>CAWIWS010000001.1:0-65112 GCA_963839865.1 uncultured Acidobacteriota bacterium
TCGCCCTTCGGCCTTCGGTCCGGGGTGCGCCTTTCGTTCCTTGCCTTCCGCCTTGTCGAACGTGCCTTCCGCGTCGATCATGCCGAGGTCCTCTTGCTGACGGTCTGTGGGTCGTATGGAGGTTTGGGTAGTAGGTGGCGCCCTTCCACCACAGGCGCAGGGCCTGCCAGTGGATGCCGCCGATCACCTGGAGCGTCATCAGCGGATAGCGCAGGAGCATCCGCGCCAGTCCCCGGTCCGACAGCGGCACCCGGTCGAGCGCCAGCCGGGACACGAACACCGGCTCGCCGCCGCGGTGCAGGTCGATGCGCACGTCCGCGGGGGACGCGGACACCGCGAACTGGAAACGGTAGGTCCCGTCGAGCGTCATGAACGGCGAGACGTGAAACACCTTTTTATCGAGCCACACGCGCGGGGCGGGCGGGGAGCCTGGCGCTTCGCGGCGCGCGGCCTCGACGGGGAGCACGTAGCAATGCGTCTCGCCAAAGGTGTTGTGGACCTCCGCGATGATTGCGACCAGCGCGTCGGCGCGGTCGTGGCAGAAGAAGAAGCTCACCGGGTTGAAGACGTAGCCGAAGACGCGGCACTGCGTGAGCAGGTCGATGCGGGCCACCGGCGCCGTCACGCCGTGCGCCAGCAGGCGCGCCTCGACACGCGCGCGCAAGGGGCCTTCACCCGGAAGGTGGTCGGCTTCGTGGAATGGCACCGCACCCGGCCCATTCACGCCGAGCAGCCACAGCCGGCCGGCCAGCGTGGACGCCTCGTCCAGATCGAAGCGGTGCATGTACAGCCCGTAGCGGAAGCCGTGTGACGGCGTGCCCACGCGCTGGTGCGTCACGCGGCCGCGCATCAGGCTAGAGCGCAAGGCCGAACTCCCGGGTCACCGCGAGGGCCGACATCACGCCGTCCTCGTGGAAGCCGAAGCGCAGGTGCGCGCCGCAATAGAAGGTATGCCGCGCGCCGTTCAGCCGCCGCACGAGCGACTGGCCTTCGAACGCGTCGCCATCGAGGATGGGGTGCGTGTAGGACATGCGCGCGAGCACGCGGCCCCGCACGGACTCGAGGGGGTTCAGCGAGCAGAGCAACGCATGCCCCGGCGCGTGCCCCTGCAGCCGGTTGAGGTCGTAAGTCACGGCGACGGCGGAGCGCTCGTCCTGGCAATCCGCCAGGTCGCAGTTCCACGACGCGCGCGCGGCCGCGCGCCCCGGCAGGAGTCCCTCGTCGCTGTGGAGCCAGGTGTCGTTCGTCGAGTAGCGGAACCGCGACAGCGCTGCATGCTCGTCGGCGCTCGCATCGCCCAGCAACCGGAGCGCCTCGTCCGCATGGGTGGCCATCACCACCCGGTCGAAGCGCTCGGCCTGGCCGTTCGCCACGTGGACGGTCACGCCGGTGTCATCGCGGGTGATGCGCGATACCGGCGCCGCCGCGCGGACGCCGCGGCCCAGCCGCGCCGCCATGGCCCCGACATAGCGCGCGCTGCCGCCCACCACCGTCCGCCAGACGGGCTGCCCCGTCGCCCGGAGGAGCCCGTGGTTGTCGAGGAACTGCAGGAACGATTGGGCCGGGAACGCGCGCAGGTCCGCGCTGGACGAGGACCAGATCGCGCCGCCCATCGGCAGCACGAAGTGGCGCGCCAGCGCCAGGCTGTGACCGCCGTCTTCCAGGAACGCCCCGAGCGATTGCCCCTCCGCGCCGCCCTCGGCCAGCGCGCGACGGCCGCGCCGGAAGAAGCGGAGGATGTCGAGGAGCATGCGCGCATGCGCAGGGCTCGCGAGCAGACGGGGCTGCGCGAACAGCCCGCGCAGGCCGGCACTTGAGTACTCGAGGCCGCAGCGGCGGCACCGCACCCCGAAGGACATGTCGCTCGGCCGGCTGTCCACGCCGAGCGCGCCAAGCAACCGGACGAACTGCGGGTACGTGCGCTCGTTGAAAACCATGAACCCCGTGTCCACGGGCCACACGCGGCCGCCGGCGTCGATGTCATGCGTGTGGGCATGCCCTCCCAGCCGGGATTCCCGTTCGAAGAGCGTGACCTCGTGCGCGGTGTTCAGCACATAGGCCGCCGTCAGCCCTGAGATACCGGCACCCACTACAGCAATTCGCACGTCCTCCCGCTAAACCCCGCCACCTCACGGGTTTATTCCCGCCGGCCCGCGTGCCCGGAGGTCGGCTTGACAGGCGATATCCATGTGATATCAAATTGAAATCGTCTCAAGGAGGCACGATTCCATGATTCGGGAACGCGAAACCAACGGACTATCCGGTCTGCCCATGCTCGCCGCGCTCTTCGCGGCCGAAGGCTTGTTCCTCTGGCTGCTGGTGACGTCGATCCAGCAGCGCGCGCCCCTCGCCACCGTCGGCGCCAGCCTCGCCGTGGCGCTGGACGCGCTGCTGATGTGCGGCTTCTTCATGGTCAACCCGAACGAGGCCCGGGTGCTGCAGCTCTTCGGCCACTACGCGGGCACCGCCAAGGAGCAGGGCCTGCGGTGGGCGAACCCCTTCTTCACCAAGAAGAAGATCTCGCTGCGCGTGCGCAACTTCGAGAGCTCGCACCTGAAGGTCAACGACATCGAGGGCAACCCGATCGAGATCGCGGCGGTGGTCGTGTGGAAGGTCGTCGAGACGGCGGAGGCGGTCTTCGAGGTGGACGACTACGAGCACTACGTGAAGGTGCAGAGCGAGTCGGCGCTGCGCAACCTCGCCACGAACTACGCGTATGACGCGCACGACGACAAGCTGCCGTCGCTGCGGGGACACACGGGCGCGGTAGCCGAACACCTCAAGCGCGAGATCCAGGAACGGCTCCTCCGCGCGGGCGTGCAGGTGCTCGAAGCCCGCATCAGCCACCTCGCCTACGCGCCGGAAATCGCGGCGGCCATGCTCCAGCGCCAGCAGGCGGGCGCCATCATCGCGGCGCGCCAGCGCATCGTCGAAGGCGCGGTGGGGATGGTGGAGATGGCGCTCGACATGCTGTCGAAGAAGGCGATCATCACGCTGGACGAGGAGCGCAAGGCGGCGATGGTGAGCAACCTGCTGGTCGTGCTCTGCGGCGATCGCAATGCGCAGCCGGTGATCAACACGGGAACGATCTACCAATACGGGACCGGGAGCCGGGAACCGGGAGCCGAAACCCAACACCGTGGCCGAACGAAAGTCTTTCCTGCTTCGAGTCGATCCTGCCTTGCTGGAGTCCGTCCAGCGCTGGGCGAACGACGACCTGCGCAGCCTGAACGCGCAGATCGAGTTCCTCCTGCGCCGGGCCCTCCAGCAGTCGGGCCGGATGCGGGAGGCCGCGCCCCCGCCCAAAGCCGCCAAATAGCCCATCGAACCTCACCCGGCAACCCGCGTCTAAACGTGTGACAATTTCAGATTGCCACGTCGAGACCCCTGGAGCGGACCCGTGAGTGACCTGACGCAAGACCTCGAATCGTTGCGACTGCCCGAAGCCGGGCCCCTCGGCTCCCGCCGGAACCGCCGGCGCAACATCGCCGTGTTCGTGGCGCTGATGGTGATCATCGGCGCGGTCGTCGTCTTCCGGTCGGGCTCGCGCCCGGTCGACGTCTCCGCCGTCAAGCCGGCGATGGAGTCGGCGGCCGGCGGCGCCGCGGGGTCACCCATGCTGACGGCGTCGGGCTACGTCGTGGCGCGCCGGCGCGCCGTGGTGTCCGCGAAGATCCAGGGACGCCTCGCGGAGCTGAAGGTCGAAGAGGGCGCCCGCGTCAACGAGGGCGACATCTTCGCGCGGCTCGAGAGCGCGGAGTACCAGGCCGCGGTGAGCCGCTCCCGAGCGGCGCTCGACAGCGCCGACGCCCAAATCGGAACTGCCGAAGCCCAGGTTGCCAGCAGCCGGGCACTGGTGGCGCGCGCCGAGGCGGACCTGGCCGAGTCGCAGCGCTCGCTCGGCGTCTCGGATCGCCTGGCGAAGGACGCGCTCCTGCCGATCGATCAACTCGATGCGTCACGCAGCCGCGTCAAGATCAGCGAAGCGGCCCTCGGCCAGGCGCGCGCCGATCTCCAGCGCTCGCAGGCCGATGTCGGTCGCGCCCGGGCGGCCCGCGCGCAAGCGGAGGCCGACGTGCGCTACAACGAGGCCCTCCTGCAGAACACGAACATCCGCGCGCCGTTCACGGGCACGGTGGTCCGCAAGATGGCCGAAGTCGGCGAGAGCGTCGCGCCGATTCCTCCCGGGGTCAACATCTCGACTGCGTCGGGCGCCATCGTCGCGCTCGCCGACCTCGATACGCTGGAAGTGGAAGTGGACGTGGCCGAAGCCAATGTCGCGCGCCTGAGCGCGGGCCAGCCGGCGGAAGTGATCGTCGAGGCGTTTCCGGACCGGAAGTACAAGGGCGTGCTCCGCCAGGTCATCCCGACCGCGGACCGCACGCGCGCCACCGTGATGGTCAAGGTCACCATCCTCGACAAGGACGCCAACCTGAAGCCCGAGATGAGCGCCAAGGTCACGTTCCTCGAGCCCGCGCGCGCGGCCGAGGCCGGCGGCGACGCCCAAGCGGTCGTCATCCCGCAGAACGCGGTGGTCACCCGCGACGGCGCGAGCATGGTGTTCGCGATCGTCGACGGCGCCGCGCAGGCCAGGCCCGTGAAGCTAGGCGCCACGCGCCAGGACCGGGTCGTCGTGCTGGAGGGGCTGACGGGCGTCGAGACGCTCATCGCCAAGCCGGCCGATGCGATCAAGACGGGCACCCGCGTCACCGCGAAACCCTGATCCCATGTCCTCCGCAGTCACCATCGACAACGTCCGCAAGGTCTACCGGCGCGACTCGCAGGACATCGTCGTCCTCGACGGGTTGAGCCTCGAGGTCCCGTCCGGCGAGTTCGTGGCGCTCATGGGCCCGTCCGGATCCGGGAAGACGACGCTCCTCAACCTGATCGCGGGGATCGACCGGCCCACATCGGGACGCGTCACGGTCGCGGGCACGGACGTGTCGGCGCTCTCCGAGGGCGAGCTGGCGACGTGGCGCAGCCGACACGTCGGGTTCATCTTCCAGTTCTACAACCTGATTCCCGTGCTCACCGCGGTCGAGAACGCCGAGTTGCCCCTGCTCCTCACGTCGCTCTGGCAAGCGCGAGCGGCGCGAGCGCGCGATGACCGCCCTGCGCGTCGTCGGCCTCGCCGATCGCGCCAAGCACTACCCCCGACAGTTGTCCGGCGGCCAGGAACAGCGCGTGGCCATCGCCCGGGCCATCGTGACCGATCCCACCGTGCTGGTCGCCGACGAGCCGACGGGCGATCTCGACGCCAAGAGCGCCGAGGACATCCTCGACCTGATACAGGCGCTCAACCAGCAGTTCCGCAAGACCATCGTGATGGTGACGCACGACCCGCGCGCGGCCGGCCGCGCGCACACCGAGCGCCATCTCGAGAAGGGCGTGCTGAGCCGGAGCGTGGAACGGCACCCGGGACCGGGGACCGGGGCGCCATGAAGTTCCTCCCGTACGTGCTGAAGCACCTTCGGCGAAGCTGGCTGCGGACGCTGAGCACGGTGTTCGGGATGGCCTTGTGCGTCTTCCTGATCTGCACGCTGCAGACCGTGTTGGCGGCGATGGACCAGAGCGTCAAGGGCGCCAATCCCGGCCGGCTCGCGACGCGTCACGCCGTGAGCCTCGTGTTCAACATGCCCTATGCGTATCGCGCGCGCATCAGCGCGGTGCCTGGCGTCCGGCGCGTCTCCCCCACCATCTTCTTCGGCGGCCTGCCCGGGAGCGGGGGCGGCCAGGACTTCGCCAACTTCTTCGCCAACTTCGCGGTGGAGGCCGACAGCTACTTCACGATGTATCCGGAATACCAGGTGCCGCCGGACCAGATGGACACGTTCCTGGCCGACCGGCGAGGGGCGATCATCGGCCGCGCGCTGTCGCGCAAGTTCGGCTGGAAGATGGGCGACACCTTTCAGCTCGAGAGCTTCATCCCCCCTACCGCGTGGGCAAGCCCTTCGAGTTCATCGTCCGCGGGCATCTACGACGCCGACCTGGCGCGCTACCCCGGCACGAACGAGCTGCAAATGTTCTTCCACTTCCAGTACCTGTTCGAGGCCACACGCCAGCGCGCGGGGGTCGGCACGTTCATGGTGCAGGTGGCCGATCCCTCGAGGGCGGCGGAGGTCGCCAAGGCGATCGACGACACGTTCGAGAACACGGACGTGCAGACCAAGACCGAGTCGGAAGGCGCGTTCATCCAGAGCTTCAACGAGATGGCCGGCAACCTCGTGGTGCTGCTCAACGGCATCGGCCTCGCGGTGGCCTTCACCGTGCTCCTCGTCACGGCCAACACGATGAGCATGGCCGTGCGCGAGCGGCGGACCGAGATCGCCGTTCTCAAGACGCTCGGCTTCTCGAGCCGCCTCGTGATGGGGTTGATCCTCACCGAGGCGCTGATCCTCGCCGCGTCGGCCGGCGCGATGGGCGTCTGGCTGGCGGGCGCGCTCGTCGCCAACCTCAGCGACATCCCGTACCTCGGCGCCGCCCTCGGGCAGTTTCCGCCGCTCCACTTGTCCACGGGCCTCGCCGCCAGCATGTTCGCGCTGTCGATCGCCCTCGGCGTCTCCGCGGGCGCGGTCCCGGCCTGGGGCGCGTACCGCTCGAAGATCGTCGACACCCTGAGGGCCGCGTAATGGCGCTGCCGCTCTCCTACAACATCCGCAACCTGATCGTGCGCTGGCGCGTGACGACGCTCGCCATCGGCGCGGTGGGGCTGGTCGTGGCCGTGCTGGTGGTGCTGATTGCGATGGCGCAGGGCTTCCGCCTGGCGCTGCAGGCCACCGGCGCCACCGACAACGCGGTGCTCACGCAACGCGGCTCCACGGGCGAGCTCACCTCGGGCATCAACTTCGACAACGCCCGCGCCGTGGCGGTGGACAGCCGCGTCGCGAGAGACGGGACGGGCAACCCGCTGGCCTCGCCCGAGGTCTTCGTCGTCGCCACGCTGCCCCGCAAGGACACCGGCGCGGCGGTGAACGTCAGCCTGCGCGGCGTCAAGCCCATCGCCTTCCGCGTGCGGCACGGCGTGCGCATCATCCGCGGGCGGTCGTTCCAGCCCGGCCTGAACGAGCTCATCATCGGCAAGAAGGCCGCCGACCGCTACGCCGGCGCGGACGTGGGATCCACCATCCGGCTGCAGCGGCGGGACTGGCTTATCACCGGCGTGTTCGAGGCCGGCGGCGGCGGCTTCGAGAGCGAGGTCTGGGGCGACCTCGACGTGATCGCCCCAGCGTTCCAGCGCCGCGGCGGCTACCAGTCGCTCACGCTGCGCCTTCAGGATCCGGCCACGCTCGCCGCATTCAACGCCGAGTTGTCGAAGAACCCGCGCATGCAGGTGCAGCTGATCCAGGAGCGGAAGTACTACGACGACCAGTCGGCGCAGGTGTCGACGCCGCTGATTGCGCTGGCCGTCTTTGTCGCGCTCGTGATGGGCGTTGGCGCCGTCTTCGGCGCGATGAACACCATGTACGGGATCGTCGCCGCGCGCACGCGTGAGATCGGGACGTTGCGCGCGCTCGGCTTTTCCCGCGCGAGCATCCTCATCTCGTTCGTCATGGAGTCCACGCTCCTCGCGTTTCTCGGCGGCGTGCTCGGCTGCCTCGTGGCGATCCCCGCCAACGGCCTGTCCTCCGCGGCGGGCGGCGCCAACTTCGCGGAGGTGGCCTTCGCGTTCCGGATTACCCCGGGCACGATCATGACGGGCATCGTCCTGGCCGTGGCCATTGGCTTTGCCGGCGGCCTCCTGCCCGCGTGGCGCGCGTCGCGCGTCCCCATTACGGCCGCGTTACGCGCCTGACCGGGCGCAGCCGCGCCGGCGATTCGCCCGATGGTGTAATGTGTCGCATCGTGGCGTCCGGCTTCAGCCGGACCTCTGGTAGTGTCCGGCTTCAGCCGGACCTCTGGTAGTGTCCGGCTTCAGCCGGACCTCCGCAGGAGGCAGCAATGAAACAGATGGTCGTAGGTGCGGTGATCGCGCTCGCTCTTGTTCTCGGATATTCACACTCGGCCGGCGCGCAGGCCCTTCCCATTCCCGGGGTCGACCCGGCGCGTGACGTGCCCGGCGCGAAGGAGATGCCGGACGCGAAGACGGAATACAAAGTGCTTTTCGACGTGGCCACGGCGGCGCCGAAGGCGACCGACGTCAACCCGATGCTGCAGGCGGCCGCGCGCTACCTGAACACGCTGGCCAAGACGGGTGTGCCCGTCGAGCACCGGAAGCTGGCGGTGATCTTCCACCAGGGCGGCACGGCGGCCATCCTGAAGAACGACGCGTTCAAGGCCCGCAACAACGGCCAGGACAACCCCAACATCGCGATCATGCAGGCGCTCAAGAAGGCGGGCGTCGAGCTCCACGTCTGCGGGCAGGCCGTGCTTGGCATGAAGATCGATCCCAAGGACATCCAGCCGGAGGTGCAACTCGACCTCTGGGCGCTCACGACGATTGTGAATTACGAGTTGCGCGGCTACGTTCGCATCGGCGGGTAGCGCGCCGCCTCGGTCACCAGGGCCGGCCGTTCCTCACGCGGGGGCGGCCGGAGCCTTCTGCCCAGGGCGTCCCGCCTTCACCGCGGCCTCGTCGTACACGCGCGACGGCACGGGCTGCAGGCCCCACGCCAGCCCCACCGCCGCCATCAGCCGCACGACCCAGTAGGTCGGGTCGAACTCCCACCAGTAAAAGCCGTTCCGCGCCGCGCGCTGATACCGGTGATGGTTGTTGTGCCAGCCCTCGCCCACCGCGAAGAACGCGGTGATCGGGTTGTTGCGCGAGTCGTCGATCGTCTCGAACCGGCGCGTGCCCCACAGGTGGTTCACCGTGTTGATGGCGAACGTCGCGTGCGCGAGCGTCACGGTGGGCAGGCAGAACCCCCACGCCAGCCACGGCAGGCCGCCCGCCAGGTAGAGCCCCGCGGCCAGCGCGAGCGGCGGCGCCCAGAAATACCGGTCGAGCCACCGCAACTCCGGCACATCGCCGAAGTCACGCATCACGGGATTGGTGTCGGGCAGCTGGTCCCATTTCGAATCATCCAGAAACCAGCCGATGTGCGCATGGTAGAAGCCGCTCAGCGAGGGACTGTGCGGATCGCCCTCGCGGTCCGCGTACTTGTGATGGTCGATGTGGTTGCCCGCCCACCAAAGCGGGCCCTTCTGCATCGCGGCGGTGCCGGCCAGGGCCCAGAAGAATCGCGCGGCCCGCGACAGGTGGAACGCACGGTGTGCGAGGTACCGATGGAAGATGATCGTCAGGCCCAGCGCGCGCAGGAAGTGCGACGCGGTCCACAGGCCGAGATAGTGCCACTCAAAGGGAACGAGAAAGACGGTGAGCGCCGAGACCTGGACCAGCCAGAAGATGGCGACGGCGAATGGCGCGGCCACTAGCGGGCCGCCCTGTCAGTTCTCTTCTTCGAACTCTTCTTCCTCGGGCGGGCCGAGGCGTGTCGAAGGGCGGAGCGCTTCGCGGTAGTCGTAGAGAGGGAGACCTGAAACATGTCGGGGATTCACGCAGCCGGGCGCCTTCGTGTCGAGCACGACGAGCACCGGGCTGCCGGCTGATCCATCGCGGAACGCCAGCTTGCAGCCGCAGGCGAGACGAGCGTTGGTGAATCCCTTCAGCATGACTGAAGGGATCATACTACATGAGCGCGACGACTTCTTTTTCGAATACCGCCTTGGGCGCGATGCCCATGTGCTTCTTGCAGACCTTGCCGTCCTTGCTGATGATGAACGACGCCGGAATGCCCCAGATCGGGCCGTAGGCGTCCTGGACGTCCTCTTTGCCCTCGCCGAGCAGAATCGGGTAGTTGATCTTGTATTCGGTCGCGAAGGCCTGCGCCTTCTCGGCGGTATCGTCGACCGAGAAGCCGACGACGACCAGCTTGTCCTTGTACTTGGCCTGCAGTTCGACGAAGCCGGGAATCTCCGCTTTGCACGGCCCGCACCAGGTCGCCCAGAAGTTGAGCAGCACCACCTTGCCCTTGAAGGACGACAGGCGGACGTTCTCCCCCTTCAGGTTCTTCAGGGTGAAGTCCATGTTGGCGGGCTTGGCCCCCGCGTCGCAGGCGGCATCGGCGTCCGAGTCGCCGGCGCCCGCGGCATGCGAGGCCACCGCCGTCACGTCGGGCGTGACCCCCGCGGCGGAGGCCGTCGGCTCGTGGATGGTGCGCTCCCACACGAACGGAATGCTGATCGCGAGGAGCGCAAACACCGTGGCCGCCATGGCGATCCAGCGGACCTTCGAATTGGCCTGATCCATACGTCTATTTTGCCTCATTCCGAAGCTGCGACGCCACGTGCTCGAGGCGAGCCCGGTTGCCCGTCCGGCCGACGAGCATGAACGTCGTGTGCCCGTCATTCCAGATGAGTTGGTCGTGCCCGAGGACCGCCATTTCGTCCGACGGGCGTTCGACGCCCGGCATCACGAATAGCGACACCGGCGCGCCGTCCAGACGATACAGCAGGTGCGCCGCGAAGCCGTCGCCATACAGGCACCGGCGCACGGCCACCAGGTTCAGGCCCGATCCATCGGGCAGCTGCGGAACCGCAAACGAGTACCCGTACTCGGACTTGAGCGTCGCCTCGGCCTGGGCCGCCGAGATTGGCGAGGCATGCGCATCGCCGTCGATCATGAAGCACTTCACGTGATCCAGCGCGAGTTGCGCCGCCAGGACCACCGATGAATACGACGTCAGGAACGGCGTCGCCGCCGCACCCACGAGAATGACCAGGAGAGCCGCGGCGGCAAAGGCGGACAGCCGGCCGCGCCATCCGAGGATCGCCGAATGTTGCGGCTGCCCCTCATGGGCCGTGGCGGCGAGCCGCGTGCGGAGGCCGGGAGGCGCCACGGGGCTCAGGTACGCCGCGCGTGACTGCAACACCGTCCGGACCGCGCGCTGCGCCGCCACCACCTGCCGGCACGCCCCGCACCCGGTCAGGTGTGCGTCAACCAGGCCGCAGTCGCCGGCTTCGGCGGTCCCGTCCACGAACGATGCCAGTAAGGGTTCAATCTGCTTGCAGGTCATGCTTCCCCGTTTAGACGCTCGGTTCGCGCTCGCGTTGCATCGTCAGCGCCGTGTACAGCTGCTTCCGCCCTCTCGACAGGCGAGACATTACGGTGCCGATCGGGATCTGCAGGGCGTCGGCGATCTCCTGGTAGGTCAATTCGTCGACGTCCCGGAGCCACACGACCTCCCGGAACGATTCGGGCAGGGCGTCGAGCGCCGCCTGCAAATCCGCGTCGATCGTGTCCCGCAGCAGCAGGGCCTCGGGGCTCTCCATCATGGGCGAGAGCCCGCCGGGCGCGTCGGCCGCCAGTTCCACGGCGTCGGAGTCGTAGTCCAGGCGGGACCTCGAGCCGTCCCGCCGCCGATTTCTCCACGTATTGTGGAGAATCGTGTACAACCAAGCCTTGAGATTCGTGCCCCGCGCGAAACCGTCCCGCGCCCGGAGCGCCTTCAGGTACGTGTCCTGTACGAGGTCCTGGGCTTGGTCCGGACGCCTCGTCAGCCGGAGCGCCGCCCCGTACAGGGCGTCCAGGTACTCCAGGGCGCTGGCTGAAAACTCATCAGCCTCGCCCGATTCATCCGTGGCCGCCCGACGTCGTCCAGAAAACATTCAACCAAAGGGCGCTGTTGAGAGGAACCCCCGGGTGGGCCCGGATATTCCCGGAGGGGTCGCCGCCGGGACCGCCCCGTCGCGTCCACAGTATAGGACGAAGCCATGCGGATCGAATTTTGCTCGGGAACCTGAAGAGGCAAGAGCGGCGGCCGATTGCCTCCTCGAGAGGTCACCTCGTTTGCGGCTCTTGTCTCAGGATCGGTAAGATGCACGAAGGAGAGAGGTCTATGCGCACCCGCTCGAAGCGGAAGTCCCTGACGCCCGTGGCTCTAGGTGTCCTCGCCATGCTGGCGCTCGTCGTCGCCGCACCGTTTGCCGAGGCGCAGACCGGCTATATCCCGTATTACGGGAAGAACGCGATCCGCTATGACAACTTCGACTGGCATACCTACCAGACGGAGCATTTCGAAATTTACTACTACCCCGATATCGAGCCGCACCTCGAGCGCATCTCGGGGTACGCCGAAAGCGCGTACCAGCACGTCAGTTCCGAATTGAAGCACGACCTCTCCTTCAAGATTCCCCTCATCCTCTTCAAGAGCAGCAGCGCGTTCTTCCAGCAGAACGTCACGCCCGGCGCGGCCCAGGAAGGCGTCGGCGCGTTTGCCGAACCCAGCCGCAGCCGCATGGTGATGCCCATCGACGAGCCGTCGGACCTGCTCTACCGGCTGATCGTCCACGAGCTCACGCACATCTTCCAGTTCGACATCATCCCGACGGGCCTCATCCGGCGCAACATGCCGCTGTGGACGATGGAGGGCATGTCGGACTACATGACCGGCTACTGGCGTCCGCTCGACATCATGACCGTCCGCGACGCCGCCGTCTCCGACATCATTCCGAAGATGAGCGAGATGCAGGACTACGGCGGCTTCAGCAACCCACGCCTCATCTACAACCTCGGACACGCGGCCTTCGAGTTCATGGAAGCGCGCTGGGGCAAGGAAGGCGTGCGCGCCTACGTGTTCGCGCTGCGCCGGAGCGTCATCGGCGGCAGCGACGACGCGTACCAGGAAGCCTTCCAGATGACGCCCGAGGAGTGGGACCAGGCGTTCGACAAGTACATGAAGGATCGCTTCAAGCCGTTCCGCGACAAGGAGCGGCCCGCCGACTACGGCCGCGATCTCGCCCCGGACCCGAGGAAGGGCTCGTTCTCGAACGTGCTGTCCATCGAGCCGTCGCCGTCGGGTGACCTGATCGCCGCGATGAGCGGCAACGGCAAGGACCGCGAACTCGACATCGTCCTGATCTCCGCCAAGGACGGCACGATCATCCGCAACCTCACCAAGGGCTTCGACCAGACGAGCGGCTTCGAGTACCTCGCCACGCCCGGCGGGCGCTGGAACTCGGTGCCGTGGATGTCGTGGTCGCCGACGGGGGATCGCCTCGCCTATTTCGTGCGCACGGAGAAGGACCGGTCCCTGATCGTGCAGAACGTCGTCACGCGCAAGATCGAGGTCCGCATCCCGTTGACGTCGGTGGACTCGCCCGAGTCGCCGGACTTCTCCCCCGACGGCAGGCTGATCGCCTTCTCGGGCATGCGCAACGCCGAGGCGGACATCTTCACGGTCAACCTCGAGACCAAGGAGATCATGAACCTGACCCACGATGACTTCGCCAACTACGCGCCGACCTGGGCGCCCGATGGCAAGTCGCTCGTCTATCTCGTGCGCGTCAGCGGCAACGAAAAGATCTTCCGGATGAACGCAGACGGCACCAACAAGGTGCAGCTCACCTTCGGCACGCACGACGAGGGCGGGCCGCAGTTCATCGACGCCGACACGCTGATCTTCCCGTCCACCGCGGTGAACCCGGCCGAGCCAATCGACCCCGAGGTGGCCAAGAACGGCCAGATCTACAACCTGTGGACGCTGAGCCTCAAGAACGGCGAGCTCAAGCAGTACACCGACGCGCTCGCGGGCAACGTCAGCCCCGTCGTCCTGCACGACGGCGCGGCCAACAAGGTGGCGTTTGTCACCTATCTCAAGGGCGACTACGGCCTGCACATTCTCGAGCGCAAGGAGGAGCTCACCAAGGTGGCCTCCGCCGATTTCGGCGCGCCCGGCCCGATCGTGGATTTCCAGGCGCCGCTCAGCCACACGATGGTGGCCGAC
This sequence comes from uncultured Acidobacteriota bacterium, assembly GCA_963839865.1. Lineage (GTDB taxonomy): Bacteria > Acidobacteriota > Vicinamibacteria > Vicinamibacterales > UBA2999 > 12-FULL-67-14b. Next base: position 13,722 of record CAWIWS010000001.1, read on the forward strand.
AACAAGAAGAAGGTCGGCCGCTTCGAGAAGCTCTTCCTCGAAGGGCGGCCGCCGGTCGCGCTGGGCGTCACCAGCGGCGGCGACGTGTTCGGGGGCACGCAGGTGACCTTCTCCGACGTGCTCGGCGACGAGCAGTTCAACCTCTTCGTGTCGTCGGTCTCCCAGTACCGGACGCTCTCCCTGACGTGGGTGAACATGGAGAAGCGCCTGCAATGGGCCGTCCAGGGGTACTCGCAGTCGCAGTTCTATTACGGGCAGCAGAGCGGCGTGTACTACGACCCGGCGTACAGCTACCTGGTCGATCGCGATCTCGCCACGGCCACGCAGACCCAGCAGGGCGGCACGGTCTTCGCCATCTATCCGTTCAACCGCTACCGTCGCGTCGAGGTGTCGGCGGGATTCAACCGCTACACCGAGAGCTTCAACGACCCGGCCCTCGAGCAGTACTCGCAGGACTACCAGCAGCAGCAATTCGGACGCACGTTGATGAACAACGGCAACATGTTGCCGCTCAGCGCGGCGTTCGTGCAGGAGACGACGATCTTCCGCGAGTTCGGGCCGCTCTCGGGCAGCACCATGCGACTGGCGTACGACATCGCCCCCAAGCTGGGCAACTCGCTGTCGCGCCAGTCCCTCGACGGGGACGCCCGGAAGTACTTCCGCATCGGCTCCACGGGCCTGCTGGCGCTGCGCGCACGCGGCTACAAGAGCTGGGGCACCAACCCCGGCTACATCTACTTCGGCGGCAACTCCGAACTGCGCGGCTACGAATACCTGCAGTTTGTCGGACAGAACGCGTTCTTCGGCAACGTCGAACTGCGCTTCCCACTCATCGAGGCCATGGCCACGCCGATTGGCATCCTCGGCGGCGTGCGGGCGACATTATTTGCGGGCGCCGGCGGGGCGGGATGGGAGGGCCAGAACTTCACGTTCGTGGCCAACTCGCAGACCATCGAGCGGCCCGTGGTCGGCTACAACCAGACGACGCTCGAACCCATCTACGGCGCCCCGGTGCCCATCAGCGGGCTACGGTTCGTCGACGGTCGCGGCTCGTATGGCGTCAGCCTGTCCACCTTCGCGCTGGGCTTCCCGCTCCACTTCGATTGGAGCTGGCGGACCCTGATGAACCGCGACTACGAGGACGTGGTGTTCGCCACGGCTGGCGGCAGTTACGAATTCCGCCGCCCCAAATTCACGATGTGGATTGGGTACGACTTTTAAGAACGGTGAGGGCATAGGGGCTTAGGGGCTTGAGGGCTTGAAGAACCTCCCGGTCCCTAAGTCCCTAAGCCCAAGCCCCTAAGCCCCTAAGCCCTTTAAGCCCCTCCATGCTCCCCAAACGCTGGCAAGACTCCGCCACCGAGACCGTCGAGGTGGTGCTCCCGAACGACTCCAATCCGCTTGGCTTCATGCTGGGCGGCGCGGTGATGCACCGCATCGACATCACCGGCGCCATCGCGTGCCATCGGCACACCAACGCGCTCGCGCTCACGGCGGGCGTGGACGGGCTCGAATTCCTGCATCCCATCAAGGTCGGCGACATGGTCATCCTCAAGTCGAGGGTGACCTGCACGTTCCGCACGTCGCTCGAGGTGGAGGTGGAAGTGTTCTCCGAAGAGATTGTCAGCGGGGTGCGCCGGCTGACCAGCCGGGCCTATCTCACGTTCGTGTCGATCGACCGCGACGGGAAGGCCCAACCAGTCCCGCCGCTCGTCGTGGACACGCCCGAAGGCGAGGCGTTGTGCCGCGAGGCGCACGCACGGCGAGCCGAACGGCTCGCCCGCAAGCAGCGGCGTTAGGGGTTGCTGGCGGTCACCGGCGCGCTGCCCCTGGACATGCGGAGTTCGCTCCGCCCCAGGTCGAGCGACACCCGATACGGGCTCAGGAACCGGTGCCCGACGATGCCCCCCAGCTGGAAGCCGAGCAGGACGCTTGGCGCCTGCAGGTTGAGCACCACCACCGAGAAGTTGTTGAAGGCCATGTCGTTGAACCGGAGGTTCACGCCCGGCATCAGGAACGCGTCTCGGTCCCACCCAGACGTCCCATAGACACGCAGCGCGATCTTGCGCGACATCGCCTGGTTGATGTCGTCTGCCGTGGACGTGCTGATCGAAATGACCTCGCCGCCCGTGTCGACCACGAAATAGGTGGGCCGCGTCTGGTTGATGAGGCCGCGCACCATCGACAGGCGGTGGTGCCGCATCGGCAGGGTGAACTCGGCCTTCTCGGCCGGCAGCGTGCGGCCGAGCGACAGCTTGTGCGTCGCGTAGTCGATGGTCATCGACAGGCCGAGCGCCAGGGGCGAGAAGCTCTCGGTCTCGCGCTTGGGGATGCCGCGGAGGGCCGGCGCCTTGATCAACGTCGGCACGTTGGTCAGCTTGAGCGTCCCGATCTCGAAGCTGTCGAGGCGACCGAGCTGCAGGCCGCGGAGGCCCACCTCGCCAACGCCCGCGCTGAGCGTGTAGGTGATCGGCCGCACGTTCGCCGTCGCCGCCGTCTGTCGGGAGACGGTCGTCATCTCCGAGCCGGTGTCGAGGACGAAGTCCTGCGGGCGGTTGCCGTTGACCTTGACCTTGACGAGGACCTTGTCGTCCACCAGGCGGAAGTCCACCGTGTGCAGGCTCGCCGCCGCCTCGTCGTCCATCGCGATGGGTTCACGTTCGCCGAACGACTTGAGGAAACGAATCTGCGAACGCGACCACGCGGCCTTGTCGCTGCGGTCCTTGTTGGGCAACAGGTTGACGTAGTTGCCGTAGGCGTCGGCCGCCTGCTCGTAACGCCGCATGCGTTCGAAGATGGTGCCGACCGTGTGGTGGATCTCCTCGTCGCGCGGCGAGAGCTTGAGGGCCGTCTGCGCCTCGTTGAGCGCTTCATCCAGCTTGTTCTGGGAGGCCAGCGCCTTGGCGAGGCCGTGGTGCCCGCGCGAGAGGCCGGGCACGAGGGAGAGCGCGTCGCGGAATTCCTGGTCGGCTTCGTCGAACAGCCCGCTCGACCAGAGCGCGTCGGCGTGGACCGACATCGCCTCGGGATTGCGCGGCGCGTCCTTCTTGAGGGTGACGGCCTCCCGTTGCGCCTCGGAGAACTCGCCGAGCCGCAGCGCCGACTTGACGAGGCCGATACGCGCCTGGACCGCCAGGCCCTTGTCCTCGGTCCCCGTGGCGAGGCGGAACGCGTCGAGCGCCTCGCGATAACGCGATTCGTCGAACAGCAGCGTGCCGAGCTGGAACTGGAGTTCGGCGTCGTTGACCGGCGTGCGCCCGTGGACACCTGAGACACAGGCCGCCAGGACGGCAGCGGCCACCAACGCGAAGCGGGGTCGAGTCGACATACCACCCTCTTTCGAAACGTCGGGCGTTCCAGGTGGCGCAACCTGAGGACCCGGCGGGGAGGGACCCGGTGGGTCCTCCCTCTTCGGGCTGATTCTAGACGAAATGGGCGCGCGCGCGCCCCTTTTCTACTTCTGGAAGTGCTTGGCGTTGATCTCGATGAAGTTCTTCCACTTCTCGGGCACTTCGTCGAGCGCGAAGATGGCCTCCACCGGGCACGCGGGCACGCAGGCCCCGCAATCGATGCACTCGTCCGGGTGGATGTAGAGCATGGTCTCAGCCTCGAAATCGGGCTCGTCCTTGCGGGGATGGATGCAATCGACCGGGCACACGTCAACGCATGCCGAGTCCTTGGTGCCGATGCAGGGTTCCGTAATGATGTAGGCCATTGTTCCTCTCTTGGGAAGTTACCAGTTCAAAGTTCAAAGTTCAAAAATTAAGTTCACAGTCCGCCAGATCACGGCGCTAGGCGGTGCTCTCGAGGGCCGGCGGCATGTGCCCCAGGCGCATCGAGATGCGGCGCGCAAGGTCCCACGCGCCGCGATGGTGTTCCTTCAGGATTGGCTGGTCGTCCTCGCCGTGGCCGAACACGCCGACGCGCGCCACTTCCTGGCCGGTGTAGTCGCGCACGGGCGCGCAGGTGCAGAACAACCGCTGCAGGGCGTCGGGCTCGACGGGCGGCGGCCCCAGGCGCTGGACGACCGCTTCGGGCCTCTGCAATTCAGCCGCGGACGCCAGCCGCAGGCAACTGAGTCGCCGCGTCGCCTGGCGCGGCGAGAAATACAACGCGCAATGCCCCGGCATCTCTTTGCCGTACACCGTGCGCATGGCCACTTCGTCCGGTCCCGTGCTCCACACGTAGGTGCATTCACCGGACGCCGGAATCGCGATGAACCCGCGGTACGGGGTGCGGAGCACGTACTCCCGCATGATCGGGTACGCGTGCAGCCGCAGTTCCGACTGCCCGAGCGACCGGAAGCTCAGGTCGAGCATCTTCAGCGTCAGGCCGTAACGCTGGGTCTCGTCATCCTGACGCACATACCCGCGACGCTTGAGGACCCCGAGCAGGCGATGGACGGTCGACGCGGGTTGCCGCAACGCGCGGGCGAGGTCCGACAGGCTCATGCCCCTGGGCGCCCCGCTCAGCACTTCGCAGACTTCGAGCGCCTTGTCGATGGACGTCAAAGCGCCGGACGCGCGCAGAACGGGCGCATCGGCCTGAATTTCCTGTGATTCCATTATGTGGAATTACGTTTCAAAGGTCACTGACTCTACCGATGAGGGCCCTTCCCTGTCAAGGCGTTACGGGCATACGATGGCACTCCGCGTCGTGTCGAACACCTTGATTGGCCAGACCCTCGGGCATTACCGCATCATCGACCAGCTCGGAGCCGGCGGGATGGGTGTCGTCTATCGCGCCCAGGACCTGAAGCTCGGACGGCAGGTGGCCTTGAAGGTGTTGACGGAGGGGAGCGCCTCCAACGAGGAGGCCATCGAGCGGTTCCGCCGGGAGGCGCGCACGGCTTCATCCCTCAACCATCCGAACATCTGCACGATCTACAGCTTCGACGAGCAGGACGGCCAGTTGTACCTCGCGATGGAGTTGCTCGACGGTGACCCGCTCGATCGCCGGCTGTCGGGGCGCCCGCTCGAATTGAAAGCGGTGCTCGAGATCGCCACGCAGGTCGCCGACGCGCTCGATGCGGCGCACGTCGGCGGCATCCTGCATCGCGACGTCAAGCCGGCCAACATCTTCCTTACGCGCCGCGGCCAGGTGAAGGTGCTGGACTTCGGCCTCGCCAAGCTCTCGCCGGACTTCCGGCGATCGGGGCGAGAGGCCGACCACGACACGGCCAACGCCGATCTCTACGAGCATGGTCGGCACCACGGTGGGCACCATCGCGTACATGTCGCCCGAGCAGGCGCGGGGCGAGGACGTGGACCCGCGAACGGACCTCTTCTCCTTCGGCGTCGTGATGTACGAGATGGTCACGGGCCGCCAGAGTTTCGCCGGGCAGAGCACGGCGGTCGTCTTCGACGGCATCCTCAATCGCGACCCGGCGCCGCCGAGCACGCTCAATGCCTCGGTGCCCGCGGAACTCGATCGCATCATCTCGAAGGCGCTCGAGAAGGATCGCGCGCTGCGCTACCAGACGGCGGCCGACCTCGGCGCGGACCTGAAGCGGCTTCGTCGCGACTCGGCCTCGCGGCAGGCCGTGCCGGTCGCGCTCGGCGCGGCGCCGGGTTCGGCGTCAGACGCGGCCACCGTGGTCCTGTCACCGGGCGCCGGCGCGTCTGGCGCGGCGCTCAACACGTCGGCGTTTGCGTCCGCGTCGGCGGGGCAGGCGTCCGCGCCCACCGTCCCCTATTCCTCCCCGAGCGGGTCGGCGTCGACCCAGGCATCCGCGTCCGCCGTCGCGCCAGCGCCTTCGCGCACGCCGTGGCTCGTCGCCGGAGCCGTCGGCGTCGTAGTCGTGGCCATGATTGCCGGAGGCATCGGCGCGTACATGGCGGGCCGGAGCGGCCCCGCCGCCGCGACCCCGCCGGATCAACAAGCGAGCGCTCCGGCCGTCCAGCCCGCCGCCGTGCCGGGCGCGGCGCCGCCAACGGCCGCTTCGGCTCCGGTCACGTCAGCGCCCCCGGGCGGCAAGGGTGCGCCGTCAGCACCCGCGCCCGCGCAGCCGGCGAAGACGGCAGGGGCGACGGCCGCGGCCCCGGACGCTCCCGGCCGCGTGCCGGCGCGGCCACCGCTCAAGCCCCCCGGTGGCCCGCCCTCCGGCGCGGCGGCCCGCGAGGCCGAGGCGCAACAGCGTCTCGACGTGGCTCGCGCCAAGATGGCCAACAACCTGAACGAGCAGGCCCTGACCGATCTCCAACAGGTGATGAGCGATCTCCCAGGCTCGCGGCCGGCGGCGGAAGCGTCTTTCCTCGCGGCGGAGCTCCTCGAAAAGATGGGCCGCACCGAAGATGCGATGGCGGCGCGGGTGGAGTTCGAAAGCCGCTTCGCCGGCGATCGCCGCGTGGCCGAGAGCAAGTTGCGCCGCGGGAAGATGCTCAACCAATCGCGCCAGCCGAAGGCAGATGCCCAGGCGCGCCAGCTGTTCTTCGAAGTGGCACGGGACTTCCCCGGCACGCCGCAAGCGGCGCAGGCGTTGCAGGCGAAGCTCCAGATCGAAAACGATCGCAAGGGGATGCGTGACATCGACCCGCTCCTCAAGACCGAGGTCCCGGCGTTCATGGTCACGCTGCGGATGATTGTCGAGCAGTTCCCCAAGGATCCGCAGTCGCTCGTGATTTATAACCGGCTCGCGCTCATGTACATGAACATGGACAAGTTCGCCGAAGCCGCGCAGACCCTCGAAACGATGGCGGCGGGCTTTCCCGGCAATCCCATGGACGTGTGGTTTCGCCTGGGTGATCTCTACGACCGCCGGCTGAACGATCCGGCGAAGGCGCGCGCCGCCTTCGCAAAGGTGCCGCCAGAATCGCCCCGCTACCAGGACGCGCAGAAGCGGCTGAATAGGAAGTAGGACCTGAGGGCCTAGGGGCTTAGGGACTTAGGGCTTAGGGGCTTAGGGGCTTAGGGCTACGGATGTCGATCTTGCCGTTGATCACGTCGATCGAAATCAACAGATCACCAGCGCCGAGCGTGGCCTCGCCCCATCGCGGCCCCCAGGTGTCCCGGGTCGCCAGCGGAATCTCCGACTGAATCGTCCCGTTCACGGCCAGCGCGAGGATGCGCGCGTTCGCCGGGCGCTCGGCCAGCCCCAGCTGCACGTCACCGTTGAAGGTCCGCAAGCGCAGCAGCCCGCCCGCGGACAACCGCGCCCGCGTGAGCGTAATCGCGCCAATCTCGGTCTCCAACCGCAGGGTCCCGGCCACGTCGCTCGCCTCGATCGACCCGCGCCGGACGTCGGCATTGATCGCTCCGCGGAATCCGGTCAGCGTCAGGCGTCCCTCGAGGATCCGGACGCGTTCGAGCAGCGCGCCGGTGATTCATCGATGATCAGGGGAAAACGCGTGAGCCCGCCCGTCGTGGGCGCCTGCCGTTCGACCACGATCTCGGCGTCGGCGCGATCCCATCCCTCGATGCGAATGGCGCCAATCGTGATCTCGATGACGAGGGCGCGGTCCGGCGACGAGACGCGCCATCTCCCACCGCCTGCCAGGCCCCGGCATACGCGGGCATTATACTTTCCGCTGATGAACACCCCGGGGTGGCCGGTGATCGGGTGGCTGTGCCTCGCGCTCGCCATGGTGTCGGGCGCCGAACGCCCCGCCGGCGCGCAGGTCCTGCCGACCGAGCCAATCTCGGTGGGCAACGGCACGCTGATTCTCGGCGGCGAGGTCACCGGCACGCTCGGCCAGGACGATCCCGGCTTCTTCAACTACACCGATTACGAATACAGCAACCTCCGTAATTTCCGCATCGGCGTGTCGGTGGAGGTCCGGGCCAACGCCCGACTGCAGGTGCTGGCCGAAATGCGGCTCGATCAGGGCCACGTGTTCGAGCCATACGCGCTCTACCTCCGCATCCGGCCATGGCCGGCGCGACGATTCGATCTCCAGGTGGGGCGCGTGCCGCCGACGTTTGGCGCGATGTCGCGATCGGCGTACGGCAGCGGCAACCTCCTGATTGGGCAACCGCTCGCCTATCAATACCTGCAGTCGATTCGCCCCGACGCGATTCCCGCCACGGCCGATGACCTGCTGCGGATGCGCGGGCGCGGGTGGCTCTCGAGTTTTCCGGTGGGCAACCAGACCGCCGAGGCGGGCCTCCCCCTCGTGAACACCAGCCGGTGGGACACCGGCGTGCAGATGCACGGCGTCGCGGGCATGTTCGACGCAACGGGATCGGTCACCGTGGGATCCCTGTCGGATCCGCTCGTTCGCGACAACAACGGCGGTCGCCAGGTGGCGGGACGGATCGTCGCGCGCCCCACCCCCGGCTTCGTGCTCGGCGTGTCCGCGTCGCGCGGCGCGTGGCTCGATCGCTCCATCGACGCCGCGCTTCCCGCGGGACAGTCAACCGCGGGCTCGCGCCAGGCGGCGGTCGGCGGCGACGTGGAGTTCTCCGCGGGCGCGTTCCTCATCCGCTCGGAAGTGATCCGCGCGACGTGGACCCTGCCGGCGGTCGGATCGCCGGCCATCACCGACCCGCTCGTGACCACGTCGAAACTCCTCGAAGGCCGTTACAGGGTCCTGCCGGGGCTCTCCCTGGCGGTCAGGGGCGATCGCCTCGACTTCAGCACGATTGTCGGCAGCACCCGGGCGGCCGGCTGGGATGCGGCCACCTGGCGCATCGAAGCGGGCCCGGCGTGGTCGGTCACGAGAAACGTGGTGCTCAAGGGCGCGTGGCAGCGCAACCGGCGCGACGGCGGCCGCGTGCGCCGCGACACGCTCATTTCGGCACAGGTGGTCTATTGGTTTTGACAGGGCTCGCCGTTCGGGCCCGTTGGGGTCGCGCGCGTCGCGCGCTCTTGGGGGTCGCGGCTTCGCCGCTCCTGGGGCTCGCGTTGCTCGTGGGGGTCTTCGACCTCCCAGGCCGCGCCGCCGGCGCGGCCGCCCACGAGCGAGCGGAGCGAGCGAGCCCCACGCGCGCCGAAGGCGCGCGCCTCGAGCAGTCCGCAGCCGGCGGCATCCGCGGTCGCCTCGACATCCGCCGGATCGCGCGGCCGGCCGAACGGCGGCCCGACGTGGCCGCGCCCGGCGCCGCGGGTCCGCGCGATGTCCCCGACCTGCGCCGGGGCGTCGTCTATCTCGATACCGCGCCACGGGGCGCATTCGAGGAACGCGAACCGGGCCGCGCCGTCATGGACCAGCGCAACGAGACGTTCGTGCCGCACGTGCTCGCCGTGATGGTGGGCACCGTGGTGGACTTTCCCAACAGCGACCGCACGTATCACAACGTGTTCTCGCTCTCCCGCGCCAAGCGGTTCGACCTCGGCCGCTATGCCGCCGGACGCTCGAAGTCCGTGCGCATGGATTGGCCAGGCGTGGTGCGCGTCTTCTGCGACATCCACTCGCACATGAACGCGTTCGTGCTCGTCTTCAACCACCCGTTCTTCGACGTCACGCGCGAGGACGGCCGCTTCGAACTGGCCGGCGTGCCGCCCGGCGCGTACACGATGGTGGGCTGGTACGAAGGCGAGCCGCGCGTCACGCGGTCCGTGGTGGTGCCCGCCGCCGGATGGGCCGACGTGGACCTGGTCGTGCCCTGATGCGCCTCCTCGGCTCCATCACCAATCGCATCTTCATCGCCAGCACCCTGTTGGCCACGCTGTCGATCGGCGCCGCGGTCTATTTCGTCAGCGCGCGGATGACGCGCGAGACCGAAGCGGAATTGCAGCGCGACCTCACCGAGGCCGCGACCCTCGTGGACGATCAGCGTCAGACACAATTCGACAACGTCGCCCGCACGGCTCGGCTCATCGCGGACCTGCCCAAGTTCAAGGCCGTGGTCGACATCGGCGACCGCCCCACGCTCGAGCCCATCGCGGCCGACTACCAGCGACAGGCCGGCGCGGACCTGCTGATCGTCAGCGGCCGCAGGGGTGAAGTGCTGGTCGTCGCGGGCGACCCGGCGATGCGGCCGGACGTCGAGGGGGCTCCCGACCTGAAGCGCGCGCTCGACGGCAGCGCGGCGCCGGCCTTCTGGGGCCATCCGCAAGGAGTGCTGGAAGTGGTCAGCGTGCCGGTCACCCTGGGCCTCGTGCGACCCGAGGTCCTGGGCACCCTCAGCATCGGCTATCTCCTCGACGACCGGCGGGCCGCGCAGTTCAAGGCCCTCACGGGCGCCGACATCGCGTTTGCGATCGGCGGCGTCGTGCGGGCATCGACGCTCGGCGACGCGGCCGCGCCCGCGCTGAACGCCCTGCTGCCCACGGCGGGTTCTCCCCGCATCCTGATCGGCGACGACGAATTCGTCGCGCTCACCCAGCCACTCGGCGCCAGGACCGGCCCGCTGGAACCGGTCGCGATCATCCTCCGCTCGCGCAGCGAGCGCATGCGCACGCTCAACTCCATCCAAACCGCCCTCGGCGGCATCGCCCTTGGCGCGGTGTTCCTCGCCGTGCTCGTGAGCTACGGCGTCGCGCGGACCATCACCCGCCCGCTGGCTTCCATCACGGACCACATGCGGCAGATCGCGGCCACCGGCGATCTCACGCGCAAGATCCTCACGCGCCCGGGCGGAGGCTGGGACGACGAGGACGCGCACGTGCTGGCGACCACGTTCAACACGCTCACCGACTCGATCGCCCGCTTCCAGCGCGAGGCCGCGCAGCGCGAGCGGCTGTCGTCGCTCGGCCGGCTGTCCACGGTGATCGCCCACGAAGTGCGCAATCCCCTGATGATCATCAAGGGCGCGCTGCGGACGCTCGCCCGGGACGGCGCCACGCCGGCCGATGTCCGGGACGCGGCCGGCGACATCGACGGGGAAATCAACCGCCTCAACAGCCTCGTCAACGACGTGCTGGACGTGGCGCGGCCCATCCGCTTCGATCCGGCGCCCACCGACATCAACGCCGTGTGCCGGGACGCGGCGGCCGCGGCCGGCGCCGGCGCCGAGGGCGCGGTGACGCTCGCCCTGGCGCCGCATCTGCCGGACATCGTGTCCGACGGTGAGCGGCTCCGCACCGTCCTCGTGAACCTGCTCACCAACGCCCAGCACGCCGTGGAGGCGGCCCGCGTGGCCGGCGTGGCGCACGACGTGCGCCTGGGGACCGAGTGGCTCGGCGGCCACCGCGTCGCCATCACGGTGCGAGACACCGGTAATGGCATCGCGGACGAGGACCTGCCGCGCATCTTCGATCCATACTTCACCACCAGGCGGGCCGGGACCGGCCTTGGCCTCGCGATTGCAAAGAACATCGTCGAAGGCCTGGGCGGCACGATTGGCGTCACCACCGCGCGCGGCGCGGGCACGACGTTCCGGATCGAGCTCGGGGACGCGACGAAATGAGCATGGCAGGCAGCATCCTACTGGTCGACGACGAAGAGAAGATCCTCAAGACCCTTGGCCGGGCGCTGCGGGACGACGGTCACGAGGTGATCACGGCCTCCAACGGGGGCGAGGCGGCCCGGCGGCTGGGCGACCGTTCGTTCGACCTCCTGGTGATCGACTTCCTGATGCCAGACAAAACGGGGCTCGACGTCATCCGCGACATGGCGGCGACCGTGCCGGAGGCCGAGCGGCCCGCCATCGTGATGATGACCGCGCACGGCAGCATCGAGAGCGCCGTCGAAGCGATGAAGCTCGGCGCGCGCGACTACCTGCAGAAGCCCTTCGAGGTGGAGGAACTGCTGGTCCTGGCGCGACGGGCGCTCGAGGACCAGCGAGCCCGCACGGGGCTGCGTTACCTCTTGAGCGAGCGCGACGCCGAGTTCGACCACTACGGCATCATCGGGCGGAGCCGTCCCATCCACGACGTCATCACCCGCGCCGAGCTGGTGGCCGAGTCGAAGAGCACGGTGCTGATCACCGGCGAGACCGGCACCGGCAAGGAGCTCGTGGCGCGCGCCATCCACGCGCGCAGCGCGCAACGGAACATGCCGCTCATCAAGGTGAACTGCGCGGCCATTCCCGAGACGCTCCTCGAATCGGAGCTCTTCGGCCACGTTCGCGGCGCCTTCACCGGCGCCTCGTTCACGAAGAAGGGCCGCTTCGCCCTCGCCGAGGGCGGCACGATCTTCCTCGACGAGATCGGCACCGTCAGCCTCACGGTGCAGGCCAAGCTCCTGCGCGTGTTGCAGGACCGCGAGTTCGAGCCGCTGGGCGCCGAGCGCACGCAGCGCGTGGACGTGCGGGTGATCGCCGCGACCAACCGCGACCTGCGGCAGCTCGTGGGCGAAGGCAAGTTCCTGGACGATCTCTACTACCGCCTGAACGTGATTCCCATCGAGATGCCGCCGCTGCGCGAGCGGCGCGAGGACATCCCGTTGCTCGTCGAGCACTTCGTTCGCCGCTTCGCCGAACGGACGGGCAAGGCCATCGAAGGCGTCGACGAAAAGGCGATGACCGAGCTCTCGCGGTACGACTGGCCCGGCAACGTGCGCGAGCTCGAGAACACCATCGAGCGTGCGGTCGTCCTCTCCACCGGAGCGCTGCTCACCAGCCGCACCGTGTGGCTGATGGCCGCGTCGGCGGCGCCGGCGACCGCCGCGGTGCCGTCGCTGAAACTCCACCAGAACCTCGAATGGGCCGAGCGCGAGACGATGCGCCGGGCCCTCGAGCAGGCGCGCGGCGTCAAGAAGGACGCGGCGGAGCTGATGGGCATCAGCCAGCGGGCGCTCAGCCACTACCTCGCCAAGTACCGCATCGAGTCCTGACACTTACGGCCGGCGTAAATGCTTACGCCGGCCGTCTGCCTGTACCCGCGTGAATCAAGCGGGACGGGCGAAATCGCCCGGAATGGACCGGGCATCAACCTTGCTATGGAGGAGACCAGATGGATCGCCCATCGCGAATATTTACAGTTGCCGTGGTGGGGACGGCGCTCTTGTTGGGGGCCACTCACGTGTCCAGTTTCCAGCAGGACCCCGCCACGGCTTCAGCGCCCAGGGTCGTCGAGGTCGTGGCCAAGCGGTTTGGATTCGAGCCCGAGCGCATCGAGGTCACGCAAGGTGACCGGGTGCGGCTCGTGGTGCGATCCGCGGATGGCGTGCACGGCGTCGCGATCAAGAAGTTCAAGGTCGAGAAGAAGATCCCGCGCGGCGGCGACCCGGTGACGATCGATTTCGTCGCCTCGGAGGCCGGCAGCTTCCCCATCCTGTGCTCGGAATATTGCGGCAAGGGGCACGACGACATGAAGGGCACGCTGGTCGTCAGCGTGCGCCAGTAATCAACTCTGCGAGGACTGATGCGAAGACTGTACGCCTGTGTATTCCTGGGGGCCCTGGCCCTGGCCGCCGCCGGTTGTGACGAAAAGCTGAGCAGCATCGCCGGGCCGACGCCGAACCTCGAGCCTACCTTCTCGAGCATCCAGAAGGAAATCTTCAACACGCAAGATTCGTCTGGCCGGCTCGCCTGCATCCAGTGCCACACGAATGTCGGGCGCAATCCAACCGGCGGCCTCAACCTCCTCGAGGGCGTGTCGTACCAGTCGCTGGTCGGCGTCCCGAGCACCGGCAAACCCGGAGCCACGCGGGTCATTCCCGGTGACCCGGACAATAGCTACATCATCCACAAGGTCGAGGGCAGCTCGGATATCGTCGGCGTCCGCATGCCTCGTGGCAACGGACCGTTCCTCACCGAAGGTCAGGTCCGGATCATCCGCCGCTGGATCGAACTCGGCGCCAAGAACGATTAGGAGACGGTTGTGAATCGGACACTGACTTTCGCAGGACTTATCCTCGCCACGAACGTGGCGATCACCGCGCCCGCCTTTGCGCAAGCACCCGCCGCGACGCCCGCGGTCGCGCAGCCGGCCGACGACCCGGACCTGGACCCGAACAACGCGCAGCCGGATTTCTTCCTGGCCACGCTGCCGACCACGTTGCGGATGCCGAAGCACAAGATGGCGTTCCGCCTGACCCACCGGTTTGCGCGGCCGATGGGCCAGGGAGATTTCTCGGACCTGCTGGCAGATTTCTTCGGCTTCGATACCGGCGCGCAGATGGGATTCGGGTTGAACTACGGCCTGTTTCCCGGCGCGCAGCTGGGCTTCTACCGCACGTCGGACCGCACGATCCAGTTCTCGGCCCTCTACGACGTGCTTAGCCAGAAATCGGCGCCGGTCGGTCTCGCCGTCGTCGCCAACGTGGACGGCACGAACAACTTCAGCGACAGCTATTCACCGGGGATCCAGGCCGTGGTATCGCGCGAGCTCGGCGAGCATGGGGCGGTCTACCTGGCGCCGGCCTACGTGAACAACTCGGCGCCCGACCCGTCGGAACTGGTCGATCACAACGATACCGCGCTCGTCGCGGTGGGCACGCGCCTGCGGCTCCACAAGAACACCTACGTGACGCTCGAGGCTTCACCGCGCGTGTGGGGTTACGAGCCAGGCGTCACGCTCGTGAGCTTCGGCCTCGAGCAACGCGCCGGCGGCCATCTGTTCCAGTTGAACTTTTCCAACGGCCTGGGCACCACCCTGGCGCAGGTCGCGCGCGGCGGCACGGGCAAAAGCGACTGGTACATCGGCTTCAACCTGTCGCGAAAGTTTTATTGACGTTGAGGGGAACGCCGCTACCGGATCCCACGCGGCTGGTCTAAGCTGGTCAGGGAGTTATCGAGAATGACGCGTTCCGTATTGACGGCGGCGGGAGTAGCCGCCCTGGTGGTGGCCGTGGCGGCGGGTTGCGGCGGTGGTTCGTCGACCCCCTCCTCACCCACGCCCACGACGACGACCCCGCCGACGACGGGCGCACCAACGCCTACGCCCCCACCGACGACGGGCGGCGACGTTTCGTCGACCGCAACGATTACGATCGGCGCGGATGGCCGCGTGAGCCCGGCTTCCGTCACCGTCACGCGCGGCGGGCGAGTCACCTTCGTGAACAGCCACAACCAGGCCCACGACATGTCGTCGGATCCGCACCCGGAGCACTCGGACTGTCCCGAGATCAACCAGGTGGGCTTCCTGACGGCGGGCCAGTCGCGCACGACCGGCAACCTCAACACCGCCAGGACCTGCGGCTTCCACGACCACAACCAGCCGACCAACACCGGCCTCCAGGGCCGGATCATCATTCAGTAGTCGTAGACGCCCTTGCCCACTTTGCGGCCCAGCCGTCCCGCGCGGACGTGCTGCTCGAGGAGGGGGCACGGGCGGAACTTCTCGCCGAGCGTCCGGTGCAGGTACTGCAGGATGCTGAGGCGCGTGTCCAGGCCCACCAGGTCCACGAGTTCGAACGGTCCCATCGGGTGGTTCAACCCGAGCTTGAGCGCCTTGTCGATGTCGCGCGCGCTCGCCACACCTTCCTGCAGCATGTAGAACGCCTCGTTGCCGATCATGGCGTTGATGCGGCTCGTCACGAAGCCCGGCGACTCGCGCACCAGCACCGTCTCTTTCCCCATCCGCGCGGACACGTCCGCCATCACCGCAATCGTCTCGGGCGTGGTCTCGAGCGCGCGGACGATCTCGACGAGCTTCATCCGGTGCACGGGATTGAAGAAGTGCATGCCGCCCATGCGCCCGGGCCGCTCGAGCACCGCGGCCATCTCGGTGATGCTGAGCGCCGACGTGTTCGAGGCCAGCACGGCGTGCGCGGGCGCAGCGGCCTCGACTTCCCGGAAGAGCGACAGCTTCAGGTCGATCTTCTCGGGCGCGGCCTCGATCACGATGTCCGCGTCCCGGACCGCGTCGGCGACGACCGTGGCCAGCCGCAAACGGCCCTTCATCGCGGCGGCATCGGCGGTGGCGACCTTGCCGAGTTCAACGCCCTTGTCGATCACCGCGTCGATCGCCACCTTGCCCTTGTCGAGCTGCGGTGGCGAGACGTCGAACAGCACCGTGGCATAGCCCGCGGCCATCGCCGCGTGCGCGATGCCGTGTCCCATGATGCCTGCGCCGAGGACGGCGACAGTCTTGACGCTGCTCATGCCTCCGTCCGGACGTACTCGAAGTCGATGGGCATGCGGTTGATGCCCTTGAGCGGCGGCGCGATGTAGTTGGCGAACTGCCCCGGCTTGAAGACCGGCGTCACCTGCAGGCTGTGCAGGAACGCCTTGTCGTCGGGCGACGGCAGCCACTCGTACTTCCGGCGCGCCCACTCTTCGTCCGTGAGGTGGTTGCCGTACGGATCGAAGTGCCGGCCGGCATACACCCCGACCTTGCGGTGGAACTTCCGCGACGGCAGGACGATGCGCTCCGACATGCCGTGGGCCTCGAGCACCCGGGTATTCCAGCGATCGACGCCGGCCTGGCAGTCGCCGACGTACCAGTCGCGCAGCACCTCGTTGAGGGCGTTACGCATCGGCACTTCCTCGCGGATGATCTTGCCGCTGTCGTCCATCATGTCGAGCATGTAGAGGTTCGCGGCGAGCACGTGGTCGTCGCTGAACTTGTCCTCTTCCGCGCGGCCCTTCAGGCCGTTCGAGAAGTACCGCGGCCGCGTTGCTCGACACCTCGCTGCCGTGCAGGTCGAGGCTCTGGCTGAACCAGAAATTGACGAACTTCTGGATCAGCGGGAAGTCGATGCCGCCGGCGCGCCGGACGTCGCCGGAGAACCCGGACTGCCGGAGCAGCTGGCAGGTGCGCTCGAGGATGCGCGCGATGCCGGTTTCGCCCACGAACATGTGGTGGGCTTCCTCGGTGAGCATGAACCGCGTCGTCCGCGCCAGCGGATCGAGCGCGCTCTCCGAGAGCGACAGGAGCTGCGACTTGCCGTCCCAATCCGTGAACATCGTGAAGGCGAAGAAGTCGAGCCACGTGTCGATCGGCTCGTTGAAGGCCTCGAGCATGCGCGGCGTGTCGTCGTTGCCGCTGCGGCGCTCGAGCAGCGCCTCGGCTTCCTCGCGGCCGTCGCGGCCGAAGTAGGAATGCAGCAGGTACACCATCGCCCAGAGGTGCCGGCCCTCCTCGACGTTGACCTGGAAGAGGTTGCGGAGGTCGTAGAGGCTCGGGCAGTGCGCGCCGAGCTGGCGCTGCTGCTCGACGCTTGCCGGCTCGGTGTCGCCCTGAATGACGATGAGGCGGCGGAGTTGGTTGCGGAACTCGCCCGGGACTTCCTGCCACGCGGGTTGGCCCTTGAAGTCGCCGAAGCCGATGCGGCGGTCGTGCGTCGGCTCGGCCAGGAAGATGCCCCAGCGATACTCGGGCAGCTTCACCCAGTCGAAGTGGGCCCAGCCGGCCGCGTCAACGCTGATGGCCGTGCGGAGATAGACCTGGTGGTGATCCTGGAAGCCTTCCGGCCCCATGTCGCGCCACCAATCGAGGTAGGCCGGCTGCCAGTGCTCGAGGGCGCGCTGGAGGCGCTTGTTGCCGCCGAGATCGACGTTGTTCGGGATGCGTTCGCTCGAGATCATGGTGTCCTCTAGGTTCGCTTGAAGTCGAAGGTGGGCCGGCCCTCGCGTCCGTATGTCATCAGCGCGCCCCGCTCGCCCACGGCGTTGGGACGCTGGAAGATCCAGTTCTGCCAGGCCGTGAGCCGGCCGAAGATCTTGGTCTCCATCGTCTCGGGGCCGGCGAAGCGCAGGTTGGCTTCCATCCCGGTGAGCGCGTCGGGCGAGAAGGCCGCGCGCGCCTCGAGCGCCATGCGGACCTCGTCGTCCCAGTCGATGTCGTCGGGCGCGGAGAACACGAGGCCGGCCGCCAGGGTCTCAGCCGCGTCGAACGGGCCGTCGTGCGCGAGCGCCTTCCCCACCGAGTCGGGTTCCCCGAGGAAGCGGACCTGCAGGCGCGAGAGGCCGTTGCTCATCGGATACGCCCCGCCGTTCATCGCCGACAACTCGATGGTGTTCGGATCGTCCGGGTGATCGAGCATGTAGGCGCGATCCGCGGCCAGCACCAGCTCGAAGAGGGTGCCGGCGAAGGCGTTGCCCGGCTCTATGAGAGCGAACAGGCTGCGCGACGTGAGGTCCACGCGCTTGAGCGTGCGGCGGATCAGGCCGGTGATTTCGCGCACGAGCCAGTGCGCCTTGTGCGCGTCGAGCACGGCATCCACGGCGAGGACCGCCTTTGGGTCGCCGACGGCGCGCAACACGATGGTGCCGATCTCCGGCTCGTTCAGGCGGAGCCGCAGGATGGCGTCGTCGAATTCACGGAACGCGCGGATGGCCCAGGCCTGGTCGCCCGCCTTGAGGAACTCGTCGGGCGTCGAGGGCTGCGCCCCTTCCGGCGCGGCGATGGTGAGCTCGCACATGCGCTTGGCGCGGTCGATCACGCCCTTCACATATTTGTATTGAATGGTGTCGCCGGTGATCGCGGGGGTCAGGGGGCCGAGCGTGACGCCCGGGCCTGCCGCGGGTCGATCCGATTTCGCGGCGAGCTCCTGCGCGCGCTTCGCGACGGCATCCTTGAACTGGCTCGTGGGAAACACCGCGTCGACAAATCGCCCCTCGACCGCGCGCTTGCCGCGGACGCCCTCGGTAAGGGTGCTGAAGTCGTCCGCGAGATCGCGGCGGACCTTCCGCTTGTCGGTCACACGCGTGAGGCCGCCCGTCCCGGGCAGCACCCCGAGCAGCGGCGTCTCGGGCAGGCCCACCGACGCCGCGCCGTCGTCCACGAGCAGAATCTCGTCGCAGGCGAGGGCCAGTTCGTATCCGCCGCCGGCGCAGATGCCGTTGACCGCGGCGAGGAACTTGATGCCGCTGTTGGCGCTCATGTCCTCCATGCCGAGCCGGGTCTCGTTGGTGAACTTGCAGAAGTTCACCTTGAAGCCGTGCGTCGACGTGCCGAGCATGAAGATGTTGGCGCCGGCGCAGAAGATGCGCGGCTTGAGGCTGGTGAGCACCACGGCGTGGACTTCGGGATGCTCGAACCGCAGGCGTTGAAGGATGTCCGCCAGTTCGATGTCGACGCCCAGGTCGTACGAATTGAGCTTCAGCTTGTAGTCGGCCGGCCGCAGGCCGGCGTCTTCGCGGACGTCCATCGCGAGCGTCGCGATGGCGCCGTCAATCGTCAGCTTCCAGTGCTTGTACTGGTCAGCGGCGACTTCGAACGTCACAGAGGGGACTACGGAGGTGTGTTCCACCGGCGCATTTTACTACGAATTTAAACGCTCGTTCAAACTGTGATATAAACACGCCAGTAGTCAACAATGGCAAAAACTGGGAGTGCCAGCGACCGGCGGATCGAGATTCTCAAGAGCGCGGCGGCCGCCTTCCGGCGCCGTGGGTATCACGGCGCGAGCGTGGACGAGATCGCGTCGGCGCTCGAGATGACGAAGGGCAATCTCTACTACTACTTCAAGAACAAGGAAGAGATTCTGTTCGCCTGCCACGGGTACTCCCTCGACCTGCTCCTGGCGCTGATGGACGAGGTCCAGTCCGAGTCGATCTCCCCCGACGCGAAACTGCGGAAGCTCGTGCTCGCGTTCGTGCACACGATTCTCGATGAGCTCCACGGCACGGCGCTCACGCTCGACCCCGAGTCGCTCTCCCCGCCGCTCTTCAAGCGCGTGATCGCCAAGCGCGACCAGTTCGACAAGGGCATGCGCGACATCATCCAGCAGGGCATCGACCAGGGCGCCTTCGTCCCGGGCGACCCGAAGATGATCGAGTTTGCGATCATGGGCGCCGTGAACTGGATCTCGAAGTGGTACGACCCCGCCGGGACCGCGACGTCGGATCAGATCGGCGAGGCGTTCTCCAACTACCTCGTCGGCGGCCTCGCCCGTCGATAACGGCGCACCCGCGCCGTATGACGTCGGTCATACCCGGCCAACGCCCACCCGCGTAGAGTGCGGCCCAAAGGAGTCCTTCATGCCGCACACTCTCTCCCTCCGCGTCCTGCTCGTCGCGTTCGCCATCGCCTTCGGTGTCTGCGCTCCCGACAGCCGGGCCCAGGGCACCAAGGACATCGTCGATGTCGCCGTGGGCGCCGGGTCGTTCAAGACCCTCGTCGCCGCCGTGCAAGCCGCGGGTCTCGTGGACGTGCTGAAGCGGCCCGGGCCGCTCACCGTGCTCGCGCCCACCGACGAAGCCTTCGCGAAGATCCCGAAGGCCGACCTCGACGCGTTGATGAAGGACAAGGCCAAGCTCGCCAAGGTGCTGCAGTACCACGTGCTCACCGGCAACGTGAGCGCCGACGACCTGAAGATGATGAAGGACTTCGGCACCGCGCAGGGCGGCCGGATCCAGATCACGACGAGCGGCAACACGCTCAAGATCAACAACGCCACGGTGGTGAAGCCGGACGTCTCGGCCAGCAACGGCGTCATCCACGTGATCGACACTGTCCTGATGCCCAAGTAGATTGGACGCGCCGGTAGGCCCGCCCCCGCCGATTGCGGTATCGTAGGCGCCGGAGGCGGCCTGTTTATGAAAGCACGCACGTGGTTCACGGCACTGTCCGTGGCAATTGCAGTGGCGATGGCGTCGATCGTCGGCGGTGTAGCTGTCTCGGGGCAGGCAGGGGTTTCGGACAAGCCCGACACGCCGTTCAAGCTCGCCACGTTTGAGGCCGGCGGGCGCGTGCGCCTCGGAATGGTGCTCGGCGATCGGATCCTCGACATCGCCGACGCCAACCGGCGCATCACCGAGCGCGCCAAGCTCGCCGCCGTCCAATTACCCACCGACATGCGCGCGCTCATCGAGCAATACGACCGCGTGCGCGGGCGCCTCTACCAGATCGCCAACTACTTCGCCGGTAACGCGTCGGCCGGCGCGCCGTTCGCGTTCGACGCCGCGAAGGTGGCCTACAAGGCTCCCATCAAATATCCCTGGAACATCGTCGCCGCCGCGGCCAACTACCGCGCGCACGCCGAGGGGATGGGCCAGCCAGGCGCGCTGCCGGGCAACGTGGCCGCGCCGGCCGCGTCCGGCGCGCCGGCCACCGGCCCGCCGCCGATGCCGCCGGGCGGCTACAACGCCGGCGCCGCCGCGTTCATCGTCCCAGACCGCGACGCGCCCATCATGTTTGCCAAGTCCCCGCGCAGCTGCATCATCGATCCGGGCGAGGCGTACTACATTCCGCCGGGCCGCGAGCGCATCGACTGGGAGGGTGAGCTGGCGGTGGTGATGGGCAAGGAAGCCCTGATGGTGCCCCAGGCGCGCGCGCGCGACTACGTGTTCGGTTACAGCATCATGTACGACCTCAGCGACCGCGGCGGCCGCTCGCGCGAAGTGGCGATGTTTGCCGGCACCAACTGGTTCGACGGCAAGAGCATCGACCGCGGCGCGCCGTTCGGCCCGGTGATCGTGCCGAAGGAGTTCGTGAAGGACCCGGAGAACCTGCGCCTGGTGACGCGCGTCAACGGCGAAGTGATGCAGGACGGCAACACCAACCAGTTCATCTGGAAGGAACGCCACCTGATCGCCTACACGACGTCGATCCTGACGCTCTATCCCGGCGACGTGATTTCGACAGGCACGCCGGCCGGCACGGGCGCGGAGCGACAGAAGTTCCTGAAGGCGGGCGACGTCGTCACCATCGAGATCGAGGGCATCGGAACCCTCACGACGCCCATGAAGGCGTGGGGCGAGAAGCCTCAACACTAGGGTTCAGCACTAGGGTTCAGCACTAGGGTTCAGCACGGGGGTTCAGCACGCGGGTTCAGCACGCGGGTTCAGCGCGGGGTTCCCTATTCCGCCGTTTCTCCGGGCTTGAGCTTCAGCACATCGATGCCGCTGCCCGCGAGGTGCGTCTCGAGCTGTTCGGGCGTGCCGGTGAGGAGCGGGAACGTGGCGTAGTGCATCGGGACGACGAGCTTCACGCCCAGCCACTTTGCGGCCATCGCGGCCGTGTCGGGGCCCATCGTGAAACGATCGCCGATCGGCAGGAACGCGATGTCGGGTTTGTAGAGCTCGGCGATCAGCTTCATGTCGCCGAAGAGCGCCGTGTCGCCCGCATAGTAGATGGTCTGGCCGTTCTCGAAGCGCACCACGAAGCCCGCGGGGTTGCCAAGGTAGACGATGCCGCTGTCGTCGAAGCTGCTGCTGTGGCGCGCGTCGGTCATGGTGATGCGCAGGCCCTTGGCGGTGATGGTCCCGCCGATATTCATGGGCTCGACGTGCTGCACCCCTTTCGAGCCAAGCCACGAGGTGACCTCCCAGCAGCCCACGACGGTGGCGCCGGTCGCCTTCGCCATCGCGGCGGCGTCGGTGATGTGGTCGCTGTGCCCGTGCGACACGAGGATCAGGTCGGCGGCCTTTGGCCTCGCCTTCTCGGGGAACGACGGGTTGCCCGTGTACCACGGATCGAAGAGCAACTCCTTCCCGCCGGGGGTGCGGAGGCGGAAGCTGCTGTGGCCGAGCCACGTAATGGCGAGTGTCTTCATGGATTGCCCTCTGATCAAAGACTTTAACCACGAAGAACACGAAGTTCAAACCACGAAGCTTCGTGGTTGGCCCTTCGAGCCCTTCGTGGTCTAAACTGGAGGGTGATGGTCGAAGCACCGCTGACCTTTATCAAGCCCCGTGAGCCCAAGCCCGAGTGGCTGAAGGTCCGCGCCCCGGGGTCGGAGAACTACCTGCGCCTCCGCGGGATCATGCGCGACCTCAAGCTGAACACCGTGTGCGAGGACGCCCACTGCCCCAACATCGGCGAGTGCTGGCACCACGGGACCGCAACGTTCATGATCCTTGGCGACGTCTGCACGCGCGCCTGCACGTACTGCGCGGTGGCGCACGGCAAGCCCGCGACGCTCGACATCGACGAACCCCGGCGCGTGGGCGAGGCCGTGGAGCAGATGGCGCTCAAGTACGCCGTCATCACGTCGGTCGATCGCGACGATCAGCCGGACGGCGGCGCGGGCATCTTCGCCGAGACCATTCGCGACATCAAGCGCAGGCTGCCCTCGTGCCGCGTGGAAGTGCTCATCCCCGACTTCAAGGGCGAGGCCGGTCCGCTGCAGACCGTGCTCGACGCAAGGCCGGACATTCTCAACCACAACACCGAGACGGTGCCGCGGCTCTATCGCGCGGTGCGCTCGGGCGGCAAGTACGCGCGCACGCTGGAACTGCTCGACCGCGCGCGCACGTATGCGCCCGACATCCCGACCAAGACGGGCCTGATGATGGGCCTCGGCGAGGAGAAGGATGAAGTCGTCGCGGTGTTCGAGGATCTCCGGAAGGTGGGCGTGTCGATTCTCACGCTGGGCCAGTACCTGCGGCCGTCGACCGACCACGCCGTGATGACGCGCTACTATCACCCCGACGAGTTCCGGGAACTGAAGCGCATAGCGCTCGATCTCGGGTTCGTGCATGTCGAGGCTGGTCCGCTCGTCCGCAGCTCGTATCACGCGCACGAGCAGGCGGACGCCGTCCGCAGATTAAACGCAGATTAATCGCCGACACGCCGCTTAGCGGCGGCGTGGGCGGGCGGGCACGTACTTCACGCCTTCGATCCCCTCGAAGTCCGCGTCCTGCGTCCATAGCACGGCGCCGACGCTTCGTGCGGTCGCGAGGATGATGCTGTCGGCGAGCGGCAGCTTGAGGCTCGTCCCCAGTGTCGCCGCATTGACGGCGAGGTCAAAGTCGAGCGGCACGACCCGCGCCTGGCGCATCCCGACGATCGCGCGATCGATCTTGTGACGATCGACCGACTGCTGCTGCAACCGCCGCCGCACTTCAGTGACAACGATGGTGGGCACGACCAGATCGCGCAGGTGTCGAAGGGGTTCTTCAAAGACATCAGCGTTCTGGCCCTGCCCCAGGTACTCAAGCCAGCCGCTGGAATCGACGACGTTCATACGCGGTCATCGTCCCGCGGAACGTCGGTGTCGATGCCCGGGAACATGCCCTTCAGGTCTTCGATCTTCGGCACAAGGAGAAGCCGGACACTCGGACCGTCGCGCAGGAACTCGAGTTTCTGGCCAGGCTTGATCTTGAGCGCCTCGCGGATTTCCTGCGGAATCACGACCTGATACTTGGACGATACCGTCACAGTCGCCATCGTTCACCTCATCGCTTTACTATTATAGTATCGATCAATTCGCATTGACTTACTAAATGTAAGATCGATAATTGCTGGACTATGAGCACACTGCCTCGGCTCTCCTCCACCGAACGAGTCATCCTCGCGTTGCTTGCAAGGCATGGGGAGTTGTTCGGGTTGGAGATGGTCGAGCAATCGGCGGGTCGGCTCAAGCGCGGGACCGTCTACGTTACGCTGGGCCGGATGCAGGAGAAGGGCCTGCTCGAGTCACGGCAGGAAGCACTGCCTGAAGGCGGCATCGGGTTACCCCGCAGACTCTACCGGCCCACGGGCCACGCGATGCGCGTGATGGCAGCGTGGGCGGCGGCAGAAGAGGCGTTCGCGGGCCACAGATGGGCCGCAGATTGAACGCAGATTAAACGCAGATGACACAAACGCCTGCCACCCCGTCGCGCCCCCTTCCCGGGACTCGCCTGCTCCGATGGGCCGGGGACTGGTTCGACCCGGCCACCGTGTCGGGTGTGTTCGAGCCGCTGGTGGCGGACTGGCAGCACGAGTGGCAACGCGCCAGCACGAGTCGCGGCCGGGCGATGGCCTCGCTTCGAGGCCAATGGGCATTCCTTGTCTCAGCCGGCCGGCTGGCCCCGGGACTGCTGGTGTCGCCGATGCCGCTCGGGCTGGCGACGGCCCTCTTCGTCCGCGTCACGGCTTGTGTCGTGTTGGCGTCGCTGCTGCTCCTGGCGCCGTTCGTGCTTGATTACCGGAGCGCCGATGCGAGGGGCACCCTGCCCCTATGGTCCATGCTGTGGCACCTGCTCCCGAGCACCGTAACGGTCGCGCTGCCCTTCGCGGTAATCGGGGCTGTCGACGTCCTGCGAAGTAAGTTGCCCGCACCCCATGCGCGTGGGCGCAAGGCCGCATTGCAGATCACACTGCTCGCGGTAGGTGTGATGGTGCTCGCGGCCGGCTGGTGGACGGCCAACTCGAACCAGCAATTTCGAGAATTGATGGCGTCCCGCTTCACCAGTTCCCCGCCACCGAGAGGGCCGAGGGAATTGACGATCGTCGAGCTCTTCCGGCACGCGCCGATCCCCCTGGCCGAAATCAACAGCCGGCTCACCTTGATACTGCTGCCCTTGCTCCTGATCACGCTGCGCTGGAAGGCCCTGAGCCTCCGGGGATCCTCCTCTGGCATCGGATTCATCTTCGAGTTCAGCTGGGCGCTCGCCGTCCTCTCGGTGCTGGCGATCGTGCGCGTGTCCAGCCAGGCGCTGGGCTTTCCAGTGGGTCTGCCCCTCCCCGGGTTGGTGTTAGTGGCGGCCTTGACGCTGTCACCGTGGGTGTCGATGACCGCGACGAGCGTCATCGTGAACCTCGTGCGGCACCTGCGCAGGAATGTGCTTGGAGCCGCCCACGGGCAGGATTGAAGGCTGTCCCTTCGGAACAGCGAAACGGCGGGCCTGGGCCCGCCGCTCGAGATTACCAGCCGGCCGTGCCACTATCGAGATTGGAGGAGCGATGCTGAAGCTATTGCTAGCGTTCGTCGCGGTGTTGTCCGTCTCAGGCTCGGCGTTCGCGCAACAGTGCCTCCATGGACCCGGCGAATCACCCGACCAGGCCGCCCGCCGGCGCGATGCGCTCACTGCGGCCCGGACGATCAACAACATCCAGTTCAGCCAGCCGGCGAGCCCCAAGCGGGTCTTCTTCAGCCAGGCGCAACTCGCCGGCGCGCCGTACGCGGCTCGGATGCGCGAGTCGGCCAACGAGACAGTCCGACGGATGTCGCTGAGCCCCGGCAGCGAGATCCTGCCGGGTTGGAAGCTCACCCTCGATGTTGCGGACTCCGGCTACTGGTTCATGGTGCAGGACGCGACGGACCCGTGCGGGTTCGCGTACATCAGCAACCAGTCCGGCTTGATCTTCACCGCCGAGCCGCTTCGATAGCGGTCGGTCCGTCGCTACTTCCGCTTCGGCTTGTAGACGTGCGTGGCCTGGCCGAAGAACACTTCGGCCGATTCCATGATCGTCTCCGACAGCGTCGGATGCGGGTGGATGGTGAGCTTCACGTCCTCGGCCGTCGCGCCCATCTCAATCGCGAGCACGCCCTCCGCAATCAACTCGCCCGCGCCGGACCCGACGATGCCCACACCGAGCACGCGCTCGGTTTCCGGGTCGATGATCATCTTGGTCATGCCGTCCGTGCGGTCGATCGCGATGGCGCGGCCCGACGCCGGCCACGGGAACTTCGCGACCTCCACTTTGCGGCCCTGCTTCTCCGCCTCGGCTTCCGTGAGGCCCGCCCAGGCAATTTCGGGATCGGTGAAGACCACAGCCGGAATCGCGGCCGGGGCGAACACGGCCTTGTGGCCGGCGATGGCCTCGACGGCCACGCGCGCCTCGTGCGACGCCTTGTGCGCGAGCATCGGCTCGCCCGCCACGTCGCCGATGGCGAACACCGTGGCCTCCGCAGTGCGACGCTGGCCGTCGGTTTCGATGAAGCCCTTCGCATCCACCTTCACGCTGGTCTTGTCGAGCCCGTCGATTTTCGCGTTGGGCCGGCGGCCGATCGCCACGAACACGTAGTCGTAGGTGGCTTCCTTCGGCGCGCCTTCTCCCTCGAAGGACACGGTCACCGACTTCGGACCAGCCTTGAGCGAGGTGACCTTGGTCGAGACCATCACCTTCTCGAACGTCTTCTCCACGCGCTGCGCGAGGACCTTCACGAGGTCGCGGTCGGCGCCTGGCAGCAGACCCGGCGTCATCTCGACCACCGACACCTTCGTGCCGAGCGCCGCATACACCGATCCGAGCTCGAGGCCGATGTAGCCGCCGCCGATGACGAGCATCGACTTGGGAATCTCGGGCAGGTCGAGCGCGCCGGTGGAGTCAATCACACGCGGCGAGTCCACTGAGAGCGACGGGATCTTCGTGGGCAGCGAGCCGAGCGCAAGGATCATGTAGTCCACGCTCACGGTCTCCTCGCCGCCGCCGATCTTCGCGACCTTGATCGCCTTCGGATCGACGATCGACGCCCACCCCTGGATGTAGTTCACCTTGCGGAACTTGGCCACCTGGCCCGTGCCGCTCGTGAGCTTCTCCACGACGCCGTTCTTGTAGGCGCGCAGCTTGTCGATGTCGATCTTCGGCGTGCCGAAATCGACGCCCCAGTTGGTGGCGTGCTTGCCCTCGTCCAGGACCTTGGCGACATGCAGCAGGGCCTTGGACGGAATGCACCCGCGATAGAGGCACACGCCTCCGGGGTTCTTCTCGGGGTCGATGAGGGTGACCTGCATCCCGAGGTCTGCGGCGTAGAACGCAGCGGCATACCCGCCGGGGCCGGCACCGATAACTGCAATTTTTGTAGGCATGATCTTCAGGGCTTAGGGACTTGGGGGCTTGAGGTCCTGAGGGCTTGAGGTCCGAACGGCCTGGGTTTCCCCAAGTCCCCAAGTCCTCAAGCCCTTAAGCCCTCAGGTCCTCCGTTATCCGCGCAATGCGAGCGTGAAGGGGTTCTCCAGCGCTTCGACGACCCAACGCAGGAAGCGGATCGCGTCGGCGCCGTCAATCAGCCGGTGGTCGTAGCTGAGCGAGAGCGGCAGCATCTGGCGCGGCTCGAAGCTCGTGCCGTTCCACCAGGGCTCGTTGACCCCGCGTGAGATGCCAAGGATGGCCACTTCCGGCCAGTTGACAATCGGCGTAAACGCCGTGCCGCCGATGCCGCCGAGGTTCGAGATCGACATCGAGCCGCCCGACATCTCGTCGAGCGAGAGCTTGCGGGCCTTCGCCTTGTCGGCGAGCTGCTGGATCTCAACGGAGAGCTGCGTGAGGTTCTTCTGGTCCGCGTTGCGGATGACGGGCACGAGCAGCCCGTTCTCCGTGTCCACGGCCACGCCCACATGCACGTACTTCTTGTAGACGATGGCCTCGCCCGCCGCGTCGACCGACGCGTTGAACTGCGGGAACACGCGGAGGGCCGTGGCGATCACCTTGGCCGCGACGGCCGTCACCGTCAGGTTGCCGCCGGCCTTCTCCACTTCGCCGCGATAGCGCTTGCGCATCTGCTCGAGAGCCGTGATGTCGGCCTTGTCGAACTGCGTGACGTGCGGGATGGTGTTCCAGGCGTGGCTCAGGTGCTCCGCCGTCTTGCGGCGGATCCCCGACATCGGTTTCCGCTCGAACTCGCCCCACTTGCTGAAGTCGGGCAACGCCGGGCCAACGCCAGCCGCGCGCGGGGACGCGGCCGCCGCCTGGCCGCCGGACCCGAGGCTGTGCATCACGCGCTTGGCGAATTCCTTGACGTCTTCCTGCGTGATCCGGCCGCCGGGCCCGGTGCCCGTGACCTGGCTCACGTCGACGCCAATTTCCCGCGCCAGCCGGCGCACGGATGGCGCGGCCGGGGCCGAAGTGGGCGCCGAGGCCGCCGGAAGGGCAACAGGCGCGGCGGGTGCGGGCGGCGCGTGACGGCCGGCCGCGATATCCACGACGGAGGCGCGGGGGCGCTCAACGGGTTCGACCGGTGGTTCAACGCGTTCAACGGGTCAACGGGTGCAACTCGTTCAACTGGCGCAGTCGTTGAACCGGTTGAACCGGTTGAACCCGTTGAACCCGTTGAACCTGTTTGAACCTGTTGAACCCGCTTCCATGATGAGCACCGTGAAACCGGGCTTCACCTTGTCACCGGCCTTGACGCGCACTTCTTTCACGCGTCCGGCCACGTTCGACGGCACCTCGATGGTGGCCTTGTCGGTCTCCAGTTCCACCACCGCCTGGTCCACGGCGATCGTGTCGCCGACCTTGACCAGCACCTTCAGGACGTCGCCCTGGGCGACACCATCACCAAGATTCGGAAGAATGAAGTCGGCCACGGTTAGCTCACCGCCGGATTGGGTTTCTCGGTTTCGATCCCGAGGTCCTTGATGGCCTGCGCCACGATCTTGGCGTCGACCTGCTTCTCCTGCATCAGCGCGTGCAGGGTCGCCAGGACGATGAAGCGCGAGTCCACCTCGAAGAAGTTGCGGAGCGCCGCGCGGGTGTCGCTGCGGCCGAAGCCGTCGGTGCCCAGCGCCTGCAGCGGCCTGGGCAGCCACTTGTCGATGGCATCGGGCAGCACCTTGAGGTAGTCGGACGCGGCCACGAACACGCCGGGCGCGTTCTTCGTCGCTTCCGTGACGTACGGCACGCGCGGCTTCTCCGCCGGGTGCAGGCGGTTCCACCGCTCGCACGCGTGGCCGTCGCGGTGCAGGTTCACGTAGCTCGTGACGCTCCACACGTCGGCGCCGACGCCGTACTTCTCCTCGAGGATCTGCTGCGCCTTGATCGTCTCGGTGAGAATCGTGCCGCTGCCGAAGAGCTGCGCGCGCAGCTTGGCCTTGGGCAGGCTGGTGGGCTTGCAGACATACATGCCCTTGAGGATGCCGTCCCGCGAGCCTTCCGGCATCACCGGGTGCTCGTACTGCTCGTTCATCACCGTGAGGTAGTAAAAGATGTCCTCCCGGTCGCGATACATCCGCTTGATGCCGTCCTCGACGATGACGGCCAGCTCGTAGGCGAACGCCGGGTCGTAGGACTGGCAGTTCGGCACGGGCAGCGCGAGCACGTGGCTCTGGCCGTCCTCGTGCTGCAGGCCCTCGCCGTTGAGCGTGGTGCGGCCCGAGGTGCCGCCCATCACGAAGCCCTTCATCCGCATGTCCGCGCCGGCCCAGATGAGGTCGCCCACGCGCTGGAAGCCGAACATCGAGTAGAAGATGAAGAACGGAATCATGTTGATCCCGTGCGTCGCGTAGGCGGTGCCCGCCGCGATGAACGACGACATCGAGCCGGCCTCGTTGATGCCTTCTTCGAGGATCTGGCCGTCCGACGCTTCCTTGTAATAGAGCAGCGTGTCGCGGTCGACCGGCTCGTAGAGCTGCCCGCTGTGCGCGTAGATGCCCACCTGGCGGAAGAGCGCTTCCATGCCGAAGGTGCGCGCCTCGTCCGGGACGATCGGCACGACGAGCTTGCCGACCTGCTCGTCCTTCAGCAGCTTCGACAGCATGCGCACGAAGACCATCGTCGTCGAGACCTTGCGGCCCTCGGTGCCCTTGTGGAACTCCTCGAACACCTCGCCGAGTTCCGCGGTGATCGGCTCCGAGCGCACCTGGCGCTTCGGCACCGGCCCGTTGAGCGCCGCGCGGCGCTCGAGCATGTATTTCATTTCGGCGCTGTCCGTGGGCGGCCGGTAGAACGGCGCCTTCGCCACGTCGTCGTCCGAGATCGGGATGCCGAAGCGGGTGCGGAACGCCTTCACTTCGTCGTCGTTCAGCTTCTTCTGCTGGTGGGTGACGTTCTTGCCTTCACCCGACTCGCCGACGCCGTAGCCCTTGATCGTGCGCGCGAGCACGAGCGTGGGCGCGCCCTTCGTGTCCATGGCCCGCTTGTAGGCGTTGTACACCTTCACCGGGTCGTGGCCACCGAGCGTCAGCTTCTTCAGCTGGTCGTCGGACAGGTGCTTGACCATGTCGAGCAACCGCGGGTCGGCGCCCCAGAAGTGCTGGCGGATGTAGGCGCCCGACTCGATGCCGAGTTTCTGGTACTCGCCGTCCACGATCTCGCCCATGCGCTTGATGAGCAGGCCGTCGTAGTCCTTCTCGAGCAGGGCGTCCCACTCGGAGCCCCAGATGCACTTGATGACGTTCCAGCCCGCGCCCCGGAAGGCCGCCTCGAGCTCCTGGATGATCTGGCCGTTGCCGCGCACCGGACCGTCGAGCCGCTGCAGGTTGCAGTTGATGACGAACACCAGGTTGTCGAGCTTCTCGCGCGACGCGAGCGTGATAGCGCCGAGCGCTTCGGGCTCGTCGGTTTCGCCATCGCCGAGGAACGCCCACACCTTGGCGTCGGTCTTCGGCTTGAGGCCGCGGTCTTCCAGGTAGCGGTTGAAGCGCGCCTGGTAGATGGCCATGATCGGCCCGAGGCCCATCGACACCGTGGGGAATTCCCAGAAGTCGGGCATGAGCCACGGGTGCGGATAGGAGGACAGCCCGCCGCCCTGGTTGAACTCGCGGCGGAAGTTCACCAGCTGTTCGTTGCTGATGCGGCCCTCGAGATACGCGCGGGAGTAGATGCCGGGCGCCCCGTGGCCCTGGAAGTAGACGACATCGCCTTCGTTGCCGTTGTCGCGCCCGCGGAAGAAGTGGTTGAAGCCCACCTCGTACAGCGTCGCGGACGATGCGAAGGTGGAGATGTGACCGCCGATGCCGTCTTCGACGCGGTTCGCGCGGACGACCATGGCCATCGCGTTCCAGCGCACGAGGCTCTTGATGCGGCGCTCGATCTCGCGGCTGCCCGGATACGGGACCTGCTCGTCGGCGTTGATGGTGTTGATGTAGGGCGTGTTCGCCGTAAACGGCAGCCGGACACCGGCCTGCTGGGCGTGAATACCAAGTTCGCGGAGCAACCGGCCGACGCGCGCCGACCCTCCGTGCTTGAGGACGTCATCAAGCGATTCGAGCCATTCGCGGGTCTCGAGGGCTTCGAGTTGGGCCGCATCTGTGGGGGCTGTGTTTCTCATGACCGGCTATGACCTTCCTGTTGATCTAATGGCAATCCGACCATTTTAGCGGAGTGTGGGGTCCAAATGAAAGCAATCGGCCTGCCCCACCCACCCGTAACCCGTTGCCCGGCCTACAGATGGGTTCGATTCGCCCGGTATCTCCCCTAATCCTGTCGGCCGTTTCCCGTACGCCCGATAGCCACGGACAGCTATAGTGCTGAGCCTGAACCGCATGCGCCTACCATCCCTGCTCAAATCGCTCTACGTCCAGGTCCTGCTTGGCATTCTCGCCGG
Organism: uncultured Acidobacteriota bacterium; assembly: GCA_963839865.1. Taxonomy (GTDB): domain Bacteria; phylum Acidobacteriota; class Vicinamibacteria; order Vicinamibacterales; family UBA2999; genus 12-FULL-67-14b. Next base: position 45,350 of record CAWIWS010000001.1, read on the forward strand.
CGTCATCCTCGGGTTCGTCGCCCCGGAAGTGGGGGCCGCGATGCGGCCGCTCGGCGACGGGTTCATCAAGCTGGTCAAGATGCTGATTGCCCCAATCATCTTCACCACCGTGGTGGTGGGAATCGCCCACATGGGGGCCATGAAGGAGGTGGGACGCATCGGGATCCGGGCCCTCCTGTACTTCGAGGTGGTGTCCACGGTGGCCCTCGTCATCGGGATGGTGGTGGTCAACGTGTTGCAGCCCGGCAGCGGGCTGACGGTCGACCCGGCCTCGCTCGACGTGAACGCCGTCGCCAATTACACCACCGCCGCAAAGAGCGTCTCGACGGTGGATTTCATCCTGAACGTCATCCCCAATACCGTGTTCGACGCGTTCGCGAAGGGCGAGATCCTGCAAGTCCTGCTCTTCTCGGTCCTGTTCGGCCTCTCGGCCCTGGCGCTCGGCAAGCGCGTCGCCACGCTGGTCACCGTCATCGACGACGCCTCCCACGTGCTCTTCGGGATCGTCGCCATCGTGATGCGGCTGGCGCCGATTGGCGCCTTCGGCGCGATGGCCTACACGGTGGGCAAGTTCGGCGTGGTCACGCTGATCTCCCTCGGTCAGCTGATGGCGGGCATGTACATCACCTGCCTGCTCTTCGTCTTCGTGGTGCTGGGCGGCATCGCGCGCGCCACGGGCTTCAGCCTGATCCAGTTCCTCAAGTACATCAGCGAGGAAATCCTGATCGTGCTCGGCACGTCTTCGTCCGAATCGGCGCTGCCCAAGATCATGGAGAAGCTCGAACGCGTCGGCTGCCCCAAGTCCATCGTCGGCCTCGTGGTGCCCACGGGCTACTCCTTCAACCTCGATGGGACGTCGATCTGACATGACGATGGCGGCGCTGTTCGTGGCGCAGGCGAGCGGCGTGCACCTCTCGTTCGGCCAGCAACTGGCGCTGCTCGGCGTGCTGCTCCTCACGTCCAAGGGCGCGGCGGCGGTCACCGGCAGCGGCTTCATCACGCTGGCGGCGACGCTCTCGGCGTTTCCCAATATCCCGGTGGGCGGGCTGGCCCTGCTGCTCGGCGTGGACCGGTTCATGTCGGAGGCCCGCGCGATCACGAACCTCATTGGCAACGCCGTGGCCACGATGGCCATCGCGCGGTGGGACGGGGCGCTCGACCTCAAGCGGGTCAACCGCGTGTTGAAGGGCGGCGTGCCGGAGTTGCATGACGAGACCCTGGACTCGGTTCCGGCGGAACTGGCCCACCTGCGCCGCGACAAGTAGGGCGGCCGGACGCAACGGGCGCGCGCGGAAGGCGTCCAACGACACATGACGAGATGGATTCGCGCGTTCGCCGTGGCCGGCGGCCTCTGGGCCGTGTCGCTGACCGGGCAGGCCGCCGAAACCGTCCTCGCGCCCGGGGCGGCGTTGCCTCCATTGGTTGGCGAAGACCTGGCCGGCCGCGAGGTCACCCTCCCCGACGCCTCGCGCGGCAAGGCCGCCCTCATCGCCTTCGGCTTCAGCTACAACTCCCGCAAGCCCGTCGAGGCCTGGACCGCGCACGCCCGCGCAACGTGGGGCACCGACCCGCGGTTCACGTGGTACCAGGTGCCGATGATCGGCGGCTTCGGCCGCCTGGCCAAGCCGTTCATCACGGGCGGGATGCGAAAGGAAACGCCGCCGCAATTCCACGGCAACGCGGTCACGGTGTTCGGCGGCGTGGGGCCGTGGAAGGCACGGCTCGGCGTGAAGGATGACGGGCTGGCCTATCTCGTCCTCCTCGATCGCGCCGGCACGATCCGCTGGCTGCACACCGGCCCGTTCGATCCGGCGAAGGCGGCGGAGTTCGACGACCACGTGCGCGCGCTCCTCGCGCCGTCGAGCGGCCGCTAAACGAAGTAAAATCCGGGGCTGATGCTCGGGCCGCGCGCACGGGTGGCCGTCGCGGCCGCCCTGTTCACCTACCTCCTGGTCGTCCGCACGCACGACGTCACCAGCACGTTCCTGTTGCTCGGCGAGCAGATGCGCGACTGGACGATCGCTCTCGGCAGCTGGCGCGACCTCCCCCTCACGGGCGCGCCGAGCACAGCCGGCGGCCGGGGCTTCGGACCGGTCTACTACTGGCTGCTCTGGCTGGGCCGCCACCTGGTCGGGCCCTTCACCCAGAACCTGCCCCACGCCGGCGGCATCACCGTGGCGCTGTTGCAGTCCCTGGCGGATGCCTGGCTGTTCCTCGCGCTCTCCCGCCGCATCTCCGTCTTCCTTGCGGCGGCGGTGGTCCTGCTCGCGGCCACCGGGCCGTTCGACATCGGCATCTCCTCGGTGATTTGGAACCCGCCGGTAGCGACCGCCCTCGTCAAGATGACAATGGCACTGGTGCTGGGCCTTGGGGAATCCCCCTCGTTCTGGCGCATCGCGGCCACGGCGGCGATGGCGTGGTTCGCCGTGCAGGCCCACTCCTCGGCCGTGTTCGTCGCCGCGCCGGTGTTGGCCGCCCTCGTGGCGCGGCCCCTGGTCAAGCGGGAATGGCGGCACGCCCTCGAGGTCACTCGCATCGTCGTCGAGGTGATCCTCGTGCTCGAAGTGCCGTACATCGTGGCGCAGTTCCGGACGCCGGCCAGCGCCATCGGGCCCACGGTCGTCTTCGACAGCCTCGCGCACGCGGCCACAGTGCAAATCAGCGCCAGCTTCTCGCACGTGGTGAACATCACGACGTGGCTGCTGACCCATCTGGACGACTCCTGGGTGTTCGGCGTGCTGACGGCGGCCGCGGCGCTCGTGACCTCGTGGCGTTGGCGCAAGGACGTGGGCCTGCTGGCGATCACGGTGGCGCCGCTCGTGACGGCGACGGCGCTCTTCTCCACATGGACCCGGCCGTACGACAGCTACTGGTTCATGACGCTCGCGCCCGCGATGGTGCTGACGTTCGGGATGGCCGTTGCGGCCCTGCCGTGGACCGGTGTCGTGGACAAGGTGGGCATCGCCCTGCTGGCGGTCGCCGTGCTGCTGCAGCCCTCGCACATCGAGACATCGGCGACGTTCTTCAAGTATCCGCAGTATCGCGCCCTCCTCGACGGGTCGCGCGCGGCCGTCCGGCGGGCGCCGACGCTGCGGGATCTGCGCGTCGCCTTCGAGGTCCATCCAACCACGGACGTGCAGTACCTCTATCGCATCCTCGGCGGGAAGATCGACGAGGGCGGCCCGTACGTCGCCACGATCCAGGCCGACGGCACGGTCCTCTTCACGTCCACGCCATGACCCCGCGCGTCAGCCTCGTCATTCCCGCCTACAACGAAGCGGGACGCATCGGCCCGACGCTGACCCGTGTCTGTGCCTACCTGGACGCCCAGCCCTACCCCTGGGAGGTGATCGTCGTGATCGACGGGGGCAGCCGCGTCGCCGGCGATGAAGCCCGACAGGCCGGCGTCGGCCGGGACAACGTCCGCGTGCTGGAGAACGACGTGAATCGCGGCAAAGGGTTTTCGGTGCGACGCGGGTTCGCGGAGGCGCAGGGCGAACACCTGGTCTTCATCGATGCCGATCTGTCGCTGCCCATCGAGGGGCTGGCGCCGATGCTGGCGCGATTCGAGGCGGGCGCGGATGTCGTGATCGCCTCGCGCGAAGTGCCGGGCGCCCAGGTCCTCGGGGCGGCGCCTGCGCTCCGCGCGGTCATGGGCCGGGCCTTCAATAGCGTGGTGCAACTGGTGGCGCTGCCCGGGATTGCGGACACGCAGTGCGGCTTCAAGGGATTTCGCGCCGAGGCGGCCCGCAAGATCTTCGCCGCCGCCACGATCGATCGCTTCGGCTTCGACGTGGAAGCCTTGTATCTGGCGCGCCGCCTCGGGTGCCGCATCGATGAAATGCCGGTGGTCTGCACGTACCACGGCGGGAGCTCCGTGAACCGCGTCAGGGACGTGATCAGCATGGCCGCGGACCTGGCGCGCGTGCGATGGCGGCACCGGTGACGCGCCCCGCGTCGCTGGAGGGCGTCCGGCGGGCGATCATCAGTTGCGAGCGCTGCCCGCGTCTGCGGGACTACTGTCGGGAGGTGGGCCGCGTGAAACGGGCGGCGTACCGAGAGGATGCCTACTGGGCGCGGCCGGTCCCCGGCTTCGGCGATCCAGGGGCGCGCGTCCTGGTGCTCGGGCTCGCGCCGGCGGCGCACGGCGCCAATCGCACGGGCCGCGTCTTCACCGGCGACGGCGTGGGCGGCTCCGGGGACTTTCTCATGGCCGGCCTGCACCGCGCCGGCTTTGCGAATCGCACGACGTCGCAGCGGGCGGATGATGGGCTTGTCCTGAAGGATTTGTACATCGCTGCCGCGGTACGATGCGCGCCTCCGGCCAACAAGCCGACGCCCGAGGAGGTCGACACGTGCCTCGACCACCTTGCCGCGGAGGTAGCCGCGCTGCCACGACTCGAGGTGGTCGTGGCCCTCGGCAAGATCGCGTGGGACGCCTGGCTCACCCTCGTCTCGCGCGAGAACGGGCCGCTGCCGCGCCCGAAGCCGCGCTTCGCACACGGCGCTGCGTGGGAGCACCAACGCACCCTTCTGGTGGGTTGCTACCACCCGTCACGCCAGAACACGAACACGGGCACGGTGACGCCGGCGATGTACGACGATGTGTTTCGGACGATCGTCCGGCGTTCTATTTCTTGACCTGCATCGTCTCCATGTACTTCGAGAGCGCGGTCACGCGTTCCTGCGCCGACCGCTCATCGCCCATCGCGCGGAACGTGCTGCCCCACGTGGGCATGTCCGTGGTGCCGTGCGCGGGCACGACAACGCCGAACTGCAGCACCATGCCGATCCGCTCCGCCGGGAAGACGCCTTTGTTCGCGACGGCCAGGCGCGTCACGTCGGTGGGCTTCACCTTGAGGCTTGACGCGACGGGACCGTCGCCGAGACCTTTGGCGCCGTGGCACGGCGCGCAATAGGCCTTGTACATCTCCGCGCCGGTGGGCGCCTGCCCGACCGACGCGCGCGCGTTTTGCGCGGCGAGCGGTACGACAGGAAGGAACAAGCAGAGAGCCCCGATCACAATGCCGGGACCGAACATACGGGCAGACATGGAACGCCTCCTTGGGCACCGCGACGCTCACGCAAATCCGGCGCCGGCGCGTAATTCCATGCAACAAGTTGCATAAATCCCGCCAGAGGGGACAGACGGAATCGGGCCGGATTCGGCCCGGACAGGATTAGAAGCGCCGGTGACCCGCCGCCAGTCGTCCTGGCAGCGGGCCGCGCGCGCATGGCTTACTTCTTGATGAGGGGATTCACGTAGCCGGCCGCGAGGACGCGATCCGGATCGGGCCGCACGCTGAGATAGTCCACGTGGTCGGCAATCTCGGTCCATCCGTGAGGCACGCCCGCCGGGATGATGATGATGTCGCCGGTCTTCACCACCCGCTTCACCACGTCGGTGCCGGCAATCATGCCGCTGCACGACGGCCCGTTGAGCGTGGTGGTCACCTGGCTGTCGGGCGCCGACTTGCGGCCGTTGACGATGCGGCCGCCCGTGACGAGCGTGCCGCCGCCGGACACGATGATGTAGGTTTCCGTCTGGCCGTCATGCGAGATGCCGCCTGGCGTGCCCCCCGCCGGAGGCGTGGCCGTCTGATCGCCGCACAGGACGGGCGTCGCGGCGACGGCGGCCGGCGGAGGCGCGGCGCCGGCAGCGGGCGCCGCGAGCGCGCCGGTCTTGCCGCGATGGATGATGCCCACCGCTTCGTTCAGCTTGCCGATGTCCACGCTCACGATTTGCCGATCCACGCCGGGACTGGCGTTGATCAATTTCACCTGCTCGTCGGTGATGTAGGTCGCGGCCTTCGGCGACTGCGCCATCCCGGCCACCGACCCTGCTACGACGAGCGCCGCGCACGCACCGATGACTGACCTGTTCATAGGGCCCCTCTCACGTGACGTCTACTGCTGTTTCTTCTCGGCGCCCCCGGGAGGCGTCGTGCGGACGGTCGGATACTTGATCCCGAGCTGATCGAGATACGTCGGGAACTTCGTCGGGTCGTAGTAATACTTCTTCATCTGCTCGCGGTACTTGGCGAGCGTCGGCTCGTTCAGGTGAATCGGCGGCGGCGTGTCCGCCCTCAGGAAGGGCACGTACTTCACGTCCTTGGTCTGCACGTTGTGGAAGTAGTCCCACGCCTGCTTCACGAGCTCGGGCCGGGTCATGAGGTCGATGACCGTCATCGCCTGGACCTTGGCGCCGGCGACCACGCCCTTGTGGGCGATGGGCGTCGCGCTGGCAATCGCGCTCGACCAGTTGTGGCCCGGCAGGCCCGGAATGTTCGCCGGGTATCGCAGGGTGACCGTCGGCACGGTCCAGGACACGTCGCCGATGTCGTCCGAGCCGCCGCCGGTGTTGTCTTCCGGCTTCACCGGTCCGCCCAGCTCGCCGAGCCTGGTCGCCAGGCCCTCCTGCCGCGCGTTGCCGAGTTCCTTCTGCAGCGCCTTGGCGAGCGTCTGGTCGTCGTCGCTCCACGTGGGCAGGCCGACGGTCTTGATGTTCTCGTACATCGTCTCCGCCACCGTCTTGTTCATGTGTTGCGGGTAGGCGGTGCCGAGGATGCGCGACGACCACGACGTGTTGGTCATCAGCGCCGCGCCCTCCGCCATCTTGTCGCCGATCTCCCACAGTTCCTTGATGTGCGGCTGATCGGTCTCGCGGAAGTAGAACCAGATGCTCGCGTTGCGCGGGACGACGTTGGGCTGATCGCCGCCGTTGGTGATCACGTGGTGGGAACGCTGGGAGAGCCGAAGGTGTTCGCGGCGGTACTGCCAGCCCGCGCTCATCAACTCCACGGCGTCCTCGGCCGAGCGTCCGCGCCACGGCGCGCCCGCGCTGTGCGCGGTCTCCCCGAGGAAGGTGTACTCGACGGAGACCATGCCGTTGCCGCCACCGTCGCCCCACGACACGCCGAGGTTGTTGCCCACGTGCGTGAAGAGCGCCACGTCCACGTCCTTGAACACGCCGTCGCGGACGTACCACGCCTTCGACGCCAGCAGCTCCTCGGCGACGCCCGGCCAGAGCATCAACGTACCGGGGAGCTTGTCGCGCTCCATGATCTTCTTCACCGCCAGCGCGGCGATGATGTTGAGCGGCACGCCCGTGTTGTGGCCCTCGCCGTGTCCCGGCGCGCCTTCGAGGATCGGATCCTTGTAGGCCACGCCGGGCTTCTGCGACGCCTGCGGGATGCCGTCGATATCGGAACCCAGGGCGATGACGGGCTTGCCCGATCCCCACGTGGCCACCCACGCCGTCGGGATGCCCGCGACGCCGCGCTGAACGGTGAACCCGTACTTCTCGAGCATGCCCGTCAGGTACTTCGACGTCTCGACTTCCTGGAACCCGAGTTCGCCGAAGCTGAACACGGAGTCGACCATCTCCTGGGCGAGCTTCGCCATCTCGTCCACGCCCCGGGCCGCATCTTTCTTCTGGGCCAACAGTTTCGCGTCCCCGGCGGCCGCGGCTGGAGCGGCCGGCTTCGCCGTTCCCTGGGCGAGCGGCGCTCCGCCCGCCATCAAGATGACCATCGGCAATGCGATCCACATTACTCGTCGATTCATTACGGTGTTCTCCACAGGGCTTGGGCTTGCGACTTAAGGGCCTAGGGGCTTAGGGGCTTAGGGGCTTCACGGCTCCCGACTCCCAGGCTCCCGCCGTTATCTTAACCCGAGCACCCACTTCAGCTTGGCGCGATCGAGGTTGCCGCCGGACATGATGCAGACGACCTTCAGGCCCCGCAACTGGTCGCGCAGCTTGTAGGCCGCGGCGATGGACGCCGCGCCGGCGCCCTCGGCAAGGTTGTGCGTGCAGCGGAGGGCCATGCGCACGCCCTCGGCGAGTTCCTCCTCGGTGAGCAGGATGAAATCGTCGAGCGAGCGCTTGAGGATCCCGAACGTGAGGTCGAAGGTCACGCGCGTGGCGACGCCCTCGGCGAACGTGTTGGCCGACTCACCGACGACGCGATCGGGTCCGCGCCAGGAGCGGGCCACGCCGTCCGCGTTGACGGCACCGACCCCGACCACGCGCGCCTCCGAGCCCAGGGCGTCGCGAACGGTGAGAATCCCGCACGCGCCGCTCCCGCCGCCAATCGGCACGAAGATCACGTCCGCGTCGGGCAGCGACTCGAACACTTCGAGCGCGTAGGTGCCGACGCCGGCGAGCATCACGGGCTCGTTGGCGGAATGCACGTAGCGCGCGCCGGTCTCGCGGGCGCGCTGGTCGCACCGCTCGCGTGCCTCATCGAAGTCCTTGCCGCCCTCCTCCACCGTGGCGCCGTACGCGCGCATCGCGGCGTTCTTCTCGGGGTTGTTGCCTTCCGGCACGAACACGGTGCACGCCACGCCATGCAGGTGGCACGCCATGCCGATCGACTGGCCGTGGTTCCCGGTGCTGGCCGTGACCACACCACGCGCACGTTCCTCCGCACTGAACGACCCGATCAGATTGAGGCCGCCGCGGATCTTGAACGCGCAGGTCGGGTTGTGGTTCTCGTGCTTCACCCAGATCGAGAGGCCGGTCTCCTCGTCGAGGAGCGGGTGGCGCATCAGGGGCGTGCGCGGGACGACGGAGGCGATGCGCTCGCGCGCGACGTAGATGTCGTTCAGGGTGGGCGGCTGCATGGCGGGGATTATCTCTCAGGCGCGGCTTCGCCGCATGGGGCCTATTGTCGTACTCGTAGGGCCAAACCTTTAGGCTTGGCCTTCAGACCGACCACGCCGGTCGCCTTGGTTCCGGAGGGCGGCTGTGTCGCCGCGCCAGGCCTCCGCGCGCCCAGTCGCGTGAATGAGAGCTCCCCTCCGCTGGAGTGACGCTCGAAATCGCGCGGGTGTTCGCTCGGATTGCGTGAGGCCCGAACGCGTCACTCCGCAAACGGCGGAGCTGACGCGTGCACTCCTCCCTCACACCCGCGCGATTTCATGATCCTTCTCGCGTCACTCCAGTCGGCCCGGCGCAGCGACACAGCCGCCCTCCGGAGCTCGACACCACGAGAGAGTGTGAGCTATGGAGCCCGCCGCGGCGATCGAGGGGTTCGGGTTCTCTCTCTGGCCGGCAAAGACGCGCCAAGCCGAAGCGTGGAGGCGGCGGGAACGCGGGATTGGCGGGCAAGATCGTCATCGGCGCTGCCGCGCCCACGCCGCCACGCTCAATCAGCAGCTCGCGAGCGGCGACGTAACCTCCGGGTCCCGCAGGCCAGACCATTCCAGCATCACACCTCGCGGGATCGGCCGCATCGTGACCGGCCCCGGCTGTCGCTTCGTAAGGCGCACCGATGAAGAGCGATAGATCGAGTCGCGGCCCTCGCGCGCGGCGCTACGATTGGCCATGGCTCCGCCTGCACCTAATCAGCCCCGTTGCACGCGTCGTGCGCCCCACGGCCTTCCAGCCCGGCGTGAGCGGCAATCCGCACGGGCGCCCAGCGGGCCAACCCAATCGCGTGACGATCGAGGCGCGCGCCGCCGCCACCGCCTTGGTGGATGACGCGGAATATCGCGATGCGCTTCGGCTGCGCCTGATCGCGGGCACGGCGGGGGCGATGGAACCGCTGCTGTGGGCCTACGCGAAGGGCCGACCCGTCGAGCGGACCGAGGTGGGCGGGCCGGGGGCGTTCATGGACGTGAGCGACGAGGAGTTGAAGGCACGGCTGTCCAGCGCGATGAAGGCGCTCTAGCTCTGACAAGAGGGCTGACCCGAGAACTTGCCACTCCGGGCCAGCCGGTCCTCTTACGTCGAGATCGGCGAGATCGGAACCACCGCGAAGTTGTAGTTGGGTTCTCCGGTGCTGTCCCAGTAGATTCCATCGCCGTACTTGAAGCGGTCCTTCGACACCAGGAAGTCCGCTTCGTCAGACTCGAACAGCGTGAAGCGCGCCTTGAGGGTCAAGAGGGCGTGGGAGGCACCAGCGACTACGAGTTCCAGCTCATATCCCCTGGACGCCAGATGAATTTGGCGTCGAACAGTTCATCGAACGGTTTCACGACCGCCGGAGACGCGACACGTAGAGCATTTCCTGCCGGATCGGGCTGCGCGGCAATGTCGGCTTTCAAGGCGGAGACAGCGGCGCGGAACGCCCTCTGCTCTGCCCGACTGAAGTCCGGAAAGAACTGGACGAAGTGGTTCCACATCAGCTCTTGTCCAACGGTGAAGGGCGTGAGCAGGACGCTACTGTCCGCGTCGGTCTGGACGAGTTGGTAGGACTGGCCAGGTAGGCGGGCCACCTCCTTGCCGTCGCGCACGATTCGTAGTTCCAACCGTTTCACGTCAACCGGTCGCCCGCCAACGTTCCAGAATGACGTTCACACGAGCATTCGGATTGCCGAGCTTGTGCTGCAAGACCACCCTCGAATACAGCTCACCGCCCAGCCGTCCCGGGCGAAGCAGTCCGTAGAGCGGTGGAAACTGCGACAGGACGAGCGCGGCGAGGGCGATGACAGCCGTCCAGAACGTCCAGTTGTAATACCAAGGGTCGGAGGGGAGCAAAGGGACACCCATCTACAAGGTTGTGAATCGGATGCCGAGTGTAGGTCAGCCTTAAACTGGGTGCAACTAAGGACTGATTGTCCCGTGACTGGGATCAAGACACCGCGGCCAACAGAGGTGGGGCGAAAGTGCTCGCGTTCCTGGCTAGGTTTGTCCCGCCGCAACCAGCGCCGGCCGAGCACCAGGAACAACTCGAAGACCCGTTCGTCGGCATAATCAGCAACATCAGCGACACCCTCACTTCCGCCCACGCCCTCGCAGCGGAGGGCGGTTGTGTCGCTGCGCCGGGCCGACTGGAGTGGCGCGATGGGTATCATGAAATCGCGCGGGTGTGAGGGAGGAGTGCACGCGTCAGCTCCGCCGTTTGCGGAGTGACGCGTTCGAGCGTCACGCAATCCGAGCGAACACCTGCGCGATTTCGAGCGTCACTCCAGCGGGGGGAGCTCAGCAGCGCCCCCTTAGGGGCGCCCTACGCGCGACGGAGCGCGCGGAGGCACGGCGCGGCGGCACAGCCGCACTCCGCGTGTTGTTACTGTGGCGACGGCTTCGGATGCAGGTGCCCCATCAGCCCGCCTATCTCGGCGCGAGCCGCTTCAGTTCCTCGAACCAGTTGAGGATGATGCGCATCTCGGACCCATCCCCGCCATTCGACGCGGTGTCGGCCGGTAACAGGGTGAGGAACCGTCCATCCGGCAGGACGTCGTACCCCCGAGGCTGGTTGGAGGTGAAGGAGGGCTGGGTACCCCGGCGACGGTCTCCGGCGGCCCGAACGTCAGACTCGGCTGGACCTGCACGCTGACGGCCGTCAGGTCGGCGAGGTTGATGGTGGGGACGTAGAAGATCTCGCGACCAGAGGGCGCCCAGGTGGGGTGGAAATCGAGCCGGGTCTTGGGAACCTGGTAGGCCGCCCCTGTGGGAGGAAAGGGCTGCACGAAGATCCCCCGATCGGCCGACACGAGTCCGCCGCCCACCGGCGAAGAGGCGTACGCCACCCAGCGTCCATCAGGGGAGAACACCGCGTCGACCTGTTGCCGGGACTGCACGCCGCCAAATGGCGCCGCGCGCTTCTCGCTGACGGAATATGCCATCAGGGAAAACGCGTTGCCCGCTTGCTCCGAGAAGAGGAGCGTGCGTCCATCGGGCGACCACGAGTCGGGCGTCTGTGCCACACCCGGCGCGGCCGTCGTGAGGCGCTCAGCGGGACCACCGCCATCCGCATCCTGCACGTAGATCGAGGGGGTGCCGTCGCGGTCGGACTGGAACGCCAGCCGTCGGCCGTCTGGGGACCAGACCGGAAACCGGTTACGGCCTCCGAACGTCAGGCGCCGCATCGCGGTCGTGCCGGACAGGTCGTAAATCCACACCTCCGCCTTCGTGTCGTCGTCGATGCCTACGGCGAGGCGCTTGCCATCGAGCGACACCCTGGGGCGCCGATACGCCCCGGGGGGAAGGGCCAGGGGTTCCGCCTTGCCGCTGCGGCGCGCCAGGGTCGGTACGCGTAAGGCGCCGCCCGCCCGCTCCGCGGGGCCGGGGACGAACAATAGGGAGCCGCTGTTCGAGACTGACAGGGATGCCGAACCATCCCCTCCGCGCCTGACCCCCGTGACCACCGCCACCGGGCCGCCACGAACGGTCTGCGTGTCGGCATCGAACGCCACCGCGAACATCGTCCCGGCCACTGCGTAGATGACGTGGCCGGTGGGGAGATACCTCGCGTCGGCGCCGCCGCTGATGATGGTGCGGCGTTCGCCGGAGGTGAGCGACTGCACGACGATGTGCGCCGTGTCCCATCGATCGACACCGCCGGTGTTGATGCTGCCGGCCACCGTGAACATCAGGGACTTCCCGCCTGGCAACACCTGCGGACCGTAGGCCTCCTCGCCCGCTTCGACGGTGGCCAGCGGTTCCGGCTTTCCCCCATTGGGGGACACGCGGAACACACCAGTGGCACCCTGGCCGTGACACCATCCCGGCCTCGCCCCATGTGAGTCCACTCGGCTGGCTCATGACCTGGGCAATCGTGAGCGGCTGCCCGCCTGCCACCGGCAGGCGCTTGAGCGAACCGTCGGCGGTGCTGTAAAAGACCACGGAGTCGCCATCGGGCGAGAACGCGGCAACAGTGGGACCAAAACCTGGAGACTGACCGGGAATGAGGTGTGCTTCCAGGTCACCGATGGCACGCAGGTAGAGTCCTACGCCGCGCGCCCCGTACAATATCCGCTTACCGTCCGGCGAGATTGCGATAGCCGTGCTTGGAGCGCCAGGTCCCGCGATCGAGAACTGCGCGACCGGCGCAGGCGACACGGGTGCCTGCCGCAGACGCCACGCGGCGCCGCCGACGATGGCCGCGGTCAGCACGACCGCGGCCGCCACCGGCAGCGCGCGGCGCCATGGAGGCGTGACTGTGCCCGCATGCGCCACCGCCTGAGAGGCGGCCGTCTCGAACGCGCCCTCGAGCGCGAGGCGCACGTCCTGCATATCGCTGATACGTTGCTTCGCGTTCTTCTGGAGGCAGGCGCGCAGCACCTGCTCGATGCGCGGTGGCAGGTCTGCAGGCAGCCGCTCCCATGCAGGGTCTGTCTTCAGCACATTGGCGAGCGTGTCGGAGACGTCCTCGCCGGCGAACGCCCGTTGGGCCGTGAGCATTTCGTAGAGCACCGCGCCGAACGCCCAGACATCCGCGCGCCGATTGACGGCCCGCCCCTTCGCTTGCTCGGGACTCATGTACGCCGCGGTGCCGAGAATCATCCCCGCCTGCGTGGCATGCAGGGAGAGCGTCGGGGAGTTCATCGCCTCCGCGCTCGACGCGGCGGCCGGGTCCATCGCCTTCGCCAGGCCGAAGTCGAGCACCTTCACCGTCCCGTCTGCGCGCACCTTGATATTGGCAGGCTTCAGATCGCGATGGATGATCCCCTGCTCGTGCGCGGCCTCGAGCGCTTCCGCAATCTGCTTCGCGATGGACAGCACTTCGTCCAACGGCAATCCGGCTCCCGTCCGGATCTTTTCCGAAAGATCTTCGCCTTCGACAAGCTCCATCACAAGGGCGTGCATGCCGGAGGATTTCTCGAACCCGTAGATCGCGGCGATGTGGGGGTGATTGAGCGACGCGAGCGTCTTGGCTTCGCGCTCGAACCGGGCGAGTCGTTCCGGATCGGAGGCAAACGCACCCGGCAGGATCTTGATGGCCACCTGCCGGCCCAGCGTCGTGTCGGTGGCCCGCCAGACCTGCCCCATGCCGCCTTCGCCGATTTGGGCCGTGATGTCGTAGACGCCGAGACGGGTGCCGGAGGATGAGGGCCAAGGGGCGGATTATGCCAGACCTGTGACCTGAGGCATAGAGGCCGTGCCGGCTAATGGTCGACAAGGCCTCAGCGGACGGCGCTAATCTGCGTCTAATCTGCGTCTAATCTGCGTTTCATCTGCGGCCCGGTGGCTTCGGATGCACATGCATCGTGCCGCTCGGCGGCCCCACCTGCACGTGCCCCATCAGCCCGCCTTCGGCGTGGTCGAGGATGTGGCAATGGAACATCCACAGGCCCGGCCGCTCGTCGAAGGTGATGATCACGCGCGCCGACGTCTTCGCGGGGATGTTCAGCGTGTCCTTCCACTCCATCGGGCTCACCGGCACGCCCTTGTCGTCGAGCTGCATGAAGAAGAACCCGTGCTGGTGGAACGGATGGTCGTACGTGCTGTCGTTCTTGATGTTCCAGATCTGCGTCTCGCCGATCTTCGCCAGGAACGGCTCGGCCTTCCAGTAGGGCACGCCGTTCACGCGGAATTCGGAATTGCCGTCCGGGCCGGCGGGCGGCAGCGTGAGCACGACGTCCACCGGCGTCGCGCCTGCGATTGGCGGCGGCGTGATCGCGCGCGACACCTTGGGCATCGGCGGCCGCTTGAGCGCCGGCTCCTTCGAGAACTCGATGGTCAGGACCTCTTCCACACCGCGGTACTCGATGCTCCCGTAGCCGCGGTTGTAGAGCAGCGCGCGCAGCGACAGCGTACTGCCCGGCTTCCCCGTCGGCGTCACGATCACGTCCGCCCGCTCCCCCGTCGTCACCAGGAGCGTCTCGGTGGTGACCGGATGCTCCATCAACCCGCCGTCGCTGCCGATGCGGTAGAACGGCTGGCCGTCCATGTCGAGCAGGAAGAAGCGGCTCTTCGCGGCATTGACGATGCGCCAGCGCTGCGGCGCGCCGGCGCGCGCCTTGAGCGTGGGCAGCGTGTGGCCGTTGGCCAGCACGTAGGCGCCTTCGCGGCCGAACACCATGCCGGCCGGGCCGCCGGCGTCGGGCGACTCGAGGTCCCCCTTCTTGTCGAACCCGATGTCGCTCAGCACGAGCGTCAGCTGATCCGGGACGTTCACGCCGTCGTTGGGATCCTCGACCAGCAGCGCGCCGTAGAGCCCGAACCCCACCTGCGCGGCCGACATCACGTGCGGGTGATACCAGTAGAGGCCCGCGTCGCGGACGACGAAGTCGTAGGTGAAGGTGTCACCCTTCTTCATCTCCGGCTGCGAGATGTCGGGCACGCCGTCCATCTCGATTGGCACGCGCACGCCGTGCCAGTGAATCGTGGTGGGCTGCGGCAGGTCGTTGGTGAAATGGACGATGAGGCGGTCCCCCACCTTGGTGCGGATGATGGGGCCGGGGATGCCGCCGTTGTAGGTCCACGCATGCACCGTCTTGCCGGGCGACACTTCGACATCGGCCACGCGCGCCGTCATCTCGACTTCGACGATGTTCGGATCGGGGTTGCGATCGACGAGCTCCGCGAGCTTGAGGTTCGCGTCCCATCCCGCGGGCGCCTGGGAGGCTGCGGCCTGCGCCGACGCGACGCTCGCACACGCCGTCCACGCCATCGCCGCGAGGAGACATCTGGAGACAGAACCGGGGGACCAACAGTTGCGGATCATGACGGTATTTTCCAATTATCCGTCATCGCGCTCATATGACCGTCGTCATGCCCGCCAGGCATTCCGCGCGGGCACCACGACGTCCGGCCGGTCGGTGATGAGGCCATCGACGCCCCAGTCGAACAGTCGGTGCGCGTCGGCTTCGGTGTCCACCACCCACACCTGCACGAGCCGGCCTTCCCGGTGCGCCTGGCGCACGAACGCGGGGGACACCACGCGCATGCGCCCCGCGCGCTCGGGAACCTGGAACGCGAAGTAGGGCTTCGGGCCGACAAAGGGCCATCGCACCCACGAGCGATGGAGCGTCCACCGCGCCTCATCCTGCGAGGCGCTGGTCACGATCTCCGGCGCCTCGGCGCGGATCGTGTCCACCGCGATGCGCGCAAAGGAGCCGAGGCACACGCGGCGTTCGGCGCCGACGCGGCGGACCACGGCCGCCACGGCGCGCGCGAGCTCGGGGTGGCCGTCCTTCATTTCCACGATCGTCCGCGCGGAGGGAAACCGCGTGAGCACCGCCTCGAGAGTCGGGACGCCGATGCCCTGGCCGCGGAATGGAAGGGCGCCGTCCTTCGTAAACCGATACCCCGCATCCACGCGGGCCAATTCGGCGGCAGTGAGGGCGGCCACCGGGCCGGACCGGTCCGTCGTCCAATCGAGCGTCTTGTCGTGAATAACGACGGGGATCCCGTCGGCCGAAAGGTGGACGTCCATCTCGAGGCCGTCCGCGCCGAGCGCCATCCCGTTGTCGAACGCCGGGATCGTATTCTCGGGCGCCAACTTGGCGCCGCCACGGTGCGCGAACACCAGCGGACGGGAGGCGCGAAACACCTCCGCGGAAGAATCCCGATTGAGGCCCACGGAGTCATAATAGCGATATGTCCTCATCGCCTCGTCTTGAAACCCTCGGACAACTGAAAGCGGCCATCGCGCGCGGCGAGATTCGCCGGCGTCCGGTGAAGGACGAGGTCCGCGAGAACCTCGCCGAGCGCATCAAGCGCCACGACACCCTCTTCCCCGGCATCGTCGGGTACGACGACACGGTCGTGCCGCAGCTGGTGAACGCCGTGCTCGCGCGGCACCATTTCATCCTGCTGGGCCTGCGCGGCCAGGCGAAGACGCGCATCCTCCGCGCGTTGACGACCCTGCTCGACGAGTGGATGCCGGTGGTGCCCGACAGCGAGATCAACGACGACCCGCTCGCGCCGCTGTCGGCGTTCGGCCAGGCGCGCGTGCGCGCCGAGGGCGACCAGATGCCGATCCGCTGGCTGCCCCGCGAGGCGCGCTACGTCGAGAAGCTCGCGACGCCCGACGTGACGATCGCCGACATGATCGGCGACATCGATCCGATCAAAGCCGCCAAGAGCGGCCTGCAACTCGGGAGCGACCTGGCGATGCATTTCGGCCTGCTGCCCCGCGCGAACCGCGGCATCTTCGCCATCAACGAGCTGCCCGACCTCGCCGGCAAGATCCAGGTGGGTCTCTTCAACATCCTGCAGGAAGGCGACGTCCAGATTAAGGGCTACCCGGTGCGGCTGCCGCTGGACGTCATGATCGTGTTCACGGCCAACCCCGAGGACTACACGGCGCGCGGCAAGATCATCACGCCGCTCAAGGACCGCATCGGCGCAGAGATCCGCACGCACTACATGACGAGCCGCGCCGACGCGATGCAGATCACGTCCCAGGAAGCGTGGGTCAACCGCGGGGCCACCACGATCGACGTGCCGCAGTTCGTGCGCGAGGTGGTGGAAGAGGTGGCGTTCCAGGCGCGCGGCGAGCGCAAGGTCGACAAGCGCTCGGGCGTGAGCCAGCGCATGCCGATCAGCGTGCTCGAGACCGTGGTGTCCAACGCCGAGCGCCGCGCGCTGTCGGCCGGCGAATCGCCCGTGGTGGCCCGCGTGACCGACGTCTACGCCGCCCTGCCGTCGATGACGGGCAAGTTCGAGCTGGAGTACGAGGGCGAGTTGAAGGGTGCCGATCAGGTCGCGCGCGAACTCGTGCGCGGCGCCGTGTCGAACGTCTTCTCCGGCTACTTCGGCGACGCCGACCTCAAGCAGGTCGTCGAGTGGTTCGACCTGGGCGGTTCGCTGAGCCTCTCGGACACGACGTCGGCGGCCTCGCTGGTGGAACAAACCGAGCGCGTGCAGGGCCTCGCCGAGCTGGCGCGCCGGGCCGGCATCCCGGACGACGCCACGGCGCCGCAACTGGCGGCCGGCATCGACTTCGTCCTCGAGGGGATGTGCGCCCAGAAGAAGATCAGCCGCAGCGACGAGCGCGGGTACCACGCCGTGGAGCCGGCACGGCGTCCCCAGGCGCAGCCGCAATCTCGCACGCCGGTGCTCACGCCCGACGACGAGGAAGAGACGACGGGCGGGAAGAAAAAGAAGAAGTACTACAACTGATGAAATACAAATACACGAAATACGTCCCCAACCTGCTGGACGACCTCGACATGGACGAGCTCATGTCGAAGCTGTCGGAGTTGTTGCTGTCCAGCGGGTTCGGCAATCCTCGCGATCCGTCGGACGATGGCGACCGGACGATGCAGGCGCTGCACGACGCGATCCTGGAAGCGCTGTTCAGCGGCGGCGTGCTGCCGGACGACCTGCTCGAGCGAATCTTCGGCGATGAGGCCGCGGAAGGTTCCGACGACTCGATGCGGGATCAACTCGAGCAGTTGATCCAGCAGATCGTCGAGCGGATGAAGGAATCGGGCTACATCACGACACCGCCCGACCTCGACGGCGAGAAGGCGCGACGCGCGCAGGGTGGCGGCGAGGGCGAGGGGGAGCCCGGCGAGGTGAAGTTCGAGGTCACCGACAAGGCGCTCGACTTCCTCGGCTATCGCGCGCTGCGCGACCTGCTCGGCTCCTCGGGCCACAGCAGCCACGGCCGGCACGACACGCGGGACCTCTCCACCGGCATCGACGCCAGCGGCGCACCCAAGCCGTACGAATTCGGCGACACGATGAACCTCGACGCGACGGCGACGATCATGAACACGGTGCAGCGCACCGGCAACCCCGCGGACGTGGACTACCCGGACCTGATGGTCGCGCAGGGCGAGTACCAGAGTTCCTGCGCCACGGTGCTGATGCTCGACTGCAGCCACAGCATGATCCTGTACGGCGAGGACCGCTTCACGCCGGCCAAGCGCGTGGCGATGGCGCTCTCGCACCTGATTCGCACGCAGTTTCCCGGCGACACGCTGCACGCGGTGCTCTTCCACGACAGCGCGGAGGAGATCCCGCTGCGGGAGCTCGGGCGCGTGCGCGTAGGCCCGTACTACACGAACACGCGCGAGGGCCTGCGCGTGGCGCGGCGCATCCTCGAGCGGCAGCGGAAGGACATGCGGCAGATCGTCATGATCACCGACGGCAAGCCCTCCGCCCTCACGCAGCCCGACGGGCGGATCTACAAGAACCCGTTCGGCCTCGACCCGTTCGTGATCGGCGAGACGCTGGCGGAGGTGTCCGCGTGCGCGAAGGCGGGCATCATGATCAATACCTTCATGCTCGCGCGCGACTACGACCTCGTGGCGTTCGTCCGCCGCGTGGCCGCAATGTGCCGCGGCAAGGCGTATTTCACGACGCCCTACACCCTCGGCGAATATGTGCTGATGGATTACATGGATAAGAAGACGAGGCTCGTCCACTGAGATGCTTCCGTCTTCCCTTCCCATCTTCCCGCTCCCCAACGTGGTGCTGTTTCCGAACGTGTTCCTGCCCCTGCACATCTTCGAGTCGCGGTACCGGCAGATGGTGGCGGACGCGTTGTCGGGCGACCGCCTGATCGGGATGGTCCTGCTCAAGCCGGGCCACGACGCGGACGACGAGGGGCGGCCGCCGATCTACCGGACGGGTTGCACCGGCCTCATCTCGCATGTCGAGCGCCTGGAGGATGGCCGCTTCAACCTGATCCTGCGCGGCATCGACAAGTTCACGGTGGTCGGCGAGGAAGACCCGGCGCCGGGCCGGCTCTATCGCACGGCGATGATCACCCCCGTCGACGAGACGATCCCCGCGTCGCACCGCGAGGCAATCAAGCAGGAGCGGCGGAAGCTGGAAACGCTGCTGGCGCCCCTCTTCGAAGGCCGTATCGCCGAGCACAACCTCCCCCCCAACATGCCGGACGAGGACCTGATCAACGCGCTCGCACAGTACCTGGACTTCGACCCGATCGAGCGGCTCGCCCTGCTCGAACGCGACGGCCCCCTCGCACGCTGCCGGTCGATGGTGGAGTTGCTGGAGATGAAGGCGTTGCTGAAGAAGACGACAGGGGACGCGGGGCTGATCCACTGATCACGAACCCGCCACAGAGACACAGAGACAATTCGTTAACACGAAGGACACGAAGGACACGAAAAGG
>CAWIWS010000002.1:0-20917 GCA_963839865.1 uncultured Acidobacteriota bacterium
CCCGCTCGGCGGCCCCACCTGCACGTGCCCCATCAGCCCGCCCTCGGCGTGGTCGAGGATGTGGCAGTGGAACATCCACAGGCCCGGGCGCTCGTCGAAGGTGATGATACGCGCGCCGAGGTCTTCGCGGGGATGTTCAGCGTGTCCTTCCACTCCATCGGGCTCACCGGCACGCCCTTGTCGTCGAGCTGCATGAAGAAGAAGCCGTGCAGGTGGAAGGGATGGTCGCACGTGCTGTCGTTCTTGATGTTCCAGATCTGCGTCTCGCCGATCTTCGCCAGGAACGGCTCGGCCTTCCAGTAGGGCACGCCGTTGACGCGGAACTCGGAATTGCCATCCGGGCCGGCGGGCGGCAGCGTGAGCACCACGTCCACCGGCGTCGCGCCGGCGATTGGCGGCGGCGTGATCGCGCGCGACACCTTGGGCATCGGCGGCCGCTTGAGCGCCGGCTCCTTCGAGAACTCGATGGTCAGCACCTCCTCGACACCGCGGTACTCGATGCTGCCGTAGCCGCGGTTGTAGAGCATCGCGCGCAGCGACAGCGTGCTGCCCGGCTTGCCCGTCGGCGTGACGATCACGTCCGCCCGCTCGCCCGTCGTCACCAGGAGCGTCTCGGTGGTGACCGGATGCTCCATCAGCCCGCCGTCGCTGCCGATGCGGTGAACGGCTGGCCGTCCATGTCGAGCAGGAAGAAGCGGCTCTTGGCGGCATTGACAATGCGCCAGCGCTGCGGCGCGCCGGCGCGCGCCTTGAGCGTCGGCTGCGTGTGGCCGTTCACCAGCACGTAGTCGCCTTCGCGGCCGAACACCATGCCGGCCGGGCCGCCGGCGTCGGGGGGCTCGAGGTCCCCCTTCTTGTCGAACCCGATGTCGCTCAGCACGAGCGTCAGCTCATCCTGGACGTTGACGCCGTCGTTCGGATCCTCGACCAGCAGCGCGCCGTAGAGCCCGAAGCCCACCTGCGCGGCCGACATCACGTGCGGGTGATACCAGAAGAGGCCCGCGTCGCGGACGACGAAGTCGTAGGTGAAGGTGTCGCCGGTCTTCATCTCCGGCTGCGAGATGTCGGGCACGCCGTCCATCTCGATCGGCACGCGCACGCCGTGCCAGTGGATCGTGGTGGGCTGCGGCAGGTGGTTCGTGAAATGGACGATCAGGCGATCACCCACCTTGGTGCGGATGATGGGACCCGGGAGGCCGCCGTCGTAGGTCCACGCATGCACCGCTTGCCGGGCGCCACTTCGACATCGGCCACGCGCGCCGTCAGGTCGACTTCGACGATGTTCGGGTCGGGGTTGCGATCGACGAGCTTCGCGAGCTTGAGGTTCGCGTCCCATCCCGCGGGCGCCTGGGAGGCTGGGCCTGCGCCAACGCGACGCTTGCGCACGCCGTCCACGCCATCGCCGCGAGGAGACATCTGGAGACAGAACCGGGGGACCAACAGTTGCGGATCATGACGGTATTTTCCAATTATCCGTCATCGCGCTCATATGACCGCCGTCATGCCCGCCAGGCATTCCGCGCGGGCACCACGACGTCGGGCCGGTCGGTGATGAGGCCATCGACGCCCCAGTCGAACAGTCGGTGCGCGTCGGCTTCGGTGTCGACCACCCACACCTGCACGAGCTGGCCTTCCCGGTGCGCCTGGCGCACGAACGCCGGCGACACCACGCGCATGCGTCCCGCGCGCTCGGGGACCTGGAACGCGACGTAGGGTTTCGGGCCGACCAAGGGCCATCGCACCCACGAGCGATGGAGCGTCCACCGCGCCTCCTCCTGCGAGGCGCTGGTCACGATCTCCGGCGCCTCGGCGCGGATCGTGTCCACCGCGATGCGCGCAAAGGAGCCGAGGCACACGCGACGCGCGGCGCCGACGCGGCGGACCACGGCCGCCACGGCGCGCGCGAGCTCGGGATGGCCGTCCTTCATCTCGACAATCGTCCGCGCGGAGGGGAACCGCGTGAGCACCGCCTCGAGCGTCGGGATGCCGATGCCCTGGCCGCGGAATGGAAGGGCGCCGTCCTTCGTGAACCGGTAGCCCGCATCCACGCGCGCCAATTCGGCGGCGGTGAGGGCGGCCACCGGGCCGGTCCGGTCCGTCGTCCGATCGAGCGTCTTGTCGTGAATAACGACGGGCATCCCGTCGGCCGAAAGGTGGACGTCCATCTCGAGGCCGTCGGCGCCGAGCGCCATCCCGTTGTCGAACGCCGGGATCGTGTTCTCCGGCGCCAACTTGGCGCCGCCGCGGTGCGCGAACACGAGCGGACGGGAGGCGCGAAACACCTCCGCGGAAGAATCCCGATTCAGGCCCACGGAGTCATAATAGCGATATGTCCTCATCGCCTCGTCTTGAAACCCTCGGACAACTGAAAGCGGCCATCGCGCGCGGCGAGATTCGCCGCCGCCCGGTGAAGGACGAGGTCCGCGAGAACCTCGCCGAGCGCATCAAGCGCCACGACACCCTCTTCCCCGGCATCGTCGGGTACGACGACACGGTCGTGCCGCAGCTGGTGAACGCCGTGCTCGCGCGGCACCATTTCATCCTGCTGGGCCTGCGCGGCCAGGCGAAGACGCGCATCCTCCGCGCGCTGACGACGCTGCTCGACGAGTGGATGCCGGTGGTGCCCGGCAGCGAGATCAACGACGACCCGCTCGCGCCGCTGTCGGCGTTCGGCCAGGCGCGCGTGCGCGCCGAGGGCGACGAGATGCCGATCCGCTGGCTGCCCCGCGAGGCGCGCTACGTCGAGAAGCTGGCGACGCCCGACGTGACCATCGCCGACATGATCGGCGACATCGATCCGATCAAGGCGGCCAAGAG
This sequence comes from uncultured Acidobacteriota bacterium, assembly GCA_963839865.1. Lineage (GTDB taxonomy): Bacteria > Acidobacteriota > Vicinamibacteria > Vicinamibacterales > UBA2999 > 12-FULL-67-14b. The sequence continues at coordinate 2,818 of CAWIWS010000002.1, forward strand.
CGGCCTGCAGCTCGGGAGCGAACTGGCGATGCACTTCGGCCTGCTGCCGCGCGCGAACCGCGGCATCTTCGCCATCAACGAGCTGCCCGACCTGGCCGGCAAGATCCAGGTGGGCCTCTTCAACATCCTGCAGGAAGGCGACGTCCAGATTAAGGGCTACCCCGTGCGGCTGCCGCTGGACGTGATGATCGTGTTCACGGCCAACCCCGAGGACTACACGGCGCGCGGCAAGATCATCACGCCGCTCAAGGACCGCATCGGCGCGGAGATCCGCACGCACTACATGACGAGCCGCGCCGACGCGATGCCGATCACGTCGCAGGAGGCGTGGGTCACCGCGGCGCCAGCGCGATCGAGGTGCCGCAGTTCGTGCGCGAGGTGGTGGAAGAGGTGGCGTTCCAGGCGCGCGGCGAGCGCAAGGTCGACAAGCGCTCGGGCGTGAGCCAGCGCCTGCCGATCAGCGTGCTCGAGACCGTGGTGTCCAACGCCGAGCGCCGCGCGCTCTCGGCCGGCGAATCGCCCGTGGTGCCGCGCGTGACCGACGTCTACGCCGCCCTGCCCTCGATGACCGGCAAGTTCGAGCTGGAGTACGAGGGCGAGCTGAAGGGCGCCGACCAGGTGGCGCGCGAGCTCGTGCGCGGCGCGGTGTCGAACGTCTTCTCCGGCTACTTCGGCGACGCCGACCTCAAGCAGGTCGTCGAGTGGTTCGACCTGGGCGGCTCGCTCAGCCTCTCCGACACGACGTCGGCGGCGTCGCTCGTGGAGCAAACCGCGCGCGTGCAGGGCCTCGCCGAGCTGGCGCGCCGGGCCGGCATCCCGGACGATGCCACGGCGCCGCAACTGGCCGCGGGCATCGACTTCGTGCTCGAGGGGATGTGCGCGCAGAAGAAGATCAGCCGCAGCGACGAGCGCGGGTACCACGCCGTGGAACCGGCGCGGCGGCCCCAGGCGCAGCCGCAGTCGCGCACGCCGGTGCTCACGCCCGATGACGAGGAAGAGACGACGGGCGGCGGGAAGAAGAAGAAGGTACTACAACTGATGAAATACAAATACACGAAATACGTCCCCAACCTGCTGGACGACCTCGACATGGACGAGCTCATGTCGAAGCTGTCGGAGCTGTTGCTGTCCAGCGGGTTCGGCAATCCGCGCGATCCGTCGGACGACGGCGACCGGACGATGCAGGCGCTGCACGACGCGATCCTCGAAGCGCTGTTCAGCGGCGGCGTGCTGCCGGACGACCTGCTCGAGCGGATCTTCGGCGACGAGGCCGCGGAGGGCTCCGACGGACCGATGCGCGATCAGCTCGAGGAGCTGATCCAGCAGATCGTCGAGCGGATGAAGGAATCGGGCTACATCACGACGCCGCCCGACCTCGACGGCGAGAAGGCGCGACGCGCGCAGGGCGGCGGCGAGGGCGAGGGCGAGCCCGGCGAGGTGAAGTTCGAGGTCACCGACAAGGCGCTCGACTTCCTCGGCTATCGCGCGCTGCGCGACCTGCTCGGCTCCTCGGGCCACAGCAGCCCCGGCCGGCACGACACGCGGGACCTCTCCACCGGCATCGACGCCAGCGGCGCGCCCAAGCCGTACGAGTTCGGCGACACGATGAACCTCGACGCGACGGCGACGATCATGAACACGGTGCAGCGCACCGGCAACCCCGCGGACGTGGACTACCCGGACCTGATGGTCGCGCAGGGCGAGTACCAGAGCTCCTGCGCCACGGTGCTGATGCTCGACTGCAGCCACAGCATGATCCTCTACGGCGAGGACCGCTTCACGCCGGCCAAGCGCGTGGCGATGGCGCTCTCGCACCTGATTCGCACGCAGTTTCCCGGCGACACGCTCCACGCGGTGCTCTTCCACGACAGCGCCGAGGAGATCCCGCTGCGGGAGCTCGGGCGCGTGCGCGTGGGCCCGTACTACACGAACACGCGCGAGGGCCTGCGCGTGGCCCGGCGCATCCTCGAGCGGCAGCGGAAGGACATGCGGCAGATCGTCGATGATCACCGACGGCAAGCCGTCGGCGCTCACGCAGCCCGACGGGCGCATCTACAAGAACCCGTTCGGCCTCGACCCGTTCGTGATCGGCGAGACGCTGGCGGAGGTGTCGGCGTGCGCGAAGGCGGGCATCATGATCAACACCTTCATGCTCGCGCGCGACTACGACCTGGTGGCGTTCGTCCGCCGCGTGGCCGCGATGTGCCGCGGCAAGGCGTATTTCACGACGCCCTACACGCTGGGCGAGTACGTGCTGATGGACTACATGGACAAGAAGACGAGGATGGTCCACTAGGACAGGTGCCGGGTGCCAAGGGTGCTAAGGGTGCCAAAGCGTTGGTGCCAAGGTGCCTGGGCCTCAGGTGCCGAAGGGCGGCACCCGACGCGCCGCGGGCACCCACCCCGGCACCGCTTAGCACCCTTGGCACCCTTCGGCACCCTGAAATCACATGCTGCCCTCTTCCCTCCCCATCTTCCCGCTGCCCAACGTGGTGCTGTTCCCGAACGTGTTCCTGCCCCTGCACATCTTCGAGTCGCGGTACCGGCAGATGGTGGCCGACGCGCTGTCGGGCGACCGCCTGATCGGGATGGTGCTGCTCAAGCCGGGCCACGACGCGGACTACGAGGGGCGGCCGCCGGTCTACCGGACGGGCTGCACCGGCCTCATCTCGCACGTCGAGCGCCTGGAGGACGGCCGCTTCAACCTGATCCTGCGCGGCATCGACAAGTTCACCATCGTCGGCGAGGAAGACCCGGCGCCGGGCCGGCTCTATCGCACGGCGATGATCACGCCCATCGACGAGACGGTCCCGGCCTCGCACCGCGAGCCGCTCAAGCAGGAGCGGCGGCGGCTGGAAACGCTGCTCACGCCCCTCTTCGAAGGCCGCATCGCCGAGCACAACCTGCCCCCCAACATGCCGGACGAGGACCTGATCAACGCGCTCGCGCAGTACCTGGACTTCGACCCGATCGAGCGGCTTGCCCTGCTCGAACGCGAAGGCCCCCTCGCGCGCTGCCGGTCGATGGTGGAGTTGCTGGAGATGAAGGCGCTGCTGAAGAAGACGACTGGCGACGCGGGGCTGATCCGACTCGATCACGACAGGCCCGGGCCACAGAGACACAGAGACAATTCGTTAACACGAAGGACACGAAGGACACGAAAGAGGGCCAATCATCCGGCCTTCGTGCGCTTCGTGCCCTTCGTGGCTAAGGCGATCCCTGGGACGTCAGGCGTGCGGCTGGGCGTTCCGGGAGTCTCGGTGGTGACGCCAGGCCGACACCGCCATCAGGACGACCACGAGGTCGAGGAACAGGATCGGCAACAGCACGAAAAAGGCGGGAATCATCGAGACCTCCGAGATTCGCGGGCACGGCCTGCGCCTGACGGAATTGCCCCGGCGCAGGGGTTGATCACCCTGGACATGCAAATGCGTCTCCATGCGGTGAGACCTGGCTCACGCGAATCGGCGCGGGCGCGATGCCACCCGAGCGCGCTGCCGACTTCGCGGCGCCGGCGCCGGTTTCCCGAGGCCTGCCCTTCGTGACCTTCGTGGCCGATTCCGCGGGCAAGGCACGGTCGTTCAGCCAGTATTGAGAAGCGATTTCTCCGTGTCTCCGTGTTCCGTGACCCGTCCGTACGTGGACGAGCAACACGCGTGACAGCGGATCGCGGACTCAATGCGTCAGCGCGTAGAGGACGGAGTTGAGCCCCACCGCGTAGCCGTTCGGCGAGAAGTTGTAGAAGAACTGCGGGTCCTCGCCCTCGCGTTCCCACGAGTCGGAGATGTCGGTGTTGTGCGTCATCAGGACCATGACGCGGCCGTGCTTGTCGGTGATGGCGGCCATGTGCGCCCTGGCGCTGTACTCGCCCATCTCCGACGTCTCGCCGCCGCTCTGGCGCCAGAACTGGATCGACGGCACCTGCGGGATGGCGGCGATCGGAAACAGGGTCCGGTAGATCGCATGGTCGGGCCCGAGTTCCTGGATGGGATACTCCGACGGCGGCAGCGCCTTGCCGATCTCCTCCGCGAACGACTCGAAGCGCCCACGGGCCCCAGTAGTCGTCCACCCAGAGAAAGCCGCCCTTGAGCAGGTAGTCGCGCAGCCCCGCGGCGTCCGCGTCCGAGAAGCCCGCGCTGCCCGGGTCCGACGCAAGCACGAACGGGCACGTGAAGAGCGCCTCGTCCGTCGGCCGCACCACGAGGTGGTTCGGGTCCTTGCCGGCGAAGGCCACGGACGTCTTGGTGAGCTCCGACAGGCGAATCGAGAAGTTGATGTCGGCGTAGGGGTAGTCGGTGCCCCACCCCATGCCGCGCTCCTGGCGCCGCACCTGCTGGTACATCAACCGGCAGAAGTGGAACTTGCCGTCGAAGTCAGCGGCGGTGGGAAAGCGGCGGCGGCACGCCGTACTCGCCGAAGCCGCGCCCGCCCCCGCGAAAGCCGCGCTGCGCCTCGGCGATCGACACCGCGAGCGCCAGGACGATCAGGAACGTGGTGGCGACGCGCCTCATCTCATCCCTCGACTGCGCTCTCCCTCGACTGCTCTCGGGACAACACTGAGGATGATGGTGAGTGAGGAGTCGAACCCTCACTGCTTCGGCTTCTGCTTCGACAGCGACCGGTAGTACTCCTCGACCTGCGCCCGGAACTCGGCCGGCACTTCGTCGGTGCCGGACACGAGCGCGCGGTCGGCCTCGTCACCGGTCTTGCGGCGCAGGCCGTACTCGAAGCGCTTCAGGCCCTCGTTGACGAACGTCTGCAGGCGCTCGAGCTCGGCCACGTCCTTGTAGACGCGCTCGGAGTCCATCTCGCGCAGGCGCTTGAGGATCTCGTCGAGCTCCTTCGCGTCGAGGTTCTGCTCGCGCAGCTGGTTGCGCAGCTCCTGCGCCTGGTTGGTCCACTGACGGACCTCGCCGCGGAACTGGCGGATGTCCTCGGGCGTGAACCAGTCGCCGAGGCGACGTTCACCGCCGCCCCACGCGCCGTCGCGCCATCCACCGGCCATGTCGCCGCCGCCCATGGCGCCGTTGGCGTTGCGCTGGCCGTCGTTGTTCCCGCCGCGCCCGCCGCCCCTGCTGGCCCTGTTGAACCCTGCTGGCCCTGAGACCCCTGCGAGCCCTGTTGCCCCTGCGAGCCTTGCTGGCCCTGTTGTCCCTTGCCCTGCTGGCCCTGCTGGCCCTCTGGCCCTGCTGGCCTTCCTTGCCCTGCTGGCCCTGCTGGCCTTGTCGACCCTGCTTGCCGTCCTGCTGCCCCTGGCCCTGTCCGCCCTGTTGTCGCGCGCTGGTTCGCCTTCTCCTGCATGCGCTGGCCGAGCGAGTCCACGCCGCGCGCGAGCTCGCGCGCCTTGTCGAGCGTCTCGGCCGTGCGGTCCTTGCCGTTCTGCCCCACCGAGGATGCGGCCTCGTTGACCTTCTTGCGGAGCGCCTCGATGTTGGAGCCGATCTCGTCCTCGAAGTTGCGCGCGTATTCCTCGGGCGCGCCCGAGCCGAGCAGGCTCTTCGAGTAGCGGATCTTCTCCTTGATCTTGTTGTCGCGGATGCCCGACGCCGCATCCTGCAGCTTGCGCGCGGTGTCGCGCGAGTCCTTGGTGGTCTCGCCCACCATGCGATCGAGCTGCTTCTCGAGGCCGGCCACCTTGGCCTCGAGCGCGTCCTTGCGCTGGCCGATGGCCTGCGCCTTCTGCTGGCGCTCGGCGCCGGTCTTCGGCAGGCCCTTCGCCTCCTGCGAGATGGACTGCTGTTCCTGCGCAATCTCCTCGGCCTGGCGCTGCGCGTCCTTCACGTCGCGCTCCCCGCGCGCGTTCTGGTTGCGCTCGAGCTGACGCTGCGCGTCGCGCAGCCGATCGGCCGCTGCCGCGGCCTGCCCGGCCGACGCCGGATCGCCCTTCGCCGCCGCCCGCTTCATCGCGTCCGCCGCGTTGCGCAGCTGCCGCGCGGTGTCGGCGAGGTCCTGCCGGTTCTGGTCGCGCGACAACTTCTCCAACTGGCGCGCCGCCTCTTCCGCCTGCTCGGCCAGCGCGCGCTGCAGGTCCCCGCCGGATCCGCCGGCCGACTGCCCCGCCGCCTGGCGGCGCTGCCGTTCGATCTCCTGCTCCTGCCGCCGCGCCAGCTCCTTCAGCTTCTCGGCGAGCGCGTCGATCTGCTGGTCCTGCTGCTGCGACGAGGCCTGCGAGTTGGTCTCGTACTGGTTGGCCATCTTGTCCAGTTCGAGCTTGAACAAGTCCGCGAGGTCGTTCGCGATCGAGCCGGCGCCGCCGCCACCGCCGCCACCACCCGCCTGGCGGTTGGTCTGCACCTGCAGCTCGAATTCCTCTTCGGCCTGCTGCAGGAACTGCAGCGCGAGGTTCTCCGGCGGCAACGCGCCATCGGCGCTCTGCGCCTGGAGCTTCTTCTCGGCCTCGGCCATGTGCTCGGCCGCCTTGGGCAGCAACTCCGCGATCTTCTTGAACGCGGGATCCGGCGTCACCAGCCGGCTGTTCATGCGGCCCACGAGGCTCGTGACCTGCTCGCGCAGCTTGCTCTGCGCCAGCGTGAGGACGACGAGGCTCTCCCGCACCTTGTCGGCCTTCATCGTCTTCTTGTCGCGCTGCACGTTGAACGTGCCGGCGATGATCTGGCGCTGCTGCTGCGAGAGCGCGCCGACTTCACCGCCGCCCCCGCCACCGCCGCCGCCACCCCCGCCCGACATCGACGTCGCCGGCTTGAAGTCCTTGCCGAACGGCCGGATGCGGAGGAAGTAGATGTCGCTCGTCGCCTGCTTGGCGCCGGTGACCGCGTCGTTGTCCGTGGCGCGCGCGTAGTAGGACACCGAGTCCCCCGCCTGCACGCCGAGCTCCTCGAGGTAGAACGTGTGGCCCGCCGTCACCTCGGGCACTGCCTTCGCGCCCTCGAACAGCTTGATCGTCTTCTCCGGCCCGCCGTTGACCGAGTAGACCAGCTGCAGGTTCTTCACCGCGTAGTCGTCCTCGGCTTTCGCCTCGACGAAGAATTCCTGCACGGGCGTGGCGTCGGTGTCGCGCCCGGGCTTCGACAGGGACACCGTGGGCTGCTGATCCGACAGCAGGTCCACCGTGTACTGCGGGGACGCGGTCACGCGCTCGCCGCTCGGCGCGTCCATCTCCACGCGGTAGAAGCCGTCGTGCTGCGCGGTGAACTTCGCGGACAAGGTGCCGTCCGCGTTCGCCGTGAGCGGCACGCTCTCGTTCTCGCCCAGCACCACCCGCCCGCCCTTCGACGCCATCGTCGGCGTGATGGTCATCTGGACGTCGGTGCCCTTGAGCACGGCGATGTCGCCGCCGTCCTCGATCTTGCGCGGCTCCAGGCCCGTGTACGACGGATACCGATACTCGAGGTCGAGCTTCTTGACGTACGGCAACTCGACGACGTTGAGCTTGAAGACCGGCGATCGCACGCCGGCGGCCTCGACGACGTAGTCGAGCGGCTCGGCGAGGTCGAACAGCATGCCTTCATAGGCGCCGCTGTCGGCCTTGATCATCGGCACGCGTTCGAACTCGGCGTTCGGGGTCTTGCGGACCAGGATGGACGCCTCGGCGGCGTCGAAGCCGGCGAGCGTCGCGTTGATCGTCTGGTCCGCGCCCTTGGGCACGGTGGCGTTGCCGGGCTTCACCTCGATGCGATACGGCGCGGCGGCCTCGACGTCCCGCGAGATCACGAAGATGGCGGAAAGCGTGTGGCGCAGGTAAGCCGGTCCAAAGGTGAAGAGCGCAATCGCGGCGAGCGATACGCCGCCCACGATCCAGAAATAGCGGCGCATCGGCTCCCGCTCGAGGCGCTGGCCGTCGTGGATGTCGTGCACGCGCTCGATGGCGTTCTCGACGAGGCGGCGGATCAGCGCGGGCGACCAGTCGCCGGGCGCCTCGGCCGCCTCCATCGCGCTCAGGATCGTCGAGTCGAGCGACGGCTCGTGCTCCTCGAGATAGAGGGCGACCTGCTCGTCGGTGACCTTGCGCGAGAGCGGCCGCGCGAAGAACCACGCGCCGGCGGCGACCAGCACGAGGCCGGTGATGATGCGGAAGGCGAAGATGGCGGCGGGCGAGAACTTGAGCGCTTCGAGCGCGTAGGCGATCGCGATGACCGCGAGGACGCCCGCCACGAGGAAGCCGACCGCGCCGCGCAGGGCCAGCTTGATCCGCCAGCGCCGGCGGACCTGCCGCACCACGTCGAGCAACTGCGCCCGGGGATTCGCCTCACCCATCTGGTCGATCATCGATGGTCTCTCCTCAGCGGGCGGCGCGCGACAGGCGCTGGGCCACCACGGTTTCCGCGATCAGCAGCAGGATACCCGCGAACAACAGATACCACCAGACCCGTTGCGACAGTTCCTGCGCCTCGTCCGGTAGGACGTCCACGCCGCCGCCGGAGCCGGCCGGACCGCGGCCGGCCACGGCGGACACGATTTCCTGCGGATCCATGCGGTCGAGGTTCGACTCGGCCAGGCTGACGTTGGCGGCCGCCACGATCACCGGTCCCGCCTCTTGTCGCGCGCCGCGGATTTCGAAGAACCCCTGGTCATTCAGCTCGAACGCGGCGGACGCCGCCGTGGCCGGCGACCGGCTGGCGAAGGTGCGACGGGTGCCACGGGCAGATCGCGGCGCTGGCCGTTCGGCGCGAGCACGGTGCGCTGCGGCGACCCCGCGCCCGACGCGCCGAGCGTCGAGCCGGCGGCCGCCTCCGCCGCGCCCACGTCGAGCACCTGCCCCACGGTCAGCCACGCGGGCTGCTCGCGGTAGCCCGACAGCCGGCGCCCCATCTGGTGCACGAAGGGCAGGAAGATCGGCTTGAGCGGGAGGTCGTTCCAGCTCAGATCGAGCGTGGACGCGAACACGACCACGCGGCCGCGGCCGGCGGATTTCTCGACGAGCGCGGGCTCGCCCGTGTCGAAGCGCGCGAGCACCGTGGCGTCCTTCGCGGCCGTGAGGCCGCGGTAGCTGTAGAACCGCGCGGTGGCGAAGTCACCGCTCCTCGGCGCGCGGAACGGCTCGAAGATCACGTGGCCGTAATCGATGGCGCTCAACTTCGCGGCCGCGCCGCGCGTGCGGTCCACCGTGCCCTCGAGCGCGGCGGGCAGCCACGCGGCGCGCGACGCCGGCCAGCTCGCGCGCGGCCCGGCGGCCAGCAGCAGTCCGCCACCGCCCTCGACGAACGTCGTGAGGCTCGCCGCCATCGGCTCGCTGACCTGCACGTCGTTGAGGATCACGAGGCGCGACGCGCGTCAGCGCCTCGGCGCCGAGGGCATCGGACGGCCTGCAGCGACGCCTGGAAGCGCGGCGCCTCGCCGATGCCGAGCGCGCGAGCGAGGTACAGGTTCGCGTCGGAGCGCCCTCCCTGCGTCACGAGCATCACGGGCACGGGCGCCGCGGGCGAGAGGACGAAATAGAACACGTTGTCGCGCGCGAGCGCGTCGGGCTTCTGCCCGGCCCCGTCCGCGATCCGCACGGCGGCCCGCGTGTTGGCATTCGCGACGGCCACCGGCGTGAAGCTCGCCGTGGCCGACTGGTTCGGCCCGACGCTGACGCGCAGCGTCTGGATCACGCGGCCTTCGAGTTCGAGCTGCAGCGCCACGTCGCTGACCGCGGTCGCGCTGCGATTGAGCACGCCGGCCGTCACGGCCACGCGCTCCTGCCCTTCGAACGGCGCGCGCTTCACGCGCCACCGGGGTGAGCGCGAGGTTCACGCCGTCCACCGGCGCCACCGGCACCGGCCGCAGCGTGGCGCCGCCCGGCAGCCGCAGCGTGTCGTCGGGCTGCCAGCCGCCGCGCTGGAAGTCCGACACGAGCACCACTTCCTTGCGCGGGCAGCAGCGACTCGGCCAGCATGCTGCCCGCCAGCTTGATGGCCGGCCCGAACTTCGTCGCCCCGGGGCCCGGCGCGGCCGCGTTGATCGCCGCCACCGCCCGCGTGCGATCGGGCGTCGATCGCAGCGCCACCTCCGCCGCGTCGGCGAAGAGGACGACCGACACGCGATCGGCCGGCGTGACGTCGGCAATCGCCTGCGCCGCCGCCTGCTGCGCCCGCGCCCAGGTATCGCCGAAGCCCATGCTGTAGGAGCGGTCGAGCAGCACCACCACGTCGCGCGCGCCGCCCGGCGCCGCCGCCAGCCGCGTGCCGCGCACGAACGGCCGCGAGAACGCGAAGACGATCAACGCCAGCGCCGCGAGGCGCAGCGCCAGCAGCAGCCAGTCGCGAATGCGCCGCTTCTTCACCGACTCGTACGGAATCTTCTTGAGGAACATCAGCGACGGGAACTCGACGACGGTCTTGCGCTCGCGCTGCGTCAGGTGGATCAGCACGGGCACGGCCAGCGCCGCGAGGCCGAGGAAGAAGAGCGGGGCGAGAAACGACATGGCGCGCTACCGGACCTGGTTCAGGCGGTCCCGGATCGACAGGAACCGGAACAGCGCGTAGTCGAGCGGCATCGAGGTGTTCAGCAGCATGTAGTCCATCTGCTGCGCCGCCGCGCGCGTGGTCAGGGCCTCGACGTGCGCCGCCACGAGCGCGCGATACTGCGCGCCGAGCGCGTCGGGCACGATGGGAATCTGGTCCCCGCTCTCCAGGTCCTCGAAGCTCGAGGGCTCCACGAACGAGAAGTCGACCTCCGCCGGATCGAGCACGTGGAACAGGACGACGTCGTTGCCGCGGAACCGGAGCGGGCTCACCGCCTCGAAGATCGCGTCCGGCTCGTCGTAGAAGTCGGAGATGACCACGATGATGCCGCGGCGGCCGAAGTGCTCCGCCAGCTTCCGCAGCGGCGGCCCGAGCTTGCCGGGCCGCGTGGCGCTCGCGCGATCGAGCGTGTGCAGCACCACGTCGAGGTGCTTGGCCGACGGCGGCACGTGCTCGACGATGTCGGCGTCGAACGTCACGAGGCCGACGCGGTCGCGCTGCTTGTGCACGAGATAGGTGAGGCAGCCGGCGAGCGTCCGCGCGTAGTCGAGCTTCGAGATCCCGGCGCCGAACGACATCGACTTCGACACGTCGAGCAGCACCGAGAAGTTGCTGTTCGAGTCGGCCTCGAATTCCTTGATGTAGTACTTGTCGGTGCGCGCGAACACGCGCCAGTCCACCCGGCGGATGTCGTCGCCGGCCACGTAGCCGCGATGCTCGGCGAAATCGGTCGACGATCCGAAGAACGTCGTCCGGTGCATGCCGTTGATCAGGCCGTCGACCACCGACTTGGCCACGAACTCGAGGTTGCCGATCCGCGAGAGCACGTGCGGATCGACGAACCGCGCGCCGGGGACGGGACTGGTAATCGCCATAAATCTCCGGCACCCCTAAAGGGGTGCCCTACGTTCCACGCATTCGGCACCCCTCAAGGGGTGCCCTACATTCCGCTCTTCGGCGCCGGGACGGCTTCGAGCAGCCGGTCCACCAGCATGTCGCTCGTCACGCCCTCGGACTGGGCGTGGAAGTTGGTGAGCACGCGGTGGCGCAGCACCGAGTGCGCGATGGCCCGGATGTCCTCGAAGCTCACGTGGTAGCGGCCGCTCGTGAGCGCGCGCGCCTTGCCGCCGAGCACCAGGAACTGCGCCGCGCGCACGCTGGCGCCGAACGCCACCCACTTCTTCACCGAGTCGGGGCACGTCGGCGACTTCGGCCGGCTGGCGCGCACGATCGACAGCGCGTAGCGCATCACGGGGTCGGCCACCGGCACGCGCCGCACGAGGCGCTGGAACGCCACGAGGTCGGCGCCCGTCACGGGACGCTCGAACTGCGGCTCGAGGATCGCCGTGGTCGTCTTCACCACCATGAACTCCTCGTCTTCGGGCGGATGGTCGATCACGATGTGGAACATGAAGCGGTCGAGCTGCGCCTCGGGCAGCGGATACGTGCCTTCGAGCTCGATCGGGTTCTGCGTGGCGAACACGTAGAACGGCTCTTCGAGCTTGTAGGTGCGCCCCTGGATCGTGACGCGGTGCTCCTGCATCGCCTCGAGCAGCGCCGACTGCGTCTTCGGCGGCGTGCGGTTGATCTCGTCGGCGAGGACGATGTTGGCGAAGATCGGCCCGGGCGCGAACACCATCTGCCGCCGTCCCGTGGCGGCGTCCTCCTGGATGATGTCGGTGCCGGTGATGTCCGACGGCATCAGGTCGGGCGTGAACTGGATGCGCGAGAACTTCAGGTCGAGCACGCGCGCCATCGTGTGGATCAGCAGCGTCTTCGCCAGGCCGGGCACGCCGATGATCAGGCTGTTGCCGCCGACGAAGAGCGTCAGCAGCACCTGGTTGATGATGTCCTCCTGCCCGACGATCAGCTTGCGCAACTCGGTGATGATCTTGTCGCGCCCGTCCTTCATCCGCTCGGCCAGCGCCAGATCATCCGGCGAGTTCATGTCTACCGTTTCCACGAAGCCTCCCGCGTCCCTGACGTTTTTGAACTTTGAACTTTGAACTGCGTTAGTGCGTCATCGCATAGACGACGTAGTTCACGCCGAACTTGTACGCCTCGTTCGACAGGTCAACGGGCACGAAGCCCGTGTCGGAAAACTCCCAGTACTCGCCGAGATCGTTGTTCCGGTTGGCGATCGCGACCATCCGCTTCGCGGGATCGTTGCCCTCGAACAGGGCCCAGAACTCCGGGTCGTGGTCGTAATACGCCTGGAACGCGAGCGACTTGATCTCGAAGAACGAGTGAAACACCGGGCTCGTCGTATCGAGCTGGATGAAGCGCAGGTCCGGCAGGACCCGCCGCATCTGCAGCTCCAGGTTGTCCCAGTCGCGGCCGCGGAAGTCGTCGAAGATCACGAACCCGCCCTTCTGCAGGTAGCCGCGAAACCCCTCCGCCTCCGCGTCGGTCATCGTCCAGTAGCCGGGCTCGGACATGTAGGCCACGGGAAAATTGCACAGCTCGGGATCGTCGAGCGCGAAGACGTTGCTCTCGTCGCGGTGCGTGCGCGTCAGCGTGATCTCCTCGATGATGCGCATGAAGTGCCAGTCGGACCGCGGGTAGTCGTGCGACCACGGCGGATCGCGGCGGAAGCCGCCGCCGGACGACCCGAGGCCGCCGCCGTAGCGCAGGCGCGCGAACATGAAGCGCCCGTCGTAGGGCACGCGGTCGCGCTCGACGAGCGGCACGCGCCCGCCGCGGCCGCCGCCGAAGCCGCGTCGCCCTGCGCCGCCAAGCAGAGCCGCCTCGCCGGGCGATGGCGGACGACGATCACGACGGCGGCGAGCGCCTTACGCCAGGCCGACGACACGCCGGTACCCCCATTCCGCGCTGAGCAGGCCGATGAGCAGGAGCAGCACGATCGGCAGGTGCCAGAGGTCGTGCTCTTCCACCGTGGTCACGCCGCGGCCCGTGTAGCGGAGGTCGTCGGCCAGCGTCGCGGTGTTGGCGGAGTTGTAGAAGCGCCCGCCCGTGTCTTCCGCGATCCGCTGCAGCGTCGCGGCGTGCATCGTCGCGTCGAAGTACTCGATGTCGCTCGGCGCGGCGCGGAAGTGCGTCACGGTGGAGCCCAGCGTCTTCCCCGCGCGCGTGGCCTCGAGCCGCGCCTCGTACCAGCCCGTGGCCTTCGTCGGCACCGACGGCGCGATACTGCCCCGCCTCTTCGCCGTCCCACGACATCGGAAGGTCGGTGATCGTGCCGTCGGGCCCGGTGACGTGAGCGGTGACGGCCGCGTCGTTCAGCTCGACGAACGACGGGTCCACGACGTCCGCCGTGAGGTCCGCCGCCTCGCCCGGCTCGACGCGCTCGGTCATCGTCCCCGGCTGCACCTGGTCGGGCACGCCGTCGACGAGCCAGCGCAGGAGCTGGCGCCAGTAGTTCTCGTGCGTCATGTCGTCCACGGGGATGCTGGCGTGCATCTGCCAGATCCACGAGTCCTGCGGCATGAAGGCGAAGGCCTTGCCCCGGCCGTAGCGCTGGAAGGCCAGCACCGGCCGCTCGCGGCGCGTCTCGTCGGTGCCGCTCAGGAGGATGGTGGCGCCCGGCTTGATCGCCTCGACGCGGTTCACGGTCGTCACGCCCGGCAGCGTCTTCCACTTCTCCATCGACGCCGCCTCGGTGGGCGCGATCTGCGTGACGGCCGTCGCGCTGCCCGCGCGGGTGGGCAGCACGGTGATGCGCGAGACCGTGTCCTTCGCCTGCAGCTGGTTGCGATCGATCAGCACGGGCAGCACGTCCGCCACCGCCGTGCCGGCGTAGCCGCCCTCGGCGAAGGCGCGCGGCCCGCCGAGCATCAGCAGGCCGCCGCCGCGGCGGTCGACGAACTCCGCGATCATCTGGAGCTGGTCGCCGGTGAAGGCGCCCGCCTCGATGCTGCCGAGGATGATGCCGCGATACGCGAAGAGCTCCTCGCGCGTCTTCGGGAAGCCCGCGACGAGCTCGTCGGGCGAGTCCACGTCGAGGCGCAGGTACTTGTTGTCGGCCGTGCGCTGCAGGGCGACGATCTGGATGTTGGTGTCTTCCGTGACCGCGCGGCGGATGAACTTGAACTCGGGCCGCGGCTCGCCTTCGAAGTAGAGGATCTTCTCCTTGCGATCGCGCACGTCGATGAGCGCCTCGCGCGCGTTGTTCTCCGTGACGAGCTCGCCCGCCTGCGGCGACACGCGGAAGCGCAGCACGCGCGGGCCCGCCTCGGACACGGTGAAGCGCACGGGAATGGACGCGGGCGTGCCGGCGTCGGGCAGCGTCACCTCCTGCGTGCTCACGAGGTGCCCCTCGTCTTCCACGTCGAGCGTGACCTTCTGGCCGTCGAAGCCCGACTGCGAGAGCACGACGTCCACCATCAGCGTGGTGCCCTTGAGCGCCACGCGCGGCGTGACGACGCGGCCGACCTGGATGTCCTTGGAGAGCGTCTCGCGCCCCACGCCCACGGTGAACACCGGCAGCTGCTCGGCCTTGAGGCCGAGGAGCGCGTCGGCCAGGGCGCCGTCCGCGGTGTCGGCGCCGTCGCTCACCATCACGAGGCCCGCCACGGGCAGGCCCGCGAGTTCCTGGCGCGCGCCGGAGAGCGCGGCGCCGAGCCGCGTCTGCGAGCCGCCGAAGGTGGAGATCGCTTTCCTGCGTGGCGCGCGTCGGCGCGGTGGAGAAACGGAACACGCGCACGGTGAAGCGGTCCGACAGCGCCTTGAGGAGGCCGCGCGTGGGCGCGCCGAACTGCTCCTTCACGAACGCGGCGCGCGGCTGGCCGTTGTCGTCGGCAATCTGCATGCTGCGCGAGTCGTCCAGCAGCACGCCGAGGAAATTCTGCTGCGGCACCGCCGCCTTGACCACGAGCAGCGGGCGGAAGAGGCAGACCAGGAGCACGGCCAGCAGCGTGAGGCGGATGCCGGCCAGCACCAGCCGGTCGCGGGGCGTGCCGCGGCCCGTGCGATAGGCCGGCCACCGTGAGCGCCATCGCCGCCACGACCACCGCCGCCGCGACGTACGAGCCGGTCCACGCCGCAAAGCGCAGTTCTCCCTGGCTGTAGACCACCGGGGACAATTCGAAGAAAAACCGGAAGATGGCGTCGAACACGAGTGCTCCGCGGGCCGAAACGGACCGATTGCGGGGATTCTACTTCGGACAGGGCCGTAAAAACTTGAGGGCTTAGGGGCTTAGGGGCTTGAGGGCCTGGCTTCATTGTGGTGTCCGGCTTTAGGCGGACTGCTCTACCCTATGCCGATGCCGACCCTCAGCCGCCGTTCTCTCCTCTCCCTTGCCGGGGCCGCACTGCCCGCCGTTGCCGCCGCTCGAACCGTGTCGGCCCAATCGATCAGACGGCCGGCGGTCCGGAATGGCCGCCGATACCTGCAATATGACGTCTTTACCGAGCAGCCGCTCGCCGGCAATCAACTGGCGGTGTTTCTCGAGACGTCGGGGCTCACCACCGAACAAATGCAGGCGATGACCCGTGAGACGCGCTTTTCGGAGTGCACGTTCGTCCAGCCGGCCGAGGCGGCCGGCACCGACGTCCGGCTCCGAATCTTCACGCCCACCGCCGAGGCGCCGTTTGCCGGGCACCCCGTGATCGGCTCGACCTTCGCGCTGGCCGACGACGGCGTGATCACGCCGGGCCGCAAGACATTCACCTTCGGCCTGGGCATCGGCCCCACGCTCGTCGAGCTCGAGTGGCAGGGCGATCGCCTGCAGTTCGCGTGGATGACCCAACAGAAGCCGGTGTTCGGCCCCACGCTCGACGCGCCCGGCCCGCTCGCCGCCGCGCTGGGCCTCGACGCCTCGGCGCTTCGTCCCGGCGTCCTGCCGCAGGAGGTCAACTGCGGGTCGGCATTCTTCATGGTGCCGCTCGTGTCGCGTGCCGCGGTCGACCAGGCGGTGGTGGACATTCGCGCGGCCGCCGCGGTGTTCGAGGCGGCGAAGCTGACGCGGCGAGGGCTCTTCATCTTCTCCACCGAGCCCGGACCCGACGGCGCGACGGCCTACAGCCGGATGATGGGGGCGAACGAAGATCCGGCGACGGGATCGGCCAGCGGCCCGCTCGGCTGCTACCTCGTCAAGCACGGCCTGGTCCCGGCCGACAAGGCGGGCGCGATGGTCAGCGCGCAGGGCGTGAAGATGGGACGGCCGAGCCGCATCCACATGAAGATCGACGTGACGGGCGGCGAGATCACCCGCGTGCGCGTGGGTGGGACGAGCGTGCTGGTGGGCGAAGGAACGTTGCGGGCCTCTGATAGTTTGATCGGGTGAGCGGGTGATCGTTTGATCTATCGGTTGAGCGGTTGATCTGTGTGTTTGAATATGAGATAAAAAAATTGTTTTCGATCCGCGGCCCTTTGATCTGCGTTCAGCTGTGGCGCTAGACTTGTCCGAAAGAATCCCCCATGGTCGCCACAATCCCCGTCACCCGTACCACCAAGTCCCGCCTCACCCCCGAACTTCGCGACAACGCGGCCTTTGGCGCCGTCTTCAGCGATCACATGCTCATCGCGGACTACGCGAACGGCGCGTGGGGCGAACCCCGCATCATCCCCTTCGGCGCGCAGACCTGGGCCGCCGCGCCGAGCGTGGCCCACTACGGCCAGGGCATCTTCGAGGGCTTCAAGGCGTTTCCTCGCCCGAACGGCGGCGCGGTGGTGTTCCGCATCGACGCCAACCACGCGCGCATGAACAAGTCGTGCGAGCGCATGGCGATGCCGCCGATCCCCGCGTCGATCTTCATCGACGGGACGCTGGCCCTGGTCGCGCTCGACCGCGAGTGGATCCCGGCGAAGGACGGCTCCGCCCTCTACATCCGGCCGGTGATGTTCGCGACGTGCGAGCCGCTCGGCGTGCGCCCCTCCGACACCTATCGTTTCGTCATCGAGACCTGCCCCGTCGGGCCGTATTTCTCCGGCGCCGTGGACCTGATTGCCGAAGACACCTACGTGCGCGCGTTCCCCGGGGGCACGGGCGCGGCCAAGTGCGCGGGCAACTACGCGGGCAGCATGGTGGCGGCGCGCGAGGCGCAGGCCAAGGGGTTCCACCACGTGCTCTGGCTCGACGGCCTCGAGCGCCGGTACGTGGAAGAGGCCGGCGTGATGAACGTGGCGTTCGTGATCGACGGCACCGTGGTCACGCCGCCGCTCGGCGGCACGATCCTGCCGGGCATCACGCGCGACAGCGTGCTGACGATGCTCCGCGACATGCAGCTGCCGGTCGAGGAGCGGCGTATCACGATCGACGAGGTCTTCGAGGCGCATGCCGCCGGGCGCCTGCAGGCCGCGGCGGGCATCGGCACGGCGGCGACGATCGCGCCGCTCGGACGGCTGCGTCACAAGGATCGCGAGATCACGATCGCCCAGCCCGCGCCGGGCTACCCGCTGGCCCGCGTGGCCGCGGAACTCGACGCCATCCGCTCGGCCAGGTCGCCCGACAAGTTCGGCTGGCTGCGTTCGATCTAGGTCAAGCCGAATGCCCTACTTTGCCTTGACCTACGACGTGGTGGACGGCTTCGTGGAGAAGCGCATGCCGTTCCGTCCCGATCACCTGAAGGAAGTCCGCGACGCGCAGGCGCGCGGCGAGTTGATCATGGCCGGCGCGCTCGGCGACCCCGCCGGCGCGCTGCTCGTGTTCCGCGCGGCCGACAGGCTGGTCGCCCGAGGCCTTCGCGATGAACGACCCTTACGTGAAGCAGGGGCTCGTCACCCGCTGGACCGTCCG
>CAWIWS010000003.1:0-184565 GCA_963839865.1 uncultured Acidobacteriota bacterium
AGTTGCTGTTCGAGTCGGCCTCGAACTCCTTGATGTAGTACTTGTCGGTGCGCGCGAACACGCGCCAGTCCACCCGGCGGATGTCGTCGCCCGCCACGTAGCCGCGATGTTCCGCAAAATCGGTCGACGAACCGAAGAACGTCGTCCGGTGCATGCCGTTGATCAGGCCGTCGACCACCGACTTGGCCACGAACTCAAGGTTGCCGATCCGCGAGAGCACGTGCGGATCGACGAACCGCGCGCCGGGGACGGGACTGGTAATCGCCATATATCTCCGGCACCCCTAAGGGTGCCCTACGTTTTCCGCATCCGGCGCCCCTCAAGGGGCGCCCTACATTCCGCTCTTCGGGGCCGGGACGGCTTCGAGCAGCCGGTCCACCAGCATGTCGCTCGTGACGCCCTCGGACTGGGCGTGGAAGTTGGTCAGCACGCGGTGGCGCAGCACCGAGTGCGCGATGGCCCGGATGTCTTCGAAGCTCACGTGGTAGCGGCCGCTCGTGAGCGCGCGCGCCTTGCCGCCGAGCACGAGGAACTGGGCCGCGCGCACGCTGGCGCCGAACGCCACCCACTTCTTCACCGAGTCGGGGCACGTCGGCGACTTCGGCCGGCTCGCGCGCACGATCGACAGCGCGTAACGCATCACCGGGTCGGCCACCGGCACGCGCCGCACGAGGCGCTGGAACGCCACGAGGTCCGCGCCCGTCACGGGCCGCTCGAACTGCGGCTCGAGGATCGCCGTGGTCGTCTTCACGACCATGAACTCCTCGTCTTCGGGCGGATGGTCGATCACGATGTGGAACATGAAGCGATCGAGCTGCGCCTCCGGCAGCGGATAGGTGCCTTCGAGCTCGATCGGGTTCTGCGTGGCGAACACGAAGAACGGCTCTTCGAGCTTGTAGGTGCGCCCCTGGATGGTGACGCGGTGCTCCTGCATCGCCTCGAGCAGCGCCGACTGGGTCTTCGGCGGCGTGCGGTTGATTTCGTCGGCGAGGACGATGTTGGCGAAGATCGGCCCGGGGGCGAAGACCATCTGCCGCCGTCCCGTGGCGGCGTCCTCCTGGATGATGTCGGTGCCGGTGATGTCCGACGGCATCAGGTCGGGCGTGAACTGGATGCGCGAGAACTTCAGGTCGAGCACGCGCGCCATCGTGTGGATCAGCAGCGTCTTCGCCAGGCCGGGCACACCGATGATCAGGCTGTTGCCGCCGACGAAGAGCGTCAGCAGCACCTGGTTGATGATGTCCTCCTGCCCGACGATCAGCTTGCGCAACTCGGCGATGATCTTGTCGCGCCCGTCCTTCATCCGCTCGGCCAGCGCCAGATCATCCGGCGAGTTCATGTCTACGGTTTCCACGAATCCTCCTAGTGCGTCATCGCATAGACGACGTAGTTCACGCCGAACTTGTACGCCTCGTTCGACAGGTCAACGGGCACGAAGCCCGTGTCGGAAAACTCCCAGTACTCGCCAAGGTCGTTGTTCCGGTTGGCGATCGCGACCATCCGCTTCGCGGGATCGTTGCCTTCGAACAGGGCCCAGAACTCCGGGTCGCGGTCGTAATACGCCTGGAACACGAGCGACTTGATCTCGAAGAACGAGTGAAACACGGGACTGGTCGTATCGAGCTGGATAAAGCGCAGGTCCGGCAGGACCCGCCGCATCTGCAGTTCCAGGTTGTCCCAATCGCGGCCGCGGAAGTCGTCGAAGATCACGAACCCGCCCTTCTGCAGGTAGCCGCGAAACCCGTCCGCCTCCGCCTCGGTCATCGTCCAGTAGCCCGGCTCGGACATGTAGGCCACGGGAAAATTGCACAGCTCCGGGTCGTCGAGCGCGAACACATTGCTTTCGTCGCGGTGCGTGCGCGTCAGCGTGATCTCCTCGATGATCCGCATGAAGTGCCAGTCCGACCGCGGGTAGTCGTGCGACCACGGCGGATCGCGACGGAAGCCGCCGCCGGACGACCCGAGACCGCCGCCGTAGCGCAGCCGGGCGAACATGAAGCGCCCGTCGTACGGCACGCGGTCGCGCTCGACCATCGGCACGCGCCCGCCGCGGCCGCCGCCGAACCCGCGTCCCTGCGCCGCCTCCGCCAGGGCCTCCGCCTTCGCCAGGGCGATGGCGGACGAGACGATCACGACGGCGGCGAGCGCCTTACGCCAGGCCGACGACACGCCGGTACCCCCATTCCGCACTGAGCAGGCCGATGAGCAGGAGCAGCACGATCGGCAGGTGCCAGAGGTCGTGCTCCTCCACCGTGGTCACGCCGCGGCCGGTGTACCGAAGGTCGTCGGCCAGCGTCGCGGTATTGGCGGAATTGTAAAAGCGTCCGCCCGTGTCCTCGGCGATCCGCTGCAGCGTCGCCGCGTGCATCGTCGCGTCGAAGTATTCGATGTCGCTCGGCGCGGCGCGGACGTGCGTGATGGTCGAGCCCACCGTCTTGCCCGCGCGGGTGGCCTCGAGCCGGGCCTCGTACCAGCCGGTGGCCCTGGTCGGCACCGTCGCGCGATACTGCCCCGCCTCTTCGCCGTCCCACGACATCGGGATGTCGGTGATCGTGCCGTCGGGCCCGGTGACGTGGGCGGTGACGGCCGCGTCGTTCAACTCGACGAACGACGGGTCCACGACGTCCGCCGTGAGGTCCGCCGCCTCACCCGGCTCGACGCGCTCGGTCATCGTCCCCGGCTGCACCTGGTCCGGCACGCCGTCGACGAGCCAGCGCAGGAGCTGACGCCAGTAGTTCTCGTGCGTCATGTCGTCCACAGGGATGCTGGCGTGCATCTGCCAGATCCACGAGTCCTGCGGCATGAACGCGAACGCCTTGCCGCGACCGTAACGCTGGAAGGCCAGCACCGGCCGTTCACGGCGCGTCTCGTCGGTGCCGCTCAAGAGGATCGTCGCGCCGGGCTTGATCGCCTCGACGCGGTTGACGGTCGTCACGCCCGGCAGGGTCTTCCACTTCTCCATCGACGCCGCCTCGGTGGGCCCAATCTGCGTGACAGCCGTCGCGCTGCCCGCGCGGGTGGGCAGCACGGTGATGCGGGAGACCGTGTCCTTCGCCTGCAGCTGGTTGCGATCGATCAGCACGGGCAGCACGTCCGCCACCGCCGTGCCGGCGTAGCCGCCCTCGGCGAAGGCGCGGGGGCCGCCGAGCATCAGCAGGCCGCCGCCGCGGCGGTCGACGAACTCCGAGATCATCTGGAGCTGGTCGCCGGTGAAGGCGCCCGCCTCGATGCTCCCGAGAATGATGCCGCGATACGCGAAGAGCTCCTCGCGCGTCTTCGGGAAGCCCGCGACGAGCTCGTCGGGCGAGTCCACGTCGAGGCGCAGGTACTTGTTGTCGGCCGTGCGCTGCAGGGCGACGATCTGGATGTTGGTGTCTTCCGTCACCGCGCGGCGGATGAACTTGAACTCGGGCCGCGGCTCCCCTTCGAAGTAGAGGATCTTCTCCTTGCGATCGCGCACGTCGATGAGCGCCTCGCGCGCGTTGTTCTCCGTGACGAGCTCGCCGGCCTGCGGCGACACGCGGAAGCGCAGCACGCGGGGCCCCGCCTCGGATACGGTGAAGCGCACGGGAATGGACGCGGGCGTGCCGGCGTCGGGCAGCGTCACTTCCTGCGTGCTCACGAGGTGCCCCTCGTCTTCCACGTCGAGCGTGACCTTCTGGCCGTCGAATCCCGATTGCGAGAGGACGACGTCCACCATCAGCGTGGTGCCCTTGAGCGCCACGCGCGGCGTGACGACGCGGCCGACCTGGATGTCCTTGGAGAGCGTCTCGCGCCCCACGCCCACGGTGAACACGGGCAGCTGCTCGGCCTTGAGGCCGAGGAGCGCGTCGGCCAGGGCGCCGTCCGCGGTGTCGGCGCCGTCGCTCACCATCACGAGGCCCGCCACGGGCAGGCCCGCGAGTTCCTGGCGCGCGCCGGAGAGCGCGGCGCCGAGCCGCGTCTGCGATCCGCCGAAGGTGAGATCGCTTTCCTGCGTGGCGCGCGTCGGTGCGGTGGAGAAACGGAACACGCGCACGGTGAAGCGATCCGACAGCGCCTTGAGGAGGCCGCGCGTGGGCGCGCCGAACTGCTCCTTCACGAACGCCGCGCGGGGCTGGCCGTTGTCGTCGGCGATCTGCATGCTGCGCGAGTCGTCCAGCAGCACGCCGAGGAAATTCTGCTGGGGCACCGCCGCCTTGACGACGAGCAGCGGACGGAAGAGGCAGACCAGGAGCACGGCCAGCAGCGTGAGGCGGATGCCGGCCAGCACCAGCCGGTCGCGGGGCGTGCCGCGGCCCGCGCGATACCCGGCCACCGCGAGCCCCATCGCCGCGACCACCACCGCCGCCGCGACGTACGAACCGGTCCACGCCGCAAAGCGCAGTTCTCCCTGGCTGTAGACGACCGGGGACAATTCGAAGAAAAACCGGAAGATGGCGTCGAACACGAGTGCTCCGCGGGCCGAAACGGACCGATTGCGGGGATTCTACTTCGGACAGGGGGTAAAAACTTGAGGGCTTAGGGGCTTGGGGGCTTGGGGGCTTGGCTTCATTGTGGTGTCCGGTTCTAGCCGGACTGCTCTACCCTATGCCCATGCTGACCTTGAGCCGCCGTTCCCTCCTCTCCATCGCCGGGACCGCACTGCCAGCCGTTGCCGCCGCTCGGACCGTGGCCGCCCAATCGGTCAGACGGCCGGCGGTCCGAAATGGCCGCCGCTACCTGCAATATGACGTCTTTACCGACCAGCCGCTGGCCGGCAATCAACTGGCGGTGTTCCTGGAGACGGCAGGGCTCACGACCGAACAAATGCAGGCGATGACACGTGAGACGCGCTTTTCCGAGTGCACGTTCGTTCAGCCCGCGGAGACGGCCGGCACCGACGTCCGGCTGCGGATCTTCACGCCGACCGCCGAGGCGCCGTTTGCCGGGCACCCCGTGATCGGATCGACCTTTGCGTTGGCCGATGACGGCATGATCGCGCCGGGCCGCAAGACGTTCATGTTCGGCCTCGGCATCGGCCCCACGCTCGTCGAACTCGAGTGGCAGGGCGATCGCCTCCAGTTTGCCTGGATGACCCAGCAGAAACCGGTGTTCGGCCCCACCCTGGATGCGCCGGGCCCACTGGCCGCGGCGCTCGGCCTGGACGCCTCCGCGCTCCGTCCCGGCGTCCTGCCGCAGGAAGTCAACTGCGGGTCCGCGTTCTTCATGGTGCCGCTCGTGTCGCGCGCCGCGGTCGACCAGGCGGTGGTGGACATTCGCGCCGCCGCCGCGGTGTTCGAGGCGGCCAAGCTGACGCGGCGCGGGCTCTTCATCTTCTCCACCGAGCCCGGTCCCGACGGCGCGACGGCCTACAGCCGAATGATGGGGGCGAACGAAGATCCGGCAACGGGATCGGCCAGCGGCCCGCTCGGCTGCTACCTCGTCAAGCACGGCCTGGTTCCGGCCGACAAAGCGGGCGCGATGGTGAGCGCGCAGGGCGTGAAGATGGGACGGCCGAGCCGCATCCACATCAAGATCGACGTAACGGGCGGCGAGATCACCCGCGTCCGAGTCGGTGGGACGAGCGTGTTGGTGGGAGAAGGAACGATGCGGGCCTCGTGATCGGGTGATCGGTTGATCTCGTGATCGGATGATCAACCGGTTGACCGGTTGATCTCGTGATCTGCGTTTAATCTGCGTCCAATCTGCGTTCAATCTGCGTTCAATCTGCGTTCAATCTGCGGCCCGTCTTTGCCCTGCCGTCATCCGAAGCGGTAAACTTGCCCGAAAGGAATCCGAGGCCCATGGTCGCCACCATCCCCGTCACCCGCACCACCGCGTCCCGTCTCACACCCGAACTTCGCGACAACGCGGCCTTTGGCGCCGTGTTCTCCGATCACATGCTCGTCGCGGACTACGCGAACGGCGCGTGGGGCGAGCCGCGCATCATCCCCTTCGGCGTGCAGACATGGGCCGCGGCGCCGAGCGTGGCCCACTACGGCCAGGGCATCTTCGAAGGCTTCAAGGCGTTCCCGCGCCCGAACGGCGGCGCGGTGGTGTTCCGCATCGACGCCAACCACGCGCGCATGAACAAGTCGTGCGAGCGCATGGCGATGCCGCCGATCCCCGCGTCGATCTTCATCGACGGGACGCTGGCCCTGGTCGCGCTCGACCGCGAGTGGATCCCGGCGAAGGACGGCTCCGCCCTCTACATCCGGCCCGTGATGTTCGCGACGTGCGAGCCGCTCGGCGTCCGCCCCTCCGACACCTATCGCTTCGTCATCGAGACCTGTCCCGTCGGGCCGTATTTCTCCGGCGCCGTGGACCTGATTGCCGAAGACACCTACGTGCGCGCGTTCCCCGGGGGCACGGGCGCGGCCAAGTGCGCGGGCAACTACGCGGGCAGCATGGTGGCGGCGCGCGAGGCGCAGGCCAAGGGGTTCCACCACGTGCTCTGGCTCGATGGCATCGAGCGTCGGTACGTGGAAGAGGCCGGCGTGATGAACGTGGCGTTCGTGATCGACGGCACCGTCGTCACGCCGCCGCTCGGCGGCACCATCCTGCCGGGCATCACGCGCGACAGCGTGCTGACCATGCTCCGCGACATGAAGTTGCCGGTCGAGGAGCGGCGCATCACGATCGACGAGGTCTTCGAGGCGCACGCCGCCGGGCGCCTCCAGGCCGCGGCGGGCATCGGCACCGCGGCGACGATCGCGCCCCTCGGTCGGCTCCGCCACAAGGATCGCGAGATTGCGATCCCCCAGCCCGCGCCGGGCTCCCCGCTGGCCCGCGTGGCCGCGGAACTCGAAGCCATTCGCTCGGCCAAATCGCCCGACAAGTTCGGCTGGCTGCGGGCGATCTAGACCAGGCCAATGCCCTACTTTGCCCTGACCTACGACGTGGTGGACGGCTTCGTTGAAAAGCGCATGCCGTTCCGTCCCGATCACCTGAAGGAAGTCCGCGACGCGCAGGCGCGCGGCGAGTTGGTCATGGCCGGCGCGCTCGGTGAGCCCGCCGGCGCGCTGCTCGTGTTCCGCACGGCCGACAGACTCGCGCCCGAGGCCTTCGCGATGAACGATCCTTATGTAAAGCAGGGGCTCGTCACCCGCTGGACCGTCCGCCCGTGGACCGTGGTCGTCGGGCAGGACCCGTCAGAGACGCCGCCGGGCTTGCCGAAGTAGCTCACGATCGGCCGGCGTGGGCCTCGGCCGAGAATCCCCGGCATGCCGGAAACCCAGCCCGCCCCGTGTCCAGGTGGGCTCAGGACGCGATCCCGACAACTGCCATGACCGCTTGGGTTTGTGCGATCTCGAACACCCCCGCTGCCGGATGGCTCAGGATTTGCAGTCCATGTCCAGCATGACACGCCTTTTCTTTAGCGCACGCGCCCTTCTATTGATTGTCGTCGGTCTCCTGAGCCTGTGGGCCGGCCCAGCCGCCGCGCAAACCCAGGCCCCAACCACCGGTGGCAAGAATGACGGCTGGCGCGTGGCCGTCTACCCAGTCCTCGCGTGGGTGCCGCTTAGCATCGGGATGGACGTCAGCGTGCCGCCTAGCGACACGGGTGGCGACGGTGGTGGCGGCAAGATCGTCGACTCGCGCTTCGACGGCGCGTTCTTCGGCGGCGTCTCCGCCGACAACACCGTCTGGCGCGTGGACGCCGACGGACTCTGGGCCGCGTTCGGCGGCGACCGGCCCGAGCGTCCCATCCTGAAGGTGGACGTGGACGTCATCTACTTTCACGCCGTCGCGGGCCGTGCGGTCGCCAAGGATTTCTACGTCACGGGCGGCGTGCGCCGCCTGGCGCTGAAGTACGACATCAAGCTGGGCGACCGGCCCGACTTTTCGCGGAAGCCCGGCGTGTGGGATCCCATCGTGGGCCTGGGCTACCACCGTGTCGGTGAGAAGCTCGAATTCCACGGCGTGTTCGAGGGCGGCGGCTTCGGCGTGGGCACGGACGTGGAACTGAACGGCTCGTTCCGCGCGGACTGGAAGCCCGTGCGCCACTTCGGCCTCACGGCGGGCTACAACCTGCTCTACTTCAAGCTCACCAACACGGTGTTGAACCGCGACTTCACGGTCACGCAGACGGTCCACGGCCCCATCGTGGGCATCGGCCTCTATTTCTGATCCCCGCTACGCCGGCTTCGGCCGGCGGATGCCGAGCTTGGCCATGCGCGTTTCGAGCGTGCTCGGCTTGAGGCCCAGGCGTTCGGCGGCGCCATCCTTGCCGCGGACGCGCCAGCCGACCGTCTCGAGCACGCCGAGGATGTGCGCCGCTTCGACGTCGAGCAGCTTGCCACCCGGCCCCACTGGCGCCTCCGCGGCGGCGGCGGCGGACTGGGGCAATCGGATGGTCAACCGCCCCGAGTTGGTGACGATCATGGCGCGCTCAACCACGTTCCTGAGCTCGCGGACGTTGCCCGGCCACGAATACCTCTGCAGCGCAGTCATGCTGTCCTTGGTGACGCCGTCGATCGGCTTGCCGAACCGTTTCGAGAACTCTTCGACAAAGCGCCAGACCAGGATCGGGATGTCGTCGGGCCGCTCGCGCAACGGCGGCACGCGGATCGGGAACACGTTGAGCCGGTAGTAGAGATCTTCGCGGAACGTGCCTTTCGCGACCATGTCCTCGAGGTCGCGGTGCGTGGCGGCGATGACGCGCACGTTGATCTTGATGGGACCCGATCCGCCCAGCCGCTCCACCGAATGGTCCTCGAGCACGCGCAGGAGCTTCACCTGCACGTCGAGCGGCAGGTCGCCAATCTCGTCGAGAAAGATGCTCGAACGGTCGGCGAGCTCGAAGCGTCCAATCTGGCGCGTCAACGCGCCGGTGTAGGCGCCCTTCTCCCGGCCGAACAGCTCGCTTTCGATCAACGCGGACGGAATGGCCGCGCAATTGACCCGGACCATCAGCCGCTCGCGCCGCGGGCTTGATTCGTGGACCTGCGTCGCGATGAGCTCCTTGCCCGAGCCGGTCTCACCGAGCAGCAGCACGTTCGAATCGGTGGCGGCCACCTGCTGGACCTGCTCGAGCACGGCGGCGAGCGCCGCGCTGTGCCCCACCACCGGCGTGGAGGCGACCGACTGCCTGACCTCGTGCCGAAGGTAGACGTTCTCGGCCTCCACCTGGTCGCTCAGCTGCTTGATCTGCGACAGAGCCGCAGCCAGCGCCTCATCGGTCCGCTTCCGCGCTATGGCGCCGGCAAGGACGCCGGTCACCATCTTCAGCCGGCTCACCACGTCCTCCGGCCACGCCCGTTCCGCCCTGAGGGACGCGAACGAGATCAATCCGCCCAGGCGCCCGTCGATGTCGAAACCGATCATGACGCCGGACTTGGCGCCAAACCGCTGCACCGACTTTCGCGACGCCTCATCGGGAATGTCGTCCACGCGTTGATACCGGACGATCTCACCGCGGTGGGCCTGCTGAAAGAACCAGGGGAACTGCAACTTCACCGAAACCGAGGTCCCCGCCGGCTGTTGCAGGCCCGGCCGCACCCAGCGATACAACGGCACGAAGTCATCGCCCTCGGCGACGAACAGCACAGCACGGTCCAAGTCCAGCGCCTCGACGACGCGCCGGAGCGAATCGGTGAGGGCGGCATCCACGCTCTCCACGCTCTCGAGGCTGAGGCTGACCAGCCCGGCGGCGATGTCGGCGATGGCCGCCTCGAACGCGAGCCGCTCGGTCAGCGACGACCGGAGCCCCTCCTGGAGCGCACGGCGGTCGGTGATGTCGATCACGTTCGAGATGATGAACAGACCGGTCTCGGTCCAGACCGGGTTCAACGTGATTTCGACCGGGACGGTGGAGCCGTCCTTCCGGCGGGCCACCAGTTCCCCGCCCTCCCCCAACTTGCGTCTCTGCGGGTTCTTCTGGAAGTTCTCGATGTGGCGGCCGTGTGCGGCGGCAAGGTCCGCCGGCAGCAGCATCTCAACCGGCTGCCCCGACAGCTCGGCCCGGGAATACCCGAACATCTCCACGATCGCGCGGTTGGCCCACGCAATGGCGCCGTCCTCCGCGACCACGAGAATGCCGTTGGGAGAGGCTTCGACGCCGAGCCGAATCAGCCGCTCGAATTCGAGACGGTCACCGAAAAACGATACGGGCAGACTTTCGTCGGCTGGTTCGAGCATGACTCAAGCTGTTGGGGGGAGGACCCTGACTGCGACCCGAATAATCTAACACGGGGTCGGCAAGGCTACTGCACTCAGAATGGGCCACGGAATCGTCGGTGCGAGTTCGGAGCGGCGCAAACGGCCGAGGTGGCCGAGGTCAAAGGACCGACCCTTCACCTCACCAGGATCGCGACCACCGCCAACCGAGCGACTTGTGCCTGAGCTGATACCGCGCCAGGACGACCACGGCCAGCGTGGTGATCACGCCGAGGGCCGAGAACAACCCGCCGAGGAGCCACTCCTTGCTGCCGAATGGATCGCCGGCGGCAAACAACATGTTCGGCCGATATCGATGCGCGAGCCACAACCCGGGCAGGACGAATGTCGCCGGGATGCCGAACGACAACGCGCCCATCGTCCCTCCGATCGTCTGCACGAGGTAATCGGGGACACCGAGGATCGTCAGCGTGAGCACGGTGCCGCCGATGGCGAAGAAGACCAGGCCCAGCGGCCGAAGCAGCCAGACGACGCCTTCCATGTCCTTGTCATCCTTGATGTACCAATCGTCGGCTTGCGGATTCGTGACGATGGTGACGCGCTCGCCTGCTGCGTAAGCGGACCGGCTCGACCACACGGACGCCGCATAGGTCCGCGCGTCGCCCTCCACCTGGAACACCGGGCGCACCATGCCGTCGCGGTCGGTATCGAAACGCGCCACCGAGGCAGGTCGCTCGACGCCCTGCCACGCCGGCATCAGGAACGCGGGCAGCACGCCGCCGAGCCCGGCGCCCACCAGAGTGAAGACAATGCCCACCCACCATTGGGCCTGCCGGGGCTGGAAGACGTAGGACCAGGACAGCGACGCCATGCGCTATTCCTCCGCGCGCAGCCTGGCTGCGAGGACTTTGGCGATCGCCTCGCCGTGGAACCGCCCGTTTTCGATGAAAATAGACCCGGTCTTTTTTCCGGCGAGTTGGCCACCGGCCACGAACAAGCCAGGGACGTTGGTCTCGAAGGTGTCGGGATCGTGCCGCGGCTCGAGCGTTTCGGGATCGAGATCGACACCAGCCCCACGCAGGAATTCCGGGTCCGCGCGATAGCCGGTCAGGAGCAACACCGAGTCGGCGGGAATCGATAACACCTGGCCAGCGGCATCGACGACGACCTCCGTCGAGCGAATCTCCTTCACGCGAGCGCCGAAGTAGGCCTTGATCGACCCTTCGTTGATGCGGTTTTCGATGTCCGGCTTCACCCAGTACTTGACCGACTCGCCCAGCGACGCCCCGCGGTGCACCATCGTCACGTGGACCCCGGCGCGGTAGAGCTCGAGGGCCGCTTCGCACGCGGAGTTCTTGCCGCCGACAATCACGACGCGCTGCCGATAAAAGCGGTGGGCCTCATCGTAGAAATGGGACACGTGCGGCAGGTCTTCCCCGGACACGTCGAGCATGTTGGGCATGCCGTAGTAACCCATGGCCAGCACGACGTTGCGCGCTTCACGCACGCGGGTCACGCCTCGTGAAGTGCGCGACTCGACGACAAAATGCGTTTCCGCACCCGCCATCCCTTCCCGCCCGATCGAAAGCACTTCTTCGTGCAGGCCGATCTGCAACTGGAACACGTCCACGACTTTTCGGTAGTACTGCAACGCCTCGGCCCGCGTCGGCTTCTGGTAGGGCGTCGTCAATGGGACACCGCCGATTTCCAGCAACTCCGGCGTGGTGAAGAAGACCATGTTGAGCGGGAAGCGCCTGATGGCGTCGACGAGCGTCCCCTTTTCGAGGACGAGGTAGTCGAGGCCGAAGTGCTTCGCAGCTATGGCCGTGGCGAGGCCGGAAGGGCCTGCGCCGATGATGAGGACGTCGCGGATGGACATGCGGGGTCAATTGTACAGGGCTGCAGCTTGCGGCTTGCGACTTAGGGGCATAGGGGCTTAGGGGATGGAATGAGCGTAAGATGAGGCGTCTCCGCGAGGTCCCTATGCGCGTGGCCGCAACCAGCATCGCCGTCCTCGTCGTCGCGGCCGTGCTGTCGGCACAGGCGCCGCAGCCGCAGGCGCCGCCCGTTTTTCGCGCGGGGATCGAACTGCTCACGGTCGACGTCACGGCACTCGACGGCAACGGCCGGCAGGTCACCAACCTGGCCGTCGGCGAGTTCGCGGTGGACGTGGACGGCAACGCCCGCCAGGTCGTGTCCGCCGACTACGTGCGGCTCGTCGATCCGCTGCGGGTGATCGGCGCGCCCCGGCCCGTCGTGTCGGCGCCCGATGAGACGTTCTTCACCTCCAACGCCAAGGGCGCCCCACGTGGGCGCCTCATCGTGCTGCTCGTGGACCAGGGCAACATCCGCTCGGGCGCGGCGCGCCCGGCGATGAACAGCGCCAAGAAATTCGTGGACACGCTGACCCCCGAGGACCGCGTGGCCGTGATCGCGGTGCCATCCCCTGGCGAGATGGTGGACTTCACGACCGATCACGACAAGGTGCGTGAGGCCTTGCTCCGTATCACCGGCGTCGCGCAGCCGATCAAGCTCCGCTTCAACCTCAGCATGACGGAAGCCATGGCGCTGTACATGCGGAGCGACGATCGCCTCGCCACCGAAGTGATCGCGCGCGAGTGTGCGGTCGCCACCGTGGCGTCGGACTTCGATCGATGCGAGCGGGATGTCGAACAGGACGCCGGGGAGATCGTGAGCGAGCTCAGGCACCGCACGGACGATTCCGTGCGAAGCATGCGCGCCGTGTTGCAGGGCCTCGCGGCGGTCGAAGGGCCCAAGTCGGTGGTGATCGTCTCCGAGGGACTCGTGCTCGATGGCCTCACCGGCGACGTGGACGACCTGGCCTCGGTCGCGGCCGACGCGCGCGCGAGCGTGGACGTGCTGCTGCTCGACGTGCCCCGGTACGACGTCGCCCAATCGACGCGGCCGACAACCCCGAAGGAAGATCGCGACCTGCAGGTCAACGGCCTCGAGTCGCTGGCCGGCGCCACGCGCGGCAACCTCTATCGGATCAACACGAGCGCCGAGTACGCCTTCGATCGGATCTCGCGCGCGCTTGACGGCTATTACCTCCTGGGCGTGGAGGCGCGCCCGGAGGATCGGAACGGCAAGCGCCATCGCCTCACCGTAAAGAGCAGCCGCCGGGGCGTCACGATCCAGTCGCGGCGCACGTTCCTGACCTCGGTGTCCGCCAAGGCCACGTCGCCGGCGGATGCGGTGACCCGGGCGCTCCGCTCGCCGCTGCCCCTCAATGATCTCCCCCTGCGCGTGGCGACGTGGATCTACAAGGAACCGGGCACCGGGCGCGGGCGGATGCTGATCGGCGCCGAGATCGAGCGATTGGCGGACCAGCCACTGCAGTACACGGCGGGCATCATGCTCATCAATCGCGACAATCGGGGGATGGCGCCGCCGGTGGACGCCGAAACGCTCGAGGCCAAGGCGGGCGAACCGGGCACGGCCGTCTATTCGCGCGCCCTCACGATTGAACCGGGCACCTATCGCCTACGGCTCGCGATGGCCGACAGCGAGGGCCGCGTCGGTAGCGTCGAACGGAGAGTGGACGTGTTCCAGTTGGACGGTCCCGCGCTGGCGCTCGGCGATCTGCTCGTCGGCGGCCTGGCCGCGTCGGAGCCACGGCCGCTCGCGCCGGCAATCGAACCGGTGGTGACGACCGGGCAGATGGCGGCCCTCACCGAGGTGTACGGCGCCGCCGGTGTGCTGACCGGCGTCGAAGGCACGCTGGAGATCCTCGCGGACGTGCACGGCACGCCGATCGCCACGCAGCCGATGGTCGTGGGCCCGGGGCCCTCACCGGAAATCACGGCGGTGCGTGCGCTAGTCAGCACGACGGCCCTGCCGCCGGGCCGGTATCTGGCACGCACGACGATCCGGCAGGGCGGCCAGGTCCACGGCGCCATGGTCCGGCCATTCCGCGTGATGGCCGCGCCAGCGGCCGAGCCCACTCCCGCGGGCGTGTTCGTCGCCGCACCGGGTGGCACGCTGCCTGTCGAGATGGCCAGCGTGCTGCTCGGTTCGCTGCCGGCGTTCGATCGCAAGGAGCTGCTCTCGCCCGCGATGCTGTCGCCCGTGCTCGCCGTGGCCGAGGGACGCCCCGCCGCCTCGAAAGCCGCGGTGAAGGAAGCGCGCGCCGGCGCGCTGGGCGCGGCGGCGATGACCGCGCTTGGCGACGGCGACCAGGCGTTCGCCACCTTCCTGAAAGGCCTCGACCTGCTCTCGCAGTCGCAGCTCGACCGCGCCGCCGTGCAATTCCAGACGGCGATGCAAGTGGCCCCCACGTTTGCGCCGGCCCGGATGTATTTCGGCGCGACCCTGGCCGAGGCCAATCGTCACCGCGAAGCCGCCGGCCTGCTGCAAAGCGCCGCGGAACCCAACATGGTGAGCGCGGCGTTGCCGCGCATCACTGGTGAGGAATGGATGAAGGCCGGACAACCCGGCCTCGCGGTGGCGCCGCTCGAGGCCGCGCTACAACTCGGCCCGACGGACGCTCGCACGAGCAAGCTGCTGGGCCTGGCCTACGTCCTCGGCAACCGGCCCGCCGACGCGTTGCCCGTGCTGACGCCGTATCTCGACGCCCACCCTTCCGATCAGGCGGCGCTGCTCGCCGGGATCTACGCCGCCTACGCGAGGCACGCGAGCGAGCCGAGGCGCGACACCCTGGCCGCGGACCGCGATCACGCGGTGAAGTGGTCGAAAGCGTACGCAACGTCGGGAGGCCCCATGCAGCCCCTGGTCGGCGCATGGGTGAAATACTTGCTGGAGATCAGATAGGGCTTAGGGGCTTGGGGGCTTAGGGGCTTAGGAGCACACGATGACTCGTCGATTGTTTGTTGGACTCGTGCTGGTGGCGCTGGCGATCGCCGGCCGCCCCGGCGTGGCGCAAGAGAAGCGGCTCATTACCGAGGGCGACCTGATGAAGTTCATCTGGATCGCCGATCCGCAGATCTCGCCAGATGGCGCGCAGGTGGTGTTCACGCGCGTCACCGTCGACCAGGTCAAGGACGAGTACGAGACGAGCCTCTGGATGGTGCCGGCGTCGGGCCGCGAGGCGCCGCGCCGCCTGACGGCCGGCACGCGCGACAGCGCCCCGCGGTGGTCGCCCGACGGCCGCACGCTCGCGTTCGTGCGCGTCGCCGAGCGCGATGGCAAGGCCCAACCGGCGCAGATCTTCACCCTCGCGCTCGACGGCGGCGAGGCCCGGCCCATCACGGACCTCCCGCGCGGCGCCGGCAGCCCGGCGTGGTCGCCCGACGGCACGCGCATCGCCTTCTCGAGCACGACACGCAACGACGACTTCCCACCTGCCCCACCGGCACAGCCGGCCCCACCCGCCGCCGCTCGTCCCGAGTCTCAGGCGAGCTCCGGCGGGGCTTCGCCCCAACCGAAGTCCGACGTGCGGGTCATCACCGAAGCGGTGTACCGCAGCAACGGCGGCGGATGGAACGAGCCCGATCGGCCCTCGCACATCTGGGTCACCGACCTTCGCGCGGGCAACGAGATCGCCAGGGCGACACAGCTGACGAGCGGCCAGTACACCGAGAGCGGCCACGCGTGGGCGCCCGATGGCTCGCGCCTCTACTTCACGTCGAACCGCGTGGACGAGGCCTATTACCAGCAGGCCGACTCGGATCTCTACGCCGTGCCCGCCGCCGGCGGCGCGATGACGAAGGTCGCCAGCATCAACGGTACGATCAACGGTCCGAAGCCGTCGCCCGACGGCAAGTGGCTCGCGTTCGGCGGCACGCTCAACGGCACGCCCGAGCGGTCGTTCGATCAGGCGGATCTCTTCGTGGCGCCGGCCGACGGCTCCACGCCACCGCGGAACCTCACGGCCGGCTACGACTACGACATCGGCGGCAGCGTGGGCGGCGACCAGCGGGCGCCCCGCGGCGGCGGCGCCGGCGGCGCCATCTGGACCGCCGACGGCCGCTCGATCATGATCGTCTCCGGCGAGCAGGGCGACGCCAATCTCGTGCGCGTGGACGTGGGGAGCGGCGCGGTGCAGCCGCTCTTCGCGCGCGCGCACACCGTGCAGTCCTACACGGCCACCCGCGATGCCCGGACGCTCGTCGCGGTCACGTCCACGCAAACCAACATCAACGACCTGTTCGTCCTGGACACGGCCGCCGGGACGCCGAGCGCGAGGCAGATCACCCACGTCAACGACGAGCTGTTCAAGACGATCAGGCTGAGCGAGCCCGAAGCGATCACATGGACAAGCTTTGACGGCAAGAAGATCCAGGGGTGGCTGCTGCATCCACCCGACTTCGACAGGTCGAAGCAATATCCCCTCATCCTCGAGATTCACGGCGGGCCGCATTCGGCATACGGCAACGTCTTCACCCACGAATTTCACTGGATGGCCGCCAAGGGTTACGTCGTGCTCTTCCCCAACCCGCGCGGCAGCAGCAACTACGGGCAGGATTTCGGCAACGTCATCCAGTATCACTACCCGGGCGACGACTACAAGGATCTGATGGCGGGCGTGGACGAGGTGGTCAAGCGCGGCTACATCGACACCAGGCGCATGGGGGTCACCGGCGGCAGCGGCGGCGGGCTGCTCACCAACTGGACGATCACGCAGACCACGCGCTTTGCCGCGGCGGTGTCCATGCGCTCGATCGCCGACTGGTCGGGGTTCTGGTACACCGCGGACTTCTCGCAGTTCACGCCGTCCTGGTTCCGCAAGGCCCCGTGGGAGGACCCGCAGGACTACGCCGCGCGCTCCCCCATCACGCACATCGCCAGCGTGAAGACGCCGCTGATGCTCATCGACGGCGACCAGGACCTGCGCACGCCGCCGGCCGATGGCGGCGAGATCATGTTCCGCGCGTTGAAGTACCTGAAGGTGCCCACCGTGATGGTGCGCGTCCCCGGCGAGACGCACGAACTCTCGCGATCGGGCAAGCCCCGACACCGCGTGGAGCGGCTGCAACACATCCTCGGGTGGTTCGATAAGTGGCTGCAGGGGAAGGCCGTGACGACCTACGACCCCAGATAGAAAGGCGGGGTGGCCGCCGGCGGGGACAGATCGTCGACCGACAAAAACGAAATCACACTGCTCCGATATGGAACATGGCGCAACGACGAAATTGAGGGTGAACGGCAAAAAGCTCAACAAATAGGTTCGTTTGTGGCCGTTCAGCCTTGGCCTGCTCTGTGCTGTGACTCAACATATCGGTTTTGAAAGTCATACAGAGTCAGGCCAATGTTGATTAACGCCGGATCGTTGCTCTCATTCCAACCGCCGCCCGACACGCTGACCTATGAGACCTTCTTCGGCTTGAAGGAAAAGCCGTTCAGTCTCAACGCCGATCCGCGATTCCTCTACTCCAGCCCCTCGCACGCGGCCACGTTCGAGAATCTGGTCGGCGGCATTCGCCGGCGCGAAGGCCTGCTCGTCCTGACGGGTGAAATCGGCACCGGCAAGACGACGCTGTGCCGCGCGGTGCTCCGGAACCTGGGCCGCAAGACGTTCAGTTCGTTTGTGCCCGATCCGTTTGCCTCACGAGAAGACCTGCTGAAGACGCTGCTGGTCGATTTCGGCGTGACGTCGATCCAGGACCTGACGACCGGGTCCCTGAAGCACGCATCGCGAATCGAGCTCAGCTACCTGCTGTCCGGATTCCTCGAGTCGCTCGATGCGCTCAACGCGTTTGTCGTCGTGATCATCGATGAGGCGCAGAACATGTCGCTTCCGCTGATTGAAGAAGTCCGGATCCTCTCGGACTCCGTCGGCGGCAAGGGACTCCTGCAGATCGTTTTCGTGGGACAGCTCGAGCTCCTCGCCAAGCTGAAGTCGCCGGAAATGCGACAAGTCGATCAGCGCGTCTGCGGCTACAACCGGCTCTCCCCGTTGACTCGCGAGGCCACGGCCGGGTACATCGAGCACCGGTTGCACGTGGCCGGTGGCGGTCGCGAGCGCGTGCTGTTCTCGCCCGAGGTCATCGACATCCTCCATCGCCGGTCCGGCGGCGTGCCGCGCCTGATCAATCGCGTCTGCGACCGCGCGTTGCACCTGGCGCATCGACGGCAGGCGGCCTGCGTGGATCGGGAAATCCTCGAGACCGCGCTCGTCGACCTCGGCGCCGCGACGCTCACGCCCACCTGGGCGTCCATCGCCTTCCCGGAGCCGGAGGCGCTCGAGCCGCAGGCCGCACCACCGGCGCAGGCGACGCGGCCATCGGCGCCCAGGGTCCCGGCCGGAACCTTTGAGGCCACCATCGCGGCCTGGGTGGACACGCCGCTGCCGATCGAGCAAGAAGAGGCCTTCTCGAAGCGCGTTGACGAGTGGCTGGCGCAGGAACTCGCGCCCACTTCTCGCAAGTTCACCTCGCCGGAGATGTTTGCGCCGGAGACGAGTGATACACCCGCGCAGGCACCAGCAGCGGCTCGCTCCACCGGGAGGCGGGCAGTTCCAGGCCCGCACGAGGGGCGCCGCGAACGACGGGCCGAGACCTACATGCACCGGCTCGGGCGCATGTGGCTGAAGGCGGCCGCAATCGCCCTTGTGTCGGTCGTGGTAATCACCGCGGCCGCGGTGGGCGCCGCTCGCCTGCCTGGCACCCTGACGGACGAGGTGATGGAGCCGCCGGCGATTTCGACGGCCGAGACGGTCGCGGATTCACGCATCGAGCCGGCAACGCCGCCCATCGACGCGCCTCAGCCCATGGTGGCGCCGCCGCCTGTCGAGGCGCCGCAGCCGATGGCGTCCGGCGACTATGTCGTCGGCGTGGGATTGTTCGCCAGCCGCGAACGCGCCGACCGGCTCGTCGAGGCGCTCACGCAGGCGGGTCTGCCTGCGGCCCAACGACCCTTTCAGCTCCGCAACCGGCCCGTCCAACAAGTCGTGCTCGGACCGTTTGCCCAACGCGCCGACGCCGTCGCGGGCTTGCAGCGCCTGCGTCAGCTGGGCGGCCACGCCGACGCGACCATCGTCGACACCGCCGTGGCCCCTTCCGAGCCGTAGCGCGATCGCCGAGCGCTAGCTGACCGCCTTGTCGGTGATCGCCAGCCCGCGGTCGATGATGGCGAAGGCCTCCTTCAGCTCCGCCTCCGTGATGCACAGCGGCGGATTCGTGAAGAAGGTGTTCCACCGCACGAACGTGTAGAGCCCTTCCTCGCGGAAGAACTTCGCCAGCGCCTGCATCTCGGGCGAAGTGCCGTTGAACGGTGCGAGCGGCTCGTGGGTCTTCCGATCCCGCTGCAGTTCGAACATGCCGAACAAGCCAATCGACCGCGCGTCCCCCACCGACGGGTGCCGGCGCATCAGGTCGTCCATCAGGCCGCGCATCACCGCGCCCATTTTCCGCGTGTGTTCCAGCAGGTGGTCGTCCTCGTACACCTTGATCGTGGCCAGCGCGGTGGCGCATCCAAGCGGGTGGCTGTTGTAGGTCAAGCCGCCGTAGAACACCTTGGACTGGAAGTGGTCGGCAATCCCTTGCCGCACGCCCACGGCCCCGAGCGGCACGTAGGCGCTCGTCAACCCCTTGGCCATCGTCAGGATGTCGGGGACGACGTTCCAGTGGTTGACGGCGAACCATTCGCCGGTGCGCCCGAAGCCCGACATGACCTCGTCGCAGATCAGCAGGATGCCGTGCTTGTCGCAGAGCGCGCGCACGCCCTCGAGATAGCCGTCGGGCGGCACCAGGATGCCGTTGGTGCCGGTCACGGTCTCGAGGACGAACCCCGCGATGGTCTGCGGCCCCTCGAGCATCATGATCTCTTCGAGTTGCGCCAGCGCATCGGCGGCAGTGTCTGTCCCGCGCTGCAGGCCGTGATAAGGATGCGGCACATGGATGATCCCGGGCATGCCCGGCTCCATCGCCCAGCGCCGCGGGTCGCCGGTCAGCGTGAGCGCGCCGGCCGTGCCGCCGTGATACGAGCGATACCGCGCGAGGATCTTGTGGCGCCCGGTGACGAGCCGCGCGAGGCGAATGGCGTTCTCGTTGGCCTCGGCCCCGCCGTTGGTGAAGAAGAACACGTCGATGTCACCCGGACAGATCGAGGCCAGCTTCTGGCCCAGGAGCGCGCGCGCCTCGGTGGCCATGAACGGGTTGGCGTAGGCAAGCTGCGCCGCCTGGTCCTGGATGGCCTTGATCACCCGCGGATCGCCGTGCCCGATATTGACGCACATCAACTGGCTGTTGAAGTCGATGAAGCGCTTGCCCTCGGGCGTGTAGAAGTAGATGCCCTTCGACCGCTCCACCGGGATCGGGTCGACGTGCGACTGCGCCGACCACTCGTAGAGCGTGTGCTTCTTCGACAGCGCCACCATTTCTTGTCCGGTCATGTCCTTCTCCTCTGGGCTTGCGGCCGCAAGCCGTAAGTCGTAAGCCGTAAAGTCGCTATGCCCTAAG
The DNA here is from genome assembly GCA_963839865.1 of uncultured Acidobacteriota bacterium. Lineage (GTDB taxonomy): Bacteria > Acidobacteriota > Vicinamibacteria > Vicinamibacterales > UBA2999 > 12-FULL-67-14b. The sequence goes on from CAWIWS010000003.1 coordinate 20,460, forward strand.
CCGTTCCCGCGAGCGCGCCCGTCAGGTCGAGAATGGCCAGCGCGAGCACCTTCGTTGAGTTGACGAGATCGTCCACCCGGCAGAATTCGTCCGGCTGGTGCGCCTGTTCGAGCTCGCCCGGGCCGTACGCCACGCAGTGCGGCACGCCCGCGATCCGCGCCACGTGCTTGTGGTCGTAGGTGCCAGGGCTTGCGACGCGGGTGGCCGGCCGCCCGAGCACGCGCAGCACGCCGCTCTCGATCGCCGCGATCACCGGTGAATCATCCGGCGTGCGCGTCGGGTGCACAACCATGAGGTCGCGCAGCGCGTACTCCACGCGCGGCATGCGCGTGCGCACGCGCGCCAGCAGGGCCTCGACCTCCAGCTTCGTGGCGTCGAAGCCCTCCTCGATGAGGAACCGGCGATCGAAGATCGCGCGGCAGACGTCGGCCACGCAAGGTGTCTGGATGCCGTCCACCGGCTGGCCGCCCATGATCCCGTTGACGTTCAGGGTGGCTTGCCGCGCGCCCTCGGGAACCACCGGCACCGCCGTACGGCGCGAGGCCAGGTCCGGCAGCAGTTCCTCGCGGATGGCCTGCAGCAGGCGTCCCATGCCGTCGATGGCGCTCACGCCGAGAAAGGGCATGCTTCCGTGCGCGATGTGCCCGCGAGCCGCCACCTCGAACCAGTAGACGCCGCGATGCCCCACGCACACGCGATCGACGTTGAGCGGCTCGGGAATGATGCAGTAGTCGGTGCGCGTCGGCGAGAGGCGCCCGTGCTCGGCGAGCCAGGCCACGCCCGCAAAGCCGCCGCTCTCCTCGTCCACCGTGCCGCTTACTTCGATCGTGCCCGGCACCACGACGCCCGCGCGGCGGATCGCCTCGGCGGCGAACGCGGCGGCGGCGATCCCCGCCTTCATGTCGCAGGATCCGCGTCCGTAGATCTTGCCGTCCCTGACGATGCCGCCGAACGGGTCGAGCGTCCAGCCTTCACCCGCGGGCACGACGTCGAAGTGGCCGTTCAGGTGGACGGTCGGGCGGGCGCGCGAGCCCGCCCGCGTGCCGACCACGTTCAACCGGGGATATCGTGCGGTGTGCTCCGGCCGTCCCTCGGCGGCGAAGTACTCGATGCCGAACCCGAGTCGCTGAAGCGTGTCGCCGATGAAGTGCGCGCAGGCGTCGTAGTGCTCCCCGGGTGGATTGACGGTGGGAATGCGCACCATGTCGGCGGTGAACGCCACGGCTTCGTCGGCGGCGCGCTCCACTTCGAGCAGGACACGATCGATGATGGCGGAGGCCCGAGGCAAGGTGGGCGAATCGTACTACCTGAGACTGGTTTCTGGAAAGGACGACACACGCGGCGCCGTGATCGACAGCGCGATCGCGGCGCCGAGCAGGAGCGCGCCGGCCAGCAGCCAGAGTCCTCCCGCGAAGGCGCCGGTGGTCTCCCGGACCCACCCCACCAGGTACGGCCCGACGAATCCACCGATGTTGCCCACCGAGTTGATCACCGCGATCCCGCCGGCGGCCGCCGTGCCGCGCAGGAACACCGGCGGGATCGCCCAGAACGGCCCGAGCGCGCTCCAGATGCCGACGGCGGCCACCGAGAGCGCCACCAGCGACACCGTGACGGTCTGTGGCCCAAGCACGGTCAGCGCAAATCCCGTGGCGCCCATGAGGAGCGGCAGCGCGACATGCCAACGACGTTCGCCGGTGCGATCGGAATGGCGGCCGACCACGACCATGCCGACCGTGGCCGCCGCGTACGGAATCGCCGAGATCAGCACGACCGTCGCCGACGGCAGCGTGCCCGCGGCCTGCACGATCTGGGGCAGCCAGAAGCTCACGCCGTAGAACGCCACGACGATGCAGAAGTACAGGAGCGCGAGCGCCCATAACGCGTCCGCTGCCGAGGGCCGCGGCGAGCGTCAGATGCGTGCCTGGTTCGTGCGCGTGCTGCGTCCTTCATCGTGCGCGACAGCCAGTCGCGCTCGTCGGCGGTGAGCCAGGTGGCGACCTCGGGCCGCTCGGTCATGTAGAACAGCACCACCGGCGCGAGCAGCATCGCCGGCACGCCTTCGATCACGAACAGCCATTGCCAGCCGTGCAGGCCGCCGACCCCTTCGAGACCGAGCAGGGCGCTCGAGATCGGCGCGCCGATGACGCCGGCCATCGCCGTCGCGGTCATGAAGAGCGCCACGGCGCGTCCCCGCTCGCGGGCCGGGAACCACTGCGTGAGGTAGTAGAGCAGGCCCGGGAAGAACCCCGCTTCGGCGGCGCCCAGCACGAAGCGGAGCGCGTAGAACGTCGTCGTGCTGTTGCACGAAGACCATCGCCGTCGAGACGAGGCCCCAGGTGAGCATGATCCGCGCAATCCAGACGCGGGCCCCCAGCCGCGCCAGCAGCAGGTTGCTCGGCACCTCGAGGAGCGTGTAACTCACGAAGAAGATGCCGGAGCCAAGGCCGTAGACCGCGGCGCTGAAGCCAAGATCGCGGTTCATGTCGAGCGACGCGAACCCGACGTTGACGCGGTCCAGGTACGCGACGACGTACAGCAGGAAGAGGAAGGGGATCAGCCGCCAGCGGACCTTGGTGAAGACGACGTCCGGCAACGCGGGTTCTTCTCGGGGTGGTGGTTTCAAGTCCGCCTGGAGTGTAGACTGAGTGCCCTCATTCGTGGCTTGGACACACCGTTGAACATCGCCGCGCTCGCTGCCGACCCTCGCCAATGTAGCACGCGCGCGTGCTCCTGAGAGGGGCAGCTGCCCCAATCGACCGTTTGGGGGCTGCGCGATCGGACGACTTCGCGTAAACTCGTCGTTCCGAGCTGACATGAAGATTCGCGTCCTTCCCTCCTCGCCGGACCTTCCGCATCTGCAGCACCTGATCTCATTCGTCGTCGACGGCCGGCTGGCCATTGACGCGGGCTGCATCGGATTGTGCGGCACGGCCGCGAGCCAGGTGGCCATCACCAGTGTCCTGCTGACGCACAGTCACATGGACCACATCGGCTCCCTGCCGAGCTTTACGATCAACCTGCTCGACGCGGCGGGACGGGGCGTGACCGTGCACGCGCCCCCGGCCGTGATCGACAGCCTTCGGCAGGACATCTTCAATGGCCGGGTGTGGCCGGATCTTTCCTTGTTGTCGATCGGCGGGCAACCGATGCTGAACTTCGTGCCCATCCCTCACCGCCAGCCGTTCGTGCTCGATGGGTTCACGGTCACCGCCATACCGATCAATCATCCGGTACCAACGGTGGGCTACATCGTCGACGACGGGCGGTCGGCCGTGCTCTTTACCCTGGACACCGGTCCGACCGACGAGATCTGGGAGGTGGCGCGCGCGCATCCCCGGCTCAAGGCGGCGTTCGTCGATGTGGCCTTTCCGGATGACCTGCGCGACCTGGCCCTGGCCACGGGCCATCTCACGCCGAGCCTCGTGCGCGAACAAGTCGCGCGGCTCCCCGAGGCGGTTCCGAAGCTGGCGGCCCACCTCAAGCCCGCCTACTACGACCGCATCGTCGACGAACTGGGCCGCGCGGCCGTGCCCAATCTGTCGTGCGCGCGATTGGGCTTCGACTACGAGTTCTGACGGGACCGTCCGCGCTCGCCGCTAGTCCTTGTCCGTATTCAGGATGATGGGCAGGCCGTTCTTCCCCGCCCCGATGACGACGATCTTCGCGTTGGTGCTCTTGGCGAGCGCTTCGGTCGCCTCGATGCCCTTCCACTGCAGGAGGTTCGGGTTGATGCTCTGGGCCACGATCGTCTGGAAGTCGGACACGCCCTTCGCCTCGATCCGCTTGCGCTCGGCCTCCTGACGCTCCTTCTCGAGCACGAACTGCATCTGCTCCGACTGCTGCGCGGCCTCGAGCTTGGCTTCAATCGCGTTCTTCACCTTGTCCGGCAGTTGGATCTTGCGCAACATCACCTGCTCCACGATCACGCCGGTCGCGCCCTTGAACGTGTCGCGCTGCTCGAGCAGGGACTTCACGCGCTGGATGAGCAGGTCCTGCATCTTGAGCGGCAACGCTTCGCGCTTGGTCGAATAGGCTTCCTGCGCCGTGAACCCGGCGATCGCCTCGCGCACCGCGGTGCGGGACGAGGGCCGGATGATCTTCTCGACGTAGTCCGCGCCGATGTCGCGATACACGCGGGGCGCGTCGCTCCCCACCAGCCGGAAGACGACCGTGATGTCGAGCGGCATCGACAGGCCATCGGCCGAGAGCGCCTGGATCGAATCATCGCCCCGCACCTCCCCCTCGTCGGAGGTGGCCGACATCGTGTACGTCTCCGTGCGGACAGACATCTCCTGCACGACGACAAAGGGGTTGATGACCTGAATCCCTTCGCCCAGCGCCTCCGGCTTGACCTTGCCGAACAGCACCTGCACGCCCACGTGGCCGGCGGGGATGATGGCGACGGTCGACATCACGGTCAGGACGAGGGCCGCCGCGCCGAGCACGGACGACAGGGTCGTGACCCGCGATCGCACGTCGAAGTACCGCGAGTCCGCGTGAATCGTGCGGGCAAACACGCGCAACGCCGCGGCGGCGACAAGCGCAAACAGGGCAACGTCCATCATGTGGGAAGGCCTCCGCCTTCGAGCATACTCCCCGGTCCTCCGGTGCGCGCCACCGAGGCGACATTGGTCAACGGTCGCGGCTCTCCGCTATCATTCAGCGTCGCGGCCCGAACCGGTGCCGCCGAACCGGGAGCACCCCATGAAAGTGCCAGCCTTCACGCTCGGGCTACTGGCCCTGGCCACCGTCGTCACGCTCCAGGGCCAGGCTCCGACGCCTGCTCCGACCCGGAACCGGACGCTGACGGCCGTGGAGGGCATCAAGGTCGGCCACACGACCCTGACCGAACGGCCCACCGGCTGCACCGTGATCCTGGTGGACGGCGAAGGCGCGGTGGGCGGGGTGTCGCAGCGCGGCGGCGCGCCCGGCACGCGCGAGACCGACCTGCTCGATCCGTCGAACATGGTCGACAAGGTGAACGCCGTGGTGCTCGCCGGCGGCAGCGCCTTCGGCCTCGATGCGGCCACGGGCACCGTGCGCTGGCTCGAGGAACACAACATGGGCTGGGACGTGCGCATCGCGAAGGTGCCGATCGTGCCGTCCGCGATCCTGTTCGACCTTCCGGTCGGCGGCAACCCGAAGATCCGGCCCACGGCCGACTGCGGGTACAAGGCGGCCGCCGAGGCTTCGTCGGCGCCCGTTCGCGAGGGCACGATCGGCGCCGGCGCCGGCGCCACCGTCGGCAAGAGCGGCGGCCCGGGCCGCGGCGCGATGAAGTCCGGGCTCGGCAGCTACAGCATCACCCTCGCCAACGGCCTCACCGTGGGCGCCATCGTCGCCGTCAATGCCGTGGGTGACATCATCGATCCCGACACCGGCACGATCGTCGCCGGCACGCGCAACAAGGACAACACCTTCGCCGACGCGCGGACGCTCCTGCGCACGGGCCAGACCGGCCCGCGGCCTCGCGCCGGTGAGAACACGACCATTGGCGTCGTGGCCACCAACGCCAGGCTCGATAAGTCGCAGGTCCACCGCATGGCGTTGATGGCCGATGACGGGTTTGCGCGGGCGATCTTCCCCTCGCACACGATGGGCGACGGCGACACGGTGTTCTCGCTCGCGACGGGCAAGTGGACGGGCGAGGTGGACATCACGCAGATCGGCGCGCTCGCGGCGGACGTGATGGCCCGGGCGATCGTGCGCGCGGCCACCGAGGCCACGGGGATTCCCAACCTCCCGGCCGCACGCGATCTGAAGAAGTAGAGCACCGCTCACGCCTTCGGTTCATGCTTCCTGAACTGCTCGTCGCCACGTGCCTGCTGGCCGTCACCGTGATGATCCATGCGGGAGGGCTCGCGGCGATCCTGGGCCGCCTCCCGCGCGTGACCGCGCGACTGGACGCGCGTTTCCTGCCGGTGACATGGCTGCTCGTGCGCGTGGCGTGGGCCCTTCTCGCGCTGCACCTGGCCGAGATTGCGGTGTGGGCGCTGTTCTACTGGTGGCAGCGCTGCCTGCCCGATCTCGAGTCGTCGGTCTACTTCTCGGGCGTGACCTACTCGACGGTGGGCTACGGCGACCTCGTGCTGTCCCACGATTGGCGCCTGCTCGGCCCTGTGGAGGCATTGACGGGCATCCTGATGTGCGGCCTGTCCACCGGCTTCTTCTTCGTGATCGTCAGTAAGGTGTTCGCCGCGAGGACCGAGGCCCATCCCGGTTGACGTCCATCGCGTTAGAAAGCCCGGCGGGTGATCGCGCCCCAGCCATCCTTGCCCGACATGGCCTGAACCGTCCCGAGACAACCCCACCAGGAATTGAGCTGGCGGTAACCCGCGTTCTCCAGGAGGGCCGCGGCGCAAAGCAGCGCCAGATCGCGATTGCGCGCGTAGGGCCTGGGGGCCACATCGCTCAGGAACACCGCCACCAGCGTAGTGGCGGCCCCGAAAAGCACCGACACGGCCAGCAGCACCCGATAATGCTGCCAGTTGAGAAGACCGGCGAGCGCGGCCGCCGTGGCGACTGAATATCCGGCAAACTCGATCAGCGGACCCAGCCCCTCGAAGAACGCCGTGTACGGGAGGACGCCGAGCCCCAGGATGCCGAAGCGCGGATTACCGATGACGCGGCGATGGCGCCACAACACCTGCAGCAGCCCTCGCCGCCACCGCAACCGCTGCCCCTTGAGAGAGGCCAGGTCCTCGGGCGCCTGCGTCCAGCACACCGGGACCGGCGCATACGCCACGCGCACGGGCTGCCGCCTGTCCCGATAGAACTTCTGCAAGCGCACCGTCAGGTCCATGTCCTCGCCGATCGCCGTGCGGTCGTAGCCCCCGACGGCAATGACCGCATCTCGGCGAAACAGTCCAAAGGCCCCGGAAATGAGCGTGACGCTGTTCCACGACGCACAGGCGAGCCTGAACAGGAGGAAGCTCCGCATGTACTCCACGACCTGGAATCGCGCGAGCCAGTTCCGCGGCATCGCCACGCCGGTGACGCGCGCCCCCTCGATCCGGCAGCCGTTGGCGATCGCCACGTACCCGCCGACGGCGACGGTGGTCGGGTCCTCGAGAAAGGGCATGGCGGCACGGGTCAGCGAGTCCGGTTCGAGCATCGTGTCGGCGTCGATGATGAGCACCAGCATGCCTGACGCGGCGTTGATTCCGGCATTCGCCGCGTCCGACTTGCAGCCCCCGCTCTCCTTGTCGATCACCGCCAGCCCCGGCTGTTCCGCGGATCGGTACACGCCGCGCACGCGCGCGGTCGGCAGCGGCTGTTCGAAGGCCAGAGGCGCGGCCACGAGTTGAAACGCCTGCTGCAAGACGGCCAGCGTGTCGTCGGAGGAACCGTCGTTGACCACGACGATCTCGCGCGCCTCGTAGTCGAGCGCCAGCAGCGCCCGGACGGCCTCGACGATCGTGAGCGCTTCGTTGCGAGCGGGGACGACCACCGAGACGGATGGGGGCGAGGCCAGGTTTGCGGTGAGGGCCAGGTTGCGGGGCGTTCGCCGACGAAGATAGCGCCATAGGTACACGCCCGCGGCGCCGGCCATCGCCACCTGTGTCGTGTTCCACAGGACGAAGTAGGCGATGACCACCAGGCAGAAGGCGGTGTTGACGTTCTCGAGCGTCATGCCCGAACCGTCGCTTCCCACAACATCTGCTTCGCGAGCACGCCGCCAAGTCCGGGCCTCGCGGCCCGTTCTGCAAGCGCCGCTCGCCCGGCGGCAGGCATCGATTGCAGGGACCGCGCGGCGTGCACGGCCACCGCCCACGTGTCGTCCAGGTGACGCGCGAGATCGGACGCGGCGTGGCCCGGGCCCGCCCAGCCGTGGAGCGCGCTGGCCGCCATCGCGCGCACCGCAACGTCCGGGCTCTCCAACGCCGCGACGGCGAGTTCCGCGGCCGGCTCGTCAAGGCCGACGCGGGCGAGCGCCTCGAACGCCGCCGCCCGCACCGGGACGCGCTCGTCACGCGTCCAGTCGCAGAGCACCGATCGCGAACGGGCGGTGCCGCAGATCGCCAGCGCGCGCGCGTAATTGAGTCGGTGCGCCGGGTCCACCTGCGCGAGGTCGAGCAGCAACTCCTCGCAGCCGGCTCCAAACGCCGCGAGGGCGGCCACCCGCCGGGCACGGTGGAGGGTGCCGTCGTGGAGGCGCACGACGATGGCGGCAAGCGCCCGCGGGTCGTGCATGTCCGACAGGGCATCGAGGGCCGCGCCCCGCACGTGCGCATCCGGGTCATCGAGCGCGGCCACGATCCGGTCGGTCCGGTCCCGGGCCTGAATCAGGCCCAGCGCGCGAAGGGCGAGGGCGCGACGCCACCACCAGCGGCTGCGGAGATAACGGTCGGCCATGGACACGACCGACATCGCGCGCACGATGCGCCGCGTCGCGGCAATACGCTCCGGATCGCGGTCCTCGATCAGCGGCGTGATGAGCAGCCTGGCAATCGCGATCCGGTGGCGCGCCGGACTCGAGACGAGCGCCTCGAGGGCGCCGTCGTCACCGTCAAGCGCGCGGCGCGCCAGCGGCGTGTAGTGCCGCGCGATGCGCCGCGCCCCCGCCTCGTATCCAGCCAGCGCCATGCGCTGGACGACCACCGCCAGCGTCATCGCGCCGGCAAGCGTCATGGCGGCCCACACCAGCCAGAGCACGTTCTGTTCGAAGATGCGGATCAGATCGATCATGGGATGGACTGCACGATGGACATCGTCACGCGATCCACCCGCGTCTCGTTGGAGCGCCACTGGTGCTCCCAGGTCGCGGTCAACCTTGTCAGGGACGGCAGGTCGAACCGCGCGCCGGCCGACAGCGTGGTCGTGCCGAGCGCGCCGAGACGATCCACCGTCAGTTCTTCGAAACTCTCGATGCCGTACGCATACGCAGCCTGCAGCGCCACCCGGCGCCAGCGCGCCCACGTCTCGCGGAGAAGAATCGAATGGTCGCCGCTGGACTCACCGGTCGCGTCGAACGACGAGTGCGAGAACGTGTATCGCACATCGAGCCGCCAGCGGTCGCCGGCGTCCCACGCGACGACCGGTGACAGCGCGGTGACACCGGCGCCAGCGAACGACAGCCGGCGGATGCCGACGCCATACTCGACGACGCCGGCATAGTGCGCGATGTCGGCCGCCAGATCGACGGTCGGCAGGGCGACGTTTCCCAATCCACCCGTCACGCGGAATGCCGCCGTTGTGGCGGCGGTCGCCCGCCACAGGCCGCCGCCGCCGGCAACGATGTCCGTGTAATCCTGACCCTGCTGCACGCGGCCGCTGGCACGCACGTGGAACCGCGGTGTCACGCGCGCGTTGACGACGAGCCAGCCGGACCCCGAGCCTGCTCCCGGAGCGCCGCCCTGGCCGAAGCCCTCGAATGCGACCCAGTGACCATACGTGCGCGCCACGGCTTCGAACCCGGACGCCAGGTCCGGATCCTGGGGCGCCAGCGCGCGGGCGCGCCGGAAATACTCGAGGGCGCGACCATCGTCGCCGCCGCGGCGATAGGCCCGGGCGAGGGCGCCGAGCAGGTCGGCATTGTTCCCGGCGACGGGCTCGACGTCGTTGAGGACGGCGAGCGCGTCTCGCCAGGCTCCCGTGCGGGTCAAGACGACGCCGAGACCGATGCGCGCGTCGACGTCAGCCGGGTGGTCCCGCAGCACGACGCGATACGCGGCTTCCGCGTCCGCCGTCCGGCCGAGGCGCAGCGCGAGCCGCGCCACCCACAGTCGCGCCTCGGTGTCTGCGGGGTCGCTCTCCGCGAGGCGTTCAAAGATCTGCATCGCTTCGGCAGCGCGCCCTTCGCCCGCGAGGACCTCGGCCCGGTGCCGGTCCAGGACCGGTGTTTGGAGCCCCGCGAACAAGAGCAGCGCGGCGGCCAGCGATGACGGCATGCCCAATGCTAGCCCACGCCGCCCTCGAGGCAAGTCACGCCGGCAGGATCGCCTGCGCTATCATGCAGCATCGCGGCGCCGGACCGGCGCCGCATGCGACCTGAAGAAGTGATCACGTGAACCTCTCGCTGGCGCTCCTCCTGCTCTATTCGCTCGGCCTCCTGGGCCTCGGGCTGTGGATCGGCCGCAAGGTCAAGGGGGCCCGCGACTTCTTCGTGGCCGGCCGCGCCCTCGGGCCGGGCCTCCTCTTCTCCACCCTCCTCGCGGCCAACATCGGCGCGGGGTCCACCGTCGGCGCCACCGCGCTCGGCTACCGCGACGGCCTCGCGGCCTGGTGGTGGGTCGGCAGCGCCGCGGCCGGATCGGCGGTCCTCGCTCTCTGGATCGGTCCGGCGATGCGGCGGGTCGCGGAGAAGCACGACCTCCGAACGGTCGGCGATTACCTGGAGCTTCGTTACAACGCGAGCGTGCGCGGCATGGTGGCCGTGCTCCTGTGGTTCGGGTCGCTGGCGATCCTCGCGGGACAGCTGATCGCGATGTCGTCGATTCTCTCGGTCGTGGCGGGCGCGCCGAAGTGGGTCGGCTGCACCATCGGCGGCGTCCTGATCACCATCTATTCATCGGCCGGCGGATTGAAGGGCGGCGCCTGGGTCAACATGGTGCAGCTCACCGTGAAGCTCGTGGGGTTCGTCATCGCGCTGCCCCTCGCGCTCGCGGCCGTGGGCGGATGGGCGGCGGTGAGCGCCATGCCCGTGCCGACGGCGGACTACTGGGACTTCTGGTCCGGCGGGCCGTCGGGCATCGTCTATCTCGCGCTGCTCGGCCCGGCTTTCGTCGTCTCACCCGGGATCCTGCAGAAGCTTTACGCCGCGCGCGATGATCACGCGGTGCGACTCGGCACCGGCCTGAACGCCCTCGGGCTGTTTCTCTACGCGATCATCCCCGTCGTGCTCGGCATGATCGCCCGCGTGCGGTTTCCGGATCTCACGACGCCGGACCAGGCGTTGCCGATGATCCTCATGCACGGCCTGCCGGTGGCGGTGGGCACCCTGGGCCTGGCCGCGGTCTTCTCCGCGGAGCTGAGCGCCGCCGACGCCGTGCTGTTCATGCTGACCACGTCGCTCTCGCAGGATCTCTACAAGCGTTTCGTGAACCGCGCGGCCGACGAGCAGCGCGTGCTCGCCGTGGCGCGCGTCACCACGGTCGTGGCCGGCGCCCTCGGCACGGCGCTCGCGATCGTGTCGCCCACGGTGATTGGCGCGCTGACGATCTTCTATACCCTGCTCGGGGTAAGCCTCTTCGTGCCGATCCTCGGCGGCCTTTACGTCGCGGCCGCTCGGACGCGCCACGCCATCGTCGCCATGGTGCTCGGCGTGGGCACCGTGCTGGCGGTCCAGGTGGTGACGGCTGGAAAGGGATTTGGGATGATGTCCCCGGCCCTGGTAGGGCTGATCGCCGCCGTGACCGGATGGTTGGTGATGCTGGCAATCGGCCCGTCCAGGCGGCGGAGCGCCGCGCCGGGCGGGCGTTAAACCGCCTTCATATCAAGGGAGTAGGCTCATATGGCTTCGGACATGTTCAGGCTCGACGGCAAGATCGTGGCGGTCGTGGGGGCGGGCGGCGGCATCGGCGAGGGCGTGGCCCTGGCGGCCGGCGCACAGGGCGCGCACGTCGCGTGCCTCGACATCAACGCGGCCAACGCGGCGGCGGTGGCCGAGAAGATCAAGGCGGCGGGCGGCAAGGCCGAGTCCGGCGCAATGGACCTCACCGACGAGAAACAGATCGACGCGGGCTTTTCGGCGCTGGCGCAAAAGCATGGGCGATTCGACGGCCTCGTCTGCACGCCCGCCATCAACGTGCGCAAGCCGATCCTGAAGTACTCGCTCGCCGAGTTCGACAAGGTGGTGGCCCTCAACCTCCGGGGCAACTTCGCGGCCCTGATGTCGGCCGGCCGCATCATGACCGCGCAGGGCTCGGGAAGCATCGTGCTCTTCTCGTCGATTCGCTCCATCGTCACCGAGCCCGGGCAATCGGTGTACTCGATGACCAAGGCCGGCATCCTGCAACTGGCGAAGACCGCCGCCACCGAATGGGCCCTGCAGGGCGTGCGCGTGAATGCGGTGGGACCGGGCGTGATCGAGACGCCGCTCACCGCCCCGATCAAGTCGAACCCCGACTGGTACAACGCCTACGCGATGAAGAACCCGATGAACCGCTGGGGGCAGCCTTCCGAGATGGCGGGGCCCACGATCTTCCTGCTGTCCGACGCGGCGAGCTACGTGACGGGCACGATCATCTACGCCGACGGCGGCTGGCTGGCGGCGGACGGACGGTTCACGCCTCCGGGGATGTAGGCGATGGCACAGCCGCGCTATCGCATCGCCGTGATCCCCGGGGACGGCATCGGCCAGGAGGTCACGCCGGCCGCCCTGCGCGTGCTCGATGCGGTGGCCGGCCGCGCAGGCATCACGCTCGAGCCCGTGACCTACCCATGGGGCTGCGACTTCTACCGCGAGACCGGCCGGATGATGGCCGCCCGACGCCCTGGATCGGCTCCGCGAGGCCGACGCCATCTATCTCGGCGCGATCGGCCACCCGTCAGTGCCCGACCACGTGTCGGTGTGGGAGCTGATCCTCCCGATCCGCCAGCGCTTCGAGCAATACGTGAACCTGCGGCCGATGCGACTGATGCCCGGCGTGCCATGCCCGCTTGCGGGCCGTGCACCGGCTGACATCGACATGGTGTGCGTGCGCGAGAACAGCGAAGGCGAATACGCGGGTATCGGCGGCCGCGTGCATCGCGGGACCGCTCGCGAAGTGGCCGAACAGTCGGGCATCTTCACCCGTGCGGGCATCGAGCGCGTCGTGCGATACGCGCTCGAACTGGCCCGGTCGCGGCCGCGCAAGCTCCTGGCCAGCGCGACCAAGTCGAACGCGCTGCAGCACTCGATGGTGTTGTGGGACGAGGTCGTCGACGAGCTCGCGCGAGACTACCCCGACGTCACCGTCCGCAAGTATCACGTGGACGCGCTGGCCGCGCGCATGGTGACGCATCCGCAGACGCTCGACGTGATGGTGGCGTCGAACCTCTTCGGCGACATCCTCACCGACATCGGCGCCGCGATCTCGGGCAGCCTGGGGGTGGCGCCGGGCGCCAACCTCAATCCCGAACGCGAACACCCCTCGATGTTCGAGCCCATTCATGGCTCGGCCCCGGACATCGCGGGCAAGGGCATCGCCAATCCCATCGGCGCGATCTGGGCCGGCGCGTTGATGCTGGACCATCTCGGGCACCGGGACCTGTGCGACCGGATCGTGGGCGCCATCGAGCGCGTCCTCGCGACGGGAGACGTCAGGACCCCCGATCTTGGTGGACGCCACGGCACGGCGGAGATGGCCGAGGCGGTGGCTCGCGCGATTTGATAGTGTTCTGCCGTTGTCCAACCGAACCGCATAGTTGAAGGAGGTCGGTCGATGAAACGCTGGTTTCCGATTGGCAGTACGATCCTCGCGCTCCTGCTGGCGCTGCCCGCGGCGGCGCTCGCGCAGGCGACAGGCCAGATCAACGGCGTCGTCACCGACGCGTCAGGCGCGGTGCTGCCGGGCGTGACGGTCGAAGCCACCAACCTGGCCACCGGCGCCATGCGAACGGCCGTCACCGGCGGCGACGGGCTCTACACGATTCCACTCCTGCAACCCGGCGACTACACCGTGAAGGCGTCGCTGCAGGGCTTCCGGAGCGCGCAACGCGAGCGCGTGCGAGTCACCGTGACCGAGACCGCGCGCGTCGCGTTCGAGCTGGCGGTCGGCTCGCTCACCGAGACCATCAGCGTGACCGCCGAGGCCACCCTCGTCGAGACCAGCAACGCCACGCACGGCATCGTGATCGACGAACAGAAGGTGGTGGACCTGCCGCTGAACGGCCGCAACTTCACCCAGCTCGGCACGCTCATCCCGGGCGTCGTCGCGCCCCCGGCCGGCCTCGGCGGCCAGTCGGGGGATGCCACCCCTGGAGGGTTCGGCAACACCACGGGCGGCTTCAACGTCAACGGCATGCGCAACCAGTCCAACAACTTCCTGATGGACGGCGCCACCAACAACGACACGTTCAACACGGGCTTCGTCCTGCGTCCGCCGCCCGACGCGATCGAGGAGTTCAAGATCCTGACCAACGCCTTCTCGCGCCGAGTACGGCCGCAACGCCGGCTCGGTCGTGAACGTGGTGACCAAGTCGGGCAGCAACGACATCTCGGGATCGGCGTGGGAGTTCAACCGCGACGACTCGCTGATGGCGCGCAACTACTTCGCGCCGACGACGCAGCCCAAGCCGGTGCTCAAGCAGAACCAGTTCGGCGCGGCCCTCGGCGGCCCGCTGATGAAGAACAAGCTGTTCGGCTTCGGCTTCTACGAGGGGTACCGCAACGACAGCGGCACCACGACCAACGTGGTGGTGCTCTCCGAGGCCCAGCGCCGGGGCGACTTCTCGGCCACATCGGCGGCGATCCGCGACCCGCTTACCGGCCTGCCCTTCCCGGGCAACGTCATCCCCGCCGACCGCATCAGCCCGTCGGCCGCGAAGCTCCTCGCCGACTTCGTGCCGCTGCCCAACTCCGCCGGCAACCGCTACATCGTCTCGCCCACGGTGAACGACGTGCGCGACATGTTCGGCGCGCGTTTCGACTACCACCTGTCGAACACCCAGACGGTCCTCGGCCGCTACATGCGGAGCGCCACCGACCGCAAGACGCCACGGGTCATCGCGCCCGTGGACCAGGAGGCGCTGGCCACGCTGCAGGACGGGATGGTGTCGCACAACCTGGTGGTGAGCTCCAACTTCATCAACCAGGCGCGCTTCTCGATCAACCGCATCACCGCCAAGCCGGCCGTGACGAGCGGCCTCAGCCCGAAGAGCTACGGCATCAACTTCGCCAACACGAACCCGCTGGCGGCGGGCCTGCCGTCATTTGCCATCACGGGCTTCTTCGGCGGCGGCGCGGCGGCGCTCGGCGACGCGCAGCAGCCGTTCGTGGACCGGGTGAACCACGTGTGGCAGTTCGCCGACGACATCACGTGGATCTCGGGCCGCCATGCGATGAAGTTCGGCGCCGACGTGCGGCGCGAGGCCATGCGCATCGCGTTCATCAACCGCCCGAACGGCGACCTCACGTTCAGCGGCGGCCTCTCGGGCAACGCCGCGGCCGACTTCCTGCTCGGCTACCCGGCCCAGGCGCGCGCCACCACCACGCAGGCCATCCAGGAGGGCTACGGCTGGCTCTTCGCGGGCTACGTGCAGGACGAGTTCCGCGTCACGTCGCAGCTCACGCTCAACCTCGGGCTGCGCTACGAGCTGCCCACGCCGTTCATCGACGTCAACGACGCCATCACCGGGTTCGTGACCGGAGCCAAGTCCACGAAGTACCCGGCGGCGCCCGCCGGCCTGGTGTACCCCGGCGATCCCGGCGTGCCGCGCGGCGTCGTGCCCGACCGACAAGAACAACTTCGCCCCGCGCGCGGCGGTGGCGTGGGATCCGTTCGGCGACGGCAAGACGAGCATCCGCTCGGCGTTCGGCGATGTTCTACGACGCGCTGGCCGGCCAGGGTGACTTCTTCCAGAGCGGCGTGCTGTCGCCGCCCTTCACGCCGCTGATCGAGCTCAACACGCCGACGCCCATCACGCTGGCCGATCCGCTGGCCGCGGTGGCCGGACCGCCCAACCCGTTCCCGCCCGCCCTCACGATCATCGGCTGGGGCAACGAGTTCAAGTCGCCCTTCGCGTATCACTTCAACGCCGGCGTGCAGCGGCAGTTGCGCGGGCGCCTCGGCGCCGAGGTGGCCTACGTCGGTTCGCGCGGCCACAACCTGCCGATGTTCATGGAAGTGAATCCCGGCGTCTACACGCCAGGCCAGACCACGCGCGGCGCGCGCATCATGCCGGCCTACGCGCTCGTGCGCCCGACGTTCTCCGTGGCGAAGTCCTGGTACGATTCGCTCCAGGCCAGCCTGCGCATGCTGCCGACGCGCGGGCTCAACTTCCTGGCCAGCTACACGCTCGGCAAGACCACCGACCACGTGTCCGGCCTCAACATCGGCGGCGAGTCGCGTCCCGTGCTGCCGGTGACGCAGGGCGACGAAGCCAGCATCGAGAAGGCGCTGTCCTACGAGAAGGGCCCGGCCCTCTTCGACGCGCGCCATCGCTTCGTGCTGAGCTTCGGATACGAACTGCCGCGGCTGGACGACAAGTCGGCGGCCGTCCGCTCCATCGCCGGCGGGTGGCAGCTGAACGGGATCTACCAGGCCCAGAGCGGCTTCCCGCTCACGGTGACCCAGGGCTCGGTGCTCGACATCCGCTACATGACATCGCGCCCGGACGTCACGTGCGATCCGAACGACGGCCCGAAGACGACGGCCCAGTACTTCAACACGTCGTGCTTCACGACGCTGACGCTGGCGCAGACCGGCGAGCGGCCGGGCAACGCCGGCCGCAACACCGTCCGCGGCCCGGGGTTCCAGCGCACGGACCTCTCGATCTTCAAGAACTTCACCCTGCCGCACAGCCAGCGCATCCAGGTGCGCATCGAGAGCTTCAACCTCTTCAACCAGGAACGCTTCGCACAACCGAACGGCACCATCGGCTCGGTGACGTTCGGGCAGATCACGGCCGCCGAGGACGGCCGGATCATCCAGTTGGCCGTGAAGTACAGCTTCTGATGAACCGACGAACGTTTCTTCTGACAGCGGCGGGCGGGCTGGTCCTGGCGAAGACGCCGGGACCGGCACGCGCATCGCAGGCGCCGGCCCTCGTGACGTCGGATCGCGTGCGTCCTCGCATCGACTACGGCCTCGCCGCGGGAGACCCCACCCCGGGCCGGGCCATCGTGTGGGCTCACACCGATCGGCCATCGAGGCTGGCCGTCGAGTACTCCACCACGTCGTCATTCAGCAACGTGCGACGGGTGCGTGGCCCGATCGCCACGCCGGAGACGGGGCTGACGGCCCGCGTCGCGATCGGAGACCTGCCCGCTGGCCAGGAAATCTTCTACCGCGCGCGGTTCGAAGACCCGGCCGACTCTCGCATTGCGAGCGGCTGGGAGTCGGGCCACTTCCGCACGGCGCCCGGACCCGGCCGGCCGGTGCGTCTCGCCTGGTCCGCCGACACCTGTGGCCAGGGCTGGGGCATCGACACGTCTCGCGGCGGCATGCGTCTGTTCGAAACGATGCGCGCCGCCGACCCGGACATCTTCCTCAATCTCGGGGACACGATCTACGCCGACCAGCCGCTCGTCGAATCCGTGAAGCTGGACGACGGCACGACGTGGCGAAACCTGGTGACGCCGGCCAAGGCGAAGGTGGCCGAGACCCTGGACGAGTTCCGCGGCGCTCACCTCTATAACCGCCTCGACGAACACTACCGTCGCTTCGCCGCGGACGTGG
Source organism: uncultured Acidobacteriota bacterium (assembly GCA_963839865.1). Lineage (GTDB taxonomy): Bacteria > Acidobacteriota > Vicinamibacteria > Vicinamibacterales > UBA2999 > 12-FULL-67-14b. The sequence goes on from CAWIWS010000003.1 coordinate 37,781, forward strand.
GACAGGTCGCGATGTGGGACGACCACGAGGTGCGCGACAACTGGTACCCGACCCAGGTGCTCGGGCCGCAGGCGCCGTACCAGGAGAAGCGGGTATCGGTGCTGGCGGCGCGCGCGCGCCAGGCGTTCCTCGAGCACTACCCGATGGCGCTCGACCGCGTCGCCGAGCCGCGCATCTATCGCACCATCCCGTTCGGTCCGCTGGTCGAGATCTTCGCGCTCGACATGCGGACCTACCGCGGCGCGAACAGTCCGAACCTGCAGGCCTCGCCCGGCCCCGACACGGCGTTCATGGGCCCGGCCCAGGTGCAGTGGCTCGCCGACGCGCTGTCCCGCTCGCGCGCCACGTGGAAGATCGTCGCCGCCGACATGCCACTCGGGCCTGGTGGTCGGCCACCAGGAGGGTTTCCAGGAGGCGGTGGCCAACGCCGACGATGGCCCGCCGCTCGGCCGCGAGCTGGAGATCGCGGGGCTGCTCAAGACGCTCAAGGAGCGCCGGGTGCGCAATGTCGTGTGGATCACGGCCGACGTGCATTACTGCGCCGCGCATCACTACGACCCGGCCCGCGCGAAGACGCCCGGCTTCGACGCATTCTGGGAATTCGTGGCCGGCCCCGCACACGCCGGCACCTTTGCGCCGGTGCCGCTCGACGGAACGTTCGGTCCCGAGGTGCGGTTCAACGGCGTGCCGCGTGACCTTCCGCCGAACCGGCCACCGAGCGCGGGGCTGCAATTCTTTGGGCTGCTCGAAGCCGATCCGCGCACGCGAGCGCTCACCGTGTCCCTGGCGAACTCCGCGGGGCAGCGGATCTTCACCATCGACCTGCCGGCGGCGACCGCTTGAACCGGCCAGGCGCATGAGACCGGAAACCCTCGGCGTCGTCGAATCACCTCTGGTACAGATCGCCACGGTGGCGGAGAGCCTGCCGGGCGCGATCAAGCTGTGCTACGGCGAATCGGACCTGCCCACGCCGGAATTCATCTGTCGCGCGGCCACCGAGGCGATGCGCGCGGGCCACACGTTCTATACCCACACGGCCGGGACGCCCGCGTTGCGCGAGGCGATCGCCGCGAAAGTGCACGACCTGCACGGCGTCACCTACCGGCCGTCGGAAGTGATGGCGTCAGTCGGCGCGTCGCTCGCGATCTTCACGGCCATCCGCTCTTGCGTGGGGCCGGGCGACAACGCCGTGATCGTGGCGCCCGCCTACGCCATCTTCACCAACGGCGTGATCCTGTGCGGTGGCGAGCCGCGCGAGGTGCCGCTGACGCTCGACGGCGCGCGGTTTGGCCTGGACCTCGATCGCGTCCGCCGCGCCATCGACGCCAATACCCGGATGCTGATCGTCAACAGTCCTTCGAACCCCACGGGCTGGATGATCAGCGTCGAGGAGCAGCGGGCGCTCTGCGAGCTGGCCGAGCGCCACGACCTCGTGATTCTCGCGGACGAAGTGTACGAGCGGCTCACCTATGACCTGCCGATCGCGCCGTCGTTCGCGCGCATCGCGCCAGGCAAGGACCGCCTCATCGTCGTGAACAGCTTCTCCAAGACCTACAACATGACGGGCTGGCGCCTCGGCTGGGCGCAGGCGAGCGAACGGACGATCCGGGCGATGTACAAGGCCGCGGAGTTCATTACATCGAATCCCGCCGCGATGGTGCAGCAGGCCGGCATCGCCGCGCTCGCTGACGGCGAACCGTACGTGCGGGAACTCCGCGCGCACTACACCGCGCGCCGCGCGCAGGTCGTGGCGGCGCTCGCCGCCGTCCCCGGCGTCTCGCTCCCCGCCATCGACGGCGCGTTCTATGCGTTTCCGCGGATTGAGGGACTCACCGATTCGGCCGGCTTCGCCGAGACGCTCGTCCGCGAGTGGGGCGTGGCCCTCGCCCCCGGCGCGGGCTTCGGCGCGAGCGGTGAAGGCTTCATCCGCATCTGCTTCGCCTCGACGGAACAGACGCTCGCCGACGCGCTGGCGCGTTTTGAGGCGTTCATGGCCACGTGGTCCGCAATTCCAAGCCCCTAAGCCCCTAAGCCCCCAAGGACTCCGGACTCAAGACCTCAGGCCCTTGATATCAGACTTAATTTGTCGGATATGTCCGTTCAGAGCCCCTTCCTGCCAGCTCACCGCCCGTTCGGGCCCGTTCGCCGGAAGCCGTGCGCGCGCGCCGAAATTCCTCGTAAACTACCGCGGAACATTCACTTACGAGGAGAGCGCACCATGCACGCGCCCATTAAGTACGCCGAGAAGGGTCTTTCGATCGCCGCCAACGGAGTCTGGCAGGTGTTTTCGCAGCTGAACAAGATCAGCCCGAACCCGTCGCTGACTCCGAAGTGGTCCGACAAGCCGCTGCTGAAGTCCTACCAGAAGACGAAGCCGCCGCTTGGCTGGCCGCGGCAGACCGACTCGCTGTGCCCGACGTGCGTGCGCGAAGCGCGCCAGGCGATCCTCGACGGCACGCGCCCGCTCGAGACGCTCCTCAACGAGAAGGTCGGCGAGATCAAGGCGACCATCGACGAGAAGGACGGCAAGATCGTCATGATGAAGGACTGCCCGATCCACGGGCACTTCGAAGACGTCATGGCGATGGACACCGCGTTCTTCAGGCACCTCGAGGAGGTGTTCCCGGGCCGGGACATCCGCGCCCACAACGACGACAAGCTCCACAACCACGGCAGCAGCACCATCAAGCACGGCCGCGGCGCGGTCCTCACCGTGGACCTGACCAACCGGTGCAACATGATGTGCGATCCGTGCTTCATGGACGCCAACCAGGTCGGTTTCGTCCACGAGCTTTCGTGGGAAGACATCAAGACGGTCCTCGACAACGCCATCACCATCAAGCCGAAGCGCCAGATGTCGGTGCAGTTCTCCGGCGGCGAGCCGACGCTGTCGCCCTACTTCCTCGACGCGGTCCGCTACGCGCGCAAGGTGGGCTACAACTCGGTGCAGGCGGCGACCAACGGGATCGAGTTCGCCAAGAGCGCCGACTTCGCGAAGGCGGCGGCGGAAGCCGGCCTGCGCTATGCGTACCTGCAGTTCGACGGCATCGGCAACGCGGCCAACGCGCACCGCCGCGTCGGCAACCTCTTCGACGTGAAGCTCCGCGCCATCGAGAACCTCCACTCCGCCGGCGTCGACATCGTCCCCGTGGTGACGATCGTCAACGGCGTGAACAACGAGCAGGTCGGGCGCATCATCGAGTTCGCGCTCGACAACCCGAAGCGGATCAACTTCCTCTCGTTCCAGCCGGTGAGCTTCACGGGCCGCGACGAGGAGATCACGCCGGAGCGCCGCGCGGCGCAGCGCTACACCCTGTCGCACCTGGCGCACGACGTGAAGAACCAGACGGGCCTCGGCGAGCCGGTGCGCGACTGGTTCCCGATTTCGTTCATGGGCACGTTCACCGACTGGGCCGACGTGGCCAAGGGCCCCGACAACGAATGGGGCAACCTCAACTGCGGCTGCCACCCCAACTGCGGCGTCGGCATGGCCGTGATGATCGACAAGGAAACGAAGGAGGCCGTGCCGTTCACGGCGTTCGTCAACGCCGAGCAGCTGGCCAAGGACGTGGCGGCGGTGTCCGACGCGGCCCGCGGCAAGTTCCTCACGGTGACGGGCATGGCGCTGGCGCTGGCCCGCAACTACAACTCCTTCAAGTCGCCGACCCACTTCAAGCTGTCGGACCTGCTGAAGAAGTTCGACAAGACCTTCGGCGCGACGGGCAAGGACTACGGCAAGGTGTCGGGCGACCGCACCAAGGCCGACATCGACAAGCGGCGCGCGGATCGCTGGAACTTCCTGTTCATCGCGGGCATGTGGTTCCAGGACCTGTTCAACTACGACTTCCGCCGCACCGAGATGTGCATCATTCCGTATGCCACGCAGATGGGTGAAATCTCCTTCTGCGCCTACAACACGGGCATCGGCTGGCGCAACATCATCGAGAAGATGCACATGACGGCCACGCTCACGAAGTGGTACGAGGAGCACGGGCGCCACGAGATCTTCGCGGGCAACAAGGCCGTGCCGCTCAGCAGCACCGAGCACTCGCTGAAGCTCAACGCCGAAGCGGTGGCCGCCGGCATCCAGCACGACCTGGACGACCTGGGCATCGCGAAGAACGCGCGCGACGAAAAGATCGCGGCACGCAAGAAGAAGGACCTGACGCCCGAGGAGCTGCGCCATCACGCAGAGATGGAGAAGCTCTATCGGAAGGAAGTCCTCAAGGAGCAGCCCGGCATCCCGGTCCTCCAGATCCAGGGCCTGAAGAAGGGCCCCTCGCAGCCCACGACGCACTGACCCGAGGGTTCAGCACGAAGGTTCAGCACGAAGGTTCAGCACGAAGGTTCAGCACGAAGGTTCAGCACGAAGGTTCAGCACGAAGGTTCAACGGCGGGTTCGGGAAACCGGGCTCGCCGTGTTTTGAACCTCGTGCTGAACCGTCGTGTTGAACCTCGTGCTGAACCTCGGGCTGAACCCTCGGGCTGAACCTCCGTGTCCGCGCCGTCCGCGTCCTCTGGTAGGTACAGCCAGGTCGTACAGCAAAAAGGGCGGGTGGGGCCCATGGCCCCACCCGCCCCATTCGCGGTGTCTGCCCGCTAGAACGAGAACCGGAACGCGAACTGCGCCTGGCGCGAGATGTAGGCGTTGCCGGTGTTCTGCTGCGGCCGGCCGAAGAGCGCCGTGGTCGCCGGAGCGGTGGCACTCATGTTGGTGTTGTAGCTGCCGTAGTTGTGATGGTTGAACAGGTTGTAGACCTCGGCAATCACCGAGAGCTTCGACTTGCCCACGAGGTTGATGTCCTTGGTCAACCGCAGATCCACCTTGTGCAACGCAAGCCCCTGCAGCGCGTTGCGGGGAATCGTGTCGCCCGAGGCGATCGTCGACGGGCCCTTGAACCGGCTCGCGATGTCGATGACGTCCCCGTTGGTCAGGGTCGCGGTCTCCGGAATCGTGATGGGGAGGGTGGCGCCGCCGGCTGCCGTCAGGTTCAGGCGGTTGGTGCCCGGCTTGCCGTACGGAGCCGCGGCGATCGTGGCCGCGAAACGCTGGCCGGAGCCGTAGAAATAGGACACGCTCGTGTTGATGCCCCACGGCATCTTGATCAGCGTCCACGCCCGCAGCGTGTTCTTCTGGTAGTCCGTCGAGGTGGCGTACTCGCCGTCCAGGTAGTCGAACTGGTTGTTCTGGCCCGGCGCCGTGTATCCGATCGTGCCATCGTCGTGCATGGAGATCATGTAGGTGTAGGTCACGCCGGCCTGGTAGTTGTTCTTGAAGCGGCGGTTGAGCGCCGTCGAGATCTGCGTCTGGTCGCGGCGGCCCGTGCTGACGAAGTAGGCCACCTGCGTGTAGGCCGGGTTCGGCCGGTTCGGCACGCCTGCCACCAGGGCCGGGCTCAGGTTGTAGCCCGTCGCCGGGTTGTAGAACAGATTCGGATCGATCGTGCGCGTGTCGCGGTACTCGTTGAAGTGCGTGAGGTCCGCCTCGAACCCGGTGACCGAGTTGATCTGCTTCTGGAAGCCGATGCTGCTCTGCCACGTGAAGGGGTTCTGGTATTCAGGGCTGATGATGCGCGGGGACTGCGGGGGCGCCGCCTTCACCGCCTGGTCGTAGGTCGTCACGCCGCAGGATGGGTTCGTCACGAACTGCGAGCCGTCCGGGCACAGGCCGCTCGTCGGCGTCACGAACGCCGCCGTGACCATCTGGCTGTAGATCTGCGGGCTGAACGTCATGTTGGACACGGGCGTCGTGAAGTAGAGCCCGCTGCCGCCGCGGACGACAAGGTCGTTCTTGCCGCCGACGTTGTAGGTGAAGCCGACGCGCGGCGCCACGTTGTTGTTGTCGCGGATGCCGGTCTTGTAGCCGAAGTCGGTGCCGGTCATGCCGGGCAGCCCGTTCGGCGCGCCGTTGTTGATCAGGATGGTATTGGTGACGACGTCGGGCGGCGAGGCGACGCCCCAGTCCACGTCCCAGCGCACGCCGTAGTTCACCGTGAGCTGGTTGCTGACGCGCCAGTTGTCGCCGATCCACGCGGCCCAGGTCGGGCGCGGGATGTTAATGCTCCAGTCGCCCTTGTGGAAGTTCTGGTCGAACTCGCGGATTGTCGAGCTCGGGATGCCGGCGATGTTCCAGGTGGACGGGTCCTCCGAGGGGAAGAGCGCGTTGAGGTTGGCCGGGTTCGAGTTGAAGAGCATCCGGCCCGCGCGCTGGATGTACCACGTGCCCGTGTTGCGCACGTAGATGAACTCGCCGCCCATCTTCAGGTCGTGCGAAGACTTGTGCCAGGTGAGGTCGTACCGCCCCTCGATGTTGTCCTGGTAGAACAGCTGCGGGTAATTGTAGGGCGCGCCGATCGTCAGGCCGACGAAATCGTACTCCGGCGTGTTCTGGCCCGGCTGCGGCTCGTTGGTCCACGCGAAGTTGTTGTAGCCGACATGCACTTCCTGCACCTTGGTATCGCTGAGCACCTTCGACCAGGCGCCGGCAATGTTCGTGGCGTTCTTGGTCTGCACCGACGCATTCGACGGGTGGCCGCCGGCCGCAAGGACGAAGGGGTTCCCCCAGTCCCACCGCGACCCGCGGACGGTGAGGCGGTCGTTCTGCGTCAGCTGGTCGTCCACGCGCCCCAGGAAGCTCTTCTGCGTCGTCTTGACCGGGATCGTGAAGCTCTGCCCCGGCAGCGCCGACGGCGCCGTAAAGATGGTGCTCGGCTCGCGTTCGTATTCATACGACACGAAGTAGTGAATCTTGTCCTTCACGATCGGGCCGCCGAGCGCGCCGCCCAGCTGCTGGTTCTGGTAGGGCAGCACCTTGTTGGCCACCGGGTCCTTCGCGTTGAAGCTGTCGTCGCGGAAGAACCCGTAGAGGGCGCCCGACATGTTGTTGGTGCCCGAGCGCGAGATGGCCTGCACCTGGATGCCGGCGGACCGCCCTTGCGTGATGTCGAACATGTTGGTGACGATCTGGAACTCGGCGATGGCCTCGCGGCTGAACTTCGGCTGGCCGAAACCCGAGCCCGCAATCTTCTGCGTGATCTGCTGGCCGTCGAGGTTCAGCTGGAAGTCGTCGTCACGGCTCACGCCCGGCGTGTTGCCCACGTCGTTGGCCGTGATGCCCTTGATGAGCTTCGACAACTCCATCCAGTTGCGGCCCTGCACCGGCAGTTCCTCCATCTGGCGGCGGTCGACGTTGCCGGCGACCTGCGACGAGGTGGTGTCGACGAGCGGGGACTCGGCGGTCACGGTGAGCGTCTCGTTCACGGTCGCCAGCTTGAGGATGAAGGGGATGCGGGCGTTCTGCCCGACGAGGATCTCGATGTCCTTGAGGGACACGATCGTGAACCCCGACAGCTCGGCCTGCAGGGTGTACTTGCCCGGCGGCACGTTCGGCAGCCGGTACTCACCCTTCTCGTTGGTGACGCCGGTGACCTGCCGTCCAGTCGCCTGGTCGGTGGCCGTCACGCTGACACCTGGCAAGACCGCCTTGGTCTCGTCAGTGGCGGTGCCGATGATGGACCCTTGCTGGGCCCAGGCCGGCGCAGCCAGGACGAGGACGAATAACACTTTCAGAACCGCAAGACGCGCGCGCATAGAGCTCACTCCTTTGTCTGCCGGGAGGGCAGGTGTGAGACCGAAGTCGGAATTGCGCGGACTATAGCACAGCCTCAGTGCGTCGCGGCGCTCCCAACACCGAGGTGGAAACCAAAAAATTGGTCAACCCGGGTCCAGGCGTCCTTCAGGACGTGCGCCCTGGTGAAGTAGTGGAACTCGCCCGGGTAGGTCATGAACGACACGAGGTCGCCCTTTCCCCTTCTTGAGCAGCTCGTCGACGAGCCGCACCGAGTGGAGATAGGGGACATTCACGTCGGACGTGCCGTGGAGGATCAGCAGCGGCCGCTGCAGGCGGTCGACGTGCGAGAGCGGCGAGGCGTTCTTGTACACCTCGGGATGTTCCGCCGGCGTCCCGATGCGGCTGGCCGTCCAGCCGCCGTGATACGGGTCTTCGTAATACATCGCGTAGTCGGCGACGCCGGCCACGTCCACGCCGGCCCGGAAGAGCGTGGGCTGGTCGGTCACGGCGATCAACGTGAAGAAGCCGCCGTAGCTCAGGCCCCACACGCCGATGCGGTCCGCGTCGACGTACCCCAGGGTCTTCAGGTAGTTCGCCGACATCCAGGCGTCCTTGGCGTCCTTGCCGCCCACATCCATGTACACGCCCTGCCGCCATGCCTTGCCGTAGCCGATGCTCCCGCGATAGTCGGGCATGAACACCACGTAGCCCTGTTGCAGCAGGTACTGGTGGAAGCTCGAATAGACGGCGTAGTTCCGCTGCACGTGCCAGCCGTCGTAGTTCTGGTTCACGCCGTCGCCGTGGATCCAGACGATGGCCGGGTGCTTCTTCGAACGATCGAGATTCTTGGGCACGTAGAGCCAGCCGGGAACCATCTGCCCATCCGGCCCCGGGTAGTGGACGAACTCCGGCGCCACGAACGCCGCGTGATCGATCCCGGCGGGCATGGACGCCGACACCCGCATCGGGGTCGCGCCGGTCCTGGCCTCCACCACGAACAGGTCGGCCGAGTTCTCGGGATCGGTGTGCTGGTAGACCAGCCGTGCACCATCCGGCGACCACGCCGGCGCGATGTTCGTGCCGCGGCCGCTCGTGATCATCACGACGCTGGCCTTCGCGGGCTCGCGATCCGATCGTCACGATGCCGAGATGCCGCGTGCCCGGCCGGTCGGGCTCGTTCGCGTCGAACGCCAATCGCGTGCTGTCGGGCGACCAGGCCGGCCGCCACGCTTCGAACTTCCCTTTCGTGATCTGCACCGCCTCGCCGCCGGCGGCGGGCATCACGTAGAGGTGGTCCCACCCGTCGCGGTCGCTGACGATGGCGATCCACTTGCCGTCGGGTGACGGCAGCGCGCCGGCGCCCGCGTCGCCTGTGATGCTCCAGAACTTCTCGTCGACGTCTTCGTGCGCCGCGCGCACCGCGCCGGTCGCGATGTCGGCCACGTAGTTCGTGCGCTTTTTGAAATCCGGCGACGTCCGGTCGAACACCACGCGTTTCGCGTCGAGCCATCGCACGCCGCCGCCACCCGGCGATCCGATCGGCGTGGCCTTTCCGCCACTCGACGCGACCACGAAGGTCTGGCTCGGCGTGCGTTCGGTGATCGTGTAGATGATCTTCGCGCCCGAGTACTCGGGCGTCTGCTCGTGCCGTATCGACTCGGCGCCCGCGGAGAACGCGAGGTGCGCGGCGTCGGGTGACCAGCTCACGCCGCCGATGCTCTTGTCGTCGTGCGCGACCCTGGTTTCCTTTCCATCGGCCAGGGACCGCACGATGAGATCCCCAGCGCGCACGAATGCCACGCGACGGCCATCCGGCGACATCGCGATGTTCGATTCCTGCGGCGGCGTGGTCCACACCGCCGACGGCTCGCCGCCCGCGATCGGCGCCTGCCACAGATCCCCACCGCGCGGAAAATACACGCGCGACGAATCGGCGCTCCAGAACGCGCCGCCGATCGCGCCGGACGGAAATGACGTCAGGGCGCGTGGCGTCGCCGATAGCGGCACGCCGGACACATAGAGATTGGAGACGCCGGCGCGATCCCACGTGAAGACCACGTGGGTGCCGTCCGGCGACCACACCGGGTTGGAGGGATGCCTGATGTCGATCAATTGATCGATGGTGAGCCGGGAGGCCTGGGATTGTTCAACGGCGTTGGCCGCGCAGGACACGGCCAGCACCGCGAGGACCGTCGCGGTGAGGTGCTTCATCCGCGGAGTATACGCCGGGCTCAGCGCGACCCGCGGGCGGGCCGCGCATTCTCCGTGGGATACCGCTCACCTGCCAGGAAGCGGGCCCTGTCCGCCGGATCGAAGATCCTGACTTGCCGGTCGATGTCGAAGCGCGGCGGCCAGTCGAGCGCGCCGAGCGGCGAGGCCTCGCGAAACCGCGCGCGGAAGTCGGCCTCCTCGCGCCGCTCGAACAGGAGATACGGCGTGCGCCCCTGCGCGGTCAGCCACGCGACCGTCCGGTCGAGCCACTCCGGGTCCAGCGAGTCCCACAACACGGCCTCGCGGCCCGCATGGAAGCGCATGCTGCCGCTTTCCCACACCGTGATGATCACCGCGCGATCGGGCAGGCGATCGTTCACCAGGCGTGCGCTCTCGCGAAACCGCCCTTCGAGCCGCGCCAGTTCGAACGCGTCGTGGGCGCCCGCCGTGCGGAGCATGAACACCGCCAGCAGCACCGTCGCGATCGGCACGACGCCGCCGATGCGCGCGCGCGAGGCCAGGCGCACGCACACCGCGCTCGCCAGGGCCAGCAGCAGCACGACCGCCGGCAGGAGAAAGCGCAGATACCACCATTCGGGATACGGACGATAGAAGGCGTACGAAACGAGCACGGCCGCGGCCGCGCACAGCAGACCCCAGGTCTCGGGCCGCCGCTCGACCAGGACGAAGGGCGCGACCAACCCGAGCAGCGGAAAGATGGTCTGGGTGTCGATCAGGGCCCTGGCATAGTGCGACATGTTGTCGCCGGCAAATGCGAAGGCGAACAAATCCGTCGCGTGGCCGTAGCCGGAGGCAAACGGTCCGCCGTACAGCCACTGATTCAGCAGCAACAGCACGACGCCGCCCGGTAACGCGCCGAGAGCGAAATCCCTGGCGGACGCCGTCGCGCTCCGCGCGGACGCCGGCCGAGGCACGAACACGGCCTGCCACGCCACGACCACCGCCACCAGCGCGAGATTGGGCCGCACGAGCACCGCCAGGCCCGTGAGCAGCCCCGCCACGACCGAGCGGCGCGGTGACGACCACGTGGCCGCCGTGAGCGCGGCGATCCACAGCGTCGCTGTGGCGATGTCGTTCATCGGCTGCACGGCCTGGAACAGGACGATGGGGCTCGATGCGACCAGCACCGCCGCCACCGCGCCGGCCATGCCGCCTGCGAGCCGCCGCGCGAGCACCGAGGCCAGCCACACGAGCAGCCCCGCCGCGATCGGCGTGAAGAGGAACAGCGCATCGCGGCCGCCGAGAACGACGAGCGGCGCCATCAATATGGACACGCCGGGGATGCACACCGGCGAGGCGGCGTCCGGACGGACAGGCGACGGAATGAAGCCCGCCGGCGCGAGGGTCAGCGCCGCATTGGGCCACGGCGCGTCGGCCACCAGGGCGCTCGTAGGCTGGAGCCGGCCGTGCGCGAACGCGTCGGCCATCAGGGCATAGCAGGAGGAATCCGACCCGCCCACGGCCCACGTCCCGCTGCGGAGTCCCACACCCGCGAGGACCAGGGCCGCCGCCAGCGCGACGAGGCCTGGGGCGCCGAAGCCTCGGCGGGGGCGATTCATCGCGTGAAACGGTACCTCAGCAGGACCTCGATCGCCCGCACGCCATCGCGCCAGCCGATCTTCTTTCCCTGCGCGCGGCTGCGCGGTTCGAAGCGCACCGGCAGTTCGATGATGTCGTGGCCGTCGCGAAGCAGCTTCGCCGAAATCTCAGGCTCGATGTCGAAGCGGTTCGACTCGAGCGCGAGCGACCGGGCCACGTCCGTCGTCATGACCTTGTAGCAGGTCTCCATGTCGGTGAGGTGCCCCCCGAAGAGGACGTTGGTCACGCCCGTCAGGAACTGGTTGGCCGCAATCGACACCCATGGCGCCGCGGGCCGGCCGGCCAGGAACCGCGACCCGTAGACGACACGGCTCTTCCCGTCGAGGATCGGCCGGACCAGTTCGGCCAGTTGCGCGGGGTCCAGTTCGAGATCGGCATCCTGGATCGCGACGATCGTGCCGGTCGCCTTCGCGAAGCCGATGCGGATCGCGCTTCCCTTCCCGCCGTTCTGCGCGGCGTGGATGATCCGCAAGGAGGGGCGGGGCGGAATGGCGTCCAGCACCGCCCGCGTGCCGTCGGTGGAACCGTCATTGACGACGAGAATCTCGCGCGGGACGGGCAGGTCGATTGCCAGCAGCCGCTCGATCACCTCGGCCACGGTCCGCGCTTCGTTGTAAACGGGAACGACGATGGACAGCAAGTGGGTCATGTATCGGCAAGCAGGGTACCATACGGCCTCGTGCCCCCGACTCCCGACTCCCGGCTCCCGACTCCCGGCACCGCGCTGTTGGGCGTCCGCATCCTCACCATGGCGCAGAACGTGCCGGGCCCGGTGGCCGTCGCCCGGCTGGTGGCCGAAGGCGCCACCGCGGTGAAGGTCGAACCGCCGGCGGGCGATCCCCTGGCCTCAATGAGCGCCTCATGGTACGAGGACCTGCACGCGGGCGTGACGGTGCAGCGCGTCGATTTGAAGTCCGCGGCCGGCGCCGCGGCCATGCGTGAGTGGCTCACGCGCGCCGACGTATTCATGTCGAGCCATCGGCCCTCGTCACTCGCGCGCCTCGGCCTCGATGCAGTGACGTTGCGCGAGACCGTTCCCGCGCTTCGGTGCCTCAACATCGTGGGCGATACGCGCCATCCCGAACACGCCGGGCACGACCTCACCTACCAGGCCAGGGCCGGCCTGGTCCGCGCACGATTACCTGAGACGTTGCTCGCCGATCTCGTCGGCGCCGAGCGGGCGTACGCGGCCGCGATCCTCCTGCTGCGGGAGCCGGCCGGTTCGTATCGTGAGGTGGGATTGTTCGACGCGCTGTCCGCATTGTCCGCGCCGATCCGCCACGGGCTCACGGTGCCGGGCGGCCTCCTCGGCGGAGGCTTGCCTGCGTACGGCGTGTACGACGCCCGCGAGGGACGCGTCGCCGTGGCCGCCCTCGAGCCGCATTTCCGCCGGCGCCTCTACGAGGCGCTTGGCCTCGTCGAGGGCAGCCCGCTCGCGGGCGCGCTGCGCGCGCGGACGGCGAAAGAATGGGAACAGTGGGCCACCGAGCACGACATTCCGCTCGTGGCGGTGCCACGCGATCACACAAGGACGGACACGTGACCAACTACGCCGCGCTCCTCGCCACCGCGCACACGCAGGCCGAGGTCTTTCTCTCGGGTGTCGCCGACCGGCATGTCGGCGGCCGCGCCACGCGCGCCGACCTCATGGCCCGCCTTGGCGGCCCGCTGCCGGAGGGCCCGTCCGATCCGGTCGCCGTGATCGAGCGGCTCGCCGCGGACGCCGATCCCGGCATCGTGGCCACGGTCGGGCCGCGCTACTTCGGGTTCGTCACCGGCGGCGCCGTGCCGGTGACCGTGGCGGCCGACTGGCTCGCCAGCGCGTGGGATCAGAACGGCGCGATGTACGTGATGTCGCCGGCCGGGGCGGTGCTGGAAGACATCGCCACGGCGTGGCTCCTCGACGTGCTCGGGTTGCCGCCGTCGTGCACGGTGGGCTTCGTGACCGGCTGCCACATGGCCAACTTCACGGGCCTCGCCGCGGCGCGGCATGAGGTGCTCAGGCGCGCGGGCTGGAACGTCGAAGCGCAGGGCCTGCAGCGCGCGCCGAAGGTCCGCGTGATCGTGGGCGGCGAGGTGCACATCTCGGCGGTGGGCGCGCTCCGCCTCCTCGGGTTCGGCACCGATGAGTTGATCATGGTGCCGGCGGACGACCAGGGCCGCATGCGCGCGGACGCACTCGACCGCGCGCTCGGCCACGATACCGGCCCCACCATCGTCTGCACCCAGGTGGGCAACGTGAACACCGGCGCCAGCGATCCCGTGGGCGACATCGTCCGGCTGGCGCACGCGCGCGGGGCCTGGGTGCACGTGGACGGCGCATTTGGCTTGTGGGCCGCGGCCGTCCCCGAGTTGCGCGGCCAGGTCGCCGGCATCGAAGGGGCCGACTCATGGGCCACCGACGCGCACAAGTGGTTGAACGTCCCGTACGACTCCGGACTCGCCATCGTCGCGCACCCGGCGCCCCATCGCGCCGCGATGGGCCTGCGCGCGTCGTACCTCCAGCGCGGCACGGACGAGGAACGCATCGGCATGGACTGGGTGCCCGAATCCTCGCGCCGCTCGCGCGGCATCGCCCTCTACGCGCTCGTCCGCGCGCTCGGACGCGCGGGCATCGTCGATCTGATTCGCCGGAACTGCGTGCTCGCGCGCCGGATGGCCGAGCGGCTGTCGCGCACGCCCGGCGTGCGCATCCTGAACGAGATCGCGCTGAACCAGGTGCTGGTGCAGTTCTCCGGCGCCGATGCCGACGCCACCACTCGCGACGTCATCGCCCGCGTGCAGGCCGACGGCACGTGCTGGGCCGGCGGCGCCGTGTGGCAGGGCCGGCAGGTGATGCGAATCTCGGTGTCGAACTGGTCCACGACCGAAGCAGACATCGACCGATCCGCTGATGCGATTGTCGCTTGTTACGTACAGGCCACGGAGACGCGGAGACACGGAGAAGATCAAGTGGTCTAAGGGCCTGACCGCCAAGCGACACTGGCGTTTAGAGAAATTGGTCTTCTCTGTGTCTCCGTGCCTCCGTGGCGCCGTTTGTGATCAGGGCTTCTTGGCGGGCGCCTTCTTCGGCGGCGGACCGGGGCGGTACTCCAGCATCACGTTGCTGATGCTCGCGATCGGTCGGCCGGGGGCGCTGAAGTTGTCGGTGCCGTCGGGACGGACGACCGTGAGCTTCTCGCCGAGGACCGAGACTTGCCCAGTTACCGCCTCGGGCAGCACGATCGTGATGAACTCGTCGCCTGTCGGCGCCACCGCCTTCACGCCGCCAGGACCGGCGCCGCCGCCGATGCGATCGAAGAGATCCTTCTCCGTCCGGAACTCGTTCTGAATCACGGCGCGCTCGATCAGCGTGTTGTCCATCGACAAGCACGCCCACGGTGGCGGTGTACTTGCGGTAAGCCTGCTTCGCCTTCACCAACTCCGCGGAATAGGTGTGGCGGTTGTGGAGCTCGAAAGAGAGCGTGACAGGCCCGCGATGCGGCGGCACGGTGATGAGGATGCCGTCCTTCGGCTCGCGCCCCGTCAGCACGTCGCAGAACGGCCGCTTCGTCGCCACGCCGACGCCGAGCTCCGAGGGACACTGCAACTCGGCCTGGATGCGTGAGAGCACGGGCGCCGGTGGCGCCTTCGGCGCCGGAGCGGCCTTGGCCGGCGCCTTCTTGGGAGTGGTCTTCTTGCTCTGGGCTTCAAGCCCCGGAACCGCCACAAGAAGGACGCACAGAAAGGCCACCGCCAACCGCATTTGCACAGTATAGCGCGCGATTGCCGAATCTCCGGCAGGGCTATTGCAGAGCTGACGGTGATCGCTCGAGACCCTTCGAGCGCGTGTCCTATGCGGTGTTGGCCTGTCTCTTTCTGTCAGGTCAACGGTGGGTGACCCGAAGTCTTGCAGTCCTGCCCTATCCAAATTTGCGAAGGCGTGAAACGGATTATCGGAGGAGAACGATGAGTCGAATGCGACAGTGCGCATTGGCGGTGGTGATGGCACTCGCGGCAGCGGTTCCGGCCGCGGCCCAAATGCAGACGGGTTCGATCCTGGTCCGCGTCACGGACGATCAGGGCGCGGCCGTCCCCGGGGTCACCATTACCCTCTCGAGCTCGGTGCTCGTCGCGGGCACGATGACCGGCGTCACGGACAACGGCGGGGTGAACCGCTTCCCCTCGCTGCTGCCCGGTCATCTACTCGGTGAAGCTGGATCTCCAGGGCTTCCGGTCGGTCGTCCGCGAGAACGTCCAGGTCCAGGCCGGACAGACGATCCCGCTCGACCTGAAGCTGCAGGTCGCCACGGTGGCGGAGACCGTCACGGTCACGGGCGCCTCGCCCGTCGTGGACACGACGACGGCCAACACGAGCGTGAACCTGGGCGAGCAACTGCTGCAGGGCACGCCCGGCGGCCGCGACATCTGGGCGCTGGTGGAATACAAGGTGCCGAGCCTGCTGATCACGCGTCCCGACGTGGGCGGCACCTCGGGCGGCCTGCAGGGCACGTTCAACGCGCGCGGCACCAACAGCTCGCAGAACTCGAGCTACCTCAATGGCATCAACGTCGGCGATCCCGCCGCCATCGGCGCCGCCGGGTTCTACTACGACTTCGACGCGTTCGACGACATCCAGGTCTCGACCGGCGCGCACGACATCACCGTGCCGACGAGCGGCGTGTTCCTGAACATGGTGACCAAGAGCGGCGGGGACACATGGCACGGGCGCGCGACCGGCACCTGGCTCGGCGACGCCACGCAGACGCAGAACATCGACGCCAACCTGCTGAAGTACGGCTTCCGCCCGGAAACCAACTCGGTGGACTTCGTGTCGGACGCCAACATCAGCGGCGGCGGCCCCATCATCGCGAAGAAGCTGCGCCTCTTCACGTCGTTCCGCGACTGGCGCGTGCACGTCAACGTGCCGGCGGCGTTCTCCACGCTGGTGCTCGACCAGACGAACATCACGTCGGGCCTGGTGAACCTGAACTACCAGGTGAGCGCACAACAACCGGCTCACCGGCCTCTACTCGCGCCAGTACTACAAGAAGCCGAACCGCTTCCTCGCCACCTCGAACACACTCGTCAAGGAATCCACGAGCAACGAAGACGACGTGTTCGACCTCTACCAGGTGCTGTGGAACTCGGTGGTGACGCAGCGCATGTTCGTCGACGCGCAAGCTCGGGATGAACCGCATCTTCTTCCCGACGTACCTGAACGGCAACGACCAGACGCTGCAACGACACGGCGACGGGCATCCGCACGCGGAACTACATCTCGGGCACCGAGCGCTGGCGCGACCGCCTGCAGGCCAACGCCACGGCGCAGTACTACGTGGACCAGGCGCTCGGCGGCCGGCACGAGATCAAGTTCGGCTTCGACCACGCGCACTCGCCGGTCGAGAACCGCACGACGCGCTTCGACGACGTGGACCTGAACTACAACAGCACCACCGGCGCGACGTCGACGGTGATCCTGTACGGCACGCCGTTCTACGACAAGTCCGCGGTGGACGTGACGGCGCTCTACGCGCAGGACAGCTACGCGGTCAAGCGCCTCACCCTCACTGGCGGCGTGCGCTGGGAGCGCCTCGAAGCCTACCTGCCCGAGCAGAGCAGCCCGCCGAGCCGGTTCTTCCCGGACATCTCACCCGGTCGTTCCCCGAGCAGCGCGACATCGTCAACTGGCACACGTTCGGGCCGCGCGTGAACGCCGCGGTGCGACCTCGACCGGCAACGGCAAGACCGCCGTCAAGGCGGCGTTTGGCCGCTACTACTACGTGATCCCGGCCGGAGGCGGCGTGCTGGGCACGGTGAACCCCAACGCGAACTACTCGCGAGCAGTACACCTGGAACGACGCCAACGGCGACAAGCACTTCCAGTTGGGCGAGCAGACCGGCAACCCGGTGATCTCGCAGGTGAACCTGAGCACCGTGTCGTGGGATCCCGACTACCTGCGTCCCTACACCGACGAGTACACCGGCGGCGTCGACCACGAGGTGATTCCCGGGATGCGCCTGAGCGCGATCTACACGTATCGCCGCGAGAAGAACCCGCAGGCCACCTCGAACCCGGCCAACCCGTATGCGACGACGCTGACGACGCGGGCCGATTCGGGCCCCGACGGCGTGGCGGGCACGGCGGATGACGGGACGTTCCAGTTCTACGACCGGCTGTCGACGGCCAACCTCACCTACCTGACCAACGACCGGACGTCGCTGCAGACCTACAACGGCGTCGAGATCACGGCCTCGCGGCGGATGGCCAACCGGTGGCAGATGCTGGCCGGGTACACGTTCTCGAAAACGCGCATCAGCGGCGTCAGCGTCAACATCAACCCCAACGCGCTGATCAACGCGTCCGGTCCCCTGGCTGGCCAGATCGGCGACCGCCCGCACCAGTTCAAGCTGACGGGCACCTACCTGTCGCCGTGGTGGGACATCGGCTTCGCCGGCAACCTGAACGCGCAGAGCGGCATCGCCATCACGCGACAGGTGAGCACGGCCCTCACCGTCGGCGGCACGACGACGGTGAACGTGGAGCCCCTCGGGTCGCATCGGCTGGACAAGCGCATCGCGTCCGACCTGCGCGCATTCAAGACGTTCCACATGGGTGGCGCGAAGAGCCTCGAAGCCTCGGTGGACTTCAACAACATCACCAACACGAACACCGTATGGGATGCGCGGACGCTGAGCGGCACGCTGGGCTTCCGGCAGAACGGCGATCCGGCGGGCACGGTCAACACGCTGCCGCAGTTCGGCTCGCCGTCACAGGTCTACGGCCCGCGGAACATCCGGTTCAACGTGGCGTTCCGTTTCTAATCACGAAGACAAACACGCCACAGAGACACAGAGACACGGAGAACAACCAATCTTCTGAAGGCCAGAGCTGCTTAGCAGCTCTGGTCTTTGAACAACTTGGTCTTCTCTGTGTCTCCGTGTCTCTGTGGCGTTGTACGTGATCGGTGATCAGTCGTCGAGGTCGTGGCTCGGCACGCCCACCGGGAGGCCGGTGACCGACAGGCCAGGGCTGCGCAGTTTCAGGAGCTCGAGGAACTCCATGCGCGTGCGCGCGTGGTCGCGGAAAGCGCCAAGCATCGCGCTCGTCACCGTGTAGGAGTTCTGCTTCTCGACGCCGCGCATCGCCATGCACAGGTGCGTGCCCTCGCAGACCACGGCCACGCCAAGCGGTTTGATCTTCTCGGTGATGGTCTCGGCGATCTGGTTGGTCATCCGCTCCTGGAGCTGGAGCCGGCGCGCGAAGATGTCCACGAGCCGCGGGATCTTGCTGAGCCCGATCACGCGCTTGTTCGGGATGTACGCCACGTGGCACTTGCCGAAGAACGGCAGGAGGTGGTGCTCGCAGAGACTGTAGAAGTCGATGTCCCGTACGATGACCATCTCGCTATAATCCACGCTGAACAGCGCGCCGTTCAGCACGGCGTCGATGTCGGCCTGGTAGCCGCTCGTGAGAAATTTCAGCGCCTTGTCGACCCGCTTCGGCGTCTTGACCAGCCCCTCGCGGGACGGGTCCTCGCCCAGTTCCACCAGCAGGCGGTGGATGAGATCCTGCATCTGCGTATTGTACATCTCGGCATCAGGTGCCTTGGGTGCCGCAGGTGCCAAGGGTGCCACGGGTGGGGTGCCAACGGGTGCCAGGGGTGCCACGGGTGCCATGTACGGGTTGGATGCGCAGAACGGCGTCGAGGATCCCGATGCGCTCTATCGCGATCGCGAGAACCTCAGCAGCGCGAGGAAGGCCGCCGACTTCTGGGCCGCACGACTGGCCGCCAACGCCGGCGATTTTGTCTCGGCGGCCCGGCTTGCGCAGGCCCGCTATTGGCTGGGAACGAATGGCCTGCCGGCGCCCGAACGCAAGGCGGCGCTCGAAGCCGGCATCGCCGCCGCCCGCGCCGCGATCGCGATCGACCCTCGAAGGCCGGAGGGGCACTTCTGGCTCGCGGCCAACATGGGCGCGCTTGCCGAGTCGTTCGGGCTGCGCCAGGGGATCAAGTACCGCGGGCCGATCCGCGACGAGCTCGAGATCGTGCTGAAGATGGACCCAGGGTTTCAGCAGGGCTCGGCCGACCGCGCGCTGGGCCGCTGGTATTACATGGTCCCCGCGCTCTTTGGCGGCAGCGACGCCAAGTCCGAGCAGCACTTGCGCCAGTCGCTCACTTACAACCCGCAGAGCGTGGTCTCACGGTTCTTCCTGGCCGAAACGCTCGCGCACGTCGGCCGGAAGGACGAGGCGAGAAGGGAACTTCAGGCCGCCCTGGACGCGCCGCTCGACCCGGACTGGGCGCCGGAGGACCGGCGGTTCAAGGAGCAGGCGAGGCAACTGCTCCAGAAGTTGAAGTAAGTAGAAAGTGAAGAGTAGAAGGTGAAAAGGGCTTCCACTTTCCACCTTTCACTTTTCACCTTTCACTTTGAATAATCGTAGAAACCCTTGCCGCTCTTCTTGCCCAGGTGGCCGGCCAGCACCATCCGCTTCAGCAGCGGCGGCGGCGCGAAGCGTGTCTCGCGGAACTCCTCGAACATGATGTTCGCGATGAAGTAGGTCGTATCGAGGCCGACGAAATCGAGCAGCGTGAACGGCCCCATCGGGTACCCGCACCCGAGCTTCATGCCGTTGTCGATGTCCTGCACCGTGCCCAGGCCCTCTTCGAGGCAGCGAATCGCGTCGAGCAGGTACGGCACGAGGAGGCGATTGACGATGAAGCCGCCGCGATCGGGCGCGGAGATCGGCTCCTTGCCAATCGCCTGCGCTAAACGCGAGGAGCGCGTCGAACGTGGCCTCGGCTCGTCGTGAGCGCGCGGACCACTTCCACGAGCTTCATCAGCGGCACCGGGTTGAAGAAGTGCAGCCCGCCGACCTTGTCGGGCCGCGTGGTCGCCGCCGCCAGCTCGGTGATGCACAGCGACGAGGTGTTCGACGCGATGAGGCAGTGCGGCCCCACCACGGCCTCGACCTGCGCGTAGGCCTGCTTCTTGACTCGACGTTCTCGATGATGGCCTCGATCACGAGGTCGCAGTCCTTGAGGTCCGTCGTACTTCGTCGTCCCCTTGAGGTTGCCGAGGGCCGTGGCCTTCTGCTCCTCGGTGACCTTGCCTTTCTCGACGCCACCGGTCAGGAACTTCTCGATGCGCCCGAGGCCCTTCTTGAGCACGTCCTCGTTCACCTCGAGCACGATGGTCTTGAAGCCGGCCGCCGCCGACACCTGCGCGATGCCCGCGCCCATCAATCCGCACCCGAGCACGCCAACCGTCTTGATCGCCATTAGAGAGCCTCCACAATCATCGCGATGCCCTGGCCGCCGCCGATGCAGGCGGAGGCGGCACCGAACTTCTTCCCGCGACGACGCAGCTCGAGGAGCAGCGTCAGCAGGAGCCGCGCGCCGCTTGCGCCAAGCGGGTGTCCGAGCGCAATCGCGCCGCCGTTCACGTTCACCCGGTCGCGGCTGAGGCCGAGCTCCTTTTCGCAGGCCAGGTACTGGGCCGCGAACGCCTCGTTGATTTCGATCAGGTCGAGCTGCCCGAACGACATGCGGGCGTTCTCGAGCGCCTTCCGAATCGCCGGCGCCGGGCCCATGCCCATCAAGGTGGGCTCGACGCCCACGGTGGCCCACGAGACGATCCGGCCGAGCGGTTTGAGGCCGCGCGCCTTGACGGCGTCCTCGCCCGCAATCAGCAGTGCGGCGCCGCCGTCGACGATGCCGCTCGCGTTACCGGCCGTCACGATCCCGTCCTTCTTGAAGGCCGCCGGCAGCTTTGCCAGCCCTTCCATGGTCGTCTCCGGGCGCATGTGATCATCCTGCTCGACGAGCGTGACGCCTTTGCGCGTCTTGATCTCGACGGGCACGACTTCTTCCTTCATGACGCCGGAGGCCCACGCCTTGTGCGCGAGCTGCTGGCTGCGGAGCGCATAGGCGTCCGATTCCTGGCGCGTGATGCCGTACTTCTCCGCGCAGTTCTCCGCGGTGATCGCCATCGAGCAGCCCGCATACGGGTCGTTCAAACCCTCCCACAGCCAGTCCTCGAGCTTGCCCTGCCCCAGCTTGAAGCCCGAGCGCGCGCCGCGGATGATGTGCGGCACCTGGCTCATGCTCTCCATGCCGCCGGCCAGGACGACACCGGCCTCGCCCAACTGGATGCACTGCGCGCCGCTCAGCACGGCCTGGATGCCGGAGCCGCACAGACGGTTGACCGTAAGCGCGGGGACTTCGACCGGCACGCCGGCCTTGAGCCCGACGTGGCGCGCGCCGTAGTGCGCATCGACGCTGCTCTGCTGCACGTTGCCGAACACGACGTGATCGACCCACTCCGGCTTGACGCCCGTGCGGTCGAGCGCGGCGCGTGACGCGAGGGCGCCGAGCTCGATCGCCGAGAAATCCTTGAGCGCCCCGACGTGCTGCGTCATGGGCGTGCGCGCACCGCCGACAATGAATACGGGTTTGGTCATGATGTGATCCTTGAATGGCCTAGGGCTTGAGGCTTGGGGCCTGGGTAAGAGCCTTGACGATGAAGTCGCCGACCTGAGTCGTGCCGAGGGTACCGCCGATGTCGATCGTGCCCTGGCCCGGCGGCGACGGCCGCCTCCACGGCGCGCTCGATGGCCCGGGCCTCGTCCACCGCGCCGAGCGTCTCGAGCATCAGGGCCGACGACAGGATCGCCCCCATCGGGTTGGCGATGTTCTTCCCCGCCAGCGGCGGCGCGGACCCGTGCACGGGTTCGAACAATGACGTGCGGCCCGGGTGGAGGTTGCCCGACGCCGCCATGCCCAGCCCGCCCTGCAGCGCGCCACCGATGTCGGTGACGATGTCGCCGAAGAGGTTGTTGGTGACGACGACCTGGTATTGGCCGGGGTCCTTCACGAGGAACATCGCGAGCGCGTCGATGTACTGGTGCGTGGCGGTGATGCCCGGATACTCCGCCGCCACCGTCTTGAACACGCGCTGCCAGAGCGCGTGCCCCTGCTGCATGGCGTTGCTCTTGTCCGCCATGCAGACCTTGGTCAGGCCGTTGGCCTTCGCATACGCGAAGGCGTGGCGGATGATGCGGTTGACGCCCTTGAAGGTGTTGATCTCCTCCTGGATCGCCACTTCATCGTCGGTCCCCGCCTTGAAGCGGCCGCCGATGCTGACGTACACGCCTTCGGTGTTCTCGCGAAAGACGACGAAGTTGACGTCCTTGCGGCCGCGGTCCTTCAGCGGGCACAGCCGGTCGTCGAGCAGCCGCACGGGGCGGTAGTTCACGTAGAGATCGAGCTCGAAGCGGCAGCCGAGCAGGATCTCGCGCGCGTGGCGGTTGTCGGCGACGCGCGGGTCGCCGAGCGCACCGACGAAGACGGCCTGGAACTCGTCGCGCAACATCTGGTACCCGTTGGCCGGCAGCGTCTCGCCGGTCGCCAGGTAGTGATCGGCGCTCCACGGCAGGTGCACCAGGTCGAACGCGCGTCCGAACACTTCGCCCGTGGCCTTGAGGACCTTGACGGCTTCGGCGGTGACGTCCTTTCCGATCCCGTCACCGGGGATGACTGCGATTCTCATAGATCCCCTTCACGGACAGGCCACGGAGACACGAAGACACGGAGAAAACCAAATCTCGACTGGCGGGGCTGCTAAGCGGCTTTGGCTTTTTGAAGGCCTGGTCTTCTCCGTGTCTCTGTGTCTCCGTGGCCTGTACGTCATACCAATTCGATTGCGAGCGCCATGCCCATGCCTCCGCTCACGCAGAGCGTGGCGAGGCCGCGCCGGCCGCCGCGTCGCTGCAGTTCGTGCAGCAGCGTGACGACGATGCGGGCGCCGGTGCAGCCGATTGGATGCCCCAGCGCGATGGCGCCGCCGTTGACATTCAGTTTCTCCGCCGGAATCGGCGTGTCCTTCAGCACCGCGAGCGCCTGCGCGGCGAAGGCTTCGTTTAGTTCGACGAGATCGAAGTCGGCGATGCGCAGGCCCGTCCGCGCCTCGAGTTTCTTGATCGCGGGCACCGGGCCGATGCCCATGAGGCGCGGGTCCACGCCGGCGCTCGCCCACCCGGTGATGCGCGCCAGGGGCGTCAGCCCGCGCGCGCGCGCGAATTCCGCGGAGGCGAGCACGAGCGCCGCGGCGCCGTCGGTGATCCCCGACGCGGTGCCGGCGGTGATGATGCCGTCGTGCCCTTCCACCTTCGCAAAGGTCAGCGGCAGCTTCCGCAGGGCCTCGATGGTCGAACCCGCGCGCGGGTGCTCGTCGGTGTCGACGATCATCCGGTCCGGCTGAAGCCGGACACCACCCGGTGATCCTTGGTCCGGCTGAAGCCGGACACTACTGGGGTGCGTGGCGTCCGGCTTTAGCCGGACCAACGTCCACCGGCACGATCTCCCGCGCGAAGTGCCCCGCCTGCTGCGCCGCTTCCGCCTTGCGCTGGCTCTCGAGGGCGAACGCGTCCGACTGCTCGCGGGTGATGCCGTACTGCCGGGCGAGGACTTCCGCTGTCTCGCCCATGATGAGTCCCGACAGCGGATCCTGGAAGCCGTCGCGGTACATCGCGTCGACGAACTGGAAGGGGCCCATCTTGTGGCCCCACCGCGCGTCGGCCGCGTCGACGAGATACGGCGTGCGGCTCATGTTCTCCATGCCACCCGCCAGCACCACCTGCGACTCGCCCAGGATGATGCTCTGGGCGCCAGACGCCAGGGCCTGCATCCCCGAGGCGCAGGCTTTGTTGATGGTGTAGGCCGGCGCCGCATCGGGGACGCCCGTCCGGTGCCCCACCTGCCGCGCCGTGTTGGGGCCGCAGCCGGCCGGCCGGCCGTGGCCCATTAGCACTTCCTCGATATCGGCCGGCGCCAGGCCCGCGCGCGCGATGGCGGCGCGGGCGGCCGCGGCGCCGAGTTCGGCGGCATGAACGCCCATAAACGAGCCGCCAAACCGGCCGATGGGGGTCCGGGCGGCGCCCAGGATCACGACGTCAGGGAATGGCATCAGACGCTGATGATATCAAACGCTCGTTCAAACCCCCTGCAGAGCTGGTTTCCCAGCTTGTCACAGGAATTTTCTCCGGGGGGGTTGAACAATAGTTCAAAAAGGTCCAAGATGCCGTAGACTGCAGGTTTACGGGGACGACTCCCCTGTTTGTTGTGATGACTGTCCGTTGGAGGGCCCATCACTCTTGAGACCTCACACTCGTTGTCGAAAGGATGGAAAGGCAATGCGACTAAAAGCGTTCGCCGTTTTGATGATCGCCCTGCTGAGTGCCTGGCCCGCGATGGCCCAGGAACAGCGTGGGTCAATTGAAGGTGTCGTGAAGGACGCCTCGGGAGCCGTGCTTCCGGGCGCCACTGTTGAAGCCAAGTCGCCGACCGGTGTCGTGCAGAGCTCGACGGCCGATGCGAATGGCGGTTTCCGCTTCCCGTCGCTGCCTCCCGGCAAGTACAGCGTGACCGCCAGCCTCTCGGGGTTCAACCCGCGGACGGTTGACGACGTCAACGTGTACCTGGGCCAGATCAAGAAGGTGGACTTCGCGCTGCCCATCTCGGGCGTGACCGAGACCGTGCAGGTCACCGCGGAATCGCCGATGATCGACGTGCGCCAGAACACGCGGTCGACGAATATCCGCGCCGAGCAGGTTGAGTTGCTGCCGCACGGCCGCGACTTCACGACCCTCGTCACCCAGGCGCCCGGCGCCAACCAGGAAGCGAAGCTCGGCGGCCTGTCGATCGACGGCGCGAGCGCCGGCGAGAACCGCTACATCATCGACGGCATCGAGACGACGAACCTGCAGAGCGGCACCTCGGGCAAGAACGTGATCGTCGACTTCATCGAAGAAGTCCAGGTCAAGTCGAGCGGCTACACGGCGGAGTTCGGCGGCGCCACGGGCGGCGTGATCAACGCCGTGACCAAGAGCGGCACGAACGACTTCCACGGCAGCGCGCTCTACAACTTCGAAGGCAGCTCGCTCGAAGGCGCCCGGCGCCCGACGCTGCGCCAGAACCTGACCAACTCGGACGTCGCCGAGTACGTCAACTACCCGAAGGACGACCGCACGCGTTCCGAGCCCGGCTTCGCGCTCGGCGGCCCGATCGCGAAGAACCGCGCGTGGTTCTTCGGCGCCTACCAGCCGGCCCTGACGTCGATCGACCGCGCGGTGAACCCGAGCACGGCCGTCAACCCGTCGGCGGGCACGTTCGACCAGAACCAGAAGGAGACGTACCACTACATCACCGGCAACGTCACCTCGCAGCTGAGCAACTCGACGCGCCTGCGCGTCGCCTACAACAACAGCTACCGCAAGCTCGAAGGCCTGCTGCCCGCCCTCACGGGTCTGGACCCGGCCGGCACCAACTACACCAAGGCCTCGGAGTTCCCGAACTACTCCGTGTCCGGCAACCTGGACTACGTGGCCTCCTCGAAGCTGCTCTTCGGCATCCGCGGCGGCTACTACATGGCCGACCAGCACGACTCGAACGTCACCGAAGAACCGCTCTACCGCTGGACGAGCACGAACAACATCAACTACCTCGACGTGCCGGTGAGCCTGCAGCGAGGCACGGGCTTCACGAGCATTCCTTCCAACACGAAGGTGACGCGTGACCAGCAGACCCGCCTCTACTTCCAGGCCGACAGCACCATCTACGCCAAGGCCGGCGGCGACCACCAGATCAAGCTGGGCGTGCAGGCCGACAAGGTCGGCAACGACGTGCTGAGCGGCGAGGCGCGCAACCGCGTCTCGATCTTCTGGAACTCGGCGCTGTCGGGCCAGCGCGGCACCTACGGCTACTACTCGGTACGCAGCAACACGCCGTATCCGAAACAGGGCTTCATCACCGAGGGCAACATCCACACCACCAACATCGGCCTCTTCGCGCAGGACGCGTGGACGATCAACCAGAAGTTGACGGTGAACCTCGGTGTCCGCACCGAGCGTGAGCGCGTGCCGGTGTACACCTCGGGCTCGGACATCCCGCCCTACGGCATCGAGTTCAGCTTCGGCGACAAGCTGGCGCCGCGACGTGGGCTTCGCCTACGACATCAACGGCGACGGCAAGTGGAAGGCCTCGGGCTCGTGGGGCATCTTCTACGACATCTTCAAGCTCGAACTGCCCCGCGGCTCGTTCGGCGGCGACAAGTGGATCGAGTACTACTACACGCTCGACAACTACAACTGGAACACGCTGGTTGACGGCGCCAACTGCCCGCCGACGTGCTCGGGCACCCTGCTCCGCACGACCGACTTCCGCCACCCGTCGTTCGGGTCGGACGCGATCGACCCCAACCTGAAGCCGATGAAGCAGCAGGAGTACACCTTCTCGCTGGATCACCAGCTGAACGAAGTGATGGCGCTCAGCGCCCGCTACGTCCACAAGCAGATCGACCGCGCCATCGAAGACACGGGCTCGCTCGACGCGCAGAGCAACGAGATCTACATCATCGCCAACCCCGGCGAGGGCCTCGCCTCGCTGGCCCTGGTCAGCCCCAACGTCCCGCTGCCGAAGGCAAAGCGGGACTACGACAGCGTGGAGTTCGCGTTCGAGAAGCGCCTCCGCCAGAACTGGTATCTCCGCACGAGCTACGCGTGGAGCCGCCTGTATGGCAACTACTCGGGCCTCTCGCAGTCGGACGAGAGCGGCCGCACGAGCCCGAACGTAGGCCGCGCGTTCGACTACCCGCTGATGATGTTCCAAGACGGCGGTCAGGCGGCCTACGGCCCGCTGGCAACCGATCGGCCGAACCAGGTGAAGGCCCAGTTCATCTACCAGTTCAACTTCGGCACGAGCATCGGCGCCAACGAGTACATCGCCAGCGGCCTGCCGGTGTCGCGTGAAATCGGCATCTACCCGTCGAGCAACCTGCCGGTCCAGTACCTGGGCCGCGGCAGCGACGGCCGCACGCCGATGTACTCGCAGACCGACATGTTCGTGCAGCACGCGTTCAAGATGGCCGGCGGCCGCAGCCTCCAGGTCAGCTTCAACGTCCTCAACCTGTTCAACCAGGACACCGCCGTCGGCAAGTACTCGACCTACCAGAAGGTCAACGGCGTCAACATCGTTTCCGAAGCCGCGTATCTACACGGGCAAGGAAACCCTGGCCCAGGACATCGTCAGCCAGAACATCGTCAAGGATCCGCGTTTCCTGATGGACAACGCGTTCCAGCTGCCGCTCGCGGCGCGCTTCGGCGTGAAGTTCCTCTTCTAGACGGAACCCACGCTCGTCGAGTATCGTTCGCCCCGCGGGCCCATGCCCGCGGGGCGTTTTCTTTCTCCGGCAGGAGGTACTGACCATGCGCTCGCTTCTCGCACTTGTCCTCGTGACCGCGTCGCTGGCGCTCCCCGCTCAGGAGCGCTCGCAGAACCCGGCCGACCACGATCGCGCGGTCATCCAGAACCGCCTCGGGTGGGACTACATGAAGACGGAGACCTTCGACAAGGCCGCCGCGGCCTTCCAGGCCGCCATCGACATCGACCCGGAATTCGAGATGCCCTACTACGGGCTCGGCCGCGCCAACATGGCGCTGCGGAAGGTACGTATCGGCGGTGGTGGCCTATTCGAAATGCCGCGAGCTCTACTCCGGGCGCGCCGGCAAGCGGTTCGCCAACGCACAGGACGCGCAGCGGTACCGGCAGGACCGCATCACGGAGATCGACGAGCAGATCCGCGTGGTGAACACCATGCCCCCCTCGCCGCAGCAGCAGGACCTGCTGCGCCAATGGACCAACCAGCGCCGCGACGTCCAGGACGCCATCACCAGGGGCAACGACATGAGCCTCGATTCCTCGGTGCCGCCCTGGCTCTCGCTCGCGCTCGGCAGCGCCTACTTCCGCTCAGGTAAACTCGCCGATGCGGAGCGGGAATACAAGGCCACCATCGGCGCCGACCCGAAGGCGGGCGAAGCCCACAACAACCTTGCCGTCGTCTACATGGAGACGGGCCGGCTGGCGGAGGCCGAGGCCTCGATCAAGGCCGCCAAGAAGGCCGGCTTCAAGGTCAATCCCCAACTGGAGCAGGACATCAAGGACCGCAAGAAGCCGCAGTAGGCCGCCTGCCGTTTTTTGGCACCGCGGTGTGACACGCTCTGTCACTTTTCCACGGGCGCGCTCACCTAATCTGTCGGTTTGCTCCAAGAACTGTTTGGCCCGGTTCTTGTAGACGCATTCCGCGCGGAGACCATGATGAATCGCTCGGAGATGGAAAATGCGTTGGTGGTTGGCGCGGGTCCCGAGACGCTGCCGGCGATCGGCAAGCTGCTGGGCAACCGCCGCTTTCGCGTCAACTTCCTCGAGCGCCAGGATGCGCCGTACTCGGCCATCCGCAGGCTCCGGCCGGACCTCGTCGTGCTGTGCTTCGCGCCTGATGACGACGAAGCCTGCCAGGTGCTGGCGATGCTCCAGATGGACCCCGCCACGAGGCACCTGCCGATCCTCACCTACGTCTCGGGTGAGGCCTACGCTATAATCCCGAGCCAATGGCCTCGGACAAGCGGGATTCCGAGCGCGTCGAACTCCTGGGTGCCCTACAGGGCGAGGTGATGGTCTATCAGCCCACCGCCATTCGCCAGATGAGCGTTGGCGGCATGCAGGTTGAGACCGCGTTTCCCCTGCAACTCGATTCCCTCCACGATTTCCGGCTCACGATCGGCACGCGCTCCGTGGTCGTCAAGGGCCGCGTCGCGCATTCACGCATCAGCGACGTCGACCAGGAACTGGTCACGTACCGGTCGGGCATCGAGTTCATCGAGCCGCCCGAGCGCGTGGCCGCCGCCATCGCCGAGTTCGTCAACGAGATCGCGCAGGGCGCCGAGCGGCCCTGAGGCGCGCCGCGCCGAGTCTATCGCGCGGCATTCAGGTGTTCGAGGTAGTCGCCCGACGTGATGCGTTGGGCGTGGCCGAGCGGCGCGTTGTAGAAATACGCCCACGCGGCCTGCACGCGGCCGTCCTCCAGCGTGACCTCGGTCATCACCCGCGTGTAGAGGCTGCGGTCCGGCTCGCTGGGCCGATGGCCCTCGAGCTCGTCCAGGGCGGCGAGGACGGCAGGGGCATCCTGGGCCTCGTACACCTCGCCCCAGACCACGCCGGGATCCTGGGTGGGCACGGCGGCCGGATAGATTCCCAAATCAAAGAGCGCGGCCCTGATCGAGCCGCGCCCCGCGTAGGTGAGCTTGGAGTTGACGCGCTGGCGCCCCGGCCGGTTGAACGGCGACATCAGGGTGCCATAGAAGAAGACATGCTCAGACACGGGCTGCCACAACCTCTGGCTGTGTAGCCTACTACTTCTCGCTACTTCTCGATCCCGTTCTTGCGCATCTTCGTGGCCGCCTCAATCACGTCGAGCATCTCGGTCGGCACCGAAAACGCCAGGGCCACGGTCTTGCCCTCGCCCGAGAGCTGGAGGGAGTCGACCATCTGCTGGAAGCCCGGCTTGTTGCCGGCATTGAGCTTGGCCAGCGCCAGGGCGCCACGGACCACGTCGCGCAGGTTCTGGGCCGACTGGTCGTCCTTCGCCTCGGCTTTGAGGACGCCGCTCAGGCCGCCGTTGATGTGACCGGCCGCGGAGAACCACGCAATCGTCGGAATCTGGCTCTGAATCTCCGTGGGGAGCCTGGCTTCCTTGGCGATCGCGTCGAAGCGGCCCACCGCCCAGGCATTGGCGTTGTCCATCTCCGCCACGAGGGCCATCATCTGGTTGTTCGAGACCACGTTGCGGTTCTCCCGGCGCGCATCGATGGCGCGGTGCACCGAGTTCTCGCTGCCAAAGGCCACGAGGTCGGCCTCGATGAAGCCGAGGGCCATCTTGGCGTCGCCTCCGTCACCCGTATGGGTGATGATGCGCTTGCCCTGGTATTCCACCACCGTCGCGCCATGCTCGACGGCCATGGCCTCGAGCCGATCGGCCTGGAAGCGGCCGCGGGCCAGGACAAGGGCGCCTTCTTGCGGGCGGTTGGCCATGTCGACGCCGCCGGGCATCATGGCCGCGACGACCGACTCGATGTCCTGTTCGATGTTGATGCCCGTCTTCTCCTCGAAGTCGTGGCGCTCATTCGACTGCGGGTTCCATCTGGCGGAAACGCTGGCGGAACTCGGAATTCATGACGTCCCGGACGTTGGCGTAGGCCACCACGGCCGCGTCGGCCGGGACATATTGGAGCTCTTCGGGGCCAGCCGCGCTGGAAAACACCGAAACCGGCATGCCCATGTAGGACGCCAGCAGGCCGGTTCCGAGACCGACGGCCAGAATTGCGCCCGAAACCACCACGAAATAGCGGGTCTTGTTCGACATGCGGCTCTCCCTGCTGAAGTATACGGACTCGCCGGGTCGTTTGGTTCCCCCGGCAGGCCATTTTCTTGGGGTCGGCGGCTACTGCTCCAGCACGTATTCCTTGCGTTCCACCACCCGGGTGGCCAGGAACAGGAACACGGCCAGAATCGCCGCCAGCCAGGCCAGCGCCACTGGCCGCCGACGGGGCGTCGTGAAACATGCCCTGGAGCAGGCTCGCCACGCCACCTTCCGACGGGGCCGCATGGGGCACGAGGGCCTGCAGGTAATAGAACACGGTGAACTGCTTCAGGTAACCCGGCAGGAGCAGGACCGCCTGCTCCCACCCAAAGGTGAAGATCAGCCCGATGGCCAGCGGCCGCTTGAACTGGGCGCCGACGAAGGCGAAGAGCGCCCCGTAGACCGCCAGGCCCAAGCCCCAGCAGCGCCAGGTCGGTCACGAGCGAGACGAAGGTGGCGGGAATCTCCCCGAACGGCACGAGCAGGAAATAGACCACCATCACGGATGGCAGCACCACCAGGATCGTGCACGCCAGATAGGCCAGGTACTTGCCGACGAGCACCGCGCCGCGCGGGATGGGCCGCGTGAACAGGTACGTGAGGGTCTTGTCCTCGACCTCGTCGGCCATGAGCGCCGTGCCGTAGAAGACGCCCAGCACCGGGACGATGAAGCGGAGGAAGAGCATCCAGATCATCACGCCGAAGATTCCGAAGCCCACGACGCGCTGGCCGTTGACGCGCAGCGCCGACATCCCGAACAGCTCCACGACCTTCACGATGATCGCCAGGAGCACGGGGCCGCCGACGACCAGCGCCATGAAGATCGTGCGGCGCGACCAGAGCATCTCGCCGAGCGACAGGTCGAACACGCGGCGCGACGCGGCCCAGAAGTTCATCTGCGGTGCGCGTTGCGGCATCGGCGTCATTGCTTCACCAGGTAGCGGAAGACCGCCTGCAGGTTGTCGTCGGGAGAGGCGACCTCGTCGATCGGTCCGGCCTCGCCCGACGCGGCCAGCTCGGTGAGCCGCGCATAGAAGCGATCCGGCTTGGCGCGTCTCGATCACCACCGCGTTGGGCTCGAACTTGAGGCTCAGCACGTCGTCGTCGGCGAGGAAGCGGCGCGCGAGCGCGCGCGGATCGGCGCCGCGCACGTACACCGTGTGCGGATGGGTGTCGATGAGGTCGCGGATCTGGTGGACGTTGCCCTCGGCGAGGATGCGGCCGTTGTTGATCAGGAGGATGTTCGACGTCATCGACTCGATCTCGTGCAGGATGTGGCTCGAGACGACGATGTGCTTGCCGGCGCGCGCCCAGTCCTTGATCAGGCGGATGGTCTTGCGCCGCATCAGCGGGTCCATGCCGGTCAGCGGCTCGTCGAGGATCAGCAGCTCGGGGTCGTGCACGAGCGCCTGCGCGAGCTTGACGCGCTGGCGCATGCCCTTGCTGTAGGCGCCGATCTTCTTGCCGGCCGCGGCCAGCAGGTCGACGCGCTCGAGCGCGCGCGTGGCGGCGGCGACGGCGTCGGCATCGCCGAGGCCGTTCAGGCGGACGAGCGCCGTGACCCACTCGAGGCCGGTCATGCGCTCGTAGAACGCATCCTGCTCCGGGCAGAAGCCGATGCGCGCGTAGAGGCGCGGGTTGCCCCAGATCGGCTCGCCCAGCACGCGGATGCTGCCCTGGCTCGGCCGGAGCTGGCCGGTCATGAGCTTCATGAACGTCGACTTGCCCGCGCCGTTGGGGCCGAGCAGCCCGGTGATGCCCGCGCGGGATCGAGACCGTCACGTCGTTGAGCCCGCTCACCTGCCCGTACCACTTGGACAGGTGATCGGTCTGGACGAGCGCGTTCGGATCGATGGCGGCGGCCTCCGGCACGACGGCGGCCTGCGCACCGGTCTCAAGGCCGACTCCCGACTCCCGACTCCCGACTCCCGGAAACGTCACGTGACGATCTCCACGCCGCGCACGCGGCGATCGAGGATGAACATGGAGCCGGCGATCAACGCCAGCACCGCGACGGCGGCGATGGCCGGCGGCAGGTCGTACCGCGGATCGCATCCGGAAGATCACGTCACCCAGTTGCTGGAGCGAGGCGCTCGGCGAGAGCCACGCGAAGCTGCTCTTGCCCGTGATGCCGCGAATGGCGTTGAAGAGCGCCGTGGTGAAGAAGAACAGGCCCGCATACATCACCGCCACGAAGCGGCTGCTCTTCGACAGCGACGACAGCGCCAGCATCGTCGTCGAGGCCAGCAGCACCTGCGCGAGGGAGAAGAGCGTGATGGCCGGCAGCAGGTAGAGGTTGTTGCGCACGAACGTGAAGCTGCCGGCGAAGATCGTCTGCACCAGCAGCAGGCTGATGGCGGGCAGCCACGTGACGGAGACGAGGAACAGGAACAGGATCGCCATCTTGCCGGCGATGTATTCCGCGCGCGTCATGGGCTTGGAGAGATAGAGCTGCAGGGCGTTGGCGCGGCGGTCGTTGGCGATGAGGCCGGCGCCCACGTAGATGGTCACGAAGAAGACGAACGCGCCCTGCTGATCGAGGAACTCGCGGAACGTCTCGCCCTTCGGGCGCCAGGAACGACGCCTGCTGGAAGTTCGAGGCCACGTAGATCTGGACGGCGCGCACGACGAACGGCGCCCACGCAAACAGCATGAGCGCGATGAACTGCCGCTTGGCGACGATCGACATCACGCCGGTACGCGTGATGACCTGCCAGGCGCGCCCGACGATCGCGCGGGAGCCGGCGTAGCGGCGATAGCCCTGGTCGTGAATCGGCATCGGTTACTCGGCCCCCACCGCGCGGGCGAACACGTCTTCGAGCGTCGGCACGCTCGGGCGCAGGTGGCGCACCTGCACGCCCTCGCGCGCGGCCAGCCCGAAGAGCAGCCTCGCGCCCTCGTCCTCGACGCCGGGAATGAAGACGCGCATCACGTCTTCGTCGGTGTCGTGCACGTCGTAGCCGGCGGCCTTCAGCACCTCGGCGAAGCGCGCCTCGTCGCCCTTGACGCGCATCTCGAACACGCGCCCGCCCGTGCCCTTGAGCGCGGCGATCGGCCCCTGCGTGGCCACCGTGCCCTTGTCCACGACGACGACGTGGTCGCACGTGAACTCGACGTCGGGCAGCAGGTGCGACGAGAGGATCAGGTTGACGCCCTTGTTGTGGGCGAGGTCGCGAATGAGCTCGAGCATCTCGTCGCGGCCCTTCGGGTCCATGCCGTTGGTGGGCTCGTCGAGGAACAGCAGGTCCGGGTCGTGGACGAGCGCCTGCGCCAGCTTGATGCGCTGCTTCATGCCCGTGGAATAGGTCTCGAGGTTCCGGTAGCGCGCCTCGCCGAGGCCCAC
Source organism: uncultured Acidobacteriota bacterium (assembly GCA_963839865.1). Taxonomy (GTDB): domain Bacteria; phylum Acidobacteriota; class Vicinamibacteria; order Vicinamibacterales; family UBA2999; genus 12-FULL-67-14b. The sequence continues at coordinate 71,758 of CAWIWS010000003.1, forward strand.
GTAGTAGAGCACCTCGTGCGCGCGCTGCATCGCGTCGGCGGGCGGCAGCCCGGAGAGCTGGCCGCAATAGGCGACGAACGAGACGGCGTTCATGCCGGGGATGTGGGAGTCGCTCTCCGGCATGTAGCCCACGCGGGCGCGAATCTCGAGGGGCGACTCGGCCACGTCGAGGCCGAGCACGTGCATCTTGCCCTTGTCGGGGACGATGAAGCCGAGGAGGGTCTTGATGAGGGTGCTCTTGCCGGCGCCGTTGGGGCCGAGCAGGCCCACCGCGCCAGGCTGGAAGACGGCCGAGACGTCGCGCAGCGCCCAGTTCTTCCCGTAGCGGACGCTGACCTGATCGCACTGGACGACCGGCCCTTCGACTCGCCGCGCCGACGGCGGCACGGTTCGCTCAGGGCTGGCTGGATGGGGGTCTCCGTCATGTGCGGCCAGTTGAGTATACGGGCGGCCGGGCTAGAGCGTTCCGCGCAGGCCGAGCGCGTCGGCCTGCTCCCGCATGAACCCGATGATGTTGGTGATGTGCTGGTCGAGCGGCAGCCCCAGCAACTCGGCGCCCATCTTGAGGTGATCGCGCGGAACCTGGCGGGCGAAGGCCTTGTCCTTCATCCGCTTGATCACCGAGGCGGCCTCGAGGTCCAGGATGCTCTTCGACGGACGCACGAGCGACGCGGCGGTGATGAACCCGGCCATCTCGTCGCAGGCCACGAGGGTCTTCTCGACCGGCGTCTCGGGCTGGACGCCGGTGATCTCGGACGCGTGCGAGAGGATGGCGCGCATCACCCACTCGGGATACCCGAGCGACCGCAGGTGCTCGCACCCCTTGTTCGGATGGTCGCCGAGGGTGGGATACCGCTCGTAGTCGAAGTCGTGGAGGAGCGCCACGACGCCCCACTCCTCTTCGTTGGCGCCCTGCTGCCGCGCATAGCCGCGCACGGCGGCCTCCACGGCGAGCGCGTGCTTGCGCAGGCTCTCGCTCTCGGTCCATTCGGTCAGGAGTTGCCAGGCGGCGTCGCGGGACAGGGTCATGGGGGAAATGATACTTGAGGACCTGAGGGCTTGAGGGCTTAGGGCCTAGGGGCTCAGGGCCTGCGGGCCTCAAGCCCTCGGCGAAGAACCCCGCGGCGTGCGCGTTGATGCCGTAGGCGTCGATCTCGTCGCGCGGTCACCCAGGCCACCGCCTCGGCGTCGGAGCCGGCCACGCGCCTCCCCCTCCGGCGCGCGGCACAGGAAGTCGACGATCACGAAGTGGTAGCGGACGCGGCCGTCGCCGTCGCTGGTGGATGCGATCGAACGTCTCGATCATCTCGCCGACCTCGACGCGCAGGCCGACCTCTTCGAGCAGTTCGCGCCGCAGCGGCGTCGGTGAGCGGCTCGCCCAGTTCGACGACGCCGCCGGGCAGCGACCACTCGCCCTTGCGCGGCTCGTGGCCGCGCTTGATGATCAGGGCGCGCCCGTCGCGCACCACCACCGCGCCGACGCCGACCACCGGCTGCGGCGGGGTATTCTCTGGCCATATGAAGTCCCACACCGAGTATCTGACGTTTTCGATTCCCGCGCGAGTCGGCTTCGAGAACATCACCCCGAAGGTGGAGGCCGCCGTCCGCAAGAGCGGCGTGGCCGAGGGCCTCGTGCTGGTCAACGCCATGCACATCACGGCGTCGGTCTTCATCAACGACGATGAGCGGGGCCTGCACCAGGACTACGCGAAATGGCTGGAACACCTCGCGCCGTTCGACGCCTCGCCCACGCGCTACGCGCACAACCGGACGGGCGAGGACAACGCCGACGCCCACATGAAGCGCCAGGTCATGGGCCGCGAGGTGGTCGTCGCCATCACCGGCGGGCAACTCGACTTCGGTCCCTGGGAGCAGATCTTCTACGGCGAGTTCGACGGCAACAGGCCCAAGCGGGTCCTGATCAAGGTGATTGGGGATTAGAGAGGCAGGCTCGGCGACGCGTTGAGGTCCGGCGCCGCGAAGTGGCCCGACCGCGATCTGCCGCATGCCGGCCGCGGCGATCATCGCGGCGTTGTCGGTGGAGAGCGCCAGGCTCGGGATGAACACGGGCACCTCGGCGCCGGCGGATCGGGCCAGCGGCGTCGGCGCGCAGGCGGGAGTTGGCCGACACGCCGCCGGCGATGCCAATCGCGCGGGCGCCGTGCCAGCGGGCCGCCGCAAACGTGCGGTCCACCAGCGTGCTCACCACCCGACGCTGGAAGCTGGCCGCCAGATCCGACGATCTCCGCGTGCGGCAGCGCGTCGGTGCCCAGCGCCGCCTGGCGCTGCCGCACGTGGCGCAGCACGGCCGTCTTGAGGCCGCTGAAGCTGAAGTCGAATCGTGCCGTCACGTTCCGGGCGCGTTGCGATCGGGATTGGTCAGGCGCGTGCCGGGCCAGCGGATCGCCTCGTCGTGGCCGTCGCGCGCCAGGCGGTCGATGATCGGTCCGCCCGGATACCCGAGGCCCAGGAGCTTGGCCACCTTGTCGTAGGCCTCCCCCGCCGCGTCGTCCCGCGTGCGGCCCAGGAGCTGGTACTCGCCGGGGCGCGGCGATGAGATAGAGGCTCGTGTGCCCACCCGAGACGATGAGCACCACCGCGGGCAGCGGGATCTCGCCGTGCTCGAGCCAGATCGACTCGATGTGCCCGGCGAGGTGATTGACCGCCACGAGCGGCACGTCCGAGCGCCCAGGCGGCGGCCTTGGCGAAGGACACGCCGACGAGCAGCGAGCCGACGAGGCCCGGCCCCTGCGTGACGGCAATGGCGCCCACGTCGCGCCACGTGGCGCCGGCATCCGTCAGCGCGCGCTCGACGACGCCGCAGATATCCCGCACGTGCTGCCGCGAGGCGAGCTCGGGGACCACGCCGCCCCATTCACGGTGGATGTCCACCTGCGACGCGACCACGTTGGCCCGGATCGCCCACAGGGCCGCGTTGCCCGCCATCGGGCGGGCCCGTTCGCGACGCGCGGGGCCCCGCGCGCCTCCACCAGGGCCGCGGCCGTCTCGTCGCAGGAGGTCTCGATGCCGAGCACCAGCACGCTAGGCTCCCGGTTCCCGGCTCCCGGCTCCCGGCTCCCGGTTCCCGTCTCCCGACTCCCGACTCCCGACTCCCGCCAGGTTCGTGAGATACGGCGGCCGGAAGACACCACGCTCCGTGATGATCGCGGTGATGAACCTGTTCGGGGTCACGTCGAAGGCGGGGTTGCGAATGTGCGCGCCCTCGGGGGCCAGCTGGTAGTTGCCGACGTGCGTGACCTCACGCGGGTTGCGCTCCTCGATGGGGATGCCGGACCCGTCGGCGGTGGCCAGGTCGATCGTCGACCACGGCGCGGCCACGTAGAACGGAATGCCGTGCTCCTTCGCGAGCACCGCCACCGTGTAGGTGCCGATCTTGTTGGCCGTGTCGCCGTTGGCGGCGATGCGGTCGGCGCCGACCACGACGAGGTCGATGTCCCCGCCGCGCATGATCGCGCCGGCCATGTTGTCGGTGATCACCGTGGTGTCGATGCCGTCCTTCACCAGCTCCCACGCCGTGAGCCGCGCGCCCTGCAGGAACGGGCGCGTCTCGTCGGCGAGCACGCGGACCTTGCGCCCGGCCTCGACCGCGCCGCGAATCACGCCGAGCGCGGTGCCGTAGCCCGCCGTCGCCAGCGCGCCCGCGTTGCAGTGCGTCAGGATGCGTCGCCTCGGCGGGCACGAGCGCGGCGCCGTGCCGGCCGATCGCCCGGCAGCTTTCCACGTCATCGTCGTGAATCCGGTCGGCGGCGAGGCGGAGGCGCGCCGTCAACTGCCCGACCGATTCGCCGGCGAGGGCGCCCTCGGCGAACGACTGCTTCATGCGCTCGATGGCCCAGAAGAGATTGACCGCCGTCGGCCGCGTGGCCGCGAGCAGGTCGCACGTGCGCTGGAACTCGGTGGTGAACTGCTTGGTGCCGGTGGCCTTGCTGCGCGCGGCCCCGAGGGCGATGCCCATCGCGGCGCAGACGCCGATGGCCGGCGCGCCCCGGATGACCATCGTCCGGATGGCCTTGGCGACGTCGTTGACCGTCTTGCAGTGGACGTAGATTTCGGAGGCCGGCAGCTTGCGCTGGTCGACCATGACAATGGTGTCGCCTTCCCAGGCGATGGTTGGAAGCATGCGGGGGTAATTGTACAGGGCTTGCGGCTTGAGCGGCTTGACGGGTTTACGGCTCTGGGCTCGGCCGCAGGCCGTCCAGGACCGTAAGCCGTAAGTCCGTGACCTACAAGAGTCTGCGATCGAACGGATGCGGCAGGAGCTCGCGCATGGTGTGTTGCGCTTTCACTTCCTGCAGGTTCGCGAGCGTAACCTCGAGGTCGCCGCCGAATTCCCACAGGATCTGGCGGCAGGCGCCGCAGGGCGGCGTCGGCGCCATGGTGTCGGCCACGACGACGATGCGGGTGAACTCGCGGTGGCCTTCCGACATGGCCTTGAAGATGGCTACGCGCTCGGCGCAGACGGTGAGGCCGTAGCTGGCGTTCTCGATGTTGCAGCCGGTGATGATCGTGCCGTCCGGCGTCTCGACGCGCCGCGCCGACCTTGAAGCCCGGAGAAGGTCGCTACCGCGTGCTCGCGCGCCGCGCGCGCCGCCGCGACGAGCGCGTCAGAGGCGGCCAATGATGCCCTCCAGCAGCGCGATGAACTGGCCCTTGCACCTGGCGGGCCGCCTCCATGACCTCGTCGTGATGGAGCGGGGCCGGCAGCACGCCGGCCGCGGCGTTGGTGATGCAGGAGATGCCGAGCACCTCCATCCCCATGTGCCGCGCGACGATCGCCTCGGGCGCCGTCGACATGCCCACGGCGTCGGCGCCCAGCGCGCGGAACGCGCGGATCTCGGCCGGCGTCTCGTAGCTGGGCCCGAGGACGGCGATGTAGATGCCGTGCGGCAGCGGCAGGCCCATCGCCTGCGCGGCCTCGTCGGCGAGCCCGCGGAGCCGCTTCGAGTAGACCTCGCTCATGTCGGGAAAGCGCACGCCGAAGCGCTCGTCATTCGGGCCCACGAGCGGGTTGCGACCCATGAGGTTGATGTGATCGTCGATCACCATCAGCGCCCCCCGCGAGCACGCCGGAGAGATGCCGCCGGCGGCGTTGGTCAGGATCACCCGCTGCACGCCGAGGCGCCCCAGCACCCGCGTCGCGAAGGTCACGGTGCCCATGTCGTGGCCCTCGTAGGTGTGCACGCGGCCCGACAGCGCGAGCACGCGGCGACCCGTCGCCAGGCCGCCGACCAGCTTGCCGGCGTGGCCGATGACTTTCGAGGCGGGCCAGTGCGGAATGTCGCCGTACGGAATCGTGAAGCTCTCCGCCAGCCCGTCGGCGAAGTCACCGAGGCCCGATCCCAGGACCACGGCCACGTCCGCGCCGCCGCACCCATGGCCGCGCAGCCACTCCGCGGCCTCCGTCACCTGATCGAAATAGCTCACAGCAGGAATCCCACGATGATGGCGGTGATGAAGTTGGCCAGCGTGCCCGCGAGCATCGCGCGCAGCCCGAGCCGCGCGAGATCGCTTCGCCGCTCCGGCGCGAGCGCGCCGATGCCGCCGATCTGCATGCCGATGGACGCGAAATTCGCGAATCCGCAGAGCGCGAACGTCGCGATGGTGAACGAACGGGGATCCAGCGTCGCCTTCATGGTCCCCAGCTGCGCGAACGCGATGAACTCGTTCAGCACCATGCGGGTGCCGAGCAGGTTCCCCACCGTGGCCGCGTCGCGCCACGGCACGCCGAGGCTCCACGCCACCGGCGCGAACACCCAGCCGAAGATCGTCTGGAGCGAGAAGCCCTGCATCCCCACCGCGCCGCCGATCGAGCCGAGGATCGCGTTCACGAGCGCGATCAGCGCGACGAACGAAATCAGCATCGCGCCGACGTTGAGCGCCAGGTGCAGGCCCTCCGCGGTGCCCCGGCCGGCGGCGTCGATGATGTTGACGTCCTTGTTGACGACCTCGAGCTTCACGGTGCCGCGCGTTTCCGGCGTCTCCGTCTCCGGCACGAACATCTTGGCCATCATCAAGGTGCCCGGCGCCGTCATGATGACGGCCGTGAGCAGGTGCTTGGCGTCGATGCCGAACGCGATGTAGGCCGCCATGATGCCGCCGGAGATGTGCGCCATGCCGGACGTCATCACCGTCATCAGCTCCGACTGCGTCATCTTCGAGATGAACGGACGAATCGTGAGGGGCGCCTCGGTCTGGCCCATGAAGATGCTCGCCGCCACGTTCAGCGACTCGGCGCCGCTGGCGCCCATCACCCGGTTCATCACGATGGCGAGCAGCCGGACGATGACCTGCATCACGCCGAGGTAATAGAGGATCGCGAACAGCGCGGCGATGAAGATGATGGTGGGCAGGATCTGGAACGCGAAGATGACGCCGTAGTTGGCGCCTTCCGGTCCCAGCGCGCCGGTCATCGCCCGGGACCAGACGGACGCATCGCCCAGGGGGCCGAAGACGAACGCCGAACCCACTTTCGAAAAGTCCAGCAACTCGCGCATCTTGTCGCCCAGCACGCGGAACACGGTCTGGCCGGCCTCGGTCTTGAGGACGATGAGCGCGAACAGGACCTGCAGGCTGAGCCCCCATCCGACCACGCGCAGGCTGATCGCCCGACGGTTCGTCGAGAGCGCATACGCGAGGCCCAGGATTCCCACCAGCCCGATCAGGGGCTGAAGTTTGGTCAGCAGTTGGTCCAACGTCTCCTCGCTTTCGCGTGCGTTAGCGGTCCGGGGTGAACATCGTCTCACCGCCGGCATGCACCCAGCCGAGCACCAGGCTCTGCCCGGCGGGCGCGGTGTCGCCTATCGTGATCGCCTGCGCGGCCAGCGCCAGCGCCGCCGGGCAGGCGGGCGGCGTCGTCGTACAGCAGTTCCATCACCGGCTCGCCGGCCGATCACCGCGCTCGCCGGGCTTCTTGAGCAGGCGGAGTCCGGCGGCCAGATCGACGGCGTCGCCCTTCTTGTCGCGGCCGGCGCCAAGGGCCACCGAGGCGCGGCCCACGAGCAGCGCGTCGAGGCCGGTGACGACGCCGGCGCGCGCGGCCGGCACCGGGTGGGTGAACGCCGCCTGCGGGAAGCGGCGCGTGTCGTCCACGACGCGCGCATCGCCGCCCTGGCGCGCGATGAGGGCGCGGAGCTTGTCGAGGCCGGCGCCCGACGCCATCGCGGCGCGGAGCTGTCGCGCGCCGTCTTCGTCCGACGTCGCCCGGCCGCCCAACTGCAGCATGCGCGATCCCAGGCGCAGGACGAGCGCCTCGAGGTCGGCGGGACCGCGCCCCTGCAGCGTCTCGATGCACTCGACGATCTCCACGGCGTTGCCGACCGCCCGGCCGAGCGGCGTGTCCATGCGCGTGATGAACGCTTCGGTGCGCACGCCCGCCGCAGTGCCGATGGCCACGAGGGACCGCGCCAGGGCGAGCGCATCGGCCGGCGTTCTTCATGAAGGCGCCGCGGCCGCACTTCACGTCGAGCACCAGCGCATCGCTGCCCTCCGCGATCTTCTTGCTCATCACCGACGCGGCAATCAGCGGCAGGCTCTCGACGGTGGCGGTCACGTCGCGCAGGGCGTAGAGGACCTTGTCGGCCGGGGCGATCGTCGGGGTCTGGCCGATCAGGCTGCACCCGATGTCGGCGAGCATCCGCTTGAACTCGTCGAGCGACAGCCCGACGCGGAAGCCGGGGATGCTCTCGAGCTTGTCGAGGGTGCCGCCGGTGTGCCCGAGCCCGCGTCCGGACATCTTGGGCACGACGACCCCGCACGCGGCGACCAGGGGGGCGAGCACGATCGACACCTTGTCGCCCACGCCGCCGGTGCTGTGCTTGCCGACCTTGATGCCGGGAATCGCCGAGAGATCCACGCGCTCGCCCGACCGCACCATCGCGTCGGTCAGCTGCGCGGTCTCCTCGGCGGTCATCCCCCTGAGGACGATGGCCATCAGCAGGGCGGACGTCTGATAGTCGGCCCACGATCCGTCGGTCACCCCGCGCACGAACGCGTCGATGGCCTCGCGCGGAAGCACTTCGCCATCCCGCTTGGCGCGAATGATATCGACCGCTCGCATAGGCTGGCGGGCAGTATATCGTAGGTACTTCCATGGCCCAGCGAGCGGCCCCGCCCGCGGACACGACCCGGCACGCGGTGAACCTGGCGCGCGCAATCACGATCGCGATGCGCAGTTGGGGGTTCTATCCGCCCGAACACCCGGCCGTGGCGCTGGCGGTGGACCGCCTGACCGCGGCCATCGCCGAGGCCACCGAAGCGGGCCTGCTCCAACTCGCCGTGACGCCGAAGGCGCTGATGGTGGACGGCCTCCCGCTCGAGGCGCCGGACCTGTCGGTGTCGGAATGCGCCGGCCTGCTCCACGACCGCGACATCCTGCAGATTGGCTTCGTGTCGGCGCCCCCGGAGGGCGTCGTGCCCACGCTGCTCACCCTCCTCTCGCTCGACCGCGAGACACGCCGCGTCAGCGCGGCGGCCCCGCGGCGATGTGGGCGGCGGAGGGCGACTCGTCGATCCTGGTCGAGCAGATCGACTACCAGGAAATCCTCGAGCGCGACTTCGACGAGGGCGCCGCGCGCCGCGACGCCACCTGGAAGGCGATCGTGCGGTCCATCATCATGGGCCGCAAGACGTTCAGCGCCGAGGAGCAGCAGCGCCTGCTCGACATCTCCCGCGACGTCGGCGCGATCGGCGAGCTGGTCAAGGACAGCAAGGAGCCCTTCTGCACGCCCGACGGCAATCCCCTGGTCACGACCCAGGCGGCCACCGTGCTCGCCGTCTACCGGCACATCGCGAAGGCCGTGACCGCGCTCGAGCCCGAGCGCGCCCAGGAGGTGTACCAGTCGCTGGCGCTGGCCGCCTCGGGCCTCGATCCCGCAACCGCGCTCGAGCTCCTGAAGCACGAGGACTCGCCGGACGATCCCGTCCAGATCGTCAGCGTCCTCAAGCAGACGTTCGACGACCAGCAGGTCGCGCTGCTCCTCGCGCGCGCGCTGTCCACGCCCGGGCATCCGACGAACCGGCTCGCCCAGGTGCTCGACACCCTCGCGCCCGACGCGGAGCGGCGCAAGCGCGTCCTCAAGCTCACCGAGCGCCTCATCTCCGAGCGCGACTTCGGCAGCCGGCGACCGCTCGACGACATCCGCCAGTCGCTCGACGAGCTGCTGATCAAGTACGACGAGACGGAATACGTGTCGCGCGAATACCGCACGTCGATCGACGACGCGGCCGTGCGCGCGGCCGACCTCGCCGGGCGCGGCCTGCCGCCGGAGATGGACGAGTGGCTCGCGACCCTCGGGCACGAGAGCGTCCGGCGGCTGTCGGGCCAGCTGCTGATGGACCTGCTCAAGAACGAAGCAGCCGAGGAACGCGTCGGCGAGATCGCGCGCGACATGGGCGCGTTCGTCGAGGACCTCATGCTGGCCGGCGCCTTCGGCGAAGGCGTGCCGGTCATCGAGGCCCTCGAGGCGGGGACCAGGCGGACGCCGGCGGTGGCGAACGACGCCTGCCGCAAGGCCATCGACAGCCGTCGGGGAGTCGCCTCGGCGTTCGCCGAAGCCGCGGCCACGCTCGGCGAGTTGAGCCCGGAGGAGGCGGCGGACTTCGAGCGCCTCGCGCACGCGATTGGACCGGCGCTCGGTGCCCGGCCTGCTGGCCGCCTACCAGCGGGAGGAGGGCGGCGCGGCGACGGACCGCGCCACGGCGATCCTCATGCGCTTCGGGCCCGCCGGCCAATCCACCACCTCGCCACGGCCGTCGACGACAAGCGCTGGTACGTCCAGCGCGAGATCGCGCGCATCCTCGGGCACATCGGCACCGGCCGCCGCCGTTCCGCCGCTGCAGATCCTGCTCCGCCGCAGCGACCTGCGCGTGATGCAGGCGGCGGTCTCGGCGATTGCCCGCATCGACGACCCGTCCGCGGCCCGGGCGCTGCACACCGTCCTCAAGGCCACGACGGGCTCGGCGCGCGCGGCCGTGATCGAGGCGCTCGTCGGGCTGAAGGACCCGCGGGTCGTCCCGATGCTCGCGCGCATCCTGCAGGACAGCAATGCCGTACGGCGACGATCATCGCGCTGGTCCTCGAGACGCTGGCGGCGCTCGCCACGATTCGCGACGACCGCGCGCTGCCGAACATCGCGTCGGTCGCGCGCGAGCGGCGCTGGCTGGCCTGGGGCAAGACGCGCAGCCTGCGGACGGCGGCGCTGCGCGCGCTCAAGCGCATCGGCAGCCCCAAAGCCCAGCGCACGTTCGACGAACTCGCCAGCACCGGCGACTTCTTCTTGCGGCGCCTGGCCGCGTCCCCCGCCGTCACACAGGAGCAGGGATGAGCCTCGCTCCAGACGAACTCGTCCGGCGGCTGGGCGCGGCCGTGCGCGCGGCGGAGCTCTACGCTCCGACGCACCCGCTCGGCCAGCGCACGGCCGTCGGCCTGCACGCCGCCCTGGTCTCCACCCTCGGCTACGCCCCCACCGTCATCGTGGGCTTCCTCGAGGACGACGTGGTGGTCAACGACTTCCGGCTGCCGCGGGGGTCGGCCACGCTGGTGGGCCTGTTGCGCGACATGCGCGAGCGCCAGATCGAGAAGATCACGTTCGCGCGCGGGGTCGAGGTCACCGACGTCCGGGCGCTGATGGACGAACTCGCCGATCGCGTCTCCCGCACCGCCGTGGGCGATCGCCTCACGGCGCGAGGCGTCCGCCGCATCTCGGTGGGCAAGGTCGCGGTCGAGGAAGAAGACGACGAGGAAGTGGGCCTCGCGGCCGCGAAGCAGATGTACAACAAGGCCGTCAGCAGCGCCGAGACCATCTGGGCCGCGGCCAAGTCGGGCGAGGCGCCGGATCCCGCGGACGCGCGCGGCATCATCGACAGCCTGTCGCGCCTCGTCTACCAGGACCGCACCTCGCTCATGGCGCTGACGGCGCTCAAGCGCCACGACAACTACACGTTCACCCACATGGTGAACGTGGCCGCGCTGTCGATGGCGATGGCGCGCTCCCTCGACCTCGAGGCGCCGATGCTGCGCGAGTTCGGGTTCGCCGCGCTGATGCACGACATCGGCAAGGTCCAGACGCCGCTCGAGATCCTGAACAAGCCCGACAAGCTGACGACCGAAGAGTTCACGATCATGAAGCTGCACGTCGTGGAGGGCGCGCACATCCTGCGCCGCACGCCGGAGACGCCGGCGCTCGCGCCGGTCGTGGCCTTCGAGCACCACTTGAAGCAGGACCTGAGCGGCTATCCCGAGAACATCGGGTCGCGGACGCTCAATCTCTGCACGATGGTGGTGAGCGTCGTGGACGTCTTCGACGCCCTGCGCAGCAACCGCGCGTATCGCGCGGGCCTGGCGACCGATCGCATCAGGCACATCATGGGCGAGCAGGACGGCACGGCCTTCAATCGCTCGCTGTTGCGCCGGTTCGTCAACCTGATGGGCCTCTTCCCCATCGGCACGCTCGTTCGGCTCAACACCGACGAAGTGGGCGTGGTCACGCAGACGCATCCGGAGGACCCGTTCCGGCCGCAGGTCAAGCTGGTTCTCGACGCGAAAGGCACGCCGTACGAAACACCGCTCCTCACCAACACGTGGGATCGCGACGACCGCGGCGGGTTCCCGCGCGCGGTCGTCGAAGCCGTCGATGGGCCGGACAGTAGGCATCGACCCGCTGACATACCTATAATTTCAGACAGCCTCCATGCCGCCCCCTTCGGCCACCGAATCGCTCAGTCCCGACGTCGCCACCCGCCTGACGGAATTCGCGCGCGCCTGCAAGGCGGCCACGCGCATCGTGTCGCTGTACCCGCCGAGCCATCCCTCGATTCAATCCGCCCTGTCCCGCATCGTCGAGGCCGGCCGAGCAGGCGGTGGCGCTCGGGCCCGTTCGCGGTGACGGTGCTCCCGGACACCCTCCTGGTGAGCGGACGCGGCGCGCCGAAGCCGGACCCGTCGATCGCGGAACTCGCCGCGGTCCTGCATCGCCACCAGATTGCCGAACTGACCCTCAAGGACAGCCTCGACGGCGGCGGGGTGGCACCGGCTGCTCTCGCTGCTGGCGCGCGCGCCCGAGGAGTCGCGGATTGCGGGCGGGCGTGGCCAAGGCCTGGGAGGCCAGCGGCGGCGGGCCGGTGGAGGTCAAGGAAATCGACTACGCGCACGTGTTGCGCGAGGGCGCGGCCACGGGGGAATCGGCCTCGTGGAATCGCATCATCGGCGATTGGCTGGACGGCGGACCGGAGGGCGGGGCGTCGTCGAGCGGCTACTCGGCGATCCTCGAGATTGCGGGCGACGCCTCGCGCCTCGCGGAATTCACCGCGCAGTTGCAGGAGCGCAGCCGCGCGGCCGGCCAGGGCGCCGACGGCGAGCGTCGGTCGCTCGTGCGCATGATGCACGGGCTCGCCAACTATGCCGCCCAGCAGTCGCCCGACAGCCTCGACGCCACGCTGCAGCAGATGGCCGGGGCCGCCGATGCAACTGTCGCCGGAGCTGCTGCTCGCGCTCGTCACGGACCCGCCACCGCTCTCGTCGATGGATCCGAACCAGCCTCGGGTGGACCTCGGCGCCGAACTCCAGTCGCGGCTGACGGACGAATCGATCGGCCGGTTCGTCGCCGACAACGTCATCCGGGACCACGGCGCGACGAGCCGCCTGGCGACGGCGTTCCACACCCTCGTGCCGGGCACCGCCCACCAGCTCGACGTGCTGGCCGCGGCCAGGCGCGAGGCGGAGGGCTCCGCCTTCAGCCAGGACCCACAGTTCGAGAGCGTGTGGTCGAATTCGATGAACCTGCTCACCTCGTACTCGGACAAGGACTACGTGTCCGCCGACTACGCGCGCGAGCTGACGCAGGCGCGGACCCAGGCCGTCGAGGTGGACCGCGTCGGCGACATCCCGCCGGCGCGCGTTCGGGCGTGGCTGTCCACCGTGAGCGGCGACGCGGTGCAAGCCCTCGACCAGCGCCTGATCCTCGATCTGCTCAAGATCGAGACGCGCCTCGACGTGTGGGCCGGCGTCGTCGACGGCAGCATCACCGCGATCGAACAGCTGGTGCTGGTCGGCCAGCTGCCGCTCGCGCTCGAGTTGCTGGAGTCGGTCGTCGCCGCGTCGCGCAAGGAGGAGTCCCCGTTTGCCGCGCCGGCCGCCGCCGCCGTCGCGCGGCTGTCGACCGGACCCATGGTGCGGCACCTCGCGGTGTGGCTGCGCCGGGCGACCGATGCGGACGTGGCGCTCGCCACCAAGCTGAGCCAGATGGTCGGGACGTCCCTGGTGAAGCCGCTGGCCGACGCGCTCGCCGCCGAGGACAACGCCCGCGCGATGCGACGGCTGCGCGACGTGCTGATCAGTTTTGGCGCGGCGGCGCGCACCTACGCGAACGAACTGCGCGGGTCGGCGAACCCCGCCGTCCGGCGCGCGGCCGTGGACCTGCTCCGCGCGCTCGGCGGCGACGAGGCCCTGCCCGACCTGCGCGCCATGCTCGACGACGCCGATCCGCAGGTGCAACGCGAGGCCCTGCGCGCCATCGTCCAGATCGGCACGAACGACGCCTTCCACCTCCTGGAACACGCCCTGAAGACCGGCGCCAGTCACACGCGGGAAGCCATCGTCCAGACGCTCGGGTCGCTGCGGGATGAACGGGCGGCGCCGCTCTTCGTCCACATCCTCACGCATTCCGGATACACGGGCGCAATGGAAGGCCTGTACCTGCAATCGATCGAGGCGCTCGGGCGCATCGGCGGCGGCGAACCCGCGGTGGCGATCCTGCGCACGATCCTGGAGCGCGGCGAATGGTGGGCGCCCGGCCGCACCGCGCGCCTGCGCCTCGCCGCGGCGCGCGCCCTGCGCGCGATGGGCTCGGCGGGCGCCCAGCGCGCGCTCGACGAGGCAGTGGCCTCGGGCGCGGGCGGGGTCAAGCGGGCGGCGAGGACGGCGCTCGGCGAAGCGCCGCCCACGCGGCCCCTCCCCCAAGGACATCGTGATGGATCCGGTCGAACAGATTCGCGCGGCGGACGAATTCATGCGGCGCCTGGCGGGCGCGCTGCGGGGCGCGCAGCTCTACTCGCCCTCGCACCCGGTGGTGCGCCAGGCCCTCGAGGCGCTCACCACCGCCGTCGGTCCGCTCCTGGAAGAGCAGCCGACCTTCGCCGTCGGCATCCTGGATCAGGAGCTCATCGTCGCGGACATCCCGCTGCCCCGCGCCGCGGAGTCGATGGGCGAGACGATCCGGCGGCTCAAGAGCCTCGGCATCGAGCGCATCGCGTTCGACCGCGGCGTGGATGCGGAGGAGCTGGCCACGCTCGTCCTCACCATCGCGCACCCCGAGCGCCGCCCGGGCCAGGCCACGACCGGCGCCGAGGCGGCGCAACCGTTCGACACGCTCGCGGCGCTGCCGCACATCCGCGTCGGGCGGATCCAGGTGGACCAGCGGACCGAGACGGAAGCCGCCGACATGGCCACCATCCGCCGCATGTACACCGACGCCTCGTCGGTCGCGGAATCGGTGTGGGAGCAGGCGCAGACCGAGGGCACGCCGGACCCGCGGGCCGCGCGCGCGTTGATCGACCAGCTGGCGCAGGCCGTGTCGCAGAACCGCACGGCGCTCATCGCGCTGACCGCTCTCAAGGAGTACGACAACTACACGTTCACGCACATGGTGAACGTGTCGATCCTCACGCTCGGGCAGGCCCGCGCCCTGGGCGTGGACGGCCAGATGCTGCAGGAGTTCGGCCTGGCCGCTCTGATGCACGACATCGGCAAGGTGCGCACGCCCACCGAGATCCTGAACAAGCCCGATAAGCTCACCGACGCCGAGTTCACGATCATGCGGATGCACGTCGTGGACGGCGCCGAGATCCTGCGCCGCACGCCGGAGATGCCGCCGATCGCGCCGGTGGTGGCGTTCGAACATCACCTGCGTCTCGACCACACGGGCTACCCTTTCGGGGTCTCGCGCACCGGGCTGAACCTCGCCACGATGCTCTGCAGCATCGCCGACGTCTACGACGCGATGCGCTCCCAGCGCGCGTACCAGCAAGCCTTCCCCACCGACCGGATTCTGGCCGTGCTCCAGCGGAACGACGGCCAGCAGTTCGATCAGAGCCTGGTGCGGCGGTTCACGCAGCTGCTCGGCATCTACCCGCCCGGCACGCTCGTCCGCCTCGACTCGGGAGCGCTGGCCGTGGTGTCGGCGGTGCACGCGCCGGATCCCTACAAGCCGCGCGTGCGCGTGGTGACCACCCCCACCGGCGAGCGCCTCGCGACACCGGTCGACGTGAACCTCTGGGAGGCGACCGAGGACGCGCCGGGACCGCATGCCGTGGCGACGCCGCTCGACCCCGCGGAGTACGGCATCGATCCCCTGACGTATTTGTGAAAGCCGCGACCGGAGCCTTGGAGATAACATGGCGATCATGAACGTCCCCGGGCCCCGCGGAGCGGCGCGATCCGCTTGTCTCGTGCTGGTCGCGGTCGTCGCCTGGTCCGCGCTCGGCCTCGGCCAGGGTGACCCCATGGCCGGCGCGTCCCGCCTGCTGATGCAGCAGGCCGCCCTGCCCGCCATCGACCGCGGGTTGCGCGATCAGGAGCCTCCGCGCCCCCCGCGCGGCAGCGGCGAGCGCCGCGAGTCCGCCATCACCGACCGCACCGGCGGCGACCTGCCCTACCTGCGCGGGTCCGTGATCGTGAAGTACAAGGACGGCGCCGACTTCACCCTCGTCGGCATCCCCGTCGACCTCGATCCCGAGACGGCCGCCGCGACGCTGCGGGCGCGCGCCGACGTCGAATACGCCCAACCGCGGTATCTCAACCACGCGATGACCAAGCCGAACGATCCGCTGTACGCCAACCAGTGGAACTTCCCGGCCATCGATATGGAGCGCGCGTGGGACATCCAGCCCGGCGCCACCTCGAACGTCATCGTCGCGGTCATCGACAGCGGCGTCGCCTTCAAGACCGCCACCTATCGCTACAACTCGCGCTTCGCCTTCCGCCTGACGCAGGGCGGTCCCGTGTATCCGGCGCTCGGCATCGTCGACGTGCCGTTTGCCGCCGCGCCGGAACTGGGGGCCTCCGGCTCCACGCGCTTCGTCGCGCCCCATGACTTCATCTGGGACGACGACGCGCCGGTGGACCTCGATAGTCACGGCACGCATGTCACGGGCACCATCGGGCAGTTGACGAACAACGGCATCGGCGGGGCGGGCATGGCCTACAACGTGCGCATCATGCCGGTGAAGGTCATCCAGGCCTTGTGGGACGAGATCTTCTCGAGCCCGAACGAGGGCACGCGACGACGTCGTGGCCAAGGGCATCCGGTACGCCGCGGACAACGGCGCCAAGGTGCTCAACCTGAGCATCGGGCGCACCGATGGCGGCCCCGCGCCGGTGGTGACGGAGGCGATTCGCTACGCCGTGGGCAAGGGCGCGTTCGTCGCCGTCGCCGCGGGCAATTCGCGGGACAGCGGCAACCAGCCGAACCGGCTCGCCGACAACGCGGCCTCGATCGACGGGATGGTCGCGGTGGGCGCCGTCGGCCGCTCGCTGGACGTGGCGTACTACTCGACCTCTGCGTCCTATGTGGAAATCTCCGCGCCGGGCGGCGACCAGCGCAAGGACGGCAGCACCGGCGGGATCCTGCAGCAGACACTCGATCTCGACCTGCTGAACACCTACGATCGGCCCGTGTCGCAGTACGGGCCGCCACGGGCGGACTCGTTCGCGTACTACTACTTCCAGGGCACGTCGATGGCCACGCCGCACGTCTCGGGCTTCGCCGCGCTCCTGATGCAGCAGGGTCTGACGAATCCCGCGGCCATCGAAGCCGCGATGAAACAGTACGCCACCGACAAGGGCGCCGCGGGACGTGACGACCTCTACGGCGCCGGCGTCATCAATCCTCGCGCGACCCTGCGCGGCCTCGGCCTTGCCCGCTAGGAGCTTCGCGATGCGACGCCTGACATTCGGATCGATCTCTCTGCCTCGTGCTGGCATGCGTCGCCGGCGCCACGCCCGCGGCCGCCCAATCCCGCAGCCTGACGATCGGCGGTTACGGCATGTTCGGCAGCATGAACTTCGCCGCGGCCGAGAGCTTCGATGCCATCACCGGCGACGCACCGCGACACGCTGGTCGGCGGAGGCGCCATCGTGGGCCTGCCCTGGGGCGGGCTCTTCATCGACGTGGGCGCGTGGCAGGCCAAGGCGGACGGCGAACGCGTGTTCGTGTCCGGCGCGAACGTCTACCCGCTCGGCATTCCCGTGACGGTTACGGTCACGCCGCTTGAAGTCACCGGCGGCTGGCGGTTCCGCAACTTCTCGCGGCGATTCATTCCGTACGTCGGCGCGGGCTACAGTTCCTTTGCCTACAAGGAGACGTCGACGTTCGCGGCAAGCGGCGAGGACGTCGATGAACGCTTTGCCGGGTATCACGTGCTCGGCGGCGCCGAGTTCAAGATTCGTGCGATGGCTCGGCGTCGGCGGCGAGTTCGCCTGGACGACGATTCCCGATGGTCTCGGCAGCGGCGGCGTCTCGGCCGCCTTCGACGAGACGGACCTGGGCGGCACGAGCCTGCGCCTGAAGATCACCGTCGGCCGATGACCTCGTCGCCCACCGTCTTCAAGCGGCGGGTGCTGTCGGTGGTGGCGCGGATTCCGGCCGGCCGCGTGGCGACCTACGGCGACGTGGCGCGCCTCGCGGGGCGTCCGCGCGCGGCGCGGGCCGTGGGCAATATCCTGCGCGAGGCCAACCGGCCGGGGCTCCCGTATCACCGGGTCATCGCGGCCGGCGGCCAGCTGGGAGGCTATTCCAGCCTGGCGCTGAAGCGCTCCCTGCTCACCGCGGAAGGCCTCACGGTGAGCCGCACCCGGGTGGCGGGATTTGGCCGGGTCCGCTGGTCCGGCAAATAGATCCGAACCGAAATGCCCTGAAGATCGTCTGTTTGGGCGTGGCCGCCCCGATCAACCCTGCCGCTCATGGCCCCGTCTAACTCACCAGGGGACTCAAAAGCCGCCGACCTCGAACTGGTCGGCCGTATTCGGGCCGGCGATGGGTCGGCCTTCGAGGCGCTCTACCGGCAGCACGCCACACGGCTCTACAACCTGGCGAGCCGGATGTCAGGCCGCCACGGAGACGCCGACGACCTCTTGCAGGAGATCTTCCTGCTCGCGTTCCGGAAGATGGGGAGCTTCCGCGGCGAGTCGTCGCTCGGCACCTGGCTGTATCGGCTGGCGATGAATCACTGCCTCGACGTCCTGCGCAACCGGCAGACGCGCATGGGGCAGCAGACCGACTCGCTGGACGAGCCCGACGCCGCGCCGGTGGCGTCGCCGGTGCCGGTCTTGAGCGCGGTCAGCCGCATCGACCTCGAGCGCGCCATCGAGTCGCTGCCCCCGGCGTGCCGGGCCGCGTTCCTCCTCCACGACGTGGAGGGGTTCGGGCATCATGAAGTGGGGGCGATGCTGGGTGTCTCGGACGGCACCTCGAAGTCGCAAGTGCACAAGGCGCGGATGCGGATCCGGGCCTACCTGGCGGAAGGGCCAAGGCAGTGACGTGTGACGACCTTTCAGTGATCCTCGTCGACCTCGTCGACGGGCGTCTCGACCCCGCGACGCAGCGGACGGCCGAGCGGCATCTGGAAGTGTGCGACTCGTGCCGGGCCCTCGTCGCCGACCTGCGGACCATCCGCGCGGCCGCGTTCACCCTGGACCGCCGCGAGCCGCGGCCTGGACGTGTGGCCGTCGCTGAAGGCGAGGGTCGCGGCCGAGCCCCGCCCGAAGGCGCGCGTGCTGGCGATGCCCAGGACCCCGGCGGGCTGGGGCCTCTGGCTCGGCGCGGCGGCGGCACTGGTCATCGCCATGACGATCGGCGTCTGGCCGCTGCTGCACCCGCACCCGCCCAGCCGGCGGGCCGCGGCGCGTGGAATCGCCAGCGGAGCGCGGCGTCGGTGGAATCGGTCACGGCGGAATTCGAAGCCGCGGAGCAGCACTACCAGAAGGCGATCGCCGGATCTGGAGTCGATCGCGCGAAAGGACAACGGCGAGCTCGATCCCCAGGTCGCGGCCGTGCTGCAGAAGAACCTGACGGTCATCGACCAGGCGATCGGCGAGAGCCGCGCGGCGCTCCAGTCGCAGCCCGCGAGCGTCAACGCGCAGAACGGCCTGTTCGACGCCTTGCGGACGAAGGTCGCGCTGCTCCAGCAGACCGTGGAGTTGATCAACGAGATGCGGCAAGGCAATCAGGCCGAAGCCGGGCGGAAGTTCCAAACCCTTGCGCAGTAACGGACTTATGCGGATCACACTGATGTCACGTCTGATGCTTGGCCTGGCGCTCGCGCTCGGCACGTCCTCCGCTCAGGCCGCCGTCACGGCCCGCGGCGCCTTCCCGGACGAGGGCCCCCGGGCCGGGTGGCTCGATCGTTTCGCCGAGGCCCGGCAGGGCCCGGAGACCGTGGACAAGGTCTCGCAGACCTTCAAGGTGGGCGCCGACGGATCGCTGGACCTCACCGGCATCTCGGGCGAGGTGCGGATCACCGGGGGCGGCGGCGGCGAGATCAAGGTGGACGCCACCAAGCGCGTGCGGCATCGCGACCCCGAGCAGGCCAAGCGCCTCATCGCCGAACTGCGCGTCGACATGACTCAACGTCAACGGCCGCGTGGAAGTGCGTTCCGTCTATCCCCGCCGCTCCGGCGGCGACCGCGGGCTGTCGGCCAGCGTGGACTACGTGGTCTCGGTGCCGACCGGCGCGGCGGTGTCGGTCCACAACATCTCCGGCGACGTCATCGTGGCCAACGTGAAGGGCGAAGTGCGCGTCGAGGCCATCAGCGGCAACGTGACCGTCTCGGGGACACCCAACCTGGTGCTCGCCAAGACCGTGTCCGGCGACGTCACCGCCCAGGACATCGGCGCCGCCGCCACCACCCCTCACGCTCGGCACCATCAGCGGGAACGTGGTCGCCACGGGCCTCAAGGTGCGCGCCCTCGAATGCGGATCGGTGAGCGGCGACGTACGGCTGGCCGGCGTCCAGGTCGAGCGGGTCGAGGCCAAGTCGGTGTCGGGCAACATCGAGTTCGACGCGCCGCTGACCCGGGGCGGGCGCTACGAGTTCACCTCGCATTCCGGCAACGTGCGGCTCGTGATTCCGGGCGGCAGCGGCTTCGAGCTCGACGCGAACACCTTCAGCGGGAGCGTCCGTTCCGACCTGCCGGTGACGCTCAGGGCCGACAGCCGGGACGACAGCGGGCGCCGGGGCCCGAGCAACCGGGCCGTCCGGGGTTCCTACGGCGACGGCGGGGCGTACCTGGCCGTCCGGAGCTTCAGCGGGACCGTGGTGATCCTCAAGAAGTGACCCGATGCGGCCGCCGCCCCGCAACTCTGGCATAATAACGGTTGGAGGTTGCGATGAAGCTTAGGTGGCTTGTCGGAGTTCTCGCGGGAGTGGTGATGGCTGGCAGTGCGGCCGCACAGACCACCCCGCAGGGTCAGGTGCCGGCTGGTGACGCCGCGCTCGGGTCGATCAGCTTGCCCCGCAGCGTGATGGCCGACGGCAAGGCCCTGAAGGCGGGAACCTATCAGGTTCGCCTTACCGCCCAGCAGGCCCAGCCGAGTGTGGCCGGCCAGCAGATGGAGCGATGGGTCGAGTTCGTGCAGGGTGGCAAGGTGCAGGGCCGCGAGGTCGTCAGCATCGTCCCCACGTCCGAACTGAAGGATCTGAACAGTCAGGCAAAGGGCCCCAAGCCGGCGTCGGGCGCCACGCGCGTCGAGATGCTGAAGGGTGACGAATACCTGCGCGTGTGGATCAACCGCCGCGGGGTGAACTACCTGATTCACCTGCCGCCCGCCAAGAAGGGATAGGGCGGGCGTTTCCCGTTCGAGAAATGGAAAGGGCCGGGGCCGCGATGCGGCGCCCGGCCCTTTCTGTTTCTGCCTAGCCCCCAATCGACATCACGTCGAACTGCTCGTGATGCAGGTGGACGTCGGGCTTGACGATCACGTCGCGCCGCAGCAGCTCCTTCAGATCGCGCAGCACGTCGCGCTCCTCTTCCTGCAGGGCCCTCGCGATGTCGGGGTTGACGCGGAGCAGCACGCCGGGGCCGTCGAGGTCCGAGCTGACCTTCTTCACCTCGGACAGGATCTCGTAGCAGACCGTGGCGCTCGACTTGATGGTGCCGGCGCCCGAGCAGTAGGGGCAGGGCTCGGTCAGAACGCGCTCGAGGCTCTGCTTCACGCGCTTGCGCGTCACGATGACGAGGCCGAAGTCCGAGACCTGGAGGGCCTTGGACGGCGCGCGGTCCTTGCGCAGCTCCTGCTCCACCGCCCCGAACACCTTCTGGCGGTTCTTCTTCTCCTCCATGTCGATGAAGTCGCAGACGATGATGCCGCCCGAGGTCGCGCAGGCGGATCTGCCGGACGATCTCCTTCGCGGCCTCGAGGTTCGTCTTGATGATCGTGTCCTCGAGCCGGCCGGCGGTCTTCTTGCCCACGTAGCGGCCGGTGTTGACGTCGATCGCCACCAGCGCCTCGGTCTGGTTGATCACGATCGACCCGCCCGACTTGAGCCACACCTTGCTGCGCAGCGCCTTGTCGAGCTCGGCCTGCACGCCGTATTCCTCGAAGATCGGGAAGTCCTTGTCGTACAGTTTCACGCGCGACGCCAGGTTCGGCATGATGCGCTCGATGAACTCGAGCACGCGCTGGTATTCCTGCGGATGGTCGATGCGGATGGCCGAGTAGTCGTCGGTCAGCAGGTCTCGGAGGAGCTTGGCCACGAGGCTCGGCTCCTGGTACACCGTCACCGGCGCCCGGCTGGTCTCGCCGCGCTGCCGCATGTCGACCCAGATCTTGTAGAAGTAGTTGAGGTCCGCGAGGATGTCTTCCTTCGAGCGGCCGGAGGCCGCCGTGCGGATGATCACGCCGCCGCTGAAGTTGTGCTGCTCGCGGAACTCGCGGACGATGCCGCGCAGGCGCGTGCGTTCGTCGCGGCTGTCGATCTTCCGGGAGATGCCGATGTGGTCCACCGTCGGCATGAACACGAGGAAGCGGCCCGGCAGCGTCACGTGGCACGTGAGGCGCGCGCCCTTGGTGCCGAGCGGCTCCTTCGCGACCTGGACGATGACGTCCTGGCCCTCCTTGAGGAGTTCCTCGATTTTCGGCTCCGGGGCGCGCTCCTTGCCCTCGTCGCGGTCGCCGCGCCGTCCGCGGTCGCGCCCGCGCCTGTCGCCCTTCTCGTCCCTCGACTCCGCTCGGGACGACCCTGGGCCTGCCGAAGGGTCGCCGGTGGCCGCCACGGCCTCCCCCGGCGCCGCGGGCTCGTCGTCGTCCTTGTCGTAATCGTCGAGATCGGCGATCACGTCGGAGACGTAGAGGAAGCCGTCGCGCTCGAGGCCGAGGTCGATGAAGGACGACTGCATGCCGGGCAGGACCTTCGACACGCGGCCCTTGTAGACGTTGCCGACGACGCCGCGATTGTGCTCGCGCTCGACGAACATCTCGGCGAGCTGGTCGTCCTCGAGGATGGCCACGCGCGTTTCGTGGCCGTTCGAGGAAATGATCATTTCTTTGTTCATGCTAGTTTGTGAACCGCCGCATACGGACGTTGAGGATGAGGCCGAACCCGGCCAGCGTCGCGATCATGGAGGAGCCGCCGTAACTCATGAGCGGCAGCGTGAGCCCCTTGACCGGCGCCAGACCCGCCGACATGGTGATGTTGTAGATGACCTGGAACGTAAACGCCGAGAGCACGCCCAGGACCAGGTACGCGCCGAGCCGATCCTTGGCCAACCGGGCCGCGTCCAGCGCGCGCAAGATCACGAACAGGTAGAGCCCGAGCACCACGAGGACGCCCGCCAGACCCTGCTCCTCGGCGAGCACCGAGAAGATGAAGTCGTTGTGCGCCACCGGGAGAAACCGCAACTGGCCCTGCGTCCCGCCCATGAACCCCTTGCCCCACACGCCGCCGGAGCCGACGGTGATACGGGCCTGGATCTGCTGGTACCCGGCGCCGCGAGGGTCCTGCGCCGGGTCGAGGAAGGTGGAGATGCGCTCCCGCTGGTAATCCTGCAGGGCGAACTTGTACGCCACGGGCGCCGCGAGGATCGCCATCAGCACGAGGGCGCCGAGATACTTCATCGGCATGCCGGCGACGTAGGCGATCACCAGGAGGATCGGCAGCAGGGTGACCGCGGTGCCGAGGTCGGGCTGCCGGGCGATGACGAAGAACGGCACGGCTGTCAGCGCGGCGGCGAGAAGCAGGTCGCTGTTGCCGAGCGCGGGCCTGCGGCTCTCCCCGAGCATCTTCGCCAGCAGCAGCGCGAGCGTGGCCTTGGCGAACTCCGACGGCTGCAGGTTGAAGACGCCGAGATCGATCCATCGGCGCGACCCGCCACGGACGGCGCCGAAGAAGAGCACGCCCACGAGGAGCATGACCACGCCGAAGTAGAGCCAGTGCGACTTGTCGGCGAGCGAGCGATAGTCGAACGACAGGCAGACGGTCATCGCGACGATGCCGAGGCCCATGGCGTAGACCTGCGTCCAGTAGACGCGGCTGGGGCCGCCGGTGGTGCTGTAGATCATCGCGAGTCCGATCGCGCAGATGGCGAACACGGCGGTGATCAGCACCCAGTCGATGTGGTGATAGAGGCGGCGCTCGAACATCAGTGCCGCTCCTCGGCGCCGGGGCCGGTCACCGCGGCCGCGCGCACCGGCACCGGCGGCGGGCGGCGGCCGGCGGCACGCACCAGCACGCGGCAGCGGCCGCCCTTCCTTCTGCGCGTAGTAGGTGTCGATGATGTGCCTGGCGATGCTGCGCGCCCTCGGTACCCGTGCTCGGCGTGCTCGGCGAACACGGCGCCGGCCAGTTCGGGATTGTCCTTCGGCGCTGAAGAACACGAACCAGCCGTGGTCGCGCAGGTCCTTCTCGTTGCCGCTGCGCCCGCTACTTGCCCTGGATCGAGATGACCTGCGCCGTGCCCGTCTTGCCCGACACGTCCGCGGCCCGCGAGGCGCGCGCGCACCGCCGTGCCGGCGCCGTTGACCGCCAGCCAGAGACCGTCGTGCACGGCCGCCAGCGTCTCCGGCTTCATGAGGAACGGCTTGAACGGGTTGGCCGGCGCCGGCACCGGCTGCCAGCCCTGGCCGTCGTCGACCGCCTGGACGAGGCGCGGCACCACGCGCGTACCGCCGTTGGCCACCGTCGCCATCATCACCGCCAGCGACATCGGCGTCACCGAGACCTGGCCCTGGCCGATCGACACGGAGATGGTCTCGCCCGGGTACCACTTCTCGCCGGTGCGCTGCTTCTTCCACTCGGGCGACGGCACGATGCTCTCGATCTCGTTGGGCAGGTCGATGCCGCTCTTGCCGGCGAGGCCGAGCTTGACGCCCCACTCGTGGATCTTGTCGATGCCGAGCATGTTGCCCACGGTGTAGAAATAGACGTTGCAGGATTTCTCGATCGCGTGCCGCAGGTCCATGAGCCGTGGCCGCCCTTCGAGCTGCACTTGAAGAAGCGGCCGTAGAAGGTGGCGCCGCCCGGGGCAGAACACCTGCGTGGTCGGGCGTGATGAGGCCCTCTTCGAGCGCGGCCGTCGCCACGACGATCTTGAACGTCGAGCCCGGCGAGTAGCGCCCCTGGATCGCGCGGTTCTGCAGCGGGCGCAGCTTCGTCGCTGTTGAGCGCGTTCCACGTCGTGCGGTCGATGCCGGAGGCAAACGCGTTGGGATCGTAGGCCGGCATGCTCGCCAGCGTGAGCACGTCGCCGGTCCGCGGATCGAGCACGACCGCCGACCCCCAGTGGCCGTAGGCGCGGAACGCGTCCTCGGCCGCGCGCTGCATCGAGTAGTTGATCGAGAGCTGCACGCGCCGGCCTTCGACCGGCGGCGATCTCCTCGAGGGTCCGGATCTCGCGGCCCGTGCTGTTGACGACCACGCGGCGCGCGCCGTCCTCGCCCATCAGCAGCTTGTTGTACACCCGCTCGACGCCCGACTGCCCCACGATCGAGCCGGTGCCCACGCTGTCGGCGGACATCTGGTCCTCGCTCGCCTCGCCGACGTAGCCGATGAGGTGCGCGGCCATCGCCTGGTCCGGATACTCGCGCGTCGGCACTTCCTGTACCACGACGTCCGGCAGTTCGAAGTCGAGCCGGTGCGCCGTGACCGCGGCGACCTGCGCGAGCGTCGCGTCCTGCACGATGACGATCGGCCGGTACGCCGGCTCGCGCCTGTGCTTGTCCACGATCTCGCGCACGTGCCGCTCGTCGAGGCCGGTCACCGACGACAGCACGCGGACGGTGCGGTCGAGATCCTTCGTGTGCTCGCGGACGATGGAGATGTTGAAGGAGTTGCGGTTCTCCACGAGGACGCGGCCCGCGCGATCGAAGATGACGCCGCGCGGCGCGCGCAGCGTCAGCGTGCGCTGGTGGTTGTTCTCGGCCATCTCCTGGAACTTCGCGTGCTGGACGACCTGGAAGAACCAGAAGCCGCCCGCCAGGAGGCCGAACGCCACCAACGCCGACACCCGTAGCACGGTGAGCCGGGACGCGAGGCGGCGCCGATCTTCGGCAATGGCCATGAACCCCTTATCCTATCGTTTCAAGGGCCGGCCGGCGCGGCGCCGGGCAATGAATCCCGGGAGCCACTCGATGAGTTGGAACCCCACCACGCCGACGAACCCGTTCCCCACGGCCTGCCCCAGGACCGCCGCGTACGGCGACGGGAACTGCCGCAGGTCCAGCAGGGTGTACAGACCCATGAAAATGACCGCGTGCGCCACCGTGGCCAGCACGAACACCAGGAACCGCGGCAAGGGCGCCGTCACGATGAACTGCGTGCCCACCACGCCCGCGGCAAAGGCCACCAGCGTCTTGGCCAGGCCCCCGATGCCGAGGATGCCGCTCGACAGGGCGTCCTGGATCAAGCCCGCCACGCTACCGGCCAGCAACCCCGTCGCGGGCCCGGACGACAGCCCGATGTAGACGACCACGACCAGGACCAGGTCCAGCGCGGCCGTGCCACGAATCACCAGTCCGGCCAGCGTCGTCTGGAGCGCCAGGGCGACGACGATGGCCGCCAGCGCGGCCGCGATCCTCACGGCTTGACCTCCGGCACGTCGGGCGCCGCGAGCGGCGTGCGCACGACGAGCACTTCTTCCAGCCGCGAGAAATCCACGGCCGGCCGACGGTGATCTGGTGGTACGACCCGGGACCGCGATCGACGACGTCAATCGTGCCGATCACGAACCCCTTGGGATAGATGCCGTCGATGCCGGACGTGACGACCAGGTCCCCCGGCTTCACGTCGGAGGTGCCCGGCACGTACTCCATGCGGAGCGTGCCGTCGCCGAAACCCACGATGACTCCCTGCGTGCGCGTGCGCTCCACGAGCGCGCCGGCCGCCGCGTTGCGGTCGATCAGCAGCTGCACCTTCGACGCCCGCTCGCTCGGCAGGATGACGCGGCCGACGACGCCCGCCGGCGAGATCACGGCCATGTCGGCGGCCAGACCGGACGACTTCCCCTTGTCGATGGTCACGGTGCGGAATTCCGGGCTGGCCGCGGCGGCGATGATCTCGGCCGCCGTCGTGTCCAGGCCCGAGCGCTCGCGCAGTTCGAGCAACTGCCGCAGGCTGTCGGTGCGCTGCGCGACCGCGCGCTCTTCCTGCAGGCGGACCTGCAGCGTCTGCACTTCCTGCTTGAGGGCGGCGTTGTCGGTCTGGACCTGCTGCAGCGCCACGTACCCGGTCCAGACGCCGCGCACGCCGTCGACCACGGCCATCGTCGCGCGCTGCACCTCGGAGAACGCGCCGAACGTCACCGCCTGCGCCAGGGGCAGGCCCGAGGCGGTGTTGACCTGCACGGAGATGAGGACGACGTGCAGCAGGATGGCGGCCGCCAGCAGGACGCCGGGCCGTTGTCTGATGTCGCAAGGGCCATGGAGCGGGTCCCGCTCTAATCGATGGCGATCTTGCGCAGCAGGTCGAACTCACCGAGCATCTTGCCAGCGCCCAGCACGACCGACGACAGCGGGTCCTCCGCGCTCGACACCGGCAGGCCGGTCTCCTCGCGCAGGCGCTTGTCGAGGTTCTTGAGCAGCGAGCCGCCGCCGGTAATCACGATGCCACGGTCGACGATGTCGGCCGACAGCTCGGGCGGCGTGCGCTCGAGCGCCACGCGCACCGCGTCGACGATCACGTTGACGGTTTCGGCGAGGGCCTCGCGGATCTCCTCGTCGGTGATGGTGATGGTCTTCGGCACGCCCTCGATGAGGTGGCGGCCCTTGATCTCCATCGTCATCCGCTCCTCGAGCGGATACGCGGAGCCGAGCTCCATCTTGATCTGCTCGGAGGTGCGCTCGCCGATGAGGAGGTTGTACGTCTTCTTGATGTACTGGATGATCGCCTCATCCATCTCGTTGCCGGCCACGCGGACGGCTTTGCTGTAGACGATGCCCGCCAGCGAGATGACCGCGATGTCGGTGGTGCCGCCGCCGATGTCGACGATCATGCTGCCGGCCGGCTCGGTGATGGGCAGGCCGGCGCCGATCGCGGCCGCCATCGCTTCCTCGATGAGGTGCACTTCGCTCGCTTTCGCGCGATACGCCGAGTCCTTCACCGCGCGCTTCTCCACCTGCGTGATCTCCGACGGGACGCCGATGATGATGCGCGGGCGCACCCACACGTTCCCGTTGTGCGCCTTCTTGATGAAGTACGTCAGCATCTTCTCGGTGACGTCGAAGTCGGCGATGACCCCGTCCTTCATCGGCTTGATGGCCACGATGTTGCCCGGCGTGCGGCCCAGCATCTCCTTGGCCCCGGTGCCCACCGCCTCGACGCGCCCGGTCACCTTGTTGACCGCCACGATGGAGGGCTCGTTGACGACGATGCCGCGGCCCTTCGCGTACACGCAGGTGTTGGCCGTCCCGAGGTCGATGGCCAGATCGGTGGAGAGAAACGACAAAAGCGAACCAAGACCCATGTTGTGCAGAACCGTGCAATCACCCCAGGGTATCCGCCTGGGCGACGCGAACTCCGTTTTTACCCGAACCCTTTACCTGGTACATGGCCATATCGGCCGCTCGCACCAACTCTTCAGCCGAGGCCGCCACGTCGGGCAACGTGGCTACGCCCACCGACGCCGTGAGCCGGAGGCCCAAGCCGTCTCCCGCGAGAAACGGATGCTCCCCCACTCGCTCACGGACGCGATCCGCCACCGCCGTCGCACCTTCGGAGCCGGTGTCGGGGAGGATGATTGCAAACTCGTCGCCGCCGAACCGCGCGACCACGTCGGTCTCGCGGGCACATCGCCGAATCACGGCCGCGGCTTCCACCAGGGCCCGGCTGCCGGCCTGGTGCCCATGATGGTCGTTCACGCCCTTGAAGCCATCGAGGTCGAGGAACAGGAGCGAGAGCGGCCGGCCCGAGCGCGATGCGCGCTTGGACTCGCGCCGCAGCACCTGGTTCAGGTACCGCGAGTTGTACAGCTGCGTCAGGTCGTCGGTGACCGAGAGCGCCTCGGCCCGGCGGAGGCGCAGGGCGTTGTCGAGCGCCTGCGCCGGTCCTTCGAGCATCGTGCCCAGCAGGTCGGCGACGGCCGGCGTCAGCGTCGGAATCGCCGTGGCCGCGCGCCGCTCGACGACGACCAGCGCCGCCACCGTCTGCGCCCGGCACCGCAGCGGCCACGCCAGCGTAGCTCCGGCCGTCGCCCGTGGCCCGCGGGTCCTTCCGCAGGTCCGCGGTGGCCAGTTGCCGGCCGTGCGCCAGCACCCAGCGCGCAGCACCGAGCGCCGCGGGCGTGAGCGCGGGACCCATCCCGCGCGACGACAGCGCCACTACTTGCCCGTCGATGTCGGCCGCAAACACACCGCAGGCCGGCGCCTTGAACCACTCGTCTGCGAGCTCGACGACCAGCCCGCCGATGGTCTCGGGCTCGAGCGTGTCGTGAGCCGCGCGCAACAGCGCAAGCACTGTCTCAGGCCGTTGGAGACGGCTCTTGAGCGTGCGCTGGCTGCGACGCAGGCGGGCGGCCAGATCCGGACGGCGAGATCCGCCGTAAGTCATTCAACTGACTGAATATATCACACGGAAACGGGGTTCGACGAAGGTTCGAACACGGGTTCGAGCCAGGGTTCTCCGAGGGTTCGCCCGCGGGGCGTGACCGTCGTGTTACCATGCTTGTTTCCCAGAGGATACCGAACCGTATGACGATGCTCGACCGGATGCGGCGACACAAAGGCTGGCTCAAATGGAGCCTGGCGCTGGTCGTGCTCACCTTCGTGGTGTTCTACATCCCCGACTTCCTGACGACCAACACGGGCGCCGCGCCCGGCGAGGTCCTGGCCGACGTCGAAGGCGCCCCCATCACGGTGGGCGCGTTCCAGCGCCGCTACAACGCGCAGGTGCAACGCGTATCGGAACGCGTACGGCGGCCAGATGAACGAGCCGCTGCTCAAGCAGCTCGGCATCGATCGCCAGATCCTCCAGCAGCTCGTCGACGAGGAAGCGATGGTCGCCGAAGCCCGCAAGCAGGGCATCAGCGTCAGCGACGTCGAGATTCGCGAGCGCATCCTCAACATGCCGGGCTTCCAGGAGAACGGCGTGTTCGTCGGCGAGCCGCGCTACCGCCAGATCCTCCAGTTCCAGAACCCGCCGCTCACGACGACCGAGTTCGAGGCCAGCCTGCGCCGCGCCCTCGCGATCGAGAAGCTGCGCACGGCCCTCACCGGCTGGATGTCGGTGAGCGACGGCGAGGTGGACGCGGAGTACCGCAAGCGCAACGAGAAGGTCAAGCTCGACCTCGTGCCGGTCACGGCCGACGCGTTCAAGAGCCAGGTCACCGTCGGCGACGCCGAACTCGCGGCCTACTTCGACAAGAAGAAGGACAGCTATCGCATCGGCGAGAAGCGGAAGATCAAGTTCGCCGAAGTCGACGTCGAGCAAGGTCCGCGCCACGGTCACGGTGCCCGAGGCCGAGATCGCGGCGTTCTACCAGCAGAACCTCTCGCAGTACCAGACCCCGGCGCAGGTGCGCGCGAGCCACATCCTCTTCCACACCGAGGGCAAGGATGAGAACGCCGTCAAGGCGCAGGCGGAAGAGGTGCTGAAGAAGGCCAAGGCGCCCGGCGCCGACTTCGCGGCCCTCGCCAAGCAGTACCTCGGAAGACGACAGCAACAAGGCCAACGGCGGCGACCTCGACTACTTCGGCCGCGGCCGGATGGTGCCCGAATTCGAGCAGGCGGCCTTCGCGCTCAAGACCGGCGAAATCAGCGACCTGGTGAAGACGTCGTTCGGCTACCACATCATCAAGGTCGTCGACAGCAAGCCCGAGACCACGCGCCCGCTCGCCGAGGTCCACGCCGAGCTCGAAGATCAGCTCAAGTGGCAGAAGGCGCAGGCCGAGGCCGAGCGTCTGGCGAAGTCGCTCGAAGCCTCGCTCAAGACGCGCGGCCGACCTCGACAAGGTCGCCAAGGAACGCGGGTTGGCCGTGCAGGAGACGGGCCTCTTCCTCCCGGACGAGCCCATCGAGGGCCTCGGGCCGCAGCCGGAACTCGCCGCGAAGGTGTTCGCGATGAAGGAGGGCGAAGTGAGCCCCGCCATGCGCGTCGCCACCGGGTGGGTCTTCGCCGCGATGGTGGGCAAGCAGGACCCGTACGTGCCGAAGCTGGACGAGGTCGCGACCAAGGTGCGCGACGATCTGACGCGCGAGAAGGCCGCGGAGCTGGCGAAGGCCCGCGCCGCCGCAATCGCCACGGACCTGAAGGCCGCGAAAGACTTCGCGGTCGCCGCCAAGAAGGCCGGC
This sequence comes from uncultured Acidobacteriota bacterium, assembly GCA_963839865.1. Classification (GTDB taxonomy): domain Bacteria; phylum Acidobacteriota; class Vicinamibacteria; order Vicinamibacterales; family UBA2999; genus 12-FULL-67-14b. The sequence continues at coordinate 102,548 of CAWIWS010000003.1, forward strand.
CTCGAAGTGAAGACCACCGAGCTCGTCGCGCGCGGCACGGCGCTGCCGGAGGTGGGCATCAACGACGCGGTGGACCAGGTGGCCTTCTCGCTGCCGGCGGGCGGCGTCAGCGACGCGATCGCCACGCCCACGGGCACGGCCATCATCCGCGTGGTGGAGCGGCATGAATCCACCCCGGAGGAAATCGCGGCGGGCCGCGACCTGCTGCGGGACGAGCTGGTGAACCAGCGGCGCGACAAGTTCTTCGGCGCCTACATGCAGAAGGCCAAGGCCGGCCCTGAAGATCAACATCAAGCAGGACACCCTCGCGCGCGTCGTCGGAAGCTAGCGGCGAAGTTACAGGCTGAACTACCGGACGAACACGTACGGCATATGGGCCAGCACCTGGCCCGACCGGAACAGGCGGCCCGGCGCGAGCACCGCGGCGAGCGCCCGGCGCTCGCGGGGACCGAGCAGCATCACCAGCGCGTCGGTGGCCTGCGCGGACTGGATGCGGCCGGCGGGCGACTGAAACTCGTCGCTCAGGACCTCGAAGACGCTCCGCCGCGGCGGGTAGACCAGCAGCCGCACTTCCTCACCCGCCGGAATATGGGCGCGCTGCTTCGCGAGGCCGATCGCCGTGTAGAGGCCGCCGAGCTGGTCGACGAGGCCGTTGTCCTTCGCCTGCCGGCCGGTCCACACGCGTCCCTGCGCGATCTCGTCGATCTTCTCGGGCGTCATGTGCCGGGCCTCGGCCGCGCGCTCGACGAACTGGTCGTAGACCGCCTGCATCGACGCCTGCACCTTCGCGCGCTCCTCCGTGCGTGAACGGGCGGTCGGGCGAGTTCATCTCCGCGTGCTTGCCGCTGCTGGTGGCCTCGATGTTGGCGCCCAGCTTGCCGAGCGTCCCGCTGGTGACGAACTTGCCGGTGTAGACGCCGATGGAACCCGTGAGCGTCCCCGGCTCCGCGACGATGGCCTCGCCGCCGAGGGCGATGTAGTAGCCGCCCGACGCCGCCAGGTCCGACATCGAGACGATGATCGGCCGGCCCTTCCCCTGCGAGATCGACAGCTCCCGCCAGATCACGTCCGACGCCGTCGGACGATCCGCCCGGGCTGTCGACGCGCAGCACGATCGCCTTCACCGAGGCGTTGGCGCGCGCGTCGCGGATGTACTCCACGAGCGAGTCGGAGCCCACGACCGCGCCGTTCATCGGGTCGTAGCCGCTGCGGCCCGAGTTGATCACGCCCACCGCGTTGATCACCGCGATCGTGGACCGGCGCGTCACGCCGGCCGATTCCCAGGAGACCTGCGCGTAGTCGTCCGCGTCGATGTCGCGGCCGCCCGCCAAATCCGGGTTCACGTCGTCGAGCTCGTCTTCGTAGGCGACGTCGTCGATGAGCCCGTCGCGCAGCGCCTCTTCGGGCTGGAACGGCCCGTCGTCGATCAGCGCGCGCACGTCGTCTTCGCGCTTCTTGCGGCCGTCGGCGATGCCGCGCACGAGCTGCGCGTACTGGTCCCGGTTGAGCGACTCGCTCATCTCGCGGTGCGCGGGCGTGAAGCCCTTCTCCAGGTAGGTGTTGATCGCCGTCTTGTAGTCCCCGACATGCAGGAAGTCGGGATAGGTCCCCACCCAGTCGAAGGTGCCGCGCAGGAACACCTCGTAGCTGGCGATGCCGGTGAGATCGAGCGTGGAGGACGGGAGGAGGTAGATCCGGTCGGCCGCCGACGCGAGGTAGTACTCGCGGTCGCCGCCGTACTCGAGATAGGCGTGGACGAACTTGCCGCTCGACTTGAAGTCGACGAGCGCGTCGCGCAGTTCCTGGACCTTGGCCCAGAAAGGAGAACTGAGGGCGCCGGGCTTCAGGAGGATGCCCGGCGATCCGCGGGTCGGCCTTCGCCTTGCGGATCAGCTCGATGTACGCCCGGACGGTCAGCTCGTCGCGGGCGCCGAACGTGACGTCGGGGAGGACTTCCGGCAGGTCGCCGGTCGGGCGCAGCACCAGGGTGGAGCGCGCCGCGACCCGCGGCTCCTGCCCAACGGCCAGGTAGAGCACGAACATGGCCGCCGCCGACGCCAGCGTGGCAATCAGCAAGATGCCGAGGACAAACCGGGCGCCACGGGTCACGCCGATCAGTATAGACCGCCGGGGGCGCCCATTTTCCTCGACCCAAATATCCAGCCCGGCTGATTTCCTCTATATTTTCAGCCGCTCGATGCGCTGCCGTCCTGAGGTCGCTGCCTCGAGGTCCGTTCGCCGTCATCGTCGTCGCCAGCCTGATGCTGGTGGTGGACGACTGGCTGCCCGACGTCCCGTATCTCGACACGGACTTCTGGGCCATGCTCCTGTGCTTCGCGATCGGCGCGGCCGCCCTCTTCCCGGTCGTGCAGGATTCGGTACGACCGCACGCCGGCTGCTCGCGAAGCGCGGCGCAGGGCCGCCGCGGCCCTCGTGGCCGCGACCGTCTCGCTGGCCGTCGCCGCTGGTCGTGGCCGAGTACGCGACCCGCTGGGTGTACCGCGACGTCACAACGACCGCGGACGACCGCGGCTACTTCACGCGCCGGTGGCAGCGGACAGAGCCGGCGCCGCCCAACGCGTACGGGTTTCGCGAGCGCGAATTCCCCGCGCGTCAAGCCCCCGGAGGCCTACCGCATCGCCGTCGTGGGTGATTCGTTCACCTATGGCAACGGGCTGCCCGTCACCAGCCGGTTCACCAACCTGATGCAGCGGTCGCTGCCGTCCAACTTCCAGGTGCTCAACTTCGGCATGCCTGGGAACAACACGCCGCAGCACGTGGACACGATCCGCAAGCAGCGTCATGCAGGTCCATCCCGACTTCGTGCTCGTGCAGTGGTTCGTGAACGACGTCGAGGGCACCAACCCCGTCGGACGACCGATCTACCGGCCGCTGCTGCCGTTTCCCGATCTGAATCGACAGCTCTACAACTCTTCGGCGTTCTACACGCTCGCGAGCATGTGGTGGACGCGGTGGCAGGCCAACTGGATGGGCAACAGCTACGAGGAGCTACCTGAAGGCGCAATACGGCGACCCGAAGGGCCCGGGCGCGCAGCTCGATCGCGAACGCGATGCACGCGCTGGTCCAGGTCTGCCGGGACTTCGGCGTGCCGCTCGGCATCGTCCTGTTCCCGGATTCGGGCTACGACCTTGGCGCCCGACTATCCGCTGGCGTTCCTCCACCAGCGCGTGCTGGACGTGTGCGCCGACGAGGGGCTCACGTGCCTGGACCTGCGCGCCGACTTCGCCGCGGTCGCCGACCGGTCCAGGCTCTGGGTGAACCCGCTCGACCACCACCCGAGCGCCCGCGCCAACGTGATCGCCGCCACGCGAATCCTCGAGACGTTCGAAGCCGCGTGGATGACGCGGCACCACGCGTCGTAACGAGGATTTTCTCTAACTAAATTGAGCTTTCGGAATTACCGGGAGGAATATCGTCGGAGATGGCTTCGCATTCGGCGGCCGACTCGTCGATGATCCCGGATCGCGCGGACAGCGCGGCACCTGCGCAGGGCCAGTCCGCCAGGCGCAATACCGCCACCGTCCTGATGGCCGTGGCCATCGTCATCCTGCTCGGGCAAATCGCCCGCGAGGAACGCATCGCCCACCAGCTCAAGGCCGAGGTGAGCGCGGCCCGAGTCGAGCAGGAAGCGCGGCCGCCGTGCTGGCAACCAACAAGCTGCAGGGACATCGCCAGGAACTCGTGGCCGGCCACGCAGTGGCTGCAGGACTTCTATCGGTCGGATGAAGGCCTGCGGCGGCCCGGACGGGCTGTGGGGCGCCACCACCAAGCAGGTCGACACCGAGGCCATTGGCACCTGGATCCTGGACGTCTACCTCAAGGCGCGCGTGAGCGGCATGTCCGACGCCGAGGCCCGGCAGCGCATCGCTGATGCCATCCGCGGCTCCGACGAGTGGCGCCGCGCGCACGCGGCCGCGCAGACACCGCCGCAGAGTAGCTGGTCCGGTCCCGACGCTACGGGTTGATCGCACCGAACAACACGAGCCGGGCGGCTTCGCGCAGCCCGCGGGCCGTGAACGGCTTCTCGAGAAACGCCGCGCCTTCCTCGAGCTCGACCCGGTTCTCGAAGAGCATGTCGCTGAACCCCGTCTGGTACAACACCTTGATGGACGGGAAGCGCTGCCGCACGCGCTCGGCCAGCTCGCGGCCCTGCATGTCGGGCATGGCGTAGTCGGTCACCAGCAGGTCGACCTGGCCCGTCATGCGCGTTGAGCTTCTCGATGATTTCGGCCCGCCGCTCGCCATCAGCAGCTCGAAATTCTCCCGCTGCAGGATGCGCGACAGGACATCCAGCATCATCGGGTCATCGTCCACCACGGCCACGGTCTTCTTCGCCAGCAGGGGCTTCAGCTCCGCCTGTGGCCGCGCTTGGGCGCGACCGTCGTCCTTGGACCGCAGCGGGTTGGAGCTGAGCGGAATGTCGGGAATCGGCAACAGCTCGACGGCCGGCGCGGCAGGGCCGGCGCTCGCCGGATGCCGGGCACGAGCGGCGCCGAGCGGCCGAGGGGTTCGGGCGGCGCGTCGGCCTTCTTGGTGACGGGCGGCAGATCGACGAGGAAGGCGTGCGGCAACTCGCCGTGACCGACCGCCCCCCACAGGCGGTTCAGCAACGGCTGGGGCAAGCCAAGGTCGACACCCGCGACGAGAACGTCCGTGCAGAGCGTCTCGAGCTCGCGGACGCGCGCGCGCAGGCGGTCGTGGTTCTGGTCCGTCAAAGGTTTCTCCAGGGGCGACACGCGGGCGGGGACCCGTCCGGGCCGCCAAAAAGCTTACGCCCATACTATTACCAATCCCGCTCCCCTTCCGGGCCGATGGCGAACGACCCTGCCCGCTGCTACTGGCATAGACGGCCAAACCGACTAATTCGTCTCAAATGTCGATTTGCGTGCAAAAAGGACGTTCGTGTCCTTGTGCCGGGATCGATGCCTTCCGATAATCGTTCGGGCACCCCCCGCCCGCGTGGATTATCAACGGCTCTTCCTCGACCATCTCGATCTCGTCGACCAAATCGTGCGAACGACGGGCCGGAGGCGGCACCTGGCTCCGCACGAGCAGGACGACCTGTCGAGCTTCGTGCACCTGAGCCTGATTGAGAACGACTACGCGATCCTGCGGAAGTTCCAGGGCCGCAGCAGTTACTGGACCTACCTGGCCGCCGTGATCGAGCGGCTGTCGCTCGACTTCTGCATCGAGCTGTGGGGGCGTTGGCGGCCGTCCACGATGGCGGAGCGGCTGGGGCCCGAGGCCGTGCTGCTCGAGCGGCTGGTGACTCGCGACGGCCATCCGCTCGAGGAGGCGCTCGAGTTGGCGCGCACGAACCACGCGGTCACCCAGTCGCACGCCGAGCTGCGAGCCATCTGGGCTCAGCTGCCGGCGCGGGCGCGGCCGACGGAGGTGGCCGAAGAGGCGGCCGCCGACGTGCCGGCCGAGGAGAGCGCGGAGGCCGACGTCGACGATGCCGGCCGGAAGGCGGACGTCGAGCGACTGGAGCGCGCCCTGGCGTCCGCCCTCGCCCAGTGCTCGGACCAGGAGCGCGTGCTGATCGCCTGCGGTTCAACGAAGGCCTGGGGATCGCGGAGCTGGCCGAGCTGATGGGCCAGTCGCCCGCGACCCTGCACCGGCGGCTCTCGAAGGTGCTGCGCGATCTGCAGGTGGCGATAGAGACCTCTGGAGTCGCACGCGAGAGACGTTCGAAGGCTGATCGGCCACGCGTCGATCGTGCTGTCCCCTTGTTGCGCGACGAGCTTGAGAGACTTTCCGGGACTGTCCGTCTATTCAAGCGAGATGGTTAGTTCAGGTCGGAACGGCCGGCACGCCGGCTGCCTGGAGCCGGAAGTGCTTGCGGCGTACGTCGACCGGGGCTGAGCCTCGCCGAGCGTGCACACGTGGAGTCCCATCTTGCCTCGTGCCCTCACTGCGTTGCGGTGGTGGCCGGGGTCGCGCGAACAGCCGAGGCATTGCCGCAACGCATGCCCCACGCCGGATCGGTCGCGGAGGCCACTCCGCGCATCGGCCGGCGAACCCTGGTGGGCATGCTGGCGGCCGCGGCTGCCGTGATCGCGGTCCTGTTCGTGCCCTCGATGTTGAGGCCACGGACTGGATCGCGACGCGGGGCTCGTGAGTCTTGTCGGAACGGGGAACGAACGAGCGGTGCTTGGCCGGCTGACCGGGGGGTTCCCACATGCCCCACTGGGTGAGCCATCTGCTGGGGGGCAAGATGGCCGAGCCGCCGACACCGTTCGTCTCGTTCTGACCGCCGACAAGATTCGCGAGTCGTTCGGCGAACGCCAGACCCCGTCGCGCCTGCACGCGCTGGGCCTGTCGCAATTGCAGCTGCGCCGCTACAACGAGGCGGCCTGGTCGCTGCTGGCGGCGTCGCGCGAGCAGCCCGACAACGCGCAGTATTGAGCGACGTCTCGGCCGTGCAATTGGAGCGCGCGCGGCTCGGCCTGCGTCCGGACGACCTGCCGCGGGCGCTGGCGTCGGCGGAACGCGCGCGGCGCCTCGATCCGTCGCTGCACCGAGGCGTGGTTCAACCGCGCGCTGGCCATCACCGCCCTCTCGCTCCCCAATCAGGCAAGACGGCCTGGGCCGACTACCTCGCACGAGACAACACGTCGCCGTGGGCCGCCGAAGCGCGGGCCCGGCTGGCGACCTGTCGCAGCCGACGCCCGCGTCGCTTGGCCCGGCATCGAGCCGCGGCTGCGCGGCGCGTCGACACTGCGTTGGCCGAGGAGGCCGTGCGCGCGCAAACCACCGAGGCGCGGCAATTTCATCGAAAAACAGCTGCTGCCGGCCTGGGCCGCGGCCGTTGCGGGCGGCGCGCGGGCACGCGGAGCGCGGACGCGCTACGCACCATGGCCGACGCCTTGCGGCCATCGCCGGAGACACGCTGTACGCGACACGGTGCGGCGATCGATCGCGCGGAGACGTCCGGCCGCGAGGCGTTGCTGCACTGGCCGTGCGCATCGGCGGTTCCGCGGACGGCGCGGCGCCGTTTACGAGGCATCGTTTCAACGATGCCGTCGGACGCTGACCGCTGCCGCGATGCGTTGCGCGCCGGGGAGCCCTTTGCCGTCCGCGCCGTCTGACTGGCGCGGTTGCGTATGTCCGCGGCCAGGCATCACCGCGCCGCGCTGCGACCGCCAACCTGGCCGCAGCCCGCGCAGGGGTACGCCTCTGCCGTCGACAGGTCCAGTGTTTCATCGGCTTGGCGGCGATGCCGGGGCCGATCGGCGACGCCGTCGCTCTACGAGGCAACTGCGCGTCGAGCGATGGGCGACGCCGAGCAAGCGGCGGCCGCACACACCTCTCGGCGGCGCTGCACGGCTACCTCGGGGAAGACGAGGATGGCGTCATCTGCTCGGCCTCCGCGGCGGCGCCGATTTCGCGGTCCCGTCGTTCGGTACCTCGTTGAGGCGACCGCGGCCGCAGTGCGGGGGCCCACACCCGGAGACGGCCTTCATTCCAGGATGCCGTCTCGTGCGCGCGAAGGTCTGGGGCCGCGAGGCGGCCATTATCGAGGCGCTGGCCAGCGCGCCGCGTCCTGCTGGCTTTGGGCCGCAGCGCCGACGCCGCGGCCGATCTCGCGGCGCACGAAAACAGCTCGCCGGCCATCGCCGCTGTTTCGCAGCGCGGATTGAAGTCCCGTGCTGGACAGCCGAGAGCGAAGTGTTCGAGGCATCGAATCCGCCCGCCGCCGTTGCCGCGGCCACCACGGCGATGCGATCGTCCAGCGGCGCCGGGACCGCTTTCGGCTCGCCCAACTGAATCTCCGGCTGGCCAAGGCCAACCTCGCGAGGGCAAACTCGACGAGGCGAGGCCGCCCTGGACGCGGGGATCCAGGCATTCGACGATGAACGTCGTCACTGTCGGACGAAGGCCGTATCTCCACGTCGGACGAGTCATGGAAGCTATTCGAGACCGCGTGCAGCTGGCCCTCCGGAAGAAGGATTACCCCCGGGCATTTGCCCTGGCCGAACACGCGCGCGCCCGCTCTCGCCGAAGCCGGGCGCTTCCGGCGAACCCCTCGCTGGGAGAGGTCCAGACCGCGCTGCAGCCCGGGCGAAGCCGTCGTGGCGCTGAACCAGTTCGACAACGAACTGGCCGTGTGGCTGATCCGCCAGGATGCACCAACGTCATCATCCGCCCGGTCACCCGCGCGATGCGGGTCGGTTGGTCGCGCGTCAGCGAGACGAGATCCGCATGAGGCCAGGTCCCCGACGCCGGCGCCACCTGTTCAACCAAATCGTGCGGCCGCTCGCCGGAAGACTGGGGGGTGTGTCGTCGATCGCGTTGTGCCGGACAGCCCTATCAGGACGTGGCATTTGCCGCGCTGTGGGACTCGACGCGCCGCTTCCTGGTGGAGGACGTCTCGCTGAGCGTCGCCCCCAGCGTCTCGCCCTGGCGGGCAAGCGGTCGCGCGCCGCCGCAGCCCGACGCGGCGCCGCTGGTCTTGGGCGGCCGCGGACGACGCCACCAACGAAGCGGCCCGGCCGTGGCCGCCGTCTACCAGTCGGCGGAGCTGCTCACCGGCGCCGGCGGCGACGGCCTGCATTCCTTGCCGAGGCTCCGTCCCGGGCGGTCGTTCATGTGTCGGCGCCTGAATCGACAACGATGCGTTTCCCTTACTGTCGAGCTGATGTTCGCTGATGAACGGGCCGACCCTATTCGGGTGCCGTCCTCGGCCGCGACATCGCGGCGCGAGCTTGACGAACACCAGCCTGGTGGTGATGGCGGAGTCGGTGCCGAACGACAATGAGGAACGCCGGCGCGCTGGGATGCCCGCGCGTTCTTCGCGGCCGGCGTGCCGGCCGTGGTCGGCACGCTCCCCGGCGTCGACGAAACCGGCCGCTCGCGACCTGATGGTGGGCTTCCACCGGCAGCTGGCCACCGGCACGTCCGCGGCGCAGGCCCTCACCACTCTCCAACGCAACGTACTACGGAGCAACGGCGGTCGACTCGGCGCTTGGAGTGCGTTGGTGCTGTACGGCTCCGATCGATAGCCCCCACGTCAGGAGCAGAAGATGGATCGTCGTCAGTTCGTCAGCCGGTGTCACTCGGCGCCGCCGCCGCGTGTGCCGACATTCGCCACGCCTTCCGTCGTCACCGCCGCCCCGGCCGAGTCAACGTGCGCTTCGTCGGCATGATGGGCTTCATCGAGCGCGAGGACCGTTCGTTCCTCGTGGCCACACCCGGCCAGCACGGCATGCACCATATGCCACACGTGCCGTTCCTGATGGCGCGGGCCGGTCGCCCATCGCAAAGGCCTTCGGCTTCGTGCCCGCGCCCGGAGTCGATCCCCGAAGCCTTCGACACCACCCTGGCGGAACGCGGCCACACGACTTCGTGTTCCGCTCGCTCGGCAACACATCGCTGGATATGGTCCCGGGGCGTCGGACTCGGTGACAACGAAGCAACTCAGTTGGCGCAGATGGACCGGATCGCGCCAGGGGAAGCGGGTGCGGGGCAACATCGAGAAGTGGGCCACGCAACCGTGTCGCTGCGTGGCGGCCGGCTGAGAACTCGGCGGCCCATCCCGACGCGGGCCGCGTCTGGACGTTCGGCGACTATCACGCAGCGGCTGACCGACGCCATGAACTACAAGAGCGAAGCCCGGCGCCTCGACCTCCATTCGCCTCACCAGCGGCATCGCGACGCGCAGATCACGTGATCGCAGGGCGAAAGGAAGACCTCTGGGTCTTCAGCGCCGCCGCTCCTGGAAGACGCGGGGCGGCGAGCCCCACGACGATCGAGCACAGCGACCTGGTCTTCGAGTCCTGGTCGACGCGAAGACGGTGGTCGCCGAGTGCCCGGGTGCCATGGGTCGCGACGTTCCACCCACGGAGTGACCCTTCGTGCCGGCCGACCAGCGCCAGCATGGGCATCGTGCGAGGAGGATCGTGTCCCCGACATCTCGGACTGTGCTGGATGGCGGCGTTACTCTCGGCTGCGTCACCAAGGGTAGCCCCGTCCCCGTCGAAGGCCGGGCTATCGGGGCCCGGCCTTCATTTTCTCCCACTCCGCCAGCGCGCTCTCGAGCGTGGCCACGCCGCCTTCCACGCGCGCGCAGCATCGGCATCGGCGCGGCGTCTCGCGGCTCCACGGCGCCGAACAACTGGCCGAGCGGCCCGTTGGCGCGCGTCAGCCGTTGCTCGAGCTCGGTGAGCTGCGGCGTTCTGCGGCGCGACGCGCCGCGGATATCTCCCAAGCGCCGGCGGCACTGCGGCGCAGCGCCGCATCGATGGCGCGCGGTGTCGAACTGCGCCGCGAGATCGGCCGGCGGCGTCTTGACGCGCGGGTCCATCCGCACCGTGAGCGGCTGCGTCTGTGACTTGCCGTCCACGGTGAGCCGCACGGTGTACGTGCCGGCAGCACCCACGATCCCGCACGGCAGCGCGGGGTGTTGGCCGGCGATCGCCGCAATCGGATAGCTGAAGCTGATCACGGCCGGCCGCGCGTGATGCACGTCCCACACGAAGCGGTGCAGGCCCGCGGCCTGGCAGACAGCGGCTGCCGCGGGCGAATCCAGTAGTCGGGGATGTTGCGGCCTTCGCGGGCGGCTCGGCGGGATCGTCGCTCGAGTACCTGCGCACGACCGCGCCCGCGCGCGTCGAGGATCTCGAGCGTCACCGGCGCCGCGCGCGGCGGCCTTCAGGTAGTAGTGGATCAGCGCGCCGTCCGGCGGGTTCTGCCCGGCCGGCTCGTCGGGCGGCAGCGGCGTGTCGGTGTTCTTGTTGCAGCGGAAGCGCCACGCGTCCTGCGGCGTGAACAGCTGCGCGTCGGCCGCCAGCGCGTCGCGCCGCAATCTGCCGCAGCGGCGTGATGTCGTCGAGGATCCAGAACCAGCGGCCATGCGTGCCGACGACGAGGTCGTCGTCCTTGACGACGAGGTCGCGCATCGACGTCGCCGGCATGTTGTGGCGCAGCGACTGCCAGTGGTCGCCGTCGTCGAACGACACGTAGACGGCCTGCTCCGTGCCCGCGAACAGCAGGCCCTTGCGCTTCGGATCCTCGCGGACGGCGTTGATGATGCCGCCGTCGGGAATGCCGGTCGTGATGTGCGTCCACGTCTTGCCGCCGTCGCGCGTGCGGTAGATGTGCGGCCGCAGGTCGTCGAGCCGCAGCGTGTTGATGGCGGCGTAGGCCGTGTTCGCGTCGAAGTGCGACGCATCGATGATCGACACCTTCGCCCACGGCGTCAGGTCCGGCGGCGTCACGTCCTGCCAGGTCTTGCCGCCGTCGCGCGTCGACGTGGATCAGCCCGTCATCGGTGCCGGCCCAGATGCGTGTGCTCGTCGGTGACGACGGCGCGATGGCGTAGATGACGCCGCGCTGCGTCGGCTTCGCGCTCGGGCTGGTCGGCGTACATGCCGACGGTCGCGGGCACGTCCCAGGTCTCGCGCGTGAGATCCGGGCTGATCTGCGTCCCAGTTCTGGCCGCCGTTGGGCGTCTGCCACAGGACGTTCGACGAGAAGTAGCAGCTTGCGCGGGTTCGACCGGCGAGAACAGCACTGGCATCGTGCGCACGACGCGGTAGTCGGCGGCGCGGCCGAACTCGGCCGACACGTTCTGCACCTGGCCCGTGCGCCGGTCGTAGCGCGTCACCTTGCCGCCGTAGACGATGTCGGGGTCGAGCGGGTCGGGCGCGACGTAGCCGTACTCCTCGACCCCCACCGGATGCCACTCGCGGAACGTGATCTGGCCGTCGTCGCCGCGGCTCGAGACGCAGGCCGAGCCGCTCTCCTGCTGGCCGCTGCACACGCGGTACGGGAAACGCGTTGTCGGTGGCGACGTGATAGAACTGCGCGGTCGGCTGGTTGTACCAGCTGCTCCACGACTCGCCGCCGTTCACCGTGACGATGGCGCCCTGGTCGGAGGTGAGCAGCATGATGTCGGGGTTGTCCGGGTTGATCCAGAGCGCTGGTAGTCGTCGCCGCCCGGCGCGCCGCGGAAGCCCGTCAACGTCTTGCCGCCGTCGGTGGATTTCCACGACACGATGGTCGGCACGAACACGATGTTCGGATTCGTCGGATGCACGACGTCGGCGGCGTCGGCCCGCGCGCGATCACGCGCGGGTCGCTGTTCACGCGCGTCCAGCTCTCGCCGGCGTCGTCTGAGCGGTAGACGCCGGCACGTCGTGCGCGCCTCGACCGTGGCGAACAGCCGCGACGGCTGGCTGGGCGCGACGGCGAGGCCGATGCGGCCAGGCTGATCGCCGTCCCAGGTCGGCAGGCCCTTCGTCAGCTGCCGCCAGGTCGTGCCGCCATCGGTGGACTTGAAGAGGCCGCTGCCCGGCCCGCGGAAGTCGCCGTTCTCCCAGGGCCCCTGCCGCGCCTCCCACAGGGTCGGCGTAGACTGTTCGGGATTCGCCGGGTCGAAGACCGACGTCGGCGCCGCCGGTGTTCTCGTCCTTGTAGAGCACGGGCTCGAACGTCTGGCCGCCGTCGATGCGAGCGGAAGATGCCGCGCTCGGCGTTCGGGCCGTAGGGATGGCCGAGCACGGCGACGAACACGCGATCGGGGTTCCTCGGGTCGACGATGATCGCGCCAATCTGCTGCGCGTCGCGCAGGCCAAGGTGCGTCCATGTCTTGCCGGCGTCGGTGGACTTGTAGATGCCGTTGCCCGACGGAGAGGTCGGGCCGCTGCAGCCCCTCGCCGGTGCCGACGTAGATGATGTCGGGGTTCGACGGCGCCACGGCGATGTCGCCGATCGAGCCGGTGGGCTGGTCGTCGAAGATCGGCTCTCCAGGTGCGGCCGTAGTCGGTGGTCTTCCACACGCCGCCGTTGACGACGCCGATGTAGAAGGTGTGCGGCTGGCTGGGCACGCCCGCGATCGCCTCGGTGCGGCTGGCGCGGACGGGCCGATGTTGCGCCACGCATCTCGGCGAAGAGCCCGGGGGCGAACGGCCCCGCCGGCGGGGCCTGCGCCCCGGGCGGGCGGCGAGCGCGGCGAGCGCGACGACGACGAGCGAGGGCGCGATCCGTTTCATGGCGAAAGTGTGGACGCGGAAGACGAGCGGGAGGGATGGGGCCGTGCCATACTTTTGCCCATGCGAAAGCCCCTGTTCCCCACGCTGGTTCACGCTCTCGGAATCCTGGTCGTCATGTTGGCGGCCGCCGCGCCCGTCGCCGCGCAGCCCGCGGCCGCACCGCCGCGCGCGCTCACCACGGACGACTACGCGCGCGCCGAGCGGTTCATGCCCTACAACACCACGCCGCTCGTCTCGAACGGCAGCGTGCGGGCCACCTGGCTGCCCGACGGCCGGTTCTGGTATCGCAACCAGATCGCCGGCGGCACCGAGTTCATCCTCGTCGACACGGCACGCCGCACGCGCGCCGCGGCATTCGACCACGCCCGCATCGCGGCGGCGCTGTCCGCCGCGGCGAACAAGCCGTACACGGCCACGACGCTGCCCTTCATGCAGTTCACGTTCAGCGCGGATCGGCGCGGCATCTCGTTCGACGCCGACGGCCGGCGCTGGAGCTGCGACCTGCAGGGCGCGGGGTGCACCTCCGCCCCGCGGCCCGCGAACGGACGGAACGGTAACGAGATCCTGTCGCCCGACGGCAAGCGCGCCGCGTTCATCCGCGACTACAACCTCTGGGTCCGCGACATCGCGACCGGCACGGAGACCGCAGCTCACCACCGACGGCGTCAAGGACTTCGGCTACGCCACCGACAACGCCGGCTGGACGAAGAGCGACCGCCCGATCCTGCTCTGGTCGCCCGACTCGAAGAAGATCGCCACCTTCCAGCAGGACCAGCGCGGCGTCGGCGAGATGTACCTCGTCGAGCACCAGCGGTCGGGCATCCCGACGCTGCGAGGCGTGGAAGTATCCGCTGCCCGGCGACAAGCGTCGTCACGACGATCCAGCGCGTGATCATCGACGTCGACGGCGCCGCGCGTCGTCCGGCTGCAGATGCCGCCCGACCAGCACCGCTCCACGCTCTGCGACGACATCGTCTGCGGACGGCGAATGGGCCGACGTGCAGTGGAGCCCCGACGGCTCGCAGGTGGCGTTCGTCTCCACCTCGCGCGACCACAAGGACGAGACGCTGCGCGTGGCCGACGCCGCGACGGGCGCGGTGCGCGACGTGCTGGACGAGCAGCGCCGACGTTCTTCGAGTCGCGGCAACGGCGGGATCAACTGGCGCTGCCTGCCGGCGATCGAACGAGGTGATCTGGTTCTCGGAGCGCGACAACTGGGGCCACCTCTATCTCTACGACCTGCAGCCACGGGCGCGCTCAAGCAGCAGATCACCACCGGCGAGGGCAACGTCACGCAGCTGCTGCGCGTGGACGAGAAGAAGCGCATGCTCTACTTCCCGGCGTGGGCCGCGAGAAGGGCCGCGACCCGTACTTCCGCCACTTCTACCGCATCGGCATCGACGGCAAGAACCTGGCGCTGCTCACGCCCGAGGACGCCGACCACGACGTCACGCTCTCGCCCGTCGGGCGAGTTCTTCGTCGACAGCTACTCCAGGCCCGACGTGCCGCCGGTCGTCGCGTGCTGCGCGACGCGGCGGGCAAGGTCCTGCTGCGCGCTGGAGAAGGCCGACATCTCGCGGCTGCTGGCCGCCGGCTGGAAGCCGCCGACGCCGATCACCGTGAAGGCGCGCGACGGCGTCACCGACCTCTACGGCCTGATGTACCGGCCGACCAACTTCGACCCGGCGAAGAAGTACCCGATCATCAACCACATCTATCCCGGGCCCGCAGACCGGCAGCGTGGGCGGGCGCAGCTTCTCCGCCGCGCGCGGCGACCACAGGCGCTCGCCGAACTCGGCTTCGTCGTGGTCGAGATCGACGGCATGGGCACGCCGTGGCGCTCCAAGAAGTTCCACGATGCCTACTACGGCGACATGGGCGACAACACCCTGCCCGACCAGGTGGCGGGCATGAAGGAGCTGGCGCAGCGCTATCCGTGGATCGACATCGATCGCGCCGGCATCTGGGGCCACTCGGGCGGCGGCTTCGCCACGGCCGCCGCGATGTTCCGCTACCCGACTTCTTCAAGGTGGGCATCTCGGAGGCGGGCAACCACGACAACCGCGTGTACGAGGACGACTGGGGCGAGAAGTGGCAGGGGCTGCTCGTGAAGAACGCCGACGGCACGACCAACTACGACAGCCAGGCGAACCAGAACTTCGCCAAGAACCTGAAGGGCAAGCTGCTGCTCGCGCACGGCACGATGGACGACAACGTGCCGCCCTACAACACGCTGCTCGTGGTCGACGCGCTGATCAAGGCCAACAAGGATTTCGACCTGCTGATGCTGCCGAACCGCGGCCACGGCTTCGGCAACGAGCCGTACATGGTGCGGCGGCGGTGGGACTACTTCGTGCGGAACCTGCTGGGCGCGGAGCCGCCGGCGGGATACGAAATGAAGGGGGGGCCGCCCCAAGGGCCGCCCCCCACACAGTAAGTCCTAACCCTGCGTTCGCGATCGTCGAGGCCTTCTTCTGCGGGAAGATTTCCTTGAAGGCCGTCATGAAGCGATCCATCTCCTCCGGCAGGCCGACCGAAACGCGCAGGTGCTCCAGCATCGGCGGGAACGGACGGCCCGACGAGCACGCCCTTCGCGCGGAACTCTTCGATCACCGGCTGCACCGTGCGGCCGCCGAGGCTGACCATGAAGAAGTTGGCCTGCGACGGGATCACCGGATAGCCCGCACGCCTCGAGCTCGGCCGTGGTCTTGTTGCGGGTCGCGATGATCGTCTTCTTGACCTCGGCCTGGCCGGCCGTGTCCTTGAGCGACGCCACGCCGCCCCACTTGACGAGCGCGTTGATGCTGCCCATCGAGTACGGGCGCATCTTCTCGATCAGCTCCGCGGGCGCCACGGCGTAGCCGAGACGCATGCCGGCGAGCGCGGCGATCTTCGAGAACGTGCGCGCGACGATCACCGGCCGCCCCTCGAGCACGTACGGCATGGAGGTGGCGTAGCTCGGGTCCTCGACGAAGTGGTGGTACGCCTCGTCGATGAGCACCGGCATGTCCTTCGGAATGCCGTCGAGCAGCTGCTTCACTTCCTTGGCCGACACGATCACGCCGGTCGGGTTGTTCGGGTTGCACAGGTACACGAAGCCGACATCCTTGGCGTTCTTGTTCGTCGCCTCGATGATCGCGCCGGATGTTCTGCGGTAGTCCTTGTTGAGCGGCAGCTTGATGGCCTCGGCCTTGATGCTGGCGGCGTGCTGGTAGACCGACCCGTAGGAGGGGTCGACGCCCACGACCTTCTTGCCGCCCATCAGGAACGTGGTCGCCGACGACGTCGAGGATTTCACCCGAGCCCGCGCCCAGCAGGATGTTCTCGGGCTTCACGCCGTGGTGCTCGGCGATCACCTGCACGATGTTGCCGTCCGGGTAGCCATAGCGGTTGGCGTACTTCCACGCCGTCGTCATGGCCTTCATCACGGAGTCGGGCGGACCGTAGTTGTTCTCGTTGTTGGCGAGCTTCGCGAACGCGTCGTACTCCTCGAGCGAGGGCTGAGCGCGACGCATGCCGCCCTGGCCGCCCTGGGCAAAGAGTTCCACGTCGGGCCGCAGGCCCAACGCACCGAGCACGGCGGCCACTCCGCCAACGAAACGACGACGCGACACCGGCTGTCTTACATCCATAGGTCCTCCCGAGGGCATTGACGAAACGGGGGGATTTTACCCCGTTTCGTCAAACCGTCACCTCGATGAATTGTCTACGGTTATCACCAGCGGAGTGAGCATCGACACCGGGCTCGTGACCGCGCCGATCGGCACCGGCGTGGCCACGAAGTGCTGATACACGGCCAGTTCGTGACGCGTCGACGGCTGTGCCGGCGCGAACCGAAGGGGCGGTGTGCCCCTCGCCGTCGAGCGACATGGTGTAGGTGCCCGGTCAGTTTTCCAAACCCGTCGATTGCAAACGCGATGGCCTCCTTCGCGTCCTGGAGGTGTCCCCATCCCTCGGCCACCGGCAATCGGCGGCCGGCTGACGCCTCGTACGGCTGCTCCTGCCCCTTCGGCCCGGCGGCCAGCGTCCAACTACCCGTCATCGGCGACGTGATGACCTGCGTGAAGACCGCCGAGTCGGTCTTGTTGCGAAAGACGCCGTAGCTCCAGCTGCCCGTGCCGAAGTCCCAGGTCCACGGCAGGGCGCCGAACGTGAGCGGCGAGTGGAACGTGACGCTGCGAATCCGGCGCGCGGGGTCGTCGAACGTGGCCGTGGCCTTCCACCAGGTCTTGCTGTTGGGCATCTCCACCTGGATCGTGAACGGGACGCGATACTCCGCGCCGATGCGCAGCTGGCCCGTGTAGCGCAACACCACGAACAGCGGGCCGCGCTTGACGATCTCCGCCTTCACCCCATCGGCGGCCGACGCGTCGTACGACGCGCCCGCCTCGTCCGACACGGCGAAGCCGTTGGGACCGGGCCCGATGTCCTCCTGCCGGTAGGCCACCGACGCGAGCAGCGGCACGGCCGTCTTGCTGAAGCGAACGGTGCCCACCTGGATCGCGTCGGGCGTCTCGCTGACGCTCAGGCCTCGCGCGATCGGCTCGGCCTTCACGCCCGCGCCGTACTCGAGTTGATACACGGCCTCTTCCTTCGGGCCCACCGACGCGTTGAAGTCCACGTCGAGCGCCTGCACGGAGCCGTCGGGCCAGGTCGTGGCGGAGAGGAACTGCGCGGGCGCCTCCTTGCCATTCAGCACGAGGCGCGCGTCCGCGGCGGTGGCGAGCGCGCCCCTCGGGATCGGCACGCGCGCGTGCGCGGGATAGCCGCTGCGGCGAATGCCGGCAGTCTCCTTGACGTGGATATTGAACGTCGCCGGCGCTTGCGCGCCCGCGCCGGCGGTGGCGATGAGCAGGAGGAAACCAATCCGGGCGAATCGTGTCATGTCAGAGACCTCGCACGACGCGCGTGCCGGCGTCGGGTTCAATGAAGCGCAGCAGGGCGTCGCCCTCGGCCTCGACTTCGTTCTTGATCTTCTTCGGCAGCGCGCCGAAGGGCGTCAGCAGCAGCGTCGCCACGGCTTTCTTGCATTCGACCTTCCAGGTCCCGGCCACCATGCCATCCACAAGGAACGTCGCCGGCACCAGCAGGTTCTTCGTCGTCAGGCGAGTGCGGTGCTCGGGGGCGATCACGCGCGTGCGGTCGGCGTGGGACAGCACGAGGTTGTCGAAGTCCGGCAGGAACCGGACGGGCGCCGGCGTGTCTTCTTCGGGCCGCGGCGCCTCCGGCAGATCGAACAGCTCGCGCTTGCGTTCGTCGCGGAGGGTGACCAGCTCCGGGCGCATCGCCTCGAAGACCTCTCGCAGCCCCTGCAACGCGGACCACGCTTGCGCGTCCGCGGGCGTGGCCGGGCCGAACGCCGCGAGATAGCGGCGCACCAGGGCGCGCGCGGGCGCGTCTGCGGCGGGGACCTTCTTCTTGAGCCAGGTGTCGGCGAGCGTGAACCCGGCCTGGGACGGGAAGCCCCACGGCGAATCGTCCGGCACCTGGACCAGCGGCACGGTGCACCGGATCGCGTACGCCATGGCGCGCTCGTCGCCCTTGGGATAGCGCGTCTTGATCGTCTCGCGCAGCGCGTCGAACGGCGCCGCGGTCTTCCCAAAGAACTCGCGCCCCAGCGCGTCGAGCGCCTCGAGGTCGAGCGTCGCCTTGCGGCCCTTGGCGATCGTCGGAAGCCACGCGAGAGCGCCGGCTGCAGGGCGCCGCGCAGCGCGACGAAGTCGGGCGCCGACATCAGGTGCAGCGTCGCGCGCATCGCGGTGACCCGCACGACCTGCCGCTTGTGCAGCGCGGCGAGGAGGTCCTCCCTGGCGGAACCCGGCCACGCGGGTCCACAGGCCGACGAACGGCGGGCGCGGCACCTGCGCCTGCAGCCCGACGAGCCGGCCAATCGCGTCGGCCAGCGTCGCCTTCTCGCGCGCCAGCAGCATCTGCCGCGCCAGCGTCGCGCGGTTCAGCGCGCGCATCGTGATCGGCCGTTCGGCGGCCGTGTTCCGTGCCCGTGTCCGTGTCATGCCTGGGTCCCTCGCGTGCGTCTGCATTCACGGCCCGCATACGCGCGGCCACTTCCTTCACCAACTTCGCCGCCACCGTCGCGGTGAGGCCCATGGGATCCTGCGCGGGATTGAACTCCACGACGTCGGCGCCCACGATGGGGCCCGGCGCCGCGTGGATAAGCCCGAGCACGTCGCGCACGCTCAGTCCTCCCGGCTCCCGATGCGACACGCCAGGGGCAAATGCCGGGTCGAGGCCATCGAGGTCGAGTGAGAGATACAGGGGCCCCGACAGCGCCGGCCGCGCGCCCCGCTGCCAGGCCTGCATGTCGATCACCTCGACACCGAATCGCTCGGCCTGCTCGTGCAGGTGACGCGTGGCCGCGCGAATCCCGACCTGCACGAGACGCGACGCGAGGCCCTCCTCCATGATGCGCGCGAACGGGCAGGCGTGCGAGTAGCGGTCGCCCTCGAAGACGTCGTAGAGATCGGAGTGGGCGTCGACATGGAGGATCGTGACGGGGCCGTGCACCTGCGCGATCGCGCGCAGCGCGGGATAGGTCACCGAATGATCGCCGCCCAGGGCGATCGGCGTGGCGCCCGACTCGAGGACCCGCGCGATGCCCGCCTCGATCAGTCGCGCGCGCCGGCGTCCGGCGGCAGCTGGAGGTCGCCCGCGTCGGGCAGGATGCCGACTTCCTGGAGGTCTTCCGCGAAGGCATTGCCGGCCGGCGAGTAGAGGGCCGAAGGCTCCGATGATGACCGCGGGCCGGGGCCCGGCGCCCGACGCGCCGGCCGGAGCGTAGAGGTCCATCAGCAAGGCGGCCCCGTCGGCCCCGTCGAACGGGAGGTCGCGCTGCACCGTCACGGCAGTCGGGCCGGGCATGTCGAACAGCACGCGCTTCCGTGAGATTTGGTCGTCGTGGCTCATGGCGTTTGCCCCCTTGAACTTTCAGCCCGGCCGCACGTAATTTCTAGTGACGACAGGTCCCGCCAGCCGGCGGGGCCGGAGGTGCTGCCACAGTGCGGACGCTCAAGGCGTTGAAGTTCCTGGTGATGGGCCCAGTCATCCTGGTGTTCCTGTTCTTCCTCAACCTGTTCACGTCACCCGGTCACTGGTGGGTGCAGTGGGCGGCGCTCGGCATCGGGATCGCGTGGTTCTTCAGCCTGCTGCGGGTCATCCGCGCCGTAATCATCGCCGGGGGCCTGGCGGCCTTCGGGGCCTACCTGATGAACCGGAGCCGCTGACGTTCGGAAAATAGATCGGGTCTATTTTCCTGTTGGCCGTTCCGGAAAATAGACCCGATCTATTTCCGCTAAGCCGCGATGACACGATTGCGCCCGGCCGCCTTCGCCCGGTAGAGGGCGTCGTCGGCCAGGCGGATCAGTGAGTCGAGCACGAGCGCCGACGGGACCGCCTCGGCAATCACCGCCACGCCCACGCTCACCGTGAGGTGGAGGTGGATGTCGCCCTCGACCCGGATCGGTTCCGCCTCGATCGCCACGCGCAGCCGTTCGGCCGCCGCGAGCGCGCTGTCCGCGTCCGACTCGGGGAAGAGCACCAGGAACTCCTCCCCGCCCCACCGCCCCACGTCATCCGAGGACCGCACGCCGGACGCCAGCCGACGCGCGATCTGCGCCAGCACCTCGTCGCCGGCGGCATGCCCATGGGTGTCGTTCACCACCTTGAAGTGATCGATGTCGACCATCGCCAGGGCAAAAGGCCGGCCCTTGCGCTTCGCGGTGGCCAGGTCCGACATGGCGCGTTCCTGGAGGGCGCGCCGGTTCAGCAGGCGCGTCAACCCGTCGCGCAGCGCGAGCTCTTCCATCTCGCGATAGGCGTCCGTGAGCTCGCGCGTCCGCACGTCCACGCGGTTCTCGAGTTCGAGGCGGAGCGTATCGAGGTCAATCACCGCGCGGCGAAACCGCAGCACCAGCGACAGGCCCATGATCAACACGAGCACCGCGAAGCCGTAGAGGCCCAGCCGCGGCCCGAAGTACAGGTTGCGCTCCACGAGCGCGTCATGGGCGAGGGCGATGACGAGCGAGACAAGCCCGACGCCCAGCAGTCGCGCGTCGGTGTCGCCCGCGCGGACCCGGCCCACGATGGTGACCAGGCCGATGACGGCCACCAGCGACGCAAGCACATACATCAGCGGCACGAGGGTCAGCGCCACCCCCAGCCCGGGCGTCACGAGCACCGTGATCGCGAGCAGGAGCATTGGGCCTTGCAGGTAGATGCCCCAGCGCGGCCTCGGCAGGCGGAAGTACACCCAGATGAACTGCAGGGCGGTCGCCTGGAGCACGTAGAGCAGCATGTGCTCGAGCTTCTTGAACGCCAGGAAGTTGTCGGACAACTCGTACTTCCACTGCGTGCGCAGGAAGCCGTACAGCGCCGTCTCGAGCACCAGCAGGCCGAACCATTCGTATTCATCGGCGCCCGGATGCAGCAGGCCAAGGACGATGTGATACGCGGCCGTGAAGAGGAACACGATCACGAGCGCGAGTTCGGCGACCTCCGCGAGGGCGGCGCGCTGGACGATGTCGGCGAGCGGCCCGGCCTCGAACGGCCCCTCGTCGGGCCCCGCTGAACCTGTGGACGCGGCCTCCGCACGCCACACGCGCAGCGCGATCTGAATGGTGCCGTCGGCCGACCGCGCGCTCGCGGGAATCGCGTACGTGCCGTGGCGGTCGTACTGCATCTCCGCGCCGGGCGGCATCCGGCCGACGCCCCCGATGCGGCGCCCGCCCGCGAAGATCTCGTAGGCGCTCGCGACCTTCCCAATCGTGATGCCGACCGGTTCCTCCGCGGGCCAGCTCGCGGGGAGCCGCACGCGATACCAGGCGATCCCGTACACGTCGGGATACCCCTGGCGGCCCCAGCTGAGGGGCACGGTCAGGCGCGGCCACGCGCTGTCGTCAAAATCCGGATCCGCCCATCGCGGATCGTCGCCAGGGTGAAAGGCCCACGCCGTGGCCAGCGACTGAATGGGGCCGTCGGAGAACCGTGGCGCGCACCCCGCAATCGCCAGGAGACACGCGACCGCGCAGAGAAGCCGCCGCGGGCGTGTATCCGGGATGGACCGCATGGGCGACGCCAGTGTGGCACATGCCCGCTACCGGGCCGCCACGCTCCGAATCAGCGTCAGGAGCAGGTCGACGGCCACGGTGTTGTGGCCGCCGAGCGGGATGATCACGTCCGCGTACCGCTTGCTCGGCTCTACGAACTCGAGGTGCATCGGCTTGACGGTGGACTGGTATTGGTCGACCACCGACTCCATCGTGCGCCCGCGCTCGGCGACGTCGCGGCGCAACCGGCGGATGAAGCGCGTGTCGGAGTCGGTGTCCACGAACACCTTGATGTCCATCAGGTCGCGCAGCGCCGCGTCGGTGAACACGAGGATGCCCTCGACGATGAGCGCGCGGCTCGCCTGGAACGTGTCGGTCTCCGTCAGGCGCGCATGGCGCGTGAAGTCGTACTGGGGCACTTCCACAGGCCGGCCCGACTTCAGCTCCTTGACGTGGCGCACCATCAGGTCCGTCTCGAGCGCGTTCGGGTGATCGTAGTTGAGCGCCGCGCGCTCCTCGAGGCGCAGGTCGTTGCGGTCGCGATAGTAGCGGTCGTGGTCGAGAACGGTGACCTGCTCGAGGCCGAGGCTGTCGACGATGCGCCGGACGACGGTGGTCTTGCCGGAGCCGGAGCCCCCGGCGACGCCAATCACAAAAGGAGAACGACGCGTTTCATTCACAACGAAGGGCCTCCGCCGGATCCACACTGGCGGCCCGGCGCGCGGGAATCGCGCAGGCCAGGCCCGCCACCATCAACATGAGCGCGGGGGCCGCCGCGTACGCCCAGGCATCCAGCGGCGTGACGCCGAACAGGACGCCGGCCATCAGGCGTGCCAGGCCCACGGCCGCGCCGAGCCCGATGACGAGCCCAAGGCCGACAATCGCCATCCCCTCGCGCACGACCAGGCCCACGAGCTGCCCGCGGGTGGCGCCCATCGCGGCGCGCACGCCCATCTCACGCCGCCGTTGGGAGACGCCGTACGAGAGCACGCCGTAGAGGCCGATGGCCGCGAGCAGCACCGCGACGCCGGCAAAGCCGCCGAGCACCGAGGCGGAGAATCGAGGCGCCGCCACCGACGCCGAGACCTTGGCGTTGAGCGTCCCCACGCCGTCGAGCGCGGCGCGCGGCTCCAGCTCCGTCACGAGTCTTCGCAGATCGGGCACCAGCGCGAGGGGATCGCGATCCGAGCGGATGGCGAGGTACATCGATCGACTCAGGGAGGCCCGCGACGACCGCACCGGCGAATAGACTTCGGGCTCGGGACGGGTGTCGAGGCCGTCCTTCAACGTGTTGGCGACGACGCCGACGATCTCCGTGACGGTGCCCTTCTCGGCAAAGATCCCGTCGTAGCGCCGGCCCACGACGGGACGGCCGTCGGTCCAGTACTGCGTCACGAACTCCTCGTTGACGAGCACGGCCTGCGTCGCGGAGGTGGTGTCGCTCGGCTGGTGAGCCATCGGCCCGCCTTGAGCCGGAGGCCCAGCGCTTCCGCAAACCCCGGCGTGACGGCCCACGCGATGGCGCGCGCCACGATCGGGGCGCCGCCGGCGTCCACGTCGGGCAGCGTCATCATCCGGATGGCCGATGTCCGGGCGAGCGGCGCCATGTTGCCGGCGCCCGCCGCCGTCACGCCCGGCAGCTGGCGGACGCGGGCCAGGAGGCTTCTCCGCCATCACGGAGTTGGCCGTCTCGCCGGCAGCCACGGGCGGCAGCAGCACCTGCGCGGTCAGCACGTGGTCCGGGTCGTAGCCCGGGTCCACGCGCGTCAGCCCGACGAAGCTGCGCGCGAGCAACCCCGCCCCCACGAGCATCAGCACGGCCAGCGCGGCCTCGGCGACCAGCAGGCCGGCGCGCAGGCGCTTCCCCGCCGAGCCGGTGGTCGCGCACGTCGCCGTCGATCATCGCGGAGGACAGCCCGGCCCGCGCGCCGCGCAGCGCCGGCAACGTGCCCGAGAGCAGGCCGCTGACGATCGACACCGTCACCGCAAACAGCACGGCGCGCCGCATCGAGGTGCACGTCCTGCTGGCGCGGGCAACACGTTGGCGGCCACGAGCGGCAGCACGCGGACCAGGCCCGCGGCCAGCGCGAGGCCCAGCGCGCCGCCGGCGCCCGCGAGGACGAGGCTCTCGATGAGCAGTTCGCGGATCAGCCGGCCACGCCCGGCGCCGAGCGCCGCGCGCACGGCGAGTTCGCGCTGCCGCGCGACGCCGCGCGACAGAAACAGGTTGGCGACGTTGGCGCAGGCGATGAGCAGCACGAAGATCACGCCTACCGCGAGGACCACGAGGGCCGGCCGCACCTCGCGCGTCATCTGTTCGACGAAGCCCGGCGACGCGGACTTCGACGGGCGCGCCCTGGCCGAAGAGGAGATTGGCGGCGGGAGGCCGCGGCACGCTCCGCGCGGCGGCCGTGCCTTCGGCCGCGGCCTGCGCCGGCGTGACGCCGTCGGCCAGCCGCGCGATCGCGTGCAAGCACCCGGATGCCCTGCGCGCCGGGCGGCGGCATCACGTACGGGCGCCAGAACTTCACGTCAGGGCGCGGAAAGGAAAAACCCTCGGGCGCCACGCCGACGATCTGGTGCGGCTTGCCATCGACCCACAGCGCCTGGCCGAGCGCGGTCGCGCTCGAGCCGTATCGCTCGCGCCACACCTCGTGGCTGAGGACGACCACCTCGCTCGCACCCTGCACCGCTTCGCGCTCGTCGAAGAAGCGGCCGACGACAGGCGACACCCGCAACAGCGGAAAGAGCGAAGGCGACACCGCGCTCGGACGCCCATCGCTCGGGCGCCGTACGGCCCACCGTCTCAATGCCGCCCGAGTACGCGGCGACTTGCGCCAGGGCGCGCATCGACGGCCGCCACGCGTTGAGCGTGACGTCGCTGAGCCAGTCCTGACCGAGCGCCGAGTGGCCGCCTGGATGCTCCTCGTACACGGTCACGAGCTGTTCGGGATGCGGATACGGCAGCGGACGGAGCAGGACGCCGTAGACGACCGAGAAGATGGCGGTGTTGGCGCCCACGCCGAGGGCGATGGTCAGCAGGGCCGCGACGGCGAACGCCGGCTGCCGGCCGAGCGAGCGCACGGCGAGCTTGAGATCGGTGCCCACGCCCGAAGTATACGGCGAGCGGGCTACTTCTTCTTCTTGGGCGGGAACTGCTTGAGGATGTCGTTGATGAAGCCGGTGAGCCGCTTGTTGCGCTCGGCGTCGGGGCGTTCGCGCTGCATCTCGGCCTGCGTGACGCCGCGCCAGATCACGTTGCCGTCGGGCCGGCGGACGTCGAGCACCAGGGAGCCCTGCTCGAAGATCTTCAGCGACTGCGTCACCGCCAGGAACGGGGGCATGCCCCACGCGCGTCGACCCGGGCAGGAACTGCCCCATCGTCTGCGCGTCCGTGCTCACGCTGATCAGGCCGATGTAGGCCATCAGGAAATCGGAGGGCTGTCGCCGCGGCGCGACCTTCACGTAGCCCGCGCCCGGTGAGGTTGGCCTCGACGGCGCTCACGATGACGGGCTCGAAGCGCTTGCGCAGCGGCTCGGGATCGCTGTCCTTGGTGACGGCCATCTTCAACTGGCCCGGGCCGTCGGCCGGCCACGAGAAGGTCTTGAGCGTCGAGAAGTCGAAGTTGGGGTCGCCGTCGGCCTGCACCTTGGCGCGCGCGGACGGCGAACCGGCGACCAGCAGGACTCCGAGCGCGACGGTGAGCAGTGTGATGCGCATGGTCAGATGAAGTGGTGCGGAAGAGAGGACTCGAACCTCCACCCGGTTGCCCGGACTAGCTCCTGAGGCTAGCGCGTCTGCCAATTCCGCCACTCCCGCACAAGAAGCTCGTGAGAGACTCTTCCGGACTCGGCAGTGAACGGGAACCGAAGTATACCTAGCGCTCGGCCGCGAACGCAAACCGTCCGCGCTTGAGCGCGCTCTGGGCCTCCACCACCGAGAGCAAGCGCCTCGGCCGCGTGCGACAGCGTGCCCTCGCGGCGGTGGATCAGGCGCAGCTTGCGGTCGAAGCTCAGTTCCGGGCACCTCGACGCGGACCAGGTCCTTCCGCGCCAGCTCGCCCTTCCACGGTGATCGCCGGCAGCAGCGCGACGCCGTTCCCCATCGACGACGAACTTCTTGATCGCGTCGATGGTCGGCATCTCGACCGGCATGCGCAGCTCGACGCGTTTCTTCCGGAACGTGTCGAGCACCCGCTGCCGGTACGGCGACGACACGTGGTGCGCCACGAACGATTCCGACGCCAGCTCGCTGATCGCCACCTTGTGCCGGCGCGCCAGCGGATGCGTGGGCGGCACGACGAACGCGAGCTCGTCGTTGTAGACGACGATCGAGTGGAGCGCCGTGGTGTCGGGCCGGAACGTGACCATCGCCGAAGTCCGCGCCGTAGTCGAGCACCTGCGCGGGCACGCGGCTGCCGAGCGCGCGCTGCACGGTGACGTGCACCTCGGGATACAGCCGGCGGTACTCGTGAAGGATCGGCAGCAGGTAGAGGCACGTCAACTCGTTGGCCGCCACCGTCAACCGGCCGGTCCGCAGCTGCCGGACGTCGTCGAGGGCGGCGAGCGCGCGCTGCCGGAGGTTGACGAGCCGCTCGGCGTGGTCGGCGAGGACGCGGCCCGCGTCGGTCAGGACGCCGCGGCGGCTGGAGCGGTCGAAGAGCGGCCGCCCAATCTCGTCCTCGAGCTTCTTGATGGTCTGGCTGATGGCCGGCTGGGTCCGGTACAGCGCCTTGGCGGCGGCGGAGAAGCTGCCTTCGCGCACGACGGCGAGGAAGGCTTCGAGCTGGAACAGTTCCATGGTGCAGGGTCCTCCGCCACGACAGTGCGCGTTCAGTTTCCATACTATAAGCGATATTCGACTCTGCCATAGATATTATTACTTTGACTTATTTTGGCCGGACGCCCGAGACTGTGGGTCGAGCAGCCCATGCCCCAGAGACCCCGGATCCGCGTCTTCGACACCACGCTTCGCGACGGCGAGCAGGCCCCCGGCTTCAGCATGACGCCGGCGGAGAAGCTCCGCCTCGCGCAGCAGCTCGATCGGCTCGGCGTGGACATCATCGAGGCCGGCTTCCCCATCTCGTCGGACGGGGACTTCGAGGCCGTGCGCGCGATCGCGGCGCGCGGTGCGCCGGCCGATCATCGCCGGCCTGGCGCGCGCCACGCGGAGGACATCGATCGCGCCTGGGCCGCGCTGTCGGGCGCGCGCGCGGCCGCGCATCCACGTGTTCCTGGCGACCTCCGACATCCATCTCGAGTACAAGCTGCGCATCGACCGCGCCACCTGCCTCGCGCAGGCCCGCGACACGGTCGCCTACGCGCGGTCCTTCTGCGCCGACGTGGAGTTCTCGGCCGAAGACGCCACCCGCAGCGACCTGGCGTTCCTCTGCGACGTCGCCGCGGCCGTCGTCGAGGCCGGCGCGACGACGGTCAACCTGCCCGACACGGTGGGCTATGCGCTGCCCGCGGACATCACGCGGATGTTCACGCGCGGTCGCGCGCGCGCATCGGCGATCGCGTCGGTGCTGTCGGCGCATTGCCACAACGACCTCGGCCTGGCGGTGGCCAACTCGATCGCCGCGATGCAGGCCGGGGCGCGCCAGGTCGAGTGCACGATCAACGGCATCGGCGAGCGCGCCGGCAACGCGTCGCTCGAGGAGATCGTGATGGCGCTCGAGGTGCGCGCGCGACGCGCTGCCCTACGCGACCGGCATCGAGACCACGGATGCTCGTGCCGACCAGCGCGACGCTGTCGCCATCGTGGGCGTGGCGGTCGCCGCCCAACAAGGCCATCGTCGGCGCCAACGCGTTCGCGCACGAGGCCGGCATCCACCAGGACGGGATGCTGAAGAACGAGCTGACCTACGAAATCATGCGGCCCGAATCGGTGGGCGCGCCCGGCACGCGCCTGGTGCTCGGCAAGCACTCGGGCATGCGCGGCCTCGACGCGCGCTGCCGCGCGCTCGGCCACCGCCTGCGGCAGCCGGAGCTCGAGCGGCTCTACACGCGCGTCACCGCGCTGGCCGACCGCACCAAGTCCGTGGATGACGACCAGCTGGCGGTCGATCATCCGCGAGGAACTCGCGGCGCCGCGGTCGTCGGTCGGCGCGCGGCGCATGCGCGCACAGGGAGACGCGGCATGTCACTGAAGATCGCGCTGCTGCCGGGCGACGGCATCGGCCCGGAAGTCACCGCCGAAGCCGTCCGCATCCTCAAGGCGGTGGCCGACGCACGCGGGCAAGGCCATCACGTTCTCGACGCACCCGATCGGCGGCGCCGCCATCGACCGCGACGGCGCTGGCCTGCCCGAGCGACACGCTCGAGGCCTGCCTCGGCGTCGCAGGCCGTGCTGCTCGGGCGCCGTGGGCCATCCGAAGCTACGACGCCAAGCCGCCGTCCGAGCGGCCCGAGGCGGCGCTGCTCGCGTTGCGCACAGGCGCTCGGCGGCTTCGCCAACCTGCGTCCCGCCGTGTGCTACGCGCCGCTGGCCAGGCGCACGCCGTTCCAGCCGGAGCGCGTGCGCGGCGCCAACATCCTCATCGTCCGCGAGCTGCTGGGCGGCCTGTACTTCGGCGAGCCGCGCGGCTACGCCGCCGACGGGCAGACGGCGTTCAACACGCTGATCTACTCGCGCGCCGAAGTGGAGCGCGTCGCCCGGGTGGCGTTCGATCTGGCGCGCAAGCGCCGCGGGCGCCTGGCCTCGATCGACAAGGCCAACGTGCTCGAGGTCTCGCGGCTGTGGCGCGCCGTCGGTCTCGCGAGGTGGCCGCGGACTATCCCGAGGTCGCGCTCGAGCACGTCTACGTGGACACCTGCGCGATGCGCCTGGCCACGGCGCCGGCCAGCTTCGACGTGATGCTCGCCGACAACCTGTTCGGCGACATCCTGAGCGATCAGGCGGCGTCCATCGCCGGCTCGCTCGGCGTGCTGCCGTCGGCCACGATCGGCGGCCGCGTCGATCTCTACGAGCCGGTGCACGGCTCGGCGCCCGACATCGCCGGCAAGGGCTGGGCGAATCCGATTGGCGCCATCGCCAGCGCCGCGATGCTGCTGCGGTTCACGGCGGGCATGGAGCGGGAGGCCGGCGACATCGAGCACGCCATCGAGGACGCGCTGGCGGCCGGCGCCCGCACCCGCGACCTGGCGGCGTCCGGGCGAGCGCGTGCTCTCCACGCAGGAGATGGGCCAGGCCATTCACGACGCGTTGATCGAAGCGCGCGAGCGGCAGCCACTCCTACCATGCCGTCTAGCGCCACGGGCGCCCGCCCCGCACGCTGCTCGACAAGGTCTGGGACGCGCACGTCGTCCGCCTGCTCGACGACGGGCGGAGCCTGCTGTACATCGATCGGCACCTCGTGCACGAGGTGACGTCGCCGCAGGCGTTCGAGGGCCTGCGCCTGGCGGGCCGGCCGGTGCGGCGTCCCGATCTCACGTTCGCCACCGTGGACCACAACGTGCCCACGACGGCGCGGCACCTGCCCCATCGCCGACCCGCTCGCGAGCGCGCAGGTCGAGGCGCTGCGCGCCAACGCGCGGGCGTTCGGCATCCCGCTCTTCGACTTCGACAGCGGCCGCCAGGGCATCGTGCACGTGATCGGCCCGGAGCTGGGCCTCACGCTGCCCGGCACGACCATCGTCTGCGGCGACAGCCACACCAGCACGCACGGCGCGTTCGGCGCGCTGGCGTTCGGCATCGGCACCACCGAGGTGGAGCACGTGCTCGCCACGCAGTGCCTGGTGCAGCAGAAGCCCAAGGCGATGCGCGTCACCGTCGACCGGCCGCTTGACCGCCGGCGTCACCGCGAAGGACGTGGCGCTCGCCGTCGTGTCGCGGCTCGGCGTCAGCGGCGGCGCGGGCTACGCGCTCGAGTTCGCCGGGCCGCTCGTCTCGTCGATGACGATGGACGAGCGGATGACGCTGTGCAACATGAGCATCGAGGCGGGCGCGCGCATGGCGCTCGTGGCGCCCGACGACACCACCATGCGGTTCCTCGAGGGCCGCGCGCACGCGCCGAAGGGCGCCGCGTGGGACGCGGCCGTCGAGCGCTGGGCCACGCTGCACAGCGACGCCGGACGCGCGCCTTCGACGCGGAGGTCGCCATCGACGTCGACGGCGCTCGCGCCGCTCGTCACCTGGGGCACGCGCCCCGACATGGTGCAGCCGGTGACCGGCCACGTGCCCGATCCGGCCGGCGCCGCGTCCGAAGGCGACGCGCAGGCGATCGAGCGCGCGCTGGCCTACATGGGCCTGACGCCCGGCACGCCGATCGACCAGGTGCCGGTCGACCGCGTCTTCATCGGGTCGTGCACCAACGCGCGCCTCGCCGACCTGCGGGCCGCCGCGCACGTCGTCCGCGGGCACCACGTGCACGCCGGCGTCCGCGCGCTCGTCGTGCCCGGGTCGCAGCAGGTCAAGGCCGACGCCGAGCGCGAAGGGCTGGACCGGGTGTTCGCCGACGCCGGCTTCGAATGGCGCGAGCCCGGCTGCTCGATGTGCCTGGGCATGAACGACGACGTGCTGGGCGAGGGCGAGCGGTGCGCCTCGACCAGCAACCGCAACTTCGAGGGCCGCCAGGGGCGCGGCGGGCGCACGCACCTCGTGAGCCCGGCCATGGCCGCCGCGGCGGCGATCCAGGGCCACTTCACCGACGTGCGCGATTGGGAGTACCGGTGATGGCGAGCCGCGCACCGCTCCGCGTGCACACCGGCCGCGTCGCGCCGCTCCGGCGGAGCCACGTGGACACCGATCAGATCATCCCGAAGCAGTTCCTCAAGCGGATCGAGCGCCGGGCTTCGGGCCGTTCCTCTTCTACGACTGGCGCCGGCGCGCCGACGGCCAGCTCGATCCGGCCTTCGTGCTGAACCAGCCGCAGTACGCCGGCGCGACGATCCTGGTGGCGGGCCCCAACTTCGGCTGCGGCTCCTCGCGCGAGCACGCCGCGTGGGCGCTCGCCGACGCGGGCTTCCGCGTCGTGATCGCGCCGTCGTTCGCCGACATCTTTCGCGCCAACGCGATCGGCAACGGGATGCTGCCGGTGGCGCTGCCCGAGGCGGCCGTCAACGCCCTGCTCGACCGCGCCGAGCGGGAACCCGGCTACGCCATCGAGGTGGACCTCGAACGCTGCGAGGTGCGCGACGCGCACGGCCTGGCCGAGCGGTTCACCTTCGACGAAGCGTCGCGGCAGCGGCTCCTGGCGGGCCTCGACGAGATCGATCTCATCCTTGCGCACGAACCCGACATCGCGGCCTTCGAACGCCGCCGCGTCGACGCGATCGCGTAGGGCGCCGCGCACCCGTCGTTCAGACTGGAACCTCTTATGAACAGAACCGGCGCTCACATCATCTGGTCGTGCCTGGTCGAGCAAGGCGTCGACACCGTGTTCGGCTACCCCGGCGGCGCGATCCTGCCGGCCTACGACGCGCTGCTCGATCATCCGATTCGCCACGTCCTCGTGCGCCACGAACAGGGCGCCGCGCACATGGCCGACGGCTACGCGCGCGCGAGCGGCCGGGTCGGCGTCTGCGTGGCCACGTCCGGCCCCGGCGCCACCAACCTCGTCACGGGGATCGCCACGGCGATGATGGACTCGATTCCGGTCGTCTGCATCACGGGACAGGTCGCCGAGGCGATGCTCGGGTCCGACGCGTTCCAGGAGACCGACATCACCGGCATCACGATCCCGATCACGAAGCACAACTTCATGGTGACGCGCGCGGCCGACATCGCGCCCACGCTGCGCGAGGCGTTCGCGGTGGCCACCTCGGGGCGCCCCGGGCCCGTGCTCGTGGACATCACCAAGAACGCGCAGCAGGAAGAGGCGGAGTTCACGCCGCAGGACGTTGACCGGACCGACGCCCGGCCCGTCGCCACGGGTCGCCGGCAGGCGGACGCGCTCGATCGCGCCGCGGCGCTCCTGGCCTCGTCGCGGCGCCCGGTGATCCTCGCCGGACACGGCATCCTGAAGAGCGGCGCGATGGCGGAGGTGAAGGCGCTGGCCGAAGCGGCGCAGATCCCCGTCGCGATGACGCTGCTCGGCCTCGGCGCGCTGCCCGCCAGCCATCCGCTCAACCTGGGCATGATGGGCATGCACGGCGAGTCCTGGGTGAACGACGCGATCCAGGAGGCCGACCTCCTGATCGCGCTCGGCATGCGCTTCGACGATCGCGTCACGGGCAAGCTGGCGCACTACGCGCCGCACGCGCGGAAGATCCACATCGACATCGACCCGTCGGAGCTGAACAAGAACGTGCGCGCCGACGTCGCCATCGCGGGCGACCTCCGCGCGGTGCTCCAGGACTGGCTCCCGCTGGTCGAGGCCGCCCGCCACGACCACTGGATCGCGCGCATCGGCGAGCTCGCCGGCGGGCCCACGGTGCGCGACATCAGCGAGATGCCCGATGACGGCCGGCTCTGCGCGGCGCACGTGATCCACGACATCTGGCGCGCCACCGACGGCCGCGCCACGATCGTCACCGACGTCGGCCAGCACCAGATGTGGGCCGCGCAGTACTACAAGGTGGCCGAGGCCGGCACCTTCATCACCTCCGGCGGCCTCGGGACGATGGGCTTCGGCCTGCCCGCCGCCATCGGCGCCAAGATGGCGTGCCCCGAGCGCGAGGTGTGGGCCATCGTCGGCGACGGCGGCTTCCAGATGACGCAGGCGGAACTGCAGACGCTGGTGCAGGAGAACGTCAAGGTCAACATCGCGATCATCAACAACGGCTACCTCGGCATGGTGCGGCAGTGGCAGCAGTTCTTCCACGATCGCCGCTACTCCGCCACGCCGATGTCGTCGCCGGACTTCGTGAAGCTTGCCGACGCGCACGGCCTGCCCGGCGTGCGGGTCACCCGGCGCGCGGACGTGCACGACGCGCTGCGCCACGCGCGCGCCTCGGCGGGCGCGGTGCGTGATGGACTTCCGCGTGGAGCAGGAGGACATCGTCTACCCGATGGTGTCGCCCGGGCGCGGCCCTCAACGACATGATTCGCCGGCCCGGGTCCATCTCGCTCGCCGAGACGGGAGCCGACCTGTGACGCTCCACGAGGACTCGCGCCCCCGCACCATCGTCGTCCGCTACGCGCACGCCATCGACGCGCTCGATCGCGTCGCGTCGATCCTGCGGCGGCAGCGCGTGCGGGCGGAGGCCTTCACCGCCGTGGCGTCGCACGACCGCGCCACGGTGCAGGCCACCATCATGTTCGACAGTTCCGCGAAAACCGCGGCGCGCATCGTCGCGCTGCTCGGACGGCAGGTCGGGGTGCTGGCCGTCGAAGACTGGACGTCGCAGGCCCCCGACCACGAGGCAGACCATGGCGAAAATGATTCACGACTCTGATGTCGATCTCTCCGCGATTCTCGGACGGCGCGTGGCCGTCATCGGCTACGGCTCGCAGGGCCACGCCCATGCGCTTGAACCTCCGCGACAGCGGCGTCGACGTGCGGGTGGGGGTGCGCCCCAACAGCCGCGGCTGGCGCGCCGCGGAGGCGGCGGGCTTCGCGCCGCTCGAGCCGGCCGCGGCGGCCGCGTGGGCCGACGTCGTCATGCTCCTCGTGCCGGACCTCGAGCAGCCCGGCTCTTCACGACGCAGATCGCGCCGCACCTGAGCGCCGGCAAGATGCTGATGTTCGCGCACGGGTTCGCAATCCGCTTCAACTGGATTACCCCGCCCGAGGACGTGGACGTGGCGATGGTGGCGCCCAAGGCGCCGGGGCATCGCGTCCGCGAGGTCTTCACCGAAGGCGCCGGCACGCCGGCCCTCGTGGCCGTGCACCAGGACGCCACTGGCTCCGCCCGCGCCGTCGCGCTCGCCTACGCCAAGGGGCTCGGGTGCACGCGCGCCGGCGTCATCGAGACGACGTTCGCGGAGGAGACCGAGACGGACCTGTTCGGCGAGCAGGCCGTGCTGTGCGGCGGCGTGAGCGCGCTGGTGACGGCCGGCTTCGAGACGCTCGTCGAGGCCGGCTACCAGCCCGAGGTGGCCTATTTCGAGTGCCTCCACGAGCTGAAGCTGATCGTCGACCTGATGTATCGCGGCGGCCTCGGCTTCATGCGCTACTCGGTGAGCGACACGGCGGAGCACGGCGATTACACCGGCGGGGCGCGGCTGGTCACGGACGAGACGCGTCGCGTGATGCGGCAGATGCTCGCGGAGATTCGCTCGGGCGCCTACGCGGAGCAAGCTGGCGAAGGACACCCAGACCGGCTGGTTCAAGAACGAACGCGAGCGCCGGCGCGACCACCCGATCGAGCAGGTGGGCGCCAAGCTCCGCGCGCGCATGCCCTTCCTGGAACCCGCGGCGGCGCCGCAGGAGGAGCCCGCGCTCAAAGCGCTAGACACGGCTTGCGGCTTACGGCTTACGGGCTTTAGATGCCGTGGCCGTAGCCGGAGTCGGCCGAAGCCTGAGTCGAACACGTCCACGTACACCGGCACGGGTGTCCGCGCGGGCTCGGCGGCCGGCTGGCGCGTGACCGCCGGCGGGTCGAACATCAGGATGACGGTCCGGACCGGGGCGGCGTCGCTCTGGTGCGCGCGCACCGCCTTCTCGACGGCCTGGCACATCGCGGCCATGGCCGCGTCACCGCGCGGCGTCCTGCAACCGTCCGTTCTTCCACACCTTTGGGCTACTACTTCCTGCGTCCATACTGTGCTCCCTCTTATCGGCACTAAATACAAAAGGGCCACCACCCCTGCGGGTGATGGCCCTTTTTCGTCACTCTTGAAAGTGTTGGTTACATCATCCCGCTGGTCGGTGCTGTTCCGAGGCTAATAAGGCCAATAAGCAGCCAGAGCCCCAGAGCCAGGCCCGAAAAATACCGCGCGAGGACAACCACGCCGCTCATCGAGTGGAGCTTAACGGGCCGCGGCCCATCCGGTCAAGGGTGCTAACATCGCCAGCCCGTGCGCTCACTCGACACCCTGCTGCAGTTCCTGTCGGCCCTGCCCCGCATCAAGCTGGGCCACTTCCCGACTCCCCTCGTCCGGCTGGAACGGCTGGGCGCCCAACTGGGCGTCGAGCTGTGGATGAAACGCGACGAGTGTTCCGGCGTCGCCATGGGCGGCAACAAGACCCGCAAGCTCGAGTTCATCCTCGCCGACGCCCGTGCGAGCGGCAAGGGGACGATCGTCACGGCCGGCCCGCTGACCTCGAACCACACGATGATGACGGCCACGGCCGCGCGCCGCGCCGGCTTCGACATCCACTGCGTCATCGGCGCCGACCGGCCCGCCCCCGGTTCGCCGGCGTGGAGCGGCAACCTCCTGCTCCTCGAGTACCTCGGCGCGACGCTGCATTTCTGCCCGATGAACTTCTCGCACCCGACGCCGGAGGACGGCGCGCGGATCGACGCGCTCTGCGCGCAGGTCACGGCGGACACGGGCGGCTACTTCGTCCCGGGCGGCGGCACGATGCCGCAGGCCGAGCCGGGCTACATGAGTTGCGTCGGCGAGATCGCCCGCCAGCGCGGCGGCGCCTTCGACTTCGACGACGTCGTGCTCGCGTTCGGCACGGGGTCCACGACCACCGGCGTGATGCTGGGGCTCGCGATGGGCGGCTTCGCGTCGCGCATCCACCCGATCGCCATCGAGACGCGCTACGCCGTCGAGGAGTGCTTCAAGCTGAAGTCGCCGGCGCAGCTCTTCGACGAATCGGTGAAGCACTTCCGGCTGCCGTTCACCTCGGCCGATATGCCGGCGGCGCCGATCGTGTATGGCTATGCCGACGAGGGCTATGGCGTGCCCAGCGAGGGCAGCGACCGCGCCCTCCGCCTGATGGCGACGATCGAGGGCTACTTCCTCGACACCGTCTACACGGCGAAGGCGTTTCACGGGCTGATCGAGCTCGTGGGCGACGGACGAATCCCGCAAGGCGCGCGCGTCCTCTTCATCCATACCGGCGGCCTGTCGATGACGCCGGCGGCGGAGAAGAAGTTTCAGGGCTGAGGGTAGCGCTTCAGGATCTCGCGGACGCGCTCGATCGGCAGGGCCTCGGCCGTGCCGAACCGGCTCGTGACCGTCGTGGCCTGCAGGAGCGAGTTGTAGACGGCCTCTTCGGTCGCCTCGAGCGCCGCCTCGAACAGCGGGCGACACGCCGTCGGACGGCAGCAACGTCCGTGCCTGCGGCGCCGACGGCGCCGAACCGCGTGCGCAGGTCCGGCGCCGTGGAGAAAGCGATCGCAAAATCGCCGCTGCCGTTGCTGTACGACGAGCCCGTCCGCCCAAGGCCGAACACCGCGCGCGCGGCCAGCCGCTTCAACTCGCGCGCGTCCAACGGCGCATCCGTGGCGACCACGATCATGCAGGAGCCGTCGCCATGCTCGATCCTCGTCGGGAGCCGGTTCCGCGGTGACTGAATACCTACGTCCCAGGAGCTTCCCGATCGGCGCGCCGCCCATCGTGAGGACGCCGCCGAAGTTGGTCTGCACGAGCACGCCCACGGTGTAGCCGCCGAAGCGCGCGGCCAGCCGGCGCGACGAGGTGCCGATGCCGCCCTTCCAGCCGAAGGCCTCGGTGCCGGTCCCGGCGCCCACGCTGCCCTCCTCGACCCGTCCCGGCCGCGCCGCCTTCAGGGCCTCGAGGACGTGGTCGGGGCGCACGTGCAGGCCGCGAATGTCGTTCAGCCCGCCGTCGTTGGTCTCGCCCACGAGGGCGTTGACCGACCGCACGTCGCCGTTGCCGGCCTGCGCGAGCGTCCAGCGCACGAGGCCCTCGACGGCGGCGCCGACGCTGAGCGTGTTGGTGAGCGCGACCGGCGTCTCGATGGTCCCGAGTTCCTCGACCTGCGTCGATCCGGCGAGCTTGCCGAAGGCGTTGCCGACGAAGACCGCGCCCGGCACCTTGTCCTGGAACACGTTGCCCTGGTGCGGCACGATCACGGTCACGCCCGTGCGCACGGCGTCGCCCTCGACCAGCGTGGCGTGCCCGACGGTGACGCCGGCGACGTCGGTGATGGCGTTGAGCGGACCGGCCGCGAACACGCCGGGCGCCAGCCCGATGTCGCGGGCGCGCGGTCGCGCCGCGGGTTGCGCATCGAGGGTCGCGGCCGCGAGGAGCAAGAGACAGGTCCACCGCATGGTGGCCGCATGATACGATTTTCGGTGATTCCCATGCGGCAAATCTCCATCGAGGCCATCGAGGACGCGGCCACGCACGTGTACGAGGCCGCGGTCCGCACGCCGCTGATTCGGCTCGACCTGCCTCCGGGGCCCGCCGACGGCCCGGCCCCGGAGATCTACCTCAAGCTCGAATCGCTGCAACCCATCGGCTCGTTCAAGATCCGCGGCGCGTGGAACGCGGTCCGCAAGCTCGCGCCGGCGCAGATGCGCGATGGCGTCTGGACGGTGAGCGCGGGCAACGCGGCGCAGGGCGTGGCGTTTGCCGCGCGGCGCGCCGGCGTCACGTGCTCGGTGATGGTGATGGACACCGCGCCCGAGACCAAGCTGCGCGCGATCGAGCGGCTCGGCGCGTCGATCGTCAAGGCGTACCTACGACGAGTGCTGGGCCACCGTGGAGTCGCACGCCTCGTCGCGCATGCGCGGCCACTTCGTGCATCCGTTCGACGACGACGACTTCATCGCCGGCAACGCCACCGCGGGCCTCGAAATCCTCGAGGACCTGCCGGACGTCGACGCCATCGTCGCGTCGATCGGCGGCGGCGGCCTGCTCGCCGGCATCGGCAGCGTGATGCGAGCGCGCAAGCCGGGCGTGCGCGTGTATGCGAGCGAGCCCGCCACGGCCTCGCCCCTGGCAACCTCGCTGGCAAGGGGCGAGGCGAGCTACTTCGACGGGTGGACGCGCATCGTTCGTCGACGGCGCCGGCGGCAAGTCGGTGCTGCCCACGATGTGGCCGCTGCTGCGCCAACTGGTCGACCGGCTCGATCGTCGTGCCGCTCGACGACATCGCGTCGGCCATGCGCCGCACCGCCGATCGCGTGCACGTGGTCGCCGAGGGCGCGGCCGGCTGCGCCATCGCCGCGGCGCTCAGCGGGCGCGCCGGCTCCGGAAAGATCGTCGCCGTCGTCTCCGGCGGCAACATCGACCTCTCGAGATTCGCGCAGTTGGTCGGCGCATGATTCCCGCGGCAGCCCTTTTGCCGACTCCCGATCTCCATCGACTCCCCACTCCCGGCCCTGAACTGAACATGCCTGAAGAACGCTTCTCCGCCGCGTCCCCGCTCCCCAATCGCATCCACCGCCTCCACGAGCTCGCCCTCGACTTGTGGTGGAGCTGGAATACACAGGCGCGGGAGGTCTTCCGGCGTCTCGATTACGCCCTCTGGCGCGCGACGGCGCACAACCCGGTCCGGATGCTGCAGTCGATCAGCGCCGAGCGCCTCGGCGCGGCCGTCGGCGACGCCGCCTTCCTGCAGGCGTACGACCAGGCGATCCTCGGCCTGCGACGCCGCGCGCACGCAGGCGCATCCCTGGTGGAAGGAGCGCGCCTCGGTCGATCAACGGCGGGAGCATCGCGTACTTCTCCGCCGAGTTCGCGCTGCACCAGTCGCTGCCGATCTACGCGGGCGGCCTCGGGCGTCCTCGCGGGCGATCACTGCAAGGAGGCCGCGGACCTCGGCGTGCCGCTCGTCGGCGTCGGCTTCATGTACCCGCAGGGCTACTTCCACCAGCGCATGTCGAACGACGGCTGGCAGGAAGAGACGCTACGAGCGCATCAGCTGGACCGAGGCGCCGATCGAGACCGCCATCACGCCCGAAGGCAAGCCGTGCATCACGGCGGTGCCGCTCGGCGATCGCACGGTGCTCGCGGCGGTGTGGCGCGTGCGGCTGGGCCGGGTCCGGCTCTTCCTGCTCGACACGGACCTCGCGGAGAACGCGCCGTGGGACCGCGAGCTGTCGGCCCGCCTGTACGGCGGCGATCGCGAAACGCGCATCCAGCAGGAAATCATCCTCGGCATCGGCGGCGTCCGCGCGCTGCGCGCGCTCGGCGTCACGCCCGCCGTGTGGCACCTCAACGAGGGCCACGCCGCGTTCGTCGCCCTGCAGCGCATCCGCGAACTCCTCGAGAAGGGCCAGTCGTTCGACGCCGCCCTCGAGGAGGTCCGCCAGTCGACGGTGTTCACCACGCACACGCCGGTGCCCGCCGGGCACGACGCGTTCCCGTTCCAGCAGGTGGAGAAACACCTCGCGGGCTCGCTGGGGCGACTTCGGCCGCGCATCGCGAGCGCTTCCTCGCGCTCGGCGAGTACGACAACGGCAGCGGCTCGCAGTTCAACATGACGGCGCTCGCCATGCGCACGGCGGGACACATCAACGGCGTCAGCGCGCTGCACGGCGAGGTCACCCGGACGATGTGGCGGCCGATGTGGCCCGACACGCCCCGCGGACCAGGTGCCCGTGCGCAGCATCACCAACGGCGTGCACGTGCCCACGTGGATGGCGGCCCCGCTGATCGAACTCCTCGACCCGCCACTTCGGCGCCGGCTGGATGGACCAGGTCGACGACCCGGCCCTGTGGGAACGCCTCCTCGAGCATCCCCGACGATGAGATCTGGACCATGCGCGCAGGAGCTGCGCACCGAGCTCTTCACCTGCATTCGCGAACGAATGCGCGACCGCTGGGCCCAGGAGCGCGTCAGCCCCGCCCGCATCGTCGCGGGCGGCGCGATGCTCGATCCGGGCGCGCTCACGATCGGGTACGCGCGGCGGTTCGCGTCGTACAAGCGCCCGGAACTGATCTTCCACGACCCCGACCGGCTCGCGCGCATCCTGAACTGCACCGATCGGCCGGTGCAGCTGGTGTTCTCGGGCAAGGCGCACCCTGCCGACGAGCCGGCAAAGCACCATCTGCAGGAGGTCTTCAAGCGCGACGCTCGACCCGATGTACGGCGGGCGCATCGGCTTCCTCGACGACTACGACATGCACGTGGCGCACTACCTCGTGCACGGCTGCGACGTGTGGTTGAACAACCCGCGCAAGCCGCTCGAGGCGAGCGGCACGAGCGGCATGAAGGCGTCGGTCAACGGGGTGCCGCACCTGAGCATCGGCGACGGCTGGTGGGCCGAGGGGTTCAACGGCCGCAACGGCTGGCTGATCGAGAGCCACACGAACCCGGACGACCAGGAGGCCACCGACGCGGCGGACGCCGATTCGCTCTATCGCCTGCTCGAAAGCGAGATCGTGCCGGCGTTCTACGACCGCGACGAGCGCGGCGTCCCGCGCCGGCTGGGTCCAGTTCGTGCGCGAGGCGATGCGGTCCAACATCCCCCGCTTCTCCACCCGGCGCATGGTCAAGCAGTACATCACCGAGATGTACACGCCGGCCGCGTCGAAAGTTCAGAGTTCCTCGTAACTACCTGAGGCGCTCCACACTCTGGAGTGCCTCTTCATACCACTGGCGCCAGGCGGCGAGGATGTCCGGCGTCGCCTGGTTGCGCGTCTCCGTGTCGAGGCGCGCGTCTCGCGCGGCCTCCAGCAGCCGCCGCATCGGCGCCTCGTCGGCGCCATCCGCCGAGGCGAGGAACATCGCCGTCGTCGCCACCGCCGCGCCCACGTTGACCATCTCCGCCGCGCTCGTCTTGTCGAGCGTGTCGAGATTGGTGTGGTAGTAGCGGTCGGTGAAGTGCCAGTTGAGCAGCGCCGGCACCCCCGCCTCGGTGAACACGGTGTGGTCGCTGCCGCCCTCGTACGGGTTCGTGCGCACGACCCAGCCGGTGTCGCGGGCACGGCGCAGGCTCACCGCGAGGTGGAGGTCGTTCAGGAACGTCCCGCGCACCAGTGTCGGGCGCACCCGGCCGGCGCCCCACTCCGTGTGCGGATCCGACGGCCGCGCGAATACGGCGGACGGATCGGGCCCCTTCTCGATCAGGAACGTGCCGCCGGTCTTCGCGGTGTCCTCGCCCGTCATGTCGAGCGACAGCATCGCGAGCACGCGCGCGACGCGGCCGGGGTCGTCCTTCACCCACTGCTGGCTGCCGCGAATCTCGTCGGTCCAGAGGAACGTGATCGTCCGCGCCGGGGCCGGCAGGACGCCGCTGGCGATGGCGCCCTTGATCGCGAGCGCCGTGGCGAGCAGCGTGCCGCAGCCGCTGGCGTCGTCGTTGGCGCCCGGCTCCTGCACGTGCGCTACGAGCACCACGCGATCGCCCGGGCGCGATGCGCCGGGAATCTCGGCAACGAGCGTGCGGTTGGGACGCCGGTGAAAAACCGTCTCGACGTCGGCATGGACGGTGACCGGCCCCGCGCCGAGCGCGGCGCGCAGTCGCGCACCGGCGCGCGGCGTCGCCTTGAAGCCGAAGGCG
Organism: uncultured Acidobacteriota bacterium; assembly: GCA_963839865.1. GTDB lineage: Bacteria > Acidobacteriota > Vicinamibacteria > Vicinamibacterales > UBA2999 > 12-FULL-67-14b. Next base: position 143,884 of record CAWIWS010000003.1, read on the forward strand.
TGCGCCGCCTCGTCGTAGGGCACACTGCCCCACTGCAGGACGTCGGGCGTCTCGGCGGGACGCGTGTACGCCGCGAGGTCCGTGGAGACGATGCCGGCCGCGCCGCGCGCCTTCACGGCCTGCCGCCACGCCAGCGCCGATCGGTCCGCTCGACCAGGACCACGGCGCCCTTCACGTCGACGCCGGCATAGTCCGACGCGTCGACGCCCCGCCCCGCGTCGACGAGGCGCGCGGTGAGGCCGCCGGGCGGGGTGCCGAAGGAGTTGATCGCCAGCGCCACGCGATCGGCCTCGCGCGACAGGCACGACCTCTCCCGTGGCGCCGCCCAGTCGCAGCGTGCCGCGCACCTGCTCCCAGGCCATCCCGTCGTTCGGGAACGACTCGTATCGCGGGCGCGAACCCAGCCGCCGCGAGGCGATCCGCGATGAACTGCTGGGACGACTCGAACGCGGGGTTGCCCGCGAGCCGCCAGAGCGGCGCCATGTAGCGTCACCGTGTCCATCGCGGCCTCGCCGTCCACCCGCGGCGCCACCGCCGCGTACACCGCCTCGGCGCGCGCCGGCAGAACGCGGTCGAGCGGCGGCAGATGCGGCGGCGCCTGCGCCGACACGACGGCCACACCGACCAGAACGAGCAGAATTACGCACTTACGCCCGCCTTCGCTCGCGGACCAACCAGGCGAGCTCCGGCGAGGTCCCGCCGAAGCGGCCTCCGGCCGCGCAGGCGGACACCGCCGCCCCCATGAGCGCCAGAGGTGAAGTAACATCGTTTTCATGTCCCGCAAGTCTATCGGCAACAAGAAGGGTTGCGCCCTGTGCGGCGCGAAAGAAGTCTCGGAGCCCCGCGGCGAGGAACGCTACTGCCGCGACTGCTGGGACAAGAAGATCGCGGTCGAGGAAATCGTCGCGCGCGAGTTCGCGCTCAAGCGCTACATCCGCGCCCACAGCGCCGAGAAATATCTGGTCTACCACTCCACCCAGAAGCGCCCGATCGGCCAGATCATCGTGGTCGACGACGGCTACGACCTGTTCCTGACGATGACGGTCTATCCGAACTTCGCGTGGGACGACCCGGCCTATCACCTCGAGGGGGACCCGGAGGGCCGGACGTTCGCCGAGCTCCTCGTCGACGTCGTGGCCACCGAGGTCATCGAGCCCTGGGGCGGCGGCAAGTGGCACCTGGAAGTGTTCCGTTCGACGGCGGCCGAGCCGGAGGACTGGAACGGGGAAATGTAGGGTCTATAATCTTCGGCCGGAGGGTTTATCGCATGAAGTTCAGCCAGCGCACGGTGGCACTTGTCACAGCCGTCGGATTGCTTCTCGCCCCTGCAGCATTCGCGGGACAGACGCCGGCGCCAGCCGCACCGGCCGCGCCCAAGAAGCTCATTTCGCCGGTCCGCGGCGAGGCGACGGTCGAAATCACCAAGCCGGACACCAAGGTCGTCGGCACCGACGTGATCACGGTGATCATGGTCAAGAACACGTCAACGGCGCCCATTGCGGGGTTCAAGGTCGAGGAGAACTGGTATGACGCGGCCGGCACGCCCGTGGGCGGCGACGTCTACCGGCACAAGAGCCCGTTCATGCCGAACGAGGTGATCAAGATCACGCTCAAGACGCCGAAGAACCCCAAGATGAAGAGCAACCAGTACCAGTTCTCGCACGCCAACGGCGCCGTCAAGCCGAAGGCCGTGCCGAAGCTGGTGCCCACCACCACCGAATAGCCTCAGCGGCCGGCGATCTTCTCCGCAAGGTCGCCGGCCAGCGGCACCCGCCAGGTTTCCCCTCGCCAGCTCCTGGCGAGCAGCATCACCCACACCACCACCGCGCCCAGCCAGATCAGGTTGCCGGCGGCCTGCAGCACCTGGAACGCCGGGCCCCGCACGAGCAGCGCCACGGCACTTGCCGCGCCCGACGCCCAGCAGGATCACCGTGAGCGTCCCGAAGATCACCACGGACTGCGCCGCGTGGAACCGCACGCCGCGATGCTGCCGCTCCGCGAAGAGGAACACGAGCCCGGTGAGCCACCAGCCGGCGTAGCACAGGGTGGACGCAAGCCGGGCATCGACGCCCGTGCTCGTGGTCTCGCTCACTTCCCAGCCTTCTCGAAACGGATCTCGCCCTCGAACCTCGGAATGGCGGCGATGTGGGCAGGCGAAGTGATGACCTGCGCCGCGACCTCGTCGCGCCCGGGCCGCGTCTCGCTCCAGTCCACGACGAGCGCGGTCCCCTGCTTGTGCGTGCCCGTGATCTGGACGTCGAACCCGGCGCTCATCCGCGAGCCCAGGAACACGGCCACTACGGTGGTGGTGGCGAAGTCCACCTTCGGCGCGGGCTTGTCGCCCGCGTGGGCCTTCCACAGCGACGCCCAGTCAGCCTCGGTGCGGGCGACCATCTGCCGCGGCTCGTCCTCGCGGCTCATCGCGTCATGGGCGATGGTCTTGATGGCGGGCGCGCCGGTTTGCATGGCGAACAGTAGCGAAAGGATCCACATCATGGTCATTGCCTCGGTGCGTTCGGGGGCAGCACGCGGAACACGGTTTCCTGGGACGCCGTCGGCTGATCGCCGAGGCGCGATGTCGCCTCCACGCGCAGCACGTAGAGGCCCGGCGCGATGGTCTTGAGCGGGATCCGCCCCGAGAAGCCGTAGCCCCCGGACGATCCGTTCAGCTCCGAGCTGTCGTGCTCCTCGCGGGTCTGGAAGACGGTCTGCCCGCCCTCGGCCTTCACGGTGGCGTTCAACTCCACCTTGTGCGGCTGCTTGCCGCTGTTGTCGTAGGCCTCCGCGAAGAACGCGATCTCGTCCTGCTGCGGGAACTCGCGGTACGCCGACAGCGGCCCCGGCAGGATCTTCTCGAGCGGATCCTTCGGCCGCACGGTCGGCGCGGCGCTGCTGAAGGAGGACGTCAGCGCGAGGCTGCTCAGCGAGAGCTTCTCCTTCGAGAAGTCCGGCACCTCGAGGTCGAACGTCACCGAGCCGGCCTTCTTGGTGTTGCCCTCGCGCGCGGCGATGCGGAGCTGGTAGCGGCCCGGCGGCAGGTCGATCGTCGAGATGAAGCGGAACCCCGTGGCCCGCATCCGGTTCATGGTCTCGGGCTTCATGTTGAGGCCGATCGTGCTGCGGTCGGTGGGATACGACTTGCCCTTGTCGTCGGAGGCGATGACGAGCACCTCGAGGTCGTTGCGGAAGGTGCCGTCCTTCTCGACGAGCGGCAGGCTCGGGCCGTTGATCAGCGTCGACACGACGACCGCGCCCTTCGGCGCGGGGCCCTTGAAGACCGCCGCGGTGGTGATCATCGGCAGGGCCGACGAGCGGCAGCGGGCTCTCGATGGCGTCGCGCAACTCGGGCGAGGTGCCGTTGGGCGAGGCCGACTTGGTCTCGGGCGCCTTGCCGCGCGGCGCCGCGTAGCCCTTGCGCGCGCGCACGGTGTAGCCCGGCATGTCGTTCAGCTTGACCTGGATCTTGCGGTACCGGCCGTCGCGCTTGTCGTTGGTCGAGTAGTAGCCCATCACGTAGTACGAGCTGTTGTCGTCCACGATGCGCTGGAACGCCGTCTTGAAGTCGTTCTGGTTGACCACCGCGAAGCCGCCCGTCTCGTCGGAGAGGACGCGCAGGCTGTCCTGCGACAGGCGAATCTCGTTATAGAACGACGACTGGCCGATGCCGAGCGACGTGTCGTCCGGGAACGCCTGCACCTCGATCGCCTCCTCGGCCATGCTCCCGAGGCCGCGGGGATCGACGCCGTACACCGCGACGTTGGCGCGGGTGGCCGCGGCGATCACGTCGCGCGTCGTGTCCATGATGGTCGTCGCGTCGGCGTTGTTGAAGACGTCGTTGATGTCGTAGTCGATGCCCTCGCTGAACAGCACGAGCGCCTTGCGGCGGCCGCGGATGCCGCCCAGGTAGTCCGCGAGGTTCTTGATGGTCTCGAGCGCGGCCCGCGCCTGGTAGCCGCGTTCCCGGTCGTCGATGTCCTCGATCTTGTCGCCCTGCTGCCGCGTGTCGCGCGTCCGCGCTTCCTCGTCGATCTTGTTCAGCGTCGAGGACCGCACCTTGCGGCCCATGAACTTGTCCACCGCCTTCAGCAGCAGGCGCTGGTTGCTCGTGAAGTCCTGGCTCGCGTCGCTCCGGCCGCCGGTGTAGACCACGGCGGCCATGTCGTTGGCGCCCATGTACTGCTCGATGAACTGCCGGGCCGCGGCCTTCACGCGGGGCGAGCGCTGCACGTTGGCGTGCAGGTCGTCCAGCACGATCAGGTAGATGCGGCCGTCGGCGCCCTGCAGGTTGGTCCGCACGTCGGGTTCGATCGGCTTGGATGCGAAGAGCGGGCCGCTCGGCGCGCTCGACCGGGATATTGACGAGCGAGAACGCCGTCACCTGCTGCGGCTTGCCGTCCTCGAAGACCTGGAAGTCGCCGGGCTTCAGCGTGGTGATGAACTTGCCCTGCGCGTCCAGCACGCGCGCGTCCACCTCGACGTAGTTGACCTCGGCGCGGAACGTGATGGGCGGCTGCTGCGGTGCGTCCGGCGCGGCAGGCGCCTGGGGAGCGGCGGCCTGGCCCGACACGGGGCCTCCGGCCGCGGCGACGGTCAGCAGGAATCCAAGCAGATCGTACGTGTGGTCATAGTGGTGTCTGGGTTGGCAGGCGTCCCTAAGTATAAGACGTCCCGCCGGGGGAAAGACTGCAGGGCCCGCTCCGGCGTCTGAACTCCCAGTGAGGCCTCCGCTATAATCCCAGATCTATGCCCATTGAGATAGCCGCGGTCCAGAAGGCCCTCCAAACCGAAGGTCTCGATGGGTGGCTGCTGTACGACTTCCAGGGCTCCAACCCCGTGGCCACCCGCATGGCGGCCGGCCCCACCAAGGGCGGGCACCTCAGCACCCGCCGCTGGTTCTACCTGATTCCGGCCACCGGCGAGCCGCGCGCGCTGGTGCACGCCATCGAGAGCCACAACCTCGATCACCTGCCCGGCGCCAAGATCGTCTACGCCGGCCGCGACCCAGCTCGAAGCCGGCCTGGCCCAGCTCCTGGCGGGGGTCACGCGCGTGGCCATGGAATACTCGCCGCGCTGCGCCATCCCCTACGTGTCGCGCGTGGACGCCGGCACGATCGAACTGGTCCGCAGCTTCGGCGTCGACGTCGTCGTCGTCCGGCGATCTCATCCAGCAGTTCGAGGCCCGGTGGAGCGACGCGGCCATCGCCACGCATCGCCGCGCGTCGGAGAAGCTCTATCGCATCAAGGACCAGGCGTTCGAGACCGTGGCCAGGCGGCTGCGCGACGGCGTGGCCACGACCGAGTTCGACATCCAGCAGCTGATGGTCGGCTGGTTCAAGGACGAGGGCCTCGTCGCCGATTCGGCCCCGAACGTGTCGGCGCAGGAAAACGCCGGCAATCCGCACTACCTGGCCACGGCCGGGACCACGCGCGCCATCCGGCAAGAACGAGCTGCTGCTCCTCGATCTCTGGGGCAAGCTGGCCGAACCGGGCGCGGTGTTTGCCGACATCACGTGGGTCGGCTTCACGGGCACCCAGGTGCCCGACGACGATCACGCGGGCCTTCGCGGCCGTGTGCGGCGCGCGCGATGCCGCCGTCGCCGTCGTCAAGGACGCGGCCAGGGCCGGGCGCGACGTGCGCGGCTACGAGGCCGACCGCGCGGCGCGCAAGGTGCTGGAGCGACGCCGGCTTCGGCGCCGCCATCCTGCACCGCACGGGCCACAGCCTGGGCGAAAACGTCCACGGCAACGGCGCCCACCTCGATGATTACGAGACGCACGACGAGCGGCGTCTGCTGCCCGGCAGCGGCTTCACCATCGAACCCGGCCTGTATTTCAAGCATTTCGGCGTCCGGACCGAAATCAACGTCGTCTGGACCGCGAACGGGCCCGAAGTGACCGGGCCGTTGCAGCAGAGCATCGTTACGGTAGTCTAGGGTCTTATCCCATTGCGCACGGCGGGCGCTCCCTTTCGGGGGGCCCGAGGTTCTTGGAGGAACGTCATGTCGAGTCGGAAAACAACGCTGTTCTATTCGTTGCTGATCGCGGTGGCCTCGCTGGCGGTCGGCATGGTCATCGCGTCGCGGCTCGATCTGTCGCCGGCCTCGTCGGCCCAGACGATGGCGCGTGCCGCCGATGAACAGCGCGCCGCTCAGCGGCCCCGTGGACGCGAGCACGTTCCGGAACATCGCCAAGGCGGTGAGCCCGGCGGTGGTGAACATCCGCAGCACGTCCAAGCAGCGCGCCCAGGAGATGACCGAGTTCTTCGGCGGCGGGGCGGCGGCGGCGCGGACGACCTGATGGAGCGCTTCTTCGGCGGCGGCGGGGCACCCCGCAGGGCCACCCGCCGACCCGGCAGCCCCGCGAGCAGGAGACGCAGGCGGCCGGCACCGGCTTCGTCATCAGCAAGGACGGCCTGATCCTCACCAACAACCACGTCGTCGAGGGCGCGACGAAGATCGAGGTCTCGTTCTTCGGTGAAGACGAGCGACGTCTATCACCCGGCGACGCTCGTCGGCCGCGACCCGCTCACCGACAGCGCGCTCATCCAGCTCGTCGAGCCGAAGCGGGACCTCGTCGAAGTGAAGTTCGGCGACTCCGTCGCAGATGCAGCCCGGCGACTGGGTCATGGCGATCGGCAACCCCTTCGGCCTCGCGCACACGGTGAGCGTCGGCGTGATCAGCGCCACGGCGCGCAGCTTCCCGGTGGCCGAGCAGCGGTCGGCGGAAGTGCTGCAGACCGACGCCGCCATCAACCCCGGCAACTCGGGCGGCCCGCTGCTGAACGCGCGCGGCGAGGTGATCGGCATCAACACCGCGATCTACACCGACTCGCGCCAGTCGGGCAACATCGGCATCGGCTTCGCCATTCCGATCAACACGGTGCGCGAGCTGCTGCCGCAGCTGCGGTCGGGCAAGGTCACGCGCGGCGTGATCGGCGTCAGCGTGTCGCCGGTGCCGCTCGAGGCGCTGAGCGAGTTCGGCCTCAAGGAGCGCAGAGGCGCGCTCATCGGCACCGTCACGCGCGGCCAGGCCGCGGCGAAGGCCGGCATCGAGCCGGGCGACATCATCCTCGAGTTCAACGGCAAGCCGGTCAAGAACCGCGACGAGCTGGTGAGCATCGTCACCGGCACGCGGCCCGGCAGCACGGTGCCCGTGAAGGTGCTCCGCGACAAGCAGGAGAAGACGCTCTCGCTGACCGTCGGCGAGCTGAACCTCGAAGAGGAAGGCAACCGCGCGGCGGCGACGCGCGAGACCAGCACCGAGCCCGACGAGCAGTCGTCGCAGGGCTTCGGCATCACGCTCACCGCCCTGACGCCCGACCTGGCCAAGCGCCTGCGGGTGCCGGAGAGCACCGACGGCGTGCTGGTGTCGGACGTCGAGCAGGGCAGCCCGGCGTTCAAGGCGGGCATCTCGCGCGGCGACGTGATCCTGCAGGTCAACCGGAGACCCGTGCGAACGCCGCAGGAGGCCGGTCGCCTGCTGGGCCAGGTCCCGTCCGGCGGCACGGCGTTCCTGCTCGTGCTGCGCGGCGGCCAGGAGACGTTCGTCACCGTCCGCAAGGAATAGCCGCCGTGGCGCTCGAGCGCGAGATCAAGCTTCGCTTCGACAGTGCCGACGCGGCACGGGCGAGGGTCCTCGCGCTCGGTGCCACGCCGCTGCACGGCCGCCGGCTGCAGGAAGACTGCCTGCTCGACGCCGACGACGAGCGCCTGCGCCGCGAGCGCTCCGTGCTGCGCGTGCGGAACGAAGGCGGCAAGAGCCTCCTCACTTTCAAGGGCCCGGCGCAGCCGGGCCTCATGAAGCTCCGCGAGGAGCACGAAACCGTCGTCGCCGACGGCGAAGTGCTCCTCACCATCCTCCAGGAGCTGGGCCTCCATATCTGGTTCCGCTACGAGAAGTACCGCGAGGAGTTCTCCGCCGACGACGTGGTGATCGCGATCGACGAGACGCCGGTGGGCACGTTCGTCGAGATCGAGGGCGGCGAGGACGCCATCCACGCGACGGCGCGCGCGCTGGGCTGCACGGCGTCCGACTACATCACCGATTCGTACCGCTTCCTGTTCCTGAAGCATCGCGACGCGCACGGGCTCACCAGCGCCGACATGGTGTTTCCCGCCCACGCCGACGCATGAGCGCGCTGTCGCGCTGGCCCGCGCTGGTGCTGACCGCGGGGTTGGCCACCCGCCTCCGTCCCCTCTCGACCGTTCGCGCCAAGGCCGCGCTGCCCGTCGCCGGCGAGGCGCTCGTGTGCCGCATCCTCCGCGGGCTGCGCGCGGCGGGCGTCACGCGGGTCGTGCTGAACCTGCACCACCGGGCGGAGACGATCACCCGCGTGGTCGGCGACGGGTCGGCCCTCGGCCTCGACGTGCGGTACTCGTGGGAGCCGGTGGTCCTCGGCTCGGCCGGCGGCCCCGCGCGCGCGCTGCCGCTCCTCGAAGCCGACCGATTCCTCATCGTGAACGGCGACACGCTCGCCGACGTGAACCTCGCGGACCTGGCGCGCCAGCACCTGGACACCGGCGCGCTCGTCACGATGGCGGTGATCAGCGGTGACCCGCGCTACAACAGCGTCCTCGCGGACGTGGACGGCCGCGTGCACGGCTTCGGTCAGCGCGCCGCCCCCGGCACCCCGGCACCCGGCACCGTGGCACCCACCCCGGCACCCCGGCACCCCGGCACCCTGGCACCCTGGCATTTCATCGGCCTCCAGGCTGTGAACGCCGCGGCTTTCGCCGGTGTCGATCCCGACGTCGCGTCGGAAACGGTGCGCGGGCTCTACCCGCGCCTGATCGCGGCCGCGCCGGGCAGCGTCCGCGTCTTCGCGCGCGACGCGGAGTTCTTCGACATCGGCACGCCGCGCGACTATCTCGACACGGCCATCCGCATCGCGGAGCGCGAGGGCGCGCCGGCTCGACGTCGGCCGCCATGCCGCGATCGCCCCCGACGCGCGCCTCGACCGCACCGTCGTGTGGGACGACGTCACGATCGGCCCGGGCGCGGCGCTCACCGAGTGCGTCGTCACCGACGGGGTCCGCGTGCCCGCGGGGGCGCGCCACGAACGATGCTCGCTCGTCGCGTCGGACCATGGCATGATCGTCGAACCGTTCTGATGGATCCTCGTCTCCTTGCAATACCTCACCGAACAACATCTGGCCGACCGTGTCGTGAAGGTCGTGCCCCTCACCGGCGACGCGTCCGATCGCCGCTACTTCCGCGTGCTGCTGCGCGGCGAGCGCCCCATCGTGCTCGCCCTGCACCAGGGTCCCATCGTGTTCGACACGATGCCCTTCGTCGCCGTCGCGCGCCTCATGTCGCAGGTGCCGCTGCCGGTGCCCGCGCTGCTCCACCATTCCGATTCGCTCGGCATCCTCGGGCAGGAGGACCTCGGCGACGTCACGCTGCAGGCGCACCTCGGCGCGGCCACGCCGGCCGAGCACGCGGCGCTGTACCGGCAGGCGGTGACGTTCATCGCGCGCCTGCAGCAGCGGGGCGAGGACGCTGCGCTCGGACGCCTACCCGCCGTACGGCATCGCCTTCGACGTCGAGAAGCTCACGTGGGAGCTCGAGTTCTTCGTCAAGCACTACCTCATCGCCTATCGCGGCGCGCAGCCGTCGGACGCGCAGCGCGAGGCGCTCCGCGCGGAGTGGGCCGCGATCGTCGCGGAGCTGGCGTCGGAGCCGCGGGTGCTCTGCCATCGCGACTATCACAGCCGCAACCTGATGCTGCACGAGGGCTCGCTGTACATCATCGACTTCCAGGACGCGCGGATGGGTCCCGACACCTACGACCTGGCGTCGTTGCTGCGGGATTCGTACGTGGATCTCACGGCGGCGCAGGTGGACGAGCTCATCGCGTTCTTCCTGGCCGTCAAGGGCACGCCAGCCGGCACCTCGCGCGGCGACGAGGCCGAGTTCCGCCGCCGGTTCGACCTGATGGCCCTGCAGCGCAACCTCAAGGCGCTGGGCACCTTCGGCTACCAGACGACCACGCGCAACAACGCCGTCTATATCCAGTACATCCCCCGCACCCTCAACTACGTGAAGGCCAACCTCGCGAAGTATCCGCGCTTCGCGCGTCTCCAGGAACTGCTCGCGGAGTGGTTGTAGATGGGACTCAACTGGCCTGCTTCACGCGTGACTCTGGGCCGCCTTCGGCGTTTCCACACACCTCTACGTGACCGCGCGCCTCGACCGGGAGCACCTGGTCGAGATCGCGGCGCATGGCTTCGAGGCGGTGGAGGTGTTCGCGGCGCGCACGCACTTCGATTACGGCGATCGGCGTGCGATGGTCGCCCTGGCCGAGTGGCTGGACGACACGCGCCTGGCGCTTGACCTCCGTGCACGCGCCCATCGCGGCCACGTTCGACAACGGCGCCTGGCGCGAGCCGTTTACGCTGGCCGCCACCGACGAGCCGCGGCGCAAGCGCGCCGTGGAAGAAACGCGGGCCGCCCTCGAGCTCGCCACCGTCGTCCCTTACCGGTTCCTGGTGACGCATGCGGGGTCGCCGGCCCCGTACGGCACGGCCGCGGACAACTCCCGCGCCTCGCTGGTGCGCAGCCTGGCCGAGCTCGCGCCCGTCGCCGCCGGCGTCGGCGTGCGCATCGCGGTGGAAGTGATCCCCAACGCGCTCTCGGGCAGTTCCGCTCTGGTCGGCCTGCTGGAGGACGACGAGGAGCTTGCCGGCGCTGGGCATCTGCCTGGACGTGGGCCACGCGCGCCTGCTGGGCGACGTCGTCGAGGCGATCGAGACGTGCTCGGGCCATCGTCATCACCACGCACCTGCACGACAACCGCGGCAAGGCCGACGATCACCTCGTGCCCGGGCAGGGCGTGATCGACTGGGAGGCCGCGCTGCTCGCGTTCCAGAAGGTCGGCTACGACGGCCCGTGGATGTTCGAACCGGCGCCCTCGGCCACGCCGAAGGCCGTGCTCGAACAGCTCGTGCAGGCGCGCGAAACACTTTGAGTCGCTGCTGTCGTTCGACGACATGACACGCAGGACGGGTAGCACACCACAGACGGACACTATGCACACCTACATCGACAAGATTGGCGCACACGTCGGCGAGACCGTCACCATCAAGGGCTGGCTCCACAACCGGCGATCGAGCGGCAAGATTCACTTCCTCGTGGTCCGCGACGGCACCGGCTTCCTGCAGGTCGTCATGGGCAAGAAGGACGTGGACGAAGCCACGTTCGCCAGGGCCGATCACCTGAGCCAGGAAAGCGCGATCATCATCACCGGCACCGTGCGCGCGGACGAGCGCGCGAAGGGCGGCTACGAGATGATCGCCACGGCGATGGAGGTCGTGTCGGAGGCGCACGACTTCCCCATCACGCCGAAGGAACACGGCGTCGACTACCTGATGGACCGGCGGCACCTCTGGATCCGCGCCGAACGGCAGACGGCGATCCTGCGCGTGCGCCACGAGATCATCAACGCCGTCCGCGACTTCTTCAACGACCAGGGCTTCATCCTGGCCGACACGCCGATTTTCACGCCGGCGGCGTGCGAGGGCACGACGACGCTGTTTCCGGTCCAGTACTTCGACGACGAGACGGCGTACCTGACGCAGAGCGGGCAGCTCTACAACGAAGCCAACGCGATGGCGCTCGGCAAGGTCTACGCGTTCGGGCCGACCTTCCGCGCGGAGAAGAGCAAGACGCGGCGCCACCTCACCGAGTTCTGGATGGTGGAGCCCGAGATGGCGTACGCCGACCTGAACGACGTGATCACGCTGGCCGAGGGGCTGGTCACCTCCGTCGTCGCGCGCGTGCTCGACCGCCGGCAGAAGGAACTGAAGATCGCTCGAGCGCAACACGTCGAAGCTCGAGTCGGTGAAGGCGCCGTTCCCGCGGCTCCACTACGACGAGGCCGCGAAGATCCTCCTCGACAAGGGCCTGCCCTTCCAGGTGGGCGGCGACCTCGGCGGCACCGACGAGACCGTGCTGTCGGAGCAGTACGACCGCCCGGTGTGCGTCACGCACTACCCCGCGGCGATCAAGGCGTTCTACATGAAGCCCGACCCGAACGAGCCCGACAAGGCGCTGTGCGTGGACGTGCTCGCGCCCGAGGGCTACGGCGAGATCATCGGCGGCGGCCAGCGCCTCGACGACCTCGACCTGCTGCTGAAGCGCATCAAGGAACACGACCTGCCGCAGGAGGCGTTCGAGTGGTACCTCGACCTGCGGCGCTACGGCTCGGTGCCGCACGGCGGCTTCGGCATGGGCATCGAGCGTTGCGTGAGCTGGATCTGCGGCCTCGAACACGTGCGCGAGACCATCCCGTATCCGCGCATGCTCTACAGGATTTACCCGTAAACAAATACGCCACGGAGACACGGAGACACGGAGAAGACCAATGCTTCTAAACGCCAGTGCTGCTTAGCAGCCCCGACGGTTAGGAACGTTGGATTCCTCCGTGTCTCTGTGTCTCCGTGGCCTGTACGTGATCAGACGCTACTGCCCGAACGGGTATCGTTTCGTCGACTGCCCCGCTCCCGAGCCATCTGGCGTGTAGAGCCACAGCATGCGGTCCAGTCCCCCCTCGTGGACCTCGTCGCGGTCGTGCACTTCCCACCACATCTTTCCGTGCGCGCGGACTACGGCGTTCAGCACGCCGATCACCGACGTGGCGCCGAGGTGAACCGAGAACGTGCGGGCGCCCAGCTCGGTGCGAGTCGAGAGGAGTTCGCCACCCGTGCGCGGCTTCTCGACCAGGCCGGAGACGATCGCATCGAGCGCGCCACCGAGGTTCTTGTCCTCGAGGTCGAAGGCGGTCGTGACCTGGTTGAGGAAGTTCTTCGGATCGGCCCACGCCTCGAGCGGACGCATCACGATGACACCGTCGCTGTCGACCCAGCGATAGCGTCCGTCGAGCTCGACGAGCTTGTTCAATGCCTCTTCGACGGTCATGCCCTGAAGGAAGACCTGGTCCTTGCCAGGCCCTTCCCGTTCCCAGTGGCACGCACCGGGGATGAACTCTGCGCCCGCCGGGAACTCGAAATACTTCGCCAGGCCAAGGAGCGTGCTGGGAGCCGCGCAGAAGTGAACGGGCAGGCTGACGCGAAGGTTGGTGTCGATCACGCGCTGCAAGGGAGGCACCACCGCTTCCTGCGCGTGAACGGGCGCCGCAACGACGAGACCGAGCAAACCCGACATGCAGAAGCCACATCGCCGCACCTCCTCGGCGCGCAATCTATGGGATCCCCCGGCGAAAGGCAATGGGATGGGGTTCCTGCTACACTCGGAAGTTCCCGTGAAGATAGGATTCGTCTCCCTCGGCTGCCCCAAGAACCTGGTCGACTCCGAGGTCATGCTCGGCATGGCCGAGCAGGCCGGGCACGAGATCACGCCCGACGCGTCGCAGGCCGACGTGCTCGTCGTGAACACGTGCGCGTTCATCGACCGCGCCAAGCAGGAATCCATCGACACCATCCTCGAGATGGCCGAGCTCAAGAAGCAGGCCGCCGGCCGCGCGCCTCGTCGTCACGGGCTGCCTCGCGGAGCGCTATCGCGAAGAACTGAAGAAGGAGATCCCCGAGATCGACGCGGTGTTCGGGACCGGAGAAGTCGAAGGGCTTGCCGGGTTCATGGCGGGAGCCGTGTCGGGAGCCGGGAGTCGGGAGCCGGGAGCCGGCAACGCGGCGCCGATGACGTTCTACCGTCGCGACCCGGCCCCGGTTCTTCGACTCCCGACTCCCGACTCCCGACTCCCGACAGCGTCGACGCGCCGGTGTTCGGCCTCGACCTCCCGACCTACATCTACGACGCGGACACGCCGCGCAAGCGCGTCACGCCCGGGCACTACGCCTACGTGAAGATCGCCGAGGGCTGCGACTACAAGTGCGCCTTCTGCATCATCCCGAAGATGCGCGGGCACTACCGCAGCCGGTCGATCGAGTCGATCGTCAAGGAAGCGCACCAGCTGGCGGCGCAGGGCGTCAAGGAACTCCTCCTCATCTCGCAGGACACGACGTTCTACGGGATCGACAAGGGCGAGCGCGGCGCGCTGCCACGGCTGCTGCGCGCGCTGAACGCCGTCGACGGCCTCGAGTGGATTCGCCTCCTGTATCTCTACCCGACGACGATCACCGATGAGGTCATCGACGCCATCGCCGGACCTCGACAAGGTCTGCAAGTACATCGACCTGCCGCTGCAGCACGCGTCCGACGCCGTGCTGAAGCGGATGAAGCGCCCGGGCACGCGCAAGTCCTACGTCCGCCTCCTCGAGAACATCCGCGCGCGCATCCCGGACGTCGCGCTGCGCACGACGTTCATCGTCGGCTTCCCCGGCGAGACCGAAGACGACGTCGCCGAGCTCGAGGCGTTCATCGCGGAAATCGGCTTCGACCACGTCGGCGTCTTCACCTACTCGGACGAGGAAGGCACCTCCGCGCACGATCTCGAAGACGACGTGCCGGACGAGGTGAAGGAGGCGCGGCGCGACCGGCTCATGGCGCGCCAGCGCGAGATCGTCGAGGCCCGCCAGCAGCGGCGTATCGGCGACCGCGTCCGGCTCGTGGTCGACGGCCAGTCGCCCGAGCACGAACTGGTGCTGCAGGGCCGCCTGAACGGACAGGCCCCGGAGATCGACCCGGTGGTCTACCTGACCGACTGCGACCCGTCGGAGATCGCGGCCGGCGCATTCCTGGACGTGGAGATCGTCGGCGCCGAGGGCTACGACCTCGTGGCCCGTCCGGTGTAGCGAACCCGACATGCGACGACGCATCGGCGGTGGAGCGGCGTTCTTCATCGCGGTCACACTGGCCGTGCCCGCGGTGCGCGCTGGATCGTCGTTCACCTTCACGACGCTGGCCGGCACCGCCGGGGCCACGGTCAACAGCGCCGATGGCGTCGGCGCCGCCGCGCAGTTCGATGCCCCACGCGGCGTCGCCATGGACGGCGCGGGCAATCTCTACGTCGGCGACACCAGCAACAACACCATCCGCAAGGTGGCGCCGGATGGACGCGTTACCACGCTCGCCGGCACGGCGGGCAGCGGCGGCTACGCCGACGGCAACGGCGAGACCGCGCGCTTCAACGAACCGTTCGGCGTCGCCGTGGACGCGAACGGCACGCTCTACGTGGCCGACGCGTCGAACAACGCCATCCGCAAGGTCACGTCGGGCGGCGTCGTCTCCACGCTGGCGGGCGGCGGCGCGGCGGGCACGGCGGATGGCGCCGGCACCGCGGCGCGCTTCGACGAACCGCGCGGCATCGCCATCGATGCAACCGGCACGTTGTACGTCGCGGACTACGACAATCACCTGATCCGCAGGATCTCTCCCGGGGGCGTCGTCACGACGCTTGCGGGCAAAGCTGACGTCCAGGGTGCGGCGGATGGGAGCGGCACGGGGGCCTCGTTCCGCGGGCCGATGGGTATCGCCGTCGATGCGGCCGGCGTCGTGTACGTGGCCGACACCGGCAATCGATCGATCCGGAAGATTACGGCGGACGGCGTGGTCACGACGCTGTCGTTGTCGGGGGCCAGGTTGTCGGAGCCGCGCGGGATCGCGGTCGATGGGGCCGGCGTGCTCTACGTCGCCGACTACGCGTCCCACACGGTCCGATCCATCTCATCGAGCGGCGTCGTCTCGACCCTGGCCGGAACGCTCGCCACTCCGGGCACGACGGACGCGGCTGCCGGGACCGCTGCGCGATTCCACTTCCCCTCCGGCGTCGCGATCAGCACGGGGGGCACGCTCTACATCGCCGACACGGAGAACGACGCGATCCGCACCATCGCCCGCTCCGGGGCGGTGTCGACGTTCGCGGGCCAGGCCGGACGCACCAGCGTCGCGGACGGGACCGGCCCGGACGCGCGATTCGAGGATCCCTTCTCGACGGCGACGGACGCCAACGGCGTCGTGTACGTCGCCGACAGCGCGGCGCACGTGATCCGGCGCATCTCCGCGGATGGCGTGGTCACGACCTACGCGGGCACGCCGGGCAGCTTCGGGAGCGATGACGGCACGGGATTCAACGCGCGGTTCTATTCACCGTTTGGCGTGGCGGTCGACGCCGCCGGCACCGTTTACGTCGCCGACTCCTTCAACTCGACGATCCGCAAGATCGCCCTGGGCGGCGTGGTGACGACGCTCGCCGGCACCCCGCTCGCGCGCGGCAGCGCGGACGGCACCGGCGCCGCGGCGCGGTTCGATCAGCCGTTCGGCATCGCGGTGGACGGCGGCGGCACCGTGTACGTGTCGGATGCGACGCAAAACACCATTCGCAAGATCACGCCGGCCGGCGTGGTCACCACCCTGGCGGGCACGGCGGGCGCGGTCGGGCAGCACGGATGGGACGGGGACCGCAGCACGGTTCGCGGTGCCCTACGCCATCGCCGTCGATACCGCCGGCACGGTCTATGTCGTCGACCACGGCAATCACACGATCCGCAAGGTCACCGCGACGGGCATGGTCACGACGCTGGCCGGCACGGCGGGAAGCGCCGGCCGCGTGGACGCCAGCGGCGCAGCCGCGCGATTCCAGTTTCCGTCGGGCATCACCGTGAACCGTGAGGGGACCGTGTTCGTAGCCGACACTGACAACCACTCAATCCGCCAGATCACGCCGGGAGGAGAGGTCACCACCGTCGGCGGATCGGGAAGCCCGGGTTCAACCGATGGCGCGGGAACGTCGGCGCGTTTCTTTAATCCCAAAGGGATCAGCGTCGATGGCGCCGGACGCCTCTACATCGCCGATCGCGGCAACCACACCATTCGCCGGGGCAGCCCGTAGATAGGGTCGGGCGCTTTGCGCCCTTGTGGGCCAAGTGTGGCTCGGCCATTCGGGTCTCGTTGGGTCGGCCTCCGGCCTCTTGAGATACCATCGACGCAGGAGTCATCAATGAGCGCGAAGCCTTCACTGTCCCGGATGTTCACCCTCGGCGTGGTCCTCTTCTCCGCGGTGGGCCTCGGCGCGTGCGCGTCGTCCGCCCGCCAGCGGCCGGTCGAGGGCGGCCCAGTCAACACGGGCGCCGGCTCGCTCGAATACACCCGCCGCCAGCTCGAAGGCACGTGGACGCTGACCAAGTTCGAAGTGCTCAATGCGGCCGGCCAGCTCACCGCGGTGCGCGCCAAGGCCCAGCTGACCTACGACGCGTATGGAAACCTGGCGATGAAGGGCGTGCTGGCCGAGCCGTTGCCCGGCCAGACGAGCGTGACCGACGCGCCGGCCCTCGTCTACACCGGCCGCGCCGTCATCGACACCGCCAAGCAGGAACTCCAGTTGACGGGCGTCGATGCCAGCGTGAAACCCGATCCGTCCATCCAGGCCGCCCTCGCGCTGTCGTCGCGACGCAAGTACGCCTTCGAGGGCAACCAGCTCACGATCTCGGTGGTCGACGCGCAAGGCAAGACCACCTCGCGCGCGACTTACACGAAGTGAGCGACCCGCTCACTTCTTCTTCGGCTTGAACGCTTCCTTCACCTGCTTGTCGATGGCCTTGTAGTTCTTCGACAGCATCTGCTCCTCTTCCTTGGTCAGGATCCTGAAGGGCACGCGGACGACGCTGTTCTGGAACTTCACGTTGAGCCAGTACTGGCCGTACGTGATGCCGCCGGGGATCTTGAAATAGAGACGGCCGAGGCAGGCGCGGTTCTTGCTCAGTTCGACCTCGTCGAACGGCATCGCGCGTGAGTCCAGATCGGAAAAGAAGCCGATTCGGCACGCGCGGGTCGCGTCGGGCGGGAAGTAGTTGATGGAATCGCGCTGGACCTTCGCCCGCTGCTGAATCGGGCGGGTGTCCCCCGCACGGTGCTCTTCGACGGACGGCAGGGGCAGCGTCTTGCCGTCGGGCGTCTCGACCGACAGGGCCGCCCGGGTCAGCTTGTAGTCCGGCGTCTTGTCGAGCACCGTAGTGCCGATCTCGAGAAGCATCCACTCTTCACCGACCGACCGGTTGGTGGCCTGGTAGCCGAGGATCACGTAGCCCTCGTTGTTATACGCGGCCCGGACGAACTTGGCCTCCATCGTCATGATCTGCGGGACGCCGGGGTCGGGGATCTTGACCGACCGGGGCCTGGGCGTCGCCATACGCTTGCAGGGGCCACACGAACGCCATGCCGATCAGGACCGCTCTCAGTGCTTGCTTGCTGTTCATAGATTCTCCTGCCAGGACAGTTGGGACAGAACTCGACAATCTTAGAGTGATTGCAAGTTAGGAGCCAGCCTCGTGCGGCGGCGCGCGCATGAGCCTAAGCCATAGGCACGATAGCAGTTATGAGACGCAGGCGGCGTGATCCGAGCGCGGCCGGGGAATGCGGACACACGGCATGCCGGGGATTCGTTGGCGACCCCGAGGTATTCAGGGGTCAGAACGTCCAGCCAATCGTCAGGCTGAGCCCGACGTCGTTCTTCCGCGCCTCCGCGGTGGGCGGGCGGTTGTCGTAGCTGTCGTAGATGGTGAACCCCAGCGTGAAGTCGTGGACGATCTCGCGCTTGACGCTGCCGTTGAATTCCGTGCGCAGTCGTCCCCACTGGCTGAGGCCGGGGTAGGCATCCAGCGCCAGGGTGATGTTGGTCTTTGGGATAGTCGTACGTGAAGAACGACTGCCGCACGGACAGCAGGGCGTCGAGATTCTGGACGGCAGTGCCTCCAACCGGCAGTTCCTCGTTGAACGATAACCCGCCGCCGACGGCGAGGACCGCCCGATTGGAGCGCACGAGGTAATGGCCGAGGCCGGCGCTGACCGTGCTGCGCAGGTCGAACCCCAGGTCCTGGTTGCGCTCGAACCCGCCCTGCACCAGCCACAGCGAGCGCGCCAGGAACGACCGCGACATGAAGAGTTGCGCCGCGTGCCGGGAGGAATCGTCGGCGTTCTGCTGGTGGGTGAAGTAACTGCTCGCCGACGCCGTCAACTGCAGGTTGGGCCGGCGGTACGTGGCGGTGGTGCTGAAGTTCAACTGCGCCGACGCCGCTCGACTGCGTGTAGCTGAACCCCAGGTCGAGGCTGCCATCCAGCTTGCTCCAGAACCCGCGCTCGATGGGGGCGATGTACACGACGGAAGGCATGTCGATGGCAATGGGCCCCGTCGCGGTCACGACGTCCAGCATGCCCGCGTCGACTGGTGGCCAGCTGGCCCAGGAGACGCAGTCCCGTGGATGTCTCCACGCGAAACGTGCGGGCGGCCGTCACCGTCGCAATCCTGTCCCACTCGATGCTCACGTGTGCCCGACGTCGTCGGTGCTGACTTCCAGCCGACCCTGGCTGAGGAGCTTGATTTCACACGTGAGCCTGTCGCCGTTGACGAGCGTCACGACGTCGGTCTTCGCCGCCCATGCGGGATCGGCCAGCGCGGCCAGGAGGCCGAGGGACACGAGGGCGATGCGAGACGCGGGTCGCAAGGGCATCAAAACAACAGCGCCAGCGAGTATACAAACCCCAGGTTGCTCACGTCGAAAGTGGTCGAGAACCGCTGGCCGTTCTGCAACTCGCGCAGGAGGACCGTCCCCGACGACCCTTTCGCGTACTGCACACCGAGCGAGCCCAGGAAATACTTTGTGCGACCGCTCACGCCGAGCGTCAGCTTCTGCAGGTTGACCCTGGTGAACAGCGTGTCCCGATCGCCGACCGGCGATCGATCCGTCGCGTACCCGCCATGGACCACCCACTTGCCGTCGGCCGTCAGGTTATAGTGCCCGCCCACGGCCACGTTCATAACTGCGCGCGAGTCCACAACGGTGGGGATCGTGGTGAGTTGCTGCGTGGTGACCGACCCGGCGCCGGTGTCGTTGAGAATCGTCGTCGGGCGGTCGGTACTGATGCCGTCGTACACGCCCGCGCCGAGGTGCGTCAGGAGGTCGATTTCCACCTGGCCGCGGGGCAACTTGTACGCAGCACCGGCCTTGAACTCGAACGGAACCCTGTATTCGACAGCCACCTGGTCGTCGAAGAACGAACCAGTGGTCGTCGCCCCGCCGAGGCGCGACACCCCCTCGAGATTCGACGCGCCGTCCGACAACACGCCCCACCCCCTGGTTCGCATCACGGCACCCACCTGGATCTTCGGCGTGACGTCGTACTGGCCACCCGCCGTCAGGCGCAGGTGCGTCGTCCAGGCCCATCCCCGGGACTCGACGAGGACCGTGCCGAGTGCCGTGCCGCTGTTGTACCTGATCGCCCAGCGTCTGGCTGCGGTCGGTCATCGTCAACTGGCCATCGAGCGAACCACCGACGCGCAGCCGGTCTGAGGCCTTATAGCCGGCGCCGACGTTGACCATCCAACCGTCCATCGCCGCGGAACTGGTGTAGGAAACCCGGTCCGTCGCCGCGCCGATCTGAAACGATTTTTCGGCGGCCACTTCCTGCCCCCAGGCGTTGACGCGCGCGATGGAGAAGCCACCGGCCCAGTTGGGCCGCCCGAGGAGATCCTTCAGGACGAACCCGAACATCGACGGGATCTGCTGAAACGATGTCCCCGCCTTGAGCACGCCGCGAGGCGTCACCGAGTCGAACTGGAATACGCCGGCGCTGCCGCTGATCGACGTGCGTTCGGCGTATACCAGCCCGGCGGGGTTGTAGAACACCGACGACGTGTCGTTGGCGCGCACGAGAAAGGCGCCCGCCTCGAGGCTCGCGATCTCGCCCACCGGCACGCTGTCGTAGTTCGGCAACAGCACGTTGAGGGGCGGCACCGCCACCGGCGGCAGGGCCGCCGTGGGCGAGGCCTGCGCCCCCGCCTCGGTCGCGGTCACCGCCGTGACCAACACAATCAGCGCCAACACGCGAGGCCGAGGTCGTCTCATGGCGCTGTCCCTACTTCTTCGCCGTCGGCGGGAAGTCCTTGAACATCTTCGCGGAGGCCTTCTCCAGCTTCTTCGCGTTCTTCTCGGCCTTGTCCGAGATCTCATCCTGGGCCGTGCCCCGGAACACGAGGTTCTTGGTCTTGGCGTCGAACATGTCCACGACGAGCGTGCCCACCATGTACTCGTTCACGACGGTCGACGCGGTGCCCATGCCGCCGCCCCAGCCGCGGTACCCGTAGCCGCCGTAACCACCGCTGTAGAACGTGTTGGCTTCCCGCTTGGTCTGGGTCGCGCCATGGAGGAGGACGATGATGTCGGACTGGCCCTCGGGGACCTTCTTCCAGCCCTTCGCCGCAATGGCCTCGTCGAATTCGGCGAGCACCCGGCGCTGAGAGAGGTCGTTGCCCCACGTCGTGGCAATCTTGATGGAGTAGGTCTTGACCGGGGCGAAGTTGAAGGCCTTGTCGAAGTCAATCTTGACGTCCTGGGCCCCGGCCACAACGGGCAGCATCAGCAAAAGCCCGGCAATCAGCACGAAACGCATGGTCTTCATGGGGTACGGCTCCTTGGAGGAATCCAGACCGTGACGCGGGTCTGGTCGTTCTTGAGATTGCAAAAGCGGAGCCAATTCTAGCGCGATGGCTGGAACGGCCGCTATCCTGTTGCGCAGGGCGGTCTTCACCATCCGAAGGCGGCCATGGGCCGGTGAAGCCGCGGTTCCGCAGCCCCGATATGCCGGGGCGTCGCCGGAATCCCGAGGACCGATGCGATGGCGGTGGAGTGGAGGGGCGCCGGGCCGGCGCCGCCGTGCGCCGCGAGAGCGGACCCCCTGTGCTACACTGTGAGGTCGGTATTAGGTTCTGGGCAACCAGAGTGGGCCTTTTAGCCCACTCTTTGTGTTTATAGGGGGCTTTTTTGAGCCCACTCGAGCGTGTTCGGGAGATGGCGACGAGGATCGCCGCGGCCTACGGCCTCGACATTTTTGACGTCGAATTGAAGCGCGAACACGGCCAGCAGGTGCTGCGGGTCGTGCTCGATCGGCCGGGTCCGGCGGCGACGCCAGAGGAAAGCGTCAGCATCGAGGACTGCGCGCGTGTGGCCGAAGAGCTCAACACGCTGCTCGATGTCGAGGACGTCATCCCGTCGGCGCTACACCTTCGAGGTGTCGTCGCCGGGCCTCGACCGGCCGCTGCGCCACGCGGAGGACTACCGGCGCTTTGCCGGCCGCTGGGCCAAGATCGTGACATCGGAACCGGTGAACCGCCAGACGGCGTTCAACGGCCGCCTGAAAGGCATCGAGGGCGACGACGTGCTGTTCGAGTCGGAGGGAAAGAAGCCCATGCGGCTGCCCCTCAGGCTCATCGCGCGAGCCCGGTTAGACGTGGAGTTCTAAAAGGCATCATGAGCACCAATCCGCTGCAGCAGACCATCGAAGCCCTCGCGAAGGAGAAAGGCATCGAGCCCGACGTCGTCATCCAGGCGATGGAAGAGGCCGTGCTGACCGCGTCGCGCAAGTTCTACAAGGGCGGCGAAGAGCTCAAGGCGAAGTTCAACCCGGAGAACGGGCAGATCGAACTCTTCGCCGTGAAGACCATCGTCGACGAGGTGACCAACCCGGCCACTGGAGATCTCGATGGCCGAGGCCAAGGAGATCTACGGCGAGGACGCCGAGGTCGAGGTCGGCTACCAGATCGAGTTCCCCAAGCGCACCGACGTGCTGGGCCGCATCGCCGCGCAGACCGCCAAGCAGGTGATCTTCCA
Organism: uncultured Acidobacteriota bacterium; assembly: GCA_963839865.1. Classification (GTDB taxonomy): domain Bacteria; phylum Acidobacteriota; class Vicinamibacteria; order Vicinamibacterales; family UBA2999; genus 12-FULL-67-14b. Next base: position 166,398 of record CAWIWS010000003.1, read on the forward strand.
GAAGGTCCGCGAGGCCGAGCGCGAGAACGTGTTCGCCGAGTACAACCAGCGCGTGGGCGAGGTCATGAACGGCCTCATCAAGCGCTTCGAGCAGGGCGACATCATCGTGGAAGTGGGCCGCGTCGAGGCGATCCTGCCGCGCAAGGAGCAGTCGCGCGCGGAAAGCTACGCGCAGGGCGACCGCGTCCGCGCCGTCATCCGCGCGCGTGGGCAAGGGCGCCAAGGGCCCGCAGATCGTGCTCTCGCGCACCGACCCGGCGCTGCTCATCAAGCTCTTCGAGCAGGAAGTGCCGGAGATCTACGACGGCACCGTGATGATCCGCGGCGCCGTCCGCGAGGCCGGCGACCGGGCGAAGGTCGCGGTCTACTCGCGCGAGCGCGACGTGGACCCGGTGGGCGCCTGCGTCGGCATGAAGGGCACGCGCGTCCAGGCCATCATCCGCGAGCTGCGCGGCGAGAAGATCGACATCGTCGAGTTCTCGGACGACCCGGTCCAGTTCGTGATGAACGCGCTCAGCCCCGCGAAGGTGCAGCGCGTGACGATCGTCGACGACAAGGACAAGGTCATGGAAGTCGTCGTCGAGGACAGCCAGCTGTCGCTCGCGATCGGCAAGAAGGGCCAGAACGTGCGGCTCGCCGCGAAGCTCACGGGCTGGCGGATCGACATCAAGAGCGAAGAAGAGAAGCGGAAAGAAGTCGAGGCGCAGTTTGGCGCGCTCGAAGCGGCGAGCACCGAGGGTGAGGCCGCACCGGAAGAGACCGAAGCGCCAGCGGCCGAGCCCGGAAGCGAAGAAGCGAAGTAGGCGGAGATACCAACGTTGTCCACTGTCCGGATCTACAAGGTCGCCGAGCTGCTCAACACTACCAGTCAGGAAGTGTTGGCCCTGCTCAAGAAGGCTCACGGCATCGAGCTCAAGAGCGCGTCGAGCACGCTCGAAGAGATCGTCGCGCGGCAATTCGTCGATCGCCTCGCCAAGCAGCGCGGCATCGAGTTGCCCAAGGGCGACATCTTCTCGGAGGAGGCCCACAAGGCCAAGCCCGCGGGCAAGGCGAAGGCCGCGCCCGGCAAGAAGGGCGCCGCCGCCCCGGCGCCGGAGCCGGCCAAGCCCGCCGCGCCGACGCTGGGCCCGCCGCGCCTGATCAAGAAGGCCAGGCCCGCCGAGGCTCACCCGGAGGCGCCGGCCGAGGAGATCGCCGAGCCGCATGAGCACGTCGAGGCGCCGCCCGCGCCCGCGGAAGTGCATCACGTCGAGCCCGTCGTGACCGCGGCGCCGCCCGCGCCGGCGGCCGAAGTGCCGCCGCCCGCGCCGGTGCCGCACGTCGAGCCCGAAGTGGAAGCCCCGGCGCCCGTCGCCGAGCCGCCCGCGCCGGTCGATCGCGCCGGCGGCCGCCGCGCCCGTGGCGCCCGTCGCCGTCGAACCGCCCGCCGTGGCCAAAGAGAAGGCCGCGGGCCGCTTCGTGCCGCCCAGCATCCGGCTGCGCGTCGAAGAACCAGGCCAGGCGCCGCCGTCGGCGCCCCCGCTGCAGCCGCGACGACAGCTCGTGCCGCAGCCGCCGCGCGTCGTGCCGGCGTCTCCGAAGCCGCTGCAGGCGGCCACGGGCAATCTCGCGCGCCCGGCCGGTGCCACCGGCGCGCGGCCGCCGTATTCGCCCGCGCCCGTCGAGCGGCACGTCCGCCGCGATGCTGGGCGGGCCGCGTCCGCTGCCGTCGCAGCCCGTGCGCCCGGCCACCGGGTATCCGCCGCGTCCCGGCATGCCGGGCATGCGCCCGGGGTTCCGTCCGCAGCAGCGTCCCTCGGGGCCGCGCACCACGCAGCGCCGCGACTCGATGCAGCGCCCGCAGGCGCCGCAGGCGCCCGTCGCGCCGGTGCCGATCACCCGCACGATCACCTTCTCCGAAGGCATGACCGTGAAGGACCTGGCGGACCGCCTCGAGATCCGCGTCAAGGACGCCCTCAAGTCGCTGCTCGATCGCCGCCTGATGATGACCATCAACTCGGCCATCGATCTCGACACGGCCAAGACGCTCGCCGCGAGCTTCGGCGCCGAGATCCAGACGCGCAGCTTCGAGCAGGAGATCATCGAGGAGAGCGACAAGTCGGCCGATCCCGAAGGATCTCGTCACGCGCTCGCCCGTGGTCACCATCATGGGCCACGTCGATCACGGCAAGACGACGCTGCTCGACGCGATTCGCGAGACGCGCGTCGCCGAGCGCGAAGCCGGCGGCATCACGCAGCACATCGGCGCGTACCTCGTGCCGGTGGGCGGCGACAAGAGCGGCAAGAGCATCGTGTTCCTCGACACGCCGGGCCACTCCGCCTTCACGATGATGCGCGCCCGCGGCGCGAAGGTCACCGACGTCGTCATCCTCGTGGTGGCGGCCGACGATGGCGTCATGCCGCAGACGCGGGAGGCGATCGACCACGCCAAGGCCGCGAACGTGAAGATCATCGTGGCCGTCAACAAGATCGACAAGCCCGGCGCCAACCCCGAAACCGTCAAGCGCCAGCTCACCGAGCTCGGCCTGATGCCGGAAGACTGGGGCGGCCAGACGGTGTTCGTGGAAGTGTCGGCCAAGAAGCAGCAGAACCTCGACGCGCTGCTCGAGATGATCCTGCTCGTCACCGAAATCGACGACCTCAAGGCCAACCCGAAGCGCAGCGCCATCGGCACCGTGCTCGAAACCAAGCTCGATCGCGGCCGCGGCCCCGTGGCCACCGTGCTCGTGCAGGACGGCACGCATCCACGTCGGCGACAGCGTGATCGCCGGCCCCGTGGTCGGCAAGGTCCGCGCGCTCATCGACGACCGCGGCCGCAACCTCAAGTTCGGCCGGCCCGTCCACGCCGGTGGAACTGCTCGGCCTCGAGTCGCTGCCCTCGCCCGGGCGACTCCTTCCAGGCGGTGTCCGACCCGGCGAAGGCGCGCCAGATCGCGACCTTCCGGCAGGGCCAGGCGAAGGAGAAGTCGCTCGGCGCCAAGGGCTCGCGCATGACGCTCGAATCGCTCCAGGCCCAGCTGGCCGAGGGCGGCGCGAAGGAACTGGCGCTCATCATCAAGGCCGACGTGCAGGGCTCGGCCGAGGTGCTCGCCGACACGCTGCAGAAGCTGTCGGACGAGAAGACGAAGATCAAGATCATCCACTCGGGCGTCGGCGCCATCAACGAGTCGGACGTGCTGCTCGCCAGCGCGTCCAACGCGATCGTGATCGGCTTCAACGTGCGGCCCGGATCGCAACGCGGCCGACGTCGCGGAGCGCGAGAAGGTCGACATCCGCCACCACACGGTCATCTACCACGTGACCGACGAGATCAAGCTCGCCATGGCGGGCCTGCTCGACCCGACCTTCAAGGAAGAGCGCATCGGCGCCGCCACCGTCCGCGAGACGTTCAAGGTGCCGAAGATCGGCACCATCGCCGGCTGCATCGTCAACGAGGGCGTCATCACGCCGCTCGGGCGACGCGCAGGCGCGCCTGCTGCGCGACAACGTCCAGCTCTGGGAAGGCAAGCTCGCCTCGCTCAAGCGCTTCAAGGACGACGTGTCCGAGGTCAAGACCGGCACCGAGTGCGGCATCGGCCTCCAGGGCTACAACGACATCAAGGTCGGCGACGTGATCGAGGTGTTCCACATGGAGCGCGTCGCACGACACCGCGTAAGGCCAGTGGTCTTCGTGACTCCTGCACATCGCGTCGAACGCATCGCCGAACAGGTCCGCGAAGAGGTCAGCCAGATGCTGGCCACCGAGGTCCGCGATCCGGGCGTCGGCCTGGTGACGGTCACGCGCGCGAAGGTCACGGGCGACCTCTCGCTCGCGCGCATCTACTGGACGATGATCGGCGACGAGCGAGGAGCGGAAGAAGACGGCCAAGGCGCTCGAGCGCGCCACGGGCTTCGTCCGTCACCTCCTCGGCCAGCGCCTGACGCTGCGGCGCGTGCCCGAGGTCAAGTTCCACTTCGACGAGTCGGTGGGCGCGCTGGACCGCGTCGAGCAGACTCATCCGGGAAATCCACGAGACCGACGCGGCGCGCGCGCCGGTCGCGACCGAGACGCGCCCGTCGATGCGCCGCCGGCCGACGCCGTGACGCCGCGCACAGATGGCGACCCCGAGTAATCCTTCGACGCGGCCGGCCTCGCCCACGGTCAATCCCCCGGCCGAGCTGATCGCGGCCATCCGCGCGGGCCACCGCTTTGTCGTCGCGTCGCACCAGCGTCCCGACGGCGATGCCGTGGGCTCCGCGATGGCCATGGCGCTGGCGCTCCGCGCGATGGGCAAGGACGCGGTGGTCGTCTTCGACGCGGTGCTGCCCGCGTTCCTGCAGCCGTTTCCGCACGACGGACGGCATCCGCATCACGACCGAGGTCGACCGAGACTACGACGCCGCGCTCATCATGGAGTGCGGCGACCTGTCGCGGACCGGCATCACCGGCCTGGACCGCTCCCCGTCTTCAACATCGATCACCATCCCGGCAACACGGGCTACGGCGCGATCAACTGGCTGGACGAGTCGGCCGCGGCGCTGCGGCGAGATGGTCTGCACGCTCGTCGACGCGCTCGGCGTGCCGCTGACGGCGGACATCGCCACGCACATCTACCTCGGCGTGCTCACCGACACCGGGTCGTTCCACTTCTCGCACCTGTCGCCGCGCACCTTCGAGGTCGCGCGCCGGTGCGTCGAGGCGGGCGCGGACCCGCAGTGGATCGCGCGCACGCACTACGACAGCAACAGCCTCGCGCGCGTGCGCATCTTCGGCGCGGTGCTGAACGCCATGGCCATCCACGGCGACGGGCCGCGTGGCGCTGCTCGCCATCACGCGGCAGGCGCTGGCGGACCTGGGCGGCACGACGACGACCTCGAGGGCCTGATCAACTTCCCCCTCACGGTGAAGGAGATCGAGGCGGTGGCGTTCTTCAAGGAAGCCGGCGACGGCGACTGGCGCGTGAGCATGCGGTCGAAGGGCGCGGTCGAACATCGGCGCGATCGCCCAGCAGTTCGGCGGCGGCGGCCACAAGAACGCCGCGGGCTGCGCGGCGCAGGGCGACCTCGCCGCCGTGCAGGAGCGGTTCGCCGCGCTGCTCGTGCAGGCCGTCGGAAAATGGATCGGGTCTATTTTTCACATGGCGGAACGAAAAATAGACCCGATCTCTTTTCCCGACGGCGTCCTCGTCATCGACAAGCCGTCAGGCCCCACCTCGCACGACGTCGTCACCCTGGCGCGCCGCGCGCTCGGCGTGTCGCGCATCGGGCACACCGGCACGCTCGACCCCATCGCCACCGGCGTGCTGCCGCTCGTCGTGGGCCGCGCCACGCGCCTCGCGCAGTACTTCATCGGCCAGCCGACAAGGAGTACGAGGCCACCGTGGCCGTTCGGCCGCACCACCGACACCTACGACATCGCCGGCGCGGTCGTCGTCGACCGCGCCGGCACCGACCGACGCGCGACGCCGCTCGACGCCGCGCTCGACGCGATTCCGCGGCACCTTCGAGCAGACGCCGCCCGCGTATTCCGCCAAGAGCATCGACGGCGAGCGCGCCTACGCGCTGGCGCGCAAGGGCGGCGACGCCCCGGCCCGCCGCCCAACGCCGGTGACGGTGACCGTCGAGCGACTCGACGTGCTCGCGTTCGACGGCGACACGGCCCGCCTCTCGATGCGCGTCACGCCCGGGTTCTACGTCCGCTCGCTCGCGCACGACCTGGGCGCGGCGCTCGGCATGGGCGCCGTCATCGACGGCGCTCCGCCGGACCCGGTCCGGCGAGTTCGACCTGGCCATGGCGGTGCCGCTCGAGGAGTTGCTCCGGGCGGACCGCGAGGCCCTGGCCTCGCGGCTCGTGCCGCTCGACACCCTGCTGCCGGAACTGCCCTCGGCGGTCCTCAGCCCCGTGGCGCTCGAACGGGTGAAGAACGGCATGGAAGTGGGCCCGGCGGACCTGTCCGGGCTCGCCGCAGGCGCTGCCGCAGCTGACCCGCCTGATGGGGCCGGACGGCCGGTTCGTGGCCCTGGCCAAACCGGGCAAAACCCCAGGGTTTCTCCACGCTTCGGTCGTTTTGGGCTCAGTCGGCCCGCCGCGCCAGGGCCCTGCCGCTACAGGCGCCACCTGAAGGGGCGCCCTACGATGGGTTATGCGGTGCCCTACGTCGCCGTTTTGGGGTAACATAATCGGGTTACAGGCGATGCTTTTATCGCCACATACGGCGGCTTGGTGTACCGACTTGTCGGACACTCGGCTGTGCGTGGAGGTTTCAGTGGCACTGACGAAAGACAAGAAGACTGCGCTCATCGGCGAATACAAGACCCACGACAAGGACACCGGCTCGCCGGAAGTCCAGGTCGCCATCCTCAGCGAACGCATCACCTACCTGACGGACCACTTCAAGACCCACGCGAAGGATCACCACTCCCGTCGCGGATTGCTCAAGCTCGTGGGCCAGCGGCGCCGCCTGCTCGACTACCTGAAGAGCAAGGACGTCGATCGCTACGCCGAGATCATCAAGCGCCTCGGCATCCGCAAGTAAACGGGCTCGGTCCCACTCAGATTGCAGGTTAGCTATGCACAAGCGTGATCTATCTATCGGCTCCCAGACCCTGTCCATCGAGACAGGCCGGCTGGCGAAGCAGGCCGACGGCGCCGTGATCGTCCGACTGGGCGACACGATGGTCCTCGTCTCGGCGTGCCACTCCTCCAGCCCCCGTGAAGGCATCGACTTCCTGCCCCTCACGGTCGACTATCGTGAATACACCTACGCCTCGGGCCGCATCCCCGGCGGCTTCTTCAAGCGCGAAGGCAAGGCCACCGAAAAGGAAACGCTGACGAGCCGCGTGATCGACCGGCCGATTCGTCCGCTCTTCCCCGCCGGCTGGGCCTACGAGACGCAGGTCATCGCGTTCGTGCTCTCCGCCGACAAGGACAACGACTCGGACGTGCTCGCCCTCACCGGCGCGTCGGCCGCGCTCGCCCTGTCGGAGATGCCGCTCGAGAAGACGATCGCGGGCGTCCGCGTCGGCCTCGTCGACGGCCAGTACATCGTCAACCCCACGTTCCCCCAGCGCAAGCTGAGCCGCCTCGATCTCGTGGTCGCCGGCAGCAAGGACGGGATCGTGATGGTGGAAGCGGGCGCCAACGAGGTCTCCGAAGAGGAGGCCATCCACGCGCTCGAGGTCGCGCACACGGCCATCAAGCAGATCGTCGACATGATCGACGCGCTGGCCAAGGACGCGGGCCGCAAGAAGCTGCCCAAGCCCGAGGTCAAGGTGGACGAGGCGTTCCGCGCCGCCATCGAAGCCAAGGCGCTCCAGCCCCTCACCGATGCCATGCGCATCAAGGGCAAGCTCGAGAACTACGCCACGGTCGCCAAGGTCGAGAAGGACGTCATCGCCGGCCTGCCGGAAGACCAGGCCACGCCGCAAGGGCGAGGCCAAGGGCATCCTCCACGACCTGCAGGAGAAGGTCCTGCGCGAGGAGATCCTCGCACCGCGGCGTCCGTCTCGACGGCCGCAAGTTCGACCAGATCCGCCCCATCACCATCGAGAACACGGTCCTCCCCCGCGTGCACGGCTCGTCCGTGTTCACGCGCGGCGAGACGCAGGCCCTCGTCACCGCCACGCTCGGCACCGCGGACGACCAGCAGAAGATCGAGATGGTCGACGGCGAGACGTGGAAGCGCTTCATGCTCCACTACAACTTCCCGCCCTTCTCGGTGGGTGAAGTGAAGCCGATGCGCGGCCCCGGCCGTCGTGAAATCGGCCACGGCGCGCTCGCCGAGCGCGCGCTGGCGCCGATGATGCCGGCCGAAGCGGACTTCGCCTACACGGTCCGCATCGTGTCGGACATCCTCGAATCGAACGGCAGCTCGTCGATGGCCTCGGTCTGCGGCGGCTCGCTCGCGATGATGGACGCCGGCGTGCCGATCAAGGCGCCGGTGGCCGGCGTGGCCATGGGCCTCATCATGGACGAGGCCACCGGCAAGTACGCGGTGCTGAGCGACATCGCCGGCGCCGAGGACCACTACGGCGACATGGACTTCAAGGTCGCCGGCACGGCCGCGGGCATCACCGCGCTGCAGATGGACATCAAGGTCACCGGCATCTCGTCCGACGTCATGCGCGCGGCGCTGACGCAGGCGAAGGCCGGCCGCCTCCACATCCTCGGCATCATGAACGAGGCGCTGCCCGCCACGCGCCAGAACATGTCGGCCTACGCGCCGCGCATCATCACCATCAAGATCCCGGTCGACAAGATCCGCGACGTCATCGGGCCGGGTGGCAAGATGATCCGCAGCATCATCGAGAAGACCGGCGTCAAGATCGACGTGGCCGACGACGGCCAGGTCAACGTCGCGTCGGCGGATGAAGCCGCGGCCGCCAAGGCCATCGGCATGATCCAGGAGCTGACGGCCACCGCCGAGCTGAACAAGACCTACCTCGGCAAGGTGCAGCGCATCACCGACTTCGGCGCGTTCATCGAGATCATGCCCGGCACCGACGGCCTGCTCCACGTCTCCGAGATCGCGCACTACCGCGTGAAGGACGTGCGGGACGAGCTCAAGGAAGGCCAGCAGGTGCTGGTGAAGGTCATCAACATCGACCCGACCGGCAAGATCCGCCTGTCGCGCAAGGCGCTCATCACCCCCGAAGAGGGCGGCGCGCCGCCGGCCGGTTCGGGCGGCGAAGAAGGCGGCGCACCGGCGGCCGAGCCGTCGGGCGACCGTCCGCCCCGCGGCGACCGCGGCCCGCGCCGCGACCGTCCGCGCCGCGAATAGCACCACGAAGGGCACGAAGAAGCACGAAAGCACGAAGCGCCGGGCTCACTGCCCGGCGTTTCGCTGTACGGCGTACAATCAGGTATGCGTCATGCCCTGCTGGCCGTCGTCGCGGCCCTCGCCCTCGCGTCCGGCCTCGCCCTGGCGCAGGAGCAGGCGCCCAATCGCCGCGACTTCACCATCGTCGCGAAGGACGGCGCCTATCATCCCAACCGTCTCGAGGTCACGCAGGACGACCTGGTGAAGATCACCTTCACCAGCGAAGGGCGGCCCGCCACGTTCGCCATCGACGCCTATCGCATCATCAAGCGCGCCGGCGAGCGGCCAGACCACCGTCTTCGAGTTCCGCGCGGACCAGGCCGGCACCTTCACGTTCTACTGCAACCTCACGAGCGACGAGAGCTGCAAGGACATGAAGGGCACGCTCGTCGTCAAGGCCAAGTAGCCACGGCCTTTGGCGCCGACCGCAGCCGATACACGGCAACGGCCGCCAGCGCGATGGGCAGTTCCGTGAGGAAGTACGCGGCGGCAAATAGCGCAAACGACGTGTGGCCCAGCAAGCGTCACGGCCATGGCTGTCGCCACGGATACGTTGCGCGTGGCAAACTCCAGCGTGCAGCGTGCATCGGTCGGGCGACGAAGCGCCGATAGCCAGCGGCCACCGGCCACCCGACGGCCATCGACGAGGACGACGAAGGCGGCGGCGAGCGGGATCGGTTGTTCCGCAGACCCGTCGGCGAATTGCGCGAGGTCGCTCGCGATGATGAGCGCCAGCAGCAGGCCCAGCGCCGCGAACGCCGTCGCGCTGAATGTCGGGCTGATCCGCCGGCCGAGCGCGCCGGCGGGCCAGCGCCGCCGCATCCACATGCCGAGGACGACGGGAAGGACCACCATCGCAGAGCAGCTGCGCGAGGACCAGCCCGCGTGGAGCCGCGAAGGGGAGTGACTGTCCCATGAGGTAGCCGAGGCCTCGATGAGATGACCGGAATGGTGAGACCCGCCACGGCGCACGGATAGCGTGGTCAGCGACGACGGAGAGGGCCGTGGAGGCCCGCGCGAGGTAGCTGTAGGTGTTGGAAATGCCTCCGATGGGGCATGCCGCAATCGAGCAGGAGGCCGGCGGCGCCAGATGCGGAGCGGCTCGAACAAGGCCAGCAAGCCCAGCCGCTATCAGCGGCAGCACGACCATGGGCGCTAGAAGGCCCGCCACCACGCACGAGCGGCCGGCGCTTCACCTGATCGAATGTGCGCGGGAGTCAGATCCAGGCCGACGGCCATCAGTGCCAGGAACGTGATGGCCGGAATCGCGATGCTCGATGATCGCAGGCACTGGTCGTGCGAGGTTATCACGCCCTGCCGGCTACGGTCATGATGTGCGGGATGCCGTTGGGTCCCCGAGAGCGTCTGATGGAAGAGGTCCCCGCACCCAGCGAGGCTCCCACAGCGTCCTGCAGGAGCGCCTGCACGAGTCGCTCGAACGAACGTCTCGCCTTCGAGCGGTTGATCAGCGACATCACCGCCACGTTGGTCAATATCGAGCCCGAGTCGATCGACCGGGCCATCACGGACGGCCTCCGCCGCATTTGCGAGGCGCTGGATCTCAATCGCGCGGTGCTGTTCCTGCGCGAACCAGACGGCGACGACTTCTTCCCGGAACACCGGTGGGGGCGCGACGGTGTCGTGATCGAGAGCGAACGGTTTTCGGCCGCCGCGCTGTTCCCGTGGTCCATCGCCCGCGTGCTGGCTGGCCAGAATCTGGTCTACAGCCGCCTCGAGGAGATTCCAGACGAGACGACGCGCGCAAGCATCCGCCGATTTGGCGCCAAGTCCGGCGTGACGGTGCCGTGCTCGGTGGCGGGGCGAGTGGCCGGCCTCATCGCCTTCGCGTCTGTCAGCGAGGCAGCGCGACTGGCCCCCCGAGATGGTGAACCGGTTGCAGCTGGTGGCCAACGTGTTCGCCAACGCGCTGGCTCGCAAGCAGGGCGACGCAAGCGCTGCAGGCCGTCGCACTGCCGAGGTCGTGGCGCTTGCGGAACCAGCTCCAGCGCGAGAACGTGTACCTCCGGCAGGAGGTGCGCAGCCTGCTCGGGACCTCGAACGTCATCGGGCAGAGCGCGGCCGTGCAGCGCGTCATGGAGCAGGTCCGGCAGGTGGCCGCGACCGACTCGACGGTGCTTCTGCTCGGCGAAACCGGCACCGGGAAAGGAGCTAATTCGCCGCCCAGATTCACGCCTTGAGCGCGCGCCGGGACCGCACGATGGTCCACGTCAACTGCGCGGCCATCCCGGCAGGCCCTGATCGAGAGCGAGCTGTTCGGCCGCGAGAAGGGCGCCTACACCGGCGCCCTCTCGCGGCAGATCGGCCGCTTCGAGACTCGCGGACCAGTCCACGCTCTTCATCGACGAGATCGGCGACCTGCCGCCTCGAGGTGCAGGTGAAGCTGCTGCGGGTGCTCGAGGAGCGCCAGATCGAGCGGCTGGCAGTCCGCGACCGATCCCGGTCGACATCCGGATCATCGCGGCCACGCATCGCAACCTCGAGGAGCTGATCCCGAGCGGCAGCTTTCGCGCGGATCTCTACTACCGGCTCAACGTGTTCCCGATCCAGGTGCCGCCGTTGCGCGACCGCGCCGAGGACATCCCGCTGCTGGTATGGCGCTTCGTCGAGGAGTTCTCGAAGACCGTTCGGCAAGCACATCGAGTCGATCGCCAAGGACAGCATGGCGGCGATGCAGCAGTACCCTGGCCCGGCAACATCCGCGAACTGCGCAACGTCGTCGAGCGCGCGATGATCACCGCGACCGGCGACCGCCTCGTGATCGAATTGCCGCGTGCGCACGGCCGGCGTCGCGGGATCGCAGCGTGTAGCTCACCGACGTCGAGAGCGCGCACATCCGCACCGTCCTCGAGTAGCACGGCATGGCGAATCCGCGGCGCAGGCGGCGCCGCCGAGCGGCTCGGCCTGAAGCCCAGCACGCTCGAGACGCGCATGGCGAAGCTGGGCATCCGCCGGCCCCGCTAGGCGACCTTCTCGTCTGGCTAGTCTGGCTCGAGCCGCCACGGGTTTCCGGCGTCCCCCCGGCATTCCGGGGAACTCACCACCTCACCGCGCAAGCTTCGACCATGCGCCAAGCCAGCGCTAACCGACCGCCTCTCAGCGACTTTAGGTCCCTTCTCGACCGGCCGAGCCCGCCCGGCATGCCTCCTGCAACGGGTACGCCCATGTTGGAGAACACCATGAAATCCCGGGCCATAGGCCTGGTGGGTCTGGTCATGTTGGCGGTGGTGTCGCTGGCGCCCCGCTGCGCGCGGAAGACCCGCCGATGTTCATCACCCTCCCTACCGGCGCCCTGCCGTCGAGCGTCGGCGCCAACGGCGCCGTCGTCGTCGGCGGCCTGCGGTCGGGCGGGGGCTTCTACTGGATGCCGACCACCGGCACCGTCTACATCGGCGGCGACTTCGCGTCTGAGGTGAGCCGCGACGGCAAGACCATCATCGGGACGGGCATCGATTCCGCCAAGCGCAAGCAGGCGGGGATCTGGCTTCGCGCATCCGAATGGCGCCTGCTCGGTTCGATCGTGCCGAACGCCGCGCCCTGCGACGACCTGTTGAGCGACGGCATCGGCGCGAGCGCCGACGGCAAGGTCATCGTCGGCCTGGCATGGAACGGCTGCAACATCGCGCGCGCGTTCCGGTGGGAAGAGTCCACGGGCATGGTAGATCTCGGCAGCACGGTGCCGAACCGGTCCAGTCGCGCCGACGCGGTGTCGGGCGACGGTCGTGTCGCGGTGGGCTGGCAGGAACACGCCACCGGGTTCTGGCAGGGCGCGCGGTGGGTGGACGGCAAGCAGACCCTGTTCACGAACAGCGGCGACTCGGTGGGGCCGGCCTTCGGCACCACCACCGACGGCTCAATTATCGTCGGCCAGGTCTGCAATCCCGCCAACCCGCTCGAAGAGACCGCCTGGATGTGGACGACAGGCCGGCGGCGTGCAGTGCCTGCCGCCGCCCACGGGTCAGGCTGCCGGCGTTCTATCTTGGGAAGGCGATGGCCACGAGCGACGATGGGCGGGTGATCGGCGGCGGACAGTCGTTCGGCCTCGAGAGCGAAGCCGTCGTGTGGATCGACAAGACGCCGTACTACCTGAAGGACTACCTGGAGCAGCACGGCGTGCCGAACGCGTTCTCGGGATGGGTCAACACGGGCACCATCACCGATGTCTCGCGCGACGGCCGCATCCTGGTGGGTTACGGCGCGGGCCCCAAGGACTTCACGGGCTACATCGTGATTCTTCCGCCGCTGGGAGGTCAGCCATGATCCGCGTCACCAGTTGGGCCGCAGCGCTCGTGCTGCTGTCGGCGGCAGCGGCGACCGCGCAGAACATGGAACTGGGCGGCACGGCGGGGATCACGCTCGGCGTGGCGCTCGAGAAGCGCGCGCCGGAACTCGATGACGTGAAGATCGCGGACGGGTTCACGTTCGGGTTCCAGGCCGCGCGTTTCCTCACGCCGCACTGGGCGGTCGAGGGCGCAGTGGTCCGAGCAGTTCACCGGCTTCGAGATCAGCAGCGCCGGAGGATCGGCGCGGCTGTACGACATGTCGGTCGGCCACCTGCACGGCGAAGCGGTCTACGACGCGGGCGCGCCGGACGCGGCGCTGCACCCCTTCCTTCTCGCGGGCGTCGGCGCCACGTTCCTCCGGGGGACGAACCTGCCATCGGAGTCGAAACTGTCGTGGTCCATCGGCGGCGGGATCAAGTACTTCCCCTGGAAGACGATCGGGTTCCGCGGGCAGGCACGCTACATCCCTATCCATCTGAACGACAGTTCGGCCGGTCAATTCTGCGACGCGTTTGGCTTCTGTCAGGGCACGCTCCGGCAGTTCGACATCGGGGCGGGCGTGGTGCTGCGGTTTTGAGCCGGCCCCATGGCTGGCGGGACTAAAATGACGCGTCGGAAACTCTGTGAAGGATGCCCCTATGAGACGAATGACCGGAGCAGTCGCCCTGTTGGTGTTGACGGCAGTGGCCGCCTGCAAGGAGCCGCCGCCGGCGGCGGCCCCACCGCCACCCGAGGTGTACGTGGCGGCCGCCACCCAGCAGGACGTGCCCGTCTACCTGGAACTCGTGGGCCAGGCGAAGGGCTCCCAGGACGTCGAGATCCGGGCCCGCGTCGAGGGCTTCCTCGAGAGCGTCAACTTCCGCGAGGGCTCGATCGTCAAGAAGGGCGACCTGCTCTACGAGATCGACCGCAAGCCGCTCGAGGCGATTCTCGCGGCGACCAGGGCCGACCAGGCCACGGCCCAGGCCCGGCTCGAAAAGGCGAACAACGACGTCGCCCGCTACACGCCCCTCGTGGCGAAGCAGGCGGTGAGCCAGCAGGAGCTCGACAACGCGAAGGCCGCGCAGGACGCGTCGCGGTCGCAGGTCGAGGCCGCGAAGGCCGCGGTCGAGAAGGCCACGCTCGACCTCTCCTATACGCGCGTCACCTCGCCCGTCACCGGCCTCGTCGGCACGACGGCGGTGAAGGCCGGCAATCTCGTGGGCCGCGGTGAGAGCACGCTGCTCACCACGATCTCGCAAATCGACCCGATGCTGTTCCGCGTGGGCGCCACGGAGGCCGACTACCTGCGCGTCGCCAAGCGGAATGTCGCCAGCGGCACGGCCGCCCGCACGGGAGACGCGCCGCGCGCCGAGGGCATCCAGCTCACGCTGGCCGACGGCGCGGTCTACGCGGAGACGGGGCGCCTCACCGCCGTCGAGCGCGCCGTTGACGCGACCACCGGCACGCTGGGCCTCGAAATCGCGTTTCCCAATCCCCAGCATGGTCCTGCGCCCGGGCCAGTACGGCAAGGCGCGGCTGCTGCTCGACACGAAGGTCGGCGCGGTGCTCGTGCCGCAGCGTGCGGTGCAGGAACTCCAGAGCATCTACAGCGTGGCCGTGGTCGGCGCGGACAACAAGGTCGCGTTCCGCACCGTCAAGGTGGGCCCGCGCGTGGACTCGCTCTGGGTCATCGAAGAGGGCCTCAAGCCCGGCGAGAAGGTCGTCGTCGAGGGTCTGCAGCGGGTGCAGGACGGCATGACCGTCACCGCCAAGCCGATGCCGCCGGCCGGCGCCGGCCCCGCGCGGGCGAGGCGAAGTAGCGCCATGTCCCGATTCTTCGTCAACCGGCCGATCGTCGCGATGGTGATCTCCATCGTGACGGTGATGCTCGGCCTCGTCGCCATGCGCGGCCTGCCCATCGCCCAGTACCCCGAAATCGTGCCGCCGATGATCCAGGTCACCACGACCTTCGTCGGCGCCAGCGCCACCGACGTCGAAGCGTCGGTGGCGACGCCGCTCGAGCAGCAGATCAACGGCGTCGAGAACATGCTCTACATGAAGTCGACCAACGCCAACGACGGCACCCTCACGCTGAAGGTGTCGTTCGAGGTCGGCAGCAACATGGACATGGACAACGTGCTCACGCAGAACCGCGTGTCGCAGGGCACGCCGCAGCTGCCCCAGTCCGTGAAGAACTACGGCGTGATGGTGAAGAAGGCGCTGGCGTTCCCGCTGCTCGTGATCTCGGTGAAGTCGCCGAACGGCACCTACGACAACAGCTTCCTCTCCAACTACGCCACGATCAACATCAACGACGCCATCGCGCGCATCCAGGGCGTGGGGCAGATCAACCTCTTCGGCGGCAGCGACTACGCGATGCGCATCTGGCTGCGGCCCGACCGCATCGGCCGGCTCGGCATCACGGTCCCGGACATCGCCAACGCCATCGCCGCGCAGAACCAGCTGACGCCCGCCGGCCAGATCGGCGGCCCGCCCGCGGCGCACGGGCACCGAGTACACCTACACCGTCAAGACCAAGGGGCGCCTCCTCAACGAGGAGGAGTTCGGCGAGATCATCCTGCGCACCAACCCCGACGGGTCGCAGGTGCGGCATCAAGGACGTCGCCCGCATCGAGCTCGGCACGATGCTGTACAACGCCGTCGGCCGGCACGACGGCAAGCCCTCGGCCGTGATCGCCGTGTTCCAGATCCCCGGCACCAACGCGATCGAGGTCGCCGGCAAGATCAAGGCGACGATGGAGAGACCTCAAGACGCGCTTCCCGCGGGACATGGACTACGTCGTGTCGCTCGACACCACGCTTCCGGTCGAAGAGGGCATCAACGAAATCGTCGCGACGCTCTTCGAAGCGGTGGCGCTCGTCGTGATCGTGGTGTTCATCTTCCTGCAGAACTGGCGCGCCACGCTGATCCCGCTGCTCACCGTGCCGGTCTCGCTCATCGGCGCCTTCATCTTCTTCCCGCTGCTCGGCTTCTCGATCAACGTGCTGTCGCTGCTCGGCCTCGTCCTCGCCATCGGCATCGTCGTGGACGATGCGATCGTGGTGGTGGAGGCGGTGATGCACCACCTCGAGCACGGCATGGAGCCGAAGGAGGCGACGATCAAGGCGATGGAGGAGGTCTCGGGCCCGGTCGTGGCCATCGGCCTCATCCTCTGCGCGGTGTTCGTGCCCGTGGGCTTCATGGGCGGCATCACCGGCGCCCTCTACCAGCAGTTCGCCATCACCATCGCGCTCTCGGTGCTGCTGTCGGTGGTGAACGCCCTGACGCTCAGCCCGGCCCTCGCGGCGCTGCTCCTCAAGAAGCCCACCGGCAAGCGCACGCTGCTGACGCCGTTCTACAACGGGTTCAACAAGGTCTTCGGCGCGGCGACGAATGGCTACGTGAGCTTTGCGGGCATCCTGGCGCGCAAGATGTTCCGCAGCCTCGCCTTCATCGGCGTGCTGGTCTACGTGACCGTAGTGCTCGTCGGGAAGATCCCCGGCGGGTTCGTGCCGGAAGAGGACCAGGGCTACGTGCTCATCAACGTGCTCCTGCCCGACGCCGCGTCGCTCGAGCGCACCGACGCGGTGATGAAGAAGGTGGAGGGCATCCTCGAGAAGAACGAGGCCATCGAGGGCTTCAACACCATCTCGGGGTTCTCGCTCCTCACCGGCGCCTACTCCTCGAACATGGGCTTCTTCTTCGTGCAGTTGAAGCCCTGGGAGGAGCGGCACCACCGAGGAGTCGCACGCCAACGGCGTGCTGGCGGCGCTCAATCGGGCCTTCGCGCAGCAGATTCCCGAGGCGGGCGCGGTGGCCTTCGGGCCGCCGGCCATTCCCGGCCTCGGCACGGGCGCGGGCTTCACCATGCAGTTGCAGGATCGCAGCGGCGGATCGCCGGAGTACCTGGCCGAGCAGTCCGCGAAGTTCATGGCGGCCGCGCGCAAGCGGCCGGAGATCGGGCGCATCGGCTCGCTGTACCGCGCGACGCGTGCCGCAGATCTACGCCGACATCGACCGCGACAAGGTCCTCAAGCGGGCGTGCCGCTGAACGACGTCAATACCACGCTGGGCGCGCTGCTCGGCAGCTCCTACGTGAACGATTTCAACAAGTTCGGCCGCGTCTACAAGGTGTACATGCAGGCGGAACCGGAGTTCCGCCGCGATGCGAAGCAGCTGGGCCTGTTCTTCGTCCGCAACGACAAGGGCGGCATGGTGCCGCTCGACACCCTGCTGACGACCGGCCCCGCGGCCGGCCCCGAGTTCACCAACCGCTTCAACCTGTTCCGCTCCGCCGAGCTCACCGGCGTGCCGGCGCCAGGCGTGTCGTCGGCGCAGGCGCTCGCCGCGCTGGAGGAAACGGCGAAGGAGGTCCTGCCGCCGGACATCAGCTACGACTGGGCCGACATGTCGTTCCAGGAGAAGCGCGCGCCGAGCGTCGCCCCCACGTTCATGATGGCCATCCTGCTCGTGTTCCTCGTGCTGGCCGCGCAGTACGAGAGCTGGGGCCTGCCGTTCAGCGTGCTCCTCGGCACGCCTTTCGCCGCTTTCGGCGCCTACCTCGGGCTCTACCTCGCGCGCATGTTCATGGGCCCGAGCTACGTGAACAACGTGTTCGCGCAGATCGGGCTCATCATGCTCATCGGCCTCGCGGCCAAGAACGCGATCCTCATCGTCGAGTTCGCCAAGATGGAACACGAGGCCGGTAAGGGGCTGATGGAGTCGGCCATGTCAGCCGCGAAGCTGCGGTTCCGGCCCATCCTGATGACGGCGTTTGCTTTCATCCTCGGCGTGGTGCCGCTGCTCACGGCGAGCGGCGCGGGCGCGGAATCGCGGAAGGTGATGGGCATGGCGGTGTTCGCGGGCATGTCGGTGGCGACGATCCTCGGCGTGCTCCTGATCCCCATGCTGTATGTGGCGGTCGGGAAGGCCATCGGCGGCGACAAGCCGCATCCGCCGGCGTCGCCACAACCGGTTCCGGCCGACGCCGGCCAGGGAGGGCACTAAGATGAAACGCCTCATCCTTGCGCTCTCGGTCTTCGCCGCCGGCTGCACCGTGGGCCCGAACTACGAGCGTCCGCAAGCG
>CAWIWS010000004.1:0-150887 GCA_963839865.1 uncultured Acidobacteriota bacterium
CCGCTCGGGAACGACAGGGACATGAACGTGAACATCACGGGCATGAACATCATGACCTTCTGCTGGGCCGGATCCATCGTGCTCGGCGTCATCCGCTGCTGCCAGAACATGCTGGCGCCCATCAGGATCGGGCGTGATGAACAGCGGGTCGGGCGCGCGACAGGTTGTCGATCCACAAGGCGAAATGCGCGCCGCGAATCTCGATGGCCTGCGACAGCATCGCGTAGAAGGCAAACAGGAACGGCAGCGTGAGCAGCATCGGCACGCAGCCGCTCGCCGGGTTCACGCCCTTGGCCTTGTAGAGCGTCCATGACCTCGGTCGTTCATCTTCTGGCGCTCAGGGTCGGTGACCTTGTACTTCGCGTACCGGTCCTGGATGGCCTTCATCTGCGGCTGAATCTCCTGCATCTTCCGCATGGAGACCACGCTCTTCTGGCGAAGTGGGAACATCGCCAGGTTGATCAGCACCGTCAAGGTGACAATCGCCCAGCCCCAGTTGCCGACGTAGCCGTGCACCCACTTGAGCGCGCCCAGCAGCGGCACCGCCAGCCACGAGAACATGCCGAAGTTGATCACGCGCACGATCTCGGTGTCGATCGCCGCGCAGCTCGTCGAACGGCTTGGGCCCGAAGAAGAACCGCTCGGTGTCCTGCGGCGTCGGCGAACTTCACGCCGTAACCCACGTAGCGGCCGGTCATCCCCGGCACGTCGGGCTGCGGCACGATCACGGGCGTGTATTGCACGTGCAGCGGCACGGGCGCGTCCTGGTTCACGACCATCGACACGAAGTAGTGGTCGTCCACGCCGGCGTAACGGAACGGCCCGTCCTGCGGCGCCGGGCTGTCGCCGGCGGAAGCCGTGCGACCTTGCCGTCCTTGTGCACGATGGCCTGCGCCGGCGTGTTGTAGCTCGGCGACAGGAACGACGCCGGCTTGGCCAGCGCGATGTCGTCGCCGAGGCCCGGGCCCCACTCGATCGTCGGGGTTGAGCCGCTTGGCCGCCCTGTTGCGACGACGGCGCCGAACGACACGAGATAGCCGGCGGGCTGGAACGTGAAGGACTTCTTCGCGCTCAGATCCCGCGTTCGTCGACATCTCGAAGGTGATCGTCGCGCGGCTGCGACGACGCGTCGAGGCGGTCGCCGGCCGCGCCCGCCGACGCGATAGAGCGCCGAGTTCAACTGCGTGGTGACGGCCGCATCGTCCACCGGCCAGCGAGAACGGCTTGACGGCGTTCGCGCCGGCCTTCTGGGGCACGAGTTCGAGCGGCGTGCCCAGGTCGTTCTTATACGCCTTCAGGGTCCAGTGCAGCAGCCGCGCGCCCCTGTTGGTGAACACCGCGCGGACGGTCGTGGTTTCGATCGACGATCTCGCGCTCGGCGGTGTCTCCGACAAGGACGTCGGCTCGCGGCGAGGCCTGGGGCCTGGGGCTTGAGGCCGCGGCCTCAGGCGTGCCGGCGTCGCTGTCCCGCCGGCGCGCTCGTTGCCTGCGGCGCGCTGGGGGACGCAGGGGCCTGCCCCGCCGTAGCGCCCGCGGGAGCCGTACGCCGCGGGTGCGGAGGCGGGGAGGCATGACAAAGCGCTGAAAAGGAACAGCACCAGGAAGGAGAGCGTGATGGCGATAAGGACGCGGCGTTCCATTGGGGGCTTTGGAATCCTGAGGATCTTGAGGGCTTGAGGCGCTTGAGGGACGGGATCGAGCCATGGCCACCGAATGGGTGGCAGCGGCACAGCCGCCTGGTGCCGAGCCAGCCGCCGCGCAGGAAGCCATAGCGCGCAATGGCTTCCGACGTGTAGTCGGCGCACCCCGGGACGTAGCGGCAGCTGCCGGCGAAGAACGGAGACAAGGCAACTTATACGCGCGAATGAGCGCCAGCGCCGTTCGGGCGGCGAGCGACGGGCTCGGCCCCTTGGGGCCGGCTTCGATGCCGGCTGAGAAGGTGACGGAATTCGGCCTCGAGGCGAGCATAGGGTGCATCGAGCATCTCGCGGCGGGGCACGACGACCACGTCGATGCCGCCCGCAGGCTTGTGGTGGCGAAAGAGCTCGCGGACGAGCCGTTTGGCGCGGTTCCTGACGACGGCCCCCCCGATTTTCCGGGTGGCGGCAATGCCGAGACGGGGCGTGCCCGATTCAGTCGCCCGCGTAAACATCGTCATGAGACGACCCGATGCTTCGCCCCATCCTTGTAGATGAGTTCAAAATCGGCCCGTTTCCGGACGTGCTCTGAATGTGTAAAACGCGGCATGGCACGGCTGTGCGCTTGAGGCCTGCGGGCTACGCCTGAGCCGCAGGCCACAAGACCGCGAGCCTCACCGTACTTCTCGTCGGACACCGTCAGGCGTTTGCGCCCCTTGGCACGGCGGCGCTTGAGCACCTGCCGGCCGTCCTTGGTCGCCATGCGAACCAGGAAACCGTGCGTTTTGGCACGGCGACGGGTATTGGGTTGAAACGTGCGCTTGCCCTTCTTCGATCTCGCCATAATTGATAATCTCCTCGGCCGAACCTCCGATTTTATTCCGCTAAGTTACGGACTGTAAAGGGGTCTTCAGCCGTGTTAGAGCTGCGGCCTTCGCCTCGGTTCCCAGTTTTCCACACCTGTGGAAAAACTTGTGGAAAAGCCCAAAGATCCCCTGTTAGTATCCGAATAAAGTCTCTGTTCTGCAACTGACTTACGAGAATGTCAGGCACCGCGATCTGGGACCAGATTCTCAGCCGAATAGAGCGTCAAGTCGGCCCGCACAGTTTTTCGACCTGGTTCAAGCCCACGGCGCTTCTGGCCGATTCCGGGGACGTCCCTGACGGTCCGGGTGCCCAACACCCTGTTCGTGGAGTGGCTGCCGAAGCACTATTCGGTGGTCCTGGCCGAGGCGCTCCGGGAGGTGGGCCGGCCGGACGCGAAACTCGTGTTCGTCCCCGATCCGCCCAAGCCCGTAGGCGAGCCGGCCGTGCGCCGCAGCGCCACGCAGTACATGGCGCCGACCGCGCCCGAGCCGAGCGCGGACGTGGCGTCCTTCACCCGACGAGAGCGAGACCGCCCCGTGTCGGCAGCCTTATCCCGCGCTACACCTTCGACACCTTCATCGTCGGGCCGTCGAACCAGTTTGCCCACGCGGCGTGCCGCGCCGTGGCCGAGACGCCGTCGCGCTCGTACAACCCGCTCTTCATCCACGGCGGCGTGGGCCTGGGCAAGACGCACCTGATGCACGCGATCGGTCACTACGTCGTGCAGCACATCCCGCGCTGAAGCTCACCTACATCTCGTCCGAGCGCTTCATGAACGAGATGATCAACGCCGTGCGGTTCGATCGCATCCTCGAATTCCGCGCGCGCTATCGCAGCGTCGACGTGCTCCTCGTCGACGACATCCAGTTCGTGTCGGGCAAGGAAGGCACGCAGAACGAGTTCTTCCACACGTTCAACGCGTTGCACGACGCGCAGAAGCAAATCGTCATCAGCAGCGACCGTCCGCCCCATGAAATTCCCGCCCTCGAGGAGCGCCTGCGCTCCCGATTCGAATGGGGGCTCATCGCCGACATCCAGCCGCCCGACCTCGAGACAAAGGTCGCGATCCTGAAGAAGAAGGCGGAAAACGAAGCGGTGCCGCTGCCCGACAACGTCGCGATGTACATGGCGAGCCGCATCAAGTCGAACATCCGGGAACTCGAAGGGTCGCTGATCCGCCTGATCGCCTACGCGTCGCTCACCGAGCCAGCCGCTGACGATCGAACTGGCGCAGGACGTGCTGCAAGAACGTGCATCGACCACGACGAGCGCGCGATCACGATCGAGCAGATTCAGAAGTTCGTGGCCGACTACTACCAACTGAAACTGCACGAGCTGAAGCGCCGCAACAACTCGAAGTCGGTGGCCATGCCGCAGGCAGGTGGCCATGTATCTCTGCAAGACGCTGACCCACGCGTCGTTGCCGGAGATCGGCCGCAGCTTCGGTGGCAAGCACCACTCGACGGTGATCCACTCGATCAAGAAGGTGGAGGAAATGCGGAAGAAGAACGCCGAATTCGACCACCAGCTGTCGCACCTTGCTGGAGTCGTGCAGGTAGAGCCACAGCCCTTTTGCACAACCCCAGCTGTGGATGAATTGTGGAGGGCTGCGGATGGGGCGAAAGCCCTCTCAATTCGCCCGGAAATCACCCGCACTTTACCCACAGAAAAATGCACAGTTTAAGTCTCTGATTTAAAAGACTTTATCCCTGCTGGAAATTTCATAAACAGGACCTAATTCCTGTATACTTTATTGTCCTTCGCCTTGTACTTATTCCTAAGAGGTTAGCTGCGCTATGGAACTGGTCGCCAGGAAAGCCGATCTTGTGCGGGAACTGCAATTTTTCCAGCAGATCGTCGAGCGCAAGAACACGATTCCCATCCTGGCGAACGTGCTGCTCGAAGCCAGCGGCAATGAAGTGACGCTGCTGGCCACGGACCTCGAAGTTGCCTTGCGCAGCCGCTGCGAAGCGGCCGTGAGCAAGCCAGGCGCGGTCACGCTGCCGGCGAAGAAGTTTTACGAAGTGGTTCGGGCGTTGCCGGACGGCGACGTGAACATCGAACTCGAAAAGGGCGGCACGACCGTCACGGATCTCGGGCGGCCAGTTCAGCTCGAAGATGCCAACGCTGCCGCAAGGAAGATTTTCCGAGCCTCCCCGAGGCCGGCGGCGGCGCCAAGGCCACGCATCAAGGGCAAGGCGCTCGCGCAGATGGTCGCCAAGACGCAGTTTGCGATCACCGGCGAAGACACGCGCTACTACCTGAACGGCGCCCAGTTCGTCCTCAAGCCCGACTCGATGACGTTCGTGGCCACCGACGGCCACCGTCTCGCGCTGGTCATCGTGAAGCACGAGGGCGCCAAGGGCGACGACATCAAGGCCATCCTGCCGCGCAAGACGCTGGCGGAGTTGGGCCGGCTGCTCGCCGAAGGCGCCGAGGACGTTCACTACGAGCGTGGCGAGAACCATCTCTTCTTCGAGATCGGCCCGCGGCTCCTCATCTCGCGAATGATCGACGGGCAGTTCCCGGCCTACGAGAAAGTCATTCCTAAAGGGCAACGACAAGCACATCGAGTTCGAGCGCGATCGCCTGACGCAGGCCATCAAGCGCGTGCAGATTCTCGCGAACGAACGGTCGCGCGCGGTGAAGATGATTCTCGAGAAGGGCAAGGTCGAAGTCACGTCGAGCAGCCCGGAATTCGGCGAGGCGCGCGAACCGATTGCCGTCGAATACAGCGGACCGTCGCTGACGATTTGCTTCAACGCCCAGTACGTCCTCGACTTCCTGGGCGTCGTCGAAACGGAGATTGTGGCGCTCGAGCTCAAGGACGAGGTCAGCCAGGCCGTGATGAAGCCCGTCGGGGCCGACGGCTACGACTACACCTACGTCATTATGCCGATGCGCGTGTGAGCATGTCCCAAACGGATCATCCAGAAAACCAGGCCGGTCTCGGCGGCGCCAACGGAAATCCCGGCAACGGGAGCGCCGACTACGGCGCCGAAAGCATCAAGGTCCTCGAGGGCCTCGAAGCCGTCCGCAAGCGTCCGGCGATGTACATCGGCTCCACGGGGCCTGCCGGGCTGCACCATCTCGTTTACGAAATCGTCGACAACTCGATCGACGAAGCGCTCGCGGGCTACTGCACCGAAGTCAACGTCACGATTCACCTCGACAACTCCATCACGGTGATCGACAACGGCCGCGGCATCCCGACCGACATGCACGAGAGCGGCAAGCCCGCCGCCGAAATCGCGCTGACGGTCCTGCACGCCGGCGGCAAGTTCGACAACAGCAGCTACAAGGTGTCGGGCGGCCTGCACGGCGTCGGCGTCTCCGTGGTGAACGCGCTCTCCGAGCGGCTCGAACTCGAGATCTGGCGCAACGGGCAGACCCACCAGCAGAGCTTACGAGCGCGGCAAGCCGCAGAACGACCTCGTCGTCACCGGCACGACGCAGCGGCGCGGCACGAAGATCACGTTCAAGCCCGACGCGCAGATCTTCGAGATCACCGAGTTCAGCTTCGACACGCTCGCCCAGCGGCTGCGCGAGCTGGCGTTCCTCAACGCCGGCATCACCATCACGCTGGACGACGAGCGCGAGGCGAAGAACCACCGGTTCCACTACGACGGCGGCATCGTCTCGTTCGTGGAGCACCTCAACAAGAACAAGGGCGTCGTCCACGAGAAGCCGATCTACATGCGCGGCGACCGCGACGGCATCGACGCCGAGATCGCGCTGCAGTGGAACGACGGCTACAACCCGCAGGAATTCTCGTTCGCCAACAACATCAACACGCACGAAGGCGGCACGCACCTCTCGGGGTTCCGCGCGGCCCTCACGCGCACGGTCAACGCCTACGCCAACGCGAACAACCTGGCGAAGGACCTGAAGGACGCGACGATCAGCGGCGACGACATCCGCGAAGGGATGACGGCGGTCATCAGCGTCAAGATCCCGAACCCGCAGTTCGAGGGCCAGACCAAGACGAAGCTCGGCAACACCGAGGTCAAGGGCATCGTCGAGGCGATCGTCAACGACAAGCTCGGGGCGTTCCTCGAAGAAAACCCGGTCATCGCCAAGCGCGTCGTGCAGAAGACCGTGGACGCCGCCCGCGCGCGCGAAGCGGCGCGCAAGGCCCGCGACCTGGTCCGGCGCAAGGGCGCGCTCGACGGCAGCTCGCTGCCCGGGCAAGCTCGCGGACTGCCAGGAGCGCGACC
The DNA here is from genome assembly GCA_963839865.1 of uncultured Acidobacteriota bacterium. Taxonomy (GTDB): domain Bacteria; phylum Acidobacteriota; class Vicinamibacteria; order Vicinamibacterales; family UBA2999; genus 12-FULL-67-14b. Next base: position 6,722 of record CAWIWS010000004.1, read on the forward strand.
CCGCGCAGGCGGAGATCTACATCGTCGAAGGCGAGTCGGCCGGCGGCTCGGCCAAGCAGGGCCGCGACCGCCGCTTCCAGGCCATCCTGCCGATCAAGGGCAAGATCCTCAACGTGGAGCGCGCGCGGCTCGACCGCATGCTGAGCTCCGACGAAATCAAGACGATGATCGCGGCGCTCGGGTGCGGCATCGGCACCGACGACTTCAACATCGAGAAGCTCCGGTACCACCGGATCATCATCATGACCGACGCGGACGTGGACGGCTCCCACATCCGCACGCTCCTGCTCACGTTCTTCTACCGGCAGATGCCGATGCTGGTGGACCGCGGGCACATCTTCATCGCGCAGCCGCCGCTGTTCCGCGCCAAGCGCGGCCGCGTGGAGACGTTCATCAAGGACGAGCGCGCGCTCGAGAACTTCCTCGTGCATCGCGCGGTGGAATCGCGCGTCGTGCGGCACGCCGGACGGCAGGGAGATTTCCGGTCCCGAACTCGAGAAGCTCCTGCACGGCATCATCGAGTATCGCGGCGTGATGCAGCTGGTGGAGCGGCGCGGACACGCGCGCGACCTGGTGGAGGCCCTGCTCGATCGCGACGTCCGCGACCAGGAGCTTCTTCGAGGACCAGGCCTCGCTCAACGGGCTGGCGCTGCAGCTCACCACGCCGGCTGCGCGACGTCACCGTCGTGCGCGACGAGGAACACAACATCGTGGGCGCTGCGCGATCGACGATCGCTCGTCGGGCTACTCGCGGATGCACCAGCTCGGGCACGAGTTCGTGATTTCCGGCGACTACCGGACGCTCATGCGACAGCTACGCCGGCATCAAGGAGGTCGTCCGCTCGATGCGCAAGGGGCCGGTCGAAGTGACGACGGTCGGCACCGGGCAAGGCCGCGGACGACGAGCCGGAGGAGATCGACGAGGCCGGCGCCGAGACCGCAGCCCAGGCCGCGGCCGAAGACGAGGCGTTGAAAGCGCTCGGCGAGACCGCGCGTGGCCGCAGCCCGCTGAGCGGCACGCGCGCGAAGGGCGGTCCGGTCGCAGATCGCGTCGATCGACGCGTTCATCGACCACTTCATCGCGCTCGGCCGCAAGGGCGTCGCCATCAACCGCTACAAGGGCCTCGGCGAAATGAATCCTGAAACGCTCTGGGCGACGACGATGAACCCGGACATCCGGACGCTGTTGCAGGTGAAGGCCGAGGACCACACGGAGGCCGACCAGATGTTCACCACGCTGATGGGCGACCAGGTCGAGCCGCGCCGGAAGTTCATCGAGGACAACGCGCTCGAGGTCAGGAACCTCGATATCTAGGCACCGCTGAAGCCGGTGCCCTGCGAAGCGTCGGGCTGCCCTTAGGGCGGCCCAGGAAACGACATGTCACTGACCGAAAACCAGAATCGCACACCCGTCAACATCGAAGACGAGATGAAGCGCTCGTACCTGGATTACGCGATGAGCGTGATCATCGGGCGCGCGCTGCCGGACGTCCGCGACGGGCTCAAACCCGCCCACCGCCGCGTGCTGTTCGCGATGCGGCAGATGGGCCTGGCAGTCGAACCGCGCGTACCGCAAGTGCGCGAAGGTCATCGGCGAAGTCATCGGCAACTACCATCCGCACGGCGACGCGTCGGCCTACGACACGCTGGTGCGCCTGGCGCAGGACTTCAACATGCGCAAGACCCTGGTCGACGGCCAGGGCAACTTCGGCTCGGTCGACGGCGACCCGCCCGCCGCCTATCGCTACACGGAAGCGCGGCTCGAGGCGATTGCCGAGAGCCTGATGGAGGACCTCGACACGCGACACGGTCGACTTCGTCCCCAACTTCGACGAGACCACCACCGAACCGACGGTCCTTCCCGACGACCTACCCGAACCTGCTGGTCAACGGCTCCACCGGCATCGCCGTGGGCATGGCCACCAACATCCCGCCGCACAACCTGCGGCGAGGTGATCGACGGCGTCGTCTGGGTGATCGAGAACACGCTGATGGCGACCTGTCGACGCGCCGAAGCTGTCGCGCGAGCAGAAGCTGCAGGAGCTGATCCGGCTCATCCCCGGGCCCGACTTCCCGACCGGCGGCGCGATCGTCGGCAAGCGCGGCATCCACGACGCCTACCTGACCGGCCGCGGCGGCATCCAGGTGCGCGCCAAGGCGGAGATCGAGACCACCAAGAAGGGCGATCGGCAGCAGATCATCGTCACCGAGATTCCCTACCAGGTGAACAAGTCGCGCCTGCTCGAGCGCATCGCCGAGCTCGTGCGCGACAAGGCCATCGAGGGCATCTCCGACCTCCGCGACGAATCGGACCGCGACGGCATGCGCATCGTCATCGAGCTGAAGCGCGGCGAAGTCGGCGAGGTCGTCCTCAACAACCTCTACAAGCACACCCAGCTGCAGCAGTCGTTCGGCATCATCACGCTGGCGATCGTGTCCGGCCGGCCGAAGGTGCTGAGCCTGCTCGACGTCATCGAGCACTTCATCGACTTCCGGCGCGAGGTCGTGCGCCGGCGCATCGAGTTCGAGCTGCGCAAGGCCGAGGCGCGCGCGCACATCCTCGAAGGGCCTGAAGATCGCGCTCGATCACCTCGACGCGGTGATCAAGCTGATTCGCGGATCGAAGAACCCGCCCGAGGCCAAGGCCGGCCTGATGGCGCAGTTCGGGCTCGTCCGACCTCCAGTCGCAGGCCATCCTCGACATGCAGCTGCAGCGCCTGACCGGCCTGGAGCGCGAGAAGATCCTCGACGAGCTGGCCGAGCTCATCGCGCTGATCGCGCGGCTCACGAACATCCTCGTCGAACCAGCCGCTGCTGCTGAAGATCATCGTCGACGAGCTGCGGCGCCATCAAGGAGAAGTTCGCCGATCCGCGGCGGACGCATGCATCATCGAGGACGAGGGCGAGCTTCAGCATCGAGGACCTGATCGCCGACGAAGACGTCGCGGTCACGGTCACCGACACCGGCTACATCAAGCGCACGCCGATCACGACCTACCGCACGCAGAATCGCGGCGGCAAGGGCCGCATCGGCATGCGGACGCGCGAGGAAGACGTCGTCAACCACCTGTTCGTGGCGTCCACGCACTCGTTCCTGCTGATCTTCTCCGACCGCGGCCGCGCCTACTGGCTCAAGGTCCACGAGATCCCGGACGTCGGCGCCGACGGCAAGCGGCAAGTCGGTGGCGAACCTGGTGCAGATGGAGGCCGGCGAGAAGATCGCCGCGATGATCGCGGTCGGCGAGTTCGACGACCACGCACTTCATCGTGATGGGCACGCGCAAGGGCACCATCAAGAAGACCGAGCTGTCGGCCTACTCGCAACCCGCGCGCCGGCGGCATCATCGCGATGGGCATCGAGGAGGGCGACGCGGTGATGGCCGTGCAGCTCTCGGACGGCCAGAGCGAGGTCTTCATCGGCACGCAGCGACGGCAAGGCCATCCGCTTCCCCGAGGACGACGTGCGCTCGATGGGCCGCACGGCCTACGGCGTCCGCGGCATCCAGCTGCGCGAGGGCGACGAGGTCGTGGCGATGCAGGTGGTCAAGCCGGGCGGCACGCTGCTGACGGTCACCGAGAAGGGCTACGCGCAAGCAGACCGACGCTCGACGAATACCGCGTCACGGGCCGCGGCGGCCTCGGCCTCAAGAACGTCGAGATCACCGACAAGAACGGCCGCGTGGTCAACATCGCGCAGGTGCACGACAACGAGGAGCTGCTGGTCATCACCGAGCAGGGCAAGATCCTGCGGACGCCCGGCCAACGAGATCCGCACGGTGGGCCGCGCCACGCAGGGCGTGCGACTGATGGACCTCGACGGCGACGACAAGATCGTGTCGGTGGCGCTGGTCGAGAAGGCTGAGGAAATCCCGCGGCGGCTCCGCGGAGAGCCGGCGGATCGAACAGGTTCCGGCAGACGTGCCTGGAGGACCTGCAATGGTGAGAACGAGAACTAGCGTCGCGTCTGATCGTCGCCCTCGTCTGTTGTCGTGGCCGCCGCCGCCTGCTCGCGGCCGCCGGAGCAGCAGTTCCTGACGCAGTTCTTCCGCGCGGCCAAGGCCCGCGGACAACGCCACCACCGCGCGCATGTCGGCCGTCGAACTCGATCCCCGCGAGCAGGGCTCCGTGGAGAGCTTCTCCATCACGAGCATCAGCGAGGAACGGCGCGACGCCGCTCGACCTTCAAGGCGCTGTTCGAGGCCGAGGACAAGGCCCGCGCCGACGAAGCCGAGTTCCTGAAGACCAAGGTCGAGTACCAGAACGCCAACATCAAGGCGATCGAAGAAATCCTCAAGCTCGAACGGGACCCGAACGCCAAGCTGACGCCCGCGCAGGCCAAGGTGAAGGCCGAGTGGGACAAGTGGCGCGAGGAGATCAACGCGCACCATCGCGCGGTGTCGGCCGCGCGCGCGGCCATCGTGCGCCGCCACCGGCCCCGCCGAGGCGTCGCTCACGCAGCCCGGACAGCCGCCGCTCGACCCGAAGACGTTCGAGGGCGAGACCGTCATCAAGGATGTCGTGGTGGCCGCGAAGATGAAGACCGCGGACGGCAAGGACGCCGACAAGACGCTGACCGTCACGATCGCGCGGGTCACCGGCACGCTGGCCGGCGCCAAGCGCGAGGGCCGGCCGATCATCACGAAGATTGCGGGACTGTAGGACGGCTTACGGCTTGCGGCTTAGGCCTACGCCAGCTCCAGCTTCGCGTACTTCGCGCGAAGCGTCTTCGGGCCCACCGTCGCGAACCTGACGACCAGCTTCTGGTCGTCGTCCAGGTCCTCGACGCTGACGACGGTGCCGACGCCGAACTGGGCGTGCCGCACACGCAGGCCGGCGCGCAGCCCGTCGGCTCGACTGGTCTTCGTTTTCGTGAGTCGGGCGCCGCGACCGCTTCCTTGCGGCGGGCGTAGGGGTTGGGCCGGTATTCCCAACTGCTCTTCTCCCATGCCGCTGTTGCCGCGCCCACCGTAGGAGGAACTGCCGCCATACGACGAACTCCCGTATGAGGAACCGTACGACGAGGCCGGGCGCTGCGGCGGGAGGTCCTGCTCGACGAGATCGGGCGGAATCTCGTCGATGAACCGCGACGGCTCGGTGGACTGGTACTCGCCGAAGACCCGCCGCCGCGCCGCGCTCGTCAGGACCAGTTGCATGCGCGCGCGGGTGATGCCCACGTATCAGAGCGCCGCTCTTCCTCCATCTCCGCTTCGTCCTCGCGCGAGCGCGAATGCGGGAACAGGCCCTTCCTCGAGGCCGGCGATAACGACGGTGGGGAACTCGAGGCCCTTGGCGGAGTGCAGCGTCATCAGCAGCACGCGGGCGTCTCGCGCGCCCTGCTCCTTGTCCACGTCCGACAGCAGCGACAGCCGATCGACGAAGCCGCCGAGCGACGGCTCCGGCTCGCGGATCTCGTACTCCCGCGCGGCCGAGACCAGCTCCATCAGGTTCTCGATGCGGCCTTCGGATTCCTCGCTGCGCTCCTCGCGCAGGTCGCGCAGGTAGCCGGACTGATCGAGCACCTTGCCGAGCAGCGATCGAGACGGTCTCGCGCCGCGCGACGTCGGCGAGGCCGACGATCAGGTCGCGGAAGGCGCGCGAGCGACGACACCTGCCGCGGCGTCGAGCAGCCGCTCGTCGACGCGCGATGACCAGCTGCGTCCAGAGCGAATTCGGACGACCACGTCCGGCTGCAGCCCCGCGAAGCAGCGGCGGCAGGTCGTCGGCACCTCGGACGCGTCCACCTGCTCGAGCGCATCCATCACGCCCTTGCCGATGCCGCGCGCGCGGCACGTTGATCACGCGCCGCAGCGCCACGTCGTCGTGCGGGTTGAGGATCAGCTTGAGGTAGCTCAGCGCGTCCTTGATTTCGCGCCGCTCGTAGAACCCGACGCCGCCGAGCACGACGTAGGGGATGCCGGCCGCGCGCAGCGCGTCTTCCACCGCGCGCGACTGGGCGTTGGTCCGGTACAGCACGGCCATCGTCGCGTTGACGTCGTCCTGGATCGAGCGCCGCGCGCGACGCGCGTGATGAAGCTCGGCCTCCTCGAGTTCGTCGGCGCCGCGGAAGTACGTGATCTTCGCGCCGCCCTTCTGGTCGGTCCAGAGGCGCCTTCTCCTTGCGGTTGCGGTTGTTGGCGATCACCGCCGACGCCGCGTCGAGGATCACCTGCGTCGAGCGGTAGTTCCGCTCGAGCCGGACGATCACCGGCTTCGGGAAAGTCGTGCTCGAAGTCGAGGATGTTCCGCAGGTCGGCGCCGCGCCACTTGTAGATGGACTGGTCGGGGTCGCCGACCACGGCCAGGTTGCGGTGGACGCCGGCCAGCTGCTTGACGAGCAGGTACTGCGGGCGGTTGGTGTCCTGGTACTCGTCCACCATCACGAACCGGAACCGCCGCGCGTAGCGCTCGCGCACGGCGGGCGCCTGGTCGAAGAGCTCCACCGTCTTCAGCAGCAGGTCGTCGAAGTCGAGCGCGCTGCGCTTCCTTCAGCGCCTTGGCGTAGCCCGCGTAGAGCCTCCCGATCTCGCTGGTCGCGCGGGTTCCAGCGTGCCGGCGAACGTCTCGGCGCCCTCCATCCGGTTCTTCGCGTGGCTGATGCGGCTCAGCACCATCCGCGGCTGATAGGTCGCGTCGTCGAGGTGATAGTTCCTTGAGCAGCTGCTTGACGACCGACTGCTGGTCGGCGGAGTCGTAGATGGTGAAGTCGCGCGACAGGCCGATGTGCGGCGCCTCGCGCCGCAGCAGGCGCGCGCAGAGCGAGTGGAACGTCGAGATCCACATCGAGCGGCAGTCGCGTCTCGAGCAGCGCCTCGACGCGCTCGCGCATCTCCTGCGGCGGCCTTGTTGGTGAAGGTGACGGCGAGCACCTCGTCCGGGCGCGGCGAGGCCGCTCGCGAGACGAGATAGGCGATGCGGTGCGCGATGACGCGCGTCTTGCCCGAGCCGGCGCCCGCGAGGATCAGCAGCGGGCCTTCCGTGTGTCGAACGGCGTCGCGCTGTTCGGGATTCGAGAGGTCATTCAGAGGGACTGCATCGAGAGACCCGAGGTCCAAGACCTGCCTCCCTATTCTACCGTGACGCTCTTCGCCAGGTTCCGCGGCTGATCGACATCGCAGCCGCGGCGGACGGCGATGTGGTACGCCAGCAGCTGCAGCGGGATCGCGATCACGATCGGCGTCAGCAGCGGAGACGTCGGCAGGAACTGCCACCATCGAGTCGCTGTCTGCGGTCGAGCAGCTGCGACAGCGTCGTCGTCGCCCTCGGTGGTGATGGCGATGACGGAGCCGCCGCGCGCCTTGGCCTCCTGGATGTTGCCCAGCATCTTCTCGAACACGTGGTCGTGCGGGGCGATGCGCCACGACCGGCATCTTCTCGTCGATGAGCGCGATGGGGCCGTGCTTCATCTCGCCGGCCGGATAGCCCTCGGCGTGGATGTAGGAGATTTCCTTCAGCTTCAGCGCGCCTTCGAGCGCGATCGGGTAGTTGATGCCGCGGCCCAGGTAGAGGAAATCGGCGCGCGTTGTGGAAGCGCGCCGGCGATCTCCTCGATCTGCTGGCGCGTCTTGAGCGTCTCCTCGATGAGCTGCGGCAGCTGCAGCAGCGCCTCGATGTGCGGCCGGCGCTCGGTCCGGCGCAGCGTCCCGCGGACCTGGGCCAGGTGCAGCGCGAGCAGGTAGAGCGCCACGAGCTGCGAGGTGAACGCCTTGGTCGAGGCGACGCCGATCTCCGGGCCCGGCGTGCGTGTAGATGGTGCCGTCGGCCTCGCGCGTGGCCATGCTGCCGACGACGTTGCAGATCGGCGAGGCTGCGCGCGCCCTTGCGCCTTGGCCTCGCGCAGCGCGGCCAGCGTGTCGGCGGTCTCGCCCGACTGCGTGATGGCGACGGCGAGCGTGCGCGTCGGCTGACGATCGGGTCGCGGTAGCGGTACTCCGATCCGTAGTCGACCTCGACCGGACAGCTCGGCGAGCTCCTCGATCATGAACTTGCCGACGAGCGCCGGCGTGCCACGACGTGCCGCAGGCGAGGAGCGTGACCTTGTCGATCGCCGCGCAGGTCGTCGGCGGACAGCGCCATCTCGTCGAGGAAGACCGTGCCCGGCTCGAGCGACACGCGGCCCAGGATGGTGTCGCGGACGGCGCCGGCTGCTCGAAGATCTCCTTGAGCATGAAGTGCTTGTAGCCGGCCTTCTCGGCCATGATCGGGTCCCACGTGACGCGCGTGGGCTTGCTTGCGCGATCGGCCGCGCCGGCGAAGTCGCGTGAACGTCACGCCGGCCGCGTGACGACCGCCATCTCCTCGTCGCCGAGGAACACGACGTCGCGCGTGTGGCTGAGGATGGCCGGGATGTCGGAGGCGACGAAGAACTCGCCGTCGCCCAGGCCGACGACGATCGGCGGGCCGTTGCGGACGGCGACGATCTTCTCGGGATCGTCGGCCGAGATGCAGCACGAGCGCGAAGAGGCCGCGCAGCTGCGCCATGCGCCCGGCGCACGGCGTTCTCGAGGCCGTCGTCCTGCCACTCGCGCTCGACCAGGTGCGCGACGACCTCGGTGTCGGTCTCGGTGACGAACTTGTGGCCCTGCGCTGACAGCTCGCGCTTCAGCTCGAGGTAGTTCTCGATGATGCCGTTGTGCACGACGACGATCCGGCCGGTGCAGTCGCGGTGCGGGTGCGCGTTCTCCTCGGTCGGCCGGCCGTGCGTGGCCCAGCGCGTGTGGCCGATGCCGTAGTCGCCCGCGATCGGGTCGCGCGGCGAGCGACCTCCTCGAGGTTGCGCGAGCTTGCCGGCGCTGCGGCGCACTTCGATGCGCGCCGTCGTGCACGACGGCGATGCCCGCCGAGTCGTAGCCGCGGTATTCGAGCCGCCGCAGCCCCTCGATGATGACGGGGACGACGTGCTTGGGGCCGATGTAGCCGATGATTCCGCACATAGTGAGTTCCAGAGTCCGAGTTAAGAGTTAGGCAGACATGGTGCCGCTTCGACCGTCACGTCACTTCCTCCTCCGCTTCGCCACCCAGCCGTCCTTGTTCGTCCTGCCGCGCCGGCGCGATGCCGAGCGCGCCGGCCGGCACGTCCTCGTGATCGTCGAGCCGGCGGCGACGTAGGCGCCGTCGCCGATCGTCACCGGCGCGACGAGCTGGAGTCGCTGCCGACGAACGCGCCGTCGCCGATGATCGTCTGGTGCTTCTTCGTCGCCGTCGTAGTTGCAGGTGATGGTGCCGGCGCCGATGTTCGCGCCGCGCGCCGATCGTGGCGTCGCCGAGATACGCGAGGTGGTTGGCCTTGGGCCCGTGCCGAGCGACGGTCTTCTTCAACTCGACGAAGTTGCCGACGTGCGCGCCCTCGCCGACGTCGGAGCCGGCCGCAGGTGCGCGAACGGGCCGAGGATCGCGCCCGGCCTGCCACCGCGGCGTCGGTGATCACGCAGTGGTTGCGGATCGTCACGCCGTCGCCGATCGTGGAATCGACGATGCGGACGCCGGCGTGGATTTCGCAGCCGACGCCGATGCGCGTGCGCCCTCGAGGATCGACGCCCGGGTGGATCACCGTGTCCGGCCCGACTCGACGTCGGCGTCGACGTAGGTCGTGGCCGGATCGACGAGCGTGACGCCGGCGGCCATCAGCTCCTCGTTCTTCTGCTTGTCGCACCATGCGGCTCGACCTCTGCCAGCTCCGCGCGGCTGTTGATGCCGCGGATCTCGTCGCGGTCTCTCCACCGTCCACCGTCGCCACCGCGCGTCCTGCCGCCGGTAGATGGCCACCAGATCGGGCAGGTAGTACTCGCCCTGCGCGTTCGGCGCCCCGAGGCTCCGAGCGCGTCGAAGAGCGGCGCCAGGTCGAACGCGTAGATGCCCGAGTTGATCTCGCGTGATCGCGCGCTTCGGCCGGCGAGGCGTCGCGCTCCTCGACGATGCGGGCGATCCGCCCGCCGACGCGGACGATGCGGCCGTAGCCGTACGGCCGTCGGACGTCGGCCGTGAGGACGGTGGCGGCGGCGCCCGCGTCGCCGATGGGTGCGCGCCAGCGACTCGAGCGTGCCGGCCGTGAGCAGCGGCACGTCGCCCGAGAGCAGGACGCACCGTGCCGGCTCGTCGCGCAAGGACCGGCTCGGCCTGCAGCAGGGCGTGCGCCGGTGCCGAGCTGGGGTTCCTGCACCACGAACTGCAGACGTCGGGCTCGGACGCCAGCGCGCGCGCACCTCGTCGGCCTCGTGGCCGACGACGAGCGTGATGCGAGGCCGGGCAGCGCCGCGCGCGGTGCGGAGGACGTGTTCGATCAGCGGCGAGCCCGCCGAGCGCGGTGCAGCACCTTCGGCAGCGGCGACTTCATGCGGGTGCCCTTGCCGGCGGCGAGAATGACGACGTGGAGGTCGTCCACGGACCCGTTATTGGGCGCAACGGTGCCAGCGCGGCTGGTACTTAGGGGAGCCGCATAGCGGCGGTCAATTATCGTTGTATCGACCCAATCTTGTCCTTCTCGGGGACGCGTCGTAGACCTCGTTTCGGCTGAGGCCGAGTCGCTCGGCGACCACTCTGGCGGCGTCTCGCTTCGACCGAATGCCATGATTCTGTTATTCGACCAAATCATGCGACCAACCTCGGCGTCCGTGGCCTCTGGCAGTGGCGTCGATCGCCTCGTTCGCTTCGGCCGAACAATCAGGGTGAACTCCCCTGCGGGACTCGGAACAGCTCGCAGGAGCTCGCTGGGCGTGCCCGCGGTGAGCTGCTTCGTGGATCTTCGTGAGCTCCCTGCGCCACGAATATTGGTCGATTGACCAACTACGCCAAGCTCCAGCAAGCGTCTTGCTGAAGCCGGTGCGGAGCCTCGAAGAACACCACGCCCGATCCGGTCGCCGCGAGATGCAGGCCTGAAACCACCGTTTTCTGTCTTTTGCCTTAATCGGTGGAAACCCAGGAAAGTAAAGCCGTCCGACGACAAACCCGGCGGCCGAGAAGGCCGTCAACTACCGCGCTGGCACCGGGATCGGCTCCACCCGTATCCCGGCCCGGACGGCCGCGACCAGCGGCCGCGCCGGGGTCGGACACGCCGGGGTGCCGGCGTCGGTGACGAGCGCGACCGACTCGCCCGGCCTGCAGCTTGCCGAGGACCGGCGGCGCCCTCGCCCTCGTTGTGCTCGTGCAGGCTCGATGGTCGGCGTCTGGATGCCGTAGTGCCGAGCAGGTGCCCGTCCGCCGCGTGTCCTCGGCGGCGACCAGCGCCACTCGCTCAGCACCCGCAGCGCCCGCAGGGTGATGTCTTCGAGGTTGCCGATCGGCGTGGCGACCACGAAGAGCGTGCCGCGGCATCACCGGATTTTAATGTACCATTGCGAGATGGCCGCTCTCCCGAGCGAGCGCGGCCAGTGCATGCATGCACGCCTCGGAACCGCTTACCCCATTTCGTCGACGACTACCTCGCGCTACCTGCACGAGGCGCATCCGACCGGCGCCACGCTCGACGGCGTGCACACCCACGACGACCTGCTCGAGGACTATCGGCCGACGGCCATCGAGCACGCACCTGCGCGCCCTGGCCGGTTTCTCCGCCGCCTCGACGGCATTCCCGGTCGACGCGCCTGACCGCGCGTCGAGCGGCTCGAGCACCGCATGGTCGCCGCCAACATCCGGGCCGGATGTTCGAGCTCGAGGAGGTCCGGACCTGGGAGCGCAACCCGCAGGTCTACGCCGACATCCTCGCCTCGAGCCTGGCGGCGCAGGCGCTCTTCACCTACGCGCCGGAGGCCGAGCGCGCCCGCCGCGTGCTGTCGAAGCTGCGGCAGGTGCCGCGGCTGATCCAGGCGGCCCGCGACAACATCAAGGAGCCGCCGGGCATCTTCGTCAAGGTCGGCATCGAGACGATGCGCGGCGCCCTGACGTTCATCGACGCGACCTGCCGCGCGCGTTCGCCGGCGTGGACGACCTGCACCTGCTCGGCGATCTCGCCGACGCGTCCGCCCGAGGCGGTGCAGGCGGTCGGCGCGCTACGTCGACGTACCTCGAGAACGAGGTGCGCCCCGAGGCGCGGGCCTCGTTCCGGCTGGGCCGCGAGAAGTTCGAGCAGAAGCTGCGGCTCGAAGAGGGCATCACGCTGCCGCGTCGAGCGCCTGCTGGCGATCGCGATGCGCGAGCTGCGCGCGACGCAGGAGGCGTTCCGGACGGTCGCCGGCGCGCCTGAACGGCGGCGACCCGCTGGCGGCCTGGCGCGAGGCGAAGGCGCAGCACCCGCGCCGGGCGAGCTCGATCGCCGACGGCGCGGCAGCAGCTCGAGGAGCTCGCCACGTTCCTCGAGCGCGCAAGGCGGTCGTCACGCATGCCCGACGGCGAGCCGTCGTCGTGGCGCCGACGCCGGAGTTCTACCGCTGGTCGTTCGCGAGCATGTGGACGCCCGGGCCCGTTCGAGACCAAGCCGCTCGCGGGCGATACTACTACCTGACCGACGTCGACCCGTCGTGGTCCGCCGAGCGGCAGGAAGAGCACCTGCGCGACTTCAACTACCCGACGCTCTGGTCGATCTCGATGCACGAGGTCTACCCCGGCCACTTCCTGCACTACCAGCACCTGCGGCAGGTCGAGTCGAAGGTGCGCAAGTCGATCATGTTCGCGCCGGCGTCGTTCGTGGAAGGCTGGGCGCACTACTGCGAGCAGATGATGGTCGAGGCCGGGCTTCGGCCGCGGCGACGACGCGCTCAGGCTCGGCCAGCTCGCCGAGGCGCTCATCCGCCTCGCCCGCTTCATCGTCGGCATCCGGCTGCACACCGAGGACCTGTCGGTGGAGCAGGGCGTGCGGTTCTTCCGCGACGAGGCGTATCTGGAGGAAGGCGAGCGCGCGGCGCGAGGCCGAGCGCGGCACGTTCGACCCGACGTATCTCGTCTACACGGCCGGCAAGCTGATGCTGCTCAAGCTGCGGCAGGACTGGAAGGAGCAGCAGGGGGCAAGGCTCTCGCTGCGGGCGTTCCACGACACGCTGCTCGCGCAGGGCACCGCGCCGTTCTGGGTGCACCGCCAGCTGCATGCTCGGACGCGGCGACCTGCTCGGACGATCGGTGCTGGAGTAAGCCGGTATGCCGCTCTACGAATACCAGTGCGACGCCTGCGGGCACCGCTTCGAGGTGATCCAGAAGTTCTCGGACGCGCTCGATCGACGGTCTGCCCGAAGTGCGGCGGCACGGTGCAGAAGCTGCTGTCGTCGCCCGCGATCCAGTTCAAGGGGTCCGGCTGGTACATCACCGACTACGCGCGCAAGGCGCGGCGGCAAGACCGACAGCGGCAGCGTCGCCGAGCGCGGGAAGAACGAAGTCCGGCGGCGTCGCTCGGCGACGACTCGAAGGGCTCGAGCGAGTCGAAGAGCCGACGGGCTCGTCGTCCAGCAAGTCGGATTCCGGCTCCGACCCGAAGACGCTGACGGCGAGCCGTAGCGCTCCGCGCGAGCGAAGCCAGGCCGTGAGGGCGCACTGGCTCGAGCGACGTCTTCAGATCGAGCGCCGTCAGGTACTCGCGGAACTGCCCGGCCAGGTCGGGCCGCCGCAGCGCGAAGTAGACCACCGCCTTCAGGAAGCCCAGCTTGTTGCCGGTGTCGTGGCGGACGCCCTTGACCTCGCAGGCGTAGATCGGCCGCGACTTCAGCAGGTGCGCGCAAGCCCGTTGGTGAGCTGGATCTCGCCGGTGCGGTCGCTTCGCGGTCGCGGCGAGCGCGGGGAAGATGTCGGGCGTGAGGATGTAGCGGCCGATGATGGCGAGGTCCGACGGCGCCTCCTCCCGCGGCGGCTTCTCGACGAGGTCGCGCACCCGGTAGACGCCGTCGCCCAGTTCGGCGCCGGCTCGACGTCGATGACGCCGTAGCTCGAGATCTGGTCGTGCGGCACGCGCTCGACCGCGAGCACCGGGCCGTCGACCTGCTCGAACACGTCGATCATCTGCCGCATCGCCGGCGGATCCGCATCGATCACGTCGTCGGCGAGGATGACGGCGAACGGCTCGTCGCCGACCAGCTCGCGGGTGACGAGCACCGCGTGGCCGAGGCCGAGCGGCTCGCCCTGGCGCACGTAGGCGAAGTTGATCAGGTTCGAGATCTTGCGGATCTCCTCGAGCTGGTCCTTCTTGCCGCGCGCCTCGAGGAACGTCTCGAGCTCCACCGAGACGTCGAAGTGGTCCTCGATGGCGTTCTTGCCGCGGCCGGTGACGAGGATGATGTTGGCGATGCCGGAGGCCACCGCCTCCTCGACGCCGTACTGGATGATCGGCTTGTCGACGAGCGGCAGCATCTCCTTCGGCTGCGCCTTGGTGGCCGGGAGGAACCGGGTGCCGAGGCCGGCGGCGGGGAAGACGGCCTTGCGAATGCGCAGTCGACTGCGGCAGTCGGCACTGACGCAGCCATAGTATCAGGATCCATGCTCGATCCCGACCTTCGTCCGCGACCACCTCGAGGCCGTGCAGCGCGGGCTGCGCCAACCGCGGCCTCGATGCCACGCACCGCCCTCGCAGGAGCTCGCCACGCTCGAGGCGCGCCGCCGCGCGCCTGATCCCGGAGGTGGAGGGGCTCAAGCGCGAGCAGAACACGTCGGGCGACGAGGTCGCGCGGGCCAAGCGCCAGGGCTCGACGCCGTCGCCCATCTTCGAGGCCAACAAGGCGCGCGGCCAGCAGATCAAGCAGCTCGACGTCGAGCTCGAGGGCATCGAGCGCCAGCGGCAGCGAGCCTGCTGGTAACGCTGCCGAACCTGCCGCACGCAGAGCGTGCCGGTCGGGAAGAGCGCCGCGGACAACGTCGAGGTCGTGCGCGACGGCGAGCCGCGGGCGTTCGACTTCGAGCCGCAGGCGCACTGGGACCTCGGGCCGGCGCTCGGCATCCTCGACTTCGAGCGGGCGACGAAGATCGCCGGCGCGCGCTTCGCCGTGCTGATCGGCGCCGGCGCGCGGCTGTCGCGCGCGCTCATCAACTTCATGCTCGACCTGCACACCGCGCGAGCACGGCTACACCGAGGTCGAGCCGCCGTTCATGGTGAACGGCGGCGTCGCTGAACGGCACCGGCAACCTGCCGAAGTTCGAGCAGGACCTGTTCAAGATCGCCGGCGACTGGGACCTGTACCTGATTCCGACCGCCGAAGTGCCGCTCACGAACCTGCACCGCGGCGAGATTCTCGACGGGCGCAAGCTGCCGATCAAGTACACGGCGTACACGCCCTGCTTCCGCAGCGAGGCCGGGTCGTACGGCGCGGACGTGCGCGGCCTGATCCGGCAGCACCAGTTCGACAAGGTCGAGCTCGTGAAGTTCACGACGCCCGAGCAGTCGTACGACGAACTCGAGTCGCTGACCGCGAACGCCGAGGAAGTGCTGCAGCGGCTGGGGCTGCCCGTACCGCACGGTGCTGCTCTGCACGGGCGACATGGGGTTCGCGTCGGCGAAGACCTACGACATCGAGGTGTGGCTGCCCAGCCAGAAGACCTACCGCGAGATCTCGTCGTGCAGCAACAGCGAGGCGTTCCAGGCGCGCCGCGCCAACATCAAGTTCCGCCGGGAGGGCACCGGCAAGGCGGAGTTCGTGCACACGCTGAACGGCTCCGGGCTCGCCGTCGGCCGCACGCTCATCGCGATCCTGGAGAACTACCAGCAGAAGGACGGCTCGGTCGTCATCCCCGAGGCGCTGCGGCCCTACATGGGCGGCCTCGAGGTGATCGAAGCAAAGAAGTAAACCGCGCGGGCTCCTCCACACGCGGCGAATGGCCCGCATGCTCGAAGCGCCCGACCGCCGCGTGTGGAAACGCGTCGATCCACCGATTGAGAAACGGCGCGCCGAAGGCGCGTATCCTTCATCCCCCACGCGAGGGTCATCGGCGTGGACTCGAGGCGCGCCCTCCGCTCCCAGAGCCGCGCATAGAACGCCGAGGATCCCAGCAGCGCCTTCGCCAGCGCAAACAACACGCGCTCGCGCGAGTCCGCGTCGGGAAACACCGACAGGTACTGCCGGTGCATCGCGCGGGTGAGCGCCTTCCGGTTGCCGTACGCCGCGGGCATGATCACCCGCTGCGAAGGTCCATGCGCCGGTAGAGCCACCGCCCAACCGCGCCAGAGATCATCGCCGCCTGCCGGCGCATCCCGGGGTCCTCGTCCAGGGGCCACATCCACGAGTTGACGACGACCAGGTGCTGAATCCGTTCCGCGTGGTCAAGCGCCCAGTCCAGCCCGATCGGGCCGCCGAAGTCGTGGACGACCAGCGAGACGGGGCCCGCCCGCACCACCCGGTCCATGAATTGCGCGAAGCGCGCCGCATGCGCCTCGGGCGTGTACGTCGCCGCGGCAGGGCGGTCCGAGAGCCCGAAGCCGAGGTGGTCGAGGGCGAGGACCCGGTGGGTCGCGCTGAGCGCGGCGAGGGCGTGACGCCACTCGAAGCTCCAGGTGGGCGTGCCGTGGACGAACACCACCGTCGGACCGGCGCCTTCATCCACGTAATGGAGGTCGCCCTCCGGAAGGGTCACGATGCGCGGCGCCCAGGGCCAGGCTGCGCGATCCAGCCATGCGGGGACGGTCATGAGAAAATAGTAAATCTAAATTTACCAATATTGTCAACTTATCTTGACTATTAAGGATCGTCGGGCCACCATGGACGCATGGCCACCAAGACGTCCCTGCAGCAAGCCCAGGCCGAAAGCTTCGGCCATCTCCTGCTCGCGTGCGCCCGATTGCTGGACGAGGCCGCGCAGGCCCAGCTCAACCAGGAAGTGGGGGACCGCCTCGCGCGCCCGTCGGTGATGCGGCTCGTGCCCTACATCTCCACGGAGGGGATTCCGGCCAACGACGCTGGCCGGGCTGGTGGACGTGTCGAAGCAGGCCGTGGGCCAGTCGCTCGCCTGGCTGGAGGCGAAGGGGCTGGTCGAGTACGTCGCGGACCCGACCGACGGCCGCGCCCGCCTCGTGCGGCTGACGCGCGCGGGCGTGGCCGCGTCGAAGCACGGCCTGTCCGTGCTGGCGACGATCGAAGACAAACTCGCCGATCGGGTGGGCGGGAAGGCCCTCAAGCAGACGCGGCGCGGACTGCAAGCGATGCTCCCGGTGCTCGAAAGCCTTCGAGCGGCAAAGCGCTGACGGCTTTCTGGCGACAGGCGGAAAACCGCAAATTTCCCGCCTCCTGATGCCAAAACATTAGGAAAACGCGAGGCTCGCCGCTGGCCCAAGGGTTGCAACCTCCGAAGAATCCCTGTGCGGATCCGGCGATTCCCGCGGATCCGGCAGGGCAATTCCGAGGAGTCGCCACATGCCGCCAATCGCGAAACGGATAGCCCCCGCACTCACCATCCTCATCGCCGTTCTCGCCCTGGCTTCGGTGTTCGGCCAGGCCGGCGCCCCCGCGTTCCCCAGCAAGGCCAACGGGGAATGGGCCAGCTACAACAGTGACATCAAGGGCAGCCGCTACATGCCCCTCGATCAGATCAACACGTCCAACTTCAACAAGCTCGAGGTGGCCTGGCGGTTCAAGACCGACAACCTCGGGTCGCGCCTGGAGTACAAGCTCGAAGGCACGCCGCTGATGGTGAAGGGCACGCTCTACACGACCGGCGGCACCCGCCGATCCGTGATGGCGCTCGACGGGAAGAGCGGGAACTGAAATGGGTCTACAGCATGGGCGAAGGCAAGCGTGCCGAATGGCTCCCCGCGTCCTGTCGGGCCGGGGCCTGTCGTACTGGACCGACGGCAAGGGTGATGAACGAATCGTCTACGTCACGAGGGGTATCGGCTCGTGGAGCTCAACGCCAAGACCGGCGACCTGATCAGTTCCTTCGGCACAGACGGCATCGTCGACCTGAAAGAGGGCGTGATGTACGGCATCGTCGGCAAGTCGCGCAGCAGATTCGATCGTCGAGGGCGAGATCGGCACTAATTCGACGCCGCCGTCGCGGGCGTCCTCGTGTTCGTCAGGCCGCCAAGGCCAGGGCGTGCCGACGAAATCAACAACTCCAAGGGCCTCGTCCGCGCGTATGACGCGCGGACCGGCAAGCTCGTCTGGCCGTTCAACACCATCCCGGCCCCGGCGAACTCGGGAACGAGACCTGGGAGAACGATTCGTGGTCGGTGAACGGCAACACCGGCGTCTGGACGCAGATTTCGAGGACCTCGACGCCGGCCTGGCCTACCTCCCCGTGGAAACGCCGCATCGGATTTCTACGGCGGGCATCGGCCCGGCGACAATCTCTTCTCGGAAACGCTCGTCGCGGTCGATCTCAAGACGGGCAGCGCAAGTGGCACTACCAGGACGTGCACCATCCCATCTGGAACTTCGACAATTCCTCGTCGCCAATCCTGATGGACCTGACGTTGACGGCCGGGCGGTAAGGCTGTCGCCTCGCCGAGCAAGCAGGGCTGGCTCTATGTGCTCGACCGCGTGACCGGCAAGCCGGTGTGGCCCTTCCGAGCAGCCTGTTCCGCAGTCGGACATTCCCGGCGAGAAGACCCGCCACCCAGCCGTTCCCGACAAAGCCGCCGGCCTATGGCCGCAACTTCCTCCGGGTTCCGGACGATGTGATTGACTTCACGCCTGAGTTGCGCACGCAGGCGCTCGACGTGCTGAAGCGCTGGGTCGGCAATCGCCATTTCGCCGCCCATGCTGGGCAGCGTCACCGGATACTGGGCGCGATTGGCGCCGGCACCGCGAGGCGGCAACTGGCCGGGCTCGTCGGCGATCCGGAACTCCACGTCGTCTACGCCCAGGCTCGAGCAATCCTCGGTGTCGGCGGCGACGCTCCGCCGGGTACTTCGACGGGATCAGGCTGGACGCCCCTTCCGGAAGTGCTCGGGCCGGGGGAGCGCGCCGCGGCGAGCCCGGGAAAGCTTTGCGCCGACCAACCTCCAGCCGTCGCGCCGCCGCCGGCCACCACCTGCTGCTGACGATGCGGGGCCAACGCAGGTCTGACCGTGCAGGGGTTGCCGCTCTACAAACCGCCCTACGGGATGCTGTCTGCTATCGATCTTGATCAGCGGCGAGATCACGTGGCAGGTGCTGCCGGCGATACACCGGACAACGTCCGCAACCATCCGGCGCTGCGCGGCATGAACATTCCCAAGACAGGGCAGCCCGGCGTGTCGGCGTGGTGGTGACGAAGAACGTCGTGGTGATGGGTGACTCGCAGGTCACGACGTCGCCGGAACATCCACGCGGCGCGATGCTGCGCGCGTATGACAAGACCAACGGCCGCGAAGTGGGCGCGGTCTGGATTCCCGCGCCGCAGAGCGGGTCGCCGATGACCTACTCGGTTGACGGAAGGCGGTACATCGTCGTGGCGGTCAGCGGCGGCAGCTACTCAGGTGAGTTCCTCGCCTTCACGCTGCCGCAGAGCGAGTTGAAGCGGACGACGGAGCGGTAACCATGGCGATCTGGAAGAAGTTTGTGTGGGGCAGCGCTGCCCTGGGGGTGGCCGGGATGTTCTCGGCCGCCCTGTGGGCGCAGGAGCAGCGAACGGTCTGGAGCGGGGTGTACACGACCGAGCAGGCCGCGCGTGGCGCGGTGCTGTTCGACAAACACTGCGCCCAGTGTCACGGGCCATCGGGTGAAGGCGGAGGCATGGCCCCGGCGCTCGTGGGGGCCGCCTTCTCCGCCAACTACGACGGGCAGACGGTCGGTGACCTGTTCGACAGGAACCGCACCACGATGCCTCCGGACAAGATCGGGGCGTTCGGCCCGCAGGAGCAGGCGGACATCCTTGCGGCCATGCTCGAGTTCAACAAGTTCCCCGCGGGGCCGTCGGAGCTGCCGAGCCAGTCGATGACGCTCAAGACGATCAAGTACCTCGCGGAAAAGCCCTAAGGAGATCACGTGATGCGGTTGCGCTCAGCGGTGTGGACCGTGATGTGTGGCGGGGTCGTCCTCGCGCTGGCCGGCGTGGCGCTGGCCGGCGGGCCTCAGCAGCAGGGGAACCGGCCGCCAGGCACGCACCAGGACAACACGGAAGGCAAGGAGTGGATCACGCGGCTCGAGCGACCGGAGCGCATTCCGGGCCTGAAGTTCGATGAGGTGATCGCGAGCCTGAAGCTGAAACCGGGCGACGTGATCGCCGACATCGGCGCCGGCACCGGCGCGTACAACATTCCGTTTGCCAAGGCGGTGGCGCCGTCGGGCAAGGCGCTCGCGGTCGATATCTGGCCGGAGCTGCTCGACTACATCAAGGGGAAGGCCGCCAAGGAGAAGGTCACGACGCTGCAGACCGTGCTCGCCGCGCTCGACGATCCGAGAGCTGCAAAAGGCCAGGTGGACATCGCGTTCTTCCACGACGTCTTTCACAACACCAACGATCGCCAGGCCTATCTCCGCGTGCTCGCGTCGGAGCTGAAGCCCACCGGGCGCATCGCGATCGTCGAGCAGGAGTTCGACGATCCCATCGCGAAGAAGTGGGACAAGCCCGAGCGCCGCGTACGCCGCGAGCAGGTGCAGGGCTGGATGGCCGCAATGGGTTCGAGCTCAAGGCCCAGTTCGACATCTTCGACGCCAGAAGCCACCGGAGGGACGGGGATGCCGGCGCGGTGGTTCGTCGTCTACGGCCGCAAATAGGCCGCAGATTGAACGGAGATTAAACGCAGATTATCAGGGCCACAGATAACACAGATAACGCAGATAACTCAGATCCGGGGCCAGCACAGAAACCGGTAAACTACTGGTCTCGGATCCACGGAGACGCCCACGGAGGGGGTGACCGGCGAGTGGTTGATGGCGGCGGTCTTGAAAACCGCTGTACCGGAAACGGTATCGGGGGTTCGAATCCCTCTCCCTCCGCCAACCTTACCGCAGTGGCGACCCGCTCAGGCGCGCCGCCAGCCGGTCCCGGCAACTCGACCTGCCGTCCTCCACGCCGCTGCCTCGCCGTGATGGCCGTGCCCAACTCGAGCAGGGCGTTCCTGGCGTCATCGCCGCGGCCGACCATCTCCAGCGCGTCGGCCCTCCACAGCCGAAACAACGAGATCTTCCTCGTCTCCAGCGAACCGCGCCTTCGAGGCGTATTGACGGGTCCTGGGGCTGACCACGCAACATGAGCAGGCGAATGACGGCGGCCTCCGCCTGGTCCGGTGCGGCCTCCGGTGAGATCTCGACGCGTGCCGGCGCGAACGTCGCCCGATACGCATCGCCGTCGGGCCACGACTCGCCACCCGTGACGACGATGTCGTAGGTGCCGGCAGGCAGTGATTCCGCCAGCGTCCAGGCGACGACGGCGGTGTTGGTCGGCTCGATTCGGGCGGGCCAGTCGCCGATGCGGGTGAACGTTGCCGGTGACACGGATGTTCCATCCGACCGTCGAACCTCGAGCGTGAGGGCCGGCGTTGCGGCGAGCGGAACGGCGCCATCGAAGGGATTCCGCAGCGTCACCTCCACATAGACCGGGACGCCGGAGCCAAGGCGAGCGGCCGGCACGTCGTTAACCAGCACGTCGCCGGAGAGACGCTGCGCCGGTCAATCGAACGCGGGTAAGTAACGCGCCGCCGGGGCCGCGGGACCGGCCGGGCCGGCAGGCCTCTGGGTCTGCCACCACCAACCGCCGACGGTGGCCGCGAGCAACAACCCCAGCGCCGCGAGACCTCGGGCCTTCATCGCTGACCACTCTTCACGCGCACCTGGCTGATGCAGTTACCCGCCGTCGCGTCGCCCGCGCCGGCGCCGGAGGCGTTGATGCCCGTCCCGCTGAACCGCGCGCAGATCGTGTAGGTCGTGGGCGCGGGTTGTGGCCACGGGTCGTACATCGAGGGCGAGTACAGCACGAGCGCGGGCGCCTTGCAGAGGAAATCGGCCACGCCGTACCGCATGATGCACGATTCCTCGCCCGCATGCTGGCCGCCCCGCACGGCGGCGTAATGACTCATGTGCGTGACGCCGCTCGGGTCCGGGGTCTCGTCGATGAAGCCGTCGCCGGCACCGTGGTGCGGGAGGCCAATCATGTGGCCAATCTCGTGGGCGATAGTCACCGACAGCGCGGCCATCGCCGGGCGCGCCTTGTTCTCGTATTGCAGCAGCACCGTGTCCTGCCCTTCCTCCGGAGGATTCACGTGGCTGGCCATCCCGGCGAAGGTCGGCCAGTCGTTGGCGAACTCGCGCCAGCCGACGCGCGCGGGCGTCGCCGGATTCATCATCAGCGCGATCAGGTCCTGCTGCGATCGGCGGTTGTCATCAGGCTGCCAGTTGATCACGTCGCTGCGGAACTCGCTGCCATCCACCGCGTGCACGCTGAGCTTGTTGCGGGCGTAGAGCGCGCGAGCTTCCTGTAGCTCGCGGAGATGCGTGCCGGTGTAGTCGGTCACGAAGACGTCCTTGCGCCGGGGGTCGGTGCGCTCGAAGAAGCCGAGTTCGTAGATGCCGCGGTATCCTCGAACGCCGTGAGTCCGTCGCCCTTCTTCCCCGGGTTCGGCTCGGCGTCCGCGTCGTCCGTGGGCCGGCCGCCGCCGAACGCGGCCGACCAGGCGTCCGCGATGCCGTCGCTGTCGCGGTCGAGCGGCAGCATCAGGTCGGTCCCGAGCGGGTGGCCGTCGGGCGATCGCTTTGACCGGGAACCACTGCCCGCCGACTTCGACCTCCGCCGCGAGGCGAGCCGACGCAGCGTAATCCGCGACGAACACCTTGACGACCACCTCGTCGCTCGCGGGCCCGGCCTTCGACTCGATGACCTGCGCCACCGGCTGCCGCAACTCCGCGGCACTCGGCGACACCAGCAGGAAGTCCGGATTGTCGACCTCGCGGAAGAACAGGTCGGGCAGCGTGTCGAGCGGACACGCATTGAGGCCGTGATACGTGCGGGCGATCGGCAGGCCCTGGAGCGTTCCCGTGGCGCCGTGGGTTTCGGCGGTCACGGCGCGCGTGCAGAGCGGGCAGCTGGGCGCGGTGCGGTTGTGCATGCCGGCGTTGGTCGCGATACCGGGATGCGCGGAGGTGTCGACGAGCGTCACGCGGACACGGGACACGCCCGCGTGGTCCGGACTCGCCAGCTTAATCTTGTACGAGCGCAATTCGAAGAGCTCCGGGAGCCATGAGGACTCCGAGGGATCGACCGGCTCGATCGTCGCGTCGGTTGTCTGCGGGATGCCAATGCCGTAGCGGACGTCCACGGTGTAGCGCTCGTCGGAGTTCAGGTAGCTGCATTTGCCGAGACCGGCGCGTGGCGCCGCCACCTCCTCGAGGAACCCGCCTGTCAGGTCCGGCGCCGTCGCCGAGAAATCGGCCGGGAGCGCAATCGGAGCCGCGTGACCGACCCGCACGCCGGTCGCCGCAGTACTGCGCCGAGACCTGGACGTTGTTGGCCAGGGTGTCGCCGCCTTTGCCGAGCGTCACGATATAGCTCACGTCGGGCCGGGAGGCCTTGCGCTCGGCGACGGCACCGGGTGCATCGAAGTCGGTGAACGTCCCGGCGCCCAGGATGGGGGCCGCCGGCGCCGGCACGCCGCTCGACAGCTGCAGCGACGTCAACTCGATGGAGCCGCGCGATTTCCGGGGTCCTCAATCGTGAAGTGCATCGGCGACTTCAGGTCGACCGACTGGTTCTGCTGGAAGGCCGTCTCGAAGGTGGCCTGGTCGGCCGTCGTGAAGGTGTCGTGGTGCGCCACGCTGACCTCGTCGAGCCAGCAGTCGGTCCGCGGCCGCCCGTTCAGCTTCCCGTCCTCGAAGCTGGAGCTGTGCGTGAGGCGGCCGCTCACCCGCCTCGCGTCACTTTCGGGAACAGCAGCGTCGTGTCCGCGGCGTCGAAGCCCGGCGGCAGGGCGCGGCCCCGCTCGAGCAACCCCGAGAGGACGGGCAACTGGACGACGTAGAAGCCGTCGAGGTCGTAGTGGATGACCAACGTGCCGCCGCCATCCCCCTTCACGGTCACGTCGACGAAGCCGCTCCGGTTGGTCACCTCGGAAACCGTGGCGAGGCTGCGGTTCTGCGCGCGCGCGAGCAACCCGCCCGCACCGAGCGCTGATACGAGGAGCACGGCGGAGGCCGCGCGGAGCCGGGTGACATGGCGCATCGGCGTGGATAGTCGGGATGAACCTTCGCGCGCTCGCTCTGTTGTGCTCATTCGCCGCCGCCGCATGCGGCGCCCCTTCCACTTCCCAGGCTTCTGACACCTCCATGGCTCAATCCGACATCACCACTCTCCAGACCGTCGACACCACCACGGGCACCGGCGCCGAGGCGATACCGGGCCGCGTCATCAGCGTCCACTACACGGGGTGGCTGTACGACGCAGCAAGCCCGACAAGAAGGGCGCGAAGTTCGACAGCTCGAAGGATCGCAACAAGCCGTTCGAGTTTACGCTCGGCGGCGGCCAGGTGATCGCGGGCTGGGACAAGGGCTTCGCCGGCATGAAGGTGGGCGGCAAGCGCACGCTGACCATTCCCCCGACGATGGGCTACGGCGCGCGCGGCGCCGGCGGCGTGATTCCGCCGAACGCGACGCTGATATTCGAGGTTGAACTGCTCGGCGTGAAGTAGGTCCGGCTAAAGCCGGACACCACAGCAGACTGGCTGAAGCCGGACAACACGGCCAAGCCGGATATCACGGCCGTGGAGTCCGCCTTCAGGCGGACTCAACCTGAATGGACTGCAAACACTTCGGCACATGCGGCGGCTGCTCGCTGCCCGGCGTCCCGTACGCCGAGCAGCTGGCGCACAAGCGCGTGCGGCTGGCGCACCTCCTCCACCTGGAGGTGCCGCCGCTGCTGCCCTCGCCGGCCGAGGCCGGGTTCCGCAGCAAGGTGGCGTTCGTGTTCGGCCCCGCCGGGCAGGGCCGCGGTCTGGTCATGGGCCACTACGCGCGCGGGTCACAGCGCATCGTCCAAATCGACGAGTGCCCGGTGCACAGCACCCGCGGCAACCGCATGGCCTTCGCGCTGCGCGACCGCTTCGCCGCGCGGGCATCCCCGCCGTCCCGTCGCGCGGGGGCCTCCTGCGACACGTGATCATCCGGACCACGCAGGACGAGTCGGAGGCGGTGGTGCTGCTGGTCGTCACGCGCAACGACAAGTCGCTCCGGACGCCCGTGCGCGCGTTCCTCAACTCCGCGGACCGGCCTGAAGGGTTCTACCTCAACATCCACGACAAGCCCGGCCCCTACATGGTGGGTCCGGAGACGATCAAGATCGACGGGCGCAGCCAAGTCAAAGAGACGGGAGTCGGGAGTCGGGAGGCGGGAGTCGGGAAACGGGGGCCGGGAGCCGGGGACCGGGAGCCGGTGTTTCTCGTGTCGCCGACCGCATTCTTCCAGACCAACGTCGGCGCCGCGAAGGCACTTGTCCGCGTGGTGCTCGACGGCGTGGGCACCGCGCCAAGGGTGCTGGATCTCTATGGCGGCAGCGGGCTCTTTGCGGTGCCCCTGGCCCTGACTGGCGCCACGGTGACGGTGGTCGAGGAGAATCGCCAGGCGATCACCGACCTCGAGTCCAACATGCGGATCAACCGCCTGCCAGACGGCCGGCTGCGCGCCGTCTGCTCCCGCGTGGAGGAGGCGTTGCCGCGGGCCTTGCGGGAACCGTGGGACGCGGTCATCCTCAATCCGCCGAGAGACGGCTGCTCACCGGGCGTGCTCGCCGGCGTGTTCGAGCAGATGGCGCCGCCACAGGTGATGTACGTGTCCTGCAATCCCGACGCGCTGGCGCTCGAGCTTCCGTTTATCCTTCAGGCGGGGTACCGTGTCCATCGGGTGCAGGCCGTCGATATGTTTCCGCATACCGATCACATCGAGACCGTGCTCGTCCTGAGCCGCCGCGCATGAACCGCTGACCAAGAGCGTCGTGATGGTCTCGACGCTGGCCGCCGCGTTCGTCGAGTTGTACTTCGCCTCGAACGGCAACGAACGTCTCTGGTGGCTGGGCCTCGCGGCGTTCCTCTCCGCGCTGGCCGCCGGCGTCTGGGTGCGCAGCGCCGCGCTGCGCGTGGTGCTCCTGGCCATCTACGTCGCTCCCGTCGGGTGGCTGCTGTGGATTGACGCGGAGAACTACAACTTCGAAATCGCCTGGATCATGCCGTTGCTGGCCTTGATGCTGCTCGGCCCGGGCGCCTGGACCTGGAACCTCCCGACGCGATGGCAGTTGCCCATCGCGACGTGGGGCCTGATCGTCAGCGTGACCTGGCCCATCATCGCGCTGCGCGAGATGAACTTCGATCCCGCCCTGCTCAACGCGCGTTCGGCCGTCACGTCGGGCCTCGGCATCTCGCCCTGGTTCGCGGTGACCTGGGCCATCTACATGGCGCTTGGCCACAATGTCGGGCTCCTGTGGGTCGACGCGTTGTATCGCTGGTACGCGCGCGACCCGGACCGGTTCCGCGCCGACGTCATCCTGCCCCTGGCCGGCGCGGCGGCCCTGGCGTGCGCGGTGGGCGCCTACCAGGGATTTGTCGACCTCACGTTCCTGAACGGGCATCTCTGGCCGCACATGAAGCGCGCGGCGGGGACCCTGATGGATGCGAACGGCTTCGGCATGGTCGCCGCGTGGTGGGCGCCGGCCTTCGTGGCCCTCGCGCTCGGTCTTCGCCGCGCGTGGTCGCCGCCGCTCGCCGTCGGCGGATTCGTGCTGGCGCTGGTCGGCGTGTGGACCTCGGGCTCCCGCACCGCGCTTGCGGCGCTGGGTTTCTCGGCACTCGGCATCGCCGCCTACGCGTGGCAGCGCCGGCCCGCCGGGGCGAGGTCCTGGTCCACGCGGCTGGTGCCGATCGCGATTGGTGTTGCCGCCGCGGTGGGCGTGGCCGTGCTCATCGCGCGAGGGTCGTCGACCACCACCGTCTTCGACCGCATTCCGTCGCTCGTGCCCGGGATGGAGGGCACCACGGTGTGGAGTTCCGTCCGGGATCTCTGGGAGCGCTTCGGCTATGGCCCCGCGGCGATGCGGATGATCGGAGACCATCCCCTGCAAGGCGTGGGCGTCGGCGCGTTCCACACTCTCGTTTACGACTACGGCACGCTCGTGACCGATCGCCAGCTGGTGCCCGACAACGCGCAGAACTGGTACCGGCACGTGGTCGCCGAGCTGGGGCTCCTCGGGGCCCTTGGCGCGATCGCGTGGTCGGTGATGGCCGCGCGCGCGCTCCTGTTCGCGCCCGTGTCGGTGGCCGGCGGCGCCGCGGGTCCGCTGATCAGGGTCGCGCTCATCGGCTTTGGCGTGATTTCCATCCTGGGGATGCCCGGACAGTCGGTGTCGATCATCCTCACGTTCTGGACGTTCGTGTTTTGGTACTTCTCCTCACGCCCACACGATGCCGCCCTGGCCCGGCCGTGGCCGGTCTCCGCCTGGATCGCGGCGCTGGTGCTGGTCGTGGGCCATGCCGGGTTGACCTACGCCTCGGCGCGCGGCGACCTGTTGCCGCAACATCGCGCGCAGCGGTTCTACTGGGACTACAGCTACGGCATTTCCGGCCTCGAGCCGAAGAAAGACGGCACGCCGGGGCGGCGATGGACGAGCGGGAAGTCCCTCTCCACGATTCGCGTCCAGGGCCGCATCCTCAAGTTCGTGGCGTGGATCGATCATCCGGACGCCGACGAGAAGCCGGTGCACGTGAAGGTCGTGGCCGATGGGAAGCTGGTGTTCGACGGCGATCTCAGGCGCAGCGGCGGCGGCATCCACCTCGATATCCCCGCGGCGCCCGGCGCGCGGTTCATGGTGATCGAGACCGACCTCAGCCGCGTGTGGCGGCCCAGTGATTTCGGGCGCAGCGACCGCCGCGTCCTCGGGCTCGCCATCCAGGACTGGCGATGGGTTGACTAGGGCCGGCGCGCCACGGCGGCGAAATCCTGGAAGGTGAACATCCGGGCGTTGAGCCGATCCATGTTCCGGTTGAAGGCGCTCACGATCTCGGTGAGCGGATCCGCCGCGCCTTCCCCGAAATGCTCCGGCCGCGGCGTGACGCGCTGCAGGCGCGCCTCTTCCGCGATCGGCGAGCGGTAGACGATTTCCACGGAACCGAACCCGCTGGCGTGCAACAGGTACTGCAGGGTGTCGGGATGGATCGGGCGCACATGCGTGAGGTCGCGAATGTAGCTCTCGAAGAAGGCCACCCAGCACGCCGGGTTGATCGTTTCGAGCACCATGCGGGCGCCGGGCCGCAGCTTGTAGAACGCCGTTTGCAGGAACCGGGAGAGGTACTCCGGCTCGAGGTGCTCCACCACCTGGATGGCCAGCAGGCCGCCCAGGGATTCGTCCGGTAACCCCGCGAGATACCCAAGCGCGTCGCCGGTGCTGGCCTCGAGGCCTCGCGCGCGGCACACTTCCACCATCTCGGGATTGAGATCCAGCCCGCGCGCCGACACGCCCTTCGCCTTCAGGAGATCCAGGAACTCGCCACGGCCGCACCCGACGTCGAGCACGTTGGACGCGCCCTCGAAGTAGGGCACGTAGTCGGCGAGCCTGGCGCGGATCTCGGTCTCCGAACCGCGGAAGCAATCCTCGAAGCCGACGTACTTGAACGGCTCGGCGAGGTTCCGGGCGGTGCCGGGCGTCCCGGGAAGGCGCTGGGCGGCCTGGGACGGTTCCGCGACAGCCGTCGCCACGGGGACGCCGGCCTGTTCGATCTGTCGGCGCGCCATCACGGCCGCACGCTGGGCGACTTCCGCGACGTGACGCAGCTCGTCGATCGCGTCCGCGAGGGCGCGCTCGCGCGTGTCGAGCAGGGGCGTAATCCTCTGGAGGAACTGGACCAGCAGCGATTCGAAGCGAACGAGGCCCTCGAAGCCCTCGCGCATCGCCGGGAGGGACCGGGCGATCGCGTCGTGCGCGTCGTGGTGCGCGCGCGCGTTGCGATTGAGGTGATCGACGAGGGCCGCGTTGAAGGCCATCTGCTGCCGAAAGATCGGACCGACGATCTGCCAGACGAACGCCGACAGCCGGCCGCCCAGCCCACCCGCCGCCGCGGGCCCGCCGTCCGGCACCAGGCGCCAGGCCTCGTTGACCGCGGGCAGTTTCGAATCGTCGTACGCGGGCGGAGGCGCGGGCCAGTCGGGCAGCGCCTGGATGGCGCGGTCGAGTGCGGTGAGCGCTTCGTTGTAGCGGCGATGCGCCTCCGCGCGATCGGCACTGACGCGGGTGAGCAGCTCGCGGCTCGACTCGTCGGCCATCTGAGGAATACTAGCCTAGATGACGCCACAGATGCCGCAGATGACGCAGATGACGCGGGGCCGCAGATGACGCAGATAACACAGACAGGGGAGGTCGCGCCTCTCCGCCAGGCGTCCACGGTGATCGTGCTGCGCGAGGGCGCCGCCCCATTCGAAGTGCTGATGGTGCGGCGCAACGACAAGGTGGCGTTCATGGCCGGTGCCTACGTGTTTCCCGGCGGCCGCGTGGACGCGGCCGATGCCGGAAGCCCGGAGGATCTCACGGCGTGGGTCCATCGCGGGCACGCGCCGCGGTTCGACGATCGCGACCCGGGCCGGGAATGGGCCCACCGGCGCGCCGCCGCGCGCGAGCTCACCGAGGAGGCCAACGTGCGTGTGGCCCCGGAGGACCTCGAGCCGCTCGCGCACTGGGTGACGCCCGAGATCGAGATCCGTCGCTACGACACCCGTTTCTTTCTCGCGCGCATGCCGGCCGGCCAGGACGCGCGGCACGATGAGGGCGAGACCACCGCGCTCGCCTGGCTCACGCCCGCCGCGGCCATCGCGAAGTGCCGGCAGCACGAAATCCTCCTGCCGCCGCCGACATGGACGACGCTGCGTCAGCTCGAGCGCCGCGCCTCGATCGACGAGGCGTTCCGGTGGGCGCGCACGCGTCCGATCGTGCGCGTGCAGCCGGGGTTCATCCGCGACGAGTCGCTGACCATGCTCACGCTGCCGGGCGATCCGCTGTTCCCGGCGCTGCCCGGATGGGAAGTGCCGGAGGAAACGCGATTCGTGCTCGAGGAAGGGAACCGATGGTTACCGCGGAGGCCGTGACCCCGATCATCGACCAGGTGATCGCGCTCTTCAACAAGAAGGCGATGGACCTGCCGGACGGCTTCTTCTCCCGCCAGACGCAGTTCGTGTTGAACGGCGCGCCGTTCGAGACGCTGCTGGGCCAGCCGCCGTCCGATCCGCTGGTGCTGATGCTCACGCGAGGGCCCGCGGGGTACCGGTTCGCCTGCAAGGGACTTCAGCACGCGATGCCCGACGCCGCGCTCGAACGCGGCGAGATCACCGCGCCCGCCGAAGGGGACCGCATCACCGCGCGCCTCTGGCTGTCGGGCCACCTCCACACCACGGGCGAGGCGCTCGATACCGTGGTCACGGTGGTCCTTCGCTTCGCGCCGGCGGGATGGGTCGACGTGGCGGAAGCCACCGTGGATGCCGGCGCGCTGGCGCAGCTGCGCGCGGCGCGGGTCGCGCCCTAAGGCAATTCCAGCGCGGCGCGGACGAAGTCCTCTTCGGGCAGGCCGCCGAGGATCTCGATCGTCTCGTTCACGACCGTCTTCGGCACGCCGGTCACGCGGTACTTCCGCGTCAGCTCCATGAATTCCGTGGCGTCGATCGCCTCGGCCGTGATCTGCTTGTTCGCGAACGCCATCTTGTGTGCGAGGACGACCGCCCTCGGGCAATGCGGTCAAGTCGGGGTCGAGAACACCTGGATGTGCATGGGCTTGTCGACCGCCGCCAGCCACGCCATGGTCTGCGCGTCCAGTTCGACCTGCTGGGTGCCGGCGACGATGATGGCCTCGACCAGCCCCACGAACTCGTAGCCGGTCGGCGCGCCGTACATCCGCATCCGCGTGTCTTCGCCATCGCTCAACAGGACGATGGCCGGCGCCTTGTCGACGCCGTACTTGGTCTTGTCCTCCGTATCGAGGACGAAGTTCTTCTCGACGATGGTGATCTTGTCGTTGAGCGACGCAATCTCCCCGAGAATCTGCTTGGCCACCATCCCGCTCTCGGACCCGCCGAAGGTCTGCGTGAACAGGAGGCAGGTCACCGGTTTCGTAATCGCGGACAGGTGCTGCTTGAGGACCGCTTCGTCCTGGGGAGAGAGAAGACCCATAGGGGCATTCTACCGGGAACCGGGAGTCGGGAGCCGGGAACCGGGAGTCGGGAGTGGAGCGGGAGCGGGAGTCGGGAACCCTTCGACGTCGCCCGGGGCAAGGCGGGGCGTCGCTAGAACTTGAACAGGTCGTCGAAGGCCTTCTTCGCGCCGGAGGGGGCCTGGGGGTTGTTGGTCTGCGCGGTGGTGGTTTCGCGCTCCCATGACGTGCGGACCTGGAAGTGCGGGCAGTCGTTGGCCGCGTCCTTCGGCGAGACGCGCGCCGCAATCGGCTGCGTGCACTCGAGGCTGGCGCCCGGGTCGAAGTGCACGCATTGCACGCACGACCGCATGGCGACTTCGCACTTCGGGCACTTGCTGAGGGAGAGAATCTGGTCGTCGGTAATGGTGCCGCAGCGCGCGCAGCGCACGACGGCATGCGACCCCATCATGCGGGGGTTGCGCGCGCCTTCCGACGAGATCCGCCGCGCACCCGCCGGCGCGCCCGGCTCGCGCTCGGGCCGCTTGCCTTCGGAGCCCGGCCCGCCCTGGCCCGGTGGCCTCGACGGCCGCTTCTCGCGGTCGCGGTCGTCGTCCTTGTAGCCGCGCTGCCTGTATTTCTGATCGCTCACGCTTTGCCCTTCGAAACGGCGCCCTGGAGTGTGGTCCCGACCATCACCCGCAGACTATACGTGAAGCTGACGGGAACCGGGAGCCGGAACCGGGAGCCGGGAGTCGGGAGTCGGGAGTCGGGAGTCGGGCTAGAAATCCGCCGCGCGCATGGGGTGGGCTACCGACAGTGGGGGAAGCACCGGGCGACCCGCCACCATGCGCTGGCAGAATGACAGTTATGCGCCCTGGGGATACGTTTGTCAAGGATTGCGTCGTCCCCGCGCCCGTCCCTTTCCGGATACCCAGGGGCGAATTCGCCGTATCATCCTGCGTGTTTATGTTCCCAGGAGTGACCTATGCCGATCCAGCCGCGCCGCGTGAGCCTGCTCGTCCTCTCGTGTGTCTTGTTGGCTCTCGAGCCTCGCCGTCGCGCAGGAGAAGCGCGCGCTGACGTTCGTGGACGCGATCGACCTCGCCCAGGTGCAGGACCCGCAGTTGTCCCCCGACGGCCGCAGGTCCTGTTCGTGCTGGACAAGTCCGACTGGAAGGCCAACCGCCGCGTCGGCCACGTCTTCCGGATCAACACCGACGGCACCGGCCAGGTGCAGCTCACGTTCGGCGAGCGCGGCGAGATCGCCCCGCTGGTCGCCCGACGGCCGGCCATCGCGTTCACTCGCGCGGCGCGGCGAGCGACCAGAACAACCAGATCTACGTGCTCGACGCCGATCGGCGGCGAGGCGCGGCGGGTCACCACCCACCCGGCGGCGCCCGGCAACCTGACGTGGTCGCCCGACGGCCAGGCCGATCTACTTCACCGCGTCCGACGCCAAGTCGGCGCGACGAACGCGAGAAGGACCGCGTGCAGGACGACGTCTACACGTTCGACGAGACGAACTTCAAGCAGCGGCATCTCTGGACGACGGATCTCGAGGGCAAGACGACGAAGATCACCGATCGGGCCCTGGTCGGTGGCGGGACTACAGCTGTCCGCGGACGGCAAGCGCGTGGCGATGACGCGGATGCCGAGCCCGCTGCTGGAATTCATCGCGGCTAGACCGAAGTGTGGGTGATGGACGCCGGCGGCGCGAACGCGAAGCAGCTGACGAACAACGACATCCAGGAGAGCAACGCGGCGCTCTCGCCCGACGGCGCGACGGTGCTCTTCACGGCCGACGCCAACGAGCAGTTCGACATCTACTACAACGACAAGCTGTTCGTCGTGCCGGCCGCCGGCGGCGCGGCGCGCGTGCTGCTGCCCGACGTGCCGTACCAGGTCGAGAACGCGCCGTGGTCGCAAGGACGGCAAGAGCATCTTCTTCACCGCCAACATGGGCATCCACAACGAGGTGATGCGGGTGGACGTGGCGAGCCGGCAGGTGACGGCGCTCACCAGGGGCGAGCACGCGCTCGCGGGCTGGTCGGTGTCGGAGGACGCGGGGCTGCACGTGTTCACGCGCAACACGCCCCAGCGCCCGAGCGAGATCTACATGCTGGCCCTGCGCGGGCGGCGAGCCCCGGCGCGTCACGTCCGTCTTCGACGACGTCGTGGCGAAGTACACGATCGCGCGGCAGGAGCGCTTCACCTGGAAGGGGCAGGACGGCCAGACGGTGGAGGGGATTCTCTACTATCCCGCCGACTACAAGGCCGGTCAGAAGTACCCGCTCATCGTCTACACGCACGGCGGGCCGGCCGCGTCGGATCGGTTCGGGTTCAGCAGCGACGTCGCAGGTCTATGCGGGCAAGGGCTACGCGGTGCTGAAGCCGAACTATCGCGGCAGCACCGGGTACGGCGACGTGTTCCTGCGCGACATGGTGAAGGGCTACTTCAAGCAGGCGCACCTGGACGTGATGACGGGCACCGACGCCGTGATCGCGATGGGGCTGGCCGACCCCAACAAGCTCGTGAAGATGGGGTGGAGCGCCGGCGGGCACATGACGAACAAGATCATCACGTTCACCGATCGCTTCAAGGCCGCGAGCAGCGGCGCGGGCGCGGCGAACTGGATTTCGATGTACGCGCAGAGCGACCACCGCGAGTTCCGGACGCCGTGGTTCGGGGGCACGCCGTGGCAGGCCAACGCGCCGATCGATCTCTACTGGAACAACTCGCCGCTGAAGGACGTGTCGAAGGTGAAGACGCCGACGATCTTCCTGGTGGGCGAGCAGGATCCGCGGGTGCCGATGCCGCAGTCGGTGGAGATGTACCGGGCGCTCAAGTCCAACGGGGTGCCGACGCACCTGTAGGTGGCGCCGCGCGAGGGGCATGGGTGGGGGGAGTTGCGCCACCGGCTCTTCAAGTTCCAGATCGAGATGGAATGGTTCGAGAAGTGGGTGAACAACCGGACGTATGTCTGGGAGAAGGCGCCTGGGGACGAGAAGAAGGAGACCCCGAAAGCGCCGCCGACGCAGCCCTGAGGCTCGATCGGGCAAGCGACCCGAAGCCCTTAAAAATCCGACCTTTTTGGTCCATTGAACCCCGTTCGCGCCTTGTGATACAAATTGCTTGCGAAATTTTTCACAAGATAGCTCTCGTACCTGGAATCCGCGATAGAGTTCTGCGGTTTTCCTGTTCCAGAGGAGTGTGCGGGGGACATGTCGCAGGTATTCCCAAAGAGCGCTAACGCCTGGTCGAAGGCCAGCATGTTCGGACTCGTGTTCGTGCTGCTCGGACTCGGCTGGCTGATCCTCACGCTTCAGCGATCCGATTTCGTCACCACGGCCAACACGTTCCACAGCAGCCGGTCCAGTTCAGCCACCAGCATCACGTGGGCGGCATCGGCATCGACTGCCGGTATTGCCACACGTCGGTGGAGGTGTCGCCGGCGGCGGGCATCCCGCCGACGAAGACGTGCATCAACTGCCACTCGCAGATCTGGTCGACGAGCCCCTACCTGGAGCCCGTGCGCGCGAGCTTCCGCGACGACAAGCCGCTGCAGTGGGAGCGCGTGCACGACCTGCCGGACTTCGTCTACTTCAACCACAGCATCCACGTGAAGAAGGGCATGGGCTGCGAGACGTGCCACGGCCGCGTGGACAAGATGCCGCTGATGCTGCAGAAGTCCTCGCTGCAGATGGAGTGGTGCCTCAACTGCCATCGCAACCCCGCGCAGTTCGTGCGGCCCGTCGAGCGAAATCACGACGATGGGCTACAAGCCCGCGATTGACCAGGCCGAGCTCGGTCCCCAGCTCGTCAAGCAATACAACATCGCCGGCGTGCAGCACATGACCAGTTGTTCGGTGTGCCACCGATGATTCCGATCATCACCAACGACGCTGGCAACACGGACAACACCGACGGGGACAACGAAAGCCGAACAATGAGCGCAGAGCCGCTGGATATCAACGCCATTCGCGCCCGCCTCGAGGCCAAGGGCGGGCCGCAGGTCTGGCGCAGCCTCGAATCGGTTGCCGAGACGCCCGAGTTCCAGGAATACCTCCACCGCGAGTTCCCGACCAACGCCTCGGAATGGATCGACCCGGTCGGCCGCCGCGTCGTTCCTCAAGCTGATGAGCGCGTCGATGGCGCTCGCCGGCGTCACCGCGTGCACGGTGCAGCCCGACCGAACTCATCGTCCCCTACGTGCGCCAGCCCGAGGAAGAAATCCCGGGCCGGCCGCTCTTCTTCGCGACCGCGATGACGCCTCGGCGGCGTGGCCACGGGCCTGCTCGTCGAGAGCCACGAGGGCCGGCCGACCAAGGTCGAGGGCAATCCCGATCATCCCGCGAGCCTCGGCGCCACGGACCTCTTCGCGCAGGGCTCGGTGCTCACGCTGTACGATCCGGACCGCTCGCAGACCGTCACGCAACTGGGCGAGATTCGCCCCTGGAGCGCGTTCGTCGCCGCCGTGCGCTCGGGCCTCTCGGCGCAGGCGCCCACCAAGGGCGCCGGGCCTCCGCATCCTCACCGAGACGGTGAACTCGCCCGACGCTCGCCGCGCAGATTCAGCAGGTGCTCGCGCAGCAGCCGGCCGCCAAGTGGATCCAGTGGGAGCCGACGACGCGCGACAACGCGCGCGCGGGCGCGAAGCTCGCGTTCGGCGAGTACGCCGAGCCGCTCTACGACCTCTCGAAGGCCGACGTCATCGTCTCGCTCGACGCGGACTTCCTCGCGTCCGAAGGCGCGGCCAACCTGCGCTACGCGCGCGCAGTTCGCCGGCCGCCGCACGGCGATCGACGGCAACGCCGACACCCTCAACCGCCTCTACGTCGTCGAGCCGAACCACACGGTGACGGGCGGGCGCGCCGATCACCGGCTGCCGATCAAGGCCAGCCAGGTGGAAGGCTTCGCGCGCGCCGTGGCCGCCAAGCTCGGCGTCGCGGGCATCAGCGGCGCGGCCCCGGCCGGCGCCGAGAAGTTCGTGGACGCGGTGGCGGCGGACCTCGCCGCGCACAAGGGCCGGTCGGCCGTGATGGCCGGCGACGCGCAGCCCGCCGCGGTGCACGCGATCGCGCACGCGATCAACGCGGCGCTCGAGAACGCGAACCAGACGGTCACCTACCTGCCGACGCCGGAAGCGGTGCCCACCGACCAGCACGCGGCGCTCCGCGAGCTCGTGGCCGACATCGACGCCGGCAAGGTGCAGATGCTGGTCATCATCGGCGAGTCGAACCCGGTGCTGAGCGCGCCGGCCGACTTCAAGTTCGCCGAGGCGATGGGCAAGGTCGCCCTGCGCATCCACTCGGGCCTCTTCAACGACGAGACGGCGACGCTCAGCCAGTGGCACGTGCCCGCCGCGCATTACCTCGAGGCGTGGAGCGACGCGCGCACGATCGACGGCACCGTGTCGATCGTGCAGCCGCTCATCCAGCCGATGTACGGCGGCAAGTCGGCGCACGAAATCGTGGCGACGATGTCGGACCGGCCGGAGCGCGCGGGCTACGACATCGTCCGGGAATACTGGCAGGCGCAGCCGCTGGGTGTCGGCGTGCGCGGCGACGTTCGAGAAGTCGTGGCGCAAGTGGCTGCACGACGGGTTCGTCGCGGGCTCGGCGTTCGCGCCGAAGGCCGCCACGGTGGCCGCGGATCTCGGCGTCGCGCCTCACGGCCGGCGCCGCCGTCGACGGCGTCGAGGTGAACTTCCGCCGCGACCCGACGATCTACGACGGACGCTTCGCCAACAACGGCTGGCTGCAGGAACTGCCCAAGCCGATGACGAAGCTCACGTGGGACAACGCGGCGCTGATCGCCCCCGGCACCGCGGAGCGCCTGGGCGTCGCGAACGGCGACATGCTGGCGGTGGAGCACGAGGGCCGCTCGCTGCACGTGCCGGCGTGGATCACGCCGGGGCACGCGCAGGACGCCATCACCATCACCGTCGGGCTACGGCCGCATGCGGGCCGGCCGCGTGGGCAACGAGCACGGGCTTCAACGCCTACGCGCTGCGCGGCTCGTCCGCGCCGTGGTTCGGCGCGGCGACGCTGGCCAAGACCGGCGAGACGCTACGACCTGGCGAGCACGCAGGACCACTGGTCGATCGACGGCCGCAACATCGTCCGCTCCGCGACGCTCGAGGAGTTCAAGAAGAACCCGTCGTTCGTGAAGGAGATGGAGCACGGCAAGGAAGAGGGCCGCATCTCGCTCTACGCGGACCACGAATACAAGGGCGACGCGTGGGGCATGGCGATCGACATGAACGCCTGCACCGGCTGCTCCGCGTGCGTGGTGGCGTGCGTCGCCGAGAACAACATCCCGGTCGTCGGCAAGGACCAGGTGACGACGAACCGCGAGATGCACTGGCTGCGCATCGACCGCTACTTCGCGGGCATCGCTCGACACGCCCGACACGTACTTCCAGCCGATGCCCTGCCAGCAGTGCGAGAACGCGCCCTGCGAGGTGGTGTGCCCGGTGGCGGCGACGACGCACAGCGACGAAGGCCTGAACGACATGGTCTACAACCGCTGCGTGGGCACGCGCTACTGCTCGAACAACTGCCCCTGGAAGGTGCGCCGCTTCAACTTCCTGCTCTACCAGGACTGGAACACGCCGCAGTTCAAGCTGCAGCGCAATCCCGACGTGACGGTCCGCAGCCGCGGCGTGATGGAGAAGTGCACCTACTGCGTGCAGCGCATCAACGCGGCGCGCATCCAGTCGAAGCGCGAGGAGCGCGCGATTCGTGACGGCGAGATCATCACCGCCTGCCAGGCGGTGTGCCCGACCGACGCGATCATCTTCGGCAACATCAACGATCCCGAACAGCCGGGTGGCGAAGCTGAAGGCGAGCCCGCGCAACTACTCGATGCTGGCGGACCTCAACACGCGGCCGCGCACGACGTACCTGGCCGCGGTGCGCAACCCGAACCCGGCGCTGCCGTCGAACGCGACGGTGGGCGGTCATGCTGCGACGACCGAGTCGCACGAGCCGAGCGAGCACTGAATGGCGCAACAACGTCCACGCACGGCCGTCCACGGCGGTCCTCGAGACGCCGGTGATCGGCGCCGGCCAGGACTTCGAGACGGTCACCGAAGTCGGTCGCGCAGATTCCGCTGTCGAAGCGGACCCCGCTCGGCTGGATCGCGATCTTCCTGATCGGCCTCGGCGGCTGTTCGGCATGCTGCACATGGCCCTCGGCTACCTGGTGCTGACGGGCGTCGGCATCTGGGGCAACAACCAGTCCGGTGGGCTGGGCGTTCGACGATCATCAACTTCGTCTGGTGGATCGGCATCGGCCACGCGGGCACGCTCATCTCGGCGATCCTGCTGCTCTTCAAGCAGCAGTGGCGCATGTCGATCAGCCGCTTCGCCGAGGCGATGACCATCTTCGCCGTGGCCTGCGCGGCGATCTTCCCGGTGTTCCACACCGGCCGCCCGTGGCTGGCGGCCTACTGGCTGTTCCCGTATCCCGAACACGATGGGCCTGTGGCCGCAGTTCAAGAGCCCGCTCATCTGGGACGTGTTCGCGGTCTCGACCTACGCGACGGTGTCGATCGTGTTCTGGTACGTCGGCCTCATCCCCGACCTGGCGACGATGCGCGACCGCGCGGTGTCGAAGGTCAAGAAGATGACCTACGGGATGCTGTCGCTCGGCTGGCGCGGCTCGGCGCGCCACTGGCACCGCTACGAGGTGGCCTCGCTGATTCTCGCGGGCCTCTCGACGCCGCTGGTGCTCTCCGTGCACACGGTGGTGAGCTTCGACTTCGCGGTCTCGGTGATTCCCGGCTGGCACGCGACGATCTTCCCGCCCTACTTCGTCGCCGGCGCCATCTACTCCGGCTTCGCGATGGTGCTCACGCTGGCCATCCCGATCCGCGCGGCCTACGGCCTCGAGCAGCCTGATCACGATGCGCCACATCGACAACATGGCCAAGATCATGCTGGCGACGGGCCTCATCGTCGGCTACGGCTACACGATGGAGGCGTTCTTCGCGCTGGTACAGCGCCAACCCGAACGAGCAGTTCATGATGTGGAACCGCATGACGGGCCAGTACGCGCTGGTCGTACTGGATGCTCATCGCGATCAACGTCGTGATGGTGCAGTTGCTGTGGCTCAAGAGCGTGCGGCACGAACACGAAGCTGCTGTTCGTGATGTCGCTCATCGTCAACGTCGGCATGTGGCTCGAGCGCTTCGTCATCATCGTGACGTCGCTGCGCCGACGACTTCGTGCCCTCGTCCTGGGGCAGTATTCGCCCACGCGCTGGGACTACATGACTGTATCGTCGGCACGATCGGCCTGTTCCTGACGCTGTTCCTGCTGTTCCTGCGGTTCGTGCCGATGATTTCGATGTTCGAGGTCAAGACGCTGCTGCCGCAGGCGCAAGATCAAGGCGGACACGGATCCCACTAGCGACCAGGGCCGCAGATGACGCAGATGACACAGCACAGAGAACGCGCTCTACGGGGTGATGGCCGAGTTCGACTCGGGCCAGGCCCTCGTGGACGCCGCGCGCCAGACGATGGCGGCAGGGCTTCACGAAGGTCGAGGGCTACACGCCCGTGCCGATCGAGGAACTGAACGACATCATCCACAAGAAGCGGACGATCCTGCCGAAGCTGGTCCTGGCCGGCGGCCTGACGGGCATGGCGACCGGGTTCGCGCTGCAGGTACCTGGGCGTCGGTGATCGAGTACCCGATGAACATCGGCGGCCGCCCGCAGGCGAGCTGGCCGACGTTCATCGTGCCGTCCTACGAGCTGACGATCCTGTTCGCGGCCCTCACGGCGGCGATCGGCATGATCGTGCTGAACGGGCTGCCGCAGCCCTACCACCCGGTGTTCAACGTCGAGCGGTTCTCGATGGCGAGCTCGGACAAGTTCTTCCTGGTGATCGAGTCGGCGGACCCGAAGTTCGACGCACAGGCGCACGACGGCATTCCTGCAGGGGCTTGGCGCGAAGGGAGTGTACGACGTTGACGCGTAAGGTCCTCATCCTGGCGTTTGTCGCGCTGGCGGCCGCCGGCTGCCGGCAAGACATGCACGACGGCCCCGAGCTACAAGGCGCTGCGCGGCCAGCGACTTCTTCGCGGACGGCCGGTCGGCGCGCAATCTCGTCCCCGGCACCGTCGCGCGCGGCTGGCTGCGCGCGGACGACGCGCTCTACACCGGCAAGGTCAACGGGCAGTTCGTCGAGGAGTTCCCGTTCCCGATCGGCGCGGCGGAGATGGCGCGCGGCCAGGACGCGCTACAACATCTACTGCACGCCGTGCCACGGCAAGCTCGGCGACGGGCAGGGCATGGTGGTGCAGCGCGGCCTGCGCCAGGCGGCCTCGTACCACAACGACCGGCTCCGCGCGGAGAAGGTCGGCTACTTCTACGACGTCATCACCAACGGCTTCGGCGCGATGCAGGGCTACGCCGAGCAGGTGCCGGTCCGCGACCGCTGGCTGATCATCGCCTACGTCCGCGCGCTGCAACTGAGCCAGCACGCCACGGTCGACGACGTGCCGGCCGACAAACGAAGCGCGCTCGATGCGCCGGCTGCGGCCCGGCGGAGAAACACTAGGTCATGTCTTCCACGACTGAAACGTATCAGGCGCCCGACTCGCTCCTGCCGGGCATGCGCCAGTTCGGCATGGTGGCGGCCGGCCTCGGCCTGCTGCTCACCGGCGCGGGCTTCGCGATGTCGGGCCTCGACCGCTTCTTCCAGGCGTACCTGGTGGCCTACACCTTCTGGATGGGCATCGTCCTCGGCAGCCTCGCGCTGCTGATGGTGCAGCACCTGACCGGCGGCGCGTGGGGCGTGGTGCTGCGGCGGCCGTTCGAGGCCGCGGTGCAGCACGCTGCCCTACATGGCGGTGCTGTTCCTGCCCATCGTGTTCGGCATGCACTCGCTCTACGAGTGGACGCACGCCCGACGCGCTGAACGACCCGATCATCCGCGCAGAAGGCGCTCTACCTGAACACGCCGTTCTTCCTGGCGCGCGCAGGCGTTCTACTTCATCGTGTGGACGGCCATCGGCACGCTGCTGACGAAGTGGTCGGCCGAGCACGACAAGACGGGCGACCCGGCGCTGCGTCGGCAAGATGGCGGCGCTCTCGGGCGCCGGCCTCGCTGATCTACGGCCTGACCGTGACGTTCGCGATGGTGGACTGGACGATGTCGGTCAACCCGCACTGGTTCTCGACCATCTGGGGCATGCTCTACGTCGGCGGCCAGGGCCTCTCGGCGTTCGCGTTCGGCATCACCGTGCTGGTCCTGCTGTCGCAGACGGCGCCGCTCGACAAGGTCATCACCACGCATCACCTGCACGACCTCGGCGAAGTTCCTGTTCGCCTTCCTGATGCTGTGGGCGTACCTGTCGTTCTCGCAG
The DNA here is from genome assembly GCA_963839865.1 of uncultured Acidobacteriota bacterium. Classification (GTDB taxonomy): domain Bacteria; phylum Acidobacteriota; class Vicinamibacteria; order Vicinamibacterales; family UBA2999; genus 12-FULL-67-14b. Next base: position 48,001 of record CAWIWS010000004.1, read on the forward strand.
TTCCTGATCATCTGGTCGGCGAACCTGCCGGAAGAGATCCCGCACTACCTGACGCGGTGGGACCACGGCTGGCAGTACGTGAGCTACTTCATCATCGTGCTGCACTTCATCGTGCCCTACTCGCTGCTGCTGTCGCGCGACCTCAAGCGCAACGCCGGGCAAGCTGCGGCTGATCGCCATCTGGATCATCTGCGCGCGCGTGGTCGACTACTACTGGCACGTGGCGCCGGAGTTCCACCACGAGGGCCTGAGCCTCAGCCTGCTCGACGTCGCGCTGCCGCTGGCGCTTGGCGGCATCTTCATCACGTTGTTCGTCCAGCAACTGCGCGGCCAGGCGCTGCTGCCGCTGAACGACCCGGGTCTGGAAAAGGCGTTGACGCACCATGTCCACTAACGACATCGACACCGAGTACGGGCCGAACCCGCCCGGCGCGAAGTACGAACACACCGACATCGACACGTCGATCGGCTACAAGTTCGCGCATCTGGCTGGCCGTGGCGATGCTGATGTCGGTCGGCCTCGTCTACGGCGTGTTCTGGTTCTACGAGGGCCAGCAGAAGGCCGCCGACGCCGCGACGCAGAAGTACCCGCTCGCGCAGGGGCTCGACCAGGAGCCGCCGGCGCCGCGCCTGCAGCAGCAGCCGTTCAAGGACGTCTACCTGCTCCGGCTGGGCGAGGCCGAGCGGCTCGCGAGCTACGGCTGGATCGACAAGGGCGCCGGCATCGCGCGCATCCCGATCGATCGCGCGATGGAGCTGACGCTCGAGCGCAAGCTGCCCGCGCGCGCCGAGGGCTCGGCGGCGACGCCGATGGTCGAGGACAGCTCCGCCGGGCGAACGGTGGCGGCACGCTGAGCATCTGCGTGATCGAGTGATCGGTCGATCGAATCTGTTGAACTGGTGAGTGTCTGGTGAACTATCTGGTGACTCTACGGACGGCGGTGGTGGCGGCGAGCGTGGTCGCTGCTCGCGTCGGTCGTCGTGTCGGCCCAGGGCGAGACGCCGGGGCTGCGGCCCGACTCGGGCATCCCGTCGAGCCAGATGCCCGGCGTGCTGAGCAAGGTGACGTTCGACCAGCACCTCAACATGCAGCTGCCGCTGGAGCTGCCGTTCAAGGACGAGGACGGCCGCGACGGTGAAGCTGGGCGACTACTTCGGCAAGAAGCCGGTGGTGCTCGCGTTCGTGTATTACGAGTGCCCGATGCTGTGCAACCAGGTGCTCAACGGCCTGGCGAGCGCGCTCGACGTGCTGCCCGAGAGCATCGGCAAGGAATTCGACGTCGTCACCATCAGCTTCGACGCGCGCGAGACGCCCGTGGAGGCCGCCGGCAAGAAGAAGGCGTATCTCGAGCGCTACAAGCGGCCGTCGCGCGGCGCAGGGCTGGCACTTCCTGACCGGCGACGAGGCGTCGATCCAGGCGGTGACGAAGGCGGCGGGGTTCGGCTACGCGTGGGACGAGAAGTCGCAGCAGTTCGCGCACGCGAGCGGCATCATCGTGACGACGCCGGACGGCCGGCTCGCGCAGTATTTCTTCGGCATCGAGTACGCCCCGCGCGACCTGAAGTTCGCGCTCATCGAGTCGTCGAACGGGCAGATCGGCGCGCTGGCGGAGAAGGTGCTGCTCTACTGCTATCACTACGATCCGTCGACCGGGCAGTTATGGGTTCGTCGCGATGCGGGCGGTGCGCGTGGGCGGCGCCGTGACGCTCCTGGCGCTCGTGGGCTTCGTGGTCGTGTCGCTCCGACGCGAGCACCGCGAGGCCGGACACTAGCTTATGTCTTTACTCGGCTTTCCACTGTTTCCTGAGGCCGCCTCGACGTTCGCGAAGGACGTCGACGGGCTCTATCTGTTCATCGTCGCGGTGTGCGCGTTCTTCACGCTGCTGGTCACGTTCCTGGTGCTGTTCTTCGGCATCCGTTACCGCCGCCAGCAGGGCGAACGAGATCGGCGCGCGCATCGAGGGCAACCTGCCGCTCGAGCTGCTCTGGAGCATCATCCCGACGATGATTGCGATGGTCATGTTCGGGTGGGGCGCGTCGCTCTACTTCCACATGCGGCGCCCGCCGGCCGAGTCGATGCACATGTATGCGGTCGGCAAGCAGTGGATGTGGAAGTTCCAGCATCCCGAGGGCCAGCGCGAGATCAACGAGCTGCACGTGCCCGTGGGCAAGGCGATCAAGATGACGATCACGTCGGAAGACGTGATCCACAGCCTCTACTTCCCGTCGTTCCGCACGAAGATCGACGCGATCCCCGGCCGCTACACGGAGCTGTGGTTCGAGGCCGACAAGGTGGGCCGGTACCACATCTTCTGCGCGGAGTACTGCGGCACGAACCACTCGGGCATGATCGGCACCGTGATCGTGATGGAGCCGGCCGCAGTACCAGGCGTGGCTGGCGGGCGGCGGGCTCGAGGGCACGCTGGCGCAGCGCGGCGCCAAGCTGTTCCAGGACCTGGCGTGCGTCACCTGCCACCTCGACACCGGCCAGGGCCGCGGGCCCGTCGCTGAAGGACATCATCGGCACGAAGGTCGACTTCCAGGACGGCTCGACGGCGATCGTCGACGAAGGCTACCTGCGCGAGTCGATCCTCAACTCGCAGGCGAAGGTCGTGAAGGGCTTCCAGCCGCTGATGCCGACGTTCCAGGGCCTGGTCAGCGAAGAGAGCCTGGTGGCGCTGATCGAATACGTGAAGACGCTGTCGCCGAAGGCGACCACGGCAGCGCCGGCGGGCGCATCCACACAGGGTGCGAACCAGTCACCGCAACCGCCACGAAGGCACCTGCGCCGCAGGGTGGGAAGAAGTAGCCATGCTGGACACGCTGAAGCTGCCGGAGCAGCATTACCTGAACAACGGCCACGGCTGGAAGTCGTGGCTCCTGACGAAGGACCACAAGCGGATCGCGATCATGTACCTGATCTCGATCTCGGCGATGTTCTTCCTCGGCGGCCTGTTCGCCGTGGGCATCCGCCTCGAGCTGGCGACGCCGACCGGCGACCTCTTCCAGGCCGACACCTACAACAAGGTCTTCACGATGCACGGCGTGATCATGGTGTTCTTCTTCCTGATCCCGTCGATTCCCGCGGTGCTCGGCAACTTCCTGATCCCGCCGATGATCGGCGCCAAGGACCTGGCGTTCCCGCGCATCAACCTGCTGAGCCTGTACATCTACTGGATCGGCGGCGATCTTCACGCTCTACGCGCCTGGCCGCCGGCGGCGTCGACACGGGCTGGACCTTCTACACGCCGTACAGCGCCAGCGCCTCGAACACCAACGTGGTGCCGGTGGCGCTCGGCGTCTTCATCGCGGGCTTCTCGTCGATCCTCACGGGCCTCAACTTCATCGTCACCATCCACCGCATGCGCGCGCCGGGCATGACGTGGTTCCGGATGCCGCTCTTCGTGTGGGCGCACTACGCCACCAGCCTGATCCAGGTGCTCGGCACGCCGGTCGTGGCCATCACCATCGTCATGGTGTTCGTGGAGCGCGCGTTCGGCTTCGCCATCTTCGACCCGACAGCGCGGCGGCGACCCGGTGCTCTTCCAGCACCTGTTCTGGTTCTACTCGCACCCGGCCGTCTACATCATGATCCTGCCGGCGCATGGGCGTGATCAGCGAGATCATCTCGACCTTCTCGCGCAAGACCATCTTCGGCTACAGCTTCGTGGCGTTCTCGTCGCTGGCCATCGCGGTGTTCGGCTTCATCGTGTGGGCGCACCACATGTTCGTGGCCGGCATCTCGACCTACGCCGCGATGGTGTTCTCGTTCCTGAGCTTCTCGGTGGCCATCCCGTCGGCGGTGAAGGTGTTCAACTGGTCGGCCACGCTCTACAAGGGCTCGATCTCGTTCGAGACGCCGATGCTCTACGTCTACGGCTTCTTCGGGCTGTTCCTCATCGGCGGCCTGACCGGCCTGTTCCTCGCCACGCTCGGCATCGACATCCACGTCCACGACACCTACTTCGTGGTGGCGCACTTCCACTACATCATGGTGGGCGGCGCCGTCATGGGCTACATGGGCGGCCTGCACTTCTGGTGGCCGAAGATGACGGGCCGGATGTATTCGGAGTTCCTGTCGCGCATCAGCGCCATCCTGGTGTTCGTCGGCTTCAACCTGACGTTCTTCCCGCAGTTCATCCTGGGCTACATGGGCATGCCCCGCCGCTATCACGCCTACCCGGACGAGTTCCAGGTGCTGAACGTGATGTCGTCGGCCGGCGCCGCGCGTGCTCGGCCTCGGCTACCTGCTGCCGGTCATCTACTTCCTGTGGTCGCTCAAGAAGGGCGCCGTGGCCGGCCCGAACCCGTGGGGCGCCTCGCGGCCTCGAGTGGCAGATGGCCTCGCCGCCGCCCACCGAGAACTTCGCCGAGGTGCCCGAACGTGCACGGCGAGCCTTACGAGTACGAACACATCGTCGCCATGGAGAAGTCACGTGTCTAACGCGGTCGCGCACGCAGAGGCCCACGGGCACGCCGAGCACCATCCCGCGCTGCAGCACCATTTCGACACGATGGCGCAGCAGAAGGAAGCTGCCGTCGCTCGGCATGTGGGTGTTCCTGCTGACCGAAATCCTGTTCTTCGGCGGCCTGTTCATGGCCTACCTGCTCTACCGCACGTGGTACTTCGAGGCGTTCGCCGAGGCCAGCCGCACGGTCAGCATCTTCTGGGGCGGCCTCAACACCGCGGTCCTCATCTTCAGCTCGCTGACGATGGCGCTGGCGTGCGCTCGGCGCAGACCAACAAGCGCACGGCCACGGTGGGCTGGCTGATCCTCACGATGATCCTCGGCGCGGTGTTCCTCGGCGTGAAGGTCATCGAGTACGCGGACAAGTTCGAGCACCACCACGTGCCCGGCCCGAACTTCGTGTGGGCGCACGAGCCCGAGCCCGGCGTGCGCACGAGCCGCGGCGGTCGGCGAGGCCAGGGCCGGCGAGCACGTCGTGACGATGGGTCCCGACGAGCTCCAGCGCGTCACGCAGATCTACTTCAGCCTCTACTTCACGATGACCGGCCTGCACGCGCTCCACATGATCGTCGGCATCGGCATGATGATGGTGATCACGTGGATGGCGTGGAAGGGGCAAGTTCGACAGCGAGTACTACACGCCGGTGGAGATGGCCGGCCTGTACTGGCACTTCGTCGACATCGTCTGGATCTTCCTGTTCCCGCTGCTGTATCTCGTCGAACGGCACAATTGATCGGCACCCCATGAAGGGGTGCCCTACGATTACGGCGCCCCATGAAGGGGTGCCCTCACGTCGCACGGGCCTTAAATCTATGTCTGGACACGTTTCGCCGCTGAGCGTCTACATCACCATCTTCCTGGCGCTGATGGTCCTCACGGCAGTCACCGTGGCCGCCGCCTTCGTCAACCTGGGCAGCTTCAACGCGCCCGGTGGCGCTGGCCATCGCGGCCTTCAAGGCCACGCTGGTCATCCTGTACTTCATGCACGTGAAGTACAGCAGCAAGCTCACCAAGCTCGTCGTGGCGACGGGCCTGTTCTTCCTGGTGATCCTGCTGACGGAAACGATGATGGACTACGCGTCGAAGGGCTTCCTGCCGATGCCGCCGCAGATCCACTAGCGGGAAGTTACAAGTTCAAAACCATCCGGCACCCCTGAAGGGGTGCCCTACAAAGACAAATGGCGCTGGGGGGACCTCCAGCGCCATTTGCCTTTCACGGGACTTTCGGTCTTCCGCCGACTACTTCTTCGGCGCGGCCTTGGCCATCGTCTTGGCCTTGGCGCCTTCGATCTCGACGAGGCTGGCCGTGTTCGCGCCGTTGGCGACGGTGTACTCGACCTTCACGTTCTTGCCGCTGGCCAGGTCGGTCAGCGCGGCCTTCTGCTTGCCGTTCATCACGCTGGCGTTCTCGGCCAGGACGAACGTCGTCTCCTTGCCATCGTGCTTGACGGTCAGCGTGCGCGAGGCCTGGTCGAACTTCTCGACCGCGCCGGAGGCCCAGGTCGAGCCCTTGGCCGCATGCGCCGCGGTGGTCTTGGTGGCGGCGGGCTTGGCCTTCTGCGGCGCGGCCTGCGCCGAAGACGTGGTGACGAATGCGGCCCCGGCAACGAGCAGGCAGGCGGCGAGGACTGAGGCTTTCATGATGCAGACTCCTTCTGGCGCATAGTGCGCGCCGATAAACGACTTCTTCTCGATTAGACGACGGGCGCCCGCCGGTTCCCCATTACAACGGTGTCAGGGAGGGCCTCGAGATGGCCTGCCTGTGACAGATGTCATAGATGTAATGTCAGAAGAGGAGTCGGGGCCGGGCGGTCTCCGTCTCTAATAGAAGAGGATGAGGTTGATGACTGGCCTGCGCACCGGACGGATGGTCGCGCCGGGACTCCTGGCACTGCAGCTGGCGGCGTGCTCCCACCTCGGGCCGCCCAAGGCGGAAGTCCGGGCCCCGATGCAGCGCGCCAGCGTCTCGGCCACGGTCGACGGAGCGCCGCTCGACCTTCACGTGTCCCGGCCGATCGACGCCTCGTCAGCCCTGCCGCTCGTGGTCTTCGCGAGCGGCGACGGCGGCTGGTTCGGCGCCGCGGTGGGCATGTTCGACACGATCGCGGCGGCGGGGTATCCGGTGATTGGCCTGAGCTCGCGGTCGCTGCTTCGCATCGAACGCGCGAACGGCCGCACGCTTTCCGCCGGCCGCGTCTCGAATGCGTACCGCCAGATCATCGACGAAGGCCGCCGCGCCCTGCACATGCCCGCCTCCGGAGCGGTCGTTCTGACCGGCTGGTCGCGCGGCGCCTCGATGTCGGTGATGATGGGAGCCGATCGCGCGACTCCGCCGTTCCAGGGCGTGGTCGCGATTGGACTCGCCAGAGCCGAGAACCTCAACGTCGATCTCGATTCCGACGACGATGATGACCCCGAGTCGAGCGTGGAGAGCCACCCCACCGTCGATACCTACAGGCTGCTGCGGTCCATTCCCACCCGGTGCGCGGTGATCCAATCCAGCGGTGACGGCTACCTGCCGGCTGCCCGCGCCCGAGCGCTGTTCGGGGCGGACACCGACCGGCGACGCTTCTTCGAGGTGGACGCGACCAATCATCGCTTCAGCGGCGGCGAGGCCGATTTCCGCCAGTCGCTCCGCGAGGCGCTCGACTGGGTGTCGGCCGGAGAGGACTCAGGACAATGACCCACCATCGCGCGCTTCTCACGGCCCTGGGCCTCGCGGCACTGCTCCTCGTGTCGCCGGCCCGGGCGCTTGCCCAGACGACGGAACGGCTGGTCATCCGTGACAAGCCGCAGACGCTGCATCTCTACGGACCGCGTGACGGAGAGCCCGCGATCGTCGCGAGCGGGGACGGTGGCTGGATTCACCTCGGTCCGCAGGTTGCGCAATTCCTGGCCTCCCGCGGCTTCTTCGTCGTGGGCGTCGACAGCAAGGACTACCTCGAGAGCTTCACCTCCGGCAGCGTGACGCTGAAGCCGGCGGACGTGCCGGCGGACTACCGCGCACTGGCGGCGTATGCGAGCCGCGCCACGAACCGGAAGCCGCTGCTGATCGGCGTGTCCGAGGGCGCGGGGCTCTCCGTGCTCGCCGCAACGGACCCGGCGACGAGGGCGGTGACATCCGGCGTGATCGCGCTCGGTCTCGGGGACCTGAACGAGCTCGGGTGGCGCTGGAGGGACGCCGTGATCTACCTCACGCACGGCATTCCGAACGAGCCGACGTTCAGCGTGATCGAGCTGGCCGGCCGCGTGGCGCCGGCGCCGCTGGCCGTCATCAACTCGACGCATGACGAATACGTGCCGGCGGCCGAGATCGAGAAGATCATGGCCGCGGCTCAGGCGCCGAAGCGGATCTGGATGATCGACGCGGCGGATCACCGGTTCAGCGACAAGACGGCCGAATTCTCCCGACGCCTCCTCGAGGCCATCGAGTGGGTGCGGCAGAACGAGCCGAAGTAGTGAGCGCCATGCGCGAGCGGCTTCGCCACGCGATTCCGGCGGTCATCGGCCTGGCGCTGTTCCTGGTTGCGCTGGAAGTGTTGCGCCACGAACTCGCCGCGACGTCCTGGCACACCATCGTCGCGGACCTGGAAGGGACGCCGTGGCGGCAGATCGCCGCCGCGATGGGCCTGACGGCCCTCAACTACACGGTCCTCACGGCCTACGATTTCCTCGCGTTCGCGTCGATCGGCCGCCGCATCTCGGCGTGGCGGATCGGCGCCGCCTCGTTTCTCGCCTACGCGATCGCCAACAACGTCGGTTTCGCGATGCTGTCGGGCGCGTCGATCCGCTATCGCTTCTACACGCGGTGGGGTCTCGACGCCGAGGCTCTGTCGCGCATCATCTTTTCCTATTCGATCACGTTCTGGCTCGGCCTGTTCGCGCTCGGCGGGCTGAGCCTCTCGCTCGGCCCGCTTCCCCGCGCGGAGGGCCTGCCGGGTACGGTGTTCGCGGCGCCGCTCGGGTGGCTGCTCTTCGCGACCAGCCTGGCCTTCATCGCGATTGCCGCCGTCCGGAAGGCGCCGGTTCACCTCTGGCGGTTCACCCTGCCGCTGCCGTCGGTGCCGATTGCCGCAGCCCAGTGGGTCGTATCGTCGGTGGACTGGGTGCTGGCGGGTTCGGTGCTCTACATCCTCCTTCCCGCTCACGCCGCGCCGTTTTTTGCCGTGATCGGCGCGTTCCTGGTGGCGCAGCTCCTTGGCCTCCTCAGTCACGTCCCCGGCGGCGCCGGGGTGTTCGAGGGCCTCATCGTCGTGCTGTTGCGGCCGTACCTGTCGTCGGCGGAACTCGTGGCTCCACTCCTCCTGTATCGAGGGATCTACTACCTGCTGCCGCTCTCGGTCGCGCTCGTGGGGCTGCTCTTCGACGAGGTCCGCCAGCGGCGGGTGCATGCGGCGCGCACGGCCGCGTTGATCGCCAAGCTGGCGGAACAGCTGACGCCCCGGGTGCTGTCCACCCTGACGTTCTTCGCGGGAATCGTCCTGCTGTTCTCCGGCGCGACGCCGGCGGCCGAAGGCCGGCTCGAGTGGATCAACCGGTTCGTGCCCCTCGGCGTCGTGGAGACGTCCCACTTTGCCGGCAGCCTGGTGGGCGCGGCCCTGCTGCTGCTGTCCCAGGGGGTGGCGCGGCGCCTCGACGCCGCGTACCACTTCGCGACCGTGGCGATCGGCATCGGTATCGCGGCATCGTTGCTGAAAGGCGCCGACGTCGAGGAGGCGATCATCCTCACGGTGCTGCTCGCGCTCCTGAAGCAGGCCAGGCCCGCGTTCGATCGCAAGGCTGCGCTGTTCGAGACGCGGATGTCACCGGCCTGGAGCGCCGCGGTCGTAGCCGCCATCGCCGCCTCGGTCTGGCTCGGCTTCTTCGCCTTCAAACACGTCGAGTACTCGCACGAGCTCTGGTGGCAGTTCGAGGTCTCCGGAGAGGCGCCGCGCTTCCTGAGGGCGACGGTCGGCGCCGCGATCGTGGTGCTCATGGTGGCCGCGGCAAAGCTCCTGGGCCCCGCGCCGCATGAGATCGATCCGCCGTCGGACACGGAACTCGCGGAGGCCGCGCGCGCCATCGAGTCGCAGGCGTCCACGACGCCGAACCTCGTCTACCTGCGCGACAAGGGCCTCGTCTTCGACGACGAGCGGACGGGGTTCGTGATGTACGGCGTCCAGGGCCGCACCTGGGCGGCGATGGGCGATCCGGTGGGTCCCGGCGGACCGCATCCCGATCCTGATTCGCGCGTTCCTCGAACGGTGCGACGACTTTGGCGGCACGCCCGCCTTCTACGAGGTCCGCAAGGACTACCTGCACCACTACGCCGACTTCGGCCTCACGTTCATGAAGCTCGGCGAAGAGGCGCGCGTCGATCTCTCGTCGTTCACGCTCGAGGGCGGCGCGGGGTACCGGCACCGGCAGGCGATGCGGCGCGTCGAGAAGGAGCACGCCACCTTCCGCATCATCCCGCCCGGCGACACATCGGCCGTGATGCCCCAGCTGCGCAGCGTGTCGGATCACTGGCTGGGCCACAAGGTCTCCGAGAAAGGCTTTTCGCTCGGGTTCTTCAACGAGGAGTACCTCTCGCGATTTCCCATCGCGGTGATCGAGCGGGAGGGCCGCATCCTCGCGTTTGCCAACGTGTGGGCCGGTCCGCGCAAGCAGGAACTCTCCGTGGACCTGATGCGCTACGACGACCAGGCGCCCAAGGGCGTGATGGAGAGCCTCTTCACGCACATGATGGCGTGGGGCCACGCCGAGGGCTACCGGTGGTTCTCGCTGGGCATGGCGCCGATGAGCGGCTTCGAGCAGTCACCGGTGGCGCCGCTGTGGAACAAGGCGGGCTCGTTCCTGTACGAGCATGGCGAGGGCGTCTACAACTTCCAGGGCCTGCGCCTCTTCAAGAGCAAGTTCAACCCCGTGTGGGAGCCGCATTACCTGGCCTACCCCGGCGGCTTCGGCCTCCCTCGAGTGCTGGCGGACGTCACCGCCCTCATCGCCGGCGGCTACCGGCACGTGTTCACGGGCGGGCGCACGCGCTGACGCGGACGGCCGACCCGCCAGGAGAAGTCACACATGGCGCAGGCAATCACGTGGGTCGCAACGGGCTTGTTCGTGGGATGGTTCGTGCGGACGGCGATGAAGAGCGGCCGCGACTTCGGCATGTTCGGCGACCTCGTCACGGGATCGCTCGGCGCCGTCGTCGGCGGATGGCTGGTGCGGCGCCTCGACATCGTCACGCCCGACAACCTGCCCGGGCATTTCGTGGTGTCGATCCTGGGCGCGGTCGTGCTGTTGGCCTCGGTGCGGATCGTTCGCCACGCGCTCGGAGCGAGTTTGTCCACCTCGCCGCAGGCCGCCGCGATCGTGGGCGAGCTCGACGACCAGATCCGGAAGCTGACGTCGCTGGAGCGGCGCGTGCTGTCGACCATGCTCAAGCAGGGCCAGCCGACGGACCCGAACTTCATGTTCGATCAGCAATTGACGTTCGGCCAACGCGTCGCGGACCGCGTGGCGAGCTTTGGCGGCAGCTGGTCGTTCATCGGCATCTTCCTGACGGGCATGCTCGTCTGGATGGCCATCAACGGCGACCAGGCGCATCCCTTCGACCCGTACCCCTACATCCTGCTGAACCTGATCCTGTCGTGCATCGCGGCGTTGCAGGCGCCGGTGATCATGATGAGCCAGAACCGCCAGAACGCGCGCGACCGGACCGACGCCAAGAGCGATTACGAGGTGAACCTGCGCGCGGAGATGCAGATCATGGCGCTGCACGCCAAGCTGGACGCCGCCCGGGAACAGGAACTGGCCCGCCTGGCGGAACTCATGGTGGTGCAGGTCGAGAGGCTCCAGCAGATCGAGGCGCGCCTACTCTCCGCGCCTAGCCCCGGCCTGTGGCCGGAGGGACCGGCGAGAGGTTGAACGCCACCACCGTGCGGTCGTCGGCCCACTGCGCGACACCGGCCGGGCCCGTCGATGCGCGCGCCGCGCGGAGGAGCGCCGTGCACGCGTCCGCCGGTGTTCGCTGACGCAGATTGACCAGCCTGTCCCTAATCGCCGACGGAATGCCGTTGCCGCCCACGTCGATCGCGTCGGTGATGCCGTCGGAGACCAGGACAACCAGGTCGCCCGCCTCCAATGTGATGAGTTCTTCGTCGTAGCGCGCCGCTGGCAGCAGGCCGAGGGGCGGTCCACCCACCGCCAGCACCCGGGTGCTTCCGGACGCCGCCAGGACGAGACCCGGCGGATGCCCCGCGTTGGCGTACGTCACCGTATGGCGAACGGTGTCGACAATCGCAACCACACACGTGACGTAGAGAGCGCCGCCGCTGTCCTGCAGGAGTGTGTCAGACACCTCGGCGAGAATCTGGCCCGGCGCCGACCCCGACCGCGCCACGGCGCGGAGGACCGCCCGCGCATTCGAGACGAACACCGCGGCCGGCACGCCCTTGCCGGACACGTCCGCGAGCACGACGCACATCCGGTCATCGGTCAGTGGAAAGAAGTCGTAGTAGTCGCCGCCCACCTTTCCCGCAGGCTCCATGACGGCGTGCCACGTGATGCCGTGCATCGTTTCCGGGATCGGTGGCAGCAAGGCGCGCTGGACATTTGCCGCCACGCCCAGTTCGGCCTGAATGGTCAGACGCTCGCGCTCGAGGCTGGCAATCGCGGTGCGGGCCAGCCGCAGGCGGCTCCAGAGCATCGTCATCACGGCGAACGCCACGATGACGAAGACCTCGCTGATCCATTCCCATTCCGAGAGGTCCGGCCGCCAGACGCGGTTGATGTACCGTTCGAGGAGCTGCGAAGCCGTTACGACGGCCAGCAAGACGATGGCCGGGATCCCAACGGCTGTCAGTGGCGGTGCGGCACCTTCCCTGGGCTGAGGCATTCCCGGGTTTCCTGTCTGTTTAGAGCATACTCCCGGGGCGGACCCCACAGCGCCGCGGGAGCGATCACAGGCGGGCGAACACGTTGAACCTTGGCGTCGCGCGCCGGTCGCCGTCGATCCGCTGGTCCTCGATTTGGATCGCGCTGGCGCCGACCTCGACGAGTGCGCGCAGCATCCATTGCCGGTCGTACACAAGCTGATCGCCGGCGGTCTCCGCCCCGGTGCCACGATCGGGCACGTCGAGGATGGCGATGGCGTGCGTCGCCTTGGCCGCCATCCGCGCGAGGACGCCGCGGGCGTAGTCCAGATCCGGGAAGTTCGTGAACGCGCCGCACGCGAGCACCACCTCCCACGGCTCGCCGGGATCGAGCGACGACGGGTCGCCCTGGCTCCACTGGCCGTCCGGCATCGCCTCCGAAGCAAGCCGCACGAGCGCCTCGGATGGTTCGAGGCCGCCGACGACGAAGCCGTTCTCGTAGAGCGGGTAGAGGAACGCGCCGGCGCCGCAACCGACCTGGAACACCCGCGTGCCGGGGCCGATGTCCAGGGTCTCGGCGGTGCGCTCGACGAATTCGCGCCAGCCCTCCTCGGTGACGCCGCGGACCCCCGCGTCCAGGCCATCGGCGGCCATCAACCGCTCGAGCGCGGAGGGCATCTCCGGATCGTGAGTCATCGCGCTAGACAGGCAAGGGCTCGGCCCGGCGCGTGACCGCCGTGAGCGCTTCGCAGAACCGGGCGTTGTCGTCCGGCAACCGCACGGCGATCCGCAGCTTCGGCCCCGGCGGATCGAGGCGCGCGGATACGTCGTTCACGTCGACCCTGAAGCGCGCGAGGAGTTGCTCGCGAATCCGCTCCCCGAGACCGTTGCCGGTGCCCTTCAAGGCCACGAGGAGGAAGTTGGCGCCGCTCGGATGGCACCGCTCGACGCACGGCAGCGCGGCCAGCATCGCGGCGAACTGCGCGCGGTCGGCCTTGGTCTGCTGCAGCGACCGTTCGAATTCGGGCCGGCACGTCGGCAGCTGATCCAGGTAGAACTCCGCCGGCGCGCTCAGGTTCCCAATGGGGATCTCGGTGCCCAGCACCCGAATGACCTCGGGGTTGCCGCTGTACACGCCGCCGAGGCGAAGGCCCGGCACGCCGAGCGCCGCGCCCAGGCTCTTGATGACGAAGACGTTCCCCACCGGGTCGGCCTCGAGCCGCTCGATCATCGGCGTCTCGTCGGAAAAATCGACAAACGATTCGTCCACGATGAACAGTGTGTGCGGGTGGCGGTGCGAGGCCTCGTGAACCCACGCCGTGGGCACCACCGTCCCCGTGGGGCTGTTCGGCGTCGCGAAGACGACGACGCTGTCGGGGCGGATGGTCGCGTCGAGGCGCTCGAGATCGACGCCCGGACGGTCCGCGTAGACCTGCGCCTTTGGAAAGATCCGCGCGTACTCGCCAAACGCGGGTTCCGGGCGAATCACCGGGCGGGTCGTGATCATCCGCTTCAGCACCGGGAAGATCTGCGACGCGCCGTGGAGCGTCTGCACGCGCGACGGGTCGCACCGCAGGTGCGCCGCAAGTTTCTCGTTCAGGACGGCCTGCGAAGATCCGCGGCGGCGCATCAGGTCGGGCAGGGCCTGCTGCATGGCCGCCACCATGGCTTCCGTGGGGAAGCGCAGGTTGCACGCCGACGCGAAATCGGTGACGAAGTCCGGGCTGTCCGAGGAGAGCATGAGCGCGGCCACGTGCCTACTTCACGCCCTGGGCCTCGAGAGCGGACAGCCAGCCCTGCGCGAAGGTTCGGGCGGTGGTCGTCGCTTCTTTTCCGGCGCGGAAACACAGCTTCCACTGGGCGGGACGGGCCTCCAGCGCCTCGTCCGCGAAGCGCATCACCTTGCCGCGCTCGACGAGCGTGGCGCCGAAGTCGACGTCCCGGGTGAGATCGAGGAAGGCGCGAAGCCGTGTCGCGACGAGGACCCTCGGGTCCTTCGGGATGCGCGCCTCGAACTCGCGCACCTGCGCCTCGTGGGCCAGTTCGTCGCCGGCGCGCTGCGTCTTGAGGGCCTCGACGAGCTCGGCCTTGCTGCCGTCCTCTTCCATCTTGTCGAAGCGCGCGCGCATCTCGACGAAGCCGCGCTCGAGCGTCTCGCGCTGCGCCGCGGTGATCTCGCTGAACATCGCGCGGATGCCCTCCACCTGCTTCTCGTAATCGGCGCGCTGCTTGGCGAGGATCTCGTCGGCCGTCTTCGACGGCGGCAGCGCATCGGGCTGGTTGGCTTCGCGGTGGTCGGCGTAACGCGTGGTGAAGTCGGCGCTTTCCACGTACGCGCGGGCGAGCGTCGTGACCGTCTTGACGAAGAGCACCCGCGTCTCGGCGGAAGCCGCCTTGAAGACGTCGGCCTTGCCGGTGAGCGCCGGCGTGCCGGTGACGAGCGCCTCGAACACCGCTTCCCTGGCGCGCCCTTCGGTGACGCCGAGGTCCGCCAGCGTACCGGCCGCGAGCAATGGCACCGCGGCGCAGACGAGGCCCGAGGCGAGGAGCAGCAGGGAAGGTCGGGTCATGGAGACATAGAATAACGAATAACGAATAGCGAATAACAAACAACGCACATGCAGACCCTTTGGCTGAAGCTCGTTATCACGCCCATCCTGATGACCGGCGCGACGTGGTCCGTGCGGCGGTGGGGGCCCGCGGTGGGCGGGTGGGTGATCGGGTTGCCGCTTACGTCGGGGCCGATCATGCTGTTCCTCTACCTGGAGCGGGGCCCTGCGTTCGCCGCCCATGCCGCCGTATCGACGCTGCTTGGTATCAATGGCGTCACCGCGTGCGTCGTCACGTACGCGCACGCGGCGAGACGATGGGGCTGGCCCGCGACCGCCGCCGCGAGCCTCGCGGCGTTCCTGGTGATGACCGCGCTGCTCCGGCCGATCACGGTGTCACCCGCGGCCGCGTTTCTCGGCTCGTCGCTCCTTGCGATGGCCGGCCTGGCCTCGTTGCCGCGGGAACAGCACGTCACCCTCGGCGCGGCGCCGTGGTGGGACCTGCCGCTTCGGATCGTCGTCGCGCTGGCGATGGTCCTGCTCATCACCTCCACGGCCGACCGTCTCGGTCCCGTCCTGAGCGGGTTGCTGTCCCCGTTTCCCATCTTCACGCTGGTGATGGCGGTGTTCAGCCACCAGCAGACCGGAGGCCGCATCGCCACGCCCTACGCTCGCGGATTGCTCACGAGCGTGATCGGCTTCGCGGCGTTCTTCCTCGTGCTGGCCCGCATGCTCCAGGGTTTCGGGCTCGCCGCGTTCGCGTTCGCCACCCTCGCGGCACTAGTGGTCGGCGGGCTGGCGGCGGTGATCATGAGCCGGTTGCGACAGGGTTAACCATGGGGGTTCAAGATGCGCATCGTCATGGTCGGGCTCATACTTGCGGCCGCACTGCCATCCTTTGCTCAGTCCGCTCGACCCGGGCCGGCGGTTGAGTTCGGCGCGGGGTGGGCCGGATTTGGTGATGAGGGCATCGTGCATCACGCCGCCATGGGAGGCGCCGCTCGTGTCCAGATCACGCCGCGGCTCGGCGTTGGTCCCGAGGTGGTCTACATGGTGGGGCCGGACACCGACCGCGATCTGGTCCTGACGGGCAACCTCACGTTCGACTTCAGAAAGCCGTCCGCGGCCTCGCCGCCTCTCGTGGAGCCATTCATCGTGATCGGCGGCGGTCTCTACCAGCATAGCAACAGCGTCGCCGCAGGGACCTACTCGAGCACCGAGGGATCGCTCACGGTTGGCGGAGGCGTCCGCCTCCGCGTGGACGAGCGCGTCTACGTGGCCGCCGACGCCCGGCTGGGATGGGAGCCGCACATCCGGATCGTCGGGCTGGTGGGTTACCGGTTCGGACGCTAGCCCAGACCCAGGTCCGGCCAGAGCCGGACACCACCGGGAACAGTCCGGCTAAAGCCGGATTCCTCATCGGTCGTGGCGTCCGGCTTCAGCCGGACCCTGGACTAACGCGCGGGCAGGCGCCGGACGTTGACGCGGATGCCCCTGATGTTCGTCTGCCGGAGGGCCGCCATGATGTGATCGGCCAGGTCTTCCGGCACTTCCACCATCGACGTGCCCTCGGCGATCTCTGATCGCGCCCAGCACGCCGGAGTCGATGTTGGCCTCTCCGGCGATCGCGCCCACGAGATCGCCCGGGCGCACGCCGTCCACCTTGCCCACGCTCAGCTGAATCACCGTCATCGGCCCGGACGGGGCGCCGCGCCGCGAGGGCGCACGCTCGGCGCCGCGAACCGGCGCGCGACGGGTGTCGCGCGAAGGCCGCTCGGAACGCTCGCCGTCCTGTGGGATTTCGACCTCGGCCCCCGCGCCCTTGTCGGACCCGTCGTGAATCATCTTCACGGCGGCCGCCGCGATGTCCAGGACGTCGAATTCCTGCACCAGCGACTCGACGATCGCGCGCACGTCGTCCAGGTCGCCGGCGGCGATCTGCGCCTTGAGCTTCTCGCGCGTGGCCTCGAGCTTGCGCTTGGCGAGGTCGGCGACCGACGGCAGCGCGAGGACCTCGATCTTCTGCTTGGTGATGAACTCGATGTTGCGCAGGAAGCGGTGATCGCGCGGCGAGGCCAGCGTAATCGCCACGCCCTCGCGCCCGATGCGGCCCGTGCGGCCGATGCGATGGACGTAGACCTCGGGCGCCGTCGGCAGGTCGAAGTTGATCACGTGCGACACGTGATCGATGTCGAGGCCTCGCGCCGCGACGTCGGTGGCCACGAGGATCTCGGCCTGCTCGGAGCGGAACAGCTGCATCACGCGGTCGCGCTGCTTCTGCACCATGCCGCCGTGCAGCGCCTGCGCCCCGTAGCCATGGGCGTTCATCGTGTCCGTGAGCTCGTCCACCTCGACGCGGGTGCGGCAGAACACGATCGCGGACTTGGGACTTTCGAAGTCGAGGATGCGGCCGAGCGCGGCCATCTTCTGCTCGCGCTTCACGAGGTAGGCGATCTGGCGGATCCGCGGCATCTTGCCCGCGGCGAGCTTCTCCTTGGCGATCGTCACGCGCGCGGGGTTCTTCAGGTGCCGCCCGACGATGGCCGCGATGCGCGGCGCGAGGGTGGCCGCGAAGAGCGCGGTCTGCCGCGTCGCCGGCGTGGCGGCGATGAGCGTGTCGATGTCCTCGGCGAAGCCCATGTCGAGCATCTCGTCGGCCTCGTCCAGCACGAGGACTTCGATCGTGGCCAGGTTGAGCGTCTGACGCCGCAGGTGATCGAGCGCGCGGCCCGGCGTGGCGACGATCACTTCCGCGCCGCGGCGCAGCGCGCGGACCTGCTGGTCCATCGGCGCGCCGCCGTACAGCGGCGCGACCGTCAGCGACAGGCCTTTCGCGTACTTGTGGATGGCCTCGGCCACCTGCATCGCGAGCTCGCGCGTGGGGACGAGCACCAGCGCGCGCGCGCCGCGCACGTTGCCGGGATTCTTCGCGAGCCGGTCGAGCAGGGGCAGCGCGAAGGCGGCCGTCTTCCCGGTGCCGGTGCCCGCCTGGCCGAGCACGTCCTGGCCGGCGAGCATCAGGGGAATGGCCTCGCGCTGGATGGGGGTGGGTTCTTCGTATCCGAGCGCAGTAACCGCGGCCACCAGCGAATCGGCGAGCCCCAATGAACCGAACCCGAGGCTCTCTCCGTCCGTGGCCTTGGTCTTCATCCCTCCATTTTACGTTGCACGCCCCGTCCGAACCGGGCGATCTGCGGAGGGAAGTGGCCGTATAATCGCCCCTCATGAGCGCACGCCCCTTTATTTCCGCTCTCGCGTTGCTGCTGTTCGTCTCGTTGAACGCCGTGACGGGTCACGCGCAGACGCAAGCGCCCGCCAAGCCGTTCGAACCGCAGGTGGGCCAGCCCGGCAAGGACGTGGTCTGGGTCCCCACGCCGCAGGCCGTCGTCGACAAGATGCTCGACATGACGACCGTCACCGCCAGGGACTTCGTGATGGACCTCGGGTCGGGCGACGGGCGCACCGTGATCACCGCCGCCAAGCGCGGCGCGCGCGCGGTGGGCATCGAGTACAACCCCGACATGGTCGAGCTGTCGAAGAAGAACGCGGCCGCCGCCGGCGTCACGGACAAGGCGACCTTCATGAAGGCCGATCTCTTCGAGACCGACCTGTCGAAGGCGGACGTGATCACGATGTTCCTGCTGCCGTCGATCAACATGAAGCTGCGTCCGACGCTGCTCAACATGAAGCCCGGCACGCGCATCGCGTCGAACACGTTTTCGATGGAAGACTGGGAAGCGGACGAAGTGGCCACGGTGACGGACGGCTGCACCAGCAGCTGGTGCAGCGTGCTCTTCTGGATGGTCCCGGCCAAGGTCGCGGGCGCCTGGCAGATGCCGCAGGGCGAGCTGAGGCTCACGCAGACGTTCCAGATGATCTCCGGCACCCTTGGGGCCACGCCCGTGACGGGGCGCCTGCGCGGCGAGGACATCACGTTCACGGCCGGTGACACGAAGTACGCGGGCAAGGTGAGCGGCAACACGATCAAGGGCACCGCGCCGAACGCGTGGACGGCGACGAAGAAGCCTTAGGGCTCACGGCTCACGGCTTACGGCTTACGGTTTACGGAGACAGCGAATGAAGCGATTGATGATTCTCGGCGTGGTGGCGGGACTGGGCGTGTTGTCGATGACGGTGGCGGCTTACCAGGCGCCGCCGGCGCCGGCAGGGCCGAAGGTGATCGAGATCCAGAAGCTTCGGGACAACCTCTACGTCCTCACGAGCTCGTCGCCGACGCCGCGCGAGACGTTCAGCGGCGGTAACGTCGCGGTGTTCATCACCGACGCGGGCGTGACGCTCGTCGACACCAAGCTCGCCGGCTGGGGCCAGGCGGTGCTCGACAAGCTGAAGACGGTGACCAACAAGCCCGTGACGACGATCATCAACACGCACACGCACGGCGATCACACCGGCAACAACAACGGGTTCGGCGACAAGGTCGAGGTCATCGCCCACGCCAACACCAAGGCGAACATGGAGAAGATGGACGCGTTCAAGGGCGAGAACGCGAAGTTCCTGCCGTCGAAGACCTACACGGACACGTGGACGATCGGCAAGGGCAAGGACCAGATCGACCTCTTCTACGCCGGGGCGGGCCACACCAACGGCGACACGTTCGTCGTCTTTCCGGCGTTGCACGTGCTGCATACCGGGGACATGTTCGCGTGGAAGGACGGGCCGCTGTGCGACCGCGGCAACGGCGGCAGCTGCGTGGCATTCCCCAAGACGCTCGCCAACGTCCTGAAGCGCGTGAACAACATCGAGACCGTGATCCCTGGCCACAGCCCGATGATGACGATCAAGGACGTGGCGGAATACCAGCGCTTCACGGCCGACCTCCTGGCGACGAGCGAGGCGGCGATGAAGGCGGGCAAGAGCGTGGACGAAGCCGCGGCGTCGTTCAGCGCGGCGAAGTACCCCGGCTACAAGACCGAGCGCGTGAAGGCGGCGGTGCAGGCGGTGTACGACGAATTGAAGAAGTAGAAGGTGAAAAGTGAAAAGTGAAAGGTGACTTTCTACCTTCCACTTTTTACTTTTCACCTTCCGCCTTGTGCCACAGCCGGTCCCACCCCCCAACTAATAGCGTCGAAAATGCCGGTTGTCACCGATTGTAACCAACTGCCATTTCTTGGTAGCCTGACCCATTCGCTGCCGGTATCAGGTGTATAGTCTGCGGTGATTCGGCTAGGTGGCCGGGCCAGCGCGTGGCACGGCGAATCGTTTCTCGGGAGTCGTGGCAATGAAGAACACCGGGACCTTGTTCCTGGGCACAGGAGTCCTGTGCCTCGGATTGGCAGCAACCCTTGTCGGCCAGCAGGCTGCGCCCAAGACCGCGCCGGCGGTCGTTGCGCCGGCCGCCGCCGCGCAGAAGCCCGCGCCCGCGGCGTCGCATGCCGCGCCGAAGCTTCCCGCGACGGCCACGCGCGACGAGCAGAACGCGATGGTCAAGCGGTACTGCGCGGGCTGCCACAGCGACCGCGCCAAGGCCGGCAATCTGTCGCTCGCGTCGTTCGACATGGGCAAGATCGCGGAGAACCCGGAAGTTGCGGAGAAGATGATCCGCAAGCTGCAGGCGGGCATGATGCCGCCGCCCAGCTCGCCGCGCCCAGAGCCCGCCGCTTACAACGCCTTCATCACCTCGCTCGAGACCACGATCGACACGCACGCCGCGGCCAACCCGAACCCGGGCGGCCGCACGTTCCAGCGCCTGAACCGTCCCGAGTACGCGCGCGCGATCCAGGAGCTGCTCGACCTCGACGTCGACGCCGGGCAAGTGGCTGCCGCTCGACACGAAGAGCGCCAACTTCGACAACATCGCCGACGAGCAGGCGCTGTCGCCGACGCTGCTCGAGTCGTACCTGAACGCCGCGGCCGACATCAGCCGCATGGCGGTGGGCGACAAGAGCGCGCCGACGGTCGACACGACCTACACCAACCCGAGCTACGTGTCGCAGCACCCGTGGGACCACGTCGAGGGCGCGCCGTACGGCACGCGCGGCGGCATGGTCGTCGAGCACGTGTTCCCGGCCGACGCCGAGTACGTGTTCGAGCTGACGTTCACGGCCGGCGAGAACACGCGCTTCGAGGACGTGGACATGTCGATTGACGGCGAGCGCGTCGCGCTGCATCGAGCTACGAGAACGGCGCCGCAGATGCGGCCGACGGCAGCGGCGCCACGCCGATGCGCACCGAGCCGATCCTCGTCAAGGCCGGCCAGCACAAGGTGGCGGCGGCGTTCGTCCGCAGGATCGACGGCCCCTACGAAGACCTGATTCGCCCGCACGACTGGTCGTTCGCGGGCGGCGGCTCCGGCGGCAGCGGCATCACCACCTTGCCGCACCTGCGCGACGTGATCGTCCGCGGGCCGTACAAGCGCGACGGGCATCTCCGAGACGCCGAGCCGGCAGAAGATCTTCACCTGCCGGCCGACGCTCGACGGCCGACGAGAGCGCCTGCGCGCCGGCAGATCATCACGCGCCTGGGCGCGGCGGCCTACCGGCGTCCGCTGACGGCCGCCGAGATCGACGCCTGATGCCCTTCTACGAGAAGACGGCGGCGACGGCGGGCTTCGAGGCCGGCGTGCGCGCCTCGCTCGAGGCGATTCTCGCGAGCCCGTACTTCATCTTCCGCCTCGAGCGCGAGCGCCGACCGACGCGCGCTCGGCGCGGCACCTACCGCGTGGCCGACATACGACCTCGCCTCGCGCCTGTCGTTCTTCCTGTGGGGCACGCCGCCCGACAAGGAACTGCTCGCCGCTGGCCGGCGCGGCAAGGAGCTGGCGACGCCGGCGGGCCTCGAGCGCCAGGCGCGCCGCATGCTCGCCGACCCGCGCGCCGACGCGCTCGGCGCCCGCTTCGCCGGCGCAGTGGCTGCGCCTGCAGGACGTCGACAAGGTGCGCCCCGACCCGAACTTCTACCCGAACTTCGACGAGAACCTCGCGGCGGCGATGCGCACGCGAGACGGAGCTGTTCTTCAACAGCCTCGTCCGGGAAGACCGCAGCGTCCTCGACCTCTACCGCGCCGACTACACCTTCGTGAACGAGCGGCTGGCGCGGCACTACGGCATCCCCGGCGTGGCCGGTCGCCGAGTTCCGCCGCGTCACCTATCCCGACGCCACGCGCCGCGGCGTGCTCGGCCAGGGCAGCGTGCTCGTGCAGACCTCGCTCGCCAACCGCACCTCGCCGGTGCTGCGCGGCAAGTGGGTGATGGAAGTGCTGCTCGGCACGCCGCCGCCGCCGCCGCCGCCCAACGTGCCGACGCTCGACGAGCACGGGCGAGGCCAAGGACGGGCGCATGCTGACGACGCGCGAGCGCATGGAAATGCACCGCGCGAACCCGACGTGCAACGCCTGCCACCGGTTGATGGATCCGATCGGCCTGGCGCTCGACAACTTCGACGTCACCGGCGAAGTGGCGCGTGCGCGAGAACGGCATGCCGCTCGACACGCCGGGCGACTTCTACGACGGCACGCCAGGTGACCTCGCTCAACGCGCTTGTCGACGGCGCTGCTGAAGCGGCCGCAGCCGCTCGTGCGCACCTTCACCGAGAACCTGATGGCCTACGCCCTCGGGCCGCCGCGTCGAGTACGTACGACCAGCCGACGATCCGCGCCATCGCGAAGGCCGCGGCCGCCAACGACTACAAGATGTCGTCGTTCATCCTGGGCGTCGTCAAGAGCGACGCCTTCCGCATGAAGCGCGGCTGAGCCCGCCACGGAGGCGCCCGGCGACCAGCCGAACACCAGAACCGCAGCGCACGGAGTGAGAGCCGACGATGTCGTTCATCACTGGAAAGCACCTGCCCCGCCGCACGTTCCTCCGCGGGCCTGGGCGCCACGGTGGCGCTGCCGTTCCTCGACGCGATGGTCTCCGCGGGCGCGCCTGCGCCAAGGCGCCAGGCGCCGCCGACCGCACGCGCCTGATCTGCATCGAAGAGGTGCACGGCCTGGCCGGCTGCAACACCTGGGGCGCGAGCAAGCTCCTGTACGCGCCGGAGACAGGTGGGCAAGCGACTTCACGATGGTGCCCGACAACCCGCTGAGCGCCGCTCGAGCGCCTACCGCGACTACATGACCATCGTCAGCAACACCGACGTGCGCATGGCCGAGGCGTTCACGGCGCCGGAAATCGGCGGCGACCACTTCCGCTCGAGCGCGGTGTTCCTGACCCAGTCGCATCCCGAAGCAGACGCAGGGCTCGGACATCTGGGCCGGCACGTCGATCGACCAGATGTACGCGCAGCGCTTCGGCCAGGCCACGCCGATGCCGTCGATGCAGTTCTGCATCGAGAACCTCGACCAGGCCGGCGGCTGCACCTACAACTACTCGTGCGCCTACACCGACTCGATCAGCTGGGCCTCGCCGAACGAGCCGCTGCCGATGATTCGCGACCCGCGCGTGGCCTTCGACCTGCTGTTCGGCGTCGGGCGGCTCGGCGCGAGGACCGCGCGCAGCCGCCGCGAGACGCGCCGCAGCATCCTCGACTGGATCTCCAGCCGAGGTGGCCGACGTGCGCAAGGAGCTCGGCACCGGCGACCGCGTGCGGCTCGACCGCTACCTCGACCAACGTCCGCGAAATCGAGCGCCGCATCCAGGCCATCGAAGCGCGCAACAGCAGCGGCGAGCACGCGCGAACTGCCCGGACGCGCCCGGCCGGGCGTGCCCGACTCGTTCTCGGAGCACATGAAGCTGATGTTCGACCTGCAGGTGCTCGCGCTCGAGACCGACATGACGCGCATCATCTCGTTCAAGACCGGCCGCGACTCGCAGAACCGCGTGTTCCCGGAGAGCGGCTCGAACCAGCCGTTCCACCCGGCGTCGCACCACGGCAACCGCGAGGACCGCATCCTCGAGTTCAACAAGATCTCGCAAGTACCGCGTCAGCCAGCTGGCCTACTTCCTCGACAAGCTGAAGAACACGCATGGACGGCGACCAGAGCCTGCTCGACAAGACGCTGATCGATCTGGGGCTCGCCGATGGCGGACGCCAACGTCCACAACCACCGCCGCTGCCCGCTCGTCCTGCTCGGCAAGGCCAACGGCATGCTCGAGGGCAACGTGCACCTCAAGGCCGCCGACGGCACGCCGATGGCCAACGTGATGCTGCGCCTGCTGCACGACCTGGGCCTCGACGACATGAAGAGCTTCGGCGACAGCACCGGCGAGTTCTCGCTGACGCCGGCGTCGGCGACGAGCGCCGCGGTCTAGGCGGCGGATCAGGGCACCGTCGCGGATCAGGAGATCATGCGACTATGGCACGTCGTTTCAGCCATCAACCTCGTGGTCGCGCTGTTGCTCGCGACGGCCATGGTCGGGCGCCGCCGCCGTCGACGCGCCGGTGGCCGACGCCGCGATGCGCGGCGACCTCGACCGCCGTCAAGCGCTGCTCAAGGAGGGCGCCGACGTCAACGCCGCGCAGGGCGACGGCATGACGGCGCTGCACTGGGCGGCCGAGCGCGGCAACGCCGAGCTGGCCGACCGATGCTGCGTCAACGCCGGCGCCAACACCGGCGCCGTGACGCGCATCGGCGCAGTACACGCCGCTGCACCTCGCCGCCACGCGCCGGCAGCGCCGCCGTGGTCGGCGCTGCTCGAGGCCGGGCGCGGAGGTCGACGCGAAGGCGTCGAACACGAGCGGCGTCACCGCGCTGCACCTCGCCGCCAGCGCGGGCAACGCCGAGCGTGATCAACCGGCTCGCTCGACGCCAAGGCGCGACATGAACGCGAAGGAAGCCGAATGGGGCCAGACGCCGCTGATGTTCGCCGCGGCGCTCAACCGCGTCGAGGCGATCACGGCGCTGCTGCGAGCGCGGCGCCGACCCGAACGATCACGACGCAAGACCATCGACGTCGCAGAAGGCGCAGCGCGCTCGACCGCGCCGCCAATCGCAGCGCCAGCAGAAGGTGCTCGAGGGCTCGATCGGCAAGGACACCGACAAGACCGCGACGCCGAGCCAGGTGCAGGCCGCCGTGCAGGCCGCGCGCGACCTGTATCGCTCGGGCAAGATTCCGCCGCCCGACCCGAACGCGACGCCGGACGGCCGAACGCCGCGCAACTTCAACCCGGAGGAGATCGAACCCGCCCGGTCTGCGACCAAGGGCGGCATGACGGCGCTGCTGCACGCCGCGCGCCAGGGCTACATCGCCGCGGCGCCGCGCGCTCGTCGACGGCGGCGCGGACATCAACACGGTGGGCGCCGGCGACGGCACGAGCCCGCTGCTGATGGCGATCATCAACGGCCAGTTCGACATGGCGATGCTGCTGATCGAGCGCGGCGCCGAACCCGAACATGGCCGCCGAAGAACAACGGCGCGACGCCGCTGTGGGCCGCCGTCGAACACGCAGTGGCAGCCGCGCACGCGCTTCCCGCAGCCGCAGGAGATGGAGCTGCAGAAGGCCACCTACCTCGACGTGATGCAGGCGCTGCTCGACAAGGGCGCCGACCCGAACGCGCGCATCATGACGCACCCGTGGTACCTGGTCTACACGGGCTGCGGCAACCGCAACTGCGGCCTCGCCGACACGTCCGGCTCCACCGCGTTCTGGCGCGCCGCCTACTGCACCGACGTCGAGGCGATGAAGCTGCTGGTGGCGTACGGCGCCGACCCGAACATCCCGACCATCGCGCCGCAGCGGCTGCCGCGTGCGCCCGGCGGCGGCGGTGCGCCGCCAGGGCGCGGGCGGCGCCATCATGCCGACCGCTGCGAAGGGCCATGGCGAAGTACGACGCGCCGGTCATTCCGCTACGGCGGCCCCGGCGCGTTCGCCGATCCACGCCGCGGCCGGCGTCGAGTACGGCGAAGGCTTCGCCGGCAACGCCCATCGTCACGCGCCCGGACGGCTGGATGCGCGGCGTGAAGTACCTGGTCGAGGAGCTGGGCGCCGACGTCAACGCGCGCGACAACGACGGCTACACGCCGCTCCACCACGCCGCCGCGCGCGGCGACAACGAGATGATCCTGTACCTCGTCAGCAAGGGCGCCGACGTCAAGGCCGTGGCCCGCAGCGGCCAGACCACGGCCGACATGGCCAACGGTCCGGTGCAGCGCGTGTCGCCGATTCCCGGAGACGGTGGCGCTGCTCGAGAAGCTCGGCTCGAAGAACAACCACAAGTGCGTCAGCTGTTGATCTCGTGAACGCGTGATCGCGTGATCTGCCGCTCGTTGATTCGCTCAGCGCGCGGCAGGTCACCCGCTCAACAGATCATCCGACACTCGATTCAGCCCTCCCGTAAGGCCACGAGCGGATCCACGCCGGCCGCCCTTCGCGCCCGCATCCAGCACGACACCACCGCCACCGCCAGCAGCACCGCCGGCACGCCCACCAGCACCGCGGCATCGTCGAGGCCGCCTTGGAACAGGTGCAGGTCAATCATCACCGCCAGCGCCCACCCGCACGCCGCCCCGAACCCGACGACGCCCATCGTCTCCCGCATGATCTGCGACACGACGCGGCCGCCGCTGGCGCCGAGGGCGACCCGCACGCCAATCTCGGCGGTGCGGTGCGCCACGGCGTAAGCGACCACCGCGTAGATCCCAATCGCCACGAGCCCGAGGAGCAGCGGCGCAATGACGACGAAGAGCCGCGCGGGAATCTTCCGCAGGATCAGGTTCCGGTCGATGTGTTCCGTCATGGTCCGGATGTTGTAGACGGGGAGCGTCGGGTCGAGGTCGTGTACGGCCCGCTGCACTTCCGCGACCATTACGGCCTCGGTGCCCGCCCGCGATCGGATGTGGACTTCGCCGATCGCCGACGGTTTCTCGCGATACGAGAAGAAGATTGCGGGGGTGGGCGGCTCGCCGAACGCGTCGTAGGTGGAGTTCCGGACCACCCCCGTGATCAGCGTACGCGCGGTCGCGGTTCGCGAGGCGCCGGCCGAGGACCTCGCCGGCGCCGATGTAGCGGTCAACGAACGCCTGGTTGACGATGACTTGCCGCGTGGCGAGGGCGGTGTCCTTCAGGTCGACGAAGTCGCTGCCGGAGAGCAGGGGGATGCCCAGGGTGTCGAAGTAGCCGGGGGTCACCACGTTGCTCACCGCGATGTCCTCGGCGGCGCTCGTTGCGGCCCGGCCTTCCAGGGTGAACGCGCGGCCGGGCAGGCCGTGAATGTCGAGCGGGACCGACGAGGAGATGGCGGCCGCCTCGATCGCCGGCACCGAGCGGAGCCGGTCGAGGAGCCGGGCCGCGAACGCGCGCGGGAAGTCATCGTCCGACGATCGGCCCGTGAGGTCGTAGGTGGCCAGCAGCACGCCATCGGTCCTGAAACCGGGGTCGGTGAGGCGGGTCTCGGCGAAGCTCTTGAAGAAGAGGCCGCCCGCCACCAGCACGAGGAGGGCGAGGGCCACCTGCAGGCCCATCAACGCGTCCCGCATCGCGCTGCGGCCGCCCGTCCGCGCGCCACCGCGCAGCGCCTGTTGCGGGTCGATGCGCGCCATCTGCATCGCCGGCGTGGCGGCGAAGAGCACGCCGCATCCCAGGCCGAGCGCCAGCGCGAACCCGAGACCGAGGGCGTCCACGCTGGTCTGAAATCGGATGGGCAACGCGCCGTACGGCGGCATCGCCCGCAGCGCGTTGGTGCCCCACACGGCAATCACGATGCCGAGCGCCGCGCCCATCAGCGCGAGGGCGACGTTCTCCACGAGCAGCATTCGCACCACGGTCGCGGGACTCGCGCCGAGCGCGAGACGCACGCCCACCTCGCGCAGCCGGGAACTCGCGCGCGCGAGCATGAGGTTCGCGGTGTTGCCGCACACCACCAACAGCACGAGCAGCATCAGGGCCTGGAGCAGGCCCAGGCCCGAGGCGATCATGCGCTGCGGCCCGCGTGGCGCCCTCCAGAACTCGAGGAGCTCCGCCTGCATCGCGCCGTTCGATTCCGGGTAGGCCCTCGCGAGATCGCGCACCGCCGCCTCGACCTCGGTGCGCGCGCGCGCTTCGGTGGCGCCGGGCTTCAGGCGGCCCATCACGGAGTAGCCGCGCAGGGTGCGGTCCTCGAGTTCCCGCGACCCCGCCATCAACACCGGCGCCATCGTCGCGGGAATCCACAGAATCGAATTGGAGACCGAGGGTGGTGCCCTGGAAACCCTCGGGCGCAATCCCGACGACCGTGAGGTCCTGATCGTTGACGCGCAGCCGTTCACCCACCGCGGTGGCGCGGCCCCCGAGCCGCGTCCGCCAGTAATCGTGCGAGACCACCACGACGGGCTCGCCGCCCGGGTGCGTGGCCTCACTGGCCGCGATGAAGCGGCCGAACGTGGGCGTCAGGCCCAGCACCTCGAAGTAGTTGCCCGACACGAGCATCGCGAACGCGCGCTCGGTGCGCGCCGCCTCGCCCACGCTGACGGGCGCCATGCGATAGCTGAGCGTGTCCCGGAACGCGCCGAGGCGCTCGCGCAGGTCCTGGTATTCGCGCCACGACACGCCGGGGTAAGACCCGGTATCGGTGCGCGGCTCGACCAGGTAGAAGCTCGACCCGTCCGGCACGCCGGGCAGCGGCCTTAACACCACGGCCTGGATCCAGGAGAACACGGTGGTGTTCACGCCGATGCCAACACCGAGCGAGAGGATCACCACGGCGGCGAGACCCGGCATGCGGGCGATGGAGCGAAGCGCGTGGCGAATCATGTGCGCGGCCCGGGCTCAGGGCTTCTTGAACCGCTCACCGGTCCACTTCATGCGGCCGTGATTGGTGGAGAGTTCGCCCTCGAGCGTGCCATTGTCCAGCAACTTGGCCACGATGGGACCAGCCCCACCCGCGGCAGGCGGCGGGTCGTCGGCGCCACCCTCGGGTTTCTCGCCCTTCAGCGTGAGCGTTCCGTCGATGAACGTGCCGACGAGCAACTGACGCCCGCCCATGGCGTGCAGCACGCCCTGGACCTTGGTGCCGTCTTGTTCGAGCTCCAGGCCCATCTGGTGGCTCTCGATGTTCATCACCCACTCACCGGTCAGATCGGTGGTGGAGGCCGGTGCCTTCTCCTGCTGGGCCGAGAGCCCCTGGGCCAGTACCGCGAGGGTGGCGACGACGAGCAATCGCATCGATAGTGTCATTTCGCTGTCTCCCGTTACCTTCCGTGAATGGTTCGAGCAAATTCGCCGCCGAACAGGTGCAGTCCGACGGCCAGCGCGGCGACGATGGCGACCGCGACGATCATCAAGATGGTTTGGGTGCGCATGGTGGAACCAGCGTATCGGCAGGCGCCTGAACGGACCGTGAAGGCCCTGTTCAGCCGCCGTTCAGGCTCAAGTGGGCTATAAGGACAAGACGGGAACCGGGAGCCGGGAGCCGGAAACCGGGAGTCGGGAGTCGGGAGTCGGGAGACGGGAGACGGGAGTCGAACATTACCGTGCGAGTGCTGGTGGTCGAGGACGAGCGGACGCTGCAGAAACAACTGGCCGACGCCCTGGGCGAGGCCGGATACGCCGTCGATTGCGCGGACGATGGCGAGCGCGCGGACTTTCTCGGGCGCACCGAGCCCTACGACGCCGTGGTGATGGATCTCGGCCTCCCCAAGACCGACGGCCTCTCCGTGCTGCGGGCGCTGGCGTCACGACGGAGTGGCGGTGCCCGTGCTGGTCCTGACGGCGCGCGGGCAGCTGGCACGAGAAGGTGCAGGGCATCGACGGCGGCGCCGACGACTACATGGCCAAGCCCTTCCAGATCGAGGAGGTGCTGGCGCGGCTGCGCGCGTTGATTCGCCGCTCCAGCGGGCAGCTCACGCCGGAGCTGCGGTGCGGCGCCGTGGCGCTCGACCCGCGCACGGCCCGCGTCACCGTCGACGGCGCGCCGGTCAAGCTGACCAGCCACGAGTTTCGCGTGCTCTCGTACCTGATGCACCACCGCGGCCGGGTCGTCTCGCAGGGTGAGCTCACCGAGCACATCTACGCGCAGGATGCCGACCGCGACTCGAACACCGTGGAGGTGTTCATCGCGCGGCTCAGGAAGAAGCTCGGCGCCTCGTTCATCGAGACCGTGCGTGGCCTCGGCTATCGCGTCGAGGGGGCGCCATGAAGTGGCGCTCGCTGCGCGTCAGCTTCCTCGTCGGGTCGATCCTGTGGACGATGGGGCTGCTTGGCGTGGCCCACCTGTCGTTCGTCACTTCACGCAGTTCTTCCCGCACGTCCTCGTCATCCGGCACTGGACGATCCTGGGGGGCATCGCGGTGATCTTCATGCTCGGCGGCCTGTTGCAGGTGCGGCGCGGGTTGTCGCCGATCAACCAGCTTCGCCAGAAGCTGGCGCAGGTCCGCGACGGGCGGGACGCGCGCCTCGGCGGACGCTACCCGGCGAGGTGCAGCCGCTCATCGACGACCTCAACACGCTGCTCGACGACAAGGACCAGCGGGTGCGGCAGGCGCTGGCCAAGGCCGGCGACCTCGCGCATGGCCTCAAGACGCCGCTGGCCGTGCTGGCCCAGGAGGCGCAGCGCGCCCGGGCCGCGGGGCACGCCGACCTGGCGGCAGGCCATCGAGCAGCAGGTCGAGCGGATGCGCCGGCAGATGGACTACCACCTCGCGCATGCCCGCGCGGCCGCGTCGGGCGCGACGCTCGGCGCGCGCGCATCGGTGCAGGACTCGGCCGACGGCCTCGCGCGCACGTTGCTGCGCCTGCACGCCGACCGCGGCGTGGCGATCGACGTGGACGTGGCGGCGCCGCTTCACGTGCGCGTCCAGCGCGAGGACCTCGACGAGCTGCTCGGCAACCTGCTCGACAACGCGTGCAAGTGCGCGAAGGCGCGGGTCCGCGTCGTCGGCCTCGACTCGACGGCGCAGGCGTGACGCTGTTGATTGACGATGACGGGCCCGGGTTGGACGCGTCGATGTGGGACCGCGTGCTGCAACGCGGCGTGCGCGCCGATGAGGCGGCGCCCGGCTCCGGCTTCGGCCTGGCCATCGTCCGCGAGATCGCCGAGCTGTACGGCGGATCGATCGGCCTGTCGGCGTCGCCAGACGGCGGCCTGCGCGCCACGCTGCGCCTGCCGGCGGCCTGATCCGGGCATCCCTGAAACCCTGTATTTTTCCCGCCGGTCGGGCCGGATTGTGCCCGGGCCTCCATCACGATACAAACACGCCACATTTTGAAATGCGGATCTCGGCATCGATCGGCGCGAACCACGCGTCGCGATGCCTTGACGGCGCGTCCCCACGGAATTCGCGCCATGAAGGAGGATGGAATGAGGCTCCCCATCATTGGGAGCTTGGTGCTGGCGATTGTGCTGGCGACAAGCTCACTGGTGTTCGCGCAGGGCGGCGGTGCAAGCAGCACCGGCACGATCCAGGGCAAGGTGACCGACGCGCAGGGCGCCGTGCTCCCCGGGGTCACGGTGACGGCCACGAGCCCGTCGCTGATCGGCTCGCAGGCCGCGGTGACGTCGGAAACGGGCACGTACCGATTTCCGGCGCTGGCGCCCGGGACCTACACGCTCTCCTTCGAGCTGTCCGGCTTCAACACCATGAAGCGCGAAGGGATCGAGATCCGGCTCGGGTTCACCGGCACGGTGAATGCGGAGCTCGCGCTGGCGACGCTGCAGGAAACCGTGACGGTCACCGGCGCGTCGCCGGTCATCGACACCACCGCCACCCGCGTCGTCCAGAACTTCAAGCTGGAGCAGCTCCAGTCGATCCCGAATGGCCGCGACATGTGGTCGCTGCTGGCGGTGACACCGGCCGTGCAGATGTCGCGCATCGACGTGGGCGGCAACCGCGCCGGCACGCAGACCGGCTACACGGCCTATGGCACGAGCGGCCAGGTCCGCGTGCTCATCGAAGGCATCAACACGACGGAAGGCACCGGCGGCGCGGGCTTCTACTTCGACTATTCGTCGCTCGAAGAGGCGTTCCTCGGCACGAGCGGCCAGTCGGCCGAGATGCCGAACCCCGGCGTCCAGAGCCAGTTCATCGCCAAGTCGGGCGGCAACCTCTTCTCCGGTGAGGCCTACCTGGATTGGTACAACAACTCGCTGCAGGGCTCGAACATTCCGGCCTCGTACACCGAGGCGGGCGCGTTCAATGGCAATCCCATCCGCGCCCACAGCAACGAGATCGACAGCTACAAGGACTGGGCGCTCAACGTCGGCGGCCCGATCAAGAAGGACAAGGTGTGGTGGTTCGGCACCTACCGCAAGCAGACCAACGCGGTGGCGCAGCCCAACTTCAACTTCGATGCGACCTTCGACACCGCGCTGTGGAACGCCGTGGGCAA
This sequence comes from uncultured Acidobacteriota bacterium, assembly GCA_963839865.1. Taxonomy (GTDB): domain Bacteria; phylum Acidobacteriota; class Vicinamibacteria; order Vicinamibacterales; family UBA2999; genus 12-FULL-67-14b. The sequence goes on from CAWIWS010000004.1 coordinate 80,073, forward strand.
GGGCACTTACCAGGCCAACTCGAACAACAAGTTCATCGGTTACTACCAGTGGGGCCAGAAGCTCCAGCCGACGCGCCTGCCGTTCTCGACGTCGATCTACAACTCGGCGGGACCCACCTACAAGCAGGATTCCGGCAGCTGGGTGTGGAAGGGGGAATGGAACGGCACGCTCAGCCAGAAGCTGTACGTCGAGGCGCGGTACGGCGACTTCGGCTACTACTTCCCGACCATCGCCAACAGCGAGGACGCCTACTTCTGGCGCGACTCGGGCACCCTCGCCATCGAGGGCGCGCACCGGAAGTGGCAGCTCGATCGCGACCGCAAGCAGATCACCGGCGCGGCCACGTACTTCCTGGACAGCGGCAAGCGGCAGCCACACGATCAAGTTCGGCGGAGAGATCCTCAAGGAGATCGGCTGGGAAGGCTACCTGCAGGGCGTCGGCGGCAACATCGAGCACGTCTACAACAACGGGCGTTCCAGCCAGGTCATCTTCCGCATTCCGACCGCCACGGATGCCGGCAAGCTGGGCCTCGGCAAGGCCGGCGCGCTCACGTCGGCGTCCGCGCTCGACGTGAGCAGCTTCTTCGTGAACGACACCTGGAACGCCGGTCGGACCACCGTGAACCTTGGCGTCCGCTACGATCGCTACAACAGCTTCCTGCCCGCGCAGGAGCAGCTGGCGGCGACGGTCGGCCCGACGGTGGTCACGGCGAAGACGTTCCCCGAGACGCCGATGTTCACGTGGAACGGCTTCGCGCCGCGCGTGGGGTTCGTGTTCGACATGGGCGGCGACGGCAAGACCGTGCTCAAGGCCAACTACGGGTTCTTCTGGCACAACCCGGGGGTGGGCGTCGGCAGCTCCGCCAACCCGAACACGCCTGCGAAGAATGAGACCTACGGATGGAACGACATCAACGGGGACCGTCACTGGCAGCCCGGTGAGGAGACGAACCTGATCAGCGCGTCGCTCCAGGGCGGCGTGCAGCTCGACCCGAACATTCCGAGCCCTACTCGCACGAGGCGAGCGTCTGGCTGGAACACCAGCTGGCCGACGCCCTCGGCATGCGCGCGGGCTTCGTCTACAAGACGGAGGACGACCTCATCGATACCTCGGCCCAGCCGCTGCGCGGCCTTGACGCCTTCACGGTGCCGTTCACCTTCGTCGACATCGGGCTGGATGGGCGGCGGGGCACCGCCGACGACAAGAACATCACGATGCTCGGCCTGCCCTCGTCGCTCGCGTCGCAGTACCCGACGACGACGATCGTCAGCAACACCGGGCAGTACACGAGGGCGAAGACCGCGGAGGTGTCAATCAACAAGCGGTACACCAGGCGATGGTCGGCGTCGATCGGCGGTTCGTACACGTGGCTCAACGATTTTCCGAACGGTCCGCAACGCAACCCCAACACGCCGGGCGCGGACAACCGGACGACGTGGAACCTGAAGGCCACGGGCAGCTATGACGCGGCGTACGGCATCCGGATTTCTCCGGTGCTGCGTCACCAGTCGGGCTCGAACTACGCGCGCACGATGACGATCGTCGCGCCCGCCGGGTTGATTGCGACCTCGGGCGGCACGGGCGGGAACACCGCCTATGCGGAAGCGATGAGCGCCAACCGCGAGGACAACATCTGGGTGTTCGACGTGCGCGCGGAGAAGAACGTGCCGATCGCCGCCCGCACGCACGTCCGGCTGTTCTTCGACCTGTTCAACATCACCAACAGCCACGCCTCGGAGGCCATCAGCCGCGCGACGGGCCTCGGCTATCAAAAGCCGTCGGCCATCCTGGCGCCGCGGACGGCGCGGATTGGCCTGCGGTTCATCTGGTAGAGATGCGGGCCCCGGGCGCGCCTCGACGCGCCCGCCGGGCCGCGGCCGGCTGACTCCTGTGGGGGAGTCCCTTGGCGGGAGGGCGCCACGCCAGACGCCCTTCCGCCCTTTTTGCCGGCGTCCAGCCCGGGGCCGCGGAGTTCGATAGAATCAGCCCTTTCATGAAACAGGCTCCTCCCGAGCGGCTCTCCATCAAGGCCGCGCTGGCCGTTGGATTCATCGTCACGCTGGGGCTGTGGCTCTTCACCGGCTACACGTTCACGCGGCGGATGTCGGACGTCGAGCGCGAGGCCTCCGAGGTCGCCGCGCGCTACACCCGCGCGCAGCAGCTGCTCGCCACGGTGCGGGCGCAGGTGCTCGTCAGCTCGGTGCGCGTGCGCGATGCGCTCCTCAATCCCGATCCCTCCGCAACGGCCGGCTACCGCCAGCAGGTGGAGGCCGCCTACGCCACCATCGATCGCGCGCTCAAGGACTACGTCCCGGTCCTCGGGTCCGACAGCGAGCAGGCGCAGATCGCCAGGCTGCGCAACGAGGTCGATGCGTTCCACGCCATCACGTTGACCGTCCTCACCGACGCGTCCGGCCGCACGCCCCAGGCGGTCCGGGACGTGCTGAACCGGCACATCGTGCCGCGCCGCGAGACGGCCCTGCGCATTTCCGAGGAGATCCAGTCCCTCAACCGCACCGCCTTCGTGCGGCAGCAGGCGGACATCGCCGACATTCACCGGACGGCCGAGCAGGAAGAGCCGGCGCCGCCTCGGGCTGGCGCTCGCGACGAGCCTCGGCATCCTCCTGCTGGCCACGCTCTACGCCAGCCGGCTGGAGGATCATCTGCGACAGCAGATGAACCGGGACGCGCGCATCTCGCGCGAGCTGCAGGACGCCGCCTCGCGCATCATGAGCGCCCAGGAGGACGAGCGGCGCACCATCGCGCGCGAACTGCACGACGAGGTCGGGCAGGTGCTGACGGCCATCAAGATGGAACTGTCGCTGGCCGAGCGGGCGCTCGAAGCCAGGGGCGAGTCGGGCCGTCCGCTGGCCGAGGCGCAGGTGATCACCGACGGCGCGCTCCAGACGGTCCGCGACCTCACGCAGTTGCTGCATCCCGCGGTGCTCGACGACATCGGGTTGCCGGCGGCCATCGACGCGTCGCTCCGAGGCCTCGCGCGGCGGCACGACATCCACGTGGACCTGCACCAGGCGGGGATGGCCGACCGCCTCGATCAGGACACGGAGGTGGCGGCGTACCGGATCGTGCAGGAAGCGATCACGAACATCGCGCGCCACTCGAGCGCGCGCCACTGCCGCGTGCGCCTCCGCCGTCACGGCGAGGCCCTGTCGATCGAAGTGGAAGACGACGGAATGGGTTTCGACGCCGCCGCCTTGCAGAACGGCGCCCGGCGCGGGTTCGGCCTCATCGGGATTCGGGAGCGCGCCGCCCACCTGGGGGGGTCGCTGCGGGTCGAGAGCGCGCCCGGCCTTGGCACGCGTGTCGTGGCCGAATTGCCGGTGCAGGTCGCGCATGGCTAACCTGCGCCTGCTGATCGGCGACGACCACACGCTGGTGCGCCACGGGTTCCGGAAGATCCTCGAGGAGCGGCCCGAATGGGAGGTCGTCGCGGAAGTCGGCGACGGCCGCGAAGCCGTGCGGCGCGCCCTCGCCCTCAAGCCCGACGTGGCCATCCTCGACGTCGGCATGCCCCTGCTGAACGGGATCGACGCGGCCCAGCAAATCGTGCGGAAGCTCCCCGCCACGCGCGTGCTCATCCTCAGCATGCACTCCGATGAGGCCTACGTGACGCGGGCCCTGCACGCCGGGGCCGCGGGCTACATGTTGAAGGACTCGGCGGCGAAGGACCTGCTGAAGGGCGTCGCCGCCGTTGCCGCGGGGCAGGCGTTCTTCAGCCCGGCCGTGGCGAAGCTGATGCTCGACGATTACGTGCGTCGCGTGGCAGGCAGCGGCGGTGGCGGACCGCTATCAGTCGCTGTCGGAACGCGAGCGCGAGATCTTCCAGCTCGTGGCCGAAGGGCGCACCAACAAGGAGGTGGCCGAGCTGCTCGAGATCAGCCCGGCCACAGTCGAGACGCACCGCGCGCGCATCCTGCAGAAACTGGACATCCACAACACGGCGGAGCTCGTGCTCTACGCCGTCCGCCGGGGGATCATCGCCTGAGCCGGCCCGAACAGCCGGGACAGGCCTCGCGGCCTCGGCGCTCGTGGCTGCCCGTGAACTGCTACGATCGCCAGATGCGCAGGCTGGGTGCCACCGGTGTCGCCGCGGCGTTGGCCTTGCTGTGGGGCACGACCCCGTCTGCGCAGGCGCCCCAGCTGCCGGCCGCGGTGAGCCCGTTCCCGCGCGGCTTGTCCGGCACGCTCGCGTTTCAGTCGGACCTGCGCAGTTCCAGCAATCCCGATGGGCACGTCCGCATCTACACGCTCAACCTGGCCACCGGCGTGGTCACCGCGCTCACGAGCGCCGGCGATTGGGACGACGAAAACCCGCGATGGTCGCCGGACGGCACGCGGATCGCGTTCAAGTCCAACAGGAACGGCCCCAACAACTACGACCTCTACGTGATGGACGCCGACGGCGGCAACCCCGTGCGCATCACGGATGACTCGGGCAGCGATCACGATCCGGCCTGGACGCCGGACGGGGAGAGCCTGGTCTTCACGTCCGACCGCGGGAGCCGGGCGGATCTCTACCGCGTGTGGCTGTCCGATCGCAGCGTCGAGCGCCTGACCGATCATTTCGAGGGCCGGGCGATCATGCCGAACGTCTCACCGGACGGCGCGTGGGTCGCCTTTGCCGCACAGACGCTGCCCTGGGACGGCGGATGGACCTACCAGATTCACGTCCTCGAGCTGGCGACGAAGATGACGTGGCCGTTCGACGAGTCGGGGCCCGCGTGCCTGCCGAGCTGGTCACCAGACGGCCAGTCGATCGCGCACGTGTCGCTCAACCAGGAGCCCTCCGTGATCCAGACGCTGACGTCGTTCGGCACGTCCCCGCAACCGCTGGCGGGCGACCCCACGCGTTGGCACTACTACCCGGATTGGTCGCCGGATGGGCGCCTGCTGGCCGTGTCCGTCAGTCCGGAGCACCATGCGGGCGAGGACTGGGACCTGGCCCTCATGGACCCGTCCCGCGCGATGCCGGAGCAGCGCCTCACGACGGGCCCGGGAAACGATCGGCTTCCCGACTGGCGCCCGCAACCATCGGTGCCACGCCAGCGGTGAGAGCCTGGAGGCTCGCCCAGCGTTCTAGGCCGCCAGCTCGCGGTTCTGCGTGTCCGGAATCCCGACCCACGCGAAGGCGGCGAACAGGAAGGCGATGCCGGTCACGGTGAACGCCGCGCCGAAGCCGCGCGACGCGGCCATCGATCCCACGATGAACGGCGCCGCGGCGCTGGCGATGCGGCCCACGTTGTAGCAGACGCCCGCGGCGGTCGCGCGGACCGACGTCGGATAGAGCTCGGCGATCACCGCGCCGAAGCCGCTGTAGTAGCCCGTGCCGAAGAACGCGACGAGCGGACCGAGCACGAGCAGCACCGCCGGCGCGCGCAGGATCCCGTAGAGCGGGAGCAGCACGCTGGCCGTGGCCACGAAGATGATGTACGCGCGCTTGCGGCCGATCGCGTCGGCGATGAAGCCGAAGCTCACGTAGCCCAGCCACATGCCCACCTGCATCGCGATCACGAACAGCGACATCGCGGACGAGGAGAGGCCGATGCCGCCCTGTTCCGGCGCGAGGTTCAGGTAGGCGGGCACCCACAGGTTGAGGCCCCACCAGCCGAAGAGCGTGCACGCGTTCATCAGCGTGATGAACACGGTGGTGCGGGCGATGCCCGGCGCGAAGAGCGCGCTGATCTTCCCGCGGTCGGCGGCGGAGGAGTGCTGCCACATCTCGGGCTCTTCGACCTTCCGTCGAATCCAGAGCGTGAAGAGCGCCGGCAGGACGCCGACGAAGAACACGCCGCGCCAGCCCCACAGGGGCATGACGATCAGGTTCACCAGCGCGGCCAGCCCGTAGCCGATCGCCCACGAGCTCTGCACGAAGGCGAGCGCCTTGCCGCGGTGCTTCGCCGGGAAGGTCTCGGAAACCAGCGCCACGCCCGTCGCCCACTCGCCGCCCATGCCGAAGCCCAGGCAGATGCGGAACACGGCCAGCTGCGTGACCGTCTGCGCGAAGCCGCAGGCGGCGGTGAAGACGGAATAGATCAGGATCGCCGCCATCAGCGCGCGCTTGCGGCCGATGCGATCGGCCAGCACGCCGAAGATCACGCCCCCGGCCGCGGCGGCGAGCAGCGTGATCGAGCCCAGTTGTCCCGCGGTGGTCGTCGAGAGCTGGAGCACCGGGTCGCGGATGAGCGCGGCCAGGACCAGCGAGTAGAGCATGACGTCGAACGAGTCGAGCATCCAGCCGAGCGAGGCGGCGACAAAGGCCCGTCGCGCTCGCGTGTCGGCGTCGTACCACCAGTCAAGCATGAGGCGCCAATCTTAGTTCAGTCCCGGCTTGCGCGGCTCGAGCAGCAAGCGCGTTCCCGACGTACTCGGTGATGGACAGCCGGCACGACGGGTCGGGTCCCGTGTAGCGCGTCGCGTGCCACGTGTTCGCCGGCACGTACACGACATCCCCTTCGCTCGCGACAAACGGCGCCTGCCCCTCGAAGGCGTACCGGATTTGGCCGGCGAAGACGAGCCAGAACTCCGCGCTCTCGGCGTGGAAGTGGCCCTTGTCGGCGGGGTCGAGCGGCGGCAGGTCCTTCTCGTGGCCGTAGAGCACCAGCATCTCCGACTTGTCGTCGCGCACGAATCGGCCGCCGGCGTACTTCTCGTTCTTCGCGGCGGCCTCGTGGATGTTGAGGTGCGGCTGGTTGAACTCGTCGTAGCGGCCCGGCGTCCGGTTGAGCGTGGCCGCCACCCAGGCGGTGCCCGGCGGCGGCGCGGGCCGTTCGGCGTCATCAGGATAGAGCGTCTTCGCCCGCGCGACGTTCACCGCGAATCGCAAGCTCGGCGTGTCGCCGACGGTCTCGAGCGAGTAAATCGTCTGCCGCGGGATGTTCACCAGCGAGCCTCGCGTGGCCGTGAACGGGGCCTGGCCCTCGATGTCCACCCTGATCTGGCCTTCGACCACCGCGAACCACTCGCGCGTGTCCGGGTGCAGGCGCCTGCCCACTTTCGAGCCTGGCGCGGAGGGCAAAGTACTCGCCCATCAGCCGTCCGTCGTCGACGAGCAACTCGTGCCAGCTGGCGTCGCCCTTGTGACGCGCCTTGAGGTCGGCGAGCTTGATCCAGGGCTTCTGGATGCCCGTATAGGCGGGCGTGGTCAGGGCCTTCGGCGCCCACACGGCGGTGGGCACGGGCCGGGCCGGCGCCGGCGGCCTGGCCCTGCGCGCCCAGCGACGGCCGCGCAACCAATGAGCAGCGCCCCGGCGCATCGAGAGGACGGAGGTGATTCGGGACATGACCCGGAGAGGTACACCGAACGCACGCGGACCGCGCCATGACCTACAATCCCGAGCGTGAACCACGAAACCGCGTTCGAGATGGCCGCGTCGAACATCCGCTTCGGCCCCGGCGTGACGCGCGAGGTCGGGCAGGACCTCGCCGACCTCCGCGTCCGCCGCGCGCTGGTCGTGACCGACCGGCGGCTGGCCGCGCTGCCCGTCGTGGAGACCGTGATGGCCTCCCTCGAAGACAACGCCATCGCCGCGGTGCTGTACGCCAGGACGCGCGTGGAGCCGACCGACGAGTCGTTCCAGGACGCCATCGCGTTTGCGAAGGAGCACGACATCGACGGGTTCGTCGCCGTCGGCGGCGGGTCGGTCATCGACACCGCGAAGGCGGTGAACCTCTACACGACGTATCCGCCCGCCGACTTCCTGGACTACGTCAACGCGCCGATTGGCCGCGCGATGCCGGTGCCGGGTCCGCTCAAGCCGCTGATCGCGATTCCCACCACCGCGGGCACCGGGAGCGAGACGACCGGCGTCAGCATCTTCGACCTCACGCGCATGCACGCGAAGACCGGCATCGCCAGCCGACGGCTCAAGCCCACGCTGGGCCTGCTCGATCCCGACAACACGCGGACGATGCCGCCGGCAGGTGGCGGCGTCGAGCGGCCTCGACATCCTGAGCCACGCCGTGGAGTCGTTCACGGCGATGCCTTTCACGGAGCGGCCGCGCCCGGAGCGTCCGGCGCTGCGCCCGGCGTACCAGGGCTCGAATCCGATCAGCGACATCTGGTCGCTGCAGGCCCTGCGGATCGTCGCCGACTTCCTGGTGCGCGCGGTCGAGGACCCCTTCGACGATGAGGCGCGCGCGCAGATGCTGCTGGCCGCGTCGTATGCCGGCGTGGGATTCGGCAACGCCGGCGTGCACCTGCCGCACGGCATGTCGTACCCGGTGTCGGGTCACGTGAAGACCTATCGCGCGCCCGGCTACGACGCGGACCATCCGCTGGTGCCGCATGGCGTCTCGGTGATCCTGAACGCCCCGGCGGTGTTCCGGTTCACGGCGCGCGCCAACCCCGAGCGTCATCTCCAGGCGGCGGAGGCGCTCGGCGCAGACGTCTCAGGGCGCGCAGCGCGACGGATGCAGGCACGATCCTCGCCGATCGGATCACGTGGTTCATGGACCGCCTGCAGCATCCCCAACGGTCTCCGCGCGCTCGGGTACTCCGCGTCGGACATCCCCGCGCTGGTCGAGGGCACGCTGCCGCAGCACCGCGTGACGAAGCTCTCGCCGCGGCCGGCGGGTCCGGAAGAACTGGGCCGGTTGTTCGAAGAGGCGCTACGTGGCTGGTGAGATGAAGAGCCGGCGTTCGTTTGAGATCCGGGGGACCCTCGAGCACGACTACCCGGACGTGTTCACGTCCGCGGCGCTCGGCGCGCTGGCCGCGCTCGCGCCCTTCGACGCCGATCGGCGGGCGGTGATGGCCGCACGCACCGCGAGACGGCTCGATCGCGCGCGCCACCAGCGTCCCATCACCTTCCTCGATCCCGGCGCGACGATCGCCCGCACGTCCATCCGCGTGCAGGACGCGCGAGACGGACGCTTCTCGGGCAGCCCAATACCGGGCGATTTGCAGCGCCAGTGGATTCAGGGCACCGGACCCGCGGCGAGGCCGCACGCGCGGGTCGCACAGAGCATCCGCAACGTGGCCTACGCGCTGCTGTCCGGCGCCGATGGGTGGATGTTCGACGGCGAGGACGCGCTCGGCCAGATCACGACGATGTCGCTCGACAACCAGCGCAACCTGGCGCTGGCGATCCATCGCGACCCTGTGTTCATGACGGCCGCCGAACAGGTAGCCCGCGAGATGAACCAGTGGGCGGAGGGGTTCTTCGGGCGGACGCATCATCAGCGACTGGAAGGCGCAACTCGACTTCACGACAAAGATCTTCCGTGCGCGCGGCCTGCACCTGGACGACCGGCAGGTGCGCCACGCCAGCGGCGAGGGGTTCTCCGCCTCCATCGTGGACGCCGCGCTCTACGTCGCCAACAACCACGCGGCCCTGGCCCGGGCCGGCGCCTCGATGGTGCTGTACCTCCCGAAGATCCAGGCGGCGGAGGAAGCGGCGCTGTGGCACGACATCCTCTCGGCGCTGGAGCAACACCTGGGCCTCGCGGCGGGCTCCATCAAGACCTACGTGCTCGTGGAGCAAATCGAGGCGTGCTTCCAGTTGATGGAGATCCGCGCGGCGCTCGCTCCGCGCTTCGTCGGGTTCAACACGGGTCGCTGGGACTACATCAACAGCGTGTCGGATGCGATGGCGTGGCACCCGGACTTCGTCAATCCGAACATCGACGCGATCACGATGACGTACGGCTACATGCGTCACTACGAGGACCGCGTCCGCCGCGCCGTGAACACCCCCGACCAGAACGGGAATTGCGCGCTGTGGCAGGGCGGGATGGAGCCGAACATCCCGGTAGGCTCGGCCGACGGTGTCGCAGCAGGGATGAAGCGGGCCGTGGCCGGCGCCGAGCGCGAGCAGCGCGAGGGCGCGAGCGGCAAGTGGGTCGCCCACTGGAAGATGGTCCACATCGTCCGGCCCGTGTGGGAGAAGGCGGGGCAGGCCAACCAGCTGGGCCGCGCGTGTCCGCCGCTCACCTATTCGCCCGAGGATGCAGCCGGCCTCACGTTCCTCGAACCTGCGCCGCGGACGATCCGGGGCGCCCGGGACCTGCTGAGCGTGGCGCTGCAGTACGGCAACGCGTTCGGCCAGGGCATGCAGGCCGCCGCCCTCAAGCCCGCGGACTTCTTCGGCAACGACGACGTGCTCTATCTCATGGAGGACATGGCGACGGGCGAGATCCGACTGAGCATCCTCTGGGAGTGGCTGCACAAAGGCGCCGCGCTCACCGCGGATGACGCGGCCGTCGGCGTGAAGGCCGGCGATCGCTTCACCCCGGCGCTCTTCGATCGGTTGCTGATCGAGGAGTACGACAAGTTGCTGGCCGCGACGAACCGCGACGTGCACGACGATTCAAAGGGGACCACGCTCCCGATTGCCCGCGCCATCGTCGAGACCTACGTGAAGGACCCGGTGAAGCTGCCCTGGTACATCGACCTGCTGAACGTCAACCTGGACAATCACGATCTTGCGGAAGCAGGCCGGCGGATCCGGCGGCTCGCCGAGGCGTTTGCGCGAGACGGCACGCGCATCACCGAGAACCTGGACTTCACCGGGCACTGACGCCGTTACATGTTGGAAACCGCCGCTCGCTTCATCGTGGCGATGTTCGCCACCGCGCTGCCGCGCCGATGGTGGTCCCCGATGGAAGCGCACGTGCCGGTCCGGCAGGCGGCGGTGATGTCCGGCATCGCCACGTTCATGCTGGCGATGGCGATCGGCATACCGGCGTACCTCCATCACGCCGAAGCCGCGTCGGGCCAGGCCGTCGATCTTGCGCTTCAGTCCACGGGATGGCGGCCGGCGCCCGAGGCCGGTCCAGTGAGCGCCGGCGACGCCCAGGCCTCGTGGGTCGCATCGTTTCTCTCCCCGGTGACCTTCGTCTTCAGCCCCATCGGCGCGCTCGTGGTGTACCTCGCGATCACCGGATGGTTTCGGGCCGTCTCCGCCGCGATGGACGATGCGAGAGGGGACCCGGTGCTGACCGTTGCCGACGCCATCGCGGTCCGGTGGACGTCGGGCCGCGCGCAGCGTCTGGCGGCCGAAGAGCGGGAGCGACTGGAAGGGGCCGAGGTCGCCGACCGCGTGCTGACCGGCGCCGCCGCGGGCATCCCGGAGGCCGAGATCGTGGTGATTGCGTCGCGCCGCAAGCCTGGGTGGGAAGCCGGGGTCTTTGTGATCGCGGACGAAGGGTGGTTCCGCCTGGGCCCGCCCGTCGAACGTGACACGCCTCGCGGCCTTCGGACGCTCTATCCGCTCACGGAAGTGCGCGATCAGGAAGTGCTCCGCAAGAGCGTGCGCTACCAGTTTCCGCGCGGGCCCGGACGAGTAGAATGAAGGCCGCTTTCTGCAAGCCGTGCATTGCAACTTTATTGGGGGACGTATGAGGAAAAGTATTGGATTCATCTGCGGCGTGGCGATGCTGGCGACGCCGGCGTTTGCGCAACTCGGCAAGCCCGCCAAGGACGTCGTCGAGCTGGAACTGCTCACCACCAGCGAAGTCGTGGAGCGGCAGAAGGCCGGCGCGATCAACGTGCTGATCGTCAACGGCGGCACCGAAGAGCGGGGACCACAGAACATCCTCGGCGGCCACACCATCATGTCGCGCATGACGGCCATCGACGTGGCGACGAAGCTGGGCAACACGCTCGTCGCGCCGGTGATGCCGATCGACGTTGGCGCCACGGGCGTGACCGACGGCACCAAGCAGCCCGGCGGCATCACCGTCTCGGCCGAGGTGTTCAAGCAGCTCAAGCTCGCCGAGATCGAGAGCATGGTGTGGAACGGCTTCAAGAACATCTTCGTGATGGGCGATCACGGCGGCGGGCAGAAGATGATGCAGGAAGCCGCGGCGGAGATGGGCGCGAAGTACGCCTCGCGCGGCGTGCACGTCTACTACGTGCCCGACTTCTACCAGAAGTACCAGGACGACGTGCAGCAGTACTTCTACGATCACAAGCTGCCGATCGGCGGCCACGGCGCGATGATGGAGACGTCGAAGATGCTCTACCTCGAGCCCGCGCCCGGCGTGTACGTGCGGCCCACTTACAAGACGGTGCCGTTCGATCCGACGGGCCAGACGCCCGAGCAGTGGAAGGCCCAGCGCGACGCGCGCCTCGCGCGCGAGGCGGCGATCGCCGCCGGCCAGCCGCCGCCGCCGCAGGCGCCACGCGGGCCGCGTCCCGCCGCGGACCCCAACGCGCCCCCGCGCGTGGACAACGGCCTCACCGGCGACCCGCACCCGTCGACGAAGGAGATCGGCAAGGACATGCAGGCGATCGGCGTCAACAACACGCTGGCGCAGATCAAGAAGTTCCTGGCGGAACAGAAGTAAGGGAAGAGGGACCCGGAAAAGGGGACTGTCCCCTTTTCCGGGCCTACCGATCCGCGAGGCGGATCGACTGGGCCACGCGCTCGAAGGCCGCGTCGTACGCGCGGGCGTTGGCGGCCGGGACGACGGTGACGTAGTAGAACAGGTGGCCGTCGGCCAGCAACGCCGTGTAGAGATCGACGCGCTCGTCGCCGCCGAGCGCGGAGCGGCCCATGAGCGGCGTGTTGATGCCGGCGCGATTCGACAGGCGGATCGACCGCTGATCACCGTCGATGCGCATGCCCGCGTTGCCGCGGAGGAAGGCATCCACCAGCGTGTCGGTGGCCTGCTGCAGGTCGCGCGATGCCGCGCTCGCGATGCCGAGCTCCACGCCGTGCGTCATCACGGTCTGCCCGCCCACGTCGCCGTAGGCATTTTGCGGAACGTACTTCACCGAGTTGTTCGACGAGACCGCGGTCCAGTTCGAAGGCACGCTCACCTGGAACACGTTGCCGCCCTTCTCCGTGCGGTACCGCGTGGAGGGCGCCGGCACGTTCTGCCCGATCGTGCCGACCGAAGCGCGGTCGGGTGTGCCATCGCCGCCACCGCCCGCGCCACCGCTGCCCGCACCCTTCTCGACTTCCGCCATCGTCTTGGCCTTCGGCAGCGTCGAGAAGCGGTTCTTGGTCGAGGCGAAGCCGTTCTGGTCCGGCCGCGGACCGATCTGGAGCTGCGCGGCTTCCGCGTTGATGTACTGCGTGCGGTTGCCGGGATTCGGGTGGCTGCTGAGCCACTGCGGCGCCGAGCCGCTGCTCTGCTTCTCGATCGACTCGAACATGTGCGCGAGGTCGCGCGGGTCGTAGCCGGCGCGCGCCATGATCTGCGCGCCGAGCAGGTCCGCCTGCTTCTCGTACTCGCGGCTGTACTTGAGGAGCCAGGTGCCGAGGCCGAACTGCGAGCCCTGCGAGATGACCTCGCCGATGCCGCCGCCCACTACGGCGCCCGCGATGGCGCCGGCGATCGCGCCGATCTGGAAGCCTTGCGCCTTGGTGGCGTTGGCCGTGCCATGCCGCAGGAGCACGTGACTGAGCTCGTGCGCCATCACGCCGGCCACTTCGCCTTCGCTCGCGGCCGCGTCGAACATGCCTCGATTGACGAACATGGGGCCGCCCGGCAGCGCGAACGCGTTGATCTCCTTCACGTTCACGGGCGTGAAGGAATACTGGAAAACGGGCCTGTTCAGCTCGGCGGGGGCCGCCGCCACCAGCCGGCGTCCGAGGCGATCGAGATACTCGTTGATCTGGCGATCGTCGATGACCGGGTACTGCTTCCGCACTTCCGCGGCGGCGTCCTGGCCGATCTTCACGTCCTGTTCGGGCGTGTATTTGTTCTTGGGCGCGACGATGCGGGTTTGGGCCAGCGCCGTGCCGGCCACGAGGACAAGGGCAGCCAGATGGAAGAGGCGGAAGGCCGGGCGTCTGAGGGTCATCACCCCTCAAATGTTACCCCTGCCCTCCGCCCATGACTGTGCTGTCTAGAACATCGGCGGCGGCTGGTAGAACAGCCACTGGCCGGGGTTCGCGTCGTCCCAGGAGCAGGCCGGGGGCCGCGCGAGCCAGTCCTGGCCGAGGTCGCCGATCGGCGCACCCGGCGGGGCCGGCGAAGGCGGCATGACCTTCTGCAGGTCCGCGGTCGGCCGCTCCAGGAAGCGCTTGATGTCGGCCGCGATCAGCGTATGCGCGGCCTGGTCGGATTCCGTGCGGCCGACCTCGGCGCGCAGGCGCGCCGCGAGCTTCTGCAGCTTGAACGACGCGATCGCGCGGACCTGGGCGTTCGGCGACGAGCTCGCCAGCCACATCACGCGATCGACCAGCACGCGCTCCACGGCGCGACGCACCTCGTTCTCGTAGGTGCCGGAACTGACGGCGTCGAAGCTCGCCTTGGTGAGCTTGTCGATCACTTCACCCAGGCCCGGCAGTGACTGGTCGACGGCGTACTGCGCCACCATCCGGGCGGCGCGATCGGGCTGCAGCACGAAGCCGATCGTGACTTCCGCGGCGATCGAGGCGGGATTGACCGGGTCGAACCCTTCGCCCGTCGTCCGCGGGAACAGCTCGCGGTGCATCCCGTAGCCGGGCGGCCGTGGCGGGAGGAGGTCGAGGATCCTCTTTGGAATCGTGAGTTCAGACGGCTTGAGCGTCAGGGTCAGTGAGTCGATGGCCTTGCGCTGGGACTCCCCGGACACCCACTCCATCGGCGTGCGCCCGTCGCCGCGCATCGCGTAGACGAAGTCCTGGCCGCCGATCATGGACGCCGCGCCTTCGACCGCGTAGCGGTGGTACATGTAGATCGGCACGAGCGGCTCCTCGATCATCACCGTGGGCACGCCGGCGCGGATCGTGTGCTCGCCGAGGCGCTCGAGCGCGGCGCGGCGCACCTTCATCAGGCGGGCCAGCTCGTCGCCCTGGTTGACGCCGTTCGACCACTGCTCGGTGCGCGGGTGGATGTCGGTGTCCTGGTTGGTGAAGTACCGCAGGTCCTGCGCCCAGGCGTCGGCGATGATCTTGTTGAGCGCCGCCGTCTGGTCCGCGCCCTTCGGGAACTCGCGGTAGCCGAAGTTGATCGTGACCTTGTCCCAGTCGCCGATGCGCTGCGGATAGGCGTTGGTGATGTCGATGGTCCCGTCTTCCCTCAGCGCCTCGAGCGGGTGCGGATAGTCCATCACGGAGATCCAGCCCTTGGTGCTGTCGTAGTAGTTGTGGCCGAGGCCGAGCGTGTGGCCCACCTCGTGCGCGGCGAGCTGGCGGATGCGCTTGAGCGCCGTCTCGTAGAGGATCGCCGGCTTCTCGTCGCCCTTCTCGTAGGGCGAGAGCAGGCCCTCGAAGATCATGTAGTCCTGGCGGTCGCGCAGCGAGCCGAGCGTCACCGTGGCCTTGATGATCTCGCCGGTGCGCGGGTCGCTCACCGAGCCGCCCGAGCTCCAGCCGCGCGTGGAGCGGTGGACCCAGTTGATCATGTTGTAGCGGATGTCCATCGGGTCGGCGTCGGCCGGCAGGACGTCCACCTTGAACGCGTTGCGGAAGCCCGCGGCCTCGAACGCCTGGTTCCACCAGCTGGCGCCTTCAACCAGCGCCTTCTTCACGTCTTCCGGCGCGCCCGAGTCCACCCAGTACTGAATGGGCTTCACCGGCTCGCTGATCTCGGCCGTTGGATCCTTCTTCTGCAGGCGATGGCGCCGCAGGTAGCGGAACTGGATCGAGTCGCCAATCGGCACGCTGTAGTCGACAAAGCTCAGGCCGCCGTAGCCGGCGCGGGGATCGTCGATGCGCGGCTCGTAGTTGCCGTCCGGCAGCTCCACGAACGAGACGTGCTCGCGCATGGTCACCGAGTCCGGCGTCGGCGTCACGCTGCCGACGCTGCCCGAGAAGAGGCCGCCGCCGAAGCCGCCGCCACCGCCACCGGTCTGGCCGATGGCCGCCGGACCCTGCGCGGGCCCGCCGCCACCACCGCCACGTCCGCCCGCCGCGTCACTCGCGAAAGTGAGCGTGACATCCACTTCGGTGTTCTTCGGGAAGTTCCTGGTGTTCGGCAAGTAAAAGGCGCTGCGCGCGCGATCCACGCGGTACGTTCCCGGCCGCAGCGAGCCGCCGGCGCCGTGGATGTCGCGGAGAAAGAAGTCCGTCGCGTCCACGAGCACCTTGCCGTTGGACTCGGCGGCCAGCGCGAAGCCCCAGAGGATTGACTTGGCGAACGAATCGGCGACCGACTTGCGCTCGAGCGGATTGGTGGCGCTCGAGCGGAACGAGAGGTTCGCCTGCACGAGCATCACGCGCGGGCCCATGCGCTGGAACTGGACGATCTTGCCCTGGCCGCCCTGGCCGCGGTCGAGGCCGATATCGTTCGAGCCCAGGCCGGCGGAGAGGCCGGTGGAGAGCAGGAAGTCGGTATCGAACCGCGCGACCTCGAGCAGCATCGTGCCGGCTCGCTCGTCCCAGTAGAGCGGGAAGTAGCCGTCCAGTTTCTTGAGGCCGCTTGTGCGGTCCTCAACCGTCGGCACCGCCGCGGCCGCGCCACCTGGTCTCGCCGGCGCCGCCGCCGGCTGGGCCATGGTGCCCGTCGCGGCGGCCAACATCACACCAATAAAGAAAACGCATCGTTTGAACATGACTAGTCCTCGCGCGGGCATTTTACTCCGTGGCCGAACGCAAGTCGGCGTAGAGTTATTCCTCCACTGAAACCCCGTGAGGATTTGTATGAAGAAGATTGTCAGCATGTGTGCAGTTGCCTTCGCGGCGACGATGGCGGTCGTTGCCGCCCAGGCGCCCGCCACCCCGGCTCCGGCCGCGGCGGCGGCGCCCGCGCGCCAGGGTGGCCGCGGCGGCGGCGACACGCCCGCGCCCGCGCGCAAGGCCGGTGAAGGCCTGGGTCCGTTCAAGAAGATGGTGATCCGCGGCGTCACGATCATCGACGGCACCGGCGGACCGCCCCTCAGCCCGATGGACATCGTCATCGAGGGCAACCGCATCACGCAGGTGCGCCAGGCGCGGCTGGCCGGGGCTGCCGCATGCAGGCCAACCGCGAGCCGCGCGACTTCGACTTCGAGATCGACGGCACGGGCATGTACGTGATGCCCGGCTTCGTCGACATGCACGTGCACGGCTCCACCCGCGGCAAGGCGCCGGACCTGGGCTACGCCTACAAGCTGTGGCTCGCGCACGGCGTGACCACCGTCCGCGGCGTGTCGCTGTCGTCGCGCCGAGGTCACGAGTTCCGAGAAGAACCGCTCCGCGAAGAACGAGATCGCCGCGCCGCGCATCTTCAACTACCAGACGCTCGGCTCGGGCTGGCCGAACGGCCCCGTCCAGTCGCGCCGAGAAGGCGCGCGAGTGCGTGCGCTGGGCCGCCGCGAACAACATCGACGGCATCAAGTTCTTCAACCGCGGCGACGAGACGCCGGAGATCATCACGGCGGCCATCGACGAGGCGCACAAGAACAAGATGGGCACCGTGGCCCACCTCTCGCAGAACGGCGTGGCCAACTTCAACGCCCGCGACGCCGGCGACGCGCACCTCGACACCGTGACGCACTACTACGGCCACATGGAATCGCTCCTGAAGGACAAGACGATCCAGGAGTACCCGATCGGCTACGACTACAACAACGAGCAGGACCGCTTCGGCGACATCGCCCGCATCTGGAACCAGACCTACGAGCCCGGCTCGCCCGAGTGGGTGGCGTACCTGGAGCACCAGAAGGCGAACCACGTCACGTTCGATCCGACGTTCAACATCTACAACGCGTCGCGCGACCTGATGCGCGCGCAGCAACGCCGACTGGCACCAGACCTACACGATGCCGCAGCTCTGGAACTACTTCCAGAGCACGCGCGACAACCACGGCTCCTACTTCTACGACTGGACGACCGAGAACGAGGTCAACTGGAAGAACTTCTACCAGCGCTACATGCGGCTCATCAACGACTACAAGAACATGGGCGGCCGCGTGACGGTGGGCACCGACTCGGGCTTCATCTGGAAGACCTACGGCTTCGCCTACATCGAGGAGCTCGAGCTGATGCGCGAGGCGGGCTTCCTGCCGCTCGAGATCATCCGCTCGGCGACGATGTGGGGCGCCAAGACGCTCTACGAGCCGAAGGGCGAGGCGGCGCCGATGGGCGTGGTGCGCGCCGGGCATGCTGGCCGACCTGGTGATCGCGCCGGAGAACCCGCTCTCGCAACATCAAGACGCTCTACGGCACCGGCCACATGCGCCTGAACCCGCAGACCAACCGCCAGGAGAAGGTCGGCGGCGTGAAGTACACCATCAAGGACGGCATCGTCTACGACGCGCAGAAACTGCTGGCGGACGTGGCCGCGGCGGTGGCGGCGGAGAAAGCGAAGCCGGCGTCGACGACGACGGCGCAGCAGGACGAGCAGTAGGAAGACGGGTTCAACGGGTTCAACAGGTTCTACAGGTTCAACGAGTTCAACAAGTTCAACGGGTTCAACCCGGCGAACCTGTTGAACCTGTAGAACCCGTTGAACCCGTTGAACCTGTTGAACCCGTGTAAGGAATTTCCCGAAACATCGGCAGTCCCGCCATCTCGATGATGTCCATGAGCCCCTGGCGCTCGTGGAACTCCTTGCTGTCCCGATCGATCAGGATCGCATTCGGATAGAGCGGCGCGAGCCGGCGAAACTCGGCGTCGATCAGCCGGAAGCGCCGCACCATGTTCTCGGCCTCTTCGTGCGGGCGGGCGCGCAGGCGGATGTGTTTCTCGATCGTGTCGGTGCTCGACGTGAGCACGATGATGCGATCGGGGTTCCAGGTGTCGCCGATCGCGAGCACCTGGCGCAGCGCCGCGTGATGCTCGGCGGGATATTCCGCGATGTGCGCCTCCAGCGTGATGCGGGCGCCCTCGAAAAAGATCACCTTGCCCGGGCCGTCGTGCGTGGCGGCGTCGCGGAAGTTCGCGTCGTAGAGACGGCCGAAATACTCCGTGACGCCGACCGCGTTTCGCCCGTGCGCGATGTCCTCCAGGACGGCCGGGTGCCACACGCCCTTCTCGCCCTCGCCATAGGATCCGTTGTGGTACAGGTCCCCGAGCTGGCGCACCAGCGTGCTCTTGCCCACACCGGGTCCCCCGACGATCGCGACGCGCATCGGGGAATCATACAGGGCGCGGCGCTTCGCGCCGCGCCCTCGGGTAGACTTCTCCTCTCGTGCCGTGGCTCTTCCTCCTCGCGTATGCCTGCTCTGGCCTTGCCGGGCTCATCTATGAAGTGAGCTGGACGCGCCTCCTCACGCTCTACATCGGGCACACCACCGCCGCGGCGAGCGCCGTGGTGGCGGCCTTCCTCGGCGGGCTGGCGGTGGGCGCGGGCGCGGGCGGCGCCCTGGCC
The DNA here is from genome assembly GCA_963839865.1 of uncultured Acidobacteriota bacterium. GTDB lineage: Bacteria > Acidobacteriota > Vicinamibacteria > Vicinamibacterales > UBA2999 > 12-FULL-67-14b. The sequence continues at coordinate 99,263 of CAWIWS010000004.1, forward strand.
TCGCGCCTCACGCCCCGCAAGAGCCTGCAGGCGTACATCGGCCTCGAGATCGTCGTGGTGGCGGCGGCAATCGTTCTCCCATTTGAATTGACGGCGCTCACGCCGCTCCTTCGCTGGGCCTACCAGGACGCGTCACCCGGCCTGCTGTTTCCCGCGGTGCGAGTGCTCGCGTGCCTGGCGATGGTCTTCGTCCCGGCGGCGGCGCTCGGCGCGACATTCCCGATGGCGATTCGCTGGTTTGCCGACGCGTCCGCGAACCCCGCACGCGCGAGCAGCGCGCTCTACGTCGTGAACACCGTCGGCGCGGCGGCGGGCTCGCTCCTCGCCGGCTTCGTGCTCATCCCCGCAATCGGGATTACCGGGACCGTGCGCGTGGGCATGGCCGCGAGCCTGGTCGCGGCCCTGAGCGTGTGGGTGGTGGTGCGCAGCGGAGCCACGGCCCGTGGACCGGCGGAGAAAGCGTCGCCCTCGAAACCGATGCGCCGGGGCAGGAAGGCGGAGGCCGCCCGCCACGCAGACGCGCGCGTGGCCGAGGCGCCCACGAAACGCTGGCTGGCCGTCGTCGTCCTGGGCCTGTCGGGGTTCGCGGCACTCATCCACGAGATCGCGTGGACGCGCATTCTCTCGCTTGTGCTCGGACCGACGACGTACGCGTTTGCGGCGACGCTGGCCGCGGTGATCAGCGGTGTCGCCCTGGGATCGGGCCTGGGCGCCTGGCTCGTCGGCCGCACGCGCCGGCCCGCCGCGTGGCTCGTGACCGTCCTGGCGCTCGCGGCCATCACGGCGACGTGGACCTATGCGATCGCGGGCGCGAGGATTCCTCTGCTCATCGCGCGGCAGGTGGCGTCTTCCTCGACAAACTTCGACGAACTGCTCTGGCAAGGCACGCTCCTCACCGTCGCGCTGATCCTGCCGACGGCCGCCTGTCTCGGCGCTGCCTTCCCGCTCGCCCTTGCCATCGTCAGCGATCCGCTCAAGCCGGCCGCCGGACGCTTCGGGCTCGTCTACGCGCTCAACACCGTGGGCTCGGTGTCGGGATCGTTGGCCGCCGGCTTCCTTTTGATCCCGCGCTTCGGCCTGCAGCCCACGCTCTGGGTCGTGAGCGGCTGCCTGGTGCTGGCCGCGTGGCTGGTGATCGCGTGGGGGCCCCTGTCGCGGAATGCGCGCGTCGCGGGGCTGGCGGCGTCGGCCGTGGCGATCGCGCTTCTCGTCTTCAGCCCGCCCTGGGATCGCGAACTGCTGGCGAGCGGCGTCTACATGTATGCGCCGTTCGTGCCGAAGGACCTCGACCTCGAGACGCAGCTGAAGGCCGGCGCGTTGCTCTATTACCGCGAGGGCGCGGCGGCGACGGTGTCGGTGAAGCGGCTCACGGGGACGACGACGCTGGCCGTGGATGGGAAGACGGACGCGTCGAACCGCGGCGACATGCTGACGCAGAAGCTCATCGCGCACCTGCCGCTTCTCCTGCATGAGAGCCCGAAGGAGGTGGCCATCATCGGCCTCGGCAGCGGCGCCACGCTCGGCGCCGCGCTCCGGCACCCCATCACGCGCGCGGACGTCATCGAGATCTCGCCGGAAGTGGTCGAGGCCTCGCGCTACTTCCTGGCGGAGAACTACGACGCCCTCAAGGACCCGCGCACGCACCTCATCGTCGGCGACGGCCGCTCGCACCTGCTGCTCTCCGGGCGGAAGTACGACGTGATCGTCTCCGAGCCGTCCAACCCGTGGATCGCGGGCGTGGCGGCGCTGTTCACGCGCGAGTTCTTCGTCGGCGCGCGCGACCGGCTCGCGCCGGGCGGCATCATGTGCCAGTGGGCCAACGCCTACAACATCAGCGATGCGGACCTGCGCGCGATCGTCGCCACGTTCCGGTCCGTCTTTCCAGACGGCACCGTGTGGCTCGCGGGGGAGAACGACGTGCTGCTGGTGGGCTCCCTCGACTTCGCTCGGGACAAGGTCTCGGGACCCATCGACGCGCGCCTCGCGCAACATCGCGCGCAACTGGACCCGGCCCGGCGTCGCGGAAGACCTGAAGACCATGTCGGTGCTGGATCCGTTTTCGATCGTGTCACTGCTGATGGGCGGGCCGAAAGAACTCGAGGTCTACTCCGCCGGCGCGCCGATCTTCACCGACGATCGAATGACGCTCGAGTTCACCGCGCCGCGCGAGATCCATCGCCGGAGCAGCGGCGACAACACGGCCGCACTCGCCCGCCTCCTCGAGAACGGCGGCGGGCCCGCGTTCCTCGCCGACGCGAAGAAGGCCGCCGGCGCGACGAGTGGCGCCATCGCGGGGAGATGATGGCGAAAGCGGACGCGTTTCCGCTCGCCTACGACGACTTCGTGCGGGCGCTCACCGCCGACCCGGGCGACACCGGGGCGCTCGACGGACTGGTGCGGACGGCCGTGCTGACGCATCGGGGCTCCGACGCGCTGGCGTGGGTGAAATCGCTGATGCAGGACCGTCCGCAGACGGCGGAGGTGCTGGTCGGCGCGGTCGAAGCTGCTGGCCTCGATCGACGCGAACGCCGGCGCGATCGAGGCGGCCGCGCAGGCCGCGGGCCTCACGCCCGTGCAGCCGCAGGCGCTCGAACAGTTGGCGTCGCTCTACGCGGACGCGGGGGACACGGCGCAGCTCGATCCGGTGGTCGAGCGGCTGCGCGCGGTCTCACCCGATCGCGCGGGCACGCATTACTACGCGGCCGTGTCTGCGTTGATTCACGGTGACGCGAGCGAGGCCGTGACGCGCGCCCAGCGCGCCATCGCGACCGATCCGACGTACGCGCCCGTCTACGACCTGATCGGCGCGGCGGAGACGAAGCTTGGGCAGGCCTCGAACGCGCGCGCGGCCTTCGAGACGTCGCTGACCTTCGACGCCCACGACAGCACGGCGTACACGAACCTGGGACTGCTGGAACTGGCGGCGGGCAACCGCGCCGCGGCGAAGCTACTTCGCCGAGGCGCTGTGGCTCACGCCGGAATCAACCGTGGCGCGAGAAGGTTTGGCCCAGGCCCGCTAGCCGGGTTCGCCTTCCTGTCGCCTGGGGCTGAGGGATAATCCGATCAGGATAGGTTCCCCGGAGGCGCGCCATGATTGCCGCAAAACTCATCGAACTCATTGAAGTCCATGCCGAACGACTGTCGGCGGATGTGACCAAGGATCTGCACGCCAACCAGCGGACGCGCGGGTTTCGCGCCGTGCCGAAGGACGATCTCCAGGCACGCCTGTTTGAATTGGTGCACCACCTGGGCAACTGGATTGGCGACCCAACGAGGCGAAGGTGCAGGCGGAGTTCGAGGAGTGGGGCCGCCGCCGGTTCGGCCAGGGCATTCCCCTGAGCGAGATCATCTACGCGGTGATCGTGCTGAAGCAGCACCTGCGCCGCTACATCCGCGAGAACGGGCTGGTGGACGCGGCCTTTCCGCGCGTTGAAGGGGACTACGTGCTGCCGATGCACATGCACAGCCTGCAGGAGCTCAACGCGCAGGTGGGCGACTTCTTCGACAAGGCCGTCTATCACCTGGCGCGCGGCTACGAGTCCACGTCGCACCGGATTCACTAGGGCGCCCCTTGCAAGGGCGCCCGACCTCAGGCGAACAGCCTGGCCAGTGACAGCGTGAAGCCCGGGAGGACTGGCGTCGTCAGCGTGGCGTCCGCCCCTGCTCGATCTGCGCCACGCGCGGAAAGCCGCCGTCCGCAGCCGGCGATAGACCGTTACATCCCTCGCCTTCGGATCGACGAGCCAGTACTCCCGCACGCCGCCCCGATCGAAAAGCTGCCGCTTGATCCCGAGGTCACGCTTCCGCGTGCCCGGCGACAGGATCTCCACGACGAGCGCCGGCGCGCCCTGGATGTTGGGCTCGGTGAGAATGTCGAGTTGATCGGCGGCCACGAAAATCAGGTCGGGCTCGACGACATCCCAGGGCGAGAAGACCGTGTCGAGCGGCGAGAGAAAGACCTGACCGACCTCGGGACTGCTCTCCAGGAAGTTCCCGATGGCCAGATGCAACCGCCCAAGCAGCACCTGATGCCGCAGCACGGGTGAGGGCGTCACGTAGTGCACCCCATCGATGAGCTCGTGCCGCTTCCCATCGTCCGGGAAGCGCAGGAAGTCCTCGTACGTGAGACGCGTATCCCGGCGAGCAGTGGTTGGCATCGCGTTCTCCCCGTCCACGATTGGATTTTACACCTCGTCCACGCAGGAGGATTCCTGCGAACGATGTGCCGTCGAGATTCACGCGCAAATCGGCGTCCCCGAGGCGGGCCCGTCGCAAAAAATGCGGCGCGAGCGCCGAATGGGCATGGCAGAATCCGCGTCCAGGGGGCACCATGACCAACGCCGACGTTCGCGCGTTCCTCGACCGCTTCGTCACGCCTGGGAGAGCCAGGACGTCCCGGCCCTCGCGGCCTGCTACGCGGACGACTGCGTGGTCGTCAGCCCGATCTTCAACACGCTGCACGGGCCGGCGCCGAGGTGGAGAAGCTAGTACGCCGATCTCTTCAAGGCGTTGGCAATCCGGAAGGTCAGGGTGGACGACACCGTGATCGGCAGCGAGGAGCCGACGCGCGCCGTCGTCGTGTGGAATGTGCAGTCCACGCACGTCGGTGAAGTGTTCGGCATGCCGGGCACCGGCAAGACCATCGAGCGGACGGTGGCCTACTTCCTGACCATCGAGGACGGGAAGATTTCGAGGGAGCTGCGCCTCTACGACTTCACCAGCATGCTGATGCAGCTCGGCGTGCTCCGCGCCAAGCCCGGGCACCTGGCGTAGGAGGGATGCCCGACTCAGGCGAACAGCACGGACGCCGACGGCATTTCATGGATACGCTGTCAAGACGATCGGGCGCTCCGGGAGGTCTCGCCCGGCGCACCCGATCGGTTGTCGTGCCGTCGCTATGACTTCTCGTAGATCGCGACGTTGTTCACGGGCTTGCCATCGGCACTGGTGCCCTTGGTGGTGATCGTCAGCGTCTTGCCGTCGGCCGAGAGGACGCGCGTGATGGTCTGCACCAGCTCGGCGGCCTTCTTGTCGGTGCGCTCAACGGTCGTGGCGTTGATTCGTTTCAGCGACACCGTGTCGACCGTGGCCGATCCGGTGAGGGGCACGTCCTTGCCGTCGTAGTTGGCGGTGTAGAGCTGCGTCGTCTTCGTGCCGTCCGCAGCCACCGCCTCGACGGTGACCTTCACCCCTTGTCCGGCCGCTGCAAACGTCACCGTCTGGCTTTTCGGCGCGGGACCAGGGCTGTACTTCGACTTGGCGACGTTCAGCTTCCACGTGCCGATTTCATTGCTGGCCTGCGCGGACACGGTGACGACGAGCGCGGATGCGACGACGACGCCGACGCCGAACGCGAAGATGCGTGAGAGTGCGGTCATGGGGGGTCTCCTGACGAGGTGCCGAGCGAAGACGAGGCGAGGGAGTCCAGCTCGGTTGCGCTGGAGCCCGGCAACTATGGGCTTGTGCACACCCGAAAGCAAGCACGCTCGCGAATAAGGGGGAGAAAAAGCGGAGGGGGCGAGGGAGAGGGAGAAAAGGGAGACAGCCCCCCCTTTCCCCTTCTTACTTTCTACTTTCTACTTTTCACTTTCCAAGCTTCTACGCGCGAGCGCGCGGGCGTCCAGGCCCCGACGGGCGGCGTCCCGATCCACCGGAGCCGTGACGCGAACCCGACCGAGGACCACTGGAGCCGCGGCCGTTGCGGCCGCCCTGATGACGACGGCCGGCTTCGGGCAGCGCTTCGTGCGAGGAAGCGGTCACCGGGAATCCTTCCAGCACGACCTGCTCGATCGGCGCCGGCAACAGGCGCTGGATGTCGCGCAGCAGATCGCGATCCGCCGGCGACACCAGCGACACGGCGCGGCCCGCGAGACCCGCGCGGCCGGTGCGGCCCGCGCGGTGGATGTAGTCTTCTGCCACGAGCGGCAGATCGAAGTTCACGACCAGCGGCAGCTGCACGATGTCCAGCCCCCGCGCCGCGATGTCGGTGGCGACGAGCACATTCACGCGCCCGGCCTTGAAGTCGCCGAGCGCGCTTGGTGCGCGCGCCCTGGCTCTTGTTGCCGTGGATCACGGCGGCTTTCACGCCGGCGCGTTCGAGATACTCACCGACGCGGTTCGAGCCGTGCTTGGTCTTGCAGAACACCAGCGCCTGGCCCACCGGCGCCTGCATCAGCACGTGCGTCAGCAGATCGCCCTTGCGCTGGTCGGACACCGGATGCACACGATGCGTCACCGTCTGCGCCATCACGTGTCCCTCGGAGACGTCCACGCGCTGCGGGTCGCGCGTGAAGTCCGCGGAGAGGCGGATCACTTCCTGCGAGATCGTCGCCGAGAAGAGCAGCGTCTGCCGCTCGCGCGGCAGCACTTTGAGGATGCGCTTCAGCGGCGGCAGGAAGCCCATGTCGAGCATGCGGTCGGCTTCGTCGAGCGTCAGGATCTCGATGCCCGACAGATCGACCGTGCGCTGCTCCATGTGATCGAGCAGGCGGCCGGGGGTGGCGACGATGATGTCGGTGCCGCGCTGGAGGTCCGACTTCTGCGGCCCGATCGAGACGCCGCCGAAGATTGCGGTGACACGAAGGTTCGCGGGCACGCCGTAGGTCTGCAGCGACTTGTGGACCTGCAGCGCCAGCTCGCGCGTGGGCACCAGGACAAGGCCACGCGGCTTGGCTGCCGGCCGAGGCGCCGCCCTTGACGAGCAGGCGGTCGATCATCGGCAGGCCGAACGCGGCGGTCTTGCCGGTGCCGGTCTGCGCGCGCGCGAGCAGGTCCTTGCCGGTGAGGACGATCGGGATGGACTTGAGCTGCACGGGCGTGGGCGTGGTGTAGCCAAGACTCGCGAGCGGATTACACAGCGAGGGCGACAGCCCGAGAGCCACGAACGGCATGCGGAGTTACTCCTGAATTGCCTGGAGCGTTTCCTGACCGCACACAGCAGGCGAACAACACGAACGAATGTCGCGCCGGATTGGCGGAAGGAGCCCCTATTTCTGAGCTGGCGATAACAGCGGAGGCAGGATTCCGAAGGGAAATCGAGGACGCAGCGCAGAGACTCGACCATTCTACACCGGATTGGTCCGCGCGGGCCTAATTACCTCAGCCGCCTCGACTTCCATGCTAGAGTCTCGCGTCGCCGACCGGCTCGACCAGGCTGGCTCGCTCCGGTCACCCCGTTCAAGAGGTGCCAATGGCTTCGTCCCGTCGTCGCTCCGTCGGCCGTCGAGGGTTCCTCAAGCATGCGGCCGCGGGAGCTGCAGCCGGAGCGGCAGCGCTCGTGAGTGCGCCGCCCGCCGCCGAGGCGCAGGCGCCGCAGGGCCAGGCCGCGCCGGCCACTCCGCCTGAGCCCGGGGCCAACGACGTCTACACGACGGACCGCCCGGGCTCCGACTTCATGGTCGACGTGATCAAGTCGCTCGGCATCGAGTACATCGCCGCGAATCCCGGCTCGAGCTTCCGCGGCCTGCAGGAATCGATGGTCAACTACGGCGGCAACACGCGCCCCGAGTTGCTCACCTGCCTGCACGAGGAATCGTCCGTCGCGATGGCGCATGGCTACGCCAAGATCGAAGGCAAGCCGATGGCCGTCATCGCGCACGGCACCGTCGGCCTGCAGCATGCGTCGATGGCGGTCTACAACGCCTATGCGACCGCGTGCCGCTGTACATCGTGCTCGGCAACGTCCTGGACGCCGCAACCGGCGCGCGGCGCGAGTGGGCCCACAGCGTGCAGGATGCGGTCGCGATGGTGCGCGACTTCATCAAGTGGGACGACCCGCCGGTGTCGCCTGCGCACTTCGCCGAGTCCGCCGTGCGCGCCTAGAAGCTGACGATGACGCCGCCGAAGGAGCCGGTGATGCTCGTCGCCGACTCCGAGCTGCAGGAAGAGCCGATGCACGCCGACGAATGGCCCGCGCGTGCCGAAGCTGTCGACGACCGCCGCCGCCGGCGAATCGGCGCGGTGCCGAACTGCCGCGCATGGCTGGTCGCCGCCGAAAAGCCGGTGATCGTCGCGGATCGCGCGGCGCGCACGCCGCGGGCGTCGCGCGGCTGGTCGAGCTCGCCGAGATGCTCGGGCGCCGCGTGAGTCGACCAGGGCAGCGCATGAATTTCCCGTCCAGCATCCGCTGTAAGACCGACGGCGGCGGCGCGCTGCTGCGCCGCGCCGACGTGATCCTCGGCCTCGAAGCGCCGACTTCTGGGGCACGGTCAACCATAAGATGACGCCGGTCAACCGCGATGGCATGGAATCGCGCCCGCTCACAAGGCCGGCGCCAAATGGTCAGCATCGCCTCGACCGAGCTGTATCCTGAAGAGCAACTACCAGGACTTCCAGCGCTATCCCGAAGTCGATCTCGCATCGGGCGACGCCGAGGCCACGCTGCCGACGCTGATCGAGGCCTGCGCGCGCTGATCACGCCGGCGCGCCGCAGCGTGCTCGAGCAACGCGGCGCGCGGCTGGCGCGCAGCGCGCCGAGGCGCGTTCCACCGCTAGCTCGAGGCCGCCACGCCGGCTGGGACGCGAGCCCCATCTCCACCGCGCGCTCGCCGCCGAGCTCTGGCAGACCACAGGCCGAGGACTGGTCGCTGGTCGTCGGACGCCTTCATCCCGGGCTTGGCCGCGCGGCTCTGGGACTCGAGCGCCACCACCAGTACATCGGCCACGCCGGCGGCGCCGGCGTCGGCTACGGCCCGCCGGCCGCGGTCGGCGCCGCGCTCGCGAATCGCGAGCACGGCCGGCTGTCGGTGAACATCCAGTAGCGACGGCGACCTGATGTACGCGCCCGGCGCGCTGTGGACCGCGGCGCACCACCGGATGCCGCTGCTCAGCGTGATGCACAACAACCGCGCCTATCACCAGGAGCCGATGCACCTGCAGCGCATGGCGAACCGCCAACCGCGCGCGTCGAGCGCGCGGACATCGGCACCACGATCGACGATCCGACATCGACTACGCGACGCTCGCGAAGATGGGCATGTAGGGCAGGGGCCGATCAACAACGTGAACGATCTCGGTCCCGCGATCGGGCGCGCGGTCGATGTGGTCAAGCGCGGCCAGCCGGCGCTGCTGGACGTGGTGACGCAGCCGCGCTGAGGGAGCCCATGACCAAGACCATCCTGATCGCCTTCGTCGCCGTCTGCATCCTGGGTATGACGCCGCGGCCTGTTGCGGCGCAGGCCCCGGCCCCTGCCGCGCCGGCGGGCAACGCCGACAACGGCAAGAAGTTGTTCATGAGCCAGACCTGCTACTACTGTCATGGCACGGTCGGGCAGGGCGCCGGTGCCGTGGGCGCGCGCATCGGCCCGCCGCAACGCGCGCTCGCCGGCTTCATCCGTTACGTGCGGCGGCCCACCGGGTCGATGCCGGCCATCACCGAGAAGGTGATGTCGGATGCGGACCTCACGGACATCTACGCGTACCTCCGGACCATTCCCCCGGCGAAGAGCGCGAAGGACATCCCGCTGCTCAATCAGCTGAAACCACCCAGCAAGTAGCCGGGCGGCCGCGGCTTGGCCGGCCTTCGCTGGAGGTATGGCAGAGCCGGACGCCAGGCCCCTCGATTACCCGGGATCTCGTCCGGGGGGTGTAGGATCACGAGTTCGGGCTGGAAATTCACACGAATCGACCTGGAGGTCCCCATATGAAGCGTATTGTCCTGATTGCCGTCGGCGTCCTGGCGCTGGCACCTGCCGCGTTCGCGCAGACACCGGAAGAACACATCGCGCGCGCCCTCGCCGCGGCGCCTGCCAACATGAAGGCCGACGCCACCGTCGTTGCGTGGAAGGCCGACTTCACCTACGACACGATCAAGCAGGGCACCAACAAGCTGGTGTGCTACGACCAGTCGGGCGAGCCCGGCGAGCAGCCGTTCTCGGCGCAGTGCACGAGCCTGGCGAACCTGCCCCGCGTCGCGCAGAACCGCAAGTTCGAGGCGATCGCCGACAAGGCCGCGCGCCAGAAGGCGCTCGATGAAGCCGGGGCCAACGGCACGCGCGTGAAGCCGGAGTTCGGCTCGATGTGGCGCTCGGTGAGCGGCCCCGACCTCGCGACGGCGCGCACGCACATGACGATCGCGATGCCCGGCGCCACTACGGCGACCACCGGCTTCCCCGACAACAACAAGGCGGGCGGCGCGTGGATCATGAACGCGGGCACGAGCACCGCGCACCTCATGACGCCAGGCAGCTAACGCGAAGTTCAAAGTAGAAGGTAGACAGTGAAAAGCCCTTTCACGTTCTACGTTCCAATTCTAGTTTCCACGTTCCACCTCGTGGCGCAACCGCTCCCGCAGACCCGTAGACCCACGTCCCGGTCACCGCACTGAGCAGCGTGACCCCCACCGCCGCGTAGCCGCACCGATCTGCGCGAAGAGCGGGCCCGGGCACGCGCCCGTGAGCGCCCAGCCCAGTCCGAAGATCAGCCCGCCGATAGATCTGGCCCTTGTTGAAGGTCTTGTTCTGTACGACGACGTGTTCACCGGTGATCGTCTTGATCTTGAAGGTCCTGATCAGGAACATCGAGATCATGCCGACCACGACGGCCACGCCGATCACGCCGTACATGTGGAACGAGGAGAACCGGAACATCTCCTGGATGCGAAACCACGAGACGACTTCGGCCTTCACGAACACGATGCCGAACATCGTGCCGACGGCCATGTATTTCAGGTTCTCGAGCACACCCTCGTGGGCCAGCTGTTCGTTCGGAGCCTCGCAGACGAATGGCCGGCCCGCCGCATCCAGCAGTTGAGCGGACTTCTCCATGTCTTCTCCCGCTAGAACAGACCGAACACGAGCGGCAGCAGCACCCAGGTGCCGACGAAGCCGCCGATCATGAAGGCCATCGTCGCCACGAGCGAGGGCCACTGAAGGTTCGACAGGCCCATGATGGTGTGCCCGCTCGTGCAGCCGCCCGCCCAGCGCGTGCCGAAGCCGACGAGCAACCCGCCGAACACGAAGAACACCAGGCCCTTCGGCGTGAAGACATTGCCCGCGCCGAAGATGTCGGCCGGCATCAGGCCGTTGAAGTCGTGCACCCCCAGGGCCTCCAGATCCGCGCGGGTGGAGGCCGCAATCCGGACCGGTTCCGGATTGGAGAGGAAGTTGGTCGCGATGAAGCCGCCCAGCAGCACGCCGGCGACGAAGAACAGGTTCCACGCTTCCTTGCGCCAGTTGTACTTGAAGAACGGGATGTTTGCCGGCAGGCACGCGGCGCAGATGTGCCGCAGGCTGGAGGAAATCCCGAACGACTTGTTGCCGAGCAGCAGCAGCGTCGGCACCGTGAGCCCGATGCAGGTGCCGGCGACGTACCAGGGCCAGGGGCGGGAGATGAGTTCCAGCATGCGCCAACGATCCTAAATGATTGGCGCCCGCGGCCGAACCGAAAGGTTCGGCCCTACCTGCACGCCGGGCCGCTTGCCCCACGTGGGCGGCGGCGGCTCCTTCATCATCCGATCGACCGGCTTCTCCTTCAGCAGGCGCAGGGCTTCCTGCACCGCGCGTTCGAGCTGCGGGTCGCGGCCGGCGATCACGTCCTTCGGGAAGTTCTCGACCTCGATGTCGGGCCCGACGCCTTCGTTCTCGACCGCCCACTTGCCGTCGCGCGTGAAGAAGCCGCCGCGCGGCGCGATCATCGTGCCGCCATCGAGCAGCGTGGGCGAGTCGGCGGTGTGCACGAGGCCGCCCCACGTGCGCTTGCCCACCAGCGGGCCGATCTTGCGCCGCTTGAACATGTAGGGCATCAGGTCGCCGCCCGAGCCCGCCATCTCGTTGATGATCATCACCTTCGGCCCCCAGATGCCGGCCGCCGGGCTGGTGAACGGCACGCGATCGCCGGCCACGTTGTTGAAGTAGCCGTCGAAGTCGCGCTGCAGGACGTCGATGATGTAGTCGGCGGCCGAGCCGCCGCCGTTGAACCGCTCGTCGATGATCGCGCCCTTCCTGTCCTGCTGCGCGAAGTAGTAGCGGTTGAAGCTCGTGTAGCCGGGCTGCCCGGTGTTGGGCACGTAGACGTAGGCGAGCTGGCCGTCCGAGAGCTTGTCGACGAGGCGGCGGTTCGCCTCGACCCACGCGCGCGTGCGCAGGCCCTGCTCGTTGGCCACCGGCACCACCGTGACCTGGCGCGCGCCCGCCATGGCGGGCTGGGTGTTCACGTCAGCACCGTCTGGCGGTTCGCGGTGCCGTCGAGCAGGCGGTAGATGTTGTCGGGCGCCGTGAGCTCCACGCCGTTCACGGCGAGGACGTAGTCGCCCACCGACACGTTGACGCCGGGCGCGGCGAGCGGCGCACGCAGGTCGGGGTTCCAGCTCTCGTTGTCGTAGATCCGCGTGATCCGGTAGCGGCTGTTCTCGATCGCGAAGTCGGCGCCCAGCAGGCCGCCGGGCGATGGCGGCATCTCGGGCAGGGCGCCGCCGCGCACGTACGAGTGGCCGATGGCGATCTCCGCGCCCATCATGTCGATGAGGTAGGTGAGGTCGGCGCGATGCATCGCGTAGGGCAGCAGCGCCGCGTACATCTGCTTCACCTTCGGCCAGTCGGCGCCGTGCATGTTGGGCACGTAGAGGTAGTCGCGCTGGTTGCGCCAGCCCTCGTTGAACATCTGCGTGAACTCGGCCTTCGGATCGACGTTCATGCGCAGCGTCACGTCGAGCTTGCCCTGACCCGCGGTCGGCGGGCGTCTTGTCGGCATCGACGAGGAACAGCGACGGCCGCTGTCGGCGCCGCCGCGGCGGGCGGGCCGCCGGGGCCGCCACCCGGCGCGGGCGTGCGATAGAGCAGCTTCTTGCCGTCGGCGCTGACGTCGTACTCGGCGACGTTGGCACGAAGAGCGCGGTCTTGCGGTCGCTGAGCTTGTACCGGTGCAGCGTGCTGCCCCGCGCGCCGCTGCCCGCGTCGGGCGCCTGGAGGTAGTACACCGTTCCCGGTGACGCCGGCCTGCAACTCCGAGTACTGGCGCTCGGGCACGCCGCGCGACCGCGACGATGCGCTGCTGCAGGCCGTCGAAGTCGATCTGCCACCGGCGGGCGCCGCGCCGGCGCCGGCGGCCTGTGGCGCCGCGTCGCATCGGGCCGCGAGGCTGCCGCGCGCGGCGTTCGACCGGCGCGCCCTTGTCCTCGTCGCTCTCCGGCAGCAGCGGGCTCGCCTCGCCCTTCTTCAGCACCGCGAGGTAGAGGCCGAAGGTCTCTTCGCGGTCGTACGACGTCATGTCGAGCCACTGCGAACGCAGGCCGAAGTCGGTGGAGGCGAGGAACCACAGGTACTTCCCGCTCGCGTCCCACACCGGGAACATCGCGTCGGCGAGGCCATCGGTGACCTGCTTCTTCTCGCCGGTCTCGACGTTGGCGACGAAGATCGCGCGGTACAGCGTATTGAGGCGCGTGGCGTAGGCCACCCACTTCGAGTCGGGGCTCCAGGACGGGTTGAGCGTGCGCGCGGGACCGCCCAGGGATCGTTGCCGAGCGAGCTTCGGCTGGCCGCTCGCGACGTCCATCACCCACACGTTGAAGTCGGTGTCGGTGAAGAGGATCTTCTTCGAGTCGGGCGACCACGACGGCGTGTAGTAGTGCTTCGCGTTCTTGATCGCGATCTCGCGCGGCGGCGGCGATGCCGTCCTGCGATTCGATGACCAGCGCGTACTCGCCCGACCGGTCGGAGAAGTACGAGACCCACTTGCCGTCGCGCGACCACGCGGGCTCGCGCTCGGCCGACGCCGCTCGAGTGCGTGATGTTGCGGATGTCGCCCTTCTCGGCGGGGATGGTGAAGATCTCGCCGCGCGCCTCGACCACGACGCGCTTGCCCGTGGGCGAGAGGGCGATGTTCGGTCATGCGGGCGGTGACGTCGTCCCAGCGCGGCATCATCCAGGGGAAGTCGCCGGCCGCCATGTTCACCACGTGTGCTCGGCCGGTCTTCGGGTCGAGCTCGTGGATGTAGCCCGCCTGCTCGAACACCACCGCGTCGCCGCCGCCGTCGAGCGTCTTCACGTCGAAGTCGGTGAACGTCGTCACCTGCGCGAGCTTCTTCGTGCCGAGGTCGTACGACCAGACGTTCGACACGCCGTCGCGGTCAGAGAGGAAGTACACCGAGTCGCCCACCCACACCGGTTCGATGTCCTTCGAGTCGGTCCACGGCGGCGTGACGAGGTCGTAGGTCTTGAGGTCGACGATCCAGATCGGGGCGGTTCTGGCCGCCGCGGTAGTTGCGCCGCTCGTCGTCCCACGAGGTGTTCACCCGGTAGGCGAGCCGCGTGCCGTCGGGCGAGATGCGGCCCTGGTAGCGCGCGGGGCAGGGCCATGGGCGTCTCGACCCCGCCCGCGGCGGGCACGGTCCAGAAGCGCGGGGCGGGGTCGGCGCCGCAGGTCGCGCGCGACGAGGCGAAGACGATGGCCGCGCCGTCGTGCGTCCAGCCCTGCACGGTGTCGGCGCCCGGGTGCCAGGTGAGCCGCTTCGGCTCGCCGCCTTCGGCGGCATCACGTAGACGTCGAGGTTGCCGGCGTACTCGCCGCTGAAGGCGATCCACCCCGTCGGGCGAGAAGCGCGGGTTGGGGGTCTGGCCCTGGAAGCTGGTCAGGCGTCGGGCCGTGCCGCCCGCGCGCTCGACGACCCAGATATTGCTCGCGTAGGCGAAGGCGATGTGCGACGCGCTGACCGTGGGCTGCCGCAGGAGCCGCGTGGGCTCGCCGTTGGCCGCGAGTTCGGCTGAACCGTTCACCAGGAGCAGCGACGACAACGCGAGGCCGAGGGCACATCCGGCCGTGTGGCGGGAGATTGACATAGGGTCCTTCCTGCGGGTTGGAGGTCTTCGGCGAATCCTAGCACGCAGGGTCGCTCGCCGGCCCGTGGCCCCGCACGTCGTAACATGGCGTCAGCTGGATGGACGATGAGCTGATCGGCCTTGCGTACGAGCGGGCCCACGCCGCGCGATGGCAGCGTGCCGCGAGCCCTGATGGCCGAGGCCCTCGAACGCGGCGCGGCCAAGGTCTTCGCGGGCCGGGCAGCCGTCGGCCGCGGACCTGCGCCGGCACGTCGAGGCGCTGCACCTCGACGATCTGGCGCTCGCGTGCGCCTGCGCCGCGGGTGACGAGCGCGCGTGGGAACACTTCGTGGCGCAACACCGCCCCGGTCTGTATCGCGCGGCGGATGCGCTCGACCGTCCGGCAATGCACGTGAACTTGCGGATGCGCTGTACGGCGATCTTTTCGGGGCCCGTTCACGCGACGGTGAACGGCAGTCGCTCTTTCGCTACTTCCACGGCCGCAGCAGCCTCGCCACGTGGCTGCGGTCGGTCCTCGCGCAGCGCGTGGTCGATCGCGTCCGCTCGACGCGCCGCACGGACGCGCTGCCGGACGAGGACTCGCCCGCCGCGCTGCCCGCACCCGAGGCACGTGGATCCCGAACGCGCGCACTACGTTCGCGTGATGCGCGACGCGCTGAGCCGCGCGCTGGCGATGCTCGACGCGCGCGACCGGCTGCGGCTCGGCTGCTACTATGCGCAGTCGCTGACGCTGGCTGAGACGGGTCGCGTCCTCGGCGAGCACGAGGCCACCGTCTCGCGCCAATTGGCCCGCACGCGACGCGCGATCCGAGAAGACGTCGAGCGACGGCTGCGACGGACCACGGCCTCTCGGACGACGAGATTGACGAGTGTTTTGCCAGCGTGGTCGCCGATCCCGGCGACCTGGACCTGGCGCATGTGCTTGGCGACGAGGGCGATCGCAAGAAGTCCGGCCGCGATCGTTCTAACCATGAGGACCACACGTGACGAGCGGACCTGATTGTGATTGGATGCTCGACGCGCACCTGCGCGGTTCCCTCGAGATTGGCGCCGGACGTGCCCGCCACGCCTGCGTGCCTGGACGCCGAGACGCTGGCCGCGTGGGTGGATGGAGGTCTCGACGCGAAGGCCGTAGCGTTGGCGGAGAGCCACGTGTCCACGTGCGGCCGGTGCCAGGCGTTGGTCGGCGCGATGGCCCTGGTACGGCTCCCGATCACGCTGCTGACGGCGGTGGAGCCCTGGTGGCGCCGCTACCGCGCGGGATGGCTCGTCCCTCTCGCCGCCGGCGTGGCCGCAACCGCGCTCTGGATGATTGTGCCGGCTGAACGCCCGGCCGCGCCGCCGATGCGGCAGGAATCCACCGAGGCTCGCGCGTGACGCTGCGCCGACGATTGCCGCGGTGCCTCCGTCCCAGTTGCCGCAAAAGGCCGAGCCCGCACGAGAGGCGCCGCCTGCCGTTGCGCCCGTCGAGGCCCGGAAGAAAGAACAGCCCGCGGCACTTGCGAAGGGCAACGTGGCCGCGCTCGAAGATGCGCGGGCAGTCGACGCCCTGAAAACGACCGAGCGCCCGAGGCAGCGGCGCCGCCGGCGGTCGCTCCGGCGGCCCCCGCGCCCGCCGCGCCCAAGGCGGGCCCTGGCCGGCTGGCTGCCGCGCAGGCCGCGATGGGCGAGATCGCCTCGCCGGATCCCTCCATCCGCTGGCGCCTCGCCGGTGCCCGGGTCGAGCGCACCTCGGACGGCGGCGCGTCCTGGGCGTTGGTCACCACCGGAGCGACGGCGCCGCTGACCGCGGGCTCGGCGCCGATGGCGACGGTCTGCTGGCTCGTGGGCCGCGGCGGCGCCGTGTTCCTCACGACCGACGGCCGTCTGTGGGCGCGCATCGCCTTTCCCGAGGCGGTGGATTGGTGGCCGTCCGGGCCACCGATGCCGTCGGCGACCGTCACGGCCGCCGACGGGCGGATCTTCAGGACTACTGACGGCGGCGTTACCTGGGCCGCAGATTAAAACGCAGGCCGCAGATTAGACGCAGATTGAACGCAGATTGAACGCAGATGTCGGAGCGCTTGCGTCTAATTGTGGCCCGTTGCAAGAAATGCCCGCAGTGCCGTTCTAAGTGAAAGGGCCGATACCGGCCCGCTCACAAAGGAGCGGTTCTCATGTCCGCACTGCTGTCGCTTTCGCCCACCCTCCGCCGGTGGTTCCCCGTGTTCGCCCTGGCCCTGCTATCTGCGTTATCTGTGTCATCTGCGGCTCCCGCGACATCTGCGTCATCTGCGTCATCTGCGGCTCCCCAGTCATCTGCGGCCGACCTCACGACCACGCTGGACGACCAGGCCGAGCTGGCGGTCACCGTCTACAACTCCGACCTCGCGCTCGTCCGCGACGTCCGCAGCCTGCAACTGCCGCGCGGCATCGGCGACCTGCACTTCATGGACATCGCGGCCACCGTGAACCCGGCGACCGTGCACTTCCGCTCGCTCACCGAGCCGTCGCGCGTGAGCGTCCTCGAGCAGAACTACGAGTACGACCTGCTCGAGCCCGACAAGCTGCTGCGCAAGTACGTCGGCCGCGACGTCACGCTCGTGCGCAGCCGCCAGGAGAACGGCACGACGCGGGAGGAGGAGGTGACGGCGCGCCTCCTCAGCTACAACAACGCGCCCGTCTGGCGGATCGGCGACGAGATCGTCACCGGCATCGGCGCCGACCACATCCGCTTCCCGGAGCTGCCCGACAGCCTGTTCTCGCGCCCGACGCTGATCTGGACGGTGCGAGAACGACGGCGCGGCGAGGCACCGCGTCGAGGCGTCGTACCTGGCGAGCAAGCTGGCGTGGAACGCCGACTACGTGCTGACGGTCGGCGCGCGACGACAAGGCCGCCGACCTCGACGGGTGGGTGACGGTGACGAACAGCAGCGGCACGGCGTTCCGCAACGCGAGGCTGCAGCTGGTGGCCGGCGAACTCAACCGCGTGCGCGCAGAACATCGGCAGGATGACGCCAGGTGCGCAAGATGGCGATGGACGCCGCCGCGCCGCCGCGATGGCGCAGGAGTCGTTCTCCGACTACCACCTCTACACGCTGGGCCGCAAGACCACCATCAACAACAACCAGACCAAGCAGGTCAGCATGCTCGACGGCACCGGCGTGCCCGTGCAGAAGCGCTACGTCGTGGAGGGGCAGAGCTACTACTACCGCAACGCGCAGCACCCCGGCGCGCCGATGAAGGACGTCGTGCAGGTGTTCTACCAGTTCAAGAACGAGGCGAAGGCGGCCTCGGCATGCCGATGCCGTCCGGCACCGTGCGCGTCTACCAGGACGATTCGAAGGGCGGCATGCAGTTCGTCGGCGAGGACCGCATCGACCACACGCCGAAGGACGAGACCCTCAACCTGAAGATCGGCAACGCCTTCGACGTCGTCTGCGAGCGCAAGCAGGACGGACTTCGAGAAGATTGCGAACAACGTCTACGAGATGGAGTACGAGATGACGCTGCGGAACCACAAGGCCGTGCCGGTGTCGGTCGAGGTGAACGAGCCGATCGGCGGCACGTGGCGCATGGTGCGCGACTCGCACCGTGGACGAAGACGGCGGCCTGGGCGGCGCAGTTCACGGTGCCGGTCGCGGCCGACGGCACGGCGGTGCTGAAGT
Source organism: uncultured Acidobacteriota bacterium (assembly GCA_963839865.1). Lineage (GTDB taxonomy): Bacteria > Acidobacteriota > Vicinamibacteria > Vicinamibacterales > UBA2999 > 12-FULL-67-14b. The sequence continues at coordinate 117,681 of CAWIWS010000004.1, forward strand.
ACCGCGTGCGCGTCACGTACTGACGGCCCGGGCCCGGCCCTGCCGGTGCCGCCCCCTTCGCCTGTTGCGCTCGGGGGAGCATCGACTTGCCGATGGTGCCGAGCTCCTCTCTTCCCCACCCCCCCTCCCCTCTCCCCTCCCTCCCCCCCTCCGGAAGGTTGAAGCATACTCCGACGGAAGGACTCAACATGAACGTGCGATTCGACTACGGCAGCGTGGCGCCCGGCGCCTACACGGCGATGATGGCGCTCGAGAACTACCTGGCCGGCTGCGGCCTCGACCATGGCCTGATCGACCTGATCAAGCTGCGCGCGTCGCAAATCAACGGCTGCGCCTACTGCCTCGACATGCACTGGAAGGACCTGGAGGCGCTCGGTGAGAAGGCCCAGCGGCTCTACTCGCTCGACGCGTGGCGCGAGTGCCCGTACTACACCGATTGCGAGCGCGCGGCGCTGGCGTGGACCGAGGCCGTCACGCTCATCACGAGCGGCCACGTGCCCGACGCCGTCTATGAGGACGTGCGGCCGCACTTCAGCGAGAAGGAACTCGCCGACCTCACGCTCGCCGTCACCACGATCAACGCGTGGAACCGGCTGGCGATCGCCGCCCGCACCCTGCCGGGCACATATCACGTGAGAACCGCGCGCTAGCGCGGGGCCGCGGCGCGGTCGGTGGCGTCCTGCCAGAGCAGCATCACGGCATAGGCGCGCCACGGGCGCCACGCGCCGGACCGCCGCTCGAGCTCGCGCGCCGTCAGCGCCCCGGCCATCCGGCGAAGGATGAGGTCGCCGCTCAAGAACGCGTCGGGCTCGCGGAACGCGCGCATCGCGATGTACTGCGCCGTCCAGTCGCCGATCCCGGGAATTGCCATCAAGCCGGTGACGGCGGCGGCCGCGTCCGCGCCAGGGTCGAACGCGACGGCGCCATCGAGCACCACACGCGCGAGCGCGCGAATCGCGTTGGCCCGGGCTGCGATCACGCCGGCCTCTTCGATGGGCGCATTCACCAGTTGCGCGGGCGTGGGGAAGAATCGGTTGAGTCGATGGTGGGCAAGCCCGACTCCTCCGACTCCCGACTCCCGAGAGTGTCGCCAAACTCCGCCGCGATCCGCCCCGCAATCGTCGTCGCGCCACGAACGGAGATCTGCTGGCCGACGATGGCGCGCACCGCCAACTCGAAGCCGTCCCAGGCCCCTGGCGTGCGGATGCCGGGATGCCTGGAAAGCGGACCGCGTAGCAGCGGGTCTTCGCGAAGGTGCTTCGCGATGCGAGCGGGATCCGCGTTGAGATCGAAGAAGCGCTTCACTCGACTGACGATGCCGGGGACGGCGCGCGCATCAGGGAAGCGAACCTCGAGATCGAGGGCCGGACGCGCGGCCGCGTGCGATATGCGGATCGTTCCCGTCTTGCCGCCGATGGCGATGGTGCGCCGGGACCCGCCCGCGTCGGCCAATTCCACGCCCGGTGTCGCGCGCGCGGAGAGAAACGCCAGCACGGCGCTCCAATCGTAGGGTGGCCGGTACGGAAACCGGCGCCGGATGCGCCGCGAGGTCATCAGCCCTTGCGGCCGAGCCGGACGACGATGTCGTATTCGGATTTGGTCACGGGCTGAATCGAGAGGCGGCTGCCCTTCTGGGTGACCATCATTTTCTCGAGGCCTTTCGTGGACTTGAGCGTGTCCAGCGCGACAGTGGCGGGGAAGCGCTCCACGAACGCCACGTCCACCGTGAACCACGTCGGCGCGTCCTTCTTGCTCGCGGGATCGAGGTACTCGTGGCCTTTCTTGAAGGCGAACGGATCGGGATACCCGGCCCTGGCAATCGTCGCCAGGCCCGTCACGCCGGAGGGGTCCGCGTTCGAGGCATAGAAGAGCACGCCGTCGCCCACCTGCATGTCGTCGCGCATGAAGTTGCGGGCCTGGTAGTTACGCACGCCTTCCCATCCCGAGCTCCCGTCGCGCTCGAGCTCCTCGATGGTGTAGGCATCGGGTTCGCATTTCATCAGCCAGTAACGCTCGCCATGATTCATTTTGGCAACGAAGGTCACGAAGCACACGAAGATTTTTTGAAGCTTCGTGTTCTTCGTGCGTTCGTGTTCGATCAGCGCGGGTCGCCGATCAGCAGCCGGTTCTTCGGCGTGATCTCCGCGGGGATGCTCTGGGTCCGCACGTGATAGCCGCGCAGCTCGAGGCGCATGGCCCGGACCACGTCGATCGCCAGGGGCGCGTCCAGCCAGCCGGTGAGGCCGCCGGTGTCGCACGTGGCGAGGTCGTGGCAGCACGGGAGTACGGCGACGCGCGCGCGAGCGGTGGCGGCCAGATCGAGCACGCGGTCGGTGAGCGCGCCACAGGCATGGCTCGACACGACGATGTCGGTCGGCTCGAGGGCGACGGCGTCCACATCGGCGGCGACGAAGGTGACGCGCCCGGCGAGGCGGGGCCAGGCGTCGGCGAGGACCCGGTGCAGCGCCGCGCTCGACGGCGGCAGCGCGGGGTCCACCGCCACGGCGCTCGCGGACGAATCGTCGAGCAGGAGCATCACGTGGGCGAGGAGGCCGTGGCCCGCGGCCATGTCCACGACGCGTCCGCCGCGCAAGTGCCGCCGCGCCCGGCGCGCGACCTCCCACGCCTCGTACAGCTCCTTGCGCGGCAGGCATCCGGCCCGGCACACGGCGCGCGCGATGCGATCAAACAGCGTGTCGCCCGGGAAGCGGTCGAGGTCGTATTCGGTGAGGCGTCCCTTGGACGAGGGGGAGAACACCTTCACACAGTACACCGGCGCACGGGCCTCTGGCCGAGCGGGCGTGCCGTGTAGAATGCGCGGGCATGACTACAGGTCGTCATCGCGCCGGGCTGTGGCTTGCGGTGGTGGCCGCCCTGCTCCTGCCGAAGTCCGGGCTGGCCCCAGGCCCACGCGGCCCGGACCACCATCTACTTCGTTCGTCACGGCGAAACCGAAATCACCCCCGCGGGCTCGCAACTGAACGCGCGTGGCGCCGCGAGGGCGGTGGATGTGGCGCGCACGTTCAGCCGCGTGCCACTGGGCTTCATTTTCGCCACGCACACGCTTCGGGCCCAGCAGATCGTCACGCCCACGGCGAAGGAGCACGGCCTCCCGGTGGTCCAGGTGCCGGCCGCGGGCTCGCGCGTCGAGGGCATCATCGTGAATGGCGCGGCCCCATCGAGCGTGGCGATCGTGCCGCTCGCCGACGCGCTGTCGCGCCTGCCGGAGGGCAGCGTCGCGCTCGTGGGCGTGAACAGCGACAACGTGTTCGGCATCCTGCATCGCCTGGGCGTGCCCGTGGCCACGCTCTCGTCGCCTTGCGTGCTGGGCCGATCCTGCGTCCCGTGCCTGGACCGGTCGTGCTTCCCCGAAGGGGAGTTCGATACGCTATGGGTGTTGAGCGTGCAGCGCGGCGCGGCGCCCGAGCTGGCGTGGCTGAAGTACGGGGCGCGCTAGAGAGAAGTCATCCACAGATTCACGATGAACACAGATTCGAAACCGGGTTCGTCAGGCCCGCGGCGGCCTTTGGCCGTAGCCGCGAGGCAGGGGGCGGTTCGAGAGAGCGGCTTGACCGGCTTACGCTCTCTCGACCGGCCCCTGACTCGCGGCAGGCGCCGGCAAAGCCGGCGCCCGCGGGCCTGCGGTTCGAATCCGTGAAATCTGCGTAATCTGCTCGGCACGTTAGTTCCCCCAGAGGCGCAGCGAAACGGATCCGCTGAGCCCCTCGAGTTGATGGTTCATCTCGTGCGCCCCGCCGATCACGCGGTAGCCCACGCCGGCGCTGACCCGATAGTGCTTCGAGAAGTTGAGCAGCAGGTTGGCCTGCGGCTCGAACACGAAGAAGTCGTCCCGCACGACGTAGGTGTAGGGCAGCCGTGGCCGGTCCGGAGTAGCCCGGTCGCTGGCCGAAGCGAATGTCCATCGGCCCGCCCCGCGGGTAGTAGCCTGGCCCGTCCATCATCGAGTAGGTCACCGGCATCGTCGCCAGGCCACCGCCGATGAGCGACCGCACGCCGAAGGCGATCTTGCGATCGCCCGTCGGCATCCACTCGACGACGGCGCCGCCGTAGCCGAGCTCGTGGTGGTGATCGCCGTTGGCCATCCAGTAGCCGCCGCCGCCGAAGAGGATGGTGTGGTCGACGACGTACCCGCCGTACGCGCCGACCAGCGCGCCATTGCGTCCGTCGAGATCCGCCCACTTCGCGTCGGGCGCGATGAGCCAGCCGTTCTCGATCTTCTCGACGATGAGCGGCGAGCTTGCGGGCGCGGGCGTGGCCGGAGCCGGGGCGGGTTGCTGGGCGGCGGCCGACGATGACGACGCCGAAGATCAGGAGTGAGGCGAACCAGATGTTCTTCATGGCGTGCCTCCTCACTGCTGCGGCGTCAGGCTGACGTTGAGCGGCGTCACTTCGCCGGGCTTCACCGTCACCGTGGTTGTGAACGGCAGGTAGCCGTCCTTCTGGATCTCGACGCGGTGCGTGCCCGCGCCCAGTTGCACGTCGAGCCGCATGCCGGGGCCGGAACTGTCCCAGCGCTCGCCGTCGATCAACACCACGGCGCCGGCGGGCTGCACGCGAATCGAGACCGATCCGCCGCCCTGGTTGCACCATGAGTTCTCCCGGGGCCGTTCCGGCCGGGGCGCGCGGCTCCACCTGAATGGGCCGCCCGAGCGCGTCGTACGGCACCTGCGGTTGCTGCGGCCTTGGCGCGGGTGGCGCGCTTGCCGCCGGCCGCGCGGGCGCGGGCTCGCCGGGCGCGAGCGGCTCCATCACGTGCTTGATCCGGAACGTCTCACCCGGCTGGAACATGATCGACTGGCTCACGGAGCGATAGCCGTCGAGATAGAGCTCGATCACGTGCTGTCCGGGCTCCACGTGAAGGCGCTGCGAGAAGCCGTCGAAGTTGTCGACGATCCCGGCGTAATAGCCGTCCACGTACACCTCGGTGTTCCGGGGCGTGACCTGGATGCGAGCGGCGCTATAGGGATAGCCCTGGTAACCCGGGTATCCGTATGCGGGGTAATACCCACCCGCGTAGTAGTAGGGAGCGAACGGCGGGTAGGAAGGGCCCCACCCGTAATAGAAGTCCCAGTAGAACGGGTTGTAGTAGCCGTAGTAATAGGGCCGGTAGTAACCGCCGCCGACGACGACCGAACCATGCACGCCGCCGGGGCCCGGCGGGTGGACGCGCCGCCGCCACCGGGAGGACGCTGGCCGCCGCCACCACCCCCACCGGGGGGCCGTTGGCCGCCGCCAGAACCCTGGCCACCACCATGCCCCTGACCGCCGCCGCCCCGCTGGGCGCTCGCAACCGATGGAGCTCCCGCAAGGAGGAGGCCGAGGCAGATGGACCAGGCAAGACGAGAATTCCGAGACACGGTAAACCTCCAGAGACAGGCACTTATGGCTAAAGCAAACCAAGCGCCAACCGTGGAGGGGGAATTACCGAGGGAAAACGGGGGCTGTCATCGAGCGGGGACTTGGAAAAAGGGGACAGTCCCCTTTTCCGGCGATGAGATGTGGCAAAAACCAAGAGGGGTCAGACCCCTTTTTCAGGCGCGCATGTCGGCGTCCTTCGTCTCGCCCGTGATGATCAGGCCCACGAACGAGAGGGCGGCCACCGTCGACATGTAGTAGCCCACGAACTGCAGCCCGTGGTTCTGCGCCAGCCAGGTGGCGACGTAGGGCGCGAGCGACGCGCCGAAGATCCCGGCGAGGTTGAAGGTGAGCGAGCTGCCCGTGTAGCGCACCGACGCCGGGAACAGCTCCGACAGCATCGTGCCGAGCGGCCCGTAGACGAGGCCCATCATGCCGAAGCCGACGGCGAGCGTGACGAGCGCGCCGGTGGTGCCGCCGGAGAACAGCGGCGCGAAGAAGAAGCCGAAGAGCGATCGCGGCCGACGTCATCCAGAGCATCGCGCGGCGCCGGCCGGTCTCCGCGAAGCGCCCGGCGAGCGGAATCGTCAGCGCGAAGAAGAGGATGCCGAACAGCTGCATGATCAGGAACTCGGTGCGCGTGTAGCCCAGCGCGCTCGTGCCCCACGACAGCGTGAACACCGACATCATGTAGAAGAACGTGTAGGCGACCATCGAGATGCATGATCCCGAGGACCAGCGTGCCCGTGTGATGGCGGAACACGTCGAAGACCGGCACCTTCACCGGCTTGTGCTTCGAGACCGCGGCCGCGAAGACCGGCGTCTCGGTGATGCTCAAGCCGCACGTAGAGGCCGAGCGAGCACGAGCACCGCGCTCGCCAGGAACGGGATGCGCCAGCCGAAGCTGAAGAACTGCGCGTCGGTGAGCACCGACGAGAGCAGGAGGAAGACGCCGCCGGAGAAGAGGAAGCCGACCGGCGCGCCGAGCTGCGGGAACATGCCGTACCACGCGCGCTTGCCCGGGGGCGCGTTCTCGGTGGCGAGCAGCACCGCGCCGCCCCATTCGCCGCCGAGGCCGAGGCCCTGGCCGAAGCGGCAGAGCGCGAGCAGCAGCGGCGCCGCGATGCCGATCGTGTCGTAGGTGGGCAGCATGCCGATGCCCACCGTGGACAGGCCCATCGTCAGCAGCGCCGCGACGAGCGTGGTCTTGCGGCCGATGCGGTCGCCGAAGTGGCCGAACAGCGCCGAGCCGATCGGCCGCGCGAAGAACGCGATGGCGAACGTGGCGAGCGACGCGAGCGTGGCGGTGGCCGGATCGGACGAGGGGAAGAACAGCTTCGGGAACACCAGCACGGCGGCCGTGGCGTAGATGTAGAAGTCGAAGAACTCGATGGCGGTGCCGATCAGGCTCGCGAAGAGGACCTGGGCAGGCGTGTTGATCGCCTTGTGGGGTACGTGAGTCACCGTGGAAGGATACAGCAGGAGAGGCGCAGGGCACCCCGTAAAGGGGTGCCCTACAATTCGTTACAACTAGCGGACCGCGGCGACGCGGCCCTTGACCGTCTGGGCCAGCGCCTTGAGGCGCATCGCGTCACGCCCGCTCGCCGCCTTCGCATCGGCCTCGAGCCGCGTGGCCAGGGCGTCGGCCTGATCGAGCGCCGCCTTGCCTGGCTTCGTGCCATCGATCTTGTCCAGCGTCGACTTGATCTCCGCGGCCTTCGCGGCCGGGAGGCTCTTCGAGCGGTTCAGCTGATCGAGATACGCGCGCGCCACGACCACCGCGGGCGGCCACGACATGCTCGGCTGCTGCTGCACGTTGAGCTCGTTGTTGCGCACGAGCATCGCCGCGTCGATCTCGTTCTTCGACAGGTACTCGCTCGGCATCAGCTTGAAGATGTCGATGCCGCGCGCGATCTCCGATCCGTAGATGTTGCCGTTGTACCAGTAGGCGGACCAGTAGCCGCCCGTCAGCAGGTTCTTCGCGTCGATCGGGCCGCGGTCGAAGTAGGCGATCTCCACCGGGTGCGCCGAGTCGGTGAAGTCGAACACCGACATGCCGCCCTGGTACCACGCCTGCACCATGATGTCGCGGCCGGGCACCGGGATCAGCGAGCCGTTGTGCGCCACGCAGTTCTCCGTGTCGGTCTGCGCCGCCGGCATCTTGTAGTAGCCCTTGAACTCCAGCTTCTTGCCGTCGACGATGTCGAAGATCGCGTCGGCGCCCCAGTTGAGGAGGTCGGTCGCGCGGCAGCGCGGCCGCGTGCCGCCGCCCCACTCGTCGGTGAAGAGCACCTTCGTGCCGTCGTTGTTGAACGTGGCCGAGTGCCAGTAGGCGAAGTTCTTGTCGCTCGACGAAGTCGAGCCGCTTCGGGTTCTCCGGGTCCTTGATGTCGAGCAGGATGCCGTTGCCCGAGCAGGCGCCGGCGGCGAGGCCCATCTCCGGGATACACCGTGATGTCGTGGCACTGGTTGGTCACGCTGGTCTTCTGCGTGCCGGGGCCGTGGTCGCCGCCCATCCAGAGGCCGGCGATCTTGCCCGTCTTCGTCGTCGGCGAAGATGCGCGGACGGTTGACGATCTTCGCGTTCTGCGGCGCCGCGAGCGGCACCTCGATCACGTCGATGCTGAAGAGCGCCGTGTTCGGGTCGTCCTTCGGATCCGGCCGAGCAGCCGGCCAGCTCGTCACCGGGACGCACCTGGCCGGTGCCCGAGCCGTAGATGTAGAGGTTCTGCTTGTCCGCCGACGTGTCGACCAGCGTGTGCGTGTGCGAGCCGCGGCAGGTCTGCACCGCCGCCACCTGCTTCGGCTTCTTGAGGTCGGTGATGTCGAAGATGCGGACGCCGCGGAACCGCTCCGGGCTCGACGGGCGCGCCACGCCCCGCGTGCCGCAGTCGAGGCGGCCGCGCGTCTGCTCGACCGACATGAAGAGCAGGTTGCCGTAGACCGAGACGTCGCCCTGGCCGCCGGGGCAGACGACCGACGCGATCAGCTGCGGCTTGTTGCGTCCGCTCGATGTCGTAGACGTCTGAAGCCGTTGAAGTTGCCGAGGAACATGTGGGTCCCGCTGAAGGCGAGGTCGGAGTTGGCGAAGTCCAACCCGCCCGGACGCTGCGGGGGCCGCGGCGCGTTCGGATCGGGCGGCGGCGGCGGGTGGCGGGCGGCGGCGCGTTCGGATCGCGCTCGGGCGGCGTCGGGTCACCCGCCGGCTTCTCCGGATCGAAGAAGCCCTCGGGCTTGAACATCGTGGAGACGAGCTCCATGTTCTTGGCCGCGATGCCGGCGTCCTTGAGGCCCGCCTTCAATCCCACGCGCGGGTCGGTCGTCGACGCGGTGGCGCCTTTTTCCTGCGCGTGGCCCACGGCCGCGAACAGCGCGCCCACGGCGCACGCACACATGAACTTCGTCCACATCCTCATCACTTGCGCTCCTTGAGGGCGGCGAGCATGCCGCCCATCCGATCGATTTCCATCTTCTGGTCGGAGACCACGTCCGAGGCGAACGCGAAGATGTCGCCGTCCTGGGCCGCGCCCGGGCTGGCAAACAGCTCGTCCACCATCGTCAACGCGCCGCCGTGGTGCTTGATCATCCCTTGCAGGAAAAGACGGTCGAACGCCGCGCCCTTGGCGGCGGCCAGCTGCGCCATCTCCTCCTCGGTCAGCATGCCCGGCATCAGCGTCGCGCCGTGCATGTGCATCGCGTGCGGGCCGGGCACGTCCTGGCCGCGCGCCTGCAGCCACTTCTGCATCATCCCGATCTCGTCTTCCTGCGAGACCGAGATGCGCAGGCCGAGCTTCTGCATGTCGGCGGACGTCGTGCGGCCTTTCATCAGCGCGACCATCTCCACGGCCTGCGTGTGATGCCCAATCATGCCCTGCATGAACTTGACGTCGGCCTCGGTGAAGCGGACCTTCGAGAGGTCCGTGGCCTGGGCCGCGCGTGACGACGCGGCCTTCCTTGCCCGGCGCGCCGGGCTGGATGATCTGTGGTGGAGCCTCGGGCGCGGGTTGCTGCGCCCGGGGAGGCGCGGCACTGGCGGTGCCGGCGGCGGTGAGAACGAGCAGAGCGGTACGGAGGATGGGGCTTTTCAAAGCCCGAACAGGATACATCCTCCGACGCTACTCGTACCTCAGCGCCAGGATGGGGTCGATGCGGCTGGCCCGTCGGGCGGGGATGAGCCCCGCCGCCGCCGACACGAGCGCCAGTAGCCCCACCGTTCCCACGGCCATCCACGGGTCGTTCGGCTGGATCCCGTAGAGCTGGTTCGACACGAACCGCCCCAGGCCGATGGCGGCCGGGATGCCCAGGCCGAGGCCGATCGCGAGGAGGAGCAACACTTCGCGCATCACGAGCCAGATCAGGCTGCCAGGCTCCGCGCCGAGCGCGAGCCGGATGCCCAGCTCCTTTCGGCGCCGCGCCACGACGAACGCCATCACGCCGTAGAGCCCCACCGACGCGAGCACCGTCGCGAGCAGGCCGAACCCGGCGGAGAGCGCGCGCGATCAGCCGATCGGTCAGCAGCGTCTCGTCGAGCTGCGCCTCGAGCGTCTTCATCTCGTACACCGGCATCGTCGCGTCGAGGGTCTTCACCTCGTTGCGAATGAGGCTGTAGGCGCCGGACGAGGCGTTCGTCGTCCGCACGTAGAAGGTCGCGCTGTTGCGGCCGTAGTTCGGGATGAAGACCTGCCGCCGCACGCCCTCGCGCGGCCCTTCGTTGAGCGCGTCGCCGACGACGCCGACGATCTCGATCGAGAGCTTCGTCTTCGGCCCGCCGCCCCATCCGAGATGACGTCCGACCGCGTTCTGGCCGGGGAAGAAGTGCTCCGCGAACCGCTTGTTGACGATGGCCACCGTGAGGGTGTTCGGGTCGGCGATCGGCTTCGCGTCGAGCTGCGTGAAGTCGCGCCCCTCGATGAACGGGACCTTCATCGTCTCGAAGTAGCCGGGCGACACGCTGTTCATGAACGCCTGCATGTCCTCGCCGTCGGCCGCCTTGTGGCCCTCGACCGACATGGTGTTGTCCCATTCGTCGCCGCTCAGGATGGCCACCGCGGCGAGCGCCGCGGACTTCACGCCGGGCGCCGCGCGCAGGTGATCGAGCACGTCGCGATAGAAATCGACCGACCGCGCATCGTCGTAGCCGCTGAGGGCGGGCGCGAGCTGGAACGTGACGAGGTTGTCCATCGCCACGCCGGTGTCGGTGGTCCGCAGGTTCTGCAGGCTGCGCACGAAGAGCCCCGCGCCGAAGAGGAGCAGGAAGCTGAGCGCGACCTGCGCGGTGACGAGGCCCTTGCGCAGGAACAACGAGCCGCCGCCGGCCACCACCGCGCCCGCCGTGTCCTTGAGCGTCGTCCAGGGATCCGGCCGGCTCGCGCGGAGGGCGGGCAGCAGGCCGAAGACGACGCCGGTGATCAAGCGTGAGGGCGAACGTGAACGCGAGGATGCGGAGGTCGGGCTCGGCCTGGATCAGCAGCGGCTGGCCGTCCGAGGGCATGAGCGCCAGCAGCGCGCGCGTGAGCGCCACGGCGACGGCGATGCCGAGCGCGCCACCGCCGCGCGCGAGGCAGCGAGGCTCTCGACGAGCAGTTGCCGCACGAGCTGTCCGCGCGAGGCGCCGATGGAGAGGCGCACCGCGATCTCGCGCTGGCGCATGAAGCCGCGCGCGATGAGGAGGTTCGCCACGTTGGCGCACGCGATCAGGAGCACGAGGCCCACCATGCACATGAGGACGATGAGCGCGGTGGAGAAGTCGTTGCGGAGCGAGGAGTAGCCCATCGCCGCGCGTCTCGACCTTCATCTGGCCCTTCATGAACTGCTCGCGCGCGTACGCCGACCAGTCCTTCGCGCCGGGCAGCGTGGCCTCGTTCGCGCGAATCTGCAGGAAGAGCCCCTGCAGCGAGGGCTGCAGCCGACGCGACGGTGAACCCGGGCTTGAGGCGCGCGAAGACCTGCACCCAGCGCGTGCGCGGATCGTCGAAGTGCACCCAGGCCCACTCGGGCGCCATCGCCGTCCTTCATCAGGATCGGCACGCGGATCTGCGGCGCGCGGGCCGGATCGATGCCGGCAAAGCCCGGCGGCCGACACGCCGACGATCGTCATCGGGTAGTTGTTGACGAGGATCTTCTTGCCCACCACGCCGGGGTCGCTGGCGAAGCGCCGCACCCAGTAGTCGTAGCCGAGGACCACGACGGGATGGCCCATGTAGACCTGGTCGTCGTCTTTCGAGTTGAAGACGCGGCCCACCGCCGGCGCGACGCCGAGCATCGTGAAGTAGTTGCCCGAGACCATCTCGGCCTGGACGCGCTCGGTCTGGTTGTCCACGCTCACCGACGCGGCCGCCAGGCGCCGGGCCAGCACCTCGGCCAGCGGTTCGGCCTTCTGCTGGAACTGCTGGTACATCGGGTAGGAGTGCGTCCGCTGGCCCATGTTGCTGCCGTTGTGCGCGCCCGTCTGGTAGAGCATCACCAGCTCGTCCGGGGATCTTCACCGGCAGCTTGCGCAGCAGCATCTGGTCGATCAGCGTGAAGATCGCGGTGTTGGCCCCGATGCCCAGCGCCAGCGACAGGATGGCGACGATGGAGAAGAGGGGGCTGCGGAAGAGGCCGCGCACCGCCAGCCGGAGGTCGTTGATAGGCAAGGTCATACGCAGGGATTGGACGGAACAGGTCAGGGGTGGAAGGCGAAGTGCAAAGTCATAATTCAGGCCAAAAACCGAAAGACCGTGTCTGCTGCCGCAAATGGCCAATTCTCAGTGTCTTTCGACCCTCGCGTTACTTTGCCAGGCCGCCGCTCCGAGGCGCTGCAGCCGGATCCACCCATCAAGTGCGACAGCTGCGCCGAGTGGAACCAGCCGCGCGAGCCGTTCAAGGTCTACGGGAACACCTACTACGTCGGGATGGCCGGGGTGTCGTCCGTGCTGATCGTGTCCGACGCGGGCCTGGTCCTGATCGACGGCGCGCTCACGCAGTCCGTGCCGCTCATCGACGCGAACATCCGCAAGCTCGGCTTCAAGACCGAGGACATCAAGCTGATCCTCAACGGCCACACGCACTACGACCACGCGGCCGGGATCAACGCGCTGCAGCGCTACACCGGCGCGAAGGTGATGACCGGCGCCGCCGGCGTGCGCGCGCTCGAACTCGGCAAGCCCACGCCGGACGATCCGCAGGTCGGGTTCGCCAACATGGAGTTCCCGCCGATCAAGAACGTGCAGGGCGTGAAGGACGGTGACGTCCTGAAGGTGGGCAACGTGGCCGTCACCGCGCACGCCACGCCGGGCCACACGCCGGGCGGGACGACGTGGACGTGGCAGTCGTGCGAGGGCACGCGCTGCCTCAACATGGTCTACGCGGACAGCATCTCGGCGGTGGGCCCGCCCAGCTACAAATTCACCGGCGACGCCACGCATCCGTCGATCGTCGACTCCTTCCGCAAGAGCATCGTCACGCTCGGGGAATTGAAGTGCGACATCATGATCGGCGCCCACCCGTCCGTGGGTGATCTCGACGGCAAGCTGAAGCGCCTCAAGGAGAACCCCTCCGGCCCGAACCCGTTCATCGACCCGGGCGCGTGCCGCGCGCTGGCGGCTACGTCGATGAAGGGCCTCGAGGCCCGCATCGCGGAAGAGACGAAGAAGTAACAGGCCCGGGAGTCGGGAGTCGGGAACCGAGCTAATACCCGTCGTGGTGCGTGGCGGCGACGGCCTTGCCGCGGTGCAAGCGGAACAGCGTGTAGAAATAGAAGACGACGAGCGGCAGGCCGACGCCCCACCACCGGAGCGCGACCTCGAGGCTCTCGGGCGACACGCTCGCGTTGTACGCCGTGAGCGACCACCGCTCGTCGACGACGGACCTGAGCATCACGGGGAACAGGCACGCGGCCGTCGCGGCCAGCATCCCCGTCAGGAACGCGCACGATCCCAGGAACGCCTGGAGGTCACGGTCCTTGCGAAGCCCCAGTGCCACCGCCACGAGGCCGCCGATCGCGAGCGCCAGCGACACCAGCGCCAGGGGCCGATGCGGCAGGGCCTCGAGCATCGCGGGATTGACGAGGAGCGTGGCCAGCGTCAGCAGCGGCCACAACACGCCCACCGCGCCGTAGAGCCACACGGCGGCGCGGTGACTGCGTTCGTGGACCTGCGCCATCGGCCTTCCATGAGAGAAACGTCGCGCCATGCCCGGCCAGCGCCACCAGCGCGAAGACGCCGGCGCTCACCGTGAACCAGTCGAGGATGCCCACCGGGGCGCTCGCCGAGAAGTCCGTGAAGAGGGGGAGCGAGAACCAGCCCTCCTCGCCGATCGGCAGTCCGCGCACGAGGTTGCCCATCGCCGCGCCGAACAGCACGGGCAGCGCCGTGCTCGAGACCGCGAAAGCCGTGTCCCACGCCGCGCGCCAGAGCGGTCGATCGAGGTGGCTCCGGAACTCGATGGAGATGCCCCGCAGGATCAGCGCCCACAGCACCAGGAAGATCGCGAAGTAGAACCCGGAGAGCCCCGACGCGAGCACGCGCGGAAACGCGAGGAACAGCACGCCGCCGCTCGCGAGCAGCCACACTTCGTTGCCGTCCCAGTACGGCCCGATGGCGGCCAGCACCTGTCGCCGTTCCTGGTCCGTCTTCGCGACGAACAGGTGCAGGGCGCCCGCGCCGAAGTCGAACCCGTCGAAGACGACGTACATCGCGAGCATCACCGACGCGATGGCGAACCAGAGTTCAACCATGGGTCACCTCGAGTGGCCCGTGATGGATCTCGCGGCCGACGAGGAAGAGATACAGCAGCCCGATGACGAAGTAGAGGCCGGTGAAGCCGATCAGCGTGAACAGCACCGTGCCGGAATGCACCGTGACGCTCGTGCCCTCCGCGGTGCGCAGCAGGCCGTGGACGATCCAGGGCTGGCGCCCCAGCTCCGCCGTCATCCAGCCCGCCGTGGTGGCGATGTAGGGGAAGGGAAACGCGAAGAGCAGCACCCACAGCATCCAGCGATGCCGCGGCAGGCGCCCGAGCACGCCGAGCGTCGCCGCCATCGCCATGATGAGGATCAACAGCGTGCCGATGCCCGCCATCACGTGGAAGGCGTAGTAGAGCAGCTCGATGTTGTCGGGCCACTGGTCCTTCGGAAACTCGTTGAGCCCCTTCACCTCGCTGTGGAACGTGCCGTAGGCGAGGAAGCTCAGGAAACCCGGGACGATGATGGCGTTGTCCAGCCGCTGCTCGGCGAGGTTCGGCTGGCCGATCAGGACGATCCCGGCCATCGCCTCGCTGGCGAAGCGGCCCTCCATGGCGGCAAGCGTGATCGGCTGGTAGCGCGCCACCAGCTTGGCCTGGATGTCACCCGTGGGAAACGCGACGACGACGCTCGCCAGCAGCCCGGCGATGGTGCTCACCTTGAGGAAGCGCGAGGCCTGATCGGCGTGCAGGTCCTGCAGCGCGTACCAGGCGCCCACGGCCGCGACCACGAACGAGGCCGTGACGACGCTCGCCGTCATGTTGTGCGCGTACTGCGCCAGCGCCCACGGATTCAGCACGAACGCCCAGAAGTCCGCCAGGCGCAGCATGCCGTCGAGGCCGACGTCGTAGCCCACCGGGTGTTGCATGAACGCGTTGGTGCAGACGATGAAGTAGCCCGAGAGCCAGCTGCCGGCGAGCAGCGCGACGGCCGCGGCGAAGTGGCCGCGGCGCCCGAGCCTCTTCTCGCCGTACACGAGCAGCCCCAGCACGCTCGACTCGAGGAAGAACGCGAAGAGCCCTTCCATCGCGAGCGTCTGGCCGATCACGCCGCCCGCGTAGCGCGAGAACCGCGCCCAGTTCGTGCCGAACTGGAACTCCATCGGGATGCCCGTGACGACGCCGACGGCGAAGTTGATCGCGAAGATGCGGATCCAGAAGCGCGCCGCCGCGTCCCATCGCTCGTCGCCGGTGCGCAGGCCGAGCGCCTTCATCACGACGATGAGGAGGGCCAGCCCCATCGTCAGCTGCGGAAAGAGATAGTGATAAACGATGGTGAAGGCGAACTGCAGGCGATGCCAGAGCAGGGGGTCGGTCATGGCTGGGGTTGCCGAGGGCACCCGATACCCCGAGCTTATGCCGAAGTGCACAGCAGGCGGTGCCAAAAACAGGCACAATCGGAGGGTGAGATTGCTTCTGGGCGCCGTGGCGCTCGCCGTGACGACGTTGGTGGCCGTGGGGTGCGCGAGCGGGCCGCTCGAGGTGCAGACCATCCAGCTGGGCCGATCGATCAACCCGGACCGCAGCGTGGGGAGCCCCTCCACGCTCTTCAAGCCGCACGAGACCATCTACGTGTCCGTGCTGACCGCCGATACCGGCAAGGGCACGATCAAGGTGCGGTGGATGTATGGCAGCCGCGTCGTGGACGAGCCGCAGAAGACGGTGTCCTACAAGGGCGCGTCGGCCACGGAGTTCCACATCCAGAGCGCGGGCGGCTTCCCCGCGGGGGACTACAGCGTCGAGGTGTTCGTGGACGGCAAGTCGGTGGGCCGCCGCGTGTTCAAGGTGGACACGGACCGCGTGTCGAAGTAACGGCTTTTCGTCCACAGATTCCACGGATTTCACCGATTCGAATTGCCGGCCCGCGGGCGCCTGGCTTGCCGGGCGCCACGCCGTGAGGCAGGGACACGGACCGAGAGAGCGAGCCGTGATTTTGTCGCTCTCTCGGTCCGTGCCCCTGTCTCACGGCAGCGGCCCTTGGCCGCCGCGGGCCGCGACTGCCACCTGTTCCGATCAGTTCGAATCTGTGTCATCTGTGTAATCTGTGGACAGGCGATCCTCCGGCGCGCACAACTTGGTTACACTGGCCATATGAAGACCGTCATCCTCGCCGCAGTCGTCGTTGCTCTTGGCACGCTGGCGCTCGCGCAGGAGAAGCCGGTGCCGAAAGACTCCGTGCGCATCTTCGTGCCCGGGTGCTCGAAGGGCCTCGTCTTCACGGCGGGCCCGAAGACCGAGGACCAGCCCGGCCGCTCCGACGTGCCTCCGGGGATGCACCTGCGGATGAACGGGCCGAAGAAAATGATGGCCGAGATCAAGGCGCACGAAGGGTCGATGATCGAGATCACCGGCCTCATCAAGAAGGGCCAGATCGGTCCCGACGGGATCGGCCTGGGCGGCGGCGTGCGCATCAGCCCCGGCCCGTCCGGCGGCAGCATGGCGAGCCAGGCGAACTACAGCCAGGTCGTCATCGACGTCGAAGGATGGCGGCAGATTCCAGGTGATTGCCCATCACGATGACGCCCGTCATCTACAAGATCCTTCACGAGTCGATGTGGCGGGACGCCGAGGCGGAGGGCTGCTTCTGCGGATCCTCGGCGGATGCGCGCGACGGATTCATTCATTTCTCGACCGCGGCCCAGGTCGCCGAGACGGCCGCGCGCCATTTCGAGGGCGCCATTGACCTGTTCCTGGTGGCGGTGCGCGCCGGCGCGCTCAAGAAGGCCGACCTGCGATGGGAGCCGTCACGCGGCGGCGATCTGTTTCCGCATCTCTATGCGGACCTGCCCATGAGCGCGGTGCTGTGGGCGAAGCCGCTGCCGCTCGGCACCGACGGGCTCCACGTGTTTCCCGCAGAAATCGCGCGCTGAAGCGATCAGTTCGTCGTTCGCGTCAGGCGCTCTCCCGTCTCCAGCCAGTGGTTCATCGAACGCTCCCAGAACGTCACGGCGTCGAGGAACGACGCCTCCGTGAAACGGTCGATGAAGGCGTTGCCGGCGGGCGTGATGCCCGTGTAGGTGTACGCGATGTCCACGAACGAGCGGCCCGCGGCGCCGGCGCTGACGCCGATGCGCAGCACACACGCCCTCGATCCCGGAGTGAACCGCGTGAACTCCACGACCTTGCGGCCCGGGTCGTGCCTCGTCACGACCCACACCGTGTCGTCCTCGCCGTCGCCAGGGGTCGTGAAGACGGCGCCCTCCTCAACCAGGCCTGAGTGGGAACACAGCATGGTGTACCGCCAGCCGTCGAGCCACTCGGCTTCGCGGACCGGGCAGAGCAAGGGAAACACGGTTTCGGGCGCCGCGTTGATCGTCTGGCGATAGGTTCTCATGAGCCGCCTGCTGACGAATGGGGTGCTGTCCATAAATCCTCCCCTCAGCGTCTAGGATTTCAATTTCGCGAACGCCGCCGCAAACGCGGTATTGGGCGCCGCCGCCGGTCGCGGCGCCGCTGCAGGCTTCGAACCCCCGTGTTGAACCGCCGGCTTTGAACCTCCGGGCTGAACCTTCGTGCTGAACCCCCGTGCTGAACCTCCGGGCTGAACCGCATCGCTCTTCATCGTCAGAGCGATGCTCTTCCGCTCCGCATCCACTTCGACAACCCTGACCTTCACGATGTCGCCCGCCTTCACCACCTCGCGCGGGTCCTTCACGAACCGATCCGCAAGCTGCGACACGTGGACAAGGCCATCCTGGTGCACGCCGATGTCCACGAACGCGCCGAAGTTGGCGACGTTGGTCACCACGCCCTCGAGGATCATGCCCGGCGCGAGGTCGCGAAGTTCCTGCACGCCTTCCTTGAAGGCCGCGGTCCTGAACTCGGGACGCGGATCGCGGTTCGGCTTGTCCAGTTCCGCGAGGATGTCCTTCACGGTAGGCACGCCGAACTGTTCGTCGGCGAAGTCCTCCGCTTTGAGCGTCTTCAGCACCGGCGACTTGCCGATCAACTCATTCACCGAGAGGCCGGTGCGCGCCACGATGCGCTCGACCACCGGGTAGGCCTCGGGGTGCACCGCGGAGGCGTCGAGCGGGTTGTCGCCGTTCATCACGCGCAGGAAGCCTGCGGCCTGCTGGAACGTCCGCTCGCCCACGCGCGGCACCTTCAGCAGCTGCTTGCGGTTGCGGAACGGTCCGTTCGCATCGCGAAACGAGACGATGTTGCCGGCGAGTGCGTCGGTGAGTCCGGAGATGCGCGCCAGGAGCGGAACCGAGGCGGTGTTGAGGTCGGCGCCCACCGCGTTGACGCAGTCCTCGACCACCGCGTTGAGCGTCTTGCCGAGCTGAATCGGGCTGACATCGTGCTGGTACTGGCCGACGCCGATCGCCTTCGGATCGATGCGCACGAGCTCCGCGAGGGGATCCTGCAGCCGACGCGCGATCGAGACGGCGCCGCGGAGCGAGACGTCGAGATCCGGGAATTCCTTCGCGGCCAGTTCCGACGCGGAATAGACCGACGCGCCTGCCTCGGACACCATCACCTTGGTGAGCGCCGCCTCGGGATACCGCTTCATGAGATCCGCCGCGAGCTTGTCGGTCTCCCTCGACGCCGTGCCGTTGCCGATCGAGATCAGCTGGACGCCGTGCTTCGCGGCGAGCGCGCCGAGCACGCGAAGCGAGCCCTCCCAGTCCTTGCGCGGCTCGTGCGGGTAGATCGTGGCGGTGTCGAGCACCTTGCCCGTGCCGTCCACCACCGCCACCTTCACGCCCGTCCGAATCCCGGGGTCGAGCCCCATCGTCACGCGCTGGCCCGCAGGCGCGGCGAGCAGCAGGTCGTGCAGGTTCCGGCCGAACACCTTGATGGCTTCGATCTCGGCCTGCTCGCGGAGGCGCTGTTCCGCCTCCATCTCGAGATGCGCGAGCATCTTGACCTTCCACGTCCAGCGCACGGTCTCGGCGAGCCACTTGTCGGCGGCGCGGCCCCTGTTCTCGATGCCCGCGCGGCCGGCGATGCGGCGTTCCGGCTCGGTGGGGCCCTCGACGCCCTCGTCCGGCAGGCCGACCGAGAGGCGGAGGAACCCTTCCTTGCGTCCGCGCAGCAGCGCGAGGATGCGATGGGACGGCACCGACTTCAGCTGCTCCGTGGCGGCGAAGTAATCCGAATACTTCACGCCCTCGGCTTCCTTGCCGGGCACCACGGTGGACTTCCACTCGCCGCGATCCCACAGGAGCGTGCGCAAGCCGCCCACGAGCTCGGCGTCCTCGGAGAAGGTCTCCATGAGGATCCACCGCGCGCCCTCGAGCGCGGCGGCGGCGTCCGCGACGCCCTTCTCCGCGTCCACGTAAGGGGCGGCCGTGGCTTCGGGCGCGAGCGTCGGGTCGTGCAGCAGCGCCAGCGCCAGCGGCTCGAGCCCGGCCTCGCGCGCGATCTGCGCCTTGGTCCGCCGCTTCTGCTTGTAGGGCAGGTAGAGGTCCTCCAGCCGCGCCTTCGTCACGGCGTCGCGGATCGACGCGGCGAGCTCCGGCGTCAGCTTGCCCTGCTCCTCGATGCTCTTGAGGATCGTGGCGCGGCGATCCTCCATGTCGCGCAGGTAGGTGAGGCGCTCCTCGAGGCCGCGCAGCTGCGTGTCGTCCAGTCCGCCCGTCGCCTCCTTGCGGTAGCGCGCGATGAACGGCACGGTGGCCTTGTCATCAAGCAGCGCGACGGCGGCTTCGACCTGGGGCACGCGGACGTTCAGTTCTTCGGCGATGAGCTGGGCGATCGATTTCATGTGGGGGAGAAGACGATGAGGGAAGCGTAATTAGCGCGACGCGAGGTGGTGCTGCATGACGTCGGCGATCCGGGAGGCCCGCAACTTGACCTCCCTGGCGCCGGCGCCATGGAACAACCGGTCGACGTTCGCCTGAAACAGCGCGAGCCATCGATCGAACTCGCGCGGCCCGAGCGTCGTGCGCTGGGCGAGCTCGAGGTGCACGGCCAGCGGGTTGCCCTTGAACCCGCCTTCGCCGAAGAGCACGGCAGACCAGAAGTCGTACATCTTCGGCAGGTGCGCGTCCCAGTCCGTATGCGCCACGCCATCGAAGATGGGGCCGAGGATGTCGTCGGCGCGGACGCTGTCGTAGAAGGCGTCGACCATGCGCACGATCTCCGCGCGCGAGGTGATGTCGGGCAAGGCGCCGGGAGTCACACCTCCATAGTAATGGACGAAGCCGGGGTCCGCGCGTATCCTCTGCCGATGCTGATTGCCGTCGTCGTCGCCTACCTGCTCGGCACGCTCATCGTCGGTGCGGCCCTCAGCACCCGGATCAAGCGCGCGTCCGACTACCTCGTGGCCGGCCGGAACCTCGGGCTCGCGCTCACCACCGCGTCGCTCGCGGCCGTCCAGATTGGAGCGGGCGTGGTCCTGGGCGGCGCCGAGACCGGCGCGTCCTCCGGGATCTGGCCGGGGACCTGGTACGGCCTCGGCTGCGGCTTCGGCCTGATCCTCGCGGGCCTGTTTGCGGCGGAGCGCCTGCGAAACATCGGCGGCATCGTCCCCATCGACTTCTTCGCCAAGCGATACGGCGAGCACCGCGGCCTGCGGATGTGGGCGTGGCTGTCGAACATTCCGAGCCTCCTCGGCATCTTCGCGGCACAGATGATGGCGGCGGGCTCCGTGCTGTCGGGCCTGGGCATCTCCTACCCGAACGCCGTGATGGCCATCGGCGCCGTGATCTTCGTCTCCAACATCCTGAGCGGCATGTGGGGCGTGGTGGCCGCGGACTTCTTCCAGGTGGCGATCATCGTCGTCGGCATTCCGCTGTCGGCGTTCGCGGCCGCCGGCCACGTGGATCCGGCGGCGACGGCCCACGTGTTCTCGACACCGTTCGTGCCCGAAGGCATGGGCTCGCGCGCGGTCTTCCTCATCACGCCGTTCCTCTTCTCGATTTCCGTCTCCTACGACGCGTTCATCCGTTACCAGTCGGCGCGCACCGCGAGCATCGCGAAGTGGGCCTGCATCCTGGCCGGCATCATGGTGATCGTCATCAGCTTCTTCGCCTCGATGATCGGGGCGATGGGCAAGCAGGCGTTTCCGGAAGTGGCGAACGGTGACGTGCTGACCCACGTCGTGAAGACGACGCTGTCGCCGTTCCTTGGCGGCATCGTGATCTCCGCGCTTCTGGCGGCGGCGATGTCCACCGCCAACGCGCTGCTCATCTCGCTGGCGGGATGCTTCTCGCGCGACTTCTACAACATGGTGCTCAACCCGAAGGCGGAGCTGGACGACCTGCCCAACGCGACGCTCTACGCGCGGATCGCCGTCGCCGTGTCGCTCGTGCTCGGCGTGCTGGTGGCCCTGCGGGCGCGGGGCATCCTCGACACGATCATCATCTTCAACTACCCCTACATGGGCAGCATGCTGGTGCCGCTGCTCGGCGGGCTATTGTGGAGCGGCGCCACGAAGCAGGGCGCCTATGCCGCGATGGGCGTGGGCGGCGCGATTGGCATCGCGGCCTTCGCGGCCGGCGTGCCCGGCCCGTTCAACGGGCTCTTCAACATCGACCTGGCGCTGCTCGTCGCCTTTGCGGCGTCCGCCATCGTATTCGTCGGGGTGAGCCTGGCGACGACGCCTGCCGCGGCCCGCGCCCGATGACCTCTCGCGTGGACGACCAGGACGCCCCGGCATTCGTCTAACAGCACCATGAGACGCGCATCCCTGAACTTGGCAATCGCCCTGGCGTCGTCGCTACTGTTGTCCGGCCCGCTGGCGGCGCAAGGCCCCGCACCCGCGGGCGACGCGGAGACGCGGACCCGGCTCGACGCGTACATGGCCGAGCGCGCATCGGCTGGGTTTTCCGGCGTGGTCCTCGTCGCCCGCGGCGGCACCGTCCTCCTGCAGCGCGGCTACGGCTTCCTCGATGCCGGAAAGACCCGGCCCGTCGCCGCCGACTCGGTGTTCACGACCGGATCGATCACCAAGCAGTTCACCGCCGCCGCGATTCTCAAGCTCGAGATGCAAGGCCGGCTCAAGACGGACGACGTGATGGCGCGCTACCTGCCCGGCGTCCCGGACGACAAGCGCGCGATCACGATTCACCAACTGCTCACGCATACGGCCGGTCTCCCGCCGGTGAGCGGCGACGACCGGGAGCCCATCGGCCGCGAAGCCTTCGAGAAGCTGGTGCTCTCGCGCCCGCTCGCGCACCCGCCCGGCACGTATGAGTATTCCAACATCGGCTACTCGCTGCTCGCATCGATTGTCGAGCGGGTCTCCGGCCGCGCCTACGAGGCCTTCCTGGTGGATGAACTCTTCGCGCCCGCTCGCATGTCAGAGACGGGTTATTCGCGACCCCAGTGGGCCGCGACGCGTCTCGCACACGCCGTCAACGACGATGGGACGGACCGCGGCACGTTTGGGGAGGTGACGATGCCGAATGGCACGCCGGGATGGCACCTGCTCGGCAACGGCGGCCTCCTCTCCACGGTTGGCGACATGTATCGCTGGCACCTTGCGCTGAAGGGCGACGCGATTCTCAGCCCGGCGGCGAAGGACAAGCTCTTTCACGCGTGGGTCGATGAAGGCGGCGGATCGTTCTATGGATACGGCTGGTCGGTGGAGGAGACGCCGTTCGGGAAACTCGTGACGCACAACGGCGGCAATCCGTATTTCTTCTCGGACTTTCTCCGCTACCTGGATCGCGACGTCGTCGTGTATTTCTCCACCAACAGCCGCGATGCCGCGATGCGCCGCATCGCGCGGCCGCTGGCGCAGATCGCGCTGGCGGGCCGCGTGCTCGACCGGCCCGCGCCCACGTTCACCGCGGTGACGGCGGCCTCATCGCCCGCGCCCGTGGGGACGCTGGCGGCGAAGTGGAAACTGCCTGGGGGGCCCGCCGCGGAAGCTGCCGCGCGCCTGTTGAACGGCGTGGCCGAAATCGACCCAGATCGTCGCCGGGCTCTTGTGGTGGACGTGTTCGCGACGTCGTTGATCGAGCGGCGCGGCGCCGCCGCGCTGGCCGACGGATTCGAGAGAATGCGAGGCGACTTTGGCGGCCTTGCCGTTTCTGGGTACGAAGAAGCGCGCGACGCCGCGGGTGCCGTCACCGCCGTGCGCCTGCGTTTTGCGCCGGGCAACCGGCCGCCGCTGCTCGTGATCCTGACACTCGAGCCCTCGGCGCAGCCAAATGTCACCCCGCGGGTGGCGGGGATCGAACTGCAGATGGGCAACTAGCGCGCCTCGCCATCGGCGGCACCGCGCCTACGCTGCGCGCTTGAAGGGGTTCCGAATCACGAGGCGATCGATACGGAGGCCGTCCTGGAGGTCCTCGGTGAGCAGCTCCGCGCAGCCGGCTCGACGGGCACTCTGCACGAGCAGGGCGTCCCAGAATGAGAGCTGGTGCAGTCGCTGCAGGTCGATGGTGGCGAGGATGTCGTCGCACCTCGATGAGCGCCGACGTCTGGAAACGCGCGAAAACGTCGACTTCTGGCGCGGGCGATGGGCACAGGCACGCTTGAGCTTCCGGGTTGCCGCCGAGAAGTACTCCTCCAGGACCTGTGTCGAGATGAACGCCGTTCCCTCGAGCGTGGGCGGCCTCGACCAGCGCCAAGGCAATGGCCTGCTTCGCCGGGGCGTCGTGGTCGTCGGTGTAGACCAGGACGTTCGAGTCCAGAAAGCTAGCGCTCATGCAGCGACTCGCGGTCGAAGCGCCAGCCCTTCGCCCGACCCTTGCCCTGAGCCGTGAGGCGGCGCAACTCCCTGGCGAAGCCGTCGGTCCCGCGCGGGCGCACCAGCGATTCCAGGTAGTCGCGGACCAACTGGTTCACGCTGGTCCCCCGAGCGCTCGCCAGCTTGCGCGCCTTCTCGATGACGGCCTCGTCGACCGACAGGGTAATATTCATGCACACATAATATGTGCGCACGTATTATGTGTCAAAGCGGCGCGAAGGCCAGGGCAGGGCAAGAGCCGTTCACGACGTCAGCCTCGCGACCGGCAATCCTTCCGGGGCTTCCAGTTCACGCGCATCGCCGGCGGGCGGTTGAGCGTGATGGCGCCGGGCTCCGGGCACACGTCCACACAGCTGCCCTCGTACCAGCATTCGCCCGGGTAGACCACGTGGGGCGGGCCGCCGATGTCCTTGTTGGGAAGGAACAGGTCCACCGGACACACGTGCAGGCAGAGATTGCACCCCGTGCAGAGGTCGGGATAGATCGTGATCGGATCGACGAGCGCCTGGTCCGGCACCGCGAAGACCTTGCTCATCGCTTCACCTGCGCGATGTACTCCGCGTTGTGCCGCTCGTAGTTGGCCGCGAGATCGCCGTAGTAGTCGATCGGCAGCGACCCGGTCTTCACGCCCGAGTCGTCTTGCCGGATCGTGACGAACTTGTGCCACTCGGGCGGATCCATCTCCGGGTAGTCGAGGCGCGCGAACTGCAGCTGGTGCGAGCTGGCCTTGCGGGCCAGGCACGACTGGATGACGAGCTCCGCGTTGGTGAGGACGTTGAGCGTCTCCTGCGCGCGCAGCAGGTCGTGCGGGTTGCGCGCGAAGAGGCGCGAGGCCTCGTTCTCCCGCAACTCCTTCAGGCCGCGAAGGCCCTCGTGCAGCAGATCGTCGCTCTTCACCGCGCCGCAGTAGTTCTGCATCACGCGCGTGATGGCTTCGCTCAGCGCCTGCCAGCTGACGCCGCTCGTGCGCTTGAGCGGCTCGAAGAGCCGCGCGCGCTCCGCCGCCACCTGCACCTGATCGATCGCGACGGGCCCGTGCGTGGCCGCGTAGTCGGCGGCGTGCCGGCCCGCGTAATGGCCCGTGGCCGCGGCGTGGCCCACGCAGTCCGACGCGAAGAGCACGTCGCCCGCGGCGAAGAGCCCTTCGAGATTCGTCATCAGCGTCCAGTCGTTGACGATGCCACCGGGAATGCCGAAGAACTGTCGCTCCTGCGGGAGGAACTGGCCCGAACGCCAGCCGTCGCCGTAGCTCTGGAGCACGTCGCGGTTGGGATCGAATCCGGCGTCGTTGTACGCCTTGAAGACGGGCGTGCGCGTCTTCCCCTCGTTGCCCACCATCGTGCCCCAGATCACGCGCCGCTCGGTCTCGGGCATGTCGGTCAGGTCGGCGTAGAAGGGCAGCTTGTAGCCGCGCTTCAACGCTTCCTCGAACCCGAGCGTCTCCGGGCCCTGGAATTCGTGGAAGGGAAAGTCCGGCTCGCCGCCGCCCTTCATGTAGAACTTCTGTCCCGGCGCCGGGCGATAGCGCTCGGCCACGGTCTGCAACTCGTGGCCGTCGCAATCGAGCCACGGGATCTTCCGGCCCTCGGCGTCAATCATCGTGCACGCGTACCACGTGTTGTGGTTGTTGCCCGTGCTGTAGGGTGGGAAGCTCCGCAGGCCCGACCACTCGGCGCGGACGGACTTCTCGAGCATCGTGAAGGACGCGCCCACGCGCCATCCCATCGCGTGACCGTCACCCGTGCACTGCGGTGGACGGAATTCCGAGATGCCCGTGGCGCCCGGCGCAAAGAGCCACAGTCGCGTCGGCCTCGACATGCAGAGGACGGTGGACTTCGCCCGGCACACGGTGAACTTGCCGGTGCGGCCGTTCAGCGCCACCGCCCCGACGACGCGCCCGCCCATGCGGCCGCCTTCGGTGAGCAAGCCGGCGCCCATGGTGCGATCGATCACTTGAGCGCGCATGCGCTTGGCGCCGCGGTACATCGCCGTCTTGAAAGTCGTGCCCCACACGCGCAGCGTGAAGCGATTGAGGTAGTCGTAGGCAAAGAGGAACTTGGTGGCCTCGTCGCGAAAGTCCGCGCCCTTGAACTCGTCCTCGGTGTCGCGGATCTTCGCGCCGTAGCGCTCGAGGTCGAGCAGCCGGTCGTAGCCTTCGCGCGCCTCGATGTAATGGGAGATGCCGTTGTTGTAGCCGCGGTGGCCGCGGATCATCGCGTCGGCCAGCTCCTCGGGCGTCACCCGGGAGCACGGATTGGTCGCCGCCATCTCCCAGTGATCGCAGCCCGACCCCATGGCGCCGCTCGTCATCGTCGCGGCCTTCTCCCACATCACGACGCGGGCGCCGCGGCTGGCGGCCCCCATCGCGGCGAAGCACCCGGAGGCGCCGCCGCCGATCACGAGGACATCCGTGTCGATCTCCTCCGTCTTGTCCCACTCGATGGGGAACGGCCATTCCATCGGGCCCGACGGGTCTTCCAGCGCGGGGATGTC
This sequence comes from uncultured Acidobacteriota bacterium, assembly GCA_963839865.1. GTDB lineage: Bacteria > Acidobacteriota > Vicinamibacteria > Vicinamibacterales > UBA2999 > 12-FULL-67-14b. The sequence continues at coordinate 143,917 of CAWIWS010000004.1, forward strand.
CATGTGCGACGGCAACCGTACGGAATTTAGCACACTGCCCGTGCAGCGCCCGTCGTACGCCGGTCTAGTGGTGAGTATGATGACGGCAGTGACGCGCAAGATCCTGATCGCTGGGGGCGGCTTCGGCACCGCCTTCATCCGCTACCTGGCGGAGCTGACGGGCAAGCCCCGGCCGCGACTGTGCTACCTGCCCACCGCGTCGGCGGACGCCCCGGCCGGCATCATCACGTGGTTCAAGAACTGCTCGCCGCTCGACGTCGAGGCGTGCGTGCAGGAAAGCTTCATCGCCAGCACCGAGCAGCACCAGAGCTGGGCGGAGGTCTTCCTCTCGATGGACGGCATCGTCTGTTCGGGTGGCAACACGCTCAACCAGCAGGCGATCTGGAAGGCGCAGGGAATCGACGTGGTCCTGCGCCAGGCCTGGGAGCGCGGCATTGTCCTTGGCGGCGCGAGCGCGGGATCGCTCTGCTGGTTCGAGGAAGGCACCACGGATTCCCGACCGAAGGAGCTCTCGACGGTGCAGGGCCTCGGGTTCCTGAAGGGCAGCCACTCGCCGCACTACGACGGGGAGCCAGGGCGCCGCCCGCTCTACCAGAAGCTGATCGGATCGGGCGAGATGAGGCCGGGCTACGCCTGCGACAACGACGCGGGCATCTACTTCGAGGGCGCCGAGGTGAGGCGCGTCGTGGCGACGCGCGCCGAAGCGAAGGTGTACTACGTGAGCGTCATTGACGGGAAAGTGGTCGAGCGCATGATGGAGCCCGACCGGATCGCGTAGCCATGGCGACGGCATCTTCCAGGTGGAGGTTCTTCGCACGGGCGCCGGTGGGCGCCGTGTGGCTCGCCGTGTTCGCCCTCATCCTGGTCGCGGGCGTGTGGGCGTTCACGGTGGAGCGTGTGCGCGGCGAGACCGCCGAGGCCACGGCGAGCGAGATCAGCAAGAACGACAACCTCGCCCTCGCCCTGGACGTGCAGACCAACCAGCTGCTGAAGAGCGTCGACCAAATCCTTCTCATCCTGAAACACGAGCACGAGCAGCAGGGGCCGCGCATTCCCATCAAGCGGCTGGTCGGCCCCGTCGTGGCGGGTGACCCCACGCTGCTCTTCGTCGGCGTGATGAACGAGCACGGCGACGTCGTCGAGGCGGTGCAGGACTACGCCGCCACCAATGCCGCCGATCGGCCGATGTTCACCTATCACCAGCGGCAGGACACCAACGCCCCGCTGATTTCGGCGCCCGTCCTTGGCCGCGTCAGCGGCCGTTGGGCGATTACGGTGACCCGGCGGATCAACAAGCCCGACGGCTCCTTCGGCGGCATCGTCACGGTGTCGATCGAGCCGCCCTACCTGACGGCGCTCTTCGAGAACACCACGCTCGGCCCGGACGACATCATGTCGCTCGTGCTCGACAGCGGCCTCACCCTGGCCCGGCGCAAGGGCGCGGGCATCTCGTTCGGCCAGGACATCTCCGCCTCGCAGTTGATGATCCGAGCACGCGCGGCGCCCCAGCGGCAACTACATCGGCCGGGGCGGCGTGGACGGCGTGCCGCGCATCTTCAGCTACCGGTCGATGAAGAACTACCCCGTCCTCGCCACGGTGGGTACCTCCGAAGCCGACGCGCTGGCGCCGGTCCGCCGGCGCGCCCGCACGTACTACATGACGGCGATCCTGGTGAGCCTCTTCATCGCGGCGGGAGGCGTGGCCGGCATCCTGTTCCTCCTCGCGCAGCGGCGAGCGAGCCGGCAGATTCGCGAGCAGGCTTCGCTGCTCGACAGGGCGCGGGACGCGATCGCCGTCGTCGATCTCGATGGGCGGGTGACCTACTGGAACAAGAGCGCGGAGCGGCTCTACGGGTGGACCGCCGACGAGGCCATCGGCCGGGCGGCGGGCGAGCTCTTCGAACGCAATACCGACCTTCCCGAATTCCGGAAGGCGTTCGCCGAGGCCCTGAGCACGGGTGAATGGACCGGCGAGCTGGTGCCGATCAGCCGCAGCGGCCAGCGCGTCATCACCGAGGGCCGCTGGACACTGCTGCGCGACCACGAGGGCCGGCCGGCCGGCATGCTCACCATCAACACCGACATCACCGAGCGCAAGCGGCTCGAGGAGCAGTTCCTGCGCGCGCAGCGCCTCGAGAGCATCGGCACGATGGCCGCCGGGATCGCCCACGACCTGAACAACGTGCTGACCCCGATCATGCTCGCCATCGAGTTCCTGAAGGAGCGCGCCACCGACGCGCGCAGCCTCGAGATGCTCGAGACGATGGGCGGGAGCGCCCGGCGCGGCGCGGCGATGATCGGGCAGGTGCTGACGTTTGCCCGCGGCAAGGAGGGGCACCGCGTGGACGTCCACGCGGGGGAACTCATCGCCGACGTCGCGCGCGTCGTCCGGGACACGCTGCCGAAGGACATCGAGATCCGGACCGAGGTGGCGGGCGGCCTGCCGCCGATCGCCGGCGATCCCACGCAGCTTCACCAGGTGCTCCTGAACCTCTGCGTCAACGCCCGCGACGCCATGCCCGCGGGCGGCCAGCTGACGATCTCGGCCCATCTCGCCACGGTCGAAGAGAAGAATGAGGCCCGGCACCTCGATGCCAAGGCCGGCGCCTATGTCGTGCTGCAGGTGGACGACTCGGGCACGGGCATCGCCCGCGAGGCGCAGGACAAGATCTTCGATCCGTTCTTCACGACCAAGGGCCTGGGAAAGGGCACCGGGCTCGGGCTGTCCACGTCGCTCACGATCGTGAAGAGCCACGGCGGGCGACATCCGCGTGGACAGCGAGCCCGGGAAGGGCACGCGGTTTCGCGTCTACCTGCCCGTTTCCACCGGTGACACGGCCGCCGGCCACGTGGCCGTCCGCCCGCGAGCTCCCGATGGGGCACGGCGAGACGGTCCTGGTCGTGGACGACGAAAGCGGCATTCGCCGAATCTCGCAGGACACGCTCGAGACGTTCGGCTACCACGCGCGCCTCGCCGCCGACGGGGCCGAGGCCGTGACCATCTTCGCCAGGGATCACGCCTCGATTGCGGTGGTGATCATGGACATGACGATGCCCGTGATGAGCGGCGTGTCCGCGATCCGCGCGCTCATCCGGATCGATCCCGAGCGTGCGCGTCATCGCCATCAGCGGCATCAGCACGAATTGGGAATCGCGAAGGCCGTGGGCCCCCAGGTCACGCACTTCCTGCAGAAGCCGTATACCGCCGAAGAGCTCCTGAAGACGCTCGCCGACGCGCTGGCCCCGAAGCCGGCCGCCGATCAGCCCGACCCGCGCCGCTAGGCGCTACGTCGGACGCACGAGCCGGAACCGGCTCTCGGCCAGCATCACCCGCGTCGGCATCACCTGGCGGTCCACGCCGTTCAGCGTGTCGATGAGGTCCCGCGTGAACACGGGGTCGCCCAGGTGCCACGAGTGCCGGCGATCCCCGATGCAGGCCTGCTCCCGCGGGATCGACGGCCAGTAGTCGCTGCAATCCACGTTCACGGCCTTCGCGGGCGCCTCGTCCGGCAGGCCCACCCGGCCCGCCCGCGGCTTCACCCCCGCGCGCTTCACGGCCGACAGCGCCAGGACCTCGTCGTGCCGGTTGGAGTAGCACGTGAGCCGGCTGCAGTTCCGGTACAGCCCGCTCGTGCGCTGGTCGGTGGCGCTCAGCGACCCGCTCGAGATGTCGCCGGCGATCAGGATGATTTGGCTCGTGTACCACGTATGCCCGGTGAGGTCGTCCGCATCGTCCGCGGCGGTGAACGCCTCGCGCGTCACGTAGGCGCCCATCGAGTGCGCGAGCAGGTGGATGTTCACCTTGCACGCCGGCACCTGCAGCCCGGCGAGGAGCATGACGCCGTCGCCCACCAGTTGGAACGCGCTCCGGTGCGCGTCCACGAGATCCTCGAGATAGAACGCGCCGACGTCGCCGCTCGGCCAGTCGAAGCTCACCACGACGCCCGTGAAGCCTCCCGCCTTCAGGTCGTCCTGCAGCCGCCGATGCCGCTCGATCACGATGGCCTGGTCGTTGTTGTAGCCGTGGACGAAGACCACGATGTTGCCGAGCGCGCCCGCGGGCGCGCCCTTCCGGCCCTCGGCCAGCACGCGGGTGGCCCACGCGTCCTTCGACGTCATCGCGTGCTGGGGGGTGGGCAGCGCACCGTCGGGGACGACGAGGTAGCTCGATGCGGCAGGCTCGCTGCCGAACTTCTTGCCCTTGATGTTGCGCGCGCAGATCACGTAGTCGGCCATGGCGACCGATCTATCACGTGGCGGTGGTGGCGTTTGCACGCATTCTGGATGGCGCAGCCTGACGAACAAACCGGTGCGGCGGCTCGTCTCTCAATGACAGGGGCTGATGGGGCTCCGCTTCACGGATAGGAACCGAGATGACGATCGCAACCGCACTGCTTGTTACGGCCCTCGGTGTCGGCCCGGACCAGGGGTCCATCCAGACCGCACCCGCCCCGTCGCCCACGGGCGAGACGCAGCAGGCCACACCGCCGCCGCCCGCTGCGGCGCCCGCTGCTCCCGCGCTCGACGGGCGGCATCGCATCGAACTGCGGTTCGGAGGCTGGGCCAACGGGTGGTACGACGACGCCGCCGACTGGCACACGTCCGGATCCGCGCAGGGGGCGTTCGGGCTCGAGTATCTGAGCTTCGTGCGTAGCGAATCTCGGGATCGGCATCGGGGTGAACAGCCTGGTCCGCGCGCAAGGGGACTGGGACGGCCGGCACGACACCGGTGCGGCCCAGACGGTGACCGGCCTCCCCTTCGTCGTTCGCTGGTATCCGATTCGACGCCTGACACGCGCGCGGTCGGTGGAGCCCTATGTCACCACCGGCATCGGACCCGTGTTCGGCGTGGACGCCGCCTACGTGGACGACATGACGTACGGCGGATCCGGGCGGTATGACCGGTACGACGGCGATCACACCAGCAGCCGCGTCGCGACCGCGGTTGGCGGGCGCGTTGGCGGTGGCGTCGACTTCCGCCTCGGCTCCGTGTTCACGCTCGGTGTCTCGGGGGCGTGGAACTGGGACGCGGGCTTTCCCGACGACCTCTGGAGAGGCGGCGCCCCAGCGGCGGCGAGTGCACCCGTCGTCCTGGGATGGAACTTCGGGCGCTGATGCCGGCAGCGCCCTACTTCTTCCGCCTGGTCGCCTTCTTGACCGCTTTCTTCTTCGCGGCTTTCTTCTTTGCCGCTTTCGACGACTTCTTTGCGGGCCTGGCCTTCGCCTTCGTCAGCGCGCTCTTCTTTACTGTCTTCTTGGCTTTCTTCTTCACCGGTGCGGGCTTCCGTTTCGCGGGCGCCGCGGCTTCTTCTTTACGGCCGCCGCCTTCTTCTTCGCCGGCGCGGCCTTCTGCGCCGTCGGCTTCAGCGAATGCACCGAAAACACCGCCCCCTGCGGATCCACGCCTTGGGCAATCCAGTCGCCGCCAGGCACTTCCATCGGGCCGTTGATGATCGTGCCGCCATTGGCCGTGGCCGCCGCCGCAGCGGCCTTGGCGTCCTTGACCATGGCGTAAGGCATCCATGCTGCAGGCGCGCCCGGAGGCGGCTTCATGATCCCGCCGTTGACGACGCCACCGCCGCGCCCAACATCTGGTAGACGCCCATCTCGCCCATGTCCATGGCCGACGTCTTCTCCCAGCCAAACAGGGTCGCGTAGAACCTCCACGCGCCGTCGGGATTCGGCGTGTAGAGTTCGAACCACGAAAAGTCCCCGACGCCGGGTTTACCTTTGCGGCGGGCCGGCGGTCGATGGCGTGAAGATGGCGAACGCCGCGCCGTACGGGTCCTGAACAACCGCGAAGCGGCCGGTGCCGGGAATATCCTCCGGCTGCTTCAGACACGTCCGCCCAGTTGCGCGATGCGCATCGCCGTGTCGTCCACGTTCGGCGTGCCCACGTACATCATCCAGTGCGGCGGCGCGCCCATCTGCCTTACGGCGTCCGGCAGCGCCATCATCCCCGCCACACCCGCGCCCTTGGGGGTGTTGAAGACGGTGTAGGAACCATCCGGCGCGAACGGCACCGCGGTCCACCCCACCACCTTCTTGTAGAAGGTTTCCGCGCCCGCCGTATCCGTGGTCATCAGTTCGCACCACACGAACGAACCCAGCAAGTGGTCGGCCATGCGCGAAATCCTACCCCATCCCGACCTGGCCAGGACAGCCACACCAGGCTTGGCCACGCGGCTGTTCTTCGGCGACAATCCGAACGGCAAGATGTTCGACGGCGAAATCCGCCGGATTATCCCCTGACCCGAGGAGCCAGACCCATGCGCCTTCCGATCATCCCCGTGTGCCTCGCCGCTGCTCTTGGAAGCGCGTCCAGGCCTCCGCCCAGCAACCGCCGGCGACACCACCGGCCGCGGCGCAGCCGTTCGCGCCCGGTCCACCACTGAAGCTCACGCCCAACGCGAAAACCTATGGCGGCTTCCGCTTTGCGGAAAGCCTCTCCTACGACGCGGCCCGGGATCTCTACGTCGCGATCAACGCCGGCATGCCGCAGGACGTGGTGCCGAATGATGGCTACGTGTCCCTGGTCAATCCCGACGGCACCGCCCACACGCTCAAGTGGATCGGCGTCAATCGCAATGGCCTCACGCTGAACCATCCGCTCGGCAGCGACATCGCCAACGGCCGCCTCTACGTGGTGGACATCGAGACGGTGCGCTGGTTCGACATGGCCACGGGCCAGCCGCTCGGGAGCGTGCCCGTGCCGGGCGCGACGCGCTTCAACGACCTGGAAGTGGCGGAGGATGGCACGATCTACGCCACGCAAACCGGAGACGTCGCCAACACCGCGAGCCAGCGCGTGTACAAGATCACGCCGCAGGGGCTAGTCGTCGATCCTCATCAGCGGCGCGCCGCTCAACCTGCCCAACGGCATCGCCCTCGATGCCAAGGGCAACATCGTTGTCGTCAACATCGGCTCTGCCGGACGTGCTGACGTTCTCGCCGGCCGGCCAGTTGCTCGC
>CAWIWS010000005.1:0-26792 GCA_963839865.1 uncultured Acidobacteriota bacterium
TAATTCCCCCTCCACGGTTGGCGCTTGGTTTGCTTTAGCCATAAGTGCCTGTCTCTCAAGGTTTGCCGTTTATCGGAATTCTCGTCTTGCCTGGTCCATCTGCCTCGGCCTCCTCCTTGCGGGAGCTCCATCGGTTGCGAGCGCCCAGCGGGGCGGCGGTGGTCAGGGGCATGGTGGTGGCCAGGGTTCTGGCGGCGGCCAACGGCCCCCCGATGGAGATGATGGTGGCGGCCAGCGTGGTGCCCGGTGCCGGTGGCGGCGTCCACCCGCCGGGCCCCGGCGGCGTGCATGGTTCGTCGTCGTCGGCGGCGGTTACTCCGGCCCTATTACTACGGCTATTACAACCCGTTCTACTGGGACTCTATTACGGGTGGGGACCTTCTTACCCGCCGTTCGCTCCCTACTACTACGCGGGTGGGTATTACCCCGCATACGGATACCCGGGTTACCAGGGCTATCCCTATAGCGCCGCTCGCATCCAGGTCACGCCCCGGAATACCGAGGTGTACGTCGACGGCTATTACGCCGGGATCGTCGACAACTTCGACGGCTTCTCGCAGCGCCTTCACGTGGAGCCCGGACAACACGTGATCGAGCTCTATCTCGACGGCTATCGCTCCGTGAGCCAGTCAATCATGTTCCAGCCGGGTGAGACGTTCGGGATCAAGCACGTGATGGAGCCGCTCGCACCGGGTGAGCCCGCGCCCGCGAGGCCGGCGGCAAGCGCGCCACCCGCGCCAAGGCCGCAGCAAATGCAGGTGCCGTCCAACGCGCTCGGGCAGCCCATTCAGGTGGAGCCGCGCGCCCCGGCCGGAACGGCCCCGGGAGAACTCATGGTGCAACAGGGCGGCGGATCGCTGTCGATCCGCGTGCAGCCTGCCGAAGCCGTCGTGTTGATCGACGGCGAGCGCTGGGACAGTCCGGACCCGGCATGCGGCTCGACGTCCAGCTCGGCGCGGGCACCACCGCGTCGAGATCCACAAGGACGGCTACCTGCCGTTCACAACCACGGTGACGGTGAAGCCGGGCGAAGTAACGCCGCTCAACGTCAGCCTGACGCCGCAACAGTGAGGAGGCACGCCATGAAGAACATCTGGTTCGCCTCTCTCCTGATTTTCGGTGCCGTCTCGTCGGCCGCCGCCCAGCAGCCGGCCCGGCCACGCCCGCGCCCGCAAGCTCACCGCTCATCGTCGAGAAGATCGAGAACGGCTGGCTCATCGCGCCCGACGCGAAGTGGGCGGATCTCGACGGACGCAACGGCGCGCTCGTCGGCGCGTACGGCGGGTACGTCGTCGACCACACCATCCTCTTCGGCGGCGGCGGCTACTGGATGGCCAACGGCGATCACCACCACGAGCTTGGTTACGGCGGCGCCGTCGTCGAGTGGATGCCGATGGGCGATCGCAAGATCGCCTTCGGCGTGCGGTCGCTCATCGGCGGTGGCCTGGCGACGATGCCGGTGACCTACTCGATGATGGACGGGCCAGCCTACTACCCGCGGGGCGGGCCGATGGACATTCGCTTCGGCCAGCGGCCGGGCTACTCCGGACCGACCACGGCTGCGCCATACACCTACGTCGTGCGGGACGACTTCTTCGTGTTCGAGCCGCAGGCGAACCTGCTGCTCAACTTTTCGAAGCACTACCGCGTCAGCGCGGGCGTGGGCTACCGCGTGATCGGCGGGGCGCACGAGATGAACCATCAACTCGAGGGGCTCAGCGGATCGGTTTCGCTGCGCCTCTGGGGAACTGGGCCGCAGATTGAACGCAGATTGAACGCAGATTAAACGCAGATTGAACGCAGATTCGAACCGCAGGCCCGCGGGCGCCTGCTTGGCAGGCGCCGTGCCGTGAGTCAGGGGTGCGGGTCGAGAGAGCGAACCAAGCCGTTCATGACCGCTCTCTCGAACCCGCACCCCTGACTCGCGGCTGCGGCCAAAGGCCGCCGCGGGCCTGACGAACCCGGTTTCGAATCTGTGTTCATCCGTGAAATCTGTGGATGACTTCTCTTTTTAGCGCGCCCCGTACTTCAGCCACGCCAGCTCGGGCGCCGCGCCGCGCTGCACGCTCAACACCCACAACGTATCGAACTCCCCTTCGGGGAAGCACGACCGGTCCAGGCACGGCACGCAGGATCGTCCGAGCACGCACGGCGACGAGAGGGTGGCTACCGGGCACGCCCAGGCGATGCAGGATGCCGAACACGTTGTCGCTGTTCACGCCCACGAGCGCGACGCTGCCCTCCGGCAGGCGCGACAGCGCGTCGGCCAGGGGCACGATCGCCACGCTCGATGGGGCGGCGCCATTAACGATGATGCCCTCGACGCGCGAGCCGGCGGCCGGCACCTGGACCACCGGGAGGCCGTGCTCCTTCGCGGTGGGCGTGACAATCTGCTGGGCCCGAAGCGTGTGCGTGGCGAAGATGAAACCGAGCGGAACGCGGTTGAACGTGCGCGCCACATCGACCGCCCTCGCGGCTCCGCGCGCGTTCAGTTGCGAGCCCTCGGGAGTAATCTCCGTTTCGCCGTGACGAACGAAGTAGAATCGTGGTCCGAGGCGCGCGATTCTGGGGCCATCCCGGACTCGGCAGGACGAGGGCGACCACCACCACAAGGAACAGCCCGGCGCGATGACGACCTGTGCGCATCCGGCGCATTCTACACGGCCCCGCCGCCGCGCGAGACCTCACCGCCGCGGCCGGTGTACTGTGTGAAGGTGTTCTCCCCCTCGTCGAAGGGACGCCTCACCGAATACGACCTCGACCGATTCCCGGGCGACACGTTGTTCGATCGCCTTGCCCGCGCCGTGTGCCGTGCCGGATGCCTCCCGCGCAAGGAGCTCTACGAGGCGTGGGAGGTGGCGCGGCGGGTGCGGCGGCACCTGCGCGGAGGTCGCGTCGTGGACATGGCCGCGGGCCACGGACTCCTCGCCCACGTGATGCTCCTCCTCGATGATTCCTCCGCGAGCGCGGTCGCGGTGGACCCCGCGCTGCCGCCGTCGAGCGCGGCGCTGCACCGGGTCCTCGCCGACGCCTGGCCCCGCCTCGCCGGGCGCGTCACCTTCGTCGCCGGCCAGGTGGACACCATCGCCCTCGAGCCGACCGACATCGTCGTCTCCAGCCATGCCTGCGGAGCGCTGACCGACCGCGTGCTCGATCTGGCCGCGACCGCACGGGCCCGCATCGCCGTGCTCCCGTGCTGTCACGAACTGGCCACGTGTGACGCCGGTGCGCTGACGGGCTGGATGGACGCGCCCCTGGCAATCGACGTGGTGAGGGCCACGCGCCTCGAGCTGCGGGGCTATCACGTGCGGACCCAGACCATCCCGGCGGAGATCACGCCGAAGAACCGGCTGCTGATCGGCGACCCGCGATAGTCAGCCACGAAGGTCGCACGAAGAACACGAGGCCTTTTCAAAAATATCATTCGTGTTCTTCGTGACCTTCGTGGCCAAATGAATCATGGCAGGAGAGCTTGGGATTCTGGTTGATGAAGTGCGAGCCCGATGCCTACACGATCGAGGAGCTCGAGCGAGACGGAAGCAGTGGGTGGGAGGGCGTGCGCAATTACCAGGCCCGCAACTTCATGCGCGACGACATGCAGGTCGGCGACGGCGTGCTGTTCTACGCCTCGAACGCGGACCCCTCCGGCGTGACGGGCCTCGCCACGATCGCGAGGGCCGGCTATCCCAATCCGTTCGCGTTCAAGAAGGGCCACGCGTACTTCAATCCCGCCAGCAAGAAGGATGCGCCCACGTGGTTCACGGTGGACGTGGCGTTCGTGGAGCGCTTTCCCGCCACGGTGCCGCTGGACACGCTCAAGTCCACGAAAGGCCTCGAGAAGATGGTGGTCACCCAGAAGGGCAGCCGTCTTTCGATTCAGCCCGTCACGAAGTCCGAATACGACATCGTGGTCCGCCTGGGCCGACGGCGCTAGCGGGCGGTCCGGGCCTGGTAGGTGCCCGGCAGCGTGCGTGCGGCGACCGCGAGCCGGTTCCACGCGTTGATCGTGGAGACGGCGAACGTGAGGTCGGCGAGCTCCTTCTCGCTGAAGTGCGGCCGCACTTCCTCGTAGAGCGAGTCGGGGACATGGCCGCTCGTGATGAGCGTCACGGCTTCGGTCCACGCCAGCGCCGCGCGCTCGCGATCGGTGTAGTACGGGCACTCGCGCCAGGCGTCGAGCGAGTAGAGCCGCTGGGCCTTCTCGCCAAGCGCCTCCAGGTCCTTCCAGTGCATGTCGAGGCAGTAGGCGCAGCCGTTGATCTGCGATGCGCGCAGCTTGATCAGGTGGATCAGCCCGTGGTCCAGGCCGCAGCCGGCCAGGTAATTCTCGAGCGCCATCATCGCCTTATAGGCGCCAGGCGCCACGGTCCCGTAGTCGAATCGCTCGTTCATGGTGAGTCCTTCCATCGGAGTATGCTTCAACATTCCTCGAAGGAGAACACGTCGATGCATCGCTTCTGGTTACTCGGCCTGCTGAGCCTGATCCAGCCCACGCCCGCCCCCCGCGTCGTCCGCTACCAGGCCACCCACGCCAACGTGAAGTACGTCTACGGGCCCGCGGAGCCGGTGGCGCGCGTTCGCCCGGGCGACGTGATCGAAGCCAACACGCTCGACGCGTTCGGCGACGTGCTGCGCAAGCCCGGCGACACGATGGCGCTCGTCAAGGGCGACAACCCGCTGACGGGCCCGTTCTTCGTCGAGGGCGCGGCGCCCGGTGACACGCTCGCCGTGAAGATCGAGCGTCTCGAGGTCGCAGGCAACATCGGCGTCGGCGCGATGGCGCCCGGCTTCGGCGCCCTCAACACGACCACCTACACCCCGATGCTCAACGCGGACCTGCCCGAGCGAATCTGGTTCTACGACATCGACAAGGCGAGCAACACCGCGACGTTCAAGGCCACCGACTCGGGTCACACCGTGAAGATCCCGATGCGCCCGTTCCTCGGCTGCCTCGGCGTGGCGCCGGCCGGCGGCGAGTCGCGCATGTCGATCACGCCCGGCGAGTGGGGCGGCAACATGGACTCCCCGCAGGCCAGCCCCGGCTACACCGTTTACCTTCCCGTGAACGTCCCCGGCGCGCTTCTCTACTTCGGTGACGGCCACGCCGCCCAGGGCGAGGGCGAGGTGGGCGGCACCGGCATCGAGGTGCCGATGAACGTCCGTCTCTCGGTCGAAGTGATCAAGGGCCGCGCGATCAAGTGGCCTCGCTTCGAGAACGCCACCTCCATCCAAGCGATGGGCGCCTACCGTCCCGTGGACGATGCGCTGCGGATTGCGTTCAAGGAATTGATTGGCTGGATCAGGGACGACTACGGCATGTCGGAGCTCGACGCCTACGAACTGCTTTCGAAGGTGGCCCGCATCGACCTGAACGAGATGGTGGACCCGAACTACGTCGTGGTCGCAATCATCGACAAGTCGATGCTGCCCCCGAAACGCAACAGGTAGGGCGGGACTCTCGTCCCGCCCCGGCAATCAGTACGTCACGCGCACGCGGTACTTCAGCACCGCTGTCCCATCGGCGGCGACCGGCACCGCGAACTGCGCGGCCCATGCCGCCGTCTTCGTCCACTCGTGCGAGGCGCGCACCATCCGCCACGTGCCGCCGACAGGCTCGTTCACCTCGACGGACACCGGCACGGCCTTGTGGTTCCGGACCGTGATGGCGTACTCGAACTCGTAGACATTCGACGCGATCTTCTCGAAGTCCACCTGGTTACGCTCGCAGACGACGTCGAAGGCGTTGCCGATCTTGAGGTTGATGGTCTCGTCTTTCGGCGTGTGGCCGATGCGATCCTCGCCGACGAACTGCGTGCCGCCCTTCGAATCCTCCTGGTAGACGCGCACGGTGCCGGCGGGCATCGGCATGCCGAGGCCGGTGCGCTGCTCGTTCTTGAACTGGTAATAAACCTGCACGACGTCCTTGATAGGCGCGCCGGGGTGCTGTGCGTTCTGGTAGTAATAGCTCTGCCCCTCGACGACGTAGCGCTTCAGCACGGGGACGCCGGAACCCTCGAGCATGCTCACCTGCTTGGTCTGGTTGTTGTTGATCGTGGTCTTCCGGCCCAGCGTGTAGAGGTGATATTCGGAGAACGACTCCTGCGCCATCGCGGCCGCGGGCGCTTCCATCGCCATCTTGCGCACCTGGTCGTACATGCGCCCGAGCTGTTGTGGGGCGCGATTGAGGTCTCCCGCCACCAACTGGAGTTTCGCGTTCCGGAACGCCGTGCCGCTGCCGTTGGTCAGCGTCACCCAGCCGTTGACGTCCGCGAGCTTGTCGTCGCGCGACACGGTGAGGACGTAGTCGGCGTTCCACGCCAGCTTGGTCGCGAGGTACGAGGCCTCGACGCGATGCCTGGCCTCGCCGTCGTTCTGCACCGTCCAGATCAGCGTGGGTCGCGAGAACAGCGTGTCTGGCAGTTCGGGGAAGCGGATATGGTCCGCGCCGATGCCGGTCACAACCTCGTCGCCGATCTTCCAGACCGGCGCGTTGTTGTAGCTCAGGAGCCGCGCCTTCACTTCTTCCTGCCGCGTCGTACCGTTCTCCTGCCGGTTACGAATCAGCGTGACGTCGCGGCCGACGTACTTGCGAAGGAGCTTGTCGGGCTCGAGCAGGTCGTACTCATAGTTCTGCTCGAGAACGCTCACGCGCGACGGCTCCGAGAGCGAGCGGAAGTGGACGGTGGCGGGATTCACGGTGGCGGCGATATCCATGAACCGCAGGCCGCCGACGCCGCGCGCTAGTTGCAGCGTGCGGACATCCCGGATGAGCGCGATGTCGGAGTTGTAGACGGTGATGGCCAGCTCGGTTTGATCGTCGAGCGTGGTCGTGAGGTCAGCCGCAGATGAGGCCGATGTCACCGTCGCGACGGATGACACGGATGACACGGACAGCAGGGCCAGAGCGAACACGGGGAACCACCGGCGGATCGTGGGCGAGAGCGACAGCAGTGCGGACATGAGAACCGCTCCTTTGTGAGCGGGCCGGGGTCGGCCCTTTCACTTAGAACGGCACGGCGGGGATTTCTTGCAGCGGGCCACAGGCCACAGATTGAACGCAGATTAAACGCAGATCTGCGTTCAATCTGCGTTCAATCTGCGTTTAATCTGCGGCCTGTGTTTAATCTGCGGCCCAGGTAACGCCGCCGTCGGTGGTCCTGAAGACCCGCCCGTCGGCGGCCGTGACGATCGCCGTGCGGGCATCGGTGGCCCGGATGGCCACAAGGTCCACCGCCTCGGGGAAGGCAACGCGGCGCCACTGGCGGCCGTCGGTCGTGAGGAACACGGCGCCGCCGCGGCCCACGAGCCAGCAGACCGTCGCCATCGGCGATGAGCCCGCGGTCAGCGGCCCCGTGGCCCCGGTCGAGACCGGCTCCCAGGTCGCGCCACCATCCGAGGTGCGCTCCACGCGTGGGCCGGCGAGGCGCCAGCGAATGGAAGGGTCCGGCGAGGCGATCTCGCCAATCGCGGCCTGTGCGACGGCCAGCCGGCCAAGGGCCCGCCCTTCGGCGGCGGGCGCGGGCGCCGCCGGAGCGACCGCCGGGGCCGCCGCAGGTGCAGCCGCCGTCGGGGCTGCGCGCTCGGCCGTCTGCAGGGCATCGGCAGCCTTCGCCTCGTCGAGCGTGGCCGCATTGCCCTTCGCGAGTACCCGTGGCCTGTTCCTTCTTCCGGGCCTCGACGGGCGCAGCGGCAGGCGGCGCCTCGCGCGCGGGCTCGGCCTTCTCCGGCAACCGGGACGGAGGCACCGCGGCAACCGTCGGCGCGTCCGCGAGGGCCTCGGTGGATTGCGGCGGCATCGACGGAGCAGCCGGGCGCTCAGACGGAACGACCATCCAGAGCGCCGTCGCGGCCACGCCGGCGGCCAGAGGCACCAGCCAGCCCGCGCGGTAGCGGCGCCACCAGGGCTCCATGGCGGGCACAGCGTGTTCGGGCGTCGCGCGCGCCATCGTGCCGACCATCGCCTGGCAGCGACCGCACGTGGACACGTGGTTCTCCGCCAGCGCGACGGCCTTCGCGTCGAGCCCGCCGTCCATCCACGCGGCCAGCGTCTCGGCGTCCAGGCACGCGTCCGTGGCCGGCACGTCCGCACCGGTCCCGAGGGAACGGCGCAGGTGCGCGTCGAGCATCCGATCGCGATCAGGTCCGCTCGTCACGTCTGGTCCTCATGGTTAGAACGATCGCGGCCGGACTTCTTGCGTTCATCGCCGTCGCCAAGCACGCGCGCCAGGTCGATGTCGCCGGCGTCCGCAACCACGCTCGCAAAGCACTCGTCGATCTCGCGGTCTGAAAAGCGGTGCGCGTCCCGGAGCCGCTGCTCGACGGCGTCGCGAACGGCCCGCCTCGTGCGCGCCAACTGCCGCGAGACGGTGGCTTCGTGCTCCCGCGTGAGGCGCCCGATCTGCGCGAGCGTCATCTCCTCCGCATAGTAACAGCCGAGCCGAAGGCGGTCGCGCGGGTCGAGCGCGGCCACCGCGGCGGGGAGGGCCAGCCGCATCGCCGAGGCAAACCGGCGCGCGTCGGGGTCCGGCGGCGCGGCCGCGGCAGCCGGGGTGCCCGGCGCGTCTTCCTCTGGCAGCACCTCCGTCCGCCGGTTGGCGCGGACCTGGTCCACGTAACGTTGCGCCAGGATGGAACGCAGCCACGTCGCCAGGCTGCTGCGACCGTGGAAGTAGCGAAAGAGCGACGCCCGGTGACCTTCGCGGTCCTTCAAGCCGAAGAGTTCCGCGTAGAGCGCGTCGGCCGCTTCGCGGGCGCCGCCGGCCGGATTGATGGCGTCGGCCGCGCGATACAGCACCGGGCGATATTCGAGAACGAAGTGATCCCACGCCTCAGCGTTTCCCGCCGCGCACGCGCAGGCGAGCGCCAGGTCCTGCAGGTGCAGAGCCTCCACGTGCCGACGCAGATCCGCGGCCGACGGCTGTCGGCCCGCAAAGACCCTGGCCACGCCGCGTTCGAGGGCCTCGGCCATCAGGGTTCGCGGTACCTGCCATCGCGCCGCGTTGGCCCGATCACACGCCAGGCCGATCAGCTCGTCGTCCATCCAGCTGACGCCATGTTACGACGCGTAGGGCGTGGGACTCGTGGGCAACTCCGCGTGCTAGGATTCGCCGATACTCCAACCAGCAGGAAGGACCCTATGCTGATGTCCCGCCGGACGGCCGGGTTTGCACTCGGCCTCGCCTTGTCGTCACTGCCCCTGTTGCCCGGTTCCGCCGACCTTGCCGCCAACGGCGAGTCAACGCGGATGCTGCGGTCGCCCACCGTCAGCGCCACGCACGTGGCCTTCGCGTACGCGAACAACATCTGGGTCGTCGAGCGCGCCGGCGGCACCGCGCGACGCCTCACCAGCTTTCAGGGCCAGACGACGAATCCGAAGTTGTCGCCGGACGGGGCCACGGTGGCGTTCAGTGGCGAGTACCGGTGGCAACGTCGACGTCTACACCGTGCCCGTCGAAGGCGGTGAGCCCACCCGCCTCACGTGGCATCCGGGCGCCGATACGGTGCAGGGGTGGACCCCCGACGGCAAGAACGTCCTCTTCGCTTCGACGCGCGCCACCGCCGCGCCCAGTGCCGCGCCGCGGTTCTGGACCGTGCCGGCGAAGGGCGGCGTGGAAGAGCCGCTCGCGTTGCCGCGCGGCTATCAAGGCAAGCTCTCGCCCGATGGCCGGCGTATCGCGTACCGCATGAACAACTCATGGGACGAGGAGCGGCGCAACTACCGCGGCGGCCAGAACCGGCCGATCTGGATCGTCGACCTGAAGACATACGACCTCGTCTCCCCTCCGTGGACCGATTCGAAGGACGTCGACCCGGCGTGGCTGGGCGACACGGTGTATTTCATCTCGGACCGCGACGGCGTGGCCAACGTGTGGTCGTACGAGCCGGCCTCGAAGAAGCTCGCGCAACTCACCAAGTTCATCGACTACGACGTGAAGGCCCTCGACGCCGGCGGCGGCGCGGTGGTGTTCGAGCAGGGCGGTTTCATCCACGAGCTCGATCCGAAGTCCGGGAAGGAGCAGACGCTCGCCATCAAGGCGGCCGGCGACTTCCCCTGGATGATGCCGCACTGGGAAGACGTCACCGCCCGCATGACGAACCTCGGCCTCTCCGCCACCGGCAAGCGCGTCGTCGCTGAGGCGCGCGGTGAGATCTTCACGATTCCCGCCGACAAGGGCGACGTGCGCAACATCACGCACTCGAGCGGTTCGGCGGAGCGCCAGCCGGCATGGTCACCCGACGGCAGGTGGATCTCCTACTTCAGCGACAAGTCCGGCGAATACAAGCTTGTGATCGAAGCGCAGGACGGCATCGCGCCGCCGCGGGAGATCGCGTTCCAGAAGCCGTCGTTCTACTACACGCCGGCGTGGTCGCCGGATTCGAAGAAGCTCCTCTATACCGACACCAACCTCAACGTGTGGGTGATGGACGTCGCCAGCGGGCAGACCAAGGTCGTGGGCAACGACCCGTGGATGGTGCCCCAGCGCACGCTCTATCCCACATGGAGCCCCGACTCGAAGTGGGTGGCCTTCTCCACCCGCCTCAACACGCTCTACCGTGCCATCGCCGTCGTCAACGTGGACACCGGTGAGAAGAAGCAGATCACCGACGGCCTGGCCGACGCGATGTTCCCCGTGTGGGACGCGAGCGGCAAGTACCTGTGGTTTCTCGCCTCGACGGACTTCGGGCTCAAGTCACAGTGGCTCGACATGACGTCGTACGACCACCAGGAGACCTTCGCCTTGTATCTCGCGGTGCTCAAGAAGAGCGAGCCGAGTCCGTTGTTGCCCGAGAGTGACGAAGAAGCAGGTGCCACAGGTGCCGCAAGTGCCACAGGCGCGGCGGCGCCGGCTGTCCAAATCGATTTCGACGGTCTTCAGCAGCGCATCCTCGCCGTCGGCAACGTGCCCACACGCGATTACTCGCAGTTGAAGGCCGGCGTGTCGGGAACGGTGTTCTTTCTCGAAGCGCCGGCGGGCGGCGGGCGCGGCAATACGCTGCATCGCTACCGCCTGAGCGATCGGAAGTCGAACGTGTTTCAGGCGGGCGTGGCCGAGTACGCCGTAAGCGCTGACGGCAAGAAGCTCGTCTACCGCGCGGCCGGACCCGCGCCGCGGCCCAACACGCCGCCGGAGAAGCCCGCGCTCTTCCTGGTCGATGCCGCCGAGAAGACCGTGCCCACGGCCGGGCAGGGCAGGCTCGACGTCACGCTCCGCATGCTGCTCGACCCGAAGGCCGAGTTCACGCAGATCTTCAACGAGGGCTGGCGCCTCCAGCGTGATTACCTCTACGTCCCCAACATGCACGGCAGCAACTGGCCGCGCATGAAGGAGATGTACGGATCGATGCTGCCGGACGTGAAGCACCGCGCGGACCTCAACTACCTGATCGACAACATGGGTGCGGAGATCGCCATCGGCCACTCGTACGTGCGGGGCGGCGCAATGCCCGAGGTCCCGTCGACGCCGGGCGGCCTGCTCGGCGCGGACCTCATCGTCGACGCCGGCCGCTACAAGATCGCGAAGATCTACGACGGCGAGAGCTGGAACCCCGACCTGCGGGCGCCGCTCTCCGCCCCTGGCGTCAACGTGTCGGTGGGCGACTACATCCTCGCCGTGAACGGCGTGGACCTCGTCGCCCCCGACAACATCTACCGCCTGCTCGACGGCACCGCTGATCGCCAGACGGTGCTCACGCTCAACACCCAGGCAAGCACGCAGGGCGCACGGCAGGTCACCGTGGTGCCGGTTGCGAACGAGCAGGGCTTGCGCACGCGCGCGTGGGTCGAGGACAACCGCCGACGCGTCGAGAAGCTCTCGAGTGGACAGCTCGCCTACGTCTACATCCCCAACACGGGGCAACCTGGCTATGAGAGCTTCAATCGCTACTACTTCGCGCAACAGGACAAGAAGGGCGCGGTGATCGACGAACGCTACAACGGCGGCGGGTCCGCCGCCGACTACATCATCGACGTGCTCGGGCGCGACTTCGACGGCTACTTCAACAACGTCGCCGGCGACCGCGTGCCGTTCACGAGCCCCTCGGCCGGCATCTGGGGGCCGAAGGTGATGATCGTCAACGAGATGGCCGGCTCGGGCGGCGACCTGATGCCGTGGATGTTCAAGCGCCGCAAGATTGGCCTGCTCGTCGGCAAGCGCACGTGGGGCGGCCTCGTGCACACCGCGGACACACCGGCGTTCATCGACGGCGGGACGATGATCGCGCCGAGAGGCGGGTTCTTCACGCGCGAGGGCAAGTGGGCGGTGGAGAACGAGGGGACGACGCCCGATGTGGATGTGGAGAACTGGCCGAAGGACATGATCGCCGGCCGTGATCCGCAACTCGAGCGCGCGGTGGAAGAAGCGCTGCGGATGCTGAAGGAGAAGCCGGTCGAACGTCGGACCACGGAGCCGGCGCCGCCGACGTGGGGGAAGCGGCCGGGAGGAATCTAGGGTGCGCATGCTCGAACTCATCTCTCGTCCCTGGCCCTGGTACGTCGCGGGCACGTGCATCGGACTGACGGTGCCGACGCTGCTGCTGATCGGCAACAAGCCGCTCGGCATCTCGTCGAGCCTCCGCCATATCTGCGCCGCATGCCTGCCCGCGAACATCCCGTTCTTCAAGTACAACTGGCGGAAGGAATCCTGGAACATGTTCTTCGTGGCCGGGATCCTGCTGGGCGGCTTCATCGCGACCCGGTGGCTGTCGAATCCTCAGCCGATCCAAATCGCGGCCGCCACGCAGGCTGACCTGCGGGCGCTCGGCGTGCACGATTTCAGCGGCCTCATGCCGATTGACCTCTTCGGCGCGGGTAACCTCCTGACCCTCAGGGGTCTTGTCTTCTTCGTCGGGGGCGGGTTTCTCGTCGGCTTCGGCACGCGCTGGGCGGGCGGCTGCACGAGCGGCCACACCATCATGGGGTTGTCCAACCTGCAATGGCCGTCGCTCGTGGCGACGATCGCGTTCATGGTGGGCGGGTTCACGGGCACGTGGGTGTTGCTGCCCATGATCTTCCGCCTGTTCTGAGACACGGGGAGACCATGAACAACACCATTCACGTTCAGAATGCGCCGGGACAGCCGTTCGTTTGCGAGGCGCCCAACGAACAGGTCGCCGCCGAGAGCTTCGTCGGAAACCTGAAGTATCTCGCGGTGGGCACGGTGTTCGGGATCGTGTTCGTCAAGGCGGAGATCGTCTCGTGGTTCCGCATCCAGGAGATGTTCCGCCTCGCCGCGTTTCACATGTACGGCGTGATCGGCACAGCCGTCGTGGTGGGCATGGCCTCGGTCTTCGTGATCAAGACCTTCAGGATCAAGACGCTCGCGGGCGAGGAAGTCGTGCTGCGGGACAAGACCTTCAACAAGGGGCAGATCTTCGGCGGGCTGACGTTCGGCCTCGGCTGGGCCCTGACGGGCGCCTGCCCGGGACCGCTATTTGCGCAGATCGGCGCCGGCTACGGCGCGGTGCTGGTGACGCTGGTGAGCGCGGTCGTGGGGACGTGGCTGTACGGGTACTTACGGGAGAAGTTGCCGCATTAAGTGGAAAGTGGAAAGCCTTTTGACTTTTCACTTTCCACCTTCTACTTTGTGCTTCTGGTTAGCTACCCGGCGTCATCAGGTGCGCGGTGCTCGTGCCCGCGTTCATGATCCACGCGCCGCCCGACTTGTTGTTGTCGGGGAAGCCGGTGGACGCCGCGGTCGCGCCGGGCATCGCGATCGTCACGTGCGTGCGCGCCGTCGCCAGGTCGGCGCCGCTCACCGAACGCCACACCGAGCCGTACTCGGGCTTCACGCGCGTGCCGTTGGCTTCCGCCTCATCGAGCGCCTTCTGGCGGGCCGCCTTGTCGGCAATCGCCTCGAACTTGCGGTTCTGCGCGACGCGCGGCAGGTTCGCCAGGCTCGTGCACTGGGCCGAGAACGGCTGCTCGCCGGGCTCGCCCGACTGGTCGTAGCACACCAGCTTGTTGGTGCCCTGCTTGATCGTGTCGTACGTGAAGTCGGCCTTCCACGCGACGACGGTGGCGTCGGCCTTCATGTTGGCGGGCGCCGCCGCGAGGGCGCGCGTGATGTGTTCTTCCGGTGTCTGCGCAAACGCGGCAGGTGCCAGCGCCAGTGCGCCGACGGCAATCAGGACCATACGCTTCATTTGGGGACCTCCAAGGTCGAGTCTTGTGAATTTCCAGCCCGAACTGGTGATCCTACACCCCGGGGCCCGATCCGGGGTAATCGAGGGGTGGGACCGACGCCCACGGGTGTTACCTGCCGGGCGGCTTCAGCTGATTGAGCAGCGGGATATCTTTCGCGCTCTTCGCCGGGGGAATGGTCCGCAGGTACGCGTAGATGTCGGTCAGGTCCGAATCCGACATCACCTTCTCCGTGATGGCCGGCATCGACCCTGTGGGCCGCCGCACGTAGCGGATGAAGCCGGCGAGCGCGCGTTGCGGCGGGCCGACGCGCGCGCCCACGGGCCCGGCGCCCTGCCCGACCGTGCCATGGCAGTAGTAGCAGGTCTGGCTCATGAACAACTTCTTGCCGTTGTCGGCGTTGCCCGCCGGCGCGGCAGGGGCCGGGGCCTGTGCCGCGACAGGCCGCGGCGTCATACCCAGGACGCAGACGGCAACGAAGGCG
Source organism: uncultured Acidobacteriota bacterium (assembly GCA_963839865.1). Taxonomy (GTDB): domain Bacteria; phylum Acidobacteriota; class Vicinamibacteria; order Vicinamibacterales; family UBA2999; genus 12-FULL-67-14b. The sequence continues at coordinate 14,625 of CAWIWS010000005.1, forward strand.
AGCAGGATGGTCTTGGTCATGGGCACCCTCAGCGCGGCTGCGTCAGTACGTCCACGAGCGCGGGCTCGCCACGCTTCACGACTTCGATCGCGCGCTTGATCGCAGGCCCGAGATCGTTCACGTTGTCGATCGGCCCCTGCCCGTACACCCCGTACGTCTTCGCCATCGTCGCGTAGTCGATGAACGGATCGGTGAGCGCGTTGCCGATATCCGAGCGGCCGACCGCCCGATTGGCGCGCGCCGCCATGTCGGCCACGTACATCCGTTCCTGGTGGTAGGCGCGGTTGTTGTGCATGATCGTGAGGAGCGGAATCCGGTGGTGCGCCGCCGTCCACAGGACGCCCGGCGCGTAGTTCAGGTCGCCGTCGCACTGGATGTTCACGGACAACCGGCCGTGCTTGCGATTGGCCAGCGCGGCACCCACGGCCGCGGGCGCGCCGTAACCGATGCCGTACGCCCCGGACCAGCCGATGTAGTGGTAGTGCTTCGTCATGTCCCACAGCTTCAGCGGCCAGCCCGTGATGAACGAGGCGTCCGAAACCAGCGACCAATCCTCGGTCTTGATCTGGTTCCAGATCTCCATCGACAGCCGCGCGGTGGAAATGGGGCTCGCGTCCCATCCGATCGCCGCCTGTTCTTGATAGCGTTCGAAGGCGGCCCTCGAAGCCGCGGCCAGTCGCGCGCCGCGCTGCTCGAAGGCCCGCTTGCGGTCCGGCGTGATCAACGTCTTGCAGGCCTCGATGAGGGACGGCAGCGTGGCCTCGGCATCTGCGACGATCGACAGATCGACCTCGTTGTAGCGGCCGAAGTCCTGGTAGTTGCTCTTGGTCAGGAGCTCGTGTGACGAGATGGTCGCGATCTTCGTGCCGGGTTTCGCGATCCGGCGCGACTCCATGCCCATCCGGTTGACCGGTGTCAGCGTGTTCAGCTGCTGGTAGAAGTCGGGCACCTCGAGTCCCAGCACGAGGTCCGCCTCGGCGACGACGCCGCCGCGAAGGGGATGTTGCGACGGGAAGTTCATCCGCTGGACGAACTGCGTCGGATCCTTCACCGGCGCCTGCAGGAGCTCCGCCAGTTCGACCATCAGCGCCAGGCCCTTCGGCGTGCGCGCGGCGCGCCCCGTGATGATCACGGGGCTGTCGGCGGCCACCAGCATCCGCGCCAGTTCGGCCACGGCGCCGCTGTCGCCCATCGGCGCCAATGAGTGCGACAGCTTCGGCACGCGGAGACGCGTGCGATCGGCGGCGGGCATCGGCTCTTCCTGGATGACGGCGTCAGCCACGAGGACGACGGGACCGTGCGGCGGTGTCATGGCCAGCTTGTAGGCGCGCACGGCCGACTCGGCGAAGTGGCCGAGCGACACCGGCGTGTCGTCCCACTTGGTGCAGTCGCGGACCATCGACGCGCAGTCCTGCACGGCGTGGGCCCACTCGACGTCGTTGCGCCGCCATGCGACATCGAGGACGTTGCCGAGCAGGATGTAGACGGGGACGCGATCGGCGTAGGCGTTGTAGATCGCCATCGACGCGTGCTGGAGGCCCACGGTGCCGTGCGCCATCACGAGCATCGGCTTGCCCTCGATCTTGGCGTAGCCGTGCGCCATGGCCACGGCGGACTCCTCGTGCAGGCAGGTCAGCAGCTCCGGCGCGGTGTTGCCGCCATAGTTGATCAACGATTCGTGGATGGCGCGAAAGCTGGACCCGGGGTTGGCGGCGACGTACTCGAAGCCGAGCGACTTGATCACGTCCACCATGAAGTCGGAGCCGGGGCGGTCCGTGGTGTAGACGTCGGTGGCGCCCGGGTCGGGCGCCGCGGCAGGTGTCGCCTGGCTTTGCTGCGCCTGTGTCTCGGCGACCGAGGACGGGCCGACCAAGGCTGCCGCGCCCGCCGCAGCGCCCGCGGCCGCACGCTTGAGGAACCCACGACGGTCGACGGAGCGGCGACGCGAAGAAGCCATTGGCACCTTCTTGAACGGGGCGGTGACCGGAGCGAGCCAGCCGGGTCGAGGCGGCCGGGAGGCGCGACTCTAACACGGAAGTCCAGGTGGCTGAAGTAATTAGGCCCGTGCCAGCCAATCCGGTGTAGAATGGTCGGGTATCTGCGCTGCGTCCTCGATTTCCCTCTGGAATCCTGCCACCGCTCGGTTTTGTCAGCTCAGAATCCTTCCGCCATTCCGGCGTGATGTTCGTTCGTAATTTCGTCAGCCTGCTGTGTGCGGTCAGGGAACGCTCCAGGCAATTCAGGAGTATTCCGCATGCCGTTTGTTGCGCTGGGGCTCTCGCCCTCGCTTTGTAATCCGCTGACCAAACTGGGCTACACCACGCCCACGCCCGTGCAGCTCAAGTCCATTCCGATCGTCCTCACCGGCAAGGATCTGCTCGCGCGCGCGCAGACCGGCACCGGCAAGACCGCCGCGTTCGGCCTGCCGATGATCGATCGCCTGCTCGTCAAGGGCGGCGCGCCCGCCGGCGTGCGCAAGCCGCGCGGCCTCGTGCTCGTGCCCACGCGCGAGCTCGCGTTGCAGGTCCACAAGTCGCTCCAGACTTACGGCGTGCCCGCGAACCTGCGCGTCACGGCGATCTTCGGCGGCGTCTCCATCAATCCGCAGAAGTCGGAACTCCACCGCGGCACCGACATCATCGTCGCCACCCCCGGTCGCCTGCTCGATCACATGGAGCAACGCACCGTGGACCTGTCGGCCATCGAGATCCTGACGCTCGACGAGGCGGACCGCATGCTCGACATGGGCTTCCTGCCGCCGCTCAAGCGCATCCTCAAGGTGCTGCCGCGCGAGCGCCAGACGTTACTCTTCTCGGCGACGATCTCGCAGGAAGTGGTCCGCCTGTCCGCGGATTTCACGCGCGACCCGATGCGCGTGGACGTCTCGGAGGGCCAGGTGATGGCGCAGACGGTGACGCACCAGGTGCATCCCGTGTCGGATCAGCGCAAGGGCGACCTGCTCTCGCACGTGCTGCTCCAGGCCGCGGGCCAGGCGCTCGTGTTCTGCAAGACCAAGCACGGTTCGAACCGCGTGGGCGAGTACCTCGAACGCGCGGGCGTGAAGGCCGCCGTCATCCACGGCAACAAGAGCCAGGGCGCGCGCACGCGCGCGCTCGGCGACTTCAAGGCCGGGCGCGTTAACGTGCTCGTGGCCACCGACATCGCGGCGCGCGGGCTCGACATCGCGCAGCTGCCGCTCGTCGTGAACTTCGACCTGCCGCTCGTCGCCGAGGATTACATCCACCGCGCCGGCCGCACGGGTCGCGCGGGCCTCGCGGGACGCGCGGTGTCGCTCGTCTCGCCGGCGGATCGCAATCTGCTGCGCGACATCCAGCGCCTGCTGCCGGCGCCGGTCGAGCACGTCGTACTGGAAGGCTTCCCTGAGACGGCCTCGTCTCACGAGGCGCTGCCCGAGGCCGGGCGTCGTCATCAGGGCGGCAGGAACGGCCGTGGGTCCAGTGGACCCCGGTCGGGCTCGCGTCCAGGCTTCGGCGGCTCGGGACGCCGTCCGTCGGGGCCCGGGCGTTCGCGCGCCCGCGCGTAGTCCCTCTTCATCGTAGGGCACCCCTTTTAAGGGGTGCCCTACTTGCTTTCCTGATCGCACAGGTCCATAGTTGCCGGGCTCCAGCGCAACCGAGCTGGACTCCCTCGTCTCGTCCTTCGCTCGGCAACGGCCAGGAGCCCCCCAATGACCGCACTCGCTCGCATCTTCGCACTCGCCGTCGGCGTCGTCGTCGCCTCCGCGCTCGTCGTCACCGTGTCCGCGCAGTCCGGTTCCGAGATCGGCACGTGGAAGCTCAACGTCGCCAAGTCGAAGTACAGCCCGGATCCCGCGCCCAAGAGCCAGAGCGTCACGTTTGCGGCAGCGGGCCAGGGCGTCAAGGTCACCGTCGAGGGCGTGGCCGCGGACGGCAGCAAGACCGCGCAGAGCTACACCGCCAACTACGACGGCAAGGACGCGCCGCTGACCGGATCGGCCACGACCGACATGGTGTCGCTGAAGAGAATCAACGCGACGACCGTCGAGCGCACGGACAAGAAGGGCGGCAAGGTGGTGCAGACCCTCACGCGCGTCGTGTCGGCCGACGGCAAGACGATGACGATCACCACCAAGGGCACCAACGCCCAGGGCAAGCCCGTGAACAACGTCGCGGTGTACGAGAAGCAGTAGCGCCTCGACGACGAACGATCGGGTGTTCAGGGAGAGACCTCCCTGGACGCCCGATCGTTCCGCCAGTTCCCCTGTTCGGTGCGGCGCCGGGGGCTGAAGCACGCCGAACCTAGTCGCGGAGCGGCAGCACGATCCTATCCAGACCCGCAATGCGTTCGAAGTCGCGATCGAACGTGAGCAGCGTGCCCCCGCAGTCGAGCGTGGCCGCGGCAATCCAGATGTCGTTGACGGGCACGGGCGTGCCGCCGCGCTTCAGCGTCGCGAACACGCGCCCGTAGTGGCGTGCCACCGAAGCCGTGGCGTCGATGAGGTCGACAAACGGCTCGGCCAGGAAGTCGTCCAGGCCCCGACGGTTCTCGCGCGCGCGGCTGCCGAGTTCAAATGCAGCCTCGAGTTCGCCCAGCACCGTGACCGGGATCAGCACACGTTCCGCGCGAGCCAACGTGTCGAGCACGGCGGCGTCCCCACGACGAAAGTGGGAATACGCGGACGTGTCCAGGACGAGCCGGCTGACGCGCTCAGCGCCAGAGGCCGTCATCAATCACCCGCTGGCTTGCGAGGGCCTCGTCAAACGCCGCCCCGTCTTCATCGGTCCATGTCGCGTACCGGTCGAGCCGCGCCCGGCGCGCGTCCACGCCGACCACCTCAGTGAGGATGCCGACGACAACGCTGTTGAGGCTCTGGCCCCGCTCGCGACTGAGGCGGTCGAGACGCCGGCCCACCTCGGCGGGCACGTTGCGGATGGTGAGTTGGCGCGTCATGCCTGCATGATAGCATTCTTGTGCCTGCACGCATTCTCTTGAACGGGTGGCTGGGGGTATTCCCCCGGAAACGGTCCGGTGCACGGGTATAATCCCCCCGCACCGCTTGGCCCTCCAACCCGGAACCCGTCTCGGCGTCTACGAAATCCTCTCCTCCATCGGCGCCGGGGGCATGGGCGAAGTCTACCGGGCGCGCGACACGCGGCCCGAGCTCGCGCGCGAGGTGGCCATCAAGGTCCTCTCGGGCGCGGCCACGGATCCGGAACGGCGACGCCGGTTGGAACTCGAAGCGCGAGCCACGGGCGCGCTGAATCATCCCAATATCCTCGCCATCTACGACGTCGGCACGTACGACCCTTCGGCAGGCTCAGGGCAAGGCGGCATGCTGTATCTCGTCGAGGAACTCCTCGACGGGACGACGCTCCGCGAGCCGATGCGACATGGCCCGCTGCCGCCCCGCAAGGCCGTTGAGTATGCGCGCGCGATCGCGCAGGGCCTGGCGGCGGCGCACGCGAAGGGGATCACGCACCGCGATCTGAAGCCCGAGAACGTGATGATCACGGCCGACGGCCGCGTGAAGATTCTCGACTTCGGCCTGGCCAAGCTGAACGAGGCGTCGCCGACACCCGACACCGTGACCCGCACGCTCGAGACCGACCCCGGCACCGTGCTCGGGACCATGGCGTACATGTCGCCGGAACAGGTGCGCGGGAAGGCCGTCGATCCCCGCTCCGACATCTTCAGCCTCGGCGTCGTCCTCTACGAGATGCTCGCGGGCGCGCGGCCGTTCGGCGGCGCGACGTCGCCCGATACGCAGGCGGCGATTCTCAACTCCGAACCGGCTGATCTGACGACGGGTGAGCGCGCGATTCCACTCGCGCTCGAGCGCGTCGTCCGGCGCTGTCTGGAAAAGCAGCCCGAGCAGCGATTCCAGTCGGCCAGCGACCTCGCGTTCGCGCTCGAGGCCCTGTCGTCGCTGTCGTCCTCGTCATCTATCTCGGCGAACTCCGCGATGGCGACCGCCGCGCCAACCAGGCGCACGTGGGATCGCGCCGGATGGGCGGTCGCAGCCCTCGTCACCGTCGCGGCCATCGGGTTTGCCGTGGCGACGCGCCGGGCGGCGCCGGAGGAAACGGAGCCCGCGTCCATCCGTTTCGCGCAGGGTGTCGTGGTCTTGAGCACCACCGTAACGTCCGCGCCGTATCCCGAGGTGTCTCCTGATGGGCGGCATCTCGCCTATGCGGCACCCAGGATTCAGGGCGGAGAGGTCTTCCTCTGGATCCGCTCCTTTGACGACCTGGACGCCAGGGTTATCGAAGGCGCCAATGGTGCTGCCTTCCCCTTCTGGTCTCCCGACTCACGTTCCGTGGGGTTCTTCTCCGCCGGCAAGCTGAAGGTGGTCTCGCTGGACGGGTCTCGGCTTCGCGACGTGTGCGACATCGCCCAGGGCAGCGGCGGCTCCTGGAATGCCGACGATGTCATCCTGATCAGCTCTGCGGCTAACGCGAGCATCGTGCGGGTGTCCGCAAACGGAGGCCGGCCGGCGGCGGTCACCACCCCGGACGCCGCGCAGGGCGAGCGCCGGCACGGGCTTCCGTCTTTTCTGCCTGGCAGCCGCAGTTTCCTGTACTTGAGCCAAACGAATCAGGGCGGTGCGGTGATGGTGGCTCCACTCGACGGCGGACCGGCCGTACGGCTCGTGGCGTCGACCTCGGGCGCGCAGTACTCGAAAGGCCACTTGCTCTACCTGAGCGGCACGACCCTGATGGCGCAGCCATTTGATTCCGAAACATTGCGTCTCGGCGCCGAAGCCGTCCCGCTCATCTCCAACGTGAGGCTTGAACCGCAGGGTGGCACCGCGGCGTTCTCGGCCTCAGCCGCCGGCACGCTGGCCTACATGACAGGAGCGGCATCGACCGTTCAGATGTCGTGGTTCGATCGCGCGGGTCGCAAAGGGGCATCCGTGGCCGATCCTGGCCCCTGGTTGCAGATGGCGCTCTCCCCGGACGACCGGCAACTGGCCGTGCAGCGGGACAACACGTTGGCGAGCGACATCTGGCTATTCGACCTCGTCCGCTCCGTCTCGTCCAAGTTCACCACCGACGGTGGAAACAACGGACCCGTGTGGTCACCGGACGGAAGGGTGCTCGCCTTTCGCAACAACCGCCGGATCGCGAACGAAGTGTTCCGCAAGCCGCTCGGCGGAGAGGCGGTGGCGTGGAAGGGGATTCCCGCCGAACGGCTCGAGGACTGGTCTCGGGATGGGCGCTACCTCGTGATGGGCCGGCCCTCTGGCGGTATTGTCGTCGTGCCAGTAACAGGCGAGACCTCGCCGACCCTCGTGACCACGGCAGACTTGGCGACCGATGAAGCACAATTCTCGCCGGATGGCCGCTGGATCTCCTACTACTCCCCTCTGTCGGGTGGCAGCGAGATTTACCTGCAGCCGTTTCCAGGCCCCGGCGAGCGCGTGACCGTCTCTTCGGGCGGCGGCATGCAGGCCAAGTGGCGCGCGGACGGGAAGGAACTCTTCTATCTCACCCGTGAAGGCACGATGATGTCGGTCGAGGTGCGGCCAGGAGCGACGCTCGACCTCGGCACGCCGAGGCCGTTGTTCAGGACCAGGCTCCGCCCGAGCAACGCCATTGACCAGTACGTCGTGACCGCCGACGGCCAGCGGTTCATCATCATGGAACCGCCAGTCGACGCGCCGACCGACGCCCTGACCATCGTCACCAACTGGACGACGCTGCTCAAGAAGTGACACCCTCGTGATATCCTTTGTGAGTATCACAGGTAGATATCCATGGCAGCCATTTCACTGAAGCTTCCTGAAGCACTCCTCGAAGCCTCTGGCCGCTGCGCGGACGCGCTGCGGCTGACGCGGGCCGAGTACATACGGCGCGCGCTCGAAGAGATGAATCGCGAGACCCGGGCCCGCCTGAGGGATCGCCGCCTCCGCGCCGCCTCGCGCAAGGTCCGCGGCGAGAGCATGCGCGTCAACGAGGAGTTCGCCGCCTTCGAGCGGGACGTCGATGCGTAAGCGGGGCGAGATCTGGCTGGCGGATCTCAATCCCCGTCGAGGCACGGAGCCCGGGAAGACCCGGCCCGTCCTCATCGTCCAGGCACAGGCGCTGCTCGACGCCGACCATCCATCGACGCTCGTCGTCCCTCTCACGACCCGGCTCATCGAGGGCGCCGAGCCCCTGCGCGTGCGCGTGCGAGCGGCCGGTCGCCTGAAGAAGGATTCAGACGCGTTGATCGACCAGGTGCGGGCCATCGACAATCACCGGCTGGTCCAGGGACCGTTGCTGCGCCTCCAGCCACCGCAGCTCGAGGCGATTGCGCGCGCGCTGCTCGAGGTGTTCGAGCTGCCATCAGAATAGCCTCTACGCCAGGTGCCCGGGCCTGGCGCGGAGCACGCCGAGCTGCATCAGCATGCTGGTGAAGTCGTAGAGGCGCACTTCCCTGGAAATCTTTCCGCCCTCGATCGTCAGGAAGTAGGCCACCGTCCGCTCGATTGTCTTGCCGGTTCCCGGCATGCCGAACACTTCGCCCACGTGCGTGGACTGCACGTTCCAGACCACGACGGCGCGTGCGGGTTCTTCGCAGCTGACCACCGTGTCGTCCACCCTCACCTTCCGAATCGCCAACGCCTTGAACAGATCGGCGTACGACTTCTCCACTTCCTTCAGCCCGTGCAGCGTGCTGAAGATCGGGCTGACCACCACGCAGTCGTCCGCGTAGCAGGCCGCGAGCGCCGCGAACGTCCTGGTTCTCCCAGGCGTGAACGAAGCGGTCGAGGAACGAGCGAACCTCGGCGTTGGTCATGGTGCCCCCTGGCCGCGGATTCTGCCATAACCGGGCGCATGCCGAGGCGCGGCGCCCCCGTGAAGGGGCGCCTTACTTAATCCGGTGCGACGTGGACTCGTAGCCACGCGTCAGGTGATAGATGGCCTTGTCGAAGAAATCGCCCACCAGCGCGTTGAGCTCCTGCAGGCTGTGCATGTGCATGGGCAGCACGTAGTCGCGCTCGACCCGCGGAAAGGCCGCGTCCACCAGCCCGTTCTCCTGAATGTAGCGGCGCAGGTGATGCTTCAACACGATCACCGAGTAGACGATCTCGCTCAGCGGAATTCCCTGGCCGAACCTGCGCCGGCCCCACTCCTCGAATTCCGCCTGCACCTTGGCCTCGTTGGGGTCGCCGATCCAGTTGCCCAGGTGATGCAGCAGCTCGAAGAGGCGCGCCTGGAGGTCGTCTTTCGGCACGCCGCGAAACGCCTTGGTCCGCTCGTTCGTGAAGAGGTCCCTGGTCACGTCGTCCGACAGACGACCGGCATGGAGTTCAATGAGTTCGATGAGTTTGGCGGAAATCATGGCGTGCCTCCGGGGACCTGTCCTGATCGGATTATCCCTCAGTTGGAAGGCCCTCGCGGGGCCGAAGGGGCTCCCGCGAGGATGCGCCGGATTCGCTCGCCCGGAGGGCCGAGCCTATTCCCACTCAGCGACCGGTTGGCCCTTGACGATCTTGATGGTGAGCACGTGGATCTTGGTCAGGTCGAGGCTCTCCCACTCAACGGACGCGCCCTCCTTGTCCTCGATGCGCAGGTCCCACTTCGCGGCCCTCGCCTTGGGGTGGAATTCGAGATCGAGGGACTCGCCGTTGCGGAGAATGTCCTCGTCCATGACATCGTCACCCCACTCGTCTGAATCGTGAGGGGCGATGAAGATCGAGTAGATGTTGGTGCCGGTCTTGTTGACCAACTTGAAATCGAGCTCCGAGTTCTGGGCTCGCAGCCCGATGGTTGCCGCGAACCCCAGCGCAACCACCCACACCGCGATGCTCGCGGTCTTCCCGATCTTGATGCTTGATGGCGTCATTAACGTCTTTCCCCCGTGAAATGGTGATGTAAATCAAAGGTGCTCTAACGAACACTAACGGCCAAAAATCCTACCACGGCCGTGGTGCCCGGGCGTCTATTTCGTTCGCGCCAGTCCCGCTCGCGCCACGGTTGATTCCGGCGTGAGCCACAGTGCCTCGGCGAAGTAGTTGGCCGCGGCCCGCCGGTTGCCGGCCGCCAGTTCCAGCAGGCCCAGGTTCGTGTACGCGGTGCTGTCGTGGGCGTCGAAGGTCAGCGACGTCTCGAAGGCCGCGCGGGCGTTCGAGGCCTGCCCGAGCTTCGTCTCCGCCGCGCCGATCAGGTCGTAGACGGGTGCGTAAGTCGGGTCGATCGCGATGGCGCGCTGGGCGCGCGTCACGGCCTCGTTCGCGTCACCGTGAATCAACGCAGACACGGCCGCGTAGTAATGCGTGCCCGCGCGATCGGGTGAGACCGCGCGCAGCTGCTCGACCACCGGATCGAGCTGCGCCGTGTCCCCCGCGTCCGCGTAGAGCGACGCCAACTGTTCGAGCGCCTGCGGCTGCAGGGGCGTGAGGCCCGCGGCCTGCGCGGCCGCCTCGATCGCGCCGGCGTTCGCGTCAATCGAGGCCAGCAGCTTCGACCGCGCGACCAGCACCTCCGCGGTCGGCGGACGGTCCTGCATCAGCGACTTCACCCAGGCCAGCGCGTCGGAGCCCCGATGCGTGAGCACGGCCGTCCGCACGAGGCCGTCGAGCGCCCCGGTGTCGCCCGGGTCGGCGGTGAGCGCCCGCACGAAGTCGTCGTAGGCGAGGGGAAACGCGTCCGCTTTCGCCATCATCTCCCCGCGATGGCGCCACTCTGTCGCGCCGGCGGCCTTCTTCGCGTCGGCGAGGAAGGCGGGCCCGCCGCCGTTCTCGAGGAGGCGGGCGAGTGCGGCCGTGTTGTCGCCGCTGCTCCGGCGATGGATCTCGCGCGGCGCGGTGAACTCGAGCGTCATTCGATCGTCGGTGAAGATCGGCGCGCCGGCCGAGTAGACCTCGAGTTCTTTCGGCCCGCCCATCAGCAGTGACACGATCGAAAACGGATCCAGCACCGACATGGTCTTCAGGTCTTCCGCGACGCCGGGCCGGGTCCAGTTGCGCGCGATGTTGCCGAGGCGCGCGTCGATGGGTCCCGAGACCTTGTCCCGAGCGAAGTCGAGGGAGCCCACCAGCAGCACGTCGTTCTCCCCCGCGAGCCACACGGTGCCGTCTGGAAAGACGGACCGGAACGTGGCGACGATCGCGCGCAGGTCCGCATCGCTGATGTTGTAGGCGTTGGCCCACTGGCACATGATGCCGCCCGGCGCGAGCCGGTCGCGCGCGCCGACGAAGAACTCGCGCGTGAACAGCGCCGCCACGCCCGCGATCCACGGGTTGGACGGCTCGGAGACGATCACGTCGTACTTCCGCCGGAGAGCAGCAGGTGCGAGCGGCCGTCGCCGACGATGAGGTGCGTGCGCGGGTCCTTGAGGGCGTCGTAGTTCTCCGCCAGGAAGTAGCGCGAGGCCTCGACCACTTCCGGCGAGATCTCGATGACGTCCGCGCGCGTGATGGGGTGCCGGAGCGCGGCGCCGAGCGTGGCGCCGCTGCCGAGGCCGATGATGGCCACCTCCTTCGGGCTCTCATGCAGGAGAAGCGGCAGGTGCGCGATGAGCTTCTGCGTCAGCATGTCGCCGCGGTTCGACGCGTCCGTCTTCCCATCCACGGCCAGCGTCGTCGTCCCCGTGAGCCGCTTCACCGACACCGTCGCCGCCGCGCCCTCGCGGTAATAGAGCAACGCGCCGGCCTTCAGCTGCGTCTCGAGGTCGAGGTCCTTCGGCACGAACGGCGCATACATGTAGACGCCGCTCGCCAGCAGTTCGCGATCCCAGGGCGGGCTGAAGACGAGAAGCGCGATCGCCACGGCCGACGCCGCCAGCCCCGCGACGCGCGCATTCCGCGACAGGGGCCCCCACGCGATCACCAGCCACGCGGCCAGCACCAGGCAGCCGCTCACGACCCAGAGCGTGGGCTGCAGGCCGAAGCGCGGGATCAAAAGGAAGCCGGCGGCCAACGATCCCGACACCGAGCCCACGGTGTTGAGCGCGTAGACGAGCCCGAAGCGTCCGGCGGCCGGCTTGAGCGGATCGCTGACGATGGCAAGGGTGAGCGGGAAGGCAGCGCCGAGACAGGCGGCCGTCGGCAGGATCAGCGCGACAGTGAGGAGCGTGCCTTGCCAGAGCAGTTCGTCGAAGTTTGTCGAGGAAGACGCCACCTGCCGCGCGATGAGCAGAGGAATCCTCGCGCCCGCGATCGCATAGGTCCACGTCGCCGTGATGGCCGCGAGCGCCAGG
>CAWIWS010000006.1:0-83473 GCA_963839865.1 uncultured Acidobacteriota bacterium
GGCGCGACGCGGATCGTCGATCGGCTGAGCGGCGAGCAGTTGCCGCGGATCTGCTAGTTGCTGTTGTGGTGTCCGCCTTCAGGCGGACCTCCCGCTGACCCTCTCCGCTGGTCCCGGAAGCCGGCGGTGTCCCCGCGGCGGGCCTCCGCGGAGCGCACCAGAACCCTGGCTCCTGGAGTGACGCCGCGCGACGCTGCGCTATCCCACCTGAGGTCTCTGGAGCTCCGCCCGCTCGTATAATCCTGTCGGTGCCTCTCCCCATCGGCGCGCGCCTCGGCCCATATGAAATACTCTCGGCCCTCGGCGCGGGCGGGATGGGTGAGGTGTATCGCGCGCGGGACACGCGCCTCGACCGCGTGGTGGCCCTCAAGGTCCTGCCGGACGGGGTCGCGGGGTCACACAGGCGCTCGAGCGCTTCCGCCGCGAGGCGCGCGCGGCGTCGGCGCTCAACCATCCCCACATCTGCACGATCTACGACGCGGGCACCGAGCCGGCGTTCATCGCCATGGAGTTGCTCGAAGGCGAGACCCTCCAGGAGCGCCTCGCGCGCGGACCGGTCGACGGCGCGGCGCGCGTGGACATCGCCGTCGCCCTCGCCGATGCCCTCGAGGCCGCCCACGCCAAGGGCGTCGTCCATCGTGACATCAAGCCGTCGAACATCTTCCTGACCGCGCGCGGACCGAAGAATCCTCGACTTCGGGCTCGCCAAGACGACGGGGGTGGAAACGGCGGGTGTCGCCGAGGCGACGCGCTCCACCGAGGCGCTGCTGACGGCGCCGGGCAGCGCGCTCGGCACGGTGTCGTACATGTCGCCCGAGCAGGTCCGGGCCCAGCCGCTCGACGCGCGCACCGACCTCTTCTCTCTTGGCGTCGTGCTGTACGAGATGGCGACAGGCAAGGCGCCCTTTCGCGGAGAGAGCACCGGGATCATCTTCGACGCGATCCTCAATCGCGCGCCGGTTCCCCCCGCCCGCCTGAATCCCGACGTGCCGGCGGAGTGGGAACGCATCATCGACAAGTGCCTCGAGAAGGATCGCGGCCTGCGCTACCAGCACGCGGCCGATATCCGCGCCGACCTCCAGCGCCTCAAGCGGGACACGGATTCGACGCGGGTCGCCGCCACCGCCGACAAGCCGGCGACGGTGCCGACGCGCGGGTCGCGATGGATGATGGGGCTTTTCGCCGGCGCGATCCTGCTGGCGCTCCTCGGCGCCGGCTACGCCTTCTGGCCCCGCCGGACGGCCCTGACGGACAAGGACACGCTGGTCCTCGCGGATTTCAGGAACACGACGGGCGACCCCGTTTTCGACGAGACGCTGCGTCAGGGACTCGCCGTGCACCTCGGGCAGTCCCCTTTCCTGAGCCTGGTGTCCGACGACCGGATCCAGCGGACGCTTCGCCTGATGGGCCTCCCCACGGATACGCCGCTGACACCCGACATCGCCGAGCAGGTCTGCGCGCGGACCGAGAGCGCAGCGGTCCTGGAGGGCTCGATTGCGAGCCTCGGCACCCAGTACGTGGTCGGGTTGCGCGCGAAGGACTGCCGATCCGGCGACGTGCTCGACGAGGAGCAGGCACAGGCGGCACGCAAGGAGGACGTGCTGAACACGCTCAGCGACATCGCGAATGCGTTCAGAACGCGGGTTGGCGAATCGCTCGCCACCATCAGGCAGCACTCGACCCCGCTGGCGGAGGCGACGACGCCGTCGCTCGACGCGTTGAAGGCGTTCAGCGAAGGCTGGCGGCTCAACATGCGGGGCGACCTGGCGGGCGCCGAGCCCTTGTTCAAGCGTGCCCTGGAGATCGATCCGCAATTCGCATTCGCGTATGCGACGCTCGGACTGATGTACAGCACGCTGGGTGAGTCCGTGCTGGCCACGGAGAACACCACCAAGGCATACCAGTTACGCGATCGGGCGAGCGACCGCGAGCGGTTCTTCATCACCGCCCTCTACGATCGACAGGTGACGGGCAACCTGGTCAAGGCCCGCCAGACGCTGGAACTCTGGACGCGCACCTATCCGCGGTCCGTCGAGGCCCACGGCTTGCTGGCCGGGTTCTCGACAATCGGCACCGGACAGTTCGACGAGTCGATCGACGCCTCGGAACGGGCGCTCGCCCTGGACCCGGACATGCTTTTCGCGTACGTCAACATCGCGTCGAGCAACCTGTACCTCGATCGACCGGAGGCCTCCGAAAAGGCGCTCCAGCGGCTGGCCGAGCGTAAGCTCGATCGCCCCGACGCCAACCTGTTGCGGTACTACATCGCGTTCCTGAAGGGCGACCGCGAGGGGATGGACCGCGAAGTGGCGCGGGCCCAGGGGCAGCCCGACCAGGCGGAGTGGATGGCCAACTCGGAAGCGTTCGTCCTGGCGCGTTCCGGCCAGCTCGAACGCGCGCGCGCGATGTCCCGCCGCGCCGTGGATCCGGCGGCGCAGGCCGGCCGACGTGAGCGGGCGGCGATGTTCGAGGCCGGGGTGGCGGCGTGGGAGGGCCTCTCCGGGAACATGGCGAACGCGCAACGGAGCGCCACGCAGGCCCTGGAACGTTCAACAGGCCGCGATGTGGCGTACGTCGCGGCGTTTGCGCTGGCGTTGGCCGGGGATTCCGCGCGAGCGCGAGCGCTCGCGGACGGTCTCGACGCGCGGTTCCCCGAGGACACGTCGGTCCAGTTCCACTATCTCCCCGCGCTCCGCGCCCTGCTCGCGCTGAACGCGGGCGAGCCGCCGTCACGGGCCGTCGAGCTGCTGCAACCCGCGCTCGCCTATGAGTCGGGTGTCTCGGCCATTGCCTTCAACGGATTCTTCGGGTCGCACCATCCCGTGTACGTGCGCGGCCTCGCGTATCTCGCGGCCCACCAGGGCGCGGAAGCCGCCGCCGAGTTCCAGCGAATTCTCGATCACCGCGGCATGGTGCTCGGCGATCCGCTGGGCGCGGTGGCGCGCCTGCAGCTCGGCCGAGCGCTAGTCATGGCGGGAGACATGGCGAAAGCGAAAGCCGCCTACGAGTCTTTCCTCGCCCTGTGGAAAGACGCCGACGCCGGCGTCCCGCTCCTCACGCAGGCCCGGGCGGAGTACGCCGGGCTGCGGTGAACTGAGACAATGCGTCAACCACGAAGGTCACGATGTCGTGTCCTTCGTGGTTGAATTTCGCTCTTCCTAGAAACCGATCCTGAACCCCAGCTGCGCCTGGCGCGACACGTAGGCGTTGCCGATCGCCTGCTGCGGCTTGCCGAAGTTGGCCGTCACCGCCGCGTTGGTGGCGCTCAGCGCCGTGGAGTAGCTGCCGTAGTTGGCGTGGTTGAAGATGTTGAACACCTCCGCGATCAGCGTCGCGCGCCTCGTCCCTCCCAGCTTGATGTCGTCGGTGAGTCGCAGGTCGAACTTGTGCAACGGCAGCCCCTCGAACGCGTTTCGCGGGATCACTGTGCCGGACGTGATCGACGCCGGGCCATTGAAACGATCCGCCATCGCGTCGGGAATCACGATCGTGTTAGCCGTGCCGCCCGCGTTGGTCAGGTTGAGGCGGTTCGTGCCGGTCTTCCCGTACGGCGACGCCGAGATGCTCGCGTTGTAGAGATTGCCCGAGCCGTACGAGTAGACGAGGCTCGCCGCCAGGCCCCAGCGCATCTGGTACATCCCGTACACGCGGACGGTGTGACGCTGGAACGCGGCCGCCGTGGCATATTCCCCATCGACCGGATCGAACGGGTTGTTCGCGCCCGGCGACGTGTAGCCGATGCCGCCATCGTCGTGCATCTCGAACATCAGGGTGTAGGTCGCGCCCGCCTGGAGGCCGTTCTTGAGGCGACGGGTCAGGCCCATCGCCAGCTGCGTCTGGTCGCGATGGCCATCCGACGTGAAGACGAGCACCTGGCCGTAGGCCGGGTTCGGGCGGCCGGTGGACGGGTTCCTGTTGTAGCCGGTGACGGGGTCATAGGTCAGGTTCGGATCGAACGTGCGGGTGTCGCGATACTCGTTGAAGTGCGTGAGGTCCACGTCGATGCCCGTCACGCTGTTGATCTGCTTCTGGAAACCGATGCTGCTCTGCCAGCTGTACGGCGTCTTGAAACTCTCGATGATGGTGCGGGGGGACTGTACGGGAACGGGCAGCTTGCCCGAGAAGAAGTCGTCGCCCGTGGCGCCATTGGTGGGGTTCGAGATGAAGTCCGTGCGCCCGTCGTTGGGGAAGCTCGCGGTGAGCAGGTTGCTGTAGACCTTCGGACTGTAGGTGACGTTCGACACCGGCGACGCATAGTAGAGGCCGCTGCCGCCGCGAATAACGAGGTCGCCCCTGCTGCCCACGTTCCAGCTGAAGCCGATGCGGGGCGCGAAGTCCTTCCAGTCCCGGATGTCGGTCTTGTAGCCGAAGTCGCCGCTCAGCTGACCGTTGCTGATCGGAATGGAACTCGGGGTGACCCCCGGCGGCGCCGCCATGCTCGGGTCCGCGTCCCAGCGCAGGCCCAGGTTGAGCGACAGCTGGTTCGATACGCGCCAGTTGTCGCCGATCCACACGGCATACATCGGGCGCAACGTGTTGAAGAGATCCGTGAAGCCGTTCCTGGCGTAGTTCCGGTCGAAGCGCTGCGTGATGGGGCTCAGGCCCGCGAGGTTCCACTTCGTCGGGTCGGTGGCGGCGCTCGCCGGCACGAGGTCGCCCAGGTTCGCGGGGACGGCCGTCATCGTGTAGCGGCCCGCCGCCTGGATGTACCAGTCGCCCGTGTCGTTCACGCGCAGGTACTCGGCGCCCATCTTCACGTCGTGCGAGCTCGCGTGCCATGTGAGGTCGTAGCGCGCGCTGTAGGTGCCTCCGGTGTGATACTGCGGGTAGTTGTAGGGCGCGCCAATCGTCAGGCCCGGGAAGTTGTAATCGGGCGTGCCCACCATCGACTCGAGCGGCAGGTTGTCCCAGTTGAAGCTCGCGTAGCCGCCCTTGACCTCCTGCACCATGTGGCCGCCGCCGTACACCGCGGTCCACGTGCCGAGGATGTCCTTCGACAGCTTGTCCTGGATGGACGCCTGCGACGGGTGCAGCCCCGCGCCGAGGTTGAACGGATTCTCCCAGTTCCACGTCGAGTAGCGGCCCGACAGCCGGTGGTTCGCGGAAATCTGGTCGTCGGCGCGCACGAGAACGCTGCGCTGCGTCGTCTTCGACGCGTTGGTGAACGTCTGTCCCGGCAGCTGGCTCGGGCTCGTCACAATCGTGCCGGGTTCGCGTTCGTACTCAAACGATGCGAAGTAGTGGAGCCTGTCCTTCACGACGGGTCCACCGAACGTGCCACCCACCTGCTGGTTCGAATACGGCAGGACGACGTGGGCGACGGGGTCGGCGGCGTTCAGGCTGTCGCTGCGGAAGTTGCCGTAGGCGCTGCCGCTGTTCTTGTTGGTGCCCGACTTGGAGATGGCCTGCACCTCGATGCCGGCCGATCGGCCCTGCGTGATGTCGAACATGGTCGTGACAATCTGGAACTCGGCGATCGACTCGCGCGAGAAGCGCGGCTGGCCGAAGCCGGAACCGGCGGTCTTCTGCGTGATCTGCTGGCCGTCGAGATTGAGCTGGAACATGTCGTCCGCGTCCACGCCGGGGCGGTTGGTGACGTCGTTGGCGGTGATGCCCTTCACCATCTTCGACAGCTCCATCCAGTTGCGCCCCTGGATGGGAAGGCTCTCCATCTGGCGGCGGTCGACGTTGCCGGCGACCTGAGAGGACGAGGCGTCGACGAACGGCGCTTCGGCGGTGACCGTGAGCGTCTCGTTGACCTGCGCGAGCCGGAGCTGGAAGGGCACGGTGGCGTTCTGGCCGACGAGAAATTCCACCTTCGAAATGACGGTGGTGTTGAAGCCAGGCAGTTCCGCCTGGAGCTTGTAGGTGCCGGCGGGGAGCTGGAGGCGATACTCGCCGCGCGTGTCGCTCACCGCGGCGGTCTGGACACCGGTTTCGGTGTTGACGGCCGTGACGGCCACGCCGGGCAGCGCGGCCTTGGTCTCGTCGGTGACGGTGCCGCTGACGAGGGCCTGCTGCGCGAACGCCGGCGCGGACAGGCCGAGGACGATCCAGGAGAGAACTACACCAAAACGTACAACACGCATCGCCGCCTCCCTTTTGAGTGTCGAGTAGAGCCCGACGCCGAACGAACGCGAGGAAGAAAGCGCGGGAGACGGTATGTAGGGCGCCCGATGGAGGCGATCGTAGGGCACCCCTTCAGGGGTGCCTTCCTATGCGCGGGATTGTGGGCGGGAGCGGCGACAGAGTCAAGCGTGGTTTGCGTTGGCGGGACGCCTGCACGCGTAGGCCGGAACTCTAGTTCCGGCCCTTCGCGCTGGCCCCGAGATTGGCCGTACCCTGTGTCCCGTCAGGCGGCCGCATCGCCGCGGCGGGCCTCCGCGCGCGGCGACGCCCGATCCGATTGCTCCCCACGCTGGAGTGACGCTCGAAATCGAGCCTACGTCCGCTCGGATTGCGTGTTTCGTGAACGCGCCGCTCCGCAAACGGCGGATACTCACCCCAACGTGCAGGCGTGCACGTTGGGGGCCCCGAGAGGAATTCGCGCGTACACTCCTCGCTACCTTCGGCCCGATTTCCTGATTACTTCTCGCGTCACTCCAGTCGGCCCGCCGCGGCGATACGACCGCCTGACTGGGCTGGTTGTTCGGATGTGGGCGGGCCGGCGTCGCTGTTCTCACCCCGCAGTCACGATTGGTCCGGCTTACAATCTCGTGTCGGCGCGCCTCCAAGATAGGGTGTGGGCGTCAGCCTTGCGTTTCTCAAGGGCGAGGTGCGCTAGGATGCAACGACGCTTTTGTCTGGATTTGGATGGTTGCTTCCCGCCGTTCCGGGAACGGCTGCACCACCCACCCGCAAGCCAGGGTCATATTTGCCAGGTCGAATTGGCAGCGAGAGAAACCGTGATTGCACTCGTCGACTACGACAACATTCCCGAACTCGAACGCAACCGTGGTCCTCTCCATGCGGCGAAGGAGAGTTCCCTCTGTTTCTCGCTTTGATTTCAAAGGGCTAGGCCCTTGAGCTTGCCTCGGAGGGGCCGGCGGCATGCTCGGGGTATGAGGACAAGAGGCGGCGCAGTTTGTCAATCGTCGCTGGCCGGAGGCGGTTGCGTTGTCGCACCGGGCCGACTGGAGTGACGCGAGAAGTGAACGGGAAATCGCGCCGGAGGGAGCGAGGAGTGCACGTGCCGTGTCCGCCGTTTGCGGACCGGCACGTTCGAGCTTCACGCAATCCGAGCGGACGCAGGCGCGATTTCGAGCGTCACTCCTAGCGGAGGGAGCTCACATGCAGCGAGCGGCGCCCCTGAAGGGGCGCCCTACGAATGGGTACCCAGCAGGCGACGGGGCGCGCGGAGGACCGGTGTGGCAACGCAACCGCCTCCGGGTTTGGCGGATGCGCGGCGAGGCAGCTGGCCAAGCCTGAAGGCTTGGCCCTACACGTCATGTTGGATGCTTAAGGCCGCGAATCCGGCTTTCTCTCCCACCTGAACGGCCGCAGCTGGCTGAGCGCCGTCGGACTCAGCGGACCCGCATCGCTCGCCGCCAGGTTCGCCTCCACGTGCCCCATCTTCCTCATCCCCGGAATCACCGTCGTCACCGTGGGATTCGAGAGGATGAAGCGGATAGCCGCGGCGGGGAGCGAGATGCCCCATTGCTCCGCGAGTGCCTTGAGCGGCGCGACGCGTTCGAGCGTTTCTTCGAGTTTCGGGGACTTGAAGTAGATGTTGCGGAAGTCGCCCTGCGGCCACGTGGTGGCGGGCGTGAGCGCGCCGGTGAGGCTCCCCTCGTCGAACGGCACGCGCGCAATCACTGCGACGTCGTGGCGCGCGCACGCGGGGAAGAGGATGTCCTCGGGGTCCTGGTCGAAGATGTTGTAGACCACCTGCACGCAGTCCACGAGCCCGGTGTCGAGCGCGGCCAGCACGTTCTCGGGCTCCCAGCGGTTCACGCTGATCCCGAACGCGCGAATGCGTCCGCTGGTCTTGAGTTCCTCCACCGCGCGCTTCCAGCCGTCATCCACCGTCCAAGAGTCGTCCCACACGTGGAGTTGCTGCAGATCAATCGTGTCCACGCCGAGGTTCGAGAGGCTCTTCTCGGTGTATTCGAGGATGTGCGTGTACGGAAATACGGCGGCCACCGGCGTGCCGCGCTTGCCCGGCCACACCCGGTCCATCGGCGGCACCTTGGTCGCGGTGTAGATTTGCTTGCCCGGATGTCTTCGCAGCAATTGGCCGAGCAGCCGCTCGCTCCGCCCCTCGCCATACGCCCACGCCGTGTCGAAGAAATTGCACCCGAGCGCCACCGCGCGATCGAGCGCGGACGCCGACTCGGCATCATCCGACCCCGTCCACCCGCCCATGCCCCACATGCCGTAGCCGACGTCGGAGATGGACCAGTTGAAGCGCGGGAAGGTGCGGAACTGCATCGGAGCAGTCTACCTGAGGGCGCGCGCTCGCGCGCGTAGGCCCCGCGATCCCGGAAGGCGGTTGTGTCGCCGCGGCGGGCCGACTGAAGTGACGCGATATCGATTCAGGAAACCGCGCCGAAGGGAGTGAGGAGTGCACGCGTCGGCTCCGCCGTTTGCGGAGCGACGCGTTCGAGCGTCACGCAATCCGAGCGGACGGAGGCAGCGGTTTCGAGCGGCACTTCAGCGGGGGGAGCCAACAGACCTGGCGGCGCCCCTAAAGGGGCGCCCTACGACTGGCGACGCAGCGCGCGGAGGCTCGCGGCGGCAGCACAACTGCCTTCCGGATTCCGCCGAGCGCCTTGGCGCCCCCGGCTACAGATCCAACGACACGCGGAGTTGCGATTCCACGGCGGCCAACTCGAGAGGCGGCAACGCACCGAGCTTGCGGATGATCATGTCCTGCTTGATCGTGCGGATGATGCCGGTCACGGTCGATGGCAGCGGCAGGCCCGACCCCTGCCAGTCCTTGATGCGATAGTCGCCCACGAGCGATCGCACAACCTGGCTGGTGATGGCCGCAAGAATGGCTTCGCGCCGGCTGCGGTGGTAGCGAGCGGAGCTGACCAGGAGGCCCGGGCGTTGCTTGACGCCCTTCTCGTCGGCGAAGACGAACTTCACGAGGACGATGTCGCCGCGGTTATAGGTCGTCATAGGCCGAGTCGGCCGCATTGCGCCAGAGACGGCCCAGCACCGGGTCCGCGCGTTCGGTGAGCGCACCACCCTCGTCGAGGTGCTCCTCGCCAAGGTCTTCGCGCAGGCGCTCCTTGAGCGCGTCCACCACGTAGTCGCGTATCGACTGGTCCCGCTTGGCGGCGGCCAGGCGAACACGTCGCCGCGTGCTGGTGGACACGTCGATGCTCAGGCGCGCGCGTCGCTGCTCGGGGATTGCCATGACGCTGGCACATTACCACATTTACGTAACAGCCGGACAGGAGGGCTTAGCGGCTCAGGGCTGCCGGAGACTGTGCCGGCCGCGTGGGGTGACGTAGTGGGGCCCCGCGCAAGGGCGTCAGAACCCCGCAGAGAACCTCAGCGGAACATCACGCGCGTGACGGCGGGGTCACCGTCGTTCTTCGCCGGCTCGATGCCGAGGATGGCGCACATCAGGTCGTAGACGTGGATGTTCTCGAAGGGCGGCACCACTTCGCCCTGGTGCAGCCGCGGGCCGCTGGCGATGAAGAGGCCCTGCATGCTCTTGCTGCGCGTGTCGTAGCCGTGCGTGCCGCCGGGCGCATGGCCGGAGCCGTGCTCCCACCGGCCCTCCTCGCGCGTCGACGTGACGTACCACCCCTCCTGGGCCACGGCGAAGATGGCCGGCACGCGCGGGTTGCCCGCGAGACCGAAGTACCGCTCGGGAATGTCCTTGTTGCGATACACCGCGAGCGCGGGGTGCTTGTCCTTGAGCTTCGCGTAGAGCGCCTCGACGTCGCCGTCCTTCGGATTGAGCGCCAGCACCGGCGCCCAGTCGATGACGTCCACCGTCTGGGGATCGACGAAGTTGTCCAGGACGATCATGCGTTCCGGCGAGAGCTGCGCCATCCCGTGATCGCTCACCACCACGTAGTGCACGCGATCGGCGAGGCCGAGCTTCTCGACACCTGCCACGAGGGCGCCCACCTGCTGATCCACGCGCGCCACCGCGTCCCGCACCTCCGCCGATTCCGGGCCCCGGCTGTGCCCCGCGTTGTCGACGTCGCTGAAATACAGCGTGAGGAACGACGGCCGCTTGCCTTCGGGAAGCGCGAGCCACTCGAGAATCTGCTTCACCCGATCCTCGTTCGGCAGCTTGTCGTCGAACGGTGTCCAATACGTGGCCTGGCGTCCGCCGATGACCGTCTCCGACCCGGGCCAGAACATCGCCGCGGCCACGCGGCCGTTCTTTTCCACCGTGTTCCAGATCGGCTCGCCACCCCACCACCGCGGATCGGCCAGAACCTCGCGGTTCCCCATCGCGAAGCGCCCCGGGATGTCCGGCGTCACCATGTTGTTGGAGACGATGCCGTGGTGCGCGAGGCGGAGGCCGGTGACGATCGTGTAGTGGTTGGGAAACGTCTTCGAGGGGAACTGCGGAATCAGGCCCTCGGCGCGCACGCCGGAAGCCGAGAGCTTCACGAGCGCCGGCGGCTGGAAACGGTCGACGTAGTCCCAGCGAAAACCATCGATCGAGACGAGGATGACGATGGCCTTCTCGGCCGGGACTTGAGCGGTGCGGCACGCTCCCGAGAGGAAGGCGGCGGCGACAATGGCGAGAAATGCACGCCGGGCAAGGCTCACTCCGTGAGTGTATCAGGGGATACGATCAGGATCGTGGACGACCAGTCGGCGGTCATCGCGTTCCTCGGCGGACCCCGCCACCCACGGCGGCAACGCCGTGGAACGCATCGACACGCACAGCGCCCACGTCTTCCTCGCGGGCGACAGCGCGTACAAATTGAAACGCGCCGTCCGCTACGATTTTCTCGACTTCTCCACCATCGACCTGCGGCGCGCGGCGTGCGAGGCTGAAGTCCGCCTCAACACGCGCACGGCGCCGGACGTCTACCTGAAAGCCGAGCGCATCACACGCGAGTCGGACGGCCGCCTCGCGATCGGCGGCATCGGCGACGCCGTGGACTGGGTCGTCGTGATGCGGCGCTTCGACCAGGACGGCCTCCTCGATCGCCTGGCCGCGAAGCGCGCGCTGCCCCTCTCCCTGATGCCGCAGCTCGCGGACGTCGTCGGACGGCTGCATGCCTCCGCGGACGCGAGGCCGGACCACGGGGGAGTCAGAGGCATGTCGTGGGTTGTCGAAGGCAACGCCGCGGTGTTCGAGGAATACGCCGACGTGCTGCCGCGCGACGCGGCCACGCGCGTCATCGCGCTCTCACGCGCCGCCCTCACGAGACATGCGGCGCTCCTCGACTCCCGCCGGGCCACCGGGCACGTCCGGCAGGGTCACGGCGACCTCCACCTCCGGAACATCGTCCTCATCGATGGCTCGCCGGTGCTGTTCGATGCGATCGAGTTCAACGACCGCATCGCGTGCACGGACGTGCTCTACGACGTCGCGTTCCTGGTGATGGATTTGCTCCGCACCGGATTCCGCCGCGCACGCCACGGTTTTCCTCAACCGGTATCTCGAAGCGCACGACGAGCTGGGCGGCCTCGCGCTGATGCCGCTCTTCCTTTCCTGCCGCGCGGCGGTTCGCGCGAAGGTGACGGCGATGGAGGCCCGGCTTTCGCGTGGGGAGCCTGCCGAACGCGATCGCGCGCTCGCGCGCACGTTCCTGGAAGAAGCCGAGGCATTCCTGCGACCGTCGTCTCCACGGTTGATCGCCGTCGGCGGATTGTCGGGCACCGGGAAGTCCACGCTGGCCGCGAGGCTCGCGCCCGGCCTGGGCGCACCTCCCGGCGCGATCGTGTTGAGGAGCGACGTGATTCGTAAGCTGCTGTTCGGGCTGCCACCGGAGACGCGGCTCGGCCCTGAGGGCTACACGGCCGATGTCTCGCGCGAGGTCTATGCGAGCCTGGCCGCGCGCGCCACGAGCGCCCTCGAGGCTGGCTTCACAGTGATTGCCGATGCGGTGTTCGCGGACCCGGAGAAGCGGCTGTCGATCGAGACCGCCGCGCGCGCCGCGGGAGTGCCGTTCACCGGACTCTGGCTGGACGCGCCCGTCGACCTGATGCGCACGCGCGTGGAGGCGCGGACGAGCGACGCGTCGGATGCGACCGCGAGCGTGATCGAACGCCAGGCGGCGAAGGGCCTCGGCCACGTGTCGTGGCATCGCATCGCGGCGGGGGACGGGCCGGACGAGACGGAGCAGCGCGCGCGAGCGATCCTGTAGCTCCCCGGAGTCTATCCACAGATTTCACGGATGACACAGATGGGCAATGCCGCGCCTGCGCGGGGAGCCGGTCAACGACCGGGCTCCCAACAGCGCGCGAGCGCGACCTCGTGAGCCACTGGTGATCGCCGGGCTCACGAGTCGCGCGCGCGCGCTGTTGGGCGGCGCTTCGCGCCGCCCCGCGCGGGCCGGAGTCATCTGTGTAATCTGCGTAATCTGTGGATAAACGTTGTTTCGGGGGTTACCCGTCGATCACGACGCCGCCACAAGCGTCACACTTGCCCGTCGCGGCGGCCACGCGCTCCGACGCGTCTTTCAACATCGCGTTGCATTGCGGGCATCGCGGCCGGGCGGCACGGCGGCGCCGCTCGAAGCGCCATACGAGCCACCCCACCATCGCGATGTACGCCGCGAACACGGTGCCGGTGAGTTCGAGCCGGGGATCATCCGCGAGATTCGCGCTGGCCCACCGAATCAGGACCAGCTGCGCGAGGCCCAATCCGACCGCCACGGCGGCAACGATGCGGCCGTCGGATTGCTCGATCTTCCTCACCGCCGCGCGCTGCGCGTCGAACGACTCGCGATTCATGTCTCAACGTTTGTACACCATCCGGCGCGCGACGAGGACCCCTGCGCTACGCCGGCGCGATCGCCACCTTGCGGTGCTGGCTGATGGCGCGCATCGCGTCAACGATGGCCTCGGGCCTGGCGGACTTGCCGTCCCCGAACAGCACGATGTCGTTCATCGAGACGATGCCGACCAGTGCGCCGTGTTCGTCGATCACGGGCAACCGGTGGACCTGGTGATCGCGCATCGCCGCGAGCGCCTTCGCCACGTCGTCTGCGGGCGCCACGCCGATGACCCGGCGTGAGGTCACCTCGTCGGCGGTGATGCGCGCGGCCGGGCCTCCCTTGGTCGCCACGGCCATGCAGATGTCCCGATCGGTGATCACCCCGGCCACGTGGCCCATCTGGTCCACGATCGGCAGGAGGCCGCAATCGTGGTCCCACATCAGCTTGGCGGCTTCGGCAAGGTTGGTTCCAGGCGCGCACGCGACAACGTTGGTTGTCATCAGTTCAGAAACCTTCATCGATTCACCCTCGGGTGAATTCATGCAGGTAGCGCGCCACGGCGCGCGCATCGGCGCCATCTCGGATGGCCTTGCGGGATAAGGTGTTACGCCGGATGCAATTCACCCTGGAAGCAGGCTGGCGAGGTCTCGCTGCCGGGTACCCGCCACACCGCCGAGCCTTCCCCACCGGCGCCGAGGCGCCGGCCCCACGTGCCCCACCGCGGGTGACCGACGGCCCTACTTGCGCTGGAGGTAGCTCCATGTGGCCGGCGGCGCCAAGCCCTCGAGCGCGAGGGTCTTCACGACGCCGCTCGCCAGATCGATTGCGCGAATCGCGTGGTTGTTCGTGTCGGCCACGTATAGCGTCGCGCCTTGCCCTGAGCGAGCGTCCGCGCGAGTCGAAGGGGCCACGGACAACCCACCCGGCTCGAAGAACCGCGCGCCGGCTGCCGGTCCATCGGTGTGTCCCGCCTGCCCCGTTCCCGCAACCGTCGTCACGGCACCGGTCTTTGGATCGAGCACCTTGATCTTGTGGTTGTAGGTGTCCGCGATGTACACGCGGCCCTCGTGCACGGCCACGCCCAGGGGATGCTGCAACCGCGCCTTGTCGCCCTTGGCGTCCACGTCACCAAACTCGAAGAGATCGCCTCCGGCAAGCGTCGTCACCGTGTTCGTGGGCGGCAGCGCCACCGCGCGGATGATGTTGGCCTCCGCGTCCGCCACGTACAGCGTGTCCCCGTCGATCGCCAGCCCGGACGGCTGCGCGAAGGTCGCCGTCCTCACGGGCCGTCCTTCCGCGCCTCCTCGCCCGTGCCCGCGTAGGGGTACGCCTGGTCGTGCAGGAGATCGATCACCCACAACTGGTGCGGGCCGGCCATCGCGATCATCAGGATGCCGCGCTTGAGCGCGAGATCCCACGGGGAGTTGAGGTCCAGCCGCAGCGCGTCGCCGCCGTCGCCGCTCCACCCGCCCTGCTTGCCGGTGCCCGCCACCGTGTGGACCATCCGCGCCTGGAAATCGACGGCGCGGACCTGGTGGTTCTCGGTGTCGGCGACGTAGAGGGTCTCCTCGTCAAGCGCAAGGCCCTGCGGCCGGTAGAAGCGCGCCTGCGGGAAGATGGCGTCGTTGTCGCCCTGCAGCCCGGAGCCCACCGTTTCGATCACGCGGCCGTCGAGCGACGCGACGACGATGCGGTTGTGGTTGGAGTCGGAGATGAAGAGGCGATCGCCCTTTGCGTCGGCGAGGACCTTGCCGGGATACAAGAGCGGCCGGTCCGGGATGTCTCGCGCGCTCGAGCGTGAGCGGCAGCGGCGCGCGATTGATCGGCTTGCCCTGAGCGGCTCGCCGGCCACCGGAGTCGACGGGCCGTCGAAGACGCGAATGACGGTGCGGATCGCGTCGATGAACCCGTCGAGGTTGCCCTCGCCCATCGCGGTGCCCACGAGGTTGCCGGCCGGGTCGATGATGACGCGTGTGGGCCACGCCTGCACGCCGTACGCGCGCCAGATGGCGTGGTTGGCGTCGTTCGCGACGGGATGCTCGATCTCGTAGCGCACGAGGATGCGCCGCAGGTTCTCCGTGACCTTCTCGTTGGCGAACTTCGGCGAGTGCACGCCGATCACGACGAGCTCGTCGGGGAAGCGCTGCTCGAGCGTCTTCAGGTCCCGCAGGATGTGCATGCAGTTGACGCATCCGTAGGTCCAGAAGTCGAGGATCACCACCTTGCCGCGCAGCTGCGCCATGGTGATGGGCGCGGACACGTTCAACCAGTCGACCGCTCCCGCGAGTTCCGGTGCGGCAATCGGGCCCTGGGCCTCAGGCGCGTGTTCTTCTCCGTCTGCCATTCGTCAGCGCCCTGCGGCGCGCGTGGCCGCGCGCAGCCAGTCCGCGCGCGCCACGGTGTCTTCGCGGTCGAGCCACGTGTCCACCGGCCACGGGAGGCGCCACGTCCAGTTGATGTCGTCCACGACGGCCGGCGTGTTGATGCGGTCGGTCCAGCCGAACACGTCCTGCACCAGCATCAGCGAGAGCGCGGACCCGGCGGAGAGCAGCGACAGCAGCACGGCCTCGCGCCCGGCCTCGGTCTTCCCGTCCTCGGTGGCGGCCAGCGGCGCGATGTCGTGCGAACCGGTGGTCGCCACGGACAGCTCGGGGAATTCGCGCGGGTCGATCGGCGCTGCGCCGGGCCGGTCCCAGTGCTTCTCCCAGCGGAGGACCTTGAGGCCGGGGAGCGAGAGGCGCATCATCGATTCGCGGACGAAGGGCGGGATCACGCCCAGGTCCTCGGCGATGACCTCGGACGCGGGCTTCCCTCCTCGCCACAGGATCTCGACGAGCGTCTCGCCGAGCGCGATCTGCGCTTCCTCCTCGGCCGGCGAGAAGAACGCCGGCGTCGCCGGGTCGATGGGGCGGATGTAGGTCCGGTAGAGGCCCACCAGGTGATCGATGCGGAAGCCGTCGTAAAGCGCCGCGTAGCGGCGGGCGCGCGAGCGCATCCACGCGAACCGTTCTCGGACATGGCCTCCCATCGCCATGGCGGCAGGCCCCAGTCCTGGCCCGTCTCGCTGAAGGCGTCGGGCGGCACGCCGATGGTGGCGTCGAAACGGAACTCGCCCTGCCGTGTCCAGACGTCCGGGCTGTCGGCCGAGATCATGAACGGCAGGTCGCCGAAGATACGCGTGGGCCACGCGAGCCGTTTGGCCTCGCTCCACTGCTCGCACGCAATCCACTGCAGATAGCGCCGGTAGCTGATCTCGCCGTGGAGCGCCCGGCGCGCCTGGTCCACCGCTTCGGCCTCCGCGCGCGAGAGCGGGTCCGGCCAATCCTGCCACCGGTGCTCCTCGTGCAGGGCGTGCAGCGAGCGGAAGAGCGCGTAGTCGTCGAGCCACCAGCGCTCGCGCGCGCAGAACTGGTCGAAGCGCGCCGCCCGCGGCGTGCCGCGCGCGACCTCGAGGCGCAGGAAGCGAATCCCACGACCGGCGGAGCCACCGCTCCTTCATCTGCCGCACGCCGACGTAGCGAATCCGCTCCGACTGCCGCAGCGCGGCCAGTTCCGACTTGTCCGCGAGGTCGAAGGCCAGCTCCCCGCCGATGGCGGTGAAGTCCGGGACGTCGGCCATCGAGATGTAGATCGGATCGAGCGCCATCGCCGTCATCGCCGAATACGGCGACGTTCCATCGGCGGCATCTCGTTGATCGGCAGGATCTGCAGCACGCGCTGCCCCGCCTCCGCCGCCCATCGCGAGAACGGCGCGAGGTCACGAAACTCCCCGATGCCCCAGCCCTGGGAGGACACGAGCGAGAAGAGCGGGACGATGAGGCCGCTTTGCACTAGCGCTTCTTTCCTGCCGCGCGGGCTGAGGACGCGCGACACGCCGGCTTCGAACGCGGCCGGCTCGAGGAGGAGGCTCACCACGACGTGGGCGCCGCTCGTGAAGTCGAAGAAATATCCCGGGTGCACGAGCACATCGTCCTGCTCGAGGAGGTCGAGGGCGAGCGCCTCTTCGGTGCCCACGGCCGGCACCTGCAGCACGGCGGACCAGCCGCCTTCCACGGGGAGCACCGTCACCTCGGGGAACGCCGCCGCGGCCCGCGCAGCCGCGCGAGGTTGCGCCGTGACGCGCGCGAATCTGCCGCCGGATCGCGGCGCCGCGCTCGAGAAACGCCGGGGCGGCCACCTGCGCCGGCGTGGACGCCGACAGGTAGGTGTCGGCGACGATCTCGTAGCCGGCCAGCGCGTGATCGATCGCGCGCTGCGGTCCGCCGAAGCCGATCCATCCGAGCTTGACCTGCGGCAGGCCGGCGGATTTCGACAGGCCGCCGAGCGCGAAGGTCAGGACCTCGTTCTGTGACAGCACGCAGGCGGCGTGCGGCGCGGGGTCGAGCGGGTAGTCGGCGAACACCTCGTCGCCGATCATCGCCCACTGCTGCTCGGCGCAGATCGCGGCGACGGCCGCGAGGTCGTCGCGGTGAAGGAACGATCCCGTGGGGTTGTTCGGCGACACGATCATAGCGCGCGCACCCCGGGCACGGCGCGCGCCGCACCGAATCGAGGTCGATGCGCCAGGCGCCGTGGTATTCGAGGTCGTACGGCACGGCGGTGATCGACTCGAGGCGCGTGAGGTGTTCGAAGAGCGGATAGCTCGGCCGCGGCACGAGGACGCTCTCGCCCGCGTCGCAGAGGAGCTTGAAGAGCAGCGCGTAGGCCTCGCTGGTGCTGGCCGTGACGGCCACGCGGTCCGCGGAAAGGACGATCCCGCGCCGGCGGAAGTCCGAGGCCACGGCCGCGCGCGCGGACCACAGGCCCAGCGGGAGCGGGTTGTACTCGAGGCCGGCCGGGTCCGCCAGCGGCGCGAGCAGGTCGACCGGGTATACGAGGCCCACGCGGGTCGGATTCGACTCGGTCAGATCGATCACCGGGACGTTGCGCCGGCGCTTGCCGTCGATCGCGCGCGACAGCGCGTTGGGCTCGAGGCTCGGCGGAAGCCGCGACGAGATCATGTCATCTCAGCGGCCGACCAGTTCGACGCGCTGGATGACGTCGCCTTCGAGCACGCCATCGACGGCGTCCATGCCGTCGATGACGGAGCCGAACACGGTGAAGAGGTGATCGAGGCGCGGCGAGTCCACGAGGTTGACGAAGATCTGCGCGTCGCCGGTGTCGCGGCCGCGCGTCGAGACGCCGACGGTGCCCCGCAGGTGCAGGCCCACTTCATCGCGCATGTAGAAGGCGTCGCCGCTGTACTCGTTGGCGCCCGGGCTGCCGCCCTGGATGACGAAGTTGGGCGCGATGCGGTGGAACGTCAGCCCGTTGTAGTAGCCCTCGCCCGCCCGGCGCGCGATGCGCAGCGCCGAGAGCGGCGCGGCGTCCACGTCCAGCCCCACGTCGAAGGAGCCGCCGCCGGCCATCACGAAGCGCAGCGACTTGCCGCGCAGCGCGTTGACGGCGGCCAGCGTCACGCCGGGCGCAGGCAGCGGCTGCGGCGCGGGCGTGCGCGGGGACTTGGTCCACTCCTGCAGGATCTCGGCGGTCTTCTCCGCGACCCTGGGGTCGAAGTCCTTGAGATAGCCCTCGAGGTTGATCGCCTGATCGGCGGCGTTCAACGCCTGCAGCCGCGACAGGATCGCCATGCGCGGATCGCGCGAGGTGTCCCTGTGATCCCTGGTGATGCGGCCGAGCGCGGTGACGAGCGCGGGCACGGCCTTCGGCGCGCCAGCGGGATCCGTGAGGCCCTTGGTCGCCGTGATCACGAGCTGGTAGTCCGGGCGGGTCAACGCCTCGAGCGCGAGCACGACCGCTTCCGGGCGCTTGGCGTCGATGAGCGCCGAGAGCGCCGCTTCCCG
Source organism: uncultured Acidobacteriota bacterium (assembly GCA_963839865.1). Lineage (GTDB taxonomy): Bacteria > Acidobacteriota > Vicinamibacteria > Vicinamibacterales > UBA2999 > 12-FULL-67-14b. The sequence continues at coordinate 18,713 of CAWIWS010000006.1, forward strand.
GACGTTGTCGTTGGCGTCGCGGGCCAGGGTGGCGAGCACGTCAAAGGCGGCGAGGGTCGCGGCCGCGCGCGCGGCGTACATCCGCACCTGCCACGTCGCGTGGGTCGCGTAGCGCGGCAGCGCCTTGCCCCCCTCCGCGGGCGTCGTCTTTGCGAGCGACACGAGCGCGTGCGCGGGCGCATGCCAGGTCCGCGGCTGCGTGGAGAGCGCTTCGACGAGCACCGCAAGGTCGGTGGAGGGGCCGTCGGCCGCGGGGCAGCCGTTGCCCAGCTGATCGATCGCCTGGAGCTTCACGTGCGGGTCGGCGTCCTTGACGGCCGCGCGCACCGGGGCGCACGACGTCTTCTGCAGCTGGCGTCCCCACGCGCGGAGGCCCTCCCAGCGCACGTGCGCGTCCTTGTCGGCGAGGGCGCGCCTGAGGAGGCCCTCGCGGTCCTCCAGGACGCCATCCGCGCCCGCGGCTTGCGCCGCCAGCCGGCGGACCTCCGCGTCGCTGTCGAGCAGCGCGCGGTCGATCACGGAGGGCGTCGCCTCGTTGCCGGTGATGAGCGCGGCCATCGCCAGCCGGCGGGTCAGCGCGGAACGCGGATCGGCGGCGGGGCGCTGGGCCGTCGCCGCCCAGCGGAGGAGATCCCAGGTGCGTCCGTTGAAAGTGCCGAGCTTCCGCGCGCGCGCCGTTCGCGCGAGCGACTCGAAGCCGCGGACCGATCCGACGAGCGCCGCCGCTTCCACGTCGTTGAACGAATCCGGCGCGGGCAGCCCCTGCATCAGCACGGCCTCCGCCTGGCCGACTTGCGCGGCCGTGTCATACGGCAGTCGGCCGAGCGCGGCCACGATCTCGCCCCACGATTCCCACGTGCCCAGCCCCGCGTCGACACCCGCGCGGTCGATCAGCAGGCGCTGCACTTCCACGACCGCCTCGGGCGTGCGCGCCATCTGGGCCAGGGCGTCCGCCGCCTCGGCGCGAACGCCGACGTTGTCGGCAAGCGCGGGCGCGACCCAGCGAATCTGCTCGGGCTGCTCGAGGCGGCCGAGCGCGCGAATCCCGCGTCGCCGCTGCGCGCCGTCGGCCATCGCGTCGCGAATCATCGCCGCGTTGCGGGTGTCCTCGCCGATCAGGATCTTCTCGAGCGCCGCGGCCTGCGCTTGCGCCGGCGGCTGCGGCTGTGCAAACGCCGGCACCGACATCAACGCGAGGGTCAGGGCGAGTAGCAGTTTCTGCATCGTTTTCTGGGGTTTCGGGGCCTGACCCCGTTACAACTGGCAAGAATACTCAAGCATCTGGGTGGTCAGATCGCAAGGATATGAAATCTGCACATCCGTGATCTCGCCGTCCGGGCCCCGGACCGGCTGGAGCCGGGGCATCACGAAGCCGGTATACGACGGCAAGTTTAGGTGGTCCACTCGGGCCACCACCTCGTCCCTCAATTCCGGGTCGAAATGCACGCCGTAGGTTTCAAACAACGCCTTGGCCGCCGCGTGGTCGCCCTCGGACTTGATGCGCTGCACCTCGGCCAGCAGCCGCGCCACCCCGGCATGAAACTGGTCGGTGTCGGCCACGACGAAGTACGTCTTCTCGTCGCGCCGGCGGACGTCGATCGCCTTGGTGTTCGCCAGCAGCCAATGGACGATGGCCTGGCGGTTGCGCATGTGGTCTTCCTCGAGCTGCGCGCCTTCGCGGACGCGCCGGAGCTGCACGAGCGCGTTGCGCGCGTAGGCCTCGTACTCCGTCTGCACGATCGCCTGTTGCTCGTCCTTCGGCACGAGGCCGAGCTCCGCGAGATACGGATCGGCGACGAAGTACAGGGCCACCAGGTCCGCGCGTGATTCCTCCAGCGCGGAGTACTGCTCCTTGAGCAGATCCTGCGGCGTCATGGTGATGCCTTCCGCCATGCGGCCTGAGCCGTGCCCGAGCACCTCGTGGATCTCGGTGGTCAACTCGCCGGCAAACGCGCCCCAGCGCTTCGCGCGCTCGACCTCCGCGGAATCCCACGCGAACTCCTGCCGGAAGCTGTCGGGGGTGGACTGCTCGTACGCCTCGAGGACGTTCGAGAGCGACACGGACTTGCTGCCGTACTGCTCGCGGATGCGCTGATCGTTCGGCAGGTTCACGCCGATCGGCGTGATGGGCCCGGAGTCCCCGATCTCCACCACGACCTCGATGGCCTGCGCCGACACGCCCGTCACCGTCGGCTTGCGGTACCGCGGGTCCACCGGCATGCGGTCCTCGAACCACTGCGCGTGCGTCGCCAACGCCTGGATCTTGTCGGTCTTCTCGTGGTTGGCGTAATAGACCACGCCTTCCCACGCGCCCTTCATCCCGCGGGCGTCCGTGTAGACCTCGATGAAACCGTTCATCGTGTCCACCGACGAGTGGCGGTTCTGCACCCACGCGATGTCGAAGGCCTCGCGGTCGGCCTCCTCGCCGGTCTCGTACCACCGGATGAGCGCGGTCAGCGCGCGCGCCAGTCCCTCCGGCGCGTGCGGCACGGCCTGGCGCAGGTGCTTCACGATGTTGCGGATCTGGTGGTCGTAGAGCCCGCCAATCCGGTAGACCTCCTCGACCAGCTGCCCGTCGCGCTTGGCCAGGCGGGAGTTGAGCTGGTTCCGCTCCGTGAAGCCGTCGAGGTCCGACATCTTCACGCCGTCGTAGAAGTTGTTGGCGCTGCGTTCCAGGATGTCGTGGCCGTCACCAGGGGTCTTGTTGGTGACCATCGGCTCGAAGTCCGGATCGAAGAACATCGGCGCGAGCCGTCCGACGAGCTCCGCGACGCCCTCCCCGGGCACGAGCTCGAAGATCGCGCCGTTCGCCCGGGCCGTCTCGGCCGCGCGCACCAACTCCGCCTGGTCGAGCCGCAACAGGAACTTGCGCGCGGTCAGGTTGTTGTACGGGCCGGTGTTGATCCAGAACAACTTCGTGTAGCGCGTGATCTCCGCGAGCGTCGCCTCGGGAATGCCGGCGCCGTTGGCCACGATCGCCTCGAGCAGCTTCCGCATCGGCAGGTTGAGGCGATGCCGCTGGTCGTAATAGATGTCCCGGCCCGCGAGCGCCGCCTCGTACAGGTGCCAGACGAGGATCTTCTCCCGGAGCGGCAGCCCCTCGAAGCCGTCGGCGTAGAGCTGCACCACCGCCGCGTCGTCAATCTGTTCGAGCAGGTACGGCCGCGAGCTCACAGCGGAACCTCGACGGTCTGCCCCTGCGTGGGAATCTCCACCTTCCACCCAAGCTCCTTCGTGATGCGCGACTGCAGCGCGGCCTGGGCCGGCAGTTCACCGTGCACGAGATACGTGATCTGTGGCGCGCGGGGAAACGTGCGCAGCCAGCGAAGGATCTCATCCGAATCTGCGTGCGCCGACATGCCGTTGAGCCGCTCGATCTTCGCGTGCACCGGAACCTGCTGGCCGTACATCTTCACGTATTTCGCGCCCTCGATCAGCTGGCGGCCGCGCGTGCCCGCGGCCTGGAAACCCACGAACAGGACCGTGTTGCGCGGGTCCGGCAGCTCCGCGAAGAGATGATGCACCACGCGCCCGCCGGTGGCCATGCCGCTCGACGCGAGGATGATCGACGGCCCCTCCGTCTGCACGAGCCGCTTGGACTCCTCCGCGGTCTCGACGGCGTTGAACCGCGGGACCGCCCGCTTCATCGTCGCCAGTTCCGGGTCGAGCTCGTTGACCCGCCGTTGATAGAACGCGAGGCCTTCGAGCGCCATCGGGCTGTCCACGTGGATCGGCAGCGCGGGAATCTTCTTCTCGTCCTCGAGGCGGAACAGCCAGTAGAGCAACTCCTCCACGCGCCCGATCGCGAAGGCCGGGATGATCAGCTTCCCGCGGCGCTCCACCGTGTCCTTGATGATGCGCGCGAGGCCGGCGCCGTGATCCTCCGCGGGATGCAGGCGATCGCCGTACGTGGATTCCATCAGCAGGACGTCGGTCTCCACGCCGGGCGAGGGATCCGGCAGGATCGGGCGGCTGTAGCGGCCCAGGTCTCCGCCGAACAGCACGCGACCGCCGCCGTCACCGCGCCGGCGCGCCAGCACGTACGAGGACCCCAGCAAATGGCCCGCGTTGACGAACTCGACCTCGATCTCCTTGCCCACCTGGATCGGCTTGCCGAACGGGCACTCCTGGAATCGCGACAGCGCCTCGGTGGCGTCGGCTTCCGTGTAGAGCGGCAGCGCGGGCGCGTGCTTCGAGAAGCCGTGCCGGTTGGCGTGCCGCGCGTCTTCCTCCTGGATACGGGCGGCGTCGGGCAGGATGAGGCGCGACAGGTCGTGCGTGCCGCCGGTGGAGTAGATCTTGCCCTTGAACCCGCCGGCCACCAGCCGCGGCAGCCACCCGGTGTGATCCAGGTGCGCATGCGTCAGGACGACGGAATGGATGGTGTCGGGAGGAACGGCCAGGGCGGCCCAGTTGCGAAGGCGCAACTCCTTGAGCCCCTGGAACAGCCCGCAATCAAACAGCGTGCGCTGCCCGTTGACCTCGAGAAGGTGCTTGGAGCCGGTCACGGTCCGGGCGGCTCCAAGAAACGTCAGTGTGGCCATCCCAGCAACTTTACTAGACAATCTGTCACGGACGGGCCACGAGACACGAGACACGGAGACGGCCAATTCTTGATAGCCAGGTGTGTTCGACTGGACCAACATGAAACGGGTAACGAAGTGATTAGACCAAGGTTTTTCTCCGTGTCTCTGTGTCTCTGTGGCCTGTTTGTGGTCCCGTCGGGCGCGGCGGCACAGACACCGGCGCTCGCGGCGTTCAGCGACGCGCTGGAGGCACTCGCCGTGCAGGTCGGTCCCAGCGTCGTGCAGATCAACGTGTCGGGCTTCACGGTGGCGCAATCGGCCGCGTCCGGGGGCGACACGCTGCTCGAGCATCAGCGCGGCACCGGCTCCGGCGTCATCCTCGACGCCTCGGGTTACATCATCACGAACTACCACGTGGTCGAAAGCGCCCGGCGCGTGCAGGTGGTGCTCTCCGCGCCCCGCCCGGGCGGCGCCGCGTCCCTCGTCCGGACCACCGGACGAACGCTCGACGGCACCGTCGTCGGCATCGACGAGGAGACCGACCTGGCGGTGATCAAGGTCAACGCCACGGGGCTTCCCGCCATCACGATCGGGGACTCGGACACCCTGCGCGCGGGCCAGATTGTCGCCGCCTTCGGCAGCCCGCTCGGCCTCGAGAACTCGATGACGATGGGGGTGGTGAGCGCGGTCGGGCGACAGCTGGAACCCGACGACCCGATGGTCTACGTGCAGACCGACGCGCCCATCAATCCCGGTAACAGCGGCGGCGCGCTCGTCAACATCAAGGGACAGCTCGTGGGGATCAACACGCTCATCCTCTCGCAGGGGGGCGGCAACGAGGGCCTCGGCTTCGCCGCGCCGAGCAACATCGTCCGAACGGTGTTCGAGCAGATTCGGAAGTCGGGGCGCGTGAAGCGCGGCACCATCGGCGTGGCGGCGCAGACGATTACGCCCACGCTCGCGGCCGCGCTGAAGCTGCCGCAGGACTCGGGCGTGATCCTCGCGGACGTCTATCCCGACGAGCCCGGCGAGAAGGCGGGCCTGCTGATCGGCGACATCGTCCTCTCGGTGGACGGCAAGCCGATGGAGAACGGGCGGCAGCTCGAGGTGAATCTGTACCAGCGCGCCGCGGGTGACGTCACCACGCTCGTCGTTCTGCGCGGCGGCCAGCGGCTGACGCGGCCGGTGGCCGTCGCGGAGCGGGAGGACGATCCGGCGCGGTTTTCGGAGCTGGTGACGCCCGAACGCAACCTCGTGGAGCGGCTCGGCATCCTCGGCGTGGATCTCACGCCGGAACTCGCCGCCAAGGTGGGCAGCACGCGCGTGCTCCGGGGCGTCGTCGTCGCGTCGCGCGCCCTGATGAGCGCCGCGGAATACGGGCTGCAGCCGGGTGACGTGATCGTGGGGGTCAACGGCGCGCCGGCCGGATCGCTGGCCGACCTGCGCAGCATGATCGGGCGCCTGCCGACCAACGCCCCATGCGCGCTCCAGGTCCTGCGCCAGGGGGACCTGCTGTACCTGTCGTTCGAGATCGAGTGATCTACCGGGCGTACTTCACGAGCGCGGCCGTCCAGGCGGCCACGGGTTCCGGGGCGCCGCCGAGGTGGTCGAACACGATCTGCCCGGTGCGATAGCCCATGCCGTAGAAGCGGTCGTTGGCGTCGCGATCCTGGCGGATGGTCGATGCCGTTCAGGTTGACGCCGGCGAACAGCCCGCGCGTGCGTGAGTAGCTGAGGATCTGCGCGCGCATCTGGATGTCGGTCGCGGCGCTCGCGTCCCGGCCCGATCGGGCCCGCCGCCACCGACGCGTTCGCGCCGATCTTGAACTGGTTGCTCACCAGTTGCTCGAGCCCGCGCTGGTTGTTCACCACGAGGATGAGGTCCACGGACTGGCCGCCGATCTGCGCGCCGATGCTGCCGCCCGTGATCGTGAGGAACGCCGGCGAGGACCACGCGCCGCTCGTCTTGTCCCGCACGCTCAGGATGCCGCGCCCGTGCTCCCCGCCCACGACGAAGCCGCCCTTGAGCATCGAGGGGAACACGGCGATGCCTTCCGCCTTCTCGAGAATCGCCCGCGGCATCGACTTGTCCGCGGCGCTCATGATCTCGTCGAGCACGATGGTGGCTTCGCGATCCGCTTCGCTTCATCCGTCTGCGCAAGCCCGATCAACGGCAGGGCTAGCGCCACGCTCAGCGCGAGGAGGATTTTCTTCATGGGCTCCAATATCGCATAAAACGGACGGGCCACGGAGACACGGAGGCACGGAGAAGACCAACTCTTACTAAATGCCGGTGCCGCTAAGCAGCCCTGGCCTTTGGAAAGAATTGGTCTTCTCCGTGTCTCCGTGTCTCCGTGGCTCGTACGTGATCTAGAGGATGTTCGGCGCGCCGGCGCGGTAGTCGGCGCCGAGGATCGACACCGAGCTCGACGCCCAGCCAGTTGTCGAGGATCTTGGCGTAGACGGATCGGAAGTCGGTCTCCCACTTCACGTCGCCGGCGCTGTTCTCGAGCGTCGGGTTGCGGGGTCGGTGTTGAGGTTCGGCGGCGGTGCCGTAGATGCCGCCGCGCACGAGGCCGCCGAGCACCATCATGTTGGCGCCCGCGCCGTGGTCGGTGCCCTGGCTGCCGTTCTCGCTGATGCGCCGGCCGAACTCCGAGTAGACCAGCACGAGCGTGTTGTTCAGCATGCCCTGCTGGCTCAGGTCGTCGTAGAACGCCTTCAGTCCGTCGCCGAGCGTCGCCATCAGGTTGAAGTACGAGCCCGTGCTGACGCCTTGCGACGGCGTGCGTGTCGAATCCGCCGGTCTGCACCCAGAACACCTTGGTGCCGATCTGCTTGTTCATCGCGCCGGCCACGGCCTGCAGCGCCTGGGCGAAGCCGTTGTTCGGGTAGGTCACGCGACGGCCGGTACGCCGCCACGGTGGCGACGCGGTCCAGCGTGCTCAGCGCCGCCTGCGTCGTCGAGTTCACGAACGCGAGGTGCGGGCGATCGACCGGGACGTGCGACGCGATGCGCGATCTGCGCCGTTCGCTCGTAGCCGGCTTCGGTGCCGGTGTTGGGGCTCGAGAAGCGAATAGGTCGCCGGGCTCGTGATGGCCGGCACGCCCACCTTGTTGGCCATCAGCGGCCGCGGCGTTTCGCGCTGCGTGTTCCAGCCCACCAGCGGATCGACCGGGCGACGGCAGCTGGTCGAGGTAGCGCCCGAGCCATCCCGTGCCGTGCGCGTTGGTGGTGCTGGCCGTGCCCCAGATGTCAAAGCCGGTGAAGTGCGACCGGCTCTGGTTCGCGTAGCCGGTGCGCTGAACGATGGCCAGGCGGCCGGCGTCGAAGATCGACTTCAGCCCCGTCAGCCGCGGATGCAGGCCGAGGTCGACGTTCGAGGAGTCGGCGCCGATCTGCAGCACGCTGCCGGCCGGGACGGCGATCGTCGGGCGGCGCGCTGGCAGTAGAACGGATCGCGATACGGAATCACGGTGCTCAGCGAATCGTTGCCGCCGCTCAGGTACACGACCACGACGGTTCCGCGACGGCACGCCCTGCGCGAGCGCGATGTCGCACAGCACCTGCGGCGCGGCGAACCCGAACGTGAACGCGGTCACGCCGCTCTTGACGAATTGACGTCGTCGAGAAATTCATGTTGTCCCCTGCGTCTCTGCGTCTCAGCGGTCAGTTGAACTGCGTACTCGCCCGCGCCGACGATCAGGCGGGTCAGCCCGGGGATGCTTGCTGCTGCAGCTGCGCATCCGTTCCCGTCCACGCGCGCCGACCGGAGGTAGTCGAGCATGGCCTGCGTCTGCGTCGAGTTGAAGCCCATCGTCCTGAAGCGGCGCGAGCATGTATTCGAGCACGCGTTCCGGGCGTCTGGCGGTAGGGCTGCAGCGTCGCGCGCGAGATTGAAGCGCTGGTTCGCCGCCAGCGTGGCCGCGAAGTTCATGCGCGACAGCATGCCCGACGTCGAGAACCAGCCCGGCGCCGAGTTCCCAGCCGTTGACGTCGGGCGGCTCGTAGAGCTGCTGGCCCATGTTGCTCAGCGGCGTCATGGCGTTGTTCACCGAGAAGCCGCTCCAGCCCACTTCCTTGATCGATCGCACGACGTATTCCGCCGGCCAGGAGTAGCGCTGGAAGAAATTCGCCGGGTCTCAGGAACTGCGGCGACGTGAACAGCGTGCGCAGCATCGCCTTGATGTTGTAGTTGTTGCCAAGGTACGCGTTCGCCATCGAGGAGATCAGCGCCTGCATCGGGATCGGCGGTCTCGTTGACGAAGAACTTGTAGAGGCGCGTGGCCAGGCGCCGCGCCGTCGCGGGGTTGCGGGCCAGCGCCAGCACGAGATCCAGCGCGTCCTGCTCGCCCTGCGCCGACGGAGCGGGCGGGAATGGTCTTGCCGCCGTCAGGGTAGATCGCAAAGGTGAACGTCTTCGCCGTGGTGTCGTGGTCGGCGGGACGGTAGACGTAGCGAGTACCAGCTGCCGGTCGTGCTCGCGCGATCGCCGTTGATCTGCCAGTTGAAGCCGGTGAACACGCGGGCCGCGGCGTACACGTCGGCTTCGACGTAGTTGCCGATGCCCAGGCTGAACAGCTCCATGATCTCGCGTCCGAAGTTCTCCTGCGGCCGCGTGCGCGTGTTCAGCTGGCTGTCGAGCCAGTAGAGCATCGCCGGATCCTTCGCCATCTCCCACAGCAGCGTCGCGAAAGCTGCCGGTGCCGAACTGGCGCAGCAGCTGAATCTGGCCGCGGCTCGCTGCCTGCAGGCTGGACGGGTCGTCGTCCATCAGCTCGCGTCGCGCGCTCCTGCCCCACGGCGCCCGCCACCTTGCTGTAGGCGGTCGCGAAGTGGTTGTGCCAGAAGAGCGCCATCTTCTCTTCGAGCGGCCGCTGCGAGTGGACCATGCGGAACAGCCAGCGCTGCCGCGCGTCGTTGATGACGCGTGTTCGGCGAGAACGGCTGGCCGGTCGCGTGGTGATGCCGACGTAGTCGGGCAGGCCGATCTTGGCGTCGATGATCGGTCGAGCTGGTTCTCGTAGTTCAGCAGCCGATCGATCACCGTGTCGACCGGCAGTGCCGCCCAGGCCGCGAGCTCAGCGGGACTGGCCCCAAATCCCATGCGTCGAAGGATGTGCTCGAGCATGCTGTTCCTCAGCGATACTAGTCGGCCGGATCGTAACCTCGACGGTACGGATCACAGTAAATGCCCGCGAATGTAACAACCTGCCGACGAGAACTGTCAGGCGTTGCGCGGCGCTTGCCCCAGGGCTGAGCAGGTTGGCCATCAGGCGGAATGCACCATCCGTGCCGGCCGGCAGCTGCCGCCACAGGCCGAGGCCCACGTACAACCAGCGGCCCTGGCCCACCTTGGCCTCGACCAGCGCGCCGAGCTTGGCGCCCTTGTTGTACGGGAACGGCTCGGTGAATTCGACCAGGTCCTGGTACTGCGGGTCGCGGCCCGCCGTGTCGAAGAAGTAGAGGCCGCGTTCCTGCACCCAGCCCGTCCAGTCGGCGCGCGCCGATGGCGTTGGGCGCGTTGAACACCGGATGCTGCGGCGCGAGCAGCTTGAGCTCCGCGTTCTCGTCGGTCACGCGCTCGCGGCCCACCTTGCCGGGATACGGGCCGTACTGCGCGTCGTTGAACTCGAACTTGTTGTACTGGACGATCACCGTGCCGCCGGCCTTCGCGTAGTCGAGCAGCCGCTGGTTGTAGGCGCGCAGGTCGCTGCGCCGCTCGTAGGCGCGCACGCCGGTCATGATCACGTCGTACTTGCGACAGGTCGCCCCACGCCAGGTCGTCGGCGCCGATGAACGACAGCTTCACGCCGAGCTGCTCGAGCGCGGCGGGCACCTCGTCGCCCACGCCCATCACGTAGCCCACCGAGAGGTTCGGCTTCACCGCCACGTCGAGCGCCTTCACGGTGATCTCGCGGCGCCACGCAGCACGTGGCGGCGCGTCGTGTGCGGGTACTCCACGAGCTGGTAGCCCATGCGGTACGTCGCGCGTGCCCTCGGACGCCGACGAGCTCGCGCCACCGCCTTCACGGTGAACTGGTTGCCGCCGGGCTTCATCGCGGCCTGCGCGAGCACGGGCGGCGGCGGCGGCGTCAGCGCGAACCGCACGGTCATCGCCTCGTCTTCGCGCGAGAACGCGACGGCCTGCGTCGCCGGCGTCGCCCGCCATCCCTGCGGCACCTCCAGCGCGACCTCCGCCTTCGCGGCGCCCTTGGCGTGGTTGACCACGGTGACGCGCACGTCCTTCGCCGTGCCACGCGCGTTCGTGCCGGCGTCGGCGCGCGTCGGCACGATCAACGTCTCCGGGCGTCGCCGTCACGGCAAACGCGGGCACGACGTGGATTTCGGCGCGCTTCTCGCCGCTGAACAGGTTGCCTTCCGACCGCGCCTGCACGGGGATCGTCATCGGGAACTCGACGCCGCCGATGACGAGCGTGAAGGTGGCGGTGTACGGCGTGGGCCGGAACGGCAGGCCGAACGGCACGTCGGGATCGAGGATGAACCGCGCCGCGTCCTTGGCGTACTTGAAGTGCGCGGCGGTGAGCCGCGCGTCGGCGGGAATCGTGCCGCCGGTGGCCGACGGCGTCCGCGAAGCCGTTCAGCGCGCGCGCCTTCACCACGACCGGCACCGTGCCGCGAATCGCCGCGAGCATCTGCACCTTGCACCGGCTGGCCCGCCACGACGAGGCCGTCGTCCGCCACCGCGTCGAGCTTGACGTCGGCCGCCACGGCGAGCGCCTGGGTGAACTGCGCTTCCTTCTGCTTCGAGCCGGAAGTCGATCTCGTAGCGCGCGCTGTCGTCGATCGGCATGCTGCGCCAGGTTCACGCGAAGCGTGCGGAGGGCGGTGAGGCCCAGCGCAAGGGGCGGCACGGTCGCGGCGGTGCCGTGCGCCGCCAGTTCCGCGCGCGCCTTCGCGACGCTCCCGGTGATCGCGGTCAGCGCGGACGTGAGGCCGGCCGGCGGGTTGGCGCCCGCGAACTTCGCCAGGCCCGCGAGCGTCGTGTCGACGCCGTCGAACGGCTCCTTCTCCGCGCGGTCCACGCCGTCGGGCAGCACGGTGTCGCGCAGCCGATACGCGCGCGACGCTGCCCACGCCGCCGGCTTCGCCGTCGGAGAGCGGCAGCAACTGCGACATGCCCTGGCACTTGTGATGCTGCGCGCCTCGGCCGAGATCTCGTTGCAGGTGCGGCCGAGCACCGCGTCGTAGTAGGCGCCGCCCTCGAACATGAGCGGGGTCTTGGCGCCGTCACCCGGCAGTTGCGCCACGCGTGGCGCGCGCCCAGCTTGCCCTGAGCCTGCCGAAGGGGACCCACCGGGCCCGCCACGGCCGCCCGGGCCCGGCCCGAAGCCCGGCCGTGTAGTAGTACTTCTTCGGCTGCCACGGGCGCAGGCCTTCCTCGATCTGCTCGGGGAACTGGTTCGGGTCCGCCGCCGCCCGGAACGCCTCGAGCGTGAGGCGCGCCGAGGTCTGGTGGTGCTGGCCGCCGCCCTCGCCGTCGAAGATCGAAGCCGACGATCACGTCGGGGCGGATCGTGCGAATCATGCGCACGAAGTCGCCCGAGAATCTCCTGGTGGCCCCACTTCTCCAGCGTCTCTTCGACGCTGAACGAGTAGCCGAAGTCCACCGCGCGCGTGAAGTACTGCTCGGCGCCGTCGAAGCGGTGCGCGGCCAGCAGCTCCTCGGTGCGCAGCACCGCGAGCGACTCGAACAGCTCGGGGCCAATCTCGTTCTGCCCGCCCTCCCCGCGCGTCGCCGTCACGAGCGTCGTGCGAAACCCCTTCCCGTGCGAGTAGTACGCGAGCATCGCGTTGTTCTCGTCGTCGGGATGCGCCGTGGTCATCATCAGGGTGCCCACGGTGTCGAGCTTGCGGAGCGCGAGCTCGAGCGCCGGCTCGCCGCGCATCGCGGCGATGGGCTGCAGCTGATACTGGGCGGAGGGGACGGTCGCGGCGAGCGCCGCAAAGAGGATGACGAGGAAGGGCGGTGCGGCGCATTGGGATCGACTCCGGGAGTCGGGAGTCGGGAGTCGGGAGTCAGAAAAACGAGAAGTCGGGAGCCGGAAGTCGGATGTCCTTCGACTCCCGACTCCCGACTCCCGACTCCCGTCACGATCTGGTTAGAAGCGCACCCGGAACCCGAGCTGGAACTTCCGCTGCTCGTAGCCCGAGGGGTTGGTGAACTGGTACGGGTCGCTCGGAATCGGGTTCACCGGGTTGCCGGCGGTGTCCACCGGCGTGGAGGTCGTGATGCCCGCCATCTGCTCGGTGTTGAACACGTTCTTCAGCTCCGCGATGATCTCGCCGCGCACGTTGCCGCGCACCGGGATCCAGCGCGTGTAGCGCATGTCCACGTTCTTGCGGGTCGGCAGGTAGAGCGAGTTGCGCGCGACGCCCAGCGGGCGGTCGCTCAGCACGCCGTCGCCGTTCAGGTCGCGGTTGGCCGGGATGTTGATGGGCAGGCCGCTGTTGAACTGCAGCAGCAGGCCGATCTCGTTGCCGTTCAGCAGGCCGTGCACGAAGGCGTTCGACGAGCTGTTCTTCGACGAGTAGACGATGTTGCCCGTGAAGTTGTGGCGCATGTCGAGCGGGTTCGGGCCGCGGTCGCGATCCAGGTTGCTCGGGTCCGACCGGCCGGATTCGGCCTGCACCGTGAGCTGCGTGAGCAGCGGCGTGTTGTCCAGGCCCTTGCCGAGCGAGTACTGCACGTTGAACGTCACGCCCTGGGAGAAGCGCTTGTTGGCCTGCACCGTCATGCGACTTGAAGGTCGAGTCGCCGATCGACTGCACTTCGTTGATGTGGTTGAACCGCGGATCCACGCGGGTCGCCGCGCTCACCGCCGTGCTGTAGATCGGCCGGCCGTCGGCGAGCGTGCCGATCGGGTTGATCAGGTTGACGTCGGTCACCACGGGCAGCTGCGAGCCCTTGGCGTACATCACGTTGACCGACGCCGTGAAGTCGGTGGCGATCGAGCGCTCGACCTGCGCGTTCACCTGCCAGGTGTGCGCCACCTGGAAGTCGGAGTCGACCGCCCACGGCGACTGCTGGCTGAGCGTGCCCGTGCCCGCGGCGGCCGGGAACGCCGGCGCGCCCGCCGAGGTCGGGTTGAAGGTGTAGGACGGGCGCCTTCGGCGATCCGCGAAATCTGCAGCGCCTGCTCGTAGCCGCCGAGGATCGCCTGGTCGTACATGATGCCCGTGCTGGCGCGGAACACCGTCTTGCTGTCCACCGACCAGGCCATGCCCGACGCGGGGCCCGAAGTTGTTGCGGTCGATGTTGAAGCTCTGCGTCTGCGTGAGCGGCGCGTTGGAGAGGCCCGCCGGGTAGTTGTAGAGGTCGTAGCGCACGCCGTAGAGCAGCTTCACGCGCGGCGCAATCTGCCAGTCGTCCTGGATGAACGTGCTGAAGATGTTCGTCGACATGTTGAAGTCCAGGTCGCCCTGGAGCTGCGTCATCGTTCGAGTAGGCGAACGGGTTGAGGCCCGCCTTCGCGTCGAGATACGCGGCCGTCGTCGGGAACGTGTAGATCCACTGCGGCGCGGCCGACGCGCTGGTCGTAGACGTGCTGGAAGTCGAAGCCGACCTTGTAGCTGTGGTTGCCGCGGATGTAGGTGAAGTTGTCGATCACCTGCGTCATGTTCTGCTGGAAGTCGAAGCCCGCGTTGCCCTGGCCGGTGGCCGACACCGGGCCGCCGAAGCCGGCGACGCCGGAGATGAGGATCGCGGGGCCCGTGCCCGAGTCGCTGTTGGCCACCGAGCTCTGGTGACGATGCGCGTACTGCACGCGGAGCTCGTTGAGCTTGTTGGCGCTGAACGTCGTCACGAGCTGGCCGGCGATCGAGTCCATCGCGTCGAGGAAGTCCGTGGCGCGCTCGAGGGTGTTGATGCCGCCGCCGCTGTTGTAGGGCGCGTCGTTGTGGAACTGCACCCAGCGGACCGTGGCGCGGTTGGAGCTGTTCACCTGGTAGTCGCCCTTGGCGATCAGGAACTTCGCCGTCTGCACGTTCGGCGCGGCGGCCGGCTGCGGCTTGAGGCCGAGAATGCGCCACCGTCGCCGGCGGGCACCGTGATGAGCGAGTTGGACGACAGGTCGCGGCGCGGTCTGTTCCCAGCCGGTGTAGAAGAACAGCTTGTTCTTGAGGATGGGCCCGCCGATGTTCGCCGTGCCGGTGTCCACCTTGGTCTCGGGCTTGGTCGCGTTGGCCGGAACGTCGGGGCAGTTCGCGGCGACAACGCCGGAGCAGCCGAAGAAGAAGGGGAAGGCGCTGAACTCGCGGCGGCGGAACAGGTAGCTGCCCTGGCCCTCGGAAGGCGTTGCTGCCCGACGGCGTCACGGCGTTGAACACCATGCCCATCGTCTGGCCGAACTCGGGCGCGAAGCCCGTGGTGACGACCTTCACTTCCTGGATCATCACTTCAGACATCGGCAGGAGGCGCAGGCCCGCGCGGTCCTTCTCGGTGTTGGTGTTGCCGTCGATCTGGTAGTTGATGCGCATCGCCGCGCCGTTGGCCGCCAGGCGGGGCACGCCGAACTCGACGTTCTCGATGCCCGTCACGCCGGGCTGCACGAGCGCGAAGTTGTACGGGTTGCGCGCGACGAGCGGCAGCGAGTGCACTTCCTGGTCGCTCATCGTGTGGCCGATGTCGATGCGCGCGGCGTCGAGCAGCGGCGAGTCGGCGGTGACGAGGATCGTCTCGCTGACGGCGCCCACGCCGAGCACGACGTTGACCGTCGCCGTCGATCCGACCGACAGGCGGATGCCGGTCTGCTGGTAGCCCTTGAAGCCCTGGAGCTCCGCGGTGACCTTGTAGTTGCCGAGCGGCAGCAGGGGCGCGCGATAGAGGCCCCGCTCGTTGGTGACCACCACGCGCTGGTCGCCGGTGTCGAGGTTGGACGACGGTCACGGTGACGCCGGGCAGCAGCGCGCCCTGCTCGTCCTTCACCGTGCCTTCGATCGTGCCGTTGGTGGCCGTCGACTGCGCGGCCGCTGAAGAGACGAGAGCCAGACTCAAGTATGAACGCCGTGAGTATGCGGAACATAGGGGAGTACACCCTCCAAAGCGCGAACCGCCGCAGGCCCGAAATAGGGCGCGCCGGACGCGAAGTTCAGTCAGTCAGTATAGATGACGGAAATGAGACGCTCAAAGATTCGGCGAGGTTTCGCCGAATGGATCGGGTCAGCTCCGCTTTCGGCGCTCCCCGTGGCGCCGGTCGCCCTTCCGGCGCTCGGCGATCCCGGGCGGGGGCCCGAGGTTCGCCTTCCGGCGGTCGGCCGCCCGCCGCTCCCTGGCCGCCCGGCGCTCGGCGGCCGCGGTCAGGGCCGCCTTGCGCGTGGCCTCCGCCATTTCCTTCTGGAGCCGGACCGTCCGGCGGGCCGGATCGAGCACCTCGAGCAGACGCGTCGTGCGCCAGCGCGAGCCCCGGGATCGCACGGCGGATTGCCGAATTTCTCGCGAAGGAACGCCGCCGCCTTCAGGATGGCTTCACGCTGCCATCCCTGGAGCGGGTTGATGCGAAAGATTCCGGAGTCCGCCACGGAGGCCTCCTACAGGTTGCGCGAGAACGAAAAGAACTGATCCGCCTTGTCCGCCTGGCCCTGGACCGACCGCAGCAGGATCCGGCTCGCCAGGAACGCGCGGGCCGGGTCGTGCAGCGTGCCGAAGGCCAGATGCTGGTGCGGAAAGTTGCGATGCGTGCCCGCATACAGCACGTCGTCGATGCTGTGCGCGAGCGGCGTGTCCCAGCCAAACGCCGGCGCGGCGCCGGAGATGGCGGGATAGAGCCGCGACAATTCGTACATCAGCTGGCCCGTGCGCTGGACCAGCGTGGCCTCGCGCAGCCTGGCGGCCGGGCGGCGCTGGTCCGCGCCGGAGAAAACAGCGCGATGATCCGCCGTCCACCAGAGCTGGTGCGCCGGCGCGTCGGTGTCGCAGAGGATGTCGGCGCGCTTGCCGAGCTGCGGCGCGCACGGCGGCCGGGAGCGGCTCGGTCATCACCGTGTAGCGATCCTCGAAGCGGAAATGCCGGCGGAGCGCCTTGAACAACTCGGTGGGCTCGCCCGTGCACAGCACGGCGGCGCGCGGTGACGATCGTGGATCCGTTCTCCAGCGCGATCGTGGCGACCTTGCGATCGAACGTGATGCGCGCCACGCGCGAGCGCTCGAAGAACTTCGCGCGGCGCTTGAGGGCCGCGGCGGCAAAGCCCAGGGCCAGCCGATACGGATCGACGAAGCCCCAGTCCTTGAGGCGAATGCCCCCCGCCGCGGGCACGGCGACCGAGCGCGTGATCGCGGCGGGCAGTTGCCACGGCGCATGGAGGCCCGCGTCGTCGCGATCGGCCGCGTCGCGGCGCAGGATCTTGTCCGGCTGGCCCGCGGGGATCACGCGCAGCGCGTCACCGATGTGCAGGTCCGCCTTGATGCCGAGCCGCTTGACCGTGGCCGCCAGCTCGCGCGGCGCGCGGCTCGATTCCTCGAAGAGGGCGCGCGCGGACGCGGCGTCCCGCCCGCGACGTCGAGATCGCGGAACGACTCGCACGCTTCGCTCGAGAAGAAGCCGCTCGCGCGGGCGGTGCCGCCCTGGCCGATGCGATGGGCCTCGAGCAGGATGACCTTCAGGCCCGCGGCGGCGCAGGCCTGCGCCGTCATGCAGCCGGTCATGCCGCCGCCGATGATGACGAGCGGGGCGGTGATGTGGCCCTTGAACGCCGGAAACTCCGGTCGCTTCTTCACGGGAACGGCGCCAAGCCATGGCGAGACACCGTAGCGGGTCTGAGGCACGAACTGAATTCTATCCGGGAGTCGGGAGTCGGGAGTCGGGAGTCGATTCCAGGTCGCAATATTTCACGAAACTGCACGATTTTACGCTTTGACCGTCCGCCGTCTTTCCGCCTCAAGCAGGCGCTTCTTCCGCTCGATACCCCAGCGATACCCGCCCAGTCCGCCGTCGGTCTGGACGACGCGGTGGCAGGGCACCACGAGGCAGACAGGGTTGGTGGCACACGCCCGCGCCACCGCCCGCGCCGCCGTCGGCTTGCCGATGGCGCGCGCGACCTCCGCGTAGGCGCGCGTCTCGCCGCAGGGGATCTGCTGAAGGGCACGCCAGACCTTCCACTGAAAGGCCGTGGCCTGCACGTCGATCGGCAGGGCCACCGACGCGTCCTGTCCGCGCAGGTGCTGGACGATGGCCTTGACCCATTCGGGCCTGGGCTTCTCCCTGGCGCGGATGTCGGCGGCGGGATACTCGCGGCGCAGATCGCGTTCGAGCGCCGATTCGTTGTCGCCCAACTTCACCGCGCACACGCCGTTGGCCGTGGCGGCGATCAGCACGTGACCGAGCGGGCTCGCCACCACGGCGTACCCGATGCGCATGCCGGCGCCGCCGCGCCGGTAGTTCGACGGCGACATCCCGCGGCCCGTGGGCGGCGCTTCATACACGCGGCTCGGCGAGCCGTACCCGGCCTCGTAGATCGCGGTCGTGACATCGCGCCCGTCGCGCAGGCTCGACCGCAACCGCCCGGCGCGGACGGCCGCCTGGTATTCGCGCGGCGACAGGCCGACGATCGCCTTGAAGCGCCGCTGGAGGTGGTGCGGACTCATCGACGCCACGCGCGCGAGGTGGCCGAGCGTCACGGCCTCGTCCGCGTGCGTCGCGAGGTACGCGGACGCGCGCGTCACGGCCTCGATGCCGGGTTGCGACACGCCAACGGTATCCGGACGGCAGCGCTTGCAGGCACGAAAGCCCGCCTGCCGCGCATCGGACGGCGTGTTGAAGAAGCGCACCCGATCGGCCCGCGGCCGCCGGCTCGGACAGCTCGGGCGGCAATACACGCCGGTGGAAGTGACCCCGTAGACAAACGTCCCGTCCGCCCGCGCATCGCGCGCGGCGAGAGGCTGCCAACGGGGATCCAGGCTGGTGGGGCTCCCCCCGCCTTCGCAAGGGCTTGCCCTGAGCGACGCCCTTCCGTTTCGGGGCGGAGTCGAAGGGCCACGAGTTCATGCTGCATCATGCGGCTAAATTAGGCCAGCCCGCCCCAGGGACGCGATCCGGGGATTGCGGTCAGAGTGAAGCTTGTCACGGCTTACGGCTTACGGCTTGCGGGCGCTTGTCACGGCTTGCGGCTTACGGGCGCTTGTCACGGCTTACGGCTTACGGTTCCCGACTCCCGACTCCCGAGAAGTATCATCCCGTCAATGCTCCGAAAGTTCCTGCGCGCCGGCGGCATCGCGCTGGCCGTGGTTGCGCTGGCACTGGTGGCCGCGGTGCTCTATGCGGGCTACCAGCTGCGCGCCAGCTTGCCGGCCATCGACGGGACCGCGTGCCGTGCCGGGGCTTGGCGGGCCGGTGACGGTGACGCGCGACGCGCTTGGCGTGCCCACCATCACCGGTCGTTCGCGTGAAGACGTCGCGCGGGCGCTCGGATTCCTCCACGCGCAGGACCGCTTCTTCCAGATGGACCTGCAACGGCGGCAGCCCGCGGGTGAACTCGCGGCGCTCGTCGGCCCGCGCGCCGTCGAGGCCGATCAACAGGCGCGCCTCCATCGCCTGCGCGACGTGGCGCATCGCGCGCTCGATCTCACGGACCCACCGTACCGGCGACTGCTCGACGCGTACGCCGATGGCGTCAACGCCGGCCTCGCCGCGCTCGGCGCGCCGCCGTTCGAATACCTCGTGTTGCGCGCGACGCCGGAGCCCTGGCGCGCCGAAGACACCATCCTCACCGTGCTCGCGATGTTCAACACGCTGCAGGGACGCCAGGCGGGCTTCGAACAAACGCTCGGCGCGCTGCGCGACACGCTGCCCGACCCGATGTTCCGCTTCCTCACCGCGCCTGGATCCGATTGGGAGACGCCCGTCCTCGGCAGCCCGCTCGTCCGGCCGCCGATTCCGGGTCCAGACGTGTATCGACCTGCGGCATCACGTACAAGCCACGGAGACACGAAGACACGGAGAAGATCAATTTCTTGAAGACGCCGGGACCGCTACGCGGCACCAACCAATCCAGGAGGATGGCTTTCTCCGTGTCTCCGTGCCTCCGTGGCCTGTGCGTGACGGCGACGAGGCCGCGATCGTCGGCAGCAACAACTGGGCGGTCGACGGCGCGCACACGGCGTCCGGGCGGGCGCTGGTGGCGAACGACATGCACCTGGCGCTCGGCGTGCCGGTGCATCTGGTACCGCGCCTCGCTCGCCTTCCCGGATCCCGTGGAGCCGTCCGACACGCTGCGCGTCACGGGCCTCAGCCTGCCGGGCCTTCCCTCCATGGTCGTCGGCAGCAACGGCCACGTGGCGTGGGGCTTCACCAACAGCGGCGGCGATTGGAGCGACCTCGTCCGCATCGAACCAGACGCGCACGATCCGTCGAAGTACCTCGACGCCCGACGGCCCGGCGGCCTTCGAGGTCTTCACCGAATCCATCGGGGTGAAGGGCGAAGCGTCGCGGCCGTTTGCCGTCCGCTGGACCACCTGGGGCCCCATCGTCTGGAAGGACGCGAAAGGACGTGAGTACGCGCATCGGTGGGTCGCGCACGATCCGGAAGTGATGTCCTCCGACATCAGCAAGCCGGAGCGCGCGCGGACGGTGGACGATCTGCTCGCGGGCGTGGCCGGCCTCGGCATGCCCAACCAGAACACGACGATGGCGGACGAGAGCGGGCGCATCGCGTGGACGGTGGGCGGCGTGATTCCG
This sequence comes from uncultured Acidobacteriota bacterium, assembly GCA_963839865.1. Lineage (GTDB taxonomy): Bacteria > Acidobacteriota > Vicinamibacteria > Vicinamibacterales > UBA2999 > 12-FULL-67-14b. Next base: position 38,932 of record CAWIWS010000006.1, read on the forward strand.
AGGCGCGTGGGGCACGACGGCTCCACGCCGGAATCCTGGGCCGACGGCACGTCGCGCTGGGACGGCTACCTGCCCGCGGACGAATTCCCCCGCATCGTCGATCCGGAGAACGGCCGGATCTGGACGGCCAACGCGCCGGTGGTGGACGGGGCGATGTTGACGACGATCGGCGAAGGCGGCTATGCCGATGGCATTCGCGCGCGGCTCATCCGCGATCGGCTGATGCAGATCGCGAGGGCGACGCCCGGCGACATGCTCGACCTGCAGTTGGAGAACCGCGCGTTGTTCCTCGAGCGGTGGCGCACCCTCATCCTGGACACGCTTGCGCGGACCCAGGGACATTCGGGCCAGGCCGATCTCGAGGGCCGCCGCAAGGACTTCGAGGCGCTCGTCGAGTCGACGTGGACGGGGTACGCGTCATCGAACTCGACCGCGTATCTGCTCGTGCGCGCGGTCCGCGCCACGCTCGTGCGCGAGGTGATGACGTCGCTCACCGCGCCCGCCGCCGCGATCGACCCGACGTTTGACTACACGCGGTCCCTCCGCGGCGAAGGGCCCGTGTGGCAGCTGCTCACCGAGCGTCCACTGCACCTGCTCGATCCGAAGTACGCCACGTGGGACGACCGGATCCTCGCGGCCGTGGACGCGACGATCGCGGACGTGACCGCCGACGGCCGCACGCTCTCGGCGCACACCTGGGGAGACGCCAACCGGGCGCGAGATGCGGCATCCGCTGGCGTCGGCGATTCCTCTTCTGGGCCGGTGGCTCAACATGCCGTCGGACCCGCTACCGGGCGACGTCTTCGTGCCGCGCGCGCATGCGCCGCGCACGGGGCCCTCGGAGCGGATGGTCGTGTCACCCGGCCGGGAGGCCGAGGGCATCCTGAACATCCCCACCGGGCAGAGCGGACATCCGCTCTCGCCGCACTACGGCGATCAATATCGCGCCTGGCTGAACGGCGAGCCCACGCCGTTCCTCCCCGGCCCCGCCGTGTCGACGTTGACGCTCACGCCTCGGTGATCACGTACAGGCCACGGAGACACGAAGACACGGAGAAGATCAAGGCTTCCAAAAGCCAGTGCCGCTCCGCAGCATGGTCTTTACAAAGATTGGTCTTCTCCGTGTCTCCGTGTCTCCGTGGCCCGTACGTTGATCAGCACAGCACGTCGCGCGCGGCTAGGGCTTTCGCGGCGGCGTCATCCGGCGTTTCGCCGAGCGCGGTGATGTGGCCCATCTTGCGGCCCGACGCGCGGCGTCGGCCTTGCCGTAGAGGTGCAGCTTCACGTCGGGGATCGCCATCGCCGCGGCCCAGTCGGGCTCGCCGTTGATCCACAGGTCCCCGAGCAGGTTCACCATCGCCGCCGGACGCATCTGCGTGGCGTCGCCGAGCGACAGGCCGCACACCGCGCGCACCTGCTGCTCGAACTGGACTGGTGACGCACGCGTCGATCGTCAGGTGTCCGGAGTTGTGCGGCCGCGGCGCGATCTCGTTGACGAGCAGCGCGCCCGTCGCTTCGTGACGAAGAACTCCACGCACAGCACGCCGACGTAGCCGAGGTCCTCCAGGACCCGGTGCGTGAAGTGCACCGCCTCTGTCGCGAGGCCGTCGGGCACGCGCGCCGGGCTCACCGACAAGTCGAGGATGTGGTTGCGATGGTGGTTTTCGATCGCGCCGTAGTGCGCGAACTCGCCGTCGAGGCCGCGCGCCGCCACCACCGAGATCTCGTGCGAGAAGTCCACGACGCGCTCGATGATCGCTTCCTGGTGCCCGATGAGTCCCCACACGCGCTCGGCTTCCTCGATGGCGTTGATGCGGTGCTGGCCCTTGCCGTCGTAGCCGAACACCGCCGTCTTGACGATCGCCGGGCAGCCCCACCATGCCGAGGCCCACCGCCAGCTCGTCGAGCGACTGCGCCTTGGCAAAGGGCGTGACCGGAAAGCCATGATCGGCGAGGAACGCCTTCTCGCGCGCGCGTTGCTGCGTGATGTGGAGGGCGGATCCGCTCGGCCGCACCGGCACGTGCTCGGCCGCGGCGTCCGCCGCGTCGGTCGACACGTTCTCGAACTCGAAGGTGATCACGTCCACGCCGCGCGCGAACGTGCGAATCGCGTCGAGGTCGTCGTACTCGGCGCGCATCTCCAGGTCGGCGACCTGCCCGGCGGGGGTGTCGACGCCCGGGCGACAGCGTGTGCACGCGGTAGCCCATCCGCTCGCGCCTCGAAGGCCAGCATGCGGCCCAGCTGTCCGCTGCCCAGCACGCCGATGCGTGGCGCCCGGCAGCGACGATGCGGTTCACGGCAGCGTGTCCTCGCGGACCTTCGCCGTCTGCTCCGCCGCGGAACTGTCGGAGCCGCTCGCGCAGTTGCGGACGCGACGTGGCGAGAATCTCGACGGCCAGGATGCCGGCGTTGGTCGCGCCGGGCTTGCCGATCGCCAGCGTGCCCACCGGCACGCCGCCGGGCATCTGGACGATGGAGAGCAGCGAGTCGAGGCCCTGGAGCGCGGCGCTCTGCACCGGCACGCCCGAGGACGGGAAGCACGGTGTGCGCCGCGACCATGCCTGGCAGGTGCGCGGCGCCGCCCGCGCCCGCGATGATCACCTGGATGCCGCGCGCCTCTGCGCCCTGCGCGAACTCCGCCATCCACAGCGGCGTGCGGTGCGCCGAGACGACCTGCTTCTCATAGGGCACGCCGAACCGCTCGAGCATCTCGACGGCGTGGGACATCGTCTCCCAGTCGGACGTCGAGCCCATGATCACGGCTACAAGAGGATCGGACATAGGCAGATCGTCAAATTCTATATCCTTATCTCCATGGAGTGGCTGAACTACCACCACCTGCTGTATTTCTGGACGGTCGCGCGCGTGGGCACGATTGCCCGCGCGAGCGAGGAGCTGCGGCTGGCCCAGCCCACCATCAGCGGGCAGATCCGCGCGCTCGAAGTGCAACTCGGCGAAAAGCTGTTCCAGCGATCCGGACGAAACCTCGTGCTCACCGAGATGGGCCGGGTCGTCTATCGATACGCGGACGACATCTTCGCCCTCGGCCGCGAGTTGATGGACACGCTCAAGGACCGCCCCACGGGGCGGCCGATGCGGTTCCAGGTGGGCGTGGCGGATGAAGTGAGCAAGATGATCGCGTACCGCCTGCTCGAGCCCGCGCTCCGGTTGCCCGACCCCGTCCGCATCGTCTGTCGCGACGGCGCGCCCGAGCGACTGATCGCGGATTTGGCGACGCACGCGCTCGACCTCGTCATCGCCGATGCCCCGATCGCGTCGACGGTGAAGGTAAAGGCCTTCAGCCATCCCCTCGGCGAGACGCCGGTCAGCGTGTTCGGCACCACGAAGCTCGCGGCGGCGTATCGCAAGGGATTTCCGCGCTCGCTCGATGGCGCCCCGTTCCTCCTGCCCACCGACGGCAAGACGCTGCGCCGCGCGCTCGATCAGTGGTTCGACCAGCAGGGCCTCCGTCCGCGCATCGTCGCCGAGATCGACGACAGCGCCTTGTGGAAGACCTTCGGGGAGGCCGGCGCGGGGCTCTTCGTGGCGCCCACGGCGATCGAAAAGGAAGTGGCGCGGCAATACGGTGTGACGGTGGTGGGACGAATCGACGCGATCCGCGAGCGGTATTTCGCGATTTCGGTGGAGCGCCGGCTCAAGCATCCGGCCGTGGTGGCCATCTCGGCCGCCGCCAACGAGACGCTGGCCGCCATGCGGAAGAAGCGATCGGCAACGTGAAGATCGGGCAGAATGGCCCTATGAAACGCTGGCTTTCCACCCTCGGCCTGCTGCTGGCCTCCGCGGTCGCTCTTGGGGCGCAGCAAGCTGCGCCTTCCGCGGCCGCGCTCTCGGTTCCCTTCACCCAGTTCACGCTGCCCAACGGCCTGCACGTCATCCTCCACCGCGACACGAGCGTGCCGGTGGTGAGCGTCAACGTGTGGTACCACGTCGGATCGGCCAACGAGCGCGTCGGCCGCACGGGGTTTGCGCACCTCTTCGAGCACCTGATGTTCGAGGGATCGATGCACGTGCCCGAGGGCGCGTTCGACGAGTGGCTCGAGGCCGCGGGCGGCAACAACAACGGGTCCACCACCGAGGACCGGACCAACTACTACATCGACCTGCCGAACAACGCGCTCGAGCTCGCGCTCTTCCTCGAGTCGGATCGCATGGGCTTCCTCCTCGACGACAAGGCGCCGGCCAAGGTCGACGGCCAGCGCGACGTCGTGAAGAACGAGAAGCGGCAGAGCGTGGACAACCAGCCCTACGGCCAGGCATTCGTGCAGCTCGCCTCGCTGCTCTACCCGCCGACGCACCCGTACAGCTGGCCGGTGATTGGCTCGATGGAGGACCTGAGCGCCGCCAGCTTCGAGGACGTCGCGCGCTTCTTCCGCACCTACTACGTCCCGAACAACGCCAGCCTCGTGATCGCCGGCGACATCGACCTCGACGGCACGAAGGCGCTCGTCGAGAAGTGGTTCAGCGACGTGCCCGCGGGCCGCGGCGAGGTGCCGCAAGCTGTCGCCGCCCACGCCCGTCCTCGATGGCGTCAAGAAGAAGACGATCACCGACAAGGTGCAGCTCCCGCGCCTGTACCTGGCGTGGCACACGCCCGCGCTCTTTCAGCCGGGCGACGCGACGATGGACATGGTGTCGAGCGTGTTGACGGGCGGGAAGAACTCGCGGCTCTATCGCCGGCTCGTCTACGACATGCAGATCGCGCAGGACGTCCAGGCGTTCCAGCAGTCGCAGGCGCTGGGCAGCAACTTCATGATCATGGCGACGGCGCGGCCGGGCCAGACGCTCGACGACCTCAAGACGGTGATCGACGAGGAGATCACCAGGCTCGCGAAGGCGCCGCCCGAGGCGCGCGAGGTCCAGCGCGCGATGAACCAGACCGAAGCGTCTTTCTACCGGCAGATGGAGCGCGTCGGCGGCTTCAACGGCAAGGCCGAACCAGCTGAATGCCTACTACACCGCCACGGGCAGCCCGGACTACTTCGCGAGAGGACCTGGCGCGCTACCGCGCGCTGACCGCCGCCGACATCCAGGCCGCCGTCGCGAAGTACCTGCCCAACGACCGGCGCGTCGAGCTGAGCGTGGTCCCCGAGGAGAAGAAGTAATGCGCCGCCTGTCCCTGTCCCTGCTCGGTGTCCTCTGCCTGTCGATCGGGATCGTCGCGCAGGCGCCGGACCGCTCCAAGCCGCCCGCGATCGGGCCGGCGCCCACGCTGAAACTGCCGGCCATCCAGAAGCGCACGCTGGGCAACGGCCTCGCGGTGTGGATTGTCGAGCACCACGAGGTGCCCGTCGTGCAGGTGAACCTGATCGTGCCGGTCCGGCAGCGCGGCGGATCCGATCGGCAAGTACGGCGTCGGCAGCCTCACGGCCGCGATGCTGGATGAGGGCGCGGGCACGCGATCGTCGCTGGAGCTCGCCGACGCCATCGAGTTCCTCGGCGCCAGCATCACGACCAGCAGTTCGTTCGACGCGTCGATGGTCCGCCTGTCGTCGCCGGTCGCGCGGCTCGGCGACGCGCTGCCGCTGCCAGGCCGACATCGCGCTGCGGCCGACGTTTCCCGCGAAGGATCTCGAGCGGCTGCGCAAGGAACGGCTCACCAGCCTGCTGCAGGCGCGCGACAACGCCGCCGCGCTCGTCCAGCTCGCGTTCCCGCGCGTCGTCTACGGCACCGACCCATCGCTACGGCACGTCCGCCGAACGGGTTGCCGGCGGCGATCGAGTCCCTCACGGTGGACGACCTGCGCACGTTCTACCGCGTCCACTACCGCCCCGACAACGCCACGCTCGTCGTCGTGGGCGACGTGACGCCGGCGACGGTGCTGCCGCTGCTCGAAAAGGCCTTCGGCGGCTGGAAGGGCGAGGCGATGGCGCCGCTGACGGCCGCCGTGCCCGACGGCGCCGCAGCTGACCCGCCGGCAGATCTACCTCGTGGACAAGCCGGGCGCCGCGCAGTCGCAGATCCGCATCGGGTGGGTCGGCGTGCCGCGCTCCACGCCGGACTACGCGACGCTCGAGGTGCTCAACACCATTCTCGGCGGCTCGTTCACCTCGCGGCTCAACCAGAACCTGCGCGAGAAGAACGGCTACGCCTACGGCGCCAGCTCGGGATTCGACATGCGCCTCTCCGCCGGGACCGTTCCTCGCGGCCGCCGGCGTGCAGACGGACAAGACGGCCGACGCGCTGCGCGAGTTCTTCGTCGAGCTGAACGGGATCCTGACGCCGGTGCCCGCCGAAGAACTCGCCAAGGCGAAAAACTACGTCGCGCTCGGCTTCCCGGGCGAGTTCGAAACCACGGGTGACCTCGCACGAAAGCTGGAGGAAGTCGTGATCTACGGCCTGCCCGACGACACCTTCAGCGCGTTCGTCCCGGCCGTGACCAAGGTCACCGCCGCCGACGTGCAACGCGCCGCCGCGCGCTACATCCAGCCGGAGAAGATGGCCGTGGTGGTGGTGGGCGATCGCGCGGCCATAGAAGCCGGCATCCGCGCACTCAATCTCGGGCCGATCAATATCGTGTCCGTTGATGATCTGTTCCGATAGAGTCGGGAGTCGGGAGTCGACGATGACGCTGAATCTGAGCCTGGACGAACTGCTCGCATGGACCGGGGAAGAGCGCGCGAAATGGCAGCCGTGGTTTCATTCGCACCCGGGGGCGCTCAATACGACCGTGCAGCCGGGCGGACGGTTTCCCACGGTGTGGTCTCTCGTCGACCATACGTTGCTCGTCGAGGTCCGTCACACGCTGCGGCTGAAGCGTGAGGACCTGCCGGGCCAGACGGGGGTGGCCGTCAACGACATCGACGGCCTCTTCGCATACGGCGCGCGCGGACGCGTGGCGCTCCATGCGTATCTCCAGACGCTGACCGCCGAAGACGCGACGACCCCGCGCGAGGTGGTCGTCCAGTCGGGCGGCAACTTCAAGATGACGCCGCGCAAGCTCCTCTTCCACATGGCGCTCCACGAAGTGCGGCACTGGGCGCAGATCGCCGCCGCCGTGCGCCTGGCCGGTTACGTGCCGCCGGGCGATCACGATCTCTTCTACTCGAAGGCGTTACTGTAAGGGCCTGAGGGCTTAGGGCTTAGGGATTGACGGCTTGAAATCCGCGTGAAATCTGCGTTTAATCTGCGGCCCTCTGTGGCCGTCATTGGCGGCGGGGCGGCGGGGCTGGTGGCCGCGATATTCGCCGCGTCGTCCGGGGGCGACGTTCTCCTCCTGGAGCGCACCCCAGACGGCGGCCGCAAGATTCTCATCAGCGGCGGCGGGCGCTGCAACATCCTGCCGTCCGCGCTCGCGCCCGAGCGCTTCGTCACCGACTCGCCAGCCCACCTGCTGCGCGGCATGCTGCGCGCCTGGCCGCTCCATGAACAACGCGCGTTCTTCGAAGACGAAGTGGGCATCCCGCTCGCGCTGGAAGAGGAGTCGGGCAAGTTGTTTCCGCAGTCGAACAAGGCCCGCGACGTGCGCGATGGCCTGCTCGCGCTGGCGCGCGCGCGCGGCGTTCGCCTGCAATTCGACACCAGCGTCACCGCCCTCGAATCGATCGGAAGATGGCTGGACGATCGGCACCACCCGCGGCCCCGTCCAGGCCTCGCGCGTGATACTCGCCACGGGTGGCCTCTCGGTGCCGGCGACGGGCAGCGACGGCACCGGCCTGCACGTCGCGGCCGCGCTCGGTCATCGCATGGTGCCCACCTACCCGGCGCTGACGCCCTTGCTCGGCGGATCGGATCCGGCGCACGAACACGCGTTCCTCGCGGGTGTGTCGCTCACCGTCCGCCTGCGCGCGAAGGTCGGCGCCAAGGTCACTGAGACCACGGGCGGCTTCCTCTTCACGCACCGCGGCTACAGCGGCCCAGCGGTGCTCGACATCTCGCACGTCGTCACGCGTCCCGTTCCCGACTCCCGGTTCTCGACTCCCGACTCCCGGCCTGCCCTGAGCGGAGTCGAAGGGCTCCCGACTCCCGTCGTGATCCGAGCCCAGTGGTCCCCGCTCGACGCCGCCGCCTGGTCGCGCGCGTTCGAGGCGCCGGCGGCATCGGTGGCCACCATCCTCGCGCGCCATCTGCCCGCGCGCCTCGCCGAGCACCTGATGGGCGAGGCCGGCGTGCCGCTCGACCGGCGCACGAGCGATCTGCGCCGCACCGAGCGGCTGGCGCTCGTCGATCGCCTCACCGCGTACGTCCTGCCCTGGACCGGCGATGAAGGCTACAAGAAGGCCGAAGTCACGGGCGGCGGCGTGGCGCTGGACGAGGTCGATCCACGGACGCTCGAGAGCCGCCGGTGCGCGGGGCTCTTCCTCTGCGGCGAGCTGCTCGACGCCTTCGGCCCCATCGGCGGTCACAACTTCGCGTGGGCCTGGGCCACCGGCCGGGCCGCGGGCCTCGGCGCTATAATGAACGTTCCTCCCGGGAGATGAGCCACATGAAGCGTGTATTGCTGTCGGCCGTGCTCGCGTGCTCGATCGCGGCTCCCGCTTTCGCCGACGTCACCATCAAGCAGACGATCGCCGGCAAGGCGATGGGCAACGCCACGAGCGCCGTCACCACGACGTACGTGAAGGGCCTCAAGATGCGGTCCGACACCGTGATGGGCGACACGGTGCGCTCCACGATCTTCGACGTCGACGGGCAGAAGATGTACATCTTCGACTCGAAGAAGAAGGAAGCCGACGTGTGGGACATGGCCGCGTTCGGCGCCGAGGTGTCCAAGAACGTCCAGGCCGGCGAGGTGAAAGCCTCGATCAAGCCGAACGGGCAGACCAAGGAGCTCCTCGGCAAGACCGCCAGCGGCTACGACATGGAGATCTCCGTGCCCGCGACGATGGGCGGCGAGAAGGGGATGAAGATGACCGTCGTCCTCACCGGTCCGATGTGGATCGTGAAGGGCGCGCCGGGCACCGCGGAATACCTGGCGTTCTACAAGGCGGCCGTCGAGAAGGGCTGGATCTTCAGCGACCCGCGCGCGGCCAAGGGCCAGCCCGGGCAGGCCAAGGCGATGTCCGAGATGTACAGGCAACTCGCCGCGGCGGGCGGCGTCGCGTACGAAACCGAGATGAGCATCAAGATGGACGGCGAGGGCCCGATGGCCGGGATGATGGCCAAGATGGGCGGCATCACCTCCACCACCACCGTGCAGTCGATCGAAACCGGATCCCTGGCCGCGGATTTGTTCGCGCCGCCGGCCGGATACAAGCTGAACGAAAAGAAATAGTTGTCTTCCTTCCTGTCCCTGCTGCGCCGCGAGTCTTCCAGCGTCATCGCCGTCGAGCTGCGCCCGCCCCGGGCGGAACTCGCGTCGGCCGAGGGCATCGACGCGTGGATTGACACCTACCACACGATCCGGTCGCTCTCGCGCCAGGACGTGCGCGTCATGGTCACCGACAGCGCCGTCGGGGCGCAGGAGGAGAACAACCTCCGGCACCTCATCGCCAACCTCGGCGACACGGTGCCGCGTCACCACATCATCCCGTTCCTCACGTCCAAGCACTCGGTCGAGTTCTGCCTGGCCTACGCCGACCAGACGGTGCAGAGCGGCTTCCCGTCGCTCGTGGTGCTGGGCGGCGACAAGCACGTGGGTCGTCCGCGTTGCCTCGAGCACGCGTGGCAGCTGCGGAAGCTCATTCGCGAGCGCCATCCCGAGCTCGAACTCGGCGGGTGGGCCAATCCCACGGCGGACCCCGAAGGCCAGGTGGAGTTCCTCCTGCAGCCGGAGGCGTCGGCCGATTTCTACCTCACGCAGATCGTGTCGCACCACCAGGCCGATCGCGTGGACGCGTTCCTCGCGGCCGGACGCCGGCGCGGCCTCGCGTTGCCCGGCGTCTTCGGCGTCTTCTACTACCGCAGCGCCAACCCGAAGACCCTCGAGATGTTGAGCCAGTTCCTGCCGGTGCCCGTCGAGGCGCTGCAGCGGGAATTCGCCGAGGGCGCGACGCCCGTGGACGTCTGCGCCCGGACGATCCGCTCGCTCGATCGATCTCGGCGCGCGTCATTTCTACGTCAGCAACCTTCCCGCGCGGCGCACCGCCGCAACCCTGAACACCATTCTCGACAAAGGCAGGAGTAGGGGCGACCCTCTAGGTCCGCTCCAGACACATCATGGGTGTTTTCTACGACTCGGTTCCGCTCTCCGCCATCGTCAAGATTCGCGACTTGATGTTCACCGTCAAGGATCCGTTCCGCCTCGACCAGGGCGACGTGTCCTTCGACGCGCCCGAGACCTTCAAGCAGGGGATGATCAAGGCGATCGCGGCGAACCACACGCACTACCTGCCCACGCCGGGACTGCCGCGCCTCCGCCAGCTCGTCGCGGAGAAGCTCCGCACCAAGAACCACATCCCCGTCGAGAGCGACGACGACATCGTCATCACCAACGGCGGCACGCACGGCATCTACGCCGTGCTGCACGCGCTGCTGGAGCCGGGTGACGAGATGATCGTGCCCGATCCGGAGTGGCCGCCGACGATGGCGATCACCATCGCGGCGCGGGCCAAGCCGGTGCAGGTGCCGCTGCACGAGCACCTCGGCTTCCGGTGGGACCTCGACGAGTTCGAGAAGGCCATCACGCCGAAGACGAAGGTCCTCTACGTGAATTCGCCCAACAACCCGTCGGGCGGCCTCCTCACGCGCGCGGACCTCGAGCGCATCGCGGCCATCGCGCGCGAGCGCAACCTCTGGGTGATTTCGGACGAGGCCTACGAGGACCTCGTGTACAAGGGCGAGCACGTGAGCATCGCGTCGCTGCCGGGGATGTACGAGCGGACGATTCCGATCTACACGCTCAGCAAGTCGTACGCGGTGACGGGCGTGCGCGTGGGCTACTTCGCCATCAAGGACAAGGCGCTGCGCGCGCGCGCCACCAAGCTCGTGCTCTACACGACCAGCAACGTCTGCTCCATCGCGCAGCACGGCGCGATCGGCGCGCTCGAAGGCTCGCAGGACTGCATCAAGGGCTTCCAGGCGGAACTGCTCGGCCGCCGCGATTTCTTCTATGCGGGGCTCCGCGAGGCGGCGCCCGAGGTGTTCTCGGGCACGCCGCCCGACAGCGCGTTCTACGCGTTCGTGAAGATCAACGAGGCGTGGGCGAAGAAGGCGGGCCTCACCGGTCCGTCACTGTCGTGGGCGATGGCGGAGCACCTGATCAAGCACGCGCGCATCGGCTGCGTGCCCGGCGTGGACTTCGGTCCCAGCGCGGAAGGCTACCTGCGGCTCTGCTTCGGCCGCAGCCGTGAGGAGCTCACGGGCGCGCTGGCGTCGATGAAGGAGCTGTTCGCGCGCGTCATTTGACGTGCCGTCCTCCATCGACACGAATCGTTTCACCGGTGACGAAATCGCTGTGGACCAGGAACAACACGGCCTTCGCGATTTCGTCCTCGCCGCCCCAGCGCCCGAGGGGCGTGGCCTTGACGACCGCGGCGCTCTCCTCGTCCGACGTCCCTGGCGGCGCGACGATCGGGCCCGGCGCGATGGCGTTGACGAGCACCTGGTCCGCGGCCAGTTCGAGCGCAAGCGCCTCGGTGAGCGCTATCACGCCCGCCTTCGCCACGTAGTACGGGAGATAGCCGAGGTAGCGTGGCCGTCCGCTGCGCGCCACCCAGTCCGCGAAATTGATGATGCGGCCGCCGCCGTGCTTCGACATCTCGGCCGCCGCGGCTTTTGACACGAGAAACGCCGCGCGCAGATCCACCGCGAGCTGGCGATCCCAGTCGGCGTCGGTGAGCTCGGCGAACGGCTTGGCCACGTACAACGAGGCCATGTTCACGAGCACGTCGACCCGGCCCCACTCCGCCACCGTGGCGTCCACGATGCGAGTGCAGTCGGCGGTGTTGGACACGTCCGCCTGGATGACGAGGGCCCGTCGGCCGAGCGCGCGAACGACCGCGGCCGTGTCGTCGGCCTCGCGGCGTGATCGGTTGTAGACGAGCGCCACGTCGGCGCCGCGCCGAGGCGAGCGCGGTGGCCACCACCGCGCCGATCCGCTTGCCGCCCGTGACGAGAGCTGTCTTGCCGTCGAGTTCCATGTTCGTGGCGCGCGTCAGTCCAGGTGTTTCACGAGGATGACTTCGTTGCCGAGCTCGCTATAGCGCATTTCGTCCACCAGGCCCTTGGCGAGCAACATGCCGAACCCGCCCGGCCGCATGCCGAGCCTGTCTCGCTCGGCCATGTGGCCGATGGGGTCCACGGTGGTGGCCACCAGTTCCGGCGCCGCTGGGTTGAAGCCGGTGCCCGGATCCTTGAAGTAGTAGACCATCGCGCGCTTCGTGCGAATCGCGTGCACGTCGACCACCTTGTCGGGATCGAAGCCCGCGCCGTGCTCCATCGCGTTCAGCAACACTTCCCGGAACGCCGTGATCAACTTGAAGCGATCCGATTCCTGGAGGTCGCCGGCCAGTTCCGTCATGAACCGCACCAGTCGATCCGCCGTCGCCCGCCGGCTGGCCACGCGCATCGCGATCCAGTCGGGGACGGCCGAGAGCACCTGGATCCCGTTGTGCCAGTCGCCTTCCTCGAGTGCCGTGTCGATCGACTGCCGCAGATCTTCCCGGTTGACCGGCATCGTGAAGCAGGCGAACACCTTGGCACGGAGCGCCGCGATGATCTCGGCCGGCGTGAGTTCGTCGGCCAGGACGATCGTGCGGATCCCGGGCTGCAGGGCGTGGGCTTCCTGGACGATGGCCATGTCCTCCGTCGCGGTCGTCGACGGATTGGTGACGATGACGTCGAACGCGCGCGAGCGCATCAGCCGGATGGCGTCGGCTTCGCCGCACGTCTCGGTCGACCTGGCAATCCGGCCAGTCCGTCGCCGCGATGTGCAGGCTGGACCACGGAAACGGGCCGATAACCAGGAGGTGTCGCATCAGGTGTTCCCGAAGGATAGCGGTTTGACGGTGCCGGGCCAGCCGGCGTTTGCATACGTATCGCGTAAGGCCTTTCGCCGGGCGTAACTGCCGGCGCCGCTGAAAGGCTGTAAGTCGCTGGCTTTGCTGGCCGACGCGAGCTGGCTCGCATCGTGCTACCGCATTCCCCGCGCCGCAAGTGTCTTGGGGCGACAAAGGAGCGATGGCGATGCGACGTGTACTTTCTCTTGTAAGCGCGGGCGTCCTGGTGCTGCTGGCCTCGGCCGCGCAGGCGCAGGCACAGACCATCACCTTCACGGCGGCCCTGCACGGCGGCAACGAGGTGCCCGGCGTGGTCACCGGCGCGGCCGGCACCGGCACGGTCACCCTGAACGTGGCCACCCAGGTGGTGACCTATCGGATCGACGTCTACAACATGCCGGTCGGCACGACGGCCTCGCACTTCCACGTGGGCGCGCCCGGGCGTGGCCGGTCCCGTCGTCGTCAACTTCACGGTGGTGCCGAACATCTCGAACGACTTCGCGATCAGCGGGACCGCATCGGCCACCGACCTGGTGCCCCGCGCCGCCCAGGGCATCAATTCGTGGGAGGACTTCGTCCAGGCGCTGATGCTCGGCAACATCTACATGAACGTCCACAGCACGGCCAACCCCGGCGGAGAGCTCAGGGGACAGGTGATCAGAAACCCGTAGAGCCGGTTCAGCACGGGGGTTCAGCACGAGGGTTCAGCACGGGGGTTCAGCACGGAGGTTCAACGGCGTCGAACCGAACCTCCGTGCTGAACCCCTGTGCTGAACCTTCGTGCTGAACCTCCGTGTTGAACCACAAGCTTCATGAGGTACACTTTTTGAGCCTCATGAAGCTGTCGATCGTCATGCCTGCCTACAACGAGCAGGCCACCATTCGCGAAATCGTCTCGCGCGTGCTCGCCGTCGATCTCGGGCCGGTCACCAAGGAACTGGTGATCGTGGACGACGGGTCGAAGGACGGGACGCGGGACATCCTGAAGGAACTGGACGGCAAGGACGGCGTGCGCGTGCTCTTCCAGCCGCAGAACCAGGGCAAGGGCGCGGCGGTGTGGCGCGGCATCCGCGAGTCCACCGGCGACATGGTCGTCATCCAGGACGCGGACCTCGAATACGACCCGCGCGAATATCCGCAGCTGATTCGGCCCATCCTCGACGGCGAAGCCGACGTCGTCTACGGCTCGCGCTTCCTGGGCTCGCCGCGCGGCCATCGCGTGCTGTACTTCTGGCACTCGGTGGGCAACCGGCTGCTGACGATGCTGTCGAACATGTTCAGCGACCTGAACCTGACCGACATGGAGACCTGCTACAAGGTGATGGTGCGGAAGGTGGCCGACCGGCTGGACCTGCAGTCGCGCGACTTCGGCATCGAGCCGGAGATCACGCAGAAGGTGGCGGCCATGCGCGCGCGGATTTACGAGGTGCCCATCTCGTACCACGGGCGCACCTACGAAGAAGGCAAGAAGATTGGCCTGAAGGACGCGTTCAAGGCCGTCTACACGATCGTCCGCTTCTGGGGCTGGACGCCGAAGTAGGCCAGAGGGCCGGGTAGGTCGGGTAGGCCTGGTGGGTCTATCTGACCCCACGAGCCCACCAGACCTACCAGACCTACCGGCCTTCTTACGCGAGCACCTTGATCACGACGCGGCGGTTCTGCGCGCGGCCGTCGCGGGTGTTGTTGGGCGCCACCGGCTTCTCTTCGCCGTAGCTGATGACGTTCATCTTGTGCAGCGGCACCTGGTGCTTCTCGTAGAGGTAGCGCTTCACGGCTTCGGCGCGCTTCAGGCCGAGCGCCTCGTTGAACTTCGCGTCGCCGACGTTGTCGGTGTGGCCTTCGATCTCGATCCACACCGCCGTCTTGTTGTCGGCCTTGAACTTGGCCACCATCTGGTCGATGGCCGCCTTCGCTTCGTCGGGCAGGTCGGCCGCGCCGAACTTGAACTTGCCCTTGTCCTCGCTGAGCACGGTCTCGAAGATCAGCTTGCGGGTCTCGGTCTCGACGGCCGCGGCGTGCGCGTCGGCCTTCTTGCCGACTTCGGCCGCCGGTGGCGGCGGCGCCGTTGGCCGAGCTTCGGCGGCCTGCTGCGCCTGGCCGGCGGCGGCGTTGGCGGCCTGCGGCCTTCTGGTCGACCTCGCCGATCTTCTGCTCGTTCTGCTTGACGCGCTCCTGCGTCTCCTCGAGCGACTTGCGAGCGTGCCGACCTTCTCGTTGACGTCGCCCACCGACTGGCGCACGAACTTCTTGGTCGCGCACGCGGGCGCCACGGCCAGCGTTACGGCAAACACACCCACCACGAACATGGACTTGCGCATCATTCGTCTCCTTCACTCAGATCACCAGATCATTCAGATCACACGTTCACGAAATCCGACCGCCGCCAGCGACGTATCCGCCGCGCGCGCGGACCGTCATGTCCTTCTTCTTCGTCCGAATCTCGATCGGATGCCAGCCCGCGTCCGCGCCCGGCTCGAACGCGATCAGATACATGCTGCCGCAGCTCGTCGATCACCGACGCGCGCCGCCAGGCTGGCCGACGCCGACGTGCTGGCTGTAGAACAGCGCGCCGCCCGTCCACCGCGCCAGGTCTGCGATCGTGCCCACCGAGGCCGGCACCTGCGACTGCGTCTGCGGCGTCGCGCGATCCGATGTCCGGGGTCGTCGATGGGCAGCACGACGGCGATCACGTAGACCGGCACGTCGATCGCCGCGGCCATGCCGAGACTTCCGCCGGCGTCAGCCGGCTCGCCGTGTCGATGCCGTCGGTCAGCACCACGACGGCGCGGCGCTGGGTTGGCCGCGCTCGCCACGCGCGCGGCCGCTTCGGCAATGGCATCGTGCAGCGAGGTGGCCCCGAACGGATCGACCTCCCCCAGCGCGCCCTGCAGGGCACGCGTATCGACCGTAAACGGGGCCACCTCGTGCAGCCGGCTGTCGAACGCAAACAGCGCGGCTTCGTCGCGGCCCTCCTCCAACCAGGACAGGAGGTGATGGGCCGCAAACTTCGCGGCGGTCATGCGGGCGGCGACGTCCATGCTGCCGCTCACATCGAACAGGATCGCCAGGCTCACGGGCGCCCGGTCGGCGCGGAACTCGCTGATCGCGCGGCGCGTCGCCGCGGTCGAACACTTCGAAGTCCCGGGCGGTCAGGTCCCGGACGAGCCGTCCCTTTCCGTCGCGGACCGTCGCGCTCACGGTGACGAGGTCGACGCCCGCCTCGAAACATCGCGCCGGCGTCCGGCCGGCGTCCTGCGCCAGGCCTGGCGCCGGGACGATCATGAGCCCCGCAGCCCAGCACGCGACGGCCAGGATCACCCGCCGCATGCCCTCCCTATATCCAAACGCCTTGCCAAACCCGTAACACGTTGACAGATTAAGACTTAGTATCTAACAGCGGCCTGCTGGACGCGTATGCTTACGGCAGGAGCCAGTGTACGGTGTAGCAATTACATGATGCTATGCTCAGGTGCGCGTAGCGGCTCGCTGCACGATGCTGGGCACCGACCTGGCACCTGCACCGACGCTGGCACCGAGTTCCGGCTGATCATGCCATCGCCGTCACCACCGATCGCCGCCATCCGTACCGCGCAGCGCGTGGACCGCTTCACCTACGCCATCCGCAACATCGTCGCCGAGGCGAAGAAGGTCGAGGCAGACCGGGATGCGGGTGCGCTACCTCAACATCGGCGACCCGAACCAGTTCGGGTTTCTCACGCCGCCGCACCTGATCGAGGCGGTGGCCAAGGCGATGCGCGATGGGCACAACGGCTACACGCCCTCGCCCGGCATCGTCGAGGCGCGCGAGGCGGTGGCGGCGGATTTCGCGCGCGCGCGGCGTGGCGGTGTCGCCCGACCGCGTGCTGATCACGTCGGGCACGTCCGAGGGCATCGAGCTGGCGCTCACGGCGATCGTGGACGAAGGCGAGGAAGTGCTCGTGCCGTCGCCCACCTATCCGCTCTACACCGCGGTGCTCGCGAAGATCGGCGCGGTGCCGGCCTACTACCGCACCGACCCGGCCAATCGGCTGGCTGCCCGACCTCGAGCACATCCGCAGCGCTCATCAACGCGAAGACGCGCGCGCTCGTGGTGATCGATCCGAACAACCCGACCGGCGCGATCTATCCCGAGTCGACGCGGCGCGCGCTGATCGCGCTGGCCGAGGAGCACGGGCTCGTGATCCTGGCCGACGAGGTCTACGGCGACCTGGCGTACGACGGCTCGGTGCCGCCGATGGCGGCGCTCGACAACCAGGCGCCGATCATTTCCTACTCGAGCCTGTCGAAGGCGTATCTCGCGCCCGGCTGGCGCGCGGGCTGGATGGCGGTGGGCGCGTCGCCGCGCCTCGACGCCGCGCTGGCCGCGATCAAGAAGCTGGCGGACGGCCGCCTCTGCAGCCCCGGCCCGATGCAGTACGCGGTGACGGCGGCGCTCACCGGCGATCGATCGCACCAGGTCGCGTTCCGTCAGCAACTGCGGGAGCGCGCCGACGCTGACGACCGACGCGCCTCAACGCCATCCCCGGCATGTCGTGCGTCGCGCCGAAGGCCGCGTTCTACGCGATGCCGCAGGTGACGCTGCCCGCCGGGAAGACCGACCAGGACTTCGTGCTCGGCGCTGCTGCGCGCGAAGGGCATCCTGTGCGTGTACGGATCGGGCTTCGGCATGGCGGCCGACGGCGGCTTCTTCCGCGTCGTGTTCCTCGCGTCGCCGAAGGATCTGGGCACGATCTACGACGACATGGCGGACTTCACGGCCGGCTACCTGCGCAACGCGCAGGCGTAATGTCCAATGAGCCGCGCAAGCTGATCGTCTTCGCCATCTTCGCCGCCGCGGTCGCGGTGATGCTGCTGTGGACGGTGTACGAGGTGCGAGGCCAGCTGCTGCTGATCTACGTCAGCGGCCTGTTCGCCACGGGCATCGCGCCGCTCGTGCGGATGATCGAGCGGAAGCGCGTGTTGCGGCATCCGCACGCGGCGCATGCCGCGCTGGGTCGCCATCCTCGCGATCTACCTGACGGTGCTCGCCCTGCTCGCCGGGCTCGTCGCGGCCGTGTTCCCGCCGATGGTGATGCAGGCGCAGCAGTTGTGGAGGGACCTGCCCGCGCGCGTGGACGCGATTCAGCGGCAACTGGTGGCCTGGGGCGTGTTCCCCGCCACCGTCACGCTGCAGGACCTGCTCCAACGCCTGCCGTCGGGCAGCGCGGACGTGGTGTCCACCATCCTGGCCGGCCTCTGGGGATTCGTCGGCGGCCTGTTCGGCATGATCGCCATCCTCATGCTGACGTTCTACCTGCTGGTCGAATCGCAGGGCGTCTTCGACCTCTTCGTCAAGCTGTGTCCGCCGCAACACCGCGAGCGCGTCGCCGAGGTGAGCGCGCGCGTCGCCGTGAAGATCAGCGCGTGGCTTGGCGGCCAGGCGCTGCTCGGCATGATCATCGGCGTGACGTCCGGGATCGGCCTGGCCCTGCTCGGGGTGCCCTACTTCTTCGTGCTCGCGCTCATTGCGGGCATCGGCGAGACGATCCCGATGGTCGGTCCGATTCTCTCGGCCATTCCCGCCGTCGCCGTCGCGCTCACGGTGTCGCCGGGCCTGGCGGTGATGGTCGCGGTGTTCTTCATGCTGCAACAGGGGATCGAGAACAACTTCCTCGTGCCGCGAGGTGTTGGGCCGCCAGGTGGGGCTGAGCGCGGTCACGGTGATCGTCGCGCTGGCGATCGGCACCGAGCTGCTCGGGTTCGTCGGCGCGATTCTCGCGGTGCCGACCGCGGCCATCGTGCAGGTGCTGGTCGAAGAGCTGGTGCTGGACGACAAGACGCCGGGCTGAGTCGTCGATGGCGGACTCCACGAACAATCAACCCGGCGCCCTGTCCGCCGCCCTCACCTACACCGTCGCTCGCGCTCGTCATGACCTGGCCGCTCGCGCTCGGCCTCGGGCGCGACGTGCCGGGCGACCTCGGCGACTCGCTCCTCAACATGTGGATCCTCGCGTGGGGATCCGAGCACGTGCCCGCGGCTGCTCGCCGGCGCGATGTCGTGGACGGCGTTCTGGAACGCCAACATCTTCCACCCGGACCCGCTCGCGCTCACGTTTTCGGAACACCTCTTCGGGCAGACGCTGCAGATCCTGCCGGTGTACTGGCTCACCGGCAACGTGATCCTCTGCTACAACCTGCTGTTCATCTCGACGTTCGCGCTCTCGGGGTTCGGCACCTACCTGCTCGTGCGCGACCTCACCGGCGATCGGCGCGCCGCGTTCTTCGCGGGCCTCATCTACGGCTTCCTGCCGTACCGCATCGCGTCGGTGCCGCACATGCAGGTGATGAGCTCGCAGTGGATGCCGTTCGCGCTCTACGGCCTCAACCGGTTCGTGACCACGCGGGTCGCGGCGCGCGCTCGCCGGCGGGACGGCGGCGCTCGTGATGCAGAACTGGTCGTGCGGCTACTACCTGCTGTACTTCGCGCCGTTCGCGCCGATCTTCGTCGTCCACCGCATGTGGGTGGCGGGCAAGCTCAAGGACGCGGCGACCTGGCTGTCGCTCGTCGGCGCCGCGATCGTGACGCTGGCCCTGACGCTGCCGTTCCTGCTGCCGTACACCGAGGCGCAGCAGCGGTACGGCTTCGAGCGTCCCTTCGGCGAGATCGTGCTGTTCTCGGCCAACGTGTGGTCCTACGTCACGGCGGCCGAGCCGCTCCGCCTCTGGGGCCGGGCGCTGCGGTTCTACCCGCACGGTGAAGGGGAGACGTTCCTCGGCTTCGTGCCGTGGGTGCTCGCCGTGGTGGCCGGTGTCGGCGCCGTGCGCGCCGCGGCCGCCGCGCCGACACGCGCGCCCTCGCGCCTCGCGATGCGCGTGCTGACATGGCTGCTCCTCGCCGCCGTCCTCGTGCAGGGCGTCGCCGTCCTGAGCGCGGTGGTGTTCGGCGGCTTCGACACGAAGATCTTCGGGCTGGCGTTTCGCGCGCGAACGCCGGTGCGCCTGCTCGATCCAGTTCGCGGTCGCCGTCGGGCTCCTGCTGATCGTCTCGCCGCGCGCGCGCCAGGCCTCCGCCCGGCTGTCCCGATCGCCGGTCGCTGTTCTTCGCCGGCGCCACGCTCCTGGCCATGTGGCTGTCGCTCGGTCCGCTGCCGTCGGCCGGCGACCAGCACCGTGTCGGGCTTCGGGCTCTACGGCGTCCTCTACACGTACGTGCCGGGCTTCAACGGCGTGCGCGTGCCGGCGCGCTACGCGATGATCGCCGGCTTGTTCCTCGCCGCTGTCGCGGGTTTCGGCGCGGCCGAAGTGATGAAGTGGAAGCGGGGCGCGCTGATCGTCGCCGTGGCCGGCGTGCTCGCCCTCCTCGAAGGCGCGGCGGTGCCGCTGGATCTCAATCACGCGTGGGCGCAGAACGAGGCGATGCCGCCGTCGCGCGTGTTTCCCGCGGCGCAGGCGCCGCCCGTCTACGCCCGCGTCGCCGCCTTGCCGGACGGGGCCGTGATCACGGAACTGCCCTTCGGCGATGCCGCGTGGGAGATCCGCTACGTCTACTACTCCGCGGCCCACTGGAAGCCGATCACCAACGGCTACAGCGGCTCGTTTCCGCCGGCCTATAAGCGGCGGGTCGCGCGGCTGCAGGCCGTCGGCCACCGCGCCCGACGCCGCGTGGGACGCCCTGCTCGAGTCGGGGACCACGCACGTCGTCGTCCACGACGCGGCGTTCGCCAGGCCCGAACGATGCCACGATGCTCAGGCAGTGGCTCCTCGCCCACGGCGCGGCCATCGTCGGACGCTTCCCGGATGGCGATACGCTCTACAACGTCCGTCCGGCGATGAGGATGTAGAATCCGCGGCACGGGAACCCGGCATCCGATCCCGTAGAACCTGTTGAACCCGTCGACCCTGTAGAACCTGTCGCAACCCGTTGAACCCTGCTTGACCCTAAGTGGCCAAAGACTTCTTCGCGCGCTACACCCACGACCTCACCTCCGACGAGCTGGGCAAGCTGTTCACGCGCGAAACGCCGGAAGCCTACCGGTTCTTCGCGCGGGGCATCAACACGGCCGAGCTCGACGGCCTGCCCTGGTTCAAGAAGTGCGTGAAGTACGCCCAGGGCGTTCTTCCTGGCCTTCACGATGCGCCTGTCACCGGCGCGCCGGCTGATGTACGGCGTGGCGCTGGCCGCCTCCGTGATCGGCCTGCTGCAGCTGTTCCGCGGCTTCGGGTTGATGCGCGTGCCGGTGCCGATCGCGCTCTTCTTCGTGCACGTCCGCGTGCCCGCCCCGCTCTTCGCCGATGGCACGCTCTGGCTGCTCGGCGGGTTCCTGTTGATGAACCTGCTCGTGCTGCTCGAAGTGGCCGACCGCCTCTCGCTCAAGCGCGACCTCGAAGTGGCGCGCGAGATCCAGCAGGCGATGCTGCCCGACGGCACCTGGTCGGGGCCCGGCGTCGAGGCCTTCGGCCTGACCAAGCCCGCCAACACCGTGGGCGGCGACTTCTACGACATCCTGCCGCAGCCCGACGGCACGGTGCTCGTGGCGCTCGGCGACGTGGCCGGCAAGGCCAGCCCCGCGGCGCTGCTCATGGCGTTGCTCCTCGCCATCCTGCGCACCCTCGTCGACGAGGACCTGCCGCTGCCCGACGCTCGTCCGCCGCCTCAACCTGCAGGTGGCGCGGCACGCGCCGGCATCGCGGTTCATCACCCTCTTCCTCGCGTCGTTCAACCCGGCCACGGGTCGGCTGGCGTTCGTCAACGCGGGCCAGACACCTCCGCTCCTCCGCCGGCAAAATGGGACGATAGAGCGCCTGATGAGCGGCGGCGTGGCGCTCGGCATGTTCGAAGGCAGCACCTACGAAGAGGGCGAGCAGCAACTGAACGACGGCGACGCGCTGCTGATGTACAGCGACGGCCTGACCGAGGCCGAAAGCCCCGACGGCAAGCCGTTCGACGAGGCCGGGCTCGAACGCACGCTGGCGTTGCACGCGGGCGCCTACCAGGCCTCGGCCGCCGCCACGCTGGGCCGGGCGATTTTCGACGCCGTCGAGCGGCATCGTCGCGACCAGCGCCTCCAGGACGACCTCACGGTCCTCGTGCTGAGCCGGGTCAGAAATTCCGTGGCCTGATCCCGATGCGGCTGGCGTCTAATTGAGGACGGCTTGCCTGAGCTGCGCTCGGGGCTACCTGGCTTACGTCTGACGGCTTGCGGCCCTCTCTGTTCTGATCCGCCCTCTGGTCCTCCTGCTCGTCCTGTCGCCTCGCCCGCTTTCGCGGGGCAGGCCGACGTGCGCGCGCCGGATGCCGAGGAACTGTCGATCCAGGCGTTCCTGCAGGCGGTGGAGACCTCCATCTCGACGATGGACCGCCAGCGGTGGATCGATCTCCTCTCGCCCCTCGCCGACAGGGACCAGTCCCTCGAGTTCTTCGACGCGATGGTGCCGCAGGGCATCACGCGCGTGGTCGTCAAGGAACGCGACCGCTCGCCGCTCTTCGGCGCGCTGCCGGGCGAAGGGTACCGGCTCGTCACCGAAGTGTTCATGGAGACGGGACCCCGCGGGCGCATCGCCACGTGGCGCCTCGACATCCGGCGCCCGCGCGGCGAGGACATCGGCCCCCAGCCGTGGCGCATCGTCTCGGAGGATCGCCTCTCGTCGGTCGAAGGGCTGCACCGCCTCGTCGCTCCATCCCGACCACCAGTTCACCGCGCGCAACCTGGTCGTGCCCGCCGTCGACTTCGAGCTGCGGCTGCCCGCGGGCGACGTCTTCGTCGCCGAGACGCCGGAAGGCGTCACCGCGCTCGTCCTCCTCGGCGAGGGCACGATGGTGTTCCAGCCCGGGCCGAAGGAGGAGCGCGGACAGCTGAAGATCTTCTGCCGGCGTCGAGGCGCTCGAGACGCCCGTTCACCGCGGCCTTCGTGCGGCTCAACCCGTTCGAGTTCGAGCAGACGATCGCCGCGGGCATGCTGGAGCCCGTCGACGCGCGACCCGCGCGTCTACCGGCGCGCGCAGGGGGTGTTCGACGACGAGGTGGGCAAGTCGTTCAGCCTCGACCTGAGCGACCTGAGCCGCGATACGTGGTCGCTGCTGCCGCAGCCGGGCGATTTCGTCGCCGAGGTGCGCACGCGGCGGTACGACGCGATCACCTACGCGCGCGCGGCCGGCGAGCCCGAGGACGTCACGATGTTCCAGCGCGTCGCGCAAGCGCAACATCTCGTCGTACGCCTCGGCGCAGAAGCTCGCGAGCCGCGGCCGCTTCTACGACGAGGACGACCTCGCCGAGTACGACGTGATGGACTACAACGTCGACGCGGCGTTCCAGCCCGCGCGCGACTGGATCGACGGCACGCACGCGGCTGAAGCTCCGCGTCACCTCGTTCGCACTCGGCGTGCTCACGCTGCGCCTCGCGGACAACCTCACCGTGACATCGGTGACGAGCGACGAGCTCGGGCCGGCTGCTCTTCCTCCGCGTCAAGAACCAGAACAGCATCGTCGTCAACCTGCCGACGCCGGTGGCGCGAGATTTCGTGCTCACGTTGACCATCGCGTATTCCGGCCGGATGCCGAGCCAGGGCATGCAGGAGGAGTCGGTGACCGTGGCCGCGGAACAACGGAACTCGCAGCCGGATGACCTGTCGCTGGTGCCGGCCGAGCCCAAGTGGTTGTACAGCAACCGGACCTATTGGTATCCGCAAGGCGGGGTGACCGACTACGCGACGGCGTCGATGCGCATCACGGTGCCCGCGGAGTACGACGTCGTGGCCTCGGGCGTCCCGGCGTCGGGGTCGCCGTCGTACCTGCGCGGCCGCGCCGCCCGCGAGCGTGGCCCGCGCCGTCTACATCTTCCATGCCGCCGCAGCCGCTGCGGTATCTCGGGGTCGTGATCAGCAAGATGTCGCGCGTCGACGCCGCCACCGTGGCGCTCGACATCGTCCCGCCGGCGCCGCAAGCGCTCAGGCCCGCGGCGCCCGAGCCGCCGCGCCTCCCGTCCGCGAGCTTGCAGGCGCAGTTGGCCAGCCTGCAGGCGGTGGTTCGTCCCGTGCCCCCCGTGGGCGGCCGCAACACCGTGTTTCTCGCGGTGGACGCGAACAAGCGGCAGGAATCGAGGGCCCGTGACGCGATCGACACCGGCGCCGAGATCCTGCGGCTGTACGCCGGGCTCATCGGCGACGTGCCGTACGACACCTTGACGATGGCGATGGTCGAGGACGAGGTGCCCGGCGGTCACGCGCCCGGGTATTTCGCCATGCTCAACTACCCGTCGCCCATGGCGGGCGTCACGTGGCGCAACGACCCGGCGACTTTCCAGAATTTTCCGGAGTTCTTCATGGCCCACGAACTGGCGCACCAGTGGTTTGGCCAGGCCGTGGGGTGGAAGAACTATCACGAGCAGTGGTTGAGCGAGGGCTTCGCGCAATATTTCGCCGCCCTCTACGCGCGGGAGCGCCGGGGCGAGCCGGCGTTCCGAGAAATCCTGCGGCAGTTCCGGCGCTGGGCGCTGGACGACTCCGACCAGGGGCCGGTGTACCTGGGCTATCGCCTGGGTCACATCAAGAACGAGTCCCGGGTCTTCCGCGCGCTGGTCTACAACAAGGGCGCGGCGGTGCTCCACATGCTGCGGCGCCTGGTGGGCGACGAGGCGTTCTTCAAGGGGATCCGCCGCTTCTACGCCGAGAACCGGTTCAAGAAGGCGGGCACGGACGACCTCCGCAAGGCCATGGAGGCCGAGAGCGGCCGGAGCTTGGAGCGGTTTTTCGAGCGCTGGATTTACGACTCGACCCTGCCCCGCCTGAAGTTCTTCTCTGTGCTGGACGGCACGGACCTGGTCGTGCGGTTCGAGCAGGTGGGCGAGGTGTTCGACGTGCCCGTCACGGTCACCGTGACCTACACCGACGGCCGGACCACCGAGCACGTCGTGGCCGTGACCGACCAAGTCACCGAAGCCCGGATTCCGCTGGCCGGCACGCTCCGCAGCGTGGACACCAACCAGGACGGCGCCGCGGTCGCGCTGATTGAGAAGAAGTAGCTCGGGGCCTGGGTCCTGGGTCGTAAGCCGTAAGCCGTAAGCCGTGACAAGCGTCCGTAAGCCCCTAAGCCCTGAAGTATCATTTAGAGGCAATGGAAAACGTCACGCTGACCATCGATGGCCGCCAGGTTTCCGTGCCCAAGGGCACGACGGTTCTCCAGGCCGCCAGCGAAGCGGGAATCCAGATTCCTTTCTACTGTTACCACCCCGGCCTGGGCATCGACGCCTCGTGCCGCGTGTGCCTCGTGAAAATCGAGAAGATGCCCAAGCTGCAGACGTCGTGCTCGACGCCGGTGGCCGAGGGCATGGTGGTGCACACGCAGGACGCCGAGTCGGTCGAGGGCCGCGCGGGGGTGTTCGAGTTCCTGCTGGTCAACCACCCGCTGGATTGCCCGGTGTGCGACAAGGGCGGCGAGTGCCCGCTCCAGGACTTCTCGTACACGTACGGCAAGGGCGAGAGCCGCATGGACTTCCCCCGCCGCACGTTCGACGGCGAGGGCGTGAAGGCCGACGTGGACTTCGGCCCCACGCTGATGCTCAATCGCAACCGCTGCATCATGTGCACGCGCTGCGAGCGCTTCATGCGCGAGGTGGACGGCGACGCGCAGATCGGCGTGATCAACCGCGGCAACGGCAGCGAGATTGCCACCTTCAACGAGCAGGGCATCCACTCGCTCCTCTCGGGCAACCTGATGGACGTCTGCCCCGTCGGCGCCATCACGACCAAGCACTACCGGTTCCGGTCGCGCCCGTGGGACAACCCGCACGCCGTGGACACCACGTGCACGGGGTGCTCGAAGGGCTGCAGCACCACGTCGTGGCTCAAGGCCAAGCCCGAGTGGGCCAAGGGCTCGCGCCTCGTGCGCATCACGCCGCGCCACAACCCCGCGGTCAACGATTTCTGGATGTGCGACATCGGCCGCTTCCAGTACCTCTGGGTCGAGGGCGACAACCGCCTGAAGAAGCCGACCATCCTGACCAAGGACGGCGTGCAGCAGGTGGCCACGTGGAAGGACGCGCTCACGCGCGTCCGCGATCTGCTGAACGCCGCCGGCCGTCGCGATCCGGCGTCGGTGCGGATGCTCGCGTCGGCGCACGCGTCGCACGAGGAGCTGTTCCTGCTCAAGCGCCTCGCCGAGGATCTCAAGGGCGAGGGCGGCGCGTCTCACGTGCACGTCGCGTGGCGGCGCACCGAGAAGCAGCAGCCGGCGGGCACCAAGTTCCCGGTTCCGGCCACCGACGCGCCCAACCTCACCGGCGCGCAGGACCTGGGCCTGGCGGTGAACGGCACGCTCCAGACCGAGTGCGACCTGTCCAGCCTCCGCGCGGCCATCGACCAGGACCGCGTGGCGGTGTTGTACGTGGTGGACCCCGGTCCCGAGGGGTCGATGGGCGACCTCACGTGGATCATCGAGGCCCGCAAGAGCGGCCGCCTGCCCGTGATCGTTTACCAGGGCGTGCTGCAGACCGAGATCGCGAAGATCGCCGACGTGGTGCTGCCCGGTGCCGCGTGGGTTGAGAAGGACGCCTGCTACACCAACGACCAGGGCATGGTGCAGGCCGTGTCGAAGGCCCTCGCCTCGCCGGGCGAAGCGGTCGAGGACTGGCAGATCCTCACGAGCGTCGCCGCGGCGCTGGGCCTGCCCTACACCTACACGAGCTCGCACGAGGTGCGCGCTGGACGTGGCGCGCCTGCTCGGCACGATGACGAAGTACGCGACCCTCACCGAGCAGGTCTTCAACCGTCCCGTGAGCGCGGAGACCTGGCTCAAGGCGAGCAACCCGATGGAGCGCTGGAAGTGGGACGCGATGTTCCAGGACCTGCCGCCGGTGAAGGGGCACAACGTGCAGATGGAAGGCGCCCATCGGTCCACGGTGATCCCGCTGCGCCTCGTGACCGAAGAGATCTCGCGCGCATCTGAGTAGGGATAACTGTTATCCTGAGCCGGACATGGCTCGCCGATCCCGACGGCTGGTTCTCCTCTTCGTGGGCCTGCTCATCACGGCGGGCCTTGGGTATCGCGCCCAGCAGGACGAGCGGGCGCTTTCCGCGCTCCGTGCGCACGCGGTCGCCGAGGATCGCGCGGCCGACGCCGGCCTCCTCGCCATCGGTGATCTCCGCTCGGCCCTGTATGCCTACGTGTCCGCCGGCCAGGAGATCGGCCCCTGGGCGCAGCGGGCCTCCGCCGGCGTCGACGCCCTTCGCGAACACCTCCTCGCCCTCGATGCCGCCGTCGCCCGTTCGGGCAGTTCGATGGCCGACGCGCTCGACGGCCTCGACCAGTTCGAGGCGGCCGAGAAGCGCGCGCGCAACTACGCCGACGTGCGGCCAGTCGCTGCTCGCCGGTGATGTCATCTTCACCGAAGCGCGGGACCTGCTCGACGGCCTCGGCAAGCAGGTGACGACCACGCGCGACGCGCTGCGCCGCGACGCCACCGCCCGCGAGGACGGCCTGGTGCTGGAACAACGCGCCCTCGCCGCCGGCGCCCTCGGCCTATGGATCGTGATCGCCCTCCTGCTCGTCCCGACCCCGAAGACGCAGGCGCAGGCACAGACGCTGGCGAATACAGAAGAACAAATAACAAATAACGAAGGCGCGACCAGCCTGAACCTGTCGTTCGATCGCCTGGACTCGCCCGCCTCCGCAGCACCCTTGGCACCCGTAAGCACCAGCACCCCACCTTTGGCACCCCTGGCACCCTTGGCACCCTTGGCACCTCGGTTCCTCGCTCGTCCTCCGCCGCCGAAATCTGCAGCGACCTGTCCGCCCTGTCGGATGTCGGCGCGCTGACCGGCGCCCTCGCGCGCGCCGCCGATGTCCTCGGCGCCTCGGGCGTCATCGTGTGGGTGGCGTCCAACGACGGCAACCAGCTCGCCCCGGTAGCCTCGCACGGCTTCGACCCGCGCATCCTCGCGCGCATCGGGACCATCCCCCGCGACAGTTCCAACCTCACGGCGGCGGCCTTCCGCGAAGCGTCCGCGCGCGTCACCGCCGCGTCGGGCGCGCTGCCCGCGGCCGTGGCCGTGGCCCTCTGCGGACCGTCGGGTCCGGTCGGCGTGTTGTCGGCGGAACTGCGCCAGGGCGCGGCGGCCGACGATGCGTGCGTCGCGTTCGCGACGATCTTCGCCGCGCAACTGGCCACCCTCGCCCTGCCCGTGCCGGCGGCGGCCGGCGCCGATTCATCCTGGCCCCAGCAGGCGCAAGCCTGATCGCGGGCCCCGTGCTCGACGGGGATCTCAGATGAGCCTGTCCGTTGTTCTCGCGGAAGACGATCCAGACATCCAGCTCGTGGCGCGTCTCGCCCTCAAGCGCGTCGGCTTCATCGTGCGCGTGGTCGGCAACGGCGTGGAGGCCCTGGCCGCCATCCGCGAGCAGCCGCCCGACGTCGTCCTGCTGGACTGGATGATGCCGGAACTCGACGGCCCGGAAACGTGCCGCCAGATCAAGTCGGACCCGGCCATCGCCGGGATTCCCGTGATCTTCCTCACCGCCAAGTCGCAGGAAGCCGAGATCCAGCGGGGCCTCGCCCTCGGCGCCGCCGGATACGTCACCAAGCCCTTCGACGCCCTCGCGCTCGGGCAGCAGGTGAAGGACATCATCCTCGCCGCCAAGCCGTGACGATCCGCAGCCGCGCGTTCGCCGCCTTCGCGTGGCTGGTCCTCGTCTCCGGCGCGATGACGGGCCTCGTCGTTTACTCCTACCGGGAGTCGGAGCGCCTGCAGGCGCAGCAGCAGCGGCAGAGTGAAGTCCTCCAGTTGCAGGCCACCGCCTGGCGCGCCCTCATGGAGATGAAGGCCGACCAGCGCGAGTTCCTGCTGACCGGATCGCTGCCCCTGCGCGATCGCCGCGAGCGCGACCGCCGCGTCTACACGTCGTCGATCGCGCAGTTGAGCACGATGGTCGACAACCCCGGCCAGAGCCGCCGGCTGGCCGCCGTCCGCGACGCGGCCGAGAGCTGGACGAACACGTTCACCGACGGGTTGCGCGCCTCGACCGCCACCATCGCCGAGTCCGAGATCATCATCCGCGAGAGCGACACGCGCTTCGAGCCCCTCTCGCAGGCCCTGGTGGCCTTCGAGACGCAGGAACGTGAATTGATGCGCGAGGCGGTGGACCGCGAGAGCAGGCGCCTTGCCACCTTCACCTACATCGTGGGCGGCCTGGCCGGTCTCGGTGTCGTGACGATCCTCGGGTTGCTCGCGGGCACCAAGCGCATGCTGCTCGATCCGTTGAAGCGCCTCACGCAATCCGCCGACCGGATCGGCCACGGCGATTTCACCGCGGCCCACCAGACACTGCGCCGGGATGAGATCGGCGTGCTCTTCAACTCCTTCGCGACCATGGCGCAGGCGGTGCAGAGCCGGGAGAAGGAACTCGCGTCCGCGCTGTCGGAATCGCGGCGCCTCGCCGCCGCGTCGGCGGAGGCCAGGGCCCTCGTCGAAGCCGCGCACGCCGAGCTGATGGCGACGATCGAGACGGTGCCGGCGGCGCTCTTCCTCTACGAGGCTCCGAGCGGCCTCGTGCGCATGCGCAACCACGCCGCGGTGGAGATCTTCGGCGTCCCGCCGAACGATCCGGCGCTGCAGTCGCAGTATCTCAGCCGCTTCCGCATGGTCAATCGCGACGGCTCGGCCTGTCCGCCCGAAGAGTGGCCCGAGGTGCGCGCGTTGCGCGGCGAGCAGGTGGTGGGGCACGAGCTCGACATCCACCACCCGGACGGCCGCGTCTTCTGCGTCATCGCGAGCGCCGCGCCGCTGAAGAACGACCTGGGCCACATCGTGGGCGCCGTCGTCGCGCTGCAGGACATCGCCAAGCTCCGCGAGGTCGATCGCCTCAAGGACGAATTCGTTTCCACGGTGAGCCACGAGCTGCGCACGCCCCTCACGTCGATTCGCGGATCGGTGCAGCTCGTGCTCGACGAGCCGGGGTCGGTGCCCGACCCCGAGCACCAGCAGTTGCTGCAGATCGCGCTGAACAATTGCGAGCGGCTCGTGCGCATCATCAACGACATCCTCGACGTCGCGAAGATCGAGTCGGGCAACGTCACGCTGAACAGGAAGGCCTGCCAGGTCGCCGATCTGGTCCGGACGTCCATCCAGGTGGTGGAAGGCCCCGCGCGCGGCGCCCAGGTGACGCTCTCCGCCTCGCTGCCCGCGAAGCTGCCGCCCGTCCTGGTGGACTCCGATCGCATCGTGCAGGCGCTCGTCAACCTCCTGTCGAACGCGGTCAAGTTCGCGCCGCCCAACTCCACGGTGACCGTCGGCGCCACGGTGGACGAGGGCGTCGTGAAGATCACGGTGGCCGACCAGGGTGACGGGATTGCGCCCGAGAACCTCGCGCGTCTCTTCCGGAAATTTCAGCAGGTGGACGCGTCGTCTTCGCGCCGCAGAGGCGGCACGGGCCTGGGCCTGGTCATCACGAAGACGCTGGTGGAATTGCACGGCGGCCGTATCTGGGTGAACAGCGAGCCGAAGAAGGGCACGACGTTCACGTTCACGCTGCCAGTGGCGCCCGCGGAGTCGGCGGTGGCGCTGGCGCCCGTGGCCGCCAACAAGGATGGGTCCGCGCGCCTCGCCGTGCGCCGCGTGCTCGTCGTGGACGACGATGATGACTTCCGAGCGGTGATGCGGAAGCAGCTCACGCGCGCGGGCTACGTCGTGCTCGACGCGCGCGACGGCGCCTCCGCCCTGCACGTGGCGCGGACGACCCACCCCGACGTGATCACGGTGGACCTGATGATGCCCGGCCTCGATGGCTGGTCGTTCATCGAACGCCTGCGCGAAGAGCCGTTGCTGGCGCACATCCCGGTGGTCGTCGTGTCGGGCGCGCCGGAGGCGGGGGCCGGGCGCCTGCCGTCGGAGATTCCCGTGGTGCCGAAGGGCGAAGGCCAGGATCGCATACTGCGCGAAGTGGGCCAGGCCCTCGGCAGCCGTCGCGGCGCCACCATCGTCGTCGCGGAAGACGACGATGACCTGAGGGGCGTGCTGGCGGCGTCGCTGGCCCGCGGCGGACACCGCGTGATCCAGGCGCGCGACGGCGGCGAGGCCCTGGCCGCCATCGACCGCCAGCGCGTGGACCTCGTCGTCCTCGATCTCTGGATGCCGAACGTGGACGGCTTCGAGGTCCTCGAGCGGATCCGCTCGGCCGGCGACGCCACGATCCCGGTGGTGGTGGTCTCGGGCGGAGATCGGGCGGCGTCGGAGGTGCGCGCGCTGGGCCTCGGCGCGAATATCTTCCTGACCAAGCCCGTCGACGCCGCGGCGCTCACCGAGGAAGTGACCCGCCTGCTTACGCAGGCCGCCGGATCTACGCCGGCCGACTGAACGTCGCCGGCGATTCGAGGGTGGCCTTCACGGTTGTCTCCTTCTTGTCGCGCACCAAGCCGAGGGTGACCTCGCCGCCGGCCTTCGAGAGCTCCCGCACGAGCGCCTCCGAGTCCCGCACGTGCGTGCCGTTGACGGATGTGATCACGTCCCCCGCCTTGAGGCCCGCCTTCTTCGCGGAGGAGTTCTCGGTGACGCTCGACACCAGCACCCCGCCGTCCTTGGCGCCGAAGTACTCGGCCAGTTGTGGCGAGAGCGACTCGATCGAGACACCAAGGCGGCCGCGCGACGGGGCCATGCCCGGCATGTTGAAGTCGCGGAAGCCCTGCATGCCGCGCTCGACTTCGCGGCGAATCTCGTCGCCGTCGATCTCGAAACTTCTCGCGGACGCGCGGGCTTCGGGCGTGGCGTCAACCGTTTGCCGCTGACCGTTCCGCAGCACCGCCATCCGGACCTGGCGGCCTTCAGGGGTCTCCTGCACGAGGCGGGTGAATTGACGGGCGCTGCGGACGCGTTCGCCGTCGGTACTCGACCACGACGTCGCCGGCCTTGAGGCCCGCCTTCTCGGCGGGGCTCGCCGCGGTGACTTCTTCGATGCGCACCCCGGCCTGGGCGGCGCCCTTGGCGTCCGACGCGGCGAGGTCGGCGACCCTGACCCCCAAATGGAGGCCCCCGCCGAGCATCGTGGCGAAGCCGCGCCCGTCGGCGACGATCACGTCCCGCCGGGGCGCCTCGGGGCGCCTGGGTTCCTGCGCGCCGATGGACGATACGGCGGCCACGACGGCCACCGCGAGAACCGCGAAAAACACTGCGAACTTTGCTGGCTTCATAGGAGCGTTCTCCTCCCTTTCACTCCGTCTGACGCCGAGCCCAGGCACCCGGCCGGGCTGTTCGTCCCAGCCCGTAAGCCCGTCCTTCGACTCGGCCCGGTGGGCCTCGCTCAGGACAAGTAAGCCGTAGGCCGTAAGCCGTAAGCCGTGACAAGCCGTTAGAATCTCTGAATGCCGAAAAGCGGAGACCAGAAGAAGGCCATCCTGGAGCGGGCCGAGCGGGAGCGGGTGAAGTTCCTGCGCCTGCAGTTCACCGACATCCTCGGGCGTCATCAAGAACGTCGAGGTGCCGGACCGCCAGTTCGCCGAGGCGCTCGACGGCAACATCATGTTCGACGGCTCGTCGATCGAGGGCTTCGTCCGCATCGAGGAATCGGACATGTACCTGCGGCCCGACCTCGCCACCTTCCAGGTGTTTCCGTGGACCGACGCCAGCGGCGCGAAGGTCGGCCGCCTGATCTGCGACATCGCCAATCCCGACGGCACGCCCGTTCGCCGGCTGTCCCGCGCACGACGCTCAAGCGCGTGATCGCGCATGGCCGCCGACCGCGGCTTCACGATGAAGGCCGGGCCCGAGGCCGAGTTCTTCCTGTTCCAGCGCCGCGACGGCCGGCCCACCACCGAGACGCACGACGTCGGCCAGCTACTTCGACCTCGCGCCGGTCGACCTGGGCGAGGACGTGCGGCGCGAGATCGTCGCTCGCGCTCGAGCAGATGGGCTTCCACGTCGAGGCCGCGCACCACGAGGTGGCGCCGGGCCAGCACGAGATCGACTTCCGCTACGACGACGTGCTGACGACGGCCGACAACGTCAGCACGTTCCGGTTCGTCGTGAAGAACGTGGCGCTGCGCAACGGCCTGCACGCCACCTTCATGCCCAAGCCGATCTTCGGCATGAACGGCTCGGGCATGCACACGCACCAGTCGCTGTTCTCCGGCGGCGACGAACGCGTTCTTCGACCCGCGACGGCCGATGGCAGCTGAGCCAGACGTGCCTGCACTACATCGGCGGCCTGCTGCGGCACGCCAAGGGCTTCTGCGCGATCACCAACCCGCTGGTGAACTCGTACAAGCGGCTCGTGCCGGGCTACGAGGCGCCGACCGGCGATCGCGTGGTCCGAGAAGAACCGCAGCCCGCTCGTGCGCGTGCCCGCGGCGCGCGGGCACGGCCACGCGCATCGAGCTGCGCATGCCGGATCCGTCGTGCAATCCGTACCTGGCGCTGGCCGTGATGCTGCGCGCGGGCCTCGACGGCATCGAGCAGAAGATCGATCCCGGGCCCGCCGGTGAACAAGAACATCTACAAGATGAGCCACCGCGAGCGGCGGCACCTGCGCATCGACGACCTGCCCGGCAACCTGAGCGAGGCGCTCGACGAGCTCGAGAAGGACGACCTCGTGCGGGAGACGCTCGGCGAGCACATCTTCAAGCACTTCCTCGAGGCCAAGCGCGAGGAGTGGGCCGACTACATCCGCCACGTCTCGCCCTGGGAGATGGACCGCTACCTCGGCGTGTATTGATCGGCGGACAGCGAACGTCCGCCTTCACGGACAGCCAGGGCGAGCTCGTGATCTGAGGGCCCGGGTGATTGCTCGATCGGCTAAGCGCCGATCCGCGTCGATCTGCGTTTTATCTGCGTTTAATCGCGTTCAATCTGCGTCCAATCTGCGGCCTGCGTTTAATCTGCGGCTGGCACGACCCTTGAAGTAGTGGGGGTCAGGCCGCGGCGGATCACCGAAGGGCGTTCTTTCAGGCAGGCGCTGGCATCGCCGCTCTTCGGCTTCAACTTTCACGCATCCGTCCGCGGCTTCTCAGCCGAAGGTTCAGCACGCGGGTTCAGCGCGAAGGTTCAGCACGCCGGTTCAGCACGGAGGTTCCTATGAGCCCCAATCGCAACATCGTCTGGGTGTCGGCCATCGCGCTCCTCACCATGCTCGGCGCCGCGTGCGCCACTGCCGGCAGCCCTCGATTTCCCAGGTGCAGACCAATCCCGGGCGGTATGCGGATCACACCGTGACGGTCGAGGGCGTGGTCACCTCGTCGTTCGGCATCCCCATGGTGCCGTTCAAGATCTATCGCGTCTCCGACGGCTCGGGCGAGATGCTGGTGGTGTCGGACGGCAACCGCCTCCCCACCAAGAACGCGCGCGTCCGCGTGCGCGGCGAGGTCCAGGAGTTCGCCCTGATCGGCGGCCGCTCCTTCGGGCTCCACTTGAAGGAGAAGACGCGTTAAGTACTTGTAAAAGAACGACTTGCGTGTCACGGCTCACGGCTTACGGCTTACGGTGCCGTCAGCCGCACCTCCGTGAGCCGCAAGTCGTAAGCCGTGGCAGGTAAACCCCGCGTTTGTGAAACATAGTACAATCGCTGGCTGTGGAATCCATTGAACACCCCTCCGCGGTAGTTGCGCTCATCAACGCGCTGCTCGGCCTGGTGGGCATTCACGTGCCGGACCATATCGCGTTCGTCGCGCTGATCACCCTCTTCGTCCTGGTCATCGGCCTGGCCATCCGCTCGCAACTGAGCGTCGAAAATCCCGGCAAGCTGCAGATCGTCCTCGAGGACCTCGTCTCGTTCCTCGTGGCGCAGCTCGAAAGCCAGATGGGCAAACGGGCCGCAAGTACCTGCCGCTGCTCGGCACCCTCTTCGTCTTCATCCTGATCGGCAACCTGATGGGCCAGATTCCCGGCCTCGGCTCGCCCACGAGCAACATCAACGTGCCGTTCGCGTTGCGCGCTGACGCTGTGGCTCTACTATCACGCGCAGGGCGTGATGACGAGGGCCCGATCAACTACCTGATGCACTTCGGCAAGATGCCGGGCGTGCCGATCGTGATGGCGCCGATGATCTTCATCATCGAGATCATCAGCCACCTGTCGCGCGTGCTGTCGCTCACGCTCCGCCTGTTCGGCAACATCTTCGGCGAGCACCTCGTCGTGCTCATCATCGCCAGCATCGTCCCCTTCATCGCGCCGCTGCCGATCCAGTTCCTCGGCCTCATCGTGGGCCCGCTGCAGGCGTTCATCTTCCTGACGCTCGGCGCCATCTACCTCAGCGCCGCGACGCACGTCGACGACCACGGCCACGAAGCCGAAGCCGCGCACTGACGGCCTACGGCTTGTCACGGCTACGGCTTGTCACGCAGGCTTACGACTTACGGCGTACGGGGGTGCGGCTTGCAGGTACCGCAAGTCGTAAGCCGTAGGCCGTGACTAGGTGACCCGCAAGTCGCAAGCCGCAGGCCGTGACTAGTGACCCGCAAGCCGTAAGCCGTAAGCCGTGACTAGTGACCCGTAGGCCGTGACGTGATCAGGGTTGCTTGCGGCCGTACACGCCGCCGGTGGCGAGGCGGTCGAAGTAGCTGAACGCGGCGGCTGCGATGTCGTGGATCGCGCGTTCGCCGTCCGGGTCGTGCGCCAGGTAGGTGGTCATCACCGACAGCGCGAAGGGCCGGCCCGGGAGTTCCACCACCGCGGCCTCGGCGCGCACGCCGTCCAGTTCGCCCGTCTTGCTGGCCACCGGCACGTCTGCGGGAACGGCGTTGCGGATTTGCCCGGGCACCTCGTGGAGCACCTTGCGGGCCGCGTCGCGGCTTTCGACCTTCAGGCCCTGACCCTTCCAGAGCAGCTCGGCGATCCGCGCGAGGGACCCGGGGCTCGCCACGTTTTCGTCGCCGCGCTTCACCGCGGCGCTGTCCATCATCTTGCGCCGGAGCTTGATGTCCGCGAGCCCGAGCGCCGCCATGCGGGCGTTGACCTTCGACATCCCCACCGCGTCGATCACCACGTTGGTGGCGGTGTTGTCGCTCAGGATGATCATCAACGCCGCGAAATCCCGCATCGAGAGAACCGGCGCGTCGAGGAACTGCAGCACGCCGCTGCCGCCCACGACCTGCGCCTTGTTGAGCGGCGCCGGCGTGTCGAGCGCCAGGGCGCCCGCCTCGGCTTGCGTGAACATCTCGTAGAGGATCGCCAGCTTGATCGTCGATGCCGTCGGGAACGGCTCCGCGTCGAGCCGCGACGCCACCGTGGCCCCGGTCGTGAGATCGACGATGCGATAGCCGACGACGCCATGGAGGCCGGCGGCCACGGCCTCGACCTGCGTGACGAGCTGCGCCTTGAGGTCCGCCTGCAACGGCCCCTGCGCCGAAACGTACGTAGCCACGGAGACACAGAGACACAGAGCAATCCCAAGTACTTCGAAATGCCTGCGCTAAGCACGTCACGCGTTCGAAGAATCGATCTTCTCTGTGTCTCCTGTCTCCGTGCGTGTCCGCGATCATTGGGTGATCTTGACGACGACGGCCGTGCGGTCGTCGGACTGCATCGCGTCTCCGCAGAACTGCTGCACCGCGTTGAAGATCTCGCTGACCAGTTCCTTGGCCGTCTCCTGCTGGTGCTTCTCCACCACCGCGATGAGGCGCTCGGCGCCGAACTCGCGGCCCTCCTCGTCGAAGGCTTCGGAGATGCCGTCCGAGCAGAATCACGTAGACGTCGCCGGCCTTCAGTTCCATCGAGATCTCGTCGTATTGCGACGAGCCGAACGAACCGAGCGGCACGCCGGGCATGTCGATCTGCACGGCCTTGCCGTCGGCGTAGCGAATCGGGTACGGCAGCCCGGAGTTCGCGAAGGTCACCGTGTGCTTCTTCAGGTCGAACATCGCGTAGCAGAGCGTGCAGTAGTACTCCTCCAGGTTGCGCTCGTGGAGGATGCGGTTCATCGCCGTCAGCACGGTGGCCGGCGAGCTGCGTTCCTTCTCCAGGCGACGGCGGAACGTGCGGCCGCGCACCATCTCGCCGATCGCCGCGCTGTAGAGCGCCGCGGGCACGCCCTTGCCCGACACGTCGCCGACGGCCACCACCAGCGTGTGCGGCTCGGGCGAGAGGAAGTCGCACAGGTCGCCGCCCAGCTCGCGCGCCGGATCGAAGTGCCAGGCCACCTCCACGCCGCGCAGCCGCTTGGGCAGCTCCTGCGGCAGCAGCGCCATCTGCACGCGCTGCGCGAACCGCAGCTCCTTCTCGAAGCGCGCCTCGCTGGCCCGGATCGATTCGTAGAGCCGCGCGTTCTCGATGGCCACCGCCGCCTGCGAGGCCAGCAGCGTGAGCAGCTCGACGTGCTTGCTTGTTGAAGGCGCCCGAGCTCCGGGCTCTCGAGATCGAACACGCCGATGCACCTGTCCTTGAGCAGGAGCGGCACGACCAGCTCCGACCGCACGCCCTTGACGGCGTGGATGTACCGGGGGTCCTTCAGCACGTCCGGCACGAGGACCACTTCCTTGTGCAGCGCCGCGTAGCCCACGAGGCCTTCGCCGAGCTTCACCGGTTCGATGGACGCGGGGATCGTCGCCGTACTTGATCGCCACCTTCATCTCGAGCTCGAGCGTCTCCTCGTTCAGGAGGGCGATGCCGAAGATGCGATACGCGATCACGCGCTTGAGCAGGTGCGCCACGCGCGTGAGCAGCTCGTCGAGGTCGAGGATGGCGCTCATCTCGCGCCCAATTTCGGCCAGGGTCGCGAGCGTCTCGGCGTACTCGCGTTCCGACTCGAACAGCCGCGCCGTCACGATGGCCTGGGCCACGTGCGCGCCGAACTGGCGGAGGATCCACTCGTCGCGCTCGTGGAACGCGCCCAGCCGGTCGCTCAGCAGGTTGAGCGCGCCGATGACCTTGCCCTTGTGGCGGAGCGGCACCACCAGCTGCGATTTCGCCCCGGGCACGACCGCGAGGTACCGCGGGTCGGCGTCCACGTCGTTGAGCAGGATCGGCCGCTGCTCGGTCACCGCCGCGCCCACCACCCCCTGGTCCAGGCGGAGGGTGAAGTTCTTGACGATCTCCTCGGGGTATCCGACGGCGTACGCGATGCTCAGCTCCTCGCGCTTCTCGTCAAGCAGGTAGACGGAGAAGACGGTGAACGAGGTCAGCCGGGAAATGAGGTGCGGAATCTTTTCGAGCAGGGCGGCGAGGTCGAGCACGGAGGTGACCTCCCGGCCCAGCTCGGCGAGGATGGCCAGCAGCTCGGCGTCCGAGGCCGAGGTGCTGGCGGCGCCCTGTCGGCGCGGGATCGTTCATGGCTGTGTCGTTGTCTTTGTGGGGGTGCCGAGCGTGTACGTCGACACCCAGTCGTAGATCCGCTCCATGCGGTCCTTCTGATGATAGTACTCGGAAAAGCCGTGCCCTTCGCGCGGATAGAACACCAGTTCCGTCTTCTTGCCGCGATCCTTGAGCGCGCGGTACAGCTCCATCGGCTGGCCGATCGGCACGCGCTCGTCGCTGCGCCCGTGCAGGATCAGCGTCGGCGTCGTCACCTTGTCGACGTGCGTCATGGCCGACCGGGCCATGTAGAGCGGCAGCGTCTGCTCGTTGGGAATCCCGCCGAAGTACGCGATGAGCGTGCTCGGGATGTCGTTGGTGCCGTACATGCTCCACATGTTGGTGAGCCCGGCGCCGACCATCGCCGCCTTGAAGCGCGTGGTCTGCGTGATCACCCAGGCCGTCATGTAGCCGCCGTAGCTCCAGCCGATGTGCGCCAGCTTGTCGGGGTCCGCGATGCCGCGCGCCACGAGGGCATCGACGCCCGTCATGATGTCGCTGAAGTCGCCGCCGCCCCAGTCGTTCACGTTGGCGCGGCAGGAACCGCTCGCCGTAGTTCGTGCTGCCGCGCGGGTTCGGGTAGAACACCGCCCAGCCCTCGTCCCGCCCACACCTGGCCGCCTTCGAGGCCGCTCAGGCGGTTGTTGTTCAGATACGAGCCCGCCGGCCCGCCGTGCGCCACGACCAGGGTCGGATACTTCTTCCCGGCCTCGTACCCGACCGGCTTCAGCAGCACGCCCTCCACCTCCGCTCCGTCGGCGCCCTTCCAGGTCACCACCTCGGTGGCGCCGAGGGCCAGGTCCCGGATCTGCGGGTTGGTGTCGGTCAGCTTGCGGAACGTGGCGAACCGCGGGTCGGTCACGAAGATGTCCGACGCCGAGTCGGGCGTGTCCATCGTCACCGCGATCGTCCGGCCGTCGTGGCTGAGCGACGTCGCCTGGAGCGTCCGCTTCGCGCTCAGTTGCGTGTACCGGCCGGTGGTCAGGTCGTACGCAAACGCTTCGTTGTAGGCGCGCGCGCCGGAGAGGAACGTCACGCGGTTGCCCTCCGCCGTCCACTGCGGAACGCCGGCATCGCCGTCGAAGGCCGGCGACGAAACGTCCTTGATGGTCCTGGCCGCCACGTCGTAGAGCATCAGGCGGGATTGCAGCACCACGCCCGGCGCCGTGCCATCCCCCACCGGCGGACCCGTGTACGGCTCGGAGGTCCACGCGATGGTCCGGCCGTCGGGCGACCACCGCGGATTGGTGTCGCTGCCGAAGTTCGTGCTGATCTTCTCCGCCTTCGCGGCGGCCACGTCGATCACGTAGACGTCGCGGCGGTTGTCGCGCAGGAGCGGGGTGCGCCGATGCGCCGATGACGATCCGCGTGCCGTCCGGGGACCACGACGGCAGGCCGGTCAGCGTGTAGTCGGTCCCCTGCGTGAGACGCCTGGCCACCGGTGGCGCAGACGACGAGAAGAGAGCGTCCACGCGGACAACCCACGCGTGGGCGTACCGGAAGTCCCCTTCGAACACGCGCTCGTCGTCGCGCTTCTTGATCTCGGCGTCCCGATCGGCCGATCGGGGATCGGTGGAGAGATACGCGATTTGCGTGCCGTCCGGCGACCACGAGTACGACGCGACGCCGTCCTTGGCGTCGGTGAGTTTCTGCGCCTCGCCGCCATCGACGCGCATGACGTAGATCTGCGCGCGTGGCCCTTCATCTCCGTTGGCCGCGCCGCGCGCGGAGACGAAGCTGATGTAGCGGCCGTCGGGCGACCACTGGGGTTGGCTCTCGCCCCGCTCGCCGAAGGTGAGGGGCCGGGCCGGCGCCGACCCGTTCGAGGGCACCTTCCAGATGTGCGTCCGCGCGTCGAGGCGATCCTTCTCGCGCTCGGATGCCGGCTCCCATTGCCGCACGGTGTACAGCACCTGGGTGCCGTCGGGCGAAATCACGGGGGCCCCCGCGACCTTGACCCGCATCACGTCCTCGAACGTCGCGGGACGTTGGCTTTGGGCGGCCCCAACGGCTTGGAGCGCTACTGTCGTGAGAACTGCGACGGCCGCGAGCAGCTGTTTCCGCATAGGCGAGTCTCCCAGACGGGGCAGTATACTGATTGCACCTGTCTTTCAACTTTTCACCTTTCACTTTTCACTTTCCATGGATCTGACGCTTCCGCTCGACTACTCGGCCATCGAACGCATCCTGCCCCACCGCTATCCCTTCCTGCTGGTGGACCGGATCACCGAACTCGAGCCCGACAAGCGCATCGTGGGCATCAAGAACATCACGGTCAACGAGTGCTACCTGTCGGCCGCGGGTCCCGACGGACGCCCCGCCCTGCCGCCCACGATCCTCACCGAGGCCGTGGCGCAGGTCGGCGCCATCCTGATCCTGGCGCGCCCGGAGAACCGCAACCTGCTCCCGCTCTTCCGCGGCATCGAGCGCGTGCGGTTTCGCGGCGCCGTGCATCCCGGTGACGTCGTGGAGATCGAGGCGCGCGTGAAGCGGCTCCGCAATCGCATGGGCGTTCTCGAAGGCCGCGCCCGCGTGGGCAAGCGAGTCGTCGCGCACGGGACAATGACGTTTGCGCTGGGGTCGGCGCAGTCGTCCGAGGCGTCGTAGTGAACCGCCTGCCCCGCCTCGCGGCGCTCACGGCCGAAGACGCCGGCTGGGGCTTCCTGCTCTGCACCTACAAGGAAGTGCGCGCGGGCCGGAACGGCTCGGAGTTCCTGATCCTCGGCGTGCAGGACAACTCCGGCCAGACCACGGCCAAGGTGTTCACCGACATCGAGCGCTTCCGCAACGACGTCGATCCCGGGGACTTCATCCGCGTCGAAGGCCGCGGCAGCGTCTACAACGGCCAGGTCCAACTGGTGCTGTCCACGCTGCGCCGCGTCAACCCGGATCAGGATCGCCTGCAGGGTTTCCGCGAAGACGACTGCATCCTGAGCGCCGCGCGCCCCGTCGAGGAGATGTGGGCCGAGCTGATGCAGCAGGTGCAGGACGTGAAGGATGCGAACCTCCGCGTCCTCCTCAGCCGCATCGTCGCCGACAACGAGGCGCAGTTGCGCGTGTGGCCGGCGGCGCAGCAGATCCATCACGCCTATCGCAGCGGGTTCCTCGAGCACATCACGAAGATGGCCGAAGTGGGACGCCTCATCGCGCGGGCCTACGGCGCGAACGAGGACCTGGTGTTCGCCGGCGTCGTCTTGCACGACATCGGCAAGCTGCAGGAGCTCGCCTACAGCGGCGGCACGGCCAACTACACGAGGGACGGAAATCTCGTGGGGCACATCGCGCTCGGCCTGATGCTGGTGCGCGAGACCGCCAACGGCATCTCGGGATTTCCGCACGACCTCCGCGCGCAGGTGGAACACCTGGTCGCCTCGCACCACGGCACGC
This sequence comes from uncultured Acidobacteriota bacterium, assembly GCA_963839865.1. Lineage (GTDB taxonomy): Bacteria > Acidobacteriota > Vicinamibacteria > Vicinamibacterales > UBA2999 > 12-FULL-67-14b. The sequence continues at coordinate 80,457 of CAWIWS010000006.1, forward strand.
GCGAGTACCGGCTCCCCCGTCGAGCCGAAGACCCTCGAGGCCTTCATCCTCTCGGCCGTGGACGACCTCGACGCCAAGATCAACCAGGTCCGCCGCGCCGTGAAGGAAGACCCCGGCCAGGAAGAGTTCACCGCCTGGCACAAACGCCTCGGGCGGGTTCTGTACAAGGGCTGACACGGCTTACAACACGGCTTAGCGGCGTTGCGGCTTGCGGCTTGCGGCTTGCGTACCGTGTACGCCGTAAGCCCTAAGCCGTATTCCGTAAGCCGTGACTATCGTTTGCCGACGATTGCCGTTCCGACCAACACCATCGCGGCGGCGGAGATCACGCGCGGGGAGAGCGGCTCGCCTAGCAGCACCGATCCCAGCACCACCGCGATGATCGGGTTGATGTAGGCGTAGAGCGACACCGTCGAGAGCGGCAGGTGTTTCACCGCGTAGATGTACGCCGTGTACGTCACGAGCGAGCCCGCGATCGTGAGGTACGCCATCGCCCCGAGCGTCCGCGGCGTGAACGCGAGGTGCGACCACTCACCGCTCGCCGTCGCCATCGACAACAGGATCACGCCGCTGAAGACCATCTGCACGGCGGAGGTCGCGAACGGATCGTCGCCCACCTTGTGCCGCTTCGTATAGGACGTGCCGGCGGCCCACGCCGCGCACGCCACCTGGATGCCGATCACGCCGCCCACGAACGTGCGGCCGCTGCTGCCACCCACCGTGAGTTCCGGCCACACCAGGACGACGATGCCGATGAAGCCGAGGGTGAGCCCGGCGAGCGCCCGCGCGGAGAAGCGTTCACCTCGCGGGAGGAGCGCTTCGATGCCCACCGACCAGAACGGCACCGTCGCGATCACCACCGCGGTCAGGCCGCTGGCCACGTACTGCTCCGCCCACACGACGAAGCCGTTGCCGAACACGTTCATCAGGATCGCGAGCAGGACGAGCGGCCCCCAGAGCGAACGCCCGGGCAGCTTGCGACCGCTCGCCACCAGGATCGTCGAAAGCAGCACGCCGGCGGTGAACCAGCGCAGCCCCGCGAGCAGGAACACCGGCACCGTCTCGAGCGCCACGCGAATGGCGAGATACGTCGTGCCCCAGACGATGCAGATCGTCGCGAAGGCGAGGTACGCGAGCGTCACGACGCGTCCTTCAGCATGCGATCCTTCGGAATCGCGATGCGGGGATCGTCCTTGATGGTCTCGAGCACGATGGTGGTGCGCGTCGAGAGCACGCCGGGCTGCGACGCGATCTGCTGCCGCAGCAACTGGCCCAGGTGCTCCGCATCGCGCGCGCGCACCTTCAACAGGTAGCAGTCGTCGCCCGCGACGTGATGCACCTCGAGCACTTCGGGAATCTCGGACAGCGCGTACGCCGACGGCATCTCGGGGCCGTGCTCCGACGTCCGCACCGCGACAAACGCCAGCAGCCCCCGATCGACCACCTTGGGGTCGATCAGCGCCACGTAGTCCCGAACGATCCCCTTGGCCTCGAGCTTGCGAAGACGCTCCAGAACAGCCGACGGCGCCAGGCCGACGGCCTTGGCGAGTTCGGCCTGAGACGTCCTGGCGTTGTACTGAAGAATCGCTAGAATAGAGCCGTCTATTGCGTCGATTGTTCTGTCTTGAGCCATCAAGACAGAATATTACATCGATTTAAGCTATACGGCTCTGTTCTTCCTGTTGTCGTCCGCCGCCATGAGCGTGGCGCCTTCGGCGGCGATTCTCACGCAATTCCGGCCATCGTCTTTGGCGCGGTACAGGGCCTGGTCGGCCCGGGCGATCACGGCCTGGACGTTGACCTCGCCGGGCATGGTTTGCGCGAGCCCGAAGCTGGCAGTGATGGTGAGGGCCTCGCCCGACCACGGCAGCGGCCGCTCGGCGATCTCGCGCCGCAGAGTCTCGGCCACTCGGCGCGCGCCGTGCAGGGGCGTCTCGGGCAGGAGGACCAGGAATTCCTCCCCGCCGTACCGGCACTTCAGGTCCGACCCGCGCAACACCTCGCGCATGCGCTTGCCCACCGTGGCCAGCACGGCGTCGCCGCACAGGTGGCCGAAGCGATCGTTCACGTCCTTGAAGTGATCGAGGTCGAACATGATGAGCGACACGGGCGTCTGGCTGCGCCGCGCGCGCCGCAGTTCCGCGTCGATGACGTCGAGGGAATGGCCCCGCGTGAAGCAGCCGGTGAGCGCGTCCCGCACGCTGTTCTCGCGCACCTCGCGGAAGAGTTGCGCGTTCTTCACCGACACGGCGAGAAGCGCCGCCGCGGCTTCGATGATGTGCCGCCGATCGGCCGGCATCGCCCCGTCCGTGGGGCGCACGCCCAGCACGCCGAGGGCGGAACCGCCGACGATGAGCGGGAACCCCTCCGCGCGCGGCTCCCGCGCGTCCGACGCCGGCGTGGAGGAAGCCAGGAGTTGCTCGGCGATGTCCCCCCACTGCAGCACGTCTTCCGCGTCGCGCGTATCACCCGCGAGAGCCTCCCACTGCATGCCTTCCCGGACGAGCACCCAGAATTGATCCGTGCCCGCGAGCCCCGGCAGGTGCTGGCTGATCGCCACGCGGATGGAATCGAAGTCGAGCGATCGTCCCAGGGCCTGGCCGAACGCGACGAGCCGCTCGAGTTCCTCGGCGCGCCGCTCCGCCTCGCGCGTCGCCGCTTCAGCCGCCGCTGCCTTCGCTTGCACCTGGTTGCGGCGCCCGAGCTGGTGGACGATGAAGACGACGGTGAGGAGCACGAGCGCGGGCATGAGGGCGAGCCCGCTTTGCCGTTCGATGTCGCGCGCGTAGTCGAGCAGGTGGGAGATCGGTGCTGAAAAGACGATGATCAGCGCCACCGCCAAGCCCGCGAGCAACAAGAGGTCCTGCCGACCGAAGAGTCTCATAGGTGCCCCGACTCCCGTCTCCCGGTTCCCGACTCCCGACTCCCGAATGGGAGTTCGAGCCTATTCCCCGCCTCCCCCCCTGTCAACGCCAGATCGGGTAAATTGGGGTCATGTTTTGGGGAGCCCGCAAGCC
>CAWIWS010000007.1:0-72883 GCA_963839865.1 uncultured Acidobacteriota bacterium
GTAAGCCGTGACACGCTTCGCGTAAGCCGTAGGCCGCAAGCCGTAAGCCGTGACACGCTTCCCGTAAGCCGTAAGCCGTACGCCGTGGCCGTGGCGTTCACGATCGTGATCGCGGCGGCCGTCGCCGGGGCCGCGCAGGGCTCCACGGCCAGGACCGCGGCGCCCCAGGGCGCACCGGTGGCCGCGAAGCGATATACCGTGCCGCCCCTCCCGGTGATGGGCTTCGCGCCCGTGCGGCCCGCCGACGTGGTGAAAGCCACCTACGATTTCGCGGCGCAGCACCCGGAGATCCTCCGCTACGTGCCCTGCTTCTGCGGCTGCGGCATGGAAGCCGGCCACAAGAGCAACGAGTCGTGCTTCATCGCCCGCCGCGACGCCAAGGGCAACGTCACCGAATGGGACACCCATGGCTTCGGGTGCACCATCTGCGTGGACGTGGCGCGCGAGTCGATGCAGCTTTACGCGTCCGGCGCCACCGTGCAGGCCATTCGCGCGGCCATCGACAAGAAGTGGGCGCCCTCGCACCCGGGCCTGGCGACGCCGACCCCCCAGCCACCCGCCAAGAAACCCTAAGCGTGTGACCGGACGCGCCGACGCGTTTGCTCGATTGTTCGACGCGGTGCCCGAGGGCGTCTACGTTGGCGCGCTCGGCGCCTCCGGCAGCGTCACGCACGCCGCGAATGCCCACCTCAAGAAGATCTTCGGCTATCCACCGGAGACGGACGAGTCCCAGGTGTTCCCCTTCGACGCGGGGCGGTTCGTCGATCCGCAGACGCGCACCACGTTCATCACGCAGCTGCACGCGGTGGGCTCGGTGGCGGACTACCTTCTTCGCCTCAGGCGCGTGGACGGCTCGCCCCTGTGGGTGGAGGTGACGGCGTCGGCGGCGCCCGCCACCGATTCCGCCGCGCTCCGCATCGAGGCGCTCGTGCGCGACGTCAGCGAGCGCAAGAAGCACGACGACCAGTCGCGCGACGTGCACCATCAACTCGCGCAGGCCGAGAAGATGGCCGCGCTCGGCCAGACGATTTCGGGCGTGGCGCACGAGTTGAACAACCCGCTCGCCACGATCCTCTCGTGGGCCGAGCGGCTGGCCGAGCGCCAGGTGGACGACAAGACGCGCCAGGGCCTCGAGGTGATTCTCGCCGAATCCGAACGCGCCGCGCGCATCGTCCGCAACCTGCTCACGTTCGCGCGCAAGCGCCAGACGACGCGCGCGATGGTGGATTTGAACCAGGTGGTGCGCGAGACGCTCGCGTTGCGGACCTACGAGCAGAGCGTGCACAACATCGAGGTGACCGAGGAACTCGCGGCGGACCTGCCGCTGGTGTTCGCGGACGGCCACCAGATGAAGCAGGTGTTGCTCAACCTGTTGATCAACGCGGAGCAGGCCATGGTGACCGCGCGCGGCCGCGGCAACCTCACGGTCCGCACGATTCACGACGTCGAGCGGGGCTCCGCCGTGCTCGAGGTGAACGACGACGGGCCAGGGATTCCCGAGGATGTGCAGGGACGGATTCTCGATCCGTTCTTCACGACGAAGGAAGTGGGGAAGGGCACCGGCCTCGGGCTGACCGTGGCCTATGCGATCGTGCAGGAGCACGCCGGCCGCATCTGGGTGCAGTCGAAGAAGGGCTCGGGCTCGTCGTTCTTCGTCGAGTTGCCGGTGACGGCGCAGCTGCTGCAGGCGCGGAGCGCGGCGGCGCAGCAGCCGATCTCGCTCGACGCGTTCAAGGGACTTCGCGTGCTGGTGGTGGAAGACGAGCCCGCGCTGGCGGTGGCGGTGGCCGAGGCCCTCGGCGACGCGGGCTTCACGGTCGATCGGGCGGGTGACGGCGAGGAAGGCCTGGTCTGCCTCACCGACAACGCGCCCTACGACCTCATCGTGTGCGACCTGAAGATGCCGCGCATCGACGGCATGCAGTTCTACCGCGCCATGGCGGCCGCGACGCCGGCGCTGGCGCGCCGCGTGATCTTCGTCACGGGCGACGTGGCCGGCACGGACGCGGAGCGCTTCCTCGAAGAGACCGGGTGCCGCTGGCTGTCGAAGCCCTTCAGGCTCGGCGACTTGCTCCGCGCCGCGCGCGACACGCTGTCGTAATCAACGTGGGCTCCGGCTTTAGCCGGAGCGTGAGTGTGGCCGCCAGCTTTAGCCGGCGTGTGAGCGTGGCCGCCGGCTTTAGCCGGCGCCAGCACCAACGCCGCCCGCTTCTGCGCCGCGTGCGGCACGCGCGTATCGCTCTCCGGCAGGCTCGCCTTCGCCATCTTCGGTTTCTGCTCGAAGGCGAGGATGGCGTTGCGCAGCAACTCGGACGCCGCGATCGGCATCGCGTCGGTGCCGAGCGCCTCGCGCAGGCGGCGGATGGCGCGCGCGTGCAGTTGCGACACGCGGGATTCGTTCACGCCCAGCTCCGTGCCGATGTCCTTCATCGTCACTTCCTTGTAGTAGTAGAGCGCGATCACGCGCTGCTCGCGCGGCGGCAGCGTGGCAATCGCGAGTCGCACGCGCTCGCGCACTTCGTCGCGCTCGTACTGGAGGTCGGGCCGTTCCGGTTCCGCCGGCACCATCACGGCGGGCAGCTGCGACTCGTCCACGTTCTCCGCGCTCGAAAAGGGCGACGTGGATTCGATGGTGTTGATGCGCACGATCGTCTTGCCCAGGCGCTTTTCGTCGGATCCGATTTCCTCGGCGAGGTCCGCCAGCGAGGGCTCGTGGCCGAGCGAGGCGCGCAGCTTCTCGCGCGCGGCCTCCAGCTCGCGGCGCACGCGGCGCACGCCCCGCGGCCAGGCGTCCTTGCGCAGCGCGTCGATCATCGCGCCGCGGATGCGCCGTTCCGCAAACGTCTCGAACTTGATGCCACGCGAATCGTCGAAGCGGTGGGCCGCGTCGATGAGGCCGATTACGCCGTCCTGCACGAGATCGCTCAGGTCGATCGAGTGCGGCATCGTGGCCGCCATCCGGCGGGCCAGCGCCTCCACAAAGGGAAGGCCGGCTTCAACGCGTGGGTTCGGGTCGGTGCTGCGGTTCATCTGCATTTTCTCCGTTGCTTGCCCTAAGGCAACGAAGATGCCAAGCCCGTGCAGTAACGTGAACGGGACGGTGCAGATGCGTGTAAGTGTCTGATAAGTCAACCACTTACTCAATATTGCTCAGCTTTACATCTCTCGGTTTGTGGGGAGGGTCTGGCACCTTAACGTCAAATTCATGGCAGTATTTGCCATGCCTGGTCATTTGTTTGACGGAATGTTTACGGTTTTGGCAGGAATTCACGGAAACGGGCGTCACGTTACGGCTTACGGCTTACGGCTTGGGGCTTGCGGGCTGAACCGCCTCGCGGAGTTCGCGCGAGACGGCCATGGCCTGCAGCGCGGCGTTCACCACCTGCGACGCGCGCCCACGCTGGGCGGCGTCGCCCGCCTTGGCTTCGAGCAGCTCGGCGTGCGCCAGGATGACGCCGAGCTGGTTGTTCAGGCGGTGCAGCAGCGCGCGTTGATCGTCCGGGTTCATAGACCCTACATCGTTCGGCGAGACGCTCACGCCGCGGCCGTCGGACTCGTCGGACGCGTCGTGCCGTCCGGTTCACGCCACAGCGTATCCACGAAAATGCGGATGCTGCCGCCGGCGGTACGCAGGTATTCCACCTTGTTCGCCGCAATCCAGTTGTAGATCGTGCGCCGGCTCACGCCAACCATCTCGCACGCCTTCATGATGCTTACAGTTTGCCGTTCCACGGGGGTTGCCTCCACAGGGATGTATCGGAGGCTGCCACAATGGGATTAGGTGTGCAGGGGTTGACAGCCCCGTGCATGTTGCGTCAATGTCTTGACGCATGCCCCATTTGCTGCTGGTCGATGACGAGGAAGCGCTGCGGAGCGTGGTGGCAGAACGCCTTACGGATGAAGGGTTTACAGTCGTCCAGGCCGCCTCTGGAGAGGCCGCCATCGAGGCCCTGGACGGGTTTGCCTTCGACGTCCTGATTTCTGATCTTCGTCTCCCCGGCGTGGACGGCCGGCAGGTCATCGACGCCGCTCTCACCCGCTACCCGGGCATCGTGGCCATCGTCGTCACCGGGTACGGAACCGTCAAGGACGCCGTCGAGACCATCAAGCGCGGCGCCGCGGACTTCATCGCCAAGCCGTTCCAGTTCGACGAGCTGATGCACGTGCTGACCTCCGCGCTCGAGCAGCAGCGCCTGAAGAGCGAGAACGCGTACCTCCATCAGCAACTCGATCAACGCTTCGGCCTCGGGTCGATGGTGGGGAAGAGCGCGCCGATGCGCGCGCTCTATCAACTCATCGAGACCGTGGCGCCGACGACGGCCACCATCCTGATCACGGGCGAGACGGGCACCGGCAAGGAGATGGTGGCGCGGGCGATTCATCAAACCAGTCCGCGGCATCGCGAGCGGTTCGTGGCGATCAACTGCAGCGCGATTCCGGAAACGCTCCTCGATGCGGAGTTGTTCGGTCACGTGCGCGGCGCCTTCACCGGCGCCGTGGCGATGCGCGCCGGCCGCATCGAGCAGGCCGACAAGGGCACGCTCTTCCTCGATGAAGTGGGGACGATGCCCATGTCGCTGCAGATGAAGTTGCTCCGCGTGCTGCAGGAACGGGAGTTCGAGCGCATCGGCGACACCCGCACCATCAAGGTGGACGTCCGCATCGTCGCCGCGACGAACGCGGACCTGCACAAGATGGTGAAGGACGGCACGTTCCGCGAGGATTTGTTCTATCGCCTGAACGTGATCGCCGTGCAGCTGACGCCGTTGCGCGAGCGCCCCGAGGATATTCCGCTGCTCGTCCAGCACTTCCTGGAGAAGACGAAAGCGTTGTCCACGACTCCCGACTCCCGACTCCCGACTCCCGGCATTGTCGTGTCGCAGGAGGCGATGCGCCGCCTCATGTCGTTCGCGTGGCCGGGCAACGTGCGGCAACTGGAGAACGCCATCGAGCGCGCGGTGGCGATGCTGGCGGGCCGCACGCGGATCGACGTCACCGACCTTCCGCTCGACGTGCAGGGCAGCGTCGAAGCCGAGGCGCCCACGCTCGAACTGCCGGCCGACGGCGTGGACCTCCCCGCGCTCGTCTCGAAGATCGAAAAGGACATGATCGCGCGCGCGCTGTCGCGGACCAGCCAGAACAAAGGCGCCGCCGCGCGCCTGCTAGGGCTGAAGCGGACGACGTTCGTGGAGAAGATACGACGGCTTACGGAGTAGACGTCACGGCTTACGGCTTGCGGCTTACGGGTCACTTGCCACGGCTTACGGCTTACGGCCGACCCGTCCTGATTCCCTGATCCGTAAACACCGTGACGTTCTTCGCCTGCCAGAGCAGCAGGTCGAGGGGCGTGGTGTTGCGGGTTCGCTGGATGGCGGCCTGCAGGACGTTCAGCTTGCGCGGGCCGATCACCACGAGCCAGAGCTCGCGCGTCTGCCTGACGAACGGGAGCGTCAGCGAGAGGCGGCGCGGCGGGGGCTTGGGCGCGTCTTCGATCGCCACCACGCGGTCTTCCGCCAGCAGCGCGCGGTGTCCGGGGAAGAGCGAGCACACGTGGCCGTCTTCGCCCACGCCGAGGATCGCGAGGTCCAGTGGACCGCCGTGGAGTTCGTGCGCGAGGACCTGGTCGTAATGCAGCGCGGCTTCGCCGAGATCGGGATGCTCCGCCTGCATGCGATAGGCGCGCGGGGCCTTCGCGCCGAGTGGGCCGAGGAGCATCCGGTGGGCCGTGCCGTAGTTCGAATCGGCGTGATCGGGCGGCACCGCGCGCTCGTCGGTCCAGAAGAGGCTGATGCGCGACCAGTCCACCTGCGCCTGCCTGAGCGCGCCCAGGAAGATCAGCGCCGTGGCGCCGCCGGAGATGGCGCAGGAGAGCGATTGCGCCTCCCGGGCCTTCGCTTCAAACCGCTCGGTGATGCGCGGGCGAAGCGCGTCGATCGAAGCCACCACCAGTTCCATTCCACGTTAGGATACAGGCTGTGCCACCCCGCTACGCGTATTGGACCATCCTCATCGACGACAAGCCCACCGCGTTCCGGGCCGGCGCGCTCGACGAGATCATGCCGACGTTCAATCGGCTGAAGGACAAGCAGCCCACCGCGAAGCTGATGTGGTTCCAGAACGGCCAGCTCTGGCCGTCCCGCCTCGATGCGAAAGCCGCGATGGAAGCGCGCGCGGCGCGTGGCACGCGGACCAGTTCGCGTCCGGACCGGGAAGCCCGCTCGGCCTCATTCGGCGCTCATCGCACCGACCGCGACACGCCGTCCAGGCCCGCGAAACCAGCGTGGACCAAGCCCGAGAGCGACAAGCCCGAGTGGCAACCGAAGGGCGAAGAGAAGCCCGCCTGGAAGCCGCGGGGCGAAGGTGCGAAGCCCGAGTGGAAGTCCAAGAGCGTCGGCTTCAAGCCCGCAGGCGCGCGCGCGTTCAAGCCCTCGAGTGACAAACCCGAGTGGAAACCTAAGCCCCTAAGCCCCCAAGCCCCTAAGCCCGCTGGCGCCAAGCACGAGTGGAAACCGAAGGGTTCGTTCACTCCGGCGCCGAAGACGTTCAGGTCTGCAGAGAAGCCCGAATGGAAGTCCAAGAGCGCCGGCTTCAAAGCCCGCAGGCGCACGCGCGTACAGGCCCTCGAGCGACAAGCCCGAGTGGAAGCCCAAGCCCCTAAGCCCCCAAGCCCCTAAGCCCGCTGGCGCCAAGCACGAGTGGAAACCGAAGGGTTCGTTCACTCCGGCGCCGAAGACGTTCAGGCCCGCCGAGAAGCCCGAATGGAAACCCAAGGGATCCTTTAAGCCCCCAAGCCCCCAAGCCCCGAAGCCCTATGGCGCTAAGCCAGAATGGAAGTCCAAGAGCGCCGGCTTCAAGCCCGCAGGCGCGCGCACGTTCAAGCCCTCGAGCGACAAGCCCGAGTGGAAGCCGAAGGGTTCATATAAGCCCCTAAGCCCCCAAGCCCCTAAGCCCTCGAGCGACAAGCCCGACTGGAAAGGCCGCAAGGAGGCGGAGTTGCCCGCCGGTGCGGTCGCGCCTCCGCGGAAGTCGCCCACGCCGAAGAAGGGCGACAAGAGCTGGCGGCCCGGCGGCGATCACAAGGACCCGAAGCAGAAGTTCAAGGACGCCAAGAAGGCGAAGTGGACGCGCTTCAAGCAGGCCATCCGCGTGCGCCACGAGAAGCGGACCAAGAAGGACGAGTAGATGGTCGCGCACATCGTCCTGCTGCAGCCGAAGGCCGCGCTGTCGGCCGCCGAGCGCGAGGCCCTGCTCCAGGCGATGCGGCATGCGTTCAGCAACATCGCCGAGATCCGTCGCGTGCGCATCGGCCGCCGCACCGTGCTCGGCCGCGCGTACGACGCGATGACGCCGCAGCACTTCGAGTACGCGGCGATCCTGGAGTTCGACACGGAAGCCGCGCTCCGCGCCTACCTCGATCACCCCGCGCACGCTGAGTTGGGACAGTTGTTCTACCGGTCGAGCGAAGCCGCCCTGGTCTACGACTTCGTCACAGTGGAACCGGAACAGATCGCCGAGCTGATCGACTAGCGCCCTGCGGCCAGTCGCTCGGCGTCAATCAGATCCTGTGGACGCCGGCGCACGCGCGCTTGTTACGAATCAGATCGAGGCGCCCAATCACATGAATCGGCGTGGTGCCGTAAGTTGACTCCAGCCCGCTGGGGCCACGCAGCGTCAAACGTGACGCCATCGACGGACGTGACGATGTCGATGCGGTTGGGAGGAATACCGATCTGGAAGACCATGCCGGGCCTTGCCACATCGGCCTCGGTCATCGTGGATACAGGGGCGCCAAAAACGGCAAGGGCCCTGAGCACCGCGATGGCGTTCTCCGACGAGGCCTCCACCCAGATGTCGAGGTCCTTGGTACAATCGTGGCTCGGCGTGAAAGGAGACCGCGTAGCCGCCAACCATCAGGGTAGCGGGCCTCAGCGGTGTTTCAATGCGGAGAACAGATCGCTGAAGTCGGGGTTCACCGGCATCGGGCGTTCTCCACGCAACATACTCGCACACCAGATCCCACACTTGCGCCAGGCGCTCTTCTGGTGGCACGGCGTCCCAATATTCGCGGTTCAGGCGATCCGAATCCTTCAGCGCACCAATCTGAAGAACGATGCGCCGCGAAGGTGAGTCGCTCACAATCGGTATTCTACACCGCCGTTGAACGAGCGTGCCCCTAAGCCCCTAAGCCGTCCTTCGACTCGGCCCGGTGGGCCTCGCTCAGGACAAGTAAGCCATAGGCCGTAGGACGTAAGCCGTGACAAGTGTCCGTAAGCCGTGACTAGTCCTTTCCAAGCACCCGTCTCAGCGTTTTCATCATCGACGGCTGGTTCTTCATGTCGTCGTACTGCTCGAGCAGCGTGATGGCCTCGGAGATGCTCGACACCGGCTTCACGCCGAGGCGGGCGGCGCCGGGCGGGACGTCCTTCATGTTCCCGTGCCACACGAGAATCACCTTCGCCGAGGATTCCACGGCCACGTCCAGGCAGTTCTCCGGACGGTCGTCCACGACCACGTCGAGGTGCAGCGCGTCGGCAATCCGGCCGCGCGAGCGCTGGACGACGAAGACGCTCGGGTAGCGGAAGCCGTGGGCGTCGAGCCAGCGTTGCGACTGCAGTTGCGTGAGCTCGCCGGACGTGGACGGGCGGGTGGTGAGGAAGATCACTTCCCATCGCCGCTCCGCCGCCGCCTTGGCGATGCGCGCGATGATGCCCGGCTCGAGTTCCGGGAGCATCGTCCAGAAGTTGTCGATCTTCTTGACGTGATCCCACAACTGCATCTGCTGCCGGGCCGTGAGGCTCAGTTCGTCCATCGCGATGTTCGCCGTCGCATCTTCCGGCTTCGATTCCTCGCCGGAGACCTCGTCGGGGATCTTCTCCTTGTACCGGGCCTTCGCAAGAACCTCTTCGCCGAAGAGCTTCTCCGCCTCCTTGTGGAGGGCGGTGAACATGTCGGCAACCGTGCCGTCGAGGTCGAACCCAATTCGCAGTGGCATCCAGTCTTTCCGTAAGCCGTCCTTCGACTCGGCCCGAGGGCCTCGCTCAGGACAAGTAAGCCGTTCACGCGACTCCTCGAACGCTGGTTCCCTGTTCGAGAAACCACCGATAAGTCTCCTCGATCCCCTTGTCCAGCGGGATGCTGTGGCGCCAGCCGAGCGCGTGCAGGCGCGACACGTCGAGGAGCTTGCGGGGCGTGCCGTCCGGCTTCGACCGGTCGTAGACGATGGTGGCGGTGGGGTGGACGACGTGTTTCACCATCTCCGCGAGGGCGCCGATGGAGAGGTCTTCGCCGGTGCCGACGTTGATGTGGCCCGGGTCGCTGTAGTGCTGCATCAGGAACACGCACGCGTCCGCGAGGTCGTCCACGTGCAGGAACTCGCGGCGCGGCGCGCCGGTGCCCCAGATGGTGACCTCGGTGCGGCCGGCGAGCTTGGCGTCGTGGAACTTGCGGATCATCGCCGGCAGCACGTGCGAGCTCTGGAGATCGAAATTGTCCTGCGGCCCGTAGAGATTGGTGGGCATCGCGGAGATGAAGTCCGAGCCGTACTGCGTGCGGTAGGCCTGGCACAGCTTGATGCCGGCGATCTTCGCGATGGCGTACGGTTCGTTGGTGGGCTCGAGCGGGCCGGTGAGGAGGGCGGACTCGGGCATCGGCTGCGGGGCTTCACGCGGGTAGATGCAGGAGCTTCCGAGGTAGAGCAGTTTCTTCGCGCCGAAGAGGTGCGCGGAGTGCACCACCGTGGCGTGGATCATCATGTTGTCGTAGATGAACTCCGCGGGCCGCGTGGAGTTGGCCATGATGCCGCCCACGGTGCCGGCGACGAGGTAGACGAACTCGGGGCGGTTGGCGCGGAACCAGTAGCTCACGGCGGCCTGGTCGCGCAGGTCGAGCTGATCGCGCGTGGCGGTGAGGATGTTCTTGTAGCCGAGGTGGTCGAGCCGGCGAAGGACGGCGGAGCCGACCAGCCCCCGGTGGCCGGCCACGAAGATCCGCGAATCGTGCGTCATCCCGGCCATCACAGTGAATCTTAGTCGGGTCGGCCGCAGAAGCCAACGAGTCTGGCGACGGGGCCGGGGGACCGGCCCTGTGGAGGATGGCTAGCCGGTGATGGTCCAGGTGAAGGTGGTGGGCGTGCTCGTCACCCCGTCGCTCACCGTCACCGTCACGGTGTAGACCCCCGCGCGTGGTCGGCGTCCCGGTGATGGCGCCCGTCGCCGCGTCGATCGTCACGCCCGGGCGGCAGGCCCGTCGCGCTGTATGCCAGCGTCCGCTCGTCGCGTGGGTCGCAATCTGCGTCGCCGTCAGCGCCGTGCCATATACCGCCACCTCGTCCAGCGCGCCCTTTGAAGAGATACTCCGTGCCGTTCTGGTCGCCAGATGCGGAATGCGCTGTTCCACGTGGCCGTCGTCGGTGGCGTGTTCGATCCCCGCCGCCACGCCATTGACGAAGAATGCCTGCTGATTCAGCGTCGCATCGTACCGATACACCACGTGCGTCCACGTGTTGAGCGGCACCGGCGCTCGACGCGAAGAAATTGTTGCCCGCCACCTGCGCCAGCAGATACCCGTCGGCGCGAATCAACGATCGCGCCGGTCGCCCGCGATAGCCGAACACGGTGCCATAGCCGGTCAAGCCCACCGACCCCGGCCCCGTGTAATACACCCACGCCCTCCAGCGTGAACGACCCCGTCAGGTTCAGGTTCGGCGCCGCCACATATGCGCCCGCGCCGTTGAAGTCGGCCGCCGTCGTCGCATCGCCCAGCGCCCCCACCGCCCCCAGCGTCACCCCGTTCACATAGGTCGCGTTCCGCCCCTGCCCGGAGGCGTCTGTCGCCGTGCAGGCCGCTGCTCTCGTTCAGCTGCCAGTACGCGACCGGGGCACTCGCCAGCACGGCGCGGGCATAGCTGCCATCCGGGTCCGTTGCCGTCACCCCCACGCTCACCGCCGCTCCCACCACATCCGTCCGGTTCGCAATCGCCGTTACTACCGGCGCCTGGTTCGCGATCACGGTCCAGGTGAAGGTGGTGGGCGTGCTCGTCACCCCGTCACTCACCGTCACCGTCACGGTGTAGACCCCCGCCGTCGTCGGCGTCCCCGCTGATCACGCCGGTCGCCGCGTCGAGCGTCACGCCCGGCGGCAGGCCCGTCGCTGCATAGCCAACGTCCTGTGGCGTGAGTCGCAATCTGCGTCGCCGACAGCGCCGTGCCATACACCGCCACCTCGTCCAGCCGTCCCTTTGAAGAGATACTGCGTGCCGTTCTGAAGTCGCCAGATGCGGAATGCGCTGTTCCACGTGGCCGTCGTCGGTGGCGTGTTCGATCCCCGCCGCCACGCCATTGACGAAGAACGCCTGCTGATTCAGCGCCGCATCGTACCGATACACCACGTGCGTCCACGTGTTGAGCGGCACCGGCGCTCGACGCGAAGAAATTGTTTCCCGCCACCTGCGCCAGCAGATACCCAGTCGGCGCCAATCAAGATGCGGCGGTCGCCCGCATAGCCGAACACGGTGCCATAGCCGGTCAAGCCCACCGACCCCGGGCCCCGTGTAATACACCCACCCCTCCAGCGTGAACGACCCCGTCAGGTTCAGGTTCGGCGCCGCTACATACGCGCCCGCGCCGTTGAAGTCGGCCGCCGTCGTGGCATCGCCCAACGCCCCCACCGCCCCGAGCGTCACCCCGTTCACATACGTCGCGCTCCGCCCCTGCCCGGAGGCGTCTGCCGCCGTGAGGCCACTGCTTTCGTTCAGCTGCCAGTACGCGACCGGGGCACTCGCCAGCACGGCGCGGGCATAGCTGCCATCCGGGTCCGTTGCCGTCACCCCCACGCTCACCGCCGCTCCCACCACATCCGTCCGGTTCGCGATCGCCGTTACTACCGGCGCCTGGTTCGCGATCACGGTCCAGGTGAAGGTGGTGGGCGTGCTCGTCACCCCGTCGCTCACCGTCACCGTCACGGTGTAGACCCCCGCCGTCGTCGGCGTCCCGCTGATCACGCCGGTGACCGCGTCGAGCGTCATGCCCGGCGGCAGGCCCGTCGCTGAATATGACACGCGTCCGTTTGGCCGCGTGAGTCGCAATCTGCGTCGCCGACAGTGCCGTGCCATACACCGCCACCTCGTCCAGCCGCCCTTTGAAGAGATAGTTCGTGCCGTTCTGAAGTCGCCGATGCGGAATGCGCTGTTCCACGTGGCGCCGTCGGTGGCGTGTTCGTCCCCGCCGCCACGCCATTGACGAAGAACGCCTGCTGGTTCAGGGCCGCATCGTACCGATACACCACGTGCGTCCACGTGTTGAGCGGCACCGGCGTCGACCCGAAGAAGTTGTTGCCCCCCACCTGCGCCAGCAGATACCCAGTCGGACGCGAATCAAGATGCGGCGGTCGCCCGCATAGCCGAACACGGTGCCGTAGTCGGTCGCACCCACCGACCCGGGCCCCGTGTAATACACCCAGCCCTCCAGCGTGAACGACCCCGTCAGGTTCAGGTTCGGCGCCGCTACATACGCGCCCGCGCCGTTGAAGTCGGCCGCCGTCGTCGCATCGCCCAGCGCCCCCACCGCCCCGAGCGTCACCCCGTTCACATACGTCGCGCTCCGCCCCTGCCCGGAGGCGTCAGCCGCCGTGAGGCCACTGCTTTCGTTCAGCCGCCAGTACGCGACCGGGGCGCTCGCCAGCACGGCGCGGGCATAGCTGCCATCCGGGTCCGTTGCCGTCACCCCCACACTCACCGCCGCTCCCACCACATCCGTCCGGTTCGCGATCGCCGTCACCACCGGCGCCTGGTTCGCAACCACGGTCCAGGTGAAGGTGGTGGGCGTGCTCGTCACTCCGTCGCTCACCGTCACCGTCACGGTGTAGACCCCCGGCGTCGTCGGCGTCCCGCTGATCACGCCGCGTCACCGCGTCGAGCGTCACGCCCGGCGGCAGGCCCGTCGCCGCATATGCCACCCCCGTTGGCGTGGGTCGCAATCTGCGTCGCCGACAGCGCCGTGCCATACACCGCCACCTCGTCCAGCGTCCCTTTGAAGAGATACTTCGTGCCGTTCTGAAGTCGCCGATGCGGAATGCGCTGTTCCACGTGGGCGGCGTCGGTGGCGTGTTGGTCCCCGCCGCCACGCCGTTGACGAAGAACGCCTGCTGGTTCAGGGCCGCATCGTACCGATACACCACGTGCGTCCACGTGTTGAGCGGCACCGGCGTCGACCCGAAGAAGTTGTTGCCCCCCACCTGCGCCAGCAGATACCCAGTCGGCGCTGAATCAAGATGCGCCGGTCGCCCGCATAGCCGAACACGGTGCCGTAGCCGGTCACGCCCACCGACCCGGGCCCCGTGTAATACACCCAGCCCTCCAGCGTGAACGACCCCGTCAGGTTCAGGTTCGGCGCCGCTACATACGCGCCCGCGCCGTTGAAGGCGGCCGCCGTCGTCGCATCGCCCAGCGCCCCCACCGCCCCGAGCGTCACCCCGTTCACATACGTCGCGCTCCGCCCCTGCCCGGAGGCGTCTGCCGCCGTGAGGCCACTGCTTTCGTTCAGCTGCCAGTACGCGACCGGGGCACTCGCCAGCACGGCGCGGGCATAGCTGCCATCCGGGTCCGTCGCCGTCACCCCCACGCTCACCGCCGCTCCCACCACATCCGTCCGGTTCGCCATCGCCGTTACTACCGGCGCCTGGTTCGCAACCACGGCGACAGGCACCACGGCGAACAACACCGTCGTATCGTTGCGGAAGAATCGCAACTCGTACGAGCCCGCGGTCGCAGGCGTGCTGAACGTGACGATGGCACTCGCCAGCGCCGCGGCCGGCGGCGTCGCCAGGCCGTTCAGATATTTCCGCTCGATGAACTGGTTTGTCGGTGAGCCAGCGGCGGCGAGCGCCACGTAGTCGGTGGCACCGCTCGGACCGTAATTGACGATGGCCGCGACCGAAGCATTCGTGAAGACGCTGCTCGGGCTCGCGCTGAAAGCGATGACCGACCACGTGAACACCTTCACGTCGGTGAGACTGCCGTCCGAAACGGTGGCGGTCACGGTGTAAGAGCCGGCGCTGCCCGCGGTCAGCGTCCCTGAAATCAGGCCCGTGCTCGACGCGGTCAGCCCGGGAGGAAGGCCGATGACCGATGGGAAACTCCTGGCATCGCCGTTGGGATCGCTCGACACGAGCTGGAGGGACACGACGTTCCCCGGCGCGTTGGCCTGGCTGCCGGGATTGGTCAGCACGGGTGCGAGGTTCGGGGAGGACACCAGCCACGTGAACACCTTGACGTCGGTGAGGCTGCCGTCGGAAACGGTGGCGGTCACGGTGTAAGAGCCGGCGCTGCCCGCGGTCAGCGTCCCTGAAATCAGGCCCGTGCTCGACGCGGTCAGCCCGGGAGGGAGGCCGGTGACCGACGGGAAACTCATGGCATCACCGTCGGGATCGCTCGACACGAGCTGCAGGGACACGACGTTCCCCGGCGCGTTGGCCTGGCTGCCGGGATTGGTGAGGATGGGCGCGCTGTTCGCGACGACGATCGACACCTCACTCGAGGGCGGCCCCAGGACGGACGAAGCGTCGTAGGCCCTGACGACGAAGTAGTAGGTCGACCCCGGGAGGAGGTCGAGGCCGTAACTCGTGACGCTGCCGACGTCAATCCCGTCCACCGGCTGGTACGTGCCGGGGGCCGTGCCGTAATACAGACGATAGCCGGCGGTCACGCCATCGGCGTTGGCGTCCCAGGTGGCGGTCACCGGCCGCGCGTGGGCCATCGACGCCGTCACCAACAGGAAGGCAGCCGCCATCACGACCCGCAGGCCGCCCAATAGGTGGCGGCTCGAGACGCGGCCGCCGTGGTCCATCTTTTTTGGTTGTGGATTTCGCAACGTACCATACGAAACAGCACGATACATGCCACAGAAAAACTCACAAAATTAGCCTGATATGGCCTAATTTTGTATTTTGTTCGCCTGTGGTTTCTGCTCGACTCTTACAGATCTGTAGGTAGGAATGACAACCGGGAAGGAAAGCGACTTAGTGCGTTCGACGCCGGTCCGCCACCCTTCGCTCGGGCGCAAAGCCGGGAATGATTACCTGCCGGCGGTCACCCAGGCGACGAGGCGTTCGGTGGTCGTCCCAGCGGGCTGCGACGCGGCCAATCGAGGCCAGCACCTGTGCCGGGTCAACCGGGCCGGCCAGGAACGTCGCTCCGAGCCGGCGCGTCTCCGCTTCAAGGACCGCATCTGAAAACGGACAGGTGATGACCACCCGGACGTCAGGCTGGTCGTCGCGGGCGCGCATCGCCAGCTGCAGTCCGTTGAAATCCCCCAGGACGATGTCAACGACCAGGATCTGCGGGCGCTCGGTCAGCCAGAGGCGCCTGCCTTCCGCAAACGCCGTGGCCTCGAACACGACATATCCCTCGTGCCGAAGCGCCCGCGCACACTCCTGAACGCGTCGCGGATCCGAATTGACGACCAGGGCCTTGACCATCCGGCTACCGCCGGACTCTCGTGTCTGATGTGTCTCCACGAGCCGAAGCCTCCAGGAAGTGATGAACAAGTACGCGAAATTTCAGACTTTTGTATTCCAGTCCAACCGACAACAAGACATCAGCGCGGGAGCAGACTTGTCTCCCCTGCGGCGAACCCGGTTTCGACGAAGCGAATAGATCGTTTATTCACAAGCACTTGAAGCATGGAGACTAAATTCAGCCAAACAATGGCGACCCGTTTGCAGTGCGACAACCGTCGGACCGGCTCGAACTGTTGAGGCCCGTACGCAGAGGACGGGCCAACTTTGGGCAGCCGCGCACGACCACGGGAACGAAGCGATGACTGAGGATCCATTTCCGAGATTGGTCGGGCAGAGCCCGATCATTTCCGAGATCAAAGAGGAGATTGCCAGGGTCGCCCCGTCGGATGCCAAGGTGTTGATTACCGGCGAGAGCGGCGTCGGCAAGGAACTGGTCGCCGAGGCCCTGCACCGGGCGAGCGGACGACGCAACGGGCCGTTCGTCACGGTCAACTGCGCCGGCCTGCCGGAGACGCTCCTGGAGTCGGAGCTGTTTGGCTACGAGAAGGGGAGCTTCACGGGCGCATATCGGGACAAGCCCGGCAAGCTGGAGGTGGCGCACGGCGGCACCGTCTTCCTCGACGAAATCGGCGAGATGACCCTGCACATGCAAGGCCTCCTCCTGCGCTTCCTGGAAACCGGGGAGCTGCAGAAGGTGGGCGCGTTCGGCGAAACCAAGTCGGTGAACGTGCGGGTGATCACGGCCACCAATCGCAAGCTGCGCCAACTCCTCACGCAGGGCCTGTTCCGCGAAGACCTCTTCTACCGCATCAACGTCATCCAGCTCGTCGTGCCGCCACTGCGCGATCGCAAGGAAGACGTCCCGCTCCTCATCGACAACTTCATGAGGCTGCCCGCCGGCTCCAATCGTGCGGGGCCCGGTCGGGCCGGTCCAAACGGCGCGACCCATTTCGACGGCGGCGCGACGCCGCGCCCGCATCTCGAGTTCACGCCGGAAGCGCTGGCCGCGATGATGGCCTACCAGTGGCCGGGCAACGTGCGCGAGCTCCGGAACGTGGTGGAACGTTTGGTGGTGAACGGCCGCTCGGGCGCCGTCACCGTCGACGAGCTTCCCGAGGAAATCCGTGCTCGGCAGACCATGCTCGCGCAGCCGCTGCGGGAGCGGCGCCGGACCGTGGGCGACGAGTTGTTCAAGCGCCTGGTCACCGACGGCGAAAGTTTCTGGTCGGTCGTCTATCCGCTGTACATGCATCGTGAGATCACACGGAGCAACGTGCGCGAGGTCGTCCGCAAGGGCCTCGAAGACGCGCGCGGCAACTACAAGATCGTCGCGCGACTCTTCAACCTGCCGCCCGGGGACTACAAGAAGTTCCTGAACTTCCTCCGGAAGCACGACTGCCAGTTGTCCTTCAAGGAGTACCGCTAGCGAGACGAAAGTCTCCCGCGGAAGAGCCTTCCAGGGGCCCTGATTTTCGGTCATGAATCCTAACGCCTTGAGTACACCGCATTTGCAGCTGACCCGATGTCCGCACGGTATATGGTGCGGCGCTTGCACAACTCTTGTCGAACGCAGCATCTCGTTGAAAGTGCGTCTTGCAGTTCGCTAAGAGTCTCGGGGGGGTTATGCAGCGATGTTTCAGATTCGTCTTCGGCCTCGCGCTGGTGACCGGTGTGACGATGGTGCCGTCGAACGCCGCCGCCGAACGGATTGACTTCCTCGGTGTGGCGCACGCCGCCACCGTTTCGATCGGAGGTATTCGAAGCGGCACGTTCTGGGCGGGAGAGATGAACTGGCAATGGATCGGGACGGCGCCCGCAGGCTTTGCCCAGTCGTTCTACTCCTACTGCGTGGACGTCGGCCACAACCTGAGCGATCCGGAAACCGTCACGGTTCGCTCGAGCACCGGGTTCACGAACGGGGTGGTCGACGGCGGGGCGAAGGCCGCCTGGCTCGTCAACCAGTACGCCGCCGGCATCAGGGCCACCTCGATCGCGACGCAGGCCAACACGCTTGCGGCGGCGTTGCAGGTGGCCATCTGGGAGGCGATGTACGACAGCACCGCCAATCTCGCGACCGGGAGCTTCAGGCTCACGAACGGCTCGCTCACCAGCACGGTGCGGACCCAGGCGGACACGTACCTGACGGCGTTGTATACGGCAAGCGGTACGGCGTACAACACATCGGTCGCGACGATTCTCGACGTCGTCTCGCCGAATTCCGGGCAGGATCAGATCGTTGCGCGAGTGAGCGAGCCGTCGACCCTCTTGCTGATGGGCGTGGCGCTCCTCCTGTTCGCGCGGAGAATTCGGCGCTCGAACGCTCCGATCGCGCACAGTTAACGACTCTTCCACCCGGCGTCGGCCCGGCGACTGGCGCGAGCGTGAGTCCACTCACGCTCGCGCTTTTTTCTTGTACGCGCGGCCACCGATCGCGCGACAAGAATCTGCTCCCGGGCAGACTTAATCGGCCTCCCGGCCGGCGTGGACGCGCCGCCAGGCTCGACGGGACGTCCTAAGTCGTTTGTTCTGAAGCACGTTGGGCGGTTGGGTCTTCGGCGGCCGTAAGAGGAGAGCTCTTTGCTCCTTGGACAGCGCGTGAACCAGACCCCTTCGCGTACCTCGCCTCGTCGGTTCCGGGCGGCCGCGGCTCGTGTGCCGTTCCTGCTGATGGTGGCCGCCATCATCGGCGGCGTGACGGGATGCGGGCGCGACCCCGAGACGCGCAAACGTCAGTTCCTCGCAAGCGGCGACCGCTACGTCGCACAGAACAAGTTGCAGGACGCGGTGATTGAATACCGCAACGCCGTGCAGGTGGACCCGCGATTCGGCGAGGCCCGCGCCAGGCTTGGAGAGGTGTACGAACGGCTGGGAGACCCGAAGGCCCTCGGTGAATATGTGCGGGCCGCCGACCTGCTCCCGGAAGACGCGGACCTGCAGCTGAAGACGGGCGCGTACCTGCTGACCGCGGGCCGCGTGAACGATGCGCTCGCGCGGGCCGACGTCGTGCTCAAGCGCCAGCCAGACAACGTGGCGGCCCACGTCCTGCGAGGCAACGCGCTCGGTGGCCTGAACGATCTCCATCGCGCCCTCTCCGAAATGGAGGAGGCAATCCGGCTTGATCCGTCGAAAGGCGCCACCTACACGCAGCTGGGCCTGGTTGAGTTCGCACGCGGCCGGCAGGCCGAGGCGGAAGCGGCGTTCGAGCGCGCGGTGGCGTTGGCGCCGAAAGACCTGTCCGCACGCCTCGCCATCACGAATTTCTACTGGTCGGCCGGCCGCCTTCCAGAGGCGGAGCAGGCCCTTCAGGCGGCGCTCGTC
Source organism: uncultured Acidobacteriota bacterium (assembly GCA_963839865.1). GTDB lineage: Bacteria > Acidobacteriota > Vicinamibacteria > Vicinamibacterales > UBA2999 > 12-FULL-67-14b. The sequence goes on from CAWIWS010000007.1 coordinate 18,832, forward strand.
GTCGACCCGCGGCACGAGGGCGCCAACCGGGCGCTGGCGGTTTTCTATCTCGCCACGGGCCGCATCGAACAGGCGGAGCCGTACCTGAAGCAGGTCGCGGACACCGCGGGAACACCCGCGGCGAAGTTTGCGCTCGCCGAGTACCTACATCGCCAGCCGTCACACCGACCTGGCCATCGCGATGCTGCAGAAGATGGCCGCCGCGCCGCTCACCGCCACGGGAGCCGGCGAGCGCCTGGCGCGCGCCTACGCCGTGGCAGGCGATCGGCCCAAGGCGTACGCGCTGGCCGACGAGCTCCTCACGCGCGATCCACACGACGTGCCGACCCATCTGCTCAAGGGCGAGCTGCTGATGGGCGACGGACGCTGGGATGAAGCGCTGGCCAGCGTGAAGGCGGCGGTGGCCGCCGAGCCCTCGTCGGCGCCGGCGCAATTCTCGCTCGGCAGGGTGTACGCGGCGCGCGGCGACGTGGCGGGTGCCGAAGCCGCGTATCGAGAGGTCCTCAAGGTGAATCCGGGGGCGACCGCGGCCAGGGTCGAACTGTCGCTGCTGCAACTGTTGGCCGGCGCGCCCGCCGCGTCCCTCCAAACGGCGGAAGAAGCCGTGCGCAGCCAGCCTGGCAATCTCGAAGCCCGTCTCGCGCTGGTGCGCGGCTTGTTGGCGGCCCGGGAACTCGCACGGGCCCAGCAGGAGATCGAGGCGCTGCTGGCCGCGCGTCCCGACCTCGCGGTGCTGCACGTGGAGTCCGGCGTGCTCGCCGCAAGCAAAGGCGACACGGTCGCGGCGCGTCGAGCGTTTGACAAGGCTCTCGAGCTCGACCCGTCTTCACTCGAAGGGCTCGCAGGCCTGCTCGCGCTCGACCTCAACGCCAGGGACCTCACCGCGGCCAAGGCCCGCATGGACCGCCGCCTCGAGGGCGGCAGGGTGACGCCGGAGCTGCTGGTGCTGGCGGCGCGCACCTACACATCGGTGAACGATCTGCCTGCCGCCGAGCAGGTGCTGCGGCTGGCGATCGAACGACGGCCGTCGCTCCTCTCGGCCTTCGCCATGTTGGCCCGCTTGTATCTCGATCAGCAGCGGCTGGACGAGGCGTGGCGCGAATTCGACAACCTGGCCGAGCGGCAATCGAACCCGGTCGGGGCCCTGACGATGTCCGGCGTGATTCACGAGGCCCAGGGCAGAACGTCGGAGGCAAGGGCGCGCTACGAGCGGGCGGTGGCAATCGACCCGCGCGCGGCGGTCGCGGCCAACAACCTGTCGTGGCTCTACCTCGAGTCGGGCGAGAACCTCGCGCCGGCGCTGCGGCTCGCGCAGGCGGCGGCCGAGGCCCTGCCCGATTCGCCCGAGGTGCTCGACACCCTGGGCTGGGCCTATTTCAAGAACGACCTGGCCGCGATGGCGGTGCCGCCGCTTGTCCGGAGCATCGAGAAGAACCCGGGCAAGGCGGTCTACCACTACCACCTCGGTTTGGCGTACGCCCGGGCCGGCGACCGGGCACGCGCCGGCCGGTCGTTCGAACGGGCCATTGCACTCGGTCCTGATGCGCCCTGGTTGGGCGATGCGCGGAGCGCGTTGGCGGCGCTGGCGGACCGGACCACCCAGTAGAGACGCCTGTGGGCGGAGAGGGCGAAGCTTGGATACGAAACAGCAACTGGACACCACCTGGCTGACGATCGATCCGGCAAAGACGGCGGACACCATCGAACAGGCGATCCGTAAGCAGGTCGGCGACCTCCGCCGTCGCGGCGCCGTCGTCGGGCTCTCGGGCGGCATCGACAGCTCGGTCGTCACGTGCCTGTGCGCCAGGGCGCTTGGCGCCGAGCGGGTGCAGGTGCTGCTCATGCCCGAGCGCGACTCGTCGTCGGACTCCCTCGCGCTCGGCCGCGTGCTCACGTCGCGCCTCGGCACGCCGACCATCGTGGAGGACATCGCGCCCACCCTGGAGGCCGCGGGCTGCTACGCGCGGCAGGTCGAGGCGATCCGCATGGTGTTTCCCGAATACGGCGACGGCTACCGCCACAAGGTCACGCTGCCCTCGATTCTCGACCACGAGCGGCTGAACGTGTCCGAGTTGACCATCGAGAGCCCGTCGGGCGAGCGGAAGCGGTCGCGAATGCCGGTGGCCGCGTATCTGCAGATGGTGGCCGCCACCAACTTCAAGCAGCGCGTCCGCAAGATGATGGAGTACTACCACGCGGACCGACTGAACTACGCGGTGGCCGGCACCCCGAACCGCCTGGAGTACGACCAGGGTTTCTTCGTCAAGCTCGGCGACGGCTCGGCCGACTTCAAGCCCATCGCGCATCTCTACAAGACCCAGGTCTACGCGCTGGCGGAATTCGTCGGCGTGCCCGACGAGATTCGCCGTCGCCCGCCCGACCACCGATACCTTCTCGCTGCCGCAGACGCAGGAGGAGTTCTACTTCGCGCTGCCGTACGGCCAGATGGACCTCTGCCTCTACGGGCGCAACCACGGCGTGCCCGCCGCCGACACCGCGGCGGTGGCCGGCCTGACACCCGCGCAGGTGGAACGGGTCTATCGCGACATCGATCAGAAGCGGCGGACGACGCGCTACCTCCACGCCCGGCCCCAGTTGGTCGAGACCGTCGACGGAGGTCGATCACTGATGTGCGGTATCGCCGGCGTCGTCAATCGCCGACCGGACCTCCCGCCTCCGTCGCGGGAGACGCTCGCCGCGATGACGGCCGCGCTCGCCCACCGGGGGCCGGACGAGTTCGGCATCTATCGCGATCGGTCGGCCGGACTGGGACATGCGCGCCTGCCGATCATCGATCTCGCGACCGGCCAGCAGCCGCTGAGCAACGAGCACGGCACGTTGTGGATTTCGTTCAACGGCGAGATCTTCAACTACCTGGAACTGCGGGAGGACCTCGAGGCACGCGGGCACCTATTCCGGACGCGCAGCGACACCGAAGTGATCGTCCACGCCTACGAAGAATGGGGCGACCAGGCCTTCCGGCGCTTCAACGGCCAGTGGGCCCTGGCGTTATGGGACACGCAACGGTCGGCGCTCGTGCTCGCCCGCGATCCGTTTGGCGTGCGGCCGCTCTACATCGCGGAGCATGGGGGGCGTCTCTACTTCGCCAGCGAGGTCAAGGCGATCTTCGCGGCGCATGCCGGCGTGCCCCGACGACTCGACCCCGTGGGCCTCGACCAGGTGTTCACGTTCTGGACGACGATTTCGCCGCGCACGGTGTTCGCAGGCATCGAGGAACTCGAGCCGGGCTCGGTGCGCACCTACGAGGGGCGAAAGGTTCGCGCGACCCGGGCCTGGGACCCTGCCTATCCTGTCGATGGCCACGGGGGCTTTCGCGGATCGTTCGAAGATGCGGTGGACGAAGTGCGGGAGGCCCTGGAGCGGGCCACGAGCCTCCGGATGCTCCGCTCCGACGTGCCCGTCGGCAGCTACCTCTCCGGCGGCCTCGACAGCTCGCTTGATCGCGGCGCTGGGGCTCAGGGCCAAAGGGTCGCGGTTCCCACCTTCTCGCTGCGCTTCGAGGACGCCGAGTACGACGAGACCCCGTTCCAGCGCGACGATGGCCGCTCGGCTCGGCAGCGAGCACGCCGAGGTGATGGTGTCGCGCGGAGACATCGCTCGGGTGTTCCCTGAGGTCATTCTCCACACCGAGCGTCCGGTCCTCCGCACAGCGCCGGCGCCGCTGCTGTTGCTGTCGCGGCTCGTGCGACGATGCCGGCATCAAGGTGGTGTTGACCGGCGAGGGCGCCGACGAGATGTTCGCCGGCTACGACCTGTTCCGCGAAGCCAAGGTCCGCCGCTTCTGGGCCAGACAGCCCGCGTCCGACTGGCGGCCGCGGTTACTCGAACGCCTGTATCCGTACCTCGCGCGTTCGCCCGTTTCGCAGCGCGCCATGACCCGGCAGTTCTTCGGCCAGCATCTCGACCGGGCCGGGGCGCCGGGGTTCGGGCACGAGCTTCGGTGGCGCGGCGCCGCCGCGCTCAAGCGGCTGTTCTCGCCGGACATGGCCGGGCGGCTGGTGACGACCGACGCCGTCGGCGAGTTGCTCGGCCGGCTGCCGCCGGATTCTCGTCGCTGGACGCCGCTCGCCCAGGACCAGTACCTCGAGGTGTCCACGCTCCTGTCGGGATACCTCCTGTCGTCACAGGGCGACCGGATGTTGATGGCGAACTCGGTCGAAGGGCGGTTCCCGTTCCTCGACCGCCAGGTGGCGGCGCTGGCCGAGTCGCTGCCGCCGGCGTTCAAGCTCAAGGTGCTCGACGAGAAGCACGTGCTCAAGCGCGCCGCGCGCGACCTCGTGCCGGAGTCGATATCTCACCCGCAAGAAGCAGCCGTACCGCGCGCCCGACGCCCTGTCGTTCGCGGAGCCGGAGGCGGCGGAGTGGATCGAAGAGGTGACCAGCATCGAGGCGCTCGAGCGAGGCCGGCGTGTTCGCGCCGCGGGCCGCGCGGCAGCTGATCGACAAGTGCCGGGCGAGCGCAAGTGCCGGTCAGTTCTCGAACGCCGACAACATGGCGGTCGTCGGCATCCTGTCGACGCAGCTTGTTCACCATCACTTCATCGGGCGGCGGGCCGCGTCCGCTCCCAGCCCAACGCTCATCGTCACGGACCGGGTGCACGCGACGACCGGGGCGGGCTGAATGGCACCCTTCACCCGCGACCGCTGAGTCACACGCGATGCTGGTCCATCAGTTTCTGGAGCAGATCCGCGCGCCGGGCCCCCGGCGCTACGGCCCTGATCGAGCCTCGGCGAACGACCACCTATGAGGAACTCGACCGCCTGGCGAACCAGTGCGCCAACGTGCTGCTCGCCGAGAGGATCGGGCGGGGTGACCGCGTCATCATCGCGCTCGACAACAGCGCGGAGCAAGTGGCCGCGTACTTCGGGGTGATGAAAGCCGGCGGCGTGGCGATACCCCTTCCGTCCGGCGCTCGCAACGACCGTCTGGCCAAGGCCGTGATCGATGGCCGCCCGCGCGCGTGCATCATCGACGCGGCAACCGCCCGCGAGTTGGGCACCGACCACCCGCTCACCGGTTTTCCCTCGCTCTTCGTCGTGGCGCCCGGCGCAGGCACCGGCTGGCGAGACTGGCGCGAGGCGGTTGCCGCGGCGGCGGAGGAGCCGCCGCGGGTGCGGCCCATCGACGTCGACCTGGCCGCCATCATCTACACGTCTGGCAGCACGGGCGAGCCGCGGGGCGTCATGCTGACACATCGCAACATCGTGTCGAACACGCGCTCGATCGTGCAGTACCTCGCACTCACGGCGACCGACCGCGTGATGTGCGTGCTGCCTTTCCACTACGTCTACGGCGCGTCGCTCCTGCATACGCACCTGGCGGTGGGCGCGTCGGTCGTGATCGACAATCGGTTTGCGTTTCCCAACGTGGTGCTCAAGGCCATGCAGACCCACGCGGTCACCGGGTTCGCGGGCGTGCCGTCCACCTTTGCCTTGCTGCTCCATCGCTCGAACCTGGAAGAGACAAGCCTGCCCGCACTCCGCTACGTCACCCAGGCGGGCGGCGGAATGGCCGCCGACCGCATCAGCGAATGGCTGGCGCGGGGGCCCAAGGTGCCGTTCTACGTGATGTACGGGGCCACCGAAGCTTCCGCCCGCCTGACGTACCTGCACCCGGACGACTTGCTCGGCAAACTCGGCTCGATCGGACGCCCGATCCCCAATGTGGAAATCGCCGTGGTCAAGGATGACGGGACTCGCGCGGCTCCCGGCGAGGCGGGTGAACTCGTCGCGCGAGGCTCGAACATCTCGCGCGGGTACTGGAACAACGCCGCCGAAACGGCGGAGAAGTTCGGGCCGCTCGGATACCGTACCGGCGACCTCGGATACGCCGACGAAGACGGGTACCTCTTTCTCGTGGGACGGCGGAACGACATGATCAAGGTCGGCGGCGAGCGCGTCGGGGCGAAGGAGATCGAGGACGTGCTGCACGGGTTCCCGGGCGCGCACGAGGCGGCCGTGGTGGGCGTGCCGCACGAGATCCTCGGCGAGGTGCCGGTGGCGTTCCTGTCCCTGAGCGATCGGACGGAGCCGGCCCTCGAGTCGCTGCAGGCGTTCTGCCGCTCGCGCCTGCCGGCGCACAAGATGCCTGCGCGGTTCGTGTTCCTCAGCGACCTGCCCAAGATCGGCAATCTCGGGAAGATCGACAAGGTCACCCTGAAGCAGATCGCGGCGCAGGCTGCCGACAGGGGGGCGGCGTGACCATGGTCTCGGCCCGGATCGCCAGGGGTTTCGGCGGCGCGGACGACATGGGCCAGGGCTGGGACGAGGTGTTCCGCGCGAGGCGCAACGAGCCGTCGACCTCGCTCGAATGGACGCGCGCCATGGTCCGGCATCACGGGCGGGCCGGCGACGAGCGATTCCTGATTCGGCTGTTCAGGGACGAGGCCCTCGTCGGCGTGGTGCCGTTGGTCGCGCGGGCCACGAGGCTCGTGGGCCGGCCCGTCACGATTCTCGGCCCCCTGTCCGAGGAGTACAACACCCACAGCGATCTGTTATTGAGGGAGCTCGACGATCACATCGTGACGGCGTTTGTGGACGCCCTCTTCGATCTGGACGTCTCCTGGGACTGCTTCAGGATGTCCAGGATGCTCGAAGAGAACCCGCTGGGACCCTCGCTGCAGCGCGCGTTGCGCGCGCGCGGCGCCCTCTACGGCGCTCGCCACGGACTGCCGGCGTATTTCCTGCCCTTGCCCGAATCGTTCGATCTGTACCTGGCGGCCCGCAGCGCGAAGTTCCGCAATCACTTGAAGCGAATCGATCGGAAGCTCCGCGGCACCGGTCACGTGGAGGTCTTCGAACTGGCAGCGCCCTCCTCCGGCTTCGACGCCGCCTATGACGCCATGCTTCAGGTCGAGCGGGCCAGCTGGAAGGAGTCGCACGGGTCGTCGATCACGGTGGTGACGAGGCAGACCGGCTTCTATCGCGACCTGGCGTCGGCGGCGCTCGAGGCGGGACGGTTGCACCTGCAGTGGCTGTGTCTCGACGGGCGGCCCATCGCCTACAACCTGGGCTACGTACAGGGCAGCTCCTACCATTACCTCAAGACCAGCTACGACCACGGTCTTCGTCCGCTGAGCCCTGCCACGTTCCTGCGCGCGCGCCTGATCGCGGGGTTGATCGATCGCGGCTTCAGGACGTTCGACTTTCCGGGTGAACCGTACGAGTGGGAAGCGCAGTGGACCGGCGAGATCCGCTGGCGTACCGTGCTCACCGTCTACCGTCGCACGCCCACGGGCCTGGCGCTCTACGCCCTCGATCGCCTGCGGCACCGCAACGACGCCCGCGTCGTCACGCACATCGACCCGCGCGCCCACGGCCCGGCAAGGAGACCTGCCGTATGACTCCCGACGTGAGCGTCGTCATTCCGACCTACAACCGGTCGCGTTACATAACCGCGGCCATCGACAGCGTGCTCGGCCAGACGCTGGGCGGTGTCGAGATCATCGTGGCCGACGATGGGTCCACCGATGACACGGCGGACAAGGTGAAGGCGTACGGCGATCGGGTGCGGTACGTGCGCACCTCGAACGGCGGCTGCTCGCACGCTCGCAATGTCGGCACGGCCGTTGCCCGGGGGCGATACCTCGCGTATCTCGACTCCGACGATCTGTATTACCCGCACGCGCTGGAGATGGAGAAGACGCTGCTGGACCGCCATCCGGAAGTCGGCATGGTCTACGCGGAGATGTCCGGATTCGACGATGACGGGTTCTTCGACAGGTATCACCTGAAGACGTATCACGAGTCGGCGTACCGCGATCCCGACGTGACCTACGAGCACATGTTCGCCAGGAGCGTGTCCCTGGCGGACGCGGGCGTGCTGCCCGACGCGCTCCTCGAGCAGGACCCCAGCCTCGGCTGGCGCCGGGCCTACTTCGGCAACATCTTCGACTGGTACCTGACGGCCACCGTGCTGTTCACCAACAACGTCATGCTGCGCCGCGAGGTCGTGTCGGCCGCCGGCGCGAGGAACGAGCAGCTCAAATACTGGGAGGAATTCGACTACACGCTGCGGATCAGCCGAACGCAGACGGTGTGCTTCCTCGACGTTCCCACCTACAAGCTCCGCTATCACCCGGGTCAGATCTCCACGACGGCCCGGGCGGACGGGAAGTACGTGTGGCTGCGCAAGCAGCAGATCCTGCTCCGCGTGGTGAAGCGGCACGCGCTCGCGGACCGCGAGTATTACCGTCGCCACCGGGCGCGAATCGATGGGCACATCGCCCATTTGCATCGGGCGGCAGCCGTGCCAATGATGGTGTCGGAGCGGGCGCCATCGGGCCGGTCGGCCTACGCCGAGCGCGCACGCCTGTATCTCGATCGCTGCCGGCGCCTGGGCCATCCCGAGTGGATCTTGTGGTTGCTCACGTTCCTGCCACGGCCGGCCAGGCGGGTGGGGGTGGGCGCCGTCGAGCGGCTGCGGAAGGTGGCGCGACAGCACCGGGTGCTGTTGCCGGCGGCCATCGTGACCATCGCGGCCCTGCTGCTGCTCGAGAATCTCGGGGCCCGGCAATTGGATCGCGTGCTGCTGTACTTGCCCGGCGTCGACAAGCTGCTCCACGTCGGCCAGTCGTTTCTGATCGTGCAGATGCTGTACTGGCTGGCGGGGGCGACGGGACTGTCGACGCGCATGCGTCTCGCCGTGGCCGTGGCGTGCGCGCTGTCGCTGGCGGGGTTCGATGAAGTGCAGCAGAAGTGGATGGCCAGTGGCCGTCACGTGGATGCGGGCGACGTGCTGGCCAGCGCCGGCGGGATCCTGCTGGCGGCGGCGGGGGTGGCGCGGCGGTCGATGCCGGCGAGGGCGGCAGTCATGGCCGTGGTCGCGTTGGTCGGGTCTGGCGTCGTGGCCTATTCGTCCTACGCCACCACCAAGGACTACAACCGCGGGCTGCTGGCCGAAGAGCAGGGCCGCCTGGGCGAGGCCCATCGGCACTTCTCGAGGGCGCGCGACGCGGGCATGAGCGGCGCCGACCTCTACAACGCGCTGGCGTGGACGGCGGCGGAATCGGACGGGGTCGACCCGGCGGTGGCCGTGGCGTACGCCGAGCAGTCCCTCGCGCTGAGGCCGTCCGATCCCGATACGCTCGACACGTACGGGTGGACGCTCTATCGTGCCGGCCGCGCGCGAGACGCCCTGATGCCTCTGCAGCAGGCTCTGCAGCAGAAGCCGGGTATCTACTGCATCCACTATCACCTGGCCATGACCTACCTGGCCCTCGGCGACACCGAGGCCGGCCGGCGACACCTGCGGCTGCAACTAGCGCAAGCGCCGCCTGCCGCCGAGTCGCGGCGGGCCGCCGAGATGCTGAAGAAACTGGACGAGGCTGCGCCCGGCACACTGGGCGCGGGGAGCTGACGCGTGATCATCCGAACGCTCGACGATCTCGAATCGCTGCGCGATGAGTGGAACGCGCTGTCGGCCTCGGCCGGCTCGCCCCTGCTGGACCACGAGTGGTTTGCCTGCGCGGCCCGGGCGTTTCATTGCGAGACCGACTTGCGCGTGGTCTGCGTGCGTGAAGGTGGTGTGCTCGCCGGCGTCGCACCGCTCGTGATCGATCGGCAGCGGGGACGGCGCCTCTCGATCATCGGGGCGGCCGCGCTCTACGAGCCGTCGGGGTGGATCTACGCGTCGGAATCGGCGCTGGGTAAGCTGGCGCGGGAAGTGGTGCGCCTGGGCCAGCCCCTGGTGTTGCAGCGGCTCCCGGCGGGTTCGACGCTCTGCTCGTCGCTTGGGCCGCTCCTGGCGGGCAGGGCTTATACGACAGGCCGCGACATGCCGGTGTCGCACGTCGTCAACACCCGTGGCTCGTGGGCCGAATACCAGGCGCGGCTCTCATCGCGTACCGCGCGAAAGCTGCGAGCATTACGGGATCGCGCCGAAGCCGGGGCCGGCCGCTGGGCCTGGTCGATGATCGCGCCGGTCGGGGACGAGGCAGAGGGGTTGCTGGCGACGTTGATTCAGGTGGAGGCGTCCGGGTGGAAAGGCCGCACCGGCTCTGCGCTCACCGGCCGTCAGGACCTCAGGACGTTTTTCGAGGGCTACAGCCGCCGCGCCGCGAACCGTCGGCGCTTGCGTGTGTCGGTGCTCCGGTTTGGCGCATCGGTGGCGGCCATGGAGCTTGGCGTCGAAGCCTATGGGCGGCACTGGGGGCTGAAGCTCGCCTACGACGAGCGCTTTGCGGCGTTCGCGCCTGCCCTGCAGTTGGTACATGCGTCGATCGAGTCGACGTTCGATCGCGGTTTGGACGCGTACGAATTCCTGGGAACCGCCGAACCGTGGCAGGAACGTTGGAAGCCGGAGGGACAACCCTACCGGCTGCTGGCCGCATATCCCTTCAACGCGAGGGGGTTGCTCGGGGTGGTGGCCGATGCGACGGCCGTCGCCAAACGGCGAGCGCGCTGGGCCGCAATCCCGGGCGCGGAGACCGCATGATGGCTACTGCGCAGTCGGTACTCGAACGCGTGATTACGGCGGGGCTCAGGCATCCAGCCGTCATGGCGGTGAAATCTCGACTGAGAGATCGCAGATGGCGCGTCAAGGGGCGGACCATTGCGAATCCGCCCATGCCTCCGGCCGTTCAGTCGATCCTGTTCGTTTGTGTGGGTAACATCTGCCGGAGCCCGTTTGCCGCCGGCCTGGCGGCGCGGCGCCTGAAGGAGGCTGGGCTGTCGGGCGTGGGCTCGGCGTCTGCCGGCATCAGGCCATCGCAGGCCGCGCACCCCCCGGTGGAGGCACGTGACGCGGCGACCGCCTACGGCGTATCACTCGACGCGCACGTGCCGCAGCCGCTCACGCGCGCGCTCATGGACTCGTCGGACGTGGTCGTGGTGATGGAGGCCGGTCAGCTCTCGTACTTGCAGGGCGTCTATCCCGATCGGGCCCGCCACGTCGTGCTGCTGCCGCTCTTCGACGAAGTGCGCTCGCGGAGCCTACGAGCGCCTTCACATCGCCGACCCGTTCGGCGAGCCGGCCGCCGCATTCCATCGCTGCTACGGGCGCATCAATCAGGCGCTCGGCCGCTTGGTTGCGGGAAGTCGCTAGCGTGCCGGCGGGTCGAGGCACGCCCTTGATCTGGTCCTTCCCGAAGGCGACCGCCCCGGGCGGCACGTCCCGGGTGATCACCGCGTTGGCGCCGATGGTCGCGCCGGCGCCGATGGTCACCGGGCCCGCAATCACGGCCCCCGCGTAGATGATTACCCTGTCCTCGATGGTCGGATACCGGTTGACGGCGTCGGCCGCCGGCATGTTCTCAATCAACCCGATCGTGACGTTCTGGTAGATCCGGCAGTCGTTCCCGATCTTGACGCCGTCGCCGATGACGATGCCCAGCGGGTGCGGGAACTTCACCGTGTGGAAGAACCGCCGCGGGATCTGGCAGCAGACTACTCTTTGAATGCGCTGCCGGACACTAGAGAGCCATCTTCTCATGGGGGTCGGGAGGCTCTCCCTCCCGGGGTTCACCAGGCGCCGGTCATCAGTCGGAGGTTCGTCGGGGCGACTGGCGTGCCCCACCGTTGATAACCACGTGCCCCGAGGTAAGGCAAAAAGGCCCTGGTCAGGTTGCCGTTGGCATCCACGATGTTGTCACTCGGATAACCCACGAGGTTCTCGGTCAGCACCTGCCGGTTGGGGCTCGTCACGAGGTAGTGGTTGATGTGCGAACCGGCCGGCGTGCCGCTGTCGCTGCTCACGATCACGTTGCGCGTGAAGTAGAACGGGCCGTCGAGAATCGTCGGTGTTGCGCAGCTGGACCCGCCCCACGAAGGTGTTCCTCGTGGCGTACACCTCGAGGGCCTGGCCATCCTGGTTCACGTCGTAGGCGATGCCGGTGGACTGGACGTTGTTGTAGAGCACCTCACCACGGGTGGTCTGCAGGTCCACCCCGGCATTGCAGTTGACGCACCCGTGCATGTTGCCGCCAATGGCCGTGCCGCTGACGTTGTAGAAGCGGTTGCCGCGCACGGTGAACTGCCGGACGTCGGCCTTCAGCTCGAGCGCCGTGACCACGTTGAATTGGGTGGTGTCCTCGACGAGCAGCTTGCTCGAGGAGTAGATCTTGAGGGTCACCGCACCCGACGAGGTGATGCCCGAGAACGTGCTGTCCTGGATCACCATGCCGTAGCTGACGGCCGGATACGTCGAGACGGTCATGATGAACGCGGCGTTGGTGCCATCGGCGCCCGGCCCGTGCGTGTGCATGTTGAGGCGGCGGTAAGTTCCACCCCGTTGGGCGGCGTTCATCGGTTCGAATTGGAACGCGATGATGTTGGAATTGCGCGTCTCGAGGCCATCCATGTAGACACTCGAGCCCTGATGCCGAATCAGCAGGCTGTTGGTGCACGCCGTGCACGTGAAGTCGAGAATCGGCGTCTCGCCTGGATAGCCGAGCCAGATGACCGAACCGGGCACGCTCGACGAAGGGTTCTCGCTGAAGACCACCCGCTCCCACACGCTGCCCAGGGACTGACGCCGGGACGAGGGCACGTCCTGGACGGAGTAGACCCCGCCACGGAAATAGGTGATGTCCGAGGGGTGATCGTTCAGCATCAGGTCGTTCAAATCGCGCCAGGGGTTTTCCCGCGTCCCGGAGCCGCAGCTCGAGGTGCAGCCGTTGTTGGAGGCATTCCGACCGTACACGGCGTCGACAAAAATGAAACCCGCTGTCGAAACCGTGATCGACCACGATTGTGAAACCGCGGCCCTTTCCGAATCGGTGACGGTCACGGTGGGGGTGGCCACGGCGCCACTTGGCGGGTTGGGCCAGTTGATTTCGCCCGTTCCGGCATTGATGGTCATGCCCGCGGGCGCGCCGCTCAGGGCGTACCGAATAGGGGAACACCCCCCCCACCGCCGCCACCCGGATGTTGTAGATCAGCCCGGGAAATGCCCTGAAGATCCGGTTATTGGCGGTCATCCCGTTGACGCCCACCGCCCCGATGTTCGTGATTTCCAACGGGTAATTTGGGGCCGCCCACGCCGGATGAGCAAAGGACAGCAGCGCGACAACCACGAGGCAGGCCGAGGTCGTAACAGGCTTTAGGGACAACATCAGGACCCCATGGTGTGCAAACAATGTGCCGCCGACTCGCCCTGACCATCGTCGCTATGGCTTTGGCCTGTCGCCGGAACCGGCCAGCTCGTGACCGCACCGGCCAATGTAGCTGATATATCGGCCGATCAAGCGGCCCTCGGCGTCCACCATCTTCTCCGAAGGCGTCCCCGCGAGGTTGTCCTTGAGGCGAATGCGGGAAGGGTCGGATACCTCCGACAGGAAGACGCGTGAATCCCGCCCGCCGTCGGTGTTCACGATGACGTTGTTTACCAGGTAGAACCTGCCGTCGGCCGTGTCGGTATTGCGCACCTGCACCCGGCCGACGAAGGTGTTCCGGTAGACGTGGATCTCGCCGGCCATGCCGTCCTGGTTGAGATCGAGCGCCAGCCCTGCCCGGACGTAGTTGAAGAGGATTTCACCGTGGGTCGTCACCTCGTGCATGTTGCCCCCGATGGCGGTCCTCGCCACATCGTAGAAACGGTTCCTTCGCACGGTGAACTGCCGGACGTCGTCTTTCAGTTCGATCGCCACCGGTGTGTCGTGATGCACCGTGTCTTCGATCAGGAGCTTCTGCTGCGCGTAGATCTTGATCGTGACCGCCGAGCCCGTGACCTGCGAGAACTCGCAGTCCTGGATCACCATGTAGTTGGTGGGCGTCGGGTCCGTGGTGGTCATGATGAACGCCGCGTTCGAGCCGTCGATGCCTGGGCCATGGGCGCGCATCCGAAGCCGCCGGAATGTGGCTCCGGTTCTCGTGCCCGAGACCACCTGGAACGCGATGACGTGCGAGTTGGCGGTGTCGAGGCCGTCGATGTAGACGTTGTCACCGGTAAACCGGATGAGCGGTCCCGCTTCGACACCGGCCTTGTAGCCGAAGTCGAGCACCGGCCGTTCTCCCGGGTGCGCCAGCCAGATCACGGGACGCGTGGCTTCGTTGAACTCGACCCGTTCCCAATCCGACCCCACGCGGGATTCGGGCAGATCGAGGACGCCGTACGTCCCGGTCCTGAAGTAGATCACCTCTCCGCCCCGGCTCCGGAGGTAGGCATCGGAGATCGTCCGCCACGGACTCTCCGCTGTGCCCGTCCCGCAGCCGCTGGAGCAGCCGTTGCCCTCGGCGTGCGTGCCGGCGACGGCGTCGACGAACCTGAACCCGTCGGTGGTCACGGTGATGGTCCACGACACCGCCACGCGGCTGCCCTCCGCATCAACCACCACCATCGTCGGCGTCGCAGTGGCGTTGGGGTTTGGCCAGGTGATCTCGCCGGAGTCGTGGTTGATGGCCATGCCGGGGGGCGCGTTGACGAGGGTGAACATGTAGGGATAGGCGCCGCCGATCACGGCAGCTCGAATGTCGTATGCGAGCCCCGGGTAGGCGCGCGAGAGCCGGTGGCCCGGGCTCATCCCCGGCCGGATATTCGTCACCTCGAGCGGGTACTGCGCGGCAGCTGCCGTGTGCGCCAGGGTGACGATACCCGCGGCCGCCAGCGCGCTCACCGCACGACGGAACGTCCGATACGACATCATGGCTCGCTCGTCAGATCCCGAGTGGCACTCGCGAAATCACCCATTTGAATTTTCCGTTCGCCGACATTTCCAGGGCCTCGACCAGTTGGACGTCGATGCGCACGTCCTCGCCCAGCCGCGCCTGCAAGGCCGTGACGAGGTGGTGTTCGAGTCCCCGGTTGTAGTTCGGTCCCGGCACGATGCGGACGGTCACCGCGTCCGGCGCCGTCTGCACGATCTGCGATCCCTCGATGCTGTCCAGTGGCTTGAAGGGGTGGGTCAGCACCGATGGGGAAATCAGTCGCCCGTCCTTCAGCGTCAACACGTCCTCCGCCTTCGTCGTCACGTCGTCCATGATGTCGAGGCCGCGGCCGCACGGACAGGCGGCGTCACGCAGGGCCGTCATGTCGTTGGTGACGTAGCGGATGAGCGGCATCGCGAGGTTGTGCAGGGTCGTGCCCACGAGCTTGCCCACGGTCCCGCGGCCGGCGGGCCGGCCCCCGGCGTCGACAATCTCGGCGAGGCCGAGTTCCATCGCCAGGTGGTGGCCGTGGTGACGGTCGCATTCACCGGAGAACACCACCCGTTCGGCCAGCGCGTAGTAGTCGAAGACGCGGCACGCGAAGCGCTCTTCGATCAGCTCGCGCTGGAATTCGTAGAGCGTCTCGGACGAACTGACGACCGCCTTCACGGGGAACGTCTCGCCGCGACCCTGGAGGTACTTGGCCAACATGTAGAGCGTGGACGGATACCCATCGAGCACCGCGGGCGCGAATTCCGCCAGGGCGTCGAAATAGTGCGGCAGGTTGGCCTTCGAGAGGTGGAACGACGACAGGATCAGCTGGTTGTGCCGGCGGTTGTGCCGCCAGAAAGGCGGCGCCTGCTGTGCGAGCGGCACGATTACGTTGCCGCGGACGACCGCGATGCGGTCGCCGCCCCGGCCCATGCGGCACCCCGCCCACCGGTAGTGGCGATCGAACGCCGCGTAGGTCATCCAGACCGTCTCGCGGTCGTAGCCAACGGTGAGCGGCGTGCCGGTGGTGCCGCTCGTGTGCCCGGTCCGCATGGCGCGGGCGGGCACGGCGCGCGATCGCAGATCGTCGAAGTGCCGTCGAATGTCGTCGCGGGTGAGGAGCGGAACCTTCGGCAGGTCCTCGCGCCCGCGGATGTCGCCCGGCTTCAACCTGCATTCGTCGAAGCGGCGGCGGTAATAGGGGACGTGCGCGTACGCATGGGCGACCACGATCCGGACGCGCTCGTCCTGGTACGCCTCGAGCTCCGCCCGTGAGTACCATTCCGTTTTGGCCAGCAGGTCGTGGTACTCGGCGTAGCGGCCGCCGTAGCGCTCGCGGTCAATCACGTAGCCAAAGCCGCTCAGCAAGAGGTTCTGGCCCCACACCGGGGCCATCTCGGTACAGCATCGCCGCGTAGGGATTCATCGCACGCGCCGCCTTGCGTCGGACGCCAGCCCGTAGGCCTCGAAGAGTTGTCGCCCAACCACCGGCCAGGCGTAGCGGTCTTCCGCCAGGCGCCGCGCCGCCTGCCCCAGAAGCCGGCGACGTGCAGGAGCGGCGAGGAGCGCAAGCGTGGCGTCGGCGAACGCCGCCGGCTGGTCGGCCACGATCAAGTGCTCGCCGGGCGTCACGTCGATGCCCTCGCACCCGATGGACGTGGACACCATGGACTTCCCCATGGCCATGGCGTCCAGCACCTTCAGCCGCGTGCCGCCCCCCACGCGCAGGGGCACGACGTAGACCGCCGCCTGCCGAACGTAGGGCCGGATGTCGGACACGTACCCGGTGACGACCACTCGCGAATCGGCGGCCGCGATGGCCTTGAGTTCGGCGGGAGGGTCCTGCCCGACGGCAAAGAACCGCACCTCGGCGTTTCGCTCGCGAATGCGGGGCCAGATGTCGCCGAGGAAGTGCATCACCGCGTCACGGTTGGCGAACATGTTCATGCCGCCCGTGTAGATCAACGCAGGTGTCTCGGCCGACGGGTCCGGCGTGAAGTAGTCGGTATCGACGCCGTTGGGCACCACCGCCGTGCGCGCGCCCGGCGCCAGGGCGGTGAGCGCTGCCGCGTCGGTGTCCGACATCATCACGTTCACGTCGAACCGGGGCGCCGTCTTCTTCTCGCAGGCGGCCAGCTTGGCGGTCTCGCGGCGCAGGAACCAGCGCGCCGCCGCCCGCGTCTCCACCTCGGCCCGTCGGCCCATCAGCGTGGACTCGATGTTGTGATGCGTCAGCACCATCGGCAGCGGCGGCGCGCCCGCGACAAACGGGGCCAGCGCGAGCGTGTCGACGTGGATCACGTCGACCCCGCCGCCCTGCAGCACCTGGTCCACCCGGCGCTGGAAGGCGCGCGAGCGATGGGCGATCAGGCTGAAGGGTTGCGACGAGATCGTGCTGATGGCGAGCCCGGCGGCCTTGTGCGCGGGCGAGGTCTTCGCCCACAGGGGGAAGTACTCCACCGCCTCGCAGAACCGGCCCAGGGCCGACCGGCTGTCGGCCAGCGCGGCCTCGGTGGGCAGCACGTCGGGATGCACGAAGGCCAGCAGGTGCACCCGCGCGCCCTTGCCGAGTTCCCGGATCAGGTTGTAGCCACGCTGAAGGACCCCGCCGTGCGGCGGGTAGGGCACGATCTGCGAGAGGAACAGGACCGTCACCGCATCTGCTCGTAGACGACTTCGTAGGCGCGGGTCATGTGCGTCACGGTCAGTTGTTGTTCCACCTTGCGGCGCGCCGCCGCACCGAGGCGCCGGCGCAGGCCGGCGTCGGCAATCAGGCGCCCGAGGGCGGCGGCCATGCCGTCGATGTCCCGCGCGTTCACCAACAGCCCATCCACGCCGTCCTCGATGACGCGCGGGTTCTCGCCCACGCGCGTGGCCACGACCGGCTTGCGGTTGGCCATCGCCTCCAGGATCACCACCGACATGGCCTCCCACAGCGACGGCTGGAAGAAGATGTCGAGTTGGGGCAGCACCAGGTCGGCGGCGTTGGTGACCCAGCCGAGCAACACGACCGTGTCGTCGAGGCCCAGGTCGTGCCGCAGTTGCTCGAGTTCGCGCCGAAGGACGCCTTCGCCGGCAATGACGAACTTCACGTTGTGCCCGGCGTCGACCACGCTTGCGAGCCACCGCCATGAGGTCACGCAGGCCCTTCTGCTCGATGAGGGTGGCAATGGTCCCGACGAGGATGCAGTCTTCGGCGCCAAGCTTCGCGCGGAGCCCGGGGTCTCCGTCGCTCGTCGGAAGGGTCACGCCGTTCCAGACCGTGCCGATCGCGCCGTCGCGCAGCGCGAACACTTTCTTGATCTGTTCGCGCTGCACCTCGCCGACCGCGTACAGGCGGGTGGCAAACCGCGAGAACACGCGGTCCATCCACAGAAGGCGGGGCCGCGCGTGCGGATAGTTGCCGAAGTGAAACGTGTGGACGACCCGAAGCCCAGGCTTGAGCAGCTTGCACAGGCTGGCGTCGATCAGGCCGTGGGTGGTGTGGGTGTGGACGACGTCGATCCGCCGTGCGCGAATTACCCGCAGGACCTTGCGGAACGTGAAGTAATCGACCTTGGTCGAGTCGGCGATGCGCACCACGTCGATGCCGGCGCGCACGAGCTCGTCGCCGATCTGCCCCAGTTCCTTCAGGCAGCACACCGTGACGTTGAACCGCTCCCGATCGATGTTCTCCGCCAGGTGCCGGATCACGGTCTCGGCTCCGCCAATCCAGAGCGACGAGGCGAGGAGCAGGAGGTTGGTCTTGCGGTCGGATTTAGAAGAATCGGCCATGTTGGTTGACCAGCTCCGGGGTGTCGCCTGCTGTGGTGAGTGGACGGATCCTGCGCACGCGCGGCCTCAGGGCCGGCACAGGGCTGACCGGCCCCAGGGCTTCGCTCGCCTGCCGCTTCGGTGGTCGCGGGCGCGGTGGCTGCGGCCTCGAGAATGAGGCGGCGCGAAGACGTCAGCAGCCCGGCCAGCACGAACATGTGGGGATAGTAGGCTGCGCTCAGGAACGCTCCGCCGATCGCGTACCCCATGAGGCTGGCGCTCAGGCACGCGAGCAGCCGTGAATGCGTTTGTGCCTCTTCCGCAGATCGCTGTGTGAACGTCGCCTTCGTCAGGCGCCGGTTCATGACCAGATTGCCGATGATGAACGCGAGCAGGGCGCCGAGGCCCAGCAGGCCAAGCTCGCCGAGGACGAGGAAGTAGATCGAGTGCGCCGTCTTCCACCGCAGGGGATCGTCGTTGGGGGGCGCGAACCGGACGAAGTTGGCGGGAAACTGGCCCGCGCCCACGCCCAGCAGCGGATAGCTCATCGCCATCCGCGTTCCGGCGGTCCACGCCGTAATCCTGCCTTGCGCCGACCCGTCGATCCCGTCCTGGGAGATCGAGTTCATCCGCTGGAAGTACGAGGGCGGCGCCATGGCCAGGACACCCACCACCACGACCGCCGCGAGCGCGCCCGTCACGGCCTTCTTGTCACTCCTCATCCAGTAGTAGAAGCCCACGAAGCCCAGGGCCAGCGTGCCGCCGCGCGACTGCGTCAGGATGATGCAGGCGGCCAACATCAAGAGCACCATCCCGTACAGCACCTTGTGAAGAGCCTTCTCCGACTCGAGCAGCAGGAACAGGCACATCGGGACCGCGAGGTTCAGCGAGAGCGCGTAGTCGTTGCCGTCGCCGAGAAACGTCCCCGAGGCGAGGTAGTGACGGTTGTTGGGATCGGTGAACATCTCCGGCGTGAGCGCCGCCAGGATCAGATGCACGGCGATGAGGGTCACGAAGAGCCCGCGGATACGCGGCGACGGTGTTCACCTGGCGCGCGATCACCCAATACAGCAGGCGGTACCCGAAGACCATCTTGAACACGTTGAACGCGTAGAGCGTCACGTCGGCGGTCATGATGGACAGCGTGACGAGACCGAGCAGAAACCGCCAACACCTTCGTATTGAAGTCCCGCAGCAGCGCCTGGTTCGACACCGGGCTCGCGGCGAACAGGCCCCCCACGTTCACGATAAGGGGAACGATCGAGTTCAGGATGGTGAGCGGGGGGACGTACGTGCCCGGCCGCACGTACTCCAGCAGGAACATGAAGAGGAGGCCGGCATAAATCACGGAGCCGCCTCCGCCGCCATCTCGGCGTAGATCGCTTCAAGCCCTCGCGTTCGCGCCTCGAAGTTGAACCGCTCCTCCACCATCGCGCGTCCGCGCGCCGCCATGCGCCGCCAGGGTGCCGGGTCCGCAAGAAACTCCATCACGGCTGCTGCGAGCGCGCCCGGGGCGTGCGGGGCCACCAGCCGGCCGGTCTCGCCATCGGTCACGACTTCCGGAGTGCCGCCCACCGCGTGGCCAGCACCGGCACTTCCATCGCCAGGGCCTCGAGCACGGCATTGGGCAGTCCCTCAGTGTGGGAGGGCAGGACCATCAGGTCCGTCTCTTCGAGAAGTTGCGCCGGGTGGCTTACATACCCGGGAAAGCGGATCGAGGCCTCGAGACCAAGCGCGCCGACCTTCTCTTGAAGGGCCGCGCGATCGGGCCCGTCGCCTGCGAGCACGGCCGTGACCTTGTGACCTCGAGCGGCGACAATCCGCAACGCCTCGACCAGGTCGGCTTGCCCCTTCTCAGGGCTGATGCGCCCGATGGTGGCGATCACCGGGCCCGACACGGGCCCGCCGAGCAGTTGCTCGAGAAATCCGGAACGTCCCGCTGCGGCGATACCGCTCGAGGACGATGGCGTTGTGCAGGAGGCGAAGCCGGCCGGCGCGGACGCCGGCGGCGGCGAGTTCGTCGCGGATGGGCGCCGACACCGCAATCACCCGATCGAATGCCTGCGCAATCCGCCGGTCGAGGGCGATGAGGACGCGCTGTTTGACGCTGTTGCCAATCCAGCCGTGCAGGGTGGTGATGGTTCGCATCGGATGGAGCCTGGCCGCGAGGAGCGTGATGACATCGGACTTCACCTCGTGCGCGTGCACGATGTCGATGCCGTGGGTCTTGACCAGCTGGGCCACGCTCCAAATCATGCGCGGGTCGTACTGGTTGCGGCCCCGGATGAGATGTACCGGCATGCCGTAGCCGCGGGCGGCCTCTACAAACGGCGTATTCCCCGCTTCGTGTCTCGTGACGAACACGCCCAACTCCAGGTGGAATCGCGACGCATCCACGGCCCGGTAGGTTTCCAGGATGGTCTTGCCCGGTCCGCCTATCTCGTAGGTGTCCCGCAAGTCGAGGACCCTAATCGGACGCACGCAACAGGCCCTCATACAGACGCTCGGTCGCAGCGGTGTTCTGTTTGATGTGAAACTTCTGGACCAGGCGTTCGTAGCCGCGCTCGCCCATTCGTCGCGCCTCCGCCGGGTCGCCAACCACCTGCGCAATCGCCTCGCCGAGTGCGACGGCGTCACCGGGTGGAAAGGTCAGCCCCGTCCGGCCTTCTTCGACGATCTCGGCAATCCCTCCGTCCCGCGACCCGATGAACGCCTTTCGGCACGCCATCGCCTCGAGCGCCACCCGGCCGAACGGTTCGGGCAGCACCGACGCATGGATCGACCACGTCGAACATCATCAGGAAGTCGGTGACGTTGCGCTGGTAGCCCGTGAAGATGACGTGCTCCTCGAGGCCGAGCGACGCCACGAGGGCCTTCAGCGTCTGCTCGTAGGCCTTGTCGGCCGGCGACGTGTCGCCGACGAAGAAGCAGCGAATCGCGGGACACGTCCGTCGAACGTGGTCGACCGCGCGGACCACCGTCTCCTGGCCCTTCCACGACTTCAGGTTGCCCACCATGCCGATGACCACCTGGTCGGGGCCGATACCGTAGGTCCGCCGCAGCTCCGATGCGGGCGTCTGCACCCGCATCATCTCCGGATCGAGGCCGTTGTAGATCGTCACCAGGTTGCCGAAGTCCGCGCCCCGTCGCCGCATGTTCTCGCGAACGGCTTCCGAGATGCAGATGACGGTGTTCAGCCTGCGGCCAAAGAAGCGCGCGGCCGCCGGGAAGCGGTCGTTGATGCCGCGCTCGTGAGTAACGCACACCGCGCGGGTGAGCAGCGCGGCCAGCATCCAATCGTGGTTGTAGAGCACCGAGTTGTTCAGGTGAACAATCGCGATCCGCCTTGACCGGAGGAACCACGCCCGGGCCAGGGCCGGTCCGACGAACCCCCTTACGAAGTTGAGCGCCTTCTGGGCCACGAGCAGCGGAAGCCGGATCCAGCGAAGGGCGCGCGGGCACCGCGGCACCGAACCTGAACGACCGCGCGCGAGGCCAGACCAGCGTCTCGATGCCCGCGTCCCTGAACGCCGGCAGCAGGCTGTGGTGGGTGTAGAAGACCACGGTCGGCTGGTAGCGCGTTCGGTCGAGGCCCTTCACGAGATAGAGCAGGCTGTAATAGGAGCCGCCGACGGTGCCATCGACGTTGTTCTCGCAATAGAGAACCCGGATGGGCATGCGGGGGGTCACCGCGAACCCTGGGCCGCCAGAAGGGCGCGGATGTCCCGGACGTTGAAGGCGAGCCACACCACGCCGCTGACGGCAATCAGCGTGACGAGCGCGATGCGAGCGTCGTGCGTGACGAGCAGCTTCGCGGAGAGAAGCACGGCGGCCAGCACCACGCCCTGGCCGGCGGCCACGAGCACCGGCTGCAGCGACTCGGTGAGCGTCGCTCCGATGAACCGCCGCGACAGGTGCACGCCCACGGCGAATTGCGCGGCCATCGGCAGGGCCACGGCCGTCGCCGCGCCCACCACGCCAAACGCAGCCGCGAGCGGAAAGAGCAGCGCCATCATCACGACCAGGCGGCCGAGGTTCAGGTAGAAGTCAATCTGTGGCTTGCCGATGGCGTTGTAGAGATATCCGTTGAGCATCCAGAGGGCGCGGAAGCCGCCGAACACCGCGAGGATCCTCAGCGGCGGAGCCGCCTGGGCCCACCGGCCGCCGTAGAGCGCCCCGACAATTTCAGGGGCCAGCACCATGGTGACCACGGAGATCGGCACGGCCAGGGCCGTAATCAGGCGGATGCCTCTGGCGTACTCGCGGCGCAGGCCCTCCGGATCATCCTGGAGCTTGCTGAACATGGGAAAGAACACCCGCGCGACGATCTTGGAGAAGTATGTCGAGGGGATGTTCGCCAGGGTGTACGCCGCCACGTAGTAGCCGAGCGCCTGCATCCCGAGGAGCTTGCCGATCACGGCGCTGTCGAGCTCGCGCGAGAAGAACACGACGATCGCCAGGCCCGTGATGAACCGGCCGTAGCCATACAGTTCCCTGGCGATCGAGAGATCCAGGCGCAATCGCACACGTGCCGGCACCATCACGAACGAGAGCACGCTGGTGATCGCCGCGGCGGCGATCTGGCCGAACACGAGCGCCCAGATGCTCCGGAGCCGGTAGGCGAGGCCCACCGACGCCGCGAAGCTCAGCCCGGCCACGGTCAGCTCCATGAGCGTGAGTCGCCTGAAGTCGAGTTCCTTCTGCAACGCCACCACGTTGATGTTCTGGCAGCCGAGCAGCAGGAAGCTGATGCCGACGACCGCCACGATCGAGGTCAACTCGGGCTGTCCATAGAACCGGGCCACGAACGGGGCGATGAGCACGGACAGCGCCGCGAGGCCCACGCCGCGCATCACCATCATGGTGAACGCCGTGTCTCGCGCTTCTTCGAAGTGCTGCTGACGGTGAATGAGCGCCGCGCCAAAGCCGGTCTCGGTGAAGATGTCGATCAGGCGGGTCGCCATGAGCGATACCGCCATCAGGCCGAAGATCTCCGGCGTGAGGAGCCGGGCCATGACGATGCCGCGCGCGAACGTCAGCACCGCGACGCCGACGCTGGAGAGGCCGACCCAGACCCCGGAGCGGATGGCCCGGTGCTGCAGCGAGCCGTCGGTCCGGCCCAGGAAATCGGCGAGGTTCTTCAGGGTGTCCACGGGTCGGCCGTCGTCAATGCGTGGTGCGCTCCAGCCACCGGGTGCACTGGTCGAGCATGTCGTCCTGCCAGGCCGCATCCGAGAAGATGTGGTTGGCCTGCGGCGTGACGTGCATCTGGAACAACGCGGCGTGACGCGCCATCGTCTCGCGGTGGCGCCCCAGGAACTTCTCCTGGAATTCGTACAGCAGGCGGTCGGTCCCCGCGAAGATCAGGCACACGGACCGCGACGTCGACAGCATTCCGAGCAGGGCCGGCGCGAAGAGCGGATTGGTGTTGTCGTTGGCCGCGGCCGGGGTCGCGGAAGCGGCGGCCGGCTGGGGCGCGGGCCGAAACCGCGCCAGCAGGGGCGTGGTGATCGACTTGATGATCAGGCTGTAATGGCTCTTGAACGAGAGGAACCGCATCCACGACCGCCAGACCTCGGGGTCCCACAGCCGGAATTTCCGCAAGTAGCGTCGCCGCGTGCCCTGCAGCTGCCGTGTCGTCATGAACTTCGACGCGTCGATGGTCGACCCATCGAGAATGGCGGGGATCGACAGCCCCAGGAGGGACGTGATTCGCCGGTCTCCCTGCGCGGCCAGCAACCCGGTGAGCGCTCCGCCACAGAGGCCGGCCGCGATGAACCTGGTGACGCCGCAGGCCTGCTGCATCCAGTCCATGGCCGCCACGGTGTCGCCGACGTACCGGCCCACCTGGGTGGCGCGGTACAGGTCGGCAAGCAGCGCTTCGGGCGCCTCTCCTTCCGCGTCGCCAAGTCCGTGGAAATCGAACCGAAGCACCGGGTACCCGAGCGCCGCGAACCGCTCGGCCATCCGGTTATAGAGGCGATGCGGGGCGACCCGCATCTTCACGCCCGGCGAGAGCAGCAGGATGCCCGTATCCGGGTGCCGCGGCCGCTCGGGTTGGTGGAGCATTCCGAACAGGCGAAGGCCGTCCTGGCTGGAGAAGCTCACCGGAACTGGCCGCGCGGTCATCGTCTGATTCACCTCTCACCGGTGGGACGGCGTCCAGAGTTCCTGTCGCACGCCGATGCCGTAGCGATACCACGCGGCGAGAATGGCCGCGTTCACGGAGGCAAAATAGAGCGCGATCTTCCCGGCCAGCGAACGCTGCGCTCCGCCGAACCCCGCCATCGCGGCTGCCGCGACCACGTAGAAGGCCACCTGCGCGATGAACGCCGCGGCATACCACGGGTCCCTGGAGAGCGCGAGCGAGCTGACGAGCGCCGTGATCAGGAAGAAGGGCACGGTCCACCGCAGGAGCTTGTGTGACCACATCGAAAACGCGAACAGGCCTACGCGACACGGGTTCAGCACGCCGGGGTGCGCAAAGAGCGTCGTCATGCCGCGAAGGAAGGTCCTGGCCTTGCGATCGAACTCGTGCCGGTGGTCCTTCACGCTCGTCATGCTGCCCACGGCCGCCGGCTCGCTCACGGCGCGGTAACCGCGCACCACGGTGCGGATCACGGACAGGAAATCGGGCGCCATGCCTTCGAGGAACGGCGTGCAGATCGCCCGGCGCTGCGCGTAGAACGAGCCGCTGGCTCCGACGATGGAGTGCACCTGTGATTCGAGACGGCGCAGGAACAGCTCGTAGCGGCCGTAGGCGCCCTCGCCGCCGGAGTCGCCGATGCGATCCTCGCCGGAGACGCAGCCGATCCGCGCGTCCCGGAAGGGGCGGGCGATCTCGTGCAGCGCGTTCGGCTCGAGTGCGATCGCGGCGTCCGAGAACACCAGGATGTCGTTGGTGGCGCGCTCGAGCCCGGCGTTCAGGGCGGCCGCCTTGCCGCCGCGGCCACGCAGTTCCACCAGCGTCATCCCCGGCGTCATCTCGGCACGCAGGATCTCGACCGTGCGATCCGTCGAGCCGTCCGAGACGAACACCACCTGGAGCCGGCCATCGGGATACCGCAGGGCCGCGGTATTCGCGACCTTGCGCTCGATCCTGGCTTCTTCGTTGTGAACGGGGATGATCATCGAAATGGACGGCGGCGCGGGCGATCCCGATGGAGGCGCGGGGTGCCGGGCAAGGCGGCCGATGATCCACAGCACTACCGGGTACGCAAAGTAGGGATACACGATCCCCACCACCGAGACCCAGAAGAGCGCGGCCATCGTCATATCAATCCAACGATGCGGGCGAGGAACATGGGAGGGGAGCTCGTGACGGCCTCGTGCACGTTGAGCCGGCGGAGCGTGAGGGGATCGTCGGTGCAGGAGATGAAGCCGCGCCGCGTGATGAACCCCAGCCGGAAGCCGGCGGCTCTCACCCGGTCCACGATGGCCGGGGTCACGTAGCCGTTCGGATAGCTGAACGTCGGCGCGGTGCCCGCGAATGTTGAGTCGAGCAGGTGCTTCGACCCTCGAATCTCAGCGTCGGCCTGCGCGTCGGTGACTTGCGTGAGCAGGAGATGGTCGATGCCGTGGCCGCCGAACGCGACGCCGTGGCGCGACATCGCGTCGACCTGGTCCCAATCGACGAAGCCGTCCGTGTCGGACAGCTCGTCGGTCCGCACGCCGAGGCGAGCCGCCAGCGTGTCGATGAGATGCTCCAGCGTCGGCCGCGTCAGTTGCTTCTGCCCGCTGACGGCCGCGATGATCGGCGGCCTGGGGTCTTCGCCGGACACGTCCAGGACGGGCGCGAGCCCGGCATCGGCCAGGATGGCCTCGAACTCCGCACGACGCCCGGGATTCGACCGCACGGCGCCGACCACGCGGACCAGCAGGTGGGTGAGCGCTTCCTGCCAGAACAGGCGCCGGTGGCCGATGTAGCCGGCGGGAAGGAAGACGAGGGCGGGCAAGCCGTGTTGCCGAAGAATGGGAAGCGCGTTGCTGTAGTTGTCGCGCCACCCATCGTCGAACGTGATGACGCACGACGAATTCGGAAACGGGATGCGGCGCTCGATGTGATGGGCGAACTCTTCGAGCGACAGCACCACGAACCTGCGCTTCAGCAGCGCTGCGTGCCTGGCGAAGGTCTCGCGGTCCACGACAACCGCCGGATGCGAGGCGGTCTGGCGGCGCTCCTCGGCCGTCAGCACCCGGTGATACATCAGCACCACCGCCTTCCGGCGCAGCACGATGGCCTGCCACAACTGGAGAAAGCCGGTGTAGTACAACGCGTGGACCGTGATCGTCCTGGCGGCGCGCGCGGCCCATTGGCGAACGGTCATCCGAACACCACTCTGCGGGCCGACCGGATCGCCCGCCGCGAGCACGCCGCGAGGTAGCGGCTCCGATCCTTGAAGACATGGATCCGGACCGTCTGGCGGACGCAGTTCGAGAACCGTCTCTTGAACTCCTCCTGGCCCAGCGTGAAGTCCAACTCCCGGCGCCGATGGTCGATGGCATGGCCGATGAGGTGCTTGAGCAGCACCATGCCCGGGGAGTGGGCCGCGTACTTCACGTCGAACGACGGCTTGTACCACAGCACGGACCCGTTGTAGTCGAACCCGTAATGGAACGCGATGGGCGCGTCGTTGTACTCGACGACCGAGAGGATGGACCATCCGGCGCCGGCGACGCGGTTGGTGAGCTCCCCGTAGAACCTCCTGTTGGACGGGTCGAGGAACAAGCTGGGACTGTCCGTGTCGCTCCAGCGCGAGATGTGTTGCGCGAAGAAGGCGTCGAGGCACGGTTCGATCTCGCGAGCGCCCGTCAGCATCCGGCACGCGAGCGTGCCGGTCCGCTTGAAGTAATTCTCGCGCCGTCGGAGGCTGGCCTTGTGGTACACCGACCTGGCGGACTCCTCATGGCCCTCGATGAGCAGCGCGAGACACGAGTAGTGATCGTCCACGAGCGTGTAATGGCCGGCCCGGTCGCAGACCTCGCGGACAATGGCCGGCGTGGTCGACTCGCCCGGCAGGTTGTTCAGTTGGATGACGTTCCAGCGTCCGTAGTCGGTGATCGCGTCGAACACCGCGCGCACGACCGCCGGCTTGTCGTCACCCGCCACGAAGTCACAGTAATCGGCCCGTCGATCGCTCGCGAAGCGAACGAGGCGATCGCCGGACGCGAGTTGTTCCACCACCATGGGCGCGACGCCCGTGACAGTCGAGCCATTGGCGACCGTCACGACGAGTGGCTCGTGGTTGCCAAGGAGGGCGGCGCACCAGCTCGCCTGCCATTGATGCGTCTGGAACACCGTATTGGTTTCGCTATGTGCGACGAGCTGGTTCCAGCCGGCCTCGTCCAGGCCCGTCTCGTCGAGCGTCGTGACGATGCGGGCGCGCCTGGCCAGGCCCGGACCAGCCACCGGCCGAAGCCCGGCGCGGTCCGCCGGCGCGGGCGGACGACGCCGGCTTCTCGTCGTGAGCGCGTCCACGGCGTGTCGCAGCCGCGTGCGCGTCTCGAGCACCCACGGCATCTGGTCATCCCACTGCGGGTTGTCGTAGTAGAGGTTGCGTCCTTTGAATTTCAGGAACTCCATCACCGCCTTGAGCCGGTGGGCGTTGCCGGCGTCGGGCGCTCCGGGCCGTCCGCGCATCGTGAGGAGCAGCGAATCGACGTCTCCCCACAACCAACGGCTGCGAACACCAAGCCGGTACGGCGCCTGCGGCCCGGGGGCTTCGCCCCGGGCGACCTGCAGCAGGAGTGCGGGAAAATCAACCCCGGCATCGATGGCCAGCTGCAGCGACCCCCAGAAGCGGCCGTTGATCTCCATCAACTTGGGCTGGCCGTCGCGGACGTCCTGCTTGAATTCCACCATCGCCACGCCGTGCCAGCCGAGTTCGTCGAGGAGGCGGGTGGCGAAGTCTTGCGCCACCGGAGACAGCGGCGCGCTTTCGCAGAGAACGCTGACGCCGCCCCAGGGCGGGCGCTCGCGCAGCCGCCGGTGGCTGAAGTACGCAACGGGATGCCCGTGCTGATAGCACGCAAACACGCCCTTGCCGTCGCCGACGATGCGCTCCTGGAGCATCACGGGAAATTCGTGATCGGGCCTCGCGGCCAGGTCCTGGACCAGCGCCTCCCGCGTGCGGGCGTAGCTCACCGAACTCGACATCCACCCACGGCTGGTCATCAGCCGCGACTTCCAGGGCTTGACGACCAGCGGGAACCCGAAGGGCACGTCCGGCACCTCGTCGCGGCTGGACACCACCACGAAGGCCGGCACCGGCACGCCGAGGCGCACCGCCATGTTCATCAGGCTCGCCTTGTCCGCCGCCCGGTCCACGACATCCGCGTCGGCGAAGGGCACGGCACAGGATGGGCCGAAGCGATCGCGATGGCGCGTGACCAGGAACGTGGTGATGTCGGCCACGGGCATGAGGACATCGATGCGCTGCTCTCGAACGAGCTCGGCCAGGCGATCGACGAAGCCGGCGCTGTTCGTGATGGGGTCCGGGTAGACCACGCGTTCGGCACAGTAGCGCGACGCCTGCGCAAGCGATGGCGTCGACTTCTCGCCGACGATCACGTCGTGGCCTGCTCGCCCCAGTGAGCGCGTCACCGCCAGCGCCGCGCGGTTTTCGCCGTCAGTCACGAGAATGCGCATCACATGCTCATCAAGGGGTCAGAAGAAGTCGGGATCGTGCCAGTCCCTGGCGCCGCCCGGCCGTCCGCGGTCGACCCATCCCCGCAGCATGCGATGCGGAAGAAATTGGGACGCCAGTTGTCCGGCAAGCCGCTGCAGCGGAGGGATGCGCGGTGCCTCTGCCGCAAGGCCGAGGCTGCGGACGAAGTCGAACTGTCGATAGGCCGTGAGGGCCAGCCCGAATCGCTCGCGGAGCTCTGGTTCCGTCGGGACCTCGGTCCTGTAGTACAGGGCATCGCCATGAACCACGGTCCCGCCGAGCGAACTGTCTCCGTCAAAATGTCGTCGCCACGCCGTGCGCCGAAGGCCGAGCAGGCTGAACCCTCGATGTCGAAGATGGGCGTCCAGGTCCCCGAACAGCGGCTGCCCTTTGTAGATCTCGTTGAACTCGACTTCGAGTTCGACCAGGAGCGCCGACTCCACGCATCGCTCGCCGCCCTCGAGGATGTCGAGCTCGTATCCCTGGGTGTCGATCTTGATGACGTCGGGATGGATGTCGTGTTTCGCGGACAGCGTATCCAGGGTCACCAGCTGCATCGCCACGGTGCGCTCCACCACGAGCGCATCGCCGTAGGGGAACTGGGCGAGAAACTCCTCGTTCGGTTCGAGCAACGAGGAGCACCCTGGTTGTCGCGTGATGTGCAGCACCCCTTGCGTGCCGTCGGACCGCCCCAGGGCCGCCTCGAAGTACCTGGCACGCGACGGGAAAGCTGCGCTCATTGAGCCGAGCGCACTCCGCGGGGTCGGCTTCGACGCCCACGATTCGGACGGCGTCGTGCAGTGGAAACCACCGCGGGTCCGGCCCTCCACGGGCGCCGATGTCAAGGACGGTCAGCATGGTGTGGCTCCGGTGGCGGTCAACCAGTGAGTGGTGGCCTCGAAGAGATTCGCCGCTGGTTTTTGGTACGACTGGGAAATTTCCTTCCAGAACGGCTCCTCCTGCGCGGCGGCGAGGCTGGCGTGCGCGTAGGAGGACGCAAGCTGCTGCAGTTCGGGCGCGGGCCGCGCCGCCTGCCGATCGACGTTCACGACGAGGCACGGTCCGCTGAAACGTTTCGGCGCCGCAGCCAGTTTCACCGCCGACACTTCGCTGAACATCGAGTGGCCCATCTCGTACCCATCGACGTTGACGGTCCGGCCCTGCTCCAGCAGCCTTACCAGTTCCTCTCGATCCTGGCGCACCTCCTTGTAGGCGGCCATCTGCGTCGTGAGGTTGATGCGCAGCAGCTCCTGCATGTACCGCGCGCCGTCGATGATGGGCGCCCACAGCACCAGGCGGTCGAGGCCCGGCATCTCTTCGGCGACCAGGCTCGCCACCGTGGCGCCAAGCCGCAGGCCCAGGAGGCTGACGCGTTGCACTCCGGTGGCGTCCTTGAGGTATGCGATGGCCGCGCGTACGTCCGACCGGATGGTCGCGAGCGACGCGGCGCTGAAGTCACCATCGCTGTCCCCGTTGCCGAAGTAGTCGAAGCGCAGGACCGGGTGGCCCAGTTCGGCCAACCGGCGCGCAAACGTCACGTAGACGCGGTGCGCCCACAGTTTCTCCTCGCCGAACGGATGGCAGAAGACGAACGCCGACCGTTCATCGGCCGGGCCGGGCGCGTGAAGCATCCCGAAGAGCGAGTAGGCGCCGTTGGGCAGAAAGAGCGCGGTCTCGGTCATGACGCCATCACCCTTTCGAGGACGCCGGCACGCCCGCGCGTCCGATGACTTGCGCGGCCAGGGCGGTCTTGTAGCGTTCGCTGGCAAAGGCTGCGGCCACGTCGATGGGCTGTTTCGCCCCCAGCGCGAGGCGCTGCAGCAGCTTGAGAGGCCCCGAGAGCGTCCGTAACAGGACGGCCGGGAAAACGAAGGCGCTCAGGTCGCGCCGGTCGGCGAGGTAGCGGGACAACAGTTCCTGCCTCGAGGGCGGCGGCGCTTCCACCAGGTTGAGCACGGGCGGCGCGGCAGAGAAGTCGTCGAGGTACGAACGGATCACGCGCGCGGCGGTCGTCACGTCGCACACGCTGAGCGAGCCGCTCTTCGGTCCAATGGCGACGAACATCGGGCCGAGTTCCCGCCCGAGCCGGCCGGGCGGCTGGTACGCCGTGTAGTCCACGAGCGGCCCCGGCCTGATGACCTTGACGTCGACGCCGAGCTCGGCGCCGAGCCGCTGCGCGAGGATTTCGGATTCGGCCTTGCCCCACACGTACGGGCCGCGGCCGAGGCTGCCGGCATCGACCGGCGACGATTCGTCAAGGGGGTGGCCGACTTCACGGGAGGTCTTCAGCACCGCAATGCTGCTGATGTGAATGAGGCGCGTCACGCCCGCGCGGGCGGCGGCCTCGATGAGGTGCCGCGTGGCATCGACCGAGTTTCGCTGGTGCTCCGCCTTGCCGCCGGCCGTCTCGGCGGCGGCGTGGACGACCACGCCAATGCCCTGCATGAGGCCGGGCTCGACGCCTCGCCCGAGGTCGGCGGCCACGTACTCGACCCCGGGGATGCGGCGGGAGTAGAGCGGCACGCGCCTGGCGACGACGCGCACCGGAAAGCCCGCCTCCCGCAGGTGCTCGGCCACGCGCTTGCCCAGAAGACCCGTGCCTCCCGTCAACAGCACCATCGGCGCGGCGGGTCGCACCGGTTGCAGCGCGGCCGTGGCTGCGGCCAGTCGTGCCTGTGCGACGGTTTCGTGCGCGCGCTCAACCACCTCGAGTGCGTCCCCAATCGTTTCGCAGATGCGCACTGTGTCCAGGATCGACCGCGGCGAAAGCGGGGGCTCGGTGCGCTCCTGGACGCTCTCGTAGAACCGGCCCACGATGGTTCCGAGACCCGGATACGAGCCTCCGAAGATGAGCCGCGTGATGCCTCGCGTGGTGCCCCACAGCGTCTTGAAGGCGCGCCGATAGGGCGTGAGCAGCACGCCGGGTCCGGTGCCCGGCCCAACGAGCCGCGCCATGCCGCCGCCGATGTAATCGGGCCGCAGCGATCCGTTGGTGCCGACAATCGTCTGGTACTGCTCCACCGGCCGGCCGTTGAGCGTCACCATGACGATGGCCGTGACCGAGCCGAGGCGAAGCAACGCGTACGCATCACCGTCGGCGTCGAGCGACGTGCCCATCACCTCGATTGGTGCGTCGGCCAGGCCCGTTCCCCTGCGGAGTTGTTCCACCACCGGGTAGACGGCGTGAGGCAGGATGTCTTTCACCTGCTCCACCGGTGTAATGGTGCGGCGCACCATCTTGAACGAGAAGTAACTCTCGACGTGCACCATCCGGCCGATGTCGCCGAGGGATTCCCACACCGCCAGCGAAGGCGCCTCGAACAGCACCTGGTGCCCCGGGCACACCGTGACGCCACGGTCGGCCGCCGCCGCCAGGACGCACTCGGCCTCGGCGAGCGTCTGCGTGAAGGGCTTCTCCACGTAGATGTGGCAGCCGGCGCGGATCGCTTGCAGCGCCAGTTCGGCGTGGGTGGCCGGCGGCGTGACGATGTGCACGACATCGGGCCTGGCCCGCTCGAGCAGTTCGGCCGCGGTGGGCACGATGATCGCGTCGGCGGGCAGCAGGGGCCGGAGTTCCTCCACGGCGGCCGCCGGGTCGGCGACGCCGACGATGATCGCCCGGCCGCTCGCGGCCATGGCCCGCAGGTGATGGCAGCCCATCTTGCCGGTGCCGATGAGGCCGACTCGTAGCGGGGCGGCCGATGCTTTCTTCGCTTTAGTGGATACTGACATGCGCCTCCAATAGGGGCGTTGCGTACGCCGTGATTGCGGCATAGCCGGCGGCCGTGATGTGACTGCCGTCTTTGTCGATGAACTCCCGCCGGCGGCGACCTTGCTCGTCTCCGAGGGCGGCCTGCAGATCCAGCACCGGCAGGCCTTCGTCTTTCGCCTGGGTCACGAGCCACTGGTTGACCGACGCCAGGTGGCGGTTGATGCGGTCCTGGTAGCTCTCCTTGCCCGTGAACGCGGCCGCCCACGACGCCAGCGTCTCGAGCAGGCCATCCGCCGGGCGTACAGGTCACCTCGGTGGCCACGATCGGCGTGATGCCGTGCTGTCGCGAGAGCGCAATCATCCGCGTGTAGCTGTCGCGAACGCGCGCGAGCGCCGCCTCGGTGTCCTGGGGCGCGGCGCGAAACACGTCGTTGATGAATCCCCAGAGGATCACGGCGCGTGGGCACTCGGGCACGACATCCCGCTCGAAGCGCGCGAGCATCTCGAACGACTGCTCGCCGGCCACGCCTTTGTTGACGACGGGCACGCCGGCCACGGCGTTCAGGTTCCAGCCGCCGGCGTACGAGGCGCCAAGGATGACGATGGGGCGTGACATCGGGTTCTCCTGGACCGGGGCGACGCCGGAACGGTATTCGACCGTGGTGAGCGGACCCAGCCAGCCGCGCGCGCGGTAGTACGCCAGCGCGGCGACCTCGCGGGCTGCCGCCTTGAGCATGTCCACGTTGCTCTCGTGGCCTTCGTAGATGGGCACGGAGGCGCGTTCCACGGCGAAGCCGAGCCCGGCAAACGACGCAGCGGCCCGGCGCATGTGCAGGCGATCGGTGACGACCACCGCGCGACTGGCCCCGAGCGCGCGCAAGAGCGGCACCGTGCGCTCCGCGTTCTGTCGGGTCGAGAGGGCCGTCGTCTCCACGCGAACGCTGTCGTCGGGAATGCCAATCTCGCGCGCCAGCCGCGCCATCGCTTCGCCCACCGGGCAGGCGGCGTCCCGCGTGCCGCCGGTGAAAATCACCATGGGTGCGCGGTGCTCGCGCCAGAGGCGGGCAGCCAGAAGGGCCCGGCGCACGCCGTTGAGGTTGGGCACGCACTCGCCCACGACCCCCGCACCCAGGGCCACGATCGCGTCAGCGGAACCTGTCGTGTCGGGCACCATCAGCGGCGCCACGAGTCGATCGGCGAATTCGGTCTCGTTGATCAAGATGCGCCCGCCGAAGATGAGCAGGCACGCGCAGAGGAACCCCGTCGCGAAGGGCCCGCTCGGCAGCAGACGGAAGAGGCGTCTCATGCCACGGCCCTGCGGGCCTGTGGCGGCAGGCCCCTCCGGCACGACAGGATGAACTGGTAGTCCGCCTCGAACGTCGTCCGCGTCACGCCTCTCCCGTAAGCCAGGTTCGGCGAGTTGGTCTTCTCCACGATGCCCGTGGTGTAGCGCCCGCCGGTCGACACGACGGCGTTCCGGATCGCCTCGTTCAGGATCCTCGTCGCGATGCCGCTGCCGGTGTGCGCCAGGGCCCAGGCTCGTGGCGCGAACCGGTCGGCATGGTCGAGCACGTCGACAATCGTCCGGGGCAGATCGACGTCTCTCGCGAAGATCCCGGTGGCCGGGTTGATGCGGCTACCGGCTCCGCCGACGGTGTCGGCGAACACGATGGCGGGCACGTCGGCGAACATCGCCTCGACGAGCGCCTTGTTGTCACCTTCCTTACGGGACAGGAAGACGAACGCCTTGCACCGGCTCACGTAGTCGGCGACCTGCGCGGCAGGCACGCTGTCAATCACCTCCACCGTGACGCGCGGATTCCGGATCGTCGTGGCCTCTCGCCGTATGTCAGCGGCGGTGCGCCCGCCCAGGGGAAAGCCAATCAGAAGGACACGGATCTCCCGGTCGTGAATCTGTTCGAGCGCGCGGAACAGCACGGCGTGGCGCTTGTGCCTGGCCCAGTTGGCCACCATCACGAGGTCGTAGGCCTTCGAGGCCCCCTGGCGTGGCTTGAACAACTCGGCGTCCACCCAGTCGGCCGGCCCAAGCCGCAAGGGCACCAAAGGCGCACCGACGTCGCGTACGAACTCGTAATCCTGTTCAGTGAAGCACTGCACGAAGACGGGCTGCCCCGGCTGGATGAACATCAGCAGGCTCGGATCGCTGTAGCCGGCCCAGCACGGTTCGAGGACGAAGACGTAGCGACCCATGAGCCGTCTCACGTCGAAGATGGCGTGCATCGCGTCGAAGGTGCGGACGTACCTTCAGCAGGATCACGCCCTTCTCTCCGGCGGTCGCGGCCTTCAGGACGATGACGTCACGCCACAGGTCGTGCGGGCCATCGCCGGCGAGGGCGTAGGACGAAGCGCAGGCCGCCGACGCCGGATCGGCGCGGTACTGCATCCACGATGTGGTTGTGTCCGCTCCGGCGAATCTCGTTGACCACCCCGAACACCACGCGCCGGGCGGCCGCCCTGAACGGCCCCGCGCCCGAGACGCGGTCCACCCAGCAGAAATCCCCGAGCGCGCGGTACAACTTGCCCATGCGCAGCCACGCGGCGCCGCGGCACAGGAAGGCGGCCGCGGCCATCCATCGCACCGGGCTCCAGCGAAAAAGGATTTCCAGAAGAGCGTGGTTCATGCGGCGCGCTCCGGCGCCTTGCGGAAGATGAGGATGTTGCCGAAAGCCGGGCCCGGCAGCCGGACGAAGCGGAACCACAGGTGGTTGACGGCATGGATCAAGCGCCGCAGCCATCGCCAGGGCGCGAGCACGTAGAGCTCGGTGAACTGGCCGGCCATGCGCGTGTCGAGCCGCATCCCGAGACGCGCGCCCTCGGCCTTCATCCACCCCATGTCGCACTGGCGGGTCACCAGCACGCCCTGGCCGGTTTCTTCATGCGACTCGAGGCCGGCCGGCGTGCGCACCACGCGGCCCCGGCCGCGGCCGAGCAGCCTCTTGAGGGTCCGCATCGCGATCGACTGCGCCGAGTACATGTTGCCCTCGCTCAGCACCAGCACCCCGCCGGGCGCGAGCACCCGGGCGAGTTCGGCCAGCGCGCGCTGCAACTCCGGCACGTGCATGAGCACCCCCCAGCACATCACGTAGCGGAACGCGCCGTCCTCGAAGGGCAACGCGAGCAAGTCGCCTTGCCGAAGGTCGATCCTGCCGTCCAGGCCCTGCGCCCGTATCGTCTCGGCGGCCAGCGCGAGCGCGTCCACCGAGAAGTCGGCGCCGATCACGTGAAATCCTCGCGCGGCCAGCAGCACGGACTTGGCGCAGCTTCCGCATCCGGCATCGAGGATCGTGGCATTCGGTGGGGCGTCCAGGCGCCGGACGATGTCGTCGAACGCCACCTCGTAGAATCCCTGGGCCTCCGGGGTCCGATACATCGAGACCCATTGATGGTGGATGGCGGGATCCGCCAGCGCGTTGCCTTTCAGGTGTGTGGCGACGGACATCGTGACGGTCCTCCTCGACTAGCAGCGGAACGTCTCGCGCCAGGTGGCCAGGTTCAGCACGGACCAGAGCAGCTCGGCGTGATCGCCGGCGCCCGAGCGATGCTCGCGGACAAGGCGGCGCAGGATCGGATTGATCGAAGAGGTCCGAAGACGCGGGGGCCGCCAGCGCCTCGATGCGTTCGCCCATGCCCTCCTTCGACCGGAACCAGCTCGCCAGCGGCACGCCGAATCCCGATTTCCTCCGGTCCACGATCTCCGCCGGCAGCATCGTGCGTGCGAACGCCTTGACCACCGTCTTGCCCGACCGGCCGCTGATCTTGCACGCGGTGGGCAGCCGGTTGGCGAACTCCACGATCCGGTAGTCCATGAACGGCACGCGCGACTCGATGCTGGCCGCCATGCTCATGGTGTCCTGCCGGTGCAGGATCGAGACGAGAAACGACGCCTGGTCGAGCAGCGACAGGCGCCCGACGCTGTCGAACCGCCCGCCGTTGCTGGCGCGCAGGCACTCGCGCCGGTACTCCGATGAAAACGCCGGCAGCTGCGGGCACACTTCGGCCACGGCGTCGGGCATCGAGTAGCTCGAGTTGAACAGCAGCGCATCGTCCGGCGATACCGCCGCATATCGCTCGAGTTTCGCCACGCGGTGATCGTGAGTCACGCTGGTCAGCAGCCGGCGCATCGGCGCCGGCACGTGCCGGTACGACGCGGCGAGGTCGGGAATCTGGTAGCGGGGATACCCGGCAAACAGTTCGTCGGAGCCCTCGCCGGTCAGCACCACCGTCACGTCGTGCCGGGCCAGCTCGCTCAGGGCGTAGATATGAATCGAGTTGGCGAAGTCGAGCGGCTCGTCGTTGTGCCACACCATGCGTGGAAAGAGCTCGCTGTACTCGACATTGCCGACGCGGAGCTGGTGGTGGGTCGTCTCGTACTGCCTCGACACGGTCGACGCGTACGCGCTCTCGTCCCAATCCGCGTCTTCGAACCCCACCGAGTACGTGTTCACGGCGTCGCCCTTGAGCCGGGCCGCCACCGCCGTCACCAGGCTCGAGTCCACGCCGCCGCTGCAGAAGGCGCCCACCGGAACGTCGCTGATCAGCCTGAGCCTCACCGAGTCCTCGAACAGCTCGCCGAATTGGCGCGACGGCCTCGTCGAACGCCATCGGCTCAGGGGGCTCCTCGGGTTGCGGCGACCAGGACCCGCTGGATCTCCGCGCGGCCGTCGCGCACCGTCATGGTGCAGCCGGGGGGCAGGCACTTGACGTCTCGAAACAGCGTGTCGTTGCCGGCCACCTGGCGGAACAGCAGGTACTCGGAGAGCGCCTCGTCGCGACAGCGCGCCTCGACGAGTCCGCTCGCGAGGATGGCCTTGATCTCGGAGGCAAAGACGAAGGTGCCGGGCGTCTCGGCGTAGTACAACGGCTTCACACCCATCCGGTCCCGCGCAAGAAACAGGGTGCGCTGCCCGGCATCCCAGATGGCGAAGGCGAACATGCCGTTCATCGCCTCCACGCACCGGGCGCCGCGGTCCGCATAGAGCTGCAGGATCACCTCGGTGTCGCTGTTCGTCTGGAACGTGTAGCCCTTGGCGATCAGCTCCTGCCGAACCTGGCGGTAGTTGTAGATCTCGCCGTTGAACACGATCCACAAGGCCTGGCGCGCGTCGGCCATGGGCTGGTGGCCGCCGCCCAGGTCGATGATGCTGAGCCTGCGATGGCCGAGACCGACGGGCCCCTCCACGTACGTCCCGGCATCGTCCGGGCCGCGATACGGCATCGTGTCGCGCATGCGCGTCACGACCGCGGGATCGCATGGCTGGTATGGATCCGCGTGCAACAGTCCGGCAATTCCGCACATGGTGGACTAGCTCCTTGCCGCCGCGACCGTCGCGGTGATCCGATCCACGTCCGCGGCGCCGACGAACGTGTGGGTCGGCAGCGTGATGATGTGAGCGGCGACGTGGCGGCCGCCACGCAGGGCGCCGGCCCGGCGGTCGATCACCGCGTGCAGTTCAGGGATGTCGGCAAGCGACGCCGGGTACGACGCGGTCGCGCCGATACCGGCGTTCACGAGGCCGTCGAGCACGCGTCGCCGATCTTGCGGATCCTTGGCCAGGATGGGCAGCCGCAGGTAGACGGGCGCGGCGCCGTCGAGCGGGGCCACTGTGCGGATGCCGGGCACGCGGTTCAATCGTTCGAGTAACGCCGCGGCGTTCGCGCGGCGGGCCGCCGTGAACTCGTCGAGATGCGCCAGCATCGTCAGGCCCAGCGCCGCAAGGGGACGGCTGGGACGCGCGAGCGGAAAGTCGGTCGTGAACACGGTCGCGCCCAGCTCGAGTTGGGGAATGCTGTTCGGAATCCAATAGAGCCAGGGCCGCAGCAGCGCGAAGTAGGCCAGCGCCTTGGCGACGCCGACGGCCGATTCCGCGAGGCCCGGCGACGCGGCGCTCCGCAGTTCCTCGTCGAACGCCGCGGCGACGTCGGGGTTGTTCGTGATCACGATGCCGCCGTCGATGGCGGACACGTTCTTGCCCTTGTCCAGGCTGAAGAGTCCGGCGTCGCCCCACGTCCCGCAGCGACGGCCGCCGACCGACGCCCCCATCGCCTGCGCCGCATCATCAATCACGAATACGCCGTGGCGCCGCGCGGTGGCGCAGATCGATGGAAGGGCGTTCGGCAGGCCGTAGAGATTGGTGGCCACGATGGCCACGACACGCGAGAAGTCCTGCTCCTGCAGCGCGTCCGGATCGTAGTCGAGCGTCTCGGGCCTGATGTCGACGATGCGCGGCCGCAGGCCGGCCTTGACCGCGGAGGCGGCCACCGAGAAGCAGGTGTACGAGGGCAGCACCACTTCATCGCGCCCCTCGGGCGAGAGCCGCCGAAGGGCCGTGAAGAGCATCGTCAGGCCGGCGCGCCCGGTCGAGGTGAGGAAGGCGTGCCGCACGCCGAACCGCGCGCGGATAGCCTCGCGAAGGCCGTCGGCCACGTCGCCGGATGGCACGGCCAGCGCGGCCCAGCGCGCGAGATCCGGGATCCGGATCGGCGCGCCCGCGGGCGCCAGGTGTCGCAAGTGAGTTGTCATGGCCGGCATTCGAACCAATGCGTCACGGAATGCTCCGGGCGATCATGGGACCGAGCCGTTGGGTCACGCCAAGGGGCAGCCGCGTCCACGCGGAGATCGCGAGCCGGTACTTGGCGTTGTCGACGTTCAGTTCGGGAATCTGCTTGCGCGTGCGAAGCACGTAGTGCCAATACAACTGGGCGGCGGTGGCGTTCCACTTCCGCTTGAACGTCTCCGCGCCGGAGCCGGCCGTCGAGCGTCCCAGGTGAAACCGGGTCAATCCGAGATCGCACCCGCGCTTGATGAGTTCCCAGTACAGGACGTACCCGGCCATGTCCCGCTTGTATTTGGCCCGCACGCCCAGCCACATGCCTTCGGCGATGCCGCCATGAAATCCGTCCATCGCCGCGCCGGCGGGTTCGTCCCCCTTGTAGATCACCATGAGGGCGGTGTGGTCCGGGAACGCGCGCAGGATCGTCTCGAAGTAACTCTTGGCGTAGATGGGCGTGCCGACGTCCCGCCACGTCTCCAGCAGGACGGAATAGAAATCGTCGAGCAGTTCGAGCGAGCCCGACCGGGCCACAAAGCCTTCCCGGTATCCCCGGCGGATGTCGTGACGATGGGTCCGCGAGAAGCCCCCCAGCGTCACTTCGGGGTCGTGATCCAGTTCGAGGGTCATCGACACTTTGCGGGTTGAGCTGGGAAGCTGGTTGCCGAGATCGCGCCGGCTGCGGATTTCGGCGTAGTCGACCCGCCACTCGTCGGCGATCCGGGCACCCGCCTCGAGCAGGGCCTGGTCGACCTCGGCGTCGACGCCGACGGGCCCGCCGTAATTCACGAACGGCATCGAGCAGGCGATGTTGCCGAAGAGCAGGCTCTTCAGCTGGACAATCGGAAACACGCCGAGCACGCGCTCGCCGTCCACCGCGGCAAGGTAGGCCGAGCGGTGGCCGAAACACGCGCGATTGATCTCGCGCCACTCGAAGCGGTGGTAGAAGGACGCATCTGGCG
Organism: uncultured Acidobacteriota bacterium; assembly: GCA_963839865.1. Taxonomy (GTDB): domain Bacteria; phylum Acidobacteriota; class Vicinamibacteria; order Vicinamibacterales; family UBA2999; genus 12-FULL-67-14b. The sequence continues at coordinate 59,090 of CAWIWS010000007.1, forward strand.
CCGAGGCGACAAACGCGTTCCATGCATCCTGGTGGGTGGAGTCGCAGCGGATGATGTTCATGGGTCGACCCTCGCGGCCGGCTGGCCTGTGGTGATGCGCGCGTCGAGCAGCGAAGCGAACTCGTGCCGCACGTGCGCCGCCAGGCTCTTGAGCGGCACGGCAGCACCCGCGCTCCACACCATCACGACCGCACCGTTGCTGCGCCCGTGCGCCACGGTGTTCCAGAGCGTGACGAGCCGGGTGCGCACGGCGCTCGTCTGGACCTCGTCCAGCTCGTACCAGAACAGCGCCTCGCCGTCGCGATCCTCGAGGTGCACGAAGTTGGCCTTGAAGGCCTGACCCGGCTCTCCCTCGATGGTCGTCACCTCGGACCGCCGGTGCAGGGCGTCGGCGCGCCAGGTGGCCAGCTCCTTGTTCTGCGCTTGCGTCTCGAAGTACGCGACGTAGACGAAAGCGCTGGTGCCGTCCGCGCGGCGATACCGCCGGCGCAACTCCGCATCCGCGCCGGGCCACTCCCGCGGGGCCGATGGCGGAGCGGCAAGGTCCCAGCTCCACGGCCCGAGGTTGGCTGGGAGCTGTTCGAGGCTCGCGGCGAGGTGCACCGGCGTGGACTCCTTCGCGAAGGCGCCGGAACCAATTCCAACGAGGACCACGGTCAAGACCGCGACCTGAGGACGGGGCAGTCGCCAACTCGCGCGCGCCGCGGGGCGAGCGGCCACCACGTCGACGGTACGGTTGGCAGGTGCCGCCGGCGTCAGCATGCGCAGGCCCGCGAAGAGCGCGCCGTAACCCACGCCGGCCACGAAGAGGCCCTGCAGGATATGGAAGGGACCGTGCAGCGGGGAGCCGACGTCGTATACCGCGAGCACGCCGATTAACATGACCCTGAGGCTGTTGGAAAAGGCGGCGATCACGAGCGCGAACGCGACGAGCGCCACGCGCCGCCACATCGTTGGCAGATAGAGGTAGGAAAGCGGCAGGCCAAGCGCGACGACCGCGATGAGGTAGTTCACCCCGCTGCAGGCGCGGGCCACTTCCAGCGTGATGCCCGGGAGCTCGACGAAGGTCCCCTCGCGCAGAGCCGGGATGCCAAGGCCCTGCAGCATGGCCACGGCGAGGGCGGCCGAGCGGTTTTGAAAGGGCCAGTGCAAGGGCTCGGTGAGCCCATCCCATATGGGAACCATCAGGAGCAGGTAGGCAATCGCCGGCCACGCGATTCGCAGCGAGCCTGTTCCCAGGATCCAGAGGACGGCGCCGACGATCGCGATCAGAAACGCGAGCTGCCCCAGCACTTGCAGGCTTCCGGCGCGGCCGGCGATACGCAGCACGAGGGCGAGCAGCACCACTGCCGCGCCCGCCCAGTGGGCCGGCCGCGGCTGGACCGCCGCCAGTTGCGCACGCCGCGTCCACAAGAGGAAAGCGCTGACCAGCGGCACGGCGTAGCCGTACCAGGTACATCGGACTCACCCACCACAGCTCCACCATTCCCCGGAGCGGTTCCGCGAAGGCAAACACCAGCGCCGCGATCACCAGCACGCCAAGTGCGATGTCGAGGAGCATGGAGTGGCCGGGGAGGGCGCGCATCACTCGGAGGGTTGCAGCTGCTGCCGGGCGACCTTCCCGGCGCTGGTGCGTGGGAGCGTATCGACGATCTCGACGGACTTCGGCACCATGAAGTCTTCCAGGTGTTTGGCGCAGTGCCACAGCAGGTCCTGTTCGGAAAGGCTCCGCGAGCCGTCCAGCGTGACGAAGGCCTTCACGGCTTCGCCAAGCACGGCATCGCGAACGCCGGTCACGAACGCCTCCTGCACGCCAGGAAGTCTATGGAGCACGGCCTCCACTTCGCGCGGGCTCACCTTCTGGCCGCGGCTCTTGATGACGTCGTCGGTCCGGCTGAGAAAGTACATGTAGCCTTCCTCGTCGATCCGGAAGCGGTCGCCGGTGTGCAGGACGAACTCCCCGGGGTACGGCCCTGGCTTGAGCGCCCTGGCCGTGTCCTCTGGAGACCGCCAGTAGCCCTGCATGATGTTCGAGCCGCGAACCACGAGCTCGCCGAGGCCGGACTCCAGCCGGACGCCCTGCTCGTCAACGAGGTACACCTCCACGTTGTCCATCGGCCGGCCCACCGAGTCGGGGCGCCGATCGATGTCGGCGGGATCGAGGTAAGAAACGCGCTTGCATTCGGTGAGGCCGTACATCTTGAAGATCTTCACGTGGGGCAGCCGCTCCCGCAGCGCCATCACGTGCTCCGTCGGCAGGACCGCGCCCGTGTTCGTGAGATAGCGCAATGACGACAAGTCGTAGGCCGAGAGGTCCTGCCGCAACAACAGCGCCGCCATCATCGGCACCAGCGGCAGACCGGTGACGCGCTCGCACACGATCAGGTGCAGCACGGTGCTGGGATACACGAAGGCGCGCTCGAGGATCAGGCGCGCGCCGGCCTGGAACGCCAGGAGCACCTGGTACATCCCGTAATCGAACGAGAGCGGCAGGGCATCGAGAATCACGTCGGCTTCGGTGATCTCGAGATACGAAGAAATCGAATCGGCCGCGGAAGTGATGTTGGCGTGGGTCAACGTCACGCCCTTCGGGACGCCGGTCGAACCCGAGGTGTAGATCAATGCCGCCACATCCACGTCGATGCCGCGCGGGCGCGGCGCGGGAACGCCACGATTGGCGTCGAGCAGGTCTTGAAATGTTTCGACGCGCCGCCCCTCGGCGTGGAGCGCGTCGGCCGGCCCGGAATCGCCGACCAGCACGACGGCCCGGAGGCCGGGAACCTCCCGCAAGGCCTCGGCCACGACGGCCGGCCGCTGATCGGACACGAGCACCGTAGCGCCGCTGTCGTTCAGGACGTAGGCGAGTTTCTCTGGCTTGACGGTGGGGTTGATGAGCACGAACACCCCGTCGGCCTTGAGCGTCCCGAAGATCGAGACGACGCCCTCGACGCTGTTCTCGAGGTGGATGACGACGCGATCGCCGCGCGCGAGACCGAGCGAGCGGAAGGCCACGGCCAGCGCGTTGCCGGCGGAGTCCAGTTCCCCGTAGGTCAGGCGGCGGGCGCCGGCCACCAGGCCCACCTTGTCCGGCAGCCGCCTGGCGGTCGCCTCGAGAAACGAATCAACCAACACGAGCCGCTCCGGGCGCTTCGAGCTTGCGGGCCACGAACCGGCTCAAGTTGGCCACCGAATCGAGATTCTCGGGCAGCAGTTCCTTGTCACCCACCGAGATCCCGTAGCGCTGTTCGACAAACGCCACCAGTTCGAGGACCCCGGTGGAGTCGATGATGCCGCTCTCGAGAAAGGAGCCGTCCTCCGTCAAGCACCCGTCGTCCTGGCCGAAGAGAAAATTCGAAACCACGAAACCGCGAATTTCACTGGCGATCATGTCGATCATCTGCTCCTCTCGCTGCCGGAAACGGTCGATTGGGCAAAGCTTCGCCCCTTCAGTCACATGTGGGAATGTGTGGCGCGACCGGTTCTGGCGGTTCTAGAGCAATCCTTCAGCCAACCCATGTGGCGGCCGGCGGCGCCGAACCAGGTTGAAATCCGGCCGATCCGACGTCTGCCGACGGAAAAGCGGCCGTCCCGACGGGAAAAGTCAGCCTTCTGGACGACTTATGTCGGCCTAGGAAGCACATGCCAAAACCTCGCGGATGGGCCCGAAGCGGAATTCCCGCAGCAACCGCGCCAGGCGCGCTTCGGTCTGGTCGAGATTTCGGTAGTGCCTGAACCCCGAGAGGGCCCCGACGCGAATTCTGGGCTGCCCGGGATCGATCTCCCATGGATGCAGGTAGAAGATGGCCGGCTTGCCTTCCACGCCGTTCAGGCGCCTGATGCCGCGACTCGTCCAGCCATAGGGCAGCAACCGAAAGTAGCCGCCGCCGCCAATCGGCAGGTTCATGCCCGCCCAGCGGATGGTCGAACCCGGCAGCTCCCACAGCACCCCGGTCGCCCGCTGGAGTTGTTGGATGTGCCGTGACCAGTCGGGAATCCCGTAGCGATCGTGATGAATGGGATAGATGCTGGCGTCGAAGGTGTAGCCCTCCTCGGCCAGGACGTCCAGGGCCCACATGGATTTTCGCGTGATCGAGAAGCTCGGCGCGCGATAGCCGCCGATGCGCACGCCGGCCGCGGCTTCGAGCGCGGCCTTCGACCGTCGCACGTCCGCGCGGAACTCGTCCGGCGTCGTGGCGTAGATGAGTCGATGCGCGTGGCCGTGCGAGGCCAGTTCGTGCCCGCGGTCGTGAATCCGACGGACCAGCCCGGGGAAGCGTTCGGCCACCCAGCCGAGCACGAAGAACGTGGCGCGCGTGTCCGCGCGATCGAGGATGTCGAGCAGGCGCTCGGTGTTGGCGCACACCCGGCTCTCGAAACGCTCCCAGTCCGACCGTGGCACGACGCCTTCGAACGCCGACACCTGGAAGTAGTCCTCGACGTCGATCGTCATCGCGTTCAACACGCCGGCCGACGCGCCCGTATCCGCCATGCGCCTACGACCCCGCGCGTACCATCACGGTCTTGATCGTCTCGAAGACGATGAAGAGGTCGAACGCCGGCGACATGTGCTTGATGTAGAAGAGCTCGGTACTGGAGCTTCTGCATCGCGTCGTCTATCGAGGAGCCGTATTCGTGGCGCACCTGCGCCCAGCCCGTGAGGCCGGGGCGCACCACGTGGCGCTGGCCGTAGAACGGGATCTGCCGCGTCAGGTCCGACACGAACTCCGGGCGCTCGGGCCGCGGACCGACGATGCTCATGTCCCCGATCAGCACGTTCCACAGCTGCGGCAATTCGTCGAGCCGGGTGCGCCGGATGATGCGCCCGACCGGCGTCACGCGCGGGTCGCCGGTCGTCGACCAGACGGCGCCGGTGTCGGCCTCGGCGTCGGCACGCATCGAGCGGAACTTGTAGATGGTGAACGGGCGGCCATGCAGCCCCACGCGCGTCTGGGTGTAGAGGGCCGGTCCCGGCGACGACAGCCGGACGGCCAGCGCCACCAGCAGCATGATCGGAGCCGCCACCACGAGTCCGCCGACGGCGCACGTGATATCGAACAGGCGCTTGATGGCGGCGAGGGACCGGCTCTTGCCGAAACCTTCGGAGAAGATCAGCCAGCTCGGACGGAGGTTCTCGATGGCGATCTTGCCGGTGTACTGCTCGTAGACCGACGCCAGGTGATCGAACCGGATCCCGCCGTTGATGCGCATGTCGAGCAGCGCGTCCATCGGCAGCTTGCCGCGGGCGTCCGCGAGGCTGACCACGACGCGGTCCACGTGGCGGGCGCGGATGATGTCGGGGATCTGGTCGATGGTGCCGATCACGCCCGGGTTGATGAGCGACATCCCCACGCGCGCCGGGTCGCTGTCGATGAAGCCCACGAGGTGCACGCCAAGTTCTCCCCGGCGATCGAACAGCTCCCGCGCCAGCGCCACGGCCGCCGCGCTCGTGCCGACGATCAGCAGGCGCTCGGCCGGGGCCACGTAGAGCGCCAGCCATTCGAACGCGATCCGCCATCCCGCCACGAGACCGACGATCAGGATGGAGGCGATCGTGAAGACGCCACGGCCGATGACGAGGATGGGGAACCACGAGTACAGCAGCGCCAGGGCCACCGAGGCCGCACCGAGCGCGCGGACCAGGCCGATCAGCAGGTCGCGCCGATCCGACAGCGTCCGGGGGTCATACAGGTCGCAGTAGTGCAGGCAGACCTGCAGCACCACCGCGATCACGACCGCGCGCCACGCCAGCGGATCGATCGAGACGGTCAGGCCGTCGAAGCCGAGACGCAACGTGGCGGCGGCACCGACCGCCAGCACGATGAGGATGTGCTCGACCCCGATCAGGGCGAGCCGGCGAAGATGAAATTGGGTGAAGAGTTCGTGATACACGGCTCACTCGCTGTTCCCGCCCGTTAGGTATCGTGGCGATCGTAGTACGCGTACTGATCCAGGGGCATTCGCGTGACGCCGTTCAGGACCACGCCGAGCAACCGCTCGCGGCCCAGCGCATCAACGGCCTTCTTCACCGCGGGGTATTGCGTCTGGCCCGCCCGGATCACGAACACCGCGGCGTCCACCATTTCAGCCAGCAAGTGGGCGTCGGCCATCGGACCCATCGGCGGCGCGTCGAGAATCACCCAGTCGAACCGGCCCGCGGCCTCTTCCAAAATGCTCTGCATCCTCGGCGACGTGAGCGCGCCCATCGGATCCGGATCGGGCCGGCCGGCCGGCAGCAGCGTGAGCGTGGGCGTCATCTGGATGACCGCGAGCTTCTGGTCGGCCGCGGCCTTCAGCGCGTCGCTGAGCCCCGGCGCCTCGGTCAACTCCGCCGCGCGACCGAGCGACGGCTTGCGCAGGTCGGCATCGATGAGCAGCACCCGGCGGTGATACGACTCGCTCAGCACCAGCGCGAGATTGATCGCCGCCAGCGTCTTGCCATCGTCTGGCGACGCGCTGGTCACCATGAGCACCCGGATGCCCGTCGCCGACTGGGTACTGTGGAGTGTCCCGGCCAGCCGGCGGAACTGTTCCACCAGCGCCGGATTCGCCGCGGGCGACGTGGCAAGCCGCTCGCTCCACTTCGAGTTGAACGAGATGGCCGCCACCGGGGCCTCGCCGAGCGGACCCACCGGTACGTCCGTCGCCGGTTCCGCGACGTGCTCCGGCCATGGCGACAGGAATGTGTGTTCGTTCCCCGCCGGCGGACGCTCGGTCCCCGCGCGCTTCAACGCGTCATTGATGCGACTCATGGTCCGCTCCTACACCAGGTAGTTCCAGAGCTGGAGATTCCAGAACACGTAGCCGGCGCCCGCCACGAGGGCGGTCGCAATCGTGGCCACGAGCAGGCGCTTGCGTACGCGATGCCGTCGTTCGGCGGCGGTGGGCACGAAAGGCACGAGGGCCAGTACCGGGAGGGACAACACCTCGACCACGTCGGCTTCGGTCCGGAACGACGCATCCTTCAGCTCGAGCAGGAGCGTGAGCCCCAGCCCGATCACGAGGCCCAGGCCAAAGCCGACGCCGCTGACCTGGAGGCGGTTGGGGCTGATCGGTTTGGTGGGTACACCGGCGGCATCGAGAATGCGAAACTGCTCGCCGATCTGTCTCCGCTCGAGGTTCAGCGCGACCTTGGACTGCTCGCTCTTGGTCAGCAGATCCTTGTAGGCGGCCTGCTGCGTGTCGTAGTCGCGCGTGAGGACCGACCATTCCGATTCCACGCCCGGCACGGCTTCGATGCGGCGCTGGTACTCCGCGACGAGGTCACGGAGGCGCTGCTCTTCCTGCTCGTTGAACGCCACCTGGCGATCGAGACTGTCCAACTCGGCGCGCATGGCGCTCAGGCGATCGCGTCGCGCGACCTCCACCTCGGACACGGCCGGCGCCGCCATGGGCTCGCCGCCGTCCTCCGACGATTTCTCTTCGGCGGCCTTCGTCTCCAGGTCCGCGATCGCGCGCCTGGTTCTTATCACGTCGGGATGATCGGGCCTGTACCGCATCTCGAGACGGGCCAGCAACTGGCGCGCGTCGGTCAGTTGCTGTTTCGCCGTCCCAGCCGGTGCGAGCGTCCCCGGGGCCGGTTGGGCCTGCGGCGGACCCGACGGCACCGGCGCCGGCGCGGGCTCGGCGGAGAGCTCGGTGTAGATCCGTTCGGTCATCAGCCGGCGGTCCCGGGCGCGGGCCGTGGCCTCCACGAGCGCCTGGACCTGCATCTGCGTGCTCTGGACCACCTGCATGTTCGACTGGACCTGCGTGGGCAGCTCGTTGCCGTGACGCTGCCGAAACGCCTCGAGCTTGTTCTCCTGTTGTTCGAGGCGCGTGCGCGCTTCGGCCAGCTGCGTCTCGAGGAACTGGTTGGTCGCCTCCGCCATCGCGTCGCGATCGCGCGCGTTCTGCTCCACGAACGAGGCGCCGAGCCGCTGGGTGACTTTCGCGGCGAGGGTGGCGTCGGGATACTTGAACCGCACGTGGAAGGCGTGGGGAGGCTCGAACCCGCGCGGCCCCACGCGCGGCCGCTCGATCGCCACGTCGATGGCGGCGCGCATCTTCACCACGACATCCTCCATCGGCAGCGTCCGGCGCTCGGCGGGATACAGATCCAGCTCGAGGATCAGCTGCTCCAGCGGCGTGCGACTGAGGACCTGCGTCTGGATGGCGTCGAGACGATCTTCCGTCTTGATCGTCACCGTCGACTTGACGAGGGAATCGGGCACGCGCTGCGCCACGATCGCGATGAGGACGTCCGACTGGTAGAGGTCCGGCAACTGGTGCGAGACCACCAGCGCCACGAACAGCGCCGCGAAGGGCGGAATTACGATGAGCCACGCCCGGCGGCGCAGGATGTCGAAGGCGGTCTGAACGCCGTGTGTCTTCCCGGGCAACATGGATCAGTTCCTTCCGTCCTGCGCGCGCGTGCTCTCCGAGAACGTGCCGACGAGCGGGAACGAGAACGTGAAGCCCACCCGCACCGCGTTCCGGTCCAGGTTCGGCAGCGCTTGCGGCGTGAGGGTCGCCACGTTGAAGAGCCGGTACGCGTAGAAGGTGTGGCTGATCAGCAGCGCGCACCACCGGGCGAGCGACAGCTGCAGCTGCGTGATGGCGGTCACCGAATCGTAGGTGCCGGCTGCGCCGGACCAGGTCTCACCGGTGGCCCAGCCTCCCGAAAACGCGAGGTCGGCCTTGCGGCCGATCAGGCCACCCGCGCGAACGGTCACGGTGTTGGTGACGAACTCGTCTGCGGTCACGCCTTCGACCACCGACACGGTGCGGCCGTAGTCGGTCCAGGCGCTCCAGGTCCGCGTGAGATCCACGCGCAGGCTGGCGTACCCGGTTGGCGTCACGTAGGTGAACGGCGCGCGCGTGGTGCTGCCAATCGTGCTTACGTAGGTGGCCCCGCCGCCGAGCGAGAACGACAGCTGGCGTTCGCGGCTGATCCGGCGATTGACGAACCCGCCGAGCGTGGCCGAGTGATCCCTGAGCGGACGCCGCGCGCCGTCGGCTTCCGTCGTCGACGCGTTCGAATAGACGTAGCCGAGGCTCAATCCCGCATTCCGCCCCGCCGTGCGAGCGTACGAGACTTGCCCGCCGGCCTGCCTGGTGTCACCCAGTTGATCTTCGTAGCGGCTGGCGTTGTGATTGAGACCGACGGTGAGCGTGTCGCGCGGCGTCCAGCGTCGCTGCACCGAGAGGTTGCCCGAGAGTCGTTGCGTCCGGCGCAGGACGAATCCGGTCGTCGCGTTCACGGTGGACACGGGCTGCGCCGCGGCCGCGGTGTCGATCGCAACGGGTGGCGACGCGGTGCTCGGGAAGTACAGCGGTTCGTCACTGTATTCCTCGGAGGCAAACAGGGCCGTGCGGCGCCCGCTCGGCAGCGACAGCTGCGCGCGCCCGCCGCCCCCAAACGCCGGCTCGAGGCCGGCCTTCCTGAACGTGTTCATGAACCCGCGAGCCGAAGCCTCCATCCACCGCACGCCTTTGACGCGGCGGTACCGCAACTGCGCGCCGGAGAAACCCGTGTAGACGCTGCCGATGCCGACCGTCGGCGTCACCGATGGCGCACTTCCCGCCGTGGGGTCCAGGTTCTGGTCGTGGCCGCCCAGCAGGTTGCCGGCGAGGATCAACTCCTGGCGCCACCGATTCGGGTCGGCGGTCGATCCACCAAACAGTCCGCGATAGACCCTGGGTGGCCGCTGGATCACCTGCGCGCCGGCGAGGCCGGGCAGCGACACGCCGAGCAGGAGGGCGATGCACACGCCGCGCCGCGACAGGAGGAAGAGCGTGGTCACTTAGGGCACCACCACCGTGTCGCCCGGCTGGAGCTGGAGGTTCTGCTCCAGCTTCTTGCCCTTGGCGACATCCTTGTAGTTGAACTTGAAGCTGAGCGTGCGGCCGCCCTGCACGCGCATGATCGTGATGTTGCTGGAGTCGGCGAACTCGGTGACGCCGCCGGCCAGCGAGATCAACTGCATCACCGTGCGCGGGCCCGTCAACGGGTACGCGCCCGGCGTGGTCACCGTGCCGGTGATGTACACCTTGCGGCTGTTGATCTGGCGGACGACGATGGCCACGTTGGCGTCGGTCAGGTACTTGGCCGAGGCGGCCTGCACCTGATCGCGCAGGGCCGAGGGCGTAAGCCCGGCCGCCTGGATCTCGCCGATGAGCGGAAGCGTGATTCGTCCGTCGGGCCGCACCGTGACGTCGCCGCTCATCTCCGTGTCGCGCCAGAAGATGATGCCCAGGACGTCCTCCGGCCCAATCACGTAATCCATGGGGGCGACGACCGTCGCCGCGGCCGCGGCCTGCGCCGCCGGGGTGTTTGCGCGAGAGGAACCCTGCGATGAACCGGCCTGGGCGAGCGCCACCCCGCCACCCACCAGCACGGCCATCACGATGACCGCGATCTCCGACGTGATAATCGACGTTCTGGTCATGGAAGTACGTGCTCCGATCAGAAGAAAGAGAAGCGGAACTTCCGCCTGAGCGCCTGGAAGCCGCGCGGCTCCTCGGCAGCGGCGACCATCCCACTGAGGGGCCCGCGCGAAGCCATCGTCGGCCTGGCCGGCGCATCCGGCCGCCGGACGGATTGCGGCGCCTGCGGTGAGGCCGGCGGGCCAGGCGGCGGAGGCGCCGGCGTCAGGTCGAAATCGCGGCAGACGTCTTCGACGATCGCCGCCGGTATCGGCTTGATCTGCGCCGCGAAGCCGCCGACGAGCGCGTTGTCGCACAGCACGTTGATCGCCCGCGGGATGCCGTGCGAGCCCCGGTGAACCGCCAGCACGGCTTTCGCGCCGAACACGTCCTCCGGCGTCCCGCCGGCGAGGCGAATGCGGCCCGCGATGTAGGCCGCCGTCTCGGCGAAGGTGAACGCGGCGAGCTCGCAGCGGAGCGTGATGCGCTGCTTGAGTGGCCGAAGGGATGGCTCGTTCAACCGGGCGGCCAACTCGGGTTGCCCGGCGAGCACGATGTTCAGCAGCTTCGCGTGTCCCGTGTCGAGGTTGCCCAGCAGGCGGATCTCCTCGAGCAGTTCGTACGGCAGGCTCTGGGCTTCATCAATCACGAGGCCGGTCAAGCCGCCGGCGGCGAAGCGCGCCTCGACGTCGCGCTGGAACTCCGACAGGAACGTGGTTTTCGACGCGCTCGCGCCGGCGCTCAGGCCGAATTCGCTCGCCATGAATTCGTAGAACTCCGCGCGCTGGAGCGTCGGGTTGGACAGGAGCACGTAGCGGTTGGGCGAATCAGCCATGGCCGCCAGGGCCGCGCGCACCAGCGTCGTCTTGCCCGTGCCCGCATCGCCCACCAGCAGCGTGAAGCCCCGGGCCGTTGACAGGCCGTAACGCAAGTTACTCAACGCCTCGCGCTGGCGGGGCGCCAGGAACAGGAAGCGGGGGTCCGGCGTGAGGTCGAAGGGCGGCTCCCGCAAGCCGTAGAAGGGGCCGTACATCGGCGGAATGCGGGTGTCCTCCGTCGTGTCGTGGAGTTCGCGGGTTGCGCCAAGGGAATCGGTCGTCACCATCGGTCAGCTGAGGGGGTGGCCTAGGCAGGTCATTTCTGCAAGGTCGACGCCGGATGCGGCGGCTCGGCGGGATAAATGAGGCAACCCGTTTCGATTCAGCGGGATCGAACCGGAAAGCGCCGTTGGGGAGCTGCCAGAGATGGGGCTTTCCCCCGCAGGTCGCCGCTGCAAAGACACCTAAAGTCTGCGTGCGCGGCGACTTTAGGTCCGCGTGCCGACGGGCGACTCCCTCAGGGAATTCCCTTACTCGGTGCGGCACTCTCCTAATAGTCGAGCTAACGAAAGCGTCGGTAAAGTGGCAATACTGTCGCGGACGTAACGGATCTGGAGCGCCCTTGGAGTGACTCAGTGGACACCATCCGACAACTCATTGGTACCGCCCCGCAATGCGCGAAATCGACCAAGACATCGAGTGCGCCGGCCGATCGGACGCCAAGGTTCTGCTCACGGGTGAAAGCGGCGTTGGCAAGGAAGTGGTCGCCCGCCTCGTCCACCAGCGGAGTCGCCGCCGCTCGGGGCCGTTTGTGGCCATCAACTGCGCCGGCGTGCCCGATACCCTGCTCGAGTCGGAGTTGTTCGGTCATGTCCGCGGCAGCTTCACCGACGCGTATCGCGACAAGCCCGGCTGGCTCGAACAGGCCAGGGGCGGCACGGTGTTCCTCGATGAAATCGGGGAGATGAGCGGCCGGATGCAGGCGGTGCTCCTCCGGTTTCTCGAGAGCGGTGAAATCCAGCGCGTCGGCGCGGCGCGATCGCATGCGCTGGCCGACGTGCGCGTGATCGCGGCGACGAACCGCAACCTGCGCGAGCAGGTCGCCGAGCAGAAGTTTCGTGACGACCTGTACTACCGGTTGAATGTCATCCGCATCACGATCCCGCCGCTCCGCGAGCGCAAGGAAGACATCGAGGCACTGCTGCAACATTTCGTCGTGATGTTCAGCGAAGCGCAGCGCTTGCCGCTTCCGCACGTGTCGGACGAGGCGCTCGCACAGTTGCTGGCGTACTCCTGGCCGGGAAACGTCCGCGAGTTGAGGAACATCGCCGAGCGGCTGGTCGTGCGGGCGCGAGCCGGCGTGATCGAGGCCGGCGATCTGTCGAAGGAACTGGTGGGACGGTGGATACCGGCGGTCGTCGTCGGATCCGCAGTGGCGAAGGCGTCCGGTGTCCCCGACCGGTTGTTCGAGCGCATGACGATCGAGGGCGAGTCGTTCTGGACCGTTGTCTACGAGCCGTTCATGACGCGTGACCTCACGAGGGACGACCTTCGCGCCGTCGTCCGTCGCGGTCTCGAACACACGCGGGGCAGCTACAAGCTGCTGCTCGAGGCGTTCAACGTCGACGCCGGCGACTACAAGCGCCTGCTTGGGTTCCTCCGCAAGTATCAGTGTCACCTCCCATTCCAGGAGTTCCGCACGGTGTCGGTCACGGCCGAGGGGCTCCGTGCCCGCGTGGCGGATGCGGACCTCCAGCACGCCAAGGCCTGCTAGCGTATCGCCGGTTGGCGGTTGGCCGGGGCGGGACGGATGAGGCCTGCAGGCAACGGACATCTGCCGTCTCTGCCAGTTGCGTGCGCTCTCCGTGGCCCTGCCCCTGCCCCTTACAGGAGCAACGTTGGTGCCAACGGATTCGGTTGGGAGAACGAACCGGATTCTCTGGGAAGAGCCGGCGGTTGAAGGCGGGTCCGGGGTTGAGAGTCCCGGAGAGCGGAGAAGAAAGGTTGCCTGAGGCTAGACTTGTGGAGGCGACCCACCGCAGCTGCCGGTGAGGCCCATCATCACGACGAAGAACATGACGCCGGCGGTGATGGCCACGGCGCCGATAATTTTGCGACGCCGTGTACGCCTAGCGCGATTCCTTCGGCTGCTACGGCTTCGCGCCCGTGGTGCGTTTGCGCTAGGCTCCCCCGAAAGGGACTTCGGAGGGACGACGTCGTCGATGGCGGTGAGATCGAGCTCAGCCGCGCGAGGCGCTTCGGCGTTCTGTGTGGGCGCCGCGTTCCGCTTGCGCCTGTCCGCCCTCGTCGAGACGGCCGGCCGGTGCGCTTCGTCCAGTGCAGCCAGGTCCGGGTCGTAGGCATCCGACGACTCCAGCGCCATGTGGCTGCGGTCTACGCGGACGTTGTCATCCCACGCCCGCCGGGCTTTCCATCCACAGCGGCGACACAGAAAGGGTTTGCGCCCGCTGAAAAGCGCAATGGCCTTGTCGAGGACCGAGCCTGAGGTCCTCGTAATTTGAATGGATCCACACCGTTCGCAAAGCGCCATATGGGACTGATTGCAGAGTTC
>CAWIWS010000008.1:0-187309 GCA_963839865.1 uncultured Acidobacteriota bacterium
CCTGCACCGCATGCAGGAGTTCATCACGCGGTATCGCGCGGGCCTCGTGTCGATCAACGGCTTCACCTACGGCGCGGGGCCGCACATGCCGTTCGGCGGCCTCAAGAATCCGGCAACGGCTTCCGCGAGCCCGGCACCGAGGCGCTCGACGTCTACACCGAGTGGAAGACGGTCGTGATCAACCACCTCCCGGGAAAGGAGCGTCCGGCCTCAGCCGGACTTCATCCTGAATCCATGACCACCCTCCTCGCCTCGGCGACGAAGAAGCTTCCGAAGAGCGGGAAGCGGCGGATCTGCTTCCCGATCACCAATCGCGCGTACTACGGCCGCAGCCAGCTGCTGATCAGGAAGCTGCACGCGCATCCCGGCGTCGAGCTGGAGCTGATGCTCGGCGGCTCGATCCTGCTCGACAAGTACAGCAAGCACATCGCCGACGACATCGAGGCGGGCGGCTTCTCCATCGCCGCGTCGCTCTTCAACGTGATCGAGGGCGGCAACCACGTGGCGATGGCGAAGACGGCGTGCCTGACGGCGCTCGAATTCACCAACGGCCTGCACACGCTCAACCCCGACGTCGTCGTGATCTGCGGCGACCGCTTCGAGCAGCTCGCCATCGCGATGGCGGCGGCGTACCTCAACATCACCATCGCGCACATCGAGGGCGGCGACGTCACCGGCAGCATCGACGAGAGCGTCCGCCACGCCATCACCAAGCTGGCGCACCTGCACTTCGTGACCAACGCCGACGCCGAGCGGCGCGTGCTGGCGATGGGGGAAGATCCGCGCTACGTCTTCAACACCGGGTCGCTCGACGTGGAGCTGGCGTCGCGCGTCAGCACCGCGATCACCAGCGAGCGGGTGAACAGCTTCGGCGTCGGGCACGACGTCGACGTGGACCAGCCGTTCCTGATGGTGGTCCAGCATCCCGTGACCACCGAGCGCGACAACCGCGAGCACCTCGAGACGACGCTGCGCGCGGTCGCGGCGCTCGACATGCCGACCATCTGGTTCTGGCCGAACCCCGACGCCGGCACCGGCGAGATGGCCGACACGCTGCGCCACATGCGCGAGCGCCACGCGGAGCTCACGGCCAAGATGCGCTTCATCACCAACGTGCCCGCCGACGAGTTCGTGGCGCTCCTCGCGCACGCGTCCTGCCTCGTGGGCAACTCGTCGGCCGGGATCAAGGAGTGCTCGTACCTCGGCACGCCGGTGGTGAACATCGGCGCGCGGCAGCAGGGCCGGCTGTCCGCCGAGCACGTGGCGCACGTCGGCTACGACGCGGCCGAGATCCAGCAGGCCATCCGGGCGCAACTGGCGCACGGCCGCTACGAGCCGTCGCACATCTACTACCGTCCCGACACGAGCCAGGCGATGGTCGACGTCCTCGTCGGCGCGGAACTCTACACGCAGAAGCGCTTCTTCGAACTCGAGCCTCAAGCCCAGTCCCGCCCGTGAAGTCCTCGGCATCGTCACGGCCCGCGGCGGGTCGAAAGGGGTTCCCGGCAAGAACCTCAAGCTGCTCGCCGGCAAGCCGCTGATGGCCTACACCATCCAGGCGGCGCGCGCGTCCGGCGCGCTCGATCGCCTGATCCTGTCGACCGACGACGAGGCGATTGCCGCGGCCGGGCGCGAGATGTGGTGCGACGTGCCGTTCATGCGGCCGTCCGAGTCTCGCGCAGGACGACACCCCGCACCTGCCGGTGATCCAGCACGCCGTGCGCTGGATGCAGGAGCGCGTCAACTACACGCCCGACGCCGTGATGATCCTGCAGCCCACCTCGCCGCTGCGCACGGCCGAGGACATTCGCGCGTGCGTGGAACTGCTCGAGCGCTCAGGCGCCGACTCCGTGCTGAGCGCGAGCGAGGTGCCGGCTCATGCCCATCCGATGCGGATGCTGCGCCTGAACGACGCGGGCGAGGCGACGCTGTTCGTCACCGGCGAGCCCGTGCGCAAGCGCATCAACCGCCGCCAGGACATGCCGCAGGCGTGGGTGATGAACGGCGCGATCTACGTGTTCCGGACCCCCGTGCTCTTCGCCGAGGAGCCGAGCCTGTACGGCGACCGCGTGGTCGCCTACCGCATGCCGGCCGAGCGCTCCGTCAGCATCGACGACATGCACGATTGGGCGGAAGCCGAACGGGCCCTCGCCGCGAGGCACCCCTGAAGGGGTGCCCTACGAACAATGGACGTTGAAGCCCACCGCGACCTAAGGCTGCTCGAAGCCGTTCACGAGGACTCGCGCGTGACGCAGCGCGGCCTGGCCAGCAAGCTGGACATCGCGCTGGGCCTGGCGAACGTCTACCTGAAGCGGATGATCCACAAGGGCTTCATCAAGTGCGTCAACGTGCAGCCCAACCGCATCTCGTACCTGATCACGCCGCGCGGCATCGCCGAAAAGGCCCGGCTCACCTACGAGTTCATGGACTACTCGCTGCACCTCTACGGCGAGGTGCGGCAGCACCTGCGCGAGGCGCTGCAGGACTGCGCGGAGGCCGGCAAGCGCGTGGCGATCTGCGGCCGCGGCGAAGCCGCCGAGCTCGCCTACCTCTCGCTCAAGGAATCGGGGCTCGAGCCCGTGGCCGTGTTCGACAATGGCGGCGGCGGGGAATTCCTCGGCATGCCCGTCCGGCCGGTGGCCACCCACGCCGAGGTCGAGTACGACCTGATCATCGTCGCCACGCTCGAACGATCGGGCCAGCAGGTTGCCGACCTGCTGGCCGCCGGCGTGCCGCGCGAGAAGCTGTTTCCCCTTCGGCAGGACGCCATGCCCAGGCGCGGCAAGGCGAGTCCGGTTCGCGCCCGCTCCACAACGGCAAACACCCCTGACGGTCAGATTCTGAGGACACCATTCGCATGGCACTGAAGAACAAGCGCATCTGCATCACCGGCGGCGCCGGTTTCATCGGCTCCCATCTCGTCTCGCGCCTGATCGACGACAACGAGATCGTCGTCTACGACAACCTGCACCGCAACGCGCTGCAGTTCGCCCACCTCGAAGGCCACAAGCACCTGCACTTCATCAAGGGCGACGTGCTGGACTTCGACGCCACGCGCAAGGCGCTCGACGGCTGCCAGATCGTGATCCACTGCGCGGCGATCGCCGGCGTCTACACCGTGGACCGCAGCGCCGTGCGGACGATGGAAGTCAACATGCTGGGGACGCACCAGGTGGTGAAGGCGGCGCTCGAGATCGGCGTCGAGCGCTTCGTCGAGTTCTCCACCAGCGAGGTCTACGGCCCGTTCATCCACAAGGGCAAGGAAGACGACCTCACGCAGATCGGGCCGATCGGCGAGAGCCGGTGGGTCTACGCGGCGAGCAAGCTCGCCTCCGAGCACCTCTCCTACGCGCACTACCGCGAGGACGGCCTGCCGCTGGCGATCGTGCGGCCCTTCAACGTCTACGGCCCGCGGCAGGTGGGCGACGGCGCGATCCGCGGCCTGACGATCCAGGCGCTGCAGAACCTGCCGATCACGCTCTTCAACGACGGCACGCAGATCCGCTCGTGGTGCTACGTCGACGATTTCGTGGACGGCGTGCTGATGTGCGCGGAGAACCCGGCCGCGATCGGCCAGGCGTTCAACCTGGGCAACCCGCAGGGCACCGCCACCAACTTCGAGCTGGCCAACCTGATCATCCGCCTGACGAACTCGACGTCGGAGATCGTGTTCAAGCCCCATCCCGGCCCGGAAGTCGATCTCCGCGTGCCGTCGATCGAGAAGGCGATGAAGCTGCTCGGCTTCAAGCCCAAGGTGTCGCTCGAAGCCGGCGTGTCGAAGGCCATCGCCTGGTACCGCGAGAACCTCGCCGCCGTCATGGGGAAGAAGTAGGACCTGGGTCCTGGGTCCTGAGTCCGCAAGCCCGTAAGCCGTAAGCCGTGACCCCTCCATGAAACTGATCCTCACCGGCGCCTCCGGGTTCATCGGCCACAACGTCCTGCTGCGCGCGCCGCGCGACTGGGAGATCGTGGCCGTGTACGGCGACACTCCCGGCCTCGACGCGTTCGTCGCCGCACACGGCCTGGCGAACGTGCGGACCGTGCGCTGCAACCTGCTGGACGAAGGCGAGCGTGCAGGCGCTGGCCCGCGAGGTGGGCGGACGCGCGGACGCCATGCTTTACCTGGCGGCCAACGGCGATCCGGCCGCGTCGGCCGTGCATCCGCGGTGGGACCTCGAGTCCAACACCGCCGCGTTCGTGACCTGCCTCGAGCACTGTCCGGCCGATCACGTCGTCTACGTGTCGTCTGGCGCCGTCTACGACGGGTTGCTGGGGCCGGTGTCGCCGGCGACGGCGGTGTCGCCGCGCCTGCCGTACGCCATCTCCAAGCTGGCGTCGGAGCAGTACCTGCGGTTCTTCGCGGAGCGCCGGGAGAAGGTCGAGAGCTACGTCAACGTGCGCTTCTTCGGCGCCTACGGCCCGTACGAGGCGCCGCGCAAGATCACGACGAAGTGGCTGCAGGCCATGGCCGGCCGGCCAGCGCGAGTTCGTCGTGCGGGGCGACGGCGAGAACCTGATCGACTTCATGTACGTGGACGATGCGGTGGACGGGTTCCTGGCGCTGGTGAAGGCGCGCGGCGCCCGGGCGACGGTGGACTTCGCGTCCGGCACGCCGGTGAGCGTCAACCACGTCGTCCAGACGATGGCGAGAACGCTCGGCGTCGACGTGACGGTGCGCCACGAGGGCGCCGTGGCCGAGTACATCGAGTTCCGGTCGGTGGACACGCACCATGCGCGACACGTTCGGCATCGTGCCGCGAGTGTCGTTCGAGACCGGATTGGAGCGGCTCCGCGCGTTTCTCGCCGGCGTCGATCAGCCGGGCGCGAGGAGAGGATGAGCGGAAAGCAGCGAGTCGTCGTGTTGGGGGCCGGCCCCGCGGGCATCACCGCGGCGTGGCGGTTGTCGGAGCTCGGCCACGACGTCACGGTCCTCGAGCGGGACGATGCCGTGGGCGGCATGGCGCGGACGATTCCCGTGGGCAAGTACCTCGTGGACTTCGGGCCGCACACGTTCCACATCCGCGAGACCGAGGAGAGCCGGACCGTCCTCAAGTCGATCCAGCGCTTCTTCGGCGACGACCCGTTGATCCTGACGCGCGGCACGCGCGTGCTGCTCCGGGGCAAGGAGTACGTCTACCCGCTCGAGATGCTGCAGGTGCTCACCGGCGTGAGCCCGCTGCTCTCGGCGCGCATCATCTTCGACTACGTCGTCGCCACGCTGAAGTCCACCTTCGCGCCGGCGAAGAAGGAAGACTCGTTCGAGGAGTGGGGCGTCCGCAACCTGGGGCGCACGCTGTACGACCTGTGCTTCGGCATCTACTCCGCCCGCGTGTGGGGGCTGCCCACGAGCCAGATCTCGTCGAAGCAGGCGCAGCGCGTCGCGAAGCTGAACCTCAAGAACATCATCCTGCGCACGCTCGGCATCAAGGCCGACCCGGCGACGTACTTCACGAAGTACATGTACCCGCGCAAGGGCATCAGCCTCCTCTACGAGGGGATGGCGGGCGAGGTGCGGGCGGCGGGCAACGTGATCAAGCTGCAGGCCCCCGCGGTGCGGCTCGAGCGGGAGGGCGACCGCATCGCGCGCGTGGCCTACACCGAGGGCGGCCAGCGAGAAGACGATCGACGTGCGACCTCGTGCTGTCCACGCTGCCGCTGCCGGCGCTCGTCAACATGATGACGCCGGCGCTGCCGGCGCCGGTGGCCGCGCACGCGGCGAAGCTTCGGTATCGCAGCCTGAAGCTGATCTACATCGCGCTCAAGCGGCGCGCAGATGACCGATTACCACTGGGTCTACCTGCTGGACGAGCAGTTCCGCGTGAACCGGCTCTCCGAGCAGAAGAACGTCAGCCCCGAGATGGTGCCGCCCGATCGCACGGTGCTCTGCATCGAGCTGTCGCTCTGGAAGGACGAGCCGCTGTGGCAGGCGAGCGACGAGGAGATCTTCCAGCTGGCGCTGCGCGACCTGATGAAGATGGGCTACGGCGTCACGGCGGAGGAGGTCGAGGAGTACCACATCACCGACATCCCCACGGCGTACCCGGTCTACGAGCTCAACTTCGAGGATCACCTGATCCCCGTGCTCGACGGCGTGCACGAGGTGCCCAACCTGCTCACGCTCGGGCGCCACGGGCTGTTCCTGAACAACAGCATGGACGACAACGTCCTGCTCGGCATCCAGATCGCCGATCACATCCATCGTCCGGAGGGCGCCGACAGCCGCGCCTGGAAGACGCAGATGCTGGCGTTCATGAACTTACGGTTTCAGGGGAAATGAATCAGCCACGAAGGGCACGAAGGGCACGAAGATGTCTTCTAAATGCCTGACTTCGTGCTCTTCGTGTCCTTCGTGGCTAATCCGATCGCGGCGAGTGCCAGGACCAGCGGTTTGACCGGCAGCGATTGTCGCGCTTCGCACAGCAACGGCAGATGCACCCCCGTCACGTAGATCAGCGGCAGCGCGAGCAGGACGGCTTCGGCCCAGCGTCCGGCGCGCACCAGCGCGACCAGGCCCGCGGCGGCGAGGAGCAGCAGGATCACCTGCGCGGTCCACATCGCGCGAATGGCCCACGTGCGGCGTGTCGTTGATCAGCGAGTAGCGGATCGGCACCTCGGCGGCCCAGAGCGTGAAGGCGCCGCGCGTCATGCGGCGGATGACATGGCCGCGCGACGTCTCCGCGAATGTGGGCCAGCGCGGCCTTCAGGTATTCCTGATCGGCCTGCACGCGGGCGCTGGCGCGTTCCATCGGGTCGGTGGGCGTCTCCCAGATCGCGCGGATGTTGCGCCACTGGTGGACGTATTCGATCATGACGGCCGGGTCGTCGCCGGTGCCGCGCGGCCAGCTCGCGCACGCGCGCGTCGAGCGTGGCGTCGTCGATCGGCTCGCCGGCGAGCGCGGTGAGATCGCTCTGCACGCGGCCGGCCCAGTGCCCCTGCCACGCGCCTTCCCAGAGGCCGCGGCCGACGCCGCCGGCCGGGGACAGCGTGAACTTGCCGAGATACACGTAGTTGTAGGTGAACCAGGGCGTCAGCGTGATCGCGGCCGCGAGCGCCAGCACGCCCCAGCGCGCGAGCGCGGGGCGGCGCCGCTCGGCCGGCACGAGCAGCGGCATCGCGATCGCCAGGAAGAACGGCAGCAGGACGAAGGCGGGGCGGACGAGCGTGGTCGCGCTCAGCAGCACGCCGGCGACGGCGAAATCACCGACGCGCCGGTGCTGCACGGCGCGAAGGCACATCAGCATCGCGACCGTCGCCACGAAGGCGGTCCACAACTCGGTGAGCACGAGCGCGCCGAAATACGGCAGCGGCGAGTACAGGGCGGTGAGGCCGGCGGCCACGAGCGCCGTCTGCTCGGAGGCGACGCGCCGCGCGATCGCGAAGACCAGCAGCGCGATGCCCGCGAACACGAAGGCCTGCGCCACGGCGACGGCCATGTGGCTGGTGCCCGCCACCTTGTAGACCAGCGCGACGAACGCGGGGTAACCCGGGGTGCGGATCACCTCGGGGATCATCGACGGCGGATTCGGGGTAGCGCGTGAACTTGCCGGTCTCGGCCAGCGACTCACCGAGGCGCGTGTAGCCGCCCTGGTCGGTCCAGACGGCGTCCCAGTCCGGCTGTTCGTGGACGATGTAGAAGGCGGCGTGCGCGAGCGCCAGCAGGCAGATGACGAGCAGGGCGGCCGGTCGCGGCATGCGTGGAAGCATGATAGTTCACGCGCCCGCGAGGTCGTGATAGAGCCGGTCGATGTCGTCGGTGAGGCGCTCGATGTCGAAGCGGGCGAGCACGTGGCGCGGCCGCGCAGCGCCCATCTCGGCGCGACGCATCGGGTTCGCGAGCAGTTCGCCCACGGCGTCGGCAAACGCCGCCGTGTCGTCGAGCGGCACGCGCCGGCCCATCTCGGGGCTGCACGATCACGTCGCGGACGCCGCCCACGTCGGTGGAGACGCCGGGCACGCCCGACGCCATCGCCTCGATCAGCGCCACCGGCGTGCCCTCGTTGCGCGACGTCAGGGCGAAGACGTCGGTGGCCGCGTAGATCGTCGCCAGGTCGCGGCGCCAGCCGAGGAACCGCACGTGCGAGGTGAGGCCGAGCCGCGCGGCCTGCGCCATCGAGGTCCGCCGCGCAATTCGCCGTCGCCGGCGAGGAGCACCACGAGCGGCGGGGTGCTGCGCGACCAGGCGCGCCGCCACGTCGAGCAGCAGCGAGTACTGCTTGATGGCGGTGAGGCGGCCCACCGTGGCGAGGACCTCCGCGTCCGCGGGAACGCCGAGTTCGGCGCGCGCGCGCTCCCGCGCGCCCGCATCGCACCGCGGCGAACGTCGAGAGGTCGAAGCCGAGCGGCACGACGCGATACTGCGCGCTGCGGCCGATGCGGTAGGCGTCGAGCAGGTCCTCGCGGATCGCCGGCGAGATGGCGACGATCGCGTCGCGTGGCGCGCGCGAGCAGGCGTTCCAGGTTGATGAACAGCGCCGTCTTGAGCGGCCCGAAATAACCCTCGAGCACGTGGCCGTGATACGTGTGGACGACGCGCGCGCGCGGCGAGCGGCCGCGCGTGAGGTTGTAGGCCGCCGCCGCCGCGCGGCCGAGCAGGCCGGCCTTCGCCATGTGCGTGTGGACGATCGTGGGACGGAAGCGGCGCATCTCCGCGTAGAGGCGCACCAGCGTCCGCAGGTCGTCGAGGGGCGCGATGGCGCGCTGCAACGTGGGGATGAACACGAGGCTCGCGTCGGCCGGCGCCGAGGTAGCGCATGTCGCCTTCGCCTTCGCCCAGGCGGCCGTGCAGCAGCGTGGTGGCGGCGCCACGCGCCGCGAGTCGCGACGTGAGCGCGATGGCCTGGATCGACGGCCCGCCGATGTTGAGGCGCGTGATGACGCGAAGAATACGCATCCGGTGAGTGCGCGATCACTTTACCATCCCGCGTTTGCCCGGTCCGGCTTAAGCCGGACCCTACCGGCAACTGCTAGTGTCCGGCGATGAGGTGTCCGGCTTTAGCCGGACCCTGTGCCGGA
Source organism: uncultured Acidobacteriota bacterium (assembly GCA_963839865.1). Taxonomy (GTDB): domain Bacteria; phylum Acidobacteriota; class Vicinamibacteria; order Vicinamibacterales; family UBA2999; genus 12-FULL-67-14b. Next base: position 9,014 of record CAWIWS010000008.1, read on the forward strand.
CCGGAGCGAGCATGCTGACCACGTTCTGGTCGGCGGCCGCCGCCGATCGCCCTGCTGTGGCCCGGCCGCGCGCTGGGGATCCTCGACGGCGCGCCGCTCTCGGGCATGGCCGAGGCCACGGTGATCGGCCTGGTGGTGCCGGCGCTGTGGTGGTTCGACCGCCGGTTCCTCGCGACGCGCTGGGCGCGCGCGGCGATCGTCGCGCTGCTCGTCACCAAGGCCGCGGGCCTGCTGCTCACCCCGCAGGGGCTGTGCGCGCGCTTCTCGACGACCGCGCCGTTCACCGGGGAGATTGCGACCATCGGCATCGATGAGCCGTCGGGCGCGCTGCGGAGCTGGGACGTGCGGGCCGACTGGCGCGCGGATCGCCCGGCCTGCACCGCGATCGTCGATCGGCCGTACCGTATCGCATCGGCGTTCCCCGCCTGGTGGGTCAACCTCGTGGACTTCATCCGGCCCGGGAGGCGCGACCTGGCGCTCGACCTCAGCGGGCACGTGCGCGTCACCGAAGCAGGCACGTTCTCGCTGGCGGCCGGCGACGACATGACCCTGGCGGGCACGATCGGCGACCGCACCGTGTCGGCCGCGGCCGGCGCCACGCTGGAGGCGCCGCTCGAGCGCGGCATGTATCCCGTGACGCTGCACGCCACGCTGACGGGCGAGCGATGGTCGCTGGTGCCGCTGTGGAATGGCCACGATGCCTGGTCGTCGGTCACGTTCACGACCGGCGCGCCTGGCTTGATCGATCGCGCGGCCCCGGGCATCAGCCTGCTCACGACCCTGCTCACGCTCGCGATCGTGATTCGCGTGGGGCGCGCAGGCGCTCCGTCCGCTCCTGGCGGAATGGCCGCTCCTGATCTGGATGCCGCTGGCCGCGGCGGCGTTCGCATGGCTCGGGACGATGCCACGGCTCGATCGCTATTCGGGCCTGATGCTCGTGGCCGGCCTCGCGGTGCCCGTGGGCGCGCGTCTTCGCAACGTGCGCGGCGCGTTTCTCGTGATCGGCGTGCCATGGCTGGCGTTCTTCGCCGGACGGGCGCTCAGCGGCATCGGCCAGTTCACGGCGTACTCGGGCGACGACTGGCTGGCGTACCAGGTGGCCGGCTATCGCATCTTCATGCACGGCTACTGGCTCGAGGGCGGCAGCCTCGCGTTCGACTACCAGCCGCTCTATCGCTGGATCACCGGCGGTCTGCACCTGATCTTCGGCGACTCGAGCGTGGGGGAGCTGTACCTGGACGCGGCGTGCCTCCTCGCCGGCGGCCTGCTCGCGTTCCATCTGGCGAAGAGCGCCGCGGGCTTCCGGGCCGGCCTCCTGGCGGGCATCGGCCACGCTCGCGACGTTCACGACCAGCACGATCTGGTATTTCCCCGGACGCGGGCTCTCGGAGATCGCGGCCGCGGGCTTCTCGTTCCTGGCGGCGTTCTTCCTGCTGCGCGCGCGCCTGGGGCGCTGGCAGGCGGGCCTCGCGGGCGCCGTCTTCGCGGTGCTGATGTTCTACACGCGCCTCAACCACTTGATCTTCGCGGCGTCGCTCGTCGCGTGGCTGCTGCCGCTCCACGTGACCGCGGCCGTGCGCTCGGTTGGTGACGGCCTTCGTCACCTGCGGGTGCGGCTCGCACTCGCCTACGCGGGCCTCGTCGCCGCGGGCGTCGGCCTCTTCATGCTTCGCACGTGGTGGTACACGGGCGTGTTCAGCCTGTTCTACGGGACGAGCCTCAAGAACAACGACACCGGCCTTCGCGTGTCCACGATCGCGTCGGCCGATGTCTGGACTCGTATCGCCCACAGCCTCAGCGCGCTGGTGTGGATGAACGAGCCCCCACACGTGGACCCGCGATCGGCGATGGTCGTCGCGGGCGTGCTGGCCACGGCGCTGGCGGCGGGCCAGGTCCCGGTGGTGCGGCACATGCCGGCCGCGCTCGTCCTCGTGACGCTCGGCGCGATGGCGAGCTCGCTGTTCGTGCACACACACAACTATCCGGGCCGCATGTCGATCACGCTGGTGCCGCTGGCCTCGGCGGCCACCGTCATCGCGCTGGCCCTGGTGGGTCGCGCCCTGGTGACCGGCGGGCGCGCAGACGCGGGGCGCCGGGCATGACGAAGGTCATCGCCGGCGCGCTCCTCGTCGCGGCGGCGCTGCTGTACGGGTTCCGGCTCGATCAGGTGCCGACCTACATCTCGCCGGACGAGGCGATCATCTCGACCGACGCGCACCTGCTGGCGACGACAGGGCAGGATGTGACGGGGACGACGCTGCCGCTGTACTTCCACATCCAGATGCCGGGGCAGAAGCGCTCCGGCTGGTTCACGCCGGTGATCTTCTACCTGTCGGCGGCGTTCCAGAAGGTGCTGCCGTTCGCCGAGTGGTCGGTGCGGATGCCGTCGGTGTTCGTGGGCCTGCTGAACCTCGTGCTGATTTACACCCTGGCGCGGCGGGTGTTCGACAGCGCCTGGATGGGCATGTGCGCGGCCGGGCTGCTGGCGCTCTCGCCGGCCCACTTCATCTTCAGCCGGTTCGCCCTCGACTACCTGTATCCGGTGCCCTTCCTCCTTGCGTGGTTGCTCTGCCTGCAACGCGCGATGCGCGAGCAGTCCACGACGTGGCTGCTGGCCGCGGGGCTGTGCCTGGGCCTGGGCTTCTACAGCTACGCGGCAGCCGTGTTGCTCGTGCCGATGTTCCTGGCGGCCACGGTGCTCGTGTGGTTTGCGCAGACGGACAACTGGAAGTCGGGCGCCTGGGCCGCGGCCGGGTTCGCGGCGCCGCTCGTGGCCTTCGCGATCTGGTTCGTCTCGCACCCCGGGGCCTTGAGTAACACGGCGACGCGATACGCGCTCTACGACGCCCAGAGCCTCAACATGCTGCAGGGCCTGCGCGAGATCCTGAGCTTCCCCAACATCGAGCGGATGACGTCGCTCTACTGGAGCTTCTTCAACCCGAGCTTCCTGTTTCTCTCCGGCGACCAGAGCATGACGTTCTCGACGCGCGCCGCCGGCGTGTTCCCGACAATGCTCGTCATCCTCCTGCCGATGGGCGTCTACCAGATCCTCGCGCGCGAGCGGACGCCCTTCAACTGGCTCATGCTCGCGGGCTTCGTGCTTGCGCCCCTGCCCGCGGTCCTCGTCCCGGAAGCCGGTGCCGCGAATCGCGCGACCGCCATGCTGCCCTTCGGCGCGATGCTCGGCACGTTCGGCGTGGCCTGCCTGTGGCGGATGGACGTGGTCCGCTTCGCAAAGGCGGGGGCACGCGCGGGTGGCCTGGCCGCGCTCGCCTTCGGGCTGGCGTACGCGGCGTGGACGTTGACGTCCGAGCAGCGCGTCGGCGGATTGGCCGTGGCCGTCGTGGTGATTGGCGCCGTGCTCGTGGCCTTCGGTTGGCTCGCGAAACAACTCCGTCACGGACCGGCGCTCGCGGCCTGCATCCTCGCGTTGGCCGTGCTGCAATTCGGCAGCTTCGCGCAGGACTACTTCGGCGATTACCGCGTGCGCGTCAACTCGTGGCTGGGCGGCAACCTGCGCGGCGCGCTCGAGGCCATCATCGAACGCCAGCCTGCCGGGGGCGAGTCGCGCGTGTACTTCGCGCATCTCCAGGCCGGCAGCGGGCTCGCCGACATCCGCAACTACTGGATGGACGCGTACTGGCGCTTCTACCTTACCAAGCATCAGCGCGAGGACCTGCTCGCGCGCACGAGCGCCTTCGAGCCCGAGGCGCTCGCCTCGCTGCCGCCGGGCAGCGTGATCCTCGGGAACCTCGATGACCGCGTGGTGCAGGGCCTCGTGGCCTCCGGGCAGGTCAGGGCCGTGCAGACGATTCCGGAACTCGATCGCGAGGCCTTCTTCGTGCTGCTCGAGAGGTCCGGTTCGTGACGCCGCGCCGCCGACTCGCGTTCGCGCTCACGGCGATTGGTCTCGCCGTGGTGTTCGGCACCGGCACGTTGCTCGCCGTGGATGTCTACCTGCACGGCAGGTTCGAACGCTCGGCCGGCTTCAACATCTGGGGCTATCGCGGTCCGGCGGTGGGGAAGAAGCCGCAGGGGTCGATGCGGGTGGTAATGCTCGGCGGGAGTTCGGCGTACGGATACGGAACGACGTGGGATGAGGCCATTCCCGCGCAACTGGAGCGCCGCCTGTCGGGACGGCCCGGCCTGCCGCCGGTCGCCGTCGTCAATCTCGGCTACAACAACGAAGGCGCGTACTCCTTCAAGTTCACCCTGGAAGACTACCTCTGGCTCGACTACGACCTCGCCGTGTTCTATGAGGGCTACAACGACCTCATGAGCGAGGAGCTGCTGCCGAACGTGCAGGTGTTCCGCCGCCAGTCGCCGGTCTACCGCCTCACGGGATACCTGCCGATCTTCCCGATCATCTTTCGCGAGAAGGCCGCGGCGTTGCTCACGGGCGGCGACATCGGCTCGGCGTATTCCAAGGACGGCAAGACCGTATTTCGTCCCGGCCTCGCCGCTCGCGGAACCGCCGGGGCGCTGAACGCAGTGGCCGGGGTTGGAGAAGCGCTCGAGCAACAACTTGGTCACGTGTCGGCCGCGCCGCCGCGGACCATCCCGGTGGATCCTTCGACGGGATGCCACGCGCCGTGGCAGACGTACTGCCAGTCGGTCTTCACCGCCGTCGAGTTCGCCCTGTCGCACGGTAAGCGCGCGCTCGTCGTCGGCCAGCCGCACTTTCCGTCCGGCCAGGCCCGGCGCGCCAGACACATGCAGCAGCAGGAAGAACTGGCCGCGATGATGCAGCGGAAGTTCAGCGGCAACGCGCGCGTGGCGTACATCGATCTCGGCGACACCGTGGACACCGCGGACGGCTCGAAGTCGTTCGACGGCATGCACCTCACGGCTCCGGGCAACGCGATGGTGGCCGAGGCCCTCGTCGAGCCAGTGACGGCCATGCTGTCCGCCGTCGCGCATCCCTGAACACACCCTATGGCACACAAAGGTCCCGCAAATCCCGAGCGCTCGTTCGGCCTGTCGGTCGGCACGGTGCTGCTGCTCATCGCCGCGTTCGCCGTGTGGCGGGGGCGCATCCGCACCGCGGAAATCATGGGCGTCGTCGGCGCGCTGCTGGTGGTGTTCGGCTACCTCAAGCCGGCGCTGCTCTACTGGCCGAGCAAGGCGTGGTGGCGGTTCGCCCTCGCCCTGGGCTGGTTCAATGCACGGGTCATCCTTACGGTGGCCTTCGGCATCGTCCTCGTGCCACTCGGCCTCCTGTGGCGGGTGATCGGCAAGGACCCGATGGGCCGGAAGCGTGCCAACTGGCACGGCTGGACGACGTATCCCGCGCGGTATCGCGATCGTAACCACTACTCACGGATGTATTGAGGGAGCCATGGCCAAGAGTCGAGTGCTGAAGGAGTTCTGGCAGTTCTTGATGGCAGAAAAGAAATACTGGCTGCTGCCGATTGTCATCGTCTTCGTGTTGTTCGGACTGCTCATTGTCTTCTCGCAGACGAGCGCGGTCGCACCGTTCATCTACACCCTCTTCTAAGTGCCGACCCGAATTCTCGGAATCTCCGCCTACTACCACGACTCGGCCGCGTGCCTCGTCGAGGACGGCCGTATCGTGGCGGCGGCGCAGGAAGAGCGCTTCACGCGCAAGAAGCACGACGCGGCCTTTCCGTCGAAGGCCGTGGAGTATTGCCTGCGCGAGGTCGGCATCACGGCCGCCCAGCTCGATCACGTCGGCTTCTACGAGAAGCCGCTGGTCAAGTTCGAGCGGCTGCTCGAGACCTACGTGGCGTCGGCGCCGGCGGGCCTGAAGTCGTACCTGATGGCGATGCCGCTGTGGCTGAGCGAGAAGCTGTGGATGGCCGAGGACATCCGCGATCACCTCGAGGGCTTCGAGGGCGAGGTGCTGTTCGGCGAGCACCACGAGTCGCATGCCGCGTCGGCGTTCTTTCCGTCGCCCTTCGAGCAGGCGGCGGTGGTGACGATGGACGGCGTGGGGGAGTGGGCGACGTCCTCGATCGGCGTGGGCCGCGGCCATGACCTCGAGATCCTTCACGAGTTGCGCTTCCCGCACTCGCTGGGCCTGCTGTATTCGGCCTTCACGTACTTCGCCGGCTTCAAGGTGAACTCCGGCGAATACAAGGTGATGGGCCTCGCGCCGTACGGCGAGCCGACCTTCGTGAAGACCATCAAGGACCACCTCATCGAGATTCGGGATGACGGCAGCCTGTGGATGAACCAGGAGTACTTCACTTACGCGTCCGGTCTCACGATGACGGGCACGAAGATGGAGCAGCTGCTGGGCGGGCCGTCCCGCAAGCCCGAGAGCCAGCTCACGCAGCGCGAGATGGACCTGGCCCGGTCGATCCAGGAGATCACCGAAGAGGTGATGCTGAAGATGACGGCCTTCGCGCACCGGGAGACCGGGATGCGAGACCTGTGCCTCGCCGGCGGCGTGGCGCTCAACTGCGTGGGCAACGGACGCATCCTGCGCGAGGGGCCGTTCGACCAGGTCTGGGTGCAGCCCGCGGCCGGTGACGCCGGCGGCGCCCTCGGCGTCGCAATGAGCCTGTGGCACCGGTTCCTCGACAAGCCACGGACGAGCGCCGAGAGCACCGGCACCTGGCAGCGTACCGCAGCGCCCGCCCCGGCACCGTTGGCACCTTGGCACCCACCCCTGGCACCCGTGGCACCTCTGGCACCCTTGGCACCCGTGTCACCCCCCGTTACGCCGACGGCATGAACGGATCGTTCCTCGGTCCCCGGTTCAGCGAAGCCGAGATTCAGGCCTTCGTCGACGAGCGCGGTATCGTCGCGCGTCGAGTGGATCCATCGGCGGTGGCCGACGAAGTGGCCGCGCTGCTCGCGTCGGAGAACGTGATCGGGCTGATGCAGGGCCGGATGGAATTCGGACCGCGCGCGCTCGGCGGCCGCTCGATCATCGCCGACGCGCGGTCCACGAAGATGCAGTCGGTGCTGAACCTGAAGATCAAGTTCCGCGAGTCGTTCCGGCCGTTTGCGCCGACGGTGCTGCGCGAGCACGTCGCCGAGTGGTTCGAACTCGACGGCGACAGTCCTTACATGCTGATGGTGGCCGACGTCCTCGAGTCGCGCCGCCTGCCCGTCCCGCCCGAGGCCGGCAACCTGTGGGGCATCGAGAAGCTGGCCGTGCCGCGGTCCACGGTGCCCGCGATCACGCACGTGGATTTCTCGGCGCGCATCCAGACCGTGCGTCCGGAGGTCAACGGCCTCTACCACGGCATCATCGAGGCCTTCTATCGGCGCACCGGGTGCCCGATGATCGTCAACACGTCGTTCAACGTCCGCGGCGAGCCGATCGTGTGCACGCCGGAAGACGCCTACCGGTGCTTCCAGCGCACGCACATGGACGTGCTCGTGCTCGAGAACTTCATCATCGAGCGTTCGGCGCAAGGCCCGATGCCGGTGGACGAATCCTGGAAGTCCGAGTTTGCCCTTGACTGAGCTGTCCGAACACCCCGAGCGAATCTCGTGGGCGGCGTACTGGGAGCTGCTCATGAACCTCACGCGCCGCGAGGTGAAGGGGCGCTACACCCAGTCGATCTTCGGCATCGGGTGGGCCATCGCCCAGCCGCTGGCGACGATGGCGGTGTTCACGCTGGTGTTTTCACGGCTCGGATCGATTCCCTCGGGCGGCGTGCCCTACCCGCTGTTCGCGTACTGCGCGCTCGTGCCGTGGTTCTTCTTCTCGAACTCGGTGAACTCCGGCACGCTGAGCCTGATCACCTACCGCAACATCGTGACGAAGACCTACTTCCCCAGGGAGATCGTGCCGCTGGCGCAGGTGTGCTCGCGCATGGTGGATCTCGCGGCCTCGGCCGGGCTCTACGCGCTGCTGATGATCTACTACGGCTTCGGCCTGGGGCCCTGGGCGGCGCTGCTGCCTTTCTTCTTCCTGCTGCTCCTGTGCTTCACCGTGGGCGTCACGCTCGTGACCTCGTCGGTCAACGTGTTCTACCGGGACGTGAATCCCGTCGTGCAGATCGGCCTGCAGCTGTGGCTGTACCTCACGCCGGTGGCGTATCCGCTGTCGGCGGTGCCAGAGAAGTACCGCATCTTCTTCCTGCTCAACCCGCTGACCGCGGTGGTCGAGGGCCTGCGGGCCGTCCTGGTCTTCGGCCGCGCGCCGGACTGGACGGTCGTCGGCGTGTCGAGCGCGATGGTGGGCACGCTGCTCGTCGTGGCGCTGGTGACGTTCAAGCGCATGGACAAGTACTTCGCCGATGTCATCTAGCCACATGCCCAACAAACCAGCCACGAAGGTCACGAAGAGCACGAAGCTCTTCTTGGGCCAGATTGTCTTCGTGTCCTTCGTGTGCTTCGTGGCTGATTAATCGTGTCCACACTCTCCATCCAACTCGACCACGTCACCAAGCGCTACCGCACCGGGCGGTCGCGCACGCTCGTGGACCTCGTCGCGTCTGGCGTTGACGGCCTGCGGGGCAAGACCACCGAGGTGCACAGCGCGTCGCGCGGCAAGATTGACGGGACGATTTCGGCGCTCAACGACGTGAGCTTCGACGTGCCGAAGGGCGCCGGTCTCGGCATCATCGGCCGCAACGGCGCCGGCAAGACGACGCTGCTCAAGCTGATTTCGCGCGTGACCTGGCCGACGAGCGGCAAGGTCCGCGTCGCCGGCCACGCCGTGTCCCTCATCGAACTCGGCGCGGGCTTTCATCCCGAGCTCACGGGACGCGAGAACGTCTACCTGGGCGGCGGCCTCTTCGGCCTCACGAAGACGGAAATCGACACGCACTTCGACGCCATCGTGGCGTTCGCCGACGTCGAACGGCTGATCGACACGCCGATGAAGCGCTATTCGTCCGGGCTCTACGCGCGGCTCGGGTTTGCCGTCGCGATCCACAGCCGCCCCGACATCGTCCTGGTGGACGAGGTGTTGTCGGTGGGCGACGCGGCGTTCCGGCGTCGCGCCCTCGAGGCGCTGCGCCACCTGATCGCCGAAGGCAAGACGGTGCTCTTCATTTCCCACGACATGTGGAACGTGCGGCGGCTCTGCAGCGACATCCTCTGGATGGAGCAGGGGGCGGTGCGGGCGTACGGCCCGGCGGGCGAGATCGCCGAGAAGTACATGAACGAGGTCAACCTCGAGGCCCTCGCCAACCAGGCGACGGCCCTCCAGAGCCACCGCAGCGGCACCGGGGAAGTGCGGTATCTCGCCGTCGATCTGCACACCGACACCGGCGCGCAGACGGGCCTGCTGACCGCCGGCGAGACGTTGATCGTGCGCGCCAGGTATCGAGCGAACCAGCGGGTCGAACGGCCGGTGTTCCAGGTGGCGATCGTCGACGTCGACAGCGGCCTCGTGATCACGACCGCCACGTCGCGCCCCACCGACGTCCCCGGGATGGTGGAGGGCGACGGCGAGGTGCAATGCCGCTTTGCGCACCTGCCGCTGCGCCCGCGGCAGTACGTGCTGCGCCTGTCGATCACGGACCAGCACCAGCTCGCCTCCTACGACGTCGTCACGGCGGGGCCGCGCTTCGCCGTCACCGGTTCGGGCGGCGGCGTGGAGAACCTGGCGGACGAGGAAGACGGACTCGTGTCGCTGCCGTTCGAGTTTGAACATGTTCGGTGAGGGCTTAGGGGCTTGGGGGCTTAGGGGCTTGCGGGCAATGAACGTTCTCGTGTCGGTGCCGCATGGCGGCGCCGCGGGCAACATCCTGCGCACGGGCGTGATCGCGCGCGTGCTGGAGACGGACCCGGCCGTGCGCGTGGTGATGGTGTCGCCGCTCGTCAAGGACCCGAACTTCGCGCGCGAGTTCTCGCACCCGCGAATTTCCCTGGAGGACCTGCCTCCGCATCGCCCCGCCGGGCTCGAGGCGCGGCTGCTGGCGCTGGTGCAGGCCGCGTACCTCGATTCGGGCGTCACCGAGTCGGTGAAGATTCGCCGCGCCGAGGCCTTGGAGAAGGGCACGGTCCGCTGGGTCAAGGCCAAGAAGCTCCTGGCCTCGATCCTCGCGCCGTCGATGGTCCGGCCGGCCACGCGCTACGACCTCAGCGACCGGCTCGTGTCGCACCCCTGGGCCGACGAGTTGTTCGACCGCTACAAGCCCGCCATGCTCGTCGTTTCGAACCCCGGCCTGATCTTCTCGGAAGTCCCGCTGCTTCGCACCGCCGCGCGCCGGGGCGTCCGATCGGTGGCCGTCGATCCCAGCTGGGACAACTTCACCAACAAGCTGATCCCGGTTCGCCGCGTGAACCGCCTGATCGTGTGGAACGAGTTGATGAAGGAGCAGGCCGTATCACTGCACGGTTACCAGCCGGCCGAGATTCGCCTGGCCGGCACGCCGCAGTGGGATCCCTACTTCAAGAGCGGCGTGCTGCTGCCGCGGGACGTGTTCATGCGCCAGATCGGCGCGGACCCGTCGCGCAAGCTCGTCACGCTGACGACGACGCCGCTCGAGCTCTACGCGCATTACGATCGCGTGATTCGCGCGCTGGTGGACGCCATGAACGGCGGCCGGTGGCCGGAGCCCTCGCAAATCCTCGTCCGCGTGCATCCCCGCGACGATCGCAAGCGCTACACCGCGTTCGAGGGCCTGCCCGGCGTGATCGTCGAGAAGCCGTTCAAGGAAACGGTGCGCGCCGGTGACGGCATGGCCGTGGACGTGACGGCCGAGACGCAGCGCCACCTCGCCAACACCATGGCCCACAGCGACGTGGTGGTGCAGGTCGCGTCGACCATCGCGATCGAGGCGTCCATCTTCGACACGCCGGTCGTCAACGTCTCCTTTGACGGCGAGACGCCGTCGCCGTTCGTGAAGTCGGCGCGTCGCTACCTCGAGTTCACGCACTTCGCGAACATCATCAAGCGCGGCGCCGTGCGTGACGCATCGACGCCGGAGGAGATGGTGGAGCTCGTCGGCCGCTACCTCGCCGAGCCCGCCCTCGACCGCGAGGGCCGCCGGCAGGTCGTGCTCGACCAGTGCCAGTTCCTCGACGGCAGGGCCGCCGAGCGCGTCGCCGAACTTCGTCATCGAATCCCTTTCGGAAGTCACCGGCCTCAAGCCGTCATCAGTTCCATGTGCGGAATCGCTGGTTTCGTCTCATTAAGCGGTAAGCCGGCCGACGGCGAACGCCTCGCCGCGATGGTGCGGACGCTGCATCATCGCGGGCCGGACGATCACGGCCACTTCACCGAGGGGCCCGCGGCCCTCGGCGCCGCGCGGCTCAGCATCATCGACGTGGCGGGCGGCCACCAGCCGATTTCCATCGACGGCGGCGCCGTCACCGTGGCGCAGAACGGCGAAATCTACAACTACGTCGAGCTGCGCGAGGGCCTGCATCGCCTGGGGCGGCATACCGCCACCGCGGGCGACACCGAGGTCATCGCGCACCTGTATGCCACCGAGGGCATCGCGGGATTCCGCAAGATGCGCGGCATGTTCGCCGTGGCGATCTGGGACGCGCCCCGCCAGCGGCTCGTGCTCGCGCGCGACCGCGTCGGCAAGAAGCCGCTCTACTACTACGAACATAAGGGCGAGCTGCTCTTCGGCTCGGAGACCAAGTCAATCCTTGCGGCCCTGGACCAAGTGCCAGCCGTGAACCCGGAAGCCCTCCTCAGCTTCTTCACGTTCGGCTACGTCGCGGGCCCCGACGCGATTTTCCGCGGCATGCATCGCCTCGAGCCCGGTACCGCCCTCATCGTGGACACACGGTCTGGCGAGGTCCGGCACGAGCCTTACTGGCAGTGGCCGGACGGATCGATCGAAGACGTCCGCACCGAGGATGAAGTGATCGACGCGCTCCGCGCGGAGCTCGACACCGCGGTGCGCATCCGCCTGCGCTCGGACGTCCCGCTCGGCGCGTTCCTGAGCGGCGGCATGGACTCGGCCGCGGTGCTGGCGCTGATGGCGCGGCACTCGTCTCGGCCCGTGCAGACCTTCACGATCGGCTTCGGGGATCCGGCGTACGACGAGCTCGATGAGGCACGGAGCACGGCGGCCGCGTTCGGCGCCGACCATCACGAGCAAATCGTGACGCCCGACGCCGTCAAAGTCGCCGAGGCGCTGGCCTTCAATTACGACGAACCCTTTGCCGACGCGTCCGCGATTCCCACGTATTACGTCGCCGAGCTGGCGCGCAAGCACGTGACGGTGTGCCTTTCGGGCGACGGCGGCGACGAGCTGTTCGCCGGATATACGCCGTATGCGGATGCGCTCAAGCTCGTGGGCGGTCCCGGCGTCGGCCTGATGCGCGCCGCGATCGCCGCGGGGGCAAGGCTCGTCCCCGTGCACGCGCGGGGCAAGGGCCGGCTGAGCACGATGGGCCTTGGCCCCGAAAGCTGGTTCGTGTGGCGGCGTACGGTGTTCCCGGATTACCTCCTGGAGGCCGTCGTCGCGCCGGACGTCATCGCCGCGGGCCGACTGCCCGAGCGCGAAGCCGTCGCCCAGATTCGCTCGGCGACGGGCACGCTGCTCTCGCGCCTGCAGCACTGGGACCAGCGCCACTACCTCGTGGACGACATCCTCGTGAAGGTGGATCGCGCGACGATGGCGCACTCGCTGGAGGCGAGGTGCCCGCTGCTCGATCACCACGTGATCGAGCTGGCCGGCGTCCAGGCCTCGAGCCGGCATGGCGACGCGCTCGTGACCAAGCGGTTGTTCCGCAAGGTGATCGAGCCGTGGGTGCCCGACGCCGTGTTGACGCGGCCCAAGCGCGGGTTCGGCGTGCCGCTGCGCCGCTGGTTCCAGGAAGGGATGGTCCAGTGGGCGCGCGAGATCCTCGTGGATCCGCGCACGCAGCAGCGCGGGTGGACGCGATCGACCGAGGTGAACGCGTTGCTGGAGCAGCACGAACAAGGCCGCCGCGATCACGCCAAGCGAATCTGGGCGCTCGTCTGCCTCGAACTCTGGGCGCGCCGGCACGTGGACCGCGCGCAAACGGACGTCCGCGCATGCGCGTAACGATGCTCGTGCGCTGCCTCGCCATGATGCGTGGCGGCGGCGAAACGCGGCATCTGGCGTGGATGCACGAACTGGCCGCGCTCGGCGTCGAGGTGGACGTGATCACCGGCCAGCCGCTGCTCTTCGGCGGTGCGCGGCACCCGGTCAAGGGCATCCCGGCCACCGTGATTCGCTCCCCCTACATGCGGGACCTCGTCTACCAATGGCAGCACACGCGCGGCTTCGGCCGGCTGACGATGCAGGCGCTGCATTTCGATGAGGACTGGTTCTGCCGTGCCGCCTGGAAGCGCATCCTGGCGCGGCCGACCCCGCCGGATATCGTGCACGCGCACGCGCTGTATCAGGCGGCCAGCGTGAATCCGTCGAACATCCCGGTCGTGATCAACTTTCCAGGCGAGCCTCACCCGAGCTATATCCCCGACATCCGCAAGGCCGACGCGCTGGTGGCCGACGGATGGGCGGCCGCGCACCTGCCGGCGATCCTCGGCAAGCCCGTGCACGCCGTGCCGAAGGGCGTCGATGCGGAGTTGTTCCGGCCGGCCGGATCCAACAAGCGCGCCGAACTCGGCCTGGCGGGGCGACACGTGGTCCTGTCGGTTGGACGGTTCGTGCCCATCAAGAACATGGCGCTGCTCATCGACGCGATCGCGCTGACGGTCCCCTCGGATCCGTCGCTGCACCTGCTGCTCGTCGGCGAAGGCCCGGAGATGGCCGCGCTGAAGCAGCAGGTCGAACGCCTCGGCGTGGCCCGCGCGGTGACGTTTGCGGGCTACGTCCCGCAGCAGGACATGGCGCCGTACTACCGCACCGCCGACGTCTTCGCCCTGGGTTCGGATTTCGACAACTCGCCCAACGTCGTCCTCGAAGCGATGGCGTGCGGCGTCCCTGTGGTCGCCACCGACGTGGGCGGCGTAACGGAGTACGTGACTCCCGGCCGCGGCGGAGACCTGGTGCCGCGCCGCGACGCCACGGCACTCGCGGGCGCGCTCGGGGATTGGCTGGCAAGCGCCAGCCGTCGGCGCGAAGCCGGCGCCTACAACCGGCAGCGGGTGGTGCAGGAATTCTCGTGGCGCGCGAGCGCCTTGCGGCTGCTCGAGGTTTACAACGACGTGCTGCAGGCGCGGCATCCGGGCATGAAGGCCACGGCGTGAAGGTCGCGCTCCGGGACGACGACACGTGCTATTTCACCGCGCCCGAGACGCTCGAGCGGGTGTATCACGACGTGTGGGATCGCCTGCCGGTGTGCCTGGCCACGGTCCCGTTCGCGATCGGCTACGAGCGCAAGGGCATTCCGCCGGAGCACTGGCATTCCGGCGAGGCCTTTGCGATCGAGAAGAACGGCGCGATCGTCCCGTTCCTGAAGGATCAGATCGCCCGCAAGCGCGTGACGATCGCGCTGCACGGCTACACGCACCAGGACTATCCGAACGGCTTCGAGTTCCAGGCGGCGCCGGACCCGGACCGGCGCGTGCGCGAAGGGTTGCAGTACCTGCGGTCCACGCTGGGGGCGCCCATCTCGGTGTTCGTGCCGCCCCACAACGCGCTGTCCAAGGCGGGGCTCGAGGCCGTGAGCGCCGCGGGCCTCAACCTGCTGGGATCGTTCCTGTCGTTCCGCCCCTCGATGCGGCCGTGGGATCGGCACACGCTGGCCAACTGGTGGCGCGTGCGCGGGTACCGCAACACGACGGGCCGGAGCAAGCGGGATCAATTCGTGTATCCCCATGTGTTGCGCTACGCGCGCCACGCCGAATTCGGCTGTCACAGCCTGATTCCCAGGGACCACCGTCGAGCAGCTCGTCTCCGGCTTCGAGGAGGCGCGCCGCGCGGGCGGTGACTTCTGCGTGGCGACGCACTACTGGGAAGTCGATCAGGCGATCAAGGACGTGCTGCTGCGGTTTCTCGACCACGTCGAGCGCGTGCCCGGCGTGCGGTTCGTGCCGGCGGAATCGCTCTTTGGATGACATCGATGGCTGACACCACGCCGTGGGCCGCGAAGGCCGCCGCGCTCTACGACGAGGCGTATGCGGAGCGGTACCGCACGCACGACGATGGGCTGGCGGAGAGCGGGCCGTACCTGGGCTTCGTGGCGTGGCTGCAGCGCGTGTGCGCGCGGTTCTCGACGCCGGCCGACGCGATCGAACTCGGCTGCGGCACCGGCCGCTACTTCTGCGCGCTGCGCGGCGTGAAGACGCTCGTGGGCCTCGACGCGTCGCCGGCGATGCTGGCCCTGGCCGCGCACCCGTTCCGTGAGGAGCAGGTCACGGTGGAACGCGTTACTCTGGTCCAGGGCGATGCGCTCGCGCACGACTTCCCCTCGGCGAGCGCGGACCTCGTGTACTCGATCGGCGTCCTCGCCGAGCACGTGCCCCTGCAGCGCGCGCTCGTGTCGCGTGTCCGCGCCTGGCTCAGGCCCGGCGGCCGTTTTGCGTTTTCCACCGTCCACCCGGAATCGCCTTCCGTGCCGCGCACGCTGGCGCGCCGCCTGGGCGCCGCCGTGATGCCCTGGACCCCGGGGCCACTGCATTCGTATCTGCGGCAGCGGTACCTCTCGGGCGGCCTCTATGCGGACGAGACGTACGTGCAGGAGTTGCTGGCGGACGGTTTTGAAATCGAGTCGCTGGAACGCTTCGTCTCGGAAGCGCACCTGCATTGCCTGTGCGTGGCACGAAAGGTGACGGCGTGATGGCCGCGACGCGCTCGCTCGTGATCGGCGGCCTCGGGTTCATTGGCGTGAACCTGACCGAGCGCCTGGTTTCGGCGGGCCACGAGGTCACGGTGGTGACGCCGGACCGCGCGCGGCACGGGGTCCGAGCGATGGCGTTCGAGGGCCGCGGCGTCCGCGTGGTCGAAGGCGACCTCCGCGACCGCGCCGCCATGGCGGCGGCGGTGGCCGGGCAGCAGCTGGTGTTCAACCTCGCCGGCGAGTCGGGCGCGGTGCGCAGCATGGAGGATCCGTGGACGGACCTCGACGTGAACTGCATGGGCAACCTCTCGCTGCTCGAGGCGCTGCGCACGGTCAATCGTGACGCGCGGCTGGTGTTCGTGGGGTCGCGGCTCGAGTACGGCAAGCAGGCCACGCAGCCGGTGGGGGAGGACCAAACGCCCGAGCCGCTCTGCCTGCATGCAATCCACAAGCTGACGGTCGAGCGTTACCTGAAGCTGTACGCCACGCTCTACGGCCTGAAGTACACCATCGCGCGCGTGACCAACCCGTACGGTGCGGGGCAACCCGAGCACCGCACCGCCTACGGCGTGGTCAACCGGCTCATTCACCTCGCGCTCGCCGATCAGCCGCTGACCATTTACGGCGACGGCTCGCAGCAGCGCGATTACATCCACGTGGACGACCTGGTGTCGGCACTCGTGACGCTGGCGGAATCGCCCGCGAGCGAAGGCCGCGCCTACAACGTCGGGTCGGGCGCGGGCACGCGCATGATCGACATGGCGCAGCGCATCATCGAGATCGCCGGGGGCGGCCGCGTGGAGCACGTGGCCTGGCCGGCCCTCGCGGGCCAGATCGAGACCGGCGACTTCGTCGCCGACATCAGCCGGATTCGCCGCGAACTGGGCTGGGCGCCCACCGTGTCCCTGCCCGAGGGGCTCGGTCGAACGGTGGCGTTCTATCGGGCGCGCGCGGCCTCGTGAGCGCCCGCCGCACGCGCGTCGCGTACCTGGCCCACGCGTTCATGGTGGGCGGCGCGGAGGAGATGGTCCTCAACCTCGTCCGGTACCTGCCGGAGCGGTTCGAGCCCGTCATCATCTGCATCAACCAGGCCGGCCCGATGGGCGAGGAGATTCGCAAGACCGGCGTCGAGTTCCACGTGCTCGGCCTCGACCCCGGGCTGCGGCATCCCTGGCACCTCATCGATCTCAAGAACAGCCTGCAAGCCATTGCGCCCGACATTGTCCACACGTTCCTGCTTACGGCGAGCCTTTACGGGCGATTCGCCGCGATGCTCGCGGGCGTGCCGATCGTGATCGGGACCGAGGTGAACATCTACGAGCGCAAGCAGCGGCACCACGTCGCGGCCGAGCGCTGGCTGATGCGGCACACCGATCGGGTCGTGGTCTCCGCGGAGTCCGTGCGCGACTTCTACATCAAACAGGTCGGCGCCGATCCGGCGAAGGTGGACGTGATCTACAACGCGGTGGACTGGTCGACGCTGGACGTGACGGTGTCGCGCGACGACATGCGGGCCGCGATCGGCGTGCCCGCCGATGCGCCGCTGGCCGGCATCATCGCGCGGCTCACCGAGCAAAAGGCGCACACGTACCTCTTCGACGCGATGGCCTCGACGCCCGGTCTCTCGGACCTGCACCTGATCGTCGTGGGGGACGGCGCGTTGCGCGCCGACCTGGAGTCGAGGGTTGCGCACCTCGGCCTCGGCGCCCGGGTGCATTTCCTCGGCGCGCGGCGGGACCTCGGTAACCTTCTGGGCGCCATCGACCTCTTCGTGATCCCCTCGTTGTGGGAGGGCCTGCCACTTGCGATGGTGCTCGCGATGGGCGCCGGTCTCCCGGTGGTGGCCACGGCGGTGGCGGGCATTCCCGAAGTGGTGCGCGACGGCGTGACCGGGTTGCTCGTGCCTCCCGCCGACGCCCCAGCCCTCGGCGCCGCCCTTGCGCGGCTCCTCTCGGACGCGGCCCTGCGCCGCTCGATGGGCGAGGCCGCCGCCGCGTTCGTGCGCCCGCGCTTCGGTTCGGACGGCTATCTCGCGTCGGTGACGCGCCTCTACGACGAGCTGCTGTTCGCAAAGGGGATGCTGTGAAGCTCGGCATCGTCTACCACATGCCGTTTTGGCGCGCCCCCGACGGCACGCTCCTCGAAGTGGAGGGATCCTTCGCGCGCTACGTGGATTCGCTCGCGCCCTACTTCGACGAGATCTCGCTCTGCGTGCCGGTGCTCGCGGAGCCGCGCGGCGAGGGCACGCCGATTCGCGCGACCAACGTGACGTTGGCGCCGCTTCCGAACTTCGAGGGGCCGGTTCACTTCTACCCGCAGCTCTTCACCGTGCTCCCGCTCCTCATGGACTGGATCAAGGGGATCGACGTCCTGCATTGCCGCATCCCGAGCCCCGCCGCGATCTTCGCGTTCGTGCTCGCTCGGCTCGCGTCCGTCCCCGCATGGGTCCTCATCGTCGGCGACTTGAAGGCGCTGCTGCCGACGATGCCCTACACCGGGGTGAAGTTGACGCTGTGGCGCGGATACACCGCGTTCGAAGAATTCAACGTGCAGTGGATGGTCGACCGCTCGCTGGCGTTTGCCAACGGCGCGGCCCTCGCCGCCAAGCACTCGCGGCCGGCGCGCGCGGTGATTGAGACCACGACGACGACGATCAGCGCAAGCGACATCGCCACGCGGATGGACACGTGCGAAGGACCTGCGCTGCGGATCCTCACGGTGAGCCGCATCGATCCCCGCAAGGGCCTGCGCGTGCTGCCCGAGGTGGTGCAGCGGCTTCGCGCCCGTGGCCTCGACGTCTCGCTCGACATCGTCGGGCCCGCCGTGGGGCGGCCCGGTGAGGACGAGCGCGCGGCGATCCTCTCCGATGCCGCGCGTCTCGGCGTGGGTCCGCACGTGCGCGCCCTGGGGCCGGTGCCGCTCGATCGGTTGCTCCCGATGTATCGCGGCTACGACGCGTTCGTGCTGCCCACGCTGCCGGGCGAAGGCATCCCGCGCGTGCTGCTGGAATCGATGACGTCGGGCGTGCCCATCGTGACGACACGCGTGTCGGGCATCCCGAGCCTGATCACCCACGAGGTGAACGGGTTGCTGGTGGACGCGCCGACGGCCGATGCCGTGGCCGACGCGCTGGCGCAACTGCTGACCGACGCCGCGTTGCGGCAGCGGCTCATCGCCAACGGCTACGAGACCGCGCGCGGGTTCACGCTCGAGGCGCAGGCGGCGCGCATGCTGGCGCAGGTGTCGTCGCGCCTGCACGTCACGCTCCGGGAGCCCGCGGTGGCGGCCGCGTGACGATGTCTCGTAGGGCGCCCCTTCATGGGGCGCCGGAAGCTGACGTCGTAGGGCGCCCCTTTACGGGGCGCCGAAAGAAGATCTGTTTTGTCCTGCCGTCACTCGCAGGCGGCGGCGCCGAACGGGCGGCGGTGCACATCCTGAACGCGCTCGATGATGCGATGTGGGACAAGTCGATGTACTTGTTCGCCAGGGAAGGCCCGTACCTTCCCGAAGTGTCGCCGGCCGTGCGGCTCTCGGCGGGCAGCGGCGGGTCGCGCCTCGGCCGGTGGCTGGCGCTGCGGCGGTTCCTCCGCGAGTCGCGCCCGGACATCGTCGTGTCGTTCCTCAGCTACTTCACCGTGCTCACGGCCGCGCGCGCGGCGGCGATTGGCACGCGCGTGGTGTTCAACCAGCAGACGCCGATGTCGGCGTTCCTCGATGATGCCGACTACCAGTGGCGTGGCCGCTGGCATCGTCAACTCTTTTCGATGGTGACCCGGGCGGGTTACGCCGCCGCGGACCTGATCGTCACGACGTCACGTGGCGTGGCCGACGATCTGGTCGCGGCTTTTGGTGTGAATGCCGACCACGTGCGCGTGGTGCCCAATCCCGTGGACCTGGTGAACGTCGTGCAGGCCGCGCTCGAACCGCTCGACGCGGCCTTCGAGAAGCAGTGGACGCGCCCGGTGATCGTCGCGGCCGGGCGGCTTGCGGAAGCGAAGAACTACCCGCTGCTGATCGATGCGATGTCGCTGCTGCGCGCGAAGGTGCCGGCGCGGTTGTTCATCCTCGGCCAGGGCGAACTCGAAGGCGCGATTCGCGCGCGCATCGCGGAGCGGGGGCTCGGTGACGCCGTGGTGCTTTGCGGGTTCCAGAAGAACCCGTGGAAGTTCATCGGCAAGGCCGACGTGTTCGTGCTGACGTCGCACTACGAGGGGTTCGGCAACGTGCTCGTGGAAGCCATGGCGTGCGGCGTGCCCGTGGTGGCCACCGCCTCCGCCGGCACGCGCGACATTGTTCGCGACGGCGTGGACGGCGTGCTCGTCGAGCGTCACGAGGCCGCGGCGGTGGCGGCGGCACTCGAGCGCGTGCTCGGTGACGACGCATCACGGCGGCGCCTGGCCGAGGATGCGCGCGCGGGCGCGCGCCGCTTCGCGCTGCCCACCGTGGCGGCGCAGTACGACGCGGTGTTCGGGAGCCTGGCGGGCCCGCCGAAGCCGGGGCAGAGGCAGGCCGCGTGAGCACGGTGGCCGCCAAGGTGCCGTGGATGTGGGTGGTGGCGGCGGGCGTCGCGCTTGGCTTCGCCTACACGCTGTCGCCGCTGACGATCCTGGTGGCGTGCGCGCTGGTGCCGCTCTGGCGCTGGGCGAGCGCGGGCCTGACGCCGCAGGAGCGCCGCTGGATGATCGCGCTCTTCGGGGCGGCCGTGGCGCTCAGGGCCGTCGCGATCGCGGGATTGTTCCTGACCGCGGATCCCGCCATCCCCTACGCCAACTTCTTCGGCGACGAGGAGTTCTTCAAGCGGAAGACCACCTGGCTGCGCAACGTCAGCATGGGCATCCCGATTTCGAAGGCCGACTTCATCTACGCGTTCGATCGCACGGGCGACAGCAGCTACCTGCACGTGCTGTCGTACCTCCAGGCGCTGGTGGGGCTGGCGCCGTACGGGATTCACGTCCTGAATGCCGGCGCCTATCTCACGGCCGTCCTGGTCCTCTACCGGGTCGTGCGGCGGACGTTCGGCGGCCTGGCCGCGGTGATCGGCGGCACGCTGCTGTTGTTCCTGCCCAGCCTCTTCATCTGGTCCATCTCGGCGTTGAAAGAACCGCTGTACTTCCTGCTCGTGGCGATCAACGTCGGCGCCGCGATGCGCCTCGTTCGCGACCCTCGGTGGACGGGGCGCGTGGCCGCGCTCTGCGTGGTGGTCGCCGGCGCGTTCGGTCTCCAGACGTTGCGCGAAGGCGGGCTGGTGCTGACGGTCGTCGGCGTGGCCGGCGGCTTCGCGATGGCCTTCGCCGTGACCCGGCCGCGGGTGCTGGTGGGCGCTTGCGTCGCGGTTCCGCTGGTGCTCGCGCTCGCCTTCACCCGGCCGGTCGTCCAGGAGCGCGCGTGGGCGGGGGTTCACGCGGTGGCCTTGAAGCACTGGGGCTACATCAACACGCCGGGTCTCACTTACAAGCTGATGGACCCGCCGTTCTACGTCGATCGCGCGGCGATCACGGCGATGACGCCGGCGCAGGTGGGCCAATACGGCGTTCGCGCGATCTGGAGCTACGTGACGGTGCCGCTGCCGTGGCAGATCGAATCGCGATCAGCGCTGGCGTTCCTGCCCGAGCAGATGATGTGGTACGCGCTCCTGCTCTTGTTGCCCATCGGCATCTTCGCGGGCCTCCGGCGTGATGCCGCGCTCACCTGCGTGCTGGTCGCCCACGGCGCCGCCGCGGCGCTGATGGTGGCCCTGTCGGGCGGCAACGTTGGCACGCTGGTGCGGCACCGGGGACTGGCGTTGCCGTACCTGGTCTGGCTGAGCGGACTCGGCGCCGTGCGCGTCGGCACCATCCTGTGGTCGTACGCGCCCTCGCGCGGTGCCGCGGCACTCATTCACCCACCCGATTCCAACGGCGGTCTCCCATGCCTGTAGTGGACGATCACGGTCGAATATTCGGTCGCTTCAACCTGCTGGACCTCGCGATCGGCATCGTCCTGCTCGGCTTGATTCCGCTGGGGTACGGCGCCTACGCGTTGTTCCGGGTGCCCGTCCCCAAGCTGACCGGCATCGAGCCGCCCGTCGTCGAGTTCGATCGGAACATGCGGGTCGAGGATCCGCGGCGAGAACCTCCGGCCGTACATGCGCATCTCGTTCGACGAGAACCAGACGCGCAACTTCCTCTTCCAGGATCCGACGAGCGCCGAGGTCACCTTCACCGACATTCCGCCGGGCCAGTACGACGTCGTGCTCTACGACTTCGCGCAGGAGCGGGCCCGCCTGCCAAAGGCCATTACCATCGCGCCGCCGGCGTTGCCGGTGACCAGCGTGTATGCGGCCGGATTCCTCACGGGCGTGAAAGCCGGCCAGGTGGCGCTCCTACAAAGTCGGCTACGACTTCCCGACGGCCGCGAAGATCCTCGCTGTGGCTCCCCCGGGAGAGGACCTGGCCCGAGTTCTCACCGGCGACCACTCCGTCGAGATCCCGGTAGAGAAGACGGTGCGGATTCCCGCGTTGCTGCGAGTCTTCTGCAGTGTCGAGCAGAACAGCGCGGGCATCGGCGAATGCCGGTCCACCCAGGGACCCGCCGTCGGGCCGGGGGTCTACATCACGCTGCCTGGTTATGAAGGCCGCCAGCCGTTCCTCGTGATCGACGTGCAGCCGCCGGTGCCGCCGACGATAATCGAGGTGAAGATGCGCGTCGCACCAGGCGAGGATGCCGCCGCGCTGGTGAAGGCAGGCGATCTCGACCTCGGCGCGTCGCAAAACCCATTCGCCGCCGGCGCGTCAGTGACCGCGCCGCCGACGGCGACCAACCACCTCGTGACGCTGAAGGTGCCGGCGTTTCCGACGCTTCTCGGCTGGCAATACGGGGGACAGATGCTGCGTGTCGGCGGCAGCATGACGTTCTATTCGACCCGCTACGTGCTGACCGGGACCGTGGCCATGGTGCCGACGTTGCCGGCGCAGCCGGCCAAGCCATGACCGTCCTCGAGTTCCTTGCGACCAACTGGCGCGATGCCGAATCACGCCTCCGGCGGCTGACCGCGCCGGACGCGCCGGACCCGCCCGAGCTCTGGCGCGAGGTGGATGCCAGCGCGCCGGGCCGGCTCGTCGCGGGACTTCACCGCGTGCTCCTCCAGGCGGGGCCCGAGTCTCGCGCCTGGGCGGCATGGCTGGCGGCCACGCTGGCGTGGACCGCGCTCGACCGCCTGGCACAGATGCGCGCCATCGGGGCCGTGGCCGTGATTGCCGCGGGCGTTCACGTGGCGCTCGTCTCGACGACATCGCCGGTGGGCGGGTGGTGGTTGATCGTGCCGGGAATCGTGGCGGCGTTTGGCGCCGCGGCCGTGACCCTCTCGTGGCTGGGGCCGCGAGTGACGGACGGCCGCCGGTGACCGAGCGCAAGATTCGCGTGCTGGCGATCTCGCCCATTCCCGAAGAAGGCGCCGGTTGTCGCTTCCGCATCGCGCACTACATCCCGTATCTCGATGCGAACGGCTTCGACGTCACGTTGAACACGTTGTTCACCACCGAGTTCTTCCGGTTCGTCTACAAGCCCGGTCACCTGTTTCGCAAGGCAGCGGCCTTCGCCGCGCTGGCGCTCAAGCACCTGTGGACGCTCCGCCGCGCGCGGCAGTACGACGTCATCTTCATCTACCGCGAGATCTTCCCGGTTGGGCCGGCCTTCGTCGAGTGGCTCCTCTCGATGGTCGGTCCGCCGATCGTCTTCGATTTCGACGATGCGATCTTCCTGCCGAGCGTGAGCGAAGCCAACCGCCTGATCGCCGCGCTCAAGACGCCGAGCAAAGTGGCGACGATCGTGCGCCGCAGCGCACACGTCGTCGTCGGCAACGACTACCTTGCCTCCTACGCGCGCCAGTTCAACGACGCGGTGACGACAATCCCCACCTGCGTGGACACGGCTCGTTTCGCTCCGCGCGCGGGTTCGACGGGTTCAACAGGTTCAACGGGTTCAACAGGTTCAACGGGTTCAACCGTGCCGGTGGTGGGGTGGATTGGGCAGCCCGACGACGGCGAGCTACATCAAGGGGCTGGGGCCGGTGTTGCAGCGAGTGGCCGCGGAGCATCCGTTCGTGCTGCAACGTCAGCGGGACGGGTGAGCCGATTGTGATGCCGGGCGTGCGCGTGGAGAACCCGGCATGGGCCCTGGAGGGCGAGATCGACCTTTTCCGGAACTGCGACATCGGCGTGTATCCGCTGGTGGACGACGCGTGGGCCAAGGGCAAGTGCGGATTCAAGGCCATCGAGTTCATGGCGTGCGGCGTGCCCGTGGTCGCATCGGCGGTGGGCGTCAACCGCGAGATCATCGAGGACGGCGTCAACGGGTTCCTCGCCACGACGGATAATGAATGGGTGGAGAAGCTGGGCCGGCTGATCGCCGATCCGGCGCTGCGCGCCCGGCTTGCCGCCGCGGGCCGGCGCACCATCGAGGAGCGATATTCACTGCACGTGAACGCGCCGAAGCTGGCGGACGTGCTGACGCGCGCCGCCGGCCGCGGCGCCGCAGGGAGACAAGGGTGAAGAACTTCGCCATCACCGGCGTGGCCGGCTACATCGCGCCGCGCCATCTCAAGGCGATCCAGGACACCGGCAACCGCCTCGTGGCGGCGACGGACCCCCACGACGCGGTGGGCATCCTCGACCGTTTCGCTTTCGACGTCCGCTTCTTCACCGAGATCGAGCGGTTCGATCGCCACCTCGAGAAGCTGCGGCGGGGCCCGGCCGAGCAGCGCGTGGACTACGTGAGCATCTGCTCGCCCAACTACCTGCACGACGCGCACATCCGGCTGGCCCTGCGCGTGGGCGCCGACGCCATCTGCGAGAAGCCGCTCGTCATCAACCCGTGGAACCTCGACGCGCTGCAGGAGATCGAGCAGGAGACCGGGCGCCGCGTCCAGACGATCCTGCAGCTGCGCGTCCATCCGCAGCTGATCGCGCTGCGGGAACAGCTGGTCGCCGAACCGTCGAAGCGCCACCAGGTGTGCCTGACCTACATCACCGCGCGCGGGTCGTGGTACGACACGTCCTGGAAGGGCCACGAAGATCGCTCCGGCGGCATCGTCACCAACATCGGCATCCACTTCTTCGACCTGCTGTTGTGGCTGTTCGGCGGCGTGCGGTCGTCGGAGGTGCACTTGCGGGGACCGCACGAGGCGGCGGGGTATCTCGACCTCGAGCGCGCGGACGTCCAGTGGTTCCTCTCGACCGACAGCCGCGACCTGCCGTTCACGCCGGAGCCCGGCAAGAAGACGACGTTCCGATCGATCACCGTGGACGGGCGCGAGATCGAGTTCAGCGAGGGCTTCACCGACCTCCACACGCGCGTCTACGAGCAGGTGCTGGCCGGCGGCGGCTTCGGCATCGACGATGCGCGGCCGTCGATCGAGCTGCACCTCGTCGATCCGGCAGCGCCGACGTGCGCAAAGGCGACGCCGGCGCATCCGAAGGTGGTGGCGCGTGGCTGACGTGTTCGTGCACGAGTCGTCTTACGTGGACGAGGGCTGCGAGATCGGCGAGGGGACCAAGATCTGGCACTTCTCGCACGTGATGGCCGGGTCCCGCATCGGCGAGGCGCTGCAACATCGGCCAGAACGTCGTCGTGTCGCCGCAGGTGGTGATCGGCGACAACGTGAAGATCCAGAACAACGTGTCGATCTACACCGGCGTCATCCTCGAAGACGACGTGTTCTGCGGGCCGTCGATGGTGTTCACCAACGTCGTGAACCCGCGCAGCCACGTGTCCCGGAAGGACGAATACAAGACGACGCTCGTCAGGAAGGGCGCGAGCCTCGGGGCGAACTCCACGATCGTCTGCGGTCACACCATCGGCGCGCTTTGCGTTCATCGGCGCCGGCGCGGTGGTGACGAAGGACATCCCCGACTACGCGCTCGTCGTCGGCAATCCCGGCCGCGTGTCGGGCTGGATGTGCAGCTGCGGCGTGAAGCTCGCCCCTGGCGCGGCGCCCCCGGTGAGCGCCACCTGCCAGGCGTGCGGCACGAAGTACACGAGCGCGGGCGGCGTCCTGATTCCGGCATGAGCCCGATCTACAAGGGTGACGCGGCCGCCAAAGCGGCCTTCCTCGCGGGGATCGAGTCCCGCCAGCGGATCCACGACTTCCCTCCGCAGGTCGTGATCGAAACCACGGCCGCGTGCAACCTGACCTGCTCCCACTGCAGCCACGACGCGATGACCCGCCCGAAGGGGCACATGCCGATGGCGCTCTACAAGCGGATCGTGGACGAGATCGCGGAGCGGGCGCCGAACACGGAAGTGTGGCCGACGTTCTACGGCGAAGCCTTCGTGCTCGACTACCGGCTCTTCTACATGCTGCAGTACGCCAAGCAGCGCGGCCTGACGAACCTGGTGCTCAACACCAACGGCACGCGCTTCGCGCGCGAGACGGCCGAGTGGGTGATCGAGTCGGGCCTCGACCTGGTGATGTTCAGCCTCGACGGGTTCTCCGCGCCGGTGTTCGAGGCCATCCGCGTGGGCGCGTCACGCGACGAAGTGTATGCCAACGTCGAGGGCCTGCTGGAGCTCAAGGCGAAGCTTGGCGCCGTGACGCCACGGGTGGAAGTGCAGTTCTCGATGATGGACTCCAACGCCCACGAGGCTGACGCCTTCCGGGCGTACTGGCTCGCGCGCGGCGCCGACGTGAAGATTCGCGAGAAGCTCACCTGGACCGGGACCGTCGAGGCCCCGAACCTGGATGCGAGCCTGCCGCGCATTGCCTGCCCGTGGGCGCTGCGCACGTGCGCCATCCAGTGGACGGGCGACGTCGTCGCGTGCGCGGTGGACTACGACGCGCGGTTCGTCGCCGGCAACCTGAACACCGAGAGCATCCACGCGGTCTGGAACGGCGGCCACCGCCGCCTGCAGCAACTGCACATCGACCACGCGTTCGACGCGTTGCCCGCGCCCTGCCACGACTGCCTGGACTGGCAGGTCGCCGGCGGCGCGGAGCACTACCTCGCCACGGGACGCCCCGCATGACGCGCGCGGCAGATGCGAGCGGATTGCTGGTGGAGGCCCGGGCCGGCAGCCTCGCGCGCGTGGAAGGCGGCCCCCCGTCCGCGGATGCCGGGCAGATCGAGATGGCGGAGTGGAAGCGGATCGTCGCCGAGGCCGTCGCGTCGAACCCGGCGACGCCGCTCCGGCTGGTCTACGCCGGGGGCGCGAACCTCGTCACCGGCTACCGCCTCTTCTACATGCTGCAGTTCGCCAAGCGCGCCGGCGTGCGCGATCTCACCCTGTATACCGACGGCCTGTTCTGGATCGACGAAGCGACGGATTGGCTGATCGAGTCCGGCGTGGACCGCGTGATTGTGTGCGTCCCCGGCGGCACGCCGACGGACACGCTCGCGACGCACGTGGGCGACCTCGCCGCGCGGACGACCTCCGGGGCGCGCGCGCCGCGCGTCTTCGTGCGAGCCGCCGCGCCCGGCGTCACGGGGATCCCCGTGCCATGAGTCTTCACGCCGACCTGGACATCCTCGCAGGCATTCGTGCGTGCATGCAGACCGCCCTCAAGTTGAGCGACGCTGAGACGGCCGTGATCGGCCCCGAAACGACGCCGGTGCAATTGCCGTCCTGGACCTCGATGGCGCACCTGGAACTCGTGCTCGCCCTCGAGCAGCGGTTCGGCCTCATGTTCGACGCCGACGAAATTGCGAACCTCGCCTCGGTCGCGGCTATCGCCGCCGCGCTGGCGCGGGAGAGAGCGCACTGATGATGGAGAACGTGACCCTGCTCGTCGTCCCGCAGGTCAACGTGAACGACGAGACCGTGCTGCTGGCGCGCTGGTCGGTGGCCGACGGCGCGACGGTGGCGTCCGGCGACCCCGTGTGCGACATCGAGACGACGAAGGCCGCGTCCCAGGTTGACGCCGTGGCAAGCGGCGTGCTCGTCCACGCTGCCCACGCAGGTGCGCGGGTCGGGGTGGGCGCCGTCATCGGTGCGATCGGTCCCACGCGTGAGGCGGCAGCAGCGTTCCTCGCGTCGCAGGCCGGGGTGGAGCGTCCGTCCGCCGGCAGCGGCGCCACGCCGAAGGCGGTAACGCTGGCGGCCGAGCACGGCGTATCGCTCGACGCGGTGCGCGCCAGCGGCGTAAAGGGGACGATCAAGGAAACGGACGTGCGGCGATTCATCAGCGAATCGGCCCCGTCGCTGCCGGGCGGGCTCGCGAAGTTCGTCGTGCGCGAAGGGCCTATGTCCGCGTTCGACTCCGCCGTGGCGGCCAACCTGCGCCGGTCCACCGCCCACCTGATCCTCACGAGCGTGGACATGGATTGCCGGCTGGCGGCGGCGCACGCCGTGATCAAGGAGGCCCAGGCGGCCGGACGCATGGTGAGCGTGCTCCATCTCGTGATCGCGGCGGTGGGCCGCGTCCTGCCCGCGTTCCCGCGGCTGACCAGCTTCGTGTGGGACGGGTCGATCTATCGCCACACGGCGATGGACGTTGCGTTCGTCGCGCGAGCGGCCGATGGCCGCCTGTTCACGCCGGTGCTCCGTGCCGTTGACACGCTGTCGCCCGAGGACATCGCCAAGGCGTCGGGGGCCGCGGCGCTGCGCGCGATGCGCGGCACCGCCAAGGCGGAGGACTTCGAGGGCGCGGCCTTCACCATCTCGCAGGTGCCGGTGCCCGGTACCACGCGCGTGGCCGCGCTCCCGAGCTTCGGCCAGTCCGCGATTCTCGGCGTGTCCGCCGAACGGCCCCTGCTCGATTGGACCGACGGCACGGCCGCCGCGACCCCCGGCGTTACGTTCACGCTCAGCTACGACCATGCGCTCTGTGACGGCGTGTACGCCGCCAATTTCCTCGCCGCGCTGGTGAAGGACCTGGAGGGGCGCAAGGCGTGAGTTCGCCGGCCGCCGCGGGCTCGACCGTCCGCCTCGCGCGGTGCGACCGCGCGTCCAGCGCCGCGGATCGCTACGCGCTGCTCCTGGGCATCCGCCTCTTCGAGCAATCGCTGCTCGACCTGTTCTCGACGGGCGCGCTCTCGGGGACGACGCATACGTGCCTGGGGCAGGAGACCGTGGCCGTGGGCATCGTGTCCGCGATCGACCGCGCGCGCGACATCGTCTTCAGCAATCACCGTGGCCATGGGCACTTCCTCGCGTATTGCGGCGAGGTCGAGCGCCTCTACCTGGAAATCCTGGGCAAGCCCGGCGGCGTCTGCGGCGGGCGCGGAGGCAGCCAGCACCTCTACTTCGACAACTTCTACTCGAACGGCGTACAGGGCGGCATCGTCCCCGTAGCGACGGGGATGGCCCTGGCGGAGAAGCGCCAGGGTACCGGCGCGGTCACGGTGGTCTTCCTCGGTGACGGCACGCTTGGTGAGGGCGTCGTCTACGAGGCGTTCAACATCGCGTCTTTGTGGTCGCTTCCCATCGTGTTCGTGATCGAGCACAACGGCTACGCGCAGAGCACGCCGTCGGCGCTGCAAATCGCGGGCGACGTCGCGGCACGGCCACGGGCGTTTGGCATCGCCACCGAAGAATGCCGATCGACCGACGTGGACGACATCGCGCGTCACGCGGCACAGGCCATCGACGCGGCGCGTGCGGGTCGCGGACCGCAGTGCCTCGTCTGCTACACCTATCGCCTCGGCCCGCACAGCAAGGGCGACGACACGCGGGCCGAGTCGGAACTGCGCGAGGCCTGGACGCGCGATCCGTTGAAAGCCGCGCGGGCCGGCCTCGATGAGGCAACGGCCGCGGGGATCGAGCAACGGATCGGTGAAGCGATTGCCACCGCGCGCGCACGAGCCGTCGAGGCCGCGTCCTGATGCCCACCGTCCTCGAATCGATCAACCAGGGCCTGCACGAGGCGATGGCCGCCGATCCGCGCGTCATGGTGATCGGCGAAGACATTCTCGACCCCTACGGCGGCGCCTTCAAGGTGACCAGGGGGCTGTCCTCCGCGTATCCGGATCGCGTCCTGACCACGCCGATCTCGGAGGCCGCGATCGTGGGCCTGGCGTCGGGCCTGGCCCTGCGCGGGCTGCGGCCGGTGGTCGAGATCATGTTCGGGGACTTCCTCTTCCTCGCCGGTGATCAGCTCGCCAACCACGCCGCGAAGTTCCAGTGGATGTACAACGACCAGGTGCGCGTGCCGCTCGTGGTGCGCGCGCCGATGGGCGCGCGGCGCGGCTACGGCCCCACGCACAGCCAGTCGATCGAGAAGCATTTCATGGGCGTGCCCGGCCTGTGGGTCGTGGCGCCGCACATCCTTGGCGATCCGGGACGCCTCCTGCGGCAGGCCACGCTCGAGTGCGACGCGCCGGTGGTCTTCATCGAAAGCAAGACGTGCTACGGCCGCCCGCTCGTCCCCGTGGTGGCGGGCATGGAGATGGCGGTGATTGCGGATGAGGCTTCGCCGTTTCCCACGACGGTGCTCCGCCACGATCGGGCGGGCGAGGCCGACGGCCTGCTGTGGTGCTACGGCGGGATGGCGCCGCATTGCCTCGAGGCCGTGCAGCACCTGAAGGATGTCGAGGGCCTGGTCATCGATCTCGCGGTGGTGAGCCAGTTATCGCCAGTTCCCGCGACGCACATCGCGCGCGTGGCGGACGAGGGCGCCACGTCACTCTTCATCTACGTGGAAGAAGCCAGCGCCGAACATGGGTGGTCCGCGGAGATTCTCGCCCAGGTGGAGCAGGGCCTGGCGGCCTCAGACCGTCCGGGCCGTCACGTCCGCATCGGCGGCGCGCACACGCCGATTCCCAGCAGCCGCGCCCTCGAGGCGGACACCGTGCCTGCCGCGCGCGACATCATCGCGCGCGTCCTGGAGTGTTTCTGATCAACCGCCGCCACGTCATCTTCACTGTGCAGGCCGTCGTCACGACGGTGCTGCTGGTGCTGCTGTTCCGGCGATTCGACTGGGCCAGGTTCGCGGAGGTGCTGCGGCAGATGCCGGCGTGGTTCTACGCCGGCTCGCTCGCGGCGCTGGCGCTCGGCCAGGTCCTGTACGCGTACCGGTGGCGCGTCGTCCTCGCCGGGGTGGGCGTCGACGTTCCGTTCGGCGAGGTGCTGCGGCAGTATTTCATCGGGATCTTCTTCAGCAACCTGATGCCCACGGCGGTGGGCGGCGACGCGTCGAAGGTCTATTACCTCGGTCGCCGCTCGGGGTTCGTGCAGATCACGGCCTCGGTCATTCTCGATCGGCTGCTCGGGTTCCTGTGGCTCGCCGTGATTGGCGCGACGCTGGCCTGGGTCGTCGGCGGTGACGCGCCGGTGCTCGCGCTCAACCGGCGGTTGCTCACGCTGTTTGCCGTGGGCTTCGTGTCCGCGATGCTCGTGGCGTGGCTGGTGCCCGTCGAGCGCGTGCTCCCGCGACTCGTCCCGGCGCGTTGGAGCGCTTGGACGGTGCGCGTGGGGGAGTTCGTGACGCTGGTGCGCGAGGGCGCGTGCCGCCCGGCCACGCTCCTCACCTCCGGCGCCATCGTCGGGACGTATGCCTGGGTCATTGCGAAGGTCTATCAGCAGTATTTCGCGGTGAGCGGCCTCGAGGCGCTCGCCACGCTGCCGGTGTTGCTGGTGATCGTCAGCATGTCGATCTTCGTGAACGTCCCGATCTCGGTGGGCGGCATCGGGCTGCGCGAACAGCTGCACGTGCTGCTGTTCACCGCGTTCGGGGTGCCGAAAGAGGTGGCGGTGACGATCTCGCTCGTGCTGTATTCCCAGGGGCTGCTGCTGAGCCTCGTGGGTGGAGGCTTGTGGCTGAAGATTCGGCCGGCGGCGGTGGCGACGTCTTGAGCGCAGGCGTCAGGCGGGCTCGCTCACCAGAGCGGGTAGATATCCTTCGGCTGGTTACCTTGCGGCCGGCTCGTTGCCGGCGCCTTTCGTCCGATGGCGTGAAGAAACCAGCGCCAGAGTCGTTGCCACATCGCTTGCACTCCTACTCCGATCATACACCGGCGTGATGCACATTACGGTCCTCGGCGACTCGAGCTCCAGTGGCATCGGGGTAGGTCGCGCCTGTTATCCCGCGAAACTCGCCGGGATGCTCGGTCCTGGATGGGACGCCCATGTCTTCAATTCCGCGGTGCCCGGCTTCACGTCGGCCGATGCCAGTCGGTACTTCCACGACGTCGCCGCCACGCGGCCTCTTGATTACGTGGTGGTCTATCTCGGCAACAACGAGGGTGCCGTCGGCCCGCGCAAGGGCTACTACAGTGCATTCAAGACGCGCCTCCACGAGTTGCTCAGCCGCGTCCCAGACCGCGAGTTTCGACCGGTACTGTCGCCGCCGCGTTTTCGGTTCAGCGCCGCCGTGCCGAGTCACACCGTCGCCGTCACGCCGGCTCAATTCCGGGATAACCTGCGAGCGATCGTGCGTCGAGCTGCGCGCCGAGGCGCGCAGTCGATTCTAATCAACCCGGTGGCGAACCGACGCTTTCCCAGCGGCGTTGGCGCTGTGAACAGCACGTACTTCTGCCATCTTGACGATCTCGATCGCCTCGGAGGAAGCGTCGACAACGATCCCACCGACGAGGCGTCGCGTTCCCTGGCGGCGGGACTTCGGTCGTTTGCCGAGGGTCGGTTCGACGAGGCGATTGCGGCATGGACGCCGGTGACGCCTGCACCGGATGTTGCAGGGTTCATCGCGAGACACAACGTGGCCTGCGCGCAAGTGCGCCAGGGAGACGAGACGGCGGAGTTCCGATTGCAGGCCCTCGCCGGCGAATACGGCGCCTACGACAGCACTGTCCTGTACAACCTCGCCGCGGCCAAGACCCGCCGAGGGGACGCCGCCGGGGCCGCCGTGCTGCTCGACTCCGCGTACGAGCAGGATGCCTCGCTCTACCGGATTCAGCGCGAGTATCGGAGCGTCATCGCGGATTTTGCGGGGGAGAAGGACGTGCGGGTCGTGGACCTCGAGCCGATCCTGAGCGCCGCGCACTTCATCGACTACTGCCATCCGACCGAGGACGGGCACGAGACGATTGCTCGCGCGATTGCTCAAGTGATCCAGGCCGGACCGCGCCCCGTGGGTCACGCATCGGTATCGCGCTACGACGTGGTGTTCCCTACACCGGACTACCTGCGCCAGCCAGGCCGGAGCCTCGGGGACTACTACTGCGTTGACTGGCCGCTTGACCCGGGACGCATCGGCGCCGCCGTGGCCGCGGTGATGGGTGGCGACGAAGTGCCCGCGGGACGCGGCGATGACGTCATCGCCTGCGTGGCGAACTTCTTTCGCTCGAACGCCGAGCACCCTGCCTTCACCGGGCATCTCGATTCTGCTAGGCACCTGGCTTCCGAGGAGCCACGAGGTGCTGTCGTTCCCGGAACAGTTCATGTATCGAGTGCTCTACAACTACTCGGTGGCCTTCGAGCGGGATGGTGTGGCGGCCCGCCTGTCGGCCGGGCCGAGCCTCGAGCCCACGCGCCTCACCGCCGCGGACTACGCGCGGATCATCGTGAGGTCCGCGGACGACGACCTGGCCACCCCGCTCGACGTCACCCGCGCCTACTTCGACGCGATCCTGGCGGCGGTGACCCGCACATTGACGGCCCAGGTTCCGATGTATCGGGTGACCATCGGCCAGCGCCTTCGCACGGTCATGACGTGGTTTACGCGAGAGGCATTTCGCTACGGCACTCAATCGCGGCTATCGATGCTCTATTCCCGCTGGGACATCGAGAAAGTCATCGAGGGCCTGATTGTCGGGGTCGTCATCGCCGACCGGCGCGGGGAACACCGCGCATTCGGGCATCTGGACGGCCTGCTCGCGCGCGTCGTGGCCCTGCTGCAGGTTCACGAGTTCCACGTGGGGCGGTATCATCGAGAGTCCGCAACATTTTCGGTCGGCGACTATGAGGCAGACCTGGCCACCGCCGAGCGTTCGATCAAGGCGTACCTTGCGAGCTAGGCGCAACCCTGTAGGACGATGGACATAGAGTCGACACTTCACATTCGGCCGTGGCGCTGGAGCCT
Organism: uncultured Acidobacteriota bacterium; assembly: GCA_963839865.1. Classification (GTDB taxonomy): domain Bacteria; phylum Acidobacteriota; class Vicinamibacteria; order Vicinamibacterales; family UBA2999; genus 12-FULL-67-14b. The sequence continues at coordinate 42,570 of CAWIWS010000008.1, forward strand.
GCACGCGCGGCTTCGCTGGGCGACGGTGTTCTGCCGGGACGCCGCCCGCCTGGCCCAGGTCAGCGAGCACATCCTGCAGTCCCATCACGTCCAGACGACCGATCTTGCGGGCGGACGGAAGGGAAGCGACCGTTTCGATGTCCTGTCGATTGCCGCGGAACAGACGCGGCGGCTTCCGGGTCGCGTGATGGAGTTCGGCGTCTTCCAAGGCATCACGCTGCGTCACATCGCCAGGTCGATTGGCCCCAACCGCCACGTCACGGGATTCGACACCTTCCAGGGCCTGCCCGACGACTGGGGGCAACTGCTCGAGAAGGGCACGTTCGCCACGCCGGTACCTTCACTCGAGGGCCACCCGAACGCCTCGCTCGAAGTGGGCCGGATCGAGACGACGCTCCCGGCGTTCCTGTCGAAGCACCCCGAGCCCGTCTCGTTGTTGCACATCGACGTGCCGTACTACGGCATCAACGTCTTCATTCTCGAGCACCTGCTGCCGCGGATGCCCGAAGGCAGCGTGGTCGTCTTCGACGAGTACTACGGCTATCCCTCTTACGGCGACCACGAGTTCCGTGCGTGGGCGGAGATTCGGCAGCGGTTCGACCTGGTCGCGCCGCCCCTGGCTTACTCGAGCCGGAGCGCCGCCTTCACCCTCGCGCGCAACCCCCAATATTCCGCGTGAGCGAATCCAGGGCCGACTCGCTGCAGGGCGTCTCACTGGTCGAGTTGTGCCGGGCGGCGCGAGACGGGGAGGTGAGCGCCGAGGTGCTGGTCGAACGCGCGCTCGCGGCCATCGATGCCGTGAACCCGACGCTCAACGCCGTTGTGCGGCTGGCGGCAGATGCCGCCCGGGAGCGCGCGCGTGAAGCCGACCGCGCCCGTTCGCGCGGCGAGTCCTGGGGACCCCTGCACGGGATTCCCATGACGATCAAGGACTCACTTGATACCGCGGACATCGTGACGACGGCGGGCACGGTCGGCCGGAGGGCCTTCGTGCCGGCGAGGGACGCCACCGTCGTCGATCGCCTGCGCGCCGCCGGAGCCATCCTGCTCGGGAAGACCAATACGTCGGAACTCACGCTTTCATACCAGACGAACAATGCGATTTTCGGGCGCACGAGCAACCCGTACGACGTGACCCGTACGAGCGGCGGCAGCAGCGGAGGGTCGGCCGCCATTGTCGCCGCGGGCGCCGTGCCTTTTGACATCGGCAGTGATACGGGCGGCAGCCTCCGGATCCCGGCTCACTACTGCGGCATTGCCGCGCTAAAGCCGACGGCCGGCCGCGTGCCACGAACGGGGCACATCATCGGCTTTGGCGGCCATCTGGACCGCCTCACGACGATTGGACCCCTGGCGAGATTCGTGAAGGACCTCGAATTGCTCCTGCCCATCATCGCGGGTCCTGACGGGCGTGACGCAGGCGTGGCGCCGGTGCCCTGCCTGGCATCCGCGGCCGTGCCGCTGAATCGCCTGAGGGTCGGCGTGCAGATCGGGAACGGCGTGGGCGAGCCCACGCCGGCGACCGTCGATACGGTCCGCCGCGCCGCCGGAGCCCTTCGAGGGGCGGTGGCCAGCGTGGAAGACGTGACTCTGCCCCATGCCGCAAGGGCACCGCAGCTCTTTGCCGACCTGTATGCCGCCGATGGTGGCGCGTGGAGGCGCCGCATTCTCGCCGCCGCGGGCACCGTGCGCGATGAGGGTCCGCTGCCCCCGGGCCTACCGGCCTCGAGCTTTTCCGAATTGCTCGAAGACTGGGATCGGTTGAGCGGCGAGATGCTGGCCTTCCTCGATTCGTACGACGTCATCCTGTGCCCGGTGACCGCGGAGGCGGCACCGCGCCATGGTGAGGGCGTCGGGTCGGCATTCAGCTATACGCAGGTATTCAGCCTCACGGGTTGGCCGTGTGTTGTGGTGCGTGGCGGAACCGACGGCCACCTCCCGATCGGCGTGCAGGTCGCGGCTCGCCCTTGGCGCGAGGACGTGGCACTCCGCGTAGCGGCCCATCTCGAAGCCGAACTGGGCGGATGGCAGCCGCCGCCGGCGCCGCACCCAGTGACGCAGAGGACTCCATGAGTGACGTCGTGATTCGCGCGCGGAACGTCACCAAGGTCTACCGCCTGTACGCCGGTCCCGGATACCGCTTTCTCGACATGTTCGGCATGCTGCGCCGGCAACAAGGGGCCTACACGGAACACGCCGCGCTCGACGGCGTGACGCTGGACATCCATCGTGGCGAGAAAGTGGCGTTCATCGGACGCAACGGCGCCGGCAAGAGCACTTTCTTGAAGCTCGTCACCGGGGTGACCCAGCCGACGTCCGGCGAACTGGAACTCAAGGGAAAGGCTCACGCGCTGCTGCAAATCGGATCGGGCTTTCATCCCGACTTCACGGGGCGCGCCAATGTCTATGCCTACCTTGCGCAGCTGGGCATCACCGGCGCCGAGGCCGATCAACGCTGCGCCGAGATCGTCGAGTTTGCGGAGATTGAGGAATACATCGACCAGCCGGTAAAGACGTACTCGTCGGGCATGGCCGTTCGGTTGATGTTCTCGACGTCCACGGCGATCACGCCGGATTTGCTGGTGCTCGACGAGGTGCTCGGCGTGGGTGACGCGTACTTCGCGCGCAAGAGCTACGACCGCATTCGAGACCTGTGCGATCGCGAGAAGACTACGTTGCTGCTGGTGTCCCACGACGTGTACTCGGCGTCGCAGATCTGCAACCGGATGATCTGGCTGGACCAGGGTCGGGTGATGGTCGACCTTCCGCCTGCCGACGCCCTCAAGGTCTATGAAGAGTCGGTTCGCCTGCAGGAAGAAGCCCGGCTGAGGAAGAAGACGGTAGAGAGCATCCGTCGGGTTGCCGTGTCGTCCGATGGCGCGGCACGGGATACCTTGATCATCGAGGTTGCAGCGGCGCCGCCGCCGGCCGCCGGTCCCACGTATTTCGCGCGGGTGGCCCTGTATCGCGGAGACGACTGCCTCGCCGAGGCGCCCCTCGTCGCCCAGCCAAGTGGAGACGCGGCATCCCTGGTTGCCGAGGGCACGGCGTGGGGTGATGCGGGCGAGTGGCATGGCCGTCAGGCCAGGCCCATGCGGCACTTCGGCAGCCCATTCCACAAAGTGGCGGTGGCGTTCAGCGCTGCGGGACTGGCCGAGGGCGTTCGCAGCGGAGCGCTGGAAGTGCGCCTGGAATATGGTGCGGAAGTCCCAGTGGGGTTGACCCTCCGGGCATTTCTGAACAGCCGCAGCCTGCGCGCGATCACACTGCCGCCGGTTGTCGGCGGTTGGGCGGAGCATCGGGCCGCGGTGGAGGAGGGCGACGAGCCGGCCTTTGATCAGGCTGCGAGCGGGGCCTCTATCGGCACCGGAGCCATCGTGATTCGTGACGCGCGACTCGTGGACGAGCACGGCGCGTCGACTTTTGTCCTGCAACACGGCCGACCGGCCCGTCTCGAAGTCGACTACGACATCGCTGACCCTGCTCTGGCAGGACCGGTAGGTGTCGGCGTCGCGATCCTTCGAGGCGGCGTCGAGACGACGTGCCGCTTGTTTACGCCGGACCTGAGCTTCGACGGCCGGCGCCTGCCGCGGGGAACGATCGAACTTTCAATCCCCGAGAACTGGCTGGGGACCGGAAAATACAGCCTCACAGTGATGCTCACCAAGCAAGGGTACGCCGACCGCACGGGCCACGTGTTCTACGCCATCAGTCCGGACGTCTACACCTGCGTGCGGGACGTGCTCTGGTTCGAGGTGCGCGGCGGCAACCTGTTTGCCACCGGCACTCCCGTCCTGGCCCGCGGCACCTGGTCCACGAGGGCGCGCCAGACCGAGGAGCCGGCCTGACCATGCCGACACTGTCGGAAATCCGGACTCCGCGGTACTGCATTCACCCGTATTTCGGCTTCGTGTGCACGCCCAACACGGTCTTGGATTTCTCGGAAACGATCTCGGCGCCGCTCGACCACCCGGCCATCGCGCACATCGATGCGTGGGGGTTTCGTAATCGCGACCTGCCTGCCCAAAAGCCGGCGGGCGAGATCTGGATTGGTCTCTTCGGAGGAAGCGTTGCGTTCTCGGTGGCATCGTCGAGCAACGAGACGACGCTGGCCGGGTGCCTCGAATCGGAGCTGAATGCCCGGTCGGGCCACGGCCGCCGGATACGGGTGCTGAACCTGGCGCTTCCGGCCGGCCAGCAGCCACAGTCGCTCCTGATCTTCGCCATGAGGGTCGGGCAGCTGGACGGCGCCGTTGTCTTCGATGGCATCAACGAGGCCATCATCCCTGCGTACTACAATCGTGCCGCGGTGCCGGTGAACTTTCCCTATCGGCCCTTCTACGAAACCCTCTTTACGCGGTCCCTGACCGAAGAGCAGCGGGCGATTCAGTGGAACCTTGAAGAGGCGGAACGGGAACTGGCGGCACTTGCGCCGTCGTGGTGGTCCCGGCGCGAGGCGGCGCGGCGCCGTCGGCACATCGAGGCCTTGCGCGATCGGCTGAAGAGCCTGTCCCCGTCCACGGCGGTGCTCGAATCGATCTTCCCTCGGGTCGAGGGCGGTGTCGACGAACACGTTGAGGCCGGCATCGACAATTGGCGGGACTGCACGCGGACGATGCATGCCATCGCGCGTTCCAGACAAACCGATATCGTGTCGATTCTGCAGCCGATGCCCGAGCGCGAGAAGCCGCTCACCGAGCGCGAGCGGCACTGCATTGAGGCTCAGCCGGACGTCCTGGTCATTCGCGCGAAGGGCTATGCCCGGCTGTGTGCCCGCGCTGCGGAACTCGCGAACGAGGGAATTCCGAGCCTCGACTTCGCCGATGTCTTTGCCGGCCGGACCGAGGATATGTACGCAGACATCGGTCATTTCACCGACCTGGGGTGCCGTGTTGTCGCCCAACGAATCGCGGCCGACGCCGTTGGCGCATGGCGGTGTGTGAGCGGCACGCAGGCATGACCACCAGTAGCCGCAAGGGGTCACCTTCGGCGCCGCCAGAATTTGCCCGTGGAGACTATGCCGCACCCTGATCCGTTCAACGGCGCGAGCGACTCGTCGGTCATCGCGAGCCTGGGTCTCTTCGCGCGCGAGCTGCTGCGCCGCGCGACGCGGACGCTCGCCGGCGGTCGGGAAGTGCCCGTGCGGCACGTGAGCGTCCCACTGCCGGTGTCGCGCGCGTCGTCGGCCGACTTCGTGCGCATGATCCAGCTCTGGGTCGAAGATCGGTCCGGTGCCCAGGTCACGGCGCCGCCCCGCCCGTGCCCGGCGTGCCGTTCCGAGCACAGCGATTTTCAGTTCCTCAGTTTCGACCGATATCCGTACCACCAGTGCCGCGCCTGCGGGACCTGGTTCGTGCCGCTCGCGATCGACGACCGCGTCTTCGACGAGTACCTACGCGCGCGTGCCGGAAGCCAGGCGGATTTCCGCCGCGATGATGTCCGGGCGCGACCAGCTCACGCGGGACAGCGATCGGGAGCGGTTTGGCCAGTACTTCCAACTGTTGCAGCCGCTCCTGGACGGCGCACCGCAGCCGACGCGGTATCTCGACATCGGCTGTGGCGTGGGCCATTCGGTGGAGCTGGCGGCCGGCCTCGGCTGGAACGCGCGCGGGGAAGAGCTCAGCGAGGTGGCCGTGGCGACGGCTCGGGCGCAAGGCCGAAATGTCGCGCTTCCCGGCACGAGGGCGCCTGGCGAGGTCTACGATGTCATCTCTCTGTTCGAGACGCTCGAGCACATCACCGACCCGGACCAGGTGTTAACGGACGCGGTGGGCGCGCTGGCCCCGTTGGGGATCGTCATGATCACCGTACCCAACCGCGCGAGCTTCGAGATTTCCGTCCTGCGCGAGCGCTGCTTCCACGTGTTCGGCGGCTATGAGCATGTGGGACACATCAACCTGTTCGACTCGCGTGGGATCGGCGCCCTGCTGGAGCGGCACGGGCTGTCCCTCATGTTCACGGACGGTCAGTTCAGCAGCGACCTTGGCCAGATTTTTCGTACCTGGCGTCGAGCGGGCAGTCGGTTCTCGACGTGCTGTCGTCGGGTCGGCTCGAGTTCCCGATCGCCGAGCCGGCGCACCAGGTGCTCAATATCGTCGGGCCCGCCGCGTCGTTGCTCGAACGGGCCTCGCATCGATCGCCCATCCTGATTGCGCTCGCCTGCCGTTCGGCGGCGCGGCCGCACCTCGAGCCGCGGTTCAGCACTCTTCTCGAGCACTGGCGTGGCCAAATGGAGGCGTCGATGGCCGCCGTCCTGGGCGAGTGTGAGATCGAGTACAAGAACACCGCCGCGGTCCTGCAGGCCGAAGTGAATCGGCGTGACGCGCTATTGGAAGGGCTCCAGAAGACCGCCAACGACCTGCAGGGCGAGGTCAACCGGCGGGACGAGATGCTGGTTGCGCTCCAGGCCAGGCTCGACCGGACGCTGGATGCGCGCCTGCGGAGGCTGCTCCGCAAACTGCTTCGCCGCTAGTCGCTTCGGTCGAACCGCAAAGGCTCACTCTTATGTGTGGAATCGTTGGTCTCTTCAAGCCCGTCGGCGCGGCAGAGCCGCGCGAGGACATCGTGGTGCGCATGCGCGACCGCATGGCTCACCGGGGTCCGGACGGCGTGGGCTTGTGGACGTCTGCCGACCGGCGCTGTGTGCTTGGGCACCGCCGCCTGTCGATCATCGACCTGTCCACCGCCGCGAACCAGCCGATGGTGAATCGCGCTGGCACCGTGGCCGTGGCGTTCAACGGCGAGATCTACAACCACGCCGACGTGCGCAAGGAGCTCGAAGCGCTCGGCAAGTACACGTGGACGACGGACCACTCCGATACCGAGGTCCTGCTCCACGCCTACGAAGAGTGGGGACTCGAGTGCACGAAGCGGTTCTACGGCATGTTCGCCGTCATCATCCACGACGCGCGAGACGCAGCCCGGCCGGTGGTGCACCTGATTCGCGACCGCGTCGGCGTGAAGCCGCTGTATTTCACGCGGACCGCCGCCGGCGAGTGGCTGTTCGCCTCGGAGATCCGCGCGCTGCTCGCGCACCCGGACGTGCCCCGCGAGATGGACCGGACGGCGTTCTGGCACTACCTCACCTTCATCGTCACGCCGGCGCCAATGACGCTCTTTCGCGGCATCTTCAAGATGCCCGCCGGGCACACGATCACGATCGACCACACGGGCCGCGCGACCGCCCGCCAGTGGTGGGACTGCCGTCCCGACGCCGCCAACATGTTCACCGAGCGCGATCTGAGCGAGCCGGAGGCGGTGGCCGAGCTCACGCGGCTGCTGAAGCAGTCCATTGCGCGCCGGATGGTCTCCGACGTGCCGTTCGGCGTGCTGCTGTCGGGCGGCGTCGACTCGTCGCTCAACGTGGCGCTGATGAGCGAGCTGATGACGCGGCCCGTCACCACGTTCACGATCGGCTACGAAGGCAAGGAGGACTACAACGAGTTCCAGTTCGCCCGGCGGGTGAGCGAGCGCTACAAGACCGATCACCACGAGACTCTGATCAGCCGGCAGGAGGCCCAGGACTTCCTGCCCTTGCTCGTGCGGCTCCAGGACGAGCCCATCGCCGACAACGTCTGCATCCCGCTCTATTTTCTCTCGCGCCTGGTGCGCCAGTCGGGCACCACGGTCGTGCAAGTGGGTGAGGGCGCCGACGAGAACTTCCTCGGCTACTGGTGGTGCGAGCATTACCGGCAGAAATACGAGCAGGTCTACAAGCCGCTGCGCGGCGCGGGATGGTGGCACCAGTTCCGGATGCGCGCCAGGGCCAGCGCGCCCGGCACCAGCCTGGAGGACCTCGACATCATCAATCGCGCCAAGGCGGGACAGGAACTGTTCTGGGGCGGCGCGGCCTGCTGGTGGGGCACGTTGCGCAACCGGCTCACCCCGGACGCGTCGGCCTTCAAGGGGACCGTCGACTGCCCGGTGGAGGGGTTGATGCCCGCCTCGCACCTGGCCCTCGACAGCCACGAGGTCGTCCGCCACTACCTCGCCTCGCTCGACGGCAAGCTTGTCGAGCCTGAAGTGCTGCAGAAAATTCCGTACATGGAGATGAAGCTCCGGCTGCCGGAGCACCTCCTGATGCGCGTGGACAAGCTGACGATGGCCCACTCGATCGAGGCGCGCGTGCCCTTCCTCGACCACGACGTGGTCGAGTTCGCGACGAAGCTGCCGGCGTCGTACAAGCTGCAGAACGGCGTGGGCAAGTCCATCCTCAAGAAGGCGGCCGAACCCTATCTCGATCACGATCTGGTGTACCGGAAGAAGCAGGGCTTCGGCGCGCCGATGGAGGAGTGGTTCCAGGAAGGCGATTTCGGCCCGCGCTGCCTCGCGGCGTTCGAACGCTCGAAGCTGGCCCAGGAGGGCTTCTTCGACAACACCTACTTCATCGACCTCCTCAAGGGCCAGATGGCCGGCCGTGGCGGCTACAGCTTCCAGCTCTGGACGGTGCTGAACGCCGTGCTGTGGCACGCGTCGTGGATCGAAGGGCGGGAAGACTGCCTGTGACGCCCCCGACGAAGCGGGTGGCGATCGTGCAGTCGTCCTACATCCCGTGGAAGGGCTACTTCGATCTCATCCGCAGCGTGGACGAATTCATCCTCTTCGACGACGTGCAGTTCACCAAGCGCGACTGGCGCAGCCGGAACCGCATCAAGACGGGCCAGGGCGGGCTCTGGCTCACCGTGCCGGTGTCGACGAAGGGCAAGTATCTGCAGGCCATCAAGGACACCGAGATCGCGGACCCTGCCTGGCAGAACGCGCACTGGCAGACCATCTCCACCCACTACGCGCGCGCGCCGTTCTTCCCGCTGTACAAGGCGGCCCTCGAGGAGCTGTTCCGCGGCTGCACCGAGACGCACCTGAGCCTCGTGAACCGCCGGCTGATCGAAGGCCTCTGCGGGATGCTCGGGATCACGACCCGGCTGTCGTGGTCGATGGACTACACCGTGGTGCCCGGCAAGACCGAGCGGCTCGTCTCGCTGTGCCGGCAGGCCGGCGCGGCGGAGTATCTCTCCGGCGCCTCGGCCCGCGACTACCTGGATGCGACCCTCTTCGCCGCCGCCGGGATCGGTGTCGCGTTCACGGACTACGCCGGCTACCCCGAATACCCGCAGCTCCATCCACCGTTCGATCACTACGTCAGCGTGATCGACCTTCTCCTGAACACCGGCCCCGACGCCCTTTCGTTCATGGTGCGGCAATGAGCGAGCAACGCCACCCTCACGCCCTCGTGGATCTGTCGATTGTGGCCACGCTGTACCGGTCGGAACGGTTCGTGGACGAGTTCTGCCGGCGCTCCATCGCGGCGGCGTCGGCGCTCGGCCTCGCGTTCGAGATAATCCTCGTCAACGACGGGTCGCCGGACGCGTCGGCGGCGAAGGCGATCGCCCTCAGCCACCAAGACGAGCGCATTCGCGTGGTCGACCTGTCGCGCAACTTCGGGCACCACAAGGCCATCATGACGGGCCTGACCTACGCCCGTGGCGAGCGCGTCTTCCTGCTCGACTCGGATCTCGAAGAAGAACCCGAGTGGCTCGAGACCTTCCATCAACAGATGGTCGCCACCGGCGCGGACGTCGTCTACGGCGTGCAGGCGTCGCGCAAGGGCGGGCTCTTCGAGCGTGTCACCGGCGCGCTGTTCTACACCACCTTCAACGCGATGCTGGAGTTCCCGCTGCCGCGAAACGTCGTGACGGCCCGGCTGATGACGCGGCGCTACGTGTCGCAGCTGGTGCGGCACCGGGACCGCGAATTGTGCCTGGCGGCCTTGTGGGTGATCACCGGATTCACCCAGGTCGGCCTGGCGGTGAAAAAGGGCGACCGGGCCTCGCGGCCCACCTACGGGTTCGCGGATCGACTCGCCGTGATGGTCAACGCCATCACCTCGTTCAGCAGCAAGCCGCTGGTCTACATCTTCTACCTGGGCTGCGCGATCATGGCGCTCGCGGCGGTTGCCGCCGTGTATCTCTTCTACCGCGTGCTGTTCCACGGCGTGGCGGTGGCCGGCTGGCCGTCGCTCATCGTGTCCGTTTGGTTCCTGGGCGGGACGACGATCTTCTGCCTCGGCGTCATCGGCATGTATGTATCGAAGGTCTTCATGGAGACGAAGGACCGTCCCTACACCATCGTTCGCGCCTCCTACCCGCCGGATCTCGAGCGCGTGCATGACTGATCCTCTCGCCGCCCGCGCCGCCGACTACTACGCGCGGAAGCTCGCTGAATTCGGTCCCACGCCGAAGGGCACGGACTGGAACTCGAAGGAGTCGCAGGAATTCCGGTTCGAGCAACTCCTGCGCGTGTGCGAAGGGGAACCGGCCCTGGACCTCAACGACTACGGCTGTGGCTACGGCGCGCTGGCGGAGTACTTGAGGCACGACGGCCGGCCGTTCACCTACAGCGGCTACGACGCCGCCCCGGCGATGATCGAAGCGGCGAACGCCCGCTTCACCGGTCGGGCGGATTGCGCGTTCACCGCGGTTCGCGGCGAGGTGAGGCCGCGGGCCTTCACCGTCGCCAGCGGGATCTTCAACGTGCGGGAGAAGACGCCGGACGAGACGTGGTGGCCGTATGTCACCCGCACGCTGGACGACATCGCGTCGGTGAGCCTGAAGGGGTTCAGCAGCAACTTCCTGACCAGCTACTCGGACGCCGACCGGAAGCGGCCGGACCTCTTCTACGCCGACCCGTCGGAGGTGTTGCGGTACTGCCTCTCGACGTTCTCACGCCGGGCCGTCCTGCTCCACGACTACGCGCTCTACGAGTTCACCGTGCTGGTCCGCCTGTGAGGCATCCATGGCCAACGTCCTGATCTTCGGCGCCGGCGACATCGCCCGGCTGGCGCACTTCTACTTCACCCGCGACACCCAGCACGACGTGGTCGGCTTCGCGGTGGATCCCGGCTATCGCACGGTGGACGAGTTGTGCGGCCTGCCCGTCTACGAACTCGGCGACGCGACGCGGAAGCACCCCCCGGCGTCGACCCTGATGTTCGTGGCCCTCAGCTACGCGCGCATGAACCGCGTGCGCGCGGAGAAGGTGCGGGTGGCGAAATCGCTCGGATACTCGCTGGCGACCTACGTGAGCTCGCGCTGCACGTACCTCAGTGACACGCCGCCGGGCGAGAACTGCTTCATCCTCGAGGACAACACGGTGCAGCCGTTCGTGACCATCGGCAACAACGTCACGTTGTGGAGCGGCAACCACATCGGGCACGACTCGATCATCGAGGATCACTGCTTCCTCACGTCGCACGTCGTCGTCTCCGGCAACGTGCGCGTGAAGCCGGTACTGCTTCATCGGCGTCAACGCGACGCTGCGCAACTCGATCACCATCGCGGAGCAGACGCTGATCGGCGCCGGCGCCGTGATCATGAAGAGCACGAAAGCCAAGGGTGTCTACCTGCCGGCCCGTGCCGAACTGTTCGCCAAGGACAGCGACCACGTTGAGCTCTGAGCGCCGCATCGCCTGGCGCAAGCGCGGCGTGGTCCGCGTGGCGCCGCCCCCCGCGGGCTGGCGCCGCAGCCACGTGGCCTTGCCGGTCGTGGACCTGGCCGAGGCCGAACGCCCCGTCGTCTACTTCTGCTCGCGCGACGCGGACGGACGGTCGCGCATCGCCCGCGGTGCCTTCAGGCTGGACGGGGGCGCCGGCGAAATCGCGGTCGAGCCAGACCCCGTGCTCGACCTGGGTTCGATGGGCTCGTTCGACGAGTCGGGCGTGACCACCTCGTGCCTGGTGCACGACGGCTCCCGGCGGTTCCTTTACTACACCGGGTGGTCGCGCGGCGTCACGGTGCCGTTCTACTTCTATGCCGGTCTGGCCACCAGCGACGACGGGGGCCGGTCGTATGTGCGCGTGTCGCGCGCGCCGGTCCTCGAGCGCGATGCGACGGACCCGTACCTCACCGCCTCGCCCTGGGTGATCGTCGACAACGGCGTCTGGCGCATGTGGTACGTGTCGTGCGTCCGGTGGGAGCCGGGCCCGGACGGACCGGTGCACTATTACCACATTCGCTACGCCGAATCGCCCGACGGCATCAGCTGGCGCCGCACGGGCCACGTGTGCCTCGATTTTGCCGCCGCCGGCGAGCACGCGTTCGGCCGTCCCTGCGTCCTTCGCGGCGACGACGGCGTGTACCGCATGTGGTACTGGTCTCGTGGCGCCGCGTATCGCATCGGCTATGCCGAATCGCACGATGGACTGGCCTGGACCCGTCACGATGCCGCTGCCGGTATCGACGTGTCACCCGAAGGCTGGGATTCGGAGATGGTTGAGTATCCGGCCGTCTTCATGTGGCGCGGCCGGGCTTTCATGCTCTACAACGGCAACGGGTACGGGCGCACCGGCCTTGGCCTGGCGGAAGCAGCGCCGCCGACGTGACCGCGCCGACCTGCGACCTGTGCGGCAGCCCTGAGTACCGGGCGCTGGCGTCGCCGCCTCGGCCTCGCGCCCTCCGTTCGGACCGCGTCGTCGTTGACCGGCCGCTGCGCAAGGTCGCCTGCGCGCGGTGCGGCCTGGTTCGCGACGCGGAGCCGGGTCTCCTCGGGGCCGAGTACCTGACCGCGAGGAGTACGCGCTGGACGCGGGTGACCACGTGTTCCACACCGCCGATGGCGGCGTGCGGCGCAGCGAAGTCTTTGCCGACTGGATTGGCGCGGCGGCCGCCGCAGCGCAGGTGCCGATTGCGACGGCACGAGTGCTCGAAGTGGGCGCCAGTCGAGGCTTCCTCCTGGAGGCACTGCAGCGGCGCTGGCCCGGAGCGATGCACCATGGCCTCGAGGTGGGCGGCGCGGCGGCCGCCGAGGCCCGGGGCCGCGGCCTGAGGATGCTCGACGGGGACCTCGAGGCCATCACCCCGGCCAGCTACGACGTCGTGCTGGCCATGGCGGTCTTCGAGCACGTGCCGGCGCCGACGCGGTTCCTGGCGTCCATTCGCCGCGTCCTTACGGACGGTGGACACGCCATCCTGATCCAGCCGACCCAGGACGTGCCGAGTTACGACGTGTTGTTCGTCGACCACCTGTTTCATTTCGCCACCGCGCATGTTCGCGCCTACGCGCGGAAGTGCGGGTTCGAACCGGTCTGGCAGCAGGTGGGCTATCGCTTCATGCCGAACTTCTCGGCCCACGTGTTGCGGGCCGCCTCGCCGGGAGGCGGCGACGCGTGGAATGCGCCACCGGCGGCGACCACGAGCGAGGCCAGTGTGAGCGAGGTGCTGGCCGACATGGCCGCGTTCGATCGCGCGACCGGCGACCTGCGGCGCGCGCGAACGCCGTTCGGTGTGTTCGGCCTGCACGAGGTGTTCGCGCTGGCGCGGGCCTACTCGGGTATCGACGAAGCCGGCGTCGCCGTGGGCCTCGACGACAGCCCGGAGAAGCCCGAATACCGCCGGTTGCCCTTTCCGGTGGTTCGCCCTGAGGCGTGCGCCGCCACCGGAGTCCGCGACGTCTTTCTGCTGATGAACCGCGTGCACTACGCCTATGCGACCGAGCGTCTCAACGCCCTCGGGATCCGAGCCTATCCGGTGCTGCGCTGACGAGGTCCCGATGACAGCTCGATTCCAGAACTCTGCTGCCCTCGAGTGGGTCGGCCCCGCCGCCGAGGCCGTGGCCAACGAGGGCTATGCCGTCGTGGAGGACGTGTTGCCGGCCCCGTTTCTCGTGGAGTGCCGCGCCGCGCTCTACCGGGCGCAGGCCGCCATCCTTCGCGACGTCGGCCGTGAGCGCCTCGAACGGGCCCGGGAACTTGGTGTGTTGCGGCTGATGATGAAGTACGAGCCGTTCTTCTTCCAGTTCCTCGAATTGCCCGCGCTGCTGGCCGTGGTGGACCGCGTGCTCGCGCCGTCGGCCATCATGCACCTGCAGAACGGCTTCATCCTGCCGTCGTTTGCATCCGACGCGCAGCCCCAGGTCTTCCAGAATTCCTATCACCAGGATTTTCCGCGGCTGCTGAACGGTTACGTCGCCTCGATCAATGTGTTCTTTGCCATCGACGCGTTCCGCGTGGAGAACGGGGCGACCTGGGTCGTGCCGCGCACCCACCAGCGTCCGCGCCCGGACACCGGGGTGATTGAACGGGACGGCGTGCCGCTGACGTGTCCTGCCGGCTCGATGATCGTGTTCGACTCCACGCTCTGGCACGCCGCGGGGCCCAACTCGTCTGGGGCCGATCGGCTGGCGATCAACCACCAGTTCACGCGCTCGTACATCAAGCAGCAGATTGACTACGTGCGGGCGCTCGGCGACGCCGTCGTCGGTGGGCTGCCGGAGCGCAGCCAGCAACTGCTTGGTTGGTACACGCGCGTGGTCACGAGCCTTGACGAGTATTACCAGCCGGCGGACCGGCGGCTCTACCGGGCCGGCCAGGGGTAGGCGCGGACCGGATGCAAATCTGCCCGCAGTGCGGCGCGCCGCACCACGCGAAGGCCTGGGACTGCGGCCGTTGCGGCTACACGGCGCCCATGGCCGGGGGGATTCCCCTGCTGGCCCCGGCGCTCGCGCACGGCACGGGTGAGGACGCGGCGTACCTGCACGCTGATCTGTCGAACGCCGAGGACCGCCACTTCTGGTTCGTCGGACGCAGCCGGCTGGTCGCGTGGGCCCTGGCCGCTTACTTTCCCGGCGCGCGGTCGTTCCTTGACGTGGGATGCGGCACCGGGGGGATCGAGAAGGCTGTGCACCATCGGCATCCTTCTCTTCGCATCGTGGCGGGCGACGTGTTGTTGGCCGGCCTGCGTATCGCCCACGCTCGCGTCCCGCAGGTCGAGTGCGTGCAGCTGGACATCCGGGCGATGCCGTACGAAGGGGAGTTCGACGTCGCGGGCGCCTTCGACGTCCTCGAGCACCTGGACGATGATGGCGCGGTGCTGAGGGAACTGCATCGCGTCACCGCGCCCGGTGGCGGCGTCATCATCACCGTGCCGCAGCACCGCTGGCTCTGGAGCGCGGTGGATGACTTCAGCCAGCACCGCCGCCGGTATGCCCGCGCCGAGCTGGCGGAGCGGCTGACGGCCGCGGGCTTCCGCGTGGAGCGGATGACGTCGTTCATGTCGTTCGTGTTGCCGTTGCTGGCGCTGGCGCGGCTGCGCAAGCGGACGGTGGCGGACCTGGACCCCGCAGCGGAACTGGCGCTGGGCCCGCTCGCCAACTCCACCCTCGGCGCCGTGTGCCGGATCGAAGCCTGGCTGATTCGCCTCGGCCTGTCGTTTCCCGCCGGCGGCTCGCTGCTGGCGGTGGCCCGACGCGCATGATCATGAAGGTCCCATTCAACACGCCGACGGCGACGGACGTCGAGCTTCGCTACATCCGCGAGGCGATCGAGAGCCGGCACCTCTCGGGAAACGGCCCGTTCACCAAGCGGTGCCACCGGTGGCTGGAGGATCGGCTCGGCGTGCCGCGCGCGCTGCTGACGCAGTCCTGCACGTCCGCGCTCGAGATGGCGGCGCTCCTCGCCCGCGTGGGGCCCGGCGACGAGGTCATCATGCCGTCGTACACGTTCGTGTCCACGGCGAACGCGTTCGTGCTGCGCGGGGCCACCCCGGTGTTCGTGGACATCGTGCCCGAGACTCTGAACCTCGATCCGGCGCGCCTCGCCGAGGCGCTCACGGCGCGGACCCGCGCGATCGTGCCGGTGCACTACGCCGGCGTGTCGTGCGACATGGATGCGATCACCGCCTTCGCCGCCGCGCATGGGTTGTGGGTGATCGAGGATGCGGCTCAGGGACTCGGCGCCACCTATAAGGGGCGACCGCTCGGATCATTCGGCAGCGCCTCGGCGCTCAGTTTCCACGAGACGAAGAACGTCATCTCGGGTGAGGGCGGCGCGCTGTTGGTCACCGAGCCAGACTGGAAAGGCCGGGCGGAGATCCTGTGGGAGAAGGGCACCAACCGCGCCGCCTTCCATCGCGGCCAGGTGGACAAGTACACCTGGGTGGACGTCGGCTCGTCGTTTCTGCCGAGCGAGATGACGGCGGCCTTCCTGTTTGCCCAGCTCGAACGCGCCGGGGACGTCACTGGCGATCGGCTGCGGATTCTGGGACGCCTATCACTCGGCCCTCGAACCGCTCGAGGAGCGCGGGCTGCTGCGCCGGCCGATGGTGCCGGCGGAGGCTCGCCACAACGGCCACATCTACTACGTGCTCTATCCGGACGAAGCGGCGCTCGACGCCGCGTTGCACCACGTGCGCGCCGCCGGCATCGACGCCATCCGCCACTACGTGCCGCTGCACTCGTCTCCCGCGGGCCTCAAGTACGGCCGCGCTTCCGGCACGCTGCCCGTGACCGATGCCGTGGCGGGACGGCTCATGCGCTTGCCCCTGTGGATCGGCATGGCCCCCGACGACATCGACGCGGTGGTGAAGGCCGTATGGGCCGCTTCGACGGCTGCTGCCGCATGAAGGTCGATGGCCACAGCGCCTGACGCGGCCGTGGAGGGCCACCTGTGGGTCCCGAGGGACGCCGGCATCGCCCTCGTCGTGATGTTGCTCGCCGGGCCGGGCGGCGGGTTCGCCGTGCGCGCGTTCATCGCCCACGGGAATGCGGCGGTGTACTACCAGGACCAGTTTGCGCCCGCGGTGCTGTCGGCGTGCGGGTTCGGCTTTCGCAACCCGCCGGGCGACGGGCGCGGTCTCGAGGGCCTCACCGCGTTCCTCGCGCAGCGCCAGGCCTCGTTCGATTGCGCCGCCTTGCCCCGGACCCTGGCGGGCACCGACGCGGGACCGTTTCAGCTTGCGCACCGCTACCTGCTGGGCCTCGTGGCCGCCGTGTGGCGGGTGTTCGGAGTGTCCTGGGGGAGCGTCGCCTGGTTGTCGGGCGCCTTCTTCGGCGTCACCGCGGGACTGAGCTACCTGTTCTTCCGCGCCGGCACGTCGACCGTCCTGTCGCTCGTGCTCGCCCTGACGTGGGCCAGCTCGCCGTTGCACCTCTCGCAGTTGCCGCACCTGCGCGACTACGCCAAGGCGCCGTTCTTCGTGTTCATGCTCTGCGCGGTCTGCTGGGCCGCGACCACCCGGGCGAGCCGCGCCGTCACCATTGGGGCGATGGCGGTGGCCGGGGCGATCCTGGGCGTGGGATTCGGCATTCGCACCGACGCCGCCATCTACCTGCCGCTCATTCTCTCGACGCTCATCGCCTTCCGTCCGCGGCTCACCGGCGCCGATCTCGTCACGCGACTCGCGGCCACCGCGGTGGGGATGGCGTGCTTTGCCGTGACGGCGAGTCCGATCCTGCGGGTCTACCAGAGCGCCAACAGCTTCGCCCACGTCGCGATGCTCGGCTTGACCGATCAGTCGCGTGACTGGTTGCAGTTGCAGGCGCCGCCGTACTCGGTACGGCTACCTTTATGACGACGGGTACGTGGCGACGATCGTGGCCGCGCGGGCCGAGCGTGCGCACAACGCCGATCACGCCGTGCTCCTGGGTTCGAACGAATCGATCCAGTACGCCAACGACTACTACGGCCGGTTGCTGCGCACTTTTCCTGGCGACACGCTCACGCGCGCGTGGGCCGCGGTGCGAGGGGCGATGGAGTTGCCGTTCCTCGCCGCCAACATGGCGCCTCCCGCGTGGGCGCCGTCCGGCCTCGATGGCGGCTTCCGCGCGCGTGCCGGCGCGCTGTCGTGGGCCGCGGTCGTCCCGCCGCTCGTGGCGGCGGTCGCCGTGCTCGTGATCCTCGGCGGCGTCAGCGCGCGCCTGGGCGTGCTGGCGGTGCTGATGACCGCGCTGCTGGCCGGCATGACGTCGGTGCAGTTCCAGGATCGCCACATGTTTCAACTCGAAATCCTGCCCCTGTGGGTTTATGGGGTCGCCGCCGCCGCGCTCTGGGGCGCCCGGCGCCGGGGCGCCGCACTCCGCGTTCCGGCGGTGTGGCGTCGGGCCGCCGTGGCCGCCGCTCTCCTGGCCGCCGTCGTCGTCGTCCCCGTCGCGGCCGCGCGCCGTTACCAGCAGGGCGCGGCCGCATCGTTGTTTTCGAGCTACGAGTACGCGGAGGCCGAACCGGTGACGATAGTCGCGGGGCCCTCGGCCGATCCGTCCCGCGTGATGCTGGCCACCACCTGGCAGTCGGCCGCGCACGCGCGCCGCTTCGTCGATAGCGACGTGCTCGTCCTCGATTTCGGCGGCGAGCGCTGCGACGCCGACGCCGTCTCGGTGACCTATCGCTACCATGCGGTGCCGCCCTATTCCGACCTCACGCGACAGGCCGTGGTCCCGGTGCCGGCCTCGGGCGATGCGCCGACCCGCGTGTTCTTCCCGGTCTACTCGCTCGGCGAGCGCATGGGCGTAGACGCGCTGTCCTTCACCGGCGTCGAGTTGTTGCCGGCGCAGGCGCCGTGCCTGCTTGGCGTGCGCCGGTTCACGCGGCCGGAGAGCTTCCCCCTCTTGATGGAAGCCGTTCTTGTCCCCGGGTGGCGGCAGGTGCCCCTGCGCGAATCCTTGCAGAATCTCGAGGCGCCCGACACGGCTCGGCCGGCCGGCATCTACGGCATTCCCGAAGGCCTGGCGCCCCTGCGCAGCGAACTGCCGAACCTTCAGCCGGTCGCGGCGCCTCCCGCCTATCGTTCGCAGCTGGTTTCGGGCGCGGTGGGGCGGCTCCAGTTCAGCGGCACCCCCGAGACGCCGGCGGCGTATCTCGTGAACTGGGCGCCCGAGTGGCACGCCGCGGGCAGCCGCCTCTTCGTCGAAGGCGAGGTTGCCGAAGGTGGTCTCACCGTGGGGCTGCAACGGGACGACCGCTGGGTCCATCAATTGAACATCGACCGCTCCGGCCCCTTCCGCGCCACCGTGCGCGTGGACGCCGACGGACCGTACGCCGTGATCCTCGCCAACCACCTCACGCGAAGCCGGCACCAGCGCTCGTCGATCACGCAATACGGCTGGCTGCCGCCGAACCCATGACCCCTCCCGAACCCCATCGTGCTTCGGTGCCGTTCAACCGGCCGACCCGGACCGACCGCGATTTCGAGTACATCAGTGCGGCGCTCGCGTCCGGCAAACTGTCGGGCGATGGGCCGTATACCCGCCGCTGCCAGGACCTTCTGCAGGCCGTCCTCGGCGTGCCGCGCGCGCTGCTGACCACGTCCTGCACGGACGCGCTCGAGATGGCGGCACTCCTGTCCGGGGTCGGACCGGGCGATGAAGTCATCGTGCCGACCTACACCTTTGTCTCGAGCGTGAACGCGTTCGTGCTCAGGGGCGCCCGGCCCGTGTTTGCCGACATCCGCGCGGACACGCTGGGCCTCGACGAGCGCGCGCTCGACCATCTGATCACCCCGCGCACCAAAGTGATCGTCGTCGTCCACTACGCCGGCGTGCCCTGCGACATGGCGGCCATCACTGCGGCGGCGCGCCGCGCGGGCGCGATCGTCGTCGAGGACAACGCGCACGGCCTGTTCGGCCGGTGGCAGGGACGGCTGCTCGGGACGATTGGCGAGCTCGCCACGCTGAGTTTTCACGACACCAAGAACCTCACGTGCGGCGAGGGCGGCGCCCTGCTGGTCAACGATCCCGCGCTCATCGAGCGCGCCGAGATTGTTCGCGAGAAAGGCACTGACCGGACGAAGTTTCTGCGCGGGCAAATCGACAAGTACGGGTGGGTGGACCTGGGGTCGAGTTTCCTGCCCTCGGATCTCCTGGCGGCGATGCTGCTCGCGCAGCTCGAGGAACGCGAGGCCATCCAGGCGCGGCGGGGCCAGCTGTGGCGCCGCTACTCCGAAGCGCTCGGCGCGTGGGCGGCGTCGGCCGGCGTCGAGTTGCCCGGGAATCCTGTCGACTGCGAGCCCAGCTTTCACATGTTCAACGTCATTGTGCCCAGCATCGCGTTTCGGGACGCGCTGTTCGCGCACCTCAAGAGGCAGGGCATCCAGGCGGTGTCCCACTACATCCCGCTGCACCTGACGCCGATGGGCGCCGCGTTCGGTGGGCGCCCCGGCCAGTGCCCGGTGGCCGAGCGGGTCAACGAACTGATCGTGCGGCTCCCGTTCTTCACCAACATGACCGACGAAGATCAGGCGCGCGTCATCGACGGCGTGACGGGCTTCCGCGGCGTTCGTTGAGAAGGCGCACCTCCATGTCCACACCGCTGCCCGAACCGGTCCTCAGGCTCATCCTCGAAGAACAGGCCCGGCAGGCGGGTCATTTCATCGAGCAGCCCGACCTCGAGGTGTACCTCGCCAAGCTCGCCGAGCGGGCGGAACTGCTCGCGGACTCGGCGGACGGGCGGTGCCGGGGCCTGGTGGCGTACTACTGCAACGATCTCGAGACACGGCAGGCGTTCATCACGCTCGTGGTCGTGGACCCCCGCGATCGCGGGACCGGACTCGGGCGCGCGCTGGTCGCATGCGTGCTCAGCATCGCGAAGCAGCGCGGCTTCACGTCGTGCCGGCTCGAAGTGGCGCGGACCAACCAGGCCGCCGTGGACCTGTATCGCGCCCAGGGATTCCGCGTGGCCGCCGAACGCGCCCACAACTACCTCATGGAGATAGCCCTCTGATGTTCACGTGGCGCAAGCGCGGTCGGGTGTTCGACCCGGCCGCGATCACGAGCGTTGAGTGGATGAACGAATTCGCGCAGGCCCCGGCCACGCTCGTCTTCGACACGTTCGTCCGCGTGTATTTTTCCTGCCGGCCCAGGGCCGATGCCAAAGGCCAGTACGTGAGCCGCGGCGCCTTCGTCGATCTCGACCGGCGCAACCTCCTTGCGCAGGTCGGCGTCTCCGCGCAGCCCATCATGGACCTCGGCGGGCTCGGCGCCTTCGACGAGTTCGGGACGTATCCGACGTCGGTCATCCGCGAGGGTGACGAGGTGCGGGCCTATTACGGCGGCTGGACGCGGTGCGCCTCGGTGCCGTTCGACGTCGCCATCGGCTACGCGATCAGCCGCGACGGTGGCGTCACGTTCGAGAAGCAGGGACGCGGGCCGGTCCTCGCCGCGAGCCTCCACGAACCGTTCGTGATCAGCGGGCCCGAAGATCCGCCGGTTCAACGGCCGGTGGTATCTCTGGTACATCGCGGGCACCAAGTGGATCCCGAACGAGGGCCGCGCCGAACCGGTCTATAGGATCCGCATGGCAGTCTCGGACGATGGCCTCCGGTGGGAGCGGCTGAACCGGGAGATCATCCCGCCGCGGCTCGAAGACGACGAGTGCCAGGCGAGTCCGGACGTGATCTTCGCCAACGGCAAGTACCACATGTTCTTCTGCTATCGCTACAGCCTTGGGTACCGCGGCCACGAAAAAGGCTATCGCATCGGCTACGCGAGCTCGCCGGACCTGCTGACCTGGACGCGCGACGATGCGAAGGCGGGCATCGACGTGTCGCCCGAAGGGTGGGACGCCGAGATGATCAGTTACCCGCACGTATTCGAGCTGGATGGCAAGACGTGGATGTTCTACCTGGGAAACCAGGTCGGGCGCCACGGCTTCGGCCTGGCCGAACTGGAAGGCGTACTGTCGTGAAGTGGATCAAGCGGGGCCTGCTCTTCGAGCCGCAGCGCCATCGCCTGCCGAACGGCTGCACCGAGTTCGCGCAGTCGCCGCAGGCGCTCGTCTTCGACGATTTCGTGCGTATCTACTTCTCGACGCGGAGCCGCGACGCAGGCGGCCAGTACCTGAGCCACATCGCGTTCGTCGACGTGGACCGGGACCTGACCCGCGTCCTGCGCACGGCCACCGAGACGGTGATTCCGCTGGGCGGCCTCGGGTGTTTCGACGAGCACGGCATCTTTCCCATCAACATCGTCCGTCACGCGGGCAGGGTCTACGCCTACACGTGCGGCTGGAGCCGCCGGGTGTCGGTGCCGGTGGAAACCGCGATTGGCCTCGCGGTCAGCGACGACGAGGGCCTGACGTTCCAGCGGGTGGGCCCGGGCCCGGTGATGGCCCCGTCCCTCGAGGAGCCGTTTCTCGTGGGCGACCCCTTCGTCGTGGTGCGTGAGGGACGCTGGCACATGTGGTACATCTACGGCACCTCGTGGACCGAGGCCGGTCCCTCGGAGAAGGGGCCCGCGCGGGTCTACAAGATCGCGTACGCGAGTTCGGCCGACGGGCTCGCCTGGCAGCGCGACGCGCGGCCGATCATCACCGACGTGCTCGGGCCCGATGAATGCCAGGCCCTGCCCACCGTCATCGAGATCGACGGGCGGTGGCACATGTATTTCTGCTACCGGCAGGCCACCGACTTCCGCTCCAACCGCGCGCGCGGCTACCGCCTTGGCCATGCCTGGTCCGACGACCTTCGCCGCTGGACGCGGGACGACGCGAGCGGGGGGCTCGACGTCTCGGCCGAGGGCTGGGACTCGGACATGCTCTGCTATCCTCATGTATTCTGGTGCGGGGACCGCGCCTGCATGCTGTACAACGGCAACGAGTTCGGCCGCGCCGGCTTCGGCGTGGCGGTCCTGGAGAGGTAGATGCAGCCCGTGGGGCGGAATTACGATCAGGAACTGCGGGACGCCGCCGATGCACAAGTACGCCTACAACTTCGACTTCGACGTGATGCATCCGTTCATGCTCCGGTCGTTCGCGCCGTTCTTCCGGCCGGGCAGCCTCCTGGAGCTCGGGAGCTTCAAGGGCGACTTCACGAAGCGGCTGACCGCGCACTTCACCGACATCACCTGCGTCGAAGCCTCCGGCGCCGCCGTGGCCGAGGCGAAGGCCGCGCTCGGCGACCGCGTGACGTTCGTCCAGTCCACGTTCGAGACCGCCACGTTGAACCGCCGCTTCGACAACATCGTCCTCACGCACGTGCTCGAGCACCTGGACGATCCGGTCGGCGTGCTGGCGCGCGTCAACCGCGAATGGCTGGCCGACGGGGGCCGGCTGTTCCTGGTGTGCCCGAACGCCAACGCCGCATCCCGGCAGATTGCCGTCCGGATGGGCATCATCAGCCATCACGCCGCCGTGACGCCGGCGGAGCGCGGAGCACGGGCACCGGATCACCTATGCGCTGGACACGCTGGAGCGGGACGCCAGGGCGGCCGGCCTCACCGTGGTGCATCGCTCCGGGATCTTCTTCAAGGCGCTCGCCAACTTCCAATGGGACCGCCTGCTGACCACCGACATCGTCTCGCCCGAGTACCTCGAGGGCTGCTATCAGCTGGGTCAGGTCTACCCGGACCTCTGTTCGAGCATTTTCCTGATGTGCGAAGCGGGCGGCCGCTAGGCGGGATGCGCGTGTGACGCTGGGCATCATGCAGCCGTACTTCCTCCCCTACATCGGCTACTGGCAATTGCTGGCGGCCGTGGACCGGTTCGTCGTGTACGACAACATCCAGTACACGAAGAAGGGGTGGATCAACCGGAATCGCTTTCTCCGGAACGGCGCCGATGCCTTCTTCACCCTCCCACTGAAGAAGGGCTCGGATTTCCTGGACGTGGCCGACCGGGCGCTGGCCGACGATTTCGTGCCCTCGACGCTGCTCAACCCGCTGGCGAACGCCTACCGCAAGGCGCCGTTCTTCGACGCGGTGTTCCCGGTGCTCGAGTCGATCGTCACCGCCGCGCCGCGCAACCTGTTCGAGTACCTGCACCACAGCCTGGTGGTCACCGCGGCCTATCTCGAGATCCCGACGCCGATCGTCGTCTCGTCCACCGTGGCGATCGATCCCGCGCTGAAGTCGGAGCAGAAGGTGATCGCGCTCTGCCAGGCGCTCGGCGCCGACCGGTACATCAATTTCATCGGCGGGCGCGAGCTGTATTCGCCGGCGGCATTCGCCGCCGCCGGAATCGAGCTGAAGTTCATCCGGTCGCGGCCCATCGAGTACGCGCAGTTCGGCCAGCCGTTCGTGCCGGCGCTGTCGATCCTGGACGTCATGATGTTCAATTCCAGGGACGCCATCCGGCGCATGCTCGGCGAGTACGACCTGGTGTGATGGTGAGTCCCGGCGGCCCCGAAGGGGTGCCCTACGTTCGCGTGCCCGGCGTGTTGCGCCCAGAGGTATTCCACCCGTGATTGAGCCGTTCGACGAACCCATCTACGTGACCCGGCCGCTTCTGCCGCCGCTCGACGCGCTCCACGCGCGCCTCGCGGAGGTGTGGGAGGCGCGGTGGCTGACCAACGACGGGCCGCAGCACGTGCGGCTCACGCAGGCCATCGGCGCCTACCTCGGCGTGCCGAACGTCTCGCTCTTCAACAACGGCACGATCGCGCTGCTGGCCGCCGTGCGGGCCCTCGGGATGCGCGGCGAGGTGATCACGACGCCGTTCACGTTCCCGGCCACGCCGCACGCCATCAGCTGGAGCGGCGCGACGCCGGTCTTCTGCGACATCGACCCGGTGACGATGACGCTCGATCCGGCGAAGGTCGAGGAGCTCATCACCCCCCGGACCACGGGCATCCTGGCCGTGCACGTCTACGGCATGCCGTGCGACGTCCACGGGCTGCAGGCCATCGCCAACCGCCGCGGCCTCAAGATCGTGTACGACGCGGCGCATGCCTTCGGGACCAAAGTGGACGGCGTCGGCATCGGCAACTTCGGCGACGCGTCGATGTTCAGCTTCCACGCCACCAAGCTCTTTCACACCGCCGAAGGCGGCGCGCTCACAGCGCCCAAGGCTGATAGCAAGGCCGCCTTCGATCACCTGAAGAACTTCGGCATTCTCAACCAGGAGGAGGTCGACGTCGTGGGCATCAACGGCAAGATGAACGAGCTGCAGGCGGCGCTCGGCCTGGCCGTCCTGGACTGCGTGGCCGAGGAGGTCACGCGCCGGCAGGCCATCATCGCGCGCTACCGGGAACGGCTCGCCGGCGTCCCGGGCATCGCCCTGATGCCCGCGCCGGCCGGCGTCGAGAGCAGCTGCCAGTACTTCGTCATCCGCATCGATGCGGCCGGGTTCGGCGCGTCGCGCGACGTGGTGTTCGACACCCTCAAGGGCTACAACGTGTTCGCGCGGAAGTACTTCTTCCCGCTCTGCACCGACTACGCCTGCTACAGCGACTTGCCGTCGGCCGCGCCCGGCCGCCTGCCCGTCGCGTCGTCCATCGTCAAGCAGGTGCTGTGCCTGCCGCTGTATGGCACGTTACCGCTCACCGCGGTCGACACGATCTGCGATATCGTTCGGGGCGTCCAGGCACGCGCATGACGGCCCCCAAGATCATCTCGTTCGTGATTCCGGTCTACCGCAACGAGCGCGCGGTCACGCTGACCTACGAGAAGATTCGCGGCGCCCTGGCACAGGACCTCACCGCCTACGACTACGAGTTCGTGTTCGTGGACGATGGATCCGACGATGGGTCGCTGGCGGAGCTGCTGCGGATCCGCGAGAGGGATCCCGAAGGTTCGGGTGATCTCGTTCACGCGCAACTTCGGCCAGATGGCGGCCATCCTGGCCGGGTTGAAGGGCGCCACCGGCGACCTCATCCTGCACCTGTCGGCCGATCTGCAGGATCCGGTGGAACTCATCCCGCGGATGGTCCGGGATTTCGAGGCCGGGTCGGAACTGGTGATTGGCCACAGGGCCGAGCGGGAGGACAAGTGGACCTCCCGGCTTACGTCGCGGATCTTCTACCGCATCGTGCGCATGTCGTTTCCGCAGATGCCCGCCGGCGGGTTCGACTACGTGCTGATGGCGCGGCGAGTCGTGGATTCGTTCAACAGCATCGAGGTCCGCAACCGCTTCTTCCAGGGGGACCTGCTCTGGATGGGCTACAAGACGACGTTCATCCCGTACACGCGGGCGAAGCGGACGATCGGCAGGTCGCAGTACACGTTTGCGAAGCGACTCAAGAACTCGCTCGACGCCATCCTGGACTCTTCCTACCTGCCGATCCGGTTCATCAGCGTGGCCGGCGCGGTCACGGCGTTCACCGGGTTCCTGTACGCCGTGAACATCGCCTACACCTATTTCAGGCACGGCACGCCATTCACGGGCTGGGCGCCGATCATGATCCTGCTCCTCGGCATCGGCGGCGTGCTGATGCTGATGCTCGGCATCATCGGCGAGTACGTCTGGCGCATCTACGACGAAGTGAAGAAGAAGCCGAACTACATCGTGCGAGAGACGTACTAGTGGCGGCCGACGCCCCTTACACGGAGATCGACGGCATCCGGTGCTACGCGCCGTCCGTCGCCCTGTCCTACACCGACTACCCCAGCGGGGGATTCGACGTCACGGCGGACGTGGAAGCGAGGAGCTTCTGGTGCCGCACGCGCAACCGGGTGCTGACGCGCGTGTTCCGCCGGTTCACCGATCGCTCCCGGCCGCTCGACGTGCTCGAGATTGGCTGCGGCATCGGGGGCGTCATCGGCGCGTTGCGGCAGGTCGGCAACTTGCGCCTCACCGGCTCGGAGATCTACATCCAGGGCCTCAAGTACGCGCGCAAGAAGATGCCGGACGTGGACTTCATCCAGCTCGATGCCACCGACATCCCGTTCCGCGACGCCTTCGACGTGGTGGGCGCGTTCGACGTGCTGGAGCATATCGACCACGACGAGCTGGTGATGGGGCAGGTGCGGGACGCCCTCCGTCCCAACGGCCTGTTCGTGGTGACGGTGCCGCAGTATCAATGGATGTGGAGCACGCTCGACGAGCTCGTGCACCACAAGCGGCGCTACAGCCGCGCCGAGATGACGGGGAAGCTGCAGCGCGCCGGCTTCGAGGTGATCTACGCGACCTCGTTCGTGACGACGCTCTTCCCGTTCATGTGGCTATCGCGCCTGCGCGACCGCGGCAAGGCGCCCTCGGCCGACGCCACGGCGGATTTCTCGGATCGCGTCAGCCTGCCGGGGCCAATCAACCTGATCTTCGACTGGATCATGCGCATTGACGAGGCCGCCCTGGCGCTAGGCGCCACGTTGCCCTTCGGCGGCTCCCTCCTGGTCGTCGCCCGGCGCATTCCTTCCCATACGTGAACCCCGCTCCGATGCCGGCGCCCACCGGGCCCGCGGCCGCCGCGCGGACCTGGCGGCACGTCGCGATCGACCTGTTGATCGCGGCGCTGCTGCTCGCCGGATCCGGCGTGTGGGCCACGCGCTTCTGGAACGCCTGGATCGCCCACGGCGGTCAGCCGATCTTCTACCAGAGCTACTTCGAGCCCGCCGTGATGGTCGCGTGCGGCAAGGGCTTCGTCGTGGCGGAGGCGCCGCGGCCCGCCGTCCTCGACGAGTTCCTCTCCCTGCGCCGTGACGCGATCGCCTGCAGCGACCTGCCGCCGGGCATGAGGGTCGGCCGGAACGGTCTCTACCAGGGCGCCTGGATCTACCTCCAGACGACCGTGGGCTGGGCATGGCGCATCCTGGGGATCTCCTGGAGCGGGATGGGACCGCTCTTCGGTCTCCTCTTCGGGATCGTCATCGCGCTGGCCTACGGCATCTGCCGAATCGGGATGGGCCGCACGACGGCGATGGTCTGCGCCTTCGGCCTTGCGACCTCCTACATCCACCTGACGAACCTGCCGCACCTTCGCGACTACGCGAAGGCCCCGTTCACCCTGGCGCTCGTGTTCATCCTCGGCCTGCTGGTGACGCGGCCGGTGCGCCGCAGCTGGCTCCTCGGGCTGGCGGCCGCCTACGGCGTGGTGCTCGGCGTCGGGTACGGATTCCGCACCGATTTCCTCGTGAACCTGCCGGTGTTCCTGCTCGCGGTGTTCGCGTTCGTCGAGGGCGGGCTCACGAAGCGCCTTGCGCTCAAGGCGGCCGCCGCGCTGCTGTTCCTCGCCACCTTCACCGCCGTGAGCTGGCCTGCCGCGTCGGTCGTGTACGCGCAGGGAGGGTGCCAGTGGCACGTCTCGCTGCTCGGGCTGCAGGCGCCGTTCGACGAGTACCTCCACGTGGCGCCCGCGCCGTACGACTTCGGCTACGCCTACTCGGACGGCTACATCTCGCAGACCATCGAAGGCTTCAACCAGCGAATGGATCCCACCGCCTCCCCGCTGGGATTCTGCTCGCATGAATACGACGTGCAGAGCGGCCGCTACCTGCGCGAAATCGTCTTCGCCTTTCCGGCCGACCTGATCACGCGCGCGTACGCCTCGGTGCTGCAGATCGCGGAACTGCCGTTCCTGTCGTGGGCGAGCCCCCTCCAGGGGTGGGCCACGGGCCTGTATGAGACGCGGGAGAGCCTCCTGCGTCCGAGGATTGGCTGGGGCGTCCCTATCGTCGCCGCCGCGCTGCTGATCGCCAGCGCGGGGGGCTGCGGCTGGGCCTCTTCCTCCTCTTCTTCACGGCGTACTTCGGCGGCTATCCGGCGATCCAGTTCCAGGAGCGCCACCATTTCCACCTCGAGTTCATGACGTGGTGGGCGGCCGGATTCGTCGTGCACCAGACCGTCGTCCATGCGTGGGCGGCGCGCGGTCGTCGTCCCGCTTGGCCCGATGTCGCCCGAGGCGCCCTGCGGTCAGTGGCGTTTGCGACGATCGCCGCTGGTCTCGTGATCGGCGGACTTGGCACCGCGAGGTGGTATCAGCGACGCACGGCCACGGCCATGCTGGCGTCCTACGTCGCTGCGCCAAAGGTCGCCCTCGACCCGTCCGGCACGCTGAGCGGAATCCCGCCGCGGGCGTGGCCGCAGTACCTCGAGGTGGACGTCGACCAGGCGCGGTGCGGCCGCAGTCCGGCGGTCACGTTTCGTTACGACCCGAACACGCCCGACGCCGGCCTATCCCGCACGGTGACCGTGTCCCGCTTCTCCCGCACGCCCGGGGTCACGCGCATCCTGCAGCCGGTCTTCGAGCATTATGTCGGCCTCGCCCTGTCAGACCCGCGGCCGGGATGCCTCGCCGGCGTTTCGCGCGTCGCCGATTTGCATCGGTTTCCGGTGCTGCTCGGCGTGACGCTGCCCCCGGACTGGCCGTCGCTGCCCCTTTACCAGCGCCTGGCTGAGTGGGAACGGGATCCATCGCTGCCTCCGTTCGCTCCGCTTCCCCCGCTCTCGACCTGGGCGCTCGCCTCCGGCAAGCCGCCGTCGGTCGGCCTGTTCGGCACGCTCAAGGTGGTCGGCGATCGAACGACGTCCGGATACCAGCTGACGAGCCCTCGCGTGGATGCCCCGGTGGGCGCCAGCGTGTTCGTGCGGACGGACCTCACCGCTTCCCGGGGCCGCGTGTGCCTGGGCGCGCTCAACGGATCGGCCGCGACGTGGCTGTCGCCGGCGAGCGGCGTCCGGCAGGAGATGCGCTTCACCGTGGACGAGAGCGGCGGGTTCATGGTGGCCGTCGCGAACTGCAACCCCAGCGAAATCCCGTCGGCCAGTGTCTTCCGCCTGTCGAAGGCGTCGTATGCGGTCGAGTAGCCCACGCCCGTGATCAAGCCGTACACCTGGAAGGTGGAACTCGCCATCGTCGCCCTGATCTTCCTGGCGTCGAGCACGTGGGCCACCCATTTCTGGAACACGTGGACCGCGCGTGGCGGGCAGCCGGTGTTCTACCAGACCTACTTCGAGCCGGCGGTGATGATCGCGTGCGGTCGCGGTTTCGTCATCACCGTGCAGCAACCGGAGCCGCTCGCCGAGTTCCTGCGCCTGCGCCGCGACACCTTCGACTGCGCGACGCTGCCGGCGAAGCTGGAACTCGACCCCGACCACGTGTACCAGGCGGCGTGGCGGTATCTCGAGACCGCGGTGGGATGGGCGTGGCGCATCCTCGGCATTTCCTGGAGCGGGTTGGGCCCGCTCTTCGGCGTGCTTTTCGGGACGGTGATCACGCTGGCGTACGGCATCAGTCGGCTGGCCGCGGGCCGCGTTTTCGCAGTCCTGGCCGCGATCGGTCTCTCGGCCTCGTCCATCCACCTGCTGAACCTGCCGCACCTGCGTGACTACGCGAAGGCGCCCTTCACGCTGGCGCTGGTGCTCATCCTCGGGTGGATCGTCACGCGACCCGTGCGGGCGTGGTCGTTGCTCGCGCTGTCCACCGCGTACGGCGCCGTGCTCGGCATCGGCTACGGCTTCCGCACGGACTTCCTCGCCGCGCTGCCGGTGCTGGTGATCGTGCTGTTCGGCTTCCTGGAAGGCGGCATCGGGCGGCATCTGAGGCTGAAGGCCGCGGCCACCGCGCTCTTTCTCGCGACCTTCACGGTGGTGAGCTGGCCGATCACCACGGCGGTGTACGTCAAGGGCGGGTGCCAGTGGCACGTGGCGTTGCTCGGCCTGCAGACGCCGCTCGATCCCAATCTGAGCATCGGCGCCGCGCCCTACGACTTCGGTTACGCCTATTCGGACGAGTACATCAGCCGCACCGTGTCCGGCTATGCGTTTCGCATGGACCCGGGCCGCGAGCCCCTGGTGTTCTGCGGCCACGAGTACAACGTCGAGAGCGGACGCTACCTGCGCGGCATCGTCACGTCGTTTCCCGGAGACCTGCTGACACGCGCGTCGGCGTCGGTCCTCCAACTGGTGGAACTGCCGTTCCGTCAATGGTCGGCGCCGATGACGGACTGGTATGCCCCCTTCTACCGCCTGCGCGCCTTCGCCCTCCAACCCGGCGTGCGCTGGGGCACGTCAACTTCACTGCCGCGGCAATCCTGGTGATCAGCGCCGGTAGCTTGAGACTCGGGCTTTTCCTCGTGTTCTTCCTTGCCTATTTCGGCGGCTATCCGGCGATCCAGTTCCAGGAGCGTCACTTCTTCCACCTCGAGTTCATGGGGTGGTGGGCGATGGCGTTTATCGGACACCACGCCGTGGCGGCGGCGTGGTCGCTGAAGGACCGCGCGCCGGACTTTGTTCGCGTGAAGCGGGGAGCGATGACTGCCGGCGCCTTCGCCCTGGGCGTCGGGCTGCTGTTTGTCGGCGTGCTCGGCGCGGCGCGGTGGTACCAGGCCCGCCAGGCGCGCCAGCTGTTCGAGGCTTATATCGCGGCACCCAAGGTGATCGTGGACAACCCGGCCGGGCCGATCACCGGCATCGCGCCGACGGCCTGGCCGCAGATGCTCGAAGTCGACCTCGACGAGGCTGTGTGCGGCCCGAAGCCGTCGGTCACGTTTCGCTACGCCGCCCTTCCGGCCGACACCAACTTTACGCGGACGATCACCATCGAGCGAAGGGCGAGCCGGGCAGGCTTGACCCGGTTGTTCCAGCCGGTGTTCGCCCCGTTCGATGGACTGGCGGTGTCGGACCCGACGCCGGGGTGCCTTGTCGGCGCCTCCCGCATCGCGGATCTCTCGGCGTTCCCGCTGCTCCTGGGTGTCACCCTATCGCCCGACTGGCGCACGCTGCCGCTGCACCAGCGCCTTGCCGGCTGGGAACGCGACGCCCTCGGCGCGTCGGTGGCGCCGCCGGGTGTGTCATTGTTGACGGAGGCGTCCCCGGCGGGCGCGGCCATGGTTCGATGACCCCCACGAAAGGATCCCGCGCGTGATCGATCCGAAGTCGCCAGTCGCCATCCACCGCAGCGTGGAGGCGGCCGCCAAGCAGTACGGGTTGCGGCCGGGCGCGGAAGAGTTCCCGCTGATGGTGGTGATCTCCATCATCTACCCGTGCAACTTCGGTTGCCCGATGTGCCCGTACACGGACGGGAATTCCGAGCTGCG
Organism: uncultured Acidobacteriota bacterium; assembly: GCA_963839865.1. Lineage (GTDB taxonomy): Bacteria > Acidobacteriota > Vicinamibacteria > Vicinamibacterales > UBA2999 > 12-FULL-67-14b. The sequence continues at coordinate 74,017 of CAWIWS010000008.1, forward strand.
GAAGTTCTATCACGCGCACGACGGCGACCTGATGCCCGTGCCGTTATGGGAGAAGATGGCCGACGAATGCGGCCAGTACGGCGCGTGGATGCGGTGCACCGGCGGAGGCGAGCCGATGCTCCACCCGAAGATGGTGGAGATGGTCGAGTATGCGAAGGCCCGTGGCGCCCGGATCTGGATGAACTCCAACGGCAGCATGTTCGGGCCGCTGCCGCAGTTTCGCGCCAAGCTCGAACGCATTTTGAAAGCCGGCATCGACCTCATCGAGTTCTCGATGGACGCCGGCGATCCCGACACCTACGCGAAGGTGCGGCCGCCGCACCGCGGGGCGCCGCGCGATCCGCAGAAGTGGTGGGACAACCACGTCGGCAACGTCCGCGCCGCGCTCGCGATGCGCAAGGAGTTCCGCACCACCAACCGCATCGTCGTCTCCATGATCCGGCAGGACATCATGGAGGGAAAGATGGAAGCGGCGGTGAAGTTCTGGATGGAGGACGTGGGCGTGGACGAAGTAATCACGCGCAAGTTTCTCTCCTGGGACGACAACACGACGATCCAGCTCGGTCACGCGATGGACCCGCACCTCTATAAGGCGACGCCGTCCGAGCGGAAGGAGCCGTGCGTGTGGCCGTTCGAGCGTCTGAACGTGGACACGCTGGGACGCATCGCGCTCTGCGGCCAGGACATTTCGTTCAAGACGGCCGATCTCTTTCCCAACGTGAACGACGTCAGCCTCAAGGACATCTGGCAGGGCGAGCGGTTCAACTGGTACCGCCGCCTGCACCTGGAAGGGAAGGGCGCCGAGGCGTGGCCCTGCCGCGGCTGCTCGGCCTGGCTGGCGGGGATTCGCGACTGGGACCACGGCTGGCTCAAGGTGCTCAGGACCTCGGGTCTCCACGTAAAAGACGTCATGAAGAAGGACCTCGGCGTTGACGTCGAGGTTTACCAGCCGCATCACGACCTGCCAAGCAAATAGCGGATGTCGCACGCGCGGGTCATCGTGTTTGGGTACGGCGAGCTGGCGCTCGCGGCCCTCGACACGCTTGCGCGCCTCGGCGTCACGCCTGTTGCGGTCGTCGTCCCTGGCAACCGCCCCGGCCACGACGTGGACATCGTGTCCGTGTATGCCCGCGCAAAAGGCCTCGTGCTGCTGGCCCAGCCTCCGCGCGCGCGCATCGCACCGTTCCTTGCGGAGGTGCGCGCCCTCAATCCGGACCTGCTGTTCGTCTGGTCCTATTCGATGTTGCTCCCGCCGGAACTCGTGGCCCTCGCGCCGCGCGGCGCCGTCAACCTGCACGGCGGGCTGCTCCCTGAGTACCGGGGCGGGCACGTGATGAACTGGGCGATCGCCAATGGCGAGACGGAGACTGGCGTCACCCTTGCCTACATCGACGAGGGGATCGACACGGGGCCGGTAATCGCCGAGCGGCGATTCCCGATCGAGTGGGGAGACGATGCGGCGTCGGTGCGGCAGAAGCTGAAGACGGCGGGGGAGTCGTTGCTGGCCGAGTGGTGGCCGGCGATCGAGGCCGGCAGCGCGCCGAGAATGCCCCAGGATGAGACCCGCGCCGGGTACCACCGCATGCGCACGGCCGACGATGGCCGCATCGACTGGGCGCAGTCGAACATCGCCATCTACAACCTGGCCCGCGCGCTCGTGGCGCCGTGGCCGGGCGCGTTCACGACAATCGGCTCGACGAAACTCGTGCTGAGAAAGGTCGAGCCGGTCGCGGCCTCTGCCCCGCGCGCGCCAGGCTCCGTGGTGCGCTGCGATGACGCCGAAGTGCGGATCGCCGCCGGCGATGGCGATGTGCTCGTGAGTGCGATCGAGATCGAAGGCCGCCGCGCCACACTCGCGGATCTCCGTCGCGCCGGGTGCGCCGAAGGCGCCCGGCTGGGCGCGCCGGCGTAATTGTCGCAAATGACACTGTTGGAATATCCCACTCTCAGCCCGGACATCCAGGCGTTCGTCCGCGCCGGCTACGGCGTGCTGATGCTCCTGACCCTCGTCGCCGCGTTGCCGCACGCGCGACGCTACTTCCGGAGCGAGAAGTGGGGCGGCTACGCGCAGTCCGGCCCCCTGGTCGATGCGATCCAGAACCCCGTTGTCGGGTCGCTGCTCTTCGCACTGTGGGTGGCGGCCGCGGTGGCGCTCATCGCCGGCCGCGCAGTGGTGCTGGCCTCGGCGGTCAACCTGGTCCTCTGCTACTACTTCTTCGTCCGCATGCGGTGGCGCAGCGTCACGCGCGGGATGGGCGCACCCGGCTTCATCGCGTTCTGGCTCGGCGCGGCGGTGTGCCTGCTCGAAGTCACCGCGCGGCACGCGCCAGACGTCCGCGCGTTGGTCCTGCTGACGCTCCAGATCGACTTCGGGGGCATCATGCTCTCGGCCGGCCTCTACAAGCTCGCCGCCGGGTATCGCCAGAACCACGGCATGGAGCTCGGCATGGTCAACCCGGAATGGGGCTACTGGCCGCGTTTCTGGATGGACTGGCGGCCCACGCACCCGCTCTTCCGGTTCTTCAACGAGATGGCCTGGAGCACCGAAGTGGCGTGCGGCATCCTGATGCTGATTCCGGTCACCCGCATGCTTGGCGGCCTCGGCATGCTGCTCAGTTTCATCTTCATCGCCACGCAGATCCGCCTCGGCTTCCTGTGCGAGATGGTGATGCTGTGCTGCGTCCTGTTCTTCGGCGCCGGCACCGCTCCAGAGGGATGGTTGCTTGGCGTGCTGCCCGCGGCGGCACCGGTCGCGGGCCAGCCGATGCCGGCGCTCGCACAGGCGGCGCTCGCCACGTTCTGCTGGGCCTACATCGCCCTGCTTGCCCCTGGTCGCGGGCCGGCATGTTCTACAACCAGCTGAAGCACCGATCGTTGCCGGCGCCGGTGCAGCGCGCGCTGGATCTCTACGCCAACGCGTTCGGCCTGATTCTCTGGCGCGTCTTCACGGCGGACGTCGTCAATTTCTTCGTCCGCGTCTGGGAGGCCCCGCGTAACGGCGGCGCCCGGCAGCTGGTCTCCGACTTCCGCAGGACCGGCCCGTCGCGGTTTGCCCAGGTCGCCGAATCCATCGCCCTCACCAGCGTCTTCACGACGCTGAAGTACTACCCGAGCAATCGCGGGCTGTTCGTCGAGCGCCTGCTGCGCTATGCGCGGACGATTCCCTGCGCGGCAGACGCCCGGCTCGTGTTCGAGTGGGTCAACGTCGCGACGCGTCCGGAACGATTCGAGTTCGTGCCGATCGCGGAGTACATCGTCGATCCTGCCGCGAGCAGCGTCACCGACGTGGCGCTGAGCGACGCCGACAGCGTCTCGCGCATCCCGAGCGTCTCTCCTGTGCATGAAGGCGCGCGCCCCGGCAGCTACGCGCCACTGGGCCGATGATGACCGCCGTCGACTCCCGACTCCCGACTCCCGTCTCCCGGTTCCCGGTGTACTGACATGTGCGGCATCTGTGGAATGTTCGGGCGCGGTGACCGCGCGGTGACCGAGTCGATGCTCGCGACGCTCCGCCACCGCGGCCCGGATGATGGGCACGTGGTGCACCGCGAGCGCTTCGCCATCGGCGCGCGTCGCCTGGCCATCCTCGACCTCGAGGGCGGACGCCAGCCGATGTCCAACGAAGACGGCTCGATCTGGGCGGCCGAGAACGGCGAGCTCTACAACTACCCGCAACTCCGGCCGCGGCTCCTCCAGGCCGGTCACCAGCTGCACACCCACTGCGACACCGAGGTGCTGCCGCATCTCTACGAAGACCACGGCGCCGGACCTGCCCGAACATATCGACGGCATGTTCGCGATCGCGGTGTGGGACGAGAACCGCCAGACCGGGTTGCTCGCCCGCGACCGGATGGGGAAGAAGCCGCTTTACTACTGGCAGAGCGGTGATGTCCTCTATTTCGCCTCCGAGCTCAAGGCGCTCCTCACGATCCCTGGCTTCACGCGGACGATCAACCTCGAGGCGATGCACCATTTCATCAGCCTCAAGCACGTTCCGCACCCGCTGACCATCTTCAAGGACGTCTACATGCTGCCGCCGGCGCACCGGCTGACGTTCCGCCCGGGTGAGCAGCCGGTGATCAGCCGCTATTGGGACGTGGACTTCACGGTGGACCCGGACCTCGACCGGCGGACGGACGAGGAGTTGACGGACGAAGTGATCCGGTTGCTCGGCCAGGGCGTCGAGCGGCGACTGTTGTCGGACGTGCCCATCGGCTTCTTCCTGAGCGGCGGCCTCGACTCGAGCCTCTCCACGGCCATCGCGGCCGAGGCCACGGGCCGCATCAAGACGTTCACGCTGACCTATTCGAACGAGTCCACGACCCCGGGTAAGGAACAGGACCGCCGGTGGGCCCGGTGGGTGGCGGACAAGTACGGCACCGAACATCACGAAGAGACCATCGAGTTCAGCAATTACCCTGACAACCTCAAGAAGATCCTGGGCTGCTTCGACGAGCCGTTCGCGGGCGTTGTCTCCAGCTACTTCCTGTCGCAGCTGATCGCCCGGCACGTGAAGGTCGCGTTGTCGGGGGACGGCGCCGACGAGATCTTCGGGAGCTACCTGTCGCATCGCCTTGCGCAGCCGCTCGCGCGGTTTCCGGAATACCAGCGCACGGGCAACGCCGATCTCGATCCGGCCCTTCGAGAACCGGCCGGAATACCTGGCCGGCCTCCTTGGTCCCGGCGACACGCCGGCGCCGGACTGGGAGTGGCGCGCGAAGCTCCTGGTGTTCGGCGAGCATGAGAAGCGCGACCTGTACAACCCCGATGTGCAGCAGGCCCTGGCCGGCACGAGCACTGCTGCGTACCTGAAGGAGACGTTCGAACGCCTCACCGCAGCGGACCCGCTCAACCGCATCCTCGAGGCCGAGTTCAAGACGATCTTCCCCGACCAGGTGCTGACCTACGGCGATCGCCTGTCGATGGCGCACTCCCTCGAGGTGCGCAGCGCCTATCTCGACACCGACCTGGTCACCTTCGTGGCGAAGTTGCCCGGACGCGTGAAGATCAAGCTGGGCGACACGAAATACCTGCTGAAGCAGGCGGCCCGCCGCTACTTCCCGGCGGAGATGGTGGACCGGCCGAAGGAAGGCTTCCTCATGCCCGTCACGCAGTGGATGCTGGGCGACCTCCAGTCCTACGTGCGCGACACCCTGAGCCCGTCGCGCCTCCGCCGCCACGATTTCTTCGACGCGGCGCGCGTCGGCGCGCTCGTCGATCGCCTGTATCGACCCGGCGCCGACTACACTGACGTCAACAAGGTGCTCGCCTTCGTCGTCTTTCAGGAGTGGTACGACCTGTACCTCGCATGACCGTCCCGGCCTCCGGCAACCCGAAGACCCTCGTCGTCCTCCAGCCCGGCTACCTGCCATGGCTCGGCTTCTTCGACCAGATGCGGCGCGCGGACGTGTTCGCGTACTACGACGATGTCCAGTTCGACAAGCATGGGTGGCGCAACCGCAACCGGATCAAGACGCCGGCGGGCCCGTTGTGGCTCACCGTCCCGGTGCTCCACAGCGGCCAGGGCCAGCCGAAGATCCTCGACACCCTCATCGACACGCGGTCCAACTGGCAGCGCAAGCACGTGGCCTCGCTGAAGCAGTACTATGCAAAGGCCCCGTATGCGATGCGCTACCTGCCGGAGATCGAGGAGATCTTGACCCGCCCCTGGACGCACCTGGCGGAGCTGGACATCGCGGTGTCCGGGCAGATGGCCGCGTGGCTGAAGCTGCCGGTCCCGACGATTCGCACGTCCACGCTGGGCATCGGCGGCGCGCAGTCGGAGCGGCTCATCGAACTGTGCCGCCATTTCGGCGCCACGCGGTACCTGAGCGGCGACGCGGCGAGCGATTACCTCGACGTGCCGCTCTTCGCCAGCCACGGCATCGAGGTGGTCTGGCAGAATTATCAACACCCGGTCTACCCGCAGCAGCACGGGCCGTTCGTGCCGTACCTGTCGGCGATCGACCTGCTTCTCAACTGCGGCGACACCAGCGCAGAGATCCTCAAGGGCGGACCCACGGAATGAAGACACTCCTCGTGACGGGCGGCGCCGGCTTCATCGGCAGCAACTTCGTGCACCACATCTTCAACAAGTATCCGGACTACCGGATCCTGGTGCTCGACCTGCTGACGTACGCCGGCAGCGTCGACAACCTGCCCACCGACTTCCAGGACGCGCACACCAGCGGGCGGATCGAGTTCTGGTACGGCGACGTGCGCAACGCGTCGCTCGTCGAGAACCTCATGCGCCGCGTCGACGTCGTGGTGCACTTCGCCGCCGAGACGCACGTCACGCGCTCCATCTTCGATAATTACCACTTCTTCGAGACCGACGTGCTGGGCACGCAGGTGATCTCGAACGCCGTGCTCCGGTGCGCCGATCGCATCGAGCGGTTCGTGCACATCTCCACCTCGGAAGTCTACGGGACGGCGGAAACGCCGTTGATGAACGAGGAGCACCCGCTCAAGCCGCTCAGCCCCTACGCGAGCGCGAAGTGTGGCGCCGATCGCCTCGTCTACTCCTACTGGGCGACGTACCACCTGCCCGCCGTGATCGTCAGGCCGTTCAACAACTTCGGCCCCCGCCAGCACCTCGAGAAGGCCGTGCCGCGGTTCATCACCAGTTGCCTGCTCGACGAACCGCTCCGTCTCCACGGACAAGGCGTGGCGCAGCGGGACTGGGTCTTCGTGGAAGACACTTGCGACGCCATCGATCGGATCGTCCACGCGCCGAGGGAAACTGTCGTGGGGGAAGTGATCAACATCGGCACCGACGACAGCCTCAGCGTCGCCGACGTCGCGCACCACATCGTCCGGCTGATGGACAAGCCCGAGTCGCTGATCACGTACGTGGGCGAGCGGCCGGGACAGGTGTTCCGCCACACCGCCGACGCCGCCAAGGCGCGACGGGTCCTCGGGTGGAAGCCGAGCGTGACGTTCGAGCAGGGCCTCGAGAAGACCATCGAGTGGTACCGCACGCATCGCAGCGTGTGGGAGAAGCAGCTCTGGATGCGCGAGATTCCCATTGTCACCGGGTCCGGGAAGGCCGAACTCCATTAGCCCGATTCGCCGCTGGGGGATTGAAGGTGCGCTTGCGGCCGTCCTCTTCGTGGCGGCGTACGCCATGGCCGCGTGGTACGTGCCGCACTTCGTGGCCGCGGGCGGCAAGCCCTGGTTCTACCAGCAGGAGTTCGGCCCCGCGGTGATGGAGGCGTGCGGGCTCGGGTACGTGAACCCCGACGCCTCGGCGCGGCCCGCGCTCACGGCTTTTCTCGATCGCAGGGCCGACGAGGTGTCGTGCGGCGAGGTCCAGGCGGTCGCCACGCGCCCATTGACCTCGATGCAGCGCGCGTTCCGCTACCTGATCATGACGGTCGGCGAAACGTGGCGGGTTCGCGGACACGTCGCCTGGAGCGCGCTGACCCCGCTCTACGGATTCCTGTACGGGCTGACCATCGTCCTGGCCTTCGCGATCTTCCGGCAGGGAATGGGGCGGACGCTGTCGGGCCTGGCGGCGACGGCGCTGATTGTCTCGACACTGCACCTTCACAACATCCCGCACCTGCGCGACTACGCGAAGGCGCCTTTCGTGCTGGCGCTGATCCTCCTGGCCGTTCGCCTCGTGCGGACCGAGGTGACGCTCTGGCGCACGCTGCTGCTCGCCGTGGTGGCGGGCGTCCTGACGGGCGTGGGCATCGGTTTCCGCAACGACTTGCTCGTGGCCATCCCCGCGTTCGTCGGCGTGCTCGCGGTCTTCCTTCCCCTGGGCCTTCGCGAGGGGATCGCGCTGCGGGCCGGTGCCATTGCGATCTACCTCGTGGCCGTCTACGCGGCGATGTGGCCGATGTCCTCCGTGTACCAGACCGGGGGCGGCAGCTCGACGCAGCACCTCGTGCTCCTGGGTCTCACGCCGGCGTTCAGCGCTGATCTGGGCGTGGACAACAGCCATCTCTACGAGATGGGCTTCGAGTACCGCGATGAGCTCGCGCTCGCGATGATCGACAACTACGCGGATCGGAGGCTCGGGCAGCACCGCTTCCTGGCGATGTACGGCGCCGACTACGACCGCACGGCGAGCGGCCTGCTTCGCGAGGTGGCCACGAACTTCCCGGCGGACCTGCTGACGCGCGTGTATGCCTCGGCCGTGCGAATCACCGAGCTGCCGCACTCGACGACGACGGCGGCGCTGGTGGTGCCGGAGTTCCTGCCGAACGCGGCGCAGAGCCTGCTACGGATCAAGGCCGATGGGCTGCGGCAGTTCGGCAGGCTCTGGCCGTGGCCGCTGGTCATCACGCTGACCGCACTGAGCGTGTGGAACCTTCGCATCGGACTCTTCGCCGGGCTCTTCGTCCTGTATCTCGCCGGCTATCCCGCCCTGCAATTCCAGGAACGGCACTTCTTCCACCTCGAGTTCGTCGGCTGGTGGGCGCTTGGCTTCTGCCTGATGCTGGCGGGGCGCACGGCCGGTGCCGTGGTGAAGCGCGAATGGCGGGCCGAGTGGATCAAGGCCGCCACGCCGAAGGTGGGTTGGGTGCGCGCCACCGGGTTGGCGCTGGCCATGTGGGCCGTCCTCGCGGTGGTCATCGTCGGCCCCTTGTGGCTGCTGCGCCGATACCAGGAAGGGCACGTGCGCGCGCTCCTCGGCACGATCGACTCGGCCCCGAGGACCGCGCTGGACCTGGCGCCCGTTACGTTGCCGAATGGGGACGTCCGGTTCGAGAGCGCGGCGCTTCAGCGCGACCTGCCCGCCGACGGCGGCGTGCACGCGGCCTACGTGGTGGCCTACGTCGGCGGTGCGCGTTGCGACACGATGAACCTCCGCGTTACGGAGCGCTACCGCGCAATGACGGCGGCGTACGATTTCAGTCACGGCGTGGACGTGGCCGTGCCGCTCTCCGACGTTCCGGTGGCCCTCTATTTCCCGGCCTACTTCAGGAACCCTGGATCGACCAGCCCGGGTGACGAGCCCTTTGGGTTCGCGGGCCTGGAGTTGCCGGGCGCACACGCATCGTGCCTCGTCCGCGTCTCGAGACTGAACGAGATCTCGTCGCTACCGACCCTGCTCGACCTGCGCCTGCGACCAGGATGGGAGCGCGTGACGCCCTACGCGACGATCAGCGGCGTGGAGGGGCGGCAGAATCCCGCCGAGGTCTACACCTTCCCCACGGACCTGGCGCGCAGCGAGGTGAAGAAGAGCCTGGCCGCCACGCCCACGGGATTCGTCCCGTCGGACATCTCCAAGGTATCGCCGACCTTCCAGATGGACGGCCTCGCGTGGAGCGCGCGCGGAGTCGGGGGAGTCGGCGGGCGCGGCCCGCTCCTGTATCTCGTCGAGATGAGGCCGCGTCGCCTCCTCAAGGGGACGACGTTCATCGCGGAAGGCACGATCGAGAAGGGCGGCGTCACGTTCGGCATGGTGAGCCACGACGAATGGGTCGTGCAGCTTCACGTCGTGCAGACCGGCGACTTCTCCGTGGTCATCAAGGTCCCCGAGGACGGCGACTACAAGGTCGTCATGGCCAACAACCTTCGCGGCATGTCACTGGAGAACCGCGTCGTCGTCTCGCGCGCGGGGCTCATCGAGCCGCAGGCGGAGGCCGCCAAGTGAGGACGCATGGCAGACGCTGAAGCCCGGGTACTGGCGGCCATCGACCGGCTGGAGCCCGCGTATCGCGCGCTGCTGCAATCGCTGGTGCGGACGCCGAGTCCCGTGGGCGAGGAAGGCGCGGCCCAGGCGATCGTGGCCGGGCACATGCGCGACATCGGGCTCGAGGTGGACAGCTTCGACGTTGATCCCGCGACGCTCGCGAGCGACGAGACGTTCAACCCTTCGCCCCGCCACTACGCCGGCCGGCCGTGCGTCGTCGGGAAACGGAAGGGCAGCGGTGGGGGACGCTCGCTGGTCCTCAACGCTCACATCGACACGGTGCCGGTCGACGCGCCGGACGCGTGGACGTTCCCGCCCTACGGCGGCGTCGTCGACGGCGGACGGCTCTATGGCCGCGGCGCCTGCGACGACAAGGCCGGTGTCGTCGAGTGCCTGCTTGTGGCGCACGCGTTCCGCGAGGCCGGCATCGAGTTGGCCGGCGACCTCACCGTGACGAGCGTGATCGAAGACGAATCCACCGGCAACGGATCGCTGGCGGCCGTCCATCGCGGCTACACAGGCGAAGGCGTCATTATCGTGGACGGCACCTGGCCGGAGCGCTATATCGTGTCGCACATGGGACACGTGTCGTTCCAGATCAGGCTTGGCGGGGTGGCCGGTCATGCGACGTCGCCGGGGCCCAATCCGATCGCTGCCGTTGGTCCCGTGGTCGCCGCACTGCAGGCGTTCGTGGCGACGCGAAATGCCGCGCATGCGCAACCCTGGGGTCCCCACGAGCGTCCGCACTTCATCAACCTCGGCATGGTCCGGGGTGGCGTGTGGCCGGGCTCGGTGCCTGCCGACTGCGTCATCGAAGGGCAGTTCGGGTTCCCCCCGCCCGAGACCTGCGCGGGAGCGAAGGACGCGCTGCGCCAGGTCCTGCGTGAACTGGCGCAGTCACCCGGATGGCCGCTCGCGGATCCGGCGACGATCATGTTCGTCGGCCTGGAGACGCCACCAGAGCAGGGCGATCCGCACAACCCGATCGCGCAACTCCTTGTGGACACGGTGACCCGGCGTCACGGCGCCGTGCTGAAGGAAAGCGTGATCGTCGGCCACTGCGATCTGCGTCATTACACGCGCGCGCGATTGGGGGCGACGTCTGCCGCGTGCCTGTATGGGCCCGGCGGTGGACGCAATGTCCATGGCGCCGACGAGTATTTCGAACTCGCGCACTTGCCGCTCGTGGCCGGCAATCTCGCGTGCGTCGCCCTGCAATGGTGTGGCCTCGATGTGGCGTCCGGCTTTAGCCGGGCCAGTGACAACGAAGGTGGTGTCCGGCTTTAGCCGGACCATCCATATGACTCCCGAGTCTCTTCTCGACACCCTCGGCGTCCCCCGTGGGCGCATGATCTACGTCCAGTCGTCGGTGGACTGGATCCAGCGCGCGGGCCTTCGCGCGCCCGAGATGCTCGCCGCTCTGCTCGACTGGACCGGCGCCGCCGGCACGCTGGTGATGCCAAGTTACCCGTTCCACTCGACGCACCAGGAGTACCTGGCCACGGGACCGGTGTTCGATGTCCGCCGGACGCCCGCGGGCATCGGCCTGATGCCCGAGATGTTTCGCCGGACGGCGGGTGTGGTCCGAAGCCTCGACCCGGACTTCTGCGTGTGCGCGCGCGGCGCGGAGGCCGAGGCTATCGTGGGCGTCGCGCCTGCCGAACCGGATCCCTTCGGCCCGGACTCGAGCTACCAGCGGATGCTCGATTGCCGCACGACGCTGGTGGGCCTCGGCGTGAGCCTGAATACGAACTCCTTCATCCACGCGATCGACTCACGGGCCGGCGTGCGGTATCCCGCGGCGGTCTACGACGACCGCGTGTACGCTACAACGGTGATCGATGGGCAGGGTGTCTCCCGCGTGGTCCGGCGCATGTGCCTGCGGCCGCCGTTTCAGCAACTGACGAGCCCTTCGGCGATCGGCGACGCGATGCAGCCCGATGCGGGCGTGTTCACCACGCTCGAGATCGACGGCGCGCGGTTCTTCAAGTGGGACCTCAGGGCGTGGTCGGCGTGGTGCCTCGCGCACGCGGCCACCCGGGCCGAGCGGGGCGAGTGGCCCTGCTGGCTCACGCGGCTCGCGACCGCATTTCCGGCCCGCGCTTCATGACCGACACGCCGCCCGAGACGCCGTTCCGCCCCAGCCTCTCGATGCTCGGCTGGGCGCTCAACGAGGAAGAAAACGTCACGGAGTACGTCCGCCGCGCGCAAGCCTTCCTCGCCAGCGTGTCGGACGACTACGAGCTGATCCTAATCGACGACGGGAGCACCGATCGGACGTGGGCGATCATGATTGAGCTGGCCGCGAACCGGCCCTGGCTGACGCCGCTCAAGAACGAACGCAACCGCGGCCCCGGGTACTGCTACCGTCGCGGCATCGGCGCCGCCACGAAGGACTACTTCATGGCGCAGACGGTGGACTGGGCGTACGACATCGACGCCTTCAAGCCGTTCTTCGGCGAGCTGCGGCGGCACGACATCCTCCAGGGCGTGCGCCCGGGCGAGTTCGACCTGGGCACGATCCGGCGGCGCTCCGACAGCCTCTACAAGGGCATCGTGTCGCTGACCAACTACGCGCTGATCCGCATCCTGTTCCAGTTGCCCTTCGACGATTTCCAGAACGTGACGATTTGCCCGACCCGGCTCGCGCAGCCGCTGCGCCTCGAGTCCGAAGGGTCGTTCACGAACCCCGAAGTGATGATGAAGTTGTACTGGGGCGGGGCGTCGTTCCTGCAGGTGCCCGTGTTGTTCCAGAAGCGCGGCCGCGGCAAGGGCACGGGCACGCGCGCCGGGGCGATCGCCCGGTCGATCGGCGACATCCTCTCCAGTTGGTTCCGCTGGGTCGTGCTGGGCCGGTATGCGAACCGGCGCCACGGCACCGTGCGGTCGCGATATCCATGAGCGCGCCACGGCGGTGACGGCCCGCCTTTCACAATGGGTCCGGTACGGACTGCTGTGGCACCGGCCGGTCGCCTTTCGATGGTCGGTGGCCGCCACGGCGGTGTTGCTCGCGGCGTCGCTCGCGACCTCCCGAGCGGCGTGGTCGATGGATGGCGCCTCACTCTCCGACGGCCACGCCATCGTCTCGCTGGACCTCGCGACGGCCCGCGCGTTCTGCGGGGCCGGATCGTCGTTTTCGCGAACCGTCCGGATCCCGATGGATCTCGGCGCGCGGATGGAACGACGGCACGTGCCGCTCCGTGCCTTGATCGCGGAGAAAGCCGGATCGCTCGAAGCGTACTGCCGGTCGATCGACCAGCCGTTCGTGAATAGCGAGAACTCGCTGATGCTCGTGGAGGCCGCGATCCTCTCCCTGAATCCGAACCTTTCCCTCTCACAGCTAGGGCAGGTCCTGCACCTGATCAAGATCGCCTGCCTCGCGGCGTTCGTGCTGTTACTGATGGATCTGGGGAGCAGCCTGGTCCTCGGCCTCGCGACCTTGCTGTGCGGCCTGATGCTGCTGCAGTCGATGCCGGACCACGTGTACTCGAACTACCCGTTCTTCTTCGCGCTCGTGCTCGTGTCGTTGGCGCTGCACGGGTTCGCGATCAAGTACCGGTGGACGCGCGGGCCCGTGGGCCTCGTGGCGTACGGCGTCGTGGCCGGCGTGCTGTCCGCCTTCGTCGCGAACATGCGCTCCAGCTACCTCCCGGTGGTTGCGCTCTTCTTCGCGTGTGCGCTCGTCGAAGAGCTCCGCGCCCGGGGGCGCGTCATCGCCTGGAGCGGGCGGGCGCTGCGGGCGGTGGCGCTCGCGACCTGTTTCATCGCGGGTTTCGTGGCGTTCCAGCAGGGCCTCATCACGAGTCGCCTGCCAGAGGAGGGCCGCTTCAACGCGGCGCATCCTTTCGGGCACCCGCTGGTGCTCGCGCTCGGCGTGCCGGAGAACGACTTCAGCCGGGCCCAGGGCATCCGCTGGGCGGACGAAGTTGGGCCGCGGATCGCGGACCGCGTGGACCCCGGCGTGCCGTTCCTCGGGCCGCGTTACAACGCGGCGCTGCTGCGCTACTACACGTCCCTCTGGCGGTCGCACACCCGCGAGATGATCGGCGTCTATTACCTGAAGTTCTCGGTGTCGGGCGCGGACATGCTGCGCGTGTTGCGCGGGTCGCCCGGTCTGGTGGGCCTGGGGGTCAGCGTGCTACTGGCGCCGCTTGGCTTGCTGCCGTCTGGTGTGTGGCTGCTCGGCCTTTACGTTGCGATCACCCTCGGCGCCTTCGCGTTCTATTACCGGCGCGACGAGCCGGCGGCGCTTTCGCTGGCGCTGCTCAGCCTGGCGGCGTGCCTCATGCAGGTCGAGTCGGGGCTCATCTTCTCGGTGTTCGTGAAGCAGTACCACAACTACTCGGCTTTCTACGCGCTGTTCCTGTCACTGCTCGGCGTGCAGGCGGCGGGCAATGCGGTGTGGGCCTGGCTGGGCCCGCGGGGAGCGGCTATTGGCAGCTAGCCAGGATGCTCGCCTTGGTGACGAGCGGGTAGTCGCCGCGCGGGAACGCGGGATGCGCGTCGAGCGGGTGCTGCATCGGACGCGGCAGGCGCCCGGCCGCGACTTCCTGGTCGATCCAGCGGACGATCCACTGGAAGTAGTACCACGATTGCAGCCGGTTGCCGGCCGGCGTCATGTGCACCATGTCGAGGAACAGCTCGGGGTCGAGCGGCAGGGCCGCTGCTTTGTCGATGAACGGCAGCTCGTGGCGCGCGGCGTAGTTCCGGAACACGTGGTTCTGGAAGTCCATCAGCCGCCGGTTCTGGGCGTAGGTGACCGGGAACGTCTGATCGTTGATGGCCTTGAACAGCGTCTCGTCCCGCGGCAGCACGAGCTTGAGGCCGTCGTGCACCATGGCGACTTCCGAGCTGAGCGCGAGCGTCCCGCCCGTGGCCGTGACCGCCGCGCGCATGGTGTCGAAGTTGGTCATGACGTCGTGCAGGCCCATCGGGAGCGGCCGTTGCGTCACGTCGGGATCGGACTCGTTCACGTCAGGTGGCCACTGGATCGGGTACGACGGCTTGGCGGGCTCGACGCCTTCTCTTCGCGTGTCGACGACCACCCTGATGCGCCGCGCCACCGCGGAGTAGCGCTCGGCGGCCCACTGCGGACCCCGGCCGCCGAAGTCCGGCGGCACCGGCGGCAAACCTTCCTTAGGCAGCTTCAACAGCAGGCCGGGCCGGTAGTCGTTGGCGCCGTCGAAGATGACCAGGTCGGGCTCGAGCGGCATGAGCTCCTGGACGACAGCGGCAGCCACCGACGACGAGTCAACGCCCGTGCGCGCGATGTTGAGGACTTCGACCTTGAACGGATAGCCGCGCGCCTTGACCCACAGGTTCAGCCATTCCCCGATGTACTCGATGTGCGAAAAAGGAAGGTTGTAGCCGTCAATCGTCATCGACGATCCGGCGAACGCCACGCGGATGGTCTGCGGCGGCTTGTTGAGCGTGACGTCCGGCCCGCGCCATCCGAAGCGGTTGGTCGGGAACCATCCGGGCGGGCTCATGCTCGACAGGTGACGATAGATGGGGAACCCGTTCTGCGGCGGGGGCTCGAATGTGTAAAAATCGTCAAGGATCCCCAGCGACCCGAATCGCAGTCCTCCACAGAGTTCGAGTTTCAGGTAGGCCGGATTCCAGGCGAAGAATGCCCCAAGGGGATCGGTGGCCTTGTAGCGCTCGGCGCGCGCGGCGATCGCGGGTGTCATCGGGATCGGCTGGTGCGGCGGCGGATCCTGGGGATACCACGTGGGGTCAACGCCGGTCGCGAGCGCGATCGTGTCGAAGTACCGGGCGTCGGCGTTGTCGCGTGACGTGCGCGTGACCAGCCGCGGTCGCGCCGGCGCGGCCGCGAGGCTGATGTGGAAAAGTGAGTATCCGTCGATCCAGCGGACCACCGCTTCACCGAGGATGACGAGCAGGAGGACGAGCACCGCTGCCACCGTGGCGCCCAGGAAATGCAGCCGATTCAAAGTGGGATCGACTATAGCAGGGCCATCCGCGAGAACCCAAGCCGCCGTCGAGAATCAATGAGTTCCAACACGAAATCCACGAACCCGCTATTTTCCGTGATCCTGATGTCGGTCTCCCTCGTGCTGGCCTTCGGCCTCGGAGAGCTGGCGCTGCGCGTCAAGAACAGCTCGATGAAGACCTACGACATCGAGATGTGGCGATATGCCAAGGACCTGAAGGCGCAGAGCAGCGACCCCGCGCTCGATTTCGATCACGTGAAGTCCAAGTCGGCCTTGCTGCAGAGCGTGACGATCCGCCTCAACGAGTGGGGCCTGCGCGGAGGTCCCGTCGAGCCGCTGCCGCCCGGCGGGCGCCGCATCCTCTTCCTCGGCGGTTCGATCGCGCTCGGTTGGGGCGTCCCGGAAGAAGAGACGGTGGAGGCGCGCCTCGAGCAGAAGCTGAAGGCGGCCGGCCAGCCGGTGCAGGTCCTGAACGGCGGAGTGGGCAATTACAACACGCAGCGCTACGTGTCCCGGTTCTTCAAGGAACTCTCGGGCCTCGAACCCACGGACATCGTCGTGCACTACTTCCTCCGGGACGCCGAGGAGCTGCCGCCGGGCGGCGGCAACGCGATCCTTCGCAACAGCCAGCTGGGCGTCACGCTGTGGATTGCCTATCACCGGCTCTTCGACCGCGCGGGCGAGCAATCCCTGGTCGATCACTATCGCGCCGTCTACCGGCCCGATGCGCCCGGGTTCGTCGTGATGCAGGCGAGGCTCAAGGAATTGGCCGAGTACGCGCGGGCCCATCACATCCGGCTCTACCTGGCGATGACGCCAGACGTGCACAACCTGATCGACTACAAGTTCGGGTTCGTGCACGACGCCATGCGCCAGATCGCCGAGCGCGAGGGCTACACCTACGTCGACCTGCTGCCCGGCATGCTCGGCCACCCGCCCGAGGCGATGTTCGCGATGCCTGGCGATCCGCACCCGAACGCCCTCGGCCACCAGTTGATGGCCGACGCCATTCTGCCCGTGTTGACCCAGTAGCGCCGTGCTCTTCAGCTCGCCCGCGTTCTTCGTCTTCTTCCTGGTGTACTTCTGCCTGCACCTGGTGGTGCCGCTGCGGCACCGCGTCTACCTGATCATCGCGGGCAGCGCGATCTTCTACGCGTGGTGGCGCATCGAGTACGCCTGGCTGCCGTTTGCCCTGATGGCCACGGCCTACGGCGGCGTCCTATGGATGGAGCAGGCGCCCGACGCGGTCCGGCGGAAGCGGCGCGCCACCGTCGCCGTCGTCATCCTCTTCCTGCCGCTGCTCGTCTTCAAGTACACGAACTTCGTCTACCGCGACGTGCTCGGCCCGATCGTCGGGTGGGACGGCCGCCTGCTCGACCTGCCGCTGCCGCTCGGCGTGTCCTTCGTCACCTTCACGCTTACCGCCTTCATCGTCGACATCTACAAGCGGAAGTATCGCGAGGTGCCGGGCGCGGCGACGGTTCTGGCCTACGTGCTCTTCTTCCCGCATCTGATCGCGGGACCGATCCTGCGGCCGCACGAACTGGTCCCGCAGCTCGAACATCCGGCGCGGACCCGCCTGCGCCGGGTTGCCGTGCCCATCGCCATCTTCACCCTGGGCATCGTCAAGAAACTGGTGTTCGCCGACACGATCGCGGGCGCGGTGGACACGGTCTACGCACAGGCCGGCGGCACCGTCAGCGGCCCGTCCGCGTTGCTGGCGATTTACGGCTTCTCCGTCCAGATCTACTGCGACTTCAGCGGCTACACCGACATGGCGATTGGCCTCGCGCTGCTCCTCGGCGTCCGGCTCCCCAACAATTTCCTGCGGCCGTACACCGCCACCTCGATCATCGACTTCTGGCGGAGGTGGCACATCACCCTGTCGTCCTGGCTCCGCGACTACCTCTATATCCCGCTCGGCGGCAACCGCCACGGGCGGGCGCAGGAGATGCGCAACGTCATCATCACGATGGCGCTCGGCGGCCTGTGGCACGGGGCGAGCTGGACCTTCGTGGTGTGGGGCCTGTTTCACGGCACCGGCGTCGCCGTGACGCATGCGCTGCAACGCGCGTTCGGCGCGGCGCGCGCGCTGCCCGCCTGGCTGGGGGTGCTCATCACCTTCCACTTCGTCACCCTCGGCTGGGTGTTCTTCCGCGCGCCGAGCCTGCGCAAGGCGTTCGAGATGCTGGCGGCGGCCTTCGGGGGCGGGGGATGGACGGACGCCTCCGCGTTTGTGTCCGCGAACCTCTTCCTCGTGGCGCTGGTGCTGATCTTCGCGGCGTTCCACCGGTACGACGACCATCGCCGTGTCCGCGCGATGGTGCGCTACCTGCGGCCGGAAATCCTGTGGCCGGTCGTCCTGTTCCTGTGGGTGCTGGCGATCACCGTGAGCCAGGGCAATTCCGCCAAGTTCATCTACTTCGATTTCTGAGATGACCCGCTGCGACGTGTGTGACGCCGACGGCACGGGGGTCGGCTACGCCGGACTCCGCCGCTGCGGCGCATGCTCGCACGTGTGGGCGGACCTCTCCCTCGACCCCGAGGCGATTCAACGGCTGTACCAGCGCAGCTACTTCTTCGGCGACGAGTACGGCAATTACCTCGAGGACCGGCGGATCATCGAGAAGAACTTCGCGGGCCGCCTCGCCACGCTGCGGCGGTTCCTGACCGCCTCCCACCGGCGGCTCTTCGAGGTTGGGTGTGCCTACGGGTTCTTCCTGAATGCCGCGCGGAGCCTGTTCGAGTCGGTCCGGGGCATCGATGTCTCTGAGGACGCGGTGCGCTACGCCACCCGGGAACTGGGCCTCGACGTGTCGTGCGGCGACCTCCTGGCGGCGGATTTCTCGGGACAGACCTTCGACGTCGTGTGCATGTGGGACACCATCGAGCACCTGGCGGCGCCGCGGCGGTACATCGAGACCGTGGCGGCTCACATGCCGCCCGGCGCGCTCATCGCCGTCACCACCGGCGATATCGGCAGCCTGAACGCCCGCGTGCAGAAGGGCAGGTGGCGCCTGATCCATCCGCCGACACACCTGCACTACTTCACGCGCCGATCCCTCTCGGCCCTCCTCGAGCGGTGTGGCTTTCGCGTGATCCACGTCGAGTATTGCGGCGTCTATCGAAGCCTGGGCGGCATGCTCCACAACCTGGTCGCGCTGCGGGGCCGCTGGCCGCGCCTGGGTGCGTGGCTGCAGCGCGCTGCGCCGTCCGGCCTTGATGTGTACCTGAACCTGCACGACATCATGTACATTGTCGCGGAGCGCCGATGACACACCTCCTGATCGTGACGCCGGCGTTCAACGAGGCGGCCGTGCTTCCCGATTTCGTGCAGGCGGTCCTCGCGCTGCGCCGGCAGTTGTCCGCCACCACCGACGTCCGCCTCCTCGTGGTGGACGACGGATCGATCGACGACACGGCCGGCGTGCTGCGCCGGGCGGCGGACGCGCACCCCGACGTGGTCGCCTACCTTTCGCTTACCGCCAACGCCGGCCACCAGGCGGCGCTGATCGCGGGCCTCTGCCATGCGGGGGCCTGGCCCGATGCGATCGTGACGATGGACGCGGATCTCGAGCACCCGATGGCCGTGGTGGGCGAGCTCGTTGAGAAATGGCGGGAGACCGGTGCGATCATCGTCCACGCCATTCGACGGCCGACCCGCGAGCTGCCACTGCTCAAGCGCCTGCCCTCCGCCATGTTCTATCGCGTCACGGCGGCGCTCACCGGCTTGAGCCTCTCGACCGGCCAGGCCGACTTCCGCCTCTGGGACGCGCAGGTACTGCGCAGCGTGGCGGATTACCTGCCGCACATCGGCTCGCTCCGCGTGTTTGCCGCGTGGCTGCCGGGGCGCAAGTCGGCGGTGACGTACGAGCAGCACGTTCGCAACGACCGCACATCGCGGTTCACCTTCAGCAAGAACTACGAGCTGGCCGCCATCAGCATCGTCCGCTTCTCGCACGTGCCGCTGCAGATCATCAGCGGCCTCGGGTTGATTGGATTGATCTTCTCGTTCAGCTACGGCGGCTTCATCGCATGGGAGACGTTGCAGGGCAACACCGTCCCCGGCTGGTCGAGCACCGTGCTGACGGTGATGACGATGGGGTGCCTGCAGCTGCTGGCGTTCGGCGTGCTTGCCAGCTACTTCCAGCGGCTGGTGTTTGCCAGGGACCTGCCGCCATGGGTGATCCGCACGTCGCGCCTGGCGCCGTTGGCGCCGCCGGATGCGCGCGAGCCCGCACGGATGGATGGCCTAAAATAGGGAGCTTCCCCTCACCGTGACGACGCCACTCCGGACAATCTTTCGTGAGGCCCTCGTCGTTGCTGCGTTGTTTGCCGTGTCGCTCGTTGCTTCGCAGTCGGCCATGCATGGCTTCCGTGCGGCCGGGGCACAGCCCTTCTTCTATCAATCGAACTTCGAGCCGGCCGTGATGATGGCCTGCGGGCGGGGATTCGTGACGTCTCCCTCGGCCCCGCCGCAGCTGGCCGAATTCCTCAATGTCTCGCGGAACGACTTCGATTGCGCCCTCCTGCCGGCCGGGATGACCGAACTGCCGCTGACGACGCCGGCGAACGCGAACTGGTACTACCTGTACGGCGCGGCCGCGGCGGTCTGGAAGATGACGGGCGTGTCGTGGACGGCGCTGGATGGGCTCGTGTCCGCGATGAGCGCCGTCGGCGCCGTGTTGCTCTACGGGTTGTTCCGGCTCGTGACCAATACACCGGTGTCCGCCGCGCTTTCGCTGCTGCTGACGCTCTCGCCCGCCAACCTGACGCACCTCTTGTCGCTGCGCGACTACAGCAAGGCGCCGTTCGTGCTCGGCGCGATCCTGATTCTCGGCGCGCTGGTCATGCGGCCCATGCGTCGCGCCGGCACGCTCGCGCTGGCGGCGACGTACGGGGTCGTTGTGGGGATCGGCTATGGGTTTCGCGGCGACCTCGCCGTGATGGTGCCGTTCGGCGCCATCGTGGTGTTGCTGTTCCTGCCCGGCGCGATCCGCGCTCATGCCTGGCGCAACGCCCTCGCGACCTCCGTGCTCCTCCTCGCGTTCGTCGTCTCCGCGTGGCCCGTGATCAGCGGCCTCCAGCTCGGCGGGTGCCAGTACCACTTCTCGCTGCTCGGCCTCACCGATCCCCTGACGAGCGAGTTGCGGCTCACGCCGTCGATTTACCGCTTCGGGGAACACCTGTCGGACACGTTCGCCGACCTCAAGACCGGCGATTACGCCGCGCGCGTGCTCGGCGCGCCGGTGCCGAGGCTGTGCTCTGCCGAGTACGACACGGCTTCCGGCCAACTGTATTTCGATCTCGCCCGGACGTTTCCCGCCGACTTCGTCGTGCGGGCGTATGCGTCGGTCCTCATGATCCTGCGCGTCGGCCTGGCGATTCCCGAAGCCATGCTTCCGATGGTGCCGTTCGCGGACAGCCAGGCGGCGGTAGGGGCCTATCGGGCGCTGCATGCGATCACGTCGCCGCTGTCGGCCCTCGGGGTGCTGGTCACCGTCGCGGCGATCGCCGGTGCCTGGGCCTCCTCGATTCGGCTGGGCCTGGCAATGACGGCTTTCGTGCTGTTTCTCACCGGTTATCCAGCGATCCGGTTCGACGAGCGTCATTGGTTTCACTTGCGGTTCATTCCCTGGTGGGCGGCCGCCCTCGTGGGCACGGAACTGCTGCGCCTCGGGACACGCGCCTGGGAACGCGCGCGCCTGGTGCGCGCCGCGGTCGCGATCGGCGGGCTGCTGCTGGCGTTGGCCGCGTCGCTCGGGGCCCTGCGACTCGTGCAGGCGGGACGGGTGGAGGCGCTCGTGACCCAATATCTCCATGCCCCGACCGAGGCCGTGCCGGCGCAGGTGGTGGACGGTGCCACGTTGCGCGTGGACTGGCAGCCTCGCGACGCCGGCACGCCACCCGCGCATCGCGCGTCGGACCTCCTGGTGGTCACGCTCGAGGGGCCGGCCTGTGCGGGGACCGGGGACCTCGGCCTGCGCGTCACCTACGACGCCGACGTGCCCAGCCACGACATGTCCACGTCGTTCACGGTGGCGCGCCCAACGGCCGGGCCGACGAAGCTCTTCGTGCCGGTGTTCTGGCAGGGCGTCGGCGATCACGACGACCTCCGCTTCTCCGGACTCCAGGTCGCCGGCGCGTCGAGCGCCTGCGTTGGACAGGTGGCCCGGGTGACGAGCGGCCGCCAAGTGCCGCTGTGGGTCGAACTCCAGGTCCCGGCGGACTGGGCGAGCTATTCCTTGTACGAATCCATGCGACCACCACGACTGCTCAACCGGTGAGCGGGAGAGACTGACCTTGAAGACGATCGTTCACGTCGTCGGCGCGCGGCCCAATTACATGAAGATTGCGCCGCTCATGGACGCGCTCCGCGGCGCGCCCGGCATCCGGCAGATCCTCGTCAACACCGGGCAGCACTACGACGAGGCGATGTCCAAGTCGTTCCTGCGCGAGCTGTCGCTGCCCGCGCCGGATCGCAACCTGGAGGTCGGCTCGGCGAGCCACGCCGTGCAGACGGCCAAGGTGATGATCGGCTTCGAGCAGGTCTGCCTCGAGGAGAAGCCGGATCTCGTCGTCGTTGCCGGTGACGTGAACTCGACGATGGCCGCGACGCTGGTGGCGGCGAAGCTGATGATCCCCGTGGCCCACCTCGAAGCGGGCCTGCGCAGCTTCGATCGCGGCATGCCGGAGGAGGTCAACCGCATCGTGACCGACTGCCTCGCGGACCTGCTGCTCACGCCGTCCACGGACGGGGACGAGAACCTGATGAAGGAAGGCGTGCCGCGCGAGAAGATCCACTTCGTCGGCAACATCATGATCGACACGCTGATGCGCCACCTGCCGATGGCGACGCTCGCGCGCATCCAGGACCGCGTGCCCGTGACCGACAAGGGCTACGGCGTGCTGACGCTGCACCGCCCGTCGAACGTGGACGACCCCGTCATCCTGCGCCGCATCCTCGAGGCCATCGCTCACGTTGCGCGCCAGATGCCGGTGGTGTTCCCCGTGCACCCCCGCACCCGCCAGAGGCTCGCGGCCTTCGGCGTGGATGACCTGCTGGCCAACGTGATCCTCACCGAGCCGATGGGCTACATCGACTTCCTGAGCCTGACGTCGCACGCGCGGATCATCCTGAGCGACTCCGGCGGCCTCCAGGAGGAGTCGACGGCGCTCGGCATCCCGTGCCTGACGCTGCGTGAGAATACCGAGCGCCCCGTCACGATCACCCACGGCACGAATCGACTCGTGGGCACGCAGACGGCGAACATCATCGCGGGCTTCGACGAGGCGATGGCGTCCGAGCATGCGCCGCAGCGGCGACCGCCCCTGTGGGACGGACACACCGCGGAGCGCGTGGCGGCGGTGCTGCAGAAGTTCCTGGCCTGATGACCGTCTCGACATTCGTCGCGCGCGCCAAGAAGGCGCTGCGCATGCCCCCACGGGTGCTGGCGGCGCGCCTCCGTGAGTCGTTGCGCGCGCATTCACGCCGACCCTGGTCGCAGGTGTACCCGCGCGTGCTGCGGGACCAGGCGATCCTCGGCGAGAGCGGCGCCGCGACGTTCGACGCGTTGTGGGCGCGGCAGATGGCGCAGCCGTTCTTCCTGCAGCCCGCCGATCGCGATGCCTACGTCGCCGCGTTTCGCGCGCGGTACCCGGAGGAGGTCACCGCGGTCCTCGCCACCGCGGACGCGGCGATGCGGCACGAGTTCGACCTGCTCGGCTCCGGCGTCACTGCCCTCGGACCGAAGCTGCCGTGGCTGGACGACTTCAAGACCGGCCGTCGGTATCCGGTGCAGTACCTGCCGCGACATCCAGTACATGGAACTCGAGAAGCCCACGGACGTGAAGGTGCCGTGGGAACTGAGCCGGTGCCAGCACTTCACCGCGCTCGGCCAGGCGTACTGGCTGACCGGTGACGAACGGTACGCCGCCGAGTACCGCGCCGAGATTGAAGACTGGATTGCGACCAATCCCTTTGCCTACAGCGTGAACTGGGCCTGCGCGATGGACGTCGCCCTGCGCGCGATCAACTGGATTTGGGGTTTCTATTTCATGGCCGGTTCGGCGGCGTGCGCCGATCCCGCGTTCCGCCGCCGGCTCCTGCGGAGCCTCTTCCTCCACGGCGAGTTCGTGTTCCAACACCTCGAGAAGGGCGACGTCAACGGCAACCATTACCTGAGCGACGGCGCGGGCCTCGTGTTCCTCGGGCTGTTCTTCAAGCACACGCCGCAGGGGCGCCGCTGGCTCGACACGGGCAGGGCGATTGTGGTCGACGAGATGCTCCTCCAGGTCTCGGAGGACGGCGTGGATTTCGAGCAGTCCACCTCCTATCAACGACTGGTCCTCGAGTTGTTTCAGACGTCATACCTGCTGCTGGAGAAGCACGGCGAGCGCGTGCCGGAGGCGCAGTCCGCGCGGCTCGCCCGCATGCTCGAGTTCGTGTGCGCGTACACGAAGCCGGACGGCCTCGCCCCGCTCATCGGAGACGCCGACGATGGCCGGGTGCAGAAGCTCGGGTCGCAGCGCCTCAACGACCATCGCTACCTGGTCTCGACAGGCGCCGTGCGCTTCGCGCGGGCGGATTTCAAGGCCGCGGCCGGCCGGTTCTGGGCCGAGTCCTTCTGGATGCTGGGGCCGGAGGGCGCCGCGTCCTTCGACGCGCTGGCGGACGGTCCCGCCGGCGTCCGGCTCGGTCGCCTTTCCAGCCGGCGGCTTCTACGTCCTCCGAAGCCCTTCGGCGCACGTCGTGATCGACTGCGGCGAGGTGGGAATGCGCGGGCGCGGCGGCCACGGACACAACGACATCACCAGCTTCGAGCTGTTCCTGAACGGCATGAACGTCGTCTCCGACTGCGGCGCCTACCTCTACACCGCTTCGCGCGAGTGGCGGAACCGGTTCCGCAGCACGGCGTTCCACAACGTGGCGCAGGTCGACGGGGAAGAGTTGAACCGGTTCATCGGCCCCGACGCGCTCTGGCAGTTGATGTACGACGCCCATCCCGTCGATCTCGAATGGAAAAGCGACGGATTCGGGGGATACTTTTGTGGAGGGCACGACGGCTACGCGCGGCTCGCGCCGCCCGTCGCCTCGGTCCGGGAGTTGTTCGTCGATCCCACCCGTCCGCGCGTCGCGTTGCGGGACCGCCTGTCGAGTGCGCGGCCCTCGAGCGGCACGACGTGGCGGTTTCACTTCGATCCCGCGCTCGACGCGGACGCTGGTGGGGCCGGACTGCCGCCTCCGCGCGGTGGCCGCGAAGTCTGGCTGCTGGCGGCCGATGAGGCCGACACGCGCGAGCGGCGGATCGAGCCCGGCTGGGTCTCGGCGGGCTATGGCGTGAGGATGGAAACGTCGGTGCTCGTGATCCCCGACAACCAGATGCCGGCGACGTTGGCGTGCGTGTTCGCGGACACGCGCCTCACGGCCGAAGAGCGCCGCGAGGTCACGGCACAACTTGATGCGCATCGTGCGCGCATCCACTGAAGGACAAGAAGAGCGTTATGCGTCAGATTCTCATGAACATGGGCGGCGCGGTCGTCGCGCGCGTTCCCGCGGCCGGCCGTCGAAGCGGGCAGCGTGCTCGTCCGCGTGCATTACTCCCTCGTCAGCGTGGGCACCGAACTGGCGCCCCTGAAGGCGCCGCTCGTGCCCACGGCCGAAGGGCGCGAGCGCCGTTGAGAAGGGCGCGGCCTATGCCAGCCTCGCCACGCACTACCTCAAGGCCTCGTGGCGCGATCCCGAGAAGGCCGCCCGGCGCCTCGCGTCGATCGCTCGACAGGCAGCTGGCGCAGCTGAAGCCGGCGACGACGCCGCAGACGCTGGCGCCGGTGGTCACGGCGGGCGACCTGCAGTGGACGCAGGCCAACGCGGTGAAGTTCTCCGCGAAGGACGGCCGGCTCGAGATCAGCACGGACGATTCCGCCGGCCGGCTACCAGGTGATGACGCGCGAATTGGCCGTGCCCGAGGGCCTGGTGCCGCTCATCCGCGTCGCCGGCACCGTGCACAGCGGCGCCATCGCCATCGGCATCCTCAACGCCGGCCGCCAGGCCTGGCTCGGCTCGAAGACGTTCGACGCCGGGCCGCTTCGAGGACTACCTGATCTTCGATCCCGGCGCGTCGCGCCAGGTCACGGTCGTGATCGCCAACTCGAACGGCGGCAAGTCGCAGGTCACCGTCGACACCGTCGAAGTGACGATGGCGCCGTCGACGCCGGGCGGGCTGCCCTACAGCGAGATGGACCAGACGGGCTGGAACATCGGCTACTCGGTCGTCGGGCGAGGTCGTGGCCGTCGGCGAGGGCATCACCGACCTCGTCGCCCGGCGACCTCGTCGCGTGCGCGGGCGCGGGCGCGGCGAACCACGCGGACTACGTCAGCGTGAAGCGGAACCTCGTGTGCCGCGTGCCCGCCGGCTGCGCGGCGAGCGCGGCGGCCTCCGCCACGATCGGCTCGATCGCGCTGCAGGGCGTGCGCCGCGCGACGCCGCAACTGGGCGAGCGCATCGCCGTGCTGGGCCTCGGCCTCATCGGCCAGATCACGGTGCAGTTGCTGCGCAGCGCCGGATGCACGGTCATCGGCCTCGACCTCGATCCCGAGCGCGTCGCGCGCGCCAAGGCGCTCGGCATGGACGCCGGCGCGTCGGATCCCGGAGGCGTTCAAGGCGCTCGTGCGCGACTGCACCGAGGGCCGCGGCGTGGACAAGACGCTGATGACGGCGGCCACGCGGTCCGATTCCGTCGTGAACCTCGCGATGGACGTCACCCGCGCCAAGGGCGCCGTCGTCATCGTCGGCGACGTGGGCCTGAACGTGCAGCGCGCGGTCTTCTATCGCAAGGAGATCGACCTGCTGATGAGCACGTCGTACGGCCCGGGCCGCTACGACGCAGACCTACGAGGTCGACGGGCGCGACTACCCGTTCGCGTACGTGCGCTGGACGCTGAACCGCAACATGCAGTCGTATCTCGAGCTGATCGCCTCGGGACGCGTGAACCTCGACGCGCTGATCGATCGGGTGATCACCGTGGACGAGGCGACCGCCGCCTACAAGGCGCTCGCCGGCGCGGCGGGCACGCCGCCGCTCGGCGTCCTCATCCGGTATCCGGACGACGCGCGGGAGCTGCCGGAGCCGGCCGATGCGACGCGGATCACGGTGCGCGGCCACAAGCCGCCGAACCCCGAGCTGATCAACTACGCGCTCGTCGGCGCCGGCGCCTTCGGCATGGCGATGCTCGTGCCGCAGATGAAGAAGCGGAAGGACCGCTACTTCCTCCGCGGCGTCGTCACGCGCAACAACGCGCAGGGCGGCAACTTCGCGCGCGAGAACGGCGTGGAGGTGCTGGCGTCGGAACTCAAGACGGTCCTGGACGACCCGTCGTTCCACCTGATGGTCATCGCGACGCGGCATCACGAGCACGTCGGGCCGGTCATCGAGAGCCTCAAGGCGGGCAAGCACGTGTTCGTCGAGAAGCCGCTGGCGATCACCTGGCAGGGGCTGGATGACGTCGTCAAGGCGTACAACAGCCTCGAGCACAAGCCGCTGCTGATGGTCGGGTTCAACCGGCGCTTCTCGCCGGCGGTCACCGAGATCAAGAAGGCCGTGGCCGGGCGCCGGGCGCCGCTGATGATCGAGTACCGCCTGAACGGCGGCTACATCCCGATGGACAGCTGGGTGCAGGGCGCGCAGGGCGGCGGCCGCAACATCGGCGAGGCCTGCCACATGTACGACGTGTTCCGCTCGCTGACGGGATCGCCGGTGCGGTCCATCTCCGCGACCTCGATCGATCCCGGGCACGCTCCCGTACCTGCGGAACGACAACTTCTCCGCGACGATCGGCTACGAGGACGGCAGCGTGGCCACGCTCGTCTACACCGCGCTCGGGCCCAAGACCGGCATGAGCAAGGAGCGCATCGAGGTGTTCTGCGACGGCGACGCGTACGTCGTGGACAACTTCCAGAAGCTCACGCGCGCGAGCGACGGGCACGTGATGTGGCAGAGCAGCGAGCCCGACAAGGGGCACGCCGAGGAGTTCAGCCTCCTCGGTGACGCCATCGCCACCGGCGGCGCGGCGCCGATTTCCTTCGAGGAGATCGTCGAGACGACGGCGGTGTCGCTGCACGTCGAGGACCTCCTGCACCACCGAGAGGAAGGGAGCGCCTAGGCATGGCCTCGTGCCTGTATGTCGGGCCACGGCTCGACAGCTTCCGGCATCGTCAGCCGCGAGGGTCTGGAGGCGACGACGGAGCGTCACCGTCTCGAGATCCCGCCGGCGGTCATGACCCCGGTCCGCGCGTCCGCTCGACGAATTGGCGCGCCTGCCGAACCTGGCCGGCGTCATCGTGGAGATGCACCAGGGCTGGCCCGGGCAGAACCACCTGCGGTTTGCCGCGGTCCGCGGCGAAGATGGGCCGTCGCGTCTGGTTCTACTGGCCCGCCGAGGATGCGATCGAGTGCATCGACGGCGAACAGCTGACCACGTATTGGAACCTGTGGGTACTTCATGCTGGCGGTCCGCACGTGGCGCCGCGTGGCGCGCGTGGTGGCCCGTGCCTGGCGGGCGGTCACGTTGCCGTACCGGATGGCCCGGGTCCTCGCCGTCCAGGCCAACGCGCCGGCGCCGGGCGCGCCCGCCGGGCAGGTGCCCACGGACGTGGCGGCCGAGCGTTCCCGCCGCGCGCTGGCGGAGCTGATGCCTGTCGCCGAGCCCGTGCCGATGGGCGAGGCCCCCTCGCAACCCGACGCGGCGCACCGCGTTCGCCGGTACCGGCGTCTACTTGCGCACGGACTTCTGGGCGCAGATCACCTCCGGCGGCAGCTACGGCCACACTTGCTACGTGGCGAAGGAACTGGCCGCCGTCACAGAACGGTTCACCTGCTTCATGGGCAGCCGCTTCAGCCTGCTCGACGAGCTACGGCCTGCACCAGGTCGTGCTGCCGCGCCCATCGGAGACGAGCAGCGAGTCCGACCTCCTCGAGGCGCACTGGGCGTACTACCCGCAGCTGAAGCTGGCCTGCCGAGCGTTGAGGCCCGCCTACATCTACGAGCGCCTGTGCATGGGCAACTTCTGCGGGGCCGCCCTCAGCCATGAACTCGGCATTCCCTACATCGTTGAATACAACGGCTCCGAGATCTCGATGACTCGGAGCTTCGGCGGCGTGGCCCTCACGCACGAGGACGTCTTCATCGCCGCGGAGGACGCGGCGTTCAGGCAGGCGACGATGATCAGCGTCGTGTCGCAGGTGATGCAAGGACTCGCTCGTGGCGCGCGGCGTCGACGCGGCGAAGATCCTGGTGAACCCGAACGGCGCCGACCCCGACACCTACCGCCGATGGCACCGGCCGCGAAGGCGGCCCTGCGCGCCGAACTGGGTTTTGCCCCCGACGATCGGGTGGTCGGCTTCACCGGCACCTTCGGAGGATGGCACGGCATCGACGTGCTCGCCAAGGCCATCCCGACGATTTGCGCCGCGTCAGCCGCGCGTCATGTTCCTGCTCATCGGCGACGGCACGCACAAGCACTTCGTGGACGACGCCGTGGTCGAGCACGGGCTCGAGCGACGGGTGAAGAGCGTGGGCCGCGTGCCGCAAGCCGAAGGCGCGCGGTTGCTCGGCGCCTGCGACCTCTACGTGTCACCGCACAACAGCCACATGGTGGACAGCAAGTTCTTCGGCTCGCCGACCAAGCTGTTCGAGTACATGGCGATGGGCGGCGGCATCGTCGGCAGCGACCTCGAGCAACTTGGCGAGGTGTTGTCGCCGGCGCTGCGGGTGTCCGATTTCCGCAAGGCCGACGTCGCCGTGGGCCCGGAGCGCGCCGTCCTTTGCACGCCGGGCGACGTGGACGAGTTTGCCGAGGCCGTCGTCGCGCTGGCCGAGCGCCCGAAGGTCGCGGAGACGATTGGGCGCAATGCGCGCCAGGCCGTGATCGATGAATTCTCGTGGCGCCGTCACGTCGGCCACGTCTGGCGGTTCCTCGACGACGATCGGCCGGCGTTGGCGGCCCGGAACGAGCGCGCGCGCGAGCGCGCCGCACAGGCCCTGGCAGGAGTCGTCGTGGCGCCGGTGGTCGTGCCGGAGCGGCCTGGCCTGCGACCGCGTGGAGACCGGCGACGCCTACAAGGAAGAAGTCCAGGACCAGTGGAACAACAACCCGGTCGGCAGCCACTACGCCAAGGTGACCAAGCCGCACACGCTCGAGTGGTACCACGAGATCGAGCGATACCGGTACGCGGAGTACGCGCCGTGGATGCTCGAGGTCATGGAGTTCCAGCGGCATGCGGGTCACGACGGTGCTGGAAATCGGCGGCGGCCTGGGCACCGACCTGAGCCAGTTCGCCCGCAACGGCGCGATGGTGACGGACGTGGACCTGTCGGCCGGTCACCTGGGGCACGCGAAGGAGAACTTCGAACTGCGCGGCCTCACCGGCCAGTTCGTGCACCACGACGCCGAGGATCTGCCGTTTCCCGACAACAGCTTCGACGTCGTCTACAGCAACGGCGTGATCCACCACACGCCGAACACCCAGCAGGTGGTCCGCGAGATCCGGCGCGTGCTGAAGCCCGGCGGCAAGGCGATCATCATGCTGTACGCCGAGCATTCCTGGCACTACTGGTACCGCCTGGTCTGGGAACAAGGCGTCAAGCACGACATGCTGTCGACGTATTCGATCGGCGAGATCATGTCGCGCCGCGTCGAGATCACCGAGAATGACGCGCGGCCGCTCGTGAAGGTATACACGGCGCGCCGGCTCCGGCGCATGTTCAAGGACTTCGCGTCACACGCCTTCTACAAGCGCCAGTTGATCCGGTCGGAGTTGCCGGCAGGGCTGCGCTGGGTGCCCGTCGAGCCCGCGTCGAAACTCGTGGGGTGGAACATCATCATCAAGGCGACCAAGCCCCGCGCATGAGCGAGCGCATGGACTCGTGCCTCTACGTCACGTCGAACCTCGGCGCGGCGGCGACGGTGACCGAGGCGGGGCTGGCGGAGACCACCGAGCGCCATCACCTGGCGATTCGCCTGGGGCCGATGGCCACCTGCCTCGATCCGCTTGGCGAACTGGCCAGGCGGCCGGACCTCCTCGGCGTGATCGTCGCGATGGAGCGCGGGTGGCCTGGCTCGTCTCACCTCCGGTTTGCGTCCGCTGCGCTGAAGCAGAAGCGCCGCGTGTGGTTCTATTGGCCGTCGGAGCAGGCCGTCGAGGTGATCGACGCCGACACACTGGGCACCTACTGGCGGCTGTGGGCCTACTGCACGGCGGACCTGCTCAAGCGCCGCCTCAAGGGCCTCGTGCGACCGCAAGTGCACGACGCCGGCGCGGATGTCGTCGAGCGCTGCAGCGTCGCGCTGCGGCAGCTGTACGGCGGCGCCTCGCCGGTGCCGTTCCCCACGGATCTCCCTCGGCCGACTGGCGACCGTCGCATTCCCGGCACGGGCGTGTACCTCCGCACGGACTACTGGGTCCAGTTGACGTCGGGCGGGAGCTACGGGCACACCTGCTATGTCGCGCGCGAGCTCGCGGCCGTGACGGAGGACTTCACGTGCCTCATGGCCAGCCCCTTTGCGATGCTGGACGAGTTCGGCCTGCGGCAGGTGGTGATGCCGCCGGCCTCGGACTCGGCCGCGGAGATTCCGCTGCTGGCCGCGACGTGGCACTACTATCCGATCCTGAAGGTGGCGTTCGGAATGCAGCGGCCGGCCTATATCTACGAGCGCTTGTGTCTCGGCAACTTCGCCGCCGCGCTCGTGAGCCAGGAACTCGGCATCCCCTACATCCTCGAATACAACGGCTCGGAAATTTCGATGAGCCGCAGCTTCAACGGGACGAGCCTCGAGCATGAGCAGATGTTCGTGCGGGCTGAAGACGCCGCCTTTCGCCAGGCCACGCTCATCACCGTGGTGTCGCAGGTGCTCAAGGACTCGCTGGTCGCGCGAAAGGTCGATCCGCGGAAGATCCTCGTCAATCCCAACGGCGCCGATCCGGTGCAATACGCGCCGCCGTCCGCCGAGGCAAGGCGCGCCGTGCGGACGAACCTCGGGTATACGGACGATGACCGCGTCATCGGGTTCTCGGGCACGTTCGGCGGCTGGCACGGCATCGACGTGCTCGCGGAGGCGATTCCGAAGATCTGCGCACGCGCGCCGAAGGCGAAGTTCCTGCTGATCGGCGACGGCTCGCACAAGCCCATGCTGGACGAAGCGGTGTCGCAACACCACCTGCAGTCGCGCGTGCACAGCGCGGGCCGCGTGCCCCAGCAGGAAGGCGCGCGGCTGCTCGGCGCGTGCGACATCTTCGTCTCTCCCCACAACAGCCACATGGTGGACAGCAAGTTCTTCGGGTCGCCGACGAAGCTGTTCGAGTACATGGCGATGGGCGGTGGCATCGTCGGCAGCGACCTCGAGCAGCTGGGCGAAGTCCTGTCGCCGGCGCTGCGGCCCGCCGATCTCGGTCCGTGCCGACCTGCGCGTCGGCGTCCGAGCGCGCGGTGCTGTGCACGCCCGGCAGCGTCGAAGAATTCGTCGAGGCAGTCGTCGGCCTCGTTGATCGGCCGGACGTGTCCGCCGCGCTCGGCCGCAACGCCCGGAAGGCCGTGCTCGACCAGTTCACCTGGGCACGCCACGTCGACAACGTGTGGCGCTTCGTGCGCGAGGAACTCCAGGCCGGCCCGGCGGTCGCGGCGGAGCCCGGGCGCGTCACCACCGGCGACGCCTACAAGGAGCAGGTCCAGGACCAGTGGAACAACAACCCGGTCGGGACGCACTACGCGAAGACCACCGAGCCGCACACGCTCGAGTGGTTCCAGGAGGTCGAGGCGCACCGCTACGGCGTCTACGCCCCGTGGATGCCCGCGCTGATGGAGTTCGACCAGCACGCCGGCGAGGACGTGCTCGAGATTGGCGGCGGCATCGGCACCGATCTGAGCCAGTTCGCGCGGCACGGCGCGCGCGTGACCGACCTCGATTTGTCGGCCGGACACCTGGCGCTCGCGCAAGAGAACTTCGAGCGGCGCGGCCTCCAGGGCCGCTTCGTGCACCACGACGCCGAGTCGCTCCCGTTCGACGACAACACCTTCGACGTCGTCTATTCGAACGGCGTGCTGCACCACACGCCCAACACGCGCCACGTCGTCCAGGAGATCCGGCGCGTGCTGAAGCCCGGCGGCAAGGCGATCGTGATGATGTACGCCGAGCACTCGATTCATTACTGGCGTGAGCTGGTGCGCACGCTCGGCCTCGACCGCGACCTGTTGAAGAACCACTCGATGGGCGAAATCATGTCGAGGTACGTCGAGATCTCCCAGAATGACGCGCGTCCGCTCGTGAAGGTCTACACAGCCGCGCGCCTCAAACGCCTCTTCGACGGGCTTCGAGGGCCGCGCGGTCTACAAGCGCCAGTTGATGCCCAGCGAAGTCCCCGGCGCGTGCTCGTGGCTGCCCCTCGACCTGAACGGGCGGCTCATGGGTTGGAACGTCATCATCAAGGCCAGGAAGCCCCGCACGTGAGTCTTGTCTCGCGACTGAAACAATTGATTCGCGGCACGGTCGCCATGCCGGCGGCCGCGCCGGTTGCCGACCTCGGCGCCGGCAGCACCGCCGGAGCGATGGGACGATCAGGTCGCCGCACTCGGCGTGACCGTCGACGTGTGGTCGCAGCAGCGGCGGGATGCGGGACGGCTCTACGCGGACGTATCCGACGCGGCGATCGAGGCCATGCGCGCGCGGTGGCCCGACCGCGTCGCCCGCCTCCGTGACGCGGCGGATCGCATCTGCGCGCACGAGTTCGACCTGCTCGGCAGCGGCTTCGGGGTGATCGCCGATCCCGACCGCCCGGCCGGCGCCGATGGCTACCGGCCGATTGATTGGGCGGTGGATCCAATTGCGGGTCTTCGTTTTCCATCGGGATTCCCGCACAAGCAATGGAACCCGGGGATGCGTCCCGGACTGGCGGACATCAAGTGGCCGTGGGAAATCGGCCGCTGCCAGCACTGGGTGACGCTGGGCCAGGCGTTCCGCCTGACCGGCGACGAACGCTACGCCGCCGAGATCGTGCGCCAGCACGCGGACTTCATGGAGGCGAACCCGGTGGGGATCGGAGTGCAGTTCGTCTGCACGATGGACGTGGCGATCCGCGCCTTCAACTGGGCCCTGGCCTTCGAGTTGATTCGGCAGTCGGCGTCGTTCGATCCGACCGCGATGGCGCGCGCCTACCGGTCGCTCTTCGACGTCGGCGTCTTCATCGAAGGCAACCTCGAGAACAAGTACGAAGTCACGAGCAACCACTTCCTGAGCAACGTCGTCGGGCTCTACGGCGTCGGCCTCGTGTTCAGCGATCTCGCGGCCGGCCGGCGTTGGCTGGGCGAAGGCCGCGAATGGCTCGAGCAGGAGATGCGCGTCCAGGTGCTCGAAGACGGCATGGACTACGAATCATCCATTCCGTATCACCGCCTCGTCGCCGAGTTGTTTCTTGGCGGCGCACGGGTCGCGGAACTCGAGGGATCGCCGTTGTCGCCCGAGTATCTCGAGAGCCTGCACCGGATGGTCGAGTTCCTGGTCGCCGTGCAGCGGCCCGACGGCGTGATGCCGCAGGTCGGCGACGCGGATGACGGGCGCCTCCACATCTTCACCGACTACGGAACCTGGAAGCCGCAGGATGGTCGGCACCTCGCCGGCCCCGCGGCGTTCGTGCTGCACGAGCCCTCATGGGATGCGGCGGGCGGCGACGACGGGCAGTGGGAGGCGGCGTGGTGGGGCGCGAATCCCGCCGAGGCAGGGCAGCCTTCTGGAATTGACGTAGGGCACCCCTTTACGGGGTGCCCCGACACCGCCCACCTCTTCCCTCACGCGGGGATCGCCGTGTCGCGCACGGGCGGTACCTACCTGCTCGTCACCAACAGCCGCGTGGGCACCAACGGGTTCGGCAACCACAAGCACAACGACCTGCTGTCGTTCGAATTTCACGCCGACGGCGTGCCGCTCATCGTGGACCCGGGCAGCTACGTCTACACATCCGACCCCGACGCTCGCAACCTGTTCCGCACGACCGGGTATCACAACACCCTGCGAATCGACGGCGTCGAGCAGAACGACGTGCGGCTCGACTATCTCTTCCGGATGTTCGAGACGTCCACGGTGGAGCACCTGGCCTTCGAGGACTCGCCTTCGGAGACGACCTATCGTGGCCGGCACACGGGTTACGAACGCCTCCCCGCCGCGGTGACGCACGAGCGCGAGTTCCGCGTCGACCAAGGATCCGGGAGCGCTGACGATTACCGACCGCTTGAGCGGCGGCGGCACGCATGCCCTCACGTGGCACTTCCACGTCGCGCCGGGGGTTGGCGTGGCCGATCTCGGCGGCGGACGGTTCGCGCTCTCGGTGCCGGGAGGGATCTGGGAACTGCGCGCGCCGTCGCACCTGAAAGCCGCCGTATCCGACGCGTGGTACTCGCCCTCGTACGGCATGCGGGTCCCGTGCCGCGCCATCGACTTCTCGGCGACGGCGGACGTGTCATCCTCGCCGGACTATCACTTCGCGATTGGACCCCAGGCCCATGGCTAACCCTGTCTCCGCCCTCGCCCGAGGCACGACCGCGATGACCCGCACGCTGGCGGGCAACGCGCGGCTGCTCGTGGCCATCACGCGCGTCGAGCTGTCGAAGAAGTACGCCGGCTCGGTGCTCGGCCCCCTGTGGCTGGTCCTCCAGCCCGCGCTCCTGCTCTCGGTCTACATCTTCGTCTACCTCGTCGTCTTCAAGATGCGGTTCAAGGATTTCAGCCGCCTCGACTACGTGCTCTACGTGTTCACCGGGCTGATCCCGTACATGGGGACCATCGACGCCATCACGTCCGGCGCCGTGTCCATCAAGCAGAACATCCATCTCGTGAAGAACGTGATGCTGCCGATTGAACTCGTGCCCGTGCGGGCCGTGCTCGTCGCGTCCCTCAGCCAGGCCGTGGGGCTCGGCGTGGTCATCCTGCTCACGGCGATCAACGGGTCGCTCACGTGGCACATCCTGTGGCTGCCCGTCGTGTGGGCGCTCCAGATCCTCATGCTTTTCGGCATCGCCTGGATCCTCGCGAGCATCGCCGTGGGCCTGCCCGACATCAGCTATTTCATCAGCCTGTTCCTGTTCCTGCTGATGTGGGTGTCGCCGATCGGCTTCACGCCGGACATGGTGCCGGCCAGACCTGGCGGCGATGCTCTATCTCAACCCGGTGTACTACCTGCTCGAGATGTATCGCGACAGCCTGCTCTTCGGGCACCTTCCGTCGCTCCAGGTGGCCGGTGTCTACGCCGGCATGTGCCTCTTCACGTTCGCCGTCGGCAGCGCGTTCTTCCGCGCGTTCCGCAGCGTCCTCCTGGATTACGAGTAGGCCGGTCCTCATCACATGTGCGGCATAGCCGGCGTCCTGGCCTTCGACCACGGCGCCACCCGTGTGTCCGAACCCCTCGTGACGGCGATGCGCGAGACGCTGCGGCATCGCGGACCCGACGGCGGCGACACCTGGGTGGACGCGGCCGGCCGCATCGGTCTCGGCCATCGCCGCCTGTCGATCATCGACCTCGCGACGACGGCCTCGCAGCCGATGGCCAACGAGGACGGCACGCTGCACATCGTCTTCAACGGCGAGATCTACAACCACCTCGACCTGCGCGCGGAGTTGTCGAAGTCGGGACGGCACCGGTGGTCCACGGACCATTCCGACACCGAGGTGATCCTCCACGGCTTCGAGGAGTGGGGCATCGAGGTCGTCCACAGGCTGCGCGGG
Organism: uncultured Acidobacteriota bacterium; assembly: GCA_963839865.1. Lineage (GTDB taxonomy): Bacteria > Acidobacteriota > Vicinamibacteria > Vicinamibacterales > UBA2999 > 12-FULL-67-14b. The sequence continues at coordinate 110,388 of CAWIWS010000008.1, forward strand.
ATGTTCGCGTTCGCGTTGTGGGACGCGCGCGAGCAGGCGCTGTGGCTCGTGCGCGACCGCATCGGCATCAAGCCGCTCTACTACAGCCTCGACGCCCACCGCCTCTGCGTTCGCCTCCGAGATCAAGGCGCTGCTCGAGGTTCCGGGCCAGCGCCGCGCCGTGCACGAGGAAGCGCTCTTCCACTACCTGTCGTTCCTGACGACGCCGAACACGCAGACGCTGTTCGACGGCATCCTCAAGATGGCGCCGGGCACCTGGCTGCGCGCCGGCGCCGACGGTCGCGTCACGCAGAAGCGCTACTGGGACGTGTGGGATGCCGCTCGGCCGCTCGAGGCCGGATGACGACGAGTCGCTGGCCGAGCGCGTGCTCGACGAGCTGCGCACCTCGGTGCGTCTGCGCAAGCTGAGCGACGTCCCGGTCGGCGTGTTCCTCTCCGGCGGGCTCGACTCCAGCACCAACGCCGCGCTGTTCTCGGAGGGCGAGGGGCGCCCGGTCCGCACGTTCTCCATCGGCTACGACCGCGACTACCCCGGCTACGCCAACGAGCTGCACTTCGCACGCTCGATGGCCGAGCGCATCGGCGCCGAGCATCACGAGCGCCGCCTCACGCGGGACGACGTCGTGGAGTTCCTGCCGAGGATGGTGCACCTGCAGGACGAGCCCATCGCGGATCCGGTCTGCGTGCCGGTCTACTACGTGGCGAAGCTCGCGCGCGAGAGCGGCACCGTCGTCTGCCAGCTCGGCGAGGGCGCCGACGAGCTGTTCATCGGGTACCCCAACTGGCTGCAGGCGCTCGAACGGCAGCAGTATGACGACCTGCCGGTGCCGCGCTTCGTGAAGGGGCTGGCCGCCGCCGGGCTCAAGGCCGCCGGCTACGACCACGCGTGGCAGTACGAGTACCTGCGCCGCGGCTCGCGCGGCGAGCCGTTGTTCTGGGGCGGCGCCGAGTCGTTCCCCGATGCCGAGAAGCGCCGGCTGCTTGGCTCACGCCTGCGAAGTCAGTTCAAGGACCTCACGTCCTGGGACGCGCTGGCGCCGATTCGAGCGGATTTCCTGAGCAAGGCGCACGAGACTTCGAGCCTGAACTGGATGAGCTACGTCGACCTGCGCCTGCGCCTCCCCGAGCTGCTGCTGATGCGCGTCGACAAGATGACGATGGGCGTGGGACTCGAGGCGCGGGTGCCGTTCCTGGATCACGAGTTCGTGACGCTGGCGATGAGCATCCCGAGCGCGCGCAAGGCGCCGAACGGCCGGCTGAAGCACCTGCTGAAGACCGCGGTGCGGGACCTCGTCCCCACCGAGTTGATCGAACGGCGCAAGCAGGGCTTCGGCGTGCCCGTCGATGACCTGTTCGCCGGTCGCCTGGCCGAGGTTGCCACGAAGGAGCTGACGCGTTTCTGCGACGAGACGGGGCTCTTGGACAAGGCGGCCGCGCTGCATCTCGTGCGCTCCGGCCAGGGCTCGAAGACCTGGTACCTGCTGAACCTGGCGATGTGGTGGCGCCACTTCATCGCGGGTGAGGAACTGGAGGTCGAATAGCCTTGCCGCTTGCTTCGCGCGCGGCGGAATGGGCGTGGGTGCTCGCGGCCTTCGTCTTGCTCAGTGGCGTCTACGCCAGCCAGCAGCCCATCGACGGGCGAGAGGGACTTGGCGAGGGGGGCCAGATCTACCACGCCATGGCGACGGCGTTCCCGCGCGAGTTGCCGCCGCCGGGCACGGCGCCTTTCGTCCATCGACTTGGGACCCCACTCGCGGCCGCGGTCCTCGCGAAGAGTCGGGATTGGGTGATTGCGGCTGGGTTCGATCGCCTCAACTTCGCCTTGAACGCGCTCTCGGTGCTGCTGCTGGTGGTGCTCCTGCAGCGCCATGTGCCGGGCGCCTTCGCCCGGGTGCTGGTCGCGTGCGCCTTCATGATCGAGCCGCATTCCCCCATGCGGCTTTCGTACGTCCACCCGCTGTCGGCCGATCCGGCGGCCCTGGCCGGACTCCTCGCCGGCCTCGTGGGCATCGAGTGGTTCCAGGCACGGCCCGGCCCCACGCGGGCGGCGTGGCTCGCCGCGCTCGTCTCGGCGGGCGTGGTCTTCCACGAGGCGATCCTCATGGTGGGCGTGTGCGTGCTCTTCACGCCGGCCTCGAACGACTGGAGAGGCGCGGGACCTCGACCGGCGACGTGGCGGGAGCGGCTCTCGGCGCTGGATCGAACGGGCGCCTGGCTGCCGCTGATGAGCGGCACGATCACCCTCGCGCTCATCCATGCGTGGGTGGTACCGACGCCGTCCGCCTACTCGGCGTCCGGCGAGATGCTGCGATGGCTCACGGAGAAATCGATGCTCCGGTACGGCATCGCGTGGTTCCTCGTGTTCGGTCCCTTGCTCGCCTTGCCGTTGTACTTCTGGCGCGCCAGCGCCGGGTTCCTGCGCGAGCGCCCGGCGTGGCCGGCCTACCTTGCCATGTGCGCCGCCGTGGCGTGGGTGGGTGACGGCGAAACGGAGCGGCTGCTGGCGTGGGCGTCGCCCGTGGTCTACATCCTGATCGGCCGGGCGTTCGCGGCCGCCGCCTTCGACCCCGCCAGCGTGGCCGTGACCGGACTCGTGCTGGCGCAAGGGTTCTCGTCTCGCGTGTTCTCACCAATCGGGGGCCCGATCGCGCCTCCTGCAGTGCGCGCCGAGGTGTGGGAGCGGCTCGGATGGGCCGATACCGCCTGGGCCCTGTCGTATCAGAACATGTGGAGCCAATTCTGCGCGCCCGCGATGCTGAACGCTTACCTGTTGTGGTACGGCGTCACCGTGGGATGCGTGATGGGGCTCGTGTGGCACCGCGCGAACGGCCCGGGCCGCCCACGGGTTGAGGGGGAGGCGCCAACGCGTCCGCCGCGCGCGCGGCCGGGCCCCGGGCTCGTGGCGATCTCGGGTGCCGTGGTCGCCCTGTCACCGGTGGTGTGGCTGGCGTCGAGTGGCTTCTACGCGAGCCACTATGACCTGCCAGGATTCGCATACCTGCCCTACAATCTCGCGCGCATCTGGGTGTTGCCCGTCCTGCTCGCCGCGTTCTGGTCCACCGGCTCGCGGATCACCCAGGCGCTCTCGCCCCCGGGGGCTGCGTCCGCGCACGGCATGAGCCGATTCCTCGAATCCGTGTTCTGCGGCGCCGCGGCGTGGTCCGTGGCCATCGTCCTCGTTGCGATGACCCACCTCTATTACCTTTGGGTCGTGCTTGCCCGCGGTCTTCGTGGCGGTGGCGCTCGCGATCTTCGATCTCCTGTCGCGCCATCGGGAAGCACCCGCGCTGGGTGACGGACCGGATCCCGGCCGGTGGGGTTTCCTCGGCCTGGTGCTCCGGTTCACCGTGGTTCTGCACGCCGCGGCCATCCTCCTGGCGATCGTGCTCTGGGGCCATTTCGGGGGCGACAACGACGTGCCCGGGAACTACCTGCCCTATTACGCGGCGGTGCTGCGCGATCACTCGAACGCCCCCAACGAGTACTGGGTGCACTTCTTCGCGTCCAAGGGCAATGGCCTGGCGTTCCTGTCGAACGTCCTTTCCGATGTCCAGGGCGCGGCGCTTGCGACCTACCTGATGCTGCTGCTGGGCGCGGGCCTGATGTGGCGCCACGCCTCACGGTCGGCCTCGTCCGCCGCATCCGCGATTGGGCTCGTGGCTGCCGCGCTGTACCTCCAGTACTACGCGGGTCAGGGCGCGTACGCGAAGCCGCACATCCTCCGCAACACGTTCATCCTCTTCATCGTCCTCGAGGGCATCCAGGCGTGGCGCGTTCGAGGCGGCTATTCGGGCGCCGGCCTCGCATCGCGCGTTGCGGCCGCGACCGCAGTGGTCGTCCTCTCGCCGCTGGCCATCGTCCTGCTGGTGCCCATCTTCCTCATGGAAACGGCGGTCGCGTGGTTCCGCCACGGCGCGGCCGCGGCGCGGCGGTCCCTCGTCGCGCCGCTCTGGGCGTCCGGCGTGGCGGTCCTGGTTTGCGCCTACAACTTCCTCGAAGTCGGCCTGCCCGAACTGCATTCGATGCCGTCGTTCGTCGGCCGCATGGTGGACGTGGGTCGCCTCGGTCGCTGGATTCGATCCGGGCCTTGCGTACCTCGACTATCGGCTTGCGTTCGTGCAGGTCGCGTTGCGTGGCGACAGCGCCCCGGGCAACGCCGCCGCGATCCTGACGCCCACACTCGCGGTCCCGCAGGTCCTTGCGGGTCTGCTCAGCCCCGCGACCCTGGCGATGATCGGCGGCGCGCTCCTGGCCCTCGCGCTCGGCATCGTGTGCTCGATGGGATCGAGGCGGGCGCCAACCGCCGCGACGCCGGCCGTTGCGGGTTCTGGGGTGGTGATCGAGGTGGCGTTTCTGCTGGTCGTCCTGGCGATGCTGGCGACGCTTCAGATGTTCGGCGGCGGACCGGGCTCATCGATGGGGCGCTTCACGGACTTCGCCAACCCAATCGGCCTCGCGCTCGGCGTCGTCCTGCTGACGACGGCCTGGTCGATGGTGCCACCGGGGATTTGGCGAGGCCTGCTCGGGACCATCATCGCCGTCGTGGCGGTGGCGGCCCTGTATCTCGGCGCTTCGCCCGTGCTGGCGCTGCCATGGCGGGCGAGCACCGGCTTCCTCCTTGGCCAGAACAGCTACGCGTCGATGAACGAGGTGTATTGGGACACGCAGACGGCGCAGAGTCTGGCGCGCTCTCTTCCACACGGCTCACGGGCGGAACTGCTCAATTTCCTTCCGGGCTTCACCGCGGTGCCTTCAACGCCGTTTCAGCGGCCGGACGGGTGCGTCTACCTCACGGACTACACGAGGGTCCTTTACGGTTCCGCGGACGAATCGTCGGCCATATACGCGTCATCGAACATCGACTACTTTCTGTTCGACGTTGGCGCCGAATCTCCGGTGGTGTGGAGTGGGTTCGCACCGTTGTTCACGCCGCAGTCGATCGAGTCTCGCATGCGCCTCGTGACGCACGTGGCCACCAACACGCGGGATCTGTACCTCTTGACCTGGCGTCACGATGCCGCGCCGACAGAGAGCGATGCCTTCAACACGTTCCTGGGAAAATGGGCCGCGAAGCTGGCGTCGGAGCGGAACAACGGGTCTTTCAGCGGTTCGTACGACTACGGCGCGCAGCACGCTCGTTCCCGTTAGTTCCAGCACCTGACCGCGAGCCATGATGCACTACGCTGTAAGGCACACCCACCCCCATGCTGACGCTCATCCCCAGATGCCCCAGTTGGTGACGACCTGACCGTGGTCTCCGCACGCACGCGCATCACGGTGCTTCGCCACGGGTCCGGTCGATGGGACGTGGGACCTGACGAGACGGTGGCCACGGTCGATCGGCTCAGGGCCGCGGCGCGGGGCGGCGGCCTGCTGCGCCACCTGTTCCGATACGACGAGGCGCGGATCCTCACCCATCGCCTCGAGACGATCGGCCGTCCGCTCAAGCTCGCGTTGTTCCTTCGCGCGCTCAGCCACGGCCCCTGCTTCGTCGAGGACGAGGGCGGCCGCCGGCGCGCGCTCTCGCTGCCGTTGATCGGCCGCTGGGCCTGGCAGGCCCTTCGGGAGCCCTTCGGCAAGGCGCGCCTCCTGCAGTCGATCGACGAGGAAACGGCGGCGCTCGTCGCGCGAGCGAAGGCTGAACCGCCGCGCCGGCTGGCCCTGAGCCATCAACCACTCTACCTGCGCACCGACCTGAGCTTCGGCCTCAAGGCGGGCGGATCGGTGGGGCACATCGCCGGCGTGATCAACCACCTGAAAGCCTTCGGCGGCCCGCCGATCATGCTGACGACCGACATGGTGCCCACCGTGGACCCTGCGATTGAAGTGCATCTCGTCCCGCCCGCGGAGGCGTTCTGGGAATATCCGGAACTCCCCAGTCTCGTCATGAACGAGCAGTTCAAGGCGGTGGCGCGCGAGGCCCTGGGGACGCGGCCTGTCTCGTTCATCTACCAGCGCTACAGCCTGAACAGCTACGCGGGCGCCCGCCTTGCCGTCGAGCACCGCGTGCCGTTCGTCATGGAATACAACGGCTCCGAGATCTGGATGAGCCGCCACTGGGGCACGCCGCTCGAGCACGAAGCGCTCTCCTCGCGGATCGAGCTGGCCAATCTCGCCATTGCCGACCTCGTGGTCGTCGTCAGCCAGGCGATGGCCGATGAGCTCACGGCGCGCGGCATTCCGGCGAGCAAGATCCTCGTAAACCCCAACGGCGTGGAGCCGGCTCTCTATTCGCCGGAGATCCCCGGCGGCGCCACCCGCGATCAATTGGGGTTCGATGGCAAGACGGTGATCGGCTTCATCGGCACCATGGGACCGTGGCACGGCGCCGAGGTGCTCGCAGAGGCGTTTGCCCGGCTCATCGACCGGAATCCCGTGTATCGCGAGTCGGTCCGCCTGCTGATGATTGGCGACGGCGTGAAGATGCCGGAAGTGACGGCGGCGCTCGACGCCGGCGGTGTGCGCAACCTCGCCGTGCTCACGGGCATCGTCCCGCAGGCGGAGGGGCCCCGCTATCTCGCGGCGTGCGACATCCTCGCGTCGCCGCACGTGCCGAACCCGGACGGGACGCCGTTCTTCGGATCGCCGACGAAGCTGTTCGAATACATGGCGATGGGCAAGGGCATTGTCGCGTCCGATCTCGACCAGGTCGGCGAGATTCTCGAGCACGGCCGCGCCGCGCAGATGACCGTACCCGGGAGCGTCGATTCGCTGGTCGACGGGCTGCGCGCCTTGATCGACAACCCGGTGCGTCGCGAGGCCCTCGGCACCGAGGCGCGCTGCCTGGTCCTCGAACGACATTCGTGGCGCGAGCACACGCGCCGCATCATCCACGCCCTCCAGGAACGCGTGCCCGCCTCGTGAAGCGCCTCCTCGCCATCTCGTGGGAGATGCCGCCGCTCTCCGGCCCGCGCGCGGTGCAGGTGACGCGGACGCTGACGGCGCTCGGCTCGCTCGGGTGGCGCTCGCGCGTTGTCTGTTTCGGCCCGCGCTCGGGGCGCTACCACCAGGACTATCGCGTACCGGTGGAGGAAACCTCGAGCGGAATGACGACGCGTCTGCCCGTGCCGTCGCCGGAAGAGTGGTTGTTCTTCCGCGCGTTGTGGCGTGTGTGCCCTCCGCTGAAGCACCATCCCGACGAGAAGCGCGTGTGGTTGCCGGGCGCGCTGGCGGAGGCCCGGCGTTCCCTGGCCGAGGAGCCGGCCGACGCGATCGTCAGCTTTGCCCAGCCGTGGACCGACCACTCGCCGGGTTGTGGCTGCACCGCGAGACCGGCCTGCCCTGGGTCGCCCACTTTTCCGATCCGTGGTTGGACAGTCCCTACATGACGACCAACGCGTGGGCGCGGCGGACCGCCGCTGAACACGAACGCGCGGTGATCGCCGAGGCCTCCCGCGTAGTGTTCGTCAATCGCTACACGCAGGATCGCGTGATGGCCAAGTACCCGGCCGAATGGATGGCGCGAGCGCGCGTGATCCCGCAAGGCTTCGAATCGATGTGGGGTCCGGCTTCAGCCGGACCGGCGTCGCGTCCGGCTTCAGCCGGACCTCGCGGTCCCCTGCGCCTGGTCTACACCGGCCGCTTCTACGAAGGCATCCGCACCCCGACGACCTTGCTCGAGGCGCTTGATTCGATCCACCGCGTGCGTCCCCTTGATGGACGGTTGATCGTCGAGTTCGTCGGCGGAGACACGGCGGCGTACGCGCGGCAGGCGCAGGCACTCGGCCTGGACGCGATCGTGCACTTCTCCGGCCGTGTCGATCCGGCCGCCGCACGCGCGCGAGCCGCCGCCGCGGATGCGCTGCTCATCATCGATGCGCCGAGCGACGGGCCCAGCCTGTTCCTGCCTAGCAAGCTGGTGGACTACCTCCCGCTGCGCAAGCCGGTCCTGGGCCTGACACCCCGGGAGGGGCCTTCCGCCGACCTGCTGGGTGCGCTGGGGTATCCCGTGGTCGATCCCCAGGACGTCGCCGGAATCGCCGCGGCGCTCGAACAACTCGTCGACGCGCACGCGTCGGGCCGACTAGGACCGACGCCGCAGCATGACGAGGTGTCGCACACGTACGACATCCGCGAAACGACCCGCGCGTTTGCGCGCGTCCTGGACGAAGCGTGCGGCCAGGCATGAACACCTCCACGCGAAATCGCCCCGGGGTCCTGATGGTGACCGGCGCGTATTTCCCGGAACTGAGCGGCGGCGGCCTCCAGTGCCGGACGATGATCGAGGCGCTTGGGGAGTGGCTGGACTTCCAGGTTCTGACCACTTGCACCGATCTCGCGCTGCCTGCCGACGACACCGTCGAAGGCACGCCGGTGACGCGCGTGTTCGTCGACGTCGCCCGCCCGCTGACCAAGGTCGCGGCGGCCTGGAAGACCATCTGGTTCTTCCTCACGCGGAGTGGTTCCTTCGATGCCGTGCACCTCCACGGCTTCTCCCAGAAGTCGGTCCTCGTGATGCTCCTCGCCCAGCTCCTGGGCAAGGCGACCATCATCACGATTCATACCGCCGGCTCCGACGAGCCCGAGGGCGTGCGCCGCCTGGGGGGACTCGCGTACTGGTGCTACTCGCGGGCGGATCGGTACCTGGCCATCTCCGACGCGATGGCCGCGAACTATCGCCTGGCGGGGTTGCCTGAAGAACGCCTGCGCGTCGTGCCCAACGGCGTGGACGCCGAGCGGTTCCACCCCGCGGCGCCGGGCGAGCGCGAGGTTTGCTGCCGGCAACTGGGCCTCGATCCCGCGATTCAATGGATCGCTTTCGTCGGGTTCTTCTCGCGCGAGAAGAATCCCGACCTTCTGCTGGATGCGTGGCTCGAGGTGGTGCCGGCGGAGCGAGAGGGCACAGGTCTCGTGTTCGCGGGCGCCACCGAGTCGAAGTATCACGAGGTCGATCCGACGCTGGCGGAGCGCATCCGCGAAGAGGCGGGCCGCCGGGGGATCGCGGACCGCGTCCGCTTCCTCGGAGAAGTGGCCGGCGTGGAGCGTGTCTATCGAGCGGCTGACCTGTTGGTGATGCCTTCGACGCGCGAAGCATTCGGGATGGTGCTGGTGGAAGCCATGGCCTCCGGGTTGCCCGTCGTCGCCACGCGCATCCCCGGGGTCACGGATGCGATCATCGAGGACGGTGTCACCGGCCTGCTGGTGCCGCCGCGCGATAGGTCGGCGCTCACCGCGGCGCTCGAGCGCGTGCTGGCGGACCGCCCGTGGGCCGCGGGCCTGGGCACGCGGGCGCGGGCTTCCGTGGCGGAGCGGTACGGCCTCGACGTGAGCGCTGAGCGCTGGCGCCAGATCTACGCCCAGGTATTACACTCGTAGGGCCTGCATGGACCGCCGCCCCGACATCCTCTGTATCTCCTCGATCGACTGGGATTTCATCTGGCAGGGCCACCAGGAGATCATGTCCCGGCTGGCGGCCGACGGGCACCGCGTCCTCTTCATCGAGAACACCGGCGTGCGTCGTCCGTCGGTGCGCGACATCTCGCGGGTTCGCAAGCGTGCGATGAACTGGTGGCGCGGCACCAAGGGCTTCCGGCAGGAGCGGCCCAACCTGTTCGTGCATTCGCCGATCGTGCTGCCGCTGCCGTACTCGCGCATCGCGCGCTGGGTGAACCGGCAGATCATGCTGCGCAGCCTGACGCGGTGGATGAAGGCGACGGGATTCTCGCGGCCGATCGTCTGGACGTTCCTTCCGACGCCGCTGGCCCGCGACGTGATCGACAACGTCGATTCGTCGCTGACGATCTACTACTGCATCGACGACCTCGCGTCGAGCTCGCCCGAAGCGCGCCGGATCACGGCGAGCGAGGACCGGTTGTTCCGCGAGGCGGATCTCGTCTTCGTCACCTCGGAGAAGCTTCGCCAGCGCGCCGCGCAGTTCAGCGACCGCGTCCACCTGTTTCCGTTCGGGGTGAGCCTCGAGGCGTTCGACCGGGTGCGCGAGTCGGGTGCGGGCGTACCCGACGATCTCAAGTCGCTGCCGCGGCCCGTGGCGGGCTACGTGGGCGGCCTGCACCAGTGGGTCGATCAGGACCTGCTGGCGGCCACCGCCGAGCGGCTCCCGCACGTGACGTTCGCCCTGGTCGGGCCGCGCCAGGTTGACGTCTCGACGCTCGAGCGCGTGCCGAATATTCACCTGCTCGGCCAGCGGCCCCACGCGGAGCTGCCACGCTACGTGCAGGGCTTCGACGTGGGTCTCGTGCCGTACCGAATCACCGAATACACGGCCAACGTCTATCCGACCAAGCTGAACGAGTACCTGGTGATGGGCGTACCCGTCGTCGCCACGGACCTCGCGGAGATTCGCCGCTTCAATCGCGAGCACGGGGACCTCGTCCAGATCGCGAGCGAGGCCGACGGGTTTGCGAAGGCGGTCGCCGGCGCGATCGCGGAGCCGCGCGAGGAGGAACAACCGCGCCGCATCGCGGTGGCCCGGTCCAACGGATGGGACCGCCGCATCCAGGCGATGTGGGCGCTGATCGACGAGGCGGTGACGCGTCGCGATGCCGGCGGCAAGGGGTGGGAAGAGCGGCTGCGGCGGATGTACAACGCCGCCCGCCGGCGCACGGCCGAGGGCCTCGTCGCCGTTGTGGTGGCCTACCTGTTGGTCTTCCAGACGCCGCTTCTCTGGTGGGTCGCCGAGCCTCTGCGGGTCTCGGCCACACCCGTGCCGGCCGACGCGATCGTGGTCTTCGCGGGTGGCGTGGGGGAGTCGGGCAAAGCCGGCGGCGGCCACCTCGAGCGCCTCAAGCAGGCGGTCGACCTCTACAAGGCCGGTTACGCGCCGTCGCTCGTGTTTTCCTCCGGCTACGTGTTCAGCTTCAAGGAGGCGGAAGTGATGCGCGCGCTCGCGGTCGATCAAGGCGTGCCGCCCGACCGCATCGTGCTCGAAGAGGAAGCGACCAACACCCACGAGAACGTCGTCTTTACCCACCGTATCGCGCAAGAGCGGCACTGGCGCCGCATCCTGCTGGTGAGCTCGCCGTACCACATGCGCCGGGCGACGATGGTGTGGCACAAGATCGCGCCGGAGGTCACGGTGGTGCCCACCCCGCCTTACAGCAGCCAGTTCTACGAACACGCGATGGGCGCCAGTCTGGAACAGGTTCGCGGCATCATCTGGGAGTACGCGGCCGTGGTCTCCTACTGGTGGCACGGCTGGCTGTGACCCGCCCCGGCCTGCGGCGGTTCGTCCTCCTCAGCATTCCCGCGGTCGTGATCAGCACGCTCGTCGTGGCGGTGCTGATCGAGGCGTGGGTGCGCCTGTCCTGGGATCAGAAGAAGGGCACGCCGGGCTTCTTCGTCTCCGACCCGGTCCGCGGCCAGCGCCTCAGCGAGAATTACGACGGGTGGTTCGCCGGCGTGCCGGTGCACACCAACAGCCTGGGCTTCCGCGCGGAGCGCGACTACGACCTCCGCAAGGGCCCGAAGACGTTTCGCATCCTCGTCCTCGGCGATTCGGTGACTTTCGGGCACGGCGCCGTCCACGACTACCCGTCGCTGCTCGAGCCTATGCTGAAGCGGTGGCGTCCCGACGTGGACTGGCAGGTGTGGAACCTCGGCGTGCCGGGCTACAACACGAGCCAGGAGCTCGCCCACCTGCGGCAGGTGGGGCCGTCGTACCAACCCGACCTCGTGATCGTGGGTTTCTTCCTCAACGACATCATCGGCAACCAGGCCGTGGCCGAGCCCGGCGCGGCGCGCATCGCGGCGAGCCGCGCGCTCGCGTTCCTGCAGCGGCACTGGTATTCGACCGAGTTCTACAAGCGCGTGGCGCTGACGCTGGCGTGGCGCTTGTCGGGGAGCGAAGCGACGAAGCTCCGCTTCGAGAACCTCGAGAGCGAGGAGCGGATGCAGGCGGACCCGGACTCGCTCGCCGAGTCCGCGCGCCAGCAGATCACGCCGTTCACCCGCTTCACCGACGAGGAGGTGGCGGCCCGGCCCTGCACCGAGGGCATGAAGCCGAGCGCGAAGGACCTGGCGGAGATGGAAGCGAGGCCCGACTGGCCGCCGTTCGTGGACGCCGTCCGCGGCTTCCAGGACCTCAATCGCCGCGGTGCCTACAAGATTGTGTTCTTCCTCAACGTGATTCCGCCGGTGTGCCCGGACGGAGACTTCTTCTACGACGCGAAGTCCATCGAGCACGAGGCGTTCGTGAAGTTGTTCTCCGACGGCACGCCGGTCGTGAGCGCGTATCCGGCGTTCCTGCACGTGAAGCCTTCCGAGATGCCGCTGGCCGAGGCCCATGCCATCGGCAACGCGAACCAACTGAAGGCCGAAGTGCTGTTTGATTTCCTGAAGCAGACGCTTCCGTAGGCCCCGGCGACCCCATGTGCGGCATCTGCGGTGAAATGAGATTCGACGGCGCTCCGGTGGACCCGGCGGCGCTCGAGGCGATGCGCGACCGCATCGCGCACCGCGGCCCTGACCACGCGGATCGCTACATCGCGCCCGATCGGGAAACGGGCCTCGGGTTCCGGAGGTTGCAAATCATCGATCTCAGCGCCCCGGCCAACCAGCCGATGCCGAACGAGGACGGCTCGGTTCGCGTGGTCTTCAACGGCGAGATCTACAACTACCTCGACCTGCGCGCCGGCCTCGTCGCGCGCGGCCACACGTTCCGTTCCCGCTCCGACACCGAGACCATCGTCCACTTGTACGAAGAGCGCGGCGCCGACTGCATCGCGGAACTCGACGGCATGTTCGCCGTGGCGATCTGGGACGAGCGACGGGGCCGCCTGGTGCTCGCGCGCGATCGTTCCGGCAAGAAGCCGCTCTTCTATCACCACGATCGGCGGCGCATCCTGTTCGGGTCGGAGATGAAGACCTTCTTCGGGCACCCGGATTTCACGGGCGAGATCGATCGCGACGCCGTCGCTCCATACTTCCTCTACGGGTACGTGCCCGGGCCGAACACCTGGTATCGCGGTGTCCAGCAGGTCGAGCCGGGAAGCCTCGTCACGATCGATCGCGGCGGGGCGCTCACGTCGCGCCACTACTGGTCGCTGACGTATCCGCCGGCCGCCGAGGTCATGGCCGCGGCGCCGGACCGCGCCACGGCCACCGCCCGCGTGCGAGAACTGGTCACCGCCGCGGTGAAGCGGCGGCTGATGAGCGACGTGCCGCTCGGCGCGTTCCTGAGCGGCGGCATCGACTCGACGGTGGTGGTGGGGGTCATGCGGCGGCTGGGCGTCGCGCCGCTCAAGACCTTCAGCATCGGTTTCGAGGGCGACGAGGCCTACGACGAGACGCCGTTCGCGCGCCGCATCGCCGACGGGTTCGGGACCGAGCACACCGAGTTCCGCGTGCGGCCGTCGGCGCTCGACCTGCTCGACACGCTGATCTGGCATCACGACGGCGCCTTCGGCGATTCGTCCGCGATTCCCACCTACATGGTCGCGAAGCTCACGCGGGCCCACGTGACCGTGGCCCTCACGGGCGACGGCGGCGATGAGGTGTTTGCGGGCTACATGCGGTTCCGCGCCGCGATCGCGGCGGACCGGTTGCCGCGCGTGCTGAGCGGACCGCTGGGCGCGCTCCTGTCGCGCCTGCCGGGTGGGCACAATGAGCGCCACTGGCGATCGCGCGCGGCGCGGTTCGGCCGCGCGCTCGGGATGCCGCTCCACGAGCGCGTCACGCGGTGGAACAGCTACTTCAACGACGACCTCGAGGCGCTCGTCGGCGAGCCGCCGAACACGATGAATCGGCTGCAGCACCTGCGGGGCGTGATGGACCGCATGCCGGGCCTGTCGCCGCTCAACGAGCTGCTGCTCGCCAACTTCTCGTCGTACCTGCCGGATGACCTGCTGGCCAAGGTCGATCGCTGCACGATGGCCAACTCGCTCGAGTCACGCTCGCCGTTCCTCGATCGCGATCTGATGGAATACGTCGCGACCTTGCCCGATTCCTACAAGCTCGATGGTGGACGGTCGAAAGCCATCCTCCGCGACGCCTTCTCGGACCTGATCCCGGCGGAGATCGATCGCCGGCCGAAGACGGGCTTCGGTGTCCCGCTCGACGCCTGGTTCCGGGGTGAGCTGCGCGGCTACATGCGCGACCTGCTCCTCTCGCCGCAGGCCCGCCACCGCGACTACTTGTCGGGTGAGGTCGTTCGCCGGACGATCGAGCGCCACGAGACCGGGCAGGCCAACGAGGGCCAGCGGCTCTGGGCGCTCGTCAGCTTCGAGCGCTGGCTGCAGTTGCTCCCGTCGTTCCTTCGCGGTACCATCCCCACCAGCCCAGCATGATTGAACAACTCGGGCGCCTCTTCCTGGTCTCGTTCGGGGCGTCCCTCGCCCTGGTCCCCGCGTGCCGGTGGGCCTCGGTGCGCCTGGGTTACGTCGCCAAGCCTCGCGAGGACCGCTGGCACCGGCGGCACGTCGCGCTCTTTGGCGGCGTGGGCATCGGCCTGTCCCTGCTCCTCACGTCGCTCCTCTTCGGCGTCGCGCGCGAAGTGCCCGTGCTTGTGGCCTGCGCGATGCTCATGTTTGCCACCGGGTTCGTCGACGACATCCTGTCGCTCAAGCCCTCGACGAAGCTGATCGCCCAGATCGCGCTCGCCTCGACGCTGCTCTTCTTCAACTACCGACTCAACTGGTTCGAGTCGATGACGCTCGATGCGCTCTGCACCCTCGTGTGGGTCGTGGGCCTGACGAACGCCTTCAACCTGCTCGACAACATGGACGGCCTGTGCGCGGGCGTGTCGCTCATCACCGGCGTCGCCCTCATCGCGGGCCTCCTGCAGGCCATGCCACTCGGCGAACCGATTCCGCCCGAAGTGCGGTACCTCGCCATCCTCATCGGCGCCACCGCCGGGTTCCTCGTCTACAACGTCCACCCCGCATCGATCTTCATGGGAGACAGCGGCAGCCTGCTGCTGGGGTTCAGCCTGAGCGCCGCGACGCTTACCACCGGCGCGGATCACCTCGCGCGCCCCGACGTCATCTCGGTTGTCGCGGCACCGGTCCTGGTCCTGCTGATTCCGATTTTCGACACGACGCTGGTGACCTTCTCACGGCTCCTGGCCGGCCGCCGGGCTTCGCAAGGCGGCCGCGATCATTCCTCGCATCGCCTGGTGGCGATTGGATTGAGCGAACCGCGGGCGGTGGCGGTGCTGTGGCTGCTGGCGGCGTCCGGAGGCGCGATCGGCGTGTGGCTGGATTACATCAACCGCGGGTGGGCGTCCCTCGCCGCGGGCGGGTTCCTGCTGGGCATGGCGCTCTTCGCCGTGTACCTGTTCAGCATCCGCGTCTACGAGGAAGGCGATGCCCGGGTCGAGCAGGGCGGGCTGACTCCCATCCTCGTGGAACTGGTCTACAAGCGCCGCGTGGCGGAGGTCGTGCTCGACTTCTGCCTCGCGTCGGCGTGCTACTACGCCGCGTATCGCCTCAGGTTCGAAGACCCGGAAGACTTCATGAAGAACTTCCGGAACTTCACCTTCTCGCTTCCCATTGTCGTGTCCGCGCAGATGATCGCCTTCTTCGTCGTCGGCATCTATCGCGGAGTGTGGCGCCACTTCGGCCTGTCGGACGCCCTCGTCGTGACGCGCGGCGTCTTCCTTGGCGCCGTCTCGTCGCAGCTGTTCATCCTGTACGTCTACCGGTTCTTCAGCTACTCACGGACGGTGTTCGCGATCTACGCCGGCCTGCTGCTCATCACGACGGTGCTCTCGCGCGCCTCGCTGCGGCTCGTCAGCGAGTTCATGCAGCGCCAGCGGCAAACGGGCCGCCGGGTCGCCATCTACGGCACCGAGGATGGTGGCAGCCTCGCCCTGTCGCAGCTCTCGCAGCGCAGCGACGAGTTCCTCCGTGTGCTGGGCTTCATCGATGACGACCCGCGCCGCGCCGGCGTCCGCATCGGCGGCTATCCCGTCCTCGGCAACTTCAGCGCGCTGTCGGTGCTCGTGAGCACGCGCTCGGTGGACCTCGTCGTGATCGCCAGCCCGAAGATCGCGCCCGAACGGCTGCACAACCTGCAGGCGCTCTGCCGCGAGCACGCCGTCAGCCTGTCCCGCATCCACGTGGACTTCGAAGAGATCGTCTCGGACGAGTCGGGCAACCCGACGGACACCGGGACCGTCGTTCCCTTTTCTCCCAAGAAGTAATCGGCTGTGGTGTCCCGCGAGGCCGGAGGTGTGCCTCCGTGCAGGCCTTGGCGAAGATGGGGGACGCCCCGCTAGTCGCGGCCCGCCCGATAGCCCGGCCCGCCGGCGCCCACGTAGCCCCCGCTCTGCCCGGTGGGGGCCGCGCTCACCCAGAACGCGTAGAGCCGTCCGCGCGTGAGCGTGAAGCGAAAGCGGACAGGCTGTCCCGCCAATTCCGCCAGCGACGCCCGGGACTGCCACCGCACGGGCATCTTCGTCCCATTGCCGGTGACCGGCACGGCGTGCGCCGAGGAATACGGCTCGAGCACGCGGCCCTCTCGGTCCAGCACCTCGACACGCAGCTCACCCGCGACGTCGGCGTTCACGAACAGGTGCGCGCCCGAGAATCGGAGCGGACGAGTCGTGACGGAGCGCGCCGGCGTCGACCGCGCGCGCTCCGGCTGCGGCGCCCGCACGTCGTCGGTGAGCGAGGCAAAGCCGTCGCGGCGCAGCGTGGCGAGGCCCGTCGTGCACACGCCCGGTCGGCTCGTCCCAGGCTCGCCCTGCCGGCCGCTCACGTAGAAGTGGAGCTTGTCGCCCACGACGAGGCAACAGCCGCCCGCCGACTGCACGTTGGCCCAGTTCCAGTCGCCCGGGGTCTCCGACACGCCCGCGAACGCGTCGCGACTCGGGCGGGTCCAGTGGTAGCCGTCGCGGCTGAACCCCACCGTGATGTCGTTGGGCTTCTCGCGCTCGTTGTGCTCGCCGTGCCAGATGGTGAAGAGCCCGATCATCAGGCTCTCGTACGCCACGCAATCGAGGTTGTACAGCTCGGGCGGCGTGTTGTATTCGGCGCGCCGGCGGTCGAGGCTGTCTGCGCCGATCCAGACCGACGGCTCGCCCTTGGCGAACATCGCCTTCGAGAAGTTCCGGGTCTCGAAGTAGCGGCGATGCCGCTGCTTGCCCTGGATGTCGTCACGCAGGCTGAACACCCACGTGTTCCGGAACGGGTTCCAGAAGAACGTCGAGCGATCGCCGGGGATCCCCGACTTGCCGACCTGGCGCCAATGGATGCCGTCGGGCGACGCGTGCAGCAGCAGCGCGGCCTCGCTGCCGTTGTAGAACGCCATCTTGTAGCGCCCGAGCCCGTCGCGATCGTCGTGGTCGAGCCACACGGTGTTGGAGTCGCGCGCCATCGACAGGACGATGTTGGTGCCTTTGTACACGTCGAGCGTCGGTCGGTGCCATGTGAGGCCGTCCTCGGAGAGGGCCAGGCACGTGTTCATGTTGTAGCCGCCCATGTACCACATCTTGAAGAGGCGGTCGGCGGGATCGAAGAACACGCCGTCGCTGAACACCATCGCCGACGGGTTGGGCTTGGTCTGCGTGCGGTCCGCGTACTCGTCGCGAAATTCCCACGCGGTCTCGGGACGGAGGACCGGGTTGCCCGGGTAGTACTCGGCCGCATGGAACGTGCGCGCCAGCGAGGACTCCTCGATGAGGAAGTCGTCCACGAACAACTGGCGGCCGAGATCGATCGGAATCACCGCCGGCGGGTCCGCGAGGTACGGCGGCTCGACGGGGTCTGGCGACAGGTAGCGGTTGTCGGGAGGCCAGGGCGCCCCGAGGCGGATGCCGTTGTAGAGCACTTCGCGCGACAGGTCCTGCGCCCACGCCTCGCGACCCATCGCGGGGAGGGCGAGCCCGCCAAGCGCTGCTGCCTTGAGAAAGTCGCGACGGGAAAAGGAGGGCATGCCTGGCGTCGAAGCCTGCCATTAGAATATCAGGGTTGCATTTGCTGCCGATGGTCCGCGCGCGCGCTGCAGTACGGGCGCTCATCGTCCTGGCGGTTCTCCTGCCGGCGTCCTCGGCCGCGAGGGCGCAGACGGTCGAGCGACAGGTCCGAATCGAGCTGGCGTCCGGCGCGGCGTGCGATGTGCGGATGCTGCTGCAGCCCGACCATGTCTCTCAGGCCGACCGGATCGCGGATGCCGCGACCGAGGCCCTCAATCAATACAGCGAGTGGCTCTCGCCGTTTCCCGGCGACCGGCTCACCATCGCCGATGTCCGGTGGGACGCGCCGGAGCCTGCCGCCGCGCCAGGCGTCGTCGTCGTGCGCGCGCGATGGCTGCAGCCGGAGCGCTCGTTGACGCTCGAAGCCCAGGTCGCCCGCGGCATCGCCCGGCAGTGGTGGGGTGGCCTCGTGCACGTTGATGACCGATTTCTGGCCGACGGCCTGGCGGAGTACCTCCAGGGCCGGACCGTCGAGCGGATCTTCGATCGCCGCCACCAGCGGACCAACTATTCCCTGACCGAGCTTCGGGTCTTCGGCGGCTTGGTGCCGTGGGCGATTCGTGCCCTCAGGTTGGATCGCGAGACCACGGGAATCGGGCGCTCGTCTATCGCCGGCAGCCGGACATCGATCTTCACGACCCTTCGGCCTCCGCGCGCCCCGCGCAGGCGGCGAAGACCGCGGCGGCGCTGACAACGCTCGAGCGATATCTGGGATGGCCGGTGCTGCAGCGAGGGTTGCGAGGGGCGGTGCGGCGCTTCGCGGGCGGCTCGATGTCCACCCAGGAGTTCTCCGCCACGCTGGGGGACGCCGCCGATCGCGACCTGTCTTGGTTCTTCGATGAGGCCTTCGGCAAGCGGACCTCCTACGACTACGCGGTCGATGAGCTATCGAGCGTGGAGGAGGCGGGTTCTTACCGGACGACGGTCGTCGTGGCCCGGCATGGCGACGCGCTCTTCACCGGCACCTCCCAGCCCCCGGTGGGCGCGTTCGAGTCGGGCCGGGCGCTCGAAATTCACGTGGCCTTCGCCGACGGGCAGACCAGCGTGGAGCACTGGGACGGCCGGGCCGCCGAGAAGACGCTCGTGTTTCACGGCCCTGCGCCGGCGACGGCCGCCAGCATCGATCCGGGCCGGATCCTCCTGCTCGATCTCCACGCCATCAACAACAGCCGCGCGCGCGTGCCTGCGCCGGCCGCGGCGTCCCTGCCCTGGAGCGTGCGGTGGACGACCTGGCTGCAGGACGCGCTGCTCTCGTCCGCGTTCTTCTTCTGATGGCGGCCCTTCGCGCGTGGCTCAGCGGCGCCCGGCGCGTGCTCACCGCACCGGCGGTGGTGCTCGGCGTGTACCTCGCCACGCTGGCGATCACGGTGCCCCTTGGCGCGATGCTGCAGGCGTCGCTGCCGCCCGTGAGCATCCGCGTGACCGCCACCGCCGAGCAGCCCGTGCCTCCAGATGCGGACTGGCTGGATGAAGTCTCGAGCGAAGGCCGGGGACTTCTTGGAACGCTCACGCCGGCCATCTTCGGGGTCGCGGCGCCGATCGACAACCTCAGCGCGGTCCTCGATCGACGGGGCTGGCCGCTTCCCGTGCTCGGTGCGATGGCGGGGTTCTTCACCGCCTGGGTCCTGATGTGGGGCGGTGTCATTGCGCGGCTTGCTCACGGACGCGGGCTCGGGCTTCGCGCCGCCGCGGTCGGCCTCGTGGCGCTCGGCGCCCGGCGTGCTCGCGTTGGGCGTCGCGGGACTCGTCGTCTACGTCTCGATGTTCGTGATCGTCCACCCGATCCTGTTCGGTCCGGTCTTCGGATGGCTCTCCACAGGCGTGCTCGAGCGGACCGCGTTCATGTGGCGGGTGGGGCTGACGCTCGTGTTTGGCTGCGGCCTCCTCGTCATCAGCCAGGTGCTGGATTTTGCGCGCCTGGCCGCGGTGCTTGACCGCGCCGGGTTCTCGGTCGCCGTCGCTCGCGGCCTGGCGGATCTTCGCCGGCAACCGTGGTCCGTTGCCGGCCTCGTGGTGATCAACGGCGTGCTGTTCGCCGCCCTGATGGCGGCCTATGGCGCGGTGGAATTCGTGCCGGGCGGGTCGGTGCCGAGGTTGTCCCGCATCCTCATCTTCGGCCAGGGGTACATCGTGGCGCGCCTCGTGCTGCGGCTGATCCTGACCGCCGCGCAGGTCAGCCTGCGGCAGCGCCGAATTTCCTGATCAAGAGGTTTTGTCCACAGAATGCACCGATGCCACAGATGTGTCGGTGTGGCCGTGCGCGCGCGGGGGGAGCCGGTCGGAGACCGGCCCCCCAAAACGCGCATCGAGCGTGGGGCATGAGCCGGAGACAAGCGACCGCGAGGCTCATGCCCCGCGCTCGTTACGCGTTGAGGCGGCGCTTCGCGCCGCCCCGCGCGCAGCGGATCCATCGGCGGAATCTGTGAAATCTGTGGATAACCCTGTCGACTACGACGTCAGTAAAGGATCCAGCGCGTCAAGCGCGCGACGCCGGATCGTGGCCATGCCTCGGCCACCCGCGCGCTCGCTCCCGCCGCGACAAACGTCAGGAGTCCCACGACGAAGAACCACGCGTGCGGAATCCCTGTCGCCACGTACGGCGGGATTACCGAAAGGATGGCGCCGTATGCAACTAGGGCGGTGCCGACGATGATCGCGCCGAAGCGCACGCGATCCGCCGGCGGTAATGCGCTCGTGCGCTCGCCAAGGCGACGGCATGGTGGTCACGGCGCGCGATGAGGCCCAGGCCGCCGCCAGGCGGTCCGCGCCGAACCGGACGGCACGGCCCGCATAGCTCTGTGTAGCCGCGCGGGTGAGGGCGTCGAACTCGCCGGTCATTTGGCGTCAGCGGCAGGCGCCGCCGCGAGGGTCATCGACTCGATCCGGCCGCTCGCTTCGTACCGATCTGTGGCAAACGAGAACGGCGCGCCAGGCTTGACGACGTGGCCGCGATAGCGCCAGCCGTCGCGTGAATCATCAAGGCCGAGATCGATTGTCACGCTCCGGCCTTGCACCGACGAGACGACCGCCGCCCGGCCGTCGAGGACGGTATCGCGGTCGCCGGCCTTGACCCCCACGGCATCCACTCCGGCGTCCAGGGTCACGCGGACGCGCGCGCGGCGCGGCTCCGCGACTGGATACAACTCCTCGATCGAGAAGCTGATCGCGTTGGGCCCCGGCATCACCACCGACATCGGGACGGCGCCGAGCACCGGCTGGCCGCCCACCGTGCACGGCACCTGGCCCGTTCGGAAATCCGCGCCCTCCGCGTCGCAGTGCAGCAGGATGACCACCCGTCGCTCGACTCGGCCCTCGATGGGCATGTCGACTTCGCGCCCGGCAAGGCGCATGCGCGACCGGGCGGGTCGGCCGGGACCAATCTCGACCACCTCGTGGAACTTCGAGTCCGGCGGAAACGACGATCCAACCTTGAGCTCGTTCGCCACGGCGGGATCGAGGTCGGTCAACCAGCCCTCGGCTCTGATCACGCGCGTCGAAGGCGTGTCGATGACCACGGCGTCCTTGGCGCGCGCCACTTCCTGCACGCCGTCGAAGAGCACCAGGTCGTGCGAGCCGGGGGGCACTTGGCCGACGAGCACGTCGGCTGAGTTCGGGTTCTCGAAGACGAACGCCAGCGCGGGTGAGCCGCCGATCGTCGCGCGCAGCATCGGGTTGAACGCGGTGCCCTTCACCTTGAGCTTGGCCGTCAGGAGGCTGCCGCCGCCGACGATGCGCCGCTCCTCGTTGGTGATGTCGACGCGCTGGACCGAGTCGACGCGGGGTCGCGCCGGCCGGAACAGGAGCGCGGTGCCGTACGCCAGGGGAATCAGGAAGACCAGGAACAACACCACCGATGCGTCGATGATGTTGACGCGCCCGAAGAGCCGGCCCTTCTCATCGATCATGTTCATGCCACCGTTTCCCGCGGACCCAGAGTCCGGCGGCGTTGTTGCGAGACGAATAAGGCGCCGGCCGCGATCGCGTTGGCCGCCACGCAGAAACCCAGCACGCTGATCCACGCGAGATAGGGCGTGACGAGACCCCGCAGCCGCAGGAGCGTGCCGACGTTGCCGTTCGTGAAGGCCAGCGCCGCCGCCGTGGGCAGGACGAACCCGATCAGGATCGCCGTGACGAGCGCGTCCCGTCGCCATCCGGCTACGAGCCCGAAGGGCAGCAGCGCGAGCAGCACGTACCAGAGCATGTGCTCCGGCAGGAAAGCGAACTCGCCGAGCGACGCGACCTGCCACGGTAAAGGGGTTGCGATGAAACTGCCCACCGCACGCAGGAAAAAGCGCGCGGCTTGCGGCGGTGTCAGGACGATGGACGAGCCGAGGGGCGTTGCCGGGTTCATGTAGAAGCCTTCGTCCATCAGCTTGTAGGAGTGGCCGACGGTGAAGACGTGGCCGCTGTGCGTCTTGGCCATCGACGTCAGGCCGTCGAGCACCCGGTGGCCCACCGCCGGTTGGGTCACGGCCGCCGCGGCCGCGATCAACAGCGCGCCGGCGACCGCGATCATGCGCCACCGGTACCCGACGATTAACCGGAGGGCGAGGCCGCAGCCGATGCCCGCGCTCGCGAGGACAAGGGCGCCGCGACGGAGATCATCCAGGACCCAGATGCTGGCGGCGCCCAGGACGAGCGCGAACGCGATGCTCGGCCAGGCGCGCGAGCGAATGGCGAGCACCACCGACGCCAGCAGGGTCGTCGTGGCCAGGAAGTACAGCGATTCCTTCAGGAGCGACACCGAGGCATAGAACACCGACGGCAGGAAGAGCACGACGAGCAACCCCCCGAACGCCGGGATGGCGCCGAAGGCGGGCCGTACGATCCGGAACAGGATGGCCGCGCCGCCCGTGAACAGCAGTCCATTCAGCAGGCGGACGCCGTAAGGCGCCGGGCCGAAAATCAACTGGAGTTGGGTGAGGAGGCGCAGGTAGCTCGTGTAGCCGTATTCGTCGGTGGCGACGAAGTAGTCGTAGTGCGAGCCGCCGAAGCCGAGCAGGATGTCGCGCACGCGAAGCGCGCGTCCGAGGTTGTACGCTTCGTCGCCGGAGAGGGCGCCCACGGCGAGATCGTTGTGCTGGGGAATGCCGGCGATGAACATCGCGAGGATGACGGCGACACGGGCGGCGAGCGCCGTGCCGAGGACCCCGATCAGGATGCGGCGCTCCTCACGTTCCAAACCCCGCGCCGCCACGAGACAGACGAGCGGTGCGGCCACCAGGAACAGGACGCCCAGCGGCGACGCGGCGTAGGCCACGGCCAGCGCCAGCCCGCCACCAATGCTCAGAAGCAGCCTCGTCACCCGCGGCTATTATAGCGTCCCGTCCGCGGCGTCGAGGACGGCGTGCCGGAGTTCCTTGACGAGCACGTCCACGCGCCGCGCCTCGATGCCGTGCTGGCGAGCCGCCAGCGCGATCGACTCGCTCGTCGAGTGCTGGCAGCCGCAGCAATAGAGCCCGTGGCGGCGCAGCACCCGGTCGGCCGGCGCGCCGTATCGCTCCAGCACTTCGGCGACGGTGGACTCCGCCGAGAGAGCCGCGGCGGGCGCCGCCGGCGCCACGTGGGCGGGCCGCCTGAAGTACGGCGCCTGGAAGAGCCGCCAGAAGCCCGCGTGATACACGTTGGGATGGCGATCGAACTCGCACCAGTACCCGATGAACGCCTCATCCCACGAGAGGTCCTGACGCACGACCGCCGTGAGGATCGACAACGGCATCGCCATCGTGAGGTTGGCGCGCGCCGGCGCGTCGGCCAGGATCGCCAGGTGGCCGCTCGCGATCGCAAACGCCAGGTCGACGGGCGAGCGGCCGGGCTCCGAGGCGCGGCCGATCATGCGCACCGTGAGGTCCTCGCAGTGCGTGATCTCGGGCACGTCGTCAAGGCGCAGCAGGTACGCGATGAGTTCATCACGTGACAGGCTCTCGTCGCTAGGGAACGCGGCGGCGAACGCCGCGCGATCGAACGTCCCCGCGACCGGCGTGCCCCGCGCGATCGCGTCCCGGGTGCCGTCCCAGGCGTCACCTGGCATCAGGTCGAGGACGCGCGCGCCGCTGCCGGCCATGGCGGCGGTCACGTCCGCCAGCGAGTTGCGCTTCATCATGCCGGCGTACCTGAGGTGATCGTCGTGCCACAGCGCGAAGTGCGACGCGAACGGCAGCACCGCCCGGGCGTGGTAGGTGACAGCGGCCTCGCGGATCAACTTGAGCTTGCCGGCGCACATCTGCTCGGAGATACCGGTCTTCTGCGCATCGGTCAGGTGCGTCCACGTCCAGGGATACCCCGAGGCTCCGGCCGAGAACTGCACGGCCAGCACGTCGACGGCGCCCACCATCCGCGCAATGCGCGGGTTGAGCCCGGCGTCGTTGATGTCGAACAGGCGGAACCCCGCCGCGTCGATCAGCACGAGCGCATCGTTCCAGTAGCTGTCGGGCTCGAAGGCCGTCAGCGACCAGTCGGCACCCACGCCGTGCCGCTCGCCGAAGCGCAGCACGTGGACGTTGGTGAAGCCGAGCGCGCCGAGGCGCTTCTGCAGCCGCTGGTTGGGGAAGTCGGGGATGTAGACGGCCGTGCCGCGATCGAAGTGCCGAAGCGTCGGCTCGTGAAAGTGATCCGAATGTTCGTGCGTGATGAGGATCGCGTCGGGTTTGAGTTCCCGCCCCGTGACCGCGGGCGCCGGAAAGGGGGCCCACGCGCTGAAGAAGGCCGGGCCATCCAGCCACGGGTCGGTGAGCAACGTGAACCCGTTGCGCGAGATCTCGATGCATGCGTGCGAGTGCAGGCGGATCGTGAGGCCCTCCACGGACCCCAGAGGCCCACGGCGCTCCCCCGCATGCCCGCGGTCGGCCGGCACGTGCGCGATCAGGCGCCCCCCGTCGACAGTGACGGGATACGAGACCGAGAGTACGGCTTGGCGCGTTCAGGCACCGGCCCGTCGACCGATCGAACCGCCAGTTGTGAATCGGGCACTCGAAACGGGTGCCCTCATCGATCACCGTGCCGCCCTGGTGCGGGCACACGGTGGAGAGCAGCCCGTACCCGGAGTCGTGGCGGACCAGGAAGAAGCTGCGGGTGCCGGCGAGAATGCGGGCGGGAAGCACCGGAAAGGCGTCGACCGGGCCGAGGTCGACACGCGTCGTGTCAGGCACGACTCCATCTTAGTGCGGCGCTGTCAGGGCGTGGCAAATCCCATCATCGCGGTGCCCAGCGCCCCTTGGATGATTGACGTGCCGAGCACCAGCATCAGCGCCGCGCGGCTCTCCAGCCGGGCGCAGACGATGGCCGCGGGCACCTGGCAGAGGCACGCGAGGAAGATCCAGAGCCGCGGCACCTCGCCGCGGTTGACGCCGAGCAGGTCGGTGGCGAGGACGACCGCCGCGAGGGCCGCCGTGAAGACGAACTCCGGAGCCGTCCATTGGCGCGCCCGGACGGCCAGCGCGATGGGTGCCGCCAGCAGCACCGCCTGCGTGACGCCCATGCCGAAGCCGAAGTCGAACAGGTTCTGAACGACCCAGATGCCGTAGGGCCGCTGCGCCGTCTCGTTGAAGGTGACGGCGTCGGACATCAGCCCGCCGAGGGTCCGCACCAGGTTGAAGTCCATCCCTGCCCGCATGATCGCATCGACGGCCAGGCTGCCGAGGATGCCGAAGGGCAGGTGGCGGACGAGCGTTCTCCACGACAGATGGCCGATCGCAATCGCCCACACGATCAGGGTCGCCAGCAGCAGCCCGAGCACGAGCGGCAGCGGTTCAAAGAACACAAGGCCATAGAGCAAGACGCCGGCGGCGGCAGCCCACCGCGCTTGCTGGTACTGGAGCCACCGCAGCCAGACGAGCATGAAGAGCAGGGCCACTATCGGCGTGACGGTGTTCATCACCGGGAAGAAATACAGCTTGGCCGGAACGAACAGGTAGAGGATGAGCGCCACCAGCGCGGTGACGCGATCGGCGAGCAGGTCCCGCACGAACAGATAAAGCAGCAGGCCGCCCAGGTTTGAGCACGCGATGATGAGCCACGGCAGCACGGACGGGTCGCTCGACACCTGCTCGAGCCCGTAGACGAGCGCCAGCTTGCCGGGCATGTTGGAGCGCGCGTGCACCGGCAGCGTCGGCCGGATGCGATCGCCGTCTCGCAACAGGGTGTCGAGGCGGTACTGGGTCGTCGGCGTGTAGAACCCGTTCGAGCCGTCGCTCTCGAACATCTGCTGGACCGAATACCGGGTCAGCGATCGCAACTCGGCCTGGAGACCGAAGCCCACGACGAGCCAGGCGATGACGACGGGCCACTGCCATCGGCGCACGAGCCCAAGGGGGAGCGCGGCCATCAAGCCGGCGATGACGAGGACGCGAGTCGTTACGAGCGCGGCGTGCCTGGTAAAGCCGGCCAAATACGGGTACACCCAGCGCCCCTCCTCCGAACCCAGGACCAGTGACATCGTCGAGAGGCGGACGGAGACGACCAGTGAGACGGCCAACCCGGCGAGCAGCAACGTCCAGAGCGCTCGGCGCGGGTCACGGCCGTGGACGACGGGTTGGACCATCAGCGGCGCCAGTGTACACTCGGGCTTCCGCATCCGGGACCTATTCTCCATGCAGTCCTCTTTCCATCTCGTTGACTGGATCATCGTGGCCGTCTACCTGGCGGCCATGGCGGGCGTCGGCGTGTATTTCTCCCGCCGGCAGACGAGCCTCGATCACTTCCTGCTCGCGGATCGGAACATGGGCTGGCTGCCTGTGGGGCTGTCGCTGATGGCGGCGCTCAACAGCGGGATGGACTACCTGATGCAGCCCTCGTCCACCATCAAGTACGGGTTCGTGCTCGTGGTGGGCGTGACGTCGTGGATCGCGATCTATCCGTGGGTGGCGAAGGTCGCGTTCCCGTTCTATCACCGGCTCAATTTCTACTCGGCCTACGAGTACCTCGAGGCGCGGTTCGACGTGCGCGTCCGCACGCTGGGCGCGCTGATCTTCGTCGTGTGGCGCCTCGGCTGGATGGCCACCGCGATGTACGTGCCGAGCCTCGCCATCAACGCCGCCACCGGCGGGCAGGTCGACCTCAACACGATGACGGTCATCGTCGGCGTGCTGGTCACGACCTACACGATGCTGGGCGGCATCCAGGCGGTGATCTGGAACGACGTTGTCCAGTTCTGCATCATGTTCGGCGGCCTCGGCGCGACGGTGGCGATCGTGTGGACGAGCGTGTCCGGCGGGATGACGGAGATTCTGCAGGTCGCCGGCGATGCCGGGAAACTCAACTTCTGGCCGCCGCTGGTGGACCCGTCGGCCCAGGGGCTGGCCGCGCAGGTCAGCAGCTTCTTCGCGCAGCCGATCACGGTGGTGTCCCTGCTCGCGTCCCTCGTCTTCGGACGCATGGCGACCTATACGACCGACCAGGTGATGGTGCAGCGCCTGCAGACGACGCGGACCGTCCAGGACGCGCGGCAGGCCTTCGTGGTCAACGCCATCGGCGACGCGCTGTGGATGGTGGGCCTGTCGTTCGTGGGGCTCGCCCTGTTCGCGTATTTCCAGCACCACCCGCTGCCCCCCGAATTCCAGACCGACAAGCTGGTGCCGTATTTCATGTCGCTGGCGTTCCCCGCCGGCGCGGTGGGCCTCGTGATCGCGGCGATCATGGCCGCGTCGATCTCGAGCATCGATTCGGCGATCAACTCCTGCAGCGCCGTGGCGGTCGTCGATCTCTACAACCGCGTGTGGCTCGGCAAGGACCTCGCGCGCCAGGGCCGGTCGGCGGCGGACGAGCGCGACCAGGTCCGTGCCTCCCGGATCGCGACGGTGCTGTTCGGCGCGGTCGGGACCGCGCTCGCATGCAACGTGTCTCGCATCGGGCCCCTGCTGGAGATCAATGCGAAGGTCGTCAACGCCTTCACCGGCCCGCTGTTCGGCATCTTCCTGCTGGCGATGTTCAGCCTGCGTTCACGGAGCGAGGGTGTCCTGGTCGCCGGCCTCGCGGGTGCGGCCACGAGCTACTACGTGGCCTACGAGAGCGCGATCGGGTTCATGTGGCCCTCGACCTTCGGCCTGGTCGCGACACTGGCGGTCGGAGCCGTGCTGGCCCTCGCGTGGCCCGCGCCCGCCGACGCGCCGGGTCGCCAGCTGACTTGGCGGGCGGTAATGCAACGGCCCGTGGCATAATGACGGATCGTGGCTGACAAAAAGCGCGCGCTGATCACGGGCATCACCGGTCAGGACGGGTCGTACCTGGCGGAACTGCTCCTCGACAAGGGCTACGAGGTCTTCGGCGTCATTCGCCGTCTCAGTGCGCCGAACGTGTGGCGCATCCAGCACCTCCTGGACAAGGTCACGCTGTTGCAGGCCGACCTGCTCGACCAGCTCTCCCTCATCAAGGCGGTCCAGCGGTCGCAACCCCACGAGATCTACAACCTCGCGGCCATGTCGTTCGTGCCGGCGTCGTGGGATCAGCCGATGCTGACGGGCGAGTTCAACGCGCAGGGCGTCACGCGCATGCTCGAGGCCGTGCGAAGCGTCAACCCCAAGATCCGGATCTACCAGGCATCGTCCAGTGAGATGTACGGCCGCGTGCGCGAGGTCCCGCAGACGGAGATGACGCCGTTCTACCCGCGCAGCCCGTATGGCGTCTCGAAGGCGTTCGGCCACTACATCACGGTGAACTATCGCGAGAGCTACGACCTCTTCGCCGTGTCCGGCATCCTCTTCAACCACGAGTCCCCGCGGCGCGGAATCGAGTTCGTGACCCGCAAGGTGACCGATGGCGTGGCGCGCATCAAGCTGGGGCTGACCGACACGCTCAAGCTCGGCAACCTCGATGCGTGCCGCGACTGGGGCTTCTCGGGCGACTACGTCCGCGCGATGTGGTTGATGCTGCAGCAGGATCGCCCGGATGATTACGTGATCGCCACCGGCAAGGCGCACTCCGTGAAGGAACTCGTGGAAGTGGCCTTCGAGCACGTCGGCCTCGACTGGCAGAAACACGTGGGCATCGACCCCGCGTTCCTTCGCCCCGCCGAAGTCGATCACCTCATCGGCGATCCGACGAAGGCGAAGAACGAGCTCGGGTGGGAACCCAGCGTGGACTTCAAGGGCCTCGTGACGATGATGGTGGACGCCGACCTCGCGCGGCTGAAATCCGGTCAGCTGATCGCCTGATCGGCGACGCCGCGGGCGCGGTGCACCCATGACAACCCTCATCTGGGCGGCCCTCGGAGCGCTGGCGTTGCTGTGGCCCGCCCAGCTGGCCGGGCCGCTTGACGGCGCGCCCCTGGATGGACCGCTCGAAGCGGCCGTCATCGGCGTGCTCGCCGTCGCCCTCGCCTGGCACCATCCGTCCTCCCTGAGAAAGCCCCTGGTGCGCGGCGCGATCGTCGCGCTCCTCGCCTGGAAGGCCGTGACGGCCGCCACGCTGGCACAGGACGGCTGGTGCCTGACGTTCACCTCGCCGGTGCCGATCTATCGCGCCACCGGAACTGTGCCGCACAGCTGGGACGTGCGCGCCGATTGGCGCGCGGACTACCCGCGGTGCTCGGCGGTGATGACCGAAGGCTTCCCGGTGCTCGAGCGGTTTCCGGTGTGGTTCTACAATCTCCCGCCCCCCAACGACAAGCAGCCGGCGGAGAAATCCGATCGCCCGCCCAACGTGACCCTTCACCTGGATCTTGCCGGCTTCCTGCAGCCCGGTGAGCCCGGCGTGTTCCAGTTGCTGACCGGCGAGGACGTGCGCGCCACGATGGAAATCGACGGTGCCGCGATCCCGCAGGATGCCGCGGCCGCGGGCGTGACGCTGGGCGCCGGTCCCCATCATGTGAAGATCGCGGGCCAGCTCGTGAAGTCGCACTGGCGCCTCGAGCCGCGATGGAACGGTCGCAACCTCTGGACCTCCACCGTGGCGACCATGACGCCGCCGTCAGCGGTCGATTTCTGGCTGCGGCCGGTCGGTCGGGTCGTCCCGCTCGCGCTCGTCCTGCTGATGATCGCCGCCGTCGCGGCCGACGTCGTTCGGCAGGCGGGAAGCCCCGTGGCGCTCGCGGCCTCGGCGGGACTGCTGTCGCTCCTGGCCGGCGTCGGGTTCTCGGGATGGAGCCCCGCGGTGCGCACGGCGCCGCTCGTCCTGTTGCTGGCCGCGGTCGTGCCGTTACCGCGACGGCTCCGGAACAACGCCGGCTTGTTCCTGCTGGTCACCGCCCCCTTCCTGGCGCTCTTCGCTGTCACGGGATTGCCGCAAGCCGGGACCTTCACGTGGTATTCGAGCGGCGACGACTGGTGGATGTTCCAGCGTTATGCCTACCGCATCTTCATGGAGGGGTACTGGCTCGAGGGCGGACAGAAGACGTTCTGGTTCCAGCCGTTCTATCGATGGATCGCGGGGGCGCTCCACATGGTGTTCGGCGATTCCAGCGTGGGCGAGCTGTCCTGGGATGCCGCCTGCGTGGCGCTCGGCGGCGCCTTCGCGTTTCACGTGACGCGGGCTTTCGCGGGATTTCGCTGGGCCGTCGTCGCGGCCGTGACGACGCTGGCGATCTTCACGTTGGGACCCGCGTGGTACCTTTTCGGACGCGGCCTCTCCGAACTGTCGTCGATGGGCTTGCTGTACGCCGCCGCCTTGTTGGCCCTGCGCGGACGCCATGGCTACGCGCCGGCGATTGCCGCGGCGGCACTCTGCGCGCCGCTGGCCTTCTTCACGCGTTTGAACAACCTGCCGATGGCCGTGGCCGTGGCGGCGTTTGCGTTCCCCGTCTCACAGCCGGTGGGCGAGTGGTTCCGTCCGCGGGCGTGGGCGCGTGCCTCCCGCCCCGTACTCGCCGGCGTGCTGCTCGGCATCGCCGTGGCGTTGTGGTTCTTCACCTGGCGCACGTGGTACTGCACCGGGTACATCGACCTCTTCTACGGGACCCAAGCCAGCCATCTCTCCATCTACAAGGAGGCGCACAGCGTCATGGAAGGCGCGCAACTCCTGGCCGGCAGCCTGTTGATGGTGCTGACGATGAGCGACCCGCCGCATTTCGATCCGCGCGCGGTGCCGGTGGTGTTTGGAGTGGTGGCCGCAGTGGCCGGCGCGCTGGGGATGCCACGGTTTCGGCAACTGCCGCTCAATTGCGCCGTCATCTGCCTCGCGGGAATGGTGGGCGCCTTCGTCGCGCGCGGCACCGCGTACCCCGGGCGGTTCTCGGTGCACTTGATCCCGGTTGCGGTGACATTGTCCGTGTGCGCGGTGTCGAGCCTGGTCAGTTCTGGCCGTCGGACCAGATCGATGCCACCCGTTCCCCCACCGCCAGGCACGACGTGAGCCCGGGGGAGTCGATCCCCGAGGCCTGGATCACGCGCGGGTTCACCGGATCGCGCTCGATCAGGAAGTCGGCGAACTTCCGATCCGGGCCGTGCAGCTTGGCGCGGATGCCGCTCCCGCCGGGTTGCAGGTCGGCGAGCGCGATTCCCGGGAGCAGCCGCCTGGCCGGCTCCAGGAATTCCTCCACCGGCAGGCGTCCGCTCTCGTAGTCGTCGCGTGCCGCCTGGTAGTGAATCGTGGGGCCCAGCGTCACGCTGCCCCAGGTCGTGCGCGCCAGGTGCACCCCGAGGCCCGCGCCCGACTCGTGCGGCGGGGGATACACGAGTCCGCTGACCATCCCCCGGCTCGACGGCTTCAATTCGGCATACTCGCCGCGGCACGGGTAGATGGTGAAGGCCTGTGCTCCCAGTTGCGCGGAGACCACGTCCGCGTACAACCCCGCGGCATTCACCACGGTTCGTGCGACGAACTGCTCGTGCGGCGTCGTCAAGGAAATGCCTTCAGCGTGCGGCTCCGCTCCCGTGAGCGGGCTGCCGACCACCATCGCCACATCGGAGATCCTTGCAGAGATGCTCGAGCGCCTTCACCAGGGCCTCGGCCTCGACGATGCCCGTGTCGGGAGACCAGAGGGCGGCGACGGCGTGGACGTGCGGCTCGCGCGCGCAGACGAACGCCGGATCGACCTCGATGACGGAGGTGACGCCGTTGGCGTGCGCCTTGGCCTTCAGCGCGTGGAGGGCTTCGGCTTCGTGGGCATCGGCGGCCACGACCAGCTTGCCGCACCGCTCGAACGGCACCTTGTGGGTGGCGCAGAACGCATAGAGCCGGTCCCGGCCCTCGACGCAGAGCAGCGCCTTCAGGGAACCGGTGGGGTAGTAAAGGCCGGCGTGAATGACGCCGCTGTTGTGCGTGCTCGTCGCGCGTCCGGGCCGCCCTTCGCGCTCGAGGAGGCACACCGACGCGCCCCGCCTGGCCAGGGCCCAGGCCGAGGCGAGGCCGGTCACGCCCCCGCCGATGACGGCCACGTCAACGCTGATCATGGCCCCGATCATAAACGGAGATTCGCACGGGAGCGTCGACGGTGCGAGAATCAGCCCGTGAAATATCGTGCGGACATCGATGGCCTGCGCGCGATGGCGGTGCTGGCCGTGGTGGCGTACCACGCATTCCCCACGCGCGTTCCGGGCGGGTTCGTCGGCGTGGACGTGTTCTTTGCGATCTCGGGCTACCTGATCTCGGGCCTCATCCTCGAGGCCCTGGCCGCCAATCGTTTCAGCGTGACCGGGTTCTACGCGCGACGCGCGCGGCGCATCTTCCCGGCGCTCGCGCTGGTGCTCGCCGCGGTCTTCGGGGCCGGCTGGTTTCTCTTGTTCGCCGACGACTTCGCCGTGGTCGGCCGGCACATCGCCGGAGGTGCGGGGTTTGTGGCCAACCTGGTGCTGTGGCGGGAAGCGGGCTATTTCGACGCGGCCGCTGAGACCAAGCCCCTCCTGCACCTGTGGTCACTTGGCATCGAAGAGCAGTTCTACCTTCTGTGGCCCGCATTGCTCGTGCTCGGCTGGCGGCGGCGGATACATCCGCTCGTGATGTCCGTCACGGTCCTCGTGGCGTCGTTCCTCTTCAGCGTGTGGACCGTCCGGGTTGACCGTGTCGAGGCGTTCTACTCGCCGGCGACGCGGTTATGGGAACTGCTGCTGGGCGGCGCGCTCGCCAGCGCCGCCGGCGCTGCGCGGCCTCGCGGCGCGTGGCGGGAAGCGGGGGCCGGCGCCGGCCTGGCCCTCATTCTCGCCGGGTTGCTGATGATCAGTCCCGACCGGGTCTTTCCAGGCCTGTGGGTGTTGCTGCCGACTGGCGGCGCGTGCCTGCTGATCGCGTGCGGGCCGGAGGCCCGGGTCAATCGGACGCTCCTCTCGAACCCGGTGCTCGTGTGGGTGGGTCTCATCAGTTACCCCCTCTATCTGTGGCACTGGCCGCTTCTTGCTTTCGCGCGGATCGCATATGCCTCGACGCCTCCCGCGAGCGTTCGCCTGGCGCTCGTCGCGGGCAGCCTTGCCCTGGCCTGGATCACGTTCGAGGTGATCGAGAAGCCCGTGCGCCGCGGCGCCGCCGGTTGGCTTGCGGTTCCGGCGCTTTGCGTGGCGATGACGGCCGTCGCAGCGGTGGGACTCAGCGTCCAGGCCGCCGAGGGCTACGTCGATCGGCCCGTGAATCGCTCCGACCAGGCGCACTTTCTCCAGTATTACGACCGGCTCCACAGGCGTGGACTGGCGGAAGCCTATCGCGCGGAATGCGACTTCATGGAGTGGGGCACCGAAGCCGTGCGCGATGCGGTGAGCCCCTCCTGTACCGAACCTGGCGAGCGCCGGACCGTGTTTCTCTGGGGAGATTCCTACGCCCAGGCGCTGTCGCTCGGCATTCGTTCGGTCTTGCCGGGTGACAGTCGCCTGGCGCAGGTGGCCACGTCCGGCTGCCGACCGAGTTTCGACGACATCGACTCCGCCGTGCCCGGGGGCCGCTGCCGTCGCGCGAACACTTATGCTGTCGAGCGGATTCGCGCGCTCCGGCCTGCCGTCGTCGTCGTCGCCCAGATGGCGCGGCATGAACAGACCGACTGGCGCCTGCTGGCGGACCGGATCCTCGCGCTGGGTGCGGCTCGTGTCGTCGTCGTGGGGCCGTCACCGAGATGGTCGCCATCGTTACCGGAAGTCGTCGCGGGGCGCTACTGGGGCCGTCGCTACGACCGGGTGAGAGAGGGCCTGGACCTCACCGCCACTGCGGTCGATCACACGCTTGGCTCGGTGGCGTTCGATGGACGGCGCGTGGCCTACGTTTCGCTGGTGGATTCCTTGTGCGACGCCGACGGCTGCCTCGCCGTGGTCGCCCCTGGGGCGCGCGACCTGATCGCCGTCGATTCGGGGCACTTGTCGCCGAAGGGCTCGGTGTTTGTCGTGAGGCGTGCCCTGGCGCCGTACCTGGCGGGCGAATAGCGGCCCCCCGGCTCGCCTTGCACGCCAAGGCGCGCGGCGTGTACCATTAGATGTTTGTGACGGTACCTCTGCTCGACCTCAAGGCACAGTACACGCCGCTTCGGGAGGCGCTGCTCGACGCCGTCACGCGCGTCTGCGACAGCCAGCGATTCATCGGGGGCCCGGAAGTCGAGGGACTCGAACGTGAGCTCGAAGGCTATCTCCGTACGCCGCATGCCATCGGCATGTCGTCCGGCACCGACGCGCTCCTGGCCGCGCTCATGGCGCTCAACATCGGCCCGGGCGATGAGGTCATCACGCCGACCTATTCGTTCTTCGCCACGGCCGGCGCCGTGGCCCGCGTGGGCGCGCGGCCCGTGCTCGTCGACATCGACGCCGACACCTACAACCTGAATCCCGCCGCCACCATCGCGGCCATCACATCGCGCACCAAGGCGATTATCCCGGTGCACCTGTTCGGCCAGTCGGCGGACCTCGCGCCGATCCTCGAGGCGGCCGCGCCGCGTCAGATCGCCGTCATCGAGGATGCCGCGCAGGCGATCGGCGCCGAATATCGCGGCACGCCCGTGGGCAACTGGGGCGCCATTGGCTGCTTCTCGTTCTTTCCGAGCAAGAACCTCGGCGGGTTCGGCGACGGCGGCCTGGTGACCTCGACCGACGATCGACTGGCGCACCGGCTGCGCCTGATTCGCAATCACGGGATGGAGCCGAAGTATTACCACCACATGGTGGGCGCCAACTTCCGCATCGACGCGCTCCAGGCGGCCGTGCTGCGGATCAAGCTGCCGCACCTGGCGTCGTGGAGCGACGCGCGCCGCCGCAACGCCGCGCGCTACCGGCAGATCTTCGCCGGCGCCGGACTCGACGGCCGCGTGAGCGTGCCGGTCGAGGCCCCCGACCGCACGCACATCTACAATCAGTTCGTGATTCGCGCCCAGGATCGAGACGCGCTGCGGGCGCATCTCGACAAGGCCGGCATCGGCTGCGAGGTCTATTACCCCGTGCCGTTCCACCTGCAGGCGTGCTTTGCCGACCTCGGCTATCGTGCCGGCGCGTTCCCCGTGGCGGAGGCTGCGGCCCAGGAATCGTTGGCGCTTCCCATCTACCCCGAACTCACCGAGGCGCAGCAGGCGGCGGTGGTCGATGTCATCCGGTCCTTTTACCGAAGATAACCATATGGAACTCATCAAGAAGATCGAAGCGAAGCAGGCCAAGTTGGGCGTCATCGGGCTGGGCTACGTGGGCCTGCCCCTGGCCGTCGAGTTTGCCCGCGCCGGATTCCAGGTCGTCGGCTACGACGTTGACGCCAAGCGGGTGGGCCAGCTCATGAAGGGCGTGAGCTACATCCCCGACGTGTCGTCGGATCACCTCGCGGAAGTGGTCAAGAACGGCCGCTTCAAGGCCACCACGGACCCGAAGGCGCTGACCGATGTCGACATCATCGACATCTGCGTGCCGACCCCGCTCCGCAAGACCAAGGACCCGGACATGACCTACGTGGTCCAGGCGGTGGACGCCGTGGTGGACGTGGTGCGGAAGGGTCAGCTCGTCATCCTCGAGTCGACCACCTATCCCGGGACCACCGTGGAGCTGGTGCAGCCGAAGCTGGCGGCCAAGGGCCTCAAGCCCGGCGTGGATTTCTACCTGGCCTTCTCGCCCGAGCGCGTGGATCCGGGCAACCCGCAGTACCAGACCAAGAACATCCCCAAGGTGGTCGGCGGCGTGGGCCCCGAGAGCACGCAGGCGGCCGTAGCGTTCTACAGCCAGGTGATGGACACGGTCATCCCGGTCAGCTCGCCGAGCGTGGCCGAGATGGTCAAGCTCCTCGAGAACACGTTCCGCGCCGTCAACATCGGCTTGGTCAACGAACTCGCGCTGATGTGCCATCGCATGGGCCTCGACGTGTGGGAAGTGATCGACGCAGCGAAAACCAAGCCGTTCGGCTTCATGCCGTTCTACCCGGGCCCCGGCCTCGGCGGGCACTGCATTCCGATCGACCCCTTCTACCTGTCGTGGAAGGCGCGGCAGTTCAACTTCGAGGCGCGTTTCATCGAGCTGGCCGGCAGCGTCAACGGCGCGATGCCCGAGTACGTGGTGCAGCGCGTGATGGATGCGCTCAATGCCCAGAAGAAGGCGCTGAACGGCGCGAAAGTCCACATCATCGGCGTGGCCTACAAGCGCGACGTGAACGACCTGCGCGAGTCGCCGGCGCTCGAGATCATCGAGCTGCTCCATCACCGGGGCGCCGAGGTGACGTACACCGATCCCTACTTCCCGTCGTTCTCGCACGCGGAGCTCGACCTCGTGAGCGTGCCCGAGGCCGAGATGCACAAGGGCAAGGATGTGGGCGTCATCGTGACCGACCACAAGGTGTTCGACTACGCGGCCATGGTGAAGAACTTCCCGCTGATCGTCGACACGCGCAACGCTCTCAAGGGCGCGTCGAAGGACACCGTCTTCCGTCTCTGATGACGTTCACCGAATCCCGGATCGGGGGCGCGTGGGTCATCGACGTCACGGCGATCCACGACGACCGCGGGTTCTTCGCGATGACGTGGTTGCCGGAGGCGTTCCGGTCGCGCGGCCTGGACCCGTCACTGGCGCAGTGCAACCTCGCCTGGAACCACAAGCGCGGCACGCTGCGCGGCATGCACTTCCAGAAGGCGCCCCACGAGCAGGTCAAGATCGTCCGGTGCACCCGCGGCGCCCTGCTCGACATCGTCGTCGACCTCCGGCCGGAGTCACCCACCTACTGCGCGTGGGATGCGGTGGAGTTGAGCGCCGACAACCGGCGGATGCTCTACATCCCGGCCGGCCTGGCCCACGGCTACATCACGCTGACCGACGGCGTGGAGGCTTACTACCACGCGTCCACGCCGTGGGTGCCCCAGAGCGAGGCGGGCGTCCGCTGGAACGATCCCGCCTTCGGGATCGCGTGGCCGTTCGAGCCGCTTGTGATTTCGGACAAAGATCGGAACTGGCCGCTGCTGCAGTC
Source organism: uncultured Acidobacteriota bacterium (assembly GCA_963839865.1). Taxonomy (GTDB): domain Bacteria; phylum Acidobacteriota; class Vicinamibacteria; order Vicinamibacterales; family UBA2999; genus 12-FULL-67-14b. The sequence continues at coordinate 147,523 of CAWIWS010000008.1, forward strand.
GTAGGGCGGGGCTTCAGCCCCGCCGGCTACGTCCCAATCAGGCCGTCGAGCGGGCTGCTCGCCGACGCGTAGGACTTCCGCGGAATTCTTCCCGACAGGTACGCGAGGCGCCCGGCCTCAACCGCGAGCTTCATCGCGCGGGCCATCGAGACCGGATCCTTCGCGCCGGCGATCGCCGTGTTCATCAGCACGCCGTCGGCGCCGAGTTCCATCGCCACGGCCGCGTCCGACGCGGTGCCGACGCCGGCGTCCACGATCACCGGCACCCTGGCCTGCTCCCGGATGATGCGGATGTTGTTGGGATTCTGGATGCCCAGGCCCGACCCGATCGGCGCCCCGAGCGGCATGACGGCCGCCGCACCCGCTTCCGCGAGCTTGCGGCACATCACCGGGTCGTCGTTCGTGTAGGGCAGGACGACGAAGCCGTCCTTGACGAGGACGCGCGTGGCCTCGAGCAGTCCCTCGTTGTCGGGGAAGAGCGTTTGCTCGTCGCCGATCACCTCGAGCTTCACCCAGTTGGACATGCCGGCCTCGCGGCCAAGGTGCGCCGTGCGGATCGCATCCGCCGCCGTGTAGCAGGCGGCCGTGTTGGGCAGCAGGAAGATCTTTGCGGTATCGATGTAGTCGAGGAGCGACTCGGTCTTGCGCGTGATGTCCACGCGCCGCACGGCCACCGTCACCATGTCCGCGCCCGACGCCTCGTGCGCCGCCTTCATGATCTGGTGCGACGGGTACTTACCCGTGCCGACAATCAGGCGCGACGCGAACGTCCGCCCCGCAATAACGAGATCCGACATCTACCCGCCTCCGACGAAATTGACGACCTCGACCTCGTCGCCGTCCTTGACGATGGACGAGTCGTAGAGAGCCTTCTTGACCACGGTGAGATTGAGCTCCACCGCGACGCGACGGGCGTCGATTTCCAGCTGCGCGAGCAGCGCGGACACCGTCAGCGGCTCGGGGATCTCGTGCTTTTCGCCGTTCAGTTGAATGGTCATCGGGATGATGAGTAGATCGTAACCCAGATCATCCGACCGCCCGATCGCCAGTTCATAAGATTCAATCATCTGTAATCCGCGTTCAATCTGCGGCCCTCATTTGAACAACCGTTCGACACCAGCCTCGGTGCCGGTATAATTCTGTGTTGCCATGACATCAGTCGATTCTGCGGCCCTTCTCGGCATTCCCGGTTTCACGTTCGCCGATCTCCACCGCGCGTCCCGGTTGAAGGACCTGCACGACCGGTTCTTCGAGGCGGTCGTTCAGGCGGAGCCGGATCTGGCGGCCCAGTGGGCGCAACACCGGGAGGTCCCGGAGGCACTCAGCCCCGCCGCGCGGGGCAACCTCATCGTGGCGATGGCGCCGCACCTGAGCCGCTTCGTGTCGCGCCTCTTCAGCGTAGGCGCGGAGGCGGAGGCACTGGCCGCCGCCACGAAGGCCTACGACGACCTCTTCCGCTTCAAGATCGACTTCGTACGCAAACGCGCCCTTCCGCTCCTCAAAGGCGGCGCGCACGTGCAGGCCACCGCGGAAGATCACGCCGTGGTGTCCGGCTTTAGCCGGACCACCGATGTCCGGCTAGAGCCGGACGCCACGCTGGAGCTCGCCCTCGCCAAGGCCGGTTGCGCGCTGCTCGATCGCGAGGCGGCCCTTCGCGCCGATGGCAGCGACGCCGACAAGGCCGCCGTGGCCGCGGAGATCGACTCGATCAAGCGCTGGTGCGCCGCGCACATGCACGACCCGCGCTACAAGAGCTGGGTGATCTTCCGGTTCCCCGAGAATCTTGACTACGACAACCTGGTCCACATCCAGCGGCCCAACGCCGCGATGCCGGAGCAGATCTTCGGGCCGGACGACTCGCTGCGCCATCGCGAGGGCTTCCGCCTCACCGACGGGCGCTACACGCCGCGCGAGGCCTTGAGCGAAGTGCACTACTGCGTGCTCTGCCACGAGCGCGACAAGGACACGTGCTCGAAGGGCATCCGCGACAAGGATGGCAAGCTCGCGCAGAACCCGCTCGGGATTCCGCTGGCGGGCTGCCCGCTCGACGAGAAGATCTCCGAGATGCACACCGTGCGCAAGCGCGGCGACGCCATCGGCGCTCTGGCCATCATCGTCGTCGACAACCCGATGTGCGCGGGCACCGGCCACCGCATCTGCAACGACTGCATGAAGGGGTGCATCTACCAAAAGCAGGAGCCGGTCAACATCCCGCAGGTCGAGACGGGCGCCCTCACCGACGTCCTCGCGCTGCCGTGGGGCGTCGAGATCTACGGCCTGCTGACGCGGTGGAACCCTCTCAACATCAAGCGGCCGTACGCGCTGCCCTACAACGGCAAGAACGTCCTGGTGGTCGGCCTCGGGCCGGCCGGCTACACGCTCTCGCATTACCTCCTCAACGAAGGCTTCGGCGTGGTGGCGATCGACGGCCTCAAGATCGAGCCGCTGCCCGAGGACCTCACGGGGGGACGCGGCAAGGCGCCGCGCCCGATCCGCGACTGGAGCGAGATCTATCGTCCCCTCGACGAGCGCGTCCTCGAGGGCTTCGGCGGCGTGTCGGAGTACGGCATCACCGTGCGGTGGGACAAGAACTTCCTCACGCTGCTGCACCTGACGCTCGCGCGCCGGGAGAAGCTGCGGATCTACGGCGGCATCCGCTTCGGCGGCTCGATGCCGATCGAGGAGGCGTGGGGCTACGGCTTCGACCACGTCGCGATCGCGGCGGGCGCCGGCCGCCCGACCGTCATCGACATCAAGAACAACCTGATTCGGGGCGTCCGCAAGGCCAGCGACTTCCTGATGGCGCTGCAGCTCACCGGCGCCTTCAAGCGCGAGGCGCTCTCCAACCTGCAGGCGCGCCTGCCCGCGGTCGTAATCGGCGGCGGCCTCACAGGTATCGATACCGCCACCGAGTTGATGGCGTACTACCCGATCCAGGTGGAGAAGACGCTCGATCGCTACGAGGCGCTCGTGAAAGATCTCGGCGAAGCGACGGTCCGCGGCCGCCTCGACGCCGAAGAGCAGGGCATCCTCGACGAATTCCTGTCACATGGGCGAGCGGTCCGGGCCGAGCGCGCCCGCGCCGCCGCGGCAGGCACGGATCCGGACTTCATCACGCTGATCCGCGGATGGGGCGGCGTCACGCTCGCGTACCGCAAGCGCCTGCAGGACGCCCCCGCCTATCGCCTCAATCACGAGGAAATCGTGAAGGCGCTCGAAGAGGGCATCTCGTTTACCGAGAACATGAACCCGATCGAGACCGTCGCGGACGAGTTCGGCCACCTGAAGGCGATGATCTTCGGCCGCGCCGACGGGACCCAGATCGAGCTGCCCGCGCGCACGCTGCTCGTCGCCGCCGGCACCGTCCCGAACATCATGTACGAGAAGGAACACCCGGGCTCGTTCGAGCTCGACGGCAAGAAGAAGTTCTTCAAGGGCTTCCGCGCCGTCAAGTCCGCGGCGGCGGGTAATGTGGCGTCGGGCAATGTGGTGTCGGGCTTTAGCCCGACCGGGGCGACCTTCACGCTGGAACCAGACGCCAACGGGTTCTTCACGTCGCACAACGACGCCGGGAAGTTCATCACGTACTACGGCGACAACCACCCGCGTTACAACGGCAACGTCGTGAAGGCGATGGCCTCGGCGAAGGACGGTTACCCGCGCGTCGTCGAGCTCTTCGCGGACGCTCTCTCGGCGCTCGATCCGGCGGGCCAGCCCGCGCGCGAAGCCGCGTGGGGCCGCATCGTGGATACGCTGGACGGCCAGCTGCTCGCGCGCGTCGAGCGCGTCGTGCGCCTGACGCCGACCATCATCGAGGTGATCGTCAAGGCGCCGGCGGCCGCGCGCCACTTCGAGCCCGGCCAGTTCTACCGGCTGCAGAACTTCGAGCGGCGCAGCACGCAGGTGCGCACCGACGGGCGCGTGGCGTCGTTGCTGATGGAAGGCATCGCGCTCACCGGCGCGTGGGTCGATCGCGACAAGGGCCTGCTCTCGCTGATCACGCTGGAGATGGGCGTGTCGAGCCGGCTCTGCGCGTACCTGCAGCCGGGCGAGCCGGTGGTGGTGATGGGCCCCACGGGCACGCCCACCGAGATTCCCGAGCGTTCGGCGGTGCTCCTCGCCGGCGGGGGCCTGGGCAACGCCGTGCTGTTCTCGATCGCCAAGGCGCTCAAGGCGCAGGGCAACCGCGTGATCTACTTCGCGGGCTACAAGAACGGCGCGGACCTCTTCAAGCGCCATGAGATCGAAGCCGCCACCGACCAGGTGATCTGGGCGACTGATACCGGCGTCGAGATTGCGCCGTCCCGGCCGCAGGACGCGCACTTCCGCGGCAATATCGTCCAGGCGATGGTGGCGTACGCGGAAGGCAAGCTCGGCGACCAGAAGGTGGCGCTCAAGGACGTGACGCGCATCATCGCGATCGGGTCCGATCGCATGATGAACGGCGTCCGGCTCGCGCGCCACGGGGTGCTGCAGCCCCATCTGGATCCGACGCACGTCGGCATCGGCAGCATCAACTCGCCGATGCAGTGCATGATGAAAGAGGTGTGCGCGCAGTGCCTCCAGCGCCACGTCGATCCGGAGACCGGCCGCGAGGAGTTCGTGTTCTCCTGCTACAACCAGGACCAGGAGCTCGATCGGGTCGATTTTGCGAACCTGCAGGCGCGGCTCCGACAGAACAGCGTTCAAGAGAAGATTTCGAACCTCTGGTTCGAACACCTGCTGGACGCGGCCGAAACCCGGCTCGTTCACGTATAAGCTGGACCCGTGCTTTCGCCGGGAACGCGGATCGACGACCGCTACGAAATCCTCGGCACCCTGGGTGCCGGCGGAATGGGGCAGGTCTACAAGGCCCGCCGCGTCCGCCTGGGTGACGAAGTCGCCATCAAGGTGATGCAGGGCGCCCCGCTGCCGGAGGCGCGCGAACGGTTCCTTCGGGAGAGCCGCGCGTGCGCCCAGCTCCGCCACCCGAACATCGTCGGCATCCTCGACTTCGACGTGGACGCCGCCCAGCAGCCCTATCTCGTGATGGAGCTCCTGAGCGGGCCGAGCCTGCGCGAGGAGATCGACCTGAACGCGCCGATGCCGGCGGCCAAGGTCATCGAGATCCTCGGCCCGATCGCCGCCGCGCTGCAACTGGCGCACGACCACGGCATCACCCATCGCGATCTCAAACCCGCGAACATCGTGGCGCATCGCTTCGAGTCGGGCGAGCGCGTCTACAAGGTGATCGACTTCGGCCTCGCGGCCATGAAGGCGGGCGACGAGACACGCCTGACCGACCCCGCGTTCTTCCTCGGGACGCTGGCGTATGCCGCCCCCGAGCAACTCCGCGGTGAGGTCGTCACGCCGGCCACCGACATCTACGCCCTTGGCGTCATCGCCTACGAGATGCTGACGGGTGCGCGGCCGTTCGACACCGGCAACCGCGCCACGCTGGTCAACCAGACGCTCACGGCGGTTCCGGAGAGCCCGGCCGCGCGTCGAGCCGGCCTGGCGGACGCCATCGATGCGGCCGTGATGCGCGCGATTGCGAAGGAGCCGTCCGAGCGGTGGCCGACGGCCATGGACTTCGTGCACGCCCTCCACGAGGGTGCCGGCGCGGCGCCGGCCGCGGCGGGCGAGGGCGGCGGCGGTGGCGGCCTGCTGGCGCGGTATGAGCTCGGGCCGCTGGTGAGCCATGGGCGCCTGGGCAGCATCATCTACCGTGGCATCCACCGCGCGCTCGGCGTCCCCGTGGCGATTCGGGTCCTCAAGCGCGACGAGCAGCCGCACTGGGAGGCGGTCCGGGCGCGCTTCCTCCTCGAGGCCCGGACGCTGCAGGTGCCGCACCCGGGCCTGCTGCAGGTCCGTGATTTCGGCGAGGACGAGCGCAACCTGTACCTGGTGACCGACTTCATCGAGGGCGTGAGCCTGCGCGAGGCGCTGGCCGAGAGCGGCGTGTTCCCGTGGCCCCGCGCGTCGACCCTGCTGCGGCAGGCCCTCGACGCGATGTCGGCGCTCCATCGGAGCGGCGGCTTCATCTCCGGGGTCAACCCGGATCTCATTCGCCTTCGCGGCGCCGTCGCGCCCACGGACGCGGGGACCCTGCCTCCGTCCACGCCAACCGACGAACGCATCCTCATGTCCAGCGCCGGCATCCGATCGGTGCAGGACGTGCTGGCGACGATGCGTGAGCAGGAGTTGCGCGGGGAAGAGGCGAGCGAGCGCGAGCTGAGCTACGTGGCGCCGGAGGTGCTGATGGGCGGGCCACCGACGGTCCGCGCCGACGTGTTCACGATCGGCGTGATCGCATACCACATGGCCACGGGCCAGCTGCCGTTCCGCGCGCCGTCATTGCCGGAGCTGATGGGGCAGATGCTGCAGGTCAAGCCGGCCGCACCCGTCACGCTGGCGCCCGGTGTGCCGCCCGCGGCCAGCGACGCCATCCTCCGCGCAATTGATGCCACGCCGGGGAATCGCTTCCAGTCCGCGGAAGAGTTCAGCGCGGCGCTCGGTGTTGGCAAGCCCCTAGGTCCCTAAGCCCCTAAGCCCTAAGCCCTAGATAATCCGCCCCCGCAGTTCGGGCGGGGGAATCTCGCAGGCATTTGACTCGCCGGCGATGCGATGCCGCACGGCGGCGACGACGTCGTAGACCGCGTCGCGGATCGGGCGGGGGATGGCAAGCAGCCAGCCCGCGAGCTTCCAGGGCCCGGACAAGCGTGACGCGATGCGCAGCGCCGCGGTCGACCTCAGGTACACCCGTCCGTCCTCGATCAGGATGATGCTGCGAGCGGCCGTGCGATTGACACCGTGGGCAACGAGCAACGCCTGGGCCGGAGCCGTCTGGCTGGCGCCGAACCGGAAGTAGCCTTGCGGGTCTCGCCGCGCGATGAACTTGACGGAGCCCTCGCAGAACAGGCACGTGCCATCGAAAAGCACGATCGCGCGAGATTCGGCAGGATTCATGTCGGCTCCCCCTATCATAATGGGTGCGCTGATGGCCCGACGAGTCCGCACGCTTGCCGTGCTCCTGCCCCTGCTGGCGGCCCTCGCGTGGATGTACGTGACCGGACTCGATCGTTCGCCCGCCTACCTCGTGCACGACGAGGTGGTGTACGCGCTCAACGCGCAGTCCATCGCGACGACGCTGCGCGACATCAACGGCCAGTTCCTGCCGATCTCGATCTATGTCACCGGGACGTTCTTCGCCACGCCGGTCAACATCTACGTCACGGCCCTCTTCCTGAAGGTGGCGCACCTGTCGGAAGTGACGGTGCGTCTGCCGAGCGTCGTCATCGGCCTCGCGAATATCGCCCTGTTGTATTTCATCGCGAGGCGCGTCTTCGCGCGCCCGGGATTCGCCGCCATCGCCGCGGGCGTGTTGGCTCTCACGCCGGCGCACTTCATCCACAGCCGCTTGGGGACCGACCATGAGTACGTCGTCACCGCCGTCCTGGCGTGGGCGCTGTGCCTGATCGGGCGTGACGGCGTGCCGTCTCTTCGCCGGCTTGTCGTGTCGGGCGCCATCCTCGGCGCCGGTGTCTACACCTACCTCGGGGCGCTCATCACGATGCCGGCGTGCCTGCTGATCACGTGGGCCGTACTGTGGCGGCAAGGCGCGCGCGGCTGGAAGCCGTACGCCGCGCCGGCCGCGGGCTTCGCGCTGTTGATGCTGCCGTTCGTGGCGTGGCACCTCGCGCATCCCTCGCAGTACGTCAACCAGATGCGGATGTATTCGTTGTACGATCCGTCCGCGACCACACCTGTGAGCCTCTCCGAGCGGTTGTCCGTCTATTGGGACTATTTCAATCCCTCGTTCCTGTTCTTCGCCGGTGACACGAGCCTCATCAACGGCACGCGGCATTCGGGCGTCTTTCTGTGGCCGGTGATGATCCTGCTGCCGATTGGCCTCTACCAGCTCGCGGCCGGACGGCGCGCCGGGGTGGGCTTGCTGCTCACGCTGGGGCTCCTCGCCGCACCGCTGGCCGCCACCGTCGTCGCGGAGCGGTACCGGATCAATCGCGCACTGGTGATGCTGCCGTTCGTCGCGGTGATCGCGACCATGGGCCTGGAGGCGCTGTGGACGGCGCGGCGCGCGCTCTACCGCGTCGCGGCGGTGGCGCTGATCGCGGCGATGCCGCTGCAGTTCGCGGGGTTCTACCGAGACTATTTCGGGGACTATCGCGCGCGCTCCGCCTCATGGCTGGAATACAACATCGCGGGCGGGATCGAGGCGATCATTGCGAGACAACCGGCCACGCCGGTGCCGGTGTACATCGCGCGGAACATCCAGTGGGTGGAGTACTACTGGCCCCTCTACCTCGTGAAGCACGGGCGTGAAGACCTCAAGGACCGCGCGGTGTACTTCGACGTGCGCACGGCCGCCATCGCGGCGATGCCCGCGGGCAGCCTGGTCCTGTGCCGCGTAGCGGACGAAGGCGGGCTGTTGGCGGCGGGCCTGACACGCGTGGCTCCCATTCCCGAACCGGACGGCGTCCCCTGGTTCACCGTGCTGCAGAAGTGACCACCGCGGCCCTCGACAGAGCGCTCACCAGCAAGCACGTGCCCACCGTGGCCGCGCTCGTGTCGCTGGCGCTCGGCCTCGTGTTCATCTTCGTGTGGGCGCCGCATCCGTGGGGCTGGTTCGGCATCGACCAGTACCACCAGATCGCCGTGGACTTGTCCCATGGCGCGCCATTCCCCACCCTTGACGTGCCGTGGGGATACGGATACTTCCTGGCCGCGTTCTACCGCCTCTTCGGTCCCACGCCGGCGCCGGCGCTGGTGGCGCAGGCGCTGCTGAATGCGCTGATCCCCGTGCTGGTCTACCGCGTCGCGGCGCGCGAGTTCGACGTTCGCGTGGCGGCCGTGGCCGCGGTGCTCGTTTCGGTGTTGTCCTTCAACACGATCTACGCGTCGACCGAGGCGTCCGACGCGGTCTGCACGTTCCTGTTCATGTTGATGCTGTGGGCGTTCGTCGAAGGCCGCCGCACCGGCCGCTGGCCGTGGTTTGCCTCGACCGGCGTGCTGCTGGGGCTGGCCGCCCAGTTCAGACCCAACCTGCTGCTGCTGCCGATCGTGCTGGCGGCGTTCCACGTGATGACGCGGCGGCTCGCGTGGCGCCACGTGCGCGACGCCGCGCTGGTCGTCGTGATGGCCGTGTTGATGGTCGTGCCCTGGACGTGGCGCAATTACCGCCTCACTGGCGAGATCATTCCGACGAGCACTCATGGCGGCGTGCAGCTTTGGTACGGTTCCCTCGAGACCGGGGCGTTCCTGACCAGCCGCGCCCACAATCCACGCCGGCTCTTCGAGACGCCGTCGTTCGACTACACGAGTCTCGTGGGGCAATCGGTGCTCTTCGACGTATCGATGACCTGCGCGCCCGCCGTGCCAGACGCGGTGGAACTCGTGTACCGCACGGATGACAATCCCACACCGCGACGGGTGAGCCTCGTGGAATCGGACCGTCATTGGGCCGGTGCCGTGCCGGCGCCCGGCCGGCCGTCTCGGCTCTACTACTGGCTCGAGGCCCGCTGGCCGGTGACGTCGGTGGACCCGCCGATCCGCACGTCGCCGCCGGGCGGCGCCGCCGACCCGTTCGTGTATTTCATCAGCCCCGATCACCGCTCAGACCTCGACGTGGATGACGCGTTGTGGGATGTGTTCGACGTCGTCCGGGTGCTGCGCCACATCGCGTGGCAGGAGCCCGTCCGCCTGCCGCTGCGACTCGACCGCGATCACGACGGGCGAATCGACGAGGCGGATCTGCGAAACCTCCTTCGCCTCATGCTCGTGGACATGGACCGCGGCGAGCCCTCGATCGATCGGCTCGCGAGCGTGCGCGTCGCCGCGTCGAACGTCCGGGCGGTGTTCGTGGACGGCTCCGAACTCGTCGTGCCTCTGGAGTGGAGCGGTTTCGTGACCGACCTGCAACTGTCCGACGGCGTGGCGTCGACCCTGCTGAGCGTGCGGCGCCGGGTGGCCGCGCCGGAGCCGGCGCCGAAGGTGCCCCTGTCGATCGCATGCCTCGCGCCGGGCGAGGTCGCCATCAACACGCCGTTCTACCGTGTCCAGCCGCACGAGATGCGCCGCTATACAGCCCTGGCGCTGGACAACATCGCACGCGGCCCCGTGGCCTATGCCGCGAGCGTTCTCTATCGCAGCGTCCGGCTGTTCGTGATCATGGGCAGCGAGGACCAGGGGACCGCGCACCAGTTCGCGCACAGCCGGCTCGTCTACCTGGTTGGCACCGTGGTATCGTCGACGTTCTTCCTGCTGTTCCTCGCCGGGCGCGTGGATCGGCTGGCGCCGTGGATACGCCGTCCTGCTGCCGCTGGCGCTCGTCGCCTACATTCCCGCCACCATCGCGTTCGTGCTGGTCAACATGCGGTACACGATCACCGTGCAGCCGGTCATCATGATGTTCGTGGCGGTCTCGGTGGTCGCGATGCTGGAAGCCCTCGGCGTCCTGCCCGCGCCGCGCACGGGGAAATAGGGAAGGGCGCCGCGTGTTCGCTCAACGTTGGCATCGATGGATCGCGGCGGGGCTGCTGGCCCTCGCGACCCTCGCCGTGTACGCGACGCGGCTTTCGGTACGCGCCCGTCTACCTGACCCACGACGAGGTCAAGTTCGCGCTGCAGGCGCAGTCGATCGCCGAGACGGGCCGCGACCTGAACGGGCGGTGGTTCCCGGTGTACTTCTCGGAACCGGAGTTTCCCGCCGGCCGGGACCCGCTGGTGATCTACGCGACGGCGGCGGTCCTCCAGTTTCTGCCGCTGTCCGAAACGGCCGTGCGGTTGCCGATCGCGTTGCTCAGCGTGTTGACGGTCCTGCTGATTCTGCTGCTCGCCCGGCGGGTCTTCGACAACGACGGCCTGGCCCTGGCGGCCGCCGCGATGTTCGCGCTGTCCCCTGGCGCATTCCTCCATGGCCGCATCGGGATCAGCGTGCTCTATCCGATCCCCTTTGTGATGCTGTGGGCCATCGGCCTCGATCGGTACCGGCGTGACCGACGGCGCCTGACGCTCATGGGGGCCGGCGCGGCGCTCGTGCTCGCCGGGTATGGCTACCTCGGGGGCATGGTGATGATGCCGGTGTACGTGGCGCTCACGGCCGTGTGGATGCTGATGCCGCCGCCTCCCGGCTCCCGGCTCCCGGTTCCCGACTCCCGACTCCCGATCTTCGCCCTCCGCTGGCTCCTCCTGGGCATCGCGGTCGCGCTCATCCCGCTTTTCGCCTGGCAGGTCGCGCATCCGGAGCGGTTTGGCGAATTGATGGGCGCTTACCGCGTTGGGGGCGCCGCCGATCCGGAGGCGAGCCGCGTGGCGGGACTCCTCAGTTTCGAAGGGGCCCGGCTCCGCCTGGGACAGTGGTGGTCGTACTTCAATCCCGACTACCTGTTCATCTCGGGCGACACCAGCATGACGGATTCCACGCGAGGAGCGGGCCTCTTCCCGCTGGCGTTCGCGGTGCTCCTTCCCATCGGCTTGCCCCGGCTCTGGCGGGCTGGCGCGCTTGGCCGGCTAATCGTCCTCGGCTTCCTCACGGCGCCGCTGGCCGCGGTGATGACGGGCACCCTCGACCTCAATCGCTACCGTGCGCTGCTGGTGCTGCCGTTTGGCGTGCTGACGGCGGCCGCCGGCCTGGAGGCGATGTGGCGCGCGCCGTGGCGCGGCTGGCGGTGGCTGGCGGTGTTGCTGCTGGCGACCATCCCGTATCAGTTCTGGGGCGTCTACGCCGACTACATGGGACCGTACCGGACCGCGACGAGCACGTGGTTCGGACGGAACGTTCGCGGGGCAGTGGTCGCCGTGCTGGCCCAGGCCGGGGAGGGGGAGGCGGTCTTCCTGAGCAGCCACGTGCCGTACGCCGACGCGTACTGGCAGTTCTACGCCCACGCGATGCGCAAACCCGAACGCGTCCATCGCTTCGCCGTCGTGGACGCCGCGGCATTCGATCCGGTCGCGGCTCCGGCCGGCGCCTGGGTCGTGTGCCCCGTGGAAGAACGCCTCGGCTCCGTGCTGCGCGCGTCCGCCGACTGGCGCGAGACGCTGGTGGCCGCGGAACCCGACGGCACGCCGTCGTTCGTCGTCTTTCACAAACACGCCGGCGATTGACTTCCACTTCGATCTGCCGCATCTTGAAGACGATCGAAATGTCCGAACTGCCCTTCGATCCGCCCGGCGATCGACCGCTTCGTGGTGAGACCGTTGTCTTCACCGGCAAGCTGTGGTCGTTCGGGCGCAAGGAAGCCCGCGCGCTCGTGGAGGACCTGGGCGGGTCGTCCGACGAGGATGTGACGGTTCGCACCACGCTCCTCGTCGTGGGGGCGGAGAGCTATCCCGACGGCGCGCCGGACCTCTCGGTGCTCCTCGACGACACCAGCACCCAGAGCCAGAAACTGCGCCGCGTCGCGCAGATCAACGCCGACACCCCGGGCCGGATCCGCGTGCTCAGCGAGGACGAGTTCTGCCGTCTCGCGGGACAGCCCGCCGTGGCCGAGCGCCGCACGCAGCATTACGGCCAGCGCGACATCCTGGCGATGTACCCGTCGCTCCGGACGGACCACCTCCGGTATCTCGAGAAGTGGGGCTTCATCAAGCCCGCGTTCCGGAACAACGCCGACACGTTCTTCGGGTTCGCGGACCTGACGGCGCTGCGGCAGATCGCCGGCGAGTTGCAGCAGGGCGCGTCGTTCCGCGCGTTGCTGCGGGACTTGCAGGCGTCGCGCACCGGCCAACTGACCTTCGATTTCCGCCTGGACGCGCAGCCGGCGCGCATCATCGAGTTGAAGCCGCGTGTTGCCGCGCCGAGCGCACTGGCCAACCCCGGTGTCCTCGGCACCGTGGCCGGACTCGGCACCGAAAGCGCGCTCGTCCGCGAGCTCTCGACGGCGGAGCAGTATTTCCTGATGGGGTCGCTGCTGGATGACGGGACGCCCGAGCGGATGGAAGAAGCCGCCAAGGCCTATCGCCGCGCCCTCGACGACGATCCGGATCTCGTGGCGGCGCTCATCAACCTCGCGAACATCCGCTACTCGCGCGACGAGCTGGCCGAGGCCCAGGCGCTCTACGAGCGCGCAATCATCCTCGACCCGACCTACTTCGAGGCCCACTTCAACCTGGGCAACATCCACCACGATCACTCGCGCTACCTGGAAGCCGAGTCCGCGTATCGCTCCGCGCTCGCGCTGAACAACGCCTACCCCGACGCGCATTTCTACCTGGCGGTCACCCTCGAGAAGATGGGCCGCTCAGCGGAGGCCCGCACCCACTGGCGCGCCTACGAACGCCTCGCGCCGCAAGGGGAGTGGGTGGAACTCGCCAAGGAATTCTCGGACTAGGGTGGGGCGGCCGCGGCGCGGCCTTCTGGGGCGCCTCACTCACGTTTGGCGTGGGGTCGCGGTTGTGGTGTCCGGCTTCAGCCGGACCGGGCTCGTTCTTGGGGCGCCTCGCTCCTGCTCGGTGTGGGCTCGCGGCTTCGCCGCTCGTGGGGACAGAATAGGGCCGCCCTACTGCGCGTTGAATGTGGATGCGTGCAGGTGAACGATGCGCCATCCCGCACCAGTACCGGTGTAGGACGAGGGTCCGGCGCGACCGCGCGGCGGCGGTCCCCAGGTGAAACGTCACCACCGCGGAGTCGTCGAACTGCTGCACCTGCAGATCCTGCGGCTGCAGATCCTGGAACGGCGCGATGGTCTTGGCTGACCCCGCGCGAATCTGCGCGAACACCACCTCGAAGGTCCGCTGAATCTCCGCGCGCCCCTGGATCCGCGTCGGAAACGTCCGTGGCGGCGCCGAGGGCGGATGGAACACCGTCGCGTCCTCCGCGAAGCACTCGAGGAACGCCGGCATGTCGAGGTTGTTGAAGGCGGTGAGGAATTGCCGGATTGCCGCATCGACCCCGGCTTCCGCCGATTGCCCCGAGGCAACCGAAGGAGAGAGCAGCGCGACGACGGCGAGGGCGGAGAGGAAGCGTGACATGGCGCTTATAGTCACACAGGTGAGGCGCCCTACGCGGGGCGTAAGCCCGGCGCCTTCTAGTATCTGTAACGCCAGTCGTCCTGCTGCGGCGGCGCCGGCTGATCCTCGCGCTTCCGCGGGGTGCGCTTCGCCTTGTAGAACCCGCAGTCGGTGCACCACGAGTCGGCGCTGAAGCCTTCCTTGCCCGCCATCGGCAGCACATCGCGGTGCGTGCAGTGATCCGGCACGCCGTCCTCGGCCGCCTTGCGCCAGCGGCACGTCAGGAACTTCGCGACGGCCGGCGTGTTATCGGGTCCGGAATCCAATGGTCTTCTCCACGGCCTGCCACGAGCGCATTTCGTTCGACGACACGAGCGTCACCGCGTGGCCCGCGGCTCCGGACCGGCCCGTGCGCCCCACGCGGTGCACGTAGGTCTCGGGCGAGTCGGGGACTTCGAAGTTGACGACGTGCGCGATGCCCTCGATGTCGAGGCCGCGCGCGGCGATGTCGGTGGCCACCAGCACGGGGTGCTTGCCCGACCGGAACCCCTCGACCGCCGACAGCCGTTCCTGCTGCGACCGATCCGCGTGCAGCGCCGCGGCCTTGATGCCCTTGGCCACGAGGTGGCGGGCGACGCGGTCGGCGCCGATCTTCGTCCGCAGGAACACCAGCACGGGCCCTTCGGCGTCCCGCTTGGCGAACGACGCCAGCCAGTCGATCTTCGCGCCGGTCTCCACTTCCACCATCTCGTGCTCGATCGTGCGCGCGGCCCCGCCCTGCTTGCCCACCTGCACGTAGTGCGGCGATCGCAGCATCTCGGTGGCCATCCGCTGGATCTCGCCCGGCAACGTCGCCGAGAAGAGCAGCGTCTGCCGATCCGGCGGCAGCGCGGACATGATCTTCTGCACGTCGGGCCAGAACCCCATGTCCATCATGCGGTCGGCTTCGTCCAGCACGAGGAACTGCACCCGCACCAGGTCCGTGGTGCTGTGGCGCATGTGGTCCATCAGGCGCCCCGGCGTGGCGACGATGATGTCCACGCCGGCCTGCAGCGCGCGTTCCTGCGGGCCCATCTCCACGCCGCCGAACACCGGCGCCGTCGTCACGGGCGTGTGATACGTCAGGCCGACCAGCGAATCCTCGATCTGCACGGCCAGCTCGCGCGTCGGCGCGAGGATCAACGCGCGTGTGTAGGCCTCGCGTTCCGGGTCGCCGTAGCCGGGGACCTCGGTCAGCAGGCGCTGGAGGATGGGCGCGGCGAACGCCAGCGTCTTGCCCGTGCCGGTCTCGGCGCACGCGATGACGTCGTGGCCCGCGAGCGCGAGGGGAATCACCGCGCCCTGCACGGGCCGCGTGCCGTCGAAGCCCAGCTGGTCCAGGCCCATCGCCAGGCGCTTGTCGAACCCGAGCGACGCGTACGGGATCGCCGGTGCGTCGGCGTCGATCTGCTCCCATGGCAGGTCGGGCAGTGGCGCCGGCGGACGCGAGGGCGAAGAGGAAGAGGAGCCACGGCGGCCGCCACGGCCACCGCCGCCGCCGCCACCGGACCTGCGCCGGCCGGGCCGGCGGGCGGAAGGGGAATGTGAATTCAAGATTGCTCGGAACAGCGCTTAACGCGCGCGGAAGGTGATGATGCCGCGTTGCGGATCGTAAGGCGAGATGCCAACCGTCACTCGGTCGCCAGGCACCACCTTGATGCGAAACCGTCGCATGCGCCCGCTCAGCTGAGCCAATACTTCGTGGCCGGCGTCCACCTGCACGCGGTAAAGTCCCCCGCTGTGCACGGCGACGACGGTGCCTTGCATGTCGATCAGATCGTCTTTGCTCATTCAGTTAAGGCTTGTGGCCTGCGGCCTGAGGCTTGCGATACGTGCACGCCTTCCAGCTGGCGACCGACCCTCAATGTTGTCATGCGGGAGCCCCTTACTGCAAGCTCCGCGCCAAAACCGCCGCAAGCCTTCAACCCTAAGCCCCTAAGCCCCTATACCCCTAAGCCCCCAACTCCCTGACCGCGCCCTCGACCTGGCGCGCGAGGTCCGCGTAATCATCGCCGGACAGCCGCATGGGTTTGCCGAAGGTCACCCGGACGCGTCCGGGGCGGGCCATCGACCAGCCCGTGCCGAGGATCCGGTCCACGCCGTCCAGGCGGACGGGCACGACGGGGATCTCGAGCCGCGAGCCGATCATCCCGATGCCGCCCCGGAACGGCTTCATCTCGCCCGTCGGCGAGCGGACCCCTTCCGGGAAGATGAGCACCGAGAAGCCCTCGCCCGTCACCTCGCCGATGTAGCGCAGCGTCTGCCGCGCGCCGGCCTCGCGTTGGGGCAACGGGAACGTGTTGAAGAAGAACGCGGCCAGGTAGTAGTTGAGGCGGTTGGTCAGCACTTCCATCGCCGAGTGCTGCTCGGGGAAGAAGTGGGCCTTGAAGAATTCCTTGGCCATCGCGGGCGCGATGCGCGCGCGCCACTTGCCGGGCAGTGCCGCGAGGATCACCGGCACGTCCATGTGGCTCTGGTGATTGGACGCAAACACGACCGGTCCCGTCAGGCCCTTCAAGTTCTCGAGCCCGCGCACCTCGGTCCACGCGAACACGCGCGCCAGCGGCAGGATCCACGTCGCCTGGCTGGCTCGCCGAATCCAGCGGACGATCGCCGACCGGTTCCAGGACGGGAAGTCCACCGGCTCGGCGACCGTGGCCTGCTCGGGGGCGGCGGTGATCACGGCACGCAGGTCGTCGAGCGTCTTCGCGCCGGCGAACTTCGACTCGTCGAGACGCGTCTGGAATTGATCCTCGAGCGCCACCATCAGTTCGACGCGTTCGAGCGAGCTCAGCCCAAGGCCTTCGATCGACGTGTCGCCGCCGAGGCTGCGCGCGCCGGCAAACCGCGTGAGAATCGCCTGCAGCGGGTCCGTCGTGTCGCCGGCCGCCGCGGGACGCGCGCCGGTGGCCACCCACGCCTTGATGGCCTGCCGCTTCAGCTTCCTCGTGCCCTCGGTGCGCGGCAGCGCGCCGCTGGTCCAGACGGAGAAGCTGCGCACGCGCTGGTGATCGGCGAGCTTCGCGTTGGCCTCGCGCAGCACCGCTTCGGGATCGACGTCCGGCGTAAGCACGAGCACGGCGTGCACGCGCTCGGTGGCGCCATCCGCCGCGGCCACCACCGCGGATTCCGTCACCCCTTCCACCTCGTTCAGCACGCGCTCCACGTCGTCGGGGAACACGTTGAGGCCCTCGGGCGTGACGATCATTTCCTTCTTGCGCCCGCGAATGAAGAGCCGCCCCTGCGCGTCGAGCTCGCCCACGTCGCCGGTGTGGAGCCAATGATCCGCGTCGATCATTCGGCCTTCGGCCGCAGCTTGGGGCTTGAGGCCTGCGGCTTGCGCGGCTGTTCCGGTTCCCGGCTCCCGGTTCCCGGTTCCCGGCTCGTAATATCCCGTTGTGACGTTCTCGCCGCGCACGAGGATCTCGCCGTCCTCGGCGATCTTCACCTCGACGCCCGCGATTGGCGAGCCGACCAATCCGGTGTTCGTCTTGAACGGGTGATTCAGGGTGACGATCGGCGCCGTCTCGGTGAGGCCGTAGCCCTGGATGACGACGAACCCGAGCCGCTTCCAGAAATCCTCGAGCGACGGGCCGAGCGGTGCCGCGCCGACGATGAACGCCCAGAACTTCATGCCGAACATCCCGTGCACGCGGCGGTAGCGCCACCAGCGCTTCGGGATCGACAGGCCGGTCGGCGGATCGGCGGCCCCGGGGTCCACGCGCAGCGCGTGCTCCTTGAGCACGTCGAGGATCTTCGGCACGCACACGATCACCGAAATGCGCCACTCCTTCACGCGCCGGACGATGTCGTGCGGATTGAAGCTGCGCATGAACACGACGGTGCCGTCGATGAGCGGGGGGATGTTGGTGGCCATCGACTGGCCGAACATGTGGCTGAGGGGCAGCAGGTTGAGAAAGCGAATCGGCGAGAACGGCTTCGCGTAGGTCTTGTACTTGTCGATCTCCTTCGCCACCGGCACCATGTTGGCGAGGATGTTCCGGTGGCGGATGATGACGCCCTTGGGCTCGGCCGTGGCGCCGGACGTGAAGACGATCTGCGCCACCTCGTCCCGTTCGATCGGCACCTGCGGCATGGGCCCGTCGGCGGACCAGTCAAGATCGCCCAGTCTCCAGGTGTCGCCCCGGCTGCCCGCGTCCCGGGGTGTGGATCCTTCGGGAGTGTCGTCGCCGATCAACACGAGGCGTGCGGCCACGATCGTCCGGACCTTGTCCGCGAACTCCACCGACGACCGGTAATCGATCGGCACGACGATGATGCCGTTCAGGACGGCGCCCCAGTACGCGACGATCCACTCGGGGCGGTTCTCGCACCAGAGCACGACCTTGTCGCCCTTCGCCAGGCCGGCGGCGGTCAATCGTCTTGCGAAGCCGCGGGCCGCGCGCGTGACGTCTGTGTACGAATGTCGCCGCACGCGATACCCGTCGTCGTACACCAGGAACTCGCCGCGCCGGGACTCCAGCGAGCGGAAGACATCGATCAGAGTGTTCACTTATGCGCCTGTTCGTTCTAGTATGATCTGTTTTCGATGCGAATATTTTTGACGGGTGCCACCGGGTACATCGGGTCGGCCGTGCTCGACGCGATGATCAAGGGTGGCCACCAGGTCACGGCCATTGCGCGTGACCCGGAAAAGGCCGAGCGGTTGCTGGGGCGTGGGGCCACGCCCATCATCGGCGAACTGGGGCTGCCCAGGACCTACGCGGAGGCGGTGCGGTCGGCGGATGCGGTCGTGCATACCGCGTTTGAGTCGTCGCCGCGCGGCGTCCAGCTGGATCGCCAGGCCCTCGACATCATGCTCGGGGCGCTCACGGAGGCGTCGAAGGCCGACGGCAAGGCGCGGACCTTTGTTTATACCTCCGGCATCTGGGTGCTCGGCAAGACGACCCGGCCCGCGGAAGAGGACGCGCCGCTCAATCCCGCACAGCATGTGGCGTGGCGGCCGGAACACGAGGACATCGTCCGCACGGCGGGCGCGTCGGGCCTGCGGACCGCGATCGTGCGGCCCGGCATCGTCTACGGGGGCGGCCGTGGCATCGTGTCGGACCTGCTCAAGGATGCGCTGAACGGCCTGATCCGCGTGGTGGGTCCCGGCAAGAACCACTGGCCTTGCGTCTACGACCGGGACCTTGCCGACCTCTACGTCCGCATCGTCCAGTCGCCTGAGGCCGCGGGCGTGTTCCACGCCAACGACGAAACGGACGAGCGCGTCAACGAGATCGCCGAGGCGATCGCGGAGCACGTGCCCCAGCGCCCCGACATCCGCCACATGCCGATGGCGGAAGCGCGCAAGAAGATGGGCACGTACGCCGACGCGCTGGCCCTGGATCAGCGCGTCCGCAGCCCCCGCGCCCGCGCACTTGGATGGGAGCCGACGCAGCCCGGCGTGGTCAAGAGCGTGGCGCGGCTGTTCGAGGAATACCGGAACGCTCAGCGGGAAAAAGACAAATAGCTATACTGGGCGCCATGCGTGTCCTGACGTTGGTCGCCGTCGTCTCGCTCTCGACGGCTTGCGCCGCTCCGGCCCCTCCCGCGCCAGCGCCCGGCCCCGTCGAAAGCGAAATCAGCCCGGTCTCGCTGACGGCCCACGTCAGGATGCTGTCGTCGGACCTGTTCGAGGGACGCGCGCCGGCGACGCGCGGCGGCCGCCTCGCCAGCGAGTACCTCGCGTCGGAGATGGCGGCGCTCGGCCTCGAGCCCGGCGCCCCGGACGGCACCTGGTTCCAGCAGGTTCCCATCGTCGAATCGACCGTCGAGCGGAACTTCACGCTCAGCGTGCCTGGCAACACCTACAGCTACTACAAGGACGTGATCGCGGTCTCCGGTCTCGAGTCGGCGCGCGTGCAGGTCCAGGGCGACGTCGTGTTCGTCGGCTACGGCATCAAGGCACCGGAGTTGAAGTGGGACGACTACGCGGGCGTCAACGTGCAGGGCAAGTGGGTGGTGATCATGGTGAACGATCCGCCCGCGCCGGCCGATGAGCCCGCGCTCTTCGGCGGACCCGCGCTGACATATTACGGCCGCTGGACCTACAAGTTCGAGGAGGCGGCGCGGCAGGGCGCCGCCGGAGCGCTGCTGATTCACACGGATGAATCAGCGACCTACCCGTGGCAGGTGGTGCAGTCGTCATGGAGCGGGACGCAGGTACTCGCTGCCGCCGAAGGCCGGGGAGAAGGCGCTCGGCATCCAGGCGTGGATCAGCGACGCGGCGGCAAAGGACCTCGTGCGGCGCGGCGGCAAGGATCTCGATCAGCTCCGCGCGGCGGCGTCGAAGCGCGGCTTCAGGGCCGTGCCGCTGTCCCTCCGCGCCGCGGCCACGCTGCAGCAGCGCACGACGCGGAAGACGGCTCCGAACGTCATCGCGAAGCTGAAGGGCGCCAACGACCAGGAGGCCATCGTCTACAGCGCCCACTGGGACCACTTCGGCACGCGCGAGCCGCAACCGGGCGCGGCCAAGAATGCCGACAATATCTTCAACGGCGCGTACGACAACGCCACCGGCTGCGCCGGCATGATCGAAGTCGCCAGGGCGATGGTGCGGGCGCCGCAGAAGCCCGGCCGGTCGATCTACTTCGTGTTCACGACCGCGGAAGAGTCGGGCCTGCTCGGCTCTGAGTACTTCGCGGCGAACCCGCCGCTGCCGATGGACAAGATTGCGGCCAACATCAACCTGGACGGGTTGAACTACCTCGGGCCGACGAAGGACATGACGCTGCTTGGCTCCGACCGCTCGTCGCTCGGGCCGATGGTGGAGGCGTTGCTCAAGGAGCGCGGCCGCGTGCCCGGCAAGGACGCGCATCCCGAGCGTGGCTACTTCTACCGCTCGGACCACTTCCCGATGGCCAAGGGCGGCGTGCCGGCGGTGTCGATCAGCGAGCCGAAGCAATTCACCGGCGCGAACGCGGCGGACCTGCTCAAGAAGCAGGAAGCCTACAACGACAAGGACTACCACCAGCCCACCGACGAGTACGATCCGTCGTGGGATTTCACCGGTGCGGTGGACGACCTTCGCGTGCTGGCCCAGCTTGGCTGGCGGATCGCGGCGCAGCCTGCGATGCCGGTCTACAACGAAGGTGACCAGTTCGCCCAGGTGAGAAAACACTAACCACGAAGGTCACGAAGGCCACGAAGGAATCGCATTGGTAGAACTCGTCACGCTCAACGACATCCGCGCCGCGCGCGAGCGCGTGAAGCCCGCCGCCCGCGTCACGCCCGTGATCGAGGTTCCCTGGCCCCAAGCCCCTGAGCCCCTACGCCCCCAAGCCCAGGGCCCGCCGAGGCTCTGGCTCAAAGCCGAGAATCTACAACCCATGGGCGCGTTCAAGATTCGCGGCGCCTACAACATGCTCGCGCAGCTCACGCCCGAGCAGCTGAAGCGCGGGGTCATCACCTACTCGTCGGGCAACCACGGCCAGGCCGTGGCGATGGCGGCGCAGATGCTTGGCGCCCCGTCGGTGATCGTCATGCCGACGACGGCGCCCAAGGTGAAGGTGGAGGGCGCCAAGAGCTACGGCGCCGAGGTGATCTTCGAGGGGACGACGTCGCTCCACCGCAAGCAGCGCGCGGAGCAGGAAGCGGCGGCGCGCGGCCTGACCATGGTGCCGCCGTTCGACCACGCGATGATCATCGCGGGACAGGGCACCGTGGGGCTGGAGATTCTCGAGCAGGTGCCAGACGTGGCGACGGTGGTGCTGCCCGTGGGCGGCGGCGGCCTCGTGTCGGGCGCGTCGGCGGCCATCAAGCTCTCGAAGCCGTCGGTGCGCATCGTCGGTGTCGAGCCCGAAGGCGCCGCCAAGATGACGCGCTCGCTCGCGGCCGGCCACCCGGTGACGCTGGACTCGGTGTCGAGCATCGCCGATGGGCTCATCACCGTGCGGCCCGGTGACATCACCTTCGAGCATGTCCGCAAGTTCGTCGACGAAGTGGTCACCGTGAACGACGCGCAGCTCGCGGCCGCCGTGGCGTGGCTCTTCCGCAACGCGCGGCTCGTCGTCGAGCCCAGCGGCGCGGCCACCACCGCGGCGATCATGGCCGGCCTGGGCGGCATCGCGGATTCGAAGGGCCCGGTCGTGGCCGTCGTGAGCGGCGGCAACGTCGCGCCGGAGTTGTTCGCGAAGTATCTGACGACTTAGGGCTTGCGGCTTACGGCTTACGGTTGCACCAGCAGCCGACGTGCCTCCGCCTTCGCGTCGTCGAGTGTCGTCACCAGGCTATCCAGCTGCAGCTCGTACACCGCGCGCAGGATCTCGCCCATCCGCGGGCCGGGTGCCACGCCGAGTTCGATGAGGTGACGCCCGAGCAGGATCGGTGATGGCGGGCGATGCTCCACGCCGAGGGCGCGGGCGCGCTCGAGGAACCAGTCCATCGCCGAGCAGTCGAACGTGCCGGCCCGGCCGTGACAATCGGATCGGGCGAAGCGGACCAACAGTTCGAGGTCCACGCGCTGGGCGAGACGGCGGAACGCGCCGTCGGTCACCGTGTCTTTCTGCTTGAAGAACGCGCTTGGCCGCAGGTGTTCGGTGACGAGCCCGAAGACCTGCGCGCGCACGTCGTAGCCGTCGAGCGTGTGCACGTTGAGGCGGTCGAGGACGCGCGTGGCGTGGGGGATGCCGGCCGCTTCGTGCCCGGGCGATTTCACGCGTCCTTCGATGTGGATGGTCGTCTCGGGCTTGCCGAGGTCGTGGCACACCGCGCCGAGCATCACGGTGGCGAGGTGCGGGCGATCGAGGTCGCCGTTGCGGCGGCGGGCCTCGTCGATCACCATCAGTGTGTGCGTCCAGACGTCGCCCTCCGGATGCCACTCCGGGTCTTGCGGGCAGTCGTAAAGTGGCTCCATGTCGGGGAGCAGCTGGCGGATGATGCCCAGGTCGCGGGCCAGCGCGAAACCAAGTGACGGGCGCTCGGCCACGAGCAGCAGCTTCTCGAATTCACCCCAGATGCGCTCGGCCGGCAGGTCGTCGAGCGCAATCGCCCCGCAGATCGCGCGGGCCTGGTCGTCGAGCGTGAGCGCGAACCGCGCCGCGAATTGCAGCGCCCGCAGCGCGCGCAGCGAGTCGTCCGCGAAAGTCGCCGGATCGACGACGCGCAG
The DNA here is from genome assembly GCA_963839865.1 of uncultured Acidobacteriota bacterium. Taxonomy (GTDB): domain Bacteria; phylum Acidobacteriota; class Vicinamibacteria; order Vicinamibacterales; family UBA2999; genus 12-FULL-67-14b. The sequence goes on from CAWIWS010000008.1 coordinate 170,618, forward strand.
GATTTTGTCCGACAGATCCGCGCGGCCGTTGAACGGGTCGATGTACTCGCCGGTCAGGGGATCCCAGGAAATGGCGTTGACGGTGAAATCACGGCGGCGGGCCGCGTCCTCGAGCGACATCGACGGGTCGCCTTCGACGGCGAAGCCCTTGTGACCGCGGCCGGTCTTCGATTCGCGCCGGGGGAGGGCTACGTCCACGTTGCCCAGCTTGTAGACCGGAAAGGCCTGGCCGACCGGCAGCACGCGGCCGAGGGCGCCGAGCAGGGACGGCAGGTCCGCCTGTGGAATGCCGAACACCTCGATGTCGAGGTCCTTCGAGTCTCGACCGAGGAGCTGGTCGCGCACGAACCCGCCCACGCAGACCGCCCGCCCGCCGTGCGCTGCGATGTGCGCCGCGATGCGCCGGGCCTCGTCAACAAGAGCCGCAGAAGACACAGGTGACACAGATATCACAGACTGATCCCCGAATCCCCGATCCGCGGTTAGACTTCCCCGATGCCAAAACCCACGTTTGCGACGCTCGCGTATTCCACGGTGCTCATCCTGGTCGGCTTCGCGTTCGGCAGCGCGTTTGGGGCGCCCCGTGTGGCTCAGGCCCAGACGGAAGGCCGTGTGTTCGAGCTGCGGACCTACACCGCTCCCGATGGGAAGCTGGGCGAACTGCACGCCAGGTTCCGAAATCACACCCTCCGCATCTTCGAGAAGCACGGCATGACCAACGTCGCGTACTTCGCGCCGCAGGACGCGCCGCTCAAGGGCAACACGCTCGTCTACCTGCTCGCGCACAAGAGCCGGGAGGCGGCCAAGGCGAGCTGGGCCGCGTTCAGCGCCAATCCCGAATGGAAGAAGGTGGCGGCCGAGTCGCAGGCCAATGGTCCGCTGACGACGAAGATCGAGTCGGTCTTCCTCGACCCCACCGATTACTCACCCATGAAGTAGGCCGGAACTTCAGTTCCGGCAAAGGAGGCTCCATGCGCATAGCTCACATCCGTTTCCTCGTGGCCGGCGCGATTTCCGTCGCGGGCCTCGGGGCCATCGCCGTCGCCTCGGCTCGACAGCCAGGGGCCGACCCGAACTTCACCGGCGTCGTGACGACGCTCGATGCCAAGGACATCACGGGCGGCCGTCGCCGTTTCTCCTCGGGGGCGCGAACGGCCTGGCACAGTCATGACAACGGTCAACTCATCTACGCCGAGTCCGGCCGGATGCGCACCGGCCGTCGCGGCCAGCCCATCAAGGAGTACGCGGCCGGGGGCAGCGAGTACACGCCGCCGAGAGTTGAGCACTGGCATGGCGCCACGCCCGGGGAGGCGCTCGTGCAGGTCAATATCCAGTTTGGGGGCGATACCCAGTGGCTGAAGGCGACGACGGAGCAGGAATACAACGCGAGGAAGTAGGATCTAAGTCGTGGATCCGACCGTCGACTTGCTGAAGCGCCTGGTGGCGATCGACTCCGTGAACCCGTCGCTCGTGCCCGGCGCGAGCGGCGAGGCCGCCATCGCGCGGGCGCTCGTCGAGGAGATGCGCGGCTTCGGCCTCACTGTGGAGATCCAGGAGGCCGCACCCGGGCGGCCCAACGTCGTGGGCACGCTCGAGGGCCGCGCGCCGGGCCGGTCCTTGATGTTCTGCGGGCACATCGACACGGTGGGCGTCGCCGGGATGACGCGTCCGTTCGATCCGATCGAACGCGACGGCCGCGTCTACGGCCGCGGCTCGCAGGACATGAAGAGCGGCATCGCGGCGATGATTGGGGCCGCGCGCGTCATCGCCGAGTCGGGCGGCCTGGACCAGGGGCGTCTCCTGATCGCCTGCGTCGTGGACGAGGAGCATGCCAGCATCGGCGCGGATGCGCTCGTCACGCGCTGGCGCGCGGACGCCGGCGTGGTCACCGAGCCCACCGACCTCGCGGTGGCCGTGGCGCACAAGGGCTTCGAGTGGCTGGAGATTGAAACGGAGGGTCGCGCCGCTCACGGCAGCCGGCCGCGCGAGGGCCGCGATGCGATTCGCCTGATGGGCCGCGTGCTCGCCGGCCTCGACGTGCTGGACCGGGATCTGCAGACGCGCCCCTCGCACCCGCTGCTTGGCACCGCGTCGCTGCACGCGTCCCTGATCGAGGGAGGCCGCGAGTTGAGCAGCTATCCCGACCGCTGTCACTTGCAGATGGAGCGCCGCACGGTCCCCAGCGAGCGGCCGGGCATCGGCTCGAGTGAAGTGGAGCGCCTCCTCGACCGCCTGCGCGCCGAGGACCCCGACTTCAAGGCCGCCCACCGCGTCCTCTTCGCGCGCTCGCCGTACGAGATTCCCGCGACGCACGAGCTCCCGGTCGCGATGCAGCGGGCATTAAGCGCTTGTGGCACCGGCAGCGTGGTACCGGTAATCGGCATGAGCTTCTGGACCGACGCCGCAATCCTCGGCGGCGCGGGCATCCCCTCGATTCTGTTCGGCCCCACCGGAGCGGGCCTGCATGGCATTGAAGAGTGGGTGAGCATCGAGTCGACGCTCACGTGCCGCGACGCCTTGGTGGCGCTGGCGCGGGACTGGTGCCGCTAGCCGGAAAATAGATCGGGTCTATTTTTCTTTTCCACCAACGTCCGGGAAAAATAGACCCGATCTATTTTCCGATCAGCCGCGGTCGCTGAAGATGCCCTTCAACACGAACGCGACGTTCGCCGGACGCTCGCCGAGGCGGCGCATGAAGTACGGGTACCACTGCTTGCCGAACGGCACGTAGACGCGCACGCGGTAGCCCTCGGCCACGAGCGACGTCTGCAGGTCGCGCCGGATGCCGTAGAGCATCTGGAACTCGAAGCGGTCGGTCGTGTAGCCCTTGTCCTTCGCGTAGTCCTTGGTCGCCGCGATCATCGCCGGGTCGTGCGTGGCAATGGCGGGGTAGTGGCCCTCGTCCAGCAGCAGGCGCATCAGCTCGATGAAGCTCGCGTCCACGTCGGTCTTGTGCTGGAAGGCCACGGTCTTCGGCTCCTTGTACGCGCCCTTCACCAGGCGCACACGCGCGCCGAGCGCGTTCAGCCGCCGGACATCCTGCTCCGATCGCTTCAGGTACGATTGGATGACCGTGCCCACCTGCCGGTGGCCCTGCTGCCACAGCGTCTCGAGGATGTCGAGCGTCACCGCCGTGTACGGCGAGTTCTCCATGTCAATGCGGACGAAGAACCCGTGCGTGTCGGCCGGGTCGAGGATCCGGCGCATGTTGTCCACCGCCGTCGCCCGGTCCACGTCGAGGCCCAGCTGCGTGAGCTTGAGCGAGACGTTCCGCTCGATCTTCGACGCGACGATGGCGTCGATGATGTGGACGTATTCGGTCGCCGCCGCGGCGGCGGCCTCGGCGCTCGACACGCTTTCCCCGAGGTAGTCGAGGGTGAGCCGCAGGCCGCGGCCCGGGAGATCGGCCACCGCCGGGACGGCTTCGGTGATCGATTCGCCGGCGATGAACCGCCGGGCAAAGCCGCCGCCCTTCGCCATGCCATAGCGGGACGCGAGCCGCTGGAGGACCGCGACCTTGGCCAGGCCGTGAAACATTGCCTTCGAGGTGGCGTCGAGCATCAGTGCGTTGGGCCCGAAGGGGTCAGCAGGTGAGCGATCGACCTCGCGTAGTAGCGCAAGACGTTCCGTTCGCGGACGCGGTAGCGTCCCTGTTCGACCACGATGATGCCGCGGGCCGCGAGCGGCTCGGTGGCCTGCTCGAGCACGTCTTCGGCGGTGGACACGCTGAGGTTGGCGCCGACGGCGCGCAGCGTGTCGAGATTGACGTTGATGCGCGAGAGGAGTTCCTCGCGGGGGATATTCGGCCGCATGGCCGAGGCCAGGAGCGACGTGGGCACGACCTTGAACTGCCGGCCGATCTCCCCGCGCACGTGGCGCGCGAGATCCATCACGGACTTGCGCGACTCGCCATCGATCCCGTCGAGGGCGATCGGGCGTCCGAACGTGACGAACGCGCGGCTGCGGTAGCCCACGGCGTAGCGGACCATCTCGGCGAGCTCGCGGCTGAACGGCCGCTGCCGCCGCTTGACCTGCTGCCGCGCGAGGACGTGATCCTCGAGCACGAGGTCGTACGACACCGCCACGGGCACCAGCGTCAGGCCCGGCACGCCCGCGTCGAGGCACGCGCTGAAGAGCCCCGTCTTCGCCGGCTTCAGCTCGCCGTTGTAGCTCCGGCCGCCCTCGGGATAGAAGAACAGGTCGTGCTTGTGGAGCAGCTCGCTCACGTAGGCCTTGAGCGTGATGAGATACGCCGGGTCCTTCGTGTTGCGGCGGATTGGCAGCGCGCCCGTCACGTGCTTGTGGATGAGGCCCAGCGGCCCGCCGAACAGGTTGATGCCCGCCGCGATGATCGGCGGCCGGATCCCCGCGTCGTCCAGGACCAGCGGCTCCACGAGGTAGTCGGTGTGGCTGCGATGGTTCGACGCATACACGACGCGGCCGGCGGCCGCAGCGTCGACGGCGAGGTGCTGCTGCTCACCAACGCGCTCGATCTTCCGGAGGATGGGGTACAGCGGGTACTCGAGCGCGCGATACAGCTCGTAGCGCTGCGTCGTCTTCAGCTCGTCGAGATAGCCCATCACGCGCGTGCGCGCGGCGTCGCTCGAGAGCCCGTGGCCGCCCTCGATGAACCGCGCCACGTCGGCGCGCGCGAGGACGGCTTCAGCAATGTCGTCAGATGCCACAGATAACCTGATCAGATGATAGCAGTTGCCGGGACCCCGCATCCCGTAGGCCGGAACTTTAGTTCCGGCGAGCGAGCGTCTATTCGCGCGCTTCCCAGACGAGGAGGGCGAGCCCCCCGAGCGCCACGACGGACAGCAAGATATTCGACAACCCGTGCAGCCGGTTGAATTCCACCCGGCGAGGGTCGTCGGCCGGCAAGGCCGCGATCGGGCCGCTCACTTCGTGTTGCATGGCCGCGACTCGCGGGCTGACGAACTGCCCCGACCCGATCGTGAAGGCGAGCATCAGGCCGATCAGCGTCACGCGGATGCCGTAGGCCACCGGCCGTGAGCCGAGCAGCCGGTGCAGGGTCAGCGCGACGATCATCACTCCGGCCAGGACATACGCGCCCAGGTGGATCCGCCGGAGCACCTCGCCGAACACCTGGCCGGCCAGCACGCGGCCGTCCGCGGCGTTCCATCCTTCCAGGACGCCGAAGGTCGCGGGCGCGACCACGGCGCCGGCTACCACCATGCCCCCCAGCCAGAGGACCAGAGCAAGCACGTAGAGGTAGCGCAGGAAAAGCATCCCTCCATTATAATTGGCGTTCTCTCCTTGGAGGTTTCCCGTTGCCTGTTGATGCGTCCTTGCTGCCCGCGCTGAAGAACATTGCCACCCGCCTGCGAATCGAGTCGATTCGCGCCACCACCGCGTCGGCCAGTGGGCATCCCACGACCTGCATGTCGGCCGCGGATCTGATGGCGGCGCTCTTCTTCGCAGAAATGCGGTTCGATCCGAAGAATCCGCAGCACACCGAGGCCGATCGGCTGGTGATGTCCAAGGGGCACGCGGCGCCGCTGCTCTACGCGATGTGGGCGGAAGTGGGCTTCATCCCGCGCGAGCGCCTCACCGACCTGCGCCTGTTCTCGTCGAACCTCGAAGGGCACCCCACGCCGCGCCTCCCGTTCGTGGACGTGGCCACCGGATCGCTCGGCCAGGGCCTCTGCGCCGCCATCGGCACCGCGCTCAACGCGCGCCGGATCGGCTCGGACTACCGCACCTACGTGCTGATGGGCGACGGCGAGACGGCCGAGGGCTCCGTGTACGAGGCCGCGGCCTCCGCGCACTTCCACAAGCTCGATTCGCTGTGCGCCATCATCGACATCAACGCGCTCGGCCAGAGCCGCGCCACCGAGCTCGCGCACGACATCGACACCTACCGCGCCCGGTGGACCGCGTTCGGGTGGCACGTCATCGCGATCGACGGCCACGACATGACCCAGATCTTGAACGCGTACGCCGAGGCGCGCGCCACCAAGGGCAAGCCCTCTGTGATCCTCGCCTACACCTACAAGGGCCGGGGCGTCTCGTTCACCGAGAACCAGCCCAACTGGCACGGCAAGGCGATGTCGAAGGAGCAGATGGCGCAGGCGTTCGTGGAGCTGAACGCGCAGATGGCGCCCGGCGACATCAAGAATCCGCCGATCCCCGCGCCGCCCGCGGCGCGGCCCGAGGCCGCGGCCACCGCGATGGCGGCGCCGCAATACAAGCTGGGCGACCTGGTCGCCACGCGCGAAGCCTATGGCACGGCGCTGGCCAAGCTCGGCACCGCCGATCCGCGCGTGGTGGGCCTCGATGCGGACGTGGGGAACTCCACATTCAGTGACCGGTTCGAGGCGGCGCATCCCGACCGGTTCTACCAGTTCTTCATCGCCGAGCAGGTGATGGTGGGCGCGGCGATGGGCCTGGCGGCCCGCGGCGCGATTCCGTACCCCTCCACGTTCGCCGCATTCCTCACGCGCGCGGCCGACTTCATCCGCATGGCCGCCATCAGCGGCGTGAACATCAAGGTCGCCGGCTCGCACGCGGGCGTTTCCATCGGCGAGGACGGCCCCTCGCAGATGGCGCTGGAAGACTTCGCGATGTTCACGGCGCAGCCGAACTTCACCGCGCTGTATCCCTCGGACGCGGTCTGCGCCGAGCGCCTCGTCGCCGAAGCGTCGATGCATCACGGCCCGGTCTACATTCGCACCTCGCGGCCCAAGACCCCGGTGATCTACGGAAACGACGAGCAGTTCCCGATCGGCGGTCTGAAGGTCGTCCGTCACGGCGCGAAGGACACGGCCACCGTGATCGGCGCGGGCGTGACGCTCTTCGAGGCGCTCAAGGCCTACGACGAGTTGCAGGCGAAGGGCGTCTCGATTCGCGTGATCGACCTCTACTCGGTGCAGCCCATCGACGCCGCATCGCTGATCGAAGCGGGCCGCGCCACGGGCGGCCGCCTCATCACGGTTGAAGACCACTATCGCGCCGGCGGTCTCGGCGACGCCGTCGCCCGCGCCGTCGCCCCGGCCGGCCTCACCGTGAAGCACCTCGCGGTTCCGGAAATTCCCCGCAGCGGCAAGCCCGACGAACTGCTCGACAAGTTCGGCATCTCGGCTCGCCACATCGTGGACGCCGTGCTGAACAAGTAGCTCCTCATGCGCCCTGCCATTCTCGTCACGGCCCTTCTCGCCTTGCAGGTGGCGGGGATCGCCCAGGCTCCGGTGGGCGTCCAGGAGCCCGCGTGGGCGCCGGACGGCAAGCGCATCGCGGTCTCCTACCTCGATCGCATCTGGACGCTGACGCCCGAGGGCCGGCAGGGCAAGGCGCTCACTGCGCCGGATTCCACGGCCATCGAGCGCGAGCCGGCGTGGTCGCCGGACGGCAATCGCATCGCGTACGCCGCCGACCGCGGCGAAGGCTTCGACATCCTCGTCGTATCCCTGAAGAACGGCGTTGCGGCCGGTACGCCGGTCTCGGTGACGACGACGGCGGGGGATGAGCGGTGGCCGTCGTGGACGCCTGACGGCCGCCTGGTGTTCGCGCATCGGGACTCGCGTCCCTCGGGCCGTTCCGCGGACCCCAGCCTGCAGTGGGATCTCTTCATCGTCTCGCCCGTGAGCGGGTCCGACACGTGGCAGGCCCCGCTGCCGCTCACGGACACGCTCGACAGCGAGACGTACCCGCGCGTGTCGCCCGACGGCGCCAAGGTCGCGTTCGTCTCCGAGCGCGACAACGAGGACGACCTCGACCTGTGGTGGATCCCCGTGCCGCACGTGGGCATCGCGAAGCCCACGCCGCTTGGCGCGCGTCCGCCGCGTCCCGTCACCGCGTCGATCCCCGCCGTCGATGGCACGCCGCTTCGCGCCACGCGCATCGCCAAGGCGCGCGGCAACGAGGCGTATCCGTCCTGGGCGCCCGACAACCAGCGCATCGCGTACTACGCCGTGCGCGAGGGCATCGGCTCGGTGTGGGTCGCCACGGTCGAGCCCGCGCGTCCCGAAGGCAACGAGGATCCGCAGCCGCGGGCGAAACCTTCCGCGCAGCCGCAGCTCGTCTCCCGCAAGGGCGGCGCGCCCGCGTGGTCCCCGGACGGCAAGTTCCTGCTCGTGTCGGGCCTGCCCGACCCGCAGCCGGTCTACAACGGCAATCCGCTGCGCAACGAGACCGAAGCGCCGCCCCTCTTCGCGCTGAACGCCGCGTTCCAGCTGTGGCGTGTCGCCGCTCCGCTTCCCGTGCACGAGGCCGGCGGCACTGTGGCCGCGGAGATCGCCCCGTCCCCCGCGCTCTTTGGCGCCATGTTCGACCGCGTGTGGAACACGCTGCGCTCGCTCTATTACGGCTCGGGCGCGTCCGCCACGCAGTGGACGGCGGCGCGCGACAAGTACCGGGCGCAAGCCGTCGCCGCGAAGAACGAGGTCGACCTCGAGACGGTGATCGATCAGATGGTCGCCGAGCAGCCGCTCATCAAGCCCATCGTGACGTCCAGCGGCGCGGTGGTCGTCTCGGGACATCCGCTCGCGTCGGAAGCCGGTCGACTCGCCTTCGAGAAAGGCGGCAACGTGGTCGACGCGATGATCGCCGTTTCCTTCGCGCTCGGCGTCGTCGAGCCCGAGGCGTCGGGCGTGGGCGGAGACGGGTCCGCGGTGCTGTATCTCAAGGGCATGAAGAAGCCCACGGTGATCGACTACAAGGACATGTCGCCCATCGGCGCGACGACCGACAATCCCCGCCTGATGCAGGACGGCCGCATCGTCGGTGATGGTCCAGCCGCGGCGAACATCCCCGGCGTGGTCGCGGGCCTCGATTACCTCTATCGCACCTACGGCAGCGGCAAGGTGAAGTGGGAAGACCTCGTGGCGCCCGCAATCACGCTGGCCGACGAGGGGTTCGTTCTCGATGAGGGCCTGCCGTCGAGCATCGCGGAAGGCCGGCGCTTCCTCGAGAAGTGGCCCGAGGCGAAGAAGATCTACCTGCCGGGCGGCAAGGTGCCGCGGCCGGGAGATCGCTTCTTCAACAAGGACTACGCGAGCACGCTGAGGGCGATCCAGAAGGGCGGCGCCGACGCGTTCTATCGCGGCGACATCGCGAAGAAGATCGCGGCGGACATGGAGGAGAACGGCGGCATCATCACCTACGCCGACCTCGCGCAGTATCGCGCGCTCGAGCGCGTGCCGGTGAGCGGCAAATACCGCGGCCACACGCTGTATGCGAGCGGCCCGCCGGTGTCCACGGGCATCCAGCTCTTCGAGTCGCTGCAGATCCTCGAGAACTACCAGCCGAAGGCGGGCGCGCGGGCCTCGAGCGATGCGGACTACCTCCACTACCTGATCGAGTCCTGGAAGGTGCGCGACCCGCTGCGGCGCGTGGCCGATCCGGAACGCTGGCCCGTGGAATTCGAGGAGCACCTCACCGCGGACCATGCCAGGAAGCTCTTCGCCAAGATCGACGCGACGAAGGCGTCGCGCTACGAGCGGCAGGCGCCCGATGACGCGCCGGCGACCCAGCAGGCACCGCAGCCGCGCATCAGCACGGGCACCACGTCGTTCGCCGTGGCCGACGCCGACGGCAACATGATCGCCGTCACGCAGACGCTGAGCACGTGGGGCGGCACCTTCTACGTATCGAAGGGCCTCGGATTCCTCTACAACAACCACCTGCGCTCGAACCGGACGACCGCGGGCGCGTATGGCAGCCTGCTGCCGCTGATGCGCTCCAGCACGTCCAGCGTGCCCACGCTCGTCTTCGAGCAGAAGCCGAACGGCGAGGAAGTGCCGAAGCTCGCGGTGGGTTGCGCGGGCAACGCGTGGATCCCGCTGTCGGTGTACAACATCATCACTGGCGTGATCGACGGCAAGCTCGGCGCGCAGGCCGCCATCGAGGCGCCGCGTTTCCTGACCGGCCGCGATCCGGCGGACCCGCTCGATAACGCCGAGCGGATCGAGATCGAGGACCGCTTCCCGCGCGGGGAATTGCAGGACCTGATCGCGCGCGGCCACCGCTTCCAGAAGATCGGCCGCAAGGGCGAGGTCCGCTACGGCTACGCCGCCGCGATCGTCGTCGACGTGGCCGCGAAGAGAGTCGAAGGCGGCGCGGAGCCGCGCCGCGCGCACGCCGCCGTCCCCTTCGACCGCCGCTGATTTGTATCCAACACGTACGTAGGGTCGGGCTTTAGCCCGACCTTTGGGAGAACTGAAATGTCGCTCATCGACCCCGGCAAGAAAGCCCCCGCCTTCTCCCTGAAGGACCAGAGCAACGAGACCCACACGCTCGCCGACTACGCTGGCCGCCCCGTCGTCCTCTACTTCTACCCGAAGGACGATACGCCAGGCTGCACGAAGGAATCGTGCGCGTTCCAGGAGAACCTGCCGAAGTTCAAGAAGAGCAAGGCGGTCATCCTCGGCATGAGCATCCTCGGCACCGCGAGCAAGGCGAAGTTCGCCGAGAAGTACGACCTCACGTTCCCCCTCCTCGCGGACGAGGACCACGCCGTGATGGAGAAGTACGGCGTGTGGGTGGAGAAGTCGATGTACGGCAAGACGTACATGGGCGTGGCCCGGACGACGTACCTCATCGGCGCGGACGGCAAGGTCGTCCAGCGCTGGGACGGCGTGAAGGTGGACGGCCACGCCGAGGAAGTCCTGAAGGCGGTCCAGGCGCTCTAACTGGTGGCGTCCGGCTTTAGCCGGACCTCATTGGCCAATACCCCCATGGCGGACCTCTCCATCCACGTTTCCGGCATGGACTGCGCGGATGAAGCGGCGCTGATCCGCCGCGCGCTGGATCGGCCCGGCATCACGGCGCTCAGCTTCGACCTCGTCGGCCGGCGCGTGGACGTGAGCTACGACGCGGCGATCGTGGCGGCGTCGGCGATCCTCGAGGCCGTCGCCGGCACGGGCCTCGCGGCCCACACGCACGACGCCCACGATCACGTGGGCGACGACCATCATCACCACGACCATCACGACACCGCCCGGATGTGGGCCGCGATCAGCGGTCTCGGCATCCTCGCGGGATGGGTGATCGACGGCTGGCAGGCGGACACGTGGGTCGAGGCGCTCTTTGGCGGCCACAACCACGTGCACAGCCCGGTGGTCGTCGTCGCGTATGGGGTGGCGGCGCTCGCGGGCCTGTGGCCGATGATCCCGCGCGCGTGGGCGTCGCTGCGGTATCGCCGGCTCGACATGCACGTGCTCGTCTGCATGTCCGCGATCGGCGCGGCGGCGATCGGCCAGTGGGCCGAGGCGGCGGCCGTGGCGTTCCTCTTCGCGGTGGCGCACCTGATGGAAGCGTGGAGCATCGAGCGCGCGCGCAAGGCCGTCACGGATCTCGTGGGCCACGAGCCCGGGTGGGGCGTCGAGGGCCGGCACGAATCGGCGTCGGTGGAGCGTTGGATCGAGCGCTTCGCGGCGGTCTACACGCCGTTTGTGACGTTCTCGGCGACGGCGGTGGTCGTGCTGCCGCCGCTCGTGGACGGCGACTGGTCCACCTGGTTCTATCGCGGATTGATCTTCCTGGTGCTCGCCTGCCCGTGCGCGATGGTGATCTCGACCCCCGTCACGGTGGTGGCCGCCGTCACGTCGGCGGCGCGCAAGGGCGTGCTCTTCAAGGGCGGCGCGGCACTCGAGCGCGCGGCCGCCTCACGCGACAACACCATCGAGGCGCTCGCCGCCGCGGGCGTCGTCGCGCGCTGTCGCACGGACGACATGCCGCTCGAGTCCGTGGACGTGGTGCTGACGTGCGATCACCCGGAGGACCTGGCGTTCCTCGTGGGCCACGCCAAGCGCGCGCTCAACGTGATCCGCCAGAACGTCGCGCTCGCGCTGCTCACGAAGGCCGCGTTCCTGGTGTCGGCCCTCTTCGGCGCGGCGCCGCTGTGGCTCGCGGTCCTCGCGGACACGGGGGCGACTGTGGCCGTCACGCTGAACGGCCTCCGTTTGCTGCGAGCGAAGTAGGTCCCTACTTCGGCGCCTTCGACAGGCTCAACAAGTTGGCAAACAGCCTGTAAGCCCCGGGCACACCCGCGGGCAGCTGCCGGAACCACGCATACGACGTGTAGACGTAGCGGCCTTTGCCGATCTCCGCGTACAACTCCCCACCACGATTCGGCGCTTCACCAGGGTCGCCTGATTCGAGCAGCGGCGTGTACGCCTTGTCGAACTCCAGGAAGCTGTAGAGGTTCCGCTCCTGCACCCACCCATTGAAGTCCGCGGACGTGATCTTGTTCGGGAACGTGAACAGCGGATGCTCCGGCTTCAGGATGTTCACCGTCGCCGTCTCGTCCACCACGCGCGCGCCGATTTCGCCCTTGAGCGGCGAGAGCTGGCGCTCGGCGTAGTCCCCCTGTTGGTACTGCACGATCATCGTCCCGCCGCGCTCCATGTAGTCGCGCAGCCGTCCGGTGTTCGCCACGAAGTCCGGCCGCGCCTCGGACGCGCGCACGCCGACGATGATGGTGTCGAAACGGGAGAGGTCGCCGGTGGAGAGCATCTCCGGATCGATCATCTCGACCGGCACGCCCAGGCGGCGGATCGCATCGGGCACCTGGTCGCCGCTGCCCATGATGTAGCCGACCTTCACCTGCGCCACCGTCAGCTCGATCGCCTGCACCTTCACGGTGGCGGGCGAGTAGAGCCGGTGCGTCTGGATGTGCGGATACGCGATGGTCTGGATGTCCCGCGAGAGCGTCTGGCCGGACACGACGGCCTGGGCGTTGATCTCGAACGTGCCGGGCACCACCGGGTTCGGCGGGTGCACCGCGAAGGTCGCCGCCGTGCGCTCGCCCGGCTTCAGGCTGATGGGTGATTCAGCCGGAGTAGAGGTCCACCCCGCGGGGAGTTGCAGCCTCACGACGCCCGTGACGGGCTGCCGCGCGTAGCTCGCGATGCGCACGCCCACCGACGCGCGCGTGCGGCGCCCGCGCTCGTCGGCACGACCATCAACTTCGAGTCCACGCCCACCGACACGAGCGGCACCACTTCCACGGCGCGGCGCAGTTCACCGCGGATGCGATCCGCGTAGCGATACTCGACGGGGCGCGTGAGGTCGAACGTCACGCCGCTCACCGTGACCGGCACGCGCGCGCGCAGCAGCGGCGCGGCGAACGGCCGGCCCTTCGGCGAGCCGTCGGGCCACACGAACATGTCGCCCTTGCGAGGCTGCGTCATCCAGTACGGCTGCGTGTACGGCGCGTTCGCGGGCACCGACGCGCGGAAGGTCTCCGTCTTCGTCGGCGTCTCGCGGAAGAACCGGGCGAACGGGTTCGTGTCGTTGTCGGCCGGCGGGGGAGCGGCCACGACCGTCCAGCCCTCCGGGGCCTCGACCTTCGCGGCGCCGAGCGTGGCGCCGGAGCCCTCGCCGATGAAGCCGCGCACCGTGATCGCCACCGCGTCGCCCGGCGTCACCGTCTCGGTGTTCGCGAGCGGATCGAGCGTCACCTCCGCCGCCATCGCGAGCGCCTCGCTGAATTCCTCTTCCTTGAACGCGAGCAGGAAGTCCGCGTCGGCCTTGGCGTCCGCGGGAGCGGCCAGGGCTTTCGCCGCGGTCCGCGCGGCGCGCACGGCCGTGAGCCCGCGCGCGAGAACCGGCACGATACCGGAAGGCTTCCGCGCGTTGTAGGTCTGCGACGCCTCGGCGCCGGCCGTCTTGATCGCCGTGAGCTCCGCACCGAGCGCGCCCTGCGGGAGCCCCGCGACCGCGGCAAGGCCGGTGATCGACGTGTCGAGACCGTCGAACAGGTTCGTCTCGGTCTTCGCGGCGGCGGCCGGCGCCGGCTGCAGCAGGCGGAGCCCGGAGGACTGCGGGCCCATCAGCTCGATGCTGCCCATCTCCTGCGACTTGTGCTGGCTGCGGCCTTCCTGCGCAATCTCCGTGTAGGTGCGGCCGATCACCGGATCGATCTCGCCGGTGGGCACGCGCGTGGTGGGCGCCGCCGCGTCGGGGCGGAAGCCCTGGCCCACGTAGAGCTTCTTCGCCTGCCAGGGCCGCAGGCCTTCGGCGATCTGCTCGGGGAACTCCTTGGGGTCGGCCGCGGCCTTGAACGCGAGTGGCGTCAGGTAGCCCGCGAGTTGGTGCTGCCCGTGGCCATCCGCCGGCGTGCCGGCGAACCTCGAGTAGACGACGAGCGGTCGATAGAGGCGGATGATGCGGACCATGTCGCCCAGCACCTCGCGCTCACCCCACTTGGCCGCCGCTTCCTCGCGCGTCTTCGAAAACCCGTAATCCATCGTCCGCGTGAAGAACTGCTCGCCGCCGTCGAGGCGACGCGCCTGGAGGAGTTCCTCCGTGCGGATCACGCCGAGCGCTTCGAAGAGTTCGGTGCCGATGATGTTCTGCCCGCCCTCGCCGCGATTGAGGGCGAGATACGCAACGCGCGCGTAATCGGCGCGCGCGAGCCGCGAGATGAGCGCGGAGTCTTCGTCGTCGGGATGCGCGCCGGTGTGCAGTGCGCTGGCCGTGGTCTGTAGCCGGCCCAGGAGGAGTTCGAGCCCGGCGGCGCCCCGGTTGTAGATCGGGCGGACCTGGGCGGTCAGGAGTTCAGCGGAAAGGATGAGAGCGGAGAAGAAGAATGGCGAGTCGACGCATTGAGGCCTCGACTCGCCATGTTATCCCGACGTCTGCGGCGTCCGGCTTTAGCGGTGGCCGTGTGGCGTCCGGCTTTAGCCGGACCTCCCTAATGCCCCCGCTGGCGCCCCGGCCCGCGCTGCCGCATCGTGTCGCCGATCTGCTGGCGTCGCAACTGCATCGCGGCCTTCAGTTCCTTGGCCTTGTCGAGCTGTTCCGGCGTGAGGAACGCGTAGACCTCCGCGCGCACTCTCGCGTTCAGGATGGCGGCATCGGCTTCCGCGGAGGCGACCTCGAGGCTCTTGGCGCGAATCGCCGCCTCGTCGAGCGTGTCGGCGTCGACCAGCGCGCCCATGCCTTCACGCGCGGCGCGCATCTTGTCGCCCACCTGCTTGAAGTCGGCCCTGTGCGACTGCATGACGCCCTTCACCTGCTCGCGCTGCTCGTCGGTGAGGTTGAGGGCGCGCAGGGCGGGACCGAGGATGCCCATCGGGCCGCCGGGACCACCGGGGCCGCCCGGCCCCATTCGGCCGTCGGGAGGCGGTCCAGGACGATGGCCCATGGGAGGACCCTGGGGCGGTCCGTTCTGGGCCCTCAGGGCGGGTACGGTCGCCGCCGCAAGAATCGCGACAAGGCCGGCGACGAGAGCGAATCGGTAAGTGTTCTTCATGAAGCGCCTCCGTGAGTCCTTCTGCTTCATAAGACGGGATTATTGCGCCAAGGTTAAGGCTCACGTGTGAAAAATGTGTGGCAGCCCCCGAAAAGGGGACTGTCCCCAATTTCACAATTTGCGATCTGTGGAAAACTGATCGTAGCCATGGCCCGAGTCCTCGTCGTCGAAGATGAAGCGCATATCCGCGACCTGATCGTCCTGCACCTGGGCCTCGAGGGGCTCGAGACCGAGGCGGTCGGCGATGGCACCGAGGCGCTGGCCCGCGTGGCCGACACCCCGTACGACCTCGTGCTGCTCGACCTGATGCTCCCTGGCACCGACGGGGTGACCATCTGCAAGTCGATCCGGCGCGGCGGGCCCAACCAGGACGTGCCCATCCTGATGCTCACGGCGCGGCGCGAGGAAAACGACAAGGTCGTCGGCCTCGAGAGCGGCGCGGACGATTACCTGGCCAAGCCGTTCGGCATCCGCGAGCTGGTGGCGCGCGTGCGCGCCCTGCTGCGCCGCCCGCGCCGCATGGCCGCGCAGCCCGAGTCCGTCAACGCGGAGCGGCCGGTGGACGTCCACGGCGTGGAGATCGATCCCGCGCGTCGCCGCGTGAAGGTGCGCGGCGCGGAGGTGGACCTCACCGCGCAGGAGTTCCGCCTGCTCCTCGTCTTCGCCACGCATCCCGGCATCGTCTTCAGCCGCGAGGCGCTGCTGTCGCGCGTGTGGCCGGACCACACGCACGTCACCGAGCGCAGCGTGGATTCGCTCGTCAAGCGCCTGCGCCGACGCGTGGAGCGCGATCCGGCCGAGCCCGAGATCATCCTGACCGTATGGGGCAGCGGGTACAAGTGCGCTGATGTCTAAGCGGAGTTGGGCGCGCAGTCTCTACTGGCGCATCGGCCTCGGCTTCATCCTCTTTCTCGCCATTACGCTCGCGTTGCAGGCGGGCCTCTTCGTCTGGGTCGCCGGGGAAACCGAAGGCGGCATGCCCGAGCGCATGGGCCGCGACTTCGCCGAGCTCGTCGCCTCGGAGTTCGAGGCCGCCATGGCCCGCAACCCGTCGCTCGACCTCGAGGCCTACGCGCGCAAGCGCATCACCGAACTGCACCGCCCCGCCATCGTGATGTTTGCCGATGGGAAGATCGTCGCGCCGCCCGGGACGACGTTGCCGCCCGGGTTTCCGCCGTCGATCGGAGAGCGTCGCTTCGGTGGCCCGAGCGGTCCGCGGGAACCCGGCGGGCCGCCGGCGCGCCGGTTCTTCAATCGGCCGTTCGGCGGTCCGCGTCGCGGACCCGTCGTGGCGCCGGTCCGCGTGAACGGCGTGGTCGTGGCCACGGTCTGGGTGCCGCCCCTCACGGGCGTCGGCCGCATCCTGGCGGAGTTCGGCCCGTGGCTGGGTGTCGGGTTCCTGCTGCTCGTCGGCGGCGCGGTGATCGCCGCGTTCGTCATCTTCCGCCCCGCGAACGCGCAACTGCGCGCGC
>CAWIWS010000009.1:0-252323 GCA_963839865.1 uncultured Acidobacteriota bacterium
GAGCAACGACAAGTCGAACGAGTACAGGACATAACACGTATTGCTGCCCGATCTACATCGGCACGCAGTCCAACATGGCGCTCGGTGGACCGCCGCCGCTCATCGGCGGCGGTGTCGACACGACGGCGGGCCCTGCGATCACCCCGGCGTGGCGCTTTCGCCGATCGCCGCGCAGGCGGCCGCACAGGCCGCGGCCGCGCTGCCCCCGGGCACGCAGGCCCCAATCGCGCCGGTGCTGCCGACCGGCTCCACCGAACGGCCCACCGCGCCGCCGGGTACGTCGCCCATTCCCGGGATGGTTGGAGCCCCGGCGCCGCAACAACCGGCCGCCGCGCCAAGCCCGAATCCAGGTATTCGCGCCGCCCCCGGAGGCGCCCGCCGTGGCCGCGGCTGCGCCGCCCGCGCAACCAGCGCCGGCGCAACCGGTGCCCGGGCAGCCGGCGCCTCAGCCCGGCGTGGCCGCGCCTCCGGCGGCGGCCGCGCCGCCCACGACGCCGCAGCCCGCGCCCATCGCGGCGCCCGCGCGGATCAGCCTGAGCCCGCCGAGTGAGATGCGGGTCGGAGCGGACCGTACACGGTACCGGTGTCGGTGACCGGCGCGTCGCGCATGTCCACGATCACGATGTCGATTACCTACAATCCCGCCCTGGTCAGGGTCCGCAGCGTTCAGGAAGGGACGTTCATGCGGCAGGGCGGCGCGACGCCCGCGTTCACCACGCAGACTGACAGGGGGCGGGCGCATCGACATCGCCGTGACGCGCCCCGGGGACCAGACGGGTGCGTCCAGCGTCGGGGTTGCTCGCGGCGGTTTTGTTTGAGCCGATTGCGCCGCGGGCACCGGCTCACTCACGATCACCGGCACGGCCACCATTCCGGGCGGCACTCCCGCCGGGTTGCAGTTTGCGCCGGCGGCCATCACGGTGAAGTAGATGAACCGCGGCTACACCTTCGTCGAGCTGCTGGTGGTGACGACGATCGTCCTGATCCTCGCCTCGGCGGTGCATGCCGCTGGCGCGGGTCACGATTCAGCGGCGCGGGAAGCCGAATTGCGTCGCGCGCTGCGCGAGATGCGCACCGCGATCGACAAGTTCAAGGACGCCGCCGACCCGGGACAGATTCCCACGACGGAACTGAAGGCCAGCAGCGAGGGATATCCGCCGACCTGCGAAATGCTGGTGGAGGGCGTGTCGGTGGCCAACGACGCGACCGGGCGCAAGCTGAAGTTCCTGCGCCGGATCCCGGTGGATCCGACGACCGGCGAGACCGAGTGGGGCCTGCGCGCGTACCAGGACAAGCCCGATTCGACGACGTGGGGCGGGCAGAACGTTTACGACGTCGTACTCGAAGAACGACGGCACGGCCCTCGACGGGACCAAGTACCGGGACTGGTGAAGTGGAGTCGATGGACCAGAGACGACTATCGAGTGAAGACGTCCGACGAACGACGCGCGGGTTCACGATGATCGAGATCCTGGTCGTCATGACGCTGATCGTGATCCTGGCCAGCATGGGGATGGTGCAGTACAAGAACAGCGTGACGCGCGCGAAGGAAGCCGTGCTCAAGGAAAACCTGTTCCGGATGCGCGACGCGATCGACCAGTACTACGCCGACAAGACGAAGTATCCCGCACGGGCTCGACGGATCTCGTGTCGGACGGCTACCTGCGAGAGATTCCCGAAGACCCGATGACGCACTCGAAGGACTCGTGGCAGACCACCAACGCCGAACCGGACCCCAATAACCCCGCATCCCAGGCGGGCATCTACGACGTGAAGAGCGGCTCGGACCTCACCGCCCTCGACGGCACGCGCTACGCCGACTGGGACTAGCACCAAGACTGCGAAGTCGGTGGAGTGAAGAGAGTTAAGAGGAAAGCGAAGGGTAGCCATTCGACTCCTCGCCCTGTCGTGTTGAGCCCTTGTCCGGCTGGGCTCGCTCGCGTCGGCTACTTAACGATCAGTGGGGTGCCGAGTGTTGCCGGCCGAATCGGTGGCCGTCGCCGTGAGCACCGCCGTGCCCGCCGTCGGGAAGGTGTAGACGAACGAGCCGGATTCCCGAATAGATCACGGTTCCGTCTTGCAGAGTGACCCTGACAGACGCGGATCGCGCCGCCGCCGGTGCCGGCAGTGGCCGCAACCGTAAAGCCCTCGACAACGCCCGCATTGGCGGGGGCGGTGGTATGGGTGAGCGTAACGTCGGCGCGGCAGCACGGCCCACGACAATCGCGCGCCGACGAGGCCCGCGCTGGCCGCTCATGGTCGGTGACCGTTGCGGTCACGTGTATATCCACCATCCGTGGCATAGGTGTGCGTGAAGCCGGTCGCGCCGGAGATCGCGCCGAAGCGCGCGAACGTGCCGTCGCCGAAGTCGACGGTGACGCCAGCGATGGGCTGCGAGGCGGCGTCGTGGCCGGCGGACGAGTCATCGAGACCGGAACTCCTGCCGTGCCCGTGGTCGGAAGGCCGTCAATGGTGATGGTCGGCAGCACGCGTGGAGATGACGACGATCGACGCAGTGCCCGCGCTTCTGGCCGTTGACGTCGATGCACGCGGCGGTCGACCGTGTAGGTGCCCGGCGCCGAGTAGGTGTGGGACGCGACCGTTGCGCCGGTAACTGAGCCGAGAGGCTGCACGCCGGTATCGTCGCCCCAGTTCGATCGCGTGCGGTTTGCAGCGGGCTGCCGGCCGACACCGCGGCAGGCGTCACGCGTGCAAGTGACCGCGATGCCCACTGTCGGCGAGGCGGCTGCAGGTGCCAATCGTCACGGTCGGTGCGGTGACGACGGTGAATTCGACTTTCGCGGTGGGCCCGACGATTCGCGCTGACCTTGTGTCGCGAGTGGTCGTGAGCGACGTCTGCGCCTCGCCGTTGGCGTCGGTGATCGCCGGAATTCGACGACAGCGATCCCTTGTCGTCGTGAAATAGACCGGCGTGTCTGGCAGCACACTGCCGCTGATCGTCCCGAACGACGGCGATAGACCGTGACGGTCCCGCCGGCCTGCGGAATCGACGCCGGCTCGGCGCGCATGGCGGCGGTCTTCGCGGCAGCGCCGCCCACGAGGATGATCTCGAGTGTCTTGGTCGCCGCGCCCGAGAACGCCTGGATCTTCGCCTTCCCGGACTGGTGCCCTTGAAAGTGGCGACGGCAATACCGCCTTCGGTCAGCGCCTCGCGGGGTCATGGTGCCAAACGAGGAAGTGAACGTCACGCACGTCCCATTCTGACCGGCGTGCCGCCCTTCTCAATCACACGACGCCGTGACCTGGGCAGTCCCATCCATCGGGACGACGTCTTATTGATCGACAGCGTGATCGTCGAATCCGTGGGCGCAAGCAACGCGACCTTGTCGCAGGCCGACAGCGCTGCAAGGATCAAGGCGACGAGAATGGTGCGAGGATGAAGCGTGACACTGAAGGCCTGATAAGGATAATAGACTCATGAGGTTAGCGGGTCAAGGCGAGCGAGCGTGGTACGCAATGGCGGCGTTGCTCATCGGGCTGAGCGTGATGTCCGTGCTCATGGGCGCGCTATTGCCCGTGTGGTCGCAGATGGTCACGCGCGACAAGGAAGAAGAGCTGATCTTCCGCGGCCAACAGTACGTGCGCGCCATCGGCCTCTTCCAGCGCAAATTCGCCAATACGCCCCCGCCCTCGATCGATGTCCTGGTTGAGCAACGCTTTCTCCGCAAGAAATACAAAGATCCGATCACCAAGGACGATTTCCAGCCGATCTACGCCAACCAGGCCGCCCTGGCGGTGAGTGCGCCCCTGGGCGCCCAGCGTCCCGGCCAGGTCGCGACCGCGCGGCAGGCGTTCAGCCCTCCACGCCCACGACGGGTGGCGGGCGGCACCGCGCCCACGGCGCCGCCGGCGGCATCATCGGGGTGACGTCGAAGAGCAAGGACACCTCGATCAAGCTCTATAACGGCCGCGACAAATACAACGAGTGGGCCTTCATCTACCTTCAGACGGTCCAGCGTGTCGGAGGGCCGGGCGGCCGGGCGCGGGCCCGGCCGCGGCGGGCCGGGGCAGCAGGGCCAACCTGGGCGGGGACAGCCGGGGCCGATTGGCCTGTCCCTGGCACGTTCCCGGGTGAGCCAGGCCACCCCGACGGGCGGCCTGTTCGCGCCGGGCGGGTCTCAGCCCAGCCGCCCACCCGTGGGCGGACCCGGGGGGATGCCCCTCCAGCCCTTCGGCCAGCCACAGCCCGGCGCCGTGCGTCCGCCCGGGCGCTAGCCGAGATCCTCCACCACGGCGTCGTGCAGCGCCCGGCGCACCTCCTGAATGCCTTCGCCCTCGCGCGTCGGATGAACGCGGTTCGACAGCACCACCACGTAGAGGTCCTGCGCAGGATCGATCCATACCGACGTGCCCGTGAAGCCGGTGTGCCCGAAGGCGCGCGGCGAGAGCCGCGTGCCGCACGACGAGGTGGGCAGCATCGTGTCCCATCCGAGGGCGCGCGAGCTGCCCGGCACGGTGCTCTTCTGCAGGAACACGCGCGAGGTGGCCGGCGCGTCGCGTCCATCCACCAGCGCGCGCAGGTGCCCACGGCGTCGGCCGTGCCGAAGAGTCCCGCGTGTCCGGCCACGCCGCCGAGCGCCTCGGCATTCTCGTCGTGGACGACGCCGCGGCGCTCCTCGCCGGCCGGCGTGTTCTCGGTGGGGGCGATGCGCGTCGAGCCACCGCGCCGAGGGGCGATAGCGAATCTCGGTGCCGGCGCCGAGCTCCGCGTCGCGCCACGCGTCGAAGAGCCGGTCGAGCGTGGCGCCGCCGGCGCGTTCCAGGATGAAGCCGAGCAGCATGAAGCCGGGGTCGCTATAGATCGATTGCGCGCGCGGCACGTACGCCAGCGGTTCCGCGCCGATCGCGGCCTCGAAGGCGTCGCGACCGCGCAGGGACTCGTAGTACGGCCGATGGCCCGGCAAGCCCCGAGCAATGCTCGAGAAGATCCGCGCACCGTGACGCGATCGCGCCCGGTCGCCCGCTCCACGCGCTCGACCAGCTGGCCGACGCGGTCCAGCAACGCCAGCCGGTCCGGCGTCCACCAGGCGCGCGGCAATCGCCGTCGTGGCCAGCACCTTCGTGAGCGACGCGAGATCGTAGATGGTCGCGGCGTCCACGGCGTGGCGCGCCGTCGTAGGCCTGGGCGCCCCGCGCGAGGATCGCGCAGCGGGCCGCTCGTGCGGCCAATCTCCACCACGGCGCCGGGAAACACGCGGGCCGCGATGGCCTCCTCGAGCACGCGCGCCGCGAGCGGGAGACGCGCGCGTCATGTCAGGCGGCCGCGGGCTCGGGGCGCGATCGCCGAGAGGGCCAGCGCCACGCCGCACGTGGTCACCGCGCCGATGAGAACGTACCACGTGAACGCCACGGGCGTGCTCCACCACACGAGCGGTCATCACCACGAGCCCGGCGACCATGCCGAAGAACGTGTCGCGCTCGGACACCGAGGGCGACGAGCGTGCCGAGGAGGAACGCGCCGAGCACCGCGCCCGAGGCGAACGACAGCACGGCGAGGCCCGGCGTCGAGCACCGAGCGGTTCATCCACTGCGCGCCGATGGCCACGCCGAGCTGCACGATGCCCCACGCCACGGTGGCCTGCTTCGAGATGCGCATCTGCGTCGGCTGGTCGGCGCCGGGATTGATGTAGGGCAGGTAGAAATCGCTGATCGTCGTCGCCGCCATCGCGTTCAGCGACGGCGACAGCGCCGCCGCCACGATCGCGGCCACGATGAATCCCGCCAGGCCGTGAGGTCAGTTGCGTTGACGACGAAGATCGGCAGGATCTGGTCGGTGCGCGTCGAGCGCTGCGGCACGCGGCGACCTGCAGGTAGTAGGTGAAGAGCATGACGCCGATCATCAGGAACAGCACGAACTGCGCGAAGACGATGAAGCCGCTCAGGATCAGGCCGCGCGAGGCCTCGCGCGCGCTGCGCGCGGAGAGCAGCCGCTGCACCAGGAACTGGTCGGTGCCGTGCGTCGCCAGCGTGAGCGCGATGCCGCCGAGCACGCCCGGCCCACAGCGTGTAGGGCCGGCTCGACGGTCGAAGGACGGATCGAGCATCGGCGAAGCGTGCCGGTCTCGCGTCCCACGCGGACGACCTCGGTCCACCCGCCGGCAATGCGGTTCAGCAGCGCGACCGCCACGGCCGCCGGCGCCGGCGAGGTAGACGAACATCTGGACCACGTCGGTCCAGATCACGGCCGACACGCCGCCGCGCATCGTGTAGACGATCATCGCCGCCCCCAGGATGATGACGACCCAGGTCACCGGCACCTGCGTGACGACCGCGATCACAGCGCGGTGGTGAACAGGCGGATGCCGTCGGCCAGCGAGCGCGTGATGAGGAAGATGACCGCGGCCAGCGTCTTCACGCGCGTCCCGAAGCGCCGCTGCAGCAGCTCGTACGACGTGAACAGCTCGCCGCGGAAGTAGGCGGGGATGAACAGCACGCTGACGAGCATGCGGCCGATGACGTAGCCGAGCGCGAGCTGCAGGAACGTCATGTTGCCGGCGTAGGCCGTGGCCGGAATGCCGATGAAGGTGAGCGTGCTGGTCTCGGTGGCGACCACCGTGAAGCAGATCGCCCACCAGGGGACGCTGCGCTCGGTGAGGAAGTAGTCGCGCGTGGTCTTCTGGTACCGCGCGAACCACGAGCCGAAGGCGGTGATGGCCAGCAGATAGGCGCCGATGACCGAGGTAGTCGAGCGCGGAGAGCGACATCGTGGTGTCCAGCACTGGATGTAGCGTCCGGCTTTAGCCGGACTGCCGAAGGTCGGCCCGGCCCCAAACGCCGCGCGGCCGATTCGTGAGGGACCCGGCGGTGTTGGGCGGCGCGACGAGGGCGTCGTACGAGAAGAGGATGATGCCCGAGGTGCCGAGCCGATGGGCCGCCGCGATGTGCTGCGAGCGTCTGCGCCGTCGTGCAGGCGATAGGCGCCGATGCCGGCCCACACCGGCCGAGCCCGCCGGCGTATTCCTTGGCGGCGGCGCACTCTGTTGGGCGAAGACCCCGGCCTCCGCGGTGTAGGCCATCGGGCACAGGACGTCGATGAGCGATTCGTCGATCCAGGTCCGCCAGTCCTGCAGCCGCGCCTGCGTAGGCCTGCGCGGGCGTCGGGGACGACCGCGGCGCTGACGGCCGCCGCTGGGCGCGCGGTGTGGATGGCCGTGCGAATCCGCATCACCAGCGCCGTGAGGCGCGAGCGGCGGAAGTCGCCCCAGCGCGTCGGTAACGGATCGGATACGCCAGGGGGTCGAGCGGCTTCGCGCGCCGTGATGTCCTTGCAGCTCGCGCGCGGTCAGGGTCGGCCGCGACGGACGCCTTGAACTGCCTCGATGGCCGCGCGGCTGTAGTCGAACGCACTCGTTCGGATACCGCACGTAGTCCAGGTGCACGCCGTCGACCGCGTAGTTCGTGGCCAGTCTCGCCGATCACGGCCGCGGTGTGCGCGGCGGCCTCGGGCAGGATCGGCGAGGTGTAGAGGCCCTCGACCTCGGAGGCGTGCGCGCGCGTCCAGCGCGCGAGGCGTCCCAGGTAGGCGGGGCTGCGCACGTCCATGCGGCGCATCTCGGCGGCGAGCTCGCGCGGCACCATCAGCCATTCCGGCGATCGATAGACGACGTGATCGCGCGAGGCCGGGAGGCCCACCGCGCTGGAGACGAGGTTCACGGCGACCCACGCGTGGACCTGCATGCCGGCCGCGTGCGCGAGGTCGAGCGTCGTGGCCAGCGGATCGAAGGCCGGCCGCGCGGCGAGTTCGGCGGCGCGCGGCTCGAGCGTGCTGCGCGAAATACGCATCGCCACGCCCGCGCACCTGCACCAGCAGGGTGTTGAAGCCGCCGGCGTCGGCCGACCTTCACCATCTGCTGCAATCGCCTCGGGCGAGGTCAGGGTGCGTCCGCGTGACCCAGAGGGCCCGCGTTTCCGAGGGGCGGCGCGGCGGCCGTCGGCGCGCCCGCGCGAAGACGGTACGGACGTGGCGCCGCCAGGAGCGCAGATCGACCACGGCGCCGGCCAGGCGCGTGCACGGCATCTCGGAGCTGGCCGTAAATGCAGCATCGTGAGCCCTGCCAATCTACGCATGCCTTTAAGCTAGGCGGATGCAGCGTATTGGGAATCGACGCCGGCGGGAGCAAGACCGTGGCCCTGCTGGCCGACGGCGAGGGCCGGGTCGTCGGGGAAGGCCGGGGCGGGGGCGCCAACCTCCAGGTGCACGGCGAACTCGAGGTCGAGAAGGTGCTGCACGCGGTCATCGATCAGGCGCTCGGCGCCGAGCCGGAGCCGCCGGCGG
Source organism: uncultured Acidobacteriota bacterium (assembly GCA_963839865.1). Classification (GTDB taxonomy): domain Bacteria; phylum Acidobacteriota; class Vicinamibacteria; order Vicinamibacterales; family UBA2999; genus 12-FULL-67-14b. Next base: position 8,297 of record CAWIWS010000009.1, read on the forward strand.
CCGTTTGCCTGGGCCTGGCCGGCGTGGACCGCGAGGGCGACGGCCAGATCATCCGCGACCTCATGCGGCGGCTCGGCTTCAAGTCGCACACCCTCATCGTCAACGACGCGCTCGATCGCGCTGGTGGCGGGCGCCGGCGACGGCCCGGGCCTGGTCCTGATTGTCGGGCACCGGTTCGATCGCCTACGGGGTGAGCGCGCGGGGCGTGGCCGCGCGGGCCGGCGGCTGGGGGCCGCGCTGGGCGACGAGGGCTCGGGCTACTGGATCGGCCGCCGCGCGCTGGCCGCCGTCGCGCGGGACGCGGATGGGCGCGGCCCGCAGACGCGCCTGACCGACGCTGGTCCTCGCGCACTTCGGGCTCGCGCGTCCGCGAGCAACTGGTCAACCGAGATCTACGACCACGCGCACGGACGCAAGGCGGTCGCCGCGCTCGGCGCAGTCGTGGAGCAGGCGCGCGCCGAAGGTGACGCGGTGGCGACGGAGATCCTCCGCGAGGCCGCGAGCGAACTGGCGCTGGCCGCCTCGTCGGTCGTGTCGGCGCTCGGCATGCGCGGCGACCAGTTTCCGACGTTGCTGTCTGGCGGTATGCTGAACACAGGCGCGGCGTGGTTGGCGTCGGAAGTGACGCGGCACCTGGCCGAGGTGGCGCCGCGCAGCACGGTGTCGCGGCTCTCCGCGGAACCGGCGATCGGCGCCGTCCACCTGGCCCTGGCCGAGGCGCGCGGCACGGCGCGCGTGCCACCCTACATCGATGCGATCAGCGTCCAATGTCCTCGTGAAGATTGAAACGTACGACCCATGACGACGCGCTGGCCACCGGCGCTCGCCGCTCGACTGATCGACGCCATTGCCCGGTCGCCACGGCTCGTGCGTGGGCCTGCCCACCGGGCGGACGCCGCGTGGCGCTCTACCGCGAACTGCGGCGCCGCACCAGCGCCGAAGCGGATCGACTGGTCCGACGTGCGCACCGTTCAACCTCGACGAGTTCGTCGGGCTCGGCGGTGACGATCCCGGCAGCTATCGCGCCTTCATGCAGGCGGAGCTCTTCGACCACGTCGGCCTGACGCCGGGGCACATCGAGATGCTCGATGGCCGCGCGCGCCGATCTCGAGGCCGAGTGCCAGCGCTACGAACGGGCCATCGCGGCGCTTCGGCGGCATCGACGTGCAGATGCTCGGCATCGGCGCCAACGGCCACATCGGGTTCAACGAGCCGGCGGACGGCCTGCACGCGCTGACCCACGTCGCCGATTTGCAGCCGGGCACGCGCGCGGCCAACGCCGCGCTCTTCGGCGGCGATCCGCGGCCGCGTGCCCGCGCGCGCCGCTGTCGATGGGCATGGGCGACGATCCTGAAGGCGCGGCAGGTCGTGCTGATGGCGACCGGCGCGGAGAAGGCGGACGCGGTGGCCGGCGATGGTGCGCGGCCTGATCACGCCGCGCCTGCCGGCGTCGTTCCTGCAGGTGCACCCGCTGGTGACGGTGATGCTCGACGCGGCGGCGGCGGCGAAGCTCTAGAAGCCGATCAGCGCGCGCAGCGCGCGGCTCGATGTCCTCGCCGATCGCGTCGCGGATGATGTCGTCGGACTTGCGCAGGCGCGAGAGGGCCTTCGGGTAGGTCAGGCCGGTCTTCTGCATCACGATGGCCGCCTTCACGTCCCAGTTCGCCTTCTTCAGCAGCTTCTCGGCCTCGTCGTAATCGAGCCCGGTGACGATGTGGACGATGCGGCGGGCGCGGTCGCGGAGCTTGTCGGACCCGAGGGCGTTGACGTCCACCATCAGGTTGCCGTACGTCTTGCCCGTGCAGGATCATCGCCGACGGTGGTCAGCATGTTGAGGACGATCTTGGTGGCGGTGCCGGCCTTGAGCCGCGTGGACCCGGCGATCACCTCGGGCCCGACGGCCGGCGCGATGGTGAGGTCGACGAACGCCTGCAGTTCGGTGCGCGGATCGCAGGTGACGAAGATCACGCGCGAACCGGCCTGGCGCGCGCTCGTGAGCGCGCCGCGGACGAACGGGCGTCATGCCGCTGGCCGACACGCCGAGCACGACGTCCTTCTTGGTCGGGGAGAGCCGGGCGAGCGCGCGGGCGCCTTCCTCGTAGTTGTCCTCGGCGCCTTCCTTGGCCTTCAGGATGGCGCCCTTGCCGCCGGCCATGATGGCCTGGACGAGCAGCGGATCCGTGCCGAAGGTGGGCGGCATCTCCGCGGATTCGAGCACGCCGAGCCGGCCGCTCGTGCCGGCGCCGACAAACACCAGGCGGCCGCCCTTGCGGAGGGCCTTGGCGCACATGTCGGCGCCGATCGCGATGCGGTCGCGCTCCTTCTGCACCGCCGCGAGCATCTTGCGATCCTCGCGCGAACATGAGGTCGACGATGCCGCCCGCTTCGAGCTTGTCGATGGCGAGCGAGGCGGGGTTGATCGCCTCAGTGGGGAGTGATTGCCACTTCGAACGTGTGGAGGCCACAGGAAACCATGATGCTAGTCCTCGGGGTGCGGGCTGTCAATCACGCATCGGCTAAGCTACGAGCGTGAGCTCGCTCGTGGACGCGTACCTGACCCACCTGGCGCTCGAGCGGCGGCTGTCGCCGAACACGGTGGAGAGCTACGGGCGGGACCTGGCGATGCTCGGGCGAAGCGCCGCCGGCCTGGGCGCGGCCGTGGAGGCGCTCGATCGCGCACGCGCTCGAGGGCGTCGTGCGCGAATTGATGGGCGAGGGACGCTCGCCGCGCTCGGTGGCCCGCGCCGTGGCGTGCTTCCGCAGCTTCTATCGCTTCCTCGTGGTCTCGGGCCACCGCCGGTCGAATCCCGCGGACGACCTCGTCGCGCCCCGCGCGTGGAAGACGCTCCCGAAGTTCCTGACCATCGAGGAAGTGGATCGCCTGATGACGGCCCCGGACGTCAGCGAGCCCCGCGGCTTGCGCGACCGCGCCCTGATCGAGGTTGCTGTACGCGACGGGCCTGCGCGTGTCGGAACTGGTGGACCTCAAGCCGCAGGACGTGAACCTCGAGAGCGGCTACCTGACGACCACGGGAAAGGGCCGCAAGCAACGGCTGGTGCCGCTCGGCGACGAGGCGGCGTCGTGGGTGGCGCGATACCTGCGCGAGGCTCGGCCGGCGCTGCTGAAGAAGCGCAACTCGCCGCGGTTGTTCGTCAACGCCCGCGGCGGCGGCGCAGGCCTTACGCGGGTGGGCTTCTGGAAGATCCTCAAGGGGCATGGGAAGACGGCAGGCCTCAGCAAGACGCTGAGCCCGCACGTGCTGCGGCACTCGTTTGCCACGCATCTGCTCGAGCGGGGCGCCGACTTGCGGGCCATCCAGATGATGCTGGGCCACGCCGATCTGTCGACCACGCAGATCTACACGCACATCCTCGACGCGCGGCTGCGCGCCGTGTACGACAAGTTCCACCCGCGGAATTGATTTCCAGGGCCGCAGATTAGACGCAGATTAAACGCAGATCACGACGCAACGAGCCGCAGATGACGCAGAAGACGCAGATGGTCAGGGCCCGCTGCGGCCGAAGGCCGCCACGCGGCAATAGCGACGACGATCGAAGCAAGCCCTTCGCAGCGTTGCGGCTTGCTTCGATCGCCGTCGCTATCGCCGCAGGGCGCCGGTCTCCGACCGGCGCCGCGGGCCGACAGCCGACCACCCATCTGTGTAATCTGTGTAATCTGTGGATCTAATGATCTCGCGTCGGCGGATGTACCTGGTGGCGGCCCTTGCCGTCGTGGCGGCGGTGGTCGGTGCCAGCCTGCCGCCGCGCGCGGCGCGCGTGCCGCCGGCGGCGTGGGCGGGCCCCACCACGGTTCGCGGGGCCGTTCATATCCACTCGATCCGATCCGACGGCAGCGGCACGGTCGACGAAATCGCCGCGGCGGCGGCGCGGGCCGGCCTGCAGTTCGTGATCGTCACCGATCACGGCGACGGCACGCGCCCGCCCGATCCCCCAAGCTATCGGAGCGGCGTCCTCACGATTGACGCGGTCGAGTTGAACACCACCGGCGGTCACTACATGGTGCTGGGCCTGCCGGCCACGCCGTATCCCTTTGCCGGTGCGCCCGACGCCGTGATCGAAGACGTGCGCCGGATGGGCGGTGTGGGCTTTGCGGCCCACCCGGGATCCCCGCGCGCCTCATTGACGTGGACGGGGTGGGACGCGCGCTTCGACGGCCTCGAATGGCTGAACGCCGACAGCGAGTGGCGCGACGAGGTGTGGGACTCGCTCGGGCGGACGCTGCTCACGTACATGTTCCGCTCGCCGGAGACGCTGGCGTCCCTGCTCGATCGTCCGACCGACGTGCTCGCCAGGTGGGACGCGCTCGGCGCCGGGCGACGCGTGCCGGCGCTCGCCGGCGCCGATGCCCACGCGAGGCTCGGGTTCAGGCCGCGCAGCGATCCCGACACGTCGGCGCTTCACGTGCCGTTGCCCAGCTACGAGGCCTCGTTCCGCGGATTTTCCAACCACGTGATCCTGCGAGCGCCCCTTGTCGGCGACCCGGCCGCCGATGCCGACGCGGTCGTGACGGCCATGGCGCACGGCCGGTCCTACACCGTGATCGATGGCATCGCGTCGCCAGGCGCCCTGGAGTTCACGGCCTCCTCCGCGACCGCGTCGACGGGCATGGGCGGGGAAGCGCCGCTCGAGGGCCGCCTCACCCTCAACGTCCGGATCGCGGCGCCGCCCAACACCACGCTCATGCTGCTCAAGGATGGCGCCACGATCGAGAGCACGGAATCGTCGGCGATCGAAGCGGTGGCCGAGGACCCTGGCGTCTACCGCGTGGAGGCCTACGTCGCCGGCGGCCCGGGCCAGCCGCCGGTGCCGTGGATCGTGTCGAATCCGATCTACGTCGGGCTTGCGCATCCGGCGGCCACGCCACCGGCCGTCCCGGCGGCGGCGCGCGTGGTGACGGCCGATCTCGCGCAGCTGCAGACGGAGATGGGTCGCGGCTGCACCAGCGAGATCGCCCCGGGGGCGCTGCCGGGGGCGATGTCCTGGCGGTATGCGCTGGCGCCGGGAAGGCCGACGGGGCAATTCGCCGCGGTGCAGCTTCCCGTGGCGGGCGGGCTGGCCTCCTTCGATCGCGTGCGGCTGCGGGTGAAGGCGTCGCACCCGGCGCGCGTGTGGGTCCAGTTGCGCGCACCCGTGGGGCAGGTCGAGCGGTGGGGGACGACGTTCTATGCTGATACCGAGGAGCGCGAAATCGACGTGCCGCTGAGCGCCTTCGGCCCCATCGGCGTGACGTCGAGCGCGAGGCCGCCGCTCGATCGTGTGGACTCGCTGCTGATCGTGGCCGACACGTTGAACGTCCTGCCGGGCACCAGCGGCGAACTGACGATCACGTCGGTGGCGCTCGTGCAGTAGTCGCCGGCGTCGGCGCGCGGCTAGTGGCGCACGCCGTGGCGCACGCTGTATTCCCAGATCAGCAACGCGACGCCGGTCCCGAGCAGCCCGCCCCCGGCCGCCATCACGATGAGTGAGTAGGTGATGCCCACCGAGCCGTAGCCGCCATGCTCGAGCGAGCTGACCATCTGGACGAAGCCGCCGGCCAACACGACGAACGACAACAGCAGGCACGTCGTCCCGATGATGTTGCGGATCGCGGAGCCCTTGTGCGGCGGTCCGTTCTGGCCGGTCATGTGCGCACCGTGAGCAGGAGAAACGCCGCGGCCGCGCCGAAGATCAGGTTCGGCGCCCAGGCCGCGAGCATGGGATCGATCAACCCGCCGGCGCCAAACGCGGCGAAGACGCTGATCATGGTCCAGTAGACGAGCGCGAGCACGATGCCGATGCCGATGCCGTACATCGCGCCCCGGCGGCCGGTGCTCACGGCGAACGGCACGGCGATCAGCGTCATCACGAGGGTGACGAACGGAAACGCGATCTTCCGGTACAGGCCGACCTCGTGATCGAGCACGTCGTAGCCGCTGGCCCGGAGTTCGGTGATGTACTTGCGCAACTGTCCGTACGTCATGCGTTCGGGCGGCGGCGCCTCGGTCACGAAATAGTCGGCGGCTTCGAGGAGCATGGCACGGCTGTCGAACCGGTCGAACGTCTTGATCTGCGTCTTGGGCCCGAACGTCCGCTCCCACCCTTGATCGGCGCGCCAGCCCGGCCTCATGTTGGACGGATCCGCCTCGGGATCCCAGGTCGCGCGGCTGGCGTAGACGCGGCTGGTCAGCGCGTGGGACGCCTCGTCGAAGCGGAACACCGACAGGCCGTTCAGCTCCCGCTTGCGCGGGTCGTAGTACTGGTAGTGATAGACGTCGCCGTTGCGGCCCACCAGCCATTTGCGATTCAGCACGTCGAAGGTCTGCGGCGAGCCGGTGCGGATGATGTGCTTGAGCCGGTCGGCGTTGCGGTTGGCCGCCGCCAGCACGCGCTCCTCCATGCCGAACAGCAGCGCGCTCGCGAGGGCGGCGAAGAAGACCAGCGGCAGCGCGGTCCGGTAGAGGCTGACGCCGCACGCGCGCATCACGATGAGCTCGCTGTTCTTGGTGAGCAGGCCCACCGTGACGAGCGACGAGAGCAGCACGGCCAGCGCGATGATGTACGCGAGGAACTGCGGCGTCGACCAGAACAGGAACTCGAGCAGCATCTGCATGCTGGCCTGGCCCTTGAACCACTTGTCCGACAGGTCGATGAAGGTCGAGATGTAGAACAGGCCGAGCATCCCGACAATGGTCATCGCGAGGATGGTGAGGTACTGCCTGGCGACGTAGAGGTCGAGGAGGCGCGGCCGGGGCAGCTCGACTTGCGGAATCCGGAGCACCACGACCGTCCGCGCCCGCGCCGGGGACGCCGGGTCCGGCCCGGCGCCCGGCCCGCCGGCCGCCTCGGGCGACGGTGACGCGGCGCGGCGGCGGACCCACGCCGGCAGCGAGATGCGGATGGGCTGATCGGCCGAGCGCGTGCGCGACACGAGCAGCAGCACGCCGCCCAGGCCCAGGAAGATGTTCGGCAGCCACATCGCCAGCCACGCCGGCACCTGGTGGCCCTTGGCCATCGCCTCGGCCATGAACATGATCACGTAGTAGACGAAAATCACGCCGATGCCGAGGACGAAGCTCGCCAGCTTGCCGTCCTTGCGATGGCTGGCGCCGAGCGCGAGGCCGAGCACGGCGAACACGAAGCACGCGATGGGAATGGAGAACTTCTTGTGAATCTCCATGATCGCGTTGTGCGGCGAGAGGCCCTGCTTCTCCTGCTCGGCGATCCGCGCGCGCAGCTCGGGGATGGACAGCTCGCGCTCGCCGCGGTCCGGCCCCTTGAGCGGGAACACGCTCTCGGGATTGAGCGTGACGACCGTGCTGTCGAACTTCAGCACCTCGTACGCCGAGGGGTCGTCCACCTTCGTCGAGTGCCGCGTGCCGTTCTCGAGGACCATCTGGATGGTCCTCGCCTGGCGGTCGACCACCATGCGCCCGCGCCGGGCGAGGTAGATCACCGGGTGCTGCGGGTTGCTGGTGTCGGCGGCCAGCACGTCCTCCCAGCCCGCGCCGTCGAGCGGCACATCGCGCACGTAGAGGACGATGCCGGGGAAGTCCTCGAAGAAGACGCGCGGCTTGACCTCGCCCTCGGCGCGATCGGCCACGATCCCCATCGTGATTTCCCGCGACGGCCTGGTTGGCGTCGGGCAGCGCCTTGAGCATCACCCAGGACGTCGCGGCCCAGGCCACCAGGCCGAGGAACAGCACCGGACGCAGCAGGCGGTACGGGCTCACGCCGCACGCCATCATCACGACGACCTCGCGGTCGCCCGAGAGGCGGCCGAACGCGACGAGGATGCCGATGAGCAGCGCCATCGGGATCGTCAGGCCCAGCGCCGAGGGCAGCAACGTCGCCATCAGCCGGAGGAGCGTCGTCCAGGGCACGCCCTTCGCGATCATCTGCTCGGCCAGATCGATGATGAAGGGGATAATCAGGATGAAGGTGAAGACCAGCAGCGCGATGAGGAACGGCGCGATGATTTCCCGGATGATGTACCGGTCGAGGGTGCGCATGGCTGGGGGCTGGGACCATTATCCCCCATGGTGAAGCTCGCGCTCCTGTGGCACATGCACCAGCCCAATTACGAGGACCTCGCGACGGGCGAGCACATCCTTCCGTGGGTGCGGCTCCACGCCATCAAGGACTACTGGGGCATGGTGGCCATGCTCGAGGCCTTTCCGGAGGTGCGGGTCACCTTCAACCTCGTGCCCTCGCTCGTGACCCAGGTGCAGGCGTTCGCGGAGGATCGGGCGCGCGACCGGCACCTCGCCCTGGGGCTCGCGCCCGCCGCGGCCCTGACCGCGGACGAGGCCGCGTGGGTGATGGCCAACGGCTTCCATGCGCCCTACGGCCGGATGATCGCGCCGTATCCGCGCTACGCGCAGCTGCATGCGATGCGGGAGGAGCGCCGCCCGTTTGCCGCCGATGACCTGCGCGACCTGCAGGTGTGGCACAAGCTCGCCTGGATGGATCCGGATCTGCTGCTGCAGGACCCGCGGCTGGTGGCCCTGGTGGAAAAGGGGAGTCACTACTCCGAAGACGACAAGGCGCTGCTGCGGACGGTCGAACTCGATCTCCTCCGGCGCGTCGTCCCGGCCTACCAGGCGGCGGCGGACCGCGGGCAGGTGGAGCTCTCGACCTCGCCGTTCTACCATCCCATCCTGCCGTTGCTCTGCGATTCCGACGTGCACCTGCGGGCGCATCCCTCGGCGGCGCGCCCGCGCGTGCGCTTCAGGCGGCCAGAGGACGCGCGCGCGCAGATCGATCGCGCGCTGGCGTTTCATGAAACGGTGTTCGGCCACCGGCCGCACGGCCTGTGGCCCTCGGAGGGATCGGTGTCCGACGAGGCGCTGGCCCTCGTGGCCGAGGCCGGGCTTGCGTGGGCGGCGACCGATGAGGACATCCTGTCGCGCACGCTCGGCGTGCCGTTCCCGCGCGACGGCTACGGCCACGCGGAGCGGGCGGACCTGCTGTACCGGCCATATCGCGCGGGTGGCGCCGGGCCGGTCCTGTTCTTCCGCGATCACGCCCTGTCCGATCGCATCGGCTTCACCTATCAATCGTGGGACGCCGACGCGGCGGCCGCGGACTTCGTCGGCCGTGTCCGCGAAGCCGGGCGCCGCTTCTCGGCGCAGACCGGCGGCGCCGAGGCGACGGTGTCGGTGATTCTCGACGGTGAGAATGCGTGGGAGCACTACGCCGGCGGCGGACGGCCATTCCTCCGCGCGCTCTACGGCCGGCTCGCGGAGGCGGCGGACATCCGGTGCGTCACCATGAGCGAGGCCGCCACCGCGCCATCCACGCGCCTGGACTCGGTGTTTCCCGGGTCCTGGATCAACGCGGACTTCTATATCTGGATTGGCCATCGAGACGACCAGCGCGCTTGGACGCAGTTGGGCGAGGCGCGCGCGGCCTACGACACGCGATCGGCCGGGGTGAGTGCCGAGGCCAGGGCCCGGGCGTTCGAGGAACTCCTGATCGCCGAAGGCAGCGACTGGTTCTGGTGGTACGGCGACGACCACTCGTCGGATCACGACCGGGATTTCGACGACCTGTTCCGGCGCCACCTGCGGAACGCTTATGTGGCCCTGGGCCTGGCCGTTCCCGACGAGCTCTTCGTGTCGAACATCACGACGGCCGCGCCGGGGCCCTCGGACGCGTTGACCTTTGGCGGGCTCGTCGCCCCCATCCTCGATGGGGACGAGACGAGCGCCCTCGAATGGGTGGGGGCGGCCCGGCCGGCGATTGCCCCGGCGGCGGGCGCGATGCACGAGGTATCGGCCACCAGCCTGCTTTCCGAGGTCGTCATCGGCGTCGGCGCCTCGTCCCTGTTCCTGCGGTTGCGGGGCGACGGGTTCGCGGCCCGCATCGAGTCCGGATCGCTGCGTCTGAGCCTGATTGTGTCTGAGCCCGCGGTGGTCCGGGTCGACCTCGAACGCCGCCACATGGCGGCCGGACGGCTGGTCGAGGCGGGCATCGGGTTCGACGAATTGGGGGCGGGTCCCGGCGACCAGCTGCGGTTTGCGATCCTGGTTTGCGATCCGTCAGGGGCCGCCGTGGCGTCGGTGCCGGCGTCGGGTTCGTGGACCTTCGTGGTGCCCGGCGGTCTCGCATCGCCGGTCGGCTGGGCAGTCTAGGTCAGTTGCCCGCCGTATAGCTCTTGATCCATCCGAAAAGCGTCAACAGGCCAGTTTTGTTGGCTATTCACGTTGAGTCTGATAATACATGTTATGTTAACTAACTAGTCAAGATCAGCCACGAAGGTCACGAAGAACAGGCATTTGGAAATGCCAATTCGGCTTCGTGCCCTTCGTGGCTGACTTCGATCCTTGGTAAGGCTATTTCGCGTGCTTGAGTTCGTGCAGGATGTTCTCGAGCGCGGCGATGACTTCGTCCTTGCTCGCGTTCTTCTTGTTGAAACTGAGGCGCATGTTGAACGCCTTGCTCGGCGGGCGGAACGCAAAGACGAAGGCCTTGGGCCGGCCGGCCTTCGGCTTGTGCGCCTCGGCGTCCTTGCGCAGTTGCTCGCGCGTCGCGCCCTGGGTCGTGATCTTCTCAATCAGCGCCAGCATCTTCTGCGGGTCGCCCTGGCGGACCACCTGCAGCAACAGCGACCGGTTCGTGATGCCCGCCAGGCGGCAGACTTTGCGGACCTCGGGTGGAATGCTGTTCAGCGACAGCCCCTCGGTGACCGACGTGCGGGACTTGCCCAGGCGCTTGGCCAGGTCTTCGTGGGTGTAGCCACACCGCTGAGCGAGGCTCTGCATGGCCTCGGACTCTTCAAACGGCGTCAGATCCTTGCGCTGGATGTTCTCGACGAGCGCGAGCTCGAGCATCTCGCGGTCATCCACGTCGCGGATGACGACCGGGAGTTCGGTGAGGCCGGACTGCACCGCGGCGTGGTAGCGGCGCTCGCCGGCGATGATCTGGTACCGCGTGCCTCGCTGGCGAACCACCAGGGGTTCGATGATCCCCTTCTCGGCGACCGACGAAATGAGCTCTGCCAGATCGCCCATGGCCTGGCGCGGCTGGTCGGGATTGGGATCGACCTGGTCGATCGGCACCATCCGCCCCACGGGGGCGCCGGCAGAGGCGGCCAGGGTTTCGACGTAATGGGCGTCGTGTCGCATGCGGGCCGTCTCCGGCAGTCCTCGAGGTTTAGCCACGGTCGATGACCTCCTCACACAGGCTGTAGTACTCGGCGGCGCCCGTGGAGTCGGGCGCAAAGGTGAAGATGGATTCGCGATACGCCGGGCTTTCCTCCAGCCGCACGCTCTTGCTGATCACGGTGCGAAACACCTTGTCTCCAAACACTTTGCGAATCTGTTCCTGGATGTCCCGGCCGAGCGCGGTGCGCCTGTCGTGCATGGTGATCACCACGCCGAGGATCTGAAGCTCGGGGTTCGGGCGCTGGCGAACCTTCTCGATCGTCTCGAGCAAGTCGTCGGTGCCTTCGAGCGCGAAGTACGACGACTGGATCGGGATGAGGAGGTGCGACGAGGCGACCAGGGCGTTGACCGTGAGCAGGCCGAGGGCCGGCGGACAATCGATCACCACGTGGGCGTACGTCTCGCCGAGGGCTGTCAATTCATCCTTGAGGCGGAACGGGGCGTCGAGCTCGCCGACCATTCGCGACTCGAGCTTGGCGAGGGCGATGCGGGCCGGCGCCACGAACAGGTTGGGCAGGGTCGCCGGCCTGATGACGTCGGCGAGATGCACGCCGGGATCGACGAAGACGTCGAACATCGACTTCTCCGCGGTGCGGATGTCGATGTAGGACATGCTGCTGTTGCCTTGCGGATCGAGGTCGATCAGCAGCGTGGGTTTGCCGCGCATGGCGAGGGCCGCGGCGAGGTTGATGGCGGTGGTGGTCTTCCCCACTCCGCCCTTTTGATTGGCTATTGCGAGAATCATCGAGGAGGAATGTGCGGGTTCTTGGGCATTCTAGGAGCGTGGGGGCGGCAGGTCAAGGACGATGCGGATGGCGGTGGGGCCCCAAAAGGAAATAGCCAGCGCTAACTGGCTATTTGGTAGGGACTTACGGTGATTGTCGGCCGGCCGACGTTAGAAAGTAGAAAGTGAAAAGTAGAAAGTGAAAAGTGCTTCCGCTTCCTTCCACCTTCCACCTTCCACTTTCTACTTTCCACTTTCTACATCTTGTACTTCCCCATGTCGTCCGGGTCGAGCTGCTCGAGCCACTGCTGGAGGCGGTCGCTGTCCTGCTTCTCGTTGGTGAGGTCGACGGTCTTCGCGTTGTCGATGACCTTCTCGTCCACGAGGATGGGCGCGCGCGTGCGCAGCGCCAAGGCAATCGCGTCGCTCGGGCGCGCGTCAATCGCCACCGGACCCGCCGGCGTCTGCAGGTGAATCATCGCGTAGAAGGTGTTCTCCTTCAGATCGCACACCGTGATGTGATCCACCGTGGCCTGCAGGTCCTGGATGATGTTGCGCAACAGGTCGTGCGTCATCGGCCGCGGCGTCTGGATGTTCTCGATCTGCAACGCGATGGCGTTGGCCTCGAACACCCCCACCCAGATCGGCAGGACCTTCTGCCCATCCGAGTCCCGCAGGATGATGATGGGCATGTTGGTGATGGGATCCACCATCAGCCCCTTGATGTTCATTTCGATCATGCTGTTGCCCCGCTCTGCAATTTCCGGCCGCCTGACCCGAAGGCCCGACGCGACAGCGCTACCTATGCGGGCTGCCCGGCCGGCTCGCCCCACACGCTGTTTGGTCCCGCCCGCCGAATCGTCACATCCACCAGACGCCCCAGCCATTCCGGCGGCCCTGGGAGGTTGACCACCGTGTTGCCGCTGGTGCGGCCAGACAATTCCCACTCGCGACGACGGCTCGTGGCGTCCACGAGCACCGGGTAGGTTCGCCCCACCGTCTGCTCGTGCAGCGCCGATTGCACCCGGCGCTGCAATTGCTGGAGCGCCACGATCCGCCGCGTCTTCTCATCCTCGCTCACATCGTCCGGCATCCGGCGCGAGGCCAGCGTGTTGGGTCGCACCGAATACTTGAACGAGAACATGCTGTGAAACCCCACCGCCTCGGTGAGCGACAGCGTGTCGTCGAAGTCGTCCGGCGTCTCCCCTGGGAAGCCAACGATCATATCGGTCGATAGCTGCACATTCGGGATAGCTGCGCGAATCCGTGCAACCAGATCGAGGTACTCCTCGCGGGTGTGGCGTCGCCGCATCTGCGAAAGGACCCGCGTGGAGCCGGACTGCACCGGGAGGTGGAGGTGCTTGCAGACCTTTGGCAAGTCGCGCACGGCGGCGATCAGGCGATCCGACGTGTGGCGCGGATGCGGGCTCGCGAAGCGGATGCGGTCGATGCCAGGCACCTCGTGGACCGCCTCGAGCAGCGCGGGGAAATCGCAGGACGGATCGTCGGGCGCCTGGTAATGGTTCACGATCTGTCCGATCAGCTGCACTTCGCGGCGGCCGCTCTGCGCCGCCTCGGCGACCTCGGCCAGGATCTCGGACTTGGCGCGCATGCGCTCGTGGCCCCGCGTGTAGGGCACCACGCAGAACGCGCAGAAGTCGTTGCAGCCTTCGATGATGGTGACCCACGCGCGGACGTCGTCCGAGCGGCGCGTGATGCCGAGCGGAAACGACGGATCGTCGTACGGCGTCCCGATGTCGATCCGCGGCGGCAGGTTCTTCTGGTCGGCGGCCTCGCGCGCCAGCACCGGCAGCATCTTGATCCGCTGCGTGCCGACCACGAGGTCGATGATCTTCGAGCGCTTCAGGAGAGCTTGGCCTTCCTGCTGGGCCACGCACCCGGTGACGGCCACGATCGGGTCACGACCGCGATCGCGGGCCATGTCCCGGATCTCGCCGAGGCGGGTATAGAGCTTGTCCTCGGCCCGCTCACGGACACTGCACGTGTTGATGACCACCAGGTCGGCATCGGCGTCCGATTCCGCGCGGTCGTACCCCGACTGTTCAAGCAGCCCGGCCATCCGCTCCGAGTCGTGTTCGTTCATCTGGCAGCCGTAGGTTTCGATGAAGTATTTCATTTCCGCGCTTTCGCTTTCGCCATTCGAGGACTTTCGCCTTTCGCTTTCGCTCGTTGCTTCACCTTTCGCCCTGGCGGTGTCGAGCAGCTCACGGGCGCTCTCCTGGGCCTTGGCTCCGGCGGCGGCGCCGCCCATCATGCGCGCGACCTCCGTCACCCGCGCCTCGTCCACCAGGCGCGCCACGCTGGTCACGGTCCGGCTCCCCTGCACCTTCTTCTCAATCAGGAAGTGCGTCCGGCCGCACGCGGCGATCTGCGGGAGGTGCGTGATGCACAGCACCTGGAACCGGTCGCCGAGCGCCGCGAGCTTCTCCCCTACCACGCTGGCCACCCGGCCGCCGATGCCGGCATCGACCTCGTCGAAGATAAGGGTCTTGCCACTCATCCGCTGCGCGTCGTGCGTGGCGCCGAGGGTCTTGAGCGCGAGCATCACGCGCGAGAGTTCGCCGCCGGAGACGATGCGCGCCAGAGGGCGGAGTTCCTCGCCGACGTTCGGGGACAGGAAGAACTCCCCGGTATCGATGCCGGCGTCGGTCCATCGGTCGTCGGCCTCGCCGGTGTCCAGCCGGACCTCGAACTTGGTCCGCTCCATGGCCAGTTCCGCGAGTTCCTGTTCGAGGACCCTGGCGAAGCGTCCGGCGGCGTCGTGGCGCGCCTGCGACAGCCGGCGGGCGACGCTGAGGAAACGCTCCCCCGCCTCGCGAAGCCTGGCATCGATCTCGGCCACGGAGGACTGCCCGCCAGTGAGGGCCTCGTGCTCGAGCGCGAGCTTGTCGCGGTAGGCCATGACGTCCTCGAGCGTGGGCCCGTGCTTCCGCTTGAGGCGCTCGAACAGGGCAAGCCGATCTTCGACCTGCTGCAGCCGTCCGGGCGAGGCGTCGATTCCGTCGGCGAAGTCCCGGAGCGTGAACGCCAGGTCCTCGAGCTGCGCCTTGATGCCGTCGCGGGCGTCGAGGTACGGGGCGAACCGTGGATCGATGGCCGCCAACTCCCCCACGCGCTTCCAGACGCGTCCGAGCGCGGTCAGCGCCGCGCCTTCCGTGTCGTACAACTCGGCGTAGCCTTCGCCGCACAGCCGCTGGATCGTGTCGGCGCTGCGGAGCAGCTGCCGCTCGGCGGCGAGCGCCTCGTCTTCGCCGGCCTTGAGGTCGGCCTTCTTCAGCTCGCCGAGCTGGAACTCCACGAGGTCCAGGCGCGCCGCCCGCTCGCGGTCGTCCATCCGGAGGCGGTCGAGCTGTTCGCGCAAACCGCGGACGGCGGCAAAGGCGGCCGAGACCTCGGCCCGGGCGGTCGTCGAGGACGGCCCACGCGTCGAGCATCGCGAGGTGCTGCGAGGGATCGAGGAGTTGCTGGTGCTCGTGCTGGCCGTGCAGTTCGACCAGTCGGTTCGACAGGTCCTTGAGCGCGGCGGCCGTTGCCAGCGCGCCGTTGATGAAGGCGCGGCTGCGGCCCTGCGCGGTGATCTCGCGGCGCACAATCAACTCGTCGCCGTCCGCGGATTCGAAGAGCGCTTCGACGCTGGCAATCTCCTCGCCTGTGCGGATCAGGTCCTGGGCGGCACGTCCGCCGAGCAACAGGCCGACAGCTTCGACGAGGATGGATTTGCCGGCGCCGGTCTCGCCGGTCAGGATATTGAACGACTGTTCAAAATCGACCGCGACCGACTCGATCACCGCGAGGTTGCGGATGGCCAGGTAGCGGATCATGCAGGCAGCGCCTCGTACTAGCGGGATTCGTCTTGGTAAGCGGAACTTCCATCGTATCATGGGTTTGACAGAATTTCGCGGGGTGTGTTACGGTTGCACGAAATCGCGCTCTCCCAGCAGCGCACTCCCCAATGGAACGGATTCGGAGGCTTTGTTGCCGACGCCTGGATTGTTTGTCCTGGCCCTGCAGCTCGATGGCGGTGGTCCGCCCGCTCGAGCGGCGGCCGGGGATCTCATTGCGCTGATTCTCTCAGCCAGCCCCATCGTCAAGGCGGTGCTCCTGCTGCTGCTGACGTTCTCCGTCGTGTCGTGGGGCATCATCCTCTACAAGTTCTGGACGTATCGGGGCATCGAGAAGCAGAGCGCCACGTTTCTCGAGGTCTTCCGCAAGAGCACCAAGTTCTCCGAGGTGCAGGCGGTGTGCGGGTCGCTCGGAGCGCAGTCCCCTCGTCGGGATGTTCCAGGCCGGGTACGCGGAACTGACCGCGCAGCTGCGGCAATCCTCCCAGCAGGCCCCGGCCAGTCCCGGCGGGGTCGCGCCGCGTCCAACCTTGAAGAGCCTCACCGCGGTGGACCGCGCGCTGCTGCGCGCCTCGTCGTCCGAGGTGAACAAGCTCGAGAAGCAGGTGACGTTCCTGGCGACGACGGCGAGCATCACGCCGTTCATCGGGCTGTTCGGCACGGTGTGGGGGATCATGACGGCCTTCGCCAACATCGGCTCGCAGGGCTCGACCGACCTGGCCGTGGTCGGCGCCCGGCATCGCCGAAGCGCTCATCGCCACGGCGCTCGGCCTGTTCGCCGCGATTCCGGCCGTCTACTTCTATAACCACTTCACCACGCGGGTGAAGCTGTTCGCGTCGGAGATGGACGACTTCGCGCTCGAGTTCCTCAACATCTCCGAAAGGAACTTCACCTAGTGCCGAAGGTCCTGCCGCAGCCCGCCGCCAGCGACGGCCGCCGACGCGGCCGGCGCGTGTCGACATCGCTGTCGGAAATCAACGTCATCCCGCTCGTCGACGTGATGCTGGTGCTGCTCATCATCTTCATGGTGGCGGCGCCGATGCTGCAGAAGGGCGATCGAGGTGAATCTGCCCGTGTCGCAGCGCGCCGAACAAGATGACCGAGGCGCGGCTCTACATCACGGTGCCGGTGTCCTACCGCAAGGACAAGCAAGGTGTTCATCGACGACGAGCCGGTGAGCCTCGACGTCCTGGCCGAGCGCATGCGCCAGGAGATGGAATCGGCGACCGACAAGGAAGTGTTCCTGCGCGGCGACGCCGGCGTGCAGCTCCAGGAACTGATCGAGGTGATCGACCGCCTCAAGGCGGGCGGCGTCGAGGGCGTCGGCATCGTCGCCCAGCAGCAGGCGGGTGCCCGGTAGACGATGGACGCGGTCTCCGAGGTCCTCGTCCGCCCGCAACGCGAGCCGCCGATGGACTCAACACGATGCTGCTCGCGTCGGTCGCGGCGCACCTGCTGGTCTTCGCGGCCGTCTTCCTGATTGCGCCGGCCGGCTGGCTGGGGACGCGATGCCGAAGGAACCCGAGGTCGTGATGCAGATCAGCCTCGGCGGCGCGGTGGGCCCGCGCGACGGCGGCCTCGCCACGCTCGGGGGCCGGCCGATGCAGGAAGTGGCGGAGACCAAGAAGGCCATCGAGCCGGTGCGGCCGCCCGCGGCGAAGACGCCGGAGATGATCGAGCCGACCAAGGCGCCACCGCGCAAGGTCGTCACCAACAAGGTCGACGCGAAGGATCCGAGGAGCCGCGACGCCCACCAAGGGCGCGGAGGTGCAGCAAGGCAGCACGGTGGCCGAGACCGGCGGCAAGGGCCAGGGCTTCGGCCTCTCCTCCGGCGGCGGCGGCACGGGCGGCTACCTGGACGTCGCGAATTTCTGCTGCCCGGACTACCTGGCGACGATGCTCGACGTGATCAACGCGCAACTGGAGCTCGAAGCAGCAGGCGACGGGGACCACGATGATGCGCTTCGTGATTCAGCGCGACGGCACGCTCGCCGACGTCGCCGTCGAGAAATCCAGCGGCAACCAGTCGCTGGATTTCCTCGCGACGCGGGCGCTCCGGTTGTCCCAGTTGCCGCCGCTGCCGGCGGCCTATCACCGAGCCTGCGCTGACGGTGCACCTCGGGTTCGATTACACGCGTTAGGGACTGACGAACGATGAATGACAGCAAGCGCACAGTGTCCGCCTCCGCGCCAAGGCCGCTTCGGCGTGACCGCGCCGAGCTCGCCGCGACATGGGCGGCTGGCGGGATGGCGGTCGCGATCGGACGGTCCTGGTCACGGCCCAGCAGCCCGCGCCGGCTCCCGCCGCCGCAGCAGCCGACCAGCGTGGAGCTCCGGCATCACCGGCGAGTCCGGCGCGGCCGCCGCGCCTGGCGGTCCCGGATCTGCTCGCGCTGTCGGCCGATGCCGAGACGCAGGAGGCCGCGAAGACCATCGGCCAGGTGCTGTGGGACGACCTCAACTTCGAGCGCGAGTTCGCGATGATCCCGCGCGATACCTACAAGTCCATTCCCGCCGCCGCGTCGATCGGCGAGGTGCCCTTCGATCGCTGGCGCGAACTGGGCGCCGACGGCGTGGTCGTGGGCACCGTGCAGAAGACGGCGACCGGCGTGCGCGTCGAGATGCGCCTCTACAACGTGCGCGCGCGGCAGCAGATGTACGGCCGCGAGTACAGCGGGTCGGCGGCCAACCCGCGGCTCTACGCGCACACGATGGCCGACGAAATTCACGACTCGCAGCGCAGCCTGCGCGGCGTGGCGCGGACGAAGCTGACCTTCTCGTCCGATCGCAATCGCGAGCCGGTGGCCGGCACCGTCGAGAAGCGCGACGTCAAGGAAATCTACGTCGCCGACTACGATGGCGCCAACCAGCGCCGCATCACGATCAACCGGTCGCTGAACATCAATCCCAACTGGTCGCCCGACGGCCGGTCGATCGCCTACACGTCCTACCGCACCGGCGTGCCCGACATCCTCATCTCGAACATCTACGTCGGGACGATGGAGAACCCGGCGCAAGGGCGTGGGCCAGAACTTCCTGCCGGTGTTCTCGCCCGACGGCACGCGCATCGCGTTCATGTCGAATCGCGACGGCAACACCGAGATCTACGTGATGAACCGCGACGGCTCGAACGTGCGGCGGCTGACCGACAATCCCGCCATCGACGCCACGCCGACGTGGTCGCCCACGGGCACGCAGATCGCGTTCACGTCCGAACGCACCGGGACGCCGCAGATCTGGGTGGTCGGCGTCGACGGCACCGGCCTGCGGCGGATTTCGTTCGAGGCCTACGCCGACCGCGCGACGTGGTCGCCGACGCCGTACAACGAGATTGCGTTCGCGGCGCGCACGGGGCCGGGCTACGACATCAAGATCCTGAACATCGCCAGCGGCGAGACCCGCCAGATCACGTTCGGCGAGGGCAGCAACGAGAGCCCCGCGTGGTCGCCCGAACGGCCGGCACCTGGCGTTCATGTCGACCCGCGCGGGCCGCAGCCAGATCTTCAGCGTGGATCGCGACGGCAAGAACCTGCGGCAGCTCACGAGAGACGGCAACAACATCGACGCCGAACTGGTCGCAGTAAGGACCCGAACCTTGCAGTTCGACACGACGGTTCAGCACAAGGGTTCAGCACAAGGGTTCAACACGAAGGTTCAACACGAAGGTTCAATACATGAGAAGCACAACGAAAATCACGATGGTCCTGGCCGTGCTGGCGACCCTGGTCGTTGGGGCCTGCGCGAAGAAGCAGCCGCCGGTGGCGCGGCCGATGCCGCCGCCCGCGGGCGACGACGAATAGCGCAGCCCGCCTGCGCCGCCGGCGCCGCCGCGGCCGGTGGCGGAGCCGGTCCCGGTGCCGCCCGAGCCGCTGGCCGAGGACACGATCGGCTCGAAGTCGCTGGACGACCTCAACCGGGACTCGCCGCTCAAGCCGATGTTCTTCGAGCTCGACAGCTCCGAGGTCAGCCCCGAGGCCCAGCAGATCCTGCAGGCCAACGCCGAGGTGCTCAAGAAGTACCCGGCGTGGCAGGTCACCATCGAGGGGCACTGCGACGAGCGCGGCACGGCGGAATACAACCTGGCGCTGGGCGAGCGGCGCGCCGTGGCGGCCAAGACCTACCTGGTCTCGCTCGGCATCTGCCAGCCGACAAGATTCGCACCGTCAGCTACGGCAAGGAATTCCCCTTCGACGCGGGCCACGACGAGGCCGCCTGGTCCAAGAACCGGCGCGCGCATTTCGTGATCACGGCGAAGTAACATGGATGCGCATGAGCCGACGTCTTTGCTCCGGCGTCCTCGCCTTGGCTTCCGTCATCCTGCTGGCTGCGCCGGCGGCGGCGCAATCGCCGGCGGGAGATGCAGATGATGGCCGACATCCGCATGCTGCAGGAGCAGACGCAGCAACTGCAGCAGCAGCTCCAGACGGCGTTGGCCATGATTGGCGACAACCTGAAGGCGCTCTCGACCCGCATCGACGAGCAGACCGACTCGAGCCGCAAGGCGTTCGCCGACCAGAAGCTGGTCGGTCGATCAGCTCGGCAGCGACCTCCGCGTCGTCCGCGAGCGGGTCGACGAGACCAACGTGCGCATCACGTCGCTGTCGCAGGAGGTCGAGGCCCTGCGCCTGGCGATCCCGCAATATCCGGCGCCGACGATGCCGCCGGCGGACCCGAACGCGGCACCCGCGCCCGGCGGCGCCCCTGTCGCACCCGGCGCCCCAGCGGGCCCGCGCACCCGGGGCCTCCGTGACGCCTGCCGCACCGGCGGCGCCGCCGTCAATCCGGGCATCTCGCCGCAGCGACTGTCGACACGGCGTGGTCCGACTTCACGGCCGGCCAGTGGGCGCTCTGCATCGAGGGCTTCACCACCTACTTGCGCAGCTTCCCGCGCAGCGACTCGGCGGACGACGCGCAGTACTACATCGGCGAGTGCCAGTATTCAGACGGCAAGTTCGCCGAGTCGATCGACGCCTTCAACCAGGTGATCACCAACTATCCCCAAGGGCGACAAGGCGCCGGACGCGTACTACAAGCGCGGCCTGGCGCTTCGAGCGGCTGGGCCAGCCCGATCGCGCGCGCGAATCGTGGGACCTGCTGATCAAGACCTACCCGGATTCGGATCTGGCGCGGCTGGCGCGGCAGAACCTCGATCGGCTGAATCGCGGACGGCCGCCGGGACGGTAACGCTGACCTCATCTGTCAGAGGTCGGTGGTGTAGTAACCAGCAGGGCGTCGGCACGGCACGGCAGGTGAAGAGCGGGCACCACACGTCGAAGACCCGCGGTCAGAAAGGTGATGTGACACATGGGTAGCGTGAACAAAGTGATTCTGGTGGGCAATCTCGGCAGGGACGCCGAGGTGCGCGTGACGCCGGGCGGACAGTCGGTGGCGAGCTTCAGCATCGCCACGACCGAGAACTGGACGGGCAAGGACGGCGAGAAGAAGGAACAGACCGAGTGGCACCGCATCGTCCTGTGGGGCAAGGCGGCCGACTCGCTCCAGCCCTATCTCGTGAAGGGCAAGCAGATCTACCTCGAAGGCCGGCTGCAGACGCGCCAGTGGGAAAAAGAAGGCCAGAAGCACTACACGACCGAGGTGAAGGCCGACAAGATCGTCCTGCTCGGCGGCGGGCGGCGGCCGCGGGGGCGGCGATCGCCAGGTCGATCGCGGCGAGGGCGGCGGCTACCAGGACCCGATGGGCAGCGCCGCGCCCGTCACCGACGACGACATTCCGTTCTAACCTCGGGAACCGGGAGTCGGGATCGAGTATCCGGCAGCGACTCGCTGGAACCTAGATCCCGATCCCGGTTCCCGTTCTACGTCCGTGCCTTCCGTACCGATCTTCCAGACCGCACCACGTCATCGGTTTCGGGCGTCGACACCTCGAACACGTCGGTGTCCTCGATCGCCGTCATGCGGTGCACCGTCGGCGGCGTGACGTGCACGGCGTCGCCCGGTCCCATCTCCCGGCCCACCAGCGTGCCGCCTTCCTCGCGCTCGAACAGCATCTTCCCCGCCCACACGAAGATCGTCTCGTCCTTGCGGTTGTGATACTGCAGGCTGAGGGCGTGGCCCTTGTTGATGTGGATCTGCTTGCCGACGTACTTGTCGGTTCGCGCCCACCACAACTCGTAGCCCCACGGTTTTTCCACTCGATGCAACGGTTCGGCTCACGACGACGGGCTCCTTTGAGATGCCGACGCGGCGCAGCGCGTCGAAGAGATACTGCTCGATTTCGGCGGCGGTGGGCAGCATGAGCGCGTGGCCCGCGAGGCGCCGCGCCTCGGCCGCGCTGAGGTCCTGGACCACCTGCCGCACGATCGGGATGGCGCCGGGCGTCATGCTGAATTCGGTCAGCCCGAGGCCGACGAGCAGGCCCACGAGCGCCGGGTCCGAGGCCATCTCGCCGCAGAGCGACACCGGAATGTGGTGCCGCGTGGCCGCGCGGCGTACCAGGCGGATGCAGCCGCAGGACCGCCGGGTGCAGCGGCTCGTACAAATCGGACACCCGATCGTCGGTGCGGTCCACGGCCAGCGTGTACTGGATGAGATCGTTGGTGCCGATGGTGAAGAAGTCCACCTCGGGGGCCAGCAGGTCCGCCGCCAGCGCGGCCGACGGCACCTCGATCATCGCGCCGACCGGGAGGCGCGCGGTGGCGTCGATGTCGCGCGTGACCTCATCGAGGATCGCGCGAGCCTGGCGCACCTCCTCCACCGCGGTCACGAAGGGAAACATCACGCGGAGGGGCCCGTGCGCGGACGCGCGGACCAGGGCGCGCAACTGCGTCCGCAGCACCTCGGGATGGGCGAGGCCGAGCCGCAGGCCGCGGAGCCCGGGCCGCGTCCGTCGGCGCTCGGGACCATGCGCGGCGCCGAACTGGCGCTCGTCGAGGTCGAAGGTCCGGATCGTGACCGGCCGCGGCGCGACCTGCTCGATCAGGCTCCGGTACAGCGTGTACTGCGCATCCTCGGTGGCCGCGTCGAGCGGGCGTCCGGAGAGCATGAACTCGGAGCGATAGAGCCCCACGCCTTCGGCGCCGTGCTCGTTGAGGAACGGCAGATCCTCGAGCAGCTCGATGTTGGCCTCGAGGCGGACGCGCACGCCGTCGGTCGTCGATACCGGGTCCGCCGGCCTGCGCGGGCGCTGCCGAGACCGCGGCGCCGCGGCTTCGACGCGCGTCGCTGCGCCCCGTCGATCTGCTCCGCCGTCGGGGCCACGGTCAACTCGCCGGTCGTGCCGTCGAGGATCACGGGCGTCCCGGCCGCGATGCGGATCGACGCGTCGTGCAGCCCGACGATGGCCGGCACCTTCAGCGAGCGCGCGAGGATCGCGGTGTGATACGTGCGGCTGCCGGCGTCGGTGGCGAAGCCCTGCACGCGCGCTCCAATCGAGCTGCGCGGCCACGCGACGGCGGTCAGCTCGTCGGCGATGAGCACCGCGGGGCCGTCGATCTCGGCTGAGCAACTCCTTCGGTCCCGTGGCGCCGTGCCGCAGGTTGATCCGCAGGCGGCCCGCCACGTCGGCGACGTCGTTCTCGCGCTCGCGCAGGTACGGGTCTTCCATCGACTCGAAGACGCGGCAGAGTTCTTCATAGGCGCGGTGCACCGCCCAGGCGGCGTTGACGCGCTCGGCGCGGATGATCTCCTCGGCGCGGCCGACGAGCATGCGGGTCGTCGAGCATGAGGAGCTGCGCGTCGAAGAGCGCGGCGAGTTCAGACCCGGGGCCCTGGTCGAGGCGCGCGCGGATGTCCCGCAGTTGCTGGCGCGATGCGTCCTGCGCCAGGTGCAGCGCGGCGGCCTCGCGGTCGACGCGATCGTGCGGGATCGGGAAACCGCATGACCTCCGTGCGCTGGGTCAGCACGACGGCGCGGCCGACGGCGACGCCCGCGGAGACGCCGATGCCGGTCAGGCGTTCCACGTGCTCTTCTCCGAAGCCGCCCTCGACCAGGCGGCAGAGCGCGTCCACGGCCTCGATCTCATCCGACGCCTTCCGCGCTGATCACGATCGTGGCGCGGTGGGCGGCCGCGAGCAGCAGGATGCCCATGATGCTCTTGCCGTCCATCGTCCGGCCGTCGCGCGACACGCGGATCTGCGACTGGTAGCGCGTGGCCGCGTGCACGAACTTGGCCGCCGCGCGGGCGTGCAGCCCGAGCCGGTTCGTGATCACCGCCTCGCGCGTGATCATGCGCCGGACCGCCACCCTCGGACCCGGCCGAGCCGGTGGACCCCGTCGAGCAAATCCGACGCGACCCAGATGGCGTTGCGGCCGTGCTCGCGCAGCATGCGGGCGATGTCGGTGAGGCGCGCGCCGTCCCGCAGGCTCGCGGCCTTGATGAGCATGGGCAGGTTGACGCCCGTCACGACCTCGACGGCGTCCTCGGCCAGGAACGTGATGCCGAGGTTGGCCGGCGTGCCGCCGAACATGTCGGTGGCGAGGAGCACGCCGCCCGGCTGCTTGACGCGCTCGATGGCGGCGGCGATGTCCTCGCGCGCGTCCTGCACGTCCTCGTGCCAGCCGATGGACACGGCGGAAAAGTGCGGCAGGTCGCCGACGATCGTCTCGGCGGCGTTGACGAGTTCGGTGGCCAGCTGCCCGTGGGTCACGACGACGACGCCAATCATACCGACCCTCGTGAGATCGCGATGGCGCACGCGCGCCGTGACCCCCTTGACGCCGGCCAGTTCGCGCTTCACGGCCTCGGCGATGTACACGGATCGGTGGCGGCCGCCGGTGCAGCCGATGGCCACGGTGAGGTAGCTCTTGCCTTCGGCGACGTACAGCGGCACCACCCACTTGAGGAACGACGCGATCTTCTTGACGCACGTGCGCGTCGCCGGCTGCCGGCGCATGAAGGCCGCGACGGCGGGGTCCTTGCCGGTTTGCGGCCGCAGCGCCAGCACCCAGTGCGGGTTCTTGAGGAACCGCACGTCGAACATCAGGTCCGCCTCCGCCGGCGGGCCGAAGTGGAAGCCGAAACTCAGGAACGTCAGCACGAGCTTCGACGCCTGCCGGCGCCCGCTCGACGAGGTCGAGCAGGCCCTGCCGCAGCTCGTGCACGTTGAGCTTCGACGGTGTCGATGACCTTGTCGGCCAGCGCGCGGATGGGGCGCAGCGACGCGCGCTCTTCCGCGAGGCCCTCGGTGATCGGC
This sequence comes from uncultured Acidobacteriota bacterium, assembly GCA_963839865.1. GTDB lineage: Bacteria > Acidobacteriota > Vicinamibacteria > Vicinamibacterales > UBA2999 > 12-FULL-67-14b. Next base: position 33,203 of record CAWIWS010000009.1, read on the forward strand.
CGGTCGGGCGCGAGCGGGATGCGGCCGCCGCGTCTCGTTGAACCGGCGGACCAGCTCGGCGTGGCTCGCTTCGAGGAAGATCAGCGTCGTCGACAGGTGCGGCGTGGCCTTGAGCCGGCGGTAGACGCGCGGAAAGTCGCTGACGAAGCGGGGCTCGCGAATGTCCATCACCACGGCGACGCGGTCGTGCTCGGCGCCCTGCCGCTGGCTCAATTCCGCCATGACCGGCAGGAGCGCCACCGGCAGGTTGTCGACGCAGTAGTAGCCGAGGTCCTCGAGGGCGCGGATGGCCTGCGACTTCCCCGATCCCGACAGCCCGGTGAGGACGATGAAGCGACCGCTGCCGGGCGCGACGGCGGGCCTTGCTCACAGCGGACCTCCGTGGTCCAGATCCTCGTCGTCGTCCGACACGGCGGGACGGTCGACGTCCGCGTCGGCGTCGCTCGAGGCGGGCACGGCCGCCGCCGCGAGGTTGGCGTCGAGGCGGGCCACGAGTTCGCGGGCGGCGTTGACCCCGCGCATGCGCAGCAGCTGGTTGCGGGCGGCCACCTCGATCAGGATGGCCAGGTTGCGGCCGGGCGCGACGGGCATCTGGATCAGCGGCACCTTGCAGGCCGAGCAGGTCGTACGTGGCCTCTTCGAGGCCGAGCCGGTCGTATTCGCGGCCGTCGTCCCACGATCGAGCTGGACGACCAACTCGACGCGCTTCGACGTGCGCGTGGAGGCGACGCCGAACAGGTCGCGGATGTTGATGAGGCCGAGGCCGCGGACCTCCATGTGGTGGCGCGTCGAGCTCGGGGCACGAGCCGATCACGATCGACTCGGCGCGCCGGCGGATCTCCACCGTGTCGTCGGCCACGAGGCGATGGCCGCGAACGACGAGGTCCAGCGCGCATTCGCTCTTGCCGATCCCGCTGTCGCCCATGATCAGCACGCCCAGGCCGAGGATGTCGAGCAGCACGCCGTGCACGACCTCGCGGACGGCGAGGCGGTCTTCGAGCATGGCGGTGAGCTTGCCGATGGCCGTGGCCGTGGGCACCGACGATGCGCAGCACGCGGCACGCCCGCGCGCTCGCCTTCCAGGGCGACCTCGGGCGGCAACTCCGCGTTGCCCGTGACGAGCAGGCACGGCAGGTCGGCGGCGAACGTCCGCGCGAGGGCGTTCCGTCGGGCGGCGGGGTCGAGGCTTTCGATGAAGCGGACCTCGCTCTCGCCGAAGATCAGGATGCGCCCGGCCTGCAGGTATTCGTGATACCCGGCGAGCGCGAGCCCGGTCTTCTGGATGTAGGGGCTGGTGATGCGCCGGCCGAGGCCCCGGGCGCCGGCGAGCAGATCGATCGGAAGGCCTACGGTTTCGGGCCGCGCGTCGAGGAGACCGCGGACCGTCACAGCCGGAGTCGTGGACATGATGGCGGGCTGCCCCGGTTCTAGAACAGCACCTTCCGCTGGTTGGAGGTCGGGATCTTCAGTTCCTCGCGGTACTTCGCGATGGTGCGGCGCGCCAGCATCAGGCCCTCCCGCTGCAGGATGCTCACGATCTTCGAGTCGCTCAGCGGCTTTCGAGGATCCTCGCCCTCGATGATCTTCTTGATGCGGTTCTTGATCGTCACCGACGACACCGCGTCGCCGTAGGAGCTGCTGATGCCGCTGTGGAAGAAGTACTTCATCTCGAACACGCCCTGCGGCGTGTGCATGTACTTGTTGGTGACGACGCGGCTCACCGTGGACTCGTGCATGCCGATGTCGTTGGCGACGTCGCGCAGCACGAGCGGGCGCAGGTGCTCGATGCCGTGGTCGAGGAAGTCGCGCTGGAAGTTGCAGATGCTCGTGGCGACCTTGTGGATGGTCTTCTGCCGCTGCTCCACCGACTTGATCAGCCAGAGCGCCGAGCGGAACTTGTCCTTCACGTAGGCGCGCGTCTCGTCGGTGTTCTCGGCCGCGCCCTTGTCGAGCAGGCGGCGGTAGGTCGGGCTGATGCGCAGCTGCGGCAGGCCGTCCTCGTTGAGCACGGCGACGTACTGGTCCTCGACCTTGACGATGTAGACGTCGGGGATGACGTACTGCGACGGCTGCGGGTTGTAGCGGCTGCCGGGCTTCGGGTCGAGGTGCTGGATGATCTCGACGTGGTGCTTCAACTCCTCGATGGTGAGCCCCAGCTTTCGCGCGAGCTCGGGGATCTGGTGGTTCTGCAGCAGCCGCAGGTGCTCGGTGACGATCTTCTCCGTGGGCGTGCCCTCGAGGTGCAGGTGCCGGAGCTGCAGCGTGAGGCATTCCTGCAGGTCGCGCGCGGCGACGCCGATCGGGTCGAAGCTCTGGATCAGGCGCAGCGCCGTCTCGACGTCCTCCACCGGCCACGGGCCCATGGCGGCGATCTCGTCCACCGACGCCACGAGATAGCCGTCGTCATCGAGGTTGCCGATGATGGCTTCGCCGATGTCGCGGATGGGGTCGGCGTCGGTCTGCAGCGACAGCTGCCACTCGAGATGGTCGGTCAGCGAGGAGCTGGTCGACAGCGTGTTCTCGATCGGCGGCAGTTCCTTGACTTCCTGCGGCGCGCGCGGCCGGTAGCCGTCGTCGAGGTAGTCGCCGAAGAAGTACTCGTAGTCGGCGTCGTCCCAGGTGTCGGCCTTGTCGGTCTTCGGGCGTCCTCGCCTTCCTTCTCGGTGGCGGGCGCAGCTTCAGCCGCCTGGAGGTCCTCGGTGGGGACCTCCTCGAGGAGCGGGTTCTCGACGACCTCCTGGTTCAGCAGGTCGGCGAGCTCCAAGCGTCGACATCGGGAGAAGCTTGATGGCCTGCTGCAGCGAGGGCGTCAGGATGAGCTTCTGCGCCAGCTTCGTTTGAAGCTTCTGCTGGATGGCCATGACCGGCTCTTACAATCTTAGTCCAGCCGGAAATCCGGCCCGAGGTAAATTCGGCGGACTTCTTCGTCGGCGGCCAGCGCCTGCCGGGGTGCCGCTGCGGAAGATCGCGCCGTCGGTGACGATATAGGCGCGATCGGTGATCTTGAGCGTCTGCAGGACGTTGTGGTCGGTGATGAGGACCCCGATGCCGCGTTCCTTCAGGTGGAAGATGATCTTCTGGATTTCGGTGACGGCGATCGGGTCGATGCCGGCGAACGGCTCGTCGAGGAGGATGAACCGCGGGTTCATCACCAGGGCCCGGGTGATCTCGGCGCGGCGCCGCTCGCCGCCCGACAGCGTGTAGGCGGCCGCCTGGGCCAGCGGGCGTCAGGCCCAGTTCGGCGAGCAGCTCCTTCGAGGCGCGCCCGCCGCTCGGCGCTCTTCAGCGGCAGCGTCTCGAGGATCGCCAGGATGTTCTGCTCCACCGTCAGCCCGCGGAAGATCGACGGCTCCTGCGGCAGGTAGCCGATGCCCTTCCGCGCGCGGATGTACATCGGGTCGTCGGTGACGTCGTGCCCGTCGAGCAGGACGCGGCCCGAGTCGGGCGCCGTCAGGCCCACCGTCATGTAGAACGTCGTGGTCTTGCCGGCGCCGTTGGGCCCGAGCAGGCCGACCACCTCGCCCGAGTTGACCTCGAGGCTGACGCCGCGCACGACCGTGCGACCGCCGTAGGACTTGGTGAGTTCCTGGGTGCGGAGGGTGGACATCAGTGGGGAGGCGGCGCGGGAGCACTTGCCGCCGCCCTTGGTCTGCGTGCGGACTTCCTCGTTGCCGTCGACGAGGACTCTATCGGACGCCTTGAAGAAGGTCAACGTCTTGCCCGTCGTCTCCTGGCAGACGCGTCCACCATCTTCACCGGGGCGCCGGTGATCACGTACTTCTCGTCCGGCGGGCGAAGTAGACCAGGCGCGTGCCCGTGACGAGCCGCTTGTCCACCGTGGCCTTCACGGTGCCGGTCGCCTCGAGCTTGTCCAGGCTGTTCTCCGCGGCGGCGAGCGAGCAGCGTCGAGGTGCGTCGGCGTGCAGGTCGCCCTGCGCGCCGTTCATGTGCGCGAGCGTGTGGTAGCTGGCCTTGCGGCTCTGGTCCGCGTAGGGGAATGAACCCGCCCGGACGATGGTCGTGGGCGTCTTCTCGCCTGGCGCCGCGTTCGCATTGGCGACGACGAGGCTCGTGTAGACCTTGCCGGTGGCCGAGCAGGTCGCCCTTCGACTCGTCGAGCGTGATGCGTGTCGGCCTGGATCACCGTGTCGCCCTGGAAGAGGCGCGCCTGGCCGGTGTAGACGCCGCGGCGCGCCTGCTCATCGTAGGTCAACGCATCCGCGACGATGTTCACCGGTTCCTTGTCGCCGAGCAGCGCCGGCCGCTTGGCGGCGGCCGCGCCGGCGGCGCGCCTTCTGCGTGGGCTGCAGCAGCGTCCGCACGCCGCCCTTGGCCACCATCTTCCGGGGCGACAGGGTGACGTCGATCGTCTCGGCATCGATGGCCAGGCTCTGGTCGGTCATGTTCGGCGGCCGGCCGTGTCTGCTTGCCGCGCAGGTTCAGACTCGCCGGTCGTCACCTGGTACACGGCGTCGGCGCTCGTGGCCACCAGGCCGTTGTCGTGAAGCTGAAGCCGCCGATGAACTTGGCCCGCTCGAGCGGCGCCGCTGCCGGGCGTGAGGCGCGCCTCGAGTGTCGCGGGCGCGCGCCGTCCGCGCGCCGTGATCGCGCGGTCGCGGCCTCGCTGTATTGCACGCCCTCCTGGAACACCATGGCCGTCAGGCCCGCCGCCGCTCCCGTGGCCGGTGAGCGCCGTGGACTTGATGGTGCGGGCCGCCGTGTCGCGCGTGGCGGGGATCACGACCTGCACGTTGTCGCGGGCGGCGACGATTGCTGACCCAGCCATCCGGCGCGAACTGCACGTCCATGTACTCGGCGTTCAGGCGCTGCCCCGCCGAGCCGTCCTGCGCGGCGAGCTGGACCGCGCTCTGCCCCGCCAGCGTCGTCTGCTGCAGCGTCCGGCCGTCGTCGCGGTAATCGAGGTTGATGTCGCGCGCGCGACATGCCACGCAGCGCGCCCATGCCGGTGCCGCCGGTGATGCGGGCGTCGCCGCGCAGTTCCACCAGGTCGGGCTCGTCGCGATCGGGAAACAGGTGCGCGGTGGCTTCGGCCGGCGTCGATCACCTGGCCGTCGCGCTCCAGATGCATCGTCCGCTCGAACCGCATGTAGCGGTCCTTGCGCGCGAACCCGAACGGCGCCGGCGGTGACGTCCATCGGCCGGCGTCCGCCGTCGGGGGCGAAGTGCACCATGGCCTGGTCGAGCAGCCACATCGTGTCGCGCTGCCTCGTCGTAGGTGAACCCGATGCCCGAGCCCGACATGCGGCCGCGCGTGAACTTCACCGGCGCCCGGCACGCGCACGATCTTCTCCGCGTCGGTGTAGGTCGCCGAGTCGCCGTGGGCCTCGAGGCCGTCGCTCGGCTCCGAGGACGACGTCGCCGGTGACGTCGAAGGAACTCTGCTTGTCGCCGACCTTGGCTTCCTTGCCGGTGATCGACGAAGTTGCGGCCGCCGCGGTTGTCGACGGAGATCTTCACGCCGAGGAGCTAGGTCTGGCCGTCCTCGTAGGTGACCTGGCCCTGGAACTCGACCCGCAGATCCTGGCGCGTGCCTTTCAGCTGGATGACGTCGCCGCCGCGGGTCTCGACCGTGGCCCTGGGATCGAGCCGCTCGATCGGGCGGCGGCGGCACGCGCGTGCCGCGGGGGCGCAGGTATAGGCGACCGCGCCGGCCACGCCGATGGCCACGAAGCGGCCACGACGAAGCGGACGCGCTTATGCCAGAGCAGACTGTACCACAGAGCCGCGGATGTACTACCAGACGCCAGGGCCGCAGATCGAGACGCGCAGATCAAAGCGCAGGGCCGCAGATGAACGCAGATTAAACGCAGACAATACAGACCGCAGATCAACCACTGCATGCCACTGACACCGCTGATCAATTCCTGCGATCGCTGCAGACGCTCTTGCCAGGTCGAATCTGCGAGCACTCGAATCGCGCGCTCAGACTGCATGCGTATCTGCCGAGCGGCGTCGACGAGTCAATCCGTCCGAGCTCCTCGGATCAGTCATCGCGGCATGCGGCATCGTACGATTGCTCGGCATGCGGGCACACTGATTCATCGACTGGACTCCGACGGAGATGACCGCACCTTTCGCGATCATCGGCGCGGCGATGGAGGTTCACAGGGTGCTGCGGGTCGAGGCTATCCTCGAGATCCATCTATGCGAGTGCGCTCGCTGATCGAGTTCGGACTTCGCGCCAGATCGCATTCGAGAGGAGGTGCCCTGCGGCGTGAATACAAGGGCCACCGCTACGCGGACGCACCGCGTCGACTTCGTGTGCATTGGCGAGGTCGTGGTTGAGGTGAAGGCCCGTCGACGGTTGGCCCGCCGAGCACGCGCAGGTGCTGAACTACCTGGCGGCCAGCGGCCACCGGTGCTGGCGCTGCTGCTCAACTTCGGTGGCCCCGAGACTCGGAGACCGGCAGATTCATCCTGACCAAACCCAGATAGATAATCTGCGTTCTAATCTGCGGCCCTGCGAGATGATCTGCGTCATCTGCGGCCATGGGAGACGATCTGCGTCATCTGCGGCCTGCGGCCTGGAATCTGATCTGAGCACTGAAGTCTTCCAATCTCAGTTCGACGTAGCGTTCGCCGCGGAACTCATTCTCCTCGACGGTGTACGCGATCTCGACGCCGGCCTTTTGCGCCGTCAGGCTGTCTTCGCGTTCGGCGGCGTTCCACTGGATGGCGCGCAGCACGCGGCCGTCCTGCTTGCACGCTCATCTTGAGGTGGCGCTCCTTGAGCCTGCGCGGCCCATCGACCACTTCCACGGGACCGGTGTGGAACTTGGGCCGGGGGTTCGAGGGACCAAACGGCGCCAGCGAGTTGAGCTCGGCGACCACGCGGTCGGTGATGTGCGTTGAACGCGAGCGGGCCGTCGAGCCAGAGGCGCGGGCCGCAGGTCGTCCGGGCTCGAGCCGGTCGTCCGCGATGCGCGTTGATCGCCTGCCGGAACTCCTTGATGCGCGCTCGGTCTCGAGCTGCAGGCCGGCGGCCTGCTTGTGGCCGCCGAAGCGCGCGCAGCATCGGCGCGCACGACTCGAGCGCGGCCAGCATGTCGAAGCCCGGGATGCTGCGGCAGGATCCGTGCGCCACGTCGCCGTCGATCGAGAGCACGATCGCCGGCCGGTAGAACGCGTCCACGAGCTTCGAGGCGACGATGCCGATGACGCCGCGGTGCCAGCCCTCGCCCGCCACCACGAGCACGCTGCGCGACCCGACGTCGGGATCGGTCTCGACCGATCTTCTTCGCCTTGGCGAGGATGTCCTGCTCCTCCTGCGCGGCGGCGGGTGTTCTCGGTCTCGAGCTGCTCGGCCAGGGCCTTCGCCTCCTCCGCCATGCTCATCGTCGGAGGCGAGCAGCAGCCGGGTGGCGATGTCGGGCGTGCTCATGCGGCCGGCGGCGTTGATGCGCGGCGCCACCATGAAGCCGATGTGGTAGCTGTCGATGGTCTTGCCCGTGAGGCCGGCGGCATCGAGCAGCGCCCGCAGGCCCACCTTGTGCGGGCCCCTTGGTGAGCATCTCGAGGCCCGAGCTTGGCGATGACGCGGTTCTCGCCGACGAGCGGCACGACGTCGGCGAGCGTGCCGATGGCGGCGATCTTCACGAAGGCCGGCAGCCACGCGACCTTGCCGGCGCTTGTGGCAGAGCGCCTGCACCAGCTTCAGCGCGACGCCGACGCCGGCGAGGTTCTTGTCGGGATACGGGCAGTCGTGGCGCTTCGGGTTCACCACCGCCACCGCGTCCGGCAGCTCCGTGTCGGGCTCGTGGTGGTCGGTGATGATCAGGTCGACGCCGAGGTCGCGGGCGCGGCGCGCCGCCTCGGCGCCGCGGATGCCGCAGTCGACCGACACGATCAGCTTGACGCCCTCGGCATGCAGGCGGTCGATGCGTGGCCGGCTGCAGGCCGTAGCCGTCGCGTGAGCCGCTCCGGGATGAAGTGGCCGACGTCGGCGCCGAGCAGCTCGAGGGCGCGGCGCAGGATGACGGTGGAGGTGATGCCATCGACGTCGTAGTCGCCGTGCACCGCGATGCGCTCGCGCGCGGCGATGGCGGCCAGCAGGCGGACGGCCGCCTTGTCCACGTCGGTGAGCAGGAACGGATCGAGCAGGTGGTCGAGCGAGGGCTTCAGGAACCTGCGGGCGGCGTCCGGGTCGGTGAGGCCGCGGATCGCCAGCAGCCGCGCGGTGACGGGCGAGAGCCCGAGCTCGCGCTGCGAGCGCCACGGCGCCTGCGCCTCGTCGCCAGAGGCGCGTGTTCCAGACTGGGCGCGCATCGACAAGGCTCGGGGCGACTCCGACTCTCGAGGAGTCATGCCGATCTGCCCCATGGCGCGGAACTTCTGCGTAGCGCGTGTCGAGGCGCGCGTCTGCACGTCGAGCGCCGCCACCTCCTTCAGCGCGCGGCTCGAGCGCGACGTCGAGCAGCGCCGCCGCCTGGTTGGGATTGGTGTGCGCGCCGCCGACGGGCTCGGGGACGATTTCGTCGATGATCCCGAGCCGCAGCAGGTCGGGCGCGGTGATCTTCAGCGCCTCGGCGGCCTCGACCTTCTTGGCCGGAGTCGCGCCACAGGATGGCGGCGCAGCCCTCGGGCGGAATCACGCTGTAGATCGCGAACTCGTGCATCAGGATGCGGTCGCCGACGGCGATGCCGAGCGCGCCGCCGCTGCCGCCCTCGCCGTGCACGAGCACGATCACGGGCACTTCGAGCATCGACATCTCGCGCAGGTTGAGCGCGATGGCTTCCGCCACGCCGCGCTCCTCGGACTCGATGCCGGGATACGCGGCCGGCGTGTCGACGAAGCAGATGATCGGGCGGCGGAACTTCTGCGCCAGCTCCATCGTCCGCAGCGCCTTGCGGTAGCCGTCGGGACGCGCGTAGCCGAAGTTGCGATAGATCTTCTGCTTGGTGTCGCTGCCCTTCTGGTGGCCGACCACCATGCACGGGCTCGCCCTTGTACAGCGCCGTGCCGGTGACGATGGCGTGGTCGTCGGCGAAGCGGCGATCGCCGTGCAGCTCGACGAAGTCGGTGAAGAGGCGTTCGACGTAGTCGAGCGTCGTCGGGCGCGCCGGGTGGCGCGCCACGAGCACGCGCTGCCACGGCGGTGAGGTTCTTGTAGAGCTCGCCCCGGATGGCGTCGACGCGCCGCTCGAGGCGGCCGATCTCCCGATCGCGATCGTCGCTCGGCGCGAGCATCGAGAGGGCCTCGATCTCCTTGAGCAGGATGGCGATGGGTTCTTCGAATTCGAGAAGGTCTGGCATGGCTTTAGGAATGCACCGTGACGGAGCCCGGTCCGACGAGGCGTTCGACGTCGGCCACGAACGCCTCGGACGTCCGCACGCGAATCGAGGCGGTGACGTCGGCGCGCACGACGACATGTCGTGCGCCGCCGTTCAGTTCCACTTCAACGGCCACCGGCCGGTCGCCGCGGTGCTTGCCCAGCAGTTCCCACAGCGCCTCAATCGTCTCACGCGGGCAGGAGGCCATCAACCGGATCCTGACGCCGCGCGAGAGGCGCTCCTTGAGCGCCGAGAGCGGCAGGATGTCCGTGCTCTGGAAGCGCGACGTCTCTTCGTCGCGCTCGAACTTGCCGCGCACGAGCAGCAGCGCGCCGTTCTCGATGATGCTGCGGTGGCGGCCGTACATCTCCGGGAACACGACCACTTCGACCGACCCCTGCAGGTCCTCGAGCGTGAAGACGCACATCGGGTCGCCCTTCTTGGTCTTGAGCGCCGCGGAAGCCCGAGACGATGCCGCCGACGTACACGTCGTCCAGGACAAGGCGTCCGGGGACGCCGTCCGCGCCGGCCGGCAGCTCGCTCAGCGTGAGATCGCCCACGGTGCGCGCCCCGAAGGCGCGAAGCGCGTCGGCGTGGCGATCGATGGGATGGCCGCTCAGGTAGAGGCCGAGCGCCTCCTTCTCGAAGGTCAGCAGCTCCATCTCCGACCACGGGGCCGCGTCGGGGAGGCGGATGATCGTGAGCCCGCCCTCGTCTCCCCCGCCGAACAGGTCGGCCTGCCCCTGATCGCGATCGCGCTGGGTGCGGTTGCCGTGCTCGATGGCGCTGTCGATCGGCGCCGAACAGCTTCGCGCGTCCGGCCGCCATCGGGACCCCGCTCGGGATCAGCGCCGTCGCAGGCGCCGGACTTCACCAGCGCTTCGAAGACCTTCTTGTTCGCGATGCGGAGGTCGAGTTCCTCGCACAGCTGGTGCATCGACGTGATGCGGCCGAGGCGCTCGCGCACCTCGATGATGGCGCGGATCGCGCCCTCGCCCAGGCCCTTGATGGCGGTGAGACCGAAGCGGACGCCCTCGGGCACGACCGTGAAGTGGAAGCTAGCTCTCGTTGATGTCCGGGGGCAGCACCGCGATGCCGCGCTCGCGGCACTCGCTGATGTAGACGGCGAGCTTCTCGGTGTTGGCCGCCTCGATGGTGAGCAGCGCCGCCGCGAAGTGCCGCGGGTAGTTCGCCTTGAGGTACGCCGTCTGGTACGCGAGGAACGCGTAGGCGGTCGAGTGCGACTTGTTGAAGCCGTACCCGGCGAAGAACTCCATCAACTCGAAGATCTTGCTGGCCTTCTTCTCGTTGACGTTCTTCGCGAGCGCGCCGGCCATGAAGGCCTCGCGCTGCTTGGCCATGACCTTGGGGTCCTTCTTGCCCATGGCCTTGCGGAGCACGTCGGACTGGCCCATGGTGAACCCGGCGACCACCGAGGCCATGCGCATGACCTGTTCCTGGTAGGCGATGACGCCGTAGGTGTCGGCGAGGATCGGCTCCAGCGTGGGCAGGTCGTACTTCACCTGGCTGCGGCCCGCCTTGCGGTTGATGTAGTCGTCCACCATGCCGCCCTTGAGCGGGCCGGGCCGGTAGAGCGCGTTCATCGCGATCAGGTCTTCCAGGCGCTGCGGCTTCGCGCGGCGCAGGATCTCGCGCATGCCCGAGCTCTCGAACTGGAAGATGCCGTAGGTCTGGCCGTCGCACGAACAGCTGGTACGACTTGGCGTCGTCGAGCGGCACGTTGTCGATGTCGAGGTCGATGCCCTCGGTGCGCTTGATCTCGGAGAGCGCGTCGTTGATCAGCGTGAGCGTGCTGAGGCCCAGGAAGTCCATCTTCAGGAGGCCGACGCGCTCGACCTCCTTCATGGCCCACTGGGTCGTGATTTCGTCGCGGTTGCTCTTGTAGAGCGGGCGCGAAGTCGGTGATGGGCCCCGGGGCGATCACGACGCCGGCGGCGTGGACGCCGGCGTTGCGCGACACGCCCTCGAGGCGCTTGCCCATCTCGAGGACGTCGTGGACGCGCGAGTCCTTCTGCGCCATCTCGCGCAGCACCGGGTTCTCGGCCAGCGCCTTCTCGAGCGTCATGTCGAGCGCGGGCGGGATCTGCTTGGCGATGCGGTCCACCTCCGCGTACGGCATGTCCATCACGCGGCCGACGTCGCGGATCACGGCCTTGGCCTTCATCGTGCCGAAGGTGATGATCTGCGAGACGTTCTCGCGGCCGTACTTCGTCGTGACGTAGTCGATGACCTCGCCGCGCCGGCGCTCGCAGAAGTCCACGTCGATATCGGGCAGCGACACGCGTTCCGGGTTGAGGAAGCGCTCGAAAATCAGGTCGTAGTGGAGCGGGTCCACGTCGGTGATGCGCAGCGCCCACGCCACGAGGCTGCCCGCCGCGGAGCCGCGGCCCGGCCCGACCGGGATGCCCTTCTCGCGCGCGTAGCGGATGAAGTCCCACACGATGAGGAAGTACCCGGGGTACTCCATCTTCTTGATCATCGCGATTTCGTAGGCGAGGCGCTCGTCGTACTCGGCGAGGGTGTGGCGCAGCTGCCCGGCGGCGTCCTGGGCGCGCAAGCCGCTCGAGGCGCTGCGCGTAACCCGAGGCGCGTGACGTGCTCGAAGTAGCTGTCGACCGTGTAGCCCTCGGGCACCGCGAACGACGGCAGGTGGTTCTCGCCCGACGGGATCGTCACGTTGCACCGCTCGGCGATGAGCAACGTGTTCTTCATCGCCTCGGGGTAGTCGCCGAAGACTGCCGCCATCTCGCGCGGCGGACTTCAGGAAGAACTGGTCCCCGTGGTACTTCAGGCGGTTCTCGTCGTTCACCGACTTGCCGGTGCCGATGCACAGCAGGATGTCGTGCGGCTTGTGGTCGCCGTGCCGCAGGTAGTGCACGTCGTTGGTGCACACGAGCGGCATGTCGAGGTCGCGCGCGATCGGCAGCAGGCCGTTGTTGACGATGCGCTGCTCCTCGATGCCCTGGAACTGCATCTCGAGGAAGAAGTTGTCCTGGCCGAGGATGTCGCGGTACGTGCGCCGCGGCGGCCAGCGCCTGCTTCGCCTGGTCGGCGCGGATCGCGCTCGCGACCTCGCCCTTGAGGCAGCTGCTGAGGCCGATGATGCCCTCGGCGTGCTGCGCGAGCAGGGCCTTGTCGATGCGCGGCTTGTAGTAGAAGCCCTCGGTGTAGCCCGAGGAGACGAGCTTGATGAGGTTCTTGAAGCCGACCTCGTTCTCGGCGAGCAGCACCAGGTGGTTGGCCGTCTCGCCGGGCGTGCCGCTCTTGTCGCGGCGGTCGCCGGGCGCCACGTAGACCTCGCAGCCGAGGATCGGGTTGATGCCGCGCTTGCGCGCCGCGTCGTGGAAGACGACGGCGGAGAACATGTTGCCGTGCTCGGTGACGGCCAGCGACTTCATGCCCATCTTCTGCGCCTGGTCGAGCAGCTCGTCGATGCGGCAGGCGCCGTCGAGGAGCGAGAACTCGGTGTGCAGGTGCAGGTGTACGAAGTCCGACATCACGCTATTCCCACTCGATGGTCGATGGGGGCTTGGAGCTGATGTCGTAGACCACCCGGTTGATGCCCTTCACTTCGTTGACGATGCGCGAGGAGATCGACGCCAGCAGCTCGTGCGGCAGGCGCGCCCAGTCGGCCGTCATGCCGTCGAGGCTCTCCACGGCGCGCACGGCGATGGTCGACTCGTAGGTGCGCGCGTCGCCCATCACGCCCACGCTCTGGATCGGCAGCAGCACGGCGAAGCTCTGCCAGAGCCGCTCGTACCAGCCGGCCTTGCGCACTTCGTCGGCGACGATCGCGTCGGCCTTCTGCAGCAGCGCGATGCGATCGCGCGTGATGTCGCCGAGGATGCGGACCGCGAGGCCCGGCCCCGGGAACGGCTGGCGGACCAGGAATTCCTTGTCGATGCCGAGGTCGCGGCCCGACGCGCGCGCACTTCGTCCTTGAAGAGCTCGCGGAGCGGCTCGACCAGCTTGAACTTCATGCGCTCGGGCAGGCCGCCGACGTTGTGGTGGCTCTTGATCGTCGCCGACGGCCCGCGCACCGACACCGACTCGATCACGTCGGGATAGAGCGTGCCCTGCGCCAGGAAGTCGAAGTCGCCGAGCTCGGCGGCCTTGTCGTCGAAGATGTCGATGAAGGTCGCCGCCGATGATCTTGCGCTTCTGCTCCGGGTCGACGACGCCGGCCAGGCGCGAGAGGAAGATGTCGGTGGCGTCCACCGGATGCACCGGCAGCGCCAGCTTCTTGTAGCGCTCCACCACCTGCTTCGACTCGTTGAGCCGCAGGAGGCCGTTGTCCACGAAGATGCACTGGAGGCGATCGCCGATGGCGTGGTGGATGAGCGACGCGGCGACGGTGGAATCCACGCCGCCCGACAGCCCGCACACGACGCGGCCCTGTCCCGACCTGCGCCTTGATGCGCGCAGGTGGCCTCGTCGATGAAGGACTTGATCGTCCAGTCCCCGGTGCAGCCGCACACGTCCATCGCGAAATTGCGGAGGATGTCCTTGCCGCGGTCGGTGTGCACGACCTCGGGGTGGAACAGCAGCGCGTAGAACCCGCGGTCCGGCGCCTCCATCGCCGAGATGGGCGCGTTGGCGCTGGTGGCCGTCGACGGTGAACCCCGGCGGCGTGCCGGCGACGAAGTCCCCGTGGCTGGCCAACACGCGCAACTCGTCCGGAATGCCCGCGGAGCACGCGCCCGCCGCCGCCTTGCGGGCGGACGAGTCGCCTGGCCGAACTCGCGGTGCGGCGGCGCTGCCGACCTGGCCGCCCAGCATGTCCGTCATCAACTGCATGCCGTAGCAGATGCCGAGCGTCGGCAGGCCCAGCTCGAGGACCGCGCGGGTCGCAGCGCGGCGCGTCGGTCTCGCGCACGCTGCTCGGCCCGCCCGGACAGGATGATGCCCACCGGCTGCTTCGCGCGAATCGCGTCGAGCGGGGTGTTGAACGGCAGGATCTCCGAATAGACCGACAACTCGCGCAGCCGCCGCGCGATCAGTTGGGTGAACTGCGAGCCGAAATCCAGGACGAGAAGTGTTTGATGTGCCACGTCAACTCGGGGGCGGTCCGCTCCGAAGACGCGGCCCGGCAATGCGTTGGTCGGGTATGAGGTCGATCAGACAGCTATTATAGCTGGCATGGCTCTCGTGATCGCCGCCGTGTTGGCGGTGGCCCAGGCGGTGGCGGCGGCAACGGCGACGTTGATCACGCTCGACGTGCGGTGGACCGTGCCGTTCGAGTCGGCGCCGGCGGCCGCGGCGGGTTTCGACGCCACGACCGCCTACGTGCCGCTCAAGGGTGGCCAGCTCGTGGCCATCGATCTCGACCTCGGCACCGTGCGCTGGCGCCTCGACTCCCCCACCGCGTTCACGCCGGCGACGGGCGACGGGTGCGTGTTCATCGCCACGGAGAACGAGATCCTGGCCCTGGACGCCCAGACCGGGAAGGAGCGCTGGCGGACGGCGCTCCCCGGCGGCGCCGCCGCGCCCCTCTATTGGGACACCGGATGGCTGCATCGCCTCGACGACCGCGGGAGACCTCGCGGCGTTTCGCGCCGCCGACGGCACGCTCGTGTGGCGCCAGAGCCTCGGGGCGCCACTGTCGACGCGCCCCGGCCCCGCCCTGGACCGCCTGTACGTGGCGCTGATGGATGGCCGCGTGCTGTCGTTGGCGCTGGTCTCCGGCCAGACCCTGTGGACCCGCACGGTGCCGGGCCGCGTGACGGGCCTGGTGGCCCTCGACGATCAGGTCGTGCTGAGCACCTCCGAGCGCGACGTGCAGAGCGTGGACCTGAAGTCGGGCCGCGAACGCTGGAAGTGGCGCGTGGGCGGCGACATCGCGGGGCTGGCCGCTGGCCGACGAGAAGCACATCTATTTCGCGTCGCGCGACAACGTGGTGCGCGCCGTGGATCGCAAGAGCGGCAACCTGCGGTGGCAGCCGCCGCTGGCGTCCCGGCCGGCGGGCGGTCCGCTCCGCGTGGACACGGCGCGTCCTGGTGCCGTTCGTCTCGAACGAAGTGGCGGTCTTCGACCCGGAGACGGGCAAGGCCGGCGACCAGCATCAAGGCGGCCGGCGAGATCGGCGCCCAGCCGTTCCTGCGTCCGCAGGTCCGCATCACTGTGCCGCGGCTCATCACCGTCACCCGCGACGGGCAACTCCAGGCCTTCGGCGTGCGGTTCGAGCCGCCGCCCGGGCTGCTCGACGTGTTGCCGGGATCGCTGGCCGTGCCTTGAGGTCCTGAAGGGCCCCTAAGCCCCAGGCCGCTAAGCCGTGTCCTCACCCATCGCCCCCGCGAGCCGCGCGATCCCTTCGGTGATCTGCGCGTGCGTAATCCCCGAGAACGACAAGCGGGCGAAGCCGTGCCCGCCGCCGTCCACGTAGAACGCGCTGCCGATCACGAAGCTCACCTTGTGCGCGAGGGCCCGCTCGAAGAGCGCGCGGTCGTCGACGCCGGCCGGCAACTCAATCCACAGGAAGAAGCCGCCGCGCGGTGAGGTCCAGCTGGACGCGCCCGTCGAGCGTCGCGGTGAGCGCGCGCTCCATCACGGTGCGCTTCTCCTGGTAGTGCGCGCCGCAGCTGCGGTGCGAGGCGCTGCACGACACCCCGGTCGAAGGTCGCGTGCACGACGCGCTGGTCGAAGACGCCGCTGCACAGGTCCGCGGCCTGCTTGGCCAGTTCCACCTTCTGCGCAATCGCGCGCGGCGCGACCAGCCACGCCACGCGGAACCCCGGGCACGAGGGTCTTCGACATGCTGCCCAGGTAGATCACCCGGCCGTCGGCATCGTCGGCCTTGATCGGCCGCGTCTCC
Source organism: uncultured Acidobacteriota bacterium (assembly GCA_963839865.1). Lineage (GTDB taxonomy): Bacteria > Acidobacteriota > Vicinamibacteria > Vicinamibacterales > UBA2999 > 12-FULL-67-14b. The sequence goes on from CAWIWS010000009.1 coordinate 49,328, forward strand.
TCCGCGCGGGTCGTGTCCTCGAAGTAGATCGTGCCGTACGGGATCGTCTTCGAGGATCACGAGGTCGTGACGCGCGGCCGCGTCGAGCAGGGCGCGCCGCCGCGCCGCGCTCATCAACAGCCCCGCGGGATTCTGGAAGTTCGGCGTCACGTACACGAACTTCACCCGGCGGCCCTCGGCGGCCAGGCGCGCGACCAGGCGGTCCAGCGCGGCGATGTCGATGCCCTCGGCGTCCTGCGGCACGCCGACGAGCGACGCCTGCAGGTTGTGGAAGGCCGCGATCGCGCCGCTGTAGGTGGGCAACTCGACGAGCACCACGTCGCCCGGATCGATCAGGACGCGTCCCGCGAGGTCCAGGCCCTGCTGCGAGCCCGTGGTGATGATGACGTCCTCGAACCGCGCGGTGATCCCGCGCTCGGCCAGCCACGGCCCAACCAGGTATTCCACCAGCGGCCGATAGCCGCGCGTGGCGCCGTACTGCAGCGTGTTGCCGTCGTGGCGGCCGAGCAGATCGCTGCGTGATCGACTGGAGGTCGTCCCAGGGAAACGTGTCCGGCGCGGGATAGCCCGCGGCGAGGGAGATCAAGCCGGGGACGGCGGCGCCCAGCGCGCCCGCGCGACGGATCGCCGATTCCTGGAAGCCCTGCGCGGCCTTCGAGAGATGCCGATCGATCGTGGTCATGAGGTGCGCACGGTCTGCAGGCCGTCCACGGGAGGCCCCACCTCGCACGCCCGACGGCTGCAGCGTGCGGTGCAGCCGCACGTAGGTCGCCAGGCGCCGTGAGCCCGACGTACTGAAACACGACGCCGCGCACGAGCCACGCGCACGACCTGCAGCGGCAACGCCGCGAGGCCCACGAACGGCACGAACGCGATGAGGCCCATCGCCGCCGTGGCGAGAATCGACGCCGCGGTCGAGAGCGTCATCAGCGCGAGAATCGCGGCGAGCACGCGCAGCACGTCCCCGGTGCGGCGGCGCAGCAGCCGGACGACGTGCGGCACCGCCTCGTGCACGGCGCAGTCCTCCCACGCCACGACCATCTGCAGCAGCAGGTAGACGAAGTTGATCAGCGTGACAGAGGACGATGAGCGCCAGCGAGGCCAGCAGGGCCACGAGCGACCAGTCGATCGACGGCGAGAGCGGCGGGCCAAACACGAGGACGAGGTACGCCGCCGACCACGACGGCGTAGACCACGGAGCAGGCCGATGCCCAGCCGCAGGTAGCGGCCGAACAGCGCGCGCACGCCGGCCGTGAAGCGCTCCACCGTGGCGCAGTCGGCTTGTTCCAGCGCCGACAACCGCAGCGGCGGCTGCTCGATGGCGCCGGCCGCGCGCTCCCCCGCCAGCAGCACGGTCACGCGTGCCGGCCTTGACCGCGAACATCATCACGGAGCCGCCCGCCGAGCACGAGGCCCAGCGCGCCGAGGAACGCCGCGAGGGCCACCGGCTGCGCCAGCAGCACGCCGATCATCGTCGGGATGACCTGGCCGGGCTCCATGCGGCAGGAGGTCCGACGGGGTCGCCGCCCACGAGGAGGACGACGAGCACGACGCCGCCCACGATCGGGCACGGCCAACATGGCTTTGAAGAGCGTGTCGGCCACGAACTGGACCAGGACGACTTGCCAGTTGGCCGCGGTGACGAGGGCGCCGCGTTTGAGCGCGAGCTTCAACGTGCCGATGACGCTCATGAAAGGACGAGTGAAGCCACTATAGCACCCCGATACAATGACGGGAGCGGATGGCCGTTCCTTCTTTCGTTACTCGCACCACGCGCCGGCTCGTGCTGGGCGTCCTGGTCCTCGCGTCCGCCATCTGGGTGCGCGGGCTGGCTGGTGGAGCGCAGCCGCTTCGGGGCCGACCTGGCCGCGTCGCGCAGCCGGCTCGAGGGCGAAGTGGCCGGCCAGTTCGCGCGCGCTGACGGCGCGGCTGGACCTGGGCGTGCGGTCCATCTCGGCCAGCGCCTCCACCGTTCGCGCCGCCGAACAGGGCGACGCGGCCGCGACGCGTGCCCTGTTCGACCAGGTGGCCGCCGCGCGCCCGCGGGGCGGGCGCCGAGGGCCTGGCCATCACGATCTACGGGGCGCGCACCACCAGCCCGTGGCGTGGACCGGCGCCGCCGGCGGATGTGCCCGAGACCCGCCTCGCCGGGCCCGCCGCCGCTCTTTCTCGCGCCGAGTCCCCAGGGCCTTCAGCTCGTGCGGGTGCAGCCGCTCGTCGACGCCGCGGACCCGCGGCGCCACGCGGGCGCCATTGTCGCCGAACTCCCGATGTCGCGACAGGGCACGGCCAACAGCTTCACGCTCGACACGCGCATCGCGCCGGTGACGATCTGCGCCGCAGTTCGAGGGCGCCAGCGACGCCGGTCCCGGCGCGTTCCTCGTTCGGACACCGGCCGGCGGCACGCTCGCGGCGGTCACCGTGCCGGACCAGGCACTGATCGCCGCGCGCCAGCGCGTGCGCGACTTCCGCGTGGGCGCCGAACTCGCGCTCGCGGCGCTCTTCCTGCTGCTCCTCATCGGGCCCCTGCTCGACTGGCGGCGCGGCGCGCGGTCGCTCCGCCGGCGGCGCGGCGCTCACGCTGGTCGCGGCGCTGCTGATGCTCGGCGCGCGCGCCCTCCTCTGGATCGCGATCCGCCGCGCCGATCTGGCCACGCCCGCGCTGACGACGACCGGCTCGTGGGCCGCGTGCCGGCGCTGATGCTGGCCTCGCCGATGGACTTCCTGCTGACGAGCCTGCTCGCGGTCGGCCTGCGTGGCGATGGCGCGTCTCCAGCTTCGGCGCATGGCGCGCGGCGCATCGCCCCGGCGTCGGCGTGCTCGCCATCGACCGGTCGTCGGTCGGCGCGCTGTTCGTGGCGACGCAACTGGCCGCGGGCGGCGCTCGTGACGTCGCTGGTCGTCGCCTACGAGTCGTTCCTGCGGATGCACGTGGCGCAGGCTGCCGTGGACATCCTCCGGTTCGCGTTCGATCCACGCGACGGGATCCGCATGCTCGTCGCCGTGGGCCTGATGGCGCTCAACGCCGCCCTGGTGGGCGGCGCCGTGCTGCTGCTGCGGCTGGCGGTGTCCCCGTGGGCGTTCTCCGATTCGTCCCGCGCGTGGCGCCTTCGGGCCGCGCTGTTATGGCTCGCCCCGGCGCTGCTCCTGCTGCTGCCGGGCGTCGTCGGCGCAGGCCCCGCCCGTGCCCGGCCGGGCTGGTCCTCGGCGTTCATCACCGCCGCCGCGTGGACCATCGATCGCTACCGGGCCCGCGCTGCGCCACACCTCGCAGGCCGCGCGGCTGTTCGTGCTCGTTCCTCGCCTGGTCCTGCCGTCGATCGTGCTCTATCCCTCGCTGGTCGACGCGGCGCGACGCGCGCGGCAGCAGCTCGTGGAATCGCGCTACGCGCCCGAGGTCGCCAACCAGCGGCGCGACCTGCAGGTGCGGCTGCGCGAGGCGCTCGTCGAGATCGATCGCATCGAGGGGCTCGCCGACCTCGTGCGCGCCAGCGACGCGCCGGCCGTCCGGCGTCCCCGCCACCGACGCCGCGTTCCTCGTGTGGTCGCAGACCGGCCTGGCCAGCCAGCGCCTGACGTCGAGCGTGGAGCTGCACAACGCCGCCGGCGCGCATGGTCAGCCGCTTCGCGCTGAACCTGCCCGACAGCGCCGCAGGCGCTGGCGTGGAAGGCGTCGTGCGGGTGGGAGATCCTCGAGGAGGTGCTCGCCGTTCTTCGCCGAGGAGCGACGGCTGCTGCACGCGGGCCGCGGCGATCTGCGACGCCGGGCACGGCGAGCAGTGCAGGGCGTCGGTGGTCGTGCACGTGATGCTCGACTACGGCAACCTGTCGTTCATCTCGGCGCAGAACCCGTACGTCGGCGCTGCTGCGCTCCGGCCGCCCGCGTCCCGAGCCGCGGCTGCGCACCGACGTCGAGTTCGCGGTCTACGGCTGGAGCCGGCGCGTCGCTCTACACGTCGGCGCGGACGGCGCCTGGCCGCTGCCCGAGCGCGCTGTTCGCCGCGCATCTGCCGCGTCGCGCGAGCCGTTCTGGGCGACCATCGCCGCGCGGGGCCGTCGCCGTCGACGCCTACGTGCTGAACGACCGCGGCGCCATCTACGTGCTCGGCATCCCCGCGCCAGACGCGCCTTCGACCACCTCGTCACCGTGGCCGAGCTGGTCACGCTGGCGCTTCGCCGTGTTCGTGCGTGTGGCTCGTGCGGCGCGCCTGGTGTTCGGCGCTCGTCGTCGGCGCGCCCGCCGGCGTCGGGCCGCGCGCTGCTCGCGCGAGGTCCGCGCCAGCTTCTACCGCAAGCTGTTCCTCGCGTTCGTGCCGCGGCGGTCGTGCCGGTGCTCGCGCTGGCGCTCGTGACGCGCGCCTACATCGCGTCGCTGATGCGCGCCGACATCGAGACGCGAGGCCACGCGCACGGCGGCCGTCGCCAGCCGCGTCGTCGAGGACTTCGCGCGCCTGCAGCGCCGCGGCATCGCGACGCCGTCCCTCGACGACAACCTCGTCGTGTGGCTCAGCCGCGTGATCGACGCAGGACGTCAACATCTTCGACGGCGCGCCGCCTGCTGGCGACGAGCGAGCGCAACCTGTTCGCGTCGGGCCTGCTGCCGACGCGCACGCCCGGCGAGGTCTACCGCGCCATCGCTGCTCGACGGGCGGCCGACGCTACGTCGGCGCGCGAGTCGCGTCGGCGCCTGCGACGTACCTGGTGGCCGCGGCGCCGGTGCGCGTGCGGCGACGCGCGACGCGATCCTGACGGTGCCGCTCGACCTGCGGCAGCAGGAGATCGAGCGCGCAGATCGACGAGCTCGATCGCCGCGTGCTGCTCGCGGCGCTGCTCTTCATCCTGCTCGGCGCCGGCATCGGCTACTAGATGGCCGAGCGCATCGCCGACCCGGTGAACCGCCTCACGCGCGCGACGCGGCGGATCGCGCGCGGCGACCTCGACGCGCGCGTGCTGGCGACCTCGTCGCGACGAACTGCGGCGGCTGGTCGAGGCGTTCAACAGCATGGCCGACGACCTGCAGCGCCAGCGCGGCGAACTCGAGCGCACCAACCGCCTCGAGGCCTGGGCCGACATGGCGCGCCAGGTCGCGCACGACATCAAGAACCCGCTGACGCCGATCCAGCTGAACGCCGAGCACCTGCGCCGCGTGCACGTCGACCGCGGGCGAGCCGCTCGGCGCCGGTGCTCGACGAGTGCGTGGCCAACATCCTCGCGCAGGTGCGGCTGCTCCGGCAGATCTCGTCGGAGTTCTCGAGCTTCGCCTCGTCGCCCGAGCCGCAGCCGCGTCGCGACGACCTCGCCGACGTGGTGCTCGAGGAGATCGTCGACGCCGTACCGGACGGGCGCTCGCCGGGGCGGGTGACGCATCGACGCGCGACGTCGCCGACGGCCTGCCGACGCTCGCGCGTCGACCGCATGCTGCTCGGCGCGGGCGCTCGACGAACGTCGATCGAGAACGCGCTGCACGCGATGCCCGGCGGCGGCACGCTCACCGTCGGCGCGCGAGTCGCGCGACGGCGAGGTCGTGCGTCTGCGCGTGCGCGACACCGGCGTGGGCATGGACGCGGAGGCGCTCGGCGCGGATCTTCGAGCCCTACTTCTCCACGAAGGCCACGGGCACCGGCCTCGGGCCTGACGATCGCCAAGCGCAACATCGAGCTGAACGGCGGCGACGATCGCGGTAGAGCTCGAGCGCGCGGGCGTCGGGACGACGGTGACGATGACGGCTGCCCGCGGCCGTGAGCCGCGCGCGCGGGCCGGTGCGGCGGCGGGTCGCGGGGCGCGCGCCGGGCGTCGGCGTCCTCGGCGCGGCAGCCGTCGGCGCGGCTCGCTGCGGCTGCCGACTGCGAAGCGCGCGAGGCCGATGAACGCCGACGCGAGGTAGGCGTAGGCCATCACCACCAGCACGTCCTGCGGATGCGTCACGACGAGCGCGATGAAGCCGGCGACCAGCGATCAGCACCCTGGTAGCCGCGCCGCGTCTGGAGGTCGATCGTCTTGAAGCTGCGGAAGCGGATCGTGCTGACCATCAGCAGCGCCGGCACGAGCACCATCGCCAGCGCCAGCGCAGCGCCTGCGGGTAATCGTGCAGGCCGTCGGGAAGAAGAACACCGTGGCCGCCGGAACGCCCGCGGCCGCCGGGCTCGGCATGCCGACGAAGTAGCGCTTGTCGCCGACCGCCGTCTGGATGTTGAAGCGCGCCAGGCGCAGCGCGGCGGCCGTCACGAAGAGGAACCCGGCGGCCCAGCCCAGCCGGCCGAGCGGCGACAGCCCCCAGGCGAACGCAGGATGGCCGGCGCGATGCCGAACGAGATGACGTCGGCCAGCGAGTCGAACTCGACGCCGAAGTCGCTCGGCCGTGCCGGTCATGCGCGCGATGCGGCCGTCGAGCATGTCGAGCACGATCGCGAAGCCGATGAACGGCGCCGCCGTCGCGTAACTCGCCGCGCATGGCGTGAATCGACGCAGGCCTAGCCGCAGAACATGTTGCGCGAGCGTGAACAGGCTGGGCAGCAGGACACGCCGCGCCGCAGGCCGCGGCGCTCGTGTCGGCCGCGGCGCCGAGCGCAGGCGCGGGCTGCTGGCCCGGTCGCCGACGCTACGGCTCCAGTGTTGCGAGCGTCGTCTCACCGGCCCGACCACCCGGTCGCCGACCTTCACCGCGATCGCGCGATCGAGCGGCAGGAAGAAATCCATGCGCGAGCCGAACTTCATGACGCCGAAGCGCTGGCCCGCGTCGACCTGGTCGCCGGCCTTCAGGCGGCACACGATCCGGCGCGCCAGGATGCCGACGATCTGCCGGCAGACGACCGGCTGCCCGCCGTGCTCGATCCAGATCTCGTTCCGCTCGTTCACTGCCCCGCCTCGTGCTTGTAGGCCGGCAGGAACTTGCCCGGATGATACTCCACGCGGGTCACGCGGCCGGCGACCGGGATCCGGTTGACGTGCACGTCCATCGGCGACAGGAAGATGCTGATCTGCTGCCACTGCCCCGGCGGCGCGCCGCTCGCCGGCCGGGTCCCGGCCACCATCACGCGGCCGTCGGCCGGCGACAGACACGAGTCGGGGCCGCGGGCGTGGCGCGGTCCGGGTCGCGGAAGAAGAAGAGGAAGAAGCCCGCAAGGACCAGGAACGGCGACCGCCCAGCGCGCGCCCCGACCAGCAGCCCGCGAGCACGCCAGAACCAGGGCAGCGCCGATGAACGGCAGACCCGGCCCGATCGATGAACATGTCAGGATCGATCATAACGACGCCGGGCAGCGATGTCCCCGAACGGAGGGAGAACGACGGCGGCCCCGAGCGACCGGTGCGGTGGACGTCAGGCCGAAACCGCCGTGCGTGACGAGCCGCTGCTGGCGGCCCGCAGGATGTCTTCCATCCGGTCCTTCAGGTGCAGCTTCTGTTTCTTCAGGCTGACTTCTTCGAGTTGTTCGGCTTCGGTGAGGATAGTGCTTGGATTCGAGTTCGTGCAGGCGATCGTCGAGTTCGTGGTGCTTGGAGGCCAGCTCGCGATACTCCTCGTTGGTCTCGAGGAGGATGTGCTTGAAGTCTGGTGACTCAGCCATTCATGCTCCGCCTCCCTTCCGGGGTCGGTGCGACAAGGCCAACCGCCCCTCTGAGTCGGACTATAGCACCCTGTTTGCCCGGGTTTCAAGCGCCGCGACGGTCATAGATCGGGTCTATTTCTGTCACGGGTGTCGGCCGAAGCATAGACCCGTCACTTCTCAGCCAGAGCACCAGCGCGTCTTCGACGGGTGCGTGTAGTAGTCTCGCCGCACGCCGGCCGTGCGGAACCCGGCCCGCTCGTACAGGCGCAGGGCGGCGGCGTTCGACGCGCCGCACCTCGAGCGTGGCGCTGCGTGGCGCCCATGCGCGCGCGCCGTCCGGCAAGCACGCGCTTCAGCAGGCGCGTGCCGAGACCCCGGCCGCGCAATTCGGGCCGGACCGCGAGGTTGTTGATGTGCATCTCGTCGGCGACCCGCCAGAACGCGCAGAAGCCGGCCACCGGCGCCTCCGGCGTGCGCAGCACGTAGATGCCGCACGACGTCCGGTCGCCGCAACTCCCCCTCGTACCACTCGCGCGTGGTCCACGGGTTGTTGAACGAGGCCTCGTCGATGGCGAGCACGCCGTCGAGGTCGCCGGGTCGCCGCAAGCGGCTCGACGACGACGTCGTCATCACGGCGTCGGCCCGCGGCGCCGTCCCGCGTCGATCTCGGCGTCGGGCCGGCGCACGTAGAGCGGCGTGAGCGCATGGGGCGGGCCCGCGAGCCCGCGCTGCGCCGGCGCCACGCCAAGCGGCGCGATCGCCGGCGCCAGCGGCGCGGCGAGGCGCGGCCACGCCGCCAGCGCCCGGCGCCCGGCCTCGGCGATGAGCCGCGTCGCGCGCCGCCGCATCGCCGACGAACAGGACCGACCGCCCGCCGAGCGCCGACGCCACGCGGCAGGAGCGCCGGCGCGGCGTCACGGCGGCTCGAGCCGGCCGCGGCACACCCGTCGAGCGCGCCGCATCGGGTCGCAGAGCGCGCGAGCACGTCGCCGCGTTGCGCGTCACCGGGCGTAGAGCGGCGGCGAACACCTCGCCGCGCTGCGCGTCCATCCAGGCGCCGACCGCGTCGCGGCGCTCGGCGACCTCGCGGCCGCATGCGTCGCCAGCGCCAGCGCGTCGAGCGCGGAGACGCCGGCGACCGGGACGGCCCAGGCGAAGGCCAGGCCCTGGATCGGCGGCCATGCCGATGCGGAGCCCGGTGAAGGCGCCCGGGCCCGGTGGCCACGGCCACAGATCGACGCTCGACGCGCCACGCCGGCCTCGTGCAGGGCGGCGGCGATGTCCGCCGGCAGGCGCTCGATGTGGGTGCGCGCCTCGTCGCCGGGCACGAGGGCCAGGAGGCATCGTCGTCCGTGACGGCGACGCTGCCGCCGCGGGTCGTCGTGTCGAGGGCGAGAATCGAGCACGGTGGGCGCGCTGCCATCGTATACTCGACCACACGCCTTTTCCGAACCGCGACCGTGCCCCAACCTGCCTCCCCCGCTTCGCCCGCCAACCCGTCGGGCGCACAGCTGACGCCGGCGATGCGGCAGTACTTCGAGGCCAAGCGGCAGTATCGCGACGCGCATCGTGTTCTTCCGCATGGGCGACTTCTACGAGATGTTCTACGAGGACGCGCTGGTCGCCGTCGCGCGCGCTCGACCTCACGCTGACGTCGCGATCGAAGGACGCGTCCGGCACGGCCGTGCCGATGTGCGGCGTGCCCTATCACGCCGCCGACGGCTACATCGCGCGGCTGGTGCAAGAAGGGCTACCGCGTCGCCATCTGCGAGCAGGTCGAGGACCCGAAGAAGGCCAAGGGGGTGGTCAAGCGCGAGGTCGTGCGCGTCGTCTCGCCCGGGCACGCTGACCGACGCCGGCTACCTCGACGCGCGCGAGCCGGCGTTCCTGATGGCGATCGTCGGCGACGGCCGGCCACACGGCCGGCCCGGCGAGTACGGCGTGGCGCTGGTCGACCTGTCGACCGGCGAGTTCACGTCGGCGGAGTACGCCGGCGCCGAGGGGCTCGCCGCGCTGCGCGACGAGATCGCCGTCCTGCGCCCGCGCGAGATCGTCGTCGCCGCCGGCTACGACGTCCGCGCGGCGGCTGCCCGAGATCGCGCAGCGCGGACATGCCGGTGACCGACGATCGAGCGGCTGGCACTTCGAGCTGAGGCGCGCCCGGCAGACGCTGATCGATCAGCTGCGCGTCGGCGGGCTCGAGGGCTTCGGCCTCGAGCGGCGGCACGGCGGCGATCTGCGCGGCCGGCGCGCTCGTGCACTACCTGCGCGACACGCAGAAGGCCGACCTCGCGCACGTCCGCACGGTCCGCCTGCGGCAGGCGGCCGACGGCCTGCTGATCGATCCCGACGACGCTGAAGCACCTCGAGGTCGTCGAGTCGCACCGAGGGCGGCCGCGCGGGTCGCTGCTCGAACGAGATCGATCGCACGGTCACGTCGATGGGCGGCCGCCTGCTGCGCGCGTGGCTGCTCCGTCCGCTCGCGGCGCTCGAGCCCATTCGCGACCGGCTCGACGCCGTCGAGGAACTCGCGTTCCGCACGCCCGAGCGCGGGAAGCTGCGCGAGACGCTGAAGTCCGTCCAGGACCTCGAGCGGCTCGTCGTCGCGCGTGGCGCTCGTCGACGGCCGGCCCGCGCGACCTCGTGGGCCTCGGCCAGTCGCTCGCCGCCATCCCGCGCGTGCGGATGGTGCTCGACCGACTGCCAGGCGCCGCTCGTGCGGAGCCTCGTCGGCGAGCTGGACGACCTGGCCGACGTCCGCGACGTGGATCGACGAGGCCATCCAGGACGAGCCGCCGGCGCTCGCCCGCGACGGCGGCTTCGTCCGCGACGGCGTCGACCCGGACATCGACGAGCTGCGGCACATCAGCCGCTCCGGCAAGCAGGTGATCGCCGAGATGGAAGAGGCGCGAGCGCGCGCGCACCGGCATCTCGTCGCTCAAGATCCGCTTCAACCGCGTGTTCGGCTACTACATCGAGGTGTCGAAGTCGAACCTCCACGCGGTGCCGGCCGACTACATCCGCAAGCAGACGATCGCCGGCGGCGAGCGCTTCATCACGCCGGCGCTGAAGGAGTACGAGGAGAAGGTCCTCGGCGCCGACGAGCGGATCATCGCGCGCGAGCTGGAGCTCTTCGAGGCGCTGCGCCTGCGCGTGTCGGCCGAGGCGCCGCGCGTGCTCGACACCGCGCGCGCGGTGGCGGCGCTCGACGTCCTCGCCGGCCTGGCCGAGACGGCCACGCTCTGCAACTACACCAAGCCGCACGTGCACGACGGCGACGAGATCATCGCCGTGGACGTGCGGCATCCCGTGGTCGAGCGGCTCGCCGGCGGCACGTTCGTGCCGAACGACATCCACCTCGACGGCACGCGGCACCAGCTCGTCGATCCTCACGGGGCCGAACATGGGCGGCAAGTCCACCTACCTCCGGCAGGTGGCGCTGCTCTGCCTGCTCGCGCAGACCGGCTCGTTCGTGCCGGCGCGCGAGGCGAAGATCGGCCTGGTCGATCGCCTCTACGCCCGCGTCGGCGCGTCGGACAACATCGCGCGCGGCCAGTCGACGTTCATGGTCGAGATGCAGGAGACCGCGAACATCCTGAGCGGCGCCACGTCGAAGAGCCTCGTCGTGCTCGACGAGATTGGCCGCGGCACGGCGACCTTCGACGGCCTGAGCATCGCGTGGGCCGTGGCCGAGTTCATGGCCACCAACCAGCGGGCGCGGCCGAAGACGCTCTTCGCGACGCATTACCACGAGCTCACCGACCTGGCCGACGCGCTCGCCGGGCGTGGTGAACTAGCACGTCGCCGCGCGCGAGTGGAAGGACGACATCATCTTCCTCCACAAGATCCTGCCGGGCCGCTCGGACCGCAGCTACGGCATCCAGGTGGCGCGGCTGGCCGGGCTGCCCGCGTCGGTGATCGCGCGCGCGCGCGAGATCCTCGGGTCCCTCGAGCGGGACGAGCTGACGCGCGGCGGCAGGCCCACGCTGAGCGGCCGGGCCGCCGTCCCGCAGCAACAGCTCGGGCTGTTCCAGGCGTCGTCGCCGGCGGACGAGGAACTGCGCGAGCGCATCCGCGAGATCGACATCGACCGCACCACGCCGCTCGACGCGCTCCAGATCCTGCTCGAGCTCAAGAAGAAGGTCGATGACTAGCGGCCGACGGTGCGGCCGTGCGTGCGTGCACGGGTGCGCTCGGTGCTCGCCGCGCTCGCCGCGCCTGGCCGCCTGCTCGAGCGCGCCGGCCCAGCCGGGCGTCGTCACCATCGCCGTCCTCAGCTCGCCCAACAGCTTCGACCCGCGCGTGGGCACCGACGAGGTGTCGCAGAAGGTCTACCAGCTCGTCTACGACAACCTCCTCACGCTGGACGATCACCTGCGCGTGTCGCCCGGCCTGGCCACCGACTGGCAGCAGCCCGATCCGCTCACCTACATCGTCCACTTGCGGCGCGGCGTCAGGTTTCACGACGGCCACGAGCTCACGGCCGACGATGTCGTCTACACGTTCGGGAGCCTGATCGATCCGGCGTTCGTGTCGCCGCGCAAGGGCGCGTACCGGCTGCTCGACTCGGTGAAGGCGGACGATCCCTACACCGTCCGCTTCTCGCTGAAGGAGCCGTTCGGCTCGTTCCCCATCAACCTCGTGATGCCCGTCGTGCCCAAGGGCGCGGGTCCCGAGCTGAAGCAGCACCCGGTCGGCACCGGGCCGTACCGCTTCGTCAGCTTCGCGGTGGACGACCAACTGGTGCTCGCGCCGTTTGCGGAGTATTACGGCGGGCGCCCCGCCAACGACGGCGTGGTCCTCAAGGTGGTGCCCGACGACATCATGCGCGGCCTCGAACTGCGCAAGGGCACGGTGGACGTCGTGGTCAACGACCTCGCGCCCGACATCGTCGCGCAGATGGCCGGCGACAAGGCGATGACGGTCACCGAGTCGCCCGGGACCGACTACGCGTACGTCGGCTTCAACATGCGCGATCCCGTCCTGAAGGATCGGCGCGTGCGGCATGCGATCGGCTACGCCATCGATCGCCAGGCCATCGTGGACTACCTGCGCCGCGGGCTGGCGCGGCCCGCGGTGGGCATCCTGCCGCCGGTGTCGTGGGCGTTCGAGCCGGGCGTGTTCCAGTTCTCGCACGACGTGGCGAAGGCGCGGGCGCTGCTGGACGAGGCCGGGTATCCGGATCCGGATGGCGACGGCCCGAGGCCGCGGCTCACGCTGACGCTCAAGGTGTCGACCAACGAGTTCATCCGGCTGCAGGCCGCGGTGATCCAGGAGGATCTCAAGCAGGTCGGGATCGAGCTGGACGTGCGCTCGTACGAGTTCGCCACGCTCTACGCCGACGTGCTGCGCGGCAACTTCCAGCTCTTCACGCTGCAGTGGGTGGGCGTCTCGGACCCGGACATGCTGCGCCGCGTGTTCCACTCGACGCAGATGCCGCCGTCGGGCTTCAACCGCGGATACTACGAGAACCCCGAGGTGGACCGCCTGCTCGACGAGGCCAGCGCCGCCCCTACGGACGAGGCGCGCCGGCGGCTCTACGGCGAGGCGCAGAAGGTCATCGCGGTGGACGCGCCGTACATCAGCCTCTGGTACAAGACCAACGTCGCCGTGTCCCGTACAGGCATCGAGGGCGTCAAGCTGACGCCCTCGGCGGAGTTCACGTTCCTGAAAGACGTCGAACGAAACGTAGAAAATAAATGAAGGTCAGACCTTTCATTTTCACTTTCGACCTTCAGCTTTCAGCTTTTCCAGTTCGGCCTTCGCTTCCGCCGCGAACGGCGAGTCGGCGTGCTGCTCCACCACCTGGGTGAAGGTCTTCTTCGCGTCCTCGGTCTTGCCGGCGAGGCGATAGGCGCGCGCCAGTTCCATCAGGATCGCGTCGGCGGGCATGGCGGCCGCGTCCTTCTGTTCCGACATTTCCTTGATCGTCGCAATCGCCGGGCTCGAACTGCTTCGCGCGCAGCTGCGCCTCGGCCTTGCCCATTCGCGACATGCGGGAGAGGACACCCGTGCCGCTCGCGATCACCTGGTCGTACTGCTTGATGGCCTCGTCGAAGCGGCCCAGCGACACCAGCGTCGAGGCGCCGTAGTAGCGCGCCATCAGGCCCGAGTCGGACGTCGGATACGCGTCGGCGGCGGCGAGGAACTTCGGCAGCGCGGCCTCGTGCTTGGCCTGTTCGGTGGGATAGGTGCCGGGCGCCTGGCCGGGCGTCTGCGCGGGGTCGTTGGTCGTGCCGGCGGGCGGACCGGGCGGCTGGACGCGTGCCTCCTCGATCACCATCGCCGCGGCCAGCATGCCGCGCGCCTTGGTGTCGGTGGAGCCCTTCCAGGCCATGTAGCCGCCGACGCCTCCGCCCACGATCACGATCGCGCCGATCGTGACGAGCAGCATCTGCTGGTTCTTCGTGTACCACTCCTGCGCCGAGCCGAGCGCCAGCGCGAAGTCGTTGTCCTTGAGGTGATGCCGTTCGGAAGTTTTCATAGTCTATTTTTGAACTTTGAACTTTGAACTTTGAATGTCAAATGGTGCGCCTGACAGGAATTGAACCTGTGACCCCCGGTTTAGGAAACCAGTGCTCTATCCAACTGAGCTACAGGCGCGGCTGGTACCTGCAGCACCGAATACACGGGCTCGCCCGGGTAGTTTGGCCCGGCCGTTGAGGAAACTCAACTCGATCAGGAACGCCGCCCCAATCAGCTTCCCGCCCGCCTTGCGCACCAGGTCCACCGCGGCCCGCGCCGTCCCGCCCGTCGCCAGCACGTCGTCGACGATGAGGATGCGGTGGTCCTTGGCGAAGGCGTCGACGTGCATCTCGAGCGCGTCGGTGCCGTACTCGAGCGTGTAGGTCTCCTTGTGCGTGGCCGACGGCAGCTTCCCCGGCTTGCGCACGGGGATGAACCCGCACCCGAGCGCGTTGGCCACGGCCGCCCCGAGGATGAAGCCGCGGCTCTCGATCCCGACGACCTGGTCGATGTCCTCGCCCATGTAGGGCGCGGCCAGCGCGTCGATCGTGTCGCGGAAGCCCTTGGCGTCGTTCAGGAGCGTCGTGATGTCGTAGAAGAGGATGCCCTTCTTCGGGAAATCGTTGACGTGGCGAATCTTCGCCTTCAGATGTTCCATCAGCTCACTCATCGAATGCCGAAACCGGATTGCACGCCGGTCGGCGGAATATCGTCCACGATCGACGCGTTCGACCCGCGACCGCGACGGCCCGCGCCGCAGCGCCGACTCGAAGCGATCCAGGGACTCGGCGTCGCCTTCGGCCACGGCTTCCACGGTGCCGTCGTCCAGGTTGCGGACGTGCCCGTGCAGGCCCTCGCGGCGGGCGGCGTCCTGCGCGAAATACCGGAAGCCGACACCCTGAACATGTCCGCTCACCAGGAACTTCCGCGCCGCGCGCATCCGCCCATTGTAGCCCAGCCGCCTTGACGGCGGTGCGCCGGCGGGCGCATCATCAGGGTTTGCCGAATAGGCCGGCGTGGAGGCAGTAGCGTGTTTGGACCCTTGAAGCGGCTCGTCGTGGGACAGCCGATTCCGACCTACCAGGCAGATCACCACAAATTCGGACTCCTCGGCGGCCTCGCGGTGCTGTCCTCCGACGCGCTGTCGTCGGTGGCGTACGCCACGGAGGAAGTGCTCCGGGTCCTGATGGTGGGCGGCCTGGCCGCCATGGCGGGGGCGCAACCGATCGCGATCATGATCGCGCTGCTGCTGATCACCGTCATCTTTTCCTATCGGCAGACGATTCACGCCTACCCGGGCGGCGGCGGCGCCTACATCGTCGCCCGCGACAACCTGGGCCCGGGCGCGGGCCTGGCGGCGGCCTCGGCCCTGCTGATCGACTACACGCTGACGGTGGCCGTGAGCATCGCGGCCGGCGTCTCCGCCATCACCTCCGCGTTTCCCGCGCTGCACGTCAACCGCTCGGTCCTCGGCCTGGCGTTCATCGGGATCCTGATGTTCGGGAACCTGCGGGGCCTCAAGGAGTCGACCAAGCTGTTCGGCGTCCCGGTCTACGTGTTCGTCGGCGTGATGCTCTCGCTGATCGTCACCGGCGCGGTCCGGGCCGCCACCGGGACCATCGTGCCGGTGCCGCCCGTCGATCCGCTGCCGACGTACGCCACCGGCAGCATCAGCATCTTCATGCTGCTCACGGCGTTTGCCAACGGCTGCACGGCGATGACGGGCGTGGAGGCGGTGTCGGACGGCGTGCCGGCGTTCAAGGCGCCGTCCCCCGTGACCGCCGCGCGCACGCTGATCCTGATGGCGGCGCTGGGCGTCACGATGTTCGTGGGCATCACGCTGCTGGCCCACGCCTACCAGGTCATCCCCAGCGAGACCGAGACCGTGGTGTCGCAGCTCGCCCGCGGCATCTTCGGCGGCCGCAACCTCCTCTACTACACCGTGCAGGTGGCGACGATGCTGATCCTCGTGCTGGCCGCGAACACGGCGTTCGCGGACTTCCCGCGGCTGGCGTCGGTCGTGGCGCGGGACCGCTACATGCCGCGGCAGTTCACGAACCTGGGCGACAAGCTCGCGTTCTCGAACGGCATCGTGGCGCTCAGCATCGCGGCGGCGTTCCTCATCGTCGATCTTCGGCGGCGACCCGCACGCGCTGATCCCGCTCTACATGATCGGCGTGTTCCTGTCGTTCACGCTCTCGCAGACCGGCATGTTCCTGCGCGCGCGGCGGCTGCGCGAGCCCGGCTGGAAGGTCAGCGCGGGCATCAGCGGCTTCGGCGCCTTCCTGACGTTCATCGTGCTGATCGTCGTGGCGATCACCAAGGGGGCCGAGGGCGCGTGGATCGTCCTGATCCTGATTCCCGTCCTCGTGATGGTGTTCAAGGCGACGCGGCACCACTACGACAACGTGGCGAACCAGCTGTCGCTCACGGGCGTCGAGGTGGACACGACGCCGCACGGCCACATCGTGATCGTGCCGATCGGCGGCGTGCACCGCGCCGTGATCGAGGCGCTGCGCTACGCGTCGGCGCTCTCGAAGGACGTGCGGGCCGTCTACGTGAACGTGAACCAGGAGTCGCTCGCGGCGCTGAAGCGCGACTGGCCGCAGTGGGGATCGCACGTGAAGCTGGTGGTGCTGCAGTCGCCCTTCCGGTCGATGACCGAGCCGCTGCTCGAGTACATCGACCGCCAGGAGCGCGAGCACCCCGACGACTACATCACCGTCGTCCTGCCGGAGTTCGTGGTGAAGCACTGGTGGCACAACCTGCTGCACAACCAGAGCGCGCTGACGTTGAAGGCGGCCCTCCTGTTCCGGCCGACGGGTCGTCTCGACGTCAGTGCCGTTTCATCTGACGAAGTAATCGAAGTAACAAATAACAAAGGAGGCCATCTGTCGGCCTCCTCTGTTGTCTTCGTTTGTAATTTGTTATTCGTTATTTCTTGTTCGCGTCGACCGCGTCCACCTTCTCGCGCTTCAGCGCGGCGTTGAGCGCGGCAGCTCCGTCTTCACCGTCTTGTCCAGCGCCTGCAGTTGCGCGTCGAGGCGGGCCGACAGTTCCTTGAACACCGTGTAGCTCTGGTCGGTGGGCTTGTTGTCCGAGCTTTCCACCACGCCCGCCAGCGCCGCGATCTTGTTGTTCAACTTGATCGGGTAGTTCAGCGGATCCTGGCCGCTGCGGTTCTTCACCTGGTAGACCTCCTCCTCCACCACGGTGAGCGGCTTCATCAGGCCGTCGGCCAGCGCCTGGATCTCGGCCTTCTTCTTCGCCGGCACCTTCTCCATGCGCCTTGTTGACCTGGTCGCGGATGCGCGCGGACCTGGATCACCGCGCAGGTTCGCCGCGGTCACCTTGTCGCGCACCTGCCATCGAGAGCTTGAACTGCTCCTGCAGATCGGCCTCGGTGACGCTGTCCTTGAGGCGCGGGTCGATGCCGACGATGAAGTCCTGCGTCGCGGTCTCGCCGTCGGCCGTCACGCGGACGGTGTAGGTGGCCGGCGGCGCGGCGGGGCCGCGCTGCGGCTGCGCCGCCCACATGATCATGCCCGGGAACACCGTGGCGCCTTCGTAGCGCATGTCCCAGGTGAAGCGGTTCATGCCCTTCTTGACGCCGACGCTGCGGCGCCGGCGGCCGAAGAAGCCGCCCTCGTCGTCGCCGCCGCCGGCCGGCGCGGCGGCGGCGCCTTCGGCGTCGCCGGTGAACGAGCGGACGCACGCTGCCCTGCGCGTCGAGGAACTCGATCTTCACCGTGTCGGCGTCCTGCCTGCAGGTAGTAGTCGAAGGTGACGTTGCGATCGAGGCCGCGCAGCGGGTTGACGGGCTCGAAGAGGTGCAGCGTCCTCGGTCGTGAGCTGCGGCGTCGCCTGCCGCAGCACGCCGATGTTGTCCAGCACGTAGAAGCCGCGGCCGTGCGTGCCGATCACCAGGTCGCGCTCCTCGACCGACGATGCCGTGCACCGGCGTGTCCGGCAGGTTCAGCTGCAGCGACTGCCAGCTGGCGCCGTCGTTGAACGACACGTAGATGCCGTGCTCGGTGCCGAGGTAGAGCAGGCCCTCGCGCTTGGGATCCTCGCGGATCGGTGCGCGCGAAGTCGCGTGTCCGGGATGCCGGTGACGATCTTCGTCCACGTCTTGCCGAAGTCGGTCGTCTTGTAGACGTAGGGCTTGCGGTCGTCGCAGCTGGTAGCGGTTGCCGCGACGTAGGCCGCGCCGTTCTGGTGCGGCGAGGCCTCGATCAGGCTGATGCGCGCGAACTCCGGCAGGTCCTTCGGCGTGACGTTCTCCCAGGTCTTGCCGCCGTCACGGGTGACGTGCACGAAGCCGTCGTCCGAGCCCGTCCAGATCGTGTTGACGTCCTGCCGCGACGGCGCGATGGTGAAGATCACCGCGTAGGTCTCGACGCCCGTCTGGTCCTTGGTGATCGGCCCGCCGGAGGCGCTGCAGCGTCTTCGGATCGTGCGCGCGTCAGGTCGGGGCTGATCTGCTCCCAGCTCTGCCCGCCGTTGGTCGTCTTCCACAGGTGCTGCGACGAGGCGTAGAGCGTCTTCGGGTCGATCGGCGAGAAGACGATCGGGAACGTCCACTGGAAGCGCTCGTTGATGTCGATCCGACCGAGTAGCCCATCGGGTTGTTCGGGTAGATGTTGACGGCGCGCTGCTGCCCGGTCGGCGGTCGAGCCGCGTGAGAGGCCGCCGTAGCTGCCGGCGTAGAAGACGTTCGGCGTTGAGCGGGTCGGGCGCGATGTAGCCGCTCTCGCCGCCGCCCACGGCGTAGAAGATCGGCGGCAGGCTGCCCTCGCCGGCGCCGCCGGTTCGCCTGGCTCGACAGCACGCGGTGGAGTTGTCCTGCTGCGCGCCGCAGACGTGGTACGGCACGTGCTTCGTGGTGAACACGTTGTAGAACTGCCCGGTCGGGTAGTCCTGGTCGGTCCACGTCTGCCGCCGTTGACCGTGACGTTGGCGCCGCCGTCGTTGGCCTGCGATCATGCGCTTGGTTGTCGCTCGGCGCGATCCACATGTCGTGGTTGTCGCCGTGCGGCAGGCGGATCGCGTCGTGAGGTCTTGCCGCCGTCGGTCGACTTGTAGAACTGGACGTTCAGGACGTAGACCGTGTCCTTGTCCTTCGGGTCGGCGTAGAGGCGCGTGTAGTAGAACGCGCGCTGGCGGAGGTTGCGGTTGTCGTTGATCAGCTTCCAGGTGCGCGCCGGCGTCGTCGGACACGAAGAGGCCGCCGTCCTCGTTCTCGATCAGCGCGTAGACGCGGTTGCCGTCCACCGGCGACACCGAGACGCCGCACCTTGCCCCACAGGCCCGCGGGCAGCCCGGGGTTCTTGGTGATCTCGGTCCAGGTCGTCGCCGCCGTCGGTGGACTTGAACAGGCCGCTGCCGGGGCCGCCGCTCGACATGCCCCACGTGGAGCGCTGCGATAGCCTCCCACAGCGCCGCGAAGAGCACGTTCGGGTTCTTCGGGTCGATCGACAGGTCGACGGCGCCGGTCTTGTCGTCGCGGAAGAGCATGCGCTTCCAGGTCTTGCCGCCGTCGGTCGGACTTGAAGACGCCGCGCTCGTCGCTCGGCGCCGTAGGCCGTGGCCGAACACCGCCGCGTAGACCGAGGTCGCAGGTTGGTGGGATGCACGCGGATCTTGGCGATCGTCTGCGTGTCGCGCAGCCCGACGTGCGTCCAGGTCTTGCCGCCGTCGGTCGTCTTGTAGACGCCGTCGCCCTGGATGATGTTGCCGCGGAAGTCGCGTCTCGCCGCTGCCGATGTAGACGACGTCGGGGTTGGCCTCGCACACGGCGAGCGCGCCGACCGACGAGCGTGGTGATCTTGCCGTCGGTCATCGGCGCCCAGGTGGTGCCGCCGTCGGTGGTCTTCCAGGCGCCGCCGCCGGTGGCGCCGAACCAGTACTCGTTGGGGCGCGCGTCGCTGCCGGCGACGGCGATCGAGCGGCCGCCGCGCGCGGGCCGAGGCTGCGCCAGCGCATGCCGCCGTAGAGCGCCGGGTCGACGGTGCCGCCGGCTTGCGCGGAGATGGCTGGCGAGAGCTGGAGACCAGCGGTGAGGGCGGTGCCGACCATGAGGCCGACGATGAGGAATTTGTGGAAGGCCTTCATGCCCTGATTCTAGCCAGGGCGACTGGCACCGTGACACCGAAAACAGCGCAGTCTATTTGCCAGGGTACGCAGGAATGCGCGGAATTCGTGACACGGTGCCATTCCCTACCGGCGGGAGAGGACCATCAGGCCGGCGGCGTTAAGGCAGAGGATGCGCAGGCGGCGGATCAGCGCGAGGGTCACGCCGGTGACGGGACCAAAGCCCAGCACCTGCGAGACCGCGCCGGAGCCGGCTTCGTCCACGCCCAGGCGGAAGGGGATGAACTTGAACGCCACGGTGACGAACCGCCCGGCGGTCTCCATCAGGAACGCGTCGACCACCGTTGCGTGCTCGCTGCCCGGCAGCAAGCGGAGGACGATCCACACCTCGAGCACGGCAGCCACATGGAACGCGGCTTCCCACAGCGTGACCCGCGCCAGCCGCGTGACGGGCCAGTGCAGCACGTCGTAGATGCGCGTTTCGACCTCGCGCAGCATTTCGGCCGAGGTCGTGGCCTTCCCCACCAGCTTCGTGATGACGGGGCCGAGGCGCGACAGCACGGCCGGCCGCGTCCGCGCCACCCACAGGCCAACCACGCCCGTGACGAGCGCGCCCATCACCACCAGTTCCGCCGCCTGCTCGAGAATGGGCGGCACGTCCGCCCGCTGAATGAAGAACCACGTGCCAGAGAGCAGGACGAGGACCACCGACGCGGTGTAGCACGCGTTCTCGATCGTGACCGACGCCACGCTGTTCACCGTGGAAATCTCGACCGCGCCATCATCACCTTCGCAGGCTCGCTCGCGAGCAGGCCGAGCGGCGTCAGGTTGCCCAGCGCGTCGGCTGCGAGCATCGCCCCGAATGCGGATCCAAACGGCAACCTCCGGCTCCCGACTCCCGACTCCCGACTCCCGGCAGTGTCTTCCGCGCAGACCATCCAGGCGCGGGCGCGGACGGCCATGCGGACCGTGCCCAACGCGATCACCAGCAGGAACGCCCACCCCACGCTGGCGATGCCGCTGACGACGTTGGACCAGCCGACCTGGCGAATCGTGAAGGCAAGCAACCCCACTCCGACGACGGCGGTGGCGAGGCTGGCGAAGGAGACGCGGCGGCGCTCCGGGGATGCTGGCGTGTCGGTCACGTGGACGTTCAAGTATACCGGTGCCCTTCGTTGAACGTTGACAGCCCCCGGGGACGGGTCTAGAGTCCCCCGCATGGCAGACAGCAAGCTGGTCGGCACCAACTACGTCACGCCGGACATCGTGGCCAAGGTCACCGGCCGGGCCCGCTACGCCGAGGACTTCCGCGCCGAGGGCATGCTGTTCTGCAAGCTGCTGCTAGCCGCGCCGCACGCGCGTGTCACTCGGCCTCGACACGCGCCGCGCTGGCGCTGCCCGGCGTGCGCGCCATCCTCACGGCCGACGACCTGCCGCGACCTCGGCGGCGCCGAGCGCGCGCTGACCAACGAGCCGCTCTACGCCGGCGAGCCGATCCTGGCGGTCGCCGCGGTGAGCGAAGAGATCGCGGCCGAGGCCATCGAGCTGCATCGACCTCGAGATCGAGCCGCTGCCGTTCACCATCGATCCGCTCGAGAGCCTGCGGCCCGATGGCCCGACGCGCGCACCGAGGGCAACGTGTGGGGCGTGCCGCCGCCCGCCGCAGCCCGGCGCAGCCGCCGCGCGACCGCCCGTCGCGCGCCTGAAGTGGACCGACGCCGACTTCGCCGACGCGGCCGAGGGGCGGCTGCCCACGGGCAAGGCGATGGAGGAGTGGGCCTACGGCGACCTCGACGCCGGCTTCGCGGACGCCGACCTCGTGCTCGACGAGACGTTCGTCGTGCAGTCCACCGGCCACCATCCGCTCGAGACGCGCAGCGCGATGGCCTACTGGCAGAACGGCAAGCTGCTACCTCCACTGCTCGACGCAGAGCGTCGTGCGCACGGTGGACTGCGTGGCGCGCTGGGTCGGCATCGAGCCGTCGCAGGTCGTGCTCATCTGCGAGTACACCGGCGGCGGCTTCGGCAGCAAGGGCGCCGGCGCCGTGACGATGGCGATTCCGGCGCTGCTCTCGAAGAAGGCCGGCGCGCCGGTGATGATGCGCGTCAGCCGCGAGGAAGAGAGCTACTTCGGCCGCGCCCGCACCAGCATGACGGGCCGCGCGAAGATCGGCTTCACGAAGGACGGCCGCATCACCGCGCCTCGATCTCTTCATCGTCCAGGACGGCGGCCCGTACGGGCCGATGGGCGATCACCGCTCCGCCGGCCTTGCCGCGTCGCTCGATCTACCAGCCGCCGGCGATGCGCTGGCGCGCGGTGAACGTGCTGACCAACACGCCGCCGCGCACGCAGCAGCGCTCGCCCGGGCCGATGCAGGCCAACGGCATCATCGAAGGCGTGATCACCAAGGCCGCCAAGCAGCTCGGCCTCGACCAGCTCGCCATCCGCCGGCTGAACGCGCCGGAGGGCAAGGCCCCGTTCGGCCCGCCGGCGCCGACGGCACGCGGCGTCATGTCGACCGGCGCGCTTCGTGAAGGACGCGCTCGATCGCGGCGCGGAGCTGTTCGACTGGACGACGCGCGTGGCGCGTCCGGCCAGCGCCGCGGCAGCAAGGTGCGCGGCGTCGGCGTGGCCATCGGGCCGCACGGCGCGGGCTCGGTCGGCTACGACGGCCTGATGACCATCCGGCCCGACGGCAAGCTGCTACGTGCAGTCGGGCGTCGGCAACCTCGGCACGCACTCGGTGATCGACCTCGCGCGCGTGGCGGCCGACGTGCTCGCGATGCCGTGGGAGAAGGTGGACGTCATCTGGGGCAACACCAGCAAGGGCCTGCCGTGGACGTGCATGTCGGTGGGCAGTCAGACGACGCACGCGATGACGCGCGCCAATCAGGCCGGCGCGATGGACGCGAAGCGCAAGCTGCAGGAGATCGCCGCGCGCGATCTCGGCGGCGCGCCCGACGACTACGAGCTCGGCAACGAGCGCGTGTTCCGCAGGGGCAGCCCGGCGCGCGGCTCACCTACGCGCAGGCGGCGGCGCGCGCGATCGCGCTCGGCGGCACGCTTCGACGGCCACGAGCTGCCCGCCGACATCCACGCGTTCACGAAGGACTGCGGCCGGCGGGCCTGGCCGGCCTCGGCCTGATGGGCGTGGCGAAGGACACCTACCCGCGCGACGGCGACACCTATTCGCTTCGTGGCCGGCTTCGCCGAGGTGGAGGTGGACGTCGAGACCGGCGCGGTGACGCTCGTCGACTTCCTCGGCGTGGGCGACGTCGGCACGGTGGTGAACCCGCGCAGCCTCATCGCGCAGCTGAACGGCGGCGTGCTGCCTGGGCATCGCGCACGCGCTCTTCCAGAAGCTGGTCTACGACCCGCACTACGGGCTGTCGCTGGCGCGGCGCTTCCACAACAACAGGCCGCTGACCATCCTCGACGTGCCGCTCACATGCAGGCCGTGGCGCTCGGCATCCCCGACCCCGAGACGCCCGTCGGCGCCAAGGGCGTGGGCGAGCCGCCCGTGGGCGCGGGCTACGGCGCCGTGCTGAACGCCATCGCCGACGCGATCGGCGTCGACGCCTTCCGGCGCGCGCCGGTGACGTCCGACGTCGTGCTGATGTCGCTGACGCACGGCCGGCGGATGCACGAGCCCCTGCAGGCGCACATCTAACGATTGTGTCGGGAGCCGGGAGCCGGGTAACTGGCGCCGATGGACGGGAGCCCGCTGAGGAGACCTACTCACGAGCGCGGCGCGCGAACGCGGTTCTGAGCAGCGACACGCTCGCGTACAGCACCACCACCACCACGAGCCAGCGGATCGCGACGAGCGGCAGGCTCTTCACGAGATAGGCGGCGACGAGCACGCCGGGAATGCCGCCCAGGGTCATGCCGAGCGCGGCCTTGCCGTCGTACTTGCCGGTGCGGGCGAACTTGATGCCGCCGAGCGCAACTGATTTACGCGGTCGAGCCCATCATGATCGGGAACGCCGACCGCGGATCCATGCCGAGCAGGCTGAACACGATGAGGCTGGGCGTGTAGCTGCCGATGCCGAGCGCCATGAGCCCGCCCAGGACGAAGTTGACCGCGGCGGCGGCCACCAGCACCGTCCCCAAGAAACCGATGGCCGTGCCGCCGCCGGGGATCCATCGCATGTTGGTCAGGAACATCACGACGGCTCCCACCAGCAGCGCGCTGCCCATCCCCACCTGGATCGGCCGCCGCGGCAGCCGCGAGACCACGCGGGCGCCGAGGTAGCAGCCCGCTCCCCCGATGGGCACGAAAAGCAGCAGCGTTGTCGGGTCGACGGCGATGGCCGCCATGAACGCGAAGGCCTCGAGGGCGACCGGCACCCCGGAGCCGACGGTGAGCGTGCCCGGAATCAGTTCGTCCTTCACCATCTTGAACATCCGGAACATCGCGGTCGTCGGCGCGTAGTTCCCGATGCCCAGGGTGTCGAAGAAGAGCGGTCACCCTGCCAAAGGCGATCATGAACGGGCCCTGGTGTCGGATGGGGGTGGTTGCGGTCGATGGCGCTCTGCCACCAGGCGTAGACGAAGGCCGCAGTGACCAGGACGAGTCCAACGAGCAGGATTGAGACGGGATTCAGCATGAAGGCTCCGGACTAGCCGCGCGCCACCAGGATCGGCGCTGTGAGATCCGACAGCGGCATGCGCTGCTGTCCGGCGGCGTCGAAGTTGAACGGATTGAGCCAGCGCTCGAACGCCGCCTGGAGGCGAAGGCCACTCCGCGTCGATCGCCGTGTACCACGCGGTGTCGCGGTTGCGGCCCTTGT
The DNA here is from genome assembly GCA_963839865.1 of uncultured Acidobacteriota bacterium. Classification (GTDB taxonomy): domain Bacteria; phylum Acidobacteriota; class Vicinamibacteria; order Vicinamibacterales; family UBA2999; genus 12-FULL-67-14b. The sequence goes on from CAWIWS010000009.1 coordinate 74,227, forward strand.
AGACGAGCGCCTGCCGGAACACGCCTTCGGACGAAAACCCGAGCCGCTGCGCCGCTCCGGCGTGACGGGGCGTTGAGCGCATCGCACTTCCACTCGTAGCGCCGGTACCCGAGTTCGAATGCGTAGCGCATCATGTAGGAAAATGGCCTCGGTGGCCGGTGCGCGTCCGCTGCAGTCGCGGCGAGAAATTGATGTGGCCCACCTCGATGGTATTCCCGCCTCGGGTGCGATGCGGAGGTACGACGCCACGCCCACGGCGCGGTGCGCGGCCCCATCGGGCACCAGGACGGCGAAGAAAAAAGGATGGCGCTGCGCGGCCATTTGCGCGAGCCAAGCCTCGAGCGCGTCGCCTGTCGGGAACGGCTCGACCGGCAGAGTACGCGAGGTTGCGGCCCGTCGTGTCCAACGCGTTCGCCTCCCAGAGGTCGCGCGCGTGCACAGAGGCATTGAGTGGCTCGAGGCGGCAGTAGCGGCCCGGCATCGAAAGCGCGACGGCTGGGGACGGGGGGGGGGGGGGGGGGGGGGGGGGGGGGGGGGGGGGGGGGGGGGGGGGGGGGGGGGGGGGGGGGGGGGGGGGGGGGGGGGGGGGGGGGGGGGGGGGGGGGGGGGGGGGGGGGGGGGGGGGGGGGGGGGGTTTTTTTTTTTTTTTTTTTTTTTTTTTTTTTTTTTTTTTTTTTTTTTTTTTTTTTTTTTTTTTTTTTTTTTTTTTTTTTTTTTTTTTTTTTTTTTTTTTTTTTTTTTTTTTTTTTTTTTTTTTTTTTTTTTTTTTTTTTTTTTTTTTTTTTTTTTTTTTTTTTTTTTTTTTTTTTTTTTTTTTTTTTTTTTTTTTTTTTTTTTTTTTTTTTTTTTTTTTTTTTTTTTTTTTTTTTTTTTTTTTTTTTTTTTTTTTTTTTTTTTTTTTTTTTTTTTTTTTTTTTTTTTTTTTTTTTTTTTTTTTTTTTTTTTTTTTTTTTTTTTTTTTTTTTTTTTTTTTTTTTTTTTTTTTTTTTTTTTTTTTTTTTTTTTTTTTTTTTTTTTTTTTTTTTTTTTTTTTTTTTTTTTTTTTTTTTTTTTTTTTTTTTTTTTTTTTTTTTTTTTTTTTTTTTTTTTTTTTTTTTTTTTTTTTTTTTTTTTTTTTTTTTTTTTTTTTTTTTTTTTTTTTTTTTTTTTTTTTTTTTTTTTTTTTTTTTTTTTTTTTTTTTTTTTTTTTTTTTTTTTTTTTTTTTTTTTTTTTTTTTTTTTTTTTTTTTTTTTTTTTTTTTTTTTTTTTTTTTTTTTTTTTTTTTTTTTTTTTTTTTTTTTTTTTTTTTTTTTTTTTTTTTTTTTTTTTTTTTTTTTTTTTTTTTTTTTTTTTTTTTTTTTTTTTTTTTTTTTTTTTTTTTTTTTTTTTTTTTTTTTTTTTTTTTTTTTTTTTTTTTTTTTTTTTTTTTTTTTTTTTTTTTTTTTTTTTTTTTTTTTTTTTTTTTTTTTTTTTTTTTTTTTTTTTTTTTTTTTTTTTTTTTTTTTTTTTTTTTTTTTTTTTTTTTTTTTTTTTTTTTTTTTTTTTTTTTTTTTTTTTTTTTTTTTTTTTTTTTTTTTTTTTTTTTTTTTTTTTTTTTTTTTTTTTTTTTTTTTTTTTTTTTTTTTTTTTTTTTTTTTTTTTTTTTTTTTTTTTTTTTTTTTTTTTTTTTTTTTTTTTTTTTTTTTTTTTTTTTTTTTTTTTTTTTTTTTTTTTTTTTGGGGGGGGGGGGGGGGGGGGGGGGGGGGGGGGGGGGGGGGGGGGGGGGGGGGGGGGGGGGGGGGGGGGGGGGGGGGGGGGGGGGGGGGGGGGGGGGGGGGGGGGGGGGGGGGGGGGGGGGGGGGGGGGGGGGGGGGGGGGGGGGGGGGGGGGGGGGGGGGGGGGGGGGGGGGGGGGGGGGGGGGGGGGGGGGGGGGGGGGGGGGGGGGGGGGGGGGGGGGGGGGGGGGGGGGGGGGGGGGGGGGGGGGGGGGGGGGGGGGGGGGGGGGGGGGGGGGGGGGGGGGGGGGGGGGGGGGGGGGGGGGGGGGGGGGGGGGGGGGGGGGGGGGGGGGGGGGGGGGGGGGGGGGGGGGGGGGGGGGGGGGGGGGGGGGGGGGGGGGGGGGGGGGGGGGGGGGGGGGGGGGGGGGGGGGGGGGGGGGGGGGGGGGGGGGGGGGGGGGGGGGGGGGGGGGGGGGGGGGGGGGGGGGGGGGGGGGGGGGGGGGGGGGGGGGGGGGGGGGGGGGGGGGGGGGGGGGGGGGGGGGGGGGGGGGGGGGGGGGGGGGGGGGGGGGGGGGGGGGGGGGGGGGGGGGGGGGGGGGGGGGGGGGGGGGGGGGGGGGGGGGGGGGGGGGGGGGGGGGGGGGGGGGGGGGGGGGGGGGGGGGGGGGGGGGGGGGGGGGGGGGGGGGGGGGGGGGGGGGGGGGGGGGGGGGGGGGGGGGGGGGGGGGGGGGGGGGGGGGGGGGGGGGGGGGGGGGGGGGGGGGGGGGGGGGGGGGGGGGGGGGGGGGGGGGGGGGGGGGGGGGGGGGGGGGGGGGGGGGGGGGGGGGGGGGGGGGGGGGGGGGGGGGGTTTTTTTTTTTTTTTTTTTTTTTTTTTTTTTTTTTTTTTTTTTTTTTTTTTTTTTTTTTTTTTTTTTTTTTTTTTTTTTTTTTTTTTTTTTTTTTTTTTTTTTTTTTTTTTTTTTTTTTTTTTTTTTTTTTTTTTTTTTTTTTTTTTTTTTTTTTTTTTTTTTTTTTTTTTTTTTTTTTTTTTTTTTTTTTTTTTTTTTTTTTTTTTTTTTTTTTTTTTTTTTTTTTTTTTTTTTTTTTTTTTTTTTTTTTTTTTTTTTTTTTTTTTTTTTTTTTTTTTTTTTTTTTTTTTTTTTTTTTTTTTTTTTTTTTTTTTTTTTTTTTTTTTTTTTTTTTTTTTTTTTTTTTTTTTTTTTTTTTTTTTTTTTTTTTTTTTTTTTTTTTTTTTTTTTTTTTTTTTTTTTTTTTAAAAAAAAAAAAAAAAAAAAAAAAAAAAAAAAAAAAAAAAAAAAAAAAAAAAAAAAAAAAAAAAAAAAAAAAAAAAAAAAAAAAAAAAAAAAGGGGTTCCTGAGGGGGGGCGGATACAGCAGGAACCGCCCGAACCACACGGCGAGGGCCGCGACGATGGCGGTGAGGACCCATGCGGTGCCCGAGCCTGTGTCCCTGGCGTGCCTGTGGAGCGTCGTCGTGGCGATGAAAAAGAACGCGAGGTTCGCGACTACCACGGGGCGGCCGTAGAGGCCGCCGATTGTCGCGAAGCGCACGAACCAGTCGAGGAAGCCCAGCGCGAAGAGTCCCGCGCCGAGGAGTTGCACCAGGACCTTGCTCGCGGCCTGCCCATGCGCCCCGAGGACGCCGGCGATTTCCTCCGGCGCGAACAACGCCGCCACCCCGGAAGCCAGCAGGAGGATTGCGGAGACGAGCAGGATGGGCTGGGGTTTCACCGGGGCCTCCGAAAAACAAAAGGCCCCACCGGGTGGCGGGGCCTTCGAGAAAACTAGTGGTCGGGGCGACTGGATTCGAACCAGCGACTTCTCGGTCCCGAACCGAGCGCTCTACCATGCTGAGCCACGCCCCGACAGTCCGAATAGTCTAACCCAAGCGCGGCTCGGCAACCTAATTTTCATGCCGGCCGGGCCCCGGGCCACGCCCCGGGCCTTTCTGTTATTCTCGCTTCGTTGATGAAGAACGCCCTCTTCGGCGCCGTCGCCCTGTTGTTCGTCGGGACCCTCGCGTGGGGGATCACGAATGGCAGCTGGACTCCCCCGGCCACGGCCACGACAGCCGTCACCGAGCCCGTCGCGGTCGATCCGTCACCCGCGGACCTGGACACCGTGAGCTTCTTCAAGGAGCCCGCCAGCATCCAGCCCTTCGACATCACGACCATCGATGGCCGCACGTTCACCGTGGGCCACGCCAAGGTCACCATCGTCAACTTCTGGGCCACCTGGTGCCCGCCGTGCCGCGCGGAGATTCCCGACCTGATTGCCCTGCAGAACAAGTACCCCAACGACCTGCAGATCATCGGCGTGTCGGAGGACGAGGAAGGCCCCGACGTGGTGCGCCGGTTCGTTGCCGAGCACAAGATGAACTACCCCGTGGCGATGAGCAACGACCGGATTCGGGAGGTGTTCCCGGGGGTGGGGTCGCTGCCGACCTCCTACATCATCGACAAGGACGGCCGGATCATGCAGCGCCACATCGGCATGCTGAGCGCGCGCCTCACCGAGTTGGAAACGCGCTCGCTGGCGGGTCTTGCCCCCGAGGTGAAGGTGGCGCGCGTGGAGCCGCCGAAGCCCATCGGCTTCGACAACGGGGCCCAGGTCACCAGCATTCCCGGCGTGGACCTGGCGTCCCTGTCCCCGGAGAAACGTTCCGAGGCCCTGCGGCGTCTGAACACTGAAGGGTGCACCTGCGGCTGCGGCCTCACGCTGGCCCGGTGCCGCGTGGACGATCCCACCTGCGGGGTCAGCCTGCCCGCCGCCAGGAAAATTGTTGCCGCCATTGCGGAAGAATAGGCAGACATGCGCGCTTCGCGATTCACCCTCCTCGTCGTCGGCGTGATCCTGCTCTCCGCGGCGGTCGGCCAGGCCCAGTTCAAGAAAGTCGTCGCGGAGATAACCCCGCTCGTCGAAAGCGACGGTGTGCGGCCAGGGGCCACGGTGCGCGCGGCCCTCAAGGTCGCGCTGCCGGAGGGGCTTCCACGTCCAGTCCAACAAGCCGCGGGACGCGTCGCTCATCCCGACGGAACTGACGGTCGACGGCCCCTCCGGCATTCAGGTCGAAGAACTGGTGTTCCCGATCGCCGTGGACTTCCCGCAGGAAGGCCTGGATCAGCCGCTGCTGGTGTTCGAGCGCGAGTTCACCATCGGCGTCCGGCTCTCGCTGCCCGCGAACCTGCCGCCAGGCGAGCTCGTCGTGCCCGGCGCGCCTCCGCTATCAGGCCTGCGACGAGAAGATGTGTTACGCGCCGAGCAACGCACAGGCGTCGTGGACGCTGAAGGTGGTGCCGGCCGGAACGACGGTGGCCGCGCTGCACGGTGATGTCCTCGACAAGATTCCGTTCGGCACGGGCGAGGAACCGGCGCGCCAGCGGCCGTGGCCGCTCCCGCGGCACCGGCCGCATCATCCGCCGGCGGACTGGATGCGGGCATCGCGCAGCTCGACAAGTTCACGCTCGTTGCCAGCACGGGCGGCTACCTCGGCACCGGCGACTTCCTCGACCTTCATCAAGAACGCCGAAACCGGCGTCGTCGAGAAGGGCCTGTTCGAGGGCCGCGGGCCGCTGGCCATCCTCCTCATCGTGTTTCTCGGCGGCCTGGCGCTGAACCTCACGCCCTGCGTGCTGCCGATGATTCCGATCAACCTCGCCATCATCGGCGCCGGCGCGCAGGCCGGGTCGCGCAAGCGCGGCTTCCTGCTCGGGCTCGACCTACGGCGGCGCGATGGCGTTCGTCTACGGCGTGCTCGGCCTCGTCGTCGATGCTCACGGCCGGCACGTTCGGCACCATCAACGCCTCGCCGTGGTTCAACCTCGGCATCGCCGTGCTGTTCGTGGTGCTGGCGCTGGCGATGTTCGACGTGTTCGACGATCGACTTCTCGCAGTTCTCGAGCAGCATCGGCAGCGGCGCGCGGGCGCGGCACGTTCGCTGCTGGCGTTCACGATGGGCGCGGTCGCGGCGCTGCTCGCGGGCGCGTGCGTGGCGCCGGTGGTCATCCAGGTGGTGCTGTTCGCCAGCAACCTCTACGCGACCGGCACGACCATCGCGCTGGCGCTGCCGTTCTTCCTCGGCATCGGCATGGCGATGCCGTGGCCGATCGCCGGCGCGGGCCTGGCGTCGCTGCCGAAGCCCGGCGCCTGGATGGTGCGGGTGAAGCAGGGCTTCGGCGTGCTCATCCTCGGCACCGCCGTCTACTACGGCTACCTCGCCTACGAGCTGTTCGCGAACCGCTGGGTGGATGCCGACGGAAGTGGCGTCGAGCGTGGAAGAGAAGCTGAAGGAAGGCTGGCACTCGTCGCTGGCGGAGGGCCTGGCCGCGGCCGAGCGCGAAGGCAAGCCGGTGCTGGTCGACCTGTGGGCGACCTGGTGCAAGAACTGCCTGACGATGGACAAGACGACGCTGGTGGATCGCGGCCGTGAAGGCGGCGCTCGACGGCTACGTGAAGGTCAAGTTCCAGGCCGAGCAGCCGGACGAGGAGCCGGCGAAGGCGGTGATGCAGCGGTTCAAGGCCGTCGGCTTGCCCGCCTACGTGATCCTCAAGCCGAAAGGCGCCGGCAACTAGTCAGCGTTCGAACTCGATCACCTGGTCCGACTTGCCCGTCAGGAAGAACCGGGCTCGTCGGCCGGCGAGCCTGTCGGTCCCGGTACCCGTCTCCGTCCCCACTACCTGCGGGTACCATTCGCCGCCGTTCATCAGTTTCTTCGGCGTGGTCCACAAGTGCGGGTCCGACAGCGATGGCGCGTAGGACACGTAGATGCCTTCGGTGCCGAAGTTCTCGTCCTTCGCGCGGTTCAGCATCATCACGTATTGCTCGAGGTACGTGTTCCAGTGCACGGACGCGCCCCAGAACACGTCGGCCGCGGCCTGGCCGTCGTGAAACGGTTTGGTGGCGCGTTCGAGCGGCGTTCCTGCCGGATACTGCCACTCGGCGATCGTCTCTCCATCCGCCGACGGCACGCCCTGCGCGGGCAACCACGCGCCGTCGTTGAACACGGTCACCTTGCCCGCCGGCGCATCGCGATTGGCCCAGGCCAGTCGCGCAACGGCCACGCCCTGTGTCTCGACGCCGCCTGCGTACCGGCTGAAGAAGAGATAGAAGATCCTGTCCTGCGGCGTCGAGCATCGCCGAGACGTCGCCCACGCCGCCGAGCACGAAGCGGTTCGTCGACCCGCACGGCGCGCTGCCCGGCGGCGCGTCGAGCACGATGCCGAGGTCCTCCCACGTGCGGCCGCGGTCGCGCGAGCGCGCCGCTCCGATGCGCGGCAACTGGCGCTCCGGCCTGCCGCACTCGTCCGCCGGCCGCTCGTGATGGTAGTAGCCGTACCAGGCGCCGTCCGCGTCGGCGACGATCGATTCCATCCAGACGCCGTTGCCGGGGTGCGACGTGAACGTCACGGGTTCGCCGCGCTGCAGCCGATCGATCGACGGGCCCGAGGATTGAATGGGGACGCCGCCCCAGGATGTCACCACGAACAGGCGGGGCTGGCCGTCGACGAGGTCCCACACGAACGGGTTGCTCGAATCGATTTCGCCGGGAAGGCGAATGAGGGGAGCCGAGACGAGGCGCGCCGAGGGTGTGCCCGGGCCCTGGGCCTCGACAAACGTCAGCGTGAGGCCGACCGCAAGCGTGGCCGCGGCGAGCGCGCGTCGCATGCCGCTATCATAGCGCGCCGCGCCTGCCGGTCACCCTCGCCGGAGTTGTTCCTCGACGCGCCTGATGGCGTCGTAGGCGGTCATGTCCGGCTGCAAGCGGCGTCACCGACGTGTAGCCGTCCATCACGGCCTCGTAATCCGACTTGCCGTCGGCCGGGTGATACTCGTCGAGCGCCTCTTCGATCCAGTAGTACGCGTTGCCGCGCGGATCCATGCGGGCGTCGATCTGCGTCACGTGGTTCCGCTTCGCCTGCGACGGTGACGCGCAGGCCCTTCGGCGTGCCCGTCAGGCACGTTGATGTTGAGCAACGTGCGCGGCGGGAGGCCCTGCGGCGAGCACCATTCGCGCCACGGTGGCCGCCGCTTCCGCCGAGGGACCGAAGTCGAACGTGGCCGTCCGCTTCAGCGAGACGGCGATGCTCGGCGCGCCCAGCAGCGCGCCCTCGAGCGCGCCGGAGACGGTGCCGGAATACGTGATGTCGTCGCCGAGGTTCCAGCCCTTGTTGATGCCGGACACGACCAGGTCCGGCAGCCGCCTGAGGATGATTCCGCAGCCGATGTTCACGCAGTCTGTGGGCGTGCCGTCCACCGCGTGAATGTTCTCGCCAAATGGCTCGATGCGGAGCGGACGGCGCAGCGTCAGCGCGTGACCGATGGCGCTGGCTTCCTGCAAGGGAGCGACGATGACCACGTCGCCGAAGGGCTTCATCGCGGCGGCGAGGGCATGGATACCCTCCGACTGCACGCCGTCGTCATTGGTGACCAGAATCAGGGGCATTGAACTCACGATGATAGCAGACGGGAACCGGGAGCCGGGAACCGGGAACCGATCACCAGGGTGTGCACAGCGGGCCTGCGAGGCGCAGGCGAATGAACTCCGTCGCGTCCTTCTCGGGACCGCGACCACCGGAAGCCGGATAGTTGTTGTCGTTCACCAGCACGAGAGTCTGGCGATCGACGGGCCAGAGCGCCTCGGTGGTGATGTAGGGGAACGTGAAGCGCTTGGGAAAACCACCGAGTTCCGCGTCGTTGTCGATCTCGAGGAGATCAGCGGCCAGCCGCTTCGTTGCTTCCAGCGGCATCGTCGCACCCGCGGCGGGGGGCGCCAGCGACACTTCGAACACGCGCTTGAACTTCGCCGAGGCGCCTTGCCCGTTGTCGCGCTCGATGGCGAGGAAGCGGCCGTCGCATGCCGTGCCCAACACTTGCCCGAGCCCGATGAACTCGGTGATGCCCTGGTCGGGAGCGTCGAGCGCATAGCGCCACCACCGGCCGGTCCAGTCGTTGGCGTGTGTGTCGAACTCGATGATGCGCGTGGTGCCCGGCGGATCATCGATCGGGCCCGCCTCGAGCGCGGCGTACAGGTGCAGCCACCGGTCGGCGGCCGCGAGACCCTCGAAGCCGCGGCTGCGCCGGATCCTCGCGGCGCTGGCCCGCCCCGCATCCGGAGGCAGGTCGTCCGGGTAGTCGGGAGACCGCATCCCCTCGAGCCCGACAGGTGTCCCGATGACGCGCCCATCGGCGTCCACGTGCACCAGGAACGGACCGAACTCGTCGCCGATCCACATCTCCCCGTTCGGCAAGCGCACGAACGATTCGGGGTCGAGGTCGCCGCCCGTCAGGAGGCGATCGGGAGTGTCGTCGTGGACGAGGTGAAACGGCAGGTGGTGGTTCGGGTCGCTCAGTTGGAGGAACGCACCTGTCGGCGCCGCGGCGTCCGCGGCCCAATCGACGTGCATTTGGTACAGGCGGAGCAACGAGTCCGGCGAATTGGCGCGCGTACCGAAGCCGTTGTCGACGAGGGCGAGCCAGTCGGCGTCACCCGCAGTCACCGGCCGAATCGACGAGAAACCCTGCACGGGCTGCGACGGAAATTCCGGCTTCCCCGCCCGCTCCGGCGTGCGAAACGCGCCGCTCGGGGGCCCCGGCGCCCACGTGTCGGCCGGCATCACCGCGATGCCCTCCAGGCGCGCCCGCGGCGCCTGCGTCGCTACAGTGGCCGCGAATACGGCGAGAAACAGGGCGGCAGGAACCTTCGTGTTGAACCCCCGCGCTGAACCTTCGTGCTGAACCATCGTGCTGAACCTTCGTGTTGAACCACTATACTCGCGCATGACCTGGTGGATCTGGATCGCCGGCGGCCTCGCGCTGATGGTGCTGGAAGCTCGCCACGCCCAGTGGTTTCTTCGTCATGTTCTTCGGCCTCGGGGCGATGACCGTCGGCGTGCCCGCCGCGGGGGCGTCCTCGCCGCGGCTGGGCGCAGTGGCTGCTGTTCACGTGGTCGCGGTCGGCTATCTCGCGCGTTCCGCGGCAGGGTGCGCGCGAACGCTTCCAGGCGCCGCCGCCGGGCCTGCTGGACTCGCTTGGTCGGCGTGCTCGGCAGTGCCCAGGAGCCCCATCGCGCCCGGCGAGGTCGGCCGCGTGGAAGTCCGTGGCGCCTCGCTGGAGCGCGCGTAACGATGAGCGCCGACGGGATCGCCCGGTCAACGCTGCGTCGTCGTGCGGTCGAAGGCCTGCGCTCGGCGTCCGTCCCGAGTAACCTCTCAAGGCCCAAGCCCGAGTCCAATCAGGAGACTACGCATGGAAGGCGGCTGTTCGTCATCGTCCTGGTCGCGATCATCGTCCTCATCATCATCGCAAGACCGCCATCGTCGTGCCGCAGCAGAGCGCGTTCGTGGTCGAGCGGCTCGGCCGGTACTCCGGGACGCTCGACGCCGGCTTCCACATCCTGGTGCCGTTCGTCGACGTCATCCGCTACCGGCACTCGCTGAAGGAATCGGCCGTCGACATCCCCGAGCAGGTCTGCATCACGCGCGACAACGTGCAGGTGCGGCGTCGACGGCGTGCTCTACCTGAAGGTGCTCAACCCCGAGCGCGCGCTCGTACGGCATCTCCGACTACCTCTTCGCCATCTCGCAGCTGGCGCAGACGACGCTGCGCAGCGAGGTCGGCAAGATCGACCTCGACCGCACCTTCGAGGAGCGCACCAACATCAACATCTCGGTGGTGACCGAGCTCGACAAGGCCACCGAGCCGTGGGGCGTGAAGGTGCTGCGCTACGAGATCAAGAACATCACGCCGCCCGCCGACATCCTCGCGGCGATGGAAAAGCAGATGCGCGCCGAGCGCGAGAAGCGCGCCGTGATCCTGACCTCCGAAGGCCAGCGCGACGCCGCGATCAACACGGCCGAAGGCGAGAAGCAGCAGGTGATCAAGGCGTCGGAAGCGCGCAAGCAGCAGCAGATCAACGAGGCCGAGGGCCAGGCGGCGGCGATTCTCGCGGTGGCCACCGCCACCGCCGAAGGCATCCGGCGCGTGGCCGAGGCCACGCAGGCGCCCGGCGGCCACGAAGGCGATGCAGCTGCGCGTCGCCGAGCAGTACATCGGCGAGTTCGGCAAGGTGATCAACAACGCCGACACGATCATCCTGCCGTCGAACCTCGCCGACGTCGCCTCGATGATCACGACCGCGATGAACGTGATCAACCAGCAGAAGAAATAACCGGGAACTGGCGGGAACCGGGAAGCCGGGGGTTGCAATGCTCGTTTAGATGCGGCAGCGACAGCAGCACGCCGGCGGCCAGCGCCAGAGCGGCGCCGGTCATGAATGCGGCTGGGGCGCCGAAGTACTGCCAGATGGCGCCGAACAAGAGGCCTGCGGCCAGCGCGCCGAAGCCCTGCACGGCGGCGTGCCAGCCGAACGCCGTCGCGCGTTGCGGCTCAGGCGTGAGATCGGTGATGAGCGCCTTCTCCGTTCCCTCCACCGCTGCGGCGTAAACGCTGTAGGCGGGACCATCCGACAAGGGCTGTAGCGACGTGCTCCACGCGAAACCGGCGTAGACCACCGCATAGATCAACCAGCCGGCGACGATCATCGTGCGGCGGCCCAGACGGTCCGACAGCATGCCGCCCCGCATCGAGAGCAGGGCCTTGATCACTGCTGACGGCCCACAGCATCGTCAATCCCGTCAAGGGCGCTCCAGCCTTCGAGAGCTGCAGCAGCAGGAACGTGTCGGACGAGTTGCCGAGCGTGAAGATCGACATGATCCACAGGTAGCGCTTCAGGGCGGGCGGTAAAGGTGCCAGGGGTGCCGAAGGTGCCTAAAACGGGTGAAAAAGGTGCCAAAGGGTGCTGGTAGTGAAGCCACTTCGGGCACCCTGAGCAAGGTGAGGACGGCCAGGTACCGGGAATAATCGTCAGGCCGAAGAGCAGTCGATAGTTCTCTGGTGCGAACCAGAGAAAAACGGTCGCCAGCAGCGGGCCGACGGCGGCGCCGGCGTGGTCCATGCCCCAGTGATAGCCGAACACGCGGCCGCGTTGGCCGGGGGCGCGAGAGCGGCCAGCATGGCGTCGCGCGGCGCACCGCGGATGCCCTTCCCCACCCGGTCGATGACGCGAATCACGAAGACATGTGCCCACGATGTGGCAAGCGCGATGAACGGGCGAACGATCGACGACAACGCGTAGCCGGCCACCGCGATCGGCTTGCGGCTGTGCCAGCCGGTCGGACCATTTGCCGGAAAGGATCTTGAGGAGACTGCTCGTGGCGTCGGCTGCGCCTTCGACAATGCCCAGCGCGATCGGCGGCCCGCCGAGGACCTGCGTGATGAAGACTGGCAGGAGCGGATACACGGCTTCGGTGGCCGCGTCGGTCAGCAGGCTTACCCATCCCAGCAGCCTGACCGAACGCGGCAGCCGTGCGGGCGTCATTTTGCCGCGGTCTTGGCGGCGGCCATTCCGGTGAGTTCGTTCACCACCGATAATCAGCCTTGTAGACCACTGTTGAGGGCCTCGAGAATTCCGCGCACGTCCACGGCCACGGTCCGGTTGACTGCCGGCATCGTAGACGAAGTATCCAGGCAGCGACTGGATGTTGCCGTCGAAGATCAGGCCGACCAGCTCGCCCTGCCGGTTGATCACGGGCGAGCCGGTTGCCGCCGATGATGTCGCGGTGCTGACGAAGTTCAACGGGGTGGAGAGCTTCAGCGGTCCTCCCTTCACGTCGGGCACTTGAACGGCGTCTTCAGCCTAGCTGGTCGCCTCGATCGAACAGACCGAGAATGGTGAGGGCAGCGGTTGCCGTTCACGGCGTAGCCCTTACCGTGCCGAAGAGAGTCGCAGGGTAAATGTGGCGTCCGGGTAGGCGTTGCCGTGGGCCGCAAACCGCCTTGCGCGATTTTTCGCGTAGCCGTCGGTTCCACGCTCTCCACTTTGTTTTCATCCCGCTTGCGTATCTCGCGACCGCGGATCGATAGCTTGGCCAGCACGATCATCGGGTCCGTGGACGCCGCGACCGCCGCTTCGCCGCCCACGAGCGCCTTGCGCGCGGCGGCGTCAGCCACGTCGTGCCGGCGACGAGCTCCGCGGCCCGCGCCGCCGGCGTCTTGCCGGCGAGCACTCCTCACCAGCGGGTGTCCGCACCGAGTTGCTCCCATGAACGCGAGCGTGTCCGCGAGCTTCGCCTGCTCGACCCCGCGTAGATCGGGGCGGTCGGGAGAGCTGCCGCTCGAGCTGCGGGCGCCGCGCCTCGGTGTACTCGGGCAGCCGCTCGCCTCGGGCTTGCTCGCTCTCCTCGCGAGCCGGACGATCGTCGCGCGAGGCATGAAGAGGCGCGTGTAGAGCCCGTGCCCGCTCTCGAGAAAGCGTGTACGAGGTTGTACGGTCGGCAGGCCTCGCGCGCCGTGGCGATGCCGTCCCACGGTCGCCGTACTCGCCTTGACTTCGGGGTCGCGTCGACTCGCCCGCAGGGCGCACTTGTCTTCGCCGCTTCTTGCCCATGAGCGCCGGATCCCGTAGCCCCGCGATCTGCCCGCTCACGACTTGAGGCTGTTCTCGATGCCGAAGAACTCGTCGTCGCCTGGCGCCGCTGCTCGGCCCCTGGTTGCTGTAGGCCTCAGGGCGGCGCGCACGCCGGACCGTCAGCGAGAGCGGCAGCCCGAGTCGCGGAGGTACTCCAGGTTGGCCACGGTTTCAGGCGCTGCGTGGTGCCCGGGTGGCCCGACGTGAACACCAGGTCTCCCTCCTGGCGCCTGTCGGCGACGAACGCAGGTAGTGCTTCTTCGCCAGCGGCTTGTCGTTCTCGTACACCCGGAACATCGTATGTCGAGGCAGTAGCGCGGGAAGGTGAAGTTGTCGGGGTCGCCGCCGAAGAAGCGATGTCGTGCTCCGGCGCGAACACCAGCCGCACGTCGGTATATTCTTGTAGCGATACAGGTGGTACTGCCCGCCCTGGTAGAGCGTGACCACCTCGGCCTCGAGCCGTCGCGCCTGGGCTCTTTCTCGATCTCGGCGATCGCCGCGCGCCGTGCGGCAGCGTCGGCCGCGAGTCATGCCCTCCTTCACCGCGGCGTTCACCTGGCCGTCACGTCCTCGATGCACTGGAGGACATTCAACTCCATGTCGGGCGCCTTAATCTCATCGCCGCGGCGTGCGCGCGAGAAACCCTTCCTGAGAGGTCGCGCCCGGGCGTGCTGAGCTTCTGCAGGATACCGAGCGTACGTGGTGGTTGGTCAACACGAGCCCGTCCGGGCGACACAAACGACCGGAACCCCCCGAACCGCACCGACGACAGCTGCACGTGCTGCAGCCACTGTCGGTCACGTCGAAGCCGAGTGCCTTCTTGATGGCCGCCCTCGGGATCGGGTTGAACGGCCAGAATCCCTCGTCGGCATGGCCAACCAGCGGCCCAAACGCGACAAACAAGGGCCAGCGCTGCCAGCAAGCGGCGATGAACGATCCTCATATGAACCATTCTCGGTCCTTAATGAAGGAAGTATCAAGTAATGCCATCAATTCCCACACGGAAACACGGAAACACGAAAACACGGAAACTAATAATTGGCTGAAGGCACTCACCCGCTAGGTCAAATCATACTAAAACTGGCCTTCCCTATTTCGCGTTTCTTTTCGAATACGGCATCATTCAGGGGATTGTACGCGATGCAGTCGATCTCGACCCGCAACCCGGGCCCCGGCAGGCCGGCGGCCTGGATCGTGGTTCGTGCCGGCCGATGATCGCCGAACATCCTGGCGTAGACGCCGTTCATTAGCTGAAATTCCTTCATGTCGATCAGGAACACGCCGCAGCGATGCACGTATGGCAGATCCGAACCGGCGGCGCGCAGGATGGCTTGGACGTTCTTGAGGACTCGTTCGGTCTGTGACTCGACGTCGGCACCGGCAAGCTGGCCGGTAGCCGGGTCGGTGGCGCCCTGGCCTGAGACGAAAACCAGGCGCTCGAAATTCATGCCGGGGTGAGTACAATGGCTGGCGGGTTTCGGAAGATTCGCAGCGTGAACGGGCTTGTGAGTCATAGTAAGGAGACCGGGTCTATTTTCCACAGAGATGATAGCGGAAAAAAGCCCCCGTCTCTTTCCCATGCCACGATTCAAGCTCACCCTCGAATACGCCGGGACCCGCTACAGCGGCTGGCAGAAACAGAAGTAAACGCCCGCACGGTGCAGGGCGAGATCGAGCGCGCCGAACGCCGAGGTCACCGGCAAACACGTGTTCGAATTCCAGGCTTCCGGCGAACCGACGCCGGGGTTCACGCGCTGCCCCAGGTCGCGCACCTCGACTCGCAAGCCCTCCCGGCGGAGACACTGCGCCGGCGGCTCAACGAAGAACTGCCGGCCGACATCAACCTCTCACTGATTGTCGCCGCCCCCACGCTTCCACGCCCGGCACGGCGGCCGTGGCGCGGAGCTACCTCTACCAGATCGCGCGCCGCCGCCTCGGCGTTCGCGAAGCCATATGTGTGGTGGGTGAAGGAACCGCTCGACGTCGCGCGCATGCGCGCGGCCGCCGGGCGCTTCTCGGGATGCACGACTTCCGCGCGTTCAGCGACGACGACCCCGACGAGAAGTCCACCGAGGTGCTGCTCGAAGACGTGGCCATCGGTGAGGAGGGCGACCTGATTCTCGTCCGCGTCGGCGGCTCGCACTTCATCTGGAAGATGGTGCGGCGGATGGTGGGCGTGCTCGTGGAGGTCGGCTGCGGCCCGCTGGAGGTTGGTGAGCTGCTGACAGAGGATTCGGGGTTTCCGGCGCGTCTGACGGCGCCGGCGTCCGGATTGTTCCTGGAGCTGATGTAACCCGGGGGGGACCAGCGGAGATGCCGCTCGTCCCCGCGTTCGCGGTGCCTATTGGTTGGCCAGTTCGTCCATGAGGGCGTTGGCGCGCTGCTTGGCGCGGTCGAGCCGCTCCTTCAGGTTGTCGAAGACGAACTCGTGGCCGGCGTTCCGCGCTTCGATGACCGGCACTTCGGCCTGGCGGTACATCTCCTCGAACTTGGCCCGCACGGCCTTGTCCTTCATGCGCCGGATGATGCTCTGGGCCTCGTTCAACTGCGCGCGCACCGCCCGCACGTCCGTCATGAGCATCTGGGCTTCGGCGGCGCGGCCGGTCCGCTCCAGAGGCTGGCCCGGTCCGTGGCACTTCGAGCACTGGTTCGAGAGCGACGCCGGCGCGAGCAGGTAGGCGCCCACTTCACCGTGGCACGTCAAGCAGGTCGGCCCGCAATCGTCGCCGGCCGTGAGCAGCTTGTAGTGTTGACTCTTCTGGAACGAGACGAACGGTCCCGTGTGGCAACTGCCGCAGGTCTTGGGCAGATTCACGCGGTTGATGGGACTTGCGGGACTGGTCGGCGGGCAGCATGTTCTGGTGAGCCTGGAACGTCTCGAAGGTCGCGGCGTTGCCGCCGTGACATTTCTCGCAGCCGACGTTGTTCCGCGAGTGAGGCGAAAAATCCCAATCCTGCAGGTGACGAAGCGCAAACCCGCTCCAGTTCGACCCTGTCGCCTGCTGGTTGGCGATATGACAGTCGGCACATCGGCTCGTTTGGGCCGGGGCATTCGGCGAGAGCAGCAGGGGCGCGGCGACTATGAGAGAGATAGCGCATGACTGCAGAGTATACAAGCGGGGTGCCAGAACCCGCTCATGCAACTGCCGTATGTTTTGCGCGCGGCCCCGCCGCGCCGGAAACCGGGTCGGCCGAGGAGGTACTCGAGCGCCCCGCGTGCCGGCCGTAGCAGCGGAAGCAGGGGGCCTGATAGCGTTACCATCTCCACACTCCACGCGATCGCAACAGGGCCCGCTGCGCCTCGCAGTCGTGGCAGACGTGTTCCATTCGCCGCCGGCCGTTCCCGGAACAAAAGTCGAAACATCATGGGACCCAGCCTAGCGGCGGGGTTGGTCAGATGAGGTCACGATGGAACGTCACGCGGAAATCGTGCGCCAATGGCGCATCCTCCTCGCGCTCGAGGGTCGGGCGCGCGCGCTTACCCTGCAGGACCTGCAGCAGGCGGCCGGCGAAGGCGTGTCGGAGCGGACCATCCGCCGCGATCTGAACGCGCTGGCGCAGGCCGGCTTCCCCATCGAGCCCACCAGGGTGGCGGGAAGACTCGCTACACCCTGAATCGCGAGGTGTTCGGCGGCCTGGCCTCGGCGGGTTTCTCGCTGTCGGAACTGTGCGCGCTATATCTCAGTCGAACGGTGCTGTCGGCGCTGGCCGGCGGGCCCTTTCACGACAGCCTTGCGTCCGCTTTCGACAAGCTCACCGACGCGCTGCCGCCGGCCTGTGGCGCTTCATCGACCAGTTGCCGCTGGCCCTGGCCGCCAAGGCGCCGACGCTGCGCGCGACGACCGCGGCCCCGCGCATGGTGGACGCACTCCTCAGCGCCATCCTCGCCCACCGCCGCGTCCGCATGCGGTATCACTCGTTCGCCAGCCAGCAGGTGAAGGACTACGTCGTCGAACCGTACCGCGTCGCCTACGCGCAGGGCACGCTCTATCTCTTCGCGTTCGTGCCGGCCTACGGCGAAATGCGGACGTTCGCCGTGCAGCGGGTGGAGGACGTCACCGTGCTCGAGGAGACGTTCGATCCGAAGGAGGCCAGTGCCGGTGTGTTTCCGGATTCGCTGTCGGCGTTCTCCGGCCCCCCCGAACGCGTGGTGGTGGAGTTCTCGTCAGCCGAAGCGCCCTATATCCGGGAACGGGTGTGGCACACCACGCAGTAGTTGGAGGAGGTCCCGGGCGGCGGTCTTCGTCTGACGCTGGACGTGGTCGTGGACTGGGGACTCGAAGCCTGGCTCCTGGGCTTCGGTCCCGCGGCCATCGTCGTGCGCCCCGCCACGCTCGCGGCGAAGATCGTCAAGAGCCTGGACGAGGCGCGCGCACAGTACCGCGTAGCGCGGAGGCGGCCCCCTACTGCTTCACCAGCTCGACGCGGCGGTTCCTGGCCCGTCCGTCCTCGGACTCGTTGCTGGCGACGGGGGCCAGCGGGCCGACGCCGCGTCCGATCAG
The DNA here is from genome assembly GCA_963839865.1 of uncultured Acidobacteriota bacterium. GTDB lineage: Bacteria > Acidobacteriota > Vicinamibacteria > Vicinamibacterales > UBA2999 > 12-FULL-67-14b. The sequence goes on from CAWIWS010000009.1 coordinate 91,873, forward strand.
GCGGCCCGCGGCGATCCCCTGCTTGCCGACGAGCGCCTGCACCACCGCCTCGGCGCGCGCCTGGGAGAGTCTCGTGTTCAGATCGAGTGACGCGACGTTGTCGGTGTGTCCCACGACGTAGACCTTCAAGGCCGGGTTGGCCTTGAGCAGCCGGGCGATTTCCGTCAGCGCGGCATCCGACTCGGGCTTCAGCTCCGACTTGCCGGTGTCGAAGTAGATCCCCGGGACCTCCACGTGCCCGCTGGTCTTCAGGCCCGCCTGGAACAGCTCCGCGCTTGCGACCACGTCCTGGACCATGGCCTGCTTCTCGACGATCGTCAGCAGGTAGCCTCGTCCCCAGGCCGTATCGACCTGGGCCCAACGTCCTTGCCGTCCTTGGAGAGCTTCAGGGTCGTGTAGCGCGGGTCTTCGAACGCGGTGGCGCCGCCGATCGCCGCGATGGCCTGCTGGTGGTTGCGGATGATGGCGAGCGGGGCCGGCGCCGTGGTCGCGGCGAGCGCCTGGTACCGGATCTCGAACGCTTGCCCTCCACCGCGTTCTCCGTGCCCTTCCCCGTGCGGAAGGCGAACCGGTCGAAATGGAGGACTCGCACGAGACGATGCGCATGTTCTGCATGCGGGTGAAGAGCGGGTGGTCCCTGCACCCCTTGGCATCCGCCTCCTTGGCTTGCGGAGCGCCCGAGAGTAGTGCAACTGAGGAGATAAGCAGTGCGGCCAGGGACAATAGGCCGACTGAACGAGTGCGAGGCATAGGGGCCTCCTTTGTCTCAGTCTACGCCTGTGGCCCCGGCCACGCCAACCTACAATGGAGCGGTATGGCCTCGACGACGGGCGCGCGGCTCACGCGGGCCCTGCAGCATCGCAACTTCCGGCTCTTCTTCGGCGGGCAGAGCGTCTCCCTCGTCGGCACCTGGATCACGCGCATCGCCACCAGCTGGCTGGTCTACCGGCTGACCGGGTCGGAACTGCTGCTCGGTGTGGCAGGTTTCTGCGGACAGATTCCCACGCTCGTCATCACGCCCTTCGCGGGCGTGCTGGTCGATCGCATGGACCGGCGCCGGATCCTCGTCATCACCCAGGCGGCCTCGCTCATCCAGTCGGCGCTGCTGGCCATCCTCACGCTGACGGGCCTCATCACCGTCACGCAGATCATCGTGCTGCAGGTCCTGCAGGGAATCATCAACTCGTTCGACACCCCCGCGAGGCAGGCCTTCGTCAGCGAGATGGTGGAAGATCGGAAGGACCTGCCGAACGCGATTGCGCTCAACTCCTCGATGGTGAACGGCAGCCGCATCATCGGGCCTTCGATCGGCGGCCTCCTCATCGCCGGGTTCGGCGAGGGCTGGTGTTTCGCCATCGATGCCGTGTCGTACCTCGGCGTGATCGCCTCGCTGGTGGCGATGCGCCCCGTCCAGCCGCGACCGCGGCATGGCACTGCGAACATGCAGGTGTGGCAGGGACTGCGGCACGGCTGGAGCTACGTCCTCTCCTCGGTGCCAATCCGGACGTTGCTGCTTCTGGTTGCCGTCATCAGCGCGGCCGGCACGCCCTACAGCGTGATCATGCCCGCCATCGCGGCGGAGGTGTTGCACGGCGGCCCGAACACGCTCGGCCTCCTCATGGCCGCGAGCGGTGCGGGCGCCTTGACGGCGGCGTTGTACCTGGCGTCGCGCGAGTCGGTCGTCGGCCTCGGCCGCGTCATCATGTATGCCACGTTCATGTTCGGCGGCGGGCTCGTGGCGTTCTCCCTGACGACGTCAATCTGGGTGGCGTGCGGCCTGCTCGCCCTTGCCGGCGGCGGCTTCATGATGCAGCTGGCGGGCACGAACACGGTGCTCCAGACCATCGTCGAGGAGCGCCTGCGCGGGCGCGTGATGTCCTTCTACACCATGGCGTTCTTCGGGACGGTGCTGATCGGCAGCCTCATCGGCGGTGTCGTCGCGGAGCGGATCGGCCCGCAGATGACCGTGCGCCTGAGCGGCGTGGTCTGCCTCGCGGCCGGTGCTTGGTTTGCCTCTCGCCTGCTGGCCATTCAGCGCTGGTGCGGCCCGTCTACATGGAGCGCGGGATTCTCACCGTGCCCGACGTGGATGCGGGGGGGAAGCGCTCAGGCCGGCCGCTACTTGAACGGCAGGTCGACGGTAATCGGATTGTGGTCGGAGAGTCGGCGTGGCAGGGCGTAGTTGACCGAGGCCAGGTCACGGGCGAACTGGGGCGCAAAGCGATAGGTCTGGTGGTCGCCACGGGGATCGGTCACGTAGGCCTTCGCCGGGATCCAGTCAATTTTCATACTTCCCCGACCAGCTCCAGCGTCCGGGGAAATTCGAACGTCGTCGCGAACCCCTTCCCGTCTCGCTGGTTGGAATTGGCCAGGGTGCCGTTGGTCCCATTTGATCGTCCGGCTCTCGTTGCCGCGAAAGTCAAAGGCAAAGCCGTCCCGAAAGCGAAAGCCCTCGAGGACGTCGAACATCTGTCCCTCGGGGTTGGGCCCAAAGAACGGGATGTTCTTGGCGGTGTAGGGGATCGTCCTGGTTCTTGTAGGTGTTCAAGCCGCCCCTCACCACGTCGTAGGCCAGGCCGACGCCGGTGGCGTATTTGGCGACCGTGTTGACCCAGAACTCCGCGTGCCCCAGCCGCTGGAATACCTGCTTCTTGATGCTCGTCGGACTCGAATCGGCGCCCGTGGTGTTCAAGTCGCCGGCGAGGATCACGGGGTTCCGGATGTCTCGCAGCGTCGCGAGCGGTTCCCGCATCTCCAGGCGACGACTGTCGGGCGGGGCATTGCTTTCGAGATGGGTCGCGGGCGTCAACCGCTTCTCCTTCAGGTCCGGAACATCGAGGGTGACGATCAGCGAGGTGCGGCCGCCTCGCCGCACCTGTCGCGAGACCTTCTCCAGGAAGGCCGCGTTCGCGCTCAGGCGCTTCCCCGATTCCAGCGGGGAGAGCGGCTTCCGCTCCCCGGCGAACCAGTCATACGCCACCGTCTTGAACGGCTCCAGCCGCGCCGCAACCAACGGGTACCGCGACAGGACCGCCGTGCCATGGAGGGCTTTCAGCTTCGAGTGGTCGACCGCGATCTCGGCGAGAAGCTGTTGGCGCTCGGCCTCGCCCTCCCACCCTTCCAGCGTCTCCGTTCCGAGGCTGATGGGATCCACCTCGACAAACTCAACGCCGTACGCCCAGTTCATGTTCAGGGCATTCCCCAGCTCCTGGACAACGGCTCGATAGCCGGTCCGCTTCAGGCCCCAATCGACTTCGTTCAGGGCAATGACGTCGGCGGACCGCAGCACCTCGATGTCCCGTCTCATCTGCGCGATGTCTGCGTCCGGTTTGTTTCGCCGGGCCTGCGCGAGAAATTCCTCGGGATTGGTGAACAGGAGGATGATGCCGTCGAGTTCCAGCCCCCGCTCGATGTTCCACGTCACGACGCGCAGCGTTCGACCGAGGCCCTTCAACTCGGGCCGAAGTGGCTGGGCGCCACGGTAATACGCTTCGTTGCTGATGAAGGGCGTGGAGGTCAGCGCGTGGAGTTTGTCCTTGAGCGCGGCGTCCAGTTGCGCAGTCGAGCCCAGCGTCACGAGTTCGTCGTAGGTCAGCTGCGTGGGCCCCTCGAGTCGAACATAGCCACCGGCGGCGCCGCCGGTGGCCACCCCGGTGCGCTGCCGGCTGATGTAGACGGCCAGCAGGCCGGCTGCCACGATCACGACGGCCGCGATCGCGGCCAGCCTGCGCTTCGTCATGTCTCGGGCTGCCTCCGCGCCTTCCAGGCGGGGGCCCCACGATCCAGCACCGGCAAGTCCCCCAGTGCGTCCCGATCGCGGGCCCCGGGAGTGACGCTCCATAATGAGGGAGGGGATCACGCCGAGTAGCGCTCCGTCCGGGAGTGACCTGTTCTCGGGCGGTCCTCGATGCGATCGATGCACCACCGGATCGATCAGCGCCAGTCCCGTGCACACCATGTAGCGAGCGTGGACCTGGGTTCCGCCGGTTGATCATCGCCATAGGTCCTTCGGCCGTGATGCGATCGGCTGGGCGATCACAGGAGCAGCCACAGTGTCCCGGCGACGGCGTGCAGGTGCGTCCAGCCGCTAGTGAGGCCTTCGGCAACGCCAGGTAGCCCGGCCAGAACGCGATCACGGCCAGGCACAGGAGCACCGCATAGGCGGGGCCTGCCCGGTGCATCGGCAACGCGGATTCGTTCATGTGCCACGAATCCAGCGCAAACCGCGCCTCTACTGGCGGGCGCGCCGCAGTTCGGCCAGGAGCGCATGTCCGGCGGGCCACGCGCCGAGGCCGCTGGTCGAGTTGATGTGGCCCACTGGCCCGGCGTTCACGAACGTGCTCCCCCATCCGTCCGCGTAGGCCCGTGCCTTCTCCAGGGGGACGTAGATGTCGTCCGTGCTGGCGACAACGATGCTCGGGAACGGGAGCCGGTCGAGCGGCACGGGCGCAAACCCGGTGGGGCCGGCCGGGTAGTTGGGTCCTTCAGGGTCGCTTGGCGCGACGAGGAGGGCGCCGCGCACCTTCGCGAGGACTGCGGGCCCCGCGCCCCGCGCCCAATGGGCGACCAGCGCGCACGAAGAACTGTGGGCCACGAGAACGACATCGCCCGGCTCCGCCGCGATCGCGGCGTCCAGGGTGGACACCCAGTCCGCGCAGCGCGGCGTTTCCCAATCCGCCTGGAGCACGCGTTTGCAGGTGGGGTCGTTGCGTTCCCAGTGGCTCTGCCAGTGCTCGGGGCCGGAGTTGTGGAGGCCGGGAAGGATCAGCGTCGTCATGGCCGGGGTATCTCGCGCTGGCTACCGCTCGTTGACCGTCATGTTCTCGGTGATTTCGAGCGTGGGCCAATCGGCCTTGTCCTCGTCCGTGGGCGTCGCGGTAATCGTGAAGCCGGTGCGGCCGGTCACGGTCGCGCTGAACGTGTAGCCTCGCTGCTCGGTGCCGCCCGGCAGCAGGTCCCTTCAGCGAGTTGCTCCAGCGTCGCGTAACTGTCATGCGTCGCCAGGTACTGCCGTTCGGTCTCGGCGATCGCCAGCAGCCGCTGGCGGATGGCGACGGTGTCGATCTGCTCCATGGGCGACTTCCCGCCGGGCACGGTGGCGGATCGCTGGTAGACGTAGAAGCCGACGCCGAGGACGAGGAGCAGGCCAACGAGGCCGAAGATTCGCATGAGATGTTCTCCGTTCGTTCCAACCGGCGCGCTACCCACCCACGACCGAGCGCAACACCGCGGCCTTGAACCGCTGGCGGATCCCGCCGGGATTGGTGGGCTGCACCTGCGTCATGAGGATCGTGATCATGTCGCGGTGCGGATCGACCCAGAAGATCGTGCCGGCCGTGCCGTCCCAGGAATACTCATCCACCGTCGCCGATGTTGGCGACAGGTCGACGTTGGCGTTGACGAGCCCCCATCCCGTTGACCCGCCACGCGCCTTCAGCACGTCGGGCGAGAGGCCGTTGGCCGTCATGGCGGCCACGGTCTCCGGCTTCAACAAGCGCACGCCACCCAGTTCGCCCTTGTTGAGAAGCATCTGGCAGAACGCGAGGTAGTCCGGGACCGTGGACACGAGGCCCACGGCGCCCTCGAGCAGCGCGGGCTTCTCGGTGAAGGGGGCGGCCTCGGTCTCGATCGCCCGGAGCGGCCCCTCCGGCGTGGGCGCGTAGACGGTGGCCAGGCGCGACGCCGCGTCCGGCGCGACCCAGAACGACGTGTCGCGCATCCCGAGCGGACCGAGCACGCGCGCCTGCAGGAACGCGTCGAACGGCTGGCCCGACCAGATCTCCACGAGGCGCCCGAGCACGGACGTGGCTTCGCTGTAGCGGAAGTTCGTGCCGGGATCCTCCATCAGCGGCGCGTGGGTGATCTTCGCGATGAACTGCGGGAGCGTATCGGCGCGCGAGCGCACGCCCAGGCGGCGATAGAGTTCCGACGTGCGGTGGCTCAGGCCGGAAGTGTGCAGCATCAGGTCGCGCACCGTGATCGCGCGCGACGGCTTGCGCGCCGGGACTGAGGGGTCGGGCTGCACCAGCACGCCGGCAAACTCGGGCAGGTACTTCTGCACCGGGTCGTCCAGCGAGAACTTCCCTTCCTCGTTCAGCATCATCACCGCGACGGCCGTGACGGACTTGGTCATCGAGTAGATGCGGAAGAGCGTCCGCTCCTGCATCGGTGTCCGCGTCTGCAGGTCCTGCAGCCCGACGGGCTCGAGGTAGGCGATCTTGCCGTGCCGCGCGACGGCCGCGACGGCGCCGGCGATCTGGTGGTCGGCGACGAGTTGCCGGATTGCCGCCGTCGCCTGCTGCAGCCCGTCCTGGGAAAGGCCGACGGCGTCAGGCGTGGCGCGCGGCAGTGGCGGCGCCTGGGCCGCGCCGAAGGATACGGCGGTAACGAGGGCCGCCAGTGTGAGGAGGCGTGTCATGGGCGTGATTATTGACCGGGAAGGAAGTTATCCACAGATTACGCAGATTTCACAGATGGCCAGGCCGCCGCGCGGGGCGGCGCGTAGCGCCGTCGGGACGCGCGAGGAGCGTGGCCCATGAACCCGTAAATGGACTCAGGCGGGCTCATGGACCACGTCTCGGCGTCCGGAGCCGGTCTACGACCGGCTCCCCGCGCGTCGTCGGCACAGATCCGAATCGGTGTCATCTGCGCAATCTGTGGATAGCCAATTCAGGGTCCGGCTAAAGCCGGACACTACGAAAGTCCGGCTAAAGCCGGACACTACTTTGTGATGATCACGTGGGTGCCGGCCTTCTCCGCATCCCGGAAGAAGCGCGTCACGTCATCCACCGAGACCGGCCCGAACTCGGCGGCCAGCGCGTTGCGGACGTCGAGGATGGAGTGCTGCCCATCGGCGAAGTTGCGCGCCTCCATGGCGTAGTAGCCCTGGAGTGCCGGGGGCGTCGCGCCCGGCCCTCCGCCGGGCCCGCCGAAGCCCTGCGGCGCCGGCGCGCCCGGCTTCTTCGAGGGGAAGAGCTGCGCGGCCGCCTTCTCCGCATCGGTCAACACCGGAATCTCGGTGACGGCCACCTTCAGCCGCGCGGCCATCGAGCGATACGCGAGCTTCACGCGGCTGGTGTCGATCGGCTCTCTGCGCATCGAGCGTCTGCGCCAGCGCCGCGATGTCCGTCGCGGCCGTCTTGTCCCCCATCGCGAGCGTCGTCGCGGACCGCACGTCGAGGCGCTCGCGAATGTAGGCGTACTTCACGAGGTTGAGGGCTTCCTTGTAGTTCGTGTCGAGGTTCGCGGCCGTGCTGGCCGAAATCAGCGCGAGGCCGTCGCGCAGGTCGCCCGCGATGCGCTGCTCGGCATAGGAGAGCGCCACGCCCGCCACCGCCACCGCGTCGGCCGGCCCGGCGTTGGCGAACACCGAGCCGATGCTGATCATCAGGAAGGCCGCGCGCTTCATCTGCGTGGGATCCTGGTTGGCCGGCGAGTCGTCGCTCGAGTGATAGACGGCGTCGGGCCAGTTGCCGAACTGCACCGCGGGGATGCGCGGGTCCCAGTCCAGGTGCACCTGGTGGTCGCTCGATCCGTAGAACTTCTCGATGTTGTAAAGGAAAGGATCGCGCGTGCCCGAGGGATCGATGATCGGGTTCTGGAACGCGTAGGCGATGCGCCGGTTGTGCAGCTTCTCGCGGTTGGTTTCCCCCACGTACTCGAAGAACTGGCGCGACACGTCGTTGATCACGCTCGGGATCGAATACATCGTCTGGTTGAGGTGCAGCGAGTTGTGGTTGATCGTCTGGTTGGCGCCCACCATGTCGGTGGAGATCGACGCCACGACGTGCTGGCCCAGCTCGGGGTGCTTCAGCAGATACGCGCGGGTGCCGGTGATCTCGGGAATCCAGAGGAAGCGCACCGTGCGCTTCGGCTTGGGCAGGAGGCCCTGGTTGATCATCTCGATCCACGCCCGCCCGGCCTCGAGCTGCGTGGCGGGCCCGCCGCAGTTGTCGTTGGCGCCCTGCTTGGCGATGCCCTCGAAGAGGTGCGCGGTGAAGTGGAACTCCTCGTTGGTGCTGCCATCGCCGGGAATCGTGGCGACCACCACGTTCATCGGCGCGTCGTATTCGGTGGCCTTCACCACCGCGTGCACCATCACCTTCTGGTGGCGCTCGAGGCGGCCCAGCAGGTCGAGGCCCATGCGGAGCGAGAGGACAAAGCCCCACGTGGTCTTCGCGTTGGGGTCGGGACCCTGGTTGAGGCCGCTCCATCCCATCTGGTCGGGACGATCGACCGGCTTGCCGGTGCCGTTGAAGAAGCTGACGACGCCCTCGGCGCCGAACTGGCGGACGGCGAGGTTGTGCGCGGCGCCCACGGCGCCGGAGACCAGGACGATCTTGCCCTTGACGTCCTTGCCCGCGTAATCCTCCGCGGTCTCGCCGCGGCCCACGTAGACGAGTTCGGCCGTCACGTCGCCACTGCGGCTCCCGGTGGCGACCGTCGTCGGCGATGTCGCGGTAGCGCGTGATCAACTGGGGCGGGCCGGGCTCGGTGACCCACAACTCCCCCATCTCGCCGTCCCACTGCTTGCCGCCGAGCGGGAACCGCTCGATGTGCACGTCGCTGAAGCCGTATTCCTTGGCCTTGGCCTCGGCATACGCGGCCTCGCGATAGGTGCCCTGGTATTCCTCCGCGGGCCGGTTCCGTTCGTAGGGGCACATCTCGAGGACGTGGTTGTGGGCCTGCGCGCCGGACACGTGCTGCGCGATCTGGTTGAGCGTCGCGGACGGAATCAGCGTGCGCGGATCGGCCTGCTCCTGCGCGAGCACGGAGGCGGTGGCGGCCGCGGCGGCGATGAGGAAGCCGAGGACAAGGCGGGTGTGAGACATGACCCGTATGATACGCTCCGGCGATGGGCGGCGCGACCCCAGTGGACGAAGAAGAAGCCACGCTGCTGGCACGCATGCGGGCGGGCGACAACGCGGCCTTCGAGCACGTCGTGCGGACCTACGGCGGCCGGCTGCTCGCCGTCACGCGCCGCATCCTGAACTCCGAGGAAGACGCCCGCGACGCCGTGCAGGACGCCTTCCTGAACGCCTTCCGCAGCCTCGACACGCTTCGAGGGGAACGCCAAGCTGTCCACCTGGCTGCACCGGATCGCCGTCAACGCGTCGTTGATGAAGCTCCGGACGCGCAAGCGCAAGCCCGAGCAGTCCATCGAGACGCTGCTGCCGTCGTTCCTGGAAGACGGGCACCACGCCGAGAAGTTCAAGAGCTGGGCCGAGCCGGTGGACGTGGCCATGGAGCGCAAGGAGTCCCGGGACCTGGTCCGGCGGCTCATCGACCAGCTCCCGAGAGTTACCGTACCGTCTTGATGCTCCGCGACATCGAAGGACTAGACACCGAGGAAACGGCCCGCATGATGGAGCTGACGCCCAACGCCGTGAAGATCCGCCTGCACCGGGCGCGGCAGGCCCTGCGCGCGTTGCTGGCGCCGCATTTCAAGGGGACCACGGCCATGAAATGCCGCGAGCTGGCGGATTTCCTGATGGACTACGTCGGGGGCGAGTTGCCGGCCGAAGTGCGCGAGACGTTCGAACAGCACCTCACGAAGTGCCACAACTGCCACGAATACCTGGTGGAATACGAGGGCGCCGTGCGAGCCGGCAAGATCGCCTGCACCAGCGCCGACGCCGAGGTGCCGGACGACGTGCCGGAAGACCTCGTGAAGGCGATCATGGCGGCGCTCGAAAAGTAGAAAGTGAAAGGTGGAAAGTGAAAGGTGGAAGGCCTTTCCACTTTTCACGTTCAACTTTCTGCCTTTTGATTTTCTACTCGTCTTCGACAGGCCCCTGTTTCAGCGCGTAGAGATATGACGCGCCGAAAATCACGCCCACCAGCCCGAGCGACAACCACTTCGGGATCTCGAAGTGCACCCAGCCGAGGGCGTGCGCGTACTCGAGCAGCAGCTTGATGCCCACCCACGTGATGATGATGAACGCGCCGTCCACCAGCGCCGGATAGCGGCGAATCAGCCCGAGCAGCCGGCCGATCACCATGCGCATCATCACGATGCCGAGGATGCCGCCGGTGATCACCACCCAGAGCTTGTTGGACACCGCCACGGCGACGAGGATCGAATCGATCGCGAACACGATGTCGGTCAGCTCCACCTTGACGACGGTGGCCCAGAACGGACTCATGCCGAGCCAGGCGGTGGCCGGCGGGATGTTGCGGCGGTCCTCGGCGTTCTCGTGGCTGAAGAAGTGCTGTGTACGGCAGGTACAGCAGGTAGAGCCCGCCCGCCAGCTTGACCCAGCCGAGCGCCAGCAGGTGCGCGGCGAGCGCGGTGGCCGCCGGCGCGCATCGTGAACGCGCTCAGCATGCCGTAGCGCAGCGCCTTCTGCTGCTGATGCTTCGGGAGGCCGAGAACGCGGACCGCCAGGACCATGGCGTTGTCGGCGCTCAGGACTCCTTCCAGGGCGATGAGCAGGAGGATCGTGAAGAGGTCGGACAAGCTGAACGTCCGGCACGGATCTTCAGTATAGCTGGATGCCGCCGCCGCCCCGGCCTAGCGCGGGCGCGCAGCCCGGGCCGTCAACCTGCGCGCGGCACGGCCGCGCCGGAGAGCTCGCGCACCGCGTCCTTGCCCACCCACCGCGGCGCGGCGTCGGACGATGCGGCCAGGCGGTGCGCGACGGTAAGGGCTGCCGCGTTGAGGGTGACGTTGCGCTTGCCGATTTGGCGGAGCGCCCAGTTGACGGCCTTCTTGACGAAATGGCGATCGTCCTCCGCCGCACGCGCGATGATCGGGAGCAGCCGCGCGAACCGGGCATCCGGCGACGTCTTGTCCTGCACCGTCAGCCCGGCCATCATGGCGAAGCCCGCGCGCTTCTGGAACTCCGCTTTGCGCCTGCTCCACTGCTCCGCCTTCCGCCACGCGTGCGGCGTGCGGGCGAATAGATGGGTGCACACCGTGTCGCACACGGCCCAGTTGTCGAAGGCGCGGCACCAGGCGTCCATCTGCGCCGGCGTCACCGCGGCGGGGTCTTCCACGAACGCGGCCAGGACCCGGGCCTCGTGCCATCCGCTGTCCCAAAGCGCCACGGCCAGCGCGTGGTCCCGGCCGAGCCGCCGAACCAGCGGGCGCATCGTCGCGAGCGACACGCCGAACGTCCTGGCCGGACGGATGCCGAAGTGCGCCATCCCCTCGCGATTACGCGCCGTCCCCCGCCGCTCGAGCCATCGGAGCACCTGCGGCACCCTCACCTTCGGCACAACTGGCACCTTAGGCACCCTTGGCACCCGTGATCAAGTTGACACGGCTCGTATCAAACCCTACACTTGATCTGTGTCAAGGCAGGAACTGATCTTCATCTCCGTCGCGGCCAGGATGCTCGACATGCATCCCCAGACGCTGCGCAAGTACGAGCGGCTGGGGCTCGTGCGGCCCGCGCGCACGGTGGGCAGCATGCGCCTCTACTCCCTCGACGAGATCGAGCGCCTCCGCTTCATCAAGCGACTCGTGGACGATGCGGGGGTGAACCTGGCGGGCGTGCAGCAACTGCTGTCGGTGGCCGAGGCGATGCAGCGCATCCGCCCGATGATGCAGCCGCGGCAACTCCAGCGCGACGCCACCCGGCGGCGCCTGTTGCGGGAGTTCGACCAGCTGGCGGCCCTCCTGGGCCTGGAGGAGGTGTAGCGATGGACTTCAAGGACTACTACACCACGCTCGGCGTGCCGAAGACGGCCACCGAAAAGGAAATCAAGCAGGCGTTCCGCAAGCTCGCGCGCAAGTTGCATCCGGACGTCAATCCGGGGGACAAGGGCGCCGAGGCGCGCTTCAAGGAGGTCAACGAGGCCAACGAGGTGCTCAGCGACCCGGTGAAGCGGAAGAAGTACGACGAGCTCGGCGCCAACTGGCGCGCGTACGAGCAGGCGCCGCGGGGAGGCTCGCCCTATGGCGGCGCCGGGGCCGGGCCGCAATTCACGTGGAGCACCGACGGCGGGTTCCGCCCGATGAGCGAACAGGACGTGTCCGACATGTTCGGCGGCGGCGGCGAGGAGAGCCCCTTCTCGGACTTCTTCCACACGTTCTTCGGCGGCGTGGGCGACGGCCCCGGCGAGGGATCGCGCCGCGGCCGCGGGCGGCCCCGCAGCCAGAAGGGCCGGGACGTCGAGCATCCGATCGAGCTCGACGTCGAAGAGGCGCTTCGCGGCAGCGTGCAGCGGCTCTGCGCTGCGCCACGACGGCCAGGCCCGCACCGTGGAGGTGCGGATTCCGGCCGGCGTCATCGACGGCTCGCGAGTCCGCGTGGCGGGCGAGGGCGGACACGGCACGGGCAGCGGGCCGAGCGGCGACCTGTACCTGCGGGTGCAGCTGCGGCCGCATCCCCTGTTCGACGTGAAGGGGCGGGACGTCTTCACGCGCACGCGCGTCCCATTGATTGCCGCCGTGCTCGGCGGCGAGGTGGACGTCGTCACGCCCGAGGGCAAGGCCTTGCGGTTGAAGCTGCCGGCCGGCACGCAGGGCGGCCAGAAGTTCCGCCTGCGCGGCCACGGCTTCCCCGCCCTCGGCAAGCCGGCCGAGCGCGGCGACCTGTATGCGTCCGTCGACATCGACGTGCCGAAGACGCTCACGGACGAGGAGCGCGCGCTGTACGAGCACGGGAGCTGCGAAGGAGATGTTGAAGCGAATAGCGAGTACGTAGCGATCATGAATCTCAATAAGTTCACCGAGAAAGCCCAGGAAGCCGTCGTGGCGTCCCCGCAACTGGCCTCCGAGTATCACCATGCCCAAGTCGAGCCCGAGCACCTGCTGGTGGCGCTCGTCGAGCAGGCGGGCGGCGTGGTGCCGAGCGTCCTGCGCAAGCTCAACGTGGATCTGGCGCAGATGGGCAAGGCCGTGCGGGACTACCTCGCCAAGCAGCCCACGGCGCGCGGCGGCGCGGAGCCGTCGCTTCTCGCCGCGCCTGCGCGTCGTCATCGAGGCGGCCCAGGCCGACGCCAAGGGCATGCAGGACGAGTTCGTCAGCACCGAGCACCTGCTGCTCGGCCTGCTCGCCGAGCCGGGCCGGTCGGCCGCCGTTGACCAGCTCAAGCTCCGCGGCGTGTCGCGCGACCGCGTGCTCGAGGCGCTCACCGACGTGCGCGGCAGCCAGCGCGTGACCGACCAGAACCCGGAGAACAAGTACGAGGCGCTCGAGAAGTACAGCCGCGACCTCACCGAGCTGGCCCGCAAGGGCAAGCTGGACCCGGTGATCGGCCGCGATGACGAAGTGCGCCGCGTCATCCAGGTCCTGTCGCGCCGGACCAAGAACAATCCCGTCCTCATCGGCGAGCCCGGCGTCGGCAAGACCGCCATCGTCGAGGGCCTGGCGCAGCGCATCGTCCGCGGCGACGTGCCCGAGGGGCTCAAGGACAAGCGGATCGTCGCGCTCGACATGGGCGCGCTCATCGCCGGCGCGAAGTACCGCGGCGAGTTCGAGGAGCGGCTCAAGGCCGTGCTCAAGGAAGTGACCGAATCCGAGGGCCAGGTCATCCTCTTCATCGACGAGCTCCACACGGTGGTCGGCGCGGGCGCGGCCGAAGGCTCGCTCGATGCGTCGAACATGCTCAAGCCGCTGCTCGCGCGCGGCGAACTGCACACGATCGGCGCCACCACGCTCGATGAGTACCGCAAGCACATCGAGAAGGACGCCGCGCTCGAACGCCGCTTCCAGCCCGTGGTGGTCGGCGAGCCCACGGTGGAAGACACGATCAGCATTCTCCGCGGCCTGCGCGATCGCTACGAGATCCACCACGGCGTGAAATTCAAGGACTCCGCGCTGGTGGCGGCCGCCGTGCTCTCGCATCGCTACATCTCCGACCGTTTCCTGCCCGACAAGGCCATCGACCTGATGGACGAGGCCGCGTCGAAGCTGCGCATGGAGATCGACTCCATGCCGGTGGAGCTGGACGAGGTCCAGCGTCGCATCATGCAGCTCGAGATCGAGCGCGAGGCGCTCCGCAAGGAGACCGACAAGGCGTCGAAGGAGCGGCTGGGCAAGCTCGAAAAGGAGCTCGCCGATCTCAAGGAAGAACAGACGCGCCTCAGGACGCACTGGGAGCAGGAGAAGGAAGCCATCCAGAGCGCGCGCAAGGTCAAGGAGCAGCTGGAACAGGCGCGCCTCGACGTCGAGCGCGCGCAGCGCGCGGGCGACTACGCGAAGGCCTCCGAGCTGCAGTACGGCCGCGTGCCGGAGCTCGAGGCGAGCATCAAGGCGCAGGAGGCGCGGCTGCAGACGCTGCAGCAGGCGCAGAAGATGCTCAAGGAGGAGGTCGACGAGGAGGACATCGCCGAGGTCGTCGGCAAGTGGACCGGCATTCCGGTGAGCCGCCTGATGGAAGGCGAAATCCAGAAGCTGCTGCGGATGGAAGCGCGCCTGCACCTGCGGGTCGTCGGCCAGGACGAGGCGATCAACGCGGTGGCCAACGCCATCCGCCGCGCCCGCGCCGGCCTGCAGGACCCCAACCGCCCGCTGGGCAGCTTCATCTTCCTGGGCCCGACGGGCGTCGGCAAGACCGAACTGGCGCGAGCGCTGGCCGAGTTCCTGTTCGACGACGAACAGGCCATGGTCCGCATCGACATGTCGGAGTACCAGGAGAAGCACACCGTGTCGCGCCTCATCGGCGCGCCGCCGGGATACGTCGGCTACGACGAGGCCGGCCAGCTCACCGAGGCCGTGCGGCGGCGGCCGTATGCCGTCGTGCTGTTCGACGAGGTCGAGAAGGCGCACCCGGAGGTGCTCAACGTCCTGCTCCAGTTGCTGGACGACGGCCGCCTGACCGACGCCAAGGGCCGGGTCATCGACTTCAAGAACACCGTGGTGATCATGACGTCGAACCTCCGGAACCAGCTGGCGCTCCGGGAGCACTTCCGTCCCGAGCTTCTCAACCGGATCGACGACATCATCTTCTTCCACGAGCTGTCCCGGGAGCACATCAAGGCCATCGTGGACATCCAGCTCAGGGGCGTGCTCAAGCGGCTCGACGACCGGAAGATCCGGGTCGACCTCACGGAAGAGGCGAAGGACTTCCTCGTGCGCGAAGGGTATGATCCGATCTACGGCGCCCGGCCGCTGAAGCGGGCGCTCCAGCGGCACCTGCTCGACGCCCTGGCGTTGCGCGTCCTCGAGGGCGTGTTCGGTGACGGCGACGTCGTGCACGTGGGCGTCGACGATGATCAGCTGACGTTTTCCAAGAAAGAGGTAGCGGTTGCCTAGTCCCACTGTGCCCCCGGGCGGATTCGTCGAAAGACCGGCGGCCGGCCACCCCACGACCCACCGTCCTCTGGTGGGTCTGGGCGGCCTGCTCCTGCTGGCGATCGGCCAGGCCTATTTCCTGACCCCCGCGGGCAAGCAAGTCTCGTACAGCGAGTTCAAGACGATGGTCCGCGGCGGCCAGGTCGCCGAAGTGCAGGTGGGCGACACGATCATCCACGGCACGCTGAAGAAGGCCGAAGCCGACGGCGCCGCCGCTTTCTCCACGACGCGCATCGAGGATCCGAAGCTCGTCGAGGAACTCGATCAGAGCGGCGTGAAGTACTCGGGCGAGGTCGTCAGCCGCTGGCTGCCCGAGGTGATCGGCTGGGTCGTGCCCCTGCTCCTGCATCTTCGGGCTGTGGTCCTTCTTCTTCAAGCGGATGGGCGGCGCCGAAGGCGGCGTGATGTCCTTCGCGCGCAGCAAGGCGAAGATCTACGCCGAAGAGGAAGTGAAGACCACCTTCGCCGACGTGGCGGGCGTGGACGAGGCCGCGCAGGAACTGCGCGAGATCGTCGAGTTCCTCAAGACGCCGAAGAAGTACACGAACCTCGGGGGCAAGATCCCCAAGGGCGTGCTGCTCGTCGGCCCTCCCGGGACGGGCAAGACGCTGCTCGCCCGCGCCGTCGCCGGCGAGGCCAAGGTGCCCTTCTTCAGCCTGAGCGGCTCGGAGTTCGTCGAGATGTTCGTCGGCGTGGGCGCGGCCCGCGTGCGCGACCTCTTCGCCCAGGCCGAGGCCAAGGCGCCCTGCATCGTCTTCATCGACGAGCTCGACGCCCTCGGCAAGGCCCGCGTGCAGAGCCCCCTGGGCAGCCACGAGGAGCGCGAGCAGACGCTCAACCAGCTGCTGGCCGAGATGGACGGGTTCGACGCGCGCAAGGCCATCATCATCATGGCGGCCACCAACCGTCCCGAGGTGCTCGACCCCGCGCTGATGCGGCCGGGCCGCTTCGATCGGCAGGTGCTCGTCGACAAGCCCGACGTCAAGGGCCGCGAGGAGGTGCTGAAGATTCACGTGCGGAACGTGAAGCTCGATCGCCAGCGTGGAACTCCGCAAGGTGGCCGCGCGCACGGCCGGGTTTCGCGGGCGCCGATCTCGCCAACCTCGTGAACGAGGCGGCGCTGCTCGCGGCGCGCCGCGACGGGCATCGCCGTGCAGATGGGCGACTTCGACGAGGCGATCGATCGCCTGATCGCCGGCCTCGAGAAGAAGCGCGTGATGAGCGTCAAGGAGCGCGAGATCGTCGCGTACCACGAATCCGGCCACGCCATCGTCGCGAGCATGCTGGAGGGCATGGACCCCGTCCACAAGATCTCGATCGTGGCCCGCGGCTTCGGCGCGCTGGGCTACACGATGCAGCTGCCGCTCGAGGATCGCTACCTGATGCAGAAGGGCGACCTGCTGAACCAGATGAAGGTCCTGCTGGGCGGGCGCGCGGCCGAGGAGATTGCCATCGGCGAGATCTCCACCGGCGCGCAGAACGACCTGCAGCGCGTCAGCGACCTGGCGCGCTCGATGGTCACCGAATGGGGCATGAGCGAGCGGCTGGGCACGGTCAGCTTCGAGCAGCGCCGCAGCCGCTTCCTCGACATGGGCATGCCCGCCGAGCGCGGCAACTACAGCAACGAGACCGCGCAGACCATCGACGACGAGGTCAAGCAGCTCATCGCCGGCGCGCACAACGAGGCGCGCCGCATCCTGCGCGAGCAGCGGGACCTCCTCGAGCGCGTCACCCGGCGCCTGCTCGAGAAGGAAGTGATGGAAGGCGACGAGCTGCGCGAGATGATGAAAGCCGACGTGGGCACCGAGAAGTTCGAAGTGAGGGGTTAGAACCGGGGGGACTTCCGCTATAGTTACCGGCCGGAGGCGTTTCCTTTGGCCGAATTGTTTCATCAGGTCTATAGCCCGGTTGGTGACAGTGTCCTGCTCTCTGCACTCGTCGCATCCCTCCCTCCCCTCGTTCTGGCGCTGCTGCTGGCCGTCTTTCGGGTCGTGCCCTGGCGGTCCGCGATCGCCGGCGCCGCCAGCGCCTTCCTGCTCGCGTGGCTCGTGTGGGGCATGCCCCTGTCCCTCACGGTGGCCGCGGCGACGCACGGCATGGCCTACGGCCTCTGGCCCATCAGCTGGATCGTGGTCAGCTCGGTCTTCTTCTACAACCTGTCGGTCGAGAGCGGCGACTTCGACGTCATCCGGCGATCGCTCGGGCGGCTGACCAGCGACCGCCGGATCCAGGTGCTCCTGGTCGCCTTCTGCTTCGGCTCGCTCATCGAGGGCATCGCCGGGTTCGGCGCGCCGGTGGCGATCACGGCGTCGATGCTCGCGGGCCTCGGCTTCGAGCCGATCATGTCGGCCGTCCTGGCCCTCATCGCCAACACCGCCCCGGTGGCCTTCGGCTCGCTCGGTATCCCGGTGACCACGCTCGGCGGCCTGCTCGCGCCGATGCTGGGCCACGACGTCCAGTCGACCACCCAGGCGCTGTCGTCCACGGTGGGCCGGCAATTGCCCCTGTTCTCGCTGGCCATCCCCGCCTACCTGGTGGTCCTCTTCTCCGGCTGGAAGGGCCTGAAGGGCGTGCTGCCGGCGGCGATCACGGCCGGCGCCACGTTCGCGGTGTGCCAGTTCGCCGTCTCGAACTTCGTCGGCCCCGAGCTGACCGACACGATTGCCGCGCTGGTGTCGCTGGCCTCGGTGGCGCTGCTCCTCAAGGTGTGGCACCCGGCGGACGAGGACAAGCACGAAGAGGAGACGCATGACGCCGGCGTCGTCGATTCACCCGGGCGCGTGATGCGCGCCTACGCGACCTACGGGATCCTCGTCGTGACGGTGCTCATCGGCCAGGTCGGCAACTTCGCCGGCATGTCGAAGCTGGCGCCCCCGGCCAACGTGACGGCGCTCTTCAAGTGCGGGCAGATCGGCAACAAGCTGTGCCCCGACCCCTGGATTGGCCAGAACGCCTCCGTCGATCCGCAGGGGTTCCGCTTCCCGGTCTGGGAATTCAACTGGCCGGGCGCCTATGCGATGGTGGACGGCAAGCCGACGGCGCTGGTCCAGCGCGAGACGCCGATCGTGCCGCAGTCCACGCCGTATCCGCTGACGTTCCGCCTCGACTTCCTCGCCGCAGCCGGCACGCTCGTGGTGTTCGCGGGCGCTGCTGGCGTTCGTGCCGATGCTGCTGTTCGGCCTGCGGCCCTCCGCGCTGGTCAAGACATTCGTCAAGACGGTGCACCACCTGCGCCTGCCGATCATCACGATCGCCTTCATCCTGTCGATCGCCACCGTCATGAACTACTCGGGCATGACGACGTCGATGGCGCTCGCGTTGTCGAAGACGGGCTGGCTGTTTCCGTTCTTCTCGGCGTGGCTCGGGATGCTGGGCGTGTTCCTGACCGGCAGCGACACCTCGTCCAACACGCTGTTCGGGCCGCTGCAGGCCACGACCGCGAAGGTGCTGGGCCTCGACCCGGTGCTGATGGGCGCGACCAACAGCGCGGCCGGCGTGATGGGCAAGATGATCAGCCCGCAGAATCTCTCGGTGGGCGCTGCCGGCGTGGGCGCCGTGGGGCGCGAGGGCGAGATCTTCCTGAAGGTGATCGGCCACAGCCTCATCCTGACGAGCCTGATGGGCATCGTCGCGATGCTGATGGCCTACGTGGTGCCGTGGATGGTGCCTGCGCTGTAGCGAAGAACAAATAACGAAGAACGAAGAACAAATGACAAAGCCGGAGTCTGCCTCCGGCTTCGCCATCGTCGTTTGTTCTTTGTTCTTCGTTATTTCAAACAGCCGTCTGTCCCGCCTTCGGTCCCGGCGCCGCTTCTTCGGCCACGAAGCCGCAGGTCTTGTGCGTGCCGTCGCAGAAGGGCTTCTGCTTCGACTGTCCGCATCGGCACAGCGCGAACGGCTTCTTGGGCACCGTGTACTCGGCGCCCGTCCAATCCACCAACTTCACGTCTTCGCCCTCGACGAGGAGCGAGCCATTCTGCCGAACCTTAATCGTGATCATTCGTTCCTTTAGTCCGGCTAAAGCCGGACGCCACTACCCTTTTTGCATCGCTGAGAGGAAATCGGCGTTGTTCTTCGTCTTGGCCATCTTGTCGAGCAGCAGTTCCATGGCCTCGACCGGTGACAGCGGATTCAGCACGCGCCGGAGCACGTAGATGCGCTGCAGGTCTTCCTTCGGCAGCAGCAGTTCTTCCTTGCGGGTGCCGCTCTTCAGGATGTCGATGGCCGGGAACGTGCGCTTGTCGGAGAGCTTCCGGTCCAGGTGGATTTCCATGTTGCCGGTGCCCTTGAACTCCTCGAAGATCACGTCGTCCATGCGCGAGCCGGTGTCGACGAGCGCGGTGGCGATGATCGTGAGCGAGCCGCCTTCCTCGATGTTGCGCGCGGCGCCGAAGAAGCGCTTGGGCTTCTGCAGGGCGTTGCTGTCGAGACCGCCGGAGAGCACCTTGCCCGACGCCGGGATGACGGTGTTGTAGGCGCGCGCGAGGCGCGTGACCGAGTCGAGCAGGATCAGGACGTCCTTCTTGTGCTCGACGAGGCGCTTGGCCTTTTCGATCACCATCTCGGCGACCTGCACGTGCCGCTGCGCCGGCTCGTCGAACGTGGACGAGATCACTTCGCCGTCCACCGAGCGCTGCATGTCGGTGACTTCCTCGGGCCGCTCGTCGATGAGCAGCACGATCAGGTAGATCTCGGGGTGGTTCTTCGCCACCGACTGCGCGATGTTCTGCAGCAGCATCGTCTTGCCGGTGCGGGGCGGCGCGACGATCAGGCCGCGCTGGCCCTTGCCGATCGGCGTCATCAGGTCCATCACGCGCGCCGAGAGGTTCTCGGCGTCGGTTTCGAGCCTGACGCGTTCGAGGGGATAGAGCGGGGTGAGGTTTTCGAAGAAGAGCTTCTCGCGGGCCTGGTCGGGGGCTTCGAAGTTGACGGCCTCGACCTTGATGAGCGCGAAGTAGCGCTCGCCTTCCTTCGGGGGCCGGATCTGGCCCGACACCGTGTCGCCGGTCTGCAGGTCGAACTTGCGAATCTGCGAGGGGGAGACGTAGATGTCGTCGGGGCCCGGGAGGTAGTTGTAGTCCGGGGCGCGGAGGAACCCGAAGCCGTCGGGCAGCACCTCGAGGACGCCTTCGGAGAAGATGAACCCGCTCTGCTCGGTCTGGGCCTTGAGGATCTGGAAGATCAGCTCCTGCTTGCGCATCCCGGTGGCGCCGGCCACCTCCAGGTCCTTGGCGACCTGGGTCAGGTGCTGGATGCTCATTTCCTTGAGCTCGGTGATGTTCAGGCCGTTGCGCTTGCCTTCGGCGATGGCGTGTTCGGCCGCTTCGGCGGCGACGTCGGGCTGCGGCGGGGGCTGATGGCCGCCTCCGCGATGGGGTCCGTGGCGCTTGTGACTGGGCATGCAGGTTATTCCGAGGAAGGCTCGTCTGGGTTGTCGGGTTGGGGTGAGGGCGGAGCGGGTCCGCAAGAACGAAACGCAGGCAAAACTGACGGGAACTGCCGGTAGTATAGCAGAAGTGCACCGAACGACGCTGCCACTCCTGCTCCTGGCCGCCCTGACGTTTTTTGTCGGCCTGGGCCGGGGTGCCATCACCGACGCCGACGAGGCCTTTTACGCCGAATCGGCCCACGAAATGGTGGCGTCGGCCGACTGGATCACCCCCCACTACAACTTCGAATACCGCTTCCAGAAGCCGGTCCTCTACTACTGGCTGTCGGCCGCCACCTACGCGGCCGTCGGGGAAAGCGAGACGGCGGCCCGCTGGTGGGCCGCGATGGCCGGGCTCGGGCTGGTCCTCATCACGGCGGCGTGCGGCCGCCGCTGGTACGACGAGTCCGCGGGCCTGCTCGCGGGCGCGATTGTCGCCACCAACTTCGGGTACTTCTCGATCGGGCGCATGGCGCTGCCCGACCTGCCGCTGACCTTCTTCATCACGCTGGCGATCTGGGCCAGCCTGATGGCCACGCTCGAGCAGGACCGCTCCCCGCGCCGATGGGTCGTCCTCGCGGCGCTCGGCCTCGGCCTGGGCTTCCTCACCAAGGGGCCGGTCGGCTTGATCATTCCCGCGCTCGTGATCGTGCCGGTCCTGCTCATCGAGCGGCGGACGCTCGCGCTGAGCCCGGGCGACATCGGCCTCGGGCTGCTCGTGTTCTTCGCGGTCGCGATGCCGTGGTACGTGGCGATGTGGGTGAAGCACGGCAACGAGTACCTCCAGAGCTTCTTCGTCGGCGACAACTTCGAGCGCTTCGCCACCGACCGGTTCAACGATCCGCGCCCGTGGTGGTTCTACCTCCCGGTCGTCGCCGGCGGGATGCTGCCGTGGACGCCGCTGGCCCTCGTGTGGCTCGGCCCGCTGGTGCAGTTCCTGACGCGCCGCCGGGACATCGGGACGATCGACCTGCGGCTGCTGATGTGGGCGATCCTGCCGCTGGCGTTCTACACGCTGTCGGTCGGCAAGCAGCCACGCTACATCCTGCCGGTGCTGCCGCCGCTGGCGCTGCTCCTGGCCGCGTCCATCACCGAGCGCACGTCGGAATGGCGCGGCCTCGATGGCGCGCGCTCGCGGCCGCGACGCTCCACGAGCGTGCGTCCTCGGATCGTTTCTGAGCGGCGTGTTCGTGATCGCGCTCGCGGGCCTGCTCTACCGCGTCCAGCCGCTGCTGTTCAACGTGGACCCGATCTACACCCGCGGGCGCGGCCGTGGCGATTGCCGTGGCGGGTCTGATCGTGATCGTCGTCGTCGCTCAGTCGCGCCTGGCGGCTGGCGCCGCTCTGGGTGGCCGTGGCGGCCGCGGTGACGTTCCCCGCGCTCCAGTTCGGCGGCGCTGTCGAGCGGCGGCGACGACACGGTGCGGCAGATGGCGCGGCACGTCACGGCGGAACGGCACGCGGGCGAGGCGGTGGGCACCTACGGGGTGTTCGTGCGGAACCTCGTGTTCTACAGCGGCGCGAAGACCACCGACATCATCACGGACCAGCAGGCGCTCGAGTTCCTGGCGCCAGCCCGCGCGCGTCTTGATCGTGGCGCCCGCCGACGTGATCGAGCGGCTCGATGGCGCGCGCGGCACGCCGCTGCGGCGGCTCGCGGAACTGCCCTACTTCAACCAGGCCGGCATCCGCGTGCGGACGCTGCTGTGGCCGGATCCGTCGCGCGACCTCACGCGCGTCGTGCTGGCGGCAAACCGGTAGCGGCCTAGCACTCCGGCCCCTTGTAGCCCTTCGCCCTCACCTCGACGCCGATGTACTCCCCGCCGGCGTTCTGCAGAATGAGCGTCGTCCCGTCCTCGAACCGGTAGGTCTCGTTCGCGTCGTCGTCCGGCAGCGCCGCCGGCGTGGAGGACTGGAGCCGCGTCGGCACCAGCTCCAGGCCGAAGGCCATCGCGGTCTCCTTGGACCACCGATCCGGCGGCGCGGCCCAGCATTCGAGCGCGATGAGGCCCTTGGCGGTGGTCTTGAAAATGGGATCGGTGGCGCCGTAGCGCCTGGCGTAGTCGGCGGCGCGCGCCCTGGCGGCTTGCGCGGTGTCGTCAAGGTTGGCGCTCGCCGTGCCGGAGGCCAGCACGGCGAGACCAATGATCAGGGTGAGGACGACGCTACCGCGTGACGGCAAGGCGGCCGTCCTTCTCCATCGTCTTCACGAACGCGAACATCCGATCGACACCTTCCCGGAGGCGCTCCATCGACGTGGCGTACGACAGGCGGAAGAAGCCCGGCGCGTCGAAGCCCTCTCCCGGCGTGATGGCCACGGCCACTTCCTTGAGCATCGCCTCGGCGAGGTCGCCGGTGGTCCTGATGCCCGTCGGCGACGAGCAGGTCGGCCACGTACGGGAACAGGTAGAACGCGCCGCGAGGGCTTCACGCAGACGAACCGCGGGTCGGCGGTCAGCCAGGCGTGCACGGCGTCGCGGCGCTTGCGGTACTCGTCGAGCATCGCGGTGACGCTTTCCTGCGGCCCGGTGAGGGCGGCGATGCGCGGCCTTCTGCGTGATCGAGTTGATGTTCGACGTCGAGTGCCCCTGGATCACGTTGCACTGGGCGACGAACGTCTTCGGGCCCGATCGTCCAGCCGCAGCGCCAGCCGGTCATCGCGTAGGCCTTCGACGCGGCGCTGCAGATCACCGTGCGCTCGCGCATGCGGTCGAACAGGATCTTCACGAGGTTGTGCGGGACCGGATCGTAGATCAGCTGCTCGTAGGTGAGGTCCACGATCACCCAGAGGCCCCGCGCGGCGGCCGCGTCGGCGATCGTCGCCATCTCGCCCTCGGTGATCAGCGCGCCCGTCGGGTTGCACGGCGAGTTGATGATGATGGCCTTGGTGCGCGGCGTGATGGCGTCGATGATCGCGTCGGCCTTGATGGTGAACCCGTCTTCCATGTGGGTCTGCACGATCACCGGCGTGGCGTCGGCGAGCTTGATCTGGTCGGAGATGGTCGGCCAGTACGGGGCGTGCGTGATGACCTCGTCACCCGCGCTCGAACAGCGCCATCGCCGTGTTGTAGAGCGCCTGCTTGCCGCCGGCCGTCATGATGACTTCGTCGGGCTTGATCTCGACGCCGTAGTCGAGGCGATAGCGCGCGGCCACGGCCTCGCGCAGCTCCAGCATGCCGGCCGACGGCGTGTACTTCGTGAAGTTGCTGTCGAGCGCCGCGTGGGCCGCTGCCTTGACGTGCTCGGGCGTGGCGAAGTCCGGCTCACCCGCGCCGAGGTCCACCACGTCGACGCCCGCCCGCCGCAGCCGGTCGGCTTCCGCCGTCACCTTCAGTGTGGGCGACGCCGTGACCCTGCTCATCCGCTGTGCGAAACTCATATCGTCTGCGTTCCTGTCGTCCTAGCGGCCGTTGAGGGCCGCGTGTTTTGCCCGGAGCCGTTCTTCCACCACCGGCGGCACCAATCCCTCGATCGGGCCGCCGAGCATGAACACCTCCTTGATCAGCCGCGAGCTGATGTAGGTGTACTGCTCGGCCGGCATCATGAACACGGTCTCCAGCCCGGGCGCCAGGTGGCGGTTCATGAGCGCCATCTGAAATTCGTACTCGAAGTCCGACACCGCGCGCAGCCCGCGGACGATGACCGACGCCTCCTTGCGCAGGGCGTAGTCGACCAGCAGGCCGTCGAAGGTGTCGACCTGCACGTTGGGCGAGTCCTTGAAGACCTCGCGGATGATGTCGACGCGCTCGTCGATCGAGAACAGCGGCGTCTTCTCCGCGTTGCCGAGGATGGCCACGATGATCGAGTCGAAGATCCGCGCGCCGCGCTCGATGATGTCGACGTGGCCGCTCGTCAGCGGGTCGAACGAGCCCGGGTAGATGGCGATGCGTGTCGCGTGGGGAGTGCTCATGAGTAAAACGTCAGGGCGCTGTCGCCCGATTTCACGGTGCGGGTGGCCGTGAGGCCCGCCGGCGCCGGCGGCGTGACCCGCGCGGCGTGTTCGAGTACCAACAAGCCGTCCGCGGCGCGCTGCGTGGCGGCCGCCGCGACCAGTGCCGACAACGACGGGTATTCGTACGGCGGATCGAGCACGATCACGTCGAACGGTCCGCCGGGCGACGGCGCGACGCAGCGCCCGCTCGGCGGTGTCGCGGATGATTCTACAGCGATCCGCCTCGCCGCACCGCTCCCGATTCTCCTCGATCAGCGCCACCGCGCGCCGGTCCTGCTCGATGCACGTGGCCGCGGCCGCGCCGCGGCTGAGCGCCTCGAGGGCGATGGCGCCCGACCCGGCGCAGACGTCCAGCACCCGCGCGCCCTCGACCCGAGGCGCGAGGATGTTGAACAGGGTCTCCCGCAGCTTATCCGAAGTGGGCCGCAGCCCGCTCCAGGTCGGCGCCTTCAATGCGCGCCCCTTATTGGTTCCGGCGATGATGCGCATGGATCCCCAGTCGACGAAAATAGATCGGGTCTATTTTTCATCGAATCGCGAGAAAAATAGACCCGATCTATCTTCTCACCCGACGGTAATCAGGCCGAACTGCCGCTGCCACACGCCGCGCACGTAGGCCTGCTGTTCCGGCGTCAGTCGGCCCTGCTCGACGCGGTCCCGCGCCTCGGCGTAGGCGCGCTCGAGCAGGTCGACGTCGCGCGTCAGGTCGCCGGCGCGCAGTTGCGGCAGGCCGGACTGCCGCGTCCCGAAGAAATCGCCGGGGCCGCGCAGCCTGCAGATCGCGCTCGGCGATGACGAAGCCGTCGTTGGTGTCGGACATGGCCTTCAGGCGCTCGCGCGCGTCATCCGACCAGGGCGCCTGGTACAACAACACGCACGTCGAATCGTGCGCGCCGCGGCCGATGCGTCCGCGCAACTGGTGCAGCTGGGACAGGCCGAACCGCTCGGCGTGCTCGACCACCATCACCGTGGCGTTGGGCACGTCCACGCCCACTTCGACGACCGTGGTCGAGACCAGCAACTGCAGCGTGCCGGCGACAAACGCCCGCATCACGCGCTCCTTCTCGTCGCCCTTCATCCGCCCATGCAGCAGCGCGACCCTGAACTCGGGGAAGACCTGCGTCAGCTCCTCCGCCATCGCCGTCGCGGCCTTCAGGTCGATCTTCTCCGACTCCTCCACCAGCGGGTAGATCACGTACGCCTGTCGGCCCTGCTTCAACTGCTCGCGCAGGAGCTGATAGACCTCGTCCCGCCGCGCGTCGGACTTGACGAGCGTGCGCACCGGCTTGCGGCCCGGCGGCAGGCCGCGAATGACCGACACGTCCATGTCGCCGCATTCGGTCAGCGCCAGCGTGCGCGGGATCGGCGTCGCGGTCATGACGAGCACGTCCGGGATGCGCGCCCTTCGCCGCCAGCAGCCCGCGCTGCAGCACGCCGAACCGGTGCTGCTCGTCGATCACGACGAGCGCCAGGGCCTTGAACTTCACGTGCTCCTGCACGAGCGCGTGCGTGCCCACCAGCAGGTCCACCTCGCCTCGCTCGATCGACGGCAGGAGGTGCTTGCGCGCCGCGGCGGTCACGCGGCCGCTGAGCAGCGCCGTGCGATACGGCTTGCCGTCGAGCCATTTCGTGATCGTGCGGTAGTGCTGCTCCGCGAGGATTTCGGTCGGCGCCATGAAGGCGACCTGGAAGCCGTTCTCCATCGCGACGATCGCCGCCAGCAGCGCCACGATCGTCTTGCCCGCGCCGACGTCGCCCTGCAACAGCCGCTGCATGGGCCAGCCGCGCTGCATGTCGGCCACGATCTCGGCCAGCGCCCCGCGCTGTCCCTCGGTGAGCTTGAACGGCAGCACGGCCCGCGCGCATTGCCGGATCCGATCGTCGACCGTGCAGACCAGGCCCTTCCTCACCTGCGCGTTCTCGTGGCGCCGCAGGGCAAGGCCGGCCTGGAAGACGAAGAAGTCCTCGAAGATCAGGCGCCGCTGCGCGGGCGTCGCAAAGGCGTTGAGCGCCTCCATCGGCGTGTCCGCCTCCGGGAAGTGGGCGTGCCGCAGCGCGTCGCGCCGCGACGGCCAGTGCTCCTCGCGGCCAGCAGGTCCGGCGGCACCGGGTCGAACATCTCGTCGGGCAGCTGCTCGAGGGCCTGCCAGACGAAGCGCCGCTGCATGTTGGGCGTGACGCTGCCGGTGCGCTCGTAGACCGGCACAATGCGCCCGGTGTGCAACTGCGACTCGGTGTCTCGACTCCCGACTCCCGACTCCCGACTCCCGGCCGCGTCTTCCTTGATGATCTCGAACTCGGGGTCGGTGATTTGCAGCCCGCGCGATCCCCAGATCTCCACCTTGCCGAAGAGGACGATGCGCTGGTGCGGGCGGATGACGTCCTTCAGGAACGCCTGGTTCGGCCAGACCGCCTGCACTTGCCCGCTGTCGTCCTGGATGAGGGCCGAGAACAACCGGAAGCCGGGTCGCCGCGTGTGCGCGAGACCGGCGTTCAGCACTTCGCCGGCGATGGCCACCGTTTGTCCGGGCTTGAGCGAGATGATGGGCTGCAGCCGGCTGCGATCCTCGTACCGGCGGGGAAAGCGGAACAGGAGGTCCTCAACGGTAAGGAGGCCCGCCTTCTTCAGATCGGCGGCCTTGCGCGGGCCAACGCCCTTGAGGTACTGCAGCGGAATCTGCAGGACGTCGTCCGGCATCCGCCTAGCTTAACGCGGTTCGCAGTGATGGCAGGGCACCCCTTGAAGCGGTGCCCTACGAGGGGCCTACTGGATGACGATGACGCGGGCGGGTTCGACGAAGAGACGCTGGATCTGCGCGGGCATGTCGTAGGCGTCGTCCAGGCTCGCCCCGTTGGGCCGCTCGGCCGACTTCGTGTAGAACGCGAGAATCTGCTGGAGCAGCGACTTGGGGACCGGTACGCCGCTGATTTCCGCGCGCTCGAGCTCGAAGCTCGCCTTGCCGCTCTCCGTGCGGACGACACCCAGCGCGGTGACCGGCAGCTTGCCCGTCAGGTAGCTCATGGGGTCGAACCAGCCGCCGCTGCTCTGCTTCTCGCGGACCACGTCGAGGTCGATGACGGCGCTCGCGCTGACGCGTCCCTGCCCAATCAGCGTGAAGGCCGGCTCGGTCAACCCGACCGGCAATTGATCGGTCGCCTTGAAACGCAGGTAGGAATTCAGTTCGCTCTCGGCGAACGGCGTGGTCGCGGGGCTTCTTCGGCACGGCGGCGTCGGCGGCCTGCTGCTGGACCGCGACCATCTTCTTCTCGAACGCGTCGGCCAGTTGCGGCGTCAGGCGGTCCGCCGCCGACGACGACGGTGCCCAGCGCGAGGAGACCGCCGACGACGAGCGAGGCTAGCCGACGCATGCAATCATTCTACGCCCGGCGGCGCCGCGCGGGCGGCGCTGCGGCGGCTTGTTCTGCTGGCGCGCGCGCATCAGCAACTCGATCTTCCGCCGTTCGATTTGCTCCTCGAAGACGCGAAACCTCGCCTGTTGCTGGATGTTGAGCACCTCGTCGAGGCCGTTGTAGGCCTTCCGCATTTCGGCTGCGGTCCTCGATTCGAGTTCCTGCAGCGCGCTCAAGCGCTCCTTGAGGGCCGCCTCGTCGCCCTTCGGCGTGACACGCGGGTTGGTCAGCCGCTGCAACTGCCCCATCAACTGCATGCGCTCCTGCTGGTTGCGGCGGCGCGTGTCCTGCAGGGTCTTGAGGCGCGCGAGAAACTGCGGGTACTGCTGATTCGGTGAGCTCCAGCGCCTGCTGCGCCTGCATGATCAGGTACGCGTCGAAGAGCCGCTGAATTTCGCCGGGCGACATGTCGTCGCCGAGGCCGGGCAGCGGCCCTGGTCCCGGTGGCGGTCCGGGCGGCTGGCCCTGTCCCTGCGGCGGCGGCGGTGGCGGCTGCTGATCCTGCGCAGCGGCCGTTGTCGCGAAGATCAGGGCCGCCATCGAGGCCGCCGCGAGCGTGAGTCGAATTGTCATGATGCGTGTCCGTGGCGCCTTACGACTTGGCGCGTTCCAGTTCGGCCGTGAGCAGGCGGCGAAGTTCCTGTTGTTCCTGCGCGCTCAACTCGAGGGCCGCCCGCTCAGCGGAGCCCGGCTGCACGACGAGGCCGGCGGCGTTGGCCGTGTCCCAATCCATCTCGCCCACCATGTCCGCCACAAGGAGCCAGCCTTCGTCGGCCTGCGCGACATCTCCCGTCGCCGGCTGGTGTTGACGCCGCCGCCAGCACGGGTGCCGGCGCGACCGGCGCGTTCCCAGGCCGCGGCACCGACGTAATGAGCGCCACGATGATCACCGCCAGCGCGGCAATCGGCGCCAGCACGGGCCAGCGCAGCCACTGGCGCCCAGCCGCCGCCCGGAGCGGTCTCGCCCTGGATGGCGGCGTGCACGCGAGCCGAGAAATGTCGCCAGAACAGGGGTGACGGTTCCGGGACGTCGATCTCGCGCGCTTCGCGCAGGATTGCCGACAGCTTGCGGACCTCGGTCTCGCAGGCCTCGCACGCCGACAGGTGCGCGCGACGGCCGGCGTCGAGCGTGCCCTCGACGGCATCGACCAATTCATCCGCGGTGAGGTGGGTCATGGCGCGTCCCCCAGGAGCTTCTTCAGGTTCGCGAGCGCGTGGAAGAAATTGGCCTTCACCGCGCCGACCGAACTGCCGAGCACGTCGGCGATCTGCTGATGCGACATCTCGTGATAGGTCCGCAGGATCAAGCGTCGCGCGCTGTTTCTTCGGCAGCCCGGCAATCGCCCGTCGCACTGCCACCGCGCGCTCTTCGCGCAGCAGGGTCGCGCGGGCGTCTTCGATTCGCGTGTCCTCGAAGTGTTCGGCGGACTCGATGGCCTCGGCCTTCGGCGTCCTGGCCTGCACGCGGTTGAGGCACACGTTGACCGCGATGCGATAGAGCCACGTCGAGAGCGCGGACTGGCCCTTGAAATTCTTCAGGCCCCGCCAGGCGCGGACGAACGCCTCCTGCGAGAGGTCGCTGGCGTCTTCGTGGTTGGTGACGAAGCGGTAGCAGACCTGGTAGACCGTCCGGCGATGGCGCTCGACGATGACGTCAAACGCGTCGCGGTGGCCCTCGACCGAGGCCGCCACGAGCGCCGCATCGTCGAGGTCCGTGAATGTGGCGGCCTCGGCGGGTTCAGGACTGGAAGGCTTCACGACGGTGACCCTCCATCCCACGGAGACTGCTGGAGACAAGGTGCGAATCGCCGGTCCATGCGTCATAACCGAGCCCCTCTACTGTAAGCCTTAGACCGGCGGTTGACGGAAAGGTTGACTTTCGCCTTTTGTTTGTTTACGCTTCTTCTTCAGGGCGAACAAACAGAGGAACCTGCCGTGCAACCACTCACCAAGCGCCAGCGAGAAATCCTCGATTACCTCAACGAATTCATCCAGCAGCACGGCTACGCGCCGAGCCTGGAAGAGATTGGCCAGCGCTTCAGCCTGTCCTCGCTGGCCACGGTGCACAAGCACCTCACCAATCTCCAGGAGAAGGGTTTCATCCGGCGGGCCTGGAATCGCAGCCGGTCGGTGGAGCTACTGCCCAGCCGGTCCGGCGGGCGCGCCATCGAACTGCCGATGCTCGGCTACGTCGCCGCCGGCATGCCAATCGAGGCCGTCGCCGGGAACGAAACCATCAGCGTGCCCGACTCCCTCGTCGCCGGCAAGCGCGATACCTACGTCCTCCGCGTCCGCGGCGAGTCGATGATCGACGAGCAGATTCGCGACGGCGACTGGGTGGTCGTGGAAGACCGCAAGACGGCCGACAACGGCGAGATGGTCATCGCGCTCGTGGGCGGCCAGGACGTCACGCTCAAGAAGTTCTACAAGGAGAGCGGTCGCATCCGTCTCCAGCCGGCCAATCCGGCGATGCTGCCGATCTACGTCGAGCCGGACGCCCTGCAGATCCAGGGCGTGGTGGTCGGCGTGATGCGGAAGTATTAGGCCGCGGGGCTTGGAGGCTGGGAGGCTTGAGAGTAGCCTAGAGCCAACGAGCCCAATCATGAGCGACCGCAAACAGATCAATTTCACCATCATTCCCGAAGACACCGGCACCGAGCCGCGCACCTACGCCAACTTCTGCGCGGTCAACCATACGCCGTTTGATTTCACGCTCACCTTCTGCGAGGTGATGCCGCTCTCGGAAAAGGAAATCCGCGACGCCGAAAGCGAGCACATCGTGCGCGCGCCCGTGCGTGCGCGCATCGTTCTGCCAGTCCAGTTCATTCCGACGCTCATCGCGAGCGCTGCAGGAGAACCTGCGGGTGTTCTCGGAGTCCCATTCCCCGCAACCGCAGCAGCCGCCGCCGGCGGGCAAGGGGCCCGTGCACTAGGCCCGGGCTCACGATTCCATGAAGACCCCGGCGGCGATCACCCGCATCTTCGACGCGCTCGATCGGCACCACCCGGACGCCGACACCGAACTGGCCTATCGCAATCCGTTCGAGCTGCTGGTGGCGACGATGCTGTCGGCGCAGTCGACCGACGCGCGCGTGAATCTCGTCACGCCCGCGCTCTTCGCGCGGTATCCCGACGCGCGCGCGATGGCCGCCGCCGACACGGTCGAGCTCGAAGCGCTCGATTCACGCCACGGGCTTCTTCCGGCAGAAGGCCCGCTCGCTGATCGGCATGTCGACCACGCTGGTCGAGCAGCACCGCGGCAAGGTGCCCGCGTCGATGGACGCACTGGTCGCGCTGCCCGGAGTCGGGCGCAAGACGGCGAACGTCGTCCTCGGCCATGCGCTGGGGGTGCCTGGGCTTCCCGTGGACCGCCACGTGCTGAGGGTGGCCAATCGCCTCGGCCTCGTGCATTCCGACGATCCGGTGAAGGTGGAAGCCGCGCTGAGCGAGATGCTGCCGCCGGAACGCTGGACGCGCGCGTCGGACACGCTGATCCTCCACGGCCGGCGTGTCTGCAAGCCGACCCCGCTCTGCCAGCGCTGTCATGCGCGGCCCGATTGCGACTTTGCCCGGACCGGCACGACGACGAAGGCGGTCACGCGGCCTCGGGCGCGCGAAGAAGGCCGGCGGCGGCACGCGCGCCGAAGAAGAGCGTCCGCCGATGACGCGCGACGAGTTTCGCGAGCTGGTCGAGGAGGCCATCGACCGGATCCCCAAGCGGTTCACGCGAGAGATCCACAACGTCGCCATCGTGATCGAGGACGAGCCGTCCGAGGAGCTGCTGGACGAGCTCGAGATGGAGACGATCCCGACGTCGATGGCGAATCCACGCTGCTCGGGCTCTACCAGGGCACGCCGCTCACCAGCGCGGCGTGGGATACGGCAACCAACTCCCCGACCGCATCACCCTCTTCCAGGGGCCGATCGAAGACGAGTGCGAGGGTGACGAGACGGAGATCATCATCGCGATCGGCGAAACGTTGATTCACGAGCTCGGCCACTACTTCGGGATGAGCGAAGACGAGATTGCGCCGCACGAAGAGCGGTGGCTGCGGCAGAAGGGCGAGCCGGGCCGGGCCGAGGACGAGGAGCCCGGCGAGTGAAGGCCCGCAAGCGGTTCGCGCAGCACTTTCTCGAGCCGGCGTGGGTCCACAAGGTTGTCGCCGCGGCGCGCGTGCAGCCGACGGACGCCGTGGTGGAGATTGGTCCGGGCCGCGCGGCCATCACGCGCCCGCTCTCGGCGGCCGCCGGCCGCGTGCTGGCCATTGAAATCGACCGCGACCTCGCGTCGGCCCTCGAGGCGCGCAAGCCGTCCAACGTGACCGTCGTCTGCGGGCGATGTCCTCGACCTCGATCTGCCGGCCGTGATCGGCGAATGGCTCGGCGCGCCGATGGGACCCGCCGGGCGCGTGCGCGATCGTCGGCAACCTTCCCTACAACATCTCGTCGCCGATCCTGTTCCGGTTGCTGGACCTCGCGGCGACGACGGATGGCGTCAGCGATGCCACTGCTGATGATCCAGAAGGAAGTGGCCGACCGGCTCGTCGCCCGGGCCGGCACGAGCGACTACGGCGTGCTGACGGTCCTGACCGCCCTGCATGCCGACGTGACCCGCGTCCTGTCCTTGCCGCCCGGGGCGTTCCGGCCGGCCCCGAAGGTCCATTCAGCGGTCGTGCGCCTGGCATTCCGGCCGCCGCAGGTGGCGGTTGCCGGACGAGACGGCCTTCGTGCGGATGGTCCGGAGCATGTTCACCCAGCGGCGAAAGACCCTGCACAACGCCCTGAAGGCGTTTGCCGTGGAAGCCGGGACCCCGGCCGATACGGCCCTCGCCGCCGCCGGCATTGACGGGATCCGGCGGCCCGAAACCCTGACGATGCCCGAATTCGCGGCCCTGGCCGACGGCCTTCGACGTGCCCGGAAGTTGAACCTGTGCTATAGTTTCCGACCAAACCCGCCCCGTTAAGACAGGCGCTCCCAGCAGCCTGAGGATGGGCAACCGTAGGGACTCTCCCGAGTCCAGGTGGCCTTGAACGTTTTTCCCCGGGGCCACTGCGCCCGGCTGGGATTTCGCATGAGTGTGTCTGCGCACGAGGCTTCGGCCCACGTGGCAGCCCGTTGACGTGGTGCCGCTTGGCGGCCTTGGCGAGTTCGGCCTCAACATGATGGCGATCTCGTGTGGGGATACCACTATCCTCATCGACGCCGGCGCCATGTTTCCCGAGGCCGATTTGCCCGGCGTCGATCTGATCGTGCCCGACCTCG
This sequence comes from uncultured Acidobacteriota bacterium, assembly GCA_963839865.1. Classification (GTDB taxonomy): domain Bacteria; phylum Acidobacteriota; class Vicinamibacteria; order Vicinamibacterales; family UBA2999; genus 12-FULL-67-14b. Next base: position 125,172 of record CAWIWS010000009.1, read on the forward strand.
CCTATCTCGAGGCGCGGCGCGGCCAGGTCAAGGCGCTCGTGCTGACGCACGGCCACGAGGATCACATCGGCGCGCGTGCCCTACGTGCTGCCGCTACCTCGACGGCCCCATCTACGGCACGCCGCTCGCCGCTCGCGTTCATCGAGCCCAAGCTCGAGGAGCACGGTCTCGACACGCCGCACGGGACCGTCGCGGTGAAGCCGCGCGACGTCGTCACCATCGGGCCGTTCACGCTGGAGTTCATCCGCGTGACGCACAGCATGCCCGACTGCGTGGCGATCGCGATCCGCACGCCGCACGGGGTCCTGCTGCACACCGGCGACTTCAAGATCGACCAGACGCCGCATCGACGGCGAGGCCTTCGACCTGCACCGCTTCGCGCAGCTCGGCGCGGAGGGCGTCCTGGCGCTCTTCTGCGACAGCACCAACATCGACCGGCGCGGGTACACCGGGTCCGAGACCGACGTCGAGGACGGCTTCGAGGAGGTCTTCACCAGCACGGAAGGCAAGATCGTCGTCGCGGCGTTCTCGTCCAGCCTCTACCGGATGCAGATCATCGTGGACCTGGCGGCGCAGTTCGACCGCAAGCTCGCCTTCGTCGGCCGGGGCATGAACCAGAACTCGGCGATCGCGCAGCGACTCGGCCACCTGCACCTCCCGACCGGCGTGGTGATCAAGGACAGCGACGTCCAGGCCTTCCCCGCGCAGGACGTTGTGTGCCTGGTCACCGGGTCGCAGGGCGAGGCGAACGCGGCGCTGTCGCGCATCGCCATCGACGACCATCGGCACGTGAAGCTGGTCGAAGGGCGACCGCGTCGTGATTTCCGCGCGCGCCATCCCCGGCAACGAGAAAGCGCATCGGCCGCGTGATGAACCACATCGCGCGCCGCGGCAGGTCGAGGTGACCACCGAAGCGTCGAAGCACGTGCACGTGTCTGGCCACGGCTCGCGAGGAAGAACTGAAGCTGGTGCTGTCGCTCGTGCGCCCGCGCTATTTCGTGCCGATTCACGGCGAGTATCGCCAGCTGGCGCGGCATGCGCGCGTCGCGCAGCTCGTCACGAGCGGCCTGGCCTCGCCGGTGCAGGTGCTCATGGCCGAGGACGGCGACGTCCTCCGGTTCGACGGCGACGGGTGGCCGCATCGCCGACAAGACGCCCACGGGCCGCGTGCTGATCGACGGCACGCGGGTCGGCGAAGTGGACGACGAGGTCCTGCGCGATCGCCGCCACATCGGCATCGACGGCCTGGTCGTGCCGGTGGTGGCCATCAACATGCGCAGACGGGCATCATCGAGGGCGTGCCGGAGCTCGTGGCCCGCGGCTTCGTGACCGACGCCGACACGGCCGACGTCCTGGCCGAGGGCGCGAAGGTGCTGGCCGACATCATCGACGAGTGCGGCCTCGAGGAGCGCACCGACCCGGGCCTGATGAAGGAGCGCATCCGCGACCGAACTGCGGCGGTACCTGAGGAAGCGCACGGGACGGCGCCCGATGGTGCTGCCCGTCGTGATGGAAATCTAGCGACCCGTGGTCGCGTGAGCAAGTGTTCGCAACGAGGAGACGAGTGGTGGCTGCTTCCGGTTCTTCCCTATCGCGTCGCGTCAGCGAGGTCGTGGGCGTCGGCGTTGTTCGCGGGCGCGCTCGATCTGGCTGATCGCGCTGGCCAGCTACGACCCGAGCGACCCCGCCTGGTTCTTCAGCACGGGCACGAACGCCGTCCCGGCGAATTTCGCCGGACGCGTCGGCGCGTTCCTCGCCGAGCTGTCGTTCCAGTTGCTCGGCTACGCCTCCTACCTGATTCCGGCGATGGTCGCCGTCGCGGGCTGGCACTATTTCTGGTGCCGCGCCGATCGACGCGGTCTACACGAAGATGACCGGCGCGGCGATGCTGTTCGCCTGCTCCAGCGCGTTCCTCGGCCTCACGCTGGGCCGCGTGGACTTCGGGCCGCGCGCGTTCCGCGCCGGGCGGCTACGTCGGCGAGTGGCTCGGCGGCTGGATGTCCGACTACCTGAGCCGCACCGGTTCGGTGATCGTGATCCTCGCGCTGATGGTGGCCGCCGTCATCCTGGCGACGCAGTTCTCGTTCGGCGCGCCTGTTCAGCGCGGCGTCCGACGGCGTCGAGCGGCGGCGCGGCGCACGGCATGGCGCGCGTTCGCGACCTGGCGCGAAGAACGGCGCAAGGCCCGGCAGCGCCAGCGAAGTGCTGGTGAAGTACGGCAAGAAGGAGGCGCAGGCCGAAGCGCGTCAAGCTGGCCGAGCGCAAGGCCGCCGCGAAGGCCGAGCAGCGCGCCGGAGACGCCGACGGCCCGGCCGGGACGCGCCCGCGGCCTGGAAGACGAGGACGAGCCGCGCGCGCCGCGCCTGGCGCCGGTGGTGCAGAAGAAGGCCGCCGAAGCCGGCGACTCGCGCCGTCTCTGCCGCTGCCCGAACCCGACCGGTCGCCGGGCGAGCGCCGCATGGGCGCGTACACCCTGCCGCCGCCTGTCACTGCTCGATGCGCCGAAGGCCGAGCGGAAGATCGACGAGCGCGAGCTGATGGAGTCGGCGCGCCTGCTCGAGGAGAAGTGCCGCGAGTTCGCCGTCGAAGGCGCCGTCGTCCAGATTCATCCCGGCCCCGTCGTCACGACGTTCGAGTTCAAGCCCGACGCCGGCGTGAAGTACTCGAAGGTCACCGGCCTCGCCGACGACCTGTGCCTCGCGATGCAGGCCGAGTCGGTGCTGATCGACCGCATCCCCGGCAAGTCCACCGTCGGGCATCCAGATTCCGAACCCGAACCGCGAGGCGATCTCGCTGCGCGAGCTGCTGGAATCGGACGCCTACACCCGCTCGACCTCGAAGCTGACCTTCGCGCTGGGCAAGACCATCCACGGCGAGCCGTTCATGGCCGACCTGGCGACGATGCCCCACCTGCTCATTGCCGGCTCGACCGGCTCGGGCAAGTCGGTCGGCCTGAACGCCGATCCTCACGAGCATCCTCTACCGCGCCACGCCGGACGACGTGCGGATGATCATGGTGGACCCGAAGCGGCTCGAGCTGGGAATGTACGAGGACATCCCCCACCTGCTGACGCCGGTGGTCGTCGATCCGAAGAAGGCCGCCAACGCGCTGCGCTGGGCCGTGCGCGAGATGGAAGAGCGCTACAAGACCCTCGCCGCCTTCGGCGTCCGCAACATCGAGCAGTACAACCGCAACATCCGCGCAGATGCTCGAGGCGAAGGACTTCCCGCCGGACATGCCGCCGCCGCGCCCGCTGCCGTTCATCGTGGTGGTCGTCGACGAGCTCGCCGACCTGATGATGGTGGCGGGCAACGAGGTGGAAGAGTCCATCTGCCGCCTCGCGCAGATGGCGCGCGCCGTCGGCATCCACCTGATCCTCGCGACGCAGCGGCCGTCGGTGGACGTCATCACCGGCCTCATCAAGGCGAACCTGCCGTCGCGCATCTCGTTCCGCGTGTCGTCGAAGATCGACTCGCGCACCATTCTCGACAGCAACGGCGCCGAGCAGCTGCTCGGCAAGGGCGACATGCTCTTCCTGCCGCCCGCCTCGTCCCGGCACATCGCGCCTGCACGGGCCCTACATCTCCGAGCAGGAATCGGCGCGGCTGGCGAGCTTCCTGCGCAAGCAGGGCAAGCCCGTCGTACGACGAGACGATCACCGAGGACGACAAGAAGGCGGCGGGCGAAGACTTGCTCTACGAGAAGGACGAGCTCTACGACGAGGCCGCGCGCATCGTCGTGTCGAGCGGGCAGGTGTCGATTTCGTACCTGCAGCGCAAGATGCGGATCGGCTTCAGCCGCGCGGCGCGCCTGGTCGACATGATGGAGGCCGAGGGCCTGGTGTCGCCGGCCACGGGCGGCAAGGCGCGCGAGGTGCTCGTGGGTCGCGAGTACTTCGAGGAAGTTGATGCCCAGCTTCGGTAAACGCGTCGTCGCCGCCGCCGTAACCGCCTGGCTCGCGCTGCGGCGCGGCGGCGCTCGGCGCAAACGCCGAAGGAACGCTACGACGCGGCGATGGCGCGGGAGGCGCAGGTCCGGGCGGCGCTGGAGAAGCGCGGACGGCGACCGCCACCGCCGACGTGCTGAAGGACGCCACGCAAGTGGCGACAGCCTACGAGATCATCGTCCGCCGGTACCCCACGAGCGGCTACGCGGACAACGCGCTCTGGCAGGGCGCCGCGCTCGCGGAAGCCGCCTACCACCAAGTCGGCCGCGCCCGGCCGATCGCGACCGCGCCGTGCGGTTGTATCAATGGCTGGTCATCGGAGTATCCGAACAGCCCGCTGGTGAACGAAGGCGCAAAGGCCCAGGCCGAGGCAAGCTGCTCGGCGGTCCGCGTGCGCCAGGGCCGCCGGCGCCCGACGCGCCGGTGCCAGCCACCGGCGCCGGCGCCAGCCACGCCCACGCCGTCGATGAACGACGACCCCGGCCGCGGCACCGTCCCGCCGCCGCGGTGCCCGCCGGCGAGCGCGCGGTCCTGACGCGGCGTGCAGCGGACCGTGCTGCCCGACACGCGTGCGCGTGACCCTCGAACTCGATCGCGAGGTGACGCTACCACGAGGAGACGCATCGCCGGGCCCGCGCGCGTCTTCTTCGACCTGAAGGGCGTGCAGCCCGCCCCTGCGCTGGCCGACAAGGTCCTGAGCTACGCGCGGCGACGTCGTCTGCCAAGATCCGCGTCGGCCGGCAGCCCGACAGCACGGTGCGCGTGGTGCTCGACCTCGAGGACGTCTCGCGCTACAGCGTCTTCACGCTCTACAACCCGTTCCGCCTCGTGATCGACTGCGAGCGCTCGGTCGCGCGCACCGTCTCGCAGTCCGTCGGTCGTGCCACCCGTCGTCGACCGACCCGGTCCCGCGGCGCTGGCCGCGTGCACCAGCGCCGGGTGAGCTGCCGCGCGATCACGCACGCCTCCGACCATGCCCGCGATGGCCGCCCCGGTGAAGGCCACGCCGGCGAAGGCGGCCGCGGAACCGAAGGTCGCGCCCACGCCTTCCGGCCGCCGGCGCGCCACCGTCGACGCCCTCCGCCGTTTCGCCGCCGTCCGCCAACGCGCGCCGGCGGCTTCTCGATGGCGCGGCAGCTCGGGCTGGGCGTGTCGCGCATCGTGATCGATCCCGGGCACGGCGGGCACGACCCGGGCGCGCAGGGCAAGGGCGTCGAACGAGGCCGACCTGGTGCTCGACGTGGCGCTGCGCCTCGAGAAGCTCCTGCAGAAGGAGCCCGGCCTCGAGGTCACGCTCACCCGCCGCACCGACGTCTACATCCCGCTGGAAGAGCGCACCGCGATCGCCAACCGGCAGAGCGCCGACCTGTTCCTGTCGATTCACGCCAACGCGGCCCGCAACGAGGCCGCGCGCGGGGTCGAGACCTACTTCCTGAGCTTCGCCTCGTCGCCCGACGCCGAAGCCGTGGCCGCGCGCGAGAACTCGGCCTCCGAGCGCGAGATGCACCACCTGCCCGACATCATCAAGGCGATCGCGCTCAACAACAAGCTCGACGAGTCGCGCGACCTCGCCGCGATGGTGCAGGAGGCGCATGGTCGACGCGGCTGACGCAAGAGCAACAAGGACATGCGGAATCTGGGCGTGAAGAAGGCGCCGTTCGTGGTGCTGATCGGCGCCGGCGATGCCGAGCGTGCTGGCGGAGATCTCGTTCATCACCAACAGGCAGGAGGTGCAGCTGCTCAAGACCGCCGAGCTACAAGCAGAAGATCGCCGAGTCGCTCGCAGGCGGCGGTGCTGCGCTACCGCCGCTCGCTCAAGGGCGCAGCGGCGGTCGCCTCAGCGAAGTGAAGTGAACGTGATCGAACTCGTAAGCTGAAGTTGGGCTTCAACTCTCAACTCTCGACTCTTCATCTCTGAAGTAGGTTGTGCTGGCCGCCGCGCGCCTCGATGATCGTGATCGGCGCGGCGCGAGCGATACCAGATGTAGCAGCACGCCGGCCAGCAGGCCGGCCACGAGCGCCGCCGCCATGATCACGCCGGTGAGCCCGAAGGCCGCGATCGGCGACGTCGATCATGCTCAGCTCCGCGAGCGGAGGCGGCGCATCCCTCGACGATGTGGACAATCGTCGGCGTGTGAGGTTCTGTTGCGCGCACCTCTTGCAGCCGCTCTCGAATCCAGTGTAGCAGGCGCCTCAGCGCGGGAATGCCGGCCCGCGCCACGTCGATCAGCGTGCGGATCATCACGCCGGTGGCGCCCTTTGGCTGCCACGGCTTGCTTTCTTCGGCCCACGCCGTGCCGGCGATGTCGAGGTGCGCCCAGGGCCCGTCGCCGGCGAACTCCTTCAGGAACATCGCCGCGGTGATCGAGCCGGCCGGACGGCCGGGGCTGTTCAGCATGTCGGCGATCTCGCTCTTGAGCGATTCCTTGTATTCCTCGAACAGCGGCATCTGCCACACCTTCTCGCCGCGCGCGGTCGGCCGCGGCGCGGATGTGATCCACCCAGGGCTGCGGCGTGCCGAACAGGCCCGTCGTGATCTTGCCGAGCGCCACGACCAGGCGCCGGTGAGCGTCGCGACGTCGACCAGGTGCGTGGCGCCCAGCTGGCGCGCGTACCAGAGGCCGTCGCCGAGAATCAGGCGGCCTTCGGCGTCGGTGTTGTTCACCTCCACGGTGAGGCCCGAGGCGCCGCGCAGGATGTCGCCGGGCTTGATCGCGCGCCCCCGGGCATGTTCTCGGTGGCCGGCACGACAGCGATGACGCGAATCGGCAGCTTCAGCAGCGCGATCGATCGCAGCGCGGCGACCACGGCGGCGCCGCCGGCCATGTCGTCCTTCATCCGCTCCATGCCGTCGGCCGGCTTGATCGAGATGCCGCCGGTGTCGAACGTGATGCCCTTGCCCACCAGCCCCAGGGTGGGGCCCGCGGGCAGGCCCGCCGGCTCGTAGCGCAGCACGAGCAGCCGCGGCGGCTCGGCGCTCCCGCGCGCCACGCCCAGCAGCAAGCCCATGCCGAGCTCGCGAATCCGCGTCTCGTCGAGGATCTCGGCGGTAACGCCCGGCACCGCGGCCATCGCCGCGGCCTTCTCGGCCAGCAGCGCCGGCGTCAGGTAGTTGCCCGGCTCGTTGACCAGCACGCGCGCGGCATTGATCGACTCGCGCGATCGAGCGGCCCGGCTGCACGGCCGCCGCGGCGGCCGTCGCGCCCGTCAGCACCGCGGCCTCGGACAGGAAGAACGGCGCGTCGCCCTTGCTCTTGTAGAGGCCGTTGTCGAAGTTGGCGATGACCAGGCCTTCCGCCACGGTCTCGAGGCGGGTTGTCACGTCGAGCGCGCCGGGCTCCCCGTCGGTCCACGCAATGCGGGCACGACGCTGCTGGCGCGCCACGGTGGTGGCCGTCGCGGCCATGCGACGGAAGCGTTCGACGCCCATTTCGGCACGCGGACCGCCGCCGATGAACAGCACTCGTGGCGTCTTCCATTCCTTGACCGTGACGGCAGGCGCCCAGGCCTCGCACGCCTTGGCGTGAAATTCCCCACGCGCGAGGGCCGACGCCAGCTCACCGCCGAGCACAGCGTCGTAGGTGGCCACGGCGTCCGCCGTGCGATCCTGTGCGACGGGAATGATGATGAGATCCGCGTCCACGGCCGAGGCGGCGTTGGACGCGGACTGACAGGCGAGGCACTGCGTAAGGAACGTGCATGCGTTCTCGAGCGCGCTACGGGTTGCCGGACCGGAGGAGCGGAGGTACAATCCCCTCGCGCCATGCCCACGGAGTCCCTGACGATGCAACGACGAACCGGCGTTTACCAGACTATCGGCCTGGCGTGCTGCGCTCTTCTCCTTTTTCCATCGAGTGCCCTGCAAGCCCGCGCGCAAGGCGGCAACAAAAAAGCTAGCTTATCACTCAAGGCGTCGCCGTCCGTCTCGTTCGCGCCCGCGCGGATTGTGTTCGTGGCGGAGTTGAAGGGCGGGGCCGACGACAACGAGGAGCTCTATTGCCCCACGGTGGAATGGGAATGGGGCGATGGGACGACATCGACCGCAGAAGCTGACTGCAGCCCGTATGAGGCCGGCACGAGCCAGGTCAAGCGGCGCTACGCGATGGAGCACCAGTACCGCGAGCCCGGTTCGCTCAAGAGTCCTGCTGCGGTTGAAGAAGGGGACGAGGGTCGTGGCCGCCGCGAACGCGTCCATTCAGATCCGGCCGGGCGTCACGCCGGAGCCGTTCTAGGCGACGACTTCCCCGGCGACGATCGGCGGCGGCACGGCGTGCCACCGCCCCAGTCCCGTCATGATGGCGGCGCCGAGCCCCATCGTCCAGACGAGGAACTCCAGCACGAGTCCGCCCATCAGCAGCGCGAACGCGCCCATGCGAATGGGCTCCGGCGCCACGCCGAGCACCCGCGCCGCGAGCGTGGGGCCGATGATCAACAGGAAGCCCACCGCCGTGGCCAGAAATGCGTTGCCCGGCTTCCATCCCAGGAGGTCCTCGAACCATTCCCCGATGCGGCAGGCCAGCGCCGTGTACCCGAGGACCAGCGCGAACATCGCGACGACGATCGCGATGGGCACCAGGATCGCCACGAACGGAATACCCACAATCGTGATGGCGAGCGCGATCGATGAAGCGATGAGGAACGGCACGAAGAAGATCTCGGCGGCAAGGCCGACGAGGATGGCGCGGAGAGGTTCGGCGCTGGCCGCCCGGCCGACACGCGCCACCGGCGCGCGCGCCACGAGCAGGACCAGCGCCATCAGGACGGCGAGGACGGAAACGCGTGCCATGGTCCCCGCGAGGCTGAGCCACCGGCCCACCTCGCCGAACTCAAAGCGCGGGAACCAGGCGCCGTTTCGCCTCCACCACTCGCCGAACGATACGTAATTCACGCTGCCGAACTGGCGCGAGCCTTCGTCGCGCGTGAGGCGGCCGCCCACGAGGACGACGTCGCCGCGCACGTCGGCGGTGGGACCCAGGTGCACGTCTCCGCCCACGACGACGATGCCGTCGCGCACACGGCCGTCGACGTTCAGGGAACCGCCGATGACGACGACGGCGTCGGTGACTTCCTCGTCGCGCTCGACGCGGACATCCTGGCCGAACGCGATGCGGGATCCGGTGAGGCGGTAGGTCGTCACGTCCGGCGCCTGCGCAAGCGCGGGCGCGTGGGCCAGAAGACCGGCAAACAGAATGGCTGCGACCGCTGCACGCATTGTCACCTCACCCACTCGTTACGGACGAGGGCGAGGGGCGCGAAGTTCCCTAGAAGCGGCCGAGGGGCTCGGCCACGTGGAGGCGCGCGCCCGTGGCGGCCGTCACGGCCTCGAGCGTCGTGTCCTCCGCGATCTCGCGCAGGACGAGTCCCGCCGGCGTCACGTCGATGACGGCCAGCTCCGTGACGATGTGGTGCACGACCTTCCGGCCGGTCAGCGGCAGCGTGCACCGCGGGAGGATCTTGTGGCCGCCGTCCCTGGTGGTGTGCTCCATCGCGATGACCACGCGCTTGGCGCCCGCGACGAGATCCATCGCGCCGCCCATGCCCTTGACCATCTTGCCGGGGATCATCCAGTTGGCGAGGTTGCCCTCTTCGTCCACTTCGAGCGCGCCGAGCACCGTGAGGTCGATGTGCCCGCCGCGCACCATGGCGAACGAGTCGGCGCTGCTGAAGTAGGACGCGCCCGGCAGCTCGGTGACGGTCTCCTTGCCGGCGTTGATCAGGTCCGCGTCGACCTCGGCTTCGAGCGGATACGGGCCCACGCCCAGCATGCCGTTCTCCGAGTGCAGCGTGATCTCGATGCCCGGCCGGCACGTAGTTGGCCACCAGCGTCGGCATGCCGATGCCGAGGTTGACGTAATCGCCGTCCCGCAAGTCGCGGGCGACGCGCCTGATGATGCGCTCGCGCTTATCCATTTCGCGTGGTCCGTTTCTCGATGCGCTTGTCGTACGAGGGGCCCTGGAGCATGCCGCTTCACGAAGATGCCCGGCGTGTGCACCAGGTCGGGGTCGAGCGCGCCGGGCTCGACGAGGTGCTCCACCTCGGCGATGGTGAATCGCGGCCGCGGTGGCCATCACGGGATTGAAGTTGCGCGCCGTGCGCCGGTAGACGAGGTTGCCGACGCGGTCGCCCTTCCAGGCCTTCACGAACGCGAAGTCGGCGGCGAGCGGCGCCTCGAGGATGTAGGCGCGCCCGTCGATGACGCGGCTCTCCTTCCCCTCGGCGACCAGCGTGCCGGCGCCGGTGGGCGTGAAGAAGCCGCCGATGCCGGCGCCCGCCGGCGCGCATCCGCTCCGAGAAGGTGCCCTGCGGCACGAGCTCCACCTCGATCTCCTTCTGGAGGAACTGCCGCTCGAACTCCTTGTTCTCGCCCACGTAGGTCGAGATCATCTTGCGCACCTGGCGGGCCTTGAGCAGCGGGCCGATGCCGTAGTCGTCGACGCCGGCGTTGTTGCTGATGATCGTGAGGTTCTTCGTGCCCCGCCGGAGCAGCGCCGCGATGAGGTGCTCGGGAATGCCGCACAACCCGAAGCCGCCGCACATGATGCTGGCGCCATCCGGGATGTCGGCGACCGCCGCATCGGCGGTCGCCACGACTTTGTTCATGCTGTCGATTATAGGCAGGAAGACTTCGCGCCGGCGCCGCGTCCGCGAAGAGGCGCGTGACGGCCTCGCGGGTCGCCGAGGCGGTCGGCAAGGTGGTCGAGGCGAGCGCGCGAGGGCCTTGAGCAGCGGCCGCGACCTCGTCGGCATTGGTGGCGAGGATGCTCCGCCAGACGTCGGCGGAACTCGCCGCGAGGCGCGTGGTGTCGCGAAGGCCGGCGCCGGCCCATTGCAGGCCGTCCGGCCCGACGGCCTCGGCCACCACGGTCATCAACGCGCGAGGCGGTCGAGCTGCGGCAGGTGGCTGACGGCCGCCATCACGTGGTCGTGCTGCTCGCCGCGGTCGTCGAGGACCACGGGCGTGGCGCCAAGTCCCGCCACGAACCGCGAGGCCTGCGCGACGGCGTCCGCGGGCGCGTCCGGCCCCATCAGCAGCCAGGGGCGCTCGTCGAAGAGATCCGCGCGCGCGTGGCCCGCGCCGCGCGCGGTGCCGCCGGCCATGGGATGCCCGCCGACGAAACGGGACAGCCCGGCGGCCGCCGCCGCCGCGATGATCGCCGCGCTTCGTGCTGCCCGCGTCGATCACGAGCGTGCCGTGGGTGAGCCGCGGCGCCAGGGCCGGGAAGATCGCGATGATGGCGTCCACCGGGCGCCGCCAGCGACCACGACGTCGGCGCCGCGCGACCGCCGTCGAGCGGTTCGGCCGCGATCGATGGACCGGACCTCGACGGCCGGCCAGCGCCCTGGCCGCGGCCAGCGCGACCGACGTGCCGATCAGCCCCGGCCCGACGACGGCAACCGTGATGACGTCTATCTCGCCCACCCTCGCCGCGCGACGGGCTCGAGGCAGATGCTGCGGCCGATCGCCGGCGCGATGATGCGGAGTTCCGCCATGAGCCGGTCGAACTGCGCGGGGAACATCGACTGCGCGCCGTCGCTCAGCGCGTGGTCCGGATCGCAGTGCACTTCGATGATCAGGCCGTCGGCGCCGGCGGCCACCGCGGCGCGCGCCATCGGCGCCACCTTGTCGCGACGTCCCATGCCGTGGCTGGGGTCGACGAAGATCGGCAGGTGCGACAGCTCCTTGATGATCGGAATCGCCGAGAGGTCGAGCGTGTTCCGCGTGAACGTCTCGAACGTGCGGATGCCGCGTTCGCAGAGGATCACGTCGCGTGTTGCCGCCCGCGAGGATGTACTCCGCCGACAGCAGCCACTCCTCGATCGTCGCGGCGATGCCGCGCTTCAGCAGGATCGGCTTGCGGCGTGCGGCCCAGCTCGCGGAGCAGCGTGAAGTTCTGCATGTTGCGCGCGCCGACCTGGAAGATGTCGGCGTACTTGCCGATCACCTCGATCTGGCTCGCGTCCATCACCTCGGTGACGAGCTTCAGGTCGTGGGCGTTGGCGCCGGCGCGCAGCAGCTGCAGGCCCGCTTCGCCCATGCCCTGGAAGCTGTAGGGCGACGAGCGCGGCTTGAACGCGCCGCCGCGCAGGATCTTCGCGCCGGCCCGCTTCACCGCGGCCGCCGTCGAGTGCACCTGCTCCTCGCTCTCGGCCGAACACGGTCCGGCCATGACGATCACCTCGTCGCCGCCGATGCGCACGTCGCCGATGGTGATGATCGTGTCCTCCGGCTTGAACGTGCGGCTGGCCAGCTTGTAAGGCTGCGATGATGCGCAGCACCTCGTGCACGCCGTCCATCAGCTCGATGAGCCGCGGGTCCACCTTCCCGCCGCCGACCACGCCGAGGACGATGCGCGACGCGCCGGTCGAGCGGTGCACGTCCATGCCGTGTTCCACGAGGTGGGCGATGACCGCTTCCACCTCGGCGTCACTGACGCGTTCCTTCATCACGACAACCATGGTTAGCTCTCAGCTTCCTTCTGCTTCGTTCTCGTTCGGCGCTGTTCGCTGTTCGGTCGTTGCCGCTCGCGCGCTTCGATGCGCTGGATCCGCCGCGCCTCGTCCATCACGCGTTCGTAGAACCGCGCGACGGCGTCGCCGTCGAGCGGACCGCCGAGCGACTCGTTGACCGCGCGCACGTGCGCGATCACGCGCGGCCTCGCGCGCGGGCTCGTAGATCGGCCGGCCCAATCTCGTGCTTCAAGCGGCCGATGGCGTAGGCGCAGCGCGCCCGGCTGTCGAGCAGCCGGACGATGCACCTCGTCGATCTTGTCGATCTCGTCCCGCAGCGCCTCGAGGCTCAACTCCGCAGCCATCGCACGTACCGCTCCACTTCGTCGAGCAAGTCCGGTGACTGGCCGTGCTCGGCAATCACCTTCACCAGCGCGCTGCCGACCACCGCCGCGTCGGCACACTGGCCGATGGCCGCGACGTGCTCGGGCCGCGAGAAGCCGAAACCCAGCGCCAGCGGCATGCTCGTCTCGGCCCTGACCCGGTCGCCCAGTTGCTTGGCCGAGTCGTCGATGGTCGTCCCGCGACGCCGGTGACGCCCAGCCGCGAGATGCCGTACAGGAACCCGCTGCCCAGGCTCGCCGCCCGGCGGATCCGCTCCACGCGTCGTCGTGGGGCTCAAAAGGAAAATTGTATCAATCCCCGCGGTCGCGAAGGCGGCCCGGAACGCCTCCCGCTTCCTCGGGGGGCATGTCCAGCGTCAGCACGCCGTCCACCCCGGCCGCCTGCGCCGCCGTCGACAAACCGGTCCAGGCCCATCCGGAGTATCGGATTGGCGTAGCTGAAGATGACGATCGGCGCCGAAATCTCGGCGCGGACGCCCGTCAGCATGTCCAGCACCTTGGGCAAGCGTCGGCGCCCGCGGCCAGCGCCCGCTCGGTGGCGCGCTGGATGACGGGGCCGTCCGCCAGCGGGTCCGAGAACGGCACGCCGACCTCGAGGACGTCGGCGCCCGCCGTGTCGAGGCGCTTGAGGATCTCGGCCGATCGCGGCAGGTCGGGGTCGCCCGCCGTGATGTAGGTGACAAGGCCGGTGCGCTTGGCGGCGCGCAGCGCCGTGAAGGTTGCCTCAATCCGCGACACGGGCGCTCTCCTTCAGAGATCTGTTCGACGCTCTGCACGTCCTTGTCGCCGCGTCCCGAGAGGTTGACGAGCAGCACCGCCGTCGGGGCCGAACTGCCTGGCCACGCGCTTCACGTAGGCGATCGCGTGCGCGGACTCCAGCGCGGGAATGATGCCCTCGAGCCGCGCCAGCTCCTGGAAGGCCGTCGAGCGCCTCCGCGTCGCTCACGTGGTCGTACTCCGCCCGTCCCGATTTCCTGGAGCCAGGCGTGCTCGGGACCCACGGCGGCGTAGTCGAGGCCGGCCGACACCGAGTGCGTGGCTTCGATGTTGCCGTGCGTCGTCCTGCAGCACGAACGTGCGCGTGCCCTGCAGCACGCCGGCGCCGCCGCCGGCGAAGCGCGCGGCGTGGCGGCCCGGGCTGATGGCCTCGCCGCCCGCTTCGACGCCGATCAGCCGCACGCCGGCATCGTCCACGAACGCGTCGAAGATGCCGATGGCGTTGCTGCCGCCGCCGACGCACGCGATGACGGCGTCCGGCAGGCGGCCGATCTGCGCCAGGCACTGCTCGCGCGCCTCCTTGCCGATGACGCGACTGGAACTCGCGCACCATCAGCGGATACGGATGCGGGCCGAGCGCCGAGCCCAGCAGGTAGTGCGTGTCGTCGGGACGCGCCACCCAGTCGCGCATGGCCTCGTTGATGGCGTCCTTCAGCGTCCGGCTGCCGGAATCCACGCCTTCGCACGCTTCGCGCCGAGCAGCCGCATGCGGAACACGTTGAGCGCCTGGCGGCGCATGTCCTCCGTGCCCATGTAGACGACGCACTCGAGCCCGAGCAGGGCGCAGGCGGTGGCGCTGGCCACGCCGTGCTGGCCGGCCCCGGTCTCGGCGACGACGCGCGTCTTGCCCATGCGCTTGGCGAGCAGCGCCTGGCCCAGCGCGTTGTTGATCTTGTGCGCGCCGGTGTGCGTGAGGTCCTCGCGCTTGAGCGAGGATGCGCGCGCCGCCGTACGGCCTCGCGTGAGCCGCCGCGCGTCCCAGAGCGGCGTCGGCCGCCCGACGTAGTCCTGTAGGAGGCGGCGCAGTTCCACCGCGAAGCCGGGGTCGGCCGCGCCTCGAAGTAGGCGCGCTCGAGCGCCTCGATCGGCGCGACGAGCGTCTCCGGGACGAAGCGGCCGCCGAAGGCGCCGAAGTAGCCGCGCGCATCCGGGTCGCGCCGCCCAAACCAGTTCGTTGAATCGCTCACACGTTCTCCGCTCACGACTTCCGCAGAAACGACGCGGGTCTCATCACCGAACGGCATCGGCGAACTGGCGCATCAACAGGTGATCCTTCACGCCCGGGCGCGACTCGACGCCCGAGGCCACGTCCACCGCGTAGGGCTGCACGATCGCGATGGCCTCGGCCACGTTCGCCGGGGTCAGCCCGCCGGCCAGCACGACGCGCCGCGTGCGCGGCCACGACCTGCGCGCGTTGCCAGTCGACGCGTCTGGCCCGTCCCGCCGTGGCGCACGGGGTCGTGCGCGTCGAGCAACACGGGCGCGACGCCACCCACGGCCGGCTCGATGTCGCCGGCGTCACCCGCTGCGAGGTGCACGGCGCGCAGGATCGTGACCGGCGCGATGCCGCCCAGCCACGCCGGGACGTCGCCGTGAATCTGCGCCACGCGAATCCCGGCAGCTTCCGCCGCGAACACGACTTCCTCTGTGGTCGGGTTCACGAACACGCCCACCGGCGTCACAAACGGCGGCAGTCCGCGGATGATCCCGCTGCGCGCTGGCCACGCTGATGCCGCGCGGGCTCTTCGGCCAGAACACGAAGCCCAGCGCGTGCACGCCGAGCGCCACCGCGAGGGCCGCGTCCTCGCGCCGCGTGATGCCGCACATCTTGATCGCCGTCATCACGCGGGCTCCGCCTGCGCCAGCGTCTGCAGCAGCGACGCGCAGCGCGGCGCCAGGGTCGGGCTCGGTCATGAAGCGCTCGCCGATGAGGAACGCGCGATAGCCGAGCGCCGTCATTCGCTGCGAGGTCCGCCGCGCGTCTTGAGTCCGCTCTCGCTGACCGCGATGACGTCGCCGGGCAGCCGCTCCGCGATCGCGTGCGACGCCTCGAGGTCGACCTCCAGCGTGCGCAGGTTGCGATTGTTCACGCCGATCAGGCGGGCGCCGGCGGCCACGGCCCGGTCGCATTCCTCCACCGTCGTGCACCTCGACCAGCGCGGCGAGGCCGAGCTCCGCCGCCGCGGCGGCCAGCGCGGCCAGCGTCCGATCGTCGAGCGCGCCACGATGAGCAGCACGGCGTTCGCGCCCGGCCTCGCGCGCCTCGAGCAATTGATACTCGTCGACGACGAAGTCCTTGCGCAGCAGCGGCGTCGCGACCGCGGCCCGGACGGCCTCGAGGTGCGCGAGCGAGCCGTCGAAGAATCCGGGCTCGGTCAGCACCGAGATCGCCGCGGCCCCGGCCCGTTCGTAGCCCGTGCGCGATCGCCACCGGGTCATACGCCGCGCGCAGGACGCCCCGCGACGGCGACCGGCGCTTGCACTCGGCGATGATGTTCACGCGGTCGCGGCGCGTCGAGGGCGCCGATGAAACGCCTGCGCCGCCGGCCGGCGCTGGCCAACGCGGCCCGCTCCACGCACCGCGCGCGGGCGCGCGCGACTCCGACGCGGCGCACGCGCGCGCGCGCGGCGGCGACGATCGCTTCGAGCAGGTCCGGCGTGCCGGCGCTCATCGCCTGGCCTCCGCCTTCCGGTTCGACACGTCCACCAGCGTCGCGAGCACGGCCGCGGGCCGCGCCCGAGTCGATGGCGGCCGCCGCGCGCGCGATGCCCTCCCGCACGGTGTCGGCGCCACCGGCCACGAACAATCCCGCGCCGGCATTGAGCAGCACGACGTCCCGCGCCGGCGCCGGGCGCCCCGCCAGCACGCCGCGGACGATCTCGGCGTTGGTCGCGGCGTCGCCGCCCTTGAGCGCCTCGGGCGCGGCCTTCGGCAGGCCGAAGTCCGCCGGATGCACATAGAAGGTCAGCACGGATCCCCGTTCGGCACTCAGACACCTTCGTGTAGCCCGTGGTCGACAGCTCGTCGAGGCCGTCGGCGCCATGCACCACCCAGGCGCGCTCGGAGCCGAGCATGCCGCAGCGCGCGCGCCAGCAGCTCGGTCAGCTCGGGCCGCGGCACGCCGACGATCTGCCGGGTCGGGCCGCGCGGGATTGGTGAGCGGCCCGAGCAGGTTGAACGCCGTTCGCACGCCGAGGTCGCGGCGCGCCTGGCCGGCGTGCCGCATCGCCGGATGGAACGTGGGCGCGAAGAAGAAGGCGATGCCGGCTTCGTCCAGGCACCGCGCGGTCGACTTCCGGCGAGGCCTGGATGTTGCACGCCGAGCGCCTCGAGCACGTCCGCGCTGCCGCACTGGCTCGACGACCGAGCGGTTGCCATGCTTGGCCACGCGCGATGCCGCACGCGGCCATCACGATCGCGGCGGCCGTCGAGATGTTGAACGATGCCCGAGCGGTCGCCGCCGGTGCCGCACGTGTCGAAGAGCGGCCGCCGCGATGTCGGGCACGGCCACGGCGTTCGCCCGCATCGTCCGGGCGAAGCCCACGAGTTCCGAGGGCCGCTCGCCCTTCATCGCCAGGCCGACGAGCAGCCCGGCGATCTGCGCGGGCGCGGCCTCGCCCTTCATGATGGCGCCCATCGCCGCCGCCGCCTCTTCCACGGTGAGGTCTTCGTGCCGACGCGAGCTTCTCGATCAGCGCAGGAAACATGGCTACATCTCGAGGAAGTTGCGGAGGATCCGGCGGCCTTCGTGCGTGAGCACCGACTCCGGGATGAAACTGCACGCCGTGAATCCGCAGGTGGCGGTGCCGCAGGCCCATGACGACGCCGTCCTCGCTGCGTGCGCGCCGAGATCTCGAGGTCCGCCGGCAGCGTCGCCTCTTTCACGATGAGCGAGTGATAGCGCGCGGCCTGGAACGGCGCGGTGATGCCCGCGAACACGCCCGCGGCCGTCGTGCTCCACGGTGGACGTCTTGCCGTGAATCGGCGCCGGCGCCCGCACGACCTCCCCGCCGAACGCGAGTCCGATCGCCTGGTGGCCCAGGCACACGCCGAGGATCGGCACGCTGCGGGCCGAAGTCGCGGATCACCTCCAGCGAGACGCCGGCCTGCTCGGGCCGTCCCGGCCCCGGCGAAATCACGATGTGCGACGGGCTCGAGAGCGCTGGAGTTGCTCGATCGACGCCTCGTCGTTGCGGCGGACCGACCAGCGTTGCCCCGAGCTCGCCGAGGTACTGCACGAGGTTGTAGGTGAACGAATCGTAGTTGTCGATGACCAGAACCATGTCGCCCTACAGACCGCTGATGGCCAGTTCGAGAGCCCGGACCATGGCGCGCGCCTTGTCCCGTGTCTCCTCGATATTCGGCCGTCGGATTGGAATCGGCGACGATGCCCGCGCCGGCCTGGATGTAGGCCTTCCCGCCCTCGAGCAGGATGCTGCGGATGGCGATGCAGAAGTCCAGGTTGCCCGCGAAGTCGAGGTAGCCCACCGCGCCGGCGTAGAGGCCGCGCCGCGTGGGCTCGAGCTCGTTGATGATCTGCATGGCGCGCACCTTCGGCGCGCCCGACACGGTGCCCGCGGGGAAGCACGACACCAGCGCGTCGAGCCGATCGCGGTCCTCGGCCAGCTGGCCCTCGACCACCGACACCAGGTGCATCACGTGCGAGTAGCGCTCGAGCGCCATGAACGTCGGGACCCGCACGGTGCCGTAGTCGCACACGCGGCCGATGTCGTTGCGGCCCAGGTCCACGAGCATCACGTGCTCGGCCTTCTCCTTCTCGTTGCGCTTCAGCTCCTCGGCGAGCCGCATGTCCTCTTCGTCCGTCTTGCCGCGCGGCCGCGTGCCCGCGATCGGATGCGTCACGGCGTGCCGGCCCTCGACCCGCACCAGCATCTCCGGCGACGACCCGACGATCGAGCGGTCGCCCATGCGCAGAAGAACATGTACGGCGACGGGTTCACGTGGCGCAGCGCGCGATAGACGGTGAAGGCGTCGACGCCGACCTCCGCCTCGAATCGCTGCGAGAGCACGACCTGGTAGATGTCGCCCGCGGCGATGTGCTCCTTCGCCTTCCGCACGATCGCCTCGTAGGTCTCCTGCGACATGTTCGACACGAGCTCCAGCGACTCGGCGCCGGTCCGGCGCGGCAGCGAGAGCGCGCGCTCCAGCTCGCCCTCGAGGAACTCGATCTTCGCGCACGCGAACTGGTAGAGCGACCGCAGGTCCTCGTCGCCCGAGATGCGCGCGTTGGCGATGAGCAGGATGCGGTGCTGCACGTGATCGAAGGCCAGCACCGTGTCGAACAGCATGAAGCCCGCGTCGTCGCGTTCGGTCGGGCCGGCGTCGGCCCGCGCCACCGTGGGCTCGAACCACGCGGCGGTGTCGTAGCCGAGGTAGCCCACCGCGCCGCCCGTGAAGCGCGGCAGCCCCGGCACGAACGGCGACTGGAACCCGTTCATGAGATCGCGCAGCGTGTCGATGAACGGCTTCTCGGCGTCCGTCGTGACGCCGGCCTTCTCCATCGTCGTCTGGCCGTTGCGCCCGCGGAGGATCAGGAACGGGTCCTTGCCGAGGAACGAGTAGCGCCCCACGTGCTCGCCGCCCTCGACGCTCTCGAACAGGAAGGCGTAGTCGGAGTGCTCGGCAATCTTGAGGAACGCCGACACCGGCGTGAGCAGGTCGGCGACCAGCTCCTTGCATACCGGCACGAACGTGGCCCGCTTGGCCAGGTCCACGAACTCTTCGAACGTCGTCAGCTTCATCGTTGCTCCATCTCGTCGAGTCGTGGCGACCGCCGCCTCGCGCATCACGCGATCGGCGACGGCCGCCGTTCCGTCCACCATTCGAACTGCGCCTGGGCCTGCGCCACCAGCATGTCGAGGCCGCCAATCGTCCGGCAGCCGGCCGCGCGCCGCGTCGGCCAGCAGCCGCGTGACCGGCGGGTTGTAGACCAGGTCGTAGACGAGCCGGCCATCGAAGGGAAACCCGTCGCGGCAACGGCGAGGCGTGCGGCGCGGGACGGGTGCCGACGGGCGTGGCATTGACGAGCAGGTCCCAGCTGCCGGGGGCGGGCGGCCAGGGGCCCGTGGCCGCGCCCGTGAGCGCCGCGACCTCCTTCGCCTGCTCGGCACGCCGCGCTGCAATCGTGACTCGCGCGCCGGCCGAGGCCAGGGCGATGGCCACCGACCGGGCGGCGCCGCCGGCGCCGAGCACCGTGGCCCGAAGGCCGTTCGACTCGCACCGCGGCCTCCAGCGGCTCGAGGAATCCCGCGACGTCGGTGTTGCAGGCGAGCCACCTGGCGCCGTTGCGGCGCAGCGTGTTCACCGACTGGATGCGCCGGCCGACGGGGTCCGATTCGTCCGCCCGCTCGAAGGCCTCGACCTTGAACGGGGCCGTGACGCTGGCGCCGGCCAGATCGATGGCCTCGGCGAAGGCGACGAAGTCGTCGAACGAGGCGGCGGCGAGCGGCAGGTAGACCGCGTCGATGTGTGCCGCTCGGAACGCGGCGTTGTGCATGGCCGGCGAAATCGAGTGCGCGACGGGACGGCCGAGCACGCCGTAGATGGCGGTATGCGAACCGATGCGCCGGAACCCGAACTCGTTGCAGCAGCCGCGTGGCGCTGATCTGCCCGGGCGCCACGCTGTCGCCGGCGTAGGTCCAGCAGGAGCCGAAGAGTCCGGGCAGTATCCGCGTCGGCGCACCCGCGTCCCCCATCGCCACGAGCGCCATCGGCACGCGGGAGCCCGTTCGCGAGCTGGCGAAGCGTGAGGCAGTCGCCCAGGCTCCGGGCCATCACCGCCAGCTTGATGACCTCCGCGCCGGAGGCTTGCATGGCGCGCACGAGGCCCGCCGCGTCCGCGGGGACGCCCTCGAAGTCGTGATGCGAGAGCACGATGCGGCGCCCGCCCGTGTGCTCGATCAGGTCGGCGCACGCCGACTGCCACTCCACGTCCACATACTCGGCGCCGAGGGCGAGCGCCTCGGCGAGGAGCGCGCGCCGTTCCTCTTCACTGCCCGTGAATCCCCCGCCCTCGGCCACGGAACGGCAGGTCACGATCACGGGACGCCGGCGCCCGGCGAGCGCGCCCGCCGCGCTCGGGATCCCGGACCGAATCGAGCCGCAGTTCGATCAGATCGGCGTCCACGACCTCGTCGCGCCGCGTACGCAGTTCGGCCGTGGTGGCGGCCGTCACTGTTACGCACAACTTCGCGGGTCTCATCGGGCTCTCGATTCGGATCCATCCACAAAAACAAAAAGCGCCTCTTCCCCTGAGGGGTTGAAGAGGCGCTTCGGTCGAGCGTCAAAGGCGTCGTGGTGGTTAGACGGACCGGGCAACCTCTCCAATTGGGCGCCAATACCACCACACGCGCACACCGCTCCCGGTCCGGCCAAAGGCCTCGGTCCCGTGCGAGGTGAAGACGGCTGTCGAGCGCATGTGAACGTCGAAAGGCTAACAGACCTCGTCGTGGGAACGTCAACCTGAGGACACGGATCCGTGCTTGCTTCGCCAGTTCGAACCTCGTATAACGGGTTAAGTCGGCTTGCGGTCGATATTTACATGTCTCCACGTTTTCTGGCTCTCGCCGCTCTGCTTGTCGGGACGCTCGTCGCGGTCCCCCTGGCCCAGACCCCCACGATGCCCCTCGACGAGGTGCGCCCCGGCATGGTCGGCGTGGGCCGTACGGTCTTCTCGGGGACCAGGCTCGAGGACTTCAAGGTTGAGATCCTCGGCGTGCTCCGCAATGTCCTGGCCCCGAAGCGCAGTCTCATCCTCGCGCGTCTGGAAGGCGGCCCCCTCGCCAAGACCGGCGTGATTGCCGGAATGAGCGGGAGCCCGTCTACATCGACGGACGCCTGGTGGGCGCGGTGTCCTATTCGCTCGGCCAGTTTTCGACCGAGCCCATCGCCGGCATCACGCCAATTGCCGAAATGATCGACGCCACGGCCATGTCGGCGTCCGCCCTCCCGGCCTCGCGGCCCGTGGCGCTCTCCTTCCCGTTCACGCTCGCGCGAGCTGATCGCGGTGTGGTCCCGCGATCTGGGACATGCGGCGACGTTCGTGAGCGACGCCTCGCAGGCGCTGGTTCTTTCCGGCGCCGGCAGCGAGATGAGCCGCATGGGCGCGATGTTGCGGCCCATTGCCGTGCCCATGGTGGCCTCGGGATTCTCGGCCTCGGTCCTCGACCCGATGTCCGCCGCGTTCTCGGCGGGCGGCTTCCTGCCCGTGTCCGGCGAAGGCCAGGCACCCGTCGCGGCTACCGCGCGGCCCTCACGAACGCTGGCGCCGGGCGACGCCATCGGCGTAGGCCTGCTAACGGGCGACTTCGAATTGGGCGCCACCGGGACGGTCACCCACGTGGACGGCAACCGCGTCTACGCCTTCGGCCACCCGCTCTACAATCTCGGCCCCACCGAGTTCCCGATGATGACGGCGGACGTGCAGGTGGTCCTGCCGAGCCTCATGCAGTCGAGCAAGCTCGCCAGCATGGGCCCGGTGGTCGGCACGCTGCAGCAGGACCGTGCCACGGCCATCGCCGGCACCCTCGGCCCCGGGCCGTCGATGATCCCGGTGACCATCACGCTCAATTCCGATCGCGGCCCTTCGCGGTCGTTCTCCTTCGGCGTCGTCCGCGACCTGTCGTTCACGCCGCTCCTCACCTACCTGGCCGTCGCGAACGTGCTGACGTCGTACGAGCGCGGCGCGGGGCCCGCGGCCTTCTCGGTGCGCGGATCGGCGACCATCCGCTCCCAGGATTCCATCGCGTTCGAGGACATCTTCACCGGCGACCAGCCGGCCGGCGCGGCGTCCGCCTACGTCGCGGGACCGCATCACGGCGCTGCTCAAGAACGCCGAGGAACCGGTGAACGTCGAGCGCATCGACCTCACGATCGACGCCGTCGAGGAGGACAAGAGCGCGCGCATCGAGCGCGTCTGGCTCGACACCACGCGGCCCGCGCGCCGGGCGCGACGCCATCGTCTCGGTGGCCCTCCGCACCGCGCGCGGCGAGGAGATCGTCAAGCAGATCCCGATTCAGCTGCCGGCCAACGCCACGGGCCCGCTGCAGCTCGTCGTGGCCGACGCCTCACGTGCCGGCGCCGACGATCGCCGGGACAGCCGCGGCGCCGAGGTGCAGCGCGTCTCGCAGATGATCCGCACGTTCAACCGCGCCCGCCGCAACAACCGCATTTACGTGCGTCTCACCACGGCCGAAGCCGGCGCCGTCGTCAATGGTGAACCCATGGCCGCGTTGCCGCCGTCGGTGCTGGCCGTGATGGAGGCCGATCGCAACAGCGGCACCGTCGGCACGCTGCGAAGCGCCACGCGCGGCGAGTGGGAACTTGCGCTCGATTTCGCGGTCAGCGGGTCCCGTCAATTGACCCTCACACTCGATCAACCCTGATGATGCGTCGACCTCTCGTTGGAACCGCCCTGGCGGTTGCGCTGTTCGTGGTGTCCGGAATGGCGCTCCAGGCCGGCCCGGGTTTCTGGCAGGCCGCTACGCAAGCCGATTTCCTCAGGGGTGACGTCGATCAACTGTCCATCGACGAGCACGGCCGCCTGATGCTGGCGCCCGCGCTGACGCGCCTGCACGACGCGCGGCGTGCCGTTTGTCTGGACGGCGGTGACCGCGGCCGATGGCACCACCTACCTGGGCACCGGCAACGACGGCAAGGTGCTGCGCGTCGACCGGGCCGGCGGCGGCACGGTGTTCTACGACAGCACCGAGATGGAAGTCCACGCGCTCGCCTTCGGCCCCGGCGGGGCGCTCTACGTCGGCACCTCGCCGGACGGGCGCATCTACAAGGTCGACGCGCGCGGCCAGGCCACGACGTTCTTCGACCCCGAGGACAAGTACATCTGGGCGCTGGCCGTCGATCGGCAAGGCACGGTCTACGCCGCCACAGGCGACAAGGGCGTGGTCTACCGCATCACGCCAGACGGCAAGGGCGAGAAGTTCTTCTCGACCAAGGCCATGCACGCGGTGTCGCTCGCGTTCGACCAGGACAACCAGCTGCTGGTCGGCACCGGGTCTCCCGGCCGCGTGTTCCGGGTGGACGCGGCGGGCAAGGGCTTCCTGTTGCTCGACACGGCCTACCAGGAGATTCATGCGATTCGCGTGGATCCGAAAGGCGTGGTCTATGCGGCCGCGCAGAGCGCGCGGCCTTCACAGGGTGGCGAGGACCGCACGGAGGCGCCAGCGCCGCCGCCGGTCGCGCCCGCCATTCCCAACGTCTCCACCGAGATCACGTCGTTCGCGGTGATCGACGTTGCCGGTGACGCCGTCGTCTGGTGGCGGGGCGCCGAACGGGGACGCGCGCCGCGGCGGGCCGGCGGGTGCGGTCTACCGCGTGCAGCCGGACGGTCTCTGGGATGAACTGTGGTCCTCGCGCGATGACGCGCCGTACGACGTCGCCATCGAGCCCGACGGCGCCCTGCTGGTGGCGACCGGAACCAAGGGCAAGTTGTTCCGCATCGCCGGCGACCCGGTCCGCGCGGTGCTGCTCACGCGGGTGCCGGCGCAGCAGGCCACCGTTCTGATCCGCGCCGCGGACCGGACGTATGTCGCCACGGCGAACCCGGGGCTCGCTGATGGCGCTCTCGCCCACGCGGTCCACGCGCGGCACGCTACGAGTCGGACGTCAGGGACGCGCGTCTCGTGTCGACGTGGGGCGCCCTGTCGTGGCGCGCCTCCACGCCCGCCGGTTCGCGCGTCGAGCTCTACACGCGCTCCGGCAACACCCGCACGCCGGATGAGGCGTGGAGCGACTGGGCCGGCCCATACGCCAATCGCCGAGGGCACGCCCATCACCAGCCCGAAGGCGCGCTACCTGCAGTGGCGAGCGGTGCTGACCGGCCAGGCCGACAGCCCCGTGTTGACGTCCGTCTCGTCGGCGTACCTGCAGCGCAACGTGCGGCCGCAGGTCGACCTCGATTACGGTGCATCCTCCGGGCGTGGTCTTTCAGAAGCCGTTCTCCAGCGGGGACACGGAAATCGCCGGTCTCGAAGACGAAGCGCAGGACCGGCGGGCCCAGGCCGCGGTCAGCGCAGCCGGCGGACCCGCGCTCGGACGCCGCACGTTCCAGAAGGGCCTGCAGACGTTCCAATGGAAGGCGGACGACGACAACGGTGACGACCTCACCTACGACGTCTTCTATCGACGCGAGGGCGAGACGACGTGGCGCCCGCTCAAGACCGGCCTGCGCGACACGCTGCTGGTCTGGGACACCTCCTCCGTGCCGAACGGCACGTACGTGCTGCGCGTGCTCGCATCGGACGCCAAATCCAATCCGCCAGACATCGCGCTCGGCGGCGACCTCGAGAGCAGCAGCTTCGAGATCGACAACGTCGCGCCCACCGTGGCCATCGGCGCCATCCGCCGCGACGGCGCGCGCTTCGTCGTCTCGGCCGAGGTGCGGGACACCGATTCGGCGCTCACCCGGGTCGAGTATTCAGTGGACGCGCAGCGCTGGCAGCCGGCGTTCCCGCGCGACGGCATCCTCGACAGCCGCCAGGAGACGTTCGAGATTCGGCTCGACGCGGACGCGGCGGGTCGCACGCTCGTGGTGCGCGCGACCGATGCACTGGGGAATGTGGGCGCCGGACAGGCGCTCGTGAAGTAGCTAGGCGTCTTCCAGGGCTTCGGCCGACGGCTTCGGCGCGGGAGGCGGGGCGACCGTGGGGGCCGGCGCCGGCGGTGCCTCGGCGGGGCCCATCTCCTGGACCGGAGTCGTCCAGCGGCGGCGCAAGAGCACCACTCCCGCGTCCTGGCGGCCCTTCACCGTGGTCGTCGTCACCAGCCACACCAGGTTCACGGCCACGGGACCGCCGCATTCCTGCACGTTGAACCGGCAGACCGGCACGCGCGCCTGCGCCGGCTCGAACTGCGCCCGCGAAATCTCGTTGAGCATCGCCAGCACGTCCTCAGGCTTCACGCGCAGCTGGCTCGCATACTCCGCGGCCAGCACCTCGAGGTTCTGAATGCGGCCCTCGCGCGTCACGACGGCGGCGAGCGCGAATGCGGCGTCCTCCCCCGACATCTCGAATGCGGCGCCGTCGCGGGAGCGCGGCATCATCATCTCGGTATCGAGC
Source organism: uncultured Acidobacteriota bacterium (assembly GCA_963839865.1). Lineage (GTDB taxonomy): Bacteria > Acidobacteriota > Vicinamibacteria > Vicinamibacterales > UBA2999 > 12-FULL-67-14b. The sequence goes on from CAWIWS010000009.1 coordinate 150,846, forward strand.
GTCACGGGATTCGCGTTGGAGCCCGGGTTGGCGAGGTGCGCGATCAGGCCCGCCAGCGAGTCGGGACGCTCCTGGCTCGCCGCGTGGAGGACGCTGGCCGAGCCGATGACGCAGATCAGCGTGGCAACCGAGGCGCCGATGGCGGCCCACACGAAGTGCATGTCCTGGAAGACGCCGCGCAACTGCGTCGCCCACGAGAATTGCGCTTCGACCCCGAGCCGTTCCGTCACGCTGCCGCGCAAGCCGGACGTCGGCGTTGAGGGGCTCTTGCGCAGCCGCGCGCTGGCGAAGCGAGAAACCGATGTCCTCGAGTTCCGCCGCGACCAGGCCGCAGGTGATGCATTCGCCCAGGTGCGACTGGATGGCAATCTGCTCGTCGATGGAGAGCTCGCCGTCGTGAAACGCTTCGAGCTGCTCGCGCACTTCGGCGCACTGCAGGGCGTGCATCATGGCCGGGCCTCGTGCAGTTCGACCCGCAACGCCTGCCGCGCGCGCGTCAGCCGCGACTTGACCGTGCCCACCGCCACGCCAAGCGAGAACGCGATTTCTTCGTAGCTCAAGCCGTCAATCTCCCGGAGCACCATGACGGTGCGCTGGTCGAACGGCAGCCGATCGAGGGCGATCCAGAGGCGCTCGGCGAGTTGCTTGCGCGCGTAGGCCCGGTCCGGGGACGTTGCATCTCCGGGCTGGCGCAGATCGCCGTGGGTCTCGACGTGCTGGTCGAGCGACACCTGGTCGGCCTTGTGCCGCCGGCGCCACCAGCGTTGGCGGTTGCGTGCCTGGTTGATGACGATGCGGAAGATCCAGGTTTTAAGGGCCGACTGGCCGCGAAAGTTGTGAATGGTCCGGAAGACGGACAGGAAGACTTCCTGCGAGAGGTCGAGCGCTTCATCGCGATCCCTCAACAGGTGGAGGGCCAGCTGGAACACCATCCGCTCGTGGCCGGCGACCAATTCGGCGCAGGCCGATTGCTCACCCGCGGCGCACCGCTCGATGAGCGCCGCTTCGCGGTTCCCGACTTCAGACCATCCGAGTGCCCCAGCGTCCTTCATGAGGTGATCGGCGACAAGTCGCAAACCCATAAATAGTCTACCAAAGTTAGAACCCGCGCCCGCCCGAAAGTTCCCGGCGATTTGCTACCATGCCGGAAGGATCTGGACCTGAGCGATGCGTCGAACGGTTGTGGTAGTCGTGCTCGTGGCCGTGGCCGGCGTGACGGGCGCCCTCGCCTACGGCGCGTACGCCAACGAACGCGAATTCGAGCGGCTGATCGCCGCCGGCGACCGAGCCGTGGCCGAAGACCGGCATTTCCAGGCCTTGGAGGCGTACAGCGGGGCAATCGCGCTGAAGTCCGACTCCATGGTGGCCCACCTCAAGCGCGGCGCCGTCTACCAAGCGCAGGGCGAATTGGAATCGGCGCTCCGGGACCTCAAGGAAGCCGTCGACATCGACCCGGCGGCACCCCAACCCCTCGAACTCCTCGGTGACGTCAACGTCGCCCTCGGCCGCCAGGATCGCGCCGTGGAACGCTACGAGGCGTACATCGCCCTGGACGAACGGAATCCCCGCGTGCTCTACAAGCTCGGGCTGGCCCGCTACCGCACCGGACATGGCGCCCAGGCCATCGAACCACTCAACCAAGCCATCCAACTCGACCCCTCGATTGTCGAGGCGTACTACTGTCCTCGGCCTCGTGCTCCGAGACGCCGACGACCTGCCGGCCGCGCGCCGGGCCCTGGAAGAATCCGCGCAGCACTCGCCGGCGAGTCAGGCGACGCGCGAAGCGCTGGCCGAGATCTACGCGCTCGAAGGCAACCCGGCCAGGTCAATCGAACAACTCGAAGCCCTGGCCGCCCTTGACCCTGGGCGCCCCGACCGGCTGGTGGCCGTCGGGCTGGCCCAGGCCCGGTCGGGACGGCAGGATGCGGCCGTGCTGACGTTGAGCCGCGCCGTCGAGCGTTTCCCCGAGTCGCCGCAGGTGTATGCCGCGCTCGGGCACGTCTGGCTCACGGTCGCGCAGGCGCGCGGGGACCGTGTCGCGCTGCGCAAGGCCATCGAGGCCCTCGCACAGGCCGGCGGCCGGTCCGACGCTTCGGGCGATACGCTCACCGAGCTGGGGCAAGCGTGGTTGCTCTCGGGCGACGTCGCGGCGGCCGAGCGGGCGCTGCGGCTCGCGGTCGCGCGCCTCCCTGCGCCTCCGGATGCGTTCCTCAAGCTGGCCTCGGTCACCGAACGTGACGGGCGGATCCAGGACGCGAGGGATGCGTTGATCAAATACGCGACGTTGGTGGGCGACGCCCAACCGCTCGCCGCGGTGGCCACGCAGATCGCGGACCTGTCCGTTCGGCTCGGCGAACCGGCGCTGGCGGTTCGCTGGTTCGATCGCGCGCTCGATGAAGCGGGCCCCACGTCCGTCCTGCTGGCGAGATTGGCCGACGCGGCATGGAAGGCCGGCGACATCGCGCGGGCCCATCAAGCCGTCGAAGACGGCCTGGCCGCGGAACCGAACGACCGCGCGTTGCAGCAACTGAAGCGGCGCCTGCCGCCTATTTGACCTTCCGCGGGTCGAGCGTGTCGCGCAGGCCATCCCCCAGGAAATTGAAGCCGAGCACGACGATCGCCAGGCAGACGCCCGGGAAGATCGTGAGGTGCGGCGCGTCGAGCAAGTGCGCGCGGCCGCCGTTGATCATCGTGCCCCAGCTGGGCGTCGGCGGCTGAACGCCGAGGCCGAGGAAGCTGAGCGCCGCCTCCGAAAGCATCGCGCCCGCCATGCCGAGCGTCGCCTGCACCAGCACGGGCGGCAACGCCGTGGGCAGGACATGCCGCACCAGGAGCCGCAGCGTGCCGGAGCCGAGCGCGCGCGCGGCGAGCACGTACTCAAACTCGCGGGCGCGCAGCACCTGTCCCCGCACCAGCCGCGCATAGCCCACCCAGCCGATCACCGCGAGGGCGAGGACCACATTGGTCAGGCTCGGGCCCAGCACCGCGACCAGCGCGATGGCGAGCAGCATGCCGGGAAACGCCATCAGGATGTCCATGACGCGGCCGATCAGTCTGATCGGTCCAGCCGCCGTAATAGCCCGACACGGCGCCCACCGCCAGTCCGACGGCGGCCGACACGCCGACGACGATGACGCCGACCATCAGGGAGACGCGCGCGCCCAGCAGCACGCGCGCCAGGATGTCGCGGCCGAGTTCATCGAGGCCGAACAGGTGCGCCCAGGTCGGGCCCTGGAGCCGGTGCGGCAGGTCCTGCGCGGCGGGATCCCACGGCAGCAGCCACGGCGCGAAGATCGCGGCGAGCACGATGGCGGCGACGATGACGACGCCCAGCGCGCGTCATTCGAATCGAATCCTCGGATCGAGGAAGCCGTAGAGCAGGTCGGTGACGAGGTTCACCGCCACGTAGGTGAAGGCGATCAGCAGGATGCAGCCCTGCACCATCGGGTAGTCGCGAAAGCCGATCGACTGAATCAGCAGCGCGGCCGATGCCGGGCCACGCGAAGATCGTCTCGGTGATGACGGCGCCGGTCAGCACCGCGCCGAACTGCAGGGCGACGATCGTGACCAGCGGCACGAGGCTGTTGCGCAGGGCGTGGCGGATGATCGCCGCGCGGCCGCGACACGCCACGGGCGCGGGCGGCGCGCACGTAGAGCTCGCCAAGCTCATCGAGCAGACTCGCCCGCGTCATGCGCGCCAGGATGGCGGCGAGCGGCCAGGCCCAGCGAGACGGCGGGCAGCACCAGGTGCGCGACGCCGCCGCGCCCCGACACCGGGAGCCAGCCGAGTTCCACCGCGAACACGATGGCCAGCAGCGGACCGAGCCAGAAGTTCGGCACCGAGATGCCCGCCAGCGCGAACGTCATGGCGCCGTGATCGATCGCCGTGCCCCGCCACACCGCGGCCACGACGCCGAGGGGAACGGCCATCACGATGGCGACGAGCATCGCCGCGAGCGCGAGTTCCGCCGTGGCGGGCACGCGTTCGGCAATCATCGTCGGTGACGGGCTGCCCCGTCCGGAACGACTGTCCCGAGATCGCCTGTCACCGCGCCCTTGAGGAAGACGCCGTACTGGGCCACCAGCGGCCGATCCAGCCCGAGCTTCGCCCGCAGGTCCGCGATGTCCTTGCGGCGCCGCGCCCTCGCCGAGCATCGCCTGCGCGGGATCACCGGGCACGAGGTGAATCAGCGAGAACACGAGCGTGGCGACCCCCAGCAACACCGGGATCGTCAACAGCACGCGACGCAGCAGATACCGAAGCACCGCGGTCATTCTAATGCGGAGGCGACCCCGGCGGCGCCGCGCACCTCGAGGTCAAGCCTTGTGAGCAGCTTGGTCAGACCCTGCCGGGACAATCCCAGTTCCCGCGCGGCCACCAGGGTGCGCCCGTCGGCCCGCGCGAGCGCCGCCCGAACGTACCGCGCTTCGAACGCCCGCCGCGCCTCGGCCAACGTCGTGACGGCACCGAACGCCGCCGCACGTGCGATGTGGGACGGGAGGGCCTGCGGGCCAATCACGCCGCGCATCGGCCCGGCGACCATCACCGACGCGAGGACGTTCTGCAACTCGCGGACGTTACCGGGCCAATCGTACGCGCCGAGGACGCTCATCGCCGACGGGGACAGCACGGCCCGGCTTCCGGTCCGCTGCGCCAGCGACGACCACGCATGTCGCACGAGCGCCGGCACGTCTTCGAGCCGCTCGCGCAGCGGCGGAATTGCGATGCGCAGGACGTCGAGCCGGTACCGCAGGTCCGCGCGGAAGCGGCCCGTCTCCGCCTCGGCGGCCAGCGGCCGGTTGGTGGCGGCCACGATTCGGACATCGACTCGGCGGACCGACGACTCCCCCACCCGCCGGACCTCGCCTTCCTGGAGGACCCGCAACAATTTCGCCTGGATGCGCGGCCCGAGTTCGGCGACCTCGTCGAGGAACAGCGTTCCACCCTGCGCGTCCTCGAAGAGACCCACGCGCTCGGCGACGGCGCCGGTGAAAGCGCCCCGCGTGTGCCCGAACAGCTCGGCCTCGACGAGGTCGTCGTTGAGGGCTGCGCAGTTGAGCGCGCAGAACCGCCGCGTGCGCCGCGCACTGGATGCATGAATTGCGCGCGCGACCAGTTCCTTGCCGCATCCGCTCTCGCCCTCAACGAGCACGGGAAACGGCGACGCCGCGGCCCGTACCACCGCGAGCCGCACGGTCTGCATCGGCGCGCTGTCACCCACGAGGTCGGGCACCAGCGAGGCCACGGATTGCGGCGCGCGGGTCCGTTCGCACGTCGCGTAGACCGCGGGCGCCACGGCCGTGGCGGCCAACCCCAGCAGCGCCGCGACATCAGCAGGCAGCACCGGCACGCCCGCCGACCATCGGCACCAGATGGCGCCCACGACGCTCGAGCCGTAGCGCACCGGAACGGCGCTATCCACTGTGAGCGCGCCCTCGCAGGCCGGCACGGGGACGCCCGTGTCGAGCACGCGCCGCGCCAACGCCAGCCCCTCGGCGGACGACAGCGGCGCGCCGGCGTGGGTCATCACGCGCGCAGTCCCGCCGTCGATCGTCGTGAACGCCACGGTGGATGCCGACAGCCGCTCGCGAAGGGCGCCCGCCACCCGCAGCAGGGCCAGTTCCGGCTCCTCCACGTCCTGGCAGATCCGCAACACGCCCACAAACGCCTCGACCAGCGCGGGCTCCGCGAGGGGCTCGTGCGTGGTTCGAGACATCTCGGCTCGCAGCTCGTCGGCCTCGGCATGGTCGAGGTGCAGGATCGCGGCGCGCGCCTCGAGGATCCGCCGCTGGTCGAACAGGCACCGGGCCAGCGCACAGCGCCCGTCGTCCTGGGTGGCGCCCCCGGGCATCGAGAGCAGGATGCTCCAACGGGCGAGCGCTTCGGCCTCGCAGAGACGTCCGTCGGCTCGCAGGCGGTGGGACCGCGCCACCAGGTCCTCCGCTGATTGCGGGCGCTCGGGAGCGGACAGCGCCGACTCGGGCGGCGACTCGTGCACCTGCATCGCCGTGCGGACCATATGCCAGCGCCACGTCGTCTCTGTCGTGGCCGTACGGACGATCAGGTGTGGACGGGTGTCGCGGGTGGCGAGCCGGAAGAGGGCGAGCGTCGCGTCCGGGGCCAGGGGCCCGTCGGTGGCGAAGATCACCAGCGAACGGTCCTTCAGCCACGAAGGCCAGCGCCACCGCGCTTGCGCGAGCACCGCGCCCAAGGCGTCGGCCGCGAAGGGCACGAACCCGGAGAGACGCGCCTCGCGCGCCAGGACGCGAACGGTGCGGCCCCATCCCGCGGTGGAGGGCTCCGCGAGATCGAGCGCCCGCGGCCGACCGTCCCTGGCATCGGCCAGCGCCGCGCGAAAATGGTCGAGCGTACCGTGTGCGTCCGGCACAGGGAACGGCGGGTCCTCGACGGGCTCCCAAATCTCGACTCGGGACCGGCCTCGCAGATCGAAGTCAATCAACCAGGAACGTCCACGTACCTTGAAGAGTGTGGGCACCGACCGGGTCGCGTGCCGAGCGAGATGCCACCGGATGCGGTTGCCGGTGGCGAGATCGAGCGCGCGGCCGCCGGCGACGAGATAGCAATCGAGCATCAACATGCCCGTGCCTGCTGCAAACGCGAGGCCCGGCCGCGTCGGGCGATTTTGCAGGGGTTTCCGCGAGACCGCGACCCGAGAGGCCGCAGATTCTTCGTATAGAATGCTCGATGCATGCTGCGTTTTTTGACGGCCGGTGAATCACACGGCCAAGGTCTGATTGCCCTCCTCGAAGGCGTGCCCGCCGGCCTCACAATCGATTTCGATGCCATGGCGGTGGAGCTTCGCCGGCGGCAGGGCGGCTACGGTCGTGGCCGCCGGATGGCGATCGAATCGGATCGCGCGGAGGTGCTGTCCGGCGTGCGTCGCGGTCGCACGACGGGCGCGCCGGTGGCGCTGCTGATCAAGAACAAGGACTGGGAGAACTGGCAGAACACGATGCACGTGGAAGCGCAGGCGCCGGCCGGCGCCACGGGCGCCAACCGCGCGGCCGTCGTGCGGCCCCGGCCAGGTCACGCGGACCTGGCCGGCGCGCTCAAGTACGACCACGACGACATTCGCGACGTGCTCGAGCGCGCCAGCGCGCGTGAAACCGCCGCGCGCGTGGCCGCCGGCGCAATCGCCCGGCAGCTCCTCGCCGCCGTTGGCTGTGAGATCACCAGCCACATCACCGGGATCGGCGACGTCGTCCTGCCTGCGGGCACGCACGTGCCGTTCGAACGCGCCAGCCAGATGCCCCTCGACGCCCCGCTGCGGTGCACCGACGCCGCGATCGAGCTGCGGATGATCGCCGCGATCGATGCCGCAAAGGACGCGGGCGACACGCTGGGCGGATCGTTCGAAGTGATCGCCCGCGACGTGCCCGTGGGTCTCGGCAGCTATGCTCAGTGGGACCGCAAGCTCGACGGGCGCCTGGCGCAGGCCTTGATGTCGATCCCCGCCATCAAGGCGGTGGCGATCGGTGAAGGCGTGGAAGGGGCGCGCCGTCCAGGCTCGCAGGTCCACGACGAGATCGTCGCGCGATCCCGCCGCCGCGACTGGCGCCGCCGTCATCCGCCGGCCCACCAACCGCGCCGGCGGGCTCGAAGGCGGCGTCACCAACGGAGAAGAAGTGCGCGTGACCGGTTTCATGAAGCCGATTTCCACGCTGATGAAGCCCCTGCGCTCGGTGGATCTCACGACGCTCGAGGACGCGCCCGCCGCGATCGAGCGCAGCGACGTCTGCGCGGTGCCCGCCGCGGCCGTCGTCGCCGAGGCGATGGTGAGCCTGGTGCTGGCCGATGCGTTGCTCGAGCGCTTCGGCGGCGACTCGATGACCGACCTCGTGGCCCGGGTGGCGAGCACCGGCGCCCGCCTTCACGGTCGCGTCTCGCGGCGCCCATGATTCGCCCGATCCTGCGCCTCGGCGACTCGATCCTGGGCGGCCAGGCCCGTCCGGTCGAGGCGATCACGCCGGAGATCGACACGCTGATCACCGACATGATCGAGACGATGTACGCGGCCCCGGGGGTGGGGCTGGCGGCGCCGCAGGTCGGCGTGCCGCTGCGCATCTTCGTGATCGACCTCTCGAACGGCCGCGATCCCGACGGGCGTGATGGTGATGATCAACCCGGAATTCGTCGAGCGCGAAGGCATGCAGCTCGAGGAAGAAGGCTGCCTCAGCCTGCCGGGGTTCACCGCCACCGTGCGCCCGGCCGAAGCGCGCCGTCGTGAAGGGCCTCAATCGCGAGGGCGAGCCCCACACCGTCGAAGGCACCGGGCTCCTGGCTCGCGCCTTTCAACATGAGATGGATCATTTAAACGGGCGCCTCTTCGTCGATCGCCTTCGCGGCATCTCGCGTGACCTGATCGTTCGCAAGGTCAAGAAGCTGGCGAAGGCCGGCAAATGGTGACGGCGTGACGCCCCTGCGCGTGGCGTTCTTCGGCACGCCGGATTTCGCCGTGCCCACGCTCGAGCAGCTGCTCGCCTCGGCCCATTCTGTCGTGGGCGTGGTTACCCAGCCCGACCGTCCGCGCGGACGCGGCCAGCACGTCACCGCCGGTCCCGTGAAGGCGCTGGCCCTGGCCAAGGGCGTGCCGGTGCTGCAACCCGAGCGCCTGGCGCGCGATTTGTTTGAACCGGCATTCACGGCGCTCGCGGCCGACATCGGTGTCGTCGCGGCGTATGGCAAGTTGCTGCCCGACTGGCTGCTTGCCACCCCGCGCCTCGGGCTGGTCAACGTGCACGCGTCGCTGCTGCCGCGCTTTCGCGGCGCCTCGCCGATCCACCGTGCGGTGATGGCGGGAGACGCGGAGACCGGCGTGACGATCATGCGGGTGGTGAAGGCCCTCGATGCCGGCCCGATGCTCACGCAGGTGCGCGTCCCGATTGGCCCCGGATGACACGAGCGCGCAGGTCGAGCGCACCCTCGCAACTGCCGGCGCCGCCCTGCTGGTCGAGACCCTGGACCGCCTCGCCAGCGGTCCCGTCGAGGAAACGCCGCAAGACGAGTCGCTCGTCACCTATGCGCCACGCCTGGTCAAGGCGGATGGTCTCGTCGATTGGTCTCGCCCGGCGGCCGATCTGCACAACCAGATTCGCGGCTTGCAGCCCTGGCCGCACGCCTTCACGTTTCGGAATGGCGCGCGGATCATCCTGCACCGATCGCGTCTCAGCGCGCGCGCCGCAGCCTCGGTCGTTCCCGGCACCGTCGTGGTTGCGTCGGCGATGGAGGGGCTGTGTGTGTCGTGCGGCGACGGCCGCCTCTCGACATCATCGAGGCGCAACTCGAAGGCAAGCGCGTCATGGTGGCGCGGGAACTCCTGGCCGAGCGGCGCGATCGCCGCCGGCGATCGCCTGGGCTCGTCATGATCGCGCCGGCACGCCGGGCCGCGGTCGATGCGCTGCTGCCAGATCGAATCCGGCCGGATCGATCCGGGCGCGGCGATGGCGGACGTGCGCCGCGCGCTCCCTGAGGAACGCGATCGGGCGCTCACGCTCGAACTCGTGACCGGCACGTTGCGCATGCGTGCGGCCATTGATTTCCAGCTCGCCTCGCGCCTGACGCGCCCCCTCGCCAAGGTCGATGCGGCCGTCCTCGCGATCCTGCGGGTCAGCGGCTACCAGTTGATCTACTCGTCGCGGCTGCCCGCGTCGGCGGTGATCAACGACGCCGTCGACCTCACCAAGCGCGCCGGCAAGACGAGCGCCACCGGCCTGGTCAACGCCGTCCTGCGGGCGCTCTCGCGCGATCGCGAGCAGCGCTCTCGTGGCCGGAGCGCCCCGCCGCCACCGACACGCCGGCCGACGTCGCGCGCCTCGTCACTCACCTGGCGACCGTCCACTCCCATCCCGCATGGCTCGTCGAGCGGTGGCTCCATCGCTACGGCGCCGAGCGCCACCGAGCAGTGGCTGGTCTTCAACAACCAGCCCGCGCCGCTCTGCCTCGCGCCGAATCGATTGCTCCTCACGCGCGACGCGCTCGCCGAGGAACTGCGATCCGATGGCGTCGAGACCGAGCCCACGCCGCGCGCCCCGCACGGGCTCCGCGTCCTCAGCGGCCATCCGCAGGGCACCCGCGCGTTCCGCGAAGGGCGCTTCCTCGTGCAGGACGAAGCGTCGCAGCTGATCGGCGACGTGGTGGCCGCGCCGGGCCGCGCGCGCGTCCTCGATCTGTGCGCCTCGCCCGGCGGCAAGACCCTCGCGCTGGCCGCGGCCGTCGGGCCCGGACGGCCGCGTGGTGGCGTGCGACGTGCGCCCCCATCGCGTGCGCCTCCTGCGTGAGCACGCTCTCCCGCTGCCGGCTGCCGAACGTCTGGATCGTGCGCGTGCCGGAGGCCGGCGCGCTGCCGTTCCAGGACGAGCGCTTCGACGCCGTGCTGATCGACGCGCCGTGCTCGGGTCTGGGCACCTTGCGGCGCGACCCCGACATCCGCTGGCGGCGGACCGCCGAGGACCTGCCCCGGCTCGCGGAGCCCAGGTCGACCTCCTGGCGCGGGCCGCGCCGCTCGTCCGGCGCGGCGGCACGTTGACTTACAGCACGTGCTCCAGCGAGCCCGAGGAGAACCAGGCGGTTGTCGCGGCGTTCCTGGCCCTGCGCCCGGGCTTCCGCGAGGAGCGCCTCCACGAGACCCTGCCGTTCCGCGACGGCCTCGAGGCCTTCTTCGGAGCCGTCCTGCGCCGAACTTGAACCGTAGTACCATTAGCCTTTGTCCATGCCGCTTGGTACGAAAGTCTGGGGCTACGGGAAGCTCCTGCTGCTCGCCGGGGCCCTGGCCGCCACCTTCTTCCTGTTCGCCGGAATCTCGATGCGCGTGGCCGTGCGCGCGCGGCAAGTGACGGTGCCCGACCTCGTCGGCAAGCCGCTCGCCGAAGCCACCGCGCTGTCGTCCACCCTCGACCTGCACCTGCGCGTGGACGAAGGCAAGCGTCCCGATCCGAAGATGCCCGCCGGCTACGTCCTGGGCCAGGATCCGACGCCGGGTTCGTCCGCCCGCCGGCAGCGCAGCGTGCGCGTGTGGGTCAGCGCCGGTCCGCACATCGCGCGCGCGCCGTCGCTGATCGGCGAGGCGCAGCGTGCCGCGGAAATCACGATCTCGCAGGAAGGCCTGGCCCTCGGTCGCGTGGCCGAGATTCGCTCCGACGCGCTACCCGCCTGACGTGGTCGTCGCCCAGGATCCGCCGGCGTCGAGCCAGACCGCCGAGGTGCATCTGCTCGTCAATCGCGGCGAGGACCGCGCCACCTACGTAATGCCGGACTTGATCGGCCTCGAACGGCGCTCGCGCCGCCGACATCCTGCGCGCGCGCGGCTTCCGCGTCTCGTTCTCGTCCCAGTCGGCCGCCTCCGCCGTGCCGCCAGGCGTCGTCGTCCGGCAGACGCCGGCGGGCGGCTACCAGGTCCATCCGGGCGACGCGATCAGCCTCGAGGTGAGCCGATGAGCATCCGCCTCGCCCCGTCAATCCTCTCCGCGGATTTCGCGGCGCTCGGCCGCGACATCGAGGCCGTCGCGCGCGGCGGCGCCGATCTGATTCACGTGGACGTGATGGACGGCCATTTCGTCCCGAACATCACCATCGGTCCGCCGGTCGTGAAGGCCATCCGCCGCGTCACCACCCTGCCGCTCGACGTGCACCTGATGATCAGCGATCCCGATCGCTACCTCGAGGCCTTCGTCGACGCCGGCGCGAACTGGCTGTCGGTGCACGTCGAGGTGCTGCCGCACCTGCACCGCACGATCGGCCAGATCAAGAAACTCGGCGCCCAGGCGGGCGTCGTCCTGAATCCGTCCACGCCCGTCGTCGCGATCGAAGAGGTCGCGGCCGACGTGGACTTCGTGCTCGTCATGTCGGTCAACCCGGGGTTCGGCGGCCAGCGCTTCATCCCGCACAGCGTCGCGAAGATTCGCGCGGTGCGCGCCCTGCTCGACCGCGTCGGCAACGCCGCGCCGGTGGAGGTGGATGGCGGGGTCGACCTGGCCACTATCGCGAGCGTCGTGGACGCGGGCGCCGACATGCTCGTCGCGGGCAACGCCATCTTCGGCGGCGGCCAGGCGGAGACGGCGGCGCGCGAGCTGCGCGCCGCGGCTGTCAAGGCCGCCGAGGGCAGGCCGCGGTGAGCGAGACGGGCCGCATCTCGAGCTCCATCATCCGCGTGCGCTACGCCGAGACCGACAAGATGGGCGTGGTGTACTACGCGAACTATCTCGTGTGGTTCGAGATCGGCCGCACGAACTGGCTGCGGGACACAGACTGGTCGTACCGCGCGATGGAAGCGGAGGGCTTCGCCCTCCCGGTCATCGAGGCGCACTGTGAATACCGCCAGAGCGCACGCGTACGACGATGAGGTGGATGTGCGGACGCGGGCGACGCTGCTGTCCCCGGTGCGCATGCGATTTGACTACGACATCGTGCGGTGCGCCGACAGCGCGGCCATTGCGACGGGATACACCGTGCACGCCACGATCGATCGAACGGGGCGTCCGGTGCGGATGCCCGCACGCGTGAAGGATCTGTTTCTGATGAAAGCACTGGTCACCGGCGGCGCGGGATTCATCGGCTCGCACCTGAGCGAGCGTTTGCTGGCGCAAGGCGCCGAGGTCGTGGCCCTCGACGCCTTCACGGACTTCTATCCCCGGCCACTTAAGGAAGCGAACCTGGCGGGGCTCCGCGGCAAACCGGGCTATCGCTTTGTCGAGGGCGACATCCGCGCCGTGGATCTGCGGCGCCCTCCTCGACGGGGTTACCCACGTGTTCCACCTGGCGGCGCAGGCGGGTGTCCGGCGAAGCTGGGGCAACGAGTTCCAGGTCTACACCGGCCTCAATGTCGACTCGACGCAGCGCCTGCTCGAAGCGTGCGTCGGCCGGCCGATCGAGCGCCTCGTGTACGCGTCGAGTTCCTCGGTCTACGGCGATGACGTCGTGATTCCGATGCTGGAGACGGCCTTGCCCCAGCCGGTGTCGCCGTACGGCGTCACGAAGCTCGCGGCCGAGCAGCTCTGCCACCTGTACTTCGTCAACTACGGCGTGCCCGGCGGTTTCCTTGCGGTATTTCACCGTGTATGGTCCCCGGCAGCGTCCCGACATGGGCTTCCACCGGTTCTTTTCCGCCGTCCAGGCGGGCCGGCCGCTCATCCAGTTTGGCGACGGCCTGCAGACCCGGGACTTCACGTTCGTGGCCGACGCCGCAGCGGCCACGGCCACGGCCGCCGTCCGCGGCGTTCCCGGCCGCGTCTACAATATCGGCGGGGGCTCCCGGGTTTCGCTGAAGGACGTCTTTGCGCTGATCGGCCGCGTCACGGGCCGGCCGGTCGCAGATCGATCAGCAGGGACCCCAAAAGGGTGACATGCGCGACACCTACGCCGACACCTCGCGGGCGCAGGCCGACTTGGGATTTGCCCCGTCGGTCACGCTCGAAGAGGGATTGCGGGCAATGTGGCGCTGGATGGAAGCGACGAGAACATGAGTCTGAAGCTGTTTGTGCCGGCGCTGGCGCTGGCCGTGGCGATCGTGAGTGGATGCGCGGGCAAGGGGCCGATCGTGCCCGCGGGGACGTCCGAGGCCGACAAGTTCCTGTTCGACAAGGGCGCGGCCGCCGCCGAGGACAAGAAGTGGACCAACGCCCGCGAGTACCTACCGCAACCTCGTGGACAACTATCCGCAGAGCCCGTTCCGGCCCGATGCCAAGCTGGCGCTCGGCGACACCTATCTCGGCGAGCACTGCACCGAGTCGCTCCTCCTGGGCGCCAACGAGTTCCGCGAGTTCCTGACGTTCTATCCGACGCACCCGCGGGCCGACTACGCGCAGCTGCAGCTCGCGCGGTCCTACGCCGAGCAGATGCTCGCGCCCGAGCGCGATCAGTCGTCCACCAAGGACGCGGTGAAGGAAATCGACGTCTTCCTCCAGCGGTATCCCAACAGCCCCCTGATGCCGGAGGCCCGCAAACTCGAGCGTGAGGCCAAGGACCGCCTGAGCGAGGCGAACTACAAGGTGGGCTTCTACTATTTCCGGGCGAAGTGGTACCCCGGCGCCATCGACCGCTTCAAGGACGTGCTGTCGACCGACCCGGCGTTCAGCAACCGGGACGCGGTCTACTACCATCTGGCGGAATCCCTGTACCGGACCGATAAGAAAGCCGAAGCGCTCCCCTACTACGAACGATTGCTTCGCGAGTTCGAGAAAAGCCAGTTTCTCCTCCAGGCGCAGAAACGCGTCGCGGAGCTCAAGGGCGGGACTCCCGCCGGAAAGTAGGCAACCCCATGCGCCGTCCACTGCTGATCGCCACCGCACTCGTCCTGGCGGCCGCTCCGCTGTCGGCGCAAACGCCCACGCCCCTGCTTGGGTCGCGCACGGTTCCGCGCGGGATGCTCCTCTGCATGGACAGGCCGGTGACGAGCGTCCCGGTGGCGTCGCTGCTGGTCGCCGGCGGCCATAACTCCGACGGCCGGGAGAGCCTCGTCAAGGGCGACGCCGTCGTGCTCGGGCAGCGGCACCGACGCGGGCGTGGCCGTCGGCCAACGCTTCGTGGCCCACCGCCTCCAGGGCACCGTGAAGAACTTCCCCAAGAAGGGATACGGCGCCGTGCACACGGGCGGCCTCCTCACGGTCACCGCCGTCAACGAGCAGACGGCTATCGCGATGATCGACTTCAGTTGCGGCCCCATCGAGCCCGGGGACTACCTCGAACCGTATGTCGAGCACGACCTGCCCACGTCAGTCGACGCCATGGCCGCGCGCGCAGTTCGGCGATCGCGCCGACATCCTGTTCGGCTCGGGCGGCCGCGAGACCTTCGCGCGATGGCGACGTGCTGTCGATCGATCGGGGGGCCGGCGACGGCGTGACGACCGGCGCGCGGTTCGCGATCTACCGCGACATGCACAACGGCCTGCCGCTGGTGCACATCGGTGAAGCGGTGGTGGTGGTGCCGCTCGAGCGGACGTCGGCGCTGGTGTTGGTGTCCGTCACGCGACGCCGTGACGACCGGCGACGTGGCGGTCCCCCGCGCGCCCGGCGCCCTAGCGGCTAGCTGACCTTCTTCTTGCGCGCCGTCGCGCGCGGCCGCGAAGTCGGTGATCTTCCCGAGTTCGCTCATCGCCTTGTGGAACCGGCGGTAGTAGTCGACCGCCGACCACAGGGCGGTCACCAGCACGACCCACAGCGCGGCCTGGCCGAGCACCAGCAGCGCCGGCACCCGCTCCCAGCCCAGGATCAGCAGCAGGATGGCCACCACCTGCGACACCATCTTCAGCTTGCCCAGCCCGGAGGCCGGCATCGCCACGCCGCGCGGTGAGGCGATGCTGCGGAGCCCGGTGACGGTCGAGCTCGCGGCCGGTGATCACCGCGACCATCCACGCCGGCGCGAGGTCGAGCTGGACCAGCGAGACCAGCGTGGCGAGGATGAGGAGCTTGTCGGCAAGGGGGTCGAGGATTTGCCCCAGCCAGGTGACCTGGCCGCGGCGGCGGGCCAGGTAGCCGTCGAGCCAGTCGGTGAGCGACGCGAGGCCGAAGATGGCCCCGGCCACCAGCTCGACGGGCAGTCCCATCACGAGCCGGCCCTCGAACTTCGTGAGCAACACCGACACCAGCAGCGGCACCAGGAAGATGCGCGCGACCGTGATGCTATTGGGCAGGTTCATGGTGGAACGGGGCCATTCTACCCCTCGCTCGTGTAAGATGGAAGTTTGTCATGAAGGCTATCCTGCTCGCCGGGGGGAAGGGCACGCGGCTACGGCCCCTGACCATTCACACCCCCAAGCCCATCGTTCCGATCTTCGACCGCGCGTTTCTCCACTACCAGATCGACCTGCTCAGGCAGGTCCCGGAGATCGACGAGGTCATTCTCAGCCTCAACTACCAGCCGCGCCGCATCGAGGAGATCTTCGGTGACGGCACCGGCACGGGCGTGAAGCTGCGCTACGTCGTCGAACCGGCCCCCCTGGGCACGGGCGGCGCGATCCGGTACGCCTCCCAGGGCGTCACCGACACCATCGTCGTCTTCAACGGCGACGTGATGACCTCGCGTCGACGTCAACGCCGTCGTCCGGATGCACCGCGAGCGGCAGGCGAAGGCCACCATCGTGCTGACGCCGGTGGACAATCCGTCGGCGTACGGCCTCGTGGAAACCAACGCCGACGGCAGCGTCCGCCGGTTCCTCGAGAAGCCGAATCCCGACGAGATCACCTGCGACACGATCAACGCCGGCATCTACGTCCTCGAGCCCGTCGACGTTCGACCGCATTCCCAAGGACGTCTCGTATTCGATCGAGCGCGGCTACTTCCCGTCGCTCGTCGAACGGAAGGAGACGTTCGTCGCCTACGTGGACCGCGGCTACTGGATTGACATCGGCACGCCGGAGAAATACATCCAGGTCCACCACGACATGTTCGACGGCCGGTTCGCCGGCGGGCTCTTCGCCACGGCCGATCGATCGCGGCCGATCATCTCGCCCGAGGCGCGCGTCGAGGACGACGTCACGTTCGAGGGCCCGTCGTTCATCGACGCCGGCGCGCACGTGAAGAGCGGGCGCGCGGATCGGCCCCTACACGGTGATCGGTCGCGGCGTCACGGTCGAGGAATCCGCCGACATCGAACGCGCGATCATCTGGCCCAACTGCCGCATCGGCCAGGGCGCGGTCATCCAGGGCCCCATCATCGGCCGCAACTGTCACGTCGGCCGCAACGCGTCCATCAAGGGCGCGGCGGTCATTGGCGACAAGACGCTTGCTCACTGACTTCACCACGATCTGAATCGACATGGCCATCAATACCAACGTCTTCAAGGCGTACGATGTCCGCGGGCTCTACCCGTCGGAGATCACCGAAGACCTCTTCCACCAGCTGGGCCGCGCGTTCGTCGCCTATCTCGGGCCCGGGCCGCTATGCGGTCACGCGCGACATGCGGACCTCGTCGCCGTCGCTGACCGCGGCGTTCATCGCGGGCGCGCGACTGCAGGGCGGGCACATCTACGACTACGGCCTGGTGGGCACCGACCAGATGTACTTCGCCGTGGCGGCCGACGGCCTCGACGGCGGCGCGCAGATCACGGCGTCGCACAATCCCGGCGAGTACAACGGCTGCAAGATGGTGCGCAAGGAAGCCTTCCCCTTGAGCGGCGAGGCCGGCATCAAGGAGATGAAGGAGATGATCCTGGCCGGCGCGCTGCCGGCGCCGCCCGCGACGCCCGGCACCGTCGAGCGGCGCGACATCATGGACCGCTACATCGCGCACGTGCTGTCGTTCGTCGACGTGCAAGGCGCATCAAGCCGTTCAACGTCGTGCTCGACGCGGGCAGCGGCGTGGCCGGCATCGTGGCGCCCCGCCTGTTCGATCCCCTGCCCTGCAGGACGACCCGGCTGTGCTTCGAGGTCGACGGCACGTTCCCGAACCACGAGGCCAATCCCCTCATCGAGGAGAACCGCCGCGACATCGTCGAGCGCGTCGTCGCGGAGAAGGCCGACATCGGGATCGCCTGGGACGGCGACGCGGACCGCTGCTTCTTCATCGACGGCAGCGGCGAGTTCATCGCCGGCGACTTCATCACGGCGCTCCTCGCCGAGGCGTTCCTGATGAAGCACCCCGGCTCGACGATCATCTACGACGTCCGCGCGAGCTACGCGGTGAAGGACATCGTCGCGCGCTACGGCGGCAAGGCCCTGATGAACCGCGTCGGGCACGCCTTCATCAAGGGCCGCATGCGCGAGGAGAACGCCATCTTCGGCGGCGAGGTCACGGGGCACTACTACTTCCGCGACAACTTCTTCGCCGACAACGGGTTCATCCCCGCGCTGCTGATTCTCGAACTGATGTCGAAGAAGGGCCTGTCGCTGCGCGACCTGCTGAAGCCGCTGCGCGAGCGCTACTTCATCTCGGGCGAAATCAACACCAAGGTGCCGAGCATGGCCGTCGTGGACGAGAAGATCGCGCTTGCTGGCCCGCACGTACGCGCACGGCCACGTCTACAGGCTGGACGGCATCTCGGCGGAGTTCGACGACTGGCATTTCAACGTGCGGCCGTCGAACACCGAGCCGCTGCTGCGCCTGAATCTCGAAGGGACGACGCCCGAGATCATGGAGCGGCGCCGCGACGAAGTCCTGGCGCTCATCCGGCAGTAAACCGGTCGCCGCCGGAAACCCGTGGGGGCGCGATCGCCGATCGCGCCATTTCCGCCTGAAAATCGACTGCGTCCGTTGGCGCGGGACTTGCTCATTGACGAGCATGACCCGGCGCCTTGCGGGAATCCTGGCAGTCCTTCTGGTGACGAGCGCCTTTGCGCCAATCGCCACTGCCTCGGCAGGGCGCCACGGGGTCTATGAGTTGCTGCACCAGCCACGGCGGGCCGTGCAGCCGCGCGATCGTCCGCGGGTGTTGCGACTTGGTGCCGGCAGTCCCGGCCCAAGCGGCTCGACCCAGGCGATCGGTTTGCGTCGGTCGAGTAATCTGCTCCTTCCGTGGGGACCTGCCCAGGAGCAGTCGCGCCTCGACCGCGCGCCGGGCACTGTCTGTGAGGCCTGGCGTCATTTCGCGGCTCTCGACCCGCCATACCTTTCCTGTCACGTCCTTCGCCTCTGAGACGGGCCGCCTGGCCCGGCCGCCTCGCATCGGGGCGGTCAACTCGCGCGCATTCGCGCGCCTCAGTGGAGGACGTCATGAAACTCTTCAAAGCGCTCGTCGTGTTCTCGTTCGCACTCGCCATCCCCGTCGCTCTCGTGCAGGCCGGCAGGCCCAGACGCCCGCCCCGGACAAGGCCGCGGCCGGATGCTGCGCCGCCATGGCCGCCCCGATGGACCACGCCGCCCACCAGGCCGCCCCCGCCGAGAAGGCCACCGCGATGGCCAAGGAGCGCCATGGCCTGCTGCAAGGGCGAGGTGAAGGCCGACGCCAAAGACGCCGCCAAGGAGGCCATGGCATGCTGCGCCGGCGACATGAAGGCCATGGACGCCACGGAAGACATGAAGGGCATGGATTGCTGCAAGGACGGCAAGTGCGCCATGGGCGAAAAGGCCAAGGCCGACGAAAACAAGGCCGACGATAAGGCCGGCAGACGGCGCGTGCTGCGCCAAGAAGTCCTAGGCTTCGCCGCCTGGACGCGAAGGGTGGGGGGTGGGGGTGTGGGCCCCTACCTCTCACCTTTCACGTTGTACGGCTCTCTGCTAAGATCGGGGCTCACCACCGGGCGGGAGTAACTCAGTGGTAGAGTCACAGCTTCCCAAGCTGTTGGTCGCGGGTTCGATCCCCGTCTCCCGCTCCATCTTCTTGCCTGCTCCCACTTCAGCTGCGGTGGTTGCGTCTAAGAAGGGTTACTGAATCGAAATCCCCACCAGGAAGCTCACCAGTTGCTGCCGCAGCGCGAAGGTGGGCCACTCCGCGGTGGGCTCGCGTGAGCCGAGCTTCGTGAACCGGACATCGAAGCTGCCGGCCAGGTGCGGCTTCATGAACCATCGCGCGCCGCCGCCGAAGTTGAGCGCGGGGTTCCACGATCTCCGGCGCGGTGCCCGCGGGCGCCGTGCCGAACGCGGTCGCGGTGCTGGTCACCTTCGTAATGCCGTAGCCAAAACTCACGTAGCTCCAGCCCTGCTTGTGGCCGAAGTTGATCGACAACTGCGGGTGCAGGCTCATGACCTGGGTGGTCACCGCCGGCGTCGTCGCCACGCCCTTCGCGTCGAGGAGCGGGCCTTCGGCCTTCCGCGCCCCGAGCACCGACGCGCCCGCGCCGATGGTCGGCCAGGCCGAACTTGAACAGGTAGACGTGCGCTCCCCCGCCGATCCCGAAGCCGTGCCCGGGCAGCGGTGTGTTCGGCGGCACCACCGGAACCCAGCCCTCGTGCGCGGGCAGGCCCGCAAACGCTCCCTGCACGTCGACCACGAACTTCGGCAGGTCTTCCTTGGTTTGCGCGGCACACGGCACGGCCGCCGCCATCACGAGAAGCAGGACCGCCGGCAGGCGCATCAGTAGCCGCTCGCTTTCGCGACCGGCGCTTCGCCGCGGGATTCCTTCACGATGCGTACGCCGGCGCTCGCCCCGATGCGCGTGGCGCCCGCGGCGACCATGGCCTTCATCTGTTCGAGGTCGCGCACGCCGCCGGAGGCCTTCACCCCCATGTCGTCGCCCACGATGCGGCGCATCAGGGCCACGTCCGCCGCCGTGGCGCCGCCAGGGCCGAAGCCCGTGGAGGTCTTCACGAAGTCGGCGCCCGCCGCCTTCGCCAGCGTGCACGCGGTGACCTT
Source organism: uncultured Acidobacteriota bacterium (assembly GCA_963839865.1). Lineage (GTDB taxonomy): Bacteria > Acidobacteriota > Vicinamibacteria > Vicinamibacterales > UBA2999 > 12-FULL-67-14b. Next base: position 171,089 of record CAWIWS010000009.1, read on the forward strand.
CTCTTCATCGGTCAGGAGCGCCGTCTCGATGATCACCTTGCTCGTCGCGCCCGCCGCGTGGCACGCGCGCGACCACGCCGCGGATGTCGTCGGTGACCAGCCGCACGTCGCCGGACTTGAGGCGCCCACGTTGATCACCATGTCGATCTCCGACGCGCCGTCGAAGATCGCGCGGCGCGCCTCGAACTGCTTCACGTCGGGCGTCGTCGCGCCCAGCGGGAACCCCACCACCGAGCACACGCCCACGCCCGTGCCGCGCAGCTTCGCCGCGGCCAGCGCCACCCACGTGGGGTTGACGCACACGGTGGCGAACTTCCACTCCGCCGCTTCCTGGCACAGCTTCTCGATCTCCGCCGCCGTGGCGTCGGGCTTGAGCAGGGTGTGATCGATCAGCCCAGCCAGCCCCTGCGCGCCGCCGTCCGCGGCGTGCAGGCCGAGGCGCGTGGCGCCCGCGTCGAGCACGCCCTGCACGCGGTCCGGACAGCAGTCGAACGTGAAGCCATGGCAGCTGCAGCGCTGCGGGGCCACGGCGCCGGCCCGCGCCAGCTCCTCCAGGATGAGTTCGATCACTCGCCGGTAGTCGGTCACTGCGTCTTCTCCAGCGCGCGAATCTTCGCGAGCCGCCGGATGTAGCGGGCCTCGCTCATCGGCGTCCCCATCCACGTGTCGACGATGGCCCTGGCCTCGTCGGTGGAGACCAGCGTGGCGCCGAGCGCCAGGACGTTGGCGCCGTTGTGCTCGCGGGCGTAGCGCGCGAGCGTCTTGTCGGTGCACATCGCGGCCCGGGCGCCGTCGATCTTGTTGGCGGCGATGGTGGACCCGAGGCCCGCGCCGTCGATCACGATGCCCGGCGTCGACCTCGCGCCGCGCCACCAGGCGCGCCACCTGGGCCGGCGATGTCGGGGTAGTCCACCGGGTCGGGTCCGTTGGTGCCGATGTCGAGCACGCTGATGCCCCGCTGCCGCAGGTGCGCGAGGAGGGCGGCCTTGAGCGCCACGCCCGAGTGGTCGCTGCCGATGGCGACCGCGCGAATGTCCGCGACGGGCGCGAGGCCGTCGAGCGCCGCCTCCGGCACGCCCTGGTGCACCGTGATGCGCCGGGCGCGCAGCGTGTCCTGCGCGAGCGGCGTGATGTGCCCGCCGGGCTTGAGCGCCACCGCCGACCCCGGCTCCAGCGTCCGCGCGTCGGTCTCCGTGATGATGTCGAACGTCTTCATGTTAGGCTTTTCGCCAATGGCGACTCCGCACCCTGCTGTCCTGATCGACCACGACGAACTGGCCGCGCGCATCAAGGCGCTGGCCCAGGAGATTCGCCACGACTACCCGGCCGGTCCGCTCCATTTTATCTGCGTCCTCAAGGGCGCGTTCCTGTTCCTCGCCGACCTGATCCGCGCCATGGACGCCGACGTGACCATCGACTTCATGGCCGTGTCGAGCTACGGCGCCGGCACCAGGTCCTCCGGCGAGGTCCGGCTCGTCAAGGACCTCGACACCGGGCTCGAAGGCCGCCACGTCATCATCGTCGAGGACATCGTCGACACCGGCCTGACGCTGCACTACCTCCAGGAGATCCTGCTGGCCCGCGGGCCCAAGTCGCTCAAGACCGCCTGCCTGCTGAGCAAGCCGTCCCGCCGCAAGATCGACGTCAAGGTCGACTACGTCGGCTTCACCATCGAGGACCACTTCGTGGTCGGCTACGGCCTCGACTACGCCGAGAAGTACCGCAACCTGCCGTTCATCGGCGTCCTCGAATAGCCGTTACGGCGTCACGGCCTTGCGCACCGCGTCCGCGGCCGTCCGCGCGGCCGCGAGCACCTGGCCTTCGTTCAGCGTCCGCATCTTCCGATCGCGCATCAACACCTTGCCATTGACGATGGTCGTCGTCACGTCGTCGCCGTGCGTGGCGTAGACGAGCGCCGACACCGGGTCGTACAGCGGCGTCTGCCGGGCGCGGTCCATGCCGACGATGATGATGTCGGCGAGCTTGCCGGCCTCGAGCGACCCGACCCGGTCCGCCTGACCGATGACGCGGGCGCCGCCGATGGTCGCCATGTCGAGCGCCGTCTGCGCGCTCACCACCCGCGGATCGCTCGTCACCAGCTTGTGCAGGAACGCGGCCTGCCGCATGGCCTCGAACATGTCCATGTCGTTGTTGCTGGCCGCGCCGTCGGTGCCGAGGCCCAGCTTCACGCCCGCGGCGAGGTAGGCCGGCACCGGCGCCGCCCCGCTGGCGAGCTTCATGTTGCTCTCGGGATTGTGCGCGACGCCCACGTCGTGCTTCTTCAGGACGGCGATTTCCTCCGGCGTGATCCACACGCCGTGCGCCGCGATGATCGTCGGGCCCCAGAACTTGATGCTGTCGAGGAACGCGACGGGGCGCATCTTGTAGCGCTCCTCCGACATCCGGATTTCGTCCTGCGTCTCGGCCAGGTGAATCTGCATCGGCACCTTGTACTTGAGCGCCAGGTCCCGCGTGCGCGTCAGCGTGGCGGCGTCCAGCGTGTACATCGAATGCGGCGCGAGCGACGGCGTCACGAGTTCATCGCGCTGGAACTGCTTGATGAACCGCTCGGCCCGGTCGAGCGCGTCGGCCGGCGTCTTCGCGTCGGCCACGGGAAACTGGATGACCGTCTGGCCCAGCACGCCGCGCAGGCCGGCCTCCTTGGTCGCCGCGGCCACTTCCTCCTCGAAGTAATACATGTCGGCAAACGTCGTCGTGCCCGACTGGATCATCTCGAGTGCCGCGAGGCGCGTGCCCATGCGCACGAACTCCGGCGACACGGTCTTGGCCTCGGCCGGGAAGATGTACTTCTGCAGCCAGTCCATCAACGCCAGGTCGTCGGCGAGGCCGCGGAACATCACCATGGCCGCATGCGTGTGGGTGTTGATGAGGCCGGGCAGCACCACCTTGCCCGTGGCATCGATGGTCTCGACGCCCTTGTACTGCGCGGCGATCACGCTCGGGCGTGTCGATGGCCACGATGCGCGTGCCGTTGATGGCCACCGACCCGGGATTCAGGATCCGGTGCTGGCCGTCCACGGTGACGACGATGCCGTTGGCGATGATGAGCGTGGCTTCCCGCGCCTGGCGGGCGGAGGTCGCGAGCCAGGCCGACGGGCAGCGCCGTCACGATCGCGAAGGTGAGGACGACGGCGCGGAATCGCATCGACCGGAATTGTACGTGAATCCCGGGATTACGGTAAGCTCTGTCCGCTGTGCTGCAACTCGTCGATCACCCACTGGTTCACGACTGCCTCGCCGAACTCCGCGACGCCCGCACCGCAGCCGGAGCGCTTCCGCGCCCTGGCCACGCGCATCAGCGTGCTGCTCGGCGCCGAGGCCCTGCGCGACGTGCCCACGCGCGACGGCACCGTCGATACGCCCCTGGGGCCGGCCCCGAGCCGCCGCCTGGCGGCCGACGTCGTCCTGGCGCCCGTCCTTCGCGCCGGGCTGGGCATGCTGCCCGGCCTGCTCGAACTGGTGCCCAACGCCCGCGTGGGCCACCTGGGCCTGCAGCGCGACGAGCGCACGGCCGTGGCCTCGCAGTACTACGCGAAGCTCCCGCCGCACATCGAGGACAGCTACGTGCTCCTGATTGACCCGATGCTGGCCACGGGCGGCAGCGCCGTCTCGGCGCTCGACGTGCTGACCAAGGCGGGCGGCCGGCATCTCCGCCTCGTGTGCATCGTCGCGGCGCCGGAGGGCGTGGCGGCCGTCGAGCGGGCCTATCCGCAGCGTCCCCATCTACACGCCGGTGGTGGACCGCGAGCTGAATGCCCACAAGTTCATCGTTCCGGGCCTCGGGGATTTCGGCGATCGCCTCTTCGGGACCGTGTGATAAGATTTTGAGTCTCGGCGCGCGCTTGGCTCAGCGGTAGAGCACCGCCTTCACACGGCGGGGGTCGGTGGTTCGAATCCACCAGCGCGCACCACAATTTCCTACCGCCTTGAGCACCCGCCTTCAGTCGATTGCCGCGGTCGCCCTGCTCACTTGCCTCACGTTCGCGATCTACGGGATGGATCTAGCTGCGGGAAGCCCGCAGCCCGGTGAAGCCCTGTTCGTGCGGCAGGCCCGCGCCATCGCGGACACGGGGCGCGACCTGGCCGGGCGTCCGCTACCCGTGTTCCCCTGGAGCGGTGAGTCCGCCTGGATGCAGCCGGTGCCGGTGTATTTCACGCGGCTCGTGATGGAGGCGCTGCCCGCCGGCGCAGCAAGCGGACGTTGGGCCAGCGTGACCGTGGGCGCCCTCGATGTCGCCTGCTCTATCTCGTGGCGATGCAGCTTCTGCGGCGTCGCCTCCTCGCGCTGGCCACCGCCCTGTTGCTGCTGATGACTCCGGCGCACTATCTGTATGGCCGCCTCGCGTTGGAGGCCATCTACGGCGTGCCGTGCGTCCTGGCGTGGCTGCTGGGCCTGCTGGCGTATCTCGAGCGGCCCCGCCTCGGCCTCATCGCGGCGTCCGCGGCCTGCCTGGGGTTTGGGGTCTACTCGACCACGACGGCGCCGCTGGCCATGGCGCTCTTCGCCGGCGTCACCGCCGTGGCGCTGTGGCGCAGCGGGGCCCGGTCCGCGGGGCCGTACATGGCGGCCGCGGCCGAGGTTCATCGCGCCCTTGGTCGTGATGGCCGCCGCCTATGCGACGCACCCGCGACTTACGTGGACACGATGGGCCGCTGGGCGATTCACGCGGCGCACCTTCGCCGGCCGTGGGAAGGCCTCGAGGCATTTGCGAACTGGAATACCCTCGGCACCCGCGCCTCGACCTACTGGGAACTTCTGAACCCCGCGCACCTGTTCCTTGGCAGCCCGACGAGTGCGATGGCCTGACGGGCATCACCGGGCCGCTTTGCTCGCCACGGCGGTGCTTCTGGCCAGCGGCCTCATGGCGCTGGTGCCCGCGCCGACCGTGCCGCAGTGGTGCTGCTGCTGGGTGCGGTCGTGGCGCCAATGGCGGCCTCGACGTTCGGCGAACCCCATCCCCTCGATCGCGCGCTGGTGCTGGTGCCGTTCATCGCGCTGATCGGCGGCTGGGGCGTGGCGCCACTCACTCGCGTCGTGGCGCGGCGCGGGGGCGGCGGCCCTCGCCGCGCTCCCGCTGCAGTTCGTGATGTTCTTTCGCTAGCTGGGTTTCTTGAGCTCGGCCAACAGTGCGGCCACGGCTTGCGAGTAGCCGGCGTCGGCGTCGGCGTAGGCCTTCATGTATTCGGCCTCCGACATCTTGTCTTCCTTCCAGTTGCCGTCGAAGCGCATCGACTTGGCGCCGAGGTCGGTGGTGTCGGACGGGCCGTTCTTCGACTCGGGCTTTGGCTTGATGCCATCGCTGCCGAGGTCGGTGACGAAGTGGCGGCGTCTCGAGCACCGACGCGCTGTTCAGGTCGATGTAGACCTCGCGGTATTCCTTGCGGATCAGTTTCTCGTTCAGCACGGCCGGGGCGGTGGTCTTCGCCCACACGACCATCAACTGACCGGGGAACGCGAGCGCCCCCACGAACACCTCGTGGTCATCCGGCATGCGCGCCGCGATGCTGTCGAGCTTCTTGGCGGCGAGCAGCTGCGCCAGTTCCTTGGCGCCGGCCGCGGACTTGGGTTCCTGCGCCCACGCGGAGGTGGACGCGGCCAACACGAACCCGACGGAGCACACGAGGGCTAGCGAGCGAGAGAGGCGCAGTTTCATGCCCCCCATCTAACACTCGAACCGCGTCCGGCGTCAATCAGCCGATGAAGAGGGACTCTTCGTCGTCGACCGTGTGGCGGGCGGCCTGGCGGCGGCGCGTGGCCTCGCGGAAGCCCCTGGAGCGCGTCCACGACGGCCCGGACACCGGCCACGATCGCCATGCCCTGCCGGGCCGGCCCGGTCACGAACTCCTGGGCGACGGCCAGCGTCTGGTCGACCCGCTCGGCCATCTCGCCGAACACGCGATCGACCCGCTCGACCTGGCGGGCCGCCAGCGACGCGGTACGCGCCGCCTCGCGGACATCGCCGTGAGGTTCGCCAACAGGGGCTTGATCTCCTCGTCCAGTTGCCTGGCGATCTGATCCACGCGCCTCGCGAGGCGGAACCCGGCCAGACGCGGCCACGATGGCGCCCACCTGGATCACCGCCATGATCATCACCGCGAACGCGATGATGCCGAGGAACACTTCGCCGGTCTGGCTCACGCCTGGTCCCCGCGTTCCCGGGCCTGCTGGAAGGCCTCGCGGCCGCGGTCCACGGCGCTCGCGATGTTCTCGCGCTGGCGGTTGTAGTATTCGCGGCCCTGATCCATCGCCTCGCGGGCCTTGTCCTTGCCTTCGCGGGCCTTCTGGCCGAGGAATTCGCGCGTCTCTTCGCCCGACGCGGGCGCGAACAGCAGCGCGACCGCGGCGCCCGTCAAGGCGCCCACGACGAACGCGATCATGACGTTGCCGGTGTTATCCCTGGACATAGTGACCTCGCAATCGGCGCGGGCGGTGTCGCCCGCTAGAAGATGCTGACCTTGACGTTCAAGTATTTCTTCGGGTCCTTCTTGATCTCGGCGAGCAACGCCCGGACCTCGGACACCGTCTGATTCATGTTCTCATATAACTGCTTGTCGTGCAGCAACTGGCCGGCCGTGCCCTGGCCGTCATTGAGCTGTTGCACCAGTGTGTCGAGCCGCGCGGTCATGCTGTCGAGCCGCTTGTAGAGCGCGTCGTCGGTCAGGAGCTTCCCGGCCGTGCCCTCGCCCCGGTCCAGCTTGCCGCGAGAGCTGTCTCGAGGTTCTTCGTCGTCGAGTTCAGCGACTTGGCAGAACGCCGGGTCGTTCAGCAGCTGGCCGAGGCTGCCCTCGCCGTTCTTCAACTTCGTGCGTGATGGCGTTGAGGTTGGCGAGCGACGCCTCCAGCTCGTCGTACAGCTTGGGGTCGTTCGCCAGCTTCCCCGCCGTCCCCTTGCCCTGGTCGACAGCGACTCGGTGACCCGCTCGGCCGACTTCGACGAACGCGTCGAATTCGCGGTAGACGCGAGTCGTCGGTGAACAGCTTGCCGACCGTGCCCTTGCCGGCGCGCAGGTCCTGGATCAGGCGCTTGGTCTCCGCCAGGCCGTCGGTGGCCTCGGTCGTCAGCTGCGGCGATGCTGCCGCGCGGCGATGCCGCCCGGCACGTAGCGCCCAGTCCTTGAGCGGCGTGCCCGTCGGGCGCCGCCGTGAGGTCCACGGCGCCCTCGCCCAGCAGCGAGATGGAGCCGATCGACGCCGTGCGACTTGTTGGTGACGAGCGGCTTCATGTCGTCCCTGACGTCGAACCACACCTCGACCCCCGTGCCGGAGAAGCGCACCTCGTCGACGGTGCCGACCTCGACGCCGGCGACGCGCACCGGCGAGCCGGCCTTGATGCCGGCGACGTCCATGAAGATGGTCTTGAGCGGGTAGCTCTGCCAGAAGAAGCCGCCGCTGCCGCCGACCGCGAAGATCAGGATGGCGGCCATGACCAGGGCAAAGACGGCGATGATCCCGATTTTGAGCTCGGCCCAGGCAAGGGATCGTGTGCGCGGCATGGTGACTCGTCCTCGTTACGAAAGAAACGTTTTCAGGTACGGGTCGTGCGATGTGCGCAGTTCGTCGGCCGAGCCCTCGAACGCCACCTCGCCGTCGCTTGAGCATCAGGAAGTCGGCCTGCTCCAGCTTCTGACGCGTCGGCGGGCACGATGTGCGGCTCGCCGTCGCTGTTCCGCGTCGGCGGCGTGCGTGGCCACGTAGAACGCGTCGCGCAACTGGTGCGTCACGATGCACGTCGTCACGCGCTCGAGGTCGCGCAGCTTGATGATCTCGGCGTCGACGGTCAGCGACGTCATCGGGTCGAGGCCGGTGGTCGGCTCGTCGTAGAGCAGGAGCGACGGCTTGGCCGCCATGGCGCGGGCGATGGCCACGCGGCGCCGCTGGCCGCCCGACAGGTCCGAGGGCATGCGGTCGATGTGCTCGCCCAGGCCGACGAACCCCAGCACTTCCTCGACGCGCGTCCGCACTTCCGGCAGCGGCATGCTGGTCTCTTCGTAGAGCTTGTAGCCGACGTTCTCGCCCACCGTGAGCGAGTCGAACAGCGCGCCTTCCTGGAAGACCATCCCCATGTGGTGGCGGACGCCCATCATCTGGATTTCGTTCATCTGGTCCACGCGGTGGCCGAGCACCCAGATCGTGCCCGAGTCGGGCCGCAGCAGGCCGAGGATGAACTTGAGGATGGTCGACTTCCCCGCGCCGCTGGCGCCCAGGAAGATCTTCGTGTGGCCCGCGCGGACCGCGAAGCTGACGTTCTTCAGGATGACCTTGTCGTCGAAGGCCAGGCACACCTTGTCGAAGAGCACCACGGGGGCGTGGGGCTCGACCAACTCGATGGGAATGCCGGCGTCGGACAGCGTCTTGTGCCGCATCAGAACAGTATCGAGATCAGAAAGCGGGTTACGAAGAAGTCGACCACGAGCACGGTCACCGAGGCGGCCACCACGGCGTTGGTCGTCGCGCGGCCGACGCCCTGCGTGCCGCCCTTGGTCCGCAGGCCGACGTGGCAGCCGATGGTGACGATGACGAAGCCGAGGAAGAACGGCTTGATGAGGCCCATCCAGACGTCCTGGAGATAGAGGCCCTCGACCACCGACTACCAGTAGACGCTCGACGCGACGCGCAGCTGCGTGACCGCGATGATCCAGCCGCCCAGCATGCCGACGGTGTTGGCGACGACGGTGAGGATGGGGGCCATGATGAAGCCGGCGAGCACCCGCGGCACGACCAGCTTGCGGATCGGGTCGGTGCCGAGCGCGCGCAGCGCGCTGATCTGGTCGGTCACCATCATCGACCCGAGCTCGGCGGCGATGCCCGAGCCGACGCGGCCGGCCAGCATCAGCGCCGTCAGCACCGGGCCGAGTTCCTTGATCATCGAGGCGCTGACGAGCCGGCCCACGACGGGCCGGGCGCCGAACTGGTCGAGCGTCATGCCCGACTGCAGCGCCAGCACCGCGCCGGTGAAGAAGCCGGTGAGCAGCACGACCGTGAGCGAGCCGAGGCCGATCACGTCGAGCTGCTCGATGACGTCGTGCAGGTAGAACGGCCGCGTCACCGACCCGCGGATCGCCGCGCCGCACATCTTCACGTATTCCTGCACCTCGAGCAGGGCCTTCTTCAGCCATTCGAGGCTGAAGATGCTGCCGTTCTCCACAGTCCCGTTCTCCACGCTCATCGCTTCTCAGCCCCACCCAGTCCCAGCTCGCGCGTTTTCAGGGCGCGAATCTGATCGCGCAGCGACGCGGCCCGCTCGAAGTCGAGGTTGGCGGCCGCGGCGCGCATGTCCTGATCGAGACGAGCGATGTGCGCGTCGAGTTCAGCCTGCGTCCGGAACGACGGCCGCGTGTCCCGCGGATCCGGCACCGTCGAGTAGTCCCGCTCGTACACGCTCGACATCACGTCGTCGATCGCCTTGACGATGCTGGTCGGCGTGATGCCGTGCTCGAGCGTTGTAGGCCGCCTGCCTCGCGCGGCGGCGCTCCGTCTCGTTGATCGCGGCCCGCATCGAGTCGGTCATGCCGTCGGCATACATGATGACACGGCCGTTCACGTTTCGCGCCGCGCGGCCCGACGTCTGGATCAGCGAGCCGGCCGACCGCAGGAAGCCCTCCTTGTCCGCGTCGAGGATCGCCACCAGCGAGACTTCCGGCAGGTCGAGCCCCTCGCGCAGCAGGTTGATGCCGACCAGCACGTCGAACACGCCGCGGCGCAGGTCGCGCAGGATCTCCACCCGCTCCAGCGTGTCGATGTCCGAGTGCAGGTAGCGGACCTTCACGCCCAAGCTCCTGATAGTACTGCGTCAGGTCCTCGGCCATGCGCTTGGTGAGCGTCGTCACCAGCACGCGCTCCCGCCGCGTCGGCGCGCTCGCGGATCTCGTGCAGCAGGTCGTCCACCTGGCCCTTGACCGGCCGCACTTCGATCGGCGGGTCCATCAGGCCGGTCGGGCGGATCACCTGCTCCACGACCACGCCGCCGGCCTTCTGCAGCTCGTAGGGCCCGGGCGTCGCGGAGACGAAGACCATCTGCCCGACGCGCGCTTCCCACTCCTCGAAGTTGAGCGGCCGGTTGTCGAGCGCCGACGGCAGGCGGAAGCCGTAGTCGACGAGCACTTCCTTGCGCGAGCGGTCGCCGTGGTACATCCCGCGGATCTGCGGCACGGTCTGGTGGCTCTCGTCGATCACGACGAGCGCGTCCGGCGGCAGGTAGTCGAGCAGCGTCGGCGGCGGCTGCCCCGGCCGAGCGGCCGGTGAGGTGCCGCGAGTAGTTCTCGATGCCGTGGCAGTAGCCGATCTCGCGGATCATCTCGAGGTCGAACATCGTCCGCTGGTGCAGGCGCTGCGCCTCGAGCACGCTTGCCGTCGCGCTCGAGCTCCGTCGCGGCGCTCGGTCGAGCTCCGCCTTGATCGTCTCGACGGCCACCCGCAGCTTGTCGCGCCCGGTGACGAAGTGCGACTTCGGATAGACCGCGGTGCGCTCGTGCCGCTTGAGGGTCTTGCCCGTGAGCGGATCGAACGACGTGAGCTCGTCGACCTCGTCGCCGAACAGGCCGATCCGCAGCGCCGACTCTTCGTACGACGGATACACCTCGATGATGTCGCCGCGCACGCGGAACGTGCCGCGGCCGAACTCGAGGTCGTTGCGCTCGTACTGGATCTCCACCAGCTTGCGCAGGATCTGGTCGCGGTCGATGCGCTGGCCCTTCTCGAGCGGCAGCACCATGCCGTAGTAGGCCTCCGGCGAGCCCAGGCCGTAGATGCACGACACGCTGGCGACGATGATGACGTCGCGCCGCTCGAAGAGCGACCGCGTGGCCGACAGGCGCATGCGGTCGATCTCGTCGTTGATCGTCGATTCCTTCTCGATGTACGTGTCGCTGGCCGGCACGTACGCCTCGGGCTGGTAGTAGTCGTAGTAGCTGACGAAGTACTCGACGGCGTTGTCGGGAAAGAAGCGGCGGAACTCCTGGAAGAGCTGGGCGGCCAGCGTCTTGTTGTGCGCCATCACCAGCGTCGGCCGGTTCACGCGGGCGATGACCTGGGCCATGGTGAACGTCTTGCCCGACCCGGTGACGCCGAGCAGCACCTGGTGCTTGTCGCCGCGGTTCAGCCCGGCGACCAGCTCGGGGACGGCGTGCACCTGGTCGCCGCGGAGCTCGAAGTCGGTCGCGAGCGTGAAGTGGTCGGAGACGGATGGCATGGAAGGGTGTGCCGTGAACACACTCATCGTACCACTACTTCGGCGGGGCTTTGTAGGGGCCGAAGTAGCCCTTCCGGGTCCGGACTTTCACGTCGGGCCGCTTGACCTTCACCTCGACCTTGCGCCACCGCGCCGTCCGTGGCGGCGTTGCTGGAGAGATACCCGAGGTGGTACTGGCCCTGGATCTCGGCCAGGACCTTCTCGTAGGTGCCGTCCACCTCCTTGAGCCGCGTCGGGAAGAACGCCTGCCCGCCGGTGGCCTCGGCCAGTTGCTGCAGCTTCATCTGGAAGTCCAGCCGCGACGAGCCGGCGTTCTCGACCAAGCCGATCGCGTAGACGGTGACCTGCGAGGCCTTCAGCAGCGTCAGCGTCTCCGGCATAGGTCAGCGCGGAGCGCGTGTCCCCGCCGTCGGTGTACATCACCATGACCTTCCGGCCCGGCTGTTGCTCGGCGCCGTCGAGATACGTGCCGAGGGCGTCGTACAGCGCCGTCATCCCGTCCGGCTTGCGCATGCGAATCCGCTCCACCATCCGGGGGAAGTCCCGCTGCGGGTACCGGGTGATGCGCACCTGCGTGTCGAAGTCGACCAGCGTGATGTCCCGGGCCGCGGGCAACAGGTTGAGGAACTTGATCGCGGCGCTGCGGGCCAGCTTGAGGTCGGTCTCCATGCTGCCGCTGGTGTCGAGCATGAGGCCCAGGTGGAGCTCCGGGCTCGTGTCGCCGTCGCCGCGCGCGAAGAACTGGAGCGCCTGCGCACGGCCGTCCTCGACGACCTCGAAGTCGTCCCGCGTGAGGTCCGTGACCAGCGCGCCCTTCCGGTCCACGACCGTGACGCCGAAGGTCGTGAGGTCCACGCCCGCGCGGAAGGCCGGCTGGCGGGCGCCCAGGCTGGCCGCCAGGCAGCGCGATCGCGACGAGCATGGCGCTTCCCCGCTTCACGGGCACATCCTAGCAAACGCCCGTCCGCGACGGCGCTATAATCGAAGATCGTGCGTTGCCTTGCGGTCTGTCACACGGAGTTGGTGGTCCGGCTCCTGGAGGCAGTCCTCACCCCCCACGCGGATCTCGAGGTGTTGGTCGAGAGCCGCGCGATCGCTCGCCGCTTCCAGGACTCGGAGCTGCCGGTCACCGTGGCCGATCCGACGCGCCTCGACACGTTCGTCAAGGCCAGCCTGACGCCGACGATGCCGGTCATCATCGAGGACAACGGCCGCAAGGGCCTGCGCAAGGTCCTCGAGGCCGTCCGCGGCGCGGGCGGCACCCTCATCTACGTGCTCGGCACCAGTCCCGCGGACATCCGGCGGACGGAGGAGCTGCGCGCCGAGTACCCCGAGGTCACGAGCCTCACGCTGGCCGAGCTGGTCGGCGCCCCGCTCCTCACCGAACTGGGCCGCTCGGTCACCCGGCAGCGCGTGCAGCAATACCAGCGCTACATGGCCGACGCGGATCGCGTGCTGATCCTGCTGCACAACGACCCCGACCCCGACGCCATGGCCAGCGGCCTCGCCCTGCGCACGCTGCTGCGCCGCACGCGGCAGACGGCCATCGTCGGATGCCTCCAGGGCGTGACCCGCCCGGAGAACCTGCGGATGGTGAAGCTGCTCGACCTCAAGATCGAGGTCCTCCCGCCGGAACAGCTGAAGGAGTTCGACAAGATCGCGCTGGTGGACGTGCAGCCGCACTACTTCCCCGGCCTCCTGCCGAGCGTCGACCTCGTGATCGACCATCACCCCGAGCAGCCCGGCTACAACGCGGTCTTCACGGACATCCGCCCCGACTACGGCTCGACGTCGACGATCCTCACCGAGCACCTGCGCGCCGTGGACATGGACATCTCGGAGCGCACCGCCACGGCGATGCTCTACGCGATCAAGTCGGACACGCTGTTCTTCAACCGGCACGCCAACCGCGCGGACCTCGACGCCTTCTCCTACCTCTACCCGCTGTCGGAAGCGCCGATGATCCGCAAGATGGAGGGCTCGGAAATCACGGCCGAGCGCCTCGACTACGTGATCAAGGGCTGGCAGCAGGGCCGCATGATGGAGCACGTCTTCTGCGCGTTCCTCGGCGAGCCGCCGCGCGAGGACTTCGTCCCCTACGTCGCGGACTTCTACCTGCAGCTCGAGAACGTCCAGTGGACGGTGATTTGCGGCGTCGTGAACGACTCGTTCGTCGTCTCGGTGCGCAACCTCGGCTACTCGCGCAACGCCGGCGACTTCGTGCGGCGCTGGTTCGCGGACATCGGCAGCGCGGGCGGCCACCGGACGATGGCCAAGGCGGTGGTGCCGCTCGCTGGCCTTCCAGGAGAAGTTCGGCACCTACGAAGGCAGCCGCATCAACCAGCGCATGCTCGAACTCGTGCTGGAGTTCCTGCACGAGACGAAGGACCGGGCGGCTGAGCCGGGACAAGGACTCGGCCTGACCTAACCCAGGGCCTGCTTGAGATCGTCGATCAGGTCGGCCGCATCTTCGAGGCCGATCGACAGCCGCATCATCCCCTTCGACACGCCGGCCTTCGCGAGCTCGTCGTCGGTCAGGCCGTACTGCGACGTAAGGATCGGCAGGCTGCAGAGGCTTTCCACGCCGCCGAGGCTCGCGGCCCGCTTGACGACCTTCAGCTGGTCGAACGCGGCATACGCGGCCGCCTTGCCGCCTTTCAGGTCGATGGTCACCATGCCGCCGAACCCGCTCATCTGACGGGCGGCGATCGCGTGATCGGGATGCGACGCCAGCCCCGGGTAGTAGACGCGCGAAATCGACGGGTGTCCTTCGAGTGCCTGCGCCACGGCCAGCGCGTTGGCGTTGTGCTGGGCGACGCGCAGCGTCATCGTCTTCATGCCGCGGCCGAGCGCGAAGGCCGGGATGGGATCCATGATGCCGCCGAGCAGGCGCCGCGCCTTGTTGATGGGGGCCATCAGGTCCTTGCGGCCCGAGAGCACGCCGCCGGTGACGTCGCTGTGCCCGTTGAGGTATTTCGTGGCGCTCTGCATCGACAGGTCGATCGCCCATGGCGAGCACGGGCTGGTTGATGGGGCTGGCGAAGGTGTTGTCGAACACCGACAGGACCGCCGGCCTTGCGGCACGCGTCGGCCACGGTGCGAATGTCGACGCACCGGAGCGTCGGGTTGATGGGCGACTCGAACCACAGCATCTTCGTCTTCGGCCCGAAGACGCGCGCGGGCTGCGCCAGGTCCTCGAGCGTGATGAAGCGGTGCGCAACGCCGAACTTCGACATCAGGTCTTCGAGGATGTGGAACGTGCCGCCGTAGATGGCCGCGCTGCAGAGGATCTCGTCGCCGGCCTTCAGCAGCCCGAAGAGCGCCGTGGCGATGGCCGCCATGCCCGAGCTGAACAGCAGCGAGGTCTCGGCGCCGTCCACCGCCGCCACCTTCTGCTCCACGGCGACGACCGTGGGGTTCTCGTAGCGCGAGTAGAGGTAGCCCTTGAGCGTGCCCTGCCTGATACCGCTCGACGTCCGCCACCGAGTCGAAGATGAACGTGCTCGTCTCGAAGATGGGCACCGTGAGGGATTTGGTCTCCCCGGCGTCCGTGCGTTCGCCGACGTGAATGAGTTCGGTGGCGGGGCGGAGTTTTTGGTTATCCACAGATTACGCAGATTACACAGATGACGAGCCCACCGTGAAGCGAAAAGCACGGGTGGCCTGCAGCGGCATTCCGACCGACGCTTCGCGCCGGCGAGCGGGGACGCCGGGCCGGGGATGAACCGCCGGGGAGGCAATGAGCGGCTCATCACCGGCCCGGCGTCCCCGCTCGGCAGGCGGCCGAAGGCCGCCAAGCGGAATGCCGCGAGGTTCGAATCAGTGGAATCGGTGAAATCTGTGGACGACTATTCGGGAGGCGTTCGGGTGACCTGCGTCATCCGATCGCCGGACGGCGCCCAGCACCGGCTCGATGAACTGCCGGTAGGCGTCTTCGTACCCGCGTTCCATCAACTCGTCGAGCGTCTGCACGCGGTCCGAGCGTTCGTCGTAGGCGCCGATGAGGTCGAGCGCGCGCACCGGATTGTGCGACGGCCGAATCAGGTAGACGCCCTGGAAGCGATGCTGCAGGTGGCGCACGGCATCCGCGAGCGCCGCCGATTCGGCCGACGCCATCTGCTCGCCGATGCGGCCCTATCCCATCCAGCCGCGGCGGCCGGAGTTCATGCGGCCCGGGCGGCTCTGGCGACGCGGAGACGATGACCACCTGCTCCGCCCCGGCGGCGGCCGCTTCCTCGAGCAGCCGCGCGAAACACGCGGGCCGATCCACCAGCCGATGCGTCTCGCCACGCCAGTACGCGTCGGGCGCGAACTGCACGAGGCGCGGGTCGGTCACCGCCGGGCAGGCTGAGGGCGGCGGCGAGCACGTCGGTGGTGAACGCCTGCGTGCCGCCCGCCAGGTCCTGCGCCTCGGCGCGCCGCGCCGAGACGCCTCCAGGCGGCGGGAACAGCGCCTTGCGATAGGGCTCGCGCACGAGGCCGAACACGATGTCGCGGTGCGCGTCGAGGTCGTGCACGACCAGCAACAGTTCGCGAAAGCCCGGGCGAGCCGAGACCGTCGGTGAGCAGTTCGGCATAGCGGCGGCTCAGGTCCTGCGGTTCCGGCGTCTTGAGATCCACGCCCCCCTTGAGCAGCCGCCACAGCGTGTCGATCGCGTGATGGGTCACGACCTGCGCATCGATCGGCGAGCCGAGCAGCGGCCCAGCGCCTTCCCGCCCGCGGTGCGCCGATGCAACGGGGCGCGCCACCAGGTCCACCACGCGCCGGCCGCCAGGACGGCCACGCTGGCGCCCGACAGGAGCGTCGCGGCGCGCGGAATCCAGGTGGGAAGCGCGGCGGGCCCAAACGCCGAAGCGAGGCCGTCAAGGGCGCGCTGCACGAGCGCGGCGCCGGAATCGAAGCCCGCCATGCCGAGCACGAGCGCCAACGGATAGATGAGGAGGCCGACGAGCAGGACGGCCAGCGGCGCCGCGAGGACCGCGACCAGCGCGACGCCGAGCCACCGCAACAGCCGGAACGGCCACCGCCACTGGTAGAAGCGGGCCACGCAGCGCGCTGCGCCAGAAGCCGTTGGCCTCCCAGAGCTGGGCGCCGCCGTCGACGGCCGCGAGCACCGCGGCCAGGGCGCCGACGCCACGCCCGCCTGCGATGTCGAGCTTGACGCCGGCCTCCTGCAGGGCGCGCAACGCCCCCGCATGATAGGCGCCGTCGGCGCCGGTGCCGGTAAAGAGCAGCGCGGTGCGCCGCTCGGGTGAGTAGGGTTCCCGGGGCTCAGCCACCAGCGGCTATTCGTCGTGGATGGTGACCAGCTTGAGGATCTCGAAGCGGCGCGGTCCGTTGGGCGTGCTCACCGTCACCTCATCGCCCTCTTCCCGGTTCAGGATCGCGCGGCCGATCGGCGACGAGGTGGAGATCAGGCCCTTCTCGGCCTCGGCATCCTCCGGCATCACGAGCTGATACACGAGCTCATGGTCGCCTTCGCGCAGCGTGACCGTCGATCCAAACCCCGCCTTGCCGTGCGGGATGCGGTCCATGTTCATCAGCGCGATCTCGTTCATGCGCCGCTTCAACATCGCGATGCGGGCGTTGACGTAGGTCTGGCGCTCTTTCGCCGCCTGGTACTCCGCGTTCTCGCGCAGATCGCCCAGCTCGCGCGCGCGCTGGATCTCCTTGGGGAGCTCCATTTTCAACTCGCGCTCGAGCGCCGAAACCTCGTCCTCGAATCTCTTGAGTAGTCTTTCTTTCATCGCTTAAACACCGCAGTGTAGCACAATGTTTCCGGGGTCAGACCCCACACGGACCATGCCCGCGCTCACCAGCCGCCATCACCCGATCGTCAAGGAATTCCGCGAGCTGGCGCGTGGCGGCGGGCCCCGCCTGCTGCTCGACGG
Source organism: uncultured Acidobacteriota bacterium (assembly GCA_963839865.1). GTDB lineage: Bacteria > Acidobacteriota > Vicinamibacteria > Vicinamibacterales > UBA2999 > 12-FULL-67-14b. Next base: position 188,191 of record CAWIWS010000009.1, read on the forward strand.
ATGGCACCTCGTCGCCGAGGCCGCGCGCGCGGGCGTGCGGCTCGAAACGGTGGCCATCAGCGGCACGCCGTCGCCCGAGCACCAGGCGATCCTTGGTCGCGCCACCGGTCCCCAGACCCGGGTCGTCGAGGTCTCCACGGCCGTGATGAACGCGCTGTCGCCGGTGCAAGTCCCCCACCGGCATCGTCGCCTCCGCCGAGCGGCCGCAGGTCGACGCGTCGACCCTGCTCGAGCCCGCGCCGGCCCTCGTCCTCGTCGCCGCGGGCGTCCAGGATCCGGGCAACGCCGGGGCGTTGATTCGCTCCGCGGCTGCCGGCGGCGCCACCGGCGTCGTCTTCGACCAGGACTCCGCCGACCCGTGGAGCTGGAAGGCGCTGCGCGCCGTCGATGGGCAGCACGTTTCACCTGCCGGTCACGCGCCACCTCGCAATCGACGCCGCCATCGGGGCCTGGCGCGGCGAGGGCATTGCGGTGCTCGCCGCCGTTCCTCGTGGCGGCACGCCGATGCACCAGGTGGATCTCACGCGCCCCACGGCGTTCCTCCTCGGAGGCGAGGGTCCGGGGCTGTCCGACCATCTCCTCGCCGCGGCCGACGGCACGGTCACGCATTCCCCTGTCGCGCGACATCGAGTCGCTCAACGTCGCCGTGGCCGCGGCGCTCCTGGTGTTCGAGGCCCGCAGGCAACCGATCATGAGCCTCTTCGACGACGCGCCGGTGCCGGTGGATCCGAAGACGGTCCCGCTCGCCGAGCGGATGCGGCCCGCGGACGCCTCGACGAGATCGTCGGGCAGGACGAGCTCGTCGCGCCCGGCCGCCCGCTCCGCGAGATGATCGACCGCGACCTGCTGCAGTCCATCATCCTCTGGGGTCCGCCCGGCACCGGCAAGACGACGCTCGCCCGTCTCATCGCCGACCTCACGCGCGCGGAGTTCATGGCGTTCAGCGCCGTGCTCGCCGGCATCAAGGAAGTGAAGGACGTCATGGCCACCGCCGAGCAGCGGCGGCGCATGACCGGGCGGCGCACGATCGTCTTCATCGACGAGATTCACCGCTTCAACAAGGCCCAGCAGGACGCGTTCCTGCCGCGCGTCGAAAGCGGCGACATCGTGCTGATCGGCGCCACCACGGAGAACCCGTCGTTCGAGGTCAACGCGGCGCTGCTCTCCCGCTCGAAGGTCTTCGTCCTGAAGCCCCTCGACGAAAGCGCCATCGTCACCATCCTGCGACGGGCGCTGACCGACGTCGAGCACGGGCTCGGTCGCGAGAACGCCGAGGCCGACGACGACGCGCTAGCGGCGATCGCGCGCTTCTCGAACGGCGACGCGCGCGCGGCGCTGAACCTGCTGCAGTTCACCGTGGCGTCGGCGATGCAGCCGGCCGGGCGGCCGAAGATCGACAGGGCGCTGCTCGAGCGGACGCTGCAGAACAAGTCGCTGCTCTACGACAAGAGCGGTGAGGAGCACTACAACCTGATGTCGGCGCTGCACAAGTCGATGCGCAACAGCGACGCCGACGCGGCGATCTACTGGCTCGCCCGCATGGTGGAGGCCGGCGAGGACCCGATCTACATCGCGCGCCGTCTGGTGCGCTTCGCGTCGGAGGACGTCGGCAACGCCGATCCGCAGGCGCTGGTCGTTGCCATGGCCGCCAAGGAGGCGGTGCACTTCATCGGCATGCCCGAAGGCAACACCGCGCTGGCGCAGGCCGCGCTCTACCTGGCGACGGCGCCCAAGAGCAACGCGGTCTATGCCGCCTACGGCGCCGGCGGCGGATTCGGCGAAGCAGGACGAGGCCCGGCCCGTGCCGCTGCACCTGCGCAACGCGCCGACGAAGCTGATGAAGCAGCTGGACTACGGCAAGGGCTACCAGTACGCCCACAGCGAGCCGGATGCCGTCGCCGACATGGAGTGCCTGCCCGACAACCTCAAGGGCCGCGAGTTCTACACGCCGACGGAGTTCGGGTTCGAGAAGGAGATCACCAAGCGCCTGGCGTGGTGGAAGTCGCGGCGCAGGAAGACCGTAGCTAGATCCGGTCGAAGTTCTTTTCGATCTCCCGCCGCGTGATGCGCAGCATCACCGGGCGCCCGTGCGGGCAGACGGTCGAATAGGACGTGGCCCGCAGCTCCTCGAGGATGTGGTGCATCTTCTCGAGCGTCAGCGGGTAGTTGGCCTTCACCGCCGCGTGGCACGCCGTGGTCGCCGCAATCTGCTTGAGCGCGTCCTCGACGCGCAGGCCACGGTCGAGCCCCTCGAGGTCGTCGGCCAGGGCGCGGAGCGCCGCGTCGCATTCGTCGGGCGGCAGCAGAGCCGGGACGGACGTGACCTTGACGCTGTCCCCGCCGAAGTCCTCCACCTCGAACCCGAACCTCGCCAGCGCCTCCGCACGCGACACCAGGGCCTCGCGCTCCGCCGACGGCAGCTCGAGGATCATCGGCACCAGCAGCCGCTGGCTCTCGAGCGGCTGGTCGGTGAGCCGCTCCATGATCCGCTCGAACAGCACGCGCTCGTGCGCCACGTGCTGATCGATCACGCATAGCCCTTCATCGTCGATCGCGATGATGAACGTGTCGCGGAATTGGCCGAGGGGGATCAGGGGCCTCGGCCCTGACGGTTCCACCGAGGTTCATCACGGGGATTCACCACGGGGGTTCCGCGCTCAGCCGTCGAACCATCCGTGCTGAACCGCCAGGGCTGAACCCCAGTGCTGAACCCTCGTGTCCGTGTTGAACCGGAGTGCTCCATCGACTCGGGATAGAAGCCGCCGGACAGGGCGCCGGGAATCGTTCCCTGTGCAGGGCGACCGGCGATCACGTCCGTCGTCCGCAGCGTGAGCTCCGGCGCGGGCCCCTTCCCGAGCGCGTCGCCCAGGGCGTACCGCACGGTCTGGTGGACCAGCGACTGCTCGCGGAACCGGACCTCGGCCTTCGTCGGATGCACATTGACGTCCACCTGGTCGGGCGGCACCTCGAGGAACAGGTGCACCTCGGGGCTGCGCTCCTTGTTCGTCGCCACGCTGTAGGCGTCGAGAATGGCGTGCGCGATGGTCCGGTCCTTCACGATCCGGCGGTTCACGAACACGTGCTGCGGACCGCGCGTGGGCCCTGCTCCGCCAGGGCCGCGATGAAGCCGTGCAGGCGGAGGCCGTTGCCCGTGTCGCGATCCACGCGCACGAGATCCTGCCGGTCCCCATAGAGCTGATACAGCCGGTCCGACAGGCTCGTGACGGGCGGGACGCTCATCACCTTGCGGCCCGCGCTCGTCAGCGTGAAGCCCACTTCGGGATAGCACAGCGCCAACTGGGTCACGAAGCGGGAGACCTGCGCCGACTCCGCGCCGTCGGACTTGAGGAACTTCCGACGCGCCGGCAGGTTGTAGAAGAGGTCCGCCACCTCCACCATGCGTGCCCTCGGGCCCGCCCGCTTCCACCATCGACTCGATCAGGCCCGCGTTGACGCGGATCTCCGTGCCGCTCGCGCTCCCCCGCGCCCGCGTGCGCAGGCGGAAGTGCGAGACCGACGCGATGGACGGCAGGGCCTCGCCACGAAATCCCAGCGTGACGATGGCCCCGAGATCGTCGGCGCGCGCGATCTTGCTGGTCGCATGGCGCTCGAGACAGAGGCGGGCGTCCTCGGGGTCCATCCCGTCGCCGTCGTCCTCGACGCGAATCAGCTTCTTGCCGCCGTACTCGATCGTCACCGTCACGCGGCGTCGCGTGCGCGTCGATCGCGTTCTCGATCAGTTCCTTGACGACCGAGGCCGGGCGCTCGACCACTTCGCCGGCGGCGATCTGGTTGGCGAGGTCGTCGGGCAGCTTGGTGATGCGTCCCATCAGAACCACCCCGCCTTGCGGAACCAGATGAAGAGGCCGCCGCTGGAGAGCAGCATGAGCCCGCAGATCTCCCAGAACTGGTAGGCCGGATTGCCCAGGAGCGACGGAATCGGCACGTTCATCCCGAACAGCCCCGTGATGACGGTGAGGGGGCCGAAGAGCGTCGCGATGACAGCGACCAGCTTCGAGACCTGCGCCAGCTGGTTCGACACGCTCGCGAGGTGCGCGTCGAGGATGCCGGTCACGCGGTCCTGGAACACGATGGCGTCTTCCGCCATCCGCGCCAGCTGGTCGGAGACGTCGCGGAACCGGTAGGCCATCTCCTGGTTGATCGCGTCGAACTCCCGCCGCGCCAGCCGGCCCACCACGTCCCGCTGCGGGACGACGATGCGCCGCAGCCCGGTGATGTCGCGCTTGATCGAGAGGATGTCGCCGACCTGGGATTCGCCGGGCTCCTCGATCACGTGCTTCTCGATCTCGTCGAGCCGCTCTTCCAGCTTATCGAGCTCCGGCCGGTAGTGGTCGACCATCGTGTCGACGATGCGATGCAGCAGCGCGACGGGGCCATCCGCCAGGATGTGGTCCGCGCGGCCGCAGAGCTCCGCGATGTGGGCGATGCTGCGGCGCTGGCCGTCGTGCACCGTGACCAGGTAATTGGGGCCGAGGAAGAAGTCGGTGTCGTGGGTGTCGAACGCGTGTTCGGCTGCGTGGAAATTGATGCCGTGCAGCACCAGGTAGAGGTACGAGCCGTAGCTCTCGACGCGCGGGTGCTGCTCTTCCTGCAGCGCCGCCTCCACCGCCAGCTCGTGGAAGCCGAAGACCTCCCGGAGCAGCAGCCCCTCTTCCGGCGTCGGCGCCTCGAGGTCCGCCCACAGGACGACGCCGCTGTCGGGCTTGAGCCACAAAGGATCGAGGCGGTCCACCAGCTCGGTGCGACCGCCTCGATGAACGAAGTATCGGATCATGCCGACGTGCTCAGTCGCCGACCTTGACCGACAGCGCCGCCTGCGCGGCGGCGAGACGCGCCACCGGCACGCGATAGGGCGAGCAGCTCACGTAGTCGAGACCCACCTGGTGGAAGAAGTGCACCGACGCAGGGATCGCCGCCGTGCTCGCCGCAGATGCCGAGCTTGAGGTCCGGCACGCGTAGCGCGGCCCTTCTGCACCGCCATCGCCACGAGCTGCCCCGTGCCGGCCGCGTCGAACGACGCGAACGGATCCTTGTCGAGGATCTTCTTGTCCTGGTAGACGCGCAGGAACTTGCCCACGTCGTCGCGCGAGAAGCCGAAGGTCATCTGCGTGAGGTCGTTGGTGCCGAAGGAGAAGAACTGCGCTTCCTTCGCCACTTCATCGGCCGTCAGCGCGCCGCGCGGCACCTCGATCATCGTCCCGACGAGGTACTTGATCTTGATGCCCTGCTCCTTGATCACCGCCTGGCGCCACGCGATCGACAATGGCCTTCTGGTCGCGCAGTTCCTTCACGTCCCCGACGAGCGGGATCATGATCTCGGGCACGACCTTCAGGCCCTCCTTGTTCAGCTGGCACGCGGCCTCCATGATGGCCCGCGTCTGCATCTCGGTGATCTCGGGATACGTGATGCCGAGGCGGACGCCGCGATGGCCCAGCATCGGGTTGAACTCGTGGAGCTGTTCGACCCGCGCCAGCAGCTTCTTCTTCTCCGCGAGCTGCGGCGCCCTTGACGCCCTTGGTCTCCATGACGGCGATCTCCACCATCAGGTCCTCGCGCTTGGGCAGGAACTCGTGCAGCGGCGGATCGATCGTGCGGATCGTGACCGGCGCAGCCCTTCATGCCCTTGAACACGCCGTAGAAGTCCTCGCGCTGCATCGGCAGCAACTCGGCCAGCGCCGCGCGGCGGTCGGCCTCGTTGTCGGCGAGGATCATGCGCTGCACGATCGGGATGCGGCCCTCGCCGAAGAACATGTGCTCGGTGCGGCACAGGCCGATGCCGCGCGCGCCGAACGCGTAGGCCAGCTCCGCCTGGTCCGGCTGGTCGGCGTTGGCGCGGACGCCGAGGCGGCGGAACTTGTCGGTCCAGCCGAGCAGCGGTGTTGAAGCGCTGGTAGATCGGCGAGTCCGCCGGCTTCATCTTGCCGGCCACCACCTGCAGGATCTCGCTCGGGTGCGACGCCACCTTGGCGAGCTTCACCTCGCCGGTGAGGCCGTCGAACGCGACGTAGTCGCCTTCGCGGACCGTCTGGCCCTTCACGGTGAAGGTCTTGCCGTGCTCGTCGATGGTCAGCTCGCCGGCGCCGACAATCGAGGGCTTGCCCATCTGGCGGCCCACCACGGCGGCGTGCGACGTCATGCCGCCCGTCGCCGTGAGAATGCCCTGCGACACCCACATGCCGTGGATGTCGTCCGGCACCGTCTCGCGCCGCACGAGGATCACCGGCTTGCCCTGGTTGGACCACTCCACCGCGTGCTCCGAGGAGAACACGGCCTGGCCGCAGGCCGCGCCCGGCGAGGCCGGCAGCCCGCGCGTGGCCACCGGCAGACCCTTCCACTCCTTGGGATCGAACCCCGGCGCGAGCAGCTGCGACAGCGCTTCGGGATCGACCAGCAGCAGCGCTTCCTTCGGCGTGACCAGCTTCTCCTTCACGAGGTCGGTGGCGATGACCACCGCCGCGTAGCCGGTGCGCTTGCCGCTGCGCGTCTGCAGCATGTAGAGCTTCTCGTCCTGGATCGTGAACTCGAAGTCCTGGATGTCCTTGTAGTGCCGCTCGAGCCGCGTCGTGATCTCCCGCAGCTGCTTGTAGGCCTTGGGCATCACCTTCTCGAGCTCGAGGATCGGCTGCGGCGTGCGGATGCCGGCCACCACGTCCTCGCCCTGCGCGTTGATCAGGAACTCGCCGAAGAACTCCTTCGCGCCGGTCGCCGGGTTGCGCGTGAAGCCCACGCCCGTGCCCGAGCGGTCGCCGGTGTTGCCGAACACCATCATCTGGACGTTGACGGCCGTGCCGATCGAATCCGGGATGTCGTAGATGCGCCGGTATTCCTTCGCGCGCGCGTTGTTCCACGAGCGGAACACGGCGTTGCGGGCCATGCGCGAGCTGGTCGTTCGGGTCCTGCGGGAACGCCTTGCCGGTCTGCGCCTTCACGACGCCCTTGTAGGCGGCGACGACGTCGCGCAGCGCGGCCTCGTCCAGGTCGGTGTCGAGCTGCGCGCCCCTGGCCTTCTTCACCGACTCGAACTCGTGCTCGAACGCCGACTTCGGAATCTCGAGGACGACGCTGCCGAACATCTGGATGAAGCGGCGATAGCTGTCGAACGCGAAGCGGCCGTTGCCGGTGCGCGCCTTCAGGCCCTCGACGGCGTCGTCGTTGAGGCCGAGGTTGAGGATGGTGTCCATCATGCCGGGCATCGAGAACTTCGCGCCCGAGCGGACCGACACCAGCAGCGGGTTCTTCGTGGACCCGAGCGTCGCGCCGGCGGCCTTCTCCAGCCGCTTGAGCTGCGTGCCGATCTCGGCCTCGATGTTCGGCCGGGAGCTTCCCGTGCTGCTGGTAGTAGAGATTGCAGGCGTCGGTGGAGATGGTGAACCCCGGCGGCACCGGCAGGCCGGCGTTGGTCATCTCGGCGAGGCCGGAGCCCTTGCCGCCGAGCGTGTCCTTCATGTAGCGGTTGCCGTCGGCCTTGCCGTTGCCGAAGAAGTAGACGTACTGCTTCGGCTTCTTGCGTCTTCGAAGCCTTGGCCTTCGTGTTCTTCGCGTTCTTCGTGACCTTCGTGGTTGCCTTCTTCTTCGCGGTCTTCGTGGTTGCCATTGCGGTCTCTACTCCTCGGGAACGATTTCGGATACATCCGCCAGGCGCAGGATCTGGAACTCGAGCGCCTTCATCAGGAACAAGCGGGCCTGCCGAAGCTTCGGGTCTTCAGCCATGACCAGCACGTCGTCAAAGAACGTCGCCACGGCGGGGCCATAGTGCGCGGCCGCGGCCAGCGCCTCGCGGTACCCGCTGCCGGAATCGGCGGCGAACAGGATCGCGCCGCGGCGGTCCATCAATTCCTTCACCAGCGCCCGCTCGGCCGGCTCGACCAGCACCTGCGCGATCGCGCCGGCTTCCGGCTGCACGCGCTCGAACTCCTCGTCCGGCATCTGCTTCGCGATGTTGCGCACGCGCTTGAACACCGACGCCAGCGCGCGGAACGCGTCGGTCTCGGTGAACTCGGGCAGCACGGCCAGCAGCCGCCTGGCAAACAGGGGCGACGAGGGCGCCCGGGCGCGTGGTGGGTCACCGCCCGAACGTTGCGCACGTCGGATGCCGCGCTGCTCGAGCACGAACCGCAGGCGGTCCACGAGGAACGCCTCGAGCGGGCCGCGCCACTCCGCCGCGGACGCCCGCCACGTTTCACCAGCATGGTCCAGGAGCGCCCCCAGGGCCAGGCCGCGATCGATCCCCGTCAGTTCCGGCAGGTCCACGAGAATCCGGATCATGCCCTGCGCCGCGCGGCGAAGGCCATACGGGTCTCGCGAACCCGTCGGGCGCTCGCCGGCGGCGAACATCCCGGCCAGGGTGTCGAGCTTGTCGGCGAGGGACACCGCGGCCCACGTCACCGCGGCGCTCGCCCAAGTGCTCGCGCGACGGCGGCGTCGTGGCTTCGACGCCCAACCGGCAGGTAGTGGTAGTAGATGGCCTTCCAGACTTCCTCGGGCCGCCCGCTCTCGCGCGCGTAGATGCCGCCCATCGTGCCCTGCAGTTCGGTGAGCTCGCGCACCATGTCGGTCGCGAGGTCGGCCTTGCAGAGGCGGCCCGCTTCCGCCGCGTGGTCCGCAAGGTCCGGCCGGCCGAGCACGTCGCGCGCAGATCGTGCGCGCCGAGCGCCTCCACGCGCGTGGCCTTGTCCTGGTAGCTCCCGAGCTTCTTGTGGAAGAGCACGGTGCCCAACCGCTCGACGTAGCGCTCGAGCGGCTTCTCGCGATCGGCGTCGAAGAAGAACCGCGCGTCGCGGAGCCGCGCCGTCAGCACGCGCTCCATGTTCTTCGCGATCACCTCCGGCGTCTCGGGCTGCATGTTCAGCACGGCGAGGAACACCGGCAGGAGCTTTCCGTGATCGTCCACCAGCGGGAAGAAATGCTGATGGTGAATCATCGTCGTCGTCAGCACTTCCTCGGGCAGGTGCAGGAACTCATCGGCGAACGTGCCGGAGATGACGACCGGATACTCGACGAGATCGGGCACCTCATCGAGGATCTGGTGGCCGACGAGCGCCGTGGCCACGCGCCCCTTGCGGCGACGCGCTTCGGCGTCCAGCTCGCGCGCGATGCGGTCGTGCCGCTCCTCGCGCTCGATGACGACGAAGTTCTCCGCGAGGCGCTTGCGGTAGTCGTCGAAGTGCTTGACCTTGACGGCCCGGCCCGGGCGTCCGCTCGTCGTCAGGAAGCGGTGCCCGAACGTGACCGCGCCAGCGTTGACCTCCTGCACAAGCGACCCTTGCGCGGCCGCGGTCCGGGAGATGCAGAACGGCACGACGCGCCCGCCGTAGAGGAACAGGATCCAGCGGATGGGCCGTCCGAACGGCAACTCGCCCCGCCCGTCGCCGAGCATCGCGTCCCAGCGCATCTGTTTCGGAAACGTGAGGCTGCGCAGCACGCCGGCCAGCACTTCGGGCAGCACGTCGACGGCGGCCTTGCCGCGCTGGTGCTTGCGCACGCCGATGTAGACGCCCTTCGGCGTCTCAATCCGCTCGAGCGACGAGGGCTCGACGCCCTGCTTCTTCGCGAAGCCCGCGCCCGCGGGGGTCAGCTGCCCGTCCGCGCCATACGCGGCCGACACCGGCGGGCCCGTGACGAGTTCTTCGAGGTCGGTCTGCCGCTCGCCGATCTTGCCGGCGCACGCCGTCAGGCGCCGCGGCGTGCTGAAGGTCCGCACCGGCTCGTCCAGCGACAGGCGCGCATCCTTGAGCCGCGCTTCCAGCGCCTGGCCGATCTGCGCCGTGAGGCCCGGCAGCCAGCTCGCGGGAATCTCTTCCAGCCCGATTTCGATCAGGAGTTCGCGTTCCATGTCAGTTCCCGACTCCCGTCTCCCGGCTCCCGACTCCCGGCTCCACCTGCTGCTCCGCGTACGCCTTGCAGATCGCGACCGCGAGCTGGCGAACCCGGAGGATGTAGGCGGTGCGTTCGGTCACGCCCACGCTGCCGCTCGAATCGAGCAGGTTGAAGAGGTGCGAGCACTTCAGGCAGTACTCGAGCGCGGGCAGCAGCAGGCCGCCCTTCAGCAGCTGTTCGCCGAACCTGTACGTCTCGTCGAACTGGCTGCGATGGAAGGCCGCGAACGTGGCGCGGTCGATGCCCGTGTCCTGGTTGAACGCGTACTTCGACTGCTCCACTTCCTCGCGGAGCCGCACCTCGCCGATACTTGACGCCCGGCGCCCACTCGAGGTCGAACACGTTGTCCACCTTCTGCAGGAACATCGCGATGCGTTCGAGCCCGTAGGTGATCTCGGCCGCCACCGGCGACAGGTCGACGCCGCCCACCTGCTGGAAGTAGGTGAACTGGGTGATCTCCATCCCGTCGAGCATCACCTGCCAGCCGATGCCCCACGCGCCGAGCGTGGGCGACTCCCAGTTGTCCTCTTCGAAGCGGATGTCGTGCTGGCGCGGGTTGATCCCGACCGCCTCGAGGCTCTCGAGGTAGATCTGCTGGATCTCGTCGGGCGACGGGCTTGAGGATGACCTGCAGCTGGTGGTGCTTGAACAGCCGGTTCGGGTTCTGGCCGAAGCGGCCGTCGTCGGGACGGCGCGACGGCTGCACGTAGGCCACGCTCCACGGCTGCGGGCCGAGGACGCGCAGCAGCGTCTCGGGATGCGAGGTGCCGGCCCCCACTTCGATGTCGAGGCCCTGCTGCAGCAGGCACCCGCGCGAGGCCCAGAAGGCGGAGAGGCTGGAAGATAAGGTCTTGGAACGTCACGAGTGGCGATGCATCTCTCTGAGGACTCGGCTGGATCGAGGTTCTCGCTCGAGGTGGTGCGTAATCAGTTTCCGGTGGATGTGCTCGATCTCCCGCAACACCGTCGTGCTGGCGCCCAACGACTCCACCTCTCGCGGCCCCACGCGCCGCACGCCTTCCAGGAACAACGCGGCGTCGCTCGAGAGCGACAGGTCCGCCGGGTAGACCCCCTGCAGCCGCAACAGCCAGCACTCGAAGTAGCGGGCCAGCGCGTCCACCGGGACGCCCGACACCAGCGCCTCGAGCGCCGAGGTGCCCAGCCGATACAGCCGCTCGTCGACGTCCGCTTCGGCCGCCCACTCGTCGATCAGCTCGGCAAAATAATGGCTGTAACCAAGCGCCTCGGGACTCGTGGCCGACAGGGGCGAGCGGACCGGCTCGGCGTAGTTCAGCCCCACCAGCTCCCGCTGCTCCTTCTCGAAGTACGCCACGCGCACTTCGGTCAGCGGCTCGAGCGCGGCGCCGAACCGCTTGCGCGACTTCCGCGCATTCGGCGCCACACCACGCTTCTTCCCACGATCCGCGTGAGGAAGACCACGATGCGATCGGCCTCCCCGAGCTTGTAGGTCCGGAGCACCAGGGCGTCGGCCGTGTACAGCGGCATGCCGTGCCCTCTATTGTATAGGATGCCGACGCCTCCTAGCTCCCTTACTTGACCAGGTAGCGCAGGAAGACGGTCGCCAGGCCCAGGAACGAGGCAAACCCGACGACGTCGGTGAAGGTGGTGATGAAGACCGACGAGGCCAGGGCCGGGTCCACCTTCAGGGCCTTGAGCCCGAGGGGGACCAGCGTGCCGGCCGTGGCCGCCACGAACATGTTGCAGACCATGGCCATCCCCAGCAGCAGGCCCAGCGCGGGGTCGTGCTTGGTGGCCCAGGCCACGAGGGCCGCCACCACGCCCAGCGCCAGGCCGTTGCCGATGCCGATCATGGCTTCCTTGGCCAGGGCCTTGCGGGCATTGGGCCAGGCCAGTTCGCCCAGGGCGATGCCGCGGACGATCACGGTGAGCGTCTGCGTGGCGGCGTTGCCGCCCATGCCGGCCACGATCGGCATGAAGACCGCGAGGGCCGTGACCTGGTCGATCGTGTGCTCGAACAGCGCGACCACCGACGAGGCCAGGAACGCCGTGGCCAGGTTGACGCCGAGCCAGGGCAGGCGCTTGCGGATCGCCTCCCCCGCGGGTGTGGCCACGCGCTCGTCGCCGGACACGCCGGCCAGCCGCAACAGGTCTTCGGTGGCCTCGTCCTTGATGACGTCGATGACGTCGTCCACGGTGACCACGCCGACGAGCTTGTTCTCCTCGTCGACGACCGGCACGGCCAGCAGGTTGTACGACGCCACCTGCCGCGCCACTTCTTCCTGGTCCGTGTCGACGCGGACGCTCGTGACCTCGGGCGTCATGATCCGCTTGAGCGGCGTCTCCGGGGACACCAGCAGCAGGCGGCGCAACGACGTCACGCCCACCAGGTGCCGCCGCGCATCGACGACGTAGAGGTAGAAGACCATCTCCACGTCGCGCGAGCCCTGGAGCGCGGTGATCGCCTCGCCCACCGTGAGGTCCTCGCTCAGCGCGAAGACCTGCGGGTTCATGATGCGGCCGGCCGTCTGCTCGCCGTACTCGAGGAGGCTCTCGACCTGGCCCGACTCGCGCCGGCGCATCAGTTCCAGCACCTCGGCCTGCAGTTCCTCCGGCAGGTAGTCGATAAGGGCCGCGCCGTCGTCGGACGGGATTTCCTGGAGCAGCTTGGCGATTTCTTCGGCGGAGCGTCCGGTGAGGAGCCTGGCGCCCCCCTCGGGCCCCATTTCGCTCATCGTCTCCATGGCCAGGCGGCCATTGCGCTCGACGAGGAGGGAGAACACGGCCTGGCGCTCGGTGTCGAGGAGCGAGCCGAAGATCTGGGCGAGGTCCGCGGGGTGCTGCTTCTGCAGCAGGTTCAGCAGGTTGGCCGTGGCGCCGATGCGCAACAGCCGCTTGACCGAATCCAGGACGACGTCAATTCTGCGCTGCGGACCCATGGAGATTCGAGCAAATGTAGCACACGAATTTCGTTGTGGTGTCCGGCTTTAGCCGGATTGTGGTGTCCGGCTTTAGCCGGACCTATCGCTTCTTCCGACGTTCTGGCAGGCCGAGCGAGTCGAGCATGCGTTCGTCTTCGCGCCACCCCTCGCGCACCTTCACGTGGAGGTCGAGATAGACTCGCGCGTCGAAGAACTTCTCCAGCTCCTTGCGGGCCGCGGTGCCGATGGCCTTGATGCGCGCGCCGGCCCGGCCCACGAGGATCGGCTTCTGCGTCTCGCGATCCACGAGGATGGTGCAGAAGAACCGCATCAGCCCCTTGGCGTCGGGCTCCTCGAACTTGTCCACCACGACGGCCGTCGAGAACGGGAGTTCGTCGTGGGTCTGCTGCAGGACCTGCTCGCGGACGAGTTCGGCGACGAAGAAGCGCTCGGGCTGGTCGGTCAGGTAGTCTTCGGGGTAGATCGGGTCGCCCTCCGGGAGGTGCGAGAGGAACACCTGCTCGAGGCGGTCCACGTTCTCACCGGTAAGGGCCGAGACGGGCACCATGTCGGCGAAGCCCACCTCGCGCTCGTAGCTCGGCCAGCCGCGGCAGGAGCGTCGTCTTGTCGCAGGCGTCGATCTTGTTGAGGACGAGGACCCGCGGGATGGTCGGTCTTGCGGACGATGTCCATCAGGAAGCGATCGCCGCTGCCGCCCGGTTCGCTGGCGTCCACGACCACGGCCACGACGTCCACTTCCCGCAGCGTGTCGAGCGCGGCATCGACCATCCGGACGTTCAGCCGATGGAGCGGCTTGTGGACGCCGGGGGTGTCCAGGTAGACGATCTGGCCGGCGGGACGCTGGCAGACCCCGACGATCCGGTTCCGCGTCGTCTGCGGCTTGTCCGAGACGATCGCGAGCTTCTGGCCGACGAGGCGGTTGAGCAGCGTCGACTTGCCGGCGTTGGGCCGGCCGATGAGGGCCACGAAGCCGCTCTTCATCGGATCGGCGGCCCCGCTCTCGGCGGCAGCCGCCGGCTCCGGGCGGCTCATGCGGACGCGGGTGATGCGGCGGCGCTCGGCCTCCAGCACTTCCACGTGCAGGCCGTCAACCTCGAACGTCTCGCCCACCGCCGGGCACGCGCCCCAGGTGCGCGAGCAGGTAGCCGCCCACGGTCTCGAAGCCCTGCCCCTCGACTTCCACCTTCAGCCGGCTGGTCATGTCCTCCACGTGCGCGCTTGCCGCTGAAGACGAACCGGCCGTGGCCCTCGTCCACGATGCGGTCCACCTCCACGTCGTACTCGTCGCGAATCTCGCCCACGATCTCCTCGAGAAGATCCTCGATGGTGACCAGGCCCGCGGTGCTGCCGTATTCGTCCACGACGATCGCGCTCTGGACGCGCTTGCGCTGGAACTCCTTCAGCAGCTCGGGCACGCGCTTGGTCTCCGGGACGAAATGCGCGGGCCGCATCAGCGTCGTCACCACGTCCGATGAGGACGCGTTGGGCTTGAGCTGGATCAGGTCCTTGACGAACACGAAACCCGAGGACGTTGTCGAGCGTCTCCTTGTAGACGGGGATGCGCGAGTACTGCTGCTCGCGAAACACGGCCAGCAGCTGATCGAGCGTGGCCTCGGCCTCGATGCCGACGATGTCGGGCCGGGGCGTCATCACTTCGCGCACCATGGTCTCGCGGAAATCGACGAGCGTGCGCAGCAGCTCGCGGGCCTGCCCTTCCTGCCCCGCTTCGGTTTCGGCCACGGCCGGCGCGGGATGCGACGCGCGGCGCGCGACGGGCTGATCGCCGTTCGGCCGCTCCCGCCGCGCGCTGGTCCCGAGGCGCAGGAGCGCGCCGGTCAGCGGATGCAGCACGCGCGCCGCCACGTCGAACGACGGCAGCAGCACGTCGAGGACCCGCTCGGGATTCGCGCGGACGATCAGCAGCGGCACGACCTGCTCGCATACCAGCCCGAAGGCAATCATCGAGAGGACCAGCACGGGAAAGCCGGCCGGCTGCGACGCCCGTGACGCGGGCCATGCAGCGCGGCCATGACGACGAGGATGACGGAGACGAGGATGCGCGCGGGGACGAACAGGCGCCGGGGATCGTCGAGGTACTGGCCGAGGGCGTCGTCGCGGCCGCTGCTCTCCGCCCGGATCCGGAGCGAGAGCCGCATCAGCGCGTTGAACGCGGCCGTCACCGTTCCCAGGTAGATCACGACGCACCCGAGCAGAAACAGCAGGAGCGGCGTCATCGACTGCGCTCGATCAACCCCTCGCGAAGCCCCGCCTTCCTGCGGAGCCGGGCTTCGACCCGGGCCATCCGGCCGTTATCGGTGTCGTGATCGTAGCCGAGCAGGTGCAGCAGCCCGTGGAGGGCCAGCACCCGCACTTCAGTCTGCACGGAATGTCCGGCGTCGCGCGCCTGCCGCGCCGGCCACGCCGGAGGCGATGACGACGTCGCCCAGAAAATAGACGGGTCTATTTTTCCCTTCACGCCTTCGAAAAATAGACCCGATCTGTCTTCCGGGGCTGCCGGGAACGACAATACATCCGTCACCTTGTCGACGCCGCGGAACTGGCGGTTGAGCGAGCGCATCCGTCGATCGGATACGAGCGCGAGGCTCACCTCGCCCTTGGCCGACGCCGGAGCGATACGCGTGAGCCACGCGGCGAGGCCCCGGACGGCGGGGTCCGCGCTGTCGGGCGACGCGACGCTAACGCGCAGACGGGCCGCTGCCATAGGACTCGTATGCCTTGACGATCGCCTGGACCAGCTTGTGCCGGACCACGTCACGCTCGTCGAAGTAGATGAAGGAAATGCCGTCGATCTTGGAGACCACCTCCATCGCCTGCACGAGCCCAGACAGCCGGCCCGTAGGCAGGTCGATCTGCGTGATGTCGCCGGTGACCACGGCCTTGGACCCGAAGCCCAGGCGCGTGAGGAACATCTTCATCTGCTCGCTGGTGGTGTTCTGCGCCTCGTCCAGGATGACGAAGGCGTCGTTCAGCGTGCGGCCGCGCATGAACGCAAGCGGCGCGACCTCGATGGCGCCGCGCTCGAGGAAGCGGTCGGCCTTCTCGATGTCGAGCATGTCGTAGAGCGCGTCGTACAGCGGACGCAGATACGGGTTCACCTTCTCCTGCAGGTCGCCGGGCAGGAAGCCGAGCTTCTCGCCCGCCTCCACCGCCGGCCGCGCCAGGACGATGCGGCTGACCTTCTTCGCGAGGAGGTAGCTCACCGCCTGCGCCATCGCCAGGTAGGTCTTGCCGGTGCCGGCGGGGCCGACGCCGAAGACGATGTCGTGCTGCTCGATGGCGTCGAGATAGCGGCGCTGGTTCGCAGACTTGGCCGCGATGCGGCGCTTGCCCGCCTGCCGAAGCTGGCCGTCCTTGAGGAAGTGGTCGCGCAGATCGACCATCGCGTCCTCGGCCACCAGCTGCGAGGCCGTCTTCACGTCCCGGTCGGAAATGGAATGGCCTTCCGCCATCAGCGCGCCGAGTTGCTCGACAAGCCGGGCGACCTTGGCAGTGCTCGCCGCATCACCCTCGACCATCAAATCGTGGCCCTGGGTCCTGATGCGAACGTTCAGGAGGGTTTCGAGTTGCCGGAGGTTGTCGTCGTAGGCCCCAAACAGGGTCGACATCCCCACCTCGGGCACCGCAACTTTGCGCATCGACGCCGTGCTGATTCGCGTATCTCCTTGTGTAACAGCGAGTTAACTGGCCTTGTTCCAGCCAAGGGTAACACCAGCCCCGAGGCGCGTCAAGCCGGGCGCGGCCTACGCCGTAGGCTTGATGTGCAGCTCGCGCAGCTGGCGCGGGTCCACGGTCGAGGGCGCATCGCGACATCAGGTCCACGGCCTGCGTGGTCTTGGGGAACGGAATGACCTCGCGAATCGAGGTCTCCCCCGCCAGGAGCGCGCAGATGCGGTCGAGGCCGAGCGCCAGTCCGCCGTGCGGCGGCGTGCCGTATTCGAGCGACTCGAGGAAGAACCCGAAGCGCGTCTTCGCGTCCTCGTCGCTCATCCCGAGCAGGCGGAAGACGGTGGCCTGCGTCTCGCGGTCGTGGATACGAATGCTGCCGCCGCCCAGCTCCCAGCCGTTGAGGATGACGTCGTAGGCCTTGGCGAGCACCTTCCCGGGATCGCTCTCGAGCAGGTGCAGGTCCTCTTCGCGCGGCGCGGTGAACGGATGGTTCACCGAGTCCCACCGCTTCTCGTCGGCGTTCCAGTCGAAGAGCGGGAAATCGGTGACCCACGTGAGTTCCCACTTCCCTTCGGGAATCAGGTTCTCCTTCTTCGCCACCTGCAGGCGTAACTGGCCGAGCACCTTGGACGCCGCATCGGGCGCGCCCGACGCCAGGACGACGAGGTCCTCCTTCGCGGCGCCGGCGGCCTCGAGCACCTTGCGCGCGCCGTCCTCGCCGATCGCCTTCACCGACACCTGCACGCCCTCGGCCGTGTAGCGGGCGTAGACAAGGCCCGCCGCGCCGAGTTGCTTGGCCTGCTCGACCAGCTCATCGACCTCGCGGCGCGAGTACTTGGCGGCGCCGGGAATCACGAAGCCGCGGACCGTGCCGCCGTGCGAGACCGCCTCGCGGAAGATGCCGAACGGCGAGTCGGCGAAGATCGCGCCGAAGTCCTGGATCTCGAGGCCGAACCGCAGGTCCGGCTTATCGGAGCCGTACTTCGCCATCGCCTCGGCATACGGCATCCGGCGGAACGGCCGCGGGATGTCCACGCCAATCTCGCGGAAGCACGCGGCCAGCGCGCCCTCGACGATCTCGAACACCATCGGCGGCGTGGCGAACGACATCTCCAGGTCCACCTGCGTGAATTCCAGCTGCCGGTCGGCGCGCAGCGCCTCGTCGCGGAAGCAGCGCGCGATCTGCATGTAGCGGTCCATGCCCGCGATCATCGAGGATCTGCTTGAAGATCTGCGGCGATTGCGGCAGCGCGTAGAACTCGCCGGGATGCACCCGGCTCGGCACCAGGAAGTCGCGCGCGCCCTCGGGCGTGGACTTCGTGAGAATCGGCGTCTCGATGTCGTAGAAGCCCTGCTCGTCGAAGTACTTCCGGATGGCCATCGTGATGCGGTGGCGCAGGCCGATGTTCCGCTGGAGCTGCGTCCGGCGCAGGTCCAGGTAGCGGTACTTCAGCCGCGTCTCCTCCGACACCGTCTGGTCGTCGGCGATCTGGAACGGCGGCGTCTTGGCCTCGTTCAGGATCCGAATCTCGCTCGCGCGCACCTCCACCTCGCCGGTCGGCAGCGACAGGTTCACCGTCTCGGGCGACCGCAGCTCGGCCTCGCCGATCACCGCGATGACGAACTCGGACCGCAGCTTCTTCGCTCGCTCGAGCAGCGCGTCGTTGCTCTCGACGATCACCTGCGTGAGGCCGTAGCGGTCGCGCACGTCGAGGAACAGGAGCGACCCGAGGTCGCGCACGCGGTGCACCCACCCGAGGAGGACCACGGGCGTGCCGACGTCGCTCGTGCGGAGCGCGCCACAGGTGTGAGTGCGTGCGAGGGATCCGAGTTGTTCAGCCATTGCTACGTTCTGTGTCTTGAGATGCGCCGCGAGGTCCGCACGCGGGACCAGCGTCTGCACGCCGGTCTTCATATTCTTCACGTTCACGGTCCCGTTTGCCAGTTCGGATTCACCGATGACCGCCACGAATGGGATGCCGCGCAGCGACGCATACTTGAATCTGCCGGTCGCCCACCTTCTTGCCGTCCGTGTCCGGCGCGTCCGGGTAGACCTCCACGCGCAGGCCCGCGGCGCGCAACTCCCCCGCGAACTCGAGGTACAACGCGGTGTCGTGGGCAAACCACTGCACGACCATCACGTCCGCCGGCGTCGTTGCCAGATTCGGCGGGAACATGCCGCGCTCGGCCATCACCACGAGGATGCGCTCGAGGCCGAGCGAGAAGCCGCGCGGCGGGCACCTGCTCGCCGGAGAACATGCCGACGAGGTTGTCGTACCGGCCGCCGCCGCCGAGCGAGCCCGCCAGGTCGGGCACTTTGATCTCGAAGATCGCGCCGGTGTAGTACGACAGCCCGCGCGCGAGGCTGGGCTCGACGCGCATGTGGGGCCCGGCGCTGGTGCTCTTCGCCAGCGACAGGATCGCCTGCAGGTTCTCGAAGCCGGCCTTGCCGGCGTCGTCGATCGCGATGGCGGCCGCCTGCCAGCCCTCCCACGTCGCGGGATACGCCGCGCCCATCGAGCGCAGGAGCCGCGCCCGCGTCTCCGCGTCGTAGCCCCGCGCCTCGAGATCCTTGTCCACGCCCTCGGGGCCGATCTTGTCGGCCTTGTCCACGCGCCACCAGCGCGTCGCCGTGCTTCTCCGGCGGGACGCCCGCGCCGGTCAGCAGCGCGCGACAGCACCTGCCGGTGGTTGATGATGATCTCGAAATCCCTGAAGCCGAGCGCGAGCAGCACGTCGCTGACGGCGGCGCACAACTCCGCCTCGACCACCGGCGAAGTGGAGCCCATCGCGTCGACGTCGCACTGGTAGAACTCGCGGAAGCGCCCCTTCTGCGGACGGTCGGCGCGCCACACCGGCTGCACCTGGTAGCGCTTGAAGAACTTCGGCAGCTTGCCGCGATACTCGGCGATCACGCGCGCCAGCGGCACCGTGAGGTCGTAGCGCAGCGCCAGGTCGGCCTGCCCCGTCTCCGCGCCTTCACCGCGCTTGAGGATCTTGAAGATCAGGCGATCGCCTTCCTCGCCGTACTTCCCCAGCAGCGTCTCGATGTTCTCGACGGCCGGCGTCTCGAGCGGCTCGAACCCGTAGCGCTGGTACACGTCGGCAATCACGCCGATGACGAACTGCCGGCGCCGCACGTCTTCCGGCAGGAAGTCGCGCATGCCACGTGCTGGTCCGGTGTTCACGTTCTACGCTTCTACCTTTCACTTTGTCACCTTGGTAGTCCAGCCGGTAGCCGACGTAGTTGTCGGAGTACCAGCGAATCTCCGCGACCTCCTCGTTCGTGAGCGCGCGCTTCACCTTGCCCGGCCGGCCCATGACCAGCGACCGCGCGGGAATCCGCGTGCCCTCCGTGAGCAGCGTGCCCGCGGCGATGATGCAGTCGGGCTCGACGTGCACGCCGTTGAGCAGCACCGCCGCCATCCCCACCAGCACGCGATCTTCGATGGTGCAGCCGTGGATCACGGCCGAGTGGCCGATGGTCACCTCGTCGCCGATGGTGGTCGGGTTCGTCTCCCGCATCACGTGCACCATCGTCAGGTCCTGGATGTTCGTGCGGCGGCCGATGCGGATGCGGTGGACGTCGCCGCGGATGACGACGTTCATCCAGACGGACGACTCGGCGCCGATGACGACGTCGCCGATGACCTGCGCGCTCTCGTCAACGTAGGCGGACGGATCGACGCCCGGCGTGATGCCTTTGAATGACCGGATCATTGGTTAGGCCCCCAAGCCCCTAAGGCCCCAAGCCCGCTAGATCTTGGGGAGCGTGACGCCCGTCTGCGACTGGTACTTGCCCTTCTTGTCCTTGTACGACTGCTCGCACGGCTCGTCGCTCTGGAAGAACAGCACCTGGGCGATGCCTTCGTTGGCGTAGATCTTCGCCGGCAGCGGCGTCGTGTTCGAGATCTCGATCGTCACGTGCCCTTCCCACTCGGGCTCGAACGGCGTGACGTTCACGATGATCCCGCACCGCGCGTAGGTGGACTTGCCCAGGCACACCGTGAGGACGTCCCGCGGGATCCGGAAGTACTCAATCGTCCGCGCGAGGGCGAACGAGTTGGGCGGCACGATGCAGACGTCGGACTTGATGTCGACGAACGACTTCGGGTCGAAGTTCTTCGGGTCCACCACCGTGTTGTAGACGTTGGTGAACACCTTGAACTCGTCGGCGACGCGGGTGTCGTAGCCGTACGACGAGACGCCGTACGACACCACCCCCGCGCGCACCTGCCGATCCTCGAACGGCTCGATCATGCCGTGCTCGAGGGCCATCTTCCGAATCCACCGGTCGGGTCTGATCGACACGGCGCGGGTCCTACAGCTCCATGCCCCGGAAGAAGTATCCGAGTTCGAACGCCGCCGTCTCCGGCGCGTCCGATCCGTGCGTGGCGTTGTTGTCGATCGACGCGCCGAACTCCTTGCGCATCGTCCCCGGTTCCGCCTTCGCGGGGTCGGTGGCGCCCATCAGGTCGCGCCACTTCTTGATGGCGTCCGGCGCCTCGAGGCACAGGACGACGCAGGGGCCCGACGACATGAAGTCGGTCAGCCCGCCGAAGAAGGGCCGCGCCTTGTGGACGTAGTAGAAGCCCTCGGCCTCGGCCTTGCTCATGTGGATCATGCGCATCCCACGCACGGTGAAGCCGGCGGCCTCGATCCTGGCGAGGATCTGCCCGGCGACCTGCTTACGGACGGCATCTGGTTTGATGATGGCAAACGTTCGTTCCATATCCGATCAATTCTATACGAAGTTCAAGGCGCCTGGCTGGCGTCGGGCTTGCCCGTCCTGGGCATCTCGCGCCTTGGGTAGCAGCCCAGGACCTTCAGGAAGACCGTGCGGGCGGCCAGCCCGGTGAGGGCCGCCTGGACGCGCGGCTCGGACAGGTGCCCTTCCACGTCGATGTAGAACGCGTATTCCCAGGGCGTGCCGGGCCGGGGCCGGGATTCGAGCTTGGTCAGATTGAGCCCCTCGTCCGCGATGATGTTCAGGCAGCGCGACGAGCGCGCCATGCTCGTGGCGCGTGGCCAGGACCATCGAGACGCGCGCCGCGATCCGCGGGTCGCACTCCACGGGCGCCGCGGCCACCACGACGAACCGGGTGTAGTTCTCGGGCTGGTTCGCGATATCGCGCCGCAGGACCTGCAGGCCGAAGTGCGACCCCGGCCTCCGCGCTGGCAATCGCCGCCTGCGTCGGGTCCCGGAGTTCGCTGACGTGTTGCGCCGCCAGCGCCGTGTTCGCCGCCGCAATCGCCTCGCAGCCGGGCAGCGTGCCGAGCCACTCGCTGCACTGCGCCAGCGCCTGGGGATGCGAGTGAATCCGGCGGAGGGACTCGAGGGGCACGTCGGCCACGCCGAGGAGGCAGTGCCGGACGTCGACGATCTCCTCCCCCACCAGCGACAGGTTGTATCGCAGCAGCAGGTCGTAGGCCTCGTAGACCGAGCCCGCCGTGGTGTTCTCGATCGGGAGCACGCCCGCGATCCGCATGCCCGTCCACGACGGCTTCGAGCATGGCCTTGAAGTTCGGATACGGCTTGAGCGCCACGGGCCGGCTCGACACGCCGAACTGCTGGCACGCCGCCTGGTGGCCATACGCGCCCTCGGTGCCCGTGTAGGCGACACGCAGTTCGCGCGACTCCTCGGTCGGCACCGTCTGCAGCGCGTCGTTCTGCCGCCGCACCGAGTCGTCCAGGATTTCCCGGAAGATTCGACGGACGAAGAGCGGGTCCAGTCCGACGCGCTCGCCGTAGGAGGACCGATGACGCAGCAGCGCCGCCTCGCGGTCCGTGTCCCGCACCGGCCCGTCGCCGTCGGCCTTCACGCCGGCGATCTCCCGCGACAGCCGCGCCCGCTCGCCAAGCGCGGACACGATCACCGCGTCGATATCATCCAGGCCCTTCCGGAGCCCTGCCAGGTCGTCGCCCTTCATCGGTCCACCCTCCGCGGATTGCGTTTACGGCTTACGACTTGCGGCTTGCGGCTTGCGGCTCACGACTTGCGGCATCCGCATCCAATCTGCGTTTAATCTGCGTCTAATCTGCGTCTAATCTGCGGCCCCGAACGAAAAAACCGCCGCCCCAGTTGTGCACTGGAGCGGCGGTTTCGGAATCCCTGGAAGCTGCGAGTGTTCGTTTCAGCTTCAGTCGATGGTGTCTTCCGCGACGCGCAGCGCTCCCCGGGCGGCCGCAAAGCCGCCCTGGGTAAACACGGTAAAGATCCGGCGCGCGTTCAACATTGGCCTGTAGCTACTTACCCATCGCTGCGACAAGGGCTTCGCCCATGTCTGCAGGGCTCTTTACCACGTGGACCCCGGCCGCCGTCAAGGCGGCCATCTTCTCTGCCGCCGTGCCCTTGCCGCCGGCGATGATGGCGCCGGCGTGGCCCATGCGGCGGCCTTCGGGGGCCGTCTGCCCCGCGATGAACGCCACGACCGGCTTGGTGAAGTGCTCCTTGATCCACGCCGCGGCTTCTTCTTCGGCCGACGCCGCCGATCTCGCCGATCATGATCACGGCGTCGGTTTCCGGATCGTTCTGGAACAGCCCCAGCGCGTCGATGTGCGTGGTGCCGATCAGCGGATCGCCGCCGATGCCGATGCAGGTGCTCTGCCCCAGCCCGCGCCGCGTCAGCTGGTCGATCGCCTCGTAGGTCAGCGTGCCGCTCTTCGACACGATGCCGATGCGGCCTTCCTTGCAGATGTTGGCCGGGATGATGCCGGCCTTGCCCTTGCCGGGCGAGATGATGCCCGGGCAGTTGGGGCCGATCAGGCGCGTGCCCGGGAAGTCCTTCAGGAACGTCATCGCCTTGAGCATGTCCACCACCGGAATGCCTTCGGTGATGCAGACCGACCAGGCCGATGCCCGCGTCGGCCGCTTCCATGATCGCGTCGGCCGCGAACGGCGGCGGCACGAAGATCACCGAGGCATTGGCCCCGGTCGCCTTCACGGCGTCGGCCACGGTGTTGAACACCGGCCAGCCCTCGTGGGTGGTGCCGCCCTTGCCCGGCGTCACGCCGCCGACGACTTTGGTGTGGTACGCCGCCGCGGCCTTGGCGTGGAACGTGCCCTCGCGGCCGGTGAGGCCCTGGACGATCAGTCGCGTGTTCTTGTCGAGTAGGACAGCCATTACTTGCCCCTTCGCGAGCGCGACAACCTTGTCGGCCGCCTCGCCCATCGTGTCGGCGGTGGCGAAGTTCAGCCCGCTCTCCGCCAGCATCTTCTTGCCCTCTTCGACGTTGGTGCCCTTCATGCGAATCACGATCGGCACGGTGCACGCCCAGCTCCTTCACCGCGGCGATGACGCCGGCGGCCAGCATGTCGCAGCGCAGGATGCCGCCGAAGATGTTGATGAGCACGGCCTTCACGTTCTTGTCGGCCATCAGGATCCGGAAGGCGTTGCTTGATCTGCTCCGCGTTGGCGCCGCCGCCCACGTCCAGGAAGTTCGCCGGCTCGCCGCCCGACAGCTTGATGATGTCCATCGTCGCCATCGCGAGGCCGGCGCCGTTGACCATGCAGCCGATGTTGCCGTCGAGACGGATGTAGTTGAGGGAGAACTTCGACGCCTCGACCTCGAGCGGATCTTCCTCGCTCAGGTCGCGCAGGTCGCGGATGTCCGCGTGGCGGAACAGCGCGTTGTCGTCGAAGTTCATCTTGGCGTCGAGCGCCAGCAGGTCGCCGGTCTTGGTGACGATGAGCGGGTTGATCTCGAGAATCGAAGCGTCGGACGCGATGAACGCGTCGTAGAGGGCGAGCATCATCTTGACGCCCTTCTTCACCGAGTCCCCGCTCAGGCCCACCGCAAAGGCCATCTGCTGCGCCTGGAAGGGCTGCAGGCCGACGGCGGGGTTGATGAAGACCTTGTGGATCTTCTCCGGCGTCTTCGCGGCCACCTTTTCGATCTCGACGCCGCCCTCGCGGCTCACCATCAGCACGATGCGCTTGCTGGAGCGGTCGAGCACCAGGCCGAGATAGAGCTCGCGGTCGATGGCGAGGCCCTCTTCAACCAGCAGGCGCGACACCTTCTGGCCGCCAGGGCCAGTCTGGTAGGTGACAAGCGTCTTGCCGATCAGCTCGCGCGCGATGGCCTCGGCCTCTTCGGCCGACTTGGCAAGCTTGACGCCGCCGGCCTTGCCGCGGCCGCCGGCGTGAATCTGCGCCTTGACGACGCTGATGGGGCCGCCGAGGCGCTTGGCGATATCGTGCACTTCTTCCGGCGTGAAGGCCACTTCTCCGCGCGGGACCGGGACCCCATATTTCGCGAGAACGGCTTTGGCTTGGTATTCGTGGATTTTCATGTGGGTGTCGGTGACCTAGTTTATTACAATGTGTGGCTGAGCATTCATTTCATGAACCCTCAGAAGGCACTTTCATCCTCGGTAGGCTCCAAGTTCCTCATCGCGTTCACCGGGCTGTCGCTCTTCCTGTTCCTGGTGGCCCACCTGGCCGGCAATCTCCTCTTCCTGGCCGGGCCGGACGCGTTCAACGAGTACGCGCACAAACTGATCAGCAACCCCCTTATCTTCCTCGCGGAAGGGGGCCTGCTCGCGGTCTTCGTGGTCCACGTCTTCAAGACCATCTGGAACTTCGCCAGCAACTTCGCCGCCCGGCCCAACCGGTATGCGGCCAGGGCCTGGGCCAAGACCAAGAATCCCAAGAGCCGCAAGAGCCTGTCGTCGACGACGATGATCCTGACGGGCACGCTGACGCTCCTGTTCGTCATCACCCACCTGGTGACGTTCAAGTTCGGCACCTACTACGAGACCCCGACCGGCCTGCGCGACCTGTACCGGCTGCAACTGGAGGTCTTCGCCAATGCGCCCTACGTCGCCTTCTACCTGGTGTGCATGGCGGTGATCTTCTTCCACCTCTGGCACGGGATCTCGAGCGCGGCGCAGTCGTTCGGCATCGACAGCCCGAACTGGACGCCCCGCATCGTCATCCTCGGCCGCGTGCTCTCGGTGCTCATCGCCGGAGGGTTCTTCATCATTCCCATCTACACCTTCATCCTGGCCGTGAGGACGCGATGACTCTCGACTCACGCATTCCAAGCGGTCCCCTTGCCGAGAAGTGGGACCGGCGCAAGTTCGAAAACAAGCTCGTCAACCCGGCCAACCGCCGCAAGTACCAGGTGATCGTCGTCGGCACCGGCCTGGCCGGCGCGTCGGCCGCGGCGTCCCTCGGCGAGCTCGGCTACAACGTCAAGCTGTTCGGCATCCACGACAGCCCGCGGCGCGCGCACAGCATCGCGGCCCAGGGCGGCATCAACGCCGCGAAGAACTACCGGAACGACGGCGACAGCGTCTATCGCCTCTTCTACGACACGATCAAGGGCGGCGACTACCGCGCCCGCGAGGCCAACGTCTACCGGCTCGCGCAGATGTCGGTGAACATCATCGACCAGTGCGTCGCGCAGGGCGTGCCGTTCGCGCGCGAATACGGCGGCCTCCTCGACAACCGTTCGTTCGGCGGCGCGCAGGTGTCGCGCACGTTCTACGCGCGCGGCCAGACGGGCCAGCAGCTGCTGCTCGGCGCCTACCAGTCGATGATGCGGCAGGTCGACGCGGGCACCGTCGACGCTCTTCCCGCGCCGCGAGATGCTCGACCTGGTCGTCGTCGACGGCCAGGCGCGCGGCATCGTCACCCGCAACCTGGTCACCGGCGAGCTCGAGTCGCACGAGGGCCAGGCCGTGCTGCTCTGCACGGGCGGCTACGGCACGGTGTTCTACCTCTCGACCAACGCCGTCAACTCGAACGTGACGGCCGCGTGGCGCGCGCACAAGCGCGGCGCGTACTTCGCCAACCCCTGCTTCACGCAGATCCACCCGACGTGCATCCCGGTGAGCGGCGACCACCAGTCGAAGCTGACGCTGATGTCCGAGAGCCTGCGCAACGACGGCCGCGTGTGGGTTCCGAAGAACAAGGGCGACAAGCGTCCGCCCGCGCAGATTCCGGATGCCGAGCGCGACTACTACCTCGAGCGCCGCTACCCGGCCTTCGGCAACCTCGTGCCGCGCGACGTGGCGTCGCGTGCGGCCAAGGCGGTGTGCGACGAGGGCCGCGGCGTCGGGCGACTCCGGCCTGTCGGTGTACCTGGACTTCGCCGACGCCATCAAGCGGCTCGGCGACGACACGATCCGGGGCCGCTACGGCAACCTGTTCGACATGTACAAGCGCATCACGGACGAGGACCCCTACAAGGTCCCGATGCGCATCTACCCCGCCGTGCACTACACGATGGGCGGCCTGTGGGTGGACTACAACCTGATGTCCACGATTCCCGGGCCTGTTCGTGCTCGGCGAGGCGAACTTCTCCGATCACGGCGCCAACCGCCTCGGCGCCAGCGCGCTGATGCAGGGCCTGGCCGACGGCTACTTCGTGGCGCCCTACACGCGTGGCCAACTACCTGGGCGGCGCGAAGCTCCCGGCGGTGTCGACCGAGCCACGACGCGTTCAGGGACGGCCCGGGCCGACGGCGCAGGGCCGCATCGACAAGGTGCTCGCGCGTGAAGGGCAAGCGCACGGTGCGCGAGTTCCACCGCGCCCTCGGCGCCATCCTGTGGGACCACGTCGGCATGGCGCGCACCGAGCAGGGCCTGCACGCAGGCCATCCAGCAGATCCGCGCGCTGCGCGACGAGTTCTGGCAGGACGTGGCCGTTGGCGGGCGAGGTCAACAACCTCAACCCGGCGCCTCGACTACGCCGGCCGCGTGGCCGACTACATGGAGTTCGCCGAGTTGCTGGCCCTCGACGCCCTCGAGCGTCGCGAGTCGTGCGGCGGCCACTTCCGCGAGGAGTTCCAGACGCCGGACGGCGAGGCCGCTCCGCAACGACGACGAGTTCACCTACGCCGCGGCGTGGGAGTTCCAGGGCGTCGGCACGCGGCCCGCGCTGCACAAGGAGCCGCTCGTGTTCGAAGAGGTCCATCCGACTCAGCGGAGCTACAAGTAGGGCCTCAATGTCGATGACCGTCGAATCTCAAGGTGTGGCGACAGGCGGGTCCGGACCAGCCGGGACGGCTCGTCAGACTACGTCACCAACAACGCGCACGCCGACATGTCGTTCCTCGAGATGCTCGACGTGGTGAACGAGGACTCGATCAAGAAGGGCGAGGATCCCGATCGCGTTCGACTCCGACTGCCGCGAGGGCATCTGCGGCAGCTGCGGGCTCGTCATCAACGGCATTCCCCACGGCCCCGACAAGGGCGCCACGACGTGCCAGGTCCACATGCGGCGCTTCCGCAACGGCGACACCATCACGATCGAGCCGTTCCGCGCGAAGGCCTTCCCCGTGCTGAAGGACCTCGTCGTCGATCGGCGGCGCCTTCGACCGCATCATCGCCGCGGGCGGCTACGTCTCGATGAACGCCGGCGGCGCGCCCGAGGCCAACAACCTTCCCGATCGCCGAAGGACATCGCCGACCAGGCGATGGACTCGGCCGCGTGCATCGGCTGCGGCGCGTGCGTGGCGGCCTGCAAGAACGCGGCGGCGCACCTGTTCACGTCCGCGAAGATCACGCACCTTGGCCTGCTGCCGCAGGGGGAGGCGGAACGCGAGCGCCGCGTCGTCCGGATGGTCGAGCAGATGGACAGCGAGGGCTTCGGCAGCTGCTCCAACGAAGGCGAGTGCGAGGCGGTGTGCCCGAAGGAGATTTCGATCTCCAACATCGCCCGCATGAACCGCGACTACCTGCGCGCGCTCGTCACGTCCTAGGCTCGTAGGGCACCCCTTCAAGGGGTGCCCTACCGAAACCTACCTTCTTGCTACACCCCGATGACGTCGACGAGTTCCTTGACGGCGCCGGCGGATTTGTTGAACGCCGCCTGTTCGTCGGCGGTGAGCTTGATCTGGATGATCTGCTCCACGCCCTTCGCGCCCACCTTGACCGGCACGCCCACGAACAAGCCGTTCACTCCGTACTCGCCCTGCAGGTACACCGAGCACGGCATGATCTTCTTCTGGTCCTTGAGGATCGCCTCGACCATCAGCGCCGCCGACGCGCCCGGCGCGTACCAGGCGCTCGTGCCCACCAGCTTGGTGATCTCCGCCCCGCCGTTGGCGGTGCGGTCGCAGATCGCCTTGATCCGCTCTTCGGACATCAATTCGGTAATCGGGATGCCCGCCACGGTCGAATAGCGCGGCAGCGGCACCATCGTGTCGCCATGGCCGCCGAGGACGAACGACGAGACGTTCTCCACCGAGACGTTCAGTTCCATCGCGATGAACGTGCTCATGCGGGCCGAGTCCAGCACGCCGGCCATGCCGATCACGCGCTCGCGCGGGAACTTGCTCAACTTGAACACCGCCTGCGACATCGCGTCGAGCGGGTTGGCCACCGGGACGATGATGCAGTTGGGCGAGTACTTGACGATCTCGGCCGTGACGCTCTGCATGATCTCGTAATTGACCTTCAGCAGGTCATCGCGGCTCATGCCCGGCTTGCGCGGCATGCCCGACGTGATCACCACGACATCGGAGTTGGCGCTCTCGGAAAAATCCTTGGTGCCCACGCCGATGACACGCGACGCCGACCCTTCGATC
Organism: uncultured Acidobacteriota bacterium; assembly: GCA_963839865.1. Classification (GTDB taxonomy): domain Bacteria; phylum Acidobacteriota; class Vicinamibacteria; order Vicinamibacterales; family UBA2999; genus 12-FULL-67-14b. The sequence goes on from CAWIWS010000009.1 coordinate 217,236, forward strand.
GGGCACGACTCATAGATGTCGAGCGCGACGCCCGCCGCCTTGCTTTCGGCGAGGTCCACCACTACGACATCCGCCAGTTCTCTCTGCGCGATGGATCGCGCCACCGTGGCGCCCACGTCGCCTGCGCCACCGACGACCGTCACTTTCCGATTCATGAGGCCTCACCTTTCGTTTAGGTCAACTTCCCTGCCGCTTGGCGCCCGCGTTTCCACAGCTTCTGTGGAAAACCTTGTGGAAAACCCGATGTGAACACGGCGTAACGAGCGCGTTTCGGAACAAATCAGCACATTGCACCATTCATGGTGCGTCAGATCCTTCGCACGCCGTCCACATCGACGCGCAAGTGTCGTATTATATCGTCGTTCCGAGTACGCAGATTCCCTGTTCCCCACGATCAATTCATCATGCTCATTGTTGTTGCTGACGATCTGCCTGTCACCGCGCTAGAACTCCTCCGTGCCGAGGGATGGACCGTCGATTCCCGTTCCGGAAGAACCCCCGAACAACTCTCCGCCGATCTCGCCACCGCCGACGCGCTCGTCGTGCGGAGCGCGACGAAGGTGACGCCGGCGATCATCGCCGCCGCGCCCCGCCTGCGGGCGATCGCGCGCGCCGGCACCGGCGTCGATAACGTGAACGTCGAGGCTGCCAGCGCCCGCGGCATCGTGGTGATGAACGCGCCAGGCGCCAACAGCATCAGCGTCGCGGAATTGGCGATGGCCCAGTTGCTGGCACTTGCCCGAAAGCTCCCCGCCGCCGACGCGTCGATGAAGGCCGGCAAGTGGGACAAGAAGAGCTTCATGGGCGAGGAGGTTCGCGGCAAGGTGCTCGGCCTCGCGGGCCTCGGCCGCATCGGCCAGGAAGTCGCGCGACGCGCCCAGGCGTTCGAGATGACCGTCATCGCGCATGACCCGTTCATCTCGGCGCAGGTCGCCGCGGAAATCGGCGTGGAACTGGTGTCGTTCGACGAGTTGTGCGCGCGCGCCGACTACCTGTCGCTCCACATGCCGTCCACGCCGCAGACCAAAAAGATCTTCAACGCCGAGCGGCTCGCTCTTTGCAAGAAGGGCCTGAAGTTGATCAACACCGCGCGTGGCGACTTGATCGACGAGGCGGCCCTCGCTGATGCCATCCGCAGCGGCCACCTTGGCGGCGCCGCCCTGGACGTGTTCACGGCGGAGCCAACCACGGACCACGTGCTGCAGCAACTGCCCCAGGTCGTCGCCAGCCCGCATATTGCGGCGTCCACGCGAGAAGGCCAGGAGCTGGTCGGCGTCGAAACGGCCTCGGCGCTTCGCGACTTCCTGAAGACCGGCGTTATTCGCAACGCCGTCAATTTCCCGTCGGTGGCGCCCGAGGAATTCCAGCGCCTCCAGCCGTTCATCTCCCTCGGCGAGCAACTGGGTTGTCTCGTAGGTCAAATGGGCGAAGCCCGGATCGAGAGCCTCGGCGTTCGCTATTACGGCGAGCTGGCCTCGGGCCAGCATCCGCTGATCGTCAATTCGGTGCTCGTGGGCTTGTTCAAAGCCATCCTGTCGGACGCCGTCACGCCGGTGAACGCGCGCGCCGTGGCCGCCACCCGCGGCATCGAGCTCACCGAGTCGTCCAGTTCGCGCGCGCGGAGCTTCCGCAGCCTCGTGTCCGTGAAGATGATCACGAGCGAGGGCGAGCGCTGGGTTGAAGGCATCATCGCGCCCAATGGACCGCGCCTGGTCCTCCTGAACGGCGTGCCGGTGGACGCGCCGCTCGGCGGGTCGATTCTGCTCCTGGCCAACAACGACCAGCCCGGGGTCATCGGCGAGGTCGGCACGATCCTGGGCCGCCACGGCATCAACATCGCCAACTTTGCGCTGGGACGTTCGGACAATGGCGCCGTGGGCGTCGTCAACCTGGACGAACCCGGCAAGCCTGTTGGTGAGGACGTGCTGGAGGCTATCCGCGCAGTCGGCCCCGTGAAGGCCGCGTGGATGGTCAGGGTCTAGAGTCGCAGCGTCTGCGCGGTGCCGGCCGGGTCGACGAGCTCGACTGAGTTCTCGTCGACCTTCGACACGCGACTTCCGTCGGCCAGCGTCTCCCCTACCTTCGCAAACACGAGCACGCCGCGATCCGTGAGGATCGCGGTGAAGCTCATCGCGCCGTCTACCGTGCTCGCCGCGATTCCGGAAAGCGCGAATCGCGCGCGCGGCGCTTCGATGACGGGCTCCGGAGGCGCCGCGGCGGGCGTCTCCCCGGCCTCGGCGCTCCGCGCCCGGCTCATGGCGGGCGCGGCCCGCCGGCTGCCGAACACGAAGGGATTGCGTCCCGGCGATGGCGACCGCGGCTGTTCCTGGAGCTTGCTCCGGAGTTGCTCGGTGAAGGGCGCGGCCGGCTCACCGCCGAGCGGCCGTGGCCCTCGGCGCTGGGCCACGGACGCCTGCGACGCGTTCGGCGTGGTCGGCGCGGACGTCCGGCCAGCCAGCCACCCGCCGGCCAGTCCCAGGAGCCCGATCACCACTACGGTACGCGTCTGCATTCCGGTCCTCATCATACCGCCGTGGTATGATTCGTCGTGCACCCCAATTCAGTCACGCGGATGCCCTTCACGCTGACTGAATCGTCCGTCCTCGCTGTCATCCCCGCACGCTACGATTCGACCCGGTTCCCCGGAAAGCCGCTTGCCGACCTGGCCGGCCGTCCGATGATCGAGCACGTGTATCGCCGCGTGTCCGCCGCCACCCGCGTGCACGGCGTGGTGGTGGCCACCGATGATTCGCGCATCGCCCAGGCTGTCGAAGGCTTTGGCGGCGTCGCAATCATGACGCGGGCCGACCATCCCTCCGGCACCGACCGCATTGCCGAAGTCGCCGCCGGGCTCTCCTGCCGCATCGTCGTCAACGTCCAGGGTGACGAGCCGCTCATCGATCCATCAGCCGTCGACGCCGCGGTGGAGCCGCTCCTGGCCGATCCGTCGCTCGAGATGAGCACCCTCAGCCGGCCGCTGACCGACCCGCGCGAGTTTGCCAGTCCGCACGTGGTGAAGGTCGTGACCGACGCGCGTGGCCACGCCCTCTACTTCTCGCGGGCGCCGATTCCCTTCAACGGGACCGCGGACCGGGAGTCGGGAGTCGGGCGTCGGGAGCCGGGGCGCGCACATGTGGGTCTCTATGCTTATCGGCGGGACGTCCTCCTGCGGCTAGCCGCCCTGCCCCCGGCGCCCCTCGAGCGAATTGAAGCCCTGGAGCAATTGCGGGCGCTCACCCATGGCATCGGCATCCGCGTGGTCGACATCCGGCATGCTTCGATTGGCGTGGATACTCCGGACGATCTCGACCGTGTCCGGCAGCTGCTGACGACCGCTTCACGAACCTGAGAGAGAACCGATGGAAAACACGGGACGCCAAACCAAATACATCTTCGTGACCGGGGGCGTGGTGTCGTCGCTCGGCAAGGGATTGGCCGCCGCGTCGATCGGCGCGCTGCTGGAAGGCCACGGCTACAAGGTCACCCTCCAGAAGTTCGACCCGTACATCAACGTCGACCCGGGGACGATGAGCCCGTACCAGCACGGCGAGGTCTACGTGACCGACGATGGCGCGGAGACGGACCTGGACCTCGGGCCACTACGAGCGGTTCACGAACATGACCGCCACGCGCAACAGCAACTGGACCACGGGCAAGATCTACATGTCCGTGATCCAGAAGGAGCGCCGCGGCGACTACCTGGGCCGCACGGTCCAGGTCATTCCGCACATCACCAACGAGATCAAGGACTGCATCCGGCAGGCGGGCCGCGACGTGGACGTCGTCCTCGTCGAGATCGGCGGCACGGTGGGCGACATCGAGAGCCTGCCGTTCCTCGAGGCCATCCGCCAGTTCCGCCAGGACGTCGGGCGCGAGAACACGATCTACGTGCACCTCACGCTCGTGCCCTACATCGGCGCCGCCGGCGAGCTCAAGACCAAGCCCACGCAGCACAGCGTGCGCGACCTGCGGTCGATCGGCATCCAGCCCGACATCCTGCTCTGCCGCACCGATCGCATCCTGCCGCGCGACATCAAGCAGAAGATCGCGCTCTTCTGCGACGTCAACGAGGAGGCGGTGATCACCGCCAAGGACGTGCAGACGATCTACGAGGTGCCGCTGGCGTTTCGCGAAGAAGGCCTCGACCTCGTCGTGATGAAGCTGCTGGGCCTGCCGATCACCGAGGCGCACATGCAGCCGTGGGAGGAGCTCGTCGAGCGGCATCAAGCATCCCGTCGACGAGCTGACCATCCACGTCGTCGGCAAGTACACCGGCTACGAGGACTCGTACAAGTCGCTCAACGAGGCGCTCTATCACGGCGGCTTCGCCAACCGCGTGAAGATCAACATCCAGTGGGTGGAGTCGGAAGCGCTCGAGCAGGAGGGCGGCAGCCGCCTCCTCGAAGGCGCCGACGGCCATCCTCGTGCCCGGCGGCTTCGGGACGCGCGGGACGCGCGGCATGATGAAGGCGTCGGAATACGCGCGCACGCACGGCGTCCCCTTCTTCGGGATCTGCTACGGCTTCCAGTGGGCCACGGTCGAATTCGCGCGCCACGTCTGCGGGCTGGACGGCGCCGACTCCACCGAGGTGGACGAGGCCGCGCCGCACAAGGTGATCTACAAGCTGCGCGATCTGCTCGGCGTCGACGAACTGGGCGGCACGATGCGCCTGGGCCGCTACGACTGCGCGCTCGTCCCGGGGTCGCTGGCCCGCAAGATCTACGGCGCCGACCTCATCCACGAGCGTCATCGCCATCGCTTCGAGTTCAACTGCGCTCTACGAGCCCGTCGCTCGCCGAGCACGGCATGCGCATCTCGGGCCGCTCGCCCGACGGCAAGTTCGTGGAGATCGCGGAGCTGCCGAGCCACCCGTGGTTCCTCGCGGTGCAGTTCCATCCGGAGTTCCAGTCGAGGCCGCTCAAGCCGCATCCCGCTCTTCGCGAGCTTCGTCGAGGCGGCCGTCCGGCAGAAGGAATTCGCGGAAGGCCGCGCGCCCGTCGCGCGGCGCGAGGCGTAAGGTGCACGCTGTCGAGCCGGTGACGGCCGGGACCGTCACCTTCGGCACGGGGCATCCGCTGGCCTTCATCCTCGGCCCGTGCGTCATCGAGAGCGAGGCGCACGCCGTGGACATCGGCGTCGCCATCGCGGCGATGGCCCGGCGCGTCGGCGTCCCCGTGGTCTTCAAGGCGTCGTTCGACAAGGCGAACCGGACGTCGATCTCGTCGTACCGCGGCCCGGGTCTCGCCGAGGGGCTTCGCATCCTTGGCCAGGTGAAGGCGCGCACCGGCCTGCCCATCCTGACCGACATCCACGAGACGAGCCAGGCGGCGCCGGCCGGCGAGGTGGCCGACATCCTGCAGATTCCCGCGTTCCTCTCGCGGCAGACCGACCTGCTCGTCGCCGCGGCGAAGTCCGGGCGGACGGTCAACATCAAGAAGGGCCAGTTCCTCGCGCCGCGCGACATGCGTCACGCCATCGCGAAGGTCACCGAGTCCGGCAACCGCCGCGTGCTCGTCACCGAGCGCGGGGCCTCCTTCGGCTACAACAACCTCGTCGTCGATCATGCGCGGCGTTCCCGATGCTGCGCGAGCTGGGCTTCCCGGTCATCTTCGACGTCACGCACAGCCTGCAGTTGCCCGGGCGCGGGCGACGGCGTCACCGCGGGCCTCGCGCAGTACATCGAGCCGATGGCCCAGGCCGGCGTGGCGGCCGGCGTGGACGGCGTCTTCATGGAGGTCCACGAGGATCCGGCCCGGGCGAAGAGCGACGCCGCCAACGCCCTCCGGCTCGACCTCGTCGAGCCGCTGCTCCGGCGCCTCGTGGCTCTTGATAAGATCTGCCGTCGATGACCATCTTCCCCCTGAGGCCCATGCCTGACCTGTCGCTCGCCAGAAAGGTCCTGCAAACCGAGGCCGCGGCCATCCTGGCGCTGGTCGATCGCATCGACGAGCGCTTCGCGCGCGCCGTCACGATCGTCCGCGAGTGCCGGGGCCGCGTGATCGTCACGGGCATGGGCAAGTCGGGCATCATCTGCCGCAAGATCGCCGCGACGCTCTCGAGCACCGGGACGCCCGCGTTCTTCCTGCATCCCGCCGAGGCGGTGCACGGCGACCTCGGGGTGATCCAGGCCGACGACGTGGTGATTGCCATGTCGTACAGCGGCGAGACCGAGGAACTCACGCGGGTGCTCGAGACCATCAAGCGCCTCGGGCGCCACGCCTGATCGCCATGACCGGCGACATGGGCTCCACCCTCGCTCAGGCCGCGGACGTGGCGATCGACTGCCGCGTGTCGGAAGAGGCCTGCCCGATGAACCTGGTGCCGACGGCCAGCACCACGGCGGCGCTCGCCCTCGGTGACGCGCTCGCGATGGCGGTGCTCGTCGACAAGGGCTTCCAGCCCGAGGACTTCGCCAACCTGCACCCGGGCGGCAAGCTGGGCAAGCGGCTGATGCGCGTGTCGCGCAACTGATGCACCAGGGCGAGGCCCTGCCCGTCGTCAAGCTGCACACGAGCATGCGGGACGTGATCTACGAGATGTCGCGCAAGGGCGCTGGGCATGACGTCGGTCGTGGACGCGGGCGGCCGCCTGGCCGGCATCATCACCGACGGCGACCTGCGCCGGAAGATGGGCGTCGGCGCCGGACGTGCTCGGCCTCACCGCCAGGACGTGATGACGCGTCAACCCCGTCGCCATTGCCCGCACGACGCTCGCCGTCGAGGCGCTCGCCGTCATGGAACAGCGGAAGATCACGTCGATCGTCGTGATCGACGCCGACGCGCCGCGTCGAGGGGGTCGTGCACCTGCACGACCTCTGGCGCACGGAGATGGTGTAGCCGCGTGGACGTCGGACCGCTACGTCACCCTCATCGCGGCGCTCCTCGCGCTGCTCGCCGGCCTCGCCATCGGCAAGGCCTGGGAACGCTACAAGCTGCGCGACGGCACGTGGATCGACCGCCGGCGCGCCCGCGAGTCGCACCACTACGTGCTCGGCCTCAACTTCCTGGTGTCCAACCAGATCGACCTGGCGATCGAGGAGCTGAGCCAGGCCGCCCGCGTGGACTCCGATGCGCTGGAGATTCACCTGATCCTCGGCAACGTGCTACCGCGAGCGCGGCCAGGTGGCCCGGGCCATCCAGGTGCACCAGTCGCTCCTGCAGCGGCCCAAGCTCTCGAAGCTCGAGCACGCGTACGTGCTGCTCTGCCTCGGGCTCGACTTCAAGCGCGGCGGCTTCGTCGACCGCGCGCTCGAGGCGTTCAACGAGGTGCTGCAGCATGGACCCCGACAACCAGTACGCCCTGCTCTACCTGCAGAAGCTGCACGAGGAGCAGCACCAGTGGGCCGAGGCCCACCGGATCCGCAAGCAACTGGTCGAGCTGAGCGGACCCGACACGCCAGCCGCGCAACCAGGCGATCCTCGGCTTCCTCGAGAACGCGCTGGGCACGGAGGCGATCTCCGCGCGGCGACGGCGCGCGCGCGGCGAAGCACTTCGAGTCCGCCATCGACCTCGACGCCGCCACGACGCCGGCCTTCCTGAACCTCGGCGACGTGCGGCTCGCGCAGGGCGATCTCGCGGCGGCGGAAGCCGCGTGGGAGCGGCTGATCGCCCGCTCGCCGGAGCGCGCGTACCTCGCGTTCGAGCGCCTCGAGCGCCTCTACGACCGCCAGGGCAAGCCCGATCGGTTCGTCGAGCGGTGCCGGCGCCTCATCGCGGCCAACCCGCAGGACTGGCGCGCGCGCCTCGCGCTCGGCGCGCCACTTCGCCAAGCGCAGGAAGCCGGCGGAGGCGCTCGAACTGCTCCTGGCGGCGCTCGAACAGAACCCGCACGGCCTCACGGTGCACCAGGCCGTCTGGAACGTGCTGCTCGCAGCTCGACCTCGAATCGCGCGCTCGTCCAGCGCTACATCGAGTCGGCGCGCGCCGCGGTCTTCTTCCTCGACCCGCACGTCTGCCTGAAGTGCCACTACCGCAGCACGGAACTCCTCTGGCAGTGCCCGCACTGCCACGAGTGGAACACGTTCGTCGAGGAGCGCATCGCCCCCGCCAAGGAACCCACCGCCGAGATGTGACAGGCGGCGCGGCGGATCCGCCTAGCGCGCGGAGAGCTTGTCGATCAGCGCCTGGATCTGCGCGTCGGTGTCCGCGAAGGACACCTCGGTGCGGATCACGTGGTCGCCTGCTTGACCTTCTCGTCGATCGGCAACTGCGCCGCGAGGCGCCGTCGGCGTCCTCCTTGGACAGCCTGTCGCGCTCCATCACGCGCGCGAGCTGCATCTCGCGCGGGCACGCCACCACCACCACCGCGTCGAAGAGCCCCTGCGCGCCCGGTCTCGAACAGCAGCGGGATGTCGGCCACGGCGAGCGGCGTCCGCTTGGGCAGCTTCGAGAAGAACGCGTCGATCGCCTTGTGCACCGCGGGGTGGATGATCGCCTCGAGATCGCGCCGCGCCCGGCGATCCGCGGAAGATCAAGTGGCCGAGCCGCACGCGATCGAGCGTGCCGTCGCTGCGGACCGCGTCGGGCCCGAAGCGCTTGCGCGACCGCCGCCAGGCCGGCGGACCCCGGTGCGACGACCTCGCGCGCCAGCAGGTCGGCGTCCACCACCGGCACGCCGGCCTCGCCGAAGCTGCGTCGACACGTAGCTCTTGCCCGTGGCGATGCCGCCGGTCAGCGCGATTCGCCGCATCAGTCGTCCTGCTGGCCTCCTGCTGCGACGTTCGGCCGCGGTGACCGTGTTCCGCAGCAGCATCGCGATGGTCAGCGGGCCCGACGCCGCCGGGCACCGGCGTCACCGCGCCGGCCACCTCTTCGACGTCCGGATGGACGTCGCCGACGAGAACGCGCCCCTTCTCCGCGAAGAGCGCGCGCTTGCGGCTGCCCTCGGGAAAGCAGCCGACAACACGTCGGCCTCGGACGTCAGCGGTTGATGCCGACATCGACCACAGTCGCGCCGGGCTTGACGAAGTCCGGCGTCACGAACCCGGGACGGCCGATGGCGGCGACCAGGATGTCCGCGCTCCGCGGCCACCGCCGGCAGGTCCGCGCGTGCGCGAATGGCAGATCGTGACGGTGGCGTCGCGGTGCAGCAGCAGCAGCGCCATCGGCTTGCCGACGATGTCGCTGCGGCCGATGACCACCGCGCGCTTTCCCGCCGATGGCGAATGCCGCTCGCGCTCGAGCAGCTCGATGCAGCCCGAGGGGCGTGCACGCCACGAGCGTGGGCGCGCTTCTGCACGAGCAGCCCGACGTTGACCGGGTGAAAGCCGTCGACGTCCTTGCGCGGGATCGACGGCGTCGAAGACGCGCTGCTCGGCGTCGCGGCCCATCCCCGTCGGCAGCGGCGACTGCACCAGGATGCCGTCGATGCCGTCGTCGGCGTTCAGCCGTGCGACCAGCGCCAGCGCGTCGTCGAGCGATCGGCCGTCGCCGGCAGCCGGAAAGGTCGGCGCGGCAGCCCGGCCTCGGCCACGGTCTTGATCTTGTTGCGCACGTAGATCTCCGAGGCCGGGTCGTCGCCGGCGAGCACGATGCCGAGGCCGGGCGGCCGGCCGGCCGCGGCCGTGAAGGCCGCCACGCGCGGCGCCAGTTCCTCGCGAATCGTCGCCGCCAGCGCGGCCCCGTCGAGTCAGTCTCGCGCGTCATTTGCCTGGTCATCTCGGCGGACCGGCCGCCGGCCGCGGTCGTCGAGCGCCTTGAGCTGGTCGGGCTGCCCGAGCACCACCAGCTGGTCGCCGGCGTCGATCGTGGCGTCCGGGCGAGGGGTTGAATTCCATGTGCCCCGCCTGCCGCTTGATGGCCACGACGATCACGCCGAACGCGCTGCCGCAGGTTGCGTCGCGTGATGGCCTGTCCGGCGAACGCGGCCCCGGGCCGACCTTGACCTGCTCCGTCGCCAGCTCGAGGTGCTCGGAGCTGGTCGCGAGGTGCATGAAGTCGACCACCGCCGGCCGCAGCGCCGTCTGCGCCATCTGGATGCCGCCGAGCTGATACGGCGAGATGCACGCGGTCGGCGCCGGCGCGCCGCAGCTTCGGCTTCGGCGTCCTCGTCTTCGACGCGCGCCGACGATGAAGAGGTCCGGCGTGCAGCACCGCGCGCCGTGAGCACGGTGTAGACGTTCTCGGCGTCGGTCCCGACCGCGGCGATGAGGCCGCGCGCCCGGTCGATGCCGACGCGCTTCAGCACCTCCTCGCGGCTGGCGTCGGCCTCGACGGCCAGCCCGCCCTTGCGCGATCGACCTCGTGCACGCGCTCCGGATCGCGGTCGATGACGACGAACGGCACCTGCTGGCGGCGGAACTCGTCGGCGATGATGCTGCCGATGCGCCCGTAGCCGCAGATGATGAAGTGGTTCGTGAGTTCGTCGAGCATGCGCTTGAAGCCGCCGAGACTCGCAGCCTACGATGGAGCCCGCCTTCCACGACGAGCGGCCATGACGCAGCGTGGCGGTGTAGAACAGCGTCGCGACGCCGCGACACCAGCACGCACGATCGTCCACGACCTCGCCCGCCCGCGACAGCGGGTGCACTTCCCTGTAGCCGACCGTGGTGACCGTGATGATGGTCATGTAGAACGCGTCCCACAGCGCCCACCCCTCGATCAGCCATGTAGCCCGAGGGTGCCGCCACGAGCGGTCACAGAAACGAAGAGGGCGACCGCCCAGCCCTGGGCCACGAGCCCGAGCGTCCAGCCGACTCGCCCTCGCTTCCGAGACCGCCACTCGCTTACTGTTTCGCCCGTCGCCTTCGTCAGGCCGATAGCCGACCGCCCAGAAGGCCAGGGCCACTGCCAGGAACTGCAGGCCGAAGGCGTCGGCCTGGTCGGCCGTGACGTTCAGGCCGAGCGCCGACAACTCGCTGCCACTTGGCCGTGGTCTCGTTGGTGATGCCGAACTCCGTCATGTAGCCGAGCACCGCGATGCACGCGGCGTTGAACGTCAGCAGCGCGCCGGCGATGGTGACGAAGTTGGCCAGCGACTGCATCGGGGTGCGGGCCGCGGTTTCCGTCTTGTCGACGAGCGGGCTGTGCGTGCGGCCGTAGAACCAGTAGATGACCATGCCGAGGTCCAGCCACACGAGGAAGCGGACCCAGGTGAGCACCGGCAGGCTCAGCATCAGGTAGGCGCACGAGAGGATGCCGAGGACCGGGAACACCGGACCGAACGGCACGCGGAACGGCCGGTGCGCGTCGGGCCGCTTGACGCGCAGCGATGAGCACCGCCGCGCAGACCACCACGAAGGCGAAGAGCGTGCCGATGCTCGTCATCTCGCCGACGACCTGGATCTGCGTGAGGCCGGCGACGAACGCGACGATGACGCAGGTGATGATCGTCGTGATGTAGGGCGTGCCGAACGTCGGGTGCACCTTGCTGACGCCCGGCGGCAGCAGGCGGTCGCGGCTCATCGCGAAGAAGATGCGCGGCTGGCTCATGAGCATCACGAGCAGCACCGAGGTGATGCCGGCGACGGCGCCGGCCGACGACGAGGTCGGCGGCCCAGTCCTGGCCGATGACGCTCAGCGCGAAGGCCACGGGGGCGTTGAGGAACTTCACCGACTCGGCTGGTCGACCATCGCCACGCCCGGGAGCCCTTCGGCGACCGAGCGGTACGACACGACCGGGACGATGCCGGTGAGGACGGCGGCCACCAGCAGGTAGAGCACCGTGCAGACGACCAGCGACGCGATGATGCCGATCGGCAGGTCGCGCTGCGGGTTCTTGGCCTCCTCGGCGGTCGTCGAGACGGCGTCGAAGCCGATGTAGGCGAAGAAGACCACGGCCGCCGCGGCCATGACGCCCGGCCAGCCGTACGGCGCGTGAACGGCGTGCCAGTTCTCCGGCTTGACGTAGGTCGACGCCGGCGCCGATGAAGAACAGCGACCGCGACCAGCTTGATGGCCACCATCGACGGCGTTGAAGCGCGCGCGACTCGCGGATGCCGACGACGAGCAGCACCATGATGAGCAGCACGATGATCACGGCCGGCAGGTTGATGATGCCGACCGGCGGCGCCGGCGCCGCATCCCGACCGGCAGGTGGATGCCGAAGCCCGGCGAGCAGCTTCTGCATGTAGCCGCTCCAGCCGATGGCCACGGTCATCGAGCCGACCGCGTACTCGAGGATCAGGTCCCAGCCGATGATCCACGCGAAGAGCTCGCCCAGCGTGGCGTAGGCGTAGGTGTAGGCGCTGCCGGCGATCGGGATCATCGAGGCGAACTCGGCGTAGCACAGCGCCGGCGAACGCGCACGCCGAGGCCGGCGACCAGGTAGGACATCGTGATCGCCGGGCCCGGCCTGATTGGCCGCCGCCGTGCCGGTCAGCACGAAGATGCCGGTGCCGATGATGGCGCCGATGCCGAGCAGCGTCAGGTCCCAGGCCGTGAGGCTGCGCCTGAGGGCACTTGCCGCCGTGCTCGACGTCGCCGACGAGCTGCTCGATCGACTTCGTCTTGAACAGATTCGAATCCATTCCGCCTCCACAAGTGGTCGGATCCTGCCCCACGTGGCGCGGATCAGGCTGGCAAACCCGCTGATTATACGGGGATGCCGCTGCGGATGATGACGCGATCGAGGCGCTGCGCGAGGAACTGCGCGCGCGCGCGCCTCGGGTCGCCGGCCGAGCAGGTCGCGAGATCACGGCCACCGACGTCGCGCCCGCGTCGATGACACGCGGGCGCGCGCTCGAGCGTGATGCCGCCGATCGCGACGAGCGGCAGTCCGCGCGGCGCCAGCGTCGGCCGCGGCCCGGCGCACGAGCTCGAGCCCGACCGCGCTCGTAGCCGGTCCCTTGGTGCCGGTGCCGAAGACCGGCCCGATCGCGACGTAGGTCACCGGCTCGCCGAGCCGCCGCGCGCAGCTGCTCGGCGCGTGTGCGTGGAGAGCCCGACGACCGCGGCCGGCCCGACGACGCGCGCGGGCGTCCGCCGCCGGCAGGTCGTCCTGCCCGACGTGCACGCCGGCGGCGCCCGCCAGCCGCGCGATGTCGGCGCGGTCGTTGACGATGACGATGGCGCCGGCCGCGCGCGCGCGCGACGACCAGCGCGTCGGCGAGGTCGAGCAGGCGCGCGCTGGCCCAGCGTGCTTGGCTCGCAGCTGCAGGCAGCGCGACGCCGCCGCGAGGAACGCGCGCGGCGACGTCGAGCGGCTCCGCCCGGCGCGCGCGCAGACGTCGGCGTCGACGATGGCGTAGAGCGGCGGCACGGCTGCCGCGTCGGAACGCGCTAGGCCGACTCGGCGAGCGTCGGCCGGCCTTGGGCGCGGCGAGCGAAGCGCTCCATGAAGTGCGTGCTCGAGCCGGCCGGCGACGAAGTCCGGGTCGTCCAGGATCTTGAGGTGCAGCGGGATGGTGGTCTTGATCCCCTCGACCACCGTCATCTCGAGCGTGCGCTTCATGCGCGCGATCGCCTCCTGGCGGTCGCGGCCGTGCACGATGATCTTGGCGATCATCGAGTCGTAGTACGGCGAGATCGGTGCACTCGGCGTGCGCGGCGGTGTCGACGCGCACGCCCGGGCCGCCCGGGACGCTGAAGGCGTGGATCATGCCCGGCGACGGCACGAACGTCTCCGGGTCCTCGGCGTTGATGCGGCACTCGATCGCGTGGCCCGGTGAAGGTGACCTCGCTCTGCTTGAACGACAGCCGCTCGCCGGCCGCGATGCGGATCTGCTCCTTGACGATGTCGATGCCGGTCACCATCTCGGTGACCGGGTGCTCGACCTGGAGGCGCGTGTTCACTTCCATGAAGTAGAAGTTGCCCTTCGTCGTCCATCAGGAACTCGAACGTGCCGGCGTTGGTGTACTGCACGGCGCGCGCGGCGTCGACCACGACCGCGCCCATCTTGCGGCGCACCTTGTCGCGAGACCGCGTCGACGGCGACTCCTCGATCAGCTTCTGGTGGCGGCGCTGGATCGAGCACTCGCGCTCGCCGAGGTGCACGACGTTGCCGTGGTGGTCGCCGAGGATCTGGAACTCGATGTGGCGCGGCGCCTCGAGGTACTTCTCGATGTAGACGTCGCCGACGCCGAAGGCCGCTTCCGCCTCGCGCTGCGCCGTGCTTGAGCGCGTGCGCCAGTTCCGCCGGCGTCCTCGACGATGCGCATGCCGCGGCCGCCGCCGCCGGCCGCCGCCTTGACGATGACCGGGTAGCCGATCTCCTTGCGCGATCTTGCGGGCCTTCTCCTCGCTCTCGACCGGGCCGTCGCTGCCGGGCAGGATCGGCACGCCCGCCTTCTTCATCGCGCGGCGCGCCTTCGCCTTGTCGCCCATCAGGCGGATGACCTGCGGGTCGGGGCCGATGAACCGGATGTGGCAGGCCTCGCAGACCTCGGCGAGGTAGGCGCTCTCGGACAGGAACCCGTAGCCGGGGTGGATGCGCGTCGGCGCCGGTGATCTCGGCGGCGCTGATGATCGCCGGGACGTTCAGGTAGCTGTCGGCGCTGCGCGCCGGGCCGATGCAGACGTCCTCGTCGGCGAAGCGCACGTGCAGCGAGTTCTCGTCGGCCTCGGAGTAGACGGCCACCGTCTTGATGCCGAGTTCGCGGCAGGCGAAGATGATGCGCAGCGCGATCTCGCCGCGGTTGGCGATCAGGATTTTCTTGAACATGGTGTCAGTTCGCGGCCGGATCGCGAACAGGCGCTCGCCGTACTGCACCGGCTGGCCGTTCTCACGTAGACGCTTGACGATCTCGCCGTCGTACTCGGAGTCGATCTCGTTCATCAGCTTCATCGCCTCGATGATGCAGAGCACCTGGCCCTTCTTCACCGTGTCGCCGACCTCGACGAACGCCGCGGCGCCCGGCTCGGCCGAGCGGTAGAAGGTGCCGACGATCGGCGACTTCACGATGGCCAGCTCCGCGCCCTCGGCCGGCCGCGGCGGCCGCGGCGGCGGCGGGCGGAGCCGCCGCCAGCGCGGCCGCGGCCATGACGGGCGCCGCGGCGCGGCCGCCGGCGCGACGGCCTGCGTGATGGCGCGACCCGCTCTTGACGCGCGATCTTGAAGCCGTCCTGCTCGAGCTCGAACTCGGTGAGCTCGTGCTCCGCACGAAGTCGAGCAGTTGCTTGATGTCGTCCAGCGTCATTCAGCTCGCTCGCACTGCGTCGCGCGGCACGTCGGTCAGCCACTCGCCGCCCTGCGCCGTCGACGACCACGTCGTCTTCGATCCGCACGCCGCCCCAGCCCGGCACGTAGGCGCCGGGCTCGACGGTGAACACCATGCCCGGCTCGAGCGGCTCCCGGGCTGGTCGGCCCGATCGCCGGCCCACCCGGGGCCGCTCGTGCACCTCGAGACCCAGGCCGTGCCCGGTGCCGTGACCGAACGCGTCGCCCAGACCCTCGCGCACCAGCACGTCGCGCGCGGCCTCGTCAGATCGCTCGCGGCCGTCCCGCCCGCGACCGCCGCGAAGGCCGCCGCCTGCGCCGCGACGACCGCGCTCGATCAGCCCGCGGGCCCGGGCATCCGTCGGCCCGATCGACCACGGTCCGGGTCATGTCGACGGCGTAGCCGTCGAGCACCCCGCCGAAGTCCATCACCACCAGGTCGCCCCGCTGCAATCTGCCGGTCTCCCGGCCCGGTGATGCGGCAGGGCCGAGTTCGGCCCGGAGGCGACGATGGTATCAAAGGCCGGCTTGTCAAACCCCACCCGTCGCAACTCCGCGTCGATGGCCGCAGCGAACTCCTGCTCGGACCATTCCCGCTAAGGCTTTTGGGATTATACACTTAGCGACATCCGAAAGTCGCCCGGCCGCGTCCCGGAGGGTCGATCCAGCTCCCAGGCATCCTTTACGGAACGGAGCGTTTCCACCACTGGCGGCGCCTGGACGAGGTCGATGCCAGTGCCCGCCGCGGCGAGGCGTCGGACGAGGTCGACGTGCTGCCGAACCGTCATGTGGCCGGCTTCGAAACCCACCGTGACCAGGCCAAGCCGCGCCAACTCGGCCGCGGAGGATTCCTCATAGCTGCCGGAGGCGGCCACGACCGAGATTCCAAGTCCCGGCACATCCCGCCGGCGCTGTTCGGCGGCCTCCGCATAGCGGCCATCGATGATGAGCCGCGTGGATTCCTGCGACACGACCAACGCGCCCGCCGACGCGAAGAGCCCGGTCAGGTACGCGATATTGGGCAGGCTCGTGATGAACAGGGCGTCGAGGGAGGCTGAACGGAGGGCGTCGCGCAGACGCCGATGACGCGCCTCGTGATGGTCGGCGGGAGCGACGCGCATCAGGCCCGGGACTGCCGGTCGGCCACGATGGCCGCCAGCCACGATTCGAGGCCGCTCATGACGGCCTGACGGCGACGTTGCAGGACCTGCCGCCGCGCCGCCTCTTCATCACGCGCGCGTTGCTCTTCAATCTCGCGCAGCCCGCGCTCCATGTCCGCGAACCCGTCGGTCTCGTCAGGATGGACCCCGGCGAGGATGGAAATGGGGACGGGGATCGACTCCGGCACCGAGGCCACTTCCGTGGACTGGGGGGTCGGCGCCGGCAACGGGGGCTCCCCCATCTGCTCGAGCAACTTGTCGAAATCGAAGAGGTCTTCGACGGCGACGGCCGGCATCGCGGGCGGGGCGCCTGGGGTTCGATGGTGGCCAGGATGTGCCCGACCTTGCTTTCGAGATCCTCGTCGAACCGCGCGAGGATGAGGGCTCGCTTGTAGTACTCGAGCGCCTGGGTCATCTCTCCCCGACGCTGGTGAATCTCGGCGAGTCCGCGGATGGCCGGGAGGTTGTCGGGGGCGGCCTCGACGACCAGTTGCAGTTCCTGCCTGGCTTCGTCCAGCCGGCCGAGTTCGATCAGCGCGCGGCCAAGCGTGATGCGGGCCGAGAGGTATTCCGGATAGGTCGCGAGGCCCGCCCGGCAGATGCCGACGGCCTCATCGTTGGCGCCGAGCCGGCGGTACTCTTCCGCCAGCTGCGCGAAGGCGATCGACGCCGGGTTGGCCTCAACCCGGCGTCGCAGTTCGAGGATACGAGGGCTGTCCGCGGACACCGCCTTATTCTATTGCACCGTCACCTGCCGCGATGTCGTGGCCGTCCGGCCCGCCGAGTCTGTCACGGTCAGGGTAATCACCTTGACTGAGGGCAGCAGAGCAGCTGAAACGTTGTAGGTCGTGCTGCTTGAAATGCCGGTGCTCGTGGACGGCGATGAGTTTGTCCCAAAGTCCCATACGTAGGACACGATGGGAGAGGGACCGGTCGTGCTCGACGCATTGACGACGACCAGCTGGTTGTTCGCGGGCGAACTCGGCAAAATCGTGAAATCGGGCTTGGGCTGCGGGTTCGTCACAGTCACCGTCTTGCTGGTTGTCCCAAATGCTCCCGCATCGTCGGTCACTTTCAGTGTGACCGTGTAAGTGCCGTCCTTGTCGTAGGCCTTGGACACGGTGACGCCGCTGCCCGTCGTCCCCTTGCCGAAGTCCCAGTCGTACGAGATCAGGGTCCGGCCAGCGGCCGCCCGCGAGGCCGCGGCATTGAAGAAGATAAGCTGATCCACCACGGCCGGCGTGGGCGAGAACGTGAAGTCGACGGTGGTCGGAACCGGCGGAGGCGTGACCGCGAGCGTCTGAATCGCCGTGGCCGTCGCGCCGAAGCTGTCCGTCACGGTCAGGACCACCGTCTTCGAACCGCCGGTGCGATACGTCTGCGTGGTCTGCATGCCCGTGCCTGTCGTTCCGTCACCGAAATTCCAGCTATACGAACAGCTGGTCAAGCACGGCACCGGGGGATTCCTGATCGTGGTGGCGGAAGCATCGAACGCCACGGCGGCGAACGCCACCGGCGGGCTTGGCGTCACGGTGAAGGATGGCTTCAGATCGGGATTGGTGGCTCCGATGACACCGGGAGGCACGAGGCGGATGTCAACGGTGCGGCTGACTTCGCTTCCGAAGTCGGAGCCTTCGGGGGTCACGACGATCGTCACGATCTGACTGGCCACGGTGACGCCTGTCGGAGGGGGCTGTGGCGCCGTATACGTAAACGAGGTGCTTCCGCCGGTCGACACCCGCGACCGCGACGAGAGCACCCCGAAATCCTGGGCAACGCCGCCCACGCGAATCTCCGCCCTCAGCAGGACTTCCTTCGCCTTCCCATTCGAGTCGAGCACCTTGACCGTGATGGTCGACTGGTCCTGACCGTTCTGGACAATGGTCTCGGGCGCCACGGACAACGAAATGGCGGTAGCGAGGGTCGACGGCCCGGCCAGTATTGGCGCCTCGGTGGACTTGACCGTGCAGCCAGCCAGTGCCGTCAGGCCGAGGACACCGATGAGCGTGAGTGGATTGCGCATGCTGTAGCTCCGCATTGGTCGCGTCCCTGGATCAGCCGGCGAGGTCGGCGAAGTTCACGGTCATCGTGCCCATCACTGAGACCTCGTTGCCTGCCTGGTCGGTGCCGTAGAACGTGATTTCGGCGATCGTGCTGATGAGAATGGCACCGCCGCCGCCGACGAGGTTGCTCAGCGGAGGCTCTAGCTTCATCGTGCGACGCACGAGCTCAAAACCCACAACCGCAGCCGAACCGCCCGGAATGGTGACCGTGGCGGCGCCATCGAAACCGTACGGCACGTCTTTTCCCGGCGTGTTCTGGCCATCCGACCGTCGGAATGAGACGTGGTAGCGCGTGATCGTGATGGCGTTCACCGGCGCCACGGAGGGCGCGGTGGGCGACGTGTTCTTCATGACGGCGCTGATGTTGGCCTGGCCGAGATCTGGAACGATCGTCGGGACGGAATTGACCAGGGTCAGGACGTCGGAATCCAACTGCGCCGCCCCCGCAGCCGTCGCCAGCCGGTTGATCACCAGGTAGGTCGGCGATTTGCCGGTCCTGGTCACGTCACTGGCGCACGAGGCGCTCAACACGGCCGCGGTCGCGACGACCACGCACCCGGTTCGGCTAAGAATGTCAGACAGGATCATGACTCAGTCCCCTACTTCGAAATCCGAGGCGTGATGAAGATCAACAGTTCCTGGCTCGTGCCGCCGGTTTCGTTCTGCTTGAACAGCCAGCCGAGGAGCGGGATGCGGCTGAGCCCGGGTGTCCGGCCTTCCGCCGTCGTTTCGGTGCTCTGGTAGATGCCGCCGATGACGGTCGTGTCGCCATCGGCCACGAGCACCGTGGTCACGGCGCGCTGTGTGTCGATCGGCGGAATCCCGTTCACCTGCCGGCCAAAGTTCGCCACCGCGTTTTCCACCGAGATCTTCATGATGACGGTGCCCGCGGCCGTGATCTGCGGCGTCACCTTCAGCGTGAGCGCCGCATCCTTGAAGGACACAGTGACGGTGTTGTTCGACACCGTCTGGATGGGAATCTGCGTGCCCTGCGTGATCTCCGCTTCGACGTTGTTCTGCGTCGAGACGCGGGGGGTGGACAGCAAGCGTCCCTTTCCGGATTTTTCAAGCGCGGTCAGCGCGACGTCGAGGTTCAACGCCCCGTTGATTGACCCGAGGGCGAGGCCGATTGCGCTGGTGGCGCCGGGGACCCGCAGATTGACGCCTGTCGGGGCGCCGTCCGGTCCCTGCGTGCCGCCGGTCCGGCCGCCGACGGCCCCGCTGCTCGGGAACGTGAGGCCTGTCGACGTGCCCACCGACGGGTCGACCCTGCCGTTGAAGCCCCACTGCACGCCGAGCGCCTGCGCGTAATCGCGCGTCGTGGTCACGATGCGCGCCTCGATTTCCACCTGCGGCTGCGGACGGTCGAGCGTGGCGATCAGGTCACCGGCGGCGACCAGGCGGTCCGCCAGGTCCCGAATGATCAGGGTGTTCGTGCGCAAGTCGATCTGCACGTCGCCGCGGGAGGACAGCGCGCTCTTCGTGATGATCGGCACGAGTTCCCCGGCCTTTGCGTAGCTCAGCGGCCGCGTGAGCACCCGCAAATCGCCGGCGAGCGCCTGCGCGTCGGAGAGCTTGCGGCGCTCTTCGTTCTCCTGGGAGAGGACGTTCAGCGGGACGATGCGGACGATCGTGCCGTCCACGCTGTATCCGAGCTTGTTGGCCTTGAGGATGATGTCGAGCGCCTGGTCCCACGGGACTTCCCGCAGCGACACGTCGACCGTGCCGTTGATCGACGGGTCGATGACGACGTTCAGTCCGCTGATCTCGGCGAACGTGCGGAGCACGGCGCGCAGGTCGGCGCCCTGGAAGTCCAGAGTGATGGGGTGCCCCGTGAAGCGCGACGGCGCCTGGGCGGAACCATCCGCCGTCGGCTGCTGCGCCGCAAGAACCACTGGAGCGGGAACGGCAACGGGCGCGGCTGCCACCTGGCGCACAGGCGCTTGTGCCGGCGCCGGCTGCGGAGCCTGAACGATTGGGGCCGCCGTCTCCGGCACGATCACCGGCTCGGGTTCCGGCTGGAGGACCGACGCCGTCACGTCAACGGCGCGCGCGAACATCACGCGCAGCTCCTCACCGACGGTCTCGATGGTGTACGGAACCTTCTTTGCCAGGTCGATGACCACGCGGGTGATTAGCGGATCGCGACTGTTGGTCGCCACGCGAACCCGCTCGATGTCGCCCTGGTTGATCGTCGTCGTCGGCGGCACTCGTCCGGCGGACACGCCGCGGAAATCGAGCAGCAGGCGCGCCGGCAGGTCCTTGACTTCCTCGACCGACGACGCCACCAGCGGTCCGTTGCCCGAGAGCGACACGGCATACCCGTTCGGGAGGGACAACGTTTTCACGCCCCGCAGCTCGGTGGCCGCAGCGCGAGCGGCAGGTGCAACGGGTGCGGGGTTCACGGATTCAGTCGTCGCGGCCTTCGCCGTCGGCGCAGCGAGCACTTGCGGTACGCGAGGCGCTTGTGGCACGGTTGGCACCACACCTTTGTCACCCGCTGCACTCCTGGCACCCGTGGCACCTGTGCCAGCCGCGGCATTTGACGAAAGCGCCGCCCCGGCTCTGTCGACTTCGACCAAAATGAGGTTCCGCTGACTGCGAACCCGGTGGCTCGCGGCGTGGTCCAGGTGAACGCGGACCCGGGCGACGGGTGACCCATCCGGCGCCGTGGCGTCCTCGATGCCAACGCCGGTGACCGGGGCGAGCGGGCTGCCAAGAGCGTTGGCCGCGCGCGGCCCTCCTTTGACATTGCGGAGGTCGACGAGCACCGTCAGCGGATCGGGCTGGCTCGTGAGGTACGCCACCGGCTCACTGGCCTCGATTAGCACGGTGCTAATCGTCCCATCGAGCCGCGACGAGATGGATCGGAGGGCTGGCGCGTCGGCGTCGGCCCTGGCGACCGGGGCGCCCCCGCTGGCCGCGAGGGTCGCGGCCAGGACCGCGGCCATCGGCGCGGCCATCACCAGTCGAGAAATGCGACCGTGCATCACTTGACCTCTTGTCCGCCGCGCAGGAACTTGCGCACTTCGCGCTGCTTTTCCAGCGACAGCGGATCGTTAACGTCCTGAAGAATCACCACCGCCTGCGCGGTCACCGCACGAACCACTCCATCAGCCAATCGGTCACCCGCGCGAATCGTGTAGAACTTCTTGTCCGGTCCCGTCACCATCGCGGCCCACGTTCCTCGGCTCTGCACGATGCCCCGCACCACGAGCTCCGCGACTTGCAGTCCCGCCACGCCTTCGGCGCGCTTGCCGGCGGCCTGGCCGGTGGCCGCTCCCGAATCGGCGCCGCGATTGATCAGGCTCACGAAGGGATCGCGGCGCCCGTCGATGCTGTAGGCGTAATTGGGCGGCGGCGACGGCAGCGCCGGTTGCGGCGGTGTCGTCGTCCCCGCGGCGGCCGTGCCCGCCGCGGGCGGCTTTGCGGGCGTCGCGGGCGCGGGCGTCTGGGCCGCGGTCGCGGCACCAAGCGTCAGCACGAGCACGCCGAACAGAACGGGCCGAAGTGTGGTCGTCATTCAGATTTCGCCGCCGGCGCGGCCTTCTTGGCGGCAGCCTTCTTCTTGGTATCGGGCACGACCGGCTTTTCCACCAGCACGAACGTGGTCGCCGTGCAGGAAATGTCCATCGTCGCCTGGGGCGTCGGCGGTTCTTTCTGCGACAGCTGCAGCGATCCCACGTTGATGATGCGAGGGAACCGGCTGACGCGATCCAGGAACAGCCCGAGGTTGTGATACGTCCCATCCAGCTGGATGCTAATCGGCCACTCGGCGTGCATCTCCTTCTGGTTGATCGGCTGCGGCCGGAATCCCTTGATGGTCAGGTTCGACTGCGTCGCCAGGCCGGCGATGCGCCGGAGCAGGTCGCCCACGTCTTTCTCTTCCGGCAGGATCGGCTTGAGGCCTTCGAGTCTGGCCTCGAGCTCGCCGACCTGCTTGCGGAATTCGGGAAGCTGCCGCGCCGTGGCGCTGCCCTTGCCAATCCGGGTGCGGATGGTCGCCAGCTCCTTCGCCTTGGTGGCGAGCGTCTGCTGTTCCTTCGTCTCGACGAGGTAATAGAACGCGCCGGCCACGGCGAGCGAGGCCACGACGAACACGGCGAGCTGGGCGTACCAGGGCAGCTTGGTCAAGGAGAGACTAGCCACGTTTCCCTCCCTTGGCCGGCGCGCGGGTCGCGCCCTTGCGTCCGGTCGACGGCGGCAGGCTGGTCGATGCCGGCCATCTGGAACGTGCCTCGAATCGTGAACTGGATCAGGTCCGGCGACTTCGCCGTCGCCCTTGGCCACCGAACTGTCGACGATCTCGACCGGACGCGCGAAGTAGCGCGAGGCCTCGAGGTTGCCGACGAAGTCCGAGAGCGACGTGAGCGTCAGGCACCGGCCCTGGATCGTGATGGTGTAGCCGTCCTGCTGCAGCCCGGTCAGCCACGTCATCTCGGGCAGGGCGCGGCTGACCTGATCGATCATGTGCACGGGCGCGTTCTGGCCCTTGCGCAGTTCGTCGATGAGCGCCACGCGCTGCTCCAGCTGCTGGCGGCGGGCCTCGAAATCCTGGACCTGCTTGAGGATCTCGCCGAGCCGCTGCTCTTCGCGCTTGGCGGCGGCGATGTCGCGATCGACGCGGCGGCGACCTGCTGACCGAGCGCCCAGTACCGCCAGCCGACGCCCATGACGGTCAGGACGAGCAGCAGGCTGCCGATGACGGTGATCTTCTGCCCGGCCTGGAATCCCTTGCTGACGGCCTTGGCGCTGCGGCGTTCCGTCGCGAGGAGATTGATGCGAATCATCGGTCCCCCACCTTGCGAAGCGCGAGGCCCAGGGCGACCGCCGCCACCGGCGCCACGTCGTCGGCGTTCTCGAGCCCGAGCTTCTTCGCGTCGCACGCGACCTGGCGGAACGGGTCGAACTGCTCGACCTCGGTGTTGAAGCGCTCGCGGAGCGCGTCGGCGAAGCCCTCCACGCGCGAGGCGCCGCCGCACAGCATGATGCGGTCGATGCGGTCGCTCGCCGCCGTTGCCTTGAAGAAGTCGAAGGTCTTCTCCACTTCGAGCAGCACGTTGTCGGTCATGGCCTTGAGCACCGGCGCGGGCGTCGTCATACGTCGCGCCCTCGACCTCCTGCCCTTCTTCAATTGCTCGGCCGCGTCGAAGGGCAGGTTCAGTTCCTTCTGCACCGCCTCGGTGAAGGCGTTGCCGCCCATCGAGACGTCGCGGGTGAAGACCGACTGCGCGCCGGCGAGGATGTTGATGTTGATGGCGCTCGCGCCGGCGTTGAGAATGGCCACGACGGCGTTGGGCGTCGAAGCCGTAGTTGGCCTCGTAGGCGTTCTGCAGGGCGAATGCGTCCACGTCCACGATCACCGGCGTCCGCCCGGCCTGCGCGATGACGCTGGTGTAGTCGGCGATCTTGTCCTTCTTGGCGGCCACCAGCAGGACTTCCATGCTGCCCTGGCTCTCGGGCCCGGTGCCGGCCTCGAGAATCTCGTAGTCGAGGTTCACGTCCTGGATGTCAAAGGGGATGTACTGCTCGGCTTCCCAGTAGATGGACTCGGCCAGTTCCTGCTCGGTCATGGCCGGCAGGGTGATCTTCTTGACGATCACCGAGTTGCCGGACAGCGAGGCCACCACGTCCTTCGCCTTGAACTTCTTGCTGGCAAACAGACGGCGCACCGCATCGGCCACCGCGCCGCCATCGATGATGGCGCCGTCGACGATGCTGTCGGGCGGGAGCGGCTCGACGCCGATGGCGGAGACCCTGAAGCCCTTGCCGGCGGGCTTCAGTTCGATCGCTTTGACGGCACTCGAGCCGATGTCCAGCCCGACCAGACTTTTTGGGCGGCGAAACAGCACGTTCAGTTCTCTCCAAGACACCAGCCCAGACGGGCAAACCCGATACCAGCCGGGCCTGACGCTCAAATCGGACAAAATCGCCCGCAGAACGCCGGAAATGGGTAACGGCCAAGGCGTTAGGCTATCTGGCCCAACCACGAAACTGCAAGTGACTGACGAAAACTGCACTTGGGCGAATTCGTCAGGCCCCTACCCTGCCAGATGGGTTTATCGGATGAAGGGTCGGGGGCCTCTAGTGCCTTGGGGAGGTGCCACAGGTGCCAGGGGTGCCGACAAGTGCCGGGGTGTGGGTGCCATGGTGCACACGGGTTGCCTTTTCGCTGAAGTCGTCGTATTATCAGGGTTTGCCGTCCTCCGTAGTGGAGGCTTAAGGGAACGCTATTCGATGCCTACTTATGTTCCGTCCCCGAAGACGCTGACCAGCCGCTGGCACGTCATCGATGCCAATGGCAAGGTGCTCGGGCGTATCGCGACCGATGCCGCCAAGCTCCTTCAGGGCAAGCACAAGCCGACCTACACCCCGTTCATCGACACCGGTGATCACGTGGTGATCCTGAACGCCGCCAAGGTGAAGCTGACCGGCCGCAAGGAAGAGCAGAAGGTCTACCGGCGCCACAGTGGCTACGAGGGCGGCCTGCGCGAAGAGCGCGCCAAGGTCGTGCGCGCCGAACATCCGGTGCGGCTCGTGGAAGAGCGCCGTGCGCGGCATGCTGCCGAAGACCAAGCTCGGCGACGCGATGTATCGCAAGTTGAAGGTGTATGCGAGTGACAAGCACCCGCACGCCGCCCAGCAACCCACCGCTTCGAGGTCGCATAATCGTGGCAGCTACTGAGTATTACGCAACCGGACGCCGCAAGAGTCTCGACCGCGCGCGTGTTCCTCCGGCCCGGCACCGGCGCCATCACCGTCAACCACCGCCCGTTCGCCGAGTTCTTCCCCATCGAGACGCTGCGCATCCACGTCAAGGTGCCGCTGGTGCTCACCGAAACCGCTGAGCAGTTCGACGTGCTGGCCACGGTCAAGGGCGGCGGCTCACCGGCCAGGCCGGCGCGATTCGCCTCGGCATCGCCCGCGCGCTGTGCGAGTTCAACGCGAACTGCGCGGCAAGCTGAAGAAGGACGGCCTCCTCACGCGCGATGCGCGCGTCGAAGGAGCGCAAGAAGTACGGGATGGCCGGCGCCCGCAAGCGGTTCCAGTTCAGCAAGCGTTAACGACCCATGGATGGAGGAAGCTTGACCCCGCTCGCGATGAAGGACCTGCTCGAAGCAGGCGTGCACTTCGGCCACCAGACCAAGCGCTGGAACCCCAAGATGAAGCCGTTCATCTTCGGTGAACGCAGCGGCATCTACATCCTCGACCTCGGCAAGACCGTCAAGCTGTTCCGCGAGGCCGAGGATTTCGTCCGCCAACTGGCGGCCGAGGGCAAGACGATCCTCTTCGTGGGCACCAAGCGCCAGGCGCAGGATGTCGTCGCCGAAGAGGCCGCGCGCTGCGGGATGTACTACGTGAACGAGCGCTGGCTCGGCGGCCTGCTGACCAACTTCACCACCATTCAGCGCAGCATCGCGCGCCTGCAGCGACCTCGAAGCGATGGCCACCGACGGCCGCTACGAGACGATGCCGAAGAAGGAAATCGCGAAGGCCGAGAAGGAGAAGCGCAAGCTTCAGAAGAACCTCGACGGCATCCGCAACATGGGCCGGCTGCCCGACGCCCTCTTCGTCGTCGACACCCGCAAGGAACAGATCGCGGTCGACGAGGCGCGCAAGCTCAAGATTCCCGTCATCGGCATCGTCGACACCAACTGCGATCCCGACCAGGTCGACTTCGTGATCCCCGGCAACGACGACGCGCTGCGCTCGATGCGGCTCTTCGCGGCGCGCATCGCCGACGCCGTCATCGCCGGCCGCTCGGAGCGCGAATCGGCGATGGCCGAGCAGGCGATGGCCCAGGCCGAACAGGCCGCGGCCGACGACGCCAGCCGCACCGTGCGCCCGGCGGACCTCCGCAAGCCCCAGCGCCCGGCCGAGACGCCCGCGACGCCCGGCTTAGGCAGCGTCCGCGGTACCGCCATTCGCGCCGGCTGCGAGAACACGGGCCGGCGCGTTTTACGTACGACACGGGGCCGGACTTGGGGCTCGGGGCTTGTACGGAGCCGCACCCACCTCAAGCGCCCATGCCCTTAAGCCCTCAGCCTACAGGAGCAGTGAAATGGCAATCACAGCAGACATGGTGAAGCAGCTGCGCGACAAGACCGGCGCAGGCATGATGGATTGCAAGGCCGCGCTCGACCGAGTCGAACGGCGACATCGAGAAGGCCGTCGAGATCCTGCGCAAGAAGGGCCTCGCCAGGCCGCCAAGCGCGCCGGCCGCGTCGCCAAGGACGGCATGATCGGCCACTACATCCACATGGGTGGCAAGGTGGGCGTGCTCGTCGAGGTGAACTGCGAGACCGACTTCGTCGCCCGCACCGACGACTTCCAGACGCTGGCCAAGGAGATCGCGATGCACATCGCCGCCGCCGAGCCCGCGTGTACGTCAGGCGCGAGGACATGCCCGCCGACGTCCTCGAGAAGGAAAAGGAGATCTACCGCGCGCAGTTCGCCGGCTCGAGCAAGCCGGCCAACGTGATCGAGAAGATCGTCGAGGGCAAGCTCGAGAGCTACTACGCGCAGGTCTGCCTGCTGGACCAGCCGTCGGTGCGCGACCCCAACGTCACCATCAAGCAGATGGTCGCGGCCGCCACGGCCAAGACCGGCGAGAACGTCACCGTCACCCGCTTCGTCCGCTTCAAGCTCGGCGAGACGGCCGCCGAATAGCCAGTCGGACTTGCGGCTTGCGGCGTTGCCTGGCGACTGCACGCCGCTGAGCCGGTCAGGCCTGTAATGTCCGCCTTATAATCGTTCCGTGCCTTCCGACCCTCGCCCCGCATTACAAGCGCATCCTCCTCAAGCTGTCCGGCGAAGCCCTGATGGGCGACCAGCCGTACGGCATCGACCCGGCCGTCGCCACCCGCATCGCCCAGGACAGTCGCGAGAATCCAGGCGCCTCGGCGTCCAGACCGCCGATCGTCATCGGCGGCGGCAACATCTTCCGCGGCCTGGCGGCCAGCGCGCGCGGCATGGACCGCTCCACCGCCGACTACATGGGCATGCTCGCCACCGTCATCAACGCCCTGGCGCTGCAGGACGCCCTCGAGCACGCAGGGCGTGGCCACGCGCGTGCTGACGGCCATCGAGATGCGCGCCGTCGCCGAGCCGTTCATCCGCCGCCGCGCCATCCGCCACCTCGAGAAGGGCCGCGTCGTGGTGTTCGCCGCCGGCACCGGCAATCCCTACTTCACCACCGACACCGCCGCCGCGCTGCGCGCCATGGAGATCAAGGCGGAGGTCATCCTCAAGGCGCACCAAGGTCGACGGCATCTACACCGCCGACCCGGTCAAGCACCCCGACGCCACGCGCTACGAGCGCATCTCCTACCTGCAGGTGCTGCAGGAGCGGCTGCAGGTGATGGACGCCACCGCCATCTCGCTCTGCATGGACAACAAGCTGCCGATCGTCGTCTTCAACCTGCAAGACGCCCGGCAACATCCGCCGCGTCGTCATGGGCGAGGCGGTCGGGACGACGGTCACAGCGTAGGTTCAACACGCAGGTTCAACACACTAGGTTCGACGCGAAGGATTCACGACATGGACGTCAGCGATCTCAAGGGACTGTACGCCGAAGTCAAGAAGCGGATGGACGGCGCACATCGAGCTCGTGCGCAAGGAACTGGCCGGCGTGCGCACCGGCCGCGCCATCGACGGGCATGCTCGACGGCGTGCACGTCGAGGCCTACGGCTCGCAAGATGCCGCTCAACCAGGTGGCCACGCTCTCGATTCCCGAGCCGGCGCTGATCGTCGCGCAGCCGTTCGACCCGTCGCTGATGGCCGCGCTCGAGAAGGCGATCCGCCCCTCGGACCTCGGCCTCAACCCGGCCAACGACGGCAAGGTCGTGCGCATCCCGATTCCGTCGCTCACCGAGGAGCGCCGCAAGGAGCTGTCGCGCCACGTGCACAAGCACGGCCGAGGAAGGCCGCAACCACGTCCGCACGGTGCGCCGCGACGCCAACGAGCGGCTGAAGAAGATGCTCAAGGACCAGCCTGATCTCGGAAGACGACGAGAAGCGCGGCCTCGACGAAGTGCAGAAGCTCACCGACGCAGCACATCAAGGCGATCGACGAGCTGCAGCAGAAGAAGGACGAGGAACTGCTGGGCAAGTAACGGCTCAACTGTGATCGCTTGACGCGGTGAACTGTGAGCTACTTCACGCATCTCGAGTGCGCGTAGCGGCTGCGGCGCGGGTCCGTTCGACCCGCGCGAGCGCCACTTCCTGTGCCCGTCGTGCGGCCTGCCCCTGCTGGCCCGCTACGACCTCGACGCGGCGCGCGCGTGGTCGCGCGAGTCGCTCGCCGGCCGCGAGCCGAACATGTGGCGCTATCGCGAGATGCTGCCGCTGCTGCCCGGCGACGAGCCCGGTCACGCTCGGCGAGGGCTTCACGCCGCTGCTTCCACGCCAGGCGCCTCGGCGCGCACGCTCGGGCTCGAGCGGCTGTTCATCAAGGACGAGTCGCTCAACCCGACCAACTCGTTCAAGGCGCGCGGGCAGTCGGCGGCGATCACGCGCGCCAGGGCGCTCGGCGCCACGCACCATCGCGCTGCCGACGGCCGGCAACGCCGGCAACGCCGCCGCCGCCTACGCCGCCGCCGCGGGCCTGGCGTGCCAGGTCTTCATCCCGAGGGACGCCAAGCAGCCGTTCATCGACGAGTGCCGCCTCTACGGCGCCGACGTCACGCTCGTCGACGGCCTCATCACCGACGCCGGCAGGATGGCCGCGGAGCAGGGCAAGCCGCTCGGCTGGTACGACGTCTCGACGCTGAAGGAGCCGTACCGCGTCGAAGGCAAGAAGACGATGGGCTACGAGCTCGCCGAGCAGCTCGGCTGGACGCTGCCCGACTGGATCATCTATCCCACCGGCGGCGGCACCGGCCTCGTCGGCATGTGGAAGGCGTTCGAGGAGATGGAGGCGATCGGCTGGATCGCGCCCGGCGCCAGCGGCCGAAGATGGTGACGGTGCAGGCCGACGGGCTGCGCCCCGATCGTCCGCGCGTTCGAGCAGGGCGCCGAGAAGGCCGCGCCGTGGGAGAACGCCGCACACCGCGGCCGACGGCCTGCGCGTGCCGCGCGCGATCGGCGACTTCCTCATCCTGCGGGCGATCCGCGAGAGCGGCGGCACCGCCCTCGCCGTGTCCGACCGCGAGATGGTCGACGACATGATCGCCATCGGCAGCCACGAAGGCGTCAGCGCCGCGCCCGAGGGCGGCGCCGCGCTCGCCGCCATCCGCCGCCTGGCCGCCGACGGCCGGATCAAGCCGCACGAGACGGTCGTGCTGTTCAACACCGGCGGCGCGCTGAAGTATCTCGACGTGCTGCGACCGTCCGCTAGAAAGGCGCGGACTGTCGGCCTTATCTCAGTCGCCGAACGAGACGCCGATCGCGCGGGCGGTCGCCAGCAGGTCGTAGTCGAGCGGCACGGTCTTGCGTGCGCCCGACCACATCGGCCAGCGGAACGGGCACGATGTCGGGCGGGTTGTTGGCGACCATCCGCCCGAACACGCCGCGGCGCATCAGCTCGACGGCCTTGCCGCCGAAGCGCGTCGCCAGCACGCGATCGAAGGCCGTGGGCGCGCCGCCGCGCTGCAGGTGGCCGAGCACGACGTAGCGCGCTTCCTTCCCCGTCATCATCTCGAGCTGCTGCCGCGACCATGCGCGCCGACGCCGCCGAGCCGCTCGACATGCCCCGCGCGCGCCGCCTCGATCAGCGTGTGCTGGCCGCCCTGGGGCCTCGCGCCCTCCGCGACCACCACGATGCTGAACCTGCGCGCCGAACGCGTCGCGCTGGCGGATGCTCGGCCGCGACCTTCTCGAGGTCGTACGGAATCTCCGGGATCAGGATCACGTCGGCGCCGCCGGCCACCCCGGCGTGCAGCGCGATCCAGCCCGGCGTAGCGGCCCATCACCTCGACGACCATGATGCGCCGGTGCGCCTCCGCCGTCGTGTGCAGGCGGTCGATGGCGTCGGCCGCGAACGACACCGCCGTATCGAAGCCGAAGCAGCTCGTCGTGCCGACGATGTCGTTGTCGATCGTCTTGGGCACGCCGACGATCGGGATGCCCTTCAGGTAGAACTGGTGCGCGATGCCGAGCGTGCCGTCGCCGCCGATCACGACGAGCGCGTCGAGGCCCATCTTGTGGAAGGTCTCGACGACGCGATCCGAGTAGTCGACCTTGCCCGTCGGGCGTGTTGACGGGATACTCGAAGGGGTTCGCCGTGTT
The DNA here is from genome assembly GCA_963839865.1 of uncultured Acidobacteriota bacterium. Lineage (GTDB taxonomy): Bacteria > Acidobacteriota > Vicinamibacteria > Vicinamibacterales > UBA2999 > 12-FULL-67-14b. The sequence goes on from CAWIWS010000009.1 coordinate 247,785, forward strand.
GGTGGTGCCGAGGATGGTGCCGCCGAGGCGCAGGATGCCGGTGACGTCCTTCGGCGTCAGGACGCGGCTGTGGGACGGGTCCAGCAGCCCGTCGAAACTGTCTTCGAGGCCGACGACCTCGATTCCCGCGTTGAAGGCGGCCTTGACCACGGCGCGGATGACGGCATTCAGGCCGGGTGCATCACCGCCGCCGGTGAGCACGCCAATTTTCTTCACAGAGGGCACGCCTTCGACTATAAGAGAGAAACTGTAAGTTTTCTGATACAATTGCTGAGTTGTTGACCTGACGGGCGGCTAGCTCAGCTGGGAGAGCGCTGCGTTCGCAATGCAGAGGTCGGGAGTTCGATCCTCCTGCCGTCCACCAACCTCCGCTCCCTTTCACGCGGAGGTTGTCTCGCCGAAGCCCGAAGGGCCCAGGCGGCCCCCTCAACTTCTTACCGACCATCGCAGTCTTACTACTATGACCACCGTGCGGTTCCTCGTCGCCGGCCCGTGGCGATGCTGTTCGCGTGGGCCTCCGACGTCAGCGCAGGCCCCCCCGGACGCAGCCGCATTGTCGGCCCGCGTCCAGCAGCGATACGCCACGATTCGCGACTTCTCCGGGGACTTCGTCCAGACCTACGAGGGCGGCGTGCTCCGCACGAAGACCAGCGAGCGCGGCACCGTGGCCATCAAGCGGCCGGGCCGCATGAAGTGGATCTACACGAAGCCAGAGCGCAAGGAGTTCGTCTCCGACGGCACCCGCCTGTACACCTACCTCGTGGCCGACCGCCAGGTCATCGTGAGCCCCGCCCCCGGAGCGGACGACGGGACGACGCCGGCTCTGTTCCTCGCGGGACAGGCGGACCTGGCGCGGGACTTCGTCGCGTCCTTCACGGAATTGCCCGGCGCCGCACCCGGACTTCTGGGTCTCAAGCTGGTCGCCAGGCGGCATGACCCCGACTACGAGTGGCTGGCCCTCGGGGTCGACCCGAATTCCTTCCAGATCCTGCACTTGATCGCCGCGGACCGCCAGGGTGGAAAGTCGGCCTTCGCCTTCAGTAACCTGAAGGAGAATCGGGGTTTGACCGATAAGGACTTCGAGTTTCGCATTCCACGCGGCGTGGATGTGGTGACCAATGGTGCACGCTCCCAGTAGCTCGCTCGCCCGGCGTTTCGGCGGTCTCGCCACGGCCCTTGCGCTCGCGGTGGCCATCGCCTCGTGCGCCACCACCGGCGCGGGCTCGATGCGCTCGGCGCGCGACGCCGAGGCCGCGCAGAACTACGACCTCGCGGTCGCCGAATACACCAAGCTGCTCCGCGCCAACCCGAACGACGCCAACGCCCGCCAGGGCCTCGAGCGCGCCAAGCTGCGCGCCTCGCAGGACCACTTCACCGCGGCGCGCCGCCACGCGGCCACGGGCAAGCTCGAGGAAGCGCTCGTCGAGTACCAGCTCGCCTCCGAGCTGAATCCCGCCAACGGCGACATCGAGAAGGAGATGCAGGCCACCCGCGTGCAGCTGCGCACCAAGGTGGCGCTGTCCGCGAAGACGGCAAGACGCAGCTCGAGTCGCTGATCGCGCAGAGCCTCGACGCTCCCCTGCCCGGCGCGGCGCTGCCGGCCGACGCGGTGCTGCCCGACTCGCTGGTGTTCCGCGAGGCCAGCTCCCGCGACGTCTTCGCGGCCATCGCGCAAGTTCGCCAACCTCAGCATCGCGTTCGATCCCGGCGTTCCGGGATCAGGCCGTCTCGATCGACCTGCGCGGCAACACGCTCGAGCAGGCCCTGACCGCGCTCGTCGAACACCACGCGCAACTTCTGGCGCGTCCACCGGCCCGCGCGCCGTCACGGTCATTCCGGACACCGCGGCCAAGCGCCGCGAGTACGAGGAAGAGATCGTCCGCACGTTCTACCTGAGCAACGCCGACCTCAAGGAGACCATCGACATCCTGCGCATCGTCGTCGACGCGCGGCGCATCGCGCCGATGACCGCGACCAACGCCATCACCATCAAGGACACGCCCGAGCGCATCGCCGCCGCGGGCCGCATCATCACGGCCATCGACAAGGCGCGGCCCGAAGTGATCATCGACGTCGAGCTGCTCGAGGTGAACCGCACGCACCTGCACGAGTACGGCCTGCAGGTCGCGTCGCCGTCGACCGCGCCCACCGGCATCAACGGCACGGCCGACGTCAACCGCGAGGGCTTCTCGCTGCGCGACCTGCACGAACCTCACGCAGGCCGACGTGCTCCTCACGAACCTGCCGGCGCTCTACTACCGGCTGCTCAAGACCGACAGCGCCACGCGCGTCCTGGCCAATCCGCAGCTGCGCACGTCCGAAGGCATCGCCGGCGCAGGCCCGGTTCGGCGAGCGCGTGCCGGTGCCGGTGACGACCTTCGCGCCGATCGCGGCCGGCGGCGTGCAGACGCAGCCCATCACCTCGTTCAACTACGAGAACATCGGCGTCAACATCGACATCACGCCGCGCACGCACCACGACGATGCGGTGTCGCTGGCGGTGAAGGTGGAACTGAGCAGCATCTCGGGCACCGGCTTCGGCGGCCTGCCGACCTTCGGCAACCGCTCGATCAACACGGTGATCCGGCTGAAGGACGGCGAGACCAACATGCTCGCCGGCCTGATTCGGGATGAAGAGCGGCAGTCGCTCTCGGGCGATTCCCGGGCTGAGCGACATCCCGGTCGATCGGCCGGCTGTTCGCCTACAACCACAAGGAGACGCAGGAGACCGACATCATCCTGACGCTGACGCCGCGCATCGTGCGCGTGCTGGACCTGACCGAAGAAGACCTGCAGCCGTTCCAAGATGGGCCGCGACGGCGGCTCGCCCGGCGACGGACGTGCCGCCGCTGCCGCTCCCGCTGCCCGCGCCCGCCCCGCGCGCGTCCGCCGGCGGCGGCGACGGCGGCGAACGCCGCCGGCACTCCGGTGCTGGCGCCGTTTGCGCCGCCCGCGCAGCAGCCCCGCCCCGAAGGCGCCGGCGCCGGTCAAGCCGCCCGGGCTTCGCGCGGAACTAGACGCGCGCCACGCGAGGCGCCCAGCGCCTGCAGGCGCTCCACGAGGCGGCTGTAGCCGCGCTCCACGGTCTCCAGCGGCTCGACCCGGCTCTGCCCGTCCGCCGCCAGCGCCGCGGCAATCAGCGCCATGCCCGACCGGATGTCGCGGCTGTCGAGCGCCTTGCCGCGCAGCCGGCGCGGCCCCGTCACGATGATGCGGTGCGGATCGCACAGGAACAGGTCCGCGCCCATGCCGCTCATCTGCTCGAGCGCGAACAGGCGCAGCTCGTAGAGCCAGTCGTGAACCAGCGTGGCGCCCTCGGCCTGCGTGGCCAGCACGGTCACCAGGCTGACGAGGTCGCTCGGGAATCCCGGCCACAGGCCGGTCGTGATGCGGCCCGCGCCCACCAGCCTCGTCGACTCCGACGCGGAAGACCTCGCCGTCGTGCGTGCAGTGCACGTTCATCTTGCTTCAGGGTCGACGGCGACGACTTCCATGTCCATCGGCGCGCGCGCCGCCCACTTCGACGTGCCGCCGGTGATCGCCGCCGACCACCGCCCAGCTCCCCGCCTCGATGTAGTCGCCGTACAGCGTCCTTCGACGCGCCGTCGGCGCCGCGACACGCCTTCGACGCGAATCGTGTGCGATCCCTCGCCGGTGATGCCGACGCCCATGCCGCGCAGGAACTCGCACAGTTCGACGACGTGCGGCTCGCAGGCGGCATGACGGATCTCGGAGAGGCCCGGCGCGGCCGCCGCCGCGAGCAGCGCCGTCTCGGTGCCGGTCACCGACGCCTCGTCGAGGTAGATCGACGCCGGCTTGAGGCCGTCGGCGGCCTCGAGCCGATGGCCCGAGCCGGGCGAGCACGCGTGGCGCCCATCGCCGTGAGCGCCTCGATGTGCGTCGTGATGGTGCGCCGCGCGGGGAAATCGCCGCCGGGCGGCGCGACGTTCGCCCGGCCCCGCCGCGCCAGCAGCGGCCCCAGCAGCAGCACCGACCCGCGCAGCCGCCCGACGAGCGCGCTGTCGGGCTCGTCCTTCGTCACCTCGCGGCAACGGATGCGCAGCGTCGTGCTGCCGATGCCCTCGACCTCGGCGCCCAGGTCGAGCAGCAGCCGCGCCATCACCTCGACGTCGGCGATGCGGGGCACGTTGGTCAGCGTGCACGGCTCGTCGGTCAGCAGGCACGCCGCAATCAGCGGCAGCGCCGCGTTCTTGTTGCCTTCGACGTCCACGCGGCCTTCGATGCGATGACCGCCTTCAATTACCAGTGTCGACATGAGGATCCAATCAGATTTCACCCGAGGCACATGATCTCATCGCGGAGCGTGACGCCGAAGCGCTCTTTTACGGCCTGCCGGCAGCGCTCGACGAGCGCCTTGATGTCGGCGGCCGTCGCGCGACCCGTCGTTGACGATGAAGTTGGCGTGCGTCGGCGAGACGCGCGCCCCGCCTTCGGTGGCGCCCTTGAGGCCGGCGCGGTCGACCAGCGCACCCGCCGACGGCGGGATGCCCTCCGGTACGCGGTCGCGCACCGGGTCGG
>CAWIWS010000010.1:0-290545 GCA_963839865.1 uncultured Acidobacteriota bacterium
GCTCATCGTCCCCAGATCCGTGGACGCGCGACCCGCTCTTCAGGCCGAGCAGCACGACGAACGACACGACCAACACGACGCCGATTCCCAGAAGAAACATGGCTGTTCGTTCCTTTACAGCGCGCCGAACGCCAGGCGCGTCAGCCAGAAGGCCAGGCCGATGGGCGCGCCCACGAGCAGGATCAGGAAAGGGAGCGCCCAGACAATCGCGAACAGCCCGGCGATGTCGGTCAGCGCCGTGGCCCAGCGCCAGGGCATCCCCGCCGCGCTGTCGTGGTTCGGGTTCGCAAAGTCCGCCGACACGGGGTACACGGCCGGGCTGGCGACGAGATGGATAGGGCCGAGAGTGGTGGTGCTCACTGGACCTTCAGCGTACCACCGTTCTTGAGCGCGGCACTGTCCACTTGAGCACAGCGCGAAAACGGTCCAAGTGCCATGCTATGGCATGGCACCTCGCAAGCCCGTCGCTGTCCTCGTCAAGGCGGAGCCGGCGTTCAACGCCCAGGAATTTCTCGATTCGGCGGGCATCGCCCAGATCATTGGGAAATATGGCCGCGACGAGAGCATCTTCGCGCAAGGTGACGCGGCGACGGACGTGCTCTACATCCAGACGGGCGGCGTCAAGCTGTCGGTGGTGTCGAAGACGGGCCGCGAGGCCGTCGTCGCCATGCTCGGCGCCGGCGACTTCTTCGGCGAAGGCTGCCTGGCGGGTCAGCGGGTCCGCATGGGCAGCGCGACGGCGATCATCCCAAGCGCCATCCTGCACCTTCCGAAGGAGCAGATGGTGAAACTGCTGCGCAAGCAACACGACATGTCGGACCGCTTCATCGCCCACATGCTGACGCGCAACATCCGGATCGAAGAGGACCTGATCGATCAGCTCTTCAACTCGGCCGAGAAGCGCCTGGCCCGCACGCTGCTGCTGCTGGCGCGCTACGGAAACCAGGACAAGCCGATTCGCACGGTTCCCAGGATCTCCCAGGAAACGCTGGCCGACATGATCGGCACGACGCGCTCGCGCGTGAACTTCTTCCTCAACAAGTTCAAGAAGCTCGGCTTCATCGAATACGACGGCGAGCTCCCGCTCAAGGTGAACAACTCGCTTCTCAGCGTCGTCCTGCACGACTGAGTCAGGCTCGTGGCGCCTTGGTCGCCACCGTCGCCAGCAGGTAGCCATGCTTTCGCACGGCCGGCACGTGGCGATCGAGCCACACGAATGGCCGGACGAGCGCGCCGGTCACGGCCGCGAGCGGCCGGCACCACGAATGGCACGCCAGGTCGAGCATCCGCAGCCACCCGGGGATGAAGAGGATCGCGGTCTCCGACACCACCTGCAATCCGGACCGCTCCAGCATCTGCCGCAGGGCGCGGCGCGAGTAGGACTTCTCGAAGCCGTACCCATACAGCCCCACCGTCTGCAGGGCCGTCGCGAACAGCGGCCGCAAGAACGGATCGTGGCGGTTCGGCACGCCGATGATCGCGCGCCCGCCGGGCTTGAGGACGCGCCGCATCTCGCGGACCGCCTGCTCCGTTTCGTCGAAATGCTCGATGGTGCCCATCGAGTAGATCGCGTCGAAGCTGTCGTCGAGGAACGGCAGGCTGCGCACGTCGGCCACCGCGCCCCGGAGGCGTCCCGGCGCGCCAGGGTCTTCGTCGAACGCGCCGTGCGCCTGCCTCAACGTCGGCGGCGAGATGTCGATGCCGTACGCGCGCGCCCCTTCCTGGCTGGCCCACGCCAGGATCCGCGTGTTCTTCGCCTCGTCCCAGAGATCCGTCTTGAGGATCCTGAGTCCCGCGAGGGGAGGAAAGTGCTCGCGGAACAACCGCCGCTCGTTGTCCGAGTAGTACCTGCGTCGAGAGGGCGCCGGCGAGATCGGGAAAGCGCGCGCCGACGCCCGCCCAGAAGTCACGATAGGCGGCCGCGGGGTTCATGGCTGGTCCCCCGGCACGATCCAGCGCCACGTGCCGATCGCTACCGACAACGGCCGCGGGTCGCCGTTCCCGATGACCTCGGCGGCCACGGTCGGCGGTTCCAGCGGATGAAAGGCCACGCGGTGCCCGCCCGGAGGCACCGTCATCGGGCCCACCTGGTACGTGCGTCGAGCCGGGTCCACGGCGAGCGTCTGGACCACGAGTCCGTCGAGGCGAACCTCGAGGTGGCGGACATGCTGAAAGGCCGAGAGCTCGAGGCCCACGGCCGCGAAGATGGGCGTGTCGCGGGGGTTGACGATGGTCCAACCCGCGTCGGCGCCCATCCATCGCCACGACCATTCCGCATCGCGCTCGCGAGGGGAGAACCCCGCGGTCGCCGCCGCGTAGATCATCGGCGCGCGCGGGCGCACCGCGAATACCCGTCCATCCTGGAAAGTGGCTGCGGCCTCCAGGCCGTCCGGCTCACCGTGCGCGATGAGGGCGGCGCCGTCGGTGGAGTCGCGCACGAGCAAGTGGGTGAAGCCATTGACCGCCAGTCGCGCCGCGAGGTCGGGCTCGGCGCAGTCGCTGATCATGCCGCCGAGCAGCCGCGCGCGATTGCCCATCAGCCACGGCACCGATGCGGAGTCCAGCGTGGTGGGCACGCAGTCGAGGACCTTGATGCGTCCGGGTTGCTGCATGAGCCATCGATGCGCCGACGTTGGCAGCACGTCGCGCCACATCGCCGCCGGCGATACGGCGTACTCACCGACGGCGATCGCGAGCAGGAGGACGCAGGCGACCTGGCCGCGCGTCGTGTCGGTCCGGAGCAGGACGTCGATCCCGACGCCGGCGAGGAGCACCGCCATGAGCTGGACGACGACCCCGAACCGCGCGTACGACCGGAACATCGGGACCACCGCATAGAGGAGTCCCGATGGGCGCTCGATGGTCAGCGCGCCGACATGTTGTTCCGGTGACAGCGAACACACGAGGGCGACGAGGCCGACAATCGCGAGGACCGGCACCCACGCGACGGCCCTGGGCCGTTGCGCGCGGTGCTGCCATCGATGTCCAAGGAGGGCGACGATCGCGAGCACGATGATGCCCAATCCCAGCGTGACCTGGTGTTCGAGCAACCCCTCACGCACGCCCGCCGTGGACCAGAGGCGTTGGGCCGCTGGACCGACCCACGGATTCGCCACCGGCGGCACGAGGTAGCTCCACCACGTCGCGCTATAGCGATAGAGATCGCCGCGTGGGAAGGCGAGAGTCTCCGGGTTGCTGATCACCGCGGGAGCGGCCACGGCGACAAAGGTCGCTCCGGCCACGGCCATCGCCGCGAGCGCGCCGGTGGTGATCGCCAGGTTGCGCATGGCGTGCGGGCGTCCACGCGCAGAGACGAACCAATACGCGGCTAACGCCACGGGGGTGATGACCGCCGCGATGAGGCCGCCATAGAAACTGGAAAGCGTCACGGCCAACGTGGCCGCTGAGAGAAAGCCGAGCGCCAGGGGTGTCGGCGTGTCCACGCACCGCCACAACGCGAGCAGGTAGAGCGGGAGCCACTGGGTTTGCGCGACCTGCGGGTGGTACGCGGCATGGGCCAGGTGGAATGGGGAGAAGGCGAACGCCAGCGCCGCGATGGCCGCGCTCAGGGGAGAGAGCGCCAGATGGCGCGCCAGCAGGTAGGCCGCGGCCGCCGACAGGGGGAAGCTGATCAGGACGAGCCAGTTGTAGGCGGCGACGCCGCCCGTCACGCGCGCGACCAGCGCTCCGGGGATGTCGGTCAGCGGCTGCGAATACGCGCGGACCGCGATCGGCTGCTCGAATTGCTGCATCACCGTGAAGGGGTCGTGATGGCGGCCGACGCTCTCCATCCCGAACTTTCGGTCCGACGGCGCGCGCAGCACCGGCGCCGCGAGTACGGCGGTGAGGGCCGCCGCCAGCGCGGTGACGGCGAGGACCTCAGCGAGGCGTCCGCGAACCATGGGCCACCGCGGCAAAGATCAGGACAGGTACGGCCACCGCGACGGCGCGGATGGCGGGCACGTGCGCGGAGAGATCAGGCAGGCCCCCAACGCCGTGGAGCGCGAGGACACCCAGGGCCTGCGTGAGGCCGAGCACTACGACCCCGGCCAGCATGCGCCGCCAGTGGGCAGCGTCGAAGGCCGCGGTCCACATCGCCAGGTACAGGCCGGTCTGGAACGACGGAAGGAGGGCGAGGGCGCCCTGGGGATCGTCGAGCGGCACGCCCGCCGCAGGGCTCATCAGGCCCGCGTAGACGTCGCCACTCAGGGAGATGAACAGCGCGCCCACCACGACCCCGGCGACGGCGTATGCAGGCGCGGCCTTTCCGTGACTCCAGGTCGCTGCGATACCGACGATCACCACGCCGAGGAGGAGTTGGTAGAACGCGTGGACGATGAAGGCCGGCGAGGGCATGACCGTGGCCGGAATCGCCACCACGAGGAGCCGCACGATCCCCAGCGCGAAGAAGAGCGGCAGCGCGGCGGCGAGGCCCGCGACAAGGCGCCGCCACGTCGTCGCGTAGGCGCACACGGCGGCCAGGTACACGGGAATGAGCGGCGTGGAGATGCATTCCTGCGTGACCAGGAAGCCTCCGCGCGACGTCCACAGCACGTTGGCGGCCGCGTGGGCGGTGACGCCCGACGGCGGTGAGGAGCGCAGCGGCGGCGCCGGCAATCAGTGCCGCCAGCGAGAGCACGGCGGCGCTTTCGAGGTAGAGCGGCGACGCGGCGGTGAACGCCACGACGAAGGCCGCCGTGAATACGAGAAACCGCCTCGTGGGGTGTGGGCGCGCTTCGGCCGACAGTTCTCGCGGCCGGCGATCGGCCACCCGCATCCACGTGACGACGTAGCCGGCGATCGCCAGTGTCAGCACGGCGGGCCACACATACAGATGCAGCGCGTCGAACCAGGCCGGTGAGGCGGCGACGCGGCCAAGCGACCCGATCCGCAACGTGTTGAGGCTGAGGATCAGCGCCGTGCCGCCGGCCGCGCCGAGAAGGCGGGTGCGCCAGGGCACGGGGTATGCGAGAACCGCCCCAACACAAAGCGCCAACGCGTCCGCTCCGCTGCAGGCCAGCGTGGCTTCAACCGGCAACGCGGGAGTGCCGAGCAAGCCCACGGCGAGCGCCGCCTGCAGCCGGGTGAAGGGCAGCACGAGATGGGCCTCCGTCCACGGCAGTCGCAGCAAGCCGAAGATGCCGAGGCTGGCCGCCACGCCGGCGAGGACGAACCTAGCGGCGTCCGTCTGGCGGCGGGCAATGCCCATCTGCACGGGGAATCTCCTGGACCGACACCCCGGCCGCGCCGAATGCCTGTCCCAGCTCGACGATGGCGGCGAGGCTCTTCAGCTTGGCCGAACAGGAAAAGATGTCGATGTTGACCGTCCCGGTCTCGGGCCAGGTGTGCAGGACGGCATGCGACTCCGCGAGGATCAGCACGCAGGTCAGTCCCGCGCCGGGAAAATGATGCGACAGGGTCTCCACCACGGTCGCGCCGGCGCCCTTGAGCGCGCTGGACGAACGAGGCGGTCACCGCCTCCGGGCCCAAGTCGGACAGGGCCGTGCACCCCCTGAGATCGACCGAGTAGAGCACCGGCTGCTCATGAGAAGTCATCGTGTGACCGTCACGGTACCGCGTTGGAGTCATCTCAGACTGTCCCAAACAGAACAGCGCCGCGCGAAGTTCCCCCGTAGAGTGCGGGACATGGCTCAAGAAGCGGATTCCTATTTGCAGGTCAGAAACGCGAAGCGTGGCGGCGACGGCATGTAGCATCGCCGTCGGCCTCAGCGTCGTTGCGTTGCTGTGTTGGTGTGGTGCCGGTTTCGGCTCAAACCGCGCCGACGCTCGGAAGCGCCGGGAGCTTTGTCGTACTGGGTGGCACGACCGTGACCAATACGGGCTCGTCTGTGCTCAACGGCGATCTCGGGGTCAATCCTGGTGCGGCCATTACGGGGTTTCCACCAGGGACCGTCGCGGGCGGGACCACCGACGCGGGTGGCGCCACTTCGCTGGCCGCGCAGAATGACGTGACCACGGCATACAACGCACTTACGGCGCAGGCGTGCACGACGACGTACGCGGTACCCACGGATATCGGCGGACTCACGCTGAATCCCGGGGTCTACTGCTTCACGTCGTCCGGGGCAATCACAGGGACGGTCACCCTCAACGGTGGCGGCAACGCCAACGCGGTCTTCATCTTCAAGTTCGGGAGCACGCTCACGACGGCGGGCGCCTCCGTGGTCTCCCTCATCAGCAACGCTCAGCCCTGCAACGTGTTCTGGCAGGTCGGGAGCTCGGCGACCCTCGGCACCGCCTCGACGTTCGTCGGAAACATCCTCGCGCTGACGAGCATCACGCTGACGACCAGTGCCAACGTCCAGGGCCGGGCCCTCGCGAGGAACGGCGCGGTCACGCTGGACACCAACACCCTGACCAAGACCACTTGCTCGACGACCGGCGGCGGTCCGGGAACGCCGGGGACATGCCCCGTGATCTCGATTTCCCCGTCGTCTCTGCCGACGGGCACCGTGGGCGTCGCGTATAGCCAGACGATCCGCGCCGGCAACGGCCTGGCAGCGGACAGCACCTACACCTTCACGAAGACGGCCAACAGCGGTCCGCTGCCGCCGGGCTTCACCCTGACGACTGCCGGAGTATTGTCGGGGACGCCTACCGGCACCGGCACCTACGACTTCGCCATTCGGGCGACCGACGCCAATAGCTGCTACAACGAAATCATCTATGCGTTCTCGAGCATCATCGCCGTGCCGACGCTGCCACAGGCCTTCCTGATTCTGCTCGCACTGGGCCTCACCGCCATCGGCTATATGCAACTGCGGCGGCGAACTCCCGTCGCGTAAGGCACTCAACGTGCGAGCCCGTCCGCCCGGACGGGCTCGCGTTCCACGGCCGCCGCCCCACGGTGTGCATTCGGGTACATACCCCACGATAGAACCCCCGCTAGGATCGCTCTCAGGCGGTCAACCTTCCGCTCCGGACCGTCCAGTCGTCATTCAAGAAAGAAGCATCCCTATGAAGAAGATCGTTCTCACTACGGCAATGAGCCTGTGGATCGTGGCGCTGGCCGTTGCGGCCTCCGCCGACACCCTGATCCTGCGAGACGGCACCCGCCTCGAGGGCACGGTGGTGAGCATCGCCGGCCGGACCATCACCTTCCGTGACGCCGACGGGGTGTCGCGCCGCTATGCGGCCACCTTCGTCGAGTCGTTGCGGTTTGACGGCGGCGAGCCCGTGACGACCACCCGCACCAGCAACCGCCAGCGGCTCGTCGTGCCGGCCGGCACCGCGCTCGTGGTTCGCACGGTGGAAGCCATCGACTCGAAAGACGCGGACGTCGACCAGACGTTTTCCGCGCTCTTCGAGCAGGACGTCGTCGATGCGTCGGGCCGCGTCATCATTCCGGTGCGCTCCAGCGCGCAGTTGATCATCCGCCAGCTCTCATCCGGCGGCGCCACCGGCAGCCCGGAGATCGTGCTCGACGTCGAGTCGCTCACGGTCAACGGCCGTCGCTACCTGGTCAGCACCACGGATCTCTCACAGGACAGCAACACCGGGATTGGCAAGAACAAGCGCACGGCTGAAGCAGTTGGCGGCGGCGCGGCGCTCGGCGGGCTCATCGGCGCCATCGTGGGCGGCGGCAAGGGCGCGGCCATCGGCGTGATCGCCGGCGGCGCCGGCGGCGCCGGCGTGCAGGTGCTGACGCGCGGCCACGACGTGCGCGTGCCCGCGGAAACGATCCTCAAGTTCAGCCTCGACAAGCCCGTGACGCTGCAACCCGATCGCGAATAACCCGTTCCAGTGCACGACCTCGGTTACGTAGTTCAGAAAGTGACGGATTGCATGATGAAGAACATTCTGTGGGTTGGATTGACGCTCTCGCTGCTCGGCCTCGTCTCCGTGGCCCCCGCGAGCGCGGACGAACGCGACAAGAAGACGATCCTGACGTTCAGCCAGCCCTTCGAGATCCCCGGACACGTGCTGCCCGCGGGCACCTATACCTTCAAGGTCCTCGACTCGTTGAGCGACCGGCACATCGTCCAGGTCTTCGACGCCGACGGCTCGAAGATCATCGCCACCGTGATGGCGATTCCCGACTACCGCCTCAAGGGCACCGACAAGACCGTGATCAAGTTCACCGAGGTCCCGGCCGGCTCCCCGGAGGCGATCCGCGCATGGTTCTACCCGGGCAACACCATCGGGCAGGAGTTCGTGTATCCGAAGCGCCGCGCGCTGCAGCTTGCGAAGGCGGGCCACATCGTCGTGCCCGCCATCACCGATGACGTGTCCGACGTGGACGCGATGAAGACGGCGTCGATTGTGGCCGTCACAGAAGAGGAAAAGGAAATGCCCGTGGCGGCCGTCATCCAGACGACGCCGATGGACACACAGGCCAATACGGCGATGGCGTCGGCGCGCAGCACGCGCGAACTGCCGCACACCGCGAGCTCGTGGCCCCTCGTCCTCATGCTTGGCCTCGGCGCCCTCGGCGCCGGCATCAGCCTGATGGCGTTCGGCAAGTACTCGACCGTCGCACCGTAGCCCCGTGGCGTACCTGCTCTGCGCCGTCCTCCTGCTGCTCCAGGCCGTCATCAGCGTCCGTACCGAGCTGGTGGCGGTGCCGGTTGTCGTCACCGACGCCGGGGGGCACCGGGTGGACGGCCTCACGCAGGACAACTTTCGCGTGTTTGAAGACGGACGGCCGCAGCCGGTCGCCGTCTTCCAATCCGGCGACACGCCGGTCACGGTGGGCCTTGTCGTCGACCGCAGCCAGAGCATGCGGCCCAAGGGCGCCGCGCTCCTGACGACGGTCTCCGCTATTGCGCGAGCCAGCCGCCCGGACGACGAGTTGTTCGCGGTGGGCTTCAACGATCGCGCGTGGTTCGCGCTGGCCGCGGACCGTCCCTTCACGAACGACGCGACCCAGATCGAATCGGCTCTCGCCGCGAGTCGCGCCGAGGGCCGCACGGCGCTGTACGACGGCGTCGCCGTCGCCCTCCGGCATCTCGAGAAGGGACGTGCCGAGCGGAAGGTGCTGATTATCGTCAGCGATGGCGGGGACAACGCGAGCGAGGCGACCTACGCCCAGGTCATGGACCTGGCGCGCCGATCGCAGGCCGTCATCTACGCCATCGGCCTGCTGGGCACGCCGCCGGTCGAGGAAGAAGAAGACGCGGGGTTGGTCAAGCGGCTCTGCCGGGACACCGGCGGGTTGGTGTTCTTCCCCAAGTCCGCGGCCGATATCGCCGAGGCTTCCGCGCAGGTTGCCCGAGACATCCGCGGGCAATACACGTTGGGCTTCGCGCCCGGGCCGCGCCTGGCGGGCAAGGCGTTCCACAAGATCGAGGTTCGCGTAGAGGCGGCCGGCCACGGCCGGCTCCACGCGCGGACCCGGTCGGGCTACGTGGTGGAGCCATGAGACGTCTCCAGCAACTCGCGCGCGCGGTGGCGCCGCTCTTCATCGCCAGCGGCGCGCTCGCCTTCGGCTATGCGGCATTCGTCCTCCTCGACGCGTGGGTGTACCAGGTGGATGAGACGGCCCGCTTCGAGCGGGTGGTCGCGGCCGCGCCGGCGGACGCCGCGGCGCCAGAGCTCGCTGAGGGCGTGGCGATCGGCGAGATTCAGATTCCGCGCCTCGGGCTGTCGGCCATCGTGGCGCAAGGCGAATCGACGGCGACGCTCGAACACGCCGTGGGGCACCTTCCGGACACCGCCTTGCCAGGCCAGACGGGAAACGTGGTCCTTGCCGGGCATCGGGACACCTTCTTCCGTCCGCTGCGATTCGTCCGCGCCGGCGATGTGATCGTGCTGCGCACGCACGGTGGAGATTTTCAATACCTCGTCGAGTTGACGGCCGTCGTCCCGCGTGACGACGTCGCCGTGCTCGAGCCCACGAGCGGCCGCACCCTGACGCTCATCACGTGCCACCCGTTCGTCTATGTCGGCGCGGCGCCGGACCGCTTCATCGTCCGTGCCCGCGAAGTGAACGCGTTGTCTGCGGTTCAATAAGGAGATCCATGATCACGATTCTGATTGTTCTCGCGGTGCTGATGTTGGTGGGCGCGATTCCGGCGTGGCCGCATAGCCGTGGCTGGGGCTACGGTCCGAGCGGCGGGTTAGGATTGATCCTCCTGATCGTGTTGATCCTGGCCCTGACCGGCCGTATCTAGGGCGTCAAATGTGGGTCCTGGCCCCGGCACTCTTGTGTTTCGCGCTGACGGCGCCTGCGATGCAGGAACCGGCGGCCGCGCCGCCGGCTGGCCAGGACGCCGCCCAGGATCCGGCGCCGACGGCGGGTGAGAAGCCGCCGCCGCCGGCGCACACCGGCCTTCGCGCGATTGTCAGGGGACTGCGGGACGACATCACGCACCTGCCGACCACGCAGAATCTGTGGGCGGCGGGCCTGGGCGGCGGCCTCGCGTTGGCCGTGCATCCCATCGATCAGCAGGTGAGCGATTACTTTGCCAACGAGGATGCGGCCGGCAACAACGTCTTCGCGCCCGGGAAGTATTACGGCGGCCCGGCGGAGCAACTCGCGCTGTCGCTCGGCACGTGGGGGATCGGGCGCCTGACGCACAAGCCCAGGCTCGCGCACCTCGGCATGGACCTGCTCCGCGCGCAGGCGCTGTCGGAGATTCTCGTCGAGCCCATCAAATTGCTGACGAACCGCGAGCGGCCGGACGGCAGCAACAATCGCTCGTTCCCGTCAGGGCACGCGTCCGTGACGTTTGCCGATGCGACCGTGTTGCAACGGCACCTGGGCTGGAAACGCAGCTTCTGGGCGTACGCGATCGCGTCGTATGTGGCCACCTCGCGGGTGCACGACGGTCGCCACTATGTCAGCGACGTGGTCTTCGGCGCGGCCCTTGGCACGATCGCCGGCCGCACGGTTACGCAACACGGGCGTAACACGTGGGTCCTGAACCCTCAGGTCGTGCCCGGCGGCGTGGTCGTCAGCGTGACGCGCAACGCGTTCTAGGCGCCCGTCCGGGGCAACCAATCATTGCCGGCGTCGCGGCCGGAATTCCTTGAAGAGGTCGATGCCGATCGTGGAGACGAGGCTCATGGCCCCGTCCTGGAACCCGTCGCGCGCGCCGTGCTTCGCCGGATACCACGTGCTCGATGACACGACGTGGCCAGTCAGAAAGCCCGCAAGGGACGCGCCCGACCACACGCGTGTGCCGTCCCGCTTGCGGGCCTTGAACGGAGATGCCACGGCGTGCCTGAACCTCCGCGAAAACCCCGCGCACTCGCACACGGTGAATGATGGGTCCTGGTGGAGGAGCCGCGCCACGCTGTACTTCGCCGCGTTGCCAATCGCGGCTTCTGCATATTCGGAGGCCCACCGCGTGGCGTAGCCGCGGGCGTCCCGGCTCCACTCGGGCGGGCTCGCGCGCCATTGGGCCAGCCCGCTCTTCACCGTGGCGTTGAGCGCGCCATCGGCGCCGAGCGTCGCGTAGATGTACTTGTGCAGGAGCGTTCGGTCAGTGGCGACAGGCGTCGGCTCTGGATCTGGCGCGAGTTGCGCCGTGCAGGGAGTTGCGCTCGCGAGCAGGGCGCAGACCATCCAGGCCCGCGTCACGGCGTCAGCGCCTGGCCTTCGGCAATCTTCTCGGTGATGCGGGCGATGTAGCGGTCGGTGATCTCGGCGCCGTAGCCGGCCGCGCGAAACGCGTCCTGCCACTGCGCGGGACGCAGGCGCGCGAGCAGATCGCACATCCAGCGCACGTCGGCGGGAGAGAGGTGGTCGGCGAGTTCCTGGTGGCGACCGTGATAGTTGAACACGACCTCGCCGTTGCTGACGCCTTTGATGAAGCCGGTGCGCACGAAGAGCTCGGAGTCGCCGCGCGTTGGCTCGACGCGGCCCGTCTCCCCGAGCCCGGCGCCGATGTCTCGGACCACATACCAGCGGCTCGCCGTGTTGTTGGGGGCGTCGGCGGGCGTCTTGATCGAGTAGATCGTGTTGTTCGAGTCCTTCAGGTCCGACTCGTTCAGGATCATCATCAGGACGCGGAGGCCGTTGTACGGCTGGGTGCCGATGAAGGGGTTGACGTGCCAGGACCACTCGCCGGCGTCCTTGAGGTTCGGGAGCTTCGGGCGAAACCGGCCTTCCGACTGGAGGGTCTTGGCGGGCGCCCCGGTCAGCGTCCAACTGGCCAGGTAATACACGGGCGGCTGGCGATAGCCGACGGCCGAGAGGATGCGGGAGACCGCGACCTCCACCTGCGCCTCGGGTCCCTGCTTGACGCTCCACTCGGTGCCGTGTTCGTCGGTCACGGTGAATCCGGGGCTGACACCGACGTGCTTGGCGCTGACGAAGTCATAGGTGCCTTTCGGGTCGGGCGCGACGCTGGTGGGCCACGGGCCGTCGAACAGGTTGCGTTCGGCCAGGTCTACCGGTGCCTTCCAGAACTCGGCGAGCTGGGCCGCCGACGGAGCCATCGGTTGGGCGGAATGCATGAGGGGCGCGGCGCACGCGCCGCAGGCCACCGCCAACACTGCCGAGAGCGCGAGTCGTCGCCTGATCATTTCGTGTCTTTCTTCTGCTCCCACTTGACGTTGACGGGCTTCGCGCCGTCGAGGCTCATCAGGGCATCCGAGACCTTGTCGGTCTTGGTATCGAGCGGCAGCTTGACGGCGTAGCAAATCTCTTCGGGCGACGTGCTGCGGAGCTCGAACGGAATCCGGCGCCGCCGGAGGACGGCTTCGATCGCGTCCTTCACCCGGGTCGGGTCCTCCGCGGTGATGGTCAACTCGAACAACGAATAGGGTTCCGGGTCGATCGACTCGATGACGAGCAGCACCGCCAGGACGAACGCGGTCGCGAACGCCGCGAACAGGTAGAGGCCGACGCCTGAGGCCAGGCCGATCGCGAGCGTCGACAGCATCACGCCGGCGTCTTTCGGGTCATCGACCTTGGCGCGGTACCGAATCAGTCCCGCCGCGCCAACAATGCCGAACGCGCGGGCCAGGCTGGCGCCGACCACCAGCATCACCATGGCGCCAACGAGCGCGAGGACGATCTGGGTCTGGATCACGGGCGCCTGGCGCTTCGGGGTGCCGCGGCGGCGGGGGCGGAAGGCCAGGGTGGCGCTCAGGAGGGCGGCCACGGGCAGGCGAACCACCGCATGCCAGAAGGATTCGAGTTGCACGTCCCAGGGGCTGTCGCCGTCCGGGTTCGCCGCCGGAGGGGCCTTCTGCAAGGCAGCCGCCTGGGCCGCGACCGACTCGACCTGCGCGCGCCCGGCAATGGCGGGCACGACGGCCAGGGCGAGGAGGCCAACGGCACATGCGGCGCGGAAGGTGGACTTCATCACCCCCCAGTCTGGCGGATCCCTCCGCCGCTGCCTGTTCAATACAGCGCACATGCCGCCGCGGTCGGCAGGCGAAAATGCTCGGTATGAAGCTCCTGGTGCAGCCGCGAGACGGGACCGCGCCCCTGATCGCGGCCATCAAGAAGGCCAAGAAGAGCGTCGAGCTGGTGATCTTTCGTTTCAATTGCCGCGACATCGAGCGGGCGCTCGAAGAAGCGGTGGGGCGCGGCGTGCACGTCCACGCCCTTATCGCGAACGCCAACCAGGGCGGGACCGGGCGCCTGCGGACGCTCGAGCAGCGCCTGCTCGGCGCCGGCGCCACCGTCGACCGGACCGGAGACGACTTCATCCGGTATCACGGCAAGTTCGTGATCATCGATCGCGCGACGCTGCTCGTGCTCGGCTTCAACTACACGCAGATCGACATCACGAAGAGCCGCAGTTTTGGCATCGTCACCAGGGACCGGAAGTCCGTGCAGGCCGCGGTCAGGCTCTTCGAAGCCGATTGCGCGAGGCAGCCGTACGTGGCCGATGCCTCGCTGCTCGTCAGCCCGGCCAATGCGCGCGCGCAGCTGACGCGGTTTCTCGGAAAAGCGAAGACGCAGCTGCTCATCTACGACCCCAAGATCAGCGACCCTCGGATCCTGAGCCTGTTGAAGGAGCGCGTGAAGGCGGGGGTCGACGTCCGCATCATCGGCGGCGTGAGCGGGCGGGGAGACGACCTGCCCCATCAGAAGTACGAAGGGCGCCGGCTCCACGTGCGCGCGATCGTGCGCGATGGGCGTCACGCCTTCGTCGGGAGCCAGAGCCTCCGCAGGCTCGAGCTGGACAAGCGGCGCGAGGTCGGACTGTTCGTCAAGGATGCGACGGTCGTCAAGGAGCTTGTCGCCACGTTCGAAGGCGATTGGGCAGAGACGTCGCTCGGACGAAAGCAGGAACGCGGCGAGGCCTAAGGCCGGCCGACGCCCGGGAAGATCGCGGCGGTTGGCGCCTGGCCGGCTTTGCGGGCCCGGAGTTCTTCCGCCTCGCGCGCGGCTTCGCAGCCCCGGCAGCGCACGGCGAACGGCAGCGCGCGAAGGCGCTGTTCCGCGATTTTGTGGCCGCAGGCCTGGCACACGCCATGCTGCCCGCGGTCCAGGCGCTTCAGCGCTTCCTCGATGCGCGCCAGCGTCTGCGCCTTCAGCTGCAGCAGGGAGTAGTCGATGTCCCCCTGGCTGTCGGCGTCGGACTGCTCCTGGTCGTCGCCGCCTTCGGTGGCGCGGTCGGTGCGCCCGTCTCGGATCCGGCTCCGCACATCGTCGTGGATGGCGCGCTGCTGCTCGCGCAGCAAGTCTCTCAAGCCGGGCTTCCGAATGGTGATGTCTGTCATGTCTCTCTCCTGCGACATGCAGCATGGCCCGGGCCCGGCGGCGGGTCTGTCCTGTTGTGAACACCGGTCCTTCGCGTCGTCCGCGTAGAGTGCTGGACAGGAGCAATGAATTCCATGAACACATCACAACAGGAACGCCGGGGTTACGGGTTCGTCATCGGCTTGCTTGCGGGCACGGTGGCCGGCGCGGGCCTCGCCATGTGGCTGGCCCCCGTGGCGGCCGCCGAAATTCGCGAGCGCGTGAGCGATTCGGCCCGCCGGATCCGCCGGCGCGCCAACGAACAGTACGAGCAGGCGGGCGCGCGGGTCAGCGAGGTCGTCGAGGACATCACGCGCAAACGCGACGACGTGCGCGACCAGGTGGCGGGCGTAGTGGCACGCGGCGCCCATGAGGTGGCGCGCGGAGCCCGAGAGGTCGAGCGCGCGGCGACCGCCGCCAAGAGCGATCGGGCGTGACCGGAAGGCCATGGCGCAGGAGGGGAGGGTGCTGACGTGGTGGTGATTCACTTACGACCGGCGAGCCTCGGCGGCGTGGCTCTCGTCGCGGGCCTGGCGTGGGCGGGACTCGCCGTCGCCCAGCCTCGCGTGAACGAGCAGGCGGCGGCCGTTGCCGAGTTTCAGCACCGCGTCGAGGCCTACGTCGAGCTGGCGAAGACGGCGACGGCCGGCCTCCCGCCACTCAAGCGGACCGACGATCCCACGGAGATCGCCTCACGGGAAGTCGCGATGGGCGACGCCATTCGCGCGGCGAGGACCGCGGCGAAGCCCGGGGACATCTTCACGAAAGACGCCGCGAAGGGGTTCCGGAAGATCATCAAGCGCGATTTCCGGCAGCGGACGAAGGAGGGACAGCAGGTGATGCGGGACGACATCCCGCACTTCCGGCCGAAGGTCAACATGGCCTACCCGAGCGCGTGGCCGCTGGCCACGTTTCCGCCCACGCTGCTCGTGGCCATGCCGCCCCTGCCGGCCGGGCTCGAATACCGGCTCCTCAGCGACGCGCTGATCCTCCGCGACGTCAAGGCCAACATCATTGTCGACTTCATGCTCGACGTCTTCTAAGGAGCGCAGATGCTGAAGGTCATTGGTCGCGGCGTTGTCGCGCTCGCCGTCGTTGCCGGCGGCTGGTTCGCGGGGGTCGGGGCGCAGGTTGTCACCCTTCCACTCACGCCGGACTCCGTGCGTTTCGCCGTGATCGGCGACAACGGCACGGGGGAGCGGCCGCAATACGAAGTGGGCGAGCAGCTGGAAGCGTTTCACGCGAAGTTCCCCTTCACGTTCGTCATCATGATGGGCGACAACCTGTATGGCTCGGAGCGGCCGCAGGATTTCGTCACGAAGTTCGAGGCGCCGTACAAGGCCCTGCTGGATGCGAAGGTTCTGTTTTACGCGACCCTGGGGAATCATGACGATCCCAACCAGCGCTTCTACACGCCCTTCAACATGGCGGGCAAGCGGTACTACTCGTTCAAGAAGGCCAACGTGCGGTTCTTCGTGCTGGACAGCACGTACATGGACCCGCCGCAGCTCGCGTGGCTCGAGGAAGAACTCCAG
The DNA here is from genome assembly GCA_963839865.1 of uncultured Acidobacteriota bacterium. Taxonomy (GTDB): domain Bacteria; phylum Acidobacteriota; class Vicinamibacteria; order Vicinamibacterales; family UBA2999; genus 12-FULL-67-14b. The sequence continues at coordinate 16,201 of CAWIWS010000010.1, forward strand.
AATTCAGGATCCGACTGGAAGGTCGCCTACTTCCATCACCCGCTGTATTCATCCGGCATGCATGGGCCCCAGACCGACTTGCGCGTCCTGATCGAGCCGCTCTTCGTGAAGTACAACGTCGACGCGGTGTTCAGCGGGCACGAGCACTTCTATCAGCGCATGAAGCCGCAGAAGGGGATCCAGTACTTCATCTCCGGCGCGGCGGGGCAGTTGCGCAAGGGCGACGTCAAGGCGTCCAACCTGACGGCCGCGAGCTTCGATGCCGACCAGTCGTTCATGCTGGTCGAAGTGGCGGGGAAGACCATGTCGTTCCAGGCCATCAGCCGCGCGGGCAAGACGGTGGATCAAGGCACGCTGCCCATGCGAGAACCCGTCCCTACGGCCCCCGCTCCCCACGTGCCACGGTGACACGCGCCTCCGTGTCTCCGTGGACGCGAGGAATCGTCGTCCTGATCGCCGCCGGTGCGCTCGTAGCCGCGGCCTCGGGGACCGCCGTGTTGATCCTGCAGGGCGAACTGCAGCGCGTCTATCTCGACCGCAGTGACCTCCCCGACCCGGGGCCGCTCAGCCGATTCGAGTTCCCGTCGATTGGCCACGTCTACGACGCCAACGGGCTGCCCCTGATTGAACTCGCGGTCGAATATCGCCAGAACGTGGGGTACGCGGACATCCCACCCGTCGTGCGTGGCGCGATTCTCGCGGCGGAGGACAAGCGCTTCTTTTCGCACAACGGCGTCGACGTCGTCAGCCTGCCGCGGGTGCTCGCCAAGGTTCGAACGGGCGCCTGGTGGCGGTGGTTCGCGCTTGGGGGACGTCGTGACAACTCGTCCGGCCGCGCGGTCTTTCCCCAGGGTGGCTCGACCATCACGCAACAGCTCGTGCGCGGCGTCTTCCTCCGGGAGCGGACGTCGCAGGAGAACAGCCACCAGCTCCAGGACCCCGGCCTCCTGCCCCGCCTGCTGTCGTCCCTGGTCGGCGCACGGAACGTCAACATGATCCGTCGCAAACGGGAAGAATTGCGGTTGTCGGTGTGGCTCGAGCAGCAGATGCGTGCCCGGCTGGGGTCGAAGCGCCGCGCGAAGGAAGAGATCTTCGCGCGCTATGCCAGCTTCGTCTACATGGGCAACGGTCAGTACGGCTTTGCGCGGGCGGCCGAGTACTACTTCGCCCGCCCCTTGTCATCGTTCACCGATGACGACGCGGACAAGGCCGCGATCCTGGCGGGCATCGCGAAGGCGCCGCGCGACTACGCGCCCTCCTCGAGCGCCCCCGAGCCCATCGTGCGCCGCCGTAACCAGGTTCTTGCGCTGATGGCGGCAGAGGGGGTCGTGTCGCGCGCCCAGATGATCGCCGCGCAGCAGCGGCCGTTGCCCGCGCTTGTACCGCACGATCGCGAGCCTCTTCAATCCTCGGCCGTCGTCGAACAGGTCCTCGACGAGCTGACGGCCGCCCACCCCGACCTGGGCCTCGACGATTTGTTGCAGGGGCGCATCCAGGTGCACTCGACGGTCGATTCGCGGGTGCAGCGCATCGCGAGCGAGGCGCTGGAGCATGGCCTCGAGCGATACGAACGCCGGCACGCGGGCGCCCGAGGCGTGGTGCAGGGCTCCGTGGTCGTCTTGAACAATCGCGATGGGAGCATCCTGGCGGAGGCAGGCGGGCGCCAGGTCTACCAGGGCCGCGCAACGGCCTATCGCGACTTCAACCGCGTCCGGCAGTCCATGCGGCAGCCGGGCTCGGCGATGAAGCCGTTTGTCTATCTCGCCGCCTTCCGCCAGGGCGACTTCACGCTCGAGACCCTCGTGCCGGACGAGCCCATCAGCGTGCCGAACGGCAATGCGGAGCCGAAGTGGATCTCGAATTACGACGGCCAATTCAAAGGGTTGATCCCGGTGCGGGAGGCGCTCGCCGAGTCTCGTAACGCCGTGGCGATCTGGATCACGTCGCAGATCGGCATCGACGCGGTGCTGCGGACCTCGCGCAGCCTCGGCGTCCAGACCCCCCTGCAGCGCTACGCGACGACGGCGCTCGGAGCCTCCGAGGTCAACCTGCTCGAACTGGCTGCGGCCTACCGCACGATCGCGGCGGGCACTGTCGCGACTCCGTTTGTCATCCGGGGTGTCGATCGCGGCGCGGGAGAACATGACGAGGTCCATGCCGCGCCACGGCCGGTTGGCGATTCGGCGCTGGCGATGATCCAGGAGGGGCTGCGGGGCGTCGTCCGTCTCCCGACGGGCACGGCCCACGCCCTCGACACCCGCGGGTTTCCGATCGCGGTGATGGGGAAGACCGGGACGACCAACGAGTTCAGGGACGCGCTGTTCGTGGGATCCACGTACGGCGTCGACGGCATTACCGTGGCGGTGCGCATCGGCTTTGACGACAACCGGTCGCTCGGCAACAGGGAGACGGGCGGTCGCGTGGCGCTGCCGGTGTTCCAGGAGTTGATGCTGAAGGTGTACCAGGCGGGAATCGTCGGCACTGCGCCGGCGTTCCCCACCCAAATGGAAGCGCGCATCACGGGCTACTTGCAGGGAGAGCTGCCGTCGGTGGCCGTCGTCGCAGGCGCCACGAGCGGCGCCAGCGTCGCCGCGGACAGCATCGTCATCGAGAGGCACCCGGCACGGATGGTTCCGCACGTGCAGGTCTGGGCGATGCGCTCGCATGCATTCTCGAGCTCTCGCACGTTGCCCGGCCACCCATAGCGAAGGAACGCGCTCATCATCATCGGCGGGATCGCGGGAATGGGGCCACCGCGGCGCTCACAATAGCGGGCGAGGAAGTGGTGCATGAGCGGCGGGATGTCCTCGCGGCGCTCGCGGAGCGGCGGCAGCACGAGCGGCAGGACGGCAAGCCGGTAGTACAAGTCCTCGCGGAACAGGCCGTCCTCGACCATCTTCTTCAGGTCCCGCTTCGTGCCGGCGAGGATGCGCACGTTGATGGGGATTGTGCGCGTGCCGCCGAGGCGCTCCACCGTCCGATTCTGGAGTACCCGCAACAGCTTGACCTGCATCGGCAGGGGCACGTCGTCGATGTCATCGAGGAAGAGGGTGCCGCCCTCGGCCCGTTCGAACCGGCCGGGACGGTCGCCCACCGCGTCCGTGAACGCGCCACGAACGTGGCCGAAGAGCTCCGATTCGATCAAGGTGTCGGAGAACACGGCGCAGCTGACTGCGACAAAGGGGCCGCGCCTGCGCAAGCTGGCCCGGTGGATGAGCGTCGCCGTCACGTCCTTGCCGGTGCCGCTCTCGCCGGTAATGACGACCGTGCTGTCGCTGTTGCCGAACACGCGAACGCTCTGCAGCACCGCGCGCATCCGTGCGCCGTCGCCGATGACCACTGCGGCGGGAAGACTGTTCAAGGACTGCGACTGTAGCGGCCCGTGTCCCGGCCGGCTGTCCTGTATTGAACACCGGCCGGGCGGAACGCGGCAGACCTAGCTCTTGATCTTCGGGCCGATGGTCAGGTAGTTCGCGACGCGGTGGACGCCTTCCGTGCCCCTGGCGACGTTGGTCGCCTTCGTGCGGCCGGCCTTGGTCAAGACGGTGCCCTTCAGCGTGACGACATGCTTGTGCGTGTCGACGTTGATGTCGCTGTCCTTCAGCAGGGCCTCGTCGACGAAGCGCGCGCTGACGCGGGTCGTGACCCAGGCATCGGTCATCACTTCACCCGTCTTGCTCAGGCCGTCCAGCGTTTTGTCCGCGACAATCTTCGAATCCTTCACGACAACGTCCTTGGCCTTTTCGACCTCGCCCTTGGGCTTCTCGGTCGTGGCCTGCGGTGGGTGGGTCGCGCCGGCCGATGCCGACGTTGACGCGAGAGGTAGCAACGCGAGGAACGGGACGAATATCCAGACTGTCGGTCTCATAGGTGCTCCTGGTGAGGTGAGGCTCCACTATGGGCGATCGGGGCCGCCCGCACTGTGCAATCGGGTACAGGCCTGTCGGGAGTTGCGGTCCTAGAGTGGAAATGTATGGCACAGCGCACCAGCCCGGCCGGTCGTGGCTGGATCACGTTCATGGTCGCGAGCGTGATGGCCGTGGCCAGTCTCTGCGTGCCGCCATCGGCCATGGCGTACTCGGTCCTCGCGCATGAAGCCAACGTCGATGCGCTGTGGGATCCCACGATTGTGGGGCTCCTGAAAGCGCGGTTTCCCGCGGCGACGCCCGCGGACATCCTCGAGGCCCGCGCGTACGCCTACGGCGGCTGCGTCATCCAGGACCTCGGATACTACCCATTCGGCAGCCACACCTTCAGCAACCTCCTGCACTACGTCCGCACCGGCGACTTCGTCCTGGCGCTGCTGCGCGAAGCGCAGGACATCAACGAGTACGCCTTCGCCCTTGGCGCCCTGGGGCACTACACCGCCGACAACAGCGGGCATCCGCTGGCCGTCAATCGCGCGGTGCCGATGATGTACCCCAAGCTCAAGGCGCGCTATGGCAATCGCGTCACCTACGAGCAGTCACCGAAGAGCCACGTGCTCGTGGAGTTCTCGTTCGACGTCGTGCAGGTCGCGGCGGGCGCGTATGCGCCCGCCGCCTATCACAGCTTCATCGGGTTCAAGGTCGCCAAGCTCGTGCTCGAGCGCGCGTTCCTCGACACCTACGGCATCGACATGAAGGACCTGTACGTCAACGAGGACGTCGCGATCGCCACCTACCGGCACGCCATTGGCACGACCATCCCGGAAATGACCAAGGTCGCCTGGGGCAAGAAGCGGGAGGAGATCCTGGCCGTCACGCCGACGATGAAACGGGAGACGTTCGTGTTCAACCTGTCGCACAAGCAGTACGACGAGGAGTTCGGCAGGGACTACGCCAAGCCGCATGGGTTCGCCCGCTTCCTGGGATGGGTCTACAAGGTCATTCCGAAGGTCGGCCCGTTCCGGTCGCTCAGTTTCGAGGTGCCCACCGCCGAGGCGGAACGCCTGTTCCTCGAGAGCTTCACCCGCACGCGCGAGGCGTACCGCGTGGCGCTCGACGCGTTGCGCGCGGACCGGCTGCGGCTGCCGAATACCGATTTCGATACGGGACGGCCGACAGCGAGAGGGGAGTATGCCCTCGCAGATGCCACCTACGACGCGCTCCTGAACCGACTCGCCGACGATGAGTTCACCGGTCTCTCTCCGGCGCTCAGCGCGAACCTCGTGGCGCATTACGGCGCCGGGGCACCGCCGGCGGGAGCGGATCGCGAGCAGCAGAAGAAAGAGATCAAAGCGCAACGGCAACTGGCGTCGCTCAAAGCCGCGTGCGCGTGTCCATGAGGAAGAGCCGCTGTGCAATCGGGAACAGCGAACGGCAGGCGTGTCGCCTACTGTGGATGCACATGACACACGACGACAGAGGCACACATATGAAGATCATCAAGACGCTCGCTTTGACGTGCGCGCTAATCACGGTGGCAGCTGCGGCAAACGCGCAGAGCGGCGTGCACGAGATGCGCCGTCTGGGCGGATCCACCGCTTTTTACAAGCCCGCGCTGACCAACGTGGCGAGTCTGAAGCGCATGGGGACGACCGCGAAGGTCGCCGCCGATGTGCGTACAGGTGCTCGATCAGGCAGGCGTGGCGAACCTGGCCGACTCGGTCGTGTCCAGCATCGCGTCGGCTGATACGGCCGTGATGGGCGGCGCGTGCGCCGAAGCCACGCCGCTGGACGGCACGGTCGTCGAGTGCGACGTCCGGCCCGGCGACACACTGCAGTGGATGGCGTATCGTCCGAAGCCGAACGGCGCTCCGGCGTTGCTCAGCAGCCTGCGCTGGGCCGGCGCGAAGCCGTTTCGCGCGTTCCTGTTTCGCGTGACGAAGGACAACCGGATCTACACGTTTGTCGTGCCGAAGATCTGCGGCAACCTGTCGCTGATGGGCGTGCAGGACATTCCGCGTGCCCCGGTGGCCGCGCCGCCGCCCGCGCCGGCCCCGCCGCCGCCCCCGCCGCCCGCGCCGATGCCCGCGCCGGCCGTGGCACCCCCGCCGCCCCCCTGCGCCGCCCGCGCCGGAGCCGATCGCGTCGCCGATGCCCGTCGCCGCGAAGGGCTCGCCGTTCTTCTTCGACGCGCTCGTCGGCAAAGATCGCCGCGTGCGTCCGGCTGAAGGCACGGAAGTGGATTTCGCGCAGTGCTCGCCGCTGCTCGGCCTCAAGGCCGGCGTGGCCAAGCGCTTCGAGAACGACTGGGAACTCGCCGGCGCCGTGGGCGTGGCGATCAGCCTGGTCACTGACGACAACAAGGTGCGCGAGAACGAAGTGTTCGCCGACGTCGAGCTGAACAAGTATGCGAAGAACGGGATGTTCGTCGGCACGGGGCTCTCCCTGTGGGACCTGACGCATAGCGACACCTTCACGCCCGCGTTGCTCCTGCACACCGGCGTGCCGCTGGCGAAGAAGGTGTACTTCCTGGTCGAAGGCCGTCTCTTCTTCGACCACCTGGACGACGTGCAGAACAACTACCAGTTCTGGGGCGGCGTGCGAGTCCACTTCTAACGGACTCTCGCCTCGGCGGGAAATGACAAGGGCCGGCGGTTCCGATGCGGAACCGCCGGCCCTTGTGCGTGTGCAGCCGTAGTCCGAATCAGTCGTGCAGGACGACGCTCAGGAGGGAACTGTTGACCTTGAGCGTGCCGTTGTACTCGATGAGTCCCAGCTTCCGGAACTTGTTCATGAAGAAGTTCACGCGCGAGCGGGTGGTGCCAATCATCTCCGCCAGCATCTCCTGGGAGACCTTCGGGAGCTTGCCCAGGGGGTCGGGCTGTCCATACCGCGCCAGCAGGAGCAGGGCGCGGGCCAGCCGCTTCTCGCTCGAGTTGAAGAGCTGATCGACCAGGTCCGCCTCGATGCGGATGTTCCGCCCCACGACGTAGGAGATGAAGCGGTCCGAGAAGTCGTGCTCCTCATGCAGCAGCCGGGCCATGGCCGCCTTCTCGATGACGAGAATCGTGCTCGGCGCCATCGCCGTCGCCGTGCCCATCCGCACGGCCTGACCGGCCAACGCGCCCTCGCCGAAGAAGTCGCCGGGGCCCAGCATCCCGACGACGGCCTCCTTCCCGGTCGTGGAGAGCACGGTGAGCTTCACGCCGCCCTTGCGGATGTAGCAGACGTCGGTGGCAGGGGTCGCCTTGCGAAAAGACGACCGCGCCACGTCGATATTGCACGACATCCGGCGTCGTGCCGCCGGACTTGAGGTACGCCTCGACGTCGAAGTCGGGCGGAGCCTCAGCTTCAACGGGCAGTGGCTTGGCGTTGCGGGCGGCGCCCATGCCGCAGAGTATGCCACCTGTCCAGTCGGGGGGGGGGGGGATTCTGCGCAGACAAATAGCGTGCCAGGTCATCCGCAGCCAAGCGGAAGAGTTAGCGCTGGGTTTCTTCGGTAATGGTCGGTTTTCCTGAGGAAACGGACATCATGATGCCCAGGCCGACCGCCACCAGGACGCCCACGCCCATCCAGATCGGCGCCACGCGGTTCAGGACGCCGGTCTGCCACAGGGCCAGCGTGATGCCGGCCACCAGCACGAAATACCCAACGAGGAACAGGTGAATGAAACGCATGCCCCGTTACCCCCTGATCGGGTTGCGGCCCTGGATCACCCGGAGCAGCACCACGATGATCGCGATCACGAGCAGCAGGTGAATGAACCCGCCGAGCGTGTAGGACGTGACGACTCCGAGGAGCCACAAGACAAGCAGGACGGCGATGAGGGTGGACAACATAGCTGATCTCCTTGGGATCTGCCTCGATCGTAGGGCTCGCCGTTCGTGCAGTCTGTTCACTTGTGCACACACATGCGCCGACGGGGAAGTGCGATCCTCTGCGCATGAAACCCATCGCACTTATCGGCGTCGTGTTGATTGTCGCGGGTCTGGCCGCGCTGGCCTACCAGGGCTTCACCTATACGAGCCGCGAGACCGTCCTGGACATCGGGCCGATTCACGCGACGGCCGATCGCGAGCGGACCGTGCCCGTGCCGCCGATCGTCGGCGGCCTGGCGGTCGTCGCCGGGGCGGCGTTGATTCTCGTCGGCAATCGTTCGCGCGGGTAACGCCGCTACGCCGGCCGGCCGAGCACGACGCGCACGTCGTGCGAGCCGCCGTCGTCCACCAGCGGAATGGCGGCGGCGGTCACGGCGACGCCGTCGAGCGTCGCCGCGCGCACGCCGCGGCATAGCCGGTCTGGGTTCGAGACCGTGATCCGGTATTGCGTGGTCCGGACCCGCCACGCGATCTCGTAGCCGGGCCACGACGAGGGAATGCACGGATCGATGCTGAACGTGGCGCCGCGCCGCCGCAAGCCCGAGCATGCTCTCGAGTCCCGGCGCGATACAGCCACGCCGCGGATCCCGTGTACCAGCTCCACCCGCCGCGACCCGTGTGCGGCGCCTGTCCGTACACGTCGCCCGCCACGACGTACGGTTCGGCCTTGTAGCGGCCGAGGGCCGCGGGCGTTCGCGTGTGGTTGATCGGGTTGAGCATGTGGAAGAGTTCCGCGACCTCGTCGCCGCTGCCCAGGCGCGCGAGCGCCATCACCACCCACGTGGCGGCATGCGTGTACTGGCCGCCGTTCTCGCGAACGCCCGGCGGGTATCCCTTGATGTAGCCCGGGTCCTGCGCCGAGTCGATCGAACGGCGGGTCGAGCAGCAGCAACAGCTGCGGTCCGCGCGCGACGAGCGCCGTGCGCACCGCGTCCATCGCGCGTTCCTGCGAATCGCTTCGGCACCGCGCCCGTGAGCACCGCCCACGATTGCGAGATCGAGTCGATCCGGCACTCGTCGTTCTGCGCCGACCCGAGGGCGTTCCGTCGTCGTAGTAGCCGCGGCGATACCATTCGCCGTCCCACGCCTGCTCGAGGGCAGCCGCCAGGCGATCGGCGTCCGCGCGGAAGCGCGCGGCGCGCGGCGCCTCCTGGCGCCCGTCGCACAGCGCGGCGAAGTCCTTCAGCACGCCGTGCAGGAAGAACCCCAGCCACGTGCTCTCGCCCCGGCCTTCGTGCCCGACGCGGTTCATCCCGTCGTTCCAGTCGCCGGTGCCGAAGAGCGGCAGGCCGTGCGCGCCGGAGGTCATGCCGCGATCGATCGCGCGGAGGCAATGCTCGAACAGCGTGCCGTCCTCGGTGGACAGGCGCGGGAGCCCGTAGGCTTCGATCCTGATCGGCGGCGAGCGGCGGCGCCGCCGAGGAACGGGACGCGCTCGTCGAGGACGCCGGTGTCGCCGGTGGTGCGCACGTACTCGGCGACGACGTGCGGCAGCCAGAGCAGGTCGTCGGAGCAGCGGCTCCGCAGGCCGCGTCCGGTGGGCTCGTGCCACCAGTGCTGGACATCGCCCTCGACGAATTGCCGGCGCCGCCGCGCGCAGGATGTGCTCGCGGGCGAGGTCCGGCCTCGCGAAGCGTCAGCGCCATCACGTCCTGCAATTGATCGCGGAAACCGAAGGCCCCGCCCGGCTGGTAGTAGCCGCCGCGCGTCCAGAGCCGGCAGCTCACGGCCTGGTAGAGCAGCCAGCGGTTCAGCAACGCGTCGAACGAATCGTCCGGCGTCCGGACCTGCACCGCGTCGAGCGTGTCGTCCCACGCCGCCTCGACGGCGCGCCGCGGCGCCGGCCGCCGCGGCGACGTCGCCATGGCGCGCGATCAGGTCGCGCGCGTGGGCGCGGTCGGCGCCCTGCCCCAGGAGGAACACGAATTGCCGGCGTTCGCCCGGCTGCAGGACGCACGCGCACCTGCAGCGCGGCGCACGGGTCCAGGGACGCGCCCGACCTGGCCGGACAGCGTGGCGTGCGTGAGGGCCGCCGGTTGCGACACGTGCGCCGTTGCGGCCGATGAACGACGCGCGGTCGGCGGTGACGGAGCGCGGCGGTTCGCTCGCGTGGGCAGAACGCGACACGCGTGCGCGAACTCCTGGTTGTAGGCGTTGGTGGCGAAGACGGCGCCCGTGGCCGGATCGACGTGGGTGACCACGTGGACGTGCTCGCCGTCGCGCGGCGGGCCGAGCGCCCATTCGTTGTAGGCGAAGAGGCTGAGGCGCCGGACCGAGGCGCCCGTGTTCGTCAGCGTCAGCAGCGAGAACTTCACCGGGTCGGCGGCGTCGACGAAGATGTCGAGCTCGTGGGCGATGCCGTGCGCCGCGCGGGTAAAGCGCGTCAGGCCGGCCGTGTGCTGCACGACGCATCGGCCCGCTGGCCGGCCGGGCCATCGGCCCGGCGTGCGGCGACCACGCGTCGCCCGTGTCGTCGTCCCGCACGAACAGCGCTTCGGCTGGTGGGATCGCTGATCGGATCGTTCGCGAAGGGGGTCAGCCGGTTCTCGCGGCTGTTGCCGGACCAGGTGTGCGCGGACCCGGAGGCCGTGACCACCGTGCCGAAGTGCGGGTTCGCGATGACGTTCACCCAGGGCATCGGCGTCTCCGCCGCGCCGTCGAGCGACGATGGCGTAGGTGCGGCCCTCGTCGGTGAAGCCGCCGAGGCCGTTGCCGAGCGCCAGCGCGGGCACCGTGCACGTCGAGCGTCGTGATCGGCTCGGTCCCGCCGGGCGGCGGGCACGTGCCGGGAGCGCGGCAGCGGGGCACGGTGTCGGGACGATCGAGCTGCGTGCGACAGGTCGCCGCGGTCGCCGCGGAGGATCGCGCCGGCCACGGCTTCGAGCAGCACGCGCTCGGCGCTGCCCCATGCGATCGGCGCGCAGCAGATACGCGCCGCCGGGCCGATGCTGCCACGCGCTCCACGGCCCGTCGTCGAGGACCGCCGTCGAGCTGCGCCTGCATCTCGTCGAGGTAGCTGATCGGATGCTCGTTGAGGATGACGACGTCGGCGCTGAGGCCCTTGAGGCGCCAGTATTCCTGCGCCTGCAGCACCTGCCGCACCAGCGGCACGTCCTCGTCGCCGAGCACGCGCACGAGCAGGATCGGCAGGTCGCCGGAGATCGCGTGCGGCCAGAGGCCCGGCTGGCCCAGCTCGTTCGCCGCAATCGTCTCCGGGCTGCGCGCGCAGCGAGCCGTCGGTGCCGAGCACGCGCGAGGCGAGCCGCTCGAAGAGCACGGCGTCGTCGGCCGAGATGCCCAGGTGGCGCAGCGCCGCTCTGGACGTGCGTCATGGCCAGCGCGAACGTGCGCGCGGTCGGCGCGCGGACTCGCGGTACTTCCGCGCGAGGGCTTCGGCCGTCACGCGGTCCGAGGCCAGGCCCGTGGCGAAGCGAGAGCCGCACCGTGGCGCCCGGGGCGAGCCGCATGCGCTGGCGGAGGCTGACGATCGGATCGAGCACGATGCCCGTGGTGCCCGAGAGCGCGCGGCCGTCGAGGGCCTGCGGGTCGGCGGGCGTGCGGCCGCGGCCCAGGAAGCGGGCGCGATCGGTCTCCCATTCGAGCGGCCCCTGCGGGCGGCCCTCGAGGCTCAGCGCGTGGAAGGCCCACGCGGCGAGCTCGCCGGTCTCCCGCGGACGCCGATGGCACAGCAGCGCGGCGCTGTCGGCGAGATGCTCGGTCTCGACGAACAGCTTGCCGAACGCCGGGTGGGCCAGGTCGTTCGCCTTCGACGTGAGGACGATCTCCGCGTAGCTCGTGACGTCGAGCTCGCGAATGCGCGCGCCGTGGTTGCGGATCGTGAGCCGCCGCACCTCGACGTCGTCTTCGGTGGAGACGGCGATGTCGAGCTGGGTCGAGATGTCCTCGTCGCGGCGCTTGAACGTGGCGCGGTCCGCCGAGAAGGTGACGGCGTAGTCGTCCGGCTCCTGGCGCGTGGGCTGGTGCGTGGCCGACCAGACGGCGCCGCTGCGCACGTCGCGGAGGTAGATGAACTGGCCGTCGGCGTCGCGCGTCGCGTCGCGGCGCCAGCGCGTCACGGGCAGGCCGCGCCAGACGCTCTGGCCGCCGCCGGCATTGGTCACCGACGTGACGTAGTTGCCGTTCGAGAGGAACTGCGTGTGCGGGAACCGCGTGTGCGCCGAGCGATAGCGCCGCACGGGGATGGTCGCCGTCGGCGACGGCACGCGCATCTCGTCGAGCGGCCGCGGCTCGATCGTCGCCGACGTCGCGCGGCACGCGCTCCTGCAGCAGCAGCTCGGTGGCCTGCACGCGCGGCTCCGCGTGGAAGCGCTCGACCATGCGGTTGCCGAGCAGGGCATTGGCCAGGGCCACGAGCGTCATGCCCTCGTGATGCGCCATGTACGCCGGGACGACGACGCCCGGCGCCGTGTCGCCCGGGGCGAGCGCGTCGGGGCCGCGGTGGGTGTAGTCGATCGCGTCGAAGAAGCCGAACTCGCCGGCGAGGCCCGCGGCGGCGAGCCGCCGCAGGTTGGCCGTGCTCGCGGCGGGGTCGATGAGGAGGGCGAGCGCGGTGGCGTACGGCGCCACGACGACTTCGTCGCCGAGGCCGCGCTTCAGGCCGAGGCCGGGGATGCCGAAGGCCTTGTACTGATACGTGCCGTGCCGGTCGACGAGGTTGTAGGCCGACTCCGAGATGCCCCACGGCACGCCGCACGTCGGACGCGTAGTCCATCTGGCGCGTGACGGCGAGGCGGCAGGACTCGTCGAGCAGCGTGTTGGGATACGTGCGCATCACCAGCAGCGGCATCAGGTACTCGAAGAGGGTCGCGCTCCACGAGAGGAGCACCGGCGCGCCGCGGACGCTCGTCACGGAGCGACCGAGGTGGAACCAGTGCATCTCGGGCACGTCGCCCTTGGCGATGGCGATGAAGCTGGCCAGCCGCGCCTCCGAGGCGAGCAGGTCGTAGAACGAATTATCGAGCCGGCCGGGGCCATCGGCATCGGCCAGGCGATAGCCGATCGCGAAGAGCTGCCGCTTCGGATCGAAGAGGAACCGGAAGTCCATCGCGTCGAAGAGGCGCGCGCGCGCCGCGGCCGAGAGCGCCGGCGCGATGTCGCGCAGGCCGACGGACAGCGTGAGGAGCGAGCCCGCGAGGTTGCCGCTGTCGACGGTGGATACGTAGGCCGGCGCGAGCGGCGCCAGCGTCCGCGTGTCGTACCAGTTGAGCAGGTGGCCGTCGTGACGCGTCGAGCCGCTCGATCGTCGTGAGCGAGTCATCGAGACGGCGCGTCAGGTCCGGCAGCTCGATGAAGCCCAGGTCGTGCGCCGCCAGCGTGGAGAGCAGGCCGAGGCCGATGTTCGTCGGCGACGTGCGGTGGGCGACGGTGAGGTCGGGACAGACCTGGACGTTGTCGGGCGGCAGGAAGTGGTCCTCGGCCGTGACGAACCGGTCGAAGTAGGCCCACGTCTTCCGCGCCACCGCGTGGAGGTACTCGCGGTCCGGCGTCGAGAGCGGCGCGACGCGCACGGGGCTGGGCCGGCTGAGCGAGGAATGCGATCCAGCGGCGCGACGATCCACAAGGCCAGCACGGGCGCCGCCGCGAGCAGGGCCGCCGGATGCGTGGCGACCGATCGCCGGCAGGATCGCGAGCGCCAGCAGCGGGCTCGCGATCATCCCGCGCACGAACGCGCGCAGCCGCACCGGGCCGCCGCGCGCCGCGCTGGCCGCCGTGGTTTCCCATTCCAGCAGCCGGCGCCGCGTGACGCCGAGGCGGACGAGCGTGACGGCGATCGCGTGCGCGCGTTCGTAGGCCTCGTTGGCCATGAACGCGACCTGCAGCACGACGCGTGCGGCGTCTTCGGCAAAGTCGTCGGCGGTGGTGCGCACGAAGACGCCGATGCCCTGGCCGCGGCGCGGGCCGCGGAGCATCTCGGCCGCGCGGGTCAGCAGCGGGAAGGCCAGCGCGCCCAGGCCGAACGCGGTCCACGCGGCGGGCGAGCCGGGGAGCAGGGTCCAGCCCAGCGCGAGCAGGAGCAGGGTGGCCGGCGGCACGAGGCTGCGTCGCAGGTTGTCCAGGATCTTCCACCGCGCGATGAGCGGCAGGTGGTTGCGCGCCAGGCCCGTGCGCGACGGCACGTACGGGAAACAGCCACCAGAGAATCTGCCAGTCGCCCCGCACCCAGCGATGCTGGCGGCGGGCGTGGGCCAGCACGCTCGAGGGATAGTCGTCCACGACCTCGATGTCGCTGACGAGCGCGGTCCGCGCGTACAGGCCCTCGAACAGATCGTGCGAGAGGAGCGCGTTCTCGGGCACCCGGCCTTCGAGGGCCGCGGCGAAGGCGTCCACGTCGTAGAGGCCCTTGCCCGTGAAGATGCCCTCGTGGAAGAGGTCCTGGTAGACGTCCGAGACGGCCGTCGTGTACGGGTCCACGCCCGTATGGCCCGCGTACGTCCGCGCGAAGCGCGACCCCGCCGCGCTGGCCATCGTGACGCGACACGCGCGGCTGCAGGATGCCGTAGCCCGCCGTGACGCGACCGAGGCGCCGGTCGAACCTGCGGCTGGTGCAGCGGATGCGCGATGATCCCGATGAGGCGCTTGGCGGCGTCACGCGGCAGGCGCGTGTCGGAATCCAGCGTGAGGCAGTAGCGCACGGTCGGCAGGACGTCGAGCGTGCCCACCTGGGTCGAGAAGCTCGTGTCAGTGGCGCCGCGCAGCAGGCGGTTGAACTCCTCGATCTTGCCGCGCTTGCGCTCCCAGCCGATCCACGCGTGCTCGCCGGCATTCCATTGCCGATCGCGGTGGAAGAGGAAGAAGCGGCCCGCGTGCGCCTCGCCGAATTTCAGGTTCAGCGCCTCGACGCCCTCGCGCGCGCGGTCGAGCAGGGCCTCGTCCTCCGGGCGCGTCGGCGCGGAGCGTGTCGGCGAAGTCGCTGAGGATCGCGAAGTGGATGCACGGATCGAGATTGCCGAGCGCGAGCACCTCCATGTGCTCGACGAGCGCGTCGACCCCCTCGAGGCTCGTCAGCATCGTGGGGACGATCACCATCGTGCGGGCGGTGTCGGGGACGCCCTTCGAGAAGTCGAGGCGGGGCAGGCGCGTCGGGCCGATCACGGCGACCACCGTCCGCTGCACGCACGCGATCGCGAAATCGCTCGCCGGCAGCAGCGCGGCCAGCGCCGCGAGGATCTGCAGGGCCGGCGCGCCGCCCACGTAGCGGGCGTAGGCCACGGCGACGGCCACCAGCGAGCGCGTGAGCGTGGCCACCGCGCCCAGGTAGATGGACGTGGCGTGCGCGAGCAGCGCGCGACGCAGGCGAAGGGGCGCGGCCGGGCGGAACGCGAGATCGGCTTCGAGGTCCGCGCGCCCGCGATCGACGAGGTGATAGCCGACGTGGGCCGCGCGATCGCGTGATGGCGCCGGCGGCCGCGGCCTGGCGCGCGCTCTCGATCGCCCGGAGCGCGACGCGCACCTGGCCTTCACCACTGGGCCGGGCGAGCGTTTCCACCGCCTGGCGCAGCTGGTCGCGGCTGAGGAAGTCCATGCGCGCATACGCGCCCGACGGGTCGCGCTGCAGCACGTGCTCGACGAGGCTCACGGTCTCGACGTACTCCGGCCAGTCGAGCGTCGCGCACAGGCGAAGGCTGGTGACCGCGTTGGCCACGGAGACCTGGGACACGCCCTGGCGCTGGTGCTCGCCGCGGATCGTCTCCTCGGCCGTGTGTTCCGCGACGCGAGGTCGTGGTCCACGGCGAGGCGAATCGCGGACAGCCGGAGGCCGTACTCGCGCATGCGATGCAGGAGGTGGACGATGAACGCCGGCTCGGCGCCGGGCGGCAGCGTCTCGGCGCCGCTGGTGGCGTCGGCGGCCGTCGACGTACGTATCGGCCGCCCGCCGGGCGGCGCGCGCCGCGAGCAACTCCTCGGCGAGCCGCCGCAGGTTCTCGATCAGCGCGAGCTTCAACATGCTCGGCCAGGCCCACAACTCGCCGATCGACAGCGGCGCGACCCGCTGATAGGCGTTCAGGAACTGGACGAGCTGCTGACGATCGAGGCGGCTGTCGCTGTGGCGGATCAACTCGACGGCGATGGCGTAGACGCGCGCGTGTCCGGCGTGCTCGCGCGAGGCGAGCGCGGGCAGCGTCCGCGAGTAGGTCCGCGGCAGGTTCCTCCGGATGTCGGCGATCTCGGACGTGACGAGATGGAAGTTGTCGAGCAGCCAGTCCGCCGCCGAGCCCACGAACTGGCCGGTGCGCACGTCGTCGGCCAGCGTGCGATACGCGGCGCGCAGCACGCGGACGTTGTCCTCGAACCGGGGATAGGTGTCGCGGGCGCGGTGCCGTGGATTGGGATCGATCGTCAGGCTGGCCGCGAGCGACGAGCGCGCGCTCGTCGAGGCGCTCGGCACTGAGGAGTTCGTCGCGGAGGGGCTTTTCGGCCGACGGCGCGAGACGCCGCCGCAGCCAGGTAAACAACATGCGAGCCTTCGAGAGGGCCTTGGTGAGGCGGCGGCCGGAACGGCCGCTGGGCTCAGGAAAGCGAAGATGTGGTGAGTGAAGTATACTCGATCAGTCTCACCGCTCTGAGCCCGCCCGCGTTCGAACAGTACCCCCCGTCCTTCCGGGTGCGCGCCGACAGGTCCACCCCGGCCATCGATTGGAGCACGCACGCTCCGTCCGCAGACAGGCCGACCCGAAGGAGGGTCGCATCCATGTTGAACAACGAATCCCGCAGCTGGCTTGCCGGCAGTGTCTGGTTTGCCGCCGTCGCCCTCATCGCCGCCGCCGCCCTCGCGCTCGGCGCGCGCGCATCCTCCATCGCGTTGCTCGTGCCGTTGTGCGCGGCGCCCCTCGGCGTCGCCTGGCTCATTCGGCAGCAGACCGAGTCGCCGACGCTCGCGCAGGTCGTTCACGCGGTCAACGTCACCAAGGCCGGCCGATCATGATTGCCCGGCGCGCCTGTCTGCTCGGCGTGCTGGCCCTGGCGCTGGCGGCGCCCGGCGCCCAGGCGCAGGACCGCTCGCGTTATCGCGAGTTTCAGCTCGGCGCCACGGTCGCGTCGGTCGCGGCGCTGGCGGGCGTGCCCGCGTCGGACGCCCGGACGATCCATGCGCGTCCCGCGCTGATGCAGGACCTCGCGTGGCGGCCCGCGCGACGCTCCGCTGGAACCACGCCGGTCGAGGCCGATCCGGTGCAGCAGGTCGCGTTCAGCTTCTACCAGGACCAACTCTTCCGGATGGTCGTGGATTACGACCGCCAGCGCGTCGAGGGCATGACCGATGCCGACATGGTCGAAGGCGTCGCCGCGATCTACGGGCCGCCCTCGCGATCGGCGGCGGCCGGTCCACGCGCCCTCTCGCAGGTCGAAGCCGAGTCCGGCACGGCGCTCGCGCGCTGGGACGACGCGGCGCAGAGCGTGGGCCTCTTCCGCTCGACTGTACGGCGCCGGGTTCCGGCTGGTCGTGACGCACCGCGCGCTCGAGGCGCTCGCGCGCGCGGCCGCCATCGAGGCCGTCCGCCTCGATCAGCGCGACGCCCCGCAGCGGGAGGCCGCGCGCCAGAAGAAGGAAGCCGACGACCTCCGGCTGTCTCAGGAGAAGGCGCGGGCCGCCAATAAGGCGGCGTTCAAGCCGTAGAAGTCGGTCCTACCTCAGCGTTCCGTGGCCTCGTTCGAGGCCGACAACCCGTGACATTTCCGAGGCGAACTGTGACAAGTTTGCGACGCCGGTGTCACTAATATCGCCCACGCGCGGATGTCCCCTCCGTTCTGCAGTGGGTGTTTTGCGGTTGTTCGGAACCGTTTGTTCCAGTCAGGAGGCGTGATGATTCGGAAAACTGTTGCGCCGGCGCTTCGAGCGCTGGTGACCGCGGCGTTCGTGGCAATGGTAGCCGCCGGCGTGTACGCGCAGTCGTCGCAAGGCAGCTTGCGCGGCGTCGTCAAGGACGCCCAGGGCGTCATTCCCGGCGTGCCGGTGTCGCTGGTGAACGAATCCACCAACATCGCGCGCGAGACCGTGACCAACGAGTCGGGCGAATACTCGTTCCCGGCCGTCGAGCCGTCCACCTACACCATCAAGGCGTCGGTGGCGGGCTTCCGCGCGTTCGAGCGCAAGGGCGTGCGCATCGGCACGCAGCAGAACGTCGGCCTGGACATCGTCCTCGAGGTCGGCACGCTCGAAGAGACCATCACCGTCACGGCCGATGCGCCCCTGATCGAATCGACCAATGCCTCAGTCGGCGGCGTCATCGACACCGCGGCGCTCGAGGCGATTCCCGACCGCCGGCCGCAGCGTGTTCCTCATGGCCACGCTCGAGCCCACCGTGCAGGCGAGCGGCAACGCGCACTGGAACCGCATGCAGGACCAGGTGGGCAACTCGGCGGTCTCGATGGGCGGCGGCCCGGTCCGCGCCGAACAACTTCCTGGTGGACGGCTTCCCGGTCACCGACCTCCAGAACCGCGCCTCGACGAACCCGTCGATGGAAGCGGTGCAGGAGATGAAGGTCCAGGTCCACACCTACGACGCCGAGATGGGCCGCACGGGCGGCGGCGTCATGAACATGTCCGCCCGCTCGGGCGGCAACGAGTGCCGCGGCTCGGCCTACGGCGTGCTGCGTCCCGAATCGATGGTGCGAGCAATTGCTGATTCCGAAGCTCCAGGGCCAGCCGAACGTGCCGGAGTACTGGCGCAACGGCGGCGGCGGCGGCGGCGGCCCCATCATCAAGAACAAGACCTTCTTCTGGGTGGCCGGTGAGAAGTACGTCAACAACCAGCCGCAGCAGAACTCGTTCCTCGTGCCGACGACGGCCGAGCGCAACGGCGACTTCTCGGGCCTGACGCGCAACGGCGCGCTCGCGTCGATTCGCGACCCGCTCACCGGCCAGCCGTTCCCGGGCAACGTGATTCCCGTCCAACCGCATCGATCCGGTCGGGCGCGAAGATCCTGGGCTACTTCCCCAAGCCGGACCGGAAGTGGACAACGGCGCGCCGAACTTCAGCATGACCGACCTGCTGCCGAACCAGGCGCTACCAGTTCACGACCAAGGTGAACCACCAGTTCAACAACTCGATCGCGTTGAGCGGGTTCTTCCTGCGCCAGGTGACCCACGAAGCCAACTCGAACTACAACCCCGAGAACAAGTTCGTCGGGCGGCAGCTACCAGCTCGATCGCGTGATCGGCACCTTCGTGCTGAACAACACGTACGTGCTGAACAACTCGACGGTGCTGACGCTGCGCGGCGGCTACAACAACTTCGACGACAACTACAACCTGCCGTACGACGTTCGACGCCAAGGCGCTCTTCAACAACCCGCCGCTTCGACCAGCCAGCTGTCCGACACCAACCGCTTCCCGACGACGGCGATCACCGGCTACAAGGGCACGGGCTGGACCAACCGGCAGGCCAACGGCTACTACCAGTACGGCGTCAACGGCACGCTCAGCAAGCTGGCCGGGTCGCACAACTACAAGTTCGGCGGCGACTATCGCGTGATCGGCGTGCGCTCGCTCAACTACGGCGCCTCGACCGGGCACCTACACCTTCACCGGCGCCTACAGCGGCAACGCGGCGGCCGACGTGCTGCTCGGCTACCCGCAGAGCGGCAACGTGCCGCTCAACACGGAGCTCGACGGCTTCGTCAACTACTACGCGGGCTACGCGCAGGACGACTGGCGCGCTCAACGACCAGTTCACGCTGAACTACGGCATCCGTCTCGAGAGCGAGACGGGCATGCGCGAGAAGAACAACAACATGACGGTGGACTTCGCCAAGACCACGGTGAGCCCGCTCAATTCGCTGGTGAACGTCATCGACCCGATCACCGGCGCGCGCCGGCAGATCCTGGGCGGCCTGGTCTACGCCGGCGTGAACGGCGCGCCCACCGAGCAGGGCAACCAGCCGGCGATGAAGGTCGCGCCCCGCATCGGCGCGGTCTACAGCTTCAGCCCGAAGACCGTGCTGCGCGGCGGCTGGGGGCTCTACTACTCGCCGTGGAACTACCCGGCGGCGGGCACCGACGGCTGGGGCCAGATCGGCTACTCGGCGACCACGCAGATCAGCCAGCCGCAGGGCACCGGCGCGATGCCGACCATCACGATGAGCAATCCGTTCCCGGCGGGCCTCGTGCAGCCCAGCGGCAGCAGCCTGGGCATGCTGACCGGCGCGGGCGGCGAAATCCGGTACATCGATCCCGACGAAGGGCGCGCCGCGCGTGCAGCAGTACTCGGCGGACCTTCAGCGCGAATTGCCGTACGGCATGAGCGTGTCGCGTGGGCTACACGGGTCTCACGGGCTCGAACCTGAGCTGGGGCGGCTCGACCAACGCGCTCATCAACATCAACCAGCTCGATCCGAAGTACCAGAACGCCGGCGTCGACACGCTGGCCCTGGTGCCCAACCCGTTCTTCGGCGTCGCCGCCGCCGGCCAGTTCGCCGAGCCGAGCGACGATCGAGCGCGGCCAGCTCCTGCGTCCGTTCCCGCAGTTCGGCAACGTCATGATGATGCAGTCCACCGGCGCGCACTCGCAGTACCACGCCGGCATCTTCCAGCTCCGCAAGCGCGCGACCGGCATCTGGGGCGGCAACTTCAGCTACACCTACAGCCGGCTGAAGGACAACCAGTTCGGGGAGGGCAACTACTACACGAGCGCGCCGCGGCCTGCAGAACAACTACACCGTGGTGCCCGGCTCGCCGTACTACAACCCCGATCAGGAATACGGCCGGAGCCTCCTCGACTCGCCGCACAAGATCGTGCGTGGCGCCGACGGTGAACCTGCCGTTCGGCGAGGGCCAGAAGTACCTGGCCGACAGCAAGTGGGGCGACATCCTGCTCGGCGGCTGGTCGGTCACGCCGGTGATCACGTTCTCGAGCGGCTTCCCGATGGGCGTCAGCCAGAACGTGAACGACGACGACGTTCCTGCTGGGCAACAACCTGCGGCCGAACGTCGTGCCGGGGCAGGACTTCCTCGTCCCGGGTGACATCACCGACCGCATCACGCGCCAACACGAGCGACAACCTGTACCTCAACAAGAACGCCTTCGCGGCCGTCGCCGGCCAACCAGTTCGGCAACGCGCCGCGCACGCTGCCGGGCGTCTACTCGCCGTGGCGCAACAACGTCGACCTGTCGGTGAGCAAGAACGTCCAGCACCGGCGGCCGGACATCGCTGCAGGCCCGCATCGAAGTCCTGAACATGCTGAACCTCGTGCAGTGGGCGGCGCCCGCGAGCTCGGCGTTCGGCAACTCGTCGTTCGGCCAGATCACCAACCAGGCGAACAACATGCGCATGGTGCAGTTCACGTTCCGGTTCCAGTTCTAGGATCCCGGACGTCTCGTACGGAACACGGGGGTGGCGGCGATGGGCCGTCACCCCCGTCGTATTCCTAAGCCCCTAAGAGCCCCCAAGCCCCCAAGCCCGCACGCTACCTCCGTTCAAACCGTCCCGACTTGTCGTACAAGCGGATGCGATAGAGATGCAGATGGCCGTTGCCCGAGTGCGCTTCCGTTTCTCCCCGATGCAGGCCGTGGGTTGGTTGGCTGGTCTCGCTCACGATCAACGGCCGGAACCGCTCGCGGAGGACGTTCATCGCGGCCTCGGCGACCGCCCCCTGCAACTCTTCGAAGTGCCCCCAGGCGATCACGCTCTCCCAGTTGGCGAGGTTCGTCATGCGGTCCACCTCGATGCACACGGCAGGGTTGCGGCGCATCATCTCCAGCTTCCGCCCTTCTCCCGAGTGGCCGATGATCGCCTGGCCGTCGTACGCGTAGGTAATGGGAACCACGTAGGTCAGTCCGTCGGCGTGACAGCCGATTCGCGCGACGACCTGCGAATGGAGCAGGGCCTCGATTTCCGCGGACGAAAGGGTGCCCAGCATCTGGACTCCTTCTGGAGAAAAGGGGACAGTCCCCTTCTTTCAGACGCAAAGACGATGCCGCCTTCAGCCACCCGGAAAGGCCCCTTCGTCGTCGAGCGGGGCTGCGGCTCGACGGGAACCCGGCAAACGCTTCACGAAATGGCCGACGCGGCGCCCCCTGTGGAAAAGACGGGCCTGTTTGGCTGGCTGGGCCGTGGAACGCCATTTGCGATCACGATGGGTGGCAGGTGCTGTACATGACCAAGCGCCTCTTCGTAGCTCTCCTGTGCGGCTCGGCGGTGACCCTCATGTGGGCCGTGACCGCCTGGCCACAGGTCACCGGCAGGCCCACGCCACCGCTGGTGATCGATTCCATGTCGGGGCGGGACTTGTACGACTTCTACTGTGCCTCGTGTCACGGCCGGCAGGGCCATGGTGACGGCCCCACCGCGCCCGCGCTCAAGTCCATACCGCCGGACTTGACGACGCTGGCTCGGCGCAGCGGTGGCGCGTTCCCCGCGGACCGTGTCCTGGCGCTCGTCACGCATGGTCAGGCCATGGCGACGCCGGCGCATGGTTCGAAGGAGATGCCGGTCTGGGGCCCCGTCTTCCTTGCGCTCGATCCCAGCGATACCCGCACCAAGGTGCGGATCGCGAACATCGTCGATTACGTCGCCGCGTTGCAGCGCAAGCCGTAGCGCGGCGTTGACGGAGGCGCGCAAATGGTCTTCAAGGACCGCACCGACGCGGGACGCCACCTGGCCGCGGCGCTGACCGAATATGCCGGGCGACAGGACGTGATCGTCCTCGCGCTCCCGCGTGGGGGCGTGCCCGTCGCCGCCGAGATTGCGAAGGCGCTGGCCGCGCCGCTGGACCTGTGCCTCGTGCGCAAGCTGGGTGTGCCGGGGTACGCGGAACTGGCCATGGGCGCGATCGCCAGCGGCGGCGTACAGGTGCTCAGCCGCGACCTGATCCGTGACCTCAAGATTTCCGACACGATGGTGGAGGAAGTCGCCGCCGCCGAACGCGAGGAGCTCGACCGGCGGGACAAGGAATACCGCGGGGCACCGTCCACCGCCGCAGGTGCGCGGACGCACGGTGATTCTCGTCGACGACGGGCTGGCGACCGGGTCCACCATGGAAGCGGCCGTCCTGGCGATGCGGCAGCAGGGGCCCGCGCGCATCGTCGTCGCGGTGCCCGTGGGATCGCGAGAGGCGGTGACGCGCGTGGGCCGCGTCGCGGACCGTGTCGTGTGCCCCGAGGTGCCACACGCGTTCCAGGCGGTGGGCCAGTGGTATCGCGCCTTTGGCCAGACCTCCGACGCGGATGTCGTGGTCCTGTTGGCGGAAGCCGGTCATCGGATGGCCGCGCCGGCCCCGGGTGCCGCGCCCCGCGACGGCCGGGATCCCATCGCGCGTCACACCCTGGTGCTGTCCGGTGCGCCAGACCAGTATGACGCGCTCCTCGACGGGATTGGCGACGCCCGCGTCGTCCTGATCGGCGAAGCCACGCACGGGACGCACGAGTTCTACCGCGAGCGTGCCTTCATCACGCGGCGGCTGATCAGCGAGAAGGGCTTCGCCGCCGTCGCCGTCGAAGCCGACTGGCCCGACGCCTACCGCGTGAATCGATACGTGCGCGGCGTCCCGGGCGATCGCGATGCCGTCGAGAGCCTCGCGGATTTCGTCCGATTCCCCGCATGGATGTGGCGCAATGCCGACGTCCTCGACTTCATCGGGTGGCTGCGCACGCACA
Organism: uncultured Acidobacteriota bacterium; assembly: GCA_963839865.1. Lineage (GTDB taxonomy): Bacteria > Acidobacteriota > Vicinamibacteria > Vicinamibacterales > UBA2999 > 12-FULL-67-14b. The sequence continues at coordinate 39,557 of CAWIWS010000010.1, forward strand.
ACGAGGGGCAGCCGGCCGGACCGGCGCGCCGGGTTCTACGGCCTGGATCTCTACAGCCTTCGCGCGTCGATCGACGCCGTGCTCGCGTATCTCGACAAGGTCGACCCCGACGCGGCGCGGCAGGCGCGCCATCGCTACGGGTGCTTCGATCGGTACGGCGAAGAGATGCAGGACTACGGCTACGCGGCCTCGTCGGGCTTGCACCCCACGTGCGAGCGCGAGGTCGTCTCGCAATTGACGGCGCTGCACTTGCAGCGCACGGCGTACGCGAGCCGGGACGGGCGCGTGTCGCCGGACGACTATTTCTTCGCCGAGCAGAACGCCCGGCTGGTGAAGAACGCCGAGGCGTACTACCGGACGATGATGCGCGCCCGCGTGGATTCATGGAACCTGCGCGATGCCCACATGACGGAAACGCTGCAGGAACTCCTCGCGTTCCTCGAGCGCACGCGACCCGGCGCGCGCGTGGTCGTGTGGGCGCACAACTCCCACCTGGGTGACGCGCGCGCCACCGACATGGGCGAGAGCGGCGAGTGGAACGTGGGCCAGTTGGTGCGCGAGGCCTACGGAACGCAGGCGGTGAACGTGGGCTTCACGACGTATGCCGGGACGGTGACGGCCGCGCGCGACTGGGGCGGCCCCGCGCTGCGCCGGCACGTGAGGCCGGCCCTGGCGGGGAGCATCGAACGGCTGCTCCACGACTCGGGAATCGAGAGGGGCCTGCTGCCACTGCGATCGAACCCGGCGTTGGCCGCCGCGCTGGCCGCGCCGCGGCTGGAACGGGCGATCGGCGTGTTGTATCGGCCCGAGACGGAGCGCGCCAGCCACTATTTCCGCGTCAGGCTGCCGGCGCAGTTCGATTACCTGCTGCACTTCGACGAGACACGCGCGGTCGAGCCGCTCGAGCGGTCCGCCGTGTGGGACAAGGGTGAAGTCGCCGAGACGTTCCCGTCCGGCCTGTAGGAGGACCGTATGTCCACCAGCGCGACGCCGGTGAAGCTCGAGACGATGGTGCGCGTGCCTGTCGACGCGCATTGGCTGACGGGCGAATTGAGGATTCCGGCCGGCGCGACAGGCCTGGTCGTCTTCGCGCATGGCAGCGGCAGCAGCCGCCACAGCCCGAGGAACGTCTCCGTGGCTCGCGTGCTGGAGCAGCACGGCTGCGGCACGTTGTTGATTGACCTGCTGACCGAACCCGAGGAGATTGCCGACCGCCGGACCGCGCATTTGCGGTTCGACATCGGCCTGCTGGCCGATCGCCTCGTGGCGATCATCGACTGGCTGCGGAGTCGTCCGGAGTCGTTGGCGTTGCCGATCGGTCTTTTCGGCGCGAGCACGGGCGGGGGCGCGGCGTTGGCCGCGGCGGCGTTGCGCCCGGCTGCGGTGGTGGCGGTGGTGTCTCGTGGAGGCCGTCCGGACCTGGCCGGTGACGCGTTGTTGGAGCCCCTGCCGCCCACGCTCCTGCTCGTCGGCGATCGCGATACGGCCGTCATCCAGATGAATCGGTCGGCGATGGCGCAAATGCAGGGGGAGGTGTCGCTCGAACTCGTGCCTGGCGCGACGCACCTCTTCGAGGAGCCCGGCACGCTCGATGTCGTGGCCGATCGGGCCGCCCGATGGTTCGCCCGTCACTTCGGCCAGGCGCGGGTCGGCGCCTAGCCCAGGCGCCCGTTCACGCGCGCTTCTTGAACGCGAGGCCGGACCAGGTCCCGTCGATCGAGCAGACCTTGTAGTCCACCCAGCCGGCCGCGAGGCCGGTGGTGCGGACGATATTCCCGTCGAGATCGGACCTGACCCCCGACGCTTTCTTCGGCCAGATCAGCCACAGGGACTGCCGATCGATCCGGTCGCGCAGCGCCAGCAGCTGCGTGTGAAGCTCGCGCGCCGATCGCACGAAGCAGAGAAAGAGATCGCAGGAGGCGTCGGGGCGCGCCGTGAAGGTGACCTGTTTCGGCAGGGGAGTGAGCGTGCCGGCGAAACCCTTCGGCGACCCGAGCAGGCACACCGTGAAGCCCGCCTTGACGCCGAGCTTGTCCACCGCGGGTTTGCCGGACATCGTGTCCGCCGGAACCACCGGCGCCGTCACCTTCCGGGCAAGCGCCTTGGGCAACGCCGTCTTGATCCGGCCCCAGGTCGTGTAGGTGGCGTCGGGCAGCAACGCCCTGGTCTGCGCGACCTTGGCCGGATCGCCGGCCACGAACACGAGCGGCACCAGCCGCGTGGTCCTCGACGTGCGCAGGGCGCGGCCGACTTCGCGGCCGTGAGAGGGAAGCCGCGTGTGATCGATCACCACGGCATCGGGGAGCGGGGAGGCGCGCAGCGTGCGCTGCACCGTGCCATCGCCGAATTCGAAGGCGACGTCGTACCCGAGGGCCTCGAGTTGCTTCTGCCGCTCGAGACCCTCGTCTTCATTCCAGTGAATCAGGCGAACCGTTGGCACGATCGACTCCCGACTCCCGACTCCCGACTCCCGATTACTTGAGCGTCGCTGCTGATCGTGATGGTGGGCACCGCGGCCAGGGCGCGCGAGATGATGCACCCCACCTTGGTCTTCTCGACGTGCTGCTGGAACGTGGCGTTGTCGAGGTTGGGGACCACGGCGGTGACGTTCAGGTCGATCCGGGTGATGAGGAAGCCCTTGTCGTCCTTGCCCAGATGCACGTCGGCCTTCGTGTGGACGCTCGTGGCCGTGAACCCGGCCGTGGCCAGCGAGTTGGCGAGCGCCATCGAGAAACACCCGGCGTGCGCCGCGCCCACCAGCTCCTCGGGGTTCGCGCCCACGCCGTCCTCGAACCGCGAGGTAAACGAGTAGTTGCCTTCGTATGCGCCGCTGCCGAGCTTGACGCGGCCGCTGCCGCCCTTGAGATCGCCCTTCCACTCTGCTTCTGCCTGACGTGCCATGCATCCTCCTCAATTCGTACGTGAAGATCGACAGCGTACTCACAGACGCGGGAGGGCACAAGGCGGAAGCCTATTTCTTGTTCTGAACGTCTTTGACGATGAAGAGGGTTTCGCCCGGCTTGATGAGGCCGAGCTCCCGGCGCGCTTCTTCTTCGATGGCCGCCGGATCTTCGCGCAGCCGCCGCGCGAGGTCGCGCAACGTGGCGTTTTCGGCCCGCGCCTGGTCGAGCGACCGCTCGAGCGCCGCGTATTCGCGCCGGGCCTGCAACAGGGCGATCAGGCCCTTCTCGCCGGCAACCGCGTCGACCACGATGACGACGGTCACGATCAGGAGACCGTGACGAATGAGCCGGCGTCCGCGGCTGGCGAGCGTCGGTTTCGGCGACGGGGGCGCCGCGGGCGACGGGGTGGTGGCGTCGAGGGGGGTCATCGGTGTGACGTACCCGCGCGGCCCTTCGGTTCCGCCTCGTGCAGGTAGTCTTCCAGCGCCTTGAATCAGCACGGTCCGCAGGTCGGCGCGCTCATCCATCGCGCGGATCTTCGCCGCCCGCCACAACTCCCCCGGGAGTTCGACGGTCGTCTTGACCGTGTCCGACCTGGCCGAATCGCCGTCCGCCTTCTTTGCCGCCACGACGGAGAGCAGTGTACCCACCCGTGCGGGTTGACGGCAAGGCGTAAATGCGTCCATGTGTGTGCACACTTTTACATCAACACGGCTACCCGTGCAAGCGGAAAAATGGTTCTACGGTTATACGGGTCATACGGTCGAGGCCGCCGCCCGCGGGGACGGCCCCGGGTCCGGTAGAATCCGCGCATGCCAGACGCTGCCTGCACCCTCGTCCTGACCACTTTTCCCGCGGGCGGCGACGCCGACGCCTTCGCCCGGGCCCTGGTGGACGAGCGCCTCGCGGCCTGCGTCAGCCTGCTCGCGCCGATGACGTCGGTCTATCGCTGGAAGGGGGCGATCGAGCACGCGGACGAGCGACAGGTGATCATCAAGACCACCGCCGCGCGGGTGCAGGCCCTGCAAGAGCGCCTGCAGGTACTACATCCCTATGACGTGCCGGAATGCGTGGTGATTGCGATTGACGCGGGGAGCCCCGCGTATCTGTCGTGGCTGCGAGAATCGGTCAGCTTCAAGACCTAGGATGACCCAGGTCCTGGGACCTAGGTCCTGGGTCCTGAGGAGTGCCTACGCGAGCGCCTGCGCCAGGTCGGCCTGGAGATCCTCGACGTCCTCGATGCCGACCGAGATGCGGATGAGGCCGTCGGTGATGCCCAGCATCGCGCGCCGCTCGGGCGGCACCGAGGCGTGGGTCATGATCGCCGGGTGGGAGATGAGCGTCTCGACGCCGCCGAGGCTTTCGGCCAGCGCCATCAGCTTCAGGCGCGTTCAGCACCGACCGCGCGGCCTCGAGCGAGCCCACGTCGAACGAGATGAGCCCGCCGAAGCCGCGCATCTGCTTGCTTCGCGAGCGCATGATGCGGATGCGAGGCGAGGCCGGGATAGATCGTCCGCGTCACCTTCGGGTGGGCGTCGAGGAACTCGGCCAGCACCTGCGCGTTGCGCGTTGGTCCGCTCCATGCGCACCGTCAGCGTCTTGGTGCCGCGCAGGATGAGGAACGAGTCCATCGGCCCGAGGATCGCGCCCGCCGCGTTCTGCACGAACTTCATCCACTCCACGTCGTCCGCGTGCTTGACGATGACGATGCCGCCGACGCTGTCGCTGTGGCCGTTCAGGAACTTCGTCGTGCTGTGCAGCGACGATGTCGGCGCCCAGCGTCAGCGGCCGCTGGACGTAGGGGCTCGCGAACGTGTTGTCGACGACCACGCGGACGTTCTGCTCGTGCGCGATCGCGCTGACCGCCGCGATGTCGGTGATGTGCAGCATCGGGTTGGTCGGCGTCTCGATGAACAGGTACTTGGTCTTCGGCGTGATGCGCCGGCCCGACCAGCTCGGGCTTCGACGTGTCGACGTAGGTGAAGTCGAGGCCGAACTTGCGGCGCACGCGCTCGAACAGGCGGAACGTGCCGCCGTACGTGTTGTCGCTCACGACGACGTGGTCGCCGGATTCGAGCCGGGTCAGGATGGCGTCGATGGCCGCCATGCCGGACGCGAAGGCGAAGGCCGCCGTGCCGGCCTCGATCGCCGCGACGTTGCGCTCGAGCGCCATGCGCGTCGGGTTCTGGGTGCGGCCGTACTCGAAGCCCGCGTGCGGCTGGCCGAGGCCGTCCTGCACGTAGGTGGACGTCTGGTAGATCGGCGTGATGATCGCGCCGGTGGCCGGGTCGGGCTCCTGGCCGGCGTGAATGCAGATGGTGCTGAAGCGTGCGGTGTCGTTGAGTTTCACAGGGTAGGGTGTCCAAGACGCTAACGATACTCTGATATCATTTTCGCGCGCAATCGGCCGCCCGATGTCGTCGCGGCCCCGCGCGACGCGCCCCATGACCGAACCTGTCCGCCCGATCGCGCTGCTGACCGGCGACTCGCCGTCGCGGTGGCGCGCGTGGCGCGACCTGGCTGCTCGCGCACGTTCCCCGGGCGCGCGCTCGTCCTCGGCCTCCTCATCAAGGCGGTCACGTGGCCGCTCGCCGTCGCGACCGGCGCGCGCTGCCGGCGGCGGTGAGCGCCATCGACATGGTCGGCAGCCTCGCGCTGCTGTTCGCGGTCGCCTACGGCCTCACGCGGCTCGCGGTGCTGGGCCAAGCGCCGCCTGCTGTGGCGCGTGCGCCGCAAGCTGATCCTGTCGTACGTGTTCGTGGGCGTCGTCCCCGCGATGCTCGTCATCATCTTCTTCCTGCTGGCCGGGCTGCTGCTGTTCTTCAACGTGAGCTCGTACCTCGTGCAGTCGCGCATGCGCACGCTCACCGACCAGGCGCGCTTCCTGGCGCAGACCGCCGTGCTCGAGGTCCAGCGCACGACGACGACCGCGGCGCTCCTCGAAACGCTGGAGCGCCGGCAGTCGAGCGCCGAGTCGCGGTATCCGTACATCTCGATGACCGTCGTGCCGTTGTCGGGGCTCACGTGCCAGGTCGAGCCGGCGCGCGCGGCCCGCGTCCCGCGCACGCTGCCGGTGACGCTGCCGGCCAGCGCCGGGCCGTGGGCGCATCTCGATGCGCCGCCTCGGCGTGCCGAAGTGGATCGGCTGCGAGGGCTTCGGCGGCATCGTCGCCTACGACGTGCCGCCCGCCGGCGCCGGGACGGCGACGAGGACCACACCCGGCTGGTGATGCGCGCCGTGGCGCTGCCCGAAATGCCCAACCCCACGTGGGCCGTGGTCCTCGACCTGCCGCGTGTCGCTCGCCGTCGAGCAGCGCGTGCACGACGAGACCGGCATCCGGATGGGCGAGGTGACGGCGCTCGGCTTCGGCGCCGCGCGGCCGGCAGCCCGTGCTGGGCCGGTCGCTCGAGACGCGCCCGCCGGATCCGCTGGGCAGCGGCCAGACGCTCTCGCTCGACTCCCAGCGGTGGGTCGTGTTCCTCGATTACTTCGACTGGGCGACGGGCGAGCCCGGCAACGTCACGGTGGCGGTGCGGATCAACGTGTGGGACATCTACGAGCGGCTGTCGGCCGTCTCGTCCACCGGTCTCGGCAACCTGAATTTCGGCCAGCTCCTGCTCGCGATCCTCGCGCTCGTCGGGACGCTGTTCCTGATCATCCAGTTCGTCGCGCTGGTCATCGGCTTCGTGCTGGCGCGGCAGATCACCGGCGCCGTGCACGACCTCTTCACCGGCACGCAGCACGTGCGGGCCGGCGACTTCGCGCACCAGATTCCCGTGCGCGCGCGCGACCAGCTCGGGGAACTCGCCGAGTCGTTCAACCTCATGACCGGCGAGGTGACGACGCTGCTCGGCGAGATGGCCGACAAGGGCCGCATGGAGCAGGAGATGTTCGCGGCCCGCGAGATCCAGCAGAAGCTGCTGCCGACCGGCCCGCTGCGCATCACCGGCCTGGTCGTGACGGCGTTTTGTGAACCGGCGCGCGAGGTGGCCGGCGACTACTTCGACTTCCTGCCGATCACCGACTCGCATGGTCGGCGTTGCTGATCGCCGACGTCTCGGGCAAGGGCCTCGCCGCGGGCCTCTACATGGCGCAGCTCAAGGTGATCGTGCAGTCGCTCGCCCGCCTCCACCACGAGCCGAAGGAGTTCCTGACGGCGGTGAACCGCGTCGTCTCGCAGAACCTCGACGCGAAGAGCTTCATCACCATGTCGTACGGCGTCATCGACGTCGAACGCGGCGAGATGACCTTCGCGCGCGCGGGGCACTGCCCGCTGCTCTACGTGCCGGCCGACCAGCCGGCGGGCATGCGCAAGGCGCAGCTGCTCGCGCCCGACGGCCTCGTCGTGGGCCTCAACATCGACGACGGCACCCTGTTCGACTCGCTGCTGCAGGAATGCACGCATCAAGCTCGCGCCCGGCGACCTGGTCGTGCTGGTTCACCGACGGCATCACGCGAGACGATGAACACGACGTTCGATTGCTTCGGCGAGCAACGGCTGGCGCGCGTCGTCGAGCAGTACGCGCACCTGCCGTTCGACCAGCTGCGGTCGTACATCCTGGCCGAGCTCAAGGCCTTTGCCGAGGGCGCCGACCAGCACGACGACATGACGATGATCCTGATGAAAATCGAGGAGCCCGCATGAGCGCATCGGGGCTCACCGTGATCTTCCGCACGCAGTCGGACATCGAGGCCAACGTCGATCCAGTCGCTGCTCGACAGCCAGGGCGTGGAGACGGTGCGCACGTCGGGCCCGCCGTCCGGGCGTGTTTCCCTTCGCCGTGAGCCCGATGGGCGACACGTGCGTGTCGGTGCGCGACGACGAGGCGGCCGAGGCCCTGCGCATCATCGAGAGCCATCGCGCCAGCGTCACCGGCGCCACCGTCGTCTCGCTGCCGCAGCAGTACGCGGCGCTCGAGGCGCGCCTCGGCTACCGCTTCAGGGACCGCGGCCTGCTCGAGCACGCGCTCACGCACAAGTCGAAGGCGCACGAGGACCCGAGCGGCGGCGTCACCGACAACGAGTCGCTCGAGTTCCTCGGCGACTCGGTGCTCGGCCTCGTCGTGGCCGAGGCGCTCTTCCGCGCGTTCCCGCGCTACAACGAGGGGCAGAAATCGAAGATCAAGGCCAACCTCGTGTCCACCGCGTCGCTGGCGGAGATGGCGGAACTCCTCGGCCTGGGCGACCACATGATCCTCGGCCGCGGCGAGGAGAAGACGGGCGGCCGCAAGAAGCAGGCGCTGCTGGCGGACACCTGCGAGGCGCTGATCGCCGCGATCTACCTGGACGGCGGGCTCGAGCCCGCGCGGCAGTTCCTGCTGCGCGAGTTCGCCGCGGAGATCGAGGACGCGCGCAACCCCGACTACTTCGGCCGCGATCACAAGTCGCGGCTGCAGGAGCGGCTGCAGGGGCTCGGCCGGCCGCTGCCGTTCTACCGCATCTCGGGCGAAGTCGGGCCCGATCACCGCAAGCTGTTCCACGTCGAGGTGGTCGTGGGCGACGAGGTGATCGCGCAGGGGACCGGCCGCACGAAGAAGGAAGCCGAGCAGGAAGGCGCGCGGCTCGCGCTCGCGACCCTGGATTAGGCGAAGCGCTCGGCGGCGCGCGCCCTGGCCTTGGCGGCCTCTTCTTCGCGGTTCTTGGGTGAGGCGTGGCGTCTCGAGCGAATCGACCAGGCGCCGCGCCACGCGGCTGACCTCGTCGACGGCCGCGTGTGAAGGCCGCTTCGTTGGCCTTCGACGGCGCCGTGAATCCCGAGCAGCTTACGAACGAATTGCAGGGACGCCGCGCGCACTTCCTCGTCGGTGGCCGGCGGATTGAAGTTGAACAGCGTCTTGATGTTTCGACACATGGTGGTCGACTCCCGACTCCCGACTCCCGCTCCCGTCTTCTAGTCGATCTCGATAATGCCCCAATCCTTGCGCTCGCCGGAGCCGGCGGTGGCCATCGCCATGCTGGGCTCGGCGTGCGGCAGCCGCGCCATCGCGTAGGCCTGCACTTCGCGCGCGACCTCGTCGACCGACGGCGGGACGGGCCGGCAGTGGAGGCGGACCCAGAGCCGCATGACCGGATCGGCGAAGCTGTAGCGCTTCTGCCGGGACACGATCAGATCGACGTCTTCGAGCCAGGACAGGTAGTCCTTCGTGGAGCCCGGGGTCCGGTGCAGCCGCTGCGCGACCTCGGTGAGGGTGAGCGGTTCCTCGTCGGCGAGGATCTCGAGGATGGCCTTGAGCGCGCCGTAGCCCCGCGCCTTGTGCAGGCGGAGCTCGTAGCGGTGCGCGCACCAGTTCGACAGCGCGCCCTCGCTCGGTGAGCAAGCGCGGTGAGCGCGCTGATCGGATCGCCGCCGCGGCCGCTGATCGCCGAGGTGGCGTCGCCGAGCGCGCGCACGTACGCGGCGCGGCCGTCGGCCAGCGACTGGATCGGTGCGGCCGAGGAAGTCGCGATCCTCGACGGGCGTCTCGCCCATCGGCGGCAGCATCGCGGTGGCTTCCGCGGCGGTGAGCGCCGGCAGGTGAATCACCTCGAACCGCGGGCTGCCGTCGCGCAGCAGGCGCAGCGCGCGCGTGACGTAGCGGCTGGTGAGCACGAAGCGATTGCCGCTGTCGGCAATCGCCTGCAGCGTCTCGCGCAGCACGTGGCGCAGGCCGGGGAAGCTCTCGAACGTGCGCAGCTCGAGCGCTTCGTCGAGCAGGAAGGTGGCGGGGCGATCGCCCGCGACGCGCGCGCGCGACAGCAGGCGCCAGCGTGCGGTCGAGCGCGAGCGCGCGCGGAGGGCGCGGTATCCTGCGGCGCCGAGGCGTTCTGGCCGTTGATGATGAACGGGGAGGTGGCCGCCAGCGCCTGCTGGAAGCGCTCGGGCGTGCTGGCGGCGCGCTCGACGTCGACGTACTGGCACTGGTCGCGGCCCAGGCGATCGCGCCAGCGCGTGCAGGAGCGTGGTGCGGCCGGTGCCGCAGCCGCCGATCACGACGGGAATGCGCGCGGGCGACGCGTCGAGCGCGGCCAGCACGCGGCGCTCGAGGCCGGCGTGGGGAGCCATCATCGGCTCTTCTCCTGCATGGGGATGCGAACTCCGTGTTGGCGGGCGGTGAGCAACGCTTCGGGATAGCCTGCATCGGCGTGCCGCGCCACGCCCATGCCCGGATCGCAGGTGAGCACGCGCTCGAGGCGTTCGTCCGCTTCGCGCGTCCCGTCCGCCACGATCACCATGCCCGCATGAATGGAATAGCCGATGCCCACGCCGCCGCCGTGATGGACCGAAACCCACGTGGCGCCGGCCGAGGCGTTGACGAGCGCGTTCAGGATGGGCCAGTCGGCGATGGCGTCGCTGCCGTCCCGCATGCCTTCGGTCTCGCGATTGGGGGAGGCGACCGATCCCGTGTCGAGGTGATCGCGGCCGATGACGATCGGCGCCGAGACGACGCCGTCGCGCACCAGCTGGTTCAACTTCAGGCCGAACCGCGCGCGGTCGCCCTGGCCCAGCCAGCAGATGCGCGCGGGCAGGCCCTGGAACTGCACGCGGTCCTGGGCCAGCCGGATCCACCGGCACAGCGCCTCGTCGCCCGCGAACATCTCGAGGGCGGCGCGGTCGGTCGCGTAGATGTCCTCGGGATCGCCCGAGAGCGCCACCCACCGGAACGGGCCCTTGCCTTCGCAGAAGAGCGGGCGGATGAACGCGGGCACGAACCCGGGAATCTCGAACGCGTCGCGCACGCCGGCCTTCACCGCCTGCGCGCGGATGTTGTTGCCGTAGTCGAACGCGATCGCGCCGCGCTGCTGCATCGCCCGCATGGCCGCGACGTGCCGGCCCATCGCGGCGATCGCGCGCCGCTCGTACTCGGCCGGATCGTCCCGGCGCAGCAGCGCGGCGTCGGCGAGCGACAGGCCGTTGGGCACGTAGCCGTTCAGCGGGTCGTGCGCCGAGGTCTGGTCGGTGACGACGTCGGGCGTGACGCCGCGCGCGACGAGCGCGGGCAGCACGTCGGCCGCGTTGCCGAGCACGCCGATGGAACGCGCCGCGCCGTCGCGCGCGCACTGGCGGGCGCGCGCGAGAGCGCCGATCGAGGTCGTCGATGCGCTCGTCCAGGTACCGCGTGGCCAGGCGCTTGTCGATGCGCGCGGGATCCACTTCGACCACCAGCGCCACGCCGCCGTTCATCGTGACCGCGAGCGGCTGGGCGCCGCCCATCCCGCCGAGGCCGGCGGTGACCACGACGCGTCCGTTGAGCGTGCCCGCGAAGTGCTGGCGCGCCAGTTCGGCGAGCGTCTCGTAAGTGCCCTGCAGGATGCCCTGCGAGCCGATGTAGATCCAGCTGCCGGCCGTCATCTGGCCGTACATCGTGAGGCCCTTGTCCTCGAGCTCGCGGAACGTCTCCCAGGTCGGCCCACTTCGGCACGAGGTTGGCGTTGGCGATCAGCACGCGCGGCGCGTGGGCGTGCGTGCGGAAGATGCCGACGGGTTTGCCCGACTGGACGATCAGCGTCTCGTCGGCCGCGAGGCCGCGCAGCGACCGCACGATGGCGTCAAACGCCTCCCACGATCGCGCGGCCTTGCCCGTGCCGCCGTACACCACGAGATCCTCGGGACGCTCGGCGACGTCGGGATCCAGATTGTTCATCAGCATCCGCAGCGCGGCTTCCTGTGGCCAGCCGAGGCACGTGAGCGACGTGCCGCGGGGCGCGCGGAGTGATCGGGCGATCGTGGTCATCTGCGGTTAGGGCGATCCGAGTGGGGCGGCGGATAGCGAAGATAAGAAACTAAGCAGTGGTGGTCCGCTTGTCAAACTGAAAGTGCAAATGAAAATCAGTTGACAACAATCGTCGTCGCGTACTCAAGCGCACCAGTCGCGATCAATTCCGTGATCGCATCGATATCCGGCGCCGGCGGACGGTCGTCGACGAGTGTTGGCACGACTTTGCGGACGGCCGCGTGCGCGTGCATCAGCGCCGGCGAGCTCGTGAGCGGCGACAGCAAGTCGATCGCCTGGCATCCGCAGAGCATCTCCACGCTCAGCACCATTCTTGCGAGCTGCAAAGCGCGTTCCGCTTTGAGCGCGGCGGCCATGCTCATGCTCACGTGATCTTCTTTATTTGCGGACGTCGGAATGGTATCGACCGATGCCGGATGCGCGAGTGTCTTGATTTCGGACGTCAGCGCCGCCGCGGTGACCTGCGCGATCATCAGGCCGGATTGCAGCCCGCCGTGGCGCGTCAGGAACGCCGGCAATCCGCTCAGCGCCGGATTGACGAGGCGTTCCGACCGCCGCTCGCTGATCGTGGCCAGCTGCGCGACCGCCATGACCAGGGCATCCGCGGCCAGCGCCAGCGGCGCGCCGTGGAAGTTGCCGCCCGAGACGATGTCGCCCTCGTCCGGAAACACCATGGGGTTGTCGGTGGCGGCGTTCATCTCGATGTCCACGATGTGACGGACCCAGATCAGCGCTTCGCGCGCGGCGCCGTGCACCTGCGGCGCGCACCGCATCGAATAGGCGTCCTGGACGCGCCCGCAGTTGGCGTGCGACGCGTTGAGGGCGCTGCCGGTCAGCAGGCGGCAGGAGGTTGTCGGCGGACGCCGCCTGGCCGGCGAAGGGACGCGCGGCGTGGATGCGCGGGTCGAACGGCCCCTGCGATCCGAGCAGCGCGTCGATGGTCATCGCCGCGATGACGTCGGCCGAACGCGCGAGCCGTTCTGCGCCGGCCAGTGCGAGCGCGAGCACCGCCGTCGAGACCTGCGTGCCGTTGATGAGCGCGAGGCCTTCCTTCGGCCCGAGCACGACGGGCGCGAGGCCGGCCGCGGCAAGCGCCTCGGCGCCGGGCCGCGTCGCTCACGCCGTCCCACGTCGCGCCCTCGCCGACGAGGACGAGCGCCAGATGGGCGAGCGGGGCGAGGTCGCCGCTGGCGCCGACCGACCCGCGGCTGGGCACGCGCGGATGGACGCCGCGATTGAGCAGCGCGAGCAGGGCCTCGATGCGTCTCGACGCGGATGCCCGAGTGGCCCTTGGCCAGCACGTTGGCGCGCAGCGCCATCGACGCGCGCACGGCGCGCACCGGCAGGGGCGTGTCGACGCCCGCCGCGTGGCTGCGCAGCAGGTTGAGCTGCAGCGCGGCCAGGTCCGCCTTGTCGATGCGGGTCTCCGCGAAATTGCCGAACCCGGTGTTGACGCCGTACACGGCGACGTCGCCCGCCGCCTTGGCGTCCACCACGGCCCGCGCCGCCGCCACCCGGGCGCGCGCCGCCGGCGCCAGGCCGACCTGCCGCGCGATCGTCGGCAATGGCGAGCAAATCGGTGACTGTCAAGCGGGATCCGTCGAGGAGAATCATCGTTCGCTAGGATACAGTAGAGAGCATGAATATCGCCGTCCTGGGAGCGCAGTGGGGAGACGAAGGGAAAGGAAAGATCGTCGATCTGCTCACGCCGAATTTCTCCATCGTCGCCCGCTATCAGGGCGGACACAACGCGGGCCACACCGTGTACGTCAACGGCAAGAAGTTCGTGCTGCACCTGATTCCCTCCGGCATCCTGCACGACGGCGTGCTGAACGTCATCGGCAACGGCGTGGTCGTCGATCCGCAGGCGCTGTTCGCCGAGATCGAGGAACTGGCGCGGCTGGGCATCGAGGTGGGCGACCGCCTGCTGATCAGCGAGAAGGCCCACTTGATCCTGCCGTACCACCGCGAGCTCGACGTGCTGAGCGAGGCCCGCCGCGGCGAGCGCAAGATCGGCACGACGTCGCGCGGCATCGGCCCGGCGTACGAGGACAAGATCGGGCGCCGCGGCATCCGCGTGTGCGACCTGGTGGACACGAAGGCCCTCGCCGACGAAGTGCGCGAGAACGTCAGCGCGCGCAACCAGATCATCAAGGACTCGACGCTCGACTGGCAGCCGGTCTACGACCAGCTCCTGGCGTACGGCGAGCGCATGCGCCGCTGGACGGGCGACGTGTCGCTCGCGCTCGCCGAGGCCGGCAAGGCCGGCAAGCGCATCCTGATCGAGGGCGCGCAGGGCGCGATGCTCGACATCGATCACGGCACCTATCCCTTCGTCACCTCGTCCAACGCCACCATCGGCGGCGCCTGCACCGGGCTGGGCATCCCGCCCAAGGCGATCCACGGCGTGCTCGGCGTGGCCAAGGCCTACACGACCCGCGTCGGCGAAGGCCCGCTGCCCACGGAACTGTTCGGCGAGATGGGGAACCGCCTGCGCGAGAGCGGCCAGGAATACGGCGCGTCCACCGGCCGCCCGCGCCGCTGCGGCTGGTACGACGCGGTGGCCGTGCGCTACGCCGTGCGCGTCAACGGCATCGACGCCATCGCGCTCACCAAGCTGGACGTGCTGGACGGCCTGCCGGCGATCGAGATCTGCACCGGCTACCGCAGCGGCGGGCGGACCATCACCGAGTTCCCCGCGGACCTGAACACGCCTGGAGCCGTGCGAGCCCGGTGTACGAGTCGTGGCCCGGCTGGACCGAGCCCACCAAGGGCGTGCGCGACTACGCGAAGTTGCCGGAGGCCGCGCGGCGGTACATCGCGCGGTTGGAAGAGGTCAGCGGCGTGCCGGTGGGCGCTCGTCTCCACCGGCTCCGATCGCGCCGAGACGATCATCCGCGACGGCAGCGTGGTCGCGGGTTGGGTCTCAGGGAAGAACGAATAACGAATAGCGAAGAACGAATAACGAGGCCTCGTCCTTCGCCGTGGTATTCGCAATTTGTTATTCGCTATTTGTCGCTTCTTGTTCTTCTCGGCAAAGACGCCGACGGCGTTCGCGTCGGCCGCCTGGAAGTCGACGCCGGCACGGTAGCGCGGCGGCATGCCCTTCGGCATCTCGAACGAGGCCCACGCGATCGCGCCGTTGCAGCGCACCGCGGCCTTGCCGTCGCCCATGATGACCCGCACGCGCTGGTTGGGCTTCAGCACCGTGCGGCGACACGACCTGCGCGCCCACCGTCGACAGGTCCACGAGCGCCGCGGGGTTGCCGTCGACCGTGACCTCCACGCCGTCCTTCATGCGCACGCGCGGCGCGCGGCGCGTGCCGCGCTGATCGAGCGCGGGCGTGGGTTCGTCCACCGCCACGGCCGGGCCGCCCGGGATGGCCGCCGCTTCACCGCCACGCGGCTCACTTCGCTGTCGTGCGCGATGACCCGCACCTCGCAGTCCCGAAGCGACGGGTCGTCCTTGATCCGGTTGATGAGCGCGGTGCCGCGCGAGCTCGACGAGAACTCCAGGTCGAGCGCGACGATGCGCGGCTTGTGGCGGATGATGTGATCGAGCGCTTCGAGCGCCTCCGCGTCGGTGAAGGTTTGCAGCTCGGCTCCCGAGTCGAGCCGATCCTTCAGCCCCGGGAGCGCCTCGGACGGGCCGATGACGACGATGCTCGACGACACAGAGGCCGAAGTGTACCACGGCTACAATGGGCACGGTGGCGGCCGACTCGGTGGCCCTCCTGTGCCGGGGGCTCGTGAAGCGTTTTGGCGACGTGGTCGCCGTCGACGGCCTCGACCTCGAGGTCCATCGCGGCGAGTGCTTCGGCCTGCTCGGGCCCAACGGCGCCGGCAAGACCACCACCATCGAGATCCTCGAGGGCCTGCTGGCGCCGGACGCCGGCGACGTGCGCGTCCTCGGCCGGCGGTGGGCGGATGCGGCGGCGGCGCTGCGGCCGCGCCTCGGCATCCAGCTGCAGGAGACGCAGCTCGCCGACAAGCTGACGGTCGAAGAGACGCTGCGGCTGTTTCGATCCTTCTATCCGACCGGCCCCACCATCGACGCGCTGCTGGACACCGTGGAGCTCGCCTCGAAGCGCGACGCGTGGGTCTCGAAGCTGTCGGGCGGACAGAAGCAGCGCCTGTCGGTGGCCTGCGCGCTGGCCGGGCAGCCCGAACTGCTGTTCCTGGACGAGCCCACCACGGGTCTGGACCCGCAGTCGCGGCGGCAGCTCTGGGACGGTGCTCGGGCGCTTCCGCGCCGAAGGCGGCACCATCCTGATCACGACCCACTACATGGACGAGGCGCACGCGCTGTGCGATCGCGTCGGCATCATGGACCAGGGGCGCCTCATCGCGCTCGGCACGCCGCGCGAGCTCGTCGCGTCGCTCGGCGCGGAGCACATGGTGGAGTTCGGCATCGGCGAGGGCCGCATGCCGGAGGAGGCGGCCCTGCGCGCGCTGCCCGGCGTCCGCGACGTGCGCCCAGGCGCGCACGTCGGCGCTGGCCACCTCCGAAGTCCACTCGCACGGTGCCGGCCCTCCTCGATCTGCTGCGGGCGCACGACGCGTCGCTCAGCCAGTTGAGCACCCACAGCGCGACGCTCGAGGACGTGTTCGTGACGCTCACGGGAAGGCAGCTGCGCGATGAGTAGCCGGGGAGGGGCGCGCCATCCGCTGATCGAGTTGACCACGGCGCGCTTCCGCGAGTTCCTGCGCGAGCCGGAGGCCGTGTTCTGGGTGTTCGCGTTCCCGGTGATCATGACGTGCGCGCTCGGCATCGCCTTCCGATCGCGCGGCGACCGAGCCGGTGATCGTCGGCGTGGCGGAGCAGGCCGGGCGCCGACGCGGTGGCGGCGGCGCTCGAGCGGGCCGGCGGGCTTCACGGTCCGGCGCCTGCCGGCCGGCGAGGTCGAACGCGCGGTGCGCGACGGCCGCGCGCCCGTGGTCGTGATCCCCGGCGACCCGCCGACGTACCGCTTCGACGAGGCGCGCGCGGAGAGCCAGGTGGCGCGGCTCGCGGTGGACGAGGCGCTGCAGCGCGCGGCCGGCCGGCGCGACGCGTTCACCGCGACCGAGCGCGCCGGTGCGGGCCGTCGGGTCGCGCTACATCGACTGGCTCGTGCCCGGCCTGCTCGGCATGAACATCATGAGCACCGGCCTCTGGGGCGTCGGCTTCTCGATCGTCCAGGCGCGCACCAAGAAGCTGCTGAAGCGGCTGGTGGCGACGCCGATGTCGCGCGCGCACTACCTGCTGTCGCACGTGCTGAGCCGCCTGCTGTTTCTCGCGATGGAAACCACCGTGATCGTCGGCTTCGCGTGGCTGGTGTTCGGCGTGGCGGTGCACGGCGCGCTCGCGTCGCTGGCCGCGCTGGCCCTGCTCGGCGCGCTGGCCTTCGGCGGGATCGGCCTGCTGCTCGCGAGCCGCGCGCGCACGATCGAGGCGGTGTCGGGGCTGATGAACCTCGTGATGCTCCCGATGTGGGTGCTGTCCGGCGTGTTCTTCGCGTCGAGCAACTTTCCGGACGCGATGCAGCCGTTCATCCACGCCCTGCCGCTCACCGCCCTCAACGACGCCCTGCGCGCCGTCGTCAACGAGGGACGTCCGCTCGTGTCGCTCGGCCGGGAAATCGGCGTGCTCGCCGGATGGGGCGGCGTGTCGTTCGCCCTGTCGCTCAGGCTGTTTCGCTGGCAGTGACCTGACGGGCGGGCTAGCCCTGCGGGCCCTGCAGCAGGGTGTTCACGGCCTGCAGGAGCGCGTCGGGCGAGAAGGGCTTGAGCAGCACCGGCATGCCGCTCGACGGGTCGCTCAGCGCGTCGCTCTGTTCCACGTAGCCGGTGACGAACAACAGGGGGACGCCGGGGCGCAGGGCCTTGAGCCGCTTGGCGAGCTCGATGCCGCCCATGCGCGGCATGACGACGTCGGTGACGACCATCAGGATGCTCTGCTGATGGACGGTGAAGAGGTCGAGCGCCTGCTGGCCGTCGGAGGCCTCGAGCGTCCGATAGCCCGCCTGTCCCAGCACCGTCGCCGAGAGGCGGCGCAGCGCGCGCTCGTCCTCGACGATCAGAATCGTGCCGGCGCGCTGACCGGGGTGGCCAGCGCGCGCGGCGTGGGCGCGGGTCCAGCGTGTCGTCAGTGCGCGGCAGCAGCAGCGAGAACGTGCATCCGCGTCCCGGCGCGCTCTGCACCGTCACCGCGCCGCCGCTCTGGCGGACGAATCCGTAGACCATCGAGAGGCCGAGGCCCGTGCCCTGGCCCTTGGGCTTGGTGGTGAAGAACGGCTCGAAGATGCGCGCCTGCAGATCGATCGGGATGCCCGCGCCCGTGTCGCGCACGCGCAACTCGACGAACGATCCCGGCTCGATGTCGAGGGCCTGCGCCTGCGCGGCCGAGAGGTCGCGGTTGGCGGTCTCGATGGCCAGGCGGCCGCCGTCGGGCATCGCGTCGCGCGCGTTGAGCGCGAGGTTGACGAGGACCTGCTCGAGCTGCGCGGCGTCGACCCGCACCGACCACAGGTCGCTGGCGAGCCGCAGGTCGATCGCGATGTGCTCGCCGATCAACCGGTTGAGCATCCGGCTCATCTCCATCACGCGCTGGTTGAGCACGAGGATCTCGGGCGAGAGGATCTGCTTGCGGCTGAACGCGAGGAGCTGGCCGGTGAGCGTCGCGGCGCGCTCGGCCGCGTGAAGGATCTCCTCGACGTCGGCGCGCAGCGGCGAGCCCACGAGCGCGCGCAGCAGCAGCTCGGAGTAGCCGCGAATGGCGGTGAGCAGGTTGTTGAAGTCGTGCGCGATGCCGCCCGAGAGCCGGCCGATGGCCTCCATCTTCTGCGCGTGCCGCAGCTGTTCCTCGAGCTGGGTGCGCGCGGCCTCGGCGGCCTGGCGGTCGGCCATCTCGCGGCGCAACTCGTCGTTCACGCGCGCGAGGGCCGCCGTGCGCTCCTCGACGCGGCGCTCCAGGTCGCGGTGCGCCTCGTGCAGCGCGATCTGGCTGGCGCGGAGCTGCTTCTCGGCGTAGTACCCGCTCGGTCACGTCGCGCAGGATCAGGAGGATCTGCGTGTCCTCCATCGGGAGCAGGCGCGCCTCGTAGAAGCGCGGCGTGGGCGTGTCGGCGCCGAGCTCGAGCTCGACGCTCACCGGGAGGCGCTCGGTCGAGACCCGGTGGAACGCCGACTCGAGGGTGGCGCGCGCGCCGGCCTCGACACCGTCGAGCAGCGGGCGCCCGGCCTGCCAGCGCCGCGTCGGCTCCGCGTGCGCGCCGCCCTTGGCGTCGAGGATCACGCCGTCGGCGTCGAGGCGGAGGATCTGGTCGGGAAACGCGCTGACGAGCGCGCGCAGCTCCGCGTTCGCCTGCAGCAGTTCCTGCGAGCTCAGGTCGAGCGACCGCTCGAGCATCGCGCGGTCGTCGTCGAACTGGCGGTAGGCGTCATCGATCGCCTGCAGCATCGCGTCGCACCCGGCGGGCACGCCACCGTCGGGGAAGTGGCGCTTCAGTTGCCGGCGCAGCAGGCTGTGGAAGTCCGCCATGTCAGCGTTCGGAGAAGGTCGTCACCGTCATGGTCTGGTTGTGGAGCTCGCAGCGGGCGTTCGGCGAAAACGGCGAAATCTCACCGTAGGAGTAGAACCCCGTGATGATCGCGCCGGCACCGACGATATCACGCACGCCTTCGACTTCTTCCTCCACCCGCTGGCGCAGGACCATCTTGCGCCCGACGCAGCTGATGAGCAGGGCGAGGTCGACGGGGGCGCCGCCGAGGCCTTCGGCGCTCACGCGGCCGGCGCCGACGGCGCCGTCGATGAGGCGGTCGAAGTTGGCCCGCATCAGCCGCACGTAGCCGCCCTCGGGCACGTCCCCGGCGAACGTCAGGCTCTGGTCGGCCTCGTTGACCGAGAGGATCGTGCGGACCACGGGCGTGCTGCCGTCACCCCGGCGCAGCGAGAGCGGAAACAGCAGCCCGGAGGCCGGCAGGTCCGCGGCGTGGTCGCCGAGATAGCGCTTGTAGAGCGACAGCGCCGACTTGCCGTCCAACTCGTACAGCACGTTGCCGGACGAGCGGGTGACTTGCCGCTCGGGCCCGAAGGAATCCCAGCCCCCGAGGGACCCGCACCCCACGCGGAGCCGGCGGCCGTAGAGGCCGATGGCCACCACCGTGTTCCGCCGCGCGGCGCCCTCGCAGTAGACCAGCGTCTCCTTGAAGTGCGCGCCGTCGGCCGAGAGCCCGCCGGTGACCGTGACGCCTGGCGGCAGCCGCTCGCGCAAGCCGCGCACCAGCGCTTCACCGTTGATGTCGAGGCCTTCCGAGAGCACGAGCACGTGCACGAGATCGGGCCGGGCCAGCCTTCCGGCGAGCACGACCCCGGCGGGCATGCTGGTGGCCGCGGTGACCGGCGTCGTCGCGATGGCAACGGGCGGTGTCGTCGAAACGGATTGCGGTCGCCACCGCGCCTTCGTCCAGGACCGTGGTGCCCTGGATCTGTCCCGCGGTGGAGCAACCGGCGACGATGGCGTCGGGCCACCGGCTCGCGAGGTCGCGGGCCAGCCGGCTGCCGGCCAGGGTCGTCGCGATCGCCGAAGACGAGGACCAGGTGGGGCGCCGTCAGCGTGACGGCATGCTGCCAGCCGCCTGCGGCCGACCACGGGCATTGCTCGACGACCATCAGGCCCCCTCGCGGTGCTACGTTTCGTGCTGCGCGGTGTACCAGTCGAGCAGGAATCGCTGCGAGTTGAGCGGCGCCGCGCCCTCGGGCGGCGTCGCCCGTGTGTAGACGCCGTCGGTCTGCAGGATCCACGCGCGATCGGTGTCGCTCAGGAGGATTTCGAGGACTTCGTGGCGCAGCAGCAGCCGCAGGGCCGGGTCCGTGACCGGGCACAGCACCTCCACGCGGCGATCGAGGTTGCGCTCCATCAGGTCGGCGCTGCCGATGTAGACCTCGGGCGTCGCCGCCGTTCTCGAAGTAGTAGATGCGCGAGTGCTCGAGGAAGCGGCCGACGATCGAGCGCACGCGGATGCGGTCGCTGATGCCCGGGATGCCGGGCCGCAGGCAGCAGACGCCGCGCACGATCAGGTCGATCGGCACGCCCGGCCTGCGACGCGCGGTAGAGCGTCTTGATCATCGCCCTGGTCGGCCACCGCGTTGTTCTTGATGATGATGCCGGCCGGCCGCCCCGCGCGCGCGTGCTCCATCTCGCGCTCGACGAGCGCCCGGAACGCCCTGCCGCAGGCCGACCGGCGCGACCAGCAGCGCGCTGGTACGACGCGCTTGTTCGAGTAGCCCGTCAGCGTAGTTGAACACCTCGGTCACGTCGTCGAGGATGGCCTCGTCGGCCGTGAACAGCCCGAGGTCGGTGTAGACCTGCGACGTGACGCGGTTGTAGTTGCCCGTGCCGACGTGCGCGTAGCGCCGGATGCCGTCGGCCTCCTTGCGCACGACCAGGCACAGCTTGCAGTGCGACCTTGAGGTTGACCAGCCCGTAGACGACGTGGATGCCGGCCGCTTCGAGCCGCGTCGCCCAGGCGATGTTGTTGCGCTCGTCGAAGCGGGCCTTCAGCTCGACGAGCACCGCGACCTGCTTGCCCTGCCTCGGCCGCCTCGATCAGCAGGTCGACCAGCGGCGAGTTGGCGCCGATGCGGTACAGCGTCATCTTGATCGCGACGACCTGCGGATCGTCGACCGCGGCGCGCAGGAACGTCTCGACCGAGGTGAACGAGTCGAACGGATGGTGGACGCAGGAAGTCCTGGTCGGCGATCTGCTCGAAGACGCTTGTCGGTGTCGTCGGGCGCCCAGAGCGTGCGCGGCGTGAACGGCGGATCCTTCAGCGCCGGCCGGTGCAGCTTGGTGAGCGCGTGCCAGTCGCCGAAGCCCAGCCGCTCGCTGCGTGCGCGCCACGACGTCCTCGTCGACCTCGAAGTTCTCGATCAGGATGTTCAGCACGCGCTGCGGCATGTCGGCCTCGACCTGCAGCAGCGACAGCGCGCCGTAGCGCAGCTGCTTGAGGCCGCGGTCCACCGTCTCCAGCAGGTCGTCGGCCTCGTCCTCCTGGATGACCATGTCGGTGTCGCGGATGACGCGGAACAGGTGCGCGCCTTCGACCTGCGTGCCGGGGAACAGCTCCTGGATGTTGCGCCGGATCACGTCCTCGAGGAACACGAACGTCGGTGCCGCCCGGCGCGGCGACAGGTGGTCGGGCAGCGGCGACGAAGCGCGGCAGCATGCCCGGCACCTTCACGCGCGCGAACTTCGTGCGGCCGCCGTGCCGCACGCGCACCGCGAGGTTCATGCTGAGGTTCGAGATGTACGGGAACGGGTGCCCGGGTCGAACGCCAGCGGCGTCAGCACCGGGAAGATGTGGTCCTTGAAGTACTGCGTCAGCCAGGCCTCGATCGCCGGCGTGTAGTCGCCGGGCTCGAGGAAGTGGATGCCCTCGGCCGGCCAGCAGCGGGCGCAGCGCGTTCGACCAGCACGCGGTCTGCTCGGCGATCTGCGCGAGGGCGCGGCTGCGGATCGATCGCCAGCTCCTGCTCGGTGGTCAGGCCGTCGATCGACACGTCCTCGATGCCCGCGCGGTACTTCTTGAGGATGGTCGCGACCCGCACCATGAAGAACTCGTCGAGGTTCGTCGCCGGCGATGGCGAGGAACTTCACGCGCTCGAGCAGCGGGTGCGAGGTGTCCTGCGCCTGGGCCAGCACGCGCTGGTTGAACTCGAGCCAGCTCAACTCGCGATTGATGTAGAGGGCGGGGACCCCGAGGTCGGCGGGGTCCAGGCGCGCCCAGTCGGCCTGGGTGGGAGCCCGGCAACCGGGGCTGGCTCGACCTTGCGTCGGCGTGAATCGGCGCGCCACGGCCCGCGTTGGGACCGGTCATCACGTCAGCGTCAGCATACCAAACGCCGGCGGGGAAGGTCAGTTGAACCACAGCAGCACGGCGAACAGCACACCGTGACCGTGACGACCCGCTGCAGCCAGGCGTGACCGCGCAGCACGGCCAGCCGCACGCCGATGAACCCGCCCGTGAGGTTGCCGAGGCCGAGCGCGAGGCCGCGGGGCCAGTCCACCTGCCCGGCGCCGGCGAAGATGGCGAGGGAGAGGATGGTCAACATCAACACGCCAGCACCTTGACGCCGTTGCCGCGGACCAGGTCCATGCCGGCCGACGAGGTGATGGCCAGCACGAGGAAGCCGACGCCGGCCTGGATGAACCCGCCATAGAGGCCGACGACGAAGAATCCGCCGGCCACCGACCAATGGGAGGCGGGCTTCAGGGTTCCGGCGGAGTCGCTCCGGTGCCGACCGATCATGGACCAGAGCGTGACGAGCACCATCGCCACCGAGAGGATGCGGCGGAACGCGAAGTCCGGCACCGACAGCGCGGCCCAGACGCCGAGCGCCGCCCCGGCCATGGCCGGGAGGCTGGCGCCGGCCGCCCAGCGCCAGTTCATCACCCCGTGCCGATGAAAGCCCCAGAGGCCGCCGACGTTCTGGGCCAGGACGCCGACGCGATTGGTGCCGTTGGCGAGCGAGGCGGGGAGCCCGAAGAAGATTAAAAGGGGAAGCGTGAGGAACGAGCCGCCGCCGGCAATGACGTTGAGCGTGCCGGCGATCATCCCCGCGGTCGTGAGGGCGGCCAACTCGAGTGGGAAAGGCATCGGGTCGCATCCTACACGGGTTCGCGGACCGCATTTGGGCGCGATTCCCGGCCCAACCGCCGAAGACAAGCCTTTACATACCGTTTCCCGTCCAAAATGTGTAAAATCCCCGCACGGAATATAGCCAGGTGGTGGCGGTCCGCAACCGTAGTGAACAAGGAGGCAACAGTATGTCGCTGACCCGTCGGCGACTCTTTCAGCGTCTTGCTACCCTCGACGGATCCACTCAGCACGAGTGGGTCACCGCGCGAGGCCGTGAGGCTGGCCTGATGGAGTTTGGCGAACAGGGCATGTCCGCAGGTGGCATGAAACCCGTTCGTATCGCCAGCAACGAAAACCCAGTCGGCCCCGGCCAGCACGTGCTCGACGCGATTGTCGGCAAGTTCCCCGAAGGCCACCGCTATCCCTTCAACGCGCGGCAGACCGATGCCGCGATCGTCACGGCCCTCACCGCCAAGTTCGGCGCGAAGGCCGAGAACGTGGCCCTCGGCGCCGGTTCGGGCGAGTTGCTGACCAACGCGGTCCGCGCGTTCACGTCGCCGACCAAGCCGCTCGTCACCGCGTGGCCCTCGTTCGAGGCCCCGCGCGACACCGCCAAGAAGATTGGCACGCCGGTCAAGGAAGTGGCGCTCGACGACAAGCTGCGCATCGACGTGGCCAAGTTCGTGGAGGCGTCGAAGGGCGCCGGCCTCGTCTTCTTCTGCAACCCCAACAACCCGACGGCCACCGTGCACGGCAAGACGACGGTCGCCGACATGGTGAAGCAGATTCGCGCGGCGTCGCCGGACACCGTCATCCTGATCGACGAGGCGTATCACGACTACGTGACCGACCCGTCGTACCAGTCGGCGATGGACCTCGCGCTCTCGACGCCCAACGTGTTCGTGACGCGCACCTTCTCGAAGGCCTACGGCATGGCCGGCCTCCGCGCGGGCTACGCCATCGGCCACGCGCCGACGGTCAAGGAAATGAACCGCTACCGCATGCCGTACGGCCTCGGCACGCTGGTGCTGGGCGGCACCATCGTCGGCCCTGGGCAACCAGGCGCACATCGACGCCGAACGCAAGCGCAACACCGAGGTCAAGGCCTTCACGGTGAAGGCGTTTGCCGACATGGGCTTCACGGGCACCGACTCGCAGGCCAACTTCATCTTCATGAACCTGAAGCGGCCGGCCGCGGGCTTCCGTGACGCCTGCAAGGCGTCGGGCATGCTCGTGGGTCGCGATTTCCCGCCACTACGAAAAGACCCACTGCCGCATCTCGATCGGCACGATGGACGAGATGAAGCGCGCCGTCGAGGTGTTCAAGAAGGTCCTGGGCAACACCACGACCACGGCCGCCGCGAAGGATGGGCGCTAACACGATGTCGAGCATGAAGGAGGTTTCCACTATGTCGCTGTCGCGACGGTCATTCGTGCAGACGCTGGGCGCCGGCGCTGCCGCCACCTGGGTCGCCTCGCGGGGGCGCGAGGGATCGCTCTTCGGCATCGAGCCGCTGTCGGCGCAGGGGTTGCAGCCCGCGCCCGGCCCCGTGCCGTCGATCATCCTCTCGAGCAACGAGAACCCGCTCGGGACGCACAAGGACGTGCTCGCCGGCCATTCGCGCCGCGGCGTTCCCCGAGGCCAGCCGCTACCCGTTCGCCACGGTGGACGAAGTCACGGCGCTGCTGGCCAAGAAGAACGGCGTGAAGAAGGAGAACGTGCTGCTCGGGTCCGGGTCCACCCAGATCCTCCGCACGGCGCACCCACGTCTTCACGACGAAGACCGCGGGCCTCGTGGCGCCGCTGCCGGCGTACGAGGAATGCGCGGACTACGCGCGCCTGATGGGCCATCCGCTCACGGGCGTCAAGCTGAGCGACAAGCTCTACATGGACCTCGACGCCATGCAGGCGGCCGCCAAGGGCGCGGGTCTCGTGTTCTACTGCAACCCGAACAACCCCGTGGCCACCGCCATCAACGGGTCCGACACCCGGGCCTACCTGGCGACGCTGCAGAAGAACTCCCCGACCACCACGGTGCTGGTGGACGAGGCCTACTTCGAGTACGGCACGATGGCCGGCTACGAGACGATGATCCCGGTGGCCGTGGACAACCCGCGCGTCATCGTGGCGCGCACCTTCTCCAAGTGCTTCGGCATGGCCGGCATCCGCATGGGCTACGCCATCGGGCACAAGGACACGATCGCCAAGATGGCGGCGTGGGACGGCACCGGCGCCATCAGCGTCCTGGCGCTCCAGGGCGCCAAGGCCGCTCTCGCGCATCGATCCGAAGTGGCTCGAAGGCGAGAAGGCGCGCAACAACGAGGCGCGCGCCTTCACGCAGAAGTGGTTCGCGGATCACGGGTACCCGACGACCGATTCGCAGTCCAACTTCATGTTCGTGAACATCAAGCGCCCGGCCAAGGACTTCCGCGCGGCCTGCCTCGCGGAAGGCGTCTCGGTCGGCCGCGACTTCCCGCCCTACGAGAAGACGCACTGCCGCATTTCGGTGGGCACGCTGGCCGAGATGCAGAAGGCCGTGCAGGTCTTCGAAAAGGCGCTGTCCAAGCCGGCCGCCGCGGCCTAGGGACACCGAACACCACAGAACGCCGGGTTCATTTTCCGAGGACGTCCAAGGAAAATGAACCCGGCGTTTTTTTTATGAACCAGCTCGCACGCGTCATCGGCCTGCCGTCGGCCACCGCCCTGGTGGTCGGCACGATCATCGGGGCGTCGATCTTCGTCCAGGCGTCGGAGATCACCGCGCGCGTCCCGTCGGCGGGCGGCGTCATTCTCGCCTGGGCGGTCGCCGGCGCCCTCACGCTCATCGGCGCGCTCGTCTGCGCCGAACTGGCGTCCGCGTATCCGAAGACCGGCGGCGTCTACGTCTTCCTTCGCGAGATCTACTGCGCCCTCCCTGGGCTTCCTCTGGGGCTGGGCGATGTTCTGGAGCATGCACAGCGGCATCCTCGCCGCGATCGCGACGGTGTTCGCGCGCTACGCCGGCTGGTTCGTGCCGCTCGGCGAGACCGCCACGCGCCTGGTGGCGATCGGGGCCATCGTCGTGCTGTCGGCGATCAACTACCTGGGCGTCTCGCTCGGCGGACGCGTGCAGTCGGCGTTCACGCTCGTGAAGGTGGCGGCAGTCGTGGCGATCATCGCGGCGGGCTGGCTCCTCGGCGGGTCGCCGGTCGCTCCGGATCCCCAGCTCGTGATGGCGCCGATGCCGTCGATCACCGGGGCCAATTTCCTGCTGGCGGTGGCGGCGGGCCTCTTCGCGTTCGGCGGGTGGCACATGGTCACCTACACCGCGGAGGAAACGGTGGACCCCGCGCGCACGATCCCGCGGTCGCTCATGATCGGCGTCGTCGTCGTCACGGCGTGCTACATCGGGCTGAACGCGGTCTACCTGCACGTCCTGCCGATCGCCAAGGTGATGGCGTCGACGCGCGTGGCCGCCGACGCGTTCGACGTGCTCGTGGGACCCGCGGGGCGCCAGCGTGATCGCGGGCCTCGTGATGTTCAGCGCCTTCGGCGCGCTGAACGGCATCGTCCTCGTCGGCCCGCGCGTGTATTACCAGATGGCGCAGGACGGGCTCTGGTTCCGTTGGGCGGGGGACATCCACCCCAGGTTCCGGACGCCGGGAAAGGCCATCCTGCTGCAGGCGGCGTGGTCGTCGGTGCTGGTCCTGACCGGCACTTACCGCGCGCTCTTCACGCGCGTGGTGTATACGGAATGGATCTTCTTC
Organism: uncultured Acidobacteriota bacterium; assembly: GCA_963839865.1. Lineage (GTDB taxonomy): Bacteria > Acidobacteriota > Vicinamibacteria > Vicinamibacterales > UBA2999 > 12-FULL-67-14b. Next base: position 66,542 of record CAWIWS010000010.1, read on the forward strand.
GCGCTGCTCGCGGCCGGCATCCTGGTGCTGCGCCGCCGTCCCGACTACCGTCCCGCGTGGCGCATGCCCCTGGTGCCCCTCGCGCCGATCGTGTTCGTGCCTGGTGTCGGTGGCGATCGTGATCAACCAGTTCCGCGCCGATCCGACGGAAAGCGCGATGGGCCTGTCTCATCGTCGCCTCTGGCTTCCCGGCATTCCGCTGGTGGAACCGCGCACGCGCGGGACAGGCCGCGATGCCGAACCGTTGAACGTGCTTGAACCCTCGTTGAACCCTGTCGAACCCCTTGGTGCCGTGATGATCATAGATTTCCATAACCACTACTACCCCCCGGAATACCTGGCCGCCGTGAAGAAGGGGCCGACGAAGGTCCGCATGGACTTCGACGCCGAGGGCAACCCGCGGCTGCACTACCCGGGCGACTACAACATCCTCGTGCCCGGCCACCGCGACCTGGACTACCGCGAGGGCGTGCTTGCGCAGCACGGCGTGGACAAGCAGGTGATCACGTTCACCACGCCCGGCACGCACTTCGAGGAGCCGGCCACGGCGGTGGAGATGGCGCGCCGTGTCAACGACGCGTTTGCCGCCGAGGTGAAGCGGCGGACCCGCTTCGCGTCGCTGGCCACCTTGCCGCTCAACGATCCGGCCGCCTCCGTGACGGAACTCGATCGCGCCATGACGACGCTGGGCTTTCCGGGCGCGATGGTGTTCAGCAACGTCAACGGCGTCGCGCTCGCCGACGCGGCGTACGAGCCGCTCTGGAAGAAGGCCAACGACCTGCACGCCGTGATCTACATTCACCCGGCGCATCCGGTCGGCGTGGAGGCGATGGAGCAGTATTGGCTGATGCCGCTGGTCGGCTTCCTCATGGACACCACGCTGGCCGCGGCGCACCTGGTGTTTGCCGGCGTGCCCGCGCGCTATCCGAACATCACGTGGGTCCTGTGCCACATGGGCGGCGCGATTCCCGTATCTCGCCGAGCGCCTCGACCGCGGTTACGAAGCCTTCGGCGATTGCCGGACCCACATCGACCGCCTGCCGAGCAGCTACCTGAAGCAGTTCTACTTCGATACCGTCAACTTCGACGTGAACGCCATCGAGCTGGCGATCAAGTTCGCCGGCGCCGACCACATCCTGGCGGGCAGCGACTACCCGCACCAGATTGGCAGCATCCCGAAGATGCTCGACGCCATCGCCCGGCTGCCGCTGTCGGTGGCGGACCGCGAAGCCATTCTCGGCGGCAACGCCGCGCGCATTCTGAAGATCAACATAAGGAGAGTCCCATGCGGCCGATGTGGAAGGGAATTGGAATCGTCGCCATCGCGGGCGTGGTGTTCGCGGGCGGGGTGGCCGTGGGCGCGCAGCAGGCGGCCGCGAGCCGTCGCGAGCCGCAATTCGAGAACCCACAGGTGAAGTCCTGGAAGTCGGTCATCGCGCCGAACCAGCCGCTCTCGCTGCACCGCCACGACCATAGCCGGGCGATCATCGCCCTGACGGATGGCACCCTCGACCTCGTCGACGCCAAGGGCACGACGATGAAGAAGATGGTGTGGGAGAAAGGGAAGGCGTACTGGTACGAGGCCGACGAGCCCGGAACCCAGCACGCCGACCTCAACCGAGGCAAGGACACGATCGAAGTGATCGTCGTCGAGTTGCAGAACGATCAGAAGAAGTGAAGCGCGCCTAGCGCGCCTCGAGGTCGTACACGCGCTTGATCTCCGGCGGGCCGCTGTGCCCGCCGGCGTCGCCGTGGTCCCCGCCGCCGCCCCGTGGTCCGCCCGGACCGCCCTTCATCCCGTCCACTTTCACCGTGACCTCGAGTCGTGGGATCTCGCCGCCATCAAGCACGGGCGTGAAGGTCGTCGTCACCTTGGGCCCGTCGAAGTCTTCCTCGACGATGAGGCGCGAGCCGTCGAAGTGCGTCTTCGAGGTGAACTCGCCGTCGCCGGTCAGGCGATCCTGCTTCTTGCCGTCGGTCTTGAGCGTCGCGCTGCGGCCATCGCCATCGGTGATGGTCACGCTGTCGGCGGCCCGCGTGATGATCAACCGGTCGGGGATCTCGGTCATCCGCCGGCGCACGACCTCCATCTTGTGGAGCTCTTTCTCGCTGGGCCGTCCGCCCCCGGGGCCGCCCATGGCGCCGCCAAACCCGCCGCGCCCGCCGGGCATACCGCCGCCGGGCATGCCGCCACCCCTGCCACCGCCGCCGGGCGGCCGACCTTCCGGCCGCTGGCCTTCGCGAGCCTCCGGCATGACCGTCAACTCACGATTTAGTCTCCACGCGCCCACGACCTCTGGAGCCGACGCGCGCGCCCCCGTCGAGACGAGCAGCACCGTCGCCGCCACGCCCAGCAGCAATCCCCTCATGGACCTTCACCGTTCGGCATCGCTGGCATCGATGACATAACCCAGTGTGCGCCGGCGGCCGGTGGGCAAAGGTAAAGAGTTCGTTAAGCCTTCGCGACAAAAGGGCGCTGTATACTCCCGCGGAATGACGCCCGCCGTCGCCTCCCTCATCGCGCTGCTCGCCGCCATCGTCCTCAGCTGCACCTCGCGTATCAATGTCGGACTCCTGGCCTTGCCGCTCGCCTGGGGCGTGGGGATCTTTGCCGGCCTGCCCGGCGACGTGATCGCCGGCAAATTCCCCGGCGCGCTGTTCCTGACGCTGACGGGGGTCACGCTGCTGTTCGCCCTCGCCGACGTCAACGGCACCATCGACCGGCTCGCGCACGCCGCCCTCGGCCTCGCGCGCGGCAGCGCGCGGCTCGTGCCCATCGTCTTCTTCCTCATCGCCTGCGCGCTGTCGTCGGTCGGGCCGGGAGCCGTGCCGGCCGTGGCGCTCGTCGTGCCGATGGCGATGGCGGTGAGCACGCGGGCGGGGATCTCGCCCTTCCTCACGGCCTTGATGGTGGCCAACGGCGCGAATGCGGGGAACCTCTCGCCGTTCAGCGCGGTCGGCGTGGTCGCCAACGCCAAGATGGCCGAGGCCGGCCTGGGCGGTCACGAGGCCAAGGTGTGGGCCGCGAATTTCCTCGCGCACCTGATCGTGGCGGTCGGCGCTTACTTGTTCCTCGGCGGGCCGGCGCTGTCGGGATCCGCCAGGACGGACGCCCATGCGACCGAGCCATGGACGCCGCCGCAGCGCCTGACGCTCGGAGTGATCGCCATGTGGATTGCCGGCGTCGTGGTCTTTGGCCTCACGCTCGGGTCGGCGGCGTTTGCCGGCGCCGCGGTCCTGATCCTGTTGCAGACGGCGGACGAGGGCGCGGCGGTGAAGAAGATGCCGTGGGGCGCCATCCTCATGGTCACCGGGATGTCGGTGCTCGTCGCGGTGCTCGAGCAGACGGGTGGCATGACGTTGTTCACCTCGTTGCTGGCGCGGATGGCCTCGCCGGGCAGCGTCAATGGCGTGATCGCGTTCGTGACGGGCCTCATCTCGACCTACAGCAGCACGTCGGGCGTGGTGCTGCCCACGTTTCTTCCAACCGTGCCCGGGCTGGTCACGCAGCTGGGCGGGGGGATCCGCTCGCCGTCTCGCTCAGCATCAACGTCGGTTCGGCGCTCGTGGACGTGTCGCCGCTCTCGACGCTGGGCGCGCTGTCGGTGGCGGCCGTGGCCGACTCGATGGTGGCGCGCGAATTGTTTCGCAAGCTGATGATCTGGGGGCTGTCGATGGCCGTCGTCGGCGCCGTGATGTGCCAGATGTTCGCGGGCATGTTCGCCCGCCTCTGAGCCGGCCTAGACGCGCCGCCGCCAGGCGAGCAGCGAGAGCAGCACGGACGCGCCGAAGAGGGCGGTCCCGGCCCAGAGGCCCGGCGGCACGAACGAGAACGTGAAACTTGCCCGTTTGCCCTGGAGACGAGGACCACCGAACGACATGACCTCCCGCGACGTGCGTGTCGATCGGGCCGGCGGTGCTCGTCCACCCGGGGCCCCAGTTGTAGTTCAGGTAGCACCCGCGAGGGCTCCGCTCCCCCGAACATGGTGAAGTCGAGGCGGTTTGGTGTGAACGACGTGTCCGCCGAGGCGGGATTTGCCGTCGGTGTAGAGCACGTTCTGGCTCGGCTACGGCCGTGCGGAACAACTGCAGCGGCTCGTAGCAGTAGAAGAAGAGGCGATCGTTCATCAGGGACCGCAGCATCGGCGAGTTGCGCGTGTACACGCTCGACTCGCTGTCGGTGGTGACCTCGCGCGGCCCGGCCATCCAGTGGAACGCGGTGTCGAAGGGCTCCACGCTGAAGACGCCCCTGAGTTGCGCGCGGTTCACGGCGATGAGGTGGGCGGAGGCCGCGAGGCACACCAGGGTCACGAGGCCCTGCATCGTTCGCGAACGCGATTCGAACGCGACGCCGCGCAGCACCGACGCGAGCGCGAGCGTGGCGAACAGCAGGCACACGATCGTGTAGCGGCTGGGAATGCGAAAGCTGGAAAACAGCGGCAAGTGTGTGAAGACCGACGCCGGCGCCCACGCGCTGAACTCGCCGAGCGACACCACGAACAGGAAGACGGCCGTCAACGCCAAAGCGCGGCCGAGACGCGCGTCGGGCACCCCGCGGCCCCAGAGCGCCCACGCGAGGCCCGCCACCAGCAGGATCGCGGAGAACCACCCGATGTAGTTGCCGTACTCGTGCCATCCGTGCCGCTGCTGATCGAGCGTGAGGCGCAGGTCCTGGTCCGGATTGACATAGGTGCGCGCGACCATCTCGAGCGTCATGCGATCGGGATGCTCCGTGGGATTGCGCGTGTCCCAGAAGCGGTCGCCGGTCACGTAGAGGCTGACGGGCAGCAGCTTCGGCGCGGCATAGGCGAGGCCCGCCGCGGTGAACGCGACCACGAGCACGATCGGCCGCCACTGTCGCTGCAGGACCGCCGTGAGCAGCGCGAAGACGCCGACCGAGGCAAACGTCAACGGGAGGATGTGCACGCCCCCGTTGAACACCATGAGTGCGAGGATGGCCGCGGCCTTCAGCGCGTCCTTCACCGCGCCGGTCTTGAAGGCGCCGAAGAGGAAGAACAGCAGCGCCGGCATGTAGAAACCTGGCAGGAAGACGCTGTGCCCAACGGCCAGGTGGATGACGGGCGCGCCGGACGCGGTGACCAGCGTCGCCAGGAAGACCACCGCGGGGAGGAATGCAAGGCGCATCACCCGGGTGAGGAGCACGTGCATGCCGACGAAGCCCACCCAGTAGTGAAGGACGATGTTCACCTTCATGGCGAGTTGGAGGGGCACCACCGCCGCGAGGGGATACACCGGGCTGAGCAGCCCGACCTGCGGGTTCTGCCACAGCACATCGCCGCCGCAATACCAGGGATTCCAGAAGGGCGCCTGCCCGTACTCCACGATGTTCTTGAGGACCGCGCCGTAATAGAACAGGTGCTGGTCCCAGTCGTGGACGCCGAGGCCGTAGGGATGTTCGAAGAGAGGCCAGCAGAACACGACGCTCAACGCCCCGTACATCAGGAACAGCAGGGCAGGGCGCAGCCGCGGAAGACGCATTCTGGGCATGATAGACCACGGTGGCCGGCACCCGCGGCCGGCAGGGTAAACTTAGCCATGCAACGCAGACTGGCCTTGACCACCCTTCTCGTGCTGGCCCTCATCACCGGAGCGGCCGCCCAGCAGCAAGCCCCCCGCGCAGGCCGTGACCTGATCACGTCCACCGACTTGCGGAGCTGGCTGACCTACATCGCGTCCGACGAGTTGGGCGGACGCGCAACGGGCTCCGAGGGCCTCGGCATGGCCGCCGCCTATATCGCCGACCACCTGCGGACGTGGGGCGTAAAGCCGGGCGGCGACCAGGGCTCGTACCTGCAGGCCGTCAGGATTCTCGGCGTCCACGCCACGAGCCGATCGACGCTCACGGTGGAGGTGAACGGCCAGACGCGCGTCTTCAAGGACGGCGAAGGCCTCGACTTTCCCAAGAACGTCGGCGGCGCCCGGTCCCTGGCCGTCGACCGCGTGGAGTTCATGGGCTACGGCCTCGATGCGCCGGCGGCCGGCCACATGGATTACAGCGGCACATCGGTCAAGGACGCCGCGGTGGTGTGGCTCGGGCCCGCCGGCCCGAAGGGCGTTGACCCCGCCACCTATCGTCGGCTGATCACGGGCCGCAACCGATACGCGACCGAGCAACTCGGCGCCGTGGCCTCGCTCGGTCCGGTGATGCCCGGCTTTGGCGGGTTCGGCGGCGGGGGCGGTGCGGCACCGGGTGGACCGGGTGGGCCGGGCGGTCCGGGCGCCTGGCGGCCGGTGGGCCCGGCGGCCAGGCCGCGGCCACGCCCCGCGTGGACTTCACCACGGTGCAGCGCCTCGACACGCCGCAGCCTCCCACGGTGACGGCGAAGGACGAATTCTTCGAGTTCCTGTTCAGCGCGGCGCCCGAGAAGTTCGCCGCCCTCAAGGAGAAGGCCGCCAAGCAGGAGCCGCTGCCGCATTTCACGCTCACGGGCGTGAAGCTGACCTTCAATCTCGATGCGACCTACGAGGTCGTCCGCACCCAGACCACGCACAACGTGGTGGGCATCATCCCCGGGTCGGACCCGAAGTTGAAGGACACCTACGTGGCGTTCGGCGCCCACTACGACCACGTCGGGTATGCGGAGGGCGAACTCACCACGGGGACCGACGGCACCCAGCGCCGGTCCGGCGCGGTCGGCAAGGTCAGCCCCAACGCGCTCGAAGACCGGATCTGGAACGGCGCGGATGACGACGGGTCGGGGACGGTGGCGTTGCTCGGCCTGGCCAAGGCGTTCGCGCAAGGCGCCCGGCCGAAGCGCTCGGTCCTGATCGTGTGGCACGTCGGCGAGGAACGCGGACTCCTGGGGTCGCGTTTCTTCGCGGACTACCCGACGGTGCCCCTGGACCGGATCGTCGCGCAGCTCAACATCGACATGATTGGCCGCAACCGGGACGACAAGGCCGAAGAGGCCAACAGCGTCTACCTGGTCGGGTCCGATCGGATCAGCACGGAATTGCACAAGCTCAACATCGCCGCGAACGCGAGCCTGCCCAAGCCGCTCAAGCTCGATTACGAGATGAACGACCCGGCCGACCTCGAGCAGGTCTACTACCGGAGCGACCATTACAGCTACGCGGCGAAGGGCATCCCGATCACGTTCTACACGACCGGGCTGCACGCGGACTATCACGCCAACACGGACGAAGTGGGGAAGATCAACTTCGAGAAGATGACCCGCATCGTCCAACTCGTGTACGAAACCGGCCGCCGCGTGGGCAACCTGGATCACGCGCCGGTCCGCGACAACCTCGGCCCGCGCGCGGGCAAGGCCACCACAACCACCACCGTCCACTGAGATCCCCGGGCTGATGAAATCGGCCGAGGAGTCCGGCTTTAGCCGTCATTCCGTCGTGGCGTCCGGCTTTAGCCGGACCTATCGATTGACATTCATTTGTCGTTCGTATAACACTATGCAAACAAGTGACAGTAGGACACCGTGGCCACGCTCAAGCTCCTCACCGCCACTGAAGCCGCGAAAGCCGTCACCCGCCTGACGGGACGCAAGTGCACGGCGCGCCGCGTGCGTCACCTGCTCGTCGACGGCGGGCTCGGCACCGAACTGCAGGCGCGCCAGCGAGGCGAAACCCGGTTGTTCGGCGCGCTGGATTTGGCGTTTCTTCGTCTCGCGATCGAGCTCGAGCGGCAGGGCATTTCGTCGTGGGTCTCGCGCGTCGTCCTCACATATTTGCGCAAGGAGATCGTGCTGGCGTTTCGCGCGGGCTCGCACGTCGCCCTGGCGGTATCCGGCTTAAAGGGCAGCGTCGAACCGGCGCTCAAGGCCAGGCCGGGCGGCACCGTTGCATGGGTTCCACTCCGTGAAATCTGGCGCGGGCTCGACGCCGAGATCGCCGAGGTCCGATCCGCCCAGCCCAACGTGTGGATGTGGCGGGACGTGCCGGTGCACGCCGTCAAGCGGTCAACCGGGTGAGCTGGGCCGGGTGACATGGTGTCAGGCCGGGACGTCAGACGATTCCGGCACGACGCGCGCGCCGGTGAGGAAGCGCTTGTAGCGTGTGTACTGTGTGGTGGTCCGGAGCCGCGGCGTGCCCGAGCCGCGCGTGATGCGCAGGCTCGACACCGACACCGGCAGGATGAGCGTCTCGTCGGGGTCGGCAAAGGACACGGGCTTGAACCGGATGCTCGAGTCCATCCGTTCCATGGTCCACGCCTCGGACCCGCCGTTGCGCGTGACCTTCCGTGGCATGCGGATGTCAATCAGGCCGTTGAGGCTCTGGTCCATGCGGAGGACGTCGTAGGTTTCGGCGTCTACCCAGATCCGGCCGCGCGTCCCCCCCTTGATGTCGAAGCTGACGCAGTTGTCGTTCCCCTCGACCAGCTCCACGGACACTGTGGGGGCCGCTTTTTCCCGATAATCCAGCATCAGCGCCGCCCGCGCGTCCACCTGGGCCCGGCCCGCGAACACGAACGTGTAGTCGTTCCGTTGGCCCGGCAGGAGCATCGACAGCGGCTGGGTCTCGGTGGCGTTCTGCTCGGGGGTGGTGCAGTTGTCCTGGTCGTTCTTGCGGGGCGGGTGTCCGTTGACCTTCAGGACCTGCCGGAGCGCGGTGGCCTCCTGCGGCGCGGAGGGATCGGTGGGCGGGTCCCAGGACAGGCGCAGCTCCGATTCGACATGGCGGCCAAAGCCTTCGGCGCCGAGGCTCAAGCCAAGGGGCTGCCAGTTCACGGTCTCGAGGCAGACGATGCTCTGGGCGCGGGCGAAGTAGCGTTCCACGCGCTCGCCGACGCGTTCGAGGGTGGTCGCGAGGTCGGCCGGGCGGTTCTCGGTCTGCGCCGCCACCGAGACGGTGGCGATCAGTCCAACGGCGATCCGGCCCAGGCAAGCGTTCGTGGCATCGGGCGACCGACTCGCCCAGATATTACCGCCGGCGGCCGGCGTTCTTCCAGTTGCCCGTTGCATGGAGATTCCCGGCGATGCCCAATCCGGCCCCGGCCGCGTGGTAGCATCCGCGCTCGCCATTTCAAGGAGGGTCCCATGGGCTTTTTCGAATCCGCTCAGAACCTCGTGAATGCGGTGGCCAATGCCGGGAGTCCCGCGTCCCGCGATGCCGCCGCGAATGCGTTGAATGCCGCTATCGCGGATGCGGTGCGGCGTGGTGAAGACGTGGCCGGCGCCCTGCTCGGCGCGGGCGCCACGGTTGGCAACACCGCCATGTCCGGCGTCAGGGCCGTGGGCGCCGCGGAACTGGCGGCCATCGGCCAGGTGCAGAGCCTGCTCGCCAACGTTTCGAGCGGCGGGGCGCTCCTCACGCCCGCCTTGCTGGCGCAGGTCGGCCAGTTGCTGGCCTCGCTCGGGGGGGATCCCTCGGCGGCAGTGCCTCGATCGGCGCGGGCTTCGGCGGCGCATTTCCCTTCCCGATGCCCCAGATACCCGGGCTGGACTACTGCAAGTTCCTCAAGTGCCTGGCCTCGAGCATGGACTGCGGAGGGGCATCTTCCTCGCCGTCGAATGGCGGCGCCGGGACGATCGGGGGCGGGGCCCGGGTATCGGTGTCGGCCGGCGTGGCCGTGGACAACTTCGGGCGATTGGTGTCGTCTGGCGTGGACGCGTTGAATCGCGCGCGCGACGTGGCGGAGCAGGCGCTGCGTGACGCCGAACGCCGCGCCGCCGATCTCGCGGCCGCGGAGAAGACGGCGGCCGCGGCGGCCAAAGCGGAACTTCAGAAGGCGCGCAAGGAAGCGGAGAAGGCGGCCGACGAACTACGCGGCAAGGTGAACACGCTGGGCGCGACGATCGGATCGATGCTGCCGCACCTCTGACGCGGCAGGACTACGGGTGAATCACCTGGACGGTGTAGGTCGTGCTCTCGACCAGGTTGCCGGCGTCCGCGATCGCGAAGCAGTAGTTGCCGGCGGCGTTGATCGTGGCCTGGTAGGTCTCGGCCAGCTTGGCCTGGTTGGTGGACAACTGGATCGCGCAATTGGCGCCGTCCCATGTGCCGATGCCAAGCGCCATGAGCACCGTGTTGGTGGGCGCCAGCGCGGTGATGCTGATGCTGAGGGTGCCGCTGCCGACGGTGGAGAAGGCGTGGGTGGCGCTCGCGCCGAGCGCCAGGGTCCCGGAGTAGCTGTCGGTCTTCGTGACCGCCGGGAGCGACGTCGCGAGGTTGGTGGGGCTGGTGGGGGTGCCTCCGCCGCAGGCCGCGGTGGCCACGGCGACCACACCCATCAACATCCACTGCATCGACCTGCCAGAAATCTTCATGCTTCTCCCTTGGGCGCGGCCAAAAGGAGACGGTTGGCGGCGACGGTCCTCTGAGGTGCAAATCGACGGCCATCGCGAGTGAGTCCCCGACCGTTGGTCGAGCGTAGCAGGGTTTCGCCTATACTGGCGAAACTAATGAAGCGTCGGCTCGGGCCGCTGATGTTGGCGGCGATGGTGATGATGTGGTGCGGCGCTTGCAGTGGCGGCCCGAGTGCGCCAACCGACGCCAGGCAGCCGCCCATCACGACTCCAATCTGCGCATCGCCGATCCACCGTCGATAGCTGTCCGCAAGCAGTGACGGTGCTGGCGGCGACGGGGGCCGGCGCGACCGTAGCCTCGTTCCCGCTCCCTAAGGCCAAAAACGGCGAAGGCGCGGTGACCGTGAGGTCTGCACCCCTGATTCGGGCACGACGTTTCCAGTCGGCGCGACCACCGTGGAATGCGTCGTCACCGATTCCTTGAAGCGGACCGGCTCGTGCACTTTTTCGGTGACGGTCACAGCGCCGCTCCGGCTGCGCCGCACACGCATCATGGCTTTTGGCGACAGCATTACCGAAGGGCAGATTGTCGTCCCGGGCACCGATAGCGCCGAGCTCGTGTTCGGCCGATTTCGCCGATCCCACGGTGCTGTCGCAACTGCTGTCGGCGCGTTATACCGATCAACGTATCGCTGTCATCAACCGCGGTCATGCTACCGAACAGGCGGCCAAGGCGCGGCCACGCTTGACCTCGGACCTGGTTAACGATGCTCCCGGACGTCGTGGTTTTATTGGAGGGGTACAACGACATCATCTTCGGCGAGTCCGGTTCGGGCATCCTGGCCGCGGCAGCCGGAGTGAACGAACTCGCCGCCACCGCGCGCCTCCGCGGCGCCAGGGCCTTGATCCTCACCCTGACTCTGTCGAAGGCTGGGCGGCGCGAGATTCCGATGTCGGCGATCCGCGAGGCCAACGACCGGCTGCGCGATGTTGCGCGCGGCGAAGGCGCCTACCTGGTTGATGCGTTCAGTGCCTTGCTTCCAGATGTCGAAGCGAATGTCAGCAGCGACGGTCTGCACCTGACTGAACAGGGCTACCGGCGATTGGCGGAAGCCGTGTTTGCTGCCATTCGCGCCGATCTTGAAATCCAATAGAGCCGGCCGCTGTTATAAGGGAACTTCGCCTTCAGGGCGAGAATCGGCGCCTCGAACGTTCGCCAGGACACCCACGCCAATGCAAACGCTGGCGCGATGGCCACCGCGTAAAAGATTGCCTGGCCAAGCCAGGGGTCGTCCGCAAGCCTCTCAATTTTCGTCGGATCGAAGACGTACCCACGAAACGAACGCATCACGGCCAGGTGGGTCAGGTAAATACAGTAGCTGTAGTTGCCAAACGCTCGTAGCCACCCCATTGAGAGGATCTGCGGCCACAGAGCGCCGGCCGGTCGATTGACCGCGCTCACTAGCATCGCACCGGCGGTCAGCGCGATCAGGGAGAACCCCACCTTCTGGATCATAGGTTGCCACCACCAGGAATCGCCGCTTTCGAATGGTGATAGCAATGAACGCCGACACCCCTGCGAGCGCGGCGAAGTGGCGCCCAGCGGTCGAGCATTGGCAGTCGGCCGCGCCGCAGCAGCCATGCCACGAGCGCACCGGTGGCCAGGCCGTCGAGACGGAACCAGGGCAGCACGTAAATCGACAACGGTTCCACACCCCGCGACAAGGCGAACCAGCGGCGAATGGTTCGGCAACGATGATGGCCCCCACAACAACGACCAGCCGCGGCGGGCACAGCCAGATCACGACGGCCCAGACCAGGTAGAACTGCTCCTCGACAGCGAGGGACCAACTCACGTCCAACAAGCCATGAACGAGCCCGCGATCCGCAATCGAGAAGTTGGTCAGGTAGAGCCAGTAGGGCAGGAGCGGCGGCAAGGGATACGGCCCGACCAGCACCTTGTGCAGCTGCGCGTAGTAGGGCAGTACCGCGAGGGCGAGGAACAGCACCAGGTAGTAGAGCGGGAAGATGCGAAGCGTGCGCCGCGCATAGAAGCTGGTGAAGTAGCGTTTGCCCCCTCTAGATCGATGAGGATGCCGGTGATCAGGAAGCCCGACAGGACGAAGAACAGGTCGACGCCGGACCATCCGATGAGCGGCACGCTGGCGATCGACCGGTCGAAGCCACGCGTCGGCCGGTAAGTCGTGAGGTGGTGCAGCAGAACAAGGATGATGGCGATGCCGCGCAGGCCATCGAGGGCCGGGATGAAGCCGGTGTGGGCGCGCTGGTTCATGCGCGCGAAAGCGCCGGCGCACGGCCGCATGCCGTGTCAGCTAGACTTGAGGGTGTGGGGACCAGGGCGCTGGGGCCGATGGCGGAAAGCCGCTGCCGAACTGTCAATATTTTTGTATTAAAACACCGCAGGCGCGTGCAAGGCCAGAAGTAAATAGCCGCAGAGCTGGCGCACTGGGCTTTGCCTGCGCGCTGAGGCGCCGATACACTGGAAGTCCCTCCGGACATCCATGGAGGCCAGACGTGCCGCTGCGATCAGGTTCGGTTTCCGTCCGTGCGGCGTTCATCTTCCTGTTTGTGTCGTTCTGCGCCGTTCAATCAGCGTTTCCACTGCAGTCGTCTCCCGCAACCGACACGGCGACGGATGAGGCGAGACTGCAGCGAATACGCGAACTGGCCGACAGCGGCGATACCGAAGCGCAGTACGGGATGGGCTTCAAGGTACTTCCATGGCGATGGCGCGCCGATCGACATGGAGCTGGCGCTGCACTGGTATCGAAAGGCGGCAGACGCCGGTCACCTGGATGCCCAGGTGGCACTCGCCCTGATGTACGCGAGCGGCAAGGGCACAGAGCCCGACCAGACCGCTGCGACGGCGTGGTATCAGCGGGCGGCGGACCAGGGGGATGCGCGCTCGATGGGGAATCTCGGCGCGCGCTATGCGCGTGGCCTCGGTGTCACGCCGGACTTTGCGGCGTCGCTCGCGTGGTACGAGAAATCCGCGGCGCTTGGTGACGCGCTGTCGATGTCCAACCTGGGGTGGTGCTACGAGGCCGGCCAGGGGGTGGTGGCGGATACTCGAGACGGCGGCGCGCTCGTCGCCGGGGCTACCGACGGAACGATTCAGCCGGCCAACTCGCCCTTGGCAGGCTGTACCTGATCGGGAACGGCGTCACGCAGGACCAGGCTCGCGGCTGTGAACTGATTCGCAAGTCCGCGCTCCAGGGCGATTCCGAGGCCGCTTACATGTTCGGCGTGGTCTATCACAACGGCAAGCGTGTGCCGCGCGACGACGTTGAATCGCTGATGTGGCTAGTATCGCGGCCGAGCGCCGTGACCCGATGAACGAACAGATCGCGGAGGATTACGCAGGCGCGCGCGATGCCGTTCGCGGCGAACTGACCCCGGAGCAGAGCAGGCAAGCGGAAGAACGGGCGAAGGCGCTTCTGGCGACCTGGCCGGAGTGGAGCAAGCACGGGTAACACAGAACGGCTATTGGCGAGGCTGGTACGAAGTGTGGTGTCCCCGAGGGGATTCGAACCCGTGTTTTAGCCTTGAAAGGGCCACGTCCTAGGCCTCTGGACGACGGGGACGCGTAGGTGAGAAACGACAGCAATTGTATCATAGCGGCTCCGTGCGTCCCGGTCTGCTGGCCCTCATCGCTCGACTGCGCCACTTGGCCTCGTCGGCGCCTTGTCGCTCCACGCGCAGGCGCCCGAGGCTGCGCTGGGGCGGCGATGCCGAGGGCGGCGCGCCGTTCGTCGAGGCCGATCCCGGACCCCACCGTCGTCGGCTTCGACGTCGAGGTCGCGGAGCTGCTCGCCCGCCAACTCGGCCGCGCGCCGGTTCGTCGGGTGGCCTTCCCGCGCTCGACCAGTCGGTCACACGCGGCGACTCCGACATCGCCCTGAGCGGCATCGAAGACACCCGCGCCGCGCGCCGAGCTCGCGGCGACTCCCGTACTACGAGTTCCGCGAGGTGCTCGCGGTCCGCGACGGCCGACCGCGACGCTTCCGCCTCGCCGACTTCGCGGGCCAGCGCGTCGCCACCCTCGGCGGCACCCTCGCCTACGACCTCCTGCTGCCGCCGAGCGCGAGCACGGCCTCACCGCCGTTCGTACGACGACGACGTCCATCCGTACAGGACCTGCTGCTCGGCCGGGTCGACGCCGTGCTGCTCGACAACGTGCTCGCCGAGCGCGCGATGCGGCGCACGCCGGGCCTCGCACGCAGCCCGGACGGCTGGCGATCGGCCACTACGTCGGGGTCACTGGCCCCAGAGAACACGGCGCTGCGCGACGCGTCAACGAGCACCTGCGCGCGGCGATGCGCGACGGCACGCTCGAAGCAATCTTCCGCAAGTGGCAGGTCTGGAACGACGACCAGCCGCCGATGTACGCGCGGGTGCTCGGCGCCGTCGCCTGGCACGGGCACCTCGGCCCGGCCGCGGCGCCGTCGGGCGTCGCCTGGCGCGTCGGACACTGGGCGAGCTGACGCCGCTACCTGCCGGCGCTGTTGCGCGCCGCGCTCATCACGCTCGTCCTGTCGTGCGTGGCGATGCTGCTGGCGGTCGCCTCGGGCAGGCCATCGCCATCGGCCGCGTTTACGGAGGCCGTGGTGCGCGCGCTGCTCACGGCCTACGTGGAAGTGATGCGCGGCACGCCGGTGCTGCTGCAGCTCTTCGTCCTCTACTACGGCCTCGCGTCGGTCGGTGCGGCTTGCCGCCGTTTGTGGCGGCGCTGCTCGGCCTGGGCCTCAACTACGCGGCCTACGAGAGCGAGATCTACCGCAGCGCGCTCGAGGCCGTACCGAAGGGGCAGCTCGAGGCGGCGCGCACGCTCGGCTTCACACCGGCAGACGCTGCGGCTCATCCGCGGACCGCAGGCGTTCCGCTACGCGCTGGCGCCGATGACCAACGACTTCGTGGCGCTGCTCAAGGACTCGTCGCTGGTCTCGGTGCTGACCGTGGTGGAGCTGACCAAGCAGACGCAGATCTTCGCGGCGAATCTGGGCAGCTGGGCCGTTCCCGGCGCGCTGTGCGCGGCGATGTACCTGGCGATGTCGTGGCCGCTGGCCGGCTGGCGCGCCGGCTGGAACGGCGCTGGGCGGCGCCCACGCGCATGAGCGCGCGTGCTCCGGTGCAGCGGCCTCGGCTGTCGCGGGGAACGCGCGAGATCCTGCGCGGCGTCAACCTCCACGTGGACGCGGGCGAACTCGTGGCGCTGATGGGCCTGTCGGGCTCGGGCAAGACGACCATCCTGCGCGTGGTCGCGGGACCGTCGAGCGGCCGACGTGGACGTGCTCGGCGGGCGTGGCACGTCGAGACGCAAGGTGGGCATGGTGTTCCAGTTCCACTGCCTATGGGAGCACCTGACGGCGCTGCGAGAACGTCTGCCTGGCGCCCGTGCATGTCTACGGCGCCGCCGCCCGCGGCGCGCTGGCCCGGGCGCGGGCGCTGCTCGGCGGAGCTGGGCGTGGCCATCGCGAGCAGGCGCTGCCGCGCGAGCTGTCGGGCGGGGAAGCGCAGCGGGTGGCCATCGCCCGCGCGCTGGCGGCCGATCCGAAGCTGCTGCTCATGGACGAGCCGACCGCGTCGCTCGACCCGGCGCGGCGGCGAACTCGGCAAGACGCTGCGCGAGCTCGTGGCCACCGGCCGCGCCTGCTGCTGACCTGTCACGACGACGACTTCGTGCGCGACTTCGCCACGCGCGTAGTCGTGCTGGCCGATGGCGGGGTGGTGGAAGAAGGCGCGCCGCAGCGGGTGCTGACCCACCCGCAGCATGCGGCGACGAGGGAACTGTTGCAGATGGAACGCGCGCGCCGCGCCTAGAGGCGCGACGCGCGCGATTCGGAGATGGCACGTTGGACGGCCGTGCCGTCGACCATGAACTGGCCGCCGGCGAAGTTGAACGCGGCCTTCCACTTGTCGCCCACGGGACCCGAGCGCGATTTCCGCCGGAATCTCCATGCCCTGGAAGTTCAGCGTGTAGCGCAGCACCAGCTTGTCGGCATCCTTCGAGATGTCCGTAATCGCCGTCGTCCCGGGGACGGGCCCTGGATTTGGGCGACCAGCTTGGCCGCCAACCTTGCCGCCCTCGTCCGTGAGGTCGAGGGTCATCTCCATCGAACCCTGCGGCGTGTCGAGGCCCAGCGTCCATCCGCCCATGAAGGCCGCCGCTTCGGCGACCGCGAGCGACGACTGCGCAAACGCAGGCGCGGCCAGCGCCAGCACTGCGAGAACCGATGCGGCCAACCCGGCCTTCCGCGCGATGTTCATGTGTGCTTCTCCTTAAAAACCTGCAAGTCACCGGGAGAGCTGCGTGGACAGGCGCGACTGCACGGCCCCGGTGATGCCAAACGCAAGATATGGGCCGAGCCGGGGCGCTGTCAACGGAGTACATCGCGAGACAGCGCCTATACAATGCGTGTGTCCGGACCGTCAGTCACCGAGCCGAAGTCAGGGCTACAATCAATGGTTCGGGCCGGTAGAGTCAGTGGTAGAGCATCGCTGACTTTTAATCAGGCTCCTCGTGGGTTCGATCCTCACCCGGCCCACCAGGAAGCTGACAGGCGCCATCCCCAACCGTGCATCCCCACCTCGAACGAAGCATCGCCATCATCGACGCGGCCACCGCGGACCTCCCCTCGGAGGCTGCCGTGCGCCGGCCGGCGGACGGGCGCTGGTCTATTGTCGAAATCGTGGAACACCTGCAGCGGGCCTACTCGGGAACGGCCAAGGGGCTGGAGCGCTGCCTCGAGCGCGATGCGCCAAGCGCGACCCAGACCTCAGTGGGCAACACCATCGCGACCTTCGTGGTGGTGGTCACGCTCGGATTTTTCCCCCATGGCCGCCAGGCTCCCAAGCAGGTTCAGCCGTCTGAGCTGACCATTTGACGGCGGCGGTCGCGGCGGCCCGGCGCGATTTGGCGTGGCTCGACGAGACCGCGATTCGCCCTCTAAAGCGATCGGCAAGGCCTACGTGTGGACCATCCGATCCTCGGCGCGTTCACCGTTGACGAGTGGTTACGGTTCCACTGGATCCAACCAGGCACCACGAGAAGCAGATCCGGGCCCTGCGGACTAAGTCGGCGGCGTCCGTTAAACGCACATGGCGACAGGCGTTGTCTCACCGGTCGGCACTGGCGTTACCGGGGATCGGACGATAATCCAGTCGTGGTCAAGGAACCGTCTCCCGTCGTGCTGGTCGTCGAAGACGATAGTGCCGTGCGTCAGCCGCTCGTGAAGTTTCTCCAGATGCGGCAATACACGGTGGTCACCGCGGAGACGGCCGAAGAAGGCTCGACGCCATCAAGACCCATCGCCCCGCTGCCGCCATCGTCGACCTGCGCTTGCGGCGCGGATCGGGCTGCGAGGTGGTCGTCTCGATGCCGCCGATGTGCCGGTGATCAACTTCTCGGGCCTGCGCTCGGAATCGGCCAATCTGGAAACGATCCGCCCCCTCACGCGCATGGTGGAGAAGCCCGGACTCGCTCGTGATGCTGATGGACACGCTCGAGGACATGCTCGAGCAGGCCAAGGGCAACCAGAGCGGATTCGGTCGCCTCGCCGCGAACTAGCCGACGAGAGTCCCCGGCTCCCGGCTCCCGGCTCCCGGTTCCCGACAGTTACAGGATCCGTTTCCCCAGCGCCGAAGCGCCAGTTCCGTGGCGAGCTCCGCCGTCGTGTTCCGCATGTCGAGCGTCGGGTTCACCTCGACGAGGTCGAGCGACGACACCGGCCCGAATCCGCCAGCATCTCCATGGCCAGTGGGCCTCCCGGTAGTCGAGGCCGCCCTTGACGGGCGTGCCGACGCCGGGCGCGATGGTCGGATCGCAGACGTCGAGGTCGAACGAGACGTGGATGCCGGCGGTGCCGCGGCCGGCAATCGCAATCGCCTGCTCGATGACCGCGGCGATGCCCAGGCGGTCGATGTCCTTCATCGTGAAGACGTGACCCCGAGGCCCGCACGATCTCCTTCTCGCGCTCGTCGAGATTGCGGATGCCGATGAGCACGGTGTGCTCGGGCAGCACCTTCGGCGCGAAGCCCCGATGCGGGCGAGTTCCAGCGGCTCGCGGCCGAGCAGCGCGGCCAGCGGCATGCCGTGCACGTTGCCGAGTCGCTCGACGCCGGCGTGTTCATGTCGCCGTGGGCGTCGACCCAGATCAGGCCGAGCGGCTTCCCTGCGCTTCCGCATGCACGCGGACGCGGCGGCACCGACCCGGCGCCGAGGCTGTGATCGCCGCCGAGCACCAGGGGCAGGGCGCCGTCCTCGAGCGACGCGAGCGACGTCTGGTACAGCGCCTGGCAGACCCTGGCGATCTCGCGGATGTACTTCTTCTGCGCGTCGCCCGGCACCTTGGTCTCCGGTATCGGCGCGTGCGATGTCGCCCTTGTCGGTCACGTCGAGGCCGAGCGCGGCGATGCGCTCGCCGAGGCCGGCGATGCGGAGGGCCGACGGCCCCATGTCCACGCCGCGCCGGCCGCCGCCGAGGTCCAGCGGCACGCCGATGATGTGAACGGCTTCGCATGACGTCAGTCGCCTCCGCTTCAAGGTCATCGAGATGCCTTCGCCCGGGCGACACGATGGTCGTCACGGCCTGCGGGTGCGTTTCGATGGCGGTGAGGAAGTCGCTGCATCTCGCTCTTCTTGTTCACGACGTTGTGGGCGAGGAACAGCCCGCCGGGGTCGACGCGCGGGAACACCATGTCGAAGAACTTCTTGTAGTCCGGCTTCCAGGCGTCCAGGAACACGAAGTCGAACGGGCCCTCGAGCTTCGGGATTTCCTTGAACGCGTCGCCTGCGACGACCGTGACGATGTCGGCGAGGCCGGCGCGCTTGATGTTGGCGCGGCTTCCTTGGCGCGCACCGGGTCGTACTCGATGGTCATCAGCGTCCGCCGGTCTCGCGCAGGCCCAGGCCGATCCAGATGGCGCTGTAGCCGCTGGCGCCGCCGATCTCGAGGACCGCGCTTGGCGTTGGTGGCCGCCACGAGCAGGCGCAGGAAGCGGCCGTCCTCCTCCGAGACGGCGAGCTGGCCCTTGTCGGCCGCCCGGATCGTCTCGAGCAGCTTGGCCGCGGCCGGCGCCACGCCGCCGGGCCCTGGGCCTGGGCGGACTGGGCCGTGAGGCCGGTCACGGTGAGCAGGAGGGCCGTCAGGAGGGAAAAAACGCGCAAAACCATCCCGCCATTCTAAGCCGGGAGGGCCGAGATTCGCCGGTCCCGCGGCGGCGCGTGTTATAGTCGCACCGTTTATTGTAAATTCCGGAGGCATAGTGAGCCCGATTCTCACACGGCCGGTTCGCGAGCAGCTGGAGCACGACCGCGTCATCCGACTGCTGCAGGCCCGCTATAAGCGTAAGCATGACGTCGTCATGAACCCCGGCCCCGAGCAGAACCAGTCTGTCATGGTGGGGGAACTCGCGGTTTTTCCGGATCTCCTGCTGTACAGCACCGAAAAAAATCGCAAGCTGGAAGGGACCGTCGAGGTCGAAACCGGCGAATCGGTGAACCAGCTGGAAGCCCTGGCCGAGTGGGGCGTTTCAGCAAGCTCCGGGTGCCGCTGCACCTTACGTGCCGCCCACTTCGGTGGATACCGCCCGTCGCCTTTGCACGGAGCTCCAGATTCCTATCGCGGAGATCTGGACGTTCCACATGAATTTTGACCAGGTCCGGTTCACGATGGTGCACCGGTCACCGGATGCCGTCGTCCCGAAGGCGAAGGCTGCGCCCGTCCAAGCCCAAGGCCGCGAAGCCCGCCCCGCGAAGGCCAAGCCCAAGCCCAAGGCCGTGGTGAAGGCGAAGCCGTCCGCGAAAGCCAAGCCCAAGGTGGCCGCGAAGACAAGGCTGCCACCAAGCCCAAGCCCAAGGCCAAGCCGACGACCAGGGCCGCGGGCGAGTCTGCCGCCAAGCCGAAGACGGGCGCCAAAAAGGCCGCCAAGTCCGCGAAGCGGCGATAGGGAAGCGCCGTGCCGTTCCTGCGTCTCACCCGCGATCGCCGCGGTTTCGAGAATACGTTTCTGCTGCACTCCGACCGGCCGGGTGAGCGCCCGCGCCTCCTCTACTGGTATCGCACCGCGCCGGACATCCTGCTCGGCCGCGCGCCGCTCGATGAAGAAGCGATCCGCACGATCGAGGAACAACATCCGGAGATCGACTTCGACTGGCCCGCCATCCTGGCGCTTGGCGAAGCGATGATGCACGAGGACGAGGCGCCGGCGAAGCCGGAGCGGCGGGGGCGTCAGCCGCGCGGCCGCGACCGTGAGCCGTCCCGCGAACGCGAACCGCGCCGCGAGTCGCGGCGGCGCCGCGCCAGGCCGAGGCCGACCCGGAGTTGGCGGCGGCGGTCGACGAACTGGACGACGGGGCCGACCGGGACGAAACCGCGCCGGCCGCCGAGGCGCCGCACACGCTCCACGGGCTGCTCGAGGAACTGGTCGGGCGGGAGATCGCCACGCGGCTGCGGGCCCGCCACTCGGAGATCTGCGCGCGCATCCACGAGCGCCACAGCGATCCGGCGACGCGCGACGCGTGGCTGCATCGGGCCGAGGCCCTCGACCCGGAGATGTGGCTCTCGCCCGAGGCGATTCTCGACGGCGTGCGGAACGCGGATCCGCTGTTCGACGCGCTGCGGCAGGAATTGCTGGAGTCGTAGCCCGGCGTCACTCGTCGCGCGAAAAGCGCGCCTCGATGGCGTCGATTTCGTGAGGCGACGGATGTGGCGCTCCTCCCCGGAAAAGCCGGCGGCAGGAAGGCGTCGAGCACCGATTTCGCCAGCGCCGGTCCGACCACCCGCGCGCCCAGGCACAGCACGTTGACATCGTCGTGCTCCACCGCCTGCCGGGCCGAGTAGCAGTCGTGACAGACCGTGGCGCGCACGCCCGGGAACTTGCAGGCGGCCACCGAGGCGCCCGCGCCGCTGCCGCAGACGAGCACCCCGCGGTCGGCCTGGCCGTTGCGAATGGCCGAGGCCACGGCGTCGGCGATGTCGGGATAGTCCACCGACGCGGTGGAATGGGTGCCGAGGTCGGTGACCTCGTGGCCTTTCTGGGCCAGGTAGCCCGCCAAATCGCGTTTCAGCTCGAATCCGGCGTGGTCGGCACCAATGGCGATGCGCATCCCCTATCCTAAACGGGAAGGCTGGTTCCGCGCCCCAGCCGTCTTATACTGGGAGACCATCAGCGGTGAGCTTTCGTCTCGGAGCGTGGTGTGCTGGCACTGTCGACGGCCGCGCTGGCGGCCCAGGCCCCGCCCCCGCGCAGCCGCCCGCCGCGCAGCCGCGCCCGCCGCGCCCGGGCAGCCCCAGTTCCGCGTGGCCATCGACTACGTCACGACCGATGCCATCGTCCGCAACGGCAGGACCAGTTCGTGGCCGACCTGAGCAAGGACGACTTCGAGGTGTTCGAAGACGGCGTCAAGCAGGACATCGCGTCGCTGACGCTCGTGCACGGCGGGCGCGTGCACAACCTGCGCGGCGCCGCCGCCGGCGCCAGCGCAGAAGGGCATCATCCTGCCGCCCGTCGCGGCCGAAGAACGACACCGCCGGGCGCATCTTCCTGATCATCGTCGACGACCTGCACCTGGACTTCCGGAACACCGGCCGGATCCGCGACCTCTTCAAGAAGATCTCGAAGACGCTGGTGCACGAAGGCGACATGTTCTCGATCGTCTCGACCGGGCCCTCGTCCATCGCCATCGACCTCGACGTACGACCGCAAGATGCTGGACGAGGCCATCAAGAAGGTCACCGGCAACGGCCTGAAGCCGTCGGACATCATCCAGGGCGCCGAGGGCGCCGAGGGGCCGAGCGAAGTGCGCTATCGCGCGCACGTCGCGTTCTCGACGGCGTACGACATCCTCGCGCAGCTGGAGAAGATCAGCAACCGGCGCAAGGCGGTGATCTGGGTGAGCAACGGCTACGACTTCAACCCGTTCGCGGAATCCCGGCTGGGCGAGGACCCGATGTTCGGCGGCCGCTTCGGCCAGACGCGCGAAGAGGGCCAGCAGACCGAACGATCAGTTCAAGAGCAACAACCAGTTCGCGGACGCGGACCTGGCGCGGGAACTCGCGGAGATCACGCGCACCGCCAACCGCGCCAACGCGACGCTCTACACGATCGACCCGCGCGGCCTGGTGGCCGGCGCCGGACATCGACGAGACGGTCGATCCGGTGGAGTATGGCGGACTACGTCCGCAAGTCGCAGGACAGCCTGCGCGTGCTCGCCGAGGAGACCGGCGGCATCGCGGTGGTCAACCAGAACAACTTCGACAAGGCGCTGAAGCGGATCGACGCCGAGACCAGCGACTACTACGTGCTGGGCTATTACTCGACCAACCCCGACCCGCTGAAGCGGACGCGGAAGATCGAGGTGAAGCTGGTCGAGAAGCCGGGCCTCAACGTGTGGTCGCGGACGTCGTATTCGCTGCGCCAGGTGCCGGGACAAACCCCGAAGAAATAGGCTCGAGCGCAATCGACTCCTGGATCTTCTCGCGGAGGAAGGCCACGGGTTGCGGGTGGACGCGGACAAACGCCTGCCAGTCCTGTTCGCTCAGGACGACGGAGATAACACGCTCGCGGCTGGATTCCATGCTGGACCTCGCTGGTTGGGAACGATGAGTCTCCATCCTAGCGATCGGTCGCTCAATCCAAAAATAGAATGATCACATTTGAAGCATGCGGTGAGCGCATGCTTCGGCGGCGCCGGGACCCGCGGTGTGGGGCCTAGGGCGCGAGCTTGAGCTTGGGGCGGACGCGCTCGAAGGCGCGGATGACTTCCTGGACGGCGCGCGGGGTCCGGCTCATCTTGGGGTAGACCCAGCCGGTCTCGCGGACGAGCGAGCGGCCCTCGATGCGCGCGCAGAAGAGGTGCCCGGCTCGTCACGTCGCGCGCCACGGCCTGGTACGGGATGATCGTGATGCCGAGTCCGTTGCGCACCAGCGCCTTGATGATCTCGACGTTCTCGGTTTCCATGACGATCTGCGGCTCGATGCGCGCCGTCAGGAAGAACTCGTCGATGGCGCGGCGCGTGTTCGAGCCCGACTCGAAGAGCACGAACGGCTGGCGGACCAGGTCCTGCGGGAGCACCTTGCGCTTGCGCGAGAGCGGATGCTTCGCGGCCGTGACGAGCAGCAGTTCCTCCTGCAGCACCGGCACCGTGACCAGGTCGGGCTGGTCCACCGGCAGCGTCAGCAGTGCCAGGTCGCCGGCGCCCGAGCGCAGATGCTGGAGGCACCGCTCGGTGCTGCCCGACATCAGCTTCAGGTCGATGTCGGGGTGCTGCCGCTTGAGCTCCGTGAGCAGCGGCGGGAACACGTAGAGGCACACCGTCATCCCGCCCAGCAGGCGCACGGTGCCGCGCAGCGATTCCTGGCTGTCGGTGATCGCCGGCAATCGTGTCCTTGAGGTCCTGGAAGACGCGGTGGCTCAGCTGCAGCAGCGACTCGCCGGCCGGCGTGATGCGGATGCGGCGGCCGATGCGCAGGAACACCGGCTCCTTGAGTTCATCTTCGAGCAGCAGGATCTGCCGGCTGATCGCCGACTGCGAGACGTGCAGCTTGTGCCCCGCCGCGGTGAACGACCCCGTTTCGGCGATGGCTCGGATGATTTCCAGTTGTCGAAGGTCCACGTCGCACTCCAAGAATGCATCCGAGCATATATCTCCGCCACGAGATGGATTCAAGGGAAACTATTGCCCACGCTTCTCAAGCACGGCCCTGGTGCGCGCGACCGCCTCGGTGAGGTAGTGCTCGTCCATCTCGATGCCGATGAAGCTCACGCCCAGCTCGGCGCAGGCCACGGCGGTGCTGCCCAGGCCGAGGAACGGATCGGCCACCAGCTGCAGCCGCGACAGGCCGTGGAGCCTCAGGCAGTACCCGGGCAGCCGCCACGGAAAGGTGGCCGGGTGCGGCCGGTCGCGGTCGCGGCTCTGGATCGTGTCGTAGGGCAGGAACCAGGTGTTGCCGCGGCAGCGGACGCCCGTCCGCCGCCTGCCCACCGCTTCACGTTCGACGGGTCCTGGTACCTGACGCCGATCGCCGCCGGTCGAGCGGCGTGTCGCCCGTGGGCGAGAAATGGAAGACGAACTCGTGGCAGTCGTTGAGGAAGCGCTCGCTGTTGATCGGCTTGTAGTGCCCCACGGCGAGGTCGTCCGGCAGGCCCGACCGCGACTCCCGCCAGCGCCTTCTCAATGGCGATCGACTTCACCCAGTGGATGATGTTCTGCAGGTGCAGGTGAGGGCGGACCGCCTGGGCCACGTCGAGCGCGGTCCACGGGATCCTTCGGCTTGGCGCCCACGTTCAGGAACAGCGACCCGGCCGGCGACAGCGCCGCGGCCGCCGCCCGCGCCCAGGCGCCCGTCCAGGCCAGGTACTCGTCCCGCGGCTGGCCGTCATCGTAGGTCCGGTACCGGATGCCGAGGTTATAGGGCGGAGAGGTGACGATGGCGTCGAGTTGGCCCGCGGGAAGGGCGCCCAGGATCTCCAGGGCATCGCCATGGTAGAAACGGTACCGTAGCTGGTCGTGGCGGAGTTCGGCGAAGGGCTTGGGAAGACGAGGCACTGCGGCGCGATTGTACCGCGCGCGGACATGCGAGGTGCCAGCGCTGTCGAAACCGTCGGCGGGCGCCGACGGCGGCTCTGGGCCTTAGGACGCGCGGGCGGTCGATCGCGGAGAAGGTGACGGCGGCGAACCGCTCGCGCTCGGCCGAAACCGTCTGGTTCCGGCGATGCGCGTGGCTCTCACAGGCCACGCCCTTCTCTTCCACGTAGACCACTTCACGCGTGCTGGCGATATCCCGATACCGCCCGACCACACAGCCGCACGACAGCGTGGCAAATCCGATGATGCGAACCACGCTCATGTAATGCGTCTCCTCATCTCACCGCTTAGCAAATTTCGTGCCGCGACGAATTTGCCGCGCTCGCTCCAGTGAAACCGACAATTCTGCGGGTGCACATCAACTGCACGATGGTGGCAGTTCTCACACGGTAGGGTGGTGAATTTTGCACACCTATCCAATCAGGGGCTCGCACACTGCCGTTGCTACACAGTCAATCGGCTTGGATCGAACTTCATTGAATTGGAGTTGAGATCGCGAATGAAGCTAGCGGAGGGCCATCGCCGCGGCCAGGCCTTCGCGTGCCGAGGCGGAGTTCGGGATCGACCGTGAGGGCTTCAGCGAAGTACCGGATCGCCCGGCGCGCGGTTGCCCGACTGGAGCTCGAGCGTGGCGAGGTTGGTGTAGGTGCCAGGCTCCCGCGGGTCGGCCTTGAGCGACGCCTCGAAGGCGGCCCGGGCCTGGTCTCGCTGGCCCATGCTGGCGAGGCTCGCGCCGATCAGGTTGTGCGCCTTGGCGTGGGCGGGGTCCAGCGCCACCGTGGCCCGGGCCTCGCGGACGGCCTGGTCCGGCCGGTTCTGGAGGAAGAAGAGCGTGGCCGCGTAGTAGTGCGCCCGTGGGTCGGAGGGCGCCTGTGCCAGCAGGCGCGCGACGACGGGCGCCAGGCGCCCGGCATCGCCGGCATCGGCCAGCACCGACGCGAGCTGTTCGAGGGCGGGGACGTTGTTCGGATCGCCCTGAAGCATGGCCATCGGGAATGCGAATCGCCTCGTCCATGTTGCCTTCGGACGCGAGGAGGCGGGACAAGCGCCAGCTTGGTCGACGGGCGGGCGGGGTCGGACGCGAGCCTCGTGAGGAGGGCCTTCGCGTCCGCGACCCGATGGATCGGCGCGGCCGACCGAATCAGGCCATCGAGGGCGACGGCGTCGGTCGGGACACCCTCGAGCGCGCGCGCGAAGTCCTCGTAGGCGGGGCGATGCGCGTCGGCCTGGAGGAGCATGGCGCCCCGGTCGCGCCAATCGGCGGCCGTGGCGCCGGCCAGCGCCGCCGCGACGGCCGCGGGCGGCGGCCTCTGGCGCGCCAGCTCGCGGAGGGCGACGGCGTTGTCCTCTCGCGACTGGCCGAAGATGCTGCGCGGGCCCCGAGAATTCCAGGCGCGTGTGATCGTCGGTCTGCAGGGGCGCGCCGGCCGCCCACTTGGCGAGGGCGGGCCCCTGCGCCACGAACAACGACAGGATCGAGAACGGTCCCGTGACGCCGACCGAGGCGAGGTCGGCCGCGACCCCGGGCCGCTCGAACGCCGCCGCGACTCCGGCGATCCGCGCGTCGAGCGGCTCGGTGGAGCCGATGAGCAGCACGTCCGCATCGCCCACCATCCACATCGTCCCGTTCGGAAAGACGGAGAGGAAGGTGGCCGACAATCGAGCGCAGGTCGTCGCTGCTGATGTCGTAGGTGTGCGCCCACTGGCAGAGCAACCCGCCGGGCGCGAGGCGCGCGCGCGCGGCTTCGAAGAATTCCTGGGTGAAGAGCGAGGCGATCCCGGCCATCCACGGATTCGAGGGCTCCGAGACGATGACGTCGTACTGCTCGCGGCCCAGCAGAAGGTGCGTGCGGCCGTCGCCGACCACCAGCCGGGTCTTCGGGTTGGCCAGCGCGTGGTGGTTCTCGGCTTCGAAGAAGCTCGACGCCGCGACGACTTCCGGCGAGATCTCGAGGACGACCGCGCTTCCGACAGCGGGTGGGTGAGTGCCGAGCCCAGCGTGACGCCGCTGCCGAGGCCGAGAATGGCGGCGCGCCGCGGCTGCGGGATGCAGCAGAAGCGGCACATGCGCGAGCAGCCGCTGCGTGAGCATGTCGCCCGAACTCGACGCGTCGACCTTGCCATCGATGGCCAGCGACACCGAGCCGGCAAGCCGCCGGACCGCCACGGTGCCGGTGGCGCCCTCGCGATAGGAGAGGAGTTCACCGGCGGTGAGCGCCGTCTGCAGGTCCGGTCCGCGCAGCGACGCCGCGTACTTGTACGCGCCGCTCGAGAGGAGGAGATGGTTCCAGGGCGGCAGGAAGGCCGCGGCGGCGAAGACGGCCACGGCGGCGCCCAGCCCGACGACGCGGCCGCGGTCCCGCGACGCGGCCACGAGGCCGCCGGCCGCGAGCGCGGCCAGCACCGACACGAGCCTGATCGTGTCGTGCAGGCCCAGTTGCGGCACGAGGACGAACCCGGCGAGCAACGCGCCGGCAATCGCGCCCACGGTGTTCACGGCGTAGATGCGGCCGAGGTCTTCGGTGACGGTCTCGTCGCGCCCTGTCGCCACGGCCACGGCAAAAGGGAAGGCCGCGCCGAAGGCGAGCGTCATCGGCAGCAGCATGCCGCTCACCAGGCCCACCTCGCGCAGCAGGACGTCGCCGAATTGATAGCCCGGGTGCGCCACGACCTGCGCCATGTGGAGCAGCGCCCAGTTGACCGTCGAGGCCGCGGCGATGGACAGCCCGACGCTCGCCAGCAGGCAGCACGCCAGGCCCGTCGTGGCGCGCGTCGTCCGCGCGGCGAGCCAGGCGCCGATCGTGGCGCCGCCCGCGAGGCCGATGATGAAGATGGCGACGATCAGGCTGAAGGCATACGTCGTGGGACCCAGGATGAGCGCGAGCAGCCGCGTCCAGACAATCTGCAGCGTCAGGGACGCGAAGCCCGACACGCCGAGCGCGGCGGCCGCCAGCCACGGCCGCGCGATCGGTGGGCGCGCCGCCGGGGCGTCGGTCTTGCGGCCCTTCGCGCGCGCGGGATTCCTCTTCGCGTCCGTGACGAGGCGTGTCAGGGGCGGTGGCGCCTTCGGCGACTGGAGTCCGTGGCGATGGCCAGCGCGCCCGCCGCGGCGACGATGTTCAGGGCGACGCCGACCCACGTGGAGCCGCGAAGGCCCAGTGCCGGGACGAGCACGAAACCCGCCAGCACGGCGCCGGCCGCCGCGCCAAGCGTGTTGGCCGCATACAAGCCGCCGGCGTCGCGGGCCGCCTGCGCGGCATGGCGCACCATCCAGCGCGAGGCAATCGGAAAGGTGGCGCCCATGGCCGCGGCCGGGGCGGCGAGCAGCACGATGCCCGAGCCGAGCCGGAGCAGGGCAAAGGTGGCGCCGCCCATGCCCTCGGCATACGCGCTCGCGAGCAGGGGCCGCACGGCGAGCAGGCCGAAGGGCAGGAGCAACGCGAGCAGGCCGATGCTCAATTCGAGGCCCGCATACACGCGAAGCGCGCGCGCGGGGCTCAGGCGGCCGCCCACCCGTCCCGCGATCGCCGACCCCACGGCCAGGCCGCCCATGAACGCCGCGAGCACCGTGCTGGCGGCCGCAATCCCGTGGCCCATCTGCAGCGTGAGCAGCCGGGTCCAGGCGACTTCGTAGACGAGGGCCGCCGCGCCGGAGACGGCGAAAAGCAACAGGAACGGACCGCGACGCATTCGGAGGAAGAGTATCAGAGGGGGCGAGGGTGCGGAGGTGCGGGGGTGCGGAAGGTGCGGAGGTGCGGAAGGTGCGGAGGTGCGGAGGTGCGTACGCAAATCGGGCGGATGGTTTCCCACCCGCCCGATCTGCTGTGTGCCTTCCGATCCGTCTTCGGTGCTAGAAGTCGAACCGGAGGCCGAAGCGGACGATGCGCGGGTCGAGGATGCCGAGCACTTCCTTGAACGTCGTCCCGGTCGTGGTGCGGAACACGGTGACCGTGCCCGAGTTCAGCAGGTTGAACATGTCCACCTGCGCGGTCAGCTTCCCGAACTTGCCGAAGCGGAACGCCTTGTCGAGACGCGCGTCCATGATGCCGACGTTCGGCGCGCGGTTCGCCGTGACCGGCTCCATGCGGATGTTCTGGGCGCCGTCACCGGGGAAGTTCACGCTGGTCACGCGGCCCCACTGGTAGCCGCTCTGGACCTTCCACGATCCCGAGAAGCCGATGTCGTAGGGCATCACGTAGCGGCCGATGATCTTGTAGTTCCAGGTCGTGGTGCCTTCGTAGCCCTGGTCCCCGAACATCAGCTGCGACGGACGGTAGTAGTAGGCGCGCAGGTTGCCGGCCACGCCCGTGTTGCTCGTGGACGACACCATGGAGTTGATCTGGTTCAGCCACGTGTAGCCGAACGAGGTGAGCATCATCCACTTGCCGGCGAAGCGGCGGTTGACGGCGACTTCGACCGTGCTGAAGTCGGAGTGGCCGTTCGACGGGTTGGTCCACATGCGGTTGGACGGCGCCGTCGCCGGCCAATCGAGCAGGGCCACCGTCTTGTCGTCGGCCGTGCCCGACACGCCGTCGTTGCCGATGTCGACGAAGTTGAACGGCACGGTGTAGAGCCCGACGCGCGCCGTGTCGACTTCGTTCCACTCGTTGCGGATGTTCTTGTAGACGTACGACACGCGGCCCGACAGGCCCTGCCGGATTTCGCGCTCGACGCTCGTCGAGAACTCCGTGGACGAGGGACGAATCAGGTTCGGGTCCACCGTGACGAAGCCGGCGCCGCCGACCGTCTGCACGAGCGCGCCCGAGCTCCGACGGGCCGTCGAGCGAGGCGGTTGCCGTTCAGGTCGTTGAAGCGATAGCGCAGCTGCGCCTTGCCGACGGGGTTCTGCTGGTCGGCGACGGTGTCGGCCGAGTTGAAGCGGAACTGGCCGACGAAGGCCTTGAGCACCGTGCGGTTGTCGCCCGTCAGGTCGTACGCGAAACCCACGCGCGGCGCGAACGTCGTGCTCGTGGCCACCGATCTTCGCCGTCACGTTCTTGGGCGCGATGAAGGCCTGGTAGGTCGGGTCGTTCCAGCCGGCGAGGGCGGGAATGCCGTTGGGCGCCACCGTCTGATCCGGCCAGCCGTCCGTGTAGTGCTCGAGGCGGCCGCCGTAGTTGACCGACAGGCGGTTGTTCATCTTCCACGTGTCGCTGAACCAGCCGGCCACGTACTTCACGTCGTTGTACGGCGACACCGGCGTGTTGTAGATGTCCACCTGGTTCACCGCGCCCGGCCTGGTCGCGGTAGAAGATGTCGAACGG
This sequence comes from uncultured Acidobacteriota bacterium, assembly GCA_963839865.1. Classification (GTDB taxonomy): domain Bacteria; phylum Acidobacteriota; class Vicinamibacteria; order Vicinamibacterales; family UBA2999; genus 12-FULL-67-14b. The sequence continues at coordinate 96,638 of CAWIWS010000010.1, forward strand.
CTGGTCCTGGATGAAGTTGCGCCGGTCGAGCTTGTCGTCGAAGCCGAACTTGAAGTCGTGGCTGCCCTTCCAGCCGTCCTTGAAGTACGACAGGGACACGTAGTACTGGGGCTTGAAGCGCCGCTGGTTCTGGTAGGCGCTGTTGCCGCCGCCGTCGAAGAACTGGTTGTTCGCCAGGTCCTGCCGGCCCGGGCCCCAGGGGCCGCTCGTAGATGCCCACTTCGTGCGTCGGCCGCAGCGGGAAGAAGTTGCCCCAGTAGCCGTAGAGCGCGTCGAGGAACAGCGAACTGCCCAGGACGCTCGTCCACTCGATCTTGCCGGGGTAGTTGGTCGACGCCTGGTAGCGCGCGGCGCTGAGCGGGGTCGTCGGACCGAAGTCGCGACGGTCCTGCAGCTTGTTGCGCTTGTTGTAGAACCCGATGATCTGGTTGTTCGAGTTGATCTGGAACGTGCCCTTCAACGTGTAGTCGTTCGTCAGCTTCGACCGCGAGAGCGCGTCCGAGCCGATGATGAACTTGTACTGGTCGTCGAGGCGGTAGCTGTAGAACCACCACGCCTTCTTCTTCCAGAGCGGACCGCCCACGTTGAAGTTGACGTCGTACTGCTTCTGGATCGGGTTGCCGCGCGTGAGCGGCGTGCGGACGAAGAAGCCGTTGCTGTCGCGGTTGTTGGCGGACTTCAGGTTGTCGGGGACGTTGTCGCTGATCGTCGCGTCGCCCTGCCAGTCGCTGTACCAGTTGCCCGAGAACTTGTCGCCGCCCGACTTGACGCTGATGGCCAGCGAGGCGCCCGGGGCGAAGCTGCCGGCGTCGCTGCCGGCGCCGCCCACCTGGAACTCTTCGAACGATCCGAAGTCGAAGTAGCCCGCGTTGCCGCTGACGCCTTCCGTCGTGTCGACGCCTTCGATCTTGGTCTGGTTCTGCACGTCCAGGCCGTAGGTCACGTAGCCGGTCGACGGTGCCGGCGTGCGAGCCGCCCACGTCGAAGCCCTGCATCTGGATGCCGGGGGCCTGCGACATCGCCGCCCACACGTCGCGCGCGTTCGGGATTTCGGTGAGCAACTCCTTCGTGAAGTTCGTGCCCATCGACGAGGTCGTCGTGTCGACGACCGGCGAGGCGCCGGTCACGGTGACCGTTTCCTGCAGGGTCGCGACCTGCAGCTGCTGATCGACCGTCAGCGTCTGGTTGATCACGACGCGAATCCCTTCGCGCTTCACGTTCTGGAATCCGGCGAGCTCGAAACTCAACTCGTAGACGCCAGGAGGCAGCGCCTGGAAACGGTATCCGCCGTCCGCCGACGACACCTGGACCTGCGGCTGGATCAGCGCGGGGCTGGTGGCGGTGATGGTGACGCCGGGCAGCACGGCGCCCGTGTTGTCCGAGACCGTGCCGTTGATGCGGCCACGGAAGTCCTGGGCCAGCGCCGGAGTACTAACCGCCAACGCGGCGAGCATCAGGCACCAGGAAATGACTTTCACAAACTTCATTGATCCTCCTGAAAGGCAGTAGCGACACAACAGGCCTGCAGCAGGCCTGCGCGGGGGCACGAGCAAACTGGGTACCAACTCGTTACATCTAGAGACGGAACCCCCAAGACCGGATTCAGGCCTGTCGTTTCGTGTTTCCGTCAGGCCGCCCCGGCTTGGTCCCGCGACATTCTATGGCGATTCGCGATTTTGGATTCAAGAGATCTGTTTTCACGGATTTTTCACAGCTGGAGGACCGCGCTGTCGCTTCGAGGCCCAGCGCCCACGCTAGCGCGCGCTGCTACTCGCGATTGCACTCGCGCAACCGTGAACTTGGAGGACCAGAGGCTTAGGCTTGAGACTTGAGGCTTGAGGTTCGACCCCAAGCCTCATGTCCCAAGCCTCAAGCCCCAGAGATGTCCCTGAGCGCGCGGAAGCGGGCGAGTTCGGCGGCGCGCTGGGCGCGCATGGCGCGGTCGGTGACCACCAACCACGCGACGAACGCGACGTGGGGCACGGCCATCATCGCCAGTTCAATGGCACAGGGCCGGGGAGGACGACGGCCAGATAGTTCACCAGGGTCGCCATTCCGAAGAGCGGGGCGAACAGGGGATGGCCACCGGCTCCGGGGATCCCGCCGCCAAACACCATCGCGAGGCGCTCCCAAGCGGGCGGATCGCTCATCGGGGGCGGCACGGCCGCGCCTTCTTCATGAAAGACCTGGAGATAGCGGCCGATGCGCTCGGCGCCGAAGTGCAGGGGGCGGATGGCTTCGAAGCCGGCCACGAGGATCAGGAGCGGCACGAGGGAGGCCAAGGGGTAGGGAAGCCAGGCAAGAACGGCAATAAGCGCCGCGGCCCAGGCCACGATGCATGCCAGCATCAACGCCGGTCTGAGCGTCCCGCGGACCGCGATGGTCTCCCTCAGGACCCGAAATTCGTCCTTCTCGAGGCCGTCCATATGGGCGCCAGTCTACTTCAAGACCCCTAAACCCCCTTGATTCTTAAAGATAGTCTGCTAGAATGCCGAAAATTACATGGTGAACCGCCTTCACAAGCTCGCCCTGTGCCTGACAGCAGGCGCCATGATTTGTGGCTTGTCGCTGTCGGCGGAGGGCGCCAAGCCTTCCCGCAAGCCGGCTGCGAAGAAGGTCTCGACGAGCCAGGCGACACCGGCGCGCGACAGCGAGCAAGGCGACCACCAGCAAGCCCACGGCCAGCAAGCCGACCACCAGCAGCAAGCCAAGACCTATTCGGCTTCGAGCGCGAATGCGCGCAAGGCGCAGCTGGCGCGTGCTCGCGCCGCGGCCCGCGCCCGCGAGATGCGCGACGTGCAGACGCCGCGGTTCCGCGTCGACGAGTTCGGCCGCGAAGTGCCGGACGTGCGCGCCGAAGCCGCCATCATCTACAACCCGGCCAGACCGGCGAAGTGCTGTGGGAAGACCACGCCCAGGATCAGCGCTCGATGGCGAGCATCACCAAGGTGATGACCGCGCTCGTGTTCCTCGATAGCGGCGCCGACCTCGTCGATGCCCGTCACGGTGCAGCGCAGCGACGTGTTCCACGCCTCGACGACCTACCTCCGCGCGCGGCTACAAGCTCCCGGCCGAGGATCTGCTGAACCTGCTGCTGGTCGGGTCCGACAACGCCGCGGCCCGCGCGCTGGCGCGCGTCTCGCCCTATGGCTCCGACGGCTTCATCGACAAGATGAACGAGAAGGCGCAGGACGCTGGGCCTCAAGAGCACGCACTACGCCGACCCGTCGGGCCTGCTCGCCGACAACGTCTCGTCGGCCTACGACCTGGCGCGGCTGATCGCCTACGCCGCGGCCGACGAGCGCATCGGCAGCGTGATGCGCAAGGCGTCCTACACCACGCATCCGGCCAGCAGCATGATCAGCGCCCACAGCACCAACCAGCTGGTGCGGACCGGCGACATCGAAGTGCTGGGCGGCAAGACCGGCTTCATCAGCCGCTCCGGCTACTGCCTGGCGACGCTGCTGCGCCTGCCCGAGACCGGCCAGCAGGTGGCGTTTGTCGTGCTGGGCGCCAAGTCGAACGCCGGCCGCTTCTGGGAGACCCGCCACCTGTTCAACTGGCTGAGCAGCCGCTCGAAGAGCCTGCTCGACGGCTCGGACACCAGCTCCGGGCAGACCAGCAGTAGCGTCCTCCGCAAGCCCGCCTAAGCCCTAAGTCCCTAGGCCTCAAGATTTCGATCCGCGCTGCAGTACCGCCGCGTCCAGCGGCAGCGTGACAATCGGATCGGCGTACGGCAGCAGCGGGCGCGTGGCGCGTCGCGCGTCGATGGCCTTGATGTAGCGGTCGCACGCGCGGCAGATCGTCACCCGGTAGACGCCGTCGGACGTGGCCAGGGACGTGATGGTCGAGCGGTCGCGCATTGCCGCAGTACGGGCACGCGATCGGATCGAACGCGCCAGCGCACGTGGCAGCGGCCGCACACCAGCTGCCGGTCGCCCGCGGTGGTGACCACCGAGAAGTCCGGCTCCGCGGCGCACACGGGGCACGTGGCGCGGCGCCAGCGCGTCGAGGTCCACGCGCTGCTGCAGCACCTCCGCCGTCCGTTGCAGGTACGGGCGCGCGGCCCATGCCGAGCACCTCGTCGACCATCTCGATGGCCGGGGTCACCGCCGCGGCCCGTCGAACCAGTCGCGCATCGGTCGCCGGCAGCGCGGGACTCCGTCCGAGGGCATGCAGGGCGGCCGCCGGCGTCGGCGTCGATGGCCTCGTGCCGGCGCAGCACGTCGGCGATCTGCCGGACGAGCAGGCGCACGTCGTTCCACTCGAACGCAATCAGGTCGAAATCGAGCAGCGCCCGTCCCGACGCCAGGCGCGCGGCCAGGGCCTCGGGCGTGGCCTCGATCCACGGCGTGGACAAGCGGCCCTGCACGCGGCGCGCCGACTCGACCAGCTCGATCTGCAGCTGCGCGGCGGGGGCCAGCTCGGGCTGCCGCTCGGCGAGGGCCCTCAGTTCGGCGATGTCGCGGGGCATGCCTCGCGGGGAAGCGGGGGGGAGGGACACGCAGGGATTTTACGTCATCGGCGCGCCGTCTTTTCCGGTTCCTCGCGCCGCGGGGCTAAGCTGGATCGATGCGAACCACGAAGGGCACGCAGGGCACGAAGATCACGAAGGTCACGAAGGTCACGAAGGCCCCGACGATTACGAACAAGGCAAAGGCGGCCACGCGGAAGCCGGCTGGTCTTCGGATCCTGATGATCGCGTCGGAGGCTCAGCCGTTCTCGAAGACCGGGGGCCTGGCCGACGTGGCGACGGCGCTGCCGAAGGCGCTGGGCCGCCTCGGGCACGACGTCACCGTGGTCACGCCGCGGTACCGCGGCATCGAGGCCGGCGCCGTGCGTCGAGCCGTGGCGGTCGGCGTGGCGGGCGCGACGTTCACCGCCGAGTTCTACGAGGCGCCGCTCGGGCCCGGCGCGCGCGCGCTGCTCCTGGACTGCCCGCCGCTCTACGACCGCGCCGGCATCTACAACGAGCGATGGCATCGACTATCCGGACAACCCCGTGCGGTATCGCGTTTCTCGCCGCCGCGGCCATCGAGTGGGCCGCCGCGCAGGCCGAGCCCTTCGACGTGATCCACGCGCCACGACTGGCAGGCGGGCCTCGCCGGCGCGTACTTGCGCGAGCGCTCCCGACTCCCGACTCCCGACTCCCGACTCCCGGCTCCCGACTCCCGACTCCCGTCCACGATCCCGTTCGTCTTCACGATCCACAACCTGGCCTACCAGGGCATCTTCGACAAGGCCTGGGTGCCGCGAGCTCGGCCTGCGGCTGGGAAGACTTCACGTCGACGGGTTCGAGTTCTGGGATCGCCTCAGCTTCCTCAAGGCCGGGATCAACTTCGCGGACGCGGTGACCACCGTGAGCCCGACCTACGCGGAGGAGATCCAGCGGCCGGAATACGGCTACGGATTCGACGGCGTGATCCAGGCCCGGCGCGACGCGCTCACCGGCATCCTCAACGGCATCGACACCGACGAGTGGAATCCCGCCGCGGATCCGTTCCTGCCGGCGCCGTTTGACGCACGGACACCTCGACGGGCAAGGCCGCGGCCAAGCGCGCGCTGCTCGAGCGCCTTCGGGCTGCCCGCCGACCGACCGACGCTGGCGCGGCCGGTGGTGGGCATGGTCTCGCGCATGGTCGACCAGAAGGGGCTCGACCTCATCGCGGCCGTGGCCGCCGATCTGCCCTCGATCGACGCGACGTTCGTCATCGTCGGCACGGGCGAACCGCGCTACCAGGAGATGTGGCGCGCGCCTCGCGCGGTGGCGGCCCGATCGCATCGGCGTGTTCATCGGCTTCGACGAGCGGCGCGCGCACCTCGTCGAAGGCGGCGCCGACATCTTCCTGATGCCGTCGCGGTTCGAGCCGTGCGGCCTCAACCAGATGTACAGCCTGCGCTACGGCACGGTGCCGGTGGTGCGGGCCGTGGGCGGCCTCGTCGACACGGTCCGTCCGTACAACCCGCGGAACGGCCAGGGCAACGGGTTCCTGTTCGCCGACTACCAGCCCGGTGCGATGCTGCAGGCGCTGGGCCAGGCGCTCGCGGCGTTCCCGAACACGAAGCTCTGGACGCGCCTGCAGAAGAACGGCATGAAGGCCGATTTCTCGTGGGACCGCTCGGCCGCCGAGTATGTAAAAATGTACAAGAAGAGCGATCGCGGCACGGAAACGGACACAGGTTCCGCTGGCGTGAGAAACCGGACGGCCTTCCCGGCATCCAACGGACAGAGGGTTTCATGGCTTCAGAGAAGGTCAAGACGTTTACGGACGCGGATTTCGGCGACTCGGTGAAGAGCGGCGTGGTGCTGGTGGATTTCTGGGCGGAGTGGTGCGCGCCGTGCCGGCGCCTGGCGCCGACGGTGGACCAGCTGGCCGAGGACTACAACGGCCGCATCACCGTGGCCAAGGTGGACATCGACGAGAACCCGATGACGCCCAGCAAGTTCATGGTGCGCGGCATCCCGACGCTGCTGTTGTTCAAGAACGGCGACCTCAAGGAAACCGTGGTGGGCCTGGCCAACAAGGACGATCTGGCGCGCATGATCGACAAGCACCTGTGATGGCCGCTCGAACGCGCAGGTCATCATCATCGGGTCCGGCCCCGCCGGACTGACGGCCGCGCTCTATGCGGCGCGCGCCAACCTCAAGCCCGCTCGTGATCGAAGGCATCGAGGCCGGCGGCCAGCTGATGCTGACCACCATGGTCGAGAACTGGCCGGGCTATCGCGACGGCATCATGGGGCCGGACCTCATGACGGAACTGCGGGCGCAGGCCGAGCGCTTCGGCGCCGAGATCGTCCAGGGCGACGTGTCCGCCGTGGACCTGTCGAAGCGGCCCTTCACGCTCACGGTGGGGAAGACGACCTACACCGCGCAGACGCTCATCGTCGCCACCGGCGCCTCGGCCAAGTGGCTCGACCTCGGCGTGGACAAGAAGCTCTCGGGGCGCGGCGTCTCGACGTGCGCGACCTGCGACGGGTTCTTCTTCAAGGGCCGCCGCGTGGCCGTCATCGGCGGCGGCGACACCGCGATGGAGGAAGCGATCTACCTGGCCAAGCTGGCCACGACGGTCACCGTCGTCCATCGCCGCGACACGCTGCGCGCCTCCAAGGTGATGCAGGACAAGGCCACCGCGATGCCGAACATCTCGTTCATCTGGAATTCGGACGTGGTGGACATCAAGGACCTCGACAAGGGCGAGGTCACCGGCCCTCGTGCTGAAGAACAACAAGACCGGCGAGCAGAGCGAACTCGCGGTGGACGGCGTGTTCATCGGCATCGGCCACGTGCCGAACACGGCGCTCTTCAAGGGGCAGCTGGCGTTGCACGACAACGGCTACATCAAGACCCACAACGGTTCGCGCACGAGCGTGGCCGGCGTGTTCGCGGCGGGCGACGTGCAGGATCACGTCTACCGCCAGGCCGTCACCGCCGCGGGCTCCGGCTGCATGGCCGCGATCGATGCCGAGCGGTTCCTCTCGGGGACGCTCGCACGACTAGTTCAGAGTTCAAAGTTCAAAGTTCAAAAGTAGATTTCTCCGAATTTGTTTTTTGAACTTTGAACTCGACTTGTAACTCAGTCGATCCACCCTCCGCCAATCACTTCGTCACCGTCGTAGAACACCACCGCCTGCCCCGGGGTGACGGCGGTCTGGGCGCTCGACGAATTCCACCTCCGCCCGATCCGCCTCCAGCGCGCGCACGCGCGCGGGGGCGGCGGCGTGGCGGTGGCGGATCTGCGCCGTGAGCTCGCGCCAGCGCGGACTCCGGCTTTCCCGACACCCAGTTCACCTTGGACGCGGTCAGCGTGCGTGGAGCCCAGCGCCTCGCGCGGGCCCACGACGACCTGCGCCGTCTCCGGCCTCGATGGCGACGACGTAGAGGGGTTCGGTGGAAGAGAGGCCCAGCCCCTTGCGCTGGCCGACGGTGAAGCGATGCACGCCGCCGTGCGTGCCCAGCACGCGGCCGTCCGCGTTCACCACGGCCCCGGGCCGCGTGGCCTCCGGCGCCTGCGCGCTCGACGAACGCGGCGTAGTCGCCGTCCGGGCACGAAGCAGATCTCCTGGCTGTCGGGCTTGCTCGCCACGCGCAGCTGCAGGCGGTGCGCGTGGGCGCGCACCGTCGTCCTTGTCCAGGTGGCCCACCGGGAACGCGGCGCGCGCCAGCTGGTCCTGCGTCAGCGAGAACAGGAAGTAGGTCTGGTCCTTGCGAGGTATCGGCGCCGCGATGCAGGTGCCAGCCGCCGGCCGCGTCGCGGTCGATGCGCGCGTAGTGGCCAGTGGCCAGCTGCGCGGCGCCCAGGCCGAGGGCGCGGTCGAGCAGCGTCGCGAACTTCAGGTCGCTGTTGCAGTGCGAGCAGGGAATCGGCGTGCGGCCGGCGACGTACTCGCGCACGAAGTTCGACACGACGTGCTCGCCGAACTGCGACTCGAAGTTCATGATGTAGTGCGGGATGCCGATGGCGGCCGCCACGCGCCGCGCGTCGTACAGGTCGTCGATGGTGCAGCAGGTCCCGAACGCGCGCTGGCCGGCGGCGTTGGTCTGCGCCTGGTCGTACAGCTGCATCGACACACCGATGACGTCATGACCCTGCTCGGCGAGCAGGGCCGCGGCCACGGACGAATCCACGCCGCCCGACATCGCGACGACGATGCGCATGTGATCACAACGACGCCACAGAGACACAGAGACACAGAGAACATCGATTCATTAATCAGCCACGAAGGTCACGAAGCGTGCATTCAGACAAACGGGCTTCGTGTTCTTCGTGTCTTCGTGGCTATCGTCGTCCGCCCACGGTCGCCAGGCTGCGCAGCTTCTCGACGAGCGGCGGCAGCGCGTCGATCACGCGATCGATGTCGGCCTCGGTGTTCGACGCGCCGAGGCTGAAGCGAATCGAGCCGAGGGTGCGCAGGTGGGGCAGGCCCATCGCCTTGAGCACGTGCGACGGCTCGAGGGTCCCCGACGAGCACGCCGATCCCGACGACACCGCGATGCCCGCGAGGTCGAGGCCGATCAGCAGCGACTCCGATTCCACGCGCGTCGACGCTGATGTTCGTCGTGTTCGGCACGCGCGGCGATGGCGGCGCCGTTGCGCTCGGCGCCCGGCACCGCGGCCAGGATGCCCGCTTCGAGGCGATCGCGCAGCGCCGCGAGACGCGGGCCCTCCGTGGCCAGCTTCTGCCGCGCCAACTCCGCCGCCACGCCGAAGCCCACGAGCGCGGGCACGTTCTCGGTGCCCGCGCGGCGGTTGCGTTCCTGGCGCCCGCCGGTGAGGTAGGGCAGCAGGCGCACGCCGCGGCGGACCCACAGCGCCCCGGTGCCCTTGGGGCCGTAGAACTTGTGCGCCGGCGATGGTCAGCAGGTCGACGCCGAGCGCCCGCACGTCGATCGGCATCTTGCCCGCGGTCTGCACGGCGTCGGTGTGCATCAGCGCGCCGCGCTCGTGGGCGATGGCCGCGATCTCCGCGACGGGCTGCAGCGTCCCGATCTCGTTGTTGGCGTGCATCACCGACACCAGCGCCGTGCCGTCGGTGATCGCCTCCCGCGCGCCGATCCACCGAGACGATGCCGCTCGTCGTCGACCGGGATGATCGTGACGCGTCCAGCCCTTCTTGGCGAGCGCCTTCATCGTGTTCAGCACGGCCTCGTGCTCGATCGCGGTCGTGACGAGGTGCCGCCGCCCGGTGGCCTCGAGGGCGTCGGCGGCGCCGCGAATCGCGAGGTTGTCGCTCTCGGTGCCGCCGGCGGTGAAGACGACCTCCGAGGCGTCGGCGCCGAGCAGGGCCGCCACCGGGCCCGGGCCTCGTCCAGGGCGGCTTTGGCCTGTTGACCGAAATGGTGAATGCTGGACGCGTTGCCCCAGGTGTCGCGGAGGGCGCGGGTCATGCGGTCGACGACCTGCGGATCGGGCGGCGTCGTGGCGTTATGGTCAAGATAGATCCGCATATGGCGGAAATTCGATCGTAACATTCCTGCTAACTCTCAGCAATAAAAGGACTAGACAACGCTTCTGGGAGACTTCTATACTGGCCAGACTTCAATAGCGCGAAGCCCACTCTCCCCGGGTTTCGATTTCGGCACCCTCACGCGGGATTTCCAGCAGAGGGGGAGGTTTTCAGCGATGTGGAAGCGTGACGAGTCGGTCAAACCGGCCACGCCAGCGGCACCCGCCCCAGCGGCGGCGCCGGCGGCGCCTGTCTCCGCTGCCCCGGCTCAAGGTGAGTCGAGAGCCCAGACTGTGAGGGACAACGTGAATATCGGCAAGTCGGTCATCATCAAAGGCGAGTTGAGCGGCAGCGAAGACCTGACCATCGAAGGGCACGTCGAGGGCAAGATCGAGCTCAAGGACAACGTCCTGACGATCGGCGCCAACGGCAAGATCAAGGCCGAGGTGTTCGCCAAGTCCGTCGTCGTGCTCGGCGAAGTGATCGGCAACGTGACGGCCTCGGAGAAGGTCGACATCCGCGACAACGGTTCGGTCGACGGCGACATCGCCTCGCCGCGCGTGGCCATCGCCGAAGGCGCGCACTTCCGTGGCAGCGTGGACATGCAGCGGTCGCGGCGGCGCCAAGCCGGCGCAGGCCCGGCCGCGAAGCCGGCGACGCCTCCCGCGGCCCAGGGCGGCGGCAGCCGCAGGGACAGAAGGTCGGCGCCTAGGCCCGGCCATCAACGGTCGTGAGGCGGGCCGGAGCCCGCTCACGCGGACGCTCCGCTGGTAACCAAGTCCAATGGCTGACGCCGCTCGATCGCTGACCGACCTGTTCTCCTTCCTCGGCCCTCGCAGGCGTGGCGGAGGGCGAGGCGGGTGCCGCTGCGCCCGCGGCCGCCGCGACCGAGGCGTCGTATCCGACCAAGGCCCTCCACAAGTTCCTCGGGGGCCTGCAGGCCCGCGACAACCCCCTCATCCTCGACCTCGGGCCCGGTGGTGGGCAGCAACGTCACCTTCTTCGGCGAGCACCTCGGGTGCCGCATCCGGGTGGAAGACGTGGCCGCCGACATCGATCGCCACGTGAAGGAGCGGCACCCTCGATCAACTCGCCGGCGTTCTTCGCCGGACGGTTCACGCAGGCGCCGGAGAGCGTCGACGGCATTCTCTGCTGGGACGTGCTCGACTACCTGGACCGGCCGCGCCGCGCAGGCGCTGGCCGACGCGCTCTGCCGGCTGCTGCGTCCCGAAGGGCTACCTGCTGGGCTTCTTCAGCACCGCACGATCCTCGCGAGCAGGTCTACACGAAGTACGTGGTCGTCGACGAGGCCACGCTGCGCTACCGGACCTACCCGGCGCTGCGCGCCGCGGCAGCGAAGCCTCCTGAACGGCGACATCATCAAGTTGTTCAAGAGCCTGCGGGTCACCGATTCGTTCCTCATGAAGAGCAACGTCCGCGAGATGCTGTTCCGCAAGCCGGCACCTCGGGTGTAGGCTCAAGGGCGTGGCACGCCCCACCGTAGCCTTCCTCAGCGATTTCGGCACCCGGGATCACTACGCCGGCACCCTCAAGGCCGTCGTGCTTGAGCGTCTGCCCCGATGCCACCCTGGTCGACATCGGCCACGAGATCCCGCCGCACGACGTCCTGGCCGGCGCGCTCGAACTGGCCGCCTGCTACCGGTACTTCCCGGCCGGCACGGTGTTCCTCGTGGTCGTCGATCCCGGCGTGGGATCGTCGCGCCGGGGCATCGCGGCCGACACCGGCGACTACAAGTTCGTGGCGCCCGACAACGGCGTGCTGTCCGCGGTGTTCGAGGAGACGCCGCCGAAGCGGGTCGTCGAGTTGACCGAGCGGAAGTACGCGCGCCCGACGGTGAGCCGCACCTTCGAGGGCCGCGACCGCTTCGCGCCCGCGGCGGGCTGGCTGGCGAAGGGCATCGAGCTCGTGTGGCTCGGCAAGAGCATCAGCGACTATCACCGACTCGACCTGCCGCGCCCGGCTGTGTCGCGACGATCGCGATCGCCGGGGAAGTGGTGCGGGTCGATCGCTTCGGCAATCTCATCACCAACATCGACCGCCGCGGTTTCGATCAACTGGCCAACGGCGGCTCGGTGGCCGATCTCGGCGGGCGCGCGCGAGGTCGGCAGGCTCGTCGCGACCTACGCCGAGGCCGCGCCGGGGCGAGCTGTGCGCGCTCTTCGGCAGCACCGACCACCTCGAGATCGCCGTGAATGCGGGGGACGCGGCCGCGGCGCTCGGGCTGTCGCGGGGCGCGGCCGTCAGCGTGGTGCCGTGGCGCCTGAGCGCTCAAATCTGTTACGATTTCCCGTTTGCCCGAAAGGTCAGAAGGCTGACGGCCTGACGGTCAATCGCGCAAAGGTGGACCATGGAATCTGATCTTTCACTCGAGTTCCTCCGCGTCGTCGAGCAGGCGGCCATCGCCTGCGCGCACACGATGGGGCAGGGCGACCGGCACCTGTCGGACCAGGCCGCCGTCGAGGCGATGCGCCACGAGATGGACACCGTGCCGATCGACGGCACCATCGTGATCGGCGAGGGCGAGCGCGACGAGGCGCCGATGCTGTACATCGGCGAGAAGGTCGGGCATGGCCCAGCAGAAGGGCGCCAACGGCCGCACGTGCGACGAGGTGGACATCGCCGTCGATCCGCTCGAGGGCACGAACCTCTGCGCGACTGGGCGCCGCGAACGCGATCGCCGTGCTGGCGGCGTCGGAGCGCGGGCGGCCTGCTGCACGCGCCCGACCTCTACATGGAGAAGCTGGTCGTCGGGCCGACTTCCAAGCACCTCGTGGACATCGACGCGCCGGTGCGCGACAACCTCCGCGCGATTGCGCGCAGCCTGGGACGCCAGGTCGACGAACTCACGGTGGTCGTGCTCGACCGGCCGCGCCACGAGAAGCTCATCGCCGAGATTCGCGCCACCGGCGCCCGCATCCGCCTGATCGGCGACGGCGACCTGTCGGCCGGCATCGCGGCCGCCGTGTCGCGGCACGCGGCGTCCACGCGGTGATGGGCACCGGCGGCGCGCCGGAAGGCGTGCTGACGGCGGCGGCGATGCGGTGCCTCAACGGCGAGATCTTCGCGCGGCTCGTCATCGCGAAGCCGGAAGACGAAGAGCGGTGCCGCGCGATGGGCATCACGGACTTCAAGAAGATCTACACGTCCGCAGGACCTGGCGGCGGGCAAGGACATCATCTTCGCGGCGACCGGCGTCACCGATGGCATCGCTGATGAAGGGCGTGCGGTTCTTCGGCGACGGCATCCGCACCAGCTCGATGGTGATGCAGACCAACCCGCACCGCATCCGCTTCATCGACAGCATCCAGGTGTACCCGGGGCCTTCGGTCAAAATTCGATTTTGAACGAGCGCCAGTCGCAACGGAACATCCTGGCCGCCGCGGCGGCCGGGTGCATCGGCTTCACCGGCTTCACGCTGGTGATGCCGTTCCTGCCGCTCTACATCCACGAACTCGGCGTCACCGACGTCGGCGAGATCGCGATGTGGACGGGGCTGACGCTCGGCGCGACGCCGGCGATCACGGCGATCAGCGCGCCGCTCTGGGGCCGCGTCGGCGATCGCTACGGCATGCAAGCTGCTCGTCGTCCGCTCGCTCATCGCCTTCATCCTCACGAAAGGCGCCATGGCGTTCGTGACCGCGCCGTGGCAGCTTTTCGCGCTGCGCGCGCTGCTCGGCGTGTTCGCCGGCTACGGCGCCCTCACCGTGTCGATGGCGGCCGAGTCGGCGCCGCGCGACAAGATGGCCCAGGCCATCGGCATTCGTCCAGACAGGGCAGCGCCTCGGCCCGGCGATTGGCCCGGTGCTCGGCGGCCTGCTCGCGCCGGTCGTAGGCCTCCGCAATGCGTTTCTCGTGGCGTCGGCGTTCTACGTGCTGGCCCTGCTCAGCATCGTCTTCCTCTACACGGAGCCGCGCGAAGGCCGGGCGCCGGTGAAGGTCCGCGGCGGGCGCGCCGTGTTCGAGCACCTGATGACGCTGCCGGGATTTCTCCTCGCCCTTGGCGTCATCTTCGGGCTCCAGACCGTGGACAGGAGCTTCGGCCCGGTGCTGCCCCTGTATGTCGCGCAGGCCGGCGTGTCGGAGGCGCGCGTTCCGATCGTCACCGGCGTGCTCTTCTCGCTCGGCGCGTTGGCGGCGGCCTTCGGCCATCACCTGGCGGGCAAACTCCAGCGCCGCTATCCGCCGAGGACGGTGATCGCGGCCGGCACCCTCTGCGCGGCGGTGGCGATCGCCGCGATTATCGTGGCGCCGTCCCTGTGGCTGGTCGGGGTGTCGATGCTGCTCTGCGGCGTCGCCGTCGGCGTCTCGACGACGACGATCTACGCGTTGGCCGGCAGGCTGCTGCCGGCGGACGCGCACGCGACGGGGTTCGGTTTCATGACGACCGCCTCGTTGATCGGCCTGGCGGCGAGCCCCGTCATCGCGGGCTTCATCGGCGCGACGGGACTGCGCGTCGTATTTGCGATGGACGTCCTCTTGCTCCTTGGGTTGTGCGCGCTCGTCCGCGAGAGCGCCTCTCGGCCGCTCCGGCCTCAGAGCAGCCGGAACGAAGCCGGCCGCGACGAGCGTCGGGAAGGTCGCCGCCGCCAGCAGGCGCAGGGGATTCACGGCGCCGTCGAAGAAGCGTCCGAGCAGCGCCTGGCCGGCGGGATTGGGGGCGTTGGCGATCACGGTGAGGCCCCCGCCGGTGACGGCGCCTTCCACGATCGCGACCTTCAATCGATCGTCGAGTTGCGGCACCAGCGTCGCCAGGTAGGTGATGAGCGCGTTGTCGTTGAACGCCGTCAGCGCCGTCGCCCCGACGAATAGTCCGGTCTCACCCAGGCGCCCGAGGATCGGGCCCAGCCACCAGCCCTGCAGGCCGCCGTGCACCACGAGCCCCGCCAGGAAGAAGCCCACGAGGATGGGCGTCTTCAGGTCGACCTCGCTCTGATACGCCGCGGTGGCGCGCATGAAGCCGAGCGCGAACAGGAAGCCCGCGACGAACAGCGCGGGGTAGTGGGCGTTGGCCACGGTCCACGCAATGAAGGCGAGATGGACGATCGTGACCCACACGGGCGGAGGCAGCAGGCGCAGCGCGCCCTCGGCCTCCTGCGCGGCGGGCTCGACATCGGGGACGGGTCCCTGGGCTGCCAGGCGCTGGAATTCCTTGCGGAACCAGATGTAGTAGATGAGGGTGGACGTGGCGATCGCGGCGGCGGCGCGCCAGCCGAAGTGGCCGATCATGAAGGCCGTGTCCCAATTCCACACGCGCGCGACCATCAGCACCGGCGGCGCCGCGAAGTGGGTCAGGGTCCCGCCGATGGAGACGTTGACGAACAACAGGCCGAGGGTGGCGTACTTCAGGGCCGGGCTGGGGCCGAGATCGAAGCACTGGCGTGCGAGCAGCAGCGCGGCAATCGTCATGGCCGCCGGCTCGGTGATCAACGAGCCCATCAGCGGCGCGATCGTCAGGATGGCGATCCACCAGGCGGCGGGCGTGCCGCGGCCGATCCCCGCCACGCGGCGCAGCGCCTGTTCCGCCAGGAGGATCACGGGACGCGCGGAGGCCAGGGCCATGATGACGACCACGAACAGCGGTTCGGTGTAGTTCACCGTGGAGTTGAGGTAGGTCGTGGTGGTGTGCCAACCCTCCACCAGGTTGAGCGCCAGCAGCAGCGGCACGGCCCAGAGGCCGAAGATCACCTCGACCTCGCCGAAGAAGTGGAGGATCTCGGCGGCCACGTTGGGATGCGAGGGCAGGCCGGCGGCGCGCTGGCGCGCGTCGTGCGCGTGCTGCATCCGGTGGGCCGCGGCGGTGAACTGCGCGGCGAAGAACGTGTGCGTGACGGCCAGGGCGAAGATCGCCGTGGCGACCGCGTTGAACGGGGCGAGTTCGACGCGCGCGCGCAACACCTCCAGCAGCGACGCGTCCGGGACGACGGGGTAGCTGGCGAGCGGCAGGGGGAAAAGGGATGAAGCGGTGTCGGTGAGCACGTCCTCGGGATTATACGTGCGTGTTAGAATTCAGAGCTCCCATGCAGATACGGCGTCCCGCGCTCGTCGAGCGAGCAGCGTTGGTCGGACTCATCACCGGCGGCGCGCGGCGGGTCGATGCGGAACATTCCCTCGAGGAACTCGGCGGCCTGGCCGAGGCCGCCGGCGCGCGCGTCGTCGTGCGCGTCCTGCAGGAACGCCCGCGGCCCGACTCCGCGACGTTCCTCGGCAGCGGCAAGGTCGAGGTGCTGGCCGCGGCGGCGGCCGAGGCCGACGCCGACCTGATCATCTTCGACAACGAACTGTCGCCCGCCCAGCTCCGTGAGCTGACCAAGCGGCTCGGGCGCAAGGTCGTCGACCGCACGCAGCTCATCCTCGACATCTTCGCGCGCCGCGCGCGCACGCGCGAGGGCAAGCTGCAGGTGGAACTGGCGCAACTCAAGTACCTGTTGCCCCGCCTCGTGGGCGGCGGCCCCGAGCTGTCGCGGCTCGGCGGCGGCATCGGCACGAGGGGCCCCGGCGAAACCAAGCTCGAGGCCGACCGCCGGCGCATCCGCGTGCGCATGAAGGTGCTGCAGGACGACATCGACGTCGTGCGGCGGCGCCGCACGCAGCTGCGCGAGCGCCGGCACAAGGGCGACGTGCCCACGGTGGCGCTCGTCGGCTATACCAATGCCGGCAAGACCACGCTCTTCAACCGGCTGACGAAGTCCGACGCCGAGGCGTCCGACGCGTTGTTCGTCACGCTCGACCCGCTCGTGCGGCGCGTGTCGTTGCCCGACCGGCGCGAACTGCTGCTCAGCGACACGGTCGGCTTCATCGATCGCCTGCCGCACACGCTGGTCGCGGCCTTTCGCGCCACGCTGGAAGAGACGGCCGACGCCGACCTGGTGCTGCACGTGATCGACGCCGTCCAATCCGGAGCGCGAGCGCCACGTGGCCGCCGTCACGCGCGTCCTCGAGGAGGTCGGCGCGCACGTCGTGCCGCGCGTCGAGGTGTACAACAAGGTCGATCGGCTGTCGCCCGACGAGCGGCGGCGCGTGCAGGAGGCCGATCCGTCGGCCCTGCTGATCTCGGCGTCGACCGGCTCGGGGTGCCGCGACCTGCTCGAGAGCGTCGCGTCGCGGCTGGCCCTCGACCAGCAGCGCGTGACCATCGAGCTCGACCTGTCGGTCCCGGCGCAGGCCGAGCGACTGGCGTGGGTCTATCGACACGCCACCGTGCACAGCCACGCCTCGATGGGCGACCGCGTCACGCTCGAGGCCGACGTGCCGCGCCGGCTGTTGTCGATGGTGGGCCTCGGCAAGCCGTCGCCGGTGCGTGGGGGAGGGCGGCGTGGTTAGGCATCCACTGCTCGTTGCCTGCAGCGCGCTGCTTGCCTGCGCCCTGTTCGCCTGCGGCCTGCGCAACCAAGGCGCCGGCGCCCGTGGCGGGCGGCGCGCCGAAACATCCGGACTTCCTGTTTCCCACGGCGCCAGAGGGCACGCCTGCCGGCGATGGCGGCCCGGCTCGACGCGCGGCTGGCAGTACCTGCAGATGGATGACACCCGGAGCGCGGAGCGGGAATTCGGCGCGGCGCTCAAGCAGCAGGCCTCGTTCTTTCCGGCCGAGGCGGCGCTGGGCTACGCGGCCCTGGCGCGAAAGAGCGCGAAGGAAGCCGCCGACGCACTTCGACAAGGCACTGCAGTCCGACGCCGCGTACGTGCCGGCGCTCGTCGGGCGCGGGCAGGCGCTGCTCGAGCTCGACCGGGTCAGCGACGCGCTGGCCAGCTTCGAGGCGGCCTTGGCGAAGGACCCGTCGCTGACCGACCTGCGCGGGCGCGTGGACGTGCTGCGGGTCCGGGCCATGCAGGATCAGCTCGCCAGGGCTAAGGCCGCGGCCGACGCCGGCGCGGCTCGACGAAGCCAGGACCGCCTACGAGCAGGCGATCGCCGCGTCCCCGGACTCCGCGTTTCTCTATCGTGACCTCGCGGCCGTCGAGCAGAAGGCCGGCCAGCCGGCGCTGGCCCTGGAACATTTCCGCACGGCGGTCCAGATGGATGCCGCCGATGCGCACTCGCTCGCGGCCATCGGCGCCATTCTCGAGGCGCAGGACGACGTGCTCGGGGCGTTGTCGTCGTACGAGCGTGCGCGCGCGATCGATCCGGCGGAAGTGCCGGACGCCGTGCTGGCGCGCGTGCGCGCGCGCGCCGCGCTGGCGAAGTTGCCCGCCCAGTATCGGGCGATCCCCGCCGCCACGAGCGTCTCGCGGGCCGACATCGCGGCGCTGATCGGCAACCGGCTGGAGGCCCTTGTCGCGCGCGCGCGGCCGCGCCAGGCGATCATCACCGACATCCGGGGGCAGTGGGCCGCAGACGTGGATCAACGCCGTCGTCCGCGCGGGCATCATGGACACGCTGCCGAACTACCAGTTCGATCCCGCCGGCCGCGTCCGGCGCGGAGACCTGGCGCTCACGGTCTCGCGGGTCCTCACGTTGATCGCCGCGGAGAAGCCCGAAGTCGGGAAGAAGTGGATCGGCGCCCGCGTCCAGGTCAGCGACGTGGCCGCGAGCCATCTGAGCTACCCCGCGGTGTCGGCCGCCGTGGCGGCGGGCGTGATGCCGCTCGACCGGCGGGGCGTTCGAACTGTTGCGGGGCGTGTCGGGCGCGGAGGCGCTCGACGTGATCGGCCGCCTGGAGGCCCTGGCCCGGCCATGACCACGCCGATCTTCACCATCGCGAACCAGCTGACGCTGCTTCGGATGCTGCTGATCCCGGCGTTCGTGCTGCTGGTCCTCTACGGCGAGTTCGGCTGGGCCCTCGACGGTGTTCTGCGTGGCGGGCCTCACCGACGCGCTCGACGGACTGGCGGCGCGGGTGTCGGGGCAGAAGAGCGAGCTCGGCGCGTGGCTCGACCCGGCCGCCGACAAGCTGCTCCTGGTCTCGACGTTCGTCGTCCTCACGCTGCCCAACATCGGCCTGGTCAATCGCCTGCCGCTGTGGCTGACGGTGCTCGTCATCAGCCGCGACGTCGGCATCGTGCTGACGGTGGCGATCGTGAACCTGGCCGTCGGCCCGCGCACCTTCCGGCCGTCGCCGCTCGGCAAGGCCGCCACGGCGATCTTCATCCTGACGTGCGTCGTCGTGATGTTCTTCAACTATCTCGGGTACGCGTCGATGTTCGTCGACGTGGCGATCTGGATCGCGCTCATCGTGACGCTGGCCAGCGGCGTGGACTACGTCTGGCGCATCGCGCGGATCATCAATTCAGGGACCTGAGGCGAGCCGTCGCTGCGCCTCGCTCGACTCGGGTTCGGCCCCGCGCCGTCCCTTGGGGCCGGTGCGGGCGCCGAAGCGGCTGCGGCTCGCCCGGCTGCCGGGGCCGCCACGGGGCCACCCTCCGGACGCGGACGCCGATCGTTGGTCGGCGGGCGCTGGCCTGGCCGCCGGGACGCTGGCCGGGCGCGCCCTGCGGGCGCCGCGACGGCTGGCCCGGCGGGCGGCGGGCAACTGCGCGACGAGGCCCTCGAGGTTCTTGCGCGGGATGCCGCGGCCCAGGAACTTCTCCAGCTTGCGGAGCGTGTCCTGGTCGTCGTGCGTGATGAAGCTGATGGCGTCGCCAATCGCATGGGCGCGGCCCGTGCGGCCGATGCGGTGCACGTAGTCCTCGGGCTGCGGCGGGAAGTCGTAGTTGATGACGTGCGAGATGCCGTCCACGTCGATGCCGCGGGCGGCGATGTCGGTGGCGATCAGCACGCGCACGTCGCCGGACTTGAACCGCTTGAGGGCCATCAGGCGCTGCCCCTGCGTGCGATTGGAGTGCAGCGTGGCGACCGGGATGCCGGCTTCGGTCAGCCGCTTGCCGATGCGGTCCGCGCCGTGCTTGGTGCGCGAGAACACCAGCACGCTTTCGAGCGCCGCGTCCTTGAGGAGGTGCACGAGGGCGGAGCGTCTTGCCCGCCTGCGACACCTCGACCACCCACTGGGTGACCAGCTTCGGCCGGCGCCGAGCGGGCGCCGATCTGCACGAGCGACGGGGTCTTGAGGAACTCCCTGGTAACCGCCTCGATCTCCTTGGACATCGTGGCCGAGAAGAGCAGGGTCTGCCGCGTCTTGGGCACCGCGTGCACGATCTTGCGAATCGGCGGCAGGAAGCCCATGTCGAGCATCCGGTCGGCCTCGTCCAGCACCAGCACCTGCAGGTCCGCGAAGTTGACGTGCCGCTGTTCCATCAGGTCGATCAGGCGGCCGGGCGTGGCGACGACGATGTCGACGCCCTGGCGGAGCGCGCGAATCTGCGGCCCTTCGCCGACGCCGCCGTAGATCGTCGCATAGCGCAGGGTGAGGTGCCGGCCGTACGCGCGGACGTTCTCCTCGATCTGCACGACCAGCTCGCGCGTGGGGGCGACGACCAGGACGCGCATGTGGCGCGCCGGCGGCGCCGCGCTGAGGCGCTCGAGCAGCGGCAGGACGAAGGCCGCGGTCTTGCCGGTGCCGGTCTGCGCGACGCCGATGAGGTCCTTGCCTTCGAGGATGACGGGAATCGCCTTCGCCTGGATCGGCGTCGGCTCGACGTAGCCCTGTTCCTTGATGGCGGTGGTGATGGGTGAGCCGAGGCCGAGCGTGGTGAATGGCAACTAGGAACCCGAGACCTTTGTCCGGAAGTACTCGATGGTCCGCCCGAGGCCCTGCTCCAGCGAGACCTTCGGCTCCCAGCCGAGCAGCGTGCGCGCGCGGGTGATGTCGGGCTGGCGGACCTTGGGATCGTCGGTCGGGCAGCGGCTTGTAGACGATCTTGCTCTTCGAGCCGGTCATGTCGATGATGAGCCGCGCGATCTGCTCGATCGTCATCTCCTGCGGGTTCCCGATGTTGACCGGGTCGTTCTCCTTCGAGAGCATCAGACGGATGAGGCCGTCCACGAGGTCGCTGACGTAGCAGAAGCTGCGCGTCTGCGTGCCGTCGCCGAACACCGTCACGTCCTCGTTGCGCAGCGCCTGCGACATGAAGGCCGGCACCGCGCGCCCGTCCTTCACCCGCATGCGCGGGCCGTAGGTGTTGAAGATGCGGACGATCTTCGTGTCGACGCCGTGGAACCGGTGGTAGGCCACCGTCATCGCCTCGGCGAACCGCTTCGCCTCGTCGTAGACGCCGCGCGGGCCGATGGGGTTGACGTTGCCCCAGTAGGTCTCCTTCTGCGGGTGCTCGAGCGGATCGCCGTAGACCTCGGAGGTGGACGCGATCATGAAGGTCGCGCCCTTGGCCTTCGCCAGGCCGAGCGCCTTGTGCGTGCCGAGCGCGCCGACCTTCAGCGTCTGGATCGGCAGCTCGAGGTAGTCCATCGGGCTGGCGGGGCTGGCCCAGTGCAGCACGTAGTCCACCGGGCCGTCCACCTCGATGTAGTTCGTGACGTCGTGGCGGATGAACTGGAAGTCGCGATCGCGCAGGTGCGCGATGTTGGCCAGGTCTCCGGTCAGCAGGTTGTCGATGCCCACCACCGAGTAGCCGCGGTCGAGCAGGGCCTCGGACAGATGGGAGCCGATGAAGCCGGCCGCTCCGGTGATGACGACGCGCGGCACGCTACGCCTCGCCCCGGTGCGGCGAGAGGACGCGCAGCAGCGTGAGCCACATGATCTTGATGTCGAGCGTCACGGACCAGTTCTCGATGTAATACAGGTCGTACTCGATTCGCTTTTCGAGGGAGGTGTTGCCGCGCCAGCCGTTGACCTGCGCCCAGCCGGTGATGCCGGCCTTGACCTTGTGCCGCAGCATGTACTGCGGGATCCGGTGCTTGAACTGCTCGACGAAGAACGGCCGCTCGGGCCGCGGGCCCGACAATCGACATGTCGCCGACGAGGACGTTCCAGAACTGCGGCCACTCGTCGAGGTCGTGGCGGCGCAGCCAGCCGCCGATCGGCGTGGCGCGCGGGTCGTTCGTCGTCGGCCCACACCGGGCCCGTGTCGCTCTTCGGCGTCGAGCGGCATCGTCCGGAACTTGTAGACGCGAACTGCTTGCCGTCGAGGCCCATCCGCTCCTGGGTGTAGAAGACGGGGCCCGGCGAGCTGCGCTTGATCAGCCAGCAGATGATCAGCCCGGGCACGGCCATCACCGCCAGCGCGCCGGCCGAGAGGAACACGTCGATGCGCCCGCTTGACGAAGGCGCTCACGCCCTGCAGCGGCACGTCGTTGAGGTTGATGACCGGGACGCCGTCCAGGTCTTCGAGGCGCGCGCGCAGCGCGATGAACTGCAGCAGGTCGGGCACGACCTTGATGTCGACGCCCTCGCGGCTCGTCGACTCGACCAGGTCGAGCAGCTTCATGTGCTCCTCGAGCGGCAGCGCCACGTAGAGGTGGTCGATCTTCTCCCGCGCCACGATGTCGGCGGCGTCGCCGAGCGCGCCGAGCAGCGGGAGGCCGCGATAGCCGAGGTGATCGCCGCCGGCCTTGTCGTCCACGAACCCGACGATCTGGTAGCCCGAGCTCGCGGTGCTCGAGGATGCGGTCCGCGACGACGCGGCCGAGGTCGCCCGCGCCCGCAATCAGGATCCGGCGCAGGCCGACGCCGGCGATCCAGCGGCGCTCGAGCGCCTCGCGGATGAACTTGCGCGACAGGTAGCCGAATGCGATGTTGAGGCCGAGGAAGAGCACCCAGACCGGCTGCGATACCTCGTACGCGCCGCGATCCTTCAGCGCGTCGGGCACGTAGTAGGCCTGGAAGTAGAGCGTGCTCGACCACGCCGAGCACGACGGCGAAGATGCTGCCGACGAGGACGTTGAAGAAGTCGTCGATGCGCGAGCGGCCGCGGCGCAGCCGGTAGAGGCCCTGCAGGTGGAAGCCGAGCGGCACCACCAGGGCGATGAAGGGCAGCACGTTGAGGTACTGCTCGATCGGCGGATGGCCCTTGGTGATCGCGATGAGGCCCGTGTCGAACCGCAGGACGTACGCGAGCAGGAACGCCACCATGCCGAGCACGGCGTCGGTGGCGATGTGGAACGCGACGAGGAGGCGGTTGTGGCGCCTTACCATCGGTGCCCCGCGCGGCGCGGCGAGGGTGTCGTCGACTACGCGGTGCACGTCCGCGACGAACCGCGTCGCGCGAGAACCGCTCGGCGTGCGCGCGGATGCGGCGCCGTCCCAGGCCATGGCGGCCGCGCGGCGCAAGCCGTCGGCGAGCGCCTCCACGCTGGAGTCGGCGACGAGGATGCCGGTCTCGCCGTCGATCACGGTGTCGAGCGCGCCGCCGCGGCCGAGCGCGACCACCGGCCGGCCGCAGGCCTGCGCTTCCACCGGCACGATGCCGAAGTCTTCTTCGCCGGGGAGGATGGTGGCTGTCGAGGTGCGATACAAGGTGCGAATCTCTTCGTCGGTGCGCCGGCCGAGCAGCTCCACGCCGTCGCCGGCGAGCGCGTCCAGCCGGGCGCGTTCCGGGCCGTCGCCGACGATGGTGAGGCCGACGCCCGCCTGCTTCGCCGCCATCATCGCGAGGTCCACCCGCTTGTACGGGACGAGTGCGGACACCACGAGAAAGGTCGGGCGAGTGGCTGAGGGCACCGTGCCCGGATCGGTGTCCGGAGCCGGCGCGTAGAACACGGTGTCGACCGGTGGATACACAAGGGTCGACTCCCGATTATAGTACAGCGCGATCCTCCGCGCAACATATTGAGAAATAGCGAGATAGCGGTGTACGCGGCCCGCCGTCGCCCGATCCCACCGGGCCAGGCCCGCCATGACGGGCCGCAGCACCCCGCTCATGAGCGGCCCGACCCGTTCGGGGCCGAAATAGGCGTCGAACTGATCCCACGCGTAGCGCATCGGCGTGAGGCAGTAGCAGAGATGCCGCGCCCGGCCCGTGACCACCACCGATTTCGCCGCGCAATGGCTCGTGCTGAGCACGAGGTCGTACCCGTCGAGGTCGAACTGCTCGACGGCGAAGGGGAAGAGCGGGAGGTACTGGCGGTACAGGCGCCCGGCCATGGGGAGCCACTGGATCGGCGAGGCGCGTCGACGCGGCGCCGCTCGATGGTGGGTGACGTGCTGCCCGGGGACGTGGACGAGCGTGAAGAGGTCGGCGTCGGGAAAGATCTCGCAGAACACCTCGAGGGCCTTCTCGCCCCCGCGCAGGCCGGTGAGCCAATCATGGACGAGGGCCACCTTCACAGCGCCAGGACCTCCATGTAGATCCGGTGAATCGCGCCCACGCTCTGCGACCACGAGAACGCGCGCGCCCGGGCCTTGCCGCGCGTGATGAGGTCCGCGCGCAGCGCCTCGTCGGTGACGGCGCGGTGGATGCCCTCCGCAATCGCGTCGGCGTCGTACGGATCGACGAGCAGCGCGGCGTCGCCGGCGATCTCCGGCAGCGACGACACGTTGGAGGTCACGACGGGCGTGCCGCAGGCCATCGCCTCGAGCGGCGGCAGGCCGAAGCCCTCGTACAGCGACGGAAACACGAACGCGCGCGCCAGCCGGTAGAACGCGGCGAGCGTGTCGTGCGGCTGGAACCCGAGGAAGCGCACGTGCTTGTCGAGCTTGTGCCGGTGCACCGCCTGGCGCAGGACGGGATACTTCGACAACTCGTCGCCGATGATGATCAGCTTCAGGTCATCGGGGCCGTCCTGGCGCGCGCGGCCGAAGGCGTCGATGAGCCGGTCGACGTTCTTGTGCGGCTTGATGTTGCCGACGTAGAGCACGAACGGGATGATCGAGCTGGTAGCGCTGCCGCACGAGGTCCATGCGCGTGGTGTCGGCCGGGCCGAGGAACCGCTCGTCGATCGCGTTGTAGATGACCGACACCTTGTCCGCCGGCACGTTGAAGAACCGCAGGATGTCGCGCTTGGACGCCTCCGACACCGTGAGGATCCGATCGGCCTTCCGCGTGGCGCTCCACATCGACGCCTTGCGCGTACGACGTAGGCGAGGCGGTTGGGCAGGTACTGCGGGAACATCAGGTGGATGCAGTCGTGGATCGTGACCACCGAGCGGCAGCCGATGGCCGGCGGCAGCACGTAGTGCGGCTCGTGCACGAGATGCGCGCGCTCGCGGGCGAGCGCCAGGGGAATCCGGATCTGCTCGGCGATGGAGTAGGGCGGCGCGGTCTCCGGCACCATGCGGAAGTTCGGCCCCAGGATTTCGCCGCGACTCCACGTCGTCGGGACGGCACAACACGACGTAGTCGGTCTCGCGATCGAGCCGTGACAGCTCGATCAGGATGTTCCGGATGTAGGTGCCGATGCCGAAGTCGCGCAGCTTGCGCGCGTCGATAGCGATGCGCATGAGGTGACGGTTGATTGTTACAGATTCGGCCGGCCCGTGGACGACTCAGTCGGCCGGGAACCGGCCCGTCGCCTTGAGGTACAGCGCCAGGAGCCCCGCCCAGCGGGGATGGTGCTTCTCGGTAGTACGCCAGGTGGCTCTTCCGCCGCATGCCGCTCGGTGGCGGGGTTGCGGCCGGCGGACCGTCCGCGGTGGTGCAGGATCTCGGCCTGCGCCATGTAGAGGACGCGGCGCCCGCGCGCGGCCCATCGCCATGCACAGGTCAACGTCCTCGGTGTACATGAAGTACCGCTCGTCGAAGTGGCCGACGGCCTCGAGGTCGGCGCGCCGGATGGCCATGCACGCGCCGCTGACCCACGCCACCGGCCGGGCCTGGCGGCTCATGCGATCGACCCACTTCACGACGCGCCGCACCCGGCGGTGATAGAGCGCCAGCAGGATCTTCTGCTTGAATTCGCCCCACGGGCTGATCGGCGGTCCCCACGACAGCTCCGGGAACCCGCGATCGCCGAGCAGGCGCGGTCCGGCGATCGCGGCGTCCTGGTGCACGGCGAGGCCGCGCACCAGCGTCTGCAGGCCGCCCGGTGGCGTGATGGTGTCCGGGTTGAGCACCAGCACGTAGTCGCTCTGCGTGGCGCGGATGCCGAGGTTGTTGGCGCGCGAGAACCCGAGGTTGCCGCCGGACTCGATGACCTGCACGCTGGGAAAGCGCGCGCGCACCAGGTCCGCCGTGCCGTCCGACGACTGGTTGTCGACCACCGTGATCGTCGCCTGGAACGGATCGGTGTGGCCCACCAGCGACTCGAGACACGGACCGATCTCCTCGCTCGAGTTGTAGGTCACGATGATGATCGCGACCGAGGAATGGTTATCGGCCACCGGCGGCCTCCTCGAGGGCGGCGAGCGTGGCGGCGGCGGCCGACGACCAATGGTATCGCGCGAGGACGGCGGGGCCCGCGGACAGGATGGCGCCGCGCACGCCGGGCTCGGTCAGGCACGCCACCATGGCGTCGGCGAGCGCCGCGTGATCCGCGGCGGCGGGCACGAACGTCGCGGCGGCGCCACACACCTCGCGCGCCACGGGCGTGTCGAGCACGATCGGCGGCACGCCGGCGGCGAGCGCCTCGAGCGGCGTCAGGCCGAAGCCCTCGTATTCCGACAGGAACGCGAACGCCGACGCGCGCGCGTAGAGATCCGCCAGCACCGGTTCGTCCACGTAGGATCGCAGCGTGATGCGGTCGGCGTGACGCGTCCGCGCGCGAATCGCCTCGAGGTCCATCCGCGGCCGCTCGGTCCGGTTCTCGCCGACGATCTCGAGCCGTGCCCCGGGCACGCGGTCGACGACGCGATCGAAACTCTCCATCAGCCAATCCACACGCCGCCGCTCGAACACGGAGCCCACGTATAGCACGATCGGTTCGCGCGCGACCGGTGTCGCCGCTCGGGCGACCGGCCGCATGCCAAGCGGGATCACGCGGATGCGCGCCGGCGGAAGGCCGACGTGCCGGACGATCTCGTCGCGGGAAAACGCCGAGTCGGTGAGGATCACGCGCGCCCGACGGGCCGACCACCGCGTGATCGCGCGCCGGCGCATCCCCTCGCGCGCGCCGAACCACTCCGGATGCGCGAAGTACGAGACGTCATGAATGGTCTGGACCACGGGCGCAGGCGCACGGAGCGGCGCGGTGTACGCCGGCGCGAACAACACGTCCGGACGGTCGTGCGACAGCGCGCGCGCCAGTTGCCACTGCTCCCACACCGTCCCGCCGGTTCCCGGGAGGACGCGGACGCGCGCAGCCCAGTCGCGTGGCACGTGGGCCGGAGGCATGTGCGCGTACAAGCGTCCACTGGTGCGCGCCAGCCGCAGCCGCGGCGGACCACTCCGAGAGCAGCTCGCCCAGGTAGCGCCCGACGCCCGTCGGCCGCTGGCAGAGTTCACGGGCATCAACCGCGATGCGCATGGACCTCCCTCGCCGCGCGGTACGCGCCACGCGCCGCCTCTGCGCACGCCGTCCAGCTGTACTGCGCGGCCTGCGCGAGGCCCCGCGCCGCCGCGGCGGCCGCCGCCTGCCGATCGAGCAGCGCGGCCATGCGGGCCGTGAAGCCTTCGACGTCGTCGGGGTCGCACGGATCCGCCGCTTCGCCCGCGACCTCGGGCAACGAGCCGCGCGACGACACCACCACCGGTACGCCGCACGCCATCGCCTCGAGGACCGGCAACCCGAAGCCCTCCTCGTAGCGAAGGCAGCACGAGCATCCGCGCGTCGGCGTAGAGCGCGATGCGCCGCGCCGGCTCGACGTATCCGGTGATCTCGACATGGCCCGCGAGCGGCGCTTCCCGTGCCACGGCTTCCCATTTGGCGGACGCCGGCGTGGTGTGTCCGGCCAGGGTGAGCGGCGGGGCCTCGGGGACCCGCGCGCGAAGGCGCGCGTACGCCTCGAGCAGCGTGCCGACGTTCTTGCGAGGGCCCAGCGTCCCCATGAAGAGGATGCGGGTGCCAGGCGTCCTGGCACGCTGGGCGGCCACGCCGGCGGCCCACTCCGGCTGACCGGGCGGGCAGACGTGCACGCGCTCGGGCGGCGAGGCCGAGTTCGCGCGTCACCTCGCCGGCCGCGTAGCGCGACGACACGATGATGGCGTCGGCCCGCGCCGCGTGATCGCGCGCCAGGCGCGGGTAGTCGCGCCGGATTTCCGCGTCCGCCACGCTCGGGGTGGCGCAGGAAGTCGAGGTCATGGATCGTGACGACTCGGGCCGCGCGGGCGGTGGGAATCAGCAGCGGGCTCTGGCTGTGCACCACGTCGTGGGCGCCGGCCAGCCATTCCACCGGCGGCCACTCGAGCTGGTTCCAGGCCCAGGCCAGCGCGCGAACCGGGATGCGCCGGTCGACGACGGTCGCGCCCGGGACGTCCGTGGACAGCGGCGGCGGCGGGTCGATCCTTCCAGGAACTGGTGAAGAGGGTGACCGCGTCGCCCGAGGGCGCCGCCGTGTGGACCAGGGCCCGCACCAATTCGTGGACAAACTCGCCGACGCCCGTCCGTTCACGCAGGGCAGGGCGGTAGTCGACCAGGATCCGCACGGGCAAGATCTTACCACCGATACCGGCAAGTCCTTGTGGTACAGTATGTTGACAGCATACCTCCCGGGTGATACCCTTTCTGCTTTTGGGGCAGGCGCACCGGCCTCCCACTTTGCGAAAGGGCAGGGCGGATGAAGATTGCGGTGGTGGGGACCGGCTATGTCGGCTTGGTGCTGGGGGCGTGCCTGGCCGAGTCGGGTAACGACGTCATGTGCGTCGACAAGGATGCGGCCAAGGTCCGGCTGCTCAGGCGCGGCAAGGTGCCCTTCTACGAGCCCGGCCTCGAGGAAATCGTCAAGCGCAACAAGGCCGAAGGGCGCCTCGTGTTCACGACCGAACTGCCCAAGGCCGTCCGGGCCTCGCAAGTCATCTTCATCGCCGTGGGCACGCCGCAGGGGGAAGACGGCTCGGCCGATCTCCGCCACGTCCTCTGGTCGCGCGCGACATTGCCCGCGCCATGCCCGGCTACCGCGTCATCGTCAACAAGAGCACGGTGCCGGTTGGCACGGCCGAGAAGGTGCGCCAGGTGGTGCGTCGCGAGACGACCCATCCGTTCGCGGTGGTGAGCAACCCCGAGTTCCTCAAGCAGGGCGCGGCGGTCGAAGACTTCATGAAGCCGGACCGCGTGGTGATCGGCGCCGACGATCCGAAGGCGGCCGAGTTGCTCGTGGCCCTTCACAAGCCGTTCACGCGCACGGGCGCGCCGATCATGGTGATGGACTGCGCGAGCGCCGAGTTGTCGAAGTACGCGTCCAACGCGATGCTCGCGACGAAGATCTCGTTCATGAACGAGATCGCGAACGTGTGCGACGTGTTCGGCGCCGACGTGGACCGGGTGCGGCAGGCCGTCGGGCGCCGACCGCCGCATCGGCCCGGCGTTCCTGTTCCCCGGCGTGGGCTACGGCGGCAGTTGCTTCCCGAAGGACGTGAAGGCGCTCGTGCGCTTTGCGGCCGACAAGAAGTACAACTTCAAGATCCTCAAGGCCGTCGAGTCGGTCAACGACAGCCAGAAGCGCGTGCTGGTGAAGAAGATGGAAGCGCACTTCGGCACAGCTGAAGGGCAAGACCATCGCCGTGTGGGGCCTGGCGTTCAAGCCCAAGACCGACGACATGCGCGAGGCGCCGGCCATCCCGATCATCGAGACGCTGCTCGGCGAAAGGCGCCAAGGTGCAGGCCTACGATCCCGAAGCGATGAAGGTGGCGAAGGGGATCCTCGGCCCGAAGGTCACCTACGTGTCGCGCAACTACGACGCGCTGAAGGGCGCCGATGCGCTGGCGGTAGTCACCGAATGGCAGGAGTTCCGCGAGCCCGACTTCGCGCGGATGCGCAAGCTGATGCGGACCCCGGTCGTCTTCGACGGCCGCAACATTTACCAGCCCGACCAGATGAAGGCCCAGGGCTTCACGTACTATCTCCATCGGGCGGTAGCGTGGCACGCGTAGTCGTGACCGGCGGCGCGGGGTACATCGGCAGCCACGCGGTCCGCGCGCTGGTGGATGCCGGGCACGCCGTGGCGGTCGTGGACGATCTTTCCGCCGGCCACGCGCAGGCGGTCCCGCGGGACGTCCCGCTCATGCATTGCCGCATTCACGACGCCGACGCGGTGCGCCGCGCGCTCATCGATCATCGCGCCGACGCCGTCATGCACTTCGCGGCCTGGCTCGCGGTGGGCGAGTCGGTGCAGAAGCCGCTCGAGTACTACGGCAACAACGTCGTCGGGCACGCTCGCCGTGCTCGAAGCGATGCGCGACGCGGGCGTCCGGCGGTTCGTGTTCTCGTCGACGTGCGCGGTCTACGGCGAGCCGTCGGTGGTGCCGATCATCGAGACGCTCGAGAAGCGCCCGATCAACGCCTACGGCGAGACCAAGCTGGCGATCGAGCGGGCCCTGCCGCATCTCGAGCGCGCCTTCGGGCTGCGCTGGGTCGCGCTGCGCTACTTCAACGCCGCGGGCGCGCATCCCGACGGGACCATCGGCGAGGATCACGATCCCGAGATTCACCTGATTCCGCTGGCGATTCGCGCCGCGACCGGCGGGCGCGCCGCTGCGCGTGTTCGGCCAGGACTATCCGACGCCCGACGGCACCTGCCTGCGGGACTACATCCACGTGTGCGACCTGGCCGAGGCGCACCTGTGCGCGCTCGCGCGCCCTCGAGGGCGGGATGGCGTCGGGCGCGTTCAACATCGGCACGGGCACGCCGCAATCGGTGCGCGCGGTGATCGACACGGTGAGCCGCGTGGTGGGCGCCCCCGTGGCCTGGGAGGCGGCGGCTCGCCGGCCCGGCGACCCGGCCGCCCTCTACGCGGCCGCGGATCGTGCCCGCCAGGCGCTGGGGTGGGCGCCCCGGTACGCCGACCTCGAGACCATCGTCCGGCACGCGTGGCAGTGGCATGCCGCGCCACCCGCAGGGGTATACGGGGTCAGGCACCCGGCCGCTGATGAACGCGTTTCTCCGCCTCCTCCGCTACGCCGCTCCGCACCGGGCCGTGATTACCGGCGCCGTGCTGGCGATGGTGGTGTACGGCGCGGCGTCGGCCGCCCTGGCCTGGATCATCAAGTTCGTCATCGACGACGTGCTGCCGCGCCAGCGGCAGCTCGGCTTCGTCACCGCGGCGATCCTGATCACCTACTTCCTCAAGGGCCTGGGCTCGTATTTCTCGAGCTACCTGATGGAAGGCCTGGGCCATCGCGTCGTGATGGTGGTCCGCAACCAGCTGTTCCGGCACCTGCTGGACCAGTCGGCCGCGTTCTTCGCGCGGCGCACGTCGGGCCAGCTGCTCTCGCGCATCAACAACGACGTGGGCCTGGTGCAGCGGGCCGTCGTCGGAGACGGTGGGCGACCTCGCGCGCGAGTCGCTCGCGCTCGTCGGGTCGGCGGCCTTGCTGTTCTACTACGACGCCAAGCTCGCGATGGTGTGCATGACGGCGGCGCCGCTGATCGTCTATCCGCTGGTGCGCCTCGGCAAGCGCGTGCGCACCGTGACGCGCTGGAGCCAGGAGGCGCAGGAGAACATGTCGCACGTGGCGGGCGAGGCCTTCACCGGCCATCGCATCGTCAAGGCCTTCGGCGCCGAGGGGCGCGAGGCGGCGAAGTTCGAGAAGGCGTCGCATCAGCTCTTCCGGACCAACCTGAAGGTCACGCGCGTCCTCTCGGTGCTGCCGCCGCATGATGGAGTTCCTCGGCGGCGTCGCCATCGCCGGCGCGCTCTGGTACGGCAGCCGCGAGATCGCGATGGGCCGCCTGACGCCGGGCGAGTTCACCTCCTTCGTGGCGGCGCTGCTGTTGATGTACGGGCCGATCAAGAAGCTCTCGCGCGTCAACGCCAACCTGCAGCAGGCCGTGGCGGCGTCGGAGCGGATCTTCGAGCTGCTCGACACGCACACCGAGGTGACGGAGAAGGCCGATGCGGCGCCGATGCCGCCGTTCACCGGCGCGATCGAGTTTCGTGACGTGACGTTCGGCTACGAGGACGGCCACGGGCGGAACACGCTGCGCGGCGTCTCGTTCACCGTCCAGGCGGGCCAGATGGTCGCGATCGTCGGGCCGCAGCGGCGCGGGCAAGACGACGCTCGTGAACCTGCTGCCGCGCTTCTACGACGTCACGCGGGGCGCCATCCTCGATCGACGGGCGCGACATCCGCGACGTCACGCTCGCCTCGCTGCGCGCGCAGATCGGGATGGTGACGCAGGAGACCGTGCTGTTCGACGACACGATCGCGGCCAACATCGCCTACGGCACGCCCGGCGCGTCGATGGAAGCCATCGAGGCGGCGGCGCGCGCGGCCAACGCGCACGACTTCATCACCGCGCAGCCGGACGGCTACCGCACGACCATCGGCGAGCGCGGGCCAGCGCCTGTCGGGCGGGCAGCGGCAGCGCCTCGCCATCGCGCGGGCCCTGCTCAAGGACTCGCCGATGCTCATCCTGGACGAGGCGACCTCGGCGCTCGACTCCGAGTCGGAGCGCCTGGTGCAGGACGCCCTGGCGACGCTGATGCGCAACCGCACCTCGTTCGTGATCGCGCACCGCCTGTCGACGG
This sequence comes from uncultured Acidobacteriota bacterium, assembly GCA_963839865.1. Classification (GTDB taxonomy): domain Bacteria; phylum Acidobacteriota; class Vicinamibacteria; order Vicinamibacterales; family UBA2999; genus 12-FULL-67-14b. Next base: position 128,957 of record CAWIWS010000010.1, read on the forward strand.
TGCAGCGCGCCGACGCGATCATCGTGCTCGAGCGCGGGCGCATCGTCGAGATCGGCACGCACGACGAGCTCATCACCCGGCCCGCGCGGCGCCTATGCGCGCCTCCACGAGATGCAGTTGCTCGACGACCGGCCAGGACGGCCGCGACCCGAGGCCCGAGGGCCAGCGGATGAAAGCCGAGAGCGCCCCATGATCAAGAGCATGACCGGTTTTGCCTCCCTCACGCAGGACGACGAGCACGGCACGATCGGCGTGACGATCCGGGCCGTGAACCATCGCTTCCTGGACCTGCAGCTGCGGCTGCCGCCGGCCGCTGGCCGAACTCGAGCCGCGGCTCCGCGCCACTGGTGCAGAAGCGGCCTGGCGCGCGGCCGCGTCGAGGTGTCGGTGTCGCTGCAGCTGCGGCAGGTGGCCGCCCCGCAGGTCGACCTCAACGATCGAGTTCGCGCGGGCGCTGTCGTCGGCGATGGACCAGGCGCGCGCGGACGGCATCGTCGAGGGCAAGCTGACGCCGGGCGATCTGCTGCGCCTGCCGCAGGCGCTGAGCATCCGCGAACGGATGCCCGAGACGGCCGGCGTCGGCGCGGCGCTGGCCGATCCCATCGACGCGGCGCTCGACGGCGCGATCGATCAACTGGAGGCGATGCGCGTGCGCGAAGGGGCGCACCTGCGCGCGGACCTCGACGGGCGCAAGGCGATGCTGGCCGATCTCATCACGCGCATCGCGGCGGCGGCGGAGGCCGGGCGCATCCAGCTCGAGGCGCGCCTCCTCGATCGCGCCCGCGAGCATCGCGGCGGCGCTGCCGATCGATCAGGCGGCGTTGTCGCAGGAAGTGGTCCGCGCGGCGCAGCGGTCGGACATCACCGAGGAGGTCACGCGGTTCCACGGCCACCTCGCGCACTGGGACGCCTTGTCGGACAGCGCCGAGCCGTGCGGCCGCAAGCTCGACTTCCTGCTGCAGGAGATGAACCGCGAGGTGAACACGATCGGGTCGAAGGCCGACGGCCTGCAGGTCTCCGAGGTGGTGATCCAGGCGAAGGCGGAACTGGAACGGATGCGCGAGCAGGTCCAGAATGTTGAATAAGGCGCGGCGCTGCTCTTCATCGTGTCCGCCGCGTCGGGCACCGGCAAGACGACGCTGGCGGAGCGGCTGGTGCAGATCCTGCCGAACCTGCGCATGTCGCGTTCGTACACGTCGCGCCCGGCGCGCGCGGCCGAGCGCGACGGGGTCGACTATAATTTCGTCACCCGCGCGGCGTTCGAGGCGATGATCGCGCCGCGGCGAATTCATGGAGTGGGCCGACGTGTTCGGCAACTTCTACGGCACGTCACGGCTCGACACCGACGGCCTGCAGGCGTCGGGGCAGGACGTGGTCCTGGTGATCGACGTCCAGGGTGCGCGCCAGGTGAAGGCGAGCGGCATGGACCACACCTCGATTTTCATGCTGCCGCCGTCGTTCGAGATTCTCGAGCGGCGGTTGCGCGGGCGCAGCGCCGATTCCGAGGCGGCGATGCAGCGCCGTCTCGCGACGGCCCGCGCCGAGGTCGGCGGCTACGCGGATTACGATTACGTGGTCATCAACGACCAGCTGGAACCGACCGTCGTGCGCATGCAGGAAATCATCGCCGCCGAGCGGTCGCGGACGCATCGCATGAAGGCGATCGCCGAAGAGATCATCAAGTCGTTCAGTCACTGACTTCCCATGGCCCTCATTGCACTCGGCGTAACCGGCGGGATCGGCGCCTACAAGGCGGTGGAGATCGCGCGCGGCCTCCAGAAGAACGGCCACGACGTGATCGCGATCATGACGGCGGCGGCGACGAAGTTCGTCGGGCCGCTGACGTTCGAGGCGATCACGCGCCGGGCGGTGATCACCGACCAGTGGGCGCCCGGCGCCAACGCCGACATCGAGCACATCGCGATCGCGTCGAACATCGACCTGCTGCTCGTCGCGCCGGCCACCGCGAACACGCTCGGGAAGTTCGCCAACGGCCTCGCGGACGATTTCCTGTCGTCGCTGTTCCTCGCCACGAAGGCGCCGGTCCTCGTGGCGCCCGCGATGAACACGCACATGTTCGACCACCCGGCCGTGGCGAAGAACCTCGACACGCTGCTCGCGCGCGGCGTCCGCGTCGTCGACCCGGGTTCCGGATACCTGGCGTGCGGCTGGATTGGCAAGGGCCGGCTCGCGGAGCCGGACGAGGTCGTGGAGGCGGCGGAGCAGGTCCTGCGGGCGCGGTCCGCGTCGGCGCTCGCCGGCCGCCGGATGCTCGTGACGGCCGGGCCCACGTACGAGGACATCGATCCGGTTCGCTACGTCGGCAACCGCTCCAGCGGCAAGATGGGCTACGCGATCGCGAACGACGCGCTCGCGCGCGGCGCCGCGGTCACGCTGGTCACGGGGCCCACGCACCTGACGGCGCCGCCGGCGGCCGAGGTGATTCGGGTCCGCAGCGCGGCCGACATGCATGCCGCGGTGATGGCGCGGGCGGCGGACCAGGACGCCGTGGTGATGGCGGCCGCGGTGGCCGACTACACGCCGTCGAGCAGGCGCCGCAGAAGGTGGCGAAGACCGAAGGCGGCTTGACGCTGACGCTGGGGCGCACGAAGGACATCCTGGCCGATCTCGGCCGACTGCCGTCGCGGGCGACGGGCCACCCCGTGCTCGTCGGCTTCGCCGCCGAGACGCACGACGTGGTCGCCCACGCGCGCGCGAAACTGCAGAGGAAGGCGGTCGATCTCATGGTGGCCAACGACGTCTCGCGCGCCGATGCCGGCTTCGAGGTGGACGCCAACGCCGTGACCATCGTGTCGGCCGACGGCGCCGAAGACGTGCCGCTCCAGAGCAAGGCCGCCGTGGCCGCCCGCATCCTCGACCGCGTCGAGTCGCTCCTGGCGTCCGCCGCGTCCCCGCGCGTCGAAGGGATGACCATGTCGCGCGAGATCGCGGATCACCTTCGCTATTACAAGGAAATGGGCGTGATCGGGCATGAGCCGCGATGCCGCCTGGCGCGAGCGGGCGAGCGCGCCCGCGGCGGAAAATCAGATCGGGTCTATTTTCCGGCGGAACTGGCGACGGAAGATCAGACCCGATCGTAGATTTCCGCCACCGAAACACTCGCGGACGTGAAGGCCGACATCGGCCCGGATTGCACGCGCTGCAAGCTGCACACGCTGGGGCGCAAGCAGGTCGTGTTCGGCGTGGGCAACCCCAGGCGCGCGGCTGATGTTCGTCGGCGAGGCGCCGGGCGAGGAAGAGGACCAGCAGGGCGAGCCGTTCGTCGGCCGCGCCGGCCAGTTGCTCACCAAGATCATCGAAGCCATCGGCCTGACGCGCGAGCAGGTGCTACATCGCCAACGTGATCAAGTGCCGGCCGCCCGGCAACCGCAACCCCGAGCCGGATGAAGTGGCGACCTGCGAGCCGTTCCTGTTCCGGCAGATCGACATCATCCGGCCGCAGGTGATCGTGCCGCTCGGCAAGTTCGCCGCGCAGTGCCTGCTGAAGCACCACCGAGCCGATCACGCGGCTGCGCGGCCAGCTCTTCGAGTATCGCGGCGCGACGCTGATTCCCACGTTCCACCCCGCGTACCTGCTGCGCAACCCGTCGGCCAAGCGCGAGGTGTGGGAAGACATGAAGAAGGTCCGCTCGCTCCTCCAGGGCGACAGCTAGGCGCGACCCGTGAAGACCCGGCTCGTGTCGGTCGCGGTGCCGGTTCCCGCGCTCGGCCTGCTCACGTATCGCATCCCCGACGACGCAGCCCCTGCCCGTGCCCGGCGCGCGCGTCGTCGTGCCGCTCGGGCACGCGGACGCTGACCGGCGTCGTGATCGGCGTGCCGACGCCAGGCCGAGACGACCTTCGACGTGCGCGACGTGCGGCAGGTCCTCGACGCGACCGCGTTCGTGCCGCCCGATGTCGTGGCGCTCACGGCGTGGGTGTCGCGAGTACTACATCGCCGGGCCGCGGCGCGGCGCTGGCGTCGGCCTTGCCGCCGCACGCGCTCGACGGCCGCGTCGATCGCGTTCAAGACCATTCGCATGGCCGCGCTGACCGCCGCCGGCCTCGACACCGTCGACCGCGTCGGCGTGGCAGCCCGGTGCGCGGGCGACGCCGACGCCGGCGTGCCGCGCCTCGGCGCGCGGCAGCGCGAGGCCCTGCAGTTGCTCGCGGGCTCGCCGGACGGCATGCCGGCGCCCGACGCTGGCCGAGCGCGGCGTGCCGGCGTCCACGGTCTCGCGGCTGGTGACGATGGGCCTCGTGGTGATCCGGCAGGACCAGGTGGATCGCGATCCGTTCGAGGGCGCGGCGTCGATGAGCCCGCCGGACGCCGACCTCGCCGTGACCTCACGGAGGAGCAGCGGGTCGCGCTGGACCACTTGCGTCCGCTGGCCGCGCGCGGCGCGTTTCATGTCGCCCTGATCCAGGGCGTCACCGGCAGCGGCAAGACCGAGCTGTATCTGCGGCTGGCCGACGCGGTGCGCACGTCGGGCCGCGGCGTGCTGATGCTGGTGCCCGAGATCGCGCTGACGCCGCAGGTGGCGGCGCTCTTCCGCGCGCGCTTCGGCGCGTCGGTGGCGATTCAGCACAGCGGCCTCTCGGACGGCGAGCGCCACGACCAGTGGCACCGCATCCGGCGCGGCGACGTGAACGTCGTCATCGGCACGCGGTCGGCGGTGTTCGCGCCGCTCGCGCGGCCGGGCCTGATCATCGTGGACGAGGAGCACGACACCTCGTACAAGCAGGACGAGACGCCCGCGCTATCACGGCCGGGACGTGGCGGTGATGCGCGGCAAGTTCGCCGACGCGCTCGTCGTGCTCGGGTCCGCCACGCCGACGCTCGAGTCGTACGCCAACGCGAAGGCCGGCCGCTACTCGCTCATCACGCTCGAGCGGCGCGTGCTCGATCGCCCGCTCGCCCGGGTGCAGATCGTCAACATGCGCGAGGAGATCGCGGCGGAAGGCGTCGAGGTGGTGCTGAGCCGCCCCCTGCGCGCGGCCATCGCGTCGCGCCTCGAGCTGAAGGAGCAGTCTCTGATCCTCCTGAACCGGCGCGGCTTCGCCTCCGCGGTGTTCTGCCGGCAGTGCGGCATCGAGCCTCGATTGCCCGAACTGCAGCGTCGTCCCTCACCGTCCACACGCGCGGGCACGACGTGGCGCGCGCGCTGCCACTACTGCAACTTCGTCAAGCCCGTGCCGAAGACGTGTCCGAATTGCGCGGCGCCGTACATGGAGCGCGTGGGCTTCGGGACCGAGCGCGTCGAGGCCGAGATGCGCGCGGCGTTCCCGGGCGCGCGCGTGGCGCGCGTCGATCGCGACTACGGTCCGGCGCAAGGGCAGCCTGATCGAGGTGCTGAACCAGGTGGCGCGCCGCGAGATCGACGTGCTGATCGGCACGCAGATGATCGCGAAGGGCCACGATTTCCCGAGCGTCACGCTGGTCGGCGTAATCTCCGCGGACGTGGGCCTGGGCCTGGCGGACTTTCGCGCCGCCGAACGCACGTTCCAGTTGCTGACGCAGGTGGCCGGCCGCGCCGGCCGCGGCGAGGTCGCCGGGGAAGCGATCATCCAGTCCCTGGTGCCGCAGCACTACAGCGTGCGGCTGGCGTGCGACCAGGACTACCGCGCGTTCTACGAGAAGGAAATCGAGTTCCGTCGCGCCATGCGCTATCCGCCGCAGGTCGCGATGGTCAACGTCGTCGTGCGCGGACGCACGTTCGGCGAGGCCATGGACGGCGCGCGCGATCTCGCGGACCTCGTGCGCGGCGGCAAGACGTGGGTGGTGCTGGGGCCCGCGCCGGCCCCGCTGACGCGCCTGCGCGGTGAGCACCGGGCCCAGTTCTTCCTGAAGGGGACCAACCGCGCCGACATGCGCGACGCGCTGCGCGAGGCGCTCGGGAAGAAACCCGACGTGGCGCGCCGCGCGTCGGTCGACGTGGACCCGCTGTCGATGATGTAAAGGGTCGGGCGCTTCGCGCTCTCCTAGGGTGCGCCGGTCACGAACGGGCCGATCGGCGCGGGCGTGAAGCAGAGAATCAGGATCAGCATCGCCACCGCCGCGAGGATCAGGCGTCCGCGGTCGAGCGGCTCGTCTTCATCGATCGTCCGCGGATGACGCGGCCCGATCGTGACGAGCATCACCAGCAGCATGATCGTCCAGGCGATCCAGCTCGAAGACACGACCGTCAGGCCCAGCGCCACCACCATCATCACCATCGTGACTATCGTCGAGCGCCGGCCCAGGACCGCGTAGGAAATGTGTCCGCCGTCCAGCTGCGCGATCGGGAAGAGGTTGAGCGCGGTCATCAACATCCCGAACCACGCGGCGAACGCCACGGGGTGCATGTTGATCGAATAGCCGTCGGCCACCGTGCCCCAGATGGCCCACGACGCAAAGCGAAAGAGGAGCGGCTCGCCGAGGTTCATGAAGCCCTCGAGCACTCGCGGGTCCGTGGGCAGCCGATCGACTCGCGACATCGCCAGTCCCAGGAAGAGCGCCGGCACCGCGACGACGAAGCCGGCGATCGGCCCGGCGATGCCGATGTCAAACAGCGCGACCTTGGTGGGGATCGCCGAGCGGATGCGGATGAACGCCCCGAGCGTGCCGGTGAGCGGCAGGGGCGCCGGCAGGAAGTAGGGCCGCGACACGTCGACGCCGTACCGCAGCGCCATCAGGTAGTGGCCCATCTCGTGGCACCCGAGGATCGCCAGGATGGTCACGCTGTACCAGAGGCCGTGCAGCATGAAGGTCGCGTTGGTGAGGAGGCCCGCGACTTCGCCCACGAACAGCCAGAGGGCTTCGAGAAAACCCGTCGGCGGGGTCGCGACAATCGTCCGGCAGCAGTCGAGGCCGAGGGCTGGAAACTGAGGTAGTGGCAGCCGCCGACCATCGTGGTCGACACCACCGTCAAGGCGAACAACAGCCAGTGCACCCAGATCCGATCCGCGGGGCGGAGGTGGCGGCGGCAAGAATACCGGCACGAACTCATCGTCCTGGTGACGACGGGCCCCACGGTGACGGACGGCGGTTGCACGGGATTCAGCCGATGTTCTGGAGTTCTTTGCCGGGCTTGAACCGGATCGTGCGTCCCGGGGGGATGCGCACTTCCTTGCCGGTTCGCGGATTGCGGCCGATGCCGCGCTTGCGGGGCTTCACTTGAAAGACGCCAAAGCCACGCAGCTCAATGCGTTCGCCGCGCTGCATCGAGTGGCGCATGGCCTCGAAGACCGCGTCCACCGCCAGCTCGGCCTTCACCTTGGTGACGTCTGCCACCCGCGAGACCTCGTTTACGATGTCGACCTTGATCATGCGTCCTGATTCACCCTCGATCAGTGTAACTATCTTAATTCAGAGGACTTACGGTGTCAATTCCGTAAGTGCTTTGTCTAGCTGTATTTATCGGCCGATTGCACCGGAAACCGTAGTCTCCATCCCGCGCAAGCCCTTGTACCCGGTAAGATAGAGGAATTGTGTCCCAGAAGCATCTTCCGCAGGTTGTCCTGGTTGGGCGTCCCAATGTGGGTAAGTCGACGCTATTCAACCGGTTGACGGGCGCGCGGCGGTCCATCGTGACCGCCATCGCCGGCACGACCCGCGACGTCATCACGCATCCCGTCGTCGTGGGGCCGCGCGAATTTCGACCTGACGGATACCGGCGGATTGTTCGGCGCCAGCGAAGACCCCCTGCATCAACTCGTGCTCGAGCGCGGACAGCGCGCCCTGAAGTCGGCCGATCTGATCGTGTTCGTCGTTGACGGCCGCGAAGGCCTGATTCCCGGCGACCTCGAGATCGCGGCCGCGGTGCGCGATGCCGGCACGCCCGCCATCCTGGCGATCAACAAGATGGACGACCGGCGCGCGCGCGCCGGCGCGCTCGAGTTGTACAGGATGGGCTTCGACCCGGTGGTCGAGATCAGCGCCGAGCATGGCCAGTCCGTCGGCGAACTGCTCGACGCGATCATCGCCAAGCTGCCGCAGTCCATCGCGCCGGTGGACCCCGCCGAGGCAGACGAGGAAGACGAGGCCGAAGAGGCCCCGCGCGACCGTGACGCGGCGCCCGCCGAGACCGGCATCGCGATCGTCGGCCGGCCCAACGCGGGGAAGTCGTCGCTCGTGAACCGGCTCCTCCGCGAGGAGCGCATGATCGTCTCCGAGGTGCCCGGCACGACGCGCGACTCGGTCGATTCGCTCCTGACGTGGCATCGCCGCCAGTTCCGCATCGTCGACACCGCCGGCATCCGCAAGCCGGGCAAGGTCTCGAAGTCGGGGCAGGTGGAGACGGTGAGCGTGATGCTCGCGCGGCGCGCCATCGAGCGCGCGGACGTGGTCGTGCTCGTGGTGGATGCCACGGTGGGGCCGACCGATCAGGACGGCGCCATTGCCGGCGCGGCGCAGGACGCCGGCAAGGGCATCATCATCGCGGCGAACAAGTGGGACCTGATGAAGGACCAGGGGCCCGACGCGTCGAAGGTCTTCGACGAGAAAATTCGCTACGCGTTCAAGTTCCTGGACTACGCGCCCATCCTGCACATCTCCGCGATGAGCGGCGAGCGCACGCCCAAGCTGCTCGAGACGGTCGACAAGGTGGCGGCGGCCGCGCGCCAGCGCGTGGGCACCGGCGAGTTGAACCGTTTCATCGAGAAGATCACGACGGCCTCGCCGCCGGTGACCGCGACCAAGCGCAACGTGCGCGTGATGTACGCGGCGCAGACCAGCGTGGCGCCGCCGACGTTCGTGTTGTTCACGAACTCGATGGCCAAGCTGCACTTCTCGTACGAGCGGTTCCTGCAGAACCGCCTGCGCGAGGAGTACGGGTTCTTCGGCAACCCGATTCGCATCCAGATTCGCGGGCGGACGGACCGCCGCGGGGATCGCGGGAAGAGGACGAGCAGCGGCGCGCCGAAGCCAACGCGCGAGGAACGGCAGAAGGACGATCGGCAGGATGCCAAGAAGCCGGGCCGGCCCGACCGTCCGCAAGGAAGTCCGTTCGGGGCCCGGGAAGAAGCAGGCGAAGCGATCGGACAAGCGCTCGGACGGCCGCGCGGGACGGCCGAAGGCGCGGGGCGTGACGGGCAAGAAGCCGGGCCCGCGTCGGGGCCGCTGACGCCGCGTGTTATACTCCCGTCTGGTACCCGCTCCGATGGCTGCACCGAAGCGCGAGCTCTTCAAGGCCGCGGAAGTCTGCGAAGTGGTGCAGGTCCAGCCCTACGTGCTGCGATCGTGGGAGGCGGAGTTTCCGCAGATCGGCCAGGTGCCGGCCAGCGGTGGCCCGCGGATTTACCGGCGCGCGGATGTCGAGTTGGTGCTGCGGATCAAGCAGCTCGTGTTCGACGAAGGCCTCACGTTGTCCGGCGCGCGCCGGCGGCTCGATGAGGACGGCGGCAAGCCGGACGCGTCGGCGGTGTCGGTGGAAGATGTCCTCGGGGATCACGCGCGGGATCGCTTGAGGGCCGTGCGCAACGGGCTGCAGTCGATCTCTGCAGTTGCTGGCGCGCGACGAGCGGGCGGAGGAACTCGAACTCGTGCCTCCGGCGGCGAAGAAGAAGGGCAAGAAGAAGTAAGTTACGGGATGTAGCGCAGCCTGGCTAGCGCGCCTGCTTGGGGTGCAGGAGGTCCCGGGTTCGAATCCCGGCATCCCGACCAACCCTCTGTTCAACGGTTGTCGATCGGTCCCCACCTCGGATGAAGCTCTTCCGCGTCATCCATCACCCAGTCTCTCATCGTCGGCAACGGCTGCCGCGGTCGCGGTGTTTCCACCGGCGCCCGCGCTCGTCGAGCGCGATGTACGCGCAGCGGTTCTACCCGGCGCTGCAGGGTTTCCTGACGGCCGAATCCAACCACACGCGGACCATCGCTGTTCGACGTCGCGGTGGTCGCGCTGTTCGTCGTGTTGGTTGGGCGGGTGGGTCTGGTGGATCAGATCCGCGCGGCGAGCAGCGATCGCTGCGGCCGCTCGTGCGCGGCGTCGCGGCGACCGTCACCGGCGCGGCGCTCGTCTACCTGTGGTTTCTCGGCGCGTGGGGCCTCAACTACGCGCGCCCGCCCCTGGAGACGACGTTGCCGTTCGACCGCGCGCGGGTCACGCCGCTCGCGGTGCGCCGCCTGGCCGAGCACGCGGTGCAGGAAGCCAATCGCACGTACGACGCGGCGCACGCCCAGGGGTTTCCGGCGATTGGCGAGGTGCCGCCGCACCCTCGTGGCCGCGTTGCACGATGTGGAGCGGCAGCTGGGCCGCCCGCGCTCGACGATTCCGGCGCATCCCGAAACGGTCGCTGTTGTCGCCGTTCTTCCGCGCTTCCGGCGTGAGCGGCATGCTCGGGCCGTTCTTTCTCGAGACGTTGATCAATCCCGATCTCACCGGGCCCGAGCGGCCCTTCGTCCTCGCGCACGAGTGGGCCCACCTCTCGGGGTTTGCGCCGGAGTCGGACGCCAGCTTCGTGGGATTCCTCACGGCGCTGGCCGCGGATCCTCCCTCGCAGTACAGCGCGTGGCTGGACCTGATGGCCGAAGCCTCGAGTCAACTCCAGCCGGTGACGCGCCGCCTCGTGCTGGCGCAACTGGCGCCGGGGCCTCGCGCGGACCAGCAGGCGATCAACGACCGGCTCGCAGTCCCTCGTGCAAGCCGGTGGAGCGCGCGGCGTGGGCCACCTATGATCAGATGCTGAAGACCCAAGGCGTCGAGGAAGGCGTGCAAAGCTACAGTCGCGTGATTCAATTGCTGCTCGGCACCAACGCCCTTCATCTCGAGCCATGACCACGCGCGTCCTCATTGCGGTCGATGCGCAGCATCCCGAGCCTGCCGCGATGGAGCAGGCCGCCGCCGCGCTGCGGCGAAGGCCGCCTCGTCGCGTTCCCCACGGAGACCGTCTACGGCCTCGGGGCCAACGCGCTGGACCCGATCGCGGTCGCGAAGATCTTCGAGGCCAAAGGGCGGCCCTCCACCGATCCGCTGATCGTGCACATCGCGCACATCGGCCAGCTCGGGCAGGTGGCGTCGACGGTGCCGCCAGGCGGCGCGAAAACTGGGTCTGGCCTTCTGGGCGGGTCCGCTGACGCTCATCCTGCCGAAGACCGCCGCCATTCCCGATCTCGTGACGGCGGGCCTGCCGAGCGTGGCGGTCCGCGTGCCCGCGCACCGCGTGGCGCGCGCCTTGATGGAAATGGCGCGCGTGCCCGATTGCGGCGCCGAGCGCGAATCGGTTCTCCCGGCCGAGCCCGACCACGGCGGCCCACGTGCTGGCGGATCTCGACGGCCGCGTGGACCTCATCCTCGATGGCGGCGCCACCGACATCGGCGTCGAGTCGACGATCGTCGACTTCACCGTGGACCCGCCGCGTCGTGCGGCGGCCGGGCGGGATCACGCTCGAGCAGCTGCGCGAGGTGGTTCCCGAAATCCAGCTGGGCGTGGGGCAGGCGACGGCCGACCAGGCGCAGCTGGCGCCCGGGCAGCTGCTGCGGCACTACGCGCCGCGGGCGCCGTTGACCTTGTATGAGGGGGAGCCGGGTCCCGTCGTCGCGCGGATGGCGGCCGATGCGCGGACCGCGGTGGCCGCGGGGGACCGCGTGGGGATTCTGGCCCCGGACGAGGACGTGAGGGCGCTGGCGCCGGACATCGCGGCGGCGGCTTCGGCCGGGCGGGTCATCACGCGCGCCTACGGCAGCCGGACGGACCCGGCGCGGGCCGCTCGCGAACTGTTTGCGGCGCTTCGGGAGCTGGATGAGGCGGACGTGACCGTCATCCTGGCGTCGGGTCCCGCGGACGAGGGACTGGGCGCGGCCATTCGCGACCGGCTCTTTCGCGCGGCGGAAGGCCGGTTACGCAAGGCGTAAAAAGGCCGGGTGACAACCTATTACATGGGACGAGTTGATGTTATGATGCGCACCTATTCGGGGGGGAAGGCACTATGAGTCACGACGGCATGGCGGACGCCCCAGGCCATCAGCCAGGGGTTTCACGGCGGAATTTCATCAAGGGCGTGATCGCGGCCGGCGCCACCGCGTCGGCATCGGCCTATCTGTTCCGGACGACGATCTCCGGCCAGAACGGCGCGTCGATGCCCGGCTCGGTCGAGCGTCTCATCACACTCAACGTAAACGGCCAGGAGCGCCGCGTTGACGTGCTGAAGAACGAGACGCTGGCGATGACCCTGCGCTACAAGCTCGGTCTGACCGGCACCAAGCTCGGGATGCGACCGCTCCGAGTGCGGTGCGTGCACCGTGCTCGTGGACGACGTGCCGCACTATTCGTGCTCGGTGCTGACGCACAGCGTCCGTGGCAAGAAGGTCGATGAGCATCGAAGGCCTCGCGCAGCCCGACGGCACGCTGCATCCCGTGCAGCGCGCGGTGGTCGAAGGCCAGGGCTTCCAGTGCGCGTTCTGCATGCCCGGCTTCGTGATGGCCACGACCGGCTACCTCAAGACCAATCCCAATCCCACGCGCGCCGAACTGGCGCACGGGATCTCCGGCAACCTGTGCCGGTGCGCGGACTACAGCAAGATTCTCGACTGTGATGATGCACGCCGCTGAATTGTCGAGGGGGGCATAGCGATGGCCGACTCCAAGACTCCGTACAAGCTGATTGGGCAGAACTACCAGACGCCCGACCTGGTGGCCAAGGTCACCGGCAAGGCGCGCTACGCCGAGGACTACCGTGCCGACGGCATGGTGTTCGTGAAGCTGATGCTCAGCCCGCGGCCGCACGCGCGCGTCACGCGCATCGACGCCAGCGCCGCGCTGGCGATGCCCGGCGTGCACGGCATCCTGACCGCCGACGACATGCCGCCGCCTCCGGCGCCTCCGGGCCCGCCGCCCGCGGCTCCGGCCGCGCGACCGGCCGGTGCTCCTGCGGCGCGGTGCTGCGGGTGCTGCCGTGCCGCCGGTGCGCCGCCCGCCGGCAGCTCCGGCTGCCGGCGCCGCGTGCGCCTGCCGCCGGCGCGGCTGCCGGTGCGGGCCGGCGCGCAGCGTCCCGCGCGGTGCGGCTCCGGCCGGCGCCCCTGCGGCGCCGCCCGCGCGGTCCGCCGCTCGCGCAGGAAGTCGCGCTGACGAAGGAACCGATGTACGAGGGCGAGCCGATTCTCGCCATCGCGGCCGACAGCGAAGAGCTCGCGGCCGAGGCCATCGAGCGCATCATCGTCGAGTTCGAGCCGCTGCCGTTCGTGATCGATCCGCTCGAGTCCCTGCGGCCGGGCGGCCCCAACGGCCGCACCGAGGGCAACGTCTTCGCCGTCGCCCAACATGAAGACGCTCAAGTGGACCGCCGCCGACATGGCGATGGTCGACGCCGGCAAGTTCCCGAGCGGGGCCGAGCACGTCGGACACTGCTGCTCGGTCGGCGACATCGAGGCGGGCTTCAAGGAAGCCGACCTCATCATCGAGCGCGATCAACCAGCAGCAGACCACGCCGCACGCGCCGCTCGAGTCGCGGTCGGCGATGGCCTACTGGCAGAACGGCAAGTGCTACCTGCACATGCTCCACGCAGAGCCTGGCGCGCACCGTGGCCTCGGTGGCCGGCTGGGTGGGCATCAAGCAGGACGACCTCGTGCTCATCGGCGAGTACACGGGCGGCGGCTTCGGCAGCAAGATTCCGGGCGCGCAGACCATGGCGATCCCGGCGCTGATGTCGAAGAAGCTCAACGGCCGTCCGGTGATGATGCGCATCTCGCGCGAGGAAGAGACCTACATCGGCCGCATGCGCCCCGGCTACCAGGGCTGGACGAAGATCGGGCTTCAAGAAGGACGGCCGCGTCACCGCGATCGACACCTTCATCGTCGAGGCGAGCGGCCCGTACCGCCGCCAGGGCGACAACTCGACGTCGGCCAACCTCGCCTCGCTCTGTTACCAGGTGCCCAACATGCGGTTCCGGGGCATCTCGGTGGCCACCAACACGCCGCCGCCCACCTCGCAGCGCGCGCCGGGCGGCGTGCAGGGCCCGGTGATGTTCGAGCCGCTGATCTCCGAGGCCGCGCGCAAGCTCGGCATCGACCAGGTGGAGATCCGCAAGATCAACGGTCCCGCGGGGCCGGCCCAGTTCGGGTTGCTGCCGCCGCCGCCGGCGGGCGCGCCCGTGCCGGCCAACCGGCCGCGCCAGAAGCTGACGAGCGCGTTCGTCAAGGAGGCGCTCGACAAGGGCGCCGCGCTCTTCAACTGGGAAGAGCAGAAGAAGCGGAGCGGCCAGCGCGTGCGGCAGCAAGGTGACCGGCGTGGCCGTGGCCACCGGCGCCTACACGGCCGGCTCGATCGGCGTCGACGGCCTGTGCGTCGTTCGGCCCGACGGCAAGCTCTACATCCACCAGGGCATCGGCAACCTCGGCACCGAGTCGTTCATCGACACGGCGCGCGTCACCGCCGAGATGGTCGACATGCCGTGGGAAAAGTGCGTCGTCGTCTGGGGCAACACCGGCGAACCACGTGCCGTGGAGTTCGATCCAGGCGGGCAGCCAGACCACCTATGCCCACACCCGCGCGAACTACGCGACGGGCATGGACCTGCGCAAGCGAAGCTCCAGGAGATTGCCGCCAAGGACCTCGGCGGCTCGCCGGACGACTACGACATGGCCGACGGCAAGGTGTTCCGCAAGGGGAATCCCGGGCGCGAGCATGACCTTCGCCAAGGCGGCCGAGCGCGCCATCCAGCTCGGCGGCGAGTTACGACGGCAGCGAAGTGCCGAAGGAGATCAACGCGATGACCAAGACGTCGGCCGCGGCCCTGAAGGGCATGGGCCTGATGGGCGTGGCGCGCGACAACCTGCCGCGCGACGGCCAGACCTACTCCTTCATGGTGGCGTTCGCCGAGGTCGAGGTCGACGTCGAGACCGGCGTCTACCGGATCGTCGATTACGCGGCCATGGCGGACGTGGGCACGGTGATGCACCCGAGCGGCCTCGGCGGCCAGATTCAACGGCGGCGCATCCAGGGCATCGGCCACGTCCGCAGCCAGAAGATGGTCTACGACCCGCACTACGGCGCGCTCGTGGGCAAGCGGCTGCATCATCACAAGCCGCCCACGATTCTCGACATGCCGGAGACGATGGCGTGGGGCGCCGTCGAGCGCCCGACCCGAGCAACCCGATCGGCGCCAAGGGCATCGGCGAGCCGTCGATTGGCGCGGGCTGCGGCCGTCATCATGTGCGCGCTGGCCGACGCGGTGGGCGACGGGCTGCTCACGCGCACGCCGGTGCATCCCGAAATGATTGCGTCGGCCCTGCAGACGGGCAAGCCGCACCTACGAGCCGTTGACGGCGTTCATCTAGGAGGATTACGACAATGCCCCCGATTCGCGACGTAATGCCGGCGTTCGAGCTCTTCCAGCCCACCAGCGTGAGCGACGCGCTGGGGATCCTGGATCGCCATGGCGCCGATGCCTGGGTGATGGCCGGCGGCATGGACACCTTCGACTGGTTGAAGGACCGCATCCGCAAGCCGAAGCGTGGTCGTCGACCTGAGCGGCGTGAACGAACTGCGCGGGATCAAGGATGCCGCGGCGGCCTCGAGATCGGCGCGATGACGACGCTCACCGAGGTCGCCAACAACGCGCTCGTCAAGGAGCGGTTCCCGCTGCTGGCGGAGGCGGCGCTGCATCGTGGCCTCGCCGCAGATTCGCAACCAGGGCACCGCGGGCGGCAACGTGTCGCAGGACGCGCGCTGCTGGTACTACCGCGCCGGCTGGCCGTGCTACCGCGCCGGCGGCAACATCTGCTACGCCGACACGCCGACGTCGGTGAATCGCGAGCACGCGATCTTCGACGCCGACCGCTGCGTGGCGGTGAACCCGTCCGACACGGCGCCCGCGCTCATCGCGCTCGATGCGTCGATGGTGATCAAGCGCGGCGCGGCCGAGAACGGTCGTGCCGGCCGAGGAGTTCTTCATCGGCCCCGGCACGACATCACCAAGCTGACGATCCTGCAGCCGGGCGACCTGCTCACGGCCATCCGCATGCCCGCGCACCTGGGCCGGCAAGGCGCACTACTTCGAGAAGGTGCGCGACCGGCAGGTGTGGGACTTCGCGCTCGTCAACATCGCGGCCGGCCATCGATGATGTCGGGAACGACCATCGCCGACGCGCGCATGGTGGTCAACGGCGTCGCGGCGCGTCCGCACCGGCTCGCCGCCGTCGAGACGGCCATCAAGGGCAAGCCGCGCGACAAGGCCACCGCCGACATGGCGGCGGAGCTGGCCGTGCAGGGCGCCGTGCCGCTGCGCCACAACGCCTACAAGATCCCGCTGGTGCAAGGCGCTGGTGAAGCGTGCGATTCGAGGTGAGGCTGGAATGGACTTCCTAGTCAAGTGGGCCCGCAGCCCGTGGGGTGACTCGGTCCTCATCCACGTCTCGTGGGACCTGTTCTGGGCGGCGCTCGTCGGCGGCATCCTGTTCCTGCTCGCGCACGGCGGCTACATGCTGTTCTCGCAGCATCACAAGCGCGAGTCGTCCGAAGTGGATCGCATGGAGGCCGAGCGCAAGGGCCTCCCGGCGAAGATCCTCCGCCACTCGTTCGTGGCGCGGATGTTCCACTGGGTGATGGCGTTCGCGATGCTGGCGCTGCTGTTCACCGCGTTCCTGCCGATCGTCGGGGTGAAGTTCGCGTGGGTGCAGTGGCACTGGATGGCGGGCGTGCTCCTGACCGCGTCGATCATGTTCCACATCGTCCACGCCTCGGTCTTCATGGACTTCTGGTCCATCTGGGTGGGCCCGAAGGACATCCCGGAACTCGATGGCCGAGATGAAGCGCGAGTTCGGCATCGACGTCCCCGGCCCCAAGCCCGGCAAGTACCCGCTGGGCAACCGCCTGTATCACACGGCGGTCGTCGTGGCCGGCCTGGTGGTGGTCGCGTCGCGGCGTGCTGATGATGTGGCGCGTCCGCACCGGCATCGTCACGCGCAACCCGTACCTGATGAGCGACATCACGTGGGGCTTCACCTACGTCGCCCACGGCCTGATGGGCGTCGGCTTCGTCGGCCTCGTCATCGCGCACATCTACTTCGCGCTGCGGCCCGAGAAGCTGTGGATCACCAAGGCGATGGTCTTCGGCTACATCACGCGCCGCGAGTATCTCGAGCACCACGATCCCGATCAGTGGGTCGACCGAGGGATCGAAGCCCGGGTCGCATGGCGCCTGAGGCCGCGCGCGAAGAGCTGGCCAAGCGCGTCGACGCGATCGAGGGCGGCTACGAGATGATGCTCGCGTACGCCGCGCAGGGCGTCGCGACCGACCAGGGCGCCGCCAGCGGCGGTCAGCTCCGGGAATTCCTCGAGACGGTTCGACGAGGCCCTCACGGGCCTCGCCGGACTCTACCGCGAGGTGGCGGCCGCCAAGGGCGTGGGCCCGAAGGAGGCGCTCGACGCGCTTCCTCGACGTGCTCGCGCGCGATGCCGCCTCGGCGCAGGCCGGCCTCCGCCTCGTGATGGGGCAGCCTGGCATCAGCTCGCAGCTGATCGACAACCTCAACGCGTCGATCCACGTGCGCGCGCTCCTGACGGACGTGTTCGTCATCGACGAACTGTTGAAGGGCTAGAACCCCCGCCGCAGTCGTAGGGCCGACCTGGGTCGGCCTCGCGGGCGATCAGCCGGCAGGCCAGCGTGGCCCGGCAGCCGCGCGCGTCCTTGCGGTTCTCGAGCGTGAGCGAGCCGCCGTGGCCTTCGGCGATCTGCCGGCACAACACCAGGCCGATGCCCGAGCCCCCGGGCTTGGTCGTGAAGAACGGGACGAAGAGGTTGGCCGTGTTCGAGAGCCCGGGCCCTTCGTCCTCGACCCAGATCTCGATGGCGGCGCGGGTCCGTCGCCAGCCCATCCCGACCACGCCGCCGCCCACTCTCGAGGCACGCATCGGCGGCGTTGCGCAGCAGGTTGATCAGCAACTGCTCCAGCTGATCCGCATCGGCGTCCATCGTCACGTCGGGCCCGGGCCGGATGTGCACGGCCACTCGGGTGTCGAGGCCCGCCACGCGCTGCAGCAGCGGCTTGAGGACCAGCGGCCCCAGCCGGGGCGCGGGCAGCCGCGCGAGCCGCGCGTAGGCGCCGGTGAAGCGGCTGAGCGACTCGGTCCGCGACTCGATCACCTGCAGGCCCTTCTGCATGTCCTCGCGCCAGTCGTCCGGAGGCGGATCGCGCTGGAGCAGCGTCTCGAGGCTGCCTGCGATCGACTTGATCGGCGCCAGGGAGTTGTTCAGCTCGTGGCCGATGACGCGGATCAGCCGCTGCCAGGCCTGGCGTTCCTGCTCGCGCAGCGGCCGGCTCACGTCCGACAGCACCAGCAGATCGTGGGGCAGGCCGCCGAGCCTGAACGTCGTGCGGCGCACCTCCCATCGGCCCAGGCTCGCCGCCGGGAGGCGAGATGTCGACCACGCGCGGCGCGTCGCCGAACCAATCGGCGAGCGCGAGCTCCTCGGCCGTGCGGCCGAGCATGTGTTCGACGCTGCGGCCCATGAGCCGCTCGCCCGTGCGATTGACGATCCGGAGGCGGTGCTGCGGATCGAAGGCGAACACGGCCACGTCGATCTGCTCCATCACGGTGCGCAGCAGGGCCGTGGCCTCGACGGCGCCCAGTCGCTGCTCGTGCAGCGTCTCCGCGAGGGCGTTGACTTCGATGAGCGCGGCGCCGAGCGGGTCGTCCGGATTGGCCGTGCGCCCGCGAATGGAGAAGTCGTCTTCGCGCAGGGCGGCGAGCAGGTTGGCGAGGGTCTGCAGCGGCACGACGATGCGCGTGCGGACCGCCGACGGAGAGCGCGAAGAGCGTGATGAGGATGAGTGCCGTGAGGGTCCACTGGACCTTGGCGGTATAGTCACCCGTCCAGAGGATCGCCAGCGCGCGTCACCGCGCCTGGGAGGCCGGCGCCGACGGCGAGGAGGAAGACTTGTTGGTCGAGTCGCAGCCGCCGCAACACGGGGTGATTGTAGTCTGGTAGGGCACCAGCCTCAAGACTCGCCTCAGAGCTTGTACCGCTCGAGCCTGCGGTACAGCGCGCTGCGGGACAGTCCCAGCGCGCGGGCGGCGTGGCTCACGTTGCCGTAGCGCGCCATCGCCTTCTTGATCAGGAAGCCCTCGACGTCCTCGAGGCTCATGTCCTCGAGGCGGGCGGTGGCGCCGCCTTCGACGCGCAAGCCCAGGTCGGCGGTGCGGACCGTAGGGCCGGTGGCCATGAGCACCGCCCGCTCGATCGCGTGGTCCAGCTCGCGCACGTTGCCCGGCCAGCGATGATCCATCAGCAGCTGCAGCGCGCCGGGATCGAAGCCCGAGAGTGATCTTGCGATACCGCTGCGCGTGCTGCCGGAGGAAGTGCCGGGCCAGCAGGGGAATGTCCTCGCGGCGATCGCGCAGCGGCGGCAGGTGGATCTCGATCGTGTTGAGCCGGAAGTAGAGGTCCTGGCGGAAGCGGCCGGCCTCGACCTCCGCGTTGAGGTCGGCGTTGGTCGCCGAGATCAGCCGGACGCTGACCTTGCGCGTCTTCGACGAGCCCAGGCGCTCGAACTCGCCGGTCTCGATCACGCGGAGCAGCTTCTGCTGCTGCGTCATCGGCACGTTGGCGATCTCGTCGAGGAACAGCGTGCTGCCGTCGGCGAGCTCGAAGCGGCCCACGCGGTCGGCCTTGGCGTCGGTGAAAGCGCCCTTCAGGTGCCCGAAGAGCTCCGATTCGAACACGCCCTCGGCCATGCCGCCGGCGTTGACCGTGACCATCGGCCGGCTGGCGCGCGGCGACACGGTGTGCAGGGCCTGCGCGACCAGGCTCTTGCCGGTGCCGTTCTCGCCGGTAATCAGCACGTTGGCGTCGGACGGCCCCACGCGCGCGATCATCTCGAGCACCGGCCGCATCGCGGCGCGCCTCGGCGAGGATCGGCGAGCGGCCGTCGGACATCATCGCCTGGTTGGCGGCCTCGAGTTGCCGGCCGCGCCGGATCGCGCGCCCCAGCTCGGTCTGCGTCCGGACGATCGAGAGCAGCCGCTCGTTCTCCCACGGCTTCTGGATGAAGTCCCGCGCGCCGCGGCGCATCGCCTCCACCGCGAGGTTGCACCGAGCCCCACGCCGTCATCACGACGACCGGCAGCGATTCGTCCGCGGTGTGGATGCGCTGCAGCAGGTCGAGGCCTTCCTCGCCGGACGTGGTGTCGCGCGTGTAGTTCAGGTCGATCAGGACGACGTCGTAGTCCTTCAGCTCGAGGGCGCGGAGCGCCTGCGGCGGCGACGCCGCCGTGTCGATCACGTATCCCTCGGGCTTGAGCAGGAGCCGAGCGCTTCGAGGACGTCCGGCTGATCGTCGGCGATCAGGATGCGGGAAGGCGGATCAGTTCTCATCGACGATCCAGCCATCCTTCAGGTTGATCACGCGCTTGCCGAACGCGGCGTTGGCCTGCGAATGGGTGACCTGCACGATGGTGGTGCCGCGCGTCGTTCAGCCGCCGGAACAGCTCCATGATCTCGCGCCCCTGGTCGGTGTGCAGGTTGCCGGTGGGCTCGTCGGCCAGGATCAGCGTGGGCTTGGCCACCACCGCGCGGGCGATGGCCACGAGCTGCTGCTGGCCGCCCGACAGCTGGTTGGGGAACAGGTCCTTCTTGCCGACGATGTTGAAGCGGTCGAGGATGTCGGCCACCATGCCCTCGCGCTCGGCCTTCTTGACGTCGCGATACGACAGCGGCAGGTCGATGTTCTCGTACACCGTGAGGTTGTCGAGCAGGTGGTAGCTCTGGAACACGAAGCCGATGTGCTGCTTCTGCACCCGCATCCGGTCCTTCGCCGACAGCTGGTGAATGGGATCGTCGAACAGCCAGTATTCGCCCGTCCAGGCGCTGTCGTGCATGCCGAGGATGTGGAGCAGCGTGCTCTTGCCCGCGCCGGACGGCCCCATGATCGACACGAAATCGCCCTGGCGGATGTCGGCGTTCACGCGGCGCAGGACGAAGGTTTGGGACAGGCCGTGGCGGTAGGACTTCTCGACGTTCTGCAGCTTGATCATCAGCAAATGGAGAATAGCGAATATCGCGGTACGAAGAAAGAAGACAGGAGCGGGGACCGGCTCCTGTCTTCATCCGCGCAGATCGTCCCGGCGCCTAGGCCGTGGCGCCCACGTTCTCCTCGACGATGCGGCCGTCGAAGAGGTGCACGCCGCGATCGGCGTGCGCGGCGTAGCGCGGGTCGTGCGTGACCATGCAGATCGTCGCGCCGCCGCGGTGCAGCTCGCGCAGCAGCTCCATCACGGCTTCGCCGTTCTTGGAATCGAGGTTGCCGGTCGGTTCGTCGGCCAGCAGGATCGACGGCTGGCCCGCCACGGCGCGCGCCACGGCGACACGCTGCTGCTGACCGCCGGAGAGCTGCGACGGCAGGTGCTTCGCGCGGTGCGCCATGCCCACGCGTTCGAGCGCGGCGTTGGCGCGCTCGCGGCGCTCGGCGGCCTTCATGCCGCGGTAGATGAGCGGGAGCTCGACGTTCTCGAACACGGTGAGGTCGCCGATCAGGTTGAAGCTCTGGAAGATGAACCCGATCTCCCGGTTGCGAACCCGCGCGCGCTCCGACAACGACAGGTTCGCCACCTGGTTGCCGTTGAGCAGGTAGGTGCCGTCGCTGGCCGTGTCGAGCAGGCCGAGGATGGCGAGGAGCGTGGACTTGCCGCAGCCCGAAGGCCCGGCGATGGCGACGTACTCGCCCTGCTGGATCTCCAGGTGAATGCCGGCCAGGGCGTGCGTCTCGACCTCGTCCGTGTAGAAGACCTTCTTGATGCCGTCGAGGCGAATCAGTGGCTGCGCGGAAGCGTTCATCAGAGGACTCCTTTGGTTACCTCAACCGAATGCGATCGAACTGGTCCCAGGCGGACATGTCGGAGAGGACGACCTGGTCGCCCTCCTTGAGCCCGCCGAGAATTTCAATGGTGTTCACCGAGCTGCGGCCCAATTGCACCTGGGCGCGGCCGGCTTCACCGGAGGCGGCGTCGAGCCGGAACAGGCCGACGGTGCTCTGTTCCTGGCCGAACGCGGGCCGCCCAACATACAAGACGTTATCGAGCCGCTCGAGTTCAATCGTGCCGTCGACGCTCAGGTCCGGCCGGGCTCCGCGGGGCAGTTCCCCCTCGAGGGCGACGTCCACCGTCACCGTGCCGTTCTGCGCCGCCGGATCGATCCGGATGACTTTGCCGGGAATGATCCCGTTGCGGGTGTCCACCTGCGCGATCTGGCCAATGGTCAGGTCGCGCGCCTGCGTTTCCGCGATCCGCAGTTCGGCCTTGAGCCGCGTGGGATCCGCGACGCGCACGAGGTTCGTGCCCGGCGCCACCTGCTGGCCCACTTCAACGGGCACCTGCTCGAGCACGCCGTGCATGCCGGCCCGCACGCGCAGCTGATCGACCTGCTGGCGGCGCAGGGTATAGAGCGAGCGGAGCTGGTCGATGCGCGCCTGCTGCGCCTGCAGCTGCGCGGTCACGCTGGCCTCGGCGACCTTCAGCCGTTCCTTCTCGATGTTGTTGCGCGTGGCCAGGGACGAGGCGCGCACGGTGGACTGCTTGAGGATCAGGTTGGAGACGAGACCGTCCTTCGACAGGTCCTCGTTGACTTCCTTCTCGAGGCGGGCCTGCTCGTAGTCGGCTTCGACGGTGGCGGCCGCCGAACGTTGGTTGAGATTCTCGGTGTCGAGCCGGGCCTTGAGGCTGTTGTAGTCGGCCTCGGTCGCGCGCAGTTGCTGCTCCGCGTCGCTCAGCGCCTGTTGCGCCTGCGGGTCGCTCAACTCCAGGACCACCGTGTCCGGCGTGACCTGCGCGCCCGGCCGAAGGACGATCTTCTCGACCCGGCCCTGCGTCGACGCCGGGACCCATCGCCGGGCCTCGTCCACCGGCACGAGCGTGCCGAGGCCGCGGACCTGCCGCAGCATCGACCCGCGCTTGACGGTGTCGACCCACACGGTGGCGCGTTCGACCGTGGGGGCCGCCGGCTTGAGCCGG
The DNA here is from genome assembly GCA_963839865.1 of uncultured Acidobacteriota bacterium. Classification (GTDB taxonomy): domain Bacteria; phylum Acidobacteriota; class Vicinamibacteria; order Vicinamibacterales; family UBA2999; genus 12-FULL-67-14b. The sequence goes on from CAWIWS010000010.1 coordinate 151,879, forward strand.
GCCAGGACCACGGAGACGACGCCGATGACAAGGATGCCGGCCACTCCAAAGGCGACTTTGCGGAGCTTCTTCTGCTTGGCGACGGATGCGGGACGCTGAATGTCCATGTGTTCGGGCTGCCTGTTAGACGGTGACTCCCACCAAAAACGATGGCACCGGTTCTGCCACTTCTTTACTCAAGGGGCATGCCAGCGCGGCGCCAGCTGCCAACACTATGAAACAACGAGAGTTAGCCCCCCGATGTTCCCGACCGGGACGGGCGGGGTGTCCGGAGATGGGACGCCTGGAGCCGCGCGTGGGACTCTCACCGACCTCGGCCCACCCCGGGGACTCAATGCTCGAGACGGAACACGAGAATCCGGGCCGAATTTCTCGGGAAACTGCGCTACCTGATGGACGTCCTGTCGATTCACGAGGCCGGAAGTGATGCGGCCGAATTGGTCCGGGGTCATCAGGTTCCCGTGGACGACGATGACGTCCACGCCGCGGGTTTTCAGGTAGGCGATCGCCCTCTCATCCGGAAACCCCTTGGCGATCTCCGTCAGGTCCATGAAGGACTTGGGAAAGTAGCCGCTGTAGCCATTCAAGATCGGCTGCCAGTGCTCGATGCTGCGGTACATGTAGAGGCCTTCGTGGATCTCGTACAGGCGATCCGCGCGGGGAATGGGAAACTCCACGACCACCGATCGCGGCTGGGCCGCGAGCCACTGGTAGACGGCCGGCGGCTGCGGCGGCAAGACCAGCCACCGGTCGAGGACGGTCGCGTATTCCAGGCACATCGCGCCGCCGACGGCGACGGTGGCCACGGTCGTCCAGCGCTTCAGCCGCGGCTGAAGGCGCGCCCACCCAAAGGCCACGAGCGCAGCCAGCCCGAGGTACACGAGGATGGCGGCGCGAGCGGGCGCTCTCAGGCCGCGATAGGTGAACACGACGGTCCGAATCACCTCGTAGAACGGCGTATTCAGGCCAAGCGAAATGATGAAGCCCGTTGCGGCGAGCGCGAGGAGCGCGGTGCGACGGCGGTCGAGCCCGATCAGCCCGACCGCGGCGAGGAGCAACGCTATCGCGCCGGGAAAGAGCCGACGTTCGTTTTGGCCGAGGTCGCTCGTCACGTGTCCGTAGATCAGGTTGCCGATGGGCGTCGCGACATAGTTCTGCAGCGTGGCGGAATACAGGTGCACGTCGCCGATGGTTCGCTCGCCGAGGGACTCGCGGTTCATGACGTACATCGCGAGATACGGCAGCACGACGACGGCGGCCACCGCGAGGGCCGGCATCGCGAACCGCAGGAGCGAATGGCGGCGCGCGGGCGCCACCGCGGCGAGCTGCAGCGGCGCCATGATCGCCAGCGCCGTCACGAGGAACACCGCATAGTAGATGCCGCAGTACACCTGCGCGACGAGCATGGCGGCGACACCCCAGACGTCGCGTCGCGCGCCGGACGCGAGTGCCCGGTCCCACCACCACAACGTCAGCGGCAGGAACATCGTCGCCTGCAGTTCCAGGTGGTGAAAGTGGTCGTACCGAAACGGCACGAACGCGAACACGATCCCCGCGAGCACCGCGGCGTGGAGGCTGCCGGTGAGGCGGAACGCGTACAGGCACATCGCCGCGCCGGAGAGGGCAATCGAGGCGAGCAGCAGCAGGTTGTACACGACGACAGGCGACACGCCGGCCCAGATCAGCGGCGCCCCGGCGAGCCCCTGCAGCAGGACGGCGTCCGTGTAGGCGAGCGTCCGCTTCTCCGGGTAGAAGATGTTGCCGTTGAGCAGGTCGAACGGGGCGTGGGGCAGCGCGTGGGCGATCCACGAGATGCGCCAGATGCTGAGCAGCGGATCGTCGGAGTCGTACACGTGCGATCCCAGGTGCCGAACCTGGGGAAGCGTCATCACCGCGGTCAGGGCGGCAAACAACACGACGACGGCCAGGCCGGCGGCGAGCCGTCGCCTCATCGTGACTCCATGACGGCATCCCACACGGACGGATCGGTCACGCCTTCGCTGACGATGACCAGCACGCGTGACTGGGGGCCGAGGCCCAGGCGGACCCGCGCGTCCACCAGCGCCGTGTCCTGGCAGAGGGCCATCAGGCCCCCGAGGGCAGCCGCGCCGGACGCCCCGGCCCGAACCGCTTCATCACCACCGGTCGGGCGTGCGAGCGCCCGCATCGCGGCGAAGGCCCACGAATCGTCAATCCCGAGATAGGCGTCGACGATGGAACGCACCGCATCGAACGCAAGCGGCGAGACCTCGCGGTTGCGAAGGCCCGCCATCGCGGTGTCGAGCGGGCCCTCCACCGCGGTCGGCCGGCCCGCGCGAGCCGACGCCAGCAGACAGGCGGCCTGCCTGGGCTCGACGCACACGACTGCGGGGCGATCCTCGTGGCGGTGGAAGGCGCACCAACTCGCGACGCCGCATAGCAGCCCGCCGACGCCGCCCTGGACGACGACCGCATCGAACGGAACCTGCACCTCATCGAGCATGCGGGTGTAGCCCAGCATGATGAGCCGCGGGATCTCTTCGTAACCGGTCCACGCCGTATCGGAGATCACGAGCCATCCGTTGGCTTCGGCTTCCATGCAGACCGCGCGCACGGCATCGTCGTACGAACCCTCGACGCGGATGACCGTGGCGCCTTCGCCGGTGATGGCGTCGGCTCGCGCGGGCGCGACGTCGCCGGCCATGTAGACCCGGGCGTGGCAGCCGGCGTCGCTCGCGGCCCTGGCCACGGCGCGGCCGTGATTGCCTTCACTGGCGCAGGCGACGGTGGCGCCCGGCCGCATCGCGCCGGACGCGAGCAGCTGCTCGATCGCAAAGCGTGCGCCGAGCAGCTTGAACGCATTCAGGCCAAAGCGCGCGGTTTCATCCTTGGCATGGATCGCGCCGAGGCCCAGCGCCTTCGCCAGGCCAGGAAGCGCGCGCGTCGGTGACGGGGCCAGGGCAGGCCGGGTGTCGTAAAACGCCCGGACCGACGCATATTCGAGCGCTGTAAAGAGGCCCCGGGTGACAGATCGGCTCCGACGATCGGGCAGGAAGGCGAAGGATGCGCTTGGGGCAGGAATAGTAGACCGATTATAGTGGCCGTCATGGGGTTCATCCGAGCGGTCCCGCGCCTGGTGCCGCTCGCTGCGCTCCTTTCGCTGCTGGCCGCCTGCCAGGCGCCCCCGTCCACGTTCGACGTGGTCATTCGCGGCGGTGAGGTCATCGACGGCACGGGCAGCCCGGGGCGGCGCGCCGATGTCGGCATCAAGGGCGATCGCATCACGGCGATTGGTGACCTGGCCGCGGCCCCGGCGGGGCAGGTGATCGACGCCGCCGGCCTGGTGGTGGCGCCGGGCTTCATCGACGTGCAGGGCCAGTCCGGCACCACGTTGCTGGCCGATGGCAATGGCGAGAGCCACCTCCGACAGGGGGTCACGAGCGAAATCATCGGGGAAGGCGGGTCGCCCGCGTTCTGGACCGCCGAGACGGCGGACAACGACGCCCTGGCTCCGTTCGGCGCCACCTTCGACTGGAGCGGCTTCAGCGGATATTTCGAGCGGCTGCGGGAGCGCGGTATCGCGATCAACCTCGGCACGTTCGTGCCGGCGACGATGGTGCGCCGCGCGGTGATCGGCCAGGACAACCGCCCGCCAACGGCCGACGAACTGCGCGCCATGGAAGCGATGGTTGACCAGGCCATGCGCGACGGTGCTTTCGGGTTATCGAGCGCGTTGATCTACGTGCCCGGATCGTTTGCGAAGACCGACGAACTGGTCGCCCTCGCCCGGGTCGCCGCGAGGTACAAGGGCATCTACATCTCGCACATTCGAGGGGAGAGCTTCAACCTGCTGAACGCGGTCGACGAAGCCGTCGGCATCGGGCGCACCGCCGGTTTGCCCGTCGTCATCTACCACCTGAAAGTCGGGGCCAAGGCCAACTGGGGGCGCATGGGCGAAGTGCTCGCCAAGCTCGATGCCGCGGGAGGCAACGTCTCCGCGACGATTTATCCCTACACGGCCGGCGGCACCAGCCTCGCGGCGTCGTTACCGCTCTGGGTGCAGGAGGGCGGCCGCGAGAAGATGCTGCAGCGCCTGGCCGACCCCGGGCAGCGCGCGCGCGCGCGGCGCGAAATCGAGACCACGATCGACGGTTGGGAAAATCTGATCCTGGCCGCCACCTTCGAGGGCATCCAGATTGCGTCGGTGCCGCGGGACTTCGACCAGTCGGTGTTGGGCAAGCGCATTGCCGACATCGCCCGGGAACGGAAACGCGATCCGTGGGACGTGTATTTTGAACTGCTGATGCAATCCGGTGGCCGCGTGTCCGCGCTGTATCACATGATGAGCGAGGACGACATGAAGACGGCGATGCGGTGGGGCCACACGACGATCGGGACCGATTCGTCGGCCCTGCGCGCCGAGGGCATCCTGGGGAAGGGGTCGCCGCATCCGCGCGCGTACGGCACGTTCCCGCGGGTGCTCGGCAAGTACGCGCGGGACGAAGGGGTGGTGCCGCTGCCCATCGCCGTGTCGATGATGACGTCGCGCGCCGCGCAGCAGATGGGCATCCACGACCGTGGCCGGCTCACCACCAGTGCGTTCGCGGACATCGTCGTGTTCAACCCTGCCACGGTGGCCGACACCGCCACGTACGAGCGGCCGCATCAGTATCCGACCGGGATCAACTACGTCCTGGTGAACGGCACCCTGGTGCTGGATCCCAAGGGCCTCACCGGCGCGCGCCCTGGACGGCCGCTTTACGGACCGGCGCGAACGCCATGATGCCGCTGCGTGGGGCCGCGTGCGTGGTGGTGGCGTCTGCTGGCCGTGATGCCGCAGCCCTGGCTGGCCGCATCGGCGGTGGAGCAGGCCGGCGCGGCGACGGGGCGCGTGAGCGGCTCTGTCCGGCTGACGACCGCCACTGGGGCGCCGTCGGCGGCGTCGGCCTATGGCCGGCGCGGAGTGGGCCCCAAGGCGAAAGCGCTGCCCGAGGCCCGTAGCGTGGTGGTGTTCTTCGAGGACCTGCCGGCGCCGGCGGGCCTCAAGCCCATGCGCGCGCAGATTGCGCAGAAGGACGAGCAGTTCGTGCCCCACGTCGTCGCCGTGACGACGGGATCAACCGTGGAGTTTCCCAACGAGGATCCGTTCTTTCACAACGTGTTCTCGTTGTCCGGGCCGGCGACGTTCGATCTCGGGCGCTATCCGTCGGGTTCCAGCCGGTCTCGGCTGTTCAACAAGCCCGGCCTCGTCAAGGTCTACTGCCATCTCCATTCGCAAATGAGCGCGGTCGTCCGGGTGTTCAATCACCCGTGGTTCACCATTCCCGATGACGCCGGCGCGTTTGGCATCGACGGCGTGCCCGCGGGCGAGCACACGCTCGTGGCCTGGCACGAGCGCATCGGCGAGCGCCGCGACCGCGTGACCATCCGGGCCGGCGCGACCACCGAGGTGACGTTCACCCTGCCGGTGCTGGAGCCGACACCATGAAGGCGAACCGGGGCCTGCCTCCGCGGCTCGTGAGCCGCGCGTTGGTCGCGTCGTTCCTCACTGTGGCGCTCGTCCTTGGCGCGGTGTTCACCGTGATTTCACTCGACCTGCGGGAGCGCGTGCGCCAATCCGTGGGGGACAACCTCGCCGCGGCGCAACAGGTCTTCACCGGCGTCGAGGCCCGGCGCCAGCGCGACATGCTGGCCACGGTGTCAACGCTGGCGGAGAACCCCACGCTGAAAGCGGCGCTCGACGTCTGGATGACCGAGCGCAAAGGCGCGTCGGCCGGGACGCTGGCCGAGCTTCTGTCCACCGTGGAGCGCGAGGCCGGCAAGATTGCCGACCGCGTGTCCGCCGACGTCCTCGCCATCACCGATCAGGAGGGCCGCATCGTCGTCAGCGCCGGCCGGCTGGCGAGCCAATGGCCGCGGGGCGCCATGATCGTGGCCCCGTCGGCCGGCGCGGGTGCGGATCATGCGGTGACCGTGGGCGACGGCGTGTATCGCGTGGCGTCGGTGCCGCTGCAACTCGGCGACGCGACGATCGGCTCGCTCGAACTGGGCACGCCGCTCGACGAGCGGTACGCGCGCGAGCTGGCGACCCTGTCGCGAGGACAGGCCGCCATCCTGAAGAACGGCGCGGTGCTCGCGAGCACGCTGGATGCGAAGGTGGCGGCGGCGCTGGCCGCCCGGGACTCCACGGCCACCGGTCCGCACGTCGCGCAACTGGCTGATGAGTCGTGGGCGGTCCAGCCGCTCTCGCAGGTCGGCGACGTGCGGTTCGTCGCCCTGGCCTCGATCGACGACGCGGCCAGCGGGCAGACCGCGGCCGCCATGACCAGTCTCGCGTGGATCGGCCTGGGGGCGGTGGGCCTCGCGGTGCTCGGCAGCGTGTGGTTGGCGCGGACCCTCACGAACCCGATTGATCGGCTGTCGCGGTCGATGTCGACGATGGCGGCGTCGGAGCGCGTCGGTCAGCCGTTGGAGCCGAGTGGCTCGAGCCGGGAACTCGATCAACTCACCGAGACGTTCAACTCGTTGATGGCGTCGGTCGCGGCCGCGGAGGCCGAAGCCGAGGCCACGTACCTGGGCGCCGTCCGCGCGTTGGCCGCGGCGCTCGACGCCCGCGATCCCTACACCGCGGGCCACTCCGAGCGCGTGAGCACGTTGTCGGTGGCCATCGGGCTGGAGTTGTCGCTGGAGCCCGACGCGATCGAGACGTTGCGCCTCGGCGCGCTCTTGCATGACGTCGGCAAGATCGGCGTGCCCGATGAGGTGCTTCGCAAGCCCGGCAAGTTGACGCCCGAGGAGTTCGAGTCGATCAAGGCGCATCCGTCGGCCGGCGCGCGCATCCTGCGCAGCATCCCGTTTCTCACGCCGCACATTCCGATCGTGGAACTGCATCACGAGCGGATCGATGGCCGCGGGTATCCCTACGGCCTCATCGGCGACGCGATCCCCAGGGCCGCGCGCATCGTTCACGTGGCGGACGCGTTTGATGCGATGACGAGCGCGCGCGCGTATCGGCCCGGACGCCTGCCCGCCGAGGCGATTGCGGAACTGCGCGCCTGCACGGGCACGGACTTCGAGGGCGCCGCGGTCGAGGCCCTCGTGGCCGCGCTGCCGCGGCTGGCCGGAGCGCCGGCGGCGCTCGATCCTTCAGCATTTCAATGGGCACCTCGCGCACGCGCCACGGCCTGACGCGCTTCGTATGGGTCGCCGTGGCCTGCGTGGCGCTGGCGGCCGATGCCGCGGCGCAGACGTCACGCTTTGCCCTCGATACGGTGGCCGCCGTCGACGGCGATGCGGGGTCGCAGGTCGCGCGCAAGGCCACCGCCTGGTTCGACGTGTTCGGCGCGGCGCGCCTCTTCGAGGGACTGGACCTGCGCGCGCGGCCGGTCGTGTACCGGAAGTCGTTCGACGGGTCGTGGCAGGCGCAGATGTACGAGCTGGCGGTGCGTTACGAACGCCCCGGCCCGGTGGGATTTCGCATCGACACCGGACAGTTCACCTCGCCGCTCGGGCTCAGCCTGCTCGAAAACCGGCCGGACCTCAACCCGGTCATCTCGCAGCATTCGACGTTGTACCTTCCGGTGCCCCGGTTCGAACCGGGCTCGCCGACGACCTATCTGCTTGCGGCCGCGTATCCGCTCGGGACGCAAATCACCGTCTCCAGCGCCCGGTGGGACGCGCGGGCCGCGATCACGGACAGCTCCCCGGTCCGCGGGCGGCCGTTCTTCGGCGACAACAAGGCGCCGCGCATGATGAACGTGATTGTCGGCGGAGGGGTCACGCCGCGGGCCGGTGTCCGCGTCGGCGCCGCGTTTGCGCGCGGGCCCTGGGCATCGGTGACCGAGGTGCGCGACAAGTCCAAGGGCGACCGCGAGGCCACCGTCGCGCAGGTGGAAGGGGAGTGGTCGTTCGGATACACGCGCATGGCGGGCGAGTGGCTGTGGAGCTGGCGCGAGACCGCCGTCGAGGATGCGCGCGTGAACGGGGGATGGATTGAGGTCACGCAGACGCTCGCCCCGAGGTGGTTCGTCGCCGCTCGCTACGACGACCAGGCCACGTGGTGGCAGAGCCAGGCCGATCGCGCGTATCGCGACGAACGTTACAGCCGCGTCGAGGCCGCCGTCGGCTTCAGGCTGACGCGCGACCTGACGCTCCGGGGCAGCTTCCTCACGCGCAAGGGCTACGTCGTCGGCTTCTGGGACGATCAGGTGCTCGGCTCGGTCGTGTTCGCGCGCAAGGTCAAGTAGCCGGCGTACACGTTCTGATACCATCGCGATATGGCAGTGCTCGAAGTCCTGGTGGCCGATGACGAGCCCGTCTCGCGTACGGTCGTGGCCGCCATGATCCGCAAGGCCGGCTTTGCGGTCACGCTCGCGAAGGACGGCGACGAAGCCCTGGCGTTGCTGACGGGCACGTGCCCTCCCGCTATTGCCCTGCTGGACTGGATGATGCCGGGCCTCGATGGCCCGGCCGTGATTCCACGGGTGAGAGCGCGCCGGGACGAGACTCCGACCTACATGATCCTGCTGACGTCGCGGGACTCGTCGGCCGACGTGGTGGCCGGCCTGCGGTCCGGCGCAGACGACTACGTGACCAAGCCCGCCGATGAAGACGAGCTAGTCGCGCGCGTCAACGTCGGCGCGCGCGTCGTCGGCCTGCAGTCGGCGCTAGCCGAGCGCGTGCGCAACCTCGAGGAAGCGCTGGCCAACGTCAAGGCCCTGCAGACGCTGCTGCCGATGTGCGCCTACTGCAAGGCGATCCGGAACGACGAGAACTACTGGGAGAAGGTCGAGACGTACTTCCACGAGCATTCCGGCGTGCAGTTCTCGCACAGCTACTGCCCGACCTGCTACGACCGCTTCGTCAAGCCGCAACTCGACGCCTTGGACGACGTCAGCCAGGCGGCCGATCGCGCGAGGGGCAAGTAGGCGCGCCATGACCGAACCCGCACTCGATCCGGCGGTGGTGCAGCGGCTCAGGGAGCTCACGCCCCCGGGCGAGCCCGACGTGCTCGCCCAGGTGCTGTCGCTGTTCCTGGAGGAGGCGCCGCGGCGCCTCGATCGGATCCGGATGGCGCTGCAGGCGCGTGACGCGTCGGAGATGCATCGAGCCGCCCATTCCATGAAGGGGAGCGCCGGCAACATCGGGGCGATGGACCTGTTCGCGATTTGTCGCGAGGTGGACGATCGCGCACGCGTCGGTGATCTCGAGGGCGCGAGGCAGGCGCTCGAGGACCTGACGCGCGAATACGAGCGGGTCGAGGCCGAGATTGCCCGCCTGATCGGCTAGAAGAGGGAGCCCTCGTAGCGGCGGAGGTATTCCTTCACGCGCACCTTGCGCGCGGTGTTCTCGGAACTCATGTAACGCACCACGCCGAAGACGGGCCGCTCCGGGAACCACGGGCGGTCGTACCGGCCGAGCACCCAGAAGATTCCGCTGTAGGAATTCGGGTCTCGTCCGTCGAGGGCGTACCTGTTGTTGAGCGCGATCATCGTCGCCAGCGCGTCGCGGGGCGACGCGGACCACTGCAGGATCTTCTTCCCCCACAGCATCCGCAGGTAGTTGTGGATGCGGCCCTCGGTGACCAGCTGCCGCTGCGCCGCGTTCCACAGCGGGTCGTGCGTGGCCGAGCGGTCGAACTGTTCGAGGTCGTAGCGCCACTCGCGCTCGTCATCCGCGTGCGCGTCAAGCGTCTTGATGGCCCAGGCCGGCAGCGACTCGTAGCGGTCGTAGTCCTCGCGCTTCGACGTCATGTTGAAGCCGACTTCGCGCCACGTGATGAATTCGTCCAGGAAGCTCTCGGCCGGCGCGCTGACGCCCCACCAGCCTTCGCGCGCGCCCGTGGCCCTGGCGGGCAGGGCGCCGAGCCAGCCCTCGCGGCGCATCAACGCGTCGAAGATCTCGTGCGCCGAGATGTGGCCCCAGTGCAGGTACGGCGAGAGGCGGCTGGCGACGTCCTGCTCCGGCTGGTTGCGCTGGGCGCCGTAGCGGCTGAGGTCGTTTGCGAGGAACCCATGCAGACGCGTCCGGGCCGCCTCGGCGCCGCCGCGCATCCCTGTGGGCGCGACACGGTGATCGATCGGGAGCTGATCGAGGGCGCCCCCGGCGTCCAGCCACTGCAGCGCGTCGGGCCAGTGCGACGTGATGGCCGCGGGCAGGAGACCGGCGGGCCGCAGCGACGCGCGTGCAAAAGGCGCCGGTTCAGGCGCGTGCGAGAGATGGGCGGGCAGTGCCTTCTGCAGCGCTCGCCGGAAGGCATAGGCGGTTGGATAGACCGGCGCCACGGCGCGGACGGGGAGCAAGCCGTTCGCATCCACCGCTTCGAGCCGCACGTCCAGCGCGCGACCGGCCGCAGCCACCATCCGGGGCAGGAAAAAGCAGGGAAAGTCGTCGGTGACTACGACGGCCGCGCTGGCCGCGAGGGCCGACAGCAAGCCACGGCCTTCCCCGGGCTCGCGTTCGAGGTAGGGGTGATACGCCACGCCGGACGCGCGGCAGGCGCGCTGGTTGTCGCGCATCCCGTCGACGACGAACGCGTGGAAGCGATCGGCGGCCCATGGATGGTCGACCCGCAGCGCTTCCAGGACGACCAGCGGCCTGTCCATCGCGACGGCGTGCTCGATCGCCCGGTCGAGGGCGAAATTCCAGCTGGTCCGTCGATTGGCGATCATCCAGTAGAGGACGTAGTCGCCACCGGGACGGAGGGGCGCGGCGTTGATGGAGGAGATCCGGACTGAGGGCACCATTCGGTTACAATCAAAAGACGGGCGTTACCGGTAAGACGCCCATCGTTTTGCAGGGGGTCCCATCAACATGATTGTGCAGCGTTATCCCGAACCGTTTATCGCGCCGATGCGCGCCGAGCTGTCGCGACTCGGTTTCGAAGATCTGAAGACGCCCGAGGCCGTGGACGCCGCCATGAAGCAAGCCGGCACGACGATGATCGTCGTCAATTCGGTGTGCGGCTGCGCGGCGGGGAAGGCGCGTCCGGGGATTGCACTGGCGCTGCGGAGCGGGAAGCGGCCGGATCACTTGACGACCGTATTTGCCGGCGCCGATGTCGAAGCCACCGAGCAGGCGCGCAGCCACTTCGCGCCGTATCCGCCCTCGTCGCCCTCGATCGCGCTCGTCAAGGACGGCAAGGTCGTCTACATGATGGAGCGGCGCGAGATCGAGAACCGCGGCGCCGACATGATCGCGGCCGATCTCCAGGCGGCGTTCGACAAGTTCTGCGCGTAATTAAATAGATCGGGTCTATTTTGGCTTCTCCCGGCGCCCGCCGGGAAATCAAATAGACCCGATCTATTTGTTTCTAGCCGCCGCGCGTGTGCATCTCCAGGTGGGGGTCCCGCCTGAGCGCATTCAACGGAATCAAGGGTGATCGCCCGCGCACCGCGAGCCGGGCCTCGGCGCCGCGGTCGGTCCGGGCGTGCCACACGCCCGTCACCAACTCGCGAAGGGCCTCGCCGCTGACGCCGCCGCGCAGCGGGCCGCGGAGGTCGACGCCGCGCGTCGCGTAGAGGCAGAGATACCAGACGCCGTCGGCCGTCAGGCGGCTGCGATCGCAGTCCCGGCAGAACGGGGCGGTCGTGGACGCGATGATCCCGAAGACCGTGCCGTCCTGGAGCCGGAACCGATTCGCGGGCGCGGTCGACGCCTCCTCGACGGCGGCGATCGGGCCGTAGTGCTCGGCCAGCGTCTCCAGCATCTGCGCGCGCGAGACCACCTGGGACTCTGACCACGTCGTCGCGCCACCCACGTCCATGTACTCGATGAAGCGAATCTCCGCGCCGCGGGCCTTCGCGTACTCCAGCAGCGGGATCATCTCGTCGTCGTTCACGCCGCGGATGACGACCGAGTCCATCTTGAAGCCCGGGAACACGTCGACGGCCGCGTCGATGCCGGCCTGGACGCGCGCGAGTTCATCGAATCGCGCGAGGCGCACGAAGCGATCGCGCTGCAGCGTGTCGAGGCTGATGGTCAGGCGATGGAGTCCCGCGGCCTTGAGGTCGGAGACCATCGGCGCGAGCAGCACCGCGTTGGTCGTCATCGCGAAATCGCGAATGGCGGGCTTGGCGGCCAGCCGTTCGATGAGGGTCGTCAGGTCGCGCCGGAGCAGCGGCTCGCCGCCGGTGAGCCGCACCGTCTCCACCCCGAGGTCGAGGAACTGGTCCACGAGCCGGTCGATCTCCTCGAAGTGCAGGATGTCCTCGCGCGGCAGCCACAGGTAGTCCTCCTCCGGCATGCAGTACTGGCAGCGCAAGTTGCAGCGATCAGTGACCGACAGCCGAAGGTTGCGCAAGGGACGGCCGTGCGCATCGAGGACAGGCATGCCGACCATTCTATCGCTGCCGCATCCGCTCCAGCAGTTCGCCCAGCCGCTTGATCTCCTCGCCGTACTTGGCCCAGTCGCCGGCGCGCTGCGCGTCGAGCGCGCGCTGGTAGGTGTCGCGCGCCTCGGAGGCCATGCGCGTCCACTCCGGCGACGTCTCCGCCGCCTGCGCGGTCCCTGGCGCGGGCGGCGCGGCGGGCGCGGCGCCAGGTGTCGCGGGCGCGGCCGGGCGCTCGGCGTCACCGAACAGGCGCGCGATCGCCTGGTCCAGCGTCCGCTCCATCACGATGCGGTTCTGGTAGGCAACGATGACGCGCGTGAGCTCGGGGATGCGGCCGGCCTGGGCGCGGAGGTACAGCGGGCGCACGTAGATCAGCGATTCCTCGATCGGAATCACCATCAGCGTGCCCTGGATGACCTCCGACCCGCGCTGGTTCCACAGCGTGAGCTGCGGCGAGATCACCTGGTCCTGGTTGATGCGCGCGACGACCTGTTGCGGGCCGAACACCAGCGTCTGCTTGGGGAACGCGAAGACCACGAGCTTGCCGTACTGATCGCCGTCGCTGCGCGCGACCATCCACGACGCGAGATTGTCGCGACGACGTGGCGTGAAGGGCAGCATCTGGATGAACTCCGCGTCCTTCTCGCCGGGAATCTTCATCATCGCGTAGTACGGTTCCATGCGGCTGTTCTCGCCGCCGTTGTCCACCGACGGCGCCTCCCACTGGTCTTCCTTGTTGTAGAACACCGCGGGGTTGGTCATGTGGTAGGTCGCGTAGACCGAGGCCTGGATCTGGAAGATGCCCTCCGGGTAGCGCACGTGCTGCCGCAGGTCCGCGGGCATCTCGCCGAGCGGCCGCATCAGCGCTGGGAAGACACGCTGGAGCGTCTGGACGATCGGATCGGACGGGTCGGCGACGTAGAACTGCACCGTCCCCTGGTAGGCGTCGATGACGACCTTCACCGAATTGCGGATGTAGTTGAGCCCGCGCGTGCCGGCGGCCGAGGCGTACGGATACCGATCGGTCGCCGTGTAGGCGTCCTGGATCCAGAAGATGCGGCCGTCGCTCACCACGGGGTACGGGTCGTCGTCGTAGACGCAGGAACGGCGCGATCTTCGAGACGCGCTGCCGGATCTGGCGATCGAACATCAGCCGGCTCTCGGTGGTGATGTCGTCGCTGAGCAGAATCTGGTACGAGCGGAAGCGCGCGGCGAACAGCAGCTTGGTCCAGAACGAGGCGAGCGGCACGCCGCCGGTGCCGGCGTACTCGGTGTAGACGTTGTCATCGCCCTTCGGATAGTGGAACTCCTGCGCCTTCGTCCGGACGATGACGTAGTCGTTGGCGAGCTCGCCGAAGTAGATGCTGGGCTCGGTGATCGGCAGGTCGATGGTCGACACCGGCGGCAGGTCCTTCACGAAGAGCACCGGCAGGCCCTCGGACGTCACCTGGTTGACCGGTCCGAGCGTGAGGCCGTGGCCGTGGGTGAAGACGAGCCGCTCGTTGACCCAGGTGCGATTGGGGAGCGCCGCGGGGTTGAGCTCGCGCGCCGAGAGCATGACCTGCCGCTTCTGCCCGTCGATCGTGTAGCGGTCGTTGTCCACCGACACGAAGTCGTAATAGGTGCGGATTTCCTGGATCTGCCCGAAGGTCTCGAGCAGCGGCTGGTGATCCCACAGGCGCACGTTCTCGAGCGTGGCCTGGTTGGCCTCGATGTCCTTGCGCGTGAGCGCGGCGTCGCCGCGCACTTCGCGCTCCTCGACCTGATCGAGGGCGAAGGCCTTGCGCGTGGCGGCGATGTTGTACTCGATGTACGGCGTCTCGCGCACCTGCTCGTTCGGCGTGACCGCGAACCGCTGGAGCATGGTCGCGTAGGCCTGCCCGCCGAAGAGCGCGACGCCGTAGACGAGCGCCGCGGCGATCAGCGGCCGCTGCTGGCCGGACACCGCGGCAAACGCCGCCAGCGCGGCGCCGACCAGGGCGGCCGCCGCCAGCACGAGCGCCGCGGGCATCCGGGCGTGCACGTCCGCGTAGCTGGCGCCCTGGATGATGCCGGAGGGATCGACAATCTCCTGCAGGCGCGAGAGCCACGCGCCGAGGGCCAGCGCGACGAAGAACACGGCGGCGAGCCACGACAGATGGCGGCGCGCGGCGGGGCCGACGCGCACGCCGAACGGGGTGAGCGCCATGTGTCCCGCCGCCGCGTAGAGCGCCGCGGCGCCGGCGGCGGCGAGCAACGTCAGGGCCAGCAGGAGCGCGTGGATCAACTCGACGAACGGCACGGTGAAGACGTAGAAGGACGCGTCGTAGCCGAGGATCGGATCGGCCGCGCCGAACGTGGCGTGGTCCCACCACGTGAGCACCGTGAGCCAGTGGCTCGACGCGTACGACGCGACGAGGAAGGCCGCGCCGACGACCGCGAGCGTCACGAGCGGACGCAGCTGATCGCGCGTGGGCAGCGCCACGGTGAGGCCTTCGCGCGTGGTGAAGGTCAGCGGGGCGGGCGACAGCGACGAGAGCGCCGCGCGCACGTGGAGGCCGAGCCAGGCGAACGCCACCGCGAAGACCCCGGCGAACAGCGCGCCCCGGGCCGTGAGTTCCGTCGAGTACACCTGGCGGAAGCCCACCTCCGCCGAACCAGAGCCAATCGGTGAGGAAGTCGGCCGTGGCCGGGAGCAGGAAGAAGGCCAGGCCCGCCAGGACCAGCAGGACCGCTCGAAGGGGGAGGCGCATGGGGCCAGCATGACAGAACGCGCCGGCCGCGGCCACTCAGCGGTCGTCGATGCCGCCCTGCTTGAGTTGGCGCAATTGCCGGCGCTGGCGGCGATCGGGGCGACCCGGCGGCGTCATGGTGGCGCGGAAGAGCCGCTCCATGCGCCGCATCTCGATTTCTTCCGCCGTGGGCGGCGGGGTGAGGTCCTCGTAGAGAAGCCGCGCGTCGGCCTTCGAAACATGCGTGATGGCGAGGCCCTTGACCACCAGCGTCTGCTTGCGGCCAAGCGGCCGCTGCACGATCACCGCGTCGCCCACTTTCAACTGGCGATTGGCCTTGGACACGGCGCCGTTGACACTGATCTTGCCGAGCGTGCAGGCGCGCTGGGCTTCGGACCGCGTCTTGAACAGGCAGGCCACGTCCAGCCAGATGTCCAAGCGCGCGCTCGTCACTTCGGCTTGGCCTCGATCGGGATGAACTCGCGCTCCGGATGCCGCACCGTCAGCACCGGGCACGGCGCGCCACGCACGACGCGCTCCGCCACGCTGCCCATGACCAGGTGCCCGAGCGGGCCGCGTCCGTGGGTGCCCATCACGATGAGGTCGATGTTCTGATCGGCGGCGTAGCGCAGGACCTCGGTCACGGGGTGGCCGAGAACCGTCTCGGTCACCGCCTTGAGGTTCGCGCGGTCGTCGGCCGTGACGGCTTGATCGAGGCGCGCCTTGGCGTCCTTGATCCAGTCCTCCTGGAGCGCGGCGAGCGAGAAGCCGTACGCTTCGACGGCCCACGGCTGCGAATACGGCTCCTGCACCACGTGAAGGACGTGCAACGTAGCCCCGAACGCCTGGGCCATCTCCTTGCCATACAGCAGCGCCACGTCCGACGTCTCGCTGAAGTCGACGGGAACGAGCACGGTCTTGAGGGTGATCATCGGGGCCTCCATCCAAACACGCTGCAAACACCTTGCCGGGCGGAACGTCGGGCGAATCGGTCGCCCGTGCCGAAAACCCGGCAGCCGGATTATGGCACCATACCGCTACCCATGGCCAAGCGTCCGCATTCCTCCCTCGTCCTGGATGGTCCCGAACGCGCGCCCGGCCGCGCCATGCTGCACGCGGTGGGCTTCACGCGCGCCGACTTCGCGAAGTCGCAAGTGGGCGTGTGCTCGACCTGGAGCCAGGTGACGCCGTGCAACATGCACATCGACGTGCTGGCGCGCCACGCCGCGGACGGCGTGAGCCGCGCGGGCGGCAAGCCGATCATCTTCAACACCATCACCGTGTCGGACGGCATCTCGATGGGCACCGAGGGCATGAAGTACTCGCTCGTGTCCCGCGAGGTGATCGCCGACTCGATCGAGACGGTGATGGGCGCCGAGGGCATGGATGGGCTGGTGGCGATCGGCGGCTGCGACAAGAACATGCCGGCGTGCGTGATGGCGATGGCGCGGCTCAATCGCCCGGCGGTCTTCGTCTACGGCGGCACCATCCTGCCCGGTGAATTCGCGCGGGCGCCCGTGGACATCGTCTCGGTGTTCGAGGCGGTGGGGCAGCACGCGGCGGGCAAGCTGTCGCGACGCGGCCCTCGCGGACCTCGAGCAGCACGCGTGCCCGGGCGCGGGATCGTGCGGCGGGATGTACACGGCCAACACGATGGCCTCCGCGATCGAGGCGCTGGGCCTGAGCCTGCCCAACAGCTCCGCGCAGGCCGCGGTGTCCGACGCCAAGCGGGACGACTGCGCGCGCGCCGGCGCGGCCGCGGTGCGCCTGCTCGAGCAGGGCATTCGTCCGCGCGACATCCTGACGCGGCAAGGCGTTCGAGAACGCCATCACCACCGTGATCGCGCTCGGCGGATCGACCAACGCGGTGCTGCACCTGCTGGCGATGGCGCACGCCGCCGGACGTGAAGCTGACGCTCGACGACTTCACGCGCATCGGCCGGCGCGTGCCCGTGCTGGCCGACCTGAAGCCGAGCGGCAAGTACGTGATGGCGGAGCTCGTGAAGATCGGCGGGCTGACGCCGTTGATGAAGCGCCTGCTCGATCGCGGCCTGCTGCATGGCGACGTGATGACCGTGACAGGGCGGACGCTGGCCGAGAACCTCGAGGACGTCGCGGACTATCCGGCGGGGCAGGACGTCATCCTCGGCTTCGATCATCCCGTGAAGGCCGACAGCCATCTCGTGATCCTGCGCGGCAACCTCGCGCCCGAGGGCGCGCGTGGCGAAGATCAGCGGCAAGGAAGGGGAGCGGTTCACGGGCCGCGCGCGCGTGTTCGATCGCGAGGAGGCCGCGCTCGACGCGATCCTCGCCGGCCGCATCAAGAGCGGCGACGTCATCGTCATCCGCTACGAAGGGCCGCGCGGCGGCCCCGGCATGCGCGAGATGCTGTCGCCGACGAGCGCCATCATGGGCCGCGGCCTGGGCGCCGACGTCGCGCTGATCACCGACGGCCGCTTCAGCGGCGGCACGCACGGCTTCGTCGTGGGGCACATCACGCCGGAGGCGTTCGACGGCGGGCCGCTGGCGCTGGTCAAGAACGGCGATCGCATCACGATCGACGCGACGTCGCGCACGCTGACGCTGGAGGTCTCCGCCAAGGAACTGAAAGCTCGTTCAAAAGCATGGCGGCCGCGGAAACCGCGCTACACGCGCGGCGTGCTGGCCAAATATGCGCGCCAGGTATCGACCGCGAGCCGTGGGGCCGTGACCGACGGCGACCAGGTTCGTTCCAAAACATCCAAAAAACCGTAGAAAAAACGGGCGCAATTGACGCGTTCGTTGTTGCAACGGAATACCTCCGTACCGTAAACTCCGCGGACATCTGATACACACGGATACAAATTCGACCGAGTTGTGTGCCACGTGCGTTCGGAGTTGGCTTGTTCGGTGAGCGTCGCTCGAGTCCGACCATCGGCGCGGTTGGGGCGGACGTTCTTAATCGATTTGGAGGAAGCGAGATATGAGGAACTTTTTGACGCGGTGGGCGCTGTTGGCGCTGCTGATAGTACCGCTGGCGACCAGCACGGCGTTCGCACAGACCTTCACGGGCGGTCTGCGCGGCACGGTGAAGGACGCCAACGGCGTCATCCCCGGGGTCACGGTGCAGTTGATCAACGAAGCCACAACGCCTCGCGTGAGGCCGTCTCGAACGAGCAGGGCGCGTACAACTTCGCCGCGGTTCCCCCCGGGAACTACACGGTCAAGGCGTCGCTCACGGGCTTCAAGACCTACGAGCAGAAGGGCATTCGCATCGGCGCCCAGCAGTTCGTGACGCATCGACATCACGCTCGAAGTGGGCGCCCTGCAGGAGACGATCACGGTGACGGGCGAGGCGCCGCTCATCGACACGTCCACGGCGTCGACCGGCGCGGTCATCAGCTCCGAGCAGCTCTCGACGCTGCCGAGCGGCGGCCGGTCCGCGTTCCTCTTCGCCGTCACGGTGCCCACGGTCGTGGCCTCGGGCGACGCGCAGTTCAACCGCCAGCAGGACCAGACCAACGCGTCGCTCCTGTCGCTCGGCGGCGGCGCGCGCCGCGGCAACAACTACCTCGTCGACGGCGTGCCGCTGACCGACCTGCGCAACCGCGCGTCGGCCAACCCGTCGATTGAGGCGCTCGAAGACGTCAACGTCCAGGTGCACACCTACGACGCGGAAACGGGCCGCACCGGCGGCGGCATCTTCAACACCGCCACGCAAGTCGGGCGGCAACCAGTTCTCCGGCAGCGGCTTCTACCAGGCGCGTCCCACGTGGGGCACGGCCAACAACTTCTTCTCGAAGCTGGCCGGCGTGCCGCTGCCCGACACCTACTTCCACCTCGGTGGCGGCGCGTTCGGCGGCCCGATCCTGAAGAACCGCACCTTCTTCTGGTTCGCGACCGAAGGCTACGGCTCGAACACCACCCGCAACGGCTCGCTGACGTTCCCGACCACGCGCGAGCGCAACGGCGACTTCTCGCAGACGTTCAACTCCGCCGGCCAGCTCGTCGTCATCTACGACCCGCTCACGGGCAACGCCGACGGCACGGGCCGCACGCCGTTCCCGGGCAACATCATCCCGGCCAACCGCATCAACGCGGTGGGCAAGCAACATCGCGAACACCTATCCCAAGCCGACGCGCGACGTGAGCAACGGCAGCGCGAACTTCGAGAGCACGGCCGAGATCAACGACCGCGCCATCATGTACACCGGCAAGGTCGACCACAAGTTCACCGACAAGGTGTCGCTCGACGGGCTTCTACCTCTATAACAAGACGCAACGAGCCCTGCGCCAACTACTGGGAGCCCGGCCTGAACGGGCCGACCCGCTACGCCGACCCGGGCGACTACCTGCTGAAGCGCCGCGTGAACGTCCTCGCGCTCAACAACACCTGGCTGCCGTCGAACAACACGGTGCTGACCCTGCGCTACGGCTTCACGAAGTTCCGTCGACGACGACACGCTGTCGATGCCGTTCGACCCGTCGACGCTGGGCTTCAGCTCGACCTTCATCAACCAGATGCAGGCCGGCCCGACGGCAAGAAGTTCCCGAACATCACGGCGACGGACTACGGTGCGCGCCGGCGCCATCGACGAGACGCCCCGCAACTGGTACTCGTGGAGCGCCAACGGCACGATCACGCAAGCTGGCCGGCAAGCACACGCTGAAGCTGGGCGGCGACTGCCGCACGCATCGGCACCGAGACGCAGTCGTTCTCGGGCAGCTCGGGCACGTTCAACTTCGACCGCCTCTACACCTCGGCGAACCCGCTGACCAACGGTGTCAACGGCGCGACGCCCTCGGGCAACGCGATGGCGGCCCTGCTGCTCGGCTACCCCTCGGGCGATCCCGGCAACCAGAGCCGCATCGGCGTCTCGCTCGCCGTTCAACGTGTTACGTCCACTACTTCGGCGGCTACCTGCAGGACGACTGGCGCCTCAGCCCGAAGACCACGCTGAACTGCGGCGTCCGCCTCGAGCACGAGACGGGCCTGCACGGAGGAGAACAACGGCTTCACGGTGGCGTTCGACCGCACCCTGAACCCCGGCGGCGCGCTCGGCGCGGTCGTGAACCCGCTCACGGGCTCAGCCGATCCGCGGCGGTCTCGTCTACGCCGGCGTCGAACGGCGCGAACACCTACCAGGGCAACCCGCCGGCGGTGAAGTTCTCGCCCCGCCTCGGCATCGTCCACTCGTTCGACCCGAAGACGGTCGCTGCGCGCCGGCTACGGCGTCTACTGGGCGCCCTGGAACTACCAGAGCGTGGGCTCGGCGAACTACGGCCAGATCGGCTACAGCCAGAACACGTTCATCGGCCAGGGCCAGTTCCGTCCCGACGACCTCGCTGACCAACCCCTTCCCGGGTGGCGTGCTGCAGCCGGTGGGCAACGCGCTCGGCGCGCTCGCCGGCGTGGGCGGCCAGATCGAGTTCATCGACCAGGACAAGCGGCCGCCCTACATCCAGCAGTACCTCGGTGGACTTCAACCGCGAGCTGCCGGGCAACATGGCGATCGGCTTCGAATACGCCGGCGCCACGGGCCGCGACCTCGGCCTCGGCGGCTCGAACGACGGCATCATCAACATCAACCAGGTCGATCCGCAGTACCTGGCGCTCGGCTCGGCGCTGCTCGACCAGGTGCCGAACCCGTTCTTCGGCCTGCCGGCCGGCCAGGGCAAGAACGTCACGAGCCCGACGATCGCAGCGCCGCGAGCTGCTGCGTCCGTATCCCGCAGTTCAACAACATCCTGATGCGCCAGAACACCGCGGCAAGAGCCAGTACCACGCCGCGATCTTCAAGTTCGAGAAGCGCATGAGCAACGGCTGGGGCGGCCGCATCAACTACACCTACAGCCACCTGATGGACAACCAGTTCGGCGAGACGAACTTCTTCTCGACCACCCCGGCCGAGATGCAGGACGCCTACAACCTCGACGCCGAATACAGCGTCGGCCTGCTCGACGTGCCGCACAAGATCGTGATGTCGCCGATCGTCGAACTGCCGTTCGGCGAGGGCAAGAAGTGGCTCAACAGCGGCGTCGGCAAGGCCATCCTCGGCGACTGGACGGTCTCGTCGATCATCTCCATCGAGAGCGGCTTCCCGACGGCCTACAGCACCAGCACCGGCTCGCAGATCTTCACGCGCACCCGCTACCCGAACATCGTGAACGAGGACGCCGCCGCGACCGACGGCACCCGCTACGAGCGCATCGCTCCGCCCGCCGGCTCCGGCTGCGTGACGGGCAGGAGTGCGGCATCGGCATCTGGCTGAACTCGGCGGCCTTCGCGCAGCCGGGCGACCTACGAGCTGGGCACCGCGCCCCGCACGAACGAGCGACATCCGCACGCCGCACCGCAACAACTGGGACTTCGTGGCCAACAAGGACGTCCGGCTCACGGGCCGCGCCCGCGGCTCGCATCCGCCTCGAAGTGCTGAACCTCACCAACACGGTGAAGGTCGCGCGGCCCGAACACCACGCGTGGGCAGCGCGGCCTTCGGCCAGATCCGCACGCAGTCGGGCTTCATGCGCCTGACGCAGCTGATGTTCCGCGTGTCGTTCTAACGAACGAGACGGGCCTAAGGCTTGAGGCCTGGGGCTCGGGGCGCTCGACGGGCAGCCCCCAAGCTCCGGGCCTCTTCGTCTGTACCCCATCGCCGCCTGCAGACCGCAAGCCGTCAAGCCGTAAGCCCTGTACGATACCGCTGTCCCCGCAATGCTTCGCTTCGTTGCGGCCCTGACGCTGGCCCTCGCGACCATGCTCGTCTCCCTGGCCGCCCAGCCGCGTCCCCTCGGCCGCGCCGTCGTTTCCCAATTCCGGTGACCCTCGGGCGCAGGGCGACTTCCTGCGCGGGCTCGCGTGGCTGCACAGCTTCGGCTACGAAGAGGCCATCGAGGCCTTCCGCGCGGCGCAGAAGGTCGACCCCGACTTCGCCATGGCCTACTGGGGCGAGTCGCTGGCCTTCAGCCAGCCCCTCTGGTTTCACGAAGAGCTCGCGCAGGGCAGGGCGGCGCTGGCGAAGCTGGCCGCCACGCCTCAGGCACGCCTGGCAAGGACGAAGACGCCGCGCGAGCAGGCGTTCCTGACGGCTGTGGAGGCCCTCTGGGGCGCCGGGCGCATCGGCCGCGCGCGCGCGTGGCGTATCGCGAGGCGATGGCCGGCGTCGCGCAGAGAGTACCCGGCCGACGACGAGGCGCAGACGCTTCTATGCGCTCGCCATGCTCGGCGACGATGCCGCTCGGCGACGGCTCGCTGCCGTTCCGGCAACAGGCCGGCGCCATCGCGGAAAGGGTGTTCGCGCGCAACCCGAATCATCCCGGCGCCGCGCACTACATCATCCACGCCTACGATCACGTGCGCGCTCGCGCCGAAGGCCCTGGCGGCCGCGCGCGCCTACGCGAAGATCGCGCCCGCGGCCAGCCACGCGCTCCACATGCCGGCGCACACCTTCGTGCAGCTGGGGCTGTGGGACGAGGCGGCGCTGACAGACGAGGCGTCGTGGAACGCGTCGGTCGCCTGGGCGTCGCGGCAAGGGGCTGTCGATCGCGCTGCGCGACTTCCACAGCCTGACGTGGCTGCAGTACGAGTGGACGCAGCTGGGGCGCTTCGCGAAGACCAAGGGCGCGCTCGCGCTCGTGGACGAGGCGATGAAGGTGGTCAAGCCGACGGACGACCTCGGCGGCCATCACTACGCCGACAGCGAGATCGGCCGGGGCTCCGGCCCGGCCGCGCTGCGCAACGATCGGGGCTCGATGCGCGCGCGCTACATCATCGAGAGCGAGCGCTGGCAGGAGATGAAGGGGCAGGGCACGTTCGACAACATCGACGAGCTGTTCGCGCTCGGCATGAGCAGCGTGAAGATCGGCGACCTGGCCCGCGCGGACGCCGCCATCGAGTTGATGCAGAAGGCCCTGGCGCCCGACCAGGACGCCGGCCTGCGCGAGCAGGCGGCGGTGATGCTCGCCGAGCTTCAGGCGCTCCAGCTGTTTGCGCAGAAGCGCACCAACGAGGCGTTCGTGGCGATGGACCGCGCCACCATGCTGCAGGCGCGCATGCCGAAGCCGATCGGGCGGCCCTATCCCGTGAAGGGCGCCGACGAGCTCTACGGGGAGTTGTTGCTCGAGATCGGCCGGCCGAAGGACGCCGCGACGTGGTTCGAGCGCGCGCTGGCCCGGACGCCGAACCGCAGCCGCGCCGTCCTGGGCCTGGCGCGCGCGGAGGCCAAGGCTGGAGACAAGGCCGGCAGCCGCGCGGTCTACAAGCAGTTCCTCGCGAACTGGCGCCTGGCCGATGCGACTGCGCCGGAACTCACCGAAGCGCGCGCGGCCGTGAAGTAGCCGACTCCCGGTTCCCGGCTCCCGACGTGATTGTTAGACTTCCTCGACCTTGACCTGCCGCACGTAGTAGCCCGTGTCGAGCCGCCGCTGCGGCACCGACGGATCGGCGACCTTCAAGGCGATGTCGTAGACGCCGGGTGCCGTCGGCTTCCAGCGGTACTCCCAGAGGTTCCACATCGTGTGGGTCTTCGGCGTCGGGCACACCGTGAACGGCGTGAACACGTCGTCTTTGCGCGAACCGGATGGCGAGCCGATCGACCGGCTTCGTGCCGCCCCAGACGATCCCGACGATCCGGTACTCGAGGCCGTTGGGCCCGCGGCGCTTCTCGACGCGGACCGGCGTGGCCGCGACCTGGATGTCGGCGGGCGCGTACTCGCGCGCGAGCGGGTGCGGGTCTGTCTGGTGCGTGCGTCCCGCAAACTCGACCATCTGCGTTGTGGCGGGCTCGTCGGGACCGACGAGGCGAATCTCGTTGACCCACTTGATCCAGGAGCAGCCGTACCAGCCCGGCACGACAAGCCGCACGGGCTTGCCGTGGTCGGGCGGCAGCGCCTCGCCGTTCATCCGCACGGCCAGGTGCGCGCCGAGCGAGTCCAATGAGGCCAGCGGAAACACCCAGCTGCAGCCGACGATCGAACGCTGCGAGACCTGGCCGATGTGGTCGAAGCCGCTCACGAGGACGGCCGTGGCGTCCTTCGTGGGCTTGAGCTTCGTCACCACGTCCACGAGCGGCACGCCTTCCCATTCGGCGACGCTCATCAGGCCGAAGTTCGAGGGGTTCGCGTTTCCCGAGCACTCGAACAGGTGCGGCCCCATCTTGCGCGAGCCTCTGGCCAGGTCGTCGAGCGCAAGCTTCGTGTCGGCCGCCAGCAGGCCGCTGGCCTCGATGGTCCAGGGGCCCTGGTGCGCGGCCGCGGCCGCGGGAATTTCCGTGCGGATGTAGGCTTTGTCGTTGGGCGTGATCAGCCTGCCGGGCTCGAGCAGCGACAGGTCCGTGATGAGCCGCGCGTCGAGACCCGCGCCGCTGATTTTCTCGCCAAAGGGCTGCGCCACCGATCGATCCCGGAAGAGCGGCAACGTGCCGATGAGCGTCCCGGACTGGCTCGGGGTCCGCACAGGGGACATCGGCGGCGAGGCGGGCCAGGACGCGCCCGGGATCGACCAGCGTGGCGGCCCCGGCGGCGGCGAGCGTGCCCAGGACCTGTCGGCGCGATGGGTTCATGGACGAATTATACTGTCGGGCATGCGAAGAGCGTGGCTGGCGTTGGCGGCGGGCGTGATGGCCGTGGTGGCGACGGGACGGGCCCAGCAGCCCGCACCGCAGCCGACGTTTCGCTCCAACGTCACGATGGTCACCACCGACGTGATCGCGCGGGATTCCGCCGGCCGGTTCGTCGCGGACCTCACCAGGGACGACTTCACCATCACCGAGGATGGACAGCCGCAGCAGGTCGCCTCGTTCGTGCTGGTCCACGGCGGTCGCGTGTTCAACCTGCTCGAGCCCCAGGCCGCGAACTTCGCGGACGAGGGGATCGTGCTGCCGCCGCAGAAGCGGCCCGCGGACCCCGGCTCCGGCCGGGTCATCCTGATCTTCGTGGACGACCTGCATTTCGAGGCGCAGTACACGCCCCACGTCCGCCGCATCGTCCAGCAACTGGCGGACACGCTGCTGCACGACGGCGATCTCGTGAGCATGGTGTCGAGCGGGCCCTCGGCCATCGAGATCAACCCCACCCTGGATCGGAAGCTGATTGCGTCGGCGGCCTCGAAGATCCGCGGCTCGCAGGAGCCGCCCGACGAGCTCTTCAAGATGATGGAGACCTCGCAGGGCCCTGGGGACATCAGGTTTCGCGCCCAGGTGGCGTTTCAGACGGTCTACAACATGGTCGCGTCGCTCGATGAAGTTCGCAACCGGCGGAAGGCGATCATCTACATCAGCACGGGCTACGACTTCGACCCGTTCGCGGAGTCCCGAAACTCCAACGACCATATCCAGGGAGGGCGCTTCGCCGATCCCACGCGGGCCCTCATCGACCAGGAAAACCCGTACTTCCACATGGGCGCCGTCACGGCGGATGTCGACCTCTATCGCTTCATGCGCGAGCTCACGCTGTCGGCGAACCGGGTCAACGCCAGCCTGTTCACGGTGGATCCGCGCGGGGTCGCCGGCATCACCGACGCGGGGCAGTATCTCGATCAGAGCGAGTGGCGGACGTTCCTGCAGAAGACGCAGTCGTCGCTGCGCTACATCGCGGAAGAAACCGGCGGCTTCCCGGTGGTGAACGACAACGACTTCCAGACGGCGTTCAAGCGGATCGACGCGGAGACCAGCGACTACTACGTGCTCGGTTTCTATTCGAGCAATCCCGACCCGGGCAAGCGGACGCGGGCGCTGGAGGTCAAGGTGACCCGTCCCAACATCTCGGTGGCCTCGCGCAAGGCCTACTCGCTCAAGGCCGAGGGCAAGGCGCCGCCCCCGCAGCGGCCGGCATCGACCCCAAAGAAGAAGCCGTAACTACCGCGGCGGGGCAGGCGAGAGCACCGCGACCCAATCAGCGGCGAGGGCCGCGTGCGGGCCGTTCGCGTCGATGTACTCGCGAGCCGCGCGCGCAAAGCGCGTCAGGGGCTCGGCCCCCGCGCCGGCAAGCGGACTCCGCACAATGCCCGCAAACAAGGCGTGCACGAGCAGCCACTGCGCGTCGGCGTCCTGCGCCTGCTGTGCGAGGCGCGCCTCGAGGACGGGCACCGCGTCCCGCTCGCGTCCCGACACGATAGCGGCGGCCGCCTCGGCGCGCCACCATTCGGACCGCGCATCCAGATTCGGCGCATGCGCCGCGATCAGCGCCGTCGCCGCCGCGCCGTCGCCGCGGCGGAGGTGCGCGTTGACGATCAGGGGCAGGACGGTCTCTGTGGGCACGCCGCCGTCGAGCGCGGCCTGCCAGGCGGCCAGTGCGTCGGCGTCGCGGCCTTCGAGGGCCCGTGCGGCGCCGATGAAGATCTGTAGCGGAGGGTTGGGGGCGCCCGCCTGCACCGCACGCTGCAGTTGGAGCGGCGACGCGGCATCGCCGAGCGCGTAGAGCGCCATGCCCGTCAGGGCCGAACGCACGCCCTGCTCGACGGGATCCACGGGCTCTTCGCGAATGAGATCCACGAAGTGGCGGGTGATCGCCAGGTCGAGGGCGCGAGTGAGGGCGGCGGACGGGCGCGCCGGCGTGATCGCGTGAATCACCGCGCCGACCGTCGCGGCGTCAAGGACGGCCTCCCGGCGGAAGGGGACGGCCAATGGCGGCGCCTCCGCCAGGAGCGACGCTGGCGTGCCGACCACGCGGAAATCGACGTCACCGCCGGTCGCCACGCCGGCGTTGAGATCGCTGACGCCGATCTTGAGGCGATAGGCGCCCCGCCCGAGGGTCGTCAGGGGCGCGGCGACGGCGGCGAAGATGGGATGGCCGAGCCGCAGGTCGAAGTCCGCGGGCAGCGTCTCGTCGTGATAGCGCTGCGGCGTCAGGGACGCCACAGGTTGCTCCCGATCGCCAGTCACGCGGACGATCCGGAACGTGATGTTCACGTCCGGCTTGCCCGTCTCCGCGGGGGTCGCGTTGATCACCTGGAAGGCCACCGCGATCTTTTCGTCGCGCGTGAAGATGGCATCACTCGCGGGCACGATCTCGGTCGTGCCGATTGAGTACGGGTGCGCCGCTTGCGCCTCGGGCGGATAAGGCGCGGCGCGCACGCCGACGCGGTCGGCGATGATGATGCTCCCGAGGGACAGCTCCGATGACGAGGCCGGCGGGAGGTGCAGCGCGTGCTTGATGACGTGCACCACGGTCGGCGCTTTGCCCATCACGGGGTCGGCCCACCCGACGTAGAGATCGTAGTCGCCGGGGCCCGTCGTGAGAGAACGGCTGACCTTCAAGCCGCCTGACGGCGTGGCCTCGGGTGTCGCCGCGACGTCGAAATCCTCAAATGGATAAAGCCCACGCGAGGGTGACGACTGTTGCTCGAGTTCGGCGCGGCGCGCGGCGTCCTGGTCGGCCTTGCGCTGCCGCTCTTTCTGGCGCTCGCGATCCATCAAGAGCAACGCGGTGGACGCTTCGGTGGCGCTGCCGCCGCGGCCGCCCATGGAGGGACCACCCACGGGCAGTTCACCGGTCGGCACCGTCACCACGCGCGTCGCGCGTGCGCCGAGCGGATCGCTCCGAAGCCCTGTGAGCCACTCCATCACGGCGGAACGTTCGACCACGGCTGAAGACGAAGCGACCTGGCGCGTGGCCAACCTGACATAGAGCGTCACGGGCGCGCCGGGCACGGCGCCCTTCGGGTCGACGGCCGCGAAGGCGACGTAGTGCGAGCCGTCGGACGCGCGCATGACGTGCGTGCGCCAGTCGATGTCGGGCGTATCCGGCTGCGCCGCCGCGGCGTCCACGCCGGCGACGACGGCCTGGAGGACGGCGCGCTGGGCTTTCGAGAGTTGCGGGGTGGTGGGCCCCGCGGCCGCCGGTGCGGCGGCGAGCAGGCCGATCGCGGCGACGCGGGCGAGCCGTAGCAGCATGGGCGCCTCCGCCATGGGGGTGATCCTACCTCAGCGTGCGCCTCCGGCAGGCGCCGGAAGAATCGAGAAGACCTTCCCCTGACCCTCGGCATGCTCCAGGTGGAGTTGGCTCGCAAACCGCACATAACGCTCGGCGATCTGGTCGCGTCGGTCCGGCGGCGTCATGTCCTCGTGGACGACGACGTAGGTCACTCCGAGTTCGCGCAGGGAGGCCAAGCTCTGCTCGTCTGGAAACCCGTTAAGTTCGCGGTAGAGGCGCTCATGCAGCGCGGGGCGGATGCCGCTGTAGCCGTGCACGGTCTTTTGCCAGTGCGCGGTCGCATGCAGCATTGCCATCGTTTGCCACCGCTCGAATGGCCCGGCGTTGCCCGCGCTGGGCACCGGCACTTCGGCGACGACGAACGGCTTGGAGCGCGTGTCGAGCCATCGGTCGATGGCTGGGACCTCCACGGTGTAGGGCGTGCTGCCGAGCGGCATGCTGGCGTACTCGGCCACCAGCAGCGCGGCGATGGCCAGCGCAGCCAGGTTCCGGACGACCGCGCGGCGGCCGGCGAACAGCCGATCGAAACCCGCGCCCATGGCGACGCCGAGCGCCAGCATCGCGAGGATCATGAACCGCGACGGCACGCGGATGAAGTTCAGGCCCGGCCAGGCGTAGACGTGCGGCCAGAGTCCCAGCGGCGGCGGGAGGAAGAAGAAGACCGACAGCACCGCGAGCAGGACGTAGAACACGCCGGCATCGCGCCGCAGCCGCGCGCGCCACCCGCCGGACCCGCCCGCGCCGATTCGCGCCGGAACGAGCGCCAATGCGGCGAACACCAGGACCGTCACGCCGGGGAACAGCCACGCGTTGGCGGCATCGTTGAAGTTCGTGTCGGTGATGAACCCGCGCAGGTATTGATGCAGATGCGACGGCGTGGCGAGATAGCTGGAGGGCGTCGGTAGCCAGTTCTCGAGCGAGCGCTTGAGCCCAACATCGGCCTGGGCCGCGCGGTACGGCGCGACGATCGCGACGAGCGGCGCCAGCAGGGCGAGCCCTGCAAGACCGAAGTCCCGCACGCGGGTGAGCAGCGCGAGGGGCTCGCCGAGCGCGACCCGATAGAGCACGAGCGCGAGCATCGAGACGCCGAGGAAGATCGCGCCGTGGCCGCTCGTGAGGGCCTGGAGCGTGAAGAAGCCCACCGCGAGCCGCAAGTCGCGCCTCCGGCCGCCGTCGAGATACGCGTGCAGGAAGGCGAGGCCGAACGGCACCCACTGCACGGTGGTGAGGTGCAGCTGGCCGATCCGGAAGAACCGCGGCGGCGCCGCAAGGAAGACGATTCCCGCCAGCGTCGCCCCGAGGGCGCTGACGCCCGCGCGGCGCGCCAGCACGTACGCGCCGAGGCCGCACAGCGCGCAGGACAGGAGCTGGACCAGGTTGAGGGCGAGGACGAGGTTCCCGGAGAGCCAGATGAACGGCGCGGCGAGCAGGCCGCTGCCCAGCAGGTTCTCCGAGTAGGCCAGGGTGCCCGGGTTGGGGTAGTAGATGTTCGCGTCGAAGATGGCGAAGGGCTGGTGCGTGAACGCGTGGACGTCCCACGCGAGCGTCCAGATGTAGAGATGCGTGTCCGGGTTGTCGACCAGCACGGTGGTCGCGGGACTCAGGGACACCGGGTAGGCGAAGGCAATTGTCAGCGCGACGTAAAAGATTGTCACGAGCAGCATCCGACCGACCTCCGATCGGTCGAACGCGGCCTCGCGGCCGTGTAATCTCGTTGTCACGCCCGCCGGCGATGACATAAACTTTACGCCGCCTACTACTTCATCACCCAAACAGATGCATCTCCGTTCAATCGCTCATGTTGCACAGCGGCTTGTGCTCGTCACCGCTGTGTTCTCGCTTCCCCTCGCTGCATCGGCTCAGACCAGTCAGGCGCTCGTCGCCGGCAAGCTCGAACCGACCGCGGACGCCCCTGTCATCGACGGGCGTGTCACCGATGCCGCGTGGCAGAAGATCAAACCGTACACCACCTTCACCCAGCAAGATCCGATTGAAGGCGCGCCGGCCACCGAGAAGACCGAAGTGCGGCTGATGGTGGGCAAGGGGACGCTGTTCATCAGCGTCGTCTGCTTCGACAGCGATCCCTCGAAGATCATCGTGTCGCAGTCGCGGCGAGACGCCTCGCTGGCCGACACCGACGCGGTCATCCTCGTGCTCGACACGTTCAACGACAACCAGAACGCGTTCGTGTTCGGGACCAACCCGCTCGGCATCGAGTACGACGGCCAGGTCGCGCGTGAAGGCCAGACCAGCGGCGTCGCGGCGGTCGGCGGCGGCGCCGGCACCACGCAGCGCGGCGGGATCAGCGCCTTCAACCCCAACTGGGACGGCGACTGGACGGTCAAGTCGCAGATTACCGATCGCGGATGGGAAACCGAGATGGCCATCCCGCTCAAGACGCTGCGGTACCAGACCGGCACCGACATGACCTGGGGCTTCAACGTGATGCGGAACATCCGCCACAAGAACGAGCAGGTGTATCTGTCGGCCATTCCCCGCGGCTACGACATCTACAGGGTATCGAGCGCCGCCAAAGTGTCGGGCCTGGACCTGCCGTCGCGCCGGGACATCAAGCTGATTCCGTACGCGCTCGGTTCGCTCAACAAGGACTACACGCGCCTCACGGGCGACCAGGTGGATGACAAGCTGGAGGCGGGCATCGACGTGAAGTGGGGTATTCGTCCCAGCGTCACCCTTGATGTCACGGTCAACACCGACTTCGCGCAGGTGGAGGCCGACGAAGAGCAGGTCAACCTGACGCGCTTCGACCTGTTCTTCCCGGAGAAGCGTCCGTTCTTCCTGGAGAACGCCTCGACGTTCCAGTTCGGCAACCCCCAGAGCATCGACCTGTTCTTCTCGCGCAAGATCGGCCTGTCGGCTACGGGCGTGCCCATCGGCATCCTCGCCGGCGGCCGGCTCACCGGCAAGGTCTCCGGATGGAACATCGGCGTCCTCGACATCCAGACCGAGGACGCCAAGAACGCCGCGGGGACCACCGTCGTGGGGCCGGCGAACAACTTCCTGGCGCTCCGCGCGCAGCGGGAAGTGGGCCGCTCCAGCTACGGTGCGATCTTCGTCAATCGGGAAGGCACCGGCAGCTACACGACGTCCAACGACCAGAACCGCGCCTATGGACTTGACGCCAATATTCAGGTGTCGCAGAACCAGCGCGTGTCGATGTTCTTCGCCCGTACCGACACTCCGGAAGACCGCAAGGTCGGACCGAAGGGCAGCGACTATTCGGGCCGCGCGTTCTACAACTTCACCAACAACCTCTGGCAGATCTCAGGCGGGTTCTCGCAGGTCGGCGACAACTTCAATCCCGAGGTGGGCTTCCTGCCGCGGCGCGGGTATCGGCGTCCGGAGTTCCGGGCGTTCTTCCAGCCACAACCGAAGAGCATCGAGTGGATCAGGCGTTTCAATCCGCACGTCTCGTTCAACGCGTACTACGGCCTCACCGACGAATTGCAGACCGAGACCTGGCACATTCATCCGCTCGAGATCCAGCCCAAGCAGGGCGGCCGGTTCGGCTGGTTCACCGACTACAACGTAGGACAACCCGACGGCGCCGTTCGTGGTGTTCAACCGCGACGGCAACCGCGTGGTGATTCCGGCCGGCAAGTACCAGTGGTGGCAGAACGCCTTCGAATACTTTCACAACCCCAGCGCGCGGGTGACGGGCACGGTTCGCTATCGGATCGGCAACTACTACGACGGCGACTTCAAGGCGCTCGAACTCACGAGCGATTACCGGATCACGCCAAAGGCGACGGCCAGCGTCGGCTGGACGCGCCAGGACATCAAGCTGCCCTACGGCGCGTTCGTGAACAACCTGATCCCGATCAAGGCCAGCTACTCGTTCACGACGCTCGCCAGCATCTCGGCGTTGCTGCAGTACAACGGCCCGGCCGCGACGTTCTCCTCCAACATCCGCCTGGCGTTGCTCAACCGCAGCGGCACGGGCCTGTTCGTCGTCTACAACGACCGCCGCGATACGACCAGCTACACGTCGATCGACACGCTCGGCCGATCGTTCATCGTGAAGTACACGAAGCTGTTCGGGTTCTAAGCGGGCGCGCCGTTCTCGCCCTATTCGATCGGGCCCGAATACTGCGTGACCCACGGCCCGCAGCCCTGGCCCGTGCAATCGGGATGCGCGGCGGCGTCGGCGGCGGCCTGTGCCTCGTCGATCATGTCCACGTATGGCCACGCATCTTCATCCGGCTCGTCGAATTCGGGAGACGCGGAAGGGAGATAGCCGGCGCCCTCCGTGTCGCGATGCACGCGCGCCACGGCGCCGTTGGCGTGACGTCGTTCGAAGATGAGAATGTCCATGACGGCGTGACGACCCTGGCGCGTCAGTACGGGCGTCGGGCGACGTCGCCCGACGGGTGATACGTCCGCCAGTCGAACCAGTATTCCTCGAGGAACGGTACCCGCGCCAGCGTGGTGCCCGCGAGTGGCCCGTTGACGGCCGTCCCGGTGAAGTCCCATTCGCTGCCGGTACCCGCATCGACGAGGCGTAACGGCGTGGCGTCGGGCTTCGCGAACAGCTCGAGCACGCGACCGTCCACGCGCCGATCGAACACGCGCGTCGACCTGCCGTCGGTCGCGCGGACGACCGCAATCGGCAAGCCACCGAGATCGTCCTGGAAGACGTGCACGGCCGTGAGGTCTTCCACGCGATAGGCGCGCGCCGCGTCACCGATGGCCACGCCGACGACGAGGGCCCGCGGCGGCAGGCGCGTGTCGGCCGAGGCGGCGAGCGGCGCCGGCGCCCGTTGCATCGCCACTTCCCAGTCTGCGGCGGCGTAATCGCCTCTGGCGGCGATGCGCGGGTCCGGCGCCAGGACGCGCCCGTGAGGCGCCTCAGCCTTCCACGCCCCGAACGTCAGCTGATCAAAGGCGAGCAGCGTCAGCTTCCGGCCCTTGAGCGGGCCGAAAATCGCTTCACCCGTCACCTGCTGCCACCAGGTGCCGGTCTCGACGTCCTGCATGACAAAGTTCTGGTTGTTGATCCCCACCAGGTGGAACGTCAGCACGCGCCCGTCGACCGCCGAACTCCACACCAGACCGGTGTGACAGAGCGTTCAATAGGTCACGACCGCCGGCGTCCGTCCGATGCGGTCGTTCACCATGTGGTGATAGGCGAGTTGCCGGATGGGATAGGCCGCGGCGTCGCCGTCGAGTGTCACCGCCAGCACGAGGTCGCTGTCGGTGGCGAACGTCGCGGCGTCCGCCGCCACGTAGCGTGGCTCGTCCAGCGGGTTGAACATCCACTCGAACGGATTCTGGCGGGCGGCCCAGGCGGCGCCCAGCGTGACCGCGAGCGACAGCACCAGGCCAGTCCGCGCGAGCGGCCTCCGCCATTGGCGCCAGAACCTGAGTACCAGGCCGGACACGACGAACACCGCGATGAGGGTGGCGAGCGGCGACCAGCGGCGCATGACGAAGGCGACCGCCAGGGACTGGGCGGTCTGGGCGCCGAATGGCTGGTCGATCAGGATGGGAATCGCCACGAGGCCCGCCAGGGCGAGCGGGGCCAGGACGAGGAACAGGCGCTTGGTCATGGACGTGCCGTGCACTCTAACCGAGGCGCAACGCGATGGTGGCCAGGGAGGGAATTGAACCCCCGACACCACGATTTTCAGTCGTGTGCTCTACCAACTGAGCTACCTGGCCGATAGGAGAGACCACCGAGTATAGCGCGGACCTTTTCAGCGGCGCAAGACTCGTGAGCGGCCACCCAGTACGAACCAGGCACAGAGCAGGCCCATCACCGCGCCGCCCACGACGTCCGTGGGCCAGTGCGCGCCGAGATACATCCGCGAAAACGAGATGAGGAGCGCCAGCGGCCAGAAGAACCACGCCCCGGCGGGGAAGGCCTCGGTGGCCATCACCGCGCCAGCGAAGGCGCGCGTCGTGTGCCCGGAGGGAAACGAGGCGGTCGTCGGCCGCGCGTCGAGCAGGCGGATTTCGGGGTGGGTTTCAAAGGGACGTGGGCGGCCCACCCACGGCTTGATGATGACGTCGTTGACGAGAAAGCTGAGGGCGAGCGCGAGCAGGAGCCGCCAGGCCGCGGCGCGACGAGCGGGGTAGATCGCGGCCACGACGCCGATGACCAGCCAGATGAATCCGGCCGAGCCGATCGCCGTGGCCAGGAGCATGGCATCATCCAGCCCCGGCGTCCGGAGCTGGATGATGGCGTTCAGTATGGCGGCGTCGGTCACACGGCGGCGGGCTCGGTCTCGCGTGACATCCCGAGCGCCTTGCGGACCTTCAGGTCAATGGAATCGCGGATGTCCGTGTGTTCCTTGAGGAAGGTCTTGACGTTCTCGCGGCCCTGGCCGAGGCGCTCGCCGCCGTAGGCGAACCACGCGCCGCTCTTCTCGATGATCTTGTTCTCGACCGCGATGTCGATCAGGTCGCCCTCGCGCGAGACGCCCTCACCGTACATGATGTCGAACTCGGCCTCGCGGAAAGGCGCGGCCATCTTGTTCTTGACCACCTTGACGCGGGTGCGCCCGCCGACGACGTTCTCGCCGTCCTTGATGGCGCCGATGCGGCGGATGTCGATGCGCACCGACGAGTAGAACTTCAGCGCGCGGCCGCCCGTCGTGGTTTCGGGGTTGCCGAACATCACGCCGATCTTCTCGCGCAGCTGGTTGATGAAGATGAGCGCCGTCTTCGACTTGGAGACCGCGCCGGTGAGCTTGCGCAGCGCCTGCGACATGAGGCGCGCCTGCAGGCCCATCTGCGCCTCGCCCATCTCGCCCTCGATTTCCGCGCGGGGCACGAGCGCCGCGACCGAGTCGACCACGACGACGTCGACGCTGCCGGAGCGGATGATGACCTCCACGATTTCGAGCGCCTGCTCGCCGTTGTCGGGCTGCGACACCAGCAGGTTGTCGATGTCGACGCCCAGCTTGCGCGCGTAGGCCGCGTCGAGCGCGTGTTCGGCGTCGACGAAGGCCGCGAGGCCGCCCGTCTTCTGCGCCTCGGCGATGACCTGGAGCGCGAGCGTTGTCTTGCCGGACGATTCCGGCCCGAAGATCTCGATGACGCGCCCGCGGGGGACGCCGCCAATCCCGAGGGCGTAGTCGATGCTGAGCGCCCCCGTCGAAATCACTTCCACCGGCGCCACGGCCTGGTTCTGCCCGAGGCGCATGATGGAGCCCTTGCCAAACTGCTTCTCAATCTGCCCAACCGCGATGTCGAGCGCCTTGAGCCGTTCCTGTCGTTCGTCTAATGCCATGTGTGAAGGTCCTTTCCGGACAGGAATGATCCTAAAAACGCGCCAAGCGAAAGTCAAGCGTAAATCCGTGCATCAGACCTCCGCTCATTGTTCATTTTCAACAATTTAGGGGAAACGAGGACTTTCGCCCTATTCCAGGCCGGATCGCAACGGTTGCCCAATCGGAGTTTGACCGGCACCGCAAAATCCTCGTACGGTGTGGACGTGCCGAGTCCGGTTGGACATCTCCTCGGGGGCGCCATCGCCGGGCTCGCCCTGCAGCCTGGCGGCCTCCTCCTGTGCGCGTTGGCGGGGGCGGCCCCGGACATCGACTTCCTCTGGGGCCGGCACGGCGCCGAGACCCACAGTGTGGGCGCGGCCTTGCTGGCCGGGGTCGTCGTCCTCGCCTGGACCCGCGGGCGTCAGCCCAGGCTGGCCGTGGCGGTGATGGTCGCCTGGTCCACCCATGTGCTCTTCGACTGGCTCGGGTCGGATGACACGCCGCCGCTCGGCGTGATGGCGCTGTGGCCGCTGGCCGACACCTACTATTTCGCCCACGCGTACGTGTTCGACGCAATCTCCCGGCGCTACTGGCTGCCGGGGTTCGTTACGCAAAACGTATTGGCGGTCGTGAAGGAAGTGCTGATGCTCGGGCCGATCACGCTGGCGCTCGCCTGGCTGAGAAGGGCAAAGGTAGAAGGTAAAAAGTAGAAAGTAGAAAGTAAGAGCTTTCTACTTTCCACTTTCTCACTTTCTACCTTTCACTTTCTAGAGCATTTCCACAGCGAGGGCGACGCCGTTGCCGCCGCCGAGGCACAGCGTGGCCACGCCGCGCTTCTGCCGCGATCCTTCAGCGCGTAGAGCAGCGTCGTGAGGATGCGCGCGCCGGAGGCGCCGATGGGGTGGCCGAGCGCGACCGCGCCGCCGTTGACGTTGACCTTCGCCGGATCGATGCCGAGTTCCTGCATCACGGCCACGGCCTGCACGGCGAACGCTTCGTTCAGCTCGAAGAGGTCGACGTCGTTCAACGACCAGCCCGCCTTCTTCACGACCTTGCGGGTGGCCTCGACCGGCGTCATCAGCAGCATCTTCGGCGTCGAGGCCGCTCGTCGCCTGCGCGACGATGCGCGCCATCGGCTTGGCGCCCAGCGCCGCCGCGCGGTCGGAGGCCATCACGACCAGCGCCGCGGCGCCGTCGTTGACGGGCGGCGCGTTGCCGGCCGTGACCGAGCCGTCCTTCTTGAACGCGGGCTTGAGATTGCGCAGCACTTCGAACGTCGTGTCGGCGCGGACCGATTCGTCCCTCGTGAACGGGATCGGGTCGCCCTTCTTCTGCTTGATCGGCACCGCGAGCAATTCGGCGTCGAACTTGCCGGCGGCCTGGGCCGCGGCGGCCTTCTTGTGGCTGTCGGCGCGAATACTGGTCCTGCTGATCGCGCGTGACCTTGAACGCGTCGGCCACGGTCTCGCCGGCGTTGCCCATGTGCCAGTTCTCGAACGGGCACCAGAGGCCGTCGTGGATCATCGAGTCGATGCACCTGTCCGTGTCCCATGCGCAGGCCTTCGCGCACCTTGGGCAGCAGATACGGCGCGTTGCTCATCGACTCCATGCCGCCGGCGACCGCGATGTCGATGTCGCCCGTGAGGATGCCCTGCTGCGCGAGCATCACGGCCTTGAGGCCGGAGCCGCACACCTTGTTGATGGTGAGCGCGGCCACGTGATCGGCCAGCCCGCCCTTGAGCGCCGCCTGGCGCGCGGGCGCCTGGCCCACGCCGCCCTGGACGACGTTGCCCATGATGCATTCATCCACCGAGGCGGGATCGATGCCCGCGCGAGCCACGGCTTCGCGCACGACCATCGCGCCCAGCTCCGGCGCAGCAAAGTCTTTTAACGTGCCGAGGAATTTTCCGGTAGGAAGGCGAACGGCGCTGACAATAAGGGCTTCACGCATAATCCCCATTGTAACGCCGCCGCCGCGCCGCGCCGTCGGTCAGAACCGGCCGGCGATCTTCTTGACGGCGTCCTTGAAGGCCGGCTGCATGGCAGGGGTGCCGGCGCCTTCGCCCATAATGTCGACGAGGACGAACGCATCGCCCTTGGTGAAGCCGATGCGCCTCGCGTTTTGGGACAGAAACGCCCTGCTGCCGATCCCGGGCTCGTCCGTCCCGTTGGCGCCCTTCTTCGCGGCGTTGAAAACCGCCTCGAGCGCCTTGGCGTCGCCCACGCGGGCCGGTTGAGCAATTTGGAGGGTGAGCGGACCGCGCTCGAAGGTGCAGAAGCCGTCCTCAACGGCGCGCTGCAACTTGGTGGCGGGGCCCAGGACCGTCGCCGCCTCGTCAAGGGTGAGCCACTTGCACGACGCGGCAGGCTTCATCTGAGCGTCGAGAACGGGCGCCATCGAAAGTGCGACGGCCAACGCGAGCGCGAACCGGAACGCCATAAGCGTGCTCCTCTACGCAGCCTGCACCGGGACGGCCGCGCCAAGGCCGATTATATGGAGGGCCGACCTCCAAGCCAACTCGTGCCGCGTCACTCGAAGCGGATCTGCCGCACCGTGGCGTCGCCGAGCAGTTCCTGCAGGCGGTTCAGGATGAGCGAACGCGACTTGCGCACGGCCGCCACCCACGCCGGGCTCCCGGCAGTCACGTGCAGCGCGCCGTCCTCGTCCAGACGCACCGAGGTGGCTTTGTCGATCGCCGGTCCGACCGCCAGCCGCCACGCCATCGAGACTTTCTCCGGCGTGAGCGGCGCCTTGCGGATCACCTCGGCCACGATGCCCGGCAGCACGGCGTTCGCCTTGATCATTCCCGGGAGCTTATCACCGAGGGTCGGGCGAAGGCCTGGCGCCACTTCAACGCTTGACAACCCCTCGGCGTTGGCGATGATCGCCGGATGCAGCTGAGCTCATCCTGGTCCCTCGGCGGCGCGGCCGCCGCGCTCGCCGTCGTCACGCTCGCCGGCGCGCCGGCCTCAGGTCCCGTGCAGTTCGAGGCCCATGACATCGACCCCAAGCTTCCCGGCGCGTATGCCGTGAACATCGCGGACTTCAACCACGACGGAAAGCCCGACGTCATCGCCAACTCGCTGGCCGTGCGCGAGCTCGCGTGGTACGAGAACCCGTCGTGGACCCGCCACGTGATCGCCAAGGACACGCAGGCCATCGTGAACCAGGCGATGACGGATCTCGACGGCGATGGCGTGCCCGAGATCGCGTACCAGAGTTCGTTTGCGATGCAGGCCGCCAACAGCGCCGGCCTCAACTGGGTGGCGAAGTCCACCGGCGCGGCGGACCAGCCGTGGAAGGCCGAGCAGATCGACGCTTTCCCGACGTCCCATCACGTGGTCTGGGCGGACCTCGATGGCGACGGCAAGAAGGAACTGATCAACGCGCCGTTGATCGGCCCAGCAAGCGTGGCCCCGACTTACGACCAGGACAAGGCGTCGGTGTTCTGGTACGGCCAGCAGGGATGGAAGCGCCACACGATCACCGACGCGATCCCCGGCATCATCCATCGCGTGCGCCCGGTTACGTGGGACGCCGGCACGCGCGAGCAGCTCCTCGTCGCCAGCTTCGAGGGCATCGTCCTCTATCGCGCTAAGGGTACAGGCGAGGGGATGACGTTCGAGAAGCAGGTGCTCTCGTCTGGCCACGTCGAGAAGGCCCCGAGGCTCGG
This sequence comes from uncultured Acidobacteriota bacterium, assembly GCA_963839865.1. Lineage (GTDB taxonomy): Bacteria > Acidobacteriota > Vicinamibacteria > Vicinamibacterales > UBA2999 > 12-FULL-67-14b. The sequence goes on from CAWIWS010000010.1 coordinate 190,719, forward strand.
GGCGAGCGACGTGGGCGTGGGCAAGCAGGACGGCAAGCGCTTCTTCGCGTCCGTCGAGCCGTGGCACGGCAACGAAGTGGTCGTCTATACCGACAAGGGCGGCACGTGGGAGCGGCGCGTCATCTTCGACAAGATCGCCTCCGGCCACGAGATCGCCGTCGTCGATTTGAACGGCGACGGCCGCGACGACGTGGTGGCCAACGACAACAGCCGCGGCCCCACGGCGAACAATCCCAACGCGCAGCAGGGCGGCGTGCACGTGTTCTACGCGCCAGAAAACGCCGCGGCCGGCGAGTGGACCTACCAGCGCCTCGAGGACACGCTGGGCATGAACAGCTGCGTGGGTGTGGACATCAACAAGGACGGCCGCAACGACCTGGTGTGCGGCGGCGCCAGCGGCGTGGTCCGCTGGTACGAGAACAAGGGCCGCTGATGAGACGGCATGGCCTGAGCGAGGCTGGTCTGGGGTCTCCTGAGGTCCCGGCTTGCCCTGAGCGAGGCTCGTCGCACAGGCCGAGTCGAAGGGTGATTCTCGCCAGCCGATCGCCTCGTCGCGCCGAACTGCTGACCGCCGCCGGCATTCCGTTCGAGGTGCTTGCCGTGGACGTGGACGAGACGCCGCGGGCGGGGGAGACGCCGCGCGACTATGTGGAGCGCCTCGCGATCGAAAAGGCGCAAGGCGTGTTCACGCTGCGGCCCGACGCCACCGTGCTCGGGGCCGACACCACGGTGGTGGTCGATGGCCGGGTGCTCGGCAAACCCGTGGACGAGGTGGATGCCACCGCGATGCTCGGGGCCATCCAGGGCCGCGAGCACCAGGTCCTCACCGGTGTCGCGCTCATCGGTCCCGGAGGGGTCCGGTCGGGTATCGCCACGACGCGGGTCTGGATCGCGGAGCTGTCCGCCGCCGAGATCGAGTGGTACGTCCGGTCGGGCGAGCCGATGGACAAGGCCGGCGCCTACGGCATCCAGGGGCTGGCGTCGCGCTTTGTGACGAGAATTGACGGGTCGTATACGAATGTTGTCGGTCTGCCGGTTCCCCTGGTACTGCAACTGCTCGGGTAGCTACCGCCGGATCTCCGGCACTAACACCGGGCAAGCGGTTTGCAGTATCCTGAGACAGGAGCGGCCATTCCGGCTAAGTCCTGAACTATGAAGCACAAAGCGGTCAAGATCGGTCTGACGAGCCTCGTCCTCATCCTCTCGTTCGGCGGCCTGCTGTACTCGACCCTCAGCGAGGGCACGGAGTACTACAAGCACGTGGACGAAGTGATGGGCCAGCCAGATGGTTGGTACGGCAAGAAGCTGCAATTGCATGGCTATGTCGTGCCCAATTCGATCCTCAAGCGGAAGAACAGCCTTGAGTATCGCTTCCAGGTGCAGAGCAACGGACAGATCGTCAGCGCCACCTATAACGGCGTGGTGCCCGACACCTTCAAGGACGACGCCGAGGTCGTGCTGAAGGGCACGCTCTCGCCCGAGGGCTTTCACGTCACGCCGAACGGCGTGATGGCGAAGTGCCCGTCGAAATACGAAGCCAAGCCGGGACGTGACGTCAGCCCTCCGCGGGCACGCCGTCCGGCACGTCACTGAGACCCGCATGGCGGCCCTTGGCGCGTTTCTCCTGCTGGCTACCTTTCTGACCGCGGCCTTCGCGGTCGCGGCGTCCGTCGCCGGCGCGCGGCGTCACAACGCGCGCCTGGTCGAAAGCGGCATCGGCGCGTTCCACACCGTCGCGGCCCTCATGACCGTCGCGTCGGGCGTCATGATCTACGCGTTCGTCTCTGGCGACTACTCGATCCGCTACGTCCAGCGGTACTCGGACAGCGTGCAGCCCTTGTTCTACCGGATCACCTCGTACTGGGGCGGCCTCGACGGCTCCATCATGTTCTGGGTGTTCCTGCTCTCGCTGTTCGGCTCGCTGGCCGTCAAGGTCAACCGCGAGCGGCACCGCGAGCTGATTCCGTACGTGGTGGCCATCATCAGCGTCGTGGAGATGTTCTTCCTCTTCCTGATGATCGTGCACAACAACCCCTTCGACACCTATCCTCACCGAGAACGCCGGTGGACGGCCGCGGGCTGAACCCGCTGCTGCAGAACTTCTACATGGCGATCCACCCGCCGACGATGTACCTCGGCTTCGTGGGGTCGACGATCCCGTTCGCCTTCGGCATGGCGGCGCTGATCACGGGCTATCTCGACGACTCGTGGCTGCGCGCCGTGCGCCGCTGGACGATGTTCTCGTGGTTCTTCCTCTCGCTCGGCCTCACGCTCGGCATGATCTGGGCGTACGAGGAACTCGGCTGGGGCGGCTACTGGGGCTGGGATCCGGTGGAGAACGCCGGCCTGCTGCCGTGGTTCACGGCCACCGCGTTCCTGCATTCGGTGATGGTCCAGGAGCGGCGCGGCATGCTGCGCGTCTGGAACGTCACGCTCGTGATCGTCACGTTCCTGCTCACGATCTTCGGCACGTTCATGACGCGCTCGGGCGTCGTGCAGTCGGTGCACGCCTTCGGCGAGGACCGCCAGCTGGCGCTGTACTGTCTCCGGTCTTCATGATCGCCACGATGATCTTCAGCTTCGGCTGGGTGATCTACCGGCTGCCGCTGCTCAAGTCGCGCCACGAGCTGGACTCGTGGGTGTCGCGCGAGGCCGCGTTCCTCGCCAACAACTGGATCCTGCTGTTCTCGGCGATGTTCGTGCTGTTCGCCACGATGTTCCCGACGCATCACCGAGGCGGTGACGGCGAGCGCCTCACGGTGGGGCCGCCGTTCTTCAATCGCTGGATGATGCCGATCGGCCTGATCCTGCTGCTCCTCACGGGCGTGGCGCCGCTGCTGGCGTGGCGCAAGTCGACGATCACCAACCTGCGCGATCAGTTCCTCTGGCCCGTCGTGATCGGCCATCGTCGTGGGCGGCGGGCTCGTCGGCGCTCGGCGTGCGCGTGTGGAGCTCGGGCATCTGCTTCGCGCTGTCGGCGTTCGTGTTCGGCACGCATCGCGCAGGAGATGATTCGCGGCGCCAACGTGCGGCGCGGGATGACCGGCACCGACATCCTCACCGCGATGATTGGCCTCGTGGGCCGCAACAAGCGCCGCTACGGCGGCTACATCGTCCACGCGGGCATCGTGATCATGTGCCTGGGCTTTGCCGGCGAGGGCTTCGCCACGGACGAACAGCTCCTGCTCAAGCCGGGCGAGGAGGCCACGGTGGGCGGCTACAAGCTGCACCTCGACGCGGTGCGCGTCACCGACGATGGCCAGAAGCAGATGGTCACGGCGCACGTGACGGTCAGCGACGCCAAGGGCAACGCCCTCGGCCAGATGGAGCCGGCGAAGTGGTTCTACCGGAAGCACGAGGAGGAGCCCACGACCGAAGTGGCGCATCCGCCGCTCGTTCGCGGAGGACCTCTACATCGTGATGCCCGCGTTTGAGATCGAAGAGCAGACGGCGAGCGTCGAAGTGCACGTCAACCCGCTGGTCAACTGGGTGTGGCTGGGCTTCGGCGTGATGGCGCTCGGCACCGGCATCGCGCTGCTGCCCGAGGGCGCGCTCGGGTTCGCGATGGCGAAGCTGCCGGCGGAAGCGGCGACGGTGTCGCTGCTGGTCCTGGCGCTGCTTCCTGTTCCCGATGACGGCGCGCGCGCAGCACGTGGAGCAGCCGAACGCGCAACTGCAGGTGTTTTCGTCCGAGGTCGCGCGAGGTCACGAAGAAGCTCGCGTGCTGGTGCGGGGGCTGCTCGCACCTGCCGGTGGGCGAGTGCACGTGCGGCCACTGCGCCCTGGTGAAGACCGAGGTCACGGGCCTGCTCAAGGAAGGCAAGACCGAGCGCAGGTCCTCGATTACTACGTGGCGAAGTTCGGCGGCCAGCAGGTCCTGAGCGAGCCGCTCAACCAGGGCGTGGGCCGCATCGTGTGGCTGCTGCCGTATCTCACGGGCATCGGCGGCGCGCTGCTGGCCGCTGATGTTCGCCCTCCGCTGGTCGCGCAAGCCCGCGATGGCGGGCGCGGCGGCCGGTATGGCCGGGCACGAAGACGAGGCCCTTTCCGCACGACTCGACGATGAGCTCCGCGACCTCGACTAGCACCGGCTGAGCCGTTTCTGCAGCCGTGGCAGTTCTTTCTCCTCGGTGGGCATGCTGGCCGCCACCGCCACGGTGATCGTGGCGACCGGCCAGTCGCCCGGCAACATCATCATCCTCAGCCTCACCGTGGTGTCGGTCAGCTTCGTCGGCCTCGGCGCCTACCGGATGCTGGCGCCGCTGGTGACGCCCGATCCGATTGAGGGCCCCGCGCTGATCGGCGGGCGCACGCGCATCGCGCTCGAGCGCGAGAAGCCCTCGTGCTGCGCTCGATCAAGGAACTCGAGTTCGACTTCGCGATGGGCAAGATGTCCCAGGCCGACTTCGACGAGATGGGCGGCCGCCTCCGGCGGCGCGCCGTGGGGCTGATGCGCCAGCTCGATGCGGGCGGCGGCTACCGCGAGCAGATCGAGCGCGAAGTCGCGCAGCGGGTCGGCGAGCCCGTGCCCCAGGGCGCGCCCGTCGCCGACCGCGCGCGCCGACCTGCGTTGCGCGTGCGGCACCGCCAACGATCCCGACGCGCGCTTCTGCAAGGCGTGCGGCTCCAAGTTGTAGAACATGAACAGGGACCTGCTGCGGTGTCGACGTCGTGCGGAAGGCCATCGCGCTGCTGCTCCTGTGCGCGGCGCCGCGCGCTCGCGCAGATTGCGATGCCCGACGCGAGCCAGATGTCCGGCATCGCGCTGCCGGCGCGCCCGAACTGCCCAATGGCACCGTGACGGTGCGTGTCGTGCGCGAGCGCATGGGCAACAACATCGCCGGGCCAGGCCGTCACGCTCAAGGGCGGCGGCCAGACCAAGACCGCTGACCACCGACGCGCAGGGGCGCGCGCAGTTCGACGGGCTTCCCGGTGGGCGCCACGGTGACGGCGGAGGCCGTGGTGGACGGCGAGTCGCTGGTGTCGCAGGCGTTCCAGGTGCCGGGCAAGGGCGGCATGCGCGTGGCGCTCGTGGCGGGCATCGCCAAGGTCGCCGCGGCGGAGAAGGCCGCGGCCGACGCGGCGGCGAAGGAACCGGCGCGGCAGGGCATCGTCGTGTTCGGCGGCGAGACCCGGTTCATCTTCGAGTTCCAGGACGATCGCCTGCAGGTGTTCTACCTGATCGAGATTCTCAACAACGCGCGCACGCCGATCGACGTCGGCGGTCCGCTGCAGTTCGACCTGCCGCCCGGCGCGCCGCCGGCGCCGCCGTGCTGGAGGGCTCGTCGACCCAGGCGTCGGTGCGCGGCGAGCACGTGACCATCGTGGGGCCGTTCCCGCCGGGCAAGACCGTGCGCGCAGATCGGCTTCACGCTGCCGAACGTCGGCGCCACGCTGCAGGTTCGCGCAGAAGTGGCCGGCGGCCCTGGAGAACATCTTCGTCGCCGCCGAGAAGATCGGCGCCGATGCAGCTCGCCTCGCCGCAGCTGACGAGCGTGCGCGACGCGCAATGCGGAAGGCCAGATCTTCGTCATGGGCAACGGCGGGCGCCTGAACGCCGGCGACACGCTGGCCCTCGACTTCACGGGTCTGCCGTCGCGCAGCAGCACGCCGCGCTACGCCGTGGTGGGGCTGGCCGTCGTGATCCTCGCGATCGGGCTGTTCGTGGCCTTCACCCCGGGCAGATCCGAAGAACTCCGTGCAGGCGCGGTTGCAGGCAAGGCGCGAGCGCCTCATGGCCGAGATCGTGGGCCTCGAGCGCAAGCGGCGCCAGCACGCGCTGACGGCCGGCGAGGAGAGCGCCGTCACCAGAAGCTGTTGAGCGACCTCGAGCACGTGCTGGCGGAACTGGATTCGTCGCCGACTCCCGGAGACGAGGGCCTGGCTGCGTGACGTGTGATTTCAGCCGGGTGGCCGTGGTCGACGTGGCCCGGCACTTCGGCCGTCGGAAGGCGCTGTCGCAGGTCACGTTCACGTGCGAGGCCGGCGAGATCGTCGGGCTGCTCGGCCCGAACGGCGCCGGCAAGTCGACGCTCCTCTCCATCCTGGCCACGCTGCTGGCGCCGTCGCTCGGGCGCGTCGAATACGGCACGCATGACCGCCGCAGCAGGGCGGCGCCGACATCCGCGCCCGGATCGGCATGCTCGGGCACGACCTGTTCCTCTATCCCGAGCTGACGGCCCGCGAGAACCTCGTGTTCTTCGCCGAGCTCTACGGCCTTCACGACGTCGCCGCGCGTCGTGCGCACGGCGCTGGACCGCGCGGGCCTCGCCTCGCGCGCCAACGATGCGGTGGCGGGCTTCTCGCGCGGCATGCGGCAGCGCGTGGCGCTCGAGCGGGCGCTGCTGCACAGGCCCCGGCTGATGCTGCTCGACGAGCCGTTCACGGGCCTCGACCAGGCGTCCACGGCCACGCTGGTGGCGCGCCTGCGCGAGTGCCAGGCGGCCGGCTGCGTGGTGATCCTCGCCACCCACGACCTCGACGTCGCCGACGGCCTGCTGTCGCGCGCGGTGTACCTGCGCTACGGCCGCATGATCGGCTCCGACGCGATCCGGCGGGCTGAGCGAGCGGTACCGGCGCGTGATGGCCGCGGCGGCCGAACAGGACGCGGAGGCGGCGCGACGTGATGGCCGACTTCTTCCGCGTCGCCTGGCTGGTCGTCCGCAAGGACACGCTGGTCGAGGTGCGCAGCCGCGAGGTCCTGTCCACGACGCTGTTCTTCGCCGTGTCGGTGGTCCTGGTGTTCTCGTTCGCCCTGGTCAAGGAGGGCCGGGCCCCCGGACGACGTGGCCGCGGGCATCCTGTGGATTGCCGTCGTCGTTCTCGGGCACGCTGGCGCTCGGGCGCACGTTCGAGCGCGAGCGCACACCGACACGCTGCGCGCGCTGCTGCTGGCGCCGGCCGACCGCCCGGCCATGTACGCCGGCAAGCTGCCTCGGCATGCTGCTGCATGATGGCGCTGGTGGAGCTGCTGCTGGTGCCGCTGGTCGGCTTGCTGTTCCAGGCGCCGATCTTCGAACGGCCCCTGCCTGCTGGCGGCGCTGCTGGCCGCCGGCACCATCGGCTTCGCCGCCGTGGGCACGCTCTTCGCCGCGATGCTGGTGCGCGCGCGCAGCCGCGACGTGCTGCTGCCGGTCCTGTTGTATCCGATGACGGTTCCGGTCATGATTGCGGGAGTTCGGGGCACGGCGGCGCTGTTCCAGCCGGTGCCGGACCTGCCGATGGCGCAGTTCTGGATCGCGCTGCTGGTCTTCTTCGACGTGGTGTTCGTGACGCTGGCGCTCTGGACGTTCGAGCCACTGATGACGGAGTAGGGATGACGAAACTGAACACTGACCGATTGCTGTGGCTCTCGCGCCGCTGATGCTCGCCGCGGCGCCGTGGATCATCAACGCCGCCCCGTACGAGTCGACGATGGGGCTGGTGCAGAAGATCTTCTACTTCCACATGCCGTCGGCGTGGCTGTTCCTGGTCGGCGGCCATCGTGTGCGGCGTGGACAGCGGCGGTTTCCTGTTCGGCAAGCAGAAGTCGGCCGACGCTGGGCGGTGGCGGCGGCGGAACTGGCGGTGGTGTTCGGCGCCATCACGCTGGTGACCGGCCCGCTGTGGGCCCGCAAGGCCTGGGGCGTCTGGTGGGTGTGGGACGCGCGGCTCACCTCGAGCCTGATGCTGTGGATGATCTTCGTCGCCTACCTGCTGCTGCGGCGGTACGGCGGTCCCGGTTCCGAGAAGCTGGGCGCCGGCATGGCGCTGTTCGGCATGGCGAACGTGCCGTTCATCTTCGTCTCGGTGAACGTGTGGCGCACGCTCCATCCGCAGACGTCGGTCGTGCCGACGCTGCCGGTGGAGATGGGCGGGCCGCTCTGGTTCTGCGTCATCGCGTTCCTGCTGCTGTTCCTGGCGCTGCTCAACCTGCGCGCCCGGCTCGAGCATCAGCGGGTGCGCATCGAAGAACTCTACCTCGCCGAGGATGAAGCGTGAAGCGATTCTGCCGAGTCCTGGTGTGTTGCCGCCCTGCTGCGGGTCCGCGTTCCGCTGGCCACGCCGCGCAGCCGCAGCCCTCTCCGGACGAGTTCGTGCCCGATCGACGAGGCGCCCGCCGCGGAGCAGATCCCGGCGATCAACCTCGTCGCCGCGGCCTACGGTTTCGTGTGGGTGGTGCTCTTCGGCTACGTCTGGTCGCTGGCGCGCCGGCTGCAGCAAGGTCGAAGCGGAAATCGCCGACCTGGAACGAGCGGGGCGCTGGATGGATATCGGCATGCCGACGGCGGCGCACTTCATCTACATCCCGCTTGATGCTGCTCGTCGGCGTGGTGATGGGCTGGGTGCTCGGCTCGCGCGCGGCGCAGGACGCGTTCGCGGCGGAGCTGAGGCGGCGCGAGAGCGGAAAGCAAAAGCGAATAACGAGTAACGCAGACGCATAACGAAAGCGCCGCTCCGTAGCGTCCGGCTTCAGCCGGCTACCGCGGCTACCGCCCGAGCGCCAGGCGCTGGGCCAGCACTTCCGGCAGACCCTCCGTCGAGGATCCGCGCCTGCGCCTTCGCGATCGGGTACGCAACGCGGTGGATCGTCACGCGCCGCGCCTCCGTGTCGACCACCGCGAACCCCGCCCGCGGGTCGCCGTCTCGCGGCTGACCCACCGAACCCGGATTCATCAGGTAGCGGCTCGCGTCCGCCAGCGCGATCGTCAACGGCCGCCGCGTCGTCGAAGTCGCCAGCGCCGAACTGGTCGCGCTACAGGATAATGGCCGACCTGCACGTGCGTGTGGCCGAACAGGCAGAGCGGCCGGCGCGCCGCGTGCATGGCGCGCAGCGCGTCGAGATCGTCGAACACGTAGGCGTCCTCGTCGAACGGCGTGCCGTGGCAAATCTCGAACACGTCGTCGACGGGGACCGGGCCGGTCGGCAGCGCCGCCAGCCAGTCCGGTTGTCGTCGGCGAAGCGCGTCGTGGGTCCAGCGGATGGCGTTGCGGGCCACGGCGTTGAAGCCTTCGGCGGACTCGATGCCCGGCGCCCACCTTGTCGTGATTGCCGCGGATGATGGCGTAGCGGCGCCAGGGCGCGCACGCGGTCGCAGACGGCGTTCGGGTCGGCGCCGTAGCCGACCAGGTCGCCGAGCACGAGCGTGCGGTCGTAGCCGAGCGGCGCGGCCGCGGCCATCACCGTGTCGAACGCCTCGAGATTCGCGTGGATGTCGCTGATTACCAGGTAGCGCATCAGGTCTCCAACCACGTCGACGATCTGATCGACCAGCTCCTCGACGGAGCCGCGTCCCGCGTCGACGCGGAGCGTGCGCCAGACGATAGGCTGCGAGGCGCTGATTATAGAGCCGTTCCATCTCCAGCGCGATCGGCGGCGAGCGGCCGGCGGCCGTCCAGCGGGACCCGGGCGAGCAATGGTGGCGAACGGCACGTCGAGCCAGACGACGGCGCCGTCGCGCAGCATCAGCTCGCGGTTCTGCGGGTCGTCGAAGGTGCCGCCGCCGGTGGCCACCACCACACCGCGGTCGGCAGCAGGTCGATCAGGGCATGGCGCGCTCGACGCGCGCGGAAGTACGGCTCGCCGTCCTGGCGAAAATGGTCGGGATGTCGCGCCGCTCGGCGCGCTCGATCCGCTCGTCGATGTCCTCGGCGCGCCAGTCGAGCCGCTTGGCCAGGGCGCGGGCCGACCGTGCGTCTTGCCGGCGCCCATGAAGCCCACGAGATAGATCTTGTCGGCCTTCACGCGCGCAGCCGTCGAGGTCGTCGAAGAAGCCGGGGTACGACACGGCCGACGGCTTCGGCGCCGTGGATGCGCGGTGGGGCCGGTGGCGCCGAGCGCCGCGATGGCAAAGGCCATCGCCAGGCGGTGATCGTGCCGGGCGTCGACGACGCCGCCGGTGAGCGGCGCGTGGCGCGGAGGTGAACCCGTCGGGATGCTCGTCGGCGTCGGCGCCCATGGCGCGAAGGCCGGCGACCAGCGCGGCGATGCGATCGCTCTCCTTGACGCGGAGCTCGCCGGCGCCGCGACACCGTGACGCTGCCGCCGAACGTGCGCCAGCGCGGCGAGGACCGGCAGTTCGTCGATGACCTCGGGCACTTCCGCGGGCGTGATCACGAGCCGCCGCAGCTCGCCGTGCCGGACGCGCAGGCGGCCGACCGGCTCGCCGTGCCAGTCGCGGTGATCGACGGTCGTCGACAATGCGCGCCGGCGCGTCGGAGCACGTCGAGGAGCGCGGCGCGCGACGGGTTGAGGCCCGACGTCCTCGATGGTGACGTCCGAGCCCGGCAGGCGCCGCCGCGGCCACGGCGAAGAACGCCGCCGACGACAAGTCGCCGGGCACGCGCAGCGTCGCGGCCGCGCAGCCGCTGGCCGCCGCGCACCGAAACGGCGCGGCCGTCGAGTCGTGACGCGGCACGCCGAACGCCGCGAGCGCGCGCTCCGTATGGTCGCGGGTAGCGGCCGGCTCGATGACGCTGGTCGTGCCGGCGGCGTGCAGGCCGGCGAGCAGCACGGCGCGATCTTCACCTGCGCGCTCGGCACCTCGGGCTCGATAGGCGATGCGCGTGCAGCGCGCCGCCGTGGATCACGAGCGGCGGGCGGTCGCCCTCGGCGGCCTCGAAGCGTGGCGCCCATGCGCGTCAAGGGCGCCGATGACGCGCCGCATGGGACGGCGGGTGAGCGAGGCGTCGCCGATCAGGGTCGAGTGAAAGGGATGGGCGGCCAGCGACGCCGCACAGCATGCCGCATCGTGCTGCCGGAGTTGCCGCAGTCGAGCGGCCCGCCGGCGGCGGCGAGGCCGCCGAGGCCGCGGCCCTCGATCAGCGACCGTCGGCGGATCTCGGCATCGCGATCGCCGCGAGTCGTGAGACGATAGCGCCGAGGGCGCCGAGGCACGACAGCGTGGACGCGCAGTCGGCCCCGGGCGCGTAGTTGGTGACCGTGGAACGCCGTCGGCCAGGGCCGCCAGGAGCGCGTAACGGTGCGAGATGGATTTGTCGCCCGGCACTCGAAGCTCGCCATGAATGGCGCGCGCGGGAGCACGGCAATGGCACGGCCAGTCGCATCACGTTCCACTATAGCAACTTGACCGCCTTCCGAAGCGCTATGGTACTTAACCTGCACATGCTCCGCGTCGGTCACGACCGGTGCCGATCCGGGCCCCCGATGACGCCACCGCGACACGGTCCGCCTCGAGTTCGGCAGTGCTTTCGACATGCTCGATTTCGTGCAGGTCGTCAGCGATCACGTCGGCAAGATGGTCGGCCTCGACGAGGACCAGCTCCACTGGGTCAGCGTCGCCGTCCGCGAGTCGGTCGTCAACGCCATCAAGCACGGCAACCAGAGCGATCTCGGCAAGCGCGTCATCGTCGAGTTCAGCCCCGTCCCGCCGGACGACACCGGCGAACTGGTCATCCGGATCGAGGACCAGGGCGAGGGCTTCGAGCCCGAGGAAGTCGCCGATCCCCTGGCGCCCGAGAACCTCCTGAAGTCGCAGCGGGCGCGGCATCTTCCTCATTCGCAACTTCATGGACGACGTGCGCCTGCAGAAGGTGCCCGGCGGCGGCATGGAGATGCGGATGGTGAAGCGCGTCGACGCGGCGCCGGCGTCGTGAGCCCCGATCCGCATCTTCCTCGCCACCGCGATCGAGGCCGTCGTGCGCGCCGGCGACATCCAGATCGCCAAGTTCCGGCACCGGCGTCCGCGTCGACAAGAAGGGCGCGATCGACCTGGTCACCGAGGTCGACGTCGAAGTGGAGCGCATGTTCCGGGCGCTCATCGCCGAGCGGTTTCCCGACCACGACGTGCTGGCCGAGGAGCTCGGCAACGCGGCCACGGGCGCGACCCATCGCTGGGTGTTCGACCCGCTCGACGGCACGACCAACTTCGCGCACGGCATGCCCAATCTTCTGCGCCTCGCTCGCGCTCGAGATCGACGGCGAGGCCGTGGTCGGCGCCATCTACGATCCCAACCGCAAGGAGCTGTTCACGGCCGAGAAGGGCGTGGGCGCGTGGCTGAACGGCAGGCCGCTCAAGGTGTCCGCGGCCGCCGACGGTCATCGAATCGGTGCTGGTCACGGGCTTCCCGTACGACGTGCACCAGAGCGCCGAGACGTTCCTGCACGGTGTTCGGCGCGTGCTGCGGCACGCGCGCGCGGTGCGCCGGTTCGGGTCGGCCGCGATCGACCTGTGCTGGGTGGCGGCCGGCCGGATGGAAGGGTTCTGGGAGGAGCGGCTCAAGCCCTGGGACACGTGTGCCGGCGCCCTCATCGTGCGGGAGGCCGGCGGCCGCGTGACCGCGATGGACGGCGGTGCCTGGCAGCCCTCGCGCCCCGACATCCTGGCGACCAACGGACACATCCACGACGAGCTGTTGGGGATTATCCAGGCAAAGTGAAAAGTGGAAGGTGGAAGGTGGAAGGTAGAAGGTAGAAGGTGAAAGGGCAGGCCTTCCACTTTCTACCTTTCACCTTTCACCTTCTACTTTCTCCGCCGATACAGCGCGACGTTCCCGCCCTCGCAGACCCGGTCGTAGCCGTCCAGGAAGTGCGGCATGGCCTTCTGCCTGCTGGAAGAGCACGTCGCCCCCTCGGCGACTTCCTCCACGAGCACCCATCCCGCCAGTGGCGCCGGCCCGCGCGCGACCGCGGCCTGCCAGAGCGGGCCGCTGCCTTCGTGCAGGAAGTCCGCGATGCCGAACCCGTCGGCCGACAGTTCCTGCATGTAGTGGGCGAGGGCGCCCATGCTGGCCATGATGGTCGTCCCGTCGTAGTCGCGGCGCAGGCAGGCGGTGACTGCCGGCGGCCCTCGCCGTTCGCGCGATCGAGCTGCGCCTCGCGTGACCATCGGCGCCGTGCGATCGAAGGGCGAGACCTGCAGCGTGACCGCCGCGAACGCGGCGACGCGGCCACCGGCGCGGCGCGTCCGCAGGCGCCCGACGCCCGCGCCAACGACGGCCGCCGACGCCATCACGAGCGGCACCTCGTAGCGGATGCGGAACGGATGCCCGGACAGGAACGCGTAGAAGGGCAGCGCGCCGGACGCGAGCAGCGCGAGCGGCAGGAGAGCGCCGCTCTCCGCGCGGCGCCAGGCGCGCCGATGGCCAGCAGGCCGCCGGCCGCGCCGAGCGCCAGGACGACCAGGCGCGTGCCACCCAGGTCGCGCCGTGCCCTCGCAGGATCGCCTCGCAGCACCGCTCTCGGCTGGCCCTGCAGCGTCGGCTCCGGCACGAAGAACCCGCCGGTGACGAACCATTCGCCGATGGTGATCGCAGCTCATGACCATGAAGAACATCACGGCGCCCGCCGGGTACAGCGCGCAGGCGGCGATCGTCCGGACCACGATCGGCAGCGGCGTGCCGCGTCGCCACTTCGCCCACGCCGCCACGGCCATGCTCGCGCCGATGATCGGCCAGGCCTCGTAGCGTGTCAGCGTGGCGGCCACGATGGTCCATCCGGCCGCGCGCGGCATGTCGACGGCTGTCGGCCTGCGCCCAGTCGACGAGGTGCAGCACCACGAGCGTCGAGAGCGCGAAGAGCAGCGGCTCGGTCATCGGCGTGCTCTGCAGATACAGGATGTCGGGATTGGCCGCGAAGAGCGCCGCCGCCAGCGATCGCCCCCGCCCGCGACCGCGTCAGGCGGAAGGTGATCGCCGCCAGGCACGCCGCGGTGAGGGCAAACGACGCGATCGAGATCGGCGATGGCCGACAGCGCCGGTGCGGTAGAACAAGTCGATCTGGACGGGCAGGGCATTCAGGACGTGGGGCAGCGGCAGCCAGACGGCGCCAATCTGCTCCCAGCTGGGCGTCAGGCTGTCGAGGATGCGCCGGGCCACCACGAGGTGGGCCTTGGCGTCGTAGTGGCTCAGGGTGAGGCCCAGGGACGCGTACACGAGCGGCCGCGGCCACCCCGCCAGGGCGGCCAGCCAGCCGAGCGCACGCGAAAGGCGATCGAAGCGGGGCACCGTCTCGATATATAATGCCCCGATTGTCTCGCTCGATGACTCCCGAGCTTTCCATCGTCATCCCGATTCGCAACGAGTCGCCCAACATCAAGCCGCTCTACGACGAACTGACGCCAGATGCTCGGCCAGTACGGCCGCAGCTACGAGCTGGTCCTCGATCGACGATGGGAGCACCGACGACACGTTCGCAGCAGCTGGCCGCGCTGCAGGCCCGCGACGCACGGCTGCGCGTCATCCGCTTCCGCCGCAACTTCGGCCAGACCGCGGCGTTCGCCGCCGGCATCGCCTACGCCCGCGGCCGCCTGGTCGTGACCGTCCGACGGCGACCTCCAGAACGACCCGCGCGACATCCCGGCGATGGTCGGCCCTCATCGAGCAGGGCCACGACATCGTCTGCGGCTGGCGCAAGGACCGCAAGGACACGTTCGTCACCCGGCGCGTCCCGTCGATCATCGCCAACAAGCTGATCTCGTGGGCCACCGGCGTGTCGCTGCACGACTACGGCTGCTCGCTGAAGGTGTTCCGCGCGGAGGTCATCAAGCCGCTGCGGCTCTACGGCGAGATGCACCGCTTCCTGCCGGCGATCGCCAGCCAGATCGGCGTCGAGCATCGCCGAAGTGGTGGTGAACCACCGCGCGCGCCGGGCCGGCATGTCGAAGTACGGGCTGTCGCGCACGATTCGCGTCGTGCTCGACCTGGCCACGGTCAAGTTCCTCCTGAGCTACTCGACCGGCCGCTGCAGATCTTCGGGCTGATCGGGATGGTCGCCGGCGGGCTCGGGCTCGCTCATCACCGGCTGGCTCGCGTACGTGCGGCTGTTCCAGCACCAGGGCATCGCGCGATCGCCCGCTCCTGTTGCTCGGCGTCATGCTGGTGTTCATCGGCGTGCAGCTGCGTGACGTTCGGCTTGCTGGCCGAGGTGCATGGCGCGCACGTACTACGAGTCGCAGAACAAGCCCACGTACGTGATTCGCGAAGTGCGCGAGGCGCCCGAGTTCGCCACGGTCGAACGCTGATGGCCACACGGCGCGCCGCGCGAGCACGATCCGCGGATCACGGTCATCCAGCAGGAGCTGTTCGACGAGGGCCGCTCCAAGGTCGACAAGTACCGCGACCTCGTGATCGGCCGGCCCGGCCTCGGCCCGCTGGTCGCCTACGAACTGGTGATGCTCCTGGCCAGCTGGGTGCCCGGCGCCCTCGGCCTGTTCCTGCGCTCGAAGCTGTATCCGCTGGTGCTCGGCTCCGTCGGCCGCAACGTCGTCTTCGGCGTCAACGTCACGCTCCGGCATCCCGCACAAGATCGCGATCGGCGACAACGTCGTCATCGACGACGCGTGCTGCCTGGACGCGAAGGGCACCGACAACCGCGGCCTCGACGATCGGCAACGGCGTGTTCGTCGGGCCGCAACACGATCCTCAGCTGCAAGAACGGCGACATCGTGATCGAGGATCGCGCGAACATCGGGTTCAACTGCGAGATCTTCTCGGCGTCGCGGGTGCGCGTGGGGAAGGACATCCTGATGGCCGCCTACACCTATCTCGTCGGCGGCGATCACCTCTACGATCGCGTCGACATCCCCGTGCTGCGAGCAGGGCCGGACGGCGCGCGGCATCGACGTCGGCGACGGCGTCTGGCTGGGCACGCACGTCGTGGTCACCGACGGCTCGACGCATCGGCCGGGACGCCATCATCGGCGCCGGCGCCGGTGGTCGTCGGCGAGATCCCGGAATTCGCGATCGCGACGGGCATCCCCGCGAAGGTGACGCGCGATGACGGCAGCCGGGAGCCGCGGAGCCCGGGCCGCCGCCTCACGCCGGCAAGCCGCGGCCTGAACATGTGCGGCATCGTCGGCATCGTCGAGCGTGACCTGAGCCGGCCCGTCGCCCCGGAGGATCTGCACCGCATGGTGCGGATGCTGGTGCCATCGCGGTCCGGACGAAGAGGGCAGCATCACGCTGGACGGCGTCGGGCTCGGCATGCGCCGCCTCGCCATCGTCGACCTCGCGGGCGGCCAGCAGCCCATCCCCAACGAGACCGGCGACATCCAGGTCGTCGCCAACGGCGAGATCTACAACTTCCTCGAGCTGCAGCAGCGAGCTCGAGGCGCTCGGGCACACGTTCCGTTCACGCGGATCGGACATCGAGGTGCTCGTCCACGCCTACGAGCAGTGGGGCGTGGACTTCCTCCCGCGGCTGCGCGGCATGTTCGCGCTGGCGATCTGGGACGGCCGCACGCGCACGCTGATCGCGGCGCGCGACCGCGCCGGCGAGAAGCCGCTCTACTGGACCGAGACGCCGCGGGGGCTGCTGCTGGCGTCCGAGGTGAAGGCGCTGCTCGTCAGGCCCGAGGTGACGCGCGAGCTGGATCCGGTGGCGCTGGACCAGTTCCTGACCTACGAGTACATCCTCGCGCCGCGGACGATCCTGAAGGGCGTCCACAAGATGCCCGGCCGCGCACTTCCTGCGGTACCGCGACGGCGACGTCACGGTCCATCGCTACTGGGACGCCGCCGACGTGCCGCTGCGGGCCTGGACGGACGCGGACGCCGCCGAGGCGCTGCGCGACCGCGCTGCGCAAGGCCGTCGTGAGCCAGTTGATGGCGGACGTGCCGCTCGGCGCGTTCCTGTCCGGCGGCATCGACTCGAGCACGCTCGTGGCGTTCATGAGCGAAGCGACGACGCAGCCCGGTCAACACGCTTCAGCATCGGCTTCGACGGACGGCACCTACAACGAGCTGCCGTACGCGCGCGAGGTGGCGGCGCTCTTCGGGACCAACCATCGCGAGAGGACGCGTGTCGCCGGACCTCGGCGAGCTGTTCGAGAAGCTGGTCGTGCACCTCGACGAGCCGTTCGCCGACGTGTCGTTGTTTCCGACCTACATCGTGTCGGCAGCTCGCGCGCGAGCACGTCACGGTCGTGCTGTCCGGCGACGGCGGCGACGAGCTGTTCGGCGGCTACGACGCCTACGAGGCGCAGGCGCTCGCCGCCAGGCTGGCGATGGATGGGCGACGCGCTGCTGCCGGCGCTGGCCGGCGGTGGCGGCCGCGCTGCCGCCCACCGAGAAGAAGAAGGGCCTCGTCAACAAGATCAAGCGCTTCACCGCCGGCGCGGCGGGCGCGCCCGGCGACCTCGGGCACTATCGCTGGATGGTGTATCCTCGGGCGCGCGGGCCAAGGCGCGCCTCTATGCGGCGAGGCCTGCGCGACGCGCTCGGCGGCGGCCGACGTGTACGCGCCCGTGCGCGACGCGCTGGGCCGCTTCAGCCAGGACGATGTGCTGAACCGGCAGCTGTACGCGGACCTCAGTCTCTACCTGGCCGACGACATCCTGGTGAAGGTCGATCGGATGAGCATGGCCACGTCGCTCGAGACGCGCGCGCCGTTCCTCGACGTCGACGTGATGGAACTGGCGTTCTCGATGCCGGGCCATCTGAAGATTCGCAACGGCGAGCGCAAGTGGGTGCTCAAGCAGGCGATGCGCGGCATCCTGCCCGACACGATACTTCGCGCCGGAAGGAAGGCTTCAGCATCCCGATGAAGAACTGGCTGCGCCGCGAGCTGCAGCCGTTGATGCGCGAATTGCTGTCGCCCGATCGTATCGCGCGCCGCGGGCTCTTCGAGCCCGCCGAGGTCGCCGCGCTGGTCGACGGCTCACGTGTCGGGCCGCGAGAACCACGCGCACACGCTGTTTCCGCTGATGGTCTTCGAGCGCTGGGCGTCGGAGTACCTGTAGGGACCGTACAAAGAAAAGGCGCACGGTTACCCGTGCGCCCGTGTCCTCGAAAGCGACCTGTTACTTCAGGTGCTTGCTGACCAGCTTGGTCATCTCGAACATGTTCACAGTTGCCTTGCCGCCGAACACGGCCTTCAGCGCGGCGTCAGCCTTGATCATGCGCTTGTTGATCTTGTCCTGCAGGCCATTCTTCTTGATGTAGGCCCAGAGCTTCTTGGTGACCTCGGTCCTCGGCATCGCCTTGGCGCCGACGACTTCGGCCAGCGCGGCGCTGGGGGTCACGGGCTTCATGAACGCAGCGTTTGCTTTCCGCGGCTTCGCGGCCTTCTTCGCAGCTTTCTTCTTGGCAGTCTTGGCCATCTTTTCTCCTCATTGCATCCGCTCACAAGAGCGTTGCAGGGCGAAGATTACTATGAATTCGCAGTTTTTCCCTATGAAAAGTGAACTGCGCCCTCTGGAAAATGCGGGTCAGTCGCGGGGGAGGCGATAGAAGGCCTCGACCTCCGCCACCTCCTGGCGCGTGCGCCAGTCGTCCCATCCGAGGGCGCGAGCCATGATCGCGGCGGCGCGCTCGAGGGCGTCCGCGCCGGGATGGCCGGCCGCGCCCGCCTCGGTGCGGCGGATTAGCGCGTCCGCCAACTTGACGGCCATCTCCTGGCGGGCCGCATAGAGGATTTCGGCGCCGATGACGTCGCATTCCCGGCCGAGCGGCCGGCTCAGAGCCGGGACGTCCCTCGCCAACTGGAGGACGCGGTCGTAGTCGGTGCCGTAGGTCGCGGCGATGCGTCGCATCGTCGCCGCCGACAGCCCGTCGACGTCCCGCATCAGGGCCGCCTTGAGGAAGTTGTCGACGTGGCTCATGCTACCGCCGATCAGCGGCGTTTCCGCCGTCCGGCAGGGCGGAGGGGTCGCATGCCCTAGCTGTCGGAAGACGGCGTCCACCGCCAGCTGCGCGGTCCAGCGGGCCGTCGTATATCGCACGCCGAAGACGGAGACGAGCCCCGGCAGCCCATGGCGGGCGTGGTCCACGACCTGGCTCTCTTTGAGGAGGCGGACGTGCGTGCCCTCGCCGGAGACCATCGGCAGCAGCCCACGGTGCACGAGCCGAATCTCGCCGGCCGACAGGGTGGCGTGGGGAAACGCCTCGCGCGCGTCCTTGAGGAACGCCTCGAGGTCCCACCGCGACACCTTCAGCTGGTCGGGCGTGCCGGCGTACGCGTCGTGGCTGGTGCCCAGCATCGACACGTTGCGCCATGGCACCAGGAACAGGAACCGGCCGTCCGCCACGCCTCCGCAGGCGTGGGTGTCCACGAGGCGGCGGATGACGACGTTCATCGCCCGCGAGAGCATGGGGGGCGGATGCCCCTGTGCCGCCGCGGGCAGGCTCGACATCAGCGAGGCGGCCCATGGCCCGGCCGCGTTGACCACCACCGACCCGCGGATGTCGAACGGCCTCGCCCGTCAGGCGGTCCTCCGCGCGGACGCCCGTGACCTTGCCGTGCTCCTGCAGGAACGCCGTGGCCTGCACGTAGTTGGCCGCGACCGCGCCGGCCTCGACCGCCGAGAGCAGGAACGAGAGCGTGACGCGGTCGGTGCTGACCATCTGGTAGTCGTACCAGATGGCGCCGCCGGTGACGCCCTTGGGCGAGACCACGGGGTTCAGGCGGAGGGCTTCGTCCCGGGAGACGATCTGGCTGGGAGGCAGGTGCGTGCCGGGGTCCTGCAGGCCGTCGTTCCGGTCGTGGGCGACCGCGTCGTTGATCGTCAGCGCGATGCGCATCAGGAGCGAGCTGCGCTTGGGATTCCGCGTGGTGGCGATGATGAACGGCAGGGGCCGCACGAGGTGGGGCAGGATCCGCGCGAGCGCCCGCCGCTCCCGGATGAACAGCCGCATCTGCTTGAAGTTGAACGACTGCAGCGAGCGCAGGCCGCCATGGAGCGTCTTGAGGTTATTGAAGGACGTGGCGGCGCCGAAGTCGTCCTTGTCGATGAGGGCCACCGAAAGCCCGCGCTGCGCGGCATCCCAGGCCACCGTGACCCCGTAGAACCCGGCCCCTACGACGACCACGTCGAATCGAGTGTCCGCCAGTCGGCGGAGGTCGCGCGTCATCCGCTCGTCATTGTACGATAGAGGGTGCTCATCGACGAGATACAACGCTACTGGAACCATCGCATCCACGATCTGGAAATGACCGACGAGCCCGTCGGCACCAAGGCGTTCTTCGACGCGCTGGACGACTATCGGTTCGACAAGCTTCGCTACCTGCCCCAGCTGGTGGACTTCGGCGGCTTCCGCGGGCAACGGCTGCTCGAGGTGGGCTGCGGCATCGGCACCGACCTGACGCGGTTTGCGCGGGGCGGCGCCCGGGTCACCGGGGTCGATCTGTCGGAGACCGCGATCGACCTCGCCGGCAAGAACCTCGCGTTGCACGGTGTTTCGGCCGACGAACTGCGCGTGGCCAACGGCGAGGCGCTGCCGTACGCGGACGCGAGCTTCGACGTGGTCTACGGCCACGGCGTGATTCAGTACACGGCCGATCCGGCGGCGCTGATCCGCGAGTGCCACCGCGTGCTGAAGCCCGGGGGCACCGGCATCTTCATGGTCTACAACCGCGTGTCCTGGCTGAACGCGCTCTCGAAGGTCATGAAGGTGCCGCTCGAGCACGAGGACGCGCCGGTCCTCAAGAAGTTCTCCATCAGTGAGTTTCGCGCCCTCCTCGCGCCGTTCGCCGAGGCCCGCATCGTCCCCGAGCGGTTTCCGGTGAAGTCGCGGCTGCATGGCGGATGGAAAGGGATTGCCTTCAACACCGTATTCGTCGGGACGTTCAACGCCCTGCCGCGCGCGTGGGTGCGGCCGCTTGGCTGGCACCTGATGGCGTTTTGCCGGAAATGACCCGGCGCGTCAGATTTCCGGGATGACCTTGTAGACGGAGATCGTCGCGTTGCGGAGGACCAGCGGCAGCAGGGCCGGGATCGAGTCGAAGCGGCCCTCGACGCCGGGGTGCGCCTCGCGCTCGGGCTGCCCGACGATGATGTAGTCGATGTGGTACTCGATGGCGGTGTCGTAGGCGGCTCGCGGATCGGCATCGAACATCTGCCGCATGCGTGCGGAGCCTTCCTCGTATTTCGCCAGCGGCACCATCGAGATGGGCAGGCCCACGGCCATCCGGCGCTCGGCGAACGCCGGCAGGTACGCCCACGTCGCCGTGTCCCGCGCCATGGGGTCGACCTGCACCAGGGCGTCGGGCGCCGTGTTGGCCTGCAACCAGCCGAAGACCTGCTGATCCTCAGGCGTGACCAGCAGCGTCCAGCGGAAGCTCGGGGCCTCATTCCAGTTCCAGATGTCCTGCGTGTTGTAGAGATCGATCGCGGACGTCGGCAGGCGCCGCGACGAGCGTGACGCCCACGGCGCCGAGCCCGAGCAGGCGCAGCCGTCCCGCCGCCGACGCCAACCGCTCGAGCAGCAAGCGCGATCGTCACGATGGCCGACATGAACAGGAAATGCCCGACCCGCCAGCCGACGTACACGTGCTGGTGGTCCTTGATGTCCACGAAGAAATAGAAGGCGATCGAGACGGCCGCCAGGGACCCCAGCATCTGGAGGTGACTCCATCGCTCGCGCCACGCCAGCATGGCGCCGGCTCCGCCGACCAGCAGCATCGGTCCCGCGCTGAGCGCCGTGGCGGCGAAGAAGTTGTGCGTGGCCATGGGGTTGAGCCCGAACATGAGCGGGCTGTCGCCCTGATCGACGTAGTGCAGGGCGAGCACGAGGCCCGCGCTCACGCCGAGCGGAATCGCGGCCGCGACGGCGTGAACGACCCCGCGACGCCACTCCCGGTGGCGCAGCACGGAGACTCCCTCGAAAACGGCGGCCGCCGCCGTGACCATCAGTCCCGCGAAGGAGCTGATGAGCGTGGACAGCCCGAGCAGCACGCCGGCCGACGGCGAGAGCGGCCGGATCATAGCGCCGCTTCCGGGTCGCGATGGCGAGCAGGCCAAGCAGTCCCATGGCGTAGCCGGCGGCGTGGTGCGGCTGATACATCAGCAGGCGCTGCAGGCCGTCGACCGGCATCGACTGCAGCCACCAGCGGGAGATGGCGTCGATGTTGAGGTTGCGGACCTCGCGCAGCGGGACGCCGTCGAGGAGGAACCGCACGAGCGACATAGGTGCCCTCGTAGCTCGAACACAGCACGACCGCGGCGATGGCGGTGGCGGCGGCCCAGGGCCGGACGCGGAACATTCGCGCGAAGCCGTACAGGAACGCCACGAACAACCCGTCCACGAGCACCGACCGCGTGAGCAGCAGCGAGTCCAGGCTGAACCAGGCCCTCGTCGCTCGGTATTCCACCGCGTTCATCAGGTGCGGCAGCCAGTAGTAGTGCAGGACGTCGTCGTGGAGGTACGGGTTGAGGGGCAGGAAGTCGCCCTTGGCGAGCTCGGCGACCACCGCCCGGCGCCAGACATAGTCGGCGGTGAAGTACGCGCGGTAGGCCTCGTGCCCGCTGATCAGCGCGCCGACGTTGGCGAACGGTCGGCCCACGACGAGCGGGACGAGGAGCAGCGCAAGGCTGAGTGCCAGCCATTCGCCCGGCGCGATGGCCGGCAAGCGTCCAGCGGTTCTCCAGCGCGCCGTGCCGGAAGGGCCAGGAGCGCCGTGATCGCCGGCGCCGCCACGAGGAGCCAGGCCCCGCGGCCGCCGGCGGCCCAGAGAGCCATCAGGACGACGCTGCTCAGCGCGTGGCCGCGTCAGCGGACCAAACGCGATCGGAGCCAGCCAGCCGGCGTTGCGCCCGCAGGCCGCGCGCACAATCAGCACGCCCGGCAGCACGAAGATGAATTGAGAGACCAGCCCGAAGGCGACCCCAAGGGGCGGTGGCGATGGCGAGCAGGGTTCCTGCGTAGGCAAGCGCGGCTACTGCCGCGGCGATGCGGACCTTACTGGTCATCGTCCTGATCGTCGGGAGATGCCTTGCACCGTCGAGAGCCGGTTCGGGCGCTTCGTTGTGCCTGGCCGCTTGGCGACGATGATGGCGCGCGACTCGAACTCGATGCCGTCGTTTCGCCACTGCTTGAGCAGCAGCCGAAGCAAGGAGAGGGCTTCACGTTCGGCTGCGCCGACCGACGAGACCTCGAGGCGATCGATCACCGCCAGTTCGAGGTCGGCGACCCCGCGGTTGGCCTCGAGGGCCAGGAATCCCCGGCCGTCGGCCAGCGGGATGATCGAGACGCCCTTCAGGTTCTTGAAGAGGTCCGGTTGTACCAGGATGAGGGAGCGGTGGCCGGGCAACTGCACCAGTTCGGCCACCTTCGGCTGGCGGGCCCTGGCGGCGCGGGCCGATCGTTCATGCAGCTTGACGACGGCCCAGCCGAGATCGGCGTCGAGCGTACCGAGCCAGTCGATGACGTCGCGCGGCAGGGTCAGCGTGATGAGCTCGGCGGGGCGGCCGAACTTGTGCGGGCGCCCGCGGCGGGGCGCCACCCGAGACGTTGCCATCGGATGACACGCTACCAAATTATTGCGAGAAAATGTCTATTTCCTGTGGATAAAGATTCCGGGCGTCAGAGCGCGGCGCCGGCCGGCGGCGCGTTTGAGGGCGCGCTGGGCGGCGTGGGCACGGGCAGCGCGCGGCGCTTCTCGAGCGACGCGCGCACCAGGAACCGCGCGTACGGCATGACCTGCTTGATCGCCGCCACGTTCATCTGGCAGGGGCTGAGGCACGTCGGGCACTCGTGGTCGCGAATGTGGCGGCGGTGCGCCTGCGAGCTGTCCCTGAAGTAGATCGCCTCGGCGTCTTCCTCCGTCACGTTGCCGACGATCTCGCTGTTCTCGCAGAAGAACAGGTCGCCGTTGGGGTTCAGCATCACGCCCTGGGTCTGGAACGGGCACGGCGCGGTGCGGTGATAGCCGTTGGCGATCATGTCGGCGTAGTGCATGTAGATGTAGTTCTGGCCGTCCAGCAGCGGATCCTGGCGCACGCGGTCCATGAAGAACCGGCGCATGCGCTCCTCTTCGACGCCGATCGGCTTCAGCCCGGCCTCGAGCTCGCTGTTGCCGAGCATCGCGTCGGTGAAGCGGACCATGTTGAAGACGATGTCGAGCTTTTCCTTCTTCGCCCACGCCAGGATGTTGTCGGCGTCGTCGAGGTTCTTGGAGAAGATCGTCGACGAGATCCCGAAGTTGAAGCGGTGCGTCTTCTGCAGCTCCTGCATGGCCGCAATCGTCTTGCCGGCCTTCTCGAAGGCGTTGCGGCACGTTGCGGACCTCGCCGTGCATGTCGTTCACGCCGTCGATGGACACGCGCATCGAGAAGATCACGTTGCGCTCGTTGCACATCTCCACGACCTTGGTCAGCATCGGGATGGCCCGGTGCGGCGTGAGGCCGGTCGTGTTCAGCGTCAGCTTCCGGAGCTTGGGGAACTTGTCGATCATCACTCGGCAGATGTCGACCATGTCGTTGCGCGTGGTCGGCTCGCCGCCGGACAGCGACGCGTTCTCGATGTCTTTCCAGAGCGGCGAGCTGAAGGCCCGTTCGATCTGGTCCAGGGTCATGTCCGACTTGCGGTCGCCGCGCGTCCAGTTGCTGCACATCTCGCAGCGGGCGTCGCAGACAAACGTGCAGTGGAAGATGAAGACGGTGGGGTGCAGGGGGGTGTACTTGGCGACGGCGGCCCGCACGAAGTCGCGCGGTGCACTCATCGCCGCCTTGGCAAGATACTTCGCTGCGTAGACCTGAGCCATGCTAAGTACAAGATTCTACAGGATTTCACGGTTTTGGGGAAGGGGACGCCCCTTGGCGTGCCGTCAGCCAGAGCCGCAGGCCCGGGAGGTTCCCCGCCAGGCCGGTCAGGACGATCAGGGTGGAGAGGGCGAAAGCCAGCGTATCGGGCACCCCCATCGGCCGCAGCAGCCAGACGAAGACGCCCTGGGGCAGTCCGAACCCGCTGATCGACAGGGGCAGCAGGAGCATCAACAGGCCCTAACGGCATGACGAGCAGGAAGTAAGCGTAGGGGACCGCGAGACCGAGACCGAGCGCCAGGACGTAGGCCTGGGTGATGCGGAGGAGCTGCACCGCGATCGACCACGCCATCACGTGGACGAGCACGCCGCGGCGATCGCGATAGCGGCTGACCGCGTCGGTCGTGCGCAGCACCCGGCGGGTCACGGCGCCGTCATGGCGGTGGTCCGGCACCAGCCACCGGATCAGCCCGTCGGCCCAGAACACGCTCACCGACGCGGCCGGCCATGGCCGCGATCGCGGCGACGATTCTCCAGTCGTTGCCCGCGCCGGCGACCAGAGCACGAGTCCCGCCACGCCCATCGCGACGAGGGCGAGGATGCCGAGCAGCCGGTCGACGGCCACCGAGGCCAGCGCCTCGCTGCCCCTGGCGGTCTGTTGCGCGAGGCCGTAGGCGCGGGCCGCGTCCGCCCCCACGCCCGCGGGCAGGAAGCTGCCGACGAACGAGCTGACCAGGAAGATCCGCGCGGCCTCGGACCACGCGATCGGCACGCCGCTGCCGCGCAGCAGCAGCACCCAGCGCAGAATCATCACGCACCGGTCGAGCGCGACGAGCCCGAGCACCGCGGCCAGGTAGGTCAGGTTGACGGCCGCGATCGCGCGCGCGGACGCCGCCATGTCGATCCGCGTCGACAGGTAGAACAGGATGGCGGCCGTGATCGCGAGGCGCACCGCCATAGACCGCGACGCGCGCCCGAGAAATTCGCGCACGCGATTAGCGGCCGGCCGTCGCGGGCTTCCGGGCCACGAAGGTCAGCGTCTCGAACAGGTTCTTGCGCACCTTGAAGAGGAGCTCCTCGGTGCCGGTGTAGCGGGAGAGCGCGTCGATGCCCGGGATGTTGACGAGCAGCGCGCCCGCGGCCAGCGCGTCGCGCGCGAGGCCGGTGGCCATGCCGATGCTGCGCTCGACGTGCTGCAACTCGAAGCCGCCGTCGTTCAGCAACTGCTTGACGCGGCGCTCGGTCGTGACGAAGTTATGCGTGTAGTCCACGTCCCAGAAGAACGTGCGCTCCTTCAGGTAGTCGGGGACGACGACGAAGAAGACCCCGCCGGGCCTGAGGGCGCGCAGGGCTTCCGCGGTGAACTGCCGCGCGGCGTCGATGCCGCTCATGTGCTCGAGGACCTGGTCGGCGTAGACGACGTCCGCGCTGGCGTCCGGGACCGGGATCGGCGGCGCCCACGACTCGATGACGCGCAGGCCCTTGTCGCGCAGCACCTCGAGCAGGATCGGGCTGGCTTCGATCGCGGTGTACTGCCAGCCTGCCGCCACCGCCTGCTCGGCCAGCGAGCCGTGGCCGGGGCCGACCTCCACCATGTCGCCCGGCGCGGGACGGAAGCGATGGAGGAGCGCGAGCCGATGCTGCTCGATCCGGCCGCGCCGCGCGCCGCCGTAGCGTGGTCAGTTTCTTTTCGGAAAAGGTCTTGTAGAAAGTCGAGGGCTCAGCCACGGGTGCCGAAATTGTACAAGAAAAAGGGGCTGGCCCTTGCCGGGCAGCCCCTTGTGTTCCGAGCCGAGTGGTCGGCGTCGGCCTAGCTCGGGAAGGGTACACGCGGCCCGGGCGGTTGGCCATGACACGGCAGACCGTGCCGGAGTTGACCGTGACGTCGGTCACGTCGGTCCAGATCACAGACGGGTTCGAACCGCAGTGGCCGGCGATAAGGTCGGTGCAATAGACCTGTGTGCTGCCCTCGTCCGGTCCCGCGCCGTAGTGATACGAGACCACATCCAGCGACGGGTCGTTGCAGTTCCCGCGCTTGCAGTTGTAGCCGTAGCGCAGGTCGATCGTCCGCAGCGCGTCGACGGCAGCAGTCCATGAAGATCCAGCTGCCGCCTTCGGGCTGGCAGGAATTGCGCAGGACGCCGCAGGGTTGGCCGCAGCAACGGCCTGGACCATGCCCTGAGTGATTCGGCCGCGGGCAGACGCTGGCCGCTCGGCGGGTCCGGCGTGCGGAAGCGTTGCCCGTGCGGCGAACTCGGGCGAGGTCGGCGCGGTCGCGACCACGTTCTTCGGCGTGCGGAACTCCGCGTAGCCCGACCACTGGCCCTGGGCGGTGCCGACGACCGCGCGGGCGCGCCAGTAGTGGACCGTGTCGTACGGCAGGTCGATTCCAATCTCGTGGGAACCCGTATTCGGCGTTTCGCCCACGGTCTGGGTGTAGACCACCGCGCTGCTGTTGCTCACTTCGAGCTCGTACGCCACGCCGATGCTCTCGTACTTGCCGGTCGAGTTTGCCCACACGAGCGTGGGACGACGCGAAACCGACGTGCGTCCTTCGGCTGGCTCAATGATGGCGGGAGCGCTGACCTTCAGGCTCTCGCCGTTCGCTCCGGCGGCAGTGGCTGCCGCCGATGGCGCCCGTTGGCGCCGTGGGGTTTTGCGGAGTGGCGGAGCAGGCCGCGAGGCCCACCGACAACACCGCGACACAACCGTAGCGAATTACGTTCTTCGTCAAACTGATTACTCCTCAAGTGTCCTCTCGCGTGCCCTTTGCGACTTCATTCGCTGGGAGACGGGCTGGAAGGCTGAGCAGACGATCGATTATACCCAAGGTGCCGAGATACTGCCAACCAATTAAGGCGAAAGGCCTAATTATCTGGAACTAAGTCGCGGATACCCGGCGAACCCATGCTAAAATTCGCTCCCGTCTGGGTCCTCCCTGCGACCCCCTCATCGGAGCCAAAGAGAGCCGAAATGTATAGAACCGTAACGTCAGTCGTAGTGTGTGGCTTGTTCCTCGCCGTCGGACAGAACGCCGCGGCGCAGAGCCAGTGGGAAGACCGTGGCTACATCAACGCCAACTTCGCCGTGCAGTCGAGCACGTCGGACCAGAGTGGCGGGAAGACCTACAGCATCTACGAAGAGACGGGTGCCGTCGTCGGGACGAGCAGCTTCTCCGGACCGCAGATGTTCGACGTGGGCGCGGGCTTGCGCGTGTGGAAGAACCTCTCGGTGGGCGTCTCGTACCACCAGGGAACCAGCACGTCGGACACCGCGCTCAAGGGCACCGCGCCGCACCCGGTGTTCTTCAATCAGCCCCGCACCTATACGGCGACCGTGACGGGCCTGGAGCGGAAGGAAAGCGGCACGCACCTGCAGTTTGGATGGATGATTCCTCTCGGCAAGAACATGGACGTCCAGATGTTCGGCGGCCCGACGTTCTTCCGCCTGCAGCAGGACTCGGTGACCGACATCAAGATCACCGGAGAAGGGCTCTCCCTATCACTGAGGTGATCGTGACCCCGACGGTCGCCACCACGAAGAAGAGCGTCGTCGGCTACAACGTCGGCGCCGACTTCGGGTACATGTTCTGGTCGAACGATTCGGTCCGCGTCGGTGCTGGCGCCTTTGTCCGCTACACGTCGGCGAAGGCGGATGTGCCGGTGTTCGACACGGTCAATTCGACCGACGTGGGCGGCATCCAGTTCGGCTTCGGCGGGCGTCTGCGTTTTTAGCATCCTCGAAAGTGAAAGTAGAAAGTGAAAGGTGAAAAGGTGGAGGCCGTTCGATGCCTTCCACTTTTCACTTTCTGCTTTTACTTCTACTTTCTACCTTCTACTTTCCACTGCCTAGAATCTTCCCCGCGAGATCCAGCGGCCGATCGTCCCCGAGTTGATCGTCACGTCGGTGACGTCGTTCCATCCCGCCGACGGCGTGGCTCCGCAGTGCCCGTTGATGATGTCGATGATGTACACCTCGGTCGTGCCCTGGTCGCTCTGGCTGCCCCAGTTGTAATCGACCACGTCCTTCGACGGGTCGTTCGCGTTGCCGCGCTTCCCGTTGTAGCCCCACCGCGTGTCGTACGTCCGGAGCGTATCGACCACCATGTCCATGAACTGCCACGAGCCGCCGCTGTCCTGGCAGGAGTTGCGGAGCGCCGCGGGATTGGCGGCCGCCACGGCCTGCACGACGCGCGACATGTCGGGCAACGGCAGGCGCTGCCCGGCGGATGGGTTCGGCGTGCGGCCGCCCGGGCCGGCCGGCACGTTGGGATTGGTGGGCGAGGGCGTCGGCGTTGGCGGCGCAACAGGCGCGGGCGCCGTCTTGAACGTCATGTAGCTGGAGTACGGGGACTGGACGACCTGGTCGGTCGCGTAGGCGCGCCACGAGTAGGTCTTGTCATATCCGAGGTCGCCCATCGTCACGGACGTCGTGCCGCTTCCGCTGGGCGTGGCCGTCAGGACCGCGACGATGGTGCTGGGGTCCGGCGTGCGGCTGATCTCGAACCGGTAGATGACGTCCTGGTCGCCCGAGATGGCGCCGTTCTTCACCGTGAAATCCGGTTTGGTTGTCGTGAGCGTGCCGGTGGGCGCAACCGGCGTCGGCGCTTCGATGACGACCGGGCTGACGACGCTGAAGCTGGCGACCTCGGAGTAGGGGCCGGTGTTCGCGCCGTCCTGCGCGCGCGCGCGCCAGTAGTAGGTCGCGCCGGCGCCGAGCATCTCTGGCAACTGATAGGTGGTCCGGCCGCCCGTGCCGAGGCTGACCTTGTCGGCCTGGTGGACGATCTGCTTGAAGGCCGAGTCCGAGGCGATCTCCACGGTCATCCAGAGTTCGCGCTGGCCCGACGTCGTGGCGTTCTCAATCAGCAGGGACACACGCTGGCCGTTGGCCACAAGCTGGACGCCCGCTGAGGGCTCCAGGGGCTTGGGGGCCGTGATGGAGACGCCCGGGATCGGACCGGCCACCGACGCGCTCAGCGGGTTGGCGCTCTTGGCGGCCTCGCAGCCGATGAGGCACGTCAGCGGCGAGCAGGGCGGAGAGCCCGTCGAAAGTCTTGGTCGCCATTGCAGGAATTCCCTCTTCGCGAACTATCGGACCAGACTTGCCC
The DNA here is from genome assembly GCA_963839865.1 of uncultured Acidobacteriota bacterium. Classification (GTDB taxonomy): domain Bacteria; phylum Acidobacteriota; class Vicinamibacteria; order Vicinamibacterales; family UBA2999; genus 12-FULL-67-14b. The sequence goes on from CAWIWS010000010.1 coordinate 220,245, forward strand.
GGGGCTTTACAGCCCCGGCACAGTCCGGCCCTATGCGGCGCCGGACGAGGAACATCAGGCCGCCGACGAGCGACAGGCCCATGACCAGCCCTGTGGCGACGAGGGAAAGCGCCACGCCAGCATCGGTCGGCAGGCCAAACCGCGCAAAGAAAAATGCAAAAACCGCTTCGCGTACACCAAAACCGTTAATCGACACCGGCGCCATTTGCACGGCCAGGCTCACCGGAATGAGGACGGCCCCCAGGAACACCGGGAGGGGAACCTGCAAACCGCGGGCCGCCAGCAGATAGAACACCACGATGGTGACCTGGACGATCAGCGCGCCAAGGAAGGCTCCGGCCAGCGCGGCCGGCGCGGCCCGGAATTTGATGGCCGCGTCCTCCAGCCGCTGGGCCCGCTCGGTGACCCACGGGCCGCCCGAGCGCGCGGGCCGGGGCGAGCAGCAGGTGGCTGGTCAGCTGCGGCAGCGCGATCACGGGGATGGCCGCCACCATGCCCGCGCCGCACACCATCCAGAGCCATCGCTCGCCGGGCACGTGCAGGCCGAAGGTCGAGGCCGGCCAGCGCCCCGCTGCTGGCGACGAGGACCAGCGCCACGAGTCCGAGCACGCGGTCGGCGAGGATGACCGTGGTGGCGAGCGTCTTCGAGCCCGCGGCCGGGCGCGGTGTCGGCGATGCGAATGAAGTCGCCGCCGATGTTGCTCGGGAAGGAAATTGTTGAAGAACAGGCTGACCCACATCGATTCGGTGAGCCGTCGCGCGTCCACTTCGATGTGCTGCGCGCGCGAGGAGCCGATGCCAGCGCCACACGCCGACGAACTGCGTGAACGTGTACGCGACGACGGCCAGCAGCAGCCATCCCGGCTGCATCGCGCTGACGCGGGTCCACAGGAGGCCGAGATCGACGGAGCGAAGCACGAAGCCAAGCAGCGCGAGGCTGATGGCCACGCGAGCGATGACTTTCAGCAAGTTAGGCGCCTAGGTCGTGTCGAGTGAAGCGACATTGTACCCTAACTGCTGCACCCTCAGTTAGATATAATGACTCGTGCGCATCCTCATGCTCGCGCCGGAGCCGTTCTTCGAGCCGCGCGGCACCCCGTTCAGCGAATACCACCGCATCAAGGCGCTCGGCGAACTGGGGCACCACGTCGACCTGGTCACCTATCCGATCGGCCGCGACGTCGACCTGCCCAACCTCCGGATCTTCCGCAGCGCTGCGTCCGCCGTTCGTCCGCAAGGTCCGCATCGGACCGTCGTTCACGAAGGTCGTGCTCGACGGGCTGATGCTGTTGACGGTCCTGCGGCGCGCGTGGTCCGCGACGCTACGACGCCATCCACTCGCACGAGGAGATGGGGCTGGTCGGGGTGTGGCTGGCGCGGTGGCTGGGGATTCCGCACCTGTACGACATGCACTCGAGCCTGCCGCAGCAGTTGAGCAACTTCAAGTACAGCCGAGTCGTCGGCGCGCTGCGGCGGCTCTTCGACGTGGGCCGAAGGGCAGATGGTGCGCAAGTCCGCAGGTCGGTGATCACCATCTGCCAGGAACTGCAGGACACCGTCGTGCGAGATGGGCGTGGGCGACCGATCGCTGCTGATCGAGAACGTGATGGGCGGCGACGTGGACGAGCCGCCGTCGCGGACGCCCGCCGAGGTGCGCGCGGCATGGGGCATCGCGGCCGACGCGCCGCTGGCGCTCTACACCGGCACCTTCGAGGCCTATCAGGGCGTGGACATGCTGATCGACGCGGCCGCGATCGTGGCGCGGCCAGCGGCCGCGACGCGCGAATCCTGGTGGTGGGCGGCGAGCCCGCGCAGGTGGAGGCCGCGCGGGCGAAGGCCGCGCGCCGCGGGCGCCGGCGGCGGTGATGGTGTTCACCGGGCAGCAGCCCGCGCGCGAGATTCCCGGCTTCGTGCAGGCGGCGGATGTCCTGGTGTCGCCGCGCATTCGCGGCACCAACACGCCGCTGAAGATCTACTCGTACCTGCGATCGGGCCGGCCCATCGTCGCCACCAACCTGCTCACGCACACGCAGGTGCTGACGCCCGACGATCGCGCGGCTCGCCCCGCCGAAGCCGGCGCCCTTTGCCGAGGCGGTGCTCGACCTGCTGGCACACCCCGGCGAGCGCGCGCGGCTGGCGGCGGCGGCGCAGGCGCGTGGCCGAGGCGAAGTACAGCCGCGAGGCGTACCTGCGGCGGACCGCGCGAGGCCTACGCGCGGCTCGACGCCACGCGCGCCGGTCGGCGCCGGCCGATCGGTCAATCGCGGGGAGCTGGCGCGCCTGTGACGGTGCTGGTGACCGGGGCCACCGGTTTCACGGGTGGCCACCTGGCGGCCACGCTGGCCGCGCGCGGCGACGAGGTGCGGGCGCTGGTGCGGCCGGCGAGCCGCGCGCGCTTCGACGCGTCGCCGCTGCCGGCGCCGGGTGTGCAGCGCCGTCGAGGGCGACCTGACCGATGCCGCGGCCGTGCGACGGGCCGTGCGAGGGCGTCGAGGTCGTGTACCACATCGCGGCCACCTATCGCGAAGCGGGGCAGCCCGACTCGGCCTACCGGGCGATCAACGTCGACGGCACGCGGCACGTGCTCGAGGGCGCGCGCGCGGCGGGCGCGCGGCGCGTGGTCCACTGCAGCACGGGCGGCGTGCACGGCCACGTCGCGCATCCGCCGGCCAACGAGGACGCGCCCTTCAACCCGGGCGACGTCTACCAGGAGACCAAGCTCGAGGCGGAGCAACTGGCCCGCGAGTTCGGCCGCGACGACGGGCTTCGACGTCGTCGTGGCGCGGCCCATCGGCATCTACGGCCCCGGCGACACTGCGCTTCCTGAAGATGTTCCGCGGCATCGCGCGCGGCCGGCTTCCCGCTGCTCGGGTCGCGGCCAGGTGTTCTACCACCTCACGTTCATCGACGACCTGGTCGAAGGCTTCCGGCTGTGCGGCACCGTGCCCGCGGCGGCCGGGCGCACCTACATCCTGGCCGGGCCGCGCTACACCACGCTCGAGGCGCTGGTCGGCGCTGGTGGCCGAAGGAGCTGAAGCGTGGCGCCGCCGCGCGTGGCACCTGCCGGTGTGGCCGTTCTGGACGGCGGGCCTGCTGTGCGAGATGGTGTGCGTGCCGCTGCGCATCGAGCCGCCGCTCTACCGGCGCCGCGTGGACTTCTACACGAAGAGCCGCGCGTTCGACACCACGCGCGCCCGCACCGAACTCGGCTTCGCGCCCGCAGGTGGATCTCGAAGAGGGCATCCACCGGACGGCCGAGTGGTATCGTGCGGAGGGACTGCTGTGACGACTCCCGACTCCCGAGTTCCCGGCTCCCGGCTCCCGGCGATTGAACATCGTCCACATCTGCGACCACCTCGGGTGGGAGGGGTCGCGCATGCACGGCGTGAAGCGCCTGTTCGCGTGGATGATCCCGCGGTTCGACACGGCGCGCTTCAACGTCTCGCTGATCAGCCTCCGCCGGAAGGACCTGTCGGAGGACACGCTCGAGCAGTTCGGCATCGACGTCACCTACATGGCGCGGCACAAGTTCGATCCGGCCACCTATCCGGCGCTGCTGAAGGTGCTGCGACGCCAAGCAGGCCGACGTGCTGCACATGCACGGGTACGGCGCCACCACGTTCGGCCGGCTGTGCGCGTGGCGCATGGGCATCCCGTCGATCCTGCACGAGCACGCCAACCACGGCGACACGCCGTGGTTCCAGAAGGTGGCGGACCGGCTGCTGGCGCCGCACACCGACCTGGCGATCGCGGTGTCGGAGTCGACCGCCGAGTTCACGACGCGCGCGCGGCTGATGCCCGCGGAGCGCACGAAGGTGGTGTACCTCGGCGCGCCGCTCGACGAGTTCGCGCGGGCGCGCAGCGCCGACGGAGATCGCCGCGGCGCGGCGCGCCCTCGGCATCGCGCCGGGCACCGTCGGCGATCGGGACGATTACGCGGCTGATGCCGTCGAAGGGCAACCAGTACCTCGTCGAGGCCGCGCCGGCCATCGTCGCGCGCGCATCCCGACGCGCGCATCTTCATCGTCGGCGAAGGGCGAGCTGCAGCCGGAGCTCGAGGCGCAGGCGCGCGCGCTCGGCCTCGGCGATCGGCTCGTCTTCGCGGGCTTCCGCGCGACGTCGCCGCCGCGCTCTCGGCCTTCGACATCGTCGGTGTTTCCGTCGCTCTGGGAGGGCACGCCGCTGACGGTGTTCGAGGCGCTGGCGATGGGCAAGCCCATCGTGGCCACCGACGCCGACGGCCTGCTCGACGTCCTGACCGACCGGCGCGACGCGCTGGTCGTGCCCAAGGCGCGACGCGCCGCTGCTGGCCGAGCGCCGTCTGCAAGCTGATCGAGCGCCCGGCGCTGGCGGCCGACGCTCGCCGCCGAGGCGCGGCGCACCGGCGCCGCGGTACGACATCGCGGCGTTCGTCCGCAAGATGGAGCGGCTCTACGAGCTGCTCCACGAGACCTCGCGCGCGACGCGGCGAGCGGGTATCCTTCAGGCGGACCTGAGTTTCCTGGCGACCGAACGATGACTCCCAACTCCGGCGCCGTGGGCCCGACGCACGGGCGCAGCGAGGCCTGGCGCCTCGGCGCGGCGACGACCGCGGCGCTCGGCATCGTGCTGCTCGGCTGGGCGCTGTCGATGGACTTCGTGAAGGCCTCGTCCGGGTTCTTCGGCGACGGCGCCACCTACTACGAGCTGGCGCACAGCCTCGCCGACGATTTCGACTTCGAGTACCGCCGCGACGACCTCGTGCGCGTGTGGCGGGAGTTCCCGAGCGGCCCGGAGGGCATCTTCCTCAAGCGCGGGCGCGACGTGGACGTGGCGGTCGAACGGCGACGTTCCCGTTCGTGCACGTGGACACGCGCGAGGACCCCGACGCCTCGCGCCTCTACTTCGGCAAGTCGTTCATCTTCCCGCTGTTCGCCGCGCCGTTCGTGTTCGCTCTTCGGGACCAACGGCTTCCTCGTGCTGCACGCCGTGCTGATGACGTGCTGCTTCCTCTGCGCCTACGCGTTCCTCGTGGCGCGCAGCCACCCGGTGCCGTCGCTGATCTTCGCGTTCGCGTTCCTGTTCGTCTCGGTGACGCCGGTGTACATCGTCCAGATCATGCCGGACTTCTTCAACCTGGCGATGGTCCTCTTCGGCTACTTCTTCTGGTGCTACAAGGAAGTGGTCGGCCCCGATGCGCCGGGCCGGTCGCGTCCGCTGCGCGTCCGCTGGCTGCTGTCGCCGCGGTCCGACGTGATCGCCGCGATCTTCCTCGGCCTCGCGACGTTCTCCAAGCCCACGCACGTCATGCTGATCATGCCGCTGCTGGTGTCGGCGCTCCTGCGCAGCCAGTGGCGCGCGGACGCGTCGTGATCGGCGCCACGTTCGGCGTGGTCGTGGCCGGGCTGTTCGCCGTGAACATCGCCATCACGGGCGACTGGAACTACCAGGGCGGCGAGCGGCGGACGTTCTACAGCACCGAGGGCGGCTTCCCGTTCCAGTCGCCGCAGCAGGGCATTCGAGAACGTCGGGCTCGATCGCACGACCAACCGCGTGCCGGTCGAGGTGCTGACGAGCCGCGACGCGCTCGTCGACGTCTTCCGCCACAACCTCGCGTACTTCTTCGTCGGGCGCCACACGGGGTTCGCCGTCTACTACTTCCCGGGGATGATGGCGATCCTGTTGTTCCTCGCCGCCACGCGCGACCGCGCGGCGTGGCAGTGGCTGACCCTCGCCGCGGGCCTGGGCTCGGCGGTGGCGCTCCTGCTGTACATGCCGTTCACCTATTCCGGCGGCGGCGGGCCCGTGGGGAACCGCTATTTCCTCGGCACCTACGCCGTGTTCCTGTTCATCGTGCCGCCGCTGCAGCGCGCGGTCGAGCGGGCTGGTGGCGATGGGCGTCGAGCGCGCTCTTCACGGCGCCGATCCTCGCCAACCCGTTCTACGCGTCGTTCCATCCGGCCGAGCACAGCAAGGGCGGGCTGTTCCGCTACCTGCCCACGGAACTGACGCTGGTGAACGACCTGCCGGTGAACGTCACGCCCATCGCGGACGCGGCAGCCGCTCGGCGGCACGCCGCCGGTGTTCGCGTACTTCCTGGACGACAACGTCTACAACCGCGAGGGCGATGCGTTCTGGGTGCGCGGCGATGCCGTCGCCGACATCCTGCTGCGCGCGCCGATCGACATCGAGACCACCGCGGCGGTGCCGTCGAACCGGTCGCTGCGGATCGCCAGCCTCGAGGTCCACCTCGAGACCGGTCCCAAGCCCAATCGCGTGACCGTGTCGACGCGGCGCCGAGTCGCGCGTGCTCGACATGCCTGCCAGCTCGCAGCAGATCGTTCGTGATCGGGATGCCCGCCGGCGTGCCGTATCGGCCGGATCCGCGGTATCCGACCAACTACGTCTACATGGTGACGATTGCCAACACGACCGGCTTCATCCCGATGTTCGAGAACGGCGCGCACGACAGCCGCTTCCTCGGCGTGATGGTCCGCCTCGTCCCGCACTACGAAGGACAGCCCTGACGTGGCGACGATCGCCGTGGTCACGTCGAGTCCGCCATTCGCCGAGGGCGGTCACCTGGTGATGGCGCGCGAGCTCGTGCGCGCGCTGCGGGAGGAAGGCCACCAGTCCGGCCTGATCGTCACGCCGCAGAACCGTTTCGGGCGCCAGGCCAGCGCGTACCTGGCGGCGTGGTGCACGGACGTGGGCCTCGCGCACGAGGACGCCAGGGTCGATCAGGTGGTGAGCCTGCGCTTTCCCGGCTACGCGGTGCGCCATCCGCGGCACGTGCTGTGGCTGAACCACCGGATGCGCGAGTACTACGACCTGTGGGACCAGTTCAGCGCGCAGCTCTCGTGGAAGGGCACGATCAAGGAGCGGATGCGCCGCGCGGCGATCCATCGCGTCGATCACTACCTGCTGTCGCGCATGCAGCGGCGGTTCGTGATCTCGGGCACCGTGCAGACGCGCCTGCGGCGGTTTGGCGGCATCCAGTCCGACGTGTTGTATCCGCCGCCGCCGAAGCGCGCGTACCGCTGCGAGGCCTACGGCGACTACCTGTTCGGCGTGTCGCGCCTGTCGCCGCTCAAGCGCTTCGATCTCGTGCTCCGCGCGCTCGCCGAGCCGGTGGCGGCGGGCATCAAGTGCGTGCTCGCCGGGGAAGGCGCGGAATTGGCGCCGCTCAAGAAATTGTGCGGCCAGCTCGACTTGAACCATCGCGTGCAGTTCGTGGGCCGGCTGAGCGAAGCCGAGATGCTCGATCACCTCGCGCGCTGCCGCGCGGTGGTGTTTCCGCCCTTCAACGAGGACTACGGGTTCGTCACCGTCGAAGCCTTCGCGTCTGGCAAGCCGGTGCTGACCTGCACCGACAGCGGCGGCCCCGCGGAACTGGTGCGCGACGGCGAGAACGGATACGTGACGGCGCCTACGCCGGAAGCGCTGGCGCTGGCCATGCGCCGCCTGATGGACGACCGCAACGCGGCCATCCGGATGGGCGAAGCCGGGCGCGGCTGACGCCGCGAAGATGACGTGGTCGGCGGCGATTCAGCGGCTGTTGCTGTAGGGCGTGCCCGCCGCCGGCCGACGGCCCGCGTCCTACGGGTTGATCCGGCCGTACAGCACGAGTCGCGCGGCTTCGCGCAGCCCGTTGGCCGAGAACGGCTTCTCGAGGAACGCCTCGTCGCTCGCTCATCTCGGTGCGCTGCTCGAACAACTTGATCGCTGAAGCCCGTCTGGTAGAGCACCTTGAGATCGGGATGCGCCTGGCGGAGATGGTCGGCCAGGTCGGGGCCGTTCATCTCGCGGCATGTGAACGTCGGTGATGAGGAGGTCGATCTTCTGGCCCTCCGCCTTTGCCAGCGCCTCGGCGCCGCTGTGCGCGACGAGCAGGTCGAAGTCCTCATGCCGGAGGATCCGGACCAGCACCTCCACCATCAGCGGGTCGTCATCGACGACGAGCACCGAGCGGCGCGGCATGGGCGCGAACCGGGCGGGCTTCTTTGCCGGGGCTTGGCGAGCGTGACGGTCCAGCCGGTCGAAGTCCGGCACGGGCATGCGCGGCGGCCACCGGGATGGCGGGTGGCGGCGATGCGCGCCGGCTCGGCCGGACCTTCGAGGCGGAACGCCACCGGGAGGTTGCCTTCGCGGCGATCGTCCAGAGCCGCGTGATCAAGGCGTGCGGGAGGCCCAGCTCGATGCCGGCGACGTAGACCTCGGCGCACAGGGTCTCGAGTTCGACGATGCGCCGCTCGAGGTCGGAAATCCGTGTCTTCAGGGCCGCGACGTCCTTGGGAGTTTGACTTTCCACAGATCACCTTCTACCGTTATCTTCGCAGTTCCATCGTCGCGCACCAAACTTCTCGCTCACTTTCACTGACGATTGCCAGGTCATGGGCTACCGAACCCCGCTCGAAACACGGATCGCGAAGAAGACGACCAGGGCCATCACCGATTTCAACCTCGTCGAGCACGGGGACCGGATCATGGTGGGGCTGTCGGGCGGCAAGGACAGCTGGGCCCTCATCCAGATCCTGGACGTGCTGCGGCAGCGCGCGCCGATCGATTTCTCGATCGTGGCCGTCAACGTCGACTCCGGCTACGAGGGCTACCAGCATGCCGCCCTCGCCGAGGCGTGCCGCGAGCGGGGCTGGGAATTCCACAGCGAGCACACGGCCATCGGCGCCCAGATCGACGACACGCTCGAGAGCGACGACACGCCGTGCTCCCTCTGCGCGCGCCTCCGCCGCGGCGTGCTCTATCGCCTGGCCAAGCAGGTGGGCGCCACGAAGATCGCGCTGGGGCACCACCTCGATGACTTCGTGGAAACGGTGCTGCTCAACCTGTTCTTCGCCGGCGCGCTCAAGGCGATGCCCGCGCGGCTGGTGTCGGACAACGGCGCGCACGTCGTGATCCGGCCGCTCGTGTACGTCACCGAAGCCGAGGCGCGCGCCTACTGCAAGGAGAGCAACCTGCCGATCATCGGCTGCTGCTGCCCGGCGTGCGGCGACCTCGGCCTGCAGCGGCAGCGCGTCAAGCGGCTGCTGATGGAACTCGAACGCGAGCACCCGTACGTCAAGGCGTCGATGATCAAGGCGCTCGGCAACGTCATGCCGCGGCACCTCCTCGATCGCCGGCTGAATCCGATCGACGGCCTGCGCCAGAGCGTCGCGACCGCGCTCGAGGAGTTCGCCGACGTGCCGGCGGACGTGCCGCTGATTCCCCTGATGGTGAAGCCCTCGCCTTCCAAACCCACAGGCCCTCAGGGCCTCGAGAGCCCGTCGCCTCGTGAGAGCCGTCGTCCAGCGCGTGAGCGAGGCGCGCGTGACCGTTGGCGACCGCGAGACCGGCGCGATCGGTCAGGGACTCCTCGTCCTGGTCGGGGTGGAGCAGGGCGACGGCCCGGCCGACGTCCAGTACATCGCGCAGAAAGTCCGCGACCTGCGCATCTTCGAAGACGACGCGCAGAAGATGAACCGCTCCGTCCTCGACGTGGGCGGCGGCGTGCTCGTCGTCTCGCAGTTCACGCTGTCCGGCGACGCGCGCAACGGCCGGCGCCCGTCGTTTGCCTCCGCGGCCCCGCCGGAAATCGCCCGCGCGCTCTACGAGGATGTCGTGCGAGAATTGCAGCACCAGCGGCCTTCGCGTGGCCACCGGCGAGTTCCGGGCCATGATGCGCGTGGCCTTGGTCAACGACGGGCCCGTCACCATTCTCCTCGACAGCAGGAAGACCTTCTGATGATGCGTGCGCTCGTCGGTCCGTGCAGTCCTCGTCCTGGCCGTCGTCGCGTTCGGGCTGGCGCCGGCGGCGCGGGCGCAGCAGCGTCCGCTGATCACCGAAGATCCCGAGACGGTCGGCGCCGGCCGCTCCTGCTCGAGGCCGGCGTCGACTACGAGCGCGACGTGTTCCTGCCCGTGTCCGGCCTGCGCGGCAACGTCTTCACCGATGCCCGACCATGGGCGATCAGCGTCGGCGTCAGCTCCATTGCCGAAATTCAGATCGACGGCGGGCTGCTACCAGAAGATGTCCATCAAGAGCCGGACGGCCGCGCCGTTCTCGTCCGTCCTCGACCTGCACGCCGGGCGACGACCACCACGCGACGTCGAGGACATGAGCGTCGGCGCGAAGATCAAGTTCCTGCAACGAGGGCAGCAGTCGCCCGTCGATGGGCTTCCGCTTCTCGACGCGGCTGCCCAATGCGAGCAACGAGTCGGGTCTCGGCCAGGACGTCCAGGACTTCACGGCCACGATCCTCGTGGGCAAGACCATCCAGTCGGTGCGGGTCGTGGCCAACGGCGGCTTGCCGATCCTGGGCGATCCCGACCGAGCCGGCGCGAGCAGGACGACCTGCTCGTCTACGGCCTGTCGCTGGCGCGCGCGATCAGCCCAGCGGGCGGAAGTCGTCGGCGAGTTCACCGGCCGCGCGAACTTCGGCGACATCATCACGCCCGGGCGCGGAAGATCGCGGCGTGCTTCGGTTCGGCGCGCGCTTCACGCAGGGCGCCGTGCGCCTGGACGCGGGCGTCCTGATCGGCGTGACGCCACGGGATCCCGAGTTCGGCTTCACCGCCGGCCTGACCTGGGTGTTCAACGCCTTCAAGGTGCCCTGACATGCTGCCGGTAGCGAAAGCGCACGCGTACGGTAACGACTTCCTGTTCGTCCCCGCGGACCGCGCCGAGGGCCTTGCGCTCGACGCGTTGTCGCGGAAGCTCTGCGCGCGCCACACGGGGATCGGCGGCCGACGGCGTCATCTTCTACACGATGGCGCCGGACGGCACGGCGCGCATGCGCCTGATCAACGCCGACGGCAGCCCGTCGGAGCTGTCGGGGAACGGCCTGCGCTGCCTGGCGGCGCTGGTGATGCATCAGCGCGAGGCCGCGGGCCTGGCGCCGCTCGCCGAGGTGAGGGTCGACACCGATGCCGGCGTCAAGACGCTGGCCCTGACGGGCCGCGAGGGCGGCCGCTACACGTTTCGCGCCGCGATGGGGATGCCCGAGCGCATCGCCGAGGAAACGCTGGACGTCGCCGGGGAGCGGCTGAAGCGTGACGACCCTCGCGATGGGCAACCCCCAATGCGTGGCTCATCCTGAGACGCCTGCCGGACCTGGACGCTTCAATCGCCTCGGCCCCGCGCTCTCCACGCACCCGCGATTCGCCGAGGGCACCAACGTGGAATTCGCCGTCGTCGAGGCGCCGGATCGCGTGCGCATCCTCATCTGGGAGCGCGGCGTCGGGCCGACGCACTCGTCGGGCACCGGCTCGTGCGCCTCCGCGGTGTCGGCGATTGCGCATGCCGGCGCCGTCACGCGACATCCAGGTGATCGCGCCGGGCGGCACCCAGCGCGTGGAGTGGCGCGACGACAGGCGTGTTTCTCACCGGCTGGGCCGAAGTCGTGTGCGACGGGCACTGGATCCCGACGCCCGCCGACCGGGCGTAGCGCCCCTTCAGATTCTTCTGGGTGTTTCCTCGCGGGGATCGCAAAGCTGCGATCTCGCGGGCGTTGGCCCTAGCGCGTCTTCCGGGCCGGCGCGGGTGCGCCTGCCGTGTCGAGTTGCGTCAAAGCGGCCTGAAGTTGCGTGGAAATCGAGCCCAGGGCCTTGGCGACCCGCCGGGTAGTCTTCCTTCTCGAGCGCTGAGCGCGCTTCTTGCAGGACTTTGTGCGCGGCATCGACCGTCGCACTGGGGCCGGCAGAGCACGCGTCGCGGGAGACGCGCGTTTTCCGGGTTCTTCAGCTGCGTCTCGGCACCGCGTCAGCAGCGTCGCCACTTCGGCGATCGTCCGTTCGGCTTCGCCCCTGGCGTTGGCGCGGCCGTCCACGGCCATCTTGGCGGCGCTCTGCGCGCGCTCGCGGCTGTCGATGGCGTGGCTCAGGGCCTGGCGATAGTCGCCGGCGGCGACGGCCTCTTCGGATCGCTTGAGGGCCGTCGACCGCGGCGTCGAGTTCGTCGGCGGCGAAGCGATCGGCGCCGGCCGCCCGCGCGGCGTCGATGGCGCCCTGGGCCTGGTTCATTTCCTTGTGTGGCGGTTCGGCGCAGCCGGCCGCGAGACACGACCATGAGCAACGCGACGAGGCGAACGAAACGACCCATGCGTGACGAGTATACGTCAGCGTTGCGCGTCCCGGCGCCGCGCGAGCCGCCGGTGGCGCCGACGGTCGGCGGCATGCGCGAACGCGCAGGGCAGAATCCGCATCAATCAGCTACCATGAAGGGTCCTCCGGGCGATGGCGCAGGTGGCCATGGCCGATCGGCCGCGCGAGAAGCTCGCGCGGGCCGGTGTCGAAGCGCTGGGCGACGCGGAGTTGCTGGCGCTGGTGCTCGGCGCGGGCACGCGCGCGCGCGGCGCGCTCGCCGTGGCGGAAGAGTTGATGGCGGCGGCCGGGAGCGCGCACGGGTTGAACGCGCTCGGCCTCGACGAGCTGTGCCGCGTGCGCGGTGTCGGCCTGTCGCGGGCCGCCCGCCTGCTGGCGGCGGTGGAACTGGGCCGGCGGACGCTGGTGGCGCCGGTGCGATCGGCCCGCAGATGCTGACGCCGCGCGACGTGGCCGACTACCTGGCGCCGCGGTACTCGGTCTGGCCCGTCGAGCGCTTCGGCGTGATGCTGCTCGACGCCAAGCTCCGCGTCATCCGGACGGCGATCGTCTCGACGGGGACGGTGGATGGGAGCCTGGTGCATCCGCGCGACGTGTATCGGGTGGCGGCGCTGGCCTCGGCGGCCAGCGTGGTGGTGTTTCACAACCATCCGACCGGCGACCCGACGCCGAGCGCGGACGATCGCGCGGTGACCCGGCGCCTGCAGGAGGCCGGCGAGTTGATGGGCATTGAGCTGGCCGACCACATGATTCTCGGCCACGGCACGTTTTTCAGTTTTCGCGAGCGAGGCGCGACGGTGAAGATTCTCTATTTCGACTGCTTTGCGGGCGCGGCCGGCGACATGATTGTCGGCGCGCTGCTCGACGCGGGCCTGCCGTTCGACGAGTTGAAGCGCGCCCTCGGCAGCCTCGCGGTGGAGGGCTGGGACGTGTCGGCGGACAGGGTCCTGAAGACGGGCGTGACGGCGACGAAGTTCCGCGTGCACGATCACTCGCATCGCTCGCCGCCCCGCACGCCGCGCTCGCCGCACAGTCGCTCACCACGATCAGCCGCGCTCGCGCACCATCCCTCGCACCATACGCATCATTCCCTTGCCGAGATCGAGTCGGCGATCGGGCGCTCGGCCCTGTCGGCCGTGGGGAAGGGCCGCGCGATTGCGCATGTTCCGGCGCCTGGCCGAGGCCGAAGCGGCGATCCACGGCATGCCGGTGGAGAAGGTGCACCTCCACGAGGTGGGCGCCATCGACTCGATCATCGACATCGTCGGCGCCGTGTTCGCGCTGGAGTGGTTCGGCGGCGGACAAGCATCGTGGCGTCGCCGCTGAACGTCGGCGGCGGCATGGTGCGATCGGCGCACGGCGTGTTCCCGGTGCCCGCGCCGGCCACGGTGCGGCTGCTCGGCAAGGCGCCGGTGTACTCGTCGGGCGATCCAGGCGGAGCTGCTGACGCCGACCGGCGCGCTCATCCTCACGGAGTACGCCTCGAGCTTCGGTCCGGTGCCGGCGATGCGGGTGGACGCGCGTCGGCTACGGCGCCGGCGATCGCGAGCTGCCGGAGACGCCCAACGTGGTGCGCGTGCTCGTGGGCGAGGCCGACGGCGCAGGCCTCGGCGATGCGGGTCGTCACGATGGAGTGCGAGATCGACGACATGAACCCGCAGATCTTCGGCGTGCTCATGGACGGCTGTACGCGGCCGGCGCGCTCGAGGTGTTCTACTCGCCGGTGCAGATGAAGAAGAACCGCCCCGGCACGCTGATGACCGTCGTCGGGCCGGCCCGAGCAGCGCGACGCGCTGATGGGCGTCGTGTTCCGCGAGACCACGACCATCGGCGTGCGCTACCAGGAGATGTGGCGGGAGTGCCTGGACCGCGAGATGGTGACGGTGGCCACCGCGCTCGGCCCGGTCCGCTTCAAGGTGGCGCAGCGGGACGGCCAGATGCTGAACGCCCAGCCCGAGTTCGACGACCTGGCGAAACTGGCGGCCGACCACGGCATCCCAGTCAAGGAGGTCCAGGCCATCGCCCTCAAGGCTTGGCTGGAGGCCAATCATGACTAACGAATAACGAATAACGAATAACGAATTAACAAATGCGCTTCTTCCTGACCACCGCCATCGACTACGTGAACAGCCGCCCGCACCTGGGGACGGCCTACGAGAAGATCACGGCCGACGTGATCGCCCGCTACCAGCGGCTGCGCGGCGACGACACCCATTTCCTGATGGGGAACGACGAGCACTCGCAGAACGTCTTCAAGCGGGCGCAGGAGCAGGGCAAGGATCCGCTCGCGTACTGCGACGAGATGGAGCAGGTCTTCCGCGAGGTCTGGTCCCGGCTCGACATCTCGTTCGACGACTTCATCCGCACGACCGATCCGAAGCGGCATCGGCCGGCCGTGCAGAAGATGGCGCAGGCGTGCCTGGACGACGGCGACATCTACGAAGGGTCCTACGAGGGCTGGTACTGCGTCGGCTGCGAGGCGTTCAAGCCGGAGAAGGACCTCGTCGACGGCAACTGCCCGATCCACAACACGAAGCCGGAGTGGATCCGGGAGAAGAACTGGTTCTTCCGCCTGTCGAAGTACCAGCAGCCGCTGCTGAAGCACTACGCGGAGCACCCGGAGTTCATCGAGCCCGACGTGCGGCGCAACGAGATCCTGCGGCTCGTCGAGGGCGGGCTCGAAGACATCTCGATGAGCCGGGCGGGGCAGTCGTGGGGCATCCCGCTGCCGTTCGATCCAGGCGAGCGTGGTCTACGTGTGGTTCGACGCGCTGATCAACTACGCGGCGGCGGTCGGCTACGGCTGGGACGAGGAGCAGTTCCAGAAGTGGTGGCCGGCGAACCTGCACATCGTCGGCAAGGACATCACGCGCTTCCACTGCGTGATCTGGCCGGCGATGCTGATGAGCGCGGGCCTGCCGCTGCCCGGGCCAGGTCTTCGGCCACGGCTGGGTGTACTTCAAGGGCGAGCGCATGAGCAAGTCGCTCGGCAACATCGTCGATCCGCTCGATGCGGCCGAAGCGCTTCGGCCCGGATCCGCTGCGGCTCTATCTCACCAAGGAGATGCCGTACGGCGGCGACGGCGACTTCACGTGGGAACGGTTCGAGGAGAAGTACAACGCCGACCTGGCGAACAACCTGGGCAACCTGGTGAACCGCGTGGCGGCGATGAGCGAGCGCTACCGGCAGGGGCGGCTGCTGGCGCCGCGAGCGGCGGGCCGCTGGCGGCGGTGGCGGCGGAGCACGTCGCGGCGTATCGCGACGGCGATGGACGGCTCGCGCTGCACGATGGCGCGGCCGCGGCCTTCCGCCTGGTCAGCGCGGCCAACGAGTTCATCGCCGAGACGCAGCCGTGGGCGCTGGCGAAGGACCCGGCGCAGGCCGATCGGCTGACCGGCGTGCTCGCCGATGTCGGCGGAGGCCGTGCGCATCGCCGCGCGTGCTGCTGCTGCCGGTCATGCCGACGTCGGCCGCGGAGATCCTGCGGCGCATGGGCGATGCGCGGCCCGTGGACGAGTGGCGCCTCGACGCCGACACCGCCTGGCGCACGTCGGGCGAGACAACAGATTCTGAACGCCGGGGCCCTGTGGCCCCGCATCGAAGACAAGGGAGTGAGTGACCGTGACTGACGAAACCCCGAAGCCCCGCAGTACCCGCGGCACCCGTCGGCACCCGCTGGCACCCGCTGCGCCCGCCGCACCCGCGGCACCCGCGGCACCCGCGGCACCCGCGGCACCTGACGCACCCGCCTTCATCACCATCGACGACTTCATGAAGGTGCAACTGAAGGTCGCGAAGATCCTCGAGGCCGAGCGCGTGCCGAAGTCGAAGAAGCTGGTGAAGCTGAAGGTCGACGCGGGCGAAGCGGAGCCGCGCACGATTCTCGCCGGCATCGCCGAGGCCTACGAGCCGGAGGCAGTCGTGGGCAGGACGATCGTCATCGTCGCCAACCTCGCGCCCGCGCAAGATGATGGGCATCGAGTCCAACGGGCATGGTGCTCGCCGCCAGCCCCGACGGCGGCGGCGCGATGCTGCTCAACGCCGAGCCCGCGCCTCCCGGCACCCGCGTGCGGTAGCGGTCCTCCGGTCCTCGAGCTTCGAGTCCCTGAGTCTCTGAACTGTGATCGATTCAGCACTGCCACATCGCCGGCGAGGAGTTCGTCGCCGATCTCGCCGCCGTGGTCGACCGGGCGCGCGCGGCCGGGCTGTCGCGCGCGCTCGTGATCCTCGCCGCGGAAGACGACGCGGAGATGCGCGCGTGGGCACGGTCGCTGGCGGCCGTGGCCCGACGTGCGGTTCGCGGTCGGCGTGCACCCGCACCAGGCGCACCTGTTCGCGGCCGACCCGGCGGCGGCCGCGGCGCTGGTGGCGCGCGCGGCTCGACGCCTGCCCGATGGTGCGCGCGGTGGGCGAGATCGGCCTCGACTACCACTACGACTTCTCGCCGCGCGACGTGCAGCAGGCGGTGTTTCGCGCGCAGCTGCGCTGGCCCGGAGCCGCGATCTGCCCGTGGTCATCCACACGCGCGAGGCCGAGGACGACACCCTCGCGGATCCTCGGCGAGGCAGGGCGGTGCCGCTCGCGGGGCGTGTTCCACTGCTTCACCGGCGACGCCGCCGCGGCGGCGCGGGCGCTGGCGACGGGCTTCTACCTGTCGTTGCCGGGCATCGTCACGTTTCCGAAGGCCGCGGAGCTGCGGGACGCGGTGCGCGACCGTGCCCGCTCGACCGGCTGCTCGTCGAGACCGACAGCCCGTACCTGGCGCCGGTCGCCGCATCGCGGCAAGCGCAACGAGCCGGCCTACGTGTCCGGGTCGTCGAGCAGCTGGCGGCCGAAGCTCGGCATGAGCACGAGCGGCAGATCGGGGGCCGCCACCGAGCGAACTTCGACGCGCCTGTTCAGGCCGTAGATGCCGCAAAGCCTCGCCCTGCAAGCATTAAGGGGCATCGCGTGCGTTGACACCCGCGCGCGCTATGGTGAGATTGACGAGCTGTCCAACGCTGCACCCCGAAGACCCAAGCGGATCTGCTCCAACTGTTCGAGCCGGTGCGCGCCGACCTCGAGGCCGTCGAGCGCGAGTTCGCGCGGCAGGTCCAGTCGCAGGTCCACGTCATCCCGCGAGATCGGCGAACTACATCCAGAAGAGCGGCGGCAAGCGCGTGCGCCCGGCGGTGCTGCTGATGGCCGCGCGCCTGTGCGGCTACACCGGGACCGCGCGCCGTGCTGAACGCCGCGGTCGTGGAGTTCATCCACACCGCCACGCTCGTCCACGACGACATCATCGACGATGCGGACGTGCGGCGCGGCCGGAAGGCGGTGCACTCGCGGTGGGGCAACGACGTCACGGTGCTCGCCGGCGACTTCCTCTACATCAAGTCGATGGCGATGGCGCTCACGCAGGACACGCTGGACGTCGTCCGGCTGCTCTGCGACGTCACGCTGCGGATGATCGAGGGCGAGATCTACCAGCTCACCAAGAACGGCGACGTCGACATCACCGAGGACGAGCACTTCGAGATCATCCGCCGCAAGACGGCGTACCTGTTCGGCGGCTGCGCGCGAGATCGGCGGCATGCTCGGCGAGGCGAGCGCCGAGAAGCAGCACGGCGCTGCGCGAGTACGGCTTCAACCTGGGCGTCGATGTTCCAGCTGGTGGACGACCTGCTCGACTTCACCGGCGAGGCCGAGGCGCTCGGCAAGCCGATCGGCGGCGACCTGCGCGAGGGCAAGATCACGCTGCCGATCATCCACCTGCTGCGAGCACGGCGGCCCCGAGGCCGACACGCTGATCCGCGGCATCGTGCAGTCGCGCGACGTCACGCTCGAGCCGACTGGGCGCGCGTCAAGGCCGCTGCTGGCCGAGCACCGGTCGATCGAGTACGCCTACGGCCCGCGCCGTGGAGTTCGGCGAGACCGCCAAGCGCAGCCTGCGCGTGTTCCCGCCGGCGCCCGAGCGGGAGGCGCTGATGCGCGCTGGCCGACTACGTCGCTGCTCGCGCGACCGCTGACGTCAGGCGACCGGTGTCGGCGTGACGCCCGCCGATCGCATCGACGCGCTTCGCCGCGAGATCCGGCGCCACGAAGAGCTCTACTACGTCCACGCCGCAGCCTGAGATCTCCGACGCGAGTTCGACGCGCTGATGGCGAGCTGCAGGCGCTCGAGGCGGCGCACCCCGAGCTGGTCACGCCCGACTCGCCGACGCAGCGCGTCGGCGGCCGGCCGGCCGAGGGCTTCGTCACCGTCGAGCACGCGGAGCCGATGCTCAGCCTCGACAACGCCTACAACGAGGACGAGCTGCGCGCCTTCGACGAGCGCGTGCGCAAGGGGCTCGGCGGCGACGGCCACGGCCGGTCTACGTCGCCGAGCTGAAGATCGACGGCCTGAGCATCGCGCTCACCTACGAGGACGGCCGGCTGGTGCGCGGCGCCACGCGCGGCGACGGCGTGCGCGGCGAGGACGTCACGTCCAACGTGCGCACGATCCGCGCGCTGCCGCTGACGCTGCCGCGGCGCTGCCGGCGGCGCCGATCGAGGTGCGCGGCGAGGTCTACCTCCGCGCACGGCCTTCGAGCGCATCAACCGCGAGCGCGAGGACGCCGGGCGAGCCGCTGTTCGCGAACCCGCGCAACGCCGCGGCCGGGACGATGCGGAACCTCGACCCGGCGCAGGTGGCCAAGCGCGGCCTCTCGCGCGTGGATCTACCAGGTGGTCGCCGGTGCGGTCGGCGCGACGCCGCCGACGCACGATGCGACACTGCTCCGCGCAGCTCGCGGCGTGGGGCCTGCCCGGTCGAGCCGCACTGGACGCGCTGCGAGGGCATCGACGCGGTGCTCGCGTTCTGCGACGAGTGGCGCGAGAAGCGGCACACGCTCCCTTCGAGACCGACGGCGTCGTCATCAAGGTGGACGACCTCGCGCTGCGCGCGCGGCTGGGCACGACGTCGAAGTTCCCGCGCTGGGCGATCGCGTTCAAGTTCCCGGCGCAGCAGGCGACGACGTGCTGCAAGCAGATTCGCGGTGAACATCGGGCGCACCGGCGCGGCCACGCCGTACGCCGTGCTCGAGCCGGTGTTCGTGGCCGGGTCGACCATCTCGCTGGCGACGCTGCACAACGCCGACGACCTCGCGCGCAAGGACATCCGCGAGGGCGACACGGTGATCATCGAGAAGGCCGGCGACGTCATCCCGCGCGTGGTCGGCCCGGTGCTGCGAGGAGCGGCCGGACGCACTCGCAGCCGTGGGTGATGCCGACGCGACGTGCCCGGTGTGCGGCGCGCCGCTGCACACGCCGACGAGGACGAGGTCGTCTGGCGCTGCGAGAACAGCTCGTGCCCGGCGCGGCTGCGCCGCGGCCTCGAGCACTTCGCCTCGCGCGGCGCGATGAACATCGAGGGCCTGGGCGAGGCGCTCATCGAGCAGCTGCGTCGACAGGGACCTGGTGCACGAGCCTCGCCGACCTCTACCGCGCTCGACGCACGGAGACCCTCGAAGGCGCTCGAGCGGATGGGCAAGAAGTCCGCGGCCAACGCTGATGGCGCGAGATCGAGCGCTCGAAGCAGCAACGACCTGTGGCGCCTGGTCTACGGGCTGGGCATCCGCCACGTGGGCGAGCGCGGCGCGCAGGTGCTGGCCGGATCACTTCGGCGACTCGACGCGATCGAGCCGGCGCCGCTCGAGGCGCTGCAGGAGGTGCCACGAAGTCGGGCCCGGTGCTGGCCGCGTCGGTGCGCGACTGGTTCGACGAGCCGCGCAACCGCGACCTGCGTCGACCGGCTGCGCGCGGCGGGCGTCAGGACGGTGGGCGAGCGCAAGGTCGGCGCCGCGGCGGTCCGCAGCCGCTGGCCGGGAAGACGTTCGTCCTCACCGGCACGCTCGACGTCGATGTCCCGCGAGGAGGCGGCGGCAGCAGATCGAGGCGCTCGGCGGCAAGGTGACCGGTCGGTCAGCAAGAAGACCAGCTACGTGGTGGTCGGCGCCGACGCCGGCAGCAAGCTCGAGAAGGCGCGGGCGCTCGGGGTGCCGACGCTCGACGAGGCCGCGTTCCTCGGGCTTATAATGAGCCGATCATGACGCGGCGGTTCGCGTGGGTCACCGCCGCGCTCACGGCCACGATCGGCTTGCTGGTGGGGATCATCGTCGCCGGATCGCTCGTGCCGACGCGCCGTGCTGCCGCGCAGCCGGCCGTGGCGATGGCGCCGTGCCGCGACGTCGGCCCGACGACGCGCCGCTGCTCGCGCCTCGCGTCCGCCGGCGCCGCGGCGCCGTCAACTTCGCCGACATCGCCGAGCGCCTCAATCCGGCCGTCGTCAACATCGACGCGACGGCGCGCGCGGCCGCCGCTGCGCCGGCCCGACGGCGCCGGCCAGCCGCCGCGGCCCGATCTGCTCGACGAACCGATCGACCTCGGCCGGCAGCGGGTCGGCGAGGCGCCGCGGCGCGGCACCGGCACCGGCTTCATCATCGATGCCGACGGGCTACATCCTCACCAACCATCACGTCATCGAGGGCGCCGAGCGGATCACGGTGAAGCTCGCCGACGGCCGCAGCCTGCGCGCCGCGGTCGTCGGCTCCGACCCGGACACCGACATCGCGCTGCATCAAGGTGGAGTCGCCGCGCGCCGCTGCCGGTCGCGCCGCTCGGCGACTCGGACGCCCTGCGCGTGGGCGAGTGGGTGTGCGCGATCGGCAACCCGCTGGCCTACGAGCACACCGTGACGGTGGGCGTCGTCAGCTTCATCGGCCGCAAGCTGTTCGACTCGAGCCTCGACAACTACATCCAGACCGACGCCGCCATCAGCTTCGGCAACAGCGGCGGGCCGCTGATCAACGCGCGCGGCGAAGTCATCGGCATCAACTCCGCGATCAGCCGGCAGGCGAGCAACATCGGCTTCGCCGTGCCGATCAACCAGGCGCGGCGCGATCCTGCCGCAGCTGAAGGCGACCGGGCCGCGTGTCGCGCGGCTACATCGGCGTGGCGCTGCGCGACGTCGATCCCGACCTGCAGGCGTCGCTGAAGCTGCCGCGCAGCGACGGCGCGCTGGTGCAGGACGTCACCGCCGGCTCGCCCGGCGCCGCGCGCCGGCCTGCAGCCCTACGACGTGATCGTCGGCGGTGGACGGCAGTGCCGGTGGGCACCAACGACGAGCCTGATCCGCGAGATCGCGGCGCGGCCAGCCCGGGTCGGTGGCCAGCTGCGAGTTCATGCGCGACGGCCGCGCCCGTCGACGTGTCGGTGAAGCTGGCGGAGCGTCCCGGCCGCGGACCGCCGACGACGCCGTCGACGCCCGGCCGGGCGCACGGCCGAGCGCGCCGGGCCCGGCGAGCTGGGGCTCGAGCCTGGTGCGAGAGTCGACGAGCGCAACTCGCGACCGCTTCGACGTGCCCGGCGGGCATGACCGGCCTGCTCGTGCAGCGCGTCGAGCCCGATGAGCCCGGCCTACGACGCCGGGCATCGAGCGCGGCGACATGATGCTCGAGATCAACCGTCAGGCGGTGCACACGGTGGCGGGCCTGCGCCGCGCGCCTGCAGCGCCACGCCCGCCCGGCGACGGTGCTGGCCGTCGTATCTGCTACGACTCCCGATCTCGAGCCAGCGCGCCATGCGCACCGTGCGCACGGAGCCGCAGTATGAAGCCACGCGATCCTGGTCATCGACGACGAGGCGGCCATCCGCGACTCGCTGCGGATGATCCTCGAGTACGAAGGCTACGAAGTGCATCCAGGCCGCCACCGGCGAGGAAGGCATCGCGCTCGTCGAGCGCGAGGCGCCGGACCTGGTGTTCCTCGACATCAAGATGCCGGGCATGGACGGCCTCGAGGTGCTGCAGAGGCTCCGCGCACCTCACCGACACCACGCCCATCGTCGTCATGTCCGGCCACGCGACGATCACCACCGCCGTCGAGGCGACGCGGCTGGGCGCGTTCGACTTCATCGAGAAGCCGCTCGAGAGCGAGCGCGTGCTGGTCACCGTGCGCAACGCCGTCGACTCGCGCGCGCCTGCGCACCGAGAACCGCACGCTGGGCGCGACGCCGAGAAGCGCGTACCAGATCGTCGGCGAGTCGCCGGCGCTGGCCGCGGTCACGCGAGCGCCATCCAGAAGGCGGCGCCGACCAACGCGACGGTGCTGATCTGGGGCGAGAGCGGCGTCGGCAAGGAGCTGGTGGCGCGCGCGATCCACCGCGAGAGCCTGCGGCGCGACGAGCGCGTTCGTGCAGGTGAACTGCGCCGCGATTCCCGACGAGCTGATCGAGTCGGAGCTGTTCGGCCACGAGAAGGGGTCGTTCACCGGCGCCACCGACCGGCAGATCGGCAAGTTCGAGCAGGCCGACAAGGGCACGATCTTCCTCGACGAGGTCGGCGACATGAGCCTCGAAGACGCAGGCCAAGGTGCTGCGCGTGCTGCAGGAAGGCGGAGCTCGAGCGGCTCGGGAGCAACCGCATCATCAAGGTGGACGTGCGCGTGATCGCCGCCACCAACAAGGACCTCGAGGAGGAGATCGACACGGGCACGTTCCGCGAGGACCTGTTCTACCGCCTCGAACGTCGTGCCGATCCACGTGCCGCCGCTGCGCGAGCGGCGCGAGGACATCCCGGCGCTCGTGCGCCACTTCGCGGAGCTCTTCGCGCGCGACAACAACTTCCGCCGCAAGACGTTCACGGCGGCGGCGATGGAGCGGCTGCAAGCAGCAGCACTGGCGCGGCAACATCCGCGAGCTGCGCAACTTCGTCGAGCGGCTGATGATCATGTCGGCGGCCGACGCGATCGACGCGAGCGACATCCCCGAGTCCGGAGTGCGCGGGGCGCGCTGCGAGGTGCCGGCCGGCGCGGCGCGGTCGCCGGCGGCCGAACCGGTCTGGATGCAGGCCCCGACGCTGCAGGAGTTCAAGTCGAGCTCGGAGCGCGCGTATCTGGTGACGAAACTGCGCGAGAACGGCTGGAACATCTCGAAGACCGCGGAAGTCATCGACACGCCGCGCAGCAATCTGTACAAGAAGCTCGAGCAATATCGGATCTCCCAGGAAACGGACGGTTAGGGATTCGCCGCAGTGAGCCGGATGACCGCTGCCGGTCGTAACTCGTCGAGGCCCGCAAGGGCGGAGGCGGAAAGTGCGAGCGGGAGAGGAAAGTCCGAACTCCACAGGGCAGTGCGCCGGGTAACTCCCGGGCGGGGCAACCCGACGGACAGTGGCACAGAAAATATACCGCCCGCCGGAGCTCGGGCCGCAAGGCCGCAGAGCGAAGGCGGGTAAGGGTGAAAAGGTGCGGTAAGAGCGCACCGCGCTCCTGGTAACAGGAGTGGCAGGCCAAACCCCGCACGGAGCAAGACCAAATAGGGAGGTGTTTGAGGACGGCCCGTCCAAGACCTCCGGGTAGGTTGCTCGATCCCGCCAGCAATGACGGGACTAGAGGAATGGTCATCACGCCATAGCCGCGGCGGCCGCAAGGGGCGCATGGCGAGACGAAGGCGGACAGAATTCGGCTTACAGGCTCACTGCGGCACTTTTTGGGAATCGCGAATGTCTTCATATCTCGTCACCGGCGGCGCGGGCTTCATCGGCTCGCACCTGGCCGAAGCCCTGCTCGCGCGCGGGCACGTCGTTCGCATCGCGGATAGCCTCATCACCGGACACCGCGCGCAACCTCCCGGCCGGCGCCGAATTCCTCCAAGGGGATCTGGCGGAGGCGGCGTTCGCCACGCGGGCGGTGCAGGGCATGGACTACGTGCTGCACCAGGCGGCCATCCCGTCGGTGCCACGCTCGGTCAGAACCCGGTGGAGTCGCACCGCGCCAACGTCGACGCCACGCTCAACGTGCTCGTCGCGGCGCGCGACGCGAAGGTGCGCGCGCGTGGTGTTTGCCGGGTCTTCGTCCGTCTACGGCGACACGCCGACGCTGCCCAAGCGCGAGGACATGATCGCCCAATCCGCTGTCGCCGTACGCGCTGCAGAAGCTGGTGGGCGAGCAGTACCTGCCAGTTGTTCACCCGCCTCTACGGGCTCGAGACCGTGTCCACGCGCTACTTCAACGTGTTCGGACCGCGGCAGGATCCCGGGTCGCCGTACTCCGGCGTGATCTCGCTCTTCATCACCGCGCTGCTCGAAGGCCGGTCGCCGACGATCCACGGCGACGGCGGGCAGACGCGCGACTTCACGTACGTGGCCAACGTGGTCGACGGCGTGCTGCGCGCCGCCGAGACGCCCGGGCGTGGCGGGCGAGGTGTTCAACGTGGCCACCAACGGCCGCGTGTCGCTCAACGAGCTGTTCGAGGTGTTGAAGACGATCATCGGCGCCAACGTCACGGCGCAACACGGGCCGGCCCGCGAGGGCGACGTCCGCGATTCACAGGCCGACATCACCAAGGCGCAGGCAGCGCCTGGGCTATCGCCCGAGCGTGACGTTGGAAGAAGGCCTCCGCCAGACGGTGGCCTGGTATCGCGCCAGCCGTCCGTAAGTCGAAGCCGCAAGTCGCAAGTCGCAGGGCGGTACGTCAGTTCCGCCGATCGGCCGCGGCCTTCGCCGGCGTGAGGGCGACGCGGCCGTCTTCGTAGATCGCCGCCAGCTGCCCGCCGCTGATCTCCAGCGCCGAGGCGCGGCCCTTGTAGAAGGCCGTGTTCATGCCCGTATCAATCAACACCGCGCGTCCGCCGAACCGCACCGTGATGCGGCGGTCCGCCGTCGGCGTGTGGCCGGTGACGAAGCGGTCGGCGCCGTAGCGCGCGAGCAGCGGCGCGAACGGGCCGCCGGATGGGGTCGTCCGGCAGCGTCGAGAGTCCGCGCCACCACAGCGCGCCTTCGCGATCGAGCGAGAGCCACTTGTCGATCTTCAGGACTCCTGGGCCTCGGTGAGCAGGGCCACGTCGAGCGTCGAGCGGTCGAGTTCCTTGCCGCCCTCGCGGCGGCGTGATGAGGGCGTTGGCCGCCGCGATTTCCGCCGCCGACACCTGCAGGATCTCCTGAGCGTGAAGAAGGGCAGCGCGAGCTTCTTGTCGACCAGCCGCTGCACGTAGCGGTCCATGCGCTGGACCTCGGCCTTGACCTTGTCGTTCAACTCGTCGAGCTTCGCGGGCGCGGTGGCCGGCGGAATGCCGGCGTGCATGAAGATCGAGCCGCCGACATTGGTGACCATCAGCTTGCCGCGCAGCCACGCGCCGTACTTGCCGCGCGGGCCCATCGCCTCGCGGTACTCGATGTAGCCCGAGCGGATGCGCGCCCTCGAAGGCCTCCCGCGTCTGCGCGAACACCTCGGGGAGCGCCGGGCTCTTCGCGCGGTACGCGGCGGCGAGCTTCTGGTAGTCCTCCCAGCCGGTGTCGATGCGCTGCGCGGAATCCGCGTCGGCGAACTTGGCGTAGATGGGCGGGTTGGCGTCGCGCGTTTCGCCCACGAGGTTCATCACCTCGTGATTGCCGAGCAGCGACTGCGCGCGCCCGCCGGCGTCCTTCGCCTGGGTCTCGAGCGCCATCAGCAGGTCGAGCACGGCGCGCACGTTCTCGCCGCGGTCCATGTAGTCGCCGGTCTGCATGAAGCGTGGCCTGGCCGCCAATCCACTTGCTGGAGGCGTCGATGAGGCCGGCCTTCTGCAGGATGCCGCGTCATCGCCGTCGATGCTGCCGTGGATGTCGCCCACGGCGACGACGCGCGGCGCTGGCTGCGCCTGGGCGAGGAGCGGCGCGAGGAGCGAAGGACGCGGGCAGCGCACGACGAGCGAGACGACGAGGAGCGTGAGGCGGCGCTTCATGGGTCATCTAGAAGAATACGCTCGTCCTCGCCGCGCTCGGCGACGAGCTTCTGTGATGGCGGCGGCCATCAGGTCGCGCCGGGCCAGCATGGCGCGCAGCTCGCCGTCGCCCACCCAGGGGCCGAGCGTCGCCTTCAGCTGCTCGAAGGTGAGCGCGGTCGATCTTGTCCCAGAGGGCGCGGTCCACGGTGGCGAGCGTCGGCAGGCCCTTGAGGTCCTTCTTGTCGATGAACGCGCGCGAGTGATCGATCAGGAACAGGTGCCAGTCGGCGTCGTAGAGCAGGTTGCCCTGGTTGCGATCGATGTTGGCGATGAGCAGGTCGAACATCTTCATCCGGGCGAGCTGCCGGCTCCACTGCGGCTCGGGCCCCTGCGGCGGCTGCTTCATGTTCCAGCCCTTGGTGTTCTCAATCCAGTAGACGGCGGCGCCGGTGAGGCCCTGGTGCTTGCGCTCCACGTTGGGCGGCACCATGTGCAGGTCCAGCATCTTGTCGAGCTCGTACGCGGCGATCTCGGACTTGTAGCTCTCGAAGTAGCCGTTCGGGCGGCCGGGGCGAATCGGCTTCCAGGCGAAGCTGGCGACTGGCGTCGACGGCTCGAGGGTGGCGCGCTGCGGCTTGGTCACGCCGATGGGGATCTCCTCCAGCTTGATCACCTTGCTGGTGCGGAGGGCCGCCTCGAACTCGGGCTCGTGTCCCACCCAGGTGCGCGAGCATGCGGCGGCGGCCGGTTGTTCCGCGGCCGGACTCTGGGTCGTAGCGGCCTGCGCGGGTGCGGCCTGTGGGTGCGAGAGCAGCCCGGCGAGCAACACACCGCCGAGCGCGAGGGGCCATCGGGACATACGCATATGGGACTCGATCCTCCGTGAGATGGCGATTGTAGCCTCATCAACCGCGGTTGCGTCAGGCGCAACCGCGGTTGGCGTGGAAATGGGCCGCGGCCGACGGGCTCGCGGGAGGCAGGCAACCCGGGTTGTCGTCCAGCGTGCGCCGCCGACCACTCCGCGTGCGCCGGCGACGGCCAACCTCCATGCGTCGAGTGACTTGCCGCCCATCGCCCGGTTCGGCGCCGCCCTTGCTCTACGAGGAGCGGTGCGCGCGAGCGGCTGCCGACGGCTCCCCTGACCGCGAGTCTTCTCCCTCGCCGATCACGCGCGCCAATCAACCCGTTCACCCAGGAGGTACCTCATGCACTTGCTCACTACCGGCGCGCTCGCACTGTGCGCCCTGCTGTTCGGCTCCGTGACCCTGTCCACGCAATCGGCGGAGAAGGCGCCGGTCGCCGCCGCGCCGGCGAAGCCGGCCCTCAATCTCAACGTGGCCACGCTCGATCAACTCGAGACGCTGCCCGGCGTGGGCCGCCGCACGGCGGAGCGGATTCTCGAGTACCGCCAGAAGGCCGGTGGCTTCAAGAAGATCGAGGAGTTGATGAACGTGAAGGGCATCGGCGAGAAGAGCTTCCTCAAGCTGCGGCCGCTCGTGGTCGTGCCGCCGAAGCCGGAGAAGGGCGGCGGTGCGCAATGACGCCGGCGCCGCACTGATCGATCTCGTGGCCGCCGCCACCGTGCTGCTCGTCGCGTCAGCGATGGCGGTGCCGGTGGTCGGCGGCACGCTCGACCGGGAGCGGACGCTGGTGGGCGCGCAGTACCTGGCAGCGCAGGTCCAGCGCGCCAGGATGGAATCGCTGCGCCGGGGTCTCGCCGTGGCGATGCGCATCGAGGTCGCCGCCGATCGGACCCGGCTGCGGCTCTTCGCCGACGGCAACGGCAATGGCGTGCTGCAGCGCGACATCGATCGCGGCGATCGACCTTCCGGTGACCGCGCCGGACTGGCTGGACGATCACGCGGCCGGGGTGTCGATGCGAATCAACCAGCCGGTCGTGGATGCCGGCGGAAGCGGGTGGCTGTCCCCGGGCGACGATCCGCTGCGCATTGGCCGCACGGCCCTGCTCGCGTTCAGTCCCCTGGGCAGCGCCACGAGCGGCACGCTCTACGTCGCCGGGCCGCGCGGGCCTCAGATGGCGATCCGGATCTTCGGCGCCGACGGGCCGTGCGCGTGTGCTGTTGTTCGATGCACAGGCGCGGCAATGGCGGCCGTAGGCGCGACGTCCGTCGAGCGGAGGTCGGCGCCGCGCGTCGCGCCGGCGCAGACGCCATGGCTGGCGACCGCGGTGCTGCGGCCCGGCATGCCGGTGGTGCTCGTCAACATCAGTCGTCGGGGCGCGTTGGTGGAATCCACGGCGCGGCTCCGGCCGGGGGCGCACACCGAGCTGCAATTGGCGGGCGTCGACGCGCGACGAAGCGTGAGGGGCCGGGTCGAGCGGTGTCAGGTCACCCGGCTCGAGCCGCTGTGTTACCGCGGCGTGATCGTGTTCGACGAGGGCCTCGATGTCGAGGCGGCCGTTCGTGACCAGGGTGGGTAGCGACTGCCCGCTCCGGGGTCGGCGCATCGGGGCGGGCGGGAAGCAACTACCCGCGCCAGGGGGACGACATGGGGGAGCGTGACGAGATGCGTGGGATTTCGAGTCCGTGTTCAAGGCGCGAGTTGGCATCCGCTTTGTTATCCATGCCCGCGCGTATCCCAAGGAGGGCGGAAATGGACACGTCCGCGAACCCACTCGCGTCGGCGGCCGCGCGGCCGCGCTGCGCCGACCGCCGGAGCGGCCTGCCGCTGTTGCTCCGGCAGGTCGTGCTCGACCTGCTCAATACTTCGGAGCGGCGGAATCTCGTCGCGCTGCTGACGGAGAAGCTGGCGCGGATTGCGGCGGTCCGGTCGATCCGCGTCAACGAGCTGTCCACCGCGCTGCCGTCGCGCAGTCTTCAGCCGGTGCGCGCGCGCGACTACGTCGCCTTCGCGGTGCCCGTGCGGGATCCCGGCCGCCAGGTGATGCTCGAGGTGGCCTTCGATTCGAACGGCAGCCTCGACGAATGGTCCTGTCAATTGCTGGAGGCTTCGGCCAGCATCGCCGGCCTGCTCCTCGAGGCCGAACGCCTGGGCGCCACGCCGGCGCACGTCATCTCGGCGGATCGAGACGGCGCCGCGCCGCTCATCGGATCCAGCGATGTGATGCGCGGCCTTCGAGATCGCGTCGAGCGCGTGGCGGCCACCGACTTCACGGTTCTCATCGAAGGCGAGAGCGGCGTCGGCAAGGAGCTGGTCGCGCGCCAGATTCACGATCTCGGCCGCCGGCGGCAAGGACCCTTCGTGGCCATCAACTGCGCGGCCCTGGTCGAGACGCTGCATCGAGGCGGAACTCTTCGGCATCGAGGAGCGGACGGCGACCGGCGTTCGGGGACGCCGCGGCAAGTTCGAGCACGCGGACGGCGGCACGCTCTTTCTCGACGAGATCTCGGACCTGTCGATGGCGGCGCAGGCCAAGCTGCTGCGGGCCATCCAGGACCTGACGGTGGAGCGCGTGGGCGGCAGCGCCATGCGCCGCATCAATACCAGGATCGTGGCCGCGACCAACCGGCCCCTGGCGGGCCTCGTCGACCGTGGATTGTTCCGGACGGATCTCTTCTATCGCCTGAGCGGCGTGGAGATTCGCGTGCCCCCGCTGCGGCACCGCAAGAGCGACATCCTCGAGCTGGCGCAGTACTTCCTGGCGCGCCACCAGGGGCGCGGCTCGTTCACGATGACGGCGGCCGCGGCGGACGCGCTCGTGGCGTACGACTGGCCCGGCAACGTCCGCGAACTCGAACGCATGATCGAAGGCGCAATCGCGACGGCCGAGTCCCGGCAGATCCGCGTGGACGACCTGCCCGTGAGTCTCCGAGGCGACTATGGCGAGGTGCTGGTGCCCGCGTTCCAGCTGGGCGACACGATGCGGGCCTGGGGCAGCCGGTACGCGCGCCTCGTCCTCGAGAAGAACGCGGGCAACAAGACGCAGGCCTGCAGGATTCTCGACATCAGTTATCACACGCTCAACGCATACCTGCGATTCAGGCCGCCGCCCCCGCCGGCAGGTGCGCACGCGGACGCCGGCGCGCAGCAGGTACCCAGGGGTAAACAGAGCAGTGGCCGGAGGCCTCCGGCATGGTGTGAATGGTGAGGCAGGGCAACGCGTGCGCGGTCAGGCGCCGTTCCGGGTTCGGTTGCGGTGGGCGGAGGCCCGCCGTTCGGAGGAGTGTCATGAAGCCTGTCATGCATGTGATTGTCGCGATCGGTGGTGTGCTCTGCGTAGCCTCTGCGGCCGCGGCGGGTGCCGGGGCGTCAAGCGGGCCGTCCACGAAGCCTGGTGTTCGTGCCGTGTCCTCTCAGTCGCGCGTCGACGAAAGCGGAGCGGTCACGTTCACGCTCGCCGCGTCCACCGGCGAGTCCACGCTCGTCGCCGAGGGGCCCGGCATCCGGTTCGAGAAGCGCGTCACGCCGGAGAGGGTCACGATTCGCGTCGAGGCGGCCGGTGATGCGTTGGAGTTCGAAGCGGACGATCACGGCGCCGTCAAGATGGGCCGGCGTGGAAAGGTGCGGCGCTTGCGCATGGGCGCCAGGACGGCCGAGCGCATCCAGCAGGCCCAGGAACTCACCGCGGGATTCGACGCGCTCATGGCCCTCGAGGCCCTCGCGGGCGTCCTCGAGGAGAGCAACAGGCCGGAGGCCCAGTCCGTGATCACGTCCTTCGCACTCATCCACGCCGTGCGGGGGAGCTCGACGCCGGCCCGGAACCTCGCGCGCCGCATTCGCGAGCGTGCCGCAAAAGGTTCCGTGCAGCGCGCCGTGTTTGGCGTGGGCGGCGGTGAGAGTGCCGCGGCGTGTTGGGCAGAATATGCGGTGACGGTCTCGCAGTACTTCTACGAACTGGAGCAGTGCCAGAACTACTGGTGGTGGAACCCGGTGTGGACTAGTGCCTGTAACTTCGAGTGGCTCATCAAAGCGGAATTGGCGTGGTACAGCGTGATTGCCTGTTCGGGCGGTCTCCCTGTCTGACCGCCCGCGGCGAGAGGAGGCAACATGGGTCGAGTCTTGTGGGTGGTGGGCGAGGTCATCGTCGGGGCGCTGCTGAGCGGGTTCCTCACGGGAGGCCTGCTGCCCCTCGCGACAACGATGGGCCTGTCAACCGGCCCGTGGCTGCTGTGGACGATGCTCATCATTTCCATCGGCGCGTGCCTTGTCGGCGGCGAGCGCCTGCGGAAAAGCCTCGAAAAAGGCTCCGTCGAGCCTTGACCCTCGCGGAGGGGCATAGTACCGTTTGGGGGTTCACTCTATTGAGTGAACCCCCTCATCTAATGACCTCACCTGCTGACGCTCCACTCAAGAAGACCGCCCTCCACGCTTCGCACGTCGCCCTCGGCGCCCGCATGGTCCCCTTCGGCGGATGGGACATGCCCGTGCGAGTACTCGGGCCTCACCGAAGAACACATGGCCGTCCGCACCCAGGCCGGGCTTTTCGACGTCTCCCACATGGGCGAGATCGAGATTGCCGGCAAAGGCGCGCTCGAAGCCGTGCAGCACATCACCAGCAACGACGCGTCCAAGCTGCAGGTGGGCCAGATCCAGTACTCGGCTCTGACCACGCCCGAAGGCACGTTCGTGGACGACCTGCTCGTCTACCGCTTCGGGCCGTCGCATTACCTGCTCGTCGTCAATGCTGGGAACATCGAGAAGGATTACGCGTGGATCGCCGCGCGTGCCAAGGAGGCCGTGCCGGACATCGCCACGGTCAACTCGAGCGACCGCTACGCGCTGATCGCCATCCAGGGCCCCAAGGCGGAGGCGATCCTCCAGACGCTGACCGCCATCGACCTGCCGGCCATCAAGTACTACTGGTTCGCGCACGGCGAAATCGCCGGCGTCCGCGGCACGGTGTCGCGCACCGGCTACACCGGCGAAGACGGCTTCGAGATCATGGTGCCGCCCGCGCATGGCCGCCCAGCGTGTGGGACGCGCTGCTGCAGGCCGGCAAGCCCGAAGGCCTCATCCCGGCGGGCCTCGGCGCCCGCGACACGCTGCGCCTCGAAGCGGCGATGCGCCTCTACGGCAACGACATGGACGACACCAGCACCGTGATGGAAGCCGACCTCGGCTGGATCGTGGGCTGGAACAAGACGGAGTTCCTGGGCCGGGACGTCATCGTGGCGCAGAAGGCCCACGGCGTGAAGAAGGTCATCGCCGGGTTCGAGATGACCACCGAGCGCGCCATCGGCCGGCACGGCCACGCCGTGTTCCACGACGGCCACCAGGTGGGCGTCGTCACCAGCGGCACGCACACCCCGTTCCTGAAGAAGGCGCTGGGCATGGCCTACGTGCCGCCCGCCCTTGCCAAACCCGGCACCGAGATCGAAATCGACATTCGCGGCAAGCGCGCGAAAGCCGTCATCGTCCCGCTGCCGTTCTACAAACGGCCGAAGAAATAACGAATAACAAATAACAAATAAACGAACTTATCGACGAGCGCGAGGCGACATGGCCAGCTATCCAACCGACCTGAAGTACACCAAAGAGCACGAGTGGATCCGCATCGAGGGCAACGTGGGCGCCGTGGGCATCACGGACTTCGCGCAGCAGCAGCTGGGCGATGTCGTCTACGTCGAGGTCCCCGAGCCCGGCGCCACGCTCACCGCCGGCCAGGTGTTCGGCACCATCGAGTCGGTGAAGGCCGTCTCGGAGCTGTTCGCGCCCGGTCAGCGGCGAGGTGCTCGAGGTGAACGCGGCGCTGAAGGACACGCCCGATCACGTCAACAGCAAGCCGCACGACACGTGGATGGTGAAGGTCAAGCTGGCCAACCCCGGCGAACTCGCGGCGCCTGATGGACGCGGCCGCGTACGAAGCCCTGATCGCCAAGTAACCCACGCCTTATGAGTTTTGACCCGCTCGATACATTTGCTCCCCGGCACATCGGTCCCCGCGGCGACGACCTCGCCGCCATGCTCAAGGCGGTGGGCGCCGCCTCGCTCGATACGCTGATCGACGAGGCCATCCCCGCCAGCATCCGTCTCAAGGCTCCCCTCGACCTGCCGCCCGCGGAGAGCGAATCGGCATACCTCGCGCGCCTCAAGGGCATCGCGAAGAAGAACAAGGTCTTCCGCAGCTTCATCGGCCTCGGCTACGCCGACACCCTCACGCCGAGCGTGATCAGGCGGTGCCTGTTCGAGAACCCGAGCTGGTACACGCCCTACACGCCCTACCAGGCGGAGATCGCGCAGGGCCGCCTCGAGTCGCTCCTGAACTTCCAGACGATGGTCACCGACCTGACGGGGATGGCGGTCGCCAACGCGTCGCTGCTCGACGAGGGCACGGCCGCCGGCGAGGCGATGACGCTCCTGCACCGCATGCAGGGCAAGAAGCTCGGCGACGCCGTCGGCGTGTTCCTCGTGTCGGATCGCTGCTTCCCGCAGACGATCGAGGTGCTGCGCAGCCGCGCCGAACCGCTCGGCATCGCGCTGCACGTGGGCCCGGCCGACGCGATGGACTTCAGCGGCGCGGACGTCTTCGGCGCGCTGGTGCAGTATCCGGATGAAGCCGGACGCCTGGAGGACCTGAAGCCCTTCATCGACAAGGCGCACGCCGCCGGCGTGCTCGTGGCCGTGGCCACGGACCTGCTCGCCCTCGCGCTGGCGACGCCGCCGGGCGAGATGGGCGCGGACGTGGTGTTCGGCAACTCGCAGCGCTTCGGCGTGCCCATGGGCTTCGGCGGTCCGCACGCGGCGTTCTTCGCCACGCGGCAGGACTACGTGCGCCACATGGCCGGCCGCGTCATCGGCGTGTCGGTGGACGCGCACGGCAAGCGCGCGTATCGCATGGCGCTGCAGACGCGCGAGCAGCACATCCGCCGCGAGAAGGCCACCTCCAACATCTGCACCGCGCAGGCGCTCCTGGCCAACATGTCGGCGATGTACGCCGTGTATCACGGTCCCGAGGGCATCAAGGCGATCGCCAGGCGCGTGCACGGCATGGCCGTACGGGCTCGAGGCCTCGCTCAAGTCGCTGGGCTTCACGCAGGCCGAACCCGCACTACTTCGACACGCTCCGATTCACGCTCGACGCCGGCAAGGTGAAGACCATCCGCGCGGCGGCCGAGGCCTACGGACTCAACTTCCGCTACGTCGGCGACACGGGCATCGGCATCGCGCTGGACGAAACGGCGACGACCTCCGACCTCGTGGCGATCATCGAGTGCGTTCGCCACGCGTCGCGGACGCGTCGAAGAAGGTCGTGCCGCTCGACACGAAGATCGCTCCGCTGGCGTGGCCCGCGAGCCTCGTGCGGACGAGCGCCTATCTCACGCACCCGGTGTTCAACATGCATCGCTCGGAATCCGAGATGATGCGCTACATCAAGAGCCTCGAGCGGAAGGACGTCGGCCTCGACACGTCGATGATTCCGCTCGGCTCGTGCACGATGAAGCTGAACGCCGCCACCGAGATGTACCCGGTGTCCTGGGAAGAGTTCTCGCGCATGCATCCGTTCGCGCCCGTCGGACCAGACGGAGGGCTACCGGCAGATCTGCGATGAGCTCGAGGCGGCGCTTTGCACCATCACCGGCTTCGCCGCGGTGTCGCTGCAGCCCAACTCCGGCGCGCAGGGCGAGTTCGCCGGCCTGGCCGTGATCCGCGCGTACCACCAGTCGCGCGGCCAGGGCCATCGCGACGTCGTCCTGATCCCCGCTTCCGCGCACGGCACCAATCCCGCGAGCGCCGTCATGGCCGGCTTCCGCGTCGTCGTGGTGGCGTCGCGACGCCAACGGCAACGTCGACGTGGCGGACCTGAAGGCCAAGGTCGGCACAGCACGCCGACAAGCTGGCGGGGCTGATGATCACGTACCCGTCCACGCACGGCGTGTTCGAGGATGCGATTCATCGACATCTGCGCCACCATTCACGAGCATGGCGGCCAGGTCTACATGGACGGCGCGAACATGAACGCGCAGGTCGGCCTCACGAGCCCGGCGAGCATCGGCGCCGACGTGTGCCACCTCAACCTCCACAAGACGTTCGCCATCCCGCACGGCGGCGGCGGTCCCGGCATGGGCCCGATCGGCGTGGCGGCGCACCTCGCGCCGTTCCTGCCGGGCCACCCTCGTCGATGTGGTGTCCGGCGATGTGGCGTCCGGCCTCAGCCGGACCTCAGGCACGGCCATTCCCGCCCGTCTCGGCTGCGCCCTGGGGCAGCGCGAGCATCCTGCTGATCTCGCTACGCGCTACATCCGCATGCTGGGCGCGCAAGGGCGTGACCGACAGCACGCGCTACGCGATCCTGAACGCCAACTACATCAAGTCGCGGCTCGAGAAGCATTACGACGTGCTGTACACGCGCGAGAACGGCCGCGTGGCGCACGAGATGATCTTCGACCTGCGCGCCGTTCAAGGCGAAGGGCGTCGAGGAAGGCGACGTGGCCAAGCGCCTGATGGACTACGGCTTCCACGCGCCCACGGTGTCGTTCCCGGTGCCCGGGCACGCTCATGATCGAGCCCACCGAGAGCGAGCCGAAGGCCGAACTCGATCGCTTCTGCGACGCGCTCATCGCGATTCGCGCGGAGATCGAGGAAGTGGTTACCGGCACAGGCGGACGCGAAGGACAACGTGCTGAAGCACGCGCCGCACACGGCGGCGGCGGTGTCCGCCGACGCTTGGCCGCACGCGTACTCCCGCGAGAAGGCGGCCTATCCGCTGCCGTGGGTGCGCGCCAACAAGTTCTGGCCGAGCGTGGGGCGCATCGACAACCCCTACGGCGACCGGAACCTGATGTGCATCTGCCCGCCGATGGAAGCGTACGAGTAGAGCAGGGGCTCAGGGCCCTAGGGGCCTGGGGGCTTAGGGTGGAGGGCCGGACCTTCGGGTCCGGCCTTTTCTATTTCGCCGCGGCCGTCAGTTGGCCGGCGCGGCGCTGGTACTCCTCGAGCAAGCGTTGTGTCATGGGGCCGGGCTTGCCGGTTCCAACCGGCTTGTCGTCCACCTGCACCACCGGGACGAGGTCCTTGGTCGAGCTCGTGAAAAACGCCTCGTCGGCGCTGAAGAGGTCCTGGTCCTTCAGCACCACCTCCTCGGCGCGGATGCCCAGCCCCGCCGCGCACTCGAGCACGAACTGGCGCGTGATCCCCGCGAGAAGCCCCGCGTCGAGGGGCGGCGTCTTCAGCACACCCTTCGAGACGATGAAGAGGTTGGACTGCGCGCATTCGGACAGCTCGCCGCGGTAGTTGCGGAAGACGCCTTCGGCCGCGCCGGCGCGGATGGCCTGCTGCATGCCGAGGGCGTTGTTCAGCAGGTTGTTGCTCTTGATCAGGGGCGACACCGACTGCGGGTGGTTGCGGATGATGTCCACCATCACGACCTTGACGCCGTTCGCGTACATGGCGGGGGCGAGCGGCGGCAGCGGCTTGGCGATGATGACGAGCGATGGCGCCGGGCAGGCCTTCGGATCGTAGGTGAGCTCGCCGACGCCGCGCGTGAGCAGCACGCGCACGTAGGCGTCGCCGTCGCCGAGGCCGGCCGCGGCCATCGTGGCGCGGGAGCGCTGCTCGACTTCGGCGTCCGTGAAGGGCACGTCGAGCATGATGCGCGCGGCCGACGCGCGCAGGCGCGCCATGTGCCGGTCGAAGAGGAACGGCACGCCGTGATAGGTCCGGAAGACCTCGTACACGCCCTCGCCGTAGAGGAAGCCGTGGTCGAAGACCGGCACCACCGCGTGGGCCGCGTCGGAGATGACGCCGTTGACGTTGACAAAGGTGCTCGTCGGGATGCTCATCGCAGGTCAGCGTACCCCGTGTGCTAGACTCGCGGCAAGCCTTCCACTATGCGAATCCTGAACGCGGATCAGATGCGGGAAGCCGATCGCCGGACGATCAAGGACATCGGCATCGCCTCCCTCGTCCTCATGGAAAATGCCGGCCGCCAGACGGTGGCCGCCATCGAGTCCCTCTACCCGGACCTGGTGGAGCGGCGCGTCGCCCTCGTGTGCGGCAAGGGCAACAACGGCGGCGACGGCTTCGTCGTCGCGCGGACGCTACACCAGCGCGGGATCGACGTGTCCGTGTTCCTGATCGGCCACATCGCGGAGGTGAAGGGCGACGCGCGCGTCAACCTCGAGATCCTCGGGCGGGTGGGCCTCAACGTGGTCGAAGTGGCGGACGAGAGCACGTGGGAGCTCCACGTCACCGAGATCGAGCAGCACGACCTGATCGTGGACGCGATGTTCGGCACCGGCCTCAGCTCGCCGCTGACCGGCTATTACGAAACCGTGGTCGCGGACCTGAACGGCCTGTCGATCCCGATCGTGTCGATCGACATGCCCTCGGGCCTGTCGGCGGATACGCCGGACCTGATCGGCGACGCCATCGATGCCACGGTCACCGTCACGCTCGGCGCGCCGAAGCTATCGCTGATCCTGCCGCCGGCGGAGTCGAAGTCCGGCGAGGTGGTGATTGCCGACATCGGGATCCCCGCCGACGTCATCGATCAACTGGAGGGGCCGCGCATCGAACTGCTCACGCGCGAGCAACTGCGGCCGTTGATGCCTGCGCGCGCCGTCGACGCGCACAAGGGCGACTTCGGCCACGTCCTCGTGGTCGCCGGGTCGATGGGGAAGTCGGGAGCCGCCGTCCTCGCCGCGAGGGGCGCGCTGCGATCCGGCGCCGGTCTCACCACGGTGGCGACGCCCCGGTCGTGCCAGCCGATCATCGCGGGCCAGGGCGTCGAGTTCATGACGCTGGGTCTCGATGAAACCGCGACCGGCACGGTGGATTTCGCTGCCGTGGAAGCCGTGCTCGGCCTCGACGCCGACGTGCTGGTCGTCGGGCCTGGCCTCGGCCGCAGCGAGGGCGTCACCACCTTCGTGCAGGAACTCGTGGACAAGAGCGACATGCCGATGGTGCTCGACGCCGACGGACTCAACGCCTTCGAGGAGGATCCGTCCGCGCTCGTCGGCCGCGACGGGCGCGACCTGATCATCACGCCGCATCCCGGCGAGATGGCGCGCCTGCTCGGCTGCTCCGTGGATGATGTCCAGGCCGACCGCCTGGGCATGGCCGCCGACTTCGCGAAGGCGCACAAGGTGTACGTGGTCCTCAAGGGGTACCGCACGCTCATCGCCACGCCGGACGGCAAGATGTTCGTGAACCCGACAGGCTCGGCGGGCATGGCCACGGGCGGGACGGGCGACGTGCTCGCCGGCATGATCGGCGCGATGCTGGCGCAGCTGCTGGATGCGGAGGCCGCGTGCCGCGTGGCCGTCTATCTCCACGGGGCCGCGGGGGAACTGGCGGACGCCGACTCCGGCGAGGTGTCGATGATTGCGGGCGACCTGGTCGACCACATCGGCGACGCCATCCTCGAGCTCACCGCCCGGCGCCGTGTCGCGGCCAAGACCGAGTGACCAGCCACACCTTCGTCTCGCACTCCGAGGAGGAGACGCGCGCGATGGCCGTGCGGCTGGCCGATTCGCTCGGGCCGGGCGCGGTGCTGCTGCTCTCGGGCGACCTTGGCGCCGGCAAGACCGCGTTCGTGCGCGGACTCGCAGAGGGGCTGGGGATTGATCCGGGCGAGGTCACGAGCCCCACCTTCACGCTCGTCCACGAATATGGCGGCGGCCGCCTGCCGCTGGTGCATGTCGACCTGTACCGCCTGGACTCCGCGGACCTCGATGAAATCGGCCTCGATACGGACGTCGCCGCAAGGGGCGTCACAGCCGTCGAGTGGGCGGAGCGCCTGTCGCGTCCCATTCGCGGCGCAACGATGGTGGCGATTGCCGACGCGGGCGGTGACGAGCGACGGATTGCCGTGGAGTCCAAAGGCCACCACGAAGGACGCGAAGGGTAAGGCGGTCCACGAAGGTCACGAAGCCAGGCACTCCCAAACCCCAATTGGCTTCGTGGACTGATGCGTTCTTCGTGTGCTTCGTGGTTGTATTGGGCTCCCGTTCAGGGGGCCGTGAGTCTCTCCAGCGGGCGGGCCATGAGGTGGTCGGTCTGCGCATCGCTCCCCACCATGAACGTGTGCGTGCCCACCGTCACGAAGCCGCACTTCCGATAGAACGCCTGTGCGCGGAGGTTGCGCTCCCACACGCCGAGCCAGACCGTCTGCGCGCCCATGGCGGCGGCCTCGTAGTCCACGCGCGCCATCAGGGCCTGCGCGACGCCGCGCCCGTGGTAGCCGCGGTCCACGTAGAAGCGCCAGAGTTCGATCGGTGATGGTCCGGTGACGCTTTCCGGCGCGTGGTCGCCGCGCAGTTGCGCATAGGCCACAAGTGCATGACCGGGAGTCTCGGCGACGAGCGTGCGGATGGACGGATCGCGGAGCTCGCGGTCCTGGATGTCCGGAGAGTACGACGCCGCGCAGTGCGCGTCCATGTCGGCGGGGGAGTTGTCCGCGGCGAACGCGTCTCGAAACGTGCGCTCGGCCAGGGCCGCCAGGGCCGCCGCGTCCGCGGGCCCGGCGAGGCGATAGAGAAGCGGATCGGCGTCAGGCATCGCGGCTAGCCTGCGACGCGCGTCGAGAGCACGCGGATGGCCTCCTCCGCGTCCTCCTCGCGCACGAGAATATCGACGCCCGGGAGTTGCAGGTGCGGCCTCAGGCCGCCGCAATCGTCTGGCCGGACGATGGAGTCGATGCCGGCCGCCTCGAGGGCGGAGTGCGCAAGCTGGGCCTCGATGTCGCTGCCGTAGCTTCTGAGGACGACGAGCGGCTTGTCGATCATGACCCGCCTCCAGCGCTTGAATTGAAGACTAACCGACCTTCGTGTCCTTCGTGGTTCGTTTGCGCGCCGTGACTTCGATCTCGATCTTCATCCGCGGATCCGACAGCCCCGCCGCGATCATCGTGGCCGCGGGACGGATCTCCCCGAAGTACTTGCGGAGCGTGGGCCAGCATTTCGGGAACTCGGCGGCGTCGGGCAGGATGTAGTGGACGCGCACGACGTCGCGCAGGCTCGCGCCGGCCTCGCGGAGCGCCGCCTCGATGTTGCGGAGGGTCTGGTCCGTCTGCTCGACGAGATCCTCCGAGATGGTCATCGAGGAGTAGTCGAAGCCGGTGGTGCCGGAGACGAAGATCCAGTCCCCGTCCACGACGGCACGGGAGTAGCCGATCTCGGCCTCGAACGTGGACCCGGAGCTGATCAGGCGGCGAGACATGTGTTTCCCCCCACGAGCGAAGCGAGCCCCAAGAGCGAAGCGTCCCCAGAAGGCGCGAAGTGCCGCCCCCAGAGGCCCGAAGGGCCGACCCCTATTCGACCCGGTAGTTCGGCGCTTCCTTCGTAATCGTCACGTCGTGCACGTGGCTTTCGCGGAAGCCTGCGTTCGTGATCCGGATGATCTCCGCGTCGCGCTGCAGGTCGGGAATCGTCGCCGCGCCGCAGTAGCCCATGCCGGCGCGCAGGCCGCCCATCAGCTGGTGGATGACCATCGAGAGTCCGCCCTTGTGCTGCACGCGGCCCTCGATACCCTCGGGCACGAGCTTGTCCATGCTGCCCTTGCCGGCGGCGCTGCTGCCGCTCTCGAGCTCGAAGTCGTCCTGGAAATAGCGGTCACGGCTGCCCTTGCGCATCGCGCCAATCGAGCCCATGCCGCGGTATTCCTTGAACGTGCGGCCCTGGTAGAGAATCAACTCGCCCGGGCTCTCGTCCGTGCCGGCGAGCAGGTTGCCGATCATGCAGCAGCTGGCGCCCACCGCGAGCGACTTCACGACGTCGCCCGACGTGCGGATGCCGCCGTCGGCGATCACCGGGATCCCGTGCTTGGCCGCCGCGGCCGCGCACTCCGCCACCGCCGTGATCATCGGCACGCCGATGCCCGCGACGATGCGCGTGGTGCAGATGGAACCGGCGCCGATGCCCACCTTCACCGCGTTCACGCCGATTCGGATCAACGCCTCCGTGGCGTCGGCGGTGGCCACGTTGCCGGCGATCAGGTCGAGGTCGGGGAAGGCGTTCCGGATCTTCGAGACCACGTCCATCACGCCCTGCGAGTGGCCATGCGCCGTGTCGACCACGAGCACGTCCACGTGCGCCGCCACGAGGGCCGTGGCGCGCTCCAGCGTGTCGCGCGCGATGCCCACGGCCGCGCCCGTGCGGAGGCGGCCCAGCGAGTCCTTGCACGCGTTGGGATACTTGATGGCCTTCTGGATGTCCTTGACGGTGATGAGGCCCTTGAGGCGGAAGTCGTGGTCGACGACCAGGAGCTTCTCGACCTTGGCCTTGTGGAGAATCGCGCGGGCCTGATCGAGCGTGGTGCCCACGGGCACCGTGATCAACTTGTCCTTCGTCATCACCTCCGACACGGGC
This sequence comes from uncultured Acidobacteriota bacterium, assembly GCA_963839865.1. Taxonomy (GTDB): domain Bacteria; phylum Acidobacteriota; class Vicinamibacteria; order Vicinamibacterales; family UBA2999; genus 12-FULL-67-14b. The sequence continues at coordinate 261,268 of CAWIWS010000010.1, forward strand.
CGGTCGGTGTTGGTCTCGAACCGCAGGTCACGGTTGGTCAGGATGCCGACGAGGCGGCCTTCCTTGCTGCCACCCTCGGTGATCGGCACACCGGAGATGCGGTATTTCTGCATCAGCGCGAGCGCCTCGTAGATGCGCGCGGTGGGGGAGACGGTGATCGGGTTGACGATCATGCCGCTCTCGGACCGCTTCACGCGATCCACCTCAGACGCCTGCTCCTCGATCGAGAGGTTCTTGTGAATGACGCCGAGAGCGCCCTGCTGCGCCATGGCGATGGCCATCTCCGATTCGGTGACGGTGTCCATCGCCGCGCTCAGCAGCGGCACGTTCAGGCGGATGTTCCTGGTGAGGTTGGTGCCCACGTCCACCTGCGCCGGCAGCACCGTGGAGTGCCGCGGCACGAGCAGGATGTCGTCGAACGTGAGGGCCGTCCGCAGACCGGCCTCCAGGAGTTGTTGCGCTGGGCTGCGTTTCGGCTGCGTCGTCATCGATCTCCGCGTGTGATCTGCGTTTAATCTGCGTTCAATCTGTGGCTGTTACTGCCCGTGGCACTTCTTGAACTTCTTGCCGCTGCCGCACCAGCACGGGTCGTTGCGCCCGACGTCCGGGTGCTCCTTCTTGACCGTCTTGATCGGCGCATCGTCACCGCCCCTGCGTTCGGGCTGGCGCTCGGGCACCCCGTCCGGCCCCGGCGCGGCGGTCGCGGGCTTGGGAGCGAACACCGACGGCGTCTGCGCGGCCGGGTTGTTGTAGTTGAGCGGCGCCTGCTTGCGCGGCGCGGGCCTCGTGGGAAGGGCCACCGTCGGCTCGGCGGCGTCGCCGGAGCGCTCGACGACGGGCTTGAGCCACCAGAGGTAGCGCACGAGTTCCTCCTCGATGCGGCGCCGCATGTCCTTGAAGAGCTCGAAGCTCTCCTTCTTGTATTCGACCAGCGGGTCGCGCTGGCCGTAGCCGCGGAGGCCGATGCCTTCCTTGAGGTGATCGAGCGAGTAGAGGTGGTCCTTCCACTGCTGATCGACGATCTGGAGGATCAGGTCGCGCTCGACGCGCGTGAGGATGTCGCGCGGGACGATCTGTTCTTTCTCCACGTACTTCGCGACGACCTTGTCCCACAGCGCGTCGCGCAGGTCGTCGGAGCCCATCTGCTCGAAGTCGAGGCCGGCGAAGTCCTCGTCGCCGAGGGCGAACAGCTGCGAGAGCTCGCGCTGCAGGTTCGGGACGTTCCACTCATGGACGTCCACGTCGGGGCCGATGAAGAGGTCCACCTTCTCGTCGAGCAGGTCTTCGGCCGTCGCCATCACGTAGGCGCGGAGGTCGCCGTCCTCGAGCTCGCTGATGTGGACCTTGCCGTCGAGAATTTCGCGGCGCAGCGTGTAGACGCTCTCACGCTGCTTGTTCATCACGTCGTCGTATTCGAGGAGGTGCTTGCGGACGGCGAAGTTCTGCGCCTCGACCTGCTTCTGCGCGCGCTCGATGGCGCGGCTGACCATCCCGTGCTCGATCGGGACGCCTTCCTCCATGCCCAGGCGCTGCATGAGGCCGGAGATGCGGTCCGACCCGAAGATGCGCATCAGGTCGTCTTCGAGCGAGAGGTAGAAACGGGACGAGCCCGGGTCGCCCTGGCGACCGGCGCGGCCGCGCAGCTGGTTGTCGATGCGCCGCGCTTCGTGCCGCTCGGTGCCGATGATGTGCAGGCCGCCGAGGTTGACGACTTCCTTGTGCTCCTCGTCGCACTGGTTCTTGAAGAACGTGTAGATGCGGTCCCAGTCCGCGCGCTTCACGCGGTAGAAGCTGTCGATGTGGAAGAAGTTGACGTACTCGTCATCGTCCACGTACTTCTCTTCGCCCTTGGCGACCTTCTCCGCGACTTCCTCGGCCAGGCTCTGCTGGCGCGCCATGTACTCGGGGTTGCCGCCGAGCAGGATGTCCGTGCCGCGGCCCGCCATGTTGGTGGCGATGGTGATGGCGTTCTTGCGGCCGGCCTGCGCGACAATCTCCGCTTCCTGCGCGTGGAACTTCGCGTTGAGCACGATGTGCTTCGTGCCCTTCCGCTTGAGCATGTTCGACAGGCGCTCGGATTTCTCGATCGACACCGTGCCGACGAGCGCGGGGCGCCCCTCTTGCTGGCGCGTGATGATGTCGTCGACGATGGCGTTCCACTTCTCGCCTTCGGTGCGGTACACGAGATCCGGCTCCTCGATGCGCGACATGGGCCGGTTGGTCGGGATCACCATGACGTCGAGGTTGTAGATCTTCGCGAATTCCGGGGCCTCGGTCTCGGCCGTGCCCGTCATGCCGGAGAGCTTCTTGTACTTGCGGAAGTAGTTCTGGAAGGTGATGGTGGCGAGCGTCTGGTTCTCGCGCTCGATCTTGACGCCTTCCTTGGCTTCGACGGCCTGGTGCAGGCCGTCGCTCCAGCGGCGGCCGGGCATGAGGCGGCCCGTGAACTCGTCCACGATCACGACGGCGCCGTCCTTGATCATGTATTGGACGTCCAGCTTGTAGTGCACGTGGGCGCGCAGGCCCTGCTGGATATGGTGGAGCAGCGGCATGTTGGCCGGGTCGTAGAGCCCGCCCGGCTGCATGCGATGCGCGAGGAGTTGCTCGCACTTGGCCATGCCGTTCTCGGTGAGCGTGGCCGTCTTGTTCTTCTCGTCGACGACGTAGTCGCCCGACGCTTCGAGGCGATCGCGGTCCTCGCCCTTCATCTGCCCCTGGTGCACTTCGCCGCGCTGCAGCTTGGGGATGATGCGGTCGACCTCGTAGTAGAGGTCCGTGGATTCCTCGGCCGGGCCCGAGATGATGAGGGGCGTGCGCGCCTCATCGATCAGGATGCTGTCCACTTCGTCCACGATCGCGAAATGGTGCGCGCGCTGGACCATCGCGGACAGGTCGAACTTCATGTTGTCGCGGAGGTAGTCGAACCCGAACTCGTTGTTCGTGCCGTAGGTGATGTCGGCGCCGTACGCGACCTGGCGCTGCTGGTCGTTGAGGTCGTGCTGGATGACGCCGACGCTCATGCCGAGGAAGCGATAGAGGCGACCCATCCACTCCGAGTCGCGGCGGGCCAGGTAGTCGTTCACCGTGACGACGTGGACGCCCTTGCCTTCGAGCGCGTTGAGATACGCGGGCAGGGTGGCCACGAGCGTCTTGCCTTCACCGGTCTTCATTTCGGCGATGGTGCCCGCGTGGAGGACCATGCCGCCGATGAGCTGCACGTCGTAGTGCCGCATCTGCAGCACGCGCCGCCCGGCCTCCCGCACCACGGCAAACGCCTCGTGGAGGAGGTCGTCGATAGTCTCGCCCTTGGCCAGCCGCGCGCGGAAGTCGGCGGTCTTGCCGCGCAACTCCTCGTCGCTGAGCGCCTTGATGCGTGATTCGAATTCGTTGATAGCCGCCACCCGCGGCCGCAAGCGTTTCAGCTCGCGATCGTTCTGGGTGCCGAGGACTTTGGTGAGAAGCTGACCAAGCATGAAGGGAAGAAGCCGGAATGGCTATCTCCCGATTATACAGGTCTTGAGGCGCTTCGCTCTTGGGGCTCGCGGGCGGCTTGCGGGCGTGGGCCCCAGCGCGCGCAGCCTAGTCCGTGTTGCCGTTACGGCGGGGATTGAGGAGGAGCTGGAGCGGGTTGAGGATGCGTCCGTTGACACGAACCTCGTAGTGCAGGTGCGGGCCCGTGGCGCGGCCGGTGGCGCCGACCAGGCCAATCAGGTCGCCGCGCTTGACCGTCTGCCCGGCCTTGACCTTGAACGCCGAGAGATGGCCGTAGCGCGTTTCGAGGCCGTAGCCGTGGTCGAGCGTAATCAGGTTGCCGTAAGCGCCGGAGTTCTCGGCCAGCGTCACCGAGCCATCGGCCGTGGCGAACACCGGGGAGCCGCGGTCGGCGGAGATGTCGAGGCCCGGGTGCGAGTCGGCGCCGCCCGTAATCGGGTCAACGCGGCCGCCCACGCCGGACGTCAACCATCCATGGGTCGGCCAGATGGAGGGCGTCGCGGCGGCCAGGTCGTTGCGCTTGCCGACGTTCGATCGGACGATCTGCAGGCGGCTCTCGAGACCCTCGAGCAGGTCCTTCAGCAGGCCGAACGTGTTTTCCGGCGAGCTCAGGCCCGGCGTGATGGTCGCCAGGGTCGTGCCGGCGTTGCCGCCGCCCATCGCGCGGTTCTTCACGATGGCGGGGAGGTGATCCATGGACGACTGCAGCGACGGGTCGAGCGCGGCCTGCGCGCCGAGGTCCGAGATGGCGGTCTGCAGGGCGGTGATCTGGCCGGTCAGGGCCTCGGTGGCGCCGCGATAGTTCGCGTTCTCCATCTCGAGGGACGCCTGGTTGGCAAACAGGTCGGCGACGTCCGCCTTGGCTTTCCAGGCGGCGCCCATGCCGATGAGCATGGGCAGGCCAATGACCATCGCGATGACGGTGAGGGCGGGCTTGAGGCTGATGGTGAAACGGCGCACCACGCCCGTTCCCCGGTCGGCCACGATGATCGTGTAGCGTGGTCGAAGGCATTAAGGAAGCTCCCAAGGCTAGCACGGCCAATCCGGGATCCCGAAGCGAAATTGCCACGGCCTGCACATATTTTCGCGTTTTGATCGCTTATTGCACTGGGGCGAACGGCTATTCGGCCCGGAGGGCGGCGATTGGGTCCACCGCCGACGCCCGGTGCGCCGGAAGGTAGCAGGCCGCCGTCGCGATGAAGAGGAGCGCGAGGCCGGCGGCCGCGAACGACCACGGATCGGTCGGCGCGACCCCGAACAGGAGACTCCGCACCAGGCCCGAGAGCCCCAGGGCGGTGGCCGTGCCCACGGCGATCCCGGCGATCGAGAGCGCGAGCCCTTCACGCAGCACCATCCGCTCGACCTGCCCGGCGCTTGCCCCAAGCGCCATGCGGACGGCGATCTCGGCGGTGCGGCGCGAGACGGAGTACGAAATCACGCCGTAGAGGCCCACCCCGGCGACCGCGAGGGCGATGGCAGCCAAGGCCGCCAGCACCAGCGCACGGAAGCGGGGCTGCGCGGCAGCGTCGAGGACCATGTCCTCAACCGTGCCGGTCGATAGAATCGTGATGGCCGGGTCAATCCGGCCGATGGTGCGCGCGATGGTCTCCGGAAGCCCCGCCTGGTCCTGGGCGGTGCGCGCCAGCACGAACATCGAGCTGAAGGGCTGCTGCGCGTAGGGCCGGTAGATGGCGCCGTTCGGCGCGGCATCGAGCCCGCTGTACTTGATGTTCCCGATGAGGCCGACGAGCGTCACCGTGTCGGGCTCCTTCTTCCCAAGGGACGGCAGCGACAGCGTCTTGCCAATCGGATCGCCATCGCCGAAGAGCGCGCGCGCCGTGTCGACGCTCATCATCATCACCGGCGGCTGCTGGTCCGCGTCCGCGTCGGTGAAGACGCGTCCCTTCACCAACGGGACGCGGAGCGTCGTGAAGAAGCGCGGCGTGACGACCACCGCGTCCACGAGGTAGTTCGTCGGCTGTCCCACCGCCTCGTCGATCCGGTTCATGGTGAAGCGGAGTCGCGCGGCGTTGGGCGGGAGACTCGCGCTGGCCGCGGTGTCCGTGACGCCGGGCAACGCGGCGACATCGGTGAGCACGCGATCCATGAGGGCGCGTTGCTGGGACTCGGGCAGCGACCGGCCGTACGAGATCCACCAGGACGGCGGCGACGTGATCCACCGACGCGCCGATATCCGTCTGCATCAGCGACACGAGGCTGCGGCCGAGCAGGGCCGCGCCCACGAGCAGCACAACGGACAGCGCGAGCTCCGCCACGATGAACACGCGGCGCAGGCGCCGCGCGGACGGCACGCCCGCGATCGAGGACGCGGTGAGCTTCAGCGCATCGGCGGTCCGGCTCGATTGCAGGGCCGGCAGGAGTCCCACCACGAACGCCGTGACGAAGGTCGCGGCCAGCGCGAAGGCCAGCACCGGCAGATCGAGCCGCACCTCTTCGAGCCGCGGAATGGACGCCGGGGCCGCGGCCACGACGACTCGCGCGATGCCGGCGGCGAGCGCGATGCCCGCCACGCCGCCGGCCGCCGCGATCGCGCCCGTTTCACTGAGCATCTGCGCCGACAGTCGCGACCGCGACGCGCCGAGCGCCGTGCGAATGGCCAGCTCGCGGGCGCGCGCCGTGTCGCGCACGAGCAGGAGGTTGGCGACGTTGGCGCACGCGACGAGCAGGACGAGCGCCACCGCGCCGAACAGGACGAGCAGCGTCGGCCGCGCGCTGCCGGCCACGCGATCGCCGAGCGGCGTGAGGCCCGCGTGCAGGTGCTCGTCCTGGCTCACAGCGGTCGCGATGGTCGCGACCTCCGTCGCCGCGCGCGCGAGCGTCGTGCCCGGCCGCAGGCGTCCGATTGGGGTGAAGCCGCCGCCCCTGGGATTCGCAAAGGTGGGGTTCGCTCCGGGAGTGGCGAGCAACCAGAGATCGGTCCGCGCGGCAGGGAGTTGATGGCCACGATCGGCGACGCCCACGACGCTGTACGGCGCGCCGTTAATCGTCAGCGGGCGGCCGATGATGTCGGCGGCCCCGTTGAACTGCGTGCGCCAGAAACGATCGCTGATGACGACGCCGTGTTCGTCCGTGGCGTCGAGCCCGCGGCCGCGTGCGATGGGCGCGCCGACGGTGGGGAAGAACGTGTCGGTGACATACGCGCCTTGGACACCCATCGAACCGCGCGCGTCCGTGACCGCAACGTCCCACGCTCCAAAGAACGCAATCGACTCGAACGCCGTCTGCCGATCCCGCCATTCAGGGTAGGCCAGGTCCAGAGGTTGGCCGGCACCGGCCGCGCGCGCCCGGTGAAGTCCCGCTCGAGCGTGACGACCACGAGGCGCTCCGCGTCGCGGTAGGGCAGGGGCCGCAGCAGCACGCCGTAGACGATGCTGAAGAGCGCGGTGTTGGCGCCGATGGCCAGGGCGAGCGTGAAGATGGCGGCCAGCGCGAACCCGGGGGAGCGCCGCAACGACCGGACGGCGTAACGCAGGTCCTGGACGAATGACTCCATGCCGTTGTCCGGGAGTGTAACCCGAGGCCCCCGCGACACGGGCGGCTCTGCGCCCTTTCGGCATCACTCGACAAACCTGTACTGGAGCGCCTCGGCGAGGTGCTCGGGCGAGACCGCCTCAACGCCGGCGAGGTCCGCAATCGTCCGCGCGACGCGGACGACGCGGTGGAACCCGCGGGCGGAGAGGTGCAGGCGCTCCGCCGATCGCTCGAGCAACCGGCGCCCCGCCGCGTCGAGCGGCGCGTGCCTCTTCAGTTCCGGGCCCGTCAGCATCGCGTTCGGCCGCGGCGTGCGCGCGCCGGCGAGCGCCGGGGGGCCGGTCGGTTGGCGCGCGGATTGGCGTGCGCGTGCGGCGAGCACCCGGGACCGCACGTCCGCGGAGCGTTCTCCGGCCGGCCCTTCCGTGAGTGCCGAGACCGGCACGGCCTCCACTTCGACGATCAGATCGAGGCGGTCGCGCAGCGGTCCGGACAGGCGATCGCGATACCGGGCCGACTGCTGCGGCGTGCATCGGCACGCGCGTCGAGAGTCGCCCTTGTAGCCGCACGGGCAGGGATTCATCGCGGCCACCAGCACGAACCGCGCGGGGAAGACCACCGAACGCAGCGCGCGAGAGATCGTGATGCGGCCTTCCTCGATCGGCTGCCGCAGCGCCTCCAGCACGCGGCGATCGAACTCCGGCATCTCGTCAAGAAAGAGCACGCCGTGATGCGCGAGGCTCACTTCGCCCGGCCGCGGAATCGAGCCGCCGCCGACGAGCGCGGCGTCGGAGATGGTGTGGTGCGGCGCGCGGAACGGGCGCTCGGAGAGCAGGCCCACCCCCGGCGGCAGGTGGCCGGCGACGGAGTGAATCGCCGTGGCCTCGATCGCCTCATCGAACGAGAGCGGCGGCAGGATGCTCGGCAGCCTCCGGGCCAGCATCGTCTTGCCCGCGCCGGGTGGTCCGATCATCAGGAGGTTGTGCCCCCCGGCCGCGGCCACCTCGATTGCGCGGCGGGCGAAGGCCTGGCCATGGAGGTCCGCGAGGTCGAGTTGCGCCTCGGCGCCGCGGGGACCGGCCGAGGGCGGGGGTGTCGCCGCGATGGGCCACGACTCCTCAGGCTGGTTGAGGCGCTCGACGGCCTCGGCGAGCGTGCGCACGGGCAACAGTCGAAGGCCATCCACCACCGACGCCTCCGCCAGGTTGTCGATGGGGAGGAGCAGCGCGCGCGCCCCGTGCCGGCGCGCCTCGGCCGCGATCGGCAGCACCCCGCGGGCCGCGTTGATCGTGCCGTCAAGGGAGAGCTCGCCCACGTGGACGATGTCGCCAAGGTCCCGGCTGGTGACGACACCGGTGGCGGCGAGGACGCCCATGGCGATGGGGAGGTCGAAGGCCGCACCCGCCTTCCGCACGTCGGCCGGCGCGAGGTTGATGGTGATGCGATGGGCGGGGAACTCGAAGCCCGAGTTCCGGATGGCCGCGCGCACCCGGTCGCGGCTCTCACGGACGCTGGGATCGGGCAGGCCCACGAGCAGGAAGTGGGGCAGGCCGAAACTGACGTCCACCTCGACGCGCACCCGGACCGCGTCGATGCCGATCACCGTGGCGCTTGTCATCCTCGCCAGCACGCGCAGGACGGTGCAAACCCGGTGCCCCGGCGCTGCGTCGCGAAACGCGCGGCTTCACGCCGTTCGCCACGAACAGGGTTGGCACGGCTCGCAGAAACTGCGGCCGCTCGGGCGTTTTCGCCATGCAGATTCTGAGGCGGGGGCGGGTATACTTCCCCTATGTTGGACGCACTCTTTGGCAAGTCGGGCGACACCAAGAAAGCGCATGAAGAGCTTCAGGCCCTGGTCTCCCAGGCGCGTGATGAACGCGCGGCGCTGAGCGCCATGCTCACGCAGATGGCCGGCGGCACGTCCAAGCTCGCCCAGACGAGCAAGGCGCTGGAGCAGGTCGGCCAGAAGACCGACGGCGCGATGAAGAAACTCGACGATCTCGCGCACAAGGTCGCGGCCTACGACGAGCGCGCCAAGGCGTTCGAGCAGCTCGAGAAGCGCGTCGCCGGCCTGCTCGACCAGGTCGCCGAGGCCCAGCGCGTGGCGGAGAAGATCACCGCGCCCGATGGCGACCTCCAGAAGCACCGCCTCGCCGTGAACCAGCTGGCGTCGCAGGCGCTCGAGACGCAGGCCACGGTCGACACGCTGCGCAAGGAGCGCGGATCGCTCGAGGAGCTGCGCGGCCAGCTCCGCCTCGCGACGGCCGAAGTGAAGCAGTCGGTCGAGAACACGTCCGCGCTCAAGAGCGAACTCGACGCCGTGCGGTCCACCGGCGCGCAGCTGACGCAGGAGTTCCAGCGCATTCGCGACACCTCGCGCGAGGCGCGCGACGACTCGGCGGCCGCCACCGAGGCCGTCAAGGAAATCGAGAAGAAGCTCGGGCCGCTCGTGCAGCTGCAGGAGCTGAGCAAGAACACCGAGGAGCGCCTCGCGTCGCTGAACGCCCTGGCCGAGCACGTCTCGCACAAGGCCAAGGCGCTCGAAGCGCAGAAGCACGCCGTCGAACACGCCGTGGTCGAGGCCAACCGCCTCAACGAGATGGTGTGGGCGATGGACGTCCAGATTGCCAAGTTGAACGAGGGCAGCAAGCAGGTCGCGCGCGGCCGAAGAGACCGTGACGCGCATGGAGAAGCTGGCCCAGGAGACGTCCGTGCAGCTGGCGTCGGCCACGCACCGCGCGCGAGGAGTTCGGCCGCGAGTTCGGCCGCTTCGACAAGGAAAGCCGCGCGCTGCTCCGAGTACCTCAAGACCACGGTCGAGCGCCTGGCGATCGACAAGAAGGAGTTCGACGCGTTCGACCAGCGGCTGAAGGCGCTCTCCACGTCGATCACCGAATCCGAAGCGCGCATGGACGGCGTCGCTCGCGAAGGACAAGGCCCTGTCGCGCCATGAACCAGAAGGCCGACGGGCTCAGCAAGGACTTCCAGACGCTGATGGCGCAGGCCGACGAGATGTCGCGCAAGCAGGGCGCCCTCGAGGCCCTGGCGCGAGCGCCTCGCGCAGGTGGACGAGCTCGGCAAGCGGACGATGGCGCAGGCCGAGAGCCTCAAGCAGTCGCGCCAGGACCTGGACGTGCTGCGGCGCGAGCTCGCCGAGTTCCACAAGGCGCACGCCGAGGCCACGCAGCTGGGCGACAAGCTCTCCGCCGATCGCGCGTCGCTCGAGGCGTTCGGCGAACGCGCCACGGCGCTCCTCAGCCGCACGCCGGAGCTCGAGTCGCGCATGGACACGGTGCTGAGCAAGATGGCGCTGGTCGATGAAGGCACGAAGGCGGCCACGCGGCTCGGCGAACTCGGCGGCGGAACTCGACGCGCAGCTCACGCGCGTGGGCGCTCGCCTGCAGTTCATCGAGAAGCTCGAGACCCGCATCAACAACCTCCACGTCGTGACGTCGGACGTCGACCGCAAGCTGGCCGAGCAGCTCGCGCGCCGCACCGAGGTCGAGTCGCTCAAGGGCCTGTGCGACACGCTGGGCACGCAGGTGGTGGACGCGCAGCAGAAGCTGGACGGCGTGGCCGCGCTGCAGCAGCGTCTCCTCCCGCTCACCGCGCAGGCCGCGGCCATCACGCAGTCCCTCGAACGGTCGCAGCAACTCGCCGAATCCGTGAAGAAAGACGATGCCATCGTCCACGAGCAGAAGGCGCGCCTCACCGAGCTCGTCGAGCAGGGCAAGTCGCTGGCGTCGGCGGCCGCGGAGAGCCTCAAGCAGGTGCAGGCCGTCAACGACGAGCTGTCGCGCGCCGGCCTCGATCAAGGAAGAGATGCTGACCGAGCTGGCGCGCGTGCAGGCGCGGCAGCGCGACGCGATGAGCCAGACCGAGGCGGCGGAGGATCAGCTCAAGCGCGCCGAGACGATGGTCAAGCAGCTCGAGCAGCGGCGCACGCAGCTGGCCTTCTCGGAGAAGAAGATCAGCACCTTCGAGGTGCGCCTGAACGACCTGGGCCGCGCCACCGAGAGCGTGGAGCAGAAGATCAAGGCCATCGCCGAGCGCGAGGTGCTCGTGCAGGCGGTGAAGGCCGAGGTCGAGAGCGTCCACCAGATCAGCAGCCGCAGCAAGGCGGACCTGCAGTTCGTCACCGATCACCGCAACGAGGTCACGGACCTCCGGGCGAAGGTCGAGGACCTGCTGGGCCGCGTCAGCGACACCGACAGCAAGATCGCGATGATCGAAGACCGCCGCAAGATGGTCGAGGAAGTCCAGACGCGCGCCAACGCCATCACGAACCTGCTCGACGACATCAACGTCAACCTCGAGATGCTCGGCGAGCAGCGCGCGGTGATCGACCACGTGGGCGAGAAGCTCGCGCGCCTCGATTTCATGGTGCAGGAGGCGCAGAACACGCTGCGCGCCCTGCAGCGCGAGCGCGAAGTGGCCGAGCGGATCGAACAGGGCATCAAGTCGCTGCGGGCCCGCAGCGGGGATGCCAGGACGGCTTAGAAAGTGAAAGGTTGAAGGTGAAAGGTGGAAAAGTACTTTCTACCTTCTACCTTCTCACCTTTCTACTTTCTACTGTTGTGTATTGGCCGTCTTGGGTGACTGGACGACGATCCGGTCACCGACGTTCAGCTTCGAGCCGCGGATGTTGTTCCAGGCCTTGAGCTGTTCGACGCTGATGCCGTTCTTGCGCGCGATCGCGTAGAGCGTGTCGCCCGACCGCACCCGGTAGACCGCCGCGCCGCCGGGCGGGGGCTTCCACCGAAACCGTATCCGCCGCCAGGTCCGCGGCCTGCGTGGCTGCCGCCGCGGCGTCCGCGTCCGCCGCGGTCGAAGCGCGCGCGAGCAGCGCGGCCGACGGCATGCGGGGCACCACGAGACGCTGGCCCAGCGCTGACGCGCGAGGTCGACCTTCAGGTAGTTGGCCTCGGCCAGGTCCGTCCGATTGACCTTGAGCTTCTTGGCGATGGTGGCGAGCGACTCGCCCTTCTTGACCGTGTGCCACTGCAGCGCGTTCATCTGGTGCGGCTGCGTGCCCGCCAGGCCCTCGCGCACGCGGTCCGCCGTGCCCACCGGCACCTTCAACTGGTACTCGCCCTTCTTGACCGGCGTGGTCCAGCGGCGGAACTCCGGGTTCAGGCGCTGGATGTCGTCCACCGGCACGCCGGCCCATTCGGCCACGCGCCGCAGGTCGAGGGCGGGCGGGCACCGCGATGGTCTCGCTGGGAGGCGCGATGGTCGGCTCGATGTCGAAGCCGTATTGCGCGGGGTTCTTGGCGATGATCACCGCCGCCAGGATCATCGGCACGTAGTCGCGCGTCTCGCGCGGCAGGTACTTGGTGTTGGCGCTGAGCGTCCAGAAATTCGTCTGGCGGCTGCGCGTGAGCGCGCGCTTCACGCGGCCCGGGCCGCCGTTGTACGACGCCATCGCGAGGTGCCAGTCCTCGAACATGCCGTAGAGCGTCTTCAGGTATTTGGCCGCCGCCAGGGTGGCCTTCTCCGGGTCGGCGCGCTCGTCGAGATACCAGTCGGACTTGAGGCCGTTCTCGAGGGCCGTGCCCTTCATGAACTGCCACACGCCGCGCGCCTGCGTGCGCGATAGCGCCGACGGCTTGAAGGCGCTCTCGATGAGCGGCACGTACGCCAGGTCCAGCGGCAGCCCCTCGGCGCGGAACACGCTCTGGATCATCGGGAGGTACTGCGCGCCGCGCGAGAGACCTTCGGTGAGGAACTCGCGGAGCCGCCCCTGGAACAACTCGACGTAGCGCAGCACGCGGTCGTTGGTGGGAATCGGAATGTCGTGCGCGGTGGCCTCGAGGTCGGCCTGCACCATCTCGGCCGTGATGGCGCGGGGCGGCGTCTTGTCGAACGTCTCGATGTCCAGCAGGGTGTCGATCGATGCGGGGTCGTTGCGCGTTTCCGTGAAACCGTCGCCCGTGGCCAGGGCGCTCAACTCGAGGACGCTGATCCGATCGACCAGCCGGTCGAAGTGCTCGCGCAGCCGCGGCGTCGACGCGGGCGCCGCCGGGCGATTCGAGCAGCGTGTCGAGCGAGCGATCGAACTCGCGTGCGGGCGCCTTCGAGGTGGCCGACCGACAGTTCCTGCTGGCCCGCCGTGAAGTGGCGGTCGGACTCGGCGATGAGCGTGGTGATCGGATCGGGGGCCGGCGCAAAGCACCGGCGCCGGCGCGGCCACGACAGGCGGAGCCTGCGGGGTGACCTTCGCCACCTTGGCGCCGGATCCAGACACGCATCCCGTCGCCACAGAGATGGCGGAGGCGAAGACGAAGGGGAGGAGTCTCTTGCTGGGCATTCAACCCGAAGGTAAACGAAACGACTCGGAAGCGTAGCATGCCCCGGAAGGCAGGGTCAACCGCTTATGGCTCAGACGTTTAGGAGGGCCATCCGGCCTGGATGAACACGTGGCGGCCTCGCCGGCGTCTCGCGCGGCGGGCGTGACGATGGTCCGATCGCCCACGACGAGCTTTCGGCCCTCCCGGATCGCCAGCCGCACGTCGTCTTCGCAGATGAAACTTCTCGGTGCCACGGGTGCCGCGGGTGCCAAGGGTGCCGAGAGGTGCGGGTGCCAAGGGTGACGGGCGGTGCCGGTGCCCTTCACGACGCCGCGTGACGCGAGGAACTGGTCGATGCGGCTCGTGAGCGCGTCGCTCGAAATCGTATCGGGCCGCGGCTTGGCCGGGGCCTTGGGCAGCGGCGGCGCGCGCCGCACCCACCGCACCTGCCGCACCTTCGGCACCCACCCCCTTGGCACCTTTGGCACCTATGGCACCCGTGGCACCTGCCACGAGACTCGAACCGGCCTGAGTTCGTACGCGAGCCGCTTGATGTTGAGCAGGTGCTTCGGCGAGATGTTGTCGGACGTGATGTTGCCGCCGAAGCCGCCGCATCCCAGCGTCATCGCGGGATCGAGGCCGGTGGTCAGGCCGATCGAGCCGTGCGTGGTCGGCGTGTTGACGACGATGCGGTACGCCGGCTTGTGGAGGCCGAACTCGAGGATGACGGCCTCGTTCTGCGAGTGGATGGACATCGTGTGGCCCATGCCGCCGTAGCGCAGGATCGACTTGCAGCGCTCGCAGCCATCCCGCCAGTCCTTCACCACGTAGTAGGAGAGCACGGGGCAGAGCTTCTCGATCGAGAGCGGGAACTCGCGGCCCACGCCCTTCAGCTCCGCGATGAGGGCGCGCGTGCCCGTCGGCACCGTGAAGCCCATCTTCTCCGCGATGACCATCGCCGACTTGCCGACGAACGCCGGGTTCGGCAGCCGCTGCGGCGTGACGAGCACCTTCGCGAGCGCGTCGGCTTCGGCGGGGGAGAGGAAGTAGCCGCCCTGGTCCCGGAATTGCCGGCGCGCCTCGGCTTCGATGGCCTCGTCCACCACCACGGAGTTCGGCGACGAGCACAGCACGCCGTTGTCGAAGGACTTGCCGGTGAGGATGTCGTTGGCGGCCTTGCGCACGTCGGCGCTGGACTCGATGTAGCACGGCGCGTTGCCCGGTCCCACGCCGTAGGCCGGCTTGCCGGCGCTGTAGGCCGCGCGCACGAGGCCCATCCCGCCGGTGGCGAGAATCACCGACACCTCGCGCGCTTTCATCAGCTCCTGCGTGCCTTCGAGCGTGACCGTCGTCATCCAGCCGATCGCGCCGTCGGGGAGGCCGGCCTTCCGGCCCGCCTCGTCCATGATGTCCGGCCGTCCGCGTGATGCACTTCGCCGCGGACGGGTGCGGCGTCATCACGACGGCGCAGCGCGCCTTGATCGAGATGAGGATCTTGTAGATCGCCGTCGACGTCGGGTTGGTCGAGGGAATCACCGCCGCGACTACGCCGAACGGCTCGGCGATCTCGACGACCTTGCGTTCCTCGAAGCGGTTGATCACGCCCACGGTCTTCATCGGGCGGATGAACTCGTGCACGCGCTGCGAGGCGAACAGGTTCTTCTGGAGCTTGTCGGCCACGACGCCGTAGCCGGTTTCCTCCACGGCCAGGCGCGCGAGGGCCTCGGCGTGCGGCGTCACGGCGGCGGCCATGGCGTCGACGATGGCGTCGATCTGGGCCTGGGAGAATTCGGCGAGCGTGGCCTGCGCGACCTTGGCCCGGCGGGCGAGGGCCCGCGCCTCGGCGATGGACGCCAGGTCTTTGTCGGTTTGTGCTGCGGGAGCGGCGGTGGCCATGTCCGTCAGGGCCCGGGCCCTCAAGCCTCAGGCCCCAAGCCTCAGGCCTTGGGAAGAATGCGTTCCACCTCGGCGTGCGGCCGGGGAATGACGTGCACCGACACCAGTTCGCCCACCCGGCGGGCGGCGGCGGCGCCCGGCGTCGGTGGCGGCCTTGACCGCCCCCACATCGCCTCGCACGAGCACGGTGACGTAGCCGGCCCCGATGTATTCGGTGCCCGAGCAGCACCACGTTCGCGGCCTTCACCATGGCGTCGGCGGCCTCCACGGAGCCGATAAAGCCCTTTGTTTCCACCATGCCGAGCGCGTCGCGGGGAGTGTCCATCAGATTGGTCAGCATGATATTCTCGTTTGAAGGTCTATGCAACGGAGAGACATGTCTAAAGTATTGAGAATCGCCGTCTTCGCGGTCGCGGTCGCCATCGCCGCAGCCGGTTGTGGCAAGAAGCAAGATACGGCCCCCGCAGTCGTCACCGCCCAGGTCACGCTGTCCCGCCCTAAGGTGGCGCTGGGCAGCCCCGTCGAGGTCACCTACAAGTTCACGGTGGCCGCCAACGCGCCGGCGCTCGGCGCGCGGAAGGTGTTCGTGCACTTCCTCGACGCCGACGAAGAGCTGATGTGGACCGACGACCACGACCCGGCCACCCCGACCACGGAGTGGAAGCCCGGACAGACCATCGAGTACACCCGTACGATGTTCGTGCCCAGCTACCCTTATGTAGGGGCGGCCAAGATCGTGGCCGGGCTGTATACACCCGGCTCGAACGACCGTCTGAAGCTGTCGAACGAGGATCGCGGGGGACCGGTCCTACAAGGTCGTCGACTTCGAGTTGATGCCGCAGACCGAGAACATCTTCGTGATCTTCAAGGACGGCTGGCATCCGGCGGAAGTGGTGGCCGAAGGCGCGACGCGCACGGAATGGCAGTGGACCAAGAAGGAAGCGACGCTCGCGTTCCGCAACCCGAAGCGCGACGTCACCTTGTTCCTGCAGGCCGATAACCCGGCCACGAGCGCCGAACGCGGCGCAGCAGGTCACGGTGCAGATGGGCGATCAGGTGCTGGCCACCGTTCCGCTGAGCGCCAAGGAAGCGCCCGTGCGCAAGCTGCCGATTACGGCGGCCCAGCTCGGGACGGGCGAAATGGTGGAGATGCGGTTGTTGGCCGACAAGACGTTCGTCCCGGCCCTCGAACCCGGCGCCACCACGAGCGACCCGCGCGAACTCGGCGCGCGGATCTTCCACGCGTTCATTCAGTAGCTTGTAGATGAATAACGAAGAACGAATAACGAATAACAAACGAGGGGGACGCTCGACGCGCCGCCAACGTTCGTTATTGGTTATTTGTTCTTTGTCATTTCTGGCGTTTCTGCCCCGCACCGCTCGCGCTGAAATCGTGGTGTTCAAGACCGGTCGGACCATGTCGGTGCAGGCGTGCCGGGTGGAGGGCGGACAGGCGACGCTCGTTCTCCGCGGGGGTGGGGAAGTGGCGTTTGCCGCCGCCCTCATCGACCGCGTGGACCCGGATGAAGTGCCTTATCCGGTAGAAACATATCGGGAGCCGGCAGTCGGGAACCGGGAGCCGGGGGCCGAGAACCGGGTCGCAGGTGACGCATTATCGGTTCCCGGCTTCCGGCTCCCGGTTCCCGACACCGATCTGTCGGCCAAGCCCTTCGCCGCCCTCATCGCCGCCACGGCCGCCGCCAACCAGGTGGACCCGCGGCTGGTGCACGCCCTGATCGAAGTCGAATCCAACTACCAGGCCCGGGCCAGGTCGTCGAAAGGCGCCAAGGGCCTGATGCAGTTGATGCCCGCCACCGCACGCCAATACGCCGTGCGCGACCCCTACGATCCGAAGGCTAATCTTGAAGCTGGCGTCCGGCATCTGAAGGACCTCATGGGGCGCTTCGACCTCTCCCTGGCCCTGGCCGCCTACAACGCCGGGGAGGGCGCCGTCCTCCGCTACGGCGGCCTGCCCCCGTTCCCCGAAACCCAGTCGTACGTCCGTCGCATCCTCCAGAAGGCCGGCCACTGACTTTTGCGGTCTAAAGGATTGGGATTACGCTCTCAATTCCTTATAATCCCCTGTGGGTCAATCTCTTAGGGATGGAATTCCGCTGCCGGCTCGGCACCACGTCGGGTGAGATTATCGAGGGCGTTTACGTCGCCCAAAGCGAAGCCGCCCTCAGACGCGAACTGGAGGACAAGGGACTGCACGTCCTGTCCTTACGGCCGCGGTTGGGGTTCGGCCGAATCTCGTTTGGCGGCGGCCGCAAGATCTCGCGCCACGAGTTCCTGGTGTTCAACCAGGAACTGGCCACTCTGTTGAAAGCGGGCATGCCGCTCGTGCAGTCGCTCGACATCCTGCGGTCGCGCCTGACCAACCCCATCTTCAAGTCGGTGCTGGACGACGTGCACGAGAAGGTGCGCGGCGGCACGGCGCTGTCGGACGCGTTCGCGGCGCACGGCGACTTGTTCCCCAACGTCTACACGGCGTCGCTGATGGCGGGCGAGCGCGCCGGCAATCTCGACGCGGTCCTGCGCCGCTTCGTCGCGTATGCCAAGACCGTGGACACGGTGCGGTCGAAGACGCATCTCCGCGATGGTCTACCCGGCGATCCTCATCGGCGCTGGCCCTGGCGCTCGTGAGCATCATCGTCGTCAAGGTGGTGCCGACGTTCGCGGAGTTCTACGTCAGCTTCGACGCCGAGCTCCCGCTTTCCACGCGGTTCATCGTCGGCGTGTCGGACGTGATTCGCGCGCAGTTATGGCTGATCGTCATCGCGGTCGCCGTCGGCGCGTTCGCGTTCTTCAACTGGATCCGGCGGCCGGGCCACGACGCGCGCTTCGACGGGATGCTGCTCAAGCTGCCCGTCGTCGGGCGATAGCTTCCGCAAGTTCGCGACGTCGCAGCTGGCGCGGACGATGGCCACGCTGCTCGGCGGCGGCATCCCGCTCGTCAACGCGCTCGAGATCTCGGCGCGCGCCGCGGGCAACCGCCACATCGGCCAGGAGCTCGAGGTCGTGGCGGTGAAGGTGCGCGAGGGCCAGAGCTTCGCCGGCACGCTGCTCGAGCGCAACACGGTGCCCGACGTGGCCATCAAGATGATCGAGGTGGGCGAGTCCACCGGCTCGCTCACCGAGATGCTCAACAGCCTGGCGGATTTCTACGACGAGGAAATCGACACCGAGGTCGGGCGGTTCGTCACGCTGATCGAGCCGGCGCTGCTCGTGTTCATGGGGATCGTGATCGCCACCATCGTGCTGGCGCTCTACATGCCGCTGTTCCAACTTTCCTCGGTGGTCGGAGCACGCTAGATGGACGCACAGCAGCCCCAGGACACGCTGGACCCCGAAGCCCTCATCGAGGCGGAGCCGACGCCGGTCGAGGTGTCGGCGGCGGAGCGCACCGCCGAGGAGGCGCAGGCGCGCCGCCTGGCCGAGCGCTACCGGCTCGACTTCCTCGACATGCACGAGTTCCGGATCGACCAGGAGCTGTTCCGGTCGATCCCCGCGGACCTGATGCTGCGCTACGGGTTCGTGCCGTACCGGCGGGACGGCAAGTCGCTCGTGATCGTGGTGTCGGACCCGACCGACCTGCTGATGATCGACGAGCTGTCGGTGATCCTCGGGACGCCGGTGCGCGTGATGGTGGGCGCGCGGTCGGCCATCGAGGGCATGCTGAAGAAGAGCGAGAGCTCGCAGCGCGTGCTCGACGAGGCCACCGAAGAGTTCCAGATCCAGGTCCTCAAGGAAGACGAGAACGCCGAGGACAACCTCACGGTCGAGCGCCTGACGAGCGACAGCAGCCCGATCATCCGCCTGGTGGACTCGACGATCTTCACCGCCATCCAGCGGCGCGCGAGCGACATCCACATCGAGACGCAGGACGACGCGGTGTACGTGAAGTACCGCATCGACGGCGTGCTGCAGTCGGCCATGCGGCCGATCGCCAAGCGGTTCCACAGCTCGATCCTCTCGCGCATCAAGGTGATGGCCGAGCTCGACATCGCCGAGAAGCGCGTGCCGCAGGACGGCCGCTTCCGGCTGCGCGTGCCCGGCAAGACGATCGACTTCCGCGTGTCGGTGATGCCGAGCGTGCACGGCGAGGACGCCGTGATCCGTATCCTCGACAAGCAGTCGATGAGCGAGCAGTTCACGGAACTGCGGCTCGACATCCTGGGTTTCCCGGAGCTGGAGCTGAAGCGCTTCCGCAAGTACATCCGCGAACCCTACGGCATGGTGCTCGTCACCGGGCCCACGGGCAGCGGCAAGACCACCACGCTCTACGCGGCGCTCGCCGAGATCCGCACGATCGAGGACAAGATCATCACGATCGAAGACCCGGTCGAGTACCAGCTGAAGGGCATCACGCAGATTCCGATCAACGAGAAGAAGGGGCTGACGTTCGCGCGCGGCCTGCGGTCCATCCTGCGCCACGACCCCGACAAGGTGATGGTCGGCGAAATCCGCGACCCCGAGACGGCGCAGATCGCCATCCAGTCGGCGCTCACCGGCCACCTCGTGTTCACCACCGTCCACGCCAACAACGTGTTCGACGTGCTGGGCCGGTTCCTGAACATGGGCGTCGAGCCGTACCAGTTCATCTCGGCGCTCAACTGCGTGATGGCGCAGCGCCTCGTGCGGAAGATCTGCGAGAAGCTGCAAGCGTCCGGCGGTGATCGACGCCGCGCTGCTCGCCGAGTCGGCCATCGACGCCGCGCTGCTCGAGGACCACACGCTGTACGAAGGGCGCCGGCTGCATCGAGTGCGGCGGCACCGGCTTCAAGGGCCGCATGGCGATCTGCGAGCTGCTCGACCTCACCGATCACATCCGCGAGATCATCCTCGAGAAGCGGCCGATCTCCGAGGTCAAGCGCGCGGCGAAGGAGCAGGGCATGCGCTTGCTGCGCGAGTCGGCGGTCGAGCGTGTCCTCGACGGGCCTGACGACGCTGCGGGAGATCAACAAGGTGACGTTCGTCGAATGAACCTCCGCGACCTCTTCCAATCGCCGCCGCCCGACGTGGCCATCGAGATCGATCACGGCCACGTCGCGGCCGTGCGCATCGCCCGGCGCGGCGGCCAGGCGATCGTCGCGGCGCACGCGTCGGAGCCGCTGCCGCCTGGCGCCGTGGTGCCGGCCCTGGCGACGCCCGAACATTTCCGACGTGCCGCTGGTGGCCCAGGCGGTGGGCCGGGTGCTCGCGCAGCTCGGCGCCAAGGCCGACGCGCGCCGCGCTGGTGATCCCGGACACGGTGGCCAAGGTGTCGCTGCTGAAGCTGGAAACGGTGCCCGCCAGGATTGCCGACCTGCATGAGATCGTGCGCTGGCAGGTGCGGAAGACGGCGCCGTTTCCCATCGAGCAGGCCGTGCTGAGCCTCACGCCCGGCGCGCAGTCACCGGACGGCGGCGCCGAGTTCGTCGTCGCCCTCGCGCGCGAGGACGTCGTCCGCCAGTACGAGCAGGCCTGCCTGATGGCGGGCGTGCACACGGGCCTCGTGGACCTGGCCACGTTCAGCGTGATCAACGGCGTCCTCGTCGGGCCGACGGCGCCCAGCGGGGACTGGCTGCTGGTGCACGTGACGGACACCTACATCACCCTGGCGGTCATCCGCGATCGGTCGCTGCTGTTCTTCCGCAACCGGACCGAAGAGGCCGAGGGGACGCTTGCGGACCTGATTCACCAGACGGCGATGTACTACGAGGACCGGTTGCACGGCAGCGGCTTCGCGCGGGTGCTGCTGGCCGGCGCCGCACGACTGCCCGGCGGGGCCGATACGGTGCGGCGCGGACTCGAGGAGCGCCTGGGCCTCGGCGTCGAGGCCGTGGATCCGCGCGGCGCGGCGTCGCTCGTCGATCGCATCGGCGCGCCGCCGGAACTGCTCGACGTGCTGGCGCCGCTGGTGGGCGTGCTGCTGCGCGAGAGGACGGCCGCCTGATGCTGCGCGCCAACCTCTCGACCCGGCCCTTCTACAACGACCGACTCGTCCGCGTCTGCCTCGGCCTCGTGGGGACGGTGGCCCTCGTGCTCACGGTGTTCAACGCGTACGAAGTGTGGCGACTCCGGAGCCGCAGCAGCGAGCAACGGCAGCGGACGGAGCAGAACGAGACCGACGCGCGCGGGTTGCGCGACAAGGCGCGCCTCATCCGGCAGTCGCTCGATCGCGCCAAGCTGGACGCCGTGCAGGCGGCCGCGCGCGAGGCCAACCAGCTGATCGAGCGGCGCGCGTTCTCGTGGACCGACCTCTTCAATCGCTTCGAGACGACGATGCCGGCCGACGTCCGCCTCGCGCAGGTGCAGCCCCAGTTCGACCCCGAGGGGCGCATGCTGGTGGCGGTGACCGTGGTGTCCCGCACGGTCGAGGACGTCGACGCCTTCATCGACGCGCTGGAGAAGACCGGCGCGTTCCGCAGCGTTCTCTCGCGGCAGGAGCGGGCGCAGGATGACGGCACGCTGAAATCGACCATCGAAGGTTTTTATGGGGCGCCCCCCGCGGGGGCGGCCGTCCAGCCGCCGCCGACGTCTGAACCCAGCAAGGACACGCCCGGCAACGCCACCGGGAAGGTCGCAGGGCGATGAGGGCCCTCTTCACTGTGGCCTCGACGGTGCCGTGGGCCAGGGTGGCCCGCGATCATCGGGCATGGCTGATTCCGATCGGCGCCGTGCTGGCCATCAACCTCGGCGTGCTGGCGGGCGTCGTGCTGCCGCTGACGCAGTCGGTCGAGAGCGGCGACAAGCGTGCGGTCGCGGCCGCGCAGGCGCTCTCGGAGGCGCAGGCGGACTACAAGAGCGCCGAAGCCACGCGCGACGGGGAAGCGCGGGCCGACCGCGACCTCGAACGGTTCTACCAGCAGGTGCTGCCGGCCGACGTGGCCGCCGCGCGGCGCGTGACGCACCTGAAGTTGAGCCAGCTGGCGCGCGGGCACGACGTCACGTTCCAGCAGAGCGCCGCCGCGCCGGAGACGGTGCGCGACTCGCAGCTGGAGCGGCTGAAGGTGAGCTATCTGTTGTCCGGCGACTATGACGACATTCGCCAATTCATCTACGACATCGAGACCGGACCGGACTTCGTCGTGATCGACAATGTCGTCCTCTCCGAGGGCGGCCCCGGCAGCGCCGCGTTGTCGCTGAACCTGGAACTCTCGACGTTCTACCGGGTGACGCCGAATGACCGCTGACAAGCAGCGGTGGCTCGTCGGCGGGGCCTTGGTGATCGTGGTGGCCATCGCGGTGTGGATGCAGATGCGGCCGGCGGCCACGACGGTGACGGCGGGTCCGGCCGCCGGGGCCAGGCCGTCGCCGGCGCGGGATCGTGCTGCGGCCGCGGCCGCGGCGTCGCAGGGACCCATGACGCTGGTGCAGTTGGCCGCGCTCGAGGCCGACCGGGCCGGCCCGTCGGACACGGCGCGGAACCCGTTTCGCTTCAAGCCGAAGGCCGCGCCCGCGCCGCCGAAGTCCGTGGCGCCCCCGAGGCCGGAAGCCTTGGCGCCCCCCTCGCCCGGGACACCAGGGGCGGGTGGGCCGCCGCCGGGACCGCCACCTCCGCCGCCGATCGCGCTGAAGTTCATCGGGCTGGTGGAGAAATCGAACGGCTTCAAGGTGGCGGTGCTCACCGACGGCCGGACGACGTTGTACGGCCGCGAGGGCGATATCATCGATGGCCGGTACCGCATCGTCAAAATCGGCGTGGAATCGATCGAGCTCACGTACGCGGACGGTCGTGGACGACAGACGGTGAGACTGACAGGGCAGTAACGAGACCCAGGACTCAGGACCCAGGCCTTGGGACCTGGGGCTTGGGTCCTGAGACAGCAGAGCGAACAGCGAATGATGATGACGCGGGTAGTCGGCGGGGTCGTAGTCGTGGCGGTCGCGGCCATCCTGGCGGCGGGCTGTGCGACGGGCCGCGCGTTCGCGCGTGGCGAGGAAGCCGGGAAGGCGGGCGACTGGGACGCGGCGGTGGGCTTCTACCGCCAGGCGCTGGAGGACGATCCCGATCGGCCCGACTACAAGATCGCGCTCGAGCGCGCGATGGTCTCGGGCGCCCAGATGTACGCCGGCCGCGGCGATGCAATTCGAGGCCGCCGGGAATCCGGAGGAGGCCTTGCGCGCGTATCGCAAGGCGCTCGAGTTCGAGCCGTCGAATCGCCAGCTGGCCGCCAAGGCCGCGGACATCGAGCGCAGCCAGCGCGACAAGCTGGAGGCGGCGCAGCCGAAGCCCGAGATCGATCGCCTGCGCGAGCTGGCGTCGCGCCGGAACGCCGAACCCATCCTCAATCCCGCCAGCCGCGACCCGCTGATCATCCGGTTCACGAACGCCGGGATCCGCGACGTGCTGAATTTCATCGGCAACGCCACCGGGATCAACGTTACCTACGATCGCGACTTCCAGGATCGGTCCATCACGATTCAGCTGGAAGGCGTCACGCTGGAGCAGGCCCTCCAGCAGATCATGATTTCCAATCAGCTCTTCTACAAGGTGCTGAACGAGCGGACGATCATCATCGCCGCGGACAGCACGCAGAAGCGCACGCAGTACGAAGAGCAGGTCATCCGCACCTTCTTCGTGTCGCACTCCGACGCCACCGAACTCTCGCAGCTGCTCACCGGCGTGATCCGCGTGGCCGGCATGGCGATCCAGCCGACCATCTTCGCGAACAAGACCGCCAACACCATCACGGTGCGCGCCACCGCGTCGGTCGTGCAGATCGTGGAGCGCATCATCCAGGCCAACGACAAACCGCGGGCCGAGGTGAGCGTCGACGTCCAGATCCTCGAGGTCAGCCGCGAGCGCGCCAAGCAGTACGGCCTCGACCTGGGCAGCTATTCCGCGCAGCTGGCCTTCTCGCCGGAAGCCCCACCCTCGGCCACCGGCGCGCCCTTCAACCTGAACACGATTTCGCGGGGCGTGAGCACGGCGGACTTCTACGCGTCGGTGCCCACGGCCGTGGTCAGGTTCCTCGAGAGCGACTCGCAGACGAAGGTGCTCGCCAAGCCGAACCTCCGCGGCACCGAGGGCCAGAAGCTCTCGCTGAACCTCGGTGAGGACGTGCCCGTGCCGAGCACGACGTTCACGCCGCTGGCCACCGGCGGCGCGGCCGCCAACCCGCTCACGTCATACGGCTACCGCACGATCGGCATCATCGTCGAGATGACGCCGCGCGTGACCTACGACGGCGACATCATCCTCGAGATCTCGCTGGAGAACAGCGCGCGTGGCGGCGACTCGAACATCGCGGGGCAGAACCTGCCGTCGTTCTTCTCGCGCAAGGTCCAGACCAAGCTGCGGCTGC
Organism: uncultured Acidobacteriota bacterium; assembly: GCA_963839865.1. Classification (GTDB taxonomy): domain Bacteria; phylum Acidobacteriota; class Vicinamibacteria; order Vicinamibacterales; family UBA2999; genus 12-FULL-67-14b. The sequence goes on from CAWIWS010000010.1 coordinate 285,731, forward strand.
GCGACGGGGAATCCAACCTGCTGGCCGGCCTGCTGCGCGAGGACGAGCGCAAGTCGCTCAAGGGATTTCCTGGCGTGCTGCGCCTGCCCCTCGTGAAGCAGCTGTTCTCGGCCAACGACAACACGATTCGCCAGACCGATATCGTGATGCTCCTGACGCCACGAATCATCCGGACGCACGAACTGAAGGCGCTGGACCTCAGCCCGATCTACATCGGCACGCAGTCCAACATGGCCCTCGGCGGGCCGCCGCCGCTCATCGGCGGGGGAGTCGACAACGCCGCGGGACCTGCGATGACGCCCGGTGTGGCGCCCTCGCCGATCGAGGCAGAGGCCGCAGCTGCGGCTGCGGCGGCGGCGCCGCCGCTGCCGGCCGGCCGACAAGCCCCAATCGCGCCCGTCCTTCCTACCGGCAGCACGGAGCGGCCGATGGTTCCGCCGGGCAGTTCGCCCATTCCAGGGATGGTGGGTGCGCCCGCCCCGGCGCAACAGCCGGCCGCGGCGCCGAGTCCGGTCCAGACGGTCGGACCACCGCCAGACGCGCCTGCAGCTGCGCCGGCTCCCGCGGCCCCGGCCGCACAACCCGTGCCGGCCCAAGCCACGCCGCAGCCCGGCGTCGCCACATCACCGGCGGCCGCGCCGGCCCAGGCACCGCCGGCCGCGCCGATCGCGCCGCCCGCGCGGATCAGCCTGAGCCCGCCCACGGAGATGCGCGTGGGCAGCGGTCCCTACACCGTGCCGCTCTCGGTGGCGGGCGCGTCGCGCCTGTCGACGATCACGATCTCGATCACCTACAATCCCGCGCTCGTGCGGGCGCGCAGCGTGCAGGAAGGCACCTTCATGCGCCAGGGCGGCGCCGCGCCCGCGTTCACGCAGCAGATCGATCCGGCGGCCGGCCGTATCGACATCGCGATCACGCGGCCGGGAGATCGCACGGGCGCGTCCGCGTCGGGCCTGCTGGCCGCGATTCTCTTCGAGCCAGTGGCCGCGGGCACGGGGTCGATCACCGTCAGCGGCACGGCCACGGTGCCCGGAGGCGGGACCGCCGCGCTGCAGTTCGGTCCGGCCGGCATCACGGTGCGGTAGATGCAGCGCGGCTACACGTTCGTCGAGCTGCTGGTCGTCACGACGATCATCCTGATCCTGGCCTCCGCGGTGCAGCCGCTGGCCCGGGTCACGATCCAGCGGACGCGAGAGGCGGAACTGCGGCGCGTGTTGCGCGAGATGCGCACGGCCATCGACAAGTTCAAGGATTCCGCGGACCAGGGACAGATTCCGACGACGGAGCTGAAGGCCAACAGCGAGGGCTATCCGCCGGACCTGGAGACGTTGGTCGACGGCGTGTCGGCGGCCAATGACGCCACCGGGCGCAAGCTGAAGTTCCTTCGCCGCATTCCACAGGACCCGACCACGGGGGAGGCCGAGTGGGGCCTGCGCGCATACCAGGACAAGCCGGACTCGACGAGCTGGGGCGGGCAGAACGTCTACGACGTCTACTCGAAGAACGCAGGCACGGGGCTGGACGGCACGAAGTACAAGGACTGGGAATAATTGAAGAGACGAATGACGGATAACGGAGCGCGCGGGTTCACGATGATCGAGGTCCTGGTCGTCGTGACGCTCATCGTCATCCTGGCCAGCATGGGGATGGTGCAGTACAAGAACAGCGTGACGCGGGCGCAGGAAGCCGTGCTGAAGGAGAACCTGTTCCGGATGCGCGACGCCATCGACCAGTACTACGCCGACAAGTCGAAGTACCCGCAGGGGCTCTCGGACCTGGTGTCCGACGGCTATCTCCGCGAAATTCCCGACGACCCGATGACGAAGTCGAAGGACACCTGGACGACGACTCAGGCGGAGCCGGACCCCAATAACCCCGCGTCACAGGCGGGCGTGTACGACGTGAAGAGTGGGTCAGACCGCCTCGCGCTCGACGGGACCAGATACGCCGATTGGGAATAGCGCGCGGCGGGGGCGGTTCACCACGAAGGTTCAGCGCGGCGGTTCAACACGCCGGTTCAGCCCACGGGTTCAATAGAAAAGGGTTCAACACGAAGGTTCGCCCGTTGAACCTGTGTCGTTGAACTCCTCGTGCTGAACCCTCGTGCTGAACCCTCGTGCTGAACCCTCGTGCTGAACCTTCGTGCTGAACCTTCGTGTCCGTGTTACGGCACAGTGGATTTCACGATTATTGTGGACGAGCTCTGATTGCCCGCCGAGTCGGTGGCCACCGCGGTGAGAGTGCTGTTGGCCGCGATGTTGTTGACGGTGAACGTGCCGCCGGTGCCGCTGTAAACCGGGACGCACCCGCTGCATTGCGTGACGACGATACTGCGAACCGAGAGACCGGTAGACACGGTCGCGGTGACGCTGAACGCAGTAACCGTAGTCCCCGACCCAAGGATTGATGACGTCTGGGAGAAGGTAATCGTTGGTCCCGCGCCCCGCGTGATCGACACCTGAGTACTCGACGTGCCGCGCTGGCCACTCTGGTCGGTGACGGTCGCGGTGACCGTGTAAATACCTTCCGATGCATAACTCCGGAGCACGGTCGTTGCGCCTGAGATTGCCCCGAGGTCTCGCGACCCTCCATCGCCGAAGTCCACAGTGACGCCGGTGATCGGTTGCGGCGGCGTCGTGGCCGGAGTGACGGTAAACGAGATCGGCACACCCACCGATCCGCTTGCGGCAGATGCCGTAATCGAAATGGTGGGCAGCAGGCGCTGGACGATGAGCGCGATCGACGCCGTGCCGCGCTGTGAGGCCTGGTCGATGGCCGCGGCGGTGACCGTGTAGGTGCCTGGCGCGGAGTAGGTGTGCGAGGCGACCGTCGCGCCGGTGACCGAACCTAGAGGCTGCTCGCCCGTGTTGTCGCCCCAGTTCACGGTCACGTTTTGGATCGGGCTGCCCGTCGCCGTTACCGCGCCAGGCGTCACGGTGCAATTGACCGCGACGCCAACGGATGGTGTGGCCGGCGTGCAGGTGCCGATCGTCACGGTTGGCGCGCTGACGAGGGTGATATCGACCGTGGCGGCGACGCCGCCGAAGATATTCGCCGTGACCTTGGCGGCGCGAGTGGTCGTGAGCGAGGTCTGCGCCTGGCCGTTCGCGTCGGTGATCGCCGAGCTCGAGCCGAGCGTGCCCTGATCGGTCGTGAACGACACGGGCGCGCCGGGCAGCAGGTTGCCGCTCTCATCACGCACGACGGCATACACCTGCGAGGTCCCGCCGGCTTGGGGGAGCGACGGGGGCTCGGCGCGCATGGCAGCGGTCTTCGCCGCCGCGCCGCCCACGAGGATGTTCTCGAGCGTCTTGGTCGCGGATCCGGAGAACGCCTGGATGGTCGCCTTCCCGGACTGGCTGCCCTTGAACGTGACGACGGCCTTGCCGCCTTCAGTAAGGGCCTCGACCGGTTCGATGGTGCCGAACGTGGACGTGAACGTCACGCTCGTCCCGTTCTGCACGGGCGTGCCGCCCTTTTCGATCACCGACGCCGTGACCTGGGCCGTCCCATTCACCGGGACGACCGTCGTACTGATCGACAGCGCAATGGTGGAATCCGTGGGCGCAAGCAACGCGACCTTGTCGCAGGCCGACAGCGCGGCAAGGCTCAAAGCGACGAGAATCGTGGCGGGATGAAGGCGTGACACTGAAGAGCCTGATAAGGATAATAGACGCATGAGGTTAGCGGGTCAAGGCGAGCGAGGTTACGCCATGGCGGCGCTGCTCGTCGGGCTGAGCGTGATGTCCGTGCTCATGGGCGCGCTGCTGCCCGTGTGGTCGCACATGGTGATCCGCGACAAGGAAGAAGAGCTGATCTTCCGCGGTAACCAGTACGTCCGCGCCATTGGCCTCTTCCAGCGCAAGTACGCGAATACGGCCCCGCCGTCCATCGATGTCCTGGTTGAGCAACGCTTTCTCCGCAAGAAATACAAAGATCCGATCACCAAAGACGATTTCCAGCCGATCTATGCGAACCAGGCCGCCCAGGGCGTGAGTGCGCCGCTTGGGGCCCAGCGGCCCGGCCAGGTCGCCACCACCCAGCCGGCCGTTCAGCCCTCGCCCACACCGGTCGCCGGCGGCACGGCGCCCACGGGCGCCGCGGGCGGCATCATCGGGGTAACGTCGAAGAGCAAGGACACTTCGATCAAGCTCTATAACGGTCGCGACAAGTACAACGAGTGGGCCTTCATCTACCTTCAGACGGTCCAGCGGGTCGGAGGGCCGGGGCAGCCGGGGCAGCAGGGGCCGGGACAGCAGATGGGCCCGGGCGGTGGCCAGCGGCCGCCGGGAAACCCCGCGGGGCCTTTCGCGCCTGGCGGGTCCCAGCCCAACCGCCCACCCGTGGGCGGCCCGGGGGGATCGCCCTTCCAGCCGTTCGGCCAGCCACAGCCCGGCGCCGTGCGTCCGCCCGGACGCTAGCCGAGATCCTCCACCACGGCGTCGTGGAGTGCGCGGCGCACGTCCTGGATGCCGTCACCCTGGCGTGTCGGATGGACGCGGTTCGATAGCATCACTACGTAGAGGTCCTGCGCAGGATCGATCCATACCGACGTCCCCGTGAAGCCGGTATGCCCGAAGGCGCGCGGCGAGAGCCGCGTGCCGCACGACGAGGTCGGCAGCATCGTGTCCCACCCGAGGGCGCGCGAGCTGCCCGGAACGGCGCTCTTCTGCAGGAACACGGCGAGGTGCCGGGCGCGCTCCATCCACCAGCGCGCGCACGTGCCCACGGCGCCGGCCGTGCCGAAGAGTCCCGCGTGTCCGGCGACGCCGCCCAGGGCCTCGGCATTCTCGTCATGGACGACGCCGCGGCGTT
>CAWIWS010000011.1:0-18896 GCA_963839865.1 uncultured Acidobacteriota bacterium
AGTGCGAAGGACGTGATCGCGGCCACCGGGCCTCCGGCCTGTTGCTCTCCTCGAGGACGCCCGCGAGGGCCTCGAGGGCCATGAGCGCGTCAGAATCCCGCGGTGAGTTCCTGGGCCTGCTGGATAGGCCCGGCCGTCCTGGCGCCCATGCGCAAGCGCCGCACCTTTCCACGGCGGCCCATCTTGACGGCGCCGCGATTGTCCGCTTCGAACTCCAACACATCACCGGCCGCCTCCACGCGAATCGTGACCCTCTCCGGCGTGACGCGCTTCTCGAACCGGATGCCGGGCCCCTCGGCGAGGAGCGTGGACTCGCCGGTGGACGCGGCGAGCGTGAAGGTGACCGCTCCGCTTTCGTCGACGCGCGACTGAGAGGACACGGCACGAACACCAGGCTTCGTGGACGGCCCGCTTGACGCCCCGGCACCCGCCGCGGCCGCAGAGGCTACGCAGAGCACACCACCGATCGCGACAATCACATGCATGACAGGCTTCATGACACTCCTCCGACGGCGGGCCTCCGCCCACCGCAACCGAACCCGGAACGGCGCCTGACCGCGCACGCGTTGCCCTGCCTCACCATTCACACCATGCCGGAGGCCTCCGGCCACTGCTCTGTTTACCCCTGGGGGACCTGCTGCGCGCCGGCGTCCGCGTGCGCACCTGCCGGCGGGGGCGGCGGCCTGAATCGCAGGTATGCGTTGAGCGTGTGATAACTGATGTCGAGAATCTTGCAGGCCTGCGTCTTGTTGCCCGCGTTCTTCTCGAGGACGAGGCGCGCGTACCGGCTGCCCCAGGCCCGCATCGTGTCGCCCAGCTGGAACGCGGGCACCAGCACCTCGCCATAGTCGCCTCGGAGACTCACGGGGAGGTCGTCCACGCGGATCTGCCGGGACTCGGCCGTCGCGATTGCGCCTTCGATCATGCGTTCGAGTTCGCGGACGTTGCCGGGCCAGTCGTACGCCACGAGCGAGTCCACCGCGGCCGCCGTCATCGTGAACGAGCCGCGCCCCTGATGGCGCGCCAGGAAGTACTGCGCCAGCTCGAGGATGTCGCTTTTGCGGTGCCGCAGCGGGGGCACGCGAATCTCCACGCCGCTCAGGCGATAGAAGAGATCCGTCCGGAACAATCCACGGTCGACGAGGCCCGCCAGGGGCCGGTTGGTCGCGGCCACGATCCTGGTATTGATGCGGCGCATGGCGCTGCCGCCCACGCGCTCCACCGTCAGGTCCTGGATGGCCCGCAGCAGCTTGGCTTGCGCCGCCATCGAAAGATCGAGATCTCGTCGAGAAAGAGCGTGCCGCCGTCCGCGTGCTCGAACTTGCCGCGGCGTCCCCTGACCCCGGTCGCCGTCCGCTCCTCGATGCCGAAGAGTTCCGCCTCGATGAGCGTCTCGACCAGGGCCGCGCAGTTGATGGCCACGAAGGGTCCTTGCCGCCGGCGACCGAGATCGTGAATCTGGCGCGCGACCAGCTCCTTGCCGACACCGCTCTCGCCTTCGATGAGAACCGTGAAGTCGGTGGCCGCCACGCGCTCGACGCGATCTCGGAGGCCGCGCATCACATCGCTGGATCCGATGAGCGGCGCGGCACCGTCTCGATCCGCCGAGATGACGTGCGCCGGCGTGGCGCCCAGGCGTTCGGCCTCGAGGAGCAGGCCGGCGATGCTGGCCGAAGCCTCCAGCAATTGACAGGACCATTCGTCGAGGCTGCCGTTCGAATCGAAGGCCACCTCGAGCATCACCTGGCGGCCGGGATCCCGCAGGGCACCGCGAAGGCGACGTAGTCGCGCGCGCGCACCGGCTGAAGACTGCGCGACGGCAGCGCGGTGGACAGCTCGTTGACGCGGATCGACCGGACCGCCGCAATCCGCGCCAGCTTCTCCGTCAGCAGCGCGACGAGATTCCGCCGCTCCGAAGTATTGAGCAGGTCGAGCACGACCTGCCGGAGCAACAGCGGCAGGCCGCTCCGGCGGTCGGCGCAGCGCGGCCGCGCGGCCGCCGACGCGAGTGGGTTCGCGGACGTGTCCATTTCCGCCCTCCTTGGGATACGCGCGGGCATGGATAACAAAGCGGATGCCAACTCGCGCCTTGAACACGGACTCGAAATCCCACGCATCTCGTCACGCTCCCCCATGTCGTCCCCCTGGCGCGGGTAGTTGCTTCCCGCCCGCCCCGATGCGCCGACCCCGGAGCGGGCAGTCGCTACCCACCCTGGTCACGAACGGCCGCCTCGACATCGAGGCCCTCGTCGAACACGATCACGCCGCGGTAACACAGCGGCTCGAGCCGGGTGACCTGACACCGCTCGACCCGGCCCCTCACGCTTCGTCGCGCGTCGACGCCCGCCAATTGCAGCTCGGTGTGCGCCCCCGGCCGGAGCCGCGCCGTGGATTCCACCAACGCGCCCCGACGACTGATGTTGACGAGCACCACCGGCATGCCGGGCCGCAGCACCGCGGTCGCCAGCCATGGCGTCTGCGCCGGCGCGACGCGCGGCGCCGACCTCCGCTCGACGGACGTCGCGCCTACGGCCGCCATTGCCGCGCCTGTGCATCGAACAACAGCACACGCGCACGGCCCGTCGGGCCGAAGATCCGGATCGCCATTTGAGGCCCGCGCGGCCCGGCGACGTAGAGCGTGCCGCTCGTGGCGCTGCCCAGGGGACTGAACGCGAGCAGGGCCGTGCGGCCAATGCGCAGCGGATCGTCGCCGGGGACAGCCACCCGCTTCCGCCGGCATCCACGACCGGCTGGTTGATTCGCATCGACACCCCGGCCGCGTGATCGTCCAGCCAGTCCGGCGCGGTCACCGGAAGGTCGATCCCGCGATCGATGTCGCGCTGCAGCACGCCATTGCCGTTGCCGTCGGCGAAGAGCCGCAGCCGGGTCCGATTGGCGGCGACCTCGATGCGCATCGCCACGGCGAGACCCCGGCGCAGCGATTCCATCCTGGCGCGCTGGACCTGCGCTGCCAGGTACTGCGCGCCCACCAGCGTCCGCTCCCGGTCGAGCGTGCCGCCGACCACCGGCACCGCCATCGCTGACGCGACGAGCAGCACGGTGGCGGCGGCCACGAGATCGATCAGTGCGGCGCCGGCGTCATTGCGCACCGCCGCCCTTCTCCGGCTTCGGCGGCACGACCACGAGCGGCCGCAGCTTGAGGAAGCTCTTCTCGCCGATGCCCTTCACGTTCATCAACTCCTCGATCTTCTTGAAGCCACCGGCCTTCTGGCGGTATCGAGAATCCGCTCCGCCGTGCGGCGGCCCACGCCGGGCAGCGTCTCGAGTTGATCGAGCGTGGCCACGTTGAGATTGAGGGCCGGCTTCGCCGGCGCGGCGGCGACCGGCGCCTTCTCCGCCGATTGCGTGGACAGGGTCACGGAGCCGAACAGCAGGGCGCACAGTGCGAGCGCGCCGGTAGTGAGCAAGTGCATGAGGTACTTCCTGGGTGAACGGGTTGATTGGCGCGCGTGATTGGCGAGGGAGAAGACTCGCGGTCAGGGGAGCCGTCGGCAGCCGCTCGCGCGCACCGCTCCTCGTAGAGCAAGGGCGGCGCCGAACCGGGCGATGGGCGGCAAGTCACTCGACGCATGGAGGTTGGCCGTCGCCGGCGCACGCGGAGTGGTCGGCGGCGCACGCTGGACGACAACCCGGGTTGCCTGCCTCCCGCGAGCCCGTCGGCCGCGGCCCATTTCCACGCCAACCGCGGTTGCGCCTGACGCAACCGCGGTTGATGAGGCTACAATCGCCATCTCACGGAGGATCGAGTCCCATATGCGTATGTCCCGATGGCCCCTCGCGCTCGGCGGTGTGTTGCTCGCCGGGCTGCTCTCGCACCCACAGGCCGCACCCGCGCAGGCCGCTACGACCCAGAGTCCGGCCGCGGAACAACCGGCCGCCGCCGCATGCTCGCGCACCTGGGTGGGACACGAGCCCGAGTTCGAGGCGGCCCTCCGCACCAGCAAGGTGATCAAGCTGGAGGAGATCCCCATCGGCGTGACCAAGCCACAGCGCGCCACCCTGGAGCCGTCGACGCCAGTCGCCAGCTTCGCCTGGAAGCCGATTCGCCCCGGCCGCCCGAACGGCTACTTCGAGAGCTACAAGTCCGAGATCGCTGCGTACGAGCTCGACAAGATGCTGGACCTGCACATGGTGCCGCCCAACGTGGAGCGCAAGCACCAGGGCCTCACCGGCGCCGCCGTCTACTGGATCGAGAACACCAAGGGCTGGAACATGAAGCAACCGCCGCAGGGGCCCGAGCCGCAGTGGAGCCGGCAGCTCGCCCGGATGAAGATGTTCGACCTGCTCATCGCCAACATCGACCGCAACCAGGGCAACCTGCTCTACGACGCGGACTGGCACCTGTTCCTGATCGATCACTCGCGCGCGTTCATCGACAAGAAGGACCTCAAGGGCCTGCCGACGCTCGCCACCGTGGACCGCGCCCTCTGGGGCAAGATCACCGCGCTCACTTTCGACCAGCTGAAGGCGACGCTCGGCCCATGGGTGGGCGACGGCGAGCTGCGCGCCATGCTGGCCCGGCGCGACCTGATGGCCGCCGCCATCCAGAAGCTCGTCGCGGAGCGCGGCGAGGACGTCGTATTCTTCTAGAGGTCCCATGAAGCGGTCCGCCTTCACGCTCCTCGTTGTCTTCGCCCTCGTCGCGACGCTGCCCGCGTCCTTCGACTCCTCGCGCTCGCTCCTCGCCCAGGGCATCCAGGCGCCGCGCGTCATCGCCGTGGGCGACATCCACGGCAGCATCGAAGGGCTGACGGGCATCCTCCAGAAGGCGGGCCTCCTCGACGCCTCCAGCAAGTGGATCGGCGGCCAGGCCACCTTCATGCAGACGGGCGACTACATGGACCGCGGCGAGAACGTGCGCGCCGTGCTCGACTTGCTGATGGCGCTCGAGACCCAGGCGAAGGCGGCCGGCGGGCGCGCGCAGTCGCTGCTCGGTAATCACGAGGTCATGAACCTGGTGGGCGAAACGCGGGACGCCAACGCGCCCATCTACGCGAAGTTCGCCGACGCGGACTCGCGCAAGCGTCTCGACAGGGGCTGGGAGGACTACCAAAAGCTTGCCGCCGCATACCGCGCGAAGAGCCCCACGCTCCCGGAGGTGTTTACGCAGACGCGCGAGGCCTTCGAGGCCGCGCATCCCCTCGGCTACATCGAGTATCGCGAGGCGATCGGCCCGCGCGGCAAGTACGGCGCGTGGCTGCGAAGCAAGCTGATGGTCACCAGCGTCGGCGGATCGATCTTCATGCACGCCGGCATTCCGCCGGCCACCGCGCCCGCGAAGCTCGACGAGTTGAACGACAAGGTCAAGGCCGAGGTCCAGCGCATGGACCGCTACGTGCAGCGGCTCGCGGACAAGAAGCTCGCGCTGCCCTACTTCTCACTCTCCGAGATCCTGCAGGTGTCCGCCGCGGAAATCGCGGCGGCCAACGCCCTCATCACCGCCGCTCGCGAGAGCGGCAAGGAACTCGACCGCTCGACGCTCGACGTGGACCTCCTCACCGAGGCCCAGGACGTCTTGAAGATCGACAAGTGGCTCTCGCTCGACGGCGAAGGCGCGTTGTGGTGGCGGGGACTCTCGACGCTGGCGGACGACCCCGCGGGGGGCCCGTTCGCGCCGCTGCTCGCGCGCTACGGCGCCGACCGCTTCGTCACCGGCCACACGCCGACGGCGGACCGCCGCATCACGGTGCGGTTTGGCGGACGCGCGGTGTTGATTGATACGGGCATGAACACGGCCTTCTACAAGGGCCGCGCTTCGGCGCTGGAGATCAGCGGCGGGCAGCTGGCGGCGATCTACGAAGACGGCCGCGTCGCCCTCACGCCGGCGAAGGCCGCGGCCGATCGGCGGAACTAGAGCACGGCCCTGCGACTTGCGACTTGCGGCATTCGACTTACGGACGGCTGGCGCGATACCAGGCCACCGTCTGGCGGAGGCCTTCTTCCAGCGTCACGGTGGGGCGGTAGCCCAGGCGCGCCTGCGCCTTGGTGATGTCGGCCTGGGAATCGCGGACATCGCCCTCGCGGGCCGGCCCGTGTTGCGCCGTGACGTCGGCGCCGATGATCTTCTTCAACACCTCGAACAGCTCGTTGAGCGACACGCGGCCGTGGGTAGCCACGTTGAACACGTCGCCCGCCACGCCCGGGGTCTCGGCGGCGCGCAGGACGCCGTCGACCACGTTGGTCACATACGTGAAGTCGCGCGTCTGCCCGCCGTCGCCGTGGATGGTCGGCGACCGGCCTTCGAGCAGCGAAGTAATGAAGATCGAAATCACGCCGGAGTACGGTGACCCCGGATCCTGCCGCGGTCCGAACACGTTGAAGTAGCGCGTGGACACGGTCTCGAGTCCGTACAGGCGGGTGAACAACTGGCAGGTACTGCTCGCCCACCAGCTTCTGCAGCGCATACGGCGACAGCGGATTGGGGATCATGTCCTCGCGCTTGGGCAGCACCGGCGTGTCGCCGTACTCGGACGAAGACCCGGCAAACACCACGCGGCGCACCTTCGCGTCGCGCGCTGCGACGAGCACGTTGAGCGTCGCGTCTACGTTGGCGCGGTGCGACTCCACCGGGTTCTTGACCGAGCGTGGCACCGACGGGATAGCCGCCTGGTGCAGCACGAAGTCCATGCCCTGCACCGCCCGCGTGGCGAACGCCGCCTCCGCCAGGTCCCCATGGAGGAATTCGGCGCCGGCCGGGAGGTTGCGCCGGTGTCCGGTGATGAGGCTATCCGCGATTCGAACGACGTGCCCGCGCGCGAGCAGGGCTTCGGCCAAGTGCGAGCCGATGAAGCCCGCGCCGCCGGTGACGAGATATGAAGACATTCGCGATTCCCAAAAAGTGCCGCAGTGAGCCTGTAAGCCGAATTCTGTCCGCCTTCGTCTCGCCATAGCGCCCACTTGCGTGGGCGCGCCGGCGGACTACGGCGTGATGACCATTCCTCTAGTCCCGTCATTGCTGGCGGGATCGAGCAACCTACCCGGAGGTCTTGGACGGGCCGTCCTCAAACACCTCCCTATTTGGTCTTGCTCCGTGCGGGGTTTGGCCTGCCACTCCTGTTGCCAGGAGCGCGGTGCGCTCTTACCGCACCTTTTCACCCTTACCCACCTTCGCTCTCGGCCTTGCGGCCTCGAGCTACGGCGGGCGGTATATTTTCTGTGCCACTGTCCGTCGGGTTGCCCCGCCCGGGAGTTACCCGGCGCACTGCCCTATGGAGTTCGGACTTTCCTCTCCCAATCGCACTTTCCGCCTCCGCCCTTGCGGGCCTCGACGAAGTTACGACCGGCAGCGGCCATCCGGCTCACTGCGGCGAATCCCTAACCGTCCGTTTCCTGGGCAATCCGATATTGCTCCAGCTTCTTATACAGATTACTCCGCGGCGTATCGATGACCTCCGCGGTCTTGGAGATGTTCCATCCATTTTCGCGCAGTTTGGTCACCAAATACGAACGTTCCGACGTGGACTTGAACTCCTGCAGGGTCGGGGCCTGCATCCAGACCGGGTCGGCCACCGGGACCGCGGCGCCGGCCGGCACCTCGAGGCGCCCCGCCACTCCGGACTCGGGGATGTCGCCTGCGTCGATCGCGTCGGCCGCCGACATGATCATCAGGCGCTCGACGAAGTTGCGCAACTCGCGGATGTTGCCGCGCCAGTGCTGCTGCTTGAGCCGCTCCATCGCCGCCCCCGTGAACGTCTTGCGGCGGAAGTTGTTGTCGCGCGCGAAGAGGTCCGCGAAATGGCGGATGAGCGCCGGGATGTCCTCGCGCCGCTCGCGCAGCGCCGGCACGTGGATCGGCACCACGTTCAGCCGGTAGAACAGGTCCTCGCGGAACGTGTTCCGGTCGATCTCCTCCTCGAGGTTCTTGTTCGTGGCGGCGATCACGCGCACGTCCACCTTGATGATGCGATTGCTCCCGAGCCGCTCGAGCTCCTGCTCCTGCAGCACGCGCAGGACCTTGGCCTGCGTCTTGAGGCTCATGTCGCCCACTTCGTCCAGGAAGATCGTGCCCTTGTCGGCCTGCTCGAACTTGCCGATCTGCCGGTCCGTGGCGCCGGTGAACGACCCCTTCTCGTGACCGAAGAGCTCGGATTCGATCAACTCGTCGGGAATCGCGGCGCAGTTGACCTGCACGAACGCGCTATCTCGCCTGAGGCTCTCGCGGTGGATGGCCCGCGCCACCAGTTCCTTGCCCACGCCGCTCTCGCCCCAGATGAGGACCGTCGCGTTGGTGGGCGCGGATTTCTGGATGGCGCTCCGGACCGCGGCCAGCGACGGCGACTCGCCGACGATCTGGTACCGCTTCTCGGCGTCACGCCGATAGGTCTTGTTCTCGGTCCGGAGACGGCGGGAGTCCACCGCGTTGCGCACGGTGACCATCACGCGCTCGGTCCCCAGCGGCTTCTCGATGAAGTCGAACGCGCCGAGCCGCGTGGCCTCGACGGCCGTCGTGATCGTCGCGTGGCCGGACACCACGACGATGGGCGTGGTGTCGGTGAGGTGACGGAGCTTCTGCAACACCTCGAGCCCGTCCATGCCGGGCATCTTGATGTCGAGGAACACCAGGTCCGGCGCCTCCCGCTCGACGAGCGTAATGCCGTCCTCGCCGGTGGCTGCCTGGATGACTTCGTATCCTTCGTACTCGAGGATCATCCGCAGCGAATCGCGGATGGCCGCTTCGTCGTCAATCACCAGGATCCGTGGCTTCAACGCGGCTCCGTGCGCACGGTGCGGATGGCGCGCTGGTCGAGATCGGGATCGTACAGATACACGGCCAGCACGGCGCCGGCAGGGGCGGCGTTGAGCGCGCGGCGCAAGCCCGCCACCGTGTGCACCGCCTGGCGGTTGATCTCGAGAATCACGTCGCCGCGATCGATGCCCGCGTCGGCCGCCACGCTCAGGGGCTCTACGCGCTGCACGAGCAGGCCGGTCATCCCCGCCGGAACGTCGAAGCGGTGCGAGTTGCGGTCGTCGATCTCCACCAGGCTCAAGCCCAGCTCGCCGGGCCCGAGCCGCTCCACCGTGCGCTCGGCCGGCGTGACGATATTGTCGGCGGTCCGCGTGGGACGTTCCGCCAGCTTCACGGACACGTCACGGGCGCGGCCATCGCGAATGAACTCCAGCCTGGCCACCGACCCCGGCTGCCGCGCCGCGATCTCGCGGATCAACCCGTCGTTGGTGCGCACCGGCGCGCCGTCCACCGAGACGATCACGTCGTAGGGCTGCAGGCCGGCCCTGGCGCCGGGCGAGCCGGCGGTCACGTCCTGGACGAGCGCGCCGTCCTTGCGCGGCAGGTTCAGCGACGCCTGCAGATCGGGATCGACGTCGCGCAGCGCCACGCCGATGTAGCCGCGCATCACGCGGCCAATCGTCTTCAGCTGCGGCATCACCGCCCGCGCCTGGTTGATCGGCACGGCGAACCCGATGTTGCTCGCCTGCCGGCTGATCGCGGAGTTGATCCCGATGACCTGCCCGCGCGAGTTGATCAGCGGCCCGCCGCTGTTGCCAAAGCTGATGGCGGCGTCGGTCTGGATGTAGTTGTCCAGGCTCGAGTCGAACAGCTTGCGGCCGATGAAGCTGATCACGCCCACCGTGACGGTGTGCTCGTACGCCAGCGGATTGCCGATGGCGCAGACCCACTCCCCCACGCGCAGCGCGTTGGAATCCCCGAGCGGGGCGAACCGCAGGGGCGCGGGGGACTCCACCTTGATGAGCGCGATGTCGGTGTCCGGATCGGATCCCACGACCACCGCGTGCAGGCTGCGGCCGTCGGCCAGCTTCACGGTGAGCCGCTCGGCGCCTTCGATCACGTGATGATTGGTGAGGATGTGGCCTTCGGCGTCGATGACGAACCCGGTGCCCGTCCCGCGCCGCGGCGCTTCGCCGACACGCTGCCGGCCGAGGTCGAACGGATCGTCGAACAGGTCGGGCCGAGAAGGCTGGCCCTCTGCAGTGGGCCGGCGCAGGCGACGACCGCGGGCCGTCGCCTCGATGTTGACCACCGCCGGATTGAGTCGCTGCGCGACGTCGGCGAAATTCACGGCGCCCGGCACGGAGGACGCGGAGGAATACGACGCGGGGCTGGTGGAGTCCGACGCAGGCGACGCGGACAAGATCGCCCCGGCGTCCTTCTTCTCCGCCGGCAACACAGGCGACGTTGGCACGGGCTTGGTGAGGATGATCCCCACCAGCACGCCGATAATGCCCGTCAGCGTGGCGGTCACCCACGCAAATTGCCGCGTCATGATGGGCTCATTATAAGCCCGAGGAACGCGTCCTCATCGAGCGTCGGCACCCCGAGCGCCCGCGCTTTTTCGAGCTTGCTGCCGGCATCGGCCCCCACGACGACATAGCTGGTCTTCTTGCTGACCGACCCCACCACTTTGCCGCCAAGCGCCTGAATCTTCTCCGCCGCCTCATCGCGGGACATCGACGCGAGCGTCCCGGTGAGCACGAGCGTCTTGCCGGCGAAGGGCTGCGGCCCCTTCGGCGCGATCTTCCGCTCGCCCACCGTCCGCACGCCGCCGGCCCTGAGCCGCTCGACGAGGTCCAGGTTCCTCGGCTCGTCGAACCAGGTCCGCACCGACGTGGCGACGATCGGCCCGATCTCCGGCACGTCCTGGAGCACGTCAGCCGACGCCTGTTGGATCTCCTCGATCGACCCGAAGTGATCCGCCAGCACCTGAGCGCCGCGTTCGCCCACGTGGCGAATACCCAGCCCGTAGATCAGGCGCCACACGTCGTTGGTCTTCGAGCGTTCGAGCTCGGCCAGCACGTTGGCCGCGGACTTCTTGCCCATTCGCTCGAGGCCTTCAAGGGTCTCCTGGTCGAGCCGGTAGAGGTCCGCGAGGCTGTGGACGAGTCCCTTCGACGTAAGCTGCTCGATGAGCGACTCGCCCATCCCCTCGATGTTCATGGCGCCGCGCGACGCGAAGTGCTCGATCCCGCGCTTGAGTTTGGCCGGGCACGAGCTGTTCTCGCAGCGCCAGACCGCCTCATCCTCGGGCTTATGGAGCGGACGGCCGCACACGGGGCACGCCGTGGGCATCGCCCAGCTCTTCGAATGCGCCGGTCGCTTCTCCAGCACCGGCCCGACGACGCGCGGGATCACGTCGCCGGCCTTCTCGATGATGACCGTGTCGCCCTCGCGGATGTCCTTGCGCTCGATGTCGTCGGCGTTGTGGAGTGTCGCCATCGAGATCGTGGAGCCCGCCACGAACACCGGCTCGAGAACGGCATACGGCGTGGCCGCGCCCGTCCGGCCGATGTTCACTGCGATCTGCTTGAGGATGGTCGTCGCCTGCTGGGCCGGGAACTTGAACGCGGTCGCCCACCGCGGGAACTTCGACGTCGTCCCCAGCGTGGCGCGCAGCGCGAGGTCGTCCAGTTTGATCACGACGCCGTCGGTCTCGAATCCGAGAGTGTTCCGCTTCTCGCGCCAGGTGTCGCAGAACGCGAGCACCGCGTCGACCCCCTCACAGCGCCTCCAGTGCGGCTCGATCGGCAGGCCCCACGCCGCGAGCTGGCGGAGCGTGGCGTCGTGCGAGGCGCCGCCGCGATCGGCGGGGACCACCTGGTACATCCACGCCGAGAGCCCGCGCTTGGCCACTTCACGCGGGTCGAGGTTCCGCATCGCTCCTGCCGCCGCGTTGCGCGGATTGGCGAAGGGAGGCTCGCCGGCGTCTTCCTTTTCCTTGTTGGTCCGCTCGAAGGCCTTCAGCGGCAGATAGACTTCGCCGCGAATCTCGATCGTCCCGTCGACATCGCCATGGAGCGTCAACGGCAACGTGCGAATCGTGCGCACGTTGAAGGTCACGTCCTCGCCGCGCACGCCGTCCCCGCGTGTGGCGCCGCGCACGAGCCGGCCGTGCTCGTAGGTGAGCGCGATGCTCAGGCCGTCGATCTTGAGTTCGGCCACGTACACCGGTGTGACCTCGCCGCCCAGGCCCTTCCGCACGCGCTCGTCGAAGGCCCGCAGGTCTTCTTCGTTGTAGGCGTTATCGAGACTGAGCATCGGCGCCATGTGCTCGACGGTGACGAAGCCCTCCGCCGGCCGGCCGCCAACTCGCTGGGTCGGCGAATCCGGCGTGACGAGCTCGGGGTGCGCCGCCTCGAGCGCCTGCAGCTCACGCATGAGGCCGTCGAACTCGGCGTCGGAAATCTCCGGCGCGGCGTGGACGTAATACAGCTCTTCGTGGCGCCGAATCTCGCGCCGGAGCTGGTCAATGCGTTTGGATGGGGTCACGGCGTGTCACGTACGGGCCACGGAGACACGGAGACACGGAGAAGACATGTTCTTGGGATCACGGTGTTCAGCGACATTCGGAAAAACCCTTGGCGTTCTCCGTGCCTCCGTGTCTCCGTGGCTTGTCCGCGATCAGCGGTCGCGCAGCAGGACGTAGTCCGCCAGGCCCATGAGGGCCTCCCGCTCGGGGCCCGGGGCGAAGATGCGCAGCTGGCGCTTGGCGGTCTCGCCGAACTCCACCGCGCGCCCGTAGGCGTATTCGATCGACCGGTGCTCGGTGAGGAGCGCCTTGATGCGCGCCCAGTCGTCGGCGGAGACCTGACGGTCGCGGACGACGGCGCGGATCAGCTGATTGGCCTCGGGCCCACCGTGCTCGAGCAGGTGGATGATCGGCAGGGTGATCTTGCCCTCGCGCAGGTCGCCGCCCACCGGCTTGCCCAGCGCCTCGGCCGCGCCGGTGAAGTCGAGCAGGTCGTCCACGAGCTGGAACATCACGCCGAGGCTGAAACCATATTCGCGCAGCGCCTGTTCCTTCTCCTCGCCCGCTTCGCCCAGCATCCCGCCAATCTGCGCGCAGCCGCCGAAGAGGTACGCCGTCTTGCGGCGGATGATCTCGAAGTGTTCGTCCTGGGTGAGATCGACGACGCCGTTCTTGGTGAGCTGGTACAGCTCACCTTCGATCATGCGAAGCGTCACGTCGCAAAGCAGCCGGACGACGTCGAGGGTGTCCTGCGTGAGGGCCATCGCCATCGATTTGATGTAGAGGAAGTCGCCGGCGAGCACCGTGACGTCGTTCCCCCACTGCGAATGCACGGCCTTCCGCCCGCGCCGCACGTCCGCATCGTCGATGATGTCGTCGTGGACGAGCGTGGCGGTGTGGATGAATTCCACGATAGCGGCATTGAGGATCGCGCGCGGTCCCTGGTAGCCGCAGAGGCGCGCCGCCATCAGCAGCACGGCGGGGCGCACGCGCTTGCCTCCGCTCTTCAGCAAGTAGTTCCCGATTTCCGGGATGACGTGGATCTGTGACTGGACCTGTTGCGCGAACTCGACCTCGACCGCTTCGAGATCGGCGCGAACCGGCTCGAACAGTTGAAGGAGATCCGCTTGGGTCCGGGGTGCAGCGTTGGACACGCTCGTCAATCTCACCATAGCCGCGCCATGGTGTCAACGCACGGAATGCCCCTTAATGGTTGCAGGGCGAGGCTTTGCAGCATCTAAGGCCTGAAGAGGGCGTTGAAGTTCGCATCGGTGGCGGCCCCCATTGCCTGGGTGGTCATGCCGAGTTCGGTCGCCAGCTGCTCGACGACCTTCGCGACGTAGGCCGGCTCGTTGCGCTTGCCGCGATGCGGGATGGGCGCCAGATAGGGGCTATCGGTCTCCACGAGCAGGCGATCGACGGGAACAGACCGAACGGCGTCGCGCAGCGACGCGGCCTTGGGGAAGGTGACGATGCCGGGAATCGACAGGTGAAAGCCCGTCCTCAGCGCGCGCGCCGCCGCGTCGGGGTCGCCCGAGAAGCAGTGGAACACGCCCCGAAGGGCCGGACCGCCCTCCTCGTGGAGGATCCGGAGCGTGTCTTCCTCGGCTTCGCGCGTATGGATGGCCACGGGCAGGTCGCGGCGCCGGGCCAGTTGCAGCTGCGCGCGGAACACCGCCTGCTGCACGTCGCGCGGAGAGAAATCGTAGTGGTAGTCGAGGCCAATCTCGCCAATCGCCCGCACCATCGGCACGGCGTCGAGCCGGGTGGCCACGAGCGCCGACGCCGACGCGGGATCGGACGCGAACACGTGCGCCTGGTGCGGGTGCACTCCCACCGCGAATCGGCACTCGGGCCACGCCGCCAGGACGGTGTCCACGCGCGCGATTTCCGCGTCATCCTCGGCCGCGAGAATCACGAGCGCGCGCGACACGCCGGCCGCGCGCGCACGCTCACCGACCGCGCCGAGATCGGCGACGAATTCCTCGCCGGCGATGTGGCAGTGAGAATCAATCATTGAGGTCTCGAGGTCCTGAGGTCTTGAGGACCTGAGGGCCTATCGGACTCTCGTACCCGGAGGAGCGGGCTCCGCGTTCAGCACAATGGCCCCGCCGCCGTCCGCGCTGGCCGCGAGCACCATGCCGTTGGACTCCTGGCCCATCATCTTGCGGGGCGCCAGGTTGGCAACGATGACGATCGACTTGCCCACCATCGCTTCCGGCTCGTACGACTCGGCGATACCCGCGAGGATCGTGCGCGGCTCCGCTTCGCCGGCGTCGACCTTCAGCTTCAACAGCTTCTGCGACTTCGGGACGCGCTCGGCCTCGAGGACCTTCGCCACCTTGAGGTGCACCTTCATGAAGTCGTCGATCGTGATCAGTGCCGGCGCCTCAGGTGCCTGGGGTGCCGCGGTGGGTGCCGGTGCCGCAGCCGGTGCTGGTGCCACGGCCGGTGCCGATGCCATAGGTGCTGCGGGTTTGGGGGTTTCGTCAGTCACGGTTGCCACTCCCTTGTCTTCGATGCGGGGCCAGAGGGCCCCGGCGTTGAGAATCTGTTTCTCGCCCGACGTTCGCCAGGCGGTGTCGGCGTCCATGCGCCACGCGTTCATCGGGCGGGCGTCGCCCATGCGGCGCACGATCTCGGCAGCCGAGTTGGGCATGATGGGCGACAGCATCACCGCCGCAATGCGGACGGCCTCCGACGCATCGGCCAACACGCCCGTCAACCGATCGGCCTGCGCCGGGTCCTTCGCGAGCGCCCAGGGCTGCGTCTCGGCGATGAACTCGTTGGCGGCGCTCACCAGGCGAAACGCCGCGGCCGCGCCATCGTGCAGCGCGTAGCCGTCCATCGCCGGGCGATACGCCGCGACCTGCTCCGCCGCCACCGCCGCCAGGGGCCCACCGCCCGAGACCAGCAGTCGCCCTTGCCTGTAGCGCTCCGTCATCGCAGCCACGCGATTCACCAGGTTGCCCAGATTGTTCGCCAGGTCGGCGTTGTACTTCTCCTCGAACCGATCCCACGAGAAGTCGCCGTCGCCGCCGTACGGAATCTCCTTGGTGAGATAGAGTCGCAGCGGATCGGGACCGAAGCGCTTCGCCGCATCCAGTGGATCGACGATGTTGCCGAGCGACTTGCTCATGCGCTCGCCCTTCAGGTACACCCAGCCATGGCCGAAGACCTGGCCCGGTAGCGGCAGGCCCGCGCTCATCAGCATCGCCGGCCAAATCACGCAGTGGAACCGCGTGATGTCCTTGCCCACGATGTGCAGGTTCGCCGGCCACCATTTCTTGAACTGCTCGTCATCCCAACCGTAGCCGACCGCCGCAGCGTAGTTGATGAGGGCGTCGAACCACACGTAGACCACGCTCGCCGGATCGAACGGCAGCGGGATGCCCCACGACTGCCCCGCACGGCTCATCGAGATGTCTTCGAGCCCGCCCTCGACCAGTCGCAGGATCTCGTTGCGCCGCACGTCCGGCTCGATGAAGTCCGGGTGCTCCGCGTAGTGCTTGAGCAGCGGCTGCTGGTATTTCGAGAGACGGAAGAACCAGTTCTTCTCGCGGATCCACTCCGGCTTCGTATGGTGAATCGGACAGTTGCCGTCGACGAGGTCCTTCTCCTGCTTGAAGGCCTCGCAGCCGACGCAGTACCGTCCTTCGTACAATCCTTCGTAGATGTCGCCGGCATCCAGGCACGCCTGCGCCATCTTTTGCACGGCCGGCCGATGCCGCTTCCGGTCGGTCGTCCTGATGAAGTCGTCAAACGAGATGTCGAGGCGGGACCACACCTCGCGGAAGATCTGCTCCATCTCGTCGCAGTACGTGAGCGGATCCTTGCCCTGCTCCTGCGCCCGCTTGAACACGTTCTGCGAGTGCTCGTCGTTTCCCATCAGAAAATGGGTCTCGGCGCCGCGCAGCCGCTGGTAGCGGGCGATCACATCGGCCGTGATCTTTTCGTAGGCCGTCCCCAGGTGCGGGCGGCTGTTCACGTAGTCGATCGCGGTGGTCAGAAAGAATTTCATTCGTTGTTCGCGTCCAGCCAACCCTTGAGGGCAATGGCCTGGACCTCCTTGACTGGGATGCCGCGGTCGGACGCCAGTTTCGCCAGGTCGTCGAACTCGGGCTGGGCGTTCAGGATCTGGCCGTCCCGCTTCGCCACCTTGAAGCGGACCGGGCCGAGCGCGGTGGCCACCGTGATCATCTGCCGGTCCAGGCACTCCCGCCACATTTCCTGGTAGCGCACGCCGATGGTGGTTGACTCGCGGAACACCACGCCCATCAAGGTATCGCGCTGCTCGGGGCGCCCGACGACGGTCATCAGCGTGCCTGGGCGGTTCTTCTTCATCTGCACCGCGGAGTAGAACACCTCGAGCGCGCCGGCCGCATACAGGCGATCCATGAGCACGCCGAAAATCTGCGGGTTCATGTCATCGATCTCGCACTCCATCGTGATCACCCGCATCGCCGAGGCCTGCGCGTCGGCCTCGCCCACGAGCACCCGGACGACGTTGGGCGTCTCCGCCAGCTCGCGGTCGCCCGCGCCGTAGCCGACGCGATCCACGCGCATCGAGGGCACGGGGCCGAAGCTCGAGGCGTACTCGGTCAGAATGAGCGCGCCGGTGGGGGTCAGGAGCTCGGCCTGGATTCCCGACGAGTAGACCGGCGCCTTCCCCAGGAGCCGCACCGTGGCCGGCGCGGGCACGGGGAACACGCCATGCGCCGAGCGCACCATGCCACCACCGAGATTGAGCGGCGACGCCACGATCTTGTCCGCCCCAAACCATTCGAGCGCGAAGACCGCGGCGACGATATCGATGATGGAGTCGATGGCGCCCACCTCGTGGAGGTGAACCTTCTCGACCGGCATGCCGTGGATCGCCGCTTCCGCCTCCGCCAGACGGCGGAACATGGCGATCGCGCGGCCCTTCGCCACGCCCGAGAGGGCCGAGCGGCCGATCGCCGACTCGATGTCCGCGAGGGAATGATGATCGTGGTGGTGCGCGGGCGCGGCCTGATCGTGGTGCGCGCCTGCGGCGTGCGAGTGCGCGTGCGGGCCGGCCAGCGAATGCGAGTGGTCGTGCACGCGGAACTTCGTCGCCGTCACGCCCGTCTTCAGCACCTTGTCCGCCGACACGTCCCAGCCCTCGACCGCGAGGCTCCCGAGGGCGCGCTTCAACTCGTCGAACGGCAGGCCCGCGTCGAGCAGCGCGCCGACGATCATGTCGCCGGCCGCGCCCGCAAAGCAGTCGAAATAGAGAATCTTCACCGTCGCGCCTCGTTCCGAAAACTGAAAAACGTGCCGTGGCCGAGAATCACGTGGTCGGCCAGTTCAATGCCCATCAACTCGCCGGCCTCCTGCAAGCGCCGGGTCACTGCGCGATCGTCCGCGCTCGGCGTGGGGTCCCCGGTCGGATGGTTGTGAAACACCACCACGCTGGCCGCCGAGGCCAGCGCCGCCACCCGATACACGTCGCGCGGGTGCACCAGGCTTCCATCCACCGTCCCCGTCGACACGATCGCCGTCCGGATGACGCGGAGCTTGGCGTCGAGCAGCATCACGCCGACGCGCTCGACGGGCCAGACCGAGTAGCGCGGCGCCAGGTAGTCGGCCACGTCGCGCGGCGTCAGCATCTGGGGCCGATCGACCGGCGCCACCAGCGTCCGCCGCCCCAACTCCACCGCCGCCACCAGGCGAGCGGCCCGCGACAGGCCGACCCCTCGCACGCGGCACAGTTCATCGAGCCCAAGCGCGTTCAGTCCGTGCGCGCTCCCGGCCGCCGCCATCAGATCCTCCGCCACGGCGAGCGCGCCACGCGCGCGCGTCCCCGCGCCGAGCACCAGCGCCAGCAACTCCGCGTCGCCCAACGCTTCGACACCGGCCCGCGCGAGCTTCTCGCGCGGCCGATCGGCCATGGCCACCTGCGCCATCGCCCGGGAAGACCCTTCATGGTAGCTGATTGATGCGGATTCTGCCCTGCGCGTCTGCGCGATCCGGCGGCCGTCATCGCGGCCGTCGGATCGCACGACGTCCAGGCGGCGCGACGCTGACGTATACTCGTCACGCATGGGTCGTTTCGTTCGCATCGTCGTCTTGCTCATGGTCGTGTTCGCGGCCGGCTGCGCCGAACCTCCAAACAAGGAAATGAACCAGGCCCAGGGCGCCATTGACGCTGCGCGAGCGGCCGGCGCCGATCGCTTTGCCATCGATGAACTCAACGCCTCGACCGCGGCCCTCAAGCGATCCGAAGAGGCCGTCGCCGCCGGCGACTATCGCCAGGCCCTCAGCCACGCCATCGACAGCCGCGAGCGCGCGCAAAGCGCCGCGAAGATGGCCGTGGACGGCCGTGCCAACGCCCGAGGCGAAGCCGAGCGGACGATCGCCGAAGTGGCGACGCTCCTGGCGCATGCCGAGACCCAGCTAAAGAACCCGGAAAACGCGCGTCTCGCGCGACGCGTCCTCGCCGGCCCCCGCGCCACGGTCGATGCCGCGCACAGAGTCTTGCAAGACGCGCGCTCAGCGCTCGAGAAGGAAGACTACGCGGGGGTCGCCAAGGCCCTTGGGTCGATTTCCACGAAACTTCAGGCCGCTTTGGCGGAACTCGACACGGCGGGCGCACCCGCGCCGGTCCAGCAATACGCCGAACGCGTCAAGAAG
>CAWIWS010000012.1:0-11167 GCA_963839865.1 uncultured Acidobacteriota bacterium
AGCCCGTGCCCCAGGGCGCGCCCGTCACGACCGCGCGCGCCGACCAGCGTTGCGCTTGCGGCACCGCCAACGACCCCGACGCGCGCTTCTGCAAGGCGTGCGGCTCCAAGTTGTAGAACATGAAAAGGGACCTTGTGGGTGTAGACGTCGTGCGGAAGGCCATCGCGGTGCTGCTCCTGTGCGCGGCGCCCGCGCTCGCGCAGATTGCGATGCCCGACGCGAGCCAGATGTCCGGCCTCGCGCTGGGTGCCCCCGAACTGCCCAATGGCACGGTCACGGTGCGTGTCGTGCGCGAGCGCATGGGCAACAACGTCGCGGGACAGGCCGTCACGCTCAAGGGCGGCGGCCAGACGAAAACGCTTACCACCGACGCCCAGGGGCGCGCGCAGTTCGAGGGCTTCCCGGTGGGCGCCACGGTGACGGCGGAGGCCGTGGTGGACGGCGAGTCGCTGGTGTCCCAGGCCTTCGAGGTGCCGGGCAAGGGCGGCATGCGCGTGGCCCTTGTCGCGGGCATCGCCAAGGTCGCCGCAGCGGAGAAGGCCGCCGCGGACGCGGCGGCGAAGGAACCCGCGCGCCAGGGGATCGTCGTGTTCGGCGGCGAGACCCGGTTCATCTTCGAGTACCAGGACGATCGCCTGCAGGTGTTCTACCTGATCGAGATTCTCAACAACGCGCGCACGCCGATCGATGTCGGCGGTCCGCTGCAGTTCGACCTGCCCCCGGGCGCCGCCGGCGCGGCCGTGCTCGAGGGCTCCTCGACCCAGGCGTCGGTGCGCGGCGAGCACGTGACCATCGTGGGACCGTTCCCGCCAGGCAAGACCGTGGCGCAGATCGGCTTCACTCTGCCGAACGTCGGCGCCACGCTGCAGGTTCGCCAGAAGTTCCCGGCGGCCCTGGAGAACATCTTCGTCGCCGCCGAAAAGATCGGGCCGATGCAGCTCGCCTCGCCGCAGTTGACGAGCGTGCGCGACGCGAATGCGGAAGGCCAGACCTTCCTCATGGGCAACGGCGGGCGGCTGAACGCCGGCGACACGCTGTCCCTCGATTTCACGGGGCTGCCGTCCCGCAGCAGCACGCCGCGCTACGCCGTGCTGGGGCTGGCCGTGGTGATTCTCGCGATCGGGCTGTTCGTGGCCTTTACCCCGGGTGATCCGAAGAACTCTGTGCAGGCGCGGTTGCAGGCAAGGCGCGAGCGCCTCATGGCCGAGATCGTGGGCCTCGAGCGCAAGCGGCGCCAGCACGCGCTCACGGCCGGCGAAGAGACCCGCCACCAGAAGCTGTTGAGCGACCTCGAACACGTGCTGGCGGAACTGGATTCGTCGCCGACTCCTGGAGACGAGGGCCTGGCTGCGTGACGTGTGATTTCAGCCGGGTGGCCGTGGTCGACGTGGCCCGGCACTTCGGCCGTCGGAAGGCGCTCTCGCAGGTCACCTTCACGTGCGAGGCCGGCGAGATCGTCGGGCTGCTCGGCCCGAACGGCGCCGGCAAGTCGACGCTCCTCTCCATCCTGGCCACGCTGATGGCGCCGTCGCTCGGGCGCGTCGAATACGGCACGCTGACCGCCCAGCAGGGCGGGGCCGACATTCGCGGCCGGATCGGCATGCTGGGGCACGACCTGTTCCTCTATCCCGAGCTCACGGCCCGGGAGAACCTCACCTTCTTCGCGGAGCTCTACGGCCTTCACGATGTGGCCGGTGTCGTGCGCACGGCGTTGGACCGCGCCGGCCTCGCCTCGCGCGCCAACGACGCGGTGGCGGGCTTCTCGCGGGGAATGCGGCAGCGCGTGGCGCTCGAGCGGGCGCTCCTGCACAATCCCCGGCTGATTCTGCTGGACGAGCCGTTTACGGGCCTCGACCAGGCATCCACGGCCACGCTGGTGGCGCGCCTGCGCGAGTGCCAGGCGGCCGGCTGCGTGGTGATTCTCGCCACCCACGACCTCGACGTCGCCGACGGGTTGCTGTCGCGCGCGGTGTACCTGCGCTACGGCCGCATGATCGGCTCCGATGCGGCCACGGGCGGGCTGAGCGAGCGGTACAGGCGCGTGATGGCCGCGGCGGCCGAACAGGACGCGCAGGCGGCCCGACGCTGATGGCCAACTTCTTCCGCGTCGCGTGGATGGTCTTCCGCAAGGACACGCTCGTCGAGATGCGCAGCCGCGAGGTCCTGTACACGACGCTGTTCTTCGCCGTGTCGGTGGTCCTGGTGTTCTCGTTCGCGCTGGTCAAGGAAGGCCGGGCCCCCGACGACGTGGCCGCGGGCATCCTGTGGATTGCCGTCTCGTTCTCGGGCACGCTGGCGCTCGGGCGCACGTTCGAGCGCGAGCGCTACAACGACACGCTCCGCGCGCTGCTGCTGGCGCCGGCGGATCGCCCGGCCCTGTACGCGGGCAAGTGCCTCGGCATGGTGGTGATCCTCGCCCTCGTCGAGCTGCTGCTGGTGCCGCTCGTCGGGTTCCTGTTCGAGGCGCCGATCTTCGAACGGCCCCTCCTGCTGGCGGCCCTCCTCGCGCTCGGCACGATTGGCTTCTCGGCCGTGGGCACGCTCTTCGCCGCGATGCTGATGCGCGTGCGCAGCCGCGACACTTTGCTGGCGGTCCTGTTGTATCCGGTGACCGTTCCGGTCATGATCGCGGGAGTCCGGGGCACGGCGGCGCTGTTCCAGCCGGTGCCGGACCTGCCGATGGCCCAGCTGTGGATTGCCTTGCTGGCCTTCTGGGACGTGGTCTTCGTGACGCTGGCGCTCTGGACGTTCGAACCACTGATGACGGAGTAGGGATGACAAAACTGAACACACCATTGCTGTTCATCTCGGCCGCGATGCTTGCCGCGGCGCCGTGGATCATCAATGCGGCCCCCTACGAATCGACGATGGGGCTGGTGCAGAAGATTTTCTATTTCCACATGCCGTCGGCGTGGCTGTACCTGGGCGGCGGCCTGGTGTGCGGCGTCAACAGCGTGCGGTTCCTCTTCGGCAAGAAGAAGTCGGCCGACGCGTGGGCCGTGGCCGGCGCCGAGCTCGCGCTGGTGTTCGGCGCCATCACGCTCGTGACCGGTCCGCTCTGGGCCCGCAAGGCCTGGGGCGTGTGGTGGGTGTGGGACCCGCGGCTCACGTCGAGCCTGCTGCTGTGGATGATCTTCGCCGCCTACGTGCTGCTCCGGCGGTACGGCGGTCCCGGCTCCGAGAAGCTCGGCGCGGGCCTGGCGCTGTTCGGCATGGCGAACGTGCCGTTCGTCTTCATCTCCGTGAACGTGTGGCGCACCTTGCACCCGATGACGTCGGTCGTGCCGACGCTGCCGGTGGACATGGGCGGGCCGCTCTGGTTCTGCGTCACCGCGTTCTTTCTGCTGTTCCTGGTGTTACTGAACCTTCGCGCGCGGCTGGAGCATCAGCGCGTGCGCATCGAAGAACTCTTCCTGGCCGAGGATGAAGCATGAAGCGATTCTGGCGAGTCCTGGTATGTGCCGTCCTGCTCGCGGGGCCGGCGATTCCGCTGGCCGCGGCGCAGCCGCAGCCGTCCCCTGACGAGTTCGTGCCCGTCAACGAGGCCCCGCCGGGGGAGCAGATTCCGGCGATCTCCCTCGTGGCGGCCGCCTACGGTTTCGTGTGGGTCGTCCTGCTGGGTTATACGTGGACGCTGGCGTCGCGGCTCAACAAGGTTGAGCGTGAGATCAGCGAACTGGAACAGCGAGGGCGGTGATGGGCATTCCAAACGCAGCGCACTTCATCTACATCCCGGTGATGATTCTCGTCGGGGTCGTGATCGGCTGGGTGCTGGGCTCGCGCGCGGCGCAGGACGCCTTCGCCGCCGACCAGCGGCGACGCGAGCAGCGCAAGGCGAAGAGCTAGGCTAGCGCCCCAGCGCGAGGCGCTGGGCGAGCACCTCCGGCAGGCCCTCCGCCAGGATTCGGGCCTGCGCCTGCGCGATCGGGTACTCGACGCGATGGATCGTGACCGCCTTCGCGTCGGTGTCGACCAGCGCAAATCCCGCCCGCGGGTCGCCGTCCCGTGGCTGTCCCACCGAGCCCGGGTTCACCAGGTAGCGGTTCGTGTCCGCGAGCGCGATCGTCATCGGCCGTCGCTCGTCGACGGTGGCCAGCCCGAACTGGTCGCGCGACAGGAAATGTCCCACCTGCACGTGCGTGTGGCCGAAGAGGCAGAGCGGCCGCCGCGCGGCGTGCATCGCGCGCAGCGCGTCGAGGTCGTCGAACACGTAGGCGTCTTCGTCGAACGGCGTCCCGTGGCAAATCTCGATCACGTCGTCGACCGCGAGCGGGCCGGCGGGGAGATCCGCCAGCCACTGCCGGTTGTCGTCCGACAGCGCGTCGTGGGTCCAGCGGATGGCGTTCCTGGCCACCGCGTTGAAGCCCTCGGGACTCTCGACGCCCGACCCCACCTTGTCGTGGTTGCCCCGGATGATGGCGTAGGGCGCCAGGGCGCGCACGCGGTCCACCACGGCATTCGGATCGGCGCCGTAGCCGACCAGGTCGCCCAGCACGAGCGTCCGGTCGTAGCCGAGCGGCGCCGCCGTGGCCATGACGGTGTCGAACGCCTCGAGGTTTGCGTGTATATCGCTGATTACCAGGTAGCGCATCAGGTCCCCAACCACTCGACGATGTGATCCACGAGCTCCTCGACGGAGCCGCGTCCCGCGTCGACGCGGAGATGCGCCAACCGATACGCTGCGAGTCGCTGATTATAAAGCTGTTCCATCTCCAGGCGATCGGCGGCCAGCGGCCGGCGGCCATCCACCGGGATCCGGGCGACGATCGTTGGGAACGGGACATCGAGCCAGACGACGGCGCCATCCCGCAGCATCAGCTCGCGGTTCATCGGGTCCGCGAACGTGCCGCCGCCAGAGGCCACCACCGCGCCGCGCTCGGGGAGCAGGTCGATCAGGGCGTCCCGCTCGCGGGCCCGGAAGTACGGCTCGCCGTCCTGCCGAAAGATGGTGGGGATGTCGCGCCGCTCGCTCCGCTCGATGCGGTCGTCGATGTCTTCGGACTTCCAGTCGAGCCGCTTGGCCAGGGCCTTGGCCGCCGTGCTCTTGCCCGCGCCCATGAAGCCTACGAGATAGACCTTGTCCGCCTTCACGCCGGTGGCCTGCCCGCGACGGGGGGTCGTTGCGCCAGCCGCTCAAGGTCGTCGAAGAACGAGGGATACGACACGGCCACGGCGTCGGCGCCTTCGATGCGCGTGGGGCCGGTGGCCCCGAGGGCCGCGATGGCAAACGCCATCGCAAGCCGATGGTCGTGGTGGGCGTGGACCGTGCCCCCGGTGAGGCGGCGCGTCGCGCGGATCTGGAAGCCGTCCGGGCGCTCCTCGGCATCGGCGCCCATGGCGCGGAGGCCGGCCACGAGTGATGCGATGCGGTCGCTCTCCTTGACGCGGAGCTCTCCGGCGCCGGAGACCGTCACGCTGCCGCCAAACGTGCCGAGGGCGGCGAGGACGGGCAATTCGTCGATGACCTCGGGGACTTCGGCGGGGGTGATCACCAGGTCGCGCAGGGTCGCGTGCCGCACACGCAGGCGACCGACGGGCTCGCCGTGCCACTCGTCGGTGACCTCCGCGTCGACCTGCGCTCCGCAGCGCCTGAGCACGTCGACGAGCGCGGCGCGAGACGGGTTGAGGCCCACGTCCACGATGGTGACGTCGGCGCCCGGCATCGCGGCCGCCGCCACGGCGAAGAACGCGGCCGACGAGAGGTCGCCAGGCACCGCGCAGCGTCTGCGCCGCGAGGCGCTGGCCGCCGCGCACCGACACGGCGCGGCCGTCGATGCGCACCGGCACGCCGAACGCGGCGAGCGCCCGCTCCGTATGATCACGGGTAGAGGCCGGCTCGATGACGCGGGTCTCGCCGGCGGCCATCAGGCCCGCGAGCAGGACGGCGGACTTCACCTGCGCGCTGGGCACGTCTGGCTCGAAGACGATGCCCGTGAGATCGCCGCCGTGGATCACCAGGGGCGGCCGATCGCCCTCGGCGGCTTCGACGACCGCGCCCATGCGCGTCAGGGGACCGATGATGCGCCGCATGGGACGGCGCGTGAGCGAGGCGTCGCCAATCAGGGTCGAGTGAAAGGGATGGGCGGCCACGACGCCGCTCAGCATGCGCATCGTGCTGCCGGAGTTGCCGCAGTCGAGCGGTCCCGCCGCGATGGCGAGGCCGCGGAGGCCCCGGCCATCGATGGCCACCAGCGGCGGATCTCCATCGCGATTCGGCGCAAGTCGTGAGACGATAGCGCCGAGCGCGCTGATGCACGAGAGGCTCGAGGCGCAGTCGGCCCCGGGCGCGTAATTGGCGACCGTCGTCCGGCCGTCGGCCAGGGCCGAGAGGAGCGCGTAACGGTGAGAGATGGATTTGTCCCCCGGCACTCGAAGCTCGCCGTGAACGGCGCGCGCGGGAGTCACGGCAATGGCATCGGCCAGTCGCATCACGTTCCACTATAGCAACTTGACCGCCTCCGAAGCGCTATGGTACTTAACCTGCACATGCTCCGCGCGGCCCGGCCGTTGCGAGTCAGCGCCCTATGACGCCACCGCATACGGTTCGCCTCGAGTTCGGTAGTGCTTTCGACATGCTCGATTTCGTGCAGGTCGTGAGCGATCACATCAGCAAGATGGTCGGGCTCGACGAGGACGCGATGTGCTGGGTCGGCGTCGCCGTTCGCGAGTCGGTCGTCAACGCCATCAAGCATGGCAACCAGAACGATCTCGGCAAGCGCGTCATCGTCGAGTTCGGCCCCGTCCCCCCGGACGGCACCGGCGAACTGGTCATCCGGATCGAGGACCAGGGCGAGGGCTTCGAGCCCGAGGAAGTCGCCGACCCCCTGGCCCCCGAGAACATCCTCAAGTCGAGCGGACGCGGGATCTTCCTCATTCGCAACTTCATGGACGACGTGCGCCTGCAGAAGGTGCCGGGCGGCGGCATGGAGATCCGAATGGTGAAGCGAGTGACCCGGGCCGACGCGTGAGCGTCGACCCGGTCTTCCTGTCGACCGCGATCGAAGCCGTCGTGCGCGCCGGCGCCCTCCAGATGGCCAAGTTCCGGACGGGCGTGCGCGTGGACATGAAGGGCGCGATCGACCTGGTCACCGAGGTCGACGTCGAAGTGGAACGCATGTTCCGCGCGCTCATCGCCGAGCGGTTTCCCTCGCACGACGTGCTCGCCGAGGAATTCGACAACGCGGGCACGGGGGCGACGCACCGCTGGGTCTTCGACCCGCTCGACGGCACCACGAACTTCGCCCACGGCATCCCGATCTTCTGCGCGTCGCTCGCGCTCGAAATCGGCGGCGAGACCGTGCTCGGCGCCATTTACGATCCCAACCGCGAGGAACTGTTCACGGCCGAGAAAGGCGTGGGGGCGTGGCTCAACGGGCAGCCCCTCAAGACCTCGTCCGCGAGGTCGGTCATCGAATCGGTGCTGGTGACGGGCTTCCCGTATGACGTGCACCAGGGCCCCGAGACGTTCCTGCAGGTGTTCGGGCGCGTGCTCCGGCATGCGCGCGCGGTGCGCCGTTTCGGATCCGCCGCGATCGACCTGTGTTGGGTCGCGGCCGGCCGGATGGAAGGGTTCTGGGAAGAGCGGCTCAAGCCCTGGGACACCTGTGCAGGCGCCCTGATCGTTCGGGAGGCCGGCGGCCGCGTGACCGGCATGGACGGCAGTTCCTGGCAACCGGCGCGCCCGGACATCCTGGCGTCCAACGGCCACATCCACGACGAGCTGCTGGGGATTATTCAGGGAAAGTGAAAAGTGAAAGGTAGAAAGTGAAAAGTGGAAAGCCTCCCTGCTTTCCGCTTTCTACTTTCTACTTTCTACTTTTAACCTTCTACTTTCTCCTCCGGTACAGCGCGACGTTGCCGCCCTCGCAGACGCGGTCGTAGCCGTCCAGGAAGTGCGGCCTGGCCTTCTGCTGCTGGAAGAGGACGTCGCCCCCTTCCGCCACTTCCTCCACGAGCACCCATCCCGCCAGCGCGGCCGGCCCGCGCGAGAGCGCGGCCTGCCAGAGAGGGCCGCTGCCCTCGTGCAGGAAATCCGCGATGCCGAACCCCTCCGCCGACAGTTCCTGCATGTAGTGGGCGAGGGCGCCCATGCTGGCCATGATGGTCGTCCCGTCGTAGTCGCGGCGCAGGCAGGCCGTGACCGCGCGGCGGCCCTCCCCGTTCACGCGATCGAGTTGCGCCTCCGTGACCATCGGGGCCGTGCGATCGAAGGGGGAGACCTGCAGCGTCACCGCCGCGAACGCGGCGAGCGCGGCCGCCGGCGCGGCGCGTCCGAGCCGCCCGACGCCCGCTCCAACAACGGCCGCCGAGGCCATCACCAGCGGCACTTCATAGCGAATGCGGAACGGATGCCCGGACAAGTACGCGTAGAACGGCAGCGCGCCGGACGCGAGGAGCGTGAGCGGCATGACGAGCGCGCTCTCCGCGCGGCGCCAGGCGGCGATAGCCAGCAGGCCGCCGGCCGCGCCGAGCGCCAGGACGACCAGGCGCGTGCCGCCCAGGTCGGCCGTGCCTTGCAGGATCGCCTCGAGCACCGCTCCCGGTTGGCCCTGCAGCTTCGGCTCGGGCACGAAGAACCCGCCAGTCACGAACCATTCGCCGATCGTGATCCAACTCATGACCATGAAGAACAGCACGGCGCCCGCCGGGTACAGCGCGAGGCGGGCGATCGTCTGGACCACGATCGGCAGCGGCGTTCCGCGGCGCCATTTCGCCCACGCCGCCACCGCGATGCTGGCGCCGATGATCGGCCAGGCCTCGTAGCGCGTCAGGGTGGCGGCGACGATGGTCCATCCGGCGGCGCGGGGCAGGGCGACGGCGTCGGCCTGCACCCAGGTGACGAGGTGCAGCACGACGAGGGTCGAGAGCGCGAACAGCAGCGGCTCGGTCATCGGCGTGCTCTGCAGATACAGGATGTCGGGATTGGCCACGAAGAGCGCCGCCGCCAGGATCGTCCCCGCCTGCGACCGCGTCAGGCGGTAGGTGATCGCCGCCAGGCAGGCCGCGGTGATCGCAAACGACGCGACCGAGATGGCGATGGCCGACAGGCCGGTCCGGTAGAAGAAATCGATTTGGACGGGCAGGGCATTCAGGACATGGGGGAGGGGCAGCCACACCGCGCCAATCTGCTCCCAGCTGGGCGTCAGGCTGTCCAGGATGCGCCGGGCCACCACGAGGTGGGCCTTGGCGTCGTAGTGGCTCAGGGTGAGGCCCAGGGACGCGTACGCGAGGGCCGCGGCCATCCCCGCCAGGGCGGCCAGCCAGCCAAGCACACGCGAAAGGCGATCGAAGGGGGGCACCGTCTCGTTATATAATGCCCCGATTGTCTCGCTCGATGACTCCCGAGCTTTCCATCGTCATCCCTGTTCGCAATGAGTCGCCCAACATCAAGCCGCTCTACGACGAACTGACCCAGACGCTCGGCCAGTACGGCCGAAGCTACGAGCTGGTCCTGATTGACGATGGGAGCACCGACGACACGTTCCAGCAGCTGGCCGCGCTGCAGGCGCGCGACGCACGCCTGCGCGTGATCCGCTTCCGACGGAACTTCGGCCAGACGGCCGCCTTCGCCGCCGGGATCGCCCACGCCCGCGGGGCCATGATCGTGACGTCCGACGGCGACCTCCAGAACGACCCGCGCGACATCCCGGCGATGGTGGCGCTCATCGAGCAGGGCCACGACATCGTCTGCGGGTGGCGGAAAGACCGCAAGGACACGTTCCTGACGCGCCGCCTCCCGTCGGTCCTCGCCAACAAGCTGATCTCGTGGGCCACGGGCGTGTCGCTGCACGACTACGGCTGCTCCCTCAAGGTCTTCCGCGCGGAGGTCATCAAGCCGCTGCGGCTCTATGGCGAGATGCACCGCTTTCTGCCGGCGATCGCGAGCCAGATCGGCGTGAGCATCGCCGAAGTGGTGGTGAACCATCGCGCACGCCGGGCGGGCGTGTCGAAGTACGGCCTCTCGCGCACGATTCGCGTCGTGCTCGACCTGGCCACCGTCAAGTTTCTCCTCAGCTATTCCACACGGCCGCTGCAGATCTTCGGTCTGATGGGGATCATCACCGGCGGGCTCGGGCTCCTGATCAACGCCTGGCTTGCGTATGTGCGGTTGTTCCTGCACCAGGGGATCGCGGAGCGCCCGCTCCTGTTGCTGGGCGTCATGCTCGTGTTCATCGGCGTGCAGCTCGTCACGTTCGGGTTGCTGGCCGAGGTCATGGCGCGGACGTACTACGAGTCGCAGAACAAGCCCACGTACGTGATTCGCGAAGTGCGCGAGGCGCCCGAGTTCGCCACGGTCGAACGCTGATGGCCACACGCGAGCCGCGCGAGCACGATCCGCGGATTACGGTGATCCAGCAGGAGCTGTTCGACGAGGGCCGCTCCAAGGTCGACAAGTATCGCGACCTCGTGATCGGCCGGCCCGGTCTCGGCCCGCTGGTCGCCTACGAACTCGTGATGCTCCTGGCCAGCTGGGTCCCCGGCGCCCTCGGCCTTTTCCTGCGCTCGAAGCTCTATCCGCTCGTCCTCGGCTCCGTCGGTCGCAATGTCGTCTTCGGCGTCAACGTCACCCTCCGGCATCCCCACAAGATCGCGATCGGCGACAACGTCGTCATCGACGATGCCTGTTGCCTGGACGCGAAGGGGACGGACAACCGCGGCCTGACGATTGGCAACGGCGTGTTCGTGGGTCGGAACACGATCCTGAGCTGCAAGAACGGCGACATCGTGATCGAGGATCGCGCGAACATCGGGTTCAACTGCGAGATCTTCTCTGCGTCGCGGGTACGCGTGGGCAAGGACATCCTCATGGCCGCTTACACATATCTCGTCGGCGGCGATCACCTGTTCGATCGCGTCGACGTTCCCGTCCTGCAGCAGGGCCGGACGGCGCGCGGGATCGACGTTGGCGACGGCGTCTGGCTGGGCACGCACGTCGTGGTCACCGACGGCTCGACGATCGGCCGTGACGCGATCATCGGCGCCGGCGCCGTGGTCGTGGGGGAAATCCCGGAATTCGCGATCGCGACTGGCATCCCCGCGAAGGTCACACGCGACAGACGGGCCTGAACATGTGCGGCATCGTCGGCATTGTCGAGCGTGACCTCAGCCGGCCCGTCGCCCCGGAGGATCTGCACCGCATGGTGCGGATGCTGGTGCATCGCGGTCC
>CAWIWS010000013.1:0-28991 GCA_963839865.1 uncultured Acidobacteriota bacterium
TGCCGGGGTCGCCGGCCACGGGGCGTCCCTTCTCCGGTCCGCCGACGGCCTGGGTCCAGGCCGGACCGGCGGCGACCAACGTCAGCATCAACGCCGCTGCCAGCGTGCCTCGCGTCATCATTCGCATGTGTGCGCTCCTGTCGCGTGATTGTAGTTGAGCCGGGCCGTCGCCTGCGTTCCAAGGAAAATCCTAGGCAAAGGCCCGCGAATTTCCCGGGTCCGAGTGTTAGTGTGCGCCCTCGCGATTCGTTCGTTCCTTCAAAGGAGGCGCATATGTCGTGGCACAAGCTCGCGGTGGCCGTCCTGTCCCTCACGCTGACGGCGCCCGTGTTCGCGGACCAGAAACCTCGGGCTCGCAGGTGGAGCCCTCGGCGGGCCAGTGGCGAACGTGGGCGATCTCGTAGGGCGCGACTACCGGGTCCCGCGGCCCCCGCGACCCGATCGAACTCAGGCGGAGCTAAGGACCCTCGCCGACCTGATCAGCCACAACGACGCGGCCTCCGCGGCGCAGATCGCATACTGGGATGCTGGTCCGCCGTCCTACCGCTGGATCAATCTCATCTCGAAGCGGCTCTTCGCCGGCACGCCGACGTCGGCGTTCCCCCATCGGGTCTACGCGTACGTGGCCATGGCGATGCACGACGCCACAGTTGCGACGTGGGAGTCGAAGTATCACTACCAGCGTCCCCGGCCGAGCGAGATGGATCACAGCTGCCGACGGCCGTCGAGGTCCCCGACAGCCCGTCGTACCCTCGAGCACTCGGCCACTGCGCAGGCGGCGGCGAGCGTCCTGGCTACCTTCTCCCCGCCGAAGCCGCGACCTTCCAGGCGATGGCGGACGAAGCGGGGTGGTCGCGCGTGCTGGCGGGCGTGCAGTATCCCAGCGATCACGACGCGGGCGCGGAACTCGGAGGCGCGTCGCCGAGCAGGTGATCGCGAAGGCGAGCATGGATGGATCGAGCATCCCGTGGACGGGCACGGTGCCCGTGGGGCCCTGCCTCTGGACGGGCGTGAACCCCGGCAACGCCGCGGCCGCCACCTGGACGCCGCTGCTGCTCTCGTCGCCGGGCCAATTCCGTCCGCCGGCCCCGCCGGCGTGCGGCTCGCCGGAGGTGCAGGCCGACGTCGCCGCGGTGCGCACATTTCCGCGGACGTTCGTGACCAACTACAAGGCGTTCTACTGGCAGAGCCCCGAGGGGCTCAACCTGTGGCCGTTCCGTTACATGGACGATTGGATGGCCGAGGACCACTGGGACAGGAACCCGCCGCGCGCGGCGCGCGCCTACGCGCTGGTGACGGCCGCGATGTTCGACACGTTTATCGCCAGCCAGGACGGCAAGTTCACCTACTGGTACCTGCGGCCGCATCAGCTCGACCCCGGGGTCGTGCCGCTATTCCCGGTGCCGAACTTCCCGAGCTACCCGTCGAACCACTCGAGCTTCTCGGCCGCGCGCGCCGAGGTGCTGGCGTATCTCTTCCCGACACGGGCCGACTTCATCCGCGCTGTCGGGAAGGAGGCCGGTGACTCGCGCATCTGGGCGGGGCTGCACTACCCGATGGACAACGTTGCCGGCGTCAACCTCGGCAGGTCGGTGGCCGGCGTGTTCATCGACTGGGCCAGCCACGACGGCTCGCAGTAGCGGCGCTGCGGAGGGGCCCGTCCGGGGCCGGGCCTCTCCGCCAACCCCGGGGCTTGGCAACGCGATGCATTCGTGATGAGATGTGCGCCGCCGACGCTCTGAGTCCCCATGAAGGCCCTTTTCTGGACCACGGTGCTCGTCGTCTTTTCGGCGTCAGGTGGCCTTTCGCAGGCCCCGCGCTCCCCTGTACCTCTGGAGTTGTTCACCTCTGAGGGATGCTCGAGCTGCCCGGCCGCCGACGTCCTGCTCGAGGCGC
Organism: uncultured Acidobacteriota bacterium; assembly: GCA_963839865.1. Lineage (GTDB taxonomy): Bacteria > Acidobacteriota > Vicinamibacteria > Vicinamibacterales > UBA2999 > 12-FULL-67-14b. The sequence goes on from CAWIWS010000013.1 coordinate 1,897, forward strand.
TGCAGCGGGAGCAGCCGGTTGATGCGGCCGACATCATCCCGGTCGGGCTGCACGTCACCTACTTCAATCACCTTGGATGGAAGGACCCCTACTCGTCCGAGGCCTTCACCGAGCGGCAGCAGGGCTACTCCGCGATCTTCGGTGACGACAGCGTCTACACCCCGCAAATCGTGGTGGACGGCGGCGAAGCCGTCGCCGGCAACGACGGCGACGTGGTCCGCCGCGCGATCGCGACGGCGGCCACCCGGCCGCACCTGCCTCTCCGCGTGACCGTGCAGGTGACGGGCGGCACGCTGCGACTGGCGATTGACAGGCCCGCTGCGCCGGCGAACGCCGAAAAGATTCAGCTCGTCGCCGCGATCACGCAGGACGACCTGGTGTCGGTCGTCAAACGCGGGGAGAACAGCGGCCGCACGCTGCACCACGTGGCCGTGGCGCGGAAGCTGCAGCGTTTCGAGACGCTGACTGGCGCGGCGTCCACCGTCGAGGCGCGGATGCCGATCGAGCGCGCATGGGGCCCCGGCGGCCTCATGGCCGTCGTGTGGCTGCAAGGCGTCACCTCCCGCAAGGTGTACGGGACCGCGACCTCCGCCATCACGCGCTGAACTGCCTTGATGTCGGAGCTGCCTTCGCGCTTCGGGCCTTACCAAATCATCAGTCCGCTCGGCGCGGGCGGCATGGGCCAGGTCTATCGCGCGCGCGATGCCCGGCTGCAGCGGTTTGTCGCGATCAAGATCCTCCACGACTCCGCTGCCCTCGACCCCGAGCGCCAGCGGCGCTTCGCCCAGGAGGCCGTGGCCGCCAGCGCGCTGAATCATCCCAACATCCTGACCGTCTACGACGTCGGCGCCGAAGGCGACATCCAGTACATCGTGTCGGAGCTCATCGAGGGCGAGTCGCTGCGCGTCGAGATGAACCGCGGTCGCGTGCCGCTCACGCGCGTCATCGACGTGGCGCGCCAGGTCGCCGACGGACTGGCTGCGGCGCACGAGGCCGGCATCGTGCACCGCGACCTGAAACCCGAGAACGTGATGGTCACGTTGGACGGGCGCGTGAAGATCGTGGACTTCGGCCTCGCCACCGCCCCCGACCGGGAGCTGCCGTCGGATGGCGGGCCCACCGTCACGCAGACGGCCGCGGGCCTCGTGCTCGGCACCGTGCCGTACATGAGCCCGGAGCAGGCGCGCGGCGGTCAGGCGGACTTCCGGTCGGACCAGTTCGCGCTCGGCGTGATGCTCTACGAGCTGGCGACAGCCACGCATCCCTTTCGGCGGGAGACCCCGGTCCAGACCCTGTCGGCGATCATCGCGGACGATCCGCCCGATCCCGCGCAGGTGATGCCGTCGCTGCCGGTCGCGTTCCGATCGATCCTCCGGCGCCTGCTCGGCAAACAACCGCGCCAGCGGTACGCGAGCACCGCGGACCTCGCGGCGGACCTGCGCGCGCTCGGTGAGAACCTGTCCGAGGCCACCGGCGTGGCCGCGAGCGCGGCTCCGGCGCGCCGCGCGCGGTGGCCGCGGTACGCGTCCATCGGCGCCGCGCTCGTCGCGGTCGTGGCGGTGCTGTCGCTCGCCATCGCTCCAATCGAGACGACCGTGCAACTCGATCGGTTCACGCCGTTGGCCACCGACGCCGGCTATCAGGGCGCCGCGACCTGGTCGCCCGACGGGACGCAGATTGCCTACGAGGCTGAACTGAACGGCGTGGTCCAGATCTTCACGCGGACGCTGGGGTCCGCGATGCGCACGAAGGTGACGAACTCGCCCTTTGATTGTTGGGCGCCCACGTGGTCGGGTGACGGGTACATCTACTACCACTCCCTCGCGCGCGACAAGGATGCGCTGTGGCGGGTGAGCCCGGTCGGCGGCAACGCCGAGATGATAATCGAAGGCGCATCCACGTCAGCCATCGCACCGGATGGGAAGACCGTGTTCTTCATGCGCGACGAGGTGGCCGGGTTCCGCACGTCGCTCTGGTATGCATCGCCTCCGGACGGCGAGCCCCACCGCTACGCGCGCGGCGCGCTCAAGGACCGATCGCCCTCGAGCGGGTACCTGCGGTTTTCGCCGGACGGATCCAGGCTGATGGTGTGGCTCGGTCCCGATACACTCTCACAGTCGGGCTTCTGGGAAATCGTCATGCCCGACGGCGAGCCTCGCCCGCTCCTGTCTGGTTTGAGCCGGCCCGGCGTGGCCCCCGCGTTCTTCAGCTGGTTGTCCGACAGCCGCCACCTGGTCGTGACCCGATCGGATGGACCGACCCCGGGAACACATCTGTGGCTGGCGGACACGCGTTCCGACCGTCTGGTGCCACTCACCGCGACGCCCGGCAACGAGAGCGCGCCTGCCGTGTCGCCCAACGGACGATCGGTTGCGTTCAACTGGGAAGCGACGGATTACGATCTCTTTGAAGTCCCTCTCGACGGCACGCCGCTGCGGCCCTTCCTCAGCAGCACGCGCAACGAGTTCGATCCGGCCGTCTCGCCGGCGAACACCCAGTTCGCGTTCGTCACCGATCGGACGGGCTACCTCCAGATTTGGCTCCAGAACGAGGAAGGCTACCTCCAGCAACCGCTCGTCACCGAGGCGGACTTTGGCAACAACGTCTCGATGGCGATCGGGGCATTGGCGTTTTCGCCGGATGGAACGAAGCTGGCATTTCAGCGCGCCGACGCCGCATCTGAGCGCGATCACACCGGCGGTTCGCGTCTCTGGGTGACCTCGGTCGCGGGTGGAAAGCCGGTAGTCCTCAGCGGCGACGCGACGTTTCAGGACGCGCCGACCTGGTCGCCGGACGGTGCATGGGTCGCGTACCTGGCCCGCCAAGGGGAAGGCCTTGCGCTGGAGAAAGTGCAGGTCGGCGGCCGGGCGGCACCCATCACGCTCATCAAGGCCGGCATCCCGCCATTTATCGCGCGTCCCCAGTGGTCACCCGACGGAAACGCGATTCTCTGCGAGACGTTCGACGGTCTCGCCATCGTCGCCGCCGATGGCGCGCGCTCGCGCGTGGTCGGCGAGCCGGGATGGCTCGCCTACGCCTGGGACACGGACGGCCGGCGCATCTACGGCCTGCGGCCGACCGACGATGAGCATCACCTGATGTTGGTGTCCCTGGATGCCCAGACGGGCGTGACGCGCGTGATCAACCCCAACCTGGGCACGGTGCCCCAGGCGTTACAGCCCATTCGCGGGTTCAGTCGCCTGCAAGGCCGCGGCTTCCTCACCTCGATTGCCCGCGTTCGCTCCGACATCTATCTCATTGAGGGATTTCAACTTCAGCGATGGTGGGAGCGCCTGTTCAAGGGACTTGCCCAGGCCGGCTGACGAAAAGCCAAGGGGTTTCCAAGATCCGCCAGGCCGGGGCCCGACTTATACTCCGCCCTCACGAGGAGGCACCATGCCGCGAGTCGCATTGTTCGTCGTCGCTCTCGTCGTCGGCGTCCCTGCGTTGTATCCGGTGGCGCAGGCCTGCGGCGACAAGTTCCTGATGGTCGGCCGCGGCGCGAAGTTCCAGCGCGCCTACGCGTCGGTCTACCCGGGCAAGGTTCTCATCTACGCGCGGCCATCGACCGACGCCAAGGCCGCGATCCGCGATCCCCAACTGCACAAGGCCTTGCGGCAGGCGGGTCACTCCGTCTCCGTGATCGAAGACTGGACACTGCTCGAGCAGGCCCTGAAGACCGTGCCCGTGGACGTCGTCCTCACCGACGTGGCGGAGGCGGCGCGACTGCAACCCGTCATGGCGACGGCGCTGGCGCATCCGGACGGGCTGTACGTGGCGTTTCCGGCCGGCGCGAAGACCGAGACCCCGGAGCAGATGGCGTGCCGGCTGAAGTCGTCGGACCGCCCGTTGCGGTATCTCGACGAAGTCGAAAACCTGATGAAGGCGCGCGCGCGCCACACCAATCGCTGATCACACGCAGGTCCAGAAATTGAGGGAGACGTCATGACTCTCACCCGTTCGCACGCCGCCGCCGTCGTTGCCGCTGCGCTGGGACTCCTGCTCACGCCGATTGCGGTCCACGCGCAAGCGTGGGTTCCCGCGAAAGGCGAGGGCGCCATCACGTTCGCCGTCCAGGACATGTTCGTCAAGAACCACCTGGCGACCACCACGTCGGTCGATGTCGGTCACATCGAGACCGGCGTGTTCCAGACCGACCTGACCTATGGCCTGACGGACAAGGTGGCCGTTGATGTCGCGCTGCCGTTCGTCGCGTCGAGGTATGTGGGCGCCTATCCCCATCCCGGCACGACGGCGGACGATGGAGTGCTCCGGGGAACGTTCACCGACGTGCGCTTCGCGCTGCGCTACAACGTCACGCGAAGCGGCGCCGTGTTCACGCCGTACATCGGGTCGGTTGTTCCCAGTCACGACTACGCGTACTACGGCCACGCCGCAGCCGGGGAGCGGCTGCGGGAACTGCAGGTCGGCGCGTACGCGGCCAAGCTCTTTACCGCCGGCCTGCCCGGCGTGTTCGTGTCCGGCCGGCTGGGGTACGGGTTCGTCGAGAAGGTGCAGGACATCTCGCACAACCGGAGCCTCGCGGATTTAGAGGTAGGGTACTTCCTGACGCCGTCATTCCGCGCCTTCGCGATGACCAGCGGACAGGTACACGCACGGGGGCATCGACTTCCCGATCAACGGGCTTCCGGCCGTGCCGCTCCAGTACAAGACGACGCACGACATCATCCAGCAGGTCAACTACGTCCATGCCGGAGGCGGCTTCGCCTATTCGATCACGGATGGCGTGGACGTGTTCGGGTCGTTCTCGCGGCTCGTCGCGGGGCGAAACGGGCACGCCCTGAACCGCGGCATCACGGTGGGCGCGAGCTGGAGCTTTAGTCGCCGGAAGGGGGCCACCGGCGCGGCCGGCGCGGGCGCGCCCTCGAGCGAGTACGCCCGGATGAACGCCCGGCGCGAGGGCTCGCTCGGCCGGTGCATCTGCCAGAAGTCAGCGATGTGACCGCGGGCCGCCGCTGAACGACTGCGTCTCGGTCGAGACCGCCGGCGACGTCAGCCGCAGCGTGAAGAGCAGCGATCCAATCCGCACTTGATCACCGTCCGCGACCGGCGTGGGCCCCTCGACACGCCGGTCGTTGACGTACGTGCCGTTCTTGCTCCCGAGATCCTCCACCACACCGCCGCCGCCCGCAACGACGATGCGCGCATGACGCCGCGATACGGTGGCCGACGTCATGAGCGTGATGCCCGGGCCCTCGCGCCCGACGACGTTCTCTCCCGCGAAGAGCGCCACTTCGGAGGATGCGCCGATCAGCCAGCCATCCGGCTCGGCCCCACGGGCGTCAGGCGGCGGCGCCACGGCGCCTTCCGCCTGGACCGCGTAGCCGAAACCGTGCAGCGTGCGGACCAGGCCGGGCTTGCGTCGATGGTCCTCGATGGCCGTGCGAATCTCCGACACCAGCGCGGGCAGGTTGCTGTCGGCGACGAACGTCTCGGGCCAGAGGCGCGCGCGGATGTCCGCCTTCGACACGGCCTTGGGACGGCGCTCGACGAGGAGGGCCAGCAACTCGAAGGCCTTCGGCGAGAGGCGGACCTCCGCGCCGCCCGACCAGAGCTGGCGGGTCTCGGAGTCGAAGATCAGGTCGTCAATCTGGAGGCGCACGGTTCGGCTCCCTCCCGGTGGGTGGTTGGTGAGCGGAGGATAGACGGCCCACGTCCGGAACGCAACCGCGCGCCGGGCCTCCTTGGAGAGATCGTGGCTTTGGGAGTATTCTGAACGTTCGCGGTCTGGATCGATGGCTTGCCCTGAGCGAGGCCAGATCTCCGGGCCGAGTCGATGGGTGAGGTGGCCGAGAGGCTTAAGGCGGCGGTTTGCTAAACCGTTGTAGGGGTTTAAATCCCTACCCAGGGTTCGAATCCCTGCCTCACCGCCATGTCCGTCCCGCGCTTGCGCGGATCGGGCGGCACCGTTAGGCTTGCACCGCGTGTCCCAGGCCAACCCCAGCATGGCCGCCGCCCGTAAATGGGTGGCCGACAATCCGCGCATCGCGACGGTCTTCCTCAACGTACTGATCGGCCTGGCCTACTGGGGCCTGGCGGAGCTCGTCCTCCGGCCCGTCTCCTGGTCGAGCGGCAACAGCATGACCCCCATCTGGCCGTCAGCCGGCCTCGCCGTGGCTGCCACCTGGGCCTGGGGCTATCGCGTCCTGCCGGGAATTTACCTCGGCGCCGTTGCCGTCGTCGCCGGCTTCGTGCCGATCCACGTGGCCGTGCTCGCCGCCGCAGGCACCGCGATCGAGTGCGTGATCGACGTCCGCCTGCTGAAGTTCTTCAAGTTCGACGATCGGCTCGAGCGGTCCATCGACCCGCTGATTCTCGCCTTTGGCGTCGCGCCCGTCGGCGCGATCGTCTCGTCGGGCCTTGGACTGAGCGCCATTGCCCTCGTCGGCGGCCTGTCGTTCGACCTGGCGTTCCAGCTCCTCCTCTGGTTCCTGCGGGACTGGCTCGGCGTGATGATTGTCGGCGCGCTGATCTTCAGCTGGGTCCGGGCGAGGCCCATCGTCTGGACCTGGCAGCGCATCGCCGAAGGGGTGGCGCTGGGACTGGTCATCTGCCTCGGCGCGCAGTTGATCTTCGGGCTCTGGGGCATCTTCGCCAAGGTGCCCGTCGCGTTCATCTTCTTTCCGATGGTCATGTGGGCCGCGCTCCGCTTCGGCACGCGCGGCGCGTCCACGCTCCTGGCGATCATGACGATCTTCGCGACGCTGATCGCCGCCTACGGCGTGGGGCCTTTCGGGTTGTTCTCGACCGAGTTCGCCCAGGTCCTGCTCTTCGCGTTCCTCGCGCTCGGATCGCTCAGCGGCCAGTTGCTGGCGGCGATCATGGCGGAGCGCGACGAGGCGCTTGCCCGGCGGCTCGTGCTCGAGGAGCAGCTGCGCCACTCGCAAAAGATGGAAGCCGTGGGCCGTCTCGCCGGCGGCATCGCGCACGATTTCAACAACCTGCTCACCGCGATCATCGGCTACACCGAGATCGTGCTCACCTCGCTCGATCCGAAGGACGAGCGGCGCGCCGACGCGGAGGAAATCGGCCGCGCGGCGATGCGCGCGGCCGACCTCACGCGCCAGATGCTCGCGTTCAGCCGCCGGCAGGTGCTGCAGCCGAAGGTCATCGACCTCAACATCGCGCTGAGCAAGGTGGAGCCGATGCTCCGCCGCGTGATCGGCGAGGACATCGTGATGACCGTCACGGGCAAGGCCACGCACGCGTGGGTGCGCGTCGACCCCGGCCAGATCGAGCAGGTCATCATGAACCTCGTGGTGAACGCGCGCGACGCGATGCCGCAGGGCGGGCGCCTCACGGTGGAAACCGCCGACTCGATCCTGGACGAGGCCGCCGCCGCCGAGCAGGCCGACGCCAAGCCGGGCTCGTACGTGATGCTGTCGGTGGCCGACACCGGCGTGGGCATGCCGCCCGAGGTGCGCTCGCGCATCTTCGAGCCGTACTTCACGACCAAGGACGTCGGCAAGGGCACCGGCCTGGGCCTCTCCACCGTGTACGGCATCGTCCGGCAGAGCGACGCGCACCTCTCCGTGTCGAGCGAGGTGGGCCTGGGGACGACGTTCCGCGTCTACCTGCCGCGCGCCGAGGCGGAGGCGCAGCTGATCGCGGACGACGGCAGGGAGAAGCTGCCCGGCGGCACCGAACATATCCTGCTCGTCGAGGACGATTCGTCGGTGCGGCGCCTCTCGAAGGAGCTCCTCGTCCGCCTGGGCTACAGCGTCACCGAGGCGGCCTCGGGCCGCGCGGGCCTGGCGCTCGGCAGCGACGATACGCGGCACTTCGACCTCGCGCTCTGCGACGTGATCCTCGGCGACATGAGCGGTCCCGCGGTGGCCGAGGCGCTGCGGGCGCTGCGCCCGTCGATCCACGTGCTCTACATGTCCGGCTACACCGACGAGGCGATCGTCCGCACCGGCGTGCTGGATGAAGGCAAGCCGTTCCTCCAGAAGCCGTTCACGCCGATGCAGCTGGCCCGGAAGGTTCGCGAGGTGCTGGACGAGGTCGAGACGGGGCCGATGTGATCGGCCAGACCATCTCGCATTACCGCGTCCTCTCGCCAGCTGGGCGCGGGCGGCATGGGCGTGGTCTACGAAGCGGAAGACACGCGGCTCGGCCGTCGCGTCGCCATCAAGGTGCTCCCCGAGGACGTCTGCTCCGATCCGGAGCACGTGCAGCGCTTCCTGCGCGAGGCGCGGGTCGATTTCCTCCCTCAACCACCCGCACATCTGCACGCTGCACGACATCGGCGAGCACGGGTGCCAGCAGTACATGGTGATGGAGCGGCTCGAGGGCGAGCCGCTCAGGGCGCGCATCGCCCGCGGCCCCCTGCCGATCGACGAGGTCGTCGAGTTCGGCGCGCAACTGGCCGACGCGCTCGAGGCCGCGCACGCGCAGGGCGCCGTCCACCGCGACATCAAGCCCGGCAACCTCTTCATCACGAAGCGCGGACAGCTGAAGGTGCTCGACTTCGGCGTCGCCAAGCTCAGCGAGTCCCTCCGCGGCGATCCGGCCGAGACGACGGCGGCGAGCGATCGGCTCACCACGCTCGGCACGACGCTCGGCACCGTCGCTTACATGTCGCCCGAGCAGGCGCGCGGCCAGGACATCGATCACCGCAGCGATCTCTTTTCCGCCGGCATCGTGCTCTACGAGATGGCGACCGGCCGGCTGCCGTTCCCCGGCGCGACGGCTGCGGTGATCTTCGAGGGATTGCTGACGAAGCCACCCGTGCCGCCATCCCGGCTGGCCGCCGGCGTGCCACCCGAGTTCGATCGCATCGTGTTGAAGGCGCTCGAGAAGGATCGCGAGACGCGCTACCAAAGCGCGAACGAACTGCGCGCGGACCTCGAAAATAGATCGGGTCTATTTTCCAATCCGCGGAACGAGAAAATAGACCCGATCTATTTACCGAGGCCGAAGCGGCGGTGGGCGGCGATCATCGGCGCGCCCATCGTGATGGCGGCGGCCGTCGCCGGCTTCTTCGTCTACAAGACCATCACCACGCCCGCTCTGACCGGGAAGGACACCGTCGTTCTGGCCACCGTCGTCAATCGCACGGGCGACACGATGTTCGACGACACGCTCGGCGAAGCGCTCGGCGTGCAGCTGCGGCAATCGCCGTTCCTGAAGGTGGTGCCCGATCAGCAGGTGCAGGCCACGCTGCGGTTGATGGGGAAGGACCCGATGACGCCGATCACGGAGGCGATCGGCCGCGAGGTGTGCCAGCGCGCGGGCGCCAAGGCGTTGCTCGGCGGATCGATCGCGAGCCTGGGCACGGCCTACCTGGTGACGCTCAACGCGCAGGACTGCGTGTCGGGCGGCGTCCTCGCCGAGGAGCAGGCGCAGGCCGATTCGAAGGAGAGCGTGCTGAAGACGCTCGGTGGCATCGTGGCGCCGTTCCGCGAGCACCTCGGCGAGTCGCTGTCGTCCATCCAGCGGTACGACGCGAAGATCGAAGAGGCGACCACCGCGTCGCTCGACGCGCTCAAGGCGTACAGCCAGGGCATCCGCACGCGAAAGGCGACGGGGGACTTCGATGCGGTGCCGTTCTTCCGGCGCGCCCTCGAGCTGGATCCCGACTTCGCCCTCGCCTATGCGCGGCTGGGCACGGTCTATTCCAATCTTCGGCAGCACGAGGAGGCGCGCAAGATGACGACGCGCGCCTTCGAGCTGCGCAACAAGGCGAGCGAGGCCGAGCGGCTCTACATCGAGGCGCGTTACTACACCCTGGTGCAGCCAGACGTGCAGAAGGCGCTCGAGTCGTACCGCCTGACGCTCGCTACATATCCGGACGACTACACCGCCCTCTCGAACTCCGCGCTCCTCTTGAAGCAACGCGGCGAACTGGCCGAGGCGCTCACCACCCTGGAACACGCCGTCCGCGTGGCGCCGGATCAGCCGATCGCCTGGTCGAACCTCGGCGAGACGTACATGCAGCTGGAGCGTTTCGAGGATGCCCGCAAGGCGTACGAGTCGGCGGTCAAGATCCAGGACTCCTCAAGCGCGCGCGGTGGCTTGTTCGTCATCGGCATCGTCACCGGCGACACCGCGCTCGCGGACACGCAGGTGCAGGCGATGCGGGGCCGCCGCGACGAGGTGGACTTTCTGCGGACCCGCATGGGCGCGGCCGCCTACCAGGGACGCATGAAGGACGCCGCCCTGCTCGCCACGGAATGGCAAGGGCGGATGGAGCAGGCGAGTCGCGGCCCTCTCGCGGGAGAAGGCCAGCTGAGCGAGGCGATCAACGAGGCGCTGGTGGGACTCGTGGACGAGGCACGCGCGCGCGTGGCCGACGCGCAGGATGACGAACTGCTGGCGGAAAGCACGCTGGACGAGCAGCTCGTGCTCGCCGCCATCCTCGTGGACGGAAGTGACACCCGGACGCTGCTGCCCGCCGCGCTCGCCGCCTTCAAGAAGGACGCTGGCGAGAACCCGCAAAGGGAGCGCGCGTTCCGGGCCGTTGCGGCGCTCGCCGACAACAAGCCCGCCGACGCCATCGCGCTGCTCGAACCGGTGACGCTCGATCTCGCCCACGCCGACGAAGCGATGATGTGGAGCCTCGCGCAGATGCGGGCGGGCCACTGGGCCGAGGCGGCCAGGGGATTCACCTGGCTCCAGCAACGCGGCCGCGTCAACCCGAACGCCTTCCAGGCCTTCACGCTCGTCTCGCTGGCGCGCGCGCAGGCGGCGCTCGGCCAGGCGGCCGAGGCGCGCACGACCTACGAGCGCTTCTTCGAGTTCTGGAAGGACGCCGACGCCGACGTGCCGCTGCTCGTGCAGGCCAAGGCGGAATACGCGAAGATTGGAGCGCGGGCTCCGTAAAGGGGTGCCCTACGTGGTCGCCTTTGGCCTATCCTTAAGCGCAATGAGCAAGCGACTCCTCGTCCTGGTCATCGGCTGCCTGGTCCTCGCCTCCCCGGCGTTCGCCCAGGCGCCCATCGAATATCGCCTCTCGTTTCCCGCGCCCGAGCATCGGTGGATGCAGGTGGACGTGCGGTTCACCGAGGTGCCGCCCGGGCCGTTGCAGCTGCGGATGGCCCGGACGTCGCCGGGCCGCTACGCCCTGACCGAAGCCGCGAAGAACGTCTTCGAGGTCGCGATCACGGACGGCAAGGGCAAGGCCCTGACCGCCGCGCGGCCGAACCTCCACCAGTGGGACGTCACCGGCCACGACGGCACGGTCGTCGTCCGCTACAAGATCTTCGGCGATCGCACCGATGGCACGTACCTCGGCATCGACTCGGTGCACGCGCACATCAACATGCCCGCGGCCATGATGTTCGCCCGCGGATGGATGGACCGGCCGGCGCGCGTCACCTTCGTGCAGCCCGCCGGCCATACGTGGAAGGTGGCCACGCAGCTCTTTCCCACCGGCGACCCGTTCACCTTCACCGCGCCCAACATCCAGTACCTGATGGACAGCCCGGCGGAGTTCAGCAACTTCACGCTCCGCACGTTCACCGTGGACGATGGGGCGAAGAATGGCCCGCCGCCGACGTTCCGCGTCGCGTTGCTGCATGACGGCACGGACGCCGAAGCCGACGCCTTCGCCACCGACGTCCAGAAGATCGTCACCGAGGCCGCGCGCGTGTTCGGCGAGTTGCCGAAGTACGACACCGGCACCTACACTTTTCTCGCCGTCTACCTGCCCTGGGCCAACGGCGACGGCATGGAGCACCGCAACAGCACGTCGATCACCGGCCAGGGCGCGCTGCGCAATCCGGGCCAGCGCGAAAACATCCTCGGCACCGTGTCGCACGAGTTCTTTCACTGCTGGAACATGGAGCGCATCCGCTCGAAAGGCATCGAGCCGTTCGACTTCGAAGACGCCGACATGAGCGACGACCTCTGGCTCGGCGAGGGCTTCACCAACTACTACGACGACCTGATCCAGCACCGCGCCGGCCTCGAGTCCGAAGACGCGCTCCTGAACGATCTCGCGGGCCTCATCAACCAGACGATGATCAGCCCCGGCCGCCGCTTCCGGAACGCGATCGACATGAGTCGGCTGGCGCCGTTCGTGGACGCGGCCGTGTCGGTGGATCGCACCGCCTGGCCCAACCTGTTCCTCTCCTACTACACGTATGGTTCGGCCATCGGCCTCGCGCTCGACCTGTCACTGCGCGACAAGACCGACGGGCGTGTCACGCTCGATACCTACATGCAGGCGCTGTGGCAGACCTACGGCAAGCCCGGGCAGAAGGTGCCGGGCTACGTGGCGACGCCCTACACGCTGGACGGTCTCAAGGCGACGCTCGCGCAGGTATCGGGCGACCCGGATTTCACGAAGACCTTCTTCGCGCGCTACGTCGAGGGCAATGATCTCGCGGATTATCCGAAGCTGCTGACGCGCGCGGGGCTGGTGGCGCGGAAGCGATCGGCGGGCAAGGCGTGGATGGGGAACGCGCAGCTGCAGCAGAGCGGCAGCGCCGTGCGCGTGTCGGGCCTCGTGCCCTTCGAGTCGCCGCTCTACAAGGCCGGGGTGGCCTTCGAGGACCAGATCGTGAACCTTGGAGGGGTCGACCTGGCGTCTCAAGGGGCGTTGGACGGGGTGATCGGCCAGCACAAGCCCGGGGACACGGTGCCGATTCGCTTCGTGCGCCGCAGCGGCGAGACCGTGAACGCCTCGTTGACGTTCGACGAGGACCCGCGCCTCGAGATCGTGCCGGTGGAGAAGACCGGCGGCACGCTGACGGCGGAGCAGAAGAAGTTCAGGGAAGACTGGCTGAGCTCGCAGAAGAAGTAGTTTGTAGAGTCCGGCTTTAGCCGGACTAGAGGTCCTCATGCGAATCATCGGCATTGCCGGCAGCTTGCGGAAAGGGTCGATCAACAAGTCCCTGTTGCGCGCCTGCATCGAGCTGGCGCCGCAGGGGATGATCATCGAGCCGGGGACCATCGAGGGGATCCCGCTCTTCAACCAGGATGACGAGGCTAATGGCGACCCCGAAGCCGTGGCGCGGCTGAAGGCCGCCATCGCGGGCGCGGAAGGCCTGCTGGTGGTCACACCCGAGTACAACGCGGGCGTGCCGGGCGTGCTGAAGAACGCGGTGGACTGGCTCTCGCGTCCGCCGGGCAAGAGCGTCCTCAAGGGCAAGCCGGCCGGCATCCTCGGCGCGTCGCCCGGCACCCTGGGGACCGCGCGCGGCCAGGCGCACCTGCGCGCGTCGCTCGAATTCAACGCCATGCCCGTGATGCCGACGCCGCAGGTGTTCGTCGGGATGGCGAAGGACAAGTTCGACGCCGACGGCGCCCTCACCGACGAGAAGACGCGGACGTTCGTCGCCGCGTATCTCGCGGCGTTTGGCGAGTGGGTGCGTCGGAACGGAAATTAACCACGAAGGACACGAAGGTCCACGAAGGATCAGGCACGGGCTGCGCTGACGCAGCGAGGGAGGTTCATCCATGACCAACACCCGCAAAAGCACCGCCATTATTTTCGCCACTGCACTCGCGGCCCTCGGGACCGCCGCAGCCCTCGCGCAGGCGCCCGCGCCGCGCGGGGCCTCCGGCCCGCCCGAGCAGGCCAAGGTGACGCCGATCAACAACCTGCCCAACCCGTATGAGACCGTGCGGAACTGGGGCACGCTGCCGGATGGCCGCAAGTGGGGGTCGGTGAGCGCCATCAGCGTCGACCCGGACGGCACGCACATCTGGGCCGGGGATCGGTGCGGCGCCAACTCCTGCGCCGGCTCGAAGGTCGACCCGATCGTCAAGCTCGATGCGACCGGCAAGGTGGTGCAGAGCTTCGGCGCGGGGCAGATCCTCTGGCCGCACGGCATGGACGTGGACAAGCAGGGCAACGTGTGGGTGGCCGACGCGCGGTCGGCGACGGCCGCCGAGCTCAAGCAGTTTCCCGACGCCGCCGGCAAGGGGCACACGGTGATGAAGTTCAGCCCGCAGGGCAAGTTGCTGCTGACCCTCGGCACGCCGGGCGAGCCTGGGGATCCCCCGGCCAAGCTCACCGAGCCGAACGACGTCATCGTCGGGCCCGATGGCAGCATCTACGTGGGCGAGGCGCACCAGGCGCAGTATCTCGATACCGCGGACCAGCCCGGCGCCATCGGCCGCATCACCAAGTGGTCGCCGGACGGCAAGTTGATCAAGACCTTCGGCACGTTCGGCTTCGGGCCGTCGCAGTTCCGCGGTCCGCACTCGCTGGCGTTCGACTCGAAGGGCCGGCTGTTCGTGGCCGACCGCGGCAACCGTCGCATCCAGATCTTCGATCAGGACGGCAAGCTTCTCGATACGTGGTACCAGTTCAGCCGCATCAGCGGGCTCGCGATCGACGCCAACGACACGCTGTACGCCATCGACTCGGAATCCGACGACAACTACAACCCGGGCTGGCGCAAGGGCCTGCGCGTGGGCAGCGCGAAGACCGGCGAGGTGTGGTACTTCGTGCCCGAGCACGTGTCGAAGCAGGCGTCGGGCATGGGCGGCTACGGCTCGATGGGCGAGGGCGTCGCGGTGGACAAGCAGGGCAACGTCTACGCGGGAGAGGTTGGGCCGATCCAGGGCCTGACGAAGTTCATCCCGCGGCTGAAGCGCTGAACGCGAATTGGCCACGAAGCACACGAAGAACACGAAGACCAATTTTCTTCGTGCCCATCGTGACCTTCGTGGCTGATTAGATCAGTCGAAGCCCTGGGATGTCGCGGAAGTCGCCGGGGTTGAGCGTCCAGATCGCGCCGCCGTTGGCGAGGGCGCAAGCGGCGACCGCCAGGTCGATTTCCCGGCCGCGGGCGCGCGGTACCTGCTGGTAGAGTCGCGCCGCCACCGCGGCCTCCGCCGGGCCGAAGCCGACCGCGTGTTCGGCGGGCAAGAGGTCCTCTTGCGCGGCCAGTTCGGCACGCGTCCGCGGGCCGCGCAGCCACTCGTACAACACAATCGTCGACAGCATCAGGCGGTGGCCCTCGTCTGTCAGCGTGATGAACGCGTCCAGGGATCGGCGCGGTCCCGTCAATGCGTCGACGAGCGCGGAGGTGTCGACATGGACGATCATGCGGGCCGGTGTCGGCGTCCCCCCGCGCGGCGCGCGGCGCGCAGGGACCGCAACTCTTCGTCGACGCCCGCGGCGGGCCGGGTCGGCCTGGCGTCACGCAATTTATCGAGCACGCCCATCAAGCGGGCCCGTTCCCGCTCGCTCAGGCGATCCGTCCTGGCCGCGAAGTCCGCCACCGCGTCGCGCACGACGTGGCTCTGCGGCCGGCGCAGCCGCGCGGCCGTCTGGCGAATCTGTGCGACGGTCGCCTCGTCCAGCGAGAACGTGATCCTTGCCATAACAAGGCAATAATACCATAACGACCTCGCGCGCCTGGCGCCCCGCGGGCCTCCGCGCGGGGTTCAGGGCTTGAGTCGCGCGAGCTCTTCCGCCTGCCAGCGGCTCCAGTCATCGGCCGTCATCACCCGCACGTCGCCTCGCATCCGGTAATGGCCGAGGCCGCAGAGCTGCGAGCACACGATGTCCCACGCGCCCACGCGCGTCGGCGTGAACCAGATCCGTGACGTCATCCCCGGCAGCGCATCCTGCTTCACCCGCATCTCCGGCAGCGTGAAGCTGTGGACGACGTCTCGGCTGGTGAGTTGAATCACCACCGTGCGGTTCAGCGGCAGCGTGAGGATGTTCAGGAGCGCGATGTCATCCTTCGCCGCGGGGTCCTCGCGATCGACGCCCACGGGATTCGACGCGCTGATGAGCGCGTTGCTCGTGCGCCCGAACACGCCGTCCGGCCCCGCGTAGTGGATGTTCCAGGCGAACTGCTCCGCCGTGACCCGCACTTCGAGCGGCGTGTTCCCGGCGGGCGGCGGCGCCATGCGCGCGTTCCAGGCCGGCAGCGCCTCGGTGGCGAGAATGACCACGTCGCCGAGGATCACCGCGCCGATGGCGAGGGCGGGCCACCAGCCCCGCACGCCGCTCTGGCGCGCCTCGGGGTGCGCGCCCTGGCGGAACCGCCACAACGTGAACACGAGGAGCGCGAGCCACGCCGCGAAGACCAGCAGCATGTGCAGGTGAACGTTGCGCAGCACCGCGTCGAACGCCGCGGCATGCGCGGATGCCGCGGCCGGGAGGAAGCGCTCGATCATGCGGAGCCCTTGTCCTGAGCGAGCTCCGAGACGCGCGAGTCGAAGGACTGCAGCTTCCGGAGCCGCCAGGCGAACCGCGCCATCACGGCAAACACCCCCGCACACACGAGCACCAGCACGAGCGCGCCGGCACGAATGCCGGCCGCGATGGCCGTGCTTTCAGGAGTGGTGCAGATCGGACACGCCATTTGGGTGCTTCCCTGGCTTACGGCTTACGACTTACGGCTTAGGGCGGGCCGCAAGCCGCAGGCCGCAGGTCGTCAGAATACGTAGAACGCCCCGACGATGATGAGCCATACGAGGTCCACGAACAACCAGTAGAGCCTGACCGCGTGAACGCGTGATCCCCATCGTTCGGGCTCGTCGAAGGCCATGACCGCCCCGGGGCCGGCGAGCCAGCCGGTGGCGATTGCGCCCGCGAGCACGTGCAGCGCGTGAATCGACGTCAGCGTGAACCAGCAGGCGAGCATCAGGTTTACGGCCGGCGTCTGGCCCTGGCCGACGAGCACGACGTCGTTGGCGAGCTTCACCGCGACAAACGCCAGCGCAAGGGCGTTGGCCCCGATGAGACCGAAGCGCGTCTTGCCCACCATCACGCTCGCGCCCAGCAGCAGACCTGTCTCGAGCCACGGGAACGCGCTCATGGGCGCCGGCCACGAAGTGTTACCTACCCGCAGCATCACGTAGCCCGAGAACAACGCGCCGAAGAACATCGCTTCCGACGCGAGGAATAGCCACACACCGAGGCGCGTGGCAGAAGTTCCCGTATCCAGCCGCACCCGGTACGCAGGAATATCATCAAGAACGCGGGGTTCGGGGTCTGACCCCTTAACAATCCACTCCAACGTCGTCGCGCCCCAGGGATTCACCGGATCCGCAACCTTCCGCCGCGCCGTCACGATCAGGTTCACGATGAACGGCACCTGGAAGAAGCCCAGCGCCACCGCCGCATACGTCATGTGCGGCTGCCACGCGAGCGTGGGCTGCGCCAGCGCGTATTGCATCCCCGCGTCGTAGAGCCGGCGGTTCACGCCCATCAGCCCCATCGCGAACATCGGCAGGAAGATCGCGTTCATCAGGACGAACGATCCCCAGAAGTGGATCTGCCCGAGCCGCTCGTTCAGCACCCGCCCCGTGATGCGCGGATACCAGTGATAGATGCCGGCGAATATCGCGAAGAGCGTCCCCGGCGCCACGAGGTAGTGGAAGTGCGCGACGATGTAGTAGGTGTCGTGCAGCGCCACGTCGCTCGCCGCCAGGCCGAGCGGCAGGCCCGTGAGGCCGCCGATGCCGAACATCGGCAGGAACGCGAGCGCGAAGAGCATCGGCGTGTTGAAGCGGATCGATCCGCCCCACAGCGTCAGCACCAGCGACGACACCAGCACCACCGACGGCACCGAAATGATCATCGTCGTCACCTGGAAGAACGACGTGAGCGTGGTGCCCATGCCGGACAGGAACATGTGGTGGGCCCACACGACCATCGACATGCCGCCCATGAAGAGGACCGACGCCACCATCAGCCCATAGCCCCAGAGCGGGCGCCGTGCGTTGGTGGTGATGACCTCGGCGACGATGCCCATCGCCGGCAGGATCAGGACGTACACCTCGGGGTGGCCGAGGAACCAGAAGAGGTGCTGCCACAGGAGCGGGTTGCCGCCGCCCGAGACGGCCACGAGCGGCACGCCGCCCACGACCATCCCGCTCGGGAGGAAGAAGCTCGTGCCCGCAAGGCGATCCATCAGCTGGAAGATCGCCGCCGCCTGCAGCGCGGGAAAGGCGAGCAGCAGGAGGATGGCGGTCACGAATTGCGACCACAAGAAGAACGGCAGCTTCATCCACGTCATGCCCGACGCGCGGTGCTGCACGATCGTCACGAGCACGTTGATCGCGCCGAGCGTGGAGGAGAGGCCGACGAGGAAGATGCCGACGAGCCAGAACGTCTGCCCCGTGGTGGCCAGCACCGACAGCGGCGCGTACGACGTCCACCCCGAATTGGCCGCGCCGCCCGACGACGAAGAAGCTGGCGACCATGACGAGGCCGGCGGCGAGATACAGCCAGTAGCTGAGCGCGTTCAAGCGCGGGAAGGCCATCTCGCGCGCGCCCAGTTGCAGCGGAACGAAGTAGTTGCCGAAAGCCCCCGCCGCCAGCGGGACGACGGCCAGGAAGACCATCACCGAGCCGTGCATCGCCACGAGCTGGTTGTAGAACTCGGGGAGCATGATGCCGCCCGGCGCGTTGGCCTCGCCAAGCATCGGCACGAGCCACGCCGGGCAGCGGCTGCCCCGGCCACGCCAGCTGCCAGCGCATCAGCAGCATCAGCAGGAAGCCGACCAGCAGGAAGCAGAGGGCGGTGACGCCGTATTGCAGCCCTACTGTCTTGTGGTCGGTAAGGCGCATAGGAAAATAGATCGGGTCTATTTTTCGAACTCCGCCCAGCGAAAAATAGACCCGATCTATTTTCCGGCGGCACCCGGACCGCTAGAATACTCCCTTATGAACCGCACCACGCTCGCCGCCATCTTGTGCGCCGTCGCTCTCTCGTTCGCCACGACCGGGCCACTCCAGGCACAGGCCCCGGAGCCGATTCGCTACACGCTCCGGTTCCCCGCGCCGCAGACCCATTACGTCGAGGTCGAGGCCGCCGTCCCCACGGGCCGGCGCGCCGACGTCGAGGTCTACATGGCGGTGTGGACGCCGGGGTCGTACCTGGTCCGCGAGTACGAGCGCAACGTGGAGGCCGTCACGGCCACCGCAGACGGCCGCGCGCTGGCGGTCGAGAAGACGAAGAAGAACCGGTGGAAGGTGACCACCGGCGGCGCCGCGACGGTGACCGTGCGCTACAAGGTCTACAGCCGCGAGATGACGGTCCGCAACAACTGGGTCGAGGCCGGCTTCGCGATGATCAACGGCGCGCCGACGTTCCTCACGCTCGTGGAGCCGCGCGTCGCGCGCCCGCACGAGGTGAAGGTGGAGCTCCCGGCGGCGTGGAAGGGCGTGCAGACGCCGCTGATGCCCGTCGCGGGATCGCCGAACGCCTTCCGCGCGGACGATTTCGACCAGCTCGTCGACAGCCCGATCATCATCGGCAACCCCGTGGTCCGCGAGTTCACCGTGGACGGCAAGAAGCACGCGCTCGTGCTCGAAGGCGACCCGTCGTTCTTCGACGCCGACCGCGCGGCGGCCGACGTGCAGAAGATCGTCGTCGCCGCCAAGGGCGTGATGGGCCCCTACATCTACCCGCACTACTACTTCCTCAACCTGGTGACCGAGTCGGGCGGCGGCCTCGAGCACAAGAACAGCTTCATGGGCATGACGGGCCGCTACACCACGCGGACGCATCGCGCCTACCTCGGCTGGCTCGGCCTCATCTCGCACGAGTACTTCCACAACTGGAACGTGAAGCGGCTGCGGCCGGTGGAGCTCGGGCCGTTCGACTACGAGAACGAGAACTACGTGAAGACGCTGTGGGTGGCCGAGGGCTTCACGGATTACTACTCCGACGTCCTCCTGAGCCGCGCCGAAGCTCGCCACGCGCGAGGAGTATCTCGACGGCCTGTCGAACCAGATCGAGCAGGTGCAGACGACGTCCGGGCCGCGCGGTGACGCCGGTGAACATGGCGTCGTACGACACGTGGATCAAGCAGTACCGCCCGGACGAGAACACCGCCAACACCTCCATCAACTACTACCCGAAGGGCGCGGTGATCGGGTTCCTGCTCGACGCGAAGATCCGCAAGGCGACCAACGGCGCGAAGTCGCTCGACGACGGCATGCGCCTCGCGCTGCAGCGCTACTCGGGCGAGAAGGGCTACACGCCCGAGCAGTTCTACCAGGTGATGAGCGAGGTGGCGGGCACGGACCTCACGCCGTGGTTCGCGAAGGTCGCCGAGTCGGCCGACGAACTCGACTACACCGAGGCGCTGGACTACTTCGGCCTGCGCTTCCGTCCCGTGGACACCGCGCAACGCGCGCGCGTTCATCGGTGCCGGCACCCGCAACGACAGCGGCCGGCTCGTCGTGACCTCGGTGCGCCGCGGCACTCCTGCCATCGACGCGGGCCTCAACGTGGACGACGAGATTCTGGCGATCGACGACGTGCGGGTGAGGGCCGACGGCCTGGCCGCGCGGATGGATCAGTACAAGCCCGGCGACAAGGTCGCAGTCCTCGTGGCGCGCCGCGACAAGCTCACCAGGCTCGACGTGACGCTCGGCGCCGAGCCGGCCCGCGTCTGGCGGCTCGAGACCCTCTCCACCGCCACGGATGAGCAAAAGGCGCGTTTTTCGGCGTGGATTGGGCAATAGAGCGGTCGTAGGCCGGGGCTTCAGCCCCGGCGACCCAACCTTTGGGCTCGAACAGTCGTCTATGGTTGGTGTCTATGAAACTTCTGTGGCGCGCCGGCCTCGGCCTCGCGCTTTGCACGTCGCTTCTCTCCCCCATGCCCTCCAGGCTGCTGAGGTCCGCGATGAGGTCCGCCTAAAGGCGGACGCCACGAAAGCGGACGCCACGGCGACAGGCGGCCGCGGTGGACGCCCTCGCGGTGCCCGCCAACGGCCCCATCCTGATCGACGGGAAGCTGACCGAGAGCGTCTGGTCGCAGGCGCCGCTCATCAGCGAATTCCTGCAGCGCGAACCCGCCGAGGGGCTGCCCGCCACGCAGAAGACCGAGGCGCGGATCGCCTACGACGACCAGGCGCTCTACGTCGGCGTGCGGATGTACGACACCGACCCGGGCAAGATTGTCGGCATCCTCACGCGCCGGGACCAGCGCTCGCCCTCCGACTGGATCAGGATCGTCGTGGATTCGTACTTCGACAAGCGGTCCGCCTACGAATTCGCGGTGAACCCCGTGGGCGTCAAGACCGATCGCTACTACTTCAACGACGGCAACAACGACGACAGCTGGGACGCCGTGTGGGACGTGCAGGTGCAGAAGAACGCGGAAGGGTGGCAGGCCGAGTTCCGCATCCCGTTCTCGCAGCTCCGCTTCAACAACGCCGAGGGCGGGCCCGTGGGCTTCGCGATCATCCGCGAGGTGGGCCGTCTCGCCGAGACGGAGACCTGGCCGCTGCTGGCCCGCAGCGCCAACGGCTTCGTCTCGCAGTTCGGCGAGGTGCGCGGCCTGCGGATGGGCGGTACACCGAAGAAGTTCGAACTGCTGCCGTACACCGTGGGCAAGGTCGAGGGGCAGGCCACCAACGAGGCCAATCCGCTCACCGACGGCGTGACCCCCGGCGCGTCGGTGGGCCTCGACATGAAGTACGCGGTGACGGCCCGGCCTCACCTTCACCGGCACCGTCAATCCCGACTTCGGCCAGGTCGAGGCCGACCCCGCCGTCGTCAACCTGGACGCCTTCGAGACGTTCTTCCCCGAGCGCCGGCCGTTCTTCGTCGAGGGATCGGGCACGTTCCGCTTCAACATGGACTGCAGCGACGGCAACTGCACGGGCCTCTTCTACTCGCGCCGCATTGGCCGCGCTCCGCAGGGCTACGCGGACGTGAACGACGGCGAGTACTCGACGCAGCCGGACGCCGCCACGATCATCGGCGCGGGTAAGCTCACCGGGCGCGTCGGCAAGTTCGCGATCGGCGCGCTGACCGCGGCGACGGCGGAAGAGAAGGCCGAGATCTCCGGCGAGAATGACCTCGGGTATCGCACCCAGACGGTCGAGCCGCTCACCGCGTACACCGTGATCCGGGCCCGCCGCGAATACGACAACCAGTCGTCCCTCGGCTTCATGACGACGGCCACCAACCGGCAGATCGTGCCGGACGTCAGCTTCCTGGCGAACAACGCCTTCACGGGCGGCCTTGATTACGACTGGCGCCTGTCGAAGATGTACAACATCAGCGGCTACTGGTCGGGCAGCTACATCGAGGGCAGCCCCGAGTCGATCACGCGGCTGCAGGAAAACAACGTCCACGCGTTCCAGCGGCCCGACGCCGACTACGTCGAGTCGGATCCCCTGGCCACCACCCTCAGGGGGCAGGCCGGCGCAGTCGGCTTCAGCAAGATCTCCGGCGAGCACACGCGCTTCAACACCAGCGTCGGCTTCAAGACGCCGGGCTTCGACAGCAACGACCTCGGCTTCCTGCGGCGCGCCGACGAGAAGACGATGAGCAACTGGTTCCAGTGGCGTGATTTCGCGCCGGGCCGGTTCGTGCGCACGTACCAGTTCAACCTCAATCAGTGGGCCAGCTGGAACTTCGGCGGCGACCGCCTCTACTCCGGCGGCAACGTCAACATGCACTGGAACTGGACCAACTACTGGAGCAACGGCTTCGGGGTGAACATCGACGCCGCGCCGTTCCGCGACCGCGCGACCCGCGGCGGGCCCGGCGTGCTGGGCAACCCTGGCCGGAGCCTCTGGTACTACGTCAACACCGACAACCGCCGGGCGCTGTCGTTCTATTTCAACGGCAACGAATGGAAGGACCAGTTC
This sequence comes from uncultured Acidobacteriota bacterium, assembly GCA_963839865.1. Lineage (GTDB taxonomy): Bacteria > Acidobacteriota > Vicinamibacteria > Vicinamibacterales > UBA2999 > 12-FULL-67-14b. The sequence continues at coordinate 24,449 of CAWIWS010000013.1, forward strand.
GGCAGCGCGCGCCACGGCTACAGCCCCGGCATCAACGTGCGGCCCTCGTCGGCGGTCTCGGTGAACGCCGGCATCCGTTACGACATCAACCACGACGATGCGCAGTGGGTGACGAACGAGGCTGACGCCTCGGGCACAACTCACTACGTGTTCGGCCGCATCGACCAGGAGACGCTGGCCCTCACGCTCCGCTTCAACTACACGATGACGCCAAACCTGTCGCTGCAGGTCTACGGCGAGCCGTTCGTGTCGGCGGGGGCCTACTCGAACTACAGGGAGCTGGTGGACGGCCGCGCGAAGGACTACTACGCCCGCTACGGGGCGTATGCGTACGCCGGCAACGCCGACTTCAACTACCGCTCGTTCCGCACGACGAACGTCCTGCGCTGGGAATACAAGCCCGGCTCCGCGCTCTTCGTCGTCTGGCAGCAGGGGCGGCAGGACAACCAGTCGTACGGCGACTTCCAGTTCAACCGCGATTTCGGCGGCGTCTTCAGCGCCCCCGCGCACAACGTGTTCCTGGTGAAGTTCAGTTACTGGCTCAATATGTAAGTGGAAAGTAGAAAGTAGAAAGTAGAAAGTGGAAAGCAACCTTTCACTTTTCACTTTCCACTTTTCACTTTGAAAGTCATGATCCGTCCGTGACCATCCCCAAACCCGCAGATACAGAGTTCGCGCCCTTCTACGCTGGCTATGTCGGCAAGGTGTCCGCCGCCGGCGGCCCCGTGCCGGTCCTCGAGGCGCAGGCCCAGGTGTTCGAGCGCCTCGCCGCACAGTCCGAGGCGATCGGCGGCCACCGGTATGCCGAAGGCAAGTGGAGCGTCAAGGAACTGGTGGGCCACATGGCCGACACCGAGCGCGTGTTCGCGTACCGCCTGCTGCGCATCGCCCGCGCCGATGCCACGCCCCTCGCGGGGTTCGACGAGAACGCCTGGGCCGCGGTGGCGCCGCACGCGCACCGCCCGCTCAAGGACGTCGTGGCCGAGATGAGCGCGGTCCGCGCCGCGACGATGCCGCTGATCCACTCGCTCGACACCACGACGCTCGGCCAGGTGGGCACGGCCAATGGCAAGCCCATCACCGCCCGCGCCATCTGCTGGATCATGGCCGGCCACGCCCAGCATCACCTGGATATCCTCCGCGAACGCTACGGCGTGAAGATCTAGGAACTACAACGCCACAGAGACACGTGTCTCTGTGGCGTGTTCGTGGTGGGCGGGTGGCAATATACTGGCTGGAACCCATGAGATTCGCCCCCGAGTACGTCGCGAACGTCCTCAACGAGAATTTCGAAGACGCCAAGGAGCTGCTGCTCGCGCCGCTCATGGCCATCCACTACGCCCACCTCGTGATGCTGACCGAGCAGGGCATCGTCTCGCGCGCCGACGCGCGCGCGCTCCGGGCGGCGCTCGACGGCATCTCCCTCGACAGCTCCGCGAGGTCCTCTACGACGGCACCTACGAGGACCTGTTCTTCTACATCGAGCGCCTGATCAAGGACGCCTGCGGCGAGGATGTCGCCGGGCGCCTGCACACCGCGCGCAGCCGCAACGACATCGACATGACGATGTACCGCATGCGGCAGCGCGAGTGCATCGCCGGCGCTCGCCACGGGCGACGCTGGACCTGCGCGAGAACCTGATCGCGCTGGCCGAGCGCCACAACGAGACGGTGTACGGCGCGCACACGCACACGCAGCCGGCGCAGCCCTCGACGATGGCGCACTACCTGCTGGCGGTGATCGAGCAGCTCGAGCGCGACACGGCGCGGCTCGGCGCGGCCTACGCGTCCACCAACCGGAACCCGCTCGGCGCGTGCGCCATCACCGGCACCGGCTTCCCGATCGATCGCCACCGCACGAGCGAGCTGCTCGGCTTCAGCGGCCCACGGGCAATACCTACGGCAGCATCGCCACCGTGGACTACCTGCTGGAGAGCGTGTCGGCGACCGGCGTCCTGCTCGTGGGCCTCGGCCGCGTCGTGCAGGACCTGCTGCTGTGGTGCACGATGGAGTTCGGCTACCTGCGCCTGGGCGACGGCTTCGTGCAGGGCAGCAGCATCATGCCGCAGAAGCGCAATCCGGTGGCGCTCGAGCACGCGCGGGCGATCGGCAGCAAGGCGGTCGGCCAGGCGCAGGCCATCATGACCGCCGTCCACAACACGCCGTTCGGCGACATCGTCGACACCGAGGACGACCTGCAGCCGCTCGTCGCCTCGATGTTCCGCGACGCCATGCGCATGGTGACCCTGGTGGCGCGCCGCGATGAAGCGGGCGCCGACTTCAACGTCGCGCGCCTCGCCTCGCGCGCCGGCGCACGGCGGCACCACGATCACCGAGCTGGCCGACACGCTGGCCCGCGATCACGGCCTGCCGTTCCGCACCGCGCACGCGATCGCCGCGCTGCTGCTCAAGGCGCAGCACCGAGGACCCGACGCGTGCGCTGTCGGGCGCGCTGGCGAAGGCGTCCACCGCGTGCTGGGGCGCCGCTCAAGTACACCGAGGCCGAGCTGCAGAAGATCATGAGCCCCGAGCACTTCGTCAAGGTGCGGACGACGCTCGGCGGGCCGGCGCCGAGCGAGACCGCGCGCGCGCTCGGCGAGTCGCGGGCGCTCCTCGAGGCGGACCGCGCGGGCTGGCTGACCCGCGGGCCGACCTCGCGGCCGCCGAGGCGAGCGACGGCGCGAGCTGGTGAAGACGCTGTGAGCCGCGCATGCGCCGGCAACTACATGCCGCGTGGTGGTCGTGTGGGTCGTCGTGCTCGCGGCGCTGTACGCCTTCCAGCAGTGCCTTCACGCGGTACGCCCGAGCCGCTAAGCCCCTCATGCGCTGCATCGACTGGACCATCGTCGTCGTCTATCTGTCTGGATCGTCTGGGACGGGCTGCGCCTACGAAGCAGTCGAAGGAGCTCGGAGGGCTACTTCCTCGCCGGCCGCAGCCTGCCGTGGTGGGCCGTCGGCCTGTCGGTGATGGCCACGCAGCTGTCGGCCATCACGATGATCGGCACCACCGGGCCAGGGCTACGCCGACGGCATGCGCTTCCTGCAGTTCTACTACGCGCTGCCGATCGCGATGATCATCCTGTCGGTGACGCTCGTGCCGTTCTTCCACAACGCCGCGTCTTCACCGCGTACGAGTACCTGGAGCGCCGCTTCGACGCGAAGACGCGCACGTTCACGGCGCTCCTGTTCCTGCTGTCGCGCTGCCATGTCGACCGGCGTCGTGATTTCGGCGCCGGCCGTGGTGCTGTCGGTGGTGCTCGGGCTGAGCGTCACGAGCACCTGCCTGCTGATCGGCCTGCCGACCGCCTTCTACACGATGTTCGGCGGCGTGCAGGCGGTGGCGTGGACCGACGTCAAGCAGATGGTGCTGATCGTCGGCGGCCTGCTCGCCGCCGTCGTCGTGCTGGTGGTGGGCCTGCCCGACGACGTGAGCTCGGCGACGCGCTGCACATCGCCGGCACCACCGGGCGCCTGCAGACGTTCGACTTCCGCTTCGACATCACCGAGCAGTACACCTTCTGGTCGGGCACCATCGCCGCGCTGTTCCTGTTCTGTCGTACTTCGGCACCGACCAGAGCCAGGTGCAGCGCTACCTCACCGCCAGGTCGGTGGACGAGGCGCGCACGTCGCTGCTGATGAGCGCCTACTGGAAGATCCCGCTCCAGGCGCTGGTGCTGCTCATCGGCGTGTTGATGTTCGTGTTCTACCTGTTCACGCCGCCGCCGATGCTCTTCAACCGCGCGCACGACGAGCAGGTGCGGGCAGCGCGCGGGCCGGCGACTACGCGGCGGTCGAGGCGCGGTTCGACTCGGCGCACGAGCGGCGGAGCGCGGCCGCCGCACGACCTTCAGGCGCGGCGGCCGGCGACCCGGCGCAGGCGGACGCGGCGGCGCGCGTTCCGGCGGCCGAGGCGGAGGTCCGGGCGTGCGTGCCGAGGCGGTGGAGATCGTGGAGGCGTCGGGCGACCGCGACCTACAACGACGTGAACTACGTCTTCCCGACCTTCGTCACTCACGCACATGCCGGTGGGGCTCGTCGGCCTGCTCATCGCGGCGATCTTCGCCGCCGCGATGTCGACGATCTCGGCCGAGCTCGCGTCGCTGTCGACCGCGACGGTGATCGACTTCTATCGCCGCTGTGCGGCCGGCGACGCCGACGACGCGCACCTCCTGTGGGTGTCGCGCGCTGGCCACCGGCTTCTGGGGCGTGTTCGCGAGCGTCGTCGCCATCTGGGCGGCGGAGCTCGGCTCGCTCATCGAGGTGGTCAACCGCTTCGGCTCGTTCTTCTACGGCTCGATCCTCGGCGTGTTCATCCTGGCATCGGCGCCAGCGGGCGACCGGCAACGGCGCGTTCGTCGGTCTGCTCGCCGGCATGGCCACCGTGCGGCTGCGTCGCGACCTACACCAAGGTGGCGTTCCTCTGGCACAACGTCGTCGGCGCGCGGCCGTGGTCGTGTCGTGGGGCTGCTCGTGAGCGCGCTCACCGGCGGCAATCCCCACGGCGACGCCAAGGGCGTGACGCCGGCCGGCCACGCGGGAGCGGC
>CAWIWS010000014.1:0-49657 GCA_963839865.1 uncultured Acidobacteriota bacterium
CTCCTGGAAGATGACCAGGTCGATAGGTCGGGTGTGGACATACCGTGAGGTATGAAGCTTACCGATACTAATCAGCCGTGCGGCTTGACCATTGATTCTTCTTTGCTCGCACGCAGAGCACCTGCGTGATGTGGTGACGAGAAACTGCCGTTTGCAGGATATTCAGTTGTCCGCCTTCGCGGCCACCCGTGGTGGCTGTGGCGGCGAGCGAGTTTGTGCGGAACGCGCGCTTCGGCGCGAGGAACGCACAGGTGCCGGCGGGCGTATGTTCCGCCGCCACACTTTGATAAATAACTTCGGCCGTCGAAGTTCAGAGTTTCCCGGGCGCCGACCAGCCCCCGGGATCAAGTTTCCCGGTGGCTACAGGAGCAGGGTCACACCCGTTCCCATTCCGAACACGGAAGTTAAGCCTGCTACCGCCAATGGTACTGCGTGGGTAACTGCGTGGGAGAGTAGGTCACTGCCGGGATTATTCTCAACGGCCCGTCTGAGCCATCAGACGGGCCGTTTCTCTTCCAGGCCACGGACAATCGATGACCTACTTCCTTACTGGAGCCACCGGTTTCGTCGGCGGCGCGCTGGCGCGTCGCCTCGTGGCTGCGGGCCATCACGTCCGCGCCGTCGTCCGAAGTCCCGAGCGCGCGAACGATCTCGCCGCACTCGGCGTGGAACTCCATCGCGGCGACGTCACCGAAAAGGAAACGATGCGCCGGCCGATGGCGGGCGCGGACGGCGTCTTCCACGTGGCGGGCTGGTACAAGGTGGGGATACGGGACGAACGCGCGGCCGTCGCCATCAACGTCGACGGCACGCGGCACGTGCTCGAGTTGATGCGGGAACTCGGCATTCCCAAAGGCGTGTACACCAGCTCGCTGGCCGTCAATTCCGACACCCACGGCCGGGTCGTCGACGAGACGTATCGCTTCACCGGCCGCCATGTCTCGCTCTACGACCGCACGAAGGCTGCCGCGCACGATGTGGCTGAACGCTTCATCGCGGATGGCCTCCCGTTGGTGATCGTGCAGCCCGGCCTGATCTACGGCCCGGGTGACACCAGCAGCATTGGTACGCTGCTCGTCAGGTTTCTCCAGCGCAAGCTGCCGGCGCTACCCGTCCGCACCGCGTACTGCTGGGCGCATATCGACGATGAAGTAAGCGGCCACGTGCTGGCGATGGAGCAGGGGCGCGCCGGCCGCAATTACTTTCTGGCCGGCCCCGTTCACACCATGATCGAGGCGATCGCCCTGGCCTCGTCCATCACGGGTATTCCTGCCCCTCGAGTGCACGTGCCCCGGCCGGTCTTTTCCGTCGCGTCGACAATCGCCGGAGTTGTCGACCGATCGATCTCGTTGCCCCCCGGTACACGAGCGAGGGGCTGCGGGTGGTTGGGGGCGTCACGTATCTGGGCACCGCCGCTCGCGCGCAGCGGGAACTCGGCTGGCGCGCGCGGCCTCTTCGCGATGGACTGACAGAAACGCTCCGCCACGAAATGCGTCAACTGGCCATTCCCCCGCGCTTCTAGCGCGCCCGCTACGAGGCCGGGCCACGACCGCCCCCGGCCAGCATCGCGCGCGCGATCGCCGCGCCTTCATCGTTGACGCGCCCGGTGTCGAATCCCGGCCGCACGAATTCGAGCGCCCTGGGAAACCGCGCGGCGAGCTCACGCTCCAGGTCGTCCAGCGTGTGAACGAGCCGTGCGGGCACGCCGTTGGCCACCGCGCGCCCGTCCTGCATCAGCACGCGCCAGTCCCGTCGAGCCTCCTCAATCAGCAGCAGCGCCACTTTGGCCGAGCCGTTGGCATCGCTTTGCAGGTCGGTGGCATCCTGCCCGTCGGCGAGCGCGCTCGACACCGCGCGGAAGACCTTGCTGGCAATGGTCATGCACGTCTCCTCGAGCCGCTCAGCGGCCATGCTGACCTGGCGATCGCCTCGTCGCGCAAACCGCGTACGCAACGACTTGAGGACGCGCCAGCTCGCGCGCGCGTACTCCGCGCCCCGGATCACCGAGCGGATCCCGTTCGGCTTCTGCGGCTTGGCGTTCGACGTCAGGTGGGTGCTGCGGCGCCTGCGGGCCTGTCGGCTCAGCCATGGTCAGGGCATGCGGTGGAAGGTCGACGCCAAAGGCCGTCACCATCGCGCTGAGTTCCTCGAGCGTGACCTCGAGCGACGCCGCAGTGACGGCGGCCACCCGACTGACCGGGTCCGCCGCGAGGCCTTCACCGAGGTGGCCGCGTGTGGCCAGGCGCGCGGCGACGGCACACCGGGTCTGCATGGGGCACCGCCAGCAGCGGTGGTCGCAGAAGTGATGGATACCGAGAATGAACGAGCGAGTGTCTGTGGTCATGCCACCGAACGTGGCAAACGACAGGCCAGACGACCCGCCGGGAAATCATTCCGGAATTATCAGAAGTGAAGACGGAACTCTGCAGATTCTGCGTACCGGCCGGCCCGCGAAATCTGCAAAAAATGCAACCTCACTGCCCCTGATAGGCGAGGACGTAGGCCCGCCGCCGCTCCGCGAACATCTTCAGCGTGTTCAGCCCGGCCTCAAACGCCTCGTAGGTATCGAGCTTTCGCGTGTCCTTCTGTACGTCGGCCGCAATCAGGGACTGGTAGCGCTGTGCGAGAGGGCCCAGGGTGTTCCAGTCCAGCCAGGTCGTGGCAATCTGCCGGGTGTAGGCCAGGTACCTTGCCCGCAGTGCCGGCACCGCCAGCAACTTCGACCGCAGGGGCTTGGTCGGGTCCGTCAGCCCCACGAGCGGATCGAGCTCGGCGCCGCCACCGCCGGGGCCTCCGGCGCGGGGACCAAAGCCTCGACCTTGTTCGGCTCCTCCGGGTGGCGCACCTCCCGGCGGCATGCCGCCCTGCATCCCTCCCGGGGGCGGCCCCATCGGTCCGCCCATGCCGCGTCCGCCCGCCGGCCCCATCGTTTCATTCGCATCATGCGGCAGAAGATGGAACACGCCCTTGGGATCCAGGTAGATGCTGTAGTCGCTGGCGCGCACCCAGTAGCCGTCGTTGTTGACGAGCGCGTCGTCGAGCGCCAGGAACTTCAGCGCGCCGTCGATGTCCAGCATGGGGGCCAGCGCCTTCTCGAGCTTGTCGGGCGGCGTCGTGTTCAGCGTCTTGCACAGGCGGACGAATGCCGCCCACGCTTTCGGATCATCCTTGGATTTGATCTCGTAATGCGCTTGTAGGGCTCAGGGTCGTCGCCAAGATACTCGAGGCCGCCCCGGCCACCGGGGCTCCCAGGCACCTTCCATCGTGACCCGTCCGTGGTCTTGAACCACTCCTTGATGAATTCCTTGTTGAACTGCTGGGCGCTGACGTAGACGCCCCAGCTCTCACCGTTCAGGACCACGCGCACGAAGTTGGCCTTCGGCGCCGGCACGTATTCGCGTGCCGCCTGCAGATACAGAACCGTGCGCAGGAAGGTCGGGTCTTCGTGCGAATTCAGCAGGTTCAGCGTCCGATAGCCCAGGAGCGTCTGCTTGTCGTCCGCGAAGTCGAGCGACACGTTGAGGGAGCGCTTTAGCCCCTGCGGCACGCCAAAGAACGACGACGCGCCACGGAAATGGAGGCCGACGTTCTTGTAGACCTTCCCGTCGACGGTCAGCGTCGCCGGCACGTCGACATCGGTGTTGTTGAACGCCATCATTTCCTTCTCCCAGTCGTCGTTCTCGAACTGGAAGAAGAACGTGCGAAGCACCGCCGGATCGTAGAGTGGCTCGCTCCGGTAGGTCTTCACGTCAGCCGGCGTGAGGCGAGGACCCGGCGCGCCGGTCGCCGCATTGCCACGGCCGGGGAATCCGCCGCGCCCACGACCGCCAGGGCCGCCTGCCGGCTGGCTTTCGAGCCACACGCGCGCTTCACGGCGTTCATCGGCGTTCAGGCGCTTGTCGCCGTCCTTGTCGAATTGGGCGACGATCTTTCGCTCCTGCTGCATGCCTGGTCCGCCGGGCCCTCCCTGTCGGCCACCGGGGCCTCCCGGCCCACCCTGGCCAGGGCCCTGTGCGGCTCCGGGCCACGGCAACAACGCGGCAAAGAGGAGAACGGCGACGACGCGTGTGAGTGATTTCATATCGGGTTCCGTATCAGTCGTCCGCTTGTACTTGGCGTGCGAGCTCAACATCCTGCACCCCGTCGATACGGTTCAGGGCCTTCACCAGGGACTCCGCGCTGGCCGTCGGGCGCAGGGAGCCGCGATAGGACACGTCCACCGACAGTCCCTGTTTCGCCGTGCTCAACGACACGAGCTGGCGCTCGCCGAGGTGCTCGTCCAGCGTGGGGCCGATCAGCGCCTCGAGATCGTGTCCGAGCCCCACGCGCAGGTGCAGCACGTACGGCGCGGTGCTCCGAGTCGCCTGTGCCGCGCGCGGGCGCATCAGGAACGCCGCGCCGCCGACGATGACGATGCCGAGGCCCGCGACGGCGAGGTCGCGCGCTCCCACCGCCATGCCGATGACGACCGCGAAAATAACGAACGCCGTGTCCTGGGTGTCGCGCACCACCGTGCGGAACCTCACGATGGACAGGGCGCCGACCAGGCTGAACGCCCGTGCGACGTTGTCGCCAATCACCTGCGTGCTCATGGCGATGAGGACTGCCAGCAGGACCAGCGTGACCGGAAACGTCGGCGCGACGCCTTCCGGTCCGCGGGTGGCACGGTAGATCCAGGCCACACCCGCGCCCAGGATCACGGCCACGACGAGCCGAATCGCGACGTCGGTGGGATTGGTGACCGGCGCGTCGGCAAACGGCGTGCGCAGGAAATCCGGCATCAGTTTCCCGCCACCGGGGAGACGGCCGTCTGGGATCCCGCGATTTCCGGGCGCGTGGCTTCGATGCCGACCCGGTACTTCGAAATGCGGGCGGGGCGCAGCGCAAACTCCTCGACGACGCGCTTGAACACCGCGGGCATGTCGGCCCTGAACTTCATTTCCATGATGATGCGGGTCGTGAGCATGCGCGAGCCGTGGGACCCGTCGAAGGCGGGATCATCGACCGGCCATCCGCGCAAGTCCTCGTCGAACGTCAGCCGGATCGGGCCGTGGTCCGTCATGCCCACCCGGGCCGTCCGCCGATAGGACACCTGGCAGACCGGTTGGAGTCTTCGCATCAGCAGCCGCTGGTGAAACCAGCGTCCGTTCCATCCGTCATCCGGCGTCGTGGCCGTGAGCAACGGCAGATCGTTGACGTGCACGTTCGTGCGGCGCTTGCTCAGCATCTCGGCGGTGCGCAGCTTGCGTTCGAGAAAGACGGTGTCACCCTGCCCGTACCGCCGCACCCGGTACTTCGCCCGACGGTACGAGCCGCGGCGGGGTACACGTCGAAGTCCGTGGTGTCGAAGTAGATCGTCGTCGTCGCGTACTCGTCCTGGGTCGGACCCGAGGCGTAGGTATCCGGGGCAAGAAGCGCCCGGACCCGGTTGCGGATTCGGTTGGCCAGATCCCCGTCCAGCAGAAACTTGACCTCGGAGGCGCTTTCGCGGACCTCCCGCGAATCGACCGGTTGTGACATGTCACAACGATACGACGAGTCGGCCGGGCCGTTCGCGGGAAATTTGCGGCCACGGGATCTTCACCGGGTTGCCACGCCCGTGTCACAAAGGCACAGGATAGAGTCGTAGTAGCCAGTATGCCCAGCACCCCAGCGCCGCCCCCCGGCAGTATTCACGGACGCGCACTCGTGGTTGAGGACGAGCCGAACATCCGCGAATTGGTCTCTCTGCACCTAGGACTCGAAGGTCTACAGGTCACGCAGGCCGCCGATGGACAGGAGGCCCTTCGCTTCGCCGGTGACGAGGCTTTCAACATTGTCGTACTTGACCTGATGCTGCCGAAGGTCGACGGCGTGACCGTGTGCCGGGCTATCCGGCGTGACGGTCCGAATCGCGATGTACCGATCCTGATGCTGACGGCGCGACGCGAGGAGAGTGACAAAGTGCTCGGGCTGGACAGCGGCGCCGATGACTACCTCACGAAGCCTTTTGGCGTTCGTGAACTGGTCGCGCGCGTGGGGCCTTGCTCCGCCGGCCTCGCGCCGCGAAGACGGCCGCGACGGCCACCGAACCGGTGAGCGCCGGGACGCTGCGCGTCGATCCGGCGCGGCGCCAGGTGCACGTCGACGGGCGCGCGGTCGATCTGACGCCGCATGAATTCGACGTGCTCTATCTGCTCGCCGCCAGCCCGGGCATCGTCTTCAGCCGCGACATGCTGTTGGAGCGTGTGTGGACCCACGACGTCCACGTGACCGAACGCAGCGTGGACACGCTCATCAAGCGGTTGCGACAGAAGATCGAAAAGGATCCCGGGGAGCCCCAGATGATCCTGACGGTGTGGGGGACGGGTAACAAGTTCCAGGATCAACGTGCCTGAGATTGCCTGGTATCGGAGCCTGTACTGGCGCATCGCGCTGGGGTTCGTGGCGCTGCTGGCCGTGATGCTCGCCGCGCAGGGCGTGGTGTTCCTCTGGCTGACCGGCCGCGCGGCCGAACTGCTGCCTGGCCGTTCGCCCGCGGAATACGCGCAGACGATCGCACTCGATACCGCGCTGGTTCTGGGTGAACAGCCGCAGACCGATCTCGACGAGTACCTCAACGGCCGCTATCGCACGACCTATCGTCCGTTCGTCGTCGTTACGCGTGACGGCCGGCTTGTGTCGAGTCGCCGCATCACCCCGCCATTCGACTTGTCTCGTGCGGCACTCATCCGGCTCGTCGGCGGGGACGCCGGGCCTGGTCGGTTCGGCGGCGGAGGGCGAGGTGGCGATGGACGTCCCGGCGATTCGACCGCTGGACGAGGCGCCGATCCGTCGGCTGGACGCGGCGGAGGCCAGACCGCAGGCGCCCCATCAGGGACTCGTCCTGAAGGCGGCCGTGGGCGCGGCAATCGCGGGCGGGACGGATTCGGCCGCGGCCGGGGCATGGGCCCAGGCGGCGCGGCGGTGTTCGCCCCCGTCGTGGTCGACGGCGTCACGGTCGCGATGGTCGGCGTCACCACCGACCCGCGACCACTCTGGGCCGCCGTCCGCGATCTCGGGCCCGCCTTGAGCATCGTGGGCGTGGTGCTCCTCGTGACTGGCACCGCTGTCGGCGCGCTGCTGATCTTCCGTCCAACCCACCGGCGTTTGCGATCGCTGCAGGAAGCGGCCCGCGCGCTGGGCGCCGGCCAAACGGGTGTGCGGGCCGTGGCCAACGGCGGTGACGAAGTCTCGATGCTGGCGACCGCCTTCAACGAGATGGCCAGCGATTTGGAGCAGCGGACGCAGGCGCTCGTCGCCGTGGATGAGTCTCGTCGCCAACTGCTCGCCGACGTGTCGCATGAGCTCATGACGCCACTGGCCGCCATCCGCGGATATGCGGAGACGATGTCGATGACGGATCTGAAGCTGGACGAGGCGACGCGCCAGCGGTACCTGCGCATCGTCGGCGACGAAACCGAGCGGATGGAACACATCATCGGAGACCTGCTCGATCTGGCGAGAGCCGAGGGCGGGGCCGGCGTGTGGAAGCGCGAGCCCGTGAGAATTGCGTCGCTGTTCGAGCGTGTGCTGCACCGGTACGATCCGGTGTTGCAGGACAAGTCGATCACGTTGGAACGCCGCATCGGCCCTGGGGTGGACACGGTGACGGGCGATGCCAATCGCCTCGAGCAGGCGATCCAGAATCTGGCCGCGAACGCCGTGCGCCACACGCCCGATGGAGGCCGCGTCGTGCTCTCGGCCGACCGCGTCGAGGATGGCGTCCGGTTGGCGGTGGAGGACAGCGGCACTGGCATTCCTCCCGAGCACCTGGCGCGCGTCTTCGATCGCTTCTACAAGGCCGACGTGTCCCGCACCGGAACCGTCGTGCCGTCGGGCAGCGGCCTCGGACTCTCCATCGTGCAGGCCATCGTGCGGCGGCACGGCGGCCGGATCGCTGCCGCGAATGTCGATGGCGGCGGCGCACGGTTCGAGATCTTCCTGCCCGACAGCCCGCCGGACGACGCCACGCCATCGGTCGACTCCAACTCCCGCTAGCGCAACATCTTGCTGTTGACCCCGCCTCACCATGGGTATATAGGTAAATAGGAATTGTTTTACCTATTTATCCGAGGGAAATGGGGAGGGTCTTGTGAGGGTCGTTTCCTGGGTTGTTGAGCAGGCGGGCCATCCCATGGTGCGCCAGGAGAGAGACGAGGCGCCTGGCCCCGGCGAGGTCTTGGTGAAGACCGCGGGATGCGGGGTTTGCCACACCGACCTGGGCTTCTTCTACGACGGTGTGCCGACGCGACACCCGTTCCCCCTGACGCTGGGCCACGAGATCAGCGGCCACGTCGTGGCAGCCGGCAAGGGCGCGGAGGACTGGATGGGTGCCGCCGTCGTGGTGCCCGCGGTGATCCCGTGCGGCGAGTGCGCGGCCTGTCGGGCCGGGCGCGGCCAGATCTGCCCCAAGCAGGTGTTTCCCGGCAACGACGTGCACGGCGGCTTCGGATCGCACGTGCGCGTGCCCGCGCGCGGGCTCTGCCCGGTCCCGAACCTGCAGAGCGCGCACGACAATCCCAACGGCATCGACCTTGCCGCGCTGTCGGTCATCGCGGATGCGGTGTCGACGCCGTACCAGGCGATTCATCGCGCGCGGACTGCATCCCGGCGACCTCGCGGTCTTGGGTCGGCGCGGGCGGCGTCGGCGGGTTCGGCGTGCAGATCGCCGCCGCCCTCGGCGCGTTCGTCGTCGCGATCGATGTCAACGACGAGCGCCTGGCCCATCTGGCGCCGTACGGCGTCTCACTCAGCCTCAACTCCTCGGCGGCCGACACCAAGACGCTGCGCAAGGCGATTCGTGACTTTGCGCAGCACACGGCATTCCGATCCTGGCGCATCAAGATCTTCGAGACCTCCGGTCATCCGGCCGGCCAGTCGCTCGCCTTCGGCTTGCTGGGCCCTGGCAGCCTGCTGTCCGTCGTGGGCTACACCGCGAAGCCCGTGGAGATCCGGCTGTCGAACCTGATGGCGTTTGACGCGACGGCCGCAGGGCAACTGGGGCTGCCTGCCCGGAACACTATCCGGCCGTCGTCGACCTTGGCGTTGTCCGGCACAGATCGCGCTCGAGCCGTTCGTCGAGCGGCGGCCGCTCTCCAGATCAACCAGATGTTCGCGCAGATGCACCACGGCTCAGCCCGCGGGCGCATCGTGCTCATTCCGGAGGCAGAGGCCATGACGTTCAAGGACCACAATCTCGTCGCCGGCACCCCGCGCCCGGGGTGCGCTACGAGGAGTTGCCGCTGCGTACGCCAGCCGGCGAGGCCGTGCCCGGCCTGCACACGGTGCGGATCACGCTCGACAACCCGACGCAGCTCAACTCCTACACGACCGACATGGTCAAGGGCGTGATCCTCGGCATGCGCCGCGCCTCGAACGACCGAGCGGCCGTCGCGGTGGTGTTCACCGGCGCCGGTGACCCGCGCGTTCTGCACGGGCGGCAACACGGCCGAGTACGCCGAGTACTACGCCGGCAAGCCCGAGGAATACCGGCAGTACATGCGGCTCTTCAACGACATGGTCAGCGCCATCCTGATGTGCGACAAGCCGGTCATCTGCCGCGTCAACGGCATGCGGATCGCCGGCGGCCAGGAGATCGGCATGGCCTGCGACTTCTCGGTTGCGCAGGACCTGGCCGCTGTTCGGCCAGGCGGGCCCGCGGCACGGTTCGGCGCCCGACGGCGGCAGCACGGACTTCCTGCCGCTCTTCGTCGGCATCGAAGCGGCCATGGAGAGCTGCACCCTGTGCGAGCACTGGAGCGCCCACAAAGCCGACGCGGCTCGGGCTGCTCACCAAGGTCGTGCCGGCGCTCAAAGTCGATGGGCGGTTCGTGCCCAATCCGCTCGTCATCACCGACCGTTGGGTGGATGACGGGCAGGTCGTCTATGGCGACTTCAAAACGGGTGCGGACCGGGACGCCGGCAAAGCGATGCTCGCGCAAGGCGAGGTCGACCTGTCCCGGCTCGACGCGGAGGTCGACGCGCTCGTCTTCAAGCTGGCCAACACGATGCCGGGCTGCCTGACCAAGACGATCGAGAGCGTCCGGAAGCACAAGCTCGAGCACTGGGACCGCAACACGAAAGCAACCGCGCCTGGCTCGGCGCTGAACATGATGACGGAGGCGCGCGCCGGATTCCGCGCGTTCCACGAAGGCAGCAAGGCCTGCCGCGAGGCCGATTTCCTGCTTGCTGCGCCGGCGACTGGCCGAGGGCGCGGCGTGGGGCGACGCGCTGACCGAGGAAATCCTCGCGGGGCGCAGGCAAGCACGCCCGATGACCGGATGCCTCGCACATCCGGCCGCTCGTGCGACGCGATCTTGCCGAGGTGGTGCGCATCGACGCCATCCACACCGGTGCCGACAGCGGCCTACTGGGCGCGGGTGTTCGAGAGTTCCTGGGGCCGTCACCGCGGCCGCCTGCGCGTCGGGCTTGCCGCGGAGGCCGGGGACGGACTCGCCGGATATCTGCTCGGCGACGTGCGTGCGTTCGAGTTCGGTTCGGAGCCGTGCGGCTGGATCTTCGCGGTCGGCGTCGATCCCGCGCACGCGCGCCGCGGGGTCGCCTCCGCCTTGCTGGCCGAGGCGGTCACGCGACTTCGCGCGGCCGGCGTGACGACCGTCCGCACGATGGTACGGCGAAACGACGTGCCGGTGCTCGCGTTCTTCCGCACCAACGGCTTCGCCGGCGGGCCGTACGTGCAGCTCGAATTGGTGCGATGAGGGCGGCCAACCGTAGCGCCCGATCGCGGAGACGACGATGGCAGAACTGGTACGGATGGGGCCTCGAAGCGGGGGCCATCTGGCGCGTCACGTTCGGCGGCACGAAGGGCAACGTGCTCGACCGCGCGACGATGGCGGCGCTCGCCGCGTCTTTCCGACGCGCGGGACGCGCGCGCGCTGAAGGCCGTCTGCCTCGAAGGACAAGGGCGCCACTTCTCGTTCGGCGCGCAGCGTCGCAGGAGCACCTGCCCGATCAGGTCGCCGCGATGTTGGCCGGGTTCCGACACCTGGCTGCTGGGCGTGCTCGACAGTCACGTCGTGCTGCTGGCCGCGGTGCGCGGGCAGTGCCTCGGCGGCGGCCTGGAACTGGCGAGCCTCTGCCACCGCATCTTTGCCAGCGCCGACGCGAAGCTCGGCCAGCCGGAGATCGCGCTCGGCGTGTTCGCGCCCGATCGCTTCGATCGTCCTGCCCGACCGCATGGGCCGGGCGCACGGCCGAGGATCTGCTGCCTGACGCGGCCGCATCGTCGAGGCGACGGAGGCCCGCGCATGGGGCTGGTCGACGAGGACCGCGGACGACCCGGCGGAGGCCGCTATCGCGTAGGGCGCAGGCGCATCTCTCTGCCGCGGTCGGCGTCGAGCCTCCGCCTGGCGGTGCAGCGCGGTCGCGCGCCGGCCTCGCGCGCGCGGATTCGCACCGGAGATGCCGCGGCCTCGAAGCGGCTGTACCTCGAACGAGCTGATGACGACGCACGATGCCGACGAGGGCCTGCGCGCGTTCCTCGAGAAGCGCCCGCCCGTCTGGAGGCAACGCATGACGTCCGGCCGACGACCTGTCGGCGCTGATCGCGGCGCGCCGAGGCGCTCTATCGCGACTACAGGCTGGGCGCGGTGCGCGAGTGGAAAGCGCGCACCGGCGGCCTCGCCATCGGCTACATGCCGATCTACATGCCGCGCGAGCTGCTGCACGCGCAGGGCGTGCTGCCGGTCGGCCTGATGGGCGGCGCGCGACGACCTCGAGATCATCAAGGGCGACGCGTACTACCAGTCCTACATCTGCCACATCCCGCGCAGCACGATCGAGCTCGGGTCTGAACGGCAGCCTCGACTGCCTCGACGGCGTGCTCTTCCCCGCCATCTGCGACGTCATCCGCAACCTGTCGGGCATGTGGCAGATGCTGTTTCCCGGCAAGCTCGTCCGCTACCTCGACGTGCCGCAGAACTTCGACCCGAGATCGGCGGCCGGTTCTACCGGCGACGAACTGGAGGAGCTTGTCGGCCGAGCTCGCGGCGCGCGGCGCACGGCCGCTACGATCCCGAGGCGCTGCGCGGCCTCGATCGCCGCTCTACAACGCGAACCGCGGCGTCTGGTCCGGGATCTCTACGCGCTGCGGCAGGCGGCAGCCGTGGAAGGTGCCGACGTCCGAGCTGTACCTCGCTGCTGCGCGCCGACGCTGGTGCTGCCGGTCGAGGAGTCCACGCCGATGCTCGCGCAGTACCGCGGCCGGCGTCGAGGCGGCGGCGGACCGCAAGCCGCTCGACCAGGCCCGGGTGGTGCTCACGGGCTCGTTCTGCGAGCAGCCGCCGATCGGCCTGATCAAGACGCTCGAACGCGCCGGCTGCTACATCGTGGACGACGACTTCGTGCAGGTGCACCGCTGGATCAAGCGCGACATCCCGACGGATGGCGATCCGCTGAGAACCTGGTCGAGGCGTTCCTGATCGGATGCGATCGCCAGCCCCACCCGGTACATCGACCAGGGCGAGAAGGGCGCGGAGCTGGTCGACGCGCGGTCAAGGAGAGCGGCGCCGAGGGCGTGCTGTTCTGCGCGCCGAGCTTCTGCGACCCGGCGCTGCTCGACCAGCCGATGGCGGTCACGCGCCGTCGAACGCGCGGGCATCCCGTGGACGGCCTTCAAGTACTCCGAGAACACCGGGCAGTTCCAGGTGATCCGCGAGCAGGCCGGCACCTTCGCCGACTCGATCAAGCTGTGGAGCGAGGCATGAGCCAGACCGATGCCGCCCGACGAGCCAGCAAGGACGCGAGCCAGCTGCGCCAGAAGGAGATGATCGCCGCGGCACTTCGATCGCCTGGCGGCGGCGCCGGAGACCGGCGAGAAGAGCGCCTACACGTTCGTGCCCGGCAACCTGACCGAGCTGCTGCTCAGCTTCGACCTGCTGCCCGTGCTGCCGGAGATCAACGCGCTGCAGTCGGCCATGCGCGGCAAGACCGCCGAGTACATCGCCCTCGCCGAGAAGCTCGGCCACTCCGAGGACGTCTGCACCTACGTCAAGAGCGACATCGGCATGATGAAGTCGGGCAACATCGGCCCGACCGGCCAGCGCCTGCCGAAGCCCGACCTGCTGCTGCTCTCGTACACCGGCTGCTTCACGTTCCTGAAGTGGTTCGAGCTGCTGCGCGAGGAGTACCACTGCCCGGTGGCGATGCTGCACGTGCCGTATCAGGCCGACGGCAAGCATCACCGACGTCCATGCGCGACTACGTGGTCGAGCAGCTGCAGGACGAAGATCATCCCGACCCTCGAGAAGATCACCGGCCAGCGCGTACGACGAGGACCGGCTGAAGGAGCACCTGCCGGCTGCGGCGCAGGCCGAGGACGACCTGGTCTGGGTGCTGCAGTCCGCGAAGCACCGGCCGTCGCCGATCGATGCCTACTTCGGCGCGGTCTACTACGTCGGGCCCGATCTTCAGCGCGTTCCGCGGCACCGCAGGACGCGGTCGAGTACTACCAGCGACGCTGCGCGACGGAGATCGAGCAGCGCATTGCGCGAGGGCAAGGGGCCGGTCACGCCGGACGGCGAGATGCGAACAGGAGCGGTTCCGCGTCGTGGTGGAGGGCCCGCCGAACTGGACCAGCTTCCGGCAGTTCTGGAAGATGTTCTCCGACGAGGGGGCGGTGGCGGTGGCGTCGACCTACACGAAGGTCGGCGGCGTGTACGACATCGGCTTCCGGCACGATCCGATCACGCCCGCTCGAGACGCTCGCCGAATACTGCCTCGGGTGCTACACGAACCTCGAACCTGCCGACGCGCATCGACCTGCTCGCGCAATACGTCAAGGAGTACCAGGCCGACGGCTTCCTGATCAACTCGGTGAAGAGCTGCAATTCGTTCAGCGCGGGCCAGCTCGCACATCCTGCGCGAGGTCGAGCGCCGAGCGGCAAGCCCGGCGGATTCATCGAGAGCGATCTGGTCGATCCGCGCTATTTCTCCGCGGCCAACATCAAGAACCGGCTCGAGTCGTACTTCCAGATGCTCGAACAGAAGCGGCTGCGGAGGTGCGGCATGAAGTACACGCATCGGCATCGATCTCGGGATCGACCACGACGAAGGCCGTGGTGCTGAACGAGGCGGCCGTGGTGCTTGGGCGCGGCATCACCAACAGCCGCAGCAACTACGAAGTGGCGTGCCAGGTGGCGATGGGCGAAGCGCTCATCAACACGCGGTTCTCACTCCTGCGTGGCGAACTGAAGGGTGCCGGCCTGCCGGAGGCCGAACTGGACCGCTGGGTCCGCGACCTCGAGCGGCTGTTCCGCGCCGAGCAGTATCGGTCGCAGCTCGTCGTGCTCACGCGCGAACTCGACCGGTTTGCCGGGCGCATGCTGATCGGCGGCGCCAAACTGCGCGCCGCCGTCGATCGCATCACGTCGCGGATGGCCGAGGAAATTCCGCAGCTCTACGCGCGACGGCGCACGCCGGAAGAGCGACTTCTTCCGCGACCTCGCCGGCAGCCGGTACATGAAGCTGGCGGAAACCGAAGCGCGCGAGCAGGGGCTTGGCTACGACCAGGTCGTCGGCCTGTTCGACAAGTCGATCCTCGACGTGGAGAACTCGGCGGAAGCCGCGGGACGATTCGAAGACCACATGGCCGCCGCCGTCGCGGCCACCGGCGCGGCCGACGGCCCGCTCGGGCGTGCCGTCGCGCATGTCGCGTCGCTCGAGCTCCAGCAGATCGGCTCGCGTCGGCACCGGCTACGGCCGGCAGCGGCTGCCGTTCCCGGAAGGCCAGATCAAGTCCGAGATCCTCTGTCACGGCCTTGGCGCGCACGCCATGTTTCCGCAAACGCGCACGGTGCTCGACATCGGCGGGCAGGACACGAAGGCGATCCAGGTCGACGAACAGGGCATCGTCACCTCCTTCCAGATGAACGACCGGTGCGCCGCGGGCTGCGGCCGCTATCTGGGCTACATTGCGGACGAGATGAACCTCGGCCTCCACGAACTCGGCCCGCTGGCCTGCGAGTCGACGGCGCCCGTCCGCATCAACTCGACTTGCACGGTGTTCGCCGGCGCGGAACTGCGCGAACGCCTGTCGCTCGGCGAAAAGCGCGAGGACATCCTGGCCGGCCTGCATCGCGCGATCATTCTGCGCGCGATGTCGCTGATTGCCCGCTCGGGCGGCATCAGCAACCAGTTCACGTTTACCGGCGGCGTGGCCAAGAACCCGGCCGCGGTGCGCGCGTTGCGCGGGCTGCTGGCGGAGAACTACGGCGACCTCGACATCAACATCTCCGACGATTCCATCTACACCGGGGCGCTCGGCGCGGCCCTGTTCGCGCTCCGGGATGCCGGCCGTGCCGGCAGCTCGTCGGTCACGCACTGAGGGGACTTCATGACGGACGCACATGCCGGGACCCGCATGATCACCGCCGGCGTCGATGTCGGATCGGCGGTCATCAAGCTCGCCGTCGTCGAGACCGACGGCGCTGGCGCCGAACGGCTCGTCGGCTGGCGGGCCGAGCGCATCCGCCGGCGCGACACGCACGCCGTGGCGGACGCGCTCTTCACCGAGGTGCTGGCGGAAGCCGGCCTCGAGCGGGGGGCGCTCGGCTACGTCGCCACCACCGGCGAAGGAGAGACCATTCCGTTCCGGACCGGCCACTTCTACGGCATGACCACCCATGCCCGCGGCGGGCTGTTCCTGGAGCCCGAGGCCCGCGCGATCATCGATATGGGCGCCCTGCACACGCGCGCCGTGGCCATGGACGGACGCAGCAAGGTCATGGGCTACCGGATGACGAGCCAGTGCGCGTCGGGATCCGGGCAGTTCCTCGAGAACATCGCGCGCTACCTCGGCGTGTCGCTGGAGGAAGTCGGCGCCCTTTCCCTGCAGGCCGACAACCCGGAAGTCTGTTCGTCGATCTGCGCGGTTCTGGCGGAGACGGATGTCATCAACATGGTGTCCCGCGGCATCTCGTTGTCGAACATCCTGAAAGGCATCCACAAGTCGATGGCCGGGCGCGCCGTGCGCCTCCTGGTGTCGCTGGGCAAGCCGTCGGTGATCCTCGTGACCGGCGGTCTGGCCAACGATGCCGGCCTGCTCGCCGCCATGCGCGAAGCCGCGGCCGAACAGAAGATGGGCGTCGACATTCGTCAACATGAGCACTCGATGCTCGCCGGCGCGATCGGCGCCGCTTTATGGGGGGCGTTCCGCGCGCGCAAGCTGCAGCGCCTCCGGGAACGCATGGCGTCATGACCGAACTCAATGCACTGCTCAGTCTCCAGGGACGCGTGGCGGCCGTGACCGGCGGCGCGGGCGCGATTGGCGCCGCCATCTGCGCGCGGCTGCGGGAATGCGGCGCGACCGTGTACTGCCTCGATCAGCGCGGGCACCGCCCGCCGGAGGGAACCCATTCGCTGGTCTGCGATGTGGCTGACCCGGCGGCCGTGACGAAGGCCGTCGCGCACATCGACAGCGTCGCGGGCCGCCTCGACGTCGTCGTGCACGCCGCGGGAATCGCGCGTGACGGCCGGTTGTGGAAATCCAGCAGCGAGGACTGGAACCTCGTGATGGCCACGAATCTGACCTCCGCGTTTCATTTGCTGCACGCCGCGGTCCCGGTGATGCGGCGCAGCGGGCCGGGCGCGATCGTGTTCATTTCCTCGATCAACGGCGAACGCGGCAAGGTGGGCCAGACCTCGTACGCCGCGAGCAAGGCCGGCTTGAATGCGCTGGCCCGCACGTCCGCGCGCGAGCTCGGCGGCTTCGGGATCCGCGTGAACGTCGTCGCGCCGGGATGGGTCAACACCCCCATGACGGCGGGCCTTCCCGAGGAGGTGCGTCAGCGCGCCCTGGAGGAATCGGCGCTCGGTCGTCTGGCCGAGCCGGATGATGTGGCGAGGGCGACCGCGTTTCTGGCGACCGACCTCGGGCGGCACATCACGGGGCAGGTCCTCCGCGTCGATGGCGGCCAGCTCATTGGATAGCGAAGGAAATCGCATGGACACCGACACCGAGTACCCCGCGCGCGACCTGGTTCTCGTGCGAAACCTGCAGCCGAAGGACGTCGACGCGCTGATTGCGATCGACGCCGCGGCGGTCGGGCGCCGGCGCGACAGCTTCCTGACGCTCAAGACGAAGCAGGCGTTCGCCGACAGCGGCATCGCCGCATCGCTCGTCGCGGAACTGGACGACCACGTGGTGGGATTCCTGCTCGCCCGCGTCTACTACGGAGAATTCGGCGTGGTGGAGCCGGCCGCCGTGCTCGATGTGCTCGGCGTGCATCCGGACTATCGCGGCCGGCATGTGGCGGCGGCACTCGTCGATCAGCTGCGCACGAACCTGATCGGCCTTGGCATTCGCACCCTGCAGACCGAGGTGCGATGGGGGAATCCCGAGCTCCTGACGTTCTTTCAGCACGAGGGATTCACGATCGCGCCGAGATTGTGTCTCGATCTGGACCTGGCTCGCACGAGGACCTGAACCGGCATGAACATCTCCAAGTCCGCGCGCTACGCGCTGTACGCCGCCGCCGACATGGCGATGGCCGGTGACGCGCCCACGACCGTTGCGGCGGTGGCCCAGCGGTACCGCATACCCGAGGGCGCGCTCGCCAAGGTCTTTCAACAGCTCGTGCGCGCGGGGCTCGCCATGGGGACGCGAGGCATCGGCGGGGGATACCGGCTGGCCCGTCCGGCGTCGAAGATCACGGTCCTCGACGTCATCCACGTCTTTGAGCGCCCGCGCCCGCGAGGCGCCTGCGTCCTCCACAATCGCCCAGGCGAGCAATGCCCGACGTCATCTGGATGTCACGTGCAGTGGCTGTTTAACGAAGTGGAAGAACTCGTTCGGTCGACTTACGAATCGGTGACCCTCCAGACGCTCGTGCGGCGCGGTCGGGGTGCGACGTTGCGTCCTTGAGGCGCCGCCTCTCCAACTCCCCAGTTCTCCAGCTCTCCAGTTCCCCAGTTCTCCAGTCCCCTCGTTCTCATGTCTATAATTCGCCCATGCCACGCCGCAACCGACTGCTCGCTTCCGCGACGGCTACGGGTCTGGTCCTCGCCGTCGCCCTCGCATGGCCCGCCGCGCAGGGGCAGGAGCGCCTCGAGACGCTGGCCAAGGAGTCGCTGCCACAGATTGCCGGCGACCTGGCCCTGCCGGGCCTGCGCGCGCCGGTCGAGGTGATTCGCGATCGCTGGGGCGTGCCGCACATCTACGCGCAGAACACGGATGACCTGTTCATGGCCCAGGGGTACGTCATGGCGCAGGATCGACTGTGGCAGATGGACATGTGGCGGCGAGGCGCCGAGGGGCGCATGGCCGAGATCCTCGGGCCGCAGGCCCTCGCGCGCGATCGCACCGCGCGCATGCTGAAATACCGCGGCCCTCTCGACGAGCGCGAGTGGACCAGCTATCACCCGGAGGGGAAGCGCATCTTCACCGCGTACGCCGCGGGCGTGAACGCGTTCATCACGCAGCGCACCGGCAATCTGCCGGTGGAATTCAAGTTGACCGGGCTCACGCCGGAGCCCTGGACGGCGGAGACCTTGCTGCTCCGTGCCGCGACGTTCGGCGATGCCTCGGCCGAGCTGCAGCTCGCCCGGAACGTCGTCCGCCTCGGCGTCGACGAAGCCAACAAGCAGCGCGCGCCGGATCCCTGGGCCGTGCTCACCGTGCCCGAGGGGCTCGACCTGTCGATCATCGACGATGCCGTCACGATTCCGGGTGGCCGCGGCGGCGGAGGCGGTGGCCGCGGCAACAATCAGCCGGCCATCATCGAACCCTATCGCAGTTGGATCGGAGGCCGCGGCCTCGCGTGGAATGCCGATGCCGGCGCGATCGCGGAGCCCGGGTCGAACAACTGGGTCGTGAGCGGCCGCATGTCGGCGACGGGCAAGCCGGTCGTGGCGAACGATCCGCACCGCAGCGTCACGAATCCTTCGCTGCGCTACATCGTCCACCTCGTCGCTCCTGGCTGGAACGTCACGGGCGCAGGCGAGCCGCCGTTTGTCGGCGTCGCGCTGGGGCACAACGAGCGCGTGGCCTGGGGGCTGACGATTGTCGGCACCGATCAGGAGGACGTCTACGTCGAGGAAGTGAATCCGGCGAATTCCGCGGAAGTGCGATTCCGCGGCGCGTGGGAGCCGATGCGCATCGTGCGCGAGCAGATTGCGGTCAAGGGCCAGGCGCCCGAGACCATCGAGTTGAAGTTCACGCGGCACGGCCCGGTGTTCTATGAGGACGCCAAGCGCCAGCGCGCGTACGTTTCTGCGTTCCGCACTTCTCGAGCCCGGCACGGCGCCGTACCTCGGCGGGCTGCGGCTCGCTCAGACGAAGGACTGCCGCGAGTTCCTGGCTGCGGCGATGTATTGGAAGGCGCCGACCGAGAACCTGATTTGCGGCGACGTGGACGGCAACATTGCGTGGCAGGCATCGGCACTGACGCCCAATCGCACGGCGCCCAAAGGCGACGCATCACGACGCTCGTGGATGGGCCGCCTGCCGGTGCCGGGAACGGGCGCCTATGAATGGGAGGGCTTCCGCGCCGATCTGCCGCGCGAACTCAATCCGGCGCGCGGGTTCATTGCGACGGCCAACAATAACATTCACCCCGAAGGCTTTGCGCCGCCGGTGATGTTCAAGACCTCGACCACCGTGCCGTTCGACCGCATCACGCGGCTGTTCCAGATGATCCGGCCCGGTCAGAAGTACGACATCGACGACCATCGGCGGATGCAGCTCGACGCGCTGTCGCTGCGCGCGAAGTCGGAGGTCGCCCTGTTCCAGGGCTGGACGTCCGCCACGCCGGAGGTCGAACGCGCCCGCGCGCTCCTCGCCGACTGGGACGGCGTGCTGAACAAGGACAGCGCCGCTGCCGCGATCCACTCCGCCTGGCGCACTGCCTCGTCGACGCAAGAGCGCGACGCCGCGCGTGCGGCGGCGGACCGGAAGACGCAGCACGAGGCGAGCCTCACGAAAGCGATCGCCGACCTGAAGGCCAGCCAGGGCGCGGACTGGACGCAGTGGCGGTGGGGCCGGATGCACACCCGCGCGTTTCCACACCCGCTCGTCACCGCGTATGACTTGCCGACCATCGAGCAATCGGGCGGCACCGGAGCCGTCGCGGCCGACGGCGCCAGTTATCGCGAGGTGCTCGACGTGTCCGATTGGGACCGATCGATCGTGGCGAACGTGCCGGGCCAGTCCGGACAGCCCGGGAGCCCGTTCTACGGCAACCTCCTGAAGCTCTGGGCCGAGGACACGTACTTTCCGATGCTGTACTCGCGGGCACGCGTCGAGAAGGACAGCGCCCAGAAACTCGTGCTCAAGCCGCGATAGCCGACAGACGAGACTGAATCAGTCAGTGGAGCCCTACGATGGACGATCGCACCGCAATCCGCACCGCACTCGAGCGCAACGACAAAGTCGTCAAGGCCAGGCCTTCGGTCGGTCAAGGCACGGCCGTCACAAAGGTCACCCTGCGGCCTGGACTGTCCTGCGAGGTGGAGGAAGGGCCCTGGCGACTCACCGTGGGCATGACGGAGAAGTACGGCGGCCTGAACAACGGGCCGAACCCCGGAGTCTACGGGCGTGCCGCGCTGGGCTCGTGTCTGGCGATTGGGTACAGCATGTGGGCCGCGAGGCTGGACGTGCCGATCCGCGCGCTCACGGTGGAGGTGCGCGCGCGCTATGACGCACGCGGCGAGCTCGGCGTCGATGACACCGTGCGGCCCGGCTACGAACACATCGTCTGCGTCGTGACCGTCGATACCGACGCGCCGGACGACCTCGTGCATCGGATGCTCGACACCGCCGACCGTTACAGCTCCTGGCTCGACGACCTGCGTCACCCGGTCCCGGTGTCACGGGAAGTCCGGATCGTGCGCGGCGCCCACGGCTAACCACCGCATGGACCCCCGACTTCAGCGGCGCGTGCAGCGGTATGGCTGGAACAAGGCCGCCGCCTACTACGAGCAGTTCTGGGCCTCGCAGCTCCGGCCCGCGCAGGATCTCATGCTCGACCTGGCCGCCTTGCGCCCGGGTGAGCGCGTCCTCGATCTGGCGTGCGGCACGGGCCTTGTGACGTTTCGCGCGGCAGACGCGATCGGGCCCACCGGGCGGATCACCGCGACGGACATCTCGGAGGACATGGTCGCGATGGTCGCGGAGGAAGCCGCCCGCCGCGGCGTCGCCGGCGACTTCCGGCGTATGGACGCGGAGGTGCTGGATCTGCCCGACGCGTCATTTGATGCGGCGCTGTGCGCCCTGGGTCTCATGTACGTGGCCGAACCGCTGAACGCCGCGCGCGAAATGCACCGCGTCCTGGCGGCGGGCGGCCGCGCCGCGGCGGTGGTGTGGGGTGAGCGGAGAAAGTGCGGATGGGCCGAGATCTTCCCGATCGTCGAGCGCCGCACCGCCAGCGAGGTGTGCCCGATGTTCTATGCGCTCGGCACGGGTGGTACGCTCGCGCGCACGTTCGAACAGGCAGGGTTTCGTGAGGTGCGGGCCGAAACGATCTCGGTGCCCATCGTGTTTCCGACGGCCGACGATGCCATCGGCGCGGCGTTCATTGGCGGGCCGGTCGCGCTGGCGTATTCCCGCTTCACCGAGGACGTCCGCGCGAGCGCCCACGCGGAGTACCTCGCCTCGATTCGAGGCGTACCGGGTGGGCGAGGCCTACCACGTGCCCGGCCAGTTCGTGGCCGTCGTGGGATCGCGTTGAAGGAGAGTGACATGAACCGTGTGTGGTGGTCGGCGGCGCTCGTGGCCGCGGTGCTCTGGGTGGGCGTCGACGCGCCCGTGTTCGGCCAACTGCCGCCGTACGGCGGCGTCGCCGAACTGCGCGCCGATTTGGCCGCGCGACGCGCGAGGGCGATGGACGCACTGGGCCCCGACGCGGTCCTGGTCGCCTGGAGCGCGCCCGCGAAGGTGTATTCGACCGACGTGAATTACGAGTACCGCCAGGAGAGCAACATGCTCTACCTGTCCGGCATGACGCAGGAGGAGACGATCCTCGTCCTCGTGCCAGGCGCGAAATCCAGGCGCGAGATCCTGTTCACGCGCGAGGCCGATCCGCGACGCGAGCATTGGAACGGTCACACGTTGACACCGGCGGAGGTCACGGCCGAGAGCGGCATCGCGACGGTCTATCCGCTTTCGGCGTTCCAGCCCTTCATGGATGGACTGCTGGGGGGCGTCGGCTATCAAATGACGCCAGACGCCGCCGCGGCAGAGTTCGGTCCCTTCCTTGACGCCGTCAAAGCGGGCAAAGCCCGGCTCGGCATCTTCGATCGCGTGGGTCCGCCGCCCGGCGGTCGCGGCGCGTCACCCAATCAGCCGCCGTCGGCGCCCGCGCCGGGCTCGCCCGCCGCGTGGGCCGTGCAAATGCAGGCGAAGTTTCCCGGCGTGACGCCGTTCACCGCGGCGCCGATCATCACCACGCTTCGCCAGGTCAAGACGCCCTACGAGCAGAAGGTCCTCACCCGGAGTGTCGAGATTTCCGCCGACGCGCACATCGAAGGCATGAAGGCCGCGCGGCCCGGCCGCTGGGAATACGAAGTCGAAGCGGCGATTGAATACTGGTACATGAAGAACGGCGCGATGTCCTGGGGCTACCCCTCCATCGTGGGCAGCGGGCCCAATGCGACGACGCTGCATTACGGCGCGTCGACGCGCCAGATGCAGAACGGCGACCTACTGCTGGTGGATGCGGCGGCGAACTTTCAGGGACTCACGGGCGACATCACCAGAACCTATCCGGTGAACGGCAAGTTCACGCCGGCGCAGCGGGAGATCTACGAACTGGTCCTGCGCGCGCAGAACGCGGGCATCGCCGCCGCGACACTCGGCGCCCCTGCCGCCGGGATCGCGCAGGCCTGCCGGACCGTGTTCGCCGAGGGGCTGTTGAAACTCGGGCTCATCACCGAGTCCGCGCCCGGTCCGGCGCAGACCGCGCAGGTGAGCCGGTGGTTCACGCACGGACCGACGCACGGCATCGGCGTTGACGTGCACGATCCGCTCGGCCAGACGCTCGTGGCCGGATCGGCGTTCGTCATCGAGCCCGGACTCTACATTCGTGAAGCCGCGCTGACCGATCTGCCGAACACGCCGGACAACGCCGCATTCATCGAGAAGGTGCGCCCGGCTGTCGAGAAGTACAAGAACATCGGCGTGCGCATCGAGGACTCGTTCCTGATGACGGACAAGGGACTGATCACGCTGTCGGCGAAGGCGCCGCGGCTCGTCGCGGAGATTGAGAAAGTGGTGGGGACCGGAAAGTAGTTTCGGGTTCTCAGGTTCTCGGGTTCTCAGGTTCTCGGGTTCGGGCCGGCGTCTCGGAGGAGCGCCGTCATGATGACGCGACCGCCGGCCTCGGCGATTTCCAGCGCCGTCTTGCCGGCAAACCCGGGCGCGCCCGCGCCCTGAATCGTGCGATCCGCCCCGGCGTCCGCCAGCAGGCCGACGATGGCATCGCGGCCGTTGATGACGGCCAGCATTAACGCGGACAGATTGAACTTCGCGGTGTGATTCAGGTCGGCGCCGTGCGCGATCAACCAGCGCACCACCGGAGTGTGGCCATCGCGCGCCGCGATCATCAGCGCGGTCTGGCCGTGTTCGTCGCGCGCATTGATGTCCGCGCCGGCGGAGACGAGGCGCTCGAGCGTGGCCGTGTCGCCGGCCTTCACGGCCGCCTTCCAATCGGTCGTCATCAGGCCGGTCCGCGTGCGAGCTGCAGCGTCGTCCAGACTTCGATCGACTTCGAGCTTCGCGGATCCTGGCCGCCGCCCATTCCGCCCGGCCGCATGCCGCCGGGGGGCATGCCCCCGGGCACGCCGATGGGCGGGCCGCCTCCGCGAAGTCCGCCCGATCGCGGCGCGTCGGGCGTCAGAAGGCCGAGACCCAGCAGGGATTGTCCGGCCCCCACGTTTGGCGCCAGGGGCTGACCTTCGCCGGGTCGCAGCGGGATGCGGAATTCCAGCACCAGCGAGCCTTGCTGCTCGCCCACGCCAACTTCAAGCGCCTTTTGCTCGCCGATTTCGACGATGCGGGCATCGGACTTTCCGGGGCCCAACACTTCGAAGTACGTGATGCCGGGCGCGGGTGGCGGTTCGTCAGGCACGGGGCGCCTGCCGAGCGGCGGCAGGCGAATGCCGAAGCTCTCTTTCTTCTTGTTGGTGGGATCGATGTAGACGATCAGCCCGGTTGCCAGTAGTCGTGCCCGTACGCCCTGGTCGCTGGCCGACAGCGCGAGATAGAGCACGTCCGCATCGTTCACGGCCGCGGCCGCGACTTCCTTGGACAGCGAAGTCAACGTCGGCCATTCGGTATTGACGCCGTCGACACGCACGTCCGTCGTGCGCCATCGGCTCGTCAGGCCATCGGCCGCTGCACGCGGATCGGTCGTTCCGGACAGCGTCAGGGCCAGCAGGCCTGCCGACCAGATGACCGTGCATCGTGGGTGCGTCATGGCGTTCTGGAACCGCCTGCGCCGGCGGTGCCGGCGTGCGTCCGCGGGTCCGTCAGTTTCCGCCGAAACGGAAGACAATCCCGCCGGACATCATCAACTGGTGCGAGTACTTCGATTCACTGGTCATGTAGCAACCCCAGTACGGATCGCACCACCAGCCCTGGTCCTTCGACGTGATGTACGTCGGCGTCCAGTCGATGCTCGCGCGGAAACCGACCGAGTCGCTGGTCCACGTCTTGATGCCCACGCCTGCCTTGAAGCTGAACTTGACCGGGCCGTTGATCTCGCCCGATCGAGACGCCGTGCTGTAGCTGACCGCGCCGTAGTCGGTGGCGCCGAATCCGATCGAGATGTAGGGATGGACCTTCCGGTCCGGCATCGTGTTCAGCGCGAAGTACACGTGGTAGTTATCCAGGTTCATGTCGCCGATGTCGAACGACGGCACTCCCCGGACGCCGAGCGTGGACAACTCGCGACTCCACAGGAACCCGACCTCGCCGCCGTTCTCCGTGATGACGGCAAATGAGAAGCCGAACGAGCCGCCGTTCTTCACCTGGATTCCGGTGAACGTGCCGTTGGCCGTCGTGACGGGATCGCCGCTGATGCCCTCGCTGAAGGTGAAGCCGCCAAGCCCGCTGACCTCAAACCTTGCCTGCGCGCCCGCCGGAACGGCAAGGGCGAGCACCAGAACTCCTGCCATGAGTGTGCTGCGCATCATCTGCATCTCCTGCATCTCCCTTTTGGGTCAGCCCCGTCCACCTCGCGCGCGCGGCCCCGAAGCTGACGTTCTGAGTCTACTCCGAGGACGCCCGCCTGGGCACCATCGCGGCCGTCTGGCTCCGATAATCAAGCCAACGCGAATGCCAGATCTGTCGTCCAATGCCGCATGCCCGCCGATCTGAAGTTCGCCCTTCGTTCGCTGCGCGCCACGCCGGCGTTCACGGCCGTTGCCCTCGTCGTGCTGACCCTGGGGATTGGCGCGACAACGGCCATTTTCTCGGTGGTCGATGCCGTGGCCTTGCGCGGCATGCCGTTCGAGCGCGCGGACCGGCTGATGGTCGTCGAGGAGACGAACCCCACAGGCAAGGGGCTCGGCGGTGGGTACGTCGCCGCGCCGAACTTCTACGATTGGCGCGCGCAGCAGTCGTCGTTTGAGGACCTGGCGGCGTTTCAAGGCAAGAGCTTCACGATTCACTCGGCCGACAGCGCGCCCGAAGCGTTGCGGGCGATGATGGTTTCCGCCAGCCTGATGTCGCTGCTGCGCGTGAGTCCGCGGCAGGGGCGCGTGTTCACCGCCGATCAGGAAGTCGCGGGCCGCAATCGCGTCGCGCTCATCAGTGACGCGCTCTGGCGGCGACGATACGGTGCGGATCCGCAGATCATCGGCAAGACCTTCACGGTCGGCAGTCCCGCGGACGTGGCCACGGGTCGCGGCGATTACGGGGCGTGGGAGATCATCGGCGTGATGCCTCCGGGCTTCGAGTTCCCCGTGGGACGCCTCAAACCCGTGGAGGTCTGGGTGCCGTTCGTGCCGTCGGCCAGCGAGTACCCGCGGGGCGACGGGCGTTCCCGGAATTACAACGCGCAAGTCATCGGCCGGCTGAAGGATGGCGTCACGAAGGACCAAGCGTACGAGCAGATGTCGCAGATTACGGCCAGACTCAAGGCCGCGCATCCGGTGTGGTTCCGGGATCGGTGGGTGGGCGTCGTCCCCTTGCACGAGTCCGTGGTGGGGAAGGCGCGCGGTTGGATGTTCCTGCTGCTGGGGTCGGTCGCGTTCGTCCTGCTCATTGCGTGCGTGAATGTGGCGAACCTGATGCTGGCGCGCGCCTCGGCGCGGGCGCGCGACCTGGGTGTGCGCGCCGCGCTTGGCGCGTCGCGCTGGCAACTGGCGCGCGGGGTGCTGACCGAGAGCCTGCTGCTTTCGGGGGCGGGCACCGTGCTCGGCGTCTGCGCGGCCTATTGGGGCGTCGAGGTGCTCCGCGCGTCGCTGCCCGCGACGCTGCCGCGCCTGGCGGATATCCGTCTCGATCTGCGCGTCCTCTCTGTCGCGGCGGCGATGGCGGTGACGACGGGTGTGCTGTTTGGCCTGCTGCCGGCGCTGCGCTACTCGCGGCCGCAGTTGGCCGGCGCGCTTCGCGAAGGCGGCCGGTCCGGCGAGGCCGGCGCGGCGCGCGAACGCGCGCGATCGACCCTGCTGGTCGCGGAAGTCGCGCTGGCCGTCGTGCTGCTGATTGGCGCGGGCCTGTTCGTCACGAGTTTCGTGAAGCTCACCCGCGTCGACCTGGGGCTCGATCTGTCCAACGTGCTGACGGTCGGCGTGTACCCGAGGATCGACTTCTCGAAGGACCGGATCGATCAGGACACGGCCCGCGCGGCCCAGCAGATTCAGGCGGTGTTCGATCGCGTGCGCGCCCTCCCCGGCGTGGCTGACGCGGCGTATCTCACCAACGGCAGCGTGCCGCTCGGCACCGGATGGAGCCGCACGACGGTCGAGATTCCCGGGCGCCCCCGGTTCGAGGACCCGGATGATCAGGCCGACGTGAAGAGCGTCTCCCCCGGATACTTCCGCACGCTACGAGTGCCGGTCGTGAGCGGCCGCGAGTTTTCCGACGCGGACGGCGCCGCCGGCGCCCCGCCGGTGCTGATCGTCAACGACGTCTTCGTCGAGCGCTTCTTCAAGGGGCGGAATCCGGTCGGCGAGACTGTCAAGGTCAATGGCACGCGGACCATCGTCGGCGTCGTTCGCGCGGTGCGACTCGGCGGGCCCGAAGCGCCGCTCCGGCCTGAGGTGTTCAGCCCGGCGGACCGCGCGCGCGCGTTTGGCGGGACGCTGATGGTGCGAACCACGGGCGATCCGTCGGACATCGTGCCGGGGGTGCGCGCCGCGATTCACGCGGAACTGCCGCAACTGGTCATCCCCGACGCGCAGACATTCGACGAGATGTACGGCAAGCTCATCGCGCAGCGGAAATTCAACATGATCGTGCTCGCGCTGTTCGGTGGCCTCGCCATCGTCATTGCCGCAGCCGGTATCTACGGCGTGATGGCGTACCTCGTGGCACAGCGCACGCAGGAGATCGGGATCCGCATGGCGCTCGGTGCGCGGCCCGGCCAAGTGCGCCGCATGGTGCTGTCGCGCGCCGGGTGGCTCATGTCCGTGGGCGCGGTCATCGGGATTGCGGCCGGGTGGATGCTCGCGCGCCTGGTCGGCGCGTTTCTCTTCAGCGTGGAACCCCACGATCCCTGGGTCTATGCGGGCGCGGCCGGCCTGCTGATGGCGGCCGGTCTGGTGGCGGCGTTCATCCCGGCCCGTCGCGCGTCCAAGGTTGATCCGATGCTCGTGCTGCGATAGAACCGTCTCCATGATTGCGAGACCCGATCGCACCGATGCCGCCGAGTATTACTTCACCTACATCGACAAGGTACCGGCAGGGGACATCCGGCAGATCCTCAGGAGCCAACTCGCCGAGACGCTGGCGCTGTTATCGACCGTGACGGAAAACGGATCGCGCCATCGCTATGCGCCAGGGAAGTGGAGCCTGCGTCAGGTCATGAGCCACATCACCGACACCGAACGCGTCTTCACGTTTCGTGCGCTCTGGTTCGCGCGCGGCTTCGACACGCCGCTGGCGAGCTACGACCAGGATGTGGCCATCGCCTCGGCCGGCGCGGACGACCGGTCGTGGGCGAGCCACGTCGACGAGTTCCGGGCCGTGCGCCAGGCGTCGATCGCGCTGTTCGATTCGCTGACCGAGGCAGCCTGGTCGCGCCGCGGCATCGCCAGCGACAAGCCCGTCAGCGTCCGGGGGCTCGCGTTCATCACCGCGGGCCACGTCTTTCATCACGTCGGCATCATGCGCGAGCGGTACGGCGTGTAGGGACTCAGCGGACTTTCGACAGCGCTTCCGGCAGCCAGTTGAAGATCACGCTGACCTCAGTCGCGACAGGCACCGTGCGGGGCAATTGGCGCGCCGCGTAGAACCGCTGGCCGTCCGGCGCGACGGCGTACGGCGTCAGCACAGTGGTAGCCGGAAATAGGCTGCCCCGCGCGAAGGAAAACAACCGCGCGGGCGTGCCGAGCCGTGTGGGGGCAGCCATTGCCACCGCCATCATTCGATCATTCTGATCGTCGTCTCCCGGCTCGATATAGAACAGCTCGCGCCCATTCGGATTCCAGGCAGGGCTGTTGCCGCCGCGCGTCGACACCATGATCGGCGCCTGATTCCCGGAGACCTCCTGCACGTACACCTCCGGACGACCCGTGGTGACCGACGTGTAGGCCAGCCACCGGCCATCCGGGGACCAGGCCGGCTGTGTTTCGTCCGCCGTAGAATCGGCTCTCAGCGCGAAGGGCGGCGCGTCGCGCCTGGCCGTGTCGAAGATCCAGAGGTCGCCGTGTCCCATGCTCGCCAGCCGCCCGTCGCGTGCCAGCGATCCTGCCCAGAAGCCGTTGGAGTTCTCGACGGGCTGAATCGCACCTCCATCGCCATGAATGATGGCGGTGGTAATTCTGCCGTCGTCGATCACCTGTACGGCGAGGTCGTTGGCCGCCGACCATCCCGCCAGGTTCACCTCTCCCCGCAGTGAATCTCCCAGGCGCGTGAGCGTGTCGCGCTCGACGTCGTAGGAGAACACCCGTACGTCCGTGGCCGTCTGGATCGAGACACCAATGTGTGAAGCGTCCGGCGAGATCTCGACGTGGTTGCGGTAGCCCGCCACCGGAGCCTTCAACTTCGTGACCACGCCGCGTCGATCGACTGTGACGAGTTCGCGAGGCGGGTACGCCACCGGCGGGCTGCTCAGGTAGGCGAGCCCGCCCAGCGACGAGATGGAAAACTGGCCGGCCAGCGTGAGGTCGGCACTGTCCCACGCCGCGCCGGCGTGGGCGACGTCCTTCATTACGCCAACCGCTTCGCCTCGAGTCTTGAGTGAGACAGCGTCGAAGGCCACAAGGAAGAGGGATCCCTGGCGCATGAACGCAAGGTGCCCCGATGGAAGATAACGGGGGTCCGCCGCGTCCCGCAGGACTTCGGTGGGTTGCGCGCCGGGTTCGAGCGACAAGGCCATGATGCGCTCATTGCCGGACGTCCACTGACGCCTGAGCTCCGTGTAGAGAATCGCTTTGCCACCCGGCAGCAGAATCGGGGAGGCGTGCCGGATGAGATTCGCCGGCGTCGTCAGCGTGGTGGCCGCGCCTCCTGCCCCGAGATCAACCGACCAGATGCTGCCGTGGCTGAACACGATTCGTGTCGCTCCCCACGTCAGGCCGTACACCTCGGCGGTCACGGCGATCTTCTCTGACGGACCGCCAATGACGGCCACACGCCACAGGCCGCCGGCCTTCCAGAAGGCGACTTCCTTGCCGTCCGGCGACCACGTGAACGCCTTTGCGCCCTCGGTGCCGGGAATGGGGCGTGCGGTGTCGGTGTCGAGATCCCGGATGTAGATTTGCCGCACGCGGTCCTTCACGCCGACGAAGGCCAGCGAGCGGCCATCGGGCGACCAGGCCAGCGCCGTTCGCGCACCGCCGGTCGGCAGGACGACGGAGGGGTGCACGCCGCCGGAATTCACTTCGGCGGCCGGGCTGACGTCGAGGCGAGCGTGGACGACCGCGGGCGGATCGGCCGGGCGCCGCCAGACCGTGATGCCGATCGCGAGTCCGCCGGCGACACCCAGCACGAGCGGAAGAATCCAGCGGCGACCCAATCCCCGATGGTGTTCGGGTTCGCGGTCTTCCGAGGCGCCGGATTCATGCAACGCGAGGGCATCTTCGATCTCCAGCCGCGCGTCCGCGATGTCGTGAAGGCGCTGCCGCCGGTCCTTCGTCAGGCAACGCGCCAGGAGCCGGCGGATGGACGCCGGCGTATTCGCCGGCAGCGCGGACCAGTCAGGTTCTGCGGCCAGCACCCATGCCACGGTGTCTGCCGGATCCACTCCTGCGGGCACCGCGAACGGCCGCCGCCCGGCGATCATTTCGAACAGGACGACGCCAAACGCCCAGATGTCGGCGCGCTTGTCGACCGGCTTGCCCTTGGCCTGCTCCGGCGCCATGTAGGCGGCCGTGCCCAGCAGGGCCCCGTCCTCAGTCAGTTCGGCGCCAAGCGTCAGCGTCACGGGCAATTCGCCACTGCCGGAACCCGAGCCCGATCCGGATCCCGACCCCGACCTTGATCCGGCCTCAGCGTTAGCATCGTCACTGCGGTCCTTCGCCAGACCGAAGTCGAGCACTTTGACGGCGCCATCGGGCCGTACCTTGATATTGGCGGGCTTCAGATCCCGATGGACGATGCCCGCGTCGTGCGCGGCCGCCAGTGCTTCGGCCACCTGCGTGGCAATCGCCAGGGCGTCGGCGATCGGGAGTGCGCCCCGTTTCAACCGCCACGACAGGTCGTCGCCCGAGACCAGCTCCATGACGATGGCGCCGTCCTCGATCGCGTAGACCGTGGCGATATTCGGGTGATTGAGCGCGGCCAGCGCGCGGGCCTCGCGTTCGAAGCGGAGAAGCTGCCGCGAGTTGTCGGCGACCGTGGCCGGCAGTACTTTGATGGCGACGTCACGCTGAAGTTTCGCGTCCCGCGCGCGGTAGACCTCGCCCATGCCGCCGGCGCCGATGACACCGAGGACTTCGTAGGGACCGACGCGTGCACCCGGGGTCAGCGGCATCAGCGGTCCTTCTCGGTGCGGGTCGGGTCCACCGACAGGGCCCTGAACGTCACGGCAACCGACCCGAAGCGCAATTCGTCCCCGTCGGCGAGCACGGTGGGGGAGGTGACGATCCGGTCGCCGATGCACGTACCGTTCTTGCTGTCCAGGTCCTCCACGGTGACACCGTCGTCGTCAACCTGGATCCGCGCGTGCCGGCGCGAGACGCTGGGGGAGTCCAGCCACACGCGTCCGTGGGGATCTCGCCCGACGAGATTCTCGCCAAGCAGCAGCGGAATGCGGCCGGACGAGGTCGCGAGCCAGTAGGTGGTGGCCGATTCAGCGGCGGGTGCTGACGCCGATACCACGCGGGCCTCGCCCTGAAACGCGTACCCGTGGCGATGCACCGTGCGGATGTGACGCGGTTCGCGAGCGCTCTCGCTCAGTGCCGCACGCAGTTCAGCGACGACCATCGCGAGGCTCGCGTCCGAGACGTAGGTGTCGGGCCAGAGCGCCTGGTGCAGATCTTCCTTGGCCAGCACACGCGGGCGCTCGGTGATCAACGTGACCAGCAGATCGAACGCTTTTGGCGACAGGCGGACGTCTGCGCCTGCCCGCTGCAGTTGCCGTGCCCCGTCGTCGACGACGAACTCACCGAATTGAAATCTCACGTTCCCGGTCCCGCGGAATTTAGGAGTTCTTTAGATCTGGCTGAAGTCTTCAATCCCCGCGTGGAGGAATCTTACGCCAACGCCCAATTTCATTGGCGGAAGGGCCCTGGTTGGCCGTCCGCCCCGGGGTCGTGGAGGTTTGGTCTATGCGTCAGTTCTTCGTGTCGCTGCTTTCGGTACGGTCGATCGGCGTTCGCATTGGAGTTCTGGGGACGGTCATGGCCGCTTGCCTGACCGTGGCGATCGGTAACGCCCAGGCGCCGCCCCCGCAGGGCGTCTTTCACACCGGCGCCACGGCCGGCA
The DNA here is from genome assembly GCA_963839865.1 of uncultured Acidobacteriota bacterium. Taxonomy (GTDB): domain Bacteria; phylum Acidobacteriota; class Vicinamibacteria; order Vicinamibacterales; family UBA2999; genus 12-FULL-67-14b. Next base: position 32,069 of record CAWIWS010000014.1, read on the forward strand.
TCATCAGGGACGCGACGAAGGTCGATAGCACGATCTACGCCACCGGCACGTGGTCGAACTGCATCCCGAACCCTCCAGGGTCCATCCCGCCTTGCACGACCCGCATCGACGGCGCGCTGTGGACATTTGTCGGCGCGAACGCGCCGACGCGCACGGCGTTGCCGGACTTCGCGAGCGGAGGAGCGAACCTCGCGGCGGGCGACGCGATTGGCCAGAGAGGCGGGTACCTCTACATTGCGAGTCAAGCGCGGGCGTCAACCCCAACGACGGCCGCACGGGTGACAGGGGACTTGGGCGGCCTGCTGACGGCTCTGGACCTCACGCCCACCGCGACGTTCCCGACGAGCACCTTCGCGGGCAACGGCAGGCAGGCGAGGGCCATCGCTGACGACGGCTCCGTTCTCTATGGGCAGGTGAATACATGGTTGGGCCTCCTGTCCAACCCAGCAAACCCGAGCAGCAAGATCTTCCAAGCCCGCGTAATGCGGTTCGACGTGTCAGGCACGATGGTGAGCGCCGCAGAAATCTACCCGCAGGCCGCCACGGTCTCCTTCAACAACCAGAACTTTGCCACTCGTCAGGCGAGCATCCCACGCGGCGCCTCGTCGGATGGCGCCGTCGCCATATTTTCGACATTCAGCGACCGGCCGTTTACCGATACGCTGGCGTTCCGTTACGTTCATGGCACGGGGAGCACGGCCGTGTCCTTGCTCCCGGGTGGGACATGGAATACGCCCGGCGCCGTGACGGACGACGGGAAGATCGTGGCCCTCGTCGGGGACAGCGCGAGGTTTCCGAACCGCGAAATCTACATCGCCGACTACCGCACGGGCACCGAACAGATCACGGCGCTCGGGTCACCGAACGAGCCATGGGCGATCAGCGCCAACGGCATTTCGGGGGATGGGTCGGTGGTGACAGCCACTGCGAGCACGGGGTGCTCTCCAAATATTTGCCGCTACGCCTACTTCCACAACAGCAACGGCTGGTTTCAGTTGACGAGCGCCATGGCTGCGGCCGGCATGGACCTCACCGGCTGGCAGCGGTTCCAGGTCCAGGGCATCAGTGCTGACGGCACGATGGTGTGGGTCGGGCCTTCACAACAACGCCGAAGAGGGTACGTCGCGGAATTCCCGGCCGATTTCCTGAAGAACTTCGACGTCGTTGCCGCCGCGCCCAGCGATACCTCCATCGTTGGTGTATGGGCGGCTGACGGCACTGCGACCCCGGACCCGGCCAATCCCCAGGGCGTCGTCGCATTCATGGCCGATGGCTCCTACTACCAAATTCAATCGAACGGCTTTGAACGCGGGTCGTACGAATTCGACGGGAACTCGGGCCGGGTCAAGCCCACGACACGCCTCGACACCAACGGTGACGAGGGGTTGTCTGATGACAACGGCGGCGCCGTGTCGGTGTCCGTGATCGGCAACGAACTTCGCAGCCCCGCGAACTGTACCTTTGGCATCGCGGACTGCTTCGTCGCCACGCGCATTGTCGCCACGCCCGGATCCATCGCGGGTGGCTGGGTCATGGGCGACGCCACGAAGGGCGACTCGTCCGCGGTCGTCGTCTTCACGGCCGGCAACAAGTACTTCATGGCGCAGGATGGCGACGCCGTGGCGGAACCGGGCGGGCGCGACGGTATCGAGATCGGGACGTACTCATGGGATGGCGTCCATCTGGTCGCGACGAATATCTCGCCGGATACCAACGGCGATTGGGGCCTGTCGGATCCCTTCGGACAGATCCGCCTGCAGCTCGCCGCCGATGAACTGTCCGCGTTCGGCGGCGACGACTCAGGAACATTCGTCCTCGCCCGCATCCTGATCGTGACGGCCGCGACGCCGCCAGGCACGAGCGTGGTCGTGGCGCCGACGGATCCGTCCGGAAACCAGTCGATCTCGCTGACGTTCGACACGGTCACAACGGGCGGGGAGACGACGGTGCAGACGGTGGACCCGACGGCGACGGAGTCAGCGGTCACGCCGCCTGCGGGATTCTCACTGGGTGATCCGCCCGTGTACTACGAGATCACCACCACGGCGGAATTTACCGGGCCGGTGAACCTGTGCTTCAACTATGGAGGCATCAGTTTTCCGAACGGCACGCCGCGGCTCTACCACTACGACAACGGCGAGTGGCTGGACATCACGACGAGCGTGGATACCGCAACGAAGACCATCTGCGGCACCACGATGTCATTTTCGCCGTTCGCCATCTTCGTGAGCCCGATCGAGCGGTCCGGGTTCTACGCGCCGGTGAGTCCTGTGGCAGGGTTCATGAACACCGTGAAGGGCGGTTCCACGGTGCCGCTGAAATTCAATGTCTATGTGAACGGCGTGGAAAAGACAGACGTCGCCGGCCTGCGCTTCAGCGTGGCGTCGGTCAGCTGCACGTCCGCGGAAGAGGACCCGGTGGATGCCGTCACCACCGGCAACACGAGCCTGCGCTATGACGCCGAGGCAGGGCACTTCGTCCAGAACTGGAAGACTCCAAGGACGGCCGGTGCGTGTTTCGTCGTCAGGATCACCACAGAAGCCGATGGCCTCTCGATCGGAGCGTTCTTCAAGACCAAGTAGCGCTATGCTCTTGGCGCCGTGTTGCAGCTGTTATCGCTCCTGTGGCTTGTGGCGTCGACGTACGCCGCAGGGCAGGCCCAGCCGGCCCCGTCCGGCGCGGCCCTGGCAGACGCGCACACGCACCTGACCTGGTATGGTGACGCCGCTCTTGACATGCTCGTCAAGAGCGGCGTCACCGTCGTTCGCGACTGCGGCGGAGACGTCGATCAACTCCAGCGCTGGCGTAATGACATCGCCACGGGCCGGCGCGTCGGGCCTCGCATCTTCTTCAGCGGGCCGGCAATCGATGGGCCGAAGGACGCGAAGTTCCGGCGATTCGTGCGCACGCCGGATGAGGGCCGCGCCGCGGTCGCCGAACTGGCGGATGCCGGCGTCGATTTCCTGAAGACGCACAATGCCATCCCGCGGGAGACCTATTTCGCCATCCTCGATGCCGCCCGTGAGCGCGGCCTGCGGGTCGTGTCCCATCTGCCGCGTGGCGTGCCCGCCTGGGAAGCCGCGGCCCGCGGCGTCAGCGATATCGAGCACGCCGCCGAGTCGTTGCTCGCGAGCCCCACGTATTCCGGGGACGCGGCGACGGTGGATGACGCGATGGCCTGGTGGGAGTCGCCGGCGGGTGAGCGGGCGATCCAGCAACTGGCGCGGCAGAAGATCGCCGTGACGCCGACGCTTGTCGCGTACGAAGCGTTCACAGAAATGCGCACGGGCACTCCGGACTACGAGCCGCGCCGGCGTGTGCTCGCGTTCCTGCTTCGGCTGACGGGACGCCTGCATCGCGCGGGCGTCACCATCCTCGCCGGGAGCGATTTCGCTTCCCCCATCTCCCGCTCGTGCCGGGCGCGTCACTGCTCCGCGAGATCGAGCTGCTGCAGCAGTCGGGGCTCACGCGGGCGGAGGCCAACGCTGCTGCGGGGTCGAACGTCGTGCGATGGCTGGAGTCCGGAAGGGCGACCTCCGCGAGGTAGCCGCGGGCGGGGTATCCTGTTCGGTGCATGTCCACGAAACCGAGTGCGTCTGGCGGCAGCCCTGAGACCGTCGACCTCTTCGAGCGCCTTCGCGAACTCACGGAACTCCTCGAGGAAGTGGCCGCCAACCGTGGTCTGCTGTCGGAGCTTTCCGCCGAGGACCGCACCCGCCTGATTCAGGCGGCGGGCCGGGTCTTCAACCCCGACGTCGCCCAGCGACGCCACCTGGTCAAGGCGATCGAGAAGCAGCGCCGGAAGGCCCGCATCGAGAAGGCCGACGAGGTGCTGCACGGGACCGGCATTCGCTCGCTGCGCCGCCAGACGGTGTTCACGACGCCGAACGTCTTTGCCCCGAAGGCGTTCGCGCCGGACGACGTCGCGCGCGGCGACGACGAAGTCGTTGCAACTCCCGGGCGCGAGGCTGTCGAGCCGAAGCCCTGCTACGTCTGCAAGCAGCAGTACGACGCGCATCCATCACTTCTACGATCAGCTCTGCCCGTCCTGCGCCGACGTCAACTTCAGGAAGCGCACGGAACTGGCCGATCTGCGCGGGCGTGTGGCGTTGCTCACGGGCGGCCGCGTCAAGATCGGCTACCAGGCCGGCATCAAACTGCTGCGCTCTGGCGCGCATCTCATCGTGTGCACGCGATTCCCGCGCGACGCGGCGAAGCGCTACGCGGCGGAGCCGGACTTCCCCGAGTGGGCCGACCGCCTCGAAGTGTTCGGCCTGGACCTTCGCCACACGCCGAGCGTCGAGGCGTTCTGTCGCGAACTGCTGGGCACCCGCGACCGGCTCGACTTCATCGTGAACAACGCGTGCCAGACCGTGCGCCGCCCGCCGGCATTCTACGAGCACATGATGGAGGAAGAGACGGCGGCGCTCGCGGACATGCCGGCGCACGTGCGCAAGTTGGTCGGCACGTACGAGGGCCTGCGCGGCTACCACCTCCTGCCGGAAGGGCAGCAATCGACCGGCGCCAATGCGTCACTCGATCACCGCGCGGAGCGGCTGGCTGGACTCTCGCGCGCCGCGGAGCTCTCGCAAGTGCCGCTGTTGCCGGATGAGGTGCTCGCGCAGAAGGATCTGTTCCCGGAGGGCCGGCTCGACCAGGACCTTCAGCAGATCGATCTGCGCAGCCGGAATTCGTGGCGGCTGCTGCTGGCGGAGGTCCCGACCGTCGAACTGCTCGAGGTGCAGCTCGTCAACGCGATCGCGCCGTTCGTGCTGAACGCGCGCCTGAAGCCGCTCATGCTCCGCACCGCCACGCGCGACAAGCACATCGTCAACGTGTCCGCGGTGGAAGGGCAGTTCTATCGCCGGTTCAAGACGACGAGGCACCCGCATACGAACATGGCGAAGGCGGCGCTCAACATGATGACCAGGACGGCCGCGACGGACTATCACGCGGACGGCATTCACATGAACAGCGTCGACACCGGCTGGGTCACCGACGAGGATCCGGTCGAGATTGCCGCGCGCAAGACCGCCGAGCACCGGTTCCATCCGCCGCTCGACATCGTGGACGGCGCGGCCCGCATCTGCGATCCCATCATTGACGGCATCAACACAGGGCGGCACATCTGGGGCCAGTTCCTGAAGGACTACAAGTCCACCGACTGGTAGGTATCCCGCGCATGGCCACGACCCGGTACATCGCGTTCCTGCGCGCCATCAACGTCGGCGGCCACACGGTGACGATGGCCGTGCTGAAGCGCGAGTTCGAGGCGCTGGGTTTCCGGGACGTCGAGACCTTTATTGCGAGTGGCAATGTGATCTTTTCGTCGCGGTCGGGCGACGAGGCGGCGCTGGTGCGAAAAATCGAGCGGCGCCTTCAGTCGAGCCTCGGCTACGAAGTCGCGACGTTTCTGCGGACACCCGCCGATGTCGGCGAGATTGCGCGCGGTGAACCGTTTCCACGCGCGGCCATGCAGGCGGCTGCTGCCTTGAATATCGGTTTTCTCGACGCACCCCTTCCCGGGCCGACGCGGAAAGTCCTCGCCTCGCTCGAGACGGACATCGACTCGTTCACGGCCGTGGGCCGCGAGCTCTACTGGATGTGCCAGGAGAGGCAGAGCGGGTCGAAGGTCTCGAACGTCGCGCTGGAAAAGGCGCTGAAGGTGCGCTGCACGATGCGGGGGATGAACACGATTGTGCGTCTGGCGGCCAGGTTCCCCCGGACCTGAAGGTCCGGGGCTCCATCGCCTCGGCGCCGCCGCCGATGGAGCCCCGGGTCTTCAGACCCGGTGGGCCGTAATAAGATGGCTCCTTGTCATGAAGGCGCCTGAACGGGTGGAAACCGCGCGGTTGGTGCTGCGACGTCCTCGGCTCGAGGACGCCGAGCTCGTGTTCACCCGTTACGCGAACGACCCGGAGGTCAGCCGGTACCTGGCGTGGCGGTTGCACCAGTCACCGGACACCACCCGGGCCTTCCTGCAATACAGCGACGAGGAGTGGGAGCGGTGGCCCGCCGGGCCGTATCTCGTTGAGTCTCGTGACGATGGCCGGCTGCTCGGCGGCACCGGCTTCGCGTTCGAAACGCGATATCGCGCGTCGGCGGGGTATGTCTTTGCCAAGGACGCGTGGGGCCAGGGCATCGCCACCGAGTCCATGCGGGCCGTCGTGGACATCGCGCGCGACATCGGACTGGTGCGCTTGTACGCGTTGTGCCACGTCGATCACCGCGCGTCGTCTCGGGTGCTCGAGAAGACCGGGTTTTCGCACGAAGGCGTGCTTCGGCGGTATCTCGAGTTTCCGAACCTCTCGCCCGGCACGCCGTCGGATGTCTCCTGTTACGCGATGATTCTCGCGTGATGGGTGCGGCGGCCCGGCGACGGCGCCGCTATTCGAATCTGGTCAGCGCGATCTTGACGTGGCGCACGGCGTGTGCGGACGGGCGCCACTGCACCAGGATAGGTGTCTGGTAGGTGCCCTGCGTGACCGCGCCCGTGCCGGGCGAACTGACGTCGGACACCAGCAGGTCCACGCCGCGATCCATGCGGAAGAGCCGGTTCGCGCCGACTTCCAGGGTGCGGGCCATCAGCCGCTCAATCAATGAGGATTGCAGGCCGAGCTTGTCCACCAGCTTGTTGAGCGCGTTCACCATGTCGTACTTGGCGTAGGCGCGCGCCTTGGCGGGAATCGCGCGGGGATCGTTCCAGGCGTGGCGGGCGCGCTCGGCCGCGAACCGCAGCGGGTTGCGGAGCACCTCGGCCAGGTCGTGGTGCATCAGCCAGGTTTCGTATTCGTTGACGGTCAGGCTGGCGTACTGCTCGCGGGGATCCAGTTCCAGGCGCACGCGGCCTTTGGTGACGCCATGCTGCGCGATGAACTCGCCGAGCTGTTCGTAGAGACCGAGGCGGGGATCCTTCAGGTTGATCGCGTCGACCGCGTGGCCGGAGACCGGCACCGAGAGCGTGCCGCGCGCGACGACCTCTTCTTCGTTGTAGCCGACCATGGTGGTGACGCGCGTGCGCGGCGTCCCCTGGTTCGTGCCGTCGAGGTCGACGAAGTAGACGGGGCCCTCGCGTCGCGCGTCGTACGACACGCACGACTGAAGACCGCTCGCGATGAACGTGAGGTGTGAGTCGGCGTTGGCCGGCTCCACCGCGCGTTGTTCCGGCGCCAGTTCGTGCCGCTGTTCCAGTTTGTCGTGGGCGTACCCGGCGCCTTCCGGGAACACCGACCGGAAGAGATTGAGATAGGTGTCCATCGCGTCCGCGGAGCGCGTCGTCAAGCGCGCGGCCAGCGGCTGGGGCAGGAAGCCCGCCGTGGTGTGCGCCGACACGTAGAGACACCGGGAGTAGGGCTCGAGGGCCGGGCCGTGGACTTCGGCGGCGCGTGCGCGGACGTCAATCACGTCCACTCGCGCCCGCGGCTTCACCTCCAGAGATAGTTCAAGAGGAGACACAGAGTCCCTAGTTTACCCCGTAGTAACATGCGCCCTTCAAGTGCTGCTCCTTTGGTCATTCCTGGCCCTTTTCCAAGCACCAACCGCGCCGGCGTCCTCTTCGACGGTCGCCCGCGACCAGTCGCCTGCCATCGTCGAGGGTGCGGGCGCGCCTGGCTTCCGTGTCCCGCGCATTGTCGAGCCGGTGGTGGTCGATGGACGGCTGAACGAGCCCGCCTGGGAACGGGCGACGCTGCTGGCCGGCTTCTCGGAGTACCGCCCCGTCGACGGACAACGGGCCAGCGAGCGCACCGAGGTGCGCGTGTGGTACTCGCCGACCGCGCTCTATTTCGGCATCATCGCCTACGACTCGTCGCCGGGGTCCGTGCGGGCGACGGTGGCGGACCGGGACAACCTTGATCGTGACGATTCCGTCCGAATCTTCCTGGACACCTTTAACGACCGTCGTCGTGCGTTTGTGTTCGGCGTCAATCCGCTCGGCGTGCAGGAGGACGGCGTGCAGACGGAAGGCGCCGCGAATGCCGGCCGTGCGTTCGGCATGGGCGCGTCAGTCGATCTGAGTCCGGACTACCAGTTCGAATCCAAAGGCATGCTCACGGCCGACGGCTACGTCGTCGAAGTGCGCATCCCGTTCAAGAGCCTCCGCTACCCGAACGTCGACGGCGCCAAGTGGGGGCTGAACATCCTGCGGAAGACTCAGCGCACCGGCCGAGAAGATACCTGGACTGATGCGCGCCGCCAGACGAGCTTCCTTGCGCAGGCCGGCGCCATCGAGGGCCTGACCGACCTCGAACGGGGCGTGGTGGTCGAGGCGCAGCCGTTTGTGACCGCGTCGAGCAACGGGGTGCGGGGCGCCGACGGACGTTTCACGCGCGACTCGAATGAGGTGAACCCGGGGGCCAACGTCCGGCTGGGATTCACGAACGTGTCGCTCGATGCCACGGTGAATCCCGACTTCAGCCAAGTCGAGGCCGATGCGGGGCAGGTGACGCAGAACGAGCGCTTCGCGCTGTTCTATCCGGAGAAGCGGCCGTTCTTCCTCGAAGGCATCGAGTTGTTCTCCACCCCCAATCAGTTGGTGTACACGCGCCGCATCGTCGATCCGATCGGCGGCGGAAAAGTGACGGGCAAGGTGGGGCGCACGGGGCTCGCGTTCCTGTCAGCTGCCGATGAGGTCGGCGATCCGAGGGCCTGGGTCAACATCGCGCGGGTGCGGCAGGACATCGGCACCGACTCGTTGCTCGGACTGACCTACACGGATCGCGCGAGCAGCCTGGGATCCAATCGCGTGGCGTCGGCGGATGCCCGGATCGTGTTCAAGCGGGTCTATTACGTCCTCGGCCAGGTCGGCGAATCGTGGACGGAAGCGGGCGGGCTCTCGCGCCGCTCGCCGATTTGGCAGGGGGAGTTCGATCGGACCGGGCGCGCGTGGGGATTCAATTACCGGCTGACGGGCATCGGCGAGTCGTTCGAGGCGCAGTCCGGCTTCGTGCCTCGCAACAACATCGTCGAGGCGCGGGCGTTCAATCGGATCAGCGCCTACGGGAGCCGCGGCGCGCTGCTCGAGAGCCTTTCCGTGTTCTTTGGGCCGACGCGCATCTGGCGGTACTCGGACTTCGGCAAGGCCGGCGCGCTGGAGGGCACGGACTCGGTGAACATCACGGCCCAGTTGCGCGGCGGCTGGGCGCTCAGTGCGCGTCCGGCGCTGGACTTCGTGCACTTCGATCCGACGGCCTATCGGGCGTATGTCGTCCTGACGCCGTCGGGGCCCGAGCCGTTTGTCGTCCCCGATAAGGTGTCGAACTTCGGTGGTACGTATTCCGTCACGACCCCGATCTTGCAGAAGATCAACGCGCGCGTGGAAGTCAGGCTTGGCGGCACCGCGATCTTCGCGGAGGCGTCGGATGGCCACGAAACGCGCGTGACGTCATCGCTGGGCCTGCGGCCGACGACGTCCGTGCGAGTGGAAGCGAGCCTCATCACCGCCCGGCTATGGCGGGACGTGGACGACAGTGAATTCGCGCGGTCGACCATTCCACGGCTGAAGTTCGAGTACCAGCCGCGGCGGTCGTTGTTCGTCCGCGTCGTCACCGAGTACCGGTCGGAATCGCGCGCGCGGCTGCTCGATCCTGTGACTGGCGCGCCGTTGCTGGTGGCTGGGCAGGTGGCCGGGCCGGTGAGCTTCCGCGGCCTTCGCACCGACCTGCTGTTCTCGTTTGAGCCCACCCCAGGCACCGTGGCATTCTTCGGTTACGGCGCGGGGCTCGAGCAGAATCCTGCCGTCTATGGCACCCGCGACTTCGAGCGCTCGACCGACGGCTTCTTCGTGAAGCTGGCGTATCAATTTCGACGATAGGGGCAGTGGAAAACAGACCCGTCCCCCGACGTTCTTTCCTCGCTGCCATGGTCGCGCCGGCGGTCGTGCGCTGGCGTGGCTGGCAAGCCGCGCCCGACGAGTTCGACTTCATCGTCATCGGGGCCGGATCGGCCGGATGCGTTCTGGCCAATCGGCTGAGCGCGAATCCAGCGCACCGCGTCCTCCTCATTGAGGCCGGCGGGCCGGAGACCGATCCGGCCATCCAGACGCCCGGGCGATGGACCTCGCTCCTGGGCGGGGCGCTCGACTGGAACTACGCGACCGAGCCCGAGACCGAACTCAACGGCCGTGTGATTCGGCAACCGCGCGGCAAGTCGTACGGCGGTTCGAGCACGATCAACGCGATGGCCTGGGCGCGCGGTCATCGTCTCTGCTTCGACGAGTGGGGACGACTGGCGGGGCCCGCGTGGAGTTATCGCGCGCTGCTGCCGTACTTCAAGCGCGTCGAGGACAACTCGCGCGGCGCGTCCGACTACCACGGCGCGGGCGGACCGTTGGCCGTCGCCGACACGACCAATCCGCACGCGGGCCACCTCGCGTTCCTCGACGCTGCGCGCGAGCGCGGGTTCGACGCGGCGCCCGAATTCGATTTCGATGCCGCGCGACAGGAACGCGGCGCGGGCTTCTACCAGAAGAACATCAAGGACGGACGACGCCACTCGACGGCCGCCGCGTTTCTCGTGCCCGTCCTCTCGCGCCCCAATCTCGTCGTGTGGTCGCAGACGCAGGCCACGCGGCTGCTCTTTGAAGGCCGGCGCGCGACCGGGGTCGACGTCCTGCGCGCCGGCGTGCCGGCGCGCGCGCAATCGCGCCGCGGAGATCATCCTGTCGACCGGCGCGATCGACTCGCCGAAGTTGTTGATGCTGTCCGGCATCGGCCCGGCCGATGCCTTGCGGCGCCACGGCATCCCGGTCGTCCACGATCTGCCGGGCGTCGGCGCCAACCTGCAGGATCACTTGCGCGTCTCCGTTCGGTGGACGGGGAAGCAGTCGCTACCGAGCTCGCGCGTCTCCGCCGGTCTGTTCACGTTCTCCAGCGCCGCGACCGCGCGTGGTGCGGCAGCGATTCCGGACATTCAGTTCTACGTGGGGCGCGGTCTCGACGCGCCGGACCCGTTCGTCACACTCACGGTGGCCATGTCTCAGCCCGCCAGCCGCGGCACGATCGCCCTGCGCTCAGCCGACCCGCTGGCGCCGCCCGTCATCCGCGGGAACTACCTGTCCGAACCCGGTGACCTCACCGCCATGGTCGAGGGCGTCCGGCTCGCACAGTCGCTGGCCGGTGCGAGGGCCTACGAGGCCCTCCGCGGCGCACCCGCCGATCCCGGTGACGCGATGACGTCCGACGCGGACATCCGTTCGTTCATCAGGCGGGCAGCCGACACGATCTTCCATCCGGCGTCCACCTGCCGGATGGGCACGGATGCCGGCGCCGTCGTGGATTCTCAGTTGCGCGTCCGAGGACTCGACGGCCTCCGCGTCGCCGATGCGTCGGTCTTCCCGGTCAATCTCAACGCCCAGATCCACGCCGCGTGCGTCGTAATTGGTGAGATGGCGTCGGAGATCGCGACGCAGACCCGGTAGTCCAGGGTGCGGAGTCCCGGGCGTCAGGCCCGAGCACCCGAGGACCTCGGAACCCGAGCACCCGAGAACCTGAGAACCCGAGAACCCCGTATGATTGTCCCGATGCGCACACGACTTCTCGCCTTGATGGTGGCCCTGTCGGCCGGCGTGGCTGTGCTGGGTGCGAACGACTGGCCCGAATGGCGCGGCCCGTCCCGCGACGGAGCCTCCGCGGAAACGAACTGCCCGAGCGCTGGTCGCCGCATGGCGAGAACCTCGCGTGGTCGCTGCCGTTCGGTGGCCGATCGTCGCCGGTCGTGTTCGGCAATCGTCTCTATCTGCAGACCACGTCGTCGGCGACATCGCCGAGACTCAGGAGCGACTGGTCGCCGTCGACGTCGACAGCGGCAAGGTGGTGTGGGAGCGGCGCTTCAGCATCTACATGTCCGACGTGCCGCAACATCGCGCCGCGATGGGCCTCACCCGCGGTGGACCGGCGACCGGCAACATCTATGTGTTCACCGTCGGCGCGCAACTGATCTGCCTTCGCGCCGGACGGCAAGCCAGCTGTGGGAGCGTTCGCTGCCCGAGGAATACGGCGCCATGACCACGCACGGCGGCCGCACGACGTCGCCGATCATCGAGGGCGACATGGTCATCCTGAACACGCTGGTCCTGGCGTGGGGCAGCGATCTCGAACGCCCGGGCAATCGATACTTCGCGTTCGACAAGCGGACCGGGCAGACGGTGTGGGTCAGCTCGCCGCAGACCGCGCACTACGACACCAACTACTCCACGCCCGATCGTGGCGACGGCCGACCGGCCGAGGCGCTGATCGTCGGCGGCACCGACGGCGCGTACCACGCGCTGCAGCGTCAACACCGGCGAGAAGATCTGGACATGGAGGTGAGCAAGCGCGCGATCCTCAACAGCGCGCATCGTCCGCGACAACGTCGCCTACGTCACCCACGGCGAAGAGAACATGGACACCACGGAGATGGGCATGATCGCCGCCGATGGATGCGACCAGGAGCGGCGCGCTGACGGCCGACGCCTTCAAGTGGAAGATGCACGGGTTCCTGCCGACGTTCGCGTCGCCGGTGATGGATGGCGAGCGCCTCTACACGATGGACAACGGCGCCATCGTCGGCGCGTTCGACCTGAAGACCGGCGAGCGGCTCTGGACCAAGACGCTCGGCACGCTGCAGAAGGGATCGCCGGTGCTGGCCGACGGCAAGCTGTACGTCGGCACCGAGAACGGCAAGTTCTACATCCTGAAGCCATCGGCCACGGGCGTCGAGGTGCTCGACGAGGACTGCTCGGGGCCGCACGACAAGCCGGAGCCGATCATCGCGTCGCCCGATCGTCGCCGATGGCCGCGTCTACGTCGTCTCGATGGACGCCGGTGTAGGAAACGAATGGGACGTTCGGACACGTGCGCGATCGGCACGCGCCGCCGCGCGCCCGCCGCCGCGCCCGCCGTTCCGCCGCGCCTGTGCGCGACCGGCGCCGTTGCGCACGGTCCAGGTGTTCCCGCACGAAGCCATCCTCGCGCCCGATGGCAAGCAGGCCTACAGCGCTGCGGCTGTTTGACGCGAAGGGGAACTTCATCCGCAGGAGCCGGCGGCGAACGCGACAGTGGGCCGTCGATCGGGTGAAGGGCGCCGTGGACGCCGAGGGCGTGTTCACGGCCGCGGTGACGGCAACTCGGCGGGATTCGTCAAAGCCACGGTCGGCAGGGTGACAGGCCTGGCGCGTGTGCGCGTGATCGCGCCGCTGCCGTGGAGCTTCGATTTCGGAATTCGCGAGGCAAGGCGCCGACCGTCGTGGTGGGGGGCGCGCCGACCAAGACTCGGTCAGCGGACCGTCGAGGGCGCGGGGAACGTCCTCGTGCGGCCGCGCGACGACACCGTGGGCCGCCGCGCGAAGCTCTTCATGGGCCGGCCGGACTGGTCGGACTACACCATCGAAGTCGACGTGCGCGGCCGCGGAGCAGCGCCGCCAGCGCGGCGACGTCGGCCTCATCAACCAGCGCTATGGACTCGTGCTCTTCGGCAACGGCCAGAAGCTCGAGCTGCACCCGTGGCAGGCGGCCGACGAGATGACGGTGCGCGTGCCGTTCAAGTGGGACCCCGAACACCTGGTATCGCATGAAGCTGCGCGTGGACAATCGGCCCGAACGGCACAGACGCTGGTGCGCGGCAAGGTGTGGCCGAGCCAGCCGAGCCGAGCCGGCGGCGTGGACCATCGAGAAGATCGACACGATTCCGCACGCGCGGGCAGCCCCGGGCATCTACGGCGACGGCATCTCGGACGTGTATTTCGACAACTTGAAGGTCTACAAGAACCAGTAGGGATCATGAGGACTCAAGGCCCCAGAGACTCAAGCCCCATGACTTCAGGTACCGCAGTGACGATGCGCATGATTTCGACGTCTTGTTCTTGTCGCCGGCGCTCGTCGCGGCCTGCAGATCTCGTCGCTGGCGCAGGAAAAGGCGTGACGGAATGGCCGATGTGGGGCGGGTCGCCGATCCGCAACATGGTGTCGTCGATGACCGGCGCTGCCGACCGAGCTGGGACGTCAAGACCGGCAAGAACGTGAAGTGGGTGGCCGAGCTCGGCTCGCAGACCTACGGCAACCCGGCGGTCGGCAGCGGCGTCGTGATCATCGGCACGAACAACGAAGCTCGCCCGCGATCCGAAGCAGGCGCGGCGACCGCGGCGTGGTGATGGCGTTCCGCGAGGCCACCGGCGAGTTCCTGTGGCAGGCGACGTTCGAGAAGCTGTCGTCGGGGCGCGCCAACGACTGGCCGTTCCAGGGCATCGCCAGCTCGCCGCTGATCATCGACGGCATCGCCTACTTCGTGTCGAACCGCGGCCGGCTGATCGCGGTCGACGTCGAAGGGTTCCACGACAACGAGAACGACGGCCCGTACAAGGACGAGAAACTGACCGGCAAGAACGACCCGGACTTCGTCTGGGCGTTCGACATGATGGAGGAAGTCGGCATCGTTCCCGCACAACCTCGTCCAACTCGTCGCCGGTCGCCTACCGAGAACCTGCTCTATCGTCGAGCACGTCGCAACGGCCAGGACGAAAGCCACGTCAACATCCCCTCACCCAAGGCGCCGGCGATCATCGCGATCGACAAGAAGACCGGCAAGCTGGTCTGGGAGGACAACTCGGTGGAGGACGCATCCTGCACGGCCAGTGGTCGACACCGTCGGTCGGCAAGATCGGCGGCGTGGTGCAGGTGGTGCACGCGCAGGGCGACGGCTGGGTGCGCGGCTACGAGGCGCTGACCGGCAAGAAGCTGTGGGAGTTCGACACGAACCCCAAGGACTCGGTCTGGCCGAAGACCCGCAACGAGGTGATCGGCACGCCGGTGATCTACGAGAACGTCGTCTACATCGCCAACGGCCAGGATCCGGAGCACGGCGAGGGCGTGGGCCATGCTCTACGCGATCGACGCCACCAAGCGCGGCGACATCACCCAGACCGGCCGCATCTGGCACTTCGACAAGATCCGCCGCTCGATCTCGACGGCGGCGATCAAGGACGGCCTGATCTACCTGGCCGGACTTCAGCGGCTTCCTGCACTGCCTCGACGTCAAGACCGGGCAGCTGATCTGGACGCACGACATGTTCGCCGCGATGTGGGGCTCGCCGATGATCGTCGACAACAAGGTGTACCTGGGCGACGAAGACGGCGACGTCGTCGGTGATCGAGCACGGCAAGACGCAAGAAGGTGCTCGCGAGCAGAACATGGGCAGCGCCGTCTACTCCACGGTCGGTGCCCGCCAACGGCGCGCTGTTCGTGATGAACCGCAACCAGCTCTACGCGCTGCAGCAGGGCGCACGCAGAGAAAGAAGACCCGCGAATCGTGGCTCAGTGCTCGGTGACGTGGTGCCGAGTTCTTGCGCTTTGAACCCAGCGCAACCTCCATCGCCCTGGGCACTGGAACCGCCATGGCGCCGCCCCCGTCTTCTGCGCTGCGGGCGCCGGTACCGCTGCAGGCGCCGGCTGACGCGCTGGCCGCAGTTCCGCGGCACGCCGTCGCTGACCGGCGTGGCCTCGACGACGATCGCCGGCCAGCCTGAAGGTGCGTGGACCTGGGAGAGGCGGCGACGCGTTCGATTCGTCCGCCGCGATCGTCGACGGCGTGGTCTACATCGGCGCCTCCACCGGCGAGCTGCTCGCGATCTGACCTGGCCGACGGCAAGCTGCGCTGGCGATACGGCGCGTCGCGAGGATCGGCATCGGCGAGTCGTCTCCGGCCGTGGCCGGCGGACGCGTGTTCATCGGCGACCTCGACGGCGTCGCTGCACGCGGTGAACGTCGCCGACGGCAAGGCGGCCTGGACGTTCAAGACCCGCTCCGAGATCAAGTCGTCGCCGGTGGTGGTCGGCGACACGGTGCTGATCGGGTCCTACGACGGCTCGCTCTACGGCGCTGAACGCCGCCGACGGCAAGCCGCGGTGGTCGTTCGCGACCGAGAACTACGTGCACGCGCATGCCGTGCGATCGTGAACGGCGTCGCGCACTTCGCCGGCTGCGACGAGGTGTTCCACGCGGTGCGCGTCAGCGACGGCAGGGAAGCGTCTGCAGACCTCGGCCACCGGGCCTACACGGCGGCCTCGGCGGCGCATCGTCGACGGCGTGGCGTACTACGGCACCTTCGACAACAGGTCATGGCGCTCGACATCGGGGCAAGAAGGTCGCGGTGGCGCTACGAGCACCCCGACCGCAAGTTTCCGTTCTACTCGTCAGCGGCGATCGCCGGCGATCTGATGGTGCTCGGCGGGCGGGACAGGATGGTGCACGCGCTGGACCTGGCGACGGGCAAGCCGAAGTGGACGTTCATGACCCGCGCGCGCATCGATTCGTCGCCGGCGATCGCCGGCGGCCGCGTGTTAGTCGGCATCGGCGACGGCAGGGTCTACGTGCTCGACCTGGCGAGCGGCCGAAAGGTCTGGGAGTTCGAGCCGGCGCCGGACTCACCGCCTCGCCCGCCCTCGCCGCCGGCCGCATCGTCATCGGCGACGCCGACGGCCGGGTCTACGCGATCGGCTAGGGCCGTCAGCCCGCATTCGCCAGTTTTTCACGCATAATCTGGGCCCATGCCCAGCTCTACACCTCGACGAATCGCCCTGGCCGCGTGCATGGCCCTGCTCGTTCTGGCGCGGCCAGCCGCCGAGCAGGCCGTCGACTACGACCTCGTCATCCGTGGCGGCCGTGTGCTCGACGGCATGGGCAATCCGTGGGTGATTGCAGATGTCGCGATCGCGGATGGGCGGTTCGTCAAAGTCGGGCGCGTCACCGGCCGAGGCCGCCAGGAGATTGACGCGCGCGGGCGTTACGTCTCTCCCGGCTGGATCGACATGATGGACCAGTCCGGCGCCGTGCTGCCCCGTAACGGCCTCGCAGAAAACAAGCTGCGCATGGGGGTGACGACCGCGATTGGCGGCGAAGGCGGAACGCCGGTCGGGGCGGATCGCCTGCCGCAGTGACTTCGCCGATCTCCAGAAGACCGGCATCAGCATCAACTTCGGCAGTTACTTCAGTGAGGTGCAGGCGCGGAATGCCGTGATCGGCAACGTGGCGCGCCCGCCGACGGCAGACGAGCTCGTGAAGATGCAGTCCATCATGGCCGCGGCCATGACGGCGGGCGCGATGGGCATGACGACCGCGCTGATCTACCCACCGGGCACGTTCGCGACGACGGACGAGTTGGTCGAGGTCGCGAAGGCCGCCGCGCGCTTCGGCGGCACGTACGCCACGCACATGCGCGATGAAAGCAAGGACTTGATTGCGCGCCATCACGGAGGCCATCACCATCGGCGAGCGCGCCGGAATGCCCGTCGAGATCTTCCATCTCAAAGCGCGGCGTGGCAACCCGGCTGGGGCACGTTGATGTCGGAAGCCGGCAGGACGATCGAAGCCGCCCGCGCGCGCGGTGTCGATGTGGCCGCGGACATGTATGTGTACATGGCCGGCGGCACGGGGCTCGAGGCCACGATTCCCACTTGGGCCCAGGAGGGCGGGCGTCCCCGAACTCCATCAAACGCCTGGCGGACCGTGAGACCGCGCCCGCGACTCAAGAAGGAGATTCTGACCGGATCTCCCCGGCTGGTCGAACCTCGTCGAGGCCGCGCGGGCATGGGATCGCGTGGTCCTTGCCAACGCGCGCAA
>CAWIWS010000015.1:0-25403 GCA_963839865.1 uncultured Acidobacteriota bacterium
CTGGAGCGCCATCGCCACCGGCCGCCTCCCCATGAACAACGGCGTGCGGGCGGCGGTCGTGTACCGCATGCCCGGCGGCGCGCCGATCCGGCTGCTGCCCGACTATTGCTTTGCGCAGGCGCTCGTGCGATTCGGGTTCCTCACGCCGCAGACGCAAACGGCCGCCGACCTTGCGGCACGGCCGATCTGGGGCATCCTGAGCGACCACAACGTGCGGGTTGGCGTGATCGGCTGGCCGCTGACCAACCCGGCGCCCGTGGTGAACGGCTTCCTCGTGAGCGATCGCTTCCACGAGATGTCCGAGACGGAGCTGGATCTCGACGGCGCGACCGCGGTGTATCCGCCGGAATTGCTCGCCGACGCGCGGGCCGCGCTGGCGACGCCCGCGACGCCCGATCCGGTGGCGCTCGTCTCCACCATGGGCGCGCCCCAGCCGGCCAACGATTACGACGCCCGGCGCGATCCCGCGCCCGTCGTCGCGGATCGCGTGCATCTGCAGTTGATGAACGCGCTCGAACCATCGCAGTCGCCCAGGTTCCTCGCCGCGCGGTTCCCGGGCGTCGATGCGGTGGGGCACCTCTTCCTGCGGTACGCCGATCCGTCGGCCTTCGGCGACGTGTCCGACGATGAGCGCCGACAGTTCGGCCGCGTGCTCGACGAGTCACTACGGCTTTGTCGACACGCTCGTCGGGCGCGAGTTGGCCCGGCTGGGTCCCGACGACGTGCTGCTCGTCGTGTCGGCCTTCGGCATGGAGCCGCTGACGCCGGGCAAGCGCGTCCTCGAGATGCTGGTCGGCAACCCGCAGATCTCCGGCACCCACGAACGCGCGCCCGATGGGTTCGTGCTCGCGTTCGGCCAGCCGGTGGCGGCCGGACGCCCGGGCCGGACCTCGGTCGTGGACATCACGCCGACGATCCTGTACTTCCTGGGCCTGCCGGTGGCGCGGGACATGGAAGGGTTTCCGCGCACCGACATCTTCAAGCCGTCGTTCACCGGCGAACGGCCGGTGACGTACATCCCCTCGTATGGGCGATAATGCGGACGCGCGCTGAGCCCTGATCCCCAACGCCGATGCTCGTCAACTGTGTCGTCTATCAACGTGGAGAAAAACTCGCGGACATTCCCGTGAGCGAAATCCGCGCGCACCTGGGACGGGCGGACTGCTTCGTCTGGGTGGCGCTGAAGGACCCCGACGCCGCCGAGCTCGCGGTGCTGCAGGACGAGTTCAGCCTCCATGAACTGGCCGTCGAGGACGCGCAGAAAGGCCATCAGCGCCCCAAGATCGAGGAGTACGGCTCGTCCCTGTTCGTCGTCCAGCACATGCTCGAGTGGCTCGGCGACGAACTCGTGACCGGGGAAGTGGCCGTGTTCGTGGGTCCGCAGTACATCATCTCCGTGCGGCGCGGCGCCGAGCACGGCTTCGCCGACGTGCGACGCCGCTGCGAGCAGGAGCCGGACTTGCTGCAGCACGGCCCGGCCTACGTGCTCTACGCGCTGATGGACACGATCGTGGATCGCTACTTCCCGGTGCTCGATCGGCTGACCGAGGAAATCGAGAGCATCGAGGAGCGGATCTTCTCCGGCGAGACCTCGCGCGCGCAGATCGAGGCGCTGTACCTGCTCAAGCGCAAGCTCATGGCGCTCGATCATGCGACGTTGCCGCTGCTGGAGGTCACGGGCAAGCTGCACGGCGGTCGCGTGCCACCGATCTGCAGCGGTCTGGACAACTATTTCCGCGACGTCTACGACCACCTGCTTCGACTGAAGCAGTCCGTCGACAACCTCCGGGACATGGTGGCCACGGCCATTTCCGTGAACCTGTCGCTCATCACCCTCCAGGAGAACGAGGTCACCAAGCGGCTGGCGGCCTACGCCGCGCTCGTCGCCGTGCCCACGCTGGTGGCGGGCGTGTACGGCATGAACTTCACGCACATGCCGGAGCTGAGCTGGCAGTACGGGTATCCGGTGTCCCTGGGATCGATGGTCCTGATCGATTTCTATCTCGTGTATCGCTTCAGGAAGGCGAAGTGGATGTGAGCGCCGACGCGCTGTGCTTCGCGAGCGCGCGCGACCTGGCGGCGCTGATCCGCGGCGGGTCGCTCTCCGCCCGCGAGTTGATGACCGCCTCGCTCGCGCAGATCCACCGCGTCAATCCCCGGCTCAACGCCATCGTCTCGATGCTGGATGACGAGGCATGCCTGGCGCTGGCGGATGAGGCCGACCGCCGGCTCGCGCGCGGGGAGGCGGTAGGGCCGCTTCACGGCTTGCCCATCGCCTTCAAGGACCTCGAAGCCGCCGTCGGGTTTCCCTTCACCAGGGGCTCGCCGATCTACCGGGACTTCGTGCCCACGGAAGACACGGCGATGGTCGAGCGCCTGCGACGCGCGGGCGTCGTGCCGATCGGCAAGACGAACGTCCCGGAATTCGGGATGGGATCGCACACCTACAACCCGGTGTTCGGCACCACGCGGAACCCGTACGACCCGACGAAGAGCGCCGGCGGATCGAGCGGCGGCGCCGGCGTGGCGATGGCGACGGGCATGCTGCCCCTCGCCGATGGCGGCGATCTCGGCGGCTCGCTCCGCAATCCCGCCAACTTCAACAACATCGTCGCGCTGCGTCCTACCGTGGGCCTGGTGCCGATGACACCGACGGCGATGCCGCTCGTGGGGTTTTCGGTGAAAGGGCCGATGGGGCGGACGGTGTCGGATGTCGCCTTCATGTTGAGCGTGATGGCCGGCGCGGACCCGCGCGATCCCGGGTGCATGCCGTCGGATGCCGCGAGCTTCGCGCGGCCGCTCGGCCGCGACTTCACCGGCGTGCGCGTGGCGTGGTGTCCCGACCTTGGCGGCTTGCCGCTCGATCGCCGCGTGCGCGACGTGCTCCAGCGCCAGCGGGCCACCTTCGAGCAACTCGGCTGCCGCGTCGAGGAAGCGTGCCCGGATCTCTCGGGCGCGAACGAGATCTTCCTGACGATCCGCACCTGGATGAACTGGAACATCAACGGGCCCCTCCTGAAGGAGCACCGGCATGAGATGAAGCCCGAGGCCATCTGGGACATCGAACAGGGGGCGCGCTACACCGGCGCCGACGTCGCGCAGGCGATGATGCGCCATGCCGAACTGCTGGAGCGCGTGCGGCGATTCCAGGAGACGTACGAATTCACGCTCTGCGCCGTGAACCAGGTGCCGCCCTTCGACGCCGATCTCGACTGGCCGAAGTCGATCGACGGGGTGGCGATGGAGAACTACGTGGCGTGGATGAAGTCCTGCTACTGGATCTCCGCGACGTGCCGGCCGGCCGCCTCGGTGCCCGCGGGCTTCACCGATGACGGGCTGCCCGTGGGCATCCAAATCGTTGGGCGGCACCGCGACGATTTCGGCGTGCTGCAGTTCTCGCACGCGTTCGAAGAAGCCACCGGATTCGGCAAGCAGCGCCCGCCTGTCGCGTAGTCCACAGATTTCACCGATTTCACAGATTCGGAATGAGCCCGGCGAGCGCGGCGAAGCCGCGCTCGGAGTGGGACGCACGAGGCGGGAATGAACGCGATGGGGCCAAGCGCGCTCATTCCCGCCTCGTGCGTCCCACACCCGGACCGGCTGCGACGCAGCCGGTCGCCGGGCCACGGCCCCGGTGTCACGGGCAGGGACCGATCTGCGTCTAATCTGCGTCTAATCTGCGTTTAATCTGCGGCCAACTTCGCGTTGGTCTCCGCGGCTGGCCGCGGCGCCCTTGACGATCTGGTAACGTTGCGTTCCATGTCGATGGATCGCCGAACCGTGCTGCAAGGCCTGTTGGCCGCCGCTGCGCCTCTGGCACTCGGTGCGCGCGTGCAAGCGGTCCAGGCGGCGCAGGCATCGGCGGCCGACATCGGGCCGCTCGCTCCGGCGGCCCTGCCGCAGGGCATCCGCTCGCGCTTCGTCGACGGCGTCAACGGCCTCCGCATGCACGTCCTCGAGGCCGGCTACGAATCGTCGGGACGTCCCGCGCTGCTCCTGATTCACGGCTA
This sequence comes from uncultured Acidobacteriota bacterium, assembly GCA_963839865.1. Taxonomy (GTDB): domain Bacteria; phylum Acidobacteriota; class Vicinamibacteria; order Vicinamibacterales; family UBA2999; genus 12-FULL-67-14b. Next base: position 4,011 of record CAWIWS010000015.1, read on the forward strand.
CCCTGAGCTCGCCTACAGCTGGCGCAAGGTGATGGGACCGCTGGCGGCCGCGGGCTACCACGTGTTCGCGCCGGACGTGCGCGGCTACGGCCGCACCTCGCCGGCGCCCGTCAACTACACCGACGACCTCCGGGCGTTCGGCACCGTCAACCGGATCAAGGACATGCTGGCGCTCGTGTCGGCGATGGGCTATCGATCCGTGGCGGCGGTCATCGGGCACGATCAGGGCTCACCGCTTGCGGGCTGGTGCGCGCTGGCGCGCCCCGACGTGTTCCGCTCCGTCGCGATGATGAGCGCGCCGTTCGGCGGCGCGCCCACGCTGCCGTTCAACACGGCAAACACTCCGCGCTCATCGGCCCCGGCCGCGGCGCCCGACCCGATCTACGACGACCTGGCGAAGCTCACCCCTCCGCGCAAGCACTACCAGCGCTACTACCAGACGCGCGAAGCGAACGAGAACAGCTGGCATCCGCCGCAGGGCCTCCAGGCGTTCCTGCGCGCGTATTACCACGTGAAGAGCGCGGATTGGAAGCCGAACGACCCGCACCCGCTCGCCGCGCGCACCGCTGCGGAGTGGGCGAAGCTGCCGCGCTACTACGTGATGGACCTCGACAAGGGAATGGCGGAGCAGGTGGCCGCCGACATGCCCTCGGCGGCCGAGATCGCCGCCAACCAGTGGTTGCCGGATTCGGAGTTGCGCGTCTACGCCGAGGAATACGGACGCACCGGTTTCCAGGGCGGCCTGAACGGCTATCGCGGAAGTCCCGGCGACGTGGACCTGCAACTCTTCGCAGGCAGGACGATCGACGTGCCGTCCACGTTCATGGGCGGAAGGCAGGATTGGGGCGTCTATCAGAATCCGGGCGCGCTCGAGCGGCTCGAGAAGGCCCTGACGACGAAGTACCAAGGCACGCACCTGGTCGACGGCGCCGGCCACTGGGTGCAGCAGGAACAGGCCGTGGCGTTGAGCGCGCTGCTCGTCGCCTTCCTCGGGCGCAACGCCTGATGCCGGGGCCGACCGTGGAACAATGCGCCACGCCGTTGCTGGCGTTGGCGCCGATGCAGGAAGTCACCGACGGCGCGTTCTGGACGCTGGTCCACCGCTATGGCGGCGCCGACGTCTACTGGACCGAGTACCTCCGGGTGTACCCTCGTCCACCCCGGAGAAACGAATCCTCGACGCCATCACCAGGAACTCCACGGGGCGGCCCGTCATCGCGCAGATGATCGGCAACGACATCCCGGAGCTGGTGCGCACGGCGAAGTTCCTTCAACAGTTTCCCGTCGCCGCGATCGACCTGAACCTCGGATGCCCCGCGCCCATCGTCTACCGGAAATGCGCCGGCGGCGGCCTGCTGCGCGAACCCGAGCGCATCGACGCCATCCTCGGCGCGCTGCGCGACGCGGTCCGGATCAAGTTCACGGTGAAGACCCGCCTCGGCTTCGCGTCGGTGGACGAGTTCGATGACCTGCTGCGGATCTACGCCCGGCACTCGCTCGACGCCCTCACGGTGCACGCGCGCACCGTGGCGCAGCTGTACCGCCTGCCCGTCCATTACGACCGGATTCGGCAGGCGGTCGAAACGATGGCGTGCCCCGTGATTGCGAACGGCCACGTGTATTCCGCGGCACAGGCGCATGACCTGCTGACGCGAACCGGGGCCCGCGGGTTGATGATCGGGCGCGGCGCGATCCGCAATCCGTGGTTGTTCAACCAGATCCGCCAGCAACTGCGCGGCGACGCGGTGACCCTGCCAACGGGACGCGAGGTCGCGGACTATGTGCGCCGGTTGTGGGACTCGCAGGCCGGCATCGACCGGCCCGAGAAGAACCAGTGCGAGCGCATGAAGAAGTTCCTCAACTATCTCGGGGAGGGCGTGCCCGGGAGCTTCCTGCACCAGATCCGCCGCACGCAGACCGCCGCCGATTTCCACCGGATCTGCCGGGAGTTCCTCGAGCACGATCAGCCGATGGCGATGTTGCCGGCCGAACTCGTCGCCGAGGGCCTCCCGACGGCGATCTGATATACTTTCCGCCAGTCTCTTTAAACGCGGACCTGCGAGTTCGCAAAGAGGAATACACATGCCAGTAGTCATGGATGCCGAGCGCATTTCTCGCGCGCTCACACGCATCGCCCACGAAATCCTCGAACACAATCGCGGTTTGGCTGACCTCGCGCTCGTCGGCGTGCGCCGGCGTGGCGTCCCGATCGCCGAGCGCCTCGCCCGCGACATCAAGCAGATCACCGGCGAGGACGTGGCCGTCGGCGCGCTCGACATCACCCTCTACCGGGACGACCTGATGGGCGCCGCCGCCGGCGTGCAGCCGCTCGTGCGAAAGACCGAGATTCCGTTCTCCATCGACGGCCGCACCATCGTCCTCGTGGACGACGTGCTCTACACCGGCCGGACGACCCGGGCCGCGCTCGACGCGCTCGTGGATTTCGGCCGCCCCAGGACCATCCAGCTCGTCGCCCTGGTGGACCGCGGGCACCGCGAGCTGCCCATCAAGGCCGATTACGTCGGCAAGAACGTGCCGACCTCCCGCCAGCAGAACGTGCAGGTGCACCTGCGGGAGCTCGACGGCGTGGACGAAGTCGTGCTGCAGGAAAAGGAGTGAGCATGGACGCCACCACCACCGCGCCGCTCACCGCGCTCAAGCACAAGCACCTGCTCGGGATCGCCGACCTGAGCCCGGAGGAAATCGTCCTCATCCTCGACACGGCCGAGGCCATGAAGGAGGTGGGGAAGCGCACCATCAAGAAGGTGCCCACGCTGCGCGGCCGCACGGTCATCAACCTGTTCTTCGAGCCGAGCACGCGCACGCGGACCTCGTTCGAGATCGCGGAAAAGCGCCTCAGCGCCGACACGCTCAACGTCGCGATCGCCTCATCGAGCGTCGTGAAGGGCGAGACGCTGGTGGACACGGCGATGAACCTCGAGGCGATGTCGCCGAGCATCTTCGTCATGCGGCACGCCTCGTCGGGCGCCTGTCACCTGCTCTCGCGCGTCTGCAAGGCCGCCATCGTCAACGCGGGTGACGGCATGCACGAGCACCCCACGCAGGCGCTGCTCGACGCCTTTACGATTCGGGAGCGCAAGGGACGCCTGGCCGGCCTCAAGGTCGCCATCGTCGGCGACCTGATGCACAGCCGCGTGCTCCGCTCGAACGTGCTGCTGCTGACCAAGCTCGGCGCCGAGGTGTGGGTCTGCGCGCCGGCCACGCTGATTCCGTTGGGGCTGCAGGCGATGGGCGTGCGCGTGACGACGAAGGTGGACGAGGCCGTCGAGGGCGCGGACGTGATCATGATGCTGCGCATCCAGCTGGAGCGCATGCAGGGCGGCTACTTTCCCTCGCTGCGGGAATACTTCACGACGTTCGGCATGACGGAGGAGCGGGTCGCGCGCGCCAAGAGCGACGCCATCATCATGCACCCGGGGCCGATCAACCGCGGGGTGGAGATCGCCTCTGAAGTGGCGGACGGCGCGGCGTCGGTGATTCTCGACCAGGTCGCCAACGGCGTCGCGGTGCGGATGGCCGTGCTGTATCTGCTGGCCGGCGGCGCCGAAAACGACGCCACCGGATAAAGGAGCCGCGTGCTGACCAGCGACGGCGCGCCCCCGGCCGGGGCGGTGAAGACGGCGGTGCTGGTGGCGTTGGTCTGCGCCATGCCTGCGGCGATCGTGCTGGCGCTGTCGGCGCCCCTCGAGGTGCCAACCGGCTACTACTACTGGGAGTTGGGCGACAGCGTGTTGCGCCACGGGGTGCTCGGCTTCGGCGGCCAGCCGAGCACGGCCTTCTCGCCCCTCTACCCGGCGTTTCTGGCCTGGGGCAGGTGGATAACCGGCGATCGCCTCGAGCTGGTCATGGCGCTTCAGGTCGCCGTCGCCGCGGTCGGCGCGGTGTATTTCTTCCGCCTCTCCCTGCTCCTTTCAGGTGACGTTCGCGTGGCGTGGATTGCGACGCTGCTGCACGCGTTCTACCCCTACTACGTCCGCCAGTCGATCGGCGTGATCGAGATCACGCTGTTCAAGACGTTGCTCATCGCCACCACTTACTACGTGTGCCGGGCGGAGGGCACGGCGACCATCGTGGCTGGTGGCATCGCCTCCGGCCTGATGCTGCTCGTGCGCGTGGCGTCCCTTCCGATCGTGCTCTTCGCCATTGCCTGGCTGGCCATTCGCCGGCGCGTCCGCGACGCGGTGCTGTTTGCCGGCTGCGCCTTCATCATGTTCTCGCCATTCCTGTTGAGAAATGTGTTCCTGGACGGCTCATGGCTTCCGAGCCGGAGCGGGGTGAACCTGTTTGTGGGCAATTGCGAGTACCTCGGACCGCATCATTCCCGCCTACAACATCGACATCCTGAACCCCGATTGCGGCGTGGAGGGCTCGTCCAGCCGATTGGCGAGCCGCCCTGTCGCGAGATCAGAAATGGAACTCGACGCCTGGTACACCGACCAGGCGCTCCGGTTCATCAGGGATCACCCAGTCAGGACGCTGAAGCTGAAACTCATGAACATCGCGTACGTGCTTCAGCCGAGGCTCGTGCCGTACTACCAGGCCGGGCCCGGCATGTCGCTCACCCACGCCGCCGACGGCACGATCGCGGTCGTGGGTGCCATCGAGAGGCCCCTTCGTGACGAGCTCGCCTACGCCTTGTTCTACGCCGCGATTGCGCTGACCGCACTGGCGGGAGCCTTCATGCGGCGATCGCAACTGGCGCGCGATGCGATGCTGTACGCCATCGTGGCCGCCTTTCTCGTCGTGTGCTCGGTCTTCTTCCCGACGACGCGGCTGCGGGCGCCGATGGACTTCGTCCTGATGTTCTTCTCCGCGTGCGCGATTGCCCGCTGGACGGCGCGGCCTCCTCGCGTCGTTTGACACGCCGTCGGCGGCCCTCGTACGATGGGGGCTTGCGGTCGCTCCCAGTCAGGTTCCCTTCATGATCCAGTGGTTCCGCGCACGCGTGGGCGCGATGCTCAACGCCGTGCGCCATCGTGCGCCCGTCCGGCGCGTCGCCACGGCGCAATTGCCGACCGAGTTCGGCGCGTTCACCATCCACGTGTTCGAGAACGTGTTCGGGGGCGGGTCCCACGTGGCTCTGGTGCGCGGCGAAATCGGCGACGGCGAGAACGTGCTGGCCCGCGTCCATTCCTCCTGCCTGACGGGCGACATCTTCGGCTCGGCGCGATGTGACTGCGGGGCGCAACTGCACGCCGCGCTGCAGCGCATCGCCGATGAGGGCCGCGGCGTTCTCCTCTATCTCAACCAGGAAGGCCGCGGCATCGGGCTTGCGAACAAGATCCGCGCCTACGCGCTGCAGGAGCAGGGCTGCGATACGGTGGAGGCGAACGAGCGTTTGGGCTTCCCCGCCGACATCAGGGACTACCGCGCGGCGATCCAGATGCTGCTCGACCTGGGCGTGAAGTCCACGCGCCTCATGAGCAACAACCCGAAGAAGCTCGCGGGCATCACCGGTGAAGGTCTGTCGGTCAGCGAGCGCCTGCCGATCGAGATCCTCGCCACCGCGTCGTCGCGCCGCTACCTGGCGACCAAGAGAGACAAGCTCGGGCACCTGCTCTCGTCGGTGTAGCGCGTGCTGGCCGCCGCCGCCCTTCTCTTCCTGAACGCCTCGCTCACGTTCGGCAACGTGTGGCCCACGCCGAAGATCCGCTGGGAGAGCGCGCTCTCCGTGGAACTCGCGGCGTGCGTGTTGCTGCTGGCGGTGGCGCACCCGTGGGCGGAGCACCTCGCGCGCCGCTGGTTGCCCGCGCTCTGGGTGGTCCTCGTCGCCGGCCACTACCTCGACGTCACCGCCCCCGGCCTCTACGGGCGGGACTTCAACCTCTACTGGGACTCGCAGCACCTGGGCAACGTGGCCGAGATGCTCGCGCGGGCCGCGCCGGCGTGGCTGATCGCGCTGGCGGTCGCCGGCCTCATCGCCGCCATCATCGCCATCTTCGTGATCTCGAGGCTCGCGCTGGCGCAGGTGGCCATCGCGATGCGGCGGCGTGGCCCGAGGGTCGCTCTGGGTGCGGCGGCCGCCGTGCTCGTCGCCATGTTCGCCGCACAGGCGATGACGCCACGCCTGGCGACCGTCGTGACCTTCGCGGATCCCGCATCCGGCGCCTACCTCCGCCAGGCCAGGTTCGTGCTCGCGATGGTGGGGCCTGGCAAGGTCGCCCCCGCGCTCGGTGAGAGCCCGGACCTGCACGCGGACCTTCGCGGCCTCGACGGCGCCGACGTGATGCTGGTGTTCGTCGAATCGTACGGCGCGATCACGTACGACAACCCGGCGTTCGCCGAGGCGCTGGCCGCCGGCCGTGCCGACGTCGACGCCGCCGTCCGCGAGGCCGGCCGGGATGCGGTCTCGGCCTTCGTCGAGTCGCCCACCTTTGGCGCCTCGTCGTGGCTCGCACATCTCAGCCTGATGACGGGCGTGAAGGTGACCGATCAATACAGCTACACGTCGCTGATGACCTCGTCGCGCGACACCATCGTCAAGGCGTTCGCGCGCGGGGGCTATCGCACCGTGGCGCTGATGCCGGGCATGCGCCAGCCCTGGCCCGAAGGCGCGTTCTACGGATTCGATCTGATTTACGGCCGCGACCTGCTGGCGTATGAGGGGCCGGAGTTCGGGTGGTGGAGCATCCCCGATCAGTACGCGCTGGCGAAGCTTGACGCCCTCGAGCGCGCGAAGCCGGGCCGCGCGCCGCTGTTGACGGTGTTTCCCACCAGCACGTCTCACGCACCCTTCGGCCCGGTAGCGCCGTACCTGCCCGACTGGTCGCGCGCGCTCGAGAAGGATGCGTACGATTCGGCGGACGTGGCGCGCATTCTCGCGGCGCCCCCGGACCTGACGAACCTGGCGCCGAGCTACGTGCGCTCGATTGCCTACGAGTACGCCACGCTGGCCGGCTACGTCCGCGCGCACGCCGGCGAGAAGCTGGTCATGATCCTGATCGGCGATCACCAGCCACCGGCCGCGGTGAGCGGAAGAGGCCAGCCGCGCGATGTCCCCGTGCACGTGATCGCCAGCCCCGGACGCGTGCTCGACACGCTGCTTGCGCACGGCTTCCGCGCGGGCGTCACGCCGCGGCGCCCGGTCTCGGGCGAGATGCACGCGCTCGTGCCAACCCTGTTCGAGGCCTTCGGCTTTACGCCTCGGCCAGGAGGCGACGCTGGCCGGTGAGTGCTCGCAGTGGAGCGATGTCCTGCACGACCTCCATGGTGCCGAGGTACTCGCCTGCCGGGTCGCGAACCGGGAAGTACCGGACGTGCACCATCTTCTCGCCCATCTCGAGCCAGAACTCCGCCACCTGGCGGCGGCCGGCCTTGAAGTCGGCAAGGATCTGGTTCACCAGGTGCACGCTCTTCTGCGGGTGGCAGTTCTGGACGGCCATGCCGATGGCGCCTCGGCCGCGCGGGAAGATCTTCTTGCCGTGTTCGTGACTGAAATAGCGGACCCGGTCGTCGCGGTCCACGAACGAGAGCTCGACGGGCAGCGTGTTCAGGATGGCCGCCATCACGTCGCGCTCCAGGCCGAATGACAGGTCCTCAACGCCTCCCGCGCGAGTGATGCGGTCGGCCAGCGCGTAGTACTTCGCCCGCGTGTCCGGCCCGGCCGCGGCTTCCGTGGCGTCGATCCCGGCCATCACGGCCCCGGCATCGGCCTCGCTCAGTACCTGCTGCGCCAGCGGGTAGAGAATGTCGTTCTCCTTCCAGAAGTGATCCTTGAGCAGGGACGCGTAGCTGGTGAAGGTCGCCCGCAACTCGCCGAGCGTGTCGCGTTCCCCCCGCGCGTAGCGATGGATCAAGTCGGCGAGCGCCGGCAGCACCACGCGGCTTTCCTCGTGCTCGCTCAGCATGACCGCCAGCGGCCCCCCGTGCCTCGGGATGCCGCGCCGCTCCACCAGCGGGAAGAGGTGCTGCTCCTCTTTCAGGTTGTGACAGCCGTCCACGTAGCCCTCGAAGTACATCAGCGCGTCCTGCAGCAGGCCCGGTGACGGGCCGGCCGGGGCAGCCAGCGCGCGGTCCACGGCGTCGAATACCTTCTCCGTCGTCTGGTGGTCGGTCATCAACTGCTCGGCCCAGGCATGCGACATCGGTTCCTCCCGGGTGACGGTCGGCCCGTCACCGTGCAGTCCTGAGCGTGCCCGATTGTCGGCGCGGCGCTTATGACGGGCGTCATAAGCACGCGTTCGTGCCGACGCCGTTCGAAGCGTTTGGCGCATACTGAAAGGGTGCCCGCCCTCTTTGGGCGTCCGTCGCGCCCCGCGGTATGGCACCCGGAGGCCCTCCCGTGAAATTCCGCACGAAAGTGTCGGTAGGTCTGGTGTCCCTGGCCCTGTTCACCAACGGGGTGCTGCTGACGCTGATGTACTACCAGGCCCGTGCGAGCCTCGTGACGCAGATTCAGAGCACGGTGCTGTCGATCGCGGAAAGCGCCGCCGCGCTGATTGACGTCGAGGTCTATCAGCAGATTCGCGTGAGGGCCGACGAAGACTCCGAGGCGTACCGCCACACCGAGGGCTATCTGCGGCGGGTTCGTGACGCCAACCGGCGCGGCGACGTGCGGGTCCAGTACCTGTACGTGATTGCGCGCGACGCGAAGAACCCGAAGGCGGCCTATTTCGTGGTCGACGCCGAAGAGGAGGGCGAAAACAAGTCGCACTTTGGCGAGGCGTTCAAGTCCATCGACGCGTCGACGCTCGACTTCAACGCCGCGCAGGTGCCGCCGCGCTTCGTCAGGGACCAGTGGGGCACGTGGCTCACCGCGCTGGTGCCGATTCGAGACCGCAACGGAACCTCCGTCGGACTCCTCGGCGCGGACATCAACGCCGATGACGTGCTGGACCGCCTGCGCTGGCTGCTGCTGAGCGGCCTCGTGGCGATGGCGCTGTCGGTGGCCCTGGCCATCGGGGTGGCGGTCCTGGCCGCCCGCCGCCTGACGAAACCGCTGACCGTGATCGGCGACGCCGTGCGCGCGGTCGGGTCGGGACAGCTGACCACCCAGGTCGCCTGGAAGAGCAATGACGAGTTCTCCGAGCTGGCGGCGTCGATCAACGAGATGGTGGCCGGGCTCCGGCAGCGGGAAAATCTCAAGGCCACCCTCGTGCACTACGTGTCGCGGGAAGTGGCGGACGAGATCCTGGCCTCCGGCAAGATGGCGGAACTCCGGAGCGAGCGCCGGAAGATCACGGTCCTGTTCGCCGACGTGCGCGGGTTCACGTCCCTGTCCGAGAACATGAGCCCGGAGGAGGTCGTGAGCCTCCTGAACGACTACTTCGAGAAGATGATCGACGCCATCTTCCGGCACAAGGGCACGCTGAACAAGTTCCTGGGAGACGGCTTCATGGCGATGTTCGGCGCGCCGGTGGATGATCTGTACCAGGAAGAGCACGCTATTCGCGCCGCCCTGGAAATGCAGCAAAGCGTCCGGGAGCTGCGAGAGAAATTCCAGCGCCACGGCCTCAAGGACTTCCGCATCGGCATCGGCATCAATACCGGCGTGGCCGTCGTGGGCAACATCGGGTGCAGCCAGCGCATGGAGTACACGGCCATCGGCGACTCGGTCAACACGGCGTCGCGCCTCGAGACGAAGACCCGGGAGCTCGACGTGGACACGCTGGTCAGCGAATACACGTACGTGGCGGTGCGCAATCTCTTCCGCTTCACCAAGGGCGACCTGCTCCACGTGAAGGGGAAGGCCGAGTCGATCCAGGTGTACTCGGTCGACGGGCCCGTGTCGCAGAAAGTTCAAGAACCTGGCGCAGAAAATGGGGCTACCCTAGGGCCATGAAGACCGGAGGCAGGCGGCTGGTCTGGGCCCTGGCAGGCATCCTCGGCGTCATGGGCGCCGGCATCACGGTGGTCCACGCCCAGCGGGTGTGGAGCGGCTTCTACGGCCGCACGCCGCCAAAATTCCCCACCGCCGACACCTTCGCCGGCAGCTTCAACTTCTGCCGCATCCTGTTCTCGAGCGACCGCCGCGAGAAGCAGGGCTGGGGCACGGACTACCCGGGCGCCGACATCAACTTCAGCGTCCGGCTCGCCGAGCTCACCAAGGTCCGCGTCAAGATGACCCACGACGGCGAAGAAGAAGTCCCCGACGCCGTCGTCGTCCGGTTGACGGACGATGCGTTGTTCCAGTGCCCGTTCACGTTGATGGAGGACGCGGGCACGGCGCACTTCACCGACATGGAGGTGCAGCGGCTGCGGGAGTACCTGCTCAAGGGCGGCTTCCTGTTCGTCTCGGACTATCACGGCACGGCCGCGCAGGAGCAGTTCGACGAGGAGATCGGGCGCGCGCTGCCGCGGGGCGAGTTTCCGATCGTTGACCTCACCCCGCCGGACCACCCGCTGTGGCACACGATGTTCCCGGTGACGCGCCTGCCGCAAATGGCGTCGATTCAAACCTGGAGACGCACGGGCGGCGGGACGCTGGAACGCTGGAACGAAGACGGGGCCGAGCCCGACGCGCGGGGGATTGCGGACAAACACGGCCGGCTCATGGTGGTGATGGTGCACAACACCGACGTGCCCGACGGCTGGGAGCGCGAAGGCGAGGACCCCGAGTACCTTCTTCCGGTTCTCACCGGAAGCGTACGCCGTGGGCATCGATGTGCTGCTGTATTCGCTGACGCACTGATCCCGCAAGGCGGTTGTGTCGCCGCCCCGGGCCTCCGCGCGCCAACGCGCTGCGTCGCCTGTCGTAGGGCGCCCCTTCAGGGGCGCCGCCCCAACCGCCCTCCGGGATTAGGGCTGCGTTGTGTCGCGGGGCGCGGACTCGGCGCCGGGGGGTTCGCGGAACGGTTCCACCGGAATCCGCTCGTAGCGCACGTCGAGGATGGTCAATCGCTCCGTGCTGCCCGGCGCGCGAAGCACCACGCGGTCACCCGGCGCCGACTTCATCAACGCGCGCGCGAGCGGCGACACCCAGCTGATGTGATCGCGGTCGAGATCGACTTCATCCGTGCCGACGATGCTCACGACGCGCTCTTTGCCTGCGGCATTCGCATAGCGCACCGTCGCCCCGAAGAAGACCCGCGCCGCCGCCTGTGCCGGCCGCGGCATCTCCGGATCCACCACTTCCGCGGCATCGATCCGCTTCGTGAGGAAGCGAATCCGCCGATCGATCTGGCGCAGCCGCCGCTTGCCGTACTGGTAGTCGGCGTTCTCGCTGCGATCGCCGTTGCTCGCGGCCCAGGCCACCACCTGCGTGACCGCCGGGCGTTCCCGGGTGAGCAGGAACCGGTGTTCGTCCCTGAGCCGCTGCAATCCGCTCGGTGTGATGTAGTTCTTCACCCTCGCGGCCGGCGCGTCGATGTCAGGCTTCCTCTTAAACGCTGTGCGCATGCGGGTCCATTGATTCAATCACGACTGGCGCCGCAAGTGGCAATTGCTGGCGGACGGAAGCAAACGACTGAAATGAGTGACGTTGCCGTCCGACGGGATTCATACCCGCGCCGTCCGCCATTCCCGTTGAGTTCTTCGTGCCCTTCGTGGCCAGGCCTTCTCCGTGTCTCCGTGGCCCGCTAGGCCGCGCTCCCTCGCCACAACCGCCCCACATCGATCGCAAACGACCACGCGAGCGCGAGTAACGTGACCGCCGCGACGATCGTGGAGATCGGCGGCACCACCGCAGGCGCGAGCGCCACGCTCAGGCCCAATAGCTGGCTCACCGCGACGGCCTTGCCGCGCAGCGTCGGTTGCAGCGGCCCGGCCATCCAGGGCAGAACCCATCCGGCCGCCACGAAGACGTAGCGCATGGCGCCGCAGAGCATCACCCATGCCCCGGCCTTGTCGTACTGCCAGACCAGCACGGACAGCACGAGGATCAGCAGCGCGTCGGTCTCCATGTCGAACCGCGCGCCGAAGTCGCTCGCCATGCCGGTGCGGCGCGCCAGCCAACCGTCGAGGCCGTCGAGCGCTGCCATCAGCGCCGTGGCGCAGACCACCCACCAGGCGGCGACCGGTATGCGCGGCTCGAGGACCAGCGCCGCGACGAGCGCCACGAGCATCGCGCGCGTCATCGTGACGTGGTTCGCGGGCCCGAATCGTGGGAACGGATGCTGCGTGCCGACGACGCCATCGCGATCGCCATGATCGACAACGAAGATGGCCGTCGCATGGAGCGGATACCAGCCGGAGGCCCGCAGCCACGAGCCTCAGCGAACCACGCGAGGCCCGCAACACCAGCGGCGCCACGGCGCTCGCGATCAGGACTCTGGTGCGAAGAAGCAACGGCGGCATTGTAACTGGGACAGAATGAAGCTCACGGGAGTCGGGAGTCGGGAGCCGGGAGCACGGGGGTCGAACGAATCACCAATGAGCAGCCATGCACGAGCGTTCTGGGTCGTGGAACCGGGACGCGGAGAAATTCGGAACGAACCCCTGCCGACACCAACGGAAGGTGACGTCGTTGTCCGCGCGCTGTTCAGCGGCATCAGCCGTGGCACCGAGGCGCTCGTATTCGGCGGACACGTGCCCGAAAGCGAGTGGGGACGCATGCGGGCGCCCTTTCAGGCGGGGGAGTTCCCGGCGCCGGTGAAGTACGGCTACTCCATGGTCGGGGTCATCGAAGAGGGCCCGGACGCGCTGGCGGGGCGACATGTGTTCGTGTTGCACCCCCACCAGACCCGCTTTGTCGTGCCCTCGACCGCCGTGCACGTGTTGCCTGAAGGCGTGCCGCCCGCGCGCGCGGTGCTCGCCGCGAATCTCGAGACCGCGTTGAACGGCGTGTGGGACGCCCGGCCGCACCTCGGCGACCGCATCACCGTCATCGGCGGCGGCACCGTGGGCCTTCTCTCGGCCTGGCTCGCGTCCCGCATCCCGGGATGCGCGGTCGAACTGGTGGACACCAATCCGGACCGCGAGGCACAGGCGCGCGCGCTCGGCGTGCCATTCGCCTTACCAGAGTCTGCGGCCAGGGACGCCGATGTCGTCATCCACGCTAGCGGCTCGCCGAAAGGCCTCGAGCTGGCGTTGGGCGTGGCCGGCGTCGAGGCCACGATCGTGGAGTTGAGCTGGTTCGGTGACCAGTCGGTGTCGCTGCCGCTCGGCGGGGCGTTCCACTCCCGTCGATTGACCATCACCGCCTCGCAAGTTGGCCGCGTTTCGCCGGCTCAGCGCGGCCGGTGGGACACCCGTCGCCGCCTGCAACTGGCGCTCTCGCTCCTGCAGGACCCTCAGCTGGAAAATGTGATCACGGGCGAAAGCCCCTTCGAGATGCTGCCGACGATGATGGTGGCGTTGGCGGAGTCGCCCGGGGACGCGCTGTGCCATCGCATTCGGTATTAATGGATCTCGGCACCCCTAAAGGGGTGCCCTACGACACGGCACTCCCTGAAGGGGTGCCCTACGACAGGAGTTGTTGATGTACTGCGTCTCGGTGCGTGACCACATGATGATTGCGCACAGCTTCAAGGGTGAGGTCTTCGGGCCTGCCCAGGCCCTGCACGGCGCCACCTACGTCGTCGATCTCGAATTCAGGCGCGCGGATCTCGACGCCGACGGCATCGTCGTGGACATCGGCCGCGCGGGCGAGGCCTTGCGTGCGCTGCTCGCAGGCATGACCTACCGCAATCTCGACGAGGTGCCGGAATTCGCGGGGCGGAACACGACGACGGAGTTCCTGGCGCGGGTGATCTTCGACCGGATGGTGGCGGCGATTCGGAGGGGTGACCTGGGACCCGGCGCCGGCGCGGTGGAGAGCCTTCGCGTCACCTTGAACGAATCGCACGTCGCGTGGGCCTCGTTCGAAGGCCGCGTGGACGACGCGTCGTAACGATGCGATCGGCCGTATTCGTCGTGCCGGGGCCGCTCGATACGCGGACGGGCGGATCGATCTACGACCGGCGCATGGTCGAGGGCCTGCGGCGTCTTGGATGGACCGTCACCGTCTTCGAGTTGGACGCGAGCCCTCCGTTCCCGACGCCGGCCGCGTTGGCGGACGCCTCGCGCGCGTTGGCCGCCACCGCCGATGGCACGGTGGTGGTGGTTGATGGCATGGCCTTGAGCGCGATGCCCGATCTCGCCGAACGGGAGCGAGCGCGATTGCGGATCGTGGCCCTCGTTCACCTGCCGCTTGCCGCTGATGTCAGCCTCGAGCCCGGGATGGAGGCGGAAGCCGCCGAGCGCCGGGCCCTCGCGGCCGCCGCCCTGGTCATTGTCACCGGCACCGCGACGCTCTCGTTGCTGGAGCGATACGCACTGCCGCGCGAGCAGGTCCTCATCGTGGAACCCGGGACGGACGCCGCGCCGCTGGCGCGCGGCTCGGGAGGGTCGCCCGTCAGCCTCCTTTCGGTGGCGACGCTCAATCCCAACAAGGGTCATGACGTCCTGCTGCGCGCGCTGGCAGCGGCGCCGCGGGAGGCATGGCGCCTCAAGTGCGCGGGCAGTCTCACGCGCCACCCCGCCACCGCCGAGCGCGTCCGCCATCTCGCACGTGAGTTGGGTTTCGAGGATCGCGTGTCGTTCGTTGGCGACCTCGGCGCCGACGCGCTGGCCATTTGCTACGATGCCGCCGATGTCTTTGTGCTCGCGACCCTGCAGGAGACGTACGGCATGGCGGTGGCCGAGGCGCTGGCCCGCGGGCTGCCGATCGTGAGCACCACGACGGGCGCGATCCCGCGGCTCGTGGGTCCGCACGCTGGTCTTCTCGCGCCGCCCGGTGACGTCGAGGCGTTCTCGCGCGCGTTGTCCCGCGTTATCAGCGATGCCGGGCTTCGCGCGCGCCTGGCGGCCGGCGCGCGACACGTTCGCGAAGGGTTGCCCGGCTGGGAACAGGCCGCCGCCACGATGGCCGCCGCACTCGAAGGTCTCGACCCGGATGTCTGATTCTCTTGGGGACTGGCTTCGCCTGCGAGAGCCGGCGGATTGGGCCGCGCGCTCGGAGGACCTGGTTCATGCGGTCGCCGAGATGCTGCCGGCGGATCGCCCGTTGCGCATCCTCGACCTCGGGACCGGAACCGGATCGAACGTTCGCTACCTGATGGATCGCCTCCCGGGTCCGCAGCAATGGCTGGCGGTGGACCGAAGCCCGGAGCTGCTCGCGCTGTTGAAGGAACGCACGTCCAACCAGGCGGCCGCACGAGGACACGAGATCGACACGCTGCCCCGTGACCTTGACGACCTGGACGCGCCGGTCATGTTCGAGGGCCGTCACCTCGTCACCGCCTCCGCGTTGCTCGACCTGGTATCGGAGTCGTGGCTGCGCGCGCTCGCCTCGCGGTGCCGCGACGCCGGAGCGTCGGTGCTCTTTGCCCTCACCTACAACGGCGAGTCGACGTGCGCACCCGTCGAGCCCGAAGACGAAATGGTGAGGGAGCTGCTCAACCGGCACCAGAAGACGGACAAGGGGCTCGGTGGGCCGGCCGCCGGCCCGGATGCCGTGGTCTGCGCGGAGCGCTGCTTCAGGGAAATCGGCTACGACGTGCGAACGGCGCCCACCGACTGGAACCTTGGACCGGCGGAAGCCGAGATGCAGCGGTACCTGATCGACGGCTGGGCCGAGGCCGCCGCCGAACTCGCGCCTGATCGGGCCGCGGCGATCGCCGACTGGCGAATGCGACGCCTGGCCCATCTCGATGCCGCACGCTCACGCATCATCGTCCGGCACCACGACCTGGCTGCATGGCCGGCGAGGTCCCGGTGAGCCACACGCAGGCGCCCCGGTTCGACGCGAGCCAGATCCGCCGCTACTACGATCGCCACACGCCGGGATTCCTCGCCTTTGGCCAGGGCGGGCGGTCCGGAGCGATCCATCGCGTGGTCTGGGGGCCTGGTGTTCGCGACGCGGAAGGGGCCGTGCACTACGTCGACAATCACATCGCGGAACTGATCGCGCGGTTGCCGATCAACTCGCGCCCACCGCACATCGTCGACCTGGGGTGCGGCGTGGGCGGCAGCCTCTGTTACCTCGCCGCGCGCCTGCCAGTCCGCGCCACGGGGATCACGCTAAGCCCGGTGCAGGCCGCGCTCGCGCGGGCGCGCATCGACGAGGCCGGCCTGGCGGATCGAGTGGCCTGCGTGGAGGGGGACTACAACAACCTGCCCGCCGACCTTGAACCCGCCGACCTGGCGTTCGCGATCGAGTCATTCGTGCACGGACCCACGCCCGAGCAGTTCTTCGAACAGTGCCGGCGATTGATCCGGCCGGGAGGCGTGCTGGTCATCTGCGACGACTTCCAGCGGTCCGTCAATGAGCCCGCCGCGACCAGGGCGCTCGATCGGTTTTGTCGCGGCTGGCACATCAACTCGCTGCTGCGCGCAGAGGAGTTGCAGGCGCTGGCGCAAGCGGCGGGCTTTGAGCACGAGTCCACGGTTGACCTGTCGCCATATCTCGAACTCCGGCGCCTGCGGGACCGCGTCATCGGCGCCCTCGTGCCCGTGCTCGAACGGCTGCCGCTGGCCGCAGGGCGCTTCGACCATCTCGTGGGCGGCAGCGCGCTGCAGACATGTCTGGCCAGGGGATGGGTGGGGTACGAGCTTGCCGCGTTCCGTTGATGAAATGTCGCGATCTGTTGACGTGGTGATCGGGTGACCTAGCTGGTGACCTGGTGATCTGGTGACCTGATGATCTCGGTGGCGCGCAGAGAGATCGTCGCGCGCAGTCGGTCAGTCGATCACGAGATCACCAGTTCAATAGGTCACCAGCTAGATCAACCGCTCACGAGATCAACAGATCAATCGATCAAATCACCCGCGTGATGACCGGTGCGCCCCCGTCCGCGTCGTCGGCGGCAGCGGTTCCGAGGTGGCAGTCGAACAGCACATCCCCGCCCATCCGGAACACGCGGTACCCGGGCCGGAGGCAGTCGCGGAGGCGGGCTTGTGGCGCGAGGCGGATCGCCGGCTTTCCATCGCCGATGATGACGGGCGCAATCGCGATCTGCAGGCGATCCAGGAGATTGGCCTCGAGGAACGCCGACACGGTGACGCCGCCGCCCTCGACGAACACCCGCGCGCATCCCCGCGCGCGCAAGAGGCTCAGCACTTCGGAGACCCCGCCCTCGGGGCCCTCGCCGATGCCCACGACATCCGCGCCGCCGATCTGGCGCTCGCCCGGCAGCACGCGCGACCGCGCGCAGATGTAGAGCGTGGGCGCCTCGGCATCGGTGAAGAGGCGGAACGTCGGCTCCAGCCGGCGGCCCGGGTCGAAGATGACGCGCAGCGGGTGCGGTCCCGACACATGCCGGGTGGTGAGCCGCGGGTCGTCCGCCGCCACGGTCCCGGCGCCCACGACCACCGCGTCGCACAACGCCCGCATCCGGTGCAAGTGGACGATGTTCCCGCCGCCGGTGACGAACTGCGAGTCGCCCGAGTGCGTGGCAATGAAGCCATCGAGGCTCTGGCCGAGATGGCCCACGGTCATCGGCCGCGCCGGCGTTGCGCTGCAGATAGGCAGGTAGAGGTCGAGGAGATCCGCCCTCGCGTCGTCGGCCGGCAGCCGCGACCGCCATCCGATCCCGGGTTGCCACTCGAGCGCCGCATCGCGCGCGTCATCGGCCACGGCCCGCAGTTCGGAATTCCGATCGACGGCAAACGAGCGCCTGCGTCCCGCGGCATCCAGCGCGGCGGCCATCACGCTGGTGGCAAGCACGAGGCTCCAGGCGGAATCCACGTCCTGCAAAGCCGGTTGCGACGAAACGGTTTCTAGCGCCACGCCCTGTCACTATGCCATACTCATTGCGTCTCTTTAACGCGGGCCCGAGAGCCCGCGAAGAGGTGTCCATGACCACTTTCCTCCTGCCACTCGGGCGGCGAACGCCGCAGATGCTCCGCACACAATCATGAAACGCTTGCTCAAGGGCGGCCGTGTCGTCGATCCGGCCAACGGTCTCGATGGTCAGTTCGACGTGTTGATCGACGGCGATCGCATCGCCGAGGTCGCCGCCGACATTCCCGCGTCACGCGCCGACGGCGGCGAGGTCGTGCAGGTGCCGAAGGGCCTCGTGATTTGCCCGGGGTTCATCGACATGCACGTCCACCTGCGCGAGCCGGGGCAGGAACACAAAGAGACCGTCGCGACCGGCGTGGCCTCCGCCGTGGCCGGCGGTTTCACGGCCGTCGCGTGCATGCCCAACACCAGGCCGGTGAACGACAACGCCGGCGTCACGAAGCTGATCCTGCAGAAGGCGGCCGAAGCCAACCTCGCGCGCGTCTACCCGATCGGCGCCGTGTCGCGCGGGCAGCAGGGCGAAGAGCTCGCCGACATCGCCGAACTCAAGGCGGCGGGCTGCGTCGCCGTCACCGACGACGGGCTGCCGGTGGCGACCGCGATCCTCGCGCGCCGCGCGCTCGAGTACACGAGCATGTTCGACATGCCGATGATCGAGCACTGCGAGGACCAGACGCTCAAGGGCGACGGCGTCGCGCACGAGGGCCCGGTGGCCGCGTCGCTCGGCCTGCGCGGCATCCCCGGCGTGGCCGAGGCCATCACGGCCGGCCGCGACATCCTGCTCGCCGAGATGACCGGCGGGCACGTCCACATCGCCCACATGAGCGCGTGGACGACGATCGAGGCCGTGCGCCAGGGCAAGAGCCGCGGCGTCAAGGTGACGTGCGAGGTGTGCCCGCACCACTTCACGCTGACCGACGACATGCTGGCGGCGCCGATCCCGTACGACACCAACACCAAGATGAACCCGCCGTTGCGCGAGGCCCGCGACCGCGACGCGATGGTCGCCGGCATCGTCGACGGCACGGTGGACGTGATTTCCACCGACCACGCGCCGCACCACTACGACGAGAAGAATGTCGAGTTCGATCGCGCGCCATTCGGCATCGTCGGGCTCGAGACGGCGATTCCCATCACGCTCGACGCGCTCGTGCACCCCGGCAAGATCACGCTGTCGCGGATGGTGGAGTTGATGTCGGTCAACCCCGCGAGGATTCTCCACGTCGCCGGCGGCACCCTGGCGCCCGGCTCCGTCGCCGACATCACCATCGTCGCGCTCGACCTGCCCGTGACCATCGACAAGGCGAAGCTGCGCAGCAAGTCGAAGAACACGCCGTATCACGGCTGGTCGTTCCGCGGGGGCGTGGCCGCCACCGTGGTGGGCGGGCGCGCGGTCTACGTCAATCCGGACGCCGGCCTGACGATGAAGGGGGACGCCTGATGAGCGCGCGTCACGACGACATTCGCGCCCGCGCGCTCGACGACCTGCGGCGCTTCGACGTGGTCATGGATGGCCACTTCGATTACGGCAACGGATTCCACGGCAAGCTCTACCTGAATCCCCACCAGTTGTTCCAGCTGCCATCGACCATCTGGCGCGCCGCGCAGGACGTCATTGACCTGATGCCCGTCGATTTCGTCGAGGGCACCGAGGTCGTGGCCGGCCCGGCCACCGGCGGCGCGTTGCTCGCGCACACCATCGCCGGCCTGCTCGACGGCCGGCGGACGCTCGCGCATCCGCCGTACTGGTTCGCTCCCCTGGGCAACGCCGAGGGCAAGCCGACGCTGAGCGAGTTCTACAAGAGGCTCGTGTCCGGCCGCCGTGTCCTGCTGGCCGACGATGTGCGGAACACGGGCCACACGTTCAAGCGGTGCGCGGACCTCATTACCGCGGCGGGCGGAACCGTGATCGGCACGGTGCAGATCGTCGATCGCTGCGAGGCCGAGGTCACGCTGGACGTTCCGAACGTCGCGCTCATCGAATACAAGGCGCCGCCGAACTTCGCGGCGGCCACCTGCCCGATGTGCGCGGCCGGGACGCCGATTACCACGTTTTAAGGCCGCAGATTGAACGCAGGCCGCAGATTGAACGCAGATTAAACGCAGATCGGTCGGATCTTGCAGATTCGAACTGCGGCACCGCAGAAGGCCGTTGCGAGTCCGCGCGTGTGTAGTCTGCGTTTTATCTGCGTCTAATCTGCGGCTATGGATTTGAAGTCCCGTCTCGACGATCTCTACGGCCATTTCAACCTGGCCAATTCGGTGTCCGATCCGATCTGGATCGTCCGCCGCTACTCCCGCCCCGATGACCAGGAGATCGTCGCCTTCTGCGCGGCCGCGCTGGCGTTTGGCCGTGTGCAGAGCGTCCTCAACTCCATCGACGGCCTCCTGGCGGTGATGGGGCCCTCGCCCGCGGCGTACGTGCGGGCCTTCGAGCCCGCGCGCGACAAGGCGGCGTTCGCCCACCTCGTGCACCGCTGGACGCGCGGCGCCGACCTGGCGGCCCTTGTGTGGATCCTTCACCAGATGCTGGCGCGCAGCGGTTCCATCGAGGCCTTTTTCGCTGAAGGCCTGGCCGGCGATGCCGTGGACGTGGGCGCGGCGCTCGAATCGTTCTCCGACGCGCGCGCTGGCGCTCGACGTGAAGGCCGTGTACGGCCGCGCGACACCGCGGCCCGGCGTCGCCTACTTCTTCTCGAGGCCTTCGTCCGGCGGCGCGTGCAAGCGCCTGAACCTTTTTCTCCGCTGGGTGGTACGCCGGGACAAGGTGGACGTGGGCGCATGGACGCGCGTGCGTCCGAGCCAGTTAATCGTGCCGCTCGACACGCACGTGATCCGCGTGGGCAGTGCCTCCGCCTCACGCGATACAAGAGCCCCGGCTGGCGGATGGCCGCCGACATCACGCGGTCCCTGCGCGCGATCGATCCCGACGACCCCGTGAAATACGACTTCTCCATCTGCCACGTCGGGATGATGAACGCATGCGGCTTCGGTCGCGGCACGGGCGACGGGCAGTGCCCGCTGCGGGGGGCGTGCCATCCGGGCCGTCTCAAGAAGCCTCGACCCTCACCAAATCGATAGCTCGCCCGATCACTGGGTCCAGCTCACCCGATCATCCGATCACCCGGTCAACGGATGTACCATCTCCTGACATGAAGACCCGCCGGCTCGTCGGTCTCAGCGTGGTGGCTTCCGTGTTCGTGTGGCTGGCCGTCGCCGGCTACGTCGAGGGCCAGCGCATCCAGACCCAGCGCGCCGGCCGCCCGCCGGCGGCGGCGCGGATGGAGGCGCTTCGCATCGACAGCGACGCCCTCATGGCGACGGTGACGACGCTCGCCGATCCGAAGTGGGAAGGCCGCGGCACGGGCAGCGCGGGCAACCTCGCCGCGCGCGCGTGGATCGAGGACCGGTTCAAGGCAATCGGCCTCCAGCCCGTGTCGGGCAGCTACGTCTTCCCGTTCACTTCACCCACCTGTCGGTGAAGGGCCTCGTCAATCCCGAGCGCGCCTTCAAGTCCGGGTACACCGCGGCCAACGTCGTGGGGCAGTGCCTGGGCACCAATCCCAAGGCGCGGGCAATCGTCGTCTCCGCCCACTACAATCACCTGGGCGTGCGGGGTGGCGTCACCTATCCCGGCGCCGACGACAACGCCTCGGGCGTGGCCGCGATGCTGGCGATCGCCACGTACTGCCGGAAGGCGCCGTTCGTCC
>CAWIWS010000016.1:0-12444 GCA_963839865.1 uncultured Acidobacteriota bacterium
ATGTGCTCACCCAGCCGCGCCGCGATCTCGGCACGATGCGCCAGGAGGAAGGCCAGGAGCCCGCTCATCGCTGCAGCAGCCCCCGCACGCGCGGATTGTCCGACGCCTGCATGCGCGCCGGCGTGTCGACCGCAATCACGTGCCCCTCGTGCAGCACGGCAATCCGATCGGCGAGCGCGGCGGCCTCCGCCATGTCGTGCGTGACGAGCAGGACGGTCCGGTGCAGGGCGGCCTGCAGTTGATGGAATTCCAGGTGCAGTTCGGCGCGCGTCATCGGATCGAGGGCGCCGAAGGGCTCGTCCATCAACAGCACCGGCGGGTCCGCCGCGAGCGCGCGCGCAATCCCCACGCGCTGGCGCTGGCCGCCGGAGAGCTCATCGGGCCATCGCCCGCGGAACTCCCGCGGATCGAGACCGACGAGCGTCAGCAGCTCCGTCACGCGCGCCCCGATGCGTGCCGCATCCCAGCCGAGTAATCGCGGCACCGTCGCGATGTTGTCCGCGACCGTCAGGTGGGGAAAGAGGCCGACGTCCTGGATGACATAGCCGGTGCGCCGCCGGAGATCGATCGGATCCCACGCCTGCGCATCGCGCCCGTCCACCAGCACACGTCCGGAATCCGGCGTCAGGAGATGATTGACGAGGCGCAGCAGCGTCGTCTTTCCGGACCCGCTCCGCCCCACGAGCGCGACCGTCTCACCTCGAGCGACCGCGAGCGAGACGTCGTGCAGGACGGCCCGTCCGCCGCGGCTCGCCGAGACGCCGGAGAATTCAACTGCCGGCGTCATCTCTTTAGAATCCGACAAAGAGCGACGCCGCCAGCGTCGGGAAGGTTCGGATCTGGTTCTCGAAGTCGATCCCGTGTCGGCGCCAGGTCGCCCGAGCCTCGCCGCGCAGCCCGATCGCGCGCGAACGCCCGGACGCGCCGTGCAGCCAGTAGCTCACGCCACCGCCTGCAAAGTAGACCTGGCCCGTTTCCACCAGCGTCCGGTCCTCGTGGAGTTGGCGGAGGTACCCCGCTCCGCCCGACACGAACGGCCGCGTGCGCGCGCCA
The DNA here is from genome assembly GCA_963839865.1 of uncultured Acidobacteriota bacterium. Classification (GTDB taxonomy): domain Bacteria; phylum Acidobacteriota; class Vicinamibacteria; order Vicinamibacterales; family UBA2999; genus 12-FULL-67-14b. The sequence goes on from CAWIWS010000016.1 coordinate 1,054, forward strand.
AGGCGGAGTGGCAGGTGCCAGCGGGCCGCGACGTCGATCACGAATTGCTCGAGACGTTCGCCCTCGAACTCCACCGGCGACGCCTCCGGGTCGGCGGAAACGGCCACCCCGATCGTCGGGGCCGAATACGCCACGCCGGCCTCAATCGACAAGGACGAGGAGACGGCCGCGCCCACGTGGCCGTGAACCCCGGCAACCGCATTCACCCGCGTGGAGGTGTCGAACAACGTGAAGGGTGGCGCGGTGGCGCCAAGGGCATTGGTCCGCAACGTGGCGGTCGCGTCGCCGATGCCGTATCCACCGGCCCAGACCACTCCACCGCTGACCATCATGTGATGCGCCCGGAGGGCGGGGGGCGCCGCGGACTGCGCCCCTGCACGGCCGCCGAGCAGGTGCAGCGCGGCGAGGCACACCAGCGCTTGCGCCCTCATTTGCCCGTGACCTTGATCTCTACGGACGAGGATGACCCGCCCCGCGGCACGACGGCGAGCCTCGTGGCGTAGGTCACACGGAAATCCACGTCGATGGGGATGGAAAAGAAACTCTCCACGTCCGCATCATCCAGCGGCTCGGCGCGGAGGACGTACGGACCCGGCGCCAAACGCGCGATCGCGAACTCGCCTTTGTCGTTGAGGGAGAAGTTGCCCACGAGGACCCCGGTCTCGGGATTGAAGGCCACGACGTGCGCGCCCACGACGCCTTTGCCGTCGCGCGTCACGCGTCCCGCGATGCTGCCGGTGTTGTCGATCACGCCCGCGGCGGGATACAGGTCGCTCACGCCGGCGATGTCGTCGGCCTGCAGCACGCGGTCGGCCACGGCGCCGGCCGTCATCGCAATCGGGAACATCACCGCGCCCGACGCCACGACCCGCCGGCCCGACGTGCCCGTGCGTTCCGTCTCGCCGAGCGCCGAATGGCTCAGGCCGAGCAGGTGCCCGACTTCGTGCAGCGCGACGGATTCGAGGTCCACGCGGCCGGCTTCCCCCTGCGGCGCCACCGACCACGCAAAGCGGGAGTTGAAGAACACGTCGGCCTCGACGATCGCGCCGGTCGTCGTGTCCAGGATGAAGCTCGTGGCGCCAAGCACGCGATCGAGATCCGGCCGATCGAGGAACCCCAGCGTGGTGCGCCCGTCCATGGCGTCCGGCAACGCGGACGTCGTCCCCTGGAACTCGAACCGCACGCTGGCCGAAGACACGCCCTGCCAGGTCGCGGTCGCCCGCGCCACTGCCCCGCGCAAGTCTCCCGCGGTGACGCCGCCGCCGTCCCGCTCCGTCACGAAGTACCGGATGGGTTGCTGCTGCCACGTCACGTCCACGACGCGGCCCCCGATGGTGGTGCCGAGCTTGAGATACGCCCACGCCGGGGACGGCGCCCCGGCGATCAACGACACGGTGAGGATCCACGCGAGCAGGCGCGTCACTGTACGGCCCCAAGGGCGTCGCGCACCGCCGACGCAAACGCCGGCAGCGCCATCGGGCGCCGCTGCGGATCCCCGCGCACGATGCGTCCCGTCGCGCCCGCGCGATCCACGATCGGCGGCACGACCACCATCGCGCCCGTCCGCGCATCGGGCGTCACGCGGTAGATCCCCTGCGTGAAGCCCGTAGTGATCGGCAGCCGCGGGCCTCGGTCCATGAGAAACAAGACGACGAGATCACCGGACGTGAACGACGGCGCGCCCGGCAGCACGTTGAGGAAGCGGCCCACCTGGCCGCCGGGCATCGCGAGGGTCAGCGTATGGCCCGGGGTGCCCTTGAAGGCGCTGATGACGTCGACGGTGACGAGGCTCTCGATGCCCTGGCGGTCGGCGGTCCATTGCCCCCGCACGTCTTTCACTCGCGCGTAGACCACGGCCGCCGACCCCTGGACCAGGTCGACGAAGTCGATCGGCGCCACCGTGATCGCGCCCGCGGGACTGGCGAGGAGCAGGCCGATCAGCGCGGCGAGCAGGCTACGAGCCATGCGCCGAGTGTACGACATCGAGGATGGCCGCGGCCGCCCGTGCGCTGGCGCCCGGCCCTCCCAGGCGGCGACGCACCTCGGCCAGTTCGTCGATCATCCGCGCGCGGTACGGGGCGTCGGCGAGCAGGCGGACCGCCTCGTCGGCGACGGCCTGGGGCGTGCACCGCTCCTGGATGAGCTCCAGGACGATCCGCTTGCCGGCGATCAGGTTGGCCATGGCGTACATGTCCACCTTGCCGAGCGGCTTGAGGAGCCCGTACGTCATCGGCGACAGCCGGTACAGCACGACCATCGGCTTGCCGTGGAGCGCCGTCTGCACCGTCGCCGTACCCGACGCCGTGATGACGGCGTCGCTCGCCTGCAGCACGTCGTCGGTCTGCCCTTCGACGATGCGGAGCGTGAGGCCGGGAATCCCGAAGCCATCGAACAGCCGGTCCGAGAGGTGCGGGGCCCGCGCGACGATGAACTGCACGCCGGGGACACGGGCGGCAATCGTCGGCGCGGCGGCGGCCAGCACCGGCGCCAGACGCGTGAGCTCGTTGGTCCGGCTGCCCGGCAGCAGCGCCAGCACCGGCTTGTCGGGGTCCAGCGCGAGCGTCCGCAGCAAGCTCTCGCGCGCCTGCACAGGCGCCGCAAGGTCGATCAGCGGATGCCCGACGAACCGCACGTCCATGCCCTCGCGGCGGTAGATCGCTTCTTCGAACGGGAAGATCGGCAGCACGCAGTTGACCACGCGCTTCATGGTCCGGATGCGACCCGATCGCCACGCCCAGAGTTGCGGGCTCACGTAGTAGATGATCGGGATGCCGAGCTTCTTCACGGCCGACATGAGGAAGAAGTTGAAGTCGGGATAGTCGATCACGACGAGCGCATCGGGCCTGCGCACGCGCGCGGCCTCGACGAGGCCCCGGTACATGGCCCACAACCGCGGCAGCATGTGAAACACCTCGGTGAGGCCGGTGACCGAGAGGCCGCGAAAATCGGCGACCAGTTCCGCGCCGGCCGCCTGCAGGCGCTCACCGCCCAGGCCGAACACCTCGATGCCCGGCTCCTGCCGGCGGAGCGCGTCGACGAGCGCGCCGGCGTAGAGGTCGCCGGACGGCTCGCCGCACGAGATCATCAGACGGGTCAATGTGGCTTGGCGGGCGCGTCGGTGCGCCGCTGGAAGTCCGCGGACAGCAGGCTGACGTTTTCGATGGGGATCCGCTCGTAGTTCGGGAACCCGATCCCCTTCAGATCGTTGACGAAGGCGTCGGCGTTGCCGACGAGCACGATCGACAGGCGGTCGGGCCGGATGACCCACCGCGCCACGCGCTGGATGTCGTCGGGCGTCACGGCCAGCACGCGCTCGCGGTACTTCGGCAGGTCACCGACCGGCAGCCCGTAGAAGAGCTGGTTGAGCACCTGCGTCGCGATCGCGTCGGACAGCTCGATAGTGAGCGGGAAGTGCCCCGTCATGTAGTCCTGCGCGCCCTGCAACTCCTCGTCGCCCACGCGCTCGCGCTGCAACCGCGAGAACTCGTCCACGACCACGCGCAGCGCCTCGGCGGTGCTCCGCGTCTGCGTGTCGGTCTCCGCGACGATCGCCCCGGCCATCTTGTAGGTGTCGAGGTCCGCGGAGGCGCCGTAGGTCAGCTGCCGCTGCGAGCGCAGCACCTGCTGCAGCCGGTTCGCGCCTTCCCCGCCCAGGATCTTGACGGCCTGGTCGATCACCTCGTAATCGGGGTGGTTGCGGGGTATCGCGAGGTGCCCGACGCGGATCTCCGTCTGCACGGCGTCCTTCTTGTCGATCACGATTACGCGGCGCGTCGGCTCGGGGGGATCGAGCACCTTGAGCGGCGGGACCTCGGCCGGCTTCCAGGCGCCGAAATATTTCTCGAGGCCGGCCATCGCCTCGGCGATCGGGATGTCGCCGACCACGGCGATGAGCGCGTTGTTGGGCACGTAGTACTTCTTGTGGAAGTCGACGAAATCGGCGCGCGTGAGCGCGGCCAGCGACTCGGCCGTCCCGGCGCCCGGCAGCCCGTACGGGTGGAAGCCGTAGATGAGCCGGTCGATGACCTGGTTGGCCACGGCTTCGGGATCCTCCGCCGAAACCTTCAGCGCGGACAGCGCCTGCTGCCGCTGCCGATCGATCTCGGCCGGCGCGAAGGTCGGGCGCTGGACGACATCGGCCATGAGTTCGAGCGCGAGGGCATAGCTGTCTTTCATGACCACCGCGTTGACGTAGCTCAGGTCGCTGCCGGCGCCCGTGCTGAGGACGCCGCCGACGAAGTCGATGGTGTCGGCGATCTGCTCGGCGGTGCGAGTGCCCGCCCCCTGGTCGAGCAACGTCGACGTGAGCATCGCCACGCCGTACTTGTCCTTCGGATCCTGCGCCGCGCCGGCGCCCACGATCAGCCTGACGCTGACGGCCGGCTGCTCGTTCTGGCTGACGTAGACGACCTGGAGGCCATTGGCGAGCTTGCGGATTTCGTACGGCGGGAACGTCACCGCCCGCGCCGGCAACGGCCGCGGCGGGCCCTCGCGCGGCCACTGGACCGCCTGCGCCGCGACGAGCGCCGTGAACACCGCGAAGATGCCGAGGGTGACGAATGCCTTGGCCTTCACTGCTGCACCCCCGCCTTGGGCATGATGCGCATCACGAGCCGCCCTTCAGGGACGAAATACTTCTTGGCCACGCGCTTGATGTCGTCCGTGGTCAGGCTGAGGAACGTGTCGAACTCGCCGTCGGCCGATTCCATGTCCTTCTGGATCACTTCGGCGTGCCCCAACTGCGAGGCCTTCTCCTTGATGGATTGCCGGCTCAGGATGTAGTCGCGCGCGAACTGGTTCTTGGCGCGCTGTAGTTCCCGCTCGCTGATTCCCTCGGCTTTCAGCCGGTCGAATTCCGCGATGAGCGCCTTTTCGACCTCGTCCACCGACTTGCCGGGGTTTACGAGCGCCACGGCGTAGAAGATGCTCGGCTGCTCGAGGAAGTTCCCGCTGCCGAACGCGGTGAGCGCCAGCCCGGTGTCGTAGACCAGCTTCCGATAGATCCGCGAGGTCTGCCCGTCCGACAGGGTCTTGGACATGACGAACATCGGGTAGGAATCCGGGTGGCCGTTGTACGGCGCCTGGTACGCCACGACCACGGCCGGCAGCGGCCAGGGCTGCTCGAGGTTGACCCGGCGTTCCTTGGTGTGCGTCGGCTCCTGGGGGATGTCGCGGGGCACCGGCTTGGCGGCCTTCGGCACGCGCGCGAAGTACTGGTTCACGAGCTGCACCGCGGTATCGGCCTCGAAGTCGCCCACGATCATCAGCGTGGCGTTCTCCGGCACGTAGTACGTCTGGTAGAAGTCGCGGACGTCCGCGATCGTGGCCGCGTTCAGGTCGCCCATGCTGCCGATCACGGGGTGCTTGTAGGGATGCACGTCGAACGCGTGGTCCGTGATGAGCTCGTTCAGCAGCCCGAACGGCGGGTTCTCGATGCGCATCCGCCGCTCCTCCTTCACCACCTCGCGTTCGGCGATGAACGTCTTCTCGTCGATGCGGAGGGTGGCCATCCGGTCGGCCTCCATCCACAGCGCCAGCGGCAGGTACTGCGCCGGGATCGTCTGCCAGAACACCGTCGTGTCCTCGGTCGTGTAGGCGTTGGCCTGGCCGCCCACCGACGCGATGATCGACGTGTGCTGCTCGGGCTCCACGTTCTTGGACCCCTTGAACATCAGGTGCTCGAACAGATGCGCGAAGCCCGTGCGGCCCGGCTTCTCGTTCTTCGATCCCACGTGATACCAGAGCTCCACGTGCACGATCGGCGTCGAGTGGTCCTGGTGGAGGATGACCACCAGTCCGTTGGGCAGGACGAGCCGCTGGTACTGCAGCTTGGGCGGCCGGACCGCCGCATCGATCGGAGCGAACCACAGCGCCACGAGCGCGGCGACGACGAGGACGGCGGTCGAGAATTTGCGCATCTGATCTTTCGTTATTTGTTCTTTGTTATTTGTTCTTTGTTATTCGCGTCGTCCGCTTCGATCGCGTCGAGCCGCTTCTGCAACGCCAGCAGCTGCCGGCGCAGCTCGGGCAGCTTCCGGACGACGGCGTAGGATCGGCGCCACTCACCGTTCTCCTGCGCCGGGTAGCCGGACATCAGCACGCCGGGCTTCACCGAATTGGTGATCCCCGTCTTCGCGCTGGCCTGCACCCCGTCGCCGAGCGTCACGTGCCCGGTCACGCCCACCTGGCCGCCGAGCATCACGGCGTTGCCGAGCACCGTGCTGCCCGCGATGCCCACCTGCGCCGCCAGCAGCGAGTTGTGCCCCACGACGACCCCGTGCGCGATCTGCACGAGGTTGTCGATCTTCGTGCCCGACATCACGCGCGTCTCACCAACGGCGGGACGATCGATCGTCGTGTTGGCGCCGACCTCCACGTCGTCTTCGATGACCACGGGGCCGACCTGCGGAATCTTCTCGTGGGTCCCGTCCGGACGATGGGCGAACCCGAAGCCGTCCCCGCCGATGACCGCGCCGTCCTGCACGACGACACGGGCTCCCAGCGTGCACCGCTCACGAATTGAGACGCGCGCATGCAGCCGGCAGTCGGGGCCGACCACCGCGTCCTCGCCGATCACCACGTGCGGATAGACGACGGTGCGAGCGCCGATGCGTGCGCCCTCGGCGACGACCACGTACGGGCCAATGGTGGCCGATGGATCCACCACCGCGCCGGGGGCCACGATGGCCGTCGGGTGTATGCCGGGCAACACGGGACGTGCCGGCGCGAGGACCTGCGCGGCGCGCGCGAACACGAGGTACGGGTTGCCGCTCCGGATCACGGCGCAGGGGGCGCCCGTGACGCCGGGCGCCGCGATGACGGCGCTGGCACGCGTGACCGCCAGCGCGCCCGCGTACTTGGGATTCGCCAGGAAGGTCAGGTCGCCGGGCCCGGCCGACTCGATCTTCGCCACGCGCTGAATCTCGATGTGGCCGTCGCCTTCCAACGGGCAGTCCAGCCGCTGCGCCAACTCGCCGAGCGTCACGGGGTCGAGAATATCACGCGGTCGGCGCGGTCATCCGCTCGACAAAGGTCGCCAGACGCTGGAGGCCCAGCCTGTCGGCGACTTCGTGGATCCGGCGGTGGCGGGCCTCGGCGTCGAGGGTCCACGCCCCGTGCAGCACCGTCAGGTCGCCGCTGGGCGTCACAGTCCAGAGGACCCGCGAGCCGGCACGGCGCGCGCCCCGCAGCGCCAGGAAGTGGCCCACCACGGTGAAGGCGAAGAAATACCCGAAGACGTTGGGGCCCGGCAGCACCATGAGCGGCAACGTCGCGATGAGCGCCACGGAATGCGCGGCGAGGAGCTTGAGGTGCCGGTCGGCGTCCTTCCGCATCGACGCGCGCATGATCTGCTCGGCGGCCGAAGGGTTCATGTCGGCCGGGACGTGCAACGTGGCCTTCACTGCGCCCCCGAGGTGCCACAGCAACCGCTGCTCCGTCACGCGCTCGGCGACCCAGCGCATCAGCTTGCGCTGCACGCGGAGCATCACGCCGGGCGCGGCGGCCTCCGGGGCCCGGTGGCGCAGCGCTTCGACTTCGCGCAACTGCGCCGAGAACCATGCGCGCGTTCGCGCCACGAATCCCTGCCCGGCGGCGTCAGCGGGCTCGTCATCGTCGGCCGCCTCGTAGTAGCACTCGAAGCGGTCGGCGGCGATGGGCACGAGGTACACGTCCATTACGGCTTGGGACGCGGGATGGGGCGCGGCGCGCGCGAGGCGGCCAACGGGAAGGCAGGACGGCCCGCCTGCTCCCACGCGCCGATGATGATCGACGCGACGGCGGTGATCGAATCGTTCACCCGCGACTGCAGCACCGGAAAGGCGCCCTTGGCGAACGCGGCGAAGTAGGCGTCGTCGTAGAAGTCGCGGCCGGCGGCCGCCCTGGCGTCCGACTCGAATACGGCCTTGCTCGCGCGGTTGCTCGCCAGGAGCGTCTCGAACATGAAGTCGCGCGGGTTGCTCACGCCTTTCGGGGCGGCCGGGACGATGACCAGTGCGGCGCGATTGCGCTCGAAAAGATCGGCTTCCCACCGCGAGTGCAGGCCCAGTTGGTTGGATTGCTGGCCATCGTAGTTGACCACGGCGTGCAGCGGCACGTGCCCGTCGGCCACGTAGTGCGCGAGAATCGCAGCGTAGTACACGATGTTGTCCATCGCGTAGCCCGGCGCGGGCTGCCGCTTGAGCGACTCGAACTCCCGTTGCAGCTTGCCGTAGAACTCCTGCACGCGCCACGGCAGCCGGCCCTGCGCGTCGATCACGTCCTTGCCGAACTTCTGGACGGCCGTCGCGTAGTCGCGGGGGAGCGCCTCGAACGGATACGGGCCGAACCCCTTGTAGTCCAGGTCGACGAAATGATTGGGCGGCTCGTCCCCCCACCCGGCATTGCGCCAGAGGTCCGGATCGATCGACCGCTCCACGATGAAGGCGCGGCGCTTCTCGAAGGCCGCCTTCAATTCCGGCGGCAACAAGTCGATGGCCTTGTCGGTTATCAACTTGTGCGCCTCGAATCCCCACGCCGAGGCCGGCGAGGGCGCCAGCAGGACCGCCACGAGCAAGGCCGCAAGAACACGCATGGGGCTATTGTACGGCCCCAAGCCCCAAGCCCCTAGGTCCCTAAGCCCCTAAGCCCCTAAGCCCTCAAGCTACTGCCCTGTCAGTTCCGTTCTGAACGCGGACCACCCCCCGGGGCCGGTATTTGCGTAGCGATAGTCGTTCAGCCACACGCGTGGCGGAGCCGTGGCGCGATCCACCACCGCGAACGGGAAGCGCGACCACATGAGAAACTCGCGGGCGCGCGGCGTGGCGTCGGCCGCCTGGACCTCCGGATCCTGCAGGTGCGTGTCGATCCCGAAACCCGCGGGCCGGAAGTGCGGCCGCGGCTCGAACCAGAGGGTGCCCTTCTCGTAGCGATCCCCCATGTCAACCACGACCTCGCGCTCAAAGGGGTTGAGGAACACCGGCGTGACCATGAACCGCGTTTCCGGCGCGCGACCGGCACGAGCCAGCCCATCGGCCACGACCGCGCGCGCCATGACGTTCGATCCCAGCATCACGAGCATGTACACGGTGGCCAACGCCAGGCCGGCCCTGGCGGGGACCTCGGGCCGCGGCAGGCCCCGCCTCTGGCGGCGCACCGCCATCCATACGGCCGCGCCCAACATCACGTACATCCACGGATCGACGACGAACAGCGCGTCGCCATAGAACCAGCGCTGTGAAAAGGGCATCAGCAACCGCACGCCGTAGCTGTTGAGGAAGTCGAGGAAGACGTGCGACAGGACGCCCGCATAAGCCAGGAGCGCCAGTTCGGAGAATCGCGGCGGCGGCTGGTCCGGACGTCGGCGTCCCCACCACGTCATCGCGCCGGCGAGCAGCAGCGGCAACACGGCCTGCGCCAGGACACCGTGCGTCCACCCGCGCCGGAACGACACCGCGAGGGTGTTGGTGGCGAAGACCGCGACGTCGATGTCCGGCAGGTTCGAAGCGATGAGCAGCGTGCTCATGCCGAGCCGACGATTCCGCGAGAGGCCGGCCTGCCCCATGGCCGCGCCCAGCAACGTGTGACAGACGTTATCCACCCGCGCGTTCCTTCTCCGCCAGGTGGTCCGCCAGCGCCGCCTCTCGCAGGTCCTTCCGCAGCACCTTCCCCACGTTGGACTTCGGCAACTCGGGGCGAAAGAGGACCGTCCGCGGCACTTTGTAGTTGGTGAGGGAGGCCTTGCAGTGCTGCCGCACCATCTCGCTGGTCAGGGCCGGATCCTTCTTCACCACGTAGGCCACGACGATCTCGCCGGCCTCGTCGTCGGGCACGCCGACCACCGCCACGTCCGCCACGCCCGGGTGCTCGGCGATCACGGCCTCGACTTCGTTCGGATAGACGTTGAAGCCGCTGACGAGGATCATGTCCTTCTTGCGATCGACGATGACGAGGTAGTCATCCGCGTCGAAGCGCGCGATGTCGCCCGTCGCCAGCCAGCCGTCTCGCAGGACGCGGGCGGTCTCGTCGGGACGCTGCCAGTAGCCCGTCATCACCTGCGGCCCCTTCACCCAGAGCTCGCCTGGCTGCCCGTGCGGCACGTCGCGGCCGGCGTCATCCACCAAGCGCACGTCGGTGCCCGGGAGCGGCACGCCGATCGCCTCGCGCTTGGCGCGATGGAAGGGATTGAGCGTGGCCACCGGCGACGTCTCGGTCAGCCCGTATCCCTGGTAGATCGGCGTGTGCGTCATCCGCTCCCATCGCTCGCCGATCACGGGCACGAGCGCCATGCCGCCCGCCACCGAGCCGCGTAACTGCCAGTCGTGCTTGGCCACAAACCACGGCTCGTGCATCAGGCCCGCGAAGAGCGTGTTGACGCCGGTGAACCACGTGATGGGCTCGGTGGTCATCACGGTCTTGAGATTCGACAGCGGGCGCGGGCTCGGCACGAGGACGTTGCGGCCGCCCGCCATGAAGAAGATCATCAGGTTCGCGGTGAACGCGAAGATGTGGTACAGCGGCAGCGCCGTCAGCATCACCTCGCCGCCCATGCGCAGGAACGGCTTCCACGCCTCGGTGCTCTGGACGATGTTCGCCACGAGGTTGGCGTGCGTCAGCATCGCCGCCTTCGCGACGCCCGTCGTCCCGCCGGTATATTGCAGCGCCGCCACCGTGTCCGGCGCGATGGCCGCGTCGTAGACGCGCGCGTCGGCGCCCGCCGCCATCCGGTCGGCGCCCGCCGCCATGGCCCGCGCGAACGTGGTGTGCGCGAAGCGGATGGGCGGCACCGTCTTCTGGACGTACTTCTGGACGAGCCCGATCACCAGGCGCCGCAGGGGCGAGAGCAGGTCCGCAATGCTCACGACGACGACCGTCTTGATGCTGGTCTTCGGCAGCGCCGCTTCGACCTTGGTCGGCGAACAGGTCGATCACCACGAGTCCCGTGGCGCCGCTGTCGGCGAACTGGTGGACCATCTCCGGCACGGTGTAGAGCGGGTTGGTGTTGACCATCACCAGCCCCGCCTTGAGCGTCCCGAACACCACGATCGGGTACGCCAGGCAGTTGGGCATCTGGATGGCAAGGCGGTCGCCGGGCGCAAAGCCCGCGACCTCGCGGAAGTACACCGCGAAGGCATCGGACAGCCGATCGACTTCCGCGAACGTCAGCCCGCCCTGCGAGCCGTTGGGCAACGCGAGCGTGAAGGCCGTGTGCGTGGCGTAGGTGGCCGCCGCGGCGCGGATCGCCGTGGGCAGGTTCCTCCACGGCAGGGGGCCCAGGTCGGTCGCTGTCTGGGGATGGTAGAACCGTGTCCAGGGCCGAGCGGGGTTCGTCATGAAGGTATACGCCGGGGCGCAATTCTTGCACACTGGTGACCGGAACCGAAAAAGGGGACTGTCCCCTCTTTGCGGTCTGCC
>CAWIWS010000017.1:0-43633 GCA_963839865.1 uncultured Acidobacteriota bacterium
CGCGGACAACCTTGCAGGACGTGATACGCCATCGTGCCCGACCACGCTTCGAGGCCGGCGACCAGGCGCCGTCCCTTCTTTTGACAATAGAGCGGCACGCGCCGCCCGGTCGAGGGGCGGCGGCTAGGCGTCGGACGAGGCGACCACTTCGTAGAAGGAGATTCGCGGCTGCCACCGAATGGCGTCCGCCACCATGCGCCGCCCCGCGTCACTCTGGCGGTAGGCGAGGAAGTGTTCCCGGCTGTCCCACTCGGTGAGCCACACGGCTTCATCACCGGCTTCAGCCTGGTACACCCGCGCGAGGCGGAACCCCGGCTGCGAGCGGAGCGAATCCAGGCCTAGGTGCTCCACTTCGGCAAGCAGGCTGGGCATGTCCTCCCGCGTCACGCGGATCACGTTCATCACGGAAAAAGCCATTCGACTCTCCATTCGTGATCCTCACGGCGTGGCCGCGAGGATCGCCAGCCCCGCGAGCGTCTTCAGGTCGACGATCTCGCCACGCGAGACCAGCGCGTGCGCTTCGTGCAGGGTAAACGTCCTGGGCTCGATCTCTTCGTCGTCGTCTTTTCTCACCGGTGAATCCACGGCGGGCGGCCGCAGGTCCTCGCAGCGGAAATACACCATCTCCTCGTCGCAGAAGCCCGGGGTGGGATAGAACCCGCCCACTCGCGTGACGCGATCCGGCACGAGGCCGATCTCCTCCTCGCACTCGCGCGCCGCGGCGTCGATCGGTTCCTCACCCGGTTTGAGCGTGCCCGCGGGCAACTCCCAGATGTCGCGGTCGATCGTATAGCGGTACTGGCGGATCAGAATGATCTGCCCTGGCGCGGGCAAGGGCAGCAGCACGACCGAACCAGGGTGCCGGACGACCTCCATGTCCAGCGTGTGGCCGCTCGGGAGAGTCACCCGATCCACCTCGAGCCGGAAGATGCGGCCCTGGTGAACCACCGTGCGCGCGAGGAGCTGGACTGCGGGGCGACTCGTCATGCGGACACTCTATCGCGGCCTTGCCGGATGGTCGAGTTGACGGTATATAGTGTGCCGCATGAAGCAACCATGGCTTGCGGCACTGCTGAACTTCTTCCTGATGGGACTGGGCACCGTGTACAACGGCCGCCGGGTGCCCCTGGGGCTCGCACTGACGGTCGGGGCCGGATTGCTGACCTACGTGGAGATGAGCCTGCAGACCGCCGCACCCAACCTGTACTGGGTGATGTTCGGTGCGGTCATGCTCAACAACACGTTCCTCGCGATCGACGGATTCACCGAGGCGAAGGCCATCAACGCCGGCAAGGCCTGACGCGGCCGGCGGCGCCGATCACTCCTCGAAGTGATCGGTCTCGCTCATCGTGGCCGGCGTGCGCGCGAACACCGTGTCGCGAATCTCGGGCGGCGCCAGTTCCATCGCGACCGCCTCGAGATCCGCGGGCAGCGGCGCCGTGAACGTCATCCGCTCCTTCGTGCGCGGGTGCGTGAACGTCAGCGTTTCCGCGTGCAGGAACGGGCGCGAGATCTTCGTGACCGCGCGCAGCGGATGCGGCACGCGGCGATGCACGCCGCCATAGAGCGCGTCGCCCACGATCGGGTGCCCGATGGCGCTCAGGTGCACGCGGATCTGGTGGGTGCGGCCGGTATGAATCGCGATCCGGCACAGCGTGACGCCCTTCAGGTCCCGTGACCAGGTGATGCGCGTCACCGCGTCGCGCGCGCGGCTCGCCCGCGTGGACATCTTGAGGCGGTTCTTCGGGTCGCGGCCGATCCGGGCGTTGATGCGCTTGCGCTGCTGCACCAGGCCCCAGACGAGCGCCACGTATTCCTTCTCGACCTCGCGGTCGTGGAACTGGCGCGCCAGCTCCTTGTGAGACGCGTCGTGCTTGGCGACGACCATCACGCCCGACGTGCCCTTGTCGAGGCGATGGACGATGCCGGGGCGGGCCTCGCCGCCGATGCCGCTCAGGTTCTTCACGTGGTGGAGGAGGGCGTTGACGAGCGTCCCGCTGCGGTTCCCGCCGCCGGATGCACCACCAGGCCCGCCGGCTTGTTCACCACGACGATGTCGTCGTCGTCGAAGAGGATGTCGAGGGGGATGTCCTCGGCTGCCGCGGTGGAGGGCGCGACGTCGGGCAGCAGGATGGTGATGACGTCGCCCTCGCGGCATTCCGAGTTGGCCTTGACGGTCTTCACCCGCGAGTGCGTGACGTGGCCTTCGTCGATGATGCGCTGGATCTGCGATCGCGACTGGTTCGGGATTTCCGCGGCGAGGTAGCGATCGAGCCGCTCGCCGTGGTCGTCCGCGTCGACGGTGAACGTCAGCCGATCGGTCACGCGAACCGCGGCTTGCGCGGGCCACGGGGCGCTTCGGGCGCCCCAGGCGACGCCGGCCGGCCCAGGTACCACAGCATGAAGATGCTGACCGGCAGCAGGAAGATGGAGATGACCTGCGAGGTCGACAGCACGTTCAGGACGATGCCGCGATCGTCGCCGCGGAAGTACTCGATGATGAACCGGAGGACGGCGTACATCGCCGCGAAGCTCCAGAACGTGCGACCCGGGTAGGAGTTCGGCCGCTTCTCGAGCGCGAGGAGCGCGAGGAGGATCACGAGACCGGCCGCCGACTCGTAGAGTTGCGTCGGGTGCAGCGGCACGTTGAGGGGCGTGCCCACGTTGAGGGCGGCCGCCGGGTCGGTGAAGGTGATGGCCCAGGCCACGTCGGTGGGCTTGCCGTAGCAGCAGCCGGCCATGAGGCACCCGAGGCGGCCCACCATGTAGCCGAGCGCGATGCCCGGCGCGAACAGGTCGCCCGATTGCCACAGGGGCAGCTTGTGCCGGCGCAGCTGGTAGATCGCCACCGCGACCGCGGCGATGAGGCCGCCGTAGAAGACGCCCCCCGAGCGCATCAGCGTCATGAAGTCGGCCCAGCTCGCGGTGAAGTGCGGGAAGTCGACGATGAACAGCAGGGCCTTCGCGCCGACGAGGGCGGCGATGATGATCCAGATGAGCATGTCCATCACGCGGTTGCCGTCGATGCCGGCGGCGCGCGCGCGGCGCACGGCGAGCCAGAGGCCCAGCAGGTAGGCGGAGGCCAGCAGCACGCCGTAGGAGTAGATGGTCAGCGGTCCGAGTTCAAAGAGGATTGGATGCACGGCGTCCCAGCCCGAGAATGTCGAGAATCATGAAGACCACGCCGACGGAGATCGCCGCGTCGGCCACGTTGAACGCCCAGAAGTGCCAGCCCCCCCAGTAGGCGTCGACGAAGTCCAGCACGTAGCCGGCGGCGGCCCGATCGATCAGATTGCCAATGGCGCCGCCGAGCACGCCCGCGATGCCGATGCGCGCGAGCCGCTCGTGGAGCGGCACCGTTGAAGCGTACCACGCCACGCCGCCGAGCGCGACCAGAGCCACGAGGGCCAGCACGGCCGTTTTGAACGGAAACTGCGCCGTGTTGAGCATGCCGAACGCGGCGCCCGTGTTGTGCACCCGTGTGAGGTCGAGGAAGCCGGGGATGACCTCGACGCTGTCGTGCAGCGCGATCGCCGGGCGAATCATCGCCTTGGTGGCCTGGTCGAGGGCGACCACGACGACGGCGATGATGATCTCCAGCCGGCGCGCGGCCAGCATCTGCGTCATCTGGGTCATCTGCGGCCCTAGAGGCTCACCGGCTCGGCGAGCGACTCGACGCAGCGCGGGCACAGGCCCGCGCGCTCCGGCGGCGCCTCGCTCACCGCCGGCACGTAGCGCCAGCAGCGGTCGCACTTGGTTCCGCCGGCCTTCTCCACGAGGACCTCGAGGCCGGCCTCAGGCTTGGGGCTCGAGGCTTGGGGCTTGACGGTCACGGCCGACACGCCGAAGAGCGTCGGCAGGAAGTCCTCGTACTCGGCGAGCAGCGCGGCGGTGTCGCCCTGCGCGGCGAGCGTCACCTGCGCCGAAAGGTTGCCGGCGATCGTCTTGTCCTGCCGCTTGGCCTCGAGTTCCAGGTTCACCTGGTCGCGCACGGCGGCCAGCAGCGCCCACCGCTCGAGGAGCGCGGCATCCCTCCACTGGTCGAGTTCGCGCGGGAAGAGCGCCATGTGCACCGACGCCTCACGCGTGCCCGGCAACATCCGCCACACCTCGTCCATCGTCACCGACAGGATCGGCGCGAGGAGGCGCGCGAGGCCGTCGACGATCAGGTACATCGCCGTCTGGCCGGAGCGCCGCGCCTCGGAGTGGGGCCGAACGTGTACATCCGGTCCTTGGTGACGTCGACGTAGAAGGCGCTCAGGTCCACGGTGATGAGCGCGTTGGCGGCCTGGAAGATCGACGGGTAGTCGTAGTCCTCGTACGCCTTGACCATGCGATCGGCGGCGTCGGCGTACTTCGCGAGCGCCCAGCGGTCGATCTCGAGCATGCGCTCTTTCGGCACGGCGTCGCTGGCGGGATCGAAGTCGAAGAGGTTACCCATCAGCACGCGGAGCACGTTGCGGATCTTCCGGTAGGCCTCGACGGTGCGCGCGAGGATCTCCTTGCCCACGCGGATGTCTTCCCGGTAGTCCACCATCGACACCCAGAGGCGCAGGATCTCGGCGCCGCTCTGCTTGATGACGTCCTGCGGCGCGATGGTGTTGCCGAGGGACTTCGACATCTTGCGGCCGTGCTCGTCCATCACGAACCCGTGCGTGAGCACCTGGTTGAAGGGCGCGCGGCCGCGCGTGCCGATGCCGACGAGGAGCGAGCTGTGGAACCAGCCGCGATGCTGGTCGCTGCCCTCGAGGTAGATGTCGGCGGGCCAGCGGTGGTCTTCGCGGAAGGGCAGCACGGCCTCGTGGCTCGACCCCGAGTCGAACCAGACGTCGAGGATGTTGTTTTCGCGCTCGAACTCGGTGCCGCCGCACGACTCGCACGCGAGGCCCTCGGGGAGGAACTCCTCGAGCGGCCGCTCGTACCACGCGTCGGCGCCGTAGACGTCGAACACCGCGGCGGCCTTGTCGACGAGGGCCTTGGTCAGCACGGCCTGGCCGCACTTCGCGCAGTCCATGGCCGGGATGGGCACGCCCCACGACCGCTGGCGCGAGATGCACCAGTCGGGCCGGTTGGCGATCATGCCCTCGATGCGCGCCTGTCCCCACGCGGGGATCCAGCGCGTGTCCTGGATGGCCTTGAGCGCGCGGGTGCGCAGTTCCCGGGTCTCCATCCCGATGAACCACTGCGCGGTGGCGAGGAAGATGACCGGGTTGTGGCAGCGCCAGCAGTGCGGGTACGAGTGGTCGTAGTCCTCGCGGTGCCAGAGACGGCCGCGCTCCTTGAGCGCCGCTTCGATCTTCGGGTTGGCGTCGTAGACCTTGAGGCCCGCGAACAGTTCCACCGAGTCGATGAAATGGCCGCCCGGGTCGAGCGGGGCGTAGATCTCGAGGCCGTAGCGCACGCCCGTGAGGTAGTCGTCCGCGCCGTGTCCCGGGGCCGTGTGGACCGCGCCCGTGCCGGCTTCGAGCGTGACGTAGTCGGCAAGGACGCCGAGCGAATCGCGCTCGTAGAGGGGGTGGCGGAACACGAGGCGCTCCATGGCCTTGCCGTCGAAAGTGGCGAGAAGCGTGTCGAAGGACCGGCCCGTCTTCTTGGCCACCGTCTCGGCGAGATCCTTCGCGACGATCACGGCCGTGCCGTCGACGTCGTACGCCCCGTACTGGAACTCCGGGTGGAAGGCGATCGCGAGGTTCGACGGGATGGTCCAGGGCGTGGTCGTCCAGATCAACACCGAGACCCTGCGGCCGGCGAGCGCGGGCACGCGCGCCACCAGGTCGGGGGCGCTGCCCTCGCTCAGCGGGAACTCGACGTAGATCGAGGGCGAGGTGTGCGGCTGGTACTCGACTTCCGCCTCGGCGAGGGCCGTGCGGCAGTGCGTGCACCAGTGCACGGGCTTCTTGCCCTTGTAGACCATGCCCTGCTCGACGAACCTGCCGAGCGCGCGGACGATCGACGCCTGGTAGGTGAACGTCATCGTCTTGTAGGGGTCGCCCCACAGGCCGATGATGCCGAGCCGCTTGAAGTCGCGGCGCTGGATCTCGAGGTACTTCTCGGCGTACGCGCGGCAGGCGCGGCGGAAGTCGGCCGTGCTCATCTGCCGCTTCTTCGGGCCAAGCTCGCGATCGACCTTCAGCTCGATCGGCAGGCCGTGGCAGTCCCATCCCGGCAGGTAGGGCGCGTCGAAGCCGAGCATGTTGTGCGACTTGACGACCAGGTCCTTGAGAATCTTGTTGAGCGCCGTGCCGATGTGAATCTCGCCGTTGGCGTACGGAGGCCCATCGTGCAGCAGGTACAGCGGCGCGCCCTTGCGCGCCGTGCGAATCTGCCGGTAGAGGTCCATCTCGTCCCAGCGGGCGACGGTCTCGGGTTCGGTCGTCTGCAGGTTCGCCTTCATGGAGAAGGCGGTCCGGGGCAGGTTGCAGGTCTCTTTCCAGTCGGCCATGGGGTTCTCTCTATTGTACGCTGACGGGAGTCGGGAGTCGGGAGCCGGGAGACGCATGGTTCGAGAGACGGTGTTGGACAACGGTCTGAAAGTCCTCATCCAGGAGGTCCACACGGCGCCGCTGGCGTCGGTGTGGTGCTGGTATCGCGTGGGGTCCAAGGACGAGGCGCCGGGCGTCACCGGGGTGTCGCACTGGGTCGAGCACATGAACTTCAAGGGCACGCGGAACATCCCGCGCGACCAGGTGAAGGGCATCATCGAGCAGTTCGGGGGCAGCTGGAACGGCTACACCTGGATAGACCAGACCACCTACCTGGAAACCGCCACGAAGGACGCGCTCGACCGGATGCTCTTCATCGAGGCCGAGCGCATGGACGCCTGTCTCTACGACCCGGCCGACTGCGAGTCCGAGCGCACGGTGATCATCGCCGAGCTCCAGGGCGGCGAGAACGATCCCGAGCAGCTGCTCGATACCGAGGTCACCGCCGCGGCGTTCAAGGTCCATCCGTATCACCACCCGACGATCGGCTGGCTCTCAGACCTCGAGACGATGACACGGGAAGACCTGTTCGGGCACTACCGTCGTTTCTACATTCCTTCGAACGCGACGCTCGTGATCGTCGGCGACGTCGACACGGACGATGCGCTGCGGCGGGTCGAGAAGCAGTTCGGCGGCATCGCGTCCGGCTCGCGTCCGGCGTGCGCGCGGAGGGTGGAGCCCCCGCAACAGGCGGAACGCCGCGTGGTGCTGCGCAAGGAAGGGACGACCGCCTACTGGAAGGCGTCGTTTCACGCGCCGGCGTTCGACGAGGCCGATTTCTTCCCGATGCTCGTGGCCGATGCCGTGTTGAGCGGCGCGGCGGGGCTCAACATCTGGTCCATGGGCGGGGTGCCGCGGCCGCAGCGGAGCGCGCGCCTCTATCGCGCGCTCGTTGACACGGGCCTGGCGTCGAGCGTGGGCGGGGCGTTGATGCCCACGGAACATCCCTACCTGTACGGCATCAGCGCCAGCGTGTCCGAAGGCAAGTCGCTGGCAGCGGTCGAGGACGCGGTCCTGACCGAGGTCGAGCGGCTCCGCCGCGACGGCATCACTCCGGCCGAGCTCGCCAAGGTGCGGACGCAGTTGCGCGCGCGGTTCGTGTACGACGCCGACAGCGTGACCGACATCGCGCACCAGCTCGGGTACTTCGAGACGATCGCCTCGTGGCGCGCGTATCACGAGTTGCAGAGCCGCCTCGAGGCGGTGACGCCCGAGGCGGTGCACGAGGCCGCCGCGAAGTACCTGGTGCCGGAGAACAGGACGATTGGGTGGTTCGAGCCTCGGACAGGAACCGGGAGCCGGGAGCCGCGAACCGGGGGACCAGAATGGCGCTGAATCCGACGCGTGTCGTGCTGTCCAACGGCGTGACCGTGCTGGCCAAGGCGAACCACACGACGCCCGCCGTCAGCATCCTCGTGGGCGTGCAGGCTGGAGGGTACGACGACCCGGCCGGTCGCGAAGGCACGGCGGCGCTCGTGGCGCGCGTGCTCGACCGCGGCACCGAGACGCGTCCGGCCGACGTCATCGCGGACACGCTCGACGGCCGGGGCGCCTCTTTGTCGGTTTCCGCAGGCCGCCACCAGATTGCGCTGAGCGCGACGTGCCTGGCCGAAGACGTCTCGGCCGTTCTCGCGCTCGTGGCCGACATCGCGTGGCAGCCGGCTTTTCCCGAGCACGAGGTGGCCACGCGCCGGGCCGACCTCATCACGTCGATCCGGCAGGATGAGGACCAGCCGTCCTCGATGGCGGTCGACGCGTTCATGCGTGAGCTGTACCGCGCGCATCCGTACGCCCGTCGCGTGCGCGGCACCGTGCCTTCGGTGGACGCCTTGGTCCGCGACGACCTTACGGCATTCCACCAGGCCTGGTTTCAGCCGTCGGCCGTGACGGTCGCCATCGTGGGGGACGTGATCGAGGCGAATGCCGTGGAGGCGGTGGCCTCCGCCTTTGCCACGGCTAGGGCGGACACGTCCATCACCAAGGCTTCCGCTTCCGCCAAGGCTGCGACGGACAAGTTGGTGCCGGATGCGCCTCCGGTTTTATCGCGGCGGATGGTGACCGTGTCGATGATGAACAAGGCGCAGGCCGACGTCGCCTACGGGTTCGTCGGGATCCGTCGATCCGATCCGGGCTACATCGCCGCGTCGGTGATGAACAATGCCCTCGGGCAGTACGCGATCGGCGGCCGGCTGGGGGACAGCATCCGCGAGCGCCAGGGCATGGCGTACTACGTGTTCAGCTCACTCGATGCCGGCCTCGGGCCAGGGCCGCTCATGATTCGCGCGGGCGTCTCGGCCGAGAACGTCGAGAAGACGATCGCGTCGATCGACACGGAACTCTCCACCGTATTGCGCGAGGGATTCACGGAGAAGGAGATCGACGAGTCGAAACGGTATCTCGTAGGCGCGCTGCCGCGCCAACTGGAGACCAACGCCGCGATCGCGGCGTTCCTCCTCAACGCCGAGGTGTTCGGCCTCGGCCTGGATTACGACGCTCGCCTGCCGGGCCTGGTGCAGGCCGTCACGCTCGATGCGGCCGCCGAAGCCGCGCGGCGCCTGCTCGACCCGGCCCGCGCGACCATCGCGGTGGCCGGTCCCATCGCCCACCACGAAGCACACGAAGCACACGAAGGATGATTCGGGCGGTCTTCTTCGACGTGGATTTCACCCTCATCTACCCGGGACCGACGTTCCAGGGCGAGGGCTATCAGCGATTCTGCGCCGTGCACGGCATCGCGGTCGACCCGGCCGCGTTCGAACGCGCGGTGGAGGCGTCCTCGGCCATCCTGGACGAGGTCGAGGAACCGGTCTACGACCAGCAGATCTTCGTCGACTACACGGCCTCGATCATCGGGCACATGGGCGGCCGCGGACCCCTCGTGCAACAGGCCGCGCAGGACATCTACGACCAGTGGGCCACCAATCACCACTTCGAGATGTACGACGACGTGGACCCCGTGTTGCGGACGTTGCAGCAGCGGGGGCTGACGGTGGGCGTCATCTCGAACTCCCATCGGAGCCTCGACGCGTTTCGCGATCACTTCGCGCTGGGCGGGCTGATTCACTCGCACATCTCGTCGTTCGAACACGGCTACATGAAGCCGCACCCGAGCATCTTCGAGGCGGCCCTGGAGCGCGCCGGCGTGGTGGCGCAGGCGTCGGTGATGGTGGGTGACAGCCTCAAGGCCGACGTCGGAGGCGCGCTGGCGGTGGGAATGCGCGCCGTGCTCCTGCGGCGCTCGGGAGAGACGCCGGCCGATTTGCCCGCCGGCGTGCCGGTGATCCGTACGCTCGCGGAACTCGAGGATCTCCTCTAGCCACGAAGGTCACGAAGAGCACGAAGTAACATTAAAGGGTATTGCTTCGTGTCCTTCGTGACCTTCGTGGCTGATTTCTATGTCTGACATTCTGATTCGCGACCTCACTACCATCGACGAGTACCGCCAGGTAGTGGACCTCGAGCATGCCATCTGGGGCTACACCGACACGGGCGACGTCGTGACGGTGCCCGTGTTCATCATCACCATGAAGCGGGGCGCCATCCTGATCGGCGCCTTCGACGGGCCCAGGATGGTGGGCTTTGCGTGGTCAATTGTCGGGATGAAGGACGGCCGGCCCCTACAGTGGTCGCACATGACCGGCGTGCTGCCGGAGTACCGTGGCGGCCTGGGGTTCAACCTGAAGTGCGCGCAGCGCGAGCGGGCGCTGGCGCGCGGCTACGACCTGATCGAATGGACCTTCGATCCCCTGCAGGCGCTGAACGCCCACTTGAACCTCACGAAGCTCGGCGCCGTGATCGAGGAGTACGCGGAGAACTTCTACGGCGAATCGACGAGCGCCCTGCACCGCGGCACCCCCACCGACCGGCTGATCGCGCACTGGATGATCCGCGAACCACATGTCATCCGCCGGCTGCAGCACACCTCGGAGTTCCGCGTCCGGTCTCACGAAGTCGGGGAGGCGCCGCTGGTCAATCCGACGACGGTGACGGGTGAGTGGCGGACGGTGTCGCGCGTGGACCTGGCCGTGGACGAGCGGCGGATGTGGGTGGAGATCCCGACGGGCTTCACCGAGATGCAGCAGCGCGCGCCCGAAGTGGCGCTGCAGTGGCGCATGCACGCGCGCGAGATTTTTCAGACCTACTTCGCGAGGGGATATCGCGCCGTGGATTTCGTCCTGCAACGGGACTCGGGATTCGGCCGATACCTGTTGGCCCACAAGGACTAACCACGATCCCCGGGGGCGTGGGATTAGCCAGGCGGCCAGGCCATCGGGCGGCCGCCGAGCACGTGCAGGTGGACGTGGAACACCGTCTGGCCCGCCTGCGCGTTGCAGTTGAACACGGTCCGGTACCCCGGGCCGTCGAAGCCCTTCTCCTTCGCGATGGCCGCGGCGCGCCGCACCATCGCGCCCACCAACCCATCTTCACCCGGCGTGAGGTCGTTCAGCGTGGCCACGTGCTGCTTCGGCACGACGAGCACGTGCATCGGCGCCTGCGGGTTGATGTCGCTGAAGGCGAACAGCTGATCGTCTTCGTAGACCTTCTTCGAGGGGATCTCGCCGGCGATGATCTTGCAGAACAGGCAGCTCATGATGCTCATGGTGCCATAGGTGCCACGGGTGCCAAAGGTGCCAAGGGTGTGGTGCCACTGTGCCAGGGTGCCCCTGGTGCCCGGCGCTACGGGCGCCGTGCCACGACCGTGCGGGGGATGCCCTGAAGGTCCTCCCGGATGCGCAGCAGCGTCAGTGCCGGGATGTCCGCGATGGCGGCGCGCAGGGCATCGGCCTGGCCGTAGCCGATCTCCATCAGCAACACGCCGCCGGGCGCGAGCGCGGCGGGTGCGAGCGCGAGGATCTCGCGAATGTCGCGGAGGCCGTCGGGTCCCGATGCCAGGGCCATCGCGGGTTCGAAGCTCCGGACTTCCGGCGCGAGCGTCTCGTAGTCGGCGTCCGTGATGTACGGCGGGTTCGAGACGACGAGGTCGAAGGGCCCGGCCGCGCCCGCGAGGTACGCGCCTTCGCGGAACTCGATCCGACCCGCCACGCCGTGCCGCGCGGCATTGGCCCGGGCCACATCGAGCGCCGCCCTGGAGATGTCGGTCGCCACCACCCGCGCGTCCGGGAGTTCGGCGGCCAACGTCACCGCCAGGCAGCCGCTTCCCGTGCCGATGTCGATGATCGACGGGAACCGGGAGCCGGGAGTCTCGAGCCGGGAGTCGGGGCGGGGTGCCACAGGCCCCGGGCCCCAAACCCCAAGGCCTCCTCCACAATCAGCTCTGTTTCCGGCCGTGGGATCAGCACCGCGGGCGACACCGCGAAATCGCGGCCCCAGAATTCCTGCAGGTCGCGGAGGTAGGCCACCGGTTCGCGGTGGGCGCGGCGCTCGAGCAGGGCGGTGAACGCCGGCTCGAAGCCTTCCGGCGCGGGATCGGGTTCGTGCGTGAGCAGGGCCGCGGCGTCCCAGCCTAGCACGTGGCGCGCGAGCAGGGCGGCGTCGCGCGCCGCTTCCAGCGGTTCAATCCCGGCCGCCTCCAGCCGCCGGCGCGCGGCGCGGAGGTGGTCGCGGATCGTCACGCTTCGGTCACTTCCTTCAGCTTCTCGGCCGTGTAGAACGTCGTGAGCGCGTCCACGAGCTCGTCGATGTTGCCGTCGAGGACGCTCTGCAACTGGTGTGTCGTGAAGTTGATGCGGTGGTCGGTGATGCGGCTCTGCGGGAAGTTGTAGGTGCGGATCTTCTCCGACCGATCGCCCGAGCCGACCTGGCTCTTGCGGTCCTTCGCGATGGCGTCGTGCTGCTTCTGCATCTCGGCCTCGTACAGCCGGTTGCGCAGCACCTTCATCGCCTTCGCGCGGTTCTTGACCTGCGACTTCTCGTCCTGCTGCGACACCACGGTGCCGGTCGGGATGTGCGTGATGCGCACGGCCGAGTACGTCGTGTTGACGCTCTGGCCGCCAGGGCCGCTCGAGCAGAACGTGTCGATGCGGAGGTCCTTCTCCTGGATCTGGATGTCCACTTCTTCGGCCTCGGGCAGCACGGCCACCGTGGCGGTCGACGTGTGGATGCGGCCGCTCGCCTCGGTGGCGGGGACGCGCTGCACGCGGTGCACGCCGCTCTCGTACTTCAACTTGCTGTACGCCGCCTTGCCCTCGATGTTGACGACGACGTCCTTGACGCCACCCTGGCCGGCCTCGCTGAGCGACATCAGCTCGATCTTCCAGCGCTGGCGCTCGGCGTAGCGGGTGTACATGCGATACAGCTCGCCCGCGAACAGCGCCGCCTCCTCGCCGCCCGTCCCCGCGCGGATCTCCACCATGACGTTGCGATCGTCATTGGGATCCTTCGGCACCAGGAGGATCTTGAGCGCGTTCGAAAGGCGCTCCAGCCGGGTGGCCAGGTCCTTCAGTTCCTCGGCCGCCAGTTCCCGCATGTCGGCGTCGGCGCCCTTGAGCATCTCCTCGGCCGCCGCGATCTCCGCCTGTGCCGCCTTGTACTCGCGGTACTTCAGGACGAGCGCCTCGATCTCCGCGAGGGCCTTGGCCTGCTTGCGGTACTCGTTGGCGTCGCTCTGCACGGCCTGCGTGCCGAGCGAGGCGGTCAACTCCTCGGTACTTCGCCTCGACCGAAATCAGCTTGTCGAACACTCAGTTGCTCCTCATCCGCCGGAGACGGGCGGAAGGAACGCGACCTCGTCGCCCTCCGATACCACCGTCGTGAATTTCGAATAGTCCGCGTTCACGGCGCAGGACATCGACTTCTCGTACGCCTGCATCTCGGGCCACTGGCGGGTGAGGTCGGCCCACACGGCCGCCACCGTCGCGCCCGCGGGGACCTCGCGCGACAGTTCGCCCGATCCCGCGAGGTCGCGCAGCCGCGCGAAGAGCCGCACCGTTACGCGCATGCGATCTTCAACGCTTTCTCGCGGGCGTCGGCGTCGTCCGGGTCCGCGGTGGCGCCCTCGACCCACGCGTCCCCGCCCTCGAAGTACTCGTGCTTCCAGATTGGCACGATCTGCTTGATCCGCTCGATCGCGTAGCGGCTCGCCGCGAACGCGTCGGCGCGGTGGGGCGACGCGGCGGCGATTGCGACGCTGGCCTCGCCGATCTCGAGGCGCCCCGTGCGGTGATGGATCGCGAGGCGCACCGAGGGCCATCGCCCGGCCGCTTCATCCACGATGCGCTGCAGCGCCTTCACGGCCAAGGGCTCGTAGGCCTCGTATTCCAGGTGCGTCACCTTGCGTCCCACGTTGTGATCGCGCACGAGGCCGAGGAATGTGACGACGGCGCCGATGCCGCCATGCTCGATGGCGCGCGCCATGGTCATGGGGTCGAGCGGCGCGGACGTGATGAGGGTCGTGGGAACCACAGTCCTTCAGTATAGAAGGCAAGAGCCAAAAGGCAGAATCCCGCGGCGGGAGGGGCCGGAACGAACATTGACGACACGGGCGCCCCGGCAGTAGCATCGGCTCCTCTCTCGCCCCCCGTCCCCTGGGGGCCCGTTCCGAACCCGTCCCCGAGTGAAAGGCAGATCATCATGACGCCAGGCGTTCGCCGCTCTTCCGCGCGACTGCTCGGAGCAGCGCTCATCGTCGTCGCGGGTCTCGCCGGCGAGCGACCGGCCTTCGCCCAAATGCCGGGCTTCAACGGCAAGATCGCCTTCACGACCACGCGCACGGGCAATGCGGAAATCTTCGCCATGAACCCCGATGGGTCGGATCAGGTGAATCTCACCAATAGTCCTGGCGACGACACCAGCGCGTCGTGGTCGCCCGATGGCCGGCGAATCGTGTTCGTGAGCAATCGTAATGGCCACCCGCAGATCTACCTGATGAACCGCGACGGGACCGGCCAGATGAACGTCTCGAACAGTCTGACCGACGACACAAGCCCCTCGTGGGGGGCGATTGGGGTCGATGGTAGTGGCCCGATCTACGGATTCACCTTCGTGCGCGGCTGTGGCATCCGATGCACGGAGGTTTGGCGGATGAACCTCGATGGATCGAATCAGCAGCCGTTGACCCACGACACCGGGCCGGATTTTCCGTATTACGACACGGCCATGGCCGTTGGTGGTTACGTCGTGGCCACGCGGGTCATGAGCGAGACGCGGTCGGAGTTCGACTTCATCTCCCCTTTCGGCAGTGCCGTTACCATGACGGAGTTCGGCGAGATCTCGCGGGACCCGCAGGTTCAACTCCGCACGCAGTCTAAGCTCATGGCATTCAGTCGCGGAGGGTCTGGAAGCAGCAACATCTTTGTCTCCAACGATTTCAACCGCGAAGGCAGCTTCGTGGCGACGAACATCACCAACACCAATCTCGAGTTCAACGACACGCCTGCCTGGTCGCCGGACCAGACACGAATCACGTTCACGAGGGGGCGAGGGACGGACGCGGAAATCTTCGCGATGAAGTACGACGGGACCGAGCTGACGCGCCTGACCAACAATGCGTTCAGTGATTTCGATCCGGATTGGCAGCCCCAGCCGCTTGCGGTCAGCGCCGGCCCGGACCTCATCGTCTCGACGGATGCGATGCTGAACCCTGCGCCGGTCGTGCTGCACCCGCAATTCCTCGAAGGAGCGGGCGCCGTTGAGTGGGCGTGTTGGACAGACATCGCGTTTCCCGACATATGTGATGCCATGCCCAACGGCGACCTGTCGGTCGCCCTGTCCCTTGGCATTCACACCTTCCAGCTCGTCGCGAAGACCCCAGGCGAGATTCAGACCGACTTGGTCCAGGTGACCGTGACCATCCCGAGCGTGGGCGGGGCCGCTGGGCCGCAAGGCCCAAAGGGAGACACGGGCGAACGAGGCGCCGCGGGTCCCCAGGGCCTCGTCGGTCCTCAGGGTCCGAACGGCGACAAAGGTGACAAAGGTGACAAAGGTGACAAGGGTGATAAGGGCGACAAGGGTGATCCGGGCTCGTACGCAAGGGGCGCCGTGATCGAACTGATCGACGGCGCGACGCCTCCGGCGGGCTTCGTCCTCGTCGGCTCATACTTGCGAGAGCTTCGTCCGCCCGACCCCGGCCGCGGATCGAAGCCTCGGAGCGATGACCACGGACCCGACCAGCGCGAGGTGCGGCTGAAGGTCAACGTGTTTGTGAAGCCATAGCGAGCCATCGGGCGGAAGCAGCCGGCGGCATGCCGCCGGTCTGCTTCTTGCAAAAGGCACTGCCGGGGCGTCAACAGCCCCGCAACGCCGCCTGTACGGTGCGGACCTGGCGGCTTTTCGACATCTCCGCCGAGGCCCCGGCGCGGGTCCGCGCGAAACGGCCCCCCGAAGGTTCGTCATGGCCAAGCTCAATCTCAAGCAGTTCGAGAAGCACCTCGTGGTACGCGCCCTCCGGCCGGACGACTGGCCCGCCGTCGTCCAGCTGCAGCGACGCTGCTTCCCGGGCATGGAGACCTGGACGCGGGAGCAGTTCGACAGCCAGCTTCGCTTCTTTCCCGAGGGCCAGATCGGCGTCGAATCGCAAGGGCGGCTGGTGGGATCGTCGAGCAGCCTGATTCTCGATTTCGAGCTGTACAAGGACACCCACGATTTCGAGGCCGTCTGCGACCACGGCTTCATCCGCACCCACAATCCCGAAGGCAGCACGCTCTACGGGATTGAGATCATGGTGGACCCGGACTACCGGGGACTGAAGCTCGCCACGCGCATGTACAACGCGCGCAAGCAACTGGCCCGCGAGCGCAACCTGATGCGCATCGTCGTCGGCGGCCGCATCCCGGGTTATGCCGCCCACGCCGCCACCATGACGGCGCGGGATTACATCGACAAGGTGATCGACAAGACGCTCTACGACCCCGTACTGACGACGCAACTGGCGAATGGCTTCGTGCTGAAGCGCCTGATGCCGGGCTACATGAACCCGGACGCCGAATCGCGGGGGTACGCGGCGTTGCTTGAATGGACCAACGTCGACTACGCGCCGGGCCCCCTGCAGCGGTTCATCACGGTGGCGCCCGTGCGGGTGTGCGTCGTGCAATACCAGATGCGGCTGATCAGGGATTTCGAGGCCTTTGCGACGCAGTGCGAGTACTTCGTGGACGTGGCGTCGGAGTACAAGGCCGACTTCGTCGTGTTCCCCGAGATGTTCACGACGCAGTTGCTCTCGCAGGTCCAGGCCGGGACGCCCGCCGAGGCCGTGCGCAGGCTGGCCGCGTTCACCGATGCGTACCTGGAGCTCTTCACGCGGCTGTCGGTGAAGCACAACGTGAACATCATTGGCGGTTCGCATTTCACCGTGGAAGACGACTCGCTCTACAACATCGCGTACCTGTTCCGCCGGGACGGCACCCTCGGCAAGCAGTACAAGCTCCACATCACCCCCACCGAGCGCCAGTGGTGGGGCGTGAAGCCGGGCAACAAGGTGGAAGTGTTCGACACCGATCGCGGCAAGATCGCCATCCAGATCTGCTACGACATCGAGTTCCCCGAGCTCACGCGGATCGCCGCGGAGCGGGGCGCGCAGATCATCTTCGTGCCGTTCTGCACCGACGAGCGGTACGCGTACCTGCGCGTGCGCTATTGCGCGCAGGCGCGGTGCGTGGAGAACCACGTGTACGTGGCCATCGCGGGGAGCGTGGGCAACCTGCCCAACGTGGAGAACCTCGGTGTGCACTACGCGCAGTCGGCCATCTTCACCCCCTCGGACATCCCCTTCAGCAGGGACGCGGTGGCCGGCGAATGCACGCCGAATATCGAGACGGTGGTCTTCGAGGACCTGGACCTGGAACTGCTGAAGACCCACCGGCAGTCGGGCAGCGTGCTCAACTGGCGTGATCGAAGAACGGACCTGTACGAGGTGCGTTACCTGGGAGAGCCCTCCACCACCGGATCGTGATGTCCTGCGCTCCGCGGCGCTCGAGCCGGCGCAGGCCCGAGTCCGCAGGTGAAGGAATGGTCAGCAGCCATACCCGTAGGAGTCCGGCATGCACGGCGGCACTTCAGGCAATGCGCCATTGATGCTGCCCACCATCGTTGCATGAAGGGTGCAATGAAACGCGGTCGCCGACGCGCTCCGGACCGTCAACGTCTTGCTCGCCCCGGGCGGGATGTCACCAAGGTCGCCCGACCCATCGTCCATCACGATGTGATGGACCACGGAGTCGCCATTCCTGAACGTCACCGTGTCGCCGGCCTTTGCGGACACCGGATTCGGCTGGTAGGCCCTGTTGCCGACCGAACTGACGATGGCGACGGTGACCGTGGACGTGGTTGGCGCCGCCGGCGCCGTGGGTGCGGGGGCCACGGCGGTTGGCGCCGTGGGACTTGCCGCCGCTGTGTATCCGCCTCCGCCGCCGCAGCCCCAAAGGACGAGCGCGCCGGCGACCGCAAAACCAAACCCGCAGAGTCGTACAGGTTGCATCGGTTGTTACCTCCGCCTTCAAGCGGAGGCAACTCCCGTGCCGTCGTAATGTCGAGGGAAAACGCCCGGTGCCGCCGCCGCTGCTTACGTTCGGCGTAAGGTCTTACGTCGCGTAGCTACTTCTTCAGTGGCGGGCTCTGCCGCACCGGCGACACGTACGAACTGACGAGGCTCTCCCGGCCGTCGGCGCCGATCGCCGAGACGCCGAACACGAAGTCGTCGATCGACACGTTCTTCAACACGAACTGCGTGACGTTGCCGATGGTCTGGCTGTGCTGCCAGTCGTTCGTCCAGGTGTCCCGCCAGTAGATGCGGTAGGCCACCGCGCCCGGCGCCGCGACCCAGCGCAGGCTGGCGTCGTAGCCCGACGGATCGCGCGCGAGCATGTTGGCGCCGCGCTCGTTGGTCACCTTCGGCGCGGGAGGCGCGAGCGCCAGAGAGGCGACGCCGGCGGCGTTGACGCGAGCGTTCTGAGCCAGGTAGCCGAAGTCGACGCCGTCGATCGTGTCGTTGAGGCCGTGCTGCCGTTCGAAATTCTCATTCGCTTCACGGAACACGATCGCCGGGAAGCCGTTCTGCGTGAACGACGATTGATCGCTGCCGCGGCCAAACCGGTCTTCGCGCGCCATCAGGCGGATGCGGTGCGACGGCACATACACGGCCGCCTGCTTCTGGATGTAGCGCGCCAGGGCGCGGGCCGGTGAATCCTCCGGGCCGATGGCATAAACGCGCACGGTCTCCGCATCGACCACGCCGTTACCCCCGCGCGAGTTGCCGACGATGTCGTTGTTGAAGACGGCCTCGACGGGCACCTTGTTGGCGGCGAGATCCATGGCGTGTGCCGCGGAGCCGATCAGGCCCTGCTCCTCGCCCGCCCAGCAGATGAACACCAGCGTCGCGTCGAACTGGATGCCGCTCTCGGCGAACGCGCGCGCCAGTTCCATCGTCAACACCGTGCCGCTGCCGTCGTCGTTCGCGCCGTTCGCGTCGACGTTGTGATCGAAATCCGGCCGCGTCTGCCGGTCGCCGCCGGTATTCGCGCCGGGCGTCGCGGCATTCGACTGATTCTGGCCGCCGATGTTGAGCGAGTCGTAGTGGCCGCTGACGTAGATGCGCCGCGGCGACTTGCCCGGGAGAATCGCGACGATGTTCCGCAGATCGACCTGCCGGGTGATCCGTCCTTGCGGCGGAATGATGTGCGTGTCGAAATTGACCTTGAGCTTCTCGCTCGAGCGGCGCATCTCCTCGAGGATCCAGTTGCGCGCCGCGCCGATGCCGCGCGTCGTGGACTCCTGATCGGACAACGTGTTGCGCGTGCCGAAGCTGACCAGCTTCGTGAGCAGGGCCTGCAGGCGCTGCTCGGTGATCGACGCGACGATCTTCTCGATTCGCGGGTCGGCATCCGGGGTCGGTGCGATCTGCGCCATGGCCGCGAGAGGGAGGGCCATGAACACGACGAACAGGCAGGCAAACTTGCGGATCATTGCGATCTCCTTGGCACCAGTGTGACCGGGCCGATGCCGCCGTCGCAAGGCGCATTGCGGCGTCGCCATCGTAACACCCGACGTATACTCCCGATGCAGATCCATCC
Organism: uncultured Acidobacteriota bacterium; assembly: GCA_963839865.1. Classification (GTDB taxonomy): domain Bacteria; phylum Acidobacteriota; class Vicinamibacteria; order Vicinamibacterales; family UBA2999; genus 12-FULL-67-14b. The sequence continues at coordinate 19,445 of CAWIWS010000017.1, forward strand.
GCATGTCATCCAGCTACGACCTCGCGCACGACCAGTTCCAGAAGGCCGAGGTGACGGCATGAGTTCCCGCGCCACCGCGCCGACGCCCGCCCAACGAGCGATCCAGTGGCTTGGAGGGAAGATCGCATATTCGGTGGGCTTTGGCGTCGTCGTCCTGCTCGCGATCGGCGCGGGCCTGGTCTACTTCAACGCGCGAGCGACGACGAAAGCCCGCGTCATTCGCATTGGCTACGGATCCGCCGGCCCCATTCGGAAGCATTTTCTCGAGCAGATGGCCGTTCATGGCAAGGAACGGAACCTGGACATTCGCCTGTTCGAGACAGAGGGCGCCGACCAGACCATGGATCTGATCGATCAAGGCGCGGCCGATTTGGGATTGATCACCAGCGCCGTGAAAGATCACGCAGACCGCGACGTGTATGAGCTTGCGCCTCTCTACATGGAACCGCTGCAGTTGCTCGTGCGCAGTGAGCTCTACGACGCGGTCTCCAGGGATTTCGGGCAACTCGCCGGCAAGTCGATTGGCCTGGACGGGGAGCAGTCGGTCACGAATCTGCTGGCCACCGAACTCCTGAGATTCATCGGGCTCGCCGATCCGGCCACGGGAGCGCCGCGCTATCGGCCCGTCTACGCGCAGTCCCGATTGACCTATCTCGCGGACCAGTCCTCGCTTCCGGATGCCTTCTTTCAGGTCGCGGGCATTCCGTCGCCGGGCATTCGCAGCGTGATCGCGGCCCACGACTACCGGTTGGTGCCGCTGCCCTTCGGGGAGTCGTTCACCCTGGAGAAGTTTCGCGAGGCGGAGGCGCCGGACTTCCACCAGCCTTCAAATGTCCGGCTCAACAAGGCTTTTGTCGAAGAATCCATCATCCCGGCGTTTACCTACAGCGTCTTGCCGGCGGTTCCTCCGATCGACACACCCACGATAGCCACGCGGTTGATCCTCGTCGGCGGCCGCCACCTCGACGATGCGCTCGTGCACCGGATTCTCGATCTGATCTTCAGCCCGGAGATCAGCAGCCTCGCGCAGCCGAACTTGAGCGTGAACCTCCTGAATTCCAGCTTCGAACTTCAGCGGCATCCGGGAACCGACAAGTATGTGGACTCGCTCAAACCCGTTGATGTGGAAGGGGCCTTCGTCGCGTACGGCCGGCTGGCCGAGGTGTGGGGCCTGATTATCGCGCTCTACATCGGGGCGGCGAAGGGACTGAAGGTCTGGCAGCAGCGCAGCGCGACGGGGCGCCGGGCGGTCGGGGATTTTCTGATGGAGGTGCTGGCGATCGAAGCCGAGGCCGGCGGGACCAGCACCCGCGACGCCCGGATCGCGCTCGACCAACGGCTCAGTGACATCAAGAGGGCCTCGCTGGAGTTGCACCTCGACGGCCGGTTGGAAGACGCGGAGGAACTGTCGTGCTTGCTCGTGACGCTGGCCGATACCCGGACCAGAATCTGGGGGCCGGTATCCTGAGCGCGCGCTCTGAGCCGGCGCGCAAGAACCTTCACCGCCCGGTGCGGCCGAACTTCCAGAAATGATCCAGCGGGCGGTGGCCGCGGCCTAGGGGAATCCCCGGGCTCATCGCCCCGGCGACGTAGGCCTTGGCGTCCCGGACGGCCTCGGCGATTGACGCGCCTTGCGCGAGCCGCGCCGCGATCGCGGCCGCGAACGTGCAGCCCGTGCCGTGAGTGTTGCGGCCCTCCACACGGGGGCCGACGAACTCCGTATAGACGCCGTCCTCGAGCAGCAGGTCGTACACCTCCGGGCCCGGCAGGTGCCCGCCCTTCACCACCACTGCCGCCGGCTTGAACATGGCGATGCGCCGCGCGGCCTCGCGCACGTCGTCGCGCGTGACAATCGTCATCTTCGCCAGGACCTCGGCCTCGGGGATGTTCGGCGTCACGACGCGCGCCAGGCGCAGGAGCGTCCACCGCAGCGCGTGCACCGCCTCATCGTCCAGGAGGTGGTCGCCGCTCTTGGCGACCATCACGGGGTCGACCACGAGGTTGGGAAGCTCGAGCGACTCCACCGCCGCGGCCACCGCCTCGACGATCGAGGAGTTGGCCAGCATGCCGGTCTTCACGGCGTCGCACCCGAGGTCCGAGGCCACGGCCTCGATCTGCGCCGTCACGACATCGTCCGGGACGATGTGCACGCCCGTCACGCCGAGCGTGTTCTGGGCGGTGAGCGCCGTGAGGGCGGAGGTGCCATACACGCCGTGCGCGGCAAACGTCTTCAGGTCGGCCTGGATGCCGGCGCCGCCCCCCGAGTCGGAGCCCGCAATTGTCAGGGCGGTCGGGATACCAGTAGAATTCCGGGTCATGAGATCAATTCAGTCCGGCGCCTCGGGTGCCACGTACGCCTCCACCATTCTCGATCAGGTCAGCATCCGCGCGGCATCCGCCGCGTCGTGGAATGGCGTGCAGGTCCTGTCGGTCGTGTTCGTGGCGTCGCTCACCGCGGCTGCGTCGCAGCTGAGCGTGCCGCTGCCCTTCACGCCGGTGCCGTTCACGATGCAGCCCCTGGTGGTGCTCGTCGGCGCGGCGGTCCTCGGCTCGCGCCTCGGCGCCCTCGCGCAGATCCTGTATCTCATGGCCGGCCTCGCCGGCATGCCCGTGTTCGCGTTCTCGCCGGAACTGCCGCATGGCGTCCTGCGCCTCCTCGGCCCCACGGGCGGCTACCTGATGGCGTACCCGCTGGCGGCGTTCGCCACCGGCTGGCTCGCCGAGCGCGGGTTCGATCGGCGCTACCTGACGTCGATTCTCGCGATGGCCGTTGGCCTGTCGGTGATCTTCGCCGGCGGCGTGGCGTGGCTGGCGCAGGGCACGGGCCTGCCGGTGGCGCTCGCGACCGGCTTCTATCCCTTCGTCGTCGTGGACGTCGTCAAGATCGTCGGCGCCGGGCTCGTGATGCCGACGGCGTGGGGTTTCCTGAAAAGGTAGAAAGTGGAAAGTGGAAAGTTGAAAGGCTTTTGACCTTTCACTTTTCACTTTTCACTTTGTAAAGATCAGGAAGTATTGGTAGGGCAGGAAGGGCTCCTGGCGCAGCAGCTGGAGCCCGGCCTTCTCTGCGTCCTTCACGACCACGTCCGGGCTCACGCGCTCGCCGGCTTCGGGGCCGGGGCCGGTGCCGTCCAACCGGAAATCCACCACTCCAATTTTTCCCTGCGGCTTCAGCGCGCGCGCGAGGTTGCGGAGCATCGTCACGCGGTCGTCGATCTCGTGGTACGCATCGACGATGAGCACGGCGTCGAGCGCGTGCTCCGGCAGGTGCGGGTCGCTGCCGTGGCCGAGCACCGTGCGCACGTTGGTCAGCGTCTCCCGCTGCACGCGGCGCGAGATCGCGTTGAGCATCTCGGGCTGCACGTCCTGCGCGTAGACGAGGCCGCCCGGCCCCACGCGTCGCGCGAGGCGTATGGTGAACCAGCCGCTGCCGGCGCCGACGTCGGCGACGACCGACGCGTCGGCGACGGCCATGGCGTCCATGATCTGATCGGGCCGCTGCCAGAGATCGCGATCCGGCGCCTCGAGGAGGCCGAGATCCTGGGGCGGAAAGAGGCGGCCGTGCGTGCGCGGCGGTTGCTGGGCCTGCAGATCACTCACGGGCCACCCTTCGACTGCGACCGGGGCAAGCCCCTCGACGACGCTCGGGGCAAGCGGAGACACGGCGACCCCGAGAAGAACCAGCCATCTCAACGCCGGCGTCATGGCCACAGTCGGATTATACGGGCCTATTCCGACCGCAGGGCGATCATCGGGTCCACGCGGGTCGCCTGGCGGGCGGGGAGCCAGGTGGCGACGAGCGTCACCGTGGCCAGGCCCGCCACCACCGCCGCATAGGTGAGCGGGTCGAACGGATTCACGCCAAACAGCAGCGACGAGAGCAGGCGCATCAGCGCCGCCGACACCGCGACGCCCACGACCAACCCGACGGCGGCGACCCGAAGCCCGCCGTTGACGAACATCCGTTGCACGTCGGCGCCGCGCGCGCCGAGGGCCATGCGGATGCCGACCTCGCGCCGGCGCTGCGAGACGATGTAGGCGACCACCCCGTAGATGCCCACGAGGCCGAGCAGCAGCGTCACCGACGCGGCGATGCCGAGGATCACGAGCACGAACGAGGTTTGGGCCATCGAGTTGTCGTAGAGGGCCTGCAGCGTGCGCACGCGCGCCAGGGGCAAGTTGGGGTTCACGCTCCACACGGCTTGCTGGACCTCGGACAGGAACCCGGGGGCCTGCAGCCGCGACAATCGGACGGCATACCCCATCGAGCGCTGCACGTAGGTCTCGTTATCCCAGAAGTCCTTCACGAGCATCGGCCAGTACACGATCGCCGGCGCCGCCTCGGTCGCGCCGTCCTGGCGCTCGTTGCCGACGACGCCGACAATCTCGCGCCAGGGGTTCTTGTCGGTCTGGCGCACGCGCCGGCCCAGCGCCTTCGTCGGCTCGCCCCAGTATTCGCGCGCCAGGTTCTCGCTGATCACGACGACCGGGCGCTGGTTGTGGACATCGGCCCACGTGATGCCGCGCCCGGCGATGACGGGATTGCCCATCGTTTCGAAGTAGCGCTCGCCGACGTGCTTGAAGCGCCGGATGGGAGGGATCTTGCCCTCTGGCGACGGGAAGTCCTCGACGAAGATCGGATCGTTGCTGCTGTTGCCGTCCATCGTGACGGACGACGAGAGCCCGACCGATTCGACGCCGGCAATTGCCTCGATCTTCCGCACGATCTGTTCGTGCAGGCGGGCCACCTGGGTGGGATCCTTGATGACGGCCTCGGGAATGGAGATGCGGAGCGTGAGCACGTTCTCCGGATGGATGAACCCGGGCGGGACGTCGTGAATCGCGAAGAACGTGCGGACCATGAGGCCCGAGGCGACGAGCAGCACCGCTGCCAACGCCACCTGGGCCACCACCAGCACGTTGCGCGCGCGATGACGCTCGCGGCCCTCGCTGGAGCCGCGGGCGCTGTCCTTCAGCGCCGCGGCCAGTTGCGGGCGCGCGTACTTGAGGACCGGGAGCGCCCCAAAGACCAGACCGGCGACAAGCGAGAGCACCAGTGTGAACGCCAGCACGATGGGATCGAGCGTGATCTCGTCGAGGCGGGGCAACTGCGCGGGCTGCAGGTAGAGCAGCAACTGGATGCCGGCATACGCCAGCCCCACCCCGAGGACGCCGCCCAGCACGGCGATGAGCAACGACTCCGAGAGCAACTCCCACGCGATGCGCCGCCCTTCGGCGCCGAGGGCCAGCCTCACCGCCAGCTCCTGTTGCCGCGACTCGGCCCGGACCAGGAAGAGGTTCGCCACGTTCGCGCACGCGACCAGCAGCACGAGTCCGACCGTGCCGAGCAGGATCCACAACGTGCTGCCGATGTCGCCGACCACATCGACCTCGAGCGGCCTCACGAGCGGACCCATCTTGGCGGCGTTGAACATCTCCCTCGTGAAACCGGGCGGCAGCGGAAACCTGTCCACCAGCGTCGGCAGGAGCCGCGCGACATCCGCGTTGGCTTGCGCGATGGTGACGCCCGGCTTGAGGCGCGCGACACCCTGATAGCTGAAGCCGAGCGCCTGGATCTCTGCGCGGTTGAAGCGGAACGGCAGCACGATGGCGGGGTTCGCGCGGAGAAACCGGAAGTCTTCCGGCAGCACGCCGACCACTTCGCGCGGCGTCCCGTTCACCATCAGGCTCTGGCCAACCGCCGAAGGGTTGCCGCCAAACGCGCGCTGCCAGTAGCGATAGGTGAGCAGCACGGCGTTTGGTCCCGACGGTGAATCATCGTCGCGCGTGAACAGGCGGCCGAGCGCCGGCCGGATGCCGAGCACCGGCAGCGTCCCGTCGGTGACGTTCAGCGTTTCGACCTGCTCCGGCTCGCCGTGGCCGGTTACGGTGGCCGAAGAATCATCCCAGAGCCCGATGTCCTGGAAGGTCGTCGCGGCATCGCGATACATGAAGTAGGTGCCGGCCGACTGCGGCAGCGGCCCCTGCATCACCCCTGGCGCGACCTGCCAGACGCCCACCAGCTTCGCGGGGTCGGCGTAGGGCAGCGGCTTGAGGATGACGCCGTTGACCACGCTGAAGATGAGCGTGTTGGCCCCGATGGCCGCCCCCACGGTGATGAGGGAGGCCAGGGCGAAAGCCGGGCTGCCGAGCAGGCGTCGAAGGGCGTGCCTCACCTTGGGTGAGACGATGACTCGGGTGGGGAAGTTCGCCTACACTGGCGGGATATGCTGCCCGCCTTTTTCGAGTCGATGGTTTCCCTCATCGTCAGGACCTCCACGGACCTGCCACCGGACGTGCGCGCGGCGATGAAGTTCGCCACGTCCCAGGAAGAGCCGGGCACCCGCGCGGCGCAGGCGCTGGCCATCATCGGCCAGAACATCGACCAGGCCGCCGAGGTCGAGGGCGCCATCTGCCAGGACACCGGCATGCCCACCTTCGAGATCAAGACGCCTGTCGGCGTGAACCAGATCTGGTTGAAGGAGCAAGTGAAGGCCGCGGTGGCCGCGGCCACCAAGCGCGGCAAGCTCCGGCCCAATTCCGTGGACTCGCTCACGGGCGAGAACAGCGGCAACAACCTCGGCCCCGGCACGCCGATCCTCCACTTCGAGCAGTGGGAGCACGACGACATCGAGGTGAAGTTGATCCTCAAGGGCGGCGGCTGCGAGAACATGAACGCGCAGGTACTCGGTGCCGTGCGAGCTGCCGCACCTCGGCCGGGCCGATCGCGACCTCGAGGGCGTGCGCAAGTGCATCCTCCACGCCGTGTGGAACGCGCAGGGCAAGGGCTGCGCGCCCGGCGCCATCGGCGTGTGCGTCGGCGGCGATCGCACGAGCGGCTACCTCGAGGCGAAGCAGCAGCTGTTCCGCACGCTCGACGACGTGAACCCCGACCACCGCCTCGCGGAACTCGAAGCCGAGATCATGCGGACGGTCAACGTCCTCGGCGTGGGGACGATGGGGTTCGGCGGGCGCGTGTCGCTCATCGGCTGCAAGATCGGCGCGCTCAACCGGCTGCCGGCGAGCTTCTTCGTCTCGGTGGCGTACGACTGCTGGGCCTACCGCCGGTTGGGGGTTGTCATCGATGCGAAGAGCGGCGAGATCAAGGACTGGATCTATCGCGACCCCAACGTGCCTGTGACGCCGATGATGGACCAGGCGGGCTTCCAGCGAACGGGACGCGAGGTCGTGCTGCAGGCGCCGATCACCGAGGAACAGGTTCGCGCGCTCAAGGTGGGCGACGTCGTGTTGCTCGACGGCCCGGCGTTCACGGGACGCGACGCGGTGCACCATCACCTGATGTCGCACGAGCCGCCGGTCGATCTGCGCGGCGGCGTGATCTACCACTGCGGGCCCGTGGTGGCGAAGCAGCCGGACGGCGGCTGGAAGGTCACGGCGGCGGGCCCCACCACGAGCATCCGCGAGGAGCCCTACCAGGCGGACATCATCGGCAAGTACGGCGTGCGCGTCGTGATGGGCAAGGGCGGGATGGGGGCCAGGACGCTGGCCGGCCTCAAGGAACACGGCGCGGTCTACTTGAACGCCATCGGAGGCGCGGCCCAGTTCTACGCCCGGTGCATCGAGCGGGTGGACGGGGTGTCGTTGCTGGAGTTTGGAACCCCGGAAGCCATGTGGCATCTACAACTGAAGCAGTTCCCCGCGATTGTGACCATGGACGCCCATGGCAACAGCCTGCACAAGGAGCTGGAGCAGGACTCGGCGGCCCGACTTGCGGAACTCGGGAAGGTTGCCTTCCCGAAGCCAGCCGTTGCGGAAGGCGCCTGAAGGGTGCCCAGGGTGCCAGAGGTGCCGGGGATCTGATAGAATGGCGACTAAAGTAGTCCTATAAAGAGGCATTCGACATGCAGACTGAAAACCAGACCGTTACGCCCGACGTTGCCGCCTTCACTTCGACCAGCATCATCACAGTGACGGAAGCGGCGGCCGGCAAGATTCGCGAATTGCTCGCCGAAGAGGGCAAGCTCGAAAGCGGCCTGCGCGTGTTCGTGCAGGGCGGCGGCTGCTCGGGCTTCCAGTATGGCCTGATGATCGAAGAGGCCGGCGGCGTGGGCGACCAGATTTACGAGACCAACGGCGTGCGCCTGTTCGTCGACCCGGTCAGCATCAGCTACCTGAAGGGTGCCGAAGTGGACTTCGTCGACACCATCACGGGCGGCGGGTTCACGATCAAGAACCCTAACGCGACGTCGACCTGCGGCTGCGGCTCGTCCTTCAACGCCTAAGCCGCAGATTAAACACAGATAAACGCAGATAGCGTAGACAGAGGCGTCATGGCCACGACGGCCGCCGTTCCGGATCTCGACCGCCTGCGGCCCGCCGGGACCAAGCGCTCCAGCAAGCGCGATCTCATCGTCAACGTGTTCCTCAAGCAGGAGGGGCACTTGAGCGCGGATGACCTGGTGGCTCTCATCAAGCGAGAGGACCACCGGATCAGCCGCGCGACCGTGTATCGCACGCTGCAGTGGATGGAAGAGGCGGGCATCGCCCGCAAGGTGGATTTCGGCGAAGGCCGGTTCCGCTACGAGCACTCGTACCGCCACCCGCGGCATTTTCACCTGATCTGCAAGACCTGCAACCGTTCGTTCGAGTTCCTGAGCTCGGACATCGAGGCGCTTGTCGAGGAAGTGGCGGCGGCGCGCGCGTTCACCGCGCGGCAGAGCGTCGTCCAGATTTACGGGACGTGCGAGGACTGCAGCACGGGCCGGGCGCCGTCGGACGAAGGGTCCACGAGCGAGATGCTGTTCGCGCGCGACGCGATGCGCATCGCGATCGCCACCGAGCGGAGCGGCCTCGAGTTCTACGCGCGTGGCGCGAAGCTCGTGAAGGATCCGCGCGGCAGGCAGATCTTCCTCAAGCTGGCGACCGAAGAGAAGCATCACCTGGCCACGCTCGAGGCGCGCTACCAGGAGCTGCTCAGCAAGGACCCGCAGCTCGAGTCGCGGCCGACGTTCCTGTTCTTCAAGGGCGCGGCGAACGGCCTGTTCGCCGCGGGAGCGGATCAACTTCGGGGTGACGGCGTGGACGATCTCGAGGCGCTGCGCATCGGCATCCGCTGCGAGCGCGGGTCTCACCGTTTCTTCAAGCGCTACGGCGAACGCTTCGAGGATTCCGAGGGCAAGCAGATCTTCCTCGAGTTCGCGGACGAAGAGCGCGAGCACCTGGAGATGCTGATCCGCGAATATCGCGCGCTCGTGAAACGCCAGCGCGCGAACGCGCCAACCCCTCGCACGAAGGCGAAGGCGCGGCGGGCGTCTCGCTGATTCCGGCTCCCGGCTCCCGGCTCCCGGCTCCCGACTCCCGACAAACACCAGTGATCGACCTGCATCTCCATACCACCGCATCGGACGGCCGCCTGACCCCGGCCCAGCTCGTGGCGCGCGCGTCGGCCGCCGGGCTCACCACGATCAGCGTGACCGATCACGACACCGTGGCCTCGTTCGCCGAGGTGTCGGCGCTCGCGCGGGCGGCGGGGATCCGCGTGGTGCCTGGCATCGAGATCACCGCGGTGGACCAGGGCCGCGACGTCCACATGCTCGCGTACTTCATCGAGATCGACAGCCCTGAGCTGACGTCGTTTCTCGAGCGACAGCGCGCGCTGCGCGTGCAGCGCGTGCGCGACATCGGCGCGCGACTCGCGGCCCTCGGCGCGCCGGTGGACGTGGACGGCGTGCTCCTGCCGGCCGCCTTGCGGCCCGGGACGTCGGTGGGTCGCCCACAGCTGGCCCGCGCGCTCGTCGCGGCCGGGCACGTGCGATCCCTGCAGGAGGCGTTCGACAGGTTCCTGGCCACCGGCCAGCCCGCCTTCGTGCCGCGTACCGGGCCGAGCCCCTTCGACGTCGTCCACGTCGTCCACCGCGTGGGGGGCGTGGCGTCGATGGCCCATCCGGCCGTGACCAACCGCAACGAGTTGATTGCCCCGCTCGTGGCCGAGGGCCTCGACGCCATCGAGGTCTACCATTCCGATCACTCGCCGGAAGACGAGCGCGCCTATTTCGAGATGGCCACGCGCCTGGGCGTGGAGATGACCGGAGGATTGGACTTCCATGGCGAGGACCCCGGCGTGCCGCAAGGGCGCCCGCGCCGCGCCATGCTCGGCGCCATCGCGCTGCCGCCGGCCGCTTTCGCGCGGCTCGAGGGGCGGGCGCGGGATCGCCGGATCACCCGATGAGCGTGCCGCCGGCGTCGCCGCTCCTGCGGGTGCAGGACGTCGTCAAGGACTACCAGTCCCTCCGTCCGTTGCGCCTGCGCGCCCTGACCGTGGCGTCCGGCGACAGCGTGACGATTTCGGGGCTCGACGCGCTCGGCGCCGAGGTGTTCGTGCACCTCGTCACCGGCGCCACGCTGCCTGACGCGGGCGAGATTCACCTGTTCGGCACGAACACGCGATCGGTGACCGACGGTGACGCGTGGCTTGCGTCGCTCGAAGGAATGGCCCTGCTGAGCGCGCGCGCCGTGCTCATCGAGATGTTCACGGTGCTGCAGAACATCGCGATGCCCTTCACGCTCGACGTCGAGCCCGTGGACCCGCGCTACCTGCCCCAGGTCGGCGCGCTCGCGCGAGAGGTGGGCCTCGAACCCGCGGTGTTCGATCTCCCCGTGGGCTCGCTCGGCCCCGACGCTCTCATGCGCACGCACCTGGCCCGGGCGCTGGCGCTCGGGCCCCGGCTGCTCGTCGCCGAGCATCCGTCGGCCACGCTGCCGCGCGACACCGTGGCGGGCTTCGGGCAGGACCTTGCCCGCGTGGCGCGCGCCCGCGGCCTCGGGCTCGTCACGCTCACCGCGGACGAGACGTTCGCGAAGGCGCTTGGCGGCACGCGGCTCGTGCTCAGCGGCGCCACGGGGGAACTCACCGCGCCCGGCTTGCTCAGTCGTCTGTTTGGAACTAGCAAGTAACAAGTAACAAATAACAAAGAACGAATAATAAAGAACGAATAGCGAACGACATGGCGATACCCGGATTGATCCTGTTCGACATCGACGGCACGCTGGTGCTCAGCGGGCGCGCGGGGCTGCGTGCCATGACGCGCGCGTTCCGGGACGCGTTCGGCGTGGCGGACGGCTTTGCCGGCGCGCACTTTGCGGGCCGCACGGATTCGTTCCTTGTGTCGCAGGCGCTGCGGGCGGCGGACCTGCCCGATGGGCCCGAGCAGCACGCGCGCTTTCGCGACGCCTACCTGCCGCTGCTGGCCGAGGAAATCCAGCATCGTGGCGAAGGGGTCAAGGGCGTGATGCCCGGCGCGCGCGAGCTGCTCGAGGCGCTCGAGGGTCATCCCGATCTCTTCACCGCGCTCCTCACGGGCAACTACCGCGGGGCGGCGGAGATCAAGCTTGCGCACTTCGAGCTGTGGGAGCACTTCGAATGGGGCGTCTTCAGCGACGATGCCGCGGACCGCAACGCGCTCGTGCCCATCGCCCGGGACCGCGCCGAAACCTATGACATCCCGGACGAGGCACGCGACCGCGTCATCGTGGTCGGCGACACGCCGCACGACGTCGCCTGCGCGCACGTGGCGGGCGCGACGTGCATCGCCGTGGCCACCGGCGGGTTCAGCGTGGCGGCGCTCCTGGACGCCGGAGCGGACGTGGCGCTCGATGACCTCTCCGACACCGGCGCGGTGCTGGAACTCCTGGGCCGCAGATTAAACGCAGATTAGACGCCGATTAAACGCCGATTAAACGCCGATTAGTCGGATACCCTATCTACGGAAGCGAACGGGGCCCGGTGGCCCTCCCGGTCTTCAAAACCGGTCGCTGCCTCCTTGTGGGGCAGGCTGGGTTCGACTCCCAGGCGCTTCCGCCACCCGCCGCAGATTTACGCAGATTAAGCGCAGATCTTTTCGCGATCCCCGTTGTTCCTTAGTTTCGTATTAGGTTTCGAGGGCCCCGTCCGCGCCTAATCTGCGTTCAATCTGCGTTTAATCTGCGTTTAATCTGCGGCCTGCGCTGCGGCCCTAGTCGGCCAGTCTCAGCCAGTACGCCAAGTAGCGCTGCGTCTCGAACAGCGTGAAGCGGAGGGTGGCGCGGGTCCGCCACCAGTGTTCGACGTCCGAGCGATCGTAGCGTGAAGCACGCATCGTGATTCCGATGCCCGTGCCCGCGAGCCTGCGGCGCATGGCCAGGCCCGCGCGGCGGGTGTGCTGCTTCGAGGTGACGACGATCACGCGGGACCAGTGACGCGGGCCGGCGATGGCGCGCAGAGCGTCGGATTCGTCCGCCGTGCTGTCCTGTTCGCGGTCCAGGATGTCGATCGCCGAGGCCGGCACGCCGAGCTGCCCCATCACGCGCAGTTGCAAGTCGATCTCGTGCGGGACGTCGATACCGCGCTCGGCGAGGGCGAGCTCGCCCCAGTCCGAGACCTGGCGTGACAGCAGCACGCGCGGCGCCCAGCCGGCGTGATACAGATCCACCGCTTCGAGCGGCCGCTCGTAGAGCGTGCCCCCGAGCACGTAGATGACGTCGGCTTTGACGAGGGGATCTTCGGCGACGAGGAACGTGCCGAGCCCTGGCCCGAGGAGAGCGGCCGTGATGAGGAGCAGCGCCGCGAACGCGGTCGCAAGACGAAGGAGGCGCTTCACAGACGAAATCCGGCCCCACATTCCGGGGCCGGACAGGGAAAGCTAAACAACAAGCAACAGAACAGTCTTACCCTTCAATCAGCCGCACGTCTCCAGCACGAGGGCCTTTCTGTGATTCTTCGATCGTGAAGTCCACTCGCTGGCCTTCACGCAGCAACTCGAACACCGCGCCTCGCACCGCGCTGCGGTGAAAGAAGTGCTCAAGACCGGCTTCATCCCTGATGAAACCGAAGCCCTTGTCAATTAGGAGCCGTGCAATTGTCCCGGTCGGCATAACCTGTCCTCCGATGAACCGAAGCTCCAAGGAAACGCCCTTTGAGCTGCCGCACCCACGATACGCTGGTATCAGAAATGAGGCCGACTAGACTTGTGGCCGCAGCGTGGGAACGCTTCTTTAACTGGGCGGCAAGTGTAGGCAGGTCAACAATGGGAAGTCAAGCAAGGGTTCCCTCGTGATCCGGGGGCTGATACTCGCTGCAGGGGCCTCGTCCCGGATGGGACGGCCCAAAGCCGGGCTCCCCTTGGGGACCACCGGGGAGACTGTGCTATCGGTGGGGGTCAGGACGCTCCTGGCCGCCGGGGTGCCGGACGTCACCGTCGTGGCCGGGGCCCATCTCGAGGCGGTGCGGGCCGCCCTGCCGCCTCGCGAGCCCCGCGTGCGGCTCCTGGAGCACGCCGGATGGGCGCAGGGCCAGTTGTCATCGCTCGTTGCGGGGCTTGACGCGGTGGCCGACGACCAACTGGAAGGGGTCCTCGTGACGCTGGTGGACGTGCCGCTGGTCACACCCGGCACGGTCCGCGCGGTCATCCGCGCCTGGCGCGCGTCGCGCGCGCCCATCGTGCGACCCGCGCACGGCGCGCGGCACGGGCATCCGGTCATTTTCGACCGCGCCGTGTTCGCCGATTTGCGAGCCGCGGATCCCGCAGTGGGCGCGAAGGCGGTGTTCACGATTCACCGCGCGCGGGTGCTCGACGTGGACGTGCGAGACCCCGGCGCTTTCCAGGACCTCGACACTCCCGAGGACTACCATCGCCTGACGCGGTCGCCCTGATCGCTACCGGCAGACGGGCTGAATGCCCTGGCCCAGGATCTGCTGGAACACGCGAACCGTCGCGTCGCCGTGGTTGCAGCCGTTCAGCCGGTACCGCAGGTATTCCAGGATCCACACCACGCGGCCTTCGTTGTTCGCGTAGACCGCCGACGCGCTGCGCCTCAGGCCGTCGCGATACTTCGCGTCGAGCTGATTCATGAAGTCGAGGCCCTCGTTGCGCGGCGGGAAGGGGATCGTGCCCGACGGCGTGAGGGCGCACACGCCGTAGACGCCGGCGTTGTCGATCTGCGAAAAGACGCGCGCGGTGGCGTCGGCGTGGCTGCAGAGGCCCACGCGATAGCGCGCGTACTCGGTGAGCCACACGTTGGCCCCCTCGGCGTCCACATAGGACGAAGTCGTGCCGGCACGCAGCGTGTTCTGGTACAGCGCTTCCAGCTGGGTGTTGAAGTCGTTGGTTTCGTTGCGCGGCGGGAAGCTGACGTTGGACGTGACGCCGGAACCGTAGAGGGCGCGGGCGCCGTTGACGTCGTCGCCGGCCAGCGCGTCGAGGTTGCTGATGATGGAATTCATCTGCGCGGTGACGTTCTGGCCGTGTTCGTCCGGGTGATCCAGGCCCAGCGCGTGGCCGAATTCGTGAAGCGCCACTCGGTAGATGTCGTAGGTCTGGCCCCGCTGGTTGCCGCGATAGGAGTTCCAGCCCTTCGCCGTGTTGAAGATGACGTCGGCTTCGGTCCGCGTTCCACCTCGCGTCCAGGCCGTCGTAATCGCGAGCGTGTTGGCGCCAAAGGACTTGCCGTAATAGGTGCCGTTGAACGTGACGTTGTTCGTGCCGTTGCCGTCCCCATTCGAGGCCGTGGAGCTGTTCACCGCCGTGAACTTGACGAGGTCGATGTAGTTGTTCCAGTTCGCGAGCGCGTTGGTGGCCGCCTGGTTCCAGCTCGTCGAGCCGTCGATGAGCGTGCCGGAACCGGAGCCCAGCTGCATGTGCATCACGACGTTCCCGTTGGGCCACTTGTAGCTGTACGTGGAATAGCCGCGTGTCGGCGCGGCGCCCGCGACCAACACCATCGCGCCGACGACGAGCCCTGCGAGACGGCGGGCCTTCATCGCGCCTTCGCCGCGACCACACGGCCGATGACAGACGCTTTCAGGTCCGAGAGCCGCATCGGCGTGACCTGCACGAGGGCAGCCGCCCGCGCCGCACCAAAGTCCGCCACGCTGGCCAGGGAGCGGCCATCGTAGGTGCGCACACGGTCGACGCCGGTTGCGGCGTCGCGCTCCACGCGCAGGCGTCCGTGCATGAAGCCCACCAGGGGACTCACGACCTGGGCCGTCTCACCCACGAACAGCACGTCTCGCCGGCCCACGACGAACTTTGGCACGCCGATCACGTCCATCGTCAGGTCGTCGATGGTGCCGCCAAGGAACTCGAGCTGCGTCACGGGGCTTGCGGATCCCTTCCACGTGTCCTCCACGCGGAACGTGACGATGGTGACGATGGCGCGGCCCTGTGGCGTGACCTCCCAGACGGCACGCTGGCCGACGACCTCGGCCACGAAGATCGTGCGCGCCTGCGACACGAGCTCGTCGAAGGTTGGCGGAATGACGGTGGTGGAACGCGCGACGCCGGCGAGCAACAGCAAAGAGAGGAGGGTCAGGGGAGGCAGACGTCGAGCCATGGAAGCATGGTAGCCCCTCCTCGGGAGAGAATGGGCTGATGGGGACGAGGCGATTCGGGGCGGTCATGGTCCTGCTGACGGCGGTGGCCCTGGCGGCCGTGCGCGCGCAGTCACGCGTGTCGCCGTTTCCGGGCACGCTCGATCAGCACCCGGCGATTCAGTACGCCATGCCCACGGGCGAGGACCCGGTGTCGAGGCT
This sequence comes from uncultured Acidobacteriota bacterium, assembly GCA_963839865.1. Lineage (GTDB taxonomy): Bacteria > Acidobacteriota > Vicinamibacteria > Vicinamibacterales > UBA2999 > 12-FULL-67-14b. Next base: position 34,968 of record CAWIWS010000017.1, read on the forward strand.
GGACCGGCGCCTCGAGTTGGGTGACGCGAAGCTCGCCTTCGAGCCCCGTCTCGGCTACCTGCGATTGCTCCTCGCGGCCCTCGACGTACCGGTCGAGTCGCAGCTGCTGCTTTTCTCCAAGACCGCCGTTCAGCAGGCGTACACCAGTCCCGAGACGCCGCGCGCCCTGTACTTCAACGACACGGTGGTGGTGGGCTACATCCCCGGCGCGCCGTTGCTCGAAGTGGCGGCGCACGATCCGCGGCAGGGCGTGCGGTTCTTCTCGCTCACGCAGGATGCGAACAGCCCGCCGTCGTTCGCCACGCATGAGCGGTGCCTGACGTGCCACCTGTCGTCGAACAGCCTCGATGTGCCGGGGTTGCTCGTCCGCAGCATGTTCACCGGCCCCGATGGCGGGACACGGCCGCAGATGGGCAGTGTTCTCGTGGATCACCGCGTGCCGCTCGAGCGCCGGTGGGGCGGTTGGTACGTTACCGGCACGCACGGCCAGATGCGTCATCTCGGCAACGCGATGGTGGATGACACGACGGGACCGGAGGCCGCGGTGTCGGCGGCGACCCTCAACCAGCGCGCGATCTCCCTACGCGTGGACACCCGCGCCTACCCGTTACCGTCGAGCGACATCGTCGCGCTGATGGTGTTCGACCACCAGGCGCGGGCGGTGAACCTGCTCACCCGCCTGGGCTGGGAGGCGCGAATGGCCGCGCAGGAGCAGCGTCTTGATTTCGCACGCGGCGAATTGCGCGACCTCTCGCGCGAGGTGGCCGACTACCTGTTATTCGTCGACGAAGCGCCGATCGCTGGTCCGGTTGAAGGCGTGTCGGGGTTCGCGAAGGTCTTCGCGGCCGAGGGGCCGCGGGATGCGAAGGGGCGATCGCTGCGGGACTTCGATCTGCAGACGCGGCTGCTGCGGTACCGCTGCAGCTACATGGTCTACTCACCGGCCTTCGACGCGTTACCGAAAGAAGCCCGCGCGTCGGTGGTCGCGCGGATGAAGGAAATACTCAGCACCCGCCCGCCGGAAGCGCTCGAGATTCTGAAGGGAACGAAAGGCGGGTTCTAGGGTGCCAAGGGTGCCCCGGTAGGTACCAGGCACCTTTGGCACTTGAGTCATCCGATCGTGAAGGGGACGCTGGCCCGCGTGGTACCCCAGTCGATGTGGAGCGTGGCGCCGGCGGGCGTGTCGTCGATTCGAGATCGGTGAGCTGCTCGACGGGCTTCGCGTTGGTCTCGAGCTTCATTGGCGCGCGGCCGAGGTCATCGGCCTTGCCGGGGTAGGGGATGCCCCACTGGCCGGTCTTCTTGCTCACGATGAGCTGCCACGTGCCGCCTGCGGGAATCGTGTAGAGCGTGTAGGTGCCGGCGGGGACGTGCAGCGACCCGATCATCAGCATCTTGTCGGTCTTGAGCGTCGTGGCCTGGTCGGCGCCCGTCCGCCATTCCTTGCCGTCGAAGGGGTCGATGTCCTTGCCGGGCACGCGGCCTTTGAGCGAGGGACGGCCGTACTCGATCGACAGGTTGCCGCCGTCGATGGTCCACTCCGCTCGCACGTGCGGGCTGGGGCCGTCCTTGAGCGTCGTCATCTTCTGCGCGCTGAGCGCCGTGGTGAACGCGGCCGCGAGAACGAGCGCCGCCAGGGGGAACACAAATCGCCGCATGCTGATGCCTCCAGAAGCGAGGGTCACCCAGTGAACCCTCGGGATGTCGTTACCAGCCGGTGATTGTACCAGAGGCGGTCGATTCCGATGGGTTCGGCTGGGAAAACCGAAGCTTTCGGACAAGGGGACCAAGCGCGTGATCTGTTGAGCTCGTGAACTGTTGATCTGCCGAACGGTTGATCCGCTGGCCAAAGCCACGCGTTCATCGATGCCCGAGACGTTCGAGCTCTTCAACGGCTCGTTCGCGATCAGCAGCTCGCACCTGTAACTCGGTCAGCGGCACTCCACCCCGGTTTCTGGAAAACGAACCGAGCGCTTCGCCCGGCAACAAAGCCGAAATACCCGCTGCCTCCAGAGCCCCTCTGGCCAGGGAAGCTTCGAGACTGGTGGCGAATGTAGCCACCGTAACGAGATCGTCTTCCATTTTGTTGGCCATGGTATTCACATCGATTCTTGGCTGACTGGTCTAACACCAGATTACGAGATCACCAGATCGCCAGATAGATCAACCGATCACCCGCTCACGAGATCGAGAGATTCAGCAGGCGGTCGTGGTCCGTTCCACCTTGAGATCGAACATCGGCCGGAGGCTCGTGCCGGCAACGTTGCCCGCGAAGGCCGCGACGAGCCACAGCCAGCCGTGCAGGCTGCCCGATGCGATGCCGCTGAAGTACGCGCCGATGTTGCAGCCGTAGGCGATGCGCGAGCCGTAGCCGAGGAGCAGGCCGCCCGCGACGGCCGCGGCGACCGACTTGCCCGAGGTTCGCCACGCGGGCGCGAAGCGGCCGGCGAGGACGGCCGCGAGGAGCGCGCCGAGCATGATGCCGAAATCCATCACCGACGTCACGTCCGCGAAGACGCTCGCCTTGAGCGCGCCGGCCTGCGCGGGCGTGGACCAGTAGGGCCACGACGCCACGCCGATGCCCACGGCATCGAGCGCCTTCGCGCCCCACAGTGCGAACGCCGAGGTGACGCCCCACGGACGGCCGCCGATGGCGAGCGTGGAGATGTTCACCACGGCGAGCCCCACCGCGCCGGCGACGAGCGGCCAGGGGCCTCTCCAGAATGCTGCCAGGGGCACCGACGGTGCCTCGGGGAAAGCGTCCACCAGTCGGCCGTGGCGGCGAGTCTCTGCGACGTGCGTGATTGCCCAGATCGCCGCGAAGAGCGCGAGGCTCACCGCGAGGCCGAGCCACCAGGAGCCCCAGCGCCGTGACGAGCGTCGTCGGCGCGAACGCGGGCGTGGCGCTCCAGAACGGCGCGTGCGCGGTGCCGATCACCGAGCCGGCGATGAACGCGGCGAGCGTGACGAGCATCCGCGTGTTGCCGCCGCCCACCGCGAAGAGCGTGCCCGAGGCGCAGCCGCCGCCGAGTTGCATGCCGAGGCCGAAGATGAACGCGCCCACGATCACCGAGACGCCGATGGGCGACACCGAGCCGCGGATCGTTTGTCCGAAGAGCGTGCCGCCCGCGAGCAGCGGGAAGAACACCGCGCACGTCAGCGCGAGCATCACCATCTGCGCGCGTAGCCCGGCGCCGCGCCGGTCCGCGATGAAGACGCGCCAGGATGAGGTGAAGCCGAACGCCGCGTGGTAGAGGACGAGGCCGGCCAGCGTGCCGACGACGAAGAGCGCCGACTGGCGCCAGCTGAACGCCATGCTCAGGTACGAGGCCAGGACGCCGATGGCAAGGGTGCAGATAATCACCCCGCCATTATCCACGGCCGGGCGACGGCGTCCATCGCCTGAAATGATTACCCGTCGATCTCGACGGCGAACTCCGTGCCCTCCCAGCGGGCGGGCTGCGGCCAATAGAACCGGAACGCGATTAGAGTGCCGCCGTCGAGCGACGAGGTCGGCAGGTCCGCGACGTGCACGCCGAGCGTGGTGTCGCGGGTGGGCGCCTCGTGCGCCGTGCGCCAGCCATCCGCGCTCCACCGGACCACCGCCGTGTCGAGGGTCTCGAGGCGAAGCGTCCTGCCGGTCGGCATCGCGCGGACCTTGCTGTTGAAGCGCCAGGTAATCAGGTCCGAGGTCGCGTTCTTGACGAGGTACCGTTCGACGGTCTGCGGCGGCCGATTGAAGATCTCGCCCTCGCGGAGGGAACGGCACAACTTGATGTACTCGGCGTGCGCCCACACGAGCGGCATGGCCGAGCCGGTGGGCCGGCCGCGGAACAGCTCACGCTCGGGAATGTCGGCGCTGTCCCAGACCTGTTCGGGGAGGAGTCCGCTGTCGCCCGCGAACGCCTCGAGCGCGTGCGCGAGCGTTTCGGCCTCGGTCCGCCGCCCGGCCGCGAGCTCGTAGTGCGCGCGCTCGCCGGTCAGCAGCGGCCAGGCGCGGCCGATTCCCGTCCCATCGTACGGACTGCCATCGGCGTGTTCGCCGTAGCGGTCGCCCTGGTAGCGATGCCACGCGGGTCCGCGCGGGGTCTCGACCTTGAGGGTGGCGTCGATGACCTTCAGCGTGCCGAGGATGCGCGGGTCGTCCGCGGCGCGAAGCCCGAACCGCACGAACGCGAGCGCGTCGAGACTGACAATCGACGCGGCAGGCCCGGCCGACTGCGCCGCGGGTCGGTTCTTGATCGGCACGAAGCCTTCCCTGGGCGAAGCGGCGTCCGACCGATCGGACACCGACACGCGCACGTAGTAGCCGTCCACGCCGTGTTGTCGCGCCACCGGCGTCCCCGACACGTAGAGCCATCGCTCGATGCTCGCGTTCCACGCATCGGCCGTCTCACGCAGGTACGTGGCGGCGACCACTTGCCCCGCGGCCTCGGCGACGTCGGCCGCGACGAGGAGCGCGGCGATCTCCGTGGCGAGGGTAAACGGCGAGCAGCCCGGCTCTTCCTCCCAGCGATCCTGCGGGCTCACGGGCCCGTTGCGCGCGAGGTAGGTGGCCGCGCGGCGGGCCATCGGCCACCAGGCCACGAGTTCCGCGGCATCGATCACGCCCTTGCGCGCGGCCAGGTCGAGCAGGAGGATGGGCAGCGCGGTCTCGTCCATCTGGATGCCCGCCCAGTAGGGCGTCCCGTCGAGCCACATGTTCTGCGCCCAGTGGCCGTCGGGCTCCTGCGTCACTTCGAGATAGCGCAACACCCGCCTCACGTGCTTGCGCGCGCCGATCGCCACGAAGGCGCCGGCCGTCTCCACCAGGTCTCGCGGCCACACCAGGTGATAGCCGCCCAGGTCGTCGTCCGACTTCGAGAAGCCCCACGGGATCGAGAGGCCGGCGATGATACCGCCCTCCACGCGCTTGGATTCGTGCGCACGCAGCACCGCCGCGCTGGCGTGATACAGCGGGTGCCGCGCCTCGAGCGGGATGCCGGCGTCGAGTGAGGCGTGCCACGAGCGCCAGGCCTCGACGTAAGCCGCCTGGGTGGCGTCGAAATCCTCGAGCAGGCTGATGCGCGCGTGCTGGCCGGCTTCCATCGCGGAAGGGCCGAATCCAAGCGCCATCACGAACGTGCCGTCCGATCCGCGCAGATCGATCTCGCCGACGATGGCGACGTTCCCGTTCTCCGCGCGCTCGTAGGTCTCGATGAGTTGCTTGTGGGCCTGCAGTTGCTGCCAGCCGTCGGAGATCCCGACGAACCCCACGGACCGCGCGCGCCACGGCGCCGTGCAGTCGAGCGCGAGCGCGTACTGCCCGCGTTCGGCGAACAGCATCGGGTGGCCCTTGTAGTCGCCCGCCCACGCGGTGTTGCCCATGCCGTGGTTGGCAAGATGCGGCGCCAGCAGCACGAACACCCGGAGATCGTCGAGCGCGCCGCGCAAGGGCACCACGCGGACGCGCTGCAGGACGACGTCCCGGCGTGGGTCGGCCAGGATCTCCTTCTCGATACGGTAGCGGCCATCGCGCGCGGTGTTGTGCACGCGGTAGGCGGGAATGCCCGGCGCGACGGTCGAGGTGTCGGATTCGGCGTCGCGCTTCTCCTCGGAGAAATACGCGTGCCCGTCGGTGACGATGAAGCCGAGGTCGCGGGTGCACGCGTGATCGACGCGAGGGTAGTAGACCTCGTTGAGGATGCCGTGGCTCAGCGTGAACCAGACGCGGCTGTCGCGGCTGGTGGCGGTGCCGATGCCGCTCTTCGCGCTGGACGTCCACCGCGCCTCGATACCGGGCCAGCCTGGCGCAAAGGACACCGTGTCGTCGGCCATGCCCCGATTGTCCATCACCCCGGGTGTTCAAAACGGAACATTCCAGCCCACCGGCGGGGCGTAGCGTGGGAGTTGGAAGACCGGGAGGAATTCATGAAAACCATTCCCATCGTCGGCGTGCTCCTCATCGTGCTCGGCGTGATGGCCTTCGCCTATCAAGGCATCAAGTACACGAGCCGCGACACCGTGATCGATATCGGCCCGATCCACGCGACGGCCGAGCATGAAAAGACCATTCCGCTTCCGCCGATTGTCGGCGTCGTGGCAGTCGTCGGCGGCGTGCTGCTGCTCTTTGCCGGCCGGCACGGGGATGCGTGATCTCGTTCATGGTCCGTCCGCAAAGGGGGATCTATGCTCACCGTCCTTCTCGTCGTCCTCGTCCTGATGTTGCTTGGGGTGATCCCCGCCTGGCCGCATAGCCGCGGCTGGGGGTACTACCCCAGCGGCGGTCTTGGCCTCGTGCTGTTGATCCTGCTCATCCTGATCTTGATGGGCCGGCTCTGACGCATCGTTCGTCGTTCGGCTCTACATCTTCATCGTGGAGACAACGACGGAGGATGACGCTCCCGCGCGTCGCCGCGCTGGTCCTCGCGGCGGTCATCGTTCAGGCAGGCAAACCTGACGCCCGAACTCGACACCGTGGGAGGCGTGCAGGGGGTGTCCCATACGGGACAGCCCCAGTTATCAGGTGCGACTAACGTGTGGAAGGAGCGTTTAAAGTGAAATCGATTATCGCAATTACTGTTACCACGACCCTGCTGGCCGTCACCCCGCTGTTTGCGCAGGACCGCGAGCCGGCGAAGCGCCTCGACCTGGCCGCGACCATCTTCTCCGAAGTGATGGCGGCGCCCGACAAGGGCATCCCCCAGGACCTGCTCGAAAAGGCCCATTGCATCGTGATCGTCCCGGAGCTGAAGACCGCGGCGTTCGTGGTGGGTGGGAAATACGGCGAGGGCTACATGTTGTGCCGCGCCACCAAAGGCGGATGGTCCGCGCCGGCCACGGTTCGCATCGAGGGCGGCAGCGTGGGCTTCCAACTGGGCGGAACGACGGCGGACCTCTTCATGCTCGTGATGAACGAGCGCGGGGCGGAGAAGCTGCTCGGCAACAAGTTCACGCTTGGCGTGGAGGGTTCCGTTGCGGCGGGTCCGGTTGGCCGCACGGCGACGGCGCAAACCGACGTGCAGATGCACGCCGACATTCTCTCCTGGTCGCGGACGCAGGGCCTCTTCGCCGGTGTCGCGCTCGAAGGTGCGACGTTGCGTGAGGACCTGAGCGACAACGCCGCGCTCTACGGGAAGAAGCTCGACAACAAGACCATCATCCGGACGGGCGTGAAGCCCCCGAAGTCGGCGGCGCGGCTGCTCGAAATGCTGAACCGCTACTCGTTCAAGGAATCCACGAACTAGTCATGGCACAGACCACGTTCGGTTCCATCACGCGGCAACTCGTTCTTGGCGTCGTCGCGGTCGGCCTTCTCGGCGCGGCCGCCGACGCCAGGGCCCAGGGTTTCATCAGCCCGATGTTCGGCGTCGACTTCGGCGGCGACTCGGGCTGTCCGAAGCTGACCAACTTCGACTGCACGGAGAAGAAGACCAACATCAGCGTCGGCGCCGGCGTGCTCGGCACGATCCTCGGCGTCGAGGCCGAGGTCGCCTACGCGCCGGACTTCTTCGGCCAGGGCACGGGCCTCTCGTCGAGCGTGCTGACGCTGATGGGGAACGTCATGCTGGCGCCCAAGATAGGCCCGGTGCGTCCGTACGCGCTCGTGGGCGTCGGCCTCATCAAGACGCACGTCGAGCTGACGACGAGCAGCCTCTTCACGTCCAACGACAACGCCGCCGGATGGGACGTGGGCGGAGGCCTGATGGCGTCGTTGAGCGCGCACTTCGGGCTGCGCGGCGACTTGCGCTACTTCCACTCGTTCCAGGACTTCACGGTGCTCGGCTTCACCCTGGACAGCGCGAAGCTGAACTACTCGCGCGCCAGCGCGGGCGTCGTCATCAAGTTCTGAAGCGCGACCACGCGGCGCGGCCCCGGCCGTGCCGCTATTCGCCGATTCGGCATCGAAAGGTAGAAGACATGACTGCATCACGGATTGTCGTCGTCGCGGCGTTGGGCGGCCTGGTCGCCGTCGGGGCTGCATGTTCGGACCGGGCCGTCGAGGACACGAAGGCGGCTCCTGCCGCCGCGATCGAGGCGACGAAGTCGGGAGCCGAGAAGGCGGTTGACGCGACGAAGAAGGCGGGCACCGAGGCGCTCGAGGTGACGAAGGACGTCGCCGGCGACGTCGCCGACAAGAGCAAGGAGATGGCGTCGGCCACCGGCGCTGCCGTCACCGACACCTGGATCACGGGGAAGGTGAAGGCGAAATTCGTCGACGAGAAGATTCTCGACGGCTCCAGCATCTCCGTGGAGACCAAGGACCACGTGGTCACGCTCACGGGCACGGTCGCGTCGGCCGCCGCCAAGGCGCGCGCCGCCGAGATTGCGCGCGGCACCGAGAACGTGGCGAGCGTCGTCGACCGGATTGTTGTGAAGTCGAAGAGCTAGCACGCACCCACGCCTCGAGGAGTACCTCGGCTCGCTGGCGTAAAGTCAGCCGCAGATTGAACGCAGATTGAACGCAGATTGACGACGGGCGCGGGGAGCCGGTCAGAGACCGGCTCCCATAGCGCGAAAGGGGCGCGGCCATGAACCCGGACAACAAAGCCGGGGGCTCATGGCCGCGCCCCTTTCCGCGCTCGCGCGGCGCGTCGCGCCGCCCCGCGCCCGTGTGCCCCGGCGACTCGCCGAATCTGTGAAATCGGTGGAATCTGTGGACCAAAGTTCTACGGATGCGCGAGCAG
>CAWIWS010000018.1:0-17975 GCA_963839865.1 uncultured Acidobacteriota bacterium
AGACCGTACCCCAGCGCGGCCGTCGCGCCAAGACCGGCGAACCAGACGGCCGCCAGCAGCCACGCCAGCGACGCGAGGTGTCCGTGGACCTGGTCGGCATAGAGGCCGACGAGCAGCGCGTAGCGCTGGCCGCCGTGCCGCACGCTCAACACCGCCGCGCGCCCGGGCCGGCCGTCGACGCGGACGTTGACGACGGGAGCATGGCCGGCGGTGGCGTCGGCCACCACGTCCGGCGACACCAGCGGCGGCTTGCCGCGCAAGTTGTTCGACGCGATACGCACGCGACCATCGGCCTCGAGGATCTGGACGAACTTGTCGGCGTATTCCCCCTCGGCCAGCGCGTCCGCGGGCAACTCGTGCATGTGGATGTCGGCGCGGTCGGTCGACGAGGCCAGCTCGGTGGCGGCCACGGTGCGGATCTTCGCATCGAGGTCGTGGAGCAGGTAGGTGCTGGCCGTGAGATAGATGGCGGTGTTCGCCGCGGCCAGCAGCAGGCCGAACGCCACGGTCCAGCGCAGCGTCAGCCGCCCGCGAAACGTCGTCCGAGGCATCCGGTCGCTCATACGCCTTGCTTCAGCATATACCCCAGGCCGCGGACGGTCTGGATCAGCGGCTCCGGCGCCACGGCCTGGAGCTTCCGGCGCACGTAGCCGACATAGACGTCGGCCACGTTCGAGAACGGGTCGTAGTCGCCGCCCCACACGTGCTCGGCCAGCTGGTCGCGCGTGACAATCGACTCCGCGCGCCGGACGAGGTACTCGAGGAGGCGATACTCGGTGGCCGTGAGCGACGACCGCGGTGTCGTCGACCGTCACGCGATGATCGGCGGGGTCGATCGCGATCGGGCCGTACGCCAGCACCTGGCTGGTCTGGCGGTTGCGCCCGCGGCGGTCGAGGGCGCGCAGGCGCGCGAGCAGCTCGTCGAAGGCGAAGGGCTTCACGAGGTAGTCGTCGGCGCCGCAGTCGAGGCCCTTGACCCGGTCGGGCACGGCGTCCCGCGCGCTGATCACGATCACGGGCGTATCGTTGCCCTGCGCCCGCATCCGGCGGCACACCTCGAAGCCGTCGAGCCCGGGCAGCATCAGGTCCAGGATGACCGCGTCGTAGTCGGCCGCCGAGGCCTGGTCGAGCGCGTCGGGCCCGTTCTCGATCAGGTCCACGACGTGCTGGTCCTCACGCAGGCCCTTCACCAGGAAGCGGCTGATCTTCGGATCGTCTTCGACGAGCAGCAATCTCATACCGACGCTCCATCATCTCGTACAGCGTGGGCAGCACGATCAGGGTCAACAGGGTGGACGTCGTGATGCCGCCGATGACCACGGACGCCAGCGGCCGCTGCACCTCGGCCCCGGCGCCGTGCGACAGCGCCATCGGCACGAAGCCGATGGCGGCGACCATGGCCGTCATCAGCACGGGTTTCAGCCGCGACCCGGCGCCGGCGAGGGTGGCCCCGTGGAGCGGAAGCCCTTCGTCCTCGCGCAGCGCCCGGATCGCGGCAATCATCACGACGCCGTTCAGCACCGCCACCCCGAAGAGCGCGATGAAGCCGACCGACGCGGACAGGTTGAGCGTGAGGCCGCGGATCCAGAGCGCCGCGATGCCCCCGACCAGCGCGAACGGCACGTTGATCAGGATCAGCACCGCCCACCGCACGCGCCCGAACGTGCTGAACAGCAGCAGGAAGATGATCACCAGCGACAGCGGGATGACGAACAGCAGGCGGCGCATGGCGCGCTGCTGGTTCTCGAACTGCCCGCCCCAGGTCATGTAGTAGCCGCTCGGGAGGGACACGGCGCCGCGCCATGCGCCGCCTCGGCCTCGGCGACGAAGCTGCCGACGTCGCGGCCGCGGACGTTGGCCTGCACCACGAGGCGGCGCTCGCCGTTCTCGTGGGTGATCGCCTCGGGGGTGCTCGCGAGGCGGATGCGCGCCAGGCGCGAGAGCGGCACGCGCTCGCCGCCGGGCGCCAGCACCGAGAGCGCGCCGAGCGCGGACTCGTCCGCGCGCACGTCCGGCGGGAAGCGGACCAGCACCGGAAACCGCCGCGCCCCCTCGAGCAGTTCCGTGGCCTCCATGCCGCCGATCGCCGTCTCGACCACCTCGCGCACGTCGGTCACCGACACGCCGTAGCGCGCGATGGCCTCGCGGTCCACGTCGATGGCCACCTGCGACGCGCCCGAGAGCACCTCGACCTGCACGTCCGCGGCGCCGGGCACGGCCACGACGACGCGCCGGACCTGCTCGGCGAGGCGGCCCAGCACCTCGGCGTCGGGCCCGAACAGCTTCACCGCGACGTCGGCCTTGATGCCCGACACGACCTCGTCCAGGCGCATCGCCATCGGCTGGGTGAAGTTGTAGGTCACGCCGGGCAGCTCGCCGAGCGCGGCGGCCATCGCGTCGATGAGGGCCGCCTTGTCGCGGCCGCTCGTCCACGTCTCCAGCGGATGGAGCAGGACGTAGACGTCGCCCTGGTAGATGCCCATCGCCTCGGTGGCGAGGTCCGGCCGCCCGATCTTGGTCACCACCTGCGACACTTCCGGGAACCGGCGGACGATCCGCTCGACCCTGGAGGAGATGTCGACGGACTCCTCCAGCGACACGGCCGGCAGCTTGCGCGTCTCGATCAGGATCGACCCCTCGTCCAGCCGCGGCATGAATTCGGTGCCGAGGAAGGGCACCGATCCCAGCGCGATCGCGACGGCCGTCACCGCCACCGCAATCGTGCGCCGGCGGTGCCGCATCGCGTCGGCGAGGTGGCGCACGTAGCGGTCCCGCAGCCAGATGAACCACCGCTCCTCGGGATGGTGGCCGTCGATGCGCAGCAGGTACGACGACACCACGGGCACGGCCGTCAGCGAGAGCAGCAGCGCGCCAAACAGCGCCGAGCACACGGTGATGGCCATCGGCCGGAACATCTTCCCCTCGAGGCCCTCGAGCGCGAAGATCGGGATGTAGACGGCGATGATGATGAGCACTCCGAAGAGCACCGGTCGCGCCACTTCGATCGAGGCGTCGCGGAACAGGTGCAGCTTCAGCTCCCGCGCGCGCTCCGACGGCGCGGCCTCGAGGCGCGCGCCGACGTCGGCCCGCCGGCGGACGAAGTTCTCCATCATCACGACTGCGCCGTCCACGATCAGGCCGAAATCGATGGCCCCGAGCGACATCAGGTTGGCCGACACGCCGAAGATCTTCATGCCGATGAAGCCGACGAGCATCGACAGCGGGATGACCGCGGCGACGATGAGCGACGCGCGCACATCCCGGAGGAAGAAGAAGAGCACCGCCATCACGAGGAGGCAGCCCTCGATCAGGTTGGTCTGCACCGTGTGCGTCGTCCGATCGATCACCTCGCTCTGGTCGTAGAACGGCTCGATCGCCAGGCCCTTCGGCAGGCTCTTCTGGATCTCGGCCACGCGCGCCTTGACGCGCGCGGAGAGGTCGTGCGCGTTCTCGCCCTTGAGCATGATGACCATGCCGGACACGACCTCGCCGGCCCCGTCACGCGTCACCGCGCCGAAGCGCTGCATGGGCGCGATCTCCACCGCGGCCACGTCGCCCAGGGTCACGGGCACGCCGGCATCCGCGCGGAGGACCACGCGTTGCAGGTCCTCGACGCCCGTGACGAGGCCGACGCCGCGGACCGTGTAGCGCTCGCCGCGATGCTCGATGAAGCCGCCGCTGAAGGACTGGTTGTTGTCGGCGACCGCCTGGTAGACCTGGCGGAGCGGGAGGCCGTACTTCTCGAGCCGCGCCGGATCGACGACCACGTGAAACTGTCGGGTGAGGCCGCCCCACGAATTCACTTCGCTGACGCCGGACACGGACCGCAGGCGCGTGCGGATGTCCCAGTCGTGCAGCGTCTTGGTCGCCATGGGATCGGCCCCGCCGCCGGACACCACGTACTGGTAGACCTCGCCGAACGCGGTGGCGACGGGCCCGAGCACGGGCGACAGCCCGGCCGGGAATGCGACTTCGCACGTCGGCCAGGCGCTCGGTGACCAGTTGGCGCGCCAGGTAGATCGCCACGTTGTCGTCGAACACGACCGTCACGATCGACAGGCCGAACTTCGAGAGCGACCGCACCTGCTGCGCGCCGGGCACGCCCATCAGCGCCGTCTCGATCGGATACGAGATGCGCTGCTCGACCTCCGGCGCCGCGAGGCCGCTCGCCTCCGTGATGACCACGACCTGGTTGTTCGTCAGGTCGGGAAACGCTTCGACGGGCAGGCCTCGAAAGACGACGACACCCGACACGATGAGGGCCGCGAGGCACAGCAGCACGAACGCGCGCTGGCCGATGCTCGCGGCGACGAATCGCTCGACGAATCCCACGTCAGGGCTCCCCGGCCTGGGCCGTCATCGACGACTTCAACAGGAACGCGCCGTTGGTGACCACGCGCTCTCCGTCCGACAGGCCGCGGACCACCTCGATCACCCCGTCGGCTTCCCCGCCGAGCACCACGGGCCGGCGGGCGTACCCCTCGGCGCCCTTCACGAAGACCACCGTCTCGCCATCGAGTTGCTGGACGGCCCTGGACGACACGACCAGCGCGCGCCGGGCCTCGGACGTGCCGAGCGTCGCGGTGACGAACATCTCCGGCTTGAGACGACGGTCCGCGTTCGGCACCACCACGCGCACGGCCACGCGACGCGTCGACGGGTTGATCACGTCGCCCACGGCGTCGATGGTGCCCGCAAAGGCCTGCCCGGGATACGCGGCCGCCGTCACGGAGGCCGCGCGACCGCGCGCCAGCTGCGCCAGGTGGGCCTCGTCCACTTCAACGCTGACCCACACGGTCGACAGGTCGCTCACCACCAGCAGCGGCACGCCCGGGGTGACTGTCGTCCCCGTCGAGACCAGGCGCTCGATCACGACGCCGGCAAATGGGGCGCGGATGGCGATGCGGTCTTCCGCCTCCGGGTCCGCATCTTCGCGCGGGACGATGCCGTAATGCCGCAGGTCCTGCTCGGTGCGCGTGACCTCGGCCTTCGCGGCAGCCAGCGCCTGCTCGGCGTGGACGCTGTCGGCGGCGGCCCGGTCGGCCTCCTGCGGCGAGAGGGCCTTGTCGCGCAGGAGCCGCGCGGCGCGCTCCTGCGCGGCGCGCGCGTACGCCACCTCGCGTTCGCCGGTGCGCCGCGCGGCCAGGGCCTTGAAGTAGGACGCCCATGCGTCGTGAAACAGGTGGCTGAGCACGGTGGCCAGCTGTGTCCCCTCCTGCACGGAGTCACCGGGCTGCACGGGCACGTCCACCACCACGCCTTCCGCCACCGCGCCGATGCGCGCGGTGCGGCGTTCATTCAGGCCGACCACACCGGGGGCATCGAGACGATCACGACGCTCGATGACGCGCGCGGCGGACGTCTCGATTCCGGCGTCCTTCTCGGCCTGCGCCGAGAGGACGAGTGGACCCGCCGACGCCGACGCAGGTGTGGAGCGCAACTCCCCCTGCGCCAGCGCGGCGGGCCCGGACCGCATGGGCACCAGCAACCAGGCGGCGGTTACGACTGCCGCCACCAGGGGCCACCAGAGCCGCATGCGATTTCGAAGTGTCGTGATCGGGGTCAGGTTCATGGGATCGTTCTCTCTCCGAGGGCCACCCGTGCCTCGAGGACGGCCAGGACGGCGTCGCTGGCCAGGGTGGACAACACCACCGCGGCGTCGGTGCCGATCCGTTCGGCATCCACCACCCGCAGCACGTCCGCAGCGCCGCTCTCGAACGCGGCGCGCGCCGCCGCGCGCGCGATCTCCGCGGGCTGCACCAACGTGGCGCGCACGCGGGCCGACTGCTCCGAGAGCACCCGCGCCGCGTCGATTGCGGTTCGAACCTCCGCGGCGCCGGACACCATCGCCTGATCCAGCTCGAGCTCGGCGGCGCGCACCTGGCCCTTGGCCAGCGTCACGCCAGCACGATTGCGATCGAACACCGGGAGCGGCACGCTGAACGCGATAACACCGGTGTTGTATCCGGACGTCCGCTTCCATCCGCCGGTCACGGCGAGGTCGGGAACCCCGCGCGCCTCTTCGAGCCGCACCAGCTCGCGCGCGCCGGCCAGCCGTGCGCGGGCCGCGACGACCTCGGGCCGTCGATCCAGCGCCGCCGTGATCGCCTGGTCATCCAGCCCTGGTGGAAGCGGCACGTCGACAGGCGCGACGAGGCCGGCCAGCGTGACGGGCTCGCCCGGGCCGAGGAGCGCGGCGAGGCCGTGGAGCGCGCGGGTCGCCGCCAGCGACGCCCTGACGCGGTCCAGGTCGACCCGGGCCCGCTCGGCCTCCATCCGGCGGAGGTCGGCCTCGGCCGTCAGCCCTTCGGCCACGCGGCGTTCGATGACGCGCACCAGTTCGCGAAGGCGATCGGCCTGCGCCGCCAGCGCCGCGTCCACGTCGCGGGCGCGGACGGCGTCGAGAAAGCGTCGGGCAACGAGGAGATCCGTGTCCGTCGCCGACCGCCACCTGCGACGCGCGCGCGAACTCCATCGCCGCGGCGGCGGCCCCGCGCCGGGCCGAACGATCGCCGCCGAGTTCGATGGGCTGGGTGACCGTGGCAAAGACGTCGAGCGGAAGCCCGCCGGGAACTCCGGCTCCGAAGTTCTCCCACCGGAATTCGGTCTGAGGGTTCAGCCAGCGGCCGGACGCCTCGCTCGCCTCTCCAGCGGCGTCGACCCGCGCCGTCGCCGCGGCGCCGGCCGGGGAATAGGTCCGCGCCCGCTGCAACGCCGACGACAGGGTGAGCGGAACCGGTTGGGCCTGGGCCTCTGGCGCGAGCCACAGGGCGAGGAACAGGGCGACGACTGACACGCGCATGCCCTTAGGAATACCCGGGCCGGATGAGAGGGAGATGAGAGCCGGATTTAGAATGACCACAGCGATGACGCCGCGCGCCTGGACTTCCGTGTGGATGTTGACCCTCCTGGCCGCCTGCGGGCCATCCGCGCCACCCGCGCCACGTCTCGTCGAACAGACGCGGCTGTCGATGGGCTCCTCCCTGCACCTCGCCGCCTGGACGACGGACGAGGCCGCGGCGAAGGAGGTGTTCGATGGGATTTACGTGCGAGTTCGATCGCCTCGAATCGCTCCTCAGCGTCTGGCGTCCCGACAGCGACGTCGTCCGCCTCAACACGGCGGCCGGTGATCATCCCGTGCCGGTCAGCGCCGACACGAGGGCCGTGCTGCTGGCCGCCCACCAGGCGAGCGAATGGACGCACGGGAAGTTCGACATCACCTTCGGCGCGCTCGCCGACCTGTGGAAGTTCGATCACGATCAGGACAACGTGATCCCGAGCGCCGACGCGATTCGCGCGCGGCTGCCGCTCGTGGATTACCAGGTCGTGCAGGTGGATCGGCCGGCGGGCACGGCGTACATCACGCGGAAGGGATCACGCGTGCACCTCGGCGGCATCGGCAAAGGCTACGCGGTGGACAAGGCCGTCGCGATGCTCCGGGCGCGCGGAATGCGGGACTTCATGATCCAATCCGGGGGCGACATGTACGTGGGCGGCCTCAAGGATGGCCGGCCCTGGGCGCTGGGCATCGCGGATCCGCGCGGGGAACACCAGGTGTTCGCCACGCTCGAACTGAGCGACGGCACCTTCAGCACGTCAGGCGACTACGAGCGGTTCTTCATGCACGACGGCCGCCGGTATCACCACCTGATCGACCCCGATGCCGGCGAGCCCGCGCGCGGCTGCCGCAGCGTCACCATCGTCGCCCGGCAGGCCCTGTGGGCGGACGCGCTGTCGACCGGCGTGTTCATCCTCGGACCGGTCGAGGGCATGGCCTTGATCGAGCGGCTGCCGGATGTCGAGGGCGTGATCGTCTCCGCGTCGAACGAGGTCCTGATCTCCAGCGGGTTGCGCGACAAGGTCCACCTCGTCGCGAAGCCGACGGATGCGCCTTGAACTACAATTCCCGGCGGAGGAATCCCTGAATGATTCGAAAGAGTTTGACGATTGGCGCGTTCGTGCTTTCGGCCGGCATCGCCGCCCTCTCGGCCCAGGCGCCCGCGGCGCCGGCTGGCCAGCCTGCGGCCCGACCGCCTGCCGGGCCCGGCCTCACGCTGACGAGTCCGGCCTTCGAGGATGGCGGCATCATCCCGAACAAGTACACCCAGGCCGACCCGGCCCCGGTGTCGCCGAAGCTCACGTGGACCAACGTCCCGGCCGCCACGGTCTCGTTCGCGCTGATCTTCCACGACCCCGACGTCGCGATCCAGAAGAAGGTGGACGACGTGCTGCACGGGATGTGGTTCAACATCCCCGGCACGGCTCGCGAATTGGCGGAAGGACTGCCGGCGACGCCGACGCTGCCGGACGGCACGGTGCAGGCGAAAAACCTGCGCGGCCAGCCCGGCTTCATGGGCCCCGGCGCCGGCGCGGCGGGACCGTATCATCACTACACGTTCGAACTCTACGCCCTCGACACCAAGCTGGACCTGACGCCAGACGCCACGCGAGCCGACGTGCTCAAGGCCATCGACGGCCACATCGTCGGCAAGGCGGTGCTAGTGGGCCGCTTTCACCGGTGACCTGAACTCCCCTTCCCACTTCGCCACGACGACCGACGCGAGGCAGTTGCCCACGACGTTGGTCATCGTGCGCGCCATGTCCATGATGGCGTCCACGCCGAGGATGAGCGTGATGCCCTCGAGCGGCAGGTTGTAGCTCGCCAGCGTCGCGGCCAGGATGACCAGCGAGGCGCGCGGCACGCCGGCCACGCCCTTGCTCGTCAGCATCAGCGTGATCAGCATGGTGACCTGCTGGCCGATCGGTCAGGTCCACGCTGCGCGGCCTGCGCGACGAAGATCGCGGCCAGCGAGAGGTACAGCGTGCTGCCGTCCAGGTTGAAGCTGTAGCCGAGCGGCAGCACGAAGGAGACGATGCGGCGCGGGACGCCGAAGGCCTCCACGCACTCCATCGCGCGCGGCAGCGCGGCCTCGCTCGACGTGGTCGAGAAGGCGATGAGCGCCGGCTCCTTGATGGCCTTGATGAACTCCACGATGGGGATGCGGAAGATCAGCATCACCGGCACCAGCACCACCGCGGCGAAGAACGCCAGCGCCACGTACAACGTGAAGACCAGGTAGCCGAGGTTCCACAGCACCTGCAGGCCGCTCGACCCGATGGTGTAGGCAATCGCCGCCCCCACGCCGATGGGCGCGTAGAGCATCACGATGTGCGTCACCTTGAACATCGTCTCGGTGAGCGCCTCGCACCACTGGATCATCGGCCGGCCCTTCTCGCCGACCATGCCGAGGCCGATGGCGAAGACCATGCTGAAGATCACGATCTGCAGCACGTCGCCGGTGGCCATCGCTTCGATGATCGACGTCGGCACCATGTGCAGGAAGATCTGGTCCCACGTCTGCGCGGTGGCGGTGATGGGCGGCGCGCCCGAGGGCGCCGGCAGCACCATGCCCACGCCGGGCTTGAGGATGTTGACCGCCAGCAGGCCGATCAGCAGGGCGAAGGTCGTGACGACCTCGAAGTAGATCATCGCGCGCAGGCCCATGCGGCCCACGTCCTTGAAGTGGCCCGCGCCGGCGATGCCGGCGACCAGCGTGCCGAAGAGCAGCGGCGCGATGATCATCCGGATCATGCGGATGAAGATCTGGCTGAAGGGCCGGATGTAGTCGGCGACCTTCGGGTCGGTGACGCTGATCACGTAGCCGACGATCAGGCCCAGGAGCAGGCCGATCATGATCTGCGTGGTCGGAGAGATGCGGGCTTTGGCTGTGCTCACGGGTTTGGATTCTAGCAGCGAACCAAGGGCGTCCCTAGCCGATACGGGCGGCGTTCAGGCCTGGTCCCGCGGCAGCAGCAGGTCTTCGAGGAAGAACGCCGAGAGGTCCGACCGGTTGCGCAGGCCCGACTTGCGATAGAGCGCCTGCGCCTGCTGGCGCACCGTCGCCTCGCCAATCGACCGCGCTTCCGCGATCTCGCGATGGCTGAGCCCCTTGAGCATCAGCAGCCCGACCTCGCGCTCGGCCGGGGTCAGGCCCCATCGTTCGAACTGCGCGTCGATGGCTTCGCCCAGCCCGCGGAGGGCCTCGGCCGCCTCCATCCGGAAGCGCTCCGCCTCGACGCGCGCGGATTCGAGTTCCCGGTCGAGATGGGCGACCTGCTGCTGCGCCGACCGCAGGTCCCGCCACAGCGAGACGACGCCGGCGCGGCCAGGAGCATCGCCAGCGATTCGAGCGACAGATGCAGCGGTTCGGCGCCGGTTTGGAGGTCACTGAAGATGTCCACGCCCATCAACAGCGCGATGCCGGCGAACAAGGTGAAGGCGATTCCCGCGCGACGGTCTCCGGCATCCGTCGGATGGCCATGGTCCAACTGGTTCTGATTCATGGGGTTACGCGCATCTGACATCCGTGCGATGACAACCGGGCCGCGGCCGCCGTATTCATGAAGCATAGCGTCGATACGGCGCGCAACGACAAGGAGCCCCTATGAATGGTCTGCCACTCCACCCCGCTCTCGTTCACCTTCCGCTCGGCCTCGCGATGCTCATGCCCCTCATCGCCGCGGCATTTCTCTGGGCCTGGTTCAGCGGGCCGCGTGACGGCGCGCGCGTGGGTGTTCATGGTCGCCCTGCAGGCCCTGTTGCTCGCCTCGAGCCTGGTGGCCATCAACACCGGCCGGGCTGAGGAAGATCGCGTCGAGAACGTCGTCCAGGAGGCGGCGCTCGAACAGCACGAGGAAGCCGCCGAGCAGTTTGCGTGGGCCGGCGGCGCCACGCTCGTGCTCGTCGGCGCTCGTGCTGCTGTTCGGCAAGTCGGCCGCGGCGAGGCCACTGGCCGTGGCCACCCTCGCCGCCACGGTGGTGGTGGGCGGGCTCGCCCTTCGCGTCGGCCACGCGGGCGGGCAGTTGGTCTACGTGCAGGGGGCGGCGTCGGCGTACGCGTCGGCCGGGGCGCCGGGACGAAGGGGCCCGGCGCCGTGGACGCGACCCGCGGCAAGGCGCGGTGATAACGATGAGGACGATGAGCGGGGCCGGAGCGGCGCTAGGCGGGCGACACCGGGTGGGGCTTGGGGTGGCCGTGGCGGCCGCCCCCGGCCGCGTGCCGCAGGATGATGATGTGATGCGGGCACTTCTTCGTGTCCGCGTACATCCGCTCGCAGTCGTCGCAGCGCACGCACTCGGTGACGAGGATCTTCGGCCCCTCAATCGCGCCCCACTGGCAGGTCTTCTGGCAGATGCGGCAGTGATTGCACTCGTGCCACCGCTTGATCTTGAAGACCGTGAGGTACGACATCAGGCCGAGCGTGGCGCCCACCGGGCAGAGGAACCGGCAATACGCGTTCCGCACGAAGATCGTCGCGGCCAGCAGCGTCGCCAGCAGCGACCCACATCGTCGTCGTGCCGTAGAGGCCGAACATCCAGAACGGCTCGACGTACTGGTAGATGAGGAGGTTGTGGGTGATCAGGTAGTAGGCGATGAGCGCCGCCAGCATCCCGAACTTGATGTACGACGCGCGCTTCTCGATCGCCTTCGGCACGTTGAACCGGAAGCGGTCGCCCAGCAGCGCGTCGAGCGACTGCGTGAGCGCGCCGTAGGCGCAGATGCGGCCGCAGTACAGCCGGCCCCACAGGATGGTGGAGACCACGGTGAACCCGAAGAACAGGTACCACGCGAGGTTGTACTTGACGATCGGGAAGTTCCAGTCGAGGACGCTGAAGATGTTCGTGATCGAAATGAGGTAGCTCTTCGTGAACCCCATGTAGGCGATCGACGCCGCGAACGTGACGAACTTGAGCGGCACGCTCTTCCGCTTGAAGCTGACGTACGCCAGGACCAGGAAGGCCGCGAGCAGCGCGAGGTCGAGATACTGGGGGCCGAGGATGTCGGCCCAGGTCTCGACCGGCGCCTCGTCGAAGCCCCAGGGATCGGCCGGCTGCATCACGGCAGGGGCTGCCCGGGCGACTTGACCATCTCGGGCGACAGCAGCGCCCGCGCGACGACGCGCGAGGCCTCGCGGATGGCCCGCGCGGCGCTCGTGACGCTGATGGTGGCGCGCGACACGTAGTCCACGTCCACGCCCACGCGGAACTGGTCGCGGACGCTCTTGCCCTTGAACTGCGCGGCGAACTTCGGCGGATCCACCGAGAAGTAGCCGTAGGGCTCGGAGTCGTAGTCCACGACGACGCCCGTGAGGATGCCGCGTCATGTCCATGCCGACCAGCATGTGGATGGCCCCGTGATAGCCGACTTCATTCGGGACCATGTCGGTGGTCCAGAAGATGACGCCAATCGGCGGCGCGTTGGGATTGGTCTTGGGATCGACGCCGTAGGCCTTCCAGTGGAGCGGCGTGCCGCCGAAAGAGGAGAACGCCACCGCGTTGGGAAAGAGCTCCTTGAAGTGCCCTTCCGGCTTGGGGTTGGTGAAGATGCGTTGCTGCGCCGCCAGGGTCACGAGCCCGACCGTGCCGAGCAACACGACCGCCATTCCAGTTTCTTCAACGAGGCCTCCGTGCGAATGCCGCCCCAGCATACGCGGTTTTGGGCCGATCTGATAAGGTAGCGCGTTCATGGAGGGTTCAATGCGTCTGGTTCGCACCGGCCTGCTCGTCATCGCGGCGATTCTGATCAACCTGGCGACGGGAGTGGCGCAAGCGCCCACGCCGACGCTACCCATACGACCACATCCACCTGAACGTGCCCGACCCGGCGGCCGCCGCCAACTGGTACGAGAAGAACTTCGGCGGCAAGCGCATCACCGAAGCGCCCGACCGGCTGATGTACGGCAGCACGCGGTTCATGTTCCTCAAGAAGGCCGACGCCGCGCCCAGCACGGGCAGCGCCATCGACCACGTGGGGTTCTCCGTGGCCGACCTGGACGCGAAGATGAAGGAGTTCGAGGCCAACGGCGTGAAGATCGTGACGCCCACGCGTGACGTGCCCGGCCTCTTCAAGCTCGCGTTCGTGGAAGACCCGTGGGGCACGCGCATCGAGGTCGTCCAGGATCGCCGAGCTGCTCGGCCTGCACCACCTCCACATGCGCGGCCCGGACCCCGAGGAGGTCTTCACCTGGCTGCAGGCGAAGTTCGGCGGCGAGCGGACGCAAGATGAAGGGGCGCCTCGACGGCATGAAGTACAGCGCCGACGGGCTTCAGCACCGTGTGGATCCTGGTGCAGAAGGGCGAGGCCACGCCGAGCATCGGCCACGCGATCGACCACATCGGCTGGCGCTCGACGAAGCCGCTCGCGGAAACGATCGGCGAGCTGGCGGCGAAAGGCGTGACGATCGAGACGCAGCCGAGGCCGCTGCCGCTGCCCAACGGCCCGACGATCAACTTCTCCTACGTCGCACGGCCCCGCCGGCGCGCGCATCGAACTGGTGGAACGGCCGGGACTTAAGCCGGGGCAATAGAAAAAAGTGGAAAGTAGAAGGTGGAAAGTGGAAAGGAATCGCAGCTTTCTACTTTCTACTTTCTACTTTCTACTTTCTACTTTTCACTTCCTCCCTCCCGTTCCAAGCGCACGAGCAGGTAGGTCACGTGCAGGAAGATCATCAGCAGCCAGCCCCCGTTCGGCATGCCGTTGCTGCAGCGCAGGCGCACGTGCTCGCCTGGCGCGGCGTCCACCTCGATCGTGTGCGAGAACAGCGTGTTGAAGGCGCGGACGCGATGGCGGCCCGGCGTGATCTCGCGCGAGACCGGCTGGCCGTACTTCACCTTGCCCCAGGGCTCTTCGTCCACGAACAGGTAGACCTGGCGGTCCTGGAAGTCGTTTGAGCTGGTTTCGCGTGATTGTGAGCTGCGCGTCCTTGATCGTCGCGGCGCGGGATGGCCGCCGTGCCAGGCACGGTACAGCGCGTCGAGATCGAGGACGTCTTCGACAACTGGGACCAGGGTTGTCGTGGGCATCGGGGACGCGACAGCATAGATCAACTCGGCCCGGCGTTTGTCCCCGGCGATTTTGCCGCGATCCGCCGCGGCGCACCTCGGCTGTGTACCATCTCTCCATGCGGCAACATCGACGAATGGCCGCGCTGCTCGTCGTCGCCGGCCTGAGCCACGCGACGCTCGGCGCGCAGGGCCGCCCAGCGCCCACGCGGATGCAGGTGGCGGACGGCATCTACCTCTTCCGGTCCGCGCCGTACGGAGACGTGGGCCTGGACGGCAACGCCGTCGCCATCATCTCGAGCGACGGCGTGCTGGTGCTTCGACACCAACGGCACGCCAGCCGCCGCCGCCGCGGTGCTGGCCGGGATTCGCGCACTCACGCCGCAACCCGTGCGCTACGTGGTGAACTCACACTGGCATTGGGACCACTGGTACGGCACGGAGGTCTACCAGCGCGCGTTCCCCGACGTGCAAATCATCGCGCACGAGAACACGCGGGCCATGATGGCGGGGCCGGCCATCGAGTTCAACCGGCCCGGGCTCGACACCCAGCTGCCGGGCTACCTGAAGAACCTTGAACAGCGGATCGCCGCCACGGAAGCGGCGACACCGGCCTCGCCGGACCTGCCGCGGATGAAGAGCCTGCTGCAGGAAGACCGCGCGTTCCTCGACCAGAAGGTTCACGTGACGCACACGCTGCCCACGGCGACTTACACCGATCGACTCACCTTGCACATGGGCGGCCGCGAGATCCAGGTGCTGCACCACGACCGCGCGGTGACGCCAGGCGACACGTTCCTCTTCCTGCCTCGAGAGAAGATCGTCGTCAGCGGCGACCTGCTCGTGAACCCCGTGTCCTTCGCGCTCAGCTGCTATCCCACCGGCTGGCTGCGCACGCTGGAGTACATCGACGGGCTCGACGCCACGGTGATCGTCCCCGGACACGGAGACCCGCTGCGGGACAAGACGCTGCTGCACGCGACCATGGGCGTTTTCCGCGAGCTCCTGAAGCAGGGCGCCGACGCGAAGGCGCGCGGCCTGGATCCGGATGCCGCGAAGGACGCGATCTTCCCGGGCCTCCACGACCTGATGGTGCAGATCACGGGCGACGTGCAGCCGGTGAACGGCGCGTTCAAGACGCAACTCGTGGACTGGTACCTGCACCGCGTGTACGACGAGTTGAATGGACCGCTCAGCAACGCGATCGCGGCGATTCCGCCGCGGTAGCTTGAGGGCTTAGGGGCTTGGGGACTTAGGGACTTGGGGGCTTGAGGGCTTGTGAATCTGCGCCTAATCTGCGTTTAATCTGTGGCATGTATCGCCCCGCGCTTTGGCTGCTCGTCCTGCTGGCCTCGACCACGTCGCTTTCCTCGCAATCCGCGGCCCCGCTTGACCTTCTCATCCAAGGCGGACGCGTGGTCGACGGCACCGGCGCGCCGGCGCGGAACGCGGACGTCGGCATCCGCGGCGGCCGCATCGTCTCCGTGGGCCGCGTCACGGAGCCGGCCCGCGCCACCATCGACGCCACGGGCCTCATCGTCGCGCCCGGCTTCATCGACGTGCACACGCACGTGGACGAGATCGCCACGTTGCCCTCCATCCCCCACTTCGTCCGGATGGGCGTCACGACCGTGATCGCCGGCAACTGCGGCGGATCGGCACTGGACGTCGCGAAGGCGTTCCTGGAGATCGAGGCCGCGAAGCCCGCCCTGAACTACGCCACCCTCGTCGGCCACAACACCGTGCGCCGCGAGGCGATGGGCACGGCAAACCGACAGGCCACGCCCGAAGAGCTTCGGAAGATGGAAACGCTCGTCGCTAAGGCCATGGAAGATGGCGCGGTGGGGTTCTCGACGGGCTTGCAGTACGTGCCCGGCACTTACGCGGAGACCGCCGAGATCGTGGCGCTAGCGAAGATCGCGGCCCGGAAGGGCGGCGTCTACGCGACGCACATGCGCAACGAGGGCACCGAGCTAGAGAAGGCCGTGGCGGAGTCCATCAACATCGCGGAAGCCGCGCAGTGCCCGCTGGAAATCTCGCACCTCAAGGTGGACGCGCCGAGCAAGTGGGGCGCCAGCGCGCGGGCCCTCGAGATGATCGACCAGGCGCGCGCCCGCGGGTTGCGCGTCAACGCGGACCAGTACGTCTACGACGCGGCCAGTTCGAACCTCGGCATCCGGTTCCCCTCGTGGGCCCTCGAGGGCGGGCAGGACAAGATCAACGAGCGCCTGAAAGACGACGCCACCTGGCAGAAGATCCGAGCGGAGATGCGCGACCTGATTCGCGAGCGTGGGCTCGAGAACTACAGCTTCGCGCGCATCGCGGAGTACCGCGCCGATCGGAGCCTCAACGGCCTCACGATTCCCGAGGCGTCACAGAAGGTGCTGGGCAAGAACGACCTCGCGACGCAGCAGGAGATGATGCGCCGCATGCTGATGGCCGGCGGCGCGTCGATGGTCTACGCCTTCATGGGCGAAGACGACATCGCGCGCATCCTGCGGCATCCGATGGTGTCCATCGCGTCCGACAGCGGGCTCAACGTGTTCGGCGAAGGCGTGCCGCACCCGCGCGGCTACGGCAACACGGTGCGCGCCCTTGGTCTCTACGTGCGCGAGCGCAAGGTGATTTCGCTGGAAGAAGCCGTGCGGAAGATGACGTCGCTGCCGGCGGCGCAATTCGGCTTCGCCGATCGCGGCCGCGTCGCGGAGGGCCTCGCCGCCGACCTTGTCGTCTTCAACGCCGACACCGTGGGTGAGCAGTCCACCTACGCGGCGCCGCACGCCTACCCCACCGGCATCGCGGATGTGATCGTAAACGGCGTGCCCGTCTTCGCCAACGGCCAACAGACCGACGCCCGGCCGGGCGTGGTGTTGCGGCACAGGCAGTAGCTCAGGACCTGGGTCCTGGGTCCTAAGCCTGCAAGCTTCACTTCGTCGTCGCCGGCGCGGCGTACTCGATGTCCTTCGCGGCGAGCGGTTCCTTCCCGGCGCCCACGTTGACCACCACCCGAATACCGGCCTTCAGGTCCGCGGCCGCGCCCTTGCCCTTGCCTTTGTGGATCGTCGTCGCGGCCGAGACGAGGATGGTCTTCTCGGGCCCGTCAGTGGTCTTCACGACGAGCTGCTTGGCGTCGACAGAGACGATGGTGCCGAGGACTTTGTGGTCGTGGCCTTCATGCGCCAGCGCCAGGATGGGCGTGGCGAGCGCCAAGGTCAGGACGAGGATGGCAATACGACGCGTCACGGGGAACCTCCAAAATCGAGAGCCGGGAGCCGGGAGCCGACGATGGCCCCTAAGCCTCTAAGCCTCTAAGCCCTGTTCGTCAGACTATACCCGGATCAAAGCGGCCGCGTGGTCGCGGACCTGCTGCGCCGTCCAACCCGCCTGGCGCAGGTCCCGGACGCCGGTGTCCCGGTCGGACTTGCTCAGCTTGTCGGTCGCTGTCTTCATCACCAGCGGGTGGTGTGAGAACCGCGGCGGCACGTCCCGTCCGAGGAGCCGCGCGAGGCGGATCTGGCGTCCCGTGGACGCCAGGAGATCGACGCCGCGGATCACGTCCGTGATGTGCTGTACGCGGTCGTCAGCGACGACGGCGAATTGGTAGGTCCAGTTGCCCAGGCGATCGCGCAGCAGCAGGTCTCCACATTGCTCGCTCGGATCCTGCGCCTGGGGCCCGCACAGCCCATCGACGAAGTGCTCGAGTCCGGGCTCGATGCGAAGCCTCCACCCGACCCCGTCGGTGAGCGGCAGTCCGCGGTCGCGGCACCGGCCCGCGTAGCGCAGTTCGCCCGCCTCCTGATGCCGACTCCCGACTCCCGACTCCCGACTCCCGGCGGCGATGATGTCCGCCCGCGTGCAGTCGCAGCCATACACGAGCCCCTGCTGCACGAGCGTCGCCAGGGCGTCGAGATACACGGCCTCGCGGTCGCTCTGCCGCATGAACGGCTCGTCGGCCTCGAAACCGAGCCACGCCAGGTCTTCCAGGATCGCGGCCTCGTATTCCGGCCGGCAGCGCTGGCGGTCGTGGTCCTCGATCCGCAACAGCACGCGTCCGCCACGCCGGCGCGCTTCTCCCCACACGTGCATGGCATTGACCACGTGGCCAAGATGCAAGAAGCCGGTCGGCGCCGGT
>CAWIWS010000019.1:0-70613 GCA_963839865.1 uncultured Acidobacteriota bacterium
CATACATGAAACGCTTCTCGGTCGTCGCACTGCTCTTTACGGTTGGCTTGCTGAGCGGTCTCGTACTGTCGGGCCGCGTCGGCTCGCGCGACGAGGTCGTCGCCGCGCGGCCGGCCTCCGATCCGGGCCAGACCCCCTCCGCCGCCCCGACGGCCGCGCCGGCCGTGAGCACCGGCGGCCCCGACTTCACGCGCGTCGCCGCGCAGGTGGTCAAGGCCGTCACCAACATCTCGTCCGTCCAGGTGGTGCACCGCCAAGCGTCGCCCTTTGCGAACGATCCCTTCTTCCAGTATTTCTTCGGCGACCAGGGCGACGTCTTCGGACGCGATCGCTATCAATCGAGCCTGGGGTCGGGGGTCGTGATCTCCCCCGACGGCTACGTCGTCACCAACAACCATGTCGTCGGGGAAGACGGCGCCGAGGTCACGGTCACGGTCGGCGACCGGCGGGAGGTCCGCGCGAAGATCATCGGCGTGGATTCGTGGACGGACCTGGCGCTGCTGAAGATCGACGCCACGAACCTGCCCGTCATTCCGTGGGGCGACTCCGCCAAGCTGAAGGTCGCCGAATGGGTGCTGGCCGTCGGCAATCCCTTCTCACTAAGCCAGACCGTCACCCTGGGCATCGTCAGCGCGCTCGGCCGGGCCAACGTCGGCATCGCGGCCTACGAGGACTTCATCCAGACCGACGCCGCGATCAACCCGGGCAATTCGGGCGGGGCGCTGATCAACGGCCGGGGCGAGCTCGTCGGCATCAACACGGCGATCTTCTCGCAGAGCGGCGGCTACCAGGGCATCGGCTTCGCCGTGCCGAGCAACCTCGTGCGGCGCGTCGTCGACGACCTGAAGAAATACGGCCAGGTGCGGCGCGGGTCGATTGGCTACGTCGAGGTGTCCCCGCTCACCTCGCGGCTCGCCGACGAATTGCGCGCGCCGAAGACCGACGGGGTCGTCGTCACGCAGATGACGCGCGGGTCGGCCGCCTTCAAGGCGGGCCTCGCGCCCGGTGACGTGGTCCTCAACGTGAACGGCACGGCCATCACCGACCCGTCACAGTTCATCCGGCTGATCGCCGACAGCCCGATCGGGACGACCGCGCGCATCGAAGTGCTGCGGGACGGCCAGCGGGTGACGCTGCGCATCCCGATCGAAGCCCAGCAGAGACGGGCGCCGGGTCGCCGCTAGGGATCATGCCGCCCGCCGCCGACGCCTCCATCACGTCCAACAGCCTGCAGGTGGCCCTGGCGTTCGCGCTGGTGATCGCGATTGCGCTCGCCCTCTCGGTGATCGCGGGCAGCGTCGTCCGGCGCCTGCTCCTCGCCGTCGAAGGCCAGCACGGGCAGCTCCGCGGCCGTTCGCTCGTCCGGCCCACGGTGCGCCTCGTGCGGTTCGTGGTGTTCTTCATCCTGACCATCGTCCTCACCTTCCCGGCGCTGGACTTCGCGGGCGTGGACCTCCCGGTGGGCCTCCATGACGAGGACGTCGCGCGCTGGATCGCCCAGGCCGGCGTCCGCACGGCCCTCCTGCTGCTGCTGACCTTCGGCGCCAATCGCCTTGCGGGCGCGCTCATCGACCGCGCCGAGAACGAACTGCTGGCCACGGGCGAAGGGGCCCACGCCGAGGAACGCCGCAAACGCGCGACGACGATCTCGCGCACGTTCCGGCGGTTCGTCTCGGTGCTGATCTGGACGACCAGCGTCCTCGTCGTGTTGCGCGAGCTCGACGTGGACATCACGCCCATACTCACGGGCGCCGGCATCCTCGGGCTCGCCGTCGGCTTCGGCGCGCAGACGCTCGTCAAGGACATCATCTCCGGCATCTTCCTGATTGCCGAAGACCAGGTACGCGTGGGCGACGTGGCGCTCGTCAATGGCGTCGGCGGCAGCGTCGAGCAGATCAACCTGCGCACCATCGTGATGCGCGACGTGGACGGCACGGTCCACGTGATCCCGAACGGCGAGATCCGCATGCTCGCCAACCGCAGCAAGGACTTCGCCTACTATGTCTTCGACCTCGGCGTGGACTACGACGACGACACGGACGACGCGGTGCAGGCCGTGAAGGACGCGGCCGCGGACCTGCAGGCCGATCCGGCCTTCGGCCCCAGCATCCTCGAACCGCTCGAGGTGATGGGCGTGGACAACTTCACCGCCTCCTCGGTGTCCCTGAAGTTCCGCATCAAGACCCTGCCGCTGAAGCAGTGGGACGTGGGCCGCGAGCTGCGCCGGCGGGTCAAGAAGGTCCTCGACGCGCGCGGCATCAGGATGCCGTTCCCGCAGATGGGGATCACGATTCGGGAGCCGGGAGTCGGGAGTCGGGAGTCGAACGCCGGGATTGTTAAGAGCGTTAAATCCGCGGGTTCTCCCCCCTCGCCATAGATCTGCCACACGCCTGACACGCGGCTGCCATGCCGTCTCCGTCTATCAAGAGTGAGGACCATATGAAGCGTCTACTCTGGATGGCGGCGGTGATCGTGGCGATGGCGGCGGGTGCGCTCTACTACGTGCGCGTGGACGTGGCCGCCGCGCCGACGGAACTCAGCACGGCGACGGTGTCCCGGGGCGACGTCGTGCAGACCGTGGAGGCCACGGGCACCCTGCAACCGCTCGACACCGTGGAAGTGGGCACGCAGGTGTCCGGCACCATCGCGTCGCTCGGCACCGACTTCAACCAGGTCGTGAAGAAGGGCCAGGTCATCGCGACGCTCGACCCGGCGCTCTTCCAGACGCAGGTGGACCAGGCCAGGGCCACGGCGGCGCGTCTCCAGTCCGACGTGCGCCAGGCGGACGTGCAACTGGAAGACGCGCGGCTGAAGCTCTCGCGTGCCGAGCAACTGGCGGCGCGCCAACTCCTGCCCCAGCAGGACGTCGACACCGCGCGGTCCACCGCGCGCGTCGCCGAGGCGGCGCTCGACGGCGCCAGGGCGCAGCTCGCGCAGGCGGAAGCCGCCCTGAAGCAGGCGGAGGTGAATCTCTCGCACACGGTCATCGCCTCGCCCACCGACGGCATCGTCCTCAGCCGCAACGTCGAGGCCGGCCAGACAGTGTCGGCCGGCCTGCAGGCGCCCACGCTGTTCGTCATCGCGCGCGATCTCACGCGCCTGGAACTCCAGGCGCGGGTGGACGAGGCGGACATCGGCGGCGTCCGGCAGGGCCATCCCGTGACTTTCACGGTGGACGCGTATCCCCGGCAGACGTTCACCGGCACGGTGCGGCTCGTGCGCCTGCAGCCGCAGACGGTCCAGAACGTCGTGACGTTACACGACCGTGATCGACGTCCCGAATCCGGGCGGGCAACTCAAGCCCGGAATGACCTCGACGGTCTCGATCCAAATCGCACGAGCCGACCAGGCGCTCCGCGTGCCGGCCGCGGCCATGCGATTCCGCCCCACCGACGACGTGCTGAAGGAATACTCTGCGCAGGGCGCGGCGGCCGAGGCGCCTCGCGATGCGCGCGGGCCCATCGTGTGGCAACTGGCCGACGGCCGCCTGCACGCGGTGCCGGTGAAGACCGGCGTGTCCGACGGCGCGATGGTCGCGGTCGTCTCGGGCGCGCTGCCCGAAGGCGCGCAGATCGTGACCGGCGTGATGAAGGCCGCAAAGACGTCGGCGCCGACGCAAGCGCAGGCGAGCGGGTCACCGCTCCTGCCCACGATGCCGCGCCGGCCTGGCAACCCTGGAGGCGGCGGCACGCAGGCCGCCGGACGCTGATGTCCATTACCAGCACGCTGGCCTTGTCCTTCGAGGCCATCGGCCGCAACAAGCTCCGGTCGGCCCTCACGTCGCTCGGCATCATCATGGGCGTCGGCGCGGTGATCGTCATGATGGCGCTCGGCGACGGCGCGCACGCGTCGATCGAGCAGCGTATTGCCAGCCTCGGCACCGACGTCGTCACCGTCACCGCGGGATCGGCCAACGTCGGTGGCGTGCGCATGGGCCAGGGCGCGGTGACGACGCTCACGCCCGAGGACGCCGAGGCGATTCGCACGGAGGCCGCCGGTGTCCGCGCGATCTCGCCGATCGTGAACTCGCGGCAGCAGATCGTCGCCGCGGGCGGCAACTGGCAAACGCAGGTCCAGGGCGCCGGCGCGGCGTTCGCGCAGATTCGATCCTGGGACACCGAGTTCGGCAGCTTCTTCACGCAAGAGGACGTGGACCGCGCCGGACGTGTCGTCGTCCTCGGATCCGTGGTGCGGGACCAGATCTTCGGCGCGGGCGCCGACCCGGTCGGCGAGACCGTGCGCGTGAACAACCAGCCGTTCACCGTGATCGGCGTCCTGTCCCGCAAGGGGCAATCGGCGATGGGACAGGACCAGGACGACACGGTGG
Source organism: uncultured Acidobacteriota bacterium (assembly GCA_963839865.1). Classification (GTDB taxonomy): domain Bacteria; phylum Acidobacteriota; class Vicinamibacteria; order Vicinamibacterales; family UBA2999; genus 12-FULL-67-14b. Next base: position 4,328 of record CAWIWS010000019.1, read on the forward strand.
TGGCGCCCTACACGACGGTGCAGAAGCGCCTGCTGGGCATCACACATCTGACCAGCATCATGGTCGCCGCGGAGCCGGGCACGACGACCGCGGCCGTCTCGGCGGGGGTGTCGGAGCTGCTGCGGCAACGGCACAAGCTGGGCGCCGAGGCGCCGGACGACTTCGCGATCCGGTCGCCCGAGGAGATGGCCCGCGTCCTCTCCTCGACGACGGACACCATGGCCTACCTGCTCGCCAGCGTCGCGGCCATCTCGCTCCTCGTCGGCGGCATCGGCATCATGAACATCATGCTGGTGTCGGTGACCGAGCGCACGCGCGAGATCGGCTTGCGCCGCGCGCTCGGCGCCCGCCGCACCGACGTCCTGCGCCAATTCGTCGCGGAGGCATTGTCCCTCAGCCTCGCCGGCGGCTTCGCCGGCGTCGTCCTGGGCATCGGGACCTCGTATGGCTTGAGTACGGTGCTCAAGTGGGCAACAGAAGTATCGAGCGTCTCGATCCTGACGTCGTTCGGCTTCGCAGCCGTGGTGGGCGTGGTCTTCGGGTTCGTGCCGGCGCGCCGCGCGGCGGCGCTCCTGCCAACCGAGGCGCTGCGCTACGAGTAGGTCCGGCGGCCGGAGACCGAACGGTGTCCGGCCACCACCGCGCGCCAGTGGCGCTCGGTGCCCACGCGAATCCCGATCCGCGGACTCCAGTGGATGTCCCCCACGGACACGCCGCGGTCGTGAATCGTCAGGGGCCCGCGCGAGAGCGACCGCTGGTTGTCGGCAAGGGTAATCCCCAACGCCCGGGTCAGGTTGCCGGGACCGCGGCAGAGGTCGTGGTCCGCGACCGGCGGCTTCCCTGTCCGCCACGGCGCGCGCGAGCGCCGGCGGCGCATCAAGGGCAGGCCCTCGAGCGGTTCGAGCGCGCGAATCAGGACCGCCGACGGATGCCCTTCTTCCTCCGTCACCGCGTTCACCATGTCGTGGAGGCCGTAGTTCAAGTAGACGTAGGCACGGCCGGGCGGGCCGTAGAGCGGCGCGTTGCGCGCCGTGCGGCCCGCGGCCGCATGGCAGGCCGGATCGTCTTCGCCGACGTAGGCTTCGACCTCGACGATGATGCCTGACGTGGTGCCGGCGGACGTGCGGTGGACGAGGACCTTGCCCAGGAGGTCCCGGGCCACGTCCAGCGTGGGACGCGCGTAGAAACGAGGCGGGAGAATCACGGCACGGTGACGCCAAGCTCGGTCAGGTAGCCCCGGGCCTGCGCGCGACGCGACTTGTCGGTAACCGCCTGCTGAAGCACCGCGATGGAACCGTCCTTGAGCATGCGCTCGCGGGCGAACGCTACGGCCAGCGCCGTGGCGTCCTTCCCTTCCGACCAGCGGTCCGCCGCGGCGGCTTTCACGATCGCCACCGACGAGGGGTCACCGATCCGGGCGAGGGCCTCGAGCGCGCCGCCGGCGAGGGCGCGGCGATTGGCATCGCGATAGAACGCGTAGCGCTCCGCCAGGGACGGCGCGGCCACCGAGGCGCGGACCAGCCCGAGCGCATCCATCGCCGCCAGCTGATCGATCTCGTCCTGGCGGTTGAGCAGCGCGAACAGCGTGTCGACCAGTCCCGTCGGGAGCGTCGTGGACGCCGCCGGCGCGTCGAGTGGCACGGCGAAGATGCGGCCGCCCACGCGCGCGCCCGCCGTGCGCGCGCGCCGTTCGTCCGACGCCATCATCTGGATCAACACCTGTCCCGCCGCGGCCAGGTCCCCGGGCGCGACGCCCCTCGCCGATCGGCCCGCGAGAAGGCCAAACGCATAGGCGGCCGCGATGCGCTCCTTCCCCGACCCGCTGCTGAGCAACGCCAGCGGCGCGGCGAACGCGCCGGGGGTCACCGCCACCGTCGGCGTGAGGCCTTCGTCGAACGCGCCCTCCAGCCCGCGCTCCGGGAGCGCGATCCCGTGGCGCTGCACCAACTCCTCGAGCATGGTTTGCGCGTGCGCATGCGCCGCGCCCGCCCCTGTCACCAGGGCGACCGTGAGCGCCGCCACCCCGTGACGCATCGTCATCGCCTCACCGTCTGCAGCAGCTTGCCGGAGGACAGGACTTCCTTGAGGTAGCGGCCGGTGTGCGACTCGCGCACGTGGGCCACCTGCTCGGGGGTCCCCATCGCGATGACGCGACCGCCACTTTCGCCGCCTTCCGGGCCGAGATCGACAATCCAGTCGGCCGTCTTGATCACGTCGAGGTTGTGCTCGATCACCAGCAACGTGTGACCGGCCTCGAGCAGCTTGCGGAACGCCGCGAGGAGCTTCGCGATGTCGTCGAAATGCAGCCCGGTCGTCGGCTCGTCGAGGATGTACAACAGCCGATCGCCGGCATGCGACGAGAGGTGCGCGGCGATCTTGATGCGCTGCGCCTCGCCGCCCGAGAGCGTGGTGGCCGGCTGGCCGAGGCGCAGGTAGCCGAGGCCGATCTCGTCGAGGACCTGCAGGCGCCGCAGCACCTTTGGCGTGCCGCCGAAAAACGAGAGCGCCTCGCGCACGGTCAGGTCGAGTACCTGCGTGATGTTCCGGCTCTTGTAGCGGACGTCGAGCACCTGCTGCTTGAATCGTCGGCCGTCGCACTGCTCGCACGGAACGAACACGTCTGCGAGGAACTGCATCTCGACGCGCACTTCCCCTTCGCCCTGGCACGCCTCGCAGCGCCCGCCGGGAACGTTGAAGGAAAAGTGGCTCGCGGTGAGGCCGCGGGACTTGGCGTCCTTGGTGGCCGCGAACAGCTCGCGAATCGGGTCGAACGCCTTGAGGTACGTCACCGGGTTCGAACGGGGCGTGCGCCCAATCGGGGTCTGATCCACCAGGACCACGTCGCTCACGTACTCGTGGCCCTCGAGCCGCTGGTGCGAGCCGACCTTGCGATCCCAGTCGCCCTTGGCCCGCTTCATCGCGGCGTAGAGCACATCGTGCACGAGCGTGGACTTGCCCGATCCGCTCACGCCGGTCACGCAGGTGAGCGTGTTCAGCGGCACCTCGATGTCGACGCCCTTGAGATTGTGCTCGGTCGCGCCGAAGAGCCGGATGCGCTGCGGCGTGCCCTTCCGCCTCACCGCCGGCACCGCGATGCTCAACTCGCCCCGCAGGTACTTCGCGGTGAGCGACCGCGGCTCGTGCTCGAGTCCCTCGAGCGTGCCGGCATACACGACCTTGCCGCCGTGCTCGCCGGCGCCGAGCCCCATGTCCACGACGTAGTCGGCCACGGCGATCATGTCCGCGTCGTGTTCCACGACGATGACGGTGTTGCCCTGGTCGCGCAGTTGCCGGAGGATGTCGATCAGCCGCTGGTTGTCGCGCGTGTGCAGGCCGATCGACGGCTCATCCAGGACGTAGAGCGTGCCCACCAGGGCCGAGCCGAGGGACGTGGCCAGGTTGATGCGTTGCGCCTCGCCGCCCGAAAGCGTCGACGACAGGCGGTCGAGCGTCAGGTAGTCGAGACCCACGTCCCTGAGGAAGCCAAGGCGGCGGCGGATCTCCTTCAGGACCTTGTCGGCGATCGCCGCTTCCTTCTCCGTGAGCTGCAGGTCCGCGAAGAACTGCTGCGCCTCGCGCACGGTGCGCGCCGACGCGCGATCGATCGTGATGCCGCCCACGTGCACGTCGCGCGCCTCGCGGCGCAGCCGCGTACCGCCGCAATCCGGGCACGTGAGGTAGCCACGGTAGCGGCTCAGGAACACCCGGACGTGCACCTTGTACTTCTTGCGCTCCAGCCAGCGGAAGAATCCGCGGATGCCCTCGAAGTCGTCGCCGTCCCCGTCGACGACGAAGGCGGTCTCCTCCGGCGTCAGGTCATGCCACGGCACGTCCAGCCGGACACCCTTGGCCTTGGCCGCGCGTTTCAGTTCAGCGAGCTGGGAGCGATAGTGCGGCTTGGTCCAGGGCTCCACGGCGCCCTGATTGATCGACTTCGCCTGGTCGGGCACGACCAGGTCCAGGTCGAGCTCGATGATGTTGCCGAAGCCATGGCACGTCGGGCACGCGCCGAACGGGTTGTTGAACGAGAAGAGCCGCGGCTGCGGATCCTCGTACGGGATCCCGCAGGTGCGGCACTCAAAGCGCTCGGAGAACAGGTGCCAGGACGGCGCGCCGTCGCCCTCGGCCAGTTGGAGTGCCCACGCCGCGCCGCCGCCTTCTCCGTACGCGGTCTCGATCGAATCGGTCAGGCGGGTGCGCATGTCACCCTCGAGCCGCACGCGATCGACCACCACGCGCAGTGTCGAGGCCGACCGCAGATCCGCGGGGTCCACTTCGTCGAACGGCACGGCGCGGTCGCCGATCAGGAGACGACCGAAGCCCTTGCGTCGCAGGGAATCCAGGGCCGCGGATGATCCGGAATCAGCCAGGGCCACCGATGACGCGGATCCGGCGTCCTCCGGATCGCCCCCCTCCGCGCCGTCGCCTTCGTCGGCCGGGCCGGCCGCCATGTCCACGGCCTGCATGAGCGGGAGATCGAAACCGAGCAGCAGGCGGGCGCCGACCGGCAGCGTCATCAGCCTGGTCGCGACGACCTCGGCGGTCTCGCGGACCACCTCCAGCCCGCACTTGCGGCACATCGTGCGGCCCACGCGCGCGTAGAGGAGCCGCATGTAGTCGTGAATCTCGGTGACGGTGCCCACGGTGGAACGCGGATTGCGGACGCTGTTCTTCTGCCGGATTGCGATGGACGGGCAGATGCCGTCGATGCGATCGACGTCGGGCTTCTCCATCCGTTCGAGGAACTGGCGCGCGTACGCCGAGAGCGACTCGACGTACCGGCGCTGCCCTTCCGCGTAGATGGTGTCGAAGGCGAGCGAGGATTTGCCCGATCCGCTGACCCCGGTAAACACGATCAGCTTGCCGGTGGGCAGGGTGAGATCGACGTTCTTCAGGTTATGCGTGCGGGCGCCGCGAATGACGAGGGCCGGGGCGTCGGGAACAGGCGGCGGCATGGTTCGTCTGGAGCAAGGCGCAAGGCGAGGCCCACGGCCTCGCCCCTAAACCGTTGATGTTACCACGCCGCTCACCGCCGGCGGCGCTAGACGCCGCAGGTGTAGAACTTCAGCGCCATCGCGGACTGGAAGCCCTGTCCGGCGACCACCGTCGACGTGTTGCCGCGATCGTCCGTGACGGTCAACGTCACCGTCAGGCCGCCGTCCGATCCCCCGGACGATGAGCCCGTCTGGCCGCACGTCTCGCTGATCGCGAACGTGTTGCTCGTCGAGTTCTGGCGCCTGGTCACGGCCACGCTGTAGGTGTACGCCACTTGCCAGTCCCAGCTCACGATCGCCCCGGGCAGGTTCGTCGTCGCCCGCATCGTGCACGTTGTCTGCGTGCCCGTCAGGCTCCGGATCTGGCACTCGGTGCCGGGATTGCCGGAGCGGTTCGGGTCGAGCATCTCGATGGTCGTGTTGTAGGTGGGTCCCTGCTGGGTGACGTTGACCACGGCGGAGCCGCCCGTCCAGGACACGTTGATCTTCCCGTAGCGCTCGCCGCCGCGATTGACCGACATGGTGAAGGGAATCAACGTCCGGTCACCACCGCTGGTCGTGCCGAGCGTGAGCCACGACGAATCGCTCGACGCCGTCCAGGTGCAGCTGCCCGACTTGAGCTGGAGTTCGACGCTCGACGAGGTCGTGGTGGACGCCAGCGTTTGCGTCCCTGACGGCGCGATCGCGTAGACGCAGGCCGGCGGCGCGTAGCAGGTCGCCGGCGCGGGGTTGCCGTCGAGCTGCGTGAAGACGCTCTGAACCGCCACGGCCTGGCTGCAGGCGTTGGTGCGGTACCGCAGGTATTCCTGGATCCAGATCGCCGAGCCGTCGGGATCGACGGCGCTCGATGAACTGCGCCCCGCCACCTGATACACGGTCTCCAGTTGCCGGCGGAAGTCGACAGTCTCGCTCCGCGGAGGGAAGGTCACCACGCCGCCTTCGGGAACGTTGGCGCACACCGCGGCGGCGGCGCCGCCGGTTACCTGGGCGAGCGTGCGCGCCACCGAGGTGGCGTGGTCGCAGCCGTTCACGCGGTACCGGATGTACTCCTGGGTCCACACGGCATCGCCTTCGAGGTCCACCGTCGTCGGCGCGGCGGTGCGCTGCAACGTCGTCTGGTAGCGTGTCTCGAGCTGCCGACGGAAGTCGAGCGTCTCGTTCCGCGCGGGGAAGAGGACGTCCATGGGACCGGAGAGGCCCGGCGAGATGACGATGCCATCGGTCGCCTGGGCATTCGACACGGCGGTCGGTGCGGTCGGCGCGAGCGCGGACGCGGACCCGCGCTCCGGTGCTTTCGAGCACCCGGAAAGCACGAGCGCCGACAGGCCAATCAGAATCGCGGTACGACGCAGCATGTGGATCTCCCTCTGCCAGACGAGGCAGACAGCCATGATAGGACCATTCTTCGCGCCTGAGAAGGGTGCCACTTCTGCGCACCCTGTCTCACGGCTTCGGCGGCGCCGCAAACGGGCCGACCTCCGGCCTGCCCTGCGTATTGGCGAGGTTCCCCAGTTCGGCCGCCGCACCGCGCGCGATCGCCGCCGTCTCGCTGCCCGCCTGGAAGCAGGTGAAGTCCGGTCGATCGCGCCACGCGAACGGACCGCACAGCCGCACGCCCGCCGTGATCGCCGCGTCGTGCACGATGTTGATCGCGCGCTCGTAGTCGGGCGAGCCCTGGCGGTAGCCGGTGAAGTTGCCGAGGTCGCCGCTCGCGGCGAACATCGCGGTCACGCCGGGCACCTTCGCGATCTCGTCGGCGTTCTTCAGACCCTCGAGCGTCTCGATCATCAGGATCAGCACGAGGTTGTCGTTGATCGTGTTGCGATAGCCGCCGGGCACGCTGCCCCACATCGCGGCATCGAACGCCTGGCCGCCGCCGTTGCTGCGCCGGCCGAGCGGCGGGAAGTAGGCCCAGTTGCGCGCCGTCGATGGCCTCCTCCACGGTGTCGACGGTCGGCACCACCAGGACCAGCGCGCCGGCATCGAGCGCGTGCTGAATCTCGCGCTCGTCGGTGTAGGCCACGCGCACGCCCGGGCACGGCCTTCGCGGTCGGGCACGTGCGCCACATCCGCGCCACCGCCTGCCAGTCGTGCTGGTCGTGCTGCATCTCGGTCCAGATGAAGTCGTAGCCGGCGTTGGCCATCGCGCAGTAGGTCGCCGGGTCGGTGGCGCTGAACAGCGTGCCGCCGGTGACCTTTCCGCCCTGCATCATCTTGAGCTTCACCGGATTCCAGATCTTCGCGTCCGGCCGGCGGCGCGAACGCGGTGCCGTACTTCCACGTCGGCCGGATCGAACGCGCCCTGGTTCGCGGCACCCGGCGGCGCGACCTGCCGGCGTTGCTGTCGTTGCCAGCCGGGGCGGCGAGCGGGAAACGCGGTCGCGCCGGGCGCGGCGTTGCCGGCATAGGGGTCGGCGGTGGACGGCGGCCGCTGCGGGTCCTGCGCCTCGAGCGCGAAGGCGGCAAGCCCCAACACAACGCAGAACGCGAACGAGAGCGCGACGTGCCTCATGGAGTCCTCCTGGGAGCGCGGCGGTGGCCGCCTCGTGGCCGGTATACTCTCTCACGTTGCACAACACCGACCTCATCCTGACGTTCACGGGCGGCCTCTCCGCGGCCCTCGTCTTCGGCTACGTCACCCACCGCTCGGCCTGTCGCCCATCGTCGGCTACCTGCTGGCCGGCACGCTCGTCGGGCCGCACACGCCCGGCTTCGTGGCCGACGCGGCCGCTGGCCGAGCAGCTGGCCGAGGTCGGCGTCATCCTGCTGATGTTCGGCGTCGGGCCTGCAGTTCCACCTCGAGGAACTGCTGGCCGTGCGCCGCGTGGCGGTGCCGGGCGCCGTCGTGCAGAGCGCCGTGGCGACGGCGCTCGGCGGCGCGATCGGCTCGCCCTGGCGTTGGCTGGGGCTGGCCGGCGGGCGGTGTCTTCGGCATGGCGCTGGCGGTGGCCAGCACGGTGGTGCTGGTCCGCGTGCTGGCCGACAACAACGATCTGCACACCCAGGCGGGCCACATCGCCGTCGGCTGGCTGGTCGTCGAGGATCTCTTCACCGTGGTCGCGCTGGTGCTGCTGCCGGCGCTGCTCGGCGGCGCCAGGGACGCCGCGGGGATCGCGCTCGCCGTCGGGCGGACCGTCGCTCGAAGGTCGCTGCGCTGGTGGCGTTCACCGCCGTCGTGGGCACCCGGGTGATTCCGTGCCTGCTCGACCACGTGGCCGACACCCGGTCGCGCGAGCTCTTCACGCTGACGGTGCTGGTGCTCGCGCTCGGCATCGCGGTCGGGTCGGCGCTGATCTTCAGCGTGTCGATGGCGCTCGGCGCGTTCCTGGCCGGCATGGTGGTGGGCCGATCCGACTACAGCCTGCGGGCGGCGTCGGACGCGCTGCCGATGCGCGACGCCTTCGCGGTGCTGTTCTTCGTCTCGGTCGGGATGCTGCTCGATCCGCTGGCGTTGCTGCTCGCAACCGCCGCTCCTGCTCGCCGGCGCGCTGGCGGTCGATCCTGGTCGGCAAGCCGCTGCGTGGCGCTCACCTGGTGCTGGCGCGTGCGCTATCCGTTGCGCGTGGCGCTCTCCGTGGCGGCGGCCCTCGCGCAGATCGGCGAGTTCTCGTTCATCCTGGCGACCCTCGGCCGCGAACTCGGCGTGCTGACGATGGCGGCGACCAACGTGCTGGTGGCCGCCTCGATCGTGTCGATCGTCGTGAATCCGCTCGCGTATCGCGCGATCCGCCCGCGTCGAGCGCTGGGTGTCGCAGCGGCCGCGGCTGTGGCGGGCGCTCAACCCCGCGGGACCGGCGTCGGCCCTCGCGCATGCGCCGGCCCCGACCACCGACGCGCGGCACCGGGCGGTGGTGGTGGGATACGGCCCGACGGGCCGCACGGTGGTGCGCCTGCTCCGGGACAACGGCGTCGCGCCGACGGTGATCGAGTTGAACATGGACACGGTGCGTGCGCTTGCGGGAACAAGGACGCGCCGCGGTGTACGGCGACGCGGCCCATCGGGACACGCTGAAGGGCGCGGGGATCCGGAGGCGGGCACCTGATTCTGACCTCCGCGGATCAGCGCGACACGGCGCGAGGTGATCCGCGTCTCCCGGGACCTGAATCCGTCCATTTACGTGATGGCGCGCACGTCGTATCTCCGGGACGTGGCGCCGCTGACCCGCGCGGGGGCGAATGCGGCCATGTCGGGCGAGGGCGAAGTGGCGTTTGCCTTCACGAGCCGCCATCCTGCAGCGGCTGGGCGCGACGGCGGAGCAAATCGATCGCGAGCGCGAACGCGTGCGGGCCGAATTGGCCGGGGGCACCGGCGCCTGATCTTCGGCCCTACCCGGCCGGAGCCCGGCCGTGATAGGATTTGGATCTTCCCAGGGCCGGCGTAGCTCAGTTGGTAGAGCAGCTGATTCGTAATCAGCAGGTCAGCGGTTCGAGCCCGCTTGCCGGCTCCAGTTTTTCCTCATCCGTCATAGACTCGTGCCGCGACGATGACCCCAGGCACGAGCCTCCCGGTGCGCGTGGCGCTGGCCGCCGTCCTCCTGCTCTCGAGCGTCCTGTACTTGCGGGCCCTCGACCGCGCCCCCGTTCACATATCCACGGACGAAGCGCGCTTCGCGGTCCAGGCGCACGCCCTCGCCGCCACCGGACGCGACGTCCACGGCAACCGCACGCCCCTCTTCTTCCTCATCACCAATGAACTGATCGCCAACCACACCAGTGTCGCCTGGTGGCAACCAACGCTGTTCTACATGATGGCGGGCGCGTACCGCGTGGCGGGAGTGTCGGAGTGGTCGACACGCGCCCCCATCGCGGGCCTGGCGATCCTCAACGTCTGGCTGATCTACGCCGTCGCGCGACGCCTGTTTGCGAATCCCTGGCACGGCGTGCTGGCCGCGCTGCTGCTGGCGCTGACACCGGCGCACGTCATCCTCGGACGCCAGGCGGCGGACTACTTCTGCCCGGTCACGTTCGCGCTCGCGTGGCTCTGGTGCCTCCTGGTCTACCTGCAGACCAACCGCGCGTGGCTGCCGGTCGTCACGGGCCTCGTGCTCGGCGTGGGACTCTACTCCTACATCACCTCGTGGGTCGTGATGCCGTTCTATCTCGCGATCACCCTCGTGGTCTATTGGCGCGCCGACAAGACCGCCCGCGCGGGCATCGCGCTCGTGGGGGCCTTCGCGGTGCCGCTCCTCCCGCTGCTCGGCTGGCTCTCGATCCATCCCGAGATGCCGCGCGACGTCTTCTCCAACTATCACGTCGTCACCAGCTATCGCGTCGCGGAACGCGTGGCGCTCTACTGGGACTACTTCAACCCGTCGTACCTGTTCTTCTCGGGCGGCTCGAACCTCCAGTGGGCCACGCGGCGCGCGGGCGTGTTCCTGTTGCCCTTCATCGCGCTGCTGCCGATCGGCGCCTGGATCACCTGGGCCCGCGCGTCCTCCACGGCGCGGAAGGTGATGCTGGTTGGGTTCCTCTTCGCCCCGATGCCGATCGTGATGGCCCTGCCCGAGGCGCCGCAGTATTCGACGGCGCGTCACCTGCTGGTGGTGCCGTTCGGGGTCTTGCTGGCCGTGGCGGGCGTCGAGTGGCTGATGCGCGAGGGCGGGCGCCTCGGCGGCCTGATGGCGGCCGTCCTCATCCTGGCGGTGCCGGTCCAGTTCACGTCATTCGCCCGTGACTACTTCGGCGATTACCAGCAGCGCTCCGCGTTCTGGATCGACGCGCTGAACATGCGGGCCGTGGCGGACCAGGTCATCGCGGCCGACGCCGCCACGCGCGTGCCGGCCCTGTACCTGAGCGAGTCCGACATCGGCGAAGAGAAGTCGGTGAAGCTGAAGTTCCACCTGCTGGCGCGCGGCCGGGAAGACCTGTGGAACCGGACGTCGTATGCCGGCGCCCTCGATGCCACGGCGATTGTTCTCCGGGAGCGTGCTGCTCGTCAGCGCCGGCCGGCCCCTGCCCGATGCGCTTGGGCCGGATCGCTGGTCGCGCGTTTCGACCGTTCAGGACCTGGCCGGTGCGCCCGCCGTCGTCATCCTGAGGAAGAAGTAGCAGACACCGTCCGTCGCGATGATCGCGGCGAAGGGCGCGAGGAGCAGGATGCGCGAGGGCATGGGCGCCTCGGCGGTCAGCGCCCCCGCGATGGGCGCCGCGAGGAATCCGGCGACCACCAGCCGCGAAGTCGGCGTGGATTCGAAAGCCACCGCGCGATAGAACCCCGCGAGCAGGAGCGCCGCCACCGGCCAGAAGAAGACGCCACCAGTGACGAAGAGAAACGCAGGGTTCAGGTAATCCCAATACACCTCGGAGCGGGCCGTGAGTCCGGTCCAACTCGTCATCTCGCGCATGCCCTGCAGCAGGTTGTACTGGTGTGCGTCGTAAAGATGATGCGCCACGATCGCGTCGCGAAATGCCGAGGGGTTCTGTAGCAGCGTCCAGGCAAAGGGCACGCACGCGACCGCAAATGCGCCAACAAAGGCGACGGCCTGCAGCGCGCGACAGGCCGCCCGCATGGGCGAATAACGCGAGCGTCAGCAGCAGGTACACCGGCATCATCACGACCGCGGCGCTGGAGGCGTAGACGCCGAGACCCAGGCACGCTCCGGCGACGGCGGCCCAAATGGTCCCGCGAGCGTTCGTGACGCAGGTGGCCGCCACGAGCCAGCCGAGCACGAACGGCAGTGGATACAGCGCGGCGGGTGCCTCCTGCGCGAGCCGCCACAACAGCGGCGTCGCGGCGAACACCGCGGCCGCCACGACACCGAACCGGGCGCCGGCGAACATCCGCGCCCCGAGCAGGTAGACCAGGCCGATCGAGGCGACGAGGGCGAGGAACGAGAGCACAGGCATCGGCGACGGTTCAGAGATTACATCATCGCTGGAGCCGCTCCCGTGGATTGGCGTGGTCTTCCGGCATGTCGACACATGTGACCGTGGTCATACCCCGCCGGCGGCCCTTCAGTCACGATCACCACATGATGGGACGGGTCACGCTCGCAGGCATCGCCGCCACCGCAATCGGGCTGCTCTCGATCGTCGCCGGCTCGAGAGTTTTGACGGGCCTCGATCACCCGAGCTACGTCGTGCTGACGCCGCTCGTTTGGTACAACGTGGCAATCGGGGTTGTCTCTGTCGCGGCGGGCATCGGCCTGGTGATTGGCCGTGCCTGGGCCAGGCCGCTCGCCACCATCATTGCGGCGGCCCACCTCGTGGTGTTGATCCTGGTCTGCGCGATGTGGGTGTCCGGGCGCGCCGTCGCCCTCGACAGCCTCGGCGCGATGGCGTTTCGTGTCGCGGCGTGGGCGGCGATCCTGGCTGGCATCCGCCGCCCCCGGCCCCGTCCCTAGCCCTGCTCCAACGCGTGCAGCGCGCGCCTGAGGCGCGCGTCGGCCTCCCGCGCCACGTCGCGCACGGCGGGCTGGTCGCCGACGATGCCCATCGCCGCGAGTGGCGCCATGGCGGCCACGACGCTCTTGTCGGCGCCGTCCTCGTACACCACGACGTTGCACGGCAGCAGCAGCCCCACCTCAAGTTCGGCGTGGAGCGCCCGGCTCGCGAGCGGCGGGTTGCAGGCGCCGAGAATCACGTACTTGCGGAAGTCCTGATTCGAGCTTCGCCCTCAGCGTCTGCTGCATGTCGATCGTCGTCACCACGCCAAAGCCTTCGGCCTTGAGCGCGGCCATCGTGCGTTCCAGCGCGGCTTCGTACGCCACCGGCATCCGCACCCTCAGGCCATATCCAGATTCTTCCACGGCAATCTCCCTTCTAACGTGATGCGCCGGCGCCCTCGAGCCAACGCTGCATCTCCGCGTGGGGCACCACCCCGGCCTGCTGCATCACGACCTGGCCGCCCTTCAGGACGACGAAGTTCGGGATGCCCTGGACGTTGTAGCGGGCGGCCAGTTGGGGATGGCGTTCGGTATCGACCTTGAGGACCACGGCCTTGCCGGCCATGTCGGCCGCCACGCGCGCGACCTCGGGGGCCGCCGCGCGGCACGGAGCGCACCAGGCGGCCCAGAAATCCACCAGGACCGGGCACGTCGCATCCCGCGCAATCTCGTCGAACAACGCCGGGTCCGCCTCCAGCGGCTCGCGAACAGGACCGAGCGGAGCCTTGCACTTGCCGCAGATCGCCGTGGCCGTCAGCCTCGAGGCCGGCACCCGGTTCTTCTGCCCGCACGCGCCACAGATCCTGATCATGGTGTCGCCTCTCACATCTATAGATGCCACGCGCGACGGAAGGGGTCAACCGCCCGCCCCGGCGCGGCATGGCCGCTTCTGCCATAGTGTCATTGATGGCCACGCTCTTCCCGGGCCTCGACGCGTACTGGACCCTCGACGCGGCCCAGGTCACCACGCGCCTGGCCTCCGGTCCCGAGGGGCTGTCACCAGCGGAAGCGGCGTCGCGGCTCGCGCGGTGCGGGCCGAACCAGTTGCGCGCGCGCCAGCGTTTCTCGAAGGGCCGCGTGCTGTTCGCGCAGATCAAGAGCCCGCTGCTGCTCCTTCTCGTCTTCGCCGCCGGGGCATCGGCCCTGAGTGGCGAATGGGTCGATGCCAGCATCGTCCTCACCATCCTCCTGGCCAGCGTGTCGATCGGTTTCCAGCGCGAGTACCGCGCGCACGAAGCGGTGGAGGCCCTGCAGGCCACCGTGCACACGCGCGCCCGGGTGGTCCGCGGAGGCCAGACGCTCGGCGTGCCGATCGAGGAGGTCGTGCCGGGCGACGTGGTGTTGCTCTCGGCGGGATCGATGGTGCCCGGTGACGGGGTGGTGCTGGAAGAGGCGGACCTGTTCGTCTCCGAGGCCGCCCTCACGGGTGAGAGTTTTCCGGTGGAGAAAGAGGCGGGCGTCGCGCCCCTCGCGGCTCCGCTCGGCGCGCGGACCAACTGTGTCTTCCTCGGCACGTCCGTGCGGAGCGGCACGGCCCGCTGCATGGTCGTCAGCACCGGACAGGCCACGGCCTTCGGCGCAGCGGCCGGCCGGCTCGCGGAGCGCGCGCCGGAGACGGAATTCGACCGCGGCCTCCGACGCTTCGGCTACCTGCTCACGATTGCGATGCTCTCGCTGGTCATCCTGGTCTTCACTGCGCACATGCTGCAGGGCCGACCACCGATCGAGACCCTCCTCTTCTCCGTGGCCCTGGCGGTCGGCCTGAGCCCGGAGTTGCTGCCCGCCATCCTCTCGGTGAACCTCGCGCGAGGCGCGCAGGTCATGGCCACGCGCGGCGTCATCGTACGGCGGCTGAACGCGATCGAGAATCTCGGGAGCATGGACGTCCTGTGCACGGACAAGACGGGCACGCTCACCGAGGGCGTCATCCGGCTCGAAGGCGCGTACAATCCCTCGGGCGCGCCCTCGGGCGAGGTGCTCGCCCTGGGGGCGGTCAACGCGGCGCTCGCCTCCGGCATGCCGTCGCCGCTCGACGACGCGGTGCTCGAATCGCAGCGGCCGGACATGTCGAGCCTGCGCAAGGTGGGCGAAATCCCGTTCGATTTCATCCGCAAGCGCGTGTCCATCGGCGTCGAGCGCGGTGGCGCGCGACAGGTCGTGGCCAAGGGCGCGTTCGAGCCGATGCTCGCCGCGTGCGTCCGCCTGCCGGGCGGCCGGCCGCTCGACGACGCGGAGCGGACGCGGATCCGCGAGCGGTACCAGGCGTGGGGACGCCAGGGCGTGCGCGTCCTCGCGGTGGGCGTGCGGCCCCTTGACGAGAACCAGATCCTGGACCGCGACACCGATCGCGACCTCACGTTCACGGGCTTCCTCACGTTCCTGGACCGGCCCGAAGAAGGCGCGCGTGAGGCGCTGGCCGACATGAAGGCCCTCGGCGTCGCCGTGAAGATCATCTCCGGCGACAGCGCGCTCGTGGTCCAGTACATCGCGGGCCTGGTGGGCCTGCGCGCCGGCCGCGTGCTCACCGGCCGCGCGCTGCACGACCTCTCCGACGACGCCCTGGGGCACGCAGTGGACCACGTGGACCTGTTCGCCGAAGTCGAGCCGAACCAGAAGGAGCGCATCATCCTCGCGCTGAAGAAGCGGGGCCACGCGGTGGGGTTCCTGGGGGACGGGATCAACGACGCGCCGGCGATGCACGCCGCCGACACCAGCCTCTCGGTGCAGCACGCGGCCGACGTCGCGCGCGAGGCCGCGGACTTCGTCCTGCTGGAGCACAACCTCGACGTGATCCGGGGCGGCATCGAGGAAGGGCGCCGCACCTTCGCCAACACGATGAAGTACGTGCTGACGACGACCAGCGCGAACCTGGGCAACATGCTCTCGATGGCGGCGGCCTCGCTGGTGCTGCCCTTCCTGCCCCTGCTGGCCGGCCAGATCCTCCTGAACAACTTCCTCTCGGATATTCCTGCCGTCGGCATCGCCGACGACAGCGTGGACCCGGAAATGCTGGCGCGGCCGGAGCGGTGGGACATGCGCTACATCGCTCGGTTCATGGTGTCGTTCGGCGCGCTCAGCTCGCTGTTCGACGCCCTGACGTTCGTGACGCTGCTCGGCGTCTTCCACGCGATGCCGGACCTCTTCCGCACGGCGTGGTTCGTGGAGTCGCTGCTGACCGAGCTCGTGATCGCGCTCGTGGTGCGGACCCGCCGGCCGTTCTATCGCAGCCGCCCCGGCCGGCTCCTGTTCGTCCTGACGATCGTGGTGGCGATCGTCGCCCTGGCGATTCCCTACCTGCCAGACGTCGCGCTGCTCGGCTTCGTCCCCCTGCCCCTGCCGCTGGCGGGCGCGGTCTGCGCGATTACCGCGCTCTACGTGCTGGCCACCGAGCTGCTCAAGCACTGGTTCTTTCGCGGTGCGGCCATCCTGACGCCGGCCGCGCCACTCTGAAGTCTGCTATTCTCCGGGCCAATCTCATGCCTCTTCGTCTCCTCGCCCTTGCGCTCGTCGTGTCCCTGATTCTCCAGACCCCGCTGATCGCCCAACGCCGCGCACCGGCGTCGCCGCCGACACCGGACGTCTTCGATGTCTTCGAGCAATCGATCCTCGACCTGCAGACGGCGCAAACCGCGGGACGCGTGACCTCGCGCGGGCTGGTCGACGCGTATCTCGCCCGCATCGCCGCCTACGATCAGGCCGGCCCGCGGCTCAACGCGATCCTGATGATCAACCCGCACGCGCGGGAGGACGCCGACGCCCTGGATCGCGAGCGCGCCGCGAAGGGCCCCCGCGGTCCGCTGCACGGCATCCCCGTGCTTGTGAAAGACAACTACGACACCGCGGACATGCCCACCTCCGGTGGCACGCTGGGTCTCGCCACGATGCAACCCTCCGCCGATGCCTTTCAGGTGAAGCGCCTGCGCGACGCAGGCGCCGTCATCCTCGGCAAGACGACGATGCACGAACTGGCGGCGGGGATTACGACGATCTCGTCGCTGACGGGCCAGACGCGCAACCCCTACGACCTGATGCGCGTGCCCGGCGGGTCGAGCGGCGGCACCGGCGCCGCCGTGGGCGCGAGCTTTGCCGCAGCGGGAATGGGTAGCGACACGTGCGGGTCGATCCGCATTCCCTCGGCCAACCAGAACCTCGTGGGCCTGCGCGCCACGCTCGGCCTCTCGAGCCGCGCGGGCGTGATGCCGCTCTCCTCGACGCAGGACATCGCGGGCCCGCTCGCCCGCACGGTGACCGACCTCGCCATCATGCTGGACGCCACCGTGGGCCCGGACCCCCGAGACGCCACGACCGCCGAGGCCGCCGCACACGTGCCCCGCTCCTATCGTGACGCGCTCAAGGCCGACGGCCTCAAGGGCGCGCGGATCGGCGTGCTGCGATCGCTCTTTGGCAACCAGCCCGAGGATGACGAGGTGGGCAACATCGTGCGCAAGGCCCTCGACACGATGAAGGCGCAAGGCGCGGACATCGTGGACGTCGCCGTGCCCGGCATGGACGATCTCCTGGCCAACAGCAGCGTGATCGCCGACGAATTCAAGTTCGATCTCGCCGACTACCTCGCGCGCGAGCCCAATGCGCCGGTGAAATCGCTGGGCGAGATCATCGACCGCGGGCTCAACCACGATCAGCTCGACCCGACGTTCCGTCTCCGCAACGCCACCGAGAAGAAGGATTCGGAGCACTACCGCCAGGCGCTCGTGAAGCGGCGCGCGCTGCGTGCCGCCGTGCTGGCCGCGCTCGAGGAGCAGCGCGTCACCGCCCTCGCGTACCCGACGTTGCGGCGCAAGCCGACGCTCATCGGCGAGCCGCAGATCGGCACCACCTGCCAACTGAGCGCCACCACCGGGCTGCCCGCCATCGCGGTGCCTGCGGGCTTCACGCCCGACGGGCTGCCGGTGGCGCTGGAATTGATGGGCGGCGCCTTTGCGGAATCGCACCTGCTCACGCTCGCCTATGCCTGGGAAGTTGCCGCCACGCCCCGGCGCGCGCCCTTCAGCACGCCGGCGCTTGTGAAGGGCCGGGCGCCCGCGCCGCTTACCGCCACCACGGAGGTCGCGGGGGCCGCGGCCGGGCCAACCGCGCGAATCGCCTTCACCTACGACCGGACCACCGGCGCGCTGCAGTACGACGCCACCACGGCAGGCCTCGCGGCCGATCGCGTGATTGCCCTCACCCTGCAACGCGGCGATCCGGACCAGCCCGGGCCGATCGTCGCGCACTTGCTGTCGCCTGGAATGACCGCGGGCTCGGCCACGCTCACGATGCGCGGGAGCGAACGGCAGCAGCTGGCCGCCGGACAGCTCTACGTGCACCTGTATACGCAGAAGGCGCCACTTGGCGTGGGGCGCGCCGTGGTCACGCTCCGCTGACCGCGCCCGACTCCCGACTCCCGGCTCCCGACTCCCGGGTCTTATGGCACGAGCGTCGAACGCTCGGTTCGGTAGACCGACACGTCGCTGAAGCTGGTTGGGCGGGCACTTCCCGGAGGGCTGATGGCGAGACGGAGGCTGCCATCGATGATGTCGTAGATGGCGAGCCTGGTGGCTGTGGGCGAGACGAAGTCGATCGTCGTCTGCGGCCGCGCCGTGGACCGAAGCGTCACCGCGCCGGCCTCGACCGCCGTGCCCGACTCCGCGAGAATCGCATACTCGTACGCGGCACTGCGCGCGCTCGTGCGCGTGAACGAGAAACCCGCGGGGCCGGTGCCGCTCTCACGACGCCACGTTCGCGTCAGCGGGAAAGACGCGCTTCGCGGGTTTGATGAGAACGGCTCGACGAGCTCCTGCTCGTACGCCGCCGTCTGCCAGATGCGATCGAACACGACCCGCGCGTCGGCGGTGAGGAACGATAGCGGACTCACCGCGTTGGGATCCGGGATCGGGAAATACGAGTCAAAGATCATCCAATTGGAAGTGCGTCATCGCGTAGGTCACGGTGGCGCCGCCGATCGTGGCGGTCCGGCCGCCCGCGACGCCAAGCGGCTGCCCGCGACGCACGACCTGACCCTCCGCGATGTCTGGAGCGACCGTCAACAGGTTTGTGTACACCGTGCGGTAAAAGTGCTGGCCCACCTGGTGGGAGACGTGCACCCGCGTCCGCCCCGGGTTGCGTTCGTCGTTGACGACGGCTTCGACCGTGCCGTCCGCAGCCGCGCGAACCGCTCCGCCGGCGCGGTACTCGAGATCCCATCCAGGGTGGCCGCTCTCGGCGTGGTCGGCGCCGTGATATCCAAACGGCGCCAGGCCGAAGGCCGTGTTGGCGGCATCGGCGGCGTCGATCGGCATCGCCAACGCCAGCGAGGTCAACGCCGTCGGCACCGCCGGCGCCGTGGGGACCGTGGCCGTCGGGGTCGCCACCACCAACGTGGGCGCGGTTGGCGGCGTACCGCTGCTGCACGCCGCGGCCGCCACGAGCAGGGCTGCGACCATCCACGGGCGCGGGAAGAAACGCATCGCGCCATCGTAACACCGGAGCCTGCGACGATTTGCCGCACGCCGTGCCTGTCCCCCGGCGGGTAAGCTCACCGCGGGAGTCCCCATGCGCTCGATGTCTGCCCTCGCCCTGATCGTGGCCGCCGCGTTGTGGTCCCCGCTTGCCGGCGCCACCCGCGAGGTGGCTCTCGGCGTCGATGGCCGCGTCAACGCCACGCCGTGGATCGCCGCCGCCGGCGACTTCGTGGCCGTGGCCTGGGGCGGCCGCGCGCCGTCCGGCGCGACCGATGTGTACGTCGCCATCAGTCGAGACGCGGGCCTGACCTTTGGCCCGCCGGTGCAGGTCAACACGCGGCCCGGTGACGGTCGGCTGGGCGGCGAAATCCCGCCGCGTGTCGCCCTCACCCGTCGATCCGCCGGGGCCGATCCCCAGGTCATCGTCCTCTGGAACGCAAAAGCCGGAGGGCACACGGAGATTCAAATCGCCCGATCGGAAGATGGCGGGCGAAGCTTCGCGGCCGGGATCGCGCTGCAGGCGCCGGGCGCCGCCGGCGATCGCGGCTGGCAGTCGCTCGCCGTGGATGCGGAGGGCAAGGCGCACGCGATGTGGCTCGATCACCGTGGCCTTGCCGAACCGGCGACGGCGCACGAGCATGCCGGCCACGACGCGGCCGCAGCCGCCGGCGACAAGCGCGACGGCGTGGCCATGGCGCAGAAGTCGGGGCTCTACTACGCCGCTTCCGGCGGCTCACCATCGCCGGAGAGAGAACTGGCGAAGGGTGTGTGCTACTGCTGCAAGACGGCGCTCGTCGCCGGCGCGCCGGGCACCCTCTTTGCCGCCTGGCGCCAGGTCTACGCGGGCAACATGCGCGACATCGCCTTCGCGCAATCGCGGGACAACGGCAAGACCTTCACCGCGCCCGTCCGCATCAGCGACGACCAGTGGCAGCTCGATGGTTGTCCCGACGATGGCCCCGCGATGGCGGTCGATGCGTCGAACACGGTGCACATCGCGTGGCCCACCGTCATCGGCGGCCCGACGCCCGAGGGCGCGATCTTCTACGCCTCGACCCGCGACGGCCGCACGTTCACGCCGCGCCAGCGCGTCCCGACCCTGGGCAGCCCCAAGCCGTCGCATCCGCAGATCGTGGTCGATGCGCGCGGACAGGTGTTTGTCGCGTGGGATGAGTCGCGCAACGGCATGCGCACGGCGGCCGTGCGACGACTCACGCTCGCGGGCGGCAAGGCCGTGTTCGGGGAGCCGCAGATCCTGAGCGGAGCCACGGCGGGCACCTATCCGGTGATGGCGGCGACGTCGACGGGACTGCTCGCGGCCTGGACGTCGACGGCCGCCGATCGATCCGCGATCGTCGTCACCAGACTGGACGGCGCCACGGGCGCTACCGCCCGCTAGGACCGATCGTCAGCGCTTGAGGCTCCACGGCAGCGCCGTGCCGCCAACGACCAACGCCAGCAATCCGCCGACGACGGGCAGCCCGTAGCCGTTCGACAGGAACTGGATCTTGAAGATGGCGCCGCTCGCGAAGTGGAAGTTGAGCACCATCAGGACCGCCAATATCGCGGCCACGCGCGTGTAGGCGCCGAGGATCAACGCCACGGCCGCGGCGGCCTCCCCCACCAGTACGACCCGCGCGAAGATGGCCGCGTACGGCAGGCAGACCGTCTCGAGATACCAGCGATTCCACGGCCCGGCGTTCTCGAGCCAGCCAGACAGCTGCTTGACAAGCGGCGCCGAGTCCAGCAGCCAACCCGCCTTGTTGATCGCTTCGAACAGGAAAAACACGCCCAGGAAAATCCGGAGCAGGGCAAGACCGCGACCTTGAGTGTTAACCGCCATGAGTGCCCCGTTCGTTTAGTCCACCGATTACGCAGATGACACAGATTCGAAACTGCACCACACCCGTGTGGCCGGTCTTCGACCGGCCATGCCGCGAATGGAGCGGCGGCCACGCATGAGAGCGTTCAGGACCCTCGATGCTCTCATGCGTGGCCACCGTTCCATTCGCAGCCGCAGGGCAACGCCCTGCGCCGGGTCTGGTCGGCCCGAATCCGTGACATCGGTGAAATCTGTGGATAACCCTATTGCCAGGCCACGCGGGCGCCGACACGCAGCGAGCGCGGCCAGCCGATGTTCCGGATGGGCGTGCGCGCCGTGTCGAACTCGGTGTTGGTGATGTTCTCCACCGCGACGAACGCGTTGAGCCCGCGCGTGATCGCGCGGTTGAGCTGCGCGTCCCACACCGCATACGCCTTCAACACGAACGCGGGGGTGTTCAGGTCGTCGTCGAACTGCTCGCCGCTGAAGCGAATCTGCGTCGCCGCGGTGAACCAGCGCGGGTCGGTCCACGTGAGGCCGACACCGCCCTGCACCGTCGGCACTTGCGGCACCGTGTTGCCTTCGACCGCGGGCGTCGCGACCGAGCCGCGGAAGTGGCTCGACGTGAACACCATCTGGGCATTCAGGCTGAAGGTCGGCGTGAGCCGCGCGTCGGCCTCGAGCTCCACGCCGGCCGCGCGAATCGTGTCGGAGTTCTGTCGCTGCCGCGTGATCTGCGCCGGCGTCGAGGTCAGGGTGATGTTGCTGATCGCGCCGTCGAGGTTGTTCAGGAACGCAGTGGCCCGCGCCGAGACCTTTGTCCAGGTCGACAGCACGCCGCCCTCCACGCCGGTCAGCGTTTCGGGATCGAGCAGCGGATTCGGATTCGTCACGACGTTGCCCGCGCGGAAGCCGCGGTGCAGCTCGTTCAGGCTCGGCGTGCGGGCCGCGTGATAGACGGCGCCCTGCACCGAGTAGCGGCCCTGCCGGAACGCCACCGACGCTCGCGGGCTGAAGAAGTTCACCGACTTGGCCGGCAGCGCGGTGTCGGTGGGCGTGGACGTCCACCAGTCGCCGCGACCGCCCAGTTCGAACGTCAGCACGTCCGTCGCCGTGACCGTGGCGCGCGCATACGCGGCCGCGAGCTGCTCGGTGCCGCCCGCGTAGAAGGGCCCGGTCTTCACGTTCGTCACCGAATAGCGGAACTCGCTCACGGTGGACTCGGTGTGGTGGAAGTCGCCGCCCGCGACGAGCAACACCTTGCGGAAGGGCTTCGACCACTGGCCGGTCAGCATGCGGTGGGATGTGTCGGTGGTCTGCTCGGTGGTCAGCCGCTCGGTCTTGCGGTCGGCCGCCACCGCGCTGAACGTCTGGTAGTAATCCTGCGAGCTGCCGGCCGCCTGGACTTGCAGCGCGCCGCCGCCCACGAGGCCGCCCGCCTCGCCGGTGAGCTGCTTCCAATCCGTGGTGTTGACCTGCACGGGGGTCCCGTTGCCGCGATCCTCCGCGTACTTCGCCCCTTTCACCGACGCGTGCCACTGGTTGGCCCGGTGGCCCGCCGTGAAGAACCCGGTCTGGTAATCACTGTCGGCCTTCGTGTCGACGACGCCCCGCACCTCGGGCGCCACGATGTACGCGCCGGCGGTGCGGACGCCTTCGTAGGCCCCTGACGCGGTCCAGCCGTCTTTCTGCCCGCCGCCGAAGAGCGATCCGCGGAACGTGTCGTTCGAGCCGCCCTCGAACGTCGCCCGCGCGCGCGTCCAATCGGGCTGCACCGTCAGCACCTGCACGACGCCCCCCAGGGCGCCCGCGCCGTAGAGATCGCCCGTGGCGCCGCGCACTACTTCCACCCGCTCCACCGCCGCCTGCGGCACGCGGTTCCAGTAGACCCAGCTGCCGAACGGATCGTTCAGCGGCACGCCGTCGGCCAGCACGAGCGTCCGGCTCGCGCCCGATCCCGAGACGCCGCGCAGCGTGACGCCCTGGGTCGTCGGATTGGCCACGCGCGACGACGAGCGGCGGAACAGGGTGAACCCCGGCGTCGATCGGAGCGCGTCGTCCAGCGCGCCGGCGGCCATGTTGTTGAGTTCGGCGGCGGTCACCACCGTGGCGCTGGCCGCGCTCGGCAGGCGCTCGGTGCTGCGCGTCGCGGTCACGACAACGGAGTCGGCGAAGTTGGCGGGCCGCATGACGACGTAGATGGGAGCGTCGCCGGCGGGCACGGCCAGGTCCACGGCCTCGAAGCCCTCGGAGGTCACGTGGACGCGAGCGGCCTGGACCTCGGCCCGAAAGTTGCCGCCCGCATCGGACTTGATGTCGATGGTGCGGCCATCCGTGGCCTTCACCAGGATCGACGCGTTAGGAATGGGAGCTCCGGACACATCGACCACCGAGCCGGAGACGAACGCGGTCTGAGCGACGGCTGGTGCGGGGCCTGAAAGGGCCAACACCGCCAGGCCGCTGAGGACGAAACTGCGTGCCTGTCGGAACATGACCGTAGACTGTACACCAACCGAAGACCGGCCCGACCGGGCCGGCCTGGCCGCAGTGCGACTTAACATTTGTGGAAGACTAGACGGATTCATGGCTCCCGCGTCCGCGCCCACGCCCGACGTCGTCTTGCTGGAAGGCCCGCACTCGCGCCTCAAGGAGTTCATCCTCCTGCTGCGCGCGGGCCGCGATTTCATCCGCGGGTTCCGCGTCCTGCACTTCGTTGGCCCCTGCATCACGGTGTTCGGGTCGGCGCGGTTCGACGAGCATCACCGCTACTACGAATTGGCGCGTGAGGTGGGCCGGGCCCTGGCCGGCATGGGCTTCACGGTGATGACGGGCGGAGGGCCCGGGGTGATGGAGGCCGCCAATCGCGGCGCCCGTGAGGCGGGCGGGCGCTCGGTGGGCTGCAACATCGAGCTGCCGTTCGAACAGCACGAGAATCCCTACCTGGACGTCTCGGTGACCTGCCGGCATTTCTTCGTCCGAAAAGTGCTGCTGGCCAAGTACTGGTACGGGTTCGTGGTCATGCCTGGCGGATTCGGCACCCTCGACGAGCTGACCGAGGCGCTGACGCTGATTCAGACCAAGAAGGTCGAGCAGTTTCCCGTCGTGCTGATGGGCGCGGACTACTGGGCGCCCTTCCTGGCGATGACGCGAGCGATGCTCGTCGCCGGCACCATTTCACCAGGCGACCTGGACCTGATGCTGGTGACCGATTCCGTGCCCGGCGCGATAGCGCACCTCGAGCAGTACGCCGTCCAGCAGTTCGGCCTCACGCGCCGCAAGCGGCCTCGCCCGCGCCGCTGGCTCGGGGAGCACGAGCTCACGCCCGCGCGAGATGCATCGCTGCCCCGGTGAGTCCGCACAGGACCCCACCCCAGGCCATGTCAACCACGGTCACTGCCAGCGGGAAGCCTTCCATCGTGGAGTAATTGGTCAGGTCGTACACGCCGTAGCCAATGACGCCGAAGAGGGCGCTCCACGCGACGACCGCCACGAGCGAGCCACCTCCCCTGGGGAGTGCAAACACCAGCAGACCGAGCGCCATGAGGAGGTAGAGCAGGGCGGCCGGCGCCAGCCTGGGATTGAGCGCCCCCTCATGCTGCCGAAGCAGCGCGCCCAATTCGCGACGGTAGAACCCGTTGGCCACGGTGCCCAGCCAGACGAAGTCCACGACCACGAACACCACGACGCCCACGAGCCATTGCCTGAGAAGTGCCATGCTGGGAGGTAGGACGCGTGGGTGAGCACGAGGGTTCAGCACGGCGTAGTAAGCTGAGCGCATGCGGCTTGCCAAACTGGCGGTGGCCAGTGTCAGCCCCACGGTGGGCGCGGTGGTCTCCAATACCTCGCGCATCGTTGCGGTCGCGCGGGAGATGGCGGCGGCCGACGTGACGATCGGGGCTTTCCCCGAACAGGTCATCGGCGGCTATCCCCCGGAAGACCTCGTCCAGTGGCGCGGCTTCCTGGACGGCCAGCGACGCGAACTGGCGCGTTTTGCCGCGGAGACCGCGACCGCGCCGACCGTCTTCGTGCTGGGGCTGGCGGTGGCCGTGGGCGGCCAACTCTTCAACACCGCGGCCGTCGTGCATCGCGGCCGCGTCCTCGGCCTGGTGCCGAAAGAAAAGCTCCCCACCTACAACGTCTTCTACGAGGGCCGCACCTTTTCGCGCGGCGGCCCGGGCCTGGCACTCGATGCCGAGGGCCTGCCGCTCGGCGATTACCTCTTCGGCTTCGATTTCGGCCACGTGGCGGTGGAAGTCTGCGAGGACGCGTGGTCGCCCGACGGCCCGATGCGCCGGCGCTGCTATTCCGGCGCCGAGATCGTCGTCAACGTGTCGAGCTCGCCGTACCGCATGGGGATCGACGCCACGCGCCGCGAGATGCTCGCCACGCGGGCGGCCGACAACCAGGCCGTGCTCCTCTACGCGAACGCGGTGGGGGGACAGGACGGCCTGATCTTCGACGGCGGCGGCCTGGTCTTCCAGAACGGTCGCCTCGTGCTCGAGGCGCCCCACTTTACGGAAGGCTGGTGGTCCTCGGTGGTCGATCTCGACCGCACGCGCCGCCTCCGCATGGAAAACACGACGTGGCGCAGCGACTGCGAAGCGTTCGTCCGCCAGCGGGCGCTGGTGCCGTCCATCACGAGCACGGGCGCCACGGCCGACCGCGCCACGCTGCAGTATCCGGCGCCGGACGGCGGCAGCTTCTTCCTGCCCGCCAGCCGCGGTCCGGCCGGCGACCCGCGCGAGCGCGCGCTGGACGACCTGTTCGAGGCGCTCGCGATCGGCGTCAGGAGCTACTACGAGAAGACCGGCGCGTTCCGCTCGCTGGGCATCGCCCTCTCCGGCGGCCGCGACTCGATGCTCACGCTGCTCGTCGCGTGGCGCGCGTCCCAGCTGATCGCCGGCGGCGCGGCCATCTCCGCCTTCTACATGCCGAGCCGGCATTCGCAGGCCGAGACCCGCAGCGCCGCGCACGTGCTGGCCGAACAACTCGGCGTGACCCTCATGACGGTGCCGATTGACGAGGCCACCGATCGCGAAGTGGAGGTCACGCGCCAGATGCTCGGCGGCGCGGCCCCCACCGAGATGACGCGGCAGAACGTCCAGGCGCGCCTGCGCGGGCAGCGCATGTGGAACTGGGCCAACTCGTCGGGCGCCCTCTTCCTCCAGACCGGCGACATGAGCGAGAAGGCCGTCGGCTACACGACGATCGGCGGGGATCTCGAAGGCGCGCTGTCGGTGATCGCCAACGTCCCGAAGACCGTGGTCGTGGCGCTCCTCGAGCGGCTGCACGCCCGCTTCGGCTTCACGGGGATCGCGGAGACGCTGGCCACCGAACCCGGTCCCGAGCTGGCCGACGCGCAGGTCGCCGCGCACGAGCTGATGCCCTTTCCCATCCTCGATGCGTGCCTGCACCTCTACGCCGGCGAGAAGATGTGCCCGGGCGAAGTCGCGCAGGCGCTCATCGCGCTCTTCCCCGACGTGCCGGGCGATCACCTCGAGCGTCACGCCGCGCGGTTCACCACCTTGTTCTCCCAGTCGATCTACAAGTGGGTGCAATCACCACTCTCGCTGCACGTCGGCTCGCTCGATCTCGATCGTGAGCGCGCGCTCCAGATGCCGGTGGTGCAGAAGACTGAGTGGAATAAGTAGTTCGCGTGCCACCCACTCCCATCGGGTCGTTGGACGATCCGCGCGTCGAGGATTACCGCCACATCGCGGACCCGTCGTACCTGCTCGATCGCGGGCTGTTTGTCGCCGAGGGGCGGCTGGTCGTGCAACAACTCCTGCCCCCCTCGACCTGGGTCCTGCGCTCCATCCTGCTGACGCCCACGGCCGCGGCCAGCTTTGGCGATGCGCTCGAGGCGACGCCGGCCCGCGTCTTCCTCGTCGAGCAGTCTTTGATGAACGACATCGCGGGGTTCAACATCCATCGCGGATGCCTGGCCCTTGCCGAGCGGCCCGTCGCGCGCGCCCTCGCGGCAAGCGACCTCGCGCCGCTTTCGCGCATCGTCGTGCTGGAGGGCGTGAGCAATCCCGACAACGTCGGCGGCATCTTTCGCAGCGCCGCGGCGTTCGGGGTCGAGGCCGTCATCCTGGGGCCGGCGTGCGGCGACCCGCTCTATCGAAAAGCGGTGCGCACGTCGATGGCCGCGACGCTGGCCGTGCCGTTCGTCAATGCCGGCGAGTGGCCGTCCGCGCTGGGTCTGCTGCGCGCGCAGGGCTTCACCGTGGTCGCGCTCACCCCGCAATCGCCCGCGGTCCCGCTCGGCACCCTGCCCGCCACGCCACGCGTGGCCATCCTCCTCGGCGCGGAAGGCGACGGCCTGAGCGCCGCCGCGCTCGCGGCCGCCGACGTACGGGTGCGCATTCCGATGACCGGGGCCGTGGATTCACTGAACGTGACCACCGCGGCCTCCATCGCGATGTACCACGCGTTCGGCCTACACTTGGAGGATGGCGCTCGTTGAAGATGTCCTGGAATACCTGACCGACAGGATGCAGATCGAGGAGGAGTGGACCGTGCGCGGCGACCGGTCGCTCACCTGGTGGCCCTCCTCGATGGCCCAGCGTGTCTGGGCCTCCCCCGCTCGCGACTTCCAGGGCGTCGAGCTCACCACGCTCCACGTGGAAACGGACCTCCTGGTGGACGTGCATGCCGATGCGTCTACCTGGGAGCGGCTGGCCGGCGTCAACCGCTTCGCGTCCCTCAGCGCCTACGTCGCCGACGCCACCGGACGGGCCATTCACCTCCACGCGTCCGTCTCCATGACGAATGACAACTGGCTGATGGCGCGCGCGCTGGCGCTGCACGCGATGGCGCTGCAGGCCGCGGACGCGCATGCCGAAGCCGACGAACTCGCGGACGCCTTCGGCGCCGTCGGTGGCGGCCTCCGCGCATCCGGCGCTCGGGATCCGCTCCGCGCCGGACGAGATGGTCGGGATCGCCGAGGTCTACCAGCAGCGTGGCGAGGGCCCCTCGCCCTTCTCGTCACAGGAACTGGCGCAACTGGTCCACCTCGAGCCGCGGCCGTGGGTGCTGGCCTCGAACCAGCTGCATCAACTGGAGGCGGATCTCGAATTCGCGACCGGTCTGCCGGCGCGACTCGAGTTGGACGCGTCCGAGCAACACCCGTCGCTCGGGAGCGGCCTGCAACTGCGCCTGTTGCTGCCGGTGGAGGCCGACCCGCTCATCGCGCAGAAACTGAATGCGAACGAACGCCTCGAGCCCGACGCGCACCAACTGGGCGCCTGGTGCGTGGACCCGGACCGCGGCCTCATGTTCTCGGGGTTCATCCCGGCCGCGGCCTACATGCCCGGCCTCTCGCGCGCGCTCGCGTACCACCTGTCGGCACGAAACGAGTGGGCGCGGGCGTTGCTGTTTCCGGCAGGGTGATCACGTACAGGCCACGGAGACACGAAGACACGGAGAAGATCAGTTTCTCCAAATCCCGAGGCCGCTAAGCGGCGATGGCTTGGAAGTAATTGGCCTTCTCCGTGTCTCTGCGTCTCCGTGGCCCGTCCGTAATCACGCTTCCCAGTCCAGCGATCGCGTAACGGCCTTCTTCCATCCTGCGTAGAGCCGTTCGCGGTCAGCGGCGGGCATCGCGGGACGGAACTCGCGATCGAGCGCCCAGTTGCGGGCGACGTCGTCGAGGCCTTTCCAGTAGCCCACCGCGAGGCCCGCGAGATACGCGGCGCCAAGGGCAGTGGTCTCGCTGACGACCGGACGCCGCACCGGCACGTCCAGCAGGTCCGCCTGGAACTGCAACAGCAGCGCGTTGGCCGCCGCGCCCCCATCCACCTTGAGCGTCGTGAGGGGCAGGTGCGATTCGAGCTGCATCACCTCGAGGACGTCGCGCGTCTGGTACGCCATCGCGTCCACCGTCGCGCGGGCGATGTGCGCCATGCGCGTGTTGCGTGTCAGCCCGACGATGACGCCGCGGGCACGGGGATCCCAGTACGGCGCGCCCAGCCCGACGAACGCGGGGACGAGGTAGACCCCGTCGGTATCGCTCACCTCGGCCATCAGCCGCTCGACATCCGCCGAGGCCTCGATGGCCTTGAGCCCGTCCCGCAGCCACTGCACCGCCGCCCCGGCGACGAACACGGAACCTTCGAGCGCGTAGGTCGTCGTGCCGCCGATGCGCCACGCCACCGTGGTGAGCAGCCCCTTCGCGGACGGCACCGGCGTGGTGCCTGTGTTGAGCAGCATGAAGCAGCCCGTCCCGTAGGTGTTCTTCGCCATGCCGGGTTCGAAGCACGCCTGGCCGAAGAGCGCCGCCTGCTGGTCCCCGGCGTCACCGGCCACCGGCACGGCCGATCCAAACAGCGCCGGATCGGTCTCGCCGTACACTTCGCTGGACGAACGGACCTCGGGCAGCATGGCACGGGGCACATCGAGCAGCGTCAACAACTCGTCATCCCACTGCATCGTGTGGATGTTGAACAGGAGCGTGCGGCTGGCGTTGCTCACGTCCGTCACGTGGCAGCGGCCGCCGGTCAGCCGCCAGATCAGGAACGTGTCGACCGTGCCGAACAGCACCTCACCGCGCGCGGCCCTCGCGCGCAGGCCGTCGAACGAGTCGAGCAGGTGCTTGATCTTCGTCCCCGAGAAGTAGGCATCGACGACGAGGCCGGTCTTCTTGCGGAAGGTGGGCTCGTGCCCGTCGGCCTTCAGCCGGTCGCAGATCGGCGCCGTGACGCGGCTCTGCCAGACAATCGCGTTGGCGATCGGCTTGCCGGTGGCCTTGTCCCAGAGGATCGTCGTCTCGCGCTGGTTGGTGACGCCGATCGCGGCCAGGTCCGTGGCGGCGATGCCCGCGCGGGCGATGGCGTCGCGCGCGGTCTGCAGCTGCGAGGACCAGATTGCCTCGGGGTCGTGTTCGACGTGTCCAGGCCCGGGGAAAATCTGCGGAAACTCCTGCTGGGCCACGGACACCGCGCGGCCTGACCGGTCGAAGACGATCGCGCGGCTGGACGTCGTGCCCTGGTCCAGTGCGAGCACGTATTTGCTCATCGCGCGGCCTCCGAAGGATGGTGGTTGCCGACGAGGGAGTCGTAGGCCCACGCGCCGAGGACGGCCCCCACGCACGGCGCCACGATCGGCACCCACCACCACCCGCCCCCCGCGGTAAAGACGCCCCGGCCCCACCCCGCGATGAAGGTGAAGAGGCGCGGACCGAAGTCGCGCGCTGGATTGATCGCGTAGCCGGCATTGAACCCGAAGGCCACCCCGATGGCCACGACCAGCGCGCCCACGAGGATCGGCGTGACCCACGCGGGAGGCGCCGAATTCTTCTGGTCGGTCAGCGCGAGCACGCCGGCCATGAGCAGCGCGGTCCCCACGACCTGGTCGACGAAGCCGCCGGCCAGCGAGAGAAACGCCTGCGGGTAGGTGGCGAAGATTCCCGCCGTGGCCGTGGCCCCCTCGACCGTGCGCACGCCGCCGTCAAACGCCGTGAAGGCTTCGCGATAGGTGATGAAGACCAGCGCCGCCGCGGCAAACGCCCCCGCGGTCTGCGCGAGGACGTACGGCGTGACTTTCCTCCAGGGGAATCCGCGATGCACCGCGAGCGAGAGCGTCACGGCCGGATTCAGATGCGCGCCGGACACTCCCGCTGACGCGTAGACGCCGAGCATGACGCCCAGGCCCCAGCCGATGTTGATGGCCAGGTACGACCCGTTGGCATCCTTGCTGAGCACGGTCTGGGCGACCACGCCCGCGCCGAAGGCGAGGATGAAGAATGTGCCGAGAAACTCGGCGGCGGCTTCCCGCGCGGTGCCTGTGAGCATGCGCGGGATTATAGGCTTTGTTAAATATCCTTTGTTCTTCGATATTCGTTATTCGCTATTTCATCCGAAGGATGATGATGTGTTGCCACGGCAGCGTCTCCACGACCCTGTCGATGACGAAGCCCTCGGCCTCGAGTTCGACCTTCACCTCCGCGACGCTCATCTTGTGGACCTCGAGGATCGGGATGCGGGGATCCTCCTTGCGGTATTCGAGCAGGACCAGCCGGCCATCGGGCTTGAACGACTCCCGCAGCCGTTGCAGGAACGCCTGCGGGGCCTGCAGCTCGTGATACACGTCCACCATGATCGCCAGGTCCAGGGCGCGCGCCGGCAACCGCGGATCGTCGAATCCGCCGAGGACCGTCGTGATGTTGTCGAGGTGCTCCGCCGCGACGCGGCGCGTGATGATGTCCAGCATGCCCTGCTGGATGTCGGTCGCGTACACGCGGCCGGTGGGCGCGACGCGCCGGGCCATCCGCGTGGCGTAATACCCGGAGCCGGCCCCGATGTCCGCCACGACCATGCCAGGCGCGAGGCCGAGCGCGTCGATAGCCTTGGACGGCGCCTCTTCATCCTCCCGCTCCGGCCGCTCGAGCCACCCTGCTCCCGCGACGCTCATGGTCGGCGCGAGAACCCGGCCGCTGACCGGGTGGCGGCGTTGGGCCTCGGCCACGGTTCCGAGCCCGACGACGAAGGCGACGAGCAGGGCGATGATGCGCATAGAATACTGAGACTCCTGATCTGTCATGACGCTGAAAGCACGCGCCGCGTCCCCGGACGATGCGGCTATCCTGGCCCAAATCTATAACGAAGGGATCGAAGATCGCGTCGGGACCTTCGAAACCCGCCTGCGGACGGCGGCGGACGTCCGCGCCTGGTTCGACGGCGTCCACCCCATCGTGGCCGTGGAGGCCGATGGCGAAGGGGTGATCGCCTTCGCCTCGACCTCGACGTACCGGCCGCGGGAGTGCTATGCGGGCATCGCGGAGTTCTCCGTCTACGTCGCGCGCCGATGGCGGGGCAAGGGCGCCGGCCGCGTGGCCATGCGAGCGCTCATCGAGGCGGCCGCCACGGCCGGGTTCTGGAAGCTGCTCTCGCGCATCTTCCCCGAAAACGCGGCGAGCCGCGGATTGATGGCTTCGCTCGGCTTCCGCGAGGTCGGCATCTACGAGCGGCACGGCAAGCTCGACGGCGCCTGGCGCGACGCGGTGATCGTGGAACGGCTGATTCCCGAGAACGTGCGCTGACATGCGCCGCACGATCCCCCAATTGATCTCGCTCGTCGCGATCGTCGCGGGCGTCGCCCTGTTCGCCGTGACCTTGTTCACGGTGGACCGAGCCGAGACGCTGCGCGAGGCGCGCGTCCTCGGCTTCGCGCTGCCGATCGTCCTCCTGCCGAGTTTCGGATGGCACCTCCTCCGCGCGGCCGGCTGGTACGTGTGCTTTCCTATCGAGCAACGCCCGTCGTTCTGGCGGATCTTCCGCGTCCGCCTCGCCGCCGACGGCGTGGCGTACTTCACGATCCGAGGCGTGGCGAGCGAACCGCTCCGCGTGGTGCTGCTGCTCGGCCACGTGCCCCCCACGGTGTCGGCCGCCGCCTCCGTCCTCGAGCGCACCGCGATGGGCATCCTGAGCACCGTCGGCGTGGGGACCTTCGCCGCGTTCGCCGTGTCGTCCGACATGCTGCCGCCGGGATGGCAGCGCGGCTTCCAGTCGCTGGCCATGATTGCCGTGGTGGTGCTGGCGCTCTCCCTGCTCTTCCTGATGAAGAGCGGCGGCTACTTCGGTCCGCTCGTCGAGGCGATCCACCGGCGCACCGGCTGGCACTGGGCCGGGGGGCGCACGGTGCGGTTCATGACCTCGGTGGAAGAGCTGTTCCTCAAGCTCGCCCGCACGGACCCGCGGCGGATCTGGATGCTGGTGCTCTTCAGCGTGCTCTGCTACGCCCTGATGGCGCTCGAGGTGTGCCTCGTGTTCTGGGCCATCGGCCAGCCCATCTCGCTCTGGGTCGGCACTATCGTGGAGACCTTCACGCGATCGGTGAGCGTGGTGGGCGGCGCGATTCCCGCCAGCCTCGGAGCCATGGAGGCTTCCAACGTGGCCGTCGTCAAGGCGCTCGGCCTGGTGGGCGGCGGCTCGGTGGCGCTGGCGCGCCGCGTCCGGAGCCTGCTGTGGGCCTCGCTCGGCCTCGCGTTCTATCCCCGGGATACCATGGGTCCACTCTTTCGACGGCGCTCGACGGCGCCGTCCGCCGACGAGGCAGGACGACCGCGCTGATGCTCGCACAGATGATCGCTTCCATCCAGGGATGGGCCTCCGCCAGCGGCGGGGTCGGCCTCTTCATCGTCGCGGCGCTGGACTCCTCGTTCCTGTCGTTCCCGCAGGTCAACGACCTGCTTATCATCGTGCTCAGCACGAAGTTCCCGGAGCGCATGCCTTATTACGCCGGGATGACCACCGCGGGCTCGCTCATCGGGTGCTTCGCGCTCTACACCGTGGCGCGACGCGGCGGCGAGGTCTTCATGCGCAAGCGGCTGAAGGGCGCCCACGTGGACCGCGCAATGGCGCTCTACCAGCGGTTCGGCCTGATGGCCGTCGTCGTGCCGGCGCTGCTGCCGCCGCCCACGCCGTTCAAGGTGTTCGTGCTGCTCGCGGGCGCGGCCGCCGTGTCGCCCTGGAAATTCCTGGTGGCCATCCTCATCGGGCGCGGCATCCGCTACTTCGGCGAAGGCTACCTGGCCGTGCGGTATGGCGATCACGCGTTCGACCTCGTGAAGGCGCACGGCGCGGAGGTGGGGATCGGCCTCGCGCTGCTCGCGGTCGTCATCGGCGCGGCAGTGGTGCTGATTCGCCGCCGGCGAAGGACGAACTAGCCACGAAGATCACGAAGACCGCGAAGCAAATCTTTCGATAAGGCATTTCCAAACCCTGTCTTCGTGCCCTTCGTGATCTTCGTGGCTAGTTTTCCTTCCACCCAAGTCTCGCCGGCAATTCCTCCGGCGAGAACGGCTTGTAATCGAAATAGACGCGGTCGTAGTCGAACTCGAAGCGCCGGAAGATCAGGGCGCGGCCGGTGCCCTGGAAATGGGTTTCGACCGGGAACCAGGTGCCGTCCACGCGGCGCCGCGTGATCTCCACCACCGATCCGCGATTCAGCCGCGCGACCATCCCATAACCGAACGTCACATCGTCCATGGCCGAGGCCTTCAGGTGCAGGAGCTCGTGCTCGAACTCGTGGATCCACGCCCGGCCCGCGAAGCCTTTCGCCAGCTGGCCTTCGCGGCTGCGCGGCTTGGCATCGGCTTTGGGCATGAATGCCACGAGGATGGCGGGCTGCCCCTCCCACGTGGTGCGGCCCACGATCGTGAAGGAAAAAAGGTCAATGGCCTCGGCCAGCTGGCTCTGCTCGCGGGCGCGGGTTTCGGCGTCCTTCTTGAGGCGGGCGTCCCTGGCCGACTGCCCTTCGCGGGACAGGCGGCGGCGCCATTCGTCGTAGCGCTGGCGGTACCGGCGATCCTGCTCGGCGATTTCCGCCGGCGGGATCGCCTTGCCGTCGCGCTCCAGGACCCGTCGGTACGTGAGGCCATCTTCCGGCGACGGGAACACTTCCGCCACGACGACGGGGCCCGTGCCCATGCGGCCAAACGGGTTCATGTTCAACTCGGTGGACCGCTCCTTGTACGAGAAGCGGCTTTGCATCAGGTCGTTGCCGGTGAGGCGCTCGCGCGCGAGCCTGAGAAACGGCTCGCGTTCGGGCAGCGGCGGCTGGCCCTGGGTCCAGGCGCGCAGGTCGGTCACGGCCGACACCACCGCCAGAATCACCACGAGCACCACGACTCCGAGGGCGGGGCCCCTGCGCATGGAATAATGATGACGTACTCGGAGCCCGATGCTCGAACTCTTACCGACGAACACCGTTCACATCGACCTCGTCGATCCCGACAATAGCGCCGCCGCCGCGCTGGCACCCGCGTATCGACTCCTGCTTGCCCCGGACGAAGTGGCGCGGATGGAGCGGCTGGTCTTCCAGCGCGATCGCCGGCGGTTTCTGCTCACCCGGGCGCTCGCGCGCACGATGCTGTCACGGTATGCGGCGGTGAAGCCCGGGGACTGGCGGTTCGTCACGAACGTGCATGGGCGCCCGGAGATCGTCGACCAGCCCGCCGGTGTGCCGGACCTGCGCTTCAACATCTCTCACACCGATGGCCTGATTGCCTGCGCCGTGACCATCGGCCGCGAGGTCGGCGTGGATGTGGAGCACATCGGCCGGCGCGTCACGCACGACGTGCCCGCGCGCTTCTTCGCGCCGCGCGAAGTGCGCGACCTGCGCGCGCTCCCCGAGGCCGACCAGCCGCGCGCCTTCTTCGACTACTGGACGCTCAAGGAGGCCTACATCAAGGCCCGCGGCTTCGGCCTCGCGCTGCCCCTTGGAGACTTCGCGTTTCACCTGGCGCCGCCGGCCGCGCCCACCATCAGCTTCGAACCCTCGCTCGGTGACGACCCCGCGACGTGGCAGTTCACACAGGCGTGGCCCACGCCGGCGCACCGGCTCGCGGTGGCGGTTCGGCGCACGGGCGCGGACCTGCCGGTGCGAATCCGTGAGGTCGTGCCTCGGGTTGAATTGTGAAGCTGTGGGCCACGAGCGACCTGCACGTCGGCTTCAACGAGAACCGGCACGCGGTTGAGGCGTTGCCGGCGCATCCCGAGGACTGGCTCATCATCGCCGGCGACACCGGCGAGACGCCCGCGCATCTTGATTTCGTCCTCCGCACGCTGCGCCCGCGGTTCTCCCAGCTCGTGTGGGCGCCCGGCAACCACGACCTCTGGACGCCGAAGGACTGGCCCCCGGAGAAACGCGGGGTCGCGCACTACGACCGGCTCGTCGCGCTCTGCCGGCGCTACGGTGTGCTCACGCCGGAAGACCCCTACGCCCGCTGGCCGGGCGACGGCCCCCTTCGCGCGATCGTCCCCGCCTTCCTGCTGTTCGACTACTCGTTCCGGCCCGACTCTGTGACACGCGACGATGCGGTGGCCTGGGCCGCGGAGACGCGCGTGCGGTCGGCCGATGAAGATCTGCTGGCGCCGGATCCGTACGACACGCGGGACGCCTGGTGCGCCGCGCGCGTCGCGGCCACGGAGGCGCGGCTGGACGCGCTTCCACCCGAGGCGCAATTGATCCTCGTCAACCACTTCCCCCTGCGCCACGAACTCGGTATCCCTCCGCGCATCCCGCGCTTCTCAATCTGGTGCGGAACGACGAGGACCGAGACGTGGCACCGGCGCTTCAACATCGAGGTGGCCATCTCGGGACACCTGCACCTGCGCAGCACGCGCACGATCGACGGGGTGCGGTTCGAAGAAGTGTCGCTGGGTTATCCCAAGCAGTGGCAGCAGAGCCGAGGGCTCGGGCATTACCTGCGGCGGATACTCTAAGAGGCCACGCCTTCGGCGCGGGGGCTCGCGGCTCCGCCGCTCGTGGGATAATCCGCGATCTCAAGGAGAGCGCCAATGCTTCCAGGGTCATCGAGGGAACGAACCGGCCGTCGGCTGCTCCAACTGGGCGTGATGCTGTTCCTGGTCGGCCTGTTGGTCGGCTTCGCCGTGCCGGTGGTGGCGAACCCGCGAATGGGTCTGGCCAGTCATCTCGAAGGCGTGATGAACGGCATGTTCCTCATGGCCCTGGGCCTGATGTGGCCGAAGCTGGAGCTCTCGGACGGTCTCCTCAGCGCGACATACTGGCTGGCGCTCTTCGGGACCTATGCCAACCTGGCGGCCACGTTCCTGGCGGCGGTCTGGGCAGCCGGCGTCATGATGCCGATCGCGGCGCAGGGGCACGCCGGCACGTCACTTCAAGAGACGGTGATCCGCGTGCTGCTGGTGTCGCTGTCGCTCGCGATGGTGGCGGTCTGCCTGCTCGTGGCGACCGGACTCCGGGGCCCGGGCCGCACGAGCGACAGGTAGCGATACCCCATGGAACTGACCACCTACACACCGGAGATCGAAGCCCTCCTGCTCCGCGGGAACCTGCCGGTGGCGGACCTCCGCGAGGGCGGGCCCGTCCAACTCCTGGCCCACCACCACGGCCCGCAGGTCATCGGCGTGGCGGGCATCGAGGCGTACGGCACCGTCGGCCTCCTGCGGTCGGTCGCGGTGGACGAGGCCCATCGCAAGGGTGGGCACGGGCGGGCGCTGGTCGCCGGCGCGGAAGCCTGGGCCGCGGGCCATGGCATCGACACGCTCTATCTCCTGACGACGACGGCGGCCGGGTTCTTTGCGGGCCTGGGCTACACCGAGATTCCCAGGGCCGAAGCGCCGGCGGCCATCGCCCGGACGGCGCAGTTCTCCGGCCTGTGCCCCGCGTCCTCCACGTTCATGCGCAAGGAACTGGCCGTCCCGGCGCCCTGATTGGGTGGCGGCCCTCCGTTTACTTTGCAACTAAAAGTAGTTTATGATCCGCGCAGGAGGAGGTCGCCCATGACGTTCGCCACGTTGATCAAGCAGCCCAGCGCATTCCTGCCGCTCGGCATGTCGGCCGCCGCGCTGGCGACGGTCGTCGCCCACCTGGTCCTGTTTGGGGTCACCCGCGAGGCGGATGAGGGCACGGCCGCGCACATCTTCCAGCTGCTGCTCGTCGCCGAGCTGCCGATCGTGGCCTACTTCGCCATCAAATGGCTGCCGCGCCTGCCCGCCCAGGCGCTGCTGATGCTGGCGCTCCAGGCCGCGGCCGGCCTGGCCGCGCTCGCGCCCGTGTTCTACTTCGAGCTCTGAGCGCGGCGGCACGCGGGCCGCGGCTCTGGATGCGCCGGCGCAAATGGCTACGGCGTGCAGTCGCCCAGCCGCTTCGCCGTGTAGTTCATCGTCATGTCCCGGCCGCCCGACGACATCTTCATCGAGCCGGTGTACGAATCGGTGCCGTAGGTAATCTCGCCCGAGCCGGTCATGGCCTCCTTGCCCGTGCACGCCATGTTCCAGGTGACCTTGTTGCCCACGACCTTGTAGTCGCTCACCTTGCAGTCGCCGCCGCGGCTGCTCTTGGGCACGGTCTGGCTCGGATCCGCCGCCTGCTCTTTCGTGATGCACTGCGTCGTCTTGGTGGCCGGCATCTTCATCGGCATGCCGGGCATGTCCATCTCGGTGGTGATTTCCCACCGGCCGTCGCGCACGGGCGCCTGCGCCGACACCGCCCATGGCAGCGCCGTCAGGCAAAGGATGGCTGTAGTGGTGGCTCGTACGAGTGTCATGGATGATCCTCCGCAAAAACGAATGGCGATCCGACCGAACCTGACAGAGGGTAACATGCTCGAGCTGGCGCGGCGCGCGTCGGCGGCCGCCCGCGCGCGTCACGCTCGCAGAAGCCGTTCCGCCGCGGCGCGCAGCGTCTCGTCCTTCTTCGCGAAGCAGAAGCGCAGGACCGGCCCGCCCGGATCCTTGTAGTTGAAGGCCGACACGGGAATGGACGCGACGCCGTGCTCCGTGATGAGCCGCAGCGCGATGTCCTTGTCCCGCTCCTTCGAGAAGCCCGAATAATCCAGCAACTGGAAGTACGTGCCCTCGCAGGCGAGCGGCCGGAAACGCGACCCTTCGATCAGCCGGAGAAACAGGTCCCGTTTCTGCTGATAGAACGCGGGCAGGTCGCGGACCGTCGGGTCCTTCGTCACGAACTCCGCGAACGCGTACTGCGACGGCGTGTGGACGGTGAACGTCACGAACTGATGAACGCGCGTGACTTCCGCCATGATCGGCTGCGGCGCCACGCAGTAGCCGACCTTCCACCCCGTCGTATGAAATGACTTTCCAAACGAGCTGATCACCACCGCGCGCGAGCGCAGCTCCGGATAGCGCAGCACGCTCTCGTGACGCCGCCCGTCGAAGATGATGTGCTCGTACACCTCGTCGCCGATGACGAGGATGTCGGTGCCGTCCACGAGCGCCGTCAGGCGGCGCATGTCCTCCGCGGACCACATTTTCCCCGTCGGGTTGTGAGGCGTATTGACGAGGATCGCCCGCGTCCGCGGCGTAATCGCCCGCCCCACCTCGTCCCAGTCCACCGCGTAGTCGGGATAGCGGAGGCTCACGAAGACCGGGGTGCCGCCGCTCAGGCGGATCACCGGCACGTAGGAGTCGTAACACGGCTCGAAGAGGACGACCTCGTCCCCCGGCTGCACGAACGCGGTGAGCGCCGCGTAGAGGGCCGCCGTGGCGCCCGAGGTGACGACCACTTCGGTGGCCGCGTCGTAGCGCGCGCCGTAACACCGCTCCACCTTGGCGGCGATGCCCTCGCGCAGCGCGAGCACGCCCGGCATCGGCGCGTACTGGTTGTGGCCTTCGCGCATCGCGCGCGCCGCGGCCTCCACGAGCGCCGGATCGCAATCGAAGTCCGGAAATCCCTGGGAGAGGTTGATGGCCTGGTGCTCGGCGGCCAGCTTCGTCATCACGGAAAAGATGCTCACCCCGATGTCTGGGAGCTTGGAGGAGACCTGGATGGTGCCCGGCGTCATCGGGCCACTATATCTCCACGGAACGCCTATAATCCCCTCCGGAGGCCCCGCATGATCCGCCGTTCGTTCCTCGCTTTTTGCGCCGTTCTCGCCGTCACCTCGCTGACGCTGCAGGCCGGCTCCGTGCCCGCCCGCGCCAGGGTGGGGATGGTCATCACCCAGAGCGACATCGCGTCGCAGGTCGGCTTCACCGTCATCAAGAACGGCGGCAACGCGATCGATGCCGCGGTGGCCACGGCCTTTGCCCTCGCCGTCACGCACCCCACCGCCGGCAACATCGGCGGCGGGGGCTTCATCGTCTATCGGCCGGCCACCGGCGAGCCGATGACTTACGACTTCCGCGAGGCGGCGCCGGCGCGCTCGTCCCCGGAGATGTGGCTCAAGAACGGCAAGTACGACTTCGACACGCACCACAACAGCCACCTGTCCGTGGGCGTCCCCGGCACCGTCGCCGGGCTGCACCTCGCCTGGAAGGAACAAGGCTCGAAACCCTGGAAGGAACTCGTGACGCCGGCCATTGCGCTCGCGCGCGACGGCTTCGAGATCTCGCATGGCCTCGCGCGGTCGCTGCAGTCGATGATCCCGGAGTTCAAGAAGTACCCCGCCTCGCTGGCGCAGTTTTCCAAGAATGGCCAGCCGTACCAGGCGGGTGAGCTCCTCAAGCAGCCCGACCTCGCGCGCACGCTGACGCGCATCGCCGACCAGGGCCCGGCCGGCTTCTACGAGGGCGAGACCGCGGAACTCATCGAAAAGGAGATGAAGGCCAACGGCGGCATCATGACGCAGGGCGACCTCAAGGCATACCAGGCCAAGAAGCGCGGCGTCATCAAGGGCACCTACCGCGGCTACGAAATCATCGGCATGCCGCCGCCCAGCTCGGGCGGCATCGCGGTCGTCGAGATGCTCAACATCCTCGAGGGCTACGACCTCAAGGGAATGGGCTACGGCGCCGCGCAGGGCCTGCACTACATCACCGAGTCGATGCGCCGCGCGTTCGCGGACCGCGCGCGCTACCTGGGCGATCCCGACTTCGTCGGCGACATGCCCATCCCGACCCTTGTCTCGAAGGACTACGCCACGGGCCTCCGCAAGACGATCAACAAGGACAAGGCGTCGAAGTCCGCCGTCGGCTCGTTCACCTGGCCCACCGAATCCCTCGAGACGACGCACCTGTCGCTCGTGGACGCCAAGCGCAACGCGGTGTCGATGACCTACACGCTCGAATACGGGTACGGCTCGCGCATCGTCGTGCCGGGCGCGGGCTTCCTGCTGAACAACGAGATGGGCGACTTCAACGCGGGTCCGGACATCACCGACAACACCGGCCTGGTCGGCACGCCCGCCAACCTCGCGCGCGGCGGCAAGCGCATGCTCTCGAGCATGTCGCCCACCATCGTCGCGAAGGACGGCCAGCTGTTCATGGTCACGGGCTCGCCGGGCGGCCGCACGATCATCAACACCGTGCTGATGACGCTCCTCAACGTGATTGACTTCGGCATGAACGCGCAGGAAGCCGTGGACGCGGGCCGCATGCATCACCAGTGGCTGCCGGACCGCCTGAGCGTCGAGCGCTACGGCTTCTCCGCCGACACGATCAAGGCCCTCCGCGCGATGGGCCACGACGTGGTCGAGGGCGGCAACCAGGGCGCCGACCAGGTGATCGTCTTCAACGCGAAGGACAACATGCTGGAAGGCGGACAGGACCGGCGGGCGCCCGATGGAGGCGCGGCAGGCAAGTAGTGAGCCGACGGCTCTTCGGTCTCGTGCTCGGGGTCCTGCTGCTTGCCCATCACGGGCGGGCGGCGGACCTCGAGCCGATCGTCTACACGATCACCGTCGCCAATCCCGCCTCTCATCTCGCGCAGATCGACGCCGTCCTCCCGGTCGAGGGCCGGCGCAGCGTCGACCTGATGATGGCCATCTGGTCGCCGGGGTTCTACCGCGTCGAGGATTACGCCACGCGCGTGCAGGCCATCACCGCGCGCGACGCCGGGCACGAGGTTCCGGTCGAGTCCGTCGGCAAGAACCGCTGGCGCGTCAGCCTGCCCATCGGCGCCTCGCCGCGCCTCACGGTTTCCTACACGCTGCGCTGCAACGAAAGCTCGGTGACGACCAATTGGGTCGGTCCCGACTACGGCGTGTTCAACGGCCCGGCCACATTCATCACACTCGTGGAATCCGTCAAGCGGCCCCACGACGTGCGCTTCGCGTTGCCGCCTGAATGGTTCACGACCGCGTCGGGACTGCCCGCGGCGCCAGGTGGCGGGCGCAACCGGTATCGCGCGAGCGACTTCGAGACGCTCGCCGACTCGCCCATCCTTGCCGGCAAGCTCGGCGTCGAGTCCTTCACCGTGGACGGCCGGACCCACAGCGTCGTCAGCGCCGGCGACACCGGCTCGTGGAGCGCCAAGCGCGCCGCCGCCGACCTCCAGAAGATCGTCACCGAGGCGCGGCGGTTCTGGGGTTTCGAACTGCCTTACCGGCACTACGCGTTCCTGCTGCTGTTTCGACAGGGCGGCGGAGGCCTGGAGCACAAGGACTCGGCGCTCGTGACGTCGAGTCCCGAGATGGGCGGCTCGCCGGAGGCGTACCGGCGCTGGCTCAACCTGATGAGCCACGAGTATTTCCACGCATTCAACGTCAAGCGGCTGCGGCCCGTGGAATTGGGTCCGTTCGACTTCGAGCGCGCGCCCACGACCACGAGCCTGTGGATGTCGGAAGGGGTCACGTCGGTACTACGGCGGCCTGCTGGTGCGGCGATCGGGCCTCGCCACCGACGACGACTACCTGACGTCCCTGTCCGGGCAGATCCGCCAGCTGCAGACCTCGCCCGGGCGTCTCCTGCAGACGCTCGAGCAGTCGTCGGCCGACGTCTGGAACAACAGCCTCTCCGGCGTGAACCCGGCGGCCACCACGGTGAGCTACTACGGCAAGGGCCAGGTCGTCGGGTTCCTCCTCGACGCGCACGTCCGTCGTCTCACCGACGGCCGGAAGTCATTCGACGACGCGATGCGCCTCGCCTACCGCCGGTATGCTGGCGCGCAGGGCTTCACGGCGGGACAGTTCCGCAGCGTGGTGGAAGAGACCGCGGGCGCGGACCTGGCGGAGTGGTTCACCAAGGCGATCGGATTGACCGAGGAGCTCGACTACAGCGAGGCGCTCGACTGGTGGGGCCTCGCGTTCGGTCCGGGGTGGAAGCTGGAGGTGCGCCCGGACGCCACCAGCGCCCAGCGCGCCCACCTGGCGGCCT
The DNA here is from genome assembly GCA_963839865.1 of uncultured Acidobacteriota bacterium. Taxonomy (GTDB): domain Bacteria; phylum Acidobacteriota; class Vicinamibacteria; order Vicinamibacterales; family UBA2999; genus 12-FULL-67-14b. The sequence goes on from CAWIWS010000019.1 coordinate 46,532, forward strand.
GGCTCTCGGGCCGCTAGAGATCCCGGCGATCGTTCACGTACTCGAAACCGAAGCGCCCCTTCACGCACAGGTTGCCGCGCGTGACGTCGTTGTCGAGGGGCGAGGTGACCTTGATGATGCGGGCGTCCTGCACGTGGACCGACAGCGTGCAGCCCACGCCGCAATACGGGCAGATGGTGTCGGTCACCGTTTGCGCCTCGGGCTTCCACTGCCCCGCCTGCCGCAGCAGGTACTCCGGCTTCGCCATCAGCGCGCCGGTCGGGCACACCGCGATGCAGTTGCCGCAGTAGACGCACGCCGACTCGGGCAGCGGCACGTCGACCTCGGTGGAGATATGGGCGTTGAAGCCACGGCCGGCCACGGCGATCGCGAACGTGTGCTGGGCGTCGGTGCCGCAGGCTTCGACGCATTTGTAGCAGAGCACGCACTTCGAATAATCGCGGACGTACAGGTCGTTGTCGTCCTTCACGGGCTGCGCCACTGTCCGCCCGCCGTCGAACCGATGCGGATCCGCGCCGTACTCCCGCATCATCTCGTCGAGACCCGGCGCCGTGGACAGATCCACGGACGAGGCGAGCAGTTCCAGCACCAGCTTGCGCGACAGATCCACGCGGGGCGAGCGTGTCTTCACCGCCATCCCCGCCTCCGCCTTGCGCGAGCACGCCGGCGCGAGGACGCGCGCGCCTTCCACTTCGACGACGCACACGCGGCAGGCATTCACCGGCGTCAGGGTCTCGAGGTAGCACAGCGTGGGCACGTCGATGCCGAGGGTCCTGCACGCGTCGAGCAATGTCGCCCCCGCCGGCACGGCGACCTTGCGGCCATCAACCGTGATGGACACGGTCTCGCGCGCCGGACGCGTGGGCGCCTCGGGCACCTCCGACGAACGCGGCGGCAGGTGAAAGAAGATCCCTTCGGGTGTCACGACGCGCCTCCGCGGAAAACGTGCAGATTGGAGATGGCCGACTCGATCGCCGACGAGGCCGTCTGGCCAAGGCCGCAGATGGACGCGTCACGCATCGCCTGCGACAGCTCGTTGAAGATCGCGCCGAGGGCCGCCGGCGACGGCTCGTGATCGCGCCACCGCTCAAGGATTTCCTTCTGCCGGATTGTCCCCACGCGGCAGGGCACGCACTGGCCGCAGGATTCGTGGCGGAAGAACTCCGCGATGCGCACCAGCGCGTCGACGATGTCAGCCGCTTCGTCGAACACCATGATCACGCCGGACCCCAGCGTCGCGTTCTGGGCCTTGGCGCCCTCGAACGACAGCGGCATGTCCAGGGCCTCGGGCCCCACGAACGTGCCCGCCGCGCCGCCCAGCAGCACGGCCTGGATCCGCCGGCCGCCGGGCACCCCGCCCGCCAGCCCGATCAACGACCGCAGGGTCTCGCCGCAGGCCACCTCGTAGAGCCCCGGACGCGCGATGTGTCCCGACAGGCAGAACAGTCGCGTCCCCGTCGACCCGGGCGTGCCCGTGCGCGCCCATGTTTCCCCGCCGTCGAGGATGATGTCCAGCACGTTCGCGAGCGTTTCGACGTTGTTCACCACCGTGGGCTTGCCAAAGACCCCCACCTGCGCGGGGAACGGCGGTTTCGATCGCGGCTCGCCGCGCTTGCCTTCGATGGAGTTGAAGAGCGCCGTCTCCTCGCCACAAATGTACGCGCCGCCGCCGCGACGAATCTCGATGTCGAACGCAAACCCCGCATCGGCCACGTTGGGCCCCAGCAGCCCCGCCGCCCGGGCCTGGTCAATCGCCCCCGAGATGCGGCGCTCGCTCAGCGGATATTCCCCGCGCACGTACAGGAATCCGCGCTCGCTGCCGGTCGCGAACGCACAGATCGTCATCGCCTCGACGATCGCGAAGGGGTCGCCCTCCATGAGCACGCGGTCCTTGAACGTGCCGGGCTCGGATTCGTCCGCGTTGCAGACGACGTAATGCGGCCGCGCCGCTTCGCGCGCCACGCTCTCCCACTTGCGTCCGGTCGGGAACGCCGCGCCGCCGCGGCCGAGGAGCTTCGACGCCGTCACTTCGGCGATCACGCCGGCCGGGCCCAGGTCGATCGCGCCCGCCAGGGCGCGGTATCCACCGTGCGCGCGATAGCTCTCGAGGCTGTCTGGATCCGCCTTGCCGACGCGGCGAAGCAGGCCGGTGCCGCGAACGTAGGTCTCGCCGGGATCGGCGGGGTCGCCGGAACTGACGTCCGGGCCTGCCGCGGATCCGAGCGCCCTGCCGACGGCGTCGGCGCTCGCCGGAGCGATGACAAACCGCTCGGGCACGCGGCCGGCGCGCGTGACGAGGGCGGCCGAGCCGCGGTCGCACATGCCCAAGCAGGGCGATCGATGAACGACGGCGCCGTGCCGCTGCTCGAGGTCGCGGCACAACTGTTCCGCGCCGTGGAGCCGGCAGGCGATGTCGTCGCACACGTGCACGGCCACCGGCGGACGCGGCTCCGTCGCCAGCAGGTGATAGAACGTGACTACACCCCAGGCGTCCGCGGGGGGAATGCTGAGCCGCTCGCAGATGTAGTTGAGGGCGCCGCGGCTGATCCAGCCGACGTGGTCCTGCACCGCGTGCAGCGCCGGCAGCAGCAGGTCCCGGCGCCCGGAGACCGCGCGCCCGCCAATGGCCGCGCGCCCGTCGCGGGCGATCGTGCGCTCGCCGCCATACCACCCCGATGTCGGCGGCCCGAGCAGTCCATCGACCGCGATCCGCTCGGCCTCCGTCGCCTCCGCGCCGACTATGTGCAGGTCCATGGCTAGTGTCCGCCGACGCTTTCGACTTCCGACTCCCGACTCCCGACTCCCGTGAGCGGCTCGATGCGTATCGCCGTGGCCTTGAACTCCGCGGTGCCGGCCTTGGGATCCGGCGTGTCAATCGTCAGCATGTTGGTGGCCACGTCCTCGGGAAAGTGGAACGTCATGAAGGTGAGACCCGGCCGCAGCCGCTTGTCGATCCGCACGGGCGCCACCACGACGCCCCGGCGCGAGCGCACGCGCACGCGCTGGCCCTCGGCCAGGCCCAGGCGCGCCGCGTCCTCCGGCGAGACGTCGATCGATTCGCCCCGCCGCGTCGGCGACTTGTACGCGCCCGTCTGGACGCCGGTGTTGTACTCCGCCAGGTGACGCCCGGTGGTCAGGCGCAGCGGGTACTCGTCGGTCAGCGTGTCGATCGGCAAGTCGTGCTTCACCAGCGAGAACGGCGCGCGCGCGCCGAGGATGGGCCGCTCCCACAGGCGCGCGTGCAGGAACGCCTCGCCGGGGTGCTGCTCGTCGTAACAGGGCCAGCGCAGGCCGTCGTGCTCCTCCAGCCGCTGGTACGTCATCCCGCGATGCATCTGCGACAGCATCCGCATCTCGTTCCACATGCTCTCGGCGTCACCCGGCCGCCAGTCGTGCCCCATGCGGCGCGCGAGCTCCACGACGATAGCCAGGTCGTCGCGCGACTCCCCGAGCGGATCGAGCGTCCGCCGCACCCGCTGCACGCGGCGCTCGCTGTTGGTGACCGTGCCCTCGGACTCGAAGACGCCGGCCGAGGCGGGAAAGACGACGTCGGCCAGTTCCGCCGTCTCCGTCAGGACCACGTCCTGGACGACGAGGAAGTCGAGTCCCTCGATCAACCTCGTCGTCCGGTGTTGATCGGCCTCGGACTGGATCGGGTTCTCGCCAATCACGTACAGCGACCGTAGCTCGCCCCGGTCCATGGCGTCGAACATCTGCGTGAGGTTCCAGCCGCGCTTCGGAGGAATCGTGACGCCCCAGGCCGCGTCGAATTTCGCGCGGGCCTCGTCGTTCTCGACGTGCTGGAAGCCGGGCAGGCGATCGGGCAGCGCGCCCATGTCCCCGCCGCCCTGCACGTTGTTCTGGCCGCGCATCGGGTTCAGCCCCGAGCCCCAGCGGCCCACGTGACCGGTGAGGAGCGACAGGTTGATGAGCGACAGCACGTTGTCCACCGCGGTGTGGTGCTCGGTGATGCCCAGCGTCCAGCAGATCATCGCGCGACGCGCCGTGGCAAAGGTGTGCGCCATCTCGCGAATGGCCGACGCCGGCACGCCGGTCTCGGCTTCCGCGCGCTCGAGCGTCCACGGCTCGACCATCTCGCGGTAGGCCTCGAAGCCCGTGGTCGCGTGCTCCACGAACTCCCGGTTCATGAGGCCGGCCGCGATGATCTCGCGGCCCATCGCGTTGGCGAGGGCGATGTCGGTGCCCACGTCGAGGCCAAGCCACACGTCAGCCCACTCGGCGGAGGTGGTCCGCCGCGGGTCGATCGCATAGAGCTTCGCCCCATGCTTCACGCCCTTGAGCAGGTGGTGGAAGTAGATGGGATGCGTCTCCCGGGCGTTGGACCCCCACAGGAGAATGCAGTCCGTCTCTTCTATCTCTTGGTACGAACTTGTCGACCCGCCCAGCCCGAATACCGTCGCCAGACCGACGACGCTAGGGGCGTGTCACGTGCGGTTGCAACTGTCGATGTTGTTCGAGCCCATCACCACGCGCGTGAACTTGCCCGCGGCGTAGTTCATCTCGTTCGTGCTCTTGGAGCAACTGAACAGCCCGAAGGCCTGGGGTCCGTGCGACGCGCGCACGGCCGCCAACCCCTGAGCGGCCCGATCCAGAGCCTCGTCCCACGACGCGTGCCGAAGCGCGCCACCGCGAGCCTCACGAACGAACGGATGGACGATGCGCTTTGTCCTTCCCATGCCTGAGCGTAGCACGGGCTCACGTCCACGAATCAATGGGGATTGAGAGCAGGATGTAGCGCCTGCGTAACTCGACCACGTGGCCCGGCAGTTCCCTGGTGGAGAACTCTCCCGCCCGGCAGCGATCGCGCAGCCGGCGGATCTCGAAACGGTACAGGTCGTTGATCTGCTCGCGCAGCCGCGCGGCGGTCGTGTCCGGACGCGGAGACAATCCGTGACGGTGCAGCTCTTCCAGAATCTCGGGGCGGAACGTCATCGATCGAGACGGGAGTCGGGAGTCGGGAGTCGGGAGTCGGACCCACAGGACGCGGCGATGTACCGAATCGCTTCTGTCTCCCACTCCGGAGACACGGTGCCCTTGAGCGCAGTGCGATAGGCGTCGCACGCAGCCACGGTATCGCCAAGCCTGTCGCTCGCGCGGGCGAGGCCGATCCAGGCGCGGGGGCTGCCCGTGGCGCTCGCCGCCCGTTGATAGGCCGCGCGCGATTCCTGGTAGCGATCGACCTCGAGCCACAGCTCTCCATCCACCTCGTCGATCGGAAGCGGCCACCGCGCGGCGCTCCCGAGCAGCTCGAGCTGCGTCGACAGATAGCGGGCGTGCAGGAGATAGACCGCCATTTCGTCGCGCTCGTCCTGCGCCGCATCGGCGGCCGCGCGGATCGTGGCATCGGCGTACTGGAGCTCGAGGACGCGAATCGCCTCGCGGGGCGTGGTCCCGCGCTGCGCCTGTGCGCGCCACTCGTCAAGACGTTGCAGGGCGCCGACGATTATCGAGGCCGCCTCGCCGGAAGCGCCGCCGTTTGGCGCCATCGCGCGGGCCGTGACCCAGCCGCTCAGGACGAGCGCGTAGAGATCCTGATCCGTGCCCAGCGGCATCTGTGCCAGTGGCCAGGCCAGCGTTGCCGCAATCAGGCATCTGGCGATCACGATTTCATCCCCTCGTCGGCGGCTCGACCGACACCGTGACCCCGGTGGCGCGGTCGGTGAGCTCGCGGGGCGCCGACACGCTCGCCACGACGGTGAACCGCGTGATCCCCACGGCGTCCGAGGGCGGCGGTGGCACGCCGACACCAGCCCACGTGTTGAGCCCAAGGTGGTGGTGATAGCCGCCGGCCGAGACAAAGAGCGCGCCGGGATATCCGCGGAGCGTCGATTCGAAGCCCACCTGGTCGCAAAAAAAGGCTTCGCCGTCGCCCAGGTGGCTCACCTGCAGGTGCACGTGCCCGATTCGGGTGCCGGGTTCGAGGCCCTTCCAGGGCTGCTCCGCGCCGGGCTCGCGCGCCACGCTCTCCACGTCGAGCGGATCGGTAGCCATCGCGACCTGCCCATGTTCGATCCGCCAGGACTCGCGCGGGCGGTCGCGATAGATCTCGAGGCCTAACCCGTCGGGATCGTCCAGGTACAACGCTTCGCTCACCAGGTGATCCGCCACCCCCGTGAGGCGCCAGCGCTCGGACGCCAGCCGGCGCAGCGACCGGCCCAGTGCCGCGCGCGAGGGTACGAGGATCGCGACGTGAAACAAGCCCGCCGATCGCGGCGGCCGCGGGAGGGCTCCGCGCCGCTCGTGCAGTTCGATCAGGGTCGTCTCGCCGTCGGCCGACAGCGCCGCCACGTCCCCGTCGCGTCGCAGGACCTGGAAGCCGATCGTCTGCTCGTAGAATTGCAGGGACCGGTCGAGGTTGCTGACGGTCAGCGTTGCGCTGCCGATGCGCGCGTCGGCGGGGAGGGCCATCCCCGCATCGTAGTGGGATCGGGCGGCAGAAAAAAGGGGCAAGCCATGGCAGGCCTGCCCCCGCCGAACCGGAAGGTTCGGCTCACACACTTGCAGCGGCTGACTAGAAGCCGACCACCAGCCCGACGCGCGCGATGCGCGGGCTGAGGTTCTGCGCCAGCTGGTTGAACGACGTCGACGTGATGTCGTTCACCCGCACGAGCGCCGTGTTGGCGTTCATGATGTTGAACACGTCGAAGATCGCGCGGATGCTCGTCCGGTCCATCTTGAACTGGCGCGCCACGCGGATGTCCGTGTTCCAGAGGTTGGGGAACCGGAACGAGTCGATCTCCGGGCTGAGGAGCACCGTGAGGCCCGAGTCGGCGCCGAGCGTTGCCGTTGTGCCCGAGCGGACAATCGGGAAGGGATAGCCCTGGCGTCCGAACACGTTGGCGCTCACCTCCAGGCCATATGGCGCCTGGTACATCGCGTTGGCGTTGAACTGCCACTTCGCGTTGATGTAGATGGTGCCCGATCCGCTGCCGCCGCTCTGTGGCGCAAACTGCCCGCCGTTCTTCAGCGGCTCGGTCACGGTCGGCGTCGGGTTGCCGTTGGTGTCGTACATCCCGCTGGTGCCGTCGAAGTGCTCCGTCGCATCGTTCCACGAGAAGCCCACGCGTCCCATCCACTTGTTGGCGAGGCGCTTGGTGATCCCCAGTTCGATCCCCTGGTAGCCAGTCGAGAAGCCGGGCACGTTGGTGGTGGCAAAGCCGTTGCCGCCGGCCGTAATCGCCGCGGCGTTCGGGATCCACGTCGCCACGCTGTAGGCCTGCCCGCCGGGCAGCGCGCCGGTGAAGCCGGCGCCCGGGGCGTAGTCGCCGAGGGCCACGCCCACGCGCGGCGTGATGGTGCCGGTGAAGTTGCCGAACAGGTCGGTCGTCTTCGTGTAGCTGTAGTTGGCCTGCACCGCGAGGTTGGCCACGAGCTCCCGATCCAGGCCCACCACGACGCTCGTGGTGCGCGGGGCCTTGAGGTTCGGATCGAGCACGTTCGCCGACGTCACCGCCGTTGGGTTCGCGGGATTGAAGCCGCCGGCCGCCGTGATGAACTGATCGAGGAGCACCTCGTTGTCCTGCGCGAAGTGGTCGCCGTTGAGATCGACCCAGCGATACGTCGCCGACCCCGCTGTGGAACTCGGGTTGCGCACGCCCACGGTGCCCGTATTGAGCTGCCCTGCGTAGCGGCTGAAGCTCGCGCGCAGCACCGTCTTGTGCGACTCGTCCAGCGCGTAGGTCACGCCCGCGCGCGGCGAGAAGTCGTTCCAGGTGAAGGGCGTCTTGTAGCCGGCGAACACGAGGCCGGGCACGACGCTCGGGAACGCCTTGTTGGCAATCGTCTCGCTCGGCAGGGCTTCGCCGTTCTGCCGGTCGAAGCGCACGCCCAGGTCGATCGTCACGCGGTTCTTCGAGATCGTGTCGCCCACGTAGAAGTTCAGGTAGTTGGCGCGGTTGCCGCCGTAGCCCTGGCGGAACACCTGCGCCTGCAGGTTGCCCGCGCGCTCGATGGCCAGGATCATGTTGCCGGGATACATCGTCCCCGACACCGCGTCGGCGCGGCGCCAGCCGGCGCCGAACTTGATGTCATGCGACGCGCCCATGACGTTCTTGAACGCCTGCGCGTCCGCGTTTGCCACCTTCTGCGGGCGGACGTTGAGGCTCTGGTTGATCGAGCCGTACGACTGCGCGGTGACGAAGCTGCGGCCGGCCTGCTGGTCGAGCCCGCCCACCGGGTCCAGCACGAAGCCGGTGTTGTAGTAGCCGTATTTCGCCGAGATGAACAGGTTGCTGCCCCATACGTGGTCGTTGCCGATCTTCCACAGTCCGTGTAAGGGGAAGTCGGTGTACGCGTTGTCCTGGTGATACGTCGCCGTCGGCGCATCGAACAGGATGCCCGACGTGCCGGGACTGCGGCCCTCCTTGACCTTGAAGCCGTCGAAGTACAGGAAGCTGACCATGTCCTTCTTGGTGGCCTGCCAGTTCAACTTCACGGTGGGGTTCTTGAGCTTCGTGCGGTCCACGAGCGCGCCCGCGCGACGCACCAGCCGGACGTCCTGGATTGAATAGGAGCCGTAGAACCACGCCTTGTCCTTGAGGATCGGACCGCCGACGTCGAAGCCGTAGTCGGAAATCTGCTTGTTGTGATCGGTGGTCTCCGGCGTCACGCCGATGGCCTTGAGCTCGTCAGGTACGTTCGACGCCTCCATCGCGTCGTTGTCGAAGTAGCCGCGCGCGGTGCCGCTGAACGAGTTGGTGCCGCGCTTCACGACGAGGTTGAGGCCCATGCCGCCGGTACGGGCCTTGATGTCGTTGCCGGCCGTGGAGACCTGGATCTCCTCGAAGTTGTCGAAGTTGAAGTAGGAGGGCGAGGCGCCCGTGGCGGCCATGTCCGTGATCTCGATGCCGTCCATCGTCCAGCTGGCGTCCTGCGGGCGCGTGCCCTTGGAGGCGAAGTTCGACTGCTGCCCCGTCTCGTTGCCGCCGATGTTGACGCGGTCCACGAGCACGCCCGGGACGCTGCGCATCAGGGCGAACGGATCGCGGGAGGTCGGAATCTTCGTCAACTCGTCGGTCGTGAAGTTGGTGGACGTGCCCGTCGCCTTGGTGTCGATAATGGGCGACTCGCCCGACACCGTGATGGTTTCCGCCAGCGCGGCGAGCTTCATCTGGAACGGCAGGTCCACCGCGCGGCCCACGGCGACGACGACGCCTTCGTGCGCGAGCGTCGAGAAACCGGCGAGCGCGGCGGTGACGGTGTAGTTGCCCGGAGGCAGGTTGAGGAACCGGTACTTTCCGGCGGCATCGGTCACCGTGTCCGCCGCGCGATCCGTTCCCTGGATGGTGACCGTCACGCCTGGCAGGACGGCTTTCTGTTCGTCCGTGATCGTCCCGGTGACGCTGCCACCCGACACCTGAGCGTAGGCCGGCACGACGGCGAGTAGCGCCACGATGGCGGCCGTCAGTATTCGTTTCATAGGCTCTCTCCTCCTAAGAATCCAGACCCGATTGGGTCTGCCTGGAGTTGAGCAACCTCGGTACCGGCGTCGGGCGATTCGGCCCCGGGCATCGCGCATTCATCCCAGAAGAACGCGTCCGCGAAAGAAGACGCCAACCACCGCGATGACAAGGGGATAGTTGGTCACGCTGGGCGCGCGATTGCCCCCACGCCGCCATCCGTCCCTGACGAACGGCGATCACGTCTCGCTGCTTCAATTGTTCGGATCGCGCGTTCCACGGAACCGGATGCGATAATCGCCGGTGGATGCGCCTGACCCGACGATCGCTGCTCGCGCTGGCCGTCACCGCGGGCCTGGCCCCGCTGGCTGCGAAGGCGTTCGCCGACGACACGCTCGGCCCCGGCGCCCACCCACTCGGCTTCGAGAAGGATCGCGACGGTGTGATCTACGTGCCCAAGGATGCGCGGCCGGGACAGGCGCTGCCCTTGGTGGTGATGCTGCACGGCGCCGGCGGGTCCTCGGCCTCGGCGTCGCGCTGGATGGCCCTCGCCGACGAGTTCTCGGCGGTGGTGCTCGCGCCCGACTCGCGCGACCCACGCACCTGGGATCTGATTCTCGGCGGGTTCGGTCCGGACGTCGCCTTCATCGCGCGGGCGGTCTCGGAGACCCGGCGACGGTGCCGCATCGACGAGACGCGCCTCACGCTCGGGGGATTCTCCGACGGCGCCTCGTACGCGCTCTCCCTGGGCATTGGCGCCGGCGACGTGTTCTCACGCATTATCGCGTTCTCGCCCGGCGTCATGCAGCCGGATGCCGTGCGGGGCAAGCCGCGGATCTTCATGTCGCACGGTACCCGCGACGGCGTGATTCCCATCGACGCGTCGAGTCGCGTCTTTGCGCCGCGCTTGAAGGCGCTCGGCTACGACGTCACCTACCAGGAATTCGACGGCCCACACGCGGTGCCGGAGCCGATCGCCCGCGCGGCCTTTCGCTGGGCGTTGACGTAAGTTCCCACGGGCGACGCGCGCCCCAATCGTCCTACCACCGTCCGCTGGCCCCGCCGCCACCGGACGAACCACCGCCGAAGCTCCCCGGACGATCCGCCGGAACTCGATCCCCCGGCAGACGACCCGTCGGATCCCGCTCCGCTCGCGGGCGGGGGCGGATCCCCACCGCCGACAACCCACCGGCTCGTCAAGGCCTCATCCGTTCCGCGAAGTGCCGTTCGCCAGCTGCGGCGCCGGCCGGCGCGGAATCCCGCGAGGTATGCGGCGAGGCCCACGGGCACGAGCGTGGCTGCGGCCGGCACCAGGAACAAGCCGGCCCCGATGAACATCGGCCCGACCATCACCGGCAGGCCGAGGACGGAAGCGAGCACCGTGTGCGTTTGCACGCCGACGCCCAGCACGAACGCACCCATCGCGACGGCGAGGGCATAGAACGGCAGCAGCGTCCATGGGTCAGGCACCGGCGGCGCGAACCGCGCACGTTCAGCGACCGTGAGCACGTGGCGCCTCTCGACCAGCGAGACGATACGGCGCATCCCGTCGGCGATGCCAGCGGCATAGTTGCCTTCGCGGAAACGCGGCAGGAACTGGGTGCGGATGATTTCACCGGCCAGCCCGTCCGGCAGGACCGGCTCGAGGCCGTAGCCCACTTCGATGCGCATGCTGCGGGCGCCGGGCGCCACGACAACGAGCACGCCGTTGTCGGCCGCCTTCTTGCCGATGCCCCAGGCCTTGAACAACTTGTTGGCGTATTCCTCTACGGACATGCCGTCGAGCGACGGCACGGTCACGAGGACGACTTCCGCGGAGGTCCGCTGCTCGACCCCGCGCAGCATGGCGTCGAGATCCGCGCGCGCGGAGGCATCGAGTACGTTGGCGACGTCGTTGACGTATCCCGTGGGCCTGGGAAAAGCGGCGCCGATCGCAACCGAAGCGACGAAGAGGATGCCGGCGACGATCCCGACACACGACGCGCGCCCTACCGGCGCGGCCGGCCCCAACGTCCTCACCACCGCCCGCTGGCGCCACCACCACCGGACGACCCGCCGCCGAAACTCCCGCCAGACGATCCACCGGAACTCGATCCGCCGGATCCGAAGCTCCCCCACGTGCTGCTGCTGCTCTTCGAACTGCTGCTACTGCTCCCGGACTTCCCGCTCGAGGACCCGCCCGTGCCGCCGCCGCGACCGGAAAACACGTCCAGGCCGGCGACGCGGTAGCCGACGCCGATCATGATCAGCAGGAGCGGTCCGAGGACGAACAGCGTGATCTTGAACGCGAAGATGAGCGCAATGAGAAACGGAATGCCGCCGAAGAGACTGCCAAACAGCAGCAGGAAGGTTTCCTTGGAACGGAGACCGCCGCCAAGCACCGCGGCGCCGACCGCCACGAAGATGCCGAGGAACGGAATGATCAGCCACACGGCCACATCGCCCCCCGCCGGTTCCTTCAGGGCCTCGCGCTCCTCGGACGTGAGCACGTGCTTCGCTTCGACGATGGCCGCAATGCGCCGCATCCCGGCGCGGATGCCGCCGGGATAGTCGTTCTCGCGAAACCGCGGCAGGAACTCCGTGCGGATGATCTCGCCGCTCAATCCGTCCGGCAGGATGGGCTCGAGGCCGTAGCCCACTTCGATCCGCATGCTGTGGTCGCTGGGAGCCACGACGACGAGCACGCCGTTATCGGCCTTCTTCTTGCCGACGCCCCAGTCGGCGAACAGCTTGTTGGCGTATTCCTCCACGGACATGCCGTCGAGCGAGGACACCGTCGCAATCACGATCTCCGCCGAGGTCTTCGCTTCCGCCTCGCGCAACGCCGCCTCGAGCTCCGCGCGCGCGGACGCGTCGAGCAGGTTGGCGAAGTCGTTGACGTAGCCGGTGGGCCTGGGGAACGCCGCGTCAGCGGTCGGCGCGGCGACGAGCAACAGGATAACGGCGACTGCCGCGCAGATCCCCACGCGCAAGGCGCGCCCTGCCGGCGCAAGCCGGCCGAAAGTCTCCCCTACCATCGCCCGCTCGCTCCACCACCGCCGGACGAGCCGCCACCGAAGCTGCCCCCGGACGAGCCGCCGGAACTCCAGCCGCCGCCGTCGCTGCTGCCGCTGCTGCCGCCGCTGCCACCCATGGTCCAGCCACCGCCGGAACCGCCGGCGCCGTTGGCCCAGAGCGTCTTGGCGCCCTTGCGATAGCCGACAATCAGCATGAACACGGCGAGCGGACCAAGGACGAAGAGCGTGGCCCAGGGCGCGATCAGAATCGACATCAGGGAAGGGATGCCCGTGAACATTCCGCCGAACAGGATGGGGCCCACCGTCTTGCTCTGCACGCCCGCGCCGATCGCGAGGCTCCCGATCGTGATGAAGATCCCGAAGAACGGGATGATGATCCAGAGCGGCGGGTCCTCCGAGGACGAGTCCCTGAGCGCCGCCACTTCCTCCGGCGTCAGCACGTGCTTGGCCTCGACGACGGAGACAATGCGAGCCATGCCGGCGCGGATGCCGCCCGGATAGTCGTCCTGCTTGAAACGCGGCGTGAACTCCGTGCGGATGATCTCGCCGGCCAGGCCGTCCGGCAGGATGCCCTCCAGCCCGTAGCCGACCTCGATGCGCATGCTGCGATCCGAGGGGGCGATGACCACGAGCACGCCGTTGTCCGCCTTCTTCTTGCCGACACCCCAGTCGGCAAACATCTTGTTGGCGTATTCCTCCACCGACATGCCGTCGAGCGACGGCACGGTGGCGATCACGATCTCGGCCGCGGTCCTGGTTTCCGCGTCGCGCAACGCCGCCTCGATCTCGGCCCTCGCGGAGGCGTCGAGGAGGTTGGCGAAGTCGTTGACGTATCCGGTGGGCCTGGGAAACGCGGCGTGCACGACAGCGCCGACGACCACGAGCAGCGCGACAATCAGTACCGCTGACCTGCGAGTCATGTGCCCCCCACCTGCCCTACCGGCCACGTGTCTGCACCGGCCCTACTTGACCGGATTGGCCGCCATCGACTTCTTGATCGCGGCCACCGTGGCCTCGGTACGGAACGCGACCATCTTCCTGCCATTCTCGATCGTCTTCGCGATCGGCGCCAGCGGCACGCCGTTGATCACGAACTTGCCGGCCTTCTGCCGCTCCGGCATGCGGATGCCGTCCGTGTCCACCGTCGCGATGATCGCCGAGATGTAGTAGTCGTCGTGATATCCCTCGAGCTTCTCGTGGATGCCCAGGGCGGTCTTCTCGAATTCCTCGACGTCGGCGTAGTTGTCGTACTCGGGGATGAAGTGCGCCACCGCGCCCTCGCCTTTCCAGTCCGCGTTCAGCGCCGCGGCCACGTCCTTCATCGGCGTGAGGTTGCCGCCGCTGTCGCCGAGAAAGACGATGTTCTTGAAGCCCTGCCCCTTGAGGCTGGTGGCCATGTCGGTCAGGACCGCCTTGTAGGTGGCCTGCGACAGGAAGATCGTGCCCGGCATGATGCCGGGGCGCGCCGGGTTGCCGGGCTCCAGGGTGACGATGGGCGCGGCGAGCGCGTTGCCGAGCAATCGGGCGACGGCCTCGCCCGTGGCCTTGAGAACGTTGTTGTGCTTGCCGTTGGTGAGGTACGGACCGTTCTCCTCGATCCCGCCGGTGAGGATCAGCGCCGTCGTCTTCCCGGCCTTGATGAGGTCCCGTACCTCCAGCATCGTGAGGTTCTCGATCCACACGCTGTCGTGCATCTCGATCGGGCGCGGCAGGTTGGTCACGTCCACGCGCGGCTCGGTGTTCACCGACGCCACGCGGCGCTGGCCGTCCGGCGTCGCCGGCGCGGGCGCCGCCTGCGCCAGCGCCAGTGTGGAAACCGCCAGCATGCCAGATACAAACAAAGACGTTTTCGCGCGCATCCATCCTCCCAAGTCAGGTGTTCGTGCCCCGGTATTCTAGCCGTATCCGTTACAATGTGACCGTTTGCGACGCGGGGGAGGATCCCCACAGACCGACCCCAGCGCGTCACTGAGGAGTTCACACATGCAGCGATCGACGACCCCGAGATTCACGACCGCCGGAATGGTTCTGGCCGCAATGGCGACGTGCGTAGTTGCCCTGACCACGATCACGCTGGCGCAGGCCCCCGCGCCGCCGGCCGGCACTCCCCCCAAGCCGCTCGTGCCCGTCGCGGCCAGCTCGGTGGCGGCCAACCCGGATCAGTACGTCGGCGAGTACGTCACGCTGACCGGCGCCGTGGAGCACAACGTTTCCAAGACCTCGTTCTACGTGGACCAGGACAAGACGAAGGCCACGGGCAAGGACGTCCTCGTCCTCGCGCCGTACCTCCAGAGCGCGGCCGACGAGAACGCGTACGTCACGGTGATCGGCGAGCTCATCAAGTTCGACCCGGCGGCGGTCGCCACGAAACTCAAGGACTACAAGCTCGATCTGTCCCCGGAGGACGTCGCCAGGTTCAAGGGCAAGCCGGTGGTCCTCGCCACGGCCGTGATCAACACCGCGGGCATCGACATCGCGAAGAAGCCCATTCCGCCGCCGACGACCGACGACCTCGCGCTGCAGAAGATCATGACGCGCCTGCCGCCGGCCCAGGCCGCGCTGCGCAAGGGCATCGATGGCTCCTCGGCCGAACTGACCAAGGAGCAGGCGACGATCATCAAGACCGCGTTCACCGAGACGATGGCGTTCTGGAAGGCCAAGGGCAACACGGACGCGATGAACATCGCCGCCGAAGGCGTCAAGCAGGCGGACGCCGTGCTCGCGGCGCTCGGCACCGCCAACTGGGAGGGCGTCAAGGGCGCCAACACGCCGCTCGGCGCCACCTGCGGCAGCTGCCACGGCAAGTACCGCGTCCGCATGGACGACGGCACCTTCCGGATCAAGACCGGCGGATAGAAGCGCCAGCCGCAATTCCAGAGTTCACAGTCCAAAGTTCAAAACGGTAAACGGGCGGTGCGGGGTTCCCGCCCCGCCCGTTCAAGTTTCGGTCCCCGGCACCCCACAGGAGCATTGAAGGTATGAAGAAGACGACATTGGTTCTCGCGGTCATCGCCCTCGCCGTTCTCACCGGTGCTCTTGCCAGCGCGCAACAGCGGCCGCAGCGTGCCCCGGATCCGCGCTCGATGGGCGGCGGCGACTGCCGTGACAACCCGTACAACTGCGCCGACGCGCCCAACCCGCTCACGCCGCCGAACACCGTGTGGCTGGAAGAGATGACGTGGATGGACGTCCGCGACGCGATGAAGGCGGGCAAGACCAACGTCATCATCCCGACGGGCGGCTTCGAGCCGAACGGCCCCTGGCTGGCGCTCGGCAAGCACAACTACGTGCTGCAGGCCAACTGCGAGGCCATCGCCCGCAAGATGGGCAGCGCGCTGTGCGCGCCGGTGATCAAGCACGTTCCCGAAGGCGACATCGAACCGAAGACCGGTCACATGACGTCACCCGGAACGATCACGCTGCGCGAAGAGACGTTCGCCGCGCTGCTCACCGACACGGCCAGCAGCCTGCAGGCGCACGGCTTCAAGAACATCATCTTCATCGGCGACAGCGGCGGCAACCAGCGGAGCCAGAAGGCCGTGGCCGAGGCCCTGACCGCCAAGTGGGGCGGCAAGGCGCTGGCGCTGCACATCCCCGAGTACTACGACTACGCCAGCGTGGCGAAGTACATGACCGAGCACGGGATCAAGGACGGCGCGAGCGACAACATGCACGACGACCCGATCATCACGCTCAACATGTTCATCACCGACCCCAACTCGGTCCGCTACGACGCGCGGGTGAAGGCGGGCAAGGCGACGATCAACGGGGTCTCGATTGCCGACAAGGCGAAGAACACGGCGCTGGCCAGGCAGATCGTCGAGTTCCGCGCCACGAAGACCGTGGAGGCGATCAACAAGGCGATCGCCGCCGGCGGCAAGTAACCAACGAGGGGTCAGCGGGGCGCCGTGAGCACCTTGGTGCGATCGGCGCCCTTGCTTTGTACGTAGCGCTGCGTGCGGCCGCCGAAGCTGTCGGCGATGTAGATCGTGCCTTCGGAGTCGACAGAGACCTGGTGCGGCTCCCAGAACTGCCCCGGCTGCACGCCGTAGGTGCCCCAGAAATAAAGCCGCTTCCCGTTGCGGTCGAACTGCAGCAACCGTGCGTTGGTGCCGTCCACCACCCAGATGCGATCGTCGGCGCCGACGAAGATGTCGTTCGGCTGGCGCAGGTTCGGCCACACGTCGAGGACCGCCCCGTGCTCGTCGAAGACCTGGATGCGGTGATTGGATCGATCGGCGACGTAGACGCGCCGCTCGCGATCGACCGCCACGGCATGCACCCCTGACAGCTGGCCGGGACCGCTGCCCTTCGAGCCGAAGGCGCTGACGAACTTCCCGTCCTTGTCGAACCGCGCGATACGCGAGTTGCGGAGGCCGTCGGCCACCAAAATCGAGCCATCCGGCAGGAACGCAAGGTCCTGCGGCGCGCCGAGGTGCGTCGCATCGTCGCCGGGAACGCCGGCCTGGCCGATGGTCAGCACCAGGAACTTGCCGTCGTTCGAGAACTTGTAGATCTGGTGCTTGCCGTCGTTCACGACCCACACGTGGTGCTGGGCGTCGTAAGGGCTCATACGGATCTTGTGCGGGCCGCTCCCCTCGAACAGCGCGTCCCACTGGGTCCAGGCCTCTACGAGCTTGCCCGCCCGATCGACGACAACGATGCAGTTGCGGTATTCGGCCTTGGGCTCGGTGGCGCGCTGGCCGAGCGAACCCCACATGCCGTTGAATCCGCGCGGTAGCGAGTCGGGCAGCTTCAGCTCGCCGCGCGCGCCGATGAAGACGCAATCGGGCGACTGCGCGAAGACGGCGGGTTGCGAACCCCAGATGTAGCCGGCCTTCGACCACGGCTGCGGCCAGCCTTCGACGACCTGATACGGCCCCGTCTCGTCCTCACCGCCCTTGTCGGCGACCTTCTCTTGCAGCGCCGCCGCACGTCCGGCGAGTCCGAGAGCGACGACGATGACCAACGCCGAGACGGCTATGCGCATGGATGCTCCTCAATGGCCGGACCTGAAAGTCCGAACCTACCGCCCCGTCATCGACGCCTTCGCCACCAGCACCGACGCCTGCGACGACATGGCCTTGTAGTACCCCAGGAAGCGCTTCGGCTCGGGCGCGTCGTACTGCTCGAGATTGTGGGCCCACCGGTAGCCGATTGGCTGGTAACGGAGTTCCGCCTCCACGGAGTACGGACTGGTGCCGGCGCCCACGTCCACGCGATACCGGACCCGATCGCCGTCACCCGTGAAGTCCGCGTCCTGCGCGGCGCCACCGTAGACGCCCACGTCTGGATGCGCGGTGGCCTTGTTGAAGCCGCGCGGCAGGAGGCGATTGTCTTTCAGGTACTGCACCGCGGTCAGCAGCCCCGTCGTCGGGCGCTTCGTCGTGTCGCCCAGGATGGGCTCGTAGATCTGGACCTGGTCGGCGGTCGTGATCTGTTCGTAGTGCGGCTCGAAGCGCGTGGCATCCGCATCGGCGTCATTGCCCGTGATGGCGCCGTCGGCCGTGATCGCGCCGGACTCGAACACCGCGCGGCCCGCGCTGTCGCGCACCGTGACGTGCAGCCACGTCCGCCGTGCCGGGTACCCCGTGGGGAACTTGTGGCCCGTCAGGTTCTTCACGTCCACGTCGAACGCCAGCGTGGAGCCCGTGAGTGCCGGCGGCGAGACGCGCACTTCCGCGGTGTCCTGCTGGAGTTGCCGGATCGTCGCGTTCGCGGTGGCCTCGAACTCCGCCGAGGACGCCTCGACGCCGAGCTCGTCACGATACCGGTTGAAGATGCGCAGCATGAACGCGTTGCCGCCGACGAAGAGGTGACGCGACAGCCCGTCGCGATATTCGCCGAGGACCGAGGCGATGCGCACCGGCCCTGCCGCGCGCGGCATGTGGCACGACTGGCAGCTCCTCTGCTCCGCGTTGAAGGCGCTGTGCTGCCATTCCTGGTAGTTCATCTGCTCCGGCAGCCGGCCGATCACTTCGCCCTTCGGGCCGAACGCCTCGGTGATGAGCGTGTGGCACGACGCGCACAGTTCCGACTGCTTGATGTGCGGCGCTTCGACGGGCTCGTACCCGGTGACCGACCGCATGATCCGCTGGCGTCCGGCGTCGATCGCGTACGGCCCTTGGATCTGGCGCACGCCGTTCACCGGCGCCGCCACGACGAAATTCGCGTTGTAGCTCTCAGGCGTGCCGAGCCGGTCCTTGGCGATCTGGTGGCACACCGAGCAAGCAATGCCGTCGCTCGCCATCCGGCGTTCGTCGGCCGGCTTGTCGCCGCCCTGGAGGTAGGCGAAGACGCCGCCTTTCTGCCCGGCTGCGTCCGCGGGCTTCTGCGTCATCGGCATGTGGCACCGCGCGCACTCGGCCTGGATGTCGTCGGCGCGCGTCGGGTGGTCGATCGTCTCGCGCCGGACGCCCGCCTGCCAGTACGGGTCCCGCGCCGAATTGGCCATCATCGTCGATCGCCAGGACGCGCCGATGGAGACGTCGTCGCCCTGCGGGGTCGTGAGCTGGTTGTGGCACGCGACGCATTCGCTGGAGTGGGCGAAGAGCGGCGTGGCGCCGACGTGGGGATTGGGCGGGGTCGGCGCGGCGCCCTGCGCGGCCTGCGCGTGCGGCAGGGCCAGCCGCACGACGAGGACCCAGAGCGCGCACGCCAGTGGAAGAATTCGGTTCATCGTCACGGTTCGCGGGTTGGCCATGGCGTTACTTCCAGAAGGAGAAGAGACCGCCATCGAACCAGTCCCAGAGGAAATAGACGAGGATTTGCGAGCGACGCGATCTCGCGCTCGTTGAGCGGCACGCGCACGCCGCCGGCGAGCAGCACGTGCTGCATTTTCGAGAGCGACACCTGCAACTGCGGGACGATGTCGTATTCCGACGTCCCGCCGAAAGGACGCGCCCAGAGCAGTTCCACCTGCGGCGACCAGGACCGGCCGAAGCCCCGGTTCTGCGTGAAGGAGGTGCCGAGGGCGGTCCGCAGGTACGCCTCCTTGTCGGCCTTCTCCGAGTCCGACGGAATCTCCACGCCGCCGTGCATTTGCAGGAAACTGTCGTGCGGAAGCGCCTGGCCCCACATCGCGAAGGGCTCGTAGATGGCGTAGCCGTTGCCGAGGTCCTTGTATTCGTTGCCCGTCGGCACGGCCACCTCGAAGCCGGCCGCCGCGACGGTGCCCGTCGACTCGCTGGCCAGGAAGGTGTTGCGGAACGCGAAGGCGAGATCGCCCAGGCCCTTGACCCACGGCGAGCCGGGCCCGGCCTCGAAGTTGTACTGGAAATTGATTGGCACGACGACTTCGAGCTGGTTCCTCGAGCCGATGCGGCGCTCGTAGATCAACTGGTTGTTCACCGCGCCCGTGCGGCCCGTCGTGATGCCGGTGTTCCACACCGTCTCGTTCTCGGGGAACGCCTTCTCCGTGAAGAACGCGCGCGGGAAGTTCAGGTCTCCGAGCGGCCACTTCGGCAGGTCCCCGCAGAACGTCCGGATGTAGCCGACGACCTTCTCGATGTCGTCCTTCGACAGGGCGTCACCGAATGCGGGCATGTGGCGATCGAGGCCGCGGATCGGGCCGCCCTCGTGCACCACCGCCTCCCAGTCTGGGCTGGTCTCCGCCGTCGCGGTGCAGTCCGTAAAGTCCCGCGGGACGATGTCGAACCCGACGACGCTCTTGGGGGATCCCTTGCCGTCGCGCGCGTGGCACGTGACGCAGGAGGCCTGGTAGATCTCCGCGCCGGTCCGTTGCGCGGGCAGCGCCGTGAAGGCGGAGGGCTGCGCGGGAGCCTGAGCCGCCGCCCGAAGGGACACCGAACCAAGGACACCGAAATACAGGACAACGGCGGCGCTTAACAGCACCGCCGGACGTTGCAGGACGCTCTGCATGCGGCAAGGATACTATGGCGCCATGCTCAGACTGACGCTCGCCTGCTGCCTGTGTAGCGCCTTCCTCGCCTCTGACGCGTCAGCCGGCGTCGTCCGCCTCCGCATCGAGCGGCGGGAAGTCGTCCTCAATGGGCAGGCGTTTGGCGCGGCGGGCCCGTACGAGAAACTGGTGGGCACGGTCGACTTCGCGCTCGACCCCGCGCTGCCGCAGAACCAGGGCATCGTGGACCTGACGCTCGCGCCGCGCAACGCGCGCGGGCTGGTGGAATTCTCGGCCGACTTCTTCCTGCTGAAACCCGTGGACCCGGCACGCGGCAACGGGCGGCTCTTCTACGAAGCGGGCAACCGCGGCACCAAGCGGATCCTGTCGGTCTTCCAGGGCGCCGTCGACGCCGCGGACCCGACCTCCGCCGCGGAGTTCGGCAACGGCGCCTTGATGCGCCAGGGCTTCTCGCTGCTCTGGATGGGATGGCAATGGGACGTCCCCGAGGGGCGCATGCGAATGAACATCCCGATCGCCACCGACCACGGCGGAGCCGATCACCGGGCTGGGTGCGCGGGAACTTCATTCCCGGCGCCAATGCGACCACCGCCTCGGTGGCCGACCGCGGCCATCTCGCGTATCCCGTCGTCGACCCGTCCAGCGCCGAGCACCGGATGCTCGTGCGCACGCTGCCCACCGACCCGCCGCGGGAGATTGCCCGCGACCGGTGGCGCTTCACGGGCCCCGGCACGGTCAGCATCGACCGCGGCTTCGAGCCCGGCCACATCTACGACGTGATCTATCGCGCGCGCGATCCGCGCGTGATCGGCGTCGGCCTCGCGGGCACGCGCGACATCGTCAGCTTCTTCAAGCACGCCGATGCCGCGGCCGGCAATCCTCTGCCGGGGATCACGATTGCGATTGGCTGGGGCGTGTCCCAGACCGGACGCTTCCTGCGCCACTTCGTCTACCAGGGCTTCAACGAAGACGAACACGGGGCGCGCGTGTTCGATGGGGTGTTCGACCAGGTGGGCGGGGCCGGACGCGGTTCGTTCAACCATCGCTTTGGCCAGCAATCACGCGACCAGCTGCAGCACTTCAACATCCTCTACCCGGTGGACATGTTCCCGTTCACCGACGCGGACGAAACGGATCCCGAGACCGGCGAGACCGACGGGCTGCTGGCGCGGGCGGCGAAGAGCGGCACCGTTCCCAGGTTCTTCCACGTGCTGACCGACTCGGAGTATTTCAATCGCGCCGGCTCCCTGACGCACACCGACGTTACGGGCACGCGGGACATCGCGCCGCCGTCGACGAGCCGCATCTACATGATCGCGTCCGCGCCGCACATCGTCGGCGCGTTTCCCCCGGCCCCGTATGCCGACCCGGATTTCGTCGGCCGCGCCGACATGAACACGCTGGTCTACACGCCGGTGATCCGCGCGCTCTTTCGCGCCCTCAATCGCTGGGTGACCGAGGGCGTGGAGCCGCCGCCCAGCCAGTATCCCCTGCTCGCCGACGGGACGCTGACGACGGTCGAGGCATCGGGATGGCCCACCATTCCCGGCTACGCGCGCCCGCGGTCGCCGATGACGACGTATCGGCTGGACTTCGGCCCGGACTGGAAGAACGGCATCGTCACGATCGAGCCGCCCCTCATCGGCAAGCCGTTCATCGGGAAGGTGCCGGCGGTGGACGAGGCCGGCAACGACCGCGCGGGTATCCGCCTGCCGGAAATCGCGGCGCCGCTCGCCACCCATACCGGGTGGAACTATCGCCGGCCGTCGATTGGCGCGCCTGATCGCCTCGCCAGCGAAATCGGCTCCTACCTGCCCTTGCCGCGCACCCGCGCCGAGCGTGAGTCGTCCGGCGACAGCCGGCGGTCGATTGAGGAGCGCTATGCCAGCCGCGAGGATTACCTGGGGCGCATCGCGCTGGCCGCGGTCGCCCTGGTGGACGAGGGCTACCTGCTGCCCGAGGACGTCCCGGCGATCCTCCAGCGGGCCGCGGCCCACTACGACTGGGCCACCTCCCGGCGGCCGTAGCGAGGCCTTGAACTGGCGGCGTCAGTCGGATAGATTGCCCTTCCTGTTCACCATCACCACGCCTCCCGCTCGGAGACCCTCATGAAACATCGCATTCCGTGGTCCCTCGCTACCCTTTCGCTTGTTGGGACGCTCGCGCTGCTCTACCAACCGCTGCAGGCCCAGACCAAGGCGAAAGCCACCAACGTGGCGGTCATCCCGCACGAGGCGGTGCCGAATTTCTTCAAGAACCCCCCGGGGATCTACACCGGCGAGAACATGGGCATCGCCACCAATTCCAAGGGCAACATCTACATCTACCACCGGGCGTACGAGACACGGCTGTTCGAGTACAGCCCACAGGGCGCGTTCATCCGCGAGATCGGCCGGGGCAACTACGGCTCCGCGTTCGCCCACTCGGTGCGCGTCGACGCGCAGGACAACATCTGGGCCGTCGACGAAGGGACGAACATGATCATCAAGTTCAGTCCCGAGGGGAAGGTGCTGATGACCATCGGGCGGCGGGACGACCCGGTCGCCATGCTCGGCAACATGCCCGGCCAGGGCGCCTTTCACGGCCGCAACGCCAAGTATCGTTTCGGCCGCGAGACCGACGTCGCCTTCGATCAGCAGGGCAACATCTTCGTCTCCGACGGCTACGACGATGCGCGCGTGGTGAAGTACGACAGGAACGGCCGCTTCATCAAGGCCGTGGGCAAGCGCGGCACCGGCAACCTGGAATTCAACACGCCGCACTCGATCGCGACCGACTTCCAGGGCAACGTCTATGTCGGTGACCGCGGCAACGCACGCGTGCAGGTGCTCGACAACGACCTGAACTGGAAGGCGAACTACCCGGACGTGGGCAATCCCTGGGCGGTGTGCGTCTCTGGCGGGCCCGGCCCCAAGAATCCCGGCAAGCAGTATCTCTACGTCTCGAACTCGTGGCAGGACAGCGCGCCGGCGGCCGGCGCGGAGTTCACCGGCGAGGTCTACAAGATGGAACTGGACGGCACGATCATCGGCAAGTTCGGCCGCGCCGGAAAGGCGGTGGGCGAATTCGCGACGATTCACCAGATGGATTGCCGCGACCCCGATGTCATCTACACGGCCGAAATCAACGACTGGCGTTCGCAGAAGATCCTGCTCAAGCCGCAGGCCATGAAGACCTCGACGCAGCAGTAGGAGACGCACATGTCACGCACATTCACCAGCCATTGCCGCGGCCGCGATTTTCGCTTGCGGCGCCACGATCCTCGCCCAATCCGGCGTGCCGGACCTGACGTTCACCGCCAACGCCAACCTGCTGCAGACCCCGACCGACGTCTTCGTCGGCGAAGTCGGCGGTGTCGGCGCGAATTCCAAGGGACAGATCTACGTCTACACGCGGACGGGCCATCCCTACGCCACGCTCGGCGACAACCGGACGTTCTCGCGCGGCGGCTCGAAACTCTTCGTGTTCGATCCCACCGGCAAGTTCGTGCGCGAGCTCGGGCAGGACGTGTACGGCTTCAACGCCGCGATCGGCCTGCGCATCGATCCGCAGGACAACGTCTGGACGATCGACGAGGCCGCCAGCCAGGTCGTGAAGTTCGACACGGAGGGCCGCATCCAGCTGGTGCTGGGACGCAAGCCCGAAGCCATCGGCGTGCGTCCGTTCGCTCGTCGCCCGGTGGCCCGGGGGCGCCGGGCGCGGGCGCCCCGGCAGGTCCTCCTCCGGGAGCGGGGGCAGCGGGTGCGCCGGGGGCGGGAGCCGGA
>CAWIWS010000020.1:0-772349 GCA_963839865.1 uncultured Acidobacteriota bacterium
TGGTCATGGGTTCAGTGTGAAGTTCGGCTGAGGCCGGACGCTACGCTCTCCCGGGAAGGTGGTTGATCACGACCGTCTTCCACTCGGTGTAGACGTCGAGCGCTTCGGTGCCGGGCTCGCGGAAGCCGTTGCCGGAGTTCTTGAGGCCGCCGAACGGCATGTGCGGCCCCGCGCCGTAGGTGAAGCCGTTGATCGACACGAGGCCCGCGCGATACCGCGTGATGAACTCCTGCATGCGGTGCAGGCTCGTCGTGTGAATCGCACCCGTCAGCCCGTACGTGGTGTGGTTCGCCAGCGCGACGGCCTCATCGAAGTTGCGCACGCGGTAGAGGCACGTGACCGGTCCGAAGAGCTCCTGTTGCGACACGTCGGCGTCCGGCGAGGCGCCCTCGAGCACGGTGGGCGCCATGTAATAGCCGGGGGCCATCGCGGCCATCGCGCCGCCGCCCGCGAGCAGCGTCGCGCCGCCGGCCACCGCGACCTGCACCTGGCCCATGAGCCGATCGAGACTGGCGCGGGAAATCACCGGACCGCAGTCGTCGTCCGGGCCGGAGCCCACCTTCACGGCCTTGACCCGCGCGAGCAGCGCCTCGCGGAAGGCGTCGTAGACGCTGTCGAAGACGATGATGCGGCTACCAGAGGCGCAGCGCTGGCCCGCATCGATGAAGGCCGACGCCACGGCCGCATCCGCCGCCGCCGCGATGTCCGCATCTTCGCAGACAACCAACGGGTTCTTGCCGCCGAGTTCGAGGCAGACCTTCGCGAGCACGGCGCGTTCGCTGACCGTGCGCTGGATCAGCTTGCCCGTCGCGGAAGAGCCCGTGAAGCTCACGACGCCGACGCGGTTGTCCTGCACGAGCGGCGCGCCGACTTCGGGCCCCAGGCCCTGCACGGCGGAGTAGACGCCGGACGGCAGCCCCGCGTCCTTCAAGAGCCGGCCGAAGGCCACCGCGGTGTAGGGCGTGAGCTCGTGCGATTTCGCGACGACCGCGTTGCCGCAGAGAAGAGCGGGAAACACCTTCCACGCCACGCCGGCCAGCGGGCTGTTGAACGGCATGATGCCCGCGCAAATCCCGATCGGCTGGCGCAGGGTCTGCACCGAGCGGTTCAGGATCGGGCTCGGCATCGTCTTGCCGTAGAGGCGGCTGCCCTCGCCTTCCATGAAGACGGCCAGGTCGGCGGACGAGGCGACCTCCGCGACGGCGCTCTTCCAGGGCTTGCCCGTCTCGGCCTGGATGATTTCGCCGAACAGTCGCTCGCGCTCGCGCAACAGCACGGCCGCGCGGCCGAGGATGGCGCCGCGCTTCGGCGCCGGCGTGGCGCCCCACGCGTCAGCCACCGCCGCCGCGGCGTCCACGGCGCGGCTCGCATCGGCCGCGCCGCCGCGAGCCACGTGCGACAGGACGCGATCGTCGATCGGGCAGCGCTTCTCGAACGTAGCGCCGCCCGCAACCTCGGTGTCAGCGATCCAATGGGAGACGAACGGTGGGTAGCTCATTGGAGGCAAAGGCGGGGAGAAACATATCCACAGATTTCGCCGATTTCACAGATTTCGTTGCGGCCCGTCTCGCGCCCGGCTCCGCCGGGCGCCGTGTGCGCCGACGTCGGCGGGCAGGAACGAGTACGCCGAGCGCGCACTGGGACTCGTTCCTGCCCGCTGACGTCGGCGCACCGCGGCCGAAGGCCGCGGTGCGGGCCGATACACTGCCGAATCTGCGTAATCGGTGTCATCTGTGGACTACTTGATTGGCGCAGTTACAGCCATGACCGACCGCGCGATCGAGGCGCCGTCCAGGCCGTGATACGCGAGCACGTCGACGTTCGAGCCGCAGGCCGGGATTTCCTTGAGGCCGAGCGACGTCAGCTCCGCGCGCACGCCGGTGCGCGCCAGAGCGGCGCCGACCATCACGCCCTGGCCGAACTCGAGGTAGTGGTTGTCCAGCGTGACGATGCGGGCGAACTTGCCAAGAACGTCGCTCACCCATTGATCGTCGATGCGGTTGAGCCAGGGCAGGTCGATCACCGCGGCGGAAATCCCGCGCCCGGCGAGTTCATCCGCCGCGCGCCACGCGTTGGTCAGCAGCAGGGTCCCGTAACCGACGAGCGCGACGTCGGTGCCGGGCCGCAGCACGACACCGCGCCCCACCTTGAGCGTGTAGTCGGCCGGCAAGGCGTACGGCAGGTCGAGCGGCACGTTCACGAAGCGCAGGTACGTGCTCTCGGGGTTCTGCTCGACGGCCCAGCGGATCGCGAGGCGCGCCTCGCGCTCGCTGCACGGCTCGAACGCGATGAGCCCGGGCACCGCGCCGATGGCCGAGATGTCGCGCACCGACTGGTGCGAGTGGCCGGGGCCGCCGGGCACGAGGCCCGCGAGCGTGGCCGTGTAGATGATCTTCTTCTTCTCGGTCGCGTTGTTGTAGATGTGCTCGTTGGCGCGCGTCGACAGGAAGCACGCGAACGAGTGCACCACCGGGAGCATCCCGCGCAGCGCCATGCCGCCCGCGGCGGACACCATGTGCTGCTCCGCGATGCCGCACTCGATGAAGCGCTCCGGCAACTCCGCCTTGAAGGCCTCGATGCCGCAGTCGGAGAGCAGGTCGCCGTCCATCACGATGATCTCGGGACGCTGACGCGCCATCGCGAGCAGTTCGTCGCCGTAGGCCAGCACGATCTTCTCGGGGTTCTTCGGCGAGATGCGCACCGGCAGGGGTGAGTTCGCCAGCTCCACCGCCGGCAGGCCGTGCGCCGCGAGGCGCTCGTTGACGCGCAACAGCATCTCGCGCGTCGCCGCCACGTAGTTGGCGAGGGACGGCGCGCCGGCGTGGAAGTGGTAGGTCTGGTCGCCACACGCCAGGCCTTCCATGAACGAGACACCCTTGCCCTTGATGGTGTCGGCGATGAAGACCTTCGGCTTGTCGGTCACGGTCGCGAAGTGCGCGAGCGTGTCGCGAATCACGCGGAAGTCGTGGCCGTCGCCGCGCCGCACCTCCCACCCGAACGCGCGGAACTTCTCCTCGATCGGGCCGAGGTCGCTCACGGCCGACACCAGCGAATCCGACTGCAGCTTGTTGTGATCGACGATCACCGTGATCTCGGCGAGGCGCTCGTTGGCCACCGGCTGCAGCGACTCCCAGATCTGGCCTTCCTGCAACTCGCCGTCGCCCGTCATGAGGACGATGCGGCCGCCGCGCCCGGTGTAGCGATTGGCGCGCGCCATGCCGTAGGCCTTCGAGATGCCCATTCCGAGCGAGCCGGTGTTGGTGGCGATGAACGGCGTGCCCACGTCGGGGTGGCCCGGCAGGCCGTTCAACTGCCTCAGCTTGGGCAGGAGGTCGAAGCCGAGCTTCTCCGTGGCGATGAGCAGCGAGTAGAGCGCCGGCGCGTCGTGGCCCTTCGACGAGAAGTAGATGTCCGCGTCCGCGGCGCCGCTGTTGGCGTCGCGCAGGTCCTCGGTCCACAGCCACGTGATCAGGTCCGTCGAGCTGAAGCTGGAGCCGATGTGGCCCGAGCCCGCCTGCATGATCATGAACAGCGTGTTGATGCGGCACAGGTCCGCGAGAACGGCGGCCCGCTCCAGCGGATCGGTGAGCCCCGCGCGCGCGGCGCGAATCGCGTCGCGCGGCACGAAGGACAACGAGTCATCACCGACGAACGCGCGATCGGAAAAGTCTTTTTCACCCATTTGTGATCCTGAGGTCTTGGGGGCTTGGGGGCTGGGGGCTTGGGGTCTTGGTGTCTTGGGCGCAGGGCACCCCTTTACGGGGTGCCGGGCCCTACCGGGCCGTCCAGCCGCCGTCGACGACGACCATCGAGCCGGTCATGTACGACGAGGCGCGCGAGGCGAGAAAGAGAACGGCGCCGTTGTAGTCCTCGGCCGTCGCCATGCGGCCAAGTGGCGTGCGCTTTTCGTACGCGGCGACGAACGCGGGGTCGTGCCCGTCTTCACGCACGCCGCCGGGCACCAGCGTGTTGGCGCGGATGCCAAGGGGCGCGCCGTACTCGGCGAGCCACCGCGTGAAGTTCAGGACGCCCGACTTCGCCACGCTGTAGCCCACGGGCTTGTAGTAGGTCGCGCCGCCGGCGCGCTTGTATTCGTAGAGCGCCTGGTCGGGCGACACCAGCCCGTAGGTGGAGGACACGTTGATGATGCTGCCGTCCCGTCCGCCGCCCGCGCGGAAGTGCCGGACGAACGCCTGGGACACGAACAGCGTCCCCTTCAGGTGCGAGTCAATCATCGTGTCCCAAGCCACTTCGGGGTAATCCTCGAAGGGACCGTTCTCGCTGCCGGCGGCGGCCGGCGACGATCCCATCCCGGCGTTGTTCACGAGGATACCCGGCGTGCCGAGTTCGGCGACCACGCCCGCCATCGCGGCTTCGACGGCCGCGCGGTCGGTGATGTCGAGCAGGTGCACGCGAATCGTCGCGCCCTCGGCCACGAGGCCGTCGAAGAGCCGCGGGTCGCCGGCGACGTCAAGGGCGGCGACCGACGCGCCGGCGCGCGCGAGGGTGCGGACGTACTCACGGCCGAGCCGGCCCAGGCCACCGGTCACGACGGCGACGCGGCCGGAAAGGTCGAAGAATTCCCGGAAGAGATGATCGCGGATGTCGTGGTTGGACAAGGGCTTAAGGACCTGAGGGCTTGAGGGCTTGGGGAGATGTGGCGTCCGGCTTTAGCCGGACCCTGTGCACAAACCTCCGGTAGGCTCGCTTACAGGCATGCGTACGCGAGGGCGCCGACGTTCAGGAACTGAACGGCATTATACACAAGAACGTTCACGGATTGAACAGCCGGCGGGTGGCGCCCGCCGGCCGCATGTTCAGATTATGAACGTGACCGGATCCGCGCCCTACCGCATGATGCGGTTGGTCCCCGCGTACGCGCGCTTCTCCTCGATCACCCGCCGGATGATCTCGTCGAGCCCGACCTTCGCCACGTAGCCGATCGCCGCATGAATCTTCGTGAGATCCGGCACCCGCCGCGGCATGTCCTCGAAGCCCGCCTCGTACGCCTGGTCGTAGGGAATCGTCACGATCGGCGACGCGCTGCCCGTCGCCGCCTTGATCTTCTCCGCCAGCCCGCGGATCGTCACCTCTTCGGTGTTGCCCACGTTGTAGACCTGGCCGATCGCCCCGGGATGCACCATCAGCTTGAGCAGCGCCCCGACGACGTCACCCACGTACGTGAAGCTGCGCTGCTGCGTCCCGTCGCCGTACACCGTGATGGGCTCGCCCTGGAGGGCCTGCCGCACGAACGTCGGCACTACCATCCCGTACTGCCCCGTCTGCTTCGGCCCCACGGTGTTGAAGAACCGCATCACAATCACCGGCAGCTTCTGTTCCTTCCAGTACGCCAGCGCCAGGAACTCGTCGAGCGCCTTGCTGCACGCGTAGGCCCAGCGGTGCTTCACCGTGGCGCCCATCACCAGGTCCGAGTCCTCCTGGAACGGCACCGCGGTGCTCTTGCCGTACACCTCAGAGGTGGACGCGACGAACACGAGTTTCTTCTTCTTCGCCGCGTGCTTCAGGATGACCTCGGTGCCCTTCACGTTGGTCTCGATCGTGTGCACCGGCCGCTCGACGATGAGCTTCACGCCCACCGCCGCCGCCAGGTGGAAGACCACGTCGGCCCGGTCCACCATCTCCGCCACCAGCGGGTCGTTGAACACCGTGTCGATGGTGTAGTCAAACCCCGGCCGCCCCTTGAGGTGGACGATGTTGTCGATCGAACCGGTGGACAGGTCGTCCAGCACGGACACCTCATGGCCCTCGGCCAACAGGGCCTCCGCCAGATGTGACCCAATGAACCCCGCCCCGCCCGTGATCAGAATCCGCATGTCTCTATTCTAGGCTGGAAAATCCAGCAGCCCCAGCAAGTAGCGCCCGTACTCACTGCCGCGGCCGAACGCGCCCGCCAGCCGCGTGAGCTGGGCGGCGTCCACGAATCCCTGCCGATAGGCGATCTCCTCGGGACAGGCAATCTTGAGGCCCTGCCGACGCTCAATCGTCTCGATGAACTGGCTGGCCTCGAGCAGCGAGGCATGCGTCCCGGTGTCGAGCCACGCGTACCCCCGTCCCATCACTTCCACGGCCAGCTCCCCGCGATCCAGGTAGCAGCGGTTCAGGTCCGTGATCTCCAACTCGCCGCGCGGAGACGGCTTGAGCCCGGCGGCAAACTCCGCCGCGCGACCGTCGTAGAAATACAACCCGGTCACCGCGAAGTTCGACTTGGGGTGCGCGGGCTTTTCTTCAATGGACGTCGCGCGGCCCGTGGCATCGAACGCCACGACCCCGTATCGCTGCGGATCCCCGACGTGGTACGCGAACACGGTGGCGCCCGCCACCCGGCGGTCGGCCGCCGCCAGGCGCTCGGGGAGATCGTTCCCGTAGAAGAGGTTGTCCCCAAGAATCAGGATCGACGGCGCGCCGGCGAGAAACTCGCGGCCGATGACCAGCGCCTGGGCCAGCCCGCCCGGGTGGGGCTGCACGGCGTACTGGAGCTTCAGGCCCCACTGGCTGCCGTCCTCCAGTAGCTGCTCGAAGATCGGCGTATCCCGCGGCGTCGAGATGATCAGGATCTCCCGCACGCCGGCCAGCATCAGCGTGCTGAGCGGGTAGTAGATCATCGGCTTGTCATAGATCGGCAACAGCTGCTTCGAGACCGCCCGGGTTGCGGGATACAGCCGCGTGCCCGACCCGCCGGCCAGGATGATGCCGCGTCTCGGCACCCTACCTTCTGCGTGACCCTTCGTCATTGTCCAAGCCCTTCCGCCAAACGTTCATCATCCCCTATCAGCCGCGCCGTTTCGAGCCCCTCGATGGCCGCGCGCCCCATCGCCAGCTGCGCCTCCTGGCTGCTGCCGCCGATGTGCGGCGTGCCCAGGAAGTTCGGCAGCGCGAGCAGCGCGGGATTGGCCGCGGGCTCGGCCGCGAAGACGTCCGCCGCCGCGCCCGACAGGTGCCCGCCCACCAACGCGTCAACGAGCGCCGTTTCGTCCACGAGCCCGCCACGGGCCGCATTGATCAGCACGGCGCCCTTCCGCATCTGCGCCAGCCGCCGGGCGTCGATCATTCCACGCGTCGAGTGGTCCAGGGGCACGTGCAGCGTGACGACATCGGATTCCTCGAGGAGCCGATCGAGCGGGACCGGCGTGACGCCATGCGCCGCGTAGAAGTCCGCGTAGTTTCGGATGTCGTGGGCCAGGACTCGGCAGCCAAACGGCGCCAGCAGACGGACCAGGTCCTTGCCGACGTGGCCGCAGCCGATGATGCCCACGGTGCGGTCGGTGATCTGCCGGCCGATCACGCGTTCCCACCGGCCGCCGTGCAGCATCCCGCTCGCCTCCGGCGTCCTGTGCAGCAGCGCGATCGCGAACATGAGCGTCAGCTCCGAGACCGAACGCCGGTTCACGCCGCCGGTCCATCCCAGCCGCACGCCGTGCCGGGCCAGCGCCTCGAGGTCCACGGCATCGAGGCCCACACCGTACTTGCTGACGACACGCAGTTCCGGCACCGCGGTCAGCACCGCCTCGTCCACGCGCTCGAGCCCCACGATCGCGCGGTCGTGCCCGCGGAGGAAGGCAATGAGGTCCGCGCCGTCAAGCACGGAGGGCGACTCGCTGAACGTCACGTCGGCGTAGCGCGCCGCGAGCTCCCCCGGAGCGCGGCGTTTCGCGAGAAGGAGCGGGACGCGACGGCGATGCGGCTCATGACGCGCGGCGGCCGAGGTGCCGGGCCAGGGCATCCTGCCAGGCCGGCATCGCGAACCCGGCGGCGGCGAGTTTCGCGTTGCTGAGCGCCGCGTACTGCGGGCGCGCGGCCCGGAGTTTCACGTCCTTGACGGACACGGGCGTGAGCATGGTCTCTGGTTGGTGGAGCTGCCGGGCGATCTCGCGCCCGACGTCGAGCCAGGTGGCGACGCCGGAGTTGACGCAGTGATACAGGCCGAACGGCACGGTGCCATCGAGCATCCAGCCGGTCGCCTCCGCCACATCGTCCACGAAGCTGGGGGACACCGTCCGATCGGCGAACACGGGCGCCGGCTGCCCGGCCCGGACGGCGTCGATGATGCGGTCCACGCTGCTGCGCGCCTGGGCGCCGCCGAACAGGCTCTCGACGCGGACGACGTAGTGGCGTTGACACAGGGCGGCCAGCCATTCCCCCACGAGCTTGGACTGCGCGTAGACGCTCTGCGGCTCGGGCAAATCGGTCTCCGTATAGGGGGCCGTGGCGGTCCCCGCGAAGACGAAGTCCGTGCTGTAGTGCACGAGGACGGCGCCGAGGTCGGCCGCCGCACGCGCGAGCGTGCGCACCGCCATGGCGTTGACGTCGAGCGCGATGCGCGGATCGTCCTCGGCCCCGTCGACGTTGTTATAGGCCGCGCAGTTCACGATGGCGTCGGGCTTGCGTTCCAGAACGAACGCGCGCAGCGCGCCGTGATTGGTGATGTCCACATCGCGGCGCGTGCACGGTGTCACGACGCGATCGCGGGAAAGGCGAGCCACGACCGCGCAGCCGAGTTGGCCGGCGGCACCGACGACGAGCACGTTCATCTGCGGGTCCGCTCCTTCACGGCAGCCCGGGTCTCGCGGTCGGTCTCGCGCTTGCGGAGCGTCTCGCGCTTGTCGTGCGCCTGCTTGCCCTTCGCCAGCGCGATGGCCACCTTGACCTTGCCGTTCTTGAAATACAGCTTCGTCGGCACGAGGGTGAGGCCCTTCTCCACCGTCTTGCCGATCAACTTGCGGATCTCGTACTTGTGAAGCAACAGCCGGCGCTTGCGCCGGGGATCGTGGTCGACATACCCGCGGTGGCTGTAGGCGTTGATGTGCACGTTGTGCAGCCACACCTGGCCCCGGTCCACCGTCGCGAAGGCGTCGCGCAGGTTGGCCTGCCCTTCGCGAATGCCCTTCACCTCGGTGCCGAGCAGCGCGATGCCGGCCTCGAACGTCTCGAGGATGTGGTAGTCGAAGAAGGCCTTTCGGTTGTCGGCGATGAGGATCTCCCGATCCCCCTTCACCTCGCGCGCCTCGTCCTTTGCCTTCGGCTTCAATTTGTTGCCAGCCTCGCTGCGAGCTTCACCGCTTCGATCATGCTGCCCGGGTCGGCGACGCCCTTGCCCGCGATGTCGAACGCGGTGCCGTGGTCCACCGACGTGCGGATGATCGGGAGGCCCAGCGTCACGTTCACCGCCTGCCCGAAGGCCAGCAGCTTGACCGGAATCAACCCCTGGTCGTGATAGCAGGCCACCACGCAATCGAACTCCCCGCGCGACGCGCGGACGAAGACCGTGTCGGCCGGAAACGGCCCGCTCACGTTCATGCCCTGCGCGCGCATCGCCGCGACGGCCGGCGCGAGCACCGCCGCCTCCTCGGACCCGAGCACGCCGCCTTCGCCCGCGTGCGGGTTGAGGCCCGCCAGCGCGAGCCTCGGTTGGGCGATGCCGAACCGCGGCAGGGACGCCGCGGTCAGCCGCAGCATGCCTTCGACCAGCTCGCGCGTCATGAGGCCCGGCACCTCCGCGAGCGGCACGTGCACCGTCAGGAGGACGACCCGCAGTTGCGGCGCGTAGAACATCATGGCCACGCGCTCGGCTCCGCACAAGTGCCCGAGGAGCTCGGTGTGGCCCTTCCACGGCAGCCCGGCCTGCATGAACGCCAGCTTGCTGATCGGGGCCGTGGCAATCGCGTCAACCTCGCCGCGTTTCGCCGCGTCCACGGCCCGCAGGATGGTGTCGTACGCGGCCTGCCCCGCCGCCGCGGAGACCTCGCCCATGCGGATCGCCGGGTTCACGCGGCGGCGCAAAGAGCACGGGCTCGCACACGGCCAGCACCGACGCGTCGGCCGCCGCCTTCGCGGCGATCTCGGGGCCGATCCCCGCGGGGTCACCAACGGTGAGGGCGACTCGCGGACGGGACATCGGACAAGTATACGGGGGTTCAGCACGGGGGTTCAGCACGGGGGTTCAGCACGGGGGTTCAACACGGGGGTTCAACACGGGGGTTCAACACGGGGGTTCAACACGGGGGTTCAACACGAAGGTTCGACAAGAAGGTTCGACACGAAGGTTCGACAAGAAGGTTCGACACGGGGGTTCAACACGAGCGTTCGCGGTTCGGCTTGCGCGTGAAGGCGGCCTGGGTGGACGGTTTCCGCAGGTAGGCCTCCAGCGCGTTGACCGCGGACCGGCACCTGGCCGTCAGTAGGATGAGCGGCGCTGCGGTCTCCGGTGGGAAGTAACTACGCTCGACGCCGTCGCGGAGATGGTTGTCGGTCTCATCGAGCGACCCTCTCGCGATGGATAGGAACCGGGCAAATTCTGCTGGGTTGTAGCGACCAAACCCTTCTGCGATGTTGCGCGGAACGGAGGCGGCAGAATCCTTCAACTGTTCGCAGAACTTGCGATCCTCCGAGGTGGGCGGTTTTGAGGTCAGTGCCAGAATCTGCCTCCGAAGATCCGTCGCGATTTGCCACGCCTCAATTTCGCGATAGGTGTTCGCCATGGCGCAAACGCGAAGCACGCCCCGTGCCAGAACCCTCGTGTTGAACCCTCGTGTTGAACCCTCGTGTTGAACCCCCGTGTTGAACCCCCGTGTTGAACCCCCGTGCTCCTGAACCCCCGTGCTGAACCCCCGTGCTGAACCCCCGTGTTACGCTTCCCCGTGCCCTTTCGAGACATCGTCGGCCATCGACGCCTGACGGCCCTGCTGTCGCGCGCGATTGAGCGGGACACGATGCCGCCCACGCTGATGTTCGTGGGGCAGGCCGGCGTCGGCAAGTGGCGCACCGCCATGGCGACCGCGCAGGCGGTCAACTGCCTCGAGCCGGTTCGCACCTCCGGCGACCTTCCGTTTCGACGCCTGCGGGAAATGCCGGTCGTGCGATCGCATCGCACGCGGCATGCACGTGGACGTGATCGTGCTTCAGCCGGACGAACGCGCCTCGATCAAAATCGACGTCGTCCGCGACGTCCTCGAGCGCACGGCGTATCGCCCCTTCGAAGGCAAGCGCCGCGTCGTGTTGATTCGCGAGGCCGACACGCTCGAGCCCGCCGCGCAGAACTCGCTGCTGAAGTCCCTCGAAGAGCCGCCCGAGGGGACGATGTTCATCCTCACGACGGCGGTGTCCGGCTCCATGCTAACGACGGTGCGATCGCGGTGCATGCGGCTGCGGTTCGGCCGCTTGACGGCCGCTGAAGTGGAATCGGCGCTCGTGCGCGATCACGACATGGGCGCCACCGAGGCACGCGAGACGGCGCCGCTCGCCGATGGCAGCATCGGGCAGGCGCTCGCCTTGTCGGACCTCGACATCGGCGGGCTGCGAGACCTGGCGATGCAGCTGCTGCGGCACACGTCCGGCCGCGCGGACACGCAGGCGCGGTTGCAAGCCGCGGCCACGCTCGTCGGCGGGCCGTCCAAGAAGGAGCGATCGCGCGAGGACCTCGCCGCCGTGCTGCGCCTCGCCGCGTCGATGCTTCGCGACATCGAGGTGATCAACGCCGGCGCGGACCAGGGCGTGCTCGCCAACCCCCTCATCCTGGACGACCTGTCCACGCTGGCCGGCGCCTTCGCGGGCGACCGCGCGCGCAGCGCATTCGGCGCCGTCGACCGCGCGCTGATGGCCCTCGAACGGAACGCGGGGACGAAGGTCGTCGCGGAGTGGCTCGCGGTGCAGATCTAGCGGGCTCGAACCTCCGTGAACCTCCGTGAACCTCCGTGCTGAACCCCCGTGCTGAACCCCCGTGCTGAACCTTCGTGCTGAACCCCCGTGTCTGAACCTTCGTGTTGAACCCCCGTGTTGAACCTTGTATACTCGTCCTTCTGTCGGTGTGGCGGGCGGTTAGCTCAGTTGGTAGAGCACCGGCTTTACACGCCGGCTGTCACAGGTTCGAGCCCTGTACCGCCCACCAATTGGCGGATCGAGCCCGGTGACAGCAGGTTCTTTTAAGGGGTGGTAGTTCAGTTGGTTAGAACGCCGGCCTGTCACGCCGGAGGCCGCGGGTTCGAGTCCCGTCCACCCCGCCATTTCAAAGTGAAAAGTACCAAGTCGAAGGTGAAAAGCCTTCCACCCTTGGGTTTCCAGCCTTCCACTTCCACTTTCCACTTTCCACTTTCTACTTTTCACTTTCTACTTTCCACTTTCCTACCTGAAGTAGGCCGCCTTTAGCGCGAGCGCGAGCAGGCCCAGCGCGAGGCCCACCATCGTGTGGTGCTCGCGGTTGTAGACCGCGCGCGTCCAGCTGAAGGGCCGCTCCATCGGCGCGGCGCGCTTCTCGGCGTATGCGTCGTACGCGTCGCCGAACTTGTCCCGCAGGTGCGCTTCTTCGGCGCGCATCGCCGCCGTCAACGTGGTGCCGAGATACAGCACCACGAGCGCGACGACGATGAGGTGGTGGGACGCGACGGCGAGGCCGATGCCGATCAGCGTGGAGCCGAGATAGAGCGGGTGGCGCGTGTAGCGATACGGGCCCGACCGTGTGACTTCCTTGCTCTTCTCGAGATGCCCGGACGCCCACAAGCGAAGCGCCTCACCGCCAATCGCGATGAAGGCGCCAATCGCCATCGAGGTCCACGTCGGCGTGGCGAGCCACAGGACGAGCGCCGCGAACACGAACCCGAGCCCCACCCGCGCGCGCGCGAGCCATCGGGTGATCATGCGCGGCCCGCCTTCGCCAGCCGTCGCTGCGCGGCGGCGACGACGTCGTCCAGCGTGATCCGATCGATGCACGGCTCGCTGCGCTGGCACCGTCGCTTGTAGTGGCAATTGCACGCCGACGCCCTCGAAATCACCTCATCGTCCGGCGCCCAGGGGCCGTTACGTTCCGGCCAGGTCGGTCCGTACAGCCCCACGAGCGGCGTGCCCATGGCCGCGGCGATGTGGAGTGGACCCGTGTCGCCGGCGACGACGAGGGCGGCGTCTCGCATCAGCACCGCGAGGTCGGCCACCTCGGTTGGCGGCGCGGGAACCGCGGCGCCGCTGGACGCGGCGCTCACCGCCTCCGCCAGTTCCCGCTCCGCGGGTCCCCAGCTGACGAGGGAATGCAGGCCGGTCTTCTCGAGCAGCGCGGCGGCGAGCTCGCCGAAGCGCTCCGCCGGCCATCGCTTGTTCGGCCACGCGGCGCCCGGGTTCAACACGACGTAGCGCCCCGGCCCTCCCGCCGCCGCGATGGCCCCGCTGACGGCGGCGGCGGCCTGCGGCCGCATGCGGAACTCCGGCGCGCCGGGCACGGTGCCCAGGCCGTAGAGGATCGACAGGTTCTTCCCGATGACGTGCTTCGTCTCCTGCGGAGACACGCACTCCGAATAGAACATCGCGGCCAGGGGCTCCCGCAGGTTGGCGCGGTTGAACCCGATGACGCGCGCCGCGCCGGAGAGTCCGGCCCACATCGCGGACTTGATGAGGCCCTGGAGATCCAGGGCCGCGTCGTACTGCTGGTGGCGGAGGTACCAGATCGCGCGCGCGTACCCCCACGCGCCGCCAAAGGCGATCGCGTCCGGCGTCTCCCCGCTCTCGCGGGCACGGACGATGACGCGGCGGCGAAGCCCTTCGGTGATCGCGAGGATCGGTGCGTAGGCCTCCTCCACCAGCCAGTCGATCTCGGCCTGGGGCCATTGGCGCTTGATGGCGGCCAGCACCGGCAGCGCGTGAACGATGTCGCCGAGCGCGCTGAGACGCACGATCAGGAGGCGGGACGGCGGGGTCACGGGCGCAGCCGCGCGAGCAGGTCGCGCGTCGAGTGGTCCTTGGGATCGCCGACGATGGCGATGCGCCCGCCGTACGCGCGGACGGTCTCGCGCTCCGGGACGGTGTCCACGGTGTAATCGGTGCCCTTGCAGTGCACGTCGGGCTTGAGCAGCTCGAGCAGCGGCGTGACGGTGGGCTCGGGAAAGATGACGACGTAGTGCACGGCGCGGAGCGCGGCGACGAGCTCGGCGCGATCGGACTGGGGGAGAATCGGACGGCCGGGGCCTTTCAACGCGCGCATGGACTCATCGTCGTTCACGGCGACGATGAGCCGGTCCGCTTCGCGCGACGCGGCGTCGAGGTAGCGCACGTGGCCCACGTGCAGCAGGTCGAAGCACCCGTTCGCAAACGCATGCGTGAGCCCGCGCTCGCGGTTGCGCCGCACGCGCTCGGCCAGCTCGTCCCGTGTCAGAACTTCGCCCACGGCTTACCGTCCCGCGACCGCGCGTCGCAACTCCGCGCGCGGACACGGTGGCCGTGCCGCGCTTCATCACGACGAGGCCGCCGGCGTAGTTGGCCAACCGGGCCGCTTCTTCGAAGGTGCCGCCGGCCGCGAGGGCCAGCGTCATCGTGGCCATCACCGTGTCGCCGGCTCCCGTGACGTCGGCGATCTGGTCCGACCCGTGGATGGGAATGTGCACCGTGGGTGCGCCGGGCGCGAAGAGGGCCATGCCGCGGCTGCCGCGGGTGATGAGCACGGCGTCCATGCGCGTCCGCTTGAGCAGCGCGCGGCCCGCGCGTTCGAGAACGGCGGGCCGGTCGTCGATCGTCACGCCGAGGACCTGCTCCACTTCCGATTCGTTCGGCGTGCAGGCGGTGAGCCGGCGATAGCGCGTGAGCGCGTAGCGCGAGTCGATCAGGATGGGCACGGGCCGGCGGCGCGCGCGGAGCGAAGCCGCGAGCTCGGCGACGAACGCCGGCGTGACCAGCCCCGAGCCGTAGTCGGACACGAGTACCGCGTCGGCGTCCTTCACGGCGCGCCGGGCCGCGCGTTCCGCCGCCGCGCGGTGCGCGTCGGACACGGGCTCCGCGGTGTGCCGGTCGATCCGCACCACCTGCTGCTTGGCGGAGTGGATGCCGCCGGCGAGGATGCGCGTCTTCACCGGCGTGCGGTACCCGCCGGGCCGCTGCAGGCTTGCGCGCTCGACGCGCCGCGGCAGCACCTGGAACAGCCGGCGCCCGGGTTCGTCGCGGCCGACGAGCGAGACCAGGCGCACGACGCCGCCGAGGCTCGCCACGTTGGCGGCGGCGTTGCCGGCCCCGCCGGGCAGAATCTCGGTGGCGTTGTATTCGAGAATCAGTACCGGCGCCTCGCGCGACACGCGCGCCACCCGGCCGTACACGTACTCGTCGGCAATCAGATCGCCGAACACCACCACGCGCTTGTCGCGGCCGGCGGCGATGAGTTGGGTGAGGCGTTCGGGAGTCACGGGCGGTTGTGTGGGCATGCCGGCACCCAAGCTTATCAAAGGCTCAAGGCGGTGCCTTCGGCGCCGGGGGCCGGGCTGCGCCCGGTGGGGCGGCGGGTGCCGCCGAGGCTCGCTTCGCTCGTCGGGATCTTCTTTCCCCAGGAGCGCGCAAGCAAGCGACCCCCACGCGAGCGAGGTCAAGGGTCGATGAGCGAGGCGCCGAGGCGCGACCCTTCGAGGCGCGAAGCGCCGATCAGGATACCGACACCGCGTGAATGAGGTTGTCGCAGACGGCCTCGACCCGCTGTCCTTCGGGGCGTCGCCGTTCCTGCTCCGCGCCCCACCCGGTCCGCACGAGGATCGACTTCGCCCCCACGGCGTGACCCAGGTTCACGTCGAGCCACTTGTCGCCGATGACCCACGATCGCGACGGGTCGAGGCCGAGATCTCGGGCGGCGTCCTCGATCATGCCGGGGAAGGGCTTGCGGCACCGGCACTCGATGTCGAGGCCCTTGACCGATCCCCGCGGGTGGTGCGGGCAGTAATAGAGCGCGTCGAGGTCCGCGCCGCCGGCCTGCAGGCGGCGGCGCATCTCCGCGTGCGTCTCCTCCACGAACCCGGGCGCAATCAGCCCCTGGGCGAGGCCCGACTGGTTGGTGACGATCACCAGGGCGAAGCCCGCGCGCTTGAGCAGCCGCAGCGCATCGGTGGCCCACGGGAACAGCTCGAGCTGTTCCAGCCGGTGCAGGTAGCCGACGTCCACGTTCAAGGTGCCGTCGCGGTCGAGGAAGATTGCTGGTTTCATGAGGTCCTGGGGGCTTAGGGGCTTAGGGGCTTAGGGCGTTGAAGACCTGGCGCGCGGACACGCCGCTCATGCAACGGTGATCGATCGGGCACTCGCGCAGCATGCACGGGCGGCAGAACGCGGCGTGCGTGATGACCACGGGCGCAGGCGCGTCAGGCCCCGCGGTGAGCGGCGCGGTGCGTGTTTCACTCGTCGCGCCGAACACGGCGACGACGTGGGCGCCGACGGCGCCGGCCAGGTGCATCGCGCCGGAGTCGTTGGCCACCACGGCGCGCGAGCGCGCCAGGACCGCGGCCAGCGCGGCGAGGTCGGTGCGGCCGGACAGATCGATCATGGACGGGAGTCGGGAGTCGGGAGTCGGGAGTCGAGAGTCGGGAGCCGGGAACCGGGACCCGATCTCGGCGCACACCGGCGCATCCGCGCGCGAGCCCACGAGCACCACGCTCCAGCCGAGTTCGGCGATCACGAGGGCCGCCAGTTCGGCGAACCGCTCGGGCAGCCACTGCTTCGCGCGGCCGTACGCGGCGCCCGGCGCGAAGACGACGAACGGGGCGTCTGGGGCGAGGCCCGCCTCTCGGAGCGGCTGCTCCGCGCGGGCCGGATCGGCCATCACGCGCGCGTGGAGCGGACCGGCGTTGATGCCAAGGGCCGTGACCAGCGCCTGGTAGTAGGCCGCCTGGTGCATCGGCCCGCGCGCCTTCGGGACCGCGCGCGTGAGGTAGCGTCCGCGCCAATCGGTGGCGAATCCCCAGCGCTCGGCGA
The DNA here is from genome assembly GCA_963839865.1 of uncultured Acidobacteriota bacterium. Taxonomy (GTDB): domain Bacteria; phylum Acidobacteriota; class Vicinamibacteria; order Vicinamibacterales; family UBA2999; genus 12-FULL-67-14b. The sequence continues at coordinate 16,714 of CAWIWS010000020.1, forward strand.
TGGCGGCGCGGGAGGCGGTGAGCGCGGCCACGAAGGAGTTAGGCAGCAACACCGCGGTGTCGAACGCGCCGGCCCGGAGGGCTTCCGCGTCTGCCCGCCAGCTGCCGAGCGCCGCGAGGCCGCCCTTGCCGGGCAGCGTGATCACTTCGTCAACGCCGTCGACCATCGGGAAGAGCGGCGCCACCGACGCGCGCGCGGCCACGGCCAGGCGGGTGCCGCCAAAATGCGCGCGCAGGTCCGCCACGGCGGGCAACGCCATCACGGCATCACCCAGCCAATTCGGCGCGACGACCACGACCCGCTCGTTTGCCATTCGTTATTCGTTATTTGTTATTTCTTGCTCATCCCGCGCCTTGGGGTACATCCCCGGCATCTCGGGAATCGGCGCATCGCGCCACCGACGGTGCATCCACAGCCAGAGCTCCGGTCGCCGGCGCACCTGCATCTCGAGCACGTCGGTGCAGCGCTGCGTGAACTCACGGATGGCCTCGGGACCATCGCCCTCGGGCGGCTCCACCGGCGCCTCGTAGACGAAGCGATACCGTCCGCCGGGCAGCGGCAGCGCGAACACTGGGATGACCGTCGCGCCGGTGCGCAGCGCGAGGGCCGCCAGCGTGGACGTCGTGGCCGCCGGCCGCTGGAAGAAGTTCACCCAGATCGCATCCTGGCTGTGCATGTGCTGATCGATCAGCAGCGCGACACCTTCGCCCGCCGCGAGCAGCTTGAGGACGCGCCGCACGGCGCCCTGACGGTAGATCACCGAGTTGCCGGTCCGCGCGCGGATGCGTTCCAGCAGCTCGTTGAGGGGCGCGTTGTCGAGGGCGCGCGCGAGCACGCCGATCGGCCGCAGTTTCACGCCGTGCGCCAGCGCGTGGAGTTCCCAGAACCCGAAGTGCCCGGTGAAGAACAGCACGCCCTTGCCGCGCGCGTAGGCGAGGCGCACGCGCTCCTCCCCTTCGTACTCCGCGCGCGCCACCATCTCTTCGGGGCTGAGCGCGCTGAAGGTGAGGAGCGTCAACAAGACCTGGCCGAAATGCGCGAACATCTGGCGGGCGATCGCGCGCCGTTCCGGCTCGCTGCGCTTGGGAAAGCACTGCTCGAGGTTCGTGAGCGCCACGCGCCGGTGCGCGCCGTCGATCGCATAGAACGCCAGTCCCATCGCGCTGCCCCACGCGCGCACCACCGCGTCCGGCAGGCGACAAGCGAGCGCGCGAACGGCCACCACCAACCAGTATTCGAGGCGCTGCCTCATGCCGTGGCCCCCGCCGCCACATCGCCTGCACGGCGTCCCAGCAGCGCGGCGATCGAGCCGAACAGGGATGCCTCCGGATCGAACCGAACCGCCAAGGGCACCCGATAGAGCGGAAACGGCAAGGCACCGAGCGCGTCGAACCGCACCGCATCCTTGTCGGTGGTAAACACGGCGCCGGCGTTCGCTTTCCGCATCGCCTCGCCGACGCGATCGAGATCGGCCTTCGTATAGCGATGGTGATCCGGAAAGAGCACCGTGTCTGCCACGCGCCAGTCCGCGGCGCGCAGCGACTCGACGAATCGTTCGGGGTTCGCGATGCCGGCGACGGCCAGCACGTTGTCGCCGGGAGTCGGGAGTCGGGAGTCGGGAGTCGACAACGCATTTCGGCTCCCGGCTCCCGGCTCCCGGTTCCCGACCGCAACGGGTCCTTGCAGTGTCCGCTCTGCGCCGCACGATTGCGAGATCCCGAGCGCCCAGGCCTCGGCCGAGGCCGCGCCAGAGGTAGCTCCAGACACGACCAGCACCTGCGCATGCGCGGCGGCGTCGATCGGCTCTCGCAGCCGGCCGCGCGGGATCACGCGGCCGTTCGGAATCTCCCCCACCGTCGTCACCAGGACATCCAGGTCGCGCATCAGCGCCAGGTGTTGAAACCCATCGTCGAGGATGTGGACAGTGCTGCCGAGGACGCGTTCGGCGAGGACGCCCGCGAGATACCGGTCGGACGAGACGCAGACGATCGCGCCGGGGGCCTGGCGGGCGAGCATCAACGGCTCGTCACCCGCGCGATCGACGTCGGCCAGGATCCGCGTTCCGTCCGAGACGACGACCACGCCGTCCACGACGTCGGCGCGCGCGTAGCCGCGGCTCAGGACCGACGGCCGCTCGCCGCGCGCGACGAGCCACTGCGCTATCGCCGCCACCACGGGCGACTTGCCGGTGCCGCCCATCGAGAGGTTGCCCACGCTGATGACGGGCCGGGACAGGCGACGCCGCCGCTCGGGGTGCCGCTCGGCACGCCGGCGCCTGACGCGCATCACCTGGGCATAGAGATGATCAAGCAAGGGGTCGGAAGGGCCTGACGTTGGAAGGGTAGGCCGCCGGCGCCTCGCGCGGCAGCAGATCCGCCAGGACGGCCGCGCTCTTCTCCTTGGCCCCGCGATTGGCTTCGACGAGCGCGCGGGCCGCGGCGCCCAGGCGGGCGCGGCGCACCGGATCGCTCATGAGCGAGAGAAACACCTGGTCCAGGTCCCGCTCCGACCCAAGCTGCACGCCGGCGCCGTTGGTCACGAAGGCATCGGCGATTTCGAAGAAGTTCTCCATGTGCGGGCCGAACACAATCGGCTTGCCGAAGACCGCCGGCTCGAGCACGTTGTGGCCTCCGGTGGCCACGAGGCTGCCGCCGACGAAGACGATCGTCGCCAGCTGGTACAGGGTCGCCAGCTCGCCAATCGTGTCGAGCACGACGATGTCCACGCGGGGCTCGGTGTCGATCGCGAGGTCGCTGCGACGCGAGACCTTCCAGCCCTCGGCCCGGCACAACGCGTCGACTTCCCCGAACCGCTCGGGATGGCGCGGCGCGATCACGAGCAGGGCCGCAGGCGACGCGGCTCGCACGCGGCGAAACGCCCGCAGCACCGAGGCCTCTTCGCCCTTCATCGTGCTGCCGGCCACGATGACCGGCCGCGAGGCCGGCATGCGGAAGTAGCGAAGCACCCGGTCGCGCGCGCGGGCCTGCGGCGCCGTGGCGGAGACGTCGAGCGAGTCGAACTTTAGGCTGCCCGTCACCACCACCCTTGCGGGATCGGCGCCCAGGTCGATGAAGCGGCGGGCGGATTCCTCGCTCTGCACGCAGAAGCGATCGATGTGGTCCAGCACCTTCCGCATCAGCGGCCGAACCAGGCGATAGCGCGGGTACGACCGCGGCGAGAGCCGGCCGTTGACGATCGCGGTCTTGACGCCGCGGCGGCGGCATTCGCGCAGCAGGTTCGGCCAGATCTCGGTCTCCATCATGATGAAGAGCTTCGGGCGCACAAGATCGAGGGTGCGGCGGACGAAGATGCCGAGGTCGAACGGAAAATAGAACACCGCGTCCACGTCCTGCACGCTCCGTCGCGCCAGCTGCTGCCCGGCCAGCGTCGTCGTCGAGAGGAAGAGGCGCAGCTTCGGGTACCGCCGCCGCAGGTCGCTGATCAGCGGGCGCGCGGTGAGCACTTCGCCCACCGACACCGCGTGGATCCAGATGGACTCGTCGGCATCCATGTTGAAGGACACAGGGAGGTAGCCCATCCGCTGTCCCAGGCTGCCGACATATTTCTTGTAGCGGAGCGCCTGGTAGACGAACCACGGGGAGGCGATCACCACGATCGCCAGCACGAGGATGCTGTAAAGGCTATACATTCAAGGACTTACGAACCGATCAAGTATAGTCCTCCCACCGGCCCAGCCGCAAGGCGCTCACATGGAGGGGCTCGGCGCGTTATACAATCGAGCGTTTTGGGCGGCGCCCGCTGAAGTCCCCGGGAGGCGCGTCGCGGAGGACCTGGTTCATGGCATTGAAGGTTGGTATCAACGGGTTCGGCCGTATCGGCCGCAACATCATGCGCGCGGCCCTGGCACACCACGACATCGACGTGGTCGCCGTCAACGACATCACCGATGCGCCCACGCTGGCCCATCTCCTCAAGTACGACTCGGTGCTCGGCAACCTGAGCGCCACCGTCGAGGCGAAGGACGGCACCATCACGGTGAACGGCGACGCGTTCAAGGTGTTGTCGATCAAGGACCCGGCGCTGCTGCCGTGGAAGGACCTCGGCGTCGAGTACGTCTTCGAGTGCACCGGCAAGTTCACCAAGCGCGACGACGCCGCCAAGCACATCGCCGCCGGGGCGCGGAAGGTCGTCATCACGGCGCCGGCCACCAACCCGGATGTCACGGTCGTGCTCGGCGTGAACGACGGCGCCTACGACGCCGCCAAGCACCACATCATCTCGAACGCGTCCTGCACCACCAATTGCCTCGCGCCGGTGGCCAAGGTCATCGACGAGACGTTCGGCATCCGCAAGGGCTGGATGACGACGGTGCATGCCTATACGAACGACCAGAACCTGCTGGACCTGCCGCACAAGGATCTGCGCCGCGCGCGCGCGGCCGCCATGTCGATCATCCCGACGACGACGGGCGCGGCCAAGGCGGTGGGCGAAGTGCTGCCGCGGTTGAAGGGCAAGCTGGACGGCATCGCGATGCGCGTCCCCACGCCGAACGTATCGGTAGTGGACCTGGTGGTGATCCTCGAGAAGAAGGCGACGGCCGAGGAGATGAACGCCGCGCTCAAGGCGGCGGCCGACGGCCCGATGAAGGGCATCCTCCAGTTCTGCACGGACCCGCTCGTATCGATCGACTTCCGCGGCAACCCGCACTCGTCGATCGTCGACGCGGCCTACACCAAGGTCATGGACGGCGACTTCATGAAGGTGATGGCCTGGTACGACAACGAGTGGGGCTATTCGAACCGTTGCGTCGACCTTCTGAGAAAGCTGTAAGGCGTGACGAAATACTCCATTCGCGACCTCGCCCTGAACGGGAAGCGCGTCTTCATCCGCGTGGACTTCAACGTGCCGATCAAGAACGGCGCGATCACGGACGACACGCGCATCACCTCGTCGCTGCCCACCGTGCGCTACGCCCTCGAGCAGGGCGCCACGGTGATCCTCGCCTCGCACCTGGGCCGGCCGAAGGGCAAGCCCGCGCCCGAGTTCAGCCTCCGGCCGGTCGCGGCGCGGCTCGAGCAGCTCCTCTCGCGTCCGGTCACCTTCGCGGCCGATTGCATCGGCGAGCCGGCGGCTGCGGCGGTGGCGGCGGCGCATGCGCCGGGCGGGTCGAAGCTGGTGCTCCTGGAAAACCTCCGCTATCACGCCGAGGAGGAGAAGAACGATCCCGCGTTTGCCGCGGCGCTCGCCTCCCTCGCCGACGTGTACGTGGACGACGCGTTCGGCGCCGCGCATCGCGCGCATGCGTCGGTGGCGGGCATGGTGGCGGATTTCACCTCGGCCGGCGCGGGCCTGCTGATGGAGAAGGAGCTCACCTACCTCGGCATGGCCCTCGGCGACCCCGAACGGCCCTTCGTCGCCGTGATCGGCGGCGCGAAGGTCTCCGACAAGATCGAGGTCATCGAGAGCATGCTGTCCCGCGTGGACCGGCTCCTCATCGGCGGCGCGATGGCGTACACGTTCTTCAAGGCGCTCGGCATGCCGGTGGGCAAGTCGCTCGTCGAGGACGACAAGCTCGACTCGGCGCGCAGCATCATGTCGCATGCGCAGACGCGCGGCGTCCAGTTGCAGTTGCCGGTGGACCACGTCGTCGCGGCCGCGATCGATGCCGCGGCGAAGACCGAGGTGCTCCAGGTCAACGACCCCGCGATCGGCGAGCGCATGGGCCTCGACATCGGCCCGGAGACGTCGGCGCTCTATGCCCGCCTGCTGCGCGACGCGAAGACGGTGGTGTGGAACGGGCCCATGGGGGTCTTCGAGGTGGCGCCGTTCGCGAGCGGGACGATGGCGGTGGCCCACGCGATGGCGCACGTGCACGGCACGACGATCATCGGCGGCGGGGATTCGGTGGCGGCCATCCACGCGGCGGGCATGGCGGACAAGATGACGCACATCTCCACCGGCGGCGGCGCGTCGCTGGAATTCCTCGGGGGATCGGTTCTCCCCGGAGTCGCTTCGCTCCCTGACAAGAGGACAAAGTGAAAGGTGGAAAGTAGAAGGTAGAAAGGCTTTCACTCTTCCTTTTCACTTTTCACTTTTCACTTTCAACCTTCACGTATGAGAACACCGCTCATCGCCGGCAACTGGAAGATGTTCAAGACCGTGCACGAAGCGGTCGCGTACGTGCGCGAGCTGGGCGTGCTGGTCAAGGACGTCGTGGGCGTGGAGATCGTGGTGGCGCCGCCGTTCACCGCGGTGCACGCGGCCGCCGACGCGGCGCGCAACGGCCGGATCGGCATCGCGGCGCAGAACATCCACTGGGAGCGCGAGGGCGCGTTCACCGGCGAGGTCAGCGCGGCGATGGCGCGCGAGGCCGGGGCGACGTTTGCGATCATCGGGCATTCGGAGCGGCGCTCGCTCTTTGGCGAGACCAACACGGGCGTCAATCGCAAGGTGCACGCGGCCATCGGGGCGGGCCTCACGCCGATCATGTGCATCGGTGAGACGCTGGACCAGCGCGAGAAAAACGAGACGCTCGCGGTGCTCGATCGGCAGATCAAGGAAGGCCTGGACGGCGTCACCGGCGAGCAGCTTGCCGCGATGGTGCTGGCCTACGAGCCGGTGTGGGCCATCGGCACGGGCCGCAACGCCACGCCCCAACAGGCGGGCGAGGCGCACGCGCACATCCGCCAGCGGCTCAAGCAGTGGTTTGGCCTTGATGCCTCGGAACGGTGCCGCATCCTGTATGGCGGAAGCGTGAAGCCCGACAACATCGCCAAGCTCATCGCGCAGCCCGATGTGGACGGGGCACTTGTGGGCGGGGCGAGCCTCGTCCCCAAGACATTTCTCGAGATCATCGCTGGCGCCAAGGGTGCCTAGGGTGACAAGAGATTAGTGCCTGGTGCCTGTTGCGCCTGGCCGGTGAGTGCGATAGAGTTAGAGATTCTGGTTATGTTGTATTACCTGGTAGTTACTCTTTACGTCCTTATTTGCGGCCTGCTCATCATCACGATCCTGCTCCAGCAGGGCAAAGGTGGTGACATCGCCAGCGCCTTCGGCGGCGGTGGCGGCAGCCAGTCGGTCTTCGGCGCGCGCTCGGGGGCCACGTTGCTCACCCGCGCCACGTCGGTGCTGGCGGCGCTCTTCGTCATCGTGGCGATGGTGCTGACGGTATGGGGCCAGCGCGGTCCCGGTTCGGTCGTCGGCGGCATCGCGGCACCTGTGACGGCACCCGCGGCGGTTCCGGCCGCGGCGCCCACGACGGCACCCACGGCAACCCCGGCCGCCACGCCGGAAGCCCCGAAGCAGTAGTAGTTAGTCCTCTACGCGGAAGTGGCGGAATTGGCAGACGCACCAGCTTGAGGGGCTGGCGCCCGCAAGGGCGTGAAGGTTCGAGTCCTTTCTTCCGCACCACCTTTCAGGTACGACAAGGCGCCCAAATGGGCGCCTTTGTTGTTTCTGAACGGGTCGGCGCCCGCGACTACGTCGTCTTCGCGGGCCCACTCTTCGCCAGCAACTTGTCGAGGTTCTTCACGATCTCGCTTTCAATGGTGCTGGCGAACGCCCCCAACAGGAAGCCGAGCTGGGCGTTGAGGTCGAAATGATCGGGCGCCACGATCAACGTGCCGGTGACGCCGCTCCGCTTGAAGGCCAGCGTGTCGCTGACCTCGCCCTTGATGAGCGTGCATTCCATGCCAAACCGTGTCTCCACGTGCGCGGCCACGCCCAAGGCGACCTCGCGGGCCTTGACCATGCCCAGGCTGTGTTCACGGCGAATCCGTATGTCGGCCATCGTTCTCTTCGCTCCTCTGGGATTACCGGCCAGGCTCCATGCCGCTCTTCGCGATTGCCGCGGCCGCCTCCGGCGACGAGAGAAACGCGATCAACGCGCGGCCCCCGGCAGGGTTGGGGGCGCCGGCCACCGCCGCGGCCGAGAACACCGTCACGCGCCCCACTTCGCGAGGCAGCGGTCCGACCACGTCGACGCCCGGCTCGAGCCGCAGCTCGCTGATCTGCTGGAAGCCAATCTCGGCGTCGCCCCGCGCAACCACCGCGGCGACCGGCTCGCGTATCCACCGTCTGGCTCTTCGCCCTCACCTGGCTCGCGATGCCGAGGCGCGGCAGCAACTCGGTGGACACGAACACGCCACTCACGCTCGAGGAAAACACGAGCGACCTGGCCTGCAGCAACGCGCGCGTCAGCGCCTCGACCGTGCTGATGTCCGGCCTCGGCGCGCCCTTCCGCACGGCGATGCCGATGCTGGAGCGCGCCAGGTCGATGCGGCCGCCCTCGGCGATGCGGCCGGCCCTGGCCAGATCGTCGATGCCCGCCGACGCCATGATCACGACATCCGCCTGCTCGCCGCCGCGCAGGCGATCCGGAATGGACCCCGCCACGCCGGCCACCGATCCGCCCGACACGATCACCAGCGTCGAGCCCGACGCGCGCTCGAACGCGGGCGCCAACTCTTTGAGCGCCGCGGAGAACGCGCCGGAGGTCATGACCCTGACCTCCTGTGCGTGCGCCGCGCCGGCGCTCAACAGGAAGATGCCGCCGACACGCGCGGCCGATCGCAGGCCTTGCACAAGCCGGTTCATGAGTGGCTCGACTCGAGGAGCACGATCGTGTTCTTCGTCAAGGCGTGAAGGTCGTGAGGCGGCTGAGATCGCATCCGGGCGGCAGCATCGCCTCCTTCGGCGAGACGTTGCCCATGTAACAGCCGGGGATGAGGTACATCGTCCGGCTGCCGGTGGGCGCAGCAGGCGGCGGCGCGGGCGCCGTGGCGGCCTCCGGTTCGAGGGTCTCACGATAAGTGATGGTGCGCGCCGCTTCGATGCGCGCGTCGAAGACGAGCGCGCGGTAGCCCGGCGCGCGAACCTCAATCCGCCGCGTGCCTGGCGGCAGATCGATCTCGTCTCCGAGATCGCCCTGCGTCCCGACGAACACGCCGTCCACGAACAGCTGCCACTGACCCGCGGGCTCCACTTCCAGACGCAAGCGTCCGGTCAGCGGCACTGGCGTGGCGACGGTCACGCCGGAGGCGGCCGGCGGCAGGTCCAGCGATGAAGAGTACCCGCTGGCCCAGGGGTACAACGACCCGACGTAGACGACCGGCGGCCGTCCATGCGGATGGCGCGGCGCGGGAGAACCCGGCGCCGGTTCCGGCGACCGCGACGGCAGCCCGGGCACCGGCTGTATTCCTGGGACGGGCTGGATTCCCGGTACCGGCTGCACCGCCAGCGGCCACGGGGGCAAGCCAATCGGGGAGAGTGACAGGCCAATCGGCCCGAGCGCCGGGCGCGGACGCTCGGCGGGGGGCGGGGGCGTGTCGCGGACGGCCGATTGCGCGGTCACCACGGCCGGTACGCCGAGCAGGACGAGCATGATGCCGATAGCACCGATGTGTCGGTCAGCCCAGCCGGACCTCATCGCATCACCACTACCTCCATTCTGCACCTAATTCCTCGCGGCGAGGAACGCGGTACAGGCCGGCACGTCAAGCGGCCAGGAGAAGAAGTACCCCTGCGCCACCGGGCAGCCCATGGCGCGGAGACGATCGGCTTGCTCCGCTGTCTCGACGCCCTCTGCCACGACCCCGAGCCCCAGACCGGCGGCCAGGGCCAGCATGGCCTCGACCATGGCGGCATCCCTCTTGTGAAGGTGCACCTCGCGTACGAACGATTGATCGACCTTCAGGAGATCGACGGGAATCTGTTTCAGGTAGGACAGGCTGGAATAGCCGGTGCCGAAATCGTCGAGGCTCAACCTGACGCCCAGACCGCGGAGCCGATCGAGGATGGCGAAGGCCTCTTCCCGGCGGTCCAGCATCACGCTTTCCGTGATCTCCAGCACGAGCCGGTCGGCGTCGAGGCCGCTGCTCTGGAGCGCGGCCGCCACGCTCTCGATGAAGCCCGGCTGGTGAATCTGCCGCGCCGACACGTTGACCGCCACGCTCCCGGGCGCGAGACCGGCGCGCAGCCACGCGTTTGCCTGGTGGCAGGCCTCGCGCAGCACCCACGCGCCGAGCTCGTGGATCACGCCGATGTCCTCGCAGACCGACACGAATTCGTTTGGCGGGACGATGACGCCCTGGCCGCCGCGCCGCCAGCGCAACAGCGCTTCCAGACCGGTGACCGTGCCTGTAACCAGGTCGATCTGCGGCTGGTAGGCGATCGTGAACTCGGCACGCTCGAGCGCCCCGCGCAGGTCGGATTCGAGCGACAGCCGCCGCGACGCATCCGCGTTGAGGTCCGCGGTGAAGAAGCGGAAGCCGTTGCGCCCGGCCTGCTTGGCCTGGTACATCGCCGCATCGGCGTTGCGAATCAGGGTCGCCGCGTCCGAGCCGTCGGCCGGGGCCAGGGCGATGCCGACGCTCAGCCTCACGTGCAGGATTTCGCCGCCGATGCGGAACGGCGCCCGCGTCGCGGCCACCAGCTTGGCGGCCACGTGCGCGGCATCGGTGGCGCTCTCCACGTCGGGCAGCAGCACCACGAACTCATCGCCCCCGAAGCGTCCGACGGTGTCCGCCTCGCGCAGGCTGCCGGCCAGGCGACGCGCGCATTCACGCAGGACCATGTCGCCGGCATCGTGGCCCAGCGAATCGTTGATGTGCTTGAAGTAGTCCAGGTCCAGGAAGAGCGCGGCGACGCTGTGCTTGTCCCGCTGGGCCTGCGCCAGCGCCTGCGTGATGCGGTCCTGCAGCAGGCTGCGGTTCGGCAGGCCCGTGAGGTTGTCGTGATAGGCCAGCCGCGCGATGTGCGCCTGGTCCCGCACGCGCGCCGTGACGTCCTTGCCGATCCCCCGGTAGCCGGTGAACCGGCCCTGCTCATCGACCACCGGATCGCCGCTGATCGATTGCCAGACCACGTCCCCGCTCATCGCGGTGCGCTTGATCACGAAATCGCGAAAGGGCTCGCGGCGCTCCAGGAGGGCGCGATGGCGCGCCCAGTCCTCCGGCGTCAAGTCGAGACCGCCGATCTCCCATCGCGTCTTCCCAATCATCTGGTCGGGCGACGCGATCGCGAGCGGCTGCCGGCGCGGACCGTCGATGCGCGTGAAGCGGAACTCGGCGTCCTGCTCCCAGTACCAGTCCGACGACAACGCAATCAGGGCGTGAAAGCGCGCCTCGGTCGCCGCCCGCTCGGCCTCGGTGCGCGCCAGCGCCTCATCCGCGGCGGCCGCGGCGGCCCGGCGTTCCACGCGCGGCAGGACACCGGCAAGCACACTGAGAGTCAGCACGAGCGCAGCCGCCGTCACCGCCACCTGGTGCCAGGCCATGACGTCGGCGGCCACGACGAGCGCGAGCATTGGGGCGAGGGCGATGAAGATACGACGCGAGGCGGGCGACATGAGCGGCAACGGCCGTCAGAGTCTAGCAGGTCGCACGCCACTCCCTTGCACGGTCACCCGCGGCCTCACCATCGGTCCACGCGATCCGCCACGTAGCTGAAGAACGGGTTCCACGACACGCGCAGCAGGACGTCCATCGAGACAATCAGCACGTCCTTCTCTCCGCGCGGGACGAGGCGGCCGAGCGACACGCTCCCCGATTCCTTGCCCTGGCCGGCGCCGCCGTAGACAGGATCGTCCTCGGCAAACGGCAGCGCGATGTGCGAGAGCGAGTACATCGTGGCGGGCCACGCCAGTCCGAGCGGCTGCGCCGCGATCGTCGTGGCGCCGGGAGCGACGGTCATCGCCGAGACCTCCAGCGTCTCGGGTCCGGTGTTGGTAATCAGGGTGACCGTGTAGCGCCTCGGGCCGTCACCCAGCAGGCGCGGCAGGACCGCGCCGGGCCTGGTGAACGGCTCCACCCCGGACTGGCGATTGAGATCGAACAGCACCAGCTCGTGACCGCCCGCCGGGAGCCGATCGAACAGGTCGGTGACCACCGCCGGCGTGCTCACCGTCGTATCGACCACCGATTGGAAGGCCAGGATGGGTGGCATCCGCTGCAGCCGGCCGTCCTCGCTCGCGCGTGCAATCTGAGCGACCAACGCTCGCGTCAGCCGGGCGGTCTGCACGGCGGCGTTGGCGGGAAACGAGTTGTACTTGAACGGGTTGTACTCGGGGACCACGTCGAGCCACCGCGCCTTCTCGACGACCGGGCCGAGCCTGCTGATGGCCCTGGCGAGGCGCGCCGCCGGCGACACGCCGATCATCGGCGACAGCAGGATGACGCGGGAGGGCGCCGGGAGTTCGGGGTTGTCGAGCGCGTCGAGGGCGTACTTGGTGACGAGCGCTCCACCGTTCGAGTACCCCACGAGAACCAGCGGCCGATTGGGACCGATCTGCCGGCGCACGTGGCGCGCGCCCATGCGGACGGCGGCCAGCCAGTCCTCCCAGTCCACGTTGACGAGGCCGCCGGGCACGGTCCCGTGCCCCTGCATCCGCAACGAGAGCGTGTAGTAGCCCTGCGCATTCAGGCGCGCCGCGAGCGCGCGCATGCTGTAGGGCGAGTCGGTGAGCCCGTGGATCAGCAGCGCTCCTCCGCGCGGCTCGGGCGCCGGCAGCACCTGCGTGCGGTTCCAATTGGTGCCGAGCCTGGTCGGATGGCTCCGGCTGCCCGTCACGTAGCGGTTGGCCACGGCGGCGTCCGCGCCCGCCGAGACGACCGCATCGACGCCGGCCTGCATTTCCTTGAAGACCGCGTCCTCGCGCGCGAGGTACTGATCCAGCGTGTAGTCGCTCGTGATCTCGTCCGCGCGGGGCTCGAGTCGCGACACGAGCTGATGCCATGGCTGCAGGTCCGGCAGCCGGCTGACAGCGCTCGCGGCGCCGCCTACGACCACCGACACCGACACCAGCAATGCGCCGACGACGAGGCGCGTGATCCAGGTTTTCATGTCCTGAGTGTCGCATGAGTCGCAACGTGCAATCATGGGCGCGCATGGTGTGGCGTCCTCGTCTCGGAATCGTCTTTGCAACACTCATGGCGGTCCTCGCGGGCTGCGCTTCGCCCGCGCCATCACCGGCGCCGGCCGCGAACGCCACACCCGCGGCGCCTGCGGCATCCGCGCAGACGCCGGCGCCGCTTCCCAATCCCGCGCCGGAGCCCGCGCCCTCGAAGGCCGACATGGTCGCGTGGTCCAGGCCCGCCCTCGGCGATGTCGACGCGGTCGCCGCGCGCGGCACCCTTCGCATCCTCGTGCCGCTCAGCCGCACGAGCTACTACGTCGAAGGCGGGCTGCAGCACGGCGCCACGTTCGCCGCCGGGAAGCACTTCGAGGCGTTTCTCAAGGCCGCCGGCACGCCGGTCACCGTCGTCTTCGTGCCGACGCGCAGCGAGGACCTGGTCGCCGCGCTCAACGCGGGCCGGGGCGACATCGCGGCGAACCTCCTCGTCTCACCCGATCAGAATCCGCCGCTGGCCGCCACCGTGTCCGGGCTGACGGGTGTCAGTGAAGTGGTAGTGACGGGACCGAAGGTGCCGAAGCTGGTCAGCCTGGAGGATCTCGAAGGCCGGAAGATCCACGTGAGGAGGAGCAGCCGGCACTTCGCGAACCTGACGCGCCTCAACGAGCGCCTCGCGGAGATCGGCAAGCGGGGATGCACGATCGTCGCGGCGAGCGAATCGCTCGAAGACGAGGACCTGCTGGCCATGGTGAACGACGGGAAGATTCCTGCCACCGTCGTGGACAGCCACATCGCCGCGCTGTGGAAGCCCGTGCTCGAGGGCCTCTCGGTGAACGAGGACATCGCCGTGAGCCAGGACGCGGTCATCGCGTGGGCGGTCCGCATCGATGCGCCGCGGTTGCTGGCACAGGTGCAGGCGTTCAAGGCGCGGCACGGCGCCGCCGCGCTGTTCGGTCACGCCGTCCCGACGCCCAAGGGGCGGAACTGAAGTTCCGCCCTACGTACTCCCCGACTCCCGGTTCCCGGTTCCCGGTTCCCGGCTCCCGTCTAGAACCTGTAATCGAAGCCGAGGATGGGAAATATCCCCTGCTGCTCGCCGAACTGCTGCGTGTTGGTGCGGCGGTTCCAGGTGTAGCTCGCAAAATTTCGACGGTTGGTCACGTTCTGGACGCCGAAGAAGAGGTTCATCGGCTGTCCGCCCACGGTGAAGGTCCGGTCCACGCGGATGTCGACGCGGCCGTAGTCGGGCGCGCGATCGGCGTTGACCTGGGTGAGGTCGTAGACGCCGCGCCTCTGTGCCGTGGACACGGCCTGGTCGTAGGGCGTGAACGGACGGCCCGAGAGGAAAGACAACCGTGCCGAGGCCTCCCACGCCTTCGACAGCCGGTAGCCGCCGAGCAGGTTGAACACGACCGGATAGTCGAAGGAACCCGGGCGCAGGGCGCCGTCGAGGGCCGCGTGTCGGGTGCGCGAGAACGAGAGGTTGCCCTGGCCGTAGAGTTTGGACGAGAGGCGCTTCTCCACGAAGAACTCCACGCCTTCGGAATGTCCCTCTCCCGCGCTCGTCAGCGGGAAGAGGATCTCCCGTACGTCGAACGTGTCGCCGATGTTGGCCAGCGACACAGTGGGCAGGTCGCTCGCCACGGGGTAGTCCGTGTAGTTCTTGCGGTAGGCCTCGGCCGTCACGCGCAGGTCTGGCGCGGGCGTCCAGGCGAGGCCGGTGACGAAGTGGTCGGCCCGCCACGGCACGAGCGCCGCGTTCTGCGGGAACGCCGACACGAACAGGAACGCCGGCTGCTGGTAGTACAATCCCGCGCTCGAGTTCCACGACAGCGTATCGCTCACGCGCACGTTGACGCCCGCGCGCGGACTGAACCGGGCCTTCGACAGGATGTCGTAATGGTCGAAGCGCCCGCCGAGCGTCACGTTGACGCGCGAGGCCACCTGCTTCGACGCCTGCAGGTACGCGCCCGTCTGGTACGACCGGAAGCGCGTATCCAGGTAGAACGGGTCGATGTTGGGCACCGGCGAATACGGCGTGTCGTTGCCGTAGGGCGACTCGGCGACGTAGTTGATGCGGAACGTCTTGAAGCTGCCACCGGCCTGCAGCGTGTCGAGGAACGGCAGGTGCACGGTGAGGTCGTACTTCAGGGTGGTCTCGCCCTCGCGCGAGTCCTCGAAGTAGACGACCGGGCTCCGCGCGATGATGAGTTCAGGGGGCACGCCGGCGGGCGGCACGCCGTTGGCCACGAGGTCCTTCACCTGCTGGCCCACCTTCGCCTCGGAATGCGTGACGCCGAGCAGGCCGACGCCGCGCGAGCCGAAGATGCGCTGCCAGTTGAAGCCCGTGGCGCTGCGCCAGCCGTCGTAGCGGATATCGAAATTGGCGATTTCCTCTTCAAGATCGGTGGTGTCGCTGAGGCCCAGGCGAATCTCGTCGATGCCCGCGACGTTCACGACCCAAATGCGATCGCGCGGTGACAGGTCGTAGACCGCCTTCGCGTTGAAGGAGTAGACCACCGGCACGCCGCCAAAGCCCACGTCCTGGGTGAACAGATCCAGGAAGCTGCGCCGGGCCGACACGACCCACGACCCCTTCCCCGCGTTGATCGGGCCCTCGAGAATGGCACCCGCGCCCGCGAACCCGAGCGTGGCCCACCCGCCGAACTCCTTGCGGTTGCCTTCGCGCTGCGTGATCTGCAGCACGCTCGACGTGCGGTTGATGTACGGCGCCGGGTACCCGCCCGTCAGGAACGTCACGTCCTGCAGCAACTCGGCGTCGAGCAGGCTCACGGTGCCGCCCGCCGACGCGAAATTGGCGAACGCGTTGATGTTGGGAATCTCCACGTTGTCGACGACGAACAGGTTCTCGAGCGGGCTGCCGCCACGGACGATGATGTCGTTACGGAAATCGTTGGTGCCGATCACGACCCCGGGAAGGCCCTGCACGTAGCGCGACACGTCCTGCAGGGCGGCGGCGCTTTTGAGGATCTCGCGAGGCTCCACCAGGAAGCCCGAGTTCTTCACCTCCTGGGGCGCCTGGAAGGCCGGGGCGGTGACGGTGACGCTCTGCTCCACGCCTTCCAGCCTGGGCAGCGTGACCTCGACGCTGCCGTCCAGGCCGGCGCGCACCGTGACCGGCTCGGTCGTGAACGGCAAGCCGTCGGTCGGAAGAATCTCCAGGCGATACGTCCCGGCGCGCAGGTCGCCGATCCGGAAGGCCCCCTGAGCGTCGCTCGTGGCACAGGACGCCGTGTCGAGCGCGCAGACCCGCACGCCCGCCGCCGGACGGCCCGCGTCGTTTGCGACGATGCCGCTGATGGCGCCGACGCCCGTGGTGTCCTGGGCCGAGAAGCAGCCAGGGCCGCAGATGAAACGCAGAGTAACGCGCCGCAGATTGACGCAGATAAAACACGGATTAGTGCAGGCCGGCCGAACGACATAACCGGTATGACCCCCGATCGACCTCGGGGGTTCCCGCCTTCGACCGGCCCGTCCCCGCCCAGGCTTCGGCGGGCGAGCCCCGGCTCCCGGCTCACGGTTCCCGGTTCCCGTCTTGATCCTGTCCTACTTCTGGTTCTGCGCGAGCCCCTGCTTCTTCATTTCCTTGACCGCTTCCTTGACGACTTCCTCGACGGTCTTGCCGGGAGACTTCGGGTTTTCCGTCTCGCTCATGCCGGCCCACATCAGCGTGTTCTTGGGGACGCTGTAGATGAGCGTCTCGAGCGACACGATGCGATCGTCGCGCACGTAGCCGGGGTCGTAGACCGCGCCCCACCCGTATCCGTAGTAGCCCCAGAACGAGGTGTAGTACGGCGAGCTCCACGTGCTCGGCTGGTACGTGACCCGCTGCTTGTCATTGACGACGCGCAGGACCACTACGGCCTCGACGCCGGATCGTTCGAACCAGCCCTTGGCCTTGTCGGCGTCGCGCAGTTCTTCTTTGGGAACGATGCGGTAGGCGGGGACGCCCTGCATGCCGCGCGCCGTGAGCTCGTTGGCAAGCGCTTCCTCGCCGGCCATTCGCAGCGAGATTTCGGTGTCGATCACGAGGGCCGCGACCTTCTTCCCGCCGACCTTCATCGTCGCGGCGTCCGGGGACCTCCACACGGACTTGAACTTGGTCTTGGCGAAGACGGTGCCACCGAGGGCGACGAGGAGGAGGGCGGCGACGAGCGCGCGACGGGTCTGGGTCATGTCCCATTGAGCATAACCGGAGACAGGTAGAATCGTCCTATGCGGATCCTCGTTGCCGAAGACGACCCGGTCATCGCCACCTTCGTGGCCCAGGGACTGCGCGAGGCCGGCTACGCGGTGGAGGTCGCGGCCACGGGGACGGAGGGGCTGCGGCTGGCGCTCGACGGCGGCTACGACGCGGCGGTCGTGGACGTGATGCTGCCTGGGATGGACGGTCTCACGCTGATCGAGCAGCTGCGCGGCAAGCGGGTGCAGACGCCCGTGCTGATCCTCAGCGCGCGGCACTCGGTGGACGACCGGGTCAAGGGCCTCCAGGCGGGAGGAGACGACTACCTCACCAAGCCGTTCGCCTTCGCGGAGCTGCTCGCGCGCGTGCAGGCGCTGCTCCGCCGATCCGGCGGCGCGCACGAGCCGACGCGGCTGGTCGCCGGGGACATCACGCTGGACCTGCTGTCCCGCCGCGTCGAGCGCGCCGGCAAGCTCCTGGATCTGCGGCCGCGCGAGTTCGCGCTGCTCGAATACCTGATGCGGCACCCGGGACGCGTGCTGTCCAAGACGATGATCCTGTCCCACGTGTGGGGGATTCGTTCGACCCCGGCACCAACGTGGTGGACGTGCTCGTGTCGCGCCTCCGCGACAAGGTCGATCGCGAATTCGAGACCAAGCGCATCCACACCGTGCGCGGGGCGGGCTATGTCCTCAAGGTGGACTGAGCGGGTCAGCCGCGCGCTCGGGCTCCGGCTGGCGGCGTGGTACCTCGGCACGTTCCTCGCCGGCACGTTCGCGATCGGCGGCATCACCTACGGACTGCTCGCCTCGTCGCTCGAGTCGAGCGACCGCGAGATCATCCAGTCCACGTTGCGCGAGTACGCGGCGCGCTACCAGATCGGCGGCTTCCCCGCCCTCGCCAACGCCATCGAGCTCGAGCGGCGATCGGGCCAGCGCGAGCAGCTGTTCGTGAGGGTCATCGGGCCGTTCCAGGACGTCCTGCTCTACTCCCTGCCGCAATCCTGGGGCGCGTTCGACCTCTCCGGCCTCGATGGCGGCACCAACGACATCTGGGCGCAGGTGCGCGCTCAGGATCGCAACGCCGTCCTCGAAATCGCCACCATCTCGCTCGGCGGCGGGACCGTCCTCCAGGTGGGCAAGACGAGCGAGACGCGCGACGCGCTGCTCGCCAACTTCCGACGCGTGCTGGGTCTGGCGGCGGCCGCGGCGCTCGGCATCGGCCTCGTGGGCGGCCTGCTCTTCACCCGCTCCACGCTCAAGCCGCTCCGCGACCTGCGCGACACGGTGCAACGCATCCTCACGACCGGCCAGACCGACGACCGCGTGCCACTCACCGGCACCGAAGACGCGGTGGACGAGCTCAGCGGACTCTTCAACGCGATGCTGGCACGCATCACGACGCTGATTCACGGCATGCGCAACGCGCTGGACCACGTCGCGCACGACCTGCGGACGCCGATGACCCGCCTGCGCGTCACCGCCGAATCGGCCCTCGCCACGGACGACCCGGCGCGCTACCGCGAGGCGCTCTCCGACTGCCTCGAGGAATCGGATCGCGTGCTGTCGATGCTCACCACGTTGATGGACATCTCCGAGGCCGAGACCGGGACCCTCAAGCTCACCGTTACTGAAGTGGATCTCTCCCAGGTGATAGGCGAGGTCGTCGAGCTCTACGAGGACACGGCGGAAGAAGCGGGCGTGACGGTGGCCGCCACCGTGGCCCCGAACCTCGTGATTCGCGCCGACCGCGATCGCCTGCGCCAGGCGCTCGCCAACCTCGTGGACAACGCCGTGAAGTACTCGCCGTCGGGCGGCCAAGTGACGATCGACGCCGCGGGCGACGGCGGGCGCGTGTGGATTCGCGTCCGCGACACGGGCCAAGGCATCCCCGCGCACGACCTGCCCCGTATCTGGGACCGCCTCTACCGCGGCGACCAGAGCCGCGCCACCCGCGGCCTGGGCCTCGGCCTGAGCCTCGTGCGCGCGTCGATCGAGGCCCAGGGCGGCACCGTCACGGTCGAGGCACGCCCGGCCAGGGCTCGACGTTCACGATCACCCTGCACGCCGAACCGGCGTGATCAGCGGAATCCCGAAGTGCGGCGGCGTTGAACCTTCGTGCTGAACCTCCGTGCTGAACCTCAGGTTCGGTTCAACCCTTCACCGTTGTAATCCCCCCGTAACGCTCCTGTAGGCGCCTTCAACGTCTGATTAGACAGAAGAAGGAGGGCGCAATGACCCGTTCGATGTGGAAAGTTGGAGCGTTAATCGTGTTCGTGACGGCCGTGACAATGGGAGCCTGGGCCAGCTCGCCTTCGTTGGCGACGGTGTCGGCCGCCGGCGCCACGGCGGCCTCGTCCGGCGGACCGGCCTCGGCCGTACCGGGCATCGCGGGCGCCATCCCCTCGCAGGGCTTCGCCGACGTCGTCTCCCGCGTGACCCCCGCGGTGGTGACGATCCGGACCGAGCGCAAGGCCTCGGCCCAGATGACGGGCCTGCCCGACGGGTTCCCGTTCGAATTGTTCGGCCAGCGCATCCCGCGCGGCCGCAGCGGCCCGGCGCAACCCAAGGAGCGCGCGCTCGGGTCGGGCGTGATTGTCAGTGGCGAGGGCTACATCCTCACCAATAACCACGTGGTCGAGGATGCGACGAGCATCCAGGTGGAGCTGTCGGACAAGCGCGTCCTCGACGGCAAGCTCGTAGGCGCGGACGCGCCGAGCGACCTGGCTGTCATCAAGATCGACGGCAGGGACCTCCCGGTCCTGCCGATCGGTGATTCGAACGCGATGCGCGTGGGCGACCTCGTGCTGGCGGTCGGCAATCCCCTCGGCGTGGGGCAGACGGTGACGATGGGAATCGTGAGCGCGAAGGGCCGGGCCACGGGGCTGGGTGACGGGAGCTTCGAGGACTTCCTGCAGACCGACGCGCCGATCAACCAGGGCAACTCGGGCGGCGCGCTCGTGAACACGAGCGGCCAGCTCGTGGGGATCAACTCGCAGATCCTGTCGCCGTCGGGCGGCAACATCGGCATCGGCTTCGCGGTGCCGTCGAACATGGCCAAGAGCGTGATGGATCAACTCGTGTCGGTCGGCCAGGTCCGCCGCGGCAAGCTGGGCGTCACGGTGCAGGGCCTGTCGGGTGACCTCGCGGCGGGCCTCGGGCTGTCGCAGACCTCCGGCGCGCTCGTGAGCGACGTCACGGCCGGCAGCGCGGCGGCAAAGGCCGGCGTCAAGCGCGGCGACGTCATCCTCAGCTACGAGGGCCATCCGGTGAGCGACGGCAACAGCCTCCGCAACGAGGTGGCGGGGACCAAGCCGGGCAGCAGCGTCACGCTGAAGGTGCTGCGCGACGGCAAGCCCACGGAGCTGAGGGCGACGCTGGACGAACTGGCGTCGACCAAGGCGGTGGCGAGCCGCGAGGACGCGCGCGGCGGTTCCGGGCGGTTCGGCATGACGGTGCAGCCGCTCACACCGGACGTCGCCGAGCGGCTCGAGCTGGCGCGCGACACGCGCGGGGTCGTCATCACCGACGTGGATCCGTCGGGCCAGGCGGCCTCTGCGGGCCTGCGCGAAGGCGACGTCATCGAGCAGGTCAACGGCAAGAACGTCCATGCCGTGGACGAGCTGAAGGCGAGCCTGGACGCCTCGACGGACCGGCCCGCGGTGCTGCTCGTGGAC
Source organism: uncultured Acidobacteriota bacterium (assembly GCA_963839865.1). Classification (GTDB taxonomy): domain Bacteria; phylum Acidobacteriota; class Vicinamibacteria; order Vicinamibacterales; family UBA2999; genus 12-FULL-67-14b. The sequence continues at coordinate 37,405 of CAWIWS010000020.1, forward strand.
CGGGCCGGCGCGACGATCTTCGTGCCGCTCCGCGCTCCGCGGGGCTGAACAGGGTCGGGAGTCGGGAGTCGGACCGGGAGTCGGGAGTCGAAAGACGTCTCCCGGTTCCGGTTCCGGCTCCCGGTTCCCGCTATCATCGAGTAGTGCCCCGCCTCGACAAGCGCGTCCGCGACGCCCATCCCGATCTCTCCTGGCGGCAGGTCCGCGAAGCCATTGAGAAGAGCCAGGTCACGATCGATGGGCACGTCGAGCGGGATCCGGGCGCGAAGGTCTCGGCCGGGGCGAAGGTCGTGCTCGACATCAACCGGCCCGCCAAGGCGCTGGTCCGCGCGCCGTTCGTCATCCTTCACGAAGACGACGACATCCTGGTCCTGAACAAGCCGGCGGGGCTGCTCTCCATCCCGTCGAGCGAAGAGGCCGGCAACACCGAGGACACCGTGCTGAAGCGCGTGCGCGAGTACATCGCGTTCAAGCGCAAGCACAAGAGCTACGTGGGCATGCTCCATCGCCTCGATCGCGACACGTCCGGCGCGCTCGCCGTGGCGCTTTCGCGCGAGGCCCACGCGGCGGGACGTGAGCTCTTCAAGCACCACCGCTTCGAGCGCCATTACCTCGCGCTCGTCGAGGGGATCCCCGATCCGCCCGAGGGCACGATTCACGCGCGGATCTCGTCCGGCTATCGCAGCGGCCGCCGCAAGCTCGTGGACGAGGAGTCGCCGGGCCTCGATGCCGCGACGGACTATCTCGTCCGCGAGAAACTGGATGGCGCCGCGCTCCTCGAGCTGCGGCTCCACACCGGCCGCCAGCACCAGATTCGCCTGCACCTCGAGAAGCTGGGACACCCGCTCATCGGCGAGCGCGTGTACGGCGGTCTTCCAGGAGCGCCGTTGCCCTCACGCGGCCGCGCCGCCTTGGCCCCGCCTCCGCGCGGGCGGGCCTCGGCGAAGCAGGCAAGACCCCAGGCCCCTAAGCCCCCAAGCCCCCAAGCCCTCAAGACCCCCGTGAAGCGCAACATGCTGCACGCATGGACGCTCTCGTTTCCGCATCCGCTGACCGGCGCGCTCATCTCGGTGGAAGCGCCGCTGCCGAACGACTTCCAGCGGGTGATGAGGCAGCTCTCGCGCACGCGATAAACTAAGGAGATGCGTCTTCGATGCATTTCTCACATGGGCGTGATGCTCGCGGGACTGACCCTGTCGAGCCCGGTCTTCGCCCAGTCCCTCAACGTCACCTCACCCGACCAGCGCCGCCAGATGACGGCCGTGGCTGCGAGCGGTCCGATGACCATCGACGGCGTGCTCGACGAGGACGCGTGGAAGATCGCCGTCCCTGCCACCGGCTTCATCCAGTCGGATCCGCTCGAGGGACAGCCGGCCACCGAGATCACCGAAGTGCGCGTCGCCTACGACGCGGAGTTCCTCTACATCGGCGCCCTCTGCCACGACTCAGACCCGTCCGGCATCATGATCAACGAGATCCGGAAGGACTTCGGGGGACGTGACCAGGACACGCTGGAGATCCTGCTCGACACGTTTGCCGATCGGCGCAACGGCTTCGTCTTCACGACCAATCCCGAAGGGGCGAAGGCCGACACACAGATAGCGAACGAGGGGCGCGAGGTGAACGCGAACTGGGACGCCGTCTGGTGGGTGCAGGCCCGGCGGACAAGCGAAGGCTGGACGGCAGAGTTCAAGATTCCGTTCAAGACGCTCCGGTTCCAGGCGGGCGACGCCCACGTCTGGGGCATCAACTTCGCGCGCCGCATGCGCCGCAAGAACGAGATGAGCTACTGGTCGCCGGTCACGCGCGCGTACACGATCTATCGCGCCTCGGCGGAAGGCGACCTTACCGGCCTGCCGGGGCTGCGCACGGGCCGCAACCTCCGCGTAAAGCCGTTCGTGGTGGCCGGCGCCGTGCGCGGCAGCGGGCAGCCGGACTTCGTGCGCGACACCAGTGTCGGCCTCGACCTCAAGGACGGCCTCACCCCGTCGCTCACGCTCGACCTCACGGTGAACCCCGACTTCGCGCAGGCCGAGGCCGACGAACAGCAGGTCAACTTGACGCAGTTCAGCCTGTTCTTCCCGGAGAAGCGCGAGTTCTTCCTGGAGAATTCCGGCATCTTCTACTTCGGCGACATCCCGCGCAACCTGCGCCAGACCACGCGCTTTCGTCCGCTCGAGGAGGACCTCCTGCTCTTCTTCAGCCGGCAGATCGGCCTCAGCGACAGCGGCGAGCAGGAGCCGCTCTACGGCGGCGCGCGCCTCACCGGCCGCGCGGGCAAGTTCGGCATCGGCCTGATGACGATGCAGACCGAGGAGTACAAGGGAAAGCCGAGCAGCAACTACACGGTCATACGGCTCCGGCACGATCTCTTCAAGAGTTCAGACGTCGGCGCGATCTTCCTCTCGCGCGAGCCGACGGGATCGAGCGCGGACTTCAACCGCGTCGGCGGCTTCGACGCCAACTTCCGGTTCTTCAAGAATCTCAGCATCAACGGGTTCGCCGCCGAATCGGCCAGTCCCGGCGTGACCGGCAGCGAGGTCGCGGCCAAGGCCGCGATCGGATGGGAAGACAGCCAGAAGCGGCTGCAGGCGTCGGTGATGAAGGTGGGCGACGGCTTCAAGGACGACGTCGGTTTCGTGCGCCGGGTGGGCGTCGTGCGCCAGTTCTACGACTGGGCGTCTTTCTGGCAATCCCAGGGCCTGCGCACCCACGGCCTGCGGCAGGTGCAGCCGCATGCGCGGCTGACCCGCTACGACGACTCCGTCACGGGCACCCTCGTCACGCAGACGCTGCACGCCGGACTGCAGCTGACGCAGAACAACGGCGCTTTCGGCGAGTACGCCTTCGAACCGCGGGTGGAGGCCATCAGCAAGCCGTTCACGATCTACCCGGGTGTCACCATTCCAGTGGGCCGCTACGATTGGAACCAGCACGTGGTCGTGTTCGAGAGCGATCACAGCCGTGAGCTGTCGGGCTCGGCGCGCGCCACCGTCGGGGATTTCTGGAGCGGCACGCAGAAGACCGCGCAGATCAGCCTGCTCTACCGGCCGACCTACCGCATGGTGTTCGACCTCGGACTCCAGGTGAGCGACATCGTCCTGCACGCGCCGGAGGCCGCGTTCACGACGACGCTGGGGACGCTGCGCGTCGGCTATTCGTTCAACACGAGCATGTTCCTGGATTCGCTGCTGCAGTACCGCAACGACGTGCACCAGTTCTCGGCGAACGTGCGGTTCAACCTGATCCACCGTCCGCTCAGCGACTTCTTCATCGTCTACAACGAGTCGCAGTACACGGACACCACCCAGACCCCGGGACGGGGCCTGGTGGTCAAGTACACGCAAATGTTTGCGTTTTAGGAGGGTGCCAAAAGGTGCCAGGGTGCCTTAGGCACCTGCCACCGTTCTTCCACGGAAGAACAACGGTTTCGCCGCCGCCATCAGGATCAGGACCAGGCCGAAGGTGCACACGATCGTGGCGCCGGTTGGCGCGTCGAAGTGCACGGAGAAGTACATTCCCAGCACCGACACGACGGTGCCCATGCTCCACCCAATCGCCAGGCGCGGTCCGATGCGGTCGGCGTAGAGCATCGCCGCCACCGACGGGACGATCAGGTAGCAGAACACGAGCAGGACGCCCGCGATGGACACCGACCAGGTGACCACGAACCCAAACGACGCGTAGAACAGGAAGTCCCAGAAGCGCAGGGAGATGCCCTCGGCCTCCGCGCGGTCGGGGTCCATCGAGATCAGCAGGAAGCGGCGACGGAAGATGAAATGGAAGAGGCTGATCAGGGCGTAGATCCCCGCCGTCTTTCCGACCTCCTCCCAGGACACCGCCAGGATGTTGCCGACGAGCATGTCTTTCAGGTGCTCGCCTTGCGCGGTGGACTGGCTCATGGCCACGATGGCGGCCGCCGACGCCACGGCGTAGGAGATGCCGATCATGGCCTCCGGCGGGATGCGCGCCTGCCGCCCGTGCTGGAGGCTCGAGAACACCGCGGCGCCCACGAAGGTGAAGCGCGAGGCTCAGCCAGTAGACGCCGGGGCCGTGCGGGTCGCCGCCGGAAAACGGCAGCAGCAACGCGACAGCCGCGCCGAGGGCGGCGATCTGCGCGAGCGACAGGTCCACGAAGATCACGCCGCGCTCGACGACGTGCACGCCGAGGTAGGCATGGAGGCCGGTGAGGATCAGGCTGGCGGCAAACGGCGCGGCCAGGAACTGCAGGACGGTGGTGTCCATGCGCCTACCTCCCGAGGACTTGCTTGAGCGTCGTCGTGACCAGGTTGATGTTGTAGTCGAAGAGCTTGATGTAGTCGGTGGCTTCCTTGACCCCGCCGGTGGACGGCGCCATCACGAGCACCTTGCCGCCCACTTCGCGGCGCGATGGACTCGGGCGTCTTCAGGTCGAAGTAGGGCTCGACGAGGATCAGCTTGACCTGCTGCCGCTTCATCTCGGCCATGAGCTCGATCGTGTGGGACGGCGAGGGCGGGATGCCCGGCTTCGGCTCCACGTAGCCAATCACGTCAAGCCCGAACCGATCGGTGAAGTTCGGCCACGAGCGATGGTAGGTGACCACCTTGGTGCCCTTGTAGGGCGCCATGGCCGCGTTCCAGCGCTTCTGCGCCTCGGCGAGGCGACGGTCGAAATCCGCGTAGCGCTGATCGAAGTACGCCTTGTCGGCCGGTGAAATCCGGGCGAGCGACGCGGCGATCGCCTTGGCGATGATGCGGCCGTTGTCGGGGTCGAGCCAGTAGTGCGGGTTGCCCTACGGGTGCACGTCGCCCATCGCGCGCGTGATCTGCCCGGTGGGCAGTTCGAGGATGTGCACGCCGACCGACGCATCGAGATAGCCCGGGTTGCCCGGCTGGATCTTCGCGTTGCGGCTCTGCGTGAGCAGGGGCGGCAGCCAGCCGATCTCCAGCTCCCGGCCGATCACGACGAGCAGGTCGGCATCGTGGAGCTTGATGATGAAGCTGGGCTTGGGCTCGACGAAGTGGGGATCCTGGTAGCCCTTCGCCATCGAGTCCACGCTGACCTTGTCCCCGCCCACCTCGCGGACGAGCGACGCAAGGTCCTCGGTCGTCGTGACGACTTTCGGCACCGCGGCGACGGCCGGCGTGCCGGCTGCGGCTACCGCGACAAGCACGGCCGCTATCCCTGTGGTGAATCGCATGAGACGACTGCTGCCGCTCCTGCCTCTGACTGCAAGCATCAGAACACGTGCGCCCCGTGCGCGCCGATCGCGAAGTTGAACTGGAACAGGAACTCGTTGGCCTTGACGCCGTCGCCGTAGTTCGTGCGGCGGTACTGGCCGCGAATCTGGCTGAACTCGCTGGGCCAGTACGTCAGGTAGAAGGAGCCGCCCTTGTCCACGAGCGACGCGTCCCACGCACGGGCCGACCGGTCGTAGCGGGCGCCCACGTACCAGCGGCGCGCGAACTGGTAGTCGCCGCTGCCGTAGAACCCGAACGCGGTTGGCGCCATCGACGCCCTCATGCTGCGGCTGGCTCCACACGAGCTCCGTGCGCGCCATGAAGCGCTTGTAGATGGCGCGTCTCAGCGGCCGATAGCGGAAGGTCGCGTCGAAGCCGACGAGGCGCGTCGACAGGTCGGCGTCGGTTCGCATCACCTGCGGGTCGCCGGCGGACGGTCCGTAGGCGTACGACCCGCCCACGTCGAGATTGGTGCCCTCGGTGAGGTCGCGATACGCGCGCACGTGGCCCACGTAGGCGAGCTTCGACCGCTCGGTGCGAATGGAACACTTCGGAGTTGCCGTAGTACGCCTCGCCGGTGACGTCCACAAACAGCGCGGAGCTCGAAATCAGCTTCGACAGGGACAGGCCCGACTCGGAGATGCCCTCCTCGCCGCCGACCAGGTTCTGCGTGACGAGCGGCCGGTCGGTGGTCGTGAGCGCGTGCGTGTGCAGCGTGTTGATCTTGCCGAACTGCGCCCGCATCTTGCCCACCTTCAGCAGCAGCCCGCCGGGCAGCGTGTTGAACGTGGCGAAGCCCTCCTCGATGTTGAGGCCCTCCGGCCCCGCCGACAGGTAGAAGTCGGCGCGCGCATACGGGTCGACCACGGCCTGCAAGGACGTCTCGACCTCGCTCAGGTTCAGGGTGGGTTGAGTGCTGTTGGGGTTCTTTCCGGCGACGCCGACGAAGTTCCCGATGACGGCGATGTCGGGGTTGAAGACCTTCGATGATCCGGGAGCCGGCGCGGAGGACGCCACAGGCGGCGCGGGCGCGGCTTCCGCCGGCGCGGACGGCGCGGCCGCAAGCACCGTCAGCTTCTCCTCGAGCGCGGTGAGGCGCGCGTCGTACTGCGCGCGCATCGCGTCGAGCTCTTTCTTCAGGCGCTCCACTTCGGCCTGCGCCTCGCGCAACTGATCGGCGGGCGCGGCCGCCTGCGCGAGCGCGCGGCCGGGCGCGATGCCGGCGAGAATCAGGCTGACGAGGACAAATACACGAACGGCACGAATGCGCGACATACGGCGATCTCCGGAAAATTACCTGGGTCCACGCGACCGCTCCCGGCAGGTGCGGCGACGCCACTCCACGCACTGGGAGGGGACGTGCCTGTCTGTCGAAGCGGCGACCTTAGATAACGGCGGAGACGGGAGGCGCGCGCGAGGGGCAGGCGGGCGTGGGCGCGGCAACCGTGGCGTTTTCGCCGACGCCCAGGGAGGCTCGTTCCGGCCCCGGCGCGAAGACGACCACCGCATGCGCGGTGGACGCGCCGGCCATGGCCCGCTGCAGGTGGCAGAGGACGCAGTGGTCTGGCTGTTCAGGCACCGGGGTGTCGGCGCCGACGTGGGGGTGGCCGGGTGACTCCCACGCCGCGATCACCTGGCACGCCGGATCGTCCCCTGGCCCCATCGGGTGGGCCTCGAACATGGGCAGCATCCAGCCGCTCAGGAACGCGCAGAACGCGAGCCAGGTCAGCGGGCGCCGTTGACGACGATGCCAGAACACGGTGGATTGACTGTAGCGGCCCGTCCGAGACGGCGTCAAGCACACTGTAAGATGCTGGTGGTGTTCGCCGTCTACTTCCGGCTGGGCCTCGAGCACATCGTTCCGCTCGGCGCCGACCACGTTCTCTTCGTCGTGGGCCTGTTCCTCTCGGCACCGGCCCTTCGGCCCCTCGCCTGGCAGGTGAGCGCCTTCACGGTGGCCCACGCCCTCACCCTGGCCCTCGCCACCATGGGCCTCGTGCACGTCCCCTCGTCGGTCGTCGAACCGCTCATCGCGCTGTCGATCGCGGCCATCGCGCTCGAGAACATCGTGGAGCGCGGGTTCCACTGGCGGCGGCCCCTGATCGCGTTTGCGTTCGGCCTCCTGCACGGTTTCGGATTCGCCGGCGCGCTGCGCTCGCTCGGGCTGCCCCCCGAGGACCTGGCCCTCTCGCTGCTCGGGTTCAACCTCGGCGTCGAAGCGGGTCAACTGGTCGTGGTGGCGGTGCTCCTGCTCGCGCTGGGGTGGAGCCGGAACCGGGCCTGGTATCGCGGCCGGGTGGTGGTGCCGCTGTCGGTGGCGATTGCCGCGACCGGGCTCTACTGGGCGATGCAGAGGCTTGGCTAGAACGGCTTGAAACCGTCGCCGGCGCGGAAGTCAATGGCGCGGCGGCCGCGCGCGTCGTGTACGTGCATCATGTTCACCTGCTCGGGCAGCGCGTCCAGGAAGAGCGTGTTCCGCACCGACAGGCCGACGGTCGACTCGACCGCCTTCGCTTCGACGTACACCCACGTGACATCGACCTTGTTCTCGAGGCCGACCCACGACAGGAGCACCGGTGACCCGTCGGCGCGGCGCACGGCCAGCGCCTGGCCCACGTAGGCCATCACCGCCTGGTCGAAACCCGGCTGCCCATGCCTGAGGGCCTTGCCCGCGTGGCGGGCGACCGCCTGCTCGAGATCATCGGCAAAGAGCCGCAGGGTGATCTCGAGCGCTCGCTCCGCCACGTTGTGGTCCACAACCGTGAGGCTCACGTAGAACCGGTGGGCGCCCACGGCCGAAGGCGCCAGGCACAGCAAGCCGACGATGAACGCGAGACGGGCCCGCACCAGCCGTGCCCGTGTCAGCGGCCCGGCCCCTGTGGACGCGGCTGGTCCGTGGGTGTCTTCTTCTCGAGTTGCTGCATCGGGTTGGGCGGCGCCTGTTGCTGCTGCTTGAATAGCTGGAAGCGCGTCATCACCGGCCGGCGGGGGAAGACGTTGTTCGAGAGGTCCACGTCCGCCGTTTCCTGATGCGGGTCGAGGGTTACCTGGGTCAGCGTCTTGTCGGTGACGACGAGCTTCGAGACGGACTTGTAGTTGCGCCGCCAGATCTCGGCGGGGATGCGCAGCTCCTCCGAGCTGCCGTCGGCGTAATCGAGCTTCAGGATGATCGGCATCACCAGGCCGCCCACGTTCGAGAAGTCCATCACGTAGAAGTTCTTGTTGGCGCCGAGGAGCGCCCTTTCCTTGTCGCCGAGCGTCGAGAGCAGCTTCTGGTAGGCCTCGCGGTCCGTCGGCGGTGACGGCAAGCGGGTCGTACTTGTTGTAGAAGTCGGCCAGGGCGGGGTTCTGCTCCACGACCTTCGGCGTGTCCTCGTTCCGCTCGGCGGACAGCGTCTTCGGGCGCCGCGTCCTGCTGCGTGCGCAGCCGCCCCTTCTCCACGCCGGGTTGCGCGTGTCGAGCGTGAAGTGCCGCACGTTGTCGAGCGACAGGTCGGTGTGGTCGGTGGAATAGAACCAGCCGCGCCAGAACCAGTCGAGGTCCACGGCCGAGGCGTCTTCCATCGTGCGGAAGAAGTCGGCCGGCATCGGGCCGCTTGAACTTCCAGCGCCGGCGTACTCCTTGAAGGCGAAGTCGAACAGCTCGCGGCCCAGCACCGTCTCGCGCAGGATGTTCAGCGCCGTGGCGGGCTTGGCGTAGGCGTTGTTGCCGAGCTGCTGCACCGATCTCCGAGTTGGTCATGATCGGGCTCCTGGTTCGGCGTCCAGCATGTAGTCCACGATGTTGCTTCGGCTCGCCGCGGCGCGAGGGGTAGTCTGTCTTCCCACTCCTGCTCGGCCAGGAACTGCAGGAACGAGTTGAGGCCTTCGTCCATCCACGTCCACTGCCGCTCGTCGGAGTTGACGATCATCGGGAAGAAGTTGTGCCCGACCTCGTGGATGACGACGCGAGATCAGGCCGTACTTCGTGCGCGCCGGGTAGGTGCCGTCCTCCTCGGGCCGGGGGCCGTTGAAGCAGATCATCGGGTACTCCATGCCGCCGACGGGGCCGTTCACCGAGATCGCCACCGGGTAGGGATAGGCGAAGGTGTAGCGCGAGTAGACGTTGAGGGTGTGGATGATGGCCGCGGTGGAGTACTGCTCCCAGAGCGGGTTGCCCTCGTTGGGGTAGTACGACATCGCCATCACCGGGTTGTTCGTCGACGTTGTGGCCCTGCGCGTCCCAGATGAACTTGCGCGACGAGGCGAAGGCGAAGTCGCGGACGTTGTCGGCCTGGAAGACCCAGGTCTTCTTCCCGGTGGGCTTGCCCGCCTCGGCGGCCTTCGCCTCGTCCGGCGTGACGATGAGGACGGGCTTGGTCGCGGTCGCGGCCTGCTCGAGGCGCTGCACGCTGCGCGGCGGTGAGCACCTCTTTCGGGTTCTGCAGCACGCCGGTGGCGCCCACGACGTGGTCGTTCGGCACGGTGATGCGCACCGTGTAGTCGCCGAACTCGAGGGTGAACTCGCCGGAGCCGAGGAACTGCTTGTGCTGCCAGCCGCTGACGTCGTTGTAGGCGGCCAGGCGCGGGAACCACTGCGCGATCTCGTAGATGTAGTTGCCGTCCTTCGGGAAGAACTCGTAGCCCGACGCGCCCGCCCAGGCGCTTGGCGTCGTTGATGTTGTAGCTCCACTCCACGCCGAAGACCACGCTCTTGCCCGGCGGCGAGCGGCGCGGGCAGGTCGAGCCGCATCATGGTCTTGACGATCGTGTGGGGCAGGGCTTGCCCGCTTGCGTCGCGTGACCGCGGCGATGCTGGAGCCGCCCTCGAAGTCGTCGGTTCAGCGAGCGTGTCGAGCGTCTCGAAGCGTCGGACCGCTCGAGTCGACGGCGCGGTCTGCGTCAGCGTTGGTGTCCGAGTCCTTGCGGAACAGGTTCTGGTCGAGCTGCAGCCAGAGGTAGGTGAGGGTGTCGGGCGACTGGTTGTAGTAGGTGACCGTCTCCTTGCCCGTGATGCGCTGCTTCGCGTCGTCGAGCTCGACGTCGATGTCGTAGTCGGCCCGCTGCTGCCAGTAGGCGCGGCCCGGCGCGCCGGAGGCGGTGCGCTGCTCGTTCGGCGTCGGGAGGATCTCCTCGAGTTGGCGGAACTTGTCGGTGGGGTCGGTCTTGCTCTGGGCGAAGACCGGTGACGCCGACGCCAGGACGGCGGTGGCCAGGCACGCGGCACGGAAAGTCATAATCTCGTAGCCTACTCCAAACACCGCCTGCGGGGCGGTTGACCGCAACCCTTCACATGACCAATCATCGGCCTCTTTCCGAACGGAGCCCCGATGTCCCGATCTCGTGTGTTGTCCCTGGCCCTGGCGGCCGCGCTGACCGGCGCGTGCGCACCCTCCGCACCCTCCGCACCCGCGGCGCCCGCCGCGCGGTTTTCGGTCGTGGAGGCCACGATTCCCGAAATGCGCAAGGCCATGGAAGAGGGCCGCGTCACCTCGCGCCAGCTCGTCGAGCAGTACCTCCAGCGGATCGCGCTCTACGAGGACAAGCTGAACGCGACGATCACGGTGAACCCGAAGGCGCTCGAGGAGGCCGACCGCCTCGACCAGGAGCGCAAGGCGGGCAAGGTCCGCGGGCCGCTGCACGGTATTCCCGTGGCGCTCAAGGACAACATCCACACCACCGACATCCGGACAACGGGTGGGGCAATCGCGTTCGAGAACCTGCTGCCGCCCTACGACGCGACACTCACGGCGAACCTGCGCGAGGCCGGCGCCATCATCCTCGCGAAGACCGTGATGACGGAGCTCGCCAACTTCATCGCCAACGGCATGCCCGGCAACTACAGCGCCGTGGGCGGACAGGGCCTGAACCCGTACGACCCGCGCCTCGACCCGCGGCCCGCCAACGCCGACGGCCGGCCGGTGCTGAACACCGGCGGCTCGAGCTCCGGCATCGGCACGTCCGCCAATTTCTGGGCGGCCAACGTCGGCACCGAGACGTCGGGGTCAATCCTGAGCCCGTCCAACCAGAACATGCTCGCGGGCATCAAGCCCACCGTGGGTCGCATCAGCCGCTACGGCGTGATTCCCATCACCGCCGACCAGGACACGGCGGGCCCGATGGCGCGGACCGTCACCGATGCCGCAATCATGCTCGGCGTCCTCGAGGGCGCGTCGCCGGATTCGCACGACGCGGCCACGAGCCGGTGCGAAGTGCCGGCCAATCGCGACTACACGCCGCACCTGAAGCGCGACGGCCTCAAGGGCGCGCGCATCGGGATTCCGCGCGCCAACTGGTACGACAAGATCACCGTGCCCGGCGAGAAGGAGCCCCGGGGCGGGTTGAGCGAAGCGCAGGCCAAGTCGATGGCCGACGCGATCGACGCCCTCAAGAAAGAAGGGGCGATCATCGTCGATCCGGTGGAGATCCCGAGCGTCGTGGATCCGGATCCACAAAACAACTTCCTCGCATGGGGCACCTGCGGCGGCCCGAAGGACGTGAAGGGCAAGGATCAGAACTGCTCGATCGTCCTGAAGTACGGGATGAAGCGCGACTTCAACGCATGGCTCGCCACCCTGGGTCCCGTGGCGCCGGTGAAGACGCTGTCGGAGCTGCGCGCGTTCAACACCGCGCACGCCGCCACGCGCAACGCGATTAAGTACGGGCAAGCCAACCTCGACGTGTCGGACGAGATGGACGTGGAGAAGGACAAGGCGCGGTGGGAGGCCGACCGCGCGAAGGACATCCGCCTGGCGGGCACGAACGGGATCGACGCGGCGATGAAGGCGAACAACCTCGACGCGCTGCTGTTCCCCGGCTCGAGCGGCGCGGGCATCTCCGCCAAACCCGGCTACCCGACGGTGATCGTGCCATTCGGCCTGGTCGTGCCGGTCGTGCCGCCCAACCAGCCGCCGATGCCGGAGGGCTACGCGCTCAAGCCGGCGCCGTTCGGCGTCAGCTTCGCGGGCATGGCGTGCAGCGAGCCGCGGCTCATCGAGCTCGGCTACAGCTTCGAGCAGGCGACGAAGAAGCGGATTCCGCCTCCAAGCGCGCCGTAGGCGTCTAATAGGTGGGAGGCCCTTGATGGACGACTTTGAGCTGAACCGCAGCGCCGCCAATGCACCACCGCCCTCGAAGGGCGGGCCGTCAATCCTGCCCGTCGCGCTGATCAGCGTGGCCGCCATCGGCCTCATCACCGGTGGCGCGTGGTGGCTCACCCGCCATCCCGCGGCGCCCACCAACACCAGCAGCAAGGCCGTCACCGCCACGGACGCGCCCCTCACGCCACCCGCGGCGGCGCCTGAACTCCCGCCGCTCGATCAGATGGACCCGTACCTGCGCAAGCTCCTCGGCGCACTGTCGACGCGTCCGGAGCTGGCGAGGTGGCTGGCGACCGACGGCCTGATGCAGCAGCTCGCGGGCGCCATCGAGGCGGCAGCCCAGGGCAAGTCACCGGCGCGCGACTTCAAGGTGCTCGCGCCCACCGGCCCGTTCACCGTCGCCCGGCGCAGCGGCCGCCGGACCATGGACACCGCCGGCTACCACCGCTACGACGGCCTGGTCGCGACAGTGACGTCGATCGACGCTTCCGCCGTCGCGAACATCTACCAGACGATTCGTCCGCGGCTCAACGAGGCGTACCGGAAGCGCGGCCACCCGGAGGGCGACGTCGACCTTCTCGTGAAAGAGGCGATCGCGCGCCTCATCGAGACGCCGATCCTGCAGGACCCGATCGGCCTGGTGGAAGGCACGGGCGCGCGGTGGGCCTACGCCGATCCGAAAATCGAGGCGCTCTCCCCTTCGCAGAAGCAGCTGTTGCGGATGGGACCCGATCACACGGAAGCCGTGCTCGTCTGGCTCAGGGCGTTGCGGGCCGCACTTTAGTGGGTAAGCGCGTAAAGGACGACGTTCACGCCGAACGCGTATCCGGGCACTGACATCTCGAGGAAGTACTGCGGATTCAGGGCTTCCTGCTCCCACGAGTCGCCGAGGTCGGTGTTGTGCGTCATCAGCACCATGATGCGGCCGTGCTTGTCGAGGATGGCTCGCGCGTGCGCCACGGCGCTGTCCTGGCCGCGTTCCGACGTGTCCCCGCCACTCCCCGCCCAGTAGTTGATCGACGGAATCTGCGGCACCTTGTCGATGATGAATTGCGAGCGGAACATCGGGTGGTCCATCGGCAAGTCGACGATCGGGAACTCTCCCGCCGGCATCGCCTTGCGGAGCTGATCGGCCCACGCCTCCCACGCGTACTCGCCCCAGAAATCGTCGGCCCACAGGAAGCCGCCCTTGAGCAGGTAGTTGCGCAGCGCCGCGGCCTCGGCGTCCTCGAGGAACGCGCCGCCGGGCTCGGTCATCATCATGAACGGGCACTGGAAGATCGTCTCGTCGGTCAGCCGCATGACGAGGTGTTTCGGATCGTGTGACGCGTCGAAGCTCACGTGCGTCTTGGTGAGTTCGGACAGCCGAATCGACAGGTTCTGATCGGCGCGCGGGTAATCGACGCTCCAGCCGCCACCGTCGCCGGCGCGGTTCTGCCGGAACGCGATGCGGCAGAACTGGAACCCGCCGTCGAAATCCTGCGGCGTGGCGATCGTGATCAGGCCGCCCCCGCCGCGTCCGCCCCGTCGCTGCGCGACCACGGCGCTGGCCGACACGAGGGCGATGACGGCGACCAGCGCCAGGGCGCGTTTCACCCCGCCAGTCTACACAGGCCGCCGATGAAACGCAGATGAAACGCAATCCGTAATGGGCAAACCGTAAGCCGCAAGTCGCAGGCCTCGAGCCGGCGTCAGAACGCCTCGTTCAACCCGAACCAGAACCCTCGCGGCCGGTCGCCGCCCCACGCGACGTCCATGGCGACGTTGGTGCCGTTGTGTTTGTCGAGCTTCAGGCGAAACCCCGCGCCGCCGCCGACTTCCCACGCGCCATACATCCCCGCGACGTCGCTGAAGGTCGACGCGTTGACGAACGCCACGAAGCCGATCAGGCCGTTGCGCAGCAGGTCCGTCCGGTACTCGCCCTCCACGTCGACCCAGTCCTTTCCGCGCAGTTGTCCGGCCGGATAGCCGCGGCCCGTGCGGTTGTAGGTGTCCCACCCGATGCTCGGGAGGTTGAAGTAAGGCACTCTGCCACTGAGCGTTTGCCACGCCTGCGTCCACGCCGCCAGCACCTGCCGGCGCGCGGAGGGCAGCCGCAGGTAGGCGCGCCCTTCGAGCTGGAGCGACTGCCAGTGGTCGTCGCTGCCCATGACGGTGGGGTTGATGTAATAGCTCGCTCGGCCGTACACGCCACGTTCGGCGTTCAGCGGGTTGTCGCGCGAGTCGAAGAGCGCATCGAGCGACACGCCCGACGCCACCGTCGTCGCCGGGAAGGCTGTCGCCACCGGCGCCGGCGAGTCCTGCCCTTCCTGCGGGCGGATGCCGATGTACGAATCCAGGTGATAGCCGGCGCCAAGATGGAAGGGACCGGTGACGTGCCGGTAGGCCGTCTGGTAGACGCGAATCCACTTGTAGCCGACGTCCAGCGCTTGGGCATCGGCCGGCTGGCCGCTACCGAGTGGCGGCGCGCCCTGGACGAACTTGTAGAGGCGCATGTCGCCCACGAGGGTCCACGCCTCGTTGCGCGAGTGGACGTCGTTGGTCACGACGAGCATGAGCTGCTTCTTCGTCGTGAACATGAACCCGGCCTGCGCGGACGACAGGCTGCCACCCGGCCCGGCGCGGCGGGCAGCCATGCTCACGGCGCCGCCCACGCCGATGCCCTCCGTCGGACTGGCGCTGACGGCAGGGAGAATCGAGATGGTGCGTTCCGGCGGCGTCTGGTTGCCGCTCGAGTCGGCGCGATGGAGGATCGCGCGCACGACGTCATCGATATCCACCTGGGGTGGCGGATCGACCTGCTGAGCGGCCATCGACACCCGCCCCGGCCACAAACACACGCCCAAGACGAGCGCGGCGGTGATTCGCGTCACCAGACGATCTTACCGCCTCAGTTCCGGCCTCGGTCCAGCCCCTGCAATCTGCGTTTAATCTGCGTTTAATCTGCGTTCAATCTGCGTCTAATCTGCGGCCGGCCCTAGAACGCCTCGTTCAACCCGAACCAGAATCCGCGCGGCCGGGACCGGCCCCATGCGATGTCCATCGCGAGGTTGGTGCGGTTGCGCTTGTCGAGTTTCAGGCGGAACCCGGCGCCGCCGCCGGGCTCCCACGAGCCGTAGACCCCGTTCACGTCGCTGAATGTCGACGCGTTGATGAACAGGACGAACCCGACCAGCCCGTTCTGCATCAGGTCCACGCGGTACTCGCCCTCGACGTCGATCCAGTCCTTCCCGCGCAACCGTCCCGCCGGGTACCCGCGGCCCGTGCGGCCGTACGTGTCCCATCCGATGCTCGGCAGGTTGAAGTACGGCGGCGTGCCGGCCAGCGTGTGCCACGACTGCGCCCACGCCGCGAGCACCTGCCGGCGGACCGAGGGAAGCCGCACGTACGTCCGCCCTTCGAGTTGGAGCGACTGCCAGTCGTCGTCGCTGCCCATGAAGGTCGGGTTGAAGTAGTAACTGGCGCGGGCGTACACGCCGCGATCGGCGTTGAGCGGGTTGTCGCGCGAGTCGAAGAGGGCGTCGGCCGATACCCCCGAGGCCACGCTCGTCACCGGGAACGCCTCCGACACCCTGGGCGGCAGGGACTGGCCCTCCTGCGGGCGGATGTTGATGAACGAATCGAGGTGATACCCGGCGCCCACGTGGAACGGTCCGGCCACGCGGCGATACGCCGTCTGGTAGAGGCGAATCCAGTTGTAGTCGACGTCCACGGTCGCCGCGTCTTCGGGCTGGCCGCTGCCCAGTTGCGGCGCGCGCTGCACGAACTTGGAGAGGCGCACGTCGCCGACGAGCGACCAGTCGTCGCTCCTCGAGTGCAGGTCGTTGCGCAGGGTGCCGACGATCTGCTTTTTCGTCGTGAGCATGAACGACGCCTGCGCGGAGGACAGGGCGCCATCGGCGCCGCTGCGCCGGGCGGCCACGCTCATCACCGCGCCGAAGCCCACGCCGATCGCGGGATTCGCGCTGATGGCCGGGAGGAGGGCCACCGTCAAATCCGACGGCGACCGGTTGGTGCTCGGGGCGGGCTGCTTCCGGATCGCGCGGAGGAGGTCCGCCACGTCCATCTGGGGCGGCGGCTCGACCTGTTGCGCGCAAACGGCCGCCCGCGCCGGCCAGAGCACGAGGGCCAGCGCGAGCGCCACGGTGATTCGCGTCACCAGACGATCTTACTTCTTCACTTCCAGCGTCAGCTGGTTCAGCCGCACGGGCTCGCTCGAGTAGTTCTCGATCTCGATCGTGTTCTTCTTCTTGTCGAAGCTGATCTGCGTCATGTAGGCCATGCGGCCCTCGCCCTTGCCGTCCTTGCCGAAGCGCATCTCGAACAGCGTGAACGGGTAGTCGACGGTGCGCGGCTGGTTGCGCGCCTCCTGGAACGAGATCACGCGCGGCGTGATGATGACGATGCGCCGGCCGCCGTTCTCCATGGGAAAGTTCATCGCGTAGCGGATGTCGGTCCCGAGCCGCATGATGTTGTTCGGGTCGGGTCCCATGTAACCCGGGAAGTTGAAGCGTCCCAGCTCCGGCTGCTTCTCCAGCTCGCGCTCGAGGCCGTCCTGCTTCTTCTCCATGAAGGTGTCGATCAGGTGCTGCCGCTGCGATGGGTTCGACCACCCGTCGATGTTGATGCGGATCGACTGGTTGGCGCCCGTCGCGATGTTGCTCATGTTGAGCGCCCACCCGTTGATCACCACCTTGTCGGTGGCGCTCGGGGCCTGCGATGGGGCCTGCGCCGTCGGCGCCGCCGTGAGGGCCAGGGTCATCAGCCCCGCCATCGTCCATGCCGTCATTGCTCTCGTCATTCGCCGCTCCTTTGGGATGTGGTTCAAACGTTCCCTGACACTGTAGCCGCAGGACCCGCGGGACGGCCAGTCGGACCTTGGGCGTAGCCGGCTAGGCCGCCGGCAGGGTCAGGTGAAAGGACGCGCCCCTGTCGGGATTGTTGATGGCCCAGAGGCGCCCGTGGTGCTCCTCGACGATGGTGCGGCAGATGGCGAGGCCCAGGCCCAGCCCTTCCCGCTTGGTCGTGAAGAACGGCTCGAACACGGTCGAGATCTGGTCGGCGGGAATGCCGCGGCCGCGGTCGCTGACCGTCGCCTGCACGGTGTCGGACTCGCCGCGACGGGCGCTGATGGTGATGCGACGATCGGCCACCGGCGCATCGCGCATGGCATCGGCGGCGTTCAGGATCAAATTGAGCAACACCTGCTGCAGCTGCACGCGGTCGCCGCGCACACCGGGCAGGTCGTCCGGGCACTCGACGACGACGCTGACCTGCCGGAGCATCAGTTCGTTCCGGACCAGGCGCAGCACCCCTCCGACCACGTCATGGCACCGGAGCGTCTGGAACCGCGGCTCCCCCTTTTTCATCGATGCGCGCAGCCTGCTGATCACGTCACCCGCGCGCCGATCGTCCGCCGCGATGTCGTCGACGATCTCGCGGACCGTGTCGAGGTCCGGCTCGGGCATCCGTAGGAAGCGCTGCGCGGCCTGCGCGTTGCTGAGGATCGCGGTCAGCGGCTGGTTCAGCTCGTGCGCGAGGGACGCGGCGAGTTCTCCCATCAGCGAGACGCGCGTGAGGTGGGCCAGCTCCGTCAGGTGCGCGTGCGAGGCGGCCTCCGCAATCTCGCGACGCCGCCGTTGGATCATGAGCGAGACGATGAGGAACGCCTGCAGGGCGACGAGGGCCACGACGCCCACGATCTGCCAGCGGTACTGCTCCCAGAGGCTGGCCTCGCGGAAGCGGACTTCACGGCCGGCCGGCAGGCGCGACTCGTCCAGTCCCCATCGCTGCATCGCCCGCCAGTCCACAACGAGGCTGGATGGCACCTCGGATAGCGAAGTGCTGGAGGGCGCGGCGCCGTCCAGGATTTGCCGGATGATGCCGGCCGTCCAGTGGCCCATGCTCGCGTAGGTGGTCACCTGCCCGCCCACGACGCCGGCCCCAATCATCGTGCTGAAGACGGAATAGTAGGGCGCTCCGGATACGGCGGCGATGGCCGCGAAGGTCTCCCGAGGAATGCGGGCGCGCCCGGCGCCGTCGCGGTTGATCGGCACGTAGAGGCCGATGGACGAGGGCGTCAGCGCCGCGACCTGCTTGAGGATGTCCTCGAGGGCAAGGTTGCGAAGGATGCGGATCGGGAGGCCGCCGCTGGCCGCGGGCACGTCGCGCTGCACCAGCGCCTCCCATGCGCGATCGTCCTCCGTCGTCCCCACCGCGACGACAATCTCCGTCGCGGCAGGCTGGAGCAGACGCGCGGCCCGGATCGTCCCCGCGAGGTCGTACGTGAAGGGCAGCGAGATGAAGTCGGGCGGCAAGGTCCGCCCGCGCATCAGGTTGGCGCTGACCGCGGTCACGACCACGGGAACGCCGGGAAACAGTTCGTCGTGGTGCCGGTCCAGGAACTCCATCGCGGCCGTCCCGGCCGCGACGACGACGCGTATGTCGTGACCCGCGTACTTGCGCCCGAGGAAATCGCGCCAGATCGCGTCTGCATCGGGACTCCGGAAACGCGTGGAATCGAGAAACTCCGCCGAGTACTCGATATCGACGCGCGGCAATCCCAAGGCCTCGCGCAGGGCCGTCTCGGCCTCGCCATTGGCGGGGATCGCGCGTTCGTCGCTGAAGAGCACGAGCACGCCGGGGACGCCGGACGCCTGCGAGGCGGTGGCCGGAAGGGGCGCAAGCGCCAGCAGGGCGAGGAGCGACAGGCGGGCAAACACGGGACCCCTCGACTCTGCGGGAGATCCCGTCCGGTGTCAACCGCGCGGGCGCGGGAACCCGCGCCTACCCGGCCTTGACCGCCCGTGCCTCGCTGGCGCGTGCATCCACCGGGATCACGGGCAGGGCGCCCGATTTCGTGACGGGCAGGCGGCGCAGGTAATCCATGATCGCCTGCCACTCCTTGATCTCTCGGGCGGCGCCGTTGCCCGCCATGGTGGCGACGCTGGCGTGATCCATCGCGCCCGAGGGCGCCAGCAGGTCGGGGGTGTCGCTGCGCGCGTCGTCGAGCGCGTCCACCTTGGAGGTGAGCGGCGTGCCGTCCTTCTTCTTCGCCGCCAGCGGCAGGGCGCCCTTGGTGTATTTCGGGATCGCGACGAGGATCATCGCGAGCATGAGCGGGCACGTGAGGCTGAACAGGCGCGCGTCCTTGCCGGTGATGTCGATGGCCTTGTAGCCGCGGTCGATATCGCCGATCTCGAGCCCCGTCACGACGTCGAACTTCGGCCGCGAGAGGTCGTAGTGGAGCTTCAGCCCCGACGTCCGCGGGAAGTACTCGCCTGGATGCGCGGGGTTGTCGACGAGGAAGAACTCGAGGATGTTCTTCAGCTCGCGCCCGGTGAAGTAGCCGGTCACCAGCGTGCTGCCTGCCGTGGTGTCCACGACCCCGGCACCGAGTGGCGCGACCGCGAACACGTCGTACACGGTCTGCACGCCGGTCTTCCCCTTGATGAAGCCGGACCGCATCATGCCGTTGACGGAGAACCCGATGTCGGCCTGCGTGGCGCCGCGGTACGCGTCGGTGCAGAGGTTGGCCAGGATGGTGCTCGCCGGGATGTCGGCGAAGGTGTTGGGAATGTCCTGCGGCACGACGGCCAGCGGCTGGTCGATGCTGTAGCCGCGTGACGCGAAGGCCACCTGCGTGACGGTCGCCTTGAGCGTGTCGATCTCCGCGGCGATGGTCTTGTCACCGCTGATCGTGTCGTCCACGGGGATCAGCTTGTAGGATTCGACCGTGAGCGTCTGGCCGTCGAGCGCGATGACGAGCTCGCCGAGGTTCTCGCCGTACTTGCCGGTCTGCACCACCGGCGTGCGGCCGTTGACGATGATCGCCTCGTGCAGCTCGGTGTGGCTGTGCGAGCCGATGACGACGTCGATGCCGGGCACGGCCCTGGCCAGTTGCACGTCCTCGCCATCCACGAAGCGTCCGTCCGCGCCCTTCGTCATGCCGCCGTGGCTGAGCGCGATGACGACATCCACCCTCTCCGTCTCGCGGAGGACCTTCACCATCTCCTTCGCGGTCTCGACCGGATCGGTGAACTTCGCCGGGACGGCGCCGCCCGTGTAGAACTGCGCCTCCTTGCCGAGCACGCCGAAGATGCCGAAGCGCATCCCGCCACGCTCGATCACGACGTGGCGGCGGAGCGTGCCGTCCTTCGCGAGGCGCTGGAGACCGGCCAGGGTCGGCTCGCTCCCGTCGAAGGTGGTATTCGACGCGACGAGCGCCGGCATGTGCCCCGCCTTCGCGGCGACGGTGATCGCCTGCGCCGTCCCGTCGGGCCCGAGGTCGAAGTCGTGATTGCCGAACGTGGTGGCGTCGCAGCCCATGCGAGCGAGCAGTTGCAGT
Source organism: uncultured Acidobacteriota bacterium (assembly GCA_963839865.1). Taxonomy (GTDB): domain Bacteria; phylum Acidobacteriota; class Vicinamibacteria; order Vicinamibacterales; family UBA2999; genus 12-FULL-67-14b. The sequence continues at coordinate 58,051 of CAWIWS010000020.1, forward strand.
TCGCCACCGGTCTCGCGGATGGCCGCCGCGAACGCGGTGCCCATGCTGAAGTCGCCGGCGTCGAGGTAGAGCACCGGGCCTTGACCCGCGCGCGCCGCCTTGCGCTGTGCGACGAGCGTCGCGAGGCGGGCGAACCCGCCGCGGGTGGCATCGTTGTTGAGCGCAAACGGACTGTAGTCCGAGGCCGGACTGAGCCCGATCAGGTTCGAGTGGAGGTCGTTGGTGTGGAGGATGGTGAAGGCTGCGCCGTTGCGCCGGCTCGCGAGGCGCCGCGACGACGGCGGGTCCCGAGGATCGCGGCGAGGAGCCAGTCAGGTAGAGTGCCGCACCAGCCGCGGCGGTTCCCGCCACGAACTCGCGTCGCGTGACGGGGCTGGCCAACTTATTTCGACTCCTGCAGCTTCCGAAGAACCTCATCCAGGTTGAAGCTGTCGGCCTTCTGCCGCTGCGGGAACTCCTTGAACGTCATCAGGAAGTCGCCCACGTAGGCCTGCGATGGCACCAACAGGAAGACGTGATCAATCAACCAGTCGTAGTACGTGTTCGACGTGATATCCGCCCGTTCGTACGGATCCGTGCGGAGGTTGAAGATCTTCGGGACCCTCAGGCTGGTGAAGGGGTTGGCCCAAATCTCCAGCCTGCCGGCAACCTTCTGCTCCATGAACACGATCTTCCAGTTGTCGTAGCGCAGGGCCACCACTTGCTGGTCGTCGTTGATGTAGAAGAACGACTCCCGCGTCGGTTTCGCCGCTTGACCGGTCAGGTACGGCAGGAGGTTGTCGCCGTCCAGGTGGACCTTGTAGGTCATGTCGCCGACCTTGTAGCCCTTCATCAACTTCTCTTTCACCTGGGTATCGCCGCCGATCGCCAGCAGCGTCGGCAGCCAGTCCAGGTGCGCGATGAGCTCGTTGGAGACAACCCCGGGCTTGATCCGCCCCGGCCAGCGGATCATCGCGGGCACACGGTACGCGCCTTCCCAGTTCGTGTTCTTCTCGCTGCGGAACGGCGTCATGCCGGCATCGGGCCAGCTGTTCATGTGCGGACCGTTGTCGGTGGAATACATCACGAACGTGTTGTCCGCGATCTTCAGTTCATCCAACACGTTGAGGACCTGGCCCACGTTCTTGTCGTGGTCGATCATCGCGTCGTGGTACGGGCTCTGCCAGCGGCCGGCCTGGCCGATGCTCTCGGGCTTGGTGTGAGTGCGGAAATGCATGTGGGTGAAGTTCACCCAGACCAGCGCCGGCTTGCCCAAGGCGTTCTGCCGCTTGATGAAATCCACCGCGCGAGTCGCGATCTCATCGTCGAATGTTTCCATCCGCTTCTTGGTCAGGGGGCCGACATCCTTGCAGCTCTGCTTGCCGACCTTGCCGAAACGCGGGTCCACCGTGGCATCGTCGGTGGCCGAGGCCTTGCAGTCCAGAATGCCGCGGGGACCGTACTTGGCAAGGAATGCCGGGTCCTTGGGAAAGTCTGGCAGTTCCGGCTCTTCGCTGGCGTTGAGGTGATACAGGGCGCCAAAGAACTCGTCGAATCCGTGCACCGTTGGCAAGAATTCGTTGCGGTCGCCCAGGTGGTTCTTGCCGAACTGGCCGGTGGCGTAGCCCTGCGCCTTCAACAACTCCGCCGTTGTCGGGTCTTCCTTTTGCAGGCCGACCGCCGCGCCGGGCAGGCCGACCTTGGTCAGGCCCGTGCGCAGGCCAGACTGGCCCGTGATGAACGACGCTCGACCGGCCGTGCAGCTTTGCTCGGCGTAGTAGTCGGTGAACATCATGCCCTCACGCGCGACGCGGTCGATGTTGGGCGTCTTGTAGCCCATCACCCCATGCGAGTAGGCACTGATGTTGGATTGGCCGATATCGTCACCCCAGATGATGACGATGTTTGGCTTGGTAGCCGGTGCCGCCTGCTGGGCGGCGGCCGGCAGGGACAGGGCCACGAGGAACAGCGCAATCACGGATGTCGTCTTTGTCATAAGTTCAATCACTCCGAGGCGGGTGCGGGATCGCCTGATCCCCAATTGTGGTCTCTTGCCAACCATGCTTCTATGAGACCTTGGGCCTATCCGCTCAATAGATCCACTGGATACGCGTCTGCAGGCTGTCGGTGAGACCCGTCGTCCCACCGCGGTGCAGCCACGTGTGACCCCACCCCGCGCCGAATTTCCACCGGCGGGTGGCCCACCAGTTGACGCCGAGGTACGTCTTGTCGAACGTGCCGCCGTGCACGAAGCCGTCGTCCAGGTCCTCGTGCGAGAAGCGGAGGACGAGTTCCGGCGCGCCCCAGCGGCCCTCGGGCATCACGCGGCGCGCGTAGCCCTGCGTGCGATCGTAGGGCCGCGTCTCCCCGCTCACGACCCAGCTGCCCGTGACGTAGTAGCCGACGAACGCCGGGTTGCCGCTCGCGGACGAGCTGAGCCGCGCGCGCTGGAACTCGCCGAGCACGGACCACGGCCCCTCGTTCCACAGGCCTTCCACGCCGGTGTGCCACGTGTGATCGCCGGCGAGCGAACCGGTGTCCACGTAGTAGTCGCCGACGTTCGATTCGGGCCGCGCGCGATAGCGCATCGTGTCGTGATCCGCGCCGGCGTAGCGCGCCTCGGCGCCGACGTGCAGGAACCGCGTGCCGCCCTTCGCGTCGGCGAGGAGGCCGGTGACGCGCGCGGTGACGTCCGTGCCGCTCTCGGAGAGCGCATCGCCGTTCACCCACCAGTCGTTGAACACGCCGGCGGCGACCGTCATGCGCTGGTTCGGGATAACGTGAATCACCTTCGCGCCGATGTTGCGGGACACGAAGAACGGGTTCAGCACGCGCTCCTGCGAGGGCAGGCTCGCGGCGTCGCCGACCATCTCGTACGCGTAGGTCTCTTTCGTCTTGCCCACCGTGAGCTTCGTGCCCGGACCATGAAGGGGAAACGTCAGGGACACGTCGGTCATGTTCCACAGCGTGTCGGGCTCACTCTCGAAACCCTTGTACTCGCCGGCGACGAGGTACCGGACCTGGTAGCCGCGGCCGATCGTGCCGGAGAACATGAGACGCGCCGCGCGCGCCGCCCATTGGTTCTCTTGCTGTCCCACCTGGGCCAGGCTCGTGTCGTCCTGGATGAACCCGGTGTGGTCGATGAGAACCACCCACCCGGGCCGGAACGTGAATCCAGGCTTCTCGATACGGAGCGTGCCCTCCCATCCATGGGGCAGGTCGGGAAACATGAACGGCGATGCCGGTGGCGGGAGGGGCGCGGCCACGAACGTGCCCGCCGCCGGCGCGGGGGCCGACTCCTCCGACTGCGCGGCCACGCCGCGCGCGGACGCCAGCAGGAGGACCAGAGCCAGGACCACGGGGGCCGGCATCAGGCGGTGCAAGACGGGACGACTAGCGATCGGCAAAGGGGCCCTGGGCTCGCGTGATCGCGGAGAGGATCACGTCCACGAGCGCCTGGCCGTCGAACGGTTTCCGCAGGTACGCGAAGCCACCGGACGCGAGCGCCTCGTTGCGCTGCTCGATCTTCTCGTCGGCGGAGATGAAGATGACCGGCACGGACGACCCGGACTCGCGCATGCGCCGCTGGACCTCGATGCCGGTCATCACCGGCATCCGCACGTCGAGGACGACGCAGTCGGGCGCGGTGGTGGCGAGTGAGGCCAGGAACGATTCACCGGAGGTGAAGGTGGTGGACGTCAGCCCGACGGAGCGCAGGAACCGCTGCACGCCGCTGCACACGGACTGGTCATCGTCCACGACCGCAACAATGGGATGGTCAATCGACACGGCGTCAGGTGGGATCGTAGACCTTGTGACGCCCATGCGACATTGGACCTTGGTCGTAGGGGGATTACTGAGGACTTAGGGGCTTAGGGACTTAGGGGCTAGGGGCTTAGGGCTTGTCCAGCCCGAGGCGCGTGGCGGCGCGGACGAGGTCGGCGAGCGAGCCTGCCTGCATCTTCTGCATCACGCGGGAGCGGTGGACCTTGATGGTCTTCTCCGCGATGCCCAGGTCGCCGGCGACCTGCTTGTTCAGGAGACCCGAGACGACCAGGGACATCACTTCCTTCTCGCGCACGGTGAGCGTGTCGAATCTCGTCCGAAGCGCGCGGACCTCGTCCCGCATGGCGCGGTCGACTTCTCCGCGCTCGATCGCGCGCGCCACCGCCGCCAGCAGGTCGTCGGCATCCACGGGCTTGGTCAGGAAGTCCACGGCGCCGGCCTTCATCGCGCGGACGCTCGCCGGGACATCGCCCCGGCCCGTGATGAACACAATCGGCAGCACCCACGCCCGCTCGAGGATCGCCTGCTGCAACTCCAGGCCGTTGAGGCCGGGCATCGTCACGTCGAGGACGAGACACCCCGGGGAGACGATGGGCGGATCGGCCAGGAACGCATCGGCGGACTCGCAGGTGTGGACGTCGTACCCGGCCGACGCGAGCAGCCGTCCCAGGCCCTTCCGTACCGACGCGTCATCGTCCACGACAAAGACGGTTGCTGCCACCGGGGTATCTTAGCGCTGGCGCGCGTCGAGCTGCGCCTGCCATCGGCGCGCGGACGCGTCGTCGCCCGCCTCGCGGCTGAACGCCACGAGCGCGCTGAGGATCTGCAGGTCACCCGATTGCCGCGCAGCCGCCCGCTCCAGGACCCGGCGGCCTTCCGCGGCCTGGCCGGTGTCGTGCAGGGCCACGGCGTATACGAACGCAAAGCGAGTGTTGTCCGGCGCCGCTTCCGCCGACAGGCGCAGCCAGACCAGCGCGTCGGCGTAGCGCTTCGCCCGGACCAACTGCAGGCCCAGCGCGTGCTGCACCGGTGGACGGCCCAGCGCGGGCAGCACGGCGAGGGCGCCGCGCAGCACCTGCTCCCCTTCGGCATCGCGACCGGTGGCGCGGAGCAGGTCGGCGAGGTTCACGTAGGCCGGGGCAAACTGTGGCTGCAGCGAGATGGCCGCGCGAAACGCCGCCTCCGCGACGTCGGGGCGGCCCAGGCGCGCCTCGAAGCCGCCCAACGTGACCTGCGCCTCGGCGCGATCGGCGTTGACGGCCTGCGACTGGCGAAACTCCTCCGCAACCTGATCGAACACGGCGCGCGTGTCGGGAGTAGCGGGCGGCCCGCTCGACGCCACGAGCTCGCCCACCGCCTCGAGCCGTACCGTGCGGATCGGATCGCCCATGAGCGTGGTGAGCAGCGGCGCGCCGGTCGCGGGCTCCAGCCGCCCGGCCGCTTCGGCTGCCGCGCGCCGCACGAGCGGATCGGCATCCGTCACGGCGCGGGACACGCGCCGCGCATGCGCGGGGTCGGCCGACGGCGCCAGCAGCGACAACGCCGTGGCCCTCACGATGGCCGGCGCCCTCGCGTCGTCGATCACCTGGGCGAGCAGGCCGTACGCGCCGGGCGCGCGGGACCGGCCCGCGTGGAACGCCGCCGTGAACGAGGGACGTTCGGCCGCCTTCGCGCCGTACCAGCGCACGACGGCCGCCGCCGACCACGGGGCGCCCTTGTCGGCATGACAGGTCGCGCAGGCGTTCGACACGCCGAACTTCACCGTCTCGTCGGGACGCGGGATCGTGAAACCGTGGTCGCGGCGCGCGTCCACCACCATGTAGTTGCGCGCGGGCATGTGGCACGCGCGGCAGTCGGAGGCCGCGGTGTTGGCCTTGTGGTGGGTGTGCGACGGGGCATCGAACGTCGTGGGGGCGTGGCATTGCGTGCACAACGCGTTGCCCTCGAACCGGCGCTTGCCAGAGTGCGGCCGATGGCAATCGGCGCACGAGACGCCGGCCGCGTACATCTTGCTCCGCAGGAACGAGCCGTACTCGTAGACCTCGTCCTGCTGCAGGCCGTTGGCTTCGTAGAGCCCTTCCTCGAGCAGCGAGACACGATGCGTGTTGGCGAGCGGCTGTCCGTACTGGTACTCGGACCAGCTCTGGCCTCGGCGGGCGTGGCAGCGCGCGCAGGTCTCCACCTCGTTTCGTGACGACAACGGCGCGGTCCGTTTGGCGATGGCTTCACCGGCAGGAAAGGCCCACGTGCCTTTCGAGGTGTCGCGCATCGAGAACACCAGGCCCATCGACGCGTCGGCCGCGCGGCGCCGCAGCCGGGCCCTTGGCCCACGTGACGTGCGCCGACCCCGGCCCATGGCACGACTCGCACGAGACGTTAATCTCCGACCACGACGTGGCGAAGGTCCGCATGTCGGCGCGGTAGTTCTTCCGCAGGTTCGTGGAGTGGCACTCCGCGCACATGTAGTTCCAGTTCTGCGACGGCGCGGTCCAGTGCAGCACGTCGGTGTGGTCCACCGGATCGTCCTGGTAGATGTGGAACCAGCGCTGGCCGCCCTGCTCTTTCGCGCGGCGTGTCCCACGCGATGCTCAGCGCCTGGTAGCGGCCGCCAGGCAACTCGAGCAGATATTGCTGCAGGGGGCGGAAGCCGAAGACGTACTTCACGTCGAAATCGGCCAGCTTGCCGTCCGCGCCATCGGTGCGGACGCGGTATTTGCCGCCGTCGCTGGAGAAAGACGACTCCACGCCGTGGATCGTCACGCGCGCGCCGGCGAAGTTGCCCTTCACCGTGCTGCTGTTAGCCACCTGCATGGCCTCGTGGTGATCGGAACCGGCCCACTCGGCGTTGGCGTCCTGGTGACACGACGCGCAGGCTTGCGCGCCGACAAACGCGGGCGGCGGGGCCGCGGCCGGCGGCGCGGGCGACTCGCTCGCGCAGGCGGAGGCGAGGCCGGCGATCAGGACGAGAAGGGCGCTAACGCATCCACGCATAGTTGTAGCCCACGGCCACCGAGGTGAAGTCGGCGCCGATGGTCGTGTAGGCGCCGCGGCTGTACGACGCGCGCATCGAGTGATGCTGGTCGAAGGCCCACGAGAACGTCGAGCCCACGCGCGAGTTCTTCTGCAGGTCGACGTTCTGCGCGCCGTTGACGGTCGTCCGGCCGCCCGTGTAGAAGGTTGCGTCGCCGGCCAGCCACACCCTTGGGCTGAAGCGGTAGGTCAGGTGCGCCTGCGCCGCCCCGATGGGCGCCTGCTCGCGCGTGCCGGTTTGCAGAAAATCGGTGTTATCGGTGAACAGCCACACGGCGGCCATCAACTCCGTCACCCAGCGGCCCTTCGCGCGCGACAGCCCGATCTCGGGCTTCACGGACCAGCGGTTCGTGCCGAGGTTGATCACCTTCGTGTCGTCGTACTGGCCGAGCGGCGGCGCCACCGACAAGCTGGCGCCCACCAACGTTCTCCACTTGTACGACGCAAATTCCTTGGGCGCCATCGCCGTCGCGCCGTAGAGATTGACGGCAAGCCGGAACCGGGGATCGGCCAGGCCGAATCGATCGACCTGCGTCGGCGCGCCGCGATAAAGGCCCTCGACGTGACCGCTGGTGAGCGGCACCTGAATGCCGACATTGGCGGAGCGGCCCGCGATGGCGATCGCCCGGGTGTACGCCGCCGCCAGCGTGTTGATGGTGGCGCGCGCGTCCTCGACGGGCAGCGACGGGTCGAACGTCACGTCGCCCCAATTGACATTGTCGATGACGGTCACGATGTTGAGGCCCGTGGGCAGCGGCCAGTACGCGCCCGGCGTCAGTTCCTGCGCCGATGCGCCGAGCGGTGCCAACAGGGCCGCAAGCGCGGCGAGGAACCAAGTCTTCATCATCCACAGTGTGAAACGAAACGGGCGACGATGGGAAGAATCCCTTCGCCGCCCGTCAGTCTGCGTTTAATCTGCGTTTAATCTGCGTTTAATCTGCGGTCAATCTGCGGCCTGCGTTGAATCTGCGCTTAATCTGCGCTTGTAAGACGCGGCCGGCGCGATGAGGAAGGCGCGATCGATTCGCCAGTTGCCGTAACCCATGCCTTCTCGATAAAGCAGACCGGGGCCCGCTAGAGCCCCAGCCAGTTCCTCAGCGCGTCATCCACGGCGTGCGAGGTGGCCTCGTCGCAGCGCCCGACCGCGCGCACGACGCTGGCTCGGGGCACGCTCACGATCTTGTCGACCATCACCTGCGAGGCCGACTTCAGGCCGGTGCGCTCACCGGGTGAGAGATTGACCCGAAAGAGCGGGGCGTCAATGCACGCCGTGGTGATCGGACAGATGGTGACGCTGGCATGCGTGGGAGTGAACGCGTCGGCCTGCACCACGAGCGCCGGACGGGGCTTGCCAGTGTAGGCGCCGCGGGCCGAGACGATGATGACGGCGCCACGGGTTATTTCCACCCGCGCGCATCCCCGGCGTGCGCGATGAAGGCGAGGGTGTCACGATCGGCGTCCTGGGCGCTGGCCAACAGCGATTGCCGCCGTGCCTCCGCGTGTGGATCCGTGACTGGGCCGGCCAGGTGAGCTTCGAGGATCGCGCGGGCGACCTCGCTCCGGCTTCGGCGCGACCGCCGGGCCTCTCGCGCCAGCCGCCGCTCGATCTCGGGCGTGAGGCGAACGGTCAGAACCGACGAGACGTTGGTGGTTGCGCCAGCCATGTATACAGTATACATCGCTGCGCCCGGTCTCAGGGTGATCGCTCACAGGGCGGACCGTTCCAGTCGTATGCTGAAGTCATGACCAAGATCCCCGTCATCGGGATGTCGGCAGGCCTGATTGCCGCCCTGCTCCTGGGCGCGCCGGTCGCCGCCCGGCAGGCCGCCCCCAAGGCTCCCGCGTCCCCTGCGCCGGCCGGCGCGCCGCCACTCCCGGGGCGGATCTTCACGGGCGACTACGACGAGATGGTCAAGATCCGGGCGATCCGCGTGGGCGTGGCCTACAACCGGACGCACTACTTCATCGACAAGGGCGTGCAGCGCGGGCTGTCGTACGAGTCGCTCAAGCTGTTCGAGGACCAGATCAACGCGGGGATCAAGGCCCCGAACGCGAAGGTGCACATCATCTTCATCCCGATGTCCCGCGACAAGATGCAGGCTGCGCTCCTCGAGGGCCGCGTGGACCTGCTCGCCGCGAACCTGACCGTCACGCAGGAACGGCGCAAGATCGCTGATTTTTCCGACCCGATTCGCCAGGACGTGGCGGAAATCGTGGTCACGGGTCCGGGCGCCCCGCCGATCAAGACCAAGGCCGACCTTGCCGGGCAGGAGGTGTTCGTCCGCGAGGGCAGCCTCTACGCGGAACACCTCGTGCAGTTGAACGGCCGCCTCAAGGCGCAGGGGCTGCCGGAGGTGAAGATCAAGCTCGCGCCCGTCAACCTCGAGGACGACGACATCCTCGAGATGGTGAACGCGGGCCTCGCGAAGATCACGGTGGTCGACAACCTGCTGGCCGAGTTCTGGGCGCAGGTGTTCACGAACCTCACGGTCCACAAGACGGTGGCGCTCACGCTCAACGGCGAGGTCGCGGTGGCGATGCGCCCGAACAGCCCGCAGTTGAAGGCGGCGGTCAACCGCTTCATCAAGTCGCACGGGCCGGGCAGCATGTACGGCAACATGCTGCTCAAGCGATACCTGGCCAACACGAAGTTCGCGAAGGACGCCACGTCCGCCGAGGAACTCAAGCGCTTCCAGGCCATCGTCGAACTCTTCCGGAAGTACGGGGGTCAGTACAAAGTCGACTTCCTGCTGATGGCGGCGCAGGGCTACCAGGAGTCGGGGCTGAACCAGTCGGTGAAGAGCCGCGTGGGCGCCGTCGGCGTGATGCAGGTCATGCCGGCAACGGGCAAGGAGCTCGGCGTCGGGGACATCCGCCAGATTGAGGCCAACGTCCACGCGGGCGTGAAGTACATGCGGTTCATGATGGACGAGTACTTCAAGGACGAGCCGATGGACGACCTCAACAAGGGCCTGATGGCCTTCGCGAGCTACAACGCGGGGCCGAACCGGATCCGGCAGTTGCGGGTGGAGACGAAGAAGCGAGGGCTCGACCCGAACGTGTGGTTCAACAACGTCGAGCAGGTGGTCTCGGAGAAGATTGGTCGCGAGACGGTCACCTACGTGAGCAACATCTACAAGTACTACGTGGCCTACCGCCTCGCGATGGACGAGATGCTCGCGAGGCAGAAGGCCAAGGGACAGTAGCTAGCGATCGAGGAAGGCGCGCCACGTGAGCGCGCGCTCAGAACCCCTGCGACAGGAAGACCCGCGTTTCCCACGTGGCCAGCCCGCGCTGGCCGAAACTCAGGTATCCCCCGCCGAGTTCGAGGAACGTCGAGCCGCTGATGAGCGTGCGGGCGCCGGCACGCACGGTGCCGCTCCACGGTGAAGGCGTCACCATGGTCAGGTCTCCCGCCAGCATCTGGCCGCCGTTGGCGCGCAGGTATTCGTAGCGCGCGCCCATCTCGAGGTACGGCACGAAGAGTGACCCACTACGGCCGAAGCCGTGAGTGATTTCGAGCGCGGCGGTCGCGTCGCCGTACTCCACGACACTCGCCGCGAGGCTGAGCGCCACCGGGCCCCCGGCGCTTGCGCCGGCCAGCGTGTAGGCGTTGCTGGGCGCGTTGGTGTACGACGCGCCGACTTTCGGCCGGAAGTTCGTGTGGCCGGCCGAGTACTGGCCGTTGAAGTTCAGCGCGCCGGTATAGCGCTGAGACCCGAAGGTGCCGCTCAGCATGTCGAGTTGCATCGTGTTATCGAACCAGCCGGCGCTCGCCGAAGCGTCCAGCGTCCACGACTCCGAGAAGCGATAGCCGAGGTGCGGGCCCACCGTGTAGCCGTCGGTGTGAACGGCCCACGTGTCGCTGAATCCATCGGTCTGGTTGCGCTCGACGTTGGCGTTGACGCCAAAGACGACGTTGTCGCCGAAGAGGCGGTCGATGCCGACGTTGGCGAACTCGGACCGCGAGCGCAGGTCGAGTTCGTAGCGCGTGTCGAACGAGTCACCGTACGGTCCCGTGGCAAACCAGACATCCCACCGCGGTTCGTCGCCGAACTGCCGGCCGGGCGTGATCGGCGCCTGTCCACCAAAGGGACGCTGCCCCACCTCCTGCGCGCCGGTGTCGGTCGCGCCCGCCGCCATGGCGAGTTGCTGAGGGTCCGGACAATCGATCGGCCGGCGCGGATCGTGATGCGCGGGATCGGGATCCGGGCACGGCAGGACCGCCGTGGGCGGCACGGTCCCATCGACGCGGCGCGCGCCGGGATTCGGCACATCGACACCGGGCCGAGCGGGCGTGATCGGCGTCACCGGCGGGCGCCCCGTCGTGGGCGGCTCCGGGGGCAATACGCCGACGGGTGGCGTGACGACGCCGGGCCCGATCGGCCGCGTCGGAGTCGGCGTGACGGGAGGCGCGGCGGGATCAACGGGAGCCGGTACGCCGCCAGGCGCGCCAGGGGTCACCCCGGTGGTCGGCGGCCGCGTGCCCGTGGGCGGAGCGGGAGCCCCGGGTGTCGTCGGTGTCGTGGGCGGCGCCGGAGGCAGCGTGCCGATCGGCGGCGCGGGTGCGACCGGCATACCTGGCGTCACGCCTGTCGTCGGAGGCAGCGTGCCAATCGGCGGCGTCACCGCACCCGGACGTGTCGGCACCGTCGGAACCGTCGGCGTGATCGGCGTGGTGCCGCTACCAGGAGGCAACGTACCAATCGGCGGCGTCACCGCACCGGGACGTGTCGGCACGGTCGGAACCGTCGGCGTGATGGGTGTGGTGCCGCTACCGGGCGGCAACGTGCCGATCGGCGGCGTCGGCACCACGGGAACACCGGGCGTGACGCCCGTGGGCGGTCGCGTGGGCGGCAGCGTACCGATTGGGGGCGCGGGCGCGACCGGCACGGTCGGGGTCACGGGCCTCACTGGCGTGGGCGGTAACGGCTGCACCGGCGCGACGGGCGCCACCGGCACCGTGGGCGTGACGGGGGTCACAGGCGTCGGCGGTAGCGGCTGCACCGGCGCAACAGGGGCCACCGGCACTTCGGGGGTGATCGGCGTCGGGGGCGACGGCGGCAACGGCTGCACCGGCGCGACAGGCGCCACCGGAACTTCGGGGGTGATCGGCGTCACCGGTGTCGGGGGCGACGGCGGCAATGGCTGCACGGGCGCAACAGGCGCCACCGGCACTTCGGGGGTGATCGGCGTCACCGGCGTCGGGGGCGACGGCGGCAATGGCTGCACGGGCGCGACAGGCGCCACAGGAACTTCGGGGGTGATCGGCGTCACCGGCGTCGGGGGCGACGGCGGCAATGGCTGCACGGGCGCAACAGGCGCCACCGGCACTTCCGGCGTGATCGGCACGACCGGAGGCGGCACCGTGGGATCGGGGTTGCTACCGCCATTGCCGTTGCCGTTGCCGTTGTTGCCCTGACAGTTGCCACAATTGGTGCCGTCACCATTGCCGTTGTTACCGCTGCCGCTGTTGTCGCCGCCGTTGCCGCTGTCAGATGCAGGCGCAGACGCCGCCCGCGATGTGGGCTCTGGCTCCGCCTTCTTTCGAAAGCTCTCGGGCAGGCGCGACTGGATACGCCCGAGCAATCCAGGCGGCAGTCGCTGCGCGTCGCCATTCAGGAGGTGCACCCGGCGCGAGAAGTCGAGGCCACCCACCTGCGTCGCGGTCGTTCCAATTACGCAGCCACCATTGTTGACAAGCGTGTGCGCGCCCAGATCGCCGCCGGCCACCACCGGCGAAAGCGACACGTGGAGGCCTCGACGGGCCTTGTCGAACTGATCGACCGCCAGGTTGTTCGGCCCGGCCTTGAGCGTGAAGGCGCCGGCGCCGGTGGCGGACAGCCACACCGATTGCGCCTGGCTTGGCGTCGTGCCGAGAAAAATCATGTTACCCGGCGCGCGGCAGTCGTCGGCGAAAGCCGACCCGGGGACGAGCAGGAACAACGACGAGGCAACCGACATGAAGTATTTCAGCGACATAGCGTTGACCTTCGGAACGAACACACTCACGAATCCCTTGCGTCAGGCGCGGTGCCCGCTACTTGATGGGGTTGATGCCCGTCATCCTGCTGACCTTGTTGATGCGCTTGCCCTTCTTCATCACCGACTGCGCCTCGCCGACGACCTCCACCCGTTCGCCCAGGTGGCCCCAGCACGAGTCATCGCCCTTGGCCTTGCCCACGGCCTTGCCGGCGAGGCCTTTGTCCTTGTCGGTCTTCTTGGGCTCGCACGGCAGCTCGAAGAGCCCGCCCTTGTCGTCCTCGAGAAACGCCTTCGTCACCTTGTGGCCGGCGTCGTCTTCGTCCTCGCGTTCGACGATCTTCCCCACCATCTTCGTGCTCTGCGCGGCGGCGCCCAGCACCAACCCCTGTCCCGCCACCACCATCGCGCACGCCGTGAACACACACGTGACTGTCTTCCTCATCGTCCTGCTCCTCGTGAATGGTTTCCTGGCCTACCGCCCTGTCACGGCGACCTTGACGCCGCGGATGACGCCGGTGAACTTGAAGGGCCGGCGGTCGAAGTAGTCGAGCGACACGGTCGACCCCAGGTCGACGCCAACATCGAAGGTCTCACGCGCGTCCAACGTGTCTGGGTCCTACTGCGCGCGCATTCGCCGGATGGAACTGAGCGCGTCCGGGCTGAACTCGGGTGCCGGTTGGCACACCGAGACATGGAGGTCTTGTGCCAGCACCGTGATCGCGCCCAACAGCGCACCAAAAGCCTGCGAATGGAGGTGCGTGTCGAGTGCGTCCGACGTGGCCATCACGGCTTCCACTCCAAAGACCCCCGGGTTGACGACGTCCTCGTACACGTGGATCCGGCTGACGCCGGTGGCGGCCCTGGCCGAGAGTTCCCATGCCAGCAGGGCCTGCTGGAGTTCGCGGCGGGCGGCGGTCTGGCAGGCCATGCGGGCCGACAACTTCCTGGGGGAGGCTTCGCTCATGACACTGGTAAGAGCAATGCGCGGTCCACCTGCCAGCTCAACAGCTAAATTATTGTCGGATAGTGACTTGACCTGTGTTGACGCCTTCGCGACGAACCGCTGGTCCGCGAAATGTCGCTGTGCCGCGAAATATCGCGGGCGGAGCGATAACCGGACAGTAAAATCAATGCGAGGCTGCCGCTCCTGACCAAGTCCCTCGCCTTCGCCCTGCTCCTCGGCGTCTCCCTGTGCTCGGGAGCAGCTAGCGCCTCGCGGGGTGATGTCCGGACGGTGATGGTGCTCTTTTCGCTGCGGAGTACAGCCCCTTCCGTGGCCGAGATGGAGCCCACGTTTCGACGCGCCCTGGAGCCGGCCCTGGGTACGCAGGTCGACCTCCATATCGAGTATCTCGACATCACCGACGCGTCCACCCGGGCCTACGAGACGCAGTTGGTGGCCCTGCTCCGCGAGAAGTACGCGACGCGCCGGTTCGATGTCGTGATCACGGACCGGGCCGAGGCGCTCGGCTTCGTGCTCCGCCACCGCGACGCGCTGTTCACCGGCGTGCCCATCGTCTTCAGCGACGTGACGCGCGACGGCGCGCGCGCGCTCACGCTGCCAGCGGACGCAACGGGCACGTACCTGGCGACGGAGAGCCAGCGCACGGCCCGTGTGGCGCTCGACCTGCACCCATCCGCGAAGCAGGTGGTCCTGGTGGGCGGTGCGTCCACCTACGACCGCGAGCGGGAGCCCGCGATCCGCCGGCTGATTCGCGAGCGCTCGGCCGACATCGAGATCGTCTCGTTGATCGGCCACCCGCTCGAGGAGCAGGTCCGCGCGGTTTCACAGCTCACGCCGGACAGCGTGGTGATCTTCACGACGTATCGCACCGACAGCCTCGGGCAATCGATGGTGGCGGCGGACGTCATGGGCCGCGTCGCCGAGGCATCGGGTGCGCCGGTCTACGGCGCTTCGCATTCGTGGCTCGGGTCCGGGATGGTCGGCGGCGATCTGATCCGCTACGACCGGCTCGCGGAGCGCGCCACGGCGCTGGCGAACCGGATCCTGGGCGGCGAGGCGCCCGCCTCAATCGTCCCCGCCGAAGAGCCGACGAGCGACCTCATGTTCGACTGGCGGCAGCTCCGGAGGTGGAACATCGACGAGGCCCGGCTGCCCGCCGGCAGCATCGTGATGTTCCGCGAGCCCACGCTGTTCGAGACCTACCGGTGGTACGTGCTCGGGTTCGTCGCCGTCGCGCTCGCGCAGGCGGTGCTCATTGGGGCTCTGCTCGTGCAGCGGCGTATCCGCCGGCGCGCCGAGGCCGGCGCGCGCGAGGCCGAGCAGCGGTATCGCGAGTTCGCCGACCGCGAAATTGCGGAGCGGACACGTCGGGCGGAGGACCTCCGCGTCGCCGTGGACGAAATCGCGAGCCTCCGAGAGCAGCTCGAGGTGGACAACTCCTACTTGAGCGAGGAACTGCAGCTCAAGGAAGACATCGAGGGTATCGTGGGCACGAGCGACGCGCTCGGCTACGTGCTCAGCAAGGCCCGCCAGGTCGCCGAGACCTCGAGCACGGTGCTGCTGCTTGGGGAGACCGGCGTCGGCAAGGACATCGTCGCCACGGCAATCCATAACCTCAGTCCTCGGCGCGCGCGTCCGCTGATCAGGGTGAACTGCGCCGCGCTGCCGCCCACGCTGATCGAGAGCGAACTGTTCGGGCACGAGAAGGGCGCCTTCACCGGCGCCAACGCGCTACGCAAGGGCCGTTTCGAGATCGCTCACGGCACCACGCTCTTCCTCGACGAAGTGGGCGAGCTCCCGCTGGAGTTGCAGGCCAAGCTGCTGCGCGTCCTCCAGGACGGCGAGTTCGAGCGCGTGGGCGGCAACGTCACGATCAAGACGAACGTGCGGGTGATTTCGGCGACCAACCGCCAGCTGCTGGAGGAAGTGAAGAGCGGCCGCTTCCGCGAGGATCTCTGGTACCGCCTCAACGTGTTCCCGATCACGATTCCGCCGCTCCGGCAGCGGCGCGAAGACATCCCCCTTCTCGTGCGTCACTTCGTCGAGAAGCATTGCCGGCGCGCCGGTCGTCCGCCACTGGACGTGACCAAGGCCACGCTGCGGGACCTGCAGTCGCGCGAGTGGATCGGCAACGTGCGAGAGCTCGAGAGCGTCATCGAGCGTGCCGTCATCGTCAGCCGTGGCGCGACCCTGCAATTGGGAGACGAGGCGTCGATGGGCGCCAAACCGGTGGCGCCGTCGGACGGCCAGAAGACGCTCGCGCAGGCCGAGCGCGACCACATCGTGGCCACGCTCGAGCGCACGGGCTGGCGGGTGGAAGGCGGCGGCGGCGCGGGCGAGCTGCTCGGGATCAACCCGAGCACGCTCCGCAGCCGGATGGCCAAGCTCGACATCCGCCGCCCGGGGACGCAGCCCGCTGCCGCGTCCCCGCCGGTGGATTGACGCGGAGCCTTAGAACGGAATGCCGATGCCGACGATGGGGCCGTGCAGCGTCTGCGTGAAGTGGATGTCCCTGCTGCGAATCTGCCCCTTCACGTCGAGGTGGAAGAAGCCGTAGCCGAACGTCAGGGCGAAGTGCTTGGCGGGCTGCCACTCGAGGCGGGCGGTGCCCGTGGACGTGGAGTGGTGGTCCTGGCCGATGCCACCGTAGTCGGCCTTGGCAAAGAGCTTCCACGTGGGCGTGAGCTGCGGTTCGTAGGCCGCGCCGACGGTCGGCTCCCAGAGGCCCGGCTCCCACTGCACTTCGTCGAAGATGAGCGCCTTCGCGCGGATATCCAGCGCGTAACGCCGCACGCCGCCGGTCACCCAGAAGTCGTTCGCCACCTTGAAGCCGGCCTGCGCCCCGCCCAACTTCGTGCTCGCCTTGACCGTGAGCACCGGCCTCGCGCTCTCCGCTTCCATGCCGGCATACAGGAAATCCGCGCCGCCCTTGATGCGCCCCTTCTCGATGGTGAAGCCGAAGAATGCCGCGCCGCTCAGGCCGCTCGACACGTTGCCGCCCGGAATGATCGGGCCGCCATTGCCGCAGCCGTCGCACGGCGGCGGGTTCGGAATCTCGGGGAGCTTGATATCGGCGCCAAACACCGGCGTCCACGCGTAAATCGGATAAATGGTCGTCTTCAGCCGGTTGCCGGACGGGGCCTTCGTGGCCGCCGGTGCGGGCGCCTGGGCATACGCCGGGCTCAGCAAGGCCAGTAGTGCGAGGATGAAAAGAATGGGGTGAGATAACTTGAACATCCCACCATGATCCCTCCTTTCGCGCCGGAGAGGAAATCAGACCTTGGTCGTACAGGGGATGGGAGCTTGGCCGCCGCCCGGCCTGGAGGCCGGGGGCGGTCGGAAACGGGGAACAGCGGTCCTGGCGGGAGGAACCGCTTACGCGGGGACTTGCAGCGACGGCATCGGCGAGCCGGCAAAGAGCTTCACGAGCGGCTTGGCGATGAGGCGCGTCATGCGGTGCGCCTTCGACGAGCGCGCGCTGTCGGTCGAGATGCCGGTGTTGGCGTACATCTGCCGATAGAGCTTCGAGATCAGCACGAACGCCACGCGCGACTTGAGCGACTTCACGCACTTCGCGCGCTGCCACACGAGCGGCAGGCTGTAGAACTGGTCCCACACGCCCTGCGTGCGCTGGCGGATCTCGTCGGGGCCCATCAGCGGGTGCGGCGTGTAGACCTTCGGGCGCTTGGCTTTCGGGATCAGCCAGTGGCGCGTCACCGGCACGCCGTCGATCTTCTCGACGCTGTCGGCCACCGACTCTTCCCACTTCTGGAAGTCCAGCGTGCCGGGGAACGGCGTGAGCATCACGAACTGCGCGAGCGTCACGTCGGCCTTCTGCGCGAGCGCCGCGGTGGCGTCGAACGTCGAGGGCTTGTCGCTGGGCAGGCCGAAGATGAACGAGCCGAGCACGTGCACGCCGCGCTTCTTGAATTCCTGCAGGCGGACGGCGAGTTCCTCGCCCACCAGGTTGAAGTCCTTGTAGACGTCCTTGAGGCCCTCGGGCGTCACGGCCTCGATCCCGACGAGCGCGCCGCGGATGCGCGCCTTTCGCATCGCGTCGAGGTACTCCGGATCCTCGGCCGCTTCCATCGTGATCTGCGTGAAGAAGGTCATGTCCGACGGGAGCTTCGAGAGCCCCTCCATCAACTCGAACCGCTCGTCGCGGATCGCCTTGAGCCGATCGTAGGTGCTGCGATCGGCGCGGCGGTCGGCCATCTCGAGGTCCTTGAGCGTGACCGGGTAGAAGTTGTCGTCGGCCAGCGCCACGAACTTGAAGCCGATGCGGCGCAGCTGGACGAGCTCCTCGATGATCGCGTCCGACGCGCGGACGCGCGGCTTCTGGCCGTCGGTGCGCCACACGGAGCAGAACGAGCAGTGCTTCGGGCAGCCGCGCACGGTCTGCACCGAGGCAATCATGTACTTGTCCTTCGGCAGCAGGTCCCAGCGCGCCGAGATCATCGACCCGCCCTCGATCTTGCCGCCGTCGTAAATGCGCTCGGCCTTGCCGGCGACGAGGTCGTTGATGACCTGCGTCCAGACGCGGTCGCCGTCGCCCTTGACCACCACCTCGGCGGCGCCGAACTCGAACGGCTCCTCGGGGAACAAGGTGGAATGAATGCCGCCGTACACGACGTGCGCGCCGCGCTCGCGAATAGCCCGGCCCACCTCGTATCCGCGGAGGGCGTTCAGGGTGTGGATGCCGAGGCCCACGATGTCGCCGGGAGCGACGTCGTTGAGATCCAGCTGCTCGAGCGTCTCGTCAACGATGTGCGGGTCGCCGAATTGTCGCGGCGTGGCCGCGGCCAGAACATAGAGCCAGCGCGGGGTGATCACCGCTGAGCCGAAGGACACGTCGCTTGGATTGATGATGTGGATGCGCATGAATTTATTGGGGAACCGGCCTACTGACTGTGCTGGAGTTCGGCCGGGATGTCAAACACTGGCGTCCGTGAGGTACCATCAGAAGACCTTCGTAGCTGAGCCTTATGAACCGCAATTTTAAGCATTTCCTCGCCTATTTGCTAGCCGTCCTTTCCTTCCTGCCTGGCCTCGTCACCCCGGCAGCCGCCCAGGATCGCCCCAAGGTGGGCGTGGCCTTCGGCGGCGGCAGCGCGCGCGGCATCGCGCACGTGGGCGTGATCCGGTGGTTCGAGGAACACCACATCCCGATCGACCTCGCGGCCGGCACGAGCATGGGCGGCCTCATCGGCGGCTCGTTCGCCACCGGCATGAACGCCGACGAGATCCAGGCGATGCTGCGCGGCATCGACTGGGACGAGATGTTCGGCGCGTCCAACTACGCGTTCAAGAACATCCGCCGCAAGATCGACGCGCGGGCGTACCCCTCGCGGCTCGAGTTCGGCCTCAAGAAGGGCCTGCAGATGCCCACCGCCCTCAACAACGGCGAACAGGTGGACCTCCTGATCACGCGGATCACGTCGGCCTACTACGGCGCGCCCACGTTCGACGCGCTGCCCACCCCGTTCCGGGTCGTGGCGGTCGATCTCAAGACCGCGCAGGCGGTGGTCATCGACCGCGGCGTGCTCGGCACCGCGATGCGCGCCACGATGTCGCTGCCGGGCATCTTCCCGCCCATCGAGCTGGACGGGCGCGTCCTCGTGGACGGCGGCGCCATGAACAACGTGCCCGCCGATGTGGTCCGGAACATGGGCGCGCAGCGCGTGGTCGCCGTCAACGTGGGCGACCTGGGCGACCAGGAGGCGATCAGCTCGTCGATGCTCGGCCTGATGGGCGCCACCCTCGACGCGATGATGCGCGCCAACACGAAGAAGGCCCTGCCCGCGGCGGACGTCGTGCTGAACGTGCCGCTGAAGGAGTTCGGGTCGCTCGACTGGCGGAAGAGCGACGCGCTGATCGAGGCGGGCTACCAGGCCGCCGAAGCGATGAAGGCCCAGCTCCTCCCGTATGCGGTGAGCGACGCCGAGTGGCAGCGGTGGCTGGACGGCCGGGCGGCGGCGCGCAAGACGACGCTGCCCGTGCCCGCCTTCGTCACGCTCGAGGGCGTGGGGGCGTCGGACCAGCGCCGCATGAGCGAACTGCTCAGCGCCCACGTCGGCAAGCCGCTCGACATCCCCGCCCTCGAGACGAGCATCGAGGCGTTGTCGGGACTCGATCGCTACGAGACGATTCACTGGCGCTTCACGACCAACGCCGCGGGCGAGACCGGCATCCTCATCCGGGCCCGTGAGAAGCCCTATGCCCCTCCCTTCCTGATGATGGGGCTCAATCTCGAGAACACGACGTCGGACCAGTTCCAGTTGAGCCTCACGGCGCGCTACCTGAACTTCGACGTGGTCGGGTCGGGCTCCGAGCTGCGGGTGGACGGCACGATCGGCGCGGACCCGGGGTTGGCCGCCGCCTTGTATCAACCGGTCTGGCGGGCCACGTTCGTCGCGCCGTTCGCGGGCGTCAGCAACCACACCTTCAACGTCACCGACGAAGGCGCCATCGTGGCGCGGTACACCCAGACTTACTCCAACGTCGGCGTGGACCTCGGCATCAACGTGAGCCGCGACAGCGACCTGCGCCTCGGTGCCGCGATCGGCCGCCTCAACGCGGACGTGAAGATCGGGGACCCGGGCCTGCCGTCCGTGGACGGCAAGCAGACCAGTGCCCACCTGGCCTGGAGGCTGGACAACTCGGACAGCGCGGTCGTGCCGTCGCGGGGCACCCGCGCCCACGCCACCTTCACCTACATCTACGACGGGCCCAATGTAACCGTGGACGGCACGCCAATCGAGGCGCCGCAGTCGAGTCTCAAGCTGCCGCAACTGGACGGCGAGGCGAACCACTTCTGGTCGCCGGGTACCCGCAACCGCGTGTTCCTGCTCGGCGGCTTCGGCACGTCGTTCGACCATCACCCGCTCCCCATCGACCAGTACCCGCTCGGAGCGCCGCTCCATCTCGGGGCCTACAACTTCGGCGAAGTGCTCGGCGACCACTACGTGCTGGGCACGGTGGGGTACCTGCGCGAACTCGGACGCATGCCGGATTTCCTGGGCGGCTCGATCTTCGCGGGCGCGTGGCTCGAGAACGGCGACGCGTTCGACGACTGGGGCGACGCCACCCTGAGGACGCACGCGAGCGGCGGCGTGATCATGGATACGCTGATCGGACCGGTGATCCTCGCAGGCAGCGCGGGCTTCGACGGCCGCTGGCGCACCTACATCGGCGTGGGGCGGTTGTTCCGGTAGGGACCCCGGGTCCGGCTAAAGCCGGACGCCACCGCAGCAATCCGGCCAAAGGCGGATTCCACATCAAGGCCAGGCATCAGCCGTGGTGTCCGGCTTTAGCCGGACCTTCCTAACACGGTGGCGCGCCGGTGAGGCGCGCGACTTCGCATTGCACGTAACGGACACGGGCCGGCGCAAACTGCTTCATCAAATCGCTCGCCGTGGTGTACTCCGTCTCCGTGAACGGCCGCACGGTGTCCTCGCGCATCGACGCGGCCGTGAGTTCGAGCTGGCGACGGATTTCCGCTTCGAGAATCCCGACGTCTCCCCCGTCCGGACGCGTGTCGGCCAGCGCCGTCACCTCCTGCAGCGTCGCCAGGTATAACGACCGGTATTCGGGGATCTGCAGCACGCGGGACACCAGCACGTTGCCCTCGACGCGGACATAGACGTCGAGGGCGGGATCGCTGAACGCGAGGTCCTCGTCCCACGCGAATCAGCACGTGCCGGTTCGAGTGCTCGAGTCGATACAGGTAGAAGTTGTTGATGCCCCACTGGCCGAGGAACCCGTCGTTCTCGGCCACGAAGTTCTGCACCGCCAGGTAGCGCACGAACCCCGGGAGATCGAGGTAAGGGCCGATAGCGGCCGCCAGCTCTGACGGAGGGGTCTCGTTGGCCAGGCGGACGATGGTCTCGATGGGGCGATAGAGTTCCTCGTCCGGCTGCGAGTCGTGCGTCTTGGGCTGGAAGTACGCCTTGTACGGGTCGAGGCCGGGTCCCAGGTAGCTGAAGTTCCACTCGCCCGCCTTGTCGAACTCGTAGAGGTAGCCGTCGTTCAGCGTATCGTCGCCGTCGCTGCCGAAGACGCGCGCGAGCAGCACCTTGTCGACCGGCTCGATCACGGCGTAGAGACCCGCGTATTCTCCGTTCACGTAGAGCCGCGCGTGCGCCTCGCGCGGCGCCGGAATTCCCATCCGCGCATAGAGCCACATCGACACCGTTTCGTGGACGCCCGACGGGTCCTGCGTGAGGTTGTCGAGCACGAGCGACTTGAGGCCGAGGTACCGCTGGTCGGTGGCGTACCGGTCGAAGTCCACGCGGAGACCCGGCTTCGTCCCGCTCCGCGACGCCACGCCGCGCGACCGGATCCCGACGTTGCGCACGGTTTGATCGCGCCAGGTGAGATCGGCCGGGTAGTACTGGTTCTCGAGGAAGTCCTGCTTGAGCTTCTCCCAGTCGCGCGAGTTCACCCAGAGGTCGACCCGCTGCAGCGTCGTCGCGTCGAAGAGATCCGCCGTGCCCTGCCCCGATGGACGCACGCCGGACGCGATGAGGATTGCGCCCACGGGTACGACGGTGATGGACCGCTTCATCGGTGCACCCCAGTGTGGTGCGGCTGTATGATTAGACGCAAATTTCGGCCGGCCATGTTCCCTTCCGTTAGACCGCGCCTGTCATGATTGGTGACATGGGCGGCGCGACGATCTGTGCAGGCAGGGCCGGACGCAAGGAGAGATCATGCGCACGATGTGGATAGGCCTCGCCATCGCCCTTGCCGGCGCTACGCTGCAGGGCCAGCAGCCCGCGCCCGCGGCCGCGCCCGACCCGGTGCGCGCCCTCGTCGGCCGGCTCGACCTCGAGAAATACAAGGCCACGGTCAAGGGCCTCACGCAGTTTGGCGACCGGCGCCAGGGGACCGATCGCAACCGCGCCGCGCTCGACTGGATCGAGGCGCAGCTCAAGAGCTACGGCTGCGCGAACACGGAGCGGCTCAAGTACGTCTACACGACGCCGACGCCCAACCCGAACCCCGCGCCGCGACCGCCCGCCGATCCCAACAACGTGCTCACCGCCCAGGGCGGCGGCCGGCCGCGCGGCGTCCGCACGCGCACGGGCGTCAACACCGATCCGATGAAGCAGCCGGACGAGAAGCTTCGCGCGCTCAACTCGCAGCCGGCCACCGACGGCCCGCGCGAGGACGTCTACTGCACCAAGGTCGGCGCCACCCACCCCGAGGAGATGTACATCGTCGCCGGCCACATGGACGGCCACGGCTGGGGCGAGGCGGCCAACGACGACGGGTCGGGCACGGCGCTGGTGATGGAACTGGCGCGCGTGTTCAGCGCGCCGGACGTCGTCACCGACCGATCGATTCGCTTCGTGTTGTGGAACAACGAGGAGACGGGCCTGAACGGCAGCCGCGCGTACGCGGAGCAGCGCGGGCCGCTGCAGGGCAAGGAGAACCCGCCGGGCTCGGGCCGGTATCCCGAGCCGAAGTGGCTCGGCATGATCCAGCACGACATGATGATGTTCGACCACGGCATGCCGCGCGCCGACGGCACGGTGAGCCCGGAGCAGCGTCCCGAGGCCGACGTGAACATCGAGTTCCAGATCAACTCGAAGTTCGCCGCCGCAGTCGCAGGAGCTCGCGTGGGCCCTGCACCTGGCCAACGAGGTGTACGCCACCGACTACCCCGCCAACATCGGCAGCCGCATGACCAACACCGACTCGACGTCGTTCATGGACCTGGTGGCGTCGGTGAGCCTGCGGGAAAACGAGCGCGGCACGCAGGTCGGCAACGGGTGGGATCCCCACTGGCATCAGCCGACGGACGTGTTTGCCACTTTCTCCGACAAGGACTTCCGGCTGGGGCTGAACGCGGCGCAGACGACGCTCGCGGGCGTCGCGAAGCTGGCGGGGGCGAAGCTGAAGTAGGTCCGGCTGAAGCCGGACACTACCTTGGGGCTGTGGCGTCCGGCTTTAGCCGGACCCGACGAAAAAGAAAAAGGCCGGGGGTTAACCCCGGCCTTCGTCGTTGTCGGAAGTGTCTGAATCCTCGGAGGGCTCGTCGAGATCGTCGAGCCAGGGGTTGGGCTGCGGACCCGGGACGATGCCCGCGATGTCCGGATCCACCCCGCCTGGGTCATTTGGGCCCGTCTGGCTGCGTCGTTGCTTGGCTTCGTCGCGGCGAACCGCTTTCTGCTTCTGCTTCTCGACGCGGGCCCGTTCGCGCTCCCGCTTGCCTCGACCGAGGGGTCCTCGTGTGGCCATGAGTTAGCTAACTCAGTCCTACCAACGGGGCTCGCGACGACCGCCGCCACCGCCGCCGCCACCACGGTTGCCGCCGAAGCCGCCGCCGCCGCCACGGTTGCCGCCGCCGCCACCGAAGCCGCCACCGCCGCCGCCACGAGCTTCCTTGGGACGCGCTTCGTTCACAGTGAGTGTCCGACCGCCCAACTGCGATTCATGCAGTTCGGTGATGGCCTTCTGCGCGCCCTCGTCCGTGGCCATTTCCACGAAGCCGAAACCACGGGCACGTCCGGTGGCCATGTCGCGCATCACCGTGACGGATTCCACGGGGCCGACTTTCTCGAACAACTCCTGAAGATCCTGCTCCGCCGCGGTGTAGGGAAGATTCCCCACGTACAACTTCCGACCCATCGTCTTCTCCTCGTCTCGCTACGCGAGAACGCTTGCCACAGCCCTCAAGGCTGTCTTGCCGCTGGCAGTGACCCGCGGTCCCACGTGGACCTGACGGGGCGGCGTACTGAAGGCTGTCGTGATACTGAGACAAGTGAGGACAGAACCTAGCGGCCCTGAAACACGGAAGGCCGCCACTGGCGGCCCATCCCCTACAGCACAGAGTAGTCTACCAGAAATCAGGCCTTTCGGGCGGCCCCTGGGCCGCTCCCCGCAGGCCCGGCCACCCCGGCGTTACCTGCGGGCCGCACCCCGGCTTCGGTTGATAATGGGGCGCCCGTGTTCTGGACCTCGAGCCTTCAAACCGCCACGCTGTTCGCATCGACGGGTTTCGCCACATGGGCGGCCTTGACCGCGCGGAGCCGCAAATCGTCGGTGCCCGGCGGCAGCGCCTTCGGCTGGCTGATGGCCGCCGTGGCGCTCTGGAGCCTCACCGCCGCACTGCGAAACGCTCGGCACGGACCGCCACGCGCAGATCCTCCTCTCCAAGATTCAATACCTGGGCATCGCCGCGACGGGCCCGCTGTGGCTGGCGTTCACGATCGAGTACGCGCGTGTCAGCTGGCTCAAGGACCGGGCGGTCCGCGGGGCGCTCTGGGTCATCCCCGTCCTCACCGTCGCTGGCCGCCGCGACCAACGAATGGCACCACCTGGCTCTGGGCGTCGATCACCGAGGCCGCCGGGGCGCCGGGCCGCCTGCGTGTACGAAGGCGGCCCTTGGTACTGGGTGAATGTCGGCGCCATCTACACGCAGATGGCCACCGGCACTGTCGTCCTCGGCCGGGGCCTGCGACGCTTCCCGCCGCCGTATCGCCGGCAGACCGGGGCCATCCTCGTCGGCGCCGTCGATCCCGTGGGTCGGCAATGCCGATCTATCACGGTGGCCTGCTCCCGAGCGGCATCGATCCCACGCCGCGTGGCGTTCGCGGCCTCGGGCCTGTGCTTTGCGTGGGGCCTCTACCGCTACCGGCTGTTCGGCCTCGTGCCCGTCGCGCGCGAGATGGTCATCGACAGCATGGACGACGGCGTGCTCGTGCTCGACGCGGATCGCCGCATCGTCGACATGAACGCCGCGGCGGAGCGCTACACGGGCTGCTCGCCCGCGAGCCTCGGGCCGGCCGATCGACGAGGTGGTGTCGTGGTGGACGGCCGCCGCCACGGAGCAGCAGGTGTCCACCGACCTGCCGACGATCGTCAAGACGGAGCCGGGGCCGCGCTACTTCGAGGTGAAGGTGTCGCCCGTCCGCGATCAGCAGCGGCGGTTCGTGGGGTGGCTCGTCGTCGTCGCACGACATCTCGGCGCGGCGGCGCGGAGAGGCCGAGCGCTACGCCCTCGATCGCCGCGTGCAGGAACAGCAGAAGTCGGAGAGCCTGATGGTGCTCGCCGGCGGCGTCGCGCACGACTTCAACAACCTGCTCACCGGCATCCTCGGCAACGCGGACCTGCTGGCGATGCACGCGCCGCCCAACTCGCCCGAGCGGCGCGCGGCGGAGTCGATCGTGATCGGCGCGCAGCGCGCGGCGGACCTGGTGTCGAAGATGCTGGCCTACTCCGGCGGCGGCCGCGTCGTCGCCGAGCACGTGGACCTCGACGCGCTCGTGCGCGAGATGGTGGACCTGCTCGAGGCGTCGGTGGCGCGGCATTGCACGCTGATCTACAAGAGCCCCGGCCCGCTGCCGCTCGTGGAGACCGATCCCACGCAGATTCGCCAGGTGGTCCTGAACCTGATCATCAACGCCACAGAAGCGGTCGACGAGGACGGCGTGGTCACGGTCGAGACGGGGAAGGAGACGCTGGACCGCGCGGCGCTGCGCCAGATGACCTACGGCTCCGACATCGCGCCGGGGCCCTACGTGTTCATCGACGTGGTCGACAACGGGCACGGCATGAGCGACGACACGCTCGCGCGCATCTTCGATCCGTTCTTCTCGACCAAGGAGACGGGCCGCGGGCTCGGGATGGCCGCGGTGCGCGGCATCGTGCACAGCCACAACGCCGCGCTGCGCGTGACGACCGCGGTGGGCCAGGGCTCGCGCTTCCGCGTGTGGTTCCCGCTCGTTCTCACTAAAGTCGAAAAGTGAAAGAGTAGAAAGTGAGAAAGCACTACTTTCTACTTTTCACTTTCTACTTTTCACTTTCCTGCTTCCAGCCACTCGACCAGTTCGCCCATCGTGGCCACGCGCGGGCAATCGGCGTCCGCGTAGAGGCGGGCCGACGTCGAAGAGGACGGCCGTCGCGCAGGCCGGCGCGCCGGGCGCCCGGCGATGTCCACGTGATACAGGTCGCCCACGTGCACGGTGCGCGACGCGTCCGCACCCGCTTGCGCGAGCGCCAGCTGGAAGAGCCGCGGGTCCGGCTTCTCCACGCCCCAGTCGTGCGAATCCAGCAGGTGATCGAACCAGCGCGTGAGGTCGAGACGGTCGAAGAGGTGGCGCAGGCGGCCGTTGGCGTTGGAGACGACGACGAGGCGCAGGCCGCGCGCGCGC
Organism: uncultured Acidobacteriota bacterium; assembly: GCA_963839865.1. Classification (GTDB taxonomy): domain Bacteria; phylum Acidobacteriota; class Vicinamibacteria; order Vicinamibacterales; family UBA2999; genus 12-FULL-67-14b. The sequence goes on from CAWIWS010000020.1 coordinate 84,956, forward strand.
AACGCGGCGAGGCCCGGTCGGATGTCCGCGTCGACGTGCTCCCAGAGGTTCTCGCGCCGGTGGTAGTCGCGCAACTCCTCGAGCGCCGCGTCGGAGGCCGCCGACCGCGTCGACGCCGGCATGCCGCAGCATCAGGTTGAAGTACAGCCACCCGCGCGCGTCATCGTCGGTCGTGCCGATGATGGTGGCGGTGTCGAGCTCACGCATCGCGTGGGGCTCGGCGGCCGCGAGCACGGCGGCCGGCACCTCCACGCCGTGACGGCCGAGCGCCTCGCTCACGCGCGTCCACGACGGGTGCACGAGCACGCCGCCGGCGTCGAGGAACACGGTATCGATGCGCGTCGATTCGGGCATGCGCCGCCCAGCGTACACCACGCGGAGGAGCGCTATAATTGCGGCAGCGCATGGCCGACCTTCAGGACCCTCACGAGTCGCACCTCCAATCGGTCTTCGGGCCGCTGGAGTTGCGCGTCCTGGACGCGCTATGGCATCGCGCGACCGCCGCGTGCGTGCGCGACCTGCAGCCCGCGTTTCCCGCCGTGGCCTACACGACGTTGATGACGACGCTCGATCGCCTGTATCGCAAGGGCTACCTGTTGCGCGAGAAGTCCGGCCGCGCGTTCTACTACCGGCCGCGCGTGTCGCGCGAGGCGATTGCACTCGCAGCTCGCGGGGTCCGCGCTCGCCACGCTGCTCCCGGGTGACACGTCGGCGGTGCGGCCCATCCTCTCGATGTTCGTCGACGCCGTCGGCGACCGTGACCGCGCCCTCCTCGACGAACTCGAGACGCTGATCCGCTCGCGCCGCGTCGAGCTGGAACGGAAGGACCGCGCATGAGCCGGCCGCTCCTCATCCTGTCGGTGGCCCTGGCCTGCTACGCCGTGTTGAGCACCGCCCTGTCGGCGCTCTCGGCCGCGGCCTGGCGAACGGATGGCTCGGTCACGAACACGCCACGGCGTCGATGCGCGCGCGCAGGCTGGTGCTGCTCCGCGCGTTCCCCTCCGTGGCGGGCGCGGGCGTCACCTTCGGTCTCGCCGTGCCGGCGTACCTGGCCTTCGAACCGCCCCACGCCTACGAGCGCGTCGGCCTCGCGTTGCCGCTCCTCGCGCTGGCCGGTGCGTGGCTCCTCGGCTCGTCGCTCTGGACAGCGGCGCGGACGGCCTGGGCGACCGCCCGCCTCGAACGCACGTGGCTGCGCGCCGCGGTGCCGCTCGTGACGGAACCGGCCCTCGGCGTGCCCGCCTACGTGATGGACTCACCCGCGCCCATCGTCGCGCTCGTGGGCGTGTTCGCGCCCAGGCTCATCGCCGCGCGCGCGGTCGTGCAGGCCTGCAGCCGGCAGCGAGCTCGCGTGCATCGTGGCGCACGAGCGCGGGCACCTGCGCGCGCGCGACAACCTCAAGCGATGGCTGATGGCGTGCGCGCCCGATCTCCTCAGGTGGACGCCGGACCAGGCGGCAATCGCCGCCGACTGGCACGACGCCGCTGAAGACGCCGCCGATGACGCGCCACGGGCGGCCGCGTGGAGGCGCGCGTGGATCTGGCCGCGCTGCTCGTAAAGGTGGCGCGGATGTCGCCGGGCGCGGGCCTGACGCCAGCCACGGTGAGCTCCTTCGTCGAGGCCGACGGCCTCGATCAGGCGCGTGCGCCGCCTGCTCGACGCCCGGCCGCAGGCCGCGCCCTCCGCCTGGGCCGCGTCGTTCCCCCTCGCCGCCGGAGCGGGGGTGGCCACGGTCATCGCCGCGGGCCTCTCCAGCCCCGCGGTGCTCGAAGCGCTCCACGAATCGATCGAAGCCTTGGTCGCCTTCGGGCGCTAGGCGTTCCGCGGTTTCTTCCGATCGGTTTCCGCGACTACGACGACTGGTAGTAGGACGGGCCCGGACTTCGTATCGTCGAATGATGCTCAACCTCCGCGCGGTCGCGTTCGCCCTGTTCACCCTGTTCACGCCGGATCTCGTGGAGGCGGCGGACCTCTCCGGCACGGTGAAGGATGATTCGGGCGGCGCCGTCGCCCACGCCACCATCGTCGTGCTTACCGCGCGACAGGCCGTGGTCGTCTCCACCCGGACGAATGCGTCGGGCGGGTTCACCGTGCCCGGCCTGCCGGACGGCGAGTATGTCGTCCGCGTGACCGCCGCCGGGTTCGCCAACACGCAGATGGCGGTGACGATGAGGGAGGGCGTTGCTCCGCTGACGATCGTCCTCGGCGTGGCCGCCGTGCAGAGAGGAGGTCACGGTCACCTCGTCTCCCGGGATTCGCGCAGGATGCCGCTCGCGCGTTGCAACCCGTCTCGGTGATCTCGCGGGAGGAACTCGACGAGCGCGCGACCACCGTGGTGGCGGAGGCCGTGGCCGAGGAAGCGGGCGTCCACCTCCAGCGCACGAGCCCGACGATGGCGGGCATCTTCGTGAGGGGGCTGACGGGGAACAAGGTCAACGTGTTCGTGGACGGCGTGCGCTACTCGAACGCGGCGCAGCGCGGCGGCGTCAACACGTTCCTCGACCTGATCGATCAATCCGTGGTCGATGGCATCGAGGTGGTCCACGGGCCCAACAGCGCCGAGTATGGCAGCGACGCGCTGGGCGGCACGGTGCAGTTCCTCACGCGGACGCCCGCGCTCTCGGCCGGGGGGACGACGGTGGGCGGCGAGGTGGCGCTCGCGGCGCAGTCGGCGCACCAGGGTGGAGGCGGCAGCGGCGCGCGTGTCGATCGGCCGGCCGACCTTCGGCCTGTTCGCCACCGGCGCGGGACGCAAGATCGGCGAGATCCGGCACGGGCGGCGGCCTCGACTCGCATGCGGCGGTCACGCGCTTCCTCGGCGTGCCCTCGACGCGGCTGATGCCCGAGCGCCTCCCCGACACGGGATTCCAGCAGGTGGCGGGGATGGTGAAGGCCAACTGGACGCCCACGCCGCGCACGCAGTTCGTGACGGCGTACACCGGGACGCGCCAGGACGGGGCCGACCGCTACGACCAGCTGCTGGGCGGCGACGGCAACCTGATCGCCGAGCTGAACGACATGCGGCTGGATCTCTTCTACGCGCGCGTCGAGCGCAGCGGGATCGGCTGGTTCAACCACGGCACGGCGACCTACTCCGTCAACAGCCAGCGCGAGGAGCGGGTGAACCAGGGCGGCAACGGCAGCAAGACGGCCACGATCGGCCACGAGCCGGAGCGCACGACGTCGCAGGCGGTCCAGGGATCGCTGACGCGCACGCTGTCGCCGAAGGCCTCGCTGCAGATCGGCGGCGACATGCAGTTCGAGAAGCTCACGTCGGACGCCTTCAACGTGAACCCCGTCACGCAGGCGTCTCCGCGCGGCGGCCGCGCGTGCCGAGCCACGCCACCTACCGGCAAGGCGGCGCGTGGGCGCAAACGGCCTTCGACGCGTCCGGCACGGTGCGCTTCGTTGGCGCGCTGCGCGTGGGGTCGGTGAGCTACACGGCCCGCGCCGCGGATGCGCCGGTGGTCGAGCGGCAAGCCGCTGTGGCCGGACGATGCGTTCTCGAACACAAACGTGACGTTCCGGGCCGGCGCGATCGTCAGCCCCGCGGAGCCGTGGACGTTCGTCGTGAGCGCGAGCCGCGGCTTCCGCGCGCCGCACATGACCGACCTCGGCACGCTCGGCCTCACCGGATCGGGCTTCGAGGTGGCCGCGCCCGACGTGGCGGGCCGCAACGCGATGGTGGGCACCACCGCCGACGCCGCCGCGGTCTCCACCGGCGATCCCGGTGGCGCAGCTCGTGCCGGAGTCGAGCCTGAACGTCGACGGCAGCGTGCGCTACCGCTCGACGCGCGCGAGCGCGTCGTTCACGGTGTTCGTCAATCACATCTACGACAACATCCAGAAGCAGACGCTGATCCTGCCGCAGGGGGCGGTGGGCACGACGCTCGGCACCGAGGTGATCACGGCGCAGAACGCCAACGGCGCGGTGTTCGTGGCGGCGCGAGCACGCCCGTGCTCGTGCGCGCCAACTTCGACAACGCGCGCAGCTGGGGGTTCGAGCACGAGGGCCGGCTGCAACTGACCTCCGCGCTCCGCCTGCAGACGGTGTTCACCTACTACAACGTGAGAGGACACGGCCACGGGCCTCGCCCCGAACATCGAGGGCGGCATTCCCGCGCCGGATGGCTACGTGATGCTGCAGTACGCGCCCGCGGGCGGGCGCTGGTGGGTGCAGCCGTACTGCATGCCGCCGCGAAGCAGACGCACCTGTCGTCGCTCGACCTGAGCGATCGGCGGACGGCGTCGCCACGAACGCGCGCGAACATGCGGACGTTCTTCCTCAACGGCGCGACCAATCGCGGCTGGGTCGGCGCGGGAGCGGACGGCACGATGGGCACCGCGGATGACGTGCTCCGCGCGACGGGCGAGACCATCGCGCAGATCCAGGACCGCGTCCTCGGCGTGGGCGTGAACTCCGGCGTCCTCTTCTCGGCCGTGCCGGGCTACGTGCGACGGGCGTGCGCGGCGGGCTGCGCTTCGGGGCGCACACGATCCTCATCGACGCGCAGAACCTGGGCGACGCGAACTACCGGGGCATTTCGTGGGGCGTCGACGCCCCGGGCCGGGGTGTCGCGGTGCGCTACGTGGCGCGGTTCTAGGGAATCGCGGCTCTTAACATTCACCGCGGACCTAGACCGACACGTCTTCTCGACGATGAAGATGTTGTTCTCGGTCTCCTGGATCCGCACCTCGATGGTGTAGCGGATTCCGCGGCCCGGGTACTTCGCCTTGACCAGATCGGCGACGCCGTCGAACACGTAGTGCGGCAACGTTTTCCACGCTCGGCCCGTTGCCCTTGAGCAGCACGACGCCCTCCGGCTCGAAGAGCGCGGCATCGAGGAACGTCTTGTCCTGCTCGGTGATGAGCATCTTGTGGTCCATGAAGCGCATCACGTCCTTGATATCGCCGAAGTCGAGCGACATGTCGAGCTCGTCGCGCGGGAAATTCCTCCGCCGACACGGTGACGGTGCCCTGCCACGTGTGCCCGTGCACCCATTTGCACTTGCCCGGGTAGCCGAGTTGACGATGGCCGGTGTGGAACCTGGCGTGGACGATGATCTTTTCCATGATGAATTCTGACGCGGGAATCGCGGGAGCCGGTCCCGACGATCAATTATAGGCTCCATTGCATGACCGCCCGCCACACACCCGCGGCCCCGCCCGCCACCGCCCATGCACGGCCGCGATGGCTCGTCGGCGGCGGAGCCCTGGCTGGCGCTGGCGGTGGCCGCCGCCTGGTGGGTCGCAATGTATCCCGGGCTCTTCGGCGAAGACTCGTCTGATCAACCTCACCGAGGCCCGCGGCGGCCCCATCTCCGTCTGGTTCACCGCGTGGTGGATCTACATCGTCAAGGCGGTCACGCTCGGCACGACCGCCATCCCCGTCCTCACCCTGTTCAACGTCCTGCTCCTCGCGTACGCGACGCGCCGGTGGGCTGCTGCGTGCCTGCCGGCCAGGCCCGGCCAGGACGGCGCGTCGACGCTGGTCTGCGCCAGCCCGTTGGTGGGCGCGCTCGGGATCCAACTGAGCCACGACGCGGCGGCGGCGGCGGGCCTGCTGCTCGCTGAGCTGCGGCTGATCGTGCGGACCGAGGGCGAGGCCGGCACGGTGGGCGCGGGCGACCTCGCGCCACTCGCGGCGCCGGGCTCCTGATCGCCACGCGTCACAACGGCGTCCCGACGGTGATCGGCGCCACGCTGCTCGGCGTTCTCGTGGCGCGCCGCGAGCCGATGGCGGGACGCGGGCCGCTACGCCGTCGACGGCCGCGGTGGCCATGCTCGCGACGCAAGCCGCCACCCGGGCGTCGGGCAACGCGCACAGCGTGGACCCCGAACAAACGTGGAGTGGCTCATCGCCGACGTATCGTGCCTGCTCGCCGACGGCCGCGTGCAGCCGACCACGGCGAATGGGACGTGCTCGAGCGGATCGCGGACCGGGCGGATTGGCGGCAGCCCACCGCGTGCCGGGCGGTGAATCCCATCTCGATCGCGGCCTCCTATCGCAAGGCTGCGATCGCGCAGAACTACACGGTCGCTCGTCAGGGCGTGGGCTCGTTCGGCGCGACGTAGCCCATGGCGATGGCGCGCGTGCACCTCCGCCGCGTGCGCCTGTTCCTTCCGCCTCTGGCCGTGGCCATCGATGCCGGCGATACCGTGCCGTTCATCCATTCGACGATCCTGCCCAACGACTTCGGGCTGGCCTGGGCGTTTCCGCGCGTCGCCAATGGCTTTCGCCTGGTCGCGCGCGCGTGGAATGCGGGACGGGTCTGGCTGGCCAACTCCACGATGTGGCTGGCCGTGCTGGCGGTCGTGGCGTGGCGGCGTCCCGCGTTGCGCCGCGCGCTGGCGCCGGCCCTGCTGATCGGCGTGGCGCTGGAAGCGGGATTGCTCGTGACCGCGCCGATTTCGGAAGGGCGGTACGCGTTGTTCATCTTGATCTGTGGCCAAGTGGCCGGCCTGGGCGCTCCTCGACGCGTGGACCGCCCGACGGGTCCCGTGAGGGGCGGGCCGCATGACCATCCGCCCCGCGACCCCGGCGGACTTCGAACAGATGTGGCGCATCTTCCAGGCGGTGGTCGCCGGCGGCGACACCTACGTGTTCGCGCCGAACACCAGCCGCGAGGTCGCGCGGACTTACTTCCTCGGGCCGGACATGGCGTCCTGGGTGGCGGAACTCGAGGGCCCGCCCGACCCGGCAGCCGTGACGCGGCACGCCGGGTCGTGGGGATGTACAAGCTGATCCCCAATCGCCGCGACCTGGGCGCGCACGTCGCCAACGCGTCGTTCATGGTGGACCCGGCGGCGCAAGGCCAGGGCGTGGGACGTGCCATGGGCGCGCATTGCCTGCGCGAAGCCCGGCGGGCCGGGTATCTCGCGATGCAGTTCAACTTCGTCGTCAGCACGAACGCACCCGCCGTGGCGCTGTGGCAGAAGCTCGGGATTCCAGCATCGTCGGCACGCTGCCAGGCGCGCTTCAACACGCACGGCTGGGCTACGTCGATGCGTACGTGATGCACCGCTTCCTCGACGACATCTCATAAGGTCATCCACAGATTTCGCAGATTTCACCGATTCGAAACGAGCGGCATACGGTGGCCGTTCGCTGGCGGCGCTTCGCGCCGCGTGGACGATGAAGGGGCCGGAGGAATGAGTCCCCGGTGAACGCTTGGGGGATTCATTCCTCCGGCCCCTTCATTGTCCCTGCGCCGGCCGCAAGGCCGGCGCCAGCGAACACCGGATCTGTGGAATCTGTGTAATCTGTGGACGACTTGTCCTTCTACACTACGGCCGTGCGCATGCAGGTGTTGGCGGGAGCCGTTACGTGGTGCCTGACCGCGCCGGGCCTGGCGCAGGAGGGACCGCCTGCGTCCGCGCAGTCGGCGGAGCTCCGGGCCGTTCTCGCGCTCACCGCGCAATACATCGCGGACTACCAGACCCGGCTCGCGGGCATCGTCGCTGAAGAGCGGTACACACAGAATGTCCGGTCAACGGGCAGCTTGCGGGGCCGCGGTCAGCTGCCGCCCGTCACGCGTCGGACCATGCGGTCGGATCTGCTCCTGGTCAGGCCCTCGGGTGAGGGCCCGTGGCTGCCCTTCCGGGACGTCTTCGAGGTTGATGGCAAACCGCTGCGGGATCGCGACGAGCGCCTGCTGAAGCTCTTCGTGGACACCAAGGCCGCCGCGCGCGCTCAAGCCCAGTCCATTGCCGAAGAGGGGGCGCGCTACAACATCGGCCCAGTGACGCGGACCATCAACGTGCCGGTGCTCGCGCTGGGTTTCTTCGACCGGGGCAACCAGGCGTATGCGCGCTTCATCCGCGTGAGCCCGGGTAACCCCAAGCGCTTCAGCGGCGTGTCGGTGCAGGGCGAGGTGTGGGCCATCGAGTTCCGGGAGTTCGGGCCGAACACGCTGGTCAGGGGCGAGGCCGGCAGTGACCTGCCCTCGCGCGGACGCGCGTGGGTGGAACGCGCCACCGGCCGCATCCTCAACACCGAACACATCGCCCAGGACGGCCGCGTCACCGCGAGGATCGAGGTGAAGTACGGCTCACAGGAGGGGCTGGACCTGTTGGTGCCGATCGAGATGAAGGAGAGCTACACGTATAACCTGACGCCGATCACGATCTTCGGCGAGGCGACCTACGGCCGCTTCCGGCAGTTCAAGGTGACGACGGATGAGAAGCCGAAGCCGCCGCCGCCCCCCGGCGCACGGTGACACGCGCAGGGGCATCCACAGATTCCACGGATATCACAGATTCGAAACGAGCGGCACACCGCCGGGTGTTCGCTGGCGGCGCTTCGCGCCGCGTGGACGGATGACGGAGCCGGAGGAATGAGTCCCCCACGCGCTCACCGGGGACTCATTCCTCCGGCTCCGTCATCCTCCCTGCGCCGGCCGCAGGCCGGCGCCAGCGAACCCGGCATCTGCGGAATCTGCGGAATCTGTGGATGACTTAAACGAAGTGCCGCTTCAGTCGCAGAATCGGCCGTTCCAGCACGCGCCATGACACGGAGGCGATCGCAATCGTGGCGGTCGAGAGCACCAGGAAACGCCACAACCAATCGGGGCCGACGGGCGCCATGAGCGGGCCGGCGACGTAGCCCGCGAGGTACGGCATGAAGCCGTGGTACACGTACACGCCGTAGCTGATCGTCCCAAGCGACATCACGGGCGGCAGTTCGAGCAGCCGTCCGCCAACGCCGCCAAAGCCCGTGGCGGCGCGCCCCACCAGCCACACCGCCACGATCGAGACGCTGAAGTCGGTGAGCACCTCCTGTGTGAGGCCGGCCGGGACTCGCGTAGCGCCACGCGAGCGCCCCCGCGAGGATCGGCGCACCGATCCAGAACGCGGCGCCCGTCACCCCTCGACGCCCGCCGTGATACGCGAGCAACGCGCCGAGTCCCAGCGAGTCGAGGCAACTGACGGGCAGGACGCCGACCATCGGGTGGCTACTGGCCAGTCGTGCCAGCGGCGCCAGCGGGATCATCACCGCCATCACCCAGCCAAGACGCCGCGGCGGGACGCACAGGATCAGCCACGGCCACACGAGATAGAACTGCTCCTCCACGGCCAGCGACCAGAAGTGCGAGACCGCGCCATGCCAGTCTCCGCGCCGGTAGAAGTACAGGTTGGAGAGATAGGTGAGGTGCCAGGCCAGCGTCTGGCGCACCGCGCCGATGTTGATCACCGCCGCCGCCAGGAGCGCGAAGTAGAAGAGCGGCAGGATGCGCAGGACGCGCCGCGCATAGAACGTCTTGAGGCTGTCGTCGAGCGGACGCCCCCGCATCGACAGCAGGATCCGCGTGATGAGGAACCCGCTCAGGACGAAGAAGAGGCGCACGCCCATCGACCCGAGGGGCGCGTAGCGATCCACCCAGGGAATGAAGTGGTACGCCATCACGAAGAGGACGGCAATGGCGCGCAGCCCGTCCAACTGCGGCATGTAGGAAATGATGTCGTGATCCTACCGCGTCTTCGCGGCCGCACGCCGAACGCGAGCGAGGCGCCATACGCGGCGCGCGAAGCGCGCCGCCCCTACTCGTACCGCAACGCGTTCATCGGATCGATCCGCGAGGCTCGCAGCGCCGGGATCAAGCCCGCCACGCGCGGCCACCGCGCCCAGCGCGATGCTGGCCCCGGTGAGCACCAGCGGGTCGTAGCCCTGCAGCTCGAACAGCAGCGACTGCGCCAGGCGGCCCACCCCCACCGCGGCCACCAGCCCGATGACGCCGCCGATGAGCGCCATGCGCGCTACCTGCCTCATGACGATGCCGCGGACCATGCCGCCGTCCGCGCCGAGCGCCATGCGCACGCCGAACTCGCGCGTGCGCTGCGCCACCGTGTAGGCCAGCACCCCATAGAGCCCCACCGCCGCCAGCAGCGTGGCCAGCGCCGCGAACGCGAGCGACAGCGTGCTGATCAGGCGATCGATGAACACGTTCTCGCGCACCTGCATGTCCATCGTCTTCAGGTCCTCGATGGGCAGGTTGGGATCGAGCTTCTTCATCAGCGGCGGAATCGCCGTCAGCAGTTGGGCGGGCGGCAGCGCCGTGCGGACGTAGAAATACGCGAACCCCAGGCGCTCCTCCTGCCGGTAGGGCAAGAAGAACTGCGGCGGGATCTCGCGCTTCACGTCGCTGTATTTCGCGTCCTGCACCACGCCCACGATCTCGATGTCGAGCTTCGCGTCTGGTGCGCCGCTGTTGGTGACGTGCGAGCCGATCGCCTTTGATCCGAGGTTGAACTTCCGCACGAACGCCTGGTTGACGACCGCCACCTTCGGCGCGCCGGCGGCGTCGGCGCGCGTGAATTCGCGCCCTGCCACGAGGGGCATCGCCATCGTCTGGAAGAAGCCGGGGCCCACGGCATTGAAGGACGAGTTGGTGTCGGTGTCGGGCCCGGCCTCGAAGCCCTCGACCTTCATGCTGGTGCCCCAGTTGTTGCCCGCCAGCACCGGCACCAGGGCCGCCGTCACGCCAGTCACGCCCGGGATCGCCGACAGCTCGTCCTCCACGCGCTCGAAGAGCTCGCGCGTGCGCTCGGTCGAGTAGGCGTTGAGCTCGGGCGAGATGGAGAAGAGCACGAGGTGATCGGTCTTGATGCCGAGGTCCACGCGGCTCACGTTGAACAGGCTCTTGGCGAAGAGCCCGGCCGGCACGAGCAGCGCCATCGACATCGCGATCTGCACCGTGGCCAGCGTGACGCGGAACCGCGCGGCCGCGCGCGAGCCGCCCGGCTGCCCCGCCTGGCTCCGGATGGTGTTGGCCAGGTCCGGGCGCGTGCTGTGCAGCGCGGGGAACACCCCGAAGGCCACACCCGTGACGAGCGCGGACACGCCGGCGAAAAGGAGCATCGTCGGATCCAGCGTGAACTGCACGAGCGGGCCGGCATCGGCCGGGACAATGGCGGCCACGGCGTCGAGCGTGAGCTTGGCGACGAACAGGCCGCCGAGCGCGCCGAGCGTGGCGAGCACGCAGGACTCGAGCAGCAACTGCCGCACCAACTGCCCGCGGCTCGCGCCAATCGACAGCCGCACCGCCATCTCGGTGGCGCGGCCGGCGCCACGCGCGAGCAGGAGGTTGGCGATGTTGGCGCAGGCAATCAACAGCACGGTGCCGGTCACCGCGAACAGGATCGTGAGCGGCGCCTTCGCCTCCCGGTGCACGCTGCTCTGGCCCCGCTGCCCGGGCTCCATCGTGATCTGCTTGGCCTTGAAGCGGGCCATGGTCTGGTCGCTCATGCCGCGCTGCAGCGGCGCTTCCACGTCCGTGATGATGGCGTGATACGGGCCGTTCAGCGCGGTCTTCGCCTGCTCGAGCGAGACGCCGGGCTTGAGGCGCGCGAACAGGTACGCCCAGTAAGCGCGCCGGTTCTCGAAGTTGTTGAAGCCCGGCTGCATCACGCCGCGCATCGTCAACGGGACGTACACGGCGGGGCGCGAACCGAGCGTCGTGCCCTCGAACCCGGCCGGCGCCACGCCCACCACGGTCACGGCCTGGCCGTTGATGATGATCGTCTCGTTGAGGATCGCGGGGCTCTGCTCGAACCGCCGCCGCCAGTAATCGTGGCTGAGGACCGCGATCGGGTGCCCGCCCACCGTCTTGTCATCGTCAGGCGTGAAGAGGCGGCCGAGCGCCGGCGTGAGTTCGAGGACCGGGAAGTAGCTCCCGGAGACGAGCAGGCCCTCCGCGTTGAGGGTCGTGCCCTTGTAGCCGAGGTTGGCGCTGAACCCGCGGTGCGCCGCGATGCCGGTGAAGCTGTCCTGCACCCGCTCGAGGTCGCGGAACATCGGGTAGCTGAATACGACCTCGCACGGCCCCGGCTGGCTGCACTGCGTCGACCCGGGCTTGGGCCCTGGCGCGCCGAGGTTCACCAGTTCCCCGGGCGCCTTCACGGGCAACGGCCGCAGGAGCATCTGGTTGAACAGCGAGAAGATGGCCGAGTTCGCGCCAATCCCCAGGGCCAGGGACAGGATGGCCACCATCGTGACGAACGGGGTCTTGAACAGGGTCCTGAGAGCGAGGCGGAGGTTGCGCATCAGGGTATTGGACGGAATCGGGGGCGCCAAGGTTTAGAGCGGGCGACGTCTACACGTCCCGAAGGGACTCGCCCCTCATGAGCGCGAGATACACCGATGCGCTGAGCCCGAACGTGACGAACCAGGCATACGTATAGAGCGTGTCGAAGAACGTGGGGTCCGCCACCTGTCCGCCGGGCGTGGTCGCCGCGCGAATGAATCCCGGCACCACCGGCAGGACGGCGAGGACGAGCGCGGCCATCGCGCGCCAGTTGATGCCGTTCGCATACGTATACCGGCCTTCCGGCGCGAACAACTCGGGCAGCGACAACTTGCGCTTCCGGAGGATCCAGTAGTCCGCGATGAGGATGCCGCCAATGGCGCCCATCAGGCTCGAGTACCCGATGAGCCATGTGAAGATGTAGGCCGCCGCGTCGGCGTAGAGCTTCCACGGCATCATCGCGATGCCCGCCACCGCCGTGATAAGGCCGCCGGTCACATAGCTGATGCGCCGCGGGGCCAGGCTCGAGAAATCATTCGCCGGCGACACGACGTTGGCCGCCATGTTCGTCGTGATCTGGGCGGCCAGCACCACGACCGCACCGAGGATCACGACGAGGGGACTGCCGATGCGCGCGATGAGCACCACCGGGTCCCAGATCGCCTCGCCGAAGATCACGATCGTCGCGCTCGTCACCGCCACCCCGATGAACGCAAACGCGGTCATCGTCGCCGGCAGGCCGAGCGCCTGGCCCAGAGCCTGCGACCGCTGGCTCTTCGCGTAGCGCGTGAAGTCGGGGATGTTCAGGCTGAGCGTGGCCCAGTAGCCCACGTTGGCGGTGAGCGCCGCGGGAAACAGGCGCCAGAACGGCGTGTGCCCTTGCTGGAGGTGCTCCGATTCCGAGAGGATGCGGCCGAGCCCTCCGCCATTGACGATGGCCCACCCGAGCAGCAACGCGCCGCCGCCGAGGAGGAGCGGCGCCGACCAGCTCTCGAGCATCTTGATGCCCTCGAGTCCGCGGACGATGATCGCGACCTGCGCCACCCAGAAGATCCCGAAAGCGATCCACGTGCTGCCGGGCACCGCGTGCCAACCGGGCCACGCCGCGGTGAGCAGCGCGTCGAGCGCGAGGCCGCCGATCCACGTCTGGATGCCGAACCACCCGCACGCCACGATGGCGCGCAGCATCGCGGGGACGTTGGCGCCCTTTACGCCGAAGCTCGCGCGGCACAACACCGGAAACGAGACGCCGTACTTCGTGCCCGCGTGCGCGTTGAGGACCATCGGCAGCAAGACGATCGCGTTGCCGAGGAGGATGGTGACGAGCGCCTGCCACCACGTCATGCCCTGCTGCATGAGGCCCGAGGCGAGCGTGTAGGTGGTGATCACCACGCTCATGCCGATCCAGAGCGCGGCGATGTTGTAGGTGGTCCAGGTGCGCCCGGCCAGCGGCGTGGGCGCCAGGTCGGGGTTCCACAACGGGCTCGCCGACAGGTCGTCAGTGAGTTCCACGAAATCGGTCGGTACGTAGGGCACCCCTTGAGGGGTGCCTCCCTCTCCCGTCACTCCGCGTAGCCTTCCGTCTCGTGCCCGCCGTGGTACTCCTTGCCCTCGGGCCGGCGGATCGCGGAGTGCAGCACCACGCTGTCCCGCCGCAGCCCGCGGAAGTCCTCGAGCGAGTGCCAGCCCCTGTCGGCGTGCTTCGCGAGGAAGGTCCCCAGGCCGGAGAGGAGCCCCTTGATGATGTTCGGGCCGATCGCGTGATCGAGCATCGCGGCCGTGCACACCTGCACCGTGCCGCAGCCGAGCAGGAAGTAGTTGAGCGCGTGCGCGAACTCGCTGATGCCGCCGATGCCGGAGAACGCGCGGTCGGGAAAGGCCTTCGTCAGCTGCGCCATCTTGGCGAGCGACTGCGGCAGGATGGCCGGGCCGCCGAGGCCGCCGCTCGACACGAGGCCGTCCACGTTCATCTCGAAGTCCAGCGTCTCGGGATCGATGAGCGGGAGCGACGGGAACGTGTTGGACGACACGATGGCGTCGGCGCCGCCTAGAAACGCCGCGCGCGCCTCGACGACGATGTCGGTGGTCGAGGGGGTGAGCTTGGCCCACACGGGCACTCTGCGCCACCTCCTTCACGACTTGCGTGACGATCGACACCTGCTCCTGGTCCTTGCCGATGTTCGAGCCCATGTCTTTGCGGTCCATGTGCGGGCACGACAGGTTCAGCTCGAAGGCATCGGCGCCCGCGTCCTGGCACGCCTTCGCCAGCGTCTGCCAGTGCGCGAGTTCCGTGTCGCTGCCCGACCCCGCCATGATCGACGCGATGAGCATGCGATCCGGATGCGCCTTCTTGATCCGCTCGAGGCGCGGCACCCACCAGTCCAGCGTCTTGTCGGAGATGAGTTCCCAGTTCCACGACGAATGGAGCGCGGTGTCCGGCCGCTTCTGCATCGACAGGCGCCCGTCGAGCGTGGTGCGGAGGAACTTCGTCTTGGGCCCCGCCACGTTCGTCACCGGGTGGAGGCCGATGGTCTTGGTGACCACCCCGCCCCAGCCCGCGTCGAACGCGCGCATGATGTTGCGTGTCGGACTCGGTCGGCGGCGCCGACGAGAGCAGGAAGGGGTTGGCGAACTTCAGGCCCGTGAACGTGACGCCGAGCTGAGGGTTCATGGGGGGACGTTAACACAGGAGGGCTTGGGCGCTTAGCGGCTTGGGGGCTTAGGAGGCATAATGCGGCGCAGGAGCCCACGCCATGTCACTGCTGATCAAGAACGGCTCGATCGTGACGGCCACGGATCGCTACGTCGGCGACGTCCTGGTCGAGGGCGAGAAGATTACGGTGATCGGGTCGGCGCTGACGATGCCGGCGGACCGCGTGATCGACGCCGCGGGCAAGTTCGTGCTGCCGGGCGGCATCGACGTGCACACCCACATGGACATGCCGTTCGGCGGCACCACCTCCGCGGACGACTTCGAGTCGGGCACCATCGCCGCCGCCTTCGGCGGCACCACGACCATCGTGGACTTCGCCATCCAGTACAAGGGCCAGGCGCTGGGCGAGGCGCGCGACGCGTGGATGAAGAAGGCCGAGGGCAAGGCCGCCATCGACTACGGCTTCCACATGATCATCACGGACCTCTCGGACCAGGTCGAGGCCGAGATGGACACGATGGTGCGCGAGGGCGTCACGTCCTTCAAGCTCTTCATGGCCTACCCCGGCGTCTTCATGATGGACGACGCGAGCATCTTCCGCGCGCTGCTGCGCACGGGGAAGAACGGCGGCACCATCTGCATGCACGCCGAGAACGGCGGCGTGATCGACGTGCTGGTGAAGAAGGCGCTCGCCGAGGGGAAGACCGGGCCCAAGTACCACGCCATCACGCGTCCCGCGCGGGCGGAGGGCGAGGCCACGCATCGCGCCATCGCCCTCGCCGAAATGGCCGACGTGCCGATCTACATCGTCCACCTCTCGGCGGCCGAGGCGCTGGAGATGGTGACCGAGGCGCGCGACCGCGGCCTCCCCGCGTACGCGGAGACGTGCCCGCAGTACCTGTTCCTCTCGGAGGACAACTACGACGAGCCGGGCTTCGAGCGGCTCGAAGTACGTGATGAGCCCGCCGCTGCGATCGCGCCAGACGCAGGACAAGCTCTGGCGCGGCCTCGCCTTCAACGACCTGCAGGCGATCGCCACCGACCACTGCCCGTTCTGCATGAAGGAGAAGCACCTGGGCGAGACGGACTTCTCGAAGATCCCCAACGGCGCGCCGGGCGTCGAGACGCGCATGAGCCTCGTCTACGACGGCGGCGTGCGCACGGGTCGCATCTCGATGAACCGGTTCGTGGAGCTGACGTCCACCTCACCCGCGAAGATCTTCGGGATGTTCCCGAAGAAGGGCACGATCGCCCCCGGGTCGGACGCCGACATCGTCATCTTCGATCCCGAAAAGACGACGACGCTGTCGGCGAAGACGCATCACATGAAGGTGGACTACAACCCGTACGAGGGCCGCACGGTCACGGGCGTCACCGAGACGGTGATCTCGCGCGGCAAGGTGATCATCGACGGCGGCCGCTTCACGGGCCGGGCCGGCGCGGGGTCGTTCCTGAAGCGCCACGCCCGCGACAAATAGATCGGGTCTATTTTTCCCTGGCCTCACGAAAAATAGACCCGATCTATTTGTCGCGCCCCTACGTCGCCGACACCACGATCACGGCCGCCGCCCAGTCCGCGGCCTGCGTGTCGGACTTCACGATCTTCGACAGGTCCACGGTCACGGTGTTCCCGTTGCGCGTGATGGGCAACCGGTCCATGTTGCGCGTGGCGCGGCCATCGAGGAACTTGCCCTCGGGCGTGTACTTCGAGTCGTGCTTCGAGCACTGGAAACGGCCGACCTCGGGTTTCCAGCGCAGGGCGTTGTTCTCGTGGGGGCACGCGAGGTTGAAGGCAATCACCTTGCCCTGGAACCGCACGAGGATGACCTGCGTGTCCTTGTCGATCGCCACTCCGTCCGCCGCAACAGATCGGGTCTATTTTCCGGCGTCGCCGTTCCTGACCATCACGCGCACGCCGTCGGTGAGCGTGTCGCCAGGGTGCAGCACGACGCGCTGTCCCGTCGTCAGGCCCGCGCGCACTTCGGCCTCCTGGGCGGTGCGTTGCCCCAGTTCGAGGAGCGTGCGACGTGCGCGATTGCCCTCGATGACGTAGGCGGCCCATCGCTCGCCCACTCGGAAGAGCGCTGCTGGTCGGCACCTTCACGAGGTCGGCCGCCTCCCAGGCCACGATACGGATCTCGACGCGGTAGGCGTCCCCGAGCGAGCTTCCAAGCCTCCACTGACGCGTCGAAGTCCATCAGCACGTTCACGCGCTGCTCCTCGACGCCAAGGGCCGAGATCTTGGTGAAGCCCGCGGGCTCCACGCGCCGCACGTGCGCGGCGAGCGCGCCGTCGCCGCCCCATTGCTCGACCATCACGCGCATTCCCGGCTTCACGCGCACGGCGTCGGTGGACAGCAGGTCGGACACGATCTCCATGTGCCGGGGATCGCCGAGTTCGACGAGGGGCTCGCCGGACGGCACCACGCTCTCGCTCTCGCGGAGGCGGCGGAGCACGACGCCGTCCACGGGCGCGAGGACCGGCAGCACGCGCTCGCCGGCCTCGAGAGTGGCGGGCATCAGGCGCGCGCGCACGCGCTCGTAATCCGAGGCCGCCGCCGCCACCGCGAAGGCCGCCGCCCGCACGGCTTCATCCGCGGTCTGTGCCGCGGCGACCCGCGCGTCCAGCGACTGCCTGGTCGTCAGCCCGGCTGTTTCGAGGTTGCGCTCGCGCTTCAGGTCGGCCGTGGCGAGGTCGAGGGCGGCGCGGGCGCGCTGCTCCTCGGCGCGGGCCTTGCCCAGCGCCCCCCTTGCCGCGTCCACTGCAGCCTCCGCTTCCGCGCGCGAGCGGGCATCGAGCAGCGGCGGCGCGTCGGCGCGCACCCGCGCCACGATCGTCTTGCCGCGCACCACGGGGTCGCCCGCCTCGAGGTCGATCCGCTCGACGCGTCCCGACACGGGCGCCGAGACGACGAAACGATCGTGCACGCGCGTCTCGCCCTCTTCGTCGATGGTCACGACCAGGGGGCCGCGCGTCACCGGGCCCACGTCCACTGCGACGGACTGCGGCCAGAGCGCCACGGCCAGCAGGGCGAGCACGACCGCCGCCCCCATCAACACCCGCCGGTTCGTCACAAGGCGCCACATGGCTCACTCCCGCGATTTCAGCACGGCCACCAGGTCGAGCCGATCCAACTGCCGGCGCACGGCGAGCGCCGAGATGAGCGCGGCGCCAATCACCGTGAGGCAGGTCCAGGCCACCGTCTGCGACGACATCACGAACGGCAGTCGATACACTTCGTTGTTGAAGAGGGACATGATGATCTGCCCCAGTCCCCAGCCGATCGCCACGCCGAAAGGCAGCGAGACCAGGGTCAGGATGGCCAGCTCGCCGAGCAGGATGAGGGCGATCTCGCCGCGCGTGAAGCCGAGCACGCGCAGGCTGGCCAGCTCGCGGCTGCGTTCCGAGAGCGAGACGCGCGCGGAATTGTAGACCACCCCGAACGCGATCACCCCTGAGAAGAACACGTTGAAGAAGATGATCAGGTTCATGTGCTCGGCCATCGTCTGGCGGAAGTTCCGCAGCGCGACGTCACGGACCGAGACCCCGGCAATGGCCGGCAGGCGCTTTACCTCGGCATGCAGCGTGTCGAGCGCGGCCGGGTCCACCATCATCGCGGCCCCGGACACGGTGCCCCCCTCGCGCATCAGTCGCCGCAGCGCGTCGATCTCCATGTAGGCCTGCACGCCCAGGCTGTCGTCGACCAGGGCGGCCACGGGGACGTCCCACGTGGGCCGGGCGCCCTCAAGGACCTCGACGCGCACCGTGCCGCCCGGGGTCACCCCCAGGATCTCCGCCAGCATCTTCGAGAGGACCAGGCCCTCGGGCGGCAGCATAACCACGCCGCCCGCGCGCTCCACCACCCGGTTGAGATCGGGCGAGGCGACAAGGCCCGTGACGGCAAGCGTCCGGTGCCGGTGGCCCACGCGCAAGCGCGCCGGCACCACGCGCATGGGCTCCGCGGCGATTACGCCGGGCAGCCGGCGCACGGCGTCCATCGCGCGGGCCGACAGGGGCTCGACGAAGTTCACGGTCACGTCCTGCCGCATCGCCCGCATGAACTGCTCGTCGATGAGGACGTCGAACACGTCAATGAAGGCGATGCCGATGATGAGCACGGCGCCGGCAAACGCGATCCCGGCAATCGACATGGCGGCCCGGGCCGGTTGCCGCTCGAGGTTTCGGAGGATCATGCGGGTGCCGTTCGGCAGGCGGCGGAAGATCCGCCACCGCTCACCGACGCTCTGGCGATAGCGCTGGGGCGACTCGGGCTGCATCGCCTCGGCCGGGGGCACGCGCACGGCCCGCCGCACGGCCGATTGCGCGCCGAGCGCGGCCACCAGCAGGCTGCCGGCAATCGAGCCGGCCGCGACGTCCAGCGACAGCCGGTAATCGAGATCGGGAAAGCGGAAATAGGCGTTGTAGATCTCCGCCACGCGCGCCCCGAGCCAGTCGCCGAGGGCGACGCCGGCCGCGGCGCCGACAAACGCGATGACGAGCGCCCACTTCACGTAGTGCCACCCGATCTCGCGGTTCGTGTAGCCGAGCGCCTTAAGGGCGGCGATCTGCCCGCGCTGCAGGGCCAGCGCGCGCGCCAGCGCGATGTTGAGGATGAACGCCGCCACGGCCAGGAAGATCAGACGGGGTGATGAAGCCGAACGTCTGCAGCTGCGTCAGCTCGTTCGACAGCGTCCAGGCCGAGATCTGCAGCGACCGCGGGTATGCGCCGCGCCCGCCGTACGGCTCGAGCAGCCGGTCGAGGCCCGCAATCACCTCGTCCGGGGACGCGCCCTTCGCCAGCTTCAGCGACACGTCGTTGAAGCCGCCCTCCATGTCGAACGCCGTGGCCAGCGCGCGCCGCTCCATCCAGAACACGCCGAAGCGCCGGTTGTCGGGGAAGATCTCACCGGCCTTCACCGCATACACGTACTCGGGTGAGAGGCCGATGGCCACGATCGTGAGCGTGCGGCGGCGGCCGTTGATGATCGCCGCCACGTGGTCGCCCGGGCCGAACCCGTGCGCCTCGCAGAACATCTCGCTGGCCACCACCTCGTCGGGCCGCGACGGGTCGGGCCAGCTCCCGCGGCGCAGCGACACCGCGTTCAGCGCCGGCGCGGTGCGCAGGGGAATCGACACCAGCCGCCCGGTGGCCGGCTCGGGCATGCCCGGCACGTCGAGGGTCACGTCGGCGATCACGCGCGTGTCGACCACCGCCACGCCGGGCAGCGCCGCGATGCGCGCCGCCAGCCGCTCGGGCGCGCGCGTGACGTTGGCAAACACGTCGGCGAAGCGCTCGCGCTCGTAATACTGGTCGAGCGTGCGCTGCAGCGAATCGAAGTTCGAGAGGTAGGTGACGAACATCGTGATGCCCGCGGCAATCACGGCGGCAATCGCAAGCGCCTGCCCCTTCATCTCCCACAGATCGCGCAGGAGCTTGCGATCGAGCGCCGAGACGTAGGGCACCACTTTCGTGTTGCCTCGGCGCGTCACCATGACAGCTCCCTGCGCCGTAATCTTGGTGGCGTTGCGCTCGATGCCGGCGACGCGGCCGTCGGCGAGCCGCACGACGCGGTCGGCCATGCCCGCGATCGCGGCGTTGTGCGTGATGACCACGGTCGCCGTGCCGAGGTCCTGGTTCACCCGCGCGATGGCCTCCAGCACCACGACGCCCGTGGTGATGTCGAGCGCGCCCGTCGGCTCGTCGCACAGGAGCACGTCGGGCCGCTTGGCGATCGCCCGCGCGATGGCCACGCGCTGCTGCTCGCCGCCGGAGAGCTGCGCCGGGAAATGATCGAAGCCGATCGCGCGAGGCCGACCCGGTCCAGCGCCTCCTCCGGCGTCATCGGATTGGTGGAAATCTCCGTGACGAGGGCCACGTTCTCGCGGGCCGTCAGGCTGGGGATGAGGTTGTAGAACTGGAAGACGAAGCCCACGTGCTCGCGCCGGTACTCCGTCAGTGCCGCTTCACCGGCGGTGGTGAGGTTGTGGTCGCGGTAGATGACGCTGCCGGACGTCGGGACGTCGAGGCCGCCCAGGATGTTGAGCAGCGTGGACTTGCCGCTGCCCGACGGCCCGAGCAGGACGACGAACTCGCCCGCAAAGAGGTCGAAATCCACGCCCCGCAGCGCCTGCACCTGCAGTTCTCCCATCGGGTAGACCTTGGTGAGGTTGCGCGCGGCAAAGACCGGGACGGGCGGGTCCGACACTTCGACCTCCAGAGCCCTGGCTCCATGCCTTCACGCTGCAAGAAGTGCGCCCGTCTCGCACGCCGCGGCCTTCGCCGCAACGGCGCTGGCCTTCCTTGCTGGTCCGTGATCGCGGAGTGCGGGCGCGTGGTGCCGGACGCAGCCTCCGCGGACGCACGCTGCGCGTGGTGCTTGGCGTGGGGGTGGTCCTGGAGTGACGCTCGAAACCACGCCTCTGTCCGCTCGGATTGCATGAAGCCCGAGCGCGTCGCTCCGCAAGCGGCGGAGCGACGCGTGCACTCCTCGCTCCCGCCGGCGTGGTTTCGTGATCGCTATCGCGACACTCCAGTCGGCGGCCTCCGGCACCACACGCCCGCACTCCCGGACTCGCCGTCACGCGGGCGTCTGTTATTCGTTATTCGTTATTCGTTATTTCTGCGTAGGCCCGAACCGGTAGACGAGGTAGCTGATCGGGCCGTCGAGTTCGCTGAAGCCGTGCGGCGTGCCGGCGGGCACGATGACGATGTCGCCTGGCTTCACCTTGCGGCTCTCGCCGCCGATGCGCGTGCCGGTCTGGCTCATGCCCGCGTTCACGCGCGTCAGGTCCGTGGGCTTCGGATCGCCGAGCTTCCCACCGGTGACGATCGTCCCCGAGCCCGAGACGATGTAGTACGTCTCCGTGACCGTCTCGTGGATGAGCGAGCTCGTCTCCGGCTTTGGTGCGATGGAGCATCGCCACCGAAGCCTTGCCGCCCAGAACGTCGGCGGCCTTGATCGGCTGGTCCACGACGTTCTTGGCAATCTGTTCCTTCAGCACGGCCTCGTGCTCTTCCTTGCTGATGTGCACGGCCGGGACGGGGGGCTGTTGGGCCTCGAGGGACACGACGAGGGCGAGGAGAATCAGCATGCGCGGACTCTACCGGAACTCGCCCACGCGGCGCCAGTGCGCTATTCCGTGACGACTGCCGTGCCGCTGACGGTGACCATCAGCATGCTGCCCTGTCCCCCAACGGTCTCGTAGTCCAGGTCGACCCCCACCACCGCGTTGGCGCCCAGTTCGGCGGCGTTCTGCGTGCACTCGTTGAGCGCAAGGTCGCGCGCCTTCCGCAACTCGGCCTCGTACGTCGCGGAGCGCCCGCCGACGATGTCGCGGATGCCCGCGAAGAGGTCCTTGAAGATGTTGGCGCCCATGATGGCCTCGCCGGTGACGATGCCGCGGTACTTGATGATGCGCTTGCCTTCGATGGTCGGGGTGGTGGTGACGATGACGGGCATGGTCGAGGGGTGCTCCTGCAAGAGACAGACGCAGGACGGACGCCAGAAGTTGCGCCGGGCCCGAAAGTGAGGCCATTTGGCGCCGGCCGGCGCGGCCACTAGAATGCCTGGGACAAAGGAGATCGACACATGAATCGGCGCATCACCCTTGGGATCCTGATTTTCGCCGGCGGCCTCACCGTGGCCGTGGGCGCCATGCAGCAACCGGCACCGGCGCCGTCCGCGGACGCGCTCACCGTGGACAAGGTGAAGGACAACCTCTTCGTGCTGCGCGGCGGCGGCGGCAACACGGCCGTGTTCGTCGGCGCGACCGGCGTGACCGTGATCGACACGAAGAACCCGGGCTGGGGACAGCCGCTGCTCGACAAGATCAGGACGATCACCCCCAAGCCCGTCACCACCGTGATCAACACGCACACCCACTACGACCACGTGAGTGGCAACGTCGAGTTCCCGGCGGCGGTGGAGATCATCGCGCACGAGAACACGAAGACCCTGATGGGCGCAGATGAACGACGTCACGGGCCTCGGGCCGCAGGCCAACGTCTTCAAGGACAAGCCGGGGCGCGGCATGCCGACGCGGACGTTCAAGGAAGCGCTCACGCTCGGCAAGGACGCCGACCGGATCGACCTGCACTACTTCGGCCGCGCGCACACGGGCGGCGACGCGTTCGTCGTGTTCCCCGCCCTGCGCGTGGCGCACGTCGGCGATACGTTCCCGAACAAGGGCCTGCCGATCATGGACGCCAACAACGGCGGCGCCGGCGTCGAGTTCCCGAACACGCTGACGAAGGCGGCCGCGGGGCTCACCAACGTGGACACGCTGATCAACGGGCACACCAACGGCCAGACCACGCCCGCCGAACTGAAGGAGTACGCGGACTTCGTCCGCGAGTTCGTCACCTTCGTGCAGGCGGCGAAGAAATCCGGCAAGACGGTGGAAGATGTCGTCGCCACGTGGAAGACGCCGGCGAAGTACGCCGGCTACGGCCCGGCCGACCCGAATCGCGTGAAGGCCGACGCCACGGTGGTGTGGAACGAGACGAAGTAGGGCCGAGGCTTTGGCTCGGTAGGGCGGGTGGGGCCGGGCCTTTGGCCCGGTGGGGCTCGCGGCTCCGCCGCTCGTGGGGTGAGTACAAATCTGCCTCGAAGGCAGACAGCACCCATGCAATTCAATCTCGACCTCTCGATCGACGTGCTCCGGCGCACGCCGGGGACGCTGCTCGTGTTGCTCACCGATCTCGACGCTGCCTGGGCGCGCGCGACCGAGGGGCCCGACACCTTCAGCCCCTTCGACGTCGTCGGGCACCTGATCGACGGCGAGGAGACGGACTGGATGCCGCGGGCCCGCGTCATTCGCGCGGGCGGGCCGGACGCCACGTTCGCGCCCTACGATCGGTTCCGGCATCGTGAGCGGAACAAGGACCGGACCCTCGCATCGCTGCTCGATGAGTTCGCCACGCTCCGCGCGGCGAGCCTCGAGGAATTGCGCTCGTGGCACCTGGCGGAGGCGGATCTGGATCAGGCGGCGACGCACCCGGCGCTCGGCCGCGTCACGCTGCGCCAGCTGCTCGCCACGTGGGTCGTGCACGACCTGGGGCACATCGCGCAGATCACGCGGGTGATGGCGAAGCAGTATCGGGAAGAGATCGGCCCGTGGGAGGCGTATCTCCCGATCGTGTCAGACCGGCCGAAACCGCAGTCCTAAAGGGGGCCGGGCCTTCGGCCCGGCGAGCGCATGGGTCGCGCCGCAGCCTCGGCCCTCTGCGGTAGAGTGGGGCGCATGGGCGGCTGCGCGCGGCCGCCTTTCATCCCGGGAGGTCCCATGAAAAAGTTCTTCTCGTCCCTGCTCGCCGTCGCATTCCTCATTTCCGCGGTCGCACTCGCGCCCGTGTCCGCGCAGACCACCAAGAAGTCCGCGGCGCCCGCGAAGCCCGCTGCGACCGCGGCCACCAACACTCCGGCCGTGGCGCTCTTGGACCTCAATTCCGCCACCAAGGAACAGTTGATGACGTTGCCGGGGATCGGCGACGCCTACTCGCAGAAGATCATCGACAACCGGCCGTACCGCGCGAAGAACGAGCTCACATCGAAGAACATCATTCCCGAAGCAACCTACAAGAAGATCGCCGCGCTCGTGATCGCGAAGCAGAAATAGCGGCAGGAGCGGCGATGCCGCGCTCGAACCACGGGCAGGTCGAAGGGCCGGTCCCGCGCGTCTCGCGGCTGAGCGCCAGTGCATTTAGGGCTACGACTATGGGCGACGAACATCGGCAGTCGTGGCTGCGTGCGGCCGTCCTTCTGGGCATCGGCTACGCCCTGGTCGGCATCGTGTTCGCCGTCCCGTCTACACACGTGCAGGCGTGGCGGTGGGCGGCGTGGATGGTGAGCGCCATGGGATACGGGGCGCACATCGCGTACGAGCGCGTTCGGCTGCGCAACGTCCCCGTCACCGCCGCCCTGCACGTTGCACTCGCCGTGGCGCTTGGCGCATTCGGGCTGGCCGTGGGCGCAAACATCCATTCGATCGCTATCGCATCGACCGGCCAGCACCGGCAGCTCCTGCTGCTCTCGCTCGGAATCTGGCCCGTCATGACGGCGGTCCCCGCCTTTGTCGTCGCGCTCGGGATGAATGTAATCTTGGCGCGTGCGTTCGGAGGCGCGCAGCGCCAGTAACGGAGGGTGAGATCATGGCCGATCAAATAACGGGGACACGTCTCGCGGCGGTTCTCTGGGTCGTCGCGGCAGGCCTCGCGTTTCTCGCGGTCGGAATCCGCTATTCCGCCGACCGGGAGATGAATTGGCCTATCGCGGCCGGCGGTGTGTTCTGCCTGGCCATGGCGGTGACCGCCTGGACGCGGAGCCAGTCGCGACCGCGGGGCGCTTAGCGTTGCTACCGGCGCCCCCGAAGCTCACTCGGGCTGCCGGGCGCTGCCGACTGGCGTGACGCGAGAGCGATCACGAAACCACGCCGGCAGGAGTGAGGATTACACGGGCCATCTCCGCCGTTTGCGGAGTGGCCCGTTCAAGCGTCGGGTAATCCGAACGGACAGAGGCGCGGTTTCGAGCGTCACGCCAGGACCACCACACGCCACTGACACGGCACCCCTGAAGGGGTGCCCTACGTTCATGCGCAGCGTACGTCCGCGGAGGCGGCGCGCGGCAACCCGAGTGAGCTTCGGGTCAGTCGTACAAAAAAGAAAGGCACCCCTAAAGGGGTGCCCTACTCCCACGAGCGGCGGAGCCGCGAGCCCTACCGGGCCGAAGGCCCGGCCCCACCTGGCCTCTGGGGGTCCGGCTGAAGCCGGACACCACAGCCCACGTCCGGCTAAAGCCGGACACCACAGCCCAATTGCCTACCGGAACTGCTGCTGGAGCTTCTGCAGCGCGTCGTTCCCCGGGCACAGCTTGGCGTGCGGCTGGTCGTAGAGCGCCTCGGGCACCGTCTCGTTCTGGTCGTGCACGTCCTTCGACGTCGTCCGAGATGTAGAGCAGCCCCGTGACCACCTCGTCCTTGCGCTGGTGCTCGCGGATGTAGGCGTAGGCCGTGTCGCGGTCGGTCGGGTCGTAGTCCTTGGCCACCTTGCGCAGCTTCACCCAGCTGCCGTCGTGCAGCATCACGTTCTGCACCGTGCCCGGCGTCGTACTCGGTCGTGATCTCCTCGCGCGGCGGCACGAAGTCGGCCTGCACCACCTCCACCTTGTGCTCGCGCGTGTAGGCGTAGCTCTTGGTCGAGCCCTCGTGATCGTTGAACGTCACGCACGGCGAGATGACGTCGACGAACGCGAAGCCCCGGTGCGCGATGCCCGCCTTGATGATCGGCACGAGCTGCGCCTTGTCGCCCGAGAAGCTGCGGGCGACGAACGTGGCGCCGAGCGTCAGCGCCAGCAGCGCGCCGTCGATGGCCTCCATCGTGTTGGCCTCGCCCTTCTTGCTCGTCGAGCCCGGGTCGGCCGACGCCGAGAACTGGCCCTTCGTCAGCCCGTACACGCCGTTGTTCTCGAGCACGTAGAGCATGTTCACGTTGCGGCGGATGGCGTGGCACAGCTGCCCGAGGCCGATCGACAGCGAGTCGCCGTCGCCCGACACGCCGATGATGATGAGGTCCCCGTTGGCGGCGTTGGCGCCGGTCGCCACCGCCGGCATGCGCCCGTGCACGCTGTTGAAGCCGTGCGCCTCGCGCAGGAAGTACGCCGGCGTCTTCGACGAGCAGCCGATGCCCGAGAGCTTCGCCACCTTGTGCGGCGCGATGTCGAGCTCCCAGAACGCCTGGATGATCGCGGCCGTGATCGAGTCGTGCCCGCAGCCCGCGCAGAGCGTGGTGATCGCGCCTTCGTAGTCGCGGCGGGTCAGCCCGATCGCGTTCTTCTTGAGCGACGGGATGGTGGACCTTGGGCTTCGCGATATAGGTCATGCCGCCTTCTCCAACTTCGCCTTCACGCCGGTCATCACGTGGTGCGCGCTCATCGGGAAGCCCGCGTAGTAGCGCACCGACTCCATCTTCGTCACCGGCACGCCGGGTCTCGAGCGTCAGCAGGCTCCGCAACTGCGCGTCGCGGTTCTGCTCGACGACGAAGTTGACCTCGTGCTGCTCGAGGAACTGCCGGACCTCCTCGCCGAACGGGAAGCCGCGCACGCGCATGTAGTCGAGCTGCGATGCCTTCCTTGGCCAGCAGGTCCATCGCCTCCACGCAGGCGGCGTGGCAGCCGCCCACGGTGACGAGGCCCATCTTCGCGCCGGCGCGTGCGCTTGATGATCGGCGCCGGCACGGCCTTCGCCGCGCCCTGCACCTTGCGGTCGATGCGGTCGAGCACTTCCTGGTACTCGTCGCCGTCTTCCGTGTAGGCCGCCGTACTTGTTGTGGCCCGAGCCGCGCGTGAAGTACGCGCCCTTCGGGTGCACGCCCGGCAGCGAGCGCTACGGGATGCCGTCGCCGTCCACGTCGAGGTAGCGGTAGAAGCTCTTCGCCTTCTCCAGCTCCTCGGCCGAGAGCACCTTGCCGCGATCCGGGCCGGTAGGCGTCGTCCCACTGCGAGCTTCGGCACCATCCAGTCGTTCATGCCGATGTCGAGGTCGCTCAGCACGAACACGGGCGTCTGGAACCGCTCGGCGAGGTCGAAGGCCTTCGCCGCCAACTCGAACGCCTCGCGCGGGTCCGACGGGATAGAGGCAGATGTGCCGCGTGTCGCCGTGCGACGCGTAGGCGCACAGCATCAGGTCGCCCTGCTGCGTGCGCGTGGGCATGCCGGTGGACGGGCCCGTGCGCTGCACGTCGAAGATCACCGCGGGAATCTCGGCGTAGTAGGCGAGGCCGATGAACTCGTTCATCAGCGAGATGCCCGGGCCGGACGGTGGGCGTGAACGCCCGCGCGCCGGCCCACGAGGCGCCGATCACCATGCCCACCGCGGCGAGCTCGTCCTCGGCCTGCAGGATGGCGTAGCGGTTCTTCTTCGTCTCCGGGTCGCGGCGGTACTTCTGGCAGAAGCTCTTGAACGCCTCCATCACGCGAGGTCGCCGGCGTGATCGGATACCACGCGCCCACCGTGGCGCCCGCGTAACACGGCGCCGAGCGCCGGCGGCGGTGTTGCCGTCGATCAGGATGCTGTCCTTCGTCTCGTCCATCTTCTCGAGGCGGATCGGCAGCGGGCAGTCGAAGTGCGCCTTCGCGTAGTCGTAGCCGAGCGCGATGGCCTTCTCGTTGGAGTCGAGCAGCGACTTCTTGGCCGCGTACTTCTCCTTGGTGAGCGCCGCGATGATCTCGGTGTCCATGCCGATGCAGCGCGGCCAGCGCGCCGGCGTAGGCGATGTTCTTCATCAGGATGCGCTCGCGCACGCCCTTGAAGGCGGCGTTGCACATCTCGGCCAGCGGCACGCCGAGGAACGTCACGTCGGCGCGCTTGAGCTTCTCGTCGAGCGGCCAGGTCGAGTCGTACAGCAGCCAGCCGCCGGAGCGCACCTCCGCGACGTCCTTCGCGTAGGTGGCGGCGTTCAGCGCCACCATCAGGTCGAAGCGCGGCGTCCGCGCGGTGTAGCCGTCCTTGTTGACGCGGATCTCGTACCACGTGGGCAGGCCCTGGATGTTCGACGGGAAGACGTTCTTGCCCGTCACGGGCACGCCCATGCGGAAGATGGCCTGCATGATCAGGCCGTTGGCGCTCGCCGACCCGGTGCCGTTGGCCGTGGCGATCTTGAAGGCGAAATCGTTGACGCGAGTCGTCATCGTCCTACTGCTTCCAGCGGAATGACGGCGGTGCCGGCGTGCGGCAGCTCCAGGACAAACTTGCGCATGTCCCACGCATAGGTGGGGCAGCGCTCGGCGCACAGGCCGCAGTGCAGGCAGACGTTCTCGTCCTTCACCATCACGCGGCCCGTCTGCTTGAGCGGGCCGGAGACGAAGAGCGCCTGGTCGGTGTTGTCGGCCGGCGCCGTGCAGGCGCGTGCGCAGGTCGGCCTCCTCGCCGTTGCGGCGCGATGGTGAGGCAGTCCACCGGGCAGATGTCGATGCACGCGTCGCACTCGATGCAGAGCGAATCGGTGAAGTGCGTCTGCACGTCGCAGTTGAGGCACCGCTGCACTTCCGCCTGCGTCTGCTCCGCGGTGAAGCCCGTCTCCACCTCGATCGTCATCTTCGAGAAGCGGAGCGGCAGGTCGACGTGCACCATCTTCTGGCGCGTGACCGGGTTGTAGTCGTTGCTGTAGGCCCACTCGTGCAGCCCCATCTTGGTGCTGCTGAGCGTCTGCCCCTGCGGCGGGCGCTCGGTGACCGGCAGGCCCTGGCAGTACTGGTGGATCGAGATCGCGGCCTGGTGGCCGTGCTCCACCGCCCAGATGATGTTCGCCGGGCCGAACGCCGCGTCGCCGCCGAAGAACACGCCGGGGCGCGTGGACATGAACGTCGTCTTGTCCACGACCGGCATGTCCCATTCTTGTCGAACTCGAGGCCCATGTCGCGCTCGATCCAGGGGAAGGCGTTCTCCTGGCCGATGGCGAGGACCACCGCGTCGCAGCGAGCGTGATCGCGCGCCCGCGGGCTCCTGCACCAGCTTGCCGTTCACCTCCTGCGACGTGAACTTGTCGAACTCCATCCCGGTGAGCTTGCCGTTCTCGATGATGAAGCGGACGGGCGAGAGGTTCTCGAGGATCTCGACGTTCTCTTCCTCGGCGTCCTCGAGCTCCCAGGGCGACGCCTTGAAGTACTTGCGCGTCTTGCGCGCGATGACCTTCACGTCGGTGGCGCCGAGGCGCTTGGCCGAGCGGCAGCAGTCCATCGCCGTGTTGCCCACGCCGATGATGAGCACGCGCTTGCCCACCGACGTCGATGTGGCCGAAGTGAATCGACTCGAGCCACTCGATGCCGATGAAGATCTGGTCGCTGTCGTGGCGGCCGGGCAGCTCCAGCTCCTTGCCCTTCGGCGCGCCGCTGCCCACGAAGACCGCGTCGTATTCCTTCGACTCGACGCAGCGCCTTGAGGCTCGTCACCGGCGTGTCGTACCGCATCTCCACGCCCATGTCGACGATGTAGCCGATCTCCTCGTCGAGGACCTGCTCGGGCAGGCGGAACGCGGGGATGTTGATGCGCATCAGGCCGCCGGGGCGCGGGCCTTTCTCGAAGACGGTGACCTGGTAGCCGAGCGGCATCAGGTCGTTGGCCACGGTGAGCGACGAGGGGCCGGCGCCGATGAGCGCGACCTTCTTCCCGTTCTTCTGCGTCGGGCGCCTTCGGGATGCGGTGCGGAGACGTCGTCTTTCTGGTCGGCGGCGACGCGCTTGAGGCGGCAGATGGCGACGGGCTTGCCGTCGAGGCGGCCGCGCCGGCAGGCCGGCTCGCAGGGGCGGTCGCACGTGCGCCCGAGGATGCCCGGGAAGACGTTCGACTCGCGATTCAGGATGTAGGCATCATCGAAACGCCCCTGCGCGATCATCCGGATGTATTCCGGCACGTTGGTGTGGGCCGGACAGGCCCACTGGCAGTCGACGACCTTATGGTAGTAGTTCGGGTTCGAGACGTCCGTCCGAGGCATCAGGCGATTATATAGGGGCGGGGTCGGCGCCGTCGCCGCTCTTGGCGGGGCTGGGGGCCTCGATGAAGTGCGGCCGCCCGGCCTCGGTCACGAACCCCTTGGCGAACCGCTCGTCGGCGTTGCGCGTGAGGATGGTGGGCACGGACCACCAGTCCGCCTGCAGCCGCTCCGCCGAGATGTCCACCACGACGTACCCGCGGTCGCCGTCGAGGTACCGGGCGTGCGGCCGGGCCTTCATGACGCCCGCCACGCGCTCGGCGCGCACGGCGCCGTCGCCAAGCCCGTTGGGCGACGACACGGCCGGGGCGATGATCTCCACGCCCACGGCGCCGCGGCCCGTGGCCGGATCGTAGGCATCGCCCTTGAACGGGTCGCGCACCAGGTCGTAGGCCCACGCCGTGTGCGCGTCACCGGTCAGGACGACGAAGTTGTCGATCTTCGCGGCCGCCACGGCGTCGAACACGCGATCGCGCGTGCCGCGATAGCCGTCCCATGAGTCCGCGGAGCCGAACTGGTCCCGGGGCACCTGCGGGGCGAACATCACCTGCTGCCCGAGCACCTGCCAGCGCGTGCCCGCGCGCTTCGACTCCTGCAGTTCGGTGAAAAGCCACTTCTCCTGCGCGAGGCCCATCATCGTCCGGCGCGCGTCGTTCTCCGCGCCGACGTCGCGCGGCGCCGGCTGCTGGTCGCGGCCCGTGATGCGCGTGTCGAGCATCATCAGGTCGGCCAGGCCGCCGAAGCGGATCGTGCGGTAGATGCGCAGCTGGCGGTCGCCCACCACGTCCCGGATCGGGAGCCACTCCATGAACGCGCGAGCCGCCGCCGCCTTCCTCGCCGGCCAGTCGCCGTCCCCGGGGTTGTGGTTCTCGGCGCCGCCGCTCCACGTGTTGTTGGCGAACTCGTGGTCGTCCCAGATCACGATGAACGGATGCTGGCGATGGACCTCCTGGCAGTCGGGGTCCTCGCGATACTGCGCGTACCGCGTCCGGTAGTCCTCGAGCGTGACGATCTCCTTGTTCGGCCGGGGAATGCGCCCGAGCGCGGTGCCGTCGCCTTCGCCCGGGCGGTTGCCGTAGTTGCCGTTGGCGTACTCGTAGATGTAGTCGCCCAGGTGCAGTACGGCGTCGAGATCCGCGCGCGCCGCGACGCGGCCGTAGACGTTGAAGAAGCCGAACGGCAGGTTCGAGCACGTCACCACCGCGACCCGCATGCGCGCCAGGCCGCCGGCGGCCACCGTCTTCGTGCGGCCAATCGGCGAACGCTCGCCGAGCGCCTCGAAGCGATAGTAATAGGTCGTCGCCGGGGCGAGGCCGGGCACATCGAGCTTCACCGTGAAGTCGCGCGAGGCGCCCGTCTCGGTTTCGCCGCGCGAGACCACTTGCCTGAAGCTCACGTCGCGCGCCATCATCCACGACACCTTCACCGCGCCGGTCGGCGTGGCGCGGGGCGTGACGCGGGTCCAGAGGATGACGCGGTCGAACATCGGATCGCCGCTCGCGACGCCGTGACGGAAGACGGGATTGCCGGGACCTGGCGCCGGCGCGAGCCCCTGCGCGCGGCCCACGAGTGGAAGAGAGCCAAGCGCCAGGCTCGTAGCCTCAAGAAATTCTCGACGTGTGGGCATGGAGTCCTGACCGTAATCCGTAAGTCGTAAGCCGTAAGTCGTAAGTCGTAAGCCGTTAGAGAAGCGAGCGCTCACCCCGTTCGAGCGCGAGCAATGCCTTCTTGACCGGGAGTCCGCCGCCGAATCCCGTCAGCGACCCGTCCGCGCCGATCACGCGGTGGCAGGGGACGATGATCGCAATCGGGTTCGCGCCGTTGGCCGCGCCGACCGCGCGCACGGCGTCTGGTTTCCTGATGCGCCGCGCGAGTTCACCGTAGCTGATGGTTTCACCGTAGGGAATGCGGCAGAGCTCGGTCCACACCTCGTGCTGGAACGGCGTGCCCTCGAACGCAAGCGGCGTGGAGAAGGCGCGCAAGCGACCCGCGAAGTACTCATCCAGTTCCCTGCGAACGCCCGTCAGCTCGCCGGTGGTGTCCAACACCCACGACGGATCGATTTCGCGCGGCCGGGAGCCGACGCCGAAAGAAAGGACGCGCAGGCCATCCCGGTTTCCTGCGAGCAACAGCGGCCCCACCGGGCTGTCGTCGATGCGCGTGTAGAAGAGCCCCGACATGGGCGTAGAGTAACCCAACGGTGCGACGCAGGCGATCCGATGGTTGCTGCGACGTCGGGACCACGAAGAACACGAAGATCCTCGTGTGGAGCGCGCGGCTCACGGATGCTGGTGGCTCTGGAGTACTGTGCGCTACACCGTCTTCGCGGCCGGCTCGTTCCACGCCACGGCCTTGAGGTCCAGCACGGCCACCGCGTAGAGCAGCGGCACAAGCCACAGGGTGCCCACCGTGGCGAACGTCAGCCCGCCAATCTGCGCGTAGCACAGCGCCTCCCAGAACGGGCCGCCGTGCAGCGCCAGGGGGATCAGCGCGAACACGGTGGCGGCCACGGTGACCAGCACCGGGCGCAGCCGGACGATGCCGGCGTCGATCAGGGCATCCACGAGCGGCTCGCCCTTCTCGTGCATCTCCTCGATGAAATCGAAGAGCACGATCACGTGGCTGACGATCACTCCGATGAGGCTGGCGACGCCCAGGAACGCGATGAACCCGAACGGCCGGCCCATGATCGCGAGCGCGACGAGCGCGCCCACCACGCCGAACGGAATGGTCGCAAAGACGATCAGCGGCTTGAAGGCGTGGTTGAACTGGATGACCAGCGCCAGGAAGATCATCGCCACCGAGGTGGCCATGATGATCGACATCTCGGTGAAGCCCTTGTTCTGCTCCTCCTCGGCCCCGCCAATCACCATCTTGTAGCCGGGCGGCAGGGTGCCCGCAAATTTCGTGAGCGCCGGCCGGGCCAGGTTCATCACTTCCGAGGGCAACGTCCCCGGCACCGGGAAGCTCGCCACGGTGATCGTGCGGAACTGATCGCGCCGCCGGATCTTTTCGGTCTCGGTCACGTACTGAATCTTCGACACCTGTCCCAGCATCGCGCGGCCGGCGCCGGAGACCGACGTGACGAAGAGGCTCTGGATGTCGGAGATCTGCGCGCGGTCCTCCATCCGCAGGCGGAGGACGACCGGAATCTCTTCATCGCCGTCGCGCAGCGTCGTCAGCGGCGCGCCGTTCATCGTGGACGCCGACGCCACCGCGACGTCGAGGTTGGAGACGCCGGCATCGTTGGCGCGCTCCTGGTCGACGGCGAGCTTGACGGCGAAGGTCTCCTCGCCCCAGTCGTCGCGAACGGCCGTGGCCACCGGGACGGCGCGGAAGATCGCCTTCGCCTGTTCGGCCAGGCCGCGCAGCACCTGGATATCCGTGCCGGAAATGCGGACGGACACGGGAATGCCTACCGGCTTGCCCATCTCCAATTCCCGCACGTCGACGCGGGCGCCGGCGATGGACGCGGTCAGCGCGTGCTGCCACAGCGGGAGAAGGCTCGACGTGTCGTGCTTGTCGTGGACCTTGATGAGCACCTGGGCGTAGTTGAGCTGTTGCGCCTCCGGCGGGACCGAGAACCAGAATCGCGGCGATCCGCCTCCGACAAAAGCGGTCACGGATTCGAGAATGGGCCGTGGCTTCCCGTCGGGACCTGGATGCGCGGCGCCGTATTCCTCGGACACACGCCGGACAACGCGCTCCGCCTGGGCGGCGACCTGATTCGTCGCCGAGAGCGGCGCGTCGGTGGGCAGCCAGACATCAAGGTAGGACAGGTACGAGAGGTCCTTGGGGAAGAAGTCGGACTTGATGCGCGTCGAGGCGGCGAAGCCCACGCCGATGACCAGTACCGAGGCGCCGAGCGCAAGCCAGCGGTGCCCGAGCGCCCACTGCACGGCGCGGGCGTACGTTCCCGCCATGCCACGCCGCCTGTCGGCGGCCGAGGCCTCCGCGGCTCCTGGGTTCAGCAGGTAATACGCCAGGAGCGGCACGAAGGTCATCGACACAATTCGCGACGCCACGAGCGCGGCCGCGAGCACGACCGGGATGCTCTAGATGAAGCGGCCCAGGTCCCCGCTCAGCAACAGGAGCGGCACGTAGGCCGCGATGTTGGTGATGGTGGCAAACAGGATGGCGCGGCCAAGCTTGGTCGGCCCGAGCCACGCCGCAATCGCGTGGGAGCGGCCGGCGGCCAGCTCCCGCTTGATGGCGTCGTTCGCCACGACGGGATCGTCCACGAGCAGTCCCAGGGCGATGATGAGCGCGCCGATCGAAATCTGCTGCAGGTCCACGCCGAGCGCGGACATGAACCCGGCGGTCATCGCCAGCGTGATCGGAATCGAGAGCGCCAGGAGCATGGCCGACCGCCATTCCCAGAACCCAATCAGCGCGACGAGCACGACGAGGCCGACGGCCTCGTACAGGCTGGACATGAACACGTCGAGGTTCTCCGAGACCTGCAGCGGCTGGTCCGACGTGCGCGCCAGGATCAGATCGGGCGGCAGCTGCTGGCGCATCTCGTCGAGCACGCCGTCGATGGCCTTGCCGAAGTCACGGATCTGCCCGCCCTGCCGCATCTGGATCGCCAGCGTGATCGCGCGCGCGCGGCGCCAGTGTCCGGCGGCATCCCTGGCCGTGTAGAAGTTCAGGAACCTCGCCGGGCTCTCGTAATCCCGGCTGATGTCGACCACGTCCCGCAAGTGCACCGGCAGGACCCCGGGGGCGCGGGGCGCCAGGATGTCGCCGATCTCCTGTTCCGACTTCAGCTCGCCGGATGGATCGATGGTGATGTTCTTGGCGCCCACCTCGAGCACGCCACCCGGGAAGTGCGTGTTGCGGGCCGCGAACAGCATCGGCAGCGCCGAAGGATGGAGCCCGTACGCGGCGAGGCGCTGCTGGGAGTAGTCGAGATAGACGCGTTCTTTCAGCACGCCGGACCGCTCGGTCTTCGCCGCCGCCGGAATCGCCTGGATGTTCTTTTGAATCAGGTCCGTGAAGCGGTCGAGATCGCGATAGGTGAACTTGTCACCGGCCACCGTGCCCAGGCGCTCCGCGGCGCCGGCCGGATCGCGCACGACGACCGGCGGCCACACGTCGGGATGGAACTCCGATCCGTGCAGGCGCTCGCGGATGAACTGCTGCACCGACGTCACGATGGCGGCATCGTCCGGGGGAAACGCGCCGTCGATGGCGACGAACCCGGGGCCCATGGCGACCCGCACGTCGCGTCCCACGCCCTTCTCCGTGAAGAACTGGGCGAGCAGCCGCCCCGGGCGCTCGACGACGTCCTTGGCCAGCGCCTGCGGAAACGAGACGACGACGGTCGCCCGGTCTCCCGACGCGCCTGTTCGAAGCTCGGCGATGGTGCGCCGGACGTCCCGCGCCTTCAGTTCGAGTTCGGGGCCCGACACCGGCGGGCTCGCCACGGTGAGCATCAGCGCGGCGGTCTCGGCGAAGTCCTTCAGGAACACGATGGGCTGCGTGCCGGCCGGAAGATCGGTCAGGCTGTCGAGCCGGAGCTTCACGTCGTCGAACTGCGCCGACGTGTCGGCGATGCGGTCGTCGATGTCGAATTGGACGATCGTGACGCTCGTGCGGACGATGGACTCGAGCTTGGTGACGGTGGAATTCTCGGTGATCTTCTTTTCAATCCGTCGCGTGACCAGCGCCTCGATCTTCTCGGCGTCCACTCCGGGCCAGACACAAATGGCGACGGCGGTCCTGGCGGGAAAGACCGGGTCCTTCCGCTTCGGCATCCTGACGTAGGCGAACACGCCCCAGAACACCGTCGCCACCAGCAGCACCCAGGCGATGTGGCGGTGCTCGACGAAGTACCGCGCCGTGTTGTGCGTGGTGGCGATGAGTTGGTCGTCGCTTTTCCCGTGGCTCATGGCAGGCTCAGTTGGGAATCACGCGAACGGATTCGCCGTCGACGACCAGCGTCGCGCCGCGCGCGATGACGCGCTGCCCGGCCGACAGCCCCTCGGTGACGACGATGCGCTGGCCCAGCGCCTCGCCGAGCTTGACTGGACGGAGCCGCGCCACCGGCGGGTCCTTCTGATCGTCCAGCACGAACACGGCGTACTCCGCCGGCCCGCTCGGAGGCTTGACGATGGCCTCGAGCGGCACGGTGGCGACGGACTGCCCGGGCGCGTCGGCCAGCTGGATCTGGGCGATGAAGCCGACTTCGACGAGACCCTTCGCGTTGGGAATCGTCACTTCGACGCCGTACACGCGGCTGACCGGATCGGGCGCCGGCTCGATCAGGCTGATCCGCCCTTCGAATTCCTGGCCGGCAAGGGCGTCGAACGTCATGCGCTGGGGCCGGCCGATCTTCAGGCGCCGGACGACGACGTCCGGCACCGCGAAGGACACCTTCAGGGAACTCGTGTCGGCCAGCACGAACGCCGGCTGGCCCGGGCTGGCGAGCGTCCCTTGCTCGACGGAGCGCTTGAGCACGACCCCGTCGATCGGGGACCGCAGCACGATGTCCTCCAGCATGATCTCGGTCTGGCCGAGCATCGCGCGTACGCCCTCGACCTTCGCCGCGGCGGCATCGACGCGGGCCCTGGCGCCGTCCAACTCGGGCTTGGTCAGGCTCTGGCGCTCGTAGAGCCGCGCGGCGCGCTCGAAGTCGAGGCGCGCCGACTCGTGCATGGCCGTGGCCTCCGCGAGCCCGGAGCGGGCCTCGGCCACCCGCTGCTGATAGTCGGAGGCGCGCACGCGCGCGAGGGCCGCGCCCTTGGTCACGCGGTCTCCCTCCTGCACGCTGCGACGGCGGCCGCCGTCTTGAATGGTCAGGAGTTCCTCGACGTAGCCGCCAACCTTGAAGGCGAGCGTGACCTCGACGGCCGGCTTCACGGTGGCCGAATACCGGACGGTGGCGCCCGTCGTGGTGGTGTCCACCTGCGTGACCGTGACCGGCGTCAACGGCTTGTCGTAGACCGCCGGCGTGGAGCATGCGACCAGAGCGAAGGCCGCCAAGGCGGGCGCGGCTCGAAGACTGCGAGCGTTCATGGGTCCTCCGCCGCCGCTTTCTCGAAATCGGCGCGCGCTTCCCAGTACGCGAGCAGCGCGGCCTGGTACTTGTGATCGGCATCCGCCAGCGAGACCTGCGCCTGCAGCAGATCCTTGGTCAACACGGCGCCCTCGGCCTTCCGGTCGAGCATCACGCGCAGGCGTTCGCGGGCCGCCCGCTCACCGAGCTCGGTGACGGCGATGAGCGACCGCGCCTCGCGCAGCGCGCGGAACTTCGCGTTGAGATCGACGGCGATCGTGGCCTCGAGCGCGCGCGCCGCCTCTTCGGCCTGGTTCACGACCAGTTGCTTCACCGCGGACTCCTTCCCGCGACGGCCCCAGGTGAAAGGCTCCCAGTTCGCCTGCAGCAACGCGGCCGCGTTGTTGCCGGGCACGAGGGGAAAGTTGATCGTCCCCACGTAGGCGAACATCGCGCTGACCCGGGGCAGCTGCCCGGCCTGCGTCAGCTTGAGATCCGTGCGGGCGAGGTCGATGGAGATGCGCGCCTGCCGCAGGTCGGGCCGCTGGTCGAGGACGCGCGCGCGGGCGTCGGCGAGCTCGGCCTGCGCCGGCACGGTGGCGGGCACGGCCTCGAGGGCGAAGGGCGTGTCGATGTCGCGCGCGAGCGCGGCGTTGAGGCGCTCACGCCCGGTGGTCAACGCGTCCTCTAGCACCACGATGTCGTGCTCCTGCTGCGCGCGCCTGGCCTCCACCTCGAGGCGGTCGGATTCGAGCGCGGCCCGCTCGTCGACGAGGGTGCCGACCACCCGCTCGAGCTCGCGAAATAACCCGAGGGCCTCGCGCGAAGGCTTCAGGCCGCTCTCGGCCCGCAGCATTCCGTAGTACGCGCGCTTGATCTCGTTGACCACCGTTTGCCGCGCGTCCCGCAGCCGCTCGGCCGCCAGGTCACGCGACAACTCGGAGGCTTTCACGCCGAGGCCGATGTCGTACAGCTGCGAGAGCGGCTGCGCGACCGTGCCCGTGGCGAACGCGAAGTTGTGCGGGAGCGGGAGGCTGCCCACCGGCCCGAGCCGGAGGTCGAAATCGGTGAAGAAGACGGGTTCGAGAAAACTGACGTTGAACTTCGGCAGCTTGTTGGACTTGACCGCCTCGGCCTGCTGCACCGCCTTCTCCACATCGGCGGCGGCGAGCTTGAGGTTCCGGTTGTGCTGCAGCGCGATCTGCACCGCCCCGTCCAGCGTCAGCACGGGGTCGGCGGCGGCTTGCGGAGCGGCCGCGACGCGCGCCACCTGCATCCCCAATAGGACCACGAGCAACACGGGACCCCTGATGCGTAGGCAGCAAACCATGCGTGACTGAGCGCCGAATATACCATCGCAGCGCGGGCGTGTCACGGTGACGCTCGGGCCTGCTGCCGTTGACACACGATTCGGCCGCGACCATAGTAGGAGCTCATTCCCCCAGCCGGAGGCCGAGCATGAACACCCGCCAACTGGTCGAGACTTACCACGACGCGTGGACGCGGGGCGATTTCGCCGCGGCGCGCGCCTGTCTTGCCGACGACGTCGACTTCAAGGGCAGCATCGACACCTTCCACACCGCCGACGAGTTGATCGTGGCGCTCAAAGGCTTCCACGGCATGCTGCGGAAGGTGACGCTCATCGGCGCCTGCCACGATGGCGACGGCGCGGCGTTGCTGTACGACTGCGACACCGTCACGCCGGCCGGCGTGATTCGCTCGGCCGAATTCTTCACGGCCAAAGGCGGAAAGATCAGCGCAATTCGGCTGGTCTTCGACGCGTCGGAGCTGCGCAAGCTGATGCCGCCGGCCGGGGCCTGAAGGGCCGCGCGGCGGCCCGCCACCGGCGCGGCTTCAGTTGGGGAGCCCGCGATGGCAGAACTCGGGGAGCGCGTCGGCGTCCGTCCAGTCGGGCACCATTCGCCACACGAGCTGCGAGCCGATCAACATCTGGCGATGCTGGATGACGTGCCGGATCAGCATGTGCTTCTCGAGTTGCGCCTTCGAGATGCCAAGCTGGCTCGCGGCCAGCCCGCCGCTCAACGCGTTGGCCGCGGAGATATACACCGACACCGGATCCACGCCCGACAGGCGCAACGGCAGCCGCTCCGCCAGCGCCTTGAGGGGTGACATGACCCTGGACGCCAGGTTGCCCGTCATCAGGTCGGCCGCCTTGAAGCCCCAGGCGATCGGGTCCACGTCGACATTCAGCATCTTCTCCGGACGGTTGACCACGAACTCCGCTTCGGCGCGAATCTCACCGTTCCTCATCACCCGGAACAAGAACGACTGGTAGCCCACGTCAAAATGCCCCGGCCCGTAGGCAAACAGGTCCGGGTGCGGCGAGTACCGGCAGAAGGCCGTAGCCGAAGCCGTATTCGCCGAGCACGTCGGGCGACGGATTGTCGCGATCGACCACCATCTCGGGCGTCATCAGCAGGTACGTCACCTCCTCGAGCGGGAGCTCCACCTTGAGGAGGTCCGGGCCGAAGGGCGACATGGCGATCTTGAAGTCGAAGATGTGCACCCGCATCGCCAGCCAGTCGTAGACCGGACCGAGCGTGCGCAGGTCAACGATTGCGCCCCGCTCCTCGGGACGGAACTTCCCCACCTGTCCGCCGTCCCGCAGCTTGTACAGCAGTTGCTGGTAGCCGAATCCGACGCGGGTGTCGGACTGGTCCGGCAGCCAGGAGAGCGGCCGCATGAACAGGGGAAGGGCGGCGAGGCCGCTGGCGCCCGCCGGTTCAGGCCGCTGGGTGTGGCTCACCCGCATGAAGTGCCCGAGCACGAATTGGCGCAGCTGGTCGCGCACCTCCTCGGGGCTGCACCTCTTCGGCCGGTCGTAGAACATCTCCTGCGAGACCCCCATCAGCCGCAGCCGCCTGGCGTCGATGGTCGCCGTGTCGAAGAAGCCCACCGTATGCTCGTCCTGGTTGAACTCGCGGACCAGTTCGATGCGCTCGGCGTAGTCACCGGCCGCCTTGCGCCGGCGCCACCATTCCTGGATCTGCACGCTGTCGCGCCGGGTCCGGTCGACGCTCGACAGCATCTTGCGGTCCTCCGCGTCCAAACTGCCCACGACGCGGCGGTCCGCGCCGATGGTCACCGCGCTCAGCGGCAGCGTCTCCGAGGGCGACAGCCGGTACCGGCCCCCGGGGTCCGCGAGGCGAATCACGTACACGTTCGCCTGGGCGTGCGGGCCGACGCTGATCGCGCCGCACGTGGACATCATGCCGACCGCGCCGTCGAACGCTCCGGTCCCCTTGATGAGCGGGCCAAAGCCGCCAAAGCGGAACAGCGGCTGGCCATCCACCGTGGACTCGAAGGCCTGGCCCTCCACCATGTCGGCCGAGAGCGTACCGACGACGTGCCCCGCGCGATCGGTGAACGTGAACACGCCGTTGCGCGTGCGAATCGGCCGGGTCGCCCGCGAATCGGCGGCGTCGAACTCCAGGTCGGCCGTCACGCGCCCGACCACCGGCCCGTCAGACTCGAAGCTGCTGAGGCCCGCGTGCGCCCCCACGTCGAAGCCCGTGTGCATCAGGCGCAGCTGCTCGTCGACCCGCGGGCCCTGGGGATCGTCGGTGGGCTCGCCGACGAGGAGCAGGAAGGTGGTGGTCGGGTCGGGGTCGAAATCGGGCAGCGGCTCGCCCGCCGGGACCGGCCCGGGTGTCAGCACCAGGCCGTCCGGGTCGAGGAACCGCGCGAAGAAGCTGATGAAGAGGCCGTTCGGCGGAAGCACGTAACCGTTGACGACGATCGTGCCCGAGAGCCCCTTCAGCCGGCCGAAGCCTTCGAGCACGTCCACGACCGCGGCGATGCGCAGCTGCGCCTGCCCGTTCACGACCGCGGGGTAGGTCCGGCCGGAGCCGAACGCGCGAAGGCCGGTCTCGCGGCCGTCGTCGTAGTGCTGTCGCCCATCGAGCATGACGAACTTCTGCGACCGCGTCGGATCGAGGGGGGTCGGCGGCGGCGTGAGGCCGACGACCGGTTCGAAATCGTCGGGCGCGAGCATCCAGCGCATGGACAAGGTGCCGAACGGCTTGCAGACGGCGTTGGACGCGCGCACGCCGCGCCGCTGGTCGGGCACCGTTCCGCGGATCTCCAGGGGGTGCAACCGCTCGTGCACTTCGACGCCAATCAGGCTGAGCGGCATGGCACTGGCCAAGGGTTCGAGCAGGTGCGGACCGACCAGCGAGCCGATCGCGCCCATCGCGGGCACGGCACCCGACTCGAGCAGGAGCGAGCCAAGCGCGTTGGTAGCCATCATGATGGGCGTGTTGGGCCGATCGGGGTCGGCGCTCGAAAACACGACGAGATGGGCGGCCGGCGTCAGCGCGGCCGACATGCCCGCGGCCGTCCGCTGGTCAGGGTCGCCGGGGGGAGGCACCCGCCGGAGCTTCCCGCGGTGCAGGACGGGTCCGCCGCCGGCCGGCTCCGGAATCGACTTGAGAATACGATCGTCGGGCTTCATGACGCGGCACTCGTGGGGGAGCCAGTTGACTGTGAACCCCGGCTCCAGCCGTGTCAACCGTTTTTCTGGGAGACCGCCCCTTCGATTTGCACCGTAATCGGCGGCCCGCTTCCAGCGAGGCCGGGCGGCCGCGCCGCCATAGTAGTATCTGCATCGCAGCGGAACAGCCCGCGTGGGACCAAACCGACGTCAGGAGTCACGCATGAACCCGATCGCCTTCAAAATCGCCCACCTGGTTGTTCCACCCATTGCGAGGGTGGTTTGCGCGCCCGCGGGTTACTCGGAAATCGGCAGCATCGAGAGTGACAACAAGATCAGCACCATCGAGACCGTGGAGTTCACGCATCTGTTCCTCGGAAAGGATGCGAGCTTTGCCGAACTGATCGACAAGATCGAGCGGTACGAGCCGTTCCGCGGCCTGTGGCTCGCCGAGGGCCTCGGACAGGTGCTCGGCAACCGGGCCATGGCGCGAGGCGAGAACCCGCGCGACCTGCTCACGCAGGGTGAGGGCGCCCAAGTGCCGGATCGGATGCAACTCATGGTGCATGCCGGCCTGTGTCTCGCCTTTGCCCGGTATCACTTCGACAAGATCGGGCCGAATCCCACGCCCGCCCAGGTCCGGGATGCCACCGGCCGGATCGCCGAGCTGGCCAGCCTCAACCTGCTGCCCGGGTACGCCGGCATCGGGTACGAGGCCTGGGGGATGGTGACGCAGTTCTTCTACCGCTCGCTCTTCACCACTCTCACGAAAACGATGCGCGAGATCGACCCCGAGCACGAGCCGTTCCTCTGGCACGGCGCCGGACGGGCTTCGTACTTCATCGACTTCATGCCGCAGTGGAACGAGCCGTGGCCGGCCTTTCCGGTGATCGACAGGATGGTGGTCGACGGGATGAGCCGCCACAACCTGCTGGCGGGCCTCGCGTCGGGCATGATGATCGTCAACATGAAGACGCCGGTGATTCTCGAGGCGATCGTCAAGGAGCGGGTCTCACAGCTGTACGCGGGCGACGTGGCGGCGTTCTCGCAGGGCGTGGCCTGCGGCATGCTGATGCGCCAGGACACCTCCCCGAACGAAGAGAACGCGCTGAAGTTCGTCCGCCACGTTCCGGCGCCCGACATCGCCGCGCGGTTCCAGGAAGTGGTCGGCGGCCCGGCGCGCCTGGCGCTTGAGACACTGCACCCGAAGCTCAAGGCTCAGCGCCGCCTGGACCAAATCTGCTGCTACCGCCCGCTCGACGAGCTGCTGGCGAGTTGAGGCGGCGCGGGCCGCGGCTCAGGTCCGCGCGGCTTCGATGCGGTCGGCGATGGCCGCGAGACCGCGGCGGCGGAGCGCGTCCAGCAGGATCGCGTCAATCTCCGCCCGGGGCCGCGGGCCGCCGGCCGTGAGCGCGTCCACCTCCCACGGCTCGAGCGGGTAGAGGGGCTTCGCGTCGATCCGTGCGGCCACGGCGGGCCCGAATTTCCGCGCGGTCTCCCGCCGGCCCGTGTCGCGCGCCCTGGTTTCGTCCCGATAGAGCCACAGGAAGGTGCGCAAGGCGTACGCTTCGGCATTGGTCGACTGCGCCACGTGCACCGCGTGCCGGTCGAGGATCGACGGGACGACGGTGCCGGTGTCGAGCGGCCCGCCCGAAGCGGAACGGCGGATGGCCTTGTCGGCGAGGGTGCCGTCCCACGGAAGCACCAGCCCCACGTAGTGCTCGAACTCGACAATCGCGGATGGCGCGGTGGCCTGGACATCGAGCAGGCCCGCGTCCTTCTCCTCGTCGGGAAGCGCGCTCCCGATGACGGCGAGTTCGCACAGGGTGAGGCGCTGCGCGTCGGGCGCGTCGAACAGGCCGCGCGTGAAGAACCACGATACGTCCCGCAACGTGTACCCGGTGAAGACGAAGTAGAGCGCCAGCATCCGGTTCACGCGCGCCCGGTCGCGCCAGTACGCCCGTGCGCCTTCGGCGAAGCCGC
The DNA here is from genome assembly GCA_963839865.1 of uncultured Acidobacteriota bacterium. GTDB lineage: Bacteria > Acidobacteriota > Vicinamibacteria > Vicinamibacterales > UBA2999 > 12-FULL-67-14b. Next base: position 128,552 of record CAWIWS010000020.1, read on the forward strand.
GGGTACGCATCACCCGGACGACCTCCGCCGGGTAGGCCTCGAGGACGCCGGCGGCCGACTGCACCATCGCTCGGCTGAATGGCATCCGCGAGCGCGGGCCGAGCTCGCCGTTGCGCTCCTTCTCGTGGACGTAGTCGGCGGCGCCGCGCAGCCGGTGCATGCCCTCGGCGAGCCAGTCGGGGTCCCCCAGCAACAACGCGAGCATTCCGCCGCACATGCCCTGGAAGTTCAGCAGGATGGTGCGGGATCCTGATTCGAGCATCACGAAGAACGCGAACTGCGTGCGGGCTACGGCGAGGTCTCCAACCGCGCCCTCGAGCACGCCCGGCGCGCAGAGGCCGCGAATCAGGCGGGAGGCCCGCCGGCCCACTGCGGCGGCCCAGCGTTCGGTCGGCTGCGTGGAGATCAGGGCGGCCCCGAGGGCGTATGCGGCGGCGAGCGGCGCGCACAGCAGTCGGGCGGTCCCGCCAAGCACGGTGCCCGAGAGCCACTGGCGCGGCGGCACCGGGCCCGGGCCGCCCGCCACGGCGGCCCACGCCGACGCGACGAGCGCAGTCGCGGCCGACCGGTCGTCGCGGGCCGTCGCCGTCACGCGGCGCATCCAGTCCACGACCGCGGCGGCAGGGCCGAGGCCCAGCCTGTGCAGGAGGATCGCCCCCGCGCCGAGTCCCCCGGCCAGGCCGCCGACGAGCGCGTGCACCGCCGCGAAGCCACCGTTGACGAGGATGACTGCGGGGGCCAGGATCACTGCGCCGGCACGGCGGAACGCGGGGCGGGGCGGGGCGTCGGGCATCGGGGTTCGGCGCCGAGCTTACCATCCGCGCCGATGGTGCGCAGGGCGGTTGCCACGATCGCGCTGCGCCACTAAGATGGCGGTGCCTTGGGGCCATCGAGCCTTGGGGGTCGGGCTGCGAATGCCCTGTGGAGCGTGCATGATGGTCGACCTGCCGGGCCTGCTATTCGTCGGCGCCGCGTGCTTCCTGCTGGGCCTGGTACTCGTGGATCTGTTCTGGGACATCCGGGCGGTCGGTTCCGAGCCGTACACCGAGGAGACGGCCGACGCGATCACCGGGTTCTACGCGAACAATCTCGTCGGCACCCGCCGGCGGGCGCCGTATCTCATCGGCCTCATGCCGCTGGCGTTTCTCGTGGTCATCGGGGCGCTCGGCTACAAATGCGTCCATGGGCTCGGCACGGGAGACCGCCACGCCGTGGCGGCCTCGGCCGGGAGCATGATCATCATTTTCCCGATCATCGGGCTCGCCGCGGCGAGCACTTTCCCGACCATCGGCGCGCTCATCACCCAGGGCCGCGCGCTTCCGCTCGAGGCGCGGCATCGCATGCACCGCCGGCTGTTCGCGCAACACGTGGCGTACTTCGTCCTCACTGCGGCGGCGATCGTGGCCCATGTCACCCTCTAGCGCGGAAAGGATCTTCATGCACGCGCACGACCTGATCTTCCACGAGGAGGTGTTCGCTCAGACGGCGGGGTGGACCCCTATCTACTCCGACTCACGCATCACGCAGCGCTGTCGCATCGAGCCGAGGGGGGCGATGTACACCGAGACCCGCGTGGTGATCCACGCGCCGGTGGACCAGGTCGTCGCCAAGTTACAGGGCCCGTGGACCTGGTGGCGCAATGGCCGGTATCTGAATCGCGTCGAGCGGCCCGACGGCACGGTCGCCTTTGAACATTACCCGTTCAGCCACGACGTCCACGTGGACTCGGTCATGTATCCGCCCTTGCCGCTCGAGACGGGCGGGTGGCGCATCCGCGTCGAGATCAGCGACTACATGACGGGGACAACCTATTCGGATGTCCTCCCACGGGCGGACGGCTCGACCGAGCTTGTCAGCCGCTTTTCAAGATGCTGGGTCTCCGGCCGCTACCGCTTCCTGCCCTACCCAGGCCACATCGCGGTCCGCATCCATCTCGCGGCGGAACGGGGACGCTGGTTCTATCCGCGGGGCACCGGCTTCCCCGGGCTGATCGACGCGCTCGAGCGCCCTGCGGGCCGCGACGCCACACTATAATTCCGGCGTGCCCGTGACGCTCGGTTCCACCCGCCTGCTCGAGTCCGGCCGCCTCAAGGGCCGGCGGGTCGGCATCGTCTCCAACCCCGCCTCGATCGACGCCGGCTACCGTCACATCGTGGATGCGTTGCTCGCCGCGCCGGGCGTGACCGTGGGCGCCATCTTCGGCCCCCAGCACGGGTTCCGGTCCGACGTGCAGGACAACATGATCGAGACGCCGCATGCGGACGACCCGCTGCGCCGTGTGCCCGTGTATTCGCTCTACAGCGAGACGCGAGAGCCCACCGCCGAGATGCTGCGCGGGTTCGACGTGCTCGTCATCGACCTGCAGGACATCGGCGCGCGCATCTACACCTACATCTACACGATGGCCAACTGCCTGCGCGCGTGCGCGCGGCACGGCGTGGACGTGATCGTGTGCGACCGGCCCAACCCGATCGGCGGCGTGGACGTCGAGGGACCCATGCTGGTCGCCGGCTACGAGTCGTTCGTCGGCCAGTTTCCCATCCCGATGCGCCACGGGATGACGATCGGCGAGCTCGCGACGCTCTTCAACGAGCACTTCGCCCTCGGCGCGCGGCTCGAGGTCGTGCCGATGGAGGGCTGGTCGCGCGGGATGTACGCCGACGCCACCGGCCTCCCCTGGGTGATGCCGTCGCCGAACATCCCCACGCTCGACAGCGCCGTCGTCTATCCGGGCACGGTGTTGTTCGAGGGCACGAACGCGTCGGAAGGACGCGGCACCACGCGGCCGTTCGAGCTCGTGGGCGCCCCGTGGGTGATGGCCGAGAAGTTCGCGGCCGAAATGAACGCGCGCGCGTTGCCAGGCGTCCACTTCCGCCCGGCCGTCTTCGAGCCAACCTTCCAGAAGCACGCGAAGGCGACCTGCGGCGGATGCCAGATTCACGTTCTGGATCGCGCGGCGTTTCGACCCGTGCTCACCGGCGTGGCGTTGATCGATCACATCCGCGCGGCCGATCCGTCGGCATTTGCGCTGGCGGCGTCCGCCCTACGAGTACGAGCACGACAAAGAGCCGATCGACATCCTGGCGGGGTCGCCGGCGCTGCGCACGGCGATCGACGCCGGCGCGCGCGCCGAGGACCTCGCGCCAGTGTGGGCGCGCGAGAGCCGACCGTTCGAAGCACTGCGTCGGCGCTTCCTGCTCTACAGCTAGCCATGGCGGAGCCGGCCCTGCTCAACGTCACGCACACGCAGCTGGTGCTGGCCCCGCCGGCGCGCGTGCTCTCGGCTTTCTTCGACGCCAGCGACCTGAAGGACTGGTGGCAGGTCGTGCGCTCGGTCACCGTGCCGCGGCCGCTCGGCATGTACGCCATCGAGTGGGAGTCCACGGACTTCAAGGACGAGCGTCCTCGGCCGTCTCGGCGGGACGTTCCACGGCACGCTGATGGACTACCGCGCGTCGGGGGTCTTCTACACGTTCTTCGTCGCCGAGGCGTACTGGCAGCCGCCCGACGGCGACCCGATCGGCCCGATGGCGCTCGAGGTGCATTGCCGGCCCGCACGGCAACGGCCGCAGCACGATGGTGGCCGTGCGCCAGAGCGCGGAAGACGGCGGCCCGCGCTGGCAGCGCTACTTCGAGATCATGAACCGCGGCTGGGAAGGCGCGCTCGCGGAGCTGAAGGCCTACATGGACCGCGAGGCCGAGCGGACGAAGCGCTAGGCGGTCCACAGATTTCACGGATGAACACAGATTCGGGACAGAGGCGCGGGACGGCGCGAAGCGCCGTCGAGACGAGGACCACGCGCGAGGGATGAACCCGGCTGGCCCTCGGCGGGCTCATCCCTCGCGCGTGGTCCTCGTCCCGGCAGGCGGCCTTCGACCGCCTGCCCCGCGCCTCTCAATCCTGAGTGTTCGTAATCTGCGTAATCTGCGTAATCTGTGGATAACCCTATGAACGAATCAGCGGACGTCATCATCATCGGCGGCGGCGTCATCGGCTCGAGTGCCGCGTGGCACCTGCGGCAGGACGGCTTCACCGGCCGCATCCTCGTCATCGAGCGCGACTCCACCTACGCGCGCGCCTCGTCGTTCCTCGCCATGGGCGGCATCCGCCAGCAGTTCTGCACGCCCGGTCACCGTGCAGATGGTCCAGTTCAGCGTGGCGCTGTGGAAGCGAGTTCGACACGACGCTCGGCACGCCGGCGGCGCGTCCGCGTGCGTGGTTCCGGCAGCGCGGGTATCTCTTCCTCGCCAACGCGCACACGTCGGCCACGCTGATGCAGCCGCTTCGAACAGGAACGCCGGGCCGGCGCTGTCGTCCAGATGCTCACCGTGGACGAGATCCGCGACATCGCGCCCGACCTCGTGCTCGACGACATCGTCTTCGGCGTGCTCGGGCCCGAGGACGGCTACGCCAATCCGCGCGAGGTGCTCGCCGGGTTTCGCCGCGGCGCCGAAGCCGCCGGCGTGGAGTATCACGCCGGCGAGGTCGCGAGGATCGAGTCGGCGGGCGGACGCGTCACCGGCGTCGCGTTTCCGAACGGCGATCGCATCAGCGCGCCGATCGTCGTGAACGCCGCCGGCGCCTGGGCAGGACACGCGGCCGCGTGCGCCGGCCTCGACCGTGCCCATCGAGCCGATGCGGCAGATGCTCTTCCGCTGCTCGCTGCCCCACCGGTGGCCGTACCGCTTCCCGATGGTGATCGATCCGGGCGGCGTCCACTGGCGCCACGACGATCCGGTGGCCGAGGGCGATCGCGACAACATCATCCTGGCCTTCACGAACTGGAACGAAGTGCCGGGCGAGAATCTCACGCCGGACGATGAGCGGTGGGCGCAGGACTTCTATCCCGCGATGGTCCGGCGGCTGCCGGCGTTGAAGGACGTCACCCACGTGCACGGCTGGGCGGGCCTCTACGAGATGACGCCAGACCACAACCCGGTGCTCGGCGCCCATCCCGACCTGGACGGCTTCATCTTCGCCAACGGCTTCAGCGGCCATGGCCTGATGATGTCGCCCGCCACCGGCAAGATCGTGTCGGAGCTCGTGCGGCTGGGCCGATCGGACACCTTCGATATCGGCATCTTCGCGCCCGACCGCTTCGAGCGCGGCGCGCTCGTGCACGACGCGGCGACGATCTAGGGCGCGGCCTTTCGGCGGCGCGCCTACACGCGCCGAATGCGAACGAAGTTCGCGCCGCCTCGATCCAGGTCCGGCGTCGTATTCACGAACACCATCGTCGCGTTCGGCGGCGGCGTCACGCGCGCGACCACGGCTTCGACGACGGCGGCGATCACGCCGTCGATGTCCCCTTCGAGATGGCAGACGAGCGGGACGACCCCGCGCCAGAGGCTGAGCCGGCGCGCCACTTCCGCGCGATCGGTGGCGGCGATGATCGGCGCCTGGGGCCGGCGCGCGGCCAGCAGCCGCGCCGTCCAGCCCTCGCGCGTGATGGCGACGATGGCGCTGGCGCCCGCGCGGGTGGCGAGGGTGACGGCGGCGTCGCAGAGCGCCGCGCCGTGACTGACCTCGACCGTGTCGTCCGGCCACCGCGCCCCCGCCGGCGGCATCAACTCCGCGTCCTCGATGATCGCGTTGAGGGCCTCTACCGCGCGCACGGGATAGAGCCCCGTCGCGGTCTCGCCGGAGAGCATGATCGCGTCGGCGCCGCCGTCCACCGCGCCGGCGGCGTCGCTCGCCTCCGCTCGCGTGGGCCGCGGCTCCGTGCGCATCGACTCGAGCACCTGCGTGGCCACGATCACCGGCACGCCTCTCGCGCGCGCCTTCCGCAGGATCTCCTTCTGCACGCGCGGCACGCGCTCGAGCGGCAACTCGATGCCGAGGTCCCCGCGCGCCACCATCACCGCATCGGCCACTTCGAGGATCTGATCGAGCTGCGCGATCGCCTCCGGCCGCTCGAGCTTGGCGACGATGGGGACGTTCGGGCGCCCCTGCTCCGCCATCCGCGTCCTGACCCGCGTGATGTCGCCGGCGGACTGCACGAAGCTGAGCGCGACCATGTCCACGCCGAGGGCGAGCCCGAATTCGAGGTCGCGATGGTCCTTCTCGCTGATGTCGGCCCGAAGCGGCACGCCCGGCGCGTTGATGCCCTTGCGCTCTCCGAGCGGCCCGCCGTCCACCACGCGCGTGCGAATCTCCGCGGGCGTCGCCGACTCCACGCGTCAGCTCGATCTTCCCGTCATCGAGCAGCAGGCGATCGCCCGGCTTCACCGCGAGCGCCAGTTCGGCGTACGTGGTCGAGACGCGCCCGGGCCGGCCGACCTCGTCGCCAATCGCGATCACCAGCGGCGCGCCCGGCTCGAGGTCGATCGGCGTTCCGCCTTCGAGGGCGCCGGTGCGGATCTTCGGGCCGCTCAGGTCCTGCAGGATGGCCACGTGCCGGCCAGCGCGCTTCGACGCCTCGCGCGCCTGGTGGAACCGGCCCGCGTGGTCGGCCTGGGTGCCGTGGGAGAAATTCAGCCGGAAGATGTCGACGCCGGCCGCCACCAGGGCGTCGAGCGTCGCGGGATCGCTGGTGGCGGGACCAAGCGTGGCGATGATCTTCGTATGTCGCACGTCCACCAGCTTACGCCGCTTCTCGCCACGGGACGCGGCGAGCGGCGATTCGCTCTATGATGGCGACGCGGAAACCACGGACATCACGATGACGACCTTGCAGCGGCTGGACGAGTGGCGACGGACCGAACTGATCACGCCCGCGCAACACGAGGCGCTCGGCGCGCTGGTGCGCGGCGACCGCTTTTCGCTGTTCCTCGAGCTCAATGCCCTACTCTACCTGGGCGTGCTCGCAATCGCCGGCGGCGTAGGCTGGACCGTCCAGGCCTACTTCGCCGACCTCGGCGACGTGGTGGTGCTGCTCGCGCTCACGTCCCTCGTCAGCGCGTGCGCTTACTACTGTTTCTCGCGGGCGCTGCCGTATTCGACCGATGCGGTTGGCTCGCCAACGCTCGCCTTCGACTACCTGCTCTACCTCGGGTGCGTGGTGTTCGCCATCGAGCTGGGATATCTCGACACCCGGTTCGCCCTGGTGCACGCCGTCCGGCAGCCCCTCGTCCTCGCGTCCGCGGCCGCGTTCTTCCTGGCGGCCTACCGTTTCGACAATCGCCTGGTCCTGTCGGTCGCCCTGACGACGCTCGGCGCGTGGTTCGGGCTCACCATCACGGCGTGGGGCGTGGACTCGACGGGTGCGCTGCGCGTCAGCGCCCTCGCCTACGGCGCCCTCGTCGCCGCCCTCGGCGTGGCCTTCAACATGGCCCGCATCAAGCGGCATTTCCTCGAGGCCTACCTGCACCTCGCGGCCCTCACCCTCCTCGTCACGTTGCTCCTCGGCATCGACGACCAGCCCTTCGGCCCCGTATATCTCCTGGCCCTCGTCGCACTGGGGGCCGCGTCCGCGACCTACGGCATTCGCCAGCGCCGGTTCGCGTTCGTCGGCTATGGCGCCGTGTTTCCGTACCTGGGCATCAGCTACAAGCTGGCCGAACAGCTGGATGACGCGTTGGCGGTGACCCTCTACGGCGTCGTGTCGGGGACCGCGATGGTGGTGTTGCTGGTCTACGTGGCGCGCCGCTTCGGACGGGCCTCGTGAGGATCTACACGCCCGGGGACGAGGAGCGCCTCCGGACCGCCACGCTCGTGCGCGAGTGGACACGCTCGGGACTGCTCGGCAAGACCCAGGAACCGTCAATCCTCGCGGGACTCGGCACGGATCTCAAGCGGACGTCGCTGAGCCTGCGCATCGCCCTCTTCGTCTTCGGCGGGATCATCGCGTCCGCCGACCTCGGCGTGTGGTTCGCCCTGTTCACCTCCGGAAACGCGCGGTTCATCGCCGGCAGCGCCGTGGTCTTCGCGGTGGTCTTCGCGTTCGCGGTGGAAGTGCTGATCCGCAAGTTCCGCTTCTATCGCTTTGGCGTCGAGGAAGCGTGCGCCGTGTGGTCGGTGGGGCTTCTCGCGGGCGGCGCCGCGTACTTCCTCTCGTCGGACGCCGGCCGCTATTTCGTGGCGCTGGCCCTGCTTATCGCGTCGACTGGCGGCGTCGGACTCTACGCGCGGTACGGGTACCTGTATGCCGCGGTCGGCGCCGTCGCCGGCGTGGCTGCCGTCCCCTTCTTTCTCGAGTTCAGCGAGCCGGTGGCGCGGGTGGCGGCCGCGCTGATCCTGCTGGCCGTGTTCGCGGGCACCCACGTCGCGCGGCGCTCGAGTGACGATGACGGCGTTCGTGATGACTTCGGCACGATCCAATCCGTGGCCTGGCTGGGCGCGTATGTCGTGTTGCACCTGCGGATGTTCGGGGAGGTACCGTACCCGGCGGCCTTCTACTGGTCCACGTACGTGGCGGTCTGGCTGATGCCGTCGGTGGCGCTGTACCTGGGCCTCCGCACGAAGCACCGCGCGATGATTCGCATCGGCCTCCTCACCTTGCTCGTGACCATCGTCTCGAACAAGGCATACCTCGGGTGGCCGCACCACTCGTGGGATCCGATTGTGTTGGGGATCGCGCTCGTGGGCGCGGCGATCGGCATCCGCCGCTGGCTGTCGTCGGGCCCGGGCGGCCAACGCGCGGGCTTCACGCCGGACCGCGTGCTCAGTTCGGACACCGCGTCACTCGCGGTCGTGAGCATGGCGGCGGGCGCCGTGCATCAACGCACGGCTCACACCTCGACGATCGCAAGCCCGGCGCCGGACTCCTTCCACACCGGCGGGGGCGCGTCGGGCGGCGGCGGCGCGAGCGGCAAGTTCTGAGCTTGCCGCCCGGCCAGGTTCGCGCGGCTAGAAGCCGCTGACGTTGAGGCGTCCGCCGGTGACGGTCTTGCCGGCCAACGACGCCGTGGGGACCGCGCTGGAGAGAATCGCGTTCTTGATGTCCGCGGCCGTCGCGCCCGGATGCGTCGAGGCGTAAAGCGCGGCGGCGCCGGTCACGTGCGGTGTGGCCATCGACGTGCCGCTGTACGAACCGTACGTCGAGGTGTTCCCTTTGCCGGGAAGCGTGGAGTAGATCGCCGAGCCCGGAGCGCCGATGTCCACCGTCGCGGCGCCGTAGTTGGAGAAGCTCGACCTGGCTCCCGTGCTGGTGATGGCGGCCACGGCGATGACGCAGTCCCAGCCGCGCGTGCCGTTGTTGTCGCACTTGTAGTTGGACGGGTAGTTCGCCGTCGTGTCGTTGTTGTCGCCAACGCCATCGGTGCCGCCGTTGCCCGCGGCGGCGATGAACAGGATGCCCGCGTCGCCGCTGCGGTTGATGGCGTCGAGGAGCGCCTGGGAGAAGCCGCCGCCGCCCCACGAATTGTTGGTGGCCACGAGGTTGATGCCGTAGCGCGTCTTGAGGTCCGTCAGGTAGTCGAGGGCCTTGATGGCATTGGCGGTCGTGCCGCCGCGCCGTCCCAGGAACTTCGCCGGGATCATCGTGACGTTCCAGTTGATGCCGGCCACACCCATCGAGTTGCCGCCGACGGCGCCGATCGTTCCCGAGACGTGCGTGCCGTGATCGTCCTGCGTGCCGTCGTAGGTCGTGTTGTCGTTGCCGTCGAAGTCCCACCCGCGCGTGTCGTCCACGTACCCGTTCCCGTCATCGTCGATGCCGTTGCCGGCAATCTCACCGGGGCTGGTCCAGATGTTCCCCACGGTGTCGGCATGCGACATCACGCCTTCGTCGATGATGCCGACGTAGACATTGTGCGCGCCGACGTGGCCGGCGGCCCAGGCCTCGCCGGCCTGGCTGCCGAACTGGTTGGCGGGACTCGTCGCGTCGCCGTACATGCCCCAGAGCGAGCCGTTGGTGTAATAGGTGTCGTTCGACGCGAGCTGGTGCTGATAGATCCAGTTCGGCTCGGCGAACGTCACGGCGCCGTCAGCCTGGAGGCCGCGCACGGCGTCGGCGATCGCGAGGCCCGGAGGGATCCGGGCCAGCTCGAGGTCGCCCCGGCCATCGGACCGGCCGGCCTCCGGGAGCAGCAACTCCACCCGCGCCGCCCCCACGCGTGCCCGCGCGGCGCCCTTGGCCTGGGCCGAGGCGCCCGCCTCGAATTGCACGAGAACCTCGTTGGCGACCGATTCGTTTGCCGGTCCGGCCGGCGCCTGCGCCCGCCCCGTCGGCGCCCACTGGGTGGATGCGGCCAGGAATGCCGCCACGACGACCAGCGCGCGATGTGAATAACGAACCATGTGAGTTGTCTCCTTGAAAAGAGCGGACGCCCGTTGGGGAGCTTGTCCGAGGGCGGATTGTAGCACCAGGCCCGGGGCGGGCCGCCCGTTAATCGCTGGCCCGGGGCCGGCATCTTTGCCACAATCGCCCTATGGCCACCTACCATCGCCGATTCGCGTTCGCGTTCGCTGTTGCCGTCCTGCTGGGCGCCGCCCTGGTCCCGGCCCAACAAGGGACGCTCTCGCCGGCCGACCGGCAGCGCCGCATCGAGATGGAGCGCGAGCTCCAGGACATCGCCGTGGTCGAACGCCGCGTCATGATCCCGATGAAGGACGGGGTGCGGCTGGCCACCGACATCTACCGGCCCAAGAACCCCTCGACTTCGCTCGGGGCAAGCGCCGGAAAGTTCCCGATCGTCTTCGTCAAGACCCCGTACAACTTCAACTTCTGGGACGTGCGCAACGGCGTGCCGGCCGACATGTCGCAGATCCTCACCGCCGTGAAGCGCGGCTACGCGTACGTGGGCCAGAACGAGCGGGGGCACTTCTACTCCGAGGGCAACTACGACATCCTCGGCGCGCCCATCACCGACGGCTACGAGACGACCGACTACCTCACCAAGCAGCCCTGGTCGAACGGCAAGCTGGGGACGACGGGGTGCTCGTCGACGGCGGAGTGGCAACCGGCGGTGGCCTCGCTGGGCCACCCGGGGTACGCCGCGATGAACGTGCAGGGGTTCGGCGCAGGCGTCGGCAAGGTCGGGCCGTACTGGGAGCAGGGCAACTGGTACCGCGGCGGCGCCATGCAGATGCTCTTCATCACCTGGATCTACGGCGAGCAGAACCAGGTGCGGCCGATGTTTCCGAAGGACACGCCACAGGCCGACCTCATCGCCGCTTCCCGCCTCTTCGACCTGGCGCCGCAGATGCCGGCGGTGGACTGGGACAAGGCGCTGTGGCACCTGCCGACGAAGGACATCATCAAGAGCGTCAACGGCCCGAAAGGGATCTTCGCGGACAAGATGCCTGTGGAGACCGGCGGCCAGATGATGCAGCGCGAGCCGGCGTCCGACGCGTGGCGCAAGGGCGGGCTGTGGCACGACGACATGGCGCTCAACGTCCCGGGCCTCTGGTTCATGTCGTGGTACGACGTGTCGGTGGGCCCCAACCTCGAAATGTTCAACCACGTGCGCAAGAACGCGAAGGGCGCCGTGGCCGACCAGCAGTGGGCGATCATCGCGCCGGTGGCGCATTGCTCGTACACGCGCGCCACGGAGAACACGATCGTGGGCGAGCGCAGCATGGGCGACGCGCGGCTCGACTACAACGAGATCGTCTACGGCTTCTTCGACAAGTTCCTCAAGGGCGAGTCCGGCACGCGCATCGACAAGATGCCGAAGGTGACGTACTTCACCATGGGCAGCAACAAGTGGCAGACGGCCGACACGTGGCCGCCGGCCGGCGCACAGCCGATGACGTTCTACCTCTCGAGCGGCGGCGCGGCCAACTCGCTCGCCGGCGACGGCGCGCTCGCCGCGGCGGCGCCCGAGGCCGACAGGCCCGACACGTTCACCTACGACCCGATGAACCCGGTCACCTCCTACGGCGGCAACGTCTGCTGCACCGGGACGGCGATCCAGGCCGGGTCGTTCGACCAGCGGAAGATGGAGTCGCGGGCCGACATCCTCGTCTACACGTCGAAGCCGTTCACGGAAGGCACCGAGGTGAGCGGACCGATCACGCCGACGCTCTACGTCTCGTCCGACGCCAGGGACACGGACTTCACGGTGAAGGTCCTCGACGTCTATCCCGACGGCCGGGCCTACAACCTCGACGAATCAATCCAGCGCATGCGGTATCGGGACGGGTACGACAAGCCGCACGCGTGGATGGAGAAGGACAAGATCTACAAGGTCACGCTGCAGCCGCTCAACACGAGCAACTTCTTCGAGGCCGGCCACCGGCTGCGCATCGAGGTGTCGAGCAGCAACTTCCCGCGCTTCGATCGCAACATGAACACCGGCGGCAACAACTACGACGAGGCCACGGGCGTGGTGGCGAAGAACGCCGTGCACCACTCGGCGCAGTACCCGTCAAGCGTCACCATCACCGTCGTCAAGAGCGGTGGTCGCGCCACCATGCCTCACTAGGTCCGGCCCCTGACACCAGCGAGGAGCTGCTATGTTCGCGCACCGGTTTCCGGCGATCGTGATCGCGATCGCCTGCACGGCGTCCCTCTCGGTCCTGGCCCAACCGGCCCGGACGGGCGCCGCCCGTGACTTCTGGATCTACGCGTGGCGCACGCCAAAGATTGACGGGGCCGACGCGCGGGCCAAAGCCATGGCCGACGCGGGCTTCACGGTGATCAACGCCGAGCCCGGCGAAGTGGACGCGCTGGGGCGCCACGGCCTCAAGGCGATGATCCACACGCAGGACGCGGCGGTCGCCGCGCGGCTGGCATCGAACCCGGCCGTGTGGGGATACCACCTGGGCGACGAACCCTTCCCCGAGGCCGTGTTCGCGGGCATCGGCGAGAAGTTCCGCGCCTTCGAACGGGGCGCGCCCGGCCAGGTGCCGTTCGTCAACATGCTGTCCACCACCGGCGAGTTCCTTCGCAGCTACATGGCGCAGGCGCGGCCGTCGCTCCTCAGCTTCGACTATTACCAGTGGTGGTGGGGCAGCGACCGCTACTTCGAGAAGCTCGAAGGCTTTCGCGAGGCGGCCGTCCGGGCCGGCGTGCCGCTCGCCGCGTGCTTCGAAGTGTCGGCCAATCCTGGCGTGGAGTGGGGCGACACCAGCCGCCTGCCGGACAACGACCGCAGGCTGCGCCAGAGCGTCTACACGTCGCTCGCCTACGGCGTGACCGGCATCGAATGGTTCCAGGCCGACATGATCTTCACGGCCGGCACCGGCGCGCTCACGCCCGCCGGCCGCGACGTGGCCGCGATCAACAAGGAGATCCTCCCGCTCGGCCGGGTGCTCGCCACCCTGACCCCGATCGACGTGTTCCACACCGCGCCCGTGCCGGCAGGCGCGCGCAGCGCGGCGAAAGAGCACTGGGTGCAGACGATCGGCGAGGAAGGCCGCGCGGGATTCGTGACGGGCCTGTTTCGCGACGCCGCGGGCGTGGATTACGTGCTGGTGGCCAACCGCGACTACCGCGATGCGCAGAACCTCGTGATGAAGCTGCAGTCCAAGTGGATGGGGATCGCGCCCTGGTATCAGCAAAAGCAGTACAAGTACGCCATCGACCGGTTCAACCGCCAGACCGGCGCGTGGACGACCCTCGCCAGTTCCTCGTCGGTGGGCTTCTCGTACGTCGTCCCGGCCGCCGAGGGCGAGCTGTTCCGCATCACGACCACCATCACGCAGGACGGCAAGGCCGACGGCTGGCCGCCGAAGCCGGGCAACTAGCTGCCCACGGGCCGCCGCCTACCGGTTCGGATCGGCGAGCACGGTCAGGGACGCGGTCGTCGCCTTGCCGTTGGCCACCAGCCGCACGCCGTACGTGCCCGGCGCGATGCGCTCGCCGGGCATGTCAGCGGCAGCGGGGAGCTTGCGCAGGTCCCACGCCACCCGGTGAATGCCGGCGTCACTGGGGCCGTCGAGTTCCCGCACCACCGCGCCCGTCGCGTCGGCAATCTGAACCTTCACCGGCCCGCTCACGGCCGCCTTCAGGTAGTACGAGACGATCGCGTCCGGCGGGTTCTTCGCGCGGTACTGTTCGTCCCCACCGCCATGCCAGGCCTGCTTGTCTTCGTCCCACAGGGTGGCTGGCCGCGGGCGGAAGAGGTGTTCGGTCTTCTCCAGCACCTCACCGGTCAACTGCTGCAGCGCGGTGATGTCATCGAGCACGTAGAAGCTTCGGCCGTGCGTGGCCAGCACGAGATCTTGATCGCGCGGATGCACCAGCACGTCGTTGGAGATCGTCGCCGGCAGATCGCGCATGAACGGCGACCACGACTTTCCCGCATCGAGCGAGATGTAGAAACCCGATTCGGTCCCCACGAACAGCAGGTTTCGGTTCACGCGGTCCTCGCGGACGACGTTCACGTGACCGTGGGGCGGCAGGCCGATCGACAGGTTCGTCCACGTCTTGCCGTAGTCGGTCGTGCGAAAGACGTACGGCTTGTAGTCGCCGGACCGGTGGCCGTCGAACGCCGCGTACGCGGTGCCTGCGTCGAAGTTGGACGGCTGGATCGCGCTGACGTAGTAGTTGGTCGCGAACGTGGCCGCGTGGTCCGCCACGCTGCTCCACGTGCCGCCCTCGTCCTCCGACACCTGCAGGTTGCCGTCATCGGTGCCGACCCAGACGACCCTGGGGGTCACGGGCGACTCGGCAATCGTGACAATCGTCCCCCACTGCGCCACGCCGTCGTTCTTGGAGGTCATCGGCCGGGAACCCGGCACCGACATGATGCTGAGCGTGTCGCGGTCGAGGGCCTTGGTCAGGTCCTTCGTGCCCACCCAGCTGTCCCCGCGGTCGTAGGACTTGAACAGCCGCTGCGCGCCGAAATAGAGCACGCGCGGATCGTGCGGCGACATCGCAAAGCCCGGGTTCCAGTTGAACCGCAGCACCTCGTTCGGCGCGAGCGCGCCGGCATTGACGATGTTCCCCGAGAGCGGCAACGCCACGGCGCCGCGTCCACCCGCGGCCGCGCGCGGCGGGGTCGGGCGGATGTATTTCTGCTCGCCGGTCCGGAGGTTGAAGCGATAGACGTGCTGGCCGCCGTTCCCTGAGACTGACGCGTAGACGGTGGCCCAGTCCGTGGGATCGGCCTGCACGTGATAGCCGTCGCCGGCCGCGAGCTCGAACCAGTGCTCGCGGGTGATGCCGCCGTTGTTGCGCACGCGGCTCGGCCCGCCCCACGCGCCGTTGTCCTGCGCGCCACCGTAGACGTAGTACGGCTGCCGCATGTCCACCGCCACCGCGTAGAACTGGCCCATCGGCATCGCGTTCTGCAGCTGCCACGTGCGGCCGCCGTCGTAGGAGAAGTCCACGCCGCCGTCGTGCCCGAGCAGGATGTGCTTCGGGTTGCCGGGGTCGATCCACATCGCGTGATGGTCGGGATGGCTCGGCGGCAGCGCGTCCGCGGGACCGCGGTCGAACGGCGTCACGAGATTGGTCGTGAGGCGCGGCTCCTGCAAACGCGTGAGCAGCGTCTCCTGGATCGAGGCAAACGTCCTGCCGCCGTCGACGGACTTGTAGAGGTTCCGCTCCAGGAGGAAGATCGTGTTCGGATCCTTCGGATCGACCCGGACCTGGCTGAAGTACATCGCGCGGCCGTTCTCGTTGCTGGTGAGCTTCCAGGTGACGCCCTTGTCGTCGGACCTCCAGATGCCCGCGAGGTTCGGGTCCGGCGCGGCGGGTCTCGGCGCGCCGCCGCCGGGCTGCGGACCCGGCTCGATCATCGCGTAGACCACGTTCGGATTGCTGCGCGCGAACGCGAGGCCGGCGCGGCCCCACTGGCCGTACGCGGGGAGACCGCCGGCCTCGATCTTCTTCCACGTCTTGCCCGCGTCGATCGTCTTCCAGAGGGCGCTGCCCGGTCCCCCGCCGTTGAAACCCCAGGCCGTGCGCCGCCGCTGGTACGACGCGGCGATCAGCACCTGGCTGTTCGACGGGTCCATCGCGACGTCGATGAAGCCCGTGTCGTCGTCGATGAACTTCGACTTCGCCCAGGTCTTGCCGCCGTCAACTGTCTTGTAGAGCCCGCGCTCCGGATGGGCCTTGAAGAGGTCGCCCACGGCCGCGACGTAAACCACATCCGGGTTCTTCGGGTCGATGACGATGCGGCCGATGATGCTGCTGTCCGGGAGCCCCATGAACGCCCACGACGTGCCGGCATCGGTGGACTTGTAGAGGCCGTGACCGTACGACGTGCTCTGCCGAGAGTTCGCCTCGCCGGTGCCCACCCACACGATGTTCGGGTTCGACGGCGCGATAGCGATGTCGCCGATCGACTGGTTCGGCTCACGGTCGAACACGGGGATCCACGTCGTCCCGTTGTTGTCGGTCTTCCACACACCGCTCGCCGCCGTGCCGACGTAGATGACGGCCGGGTTCCCGTCCACCGCCTCCACATCGTCCACGCGGCCGCCCATGTTGACCGGGCCAATCGAGCGCCACGCGAATTCCTTGAGCAGTGCGGACGGCGGCGCGTCCTGCGCGCGAACCACCGGGTAAAGGGCGAGGGCGGCGGCGCAGGTTATGGCTGCCGCGGCAAGGCGAACGGTACGAAGCATGGCGTCTCTCCGGCGCCAGTATATGCCTCGAGGCGCGGCTAGTTGCTGTCGGCGATCGGCGAAACGCTCCACTTGTGGCCGCAGGCCGGACAGGTGAACCGGCGGTCGGTGCTGCCGTTACTGTCCTCGTCTGCCTTGGGCTCACCGAACTGGCACTCCGGACACCGAAACGCCATCGATGGGGGATTCGGCTTTTCTGCCGGCGGGTCTGTCTCTTCCATGCTTCAACTCTGTCTGAAGCCATACGAAATGCCTGTGCGATTCAGGACAGGCAGCGCGGGCCGGTGGCCGGTACGCTGGGCGCAAATCGATAGCCATCCCCTCTTGAGGTCCCGTTATGGCAGGAGCATCACGAACCGTCCGCGGTCGTCAGGGCGCCGGCGACACCACCCCTTACTGGACCGACACGGCGTCGATCCCCCGCTTCGCCCATCTCGATCGTGACCTGACTGTCGAGGTCCTTGTCATCGGCGGCGGGATCACCGGCCTGACCGCGGCGTATCTCCTGGCCCGTGCGGGACGGTCGGTGGCGGTCGTCGAGCGCGAGCGTCTCGGTTCGGCCGATAGCGGTCATACGACGGCACACCTCACCGCGGTGACAGACACGAGCCTGGCGGTCCTCGAATCGCGCATCGGACGCGACCATGCACAGGCGACATGGGATGCGGGCTTTGCGGCGATCGCGCAGATCGACACCATCGTGCGCGAGGAGGCGATCGCGTGCGAGTTCGCGTGGGTTCCGGGCTATCGCTACAGCGCGCCCGAGCGCGACGACGTGGCGGACCTCGACGCGCTTCGCGCGGAGGCGGCGCGGGCCGTGCACATGGGCTTCGACGCCACCTTCCTCGACAGCGTCCCGGGCGTGCATCGCCCCGGGGTGCGCTTCGAAGGCCAGGCGAAGTTTCATCCGCGGAAATATCTGGCCGGCCTCACGCGCGCGATCGTTGCCCTCGGCGTCCAGGTGTTCGAGCATAGCGGGGTGGAGGACTTCACGACGCACCCGCTCACCGCGACGGCCAACGGCAGGACGATCAAGGCGAGTCACGTCGTCGTGGCCACGCACACACCCATCCCCGGGACCGTGCCCGGCGGATCGCCGGCGTGGCTCCAGACCCACCTCGCGCTCTACAGCACCTACGTGGTGGCCGGGCTCGCCCCGAAGGGCGCGGTGCCAGAGGCGCTTTTCTGGAGCACGTCCGATCCCTATGCCTACATGCGCGTCGATCCCCACCGGGACCACGATTCTCGTGATCTACGGCGGCGAGGACCACAAGACCGGGCAGGAGGCGGACACCGCGGCCCACTACCGTCGGCTTGCGCAGGCGCTGACCACGCTGGTCCCCAGGATCAAGCTCACCCACCAATGGTCCGGCCAGGTGATCGAGACTTCGGACGGCCTCCCGTTCATCGGTGAGACGGCCGAGGGCCAGTTCGTCGCGACCGGGTACTCGGGCAATGGGATGACGCTGGGTACGCTCGGCGCGATGATGGCGTGCGACCGCGTGATGGGCAGTATCAATCCCTGGCGCGACCTGTTCTCGCCGGACCGCCAGGTCCCGGCGCACGACCTCTGGAATTACCTGGTGGAGAACAAGGACTATCCCTACTATCGAATCCGCGATCGATTCGCCGGCGCGGCCGGCAAGTCGCTCCGGAGCATTCGACGAGGGCACGGCGCGATCGTCGACCTCAACGGAGAGAAGGTCGCGGCCTTCCGCGACGAGGCGGGCGCGACCACGCTGCGATCACCCGAGTGCACCCACATGGGGTGCGTCGTCGGCTGGAACGACGCCGAACGCACGTGGGACTGCCCGTGCCACGGGTCCCGCTTCAAGCCGAATGGAGACGTCCTCTCTGGTCCGGCACAAACGCCGCTGCGCATGCCCGGACGACGCGAGGGTGTTGGCAAGACCCGCGCCGCCACACGGGCCTCGCCAGCCGCACCTGATCCGGTTGCGCTCCGCTGGCTGGTCGTTGGAATGGGAATCTCCGCGATGATGCTGGTGCCGGCGCTGGCGGTGCTGATAACGGTTGGCGGTATGGCGTCGGGGGGCCGGGATCCGCAAAGCGGGAGGCCCTGACCTCCCGCTTTGGCGGCCTTTTAGCTGCAGTACTCTGTCGTACACCTTCTGCGCCGCGTCAGCCAGCCACTGTGCGAGCTTGCTGTCCTGCTGCCGCAGCTTCGTGATGCCGTCCGCCAGCCCGCTGCAGAACGTCGACAACGAGGTGCTGCCGCCGCTCGCGTGGAGCGGCTGGGGAGCCACCACGCCCAACCCGAGACTCAGCACCGCGGCGACCGACAACGCCAGTGAGAAGCGACGAAAACGTGACATGGGCCCTTCCTCCTACGTCACTTAGGGTGCCCATGGGGCTCCGGCGGTACAGGGTCGCCAGAGAATTTCCTGTCCGGAGTGAGCGATATACTGCGGCCGTGAAGATCAGATCACGGAACCGTATGTGGAAACCGGCGGCGGCGGCCGCCGCCATCGCGGCGTGCGTGGCCACGGGCGTCGCGCAGTCGCCGAACCCCTTTGGCATCCCCTCGCCTGACAAGCCGAATCCCGCAGCCGGCATCGACGCGGTCCAGGGCTCGCGCGCGCAGGGCTGGCTGGCGCAGGGCCGATCCGAGGTGCTCGCGCGTCACGGCATCGTGGCGACGAGCGATCCGCTGGCGGCGCAGGCCGGGCTCGAGATCCTGCGCAAGGGCGGCAACGCCATCGACGCGGCCGTCGCGACCGGCGCCGTGCTCGACGTGACGTCGCAGAACGACACCGGCATCGGCGGCGACCTCTTCGCCCTCGTCTGGGTGGCGAAGGAGCAAGAAGCTCTACGCGCTCAACTCCGGCGGCTGGGCGCCGGCGGGCTGGACCCCGGAGTTCTTCACGAAGCAGCTCGGCGCAGACGCGCGTGCCCGCAAAGCGGCGTGAACGCCGCCACCGTGCCCGGCGCGATCTCCGGCTACGACGCGCTGCTGAAGCGCTTCGGCACGATGACCTTCAAGGAGACGTTCGAGCGCGCGGCGCAGATCGCGGACGAAGGCTGGGGCCTCGCGGAACGCCGTCACTCCGATCTTGCGCAGCGCCGTGAACGGCCTGCGCGCCGACGCCGGACTCGAAGCAGACGTTCCTCAAGGGCGAGGACGCGCCGGACGCTCTACAGCATCATCCGCAACCCCGGCGCTGGCGCAGGCGCTGCGGCTGATCCAGAAGCAGGGACGCGACGCCTTCTACCGCGGCGAGATCGCCGACGCCATCGTCGCCAAGGTGCAGAAGAACGGCGGCGTGATGACGCAGGCAGGACCTGGCGCGAGTTCCAGTCCGAATGGGTCGAGCCCATCACCACGAACTACCACGGCTACGACGTCTTCGAGCTGCCGCCGCCCGGGCCAGGGCTTCGCCGCGCTCGAGATGCTGAACATCCTCGAGGTGTGCGCGCCGACGCTCGGCGTCAACCTCGCCGACCTCGGGCCGGTCGAACCCGATGTACTGGCACGTGATGGTCGAGGCGAAGAAGCTGGCCTACGCGGACCTGCATGGCGCATCAACGCCGATCCGAAGTTCTCGCCGGTGCCGCTCGACGCGGCTGCTCTCGAAGCCCTACGCGGCCACGCTCTGCAAGGGCATCGATCCGAACGTCGCGTCCACGCCCAGGGTGGGCGGCGGCACCGACGGCGGCACCATCTACCTGACCACCGCGGATCGCTGGGGCAACATGGTGTCGCTCATCCACAGCGTGTTCAGCGTCTACGGCAGCCGCGCCACGGTGGCGCCGTACGGCTTCGTGCTGCACAACCGCGGCAGTCGCGTTCTCGCTCGACCCGAAGAGCCCGAACGTCGTCGCGCCGCGCAAGCGGCCGTTCCACTCCATCATCGCCGGCTTCGTGATGAAGGGCGGCCAGCCGCTGATGACGTTCGGCAACATGGGCGGCAGCGTGCAGCCCGAGACGCACGCGCAGCACATGGTGAACCTGATCGACCTCGGGATGAACGTGCAGATGACGACGGATGCCGCGCGGTTCACGCACAACCAGAGCGCCAACGTGCTGTCGCTCGAGACGAACCTGTTCAACCTGGTGGGCGCGGCGCTCAAGGCGAAGGGCCACAACGTGAGCGTCCGCCAACGGCGGCGCCGTCGGCGGCTATCAGGGGATTCTGTTCACGCGCGATCGCGTCAGATGCCGGCGCCGACGTTCGACGAGCGGAGCATCCGGCTCGACCTGCCCGTGAACGGCGTCTACCGCGCGGGGTCCGACCACCGCAAGGACGGACAGGCGGTCGGCTGGTAGCGCAGGGCGATCACTTGAAGCGCACGCGGAAGTGAACCGAGTGGTGTGACTCGTCCTTCGACTGCTTCGTCTCGTACTCGAAGGTGTACTCGAGCCCGCTGCCCGTCCGCATCGTCAGGCCGAAGAGCCCCTGGAACGTGTTCACCGGCACGGGCGTGCCCTGCACCTGGAACTGGCTCTCCGGCGCCCCGTCGAAGGCCGCGTCGGCGACGGTCTCGCCCGCGACGAGCTCGCGGCGGAAGGTCGTCTTGATGTTGGGCCGCCAGTTGCCCTCCCGCCGGAAGACGTGGAGGTCGAAGTGCCCTTCCCGGGTCTTCAGCACCGCCTCCGCCACGTCGAGCGAGATCGCGTCGGCGCCCGTCTCGGAGAACGCATCGCGCGAGAAGCGCGCGGCTCGGTAGCCCAGCTTCGAATCAACGGTCCAGTCGCTGATCTTCTGCGTATTCTGCATCTCGGTCCAGGCGTCGCGCGTCACGCCGGTCTGCTCGCTCTCGGCGTTGCGGTCGACGCCGTTCGACGAGGAGGGCTGGCTGCCCGCCGCCACCGGAGTGGCGAGCGCGCCGCTGCCGAGCGCGGCGGCCTGCATCCGCGCCGCGGCGCCGCCGTGGAAGTCGAGCGCGGACGACAGCGGGACAAGCTGGCCGTTCTCGTCCGGCACCGAGGCGGCAAACTTGATGTTGCGCTTGGTGGTCGTCTTGGGCCGCGCCCCGCTGCCGCCTCCGTGGAAGCGGAACGGCCCCCAGCCGATGCCGGAGTAGACGAAGGCGCGGGGTGCGGTCATCTGGCTCGAGCCGCTCACCTCGGTAAGCGAAAGCCCGCCGAGGCTGAACGCTCCGCCGCCGCCGACCACCACGTTTCCCGCGGGCTTGATGTTGAATCCGCCCGCGCTGCTGCCCACGTTGGACGTGCCGGCGCTCGCGCCGTCCGAGTTGAAGCTTCCGTGGTCCGCGGACATCTGGAAGAAGAACTGCGGCGTGAGCGACGACTTCTTCCCGCCCGGCGAATCGTCGCTCTGGTGCTCGAACGCGGACAGCTCGTCGCGCGCCAGGTCCATCATTTGCCTGGTGTCCATCTCCGTCAGACGGAGGACCGACGCGTGAATTTCGCCGGAGAGCTGGCCGAGCGCATCCTTGAGCTGCGCGTCGCCGAGCGCCGTCAGCTCGCGGATCACCGCGCCGAGGTCGCCGGTGGCGTTGCGCTTGATGAGGTCGAGCCCGCGGCCGACGCCGTCCCCGAGCCCAGGACCCGAGCGGCACGTCATAGTTCAGCAGCGTGACACGGAGCGCCCGCCCGTCGGACTTCACGACGGGCACGATGGACGGGGACTGGCCGGTCACCGTCGTGCCGCTCACGCTCAGTCCCTTCTCCGCGGTGAGCGCGACGTACGTGGACACCCGCGCCGGACTGGGGTCGTCGACCGTCATCTCGAGGTTTGTGTTGGCGAGCGTGGCGCTGCCGTTGACGAAGATCGGCGCGGCGCCGCCCGTGACAACCGACATGGCCATCGAGGAACCGCCCGTGGCGACCAGGTCACCGTTGATGGCGAGCGTCGGCACGAGCGGCACGTCCGCCGCCGACACGCCGAGGCGCGACGCCGTGAAGGCGCTGCCGGCGCCGCCGGACGTGGGGATCGACACCGCCCCCGTGAGCGTCAGATTGCCGCCGATGATGCCCGCGAGGTCGCCCGCGTTCACCGACCCGACGTTGACGTTACCGAGCACGCTGCCGTTCAGCCGGAACACGGCCTGCGGCGCCACGGTGACGTTGCCGCCGATGATGCCGTTGAGCACGAGCGTGCCCTGGCCCACGGTCGTCTGCCCGGTGAACGGATTCACGCCGGTCAGCGTCAGCGTGCCCGCGCCAAGCTTTGCGAGCGCGCCCGTGCCGGCAACGGTGCCGTTGAAGAGGCCCGTGCCGGCGGCGACCTGGTTGAACGCCAGGCCCGCGTCGGTGACGATGAGGCCGCGCAGGCTGGTGGTGTTGCCGATGAGCGTGCCGCCGGACACGAGCGTGCCGCCGGAGTACGTGTTCGCGCCGCTCAGCGTCAACGCCCCGGCGCCGTTCTTCAGCAGCAGCCCCGAACCGCTCATCACGCCGGCGTAAGTGCCGTTCGTGGGCGAGTCGAAGTTGACGGCGCCGTTGTTGATGATGTTGCCCTGGAGGTTCTGGTTGGTCTTGAGCGTGCCGCCCTGGATCTGCAGGGGCCCGCCGAACGTGAGGGCCCCCGTCAGCGCCAGCGTCCCCGAGCCGACCTTCGTGAGGCCGCCGCCGCCGCTGATGTTTCCGCCGAGCACCGCGTTGGTCGCCCCGCCGATCGTATCCACGACCACGCCGCCCGAGCCGAGGACGATCGGCCGCGTCGACGTGAAGTTGCCGGAGCTGATCGCGAGCGTCGCGCCGCCCGCGCCGCCCATCGTGAGCGTGCCGTTGGACGCGCCAAGGCTGGCGTCCGACGACACCGCGAGGCGGCCGCTCTCCACCGTGAGGCCGCCGGTGAACGTGTTGTTCCCCGACAACGCGAGGGTCCCCGAGCCTGTCTTGAAGATCCCGCCGGAGCCGCCCACGTTGCCCGCGAACGACACGTCCGTGTTCTCGGTGCCGAGCGTGAGCTGCGCGCCGCCGTTCAGCAGCACGGCCCCCGATCCGCTGAGGCTGAGGAGCGACTGGTCGTACCCGTTGAAGTCCACCGTCCCGCCGCTGCCGACCGACAGGAACCGGCTGATCCCGAACGCCTGCGCGCTCCCGGCCACGAGCGTGCCGCCGAGGACGCTGGTGGTGCCCGAGTAGGTGTTGGTCCCCGACAACGTCAGGCTCCCCGCGCCATCCTTGGTCAGCCCGCCCGTGCCGCTGATCGTGCCGCCGAAGCTGCTGGTCAATCCGTCGGTGCCGACGGTGAGCCGCGCGCCGCCGGTCAACGCGATGCTGCCGAGTCCGCCAAGCGCGCCGAACGACGCGTTGTACCCATTCAAGTTCACGGACGCGCCGTTGGCGACGAGGAGCGCGCGGCTGGCGCCGAACGCGCCCGAGCTGCCAGCGACCACCGTGCCGCCGTTGACTTCCGTCGACCCGGTGTAGGTGTTGCTGCCGAAGAGCGTGAGCGTGCCCCCGCCCGCCTTGGTGAGGCCGCCCGTGCCGCTCAGCGTGCCGTTGAACGAGCTCGTCGAGCCGTCGGCGCCGATGGTCAGGCGCCCGCCGCCGTTCAAGGCGACCGTGCCCGTGCCGTCGACCCGGTTGAAGGCCGCGTTGAAGCCGTTCAAGTCGAGGGTCGCACCGCTCGCCACCTGCAAGAGGGAGCTCGCACCGAACGCGCCGTTGCTGCCAGCCTGCAGCGTGCCGCCGAGCACGTCGGTCGTCCCGGAATAGGTGCTCGTGCCTGAGAGCGCCAACGTACCCGCGCCGGTCTTCGTGATCCCGCCCGTGCCGGTCAGCGTGCCGCCGAACGAACTCGTCGAGCCATCGGCGCCAACCGTCAGGCGCGCGCCACTGGTCAGCCCAATCGTCCCGGTGCCGCCGAGCGTGTAGAACGACTGGTTGAACCCGTTGAAGTCCGCGGTCGCGCCCGCCCCCACGACGAGCGAGCGGCTCGTGCCGAAGGCCGACGCGCTCCCGGCGACGAGTAGGCCGCCGCTCACCGTGGTGCCGCCGGCGTACATGTTGGCTCCGGTCAAGAACAAGGCGCCGGTGCCGGTCTTGGTCAACCCTCCGCTGCCGGACACGACGCCGGAGACGGTCGCCGTGGACGAACCGATCGCATCGATCATCCCGCCGCCCGCGCCAAGCACGACCGATCGCGACGTCGTGAAGCTGGACGCGAATCCGAGTGCGCCGCCGCTCGTCGCGTCGCCGAGGTTGACGGCCGCGTTGCCGAATATGCCGAGCGAGCCGTCGGCGCTCGCGATGACCTCGCTGCCGCCCGTGACGAACGTGCCCAACGAGAACTCATTGGTGGTGTTCGTGAGGGCCACCGCGCCGCCGCCGGTGACGCGCAGCGCGGCGATCGACTCCGACTCGCCCGCAAAGCCGGTCCACGTCGCTGTCTGGCCGGGGGCCACCGAGATCACGCTGCTCGAACCGCCGTAGATCAGGTTTCGATTGAACGTCGACGTCCCGGTGATCTCGAGCACGCCGCTGTCGAAATTCACGTCCCCGAAGAGACCCAGGTTCTCGGTGGTCGCCACGCTGAGCGTGCCGTTGGAGAGGTACGTCCCGCCGGAATAGTGGTTCGTGCCGCTCAGCACGAGACGTCCCGCGCCGGTCATATAGACCTGGCCGAACCCCAGTTCGTCATCGATGGCGCCGGAGACGACCGCCGTCTCGCCCGCGCCGGGAGCGAAATTCGCGTAGCTGAAGCCCTGAAGGAAGATTCCGGAGCCCCCCGACAAGCCGTCGGTCGCGCCGCCCGCGCCCGTGCCGCCTGCGACCGACGCACCGTTGATGGTGAGCGGGCCGTTCACGTACAGCTGGCCCCCGCTCGTCAGGAAGATCGCGCCGCCCAAGCCCGCGCCGCCGCCACCGCCGCCGGTCACTCCGTCTCCTGCACCACCGAGCACGCCGGGCAGGCCGCCCGTGCCATTCGTGGAACCGCCGCCACCGCCGCCGAAGCCGCCCGCTCCCGCCACCGCCGACACGCCATCGGCGCCGCCGCCGCCGCCGCCGAAGCCGCCGTTGCCCGCGGCGAAACCGAAGGCGACCAGCCCGCCGCCGCCACCGCCGTAGCCACCATCGGAACCGAAACCGCCGATGGCGCCGCCACCACCTGTATTGCCGGTGCCGCCAATCGCGCCGCCACCGCCGCCGTCGATACCGCCCACACCACCACCCGAGGCCGTGGCACCGGTCGCGGCGCCGGTGAAGATACCCGCGCCACCGTTGTCCGCGAGGTAGGTCCCGCCCGTTGCGCCCGAACCCGCGCCACCGCCGCCGCCGGCCACGAAGGTGTCGCCGGCGCCACCCGCGCCGCCGAGGCCGCCGCCGCCGCCGGAGTTGAAGACGCCGCCACCGGCGCCGCCGGCGCCGCCCACGGCGTAGTTCGACGAGAGGTTCACGTTGCTGACGTTCACCGTCGCCGACGCCGCGATGAACAAGGCGCCGCCGAGGCCGGCGCCGCCGCCGCCGCCCGCCACGCCGGCGCCGCCCGCGCCGCCGGTGGCTACGGTGTTCTGGATGTTCAGGTTCTGAATCGTGACTGTCACCGGGACCAGCGCGCCGGTGCCGGGACTGAACGCCGCCACCACCAGTCCGCGATACTGGTTATTGCCCGACAGCGTGAAGCCGCCGCCGTCGATGATCACGCCGCTGGCCTGGACGCTCGGCAGGTCCGCCGTCAGCGTGATGTTGTTGCCAAACAGGATCGTGCCGTTCACTTGCGACGCCAACGCCGTCCGGAGGGAGAGCTCGTCGTTGACCACGGTCTGGGCGCTCGCCAGGGCTGGCATCAGCAGGGCCAGGAGCACGGGGATGGCCAAGAACCACCCGAACCGGTCTCGCCGTGGACCGTTCGGCCGCAACAGGTGTTCGTGGGGGGGGATCACGGGGGCAGTTTAACTCCTAACCCTTATTTACTATCACGTAATTACCTGCCCGGGCGCACTTCGGCACGCGCCCCGGGGCAGGGGGGTTTGCCCGGGCCCCGGGTGCTATCGTTCTGTGGTGTTCAAGGCGTCACTGAGGATGCCGGCGGCCGCCGCCGCCGTGCTCGCGCTGGTCGTGGCGGCCTACGCCAATCACTTCCAGAACGGCTTCCATTTCGACGATACGCACGCCATCGTCGACAACACCTTCGTGCGCGACCTCCGTTACATCCCACGCTATTTCGCGGACGCCACGACGTTCAGTGTCCTGCCGTCGAACCAGGCCTACCGGCCCGTGCTGCAGGCGACCCTCGCTGTCGACTACTTCATCGCGGGCGGTTATCGTCCGCTCCCGTTTCACGTCGATTCGTTCACCTGGTTCCTGCTGCTGCTCGCGGCGGTGTTCGCGCTCGCTCGCCCGCTCACCGCGAGCCCATGGGTGGCGCTCATCGCCGCCGGCGTGTTCGGGCTGCACCCGGTCGTCGCCGAGACCGTCAACTACATCGTCCAGCGCGGCGACATCCTGTCGACGTTCGGGGTCGTCGCCGCCCTCGCCGTCTTCATACGGCGCCCCACTCGGGAGGCCGTCAGGGGACGTACCCGGGCGGCGTGGGACGCGGCGTATCTCGGGCTGTTCGTGTTGGGCGTGCTCGCGAAGCCGACCGCTCTCGTCTTCCCGATCCTTCTGCTGGCCTACTTGCGTCTGTTCGAACCACGGGCGCGCGTTCTCCGCGAGGCGATGCCATCGGTGGTCGTCGCCATCGCGGCCGCCCTGTGGACGGTGAATCGCACGCCGCCCACTCTGTCCACCGGCGCGGAGGACCCCGTCCGCTATCTCCTCACGCAGCCCTTCGTCGCGTTGCGTTACTTCGCGCTGTTCTTCGCGCCCACCGGACTCAGCGCCGACAACGACTGGCCGCTCGTCGGCGGCGCGGGCGATCCGAGAACAATTGCCGGTGCGGCCTTTCTCGTGTCCCTGGGCTGGGCCGTCGCGCGGCTGTCGCGGCGCGCGCCCGGAAGGCCCATCGCCTTCGGCCTCACCTGGTTTCTCGTTGCGCTGTTGCCGACGGCGCTCACGCCCCTCGCCGAAGTGGCGAACGATCACCGGATGTTCTTTGCGTTCGTCGGATTGAGCGTCGCCGCCTCGGCAGCGGCGGCACAACTTCTCCACCGCCTCCCCGCGCGGCCGCCACGGCCTCTCGTCGCCGCGACGCTGTTGGTCCTTCTCTTCGCGGGCGAGGCCGCCGGAGTGCGGGCGCGCAATCGCGTGTGGCGGAGCGAGGAAACGCTCTGGCGCGACGTGACCGAGAAGAGCCCGCGAAATGGTCGCGGGTGGATGAACTACGGCGTCGTTCTCTTGAATCGCGGCGAAAATGCCGGCGCGATCGCGGCCTTTGAGCGCGCGCAGCCGCTGACGCCGAACTACGCGATCCTCTACGTCAACATGGGGATCGCCTACGGCCGCGTCGGGCGGCACGACGACGCGGAGCGCCGGTACGGGCAGGCGATTCGGATCGCGCCCGCCGACTGGCGATCGCATCTCTTCTACGCGCGATGGCTCGCCGGCCAGCGCCGCGTGGCGGAGGCGCTGGTGCACGCGCAACTCGCCGCCAGCCTCAATCCCGCGGACCCCGCCGGCGCCGCTCTCGCCGCGCAGACGGCCGGCGCCGACGGCACTCCCGAGTATTTCGTGTGGCGTTCGCTCGCCGAGTCGCAGATGGGCCGATACCGCGACAGTCTCGAGAGCGCGCGCCGGGCCGTAGCGCTGAGGCCCGGCTACGCGGAGGCCTACAACAACATCGCGGCGGCGCACCTCTCGCTCGGCGAGCCGGATGCCGCCATCGCCGCGGCGCGCGAAGCGCTGCGCCTCGACCCCCAACTGCCGGTCGCGCGCGAGAACCTGGCGCGGGCCGAGTCGCAGAAGCAGGGCCGGCGATGACGACTCGCCACAATCGCGCGACCATCGTCATGCCGGCGTACGAGCCCACATCCGCGCTCGAGACCATCGCCAGGACGCTGAGCCATACCGGTCGCCCGGTCATCGTCGTCGATGACGGCTCGCCGGCCTCGTGCCGTGACCTCTTCGCGCGGGTCGCCCGGCTTCCCGGCGTGGTGCTGCTCTCGCACGAGGTCAATCGGGGGAAGGGCGAAGCCCTCAAGACGGCGTTCTCGTATTGCCTGCGTCACGGACCGCCCGATCAGGCCGGCGTGGTCACGGCCGACGCCGATGGACAACACGCGGTCGAGGACATCGTGCGCGTGGCGGACCAGCTCGATCGCACGCCGTCGGCCCTGGTGCTGGGGTGTCGCCAGTTCGACGGCGCCGTGCCCCTGCGGAGCCGCGTGGGCAACCTGGTGGCCAGCACGCTCTTCAGGTTGATCCTGGGCCGGTCGCTGCGCGACACCCAGACGGGGCTGCGCGGCATCCCCCGCAACTTCGTCGGCGACCTCGTGGGCATCGAGGCGGGCCGCTACGAGTTCGAGCTCGACATGCTCGTGCGCGCCGCGGCGCGAGGAATGGCAATCGTGCAAGTCCCGATTCGCACCATCTACGGCGGCGCCTCGCGATTGCACTTCGCGCCACTCCGGGATTCGCTGCGCGTCGCCTCGGTGTTCATGCGCGCCGCTCGCGCCGCGCGCCGGGCGGGTCCCGCGCCGGCCATCGCGCCGGCCGCGACCGACTGGGAGGCGTACCATCATCGCCCCGGGATGTTCACGCCGCTCACCAGGCGATACACGGAACGGCAGATCGTGCGCGCGGTGTCCCGCTTCGCGGTCGGGCCGGCGAGCATTCTCGAGCTCGGGGGTGGGAACAGCCGGTTCCTCGCGGCCTTGCACGCGCGGTTTCCGCGCTCGCGGCTCGCCGCGCTGGACACCAGCGCCACCGGGTTGCAGCGGCTCCGGGACCAACTCCCCGCAACCGCCGCTCTCACGGCGGTCGCGCGTAGCGTCCTGGCGCCGCTTGACGACGTGGACAAGGCCGACGTCGTGTTGAGCATCGGCCTCATCGAGCACTTCGATCGCGAGGGCACGGCGCGCGCGATCGCGGCGCACTTCGGCCTGGCGAGGCCCGGCGGCGTCGTGCTGCTGACGTTTCCCACGCCGACCTGGCTCTATCGGTTCACGCGGCACCTTGCGGAGCGGACCGGCACCTGGGCATTTCCCGACGAACGCCCGCTCGAATTCGCCGAAGTGTCCCGAGAGGTGTCGAGGCACGGCGAGATTCTCGACCAGCGCATCCACTGGCCGGTCGTGCTCACCCAGGGCCTGATTGTCGCGCGGTGCCGGCCCGCCTGACCGCGGGCGGCGGCCTCAGATGAGCGCCGCCTTGTAGAGCGCCACAAGCTTTGCCCACGCCCTCTCGGCGTCGGGCTTGTTGTAGATCGGGCTGCTGGCCTCGGCTGGCATGTCGGGCACGCACCAGCCGTGCAGGCTCTTGTACACCTCGATCTCGGCGGACACTTTCGCGGCGGCGAACGCGTCCTTCAGCTTGTCCTTCGCGTCCGGCTGTCGCTGATCGTCGTTCGACGCGATGCCGATGTACAGCCGCGCCCTGATCTTCGGCGCGAGCAGGTGCGGGCTGCCCGGCTGGTCGGTCACGAGGCCGCCGCCGTGGAATGAGGCGCCGGCGCCCACGCGGTCCGGCACGGCCGCCGCGGTCTTCATCACGAGCGGCCCGCCCATGCAATAGCCCTGCGTGCCGATCTTCTTCTTCGTGTCGACCTGCTTCTGCGCGTCGAGATACGCGATGAACGCCACCGCGTCCTTCTCGGCCGCGCCGGCCGCGTTGATGCTGCCCATCAGCGGCCGCAGCTTCGCCATGTCGGCCTGGTTCTGAAAGCTGAAGTTCGCCATGTCGACGCCGGGCGCCCTGGTCACCCGGTAGTACGGGTTGGGCACGAGCACCGAGTAGCCTTCGGCCGCGATGCGCTTGCCCATGTCGATCATCGCGGGCCGCAGCCCAAAGGCGTCGGGCCAGATGATCACGCCGGGGTGTGCGCCCGTCGCCGGGTGGATGAACGCCGCGTCGCACACGCCGTCCGGCGTCTTCACGTCGACGTTGGTCACCGTCAGCGCCCCCTGCGCGTACGCGATGTTGTCGGTCGCGGCCGCAAGGCCGGCGGCCAGCGTGAGCGCCACGAAGTCGCGGCGCGACAGATCGTTCCCGGGTTCGGTGTTGCCGTCAGGCCCGCGCTTCTCGTCTGCCATGCTCGTCTCCAGTTCACGTGTTGCGCCGGCGGAGCGCCGCCTCGCGATGTGCCGCGCCAGTGTATACCCCGCGCCCTCTGGTACAATTCCCCTTCCATGGCCCAGCTGACGCCCGCGCCCGTGCAGGACTACCTCGCGGGGCTCCGGCGTGATCCCCATCCGCGGCTGGCGCGGATTGCCGCCGAGGGCCGCGCCGAGGGCCTGCCGCTCGTGTACCCGGACACGGGCGCGCTGCTCCACACGCTCGCGAGGAGTTGCGGCGCGCGCCGGATCCTCGAAATCGGCACCGCCATCGGCTACTCGAGCCTCTGGCTCGCGTCGGCGCTGCCCGAAGACGGCCTCATGATCTCGATGGAGATGGACCCGGCCCGCGCCAGTCGCGCGCGCGATCACCTCGCCGCCGCCGGCTTCGGCGAGCGCTTCAACGTGATGGTCGGCGACGCCACGCGATTCCTGCACAAGGTATCAGGCCCGTTCGACCTGATCTTCCAGGACAGCGACAAGCAACTCTACGGACCCATGCTGGACCGGCTCATCACGCTGTTGCGCCCGGGCGGCCTGCTCGTCACCGACAACACGCTATGGAGCGGTGAAGTGGTCCCCGGCTTCGTCGCCGTTCCTGAAAAGAAAGCCACAGATACGGTGGCGATCGCCGCGTACAACACGCGACTCGCCGCCGATTCCCGTCTCTACACGACGCTCGTCCAGGTGGGCGACGGCGTGAGCGTATCCGTGAGGGTGGACGCATGACGATTGCAGAATGGCTCGACATGGCCAGGGCCGACGCGCTGGGCCGCGGCCTTCCCGACCTCGTTCCCGCGCTCGAGGGCCTGGCGAAGGCCACCGAGGCCCTGCGCGCCGCGGACTGGAACGACGATGCCGACGGCGCGACGCCGGTGGATCCGGAGGCCGCGTCATGATCACGATCGAGCAGACGGCCCCGCGCATCGCGAAGGGCGAGCTGACCTCCGAACGCGTCACCGAGGACTGCCTCGCGCGCATCGCGGCGCTCAACCCGACGCTGAACGCGTTCATCACCGTCACCGCCGAGGCCGCGCTCGCCGCCGCCAGGCAGGCGGACAAGGACATCGCCGGGGGCCGCTATCGCGGTCCGCTGCACGGCATCCCGGTGTCGCTGAAGGACCTGATCGATCTCGCGGGCACGCCCACCACGGCGGCGTCGCTGGTGCGCCGCGATCATCGCCGCGACGTCCGACGCGGACGTCACGGCCCACCTGCGCGACGCGGGCGCGATCTTCGTGGGCAAGACCAACCTCCACGAGTTCGCGTTCGGCACGACCACCGAGGATTCGGGCTACGGCCTCGCGCGCAACCCGATCGATCCCATGCGCTCGCCCGGCGGCTCCAGCGGCGGGTCCGCGATCGCCATCGCCACCGGCATGTCGCTCGGCACCGTGGGCACCGACACGGGCGGCTCGATTCGCATTCCCGCCGCCGCGTGCGGCGTGGTCGGGCTCAAGCCCGAGTGGGGCGAGCTCTCCGCCTCCGGCGTGGTGCCCCTCAGCCGCCAGCTCGATCACGTGGGCCCGCTCGGCGCGTCGGTCGAGAGCGCGTGGCTGCAGTACAACGCGATGCGCGCCAAGGGGACGCGCTGGGTCTCGTCGCTCGATCCCACGCCGCTGAAGGGCCTCCGCCTCGGCGTGCCGGAGGGGTATCTCTTCGATCGCCTCGACGCCGACGTGGAGATGGGCGTGCGCGCGGCGATCGAGTCGCTGCAGCGGCAGGGCGTGGCCACCGTGCCCGTCACCATCCCACACGCCGGCGACATGGCGGCGATCTACCTGCACCTCGTGTTCGGCGACGCCGCGGAATACCACGCGCGCACGCTGCAATCGCGTCCGCAGGACTACACGCCGCAACGTGCGCCTCCGGCTCGAGATGGCGCGCTACGTGCTGGCGGAGGACTACATCCGCGCGGTCCGCGGCAAGGCGCTCATCGCGCGCGAAGTGGAACGCGCGCTCACGGGTGTCGACGCGCTGGTGCTCCCGTCGCTCGCCATCCCGGCGCCGCCCATCGGCGCGGCGACGATGCCCGTCAAAGGCGGCAACGATCAGGTGCGCGCGCTGATGCTCAGGTGCACGCAACCGTTCAACCTCTCGGGCCATCCCGCGATTTCGCTGCCGTGCGGCACGACGGCCGCGGGCCTGCCCATCGGCCTGCAGCTCGTGGGCCATCGCGGCGGCACGCCCGCCCTCGCGCAAACGGCCCTGGCCGTGGAGCGCGCCCTCGCCGGATGATCGAACGCTACTTCCATCGCTGGGAACAGCAGCTCGCCGACGTCTCCAAGGACGAACGCGTCGTCCGCCCTTTCGAGTGGGGCACGAGTGGATCATGACGGTCCGGCCAAAGCCGGACTCCACATTGACGGACAGTCGTGGCGTCCGGCTTCAGCCGGACCTTCCGGCGACGACGACCAGCGCGCGCGCGTGCACGCGTGGGTCGACGAAGTGATGAAGGACACCGACGCGTTCTTCACGCCGGCGCCGACGACGCGAGTACACGCTGGTGCCGCCCACCGAGGTCGCGCGCGCGGGCGGCGAGGCGGGCACGTTGACGTTTCCGAGCGGGTTCACCACGCCGCACCCCGAGAACAACCTGGTGCGGGCGCGCTACTATCCCCGCCAACCCGATCCGCAAGCCCAGGGCGGGCACGACGCCCCGCCGTCGCGCGGTCGTCGTGCTTGCGCAGTGGAACTCCGACAGCGAAGGCCACATCGGCCTGTGCAAGCTGCTGGCGAAGCTCGGCATCGCGTCGCTGCGCATCAGCCTGCCGTATCACGACCAGCGCATGCCTCCCGAGCTCGACCCGCGCCGACTACATCGTCAGCGCCAACATCGTCCGGACGCTGCAGGTGTGCCGGCAGGCGGTGATGGACGTGCGGCGCGCGCTCTGGTGGCTGCGCGACCAGGGGTACGATCACCTCGGCCTGCTCGGCACGA
Organism: uncultured Acidobacteriota bacterium; assembly: GCA_963839865.1. Lineage (GTDB taxonomy): Bacteria > Acidobacteriota > Vicinamibacteria > Vicinamibacterales > UBA2999 > 12-FULL-67-14b. Next base: position 161,983 of record CAWIWS010000020.1, read on the forward strand.
GCCTCGGGTCGTGCCTGTCGCTGCTGACGACCTGTCACGAGCCGCTCGTGCGCGCGCAGGCGCTCAACCACGTGTCGCCGTATTTCGGCGACGTCGTGTGGCGGGGCCTCTCGACCGAGCACGTGCGCAAGGGCCTCGACGGTCACGTGGACCTCGAGGAACTGCGCGACGCTCTGGCGTCCGATCAGCCCGTGGTCGTACCTGGATCGGGTGCACGGCAAGGAAACGCTGCTCGTCTACGCGAAGTACGACCTGACGTTCCCGGTGGACTTGTCGCTGAAGTTGATCGACGAGTTTCACCGGCGCGAGGTCCCCATCAAGGTGGCGATGCTGCCCTGCGGCCACTACACGACGGGCGTCGGCGCCGTTCAAGTATCTCGACGGGTGGTATTTGGGGAAGTTCCTGGGGACGAAGCTGTAGAATGGATTGGGTCTAGTTTTCCGCGGCGTCCCCGGAAGATAGACCCGATCGACTTCTAGAGGTACTTCAGCAACCGCACGAGCGCATCGTAGATCGTGCCGGCGAGCGACTGCACGAGTGGCGTGACTTCACCCGTGTCCATCGACTCGGCGACCGTCACCGGATCGGTGAGCAGCAGCCAGATGGTCGCACCGGCGATGATGGCGGCCAGCAACCCGATGATGCCTACCAGGCTGAAGAGGCCGCCAAAGCCAGACCTCCGCCGCTCGATCTTGACGTCCATGATTCAGGTACGAGGGATCATACACCCCGCATCTAACGCTTTGACGACAGGCGGGGCGCGCCGGTTCGGTCGGCGTGCAGGATCAAGACCTCAGGCCCTCAGATCGTCAGGACGATCTTCCCGAAATTCTCCCGCGCTTCGAGCCGGCGGTGCGCCTCGGCGGCCTCGGCGAGCGGATACGTGCGGTCGACGATCGGCCGCAGCTCGCCCGCGAAGAAGAACTGGGCGGCCCGCAGCAACTCGCGCCTTGCGGCCCATGTAGGAGCCGAGCAGCGACAACTGCCGGCCGAACAGGAAGCGGAGATCGATCCGGGCGTCGTGCCCGGTGGTGGCGCCGCAGGTCACGAGCCGTCCGCCGCGCACGAGGCACTTGAGGCTGCGGTCCCACGTGGCCGTGCCCACGTGCTCGACGACGACGTCCACGCCGCGCCCGTTGGTGAACTCGCGGACGCGCTTCGGCACGTCCTCGGTGGCGTGGTTCACCACCTCGTAGGCGCCCAGCTGCCGCGCCCGCGCGAGCTTCTCGTCGGTGCCGGCCGTGGCGAACACCCGGGCGCCGTGGCGCCACGCGATCTGGATCGCCGCCTGGCCCACGCCGCTCCCGGCGCCGATCACGAGCACGTCCTCGCCCGCGCGGAGCCTGGCGCGGGTGATCAGCATGTGCCACGCGGTGAGGAACGCCAGCGGGAACGCCGCCGCCTCGACGAACCCGATCGCGTCGGGAATGGCGATGAGGTTCTGCGCCGGCACCTTGACGTATTCGGCGTAGCCGCCGTCGCTCTGGTAGCCGAGCACGTCGTAGCTGGCGCACTCGTTGTCGCGGCCGTCGAGGCACGCCTCGCAGCGGCCGCACGAGAGCCCGGGCTGCAGCATCACGCGGCGGCCCGGCGCGTACTCGCCGTCGGGCGACGTCTCGACCTCGCCGGCCACGTCGGCGCCGGAGATGTGCGGGAGAGGAATCGTGACGCGCTCGATGCCGCGCCGCTGCCAGATGTCGAGGTGGTTGAGCGCGCAGGCCCGCACGCGCACGACGACCTCGCCCGGGCCGGCCACCGGCTCCGGGATGTCCTCGTACCGGAGGACGTCGGGTCCGCCGTGCGCGTGAAAGCGGACGGCCTTCATCTCGTTCGGTTACTTGGCTGTTCGTCATCTCAGAACTCCGCCGTAAGCGTCACCGGGCTCTCCAAGCCCGAGCGCCGTCAACGTGTCTCCGATCTTCTCCAAGTCTCCCACAATCACGCGTGGCCATGGTCGAGACATCCAGGTAGGTGTGCGCCGCCCGGGTGACGTCGGCCACGGTGACTTGTTCGAGTTTCGGGATGAAATCCTCGAAGTACGAGTCCGGCAGATCGTGCAGCGCCAGTTGGGCCACCGATCGGCCCACCTGGCTGCGCAGTCTCGAACCCGCGCGGATACCCCTTGGCCACCGACGCGCGCGCCAGCGACAGCTCGTCGGCGGTGGCCGGACGCGCGGCCGCGATGTCGCGCAGCTCGTTGAGGGCTTCGCGCACGGCGTCCGCCGTCACGTCGGTCCCCACGCTCGTCTGCAGCACGAACGGTCCGAGCCCCCTGCGAAGGTCGAACCCGGTGCGCACGCCGTAGGTGTAGCCCTTGTCCTCGCGCAGGTTGAGGTTGATGCGGCTCACGAACTGGCCGCCGAGGATCGTGTTGAGCATGAGCAACGCGGGATAGTCGGGCGTCGAGCGCGCGGCGCACACGCGTCCGATCCGCAGCTCGGATTGCGCGGCGCCCGGGCGCGACACGATCCCCAGCCGGACCGTCGGCGGCCGCCGGCGGCGGCGCCAGCGCGGCCGAGCGGTCGATGGGCCGCGCCGATGGCGACGGCGTCCACGCGCCGAACACGCGCGACGCGGTGTCGAGCAGCTCGTCCTCGGGCCGATCGCCCACGACCACCACGGTGGAGCCCGCCGGCACGAACGCGCGACGCGTGCAGCGCTCGCACCTCGTCCAGGCGGATCGCCGTGAGCGAGGTCTCCGGTGCCGAGCCCGAGATGGCCGTACGCGTGTCGCGTCGTACAACGCCCGCGCGAAGGCGCGGTCCGCAATCGCCGACGGCGTGGTCCTTCAACTGCCGGAGCCGCTCCAGCCGATGATTGCGCAAGCGGTCGAAGTCCTCGGCCGCGAGGTTCGGCGACGTGACCATCTCGTGCAGCAGCGTCGAGGCCCGTCTGGAAGTGCCGCTCGAGCGTGGTCAGCGAGATGACGACCGCGTCGGCGCCCACGTCGAGATCGAGGTCGCCGCCGATCCGCGCCACGCGGTCCGCGACCTCGAGGGCCGACTGCCCGCGGCTGCCCTCGTCGAGGAGCCCCGCGGTGAGCGACATGAGGCCCGGGCGATCCGCCGGATCGACCGAGGAGCCGCCCGGCACGAGCAGCGTGATCGAAACCAGCGGCACCGCGCGATGGCGGACGGCACGCAACTCGAGGCCGTTCGGCAGCGTGCGACGCGCGATCCGCGGGAAATGAAACGGGCGGTCCGGTCCGGGGACCGGCAGCCGCGAGCGATCGACACGGCTCATGAGACGTGAACCTCCGTGGCGCCCGCGAGCGCCAGGTCCCGGCGTCCGCGCGGCACGACGCTGAGCGTCACCGAGGGCGCGTCGACGAGCCAGCGGCGCACCGCGGCCGCCACGCCCGCGGCGTTGACGGCGCGGTAGCGATCGCGATCGCCATCGAAGAACCCGGGGTCGCCACGAAACGTGTTGTAGGCATTCAACTGGTCCGACTTTCCGCCGAAGCCGCCGATGGTCTGCAGGCGGTAGACGAACTGCGCCTCGGTCTGCGCAAGCGCGCGCGACAGCTCGGCTTCCGTGGGGCCGGTCGCGCTCAACTCGGCCACCGCCTCGCGGATCGCCGTCTCGAGCGTGGGCAGCGACACGCCGGCCGCGGCCGTGCACGCGATCTGGAACACGCCCGACAACTCGCGCGAGTGCTGGTAGGCCGAGACGTCGGTGGCCACGCGCCGGTCGAAGACGAGCGTCTTGTAGAGGCGCGACGTCTTGCCGTGCGTGAGCACGTCGGCCGCGACGTCCAGGTCCGCGTCCTCCGGCGGCGAACATCGCGGGCGAATGCCAGGAGAGATACAGCCGCGGCAGCTCCACGCGATCCTCGAGCAGCAGCGGTTGCGTTGCCGGCGAGAGCCGCCTCGGCCCGCACCGGCGCCGGCTTCGGGCCGGCCGGCAACTCGCCGAAGAACCGCTCCGCCATCTCGAACGCGCGTGCCGTCTCGATGTCGCCTGCCAGCGCCAGCGACGCGTTGCCGGGGTGATAGTAGGTGCGGAAGAACGCGTGCACCTCGGCCAGCGTGGCCGCGCGCAGGTCGTCCGCCCCGCCAATCGTGAGCCAGTGATACGGATGGTCCGGCGGAAACATCGCGGCGGCGAGCGCCATGCCCGCCATGCCATAGGGCCGGTTCTCGTAGTTCTGCCGGCGCTCGTTCAGCACCACGTCGCGCTGGTTCCTGAATTTCTCCTCGGTGAGCGCGGGCAGCAGGTAGCCCATCCGGTCCGATTCCATCCAGAGCGCCAGTTCGAGCGCGCCGGTCGGCACGACCTCCCAGTAGTTGGTGCGGTCGGTGCTCGTCGATCCGTTGAGCAACGCGCCGGCCCGCTGCAACGGCGGGAAGAAGCCGTGATCGTGGTGTTCGGACCCCTCGAACATCAGGTGTTCGAACAGGTGGGCGAAGCCGGTGCGCCCGGGCCGCTCGTTCTTCGATCCCACGTGGTACCAGAGGTTCACCGCCACCATCGGCAGCTGGTGATCCTCGTGCACGATGACGTCCAGGCCGTTGGCCAGCGTTCGCTTGGTGTAGGGTATGTGCATTGTCTGGGACTGATTCTATCGGCGAGTCGGGAGTCGGGAGTCGGGAGTCGAGCGACTGAGCGCATGCTCGCCATCGTCTGCGTCGCCGAGTTCCTCGGCATGACGCTGTGGTTCTCCGCCACCGCCGTCACCCCACAGCTTATCCGCGAATTCGGCATTGCTCCGGGCCAGGCGCCGTGGCTCACGATGGCGGTGCAGGCGGGCTTCGTCGTCGGCACGCTCGTCAGCGCGATCGCCAACCTGGCGGACCTCCTGAATCCGCGGATGTTGATGTTCGCTCGGCTCGCTCGCCGGCGCGGCCGCGAACGCCGCCGTGCTCGTCGCGCCCGGACCGGCGACGGTGATCGCCCTCCGGTTCCTGCACCGGCGCCGCGCTCGCGCTCGTGTATCCCCCGGGGATGAAGATCGCCGCGGGCTGGTTCCGAGACCGGCGCGGCTTCGCGCTCGGCCTCCTCATCGGCGCGCTCACGCTCGGCAAGGCGTTCCCGCACCTGCTCACCGCGATGTTCGGCGCGGACTGGCGCGAGCCGATGCTGATGGTCTCGGCCTTCGCGGTCGTGGGCGGCGATTCTCGTCGTCACCACCGTGGGCGACGGCCCCTACGTGGCGCCCACCGCGCCGTTCGATCCGCACGCCATCCGCCGCATCCTCTCCAGCCGGGGCGCGCGGCTCGCCACGTTCGGCTACCTCGGGCACATGTGGGAGCTCTACGCGATGTGGACCTGGGTGGCGGTGTTCTCCACGGCGAGCTTCGCGGCCGCGGGCCTCGCCCGCCCCGCCGACGCGGGTCGAGGTCGCCGCGTTCCTCGCGATCGGCAGCGGCGCCGCGGGGTGCGCGATGGCGGGCTACCTCGCGGACCGGCTCGGCAAGGCGCGCGTCGCGATGTGGGCGATGTGCGTGAGCGCCGCATGCGCGGCGCTCACCGTAATTACCTTCGGGGGATCGCCGGTGTGGCTCTTCGCGCTCGTGATGGTGTGGGGCGTCGCGGTCGTGGCGGATTCGGCGCAGTTCTCCGCGCTCGTCAGCGAATACGCGCCCGCCGATCACATCGGCACGGCGCTCACACTGCAGACGTGCCTGGGGTTCCTGCTGACGATGGTGACGATCGAGTTGCTGCCGCGCCTGGCCGACGCCACCAGCTGGCGCTGGGCCTCGCTGCTCCTCGTCCCCGGCCCGCTCCTCGGCGCGCTCGCGATGCGGCGCTTGCGCAAAGTGGAAAGTAGAAGGTGAAAAGTAGAAAGGGGGAAGAGCCTTTCCACTTTTCACTTTTCACCTTTCACTTTTAACCTTTAACTTTTCACCTGCATAAGAGGAATCTTCCCCTTGTTGGCGATCGCCGACTTGTGCGCGGCAATCGACACCTGCGACGCCGTGCGATTCGGCCAGCTTCATGAACGCGCGCGTGGCCACCGAATCCGGCTCGGCGATGACGAGCGGAATCCCGAGGTCGCTGCCCACGCGGATCGGCTGGTAGATCGGCAGGCGCCCGAGGAACGGCACCTCCAGCTCCCGCGCCATCTGCTCGCCGCCGCCGTGGCCGAAGATGTCGGCCTCGTGATGGCAGTTCGGGCACTCGTAGAAGCTCATGTTCTCGACGAGGCCCAGCGTCGGGATGTTCAGCTTCTGGTACATCTCGCACGGCGCGCCGGCTGTCGGCCAGCGACACCTGCTGCGGCGTCGTCACAACGATGGCGCCCGCGGCCGGGACGGTCTGGCTCAGCGAGAGCGCGACGTCGCCCGTGCCCGGCGGCATGTCGACGATCAGGTAATCGAGATCCTTCCAGGCCACGTCGCGGAAGAACTGCTGGATGGCGCTGTGGAGCATCGGGTCCGCGCCAGATCACCGGCGCTTCGTCCTGCGTGAGGAACCCCATCGACACGATCTGGATGCCGAACTTCTCCGCCGGGCGGATCTTCTTGCCGTCGGACTCGAGCTGCGCCGAAAGGCCGAACATGATCGGCACGTTCGGGCCGTAGATGTCGCCGTCGAGGACGCCCACGCGCGCCGCCCGTGCGCGACAGGGCCACCGCGAGGTTCACGGCCACGGTGGTCTTGCCCACGCCGCCCTTGCCGGCGCCGACGGCGATGACGTTCTTCACGCCGGGCAGCGGTGGCCCGCCCTTCTCCGGCGCGGTGGCCGAGCGGACCACCCACGTCATCGTCACGTCCACGGCGGTCACGCCCGGCAGCGCCGCCACGGCGGCCCGGGCCTGTTCCTGGAGCTGGTCCTTCACCGGGCAGGCCGGGGTCGTCAGTTCGATGGTGAACGAGACGCGGCCGTCGGTGATGGCCAGCTGCTTGACGAAACCGAGGGAGACGATGTCCTTCTGCAGGTCGGGGTCCATCACGACCTTGAGCGCTGCGAGGATTTGTTCCGGGGTCATAAGAGATTCAGCTTATCACCCCGGTTTTGCCGGGTCACCCGGGCGGCTCGGCCGTGGATTCGGGTAGACTCAGGCCGCACGTCCCCTCGTCAAGGAGACTCAAATGGCCGACGCGACTCCGGGCAGCACCGCTCCCGTCGGGCAACCGCAACATCATGATCGTGTTGTCCTATCTGTGGCTGCTGGCCCTCGTGCCGCTGCTCACGGAGAAGGAAGACAAGGAAGTGCAGTGGCACGCCAAGCACGGAATCGTGCTGATGGTGGGCGAACTGGTCCTCTGGGTGGCCATCACGATCATCCAGATGGCGGTCGGCCTGTTCCTCGGCTGCTTCGTCGGGATGCTCGGCCTGCTGCTCTGGGTGGCCCTCATCGTGCTGCACATCATGTGCATCGTGAAGGGCATCAACGGCCAGCGGCTGACGATTCCCGGGGTGAGCGAATACGCGGAGAAGTTCTAGCCTCCGCGTCGCGCTCGTCCTCGCGATCCTGGGCGCGGGCGCCGCGGTCGACCTGCGGCGTCCGCCGTCCGCCCGGTGGTCGACGCGCGCGGCCCTCGCCGGCGTGCACGCCTACCAGGCCACGCTCTCGCCGCTCTACGCGCGCATCGGCGTGCAGTGCCGGTTCACCCCGACGTGCAGTCACTATGGAGAAGCGGTGATCCGCGAGTTCGGGATCGTCCGCGGCGGCTGGATGGCCGCGAAGCGCGTCGCGCGCTGCGGCCCCTGGACGCCGATGGGCACGAATCGATCCGCCCCCCACGCCGTAAGACGCCCGACCGCGAGCGAAGTGAGCGGCCCCGCCGCCGAAGGCGGCCCTAGGCGCCCTCGAAGATCTTCCGCCCCTCGTCCTTGAGGAGCACCCAGCACGCGTAGCCGCCCGAGCGCGGTGCCGAACGGCAGCAGCACCAGGTTGCCCACCGCGAGGCCGAGCGCCATCAGCCGCGCCGACGGGCGGTGGCTGCTGCAGCGCGCGGCCAATCCACAGGTGCAGCGCGCCCCAGGTGAGCGCGATGACGGCGAGCATCCCAATCGTCACGGCGGTGAGCCGCGCGGCCATCTCGGAGCCGAACTGCACCGGACCGGTGGACGTGCGCGATCGCCGCCGCGCCGCCGGCCAGCGCGAAGCCGGCGAGCGCCACCACGGCGAAGATGGCGCCCCAGGCGAGATACAGCGTGGAGAGGAACGCGACGTGCCGCGTCACGCCGTCACCGCCACGCGCACATCCACGCGCGTGCGCGGACCTCGGGGCGGGAAGACGTTGAAGCTGAAGCGGTCGCCGTCCGAGACGCCCGGGGGCACCGAGACGGTAAGGCGCTGGTGAAACAGCTCCTGCCCGTGGCCCTCGCACGGCTGGCACGGATCGCTCCACACTTCACCGCGGCCGCCGCAGCACCCGCAGGTGCGTGGCACGTGCAGGTCGAGCGGCACCATGGCGCCGGTGCCGGCCTGGCACGCGGAGATCGTGATTTCGGCGAACGTCGATCGCCCGGCGCCGCCATCGTCCACGTGATCGCGGCGGAAGTACTCGGTCGCGGCGCGCGAGGAGGGAAAGTCGATCGCCACTTCGTCGGTGAACGACCGCCGGTACGCGCGCGCGTGCGGCACGAGCGTTTCGAGCGCGAGGCGAGACAGGTCCGATCGACGAGGGAAGAACACCGTGGTCGTACGATAGGGGTGGCTGCGACGGGTTGTCAAGGACAAGCACCGGCGCTACGATGCCCGCATGAACAGGGAATGCCCGATGTGCGGCGAGTTCATGCACCTCGAGACGCGCGAGGCGATCTCGCGCGTGCCCGGCACGACGCAGGAAGTGAAGACGTCCGTGCGCGAGTGGGTGTGTCCCGAGTGCGACTACTTCGAGGAAGCGGAAGGCGACGACGCCCGGCCGGAGTAGGCCGGACGCGGACTAGCGGGCGCCGAGCGTGAGGAGCACTTCCTTGCGGATGGTGTCTTCGACCTCGTCGAAATTGAGCGCGGTTTCGCACTCGTCGCACAGGACCTCGATCACGCCAGGCTTGCTCTCTTCAGAGACTTCAACATGGGCGTCTTCGAGCTGCACAACATGCATTTGCAGCGTTTTCACGAGGAAATTGCGGGTATTCCCGCAGTTGGGACACGTCAATGCCACGTAAATAGGCTCCTTAAGCCTTCCGATTGTATGGGATGCCCCGAGTCGAAGCAACGTTTATCGGCCCCCGTACACGAGCATTCCGTCCACCTCTCGTCCGTCGAAGAGCGCCCGCGCCGCCCCGACATATGCCTCCAGCTGGCGTTGATGCTCGGGCAGGCGCGCGCCCGTCTTGAATTCCACCACCGTCACGCGCTCCGGCCCGGCGACGAGGCAGTCGATGCTGCCGCGGATCACGCGGCCGTCCGCACCCGCGATCGAGAACGGGACTTCGAATAGCGGCGTGCCGGTGGCCAGGACGGCCCGCAGCCCGGGCTGCAACGCCATGGCTTCGCAAAGGCGCTGCACGTCGGACGCGGCGTCGGAGCCCGACGCGTCGGAACGCCGTACTTCACGCGCGATAGATTCGGCGTCCACGACCGGCTGGGACAGCACGCGCTGCAACACGAGGTGGACGATCGATCCGACGCGCGCGTCGACGCCCCCGGTGGCCGCGAGGCCCTCGATCGCCAGCACGCGTGACGCGTCATCGCCCACGACCTCGGTTACCGCGACGCGGGCCGCGCCCGTGGCCGCCATCGGCTCGAAATCGTCAGTGCGATCGCGGACGCTCACGACGGGACGCCATTCGCGAGGCGCCTCGCCGGCGGGCGGGACGCGTCGGAGCGCGTGAAGGCCGTGCTCGCCCTGCCACGCCGCCACGGCGGGGTCGGCCGCCACCGCCATCGCGGCCGTCAGCGACGCCGGCAGGATCCGCCCCAGCGACCCCTTGCCCATCGACACGCGACCGCCGGACACGGTGGCGCCGAGATACAGGCGGTCGCGCGCGCGCGTCAGCGCGACATAGAGGAGGCGCTTGCTCTCCTCGTGCTCCTTCGCGTCCACGTCGCGATCGGCGTCGCTCAGGTGCTCGCCGACGGCCACCGATCCCGGATCGGTGTCCAGGGCCTCCTCGTCTTCAACGAAGGGCGGCGCGACGATGCGGATGTCGGGACGGCCGCCGCCGCTGCCCTTCCCGATGCTCACGACGAAGACGACGGGAAACTCGAGGCCCTTGGCCGCATGCACCGTCATGAGGTTCACGGCGTTGGCGGCGTCGATGATGGCGTTGGACTCGTCGCCGCCGGCGACGAGTTCGGCGAAGTAGTCGACGAGGCGGCCCAGCGTGGCATAGCCGCGGTTCTGGATGCGCCGCACGAGGCCGCGCACCTTCTTGAGGTTCTCGCGCGCCTGCGCGAAGCCGGGACCGGCAATCTCGGCCGCGTAGGCGGATTCGGCCAGCACGCGATCGACCAGCTCCGCCGGCGGCAGCTGATCGGCCAGCGCGATCCACCGGCCGGCGCTGGCGCGCGCCAGTTCCAGCCGCTCGCGGTCATCGTCCCGCAGGTCCAGGGCCGACAGCGGCGCGTCCGCGGAGATGAGGGCGTCGGCCAGGCGCGGAGCCAGGACCTTGAGGGCCTCGTCCGACAACCGCACGAAGCGCGAACGCAACCACGCGGCCGCTCGCAGGTCCGACGCCGGGTCGGCCAGGTAGCCGACGAGCGCGAGGACGTCTTTCACCTCCGCCGCGTCGAAGAAACCGAGGCCCTTGTACACGTAGAACGGCACGCCGCGCCGGCCGAGCGCGGCCTCGAAGAGCGCGTGGCTCTCGCGCGTGCGGAAGAGCACCGCGATGTCGCCGGGCGTGATGGGCCGGCGCACGCCGGTCTGCCGATCGCGCACCACCGCGCCGTCGATCAGCAGGCGCGCGATCTCGTCGGCCACCATCTCGGCCTGCGTCTCGTCGTCCTCGGCCGTCACCACGCCCAGCGCCTCCGGTTCGCTCGCCGCCGTCGTCAACATCGGGAAGGCATCGTCTTCGCCGTAACGGAACGCGTCGGGACGCTCGGGCTGTTTTTCGATCGCGCCGCACACGTCGTTGACGAACGAGAGGAGCTGGTGCACCGAGCGATAGCTGCGGGTGATCGCGGCGCGGGCGGGGCTCTCGGGCCGCAACGCGTCGATGTACCGGGCCGCCGCGTCGAGCACCGTGACCTCCGCGTCGCGGAAGCCGTAGATGGACTGCTTGCGATCCCCGACGATGAAGATGGAGGGCGGGATGGGGCCGTGCGCGAGGCCTTCGCCCGCGGCCCAGGCGCGGACCAGCTCCCGGACGAGTTGCCACTGCGCGCGGCTGGTGTCCTGGAATTCGTCGACGAGCACGTGCTCGTAGCGGGACTCGAGCCGGTAGCGGCTGCGCGAGAACTCCTCCATCTGGCCAAGCAGCGCGCAGCGTGCGCTCGAGGAGATCGGGAAAGTCCAGCGCGCCCTGCTCGTCGAGCGTGCGGCGGTATTCGTCCTGCGCCACGGCAAACAGCCGGCGGACGCCACGTGCGAGCACGAGGTTGATGTCGCGACGGAAGCCCTCGACCGCGGCGGCCACGTGGGGGCCAAGGCTGAAGACTACCGCCTTGTGCCGCTCGTAATCCGCGGCCGAGCGGAACTGCGCCTTCTTGTGGGCCAGGCGCTTCCGCGGCTCGCCACTCTGCGTGAGCACGTGAGCCACGAGGCGATCGAGGGCGGCGCGGAGTTGCGCCGGCGTGGGCGCCTCGTCCCGCACGAGGCGCCCCACATCGCGGGACAGGAGCGCGAACGACGGGTCGTCGGGTCCGCTGGTGATGAGCGCTCCGGCGCCGGCGGCCGCGGAGGTCCCGGCGTCCGAGCGCGGTCGAGGGAGGGCGGCCAGGCCGCCTTGCAAGGCCCGCAGTAGTCGGGCGCACGCCGTGTCCACGTGCATCTCGCGGCCGCGGAGGAAACGGTTGAGCGCGTCCCAGGCGACGAGCCGCCGATCGAGGAGCGCGGCAAGCCCCTTGCGGAGGCGGGCTTCGCCGAGCTCGGCGAAGACAAGGGCCACGTCGGCGTCCTCGAGCGAAAGCGCCCGGCCCACGCGGAGGGCGCGGTCGAGCGAGCCTTCGACGAGCCGCGGAGTTTCCGTTTCGTCCGCGAGCTCGAAGCCGGGATCGACGCCGGCCTCGAGCGGGAACTCGTGCAGCAGCGCTAGGCAGAACGCGTCGATCGTGCTGATGTTGATGTCGGTGAACGCGTCGCGGATCTCGCGCCAGCGGTCGCCGGTGAGGCTGCCCAGCTGGTGGCGCTCGCGGAGCGTGGCCATCACGCGCTGCCGCATCTCGGCCGCGGCCTTGCGCGTGAACGTGATCGCGAGGATGTTGCGCGGCGGCACGCCCACTTCGAGCAGGCGCACGTAGCGGTCGACGAGCACACGCGTCTTGCCGGTGCCCGCGGACGCCTCGAGCGCCACGTTGCGGCCGGGATCGACGGCCAGCCGTCGCGCCCGCTCATCCGGCGTCTCATGGCGCGGATCGTACGGCGGACCTTCAGGTCCGCCAAGACCGCCAGGGCCGTCGAAATCGAGACGCGGCTGGTTATTCATCCGCGGCTCCCGGTTCCCGGTTTCCGAATCCCGACTCCCGACTCCCGCCAGGCTCTCGGCACACCGCCACGAACGGACACATCCCGCACAACGATCGTTCCGCGGGCCGCGGCGGGAAGTGTCCCGCCGCGATGTCGTCGAGCGCGCCCACTAGCCGCTGCTCGGCGTCGGCGACCAGCTCGTCGAGCGATCGATCCTTCGCCCGGAGCGCCACCACGCCCTTGTCACCCTCGAGCGACAGGTACATCGCCTCGCTCGCCGGCACGTCGCGGCCCAGTTCTTCCGACAGCCGCGTGCGGACGCACGCGCTGTAGATCGGCAGCTGCAGGGCCTGCTTGATGTCGGGGACGTACTTCATCTTGTAGTCGATGAGCCGGAAGGTGCCGTCCTCCAGCAGGTCGACCCGATCGATCTTGGCGCGCAGCATCACCTCACGGGCCGAGCCATCCTCCGCGCGAAACGTGAAGGTGCCTTCGAGCGGGTACTCGAGCAGCCGAGTGCGGATCCCGGTGACGCGCTCGGCTTCCATGGTAAAGACGCGGTCGGCCATGCCAGAGCCCACGGCGGAGCCGAAAAGGCGCGCGCGTTCCAGCGCGGCCTCGGCCGCCGGCAGCGAGGCGAGCTGGGGCTCGCACAACACGGCGAAGAGGTCGCTCGCCTCTTGCAGCGTCTCCGGCGTGATGCGGGCGTGACCGCGGCGCTGCCACTCGCGGAAGAACGCTTCGAAGAGCTCGTGCAGGAAGCGTCCGCGCTCGAGCGGGGACCGCGTATCCTCGTCTTCGGGCTCTTCCTCGAGCCCGAGCACGTTGGATGCGTAGAACTGGAAGGGGCACTTCACGTACCGCTCCAACCGACTGACGCTCACGCGCGGCAGGAGCCAGGGCCCGGCCTCGCCATGGAAACGTGCGGACTCGCGGTTTACCGAGTCGATACGCGTGCGCGCCCACGCGGCGGCGGCGGGCGACAGGGACGCGACCGTCTGCGGGGCCAGGGCCAGGGCCTCGTACGCAAACACGCGCAGGTCCGGATCGACGGTCGCCCGCTCGGTGACGAACGCGAACGCCGCGACGTCCTCGACGAGCACCGACGGCTCGACGACCGCGTCGGCTTCGAGCGCGAAGGTGGACACGCGCGTGCGCGCGTGCGCCAGGACCATCAGGTCGCGGAACGCCGCCCGGCCCGCTCGCAGAAGGTCGCGCTCGCGCTGGACGTCCACGCGCTCGGGCCTTGCGGGCTCGAGCTGCGCCATGAGCGCCTGCGGATAGAAGATGTTGCGGCGCGCCTGCTCGGGCCAGTCGCCCTGGACAAGTCCCATCAGCTGCACGTCCTCGAACTCGCCGTAGCGCGCGGCCTGCGGATCGATCAGCTGCAGGCCCGGCTCGCCCGTGCGCGCGGCAAACGTCTGCGACCCGAGCCATCGGCGAATCGCGGGCGCGAGGTCGCGCACCGTGCCGGACGCGCCGGGATCGTGGCGCCGGTAGGCCTCCGCCAGGCCCGCCAGTACGCCGGCCACCGCGGACCGCACACGTTGCCGGCGATCGCCCTCGGCCGCGGGGCCCTCCGGCTCGCGGTCGTGGATGTCGAGGAACGCGGTCAGGCGATCGAGGTGATCCACCAGGGGCTCACCGTCGAGGAGCGGCGCCAGGGACCGGGCCGCCTCGAGAACGGCGCGGAGCGCGGGCCAGGCGTGCCGATGCGACCCGAGGCGTGAGTCGGCGGTGATCTCGTCGCCGGTGCGCCAAAGCTCGACCAGCGACGCCAGGCGATCCAGGCCCCCGAGGTAGCGCGCGTCCGCGAGGGCCGCGTCGGCGGCGGCGATCGCCCGCGCGCCGACATCGGCGCCATCCACGGCAAAGCGAAAATGCGGCGACCTCAGCATCGCCATCGACGCACCGCGCGCGAATTTCGTGGCGACGAAATCCAGGACGAGGTCGAGGGCGGCGGCGTACGGTTCCGCGGCGAGCGGCAACGTGTCGAGCGTCTCGAACGGCAGGCCCGCGCCGCCAAAGACATCGCGCGCCAGGTAGAGATACGGGAGCGGACGCGGCACCACGAGGGCCATTCGGTCCAGCCGCGTCCGCCCGGCGGCGCGCCGGTCGGACTTCACACGGCGCGCGACGCCCTCGAGTTCCTCTTCGCGATCGCGATACGCGAACACCACCGGCGCTTCGCCGCCGCCCGGCTCGGGTGGAGGCACGACCAATACGGGAGATCCCGTTGAACCTGTTGAACCTGTTGACCTGTTGAACCTCGTTGAACCTGTTGAACCCGTTGAACCTGTTGCCCCCTCCTCCATCCCGACAAACGCGAGCCTCAACCGCTCGTCCAGGCCGGCGGCCAGCGCCCCTTCGGTGGCAAGCACCTCGATCGACTCGAGGCCGGGCACGGCCGTCAGCAGCGCGATGTCCGCCGGCCACGCGCCATTCGTGTCGGATACGCAGTCCCCCACGGTCAGGACGATGTGGCGCAAGGGACGGGTGACGGGCACCGCGAGGAGCGCCTCGCGGATGCCGTGCTCGTCCACGCCGCCGCTGTCGGCCAGGCGCAGTTCGTAGCCCGTGAACGCGGCCACCAGGAAGCGCGTCTGCTCGAGCAGTTGCGCGGCGCCACGGTCGGACTCGGCCGCGGGTCCAAGCTCGGCGACCAGCAACCGATCGAAATCGGACACCCGCCGGTGCTGCCGCCTGATGTGATCGTAGAGCGACAGCATCTCCGCGACGAGCGCCGGCCGGACGTGAAACGGCGGCGGCACGCCGGCGTCTTCGGCGTCCCTCGCGGCCGCGCCGAGCAGCACCTCGCGCTCGAAGGCGGTGAGGGTGCGGGGCAGGTCGGGCAGGCGGGAGGCCAGCGCGGCGTACAGGTCGGTCCGCGTGCCGATGACCGGAAACACGCACGCGCGCCCCTCGGCGGTGAGGAGCCGATCTTCGATCGTGCGCCGGAGCTGCTCGCCGGCCGCGCGCGTCGGCACCAGGACAAATGTGTCCGCGGCGGCCATCGGATCGAGACCGCGGGCCAGCTCGACGAGCCGCGCGCGGAACGCGGCGAGGTCGGGCGCCCGGAGCAGGCGCGTGCGGCGGGGCGTGATCACTGGCGGGTCGGCGGCTCCATGGCCTTCTGGAGATCCGCGCGGGCCCGCTCGTAGAGCATCAGCGCGCCCGCGGCGGCGGACGAGGCTTGCTGGGCCACCGCCATGTTGTTGGCCGGCCACCGCTTCGAGGCGCAGGCGAAACGCGTTCTCGGCCAGTTCCCACGCGCTCTGCACGAGCGCGTGACCCGCGGTCAGCTCCGCGGGCGGCTCCACCTTCGCGAGCGCGCGCGTGCCCTTCGCCAGTCGCGTGGCGGCGGGGGTGAGGACGTTCACCGGAGGCCCTGACATCGACCGGACGGCCTCGAGGCTGGACGTGGCGTCCTTGAACGACGAGAACACGCGCCCCATCGATCTCCGATAGCTCCGGAACGCGGGCGCGCGGGAATCGAACTGATCGCGCGCCAGCCGCAGCTGCCGTGCCGCATCGAGCTGCACGTCGATCGTCGCGAGCAGCGCCTCGACCTCGCCCGGCTGGTGCGACCCGAGCTTCCTGTCGTCGGTCTCCACGCGGGTACGCACGCGCTCGAGCGCCTTCACGTCGCCCTTGTCCGCGGCCTTCACGGCGTCGCCGAGCGCGGAGGTCCGCAGGTCCGCATACGCGCGATCGATGCGCTGCTGCGCGGCCATGTCGCCCATCACCGACTTGCGGATCCGCGCCGCCCAGGCCTCCGGCAGCGTCCCGACGGCGCGATCCAGGAGGTTCAGCGCCGCCTGCCACAGCGACATGCGTTCGGCCGGCGTCTCGACGAGTGACGCGGCGGCCGCCAGCTGCTCCACCACCTCGGCGTCGCCCGGCGGCGGCAGGGGCGGGTCCGGCGGCGCCGTCAGCGTCGAGCTCAGCGAAAAGTCGAAGCGCGTCTGCCCCACCGCCGCGCGCAGTTCGGCGATGATCCCGTCCAGCACGCCGAGAATCTCGCGCACCTCGGCAACCCGGTAGCCGTAATGCGCCCCCGGCCAGGCCGCCAGCGTCTGCCGCGCGCGTTGTGCCGTGGCCAGACGGACGCCCGGATCGGTGATGAGCGCCACTTCGTTCAACGTCTTCGCCATGTCGGCGCTCAACCGGGCGAAGTCCGCGTCGCCTCGGGACACGGCATACGCTGCCGCGCGCACCGAATCGGCGTAGTCGTCCGTCCGCTTCCAGTCCACCCTGTCCGCGGGAATCGACACGAGGTGCAAGTCCAGGCCGTCGCCGCCGCCTCGTCCCGGCATCGAAAAGACCACGCGGTCCTCCACGCGAGCCCACTCGCCGTAACTGCTCAACACCCGGCCGTCGATGAGGAATACGCGGAACAGGACCCGGCTCGGAGCCTCCTGGGCTCGGGTGGCGACGGGAATCAGGGCGGCAACGATCAGGAGGGCAGCGGTCAGCCCGCGTGCGCAGGACATGGCGGTAGAGCGTAGTCTATCGCCTTGTGGAAAACCTGTGGATGAACGGCGGAAAAACTGTGGATGTCGCGACAGAAAAAAAAACATGACGCTGGGTCCGTGTCCCATGCAGACGTCTTCGCCGCGGAAATGGTCGCTTTCGTACGGCGCTTCGCTTGATCCCTCCAGCCCACGAAATATGATCGTCACCTCGCCGTGGACATCCATAAATTCGAAGAACACATCGCCGGACGCACTTATTTCATCGAGGTGTCCCCCATCTCCGCCTCCCGCTGGCGAGCGCAGATTGCCCGCCGGCCCGGCATGCCTACGTCCATGATGCCGTTCTACGGGACCACCCCCGAGGACGCCGCCCATCAGCTGAGTAAATGGTTGCTGATCGTGTCTGGCGCGCCCGTCGACATCGCCAAGACGTAAACTAGTCAGCCATGAATCACGCGCGTCCCCGCCTGGCAACTGGACTGGCCCTGCTCCTGCTGTGCGTCCTGGCCGTCTCGAGCGGCCTTACGGCCCAGTCGGCGTCATCGGCCCCGTCGGCGCCGCCCCGGGTCCACTTCGTGGCCACCGGCGGCACGATCTCCAACCGCGACGGCGGCCGCCTGACGGCGGAGGAACTTGCCAGGTCGATGCCCGGCGTGGACCGTTACGCCCGGCTCACCTACGAGCAGTTCGCCAACGTCGCGAGCAGCGAGTTGACGCTCCAGCAGTGGCTCGGCCTCTCGAAGCGCATCAACGAGCTCTTCGCCACCGACAAGGACATCGCCGGCATCGTCGTCACGAGCGGCACGGACACGCTCGAGGAGACCGCCTTCTTCCTGCACCTGACGGTGCGCGACCCGCGGCCGGTGGTCATGGTGGGATCGATGCGCAACCCGAGCACGCTGGGCTATGAAGGCGCCGCGAACCTCCTCGAGGGCGTCCGCGTGGCGGCCGACCCGGCGTCGCGCAACAAGGGCGCTTTGGTCGTCCTGAACGACGAGATCAATTCGGCGCGCAACGTCACCAAGACCGACGCGTTGCGCCTGCAGACCTTTCGCAGCCGCGAGCACGGGCAGCTTGGCGTGGTCGATCGCGATCGCGTCGTCTACTTCAGCGAGATCGTGCAGCGCCACAACGAGCGCGTGGAGTTCGACCTGAGCAGGGTCAAGGAGCTGCCGCGCGTGGACGTCGTTTGGGTGTACCAGGGCGCGACGGGCGACATCATCAAGGCGATCGTCGACGCGGGCGCCAGGGGCATCGTGATGGCGACGGCCGGGGCGGGCGCGACGAGCGGCACCCAGGGCGAAGGCCTGGCCTATGCCGCGCAGAAGGGCGTGTTCGTGGTGACCACCACGCGGACCGGCAGCGGCCGCATCGCGCCGCCATCCGGTGGCGACCAGTCGCCCGGCTTCCAGTTGAACGACGAGCAGCGCCGCCGGCGGCAGTTCACGATCGCGGGCGAGGACCACATGCCCGTGAAGGCCCGCATCCTCCTGATGCTCGCGCTCACGAAGACGACGAACCGCGACGAGATTCAGCGGATGTTCAGTGAGTACTAAACGGGGTTCAGCCGAAGGTTCAGCACAGAGGTTCAGCACGAAGGTTCAGCACGAGGGTTCAGCACGGGGGTTCAGCACGGGGGTTCAGCACGGGGGTTCACCGTCCGGAACTTTCGCGTTGAACCTCCGCCTTGAACCTTCGCGTTGAACCTCCGCCTTGAACCTTCGCGTTGAACCTTCGCGTTGAACCTTCGCGTTGAACCTTCGTGCTGAACCTTCGCGTTGAACCTTCGTGCTGAACCTCTGTGCTGAACCTTCGTGCTGAACCCCCGTGTCAGTGCGCTCCGACGGGGCCCGCCGAAGTTCTGGGCCGCTTCATCAGCATCACCAGCGGGATCAGGCACAGGAAGATGATCCCCAGCAACCGGAAGAGATCGACGAACGACGCCATCGCCGCGTGGCGCTGGACGATGCCGAATGCCGCGGCATACGCGCGCTGCATCGCCGTCACCGGATCGGACCCGGTCGCCACGAACCCCTGCCGCAGCGACTCGATCAGGTGCTGCGACTGCGCCGAGTACGGGTTCACGTGCTCCCCGAGCGTGTTGGTGTAGATCTGCTGCTTGCGCGCGAGGAGCGTGCCCGTCATCGCGATGCCCACGCTGCCGCCGAGATTGCGCATCAGGTTGAAGAGGCTCGTCGCGTTGCCCATGCGTTCCTTGGGGATGGGGTCCATGCTGATCGTCGTCAGCGGGACGAAGAGCAGCGACAGCCCGATGCCCTGCAGGAATTGGGGCCAGAAGATGTCCCAGTAGCCCGCCTGTAGGTTCAGTTGCCCGAGCCAGAAGAGCGTGCCCGCGCCCACGACGAGTCCGAACGCCACCATCTTGCGCGGATCGATCTTGCCCACCAGCAGGCCCACCAGCGGCATGCCGATGACCGACCCCATGCCGCGCGGCGCCATCGCGTAGCCGGCCTGGAGCGAGGGATAGCCCAGGAGCGTCTGCAGCATGATCGGCAGGAGCACGAGGCTCCCGTAGAGCACGAAGCCGAGCGTCGTCATGAGGAACACGCCGGTGCTGTAGCTGCGGATCTTGAACACCCGCAGATCGATCACGGGCTCGGCGGCCACCCACTCCCGCCACAGGAACGCGATGACGCCGCCGATCGACGCGGCGATCAACAGCGTGATGAACGTCGACGAGAACCAGTCGCGCTCCTGGCCGAGGTCGAGCGCCAGCTGCAGCGCGCCCACCCACAGCGCGAGCAGGCCGATGCCCCAGTAGTCGATGTTCTTCGTCTCGCGCTTCAGGTACGGCGGGTCGAAGATGTAGAGCTTCGTCATCACCAGCGACACGATCCCCACCGGCAGGTTGATGTAGAACACCCAGCGCCAGCTATAGGTATCGGTCAGCCATCCGCCGAGCACCGGCCCGAGGATCGGCGCGACGACGATGCCGAGGCCCCAGAAGCCCATGGCCTTGCCGCGCTCGTGCGGCGGGAAGGCCTCGAGCAGCACGGCCTGCGAGAGCGGCTGCATCGCGCCGCCCGTGGCGCCCTGCATCAGGCGGAACATCACGAGCAGCGGCAGGTTCGGCGCCAGGCCGCAGAGCAGCGACGAGAGCGTGAAGCCCGTGACCGACGCCATCAGCAGGCGCTTGCGCCCGAAGAAGCTGGCCAGCCAGCCCGTGAGCGGCAGCACGATCGCGTTGGCCACGAGGTACGACGTGAGCACCCACGTGGACTCGTCGATCGTCGCCGAGAGGTTGCCCGCGATGTGCGGCAACGACACGTTGACGACCGTCGTGTCCAGCACCTCCATGAACGTCGCGAACATCACCGCGATGGCGACGATCCATGGATTGACGTGCTTGTGTTCCTGGTCCATGCCGGTCTACTTCGTCAGGACCGACGCGAACACCGACATGCCGGGCCGCAGGCGGAACTCGGGGTCCTGGCCCGGGTCGAGGACGATCTTCACCGGCACGCGCTGCACGACCTTCACGTAGTTGCCGGTGGCGTTCTCCGGCGGCAGCAGGCTGAACTTCGCGCCCGTGGCCGCGCCGAGGCTGTCGATCTTGCCCGTGAACTCGCGTCCGCCGAGCGCGTCCACTTCGACGGTGACCGACTGGCCCGGGCGCATCGCGTTCAGCTGCGTCTCCTTGAAGTTCGCCACCACCCACACGTCGTCCCTCGTGACGAGGGCCATCAGCGGCTGCGAGGGCTGCACGGTCTGGCCGAGTTCCACCGCGCGCTTGCCGATGATGCCGGCCGTCGGCGCCTTCACGATCGTGCGCGACAGGTTCAGTTCGGCCTGCGCGAGCATCGCTTCGGCCTGCTTCACGCGGGCGTCCGCGGAAGCCGCGCGGGCGCGCGTCACCTTCAGCTGCTCGGGCGCGGTCTTCGCCTCCACCAGCGTCGCCTTCGCGCGGCTCGACACCGAGCGGGCCTGCACCAGCCGCTGCTCCGCCACCGCGACCGTCGTCTCCGCCGCCACGACGTCGGACTGCGCGGCCTCGGCGGACGCGCGGGCGGCCTGCGCCGTGGCCACGGCCGCGTCGTATTGCTGCTGCGAGATCTCTTCCTTCGCGACGAGCGGCTTGAAGCGTTCGACGTCCTTCTCGGCCTTCGTGGCGGTCGCCTGCCGCTCGCGGACGCGCGCCTGCGCGGCCACGAGCTGGGCGCGCGCCGATTCGACCTGCCGCTCGGCCACGGTGATGCCGGCCACGGCCTCGTCCACGCCGCCGCTGGCCGACGTCACGTCGCTGTTGGTCGAGGCCTCGGCGATCGGCACGCTGGATCCGGCGGCCATCGCGTTGGCCTGCGCGTCGGCGAGCTCCGCCTTCGCGCGGTCGACGGCCACCTGGTATTCGGCGGGGTCGATCTGCGCGAGCACCGTGCCGGCCTCCACGTACTGGTTGTCGCGGACCTCCAGCTTCACGATCGGCCCGCCCACGCGGGTGGAAATCTGCGTGATGCGCCCCTCGACCTGCGCGTCATCGGTGGTCTGGTGGCCGCTGCGCGTCCACACCACGACGCCGGCGATGGTGGCGACGAGCACGACGACGAGGGCGATGCGTTGGACCATTACTTCATTCCTCCAATAAAGTTCATCACCGCCTGCTCCGCGGTGCCCACGGCGCGCGCGAGCGACGCCTTGGCCAGGTTGTGGCGATAGAGCGCCTCGATGTAGCGGTCGGAGGCGGAAGCCAGGGACTCCTGGGCCTGCGTCACCTCGAGGTTGCCGGTGACGCCGGCCGCGAACCGGTCGCGCGCCTGCGCGAGTTCCTGGTTGGCGAGATCCACCGTCTTCTGCGCGGCCTCGAGGAACTGGGCCGCCGCCGTCACGTCGAGGGCCGAGGTCCGCACCTCCATGTCGATGCGCCCGCGAAGGTCGTCCACCTCCGCCTTGCGGCGCCGGTACTCCGCGTCGGTCTCCATCTGCCGCGCCTGCGTCCGGCCGCCCTCGAAGATCGGGACGCGCACGGTGGCGGCAATCGTGTACGTCGGGTGCGCGTTGGCCACGGCCTGGCCGATGGTGCCCCAGTCCGCGTCGAGCCGCAGCGACGGCAGCAGCTCCATCGTCGCCGCCTTGTGCGACGCCTCGGCGGCGGCCAGGCGGTTCTGCGCCGCCAGGAAGTCCGCGCGCTGCGCGTAGGCGTCGGCCAGGGCCTTCTCCATCGAGAAGGCGTCGAGCGGGGCGTACGGGATCTTGTCGCTGAGCGTGAACACCTGCCCCGGCGGGAAGCCGATGGCGCGCGCGAGGCGGAGCTTGGCCTTCTCGTAGTCGTTCGTCGAGACGATCTGGCGCTGGCGCTGGTTCTGGACCTGCACTTCGGCGCGAACGACGTCAATCCCGGCGACCACGCCGGAGGCCTTCAGGTCTTTCGCCTGCGAGAACAGGGCCTCGGCCGTCTGCAGCTGCGCGCGGGCGACCTCGACGCGGCTCTCCGCGGCGATCACCTCGAGATAGAGATCCACCGAGACGAGCACCACGAGCTCGCGCGCGGACTTCACGCCGTTGATGGCCGCTTTCTCGTTCAGCGCCGACGCGCGTGAATCGTTGATCGCGCGCAGGTCGACGAGCGGCTGCGAGAGGCCCACGCGCGCGTCGAAGACGTTGAAGGGACCCACGATCGGCTCCGGCGCGGGAAAGCCATAGGCCTCGAGATTGATCACCTGCCGGCGCTCGCCCACCGAGCCCGCCACGCGCGGTAACAGATCCGACAGCGCGCGCCAGCGCGCGCCGTGCGCCGCGTTGGCCGCTTCTTCCTGCAGCAGGAGGCCAAGGTTGTACTGCAGCCCGCGCGTGACCGTCTCCTTCAGCGAGAGCGCCACGGGGCCGGCGCTGGGCGTTCCCTGCGGCACGCTGCCGAAGAACGGGCCCGACTGGGCGCCGCCGTCGCCCTGCGCCCACGACCGCGGGGCGGCGAGCAGGGTGGCGACGAGCGCGGCCGTGACGATGTGTGTGGCTTTCATGCCTGCTGTCCCTCGGGCTTGAGACCCGACCAAATGAGGTCCGTGATGAAGGCGATGTCGCCGGCCATGTCCGACTGGCCGCCGGTGAGGACGCGGCGGCCGGTCAGGCCGCGCGTGATGTCGAACACCGCCTGCGCGGCGGACGCCGGATCGACGGCGCGGACGCCGCCTTCCGCGAGCGCGCGCTGGAAGACGCGTTCGAGCGAGAGCGTCTGCCCGTCGATCGCGGTCCGGCAGGGGCTGCGCCGCGGGCCGCGGTGAGCGAGCTGCCGCGCCACTTCCTCCACGTAGATCCGGAAGTAGTCCGGGTGCTCCTGGAAGTAGCGCACGCGCACGTCCACGAACGCGAAGATGGCGTCCCGCGCGGTGGCGGCCGCCTCGACGCGCGCGTCGGTCAGGCGCTCGAGCTCGGCCATGCCCTCGCGGAAGGTCGCGTCGTAGATGGCCTGTTTCGACGGGTAGTACAGGTAGATCGTGCCCTTGGAGACCTTCGCCTCATCGGCAATGGCGTCCATCGTGGCCTGCTCGAAGCCATGCTGGCCGAACACCCGGCGGGCGGCGGCCAGCAGCTCCGTGCGGCGAAATTGGGCGAGGACTTCCTCTTTGGACTGGCGGACGGCGGACATGGGCGCGGCCTTGGAAACTGACTGGTTCAGCTTGATGACTGTCCAGTCAGTCTACCATACCGTCGGTCTCCCTCGGGCCCTGGCTCACCACCTCAGCAACTGTGACCACTTCACGAACACCTGCCAGGCGTCGGGAGCCAGGCTGCCGGCCGCGGCGCCGGGGTCGGGCGAGAGGGCCTGGGCGTTGCGGTTGAAGCCCGCGTAGACGGCGGTCCAGGGGTTGACCAGCCGCGTGAGCAAGACGTCCGCGTTGAGGTTGCGGCGGGGCGCGACGGACGCCAGCGCAGGATTCGAGCGCGTCCGGTGCGTACTGCGCGATGAGGCGGAGCGACCATTCGCGCGTGAATTGCCAGCCCCACTGCGTCCGCAGGATGTCGGAAACGAAGGCCGGGCCGCCGCCCGCAGGCGACAGCCCGGACCGAAGCCACGTGTTGTCGATCCGTAACGGCGTCAACGGCCGCAGCCCGACGCCGAGCCGCAGCGTGAGGGCCTCGCCGACGTACGGCGCGCTGCCTCGCGCGGGCCGGAAGTTCAGTCCTTCGCCGAGCGTCGCCGTGAGCGACGCCGTCCAGGAGGGCGACGGCGAGGTCGCGGCCGTGACGCCCCACGAGTTCAGCCGGAAACGCGTGAGCGTGCTCACCTGCGCGGCGTCGCCGGGCCGCAGGCCGACGCCGGCCGACTCGACAAAGCCGCCGATCGACGTGGAGCGCCGGAAGTTGAACGCGAGCGAGGGCCTGGCGCGCCAGTCGAGCGGTGTGCCGTCGTGCGCCCACACCCGCTCGACCACCAGCGCCGGGCCCCAGTCGCTGAGCGCCCGGGCCGGGCGCGCGGTGTAGGCCAGGGTCTGCGTCGCGTCGTGGACATCGGTCCGCGGCACATACCCGAGGTCCGACACAAAGCCGGGGCTCCTGCCGTTCACTTCGGTCCGCACCGACAACGTGCGGCCACTGCGCGCGAAGGCGGCCAGATAGGCCGAGCCGCGACGCGCCCCTTCGGCCCCGTCCGTGAGCACGCTGGTGGCCCACTGCATGTCGGAAGTCCACACGGGTCCGAGGCGCAAACGCATGTCCACGCCGCCCACCGTGTTCTCCCGGCCTGCAAGGACACGGCGGGTCAGCAGGGCGCCGACGTTGGATTGGCCGAAGAGATTACGGCCGAGACGCCCCACGCCTTCCCACGCCACCGCATCGTCCCCGGAGCCTGGCGCCATCCGCCGGCCGGGCGCCTGGTCGTTCGCCAGCACCGCGCCGACGGTCCACCCGCCGGTCTTGCCCGTCAGCCGCGCGCCGCCCTGCGGGTCCTCGATGCGCCGCGTGAAGAAGAGGTTGATCGGGGTCTGGAACACGCCGCCGTTCTCGAGAAAGAACGGCCGCTTCTCCGGGTAGAAAAGTTCAAAGCGCTGGTTGGTCGCGATCTGCGGAGCGTCGCTCTCCACCTGACTGAAATCGGGATTGGCGGTCACGTCCAAGACGACGGCGTCTCGCACCACGAACTTGGCGTCAAGGCCGATGCCGGGCTCTGCGGTGTTGCGCACGACGGTCGGCCGAGACGGATCGCGCCGGTCGATCACGCGAAAGGCGCGCGACGAGGCGTAGGGGATCAGTTGCAGGCCGCGCCCCCGGTCGAGGTCTCGAAGGCCCTCGAGACGGGCCATCTGGGCGAGATAACTCTGCTGGCGAATCGAGATGCGCGGCCAGAACGTCCATTCGCCGGTCCTGGGGGTCCATCGCCCGAGATAGATGCCCCATTGCTGGTCGTTGCCGGGGCGAAACCGCAGGCTCTTGAAGGGAATGGCCATCCACACGACAAAGCCCTGTGCCGTGCGCTCGCCGTGTGACTGCCAGACGAGGTCGAACGATGCGTCGTAGGCGCCGTCGGGCCACGCGGCGTCGAGTTGCACGCCAAGCGGGTTCGAGACGAAGTAGTAAGACTGGCGCGCATCCCCGAAGGTGTCGAGCCGCAGTTCCACCTCGTCGTCGTTGACGGCGAAAACCTCCTCGCGGTGAATCAGGTGCGCGCGAAGCGCCGAGGGGTCAGGGTCGAATGCGAGATACACCACATACAGCGCGTCGTCGGTGTAGCCGAGATACGCAATCGTCTTCATCCGCTCCGGTTGTCCGTCGTCGGGCCAGCGTTGGATGAACTGATCGACACGAGCCATCTGTGCCGTTACCGCGTCGGGTGGCTGCATCGAGCGGAAGTCCTCGAGATCGGGGGGTGCGGCGAGCTTCGGGATGGTCAGCACGGGGCTGGAGGACGGCGATGACTGCGCGACCAGCATGGCGGGCGTGGCGATCAGGCACGCGGCAGTCGCCGTTGCGAGCAAGGTGTCGATGTGCATGCGGGGGTAGACGCGGTCCTCCGCGGCCCGGACGTCGCGCGGATCTCACGGTCACGTCACGCGCTGGTCACCTCGTGCCGATCGAAGCGCGGGCACGGCGCCACTATCAGGATCCTGCGGTTGCCAGGCCGTAACGCGCTCAGGCAGAATGCGACCATGACGAGCAACCGCGCGCCTCGCGTCCAATTTGGACCGTTCGAGGCGGACCTCCATACGGGAGAGCTCTACCGGTGCGGCGTCCGCGTCGTGTTGCAGCACCAGTCGTGCCTGTTCTTGAAGGCGCTCATCGAGCGGCACGGCGACCTGGTGACGCGGGATGATTTGCGCCGGCTCCTGTGGGACGACACGACGTTTGTCGGCTTCGACCGGGGACTGACGAGTGCCGCTCGGCGGCTGCGGATGGCGCTTGGTGAACGGGCGGATGTACCCCGGTACATCGAGACGTTGCCCGGCCGCGGCTATCGCTTCATCGCGCCCGTGCGCGCGGTACCGGATCGGCCGGGCGGCGCATCAGCGCCCCGGCATCGGGCCGCGCTTCACTGGGCCGCGGCCGGTCTGCTCATCTCGGCGCTCTGCGGCAGCGTTGGCGGCCGGGCGCCAAGCTGGGCGGATCGACAGGCGGCGGCCACGGCCCTGTCCGCGTATGCCTGCGCGCTCAAAGCCGAGGGGCGGGTCGAGGAGGGCCTCGCTGTCATCGAACGCGCCCACGCCTTGGCGCCGGAGTCGGCGCGTTTCACTGCGGAAGTCGGCCTGTTCCTGCATGCCGCCAGGCGGTACGACGAGGAAATGCCGATGTTGCAGAGGGCCGTCGCGCAGGATCGGCGATCAGCCGACGCGTGGCTGCAACTCGGCCTCGGCTTCGCGCGCCGCGGCGATCTCGCGGCCGCGATTGAGGCACTCGATCGCGCCGCGTCGTTGACGGCGGACGACCCCCGTCCGCGCCAGTGGCTCGAATGGGCTCGCGCCCAGCGACGTGACGCGGTTCCGGCGCGCCAATCGTAACGGACTTCGACCGCCGTTACGACGCCGCGCTCTTCCGTGAAATCAGCTGCTGCGAGCCCAGCGAGAAGACGCAATAGGCCGCGAACCAGTAGAAGCCGGGCCCGAAGCTGGCCGTGAACTTCAGGAGCGGGGCGGCGCTCGGGTCCCCCGGCGGCACGGTGCTCGCCTGCGCCGCCAGGAACGCGATGATGACCGCCACCACGAACACGTCCGCCATCGACCACTTCGCGATGAGCTCCACGAACCGCGTGGTGCGCCGCCGCGCCTCGTCCGCCAGGAACACCGACCACGCCACGAGCATCGCCTTCCCGAACGGCACGACCACGCTGAACAGCAGGATCAGCGTCGCGGGCACCGGACTCCCCACCCGGTACAGCTGCCGCACCGAGCCGAGGATGCTGCGCGTCTGCGTGTAGACCTCCACGTCCCCCACGCCCGACTGCAGCGCCTTGGTCAACTGCGGCGCCAGCCGGTCGATGATCATCTTGCGCAGGTTGCCGCCCATCCCCTCGACCATCGCCACCGTGGCGGGATTCATCAGCGCCTTGAGCGCCTTCATCGTGTCGTCGTTGAGCCCCTTGTCGAGCATCATCGGCGCCACCTGCGCCACGCCGTCCTTCGTGAGGACGCCGCGGATCGTCAGCACCGGCATGAGGAGGCCCGGCAGCAGCAACGCCACCGAGAGCGCCGTGAGACCGAGGATCGCCGCGCGGCTCATTTCAGGAACCCCTGGATCTCCGCGAGCACGCCCGCAGGGTCGTCCTCCTGCACGTTGTGCCCCGTCGGCATGGCCTTGCCGGTCACGGCGACACCGCGCTCGCGCCAGATCTTCAGCACGTCGTAGATGCGCCCCATCGGCCCCTTCTCGCCCCACAGCACGTGCAGCGGGCACGCGATCTTCCTGTCGAGATCCGCTTCGTCGTGCTTGAGATCGATCGACGCGCCGGCGCGGTAGTCCTCGCACATCGCGTGGATGTTGGCGGGGTCCGCGGACGTCCGCAGGTACTCCATCGCCACCTCCGTCGTCGCCCGCGCGCGCTGCGCCTCGTACCCGGCCTTCAGGTCGTTCTCCGGCCCCGGCGCGGGACGCAGGTAGTTGAACCAGTGGAAGTAGGCCTGCACGAACTCGATCGTCACGTGCGTGTAGAGGTAGTAGGTCGGGATGATGTCGAGCACCATCAGGTGCGTGACCTTGTCCGCATGGTCCAGCGCGAGCCGGTGCCCCACGCGACCGCCGCGGTCGTGCCCGACGAGGGCGAACTTCTCGAAGCCGAAGCTCTTCATCACCTCGACCTGGTCGAGCGCCATCGCCCGCTTCGAGTAGTTGGCGTGCCCGTCGCCGTCCGGCGGCTTGCTGCTGTCGCCGTAGCCGCGCAGGTCGGTGGCGATTACCGTGAAGCGCTTGGCGAGCTCCGGCGCGACGAGGCGCCACGAGACGTGCGTCTGCGGCGCGCCGTGCAGCAACAGCAGCGGCGGGCCCGAGCCCGCATACACCACGTTGATCTCCGCTCCGGAGGTCGCGACGCGCCTTGATTTGAAACCGGGGAAGAAGCGCAGCGTGTCGGTCGGCGATTGGGCCGACACCAGGCTGTCAACGAAGGTGGGCGCGGCGAGGGCGGCCGCCAGCTTGAGGACGTCTCGACGGTTCAGGGGATCCATACCGCCGCATATTACATGCCCTAATGCGTGAGCGCGTACACCACCGTGTTGATGCCCACCCCGTAGCCCTCGGGCGAGAACAGGTCGAAGTAGTCGGCGCTCTCACCTTCCCGCTCCCACGTGTCGGGGATGTCGGTGTTGTGCGCCATCACCACCATCAACCGGCCTTTCGCGTCCGCGATGCCGCGGTAGTTCGGGTACGGGCTGTCCTCGCCGCGCTCGGAGACGTCGCCGCCGCTGCGGCGCCAGAACTGGATCGACGACACCTGCTCGATGTGCGTCAGGTTGTACATCTCGTGCATGATCGGGTGGTCGCGCGGGATGTCGATCGTCGGAAACTGTCCCGGCGGCAGCACGCGGGCGATCTCTTCGTCCCACTGCTCCTGCGCCTCCGTGCCCCAGTAGTCGTCCACTTCGAGGAAACCGCCCTTGAGGAGATACGCGCGCAGGCCTTCGACTTCCGCCTCGGAGAAATGCGCGGTGCCCACGTCTTCCATGTAGACGATCGGGCACTGGAACAGCAGCGGATCGGTCAGCCGCACGACGACGAAGTCGGGCTGGCCGGTGGCGGCGTCCATCTTGACGCGCACCTTGGTGAGCTCGGAGAGCCGCACGGAGAAGTTGTTGTCGGCGCCGGGATAGTCGGTGTTCCATCCGGAGCCGCCATCCTCGCGGCGATCGCTCGCGTAGAACCCGCGGCAGAAGTTGAAGGAGGACCCATCGAAGTTCTTCGCGGTGGCCCACTTCGGCGGCACGCCGAACCCGCCGCGGCCGCCGGCGAAGATGCGCTGCGCGACCGCCACCGACGCGAGCGCGAGAATCGCGCACGCCACGCCCGTCGCGATGCGACCGAAGCGATGCTTGCCCATGGGACCGCCTTCCCGGGGATGTTACTCCCGCCGGGCGGCGGGCGGACGCGTCCACTTCAACTCGTCCACGGAGGCGAACACGGGCACCTCGGTACGCAGCGTGGCGAGATCGCGGAAGAGGTACGCGCGCTCGCGCTCGGCGGCCAGCGTCTGCGCCAGCACCGCGGCCCGCGTCACCTTCACGTCCCACGCGCCGGCGTCGTCCGGAATCTGCTCGAGGTGGCCGTAGCGCGCCAGCACCACGCTCGCCGACTTCGCGCCCCAGCCCTTGAGGCCGGGGAAGCCGTCGGCCGAGTCGCCCACGAGCGCGAGGTAATCGGGAATGGACGCGGGCGGCACGCCGAACTTCGCGATCACGCCGGCCTCGTCGCGCATCGCCCGGCGCACGCGGTCGAACTGCACCACGCGCGTCCCGCGCACGCACTGCGACAGGTCCTTGTCGGGCGAGCAGATCACGACGCGCTCCACGCGCGGATCCGCCGCGGCCTTCGCCGCCGCCGAGGCGAGCGCGTCGTCCGCCTCGAAGTCCACCATCGCCCACACCTTCACGCCAAACGCCGTGAGGGCCTCTTCGAGCAGCGGGAATTGCGCGAACAGCTCCGGCTCGATGTCCTCGCCGGTCTTGTAGCCCGGCCACATCTGGTTGCGGAACGACTCGACGACGTGATCGGTGGCGACGCCGAGGTGCGTGGCGCCCTCGTTGATCATCCCGCGAATGGACGACACCACCCCGCGCACGGCGCCAATCTCACGGCCCTGCGCATCCTTGTAGGAGGGCACGGCAAAGAAGTGGCGGTACAGCTCGTAGGTGCCGTCGATGAGGTGAACGTCCATGGAGGTCCGATTCTGGCACGGCTGGGCGATAATCGGGGGCCATGATCAAGACCGTCGTCACGCTGTGCCTGGCCGCCATTCTCTCCGCGTCCGCCTTCGCGGCCGGACTCACCTTCACCGCCCCCGCCGGGTGGAAATCCACGCCGCCGTCCTCGTCCATGCGCGTTGGACAGTTCACGCTGCCCCGCGCCGCGGGCGACCCCGCCGACGCCGACCTCGTCGTCTACTACTTCGGTGGGTCGGGCGGCAGCGTCGATGCGAACATCGACCGCTGGATTGCCCAGATGCAGCAACCCGACGGCAAGGCGTCGAGCGCCGTGGCGAAACGCGAGACGCGCACGGTGAATGGATTGTCGGCGATGCTCGTCGACGTGAGCGGCACCTACGTGGCCGAGGTGATGCCGGGTTCGACCGAGCGCCACAATAACCCGAACTACCGTCTCCGCGCGGCGGTGGTGACCACGTCGAACGGCCCCTACTTCATCAAGCTCACCGGCCCGGCGAAGACCATCGCCGCCCACGAGAAGGCCTTCGAGCAGTTCCTGACGAGCCTGAAGTTCCAGCCGTAGGGCGCCGCTTCAGGGGCGCCGGCCTTCGAGCTCGAGCGGCGTCTCGCCCGGCCGCGCCATCAGCGACGCGCCCACGCCACCAATCAGTCCCACGACAAACGCCGCGGTCGTGCTCACCTGGTGCAGCAGGCCCGGCAGGATCGTCGCCGGCTCCCGGAAGATCGCCACGGCCTGCAGCCCCGCCACTCCGCAGGCCATCGTCGCCGCCCCGAAGAGGATGATGCTCGCCACGCGATGCCGCGCGTGGCCGCGGCCGATCAGCCGTCCCAGCAAGGCCCCGATCGCCAGCGTCATCACCGGCGCCGCGCCGTCCCACGCCGTCAACAGGCCGGGCACGCGGGCCACGAGATCCACGCCTTCGAATCGCAACAGCCAATCGGTGACGTTGACGATGAAGACGACGTAGAAGCCGAGCAGCAGGACCATCGTCAGGCCGAGGACGAGGGGCTCGAAGCCCGCGATGCCGTCGGCGCGTACGGGCCGCGCGGCTTCGATGCCGGCGGTCGCGAGCACCTGCCGCCAGTACCACGCGCGCGAACGCCCGCGCGACATCTCCTCGGCGAGGTCGCCCTGGAGCCCGACGTTGCCGGGCGCGATCCATTCGAGGAACCATTCCGCGAGCCGGGGCGGGCGACGAAGCGTCATGCGCGGCCTCCTTTGAGTTGCGGTATGCCGGACCACAGCGCGACCAGCGCCTGCTGGGTCTCTTTCGTTTGCGTGAGTCCTTGCCGCGTCACACGGAACAAGCGCTTCGCGCGGCCGCCGCGTTCCGTCGTGGGCTCGCCGAGAGCGGACGCGACGAGCCCGCGCGATTCGAGGCGATCGAGCGCGGTGTAGATCGCCGCGAGGTGCACCGTGCGCCCGGCGGTCGCTTCGATTTCGTCGGCGATGGGCACGCCGTACGCGCCGTCCCCCACCCGCAGGATGGCGAGGAGGATCATCAACTCGAAGTCGGTGAGGAGGCGGCGCCCCATTTATTCGCAAATTGTTATCAAATCACGCCCCGCGGATCAAGCTGGTGCGTGGAGCGCTCGGTCGTAGGGCGCCCCTTTAGGGGCGCCGATCACGTGAAAAGACGAAACGCCCGAGCGGCGGATGCCGGTGTCGGGCGTTTCAGTGCGCAAATCGCGCTTCCCGGCAGGAGCCGGGACTATCGGGTCTTGCAACCATTCCGTGTTGTTGATTTCTCAGCGGCTGCGCATGTGGGGTGGGTTTCCACCCGCCTCATGCGCGCCAACGGTCCGGTGGCGTAAGCATGCAACCTCCCTTAATCGATGTTCTGATCAGTGCCAGGCTGCCGGCCACCACGCTTGGGTCGGCGGCTCTTCTGAGGTTACCTCCGCTTGGTTAGTAGGAAGCGTGGATACCCTTTAGATACGCCTGTCGCGGACGCGTGTCAAGGGCCTCCGTCAGTGCGGGGTTTGCGTCTCGAGCCCGCGAAGTTTGAAGAGGTTGGCGAGCGCGGCGTGCGTCATCACGGCTTCGGGGAGTGCCTGCAGCGCCGCGTGATACCGCGCGGCGTACGACGTCTCCGGCGCGGGCCTCACGAGGGCCGCGGCGCTCCTCACGAGGGAGGCGCCGTCCGCCGGCGCCTCGTCGACATCGGCCTCGAGCGCCTCGTCGATCTGCACGATGAGCCCGGACATCG
Organism: uncultured Acidobacteriota bacterium; assembly: GCA_963839865.1. Taxonomy (GTDB): domain Bacteria; phylum Acidobacteriota; class Vicinamibacteria; order Vicinamibacterales; family UBA2999; genus 12-FULL-67-14b. The sequence goes on from CAWIWS010000020.1 coordinate 194,453, forward strand.
GCCGGAGCCACGAGAAGTCCTCGTGTTCGACGATGGCCTGGAGCAGCGCGGGCATCATGAGGCGGCCGTGGGCCTGCTCGAAGTCGCGGCGCTGCCAGTCGAGCAGCGTCTTGTGGTGGTGCAGCAGGAGGCCCCGCAGCTCCTTGAGGAAGGCGCGGTCGGAGTCGGTCATCACCTGGAATTGTGCCAGATCTCGCCGGGCCGAAGTCGCGTGTTGATCGGGGAACCCGGCCCGGCTTACAATCAATCTCTTCCCCAGGGGGGCCTGTAGCGCAGTTGGGAGCGCGCCTGAATGGCATTCAGGAGGTCACCGGTTCGATCCCGGTCAGGTCCACCATCCATTCATTTCCGCTCTTGCCCCATCGGCACCCAGGACGATCCGATGGAAATCCGCCGGCGTCAGCTGAACGCGTCGTTTCGCACATCGGCGGCGCTGGGCAAACAATCGGTATCCACGGCGCATAATGCTTCGTGCTCGTTCATCGCGACTGACCGACGGTCGGCACAGATGACCGTCGGTCTCGCTGTTCTTCGAGGAGTCCATTCATTGTTCGCGCCGGAGCGTTGATCCTGGTGTTGCTGCTGCTGGCCCCGACCTGGTCCGGCGAAGCCAGCGCCCAGGGCGGCCCCTTGATCATCGTTGAAGCCAACGCGAGGAGCGACGACGGCCGCGTGATTGGCGGCGGTCAGCCGGCCGCGAGCTCGCCGGATTCCGATGCGATCATCTGGATCGATCGCAAGCCTGCGGTACTTGAAGGAGTTCCTGCAGGTCAACGGCGTGCCCGACGCGTTCCTGGCGTGGATCAATACGGGCGCGATTAAAGGCATCTCGCCCGACGGCCGTGTCCTGGTCGGGACCGGAGCCACCCTCGGAGGCTTCCGCGGCTACGTCGTGATTCTCGGCTCGAGCCGGGTGATGCCATGAGGCACTGGGGACGAGCCTGTCCTTACGGCTTGAGCGGCGTACCAGGCGCGAATGTCGTCATCACCGTGGGCACACGGAGCACGCGGTCGTCTGCCGCGCCGGCCGGGCCCCACATGTAGAGCGTGCCGTCCGACTTGAGTGCCAGCACGCGGTGTCCGCCGGCCCAGACGCGCACGATTCCCGACAGCGATTGCACGAGCACGCCGCGCGGCGCGACCGCATCCACGCCGCCGCCTGTGCCCAGCGACCCGAACGAGTTGCTCCCCCAAGTGCGAACGGTGCCGTCACGAAACGCCACGGCGCCGGCCGCCACGGCGCTGGCATCGCGCAGCAGGCCGGGCAGCGGCGACGGCGTGCCGACCGGCGGCATGTCATCCAGGACGCCGCCAAAGGCATCCCGGGTGGGTGGCTGTGTCGAAGGCACTGCCCCCCACGCCACCCACGAACCGTCGGCCAGCCGCGCCGCTGACATCGACGCGTCCGCATGGATGCGGGTCACGCCCGCCAGCGACGGAATCCTCGTCGGACCGGCACGCGGTTCGGTATCGCCGAGGCCCAGCTGCAAAGACTTGTTCGCACCCCAGGCCCACACCGTGCCGTCCGACTTGAGCGCGAGCATGTGCTTCGAGCCGCCCGCGATCTGCGTGATCGCTTCGAGACCGGCCACGCGCTGCGGCGTGAACTGCTGCTTGCCCGACTGCCACGACTTCGTGAGCGTGCCAGTGGCCAGCAGGCCCTCGCGGTCCTCCCCCCACATCCACACCGTGCCGTCGTCGCGCAGCGCGGCACCGCCGTACTCGAACGCCGCGATCCCGATGACGCGTTCGAGCGCCGCCACCGCGGTGGGCTGTGGCCGAACGTAGGTCGGTCCGCGGTCCGTCCCGCCAAAGAGGCCGAAGTCGTTCTTGCCCCACACGTAGACCCTGCCGTCCTCGCCGAGGACCATGCTGGTCCAGCTGTCGCCCACCGCCACCGCGCGTCCCCTGGGGACGCCGGGCACCGGTGAGAGCGTTTCTACAAATGCTGTCGCCTGGTCCACGCCACACACGCCGTACTGGTTACGACCCTGGCACAACACGCGACCATCGGGCGCAATGACGAGGGTGTGGAGGGAGGAGGTCGCCACCCGCACTTCGTCGGACACGACCGGCGCAGGGAGTTGCGTGGCCAATACAGACGCGAAGACGACGAACAGCACGGACATGCGGCGAGTATGCCATGCGACGCCGCTTGCCGAGCCATCACCACTTCTCATCATCCCGCGCGCCGCAAAAGCCCTTAAAATTCTGCGGATGACCGCGACCCGATTCGTGAACGCCGCCCTCCTGTGCGCGGCCCTGCTGCTCGCACGCGCTGCGTCCGCCGCCGACCTCTCCGGCAGCTACATCGCCCAGGTCGTCACCACGCCGACCGCAGAGCCGCAGTTCGCGCGCGTCGTGCTCAAGGAGAGCGGCGCCACCGTGACCGGCACCTGGGGCGACCGCACCGTTACCGGATCGATCACCGGCGCCACGCTGAACCTCACCCTCACCGACGCGGCCGGCGCTTCCGCCGGCACGTTGAAGGGCACTGTCATCGGCACGACGATCTCGGGCAGCGGCACGCTCATGCCCGCCGCCAATCGCGGCCCGGTGGCGGTCGGTGGCACGCCCGCGCAGCCACAGGCCGTGACGTGGACGCTCACCGCCTACGCGCCGCCCGCCACGCCGAAGACCTACGACTTCGAGCCCACGTCCTTCTACACGACCTACTCCGCGGACTGGGCGCCGGTGCTCCGCCTCTATCCCGGCGACACCGTGCGGACCCGCACCGTCGACAACGATCGCGACGCGAACGCCACGCGCTACGGCACCGGCGGCAATCCTTCCACCGGCCCGTTCTACATCGAAGGCGCGCTGCCGGGTGACACGCTCGTCGTCCACCTGAAGAAGGTGCGCGCCAACAAGACCTCCGCGCGCCAGGGCGGCCGCATCAACGCGCGCGCCGTCACGGCGAACTACCTCGTCGGCGCGAAGTACGACCCCGCGGTCACGGGCGAGTGGACGCTCGACCTGGCGAAGGGCGTGGCCACGCTCACCCATCCCACCGAGCGCATGAAGAGCTTCACCGTCCCCATCAAGACGATGCTCGGCTGCGTATCCGTGGCGCCGCAGGGCCAGGACCAGGCGCGCGGCACCGACCTCGGCACCTATGGCGGCAACCTCGATTACAACGACAACGTCGAGGGGACGACGCTCTACTTCCCGGTCTACCACGCGGGCGCGTTCTTCGGGATCGGCGACGCGCACGCCGCGATGGGCGACGGCGAGGTCACCGGCTCCGCGCTCGAGACGTCCGCCGACGTGGACTTCACCGTGGACGTGATCAAGGGCGACATCTACGGGCAGGTCCGCGCGGAGACCAGCGAGTACCTGATCTCGTTCGGTGTGTCAGGCTCGGTGGCGGAATCGATCCAGGCCGCGACGACGCAGCTGGCGGAGTGGCTGAAGAAGGATTACGGGATGTCCGACAGCGAGGTGGCGATCGTGCTCGGCGCCGTCATGAAGTACGACATCGCCGAACTGGTCGATCCGCACATCAACGTGGTCGCCAAGATTGCGAAGGCGTCGCTGGCGTCGTTCAGGAAGTGAGACCGCGCCCGGACTCGCAAGCCCGGGCGCGGTCGTTGGTATCGCTATGCGCCGCGATTCGCCTTCGTCGTGGCGCTGATCTGCAGGTCGGCGCCGTTCGGCGTCGTCGTGTGGTAGCTCTTGTACGACGCCGTGTGGATGTCGCCCCGCGCGCCCGTGTCCTCGCGCGCGGTGAGCCCGCGCTTGGTGAGCTCGGCCTTCACCTTGTCGGGATCGAAGTCCGCGATCCCGAACGCGATGTGACCGATCTGCGCGCTGCGCGGCGCGCCTGGCGCCGCGGGGCCGCGGCCGCCGCGGCGGATGATGATGTCACCCACATCACCAATCTGGCACTGGTTCTGGCTGCCCTCATCGGTGCCCGGGGTCCATCCCAGCAACGCCGTGTAGAACGCCACGGTCTCCTTGTAGTTCGACACCTCGAACGAGATGTGATCGAGCCACACGGTCTTCCAGCCGGGCGACTCGAAAGGCGCGGCCGCCGCCGTCTTGCCCGCCGCGGGCCCCTGCCGGCGGTTCTTTGGGTTGCCGTTGCTGATCTGCAGGTCGAAGCCATCGGGATCCTTCACGTGGAAGCTCTCGAAGTCCTTGCCCTGGTTGTCGGCGATCGGGTTGAGCCCGCGCTTCTTGAGGTCGGCTTCGACCGTCTTCGCGTTCCACTTGTCGATGCCCCAGCAGAACCCATCGGTCACCGCGAGGCGCGGCGCGCGAGGCGGACCGCCACCGGGACCGCCACGGCCGCCGGCCGCCGGCGCGGCGCCTGCCGGTGGCGCGGGTGGTGCTGGAGGCGCGGGCGGCGCGACGTACCCGCCGCGGATCAAGAGGCCGCCCCAGTCGCCGATGTCCAGCAGCGCCTGCTTGCCATCGTCGCTGCGGATCTTCCAGTTCATGAGGGCCTGGTAGTACGCGGCCTCCTTGGCGTAGTCCGCCGCGTGGACGGTGAGGTGATCGAGCATCACCGTCTTCCATCCGGTGGGCGCGAACGGCAGCTTGGCGGGCGTGGGATCGCATTCCGGCGTGCCGGCTTTCGCTCCGCCGCACTGTCCCTGGGCGAACGCGGACGCCGGACTGAGCGCGGACGCGGGGCTCAGCGCGACGGCGATGCCCAGCGCCTGCAGCAATTGCCGGCGCGAGATCCCGCCGCGATCGAATTCACTGAAGAGAGTCGACAAATCCTTGCTCATTGGTCATTCCTCCGGAAGACACGCGACCGCCAAATTTGAGCTGAGAGTATGTGAGGGGCACCCGGGGTTTGCAAGGCTTCTCTGGCTGGCGGGGATCGGCGTTCTACAATCGTGGACACCATGAGACAAACGCCACACCTTCCGCCGGAGATCGAGGAGTTCCGGGACGAGCGGTGGCGTCGGGAGGGCACGCGGCAGGTCGAGACGGCCCTCGAGGCGGAACGCTTCATCGAGCAGGTCGGCTTCGCGGCCTGCCTGAGCGACTCCCGCCGGCCGGGCGCATCGCTCTACGTGGCCGTGTGCGGCCGCCGCGACGCGGTGATGCCGCGCAACGTGCAGAAGGATCCCGAGGCCTCGCTGACCTGGGTGCTGAAGGACGAACTCATCAAGCGCGGCAACGTCTATTACGCCAAGCTGTGGCGGGGAAAGGCGATGTTCCTCGCGCCGCGGATGATTCCGTACTTCCACGCTATCTGGGGCGTGCGCCGCGCGGAGGAGAAGGCGCGTTTGAGCAAGGACGCGCGCGCGATCCTGGCCGTGCTCCGCAAGGAATGGGAGATGGCCTCCTCCGACCTGCGCGAGGAGTCTGGCGTGACGGATCGCAAGGCGTTCATTCGCGGGATGGACGAACTTCAGGCCGCGATGATCGTCGTGCCGAGCGAGGTCCTCTACCTGCCGAAGTTCACCTATCTCTGGACGCTCGGCGTCGGCCGCTTCCCAGACGCGCTGCGGCGGCGCGTCAGCCGCGACACCGCCCTGCGGGAGATCGCCCGCTGCTTCCTTGCCGGCGCGGGCGTGACGATTCCCGGCGAGCTCGCGCGCGTCACCGGCCTCTCACGCGCGGAGGCCGGCCTCGGCAACCGCGCGCTTGTCGCCGAGGGGTTCGCAACGATGCCCGCTCGCGGCGAGTACCACCTGCTCGCGCATCCGTAGAACTTTGGTCCACAGATTCCACCGATTTCACAGATTCGGCGAGTCGCCGGGGCACACGGGCGCGGGGCGGCGCGACGCGCCGCGCGAGCGCGGAAGGGGCGCGGCCATGAGCCCGGCTGAGTTGTTGTCCGGGTTCATGGCCGCGCCCCTTTCGCGCTATCGGGAGCCGGTCTCCGACCGGCTCCCCGCGCCCGTCGTCAATCTGCGTTCAATCTGCGTTCAATCTGCGGCTGACTTTACGCCAGCGAGCCGAGGTACCTCGAGGCGTGGGTGCGTGCTAGCTCTTCGACTTCACAACAATCCGGTCGACGACGCTCGCCACGTTCTCGGTGCCGCGCGCAATCTCGGCGGCGCGCGCCTTGGCGGCGGCCGACGCGACCGTGCCCGTGAGCGTGACCACGTGGTCCTTGGTCTCCACGGAGATGCTGGAGCCGTCGAGAATCTTCTCGTCGACGAATTTCGCCTTCACCTTCCCCGTGATCCAGGTGTCGGTGACGGCAGCGCCGGTGGCCGACGCCATCTCCTTGCTCTTGTCGGCGACGTCGCCGGCGACGTCCTTCGTCACCTCGAGCGCCTCGGTGCCCGCCTTCTTCGTCGCGTCAACCGCCTTCTCGGCTCCCGACTTCGTCGCCTCGATCGCGGCGGCAGGAGCCGCCTTCGTGTCCTCGACGGCCCGGTCCGAACATGCAGCCCCGACGGCGACCAGGCCGCCCAACGCCGCGACGACGACAATCCGTGATGCAGTCATGTCTTCTACCTTTCGATGCCGAATCGGCGGATAGCGGCACGGCCGGGGCCGCGCCGCGTGGTCGCGCTTCAGAACTTGATGACGACGCCCGCGCTGGCGCGCGAGTAGTTCAGCTTCGCGCTGTCCAGGGTGAAGCCGAGCACCGTGAAGTCCTGGAACGAGTGGAAGTAGCGCAAGTCGCCGCGCAGCCCGAAGTGCGCGCTCAACGACGCCATCAGGCCGCCGCCCACGTCCCATCCGGCGGCGTTGTCGTTGGACGTGAAGAGGCTGCTCGTCGTCAGCTCGACGTGCGTCTTGATGAGGCCGACGCCCACGAGCGCGTACGGACGCACCGGGCCTATCTTGGGCGCCAGCATGACGTTCCCCATCAGCGTCAGCACGCTCGACGAGAGGCCCGTGCCCTGGCCGAAGAAGTCCGGCGCGTAGGCGACCTCGGCCTCGACGCCGAGGATCGTGCCGAGCACGCCGGCGCCGACGCTGATGTTGGTCTTCTTCTCCGTGCAGTCGAAGTTGGTCAGCTTCGGACAGCCCGAGTCGCCGCCGAAGTCGACGCCGAACATCGGGCTGATGAAACCCTGGGCCCTGGCGTCGGCGGCCGCGCCGAGAAGGCCGACCGCGACGACGCCAAGAACGAGTTGCCGCGTGATGGAACCGAACGTGGTCTGTGCCATGACTAGTTCGTGGATTCCTTGAACGAGTAGCGGTTCAGCATTTCGAGCAGCCGCGCCGCCGACTTCGGGCGGCTTCACGCCCGTGCGGATGATCGTCTTGTTGTCGAGCTTCTTGCCGTACAGCGTGGCGTTGTCGTTCAGGCCCTCACGCAACGTCGCACCTTCGAGCGCGACGCCGGCGAAGAGGCCCTGCGTGCGCGACCACGAGAGGATGTCGGCGTGCATCTGCACGTCGGTTTGCGCCGTGGCCGTGCGGCCCACCGGGCCCGCCGCAACGGAACCTTCCACGCCAAGCGTGAACTTGTTGCTCGAGCAGCTTCTCCGCCCCGCGCTCGTTCATCACGAGCATGAACAGGTCCGCGGTCGTTCCGCCCAGTTGGAAGCCCACGCTGCCGCCCTCGATGCGAACCGTGGCGGGCGCGGACCATCCGCCTTTCGTGGCGCGGCACAGCATGTAGCCCACGCCGTATTTCCCGCCCACCATGAACGCCGCGGTCTTCAGACTCCGGGACGATCACGATGCAATGGGATTTCTCGAGCAGATCCTGTGGGATGCCCTTGTCGGGCGATGCCATCACTTCGGAGAAGATGGTCGCCGCCAGGTCGAGCCGCTTCGCCGGCTCGCTTGTCCTGCGCAAACAGCGGGGTAACGGCCAGCAGGGTCGTGGTAACAGTAATTGCGATAATCGATTTCACTTTAAACGCTCCTTCCACACGTTAGCCGCACCTGGTAACGTGGGGCTGTCCCGTTTGGGACACCCCCTGCACGCCTCCCCGGTGTCGAGTTCGGGCGTCAGGTTTGCCTGCCTGAAAGTGAGCAGCCCATCACGTAGTCCACGCGCTCCGCCGCGCTCGGATGGCGCAGGTTGTAGTCGATGACCGCCGCGAGGACCAGCGCGGCGACGCGCGGGATCCCGGCCAGGACCTGGGCCCTGGACAACCCGGTCGCGGGCGCCTGCCCGTCCGCCAATGGCAGCCGCATCCAGGGGGCGGCAGCGCTGTCGACGTAGAAGTCGCCGGCGGCCTCGAAATACCGCAGCAGCTGATCCGAGAGGCTCTTGTGGTGGCTGGACGAAGGGCGAATCTTGCCGCCACTCGGCTCCTCGCCCATGGCGGCGAACTCCTTCTCGAGGGTCCGCGATTGCGCCTTCGAACCCAGCAGCCGGTGCACCTCGGCCTTCTTCTAGTGGCGAATCTCGCCGAGGCGCTGGTAGATGTACGCGTCGGTCGCCGCGAGCGACGACCATCTCGCGTCGCGGCGCGGCGCAGCCGAGAGCGCGCGGCTCTCGTCCTGTCGCTGATGCGGCGTTCCTGCTCGCGCGGAGCAAGGCCAACTCGGCGAGACGAAGTAGCGGGAGGCCTGCGCCACGCTGAACGGCGACATCACCTGGTGGTAGAATAGCGCGGCCAGCGCCACTTCGCGGACCGCCGAAGAACCGCCGCGGCGCGAACGCGGCGCTCTTGTAGGCGTTCTCCATGGGAAACAGCACGTCGCGGCTCCGGGCGAACGTCCCGGGAATCTGCGGATACCGCCGCACGCGGAGGCGCAATTCGGGATGCTCCAGGGCATGGTCGACCAGCGCTTGACCAGCCCCTTCGGCGTCTCCATGGTCATCCGCCACACCGGTCGCCGATCGTGTGCAGGAAGATGAAGTAAAACACGCCCTTGGTCTGGTTCGAGCAATTGCGATAGAAGAAGTGGAATCGCGACTGGTTCTCCGCGGCGTTGAAGGCGGCCACGAGCATGCGTCATCCTCCGTCGTTGTCTCCACGATGAAGATGTAGAACTCGGCCGAACGACGAACGAGGCGTCAGAGCCGGCCCGTCAGCAGTCGATGGCAAGGTTCATCTGAACGAGCGCGAAACGCGGCCGAACTGGCGCGGTCGATTACCGCCGCAGCTTGCGCGTGCCGATCATGCGGCGCCAGGTCGGCGACCCGAAGCCATGCAGGACCTCGAAGGGCACGATCGCGCAGTCGTAATCCTCGTCTCGCTGGACGGCGAGCCATGGCGAGAACCCCGCCGTGCTCGCCCGGCCGGCACAAGAGCATCTTCACCGGGCTGCCGTCGGGACAGATGTCGAGAGACGTCGCCGCATGTCCGACGCAGTGAAGTGGCCGGCGCGTGGATCGGTCTCCGACGATCACGCCGATATCGGCGCGGCCCGCGCCGGCGGCCCGAGAACCAACACGCCAACGAGGGAACAGCTTCATGAAGTGCTCACGTCTTCCCACTCTCACGCTACGCCCCGCCGGCGGGCTGGAATGTTCCCTTTGAACACCCGGGGTGATGGACAATCGGGGCATGGCCGACGACACGGTGTCCTTTGCGCCAGGCTGGCCCGGTATCGAGGCGCGGTGGACGTCCAGCGCGAAGAGCGGCATCGGCACCGCCACCAGCCGCGACAGCCGCGTCTGGTTCACGCTGAGCCACGGCATCCTCAACGAGGTCTACTACCCGCGCGTCGATCACGCGTGCACCCGCGACCTCGGCTTCATCGTCACCGATGGGCGCGGCGTATTTCTCCGAGGAGAAGCGCGACGCCTGCTCCGACACCTCGACCGTCGCGCCCGGCGTCCCCGCCTACCGCGTGCGCAACACCGCCGGCGACGGCCGCTACCGCATCGAGAAGGAGATCCTCGCCGACCCGCGCCGGGACGTCGTCCTGCAGCGCATCCGCTTCGTGCCCCTGCAGGGCACACTCGACGACTCCGCGTGCACGTGCTGCTGGCGCCGCACCTCGCCAACCACGGCAGGGGCAACACCGCGTGGGTGGGCGACTACAAGGGCGCACCCGATGCTGTTCGCCGAACGCGGGCAGTACGCGCTCGCGCTCGCCTGCACGGCGCCGTGGCGCGCGCGGTCGGTGGGGTTCGTCGGCGTCTCCGACGGCTGGCAGGAACTGCAGGCGCACAAGCAGCTCGACGAGACGTACGAGCGCGCGGAGAACGGCAACGTCGCCCTCGTCGGCGAGATCGATCTGCGCGGAATCGGACGGCACGTTCGTGATGGCGCTCGGCTTCGGCCCGTCCGCGATGGAGGCCGGCCAGCACGCGCGCATCAGCCTGCTCGAGGATTTCGACGCCACCCAGGCGGCTTACGTGCGAGGCCTGGCAGCGCGTGGCACGCGTCGCTCGATGCCGGCGTCCCGCTCGAGGCGCGGCACCCGCTCTATCGACGCCAGCGCGGCGGTGCTGCGCGCGCACGAATCCAAGCGCGTCGAGGGCGGCATCATCGCCAGCCTCTCGATCCCGTGGGGCTTCTCCAAGTGGGACGACGACCTGGGCGGCTATCACCTGGTGTGGCCGCGCGACCTGGTGGAGACGGCCGGCGCGCTTCGTCGCCGATCGGCGCGCGCAAGCACGTGAGGCGCGTGTTGCGCTATCTCGAGGTGACGCAGGAGGCCGACGGCCACTGGTCGCAGAACATGTGGCTCGACGGGACGCCCTACTGGGCGGGCATCCAGATGGACGAGACCGCGCTGCCCATCCTGCTGCTCGACCTCGCCGCGCGCAAGGGCGCGCTCGATGCCGCGGAGCTCGTGGCCTGGTGGCCGATGGCCCGCCGCGCGGCCGCCTACCTGGCGCGCAACGGGCCCGTGAGCCCGCAGGATCGCTGGGAGGAGGAGCCCGGCTGCTCGCCGTTCACCCTCGCCACGGAGATCGCCGCGCTCCTCGTCGCGGCCGACGTGGCCGACGAGCCGCGGGGCAAGCGGTCGCCGCAGCGTACCTGCGTGAGACGGCCGATGCGTGGAACGCGAGCATCGAGCGATGGCTCTACGTGTCGGGCACGCCGGTGGCGCGGCAGCACGGCGTGGACGGCTACTACGTGCGCATGTCGGTGCCGGATGGGCGGACGCGGCTTCGCCGCGCGAGGGCTTCGTGCCGATCAAGAACCGACCGGCGGCGCAGTCGGCCGGGCCTGCCGCGTCGATCGTCAGCCTCGACGCGCTGGCGTTCGTGCGGTTCGGGCTGCGCGCCGCGGACGACCCGCGCATCCTCAGCACGCTGAAGGTCGATCGACGCCACGCTCAAGGTCGAGACCCCGCGCGGGCCCGCGTGGCATCGCTACCAGGGCGACCGCTACGGCGAGCACGCCGATGGCAGGCCTACGACGGGACGGGCATCGGCCGGGCCTGGCCGCTGCTGACCGGCGAGCGCGCGCACTACGAGCTCGCGGCCGGGCGGCGGCCGAGGCCGAGGACGCTCGCGCGACGCGCTCGAGGCGTTCGCGGCGACAGCGGACTCCTCCCCGAACAGGTCTGGGACAGCGCCGATATTCCCGAGCGTGAGCTGTTCCTCGGCCGGCCACCGGCTCGGCCATGCCGCTCGTGTGGGCGCACGCCGAGTACGTCGAAGTTGTGCCGTTCCCTCCGCGAGGGACGGATCTTCGATCGGCCGCCGCAGACCGTCGAACGGTACCTCGTCAAGAACGCGACCTCGGACCTGATTACCTGGCGCTTCAACAGCAAGGTCCGCGCGATGCCGACCGGCAGGACGCTGCGCCTCGAGACCCTCGACACGGCGGTGGTCCGGTGGAGCGCGGATGGCTGGCGCACGGCGCACGAGGCGCCCACCCGCGACACCACGCTCGGCGTGCACGTCGCGGACCTGCCGACCTCGTCGCTCGACGGCGGCACTCTAATCGCGTTCCGGTTCTACTGGCCGAGCCCGCCCGCTGGGAGGGCACGGAGTTCGCCGTCGAGATCGACGGGTGTGACTTCGGCGATGCGCCGCATCGCCCGACCGTGGATAATGGCGGGGTGATTATCTGCACCCTTGCCATCGGCGTCCTGGCCTCGTACCTGAGCATGGCCTTCAGCTGGCGCCAGTCGGCGCTCTTCGTCGTCGGCACGCTGGCCGGCCTCGTCCTCTATCACGCGGCGTTCGGCTTCACCTCGTCCTGGCGCGTCTTCATTTCGGACCGGCGCGGCGCCGGGCTACGCGCGCAGATGGTGATGCTCGCGCTGACCTGCGCGGTGTTCTTCCCGCTGCTCGCGGGGGGCACGCTCTTCGGACAGACGATCCGCGGCTCGGTGTCGCCGATCGGCGTGCTCGGTGATCGTCGGCGCGTTCATCTTCGGCCTCGGCATGCAGCTCGGCGGCGGCTGCGCCTCGGGCACGCTCTTCGCGGTGGGCGGCGGCAGCACGCGGATGCTCGTCACGCTCGCCGCGTTCATCGCCGGCTCGGTGATCGGCACCGCGCACGCGCCGTTCTGGAGCGCCACGCCCGCGTTCGCGCCGACGACGCTCGTCACGGCGCTGGGCTCCTGGTGGGTCGGCCTGGCGGTGAGCCTCGCGCTCTTCGCGGCGATCTGGGCAATCACCCACGTCGCAGAGACGCCGGCACGGCCGACTGGTGGCGCGCTCGTCCTGAGTCGCCGTCCGCGGCTGCGGCGCCTCGCGCTCTGCACAGGCCCCTGGCCGCTCGTCGCCGGCGCGGTGGGCCTGGCCGTGGTGAACATCTCCACGCTGCCATCGGCGGCCGTCCGTGGGGCGTCACCTCGGCGTTCGCCCTGTGGGGCGCGAAGGCGCTCGACGCCGTGGGCGTCGGCGTGGCGTCGTGGCCCTACTGGTCCACGCCGGCGCAGGCCGGCGCGCTCAAGGCGAGCGTGCTTCGCGGACGTGACCTCGGTGATGGACTTCGGCATCATGCTCGGCGCGCTCCTCGCGGCGCGTCCTCGCCGGCCGCTTCGCGCCCGCGTGGCGAACCTCCGGCAAGTCGGTCGCCGCGGCCGTCGTGGGCGGCCTGCTGCCTCGGCTACGGCTCGCGCATCGCCTACGGCTGCAACATCGGCGCGTACTTCGGCGGCATCGCGTCGGGCAGCCTGCACGGCTGGCTGTGGCTCGTCGCCGCGTTCGCGGGCAACATCGCCGGCACCAGCCTCCGGCCGATGTTCGATCTCAAGGTGGAACGACCACGACCGCCTGCCGTTGGGCTCGGGAGAGGGGCCGTCGGGTTTTTTCGCTTCCGCGACCCATCGGGAAAACCGCCTCTGTTACATCGCCGGCTGGTAATGACATCGCAGGCTCACAGTGTGGCCTCGTTTCTGGAGGCATCAGCATGCGGCGATTTGTGTTCCCCCTGGCGGCGCTCGTTCTCGCGGCCGCGTTCACCACGGCGCTCGGCGCGCAGAAGATGACGATGCTCAAGGATGGCCCCAGCCCGCACGTGCGCGCGGAGTGGACCATCGACGGGGGCAACCTGTCGATCGAGTCGGCCGTCCCTCCCTCAAGGGCCGCGCGCCCGGCAAGGACATCGACCCGTTCGACGGCAAGGAGTGGCGCACCGGCGCGGACCAGGCCACGACGCTCAAGACCGACAAGATGCTGATGATCGGGTCGCTGCACGTGCCCGGCCGGCACCTACACGCTCTACACGATTCCCGCGGGCGGCACCTGGCAGCTCATCGTCAGCAAGAAGACCGGCCAGTGGGGCATCCCCTACCCCGGCAAGGCCGACAACCTGGGCCGCACGCCGATGAAGCTCTCGACCAACGCCAAGCCCGTCGAGCAGCTCACCGATCTCGATCGACGACACGCCCGCCGGCGCCACGCTCCACATCGACTGGGGCGCGACCCGCGCGAGCATCCCCTTCACAATCGGCGGGGCCATGTAAGCGCGCGCGGTGCCAAGGGTGCCAAGATGCCAAGCGGTGCCTGGGTCGGTGCCGAGTCAGGTGCCAGGGTGCCATCACGGTGCATCAAGCGCTCGCCCGGGCACCAACAGGCACCATGGCACTCGGCACTTACCCCGGCACCCTGTCACCCTGGCACCCCTTGGGCCGCTTTCGAAGCCGCGCGTCGTCCCCTTCAGAATTCTAAGCGTCCGGCGCTGCGCGGCTGCGAGTATTTCCTTCATCCGCGCGACCACCGACGCGCGGGCTTCGTTCGGTAACGCGTCGAAGGCCGGCGAGTAGACCATGTAGCTGCAGCGGATACCTCAGCAGCCGCGTCTGCAAATCGAGATCCCGCAACAATCGTCCCTTCGCATCGCGCGGCCCCCGCGCCGCGAAGAATCCTCGCGAAGCCCGACACGCCCTCCACCGGACCCGCGAGCGGCGCCTCGTCCACGAACAACAAGTAGTCCGCGACCTCCAGCGCCAGGTCGTGCAGGTCGCCTCGCGTGAAATCGAGGCGCTGTTCCTGGGCCGCCATGCGCGCCTCCCATCCCAGGCGCGTGGGCAGGTTGCACCGCGCGCGCCTGGTGGTCGAACACCATCAGCGCGACGATGTCGCTCGAGGGCAGCGGGTAGGCGCGGGTCTCGACGCGCGGGGAGATCGCGCGCTGGTTGAGGGTCGCCGCCGACACCGCCGCCTCCGGCCCCGTCGCATCGTCCACCATGGCGTTGCCGAGGTGCCGCATCGCGCCGTGCGTGCCGGTGACGTACCACCCGCCCCACCGGCGCTCGAACGGCACGCGGTGATCCACGAGGAAGCTGCCCATCTGCGGCCGCGTGCCGCCATCGGGGCCGGTGAACATGCTGCGGACCAGCAGCCCCGGCACGTCGAGGCTGTTCGACGAGAGGTGGCACGTCAGGCACCGCTCGTGCGTCGCGAAGGACGGCGGGCTCTTCTCGTCCTGCGACAGCGAGAAGAACCGCACGCCCTGCCGCGGATCGTGCGAGGCCACCTCGAGCAGCGGCGCGCCCGGGATGTAGCCCACCACCACCGAGTCGTTGAAGTAGAGCGCGCGCGGCGTCTCAGGACTGGTGTACGCCTGCTGCACGGCGGTCTTGGAGAACAACAGCAGCTGCGACTCCACCGGCACGTCGAGCGCGGCGAGGAGGGACCGCAGATAGCCAAGGCCGGGCTCGAACGTCAGCTTCGCGTCCCCGAGCTCGAGCTGCCGGTCCAGCCGCGACACCGGATCCTCGCCCGTGGACAAGCCGTAGTTGATCGCCGGATGCTGGTCGAGCGTCCCCGGAAACGGCAGACGCGACTGCGTCCCGACCAGGGCCAGGTTCCCGGCCACCAACAGGGTGATCGCGGTCCAGAATCGCGCGCTTCCCATCCGTCTATTGTTGTCCAACCTTTCCCGGGGAGGACTACTATGCGTCCATGCTCAGACGCGCCATTCCGCTCACGCTGCTGTGCTCGTTGCTCTTCGCCGGCGTCGCGCGCTCGACCACCGTGATTCCACCCACCTTCGACGAGCTCGTGTCGCAGGCGCGGGCAATCTTCGTGGGCGAGGTCGTCGGCCAGCGCGCCGTATGGGAGGCCACGCCCCAGGGCCGCGCCATCATCACCATCGTCACCTTCCGCGTGGAAGAGACGTGGAAGGGATCGGCGAGCCCGGTGACGCAGCTCGAGTTCCTTGGCGGCACCATCGACGACCTGACGATGCAGGTGGCCGGCATGCCGAAGTTCACGCTCGGCCAGCGCGACGTGCTGTTCGTGGGCGAGACGGCGCAGGTCGTGAGCCCCCTGGTGGGCTTCATGCACGGGCGTTTGCGCATCCTGCGCAATCCGGCCACCGGCGTCGATCGCGTGAGCACCTACGACGGCCGCTCGCTCGGCAGCGTGGCCGAATTCGGCGCGGCGCGCGCGCCGGCGCTCGTGCCGGTCACGCCGATGCGGCTCTCGGATCTGAAGGCGTCGGTGATCGGCCGCGTGGCCGCGGGAAGAGGGCGATGATTCGGGCCTCTCGCCTCATCGCCGCCGCCATCGTCGCGATCGCAATCGTGGGCGGCACGTCCATGCCCACACGTGGCTACACCACGTATGGATACAAGTGGCCCAACGGGACCATCGTGATGCACATGCAGCTCGGCTCGGGGTCGGGCACGTTGATTGATGGATCGACGAGTTGGAACCAGACGGCCACCAACGCGCTCGCGAACTGGAACAACTACCTTGATCTCGCGAAGTTCTCGGCCGTGAACAATTCAACGGCGGCCGATGGAAACCCGAACAGCGTTAACAACGTTACGTTTGGGTCGAGCTACTACGGCAAGACCTTTGGCGACCGGACACTGGCCATCACCTTGTACTGGTACCGCGGGAGCCAGATGATTGAGGGCGACGTCACCTTCAACACGAAGTTCAGCTGGAACTCGTATCGCGGCAACCAGCGAGGTCAAACCTACGACATCTACCGCGTGGCGCTCCACGAGTTCGGCCACGTCCTCGGCCTCAATCACCCGGACGAGCACGGCCAGAACGTCTCCGCGCAGATGAACTCGACCGTCAGCAACCTCGACGCGCTCGCCAGCGACGACATCAACGGCGCCCGCGCGCTCTACGGCTCGGGCGTCACCTCCAACGTCAGCTTCCCGCCGCGCAACGAGACCAACGACTTCAACACGCAGCTCGAGGCGCTGTACCAGAACCGGCTGGGCGCCGGCACCACGTCCTCCTACGTCGACGCCGAGGGCGCCAACGTGTGGCTCACCGGGTACGCGCGCTATCGCGTGGGCCTGTGCAGCCATTCGGACGCCACCACGCGCGTCTTCTCGCAGATCGACAACACCGGCGTCTACGGCGTGTGCGCCCTCACCCCATCGGGCACCATTCCGTTCCCGCCGCGCAACGAGGGCCTCGATTTCATGAATCAGCTCGACGCGAAATATCGCGACGGCCTGAAGCGCAGCGCCTCGACGGTCTACGTGAACAACGAGGGCCGCGTGGTGTGGGTCATGGAATACCTGCGGTATCGCCTGAACGGCTGCAACCACAACGACGCCACGATCCGCGTCTTCCAGCAGATCCTCGGCCAGGGCATCCAGCCCGTCTGCCGGTAGCCTCCGGGGGGCGCCGGGATCCCGGATTCTCGCCGGGATCTCGGCCGTCCACGCCTGGCAGGCCGCACTTGCCGCACGGATCGCCGGGCCTCCCAATGGCCCAGCTTGTGCACCCCTCATCACCCCAGGGGAGGCACTATGCGGCGGTATCTCATCCCGCTCACGCTCTTCGCCCTGCTCGTCTCCGGGGGCGTTGCCCGCTCTACCACCGTCATCCCGCCCACCTTCGACGAACTGGTGGCGGAGGCCCGGACGATCTTCGTTGGCCAGGTCGTCGGCCAGCGCGCCGTCATGGAATCCACCTCCCGGGGCCGGGCCATCATCACCATCGTCACCTTCCGCGTGGAAGACGTGTGGAAGGGCGCGGCCAGTCCCGTCACGCAACTCGAGTTCCTCGGCGGCACCATCGAGGACCTGACGATGGAGGTCGTCGACTCGCCGCGGTTCGCGCTGGGCCAGCGCGACGTGCTGTTCGTGGGGAACACGACGCAGGTGGTGAGCCCGCTCGTGGGCCTCATGCACGGCCGCCTGCGCATCGAGCGCGACGCGGCATCCGGCGTCGATCGCGTGCGGACCTTCGACGGCCGATCGCTCGGGAGCGTCGCCGAACTGGGCGCCGCGCGCCCGCCGGCGCTGACGGCGATCACCGCGATGCGGTTGTCGGAGGTCAAGGCCGCGGTGCTCGGCCGCGTGCCGGCGGGGGGAGGGCGCGATGACTCGCCTCTTCGCCTCGATCCTGGCCGGCGTGGCCGTCCTGCTCGCCACGTCCACGCCCACGAGCGCGTACGTCACGTACGGCTACAAGTGGAACAACGGCAGCATCCGGATGGAGATGCAGCTCGGCACCGGCACCGTTTCGCTGAACGACGGGGCGACCAGCTGGAACCAGTCCGGGACCTGGGCCCTCGCCAACTGGAACAACTACGTCGAGAGCGTCAAGTTCACGGTCGTGAACAACTCCTCCGCCGGGAACGCGTCGGGCAACGACCTCAACAACGTGACCTTCGACGACGAGTACTACGGAAAGGCGTTTGGGGACCGGACCCTCGCGATGACGGTCTGGTGGCGGCGGGGCACCCAGATGATCGAAGGCGACGTCGTCTTCAACACCGCCAAGTCCTGGAACTCGTACCGGGGCAACCTGTGGTCGAACCAGGTCTACGACTTCTATCGGGTGGCGCTCCACGAGTTCGGCCACGTGCTGGGCCTCACGCATCCCGATGAGGCCGGCCAGAGCGTCACGGCGCTGATGAACTCGATGGTCAGCAACCTGGATGCGCTCGCCGCCGACGACATCAACGGCATCCGTTCCATCTACGGATCGGGCGTGACGTCCAACGTCAGCTTCCCGCCGCGCAACGAGACCAACGACTTCAACGCGCAGCTCGAGTCGCTGTATCAGAACAGGCTCGGCGCCGGCGCCACCTCCTCCTACGTCGACGCCGAAGGCGCCAATGTGTGGCTCACCGAGTACACGCGCTACCGCGTGGGCCTCTGCAGCCACTCGGTGGCCACGGCGCGCACCTTCATGCAGATCGACAACGAGGGCACGTACGGGGTGTGCGCCCTCACGCCGTCGGGCACCATTCCGTTCCCGCCGCGCAACGAGGGGCTCGACTTCATGAACCAGCTGGACGCGAAGTATCGCGACGAGTTGCACCGCGGCGTGTCCACCGTCTACGTGAACAACGAGGGCCGCGTCGTGTGGGTCCTGGAGTACCTGCGGTATCGCCTCAACGGCTGCAACCACAGCGACGCGACGACGCGCGTGTTCCAGCAGATCCTGGGGCAGGGCATCCAGCCGGTGTGCCGGTAGCGATCACGAGGGCCGCGTGACGCGGTCGTAGTCCTCGGGCGTGTCGAGATCCTGGAAGGCCCCGGGGTCTTGCACGTCCACGTCGAGCACCCCCGCGCGGTGAATCGCGAACACCGCCTTGGCGCCCACCGCGGGATCCGCGGCGCGCAGGTCCGCGAACACCGCGCGATCGAAGATCACCGGATGCCCGTGCCGCGCGCCCTGCGCCGGCCGCACGATCGGCGCGCGCGTCCGCCGCCAGGCGCGGATGACGGCGCGCACCGTGTCGGCGGAGACGAGCGGCACGTCCACCAGGGTCACGAGGAGCCCCTCCAGTTGATCGTCGGCCACCGCGTCGAGCCCGGCGATGAGCGACGACAGCTGGCCCTGGGCCCATCCGGCGTGCTCCAGGAGGCGGACGCGGCGCTCGCCGGCCGGCAGGGCCGCGCGGACCGCCTCCACGTGGGCGCCCGCCACCACCGTGACGTCCGGGACCCCGGCCGCCAGGAGCGTCCTGACCCCCACCGATAGCGCAGTCTCCCCCGTCGTCCCCAAGGGGAGCCCCGCCTTGGGCCGTCCCATCCGGGACGAGGCCCCCGCCGCGAGTATCAGCCCCCGGATCACGAGGGAACCCTTGCTTGACTTCCCATTGTTGACCTGCCTACACTTGCCGCCCAGTTAAAGAACGTCCCCACGCTGCGGCCTTATCTTCATCGGCCTCATTTCTGATACCAGCGTATCGTGGGTGTGGCAGCTCAAAGGGCGTCTCCTTTGGGCTTCGGTTCATCGGAGGACAGGTTATGCCGACCGGGACAATTGCACGGCTCCTAATTGACAAGGGCTTCGGTTTCATTCGTGATGAAGCCGGACTTGAGCACTTCTTTCACCGTAGCGCGGTTCGCGGCGCGGTGTTCGAATTGCTGCGTGAAGGCCAGCGCGTGGACTTCACGATCGAAGAATCACAGAAAGGCCCTCGTGCTGGAGACGTGCGGCTGATTGAAGGGTAAGACTGTTCTGTTGCTCGACTTTGCTTAGCTTTCCCAGTCCGGCCCCGGCATGTGGGGCCGGATTTCGTCTGTGAAACGCGCCCTCCGTCTTGCGACCGCTTTCGCGGCGCTGCTCCTCCTCGCTGTCGCGTTCCTTGGGCCCAGGCTCGGCGCGCTGGCTCGTCGCCGAAGATCCCCTCGTGAAGGCGGACGTGATCTACGTGCTCGGGGGGCACGCTGCTACGAGCGGCCGCTCGAGGCAGTGGATCTCTATCGCGGGGCTGGGCGCCGCGCGTGCTGCTGTCGCGGCAGATGTCGGATTGGGGCGAGCTCGCGCTCGCGGACCGCGGCATCGACGTGCCGCACGAGATCGACCTGCAGCTCCGCGTGATGGAACAACTCGGCGTGCCGGCCTCGGCGATCGACATCCTCGACCGCGAGCAGGACAGCACCGCCGACGAATCCGACGCCCTGCGGGCGATCGCCGGCCCGCGCCACTGGTCGCGCGTGATCGTCGTCACGTCGAAGCAGCACACGCGCCGCGCGGGCCTCGCCATGCGGCGCAAGCTGGCCGGCACCGGCATCACGATCACGATGCGCGCGTCGCGCTACGACCGCTCCGACGCGGAGCACTGGTGGCGCACCGGGCCACCCTCCGCTTCACGTTGTTCGAGACCCAGCGGTTCATCGCCTACTGGCTTCGCCTGGCTGACTGAAACTCGCGCGATAGCTGAGACGAAACTAAGAGACGCAGGAGATCGCAAGAAGATCTGCGTAATCTGAGTAATCTGCGGCTCAATGGTCGAAGGAGTCTGGGTGGCGGAAGCGCCTGGGAGTCGAACCCAGCCTGCCCCGCAAGGAGGCAGCGACCGGTTTTGAAGACCGGGAGGGCCACCGGGGCCCCGTTCGCTTCCGTGGAGAGCACTTTTCTGCGAATCTAGGGGATTCAGTCTGCTGCGAGCAGCTCCAGCACCGCTTCGGTGTCGGAGAGGTCGTCGAGCGCCACGTCCGCGCCGGCGTCCAGGAGCGCGGCACGCTGAACCCGCCGGTGGCCACGGCGATGCACGCGCGCCCGCCACATGCGCGCACGCCATGTCGTGCGGCGTGTCGCCGATCACGATGATGCGGTCGCGCGCCTCGTCCGGCACGTCGAGGTTTCCGCGCGCGCGCGCAATCGGCACGAGCGCGTTGCGGTCTGCCGCATCGTCGCTGAAGACACCCCATTCGAAGTGTCCCAGAGCCCGAAGTGCGAGAGCTTGATCTCGGCGGCCACGCGGTAATTGCCGGTCAGCAGCGCGGTGAAGACGTCGGGATGGTCCTCAGCGCCTCGAGCAGCTCGCGCGCGCCGGGCATCACGCCCTTGAGCCCGTGCCCGGGATCCAGATCTCCTCGGCGAGCAGCGGCAGGTACACCCGCGAAACCGCTCGTGCTGTCGGCCGTGTCGGGCAGGCCCGCCGCCAGAGCGCCTGCGAAAAGGAACGAATCGGTGCGGCCGCCGAAGGGGCGCCGGCGAAACCGTCGGCCACGCCGAACGCCTCCGAAACGCGCGCGTCATGGCGCGCAATCCCGCGCGTCCGCTGAGCACCAGCGTGCCGTCGATATCGAACAGGATCAGTCCGGGTGTCGCCATGTCGTCTTGTTCTTCGTTCTTCGTTATTTGTTATTTGAAAAGCCGCCGCAGCAAGCTCGGCGCTCTCAGCTCGCCCGTCGCGCCGTTGAGCACGAGACGCGTCCGCCGAGTGCCATCGCGAAGGGGTCGTCCGCCGTGAGCGGGACGAGCCCAGGCCGCGGGCGCGCGCCACCCGTGCCAGGTCCCGCCGAATGCCGCCACGGTGTCGCGCGGCAGCGTGGCGGACGGATGCTCGGCGACGAGAGCTGCGGCTCGAGCGCGAGCGCGCGGGCCAGGTGCGTGCGCATGTGCGCGTCGGGCGGCGAGCTAGCCCACGGCGATCGATACCGCCGCGCGAGCCCCACCTCGCGCGCGAGCGCGCCCACCTCCGGCAGGTAGCGGGGTCGACGGGTCCACATCGAGTGTCAACGGCATCGCGATGTTCTGCAGCACCGTGAACATCTCGATGAGCACGGCGCGCGCGCTCACCAGCCCATCCCCTCGAGCGACGCAGCCACGCGTCGCCGTCGGCAACGATTGCGTGTTGGCCCAAACAGGTCGATCTCACCGGTGTCGGGCAGCGTCGCGCCGGTGATGAGATGGACGAACACTCGGCGCCGAGCGCGTCGAGGCCCGAGATCGTCACGCCGTCGCCGGCGCCACGGTAAGGGCCCGCATGCGCAGCGGGCGCAGCGACTGGTAGTCCTTGACAGACCTGCACCTGCAGGAGGGCGACGCGGCGAAGCGTTCATCGGCGATCTGGCGGTCGCGCGCGGTGGCCTCGAGCGCGCAACGGCGGCGGCGGCAGCGCGAGGCGCCGAGATGGCGCGGCGCGGGCGTCCCGGCGGCACCACGGGGTCGTCGCCGTGGAAGTCGGAGCCGCCGCTCACCGCCAGGCCGAGGCGCGCGGCCATCTCGAGATAGGCCTGCGCGTGTTCGGCGTGTGATCGGAGTGGAAGACCTCGATGGCGTCGAGGCCCCGGCCGCGAGCGCGGCGATCAAGTCGTCGCGCGGGTCACCGCCGGGTGCGCCATCGACGCCATGCCGCCCGCCGGTGGACGACGTGCACGACCTCGGCGGGACGCCCGTGCGCGGCACGAAGGCCGGCCGGCCCTCGGCGAGAACGGTCGAAGGCCTCCTGCAGCGGGCGCACGTGCCCGGCCGCGACGAGCGCCCGCGCCAGTCGCGGGCGGCCCACCGACGACCCGGGCCGCGCGGCCGCGGGCAGGAGCCGGCTCGACGTCCACCGGCGCGCCGAGCGCCGCGAGCCGCGCGCCGATGTCCGCGCACGCGGTCCACGCGCAGCGCGCGCTGGCGCTCGAGGAAGGCCGCGAGCGCCGGGCTGCTCGAGGTCGAAGAAGTAGCCGAGCACGTGCACGTCGCGGCCGTCGTCGACCGCCGTGATCTCGATGCCGGGCACGAGGCGGAGCCCGCGCCGCGCGCGCGAGCGCCGCCCTCGGCGAAGGCGGCCACCGTGTCGTGGTCGGTGACGGCGAAGGTCGGAGCGCCGGCGGCCACGCGCGCGCACGAGGTCGCCGGCGAACCGCGCCGTCGGAGGCGGTCGTGTGGAGGTGGAGGTCGATCACGGTCGGGAGTCGGGGTCGGCGCCGGGAGCCGCGACGAGCGGCGCGGCGCGCGTGCGGCACGGGCGCGCGCGGCGCCGGCGTGCTCGCGCGCTGGCGCTTGACGAGCGCGCGGTACTCGCGAATCAGCAGGTCGAGGTGCTCGCGCTCCTCGTCGGCGAACTCGAGGAAGATCTGCTTGCCTTCGGAGTCCTCGAACCGCTCGCCGTAGCGCTTGAAGAACCGGTGCGAGCCGCGCTCGCAGCGGATGCCGATCAGCAGCGCCTCCTGGTCGTCCACGCCGTCGCGCGCAGCTGCTCGGCGCCCTCGGCGAAGAGGCCGTTGGCCGCGCCCTTGAAGAACAGGAACGTCGGCCGCGACTCGAGCTGCGGATCCGCTCAGCAGCTCCTGGTAGCGCTCCTCGAGCGTCGCCGAGGTGGTGCCTTCTCTTCCGTCGGCCAGCTTCACGAAGATCTTGCGGCCGCGCGGGTCCTTCGTGAGCTCGCGGCGCGCGTGTAGAACTCGAGGCCGCTGCGCTCGGTGGCGATGGCGATGCGCAGCGCGTCGCGCGCGAACAGCAGCTCGCTGGTGGCCGTCGCCGTCCGCGGCGCCCGGCCCGTGCGGCACGTCCTCGCACGTGCCGTAGATCTGCACGACGCTCTGGCGCGCCGTGAAGCCGCGCGCCGCCGCCACTTCCTCGATGAGCGCCTCGATGTCGGAGCTCAGGAACTCGAACGAGCGGTTGCAGGTCTTGCAGATCAGGTGGAAGTGGCGCGGATGCCGGTAGGAGTGCTCGAAGCGGAAGCGGCCTTCGCCGAAGTCGACCTTGCGGGCGATGCCGGCGTCGACCATCCACTGCAGCGTGCGGTAGACGGTGGCGCGGCTGATGCGCTGGTCTTCGCGCTGCGGATGAGAGTCGACGAGGTCGTCGGCGCTGAGGTGCCCTTCCTGCGCGAGGAACACGTTGACGATCAGATCGCGCTTGCCGACCGCTTGCCGCCGGCGGGCCGCAGGCGGTCGATGATCCGGAACGGCGGCCGATCGTGGCCATGGCGCCTCGACTGCGCTGATCTCCGTAATCTGCGGCCTAGGCGCTGAACGACGAGCCGCAGCCGCAGGTCGACGTGGCGTTCGGGTTCTTGATGGTGAAGCCGCCGCCGGTGATGGTGTCGACGAAGTCGACCTCGGCGCCCTTCAGGTAGCTGATGCTGACCGGATCGACGAACAGCTTCACGCCGTTCGACTCGAAGACCTGGTCGCCGCGCCGCCGGCTTCCTCGATCATCAGGCCGTACTGGAAGCCCGAGCAGCCGCCGCCCTGCACGAACACGCGCAGGCCGCTGCCGGCCTTGTCTTCTTCGGCCAGCAGTTCGTTGATCTTGCTGGCCGCCGCTCGGTCACCGTGATACGTTGATCGAGTGCACGGCAATCGGGCGTCCGTCTGCTCGTCAGTCGCATGTCGATGCGGCGTCCAGGATAGCCTCAGTCGCCATCACTGGATGACCCTGCCATTAGTCTAATAGGCCCCTTCGACCCTGGCACCAGCGGACCCTCAGGCCTCTGCGCGTCGCGCTCGAATCGGCCTCGCCAACTCGGCCAGTCGTCGCCGAGGCCTGCTCGACGTCCTTGTGCAGGCTGTTCCCGTGCGCGTCCATGGTCACGATGGCCGGGAAGTCCTTGAGTGCAGGTGCCACATGGCCTCGGGCGTGCCGAACTCCAGCAGCGACACGCCGTCCACGCGCTCGATGCACCGCGCGTAGAACTGCGCCGCGCCGCCGATGGCGTTCAGGTACACCGCGCCGTGCTCCTTCAGCGCCGCCAGCGTCTTGGCGCCCATGCCGCCCTTGCCGATCACGGCGCGCACGCCGTAGCTGCTGATGATGTCGGCCTGGTAGGGCTCCTCGCGGATGCTGGTCGTCGGGCCGGCGGCCGTGACCCTCCAGCCGCCGTCCGTCTCTTCACCACGACCGGGCCGCAGTGATAGAGCACCGCGCCGCGCAGGTCCACCGGCGGCTCGTGCTTCATCAGATGATGGTGCACGGCGTCGCGGCCCGTGTACACGCGGCCGTCGATCAGCACCACGTCGCCGACCTTGAGCGCGCGCACTGTCGCCTCGTCGAGCGGCGCGCTGCAGCGCGATCTCGCGGCCGGTGCGCTGGAAGCCCGGCCTGGTCCGATCATCGGCATCGTCGGCACCGACGGGGTCGCGGTAGAGCCATTCCTTGATCGCGCCGGTCGTGCGCGTCGAGCACGCACGCCGAGGCGGCGGAACGCCCAGCAGTCGTAGGCCACCGACACGAAGAAGCTGGCCGGCAGGCGGTTGAGCGCGCCGATCTTGCAGCCGATGAGCGAACGCTTGCCGCCGAAGCCCATCGTGCCGACGCCGAGCGTGTTGACCGTCGCCCATGATCTGCGGCCTCGAGCTCGGCCAGCCGCGGATCGGGATTCACGTCGTCGAGCGTGCGGAACAGCTGCTCCTTGGCGTGGACGTAGCCGGACGTGCGGTCGCCGCCGATGCAGACGCCGAGGGCGCCGGGCGCGCAGCCCTTGCCCTGCGCCTGCCACACCGCGTGCAGGATGCACTTGCGCACGCCCTCGAGCGTGCGGTCGGCGCGGCCGAGGTGCGGCAGCTCGCACGGGCAGCGAGTACTGCGCGTTCATGTTCTCGCAGCCGCCGCCCTTGAGGATCAGCTTGACCTCGATGTCGTCGCGCTCCCACTGCTCGAAGTGGATGATCGGCGTGCCCGGCCCGAGGTTGTTGCCGGAGTTCTTGCCGGTGATCGAGTCGACCGAGTTCGGGCGCAGCTTGCCGCGCTTGGTGGCCTCGGCCACGGCCTCGCGGATCTGCTTCTTCATCACGATCTGGTTCACGCCGACCGGCGTCTTCACCTCGAAGGTCGGCATGCCGGTGTCCTGGCAGATGGCGCCCTCGGCTTCGGCGGCCTGATCGATGTTCTGGGCGATGATCGTCAGCGCCTGCGCGGCGCGCGTGCCCGGCACTTCCTGGGCCGTCGGCGTGCCTCATGGCCGCGCGCACGTCGGGCGGCAGGTCGGTGGACGTCTTGACGATCAGGGCGACGATGGAGTCGAAGAAGGCGGGCAGCATATCGGCCCAGTGTAGGCGAACTTCCCACCGGTTTCGCCATCGTCTCACTGAGGGTGAAACTCGCCCTGCGCCGCCTGTTCAAGAGTCCGGCGTTCACGCTCACTGCCCTCCTCACGCTGGCCGTCGCCATCGGCGCCAATGCGCTGATCTTCAGCGTGGTGAACGGCGTGCTGCTCCGTCCGCTGCCCTTCGAGGAGCCCGAGCGCCTTGTCGGCGTCTGGCACGTGGCACCTGGGCTCGCGCCGGGGCCCGTGAATCAGGCAGCCACCTACTTCACGTACCGCGACGACGCCGGGTGCCAGGACATCGGCCTGTGGGACGACGGCTCGGCGACCATCACCGGCCGGAGCGAACCCGAGGAGGTGCAGCGCTCGGTGTCACGGACGGCACGCTGCCGCTCCTTCGGTGACGGCCGCATTGGGCGCGGCGATTCACCGCGGACGACGACGCGCCGGGCAGCGCGAGACGCGTGATGGTGAGTCACGACTACTGGCAGCGCGCGTTGGGCGGTGACACGGGCGCCGTCGGCCAGCGCTGGTCGTCGACGGCCGCCCCAGGGAGATCATCGGCGTGCTGCCGGCGGGCTTTCGGCTTCTCCGTCACTCGCCCGATGATTCTGCCCTTCGCTTCAATCGCGCCGAAGTGTTCGTCGGTTCCGCTATCAGGGCGTCGCTCGGCTCAAGCCGGGCGTAACCTGGAGCACGCGCACGCAGACCTGGCGCGCCTCATCCCGGGCATGCCGATCGGTTCCCCATTCCGCCGGGGTTCTCCCGTGAGATGTTCACGACGGCTTCTGGGCCCCATCGTCCATCCGCTCAGCGCAGACCTCTTCGGCGACGTGTCCGGCATGTTGTGGATCCTCCTGGGGGCGGTCCTCATGGTCCTGCTCGTGGCGGGCGCCAACGTGGCGAATCTCGTCCTCGTGCGCGCCGAAGCACAGCGGCAGGCGCTCGCCGTGCAGCTCGCGCTTGGCGCCGGATCCGGGAGGATCGCGTGGCGAGATCCTCGTCGTGAATCACTCCTGCTCTCAGGGGCCAGCGGCGTGCGTCGGGTCGCGCTCGCCTAGGCGGCATCCAGTTGCTGGTCTCTCCTGCGCCGGTGGGCTACCCCGACTCGACGAAGTCACGCTCGATCCGTCGTGATGGGATTCACGCTGCCACGTGCGGTCGCGGGAGTGCTCTTCTCTCTGCTCCCGATCGCAAGCACGCCCGCCGCACCTCTCCGAGGCGCTCAAGGAGAACGGACGCGGCTCCAGCGACGGCCGCGAGCGGCAGCACATTCGCAACACGTCGTCGTGGCCCAGGTCGCGCTTGCCTTCGTGCTGCTCGTCGGCTCGGGGCTGATGGTGCGGACGTTCATCGCCATTCGCGAGTCCGCCCGGATTTCGGGACGCGGCGAAGTGCTGACGATCCGCATCCGCATCCCCGAAGCGTCGTCGCAGAGCCCGCCGCAGGTGGCGCGCCTGCACGATCAGATCCCGCGCGGCATCGCGGCCATCGCCGGTGTGCACGCGGCCGGCCTGTCCTCGTCGGTGACCACGGACGGCGCCAACCGCCGCGACCCGCTCTTCGTCGAGGGGCGCCGACGCCCGAGGACAGATGCCTCCGCTGCGCCGCTTCAAGTGGATGGCGCCAGGCTACTTCGCGACCATCGGCAATCCGCTGCATCGCGGGCCGTGATTTCACGTGGGACGACGTTCACGGCCGCGCCCTGTCGCCATCGTCAGCGACAACCTCGCGCGCGAGTACTGCGGCGGCCCGGCCAACGGCGATCGGCCAACGCGTCCGGCCACGCCGAAGGACCCTGGCGCGAGATTGTCGGCGTGGTCGGCAACGAGCACCACGACGGCCCGATGCGGCCGGCGCCGCCAATCGTCTACTGGCCCATGCTGATACGCGACTTCCCGGACCACGAGTCGTCGCAGCGCACGCTCGGCTACGCGATCCGCCGCGAACGTGCGAACGCCCGGCGTTGCTGCGCGAGCTCCAGCGGGCGGTCTGGGCGGTCAACCCGAAGCTGCCACTCACCCGCGTCGAGACGCTGCAGGACGTCTACGCGCGGTCGACGGCACAGACCTCGTTCACGCTGGTCATGCTCGGCGTCGCGGCCAGATGACGTTGCTGCTGGGCGTCGTCGGCATCTACGGCGTCATTGCATATGTGGTGTCCCAGCGACGCCGCGAAGTCGGCATCCGCATGGCGCTGGGTGCGCAGGCGGGCGAGGTGCAGCGGATGTTCGTCGGCACGGCCTCCGCTGCCGGCATCGGTCTGGGGGTGGGGTTGGGCTCGGTGGCGCTGATGCGGCTGCTGCGTCGCTGCTGTTCGGCGTCAGCCCGTTTGATCCGCTCACCTACGCCGCGGTGGTGCGGCGCCTGGTCGCGGTAGTCACGTTCGTCGCCACCTGGCTGCCGGCGCGCCACGCGACGCGGGTGGACCCGATGATCGCATTGCGGTCGGAGTAGGACGTACAATGGCGGCGTGAGAAGGGTCCTGCCGTTGGTCCTGGTCGTGCTGTGCCGCCGCGCTCTTCTGCGCCCGGGCGCGAGTTGCAGGCCCAGCAGCCCCCGCGTACGCACGGGCCGCCTCTTTCCTCCGCAGGATCTCGGTCTCCTCAAGGCGCCCGATCGCGATCTCTGGCAGCGGCCCGATCAGATCATGGACGCCATGGCCATCGCCGACGCGTCGGTCGTCGCCGACGTGGGCGCCGGCAGCGGCTGGTTCACCATTCGCCTGGCGCGGCGGGTGGGGCCGCGGCGGCCTCGTCTACGCGCAGGACGTGCAGCCCGAGATGCTCAACGCGATCTCGCGCCGCGTCCAGCGGGAAACGCTGACCAACGTGCGCACGGTGCTCGGCCACGGCAGCGACCCGCACCTGCCCGAGCAGGCGCTCGATGCCGTGCTCATCGTCGACGTGTACCTACGAGATTGACGACCGCGTGACGATGCTCAAGAACATCGCTCCGCGCGCTGAAGCCGCAGGGCCGGATTGGCGTGGTGGATTTCCGGTTGGACGGCACGGGCCCCGGCCCGGACGCCGGACGAGCGCGTGAGTCCCTGATGTGGTGGTCAAGGACGCGGAAGGCGCAGGGCTCCGGCTGATCGGCCAGGAGCCCTTCCTCCCCTACCAATACTTTCTGATCTTCAGTAGGTGAAAGGTAAAAGGGAAAAGTAGAAACTGAAAGGTGGAAAGTAGAAGGCGGGCCGTCTACTTTCCACTTTCTACCTTCTACTTTCTACTTTTCACTTTTTAAGAAACCCCAGGCGGCCGGGCATCACGAGCCCGGCGGCGACGATTTGATGATGTCCACGGCCACGAAGGGATAGAAACCGGTGGCGAGCGCCGCGGAGAGGCCCGTGCCCTGCGCCAGCCACGCCACGCCGCCGGCGAAAATCACCGACAGGCCTGCGGCCATCGCGAAGAGCGACGTGAGGTAGCGGCGGTCGAAGCCGCGCTCGGCGAGCCAGCCGGTGGCGAACGCCGCGAGCGGATACGCCATCAGGTAGCCGCCCGTGGGGCCGAGCAGGCGCAGGAGGCCGTGCGGGAGTTCCGGCGAGAAGGCGAACACGGGCATGCCGGCGAGGCCGGCCATGAGGTAAGGATCTGCGCGAGGGCGCCGAGGCGCGAGCCGAGGGCCGCCGCGCCGACGAGCACCACCAGGGGCTGCATCGTGAACGGCACGGGCGTGAAGGGCAGCGGGACGCTCAACTGCGACGCGGCCGCGGTGAGCGACGCCACGAACACGACCGACAGGACCTGCACGCCATTCCACGACGCGGCGGATGCCGCGCGGATGCTGACCTGATCGAGAATGGTGGATGCGTACGTGACCCGAGGCACCTGGCTGAATTGATCTCATGACCCGGAATTCTACTGGTATCCCCACCGCCCTGACAATTGCGGGCTCCGACTCGGGGGGCGGCGCCGGCATCCAGGCCGACCTCAAGACGTTTGCCGCGTTCGGCGTGTACGGCACGTCGGCCATCACGGCGCTGACCGCCCAGAACACGCTCGGCGTGACGGGCGTGCACGGCGTGCCGGACGATTTCGTCACCGCGCAGATCGAGGCCGTGATCGCGGACCTCGGGTGCGACGCCGTGAAGACGGGCATGCTGGCCAACGCCGCGATCGTCGAGGCGGTGGCCGCGGCGGTGAGTCGCTCGAGCTCCGCCAACCTCGTGGTCGATCCCGTGATGGTCGCCAAGAGCGGCGACCGGCTGCTCGACGACGAGGCGGTGCACGCGCTGCGCGGGACGCTGCTGCGCCTGGCGCGCGTCGTCACGCCGAACATCCCCGAAGCCGAGGTCCTGGCGAAGATGACGATCGCCACGCGCGACGACATGCGCGAGGCCGCCCGGCGGATTGCCACGTTCAAGCCGGCGGCCGTGGTGATGAAGGGCGGGCACCTGGCCGGTCCGGAGGTGTACGACCTGCTGCTCGAGGACGGCGTGTACACCGAGTTCTGGGCCCGCGCATGGAGGGGCGCAATACGCACGGCACGGGCTGCACGTTCGCGGCCGCGATCGCGGCGCGCCTCGCGCAGGGCGAATCGATCGCGGACGCGGTGCGCGGCCAAGGCGTACGTGGCTGGCGCCATGAGCCCGGGGGTTCCCCTGGGCCGCGGGCATCGCCCGCTCGATCATTCTGGAAGTTCAAGAGAACGTAGGGCCGGACCTTCAGGTCTGGCCGAAGCCGGACAAACCCCATGGAGCGCGTGATGACCCGTTCGCTGACCTGCCTGTTCGTGGCGTTGCTGATGTTACCCGTCGTGGCCAAGGCGCAGAATGCGCCGATCCCGGATGCCGATCCGCGCATCGAGAAAATCGTCGCCTCGGTGTCCCAGGAGCGCCTCCAGACCCTGCTCACGAAACTGGTCGGCTTCGGCACCCGCAACACGTTGTCCGACCAGGAGTCGGCCACGCGCGGCATCGGCGCGGCCCGGAACTGGATTTTGGAAGAGATGCGCCGTCGAGCGAGAAGCTCAAGGTCAATTTCGACACGCACGTCATCCCGCCGCAGGGGCGCATCACCCGGCAGGTTGAACTCCGAAACATCGTCGCGATCCTGCCGGGCAAGTCGGCCGCGGCGCATCTACGTCAGCGGCCACTACGATTCGCTCAACATCGGCGGCCAGAACCAGTCGAACGCCGCCGCGCCCGGCGCGGCGGCCGGCGGCGATCGCCAGACGCGGCCGGATTTCGACCACAACGTCGACGCGAACGGCGCGAACGACGACGGCAGCGGCACGGTGCTGACGATGGAGCTGGCGCGCGCGTTCGCGGAGAGCGGCATCCAGTTCGACGCCACGCTGGTGTTCATCTGCTGGGCGGGCGAGGAGCAGGGGCTGATCGGCTCCGCGGCGCACGCCATGATCTCGCCGCCAACAAGGTGCCCGTCGAGGCCGACTTCAACAACGACATCGTCGGCAACTCGCGCGGCGGCAACGGCGTGGTCGATGCGGAGACCGTGCGGGTCTATGCCATCGGCCCGAGGACTCGCCCGCGCGGGCGATCGCCCGCTACATCCAGAAGCAGGCGGCCATGTACGTGCCGTCGCACCGCATCCGCCTGATGGCGCGCGAGGACCGCTTCGGCCGCGGCAGCGATCAGTCGTCGTTCACGCAGAACGGCTTCCCGGCGATCGTGTTCCGCGAGGCGAACGAGAACTTCGGCGGCAGCACGGCATCAACGACACGATCGACGGCGTGGACTTCGGCTACCTCGCGCAGAACACGCGCGTGAACGCCGCCGGCGTCGCGTCGCTGGCGCTGGCGCCTCCGGCGCCGAAGGTGACCAACGACCGCGGCGCCAACATGCTCGCGCGCGATCCGTCGGGGGACGACGCCGCCCTGCGATGGAACGCCTCGCCCGGCGCGGTCGCCTATCGCATCTACTGGCGCGACACCTGGACGAACGACTGGCAGCACAGCCAGACGATCGGCAACGTCACGCAGTTCGTGTTGAAGAACGTGTCGATCGACGACTTCGCGTTCGGCGTCTCGGCGATCGGCGCCGACGGTCGAGAGAGCCTCGTCAGTTCGTAAGTGTCGCCGGTACGGCAGAGCCCGCCGCTGAAGAAATAGCGACAGGACGTAAGACCTTACGCCGGGCGTAAGCCATCGCGGCGGCACGAGGGGTTTTCTCTGGGTATTGCGACGGCACGGGAGTTGCCTCTGCTTGAAGCGGAGGTAACAACCGATGCAACACGTACGACTCTGCGGGTTTGGTTTTGCGGTCGCCGGCGCCCTGGTCCTGTGGGGCTGCGGCGGCGGAGGCGGCTACACGGCGGCGGCGAGCCCCACGGCGCCCACCGCCGTGGCTCCCGCGCCCACGGCGGCACCGACGGCGCCCACCACGCCAACCGCGTCCACGGTCACCGTCTCGATCGTCGGCTCGACCGGCACCACGGCCTACCAGCCGAATCCGATTGCCGCGAAGGCCGGCGATACGGTGGCGTTCAGGAATGGCGATAGCGTGGTCCATCACATCGTGATGGACGATGGGTCGGGCGACCTCGGCGACATCCTGCCGGGCACCAGCAAGACGTTGACGGTCAGGAGCGCATCGGCGACCGCGTTCCACTGCACGCTTCATGCCTCGATGGTGGGCAGCATCAATGGCGCGTTGCCAGGAGTGCCGCCGTGCATGCCCGATGCCTACGGCTACGGCTGCTGACCCATCCCGCGCCTGCGGACTCGGCCCGCGCCGGCTCGAGCACCGCGGCCCACCTCTCGCAGTGACTCACGTCAGCGGTCATTTTTGGCGATCGAGGTGAAGTCGTGCTCCACTGGCTGGGCGAGTTGACGCACTAGCCGGAGGATGCTGATGTCACTGTTTGGACTCATTGAATACGACCAGGCCAGCCCGGAGGTACGGGCCGTCTTCGACGACATCATGGCCACGCGCAAGACCGACTGGATCAACAACTTCTGGAAGGCCATCGCGCACGACCCGGCGCTCCTGAAGCGCACGTGGGCCGACCTCAAGGACATCATGGCGCCGGGCGCGCTCGACGCGTGCACCAAGGAGATGCTCTACCTCGCCGTCTCCATCAGCAACGGCTGCGCGTATTGCACCGCCTCGCACACCGCCGCGGCGCGCGGCAAGGGCATGACCGACGCGCAGCTCAAGGAACTGCTGGCCGTGGTCGGCATGGCCAACGAGACGAACCGGCTCGTTGAGGGTTATCGGGTCGACGTGGACGAGCGATTCACGACGCCCGCGTGAGGCCGTCGCGACCGGGGCCCCCGGGGCGCGTCCGCCGCGTCACGAGCCGCTCGCCGGCGGTTCTCCCAGGTAACGTACCTTCGTACAAGTCGGTGCGGCGATCGCGCCAGTTGAGCACGCTACCCGATTGCCTGTGCGTCTTCAGCAGTTCCAGGTCCAGGTCCTCGAAGACCACCGTCTCGATATTCGGCGTACATTCGCCGGCCACCGCGTCCCTGCTAAACGGGATGTCCGACGGGGTGAAGATGGCCGATTGCGCGTAGTGCATGCCGAGGTTCTCGACGTTGGGCAGGTTGCCGACGCTCCCGGCGATGGCCACGTATATGTGGTTCTCCACGCATCGCGCCTGCGCGCAGTAGCGCACGCGCAGGTACGGTACCGCTCGTCGGTGCAGAACGGCACGAAGATGATCTGCGCGCCCCGTTCCGCGGCGATCCGCGTGAGCTCGGGGAACTCGATGTCGTAGCAGATCTGGATCGCGATCTTGCCGCGATCGGTGTCGAACACCTCCACCTTGTTGCCCGGCTTCACGCCCCACCACTGGCGCTCCGCGGGCGTGATGTGGAGTTGTACTGCTTGTCGAGCGTGCCGTCGCGCCGGAACAGGTACGCGATGTTGTAGAGCGCGTCGTCTTCCACGGTGAAGTGCGAGCCGCCCACGATGTTCACGTTGTGCTTCACCGACAGCCGCGTGAAGAGCTCGAGGTACGCATCGGTGAACGACGCCAACCGGCGCACGGCCTCGGCGGGCGTCCCGGCCTGGACCTGCGAAAGCAACTGCGTCGTGAACATCTCGGGGAACACGATGAAGTCGGCCTTGTATTCCGACGCCACGTCCACGAAGTACTCGCACTGCGTGGCGAAGGCCTCGAAATCCTTGATCAGCCGCATCTGGTATTGCACGACGCACACCCGCACCGGCGCCACCGTGATGAACCGCTGCAGGGGACCGGGCGCGTAGTCCACGTTGGTCCACTCCAGCAGCGCCGCGTACCCTCGTGATTCCGCGTCCAGGTCCATGTAGCCCGGCATCAGGCGCTTCAGCACGAAGCCGTTGGCCAGCTGCGTCGTGAGCACGGGGTCGTAGAGCGTCTTGTCGATCACCTTGTCGATGTACTCGCGCGCCGTCATCGTGGCGGCGTGGGCGGCGTACCCCGGGATGCGGCCGCCGACGACGATGCGCATGAGGTTGCGTCTCGCGGGCCAGGCGCTTGCGCGCGTTGTACATGCGCGTGGCGAGCTTCAGGCCCCGGTACTGGGGATCGACCATGATCTCGATGCCGTAGAGCGTGGTGCCCTCGGGGCTGTGCGTGCGGATGAAGCCGTGGTCGCAGATGGCCTCGAAGTCGTGCGTGTCCTTGTACAGCTCGAAGTCGAGGATCAGGCTGCTCGACGATCCCACGAGCTTCCCCTGGTACTCGACGCCAATCTGGCCCTCGGGGAAGATGCGGAGCTGGCTGTCGAACTGCTCCCGCGTCCAGGTGTCCATGCCCGGGAAGCAGCATTGCTGCAGCGCGACCACGGCGGGCCAGTCGTCGGGCCGGAGGGGGCGCACCACCAGGTGCTTCTCGAACCGCTTGAGATTGAGCTTGGCCATGAATGGTCCCTCGGGGCCCAATCGCGCGGACGCGCGCCGGGGCCTCGGCGGAGATGTCGAAAGCCGCCAGGCCGGCTCGGTACGGGCCGCGCCGTGGGGACGTGGATGCCCCGCCAGTGCCTGTTGCAAGAAGCAGACCGGCGGCACGGCACCGTCTCGCGTGACAGGACTTGCAGGGCGCCGTACCCGCGGCCTATCGTTCGACCATGCTCCCGGAACTCCTGGTTGCGTCGTGTCTGCTGGCCTTCTCGGTCACGATTCATGCGGCGGGATTGGTGGGGGTGTTGGGGCGCCTGCTCCGGCTGCCCTCGCCGCTCGACACGCGGTTCTGGTCGGTGGCGTGGCTGCTGACCTGGGTTGCGTGGGCGCTCATCCTTCTGCATCTCTCTCAGATTGCCGTGTGGGCGCTCTTCTACCACTGGCAAGGCTGCCTCCCCAATCTGGAGTCGGCGTTCTATTTCTCGGGGGTCACTTACACGACGCTGGGCTACGGGGACCTCGTGCTGTCGAGCGAGTGGCGGCTGCTCGGCCCGATGGAGGGATTGACCGGCATCCTGATGTGCGGCCTGTCGACCGGCTTTTTCTTCGTCATCGTCAGCAGGGTCTTCGCGGCCATGGTAGACATCAAGCGCGCCTGAGCCGCTGCCGCACCGCCGGCGGGCGCCACCTTCCGCCTTCTGCGTTCCGCCCGTTGCCTTCTATACTGAAGGACTGTGGTTTCCACGACCTTCATCACCACCGCCCCGCTCGACCCCGGCGCGCTCGTGCGCCTCGTCGAAGGGCCCGGGCACGGGGCCGTGGCGACGTTCCTCGGCCTCGTGCGCGACCACAACGTGGGCCGCAAGGTGACGCACCTCGAGTACGAGGCGTACGAGCCGCTGGCGGTGAAGGCGCTGCAGCGCATCGTCGACGAAGCCGCCGCGCGATGGCCGGCGGTGCGCCTGGCGATCCATCACCGCACCGGGCGCCTCGAGATCGGCGAGGCCAGCGTCGCAATCGCCGCCGCCTCGCCGCACCGCGCCGACGCGTTCGCGGCGTGCCGCTACGCGATCGAGCGGATGAAGCAGATCGTGCCGATCTGGAAGCACGAGCACTTCGAGGGCGGCGACGCGTGGATCGAGGGCGCCACCGCCGACCCGGACGATGCGGACGCGCGCGAGACAGCGTTGAGGATCGCATGCGCGTGACGGTGCGGCTCTTCGCGCGGCTGCGCGACCTCGCGGCGACGGGCGAACTCGCGCGCGAGGTCGCCCGCCGGCGCCACGGTGGCCGCGGTGTGGGCCGAGCTCGTCGCGCGCAGTGGCCCGACATGCAGGCGTACGAGAAGTCGATGTCCTGCGCGGTGAACGCGGACTACTCGCGGATGTCACGACGTGGTATCGGACGGCGACGAGGTCGCGTTCCTTCCGCCCGTCTCCGGCGGATGAGGAGCAACTGAGATGTTCGACAAGCTGATCTCCGTTGAGGCGAAGTACGAGGAGTTGACCGCCTCGCCTCGGCACGCAGGCCGTGCAGAGCGACGCCAACGAGTACCGCAAGCAGGCCAAGGCGCTCGCCGAGATCGAGCCGCTCGTCCTGAAGTACCGCGAGTACAAGGCGGTCGCAGGCGAGATCGCGGCAGGCCGAGGAGATGCTCAAGGGCGCCGACGCGGACATGCGCGAGCTGGCGGCCGAGGAGCTGAAGGACCTGGCCGCCAGGCTGGAGCGCGCTGTCGACCGAGCTGAAGATGCTGCTCGTCCCGAAGGATCCCAACGACGAGAAGAACGTCATCGTCGAGATCCGCGCCGGCACGGGCGGCGAGGAGGCCGCGCTGTTCGCGGGCGAGCTCTATCCGCATGTACACGCCGCTACGCCGAGCGCCAGCGCTGGAAGATCGAGTGATGTCGCTCAGCGAGAGCCGGCCAGCGGCGGCGTGAAGGAGGTCATCTTCAACATCGAGGGCCGGCGGCGTCTACAGCCAGCCTGAAGTACGAGAGCGGCGTGCACCGCGTGCAGCGCGTGCCCGCCACCGAGGCGAGCGGCCGCATCCACACGTCGACCGCCACCGTGGCGGTGCTGCCCGAGGTCGAGGAAGTGGACATCCAGATCGAGGAGAAGGACCTGCGCATCGACACCTTCTGCTCGGGCGGCCCCGGCGGCCAGAGCGTCAACACCACCTACTCGGCCGTGCGCATCACGCACATCCCGACCGGCACTCGTGGTGTCGCAGCAGGACGAGAGGTCGCAGATCAAGAACCGCGCGAAGGCGATGAAGGTGCTGCGCGCCCGGCTCTACGAGATCGAGATGCAGAAGCAGCAGGACGCCATCGCGAAGGACCGCGCGCAGCCAGGTCGGCACCGGCGAGCGGTCGGAGAAGATCCGCACCTACAACTTCCCGCAGAGCCGCATCACCGACCACCGCATCAACTTCACGACGCACCAGCTGCTGAGCGTCCTCGACGGCGAACTCGACGAACTGCTCGACGCGGTCAGACGTTCTACTACCAGGCCGAGAAACTGAAGGAAGTGACCGCGAAGCGTGACGATCCGCGACCACCTCCGCGCCGCGCGCCGGCGGCCGGAGGCGCGCCTCGGGATCCGGCATCGTCGCGAGCAGGCCGCGCTCGACGCCGAGCTGCTCGCGCGCGACGTGCTCGGCTGGGAGCCGCGCCCTGCTCACGCACGAGC
The DNA here is from genome assembly GCA_963839865.1 of uncultured Acidobacteriota bacterium. Lineage (GTDB taxonomy): Bacteria > Acidobacteriota > Vicinamibacteria > Vicinamibacterales > UBA2999 > 12-FULL-67-14b. Next base: position 231,828 of record CAWIWS010000020.1, read on the forward strand.
CGGACACCGCGCCGGAAGGCTTCGAGCCGGCGTTCGCCGCCTGCGTCGAGCGCCGCGCGCCGCCGCGAGCCGGTGGCCTACATCCTCGGCGTCGCAGGAGTTCTGGGGCCGCGATTTCGTGGTCGTCGCCCGCGCGTGCTCATCCCGCGGCCCGAGACCGAGCTCATCGTCGAGGAGGCCGTTCGGCTCGCCGCTCCCGACTCCCGGCTCCGGCTCCCGGCTCCCGGCGCCGTCGGTCGTCGACATCGGCACCGGCAGCGGCTGCCTGGCCGTGACGCTCGCCGCCGAACTGCCCGGCGCGCGGGTCGTCGCGACCGACATCTCGAGCCGCGGCGCTCGACGTGGCCCGCGCGAATGCCGGCGCGGCACGGCGTGGCGGACCGGGTCGACGTTCCGCGAAGGACGCTACCTCGGCGGGCGCGCCGGCCCTTCGACGTGATCGTCTCGAACCCGCCGTACGTCACGGACGCCGACTACGCGGCCCTCGCGCCGGAGGTGCGGACGTTCGAGCCCGCCGAGGCCCTCGCGGCGGCGCCCGACGGCCTCCGCGACATTCGCGAGATCCTCGCGCGCGCCCCCGCCGCCCTCGCGCCCGGCGGCGTGTTGCTGATGGAGATCGGCTACGGCCAGGCGGACGCGGTGCGCGCGGCCGTGGCGGGCATCCCCGCGCTGCGAACTGCTCGCGCATCCGCGAAGACCTCCAGGGCATCCCCCGCACGGTCGTGCTCGAGCGCGTCTAGCGCCGCCGCACCTAGCGCACCCTCGCACCGTGCACCGCACCTCGGCACCTTGGCACCCTGGCACCTATGGCACCATGCCTCATGAGCTGCCTCTTCTGCAAGATCATCGCCGGCGAGATCCCCTCGAAGAAGGTCTACGAAGACGATGAGCTGTTCGCCTTCAGCGACATCAACCCGCAGGCGCCGATGCACGTGCTCGTCGTGCCGAAGCAGCACGTGGCCACGCTGAACGACCTACGCCGGGTGAGGACGCGCTGGTGGGCGCGATGGTGCGGCGCGCCGCGGCCATCGCGAAGGAGAAGGGCTTCGACGGCCCGGGGTACCGGACGGTGTTCAACTGCAACGCGCAGGCGGGCCAGACGGTGTTCCACGTCCACTTGCACGTGCTCGGCGGCCGCCCGATGGCCTGGCCGCCTGGCTAATCCCCCAAGCCCCAGGCCCAGCCCCAAGCCCCTAAGCCCCTAAGCCCCTAGCTGGGATTCTATGGCGTGAGCACCACCGGCACGACCACGTGGCTCGGTGGCGGCCCTTCGTCCGACATCCGCGGCTCTTACACGTCGAGATACGCCAGCGTCGCCTTCGTCACCGTCGCGGTCACGGTGAAGGAGAACGGTCGAGGGCCGTCCACGCCACCGCCGCTCGCCGTCCCTTTCGCCAGCACCTTGCCGCCGCGTATCGTCAGCGTCCACGCAAAGCTGCTCTCGAACGTCCGCGAGCACCCCTTCACGGTGAACCCGCTCTTCACGCGCGCCCCGGCGAGCGGCGCGGTGCGCCATCACGAACGGTTCGTCCTTGAGCGCGTCCGGGCTCGCGGTGCAGGCGTCGATGGCGGCGGGCGCCGACGTGGGCGTCTGGGCCGACGGCGACGCCGCCATGGCTATGACGATGAGGGTGAGCGCAAATGCTCGTGCAGTCATGACCAGGACCCCTTCGTGTGCTTCGTGCCGTGCTTCGTGGTTAGTCTTTGGTGGCCAGCAAGTATCGCCCGAACCCGCGTTCCCGCTGCAGGACGAAATCCACGGCCCGGTAGCCCCGCGCGAAGTAGGTCTGGAAGATCTCGCGCGCCTGCATGCGCCACTGCAGCGCCACCTCGGGCGCGCGCTGCTGCATCTCGGTGAAGCCCGTCGGGATCTCCACCCACATCCGCCGCTCGTCCACGGCGAGGTCCACGCGCGACACCGTCCGCCACTCGCCGGTCATCGTCGTCGGGTTGACCAACGGCGCCTCCCCTACTTCGTGAGACCGGACGCGGAGCTCGGAGGTTTGCTGCAGCCGCCGGATCGACGTGCGGCTCGCGGATCATCCAGTGCGCGATCAGCCGGTCGGTGGGGGTGCCGCGGTGCAGGGCGCTCGTCGATTCGCCGTAGAAGTTCTCGGCATACTCCTCGATCACGGCGCCGAGCTTCGTGAGGTTCAGGTGGGCGTTCAGCGCCTGCAGCGGATCGAAGGTCCATTCGATCAGGTCGTAGCCGCGCGCCAGGGCCCGCTCGCGCTGCGCGCACTTCAGGTTGAAGCCCAGGCCGCCGCGGTACTCGGGCAGGACGCCCGTCATGTGCGACCACTGGAGGGGCCGGCCGTCCTTCATCCCGACGATTGACCAGGCAAAGCCCACCATGCGGGGGCCGTCGAAGGCGCCGATCAGGATGGCGCCCCGCTTCATGGTGATGATGAACACGGGCACCGTCACGACGTCGCCCGTGTCGGTGTAGCCCCAGATGGCGTGCTCGAGGTCCACCACCTGGCGGTACTCCTCGATGGTGTTCAGGTCGCGAATGAGAATGTCAGGCATCAACGGTCAACCACGAAGGACACGAACGGCGAAGCACGAAGGACGCGAAGCATTTAATGTATGCGAGTTCGCGTGCTTCGTGGTTTCCCCTTTTCGTGTTCTTCGTGATCACAGCACGGACTCCAGGTCGGCCAGGGTGCGAATCACCGGCACGCCCGCGGGCAGGTCGGCCGGCGTCTCGCCCGACCGGCGCAGCAGCACGGCGCGCATGCCCACGGCCAGCGCGCCGCACACGTCGGCCTTGAGGCTGTCGCCCACCATCACCGACGCGCCCGCCGCCACGCCGGCGCGTTCCAGGGCCGCCTCGAAGATGCTCGGGTGCGGCTTCAGGTACCCGTGTTCGAACGACGAGATGTGCGAGTGGATCAGCCCGCCGAGCGAGAAGTGATCGCGAAACGCGTCGAGGCTCCGGTGGGAGTTCGAGATCACGCCGACCGTCAGCCCGCGCCGCTGCAAGGCGCGCAGCACGGGATCCACGTCGTCGTACATCACGAAGTGGTGGTTGGTGGCCCACTGGTCGTAGATGTCCTGCGCGGCCTGCTGCACGAGGGGCCCGCGGCCGCCCATGTGCTCGATGATCGAGGCCGTGTAGTCGACGAAGATCTGGTGGTCGTAAACCGGCTCCTCGACCTCGTCCAGGATGGCCGAGGACGCGGTCACCGCGCGCTCGAACGCGGCGGGGTCCACCGCGATGCCGTGCACGGCGCAGAAGCGCTGGTAGCCCTCGCCCTGGAACGTCGGTCCGGGGTAAATGAGGGTGAAATCCACGTCGAAGAAGACCGCCCGAATCATCCTGTGCGTCGTGCTTCGTGTGCTTCGTGGTTCGCAATGGGACCGGCCACGGCGATGGTCGCGCGGGCCGGGTCGAGCAGGCGCCGCGCGGCCTCGGTCGCCGCGTCGAGCGTCACGGCCTGCACGAGGCCCGGCAGGCGCGCGTCGTAGTCCAGGCCCAGGCCGAACACCTCGGCGTTGAGGAGGAACGCCGCGATCGCGGCGTTGGTCTCCAGCTGGCGCGGCAGCGCGCCCACGAGGTACCGCTTCGACTCGTCGATCTCCTTCGCCGTGAAGCCGTCGCGCAGCACGGTGGCGAGTTCCGTGTCGATCGACGCGATGGTCTTCCCGACGTTCTCGGCCGAGACGCCCGCGCGAATCATGAACGGCCCCGGCCCGAGGCCGGCGTCGAGGGAGCTGAACACGTAGTACGCCATGCCCTGTCGCTCGCGGATGCTGTCCCCGAGCCGGCCGCCAATCGCGTACTGCCCGAGCGCGTTGTTCATCACCGACGCGGCGACGTACCCCGGATCGGACCGGCGGATGCCGACGAACCCGTAGGCGACGTCGGCCTGCGCCTTGTTCATCATCGACACCGTCGCCATCCGTCGCGACAGCACCGCGGGCGCATCCGGCACGGGCCGCAGGGCGGCCACGGGGTTCGTGCCGGTCATGCCGGCGAAGGCCTCGCCCACCAGCTCCACGGCCTTCGCCTCGATCACGTCCCCGACGATGGCGACCGCGATCGCGGCGGGCTGGAACCACCTCGCGTGGAAGGCCACGAGCTCGGCGCGAACCAGCGCCTCCACCGAGGGCACGGTGCCCCTGACCTTCCGGGCGTACGGATGATCGCCGTACAGCTCGCGCATGAACGCATCGACCGCCCTCGAGGATGGCTGGTCCTCGTCTTGCCGGATCGAGGTGATGAGATCGGCCCGGCGGGTGGCCACTTCGTGTTCGGGAAAGGCAGGCTGCGCCGCGATGTCGGCCGCGAGGCCGAGGACGGCCGCGAGGTCGTCGGCGAGGCACGTGGCGCTGAGCGCCATCTGGTGGCGGCCGGCGGACACCGACAGCGAGGCGCCGCAGCCGTCGAGCGTGTCGGCGATCACGTCCGCCGGATGCCGCTCCGTGCCGCGGTCGAGCACGCGCGCCACGAGCGCCGCCGTGCCGTCGCGACCGGCCGGGTCGTCGTATCCCCCGGCCTGCACGGCCACGAGGATGCTCACGGCGGGCGTGGTGTGGTTCGCCTTGGCGATCACCGTCACGCCGTTCGGCAGGACGGTCCGCGTCGGATTCAGCGCCATTCTGGTCCCCCGGCTCCCGGCTCCCGGCTCCCGGTTCCCGTCCGCGGTTCGAACCACCCAATCGTCCTGTTTTCGGGCACGAGGTGCCTTGCCGCCGCCGCGTGCACGGCGTCGGGCGTCACCGCCTCGAGGCGGCCCTGCAACTCGTGGTACGCGCGCCATGAGGCGATCGTCTCGAAGTACCCGAGCTGGTGCGCGATGTCGGTCACGCTGTCGGCGTCGTAGACGAACCGCGCGCGCAGTTGCGTCCGCACCTTGGCGAGCTCGGCCGGCGTGATGCCGTCGCGGCGGAGCCGCTCGACCTCGGCCAGCACGGCGTCCTCGACCGCCGCCAGCGACTGGCCTTCGGACACGCTGGCGCTGATGCCGTACAGGTAGGGATGCTCCGTGGGCATCAACGCCCCGCCGACGCTCGAGGCCAGGCCCGTGTCGACGAGCGCGCGATAGAGGCGCGCGCTGCGTTGCGGCCGCGGCACCCCGCCCATCGACCAGATGTTCAGCCCCGCCGCGCCGCTCAACACGGCATCGGCCACGAGCATCGGGAAGAAGTCGGCGTCGCCGAACGCCGGCGCGTGAAACGACGCCTTCCAGTAGGCGGTCGTCCCTTCCTTGCGCAGCACCACGCGGCGTTCCGCCTGTTGCGCGGGCTCGGCGCTCCGCACGCGCGCGGGCCGCGAGCCGGGCGCGATGCCGCCAAACTGCTTCTCGACCCGCCGCAGCGCATCGTCGGTGTCCACGTCGCCGACGATCACGAGCGTCGCGTTGGAAGGGACGTAGTAGCGCCGGTAGTGCCCGAACAGGTCCTCCCGCGTCATGGTCTCGAGGTCCGAGAGCCAGCCAATGGTCGGGTGGTGGTACGGATGGACCTTGAACGCGGTGGCGGTGACCTCGGTATCGAGCAGCTGCTCGGGATCGTTCTCGCCGCCCTGGAGCTCGGAGATGATCACCGTGCGCTCGGACTCGCAGTCGGCCGGGTCGTAGAGGCAGGCGTCCATGCGCTCGGCCTCGATGAAGAGCATCCGGTCGAGCGCGTCCTTCGTCGCGGTTTCCAGGTAGGTGGTCTGGTCGATCCAGGTGTAGCCGTTCCAGCTGCCCCCGAACTGCTCGATGATGCCCTTCACCTGGTCGCGCGGGATGTTGCGCGTGCCCTTGAAGTTCATGTGCTCGACCCAGTGCGACACCCCGGTGACGCCGGGCGCCTCGTCCTTGGACCCCACGCGGTACCAGCACCACACCGATGCCAGCGGCGCCGTGTGGACCTCCTGGATGAGCACCTTGAGCCCGTTGTCCAACACCGTCTCTCGAACCATGTATCTCCCGTCTCCCGGCTCCCGGCTCCCGACTCCCGTCAGCGTACAATAGAGAGAACCCCATGGCCGACTGGAAAGAGACCTGCAACCTGCCCCGGACCGCCTTCTCCATGAAGGCGAACCTGCAGACCACCGAACCCGAGACCGTCGCCCGCTGGGACGAGATGGACCTCTACCGGCAGATTCGCACGGCGCGCAAGGGCGCGCCGCTGTACCTGCTGCACGACGGGCCCCCGTACGCCAACGGCGAGATCCACATCGGCACGGCGCTCAACAAGATTCTCAAGGACCTGGTCGTCAAGTCGCACAACATGCTCGGCTTCGATGCGCCGTACCTGCCGGGATGGGACTGCCACGGCCTGCCGATCGAGCTGAAGGTCGATCGCGAGCTCGGCCCGAAGAAGCGGCAGATGAGCACGGCCGACTTCCGCCGCGCCTGCCGCGCGTACGCCGAGAAGTACCTCGACATCCAGCGCCGCGACTTCAAGCGGCTCGGCATCATCGGCCTGTGGGGCGACCCCTACAAGACGATGACGTTCACCTACCAGGCGTCGATCGTCCGCGCGCTCGGCAAGTTCGTCGAGCAGGGCATGGTCTACAAGGGCAAGAAGCCCGTGCACTGGTGCACGCACTGCCGCACGGCCCTCGCCGAGGCGGAGGTCGAGTACCAGCCGCACACCTCGCCCTCGATCTACGTCGAGTTCCCGCTGAGCGAGGGCAGCGCGCCCGACCTCGCGGCGCGCGTGCCCGCGCTGGCCGGCCGCAAGGTCTCGGTGCTGATCTGGACGACCACGCCCTGGACCATCCCGTCGAACCTCGCCATCGCCTTCCACCCGGAGTTCCTGTACGGCGCCTACGACGTCGACGGCACGGCGGTGATCGTCGCGAAGGAACTCGCGGAGACGGTCGCGAAGAAGACCGGCCGGTCGTTCGACACCCTCCTGGCCACGTTCGAGGGCAAGGTGATGGACCGCCTCGTGTTCCGGCACCCGCTCTACGAGCGCGACTCGCTCGGCGTCCTCGCCGACTACGTCACGCTCGAGGCCGGCACCGGCGCGGTGCACACGGCCCCGGGACACGGCGCGGACGACTACCTCACGGGCGTGCGCTACGGCCTCGAGATCTACGCCCCGCTCGACCCGGGCGGCCACTTCATCGACTCGGTGGAGCTGTTCGCGGGCCTCAAGGTCTACGACGCCAACCCGAAGATCGAAGCGGCGCTCAAGGAGCGCGGCCGCCTCTGGCACCGCGAGGACTACGACCACTCGTACCCGCACTGCTGGCGCTGCCACAACCCGGTCATCTTCCTCGCCACCGCGCAGTGGTTCATCGGGATGGAGACCCGGGATCTGCGCACGCGCGCGCTCAAGGCCATCCAGGACACGCGCTGGATCCCCGCGTGGGGACAGGCGCGCATCGAGGGCATGATCGCCAACCGGCCCGACTGGTGCATCTCGCGCCAGCGGTCGTGGGGCGTGCCCATCCCGGCCATGGACTGCACGAAGTGCGGCCAGGCCGTGCTGACCAAGGCGCTCGTCGACAAGGCCGCCGCGGTGTTCGACGTCTACGGCGCCGACGCGTGGTACGAGCGGCCGCTCGAGGAGTTCCTCCCCGAGGGCCTCGCGTGCGAGTCCTGCGGCGGCACCGAGTTCGAGCGCGAGAACAACATCCTCGACGTCTGGTTCGACTCGGGGTCGAGCCACGAGGCCGTGCTGCCCTTCCGCGAAGACCACCGCTGGCCCGCCGACATCTACCTCGAGGGCAGCGACCAGCATCGCGGCTGGTTCCACAGCTCGCTCCTCGTCGGCATCGGCACGCGCGGCCGCGCGCCCTTCAACCAGGTGCTCACGCACGGGTTCGTGATGGACGAGCACGGCCGCAAGATGTCGAAGTCCCTCGGCAACACCATCGCGCCGCAGGACGTCATCAAGCAGAGCGGCGCCGAGATCCTCCGCCTCTGGGTCTCGATGGTGGACTACCGGGAGGACATCCGCGTGGGCAAGGAGATCCTCGCCCGGACCGTCGAGGCCTACCGGAAGATCCGCAACGTGCTCCGCGTGCTGATGGGCAACCTCTTCGACTTCGATCCCGCCACCGACGCCGTGCCGAAGGCGCGCATGCTCGAGATCGATCGCTGGGCGCTCGCGAAGTACGCCGACGCCGCGGATCGCATCGTCAAGGCGTACGAGGACTACGACTACCCGTCGATCTTCCAGGCCGCCAACGCGCTCATCACCGTGGACCTGAGCGCCTTCTACGTCGACGTCACCAAGGACCGGATGTACACGTTCGGCGCCGACTCCGAGGCGCGGCGGTCCGGCCAGACGGCGATGTACCTGATCGTCGACGGCCTCGCGCGCCTGCTCGCGCCGATCCTGTCGGTGACGATGGACGAGGTGTGGCGGATGCTGCCGGGCACGCGCGAGGCGTCGGTGCACATGGCGCTCTTCCCGCGCGAGCTCGACCAGTGGAAGGATGCCGCGCTCCTCGAGCGGTGGGCGCTGCTGGCCGCCGTGCGCGACCAGGTGAACCTGGAACTCGAGGCCAAGCGGCAGGACAAGACGATCGCCGGCAACCTCTCGGCGCAGGTGACGCTCGCCGCGCAGACGGCGACACCGCCGCGCTGCTCGCCGAGTACGAGGACTTCCTGCCGACGCTCTTCGGCGTGTCGGCCGTGACCGTCAAGCCCCAAGCCTCGAGCCCCAAGCCTGAGGCCGGCCTCGACGTCCTCGTGGAGAAGGCCGGCGGAACCAAGTGCGACCGCTGCTGGCGCTACGTGCCGGCGGTGAGCGAGGCGCCGCCGGAGCGCGCGGGCCTGTGCCCGCGCTGCGTCGAGGCGCTCGCCGAGCCGGTGAGCCTCTAGGGCCGCAGATGACACAGATGACGCAGATGCTGGCCGCGCGCCGGCTCGAGATCATCATCGCCGTCGTCGTGGTCGCCCTCGACCAGGCCACCAAGGCGATGATTCGCGCCGGCGATCGCGCTGCACGACAGCGTCGAGGTCATCCCCGGCTTCCTCGACCTCACGCGGGTGCACAACACGGGCGCCGCGTTCGGCATGCTCAACGCGGCCGCAGTTTCCGTTCAAGACGGCCGTGCTGGCCCTCGTGGCCCTGGTCGCGCTCGGCGGCGTGGCGTGGTACGCTTCCACCGTGCCGCTCCACGAGCGGCTCGCGCGCATCGGCATCGCCGGCGTGCTCGGCGGCGCCATCGGCAACCTGATCGATCGGGCCACCGCCGGCTACGTGCTCGACTTCGTCGACGCCTACTGGAGCGGCTGGCACTTCTGGGCGTTCAACGTGGCCGACGCGGCGATTTCCGTCGGCGTGGTCTTCATGATTCTCGACATTCTCGGGCTGGGACGCCGTGCATCCAATCCTCTTTGAACTCGGACCGCTGACCATCTACTCCTACGGCGTGCTGCTGGCCTCCGCCTACCTGCTGGGCCTGTGGCTCGCGCGTGCGGCGCGCGCGCGCCGCCGGCATCGACGGCAACAGCGTGATGGACATGCTCATCTGGATCATCATCGCCGCCCTCGTCGGCGCGAAGGCCCTGCTGTTCATCGTCGACTTCCAGCACTTCACGGCGAGCTGGGCGGACTTCATGACGCTGATGCGCTCGGGCGGGCGTCTTCTACGGCGGCCTCATCGCCGCGGTCGCGGTGGCGCATCTACCAGCTGCGCCGGCACAAGCTGCCGCTGTGGAATCGGGCGACCTGTTCGCGCCGGGCATCGCGCTCGGCTACATGGTGGGCCGCCTCGGGTGCCTCATGGCCGGCTGCTGCTACGGCAGGCCCACCGACGTGGCCTGGGCCATCACCTTCACCGACCCGGCGGCCGCCCTCAACGTGGGCACGCCCCTCAACGTGCCGCTGCACCCGACGCAGCTCTACGAGTCCGCGGCCGGCCTCGTGATTCTCGTCGCGCTCCTCGCGCTCGAGAAGCGGCCGAACTCCTACCCCGGCCGCACGTTCTGGAGCTTCGCGGCGATGTACGCCGTCCTCGCGGTTCATCATCGAGTACTTCCGCGGCGACGATCGCGGCATCGTCCTGAACGTGCTGTCGACCTCGCAGGTCATCTCCGTCTTCCTGCTGCCGGTCAGCATCTTCATGCTGTGGTACCTGGGCCGGCCGGCGTCGCCCGGAGCCCCGGACGCGCCGCGTGGTCCGCGAAAGCCGCGCGTTCGCCTGACCGATCGCGCCTCGACATTCGTCGTCGGCCCCGACGAGCACGGCGAGCGCCTCGATCGCTTCCTCGCCGGTGAGATCCCGAACCAGTCGCGATCGCAGATCCAGCGCATCATCGAGGAGGGCCACGTCACGCACTCGCGGGTGAAGACCGTCAAGGCCAACTCGGAATGCCGCGAAGGCGACGTGATCGCCATCACGATGGCCGACGTCGCGCCGTCCACGGCGGCGGCCGAGGACATCCCCCTCGACATCCTCTTCGACGACGACGACATCGTCGTGGTGAACAAGCCGGCGGGCATGGTGGTGCATCCCGGCGGCGGGGAACCCGAGCGGGACGCTCGTCAACGCGCTCCTCCACCACGTGAAGAACCTGAGCGGCATCGGCGGCGAGGCCCGCCCCGGCATCGTCCATCGCCTCGACAAGGGCACGTCGGGCGTGATGGTCGTCGCCAAGCACGACGCGTCCCACAAGGAACTGGCGCGCCAGTTCCACGACCGCGAGGTCGAGAAGGAATACGTCGCGCTCGTGTGGGGCCTGGTGCAGCAGCGCAAGCGCATCAACGCCCGGATCGGCCGCGACCCGAAGAACCGCCTGAAGATGTCGACGCGGGCGAGCCGCGCGCGCGACGCGGTGACGCGCATCACCTGGTCGCGGGACCTGAAGGGCGTCACGCTGTGCCGCATCGCGATTCACACCGGCCGCACGCACCAGATCCGCGTGCACCTGAGCGCCATCGGGCACCCGATCGTGGGCGACGCGCTCTACGGCGGCGTGCATCGGCGCGTGCCGCATCCCCTGCGCGCGGTCACGAAGATCACGCGCCCGTTCCTGCACGCGGAGACGCTGACGTTCACGCACCCGCGCACGAAGGAGCGGATGACGTTCACGGCGCCGCTGCCCGCGGACCTCGAGGCCGTGGCCATGGAACTGGCGCCGCCCGAGATTCGCGACACGGTCTTCGCGCGCACGCCGGCGACGATGTCCGAGGAGGACTGGCATGAGTAGCGGTCTCGCCCGGCGCGGCTCCTCACGCGCACGGTCGTCCACCAGGGCCGCATCTTCCGTCTCGAGGTCGATCGGGTCACGCTGCCGACGGGCCACACGCTGGACATGGAGATCGTCCGGCACCCTGGTTCGGTCGTCCTGCTGCCGTTGCCCGCGCCAGGGCAGATCATCCTGATCCGCCAGTACCGCTACACGATCGATCGCGACATCTGGGAGTTGCCGGCGGGCACGCTCAAACCGGGTGAGGAACCGATCGAGGCCGCGGCGCGCGAGTGCGAGGAGGAGATCGGCCTCGTGCCGGATCGCGTCACGCGCCTGGGCGGCTTCTATCCCACCCCGGGCTTCTGCGACGAGGAGATGGTGTATTTCCGCTGCGAGGACCTGCGGCCGCCCGCCGTGGATTCACCGGTGAGAAAAGACGAGGACGAAGAGATCGAGCCCAGGACGTTTACCGTGCACGAGGCGCACGCGCTGGTCTCGCGTGGCGAGATCGTCGACCTGAAGACGCTGGCGGGGCTGGCGATCCTCGCGGCCACGCCGTGAGGATCACGAGATGGAGAGTCGAATGGCTTTTTCGGTGATGAACGTGATCCGCGTGACGCGGGAGGACATGCCCAGCCTGCTGCCGAAGTGAAACAGCTCGGCCTGGATTCGCTCCGCTCGCAGCCGGGGTTCCGCCTCGCGCGGGTGTACCAGGCTGAAGCCGGTGATCGAAGCCGTGATGGCTCACCGAGTGGGACAGCCGGGAACATTTCCTCGCCTACCGCCAGAGTGACGCGGGGCGGCGCATGGTGGCGGACGCCATTCGGTGGCAGCCGCGAATCTCCTTCTACGAAGTGGTCGCCTCGTCCGACGCCTAGCCGCTCCGGCGCCCCTCGCGCTCGGGCGGCGCGTGCCCGACTCTATTGTCAAAAGAAGGGACGGCGCCTGGTCGCCGGCCTCGAAGCGTGGTCGGGCACGATGGCGTATCACGTCCTGCAAGGTTGTCCGCGCTGCGGCCGCTATCCGGTGCATCCGTCTCGCATGCACGGGCCGTGGGAACGGCTGCGCCATCGCGTCACGCGGAAGTGGCCGTTCCGGTGCCACGCGTGCGGCTGGCGCGGGTGGGCCCATGAGTCCTGGGAGCGCCGCCAGCACGCGACCCCGCCCGGGCAGGGGCCGGCTCGCCGCGTCGGCGATCGGGCGACGACCGACGACGGCGAGCGTGAATGACCGGCCGCGAGCGGTTACCGGGCGCGGGGCGCGGGCGCCGGTTTCGCCGGCCGGGACTTGCGCCCGGACGATGCCGGCGGCCCTGACGCGCGCTTGACCGGCCGGTCGTTCTGGTGGACCAGCGCCAGCAGCAGCACCTCGTCGATCGTGCTCACGAGGTGGATGGTCAGGCCCTTGCGAAGTTCCTCGCCAAGGTCCTCCTTCACGTCCTTCTCGTTCTGCCGCGGCAGGATCACTTCCTTGATCCCGGCACGCTTGGCCGCGAGAACCTTCTCCTTGATGCCGCCCACCGGCAGTACCTTGCCGGAAAGGGTGATCTCGCCGGTCATCGACACGTCGCCGCGCACCGCGCGGCGCGTCAACTCCGACACCATCGCCGTGACCATCGTCACGCCGGCCGACGGGCCGTCCTTCGGGATGGCGCCGGACGGCACGTGCACGTGGAGTTCCGAGGACTTGAAGAACTCGGGGTCGATGTTCCACTCGGTGGCGTGGGCGCGCACCCACGAGAGCGCGGCGCGCGCGGATTCCTTCATCACGTCGCCGAGCTGGCCCGTGAGGGTGAGGGAGCCGCCGCCCGCCATGCGCGAGGCCTCGACGAAGAGGACCTCGCCGCCCACGGGCGTCCACGCCATGCCAGTGGCGACACCGGGATGGCGCGTGCGGTCCTTGACCTCTTCGTCCATGAACCGTGGAGCGCCGAGCACCTCGTGGACGAACTCGGGCGTGACCTTGACCTTGGCCTCGTCGCCCTCGGCTCGACGCCGCGCGATCTTGCGGCAGATGGCGCCGACCTCGCGCTCCAGGCTGCGGACGCCCGCTTCGCGCGTGTAGCCGCGGATCACCGCTCGCAGGCCGGCGTCGGTGAACGTCACCGCCTTGGTGGTGAGGCCATGGTTCTGGACCTGCTTGGCCACCAGGTGGTCGCGCGCAATCGCCAGCTTCTCTTCCTCGGTGTAGCCCGGCAGCTCGAGCACTTCCATGCGATCGCGCAGCGGCGCCGGGATCGTGTCGAGCACGTTCGCCGTCGTGATGAAGAGCACCTCCGACAGATCGAACGGCACGTCCAGGTAGTGGTCGCGGAACGTGTTGTTCTGTTCGGGGTCGAGCACCTCGAGCAGCGCGGACGAGGGATCGCCACGGAAGTCGTTCCCGAGCTTGTCCACCTCGTCGAGGATGAAGACCGGGTTCTTCGACTCCGCGCGGCGCAGGCCCTGGATGATCTGGCCGGGCAACGCGCCGATGTAGGTGCGGCGGTGCCCGCGGATCTCGGCCTCGTCCCGCACGCCGCCGAGCGAGATGCGCACGAACTTGCGGCCGAGCGACGTCGCGATGGACCGCGCCAGCGAGGTCTTGCCGACGCCCGGAGGGCCGACGAAGCAGAGAATCGGCCCCTTCATCGTCGGGTTCAGCTTGCGCACCGCGAGGTACTCGAGGATGCGGTCCTTGGCCTTGACGAGGCCCGAGTGCTCGGCGTCGAGCACCGTCTTGGTCTTCTTGAGGTCGATGGCCTCTTCGGTGCGCTTCGCCCACGGCAGCGCGACGATCCAGTCGAGGTACGTGCGCGCCACCGTGTATTCCGCGGCGGCCGGCGGCATCTTCGACAGGCGATCGAGCTCGCGCAGCGCTTCCTTCTTGACGGCCTCGGGCAGGCCCGCGGCCTCGACCTTCACGCGCAGCTCGTCGATTTCGCGCGTCTGGTCGTCGCCTTCGCCCAGTTCCTTCTGGATGGCCTTGAGCTGCTCGCGCAGGAAGTAGTCGCGCTGGTTCTTGCCGACCTCCGACTGCACCTGGGACTGGATCTTCGAGCCAAGCTCGAGGACCTCGAGTTCCTTGATGAGGAGCCGGTTGAGCAGGTCGAGTCGAGCGCGCACGTCGAGCGTCTGCAGGACCTCCTGCTTGGTCTCGGTGGAGAGCGTGCCGAGGCTGGAGGCGATGAAGTCGGCCAGCCGGCCGGCCTCGGTGATGTTGACGGCGAGCGACTGCAGGTCGTCCGACATCAGCGGCGACAGCGACACGATCTGCTGGAAGTTGGCCTTGATGTTCCGCTGCAGCGCGTCGATCTCGAGGCGATCGGCGTCGAGCAACACCTCGGGCGCCTCGCTGACCCGTCCGCTCAGATACGGCTGCGACGTGGTGACCTCGTCGAGGCGCACCCGCGCCAGACCCTGGACGATGATGCGGATGCTGCCGTCGGGCAGCTTGAACATCTTGTGGATCTGGCTGGCCGTGCCGATGGCGTGCAGGTCCTCTTGCCCGGGCTCGTCTTCGCCGGCCTCGCGCTGCGCGAACACGGCGATGGTGCGCCCGCTCGCCACGGCTTCGTCGATCAGCTTGATGGAGCTTTCCCGCGCCACCGCGAGCGGCATGAACGCCTGCGGAAACAGGACGGTGTCACGCAGCGGCAGCACCGGCATCTCGGCCGGCACGCGAAACGACGGGGATTCGCTGCCTTCGGACGGCACCTGTTCGAGTGGATCAGCTCACGGGAGCCCCCTCCTGGGGGAAGGTGGAAGTGCCGAACCTTTGGTCGGGTCAGGCTTCGCGGAGGCGGGCGCAGGCCCCGCCGCCGGCGGAGCCTGCTTTGCTAGGACGCCGGGATTAACCCCGCATGTCGAAACCGAGGGTCGCCGAGCCGCGCCGCTGCTGCATCCGTTCGCGCAGCTGCGCCATCTCACGAGCCTCTTCGCAATCCTTGCAGCGGACCGCGAACGGCAGCGCCCGCAGGCGCGCTTCGGCGATCTCGTCGCCGCACTCGAAGCAGTGACCGTAGGTCCCGTCTTCGAGGCGCGACAGCGCTTCGTTGATCTTGTTCAGCGTCTCAGCCTTCATCTGGATGAGCGCAAACTCGATGTCTTCCTGGATGTCGACCTCGGACGTCTCGCCCGGGTCCAGGACTTCGTGCGGCTTCTCCGAACCCTCGGCCCGCACGTCGCGAATCTTGCCCTTTACTTCGCTCAGGATTTCGCGCTGACGCTCTTCGAGCATCCGCTTCAGTTCATCGTAACGGGCCCGCGTGGGCATTTCCGCTACGGCCGTGCTTCGCTTCTTTGCTTTGGCCATGATGTTCAGCCGCTCCTTCTGTCTCCCATCCTTCATGGGGTCTATGATTGCCCGCTCCTAATGCAAGAGCGATGCCTATGAACCAGCCTCAATCCAACTGGCTGGAAACCGCGTATGAACGACGAAAAGGAAGAGTTGGGTATATAAACCGGCGGGACTTTCAGGCGAATCCAGCCCACACAGCCGTTTCGCGCCCTCCCCAGTTCTCTAACTATATCGCCTTATCTAACAACGACTTACGACGTCAAACCAACCAGGCTCCTGCGGTCCGAACACCGTTCACTGTTGATTAGACGCCGCAGGTCGGATTTGGGTTCTCTTTGTCCTCTGTCTCTTCTTTAGGACACCCACAAACCGGGAAAAGGTAGCATACGGCGCCACGGTGTGGCAAGAATTACCCATGTCATGCCCGCAATGCCGGAGGAGACCGGCCAAACGTCCGTGTCCGGCCCTGCGTCAGGACATCTGTCCCGTCTGCTGCGCTACCAAGCGGCGAGTGGAGATCGCCTGCCCGACCGATTGCGCGTTTCTCGAATCTGCACTCCGGCATCCCGCAGCGACGGTAAAGCGGCAACTCGATCACGATATTTCGATACTTATGGCCACGCTGGGGCGGGTGACCGAACCGCAACTCCAGCTGTTCTTCCTGATTCAGGCCCTCATCCTCAATTACAAGCCTCAGGGTCTCGGGCGTGTAGTCGACAGCGACCTCGCTTTGGCGGCGGGCGCCCTGGCCGGCTCGCTCGAGACGGCGAGTCGCGGCGTGATCTTCGATGAGGCGACGGCCTCTGTCGTAGCGGAGGGCCTGCGCCGGGAACTCAAGCCCATGCTCGATGAAATCACCAAGAACGGGGGGTCCCGGGCTGAACGCGACGTCGCCCAGGTTCTCCGGGGCATCGAGCGCGGTGCCAAGCACGGGCCGGATATCGGCGCTGGGGACACGGGCTATCTGGCCCTCGTGGCCCGGGTCCTCCACCATCGGGGCCCGGGGGGCGGCGAAGAACCGCCCAAGCCGCTAATCGTGACGCCGTGATAGTATTGGGGTTTCCTTTTCGAGCCTTTTGAGGAGCCTGTAGTTATGGCAATGCGCTGTGAAATCTGTGGCAAGGGTCCGGTCGTGGGGCGCAAGGTTTCCCACGCGCACAACGTGCGTCCGCGCCGCTTTGAGCCGAACCTCCAGA
This sequence comes from uncultured Acidobacteriota bacterium, assembly GCA_963839865.1. Lineage (GTDB taxonomy): Bacteria > Acidobacteriota > Vicinamibacteria > Vicinamibacterales > UBA2999 > 12-FULL-67-14b. The sequence goes on from CAWIWS010000020.1 coordinate 248,395, forward strand.
ACGTGCGCGCCGTCGTGAACGGCGGCAACAAGCGGATGAAGGTGTGCACCCGGTGCATCCGCTCGAGCAAAGTCGTCAAGGCCGCGTAAATGCGTCAGCTGATCAGCGCCGCGGGCGCCGCCCCGGCCATCGGCCCATACTCGCCGGGCCTGAAGGTCGGCAACATGCTGTTCCTGTCGGGATCGATTCCGCTCGATCCGGCCACGGGACAACTGGTCGAGGGCGACATCACCGCGCAGACGACGCGCGTCATGGAGAACATCAAGGCGCTGCTGGCTGCCGGCGGCGCGGATGTCTCCAAGGTCGTCCGCACGACGGTTTTCATGGTGGACCTGGGTGAATTCGCCGCGATGAACGCGGTGTACGCCACGTATTTCTCCCAGCCGTACCCGGCGCGGTCCACGGTGCAGGTCGCGCGCCTCCCGCGCGATTGCCGCGTCGAGATCGACGTCATCGCCGTCCTGGACTAGAAAGATAGATCGGGTCTATTTTTCCGGCCAACGGAATCAGAACAATAGACCCGATCTACTTTGCGGTCAGCGCGCCGCGCGCGCGACGTCCAGCACGCCTTCCACGCTCCGAATCGACTTGATCACCTTTTCCAGGTGCTTCAAGTCCTTGATCTCCACCGTCACCTCGATCCGGCCCCGCTGGTCGCCCGTCGTGGCCTCCATGTTCGTGATGTTGGTGTTGATGTCGGCGATGCGCGCGCTGAGCTCCGCGAGGATGCCCTTCCGGTCTTCCACTTCCATCGTCAGTCGCACCGTGTAGGGCTCGGCTTCGTCGCCCTTGTCCCACTCGACGTCGATGCGGCGTTCGGGGTCGTACATCAGATTGATGACGTTGGGGCACTTGGCGGAGTGCACGGACACGCCCTTGCCGCGCGTGATGTAGCCGACGATCTGCTCGCCCTTGATCGGGTTGCAGCACTTCGCGCGGAAGACCATCAGGTCGTCGACGCCGCGCACCTTGATGCGATCGGGCTCGGCGCCCGTCCGCAGCACCCGCTTGACGGCCTGCAGCACGGCGTTCTCGGGCGCCTGCTCCTTCAGCTGGTCGTGCGGCACGAGCTTCTCGAGCACGGCCCGGGGCGAGACCTTGCCGTACCCCAGCTGCGCGAGCACGTCCTCGGGCTTGGCCGCCGCGAGCTCGGCGCACACCTTCAGCATCGCCTCGCCCTCGAGAAGCTTCGCGGGATTGAGGCCGAAGCGTCGCGCTTCCTTGTCGAACACGCGGCGCCCAAGTTCCACGGCGCGCTCTTTCTCCTCGCCCTGGATCAGGTGCTTGATCTTGTTGCGTGCCCGCGACGTGACCGCGAAGTTGAGCCAGTCGCGGCTCGGCTTGTGCTTGGCGTCGCCGGATGATGTCGACGATGTCGCCGTTCTTGAGGCGGGTGCGGAGCGGCACCATGCGCCCGTTGACGCGCGCGCCGACGCACTGGTGGCCCACGTCGGTGTGGATGGCGTAGGCGAAGTCGATCGCCGTCGAGCCCTTGGGCAGCACCTTCACCGATCCGCGCGGCGTGAAGGTGTAGACCTCCTCCGGGTAGAGGTCGATCTTCAGGTTGGCCAGGAACTCCTGCGGGTCGCGCGTTTCCTGCTGCACCTCGAGCAGCTGCCGCAGCCAGTGGAAGTACTGCTCGTCGCGGCCGGCGCCGACGCGGCCTTCCTTGTATTTCCAGTGGGCGGCGATGCCCTCCTCGGCGAGCTGGTGCATCTCCTCGGTGCGGATCTGCACCTCGAACGGGAACCCCTTCTCGCTGATCACCGACGTGTGCAGCGACTGGTAGCCGTTGGGCCGCGGCATCGCGATGAAGTCCTTGATGCGTCCGGGCACCGGCGACCAGGTCTGGTGGATGATGCCGAGCGTCGCGTAGCAGTCCTTCACCGAGGGCGTGACGATGCGGAGGGCGACGAAGTCGTAGACCTGCTCGAGATCGATCTTCTGTTTCTTGAGCTTGAGCCAGATGCTGTAGAGGCGCTTGACGCGCCCGTCGACGCTGATCACCGGGACGCCGGCCTCGACGAGCTTCGCGCGGATGTCGCGCCGTGAGCGCCTCGATCATGCCCTCGGTGGGCTTCCGCTTGGCCTCGACCTTGGCCTGGAGCGACTCGAAGGCGGCGGGCTCCAGGTAGCGGAACGAGAGCTCCTCGAGCTCGTTCTTGATGCGGCTCATGCCGAGGCGGTTGGCGATGGGCGCGTAGATGTCGAGCGTCTCCTGGGCGATGCGCACGCGCCGGTCGTCCGGCATGTACTGGAGCGTCCGCATGTTGTGGAGGCGATCGGCGAGCTTGACCAGGATGACGCGGATGTCGTCCACCATGGCCAGGAGCATCTTGCGAAAATTTTCGGCCTGGCGCTCCTCGGTGGACGAAAACGGGATGGCGCCGATCTTGGTGACGCCTTCCACGATGTGGGCGACGTCCTCGCCGAATTTGTCTCTGATTTTCTCCGGCGTGGTGAGGGTGTCCTCGACCACGTCATGGAGCAGGCCCGCGGCGATGCAGACGGCATCCAGCTTCATGCTCGGCCAGGATGTCCGCAACTTCAAGCGGATGGACGAGATACGGCTCCCCAGAATGGCGGATCTGTCCCTTGTGCTCGAGGGCCGAGAACACGTAGGCCCGGCGGAGCAACTCCAGGTCCGCGTCGGGGCTGTAGCCGCGGACCTTGTCGAGCAGATCCTCGAAGCGAATCATCAGGATTGGTGTCTAACGGTTTTATCGGGGGAAAACCTATAATCCATCATAGGGTCGAGGTTGCGGGGGGTCAAGAAACGAGGCTATACTTTCGGGCCTTACGGCTTGCTCAATAAGGGACGTTAAGGGGGAACTGATGAAGATTCGGTCTACGGCAGCGCTGGCACTGGTGGCCAGTCTCGGTTTAGCGCTGACCGGCTGCGCGAAAATTGGTGAGGTCCGCGCCATGAAGGCGTTCAAGGATGGCAACAAGCTGTACGCCGCGAGCGACTGGCGGCCGGCGGCGGAGAAGTACGAAGAAGCCATCGCGATGAACCCGGAATTCGCGACCATCTACTTCTACCTGGGCAACTCGTACGACAACATGTATCGTCCCTCGCGCAAGGGCGAGCCGGCCAACGACGCCCTCCTCGAAAAGGCCATCGCCAACTACAAGCTGGCGGGCGAGAAGATCACCGACAACGAGAAGCTGCGGCAGCTGGCGCTCGAGTACCTGGTGGCGGCGTACGGCCCCGACAAGCTGAACGACCCGACGCAGGCCGAGCCCGTGGTGAAGCGCATGATCGAGCTGTCACCCAACGAGCCGACCAACTACTTCGCGCTCGGCAAGATCTACGAAGACTCGGGCGAGTACGAGCTGGCCGAGCAGACGCTGCTCAAGGCGAAGGCCGCCAAGCCGAACGACCCCGCCGTCTACATGCAGCTGGCCGGCTACTACAACCGCCAGGGCGACTTCGCCAAGACGATCGAATCGCTCGAGGAGCGCATCAAGGTCGAGCCGACCAACCCCGAGGCCCACTACACGGCCGCCACCTACTACTGGGACAAGGCCTATCGCGACTTCCGCCTCTCGGACAAGGACAAGCTCCAGTACGTCCTCGACGGCGTCGCCGCGGTGGACAAGGCGATCGAGATCAAGTCGGACTACATGGAGGCCATCACCTACAAGGGCCTCCTGCTCCGCCTGCAGGCCACCCTCGAGAAGGATCGCGCCAAGCAGCTCGCGCTGCTGAAGGAAGCCGATACCCTTCGCGACAAGGCCAACGAGATGCGAAAGGCCAAGCAGGCCAGCTAGTCCCAGCCTGATCGGTCAGACGCCCAAACAGCCCAGACGGGCCGGTGCCGCCGAAAGTGCGGCCCGGCCCGTTTTTTCGTGTACTTTTCCTTCACGAAGTCGTCACGGGCGAGTGATAATTTCGGGTTGAGCTTCCAGGAGAGATGCATGAAATACCTGACTAGAGTTGTCCTATCCCTTTTGACCGTGATCGCCATCGCCAGCCGCGGCGGGCGCGCAGGGTGTCACCACCGGATCGCTGAGCGGCAAGGTGCTCGGCCCACAGCAGCTGCCGGTCGAAGGCGCGAACGTGATCGCGATTCACCTGCCCTCGGGTTCCAGCTACGAAGCCAAGACGCGCGCCGATGGGCGCTTCTCCATCCCCGGCATGCGCGTGGGCGGCCCGTACTCCGTCACCGTCGCGTACGGCGGCCAGGGCGCCGCGGCCTTCGAGCCGCAGACGCAGGAGAACATCGAGGTGAACCTTGGCGTCGCCACCGACCTCGAGTTCAACGTGCGGGCGATCTCGGTCACCGAAACGGTGACGGTCACCGCGAAGTCCGACACCGTGTTCAGCTCGGACCGCACCGGTTCGGCCACGGCCGTGAGCCGCGAGACGATTGCGGCGCTGCCGACCATCAACAACCGCATCGACGCGATTGTCCGCATGGCGCCTGAGGCGCGCGGCCTGTCGGTGGCCGGCCAGGCGGCCGGCATGAACAACATCACGGTGGACGGCTCCTACTTCAACAACTCGTTCGGTCTGGGCTCGGCGCCCGGCGAGCGCACCAACGTCGCGCCGATCTCGATGGAAGCCCTCGAGCAGGTGCAGGTGAGCGTGGCGCCCTACGACGTGCGCCAGGGCAACTTCGTGGGCGCCGGCGTCAACAGCGTCACCCGCAGCGGCACCAACAAGTTCGCGGGCGCCGGCTTCTACCAGTTCCGCGACAACGGCATGGTGGGCACCAAGGCGAAGGACGCCACGGTGAACCCCGGCACGTTCAACTTCAAGAACGGCGGCGGCTGGGCGTCGGGCCCGGTGGTCGAGAACAAGCTGTTCTTCTTCGGCAGCATGGAAGGCGAGAAGACGGAGCAGCCCGGCACGACGTTCCGCGCCAACAAGGGCGGCGAGCCAGTGGCCGGCAGCGTGACGCGCGTGCTCGCCTCCGACCTCGACTCAGCTCAGCAGCTACCTGAAGAGCAACTTCAAGTACGACACCGGGTCCCTACCAGGACTACCCGTTCGCGACGCCGGGCCAGCGCATCCTGGCCAAGTTCGACTACAACCTGAACAACCGGAACAAGCTGACGTTTCGCTACAACCAGCTCAACTCGGACACGGACGTCCTGCTCTCCAACTCGACGTCGCTCGGTTTCGGCAACCGCCGCACCAGCATCTTCGGCCTCAACTACGACGGCGTCGAACTACACCATTCTCGAGAACAACAAGTACGCCATCGGCGAGTTGAACACCATCATCGGCACCAAGATGGCCAACTCGCTCATCGCCGGCTACGGCCAGTCGGACGAGAGCCGCGGCGACATCGGCACCCTGTTCCCGATGGTGGACATCCTCCAGGCCGGCTCGGTCTACACGACGTTCGGCTCCGAGCCGTTCACGCCGAACAACGAGCTGCGCTACAAGTCGTTCCAGGTGCAGGACAGCCTGACCAGGTTCGGCGAAAAGCACTCGCTGACCTTCGGCGTCACCGCCGAGAAGTACCACTCGGAGAACGTGTTCTTCCCCGGCAAGCAGAGCGCCTACGTCTACAACTCGCTGGCCGATTTCTACACCGATGCCAACGACTACCTGGCCAACCCGAACCGCACCACCTCCCCGGTGACGCTGAACCGTTTCCAGGTGCGCTACAACAACATCCCGGGGTCGGAAAAGCCGATCCAGCCGCTGGACGTGATCTACTGGGGCGCCTATGCGCAGGACGAGTGGAACGTGGCGGACAACGTCAAGGTGATCGGCGGCATCCGCATGGACGTGGCGTCCTTCGGCGACACCGGCATCCCCAACCCGGTTGCGGACGCGATGACGTTCCGCGATGAGACCGGCGCGGCGGTGCAAGTACTCGACCGGCAAGCTGCCCGACGCCCACCCGCTGCTCGTCGCCCCGCGTGGGCTTCAACTGGGACGTGTTCAAGAACCGCAACACGCAGGTCCGCGGCGGCACGGGCGTCTTCACCGGCAAGCCGCTGTTTGTCTGGATCTCCAACCAGATCGGCAACACGGGCATGCAGACCGGCTTCGTCGACTCGGGCACGGGCGGCACGACCGCGTATCCGTTCAACCCGAACCCCGACGCCTACAAGCCCAAGACCGTCACGGGCGCGCCGCCGGCGAGCACGAACCTCGCGATCACCGACGCGAACTTCCGCTTCCCGCAGCAGTGGCGCACCAACGCCGCCATCGACCAGCGGCTGCCCGGAGGCATCGTCGCGACGGGCGAGTTCCTCTACGGCCGCGACGTGAACGGGATCTACTACATCAACGCCAACCTGCCCGCCGCGCAGTCGGCCTTCGTCGGCGCCGACACGCGCGTGCGCTACACCAGCAACCGCATCAACTCGAGCATCACCGACGCCACGGTGATGAAGAACCAGGACGTCGGGACCAACTGGAACGTCACCGCCTCGGGAAAGAAGACCTTCCGGGACGGCTTCGTGCAGGCGGCCTACAACTACGGCGAAGCGAAGAACACGATCGACCCGGGTTCCATCGCGAACGGTTCGTACTTCGGCAACGCGATGGCGGGCGACCCGAACAACCCCGGAGTGGGATACAGCGCCTCGTCGCCGGGACACCGGTTCTTCATCTCGGCGAACTACCGCAAGGAGTACTTCAAGTTCGGCGCCACCGGCGTGTCGGTGTTCTGGGAAGCCCGCACCATCGGCAACACCAGCTACATCTACTCGGGCGACCTCAACGGCGACAGCGCCACGGGCAACGACCTGATCTACATCCCGCGCAATACGGGCGAGATGAACTTCACGGCCATCACGCGGCGGCCGTGCCCTTCACGCCCGAGCAGCAGGCCGCCGCGTGGGAGGCCTACATCCAGCAGGACAGCTACCTGAGCCAGCACCGCGGCGAGTACGCCGTCCGCAACGCGGTGTTCCTGCCGTTCGTCAAGCGCATGGACATGAGCATCTCGCAGGACGTGTTCAAGCACGCTCGGCGGCTCGCGTCACCGATTCCAGTTCCGCGCCGACTTCATCAACTTCGGCAACCTCCTGAACCACAACTGGGGCGTGTCGCAGCGCCTCATCTCGAACTCGCCGCTCACGAACCCCGGGGTCGACTCCAGCGGCAGGGCGACCTACCGCCTGCGGGTGATCAACAACCAGCTGATGACCACGTCGCTGCAGCAGACGTCGGACCTGAACGACGTCTACAAGGTGATGCTCAGCTTCCACTATTTCTTCAACTAAACCGCCTTCGCCCGGCAGGCATTGACGGGCTTCGGCGAGTCAAGGGCACGCAGGGGCGGGTCCATCAGGACCCGCCCCTTTTTTCATGTACGGACGGCCGGTATCCGTGTTTAATCTGTGGCCATGACCCGCCGAGCCGCCCTCCTCCTGGCCGTCCTTGTCGCTCGTGGCCGCCGCAACCACCACGCCGCGCGCGCAGGGTGACCTGGGCCGCATCGATTTCCCGACCTCCGGCGCCGAGGCCGCACAGCCCGCGTTCATCAAGGGCGTCCTCCTGCTCCACAGCTTCGAGTACGACGATGCCCGGGAGGCGTTCGTCGAGGCGCAGAAGGCGGATCCCAACTTCGCGATGGCCTATTGGGGCGAGGCCATGACGTACAACCATCCGCTCTGGCAGCAGACGGCGCCGGACCTCGCCAAGCGCGGCCCTGGCGCGCCTCGCGCCCACGCCCGACGCCCGCCAGGCGAAGGCCGCCGACCGCCCGGGAGAAGGACTGGCTGGCCTCGCTCGAGCCTCTCTACGGTCCCGGAGAGAAGCCGCTGCGGGACCTCGCCTACGCCGAGGCCATGCGACGCATGCACGACAAATATCCGGGCGATCTCGAGGTCACGTCGTTCTACGCCCTGGCGCTCCTCGGGCACGAGCCCGGACGGGCGCGACGTGGCGACCTGCATGAGGGCGGCGGCGCTGGTCGAGGACGTCTACCTCAAGAACCCCCTGCATCCGGGCGCCGCGCATTACCTGATTCATGCCTTCGACGACCCCGTTCACGCGCCGCTGGGCCTGCGCTACGCGGAGGCCTACGCGAAGATCGCCCCGGCCGCGTCGCTACGCGCTGCACATGCCCTCGCACATCTACTTCGCGCTGGGGATGTGGGACGAGGCGTCGGCCCTCAACGAGCGCAGCATGAAGGCCGCCGACGAGCGCGTCGCGCGCGAAGGGCCTGGGCGTCGACGACCGCGGCTTCGACGCGATGCTGTGGCTCGTCTACAGCTACGCGCAGCAGGGTCGGTACGCAGGACGCGCGCGCGGTCCTGAACCAGATGGAAGCCGACGCCGCGAAGAGCGGGTCGGCCCGCACGCGCAGCCACCTCGCGCTGGCGCGGGCCGCCTGGCTCATCGAGACGCGGAAGTGGACGGACGTCAGGAAGGCCGTGGACGCCAAGGGGCTCGGTGACGACGCGGCGGCGGCGGACCTCTTCGCCATCGGGTTTGCGTCCCTCAAGACGGGCGACGGCCTGGGCGCGCAGAACGCGCTCCAGGCGATGGCGATGCTGGCGGGGGACGCGCCGCTCGAGCAGGCCCGCGCGGCCCGCCGCGGGTCAGCCGCGCCGCGGGCCTGCCGGGCGCCGGCGGCACCGGCGACAAGAAGGTGCCGGCGGTGATGGCGCAGCAGCTGGAGGCCCTGTTGCTCTTCACGGAGGGGCGCCGGGAGGAGGCGGTCGTGCTGGCGCGGCAGGCGTCGGTCGTCGAGGACGACCTGGCGTTCGGAGTCGGGCCGCCCGTGCCGGTCAAGCCGGCCCACGAGTTGGTCGGCGAGATGCTGATGGACCTGCGGCGGCCGAAGGAGGCCATGCAGGAGTTCGAGCGTCTCCCTCAAGACGCGTCGCCAAGGCGCGCCCTGTCGCTCCTGGGGCTCGCCAGGGCGGCGACCGCGGCCCGCGACCAGGTCCACGGCCCGCCGGCGCCTACGGCGAGCTGCAGCAGGTCTGGAAGCGGGCGGACAAGACCCTTCCGGAACTGAGAGAGCTGGGGGCCGTTGCCTCCGCTCTCACGCTAGTCCCAGCGCGTTGAGCCCTCCCAGGAGGGCGTGAGGCCCGACCCAGAGCCGCGAAGCGGCGAGCCTGGCTCCACCGGAAAGAAAACGGCCGCCCAGGGCGAGCTGGGCGGCCGTCCGATTGCGTTGCTGCGGAGCGCTCCTAGTTGGAGCCCGGGCCCTTGGCGGCCGCCGCGGCGCGCCGCATGCCTTCGGTCACGATGCCGACCTTCTCGACACCCGCGCCCTTGGCCGCGTCGATGACTTCGACGATGTCGCCGTAGCTGCAGCGTGCCGGCGCCGGCGATGAACATCGTCTTGTCCTTGCGTTCCTCGAAGATCTTCCGGAGGCGATCTTCGAGTTCGGCGATGGTGACGTCCTGCTTGTTGATCGAGATGCGCTTGTCGGCCGTGTATTCCAGCACGATCTGGGACACGTCGACCTGCGTCTGCTCGGCGTTCTTGGTTTCGGCCGGCAGGTTGACGTCGAGCCCGCGCTGCGAGAGCGGCAGGGCGGCCATGAAGATGACCAGCAGCACGAGCAGCACGTCGATCATCGGCGTGATGTTCATGTCCGAGTTCGGCTGCGAGCTCCTTGGCCTTGACGACCTTGTCGGCGCCGAGGTGCTGGTGTGCGTGCGCCATGTCTAGTTCCCTCCGCCGGGTCGAACCTTGCGTTCGGTGATGAGGCCCATGTCCTCGATGCCGGCGGCGCGCAGCTCGTCCATGCAGTCCATCACGGCGGAGTAGCGCGCTTCCTCGTCCGCCTTGATGAGGATGATGCGTTCCTTCTTGGTCTCGAGCATTTCCTCGACCTTCTGGCGCAGCTCTTCTCGACGCACCGGCAGGCCGTTGACGAAGAAGCGGTCCTGCTTGTCGATCGCCACGACCGTCTGGTCCTGGGTTTCGGGCTTGTCCGCGGTGTTGGCCGCGGACGGCAGCTTGACGTCCGCGCCCTTCTGGAGCAGCGGCGCGACGATCATCATGATGATGAGCAGCACCAGCATGACGTCCACGAGCGGCGTGACGTTGATGTCGGACTTGACTCCGCCTTTGGCGCCGCCGAGATCCATTGCCATAGTTAATTCTCCTGGCTTGCGTCCTGGGTCCAGGGACTGGGGCTCGAGCCTTTCGGCTCGAGCCCCACGCCTCAAGTCCCAAGCCCGTTCTAGGCCGTCTTCTTGATGAAGTAGTCGACCATCTCCGACGAGGAGTTGTCCATCTCGACGTTGAAGTACTCGAGGCGGCCGGAGAGGTAGTTGTAGAACCACACCGCCGGGATGGCCACGAAGAGGCCGAGCGCGGTTTCGACGAGCGCTTCCGCGATACCGGCCGAGACGGCGCCGATGCCGCCCGAGCCCGAGGACGCGATGCCGACGAACGCGTTGATGACGCCGACGACCGTGCCGAGCAGACCCACGAACGGCGCGGTCGAGCCGATGGTCGCGAGGCCCGAGACGCCCTTCTTGAGGTCGTTCGAGGTCAGCGCGGTGGCGCGCTGAATCGAGCGGCGGACGGTGTCGAGCAGGTCTTCACGCGACAGGTTGGCGCCGCTCTCCTGCTGGAACTGGTATTCCTGCAGGCCGGCGAGCACCACCTTGGCGAGGTGGCTGTAGCGGTATTCCTTCGCCGACGACAGCGCGATGGCTTCCTTCAGGCGGCCTTCCTTGAGGTGCTTGGCCACGAGGGGGGCGTACATCTTCGACTGCTTGGTCGCCTGGTTGAACGTGTAGATGCGCTCAATGGCGACACCCACCGACCAGAACGACATGATGAACAGGATGACGGCGACGGCCATGGCCGCAGGCCCATCTGACTAGAACATGTCGACGAGATCGAGACCGCCGCCGCCCTCCTGCGCGAACGCCGGCGAGCCTGCGAAGCACGAGAGCGAGCCGCCGCAAATGCGATCCGTCCGATCTGAGCCATCTTCCGACCTTCCATCGCTTCCTCCAGAAAAAGACGCTGACTAGCTGTTGAAGAAACTCGTGTACACGTCCGTCTACTGCAGCGTGAACTGCACCGTGACGGTCATGATGACGGGCACCGGCACGCCGTTGAGCAGCGTCGGCGTGAACACCCACTGCCGCACCGCGTCGAGCGCGGCCTGGTCGAGCAGCGGGAATCGAGCGCAGCACCTTGGCGTCCTTCACCGCGCCATCGGGACCGATCGTGGCCTCGATGATGACGATGCCCTGCACGCGCGCCGACTGCGCGATCGGCGGATACACCGGGCCGCACGTCCTTGGTCTTCTGCGGCGGCTTGATGTTGCCACCCACGCGGACCGGCGCGGCCGGAGGCGGCGGCGGCGGCGGGCGGTTCGGGAATGCCGCCGGTGATGCCGCCGGCGACGCCGCCGATGATGCCGCCTTCGACACCAGCATTACGTTCGAACCCGGCTTCGAGACCGGTCTCTGGCTTGATTTCCGACGGAGCCTCCACCGGCGCCGCGTTCGGACTCACGTCCATGGGCGGCGGCGGCGCCTTCGCTTCAGGCGGCGGCGGCGGAGGCGGGGGGGCGGAGGCGGCGGTGGTGCCGCCACAAACGCCATCATCGACGGCGGTGTCGGCAGCATGTCGGCCGCCATCAAGCGGGATGATGACCATCGCCGCCACGATCACGGCCTGTACCAGCATCGTGAGTGGCACGGTGTACCACATCTTGTTGCCCATCTTGATCGACGGATCGACGACGTCACCGAACATGTCGCGTGGCACTGTTCCTCCTGACCTCCCGCGTGCAGCGGCGAAGACTGCCGATTATACGCCTGAGCGCCCGGAAACTGATGGTCAACGACGCCATGACCAGCCGGTTGCGCGCTGATGTCGAGACTTAGACACCGGATCTCAGAAACGGCTCCCTGCACCAAGCGCCCGGCGATTCTATGCGGCCTCGCGATCCGAACGTCAACGGTCTGGACTCGCTGAAAAGCCCGACGTATTCTATCCGAATGATTACGACTTGTTACAAACGGTTTGGTCATCTGCCACCCGGTATCGATTCCAGTCGTTGCAGATGACCTGCACAGCTGTCACGACAGAGATTGCCGGCCAACGGTCGATCCGTGGACCGACCTCCGTCGTCCCTGAGCTCTCGATCCGCATCCCGTAGAACGAGCGGTGCACGAACACCATGCTGACCACGAAGAACACGGCCGCCAGCGCGTGCGTCGAGCACCGCGCCGTTCTGGCCCGACAGGTACACGCCCAGCTCCACGGCCAGCAGGCCGAACAGCGTCGTGAACTTGATCACCGGGTTCATCGCCACCGATGACGTGTCCTTGAACGGATCGCCGACCGTGTCGCCCACGACCGAGGCGTCGTGCAGCGGCGTGCCCTTCATCTTCAGCTCGGTCTCGACGATCTTCTTCGCGTTGTCCCACGCGCCGCCGGCGTTGGCCATGAAGATCGCCTGGTAGAGGCCGAAGAGCGCAATCGAAATCAGGTAGCCGATGAAGAAGAACGGCTCCACGAACGCGAACGCCAGCGTCGAGAAGAACACGCCGAGGAAGATGTTGAACATGCCCTTCTGCGCGTAGATGGTGCAGATCTCCACCACCTTCTTGCTGTCCTCGACCGACGCCTTGGTCGAGCCCTCGAGCTTGATGTTGGCCTTGATGAACTCCACCGCGCGGTACGCGCCGGTGGTCACCGCCTGCATCGACGCGCCGGTGAACCAGTAGATCACCGCGCCGCCCGTGATCAGGCCCAGCAGGAAGGGCGGGTGCAGGATCGACAGGTTGCTGATCGCCGCCTGGTCCGCGAGGCCCTGCGTCAGCGCCATGATGATCGAGAAGATCATCGTCGTCGCGCCGACCACGGCCGTGCCGATCAGCACCGGCTTGGCCGTCGCCTTGAACGTGTTGCCCGCGCCGTCGTTCTCCTCGAGCAGTTCCTTGGCCACCTCGAAGTTGACCTTGAAGCCGAACTGCTTCTGGATCTCCTGCTTCGATGCCGGGGATCTCCTCGATCTGCGACAGCTCGTAGACCGACTGCGCGTTGTCGGTCACCGGGCCGTAGGAGTCCACCGCGATCGTCACCGGGCCCATGCCGAGGAAGCCGAACGCCACGAGGCCGAACGCGAAGATGGCCGGCGCCACCATGATGCGCGCCGCAGGCTCCAGCGTCGACACGCACGTAGGCGATCGACATCAGGCCCATGATCGTCAGGCCCAGCCAGTAGGCGCTGAAGTTGCCGGCGACGAGGCCCGACAGGATGTTGAGCGACGGCGCCGCCCTCGCGCGACGAGGTCACCACTTCCTTGACGTGGCCGGAGTGCGTCGAGGTGAAGACCTTGACGAACTCGGGGATGATCGCGCCGGCCAGCGTGCCGCAGGTGATGACCGTCGACAGCTGCCACCACAGGTCGGTGTTGCCGCCGAGCGTCGGGAATCAGCAGGTGCGACAGCACGTAGGTGAGCACCACCGACACGATCGAGGTCAGCCACACCAGCAACGTCAGCGGCGCCTCGAAGTTCATCTTCTCGGCGTCGCCGTACTGGCCCTTGGCCACCGCGTTGTTCACGAGGTAGGAACCCGCCGAGGCGAGCACCATCATCACGCGCATCATGAAGATCCACACCAGCAGCTGCACCTGGATCGCCGGGTCCTTGACCGCCAGCATGATGAACGAGATCAGCGCCACGCCCGTGACGCCGTAGGTCTCGAAGCCGTCGGCCGTGGGGCCCACCGAGTCGCCCGCGTTGTCGCCCGTGCAGTCGGCGATCACGCCGGGGTTGCGCGCGTCGTCTTCCTTGATCTTGAAGACGACCTTCATCAGGTCGGAGCCGATGTCGGCGATCTTGGTGAAGATGCCGCCCGCGATGCGCAGCGCCGCCGCGCCCAGCGACTCGCCGATGGCGAAGCCGAGGAAGCAGACGCCCGCGTAGGTCGCCGGGGATGAAGAGCAGAATCGCGAGCATGAACAGCAGCTCGACCGAGATGAGCATCATGCCGACGCTCATGCCCGACGCGCAGCGGGATGTCGCACACCGGGAAGGCCTTGCCCTGCAGGCTGGCGAACGCCGTGCGCGAGTTGGCCAGCGTGTTGATGCGGATGCCGTACCACGCCACGCCGTAGCTGCCGCGCGATGCCGATCAGGCTGAAGAGGATCACGATGGCGATGCGGCGTGGGCTCGAGGCCGGTCAGCCAGAAGTAGGCGACGATGACCGTGCCGATGAACAGCTCGAGGATCAGCAGGAACTTGCCCTGCTGGATCAGGTAGGCCTTGCAGGTCTCGTAGATGAGCGCCGAGACGTCGGCCATCGACTTGTGCACCGGCAGGTTCTTCACCGCCGTGTAGGTCCAGAAGCCGAAGAGCAGGCCCAGCACGCAGACCACCAGGCCCGACATCAGGATCTGGTGCCCCGTCATGCCGAGGAAGTCGCCCTGGTTCAGGTCGGGCAGCTGGATGTTCACCTCGCCGCCGGGCCGGTGCCCGCCGGCGTGCGCCGCCGCCTCTTCCGGTTGCGCCGCCATCACGCACCGGCCCCATCAGAACCGCCAGGCCGAAGACCACCGCCGCCGTGCTGATCACGCGGCGCCACGTCGCTCGATCACAAAGTCTCATCACCATCGTGTCCTGTCCTCGTTCAGACCCTGAGTCTGTTCACCCGATCGCTGCGCCTGCCGCCCGCGCACCCGCGACGGGAGCGCCATGCCGCCGGTCAGGAAAATCCGGACGCCGTCTTCCACCGACAAGTCGGGAAAGAACGCCTGGTCCCGGGGATAGACCACGACGTCCCCGAGATACAGATGGTTCGTCGGCACATAGACCGCCACAAACCGCTCCGGTCCCTGTCCGCGATCGAGCGTCGAACTCGCGCGTCAGGAAACCCAGCACCATCCCGCGCCGCGAGTCCTCGATGATGACCACCTTCTTGAACCCCGCGTCGTTGTCGGGGGAGAAGGCGGCCACCAGCTGCTTGACCGGCGCATACACCGTCTTGAACAGGGGCACGTGCAGCAGCCAGCCCTCGGCCCGCTGCAGCACCCGGCGCCCGATCACGTTGGTGGCCACCGCGCCCACCACCAGGATGAACACGCCCCGTCATCAGGACGCCCAGCCCGGGGACTTCGCGCCCGAGCAGGCTCGTCGAAATCGGGATCGCCACCCCGTCGACGATCCGGAACGTCCACACGAGCGCAGCCACGGAGATGAACAGCGGCACCGTGACCACGAGGCCGGTGAGGAAACTTCGCCGCAGCCACTGCATGATTGCTACTCGTTCTTCCGTCCGCTCGCGCCCCCGCCCCCGAGGGCGGAACGCGCGCCGTCCGGGGACGGCGGCGATGCGGCGCGACGGGCTGCTACGAGGCCTTGCGGGCGGCCTGCGGCCGGCCCTTGGGCTGATTGCCGCTCAGGATGATCGCGATCGACGAGGCGATGTACATCGACGAGTAGGTGCCGGTGACGATGCCGACGATCATCGTGAACGCGAAGCCCTTGAGCACCTCGCCGCCGAACACGTAGAGGGAGACCACCGTGAGGAGCGTCGTGCCCGCCGTGATGATGGTGCGTGACAGCGTCTGGTTGACGCTCACGTTGACGACGTGCTCGAGCGAATCCTTGCGCATGCTGCGCATGTTCTCGCGGATGCGGTCGAAGATGACGATCGTGTCGTTCACCGAGTAGCCGGTGATGGTGAGGATGGCCGCCACGACGTTGAGCGACAGGTCGTAGTTGAAGAACGACCAGGAACGCCATCGTCACGATGATGTCGTGGAAGGTGGCCACGATCGCGCCGACGCCGAAGTTCAGCTGGAACCGCATCCAGATGTAGAAGAGGATGCCGACGAGCGAGGCCAGCGTGGCGTAGATGCCCTTCAGCTGGAGGTCCTTGCCGATCACCGGGCCGACAATTTCCGTCTGGATGACGTCGAACTTGCCGAGGTTCGCCTTGGTGAGCGCGTCGACCATGGCGCGGGCGCCCTGGTCGAGGCTCGTGCCCTGCTCCTGCGTCCTGCCCGCCTCGGGCATGCGGATGAGCACTTCGTGGTCCGCGGCGTTGCCGTACTGCTGCACGACCTTCTCGGTCGAGAGCGGGTCGAGGGCGCGGCGCACCGCGTCCTCGGGCACGGCCTGCTCGAACTTGACGATCACCACGGTGCCGCCCGTGAAGTCGATGCCCATCGGCACGCCGCCGCGGGAGAACGCCACGATGACGCCGGCGATGACGATCGCCCACGACAGGGCGATGGCGTGCCAGCGCCACTTGACGAAGTTGAAATTGGCGGTTTCGAAGATATGCATGGCCTAGATGCTCAGCGTCGGATTCTTGCGGGTCGACAACTCGAGTTCGAAAACGGTGCGTGACACGAACACCGCGGTGAAGATGTTCGACAACAAGCCGATGGTCAGCGTCGTCGCGAACCCCCGGATGGGGCCGGTGCCGAACTGGAAGAGGAACGCCGCCGCGATGAGCGACGACACGTGGGTGTCCAGAATGGTGAGGAACACGCGGTCGAACCCGGCCGCCACCGCCTGCCGGACGCCCTTCGAGGCCCGGAGCTCCTCGCGGATGCGCTCGAAGATGAGCACGTTCGAGTCCACGCCCATGCCGATGGTGAGGATGAAGCCCGCGATGCCCGGCAGGGTCATCACCCCGCCCAGATACGCCATCAACCCGAGGACGATCATCAGGTTGACCACGATGGACACGAGCGCGTTGAGGCCCGACAGCTTGTAGTAGAAGAGCATGAAGATGATGACGGCGATCAGGCCGCCGATCGAGGCATACACGCCCGCGCGAATCGAGTCGGCGCCGAGCGAGGGGCCCACCGTGCGCTCCTCGAGGTAGGTGAGCGACGCGGGCAGCGCGCCCGACCGCAGCACCAGCGAGAGGTCGCCGGCTTCCTGGTTGGTGAAGTTGCCGGTGATGCGGCCCTCGTCGTCGATCCGCGACTGGATCTGCGGGGCCGAGAACACCTTGTTGTCGAGGACGATGGCCAGCTGGCGGCCGATGTTGGCCTGCGTGAACATGCCGAACTTGCGGGCGCCCTCGTTGTTGAGGGAGAAGCTCACCGCCGGGCGGTTGTTCTCGTCGAGCGTGGGCTTGCGCGGTGCGCAGGTCGCGGCCCGTCACGATGGGCACGCGGCGCACGGCGTAGTACACGGTGGAGGACGGCTGGCCCGGGGCCGACGCGCTCTGGCCCGGGATGATGAGGATGTCGGGCGGCACGTTGCCGGCGTACGCCTGCCGCGCCTGGCGCCTCGTCCGAGAACGGGCCCTGCTCGACCTGCTTCAGCTCCAGCAGCGCCGTCGAGCGGATGATTTCCTTCGCGCGCGCGACGTCGGTCACGCCCGGCATCTGGACCAGGATCTGGTCCGCCGCGCTGTGCCGCGCCACGATCGGCTCGGCCACGCCCAGCTCGTTGACGCGGCGCTCGATCGTCTGCAGCGCCTGGTTGACCGTGTCCTCGCGGAGCTGCACGGCGATGTTCGGCTTGAGCGTGAAGGTGTAGCTGCCGCCGACGCCCGAGGCGCGGTTGTAGTTCAGCTCGGCCTCCGTCAGCGCGCCGCGGAAGGCCTGGTCCTGCTCCTGGGGCACGCCGGCGACGGAGAACTCGGTGACGCTCGTCACCGTGATGGCGCCGACGCCGATGTTCGCCGTCTTCAACTGCTCGCGCAGCCGGTCCGCCGTGGTCTCGGTCTCGAGGCGCAACGCGTCATCGGTCTGCACCCGCAGCACGAGGTGGACGCCGCCCTTGAGGTCGAGGCCCAGGCGAATCTTCTCGTTCAGCGGATAGAACGACCAGATCGACAGGCCGATGACGGCCAGGATGAGCACGACTTTCCAACGGAGGTTCTTCGCCATGGCTTATGAACTCGGAGTGTCGACGACCGGCGCCTGGCCCTGGTAGCCCACGATGGCCGCGCGCGAGATGTCGACTCGAACGTTTGGAGCAATCTGCAGTTGAATCGACGGGTCGCCCAGCTTGGCAATCGACCCGTACAGACCGCCGGAGGTGACGACCTTGTCGCCCACCTTGAGGGCGCCCAGGAACTCGTCCACCTTCTTCTGCCGCCGTTTCATGGGCAGCAGGATGACGAAATAGAAGATCGCGAGGACGAGCGCGAAGGGGATCAGCTGGATCAGCGGACTGACTCCCGAATCGGGGGAGGCAGACAGAGCCAGCAACAGGGCGTGAGGGGGAACCGTCGGGGTCATGAAATCAACGCGCGGCGGGTGAAAATTCGGTGGAAATCCTGTCGAAATTTTTCGAACGCGCCAAACGCTATAGCCTCCCTAATCCGCCGCATGGTGTCAAGGTAAAAGCTCAGGTTATGCAACGTGTTAAGGGTGCCTCCGGTCATTTCTCCCGCGATATAGAGGTGCCGGAGATAGGCCCGGGAAAAATGCCGGCAGGTGTAGCAGCCGCAGGCCGGATCGGCCGGGCCGTCATCCTCGGCATATTGGGCGTTCTTGATGTTCAAGGGCCCTTCGCTCGTCAGAAGCTGGCCGTTCCGGGCATTTCGGGTGGGCAGGACACAGTCGAACATGTCGATGCCGCGCGCCACGTTTTCGATGAGATCCAACGGCGTCCCCACCCCCATCAGGTAGCGGGGTTTGTCCGCCGGGAGAAAGGGCGTGGTGTGCTCCACCACCTTATACATAGTGTCGTTGGGCTCCCCCACGCTTAGCCCGCCAAGGGCGTAGCCCTCAAACCCAATGGACACAGTCAGTTCGGCGCTCTTCGCCCGCAGGTCCTCGAAGGTCCCGCCCTGGATGATCCCAAACTGGGCCTGACCCGGGTTGGTCGGGCCGGCCTCCGGCTCGATCTGAGTCCTGGTAACGGTCGCGGCAGCGGCGGGCCCAGCGGGCCGTGAGCTCGAGCGAACGGTCGATGACCTCGGGCGTGGACGGCAGCGCCGGGCACTCGTCGAGCACCATGGCGATGTCCGACCCGAGGTTCGCCTGGATCTCGACCGCCTTTTCCGGGGTCAGCAGATGGGGACTGCCATCGAGGTGGGATCGGAAGTGCACGCCCTGCTCCTCGATCTTGCGCCGGTCCGACAGGCTGAAGACC
Source organism: uncultured Acidobacteriota bacterium (assembly GCA_963839865.1). Taxonomy (GTDB): domain Bacteria; phylum Acidobacteriota; class Vicinamibacteria; order Vicinamibacterales; family UBA2999; genus 12-FULL-67-14b. Next base: position 267,381 of record CAWIWS010000020.1, read on the forward strand.
TGGTAGCCGCCGCTGTCGGTGAGGATCGGCCGCGACCAGCCGATGAAGCGGTGGAGGCCCCCTCGGCGCGCGATCAACTGCGTCCCCGGGCCGGAGATAGAGGTGATACGTGTTGCCCAGGATGATGCCGGCGCCGATGTCCTCGAGGTGCCGGGCCGTGAGCGCCTTGACGGCGCCTTGCGTGCCCACGGGCATGAAGGCCGGCGTCTCGATCGCGCCGTGCGGAGTGGTGATCGTGCCGCGCCGGGCCGCGCCGTCGGTGTGGGAGAGGCGTGAAGGCAGGCAACTACCGGTCGCTGTGTATTATCACTGAGTGAAGAAACTCCGGGTGGGTGTGATCTACGGCGGGCGGTCGGGCGAGCACGAAGTGTCGGTGGCGTCGGCCGCGTCGATCTTCAAGAACATCGATCGCGTGCGCTACGAGCCGGTGCCGATCCGCATCGAGAAGGACGGCCGGTGGACGCTGGCCGATCGGCCGCCCACGGCGATCTCGGCCGCGGAAGTCATCCAGCAGGCGCGCCTCTCCGCCGGCGCGGCCCGCGCGCGCCGGGCGCGACACCCTGCTCGCCGCGTACCCGTCCGAAGACACGCTCATCACGGTCGAGCGGCGGCCTGCCGCGCCGAACGGCGAGGCGCAAGGCGATCAGCGCGGTGGTCACGGGCCTCGGCCTCGACGTGGTCTTCCCGGTGCTCCACGGGCCGTACGGGGAAGACGGCACGGTGCAGGGATTGCTGGAACTCGCCAACGTGCCGTACGTGGGGCCGGGCGTGCTCGCCTCGGCCGCGGGCATGGACAAGGCCGTGATGAAGGTGCTCTTCGCCGCGCGCGGGCTGCCGGTGGTGGCGTGGAAGGGCTTCGTGCGCGGCGAGTGGGATCGCGATCGCGCCCGCGTGCTGGCCGACCTCGCCACGCTCGGGCCTGCCCGTGTTCGTCAAGCCCGCCAACATGGGATCGAGCGTGGGGATCTCGAAGGTGAAGACCGGGGCGGACCTCGCGCCGGCCATCGACGCCGCGCTGGAGTTCGATCGCAAGGTGGTCGTCGAGGCCGGCGTGCCGAACGCGCGTGAGATCGAATGCGCGGTGCTCGGCAACGACGACCCGTCCACGTCGGTGCCCGGCGAGGTGGTGCCGTCGCGGGAGTTCTACGACTACGAGGCGAAGTACATCGACGAGGGCTCGCGCACGATCATCCCGGCGGACGCTCACGCCGGCGCAGGCCGCCGAGGTGCAGCGGCTCGCGGTGGCGGCGTTCCAGGCGGTCGACGCCGCGGGCCTGTCGCGCGTGGACTTCCTGATGTCGCGCGACACGGGCGCGATGTGGGTCAACGAGATCAACACGATGCCCGGGTTCACCACCATCAGCATGTACGCCAAGATGTGGGAGGCGAGCGGCGTCGGCGTACGCGGCGCTGGTCGATCGGCTGATTCAACTGGCGCTCGCGCGCCACGCGGAGAAGCAGCGGCTGCGCACGAGCGTGCTGTGAGTCCCGGGCGCCTGGCGGGCGTGGCCGCGTGCCTGGTGCCGCTGGCCCTGGCGGCCGCGGCGCCGCCGCAGGCCGGCCTGACCGCGGCGCCCCTCGTCGCGCACGCCTACGACACGATCCTCGACGCCGCGTTCGAACGCCTGCCCGGCGAGGTGGCGGCGGCGTGCGGGCCGGCGCCGCGCGCGGCCTGCCTCAACCTCGAGTCGCTGAACCTGTGGTGGCAGATCCAGCTGGATCCCGAGAGCCGCGCCCTCGACGCCGCGTTCACCGCCAAGAACGAAGCCGCCATCGCCGAGGCCGAGCGCTGGACCGCCGCCGAACCCCAACGCGCGGAGGCGTGGTTCTACCTGGGCGGGGCGTACGGCGCCCGCGCGCAGTTCCGCGTGCTGCGGGTGGAGCGGCTGGCGGCGGCGCGCGACGGCAAGCGCATCAAGACCGCGCTGGAGCGCGCGCTCGCGCTCGACCCGGCCATGCACGACGCGGAGTTCGGCATCGGCCTGTACCGCTACTACGCCGACGTGGCCCCGGCGGCGCTGAAGTTCCTCCGGTGGCTGCTGCTGCTGCCAGGCGGCGACCGGGTCGAGGGCCTGCAGCAGCTCGAACGCGCGAGCCGCGAGGGCCTGATCGTGCGCGGCGAGGCCCTCTACCAGATTCACGTCATCGACCTCTGGTACGAGCAGAAGTTCCGGGAGGCCCTGGCGATCGCGCGCGACCTGCAGGCGCGCTATCCGCACAACCCGCTCTTCCGCCAGATCGAGGCGGAGATCCTCGACGGCTACTTCCACGATCACGCGGCGAGCCTCGAGGCGTCGCGGCAACTGCTCGCCCTGGCGCGGGCGCGGCAGGTGCACCGCGCCGACATCGCGGAGGTGCGCGCGCGCCTCAACATGGCGGTGCAGTACCGCGCGCTGCAACAGCCGGCCCGCGCGCTCGAACAACTCGACGCGATCATCGCGCGCGCACCCGCCGCGCCCGCCGGCGCGCTCGCGCGCGCGCGACAACTGCGCGCGGCGATCGCGAAACCGTAAGGCGATCTACAGTTCCGCGCGCCAGCGGCCGACACGACGTGATGGAGATGGGCGAGGGATCGTCAAGTCGGCCGCGGTTTTTGACAACCACAAACGGTTTGTGCTTGACAACACAAATTTCTCATCCATAATCTACATCTGGTATGAGGGAAGAGGGCTCAGGCCACTGATTGTGAAGACGTAAAAACAATCAGCGGCTGCCACCAGGCAGAGTCCCCCCCCCATCAGGAGAGAACAATGGCGAAGAAGGCAAAGAAGGCGGCGAAGAAGAAGGCCAAGAAGCGCTAGGCCGCTTACAGGGGCGGTTCTCACAGACTGCCCCACCCTATTCACCAGCAGACCGCGCGCCGATTCTCGGCGCGCAACGAAGCGCGAAGAACGCCGGCACCTGCGGGCCGAGTGCCAGGCGGCAGAGGCCACCGAGTGCAGCGGCGAGTTCTTCCGCATAACCCAACCTGAAGGGGGGGATAAACCGATGGCAAAGAAAGCAGCTAAGAAGAAGGCGGCGAAGAAGGCGAAGAAGCGTTAAGCTTCATCAGCCAGAAGATCGAAGGGGGCGACTGTTCGCCCCCTTTTTTATTTGTCCGGCTTGCGGCTTACGGCTTACGGCTTACGTGTTTACGGGACTATTCTGTCCGTCCCAATCCACGCCACGCCGTCCCACACGCGCACCCGCTCGATCGCGTCCCACTGCGACAGCCGATCCACGACGTCCATGCCGGAGACCACCTGCCCGAAGACGGTGTAGCGCCCGTCGAGGTGCGGCTGCGGTGAGTGCGTGATGAAGAACTGGCTGCCGCCGGTGTCGGCCCAGTCGAGCGCCATGCCGACCGTGCCGCGAAGGTAGGGCCGCTGGTTGATCTCGTCGCGAATCGTGTAGCCCGGGCCCGCCTTCGCCGTCGCCGCGCGGGTCGCCGTCCTGGACGACGAAATCGGGGACCACGCGGTGGAGCGAGACGCCGTTGAAGTAGCCCTTGCGCGCCAGCGCGATGAAGTTGGCCACGGTCCGCGGCGCGTCGAGGACGGCGAGCTCGATCTGGATCGTGCCCTTCGCCGTGTCGATGTAGGCGGCGGGCGAATACGGCGGGGCGACGAACGTGTCGACGGCCGACAGCTCCGGAATCGGTGTGCGGCGGCGCGGGCCGCATGGCGGCCAGGTCGGCGGACGGATCGAGCGTCCGCAGCAGTTCGGCCGCGCGCACGCGCACGGCCCAGTCCTTGTCGGTCAGCGCCGCCGTCAGCAAGGGCCTGGCGGCCGCGGGATCGACGGCGACCAGCGCCTCGAGCGCGGCCGCGCGCGCCACGTAGAGGCCATCGCGCTTCGCCGTCGTCGCACGGCCGCCGCGAGCGCCGCCGCGGCACCGGCCGGCTTGAGCGCGCCCAGCCCGCGCGCGGCGGCCGCGCGCACGACCGGGTCGTCGCTCGCCGAGCCGCTCCAGCGCCACGGCCGCGGCGTTGCCGGCGCGCACCTTCACGAGCGCGTCGATCACCGCGGGGATCACGCGCTGGTCGGCGTCGCGCAGCATCGCCGTGAGCGGCGCCTCCGCGCGTTCCTTGCCCAGTCCGCCAATCGGCGGCGGCCAGCGCGGCCCGCACCGACCAGTGCGCGTCGGGGTCGAGGCCGGAGATGGCGCTCAGGAAGGTGTCCGGGTCGGTCGCGCGCCAGGCCCGTGAGGGCCGCGGCGCGAATCGACGGCCACGTCGCCGACGCGAGGTCGATCAACAGGTCCACCGAGCCGGCCGGATGCAGCACGCCGAGCGCCGTCAGCGCTTCGAGTTGCAGGTTCGCGTCCACCTTGGGCGTGGTCACGATCCTGGTGAACACGGCACCGCCGCGCGCGTCGCCGATCGCCGCGAGCGCGCGAATCGCCTGGATGCGGACCGCCTGCGGCTCGCCCGCGTTCGCGGCAATGGCCAGCAGCGGCGTGGCCGCGCGCGCGTCCTTCAACACGCCCAGGCCGCGCGCGGCGAACGCGCGCGTCAGTTGCCCGTCGCCTTGCAGCAGCGCGAGCAGCGCGGGCGCGGCCTTCGCATCGCCGATCCGCTGGAAGGCGTACGCCACGGGCCACCAGCGGCTGCGCGGCTGGCCGCCGGCATCGAGGAGGCTCGACGCGAGCGCGTCGTACGCGCCGAGGCGCACGAGCGCGTAGATCCCCAGCCGCACGGCCTCGATCGCCGGGCTCTTGGGATACCCCATGTCGTCCGGCACGATGCCGTTCAGCGCGCCGGCCGACACGTGCGTGCCGACCATCGTCGCAATCGGCGCCGCCGCGGGCTTGTGGGCGATGGCGCCGAGCGCCTCCGCGGCGCGGCCCTGCACGAGCGGGTCGGCGTCGGCGAGCGCGGTCATCAGCGCCTCGGCCGCCGACGCCTGGCCGATCTGGCCGAGCGAAAACGCCGCCATCTGCCTGACCTCGGGGTCCTGGTCGCGCGGCGAGGATCGCCGTCAGCGCGGGCACGCCCTCGGCCAGCCGCACGCGGCCCACGGCCTGCGCCGCGCGCCGCCGCACGCGGGCCTCGCGATCCTGGAGCAGCGCCGTCAGGTCGCCGGCGGCCGACTGCAGCTGCCGCTCGTCCTCGAGCAGCAGCATCGCGCGCATCTTCTGCTCGTAGGCCTGCGCGGGCGGCACCGCGGTCACGTCGGGCGCGGCCTTGGGCCCGCACCCCGTGGCCGCCACGAGGGCGACGAGGGCCGCCCCGATCCGGAATCGCGGTGAGGTCATAGGCTGATGTGCCGCAGTGTCGCCTGCGCGATCCGCTCGCGGACGATGTGGACGCCGATGCCGGGACCGTCGGGCACCGCGATGGTGCCGTCGGGCGCGACGTCGATGGCCGGTTCGATCAGGTCCGGCTGGTAGTAGCGCTTGCTCGCGGCGATGTCGCCGGGCAGGGTGAAGTTCGGCAGGCTCGCCAGGTGGATGTTGTGCGCGCGGCCGATGCCGCTCTCGAGCATCCCGCCGTGCCACACGGGGATGCCGTGCGCGGCGCACAGGTCGTGCAGCGCGATCGAGGCCGCGTGGCCGCCGACGCGGCCGGGCTTGATGTTGATGATGCGGCACGCCTTGGCCGTCGATGGCGTCACGCGCGATGCGCACGGTGTGGATCGACTCGTCCAGGCAGATCGGCGTCTTGATCGCCTCCTGCAGCGCCGCGTGGTCCATCACGTCGTCGTAGTCGAGCGGCTGCTCGATCATCATCAGGTTGTACGGATCGAGGCGCGCGAGGTGCGCCGCGTCCTTCAGGTGATAGGCGGCGTTGGCGTCGACCATCAGCGGGACCTTCGGGAATTTCGCGCGCACACGCTCCACGGCCTCGAGGTCCCAGCCGGGCTTGATCTTGATCTTGATGCGCTGGTAGCCGGCGGCCAGCTCGCGGTCGATCTTTTCGAGGAGCTGGTCGAGGGAGTCCTGGATGCCGATCGACACGCCCGAGGCGATGCGGGCCCGGGTCCCGCCGAGCACGCGCGACAGGGGCTGGCCCGATCGTCTTCGCGTAGAGGTCCCACGCGGCCATCTCCACGCCGGCCTTGGCCATGTTGTGGCCGCGGACGCGGGCGAGGGCGGGAAACACGTCGCGCGGATGGTCGAACGTCCGGCCGATCACCAGCGGCGCGATGAAGCCGGAGACGATGTGCCAGACCGTCTCGGTGGTTTCGCTGCTGTAGTAGGGGTTGGCCTCGGCGACCGATTCGCCCCAGCCCTCGTGCCCGTCGCCCTCGACGCGCACCAGCACGAATGTCCGGTCGTAGGACCGCCCGAAGCTCGTCTCGAAGAAATGCACGAGGGGCAGGCGGCAGAGGAAGAGCTCAATCTTGTCGATTCTCACGCGTGAACTATAGTAGCTCCCGTCGTGGCCTTTCACTATCTCGCCGTCGAGGGACCCATCGGGGTCGGCAAGACGCGGCTGGCCGAACGGCTGGCCGAGCGGCTCGAGGGCACCGCCATCCTGGAAGACGCCGAGAACCCGTTCCTGGCGGATTTCTACGCCGAGCGCCCGGGCGCGGCGCTGCAGGCGCAGCTGTTCTACCTGCTCAACCGCCACCGCCAGCTGACGCAGCTGCGCCAGGCCGACCTGTTCCTGCAGACGACGATCTGCGACTACGTCTTCGACAAGGACAAGATCTTCGCCTACCTGAACCTCGACGACAACGAGCTGTTCATCTACCAGCGGCTGTTCGACCTGCTGGCGAAGGACGTGCCGCCGCCCGACCTGGTCGTCTACCTCCAGGCGCCCACCGACCTGCTCGTCCGGCGGCTGAAGGCGCGGGCGGCCTGGGCCGACGGCGACGAGCCGGCCGCGTCCCGCACCCGATGCCGAGTACCTGCGCGAGCTGAACGAGGCGTACCAGCACTTCTTCTTCCACTACACGGCCACCCCGCTCCTGGTCGTGGAAACCTCCGAATTCGACCCCGAATCGGACGATGCGGCGCTCGACGAGCTGGTGAAGCAAATCCGGGGCATGGGCAAGGGCACGCGGTACTACGTCGCGCGGAAGTGAGACGTAGCAGGTCGACGGCTAGAACGTCAAAGTGCACGATGCCTCTGAACTTTCGAACTTTGAACTTCGAACTTGTAAGCTGCACCTCATATGGCGTGGTTCAAGAAGGCGCGCAAACCGATTGCGACGCCCGAGAAGACCAGCCGCGTGCCCGAAGGCTTGTGGGTGAAGTGTCCGGAGTGCGACACCATCATCTACACGAAGGATCTCGTCAAGAACCTTCACGTCTGCCACAAGTGCGCGCATCATTTCCGGCTGAACGCGACGGAGCGGCTCAAGACGCTGTTCGACGATGAACAGTGGGAGGAGATCGCGCCCGACCTCCGTCGAACGATCCCCTGCAGTTCACGGACACCAAGCCCTACAAGTCCCGGCTCGCGGCGACGCGAAATCCACGGGCAAGAAGGACGCCGTGATCGTCGGCGTGGGCCGCATCAACGGCGTCGAGGCCATCGTGGCGTCGATGGAGTACAGCTTCATCGGCGGCTCGATGGGCGTCGTCGTGGGCGAAAAGATCGTCCGCGGCATCGAGCTCGCGCTCGAGCGCAAGGCCGCGATGATCATCGTCTCGCTGCTCGGGCGGCGCGCGCATGATGGAAGGCGCGCTCTCGCTGATGCAGATGGCCAAGATCTCGGCGGCGCTCGCCCGGCTCGACCGCGCGCGGCTGCCGTATCGTATCGATCCTCACGGATCCGACCACGGGCGGCGTCACGGCGAGCTTCGCGATGCTGGGCGACCTCAACATCGCCGAGCCCAAGGCGCTCATCGGCTTCGCGGGGCCCCGCGTGATCGAGCAGACCATCCGGCAGAAGCTGCCCGACGGCTTCCAGCGCGCCGAGTTCCTCGTCGAGCACGGGATGCTGGATCTCATCGTCGATCGGCGGGAGATGAAGGCCACGCTCGGCCGGGCGCTCCGTTTCATGGCCGCAGATTGAACGCAGATCGAACGCAGATGGGGCAACCCTTCCAGGTCCGGTGACGCCGCTCGACCGCCTGTTCGCGCTCGAACAGTTCGGCATCAAGCTCGGCCTCGACAACATCCGGGCGATTCTCGCCGCGCTCGGGCACCCCGAACGCGCCTGGCCCTCCGTGCACATCGCCGGGACCAACGGCAAGGGATCGGTGGCCGCCATGGTGGAGCGCGGCCTGCGCGCCGGCGGCCTGCGCACGGGCCGCTATACCTCCCCGCACCTCAACACCATCGAAGAGCGCGTCGCCCTCGACGGCGTCCCGGTCGACCGCGCCACCTTCGAGACGGTGACCGCGGAGGTGCTTGCGGTGATGGACGGCCTGCGCGACGCGGGCGCGCTGACGGTGGCGCCGACCTTCTTCGAGGTCTCCACCGCCATCGCCTTCGAGATCTTCCGGCGCGCGAAGGTCGAGGCGGCGGTCGTGGAGGTGGGCCTCGGGGGACGTTTCGACGCCACGAACGTCCTCGCGCCCGAGGTCTCGGCGATCACGTCGATCGCCTTCGACCACGAGCGGCACCTGGGTCGCACGCTCTCGGCAATCGCGTTCGAGAAGGCCGGCATCGCCAGGCGCGGCGTGCCGCTCGTCGTCGGGGCGCTGCCGGACGAGGCGACCGCCACAGTGGCGTCGGTGGCCGCGGACCTGGGCGCGCCGGTCGTTCGCGCGCACGACGGCGTGACGGCCCGCGAGCAGGTCGATCGCGGTCGCGTCACGCTGACGCTCACGCACGCCGGTGCGCGGCTATCCCCCCGTCCGCCTCGCCCTCGAGGGGCGCCACCAGGCCGCCAACGCCGTGGTGGCCGTGCGCATCCTCGAGACCTGGTCGGATCGGGTCTCCGCGCTTCCGGCCGACGCCATCGTCGCCGGGCTCTCCGCGTGCGAGTGGCCCGGACGAATCGAATGGCTGCGGCTCCCGGGCGGCGGCACGTTGCTCGATCGACGCGGCGCACAATCCCGGCGGGCGCCGAGGCCCTGGCCGGCTACCTTCGGGACGCCGGCGTCGCGCCCCTGCCGATCGTGTTCGCGGCCATGGAGGACAAGGATCTGGCCGGGATGGTGCGGGCCCTCGCGCCGGTGACCTCGCGCTTCATCGCCACCACGGTGCCGCACGGGCGCGCGCGATCCGCCGAGGGGCTGGCCGCGGCCATCGCGGGCCATGCGCCGACCGTCCGCCGTCGAGGTGGAGCCGTCGCCCGACGCGGCCGTGCGCCGCGCGCTCGAGGCGGGCGCGCGCGTGGTGGCGGCCGGATCGATCTTCCTGATCGGTCCGCTGCGCGCGCGGCTGCTGGCCGCCGGGGCAACGCGGGCGTAGGCGCGTGTTATTCTCGACCATCGACGTGGTGGCTTCTTCCAGGATGCGGCTCGGGCTCTCCCTGTTCGCGTGCGTGTGCATCGCGGCCGTGCTGCGCGCCGCCGGCCGCCGCGCAGATCGTGCCGGGGTGGAACACCAAGCAGTTCGCGCTCGAGCGCATCGACGCCGATCGGGTGCGGCTGATGCGGGAGGTCGAGATCGAGGGCGAGCCCGGCAGCCCCAACGCCGGCCAGAAGTTCTTCGCGGACGACCTCGAGCTCAACACCAAGACGGGCGAGCTGACCGCGCGGGGCAACGTGGTGTTCGCCACGACGACGTCGCGCATCTCCGCCGAATCGGTCGTCTTCAACACGCACACGAAGCTCGGCACGTTCGCCAACGCCTCGGGCATCGCGCAGCTGGGCGACAAGGGCAAGGCGCGGAACATGAGCATGTTCGGCACGCTCGAGCCGGACGTGTACTTCTACGGGACCTCGATCGAGAAGATCGGCCCCGACAAGTACCACATCACGTCACGGCGGCTTCACGACGTGCGTCCAGCCCACGCCGCGCTGGCAGATCGTCAGCAACAGCGCCACGGTCAACCTGCACGACTACGTGAGGCTCACGAACGCCGTCATCACGGTGAAGGACGTCCCGGTGTTCTACCTGCCGGCGCTGTACTACCCGATCCAGGACGACGACCGCGCCACGGGCTTCCTGATCCCGACCTACGGGGCCTCGACCTACCGCGGGCAGTCGATCAGCAACGCCTTCTTCTGGGCCATCAACCGCAGCCAGGACGCCACGCTCTTCCACGACTGGTTCTTCTCGCGCGGCACGGGCATGGGCGGCGAGTACCGCTACATGCTGTCGCCCGCCTCGTCGGGGAATTTCAAGGCGTACTGGCTCGAACGAGAAGGAAGCGGTGATCAACGGGCAGACGCAGCCGGCTCGCAAGAGCACGCAGATGAACGGCGGCCTCAGCCAGGGCTTGCCCGGCCACCTGACGGCTCGGGCGCGCGTGGACTACTTCTCCAACCTCACCGTCCAGCAGCTCTACAACAACAACTTCTACAACGCCTCGCAGAGCACGCGCACGATCATGCGGCGGCCTCTCCGGCGCGTGGCGCGGGCTCGCGCGCCACGGGCACCTACGCGCGGAACGAGAACTTCTACAACTCCACCGACTCGTTCGTCGGCGGTCCGGCGCCGGGCGTGACGGCGACCTTCTCCGGCCAGAAGCTGCCGCGGCTGCCGCTCTACCTGTCCATCAACGGCGAAGCCGCCCAGTTGGTCAACCTGCAGAAGACCTCCAAGGGCGAGACCGACCTCGGGCTGACGCAAGGTCGACCTGCTGCCGTCGCTGCGCGCGCCGCTCAGCACGCTGCCGTACCTCGAACGTCAATGCGACGCTGGCGTACCGCACGACGTACTTCAGCGAGAGCCTGGCGGACGACAAGAAGACGCAGATTGCGGTGCCGGTCACGCGCAACTACGCGGACATGCGGGCGGAGGTCATCGGCCCGGTGTTCTCGCGGGTGTTCGCGCCGAACAACGGTTACGCCGAGCGCCTGAAGCACGTCATCGAGCCCACCTTCTCGGTGCAGCGCCGGACGACGATCAGCGTGCAGGACCGGGTGCCCGACCTCCGCGGGCGGCTACGACACCGTCATCGGCGGCGCCACGCAGGCGTCCTATGGTCTCAACAACCGGGTGCTGGCCCGCAAGGCGGCAGGCAGCGGCCCGTCGGGGGGCTCGCCGCTCGAGATCCTGAGCGTGAGCCTGAAGCAGACGCTATTACACCGACCCGCGCGCCAGCAGGTACGACTCCGGCTATTCCTACGGGTACCTCAACCGGCCCGCGAGCGCGTACTCGCCCATCGCGCTGACGGCGAAGGCCTCCCCGATCATGCCCCTGGCGCTGGACTTCCGCCTGGAGTACGACCCGATCTTCGAGGCCGTCAGGCGGCTGGTGGGTTTCGGCCTGAACGGCACGCTGCGCCTGCCGGCGGTGGACGTGAGCGGGGGCTGGAGCAAGAACGCCTACGGCGGCGAGCCGCTCGTCGGCCAACTACGTGCAGTCGAGCGGCACCATGCGGTTCTGGGGCGGCAAGGTCGGCGGCAACGTGTCGTTCAACTACGACATCGCGCGGACGACGCTGATCAACCAGCGCTACATCGGGTACTACAACGCGCAGTGCTGCGGCGTCAGCTTCGAATACCAGGCCTACAACTACCCTTCGAGCTCGAACTTCCTGGTGCCGAAGGACCGGCGGTTCAACATGTCCTTCACCCTGGCCGGGATCGGCTCGTTTTCGAACTTCCTGGGCGCATTCGGCGGCGGAACGTATTAAGATCGTCTGCTGTCATGATCAAAGTACTCGTTACCGGCGGCGCGGGTTTCATCGGCAGCAACTTCGTGCGCCATGCGCTGCAGACGCATGCCGACTGGCACGTGACGACGCTCGACAAGCTCACCTACGCGGGCCGGCTCGAGAACCTGCACGACGTGATGCAGAATCCACGGCACACGTTCGTGCACGGCGACATCTGCGATGCCGCCGTGGCGGGCCCGCTCGTCGAGGCGGCGGACATCGTGGTGCACTTCGCGGCCGAGACGCACGTGGACCGGTCGATCATGGCGGCGGGCGACTTCATCAAGACCGACGTGGAGGGCTCGTTCGTGCTGCTCGAGGCGGCGCGGCGCAACCCGACGCTGCGGCGGTTCGTGCAGATCTCGACCGACGAGGTCTACGGCAGCGTGCCGGAAGGGTCGAGCACGGAGACCGACGAGTTGCGCCCGCGCAACCCCTACGCCGCAAGCAAGGCCGGCGCCGATCGCCTCGCCTACAGCTACTGGGCGACGCACGACGTGCCGGTGATCGTCACGCGCGCGTCGAACAACTACGGCCCGTACCAGTTCCCGGAAAAGATCATCCCGCTGTTCGTCACCAACGCGATGGACAACATCCCCGTGCCGCTGTACGGGGACGGCCTCAACGTGCGCGACTGGCTGCACGTGCTCGACCACTGCCGCGCGCTCGACCTGCTGATTCACACCGGCACCAACGGCGAGGTCTACAACATCGGCGGCGGCAACGAGGTCAAGAACGTGGACATCACCCACGCCATCCTGCGCCTCACGGGCAAGGGACTGGACCTGATCAAGCCGGTGGCCGACCGCAAGGGCCACGATCGCCGCTACAGCCTCGGCACCGCGAAAGTGCGCGCGATGGGCTGGGCGCCGCAGGTGGACTTCGAGCAGGGGCTGCGCGAGACGGTGCAGTGGTACCAGGCCAACGAGTGGTGGTGGCGGCCGATCAAGGAGGCCGATCCCGCCTACAAGGCCTACATCGAGGCGCAGTACGGCAAGCGAGGCTAGGTGAGCGGTCCGGTCCTGGTCACCGGCGCCGCCGGCTTCGTCGGCAGCCACCTGCTGGATCTGCTCGAGCGCGACGGGACCGACATCGTCGCCTGGCAGCGGCCGGGCACCGAGCCGCTGGTCAGCGGCGCGCGCGTGCGTTGGGATATCGTCGAGATGCACGAGCCGCTCGGCGGTGGCCGACGCCATTGCCCGATCGCAGCCCTCCGCCATCTATCACCTGGCCGGCGCGGCGCATGTCGGCGACTCGTGGCGCTACACCCGCGAGACGTTCGCGGGCAACGTCCTCGCCACGGAGCACCTCTTCGAAGCGCTGCGCCTCTCGGGCCTCCGGCCGCGCGTGCTCGTCACCGGATCGGCGACGATCTACACGCCGCTCGAACGCGCGCTCACCGAGCAGGACCGCGTCTGCCCCAACAGCCCCTACGGCACCAGCAAGCTCGCCCAGGAGATGCTGTCGATACGCGCCTGGGAAGATGACGGCCTGCCCGTCCTGCTCGCGCGGTCGTTCAACCACGTCGGCCCTCGGCAGGGGCCGTCCTACGTGGCCCCGAGCATCGCGCGGCAGATCGCGCAGATCGAAGCGGGCCTGGCGCCGCCCGTGCTGACGCTCGGCAACCTCGACGCCCGCGCGCGACATCATGGACGTGCGCGACACGGTGCCGCGCCTATCGCGCCATGATGCAGTCGGCCCGGCCGGGCACGCCGTACAACGTGTGCTCGGGGCGGGCCATCGCGATTCACGATCTGGTCGACACGTTCGTGTCGCACGCGCGGGTGCCCGTGCGCATCGAGCAGAACCCCGCGCTGTTGCGACCCCACGACATTCCCCTGCTCCTCGGGGACGCCTCCCGCCTGCGCGCCGACACGGGGTGGGTGCCGCACATTCCGATCGAGCAGACGGTCGACGACCTCTTGGATTACTGGCGGCGGGCGGTCTAGCGATCTCGACGGGAGTCGGGAGTCGGGAGTCGAATCATGCGCGTCCTGGTGACCGGCGGCACGGGATACCTCGGTCGGGCGGTAGTCGGCGCCCTCGCGACGCGCGGGCACGCGCCGGTGGTGTTCGCCCGATCGGCGTCGGAGAGCGGGCTGCCCGGCACGTTGATCGACGGCGACGTTCGCGACGCGGACGCCCTCACCGCGGCGGCCGCCGGATGCGATGCCCTGCTCCACATGGCGGCCCTCGTCAGCCTCTGGAAGCCCCGTCCGCAGGACTTCGACGACGTCAACGTCGGCGGGTTGATCAACGCACTCGCCGCGGCCGAGCGCTCGGGCATCTCACGGTTCCTGTACACCTCGTCGTTCCTGGCGCGCCCGCCCAAGGGGCTGACGGCGCCGCTCTCCGCCAACGACTACCAGCGCACCAAGGTCGCGGCCGACCGCGTCGCGGACGCCGCGGTCCGGCGCGGCCATCCGATGGTGCGCGTATACCCCGGTGTCATCTACGGCCTGGGCCGGCGCACCGAGGGGAATCTCATCGGCCGGCTCGTGGGCGACCACCTGGCGGGCGCGCTCCCCGGACTCATCGGCGCCGATCGACCATGGTCGTACGCCTGGATCGACGATGTGGCGGCCACGCACGTGACGGCGCTCGAACGCGCGGCCCCCGGATCGTCGTACGTGCTCGGCGGCGTCAATGCGCCGCAACGGGAGGTCTTCGAGATCGTGAAGCGCCTCACCGGGCGGCCGATGCCGAGACGGATTCCGTTCGGCCTCGCCTCGATCGCGGGCCTCGCCGAAGAGATGCGCGCGGCGATCGCCGGACCGCCACCGCTCCTGACCCGCGGTGCGGTGCGAATCTTCAGGGAGGACTGGTCGCTCGACAGCCAGCGCGCGGTCGCGGATCTCGCGCATCGCGTGCGGCCTCTCGACGAGGGCGTGGCCGCGCTGGTGGCCTCGTTGTGAAGGCGCCCCAGGAGAACCTGCGGCAGTTCGTCCACGTGGCGATGGTGGGCTTCGCGTTCCTGCTCCGCGCGCTCACGTGGCCGCAGGCGGCGCTGATGGCGGCGGCCGCGCTCGTGTTCAACCTGGTCCTGCTGCCGCGCGTGGCGCCCGGCATCATCCGCGCGGCGGACGCGAGGGGCCACCGCGCAGGCACGCTGTTCTATCCGTTCTCGGTCCTGCTCCTCATCCTGGTCTTCCGCGCGCGCCTCGACATCGTCGCCGCCGCGTGGGCCATCATGGCCTGCGGCGACGGCGCGGCGACGCTCGCAGGCACGCACATCGGCGGATGGCGGCTGCCCTGGAATCCGCAGAAGACGTGGAGCGGGTTGGTGGCGTTCGTGGCCGCGGCGGCCGCAGGCGCCGTCGCACTCAGCCTCTGGGTGGCGCCCTCCATCGTGCCGACGCCGCCCGCGGGCTTCACGTTGTGGGCGCCCGTGATCGCGGCGGTCGTCGCGGCCTTCGTCGAGACCATTCCGATCGGCCTCGATGACAACCTGTCGGTCCCCCTGGCCGCGGGCCTCGCACTCGCCCTCGCGGCCGTGGTCGATCCCGACGCGGTGGAGTGGCCGCTGCTCGCGTCCCGGCTGCCATGGGCCCTCGGCCTCAACGCGGTGATGGCGATCGCCGCGTGGGCGCGCGGTTCCCTGACGCTCACCGGCGCGGCGGCCGGCACCGTGCTCGGCATCGCGATCTACCTGGGCGCCGGACCCGCGGGTTGGGCCATGCTCGTCCTCGCGTTCGCGGCGGCGGTCGTCAGTTCTCGCGTGGGCCTCGCGAGCAAGGCCGCCCTCGGCATCGCGGAAGAGCGCGGTGGGCGCCGAGGCGCGGGCAACGCGATCGCCAATTGCCTCGTCGGCGCCATCGGCGCATGGCTCATGGCGGTGGGCTGGTCCGACGCACCGGGCGCGCTCGTGCTCGGCGCCGGACTGATTGCCGGGGCGAGTGACACGGTCGCCAGCGAGGTCGGCAAGGCCTTTGGCGGGACCCCTCGAGCGTTCCCGTCGTTTGCCGAGGTGCCGCCCGGCACGCCGGGTGCGGTCAGCGCCGTGGGAACGATGGCCGGCCTCGGCTCCGCGATCGTCATGTCCCTCATCGCCGGCCTGATTCTTCCCGGCGGATTCTTCCTCGCGCCCTTCCTTGTGCTCGGCGCCACCGCCGGCGCGTTTGCCGAGAGCGCCCTTGCCACGCGCTACGAGGCGCGGGGTATCCTCAACAACGACATGCTGAACTTCCTCAACACCGCCGTCTCCGCGCTGGCCGCCGCCGGCGGCGCGTGGCTGGCGCTGCAGTTCACGGCATGAGCCGGCGCGTCTCCCTCTATCTCGAATTCAGCCGGCCTTTCACCCTCGTGGCGCCCGCGCTCGGCTTCCTCTCGGGCGGCCTCACCGCGGTGGGCGCCGCGCCGCGCGAGGCGTGGACCGGCGATCTGCTGCTCTACCCGATCATCGGCGCGATGATGGCGGCGGTGCTCAACGCCGCCTCGAACGCGCTCAACCAGATCTACGACCTCGAGATCGATCGCATCAACAAGGGAAAGCGGCCGCTCCCGAGCGGCCGCCTGTCGATCCGCGATGCGTGGATCTTCACCTGGATCACCTACGCTATCGCCCTGGCGCTCGCATGGATGGTGGCGCCTGGCGGACGCCACGAGTGTTTCTGGATCGTCGCGCTCGCCACCGTCATCACGTTCCTGTATTCGGCGCCGCCGTTCCGCACCAAGCGGCTGGGCATCTGGGCGAATGTCACGATCGCCATCCCGCGAGGCGTGCTGTTGAAGGTGGCGGGGTGGTCGGCCGTGAAGACCGTGTTCGGCCTCGAACCGTGGTACATCGGCGCGATCTTCGGGCTCTTCCTGCTCGGGGCCTCGACGACGAAGGATTTCGCGGACATGGAGGGCGACGCGAAGGGCGGCTGCCGCACGCTGCCGATCGAGTTCGGCGTCCGCCGCGCGGCGTGGATGATCTCACCGTCCTTCGTCGTGCCGTTCCTGATGATTCCCGCCGGCGCCTGGGCCGGCATCCTCACCGGCGAGTTCTGGCTGCTCCAGGCGCTCGGCGTGACCATGACCGCGTACGGCATCTACGTGTGCTACCTGATGCTGCGGCGACCGGAAGACCTCGCCGTGGAAGAGAACCACGTGTCCTGGGCGCACATGTACCGCATGATGTTCGTCGCCCAGATCGGCTTCGCGCTCGCCTACCTGCTGTAAGCGATACTCGAGCTTGACAAGAGGCGAACAAACAGCGAAATAATGCCGGCGTGGGCCAGAACCAGCCGCTGCCGATGCTGTTCGACCTCGGGCGGTCCCCCACCACCCGCGACGTCGCGCGACTGGTGAAAGAGGGCGGCGTGGCCGCGCTCACCGATGCCACCCGGCGCGCGGACGAGGCGACCTACCAGGAGATCCGCTGCCGCTCCGCCCTCAATCGCGTCAAGGGCATGCCCTTCTTCAAGTGGACGCTGAACCCGTATCGCGGGTGCACGCACGGGTGCCACTACTGCTTCGCGCGCCGCTATCATTCGCAACTCGAGCTGAACGCCGGTGACGAATTCGCGTCGATGATCTTCGTCAAGACGAACTTCGTCGAGGTGCTGCGGCGCGAGCTGGACAAGCCCGGCTGGTCGCGCGAGATGATCGGCTTCGGGACGGCCACCGATCCGTACCAGCCGATCGAGGGCCTCTACAAGCTCTCGCGCGGCGTCCTCGAGGCGCTGCGCGACGCGTCCAATCCCGTGGGCATCGTCACCAAGGGGCCGATGATCGTGCGCGACCGCGACGTGCTGCTCGACCTGTCGGCCCGCGCGTCCTGCCGCATCCACATCAGCGTGCCTACCGTGGACGAAGACGCGTGGCGCGCGCTCGAGCCCGGCACCGCGCATCCCCTGCAGCGGCTGCGCGCGGTGCGCGAGCTCGTGGATGCGGGTCTCGACGTGGGGGTGTTGATGGCGCCGATCGTTCCGGGGATATCCTCGCAGCCGGCCAAGCTGGAACGGACGGTCAAGGCCATCGCGGATTCGGGCGCCCGGTCGGTGGGCGCGATGGTGATGCACCTCGAAGGCGGGACGCGCGATCACTTCATGCGCTTCCTCTCCGACGCCTTCCCGGCGCTGGCGGATCGGTACGAACAGCTCTACGCGTCGAAGTACGCCCCCAAGGACTACGCCCGGCGCGTCGGCGAGGCGGTGTCGTTGATGAAGACGCGGTACGGAATGCGCTCTAAGGACGCAGCAGGCGCTCCAGGAGGCCGGCGATGACTGCCGCTCGCGGTGCGAGCGCCTCGATCTCGACGTGCTCGTGAAGGGCGTGGGCGCCGTCGCCGACGGCGCCGAACCCGTCGAGCGTGGGAATCCCCAGGGCCGCGGTGAAGTTGCCGTCGGACCCGCCGCCCGCGCTGCCTTCCTCGAGGGAAATCCCCATCTCCGCGGCCACGGCCTTCGCCATCCCGAAGAGCGCGATCACCTTTGCGCTTCGCTCCAGCGGCGGGCGGTCGAAGCCGCCCGTCACCGACAGCGTGGCGCCGGGAATCCTCGGCGTGAGGGCCTGCATCGCGCGCTCCACGCGCTCGGCGTCCGCCAGCGTCGTGGCGCGCGCGTCGATCGTGGCGCGGGCCTCGGCGGGCACCACGTTCGCGCGCGTCCCCCCGGCCACCACGCCCACGGTGACGGAGATGCCGCGTTCCAGATCCTGCAGGTCGTCGATGGCGATGATCTGGCGCGCCAGTTCGCGGACGGCGCTGACGCCCTTTCCCGGATCGAGGCCCGCGTGCGCCGACACGCCACGCGCGACCAGCTCGAACTGGCCGACGCCCTTGCGGCTGGTCTTGAGCGCGCCGCCCGGCAGCGACGGCTCGAACACGAGCACGGCGTCGCTCTTCCGCGCCTCGGCCTCGATGAGGGCGCGCGACGTGGTGCTGCCGATTTCTTCGTCGGTCGTCCACAACATGACGATGCGGGCGTTCGCGAGGGCATCGCGGGCGAGCACGGCGCGCGTGGCCAGCGTGGCGAGGCCGATGCCGGCCTTCATGTCGAAGATGCCGGGGCCGTGGAGCCGTCCGCCCTCGCGCGCCACCGGCATCGTGCCGAGCTGGCCAATCGGCCAGACGGTGTCGAAGTGGCCGAGCAACAACACCTGCCGTGTTCCCGTCCCGAAGCTCGCGCGCAAGTGATCGCCCGCAGTCCCGGACGACACGCGCGTGATCGCCGCCCCGAGCGCCTCGAGCCGTGACGCCAATTCGGCGCCGCACCGGTTGACGGCCGCCGGGTCGTCCGATGGCGACTCGATGGCGACCAGCGCTTCGATGAATTCAAGCAGCCACGGCAGTTCCGCGGTGCAGTAGGTCAGCAAGGGATGGATCGTCGGCATGTGTGAGAAGACTTATACTAATTCCGTGCTACCGAACTTCCGTGGCGTGTCCGTTGTGGTCCTTGGCGCCGTGATGGCCGCCACGTTGTCGGCCCAGACGCCGCAGCCGTTTCCGCGACCGACCACGCCCGCGCCTCCGCCGCCGGCGCCTGCCGCCCCGAAGGCCCCCGCGGGCGCGGCCCAGGCCCCCGCACCTGCGACACCCGGCGCGCGGCGCCTGGCATCCCTACCGAAGCCATGCTGGGCGCTCCAATTTACCCTTCGGCGGTGTATCTCACCTCGTACGACGCGGGCCGGGGCCAGCGCTTCTATCTGTTCGGCGTGCAGGTGCCCTACGCGGAGATGGTCGGCTACTACAAGACGATGCTGAAGCAGAAGGGCGATGAGCTCTTCGAAGCGCCGCCCACGCACCAGTTCGAGACCGGCAGGTTCCGCGAGGACACGATGGCGTTCGTGCCGAGCGTGACGGTGAAGGACTACACCTACGGGGGATCGGCGGGCTTCCCGAACCCCAAGCCGGGCGGGCAGCCGGAACGCTTCCCGACGATCGTCCAGATCGTCCCGGCGCCGCCCGCTGTCAAAAATTAGCCACGAAGGTCACGAAGAGCACGAAGCATTTTGAATAAATGCTCTTCGTGACCTTCGTGGCTAGTTTTTCACGTAAATCTCTCCGCCCTCTTTCAGGAACTCGGCGGACTTCTCCTGCATGCCCTTTTCCGCCTCGGCCCTGCACCTGCTGCGTGAGCTCCATGCTGCAGAACTTCGGGCCGCACATCGAGCAGAAGTGCGCCACCTTGGCGCCGTCGGCCGGCAGCGTCTCGTCGTGGTACGCGCGCGCGGTGACCGGGTCGAGCGACAGGTTGAACTGGTCCTCCCACCGGAACTCGAACCGCGCCTTCGACAGCGCGTCGTCCCACTGCGCGGGCGCGCGGGTGGCCCTTGGCGAGGTCGGCGGCGTGCGCCGCGATCTTGTAGGCGATCACGCCGGCCTTCACGTCGTCGCGGTTCGGCAGGCCGAGGTGTTCCTTCGGCGTGACGTAGCAGAGCATCGCGGTGCCGTACCAGCCGATCATCGCGGCGCCGATCGCCGAGGTGATGTGGTCGTAGCCGGGGGCGACGTCGGTCGTGAGCGGGCCGAGCGTGTAGAACGGCGCCTCCTCGCACCACTCGAGCTGCTTCTCCATGTTCTCGCGGATCAGGTGCATGGGCACGTGGCCGGGGCCTTCGTTCATCACCTGGACGTCGTACTCCCAGGCGATCTTCGTCAGCTCGCCCTGCGTCTTGAGCTCGGCGAACTGCGGCTCGTCGTTGGCGTCGGCGATCGAGCCCGGGCGCAGGCCGTCGCCGAGCGAGAACGACACGTCGTAGTGCTGCATGATCTCGCAGATCTCGCGGAAGTGCGTGTAGGTGAAGTTCTCCTGGTGGTGCGCCAGGCACCACTTGGCGATGATCGATCCGCCGCGCGAGACGATGCCGGTGAGGCGCTTGGCCGTCATCGGGATGTAGCGCAGGAGCACGCCGGCGTGGACGGTGAAGTAGTCCACGCCCTGCTCGGCCTGCTCGATGAGCGTGTCGCGGTAGACCTCCCAGGTGAGATCCTCGGGCCGGCCGCCGACCTTCTCGAGCGCCTGGTAGATCGGCACGGTGCCGATCGGCACCGGCGAGTTGCGCATGATCCACTCGCGCGTCTCGTGGATGTTCTTGCCCGGTGGAGAGATCCATCACCGTGTCGGCGCCCCACAGCGTGGCCCACCGCAGCTTCTCGACCTCCTCCTCGATCGACGAGGAGACGGCGGAGTTGCCGATGTTGGCGTTGATCTTCACGAGGAAGTTGCGGCCGATGATCATCGGCTCGAGTTCCGGGTGGTTGATGTTGGCGGGGATGATGGCGCGGCCGCGCGCCACCTCGTCGCGCACGAACTCCGCCGGCAGGCCCTCGCGCAGCGCGATGAACGCCATCTCGGGCGTGATCTCGCCCTTGCGCGCGTAGTGCAGCTGGGTGACGACCTTGCTGGCCTCCGGCGCGAGGCGATCCACGGCTCGCGCAGCTTCGGCAGCCCCGCGCTGCACGTCGTGTCCCTGCGGCCCGCTCGTGTCGTAGAGGCGCACCGGCGGCTCGCCGCCGGCCAGCGACACCTCGCGCAACGGCACGTGGAGATGCACCGGGCCCGACGGCGTGTTGACCGTGGACTGGTCGTAGGCCTTGCGTGAATTCGGATACGCGTCCGCGTATGTCGTCATGTCCGCTCTCCCTCCGCCGGTCTCAACCGGATCAGGTTCCAGAGTTTTTCTCAATCTCGCCGAAGCGCCGGCACCCCGAAAGGGATGCCCTACAATCCATTGGCGCGAAGGCGGATACCCCTGGCGGTAAGCTGTGATCATACCTTGACCCTCGCCACGCTGCCCATCGACGCGTTCATCGATCCGGTGCGCGCCACGCTCGGGCGTCACCGCGCCGCGGTGCTGACGGCGGCCCCTGGCGCCGGCAAGACCACCCGCGTGCCGCCGGCCCTGGTGGATGCGGGCCGCGTCGTCCTCCTGCAGCCGCGCCGCGCTGGCGGCGCGGGCCATGGCCCGCCGAATCGCCGAGGAGCAGGGCTGGACCGTCGGCCGCGAGGTCGGCTGGCACATCCGCTTCGAGCGACGTGCCGCCGCGGACACCCGCCTGCTCGTCGTCACCGAAGGGATCCTGACGGCCTACCTGCAGGACGACCCGCTGTTGAGCGACATCACCACCGTGGTGATCGACGAATTCCACGAGCGCAGCGTCCACGCCGACCTGGCGCTCGCGATGGCCAGGCAGGCCTGGCTCGCACGGCCGGACCTGCGCATCCTCGTGATGTCGGCGACGCTCGACACGGCGAGCGGTGGCGCGCTTCCTTGGCGGATGCCCGGTGATCGATGTTCCGGGGACCCTGCACCCGCTCCAAATCGACTACGCCCCCGGGCAGCCAATCGCCGCCACGCTCGACGGGCGGCTCGGTTCGACGCGCGGCAACGTGCTCTGCTTCCTGTCCGGCGCGGGCGAGATTGCCAGGGCGACGCGCGAGTGCGAGGCCGTGGCCGCAAGGCACGGCGTGGACCTCATGCCGCTCTACGGCTCCCTGGACGCGGACGCGCAGGATGCGGCGCTGTCGGGGACGGCCGGGCGTCGCCGGGTCATCCTCGCCACGAACATCGCTGAGACGTCCCTCACGGTGCCCGGCGTCTCGGCGGTGATCGACACGGGCCTCCAGAAGGTGGCGCGCTACGACGCCGGACCGCGGCGTGGACAGCCTGACGACCGAGCGCGTCACCGAGGACAGCGCCGACCAGCGCGCGGGACGCGCCGCGCGCCTCGGGCCCGGCGTGGTCGTCCGGCTCTGGGACGCGCGCGATCGACTGCGGCCGCATCGCGAACCCGAGATCCAGCGCATCGACCTCTCCGGTCCGCTGCTCTCCGTCCTCGCCTGGGGCGCCGACCCGTCCACCTTCGACTGGTTCGAGCGGCCGTCGGACGATCGCCTGCAGAGCGCCCTGGCCCTCCTTGCACGATTGGGGGCCACCGAAGGCGGTCGTGTGACGCCCCTCGGCCACGACATGCAGCGCCTGCCCTTGCATCCGCGGCTGGCGCGCGTGCTCCTCGAGGCCCGCGGGTCCTTCGAGGGCGCGGCGGCCTGCGCGTGGCTCTCGGAGCCCGCGGCGGCCGATACCGGCGCCACCTCGACCTCCTGCGATCTGCTCCCGATTCTCGATCGTTGGGGCCGCCTGCCCGCGCACGTGAAGCGGGTCGCGGAACAACTCGAGCGCCTGGGGGCGACGGCGCTCGGTGCGAAGCGACGCGCGCACGTGGACGAAGTCACGCTTCGAAGGGCGTTGCTGGCCGGGTATCCCGACCGCGTGGCGCGCCGGCGGCAGGCCGGCGGCGATCGCGTCACCCTCGCCACCGGTCACGGCGCCGCGATGGGACGCGAGAGCGGCGTTCGCGACGGCGACTGGCTCGTCGCCCTCGACGTCACGGCCGGCCGCACGTCCCCGCACACCGAGGCGATCGTCCGGCTCGCCAGCCGCGTCGAGCCCGAGTGGCTGCTCGCCACCAGGCGCGCGGTCGTGCATCGCCTGGATCCCGCCACGGGATCGGTGAAGGCCGCTGCCACCGAGTGGTACGACGAGGTGGTGCTTTCCGAGCGGCCCGTGCCCGTCGACCCGAGCCGTCGGCGCGCCGTTGCTGGCGCAGGCCTGGCTCGAACGTCCGCAAGACGAGGCCACCATCCGCCTCATTCGCCGCGCCGAGTTCGCCGGCCAGGCCCTCGACGTCGAGGCGCTGGCCTCCGCGGTCGCGCTGCAGGCGCGGAGACTCGACGACCTCCGCATTGCCGACGCCTTGCCGTGGTCCATCCAGCAATCAATCGAGCGCTCCGCACCCGACACGCTGACGGTGCCCAGCGGACGCGACATGCGCCTCGAGTATGCGGAAGACGGAACGGTGTCCGTGGCAGTGAAACTGCAGGAACTGTTCGGATTGGCGGAGACGCCACGCATCGGCCCCAATCGCGTGCCGGTGACCTTCCAGTTGCTCGCGCCCAACGGACGGCCGGTGCAGACGACGCGCGATCTCAAGAGCTTCTGGGAGCGCACGTACCCCGAGGTCCGCAAGGAACTGCGCGGCCGCTACCCCAGGCATCCGTGGCCGGATGACCCGTGGACCGCGACGCCGACGCATCGGACCAAGAAAAGGACGTTATGATCGGCGCGTGAGATATTTCAAAGTTGCGCTGCTCCTCATCTTCGTCCTCGGCATCGGCGGTCTCGGGCTCGGCTGGTACCTCGCGGGACGCGAAGCCGGCCCCACCATCACCCTCACCTCACCGGAGAAGTCCGTCGGGCAAGCCAGCACGCTGGCACTGACGGCGGACGGCGGCGCCACGATGCTCACGCGCCTCGACGCCTCGCTCGAGCAGAACGGGCAGGTGATGCCGATCTACTCTCTGGGCGCACCGGCCACGGCCAATCCGGTCTCGGTGAGCCAGGCGTTCGGCAAGAAGACGCAACCCGCGCTCGTGAATGGCAAGGCCACGCTCGCGGTCACCGCCGTCCGCCCGGTCTTCTTTGGATTGCGGACGGCCACGACCACGGTGACGCGTGAGTTGCAGGTGCGGCTCGATCCCCCGCGGGTGGCGGTCGTCTCGATCCACCACTTCGTGAACCTCGGCGGCGCTGAATTCGCGGTGCTCAAGGTGTCGCCCGACGATGTGCAGGCGGGCGTTCGGGTGGGCGACGCCAGCTATCCGGCCTATCCGGGCACGGCCGCGGGCCTCACCGATCCGTCGATGCGGGTGGTCTTTTTCGCGCTGCGCTACGACCAGCCCACCTCCGCGCCGATGGTCGCGTTCGCGAAGGACGCGGCCGGCAACGAGGCCACGACCGCGCTCGAACACCAGGCCTTCCCCAAGGTGTTCCTCAAGTCGCGCATTCCGATCGACCAGGCGTTCCTCGAACGAGTGGTGCCGGCGATCGCTTCCAACACGCCCGACCTGAAGATCGACACGGCCTCGACTGACGGGCTGCTGAAAGGGTTCCTGACGATCAACGGCGACCTGCGCAAGAAGAACGCCGAGACCATCCTGGGACTGGCCGGGTCGTCCAAGGCCGAGATGTTGTGGAAAGACGCATTCGTCCAGATGGGGAACTCGCAGGTCGAGTCGCGCTTCGCGGACCAGCGCACCTATTTCTTCGACAACAAGGAGATCGATCACCAGGTGCATCTCGGCTTCGACCTGGCCACCGTGCAGCACGCGCCGGTGCACGCGGCCAATCGGGGCGTCGTGGTCTTCGCGGCGTTCCTCGGCATCTATGGCAACTGCGTCATCCTGGACCACGGCCTCGGCGTCCAGTCGCTCTACGCGCACATGTCGTCAATCGGCGTGAAGCCGGGTGACGCGGTGGACAAGGGCCAGGAACTGGGCCGCACGGGCTCGACCGGGCTCGCCGGCGGCGATCACCTGCACTTCACGATGCTGCTGCAGGGCACGCCGGTGAACTCGGTGGAATGGTGGGACCCGCACTGGATGGAAGACCGCGTGTGGCGCAAGGTCCGCGAGGCGGGAGGCCCCGTACCCGAGGCGGCCGCGACGCCGGCCCCGGCGGCGAAGCAGGCTCCCGTGCGGCGCGGGGCGAAGCGCCGCCGCTAGTCCTTCGCCTTGTTGACGTTGACGTAATACAGGTCCGTCGCCACCTCGAAGGTCTCGCTCGTCAAGCGCGTCGGCATCGTCTGCCAGTTCGTCGTGGGCTGGATGGTCTGCCACTGTCCGCGCGTGCCGACGCGGATTGGCATCGCGAAGGCGCGCTCGTCCGCGTTCCAGCGGTACGAGACCGTGCCGTCCTTCTCGTGGAAGGTCAACTCGAGCACCGGCAGGTTCGCGCGACGCAGGTACTGGTCGAAGACCGGCGTGAGGTCCATCCCGAGCCGCTGGTTGACGAACGAGACGATGTCCTCCGTCATGATGTTCTGGTACTTGAAGCGCTGGAACAGGTCGTGAATCAGCGTCCACCATCGCGCATCGTCGTTGACCACGCCGCGAAGCGTGTGCAGGAACAGCGCGCCTTTGAAGTACATGTCCTGGCTCGGGTCGCGGTGGATGCCGTGCTGCGTGATGATCGGCTCCTTGTTGGCGACCTTGGTCTTGTAGGCATTCGTGTACTTCAGCGCATCGTCCGGCCCGAAGAGGCGTTCGACGTAGAGGCACTCGAGGTACGTCGTCCAGCCCTCGTGGATCCACATGTCCGAGACGTCGGCCGCGGACACGGCGTTGCCGAACCACTCGTGGCCGCTCTCGTGGATGATGATGAAATCGAACTTGAGGCTGACGCCCACGCCGGTCCAGTCGCGTTCGAGATACCCGTTGGCGAAGCGGTTCCCGTACGTCACGGCGCTCTGGTGCTCCATGCCTGAATAGGGCGCCTCGACGAGCTTGTAGCCATCCTTCTTGAACGGATACTCGCCGAAGTAGTGCTCGTAGGCCTCGAGCATCGGCTTGGCCTGCGCGAACTGCACCTTCGCCTTCTCCAGGCTGCCGGGGAGCACGTAGAAATCCAGCGGCATGTCGCCGAGCGTGTCCGAGAAGTGCACGTATTCGCCGATGTTGAGCGACACGTTGTAGGAATTGATCGGGTACTGCACGTGCCAGTCCCAGCGCGTGTACCCGTCGCCCAGGTCGGTCTTGCCGGCGAACTTCCCGTTCGAGACGTCCGTCAGGTGATTGGGCACGGCGACGCGGATGTCCATGCCCTCGGGCTCGTCGCGCCACTGGTCCTTGCTGGGCCACCAGATGCTCGAGCCTTCGCCCTCGCACGCGGTGTTGATCCAGTCGCGACCCGCGGGATCCTTCTTGAACGTGATGCCACCGAAGCGGCCCTTTTCCTCCGGCAGGCCGGAATACTGGAAGTCGATCGTGTAGGTGCGGCCCGCGCGCAGCGTGTCCGGGAAGTCGATGTACACGGTGTTGAGGTCACGCTCGTACTTGAGCGGCGCCCCGCCCATCGCGATCTTCACGATGGTGAGGTTGGCGTAGAGCTCCAGCTGGATCCGCGTGTCGTCCTTGAGCATCTTGAAGCGGATCGTGTTGGTGCCGGCGATGGACTTCCTCTCGGGGTCCACGCGCACGTCGAGCGTGTAGTAAAGCAGGTCGTTGTTGGCGCGATAGCGCCCGTATTCCCCGCGCAGGACGTCGGCGCGCGTGGGCGCGCGCAGCGTGGACGGCGGCGGCGCCACGGGCGGCCGCGCCGGCGTGGCGTTCTGGGCCTGCTCAGGCAGCAAGGTCGAGCTCTCCGCGAGAAGCGTCGAGCCTCCAGCAACCGCTGAAATGAGTGCGCTCAATAGGAAAGGGCCAAGGAACATGAGCATGAATGTATACGAAGTGGAGAAATCCCGGAGGGCGGCTGCGTTGCCGCGCCGGGCCGACTGGAGTGACGCGATACCTGTCGTGAAATCGCGCGGGTGTGAGCGAGGAGTGCACGGGCCATCTCCGCCGTTTGCGGAGTGGCCCGTTCGAGTATCAGGCAATCCGAGCGAACACCTGCGCGATTTCGAGCGTCACTCCAGCGCGGGGAGCGAACAGACCTGGCGGCGCCCCTAAAGGGGCGCCCTACGACAGGCGACGGAGCGCGCGGAGGCCCGGTGTGGCAACGCAGCCGCACTCCGGGGGACGGCAGACCGTCGGCGCGAACCCGATCACCGGCCGGGCACCAGCTTCTGCAGCGCCTGCGCCGCCGCGTCTACCTGGCCCGCCAGCGCGTTCACCGCCGCCGACACCGTGCGCACTCCGCCCTGCGCCTCGGTGAAGCGGTTCTCTTCCAGCCCCTCGCGGATCTGCGGCATCGTCTTCACGCCGTAGCCGGTGTAGAAGCCCGGCGCGTAGATCTGGTGCTTGAACCAGTCGCGCCGCGGCAGGCCGTCGCTGTTCCCGAGCTTGCGCTCCGACGTGACCAGCAACTGGTTGAGGGCCTGCAGCTCTCGCCGGCTCGCGAGGCTTGCCGACGGCACGCGCCCGAGCCGAGCGTACGCGGTCTCGTAGGCCACGCCCGCCTTGCGAAGCGCCTCCACCGACGCGCGCACCGGCGCCAGGTCCACCTTGGCGTCCTTCTTCGTGGCCGCGAGCTTCTCGAGTTCAACGACGTAGCGCATCAGCGTGTCCGCCGTGTCGGTGAACTGGAACGGCAGCACCGGCGCGTCCGCCAGCCGGAGCAGCAACGTGCCCGACAACTGCGACAGCGTGCGCCCGTAGGCGTAGTCGCCGTCCGAGAACTTCTGGTACCACCGCACCGAGTCGTAAGCCGAGTGGTAGATGCCGCCGCTGCTCTCGCCGCCGAAGCCCACGCTGAGCGCCGAGAGCGTCAGGTGCTGCAGGAACGGCGTGAAGTCCGAGCCCGAGCCGAGGGGATCGAGCCGCAGCGCCGGATCCTTCTGCGCATCGGCGCGGTCGGCTTCCGGCGTGGACATCACGGAATGCCGCCGCGCTTCCTCGATCACGGGCTTGCCCGTGCGCGGGTCGTTCACGTCCTTCGCCGCTTCGTTCAGGAACTGCTGCAGGCCGTGCGAGCCGCCGGCCGTAGAGCCAGCCTTTGCCCGTGCTGTCGGAGTTGATGTACACCGCGGCCTTCTGCCGGAGCTCGGCGTCGTGCTTCTCGGCCCACTCGGTGGAGCCGAGGAGCCCCCACTCCTCGCCGTCCCACAACGCGAGGATCGATGCGTGCGCTTCGGGCGCCAGCCGCCCTTGAGCAGCTCCGACAGGCCGCGCGCCGGTCTCCATCAGCGACACGGCGCCGCTGATCGGATCGTCGGCGCCGTTCACCCACGCGTCGTGATGGTTGCCGAAGATCACCCACTCATCGGGCATCGTCGTCGCCCGGGATGCGAATGACGACGTCGTAGAGGGGGCGGTTCTTCCATTCGAACGCCACCTTCATGTGGAGCTGCGCGGGGCCGGGGCCCACGTGATACGTCACGGGCAGCGCGCCGCGCCACGTGTCGCGGCGCCACCGGGCCCTTGAGCTGCTTCAGGATCGGCAGCGCGTCCCCGTAGGAGATGGGGAGGACGGGGATCTTGAGGATGGTGACGGCCTCCTCGCGCGCGAGCTTGCGGCCGCCGGGTTCGCTGCCCCAGCCGGGCGTGAGCGGGTCGCCGGCGTAGACCGGCATGTCGAGGACGCTGCCGCGCTGCACGCCCTGCTCGGGCCGGAACGGACCGGCGGGATACACGTCGCCCGGGTAATACCCGTCGTCGCGCGGATCGGAGTAGATGAGGCAACCGACGGCGCCATGCTCGTAGGCCACCTTCGGCTTGATGCCGCGCCAGCCGCCGCCGTAGCGCGAGAGCACGATCTTGCCCTTCACGCTCACGCCGAGCTGCTCGAGGCGCTCGTAGTCGGCCGGCATGCCGTAGTTCACGTACACGACCTCGCCGGTCACGTCGCCGTCACCCGAATAGGCGTTGTAGGTGGGCGTGGAGTTCACGTCGCCGGAGTCCGGGTCCTCGGCGAGCACCGGCTCCTTCAGCGCCAGCGTGTATCTGCGGGGCCGCGATGAGCTCCACGGACCGCTCCGTGGGCCAGGGCATCATGGCCTCGAACTCCTCGAGGCGCGCGTCGAGGCCCCAGGACTTGAACTTCCCGAGCGCGTAGTCCGCGACCTTCTTCGAGGACGGCTGCCCGGCCACGTGCGGCTCCGCCGCCATGGCCTCCATGTATTCCTTGAGGCGCGCCGCATCGGGCACCTTGCGGAACTGCGCTTCCCGGTCCCGCTGCGCCGCCACCGCGTCGTCCGGGAACCCCCGCAAGCCCGGCAGTTGGGCCCGCAGGGTCAGGCTTGAAACGACGAGTGGTCAGAGCAAGGAAGAAGCCGGTCGGAAGCGAGTAACGTCTCATAGCGTTCGGTTATATCCCCGGGGGAGCGGAGGCGCAAGCACTTGGAGTATCCTCACCGGATGCGACACCTGTTCCCCGCCGCAGCACTCGTGGTTTTGCTCTCCCCGATGTCTGCCCTTGCCCAGGATCCGCAGGCCGCCGCGCCCGTGCCCACGCCGGCCCCCCAAGGGCGTGATCGCCGAGACACGCGCCGCGATGGCCGAGAAGGATTTCCCGCGCGCCGAGAAGATCGTCCTCTCCGCGCTGGCCGGAGACGGCACGACCCCCGAAACCATCGAGGCGCTCTCGTGGCTCGGGCGGGGCGCGCTCGCGGAGAAGATGTACGACCAGGCGCAGAGCTACGCCGTGCGCACCTACGCCATGGTCGAAGAACAGCTGATGACGCGGAAGCTCGATGACGAGCCGCACCTCCCGCTGGCGCTCGGCGCGTCCCTCGAGGTGCAGGCCCAGGTCATGGCCGCCGACGGCAACCGCTCTGAAGGCGTGCTCTTCCTGCGCCGCGAACTCGAGAAATACAAGGACACGTCCATCGTGATGCGGACGCAGAAGAACATCAACCTCCTCAGCCTCGAAGGCCAGCCGGCGCTGCCGATCGAGGGCTCGGAATGGCTCGGCACCAAGCCGCCGACGCTCGCCGAACTGAAGGGCAAGCCCGTCATCGTGTATCTCTGGGCGCACTGGTGCCCCGACTGCAAGATCCAGGGCCCCATCCTCGAGACGTTGCTGAACAAGTACCGCAACACGGGGCTGACGATCGTGGCGCCCACGCAGCGCTACGGGTACGTCGCACAGCGCAAGACGGCGCCGCCCGATGAGGAACTGGCGTACATCACCAAGGTTCGCGACGAGGTGTATCCCTGGATGAAGAACTACCCCGCCCCGGTGAGCCCCGACGCCTTCCTGCAGTACGGCGTGTCCACCACCCCCACGCTCGTCCTGATCGACCGCGCCGGCAACGTGGCTCGCTACAATCCGGGACGCATGACCATCGAGGCGCTGGACGAAGCACTCAAGCCGATCCTCGCGCCGATTTCGTCGGCAAAGAAATAAGGCACCCCTGAAGGGGTGCCCTACGCGTCACACGCGGAACACAGAAGTAGGGCATCCCTTCAGGGGTGCCTAGAGACCCGGCGGGCGGCGCTGCTGCAGGAACTGCTCGCGCCGCGCGCGGATTTCCCCGGCTAGCGGTTCGGGCGGCGACAACTGCAGCGCACGGTCGGCCATTCCCACGGCCAGGTCGAACGATCCGATCACGGCGTAGGCTTCCGACAGGTTGAAGAACGCCTGCGCGTTCTTTGGATCCAACCGCACGGCTTCCTGCATTTCCGCAATCGCTTCCCGCGTCTTTCCCTGCGCCAGCAGGACGCGACCCAGGTTGTTGTGCGCCTGCGTGTAGCCGGGCCGCTTCGCCAGCGCCGATCGAAACGCGACGACGGCTTCGTCGAGCCGGCCCGCGAGCGTGAGGGCCGTCCCGAGGTTGAACTGGGCCGGCGCGGACGCCCGGTTGCAGGTCCGCCGACGCCTGGAAGTGACGCACGGCCGCCGGCGCCTGGTTCAGCCCGAGGTACAGCAGCGCCACGTCGTCGTGGAGTTCCGCAGTCCTTCGGATCGACCTTGATCATCGTCTCGTAGCCGATGATGTCCTCGGCGGTCATCTTGCGCGAGATCTGCTCCGTGACCAGGGCGCGATCGCGCTCGTTCTTCGCCAGCAACTGGAACCAGAGGTCGCCCATCTCGTCTCGCGAGCGCTGGCCCCACCAGACGTGCTTCGGCGGCGTCTCGGGATTGCGGATGTTGTCGGCGGAGTTGTCGTAGGTGTATTCCATCGACAGTCGCGTGCCCTTCGGCAGGGCGAGCGGCGTCTCGAGGCGGTAGACGTGCTGCCATCGGAAGTCCCAGTCCTTGATGTGCATCACGAGCCGCGTGGAGCCGTCGGGAAACGCCGCCGTGCCGCGAATTTCCCGCGCGCGGTAGTGCGCGTGCGGCTGGATCGCCAGCAGGTCCATGTCCACCGGCAGCGTATAGGCGTCGCGGATCACGTAGTGCGGATCGCCGGGCGCGATGTCGATGCCTTGCGAGCCGAGGCGAAGGATGGTCGGCGTGCGCTTGGGCGCCTCGTTGCTGAAGTACAGCCCGATCACGGGCTGCACCTGCTCCACCGCGCCGCTCGGCTGGAGGTGGAGTTGCACCACGAGGTCGCTGCCCGGCTCGAGCGTCCACGCCAGGTCGGGCGAGATCAGCGGCGCGACCTGGCCGGGCGTCCACCCGAGGAAGTGGCCATCCGGGTACTCGGCCGACCGCGGCATCAGGCCGTCGTACCCCGGGAGCGGATCGGCGTCGTCCAGCGCGCGCGTGGCGCCCGTGCGGTCGATACGAATGTTGGCGTGATGGACGACGCGGGCGTTGCCGGGATGGAACTCGATGCCGCGCACGTAGGTCCGCCTGGTCACCGGCAGCGGAATCGCGAAGATGCGGAAGGCGTCGGTCGGCAGCGCCGGGAGCGTGAAGGCCTTGGGCAGCGTGACGATCAAGTCCGGCTTGCCGAGCAGCCAGCTCGGCAGGCATCGCCGGCAACGGCGGCGTGGCCTTCGGGTCGCCTTCGGGGGTGCCCGCGCGGGCCCACGACGCGATGACGCTCGAGTTCGGCGTCCGTCAGCTGACGCTGGCCCACGAAGTGACCCACGCCCGGCTCCACTTTCCATGGGCGGCATGAACCGGCTCTGCGTCACCTGGACGATCTGCGTCGCGCGCTGGCGGACTTCCTTGTACGGACGTGAGCGGAAACGGCGCGGGACCGCCGGCGCGATGGCATGACGCGCACGCGTTGAACACGATCGGCGCGATGTCCCTGCGAGAAGGTCACGTCCTGTGCGGAGGCGGCCGTCGAGACGGCCAGGAGCGCGAGCACGATGAGCGCCCGCCTTCGCTCGCGCAGCCATCCCGCGAGCTTTGGCGAGGTCTCGCCGAAGCGGCCTTCGGCCGCGGAGGCGGATTTCATTTGACCAAGTCCGAGAGGATGCACCCGACCGCGCGTGTCTCCGCGCACGGGCACGGGCGTGCCGCGCGACGATTGCGTCGAGGGCGTTGGCGAGATCGTGGGTCGTCGGCGCCGGCCGGTCGCGTCCAAAGTCGACGTACCAGTCGTCGATGCGGCCGCGATATACGAAGCGCCCGCGGGCGTCGGCCACCGCCACTTCAGGGGTGACGGTCACGCCGGTCGCCTTGACCAGTTCCTGCGCCGTGTCTCGCACGGCGGGCAGGGCGTAGGCGAACTTCGACAGGTGGGCCTTGATGACGTCGGGCCTGTCCCCCGGCACGGGAAACACGAGGACGAACCTGATCCCGCGGCTGCGGTAGAGGGCGGAGAGCCGCTGGATCTCGGGCGCATAGCGGCCGGAGATCGGGCAGTCCGTGGTGGTGAATACGAGCACCGTGGCGATGATGCCGGGCGTGGCCGCGAGGGGATCGACGGGTTTGCCGTTGAGATCCAGCACGCGCGCCGGCCCGGCCCACGCCTGGACAACGAGGCAGGACAGCATCGCGGCGATTCCCACGATCGTTCGGGCGCGCATGGTGAGGCTCTTGCCAGTATACCGGCCCCAAAAAAGAACGGGGCGGGCTCGATGGCCCGCCCCCGTCATGTTTGGAAGGCACCCCTGAGGGGTGCCCTACGAGAAGTCCCGGAAGGCACCCCTGAAGGGGTGCCCTACGAGAGGGTGCCCTACGACCAGCGCTACCAGCGCAGGTCTGCGCCGATGCGGATGATGCGGCCCTGGAGGATCGTCGAGGGACGCTTGTAAGTCGCGGCGCCGTACTGCGAGGTCGACGACGCCGGTGTAGTCGTCCGAATTCAGCGCGTTGAAGATGTCCAGCTTCGGCAGGACGGTGATCTTGCCGAAGGTGAACGACTTGCTCAGCGCGAAGTCGAACTGGTTGATGCGCGGCGTGAATTCCGTCTCGGCGGGCACGAGCGGCACGCTGAGGGACGCGGCGCCGGAAGCGGCCAGCGTCGGAATCACGAGGGCGCCCGGCGTGCAGGGGCCCGTGCAGTTGGCGGCGTAGCGCGTCGTCGGCGTGACGAGCCAGAAGGTGGCGAGGCCGTTCGGCCGGTCGAAGCCGGTGCCGGCGGTGAAGGGGCCGTAGGCCTGGGCGGCCGTGCCGGTGGCGTAGCCGTTGAGGCCCTGCCAGGTGGCGCTCAGCTGAGACGCCGTACCAGGGCAGCGGGTAGACGACCGTGGCCTTGAACTGCTTCTGCCACGGAATGCCGCTCTTGCGTCTGGTCGCAGCCATCCAGCCGGTTCGGATCGCTGAGGCCGGCCACGCACGTGTCGTTCAGCGAGCGCTCGACGTTGATGCCGCCGAACGCGCGGACGCCGCGGCCGAGGCGCGCGTTGAACGAGAGGTCGAAGCCGTTGTACCAGCGCTTCATGTCGGGGCTGGTCGCGTCGACGTTGGCGACGGCGCTCGAGAACGCCGGCTTCACCGTGTAGGCCGGAATGACCTTGCCGTCCAGCGGGCTGACGACGTCGACGCGGTCGTAGCTGTCGGCGTTGCGGAGCGAGTTCTGGCGAACGGTGAGGTCCTTGAAGTCGCTGCGCGTGTACTCGAACGCCACCGACAGGCCCTGCATCAGTTCGTGCGTGATGCCGGCGTTGAAGGCGTACTGGTACGGCCGCTGCAGGTCCTTGTCGAACTGCGCCAGCGAGCGGACGCCGAAGTTGGCCGGCAGGTTGGTGAAGTTGATTTCGCAGCCGGCCGTCAGGTAGGCGCAGCCACGCTCGCCCTGGGCGATGTCGTCGCCGTTGACGTCGGTCCACGGCAGCGCCGCCGTGGTCAACGCGGTGGGGTTGTAGAGCTGCGCGTACCCGGTCGTTGCCGGCGGCCACGAACTTGTTGAAGCCGGCGCGGATGGCCGTCTTGCCGTTGCCGGAAGAGTCGTAGACCGCCGAGACGCGGGGCGAGATGTCGCTCCACGTCGGCAGGGCGATGTTCTCGTAGGCGGCGACGTTCGCGAAGCGGCCGACCTGCGCCTTCTGGCCCTGGATCTCCTGGCTGAGGTAGTCCCAGCGGATGCCGTAGTTCAGCGTCAGCTTGTTCAGGCTCCACGAATCCTGGACGTAGACGCCCATGTTCGCGTTGAGGTTCTCCTGCACTTCGAGCGGCGTGTTGAGCACGGTCACGCGCAGCGGCACGCCGTTCTGGTAGGTCTGGTAGAGGTCGGCGTTCGCGTTGTTGTAGCGGCGGTACTTGCCGAACTGGTACATGGATGCCGCCCTTCACGTTGTGGGCGCCGGTCACGTACGACATCGCGCCCTGCACGTTGTAGCGGTCGGGATAGTTGCCCAGCTGCGCGCTCGACGCGTTCCACAGCAGGCCGGTGCTCGTGTCGTCCTTGCGGACGTTCTTGTACCACGCCGGCGTGTTGCGCTCGGCGAGGATGCCGGGCTGATACAGGTTGTCGTAGCGCTCGCGGTTGAACGAGGTGCCCACTTCGAGGAGCAGCTTCGACGACAGCGTCGACGTCCACTTCGCCGAGCCGGTCGCGAACGTCGGCGTGTTCCAGATCACCGACGCCGTGCGCGGGTCGGTGAGCGCGCCCATCGCGTGGCCGCGGAGGCGCAGCGCGCGGTCGTTGTAGATCGCGATCTTGTTGCGCTCGCGACACCTGCCACGTGAGGCGGACGACCGGGTTGGTCCATCTTCTCGTCCGAGATGCCCTGCTCGCAGGAGCCGAGGCTTGGCCGCGCACTGCGCGTAGCCCTGCGGAAACGGCATGCCGCTCGGGCGTCACGAACGTGTTGGCGATCGGCTTGTCGTACTGCGCCTTGCGGAACGCGCCGAAGAACCACAGCTTGTTCTTGACGATCGGGCCGCCCTGCTCGACGTTGATCTCGTAGAAGTTCGCGATGCGGTCGACGCCGGTCACGCCCATGGCCTTGAGGTCGGTCGGTCAGGTTGTCGCCCTGCCAGCTGGCTGGGCGACTTGGCGAACTTGGCGCCGCCGCGGAACTGGTTGCCGCCGTCCTTGGGGACGAGGTTCATGTTCACGCCGCCGGTGAGCGTCTCGGCCGATCCGCCCGCGGTCTGGTAGACCGCTTCCTGCGTCATCGCCTCGTTGTGGTACGCCTGCACGGCGCCGTCGCCCATCAGGCCGTTGGTCATCAGGCCGTCGACCAGCACCACCGTCTGCGCGCCGCCCATGCCGCGGACGGCGAAGTAGGTCTGCTGCATCGCGCGCGATGCCGCCCACGTCGGGCGCATCGAGTCGCACGCCGAGCACCAGCTGGCCCAGGCCCTGGATGGTCTTGGCCGTCGGGACCGCGTCGAGCACGTCGCGCGACATCACCTGCTGCTTGACGTTGCTCGAGACGTCGACGACCGGAGAGGCGCCCGAGACCGTGACCGATTCCTGCAGGGTGCCGACCGTCAACTCGACGTTGATCGTGGCCGTGAAGTTCGCCGACAGCTGCAGCCCGTCGCGCACGATGGTGTTGAACCCCGGCAGCGAGAACGTGAGCTTGTAGGCGCCGGGCCGAAGATCGACGATGCGATACTGCGCCGTTCGTATCGGTGATCGCCGACCGCACGCCTTCGATCAGCACCGGGCTGGCGGCTTCGACGGTGACGCCGGGCATCACGGCGCCCGAGGTGTCTTTCACGGTACCCGCAAACACGCTCTGCGCCCGCGCCGCCGCCGGCAGCAGGACGAGACCCGCCAGGAAAACCCACAACGTCCGTGCAACAAACTTTCGCGCCATCTGTCCTCCCAATTAACAAACAAGAACGCGCACGCCGACACGGCTGAGATGCGCGCATCCGAAAGCACCAACGAGGCTAACCTTGTGCTACGGGTGAGTCAATTTCGAACGACGAAATCGCGAATACGGGAAGTTGAATTGCGCTGGCGGGATGGATTGCATGGCGGCGGCGCATCAACGTAATTGATGCGCCGCCGCCATGATTCGGTGTGGCGTCAGTGGCCGCCGGTGGTGGCAGGCTTCACGGTGACCTTCAGGTACGCCGTGGTCCAGCAGCACTGGAACCCGCCGCCGCCCACGCCTGACGAGTCGTTGCCTTCCACGCGGATGATGTACTCGCCGGGCAGCGAGAACGTCGCGTTCGTGGTGGCCTTGCCTTCCTTGATCGTCGGCTTGTTCTCGGAGAACTTGACCGTGCCGGGTCCGCGATACTTCGTGAGCGTGACCGACAGGCGAGGCGCGCGAGGGCCGCCACCCGCGGCCGGGAGCTGCGACTCGTTGCCCGCTTCGTCGGTGACCCACACGTTGAGGGGCGTCGCCTCGTTGGCCACGGCGCTGATCACGGACGCCTGGGCCAAGGGGCAGGGGCGGTCCTTGGAACGCCGTGCCATCGCTCGCGAACTTGAGCGTGGGCGGCGTGTTGCCCATCGCCGCGTCCTTGTACGGCTCCACCTGGTAGCCCTTGGTGAGGCCGAAAGGAATCGACACGGTCTTGCCGTTCGCCGTCAGCGTCCACGTGATCTTCTTGTCGCCGAAATCTTTCGGCACCTTGATCGCGATGGTGCCCCAGCCGCGGCCCACCTCGAAGTGCGTGGGCTGGCCCTGATCGGGACCGCCGGGCTCGATCCGGTTGTCGGGACCGATCGGGATGTCGAGCACTTCCTTCTTGTTGCGGTTGTAGTAGCCGATCAGGAGGCTGTAGGTGCCGTCGGTGTTCTGGTACCAGCCCTCGAACGCGGGGTAGACGTTCTGCCCGGAGTCCTTGAGCGGCTCGACGGGCAACTGTCGCGCGGACGTGCCCGCGCCCGAAATCAGGCAGGCGGCCACGATGCAGCGCCGCGCCGGCGCGGCCGGGTGAAAAGCGGAATGACATAGAAAAACTCCTGCGGAAAGACAGAAGGGGCGCCGACTGCGGCGCCCCCTCTAGTGAAAACCGATCAGCCACCTACTGCTGCTGCTGACGCTCGGTGGTGGTCGCCAACTTCGCCTTGCGCGCTTCGACTTCCTTCGCGAAGTCGTCGTCGCTCATGTAGGTGATGTTGATCCACGCGTGCGCCATCTCGTCGACCGTGCGGTCGCCCCAGCCGACCCACTGCGTCGGGTCGGGGTTGCTCTTCTTGGCCGCCGTGTTGTCGTGCCACGCCGTGATCTTGAGGATCGTGCCCTTGGGCAGCAGCGGCGCGTACATCGTCGGCGTAGACGTAGTTGGTCATCCAGTTGAAGCTCGAAGTTGCTCACGTAGCTCAGGACCTGCTGCTGGCCGTTGGGCAGGATGGCTTCGATCATCATCGCCTTGCCGCGCAGGTGCATGTGCGGCTGGAAGTTCTCGACGCGGCCGGCCTTGCGCATCACGTGGAAGTTCTGGCCCACGTTGATGGAGTTCGGCTGGATGTCGAGGCTGCGTGTTGCCGCCCGTCACGGCGCTGTAGAGCGACAGCATCGTGCGGAACTTCGGCTCCTGGCCCTTCGGGTAGAAGTAGATGCCGAGTTCGACGTCGTCGGTGATGTCCTCACCGGCCGCGCAGTAGTGGATGTCCCAGCGGATCTTCGAGCCGGGCAGCATCAGCTTGCCGGTGTTCGGCCGCATCATCTCGCCCTGCTTGCCGACGGCCCATTCCATGAAGAGGCCCGCGCCGCTGTCGGCGTCGGCGCTCAGCATCGCGCCAGCTTCCTTCTCGTCCTGCTTCAGGTAGGCGAGCGCGTGGTGCGTGATCTTGCGGCCCTTGACGCGTCGAGGGCCGGATTTCAATCGCGCGCACCCAGCGCGGCTCGGTGAGGCCGGTGTCGACGACGGGCTTGTACCACGCGTCCTGCGCCACGGCCTTCTGCGTGTAGTGGCGGCGACTTGACGATCAGGTCGGGACGGACCGCCGAACATCTTGGCGAAGTTCCAGCACGGCCTCGTCGGCCCACTTCATCGGCGCGGGCATGTCCTTCGGGTCGCCCTTCGGCGCGCCGGCGGCCACCCAGCGGACGATGGTGTCGATTTCCTTGTCGTTCAGCGAGCGGTCATTCTTGAAGTGCTGGATGCCGACCGTCTTGTCGATCTGCCACGGCGGCATGTTGCGGCGACGCCACGCGGTCGCGAATCGACCGGGCCCAGGGCCGGGCTTCCTCGTAGCTCACGAGCGACATCGGCGCGATCGAATCCGGCCGGTGGCACGATTCGCACTTCTCCTGGAAGATTGGCGCAACATCCTTCGTGAACGTGGGCGCGGCGCCCGCCGTCTGCGCGGATGCCATTGCAGGTAGGGCAAGCAGGCCGGCGAGACCCACCACTCCACCGAAAGCCCGGCCGAGGAAATTCCCCTGTCCCATTGTCGCTTCCCCTCCGAAAGTTTGACGAAATCCGAATACCGATCGCGGAGTGTACACGGAACGTAACTGGTTGTCATCCCCTCGTTCTTCTGATGCCAACCATCGGTGACGGTTATGGCAAGGGGATCGTAGAAAAGCCGTAACTTGTTGATTTTAGGCCATTTTTCTCAAGATCAGGCACTTCAGATAGTAGGTCTCCGGGACACCCAAAAGGACGGGGTGGTCGCGCCCCTGCATGCGTTTCTCGACAACAGTGACGGGAATCCGTGAGTCCGCGGACGCCTGGTAGATGGCGTCGGCGAACATCCCCTCGTCCACGTTGTAGGAGCAGCTGCACGTGATGAGGAAGCCGCCGGGCGACAGCAGGCGCAGCGCGCGGAGGTTGATCTCCTTGTATCCGGCGAGCGCGTTGCGGACCGACGCCTTGTTCTTGGCGAACGCCGGGGGGTCCAGGACGATGGTGTCGTAGCGCGCGCCGTCGCGTTCGAGGTGGCGCAGTTCGTCGAACACGTTCACCTCGCGCGCCGTCAGGTTGGTGACGCCGTTGGCAGCCGCGTTCGCCGTGATCCTCGAGACGGCGTCCGCCGAGATGTCGAGAGCCTCGACGGTCTCGCAGCGCGCGGCGAGGGGCAGGGCGAACCCGCCGTTGTAGCTGAAGCAGTCGAGCAACGCGCCGTGCGCGTAGCGGGCGGCGGCCTCGCGGTTCTCGCGCTGGTCGAGGAAAAGACCGGTCTTCTGGCCGTGCCACGGATCCACCTCGTAGCGGATCGCGCCCTCGCGGACCTCGATGGTGGCGGGCACCTCGCCGTGCAGGGTCTCCACTGTCTGCGACAGCCCCTCGAGGAGGCGCACCTTGGGGTCGTTGCGCGCGAGCACGCCCCTGGCGCCCGTCAACTCCACCAGCAGCGGCACGATCGTCGGCATCAGGGAGTCCATGCCCTGCGACAGCGCCTGCACCACGAGATAGTCGGCGTAGCGATCGACGATGAGGGAGGGGAGGAGGTCGGCTTCGCCGTGCACGAGCCGGTAGGCGGTGGCGTCGATGGCGAGCGACTCGCGGAAGCGGATGGCCGTCTCGAGGCGCTGGCGCCAGAATGCGCGATCGATCGGGCGCGCGTCGAGCGAGATCATCCGAAGGGTGATCTGCGACTGGTCGCTGAAGAGGGCGTGCCCCAGGTCGCGGTCGCGGGCGCCGCGCACGAGCACGACCTCGCCCGGGTCCGCCGACACGCTGGCCACGTCGGACTGGTAGATCCATGGATGGCCGGAGCGAATGCGATCTTCGCCGCGGGCTTTCACAATTGCGATGGGCGGCACCGTGCGATCGTATACTTTTCCGCATGCACGTGGCTTTGGGCGCCGATCACGCGGGATTTCAACTGAAAGACGCCATCAAGCGCGTGCTCGACGAGCTGGGCGTCACCTACCTGGACTTCGGCACCTCGAACGGCGTGTCGGTGGACTACCCGGACTTCGCGCAGGCCGTGGCCTCGGGCGTCTCGGCCGGCACCTTCGATCGCGGCATCCTCGTCTGCGGCAGCGGCATCGGGATGGCCATCGCGGCCAACAAGGTGGCCGGCGTGCGCGCGGCGGCGATCGGGGACACCGAGAGCGCGCGGCTGTCGCGCGAGCACAACGACCTGAACGTGCTCGCCCTCGGCGCGCGCCTCACGCCCGAGTCCCGCGCGCGAGAGATCGTCCGCACCTTCCTGCAGACCGGGTTCGAGGGCGGGCGCCACGCCGGCCGCGTGGGCAAGATTCATCAAATCGAAAAATAGGCGGGAGGGATCCGCCGTAGAATTGATCCTTCATATGGCATCCAGCGCTCTCGCCCTCATGCAGCAGTCGCTCGCGCAATCGGACCCCGACATCGCGGCAGCCGTCCGCCACGAGACCGAGCGGCAGTCGAACGGCATCGAACTCATCGCCTCCGAGAATTTCGTGAGCTCCGCCGTGCTCGAGGCGGCCGGCTCGGTGCTGACCAACAAGTACGCGGAAGGCTATCCCGGCAAGCGCTACTACGGCGGCTGCGAGCACGTGGACGTCGTCGAGTCGCTCGCGATCGCGCGCGCCAAGGCGCTCTTCGGGGCCGAGCACGCCAACGTGCAGCCGCACTCCGGCGCCCAGGCCAACATGAGCGTGTGCTTCACCGTGCTCAAGCCGGGCGACACCATCCTCGGGATGAACCTCGCGCACGGCGGCCACCTCACCCACGGCCATCCGCTGAACTTCTCCGGCAAGCTCTACACGATCGTCCCCTACGGCGTCCGCAAGGACGACGAGCGGATCGACTACGACGAGTTCGACGCGCCTGGCCGACGAGCACAAGCCGAAGCTGATCATCGTCGGCGCGAGCGCCTACCCGCGCGTGATCGACTTCGCGCGCATGGGCGAAGTGGCGCAGCGCGTGGGCGCGCCGCTGATGGTGGACATGGCCCACATCGCCGGCCTCGTGGCCGCCGGCGTGCACCCGAGCCCGGTGCCGCACGCCGACTTCGTCACGACGACCACGCACAAGACGCTGCGCGGCCCGCGCGGCGGCCTGGTGCTCTGCCGCGAGAAATACGCGAAGGACCTCGACCGCTCCGTGTTCCCCGGCGTGCAGGGCGGACCGCTGATGCACATCATCGCCGCCAAGGCCGTCTGCTTCAAGGAAGCCGCGACGCCCGCCTTCGCGGCCTACCAGCGGCAAGTGGTGGCCAACGCCGCGCGCCTCGCCTCGGCGCTCGCGGCCGCGGGCTTCCGCATCGTGAGCGGCGGCACCGACAATCACCTCGTGCTGCTCGACGTCTTCTCCAAGGGCATCACCGGCAAGGTGGCCGAGGCCGCGCTCGGGCAGGCCGGCATCACGGTGAACAAGAACGCGATCCCGTTCGATCAGAATCCGCCGATGGTGGCGAGCGGCATCCGCCTCGGCACGCCCGCCGTCACCACGCGCGGCATGGGCGAGGCCGAGATGGACCTGATCGCCGGCTTCATCACCCGCGCCCTCGCCGCCCCGGACAACGCCGGCGTGCTCGCCACGATCAAGGCGGAAGTCGAACAGCTGTGCCAGAAGTTCCCGCTCTATCCGGAACGGCTGGCCTGAAGGCCGCGGTCGACGCGGCGTTCGCCATGGGGGGCCCGCTCGCGCGGGCCGTGGACACCTTCGAGCCGCGGATCGGCCAGCGTCAGATGGCCGCGGCCGTCGCCGAGACCCTCGGCTGCGGAGGCGTCCTGCTGGCCGAGGCCGGCACGGGCACCGGCAAGACGCTCGCCTACCTCGT
This sequence comes from uncultured Acidobacteriota bacterium, assembly GCA_963839865.1. GTDB lineage: Bacteria > Acidobacteriota > Vicinamibacteria > Vicinamibacterales > UBA2999 > 12-FULL-67-14b. The sequence continues at coordinate 309,311 of CAWIWS010000020.1, forward strand.
CCCGGCCATCCTCAGCCGGCAGCGCGTGCTCGTCTCCACCGGCACGAAGAACCTGCAGGAGCAGATCTACTTCAAGGACCTGCCCGTGCTGCGCGAGGCGCTCGGCGTGCCGTTCACCGCCACCTACATGAAGGGGCGCGCCAACTATCTCTGCCTGCACCGCCTCGATCAGCTGCGCGCCTCACCGACGGCGCCGGCCGACTTCGTCGCGATGGTGGACGACTGGGCCCAGGAAACCGACACGGGTGACCGCGCCGAGCTGGGCGACCTGCCGGAAGACTCGTCCGCCTGGCACGACGTGTCGGCCACCGCCGACACCTGCCTCGGCAACGAGTGCCCGCAGTACCAGGAATGCTTCGTCACGCGCATGCGCCAGCGCGCCGCCGAGTCCGACATCGTCATCGTCAACCACCACCTGCTCTGCGCCGACGCCTCGGTGCGCCAGAGCACGTACGGCGAGGTGATCCCCGCGTGCCACTACGCGGTGCTGGACGAAGCGCACCAGCTCGAGGACGTGGCCACGCAGTACTTCGGCGTCGCGGTGAGCAACTACCGGGTGGACGATCTCGTGGGCGACGGCGAGCGCACGATCAACCTCGGCGGGGTGGACGATGCGGAGGGGGACCTGCGGCGGATCCTCCGGCGCGTGGACGATCACGCGCGCGGGTTCTTCGGCGGCCTCGCCGTGGCGCGGACCACGCGCGGCGGCTTCGGCGACGAACGCGTCCGCATCGGCCCCGACTGGTTCGGCGACATCATCGACGACGGCCTCGCGCTCGTGGGCGCGCTCGACAGCCTCGAAGCGGCGATGGCGCTCAAGGCGGGCGGCAGCGGGCCGGGCGCCGAGGCCAACGAGGACGCGGCCTCGATCGCGCGGCGCGCGGCCGAGACGCGCGACAACCTGCGCTTCCTCCTCGAGGCCTCCGATCCCGAGTACGTCTACTTCCTCGAAACGCGCGGGCGCGGCGTGTTCCTGCGCGGCGCCCCGATCGACGTGTCGGCGATCATCAAGGAACTGCTGATCGATCGCATGCGCGCCACCGTGCTGACCTCGGCCACGCTCACCGTGGACGGCTCGTTCGACTACGTGCGGGGCCGCCTCGGCATCGGCGAGGCGACGACGCTGCGCGTGGCTTCGGAGTTCGACTTCACCGAGCAGGCGATCCTGTACCTGCCGCGCCAGATGCCGCCGCCCAAGTCGCCGGAGTTCAGCCAGGCCGTGGCGCGCGAGGTGGTGGGGCTGCTCACGCGGAGCGAGGGGCGGGCCTTCGTCCTGTTCACGAGCTACGCGATGCTGCGGACCGTGCGCGATCTCATCGAGTACCAGCTGCCCTATCCCCTCTTCGTCCAGGGGTCGGCGCCGCGCAGCGTGTTGCTCGGGCAGTTTCGCGCGACGCCCAACGCCGTTCTGCTGGCGACCTCGTCGTTCTGGCAGGGCGTGGACGTCGCGGGCGAGCAATTGAGCTGCGTCATCATCGACAAGCTCCCCTTCGCCTCTCCCGGAGACCCCATCACCGCGGCCCGCATCGAGGCCATCACCGCCGAGGGCGGCGACGCCTTCCAGCAATACCAGGTGCCGCTCGCCATCCTGGCGATGCTGCAGGGGCTGGGGCGGCTCATCCGTCACCGCAATGACCGGGGAGTGCTGGCCGTGCTGGACCCCCGGTTGCGGACCATGGGCTATGGCCGCCGGTTCCTCGACTCGTTCCCGCCGGCCCCGATCACTCAGAATATCGAGGCAGTGGCGCGGTTTTTCGCAGGTAGCGTAGACTAAAAGTCACAAGTTCATCGCGGGTTTCGGGCTGAGGAGAGTGTCATGACAAGCAAATGGCTGGCGGCAGTGGCGTGTGGGCTCGTGTTGATGTTCGCGCCGGCCGCCATGGCGCAGTCGACGATGATCAAGGGCAAGGTCGTGGACGCCGAGGGCAAGCCGATGGCGAACGTGGCCATCACCGTCGAGTTCCAGGGCGGGGTGAACCGCAAGCTCCAGACCAAGACCGACAAGCGCGGCGAGTTCATCCAGTTGCTCACCGAGTCGGGGGCCTACAAGGTCACGGCGACGGCCGACAAGCTGTCGCAATTCGCCGAAGTGCGCGTGCGCCTCGGCCAGGCCGCCGAGGCCAACATCGTCCTGGCGCCGGGCGCCGGCGCCGTTGACGGCAAGGCCGCCGAACTGAAGAAGACCTTCGAAGAGGGCGTGACCCTCAGCCGCGCCGGAGACCACGACGGCGCCATCGCCAAGTTCCAGGCCGCCACCACGCTGGTGCCGACCTGCTTCGACTGCTACTTCAACATCGGCGTGGCGTACCTCGCCAAGAAGGACGAGAAGCAGGCGGAAGCGTCGTTCCTGAAGGCAGTCGAGTTGAAGGCCGACTACGCCGAGGCACTCAACGCGCTCTCGACGCTCTACAACAACCAGAAGCGCTTCGACGAAGCGGCCGCGATGAGCGCCAAGGCCGCGGCAGGCGGGGGCAGCGGCGCGGGCGCCGACGCGGTCTTCAACCAGGGCATCATCCTCTGGAACCAGGGCAAGATCCCCGAGGCGAAGGCCAAGTTCGAGGAGGCCATCAAGGCCAATCCCAACATGGCCGACGCGCACTACCAGCTGGGCATGGCGCTGCTGAACGAGGGCAAGGTCGCCGAGGCCGTGGCGGAGTTTGAAGGCTACGTGAAGCTCGCGCCCGAGGGCCAGTACGCCGCGCAGGCGAAGGGCATGATTGCGCAGCTGAAAAAGTGAAAAGTAGAAAGTGAAAAGTAGAAGGTAGAAAGACCTACCGGTGTACGAGCACATTCCCCAGCGCCTGGCCGAGATCCGCGCTCGCATCGCGGACGCGGCCGGGCGGTCGGGCCGCCAGCCTGGCGATGTGCGCCTCATCGCCGTCTCCAAGACCCACCCCATCGATGCGATCCGCGCCGCCGCGGACGCCGGCCAGCTGGACTTTGGCGAGAACAAGGTCCAGGAAGCCCTGCAGAAGATCTCGGCCTCAACCGATACGAGATTGAGGTGGCATCTCATCGGCCACCTGCAGTCGAACAAGGCCAAGAAGGCCGCGAGCGCCGTCTCGTACGTGCATGCCATCGACTCGGTTGACCTGCTCCACAAGGTCGATCAGGGGGCGGCCGCGGCGGGGCGCACGATCGAGGTGATGGTCCAGGTGGACCTGGCGCTGGAGGAGACCAAGCATGGGGCGCCTACGGGCGACGTGCCGGGCATCTTCGCCGCCGCCGGGGAGTGCCGGTCGGCGGTGCTCGTGGGCCTGATGCTGCTGCCTCCGGCGGTGGACGATCCGGAGGACGCGCGGCCCTGGTTCGCGCAATTGCGAGGCGTGCGCGATGCGCTCGAGGCGCAGGGCGTGCCGGCCTCCCGGCTGCGCGAGTTGTCGATGGGGATGAGCCACGATTTCGAGGTGGCCGTCGAGGAAGGGGCCACGATGGTCCGTGTCGGCACGGCGATTTTCGGCGCGAGGGAATATCTATGAAAGTCACACCGCTCGACTTGAGGCAGTTGCGGTTCAAGACCGCGATGCGCGGCTACGATCGCGGCGAAGTGCAGTCGTTCCTGCTCGAGGTGGCGGACGACTACGAGAACGCGCTGCGCGAGAACGACAAGCTGCGGCAGGACGTCGGCAAGCTCGATGCGGTGCTCGGCGAGCACCGCGGGCAGGAGCGCAACCTGCGGAACACGCTCCTCACCGCGCAGAAGCATGGCCGACGAGATCAAGGAGCAGGCACAGAAGGAGGCCGCGCTCGTGCTGCGCGAGGCCGAGGGCCGCGCCGACCTGCTCCTCCAGAAGGCGCAGCAGCGGCTGGAAGACGTGCAGCGCGAGATCGATGCGCTGCGCATGAAGCGTCGCGAGGTCGAGACCGGCATCGAGGCCCTCGTCGGGCACGCTCAAGAGCACCCTGGAGTTCATCCACGAGCAGGACGCGCGGTCCCGCGACGAGCGGATCCTGCTGCACCGGCCGCGGCCCGCCGAAGCGCCGGCCGCACCAAAGGCCGTCGATGCCGCCCCCAAACCGGACGCCCAGGGTCTCGGATAACACCGTCGACGTGCGCGTGATTCCCCGCGCGGGCCGCAGCGGCGTCGCGGGGATGCGCGACGGCGCCGTGCTCGTGCGCCTCGCCGCCGCGCCGGTGGACGGCGCCGCCAACGAAGCGCTCATCGACGTCCTCGCCCGCGCGCTCGATCGTCCCAAGCGCGACATCCAGATCGTGTCCGGCGAGCGCTCTCGCTCGAAGCGCGTCCAGGTCGCCGGGCTCACGCGCGAGCAAGTCCTCGCTACGCTCGGGGCCGCAGATTGAACGCAGATTAATCGATGCACGCTGACTTCCTGATCTCCCACGCTGATCTCGTGGCCACGTGCGCAGGCCCCGGCCCCCGTCGCGGCGCCGCGCAGGGCGACATCAGCGCGATCCCGAACGCATCGGTGGCGGGGCGCGAAGGCCGCATCGTCTGGGTCGGGCCCGCCGACGCGGCCAACGCAGCGGTCACCCTGACAGCCGGCGCGCACGTCATCGACGCGCGGGGCTGCACGGTCGTGCCCGGGTTCGTCGATCCCCACACCCACCTCGTCTACGCGGGCGACCGCCGCGAGGAACTGCGCCGCCGCCTCGCCGGCGCCACCTACGCCGAGATCGCCGCGGGCGGCGGCGGCATCGTCAGCACGGTGGCGGCCACGCGCGCCGCGAGCGAAGCGGACCTCGTGCGGGCGGCGCGGCCGCGCCTGGCCGACATGCTGGCCGCCGGCACGACGACGGCGGAGGCGAAGAGCGGGTATGGGCTGGACCTCGAGACCGAGCGCCGGATGCTGCGCGCCGATCGCGCGGTCCTGGCCACGGGGCAGCCCATCGAGCTGAGCGCCGACGTTCATGGGCGCGCACGAGGTGCCCGTCGAGTGGCGCGGCCGGCGCGCCGAGTACGTCGCGCTGGTCATCAACGAGATGATTCCGGCGGTCGCCGCCGAGGGCCTGGCCGAGTGGTGCGACGTGTTCTGCGAGACCGGCGTATTCACGCCGGAGGAATCGCGGGCGATCCTCGAGGCCGGGAAGCGCCATGGCCTCAAGGCCCGAATCCACGCCGACGAGCTCGCGCTGAGCGGCGGCGCCGGTGTCGCGGCCGACGTCGGCGCGCGCTCCGCCGATCACCTGATCTTCGTGGACGAGCCGCACGCGGACCGCATGGCCGCGGCGGGCGTGGTCGCGACGCTCCTGCCGGCGGCGGCCTTCTTCCTCAAGCTCGGGCGCTTCGCGCCCGCGCGCATGCTGATCGGACGCGGCGTGGCGGTGGCGCTGGCGACCGACCTCAACCCCGGCGGCGGCTTCTCGCCGTCGATGCCGTTCGTGATGGCGCTCGCCTGCTTCGGGATGAACATGACGCTCGAGGAGGCGCTCATCGGCGCCACGCTCAACGCCGCCGCGGCGATCGATCGCGCGCACGTGGTTGGCAGCCTCGAAGCGGGCAAGCAGCTCGACGCCGTCGTCGTGCGCGGCGCGCTGTCGGATCTCGTGCGCGTGGGGTCGCCGGTGATTGGCCAGGTGATCAAGCGCGGGCGCGTCGCGTGGCCGTCGTAAAATGGACGGCGTGACTGACTTCGCCTCGCACTCCGTCCGCCAGTTTCTCGACGCACTCGCCAGCCCGGACCCGACCCCGGGCGGCGGCAGCGCCGCCGCCATCGCCGGGGCCATGGGGGCGTCGCTCCTCATCATGGTCACCGGCCTGGCGAAATCGAAAGCCAACACGGACGCGGAGAAGGCGGCGCTCGCCTCCGCGCGCGCCGCGCTCGAGCCGCTGCGCGCGTCGCTCGTGGGGCTCGCCGACGCGGACACCGACGCCTTCAACGCGGTGATGGACGCGTACCGCCGGCCGAAGGCCACCGATGCGGAGAAGGCGGCGCGCACCGCGCGTGATTCAGCGCGCGCTGACCGGCGCCACCACGGTGCCGCTCGACACGTTGCGCGCGTGCGCGGCCGTGATGGATCAGGCCGTGGTCGTGGCCGCGTGCGGGAACCGATCGGCGTCCAGCGACGCGGGCGTGGCACTCGGCCTGCGTCGACGCGGCCGCCGCGGGCGCGGCCGCCAACGTGCGAATCAATCTGGGTGGGTTGAAGGACGAGGCGTTCACGGCCGTGGCCGCGGCCGACACCGATCGACTGATGGCCGGCGTCGCGGCGGCTCGGGCCGAGGCCCAGGCGCCGACCTGCACCGGCTGAGCGACTACCTCGGCTTGCGGCGGCGTGATCGCGGCCAGCGATTCCGCGGCGGCCGACGGCTTGAAGGTCCAGGCCTTCGTGTAGACGCCGGGGATGAACGTGATGTCCTCGTCGTACAGACATCTCCACGCTGATCGCGTACCGCTCGCGCTTGACCGTGATGTCCGTGACGTCGATCGGCACGTCCTGGTCGTCGGCGATCTCGGCGATGCGGGCGGTGATCTCCGGGTCCGACGCGCCGGGCGAGAACAGCAGAGCCTCGTGCACCGTGTCTTCGAACTTGTAGTACTTGAACGCCGCCAGCCCGGCCTGCGCGACCGCATTGAGGACGAGCGCGGCGATGAGAAGCTTGATGATGGTGGCCATGCGATCGGCCCCATCATACGCTCACCGAGCGGGGAAGCAGAAAGGTAGAAAGTGGAAGGTAGAAAGTGAAAAGGAGTAAGTGGGCCTTTCTACCTTTTACTTTCCACCTTTCACTTTCAGTGAATCTGATGCAGCAGCCGGCCCCACCGGGTGCCGCTGAACAGGTGCGTGAGCATCCACGCCGGGCTCTGCGCCGGGGCGGTGCCCTCTTCCGGCGTGTCGAACGACCAGTAGATGAAGAGTGCGCGGCCCTTCACGTAGGACGCCGGCAGGAAGCCCCAGTAGCGGCTGTCCTCCGAGTCGTCGCGGTTGTCGCCCATCATGAAGTAGTGCCCGGGCGGCACGGTCACGGGGCCGTAGTGCCGGCGCAGGTCGAGCGCGTTGGCCGTCGCCCTCGGCCGCGGGCGGAAACAGGTAGTGCGCGTAGGGCTCGACGAGGGGCGCGCCGTTGATGAAGACCGTCTGGTTGCGCAGCTCGAGCGTCTCGCCCGGCAGGCCGATCACGCGCTTGATGAAGTCGCGCTCCGGCTCCTCGGGGAACTTGAACACGATCACGTCGCTGCGCTTGATCGTCGCGATCGGCATGCACCGCGCGCTCGAGCGCCGAAGGCCGCCGGCGCGAAGACGAACTTGTTGACGAGCAGGTGGTCGCCGACGAGCAGGTTCGGCTTCATCGAGCCGGTCGGGATCTTGAAGGCCTGGAACACGAACGTGCGGACGAACAGGGCCAGGATCACGGCGACGACGATGGACTCGAAGTATTCGCGGACGGTGGACTTCTGAAACGCCGTCTCGGTCATCACTCGTCCCCGATCTTCAGCACCGCGAGGAAGGCTTCCTGCGGGATGTCCACCGGACCCGACGCGCTTCATGCGCTTCTTGCCTTCCTTCTGCTTCTCGAGCAGCTTGCGCTTGCGCGAGATGTCGCCGCCGTAGCACTTGGCCAGCACGTTCTTGCGCATCGCCTTCACGGACTCGCGCGCGATGATGCGCGCGCCGATCGCCGCCTGGATCGCCACCTCGAACATCTGCCGCGGGATCAGCTCGCGCATCTTCGACGCCAGCTGCCGCCCGCGGTCGTAGGCGCGGTCGCGGTGCACGATGATCGACAGCGCGTCCACCGGCTCGCCGTTCACCAGGATGTCGAGCTTGACGAGCGGCGACTCCCAGTAGCCGGTGACATGGTAGTCGAGCGAGGCGTAGCCGCGCGAGATGGTCTTGAGCCGGTCGTAGAAGTCGAGCACGACCTCGTTGAACGGCAGCTCGTAGGTGATGAGCACGCGGTCGGCGGCCTTGAACTCGAGCGCCTTCTGCACGCCGCGCTTGTCCTGGCAGAGCTGCAGGATGGCGCCCACGTACTCCGCCGGCGTCAGGATCATCGCGGTGATCACCGGCTCCTCGATCTTGCTGATGTGCCCGGCCTCGGGCAGCTTGGCCGGGCTGTCGATCTCCATCAGGTCCCCCGCCGTCGTCGTCACCCGGTAGAGCACGCCGGGCGCGGTGGTGACCAGGTCCATGTCGAACTCGCGCTCGAGCCGCTCCTGGACGATCTCCATGTGGAGCAGGCCGAGGAAGCCGCAGCGGAAGCCGAAGCCGAGCGCCACGGACGATCTCCGGCTTGAAGAAGAAGGCCGCGTCGTTCAGCCGCAGCTTCTCGAGCGCCTCGCGCAGTTCCGAGTACTGATGGCTCTCCACCGGGTAGAGCCCGGCGAACACCATCGGCTTGAGTTCCTTGAAGCCGGGGAACGGCGCCAGCGTGGGGCGCGCGGTCTCGGTGACGGTGTCGCCAATCTGCGCGTCGGCCACGCACCTTGATGCCGCACGCGATGAAGCCCACTTCGCCCGGCCCGAGCTGCGGCCTGGGAATCGGCTTCGGCGTGAACACGCCCAGCGACTCCACCTCGTGGTCCTGCTTGGTGTTCATCAGCCGCACCTTCATGCCCGGGCGGATCGTGCCCTCGAGCACGCGGACGACGATCACCACGCCGCGGTAGGAGTCGTACCACGAGTCGAAGATCAGCGCCTTGAGCGGCGCGTCCGGGATCGCCGTCGGGCGGCGGCAGGCGCGTGCACGATCGCCTCGAGGATGTCCTTGACGCCGACGCCTTCCTTGGCGCTCGCGAGGATCGCGGTGTCGCCGTCGAGGCCGATGATCTCCTCGATCTGGCGCCGCGCCTCCTCGGGCTGCGCGCTCGGCAGGTCGATCTTGTTGATCACCGGGATGATCTCGAGGCCGTTGTCCACCGCCAGGTAGGCGTTGGCCAGCGTCTGCGCCTCGACGCCCTGCGAGGCGTCCACCAGCAGCAGCGCGCCCTCGCACGCCGCCAGCGACCGCGTGACCTCGTAGCTGAAGTCGACGTGCCCGGGCGTGTCGATCAGGTTGAGGATGTAGGTCTGGCCGTCGGACGCCGTGTAGTTGAGGCGCACCGGATGCGCCTTGATGGTGATGCCGCGCTCGCGCTCCAGGTCCATGCTGTCGAGGACCTGCGCCGACATCTCGCGCATCTCCAGCGCGCCGGTGACCTCGAGGAAGCGGTCGGCCAGGGTCGACTTGCCGTGGTCGATGTGCGCGATGATCGAGAAGTTGCGGATGTGGGGCTGTTTCACTGCGGGTCGTGTCCTGGGAGCGTCTGCCTCCGCGCGCGACGAAGGCGGGGCGATCCTGCCTATTATGGCCCGGAAGCCCCCGGCGACGGGGCGTGAAGATCGCCGGCGGATTTCCACGCTACGATGGCCCCGACATGCCTGACGCGGGCTTCAGCCGGGTCTGCCCGGCCTGCGGTCGTCGAGTGCCCCTGCGGGTCGGGGCCTGCCGGTGCGGCGCCACCCTGCCGGTCGAGCCTGTCGCCGAGGCGGCCGCACCCATGGCGGCCGAGCCATCGGGCTTCGCGGCGGGCTTCCGCATGGCGCTCGTGCTCGTGCTCGGCATCGGCCTCCTCGCGGGCGCGGCCTATTGGGTGTATCGCGCGCCCCCCGCCCAGCAGGCAGCACGCACCGAAGCCCCTGGAGCCCGCGCGGCGGCGCCAGGCACCATTGACGCGCCCCCGATCCGCATGACGCCCGTGCCGGACCTCCCGATTGCCGAGAGCGCACCGGCCAACGCGACGCCGCTCGGCGCGGCGACGCCGCCCTCCCCGGCCTCCGCCTCGCTCGAAGACGTCGTGAGCCGCGTGATGCCGGCGGTGGTGTTGATCGAGACGCCCTCCGGCCGCGGCAGCGGCTTCTACGTGAGGCCCGACACGCTCATCACCAACGTCCACGTCGTCGAGAGCAACGACTACGTCACCGTGCGCAAGGCCGATGGGTCGTCGGTGACGGCGCGCGTGGAATCACGCGCGGCCGCCTACGACATCGCGGTGCTGAAGGTGCCCAACGCGGCACCCGGCCAGGCGACGATTCCGATGGGCACGGCCGCGGGACTGCGCGTGGGCCAGGAGGTCTTCGCAATCGGGTCGGCGCTCGGCACGCTGCAGAACACGGTGACCCGCGGCATCGTGAGCGCCCTGCGCCAGAGCGGCAGCGCCACGCTGGTGCAGACCGACGCCGCGGTGAACCCCGGCAACAGCGGCGGACCACTGCTCGACCGCGCCGGCACGGTCATCGGCATCACGACGATGGGGTATCGCGAGTCGCAGGGGGTTGAACTTCGCGGTGGCCATCGAGCACGCGCGCGAGATTCTCGACGGGCGCCTCCCGCCGACGACGACGGCCCTCCCCTCGGACACCGAGGTGCACGACCTGTCGCCGTCACCAGGGTCGGAAGTCGATCGCGCGCGAACGGACGGCGAGAAGATCTACGACCGGCGGCTGGGCGAGATGGCGCGGGTGGCCGACAGCCTCGACACGGCGTGGCGCCGGTTCCGCGACGCGTGCTACAGCGGGTCGATTGTCGGCGTCTTCGACCATGAATGGTTCGCGCTCCTCACCGATCGCGCGATGCCGGACGCCGTGGCGCCCCAATGCACGAACTACCTGGCGGACCTGCGGAGAGACGCGGTGACCTTCCGCACGCAGATGCAACAGGCCGACACCGACGCGCGGCGCGCGGGCGTCTATCCGGGCGTGCTCCGCGACACCCGGCGCAAGTACCGGCTCGAACACGACGCCTGGGGCCGGTGATCCGGGCCGCAGATTAAACGCAGATTAAACGCAGATCTCAATCACCAACGCCGGCGCGCCCTGCGTGCGCCAGGGCGCGCTTTTCCACCCTGCTCGAAAGCGCGCGCCAGGTCGGCGCCCGTCGTCCGATTCCACGTCTCGTTCACGCCGAGCGTGATCACGCCGGAGGGGGTGCCGCCCGGCAGCAGGATGCCGCGCTCCCCGAGGCGACGGGCCACGATCGCGGCGTCCACGCCCTTCACCGTGATCCGCGCCAGGTTGGTCCCATTCGGGATGCGTTCGATGCCGAGCCTCGGATGACCCGCCATCGCGGTGTAGAACGCCTCGGAGACGCCGATGGCGCGGCGGAGACGATCGCCGAACCCGTCCATGTAGTGCTGGGCGACGAGGGCGGCGGGCCATCCCACCGCGAGGTTGCCGCCGAACATGCGCCGGACGTGGAACATGCCCTCGAGCGTCTTCTTCGGTCCGGCCAGGATGGCGCCCTGCCCGCAGTTGAAGTACTTCCACAGCGACACGTACACCGTGTCGAACGGGGCGGCGTAGTCGGCTGGGGAGATGCCCGTGTAGGCAGAGGCGATGAAGAGGCGCGCGCCGTCGAGGTGCGTGCCGATGCCGCGCTCGCGGGCGAACGCCGCGATGCGTTGGCCTCCGGCCAGTCGAACAGCTGCCCCGACAGGCGTCGAATCGGGCTCTCGATGGCGATGGCGCCGACGTCCGCGGCGACGCGGCCGCCCGCGGTACGGGTCAGCACCGCCTCGACGTCCTCGCGCGTGAACGTGGCCGTGCCCGGCGCGAGCGGCACGAGCGTGAGCGCCGAGAGCGTCTGGCAGGCGTCGCCCGTGTCGTTGTAGATGTGGCTCATCTCGGGCACGATCACGCGGCGCCTGTTGCCGGCGAGCGCGCGCAGCGCCAACTGGTTGGCCAGCGTGCCCGACGGCATGAAGACCGCGGTTTCCTTGCCGAGCAATTCCGCCCAGTGGCGCTCGAAGCCTCGACTCCCCGCCGAGCAGGTAGTTGTCCTCGCCGATGTCCCGCGCCTGGGCAAGCCGATCGAGGAGCGCGGCATAGGCACGCGGCGCGAGGGCGACGCCGTCGCCCGATAGGTGCACGGTGCGGTCCGGGGCCTCAGGCTCGCCCGGCGTCGCCGCGGACAGGGGGGCCATCCATCCGAGGCCGGCCGTGGCGCCCATCGCCCCGACGAACCCGCGCCTTGTCACAGGATCCATACATCCTCCGAGAGCCCCGACCGGAAAACGCCCCGGCGCGCACCCGCGCCGGCCGCGCCACCATACCATCACCCCGGTCCGGGTGTCCCAAATGCCCTTGACGTGCGGCGCGATTAGGCGTGGACTATGGAGAAGGAGGAGTGATGCGTATGCGAAGGCTCTCCATGCTCTTGGTCATTCTGGCGTTCGGACTCGTTGGTTCGACTTCCCTCTCTGCCCAGAACAAGGTCGTTGGCGCCGAGAAGTGCAAGATGTGCCACAAGGTGCAGTACGACTCGTGGGTCACGTCGAAGCACTCCACGCTCGGCGAGAAGGGCGCACAGTGTGAAACCTGCCACGGTCCCGGATCGGGCTACATGACGATCTCGGTGATGAAGGATCCGGTCAAGGCCAAGGCCGCGGGCCTCATCGCCAAGCCGGAGAAGGCCGGCTGCGTGGGTTGCCACAAGAAGGATGTCAGCGACGACATGCTTCCCAAGGTGCACGCGCACAAGGCCAAGGCGACGAAGTAAGGGCGTAAGATAGATCCAGAGGAGGGACAGCCACTATGAAGGCCGTCCTCTGGATCATCGCCCTCATCGCGATCCTCGCGGGGGGCTTCTACTACTACCGTGCCGACGTCGGCGCGGCCCCTCCCCAACTGGTGCTCGCCACGGTCACCCGTGGCGACGTCGTCTCCACGGTGGATGCCACGGGCACGCTGCAGACCGTGAACACCGTCGAGGTGGGCACGCAGGTGAGCGGCACCATCTCCGCGCTCGGCGCCGACTTCAACGACACCGTCAAGCGCGGCCAGGTCGTGGCCACGCTCGACCAGGCGATCTTCCTGTCCCAGATTCAGCAGGTCGAGGCGCAGGTCATCCGGCTGCGCGCGGAGAAAGAGAAGGCCCGGGTCCAGCTCCTGGACGCCGAGACCAAGCTGAAGCGCGCGCGGCAGCTCGACGAAGCGCAGCTGATGCCGGCAAGCGACCTCGAGACCGCGGAAGTCGCGACGCAACTCGCCAAGGCCAGCCTCGATTCCGCGGACGCGCAGCTGTCCCAGACCGAAGCGGCGCTCGCGCAGGCCAGGGTCAATCTCTCGTACACCGTGATCCACTCGCCGGTGGACGGCATCGTGATCAGCCGCAACGTGGACGTGGGCCAGACGGTGTCGGCGGGCCTCCAGGCGCCGACGCTGTTCGTGATCGCGCGCAGCCTCGACACGCTGGAACTGGCGGCGAACGTGGCCGAGTCCGACGTCGGGCGCGTCCAGGCGGGCCAGGGGGTCAGCTTCACCGTGGACGCGTATCCGCAGCAGACGTTCACGGGCACGGTGAAGCAAGTGCGCCTCAAGCCCACGGTGGTGCAGAACGTCGTGAGCTACACGACCATCATCGAAGTGCCCAACCCCGGCGGACGGCTCAAGCCGGGCATGACCGCCACGCTCAGCATCGAAGTGGAGCGCGCCGACGACGTGCTGCGCGTGCCGGCCGCGGCGATGCGCTTCAAGCCGTCGGACGCGGTGCTGGCGGCCTACGGCGGAGGGGAGGCCGAGGATGCGAGCGGCAATGCGTCGCCGCGGGGCAACCAGTCGCCGCGCGCGCCGCGAGCGGCCAGCCCGCGGGCGGCGGCTCGGGCCGCGGCGGCGGCACGCGTCCCGCCGGCCAGGGGCCGACGTCGTGTGGCAGCTGATCGACGGCAAGCTGCAGCCCACCCGCGTGCGCGCGGGGCTGTCCGACGGCACGATGATCGCCGTGCTCGGCGGGGCGCTCACGGAAGGCGCGCAGGTCGTCACGAACGCGACCACGGGCGCCACCACCGCCGCGACGCCCGCCACCACCGCGTCGCCGCTCATGCCGACGATGCCGCGCCGGCCCGGCGGCAACCCGGCGGGCGGCAACCGGGGCGGCGCCCGCTAGGGGCCAGGGCCATGACGTCGGTCAACGTCTTCGGCATCGCCTTCGAGGCGCTCACGCGCAACCTCCTGCGCTCCGCGCTCACCTCGCTCGGCATCATCATCGGCGTGGCGTCGGTGATCGTGATGATGGCGCTCGGCGACGGCGCGCGCCAGTCGATCACGTCGCGCATCCAGAGCCTGGGCACCAACGTCATCACGGTCTCGGCGGGCTCGTTCAACCAGGGCGGCGTGCGCATGGGCCAGGGCGCGATCACCACGCTGACGGCCGACGACGCCGCGCGCCATCGCGGAGGAGGTGTCGAGCGTCGCCGCGGTGTCGCCCGGCCTCAACTCGCGGCAGCAGATCGTCGCGTCCGCCGGCAACTGGCAGACGCAGGTCCAGGGCACGGGCGCCGCGCTGCCGCTCGTGCGGGCGTGGCAGGTGGACATCGGCTCGTACTTCGACGACACGAACATGCTCGCGCGCCGACAAGGTCGCCGTCCTCGGCGCCATCGTCCGCGACCAGCTGTTCGGGGACAACGCGGACCCGGTGGGGCAGGACGATCCGCATCGCGAACCAGCCGTTCCGCGTGATCGGCGTGATGGGCCGCAAGGGCCAGTCGGCGATGGGCCAGGACCAGGACGACACGGTCTTCATCCCCTACACGACGATGCAGAAGCGCATCCAGGGCGTGCAGCACGTGTCGAACATCTCGGTGTTGATCAACGAAGGCGTGAAGGCCTCGACGGCGACGGCGGCGATCGGCGAGGTCCTGCGCCGCCGGCACAAGCTGTTCCCGTCGGACCAGGACGACTTCTCGCTGCGCACGCCGGAGGAAATGGCGGCCGTCCTCACGCAGACGACCGACACGATGACCTACCTGCTCGCCAGCGTCGCCGCGGTCTCGCTGCTCGTCGGCGGCATCGGCATCATGAACATCATGCTGGTCTCGGTGACGGAGCGCACGCGCGAGATCGGCCTGCGGCGCGCGGTGGGCGCGCGGCGGCGCGACGTGCTGCGGCAGTTCGTGATCGAGGCCATGGCGCTCAGCCTGGCGGGCGGCGCCGTGGGCGTGGTGGCCGGCGTCGGCGGGTCGTGGGCCGTGAGCCAGCTCCTCAACTGGACCACGGTCGTCTCGACGCCGGCGGTGGCGATGTCGTTCGGCTTCGCCGCGCTGATCGGCGTCGTCTTCGGGTTCTTCCCCGCGCGGCGCGCGGCGGCGCTCAACCCGACCGAGGCGCTGCACTACGAGTAGGGCCTGGTGTCGCATAGTCGTCTTCGCGGTTGCCAGCAATCTGGCGCTTGCCGGATGCAGGTCCGGCTTTGTCGCACGTCAGCCGTCGCTTGAGCGGAGGTCGGTGGGGTTGTCGGCGTCGCGGGCCTGGAGCGCTCCGTAGGCGCCCCCCCTCGTGAGAGGTGCAGCACGGTGGGCGTGAAGGACACGCTGGCGCCACTTCGCGTCGTCCATCGGCCAGGCGGCGACGTCGAGCCTTTCGACAGGCGGCGCGAGTAGAGTTCGGCCATCGAAGAAGGTGAGGTCACCGTAGCGAAGGGCTCAGGACGTCGGCAGCCGACGATCGCGCCATCGTAGAACCATGACGCGCCAGCACGTCCGGCGATACGCCAGGCAACCGGTGTGCCGTGCTCGAGATAGTTGGCGAGCGCGCGGGACCAGTCGGCGCGCGTCGTCATGGTGTAGCGCAGGCTGCGCTCACTGCGGCATCCGGCAGGACCTTCGCCTCCCGACGCGGGAGGCAGCCAGCAGGCGGTCTAAGGCTGGACGATTGCGACTCCTCCAGGCTGCGCTCGTCTGCGCCACCAGTCGTCGTTCTCGACAGGATGTCGGCATCGAGCCAGGCCACTTGTCGCCTCGTCCGGCAGCGCCGCAGGCCAGGTTCAGCAGCCGTTCGCGCTGCACGGCCGGCATCGGTCGGCACGGGCAGCTGGGGTCGGCGAGATCGTCGCCCACCTCGAAGGGTGTCGTCGAGCGCCACTCGATGACCATGAGGTGGAGGCCGTGCCGCGCGCGGTCGCAACCGGCGCAGGTTGGGCAGCTTGCTCGCATAACCGACAGGATTGAGGTACGCGATGAGGCCCCAGAGCGTTCCGGGCAGCGAGACGGGCAGACGGCGGATCTGGTTCGCGAGCGAAGTGGACATGGCGGTCAGGTACGGGCGCGCACCAGGCCGGCGAGCAGCTCGGTGCTGCGGCGCCGCCGTCGGTGTCGATGTCGATGGGCGTTGGCTCGAGCTTGCCGCGGCGAATCTCCGCGGCCAGCGACTCGGGCGTGAGCCGGTCCTCCGGCAGCCCGCCACCCCCGGCGCTCGACACGGCCGCGCGAAGGTCTGCTCATCCTCGGTGGGCTTGACGAACGGCACCACGAGTGCCGGCCGCGCGCCGCTACGAGGTCGAGGGCCGTATTGTACCGCAGCGACACGACACGGTGGCCGCGGCCACCGGGCGAGCGCCGGGGACAATCGCCGCAACTCGAGATCGACACGTCGGGCGCCATCGCCTGGAGGTGTTCGTCGTCCGGCAGGGACGTGCGGCGAGGATGCGCATCGAGAAATCGAGGGCGAGGCCGGTGGCGCGCTGGGCCTCACAGGCGGCGCGAAGCAACGACTCGCCTCCGCGGCCACCACCAGACGAGACGACGATTAACGGCTCGCGCGACGGACGGCGAGCCGGCCTATTCCCGTCGGGAACCACGTACCCCGTTTCATATACGCGCACCGTCAGTTGCACGGCTTCGGAAATTCTCCTCGAATAGGTCGATGCGCGGGTCGGTGTGCACGACAACGGCATCGAAGTAGCGCTTCGCGGCATCGCACGCCGTGCGGTTGAGCCAGTCCTGCTGGGCAGGAGCGTTGCTGAATATCACGGACGCTGCTCACGACATGGGCGCGCCTGGGCGCGACCGCAGCTTGTTGAGGCATCGCGCCATCTCGACGACGAGGTGCTGCCGGCCGAAGGATACGACTCGAGGATGAAGACCGCGGGCTGAAGGCGCTCGAGCCATTCGCCGAGCGCCGCGCTGAGCGGCGGGCCGTCGCCGGACGGCGCGGCCATGAACTCGTCGGCGGGCACCGGCATCGGCGCGATCGTGACGCTGTCCTGGATTCGAGATTGGCGGAGAAGCTTGCCGCTCACCGCGATGCTGACGCGGAACTCGCGCGCGAGCGCCGCTGCCAGTGCGGCGGTACGCATCCAGTGGCCGGCGCCATATCGGATCAGGCAGTACAGGGCCGCGGCCGGACGCATTGTTGTTTCATATCATGCCTCCGACAGCATGACCACTTGGCGGCTCACGTGGGCGGTGAGCATCTATCAAGGGCCGAGCCCGCTGGCGCTTCGCCCGATCCCCGGACTCCGCGAGCCGGCGCTCGCCCGGGAACACGTCACCGATATCCGCTGCGGTTACGTCGCCGATCCGTTTCTCCTGAAACGGGACGGCCTCTGGTACATGTTCGTGGAGGTCGTCAACACCGGGAACGATCGCGGCGAGCTGCGCCTACGCGACGAGCCCGGACGCGATCGCGTGGACCTACCAGGGCGTGGTGCTTCGCGAAGCCTTTCACCTGTCGTACCCGCAGATCTTCGAGTGGGACAACCAGGTCTTCCTCGTGCCGGAGACACGGCAGGCCAACGCCGTGCGGCTCTACGTCGCCGATCCGTTTCCGCTCCGCTGGCGCCTTGTCACGACGCTGTTGACCGGCCGGTACGACGGACCCCACGATCGCGCGGATCGACGAGCGCTGGTGGATGTTCGTGCAACGCGGGCTCGACGAGCTGCGCCTCTTCTCGAGCGTCGCCATCGAGGGCCCGTGGACGGAACACCCGCGGAGCCTCGTGCGGGCGGGCAATCGCAGCGTCACGCGGCCGGGCGGGCGCGTGGTTGCGTTCGACGGACGCCTCTTCCGCTTCGCGCAGGGTGCGTGGCCCAACTACGGCACCGACGTGCGCGCGATCGAGATCGACCGCCTCACCCTCACCGACTACGCCGAGCACGAGGTGCCCGAGAGCCCGATCCTGCAGGCGAGCCTGGACGGATGGAATGCGATGGGCATGCACCACGTGGACGCCGTGTCCGTGGAGCCCGGCCGGTGGATTGGCGCCGTGGACGGGGCGCACCTGCTGCTGTGAAGACCATCTGCCTCGTGACGTCGCGTTTCCCCCCGGGTGTCGGTGGCGTGGCCGTGTCCTCGCACCGCCTCGCCGGCTACTTGCGCGACGCCGGCTACCGCGTCCACGTCGTCGCGACCTATCCGGAAGACATCCTGACGCCCCGGACCGAGCACGCCGAGGAGGACGGCGTCACCGTGCACCGTCTCTACTTCGACGCGGTGCGCGCGGACGCGCAATTCTTCTTCCGCGCGTTCGTGCGGGACCTCGGGACCCGAGTGCGCTTCGACCTCTTCCACGGCTTCTTCCTCACGTGCGTCCCCGCGTGCGTGCAGGCGGCCGCGTCGCCGTCCGGCCCGCCACGGCCGGTGATCGGGAGCATTCGCGGCACCGACGCCGCGTGGCTGATCGGCATCCGCTCATGCGCCGGATGATTTCTCGGCGCTGCGAAAGTCCGCCTGGCTGACCTCGGTGAACCAGCGGCTGCTCGACGAGGTCGCGCCGCTCGTGGGCCTGGCGGAGCGCGGCAGCGTGATTCGTCTCGGGGTGCCCGTGCCGGTCCGCGCCGAGTGGCAGCTCGACGAGGCCACGCGCGGCGTCGTCGGGACCACCGGCGATTTCCGGCCGGTCAAGGACGTGCCGCTCCTCCTCCGGGGATATGCCGCCGTCCCTCCCGAGTTGCGGCGGCGGCTTGTCCTCGGCGGCTCGTTCTCGCACGCGCAGGAGGAGGAATGGTCGTGCGTCCTCATCGAGGAGCTCGGCCTCCGCGAGTCTGTCGAAGTGACGGGCCGTTTCGAGCACGATCGCGTCGGCGAGGTCCTGCGCCGCCTGCACGTCTACGTGCTGTCGTCGGCCGCTGAGGGCATGCCGAATGGCCTGATGGAAGCCGCGGGGTACGGCGTGCCGATCGTGGCCACCGCGGTGGCGGGCGTCGACGAGATCATCACCGACGGCGAGGACGGCCTGCTCGTGCCGCACGGCGAGCCCGTGCAGTTGGGGGCGGCGATTGCGCGCGTCCTGCGCGACCCCGGGCTGGCCGCACGGCTGTCGGCGGGCGCGCGCCGGCTCGCCGAATCCTTCTCGCCGCAACGCGAGCGCGACGCCTGGCTCGCGCTCTACGAACGCCTCCTGGCGGAAACGCCGGCGCGTTCGTGACACGCGGCCCTGCGCGCCGGTTCGATTCCTGAGAGCCCGCAGGTCGACCGCCTGCCGGACCAGATCGGCCCACACCGCGGCCAGCTGATGTGCGCCACGTGGATGGCGCGATCTCGATGGCGCGCGGCAACGCCGCCGACAGCGCCTCGTCGTCATCCGCCGCATCCACCGGAAGTAGCGGCGGGTCAGCGCGGCGCGAGCACGCGGCCCGATCGCGCGGGACCGGGCGCGTCGCCGGTCCACACCACGTCCCCGTTGACCCACACGCTGCGGATGCCCGTCGCGAGTTGCCGCGGCTGCTCGAAGGTGGAGCGGTCGATGACGGTGGCGGGATCGAAGAGCACGAGGTCGGCCTTCATGCCGGCGCGAATCTGTCCGCGGTCCTTCAGGCCGAGGCGCGCGGCCGGCATGGTGGTCATCTTGCGAATGGCCTCGGGCAGCGACATCCAGTGCTGCTCGCGCACGAGGCGCCCGAGCACGCGCGGAAACGTGCCGGCGCCGCGCGGGTGGTTATTGGCGATGCCGCCGTCGCTCGCGACCATCGTCCAGGGCTGCTGGTAGAAGGCGCGCATGTCGGCCTCGGTCATCGCGTGGCCGATCACGCCGACGTCGGGGTCCTTGACGAAGCGGATGTAGGCGTCCACTTCCGAGATGCCCTCGGCCTTCGCGATCTCGTCGAGGCGCATGCCGACGTACTTCGGCGCCGTGGGCAGGCGGGTGATCTGCACGTTGTGCCCGCCGCCGATGTCGTCGAGGGCTTCCTTCACGCTCGCGGGATCGTCGTAGCGCTTGTTGGGCACGAGCACCTTCGAGGTCCGCCTGCCACGCGAGGTAGGGATACGCGTCGGCGGTGACGTCCACGCCGCGGCGGCGCGCGGCCTCGATGATCGCGATGACCTCGGGGGCCTTGCCCCACACGCCGACGGTGCCCAGCTTGATGTGCGTGATCTGCACGGGCAGCTTCGCGCGCTCGCCGATCGCGATGGCCTCGGTGATGGCCTCGATCGTGCGGTCGGCCTCGTCGCGAATGTGCGAGATGTAGAAGCCGCCGTGCTGCGCCGGCGGCGGCGGCCATCTCGACGAGCTCCTCGGCGCCGGCGTAGCTGCCCACCTCGTATTCGAGCCCCGACGACAGGCCGAACGCGCCCTCGCGCATCGCCTGGTCGACGAGCGCGCGCATGCGCGCGATCTCGTCGCGCGTGGCCGTGCGCTTGTAGTCGTCGCCCATCACGCGGCGGCGAATCGTCGCGTGGCCGGCCAGCATGACGATGTTCACCGCGGGGGGCGAGGCGCGCCGGCGGGCGAGGTAATCGGCGATGGGCCAGGGCGAGCTGCCATCCTGCCCGAGGGCCACGGTGGTGATGCCCTGCGACACCTGCGTCTCGGCGGCGGGGTCCCCCTCGATGCCGTCGGTCGAGTGGTTGTGGGTGTCGATGAAACCGGGGGCGAGCACGAGGCCGCGCCCGTCGATCACCCGGTCCGCCGGGCCCGGCGTGAGGGCGCCGACGGCGGTGATCGTGTCGCCCTCGACGCGGACACTCACCGCGCGCAGGGCCGCGCCCGTGCCGTCGGCCACCTGGGCGCCGGTGATGACGAAGGACGTTCCTGATTGCGCGCGGCCGGCCGCCACAAGGGTGAGGGTGAGCGCGGCGAGGGCGACGGGGCGGAGGAGTCGAGCGGTGCTCATGTTGGGCTCTCGGAAGGGAATGGCTCTACGTCCAGATCACGGGCGCGCCGTACGGCTCGAGCGCGCGGTCGTGCGTCACGAGCGTGGCGCCTTCGACCAGCGCCTGGGCCACGAGCATGCGGTCGAACGGGTCCGCGTGGTGCGGGGGCAGCGCGGCGGAGCGATCCGCATGGATCAGCGACACCGGAAGTTCGGTGAAGTCGTCCGTCCCGACGAGCAGGTGGAACTGCTCGTCGAGGCGAATCCGGCCGAGGGCGGCCTTGATGGACACTTCCCATCCCGAGGCCGCGCTGACCCACACGAGGTCGGCGGTGGCGATGGCGCGCCGGGCTTCCTGCCCGAGGCGGCGGTCGTCCGTCTGCCACCAGAGGATCACGTGCGTGTCGAGGAGCAGCCTCATTCCGAACCGCCGCTGAAAGCCGCCAGCAGGTGCGGCGGCAAAGGCGCATCGAAATCCGCGGCGATCCGGATCTTGCCCTTGGCCTTCCCCGGCCGCCGGCGCGCGGACTCGCGGAACGGCACCAGCTTGGCCAGGGGCCGGCCCGACTTGGCGATGATGATCTCCGCCCCGGCCGCCGCCTCGTCCACGAGCGACGACAGCTGCGTCTTGGCCTCGTAGAGGTTCATGAGTTTGCCCATGGGACGACGCTAGCATCGTCGGACAAGTTGGTCAAATTGGTCAAGCGCCACGAAGATCGGGCCGGTGCTGTTATGATCGGCGCCTCTTGGTTCCAGAAGCTCGTGAGATGGAGGATTCGATGATGCCCGTTGCTCCCCGGCTGGTGAGGCTGACGCTCTGTATCTGTATGGGGGCGACCGCGGTGTCGCCCGCGTTCGCCCGCCAGGAACAAACCCCGCAAAACGCCCAGGTCGTCCAGGCCGGCAAGGACGGCGAAGTCCCGAAGTACGTGCGCGACCCGATTCCCCTCCTCACCAAGGCGCTCGGTCCCTTCACGCGGCCCATCTCCACCAAGAACAAGGAAGCGCAGCAGTTCTTCGACCAGGGCTTCCAGATGCAGTACGCCTTCGCCCGCCTCGACGCGGTGCGATCGTTCCGCGAGTCGTGGAAGCGCGACCCGGAATGCGCGATCTGCTACTGGGGCGAGGCGTGGGCCTGGGGCTCGTACCTGAACGGGCCGATGCCGGCCGACCAGTCGCCCTACGCCTACGCGGCGATCCAGAAGGCGCGGTCGCTGATGGCCAACGCCTCGCCGAAGGAGCGGGACTTCATCGACGCGCATGACGGTCCGCTACGTGAAGGACTTCGATCCGAAGACGCGCATCGAACAGGACAAGGCGTACGCCGAGGCCATGCGCAAGCTCGCCGAGAAGTATCCGAACGACCTCGACGCGGTGACGCTCTACGCGGACTCGCTGTTCCTCCTCGAGCCGCGCCGCGGCACGCGCGACGTGAACGCGCCCAACATCAAGCGGCTGCACGCCGTGCTCGAGAGCGTGCTCGCCAAGGACAATCACCATCCAGGCGCCTGCCACCTCTACGTGCACGCCACCGAGTCCACCGTGAAGCCGGAGCTGGCCGTAGCTTGCGCCGAGTATCTCGGCACGAGCATTCCCGGCGCGAGCCACATCAACCACATGCCGTCGCACACGTGGAACGAAGTGGGCCGCTGGGCCGATTCGGTGCGCGCCAACCTCGAAGCGTGGCACTCGGACCTGAAGGCCGACATCGGCGAGGGCTTCGCGATCTACCCCGATCACAACCTGCACATGCTGCTCTACGCCGCGTCGATGGACGGCCAGGGCGCCATCGCGACACAGGCCGGCAAGGACTACACCAAGCGCACCGGCGACACGATGTACCAGATGCTCACGCTCATCCGCTTCGGCCGCTTCGATGAAGTGCTCGAGATCGGCAAGCGTCCCGAGCGCGAGATGCCGGCGGCGATGTGGGACTTCTCCAAGGGCTACGCCTACCTCAAGTCCGGCCAGGCCGACTTCGCGAAGGTCTACCTCGATCGCGTGAAGAAGACCGCCGAAACGTCGAAGCAGGAGTTCCGCAGCCACCCCGCCGCGCGGCTCATCGGCGTCGTCTCGCGGGCATCCTCGAGGGCGAGATCGCCCGCGACAACAAGGACCTGCCGGGCGCGATCGCGGCGTTCGAACGCGCCGTGAAGCTGGACGACGAGCTCGAGTACGACGAGCCGGAGCCGCTGCCGTTCCCCGCGCGCCACTGGCTGGGCGCCGCACTCATCGAGGCCGGACGTCATGCCGACGCCGAGGCCGCGTATCGTGAGGACTTGAAGCAGCACCCGCACAACGGCTGGTCGCTGCTCGGCCTGCAGCAGGCGCTCAAGGGCCAGGGCAAGTCGGATCCGGCCGTGGACAAGGACCTCGCGGAAAGCTGGGCGCGGTCGGACACGTGGATTCGGGCGTCGCGGTTCTAGGCACTACGGCTTACGGCTTACGACTTACGGAGGTCGTAGGCCTTAAGCCGTAGGCCGTTGTAATCTGTCGCATGCGCCGCTCCCAACTCGCTCTCGTCATCCTCGGTTCCGCCGCACTCGGCGCCGCGCTTGCGGCGCAAGGGATGCGCGGCGGCACACGCATCGAACCCGGGCAGGAATGCCCCGCCGGCATGACCGAGGTCCGGCCCGGCACCTGCCAGGCGCCGGAGTTTCCCGCGCCGAGCATCGTCGACTACCGGCCCAAGTCCACGCTGGTCACCGCCGAGCACAAGGTGCCCAGGGCCAAGTTCCCCGTCATCGACATCCACGGCCACATGGGCAACCTCGCCCAGGCCGGCGTGATGGACAAGATGGTCAAGGAGCTCGACGCCCTGAACATCCGGCTTTACGTGAGCGCCGACAACTCGTCGGGCGACCGGCTGGTGAACACGCTGGCCGCGGTGAAGGCGAGTCCCTACAAGGACCGCTACGCGCTGCTGGCGGGCATCGACTTCCGCAACGTCGGCCCGGGATGGGCGGCCGGCGCCGTGAAGCAGCTCGAGGCCGACATCAAGGCCGGCGCCCTCGGCGTAGGCGAGGTGTCGAAGGGATTCGGGCTCCAGATCAAGAAACCCGATGGCAGCCGCCTCCGCGTGGACGACCCCGAGCTCGATCCGGTGTGGGACGCCTTCGCGCGGCTCGACGTGCCCGCGTTCATCCACACCGCGGAGCCCCAGGAATTCTTCCAGCCGCTCGACATGCACAACGAGCGCTGGCTGGAGCTCGCGCTCTTCCGCGATAGGCGCAACTACCAGCCCGGCCAGGTCACCTTCGAGGAGCTTGATGACCGAGCGGAACAACGTCTTCCGCAAGCATCCCAAGACGCGTTTCATCGCCGCGCACTTCGGCTGGCACGCCAACGACCTCGCCCGGGCTGCCAAGCTGCTCGACGAGTTCCCGAACGTGACGGTGGAACTGGGCGCGGTGCTGTACGACCTCGGCCGCCAGCCCCGAGCCGCGCGCGAATTCTTCGTCAAGTACCAGGACCGGATCCTCTTCGGCAAGGACTCCTACCAGCCCGACGAGTATCCCTATTACTGGCGGGTCTTCGAAACCGGCGACGAGTACTTCGACTACTACCGCAACTACCATGCGTTCTGGAAGCTGTACGGCATGAGCCTGCCGGACGACGTGTTGAAGAAGGTGTACTACAAGAACGCGCTGAAGGTGCTTAAGCTGCCGACGGCGGGCTGGCCCCAGTAGAAGGTAGAAGGTGGAAAGTAGAAAGTGGAAGGTAGAAGGTGGGTTCCCTTTTCACCTTCCACCTTTCACTTTCTACCTGTGCTCCAGCGGAATCCAAGTCTGCGGATACGCGGGCCCGGTGTAGTCGGCACGCGGGCGGATCAATCGATTGTTGGCGTACTGCTCGAGCACGTGCGCCGTCCATCCGCTGACGCGGCTCACCGCGAAGATAGGCGTGTAGAGCTCGATCGCGATGCCCATCGTGTAGTAGGTGGACGCCGAATAGAAGTCCACATTCGGGTAGAGTTTCTTCTCCGCCTTGACGAGCGCCTCGATCCGCTCGCTCATTTCGAACCACTTCGTGTTCCCCGCTTTTTCGCCCAACTGCTTCGACATCTGCCGCAGGTGCGTCGCACGCGGATCCTCCGTGTGATACACGCGGTGCCCGAAGCCTGAGATCTTCTCCTTGCGGGCGAACTTCCCCTTCACGAAGGCGTCGATGCGATCGGCGGGGGCGTCCTGCCCGATCTCGATCAGCATCTTCATCACTTCGGCGTTGGCGCCGCCGTGCAGCGGACCCTTGAGAGTGCCGATGCCCGCGACGATGGCGGAGTGGATGTCGGTGAGGGTAGCGGCCGCGACCCGGGCAGCGAACGTCGACGCGTTCAGCTCGTGGTCCGCGTGGAGCGTCAGGGCAATGTCCATGGCGCGGATCGACGTGGCATTGGGCCGATCCCCGGTGAGCATGTAGAGGAAATTCGCGGCATGGCCCATCGCCGGGTCCGGCGCGATCGGGTTGCCGCCCTTCTGCATCCGGCCCCAGGTGGCGACGAGGCTGGCGATCTGCCCGGTGAGCCGGACGGCCTTGCGGTACGAGGCGGCCGCTGAATTGTCGGCACCGTCCGGATCGTAGTGGCCCAACGCGGACGTCAGCGTGCGCAGCGCGTCCATGCCGTCGACCGGCGGCAGCATCTTCATCAGTCTGATGATCGATTCGGGAAGCGGCCGCGCGGCCGCCAGCTGCGACTGGAGGTCACCAAGCTCGGCCCGGTTGGGCAGGCGCCCGTGCCACAGGAGGTAACAGGTCTCCTCGAACGTCGCGAGCCGGGCGAGATCGTGGATGTCGTGGCCGCAATACGCGAGCACGCCGCGGTCCCCGTCCAGGAAACAAATGCGGGACGAGGTTGCGACGACGTCTTCGAGTCCACCCTTGGGTTTTGCGTCTGCGGCCATGGAAGGGATCTTATCTCAACGGGAGTTCAGGAGTCGGGAGTCGGAGACCGGCCGGGTAGAATGGATCGAGATGTCTTCGACCGTACTGCAGCCAATCGCCACCCTCGCCGACCTCGACGCCGCCATCGCGCAATCCGCCCGCCGTACCGTGGTGATTTTCAAGCACAGCCCGACGTGCGGCGTCAGCGCGCAGGCGCACGAGTCGATTTTGGAGCTCCTCGCGGGCGTGCCGCCGGAGGCGGACTGGTACGTGGTGTCGGTCCGTGCCAACCGCGAGATCTCGAGCGCGATTGCCGAGCGGTTCGGCGTGCGGCACGAATCGCCGCAGGTCCTGATCATCGACGCCGGCAAAGTGGTGTGGCAGGCCTCGCACTTCCGCGTCACGGGGTCGGCGATCCTGCAGGCGGTGGAGAACATCCCGGCCGCGTGAACCTCCGTGTTGAACCTCCGTGTTGAACCTCCGGGTTGAACCTTCGTGCTGAACCCCCGGTTCAGCCATGCCCCCATAGGATTTCAAACACGCCGCAGAAGAACCGCGTCGTCGGCGTGTAGGTCTGGCCGAAGTCCGGGCGCTCGATGTCGCGCTGCACGTCGCGCGGATCCTGGGCGTTGGTGATGTTGTATCCCTTGAAGCCCACGCGGGCCTGCGGCCGCGCCCACGGGATGTGCACGACCTTGTTCACGTAGATGTCGAGCGACCGATAGACCGGGAATCGGTAGCTGTTCCGCGCGCCCACGTACCTCCACGAGTCGTCGATCGCCAAGTACGGGAAGCCGCTGTGCACCTCGAGGAACGGGGCGAAAGTCACGCGTCCGGGCAACTTGAAGACGCCCCACATCAGCAGGCGGTTCGGCGCGTCAGCCGCCACGGGGCCCACGGCGTCAGCCTGGACGAACGGTTCCTTCGCGGCGCCCTCGATCGACGCCACGTCGTTGAGGTTGCCCACCGCAGAGGACCGCACGTACGACACCCAGATCGACTGGCCCGCGGGCGCGAACCCGGCCGTCGCCTCGATGCTCCGCGCGTGCGACGCCCCAGCGCTCGACAGCACGATCTGCCCGGCCGCATCGACCGGCGTGACCACCGCTTCGTGGCGACCCCGGCGCTCCTGGTACACCAGCCTCGCCTGCCAGCCCGGGGCGAACTGCTGGTCGACCTGCGCACTCCACGCGGTGGCGCTCGGCAACTCGAAGCCGTTCGTCACGTTGCGATAGAGGCCGCGGCTCGTGACGCGGCCGACCGTGTCGTACTCGGTGACCAGCCGCGACTGCAGGTCCGGAAAGCCCGTCTGCGAGAGCAGCAGCTTGTCCACGTACAGCCCCGCGCTGCCGCTCACCGTCGTGTGCGACGGGTTGAGGGCCCAGGTCCACGCCGCGCGCGGGGACACGCGGGCGCCGCCGACGGCTGACGACCGATCGAGGCGCACGCCGGTGTCCAGGGTGAACGCTGGGGTGATGTCCCAGTGGTCCTGCGCGAAAGCGCCGGCCTCCACGCTGGAAGCGGACTGCGGGCCGCCCGGCCCGAACTCCACGACGCGCGCCGCCGAGCCATCGGACCGCGTCATCGTCACCGGCGCGCTGACGTTCGTGCCACTGAACGACTGGTAGACCAACTCCCCGCCGGCCTTGAAGAGGTGCGACCCCTGCGCGCGCGCGATGACCTCGCTCCACTGGGAGCGCAGGGCCTGGCGATGCTGCGCGTTGAAGTAGTTGCCGCCGTAGCCGTCGTGCCCCATCACGTAAGACAGCGTCCCGGCCGGCGTGAGGTCGCCCGGCAGGCGCGCGACCTGCGCGCCGGATTCGATGGTCGTTCGACCGCCCACCACCGCGCGATCGACCACGCCCGACCGTGCGCCACCATGCGTGGCCTCGGGCACCGCCGCCAGCGGCGTGAACGCCGAGATGAACGCGTGATCGGTCCGCTGGGGATCGAAGGCCACCCACGTCTCCACGCGATGCGACGCGGAGGGCTTCACGTCCAGCTCCGTCCACGAGAGCAGCGTCGTGAACTTGGAATCCTCGATCCCCGACAGCGTATCGAAGCGCTCGCGGACGAACCGGTAATCCACCGACTCCGCGAGCCAGGCGTGTCCCTTGACGAGCGGTCCGCTCACGCCGAGCCCGGGCTCGAAGGCCTCGATGCCACGCAGGTCCCCCTCGACGAAATGCAGTCTCGGCAGGAAGCTGTCGAGCCTCGCCGTCACCTTATCGGTGCCCGATACCGTCTCGATCGATGTGACGCTGCCCGTCGCGCGGCCGAACTCGCTGTCGGTCCCGCGCCCGAGAACCTGCATCGAGTCCACCGCGTTAATCGGCAGCAGCACGCCGGGGGCGCCGCTCACCGGATCGATCTGGGTCAGTCCGTTGACGGCCAGCACGCCCTGCGGCGCGCGCGCGCCCGCGATGCTGATCGACCCATCAGGCGCCCGCACGACGTTGGGCAGCAGCGTCAGCGCATCGTCGTAGGTGCTGTTGGGCAGCATCGCCGCGTTCTGGATCACCTCGCGGGGAATCGTGGCGGGCGAGCCGGTGCCCGGTTCGCCCATCACGGGCGGCGGCGTGCCCACCACGGAGATCTCCTGGTGCACCACGTCCAGGGTCAGCGTGAAATCGAGCGTGATCGGCTGCGTTGCCATCGTGACGACGCGCTCCACGCCGAGGAAGCCGTCGAGTTCCACGCTGACCACGTAGGCGCCGGGGTCGAGCGAGAGGCGATAGCCGCCGGCCGCGTCGGTGATGATGGGGGTCGTGCCGGAGGCGGGACCGGCAACCGGCCTGAGGGTGACGGCGGCGCCGGCGAGGGAGGCGCCGGATGGGTCGAGCACGTGCCCCGACAAGTCAGCCGCGTCCGCGCACACGGGAAGCGCGACGGCGACGAGCACGGTCACCCACATGCGGCAACGCATCACGGTCCAATCGGCGGATCGGGCAGGCGCATCACGCTTTCATCATGCGCCGAACCGACGGCCCCGGGCTTGCCGGCGTGCGTGAAAAGACCGTGGCAAACGCAAAAAGGGCGGCCCCTGAAGGCCGCCCCTGGTATTTCAAAATCTTCGAACTTTGAACTTGTAACTACGCTTCCTTCCCCTCCGCCACCGGCACCACGGCGTCGCCGCCGTACCTGCTGGAACAGCGAGAGGAGGCCCGTGTAAAGGAAGCCCACCTGGAAGAGCATCAGGAACGGCACCGTGCCGTAGATCCCGTTGGCCAGGGCGTAGAACAGCGTCGCCGTGAAATAGAGGCCCAGCGCCACTTCAATCATCGGCTGGACGGCCACGGACTGGCGGTACTTCTTGCCGCTCCACTCGTCGGTCTGTCCCTCGACGCAGTACTTCGGCGTGCGGACGAACTCGCTCGGCTTGTGGAACAGCGCCTCGAACACGGCCTTCGTGTTGTTCACCGCGAGGCCGATGCCAATCGACATGAGGAACGGCAGGTACTTGAGCCGCTCGGTCCACGTCTGCGGATAGAGCTCGCGCTGGCAGACCATGTAGAAGTTGGCCACCGACGCCGTCGCCGCGAAGAACAGCGGGATGTCGATGAGCAGCATCTCGTACCAGCCCATGTTGTAGCGGATGATCATGGATGGCGCCATCAGGATCGACAGCACGCACATCAGCGGGTAATTGAAGTTTGCCGAGAGGTGGAAGAACGCCTCGGCCTTCACGTGGAACGGCTGGTCCGAGCGCAGGATGCGCGGCATGAGCTTGAGGAAGGTCTGGATCGAGCCTTTCGCCCACCGGTGCTGCTGCGACTTGAACGCGTTCATCTCGACCGGCAGTTCCGCCGGCGCGACGTGGTTCTGGAGGAACACGAACTGCCAGCCCCGCAGCTGCGTGCGGTAGCTCAGGTCGAGGTCTTCGGTCAGCGTGTCGTGCTGCCAGCCGCCGCCATCGTAAATCGCGGCCTTGCGCCAGATGCCCGCCGTGCCGTTGAAGTTGAAGAAGCAGCCTCCGCGGTTGCGGCTGCCGTGTTCGAGCACGAAGTGTGCGTCGAGCAGCACGCTCTGGATCTTGGTGAGAAGCGAGTAATCCTCGTTGATGTGGCCCCAGCGGGCCTGAACCAGCGCCACCTTGGGGTCCGAGAAGTAGTGCACGGACGCCATCAGGAAGTCGGGCTTCGGGATGAAATCGGCGTCGAAGATCGCGACGAACTCGCCGCGGGCGACTTTCAGGCCCTCTTCGAGCGCGCCCGCCTTGTAGCCGGTGCGATCCTCGCGATGGAGATACTTGATGTCGACGCCCTGCATCGCGTGGCGCCGCACGGCGAGTTCGGCAATCTGCCGCGTCTCGTCGGTGGAGTCGTCCAGGACCTGGATTTCGAGCAACTCGCGCGGGTAGTCAATCTTGCAGACCGCGTCGAGCAGCCGGTCCACCACGTACATCTCGTTGTAGAGCGGCAACTGGATGGTGACGACCGGCAGCGGGTCGGACGTGCGAAGCGGCACGGGCTGTTCGTGCTTGTGCTTCATGTAGGTGTAGACCAGGTAATACCGGTGCCACCCGTACACGGCCAGAATGAGCAGGACGAAGAAGTACGTCGCGAGGATGATGGTTTCTACTGGCGTCATCTATGATGGGGCTTTCTACCCGTTATTCCAATCAGTCATTATAGAGACCGGCCTTGGTTAAAGTCAACAAAACACGGACGATAGCG
Organism: uncultured Acidobacteriota bacterium; assembly: GCA_963839865.1. Classification (GTDB taxonomy): domain Bacteria; phylum Acidobacteriota; class Vicinamibacteria; order Vicinamibacterales; family UBA2999; genus 12-FULL-67-14b. The sequence continues at coordinate 339,614 of CAWIWS010000020.1, forward strand.
GTATGACCCCTGCAGAATTGCGGCAAGTCCTCGACCAGGTCCGAGACGGTCGGCTCGACCCTTCCGACGCCGAGGGGCGCCTGCTGACGGCCCTGCGCGACCAACCCTTTGAGGACATGGGGTTTGCCAAGGTCGATCACCATCGGTCCATCCGGCAGGGGTTCCCGGAAGTCATCCTCGGGATCGGGAAGACCCCTCAGCAAATCGCGGCGATCGCCGGGCGGATCGTCGGGCAGGGGCATCCGCTCCTCGTCACGCGCGCGGAGGAAGCAGCCTGGGAGGCGGTGCGCGAGCACCTGCCGGAGGCTGAATACCATCCCCTGGCCCGGGCCATCACGCTCAGGCGCCCCGTTCCACCGGGACACGGCACGATCGTCCTGGCGTCGGCCGGCACGTCCGACCTACCGGTGGCCGAGGAGGCCGCGGTGACTGCGGAACTGATGGGCAACCGTGTGGACCGGCTGTACGACGTGGGCGTCGCGGGCATCCATCGCGTGCTGCGCGAGCGCGCGCGCCTCGAATCAGCCCGCGTCATCATCGTCGTGGCGGGGATGGAAGGCGCGCTGCCGAGCGTCGTGGCCGGCATGGTGTCGGTTCCCGTGATCGGCGTGCCCACGAGCGTGGGCTACGGCGCGAGCTTCGGCGGCATCGCCGCGCTGCTCGGGATGCTCAACTCCTGCTCCAACGGCGTGTCGGTGGTGAACATCGACAACGGCTTCGGCGCGGGATGCATCGCCAGTATGATCAATCACCTGTAGTAACAAGACGCCACAGAGACTCAGAGACTCAGAGACAACCTAGTAAAGGCGGCCACGAAGGGCACGATTCTGTGCCTCCGTGGCGTTTTCGTGATCATGCTGGCCACCCGCACCCTTGAATTCGATCGGATCGTTGACGCCGTCACCGCGCTGGCGCTGACGCCGCTCGGCGGGGCCGCGCTCGCGGAGCTCGCGCCGTCGACCGATCCGCGCGACGTGGCGCGCGCCCAGCAGGGCACCACCGAGACGGTGGCGTACCTCGAGCGCCAGCCGCTGTTTCCGCTGCGGGCGAGCGAGTCGCTGCCCGCCGCGCTCGAGTCGCTCGCCGCGCCGGGGTTCCCGCTCGAACCGCTGCAGCTGCGCGTGCTCGCCGATTTCGTGGACTCGGTCGAGCAGACGCGGGCGGGCATCCTGCGCGCGGGCCTCGACTTCCCGATTCTTGGCGCGCTCGCGGCGAAGGTCTCGTCGTTCAAGGACGAAGTCGCGGCCGTGCGCCACGCGATCGACGGCAGCGGCGAGGTCCAGGACGACGCCAGCCCTGAGTTGAAGCGGCTGCGCGATCAGCTCCGGCAGAGGCGGCAGAAGCTGCGCGGCACGCTCGAGCAATTCACGCGCGGGAAGGACACGTCGAAGTACCTGCAGGATGAGGTCGTCACCGAGCGCAACGGACGCTTCGTGCTGATGGTGCGAGCCGAACACCGCAGCAACGTGCCCGGCATCGTGCACGGCAGCTCCGCCAGCGGCGCCACGCTCTTCCTCGAGCCGGCCGTCACCGTCGAACTCAACAACGACATCGTCGAGCTCGAGGAGCGGGAGCGCGAGGAGATCTTCCGCATCCTGCTGGAGCTCACTGATCGCTTCCGCGCGCGGCCGGGCGACCTCGCGGAGACGCGGGAGGTGGCGGCGGCCATCGACGTGCTGCAGGCCAAGGCGCGATACAGCTCGCGCCTCAACGGCATCGAGCCCGAGTTCACCGCGGACACGTCGCTGGAGCTCAAGGGCGCGCGCCATCCGATGCTGGACCGCGCCGTGCCGGTGGACGTGCTGCTCGATCCACCCAACCGCGTCCTCCTCATCACGGGCCCGAACACCGGTGGCAAGACCGTGGCGCTCAAGACCGCGGGGCTTTTCGCGCTGATGGCGCAGGCCGGCCTGCACGTGCCGGCGACGGTGGCGCGGTTCCCGGTGTTCCGCTCGGTGTTCGCCGACATCGGTGACGAGCAATCGATCACGGCGAGCCTCAGCACGTTCTCCGCCCACATCACCAATCTCGTGTCGATGGATCGCGAGCTCGACCTGCCGGCGCTCGTTCTTCTGGACGAAGTGGGCACGGGCACCGATCCCAACGAAGGTGGCGCCCTGGCCACGGCGATCGTGCAGCACTTCCGGCAGCGCGGCGCGCTCGTCGTGGCCACGACCCACTTCGATGCGGTGAAGACGTGGGGCATCGCGACGGAGGGCGTCGCGGTGGCGGCGTTCGCCTTCGATCCCCAGACGTTCGCGCCGACCTATCGGCTCGTCTACGGCGCACCCGGACGCAGCCTCGCCATCGAGATGGCGCAGCGCCTCGGCATGCCGGTGGCGGTGGTCGCGGCGGCGCGCGGCTTCCTCAGCGACGACCAGAAGCGCCTGCAGGCGCACCTGTCCCGCATCGACGCGCAGGCGCGCGCGCTCGAGGCCGAGCGCACGCGGCTCGAGAAGGAGAAGCGCGCGCAGAACGAAGCGAACGCCGCGCTGCAGCAGCGCGAGCGGTCGCTCACCGAGCGCGAGGAAGTCTTCAAGAAGCGCCTCAACGAGCGGCTCGACGAGCGCCTGCGGCAGGCGCGCCGCGACATCGACGGCGTGATCGAACAGCTCAAGGAGAAGTCCGAGGCGCTCGCGGAGAAGGCGTCGCTGCGCGCGGCGCTGAACACCGGCGACTCCGGCGCGGCGCGCGCGCAGGCCCGCGCCGACATCGATCGCATCGTGGAGGATTTGCGCGCCGGGGGACGCCGGGTGGATTCTGCGGCGGGCGCCGGATCGGACAATCAGCCTGGCGTTCTGGAGATCGGCGCGAAGGTCACCGTCGGCGGCATGGGGCTCGAGGGCCGGGTCGTCGCCATCGACGGCAACCAGGCGGAGATCGACGTGCGCGGCAAGCGGCTCAAGGCCAAGGTCAAGGAACTCCGCGTGATTGCGGGTCCGCCGTCACCGAAGGGCCTCACCCCCGCGAAGGTCCGCGTCAACCTGGACCTCGCGCCGCGCGAAGGGTTGCTGAGCGAGCTGAACGTCATCGGTCAGACGGTGGACGCGGCGGTCGACCGCGTCGCGCGGTTCATCGACGACACGCTCGTGACCGACGTCCAGCAAATCCGGATCGTCCACGGCCACGGCACCGGCCAGCTGCGCAAGGGCCTGCATGCGTACCTGAAGACCAACCCGCTCGTGGAGAAGTTCTACCCGGCGCCCGAGAACCAGGGCGGCGGCGGGGCGACAATCGTGGAACTCAAGGACTAGATGGCGCTTTTCCCCCAGGCCTTCATCGACGAAGTCCGATCGGCCGCCGACATCGTGGCCGTCATCTCGGACTCCGTATCGCTGCGCAAGGCGGGCAATACCTACAAGGGGCTCTGCCCGTTCCACGGCGAGAAGACCCCCTCCTTCACGGTGAACAAGGACAAGGGATTCTTCCACTGCTTCGGCTGCGGCGTGGGCGGCGACGTCTTCAAGTTCATGGAACTGCAGGAGAAGGTCGGGTTCCAGGAGTCGGTCCGCCTGCTCGCGCAGCGCTTCGGCATCCCCATCCCCGAGATGGAGGCCAGCGGCGAGCACCGAGAGACGGCCGCCGAGCGCGAGGCGCTCGTGAAAATCCACGAGGTCGCCGTGGCCTACTTCCGCGAGCAGCTCGCCGCGCCCGCCGGTGCGCGCATCCGCGAGTACCTCGAGAAGGAACGCGGGCTCACGCCCGAGACGATCGAGAAACTGCAGATCGGCTACGCCCCGCCCGGCCGCGACGCGCTGCGCGTGCGCCTGCTCAAGCAGGGGTTCTCCCCGATTCAGCTCGTGACGAGCGGACTCGTGAGCCGGCGCGATGACGGCAACGAGATCGATCGCTTCAGGAGCCGCCTGATGATCCCGATCGCGCGCGACACGGGCACGGTGGTCGCCTTCGGCGGACGCGCGCTCGAGGCGGACCAGCAGCCGAAGTACCTGAACTCCCCCGAGACGCCGATCTACACGAAGAGCCGGACGCTCTACGGCCTCAACCTGACGAAGGGCGATGTCCGCAAGGCCAACTTCGCCATCATCGTCGAGGGCTATTTCGACTTCGCGCAGGTCTATCAGGCGGGCGGGTTCCCCGTGCTCGCCACGTGCGGCACGGCGCTCACGACGCAGCAGGCGCAGATGCTCCGCCGCTTCGCCTCGAAGGCCGTCCTCTGCTACGACCCGGACCGCGCCGGCCAGGCGGCCGCCGAGCGCAGTTCGGAACTGCTCGTCGCCGAGGGCTTCGACGTCAACGTGATGCGCCTGCCGGGCGGCGACGATCCCGACACGTTCATCCAGAAGCGCGGTCGCCCGGCGTTTGTCGCCGAGCTCAAGCAGTCGCGCCCCTACCTCGAGTTCCTCCTCGATCGCGCCGCGGCCGAGCACGACCTGGCACGCGACGACAGCCGCCGGGAGTTCCTCAAGAAGATGCTCGGCGTCGCCTCGCGAATCCCCGACCCGGCCGTCCGGGACCAGTTCGCGGACCGGCTGGCCCACAAGGCCAAGGTGACGGAAACCGTGGTTCGAGCCGAAATCAGGAAGGCCGCCGCGGAGCGAAAGACGGAGCTGCCCGCCGATCGGCTGCCGAGCCTCGTGGCCCACGTGCGAGCGGCGGAAAAGGGCCTGTTGTGGACCCTGGTCCACGACCCCGCGAACACATTGCCGTGGGTCTTGCAGCTTGAACCCGAAGACCTGCAAGGACTTAGCACTGCCCGCATCTTCCGGATCGCCCAGGAACTGGCGGCGGGGACGGCCGAGGATGTGCCGAATACGCTGATGGAGCGTCTAAGTACGCAGGAGGCCGAACTGCTGGCATCCGTCGCGGCCGGCGCCTCACCCCCCGTCCTTCGTCCGGATGTGTGCGTCTATTCCCTTAAGCGCCTGCGGCTCGAGCGGGAACAGGCGGAATTGCAGCGGGAAATCGACCGTTTGCAGACCGCCGGGAACACGGGTGCGGCCTTCACGGAACTTCTTCAGAGAAAACTGGCGGTCCAGCGCGCGTTGGAGGCCATGGGGCAGGTAAACGAGCTACAATGAAGGGCTCTACAAGAATCCGCATTCATTTGGTTGGAGGTCGCACGCGTTATGGCCTTGGCGCTCGAAGACAAGTTTGACGAAGTCCGGCAGCTGATCGTCATCGGCAAGGAGAAGGGCTACCTCCTCTACGACGAAGTGAACGACCTGCTCCCGGCCGATCTCACGGCGAACCCCGAGGACCTCGAGGAGTTGCTCGCCGTGTTCGCCAGCGCCGGCATCGACCTGGTCGACTCGGAGAAGGGCTACAAGCTCGAACGCGAAGGCATCGACCGGCACGAGGGCCCTGAAGGCGAGGGTCCCGAGCTCGAATCTCACGCCCGGCGCGCTCGACAAGACCAACGACCCGGTCCGCATGTACCTCCGTGAGATGGGCACCGTGCCCCTCCTCACGCGCGAGGGTGAAGTCGAGATCGCGCGCCGCATCGAGCGCGGCAAGCTCTCCGTCATCAAGTCCATCTCGCGCATGCCCGCGATCACCAAGGCGGTGATCCGCATGGGCGACGCGCTGAAGGCCGGCGAGCGCACCATCCGCGAGCTCGTGATCTTCAACGACGAGGAGATCACGGACGACCGCATCGAGGAGCGCGCGCAGCAGTTCGGCCGGCAGGTGGACGCGGTCCGCAAGGCCCGCCTGAACGTCGAGAAGCTCGACGAGAAGCTCGAGGGCATCCTCAAATCGGACAAGAAGAAGTACCGCCGGGCGCGCTGGAAGCTGATGCGCGGCCAGGTCGAGACGTCGCGCCTGATCCGCAAGATCGAATTCACCGAGCCGGTGAAGCGCCGTCTCGTCGAAGAGGTCAAGGACATCGTCGAGCGCGTCTCGAAGATGCAGCGCGAGCTCGACCGCATCAAGAAGGACCTGACGGCGAAGAACCGCAAGCCGAAGCTCAAGGACGAGGAGAAGAAGACGCTCACCAAGCGCTTCAACGACCTCAAGGCCGAGGTCAAGCAGCGCACCGAGGACCTCGAGGAAGGCGTCGAGCACCTCCGCCACACGCTGGAAGTGATCATGCGCGGCGAGGCGCAGGCCGAGCAGGCGAAGAAGGAGCTGGTCGAGGCCAACCTCCGCCTCGTCGTCTCGATCGCGAAGAAGTACACGAACCGCGGGCTGCAGTTCCTCGACCTGATCCAGGAAGGCAACATCGGCCTGATGAAGGCCGTGGACAAGTTCGAGTACCGCCGCGGCTACAAGTTCTCGACCTACGCGACGTGGTGGATCCGCCAGGCCATCACCCGCGCGATCGCCGACCAGGCGCGAACCATCCGCATCCCGGTCCACATGATCGAGACGATCAACAAGTTGATCCGCACCTCGCGCGCGCTGGTGCAGGAGCTCGGCCGCGAGCCCACGTCGGAAGAGATCGCGCGCCGCATGGACATCCCGGTCTCGAAGGTCCGCAAGGTCCTCAAGATCGCCCAGGAGCCCATCTCGCTCGAGACCCCGATCGGCGAGGAGGAGGATTCGCATCTCGGCGACTTCATCGAGGACCGCTCGGCGGTCTCGCCGTCCGAAGCGGTGATCAACCTCGACCTGAAGGAGCAGACCGAGTCGGTGCTCAAGACGCTGACGCCCCGCGAGGAGAAGGTCATCAAGATGCGGTTCGGCGTGGGCGACGGCTCCGAGCACACCCTCGAAGAGGTGGGCCAGAACTTCGCCGTCACGCGCGAGCGCATCCGCCAGATCGAGGCCAAGGCGCTCCGGAAGCTGCGCCACCCCTCGCGATCGCGTAAACTACGCGCGTTCCTCGAGGGTCGCTCGTAGGGACCGGCGGGCCTGCCCCGCCGTAGTCCGCCTCTGCGCGTCGCGCTACAGCGGACGAAGGCGGGCCCATAGCTCAGCGGTTAGAGCGGCCGGCTCATAATCGGTTGGTCCCTGGTTCGAATCCAGGTGGGCCCACTCTTACGAAGGCGACAGGTGGAAGGTTGAAAGTGAAAAGACGAGACACAAGGCCCCTGCTTTTCACCTTTCACCTTTCGCTTTTGACCTTGTCACGCTGATGCTTCCCGACCTCGAAAGACTGATTCAGCTGCAAGAGATCGAAACCCGGGCCGCCGGGGCCGCCAAGGCCATTGCCGAGGCCCCCGGGCGCATCGCGGCCCTCGACGCCCTCCTGCACGACGCCACCGCCGCCCTCGACACGGCCAGGCACGCCCTCGCCGAAAACAAGACCCGCCGCGGCACCATCGACAAGGACCTGGCCGTCGTGACCCAGCGCCAGGGCAAGTACAAAGACCAGTTGATGCAGGTCAAGACCAACGAAGAGTTCCGCGCGATGCAGCACCAGATCGACGCGGCGGCGGCGGAGGTCCTCGTCCAGGAAGAGAAGATCCTCGTCAACATGATGGAGGCGGACGAGATCAACGCCACCATCAAGAAGGCCGACGCGGCCCTCAAGGCGGCACAGGCCAAGGTCAGCGCCGAGCGCGCCGCCATCGAGGCCGACGTCACGGTGCAGCAGGGCGTGGCCACCGAATGCGCCGCCGCCCGCGCCCGGGTCGTCGCCGCCATGGACGACAAGGGCGTCGTCGACACTTTCATGCGGATCGCCAAGGTCCGCGGCATCGCGGTCGCCCGGGCCGAGGGCGAACGCTGCACCGTGTGCCAGGTCCGCCTGCGCCCGGTGGTGTTCGTCAGCGTGATCAAGAACGACCAGATCGTCCAGTGCGACAGCTGCAACCGCATCCTGTACTTCGTGCCTCCGCCGGCCAAGGCGGCGCCACCCGCGGCAGCCGCCGTGCCCGAAGCCCTTCCCGAACCGTGATCACCGCGTACTTCGACGGCGGCTCGCGAGGCAACCCCGGCCCCGCCGGATGGGGCGCGTTCATCGTCCATGCGGATGGCACCGTGCTCGCGGAATTGTCGGGCCCGATCGGCGTCGCCACCAACAACGTGGCGGAATATCACGGGCTGATCGCGGCGCTGAAATGGGCGGTGGACAACGACGTCACCGGGCTCCACGTGAAGGGTGATTCGCTCCTGCTCGTCGAGCAGATGCGCGGCAACTACAAGGTGAAGAACGAGGGCCTCAAGCCGCTGCACATGCAGGCCCGGATGCTGGTGATGCAGATCGGCAACGTCCGCTTCGACCACGTCCCGCGCGAGAAGAACAAGGACGCCGACCGCCTGTCCAACGTCGGTATGGACGCCAACGGCTGATTGCGTTCTAGAAGTCCGGCAGGCAGGTCGTCATCACCGTCAGAAATTCGTAGACCTTCAGCTTGAGCAGCGTCACCGTCTGGTCCGGGCTCTTCGAGGTGCGCCCGGGCGGAAGCCCCGCGTTGTGCGGCGAGGTCTCGACGTCCATGTCCGGCCGTTCCATTTCAATCAGGGTCCCGCCGCGGGACCAACCCGGCGTCATGTCGATCTTCGATTTCTGGAGGGCGATGATCTTCGCCTTGATCTGCACCGTCTGCCCGACGCGCGACCTGAACTCGTCCCCGTCCTTATCGACCCAGTAGCTTCGCGGGCCGTACTTCCCGTTGGGCGAGTTGGGGACGGGCCATTCCTGGGTGTGCGTGAGCACGTAGGCGCCGGGGGTCTTCGCCTCCCTCACGCAGCCCTGAATGGTGACGAGGGACCCCTTGACGAATTTGCCGGGGTCCTCGTCTTGCGCAGACGCAGGCGCGACGCCGGCCATCAGGGCCAGCATGACCACCAATGCCGACGTGGCGATCCAAGTCCTCATGCGTCGATGGTACCGAACGGCACGAGGCGCAACTGTCCAATCCGAGACAGGCGGTCCTAGAAGCGGAACACGAAGCTCACGGGCAGCGACCAGCGCGCGCCCGCGGTGGCCGCGGCTTTCACCGCCGGATTGACGTCAACCGCCGCATTCGGCTCCCCGGCGTATCGCAAGCCCACCTCGAACCCAAGCGCGAGTCCATTCGACCCGAAGAGCATGCCGCCGCCGACGCTAAGGGCGGGGACCGTGGACGCGTCGTAGAGCGACACGCCCGTGAAGTCACCGGCTGGGTTCGCGAGCGTCGCGGCGATGGCGTCCACGCGAAGGAAGCCGCCCGTGAGGCTGGCGTAGGGGCCCAGGCCGGACGACGGACGAAGCCGCACGCCGCCCTGCAGCCCCCAGAACGAGTACCGGTCGAACGAGGCGCGAAGGGGCTGCTGATCGACGGAGCCGACGACCACCTGGTCCGCGCCCGCGCGGCCGTAGTCGAACAAGGCGATCACCTCGGCGGCCTTCCCCGCCCTGAACCCGAAGCCGCCCTCAAACAGCGGGGACTGCCGCGAGTGGCTGTCGGTCCACGAGGTCTCGTTGATGGACACCTGCCGCCCGGCCACGGCGCCCGATGCCGCGCTGACGATCGTGCCGCCCACCGAGGGATCGACGGCGATCTTCGCGAGCACGCTGACGGAACTGGCGAGTTGCGCCTCGGCAGGCACAACGCATCCGACTAGCAGGAGCGAGAGCGCGGCAAGCGCCTCGCAGGAAAGGTTGCCGAAGTTGCGGGCCATGACGTCGCCTCCCGGCGCTTAAGGCCAGCATACTCCTGCGGGCGAGCCACGCTACTTCGCGGGCTTCTTCAGCGACTTGTAGTACGCCTCGATCGGCGGGAACGGGCCGAACTTGTGCTGATCGACCGGGAAGTCGTCGGCGAAGGGGCCGTACCCGTTGTCGACCGGCTTCGTCGTGCGGTCCGGGTAGTCCTTCTCCAGGTTCGGCATGTTCGGACGCGGCTGGTTATTGATGAAGGCCGCGACGTCGAACGCCTGGTCGTCGGTGAGATCGGGCTTGCCCAAGCGGCATGCGCGACTTGATGAACTTCGCCGCGGTGAGCACGCGGCCCATGCCGGCGCCGTCGTTGAAGCTGTCGGGCCCCCACAGCGGCGGGAACAGGTAGCCCTTGCTCCTGTCCTTCGTCGCCAGCAGCCCGAGGCCGTTGGCGCCGTGACAGACGCTGCACTTCTCGCTGAACACCGCCTGCCCCGCCGCGACGTCCGCCTTGCGGTTCGGGGTCTTGAACGCCGCGGGCTCCACCGCCTTCTTCTGTCCCGCGCCCATCGCGCCGAACTGCGCGCCGAGCCCCCGGAGATAAGCCGCCATCGCGATCATCTCGGGGCTGTCCATCGGCAGCGGCTTGCCGTTCATGCTCCGCTGCATGCACTCGTTGATGCGATCCTCGATGTCGGTCTGCGTGCCCTGGCGGCCCGAGAAGCGCGGGTAGTGCTCCGTCGGTCTGCATCAGCGTGAGCGTGCCCGGTCTCGGTGCCCGTCGCGAGGTGGCACGATCCGCACGACAGGCGAGCGTTGGTGTAGCGCTTCGACGGATCGGCCTGATCGGGGCCGATGCACTCGGCCGTCTGCGCGATGAGGCGCCGGCCGTAGTCCTCGGTGGCAATCGGCCGGCACCGCTCGTCGCCGGCGCCCGCGACGGCTCCGGCCCGAACCTCATGCGTCACGCCCACGACGATGGCGCCGACAATGGCGCACGCGATGACGATGCCGGCGAGGCCGCCCCGTTCGGTTCGCGGTTCCTGGTCAGTCACGCGGATGGTCTCCCCTGGTGCGCCGCCGGCGTCGCGACGCGCCGAATCATAGCCCCCCAGCGCCTCCTGGAACTCGGTACTTGGGCTGCTCGATCCGGGCACGCAGGCCAGGGCGAAGCGCCCAGGCCACGACGAAGATGACGCAAACGCGACCGACGCCAGGACGATGAGGTCGGAAATCATCGTGTCGCGTCTCCCCTGTAGAAGCCGCGGACGTGGCTGGCGGCGGCGAGCATGTCCGCGTCGTCCAGGCGATCGGTCCACGGCGCCATCGGCGTGCCGTGGATGCCGTCGCGCAACGCGCGCAGCGCGAAATTGACGCTCGGCCGCTGCCGCCGCAAGTCGGGCGGCGCGATCCTGAGCTTGGCGGCGGCGGTCCCGTCGCCGGCGCCGGATTCGCCGTGGCACTGCACGCAGTTGGCCGCGTAGACGCGCGCGCCGAGTTCGCCGATGTGCTCCGGCAGCGCGGGCGCGGGCGAGTCGACATGCAGGCTGACGACGACGGCGGCGAGCGCGGCCAGGTCCGGCAGCGGGCGGTCGCGCCACGCCGGCATCGCCGTGCCGTCCACGCCGTTCCAGAGGATTTCCGCCAGCGCGGTCGCGCGTGTAGTCGTGCTCGGCGAGGTTCTTCGGCCGCGGGTCGAGCATCGCGGCGCCGGGACCGTCGCCTTCCCCGCGTCCGCCATGACAGCTGGCGCAGTGCGTGGCGTAGAGTTGCTGGCCGCGCGCGAGGTCCGCGGTCGCCGGCAGGGCCGGCGCGTCCACGGCGCCGCCGCGTCTTGCCGGGGTGCGCGTTGAGCGGCGCCTCGAACGCCATCTGCGCCATCTCGTCGTCCGGGCAGTTGCAGGCCTGCCTCGCATGCGCCTCGCCTTCGGGACCGGCGAGCTCCCGGGCGTGGCCAAGCGAGTTGAGGTACGCGACGAGGTCGCGCGCTTCCTGGCGGGGGCGATCCGCGGCCCCGTCGAAGAGCGAGCGATACGCAGGCATCACCGACGCGGACACAATCGCCCGCGGCGCGTACAGGTGCGCGAACTGCCAGTCGTCCGAACGCGTCCCGCCCTCGCGGGACAGGTCCGGCCCGATGCGGCGCGTGCCCCAGAGATGCGGGTAGTCGAGGCGCGTCTCCCAGGCCAGCGTGGGCGCGCCGAAGCGCTGCATGTCGGCGTGCAGGTAGCGGACCTGCTGCGAGTGGCAGTAGGCGCAGCCCTCGCGGCTGTAGATCGCGCGGCCGCGCTGCTCGCTGGTGGTCATGCCGAGCGGATGCTCGGGGGACATCACCCGCGTCTGCTCGTCGAGCACGCGCTTGGGCCAGTAGCCGAGCAGCGCGACCGACATCACGAAGAAGGCCACGCCCGCGACGCTGGCGACGAGATACGCGTAGCGAAGGGCGCGTCCGGACGGCGGCGGTCATGACGACGCCTCCGTCATCGCGGGCGCGAGCCGCGGAGCGACTTCGCGGATGGGCTCGAGGCCCACGCTCTCCTCAACGGCCTTCAGGCCGCCGCCTCGTGGGCCCGTCGTCAGGCCGACGAGCAGCGAGATGAACCCGCCCAGCAGCAGCAGGGACGACCCGTGCGACCGGATCACCCAGTAGGGTCGCGAGGCCTGCACCGCGTCGATCCACGGCGCGCCGTCCTGCCACATCCGCGCCTGCACGATGCCGGCGATCGTCAGGTCGACGAACATCAGCACGACGCCGGCCAGCAGCAGCCAGAACGCATGGTTGATCGCGCCGGCGTTGTAGCGCGCCCACGGGATGCGCTGCCACGCGTGCACGAGGCCGCCGGCCGCGGCGAACGTCGCGAAGCCGAGCATCGCCAGGTGCGAGTGGCCGATCACCCAGTCGGAAAAATGCACCGACTGGTTGATCGACATCTGCGCCTGCAGCGACCCCTGGATGCTCACGACGAGATAGAAGTACACGGACATCGCGATGAACCGCAGGCCGAGGTCCTGCGGGAAGATCCCGGCGCCGCGCATCGACAGCAGCAGGTTGGCGACCACGATGACGACGTCGACGCCGAGCAGCGCCGAAGCCGTGATGGCGCCAATCTGCGCCGACATCGGGATGACCGAGAACACGTAGTGATGCGTGCCATTCAGTGGATACAGGAAGAACAGCAGCCAGAAACCGAGCATCGACAGGAAGTGGCTGTAGACGGGCCGCCGCGTGGCGGCGGGAATCACGAAATAGACGATCGCCAGCGCCAGGGGCGTGACGAACAGGCCGACCGCGTCGTGGATCCACAGGCCGCTGAAGGCCGCGCCCGCGGCGCCGGGCACCAGCTCGGGCACGAAGTTGCCCATCGGGTATGCGAGGAGCGTGAAGACCAGGCCGCCGATGATGTACCAGCTGGAGACGTAGAGGTGTTCGGGCCCGCGCGAGAAGAACGGCGGCAGGAACTGCACGATGGCCAGCACCAGCCCGATGACGACAACGGCGTCGATGGCGATGCGGAAACTCCGCCCATTCGAGCGGCTGGCTGTATCCCGGCCAGCAGCAGCGCCCAGCCCGGCACGACGATGGCGAAGTTCCACAGCCCGAAGATCCAGCGGCCGAGCCGCTCGCTCGTAACGGGCCGGCCGGTCAGCACGGGCACGGCGTGATAGAGGAACGCCAGAAAGGCGTTCCCGAGCCAGCCGAGCATGATGCCCTGGGTGTGGGCGTAGCGCAGGCGGCCCCACGTCAGGAACGCCGCATCCGCCGCGAGGTCCGGGTACAGGAGTTCCAGGGCCACGACGGTGCCGAAGAGCACCGCGATCAGGAGCGTGACGAGGGCCGCAATGCCGTGCGCGTGCACGAGCCTGGTCTCGACTCGCGGCACGGCACGGGATTGGGCGACGACGTTGTTCATGGGTCCGTGGGCGGCCCATCCGGGCCGCCCGCCGCCAGTTACTTGTTCACCGGAATCATGATGTGCGCGCCGGGCGTGCCCGGGAGCATCAGCCACGGAATGCCGTGCCCGCTGAGCCCTTCGTCCCGGTGGCTGGCATCCGACACGCCGATCGATTCGGCGGTCGCGCCGGGCACCGACAGCACCCAGAGCAACTGGATGCGATCCTTCTTCCCATACAGCCGGTAGGACATCGTCCCGAACGGCGTGGGCTTGAGCGTCCCGGCCTTGGTCGCGGCCTCGACCGCTTCGGTGACTTCCTTGTCGGTCTTGCCCTGCGCGTGCAGCCTGGCCGAGAAATCGCGGCGGGGCGCGGTGACGACGTTGTAGCACCAGGTGAAGCCGTCGGCGCCGCGCGGCGTGCACTCGACGGCGTTGGTGCCCTTCTTCAGCGTGACGCGCTCGCCCGTCTTCGGGTCGTACTTGTAGACGCCGGCGCCGGCCTTGAGATCGTCGGGCAGCGGCAGCACGGCCTGCTCGATCTCCGTGGGCGCGACGTCGGTGATGGACGACACCTTGGCCGCGGGGTTGATCGGGATCATGACGTGCGCGCCGGGCGTGCCCGGCAGCATCATCCACGGCAGGCCGTAGCCCTCGAGCGCCGCGTCGCGCTGGCTGCCAATCGAGACGCCCACGGACTCGGGCGTGCGGTTGGGCAGCGAGATGACCCACAGGTTCTGGATGCGATCGCGCTTGTCGTAGCCGCGATACGACATCATGGCCGGCGCGCTCGGCGGGCAGCGTCCCGGCCTTCACGGCCTCGGCGATCGCCGCCGAGACCTGCTCGTCGGTCTTCTTCTCCGCCTTCAGCTTCGCCTCGAGGTCGCGGCGCGGCCCGAGGGACTTGTGGTAGCAGCGCGTGAAGCCGTCAGCCATCTTCGGCTGGCACTCCATGAAGCCGGTCCCCTGCCGCAGCACCTTGCGGGCGCCCGTGGCCGGATCGTAGGTCACGACCGTGGCGCCGGCCTGCAACTCCGTCGGCAGCACCTGCACGGCCTCCTTGACCTGCGCCTCGACCGACTGCGCCCGGGCCGTGCCAACGACGAGCGGACCGGTCAGCAGGACCGCCGCGGTGAATCCGATTACACGCTTCATGAATTCCTCCATCGCTTTCATTAGTTGAGCAGCACGTTCACTGCCTGTTGTACGTGATGCCTGCGGCCTGGGCCTTCTCGATGGCAATTACCATCGCGGGCACGATCGTCACGCCGGGCAGCAGGTTGGCGCTCAGTTCCTTCATCAGGTCGGGCGCTTTCCCCTTGCCCTTCACCTCGAGCTCCGCGCACCAGCCGCCAAACGCGTTGGCGCACAGCAGGAACTTGGTGCCCATCTTCTGCAGGCTCTCGATCCCGATGGCCGGCATGGCCCCGGCCAGCGCAGGAATGTTGGGAGAGCCGATCGCGGCCATCAGAACGTGAAGGTCGTTGGCCGTCGGCTTGAAGAACACGTTGCGCGTGTAGCCCTTGCCGGCGGCGTCCTTGAGGCCCGTGTAGTCGCCAAGCGCGTACTTCGCCCACATGGCGTCGTTGAACGCCAGCGCGATGCTGGCCTGGCTGCCCATGCCGTAGAAAGTGCCCACCGCCCCCGCCGTCCCCGGCGCGGCCTTGTACGCCTGCGCGTAGGTGTTGAGGTAGTTGAGGATGTGCAAGAGCGGCATGCCGTTCTTGTGCTGCGGGAAGTCGAAGAGGGTCCGGTGAGTGCCCTTCACTTCCTTCAGCCAGTCATCGGGACCGGCTTCCTGCGCGGCCACGCGCGTGGAAAAGCCGGCGATGGGGAGGCTCGCGGCGGCCGCCGCCGCGCCGAACAGACGACCGAGAAAACCACGACGGTGTGTGGAAACCATGGGGACTCCTTGGGTCTAACGGTTGACGCACGGACGAAACGATCAGTGGTCTACATGCGGGCCCGGCCCGCTAGCCGACGTGCAGCACACTGTAGCCGTACTCCTGCGCGCGGGTCACGCCGATCACGCCGGCCGCCACGAAGCGGCTGCTCGGAATCATGTTGGCGGCCATCTCCTTGTAGACGGCCTCGGCGTTGCCGTCGGGTCCGGCCAGGAAGCGCGCGTACCGGTGGCTCGCCGTGTCGCACACCATGAACTGCACTTTGCGCTTGGCCGCTGAGTCGAGCGAGTTGCGCGGGGGCGCATTGTAAGGGTTCACCTTGGGTGGCTCGGTGGCCTTCGGGTCGCTGTATTTCACCACGTCGGCCATGGCCTTGCCGTACTTGGCCCACAGCGCGTCGGTGAACGCAAACAGCGTGGCCGAGTGACGCAGGCACACGATGATGGCGAGGTCGGATTCCTCCAGCCCGTACGCGCTCTTGTTGCCGGTCTGGAGGTTGTTGGCGAAGCCCATGGCTTCCGGGACGCCGGCCGCGGAGGTGACGTCGATGATGACCCGATGCTTCCCGGGCACCGCGTCCAGCCACTCATCCTGCGCATGCCGGGCCGGCGTAAAGGCTGAGAGAGGCGCGGCCGGGGGCGCGGCCTGCTGCGCGCCCGCGCGCGTGCCGGCCAGCGCCACCGCGGCCGCCGCCGCGCCCATTCCCTTGACCAACGATCGTCGTCCTGCCCTGCGTCGTTCCATCGAATGCTCCATGGTCAGCCGGGGTGGCTGGCCGAAGGAGCATTATACGGTGACGCGGGGGGCGGGCATCACCCGACGTGGATGACGCCGAACCCGTATTCCTGGGCGCGGGTGACCCCGATGACCCCGGCCGCGACGAAGCGGCCGTTGGGAATCAGGTTGCCGGTCATCTCCTTGAAGACCGCGTCCCCGTCACCGCCCTGCCCCGCCAGCATGCGCGCGATGCCGCGGCTGGACGTGGCGCAGACCATGAACTGGACCCCGCGCTTCACGAGACCATCAATCGCCATGCGCGGGGCGGCGTTGTAGGGGTTGCCCTTGGGCGCATCGCCGGGGGCGACCTCGCTGTACTTGCTCTGGTCCGCGAGCTGCTTGCCGTACTTCGCCCACATCGCATCGCCGTACCCGAACGCGGTGGCCGAATGCCTGAACACCACCACCACGGCGATGTCGGATTGCTCGAGGCCGTATCCCGACTTATTGCCGTCGAGGATGTTGCCGACAAAGCGGATCGCGTCGGGCATCGTCGCGGCCGACGTCACGTCGAGGACGACGCGGTGCTTGCCGGGCATCTTGTCGAGCCACGCGTCCTGATCATGCCGTGCGGGCTGAAACGCCGAGGCCGCCTGCGCCGCCACCCGGGTCGTGCCCGCGGCCAGGGCCGCCAGCCCCGCCGCCAACCCCGAGAGTATTCCGCGCCGCTGCCATGTGTGTTGCTGCATCGATGTCTCCTGCTCTACGCCGGGCTTTCACCCGCGCGCCATGTGATGGATCCGAATTATACGGTCCCCCGCCTCAAGAACGGTCAGGAACGGCGATGATTGCCGCCATCCGTCCGGCGGCGGCGGCGTCCCGCCGGAAGGAATCGAACACGCCTGGATGCGCGAGCGTGCTGAGACCGCAGCAGTGGATGTTCGCCGACGGGATGCCGGCGGCGGCCAATTGGTCGCGGTTCGCGGACCACAGGTCGAGGTGAGTCGCCGCGTCGCGGCGGATGAACCAGCGATCGACGTCACGCGGCGCATGTCCGGCGGCGAGAAACGCGTCGACGAGGGTGGCGCCCACTTCGTAGTCCTCGGGGCCGATGCTCGGGCCTATCGCCGCCGTCATGGCCGACGGGTCCGCGCCCATCTCGCGCGCCATCGCCTGCACCGACGCCGTGGCGATGCCCGCGCACGTGCCCCGCCAGCCCGCGTGGATGGCCGCCACCGCGCCCGTCGAACGATCGGCAATGAGGATTGGCACGCAGTCGGCCACCATCACGGCCAGGGCGAGGCCGGCCTCGTTGGAGGCCACGGCATCGGCGTCGGGCCGCTCGAGCGTCGCCGCGTCGGGCACGTGTCCGCGCGCGAGGACGCGCACCGTGTTCCCATGCACTTGCTTCACGCGCATCAGCCGATCGGCATGTGCGCCCACGGACCGCGCGGCCTGCGCCCAGGCCGCCTCCCCAATCTGTGGCGTCTGCGGCCGCAACTCCAGTTGCCTCGTGGTGAACAGATGTTGCGCGACGTCCTCGAGGGGCGTGCATCGCAGGGCGTGTCCCCAAGGCTCGACGGTCCAACGAAATGCGGGATGTGGCTGCGGCAGCGTCATGGCAGTGGGGGCCGCGGCCGCCGCAACCGGGGTTGCGGAGCGGACGGCGCCTCTCGGAAAAACGGCCCGTTTCCGGACGACCCGACACGGCATCGCCTTTGATATCTCCCGGTGCAGTCGACACCGGAACAACATGGACGAAGCCGTTGGCTTCGTCGGACTGGAGACACTCTATGGTGGTCAAGATCCTGCCGAACGACAAGGGGAGCCCGTCGGGCAAGCTCGCGGACGCGGAACTGCACTTCACCGAGGGCACGCTGCAGGGGATGCGCCTGCTGGGCTTCGCGGTGTGGGAGCCGCGCACGGGCACGCGCCGCAACGTGACGTTCCCGGCGCGCACCTATTCAGTGAACGGCGAGCGGCGCAGTTTCTCGCTGCTCCGGCCGGTCACCGACAACACCGCGCAGGACCAGGTGCGCGACCTGGTGCTGGCGGCGTACGCCGAGTTCGAGGCGCAGGCGGCGATCGCCAGCTGACTGTCCGGCCGGCGCCGCGTGCTGGCGTGGCGCGGCCGCGAGTTCCGCGACGAGGTGGGTTAGGTGAGCCCGGGCATCAGCCGCGCGTTTTCCTTGGCGCGCTTGGGCGGTAGCGTCCATTCAGCCCGCTGGCTCTTCTCCACCTCGGCGCGGAAGAACGGCTCCTTCATGCCGCCGTCGATGATGTTCCACGGCAGCATGGGGTCGGCCGACCGGTCGCGATAGAGGTAGAAGTCGCCGTCGACGCCCGCGTCGCTCACGGCCTTCCGCCACTGGCCGCCGTTCTCTTCGGCCAGCTCGATCACGGGGGCCACGCGGCGATCGCCCAGGGACAGCAGGGCCTGGTAGTAGGAGTGACGCTCGCTCTTGATGTTGAAGTACACGTTGTCGATGTCCGACAGCAGCGTGCGCAGGCGCTTCATCTTGCGCTCGATGCTGTCGGCCCGCTCCATCGGCAGCCACTGGTACGCGGTGCCGGGCTTGGGCACGAGCGGGTTCACGCTGCCCACGATGCGGCCGATGCGGCCGCGCGCGCGGGCGTGCTTCAGCATGATCGCCTTGAGCTGGAGCGTGAGCTCGCGTATCGCCACGAGGTCCTCGTCCTCCTCCGTCGGGAGGCCGATCATGAAGTAGAGCTTCAGGCTCTCGATGCCGCTCGAGAAGATCAGCTCGGCGCTGTCGAGGATCTCCTGGTTCGTCACGGTCTTGTTGATCACCCGGCGCAGGCGGTCCGAGCCGGTCTCGGGCGCGATAGTCAGCGTGCGCTCGCCGCTCTCACGCAGGAGGGACACGATCGTCGGCGTCAGGTCGTCGAGCCGCAGCGACGCGGGGCTGATGGAATAGCCCATGTCCTTCAGGCTGCGCAGGATGTGCTCGATGTCCGGGTGGTCGCACAGGGCGATCGAGACCAGGCCGGCCTTGGAGGAGTACGTCCGCGCCTTCCGCGCCAGGTCCAGGATGCGGTCGGTCGGGAACGCGCGCACCGGCAGGTAGTTGTAGCCGGCCCAGCAGAAGCGGCAAAGGTTGGCGCAGCCGCGCACCACCTCGATCAGGAACCGCGACCCGAACTCGGTGTCGGGCGTGAAGATGCTCGTGGACGGCGGGTCCGACGGCGTCGGTGGTCTTGAGCGCGGCCTTGCGGACGATCGGCGGCGCGCCGGTGCCCTCGCGCGGCACGAAGCGCGCGATCGCGCCCGTGTCGCGTGTACTCGACGTCGTAGAACGACGGGATGTAGTAGCCGCGCGATTGCGCGAGGCGCAGCAGCGTCTCCGCGCGCGACGGCGCGTTGAACGCCTCGACGAGCGCCGGGATCAGCACCTCGCCTTCGCCGGCGGCAATCGCGTCGGCGAAGAGCGCCAGCGGCTCGGGGTTCACGAACGTCACGGCGCCGCCGATCACCACGAACGGGTGGCGGGTCGTGCGCTCGGTCGCGCGCGCCGGCACGCCGGCCAGCCGCAGCATGGTGAGGACGTTGGTGTAGTCCCACTCGAACGAGATCGAGAACGCGATGATGTCGAAATCGGCGATGGGCGTCTGCGATTCGAGCGAGACCAGGCGCGCCCCCGACTCGCGCAGCGCCGCCAGTTCCTGCTTGGGCGGCAGGAACACGCGCTCGCACACGATGTCGGGCTGGTCGTTGAGGAGGCGGTAAACGGTCTGGAACCCGAGGTTGGACATCCCCACGAAGTAGGTGTTGGGGAACGCCAGGGCCACGCGCAGTCTGTTGCCGTGCGGCTTGATGACGTAACCGACTTCGCGAGAGAGGGTGTCCTGTGCGAGTTCGCGCTGGCTTCTGGCCTTCATGGGGTGTCCAGGGAACGGTCGCGCTGCGCCTGTCACGGCGCCGCTCCGTTGTCCCCTGGATCTATCTACTCTACCATCGGCCCTCCCGGGCCGCCCGGGCGCGCGCCTAGCCTTCGCTGCGCCGCAGGAACGCCGGCACATCGAGATCGAGGTCCTGGGCGAACTCGCCCGGCAGCGCGTCCGGCTCGGCCGTGGGCGCCTCTCCGCCGTTCTGGCCCACCGCCACCGCCCGCGTGTCGGTGAACGGCAGCTCGATCGACGGCCGCCGCGTGATCATCGTCCGCGGCTGGATCGCCGGCGCCCTCGGTGCCGGTGCGCAGGTGCGTCGTGTAGGCGTTCATGTCCACCGGCGTCTGCATCGGCGCCGAGGCCGGGGTCGACCGGTCCGTGCCGCACGTGGTCGAAGCCCGTGGCGATCACGGTGATCTTCACCTTGTTCATCAGCGCCTGGTCGACGACGGCGCCGAAGATGATGTTGGCGTCCTCGTGCGCCGACTCCTGGATGATCGTCAGCGCCTCGTTCACCTCGAGGAGCGACATGTCGGGGCCGCCGGTGACGTTGATGATCACGCCGCGCGCGCCCTTCACCGACGCGTCCTCGAGCAGCGGGCTCGAGATGGCGCGGTTGGCCGCGTCCACCGCGCGCGACGCGCCCTCCGCCATGGCCGTGCCCATCATCGCCACGCCCATGCCCGACATGATCGTCTTGACGTCGGCGAAGTCGAGGTTGATGAGGCCGGGCACCAGGATCAGGTCCGAGATGCCCTGGATCGCCTGGCGCAGCACGTCGTCGGCGGTGACGAACGCGTCGAGCATCGTCGTGTTGCGGTCGATCACGGCGAGCAGCCGCTCGTTGGGGATGGTGATCACCGTGTCGACGGCGTCGCGCAGCGCGTCGAGGCCCATCTCGGCCTGGCGCGATCGCTTCTTGCCCTCGAACTTGAACGGCTTGGTCACCACCGCGATCGTGAGCGCGCCGAGCTCGGTGGCGAGGCTGGCGATCACCGGCGCGGCGCCCGTGCCGGTGCCGCCGCCGAGGCCCGTGGTCACGAACACCATGTCGGCGCCCGACAGCGCCTGGATCAGGCCGTCGGTGTCCTCGAGCGCGGCCTGGCGTCCCACGTTGGGATCGGCGCCCGCGCCGAGCCCCTTGGTGAGCTTGCCGCCGATCTGGATCTTGACGGGCGCCGGGTTGGCCCGGAGCGCCTGCGCGTCGGTGTTGGCCACCATGAACTCGACGCCCGTGATGCCCGCCTGCACCATCCGCGACACGGCGTTGCTGCCGCCGCCGCCGACGCCGATCACCTTGATGCGCGCGCCCGCGCGCGCCCCTTCGTCGAGCGTCAGCCGCAGCGTGTCGAAGCCGTCCTGGTCCGCCATCGTGCCTCCTCGTTCCATGTCCCGCATCTCAGTCATCCCGATTCCGATTCCCGGTTCCCGGCTCCCGGTTCCCGTTAGAAGAACTCCTTGAACACCGTGCGCAGCCGGCCCATCACGCGCGTGAGCGCGCCGCCGCCCGCGCCGGCCGCCGCCGGCCCGCGGTGCCGCGCCGCGTACAGCACCAGCCCCACCGACGTCGCGTAGGCGGGATTGCTCACGTGGTCGGCCAGGCCGCCCACGCCCACCGGCACGCCGCGCCGGATCGGCAGGTCGAAGATCTGCTCGGCGATCTCCGACATCCCTTCGAGCACCGACCCGCCGCCCGTCAGCACGAGGCCGGAGTTGAGCGACTTCTCGTAGCCGGCCTTGCTGATCTCGTCCCAGATCAGGTGGAACATCTCCTCGGCGCGCGGCTGCAGGATGTCCGAGAGGATGCGGCGCGCCATCACGCGCGGCCGGCGGCCGCCGACGCTCGCCACCTCGATCGTCTCGTCCTCGTCGACCATGCCCGAGAGCGCGCAGCCGTGCGCGGCGCTTCACCTTCTCCGCGTCCGGAATCGGCGTGCGCAGGCCCACCGCGATGTCGTTGGTGAAGTGGTCGCCGCCGACGGCAATCACCGCGGTGTGCCACAGGCTGCCGCGCTCGAAGATCGCCAGGTCCGCGGTGCCGCCGCCGATGTCGACGACGGCCACGCCCAGTTCCTTCTCGTCCGGCGTCAGCACGGTCTCCGACGCGGCCAGCTGGCCGATCACCGTGTCGGTGACCTCCACGCCGGCGCGGTTCACGCAGGCCACGAGGTTCTGCGTCGCCGTCTGGCTGCCGGTGATGATGTGGACGTTGACCTCGAGCCGCGCGCCGGTGAGCCCCACCGGGGCGCCGATGCCTTCCTGCTCGTCGACGACGAAGTCCTGCGGCAGCACGTGCAGGATCTCGCGGCCCGCCGGCAGCGAGACCGCGCGCGCCGCGTCGATCGCGCGCCGCACGTCGTCGCGCGTCACCTCGCGGTTCTTGCCGGCCACGGCCACCACTCCGCGGCTGTTGAAGCCCTTGATGTGCGGGCCCGCGATCGCGAGATGGACCGAGCCCACCTCGACGCCCGCCATCAGCTCGGCTTCCTCGATCGACTTCTTGATCGACTCCACCGCCGCCTCGAGGTTGACGACGACGCCGCGCTTGAGGCCCTTGGAGTCGGTCGTGCCGATGCCGATGATGTCGACACCGCCATCGTCGAGCATCTCGCCCACGACCGTGCAGACCTTGGTCGTGCCGATGTCGAGCCCCACCACGTACCGTTCCTGTCGTGCCACGATGCCTCCCCGTCCTCTTGCAAGCCGGCCTGCGTCGAATCTGCGATTAATCTGCGTTCAATCTGCGTGCCCTACGGCGCACCTGCGCCACGGTCGACGCCGGTCGCGCCGGCCGCACGTACAGCCGTTCGTCGAACCGCAGGTCCACGTAGTCGATCCCGGCCATCCGCTCGCGGAGCGCAGGCGCGAGATCGAGGTACTGCTGCAGGCGCTCGACGAACTCGGTGTCGCCGAGGCGGAGCAGCGCCGTGTCGTTCTCGAGCATGACCACCGCGTTGTGCAGGTCGTTCACGTCGATCTGGGAGACGCGCTTGGCCGACGTCGGGCCGCGTGGCCAGGCTCGCCATGACGCCGCGCGGCGAAATCCGCCCGCGCCGCGTCGACCGGCGCGCCGTCGTCCTCCGGCGAGGCGGCCAGGCCGTCGATCACCGGCAGGTCGATGTCGGCGTAGGCGGGCCCGTACTCGTCGATGACCACGCCGCGCGCGTCGACAGGTAGAGCGACGTGCCGATGCGGCCGATGCCCATCGGCTTGCGCTCCTTCACCGCGATTTCCACGGTGGACGGCAGCACGCGCCGGAGCGTGGCGTCCTCCACCCACGGGCGACGACAGCAGCCGGTCACGCCACGCGTCGAGCCGGACGGTCAGGATGTTCTGCCCGCGCAGGCCGTCCACGAGCGCCAGCACTTCGCCGGCGGCGAGGCGTTCGTTGCCCGCGCACGACGAGGTGGCCGATCTCGCAGGCCGTGCGTCTCGGCGACGAGCGCGACGCCGCGCCACCCGCCGTAGGCGAGGAGGCCGAGCGCCACGACGACCTTGGCCGCCAGCCAGGCCTGCCGCGACGCGAGCGTGCGCTTGCGCGCCGGCTTCACGTGCGCGCGGCGGAACCGCTTGTCGGTGCCGGCGGAGACGGCGGCCATCAGGGCGCCCTCCGTCCCGGGCCGGCGCCGCGATCCGCAGCACGACGTTCGAGCTCCGTCACAAGGGCCGCGGCCAGGCCGCCAATCGATCCGGCGCCGAGCGTGAGCACCAGGTCGCCGCTGCGCGCCAGGTCGGCCACCGCGCAGGCGACGTCGTCCAGGCGGCGGCACCACGTGCACGGGCGTCGCGCGCTCCGCGTTGACCGCGGCGGCCAGCGCCTCGACGGTGATGCCGGGAATCGGGTCCTCGCTCGCGGCGTAGATGTCGGTCAGCACCACTTCATCGGCGGCGGCCAGCGCCGTGCCGAACTCCGCGCATCAGGTCGCGCGTGCGGGTGTAGCGGTGGGGCTGGAACGCGACGACGACGCGCGCCGGCTTCGCGGCGCGGGCGGCGGCCAGCACGGCGGCAATCTCGGTCGGGTGGTGGCCGTAGTCGTCCACGACCGTGATGCCCCCGACCACGCCCCGGCGCTCGAAGCGGCGCTCCGCGCCGTGGAACTCCGCCAGGGCCGGCGGCGATCCGTCGGAAAGGGCACGTCGAGCTCGAGGCCCACGGCCACGGCCGCGAGCGCGTTCTGCACCGAGTGGCGGCCAGGGACCGCCAGGGTCATCGTGCCGAGCGGCGTGGTGTCGATGGCGCCGCCGTGCCGGACGCGCCGCACGATTTCACAGCGCGATCCGAAGCCTTCGAGCGCGACGCCCGAGGCGCCTACGTCGGCGTCCCGCGCGTCGATGCCGTAGGTGATCACGCGCCGCGTCAGCCGCGGCAGCACGCGACCGAGCTCCGGCGTCGTCGGCGCACGCCACCACGGCGCCGTAGAACGGCACCTCGTTGGCGAAGTCGACGAAGGCCTGCTGCAGGTCGGCGAAGCTGCCGTATGCGTCCATGTGCTCGCGATCGATATTCGTAATCACCGCCACCGACGGCCGGAGCTTCAAGAACGATCGATCGCTCTCGTCGGCCTCGACCACCATGTATTCCCCGCGTCCGAGCCGCGCGTTGCTGCCAAACGCGCTGAGCCGTCCGCCAATCACCGCCGTCGGGATCCAGCCCGGCGCGTTCCAGCACCAGCGCGATCATCGACGTCGTGCTCGTCTTGCCGTGCGCGCCCGGCCACGGCGATCCCGAACCGCAGGCGCATCAGCTCGGCCAGCATCTCCGCCCGCGGAATCACCGGGATGCGCCGCGCGCGCGCCTCGGCGACCTCGGGGTTGTCCGGCCGCACCGCCGACGAATACACGACCACGTCGGCGTCGCCCACGTTCGCCGCCGCGTGTCCCACGCACACCGTCACGCCGAGCGAGGCCAGGCGGTCGGTCACCGGCGACCGCCGCGACGTCCGAGCCCGCCACCACGTATCCGAGGTTCGCCAGCAGCTCGGCGATGCCGCTCATGCCGATCCCGCCGATGCCGACGAAGTGGACGTGCCGTGTCTTACCCAGCACGGCGACCGCCCAGCACTTCCACGCGGTCCGCGATCCGCTCGGCCGCGTCGGGCTTCGCGAGCGCGCGCGCCGCCTCGCCCATCCGCTCGCGCTGCCCCGCCTCGGTCACCAGCATCGCGACGCTGCCCGCGAGCCGCTCGCCCGTGAGGTCCCGCTCTTCGATCACCAGCGCGGCGCCGGCGCGGTCGAGGACCTCGGCGTTCCTCCGCTGGTGGTCGTCGGTCGCCGTCGGCAGCGGCACCAGGATCGCGGCCCGGCCCGCGGCGGTCAGCTCCGCGAGGGTGGTCGCACCCGCGCGGCAGATGACCAGGTCCGCCGCCTTCATCTCTCCGTCGATTTCGAAGAGGAAGGCCTCGACGCGTGCCGGGAGGCCGGCGCGCTCGTACGCGGCGCGCACCAGATCCACATCGCGCTCGCCGGTCTGGTGGGTGATCGCGAGCCGGACCCCGGTGGCTGCCAGCCGCGACGCTGCCTCCACCATGGCCACGTTGATCGCGTGCGCGCCCTGAGAACCGCCAAAGATCAGTACCCGTGCCGCGTCGCGCGGCGTGTGGTTGCGATCATTCGACTCCTTCGTCCTGGCCTGGAAGAACTCCGGCCGCACGGGGTTGCCGGCCACAAATCCCGTGCGTGGGAAATAGCGCAACGCCTCCTCGAAGTTCACCGCCGCGGCCCGCACGAGCGGCGCCAGCAGCCGGTTGGTGATGCCCGGCAGCGCGTTCTGCTCGAGCAGCATCGTCGGGAACCGCCGCAGCGCGGCGATCGCGAGCACCGGCCCGGAGGCGAACCCGCCCACGCCCACCACGACGTCCGGCGCGCGGCGCGACACCACGCGCCACGCGTCGAGCGGCGGCGAGCGGCAGGAGCAGCGAAGCCGCGCAGCCGCTCCGCCATGCGACTTGCCCTTCAGGCCCGCCACGCGGATCAGGTCCAGCGAGAACCCCTCGCGCGGCACCACTCGCGACTCGATCCCCGACGCCGTCCCGACGAACGAGACCTGTGTCGACGGATCGCGGCGCAGCAGCTCGCGCGCCAGCGCGATCCCCGGGTACAGATGCCCGCCGGTCCCTCCACCCGCGATCAGGATGCGCACCGGTCACGCCGCTCCCGTCTCCG
The DNA here is from genome assembly GCA_963839865.1 of uncultured Acidobacteriota bacterium. Lineage (GTDB taxonomy): Bacteria > Acidobacteriota > Vicinamibacteria > Vicinamibacterales > UBA2999 > 12-FULL-67-14b. The sequence goes on from CAWIWS010000020.1 coordinate 365,683, forward strand.
TGTGGGCATGCTGGGAGATGTTCAGCAACACCCCCACGCTCAGGAGGTTGATGAGCAGCGACGATCCGCCGTAGCTGACGAGCGGCAGCGGGATGCCCTTGGTCGGCATCAGGCCGAGCACGACGCTGATGTTCACGAACGCCTGGAGCACGAGCATCATCGTGATGCCGAGCGCGAGGAACGCGCCGAACCCGTCCGGCGCGCGCATCGCCGTGCGCAGGCCGCGCCACGCGATCACGCAGAAGCACAGCAGGATCACGGTGGCGCCGACGAGCCCCATCTCCTCGGCCGATCGACCGCGTAGATGAAGTCGGTGTGGGGCTCCGGCAGGTAGAAGAGCTTCTGCACGCCGTTCATCAGCCCCTTGCCGAAGACGCCGCCCGTCCCGACCGCGATGAGCGACTGGATGATCTGGAAGCCGTCGCCGAGCGGGTCCGACCAGGGATCCAGGAAGATCAGCAGCCGCCGGCGCCGGTAATCGGCCGACATCAGGATCACGTAAAGCGCGGGGAGCGCCACGAGGAGGCTGCCGAGCAGGTAGCGGTAGCTGAACCCCGCCGCGAAGATCATCACGCCGGTCACCGCCAGCAGCGACACCGCGGTGCCGAAGTCCGGCTCCATCAGGATCAGCGCGGTCAGCACGCCCACGATGATGCCGATCGGCAGCAGCGCGTAGCCCACCTCGTTGATGCGGTGGCGCCGGCGCTCGAGCATCAGCGCGGTGAAGAGCACGGCCGCGACCTTCGCCAGTTCCGAGGGCTGGATGCCGAAGCCGCCGACGCCGAACCAGCGGCGGGTGCCGTTGACGGGCCGCGCGAAGAGCACCGCCACCAGCAGAACGGCGACCAGGCCGAGCAGCGCCCAGATCAGCTGTGTCGCTCCGGTACGTGCGGTAGTCGATGCGCATGACGATCGACATCAGGGCCACGCCGAGCGGCGGCCAGCATCAGCTGCTTGGTCACGAAGAGATAGGGCTGCTGGAACCGCTCCAGCGCGACGAGCGCCGAGGCGCTGTACACCATGACGACGCTGACGCAGATGAGCGCCAGCGTCGCCAGGAACAGCCATTTGTCAGATTGCAGCTTCCGCGCCATACTTCGGGCCCCTCCTTCAGGGGGGCTAAAGTCCGACCGACTCGAAACGATAAGAGGGATGCACGTTCGAAGCAGTCAGCAGTCGTCAGTCGACCAGGGAAATGGGACACCAGCCTCGCAGACCGGGGCAGCCTGCGCTCCCAGCGACCAGCTCCCCTTTGCCTCCAACCGGCTGACGACTGCTCACTGCTCCGCCTCGTGCATCACGCCCTCGCTCACCGAGACGCCGCGACCTCCTCCTTGAACCGCCGCCCGCGGTCCGCGTAGTCCTCGAACATGTCGAAGCTCGCGCACGCCGGCGCGAGCAGCACCACTCCGTCGGGCCGCGCCAGCTCCCAGGCGCGCCGCACGGCGTCGCCCATCGACTCGGCGTCCACGACGGGCACCACGCCGCCCAGCGCCGCGCGCACGAGCGGCCGCGCCTCGCCGATGGCCACCACCGCGCGGCCATGCGACTCAAGCGGCGACGCCAGCTCCTCGAAGCGCCCGCCCTTGTACTTGCCGCCGACGATCGCCACGACCTCGTCGAAGCTCTCGATGGAGCGCGCGGCGGCGTCGACGTTGGTCGCCTTCGAGTCGTTGACGAACCGCACGCCGCCGCGGACGGCCACGGGCTCCATCACGTGCTCGAGACCGGTGAACCCGTCGAGCGCACGCGCCAGGCGAATCGCCCGTCGCGCCGGCCAGGTGGCTGATCGCCGTCGCGGCCACCACGTTGCTGAGCATGTGGCGGCCCGCCAGCTGCACCGCGGCCAGCGGCAGCAGCGGCACGTCGCCTTCCGACGTGCGGCGCCACACGAATCCGCGGCTCGCGTGCACGTCGGCGCGGTCGGGATGGTCCACGGCGTACCGCACGACTTGCGCGCGGGCGCCCGCCGCCATGCGCGTGGCCTCGGAGCTGTCGGCATTGACCACCGCCCAGTCCTTCGATCGCTGGTTGGCGAAGATGCGGATCTTGGCGGCCGCGTACGCGGCTTCGTCGGGATGCCGGTCCAGGTGATCGGGCGAGAAATTGAGCAGCGCCGCGATCCACGGGTGGAACGCGGTCGGTCGCCTCGAGCTGGAAGCTGCTGGCTTCGACGACGTGCACGGTGTCGTCGGTCGACTGATCGACCTGCGCGCTGAGCGGCACGCCGATGTTGCCGCCCACCAGGACGCGGCGGCCCGCCGCCTCGAGCATCCGTCCCACGAGCGTCGTCGTCGTCGACTTGCCCTTCGTGCCGGTGATCGCCACGACCGGGCCGCGCAGCCAGCGCGAGGCCAGCTCGAGCTCGCCGATGACGGGCACACCGAGCGCGCGCGCCCGTGACACCTCGGGCAGGTCGAGCGGCACGCCGGGACTCATCACGATCAGGTCGCGCCCGCTCGAACGTCGCCGGATCGTGGCCGCCAAGCTCGAGCGCGCACGCCGGCCGCCCGCAGCGCCGGCGCCTCCGCGATGTCGGCCTTGCGATCGGTGAGCGTGACCTCCGCGCCCCGGCGCGCGAGCAGCAGCGCCGCGGCGACACCGCTCCTCGCGGCGCCCACCACCAGCACCCGCTGACCGCTCACGGTGAAGTCGTGTGCCGTCATCTGAGTTTCAGCGTGGTGAGGCTGAAGAGCGCGAAGATGATCGCGACGATCAGGAAGCGCGTGATCACCTTCGGCTCCTGCCAGCCGATGAGCTCGAAGTGGTGGTGGAGCGGCGCCATCTTGAAGACGCGCTTGCCCCGCAGCTTGAACGACGCCACCTGGATCACGACCGACGCGGCCTCGAGGACGAAGACGCCGCCGACGATCACGAGCAGCAGTCTCCTGCTTGATGAGGATCGCGACCGTGGCCAGCGCGCCGCCGAGCGCGAGCGAGCCCACGTCGCCCATGAAGATCTCCGCCGGGTGCGCGTTGTACCAGAGGAAGCCGAGGCTCGCGCCGACCAGCGCGCCGCAGAACACGGTGAGCTCGCCCGCCGGCGGCGAACCGCACGAGCAGCAGGTACTCGGCGAACACGCGGTGCCCGGTGACGTAGGCCAGCGCCGTGAGGCAGGCCGCGGCCACCGCGAAGGTGCTGATGGCCAGGCCGTCGAGGCCGTCGGTGAGGTTCACGGCGTTGCTCCACGCCACCAGCACGAACACCGCGAACGGCACGTAGAACCAGCCGAGGTCGGGAATCAGCTGCTTGAAGAACGGGAAGATCAGCCGCGTGTTGTACAGGTTCTGCGCTGGCCAGCCACATCAGGACGAGGCCCACGGCCACGCCGACGACGACCTGCAGGCCCATCTTGTAGCGGGGCGCCAGGCCGCCCGACGACCGCCGGGTGATCTTCAGGTAGTCGTCGAGAAACCCGATGCCGCCGAAGGAGACCGTGGCCAGCACGGCGATCCACACGTAGAGGTTGGTCAGGTCCGCCCAGAGCAGCGTCGGCGCGAGCGCCGCCGCGAGAATCAGCAGGCCGCCCATCGTCGGCGTGCCGGCCTTCGCGCGATGCGACTGCGGGCCTTCCTGCCGGATCACCTGCCCGATCTGGAACTCGCGCAGGCGCCGGATCAGCCACGGCCCCATGACGAGGCTGATCGCCAGCGCCGTCATGCTCGCGGCCGCGGTCCGGAACGTGATGTACCGCGTCACGTTGAGGACCGAGAAGCTGCGGGTAAAACGAGATCAGCAGGTGATAGAGCATCAGCCCACCGCCGCCGTCAGTCGATCCACCACGACGGTCCGTGCGAATGCCCCGCGATCCCTTCACGAGGACCACGTCGCCCGCCGCCACGCGCTGCCACGACCACCGCGGCCGCGGCCGCGCTCGTCGCGTAGTGCGACACGTCCGATCGCGCCATTCCCGCCGCCACGGCCGCGTCGCCCAGCGCCCGGGCCGCCTCGCCGCCCACCGTCACGAGCGCCGCGAGGCCGGCGGCCGCCGCCGCGCGCCCGCACGCCTCGTGGAGCGGCAGCGAGAGGTCGCCGAGTTCGAGCATCTCGCCGATTACCGCGAGCCGGCGGGTCGCCGTCGCGTGCGCCACCACTTCGAGCGCGCGCGTGAGCGCGCTCGGGCTGGAGTTGTAGCGAGTCGTCCACGACCACGGCCCCGTTGGCGAGGCGGATCACCGCGCCGCGATGCGCCGAGGGCACGAGGCCGGCCGCGCGCGCGACGATCGTCGTCGAGGTCGACGCCCATCTCGAGAGCCACCGCGCTTGGCCGCACAGCACGTTGGCGAGATGGCCGCGGCCCAGGAGCGGCACCGTGAGGGTGCGCGACCCTTGCCGCGTCACGAGCGTCGCCCGCGATCCGTCGAGGCCGAGTTCCTGGACGATCCACGGCGCGGACGTCCGCGCGCTCGCTGACGCCGAAGGTCACCTGCCGTCCCGCGAATCCAGGCGTCGCGCGCCATCACCCGCGCGTCGTCTGCGTTGGCGACGAGGAGCGCTCGCCGCCGCGGCGCCGTCGAGGATCTCGGCCTTCGCGTCCGCGATGGCGTCGGCCGACCCGAAGTTGCCGATGTGCGCCTCGCCGACGTTGAGTCCAGACACGCACGTCGGGTTCGGCGATGCCGACGAGCACGCGGATCTCCCCTGCGTGATTCATGCCCAGCTCCATGACGGCCACATCCGCTCCGTGTCTCAGCTCCAGCAGCGACAGCGGCAATCCCAGGTGGTTGTTCAGGTTGCCCCGGTTCTTCACCACCGGATACCGCGCGCCCAGCAACTCCGCGATCGCATCCTTCGTCGTCGTCTTCCCGGCGCTGCCGGTGATCGCCACCACGCGTCGCCCCCGACTGCACGCCGCACGTGACGCGCGAGGTCCTGCAAGCGCCCGCGTCGTGTCGGCCACCTCGATGACGAACGGCCCGCGCCGCGGGCACCGTCACCGGCCGGCTCACCACCACGCCCGCCGCCTTCCGCGCCACGGCGTCGGCGACGAAGTCGTGCCCGTCGCGCGCCGCCACGATCGCGAAGAACAACTCGCCCGCGGCCAGCGTCCGCGAGTCGATCGAGAACCCCGTCGGTGGCGGCGCGCCGGCCGCACCGGAAAGCCGCCCGCCCATCGCCGCCGGCCAGGACCCCGGCCGTGAGCGGCATCACGTGCTGCACTAGCCCGCCTTCGTCTGGCGCTGGCGCCTGCGGCCCAACGCCTCGCGCGCGACCGCGCCGTCGTCGAACGGCAGCACGCGATCGCCAATCTGCTGGTACTTCTCGTGGCCCTTGCCGGCGACGAGCACCACGTCGCCCGCGAGCGCCAGCGCCACCGCCCGCTCGATGGCCTCGGCGCGCTCGACCACCGACACGACCGTCGGCGTGCGCGCGGTCTGGCTCCCCGCCGGAATGCCGCGCTCGATCTCCTCGATGATCCGGCGCGGGTCCTCGCTGCGCGGGTTGTCGGAAGTGATCACGACCACGTCGCTCAGCCGCGCCGCGACCATGCCCATCAGCGGCCGCTTGGAGCGGTCGCGGTCGCCGCCGCATCCGAACACCGTGATGAGCCGCTGGCTCGCGAGCGGCCGCGCCGTTTCGAGGAGGTTGCGCAGCGCATCGTCGGTGTGCGCGTAGTCCACGACCACCGTCACGTCGTCGTCGGGCGAGGACACGACCTCGAAGCGGCCGGGCACGCCGGCCAGCCCGGCGACGCCGCGCGCAATCGCCTCGAGCGGCACGTCCAGCGCCACGGCCGTGGCCGTCGCGGCGAGGATGTTGTAGACGTTCGGCTTGCCGACCAGGCGCGACTGCATCTGCAGCGCGCCGCGGGGCGTCGTCGACCGTCGAAGCGCAGGCCGCCGAGCGTCATCTCGACCGGGCCGGGCGTGACGTCGGCGGCCGCGCCGATGGCGTAGGTCACGGGCCGGCCGCACACCTCGACGAGCGACGCGCCGCGCGGATCGTCGAGGTTGATCACGCCGGGCGCGTCGCGCGGCAGCATCTCGAACAGCCGCCGCTTCGCGGCGAAGTACGCCTCCATGTCCTCGTGGAAGTCGAGGTGGTCGCGCGTCAGGTTGGTGAAGATCGCCGGCCGCGAACCGCATGCCGTCGACGCGCTTGAGCGAGAGCGCGTGCGAGGAGACCTCCATCACCGCGGAGCGGCAGCCGTGCGCCAGCATGTCGCGTGAGCAACTGCTGGACGTCGGGCGCCTCGGGCGTCGTGCGCGACGCCTCGCGGTCCTCGCCGCCGATGCGGTACGCGACGGTGCCGAGCATGCCGGCCTTCAGGCCCGCGGCGTCGAGCATCGCCGACAGCAGGTACGCCGTCGTCGTCTTGCCGTTGGTGCCCGGTGACGCCGACCACCGGCATGCGGCCGCTCGGATGGTCGAAGAAGCGGTCGGCGAGCAGGGCCAGCGCCAGCCGCGCGTCGCGTCACGACGATCCACGGCGCGCGAACCTCGGCGGGCGGCGGCGTCTCCGCCACGATGAGCTGCGCGCCCCGCGATATCGCCTGCTCGGCGAACGAGGTGCCGTCGGCCTTGAGGCCCTTGAGCGCCACGAACACCGCGCCGGCCACGACGCGGCGCGAGTCGTAGGTGACGCCCGCCACCGCGCGCGCCGTGCGACAGCGCGGCCAGCGCGGCGTCGCCGGCCGCCAACGGGCGCAGGGTGTCGATCAGATCGCCGAGGGTCACCGCGGCGCTCCCATGGCCGCCGACCGCGCGGACGTCTGTCGCGTGAGGACGAGGGTGCAGGTGGCGCCGGGCTCGAGCGCCGAACCGGCGGGCGGGTCCTGGTCCACCACGACGCCCGTGCCCTGGATCCGCGCCGTGAGGCCGAGCCGCGCCAGCGCGCGCATCGCGTCGCGCGCGCCCTGGCCGCGGAGGTCCGGCAGCACGCCGGCCGTCGGCGCCGGGCTCCAGCGTCACGACGGAGCGGGTCGGCGGTGGCGGCGGTGATGGTGACCGGGCCCTCCTCGCGCCGCGCGACGACGAACGGCGGCGGCGGCGTCGACGGTGGGCGCCACGCCGAGGTAGCGCAGCGACGCCTGCGCGATCCGCTTGAACACCGGCGCCGCCGCCACGCCGCCGGTGTGACCGAAGGTGTGCGGGCGAGTCGATCACGACGACGATCGTGAGGGCCGGCTGGCGCGAGGGCACGAAGCCGACGAACGACGCGTTGTAGTCGGTGCCCGAGTAGCGGCCGTTCACGAGCTTGGCCGCGGTGCCGGTCTTGCCGGCCACCGTGAAGCCGGGCATCTGGCGCGCGCGTGGCCGTGCCGCGCTTGACCACTTCCTCCATGATCGTCGTCAGCGTCGCGGCGGTCTCGGGCTTGATCGTGCGGCGCACGGCCTTGGGCGGCGTGCGCGTGCGCACGCCGTCGCGGACGACGCTGCGCAACAGGCGCGGCTCGTACAGCGTGCCGCCGTTGGCGACCGAGCTCACCGCGGCCGCCATCTGCAGCGGCGTCACGCCGACCTGGTAGCCCATCGACACCGACGCGAGCGCGCTGTCGTTGAGCTTCGACGGGTTCCAGACGATGCCCGGGCTCTCGCCGGGGAAGTCGGCGGACGTCCGGTGGCCGAAGCCGAACCGGTTGACGTAGAGGCCGAGTCGCTCGGGGCCGAGGCGCAGGCCCACCTTGATCGCGCCGACGTTGCTCGACTTCACGATGACGTCGGTGAACGAGATGACGCCGTAGTTGTGCGTGTCGTGGATCGGCTTGCGGCCCGGGAAGGTGATCGAGCCGCCGCTGCGTGTCGATCATGTCGTCCGGGCGTCACGACCTTCTCCTCGAGCGCGGCCGAGGCCGTCACGATCTTGAAGGTCGAGCCGGGCTCGTAGAGATCCTGCACGCGCGCGATTGCGGCGAGTCGCCCTCGGCGGACTCGCCGTAGACGTTCGGGTTGAACGTCGGCCAGTTGGCCATGGCCAGGATCTCGCCGAGTTGCGGATCCATGACCACGACCGACCCGCCGTCGGCGCGGTTCTCGGCGACGCCCGCGGCCAGCTCGCGCTCGACGATGTACTGCAGATGCTCGTCGAGCGTGAGCTCGATGGCGCTGCCCGACGTGGGCGTGCGCTCGAGCCGGCTGAACGCGTGGCTGCGCGCGTCGGTCTGGACCAGCAGCGTGCCGGGGCGGCCGCGCACGACCGAGTCGTAGGCGGCCTCGACGCCGTGGAGGCCGACGTTGTCGAGCCCGACGTACCCGAGGAGATGCGCGGCGAGCTCGCGGTTCGGATAGAACCGCTTGCTCTCCTTCATGAAACCGATGCCCGTCGATGCCGAGCGCGGCGACGCGCTTGGCCTCGAGCGGCGTGACGCGCCGGCGCACGTAGACGAAGGCGCGCTGGCGGCCGAGGCGATCGAGGAGCTGTTCGCGATCCTTCTTCGTGCACTCGTCCAGGGCGCCGCACAATCGCGGCGGCGGCCTGGGCGGGATCGGCAATCTCGGTGGGGACGGCGTAGATGGTGTCGGCGTCGACGCTGTAGGCCAGCAGGCGGCCGCGGCGATCGTAGATCTCGCCGCGCTTGGCCGGCGCCGTCACGGTCCGCATCTGCTGGCGGTCGGCGCGCGCGACGAGGTCGTCGTGGTCCTTGACCTGCAGGATGACGAGGCGCACCTCGATCCCCACGGCCCACAACGCAAACAGCGACGCCGCCACGGTGAGGCGGCGCTTGAGCGTCGGGCGCCAGTTGAGGTCGGGCTGAACGGCCACGGTGGCTCCGGGTTACCTGGTGGCGACGAGGGACTTGGCCGGCGGCGCCGGCGGCGTCACGCGTTCGAGCACCACGGCCTCGGCGGGGCCGGGGGCCACCATGCCGAGCCGCTCGGTGGCGATCGTCTCAATCCGCTTGCGGCGAGCGCAGGCTCTCCATCTCCAGCCGCAGGTGCCGGTTGATGTCGTCTTCGGCGGCGCGCTCGCGCTGCATCTGCTCGAGGCGGTAGCCGTGGCGAAGCAGCTCGAAGTGCTGCCACGCCGAGAAGAGGAGCACGAGCACCAGCAGCACGCCGATGCCCAGCGACTGCCACAGGTCGCGCAGGCGGCGCTCGATCCACCTCGCGCACGATCGGGTTGTTGCGGACGTCCTTGCGGATTTCGTATTCGAAGGTCCCTGTGGTTTCCATCCGCTCCTCCTATCCGACCCTCTCCGCGGCCCTGAGCTTGGCGCTCCGGGCCCGGGGATTCGCCGCCGCCTCGACTTCACCCGCCACCACGGGGTGCTTGGTCAGCACCCTGACGATGGCCGCGTCCTTCTGCGCCAGTGCGCGCAGCGTGTGCTTCACCACGCGGTCTTCCAGCGAGTGAAACGCGATCACCGCGAGCCGCCCGCCGGCCTGAAGCCGCCGGGCCGACGTGCCGATAAACGACTCGAGCCCGTCCAGCTCGCCGTTCACCCAGATCCGCAACGCCTGGAACGTGCGCGTGGCCGGATCGATCCGCTGCCACCCGCGCGCCCGCACGCCGCGCCGCACGATGTCCGCCAGCCGGCCCGTCGTCTCGATGCGCCCCTGCTGCCGCGCCAGGACGATGCCGTGCGCCACCTGCCGCGACCGGCGTTCCTCGCCGAAGCGGTAGATGATGTCGGCGAGTTCCGTCTCGTCGACCCGGTCGAGCATCTCCGCCGCCGTCTCGCCGCGCGTGCGATCCATCCGCATGTCCAGCGGCTCGTCGCGCTTGAAGCTGAACCCGCGGCCCTCGCCATCCAGCTGCATCGACGACACGCCGAGGTCGGCCAGCACGCCCGCCACCGCTTCCAGTCCCTGCGCGTCGAGCACCGCGGCGATGTCGCGGTAGTCGGCGTGCACCAGCGTCACGCGATCACCGAAGGGCGCCAGCGCCTCGCCGGCCAGCCGCAGCGCGTCGGTGTCGCGATCGATCCCGATGAGCCGCGTCGCGCCACCCTCGAGGAGCATCCGCGCGTGGCCGCCCAGCCCCACCGTGCAGTCGACGAAGACCCCGCCGCGCTCCGGCTGCAGGAGCGTCCGCACCTCGTCGAGGAGAACGGGGACGTGCACTTAAATCCCGAAGTCCGACAGCGCGCGCGCGTCGTCGTCGGTGAAGGGCTCCGTGAGCAGCCGCGCGACGAAGCGGTCGTGGTTCCAGACCTCGAGAAAATTCTGCTGGCCGAGCACGTCGACTTCGCCCGACATCAAGGCGCTCTCGCGCAGGCGCGGCTGGATCAGCACTCGGCCCTGCGGGTCGAGCTCGGCCATCTGTCCGTAAAAATTCACGCGGTCCAAAAACTTCTGCCGCGCGGGGTGCGTGGAGGGCATCTTCGCGATGCGGGCTTCGATCTCGACCCACACCGGCATCGGATAAATGCGTACAGACTGCCCCGTCAGGCTCGTCACGAACAGCTCCGAGCCGTGGTCCTTCTGGATCACGGCCCGAAATGCGTTCGGGACCTTGAGCCGGCCCTTGTCATCAATTTTCGCCGGCGAGTTTCCCCGGAGCACGTCAGTTACTCCACTTCACTCCACAAAAATCCACCCGAATCGTAGAGTAGGCCCCAGGGGATGTCAACGTCTAAGTGCGCCAAACCTCTGTCTGTCTATCGTTTACGCCTTTGTTTCGCCACCAACACGAAGGTGTGTCATATTTTTGACTACTACATGGCGCTTGTGGGGCCTTTGCCTTACAAGACCGCGTGTTACGATCTCCGTTTCGTCACCAGATTTCTTCCCTGACCATGGCCGCGCCCGCCGACGTTACGGTTGTCATTCCCGCCTTCAACGAGGCCGGGAGCATCGCGTCGGTGGTCTCCGGCCTCGTGGCCGCGGGCCCCTGGCGGGAAGTCCTCGTCGTGGACGACGGTTCCACCGACGGCACGGGGGACGCCGCGGCGGCCGCCGGGGCGCGGGTCATCCGGCATCCCTACAACAAGGGCAACGGCGCGTCGGTGAAGAGCGCCGTCCGGGCCGCGCTCGGAGACTGGATCCTCATCATCGACGCCGATGGCCAGCATCGCGCCGAGGATGCGCGGCGCCTGGTGTCGCGACTGGGTGAGTACGATCTCGTCATCGGCGCGCGCGCGCCGGCGACGCAGGCCACCGTCGGCCGGCGCCTCGGGAACGGCGTGCTCAACTGGCTCGCGGGCTACCTGACAGGCCGGCCCATTCCCGATCTCACCTCGGGGTTCCGGGCGGCCCGCCGCGCGGTGGTCCTGGAGTTCATCCACCTGCTGCCGAACGGCTTCTCGACGCCCACGACCACGACCCTGGCGTTCATCAAGGCGGGATACAATGTGACGTTCGAGCCGGTTGGGGCGTTGCCGCGCGTGGGGATCTCGAAGATCCGCCTGGCCCGGGACGGCGCCAAGTTTCTGATCATCTTGCTGAGGGTCATCACCATCTTCAGTCCGCTCCGCATCTTCGGGCCCATCAGCGCCGCGGCGTTCACGCTGGGAAGCGCCTACGGCATCTGGACCGTGATGCACCAGTCGCGCATTCCCAACGGCGCCGTGCTGCTCCTCATGTTCGCGGTCATCGTATTCCTGGTCGGCCTCGTGTCGGAGCAGATTGCCTCGCTGCGCTTCGAGGGACGCCGGTAGTCCACGCGCCATGAAAACGCTCGTCCTGGTGCCGACCTACAACGAACGCGAGAACCTTCCCGATCCTGGTGAAGGACATCCTCGCGGTGCCCGGCACGTCGGTGATGGTCCTCGACGACCAGTCGCCCGACGGCACGGGGCAGGTCGCCGACGCGCTCGCGGCCGAGTACCCGGGCCGCGTGGAGGTGCTGCACCGCACGGGGCAGCGCGGCCTCGGCGTGTCGTATCTCGAGGGCTTCCGCCGCGCGGTCGCGACCGACTTCGACTTCATCTGCCAGATGGACGCGGACCTCTCGCACGATCCGAAGTTCCTGCCCGCGATGATCGCCACGGCGGCGGGCGGCGCGGACCTCGTGATCGGCTCGCGCTACATGAACGGGATCAGCGTGGTGAACTGGCCGCTGCGCCGGATCATCCTGAGCACGTTCGCCAACAACTACATCCGCGCCGTCACGGGCATCCGCGTCAGCGACATCACCACGGGCTACCGTTGCTGGCGGCGCGAGGCGCTCGCGCGGATTCCGCTCGACCAGGTGGTCTCGGAAGGCTACGCCTTCCTCCTCGACATCACGTTCATGGCGGCCACCCGCGGCCTGCGCATCGTCGAGTCGCCGATCATCTTCGTGGAGCGGCGGCAGGGCGCGTCGAAGCTCTCGACGGGGGTGCTGATCGAATCGCTCATCACGCCCTGGAAGTTGATGCTGCGGCACGGGCGCATCCGCGCGCCGCGCGAGGTCCCGCGATGACGCCGCCCTCCGGCCGCGCCGAGCCTGAGCGTCTTCTTCCCGGCCTACAACGACAGCGGCACGATCGCCAGCCTGGTGATCCGGGCGGTGCAGGTGGCGGCCACGCTGACCTCCGACTACGAGGTCATCGTCATCGACGACGGCAGCAAGGACGACACGCCGCGCATCCTCGACGAGCTCGCGCGCGTCTACCCGGAGCACGTCCGCATCATCCACCACGAACAGAACCGGGGGTACGGCGGCGCGCTGCGATCGGGCTTCGCGGCCGCGACGAAGGACCTCGTGTTCTACACGGACGGCGACGCGCAGTACGACCCCGGCGAGATCACGGTGCTCTGGGAGAAGATGACCGACGACGTGGACTGGGTGAACGGCTGGAAGATCAGCCGCGCCGATCCGCTGCACCGCATCATCATCGGGCGCGTCTACCATCACGCGGTCAAGATGCTCTTCGGCCTGAAGGTGCGCGACGTCGACTGCGACTTCCGCCTGATGCGCCGGCGCATCTTCGACGTGGTGCGCCTCGAGAAGAACAGCGGCGTCATCTGCCTGGAGATGATGAAGAAGTTCCAGGACGCGGGCTTTCGCGTCGCGGAGACGCCCGTGCACCACTACCACCGCGCCCACGGCAAGTCGCAGTTCTTCAACTTCCCGCGCATCGCGCGCACGATCGTCGACGTGATGAAGCTCTGGTGGCTCCTCGTCGTCCGCCGCGAGCACCTGCGGGCCGGCGCGGCCGCGGCCGTCGGCGGCGAGGAAGACGCGGTGAGCGCGACCGGCTTCTATCGCGGGCGCCGCGTGATGATCACCGGCGGCCTGGGCTTCATCGGCAGCAACCTCGCGCGCCGGCTCGCGGACCTCGGCGCCGACGTGCTGCTCGTCGATTCGCTCATCCCCGACTACGGCGGCAACCTGTTCAACATCGCGGGCTACGAGACGCGCGTCCGCGTGAACGTCGCCGACGTGCGGCAGGCCAGCACGATGAACTACCTGGTGCAGGACCGCGAGGTCATCTTCAACCTCGCCGGCCAGGTGAGCCACATCGACAGCATGCGGGACCCGCACACCGATCTCGAGATCAACTGCAAGAGCCAGCTGACGCTGCTCGAGGCGTGCCGCCACCACAACCCGTCGGCCAAGGTCGTCTACGCCAGCACGCGCCAGATCTACGGACGGCCCACGACGCTGCCGGTCACGGAGCAGCACCTCGTCCGGCCCACCGACGTGAACGGCATCAACAAGGCCTCCGGCGAGTACTACCACCTGGTCTACAACAACGTCTTCGGCGTCCGCGCGTGCGCGCTGCGGCTCACCAACGTCTACGGCCCGCGCCAGCTGCTGCGCCACAACCGCCAGGGCTTCATCGGCTGGTTCATCCGTCTGGTCCTCGAGGACCAGGAGATCCAGGTCTTCGGCGACGGCTCGCAGGTCCGCGACTTCGTGTACGTGGACGACGCCGTGGAGGCGTTCCTGGCGGCGGGCGCGACCGACGCGGTCAACGGCGAGGCGTTCAACGTCGGCGGCGACGAACACATCGCGCACCGCGACCTGGTCACGCTCCTCGTGGAGCTCGCCGGGCCGCGGCCGCTACACGTTCGTGCGCGTGGCCGGCGGAGAAGAAGGCGATCGACATCGGCAGCTTCTATGCCGATTCGTCGATGTTCAAGGCCCGCACGGGATGGTCGCCCACGGTGCTCCTGCGCGAGGGCTTCACGCGCACCCTGGCCTACTACCGCGAACACCTTCCGCACTACGTCAACCCCCGCGGCCAGCAAGGACCGTCATGATCGCCGGCCCCGGGAAGGTCCCCTTCAATTCGCTCACGCCCGCCGAGGACGCCGCCGCCGTCCGCGCCGCCATCGATCGCGTGGTGGCCAGCGGCTGGTTCGTGCTCGGCCCGGAAGTGGAGGCCTTCGAGGCGGAATTCGCCGCCGCGAGCGGCGCGCCGCACGCGGTCGGCGTGGGCACCGGCACCGACGCCATCACGCTGATCCTGCGCGCCCTCGACATCGGCGCGGGCGACGAGGTGATCACGCCGCCGCTGTCGGCGGCGTATTCGGCGCTCGCGGTGATGATGACCGGCGCGCGGCCGGTGTTCGTCGACATCGATCCCGGGCGGCTCACGATCGATCCAGCGGCCATCGAGCGCGCGATCACGCCGCGCACCCGCGCGATCCTGCCCGTGCACCTGTACGGGCAGCCGGCGGCCATGCGCCCGATCGAGGCCATCGCCGCGCGCCACGGGCTGGCCCTCGTGGAGGACGCCGCGCAAGCGCACCTCGCGACGTCCGAGCAGCGGCCCGTCGGCACCATCGGGGTCGCGGGCGCGTTCAGTTTCTACCCAACCAAGAACCTCGGCGCGCTCGGGGACGGCGGCGCGGTCGTCACGCGCGACGCCCAGCTGGCCGCGCGCATCAAGCGCCTGCGCAACGGCGGGCAGACCTCGAGATACCACCACGAAGAGGCCGGCGCGAACAGCCGGCTCGACGAGCTGCAGGCAGCGATCCTGCGCGCGCGTCTCCCGTACCTGGCGGGCTGGACGGCGCGCCGCCGCGCGATCGCCGCGACCTATCGACAGGCGCTGGACGGCGCCGCGCTCACCGTGCCGCCGGAGTTCGACGCCGGGCACGTCTATCACCTGTTCCCGGTGCTCACACGGCAGCGCGACGCGTTCCAGACATTCATGACGGCACGGGACGTCGAGACCCTGATCCACTACCCGGTGCCCATTCCCCGGCAGCCCGCGCTGCGGTCCACCAGCCCCACCCAGTGTCCGGTGGCCGACCGGGTGTGCGCGGAAGTCGTTTCCTTGCCGATGTATCCGGGGCTTTCGGACGCCGCCGTGGCGCAGGTGTCCGAGGCGGCGCGGGCGTTCCGGCCTTAGCCCGACCGCCGGGGCCGGGCGGGCGTCTTAACCAGCAGACCGCTGCCTCTCATTCGGGAGGCAGGGCGTATACTGCGCTCAGGGCATTCCCATGCGTCGCCTCCTTCTCACCGTCGCGCTTTCGGCCCTGGTCGCCGCCCCCGCAGGCGCCCAGCAATTGAAGCTCGCCTTCAACCAGGGACGCGTGAGCGTGGACGCCGCGGCTGTCCCCGCGCGGACCATCCTGGCCGAGTGGGCCAAACTGGGTGGCACCAAGGTGGTGGGCGGCGAGCGGGTGGCCGGCGCGCCCCTGACGCTGAAGCTCGTCGACGTACCGGAAGCGCAGGCCCTCGGAGATCATCCTGCGCAGCGCCGCGGGCTACATGGCCGCGCCGCGCCTCACTGACCGGTGGCGCGTCGATGTACGACCGCATCCTCGTGCTGGCCAGCAGCTCGGCGCCGGCCGCCGCCCCGGCCCGTCCGGGACCAGCGACGCCGGGCCCCACGTCCGGCACGCAGCGCTTCATCCCGCCTCGGATCGCGCCGCCGCAGCCACCCGCCGAGGAAGACGACGAGCCTGACGAGGAGCCACCACCGCCGAACCAGCCGGTGTTCACCTTCCCGCAGCCCGGCCAGGCGGGGAGCGGGGGCTTCAACATTCCCGGCGGCGCGGTCACAATCAATCCGAACACCGGCGCACCGCAGACCATCACGGTGAACCCCGCGCCAGCCCACGTCTTCTCCGACGCCTGGCGCGTTCGGCGGCGTCACGGGCGCACCGACCCCCGGGATGATCCAGCAGCCCGTGCCGCAGCCGGGCCAACCGGCGCAGCCGGGACCGATGGTCAGGCCCCCGGGCTAACCGCTCTTCCAACTCACGGGCCACGGACGCACAGAAATCCGGAACAACTTTTCTCAGGCGTACTTGAGAAATGCTTCCGTGCCTTCGTGCGTCCGTGGCCTGTGCGTCGTACAATCAAGGCGAGCAATCGCGACGCGCTCGCCCCTCATGTCCGACATCGAACGCTACACGCCAGACGACCGCCGCGGCATCGAGCAGCTGTACCGGCGCACGTTGGGGACCGAGGCCGCCGATCGCCTGCGTCTGCGCTGGGACTGGGCGCGCCGGAACCCGGCCAGCGGCATCGAGCCGCCGTTCTGGGTGGTGCGCGAAGGCCCCACGCTGATCGCGGCGTGTCCGCTCGTGCCGGTGAAGGTCGTCGTAGCCGGCAAGGAAGTGGCGGGCACGTGGAGCGCGGATCCGCTCGTGGTCGCCGAGCGCCAGCGGCAGGGGCTCGGCGGGGCCTTGCTGCGCGCGTGGGATCGCGGCACGAGCGTGGCGCTGGGCGCCGGGCTGTCCGACGCGACGCGGGGCCGGCTCGACGAGATGCGGTGGCCGGAATCCCGGGCGCTGCCCTGCCTGGTCAAACCCATCAGCCGCCGCGCGCTGCGCCGCCCGGCGTGGCCCGTGACGCTCAACCGCCTCGTGTCCGCGCTGGCGCTGCCGGTGGTCAAGGTCGTGTCGAGGGCCCGTCCGCTGCGCGAGGAAGTGGAGACGATCCGGCGGTTCGACGGGAGCGCCGATCGCCTCTGGGATCGCCTGTCGAACCGGTTCCAACTCGCCGTGCGACGCGATGCCCGGTACCTGAACTGGAAGTACATCGAGCCGCCGCACGTGCGCTACACCGCGGCGCTGCTGAGGCGCGGCGACGAGGTCGACGGCTACGTGGTCTACCGACACTTGCGCGAGCCCCAGGGGCGCGTCACGCAGATCGTCGACCTGCTGGCCGATCCCGGTGACGAGCGCGGCCTCAAGACGCTGGCGCGCTGGGTGGACCGCGAGGCCCGCATGGCGGACTCCGACAAGATCCGGTGTTTCGCGACCCATGCATCGCTGCGGCGCGTGCTGCGGCGGTCCGGGTACTTCGTGGTGAAGTCGGGGATCGATCTCACCGTGAAGGTGAATGGCGTGGAGGTCGCGCGTGATTTCTACGACGCCGCCGATCAGTGGCACTTCACGCTCGGCGACGGCGACCTGGATCACTGATCACCAGTTCAAAGTTCAAAGTTCAAAAATTCAGATCATTCGTTCATCCGATCACCCGATCACAAGGTTCACCAAATGTCTCTCGAACAATCACTGACCGCCGACATCGTCACCGCGATGAGGGCGAAGGATCAGACCCGCCTCACGGCGCTGCGGATGCTCAAGACGGCGCTGACCAACAAGAGCATCGAGAAGGGCCGGGCGCTCGAAAGCGCTGAAGAGCTGCAGGTCGTGTCGATGCTGGTCAAGCAGCGTCGCGATTCGATCGAGCAGTTCACGGCGGGCGGGCGGAAGGATCTCGCCGACAAGGAACAGGCGGAGATTGTGATCCTCGACGCCTACCTGCCGGCGGCGGCCTCGGCCGAGGAGGTGGCGGGCGCCGTCGAGGCGGCGGTGACCGAGACGGGGGCGTCGGGGCCCAAGGACATGGGAAAGGTGATGAAGGCCGCCATGGCGGCTCTGGCCGGGAAGACCGTGGACGGCAAGAAGCTCAACGAGGCGGTCCGGGCGCGGCTGGGTACGTAAAAACAACGTAAAGCCGCAAGTCGGGGCCAAACAATTTGGCCGGGCGGCCCGTCTATACATTTGAAGGGCCTAGTCAGCCTCTCACCATCCTCCTTAAGGGCTCCCGCCGAACGGCTGGGGCCCTTTTTTTGCGCCTGAATCCTCGCACCGGCGATGCCGTCCCGCGACCGCGCGCGAAACGCCGTGCTACGCTTGCGGTGACCGATGCCCGACTCCCCTCCTCGCCTGGCCCGATCTGCCGGGGTGTTTGGGCTCGCGACGATAGCCAGCCGCGTGCTCGGGCTGGTTCGAGACCAGGTGCTGGCCTACTACTTCGGGGCCGGCAACGCCGCCGACGCGTTCCGCGTCGCGTTTCGCGTCCCCAACCTGGTCCGCGACCTCTTCGCCGAGGGCGCGATGAGCGCGGCGTTCGTGCCGACCTTCACCCGCATCCTCACGCTGCACGGCCGCGAGCGCGCCTGGCGCCTGGCCAATTCCGTCATCAACGCGCTGCTCATCGTCACGAGCCTGATCGTGATCGTGGCGATGGTGTACGCCGACCCGCTGGTGCGCCTGTTCGCGGGCGGCTTCGCCGCCGTGCCCGGCAAGCTGGAACTGACGGTGCACCTCGCGCGCATCATGCTGCCGTTCCTCACGATGGTGGCGGTGGCGGCGGCGCTGATGGGCATGCTCAACTCGCTCGGCCACTTCTTCGTGCCGGCGCTCTCGCCCGCGATGTTCAACGTGGCCAGCATCGCGGTGGCGGTGACCTGCCTGCCGTTCGCCGGGCGCCTCGGCGTGGAGCCCATCACGATCGTGGCGGTGGGCACGCTGGTGGGCGGGCTCGGCCAGCTGCTCATCCAGTGGCCGCCGCTGCGCCGCGAGGGCTTTCGCTACCGGCCGGTGCTCGACCTGCGAGACGAGGGCCTGCACCAGGTGCTGATCCTGATGGGGCCCGGCTCGATCGGCATGGCGGCGACGCAGATCAACGTGCTCGTGAACCAGACGCTGGCCACGCGCGAGGGCACGGGCGCGGTGTCGTGGCTCGACTTCGCGTTCCGGCTGATGTACCTGCCGATCGGCCTGTTCGGCGTGTCCATCGCGGCGGCGGCGACGCCGGCGGTGTCGCGGCTGGTGGCGGAGAAGAACTTCGCGCGCATCCGCTCGACGCTCGCCGGCGCCATCGGGCTGATGATGCTGCTCAACGTGCCGGCGATGGTGGGCCTCATCGTGCTGGCGCGGCCCATCGTGGCGGTGATCTTCGAGCGCGGGCGCTTCTCGCCGGCCGACACCGCGGCCACGGCGGCCGCCCTCCAGCTCTACGCGATCGGCCTGGTGGGCTACTCGGTCGTCCGCATCGTGTCGCCGACCTTCTACGCCCTGCAGCGCAGCCGCATTCCGGTGATGGTGAGCAGCGCCTCGGTGCTCGTCAACATCGTGCTCAACCTGGTGCTCGTGCGGGTGATGGGCTATCGCGGGCTGGCGCTCGGCACGTCGATCACGGCCGTGATCAACGCCGCGGCGCAGCTGTGGCTGCTGCGGCGCGAGATCGGCGGCGTCGACGGGCCGCGCATCGCGGCCTCGTTCGCGCGCGTGAGCGTCGCGGCGGCGGCGATGGGCGTGGCCGCCTGGGGCGCGAACGCGCTGCTCGAGGGCGCGCTGCCTGGGCAGTCGCTCGCGATCCAGGTCGTGCGGCTCGGCGGCAGCATCGGCGTGGCCGCTCGCCACCCTCGCGGGCGCGGCGCATGCGCTCCGCATCCCTGAATACGGCGAGGCGCGCGACCTCGTCCTCGGCAGATTCCGAAGGACGAAGAAGTGAGCCAGCGCGGCTGGTTCGGGCTGCACCCGACGATCTTCAAGATCGCCTCGACCCACCTCGTGGTGGATGCGTACACGAACATCTACGCGCCGCTGCTGCCGCTGCTGATTCCGCAGATGCGCCTCTCGCTCGCAACGGCGGGCACGCTGGCGATGTGCTTCCAGATGGCGAACTCGGTGGCGCAGCTCGGCTTCGGCACGCTCGCCGATCGCTGGCGGCCGCGCGCGCTCGTGCTGGGCGGGCCGCTGCTCGCGGTCATCGTCCTGAGCGGCGTCGGGCTCGCCACCTCGCCGTTCACGCTCGGCGCGATCCTCGTGCTCGGCGGCCTCGGCGGCGCGGCGTTCCATCCGCCGGCGGCGGCGCTCGTCTACAAACTGGCCGATCACCGCAAGGGCCTCGCGATGTCGGCGCACATCTCCGGCGGATCGCTCGGCTTCTCGCTGGCGCCGCTGCTGTTCGCGCCGTTCATCGCCCGGATGGGCCTCGGCTGGTCGCCGCTCATCATGATCCCCGGGCTCATCGCGCTGTCGTGGACGCTGCGGCAGGTGCCGCCGATGGCGCTGCCGCCCGCGCACGAGCGGTCGACGTGGGCGTCGCTGCGGCCGGCGGCCGGTGCCGCTCGCGCTCCTCTACTTCACGATCGTGCTGCGCACGGCGACGTCCTACGGCTTCATGACGTTCGCGCCCACGCTGCTGACGCGGCAGGGGCTGACGATTGGCGAGGCCAGCATCGGCCGTGTCGCTCTACCTGTTCGCGAGCGGCATCGGCGGCTTCATGGGCGGGCCCGCTGTCGGACCGCCTCGGACCGCGCCGCGTGATCCTCTGGACGCTCGTGTCGTCGATCCCGTTCCTGGTCGTGGCGCCGAGCCTCGGACCGATCGGCTTCACGGCCATGCTGGCGATCGGCGGCCTGCTGCTGCAGTCGACGCTGCCCATCAGCGTCACGTTCGCGCAGACGCTTCGTCAAGGGCGGCGCGGCGACCGTGTCGTCGCTCATGATGGGGTTCGCCTGGGGCATGGGCAGCCTGGCGGTGCCGCTCATCGGCGCGGGCGGCCGATCGCTACGGCATCGAGACCACGCTCGAGGTGCTCGCCTTCGTCCCGCTGCTCGCGGCGGCGATGGCGTACGCGCTTCCGGCGGGATTCCACGAGTTCAACGGGTTCGACGGGTTCGTAGTACGATTCGGGTTCGATGGCTCGCTACCCCGCGTCCTCGTCCATGTCCTTCGGCCCCGGCGGCATCACGCCGGCGGTGCGGACGCTCATCATCGCCAACGTCGTCGTGTTCGTGGTGAACCTGATCGTCCCGGCGATGACGATCCGGCTCGGCCTGGTGCCGCGCGGCGGTGTTCGAGCACCTGGCGCTCTGGCAGCCGGTGACCTACATGTTCCTCCACGACACGAGCGGCGTGGGGCACATCCTGTTCAACATGCTGTCGCTGTGGATGTTCGGCACCGAGCTCGAACGCACGTGGGGCACGCGGTTCTTCACCAAGTACTACTTCATCACCGGCATCGGCGCGGCGGCGACGACGCTGCTGCTCGCGATTGCGCCGGTGGCGTTCGCGGAGAGCATCTACTATTCGGTCACGGTCGGCGCCTCGGGCGCGATCTACGGGCTGCTGCTCGGCGTACGGGCTCTACTTCCCGAACCGGCCGATCTACATCTACTTCGTCTTCCCGATCCCCGCGAAGTACTTCGTGATGATCATGGGCGCCATCGCGTTCGTGTCGTCACTCGGCGGGCCGGGCGGCGGCGTGGCGCACGCCGCGCACCTCGGCGGGCTCGTCGTCGGGTACCTCTACCTCAAGGGCCTCCGCGCCCGTCCGCTCGACGAACTCAAGTACCGCTGGTATCGCTGGCGCATGGCCCGCTCCCGCAGCCGCTTCGACGTCTACTCCGGCGGCAAGGCCGGGGACGACGACTGGAAGCGGGAGTGGAAGAAGCACATTCACTAGGCTCCGCCCTGAAATGACATCTGGCGGAGCGCGGCAATGCGCTCGTGCATCGGCGGATGCGTCGCCAGCAGGTCCGCCCAAAAGCCCGATTTCTCGTTGACGGGCCGGCCGAGCGGGTCGGCGATGCACAGGTGCGCGCTGCCCTGCTTCACGGCCACCGTCGGCGCCGCCTGCGGCGCTCGATTTTCTCGAGCGCGCTCGGCGAGCGCGCCGGGGTTGCGCGTGAGTTCCGCGGCGCTGGCGTCGGCGAGGAACTCGCGCTTGCGGGAGACGAGTCAGCGCCAGCAGGCGCGCCACGATGGGCGCCAGCCAATACCGCGAGCGACCCACACGACCAGCACCAGGAGCACGACGAGCCCGCCGCTGTCTTTCTTCGCCGCTGCCGCGCGAGCTCCGCGCGGCCGTCGAACAGCCCGTAGCGCCAACCGCGCGCCGCCCAGTCCGAGAGCAGCGCCACGGCGCCCACCAGCGCGGCCACGAGCGTCATCAGGCGAATGTCGTAGTTGCGGATGTGCGACATCTCGTGCGCGACCACGCCCTGCAGCTGCTTCGCGGTTCAGCGTCCGCAGCAGGCCCTCGGTGACCGCAATCGACGGCATGCTCGGGGTCGCGACCGGTGGCAAACGCGTTCGCATCCGGGTCGCCGACGACGTACGCCTTCGGCCGCGGCAGGCCCGAGGCAATGGCCATCTCGTCGACGACGTTGCGGTATTGCAGCAGCTCGACGCGGCCCGGCGCGGCGGCGATGGCGTCCTCGAGCTCGACGGCCTTGGTGGACGCCAGCACCGCCCGGTCACCCTTGAAGTAGCTGTAGGCGGCGGTGCCGCCGCCGTAGAGCAGCGCCGCGGTGGTGCCGAGGGGCAGGAAGACGCCCTCCGCGGAAAACGACGCGGTGTCGAAGCCGAGGCCGAGGAACAGGACGAAGCCGACGAACACGGCCATCACGATCCACGTGCGGCGGCGGTTGAGGGCCTGGTGCTCGTAGAGGTTCATGATCGGAAATCAGCCACGAAGGTCACGAAAGGCACGAAGCATTTTGGTCAAAGGCCTTCGTGTCCTTCGTGTCCTTCGTGTGCTTCGTGGCTAATTCTTCATCGACAGATCGACGTTCGGCACCGCGCGCTCGGCGGCGTCGGTGATCTCGAACATCTCCGCGGGTCGGAAGCCGGCCAAGCCGGCGATCAGGTTGCCGGGAATGACCTGCGTGGCGGTGTTGTACTTCGTGGCGATGTCGTTGTAGAACTGGCGGGCGAAACCGATCTTGTTCTCCGTGCCCGTGAGCTCTTCCTGCAGCGCGCGGACGTTCGTGTTCGCGGTGAGCTGCGGGTAGCTCTCGGCCAGCGCGAAGAAGCGCCCGAGCGCCTGCGTGAGCTCGCCCTCCTTGCGCCCGGCGTCGGCGGGGCCGCTATAGGTCACCGCGCGGTTGCGCGCGGCGATCACGGCCTCGAGCGTGCCTTTCTCGAATTCCATCGCGCCCTTCACGGTGTTGACCAGGTTGGGGATCAGGTCGTGCCGCCGCTTGAGCTGCACGTCGATCTGCTTCCAGCCGTTGGTGACCTGGTTGCGCAGGCCGATCAGGCGGTTGTAGACGGACCCGGCCCACAGGGCCACCACGACGAGAATGCCGATCGTGACGAGGACGCTCATGGATGTGCCTCTCGGAAGGTGTCACTTTTCACTTTTCTTGTCGTGAAAGTAGCTGTCGGTTCCGTCCAGCCAGTCCTGGCGGATCGGGCTGAAGATGTCCATCTCGAACGTGTCGTCGATGGCCTCGGCCTGGTGCGGCACCCACGACGGGATGTGCAGCACCTCGCCTTCGCGCACGGTGATCTCCTCGCCGTTGATCAGGAAGCGCAGGCCCCCTTGCAGCACGTACGTCATCTGCTCGCTCTCGTGCGAGTGGAGTGGCACGATCGCGCCGCGCTTGAGGTAGATCTGCGTGACCATTTCCTTCTCGCCGGTGATGATCTTGCGCGAGATCATCTCGGTCACTTTTTCGAGCGCGATTTCATCCCAGCGATAGAGGCGAACGGGTCGTGAAGTCATGCGTCTGGGTTCTCGATTCGCGCGGATTATAGCATCGGGCCGGATGGTATAATTTTGCCGACATGAAGGCATCCACGCTGGCGACCAGACCCGACGCACGCCCGGCCGTTTCCGACGCCGCGCAGGGTCCCTTCCATGGCCTCACGCGCGACGACCTGGTGCAGGCCTACCGCACCATGCTGCTGTCGCGGCGACTCGACGACAAAGAGATACAACTGAAGAACCAGAGCCTGATCTTCTTCCAGATCAGCGGCGCCGGCCACGAGGCGGTGCTCACCGCGGCGGGCCTGCACCTGCGGCCCGCGCTACGACTGGTTCTATCCGTACTATCGCGATCGCGCGCTGTGCCTCACCCTCGGGATGACGCCGCTCGAAATGCTGCTGGCCGCGGTCGGCGCGAAGGACGATCCGAACTCCGGCGGCCGCCAGATGCCGTCGCACTGGGGCCACAAGCTCCTCAACATCCCGTCGCAGGGCAGCCCCACCGGCACGCAGTGCCTGCAGGCCGTCGGCTGCGGCGAGGCCGGCATGCTGTACGAGCGCGTCGCCGACGATCCCCGACCGCGAGGACCACTTCCACGGCGACGAGATCACCTACGTGTCGATCGGCGACGGCGCCACGAGCGAGGGCGAGTTCTGGGAGTCGCTGAACACGGCCTGCACGCGCCCCGCGCCGGCGCTCTACCTGGTCGAGGACAACGGCTACGCGATCTCGGTGCCGGTCGAAGTGCAGACGCCCGGCGGCGACGTCTCGAAGCTCGTCGAGTCGTTCCCCAACCTCAAGGTCCTCCGCTGCGACGGCACCGACTTCCTCGCCAGCTACCGCACGCTCGGCGAGGCCGTCGCCTGGATGCGCCGCGAGCGCAAGCCCGCGCTCGTCCACGCGAAGGTCATCCGCCCGTACTCGCACTCGCTCTCGGACGACGAGCGGCTCTACAAGACGCCGGAGGAGCGCAAGGCCGAGGCGCTGCGCGATCCGATCACGAAGATGCGCGCGTTCCTCGCTGGCCGAGAAGCTGGCCACCGAGGCCGACCTCGACGCCATCGCGGTCGACGTGGACCGCGAGGTCGCCGCGGCCACCGACGCGGCGCTCAAGGCGCCGAAGCCGCCCGCTCGACACGGCGGGCCATTTCGTGTTCTCGCCCGACGTCGATCCGACCTCGTCGGCGCTTCGAGACGCCCGGAACAGCCCGAGGGCAAGCCCGACACGATGGTCGCCGCCATCAACCGCACGATGAAGGACGAGATGGCGCGCAACCCGCGCATCGTCGTCTTCGGCGAGGACGTGGCCGACGCCAGCAAGGCGGGCGTGCTCGGGCAGGTGCCCGGCAAGGGCGGCGTGTTCAAGGTGACGCACGGCCTGCAGAAGGCCTTCGGCGGCGGATCGCGTGTTCAACTCGCCGCTGGCCGAGGCCAACATCGTGGGCCGCGCGGTCGGGCATGGCCACGCGCGGCATCAAGCCCGTCGTGGAGATCCAGTTCTTCGACTACATCTGGCCCGCCATGATGCAGCTGAAGGACGAGATGTCGATGCTGCGCTACCGGTCGGGCAACAACATCATCGTGCCCGATGGTGGTGCGCGTGCCGATCGGCGGCTACCTGCGCGGCGGCGCGCCGTACCACAGCCAGTCGGGCGTCAGCATCTTCGCGCACTGCCCCGGCATCCGCATCGCGTTCCCGAGCAACGCCGTCGACGCGGCGGGCCTGCTCCGCACGGCGATTCGCTGCGACGACCCGGTGCTCTATCTCGAGCACAAGCACCTCTACCGCCAGACCTACAACAAGGGCGTCTATCCCGGCGCCGACTTCATGATCCCGTTCGGCAAGGGCTCCCTGCGCCGCGACGGCACCGACGTCGTGGTGCTCACCTGGGGCGCGCTCGTGCAGCGCTCGATCCTCGCGGCGCAGCAGGCGGAGAAGGACGGCATCAGCGCCGCGGTGTTCGACCTGCGGACGATCATGCCCTACGACTGGGACGGCATCGCCGCGCTCGTGAAGCAGACCAACCGCGTGATCATCGCGCACGAGGACCAGCTCACCTGCGGCTTCGGCGCCGAGATCGCCGCGCGCATCAGCGACGAGCTCTTCGAGTACCTCGACGCGCCGGTCAAGCGCGTCGCCGCCATGGACTGCCCCGTGGCCTACTGCCCGGACCTCGAGGAAGTGATCCTGCCGCAGTCGGCCGACGTGCTGGCCGCCATCAAGGACCTTGCGGCGTACTAGCCTCGTTCTTCATCGCGACGCTGATCCTCACGACGGCGGTCTTGGGCAACCAGGCCGCCGTTCGTGTTTCACCCGGACGCGTCGAGACGCTCAAGTCGGTGGGCGGCCTCTCGCCCGCGGTCGTCGGGCAGTTTCGCGAGCCCATCGGATTCCAGCGACTCGCCAACGGCCAGTCGCTGGTGTTCGATCGCCGCGGCCACGCGGTGTACGGCGTGGACGCCGACGGCACGACGAGCCGCAAACTGGTGCAAATCGGCGGCGAGGAGGGCCGGGTGATCGAGCCGACGGCGTTCGACGCGGCGCCCGACGGCACGTTCGCCGTGGCCGACGCGCCCAACGGCCGCGAGCGCGTCCAGGTCTTCAACGCGATCGGCGGGTTCTTCAACGGCTTCCTGATCCCCGGGCCGCGGCGCCTCCCGCGTGGTCCTCGGAACGCTGACCCTCAACGGCGTCGGCTCGCTCAATTACACGGGTCGCTCGGTCATCTTCAGCCAACCCGAATCCGGCTGGCTCCTCACCGAGTACGGCCTCGCCGGCACGCCGGTGCGGACGATGGGGCAGCTGCGCGCCGACGGGGCATGAGGAGGATCGCGAATTGCACCTGGCCCTGAACTCCGGCCTCGCGGTGCCCGACCCGGACGGCGGTTTCTACTTCGTCTTCATCGCGGGCCCGCCCGCGTTTCGCAAGTACGACGCCACGGGCCAGTTGCTGTTCGAGCGCGCGATACAGGGGCGCGAGCTCGATCCCGTGATCGCCGCGTTGCCGCAGCGCTGGCCCAGGCGGACCGTGAACGGCACGGAGATGCCGTTGGTGACGCCGACGATCCGCGCCGCGGCCGTGGACGAGGCGGGGCGCCTGTGGGTGTCGTTCGTCGTCCCGTTCACCTACGTCTACGACGCCGGCGGCGAGAAGATTCGGACGGTGCAGTTCCAGGCGGCGGGGGTGATTGCCCCGACGAGCCTGTCGTTTTTCAAGGGCCGCCTGCTCGTCACGCCCGGATGCTACGAGTTTGCGCCCGGCTGAGCACTGAGCGGTACAATTAAGGGCTCACTTCATGGCACGGCACGGTTCTTACATTTCGGCGGGGCGTTCGTCGCGGCGACTCTTTCGGTCCTTCTGTCCGGCTGCAGCAGCAGCACCCCGACGACCCCAACGCCATCGCCCACGCCGCCTCCGGTGGAAGTGGTGGCGGATCCCGCCGACGCTCACCTGCCCGGCGGGCGTGCCGGCCTCGACGATCTCGGCAAGCGGCACGGTCGTGAAGTTCGACCTGCCCACCGCGGACAAGGGCAAGGCCCCCGTCACCGTGTCCTGCACCCCCGCCTCGGGATCGACGTTTCCGCTCGGGGACACGCTCGTGGAGTGCAAGGCCACCGACGCGCTGAGCCGCACGGCGTCATGCTCGTTCGCGGTCCGCGTGACGCAGCGACCCGTCGCTCTCGAAGACGCGCTTCCTGGCGTTTGGGGACAGCATCACCGCGGGTGAAGTCACGTTCCCGGTGGGCACAACCGCGCTGGGCGTGCCGATCACGAAGCTCGTGGTCGTACCGGCGGCGGCGTATCCGACCATCCTGGCCAAGAACCTTCAGGCGACCTACAAGGCGCAAGAGGACCTCATCACCGTCGCCAATTACGGCGTTGGTGGCGAGAAGGCGGCGGTCGCGCGAGACCGGTTCATCGCGGCGCTCGGCACGGTCCGGCCGGATGCCACGCTGATCATGATGGGCGCCAACGACATCGGCCTCGGCGAGGACGGGGCGGCCAGCACCGCGGCACGCGAAGTCCGCACCATGGCCGCGGAAGCGCGGTTGCGCGGGATGCGCGTGTTCATCGCGACCCTGCCGCCGGCGCGCGCGGGCGGCAACCGGGCAATCAAGCAGATCCTGCTGGACGACTACAACGGTCGCATGCGCGACGTGGCGCGAACCGAGGGCGCGGTGCTGGTGGACATCTACCAGGCGCTCGCGACCAACATCAATCTCTACATCGGCGTGGACGGCCTCCATCCCAACGAAGTGGGTTACGCGAAGATTGCGGAGACCTTCTACAACGCGATCCGGTCGGAACTCGAAGTCCGCTGACGCCGCGGCGCGCGCGCCGAGATTTCATCAAATTATCTATCCCGACCTACCTCAGCCGGTGTAATTTGAGCGGCTCAGCCCATGGATGGCGCGCGTTTGCTCGAAGCCGTTCGAAACACGGGGTCCGCGGCAGTGGTGGCCATGTGCCTGACGCTGGCGCTGTCCAGCGCCTGCGGGAGCAATCCGGCCGCGCCGACCCCCACGCCAACCCCCACGCCGACGCCAACCCCCACACCCACCCCGAATCCGCCAACGGTGGCCTGCCCGGCGCCGATCTCGGTGGCGGCCCCGACCAACGCCGCGGTAGTGGTGACCTTCGCCACGCCCACGGCCGAAGGCGGGCAGGCGCCGGTGACCGTGGCGTGCACGCCGGCCTCCGGCTCCACTTTTCCGATCGGCACGACGTCGGTTCAGTGCGTGGCGACCGACAACCTCAATCGGACCGGCTCGTGCGCGTTTCCCGTCACCGTCTCTGCCCCCGCGCAATTGCGGCTCACCCGGATGATGGCCTTCGGCGACAGCGTCACCGCGGGTGAGGTCACGGTGCCCCTGACGGGCGTGACGCCGGCGGGCCAGTTCCCGGCGTTCAAGCTGGTGCAGGTATTGTCTGCGGCCTATCCCACCGTGCTCACCGGCCTCCTGCAGGCACGCTATACGACGCAAATCGCCACGACGATCGTGTTCAACCAGGGGCTTGGCGGCGAGAAGGCGGAGTTCGCGTTGCCACGGTTCATCTCGGCCTTCAGCAGCCTCGGCCCCGAGGTCGTGCTGCTGATGGAGGGCTACAACGACATCTGCTGCGGCAACGGGTCGGTGGGGATCAACGCGGGGGCGCGGGGCCTGAACGACATGGCCGCGGAGGCCCGCAATCGCCGGGCGCGCGTGTTCATCGCCACGCTCGCGCCGTCGAAACCAGGGGGATCGCGGTCCACGCCCATTGAGCAAGTGCAGGCGTTCAATACGCGCGTCCGTTCAATCGTCGCGAGCGAAGGGGCGGTCCTTGTGGACGTCTACAGCGCCCTGCTACCGGACGTGAACGCGAACATCGGCATCGATGGGCTTCACCCGACGGAAATCGGGTACCGCCGGATCGCCGAAGCCTTCTTCGCCGCCATCCGCGCGGATCTCGAAGTGCGTTAACCGTCCCCGGCCCGCGAGGCCGGACCGCGTCGGCCCCTGTTTCGCGCAGCCACCACGCTTGAGTCGTTTGGATCGGGTTTCGCGATGGCGCTCCGGGGAGTTTCCATGTATTAATATAAAAGTTGACAAGCTGGCTCAAGTATTTCCTTCTCTCGCTCGGCGCGCTCATCGTCGCGTGCTCGGGCTTGGTCTTCGCCGCGCGGAGCGAGCGCTACGCCACGGACTGGGCGGACGCCAGGGCGGCGTACTCCTGGGAAAACCAGCTCTGCACGCGATTCGCCGCCTTTCGCGGCCTGGCGAAGGCGCGATCGGTCACGGCGCGCACCGCGGAAATCCAGAAAGCCAGCCGGTACGTCGGCGAGGTCGACGGGCTGTTTCTGTATGAAACGCCGCTTGGCCGTTTCTGGATGCCGCAGCGCGACGACCTGTGGAGCCTGTCAGTGATCCTGGCGGAACAGGAGCACGACATGTACGGCGGACACGACGGCATCGGCGTCCGGCCCGGCGACGTGGTGGTGGATGCCGGCGCGCATGTCGGCCTCTTCGCCCGTACCGCGCTGGCGCTGGGCGCCAGCAAGGTGATTACCTTCGAAGTCGATCCCCTCTCCGTCCGGGCGCAACGGAAAAATCTGGAGAAAGAAATCGCCGATGGGCGCGTGATCGTGCTGGGCAAGGGGGTCTGGTTCGAGGAGGGTACGCTGCCTCTCGTGATCGTCCCTGGCTGCTCGGCCTGCAACAGCGTGACCCACGACTTGCCGGCCGCGTTCGACGTCCCGCTCACGACGATCGACAAAGCCATGGAAGAGCTGCAGATTGAGCGCGTCGACTTCATCAAGCTGGACGTCGAAAATGCGGAAGCGAATGCCTTGCGCGGCGCTCGTTACACCATCAAGAAAGATCATCCCCGCGTAGCAGTGGCCCTCGAGAACAACAAGATGCGCATTGCCTACGGCTATGAAGTGCTGGGCCTGATGCGAGACCTGTTCCCCGGGTACCGGTACGTCTGCGGCGCCTGCACGAACCCTGAAAAGACCGCGCGAGTCCTGCCCGAGATCCTGCATTTCTATCCGACGTCCCAGGCGGAAGTGGAAATGCGGTAGGCGGGCGCCACCCGCACCGTCGAGCTGCCGCACCTGCCCTCTTGCCGTGCCGCCGCGTTGCCCCTAGAATGAATGAACATTCATTCACCCATGCCCGCCTTTCCGTCAGCCGCCCGCCGTCTCGCGTCCGCCAAGCCGCCGGCGCTGCCCGACAAGCGCGACATGATCCTGCGCGCGGCCACGCGCGTATTCGCGCAGAACGGGTTCTACCAGTCGCAGGTGGCCGACATCGCCCGTGTCGCGGGCGTCGCGGCGGGCACCGTCTACCTCTACTTCCGCAGCAAGGACGACCTGCTGGTCTCGATCTTCGAGCGCACCATGGCCGAGGCCATCGCCGAAGGCCGCGCGTGCGCTCGAGGGGCTCACGGACCCGGTCGAGCGCCTGCGCGCGATCGCGCGGCTGCACCTCGAACGGCTCGGACGCGACCGTCACCTCGCCGTCGTGTTCCAGGTGGAACTCCGCCAGTCGGTGAAGTTCATGGAGCGCTTCTCCGCCACGTTCCTGCAGGATTACCTGACGATGATCAAGCAGACGATCGTCGCCGGCCAGCAGTCCGGCGCGTTCCGCAAGACGATCAACGCAGCAACGGCCACGAAGATCTTCTTCGGTGCGCTCGACGAGATGGCCACCAACTGGGTGCTGAGCCAGCGCAAGTACGACCTGGCGGCCGAAGCCGACGCGGTGATCGACCTCTTCATCAACGGGGCCGCAGATTAAACGCAGATTAGACGCAGATTGAACGCAGATTGAACGCAGATGAGGCGCAGATGATTGTCAATCACGTCACGGTGCTCGGCGCGGGGACCATGGGCGCGCAGATCGCGCTGCACTGCGCCAACGCGGGCATTCCTTCGCTGCTGCTCGACCTCACGGCCGACCAGGCCCGCGACGGGCTCGAACGGCCCGCAAGCTGAAGCCCGATCCGCAGTTCACCGCCGGACGCCTGGCGCCTTATCGCCACCGGCGGCTTCGACACGCATCTCGATCACATCGCGAAGAGCGACTGGATCCTCGAGGCCATCGTCGAGCGGCTCGACATCAAGCAGCAGTTGCTCGCCAGGGTGGACGAGACGCGGCGGCCCGGATCGATCGTCAGCTCCAATACCTCGGGCATTCCGATCGCGGCGCTGGCCGAGGGCCGCTCGGACGACTTCCGCCGCCACTGGCTCGGGACCCACTTCTTCAATCCGCCGCGCTACCTGCGGCTCCTCGAGATTGTCCCCACGGCGGAGACCGAGCCCGCCGTCGTGGCCGCGATGACGCGCCTTGGCGATCACCTGCTGGGCAAGGGCGTGGTCGTCGCGAAGGACACGCCGAACTTCATCGGCAATCACATCGCCCTCTACGGCGTGGCGCGGACGCTGGAGGTTCTGATGGCGCCCCCTAAAGGGTTACCCTACGGCGGGTCGTCGTTCACGATCGAGGAAGTGGACGCCATCACGGGTCCCGCGCTCGGGCGGCCGGGCAGCGCGACGTTCCGGACGATGGATATCGCGGGCATCGACGTGCTGGCGCACGTGCTGCGCAACCTCAACGAGCGGCTCGAGGATCCCGCGGACCGCGCGGCCTTCGCCGTGCCCGCGCTGATCGACGCCCTGATCGCGCGCGGGCGCCATCGGCGAGAAGGCCGGCAAGGGCTTCTACGAGCGCCGCAAGAACGCCGCCGGGGAATCCGAGATCTGGACGCTGGACCTGGGCACGATGGAGTACCGCCCGAAGCAGCCCGCGCGAATCGGATCGATCGAAGCGGGCAGGTCGATTGACGACCTCGCCGAGCGCGTGCGGGCGCTCTTCAACGCCAAGGACAAGGCCGGTGAGTTCCTGCGCGCCACGCTGGCGCCGACGCTCGTCTACACCGCGCGCGTGACGCCGGACATCGCCCACTCGATCGACGACGTGGATCGGGTGATGCGGTGGGGCTTTGGCTGGGACCTCGGCCCGTTCGAGTTGTTCGACGTGATCGGCGTGCGCGAGGTGATGGCGGCCGCGGAGGCCGTGGGCGGGCACGCGATGCGCCTGGGCGTGCCGCCGCTCGTGCAGGCCGTGCTGGACGGCGGGCGCAACCGCTTCCGCGAGGGTCTCGTGCCACCGGCCGCGCCGGACCTGCAGATC
The DNA here is from genome assembly GCA_963839865.1 of uncultured Acidobacteriota bacterium. Lineage (GTDB taxonomy): Bacteria > Acidobacteriota > Vicinamibacteria > Vicinamibacterales > UBA2999 > 12-FULL-67-14b. The sequence continues at coordinate 397,869 of CAWIWS010000020.1, forward strand.
CTTCGCACGGCCCGCGAGCGGAACCGCATCGTCAAGAAGAACGCGGGCGCGAGCCTCGTGGACCTCGGTGACGGCGTGCTGGCCGTGGAGTTCCACTCGAAGATGAACGCCATCGGCGGCGACACGGTGCAGATGCTCCAGGCCGGGGTGAAGGAAGCGGCGAAGAACGGCGCAGGCGCTCGTCGTCGGCAACGACGCGCCGAACTTCTCCGCCGGCGCCAACCTGATGCTGGTGCTGCTCGAGGCGCAGGAGGGCAACTGGGACGAGCTCGACCTGATGGTCCGCGCGTTCCAGCAGGCGACGATGGCGCTGCGCTACAGCCCGGTGCCGGTGGTGGTGGCGCCCGCCGGCCTGACGCTCGGCGGCGGCACGGAAATCGCGCTGCACGGCGACCGCGTGCAGGCCAGCGCCGAGACCTACATGGGCCTCGTCGAAGTGGGCGTCGGGATTGATTCCCGGCGGCGGCGGCACCAAGGAGATGACGGCGCGCGCGATGGCGCAGCTGCCGACGCCGCAGAGCGATCCGCTGCCCTACGTGCAGAAGGCGTTCGAGGCGGTGGCGCTCGCCAAGGTGTCGACGAGCGGACCCGAGGCGTTCCGGCTCGGCTACCTCGCGCCCACCGACGCCATCACGATGAATCGCGATCGGCTCATGGCCGACGCCAAGGCGAAGGCGCTCGAGCGGGTGCGCGAGGGCTATCACACGCCGGCGCCACCCGGATGATTCGCGGTTGGCGGCGAGTCGGTGACGGCGGCCCTCAGCCTCGGCGTGCACCTGGCCTGGCGGGCCGGGCGCGCCAGCGATCACGACGCGCTGATCGGCCGCAAGCTCGCCCATATCTTCGGCGGCGGCGCTGCCGCACGCCACCACGGTCAGCGAGCAATACCTGCTGGATCTCGAGCGCGAAGCGTTCATGAGCCTGCTCGGCGAGCGCAAGACGCTGGAGCGCATCCAGCACACGTTGAAGACCGGAAAGCCGCTGCGGAACTGACGGGATGCGATCCTTGTCGGGAGTCGGGAGTCGGGAGACGACACTTGTCGGGATTGATTGATGTTGGCTCGGGACCTGCGCTCGTCCTCATCCCCGGCCTGCAGGGGCGGTGGGAGTGGATGCAGCCTGCCGTGGAGGCGCTCTCGAAGCGCTTCCGGGTGATCTCCTACTCGCTCTGCGACGAGCCGAGCAGCGGCTTCGCGTGCGATCAGGCAAACGGCTTCGACGCGTACGTCGCGCAGGTAGGCGAGGCCCTCGACCGCTCAGGCCTGGACACGGCGATCGTCGCCGGCGTGTCGTACGGCGGATTGATTGCCGCCGAATTTGCGGCGAGGCATCCGGCGCGCGTGTCGGCGCTGGTGTTGGTCTCGCCGCTGCCGACCGACTGGGCGCCGGACGCGCGGGCACGCTTCTATCTCAAGTCGCCGCGGCTGCTGAGCCCGCTGTTCTTTGCGACCGCCTCCGGCCGGAACGGCCCGGAGGTGGCGGCCGCGTTTCCGGGCATCGGCGAGCGCTGGCGCTTCGTGGCGCGTCACGGGCTGCGCCTGGCCCGCGCGCCGATCTCGCCCGGGCTGATGGCCCGGCGTGTTCAATGGGTGATGGACCATGCCTTTGCGGACCCGCGCGACGTGACGGCGCCGGCCCTCGTCCTGACGGGCGAGCCGGGCCTCGATCGTGTCGTGCCCGTCGAGATCAGCCGGCGATATCTCGATCAGCTGCGGTTCGCGCAGCATGTGGTGCTGCCGCACACCGGTCACCTCGGCACGGTGACGCGACCGGATGCCTTTACCGAACTGCTTGGAAGGTTTGTGGATGCCGACCGAATTCCTGCGTGAGATTCCCGGGCCGATGGGTCCGCTCGAAGCCCTGCTCGACCTGCCCGAGGGAGAACCGCGGGCGGTCGCGGTGTTTGGACACCCGCACCCGCTTCACGGCGGCACGCTCCACACCAAGGCGCTGTACCAGGCGGCCAAGGCCATGCCGCGGATCGGCGTGGCTGCGCTCCGCTTCAACTTCCGCGGCGTCGGGCGAAGCGCCGGGACGTTTGATTCCGGGCTCGGCGAGAAGGAAGACTTCCGCGCGGCCATCAGCTTCGCGGCGGACCGCTTCCCCGGCCTCCCCGTCTGGGCCGCCGGCATGTCGTTCGGCTCGTGGGTGGCGATGACGGTGGGCGCGGAAGACCCGCGCGTGACGGTGCTGCTCGGCATCGCGCCGCCTGTCGACCGTTACGAGTTCGAGAACCTCCTGACGTGCGCGCTCCCCAAGTTCATCATTCACGGAGAGAGCGACGAGCTGATTTCGATCAAGGAGATCCGGAAGTTCTACTCGAAGCTCCCCGAGCCGAAGGAGATCGCCGTGATCGAGGATGCCAACCACCTCTTCGAAGGCAAGACCAGCCTCGTGGGCGAAGCCGTCGAAGACCTGCTCGGAGACTTCCATGGTTGATGCTGTCATCGTGTCGGCGGTACGGACGGCCGTGGGCAAGGCGCCCAAGGGCACGTTGAGCGTCGTGCGGCCGGACGAAATGGCGGCCAGCGTCATCGGCGCGGCGCTCGCGCGCGCCAAGGGCCTCGATCCCGCGTCGATTGACGACGTGATTCTCGGGTGCGCGATGCCGGAGGGCGAACAGGGGCTGAACGTGGCGCGCATCGCGAGCCTTCGCGCCGGGATCCCGGTGGAGGCCTCGGCCGTCACGGTGAATCGCTTCTGCTCGTCCGGCCTGCAGGCCATCGCCTACGGCGCCGAGCGCATCATGCTCGGCCAGGCCGGGGCCGTCGTCGCCGGCGGCACCGAGTCGATGAGCATGGTGCCGATGGGTGGCAACAAGGTGTCGCCGAACCCGGCGCTCGTCGCCAGCTACCCGGATGTGTACCTCACCACGGGCCTGGTGGCCGAGAACCACGCGCGCGCCTCGTCCATCTCGCGCGCGGACCAGGACGCGTTCTCCTTCCGCAGCCACCAGCAGGCGGTGGCCGCGATCGAGGCCGGCCGGTTCAAGGACGAGATCGTGCCGCTCACGGTTCGCGTGGTCGATTCCACGAAAAGATCGGGTCTATTTTTCGCCAGGCGCGCCCGCGAAAAATAGACCCGATCTATTTCGCGCGAGATCACCTTCGACACCGACGAGGGCCCGCGCCGCGACACGTCGGTCGAGGCGCTCGGCAAGCTGAAGCCCGCGTTTCACGTCGCGGGCACGGTGACGGCCGGCAACTCCTCGCAGATGAGCGACGGCGCCGCCGCGGTGGTGCTGACATCCGCCGCCCTCGCGAAGGAACGCGGCCTGACGCCGCTGGCGCGGTTCGTCGGCTTCGCCACGGCCGGGGTGCCGCCGGAACTCTTCGGCATCGGCCCGGTGCCCGCCATCAAGAAGGTGCTGAAGCTGGCCGGCCTCACGCTGGATCAGATCGATCTCATCGAGTTGAACGAAGCCTTCGCGGCGCAGGCGCTGGCCTGCCTGAAGGAGCTGCCGATCGATCCCGAGCGTGTCAACGTCAACGGCGGCGCGATCGCGCTCGGCCATCCGCTGGGCTGCACGGGCGCGAAGCTCACGGCCACGCTTATCTACGAGATGCACCGGCGCAAGGCGCGCTACGGAATGGTGACGATGTGCGTGGGCGGGGGCATGGGAGCGGCGGGGATATTCGAGCGGATGTAGGGATCTGGTCCGAGCTTCAGCCGGACCAATGGAGAGCAACCAATGGCGAGCGGAACGAGCACACCGGCGAAGGGTGGCGCATGGCTGATCGGGGAGACCGATCCGGCCACGGTGATGACACCCGAGAAGATCACCGAGGAGCACGAGCTGATCCGGCAGGCGGCCGGCGGAGTTCATCGACGGCGAGGTGCATGCCGGCCACCGAGCGGCTCGAGCAGAAGGACTGGGCGCTGCAGCGCGAACTGATCAAGAAGTGCGGCGCGCTCGGGCTGCTTCGGCACCAACATCCCCGAGGCGTACGGCGGCGTGGACCTCGACAAGATCTCCACGCTCGTCGTCTCGGAGCAGCTCGCGCACCACGCGTCGTTCGGCGCCACGTTCGGCGCGCAGGCCAACCTCACCATCCTGCCGATCTTCATGTTCGGCACCGAGGCGCAGAAGCAGAAGTACCTGCCGCGCGCTCATCGCCGGCGAGATCGCCGGCGCGTACTGCCTGAGCGAGTCGGGGTCAGGCTCGGACGCCCTCAGCGCCAAGACCAGGGCGATGCGTCAGCCCGACGGCAGCTTCGTCCTGTCCGGCGAGAAGATGTGGATCACCAACGGCGGCTTCGCCGACGTCTACATCATCTTCGCCAAGGTCGACGGCGAGCACTTCACCGCGTTCATCGTCGAGAAGGCGTGGCCCGGCGTGTCGAGCGGCAAGGAAGAGCACAAGCTCGGCCTGCACGGCTCGTCGACGACGCCGGTGATCCTCCAGGACGTGAAGGTGCCGGCCGACGCGGTGCTGGGCGAGATCGGCAAGGGCCACAAGGTGGCGTTCAACGTGCTGAACTTCGGCCGCTTCAAGCTGGGCGCCATGTGCTCGGGCGGCGCCAAGCGGACGCTGGCGGAGGCCGCGAAGTACGCGGCCACGCGCAAGCAGTTCGGCGTGGCCATCGCCACGTTCGGCGCCATCAAGCACAAGCTGGGCGAGATGACGGCGCGCGAGTACGCGCTCGAGAGCATGATGTATCGCACCGCCGGGCTGATCGATCAGCGCATCGCCGCGACGCCGGACAAGAAGGCCGAACGACGCCGGCGCCGATGCTCCAGGCGCTCGAGGAGTTCGCGGTCGAGGCGTCGATCGCCAAGGTGCTCGGCAGCGAGACGGTGGACTACGTCATCGACGAGAACCTGCAGATCCACGGCGGCAACGGCTTCGTGCACGACTACCCCGCCGAGGGCCACTACCGCGACGCGCGCGTCAACCGCATCTTCGAGGGCACCAACGAGATCAACCGGCTGCTGATCCCCGGCATGCTGATGAAGAAGGCGATGAAGGGCGAGCTGCCGCTGCTGGCCGCGGCCAAGAAGCTGCAGGACGAGATCATGAGCCCGTCGATGAGCCTGCCGGAGGACATCCGACGGCGTGCTCGTGGACGAGATGCGCGCCTGCGGCGCGTTCAAGAAGGTGGTGCTGATGGTCGCGGGCACGGCGATGCAGCGCTACGGCGACCAAGCTCGAACAGGAGCAGGAAGTCCTGAGCTACCTGGCCGACATCCTGATCGACACCTATGCGGCCGAGAGCGCGGTGCTGCGCGCGCAGGATGCCGCGGCCCGGAAGGTGCGCAGCTCGAGCACGCACCTCGACGCCGCGCGGATTCACGGTGAACGACGCCGCCGGCCGCATCGAGCTGGCCGCGCGCAACTGCCTGGCGGCGATGGCCGAGGGCGACGTGCTCCGCACGCAGCTGGCGGCGCTGCGGCGGCTGCTGAAGGTGACGCCGGTCAACACCGTCGTGATGCGGCGCCGGCTGGCCGACGCCACGGTCGCGAAGGGCGGCGTATCTGTTTGGCGCGTAGGTGCACCGGTGCGTAGGTGGTGCGACGGCGCTCACTCGGACTCGTCGGCGCTGCTGCGCGGCGCTCCTGCCGCGCAGGCGCCGACGCCCGCTGGCCAGGCTGCTGGAGGACCAGCTCGCCACGTTCCCGGCCACCACCGGCGTGTACGTCAAGCACCTCACCACCGGTGAGGAGGCCGGCGTGCGCGCGGAGCAGGCGTTCAGCACGGCGAGCGTCATCAAGCTCACCTTCATGGTCCGCGCCTATCAGCTCGCGGACCAGGGCGCGCTGAATCTCGACGAGCGCGATCACGATCGACCGCGCGATGCTGCGCCACGGCACGGGCGTGCTGCAGTACCACGACCTCGGCTTCCGGCCCACGCTGCGCGACGTCATCACCGAGATGATCATCACCAGCGACAACACCGCCACCGACATCGTCCTGATGAAGATCGGCGGCCCGGCGGCGGTCACGAAATGGCTGGCCGACAGCGGCTACCCGCAACTCAGTCTCGCTCGGCCGGCCGCACGACTATCGCCGCGACCTGCTCGCGCGCATCAATCCGGCGTTCTCGGCGCTCACGCGCCGAGGAGACCACCGGGTTGATGTACGCGTCGGACGACAATCCGCTCTTCGGCCTCTATCGCCCGCTCTTCACCGGCCCGCGCGCGGCGTGGGTGGACGCTCGTGCGATCGCCGGCCAACGCGCCAGCAGCTCGCGAGCGACCGCAACGACCTGACGACGAGCGACCGGAGGTTCTGGCTGGGGAGCATGACGCCGAAGGACACGGCGCGGCTGCTGGAGAGCATCGAGAAGGGCACGGCCGCGTCGAAGGCCAGCTGCGAGGCGATGACGCAGACGCTGCGCCGCCAGCAGCTCGGCGCGCGGCGCCTGCCGCACTACATCGACGTGCCCGTGGGCCACAAGACGGGCGACGGCGGGACGATCGCCAACGACGTGGGCATCATCTACCGAAGTCCGGCCCGGTGGTGGTCGCGTTCTTCGCGAACGGCACGCGGGGGTCCTACGCCGAAGCGGAGGATCGCATCGGCCGCCTGGGCCAGGCGCTGCGTCCAGTATTTCGACGCAAGAGCATACCGTCACAGGCCGATCCCGACTTTTCCGGCTACTTCTTCTTCGCGAGCAGCGCTTCCATCTCGTCCATCACCGCGTTCATCTTCTTCATCGTCAGCTGCAGCGGCTCGTCCGTCGTCATGTCGACGCCGGCGTCCTTCAGCAGGTCGATCGGGTACTTCGAGCCGCCCGCGGACAGGAACGCGAGGTAGCGCTTCACCGCCTGCGGATCGCCGCTCTTCACCTTCTGCGCCAGCGCCTCCGACGCCGTGAACGACGTGGCGTACTGGAACACGTAGAAGTCCCGGTAGAAGTGCGGGATGTAGCTCCACTCGTGCGCGATGTAGTCGTCGACGATGCAGACCTTGCTGTCGTGGCCGTAGTACTTCTTCGTGATGTCGAGGTACAGCTTGGCGAGCGCGTCGCCGGTGAGCGGCTGGCCCTTCTGCGCCATCTCGTGCATCCGCAGCTCGAACTCGGCGAACTGCGTCTGGCGGAACACCGTGCCCTTGATGTTCTCGAGATAGCTGCCGAGCAGCGACAGCCGCGCGTCGTCGTCCTTGATCGTCTTCAGCATGTGATCGATCAGCAGCGACTCGTTGAAGGTGGACGCGACCTCCGCGACGAAGATCGGGTAGTCGGCGCGTCGGCGAACGGCTGCGTCTTGTTCGAGAAGTAGCTCTGCATCGTGTGGCCCAGCTCGTGGGCCAGCGTGCTCATGTCGTCGTACTTGCCGTTGTAGTTGATCAGCATGTACGGGTGCACGTCGTACGCGCCGCCGCTGCGAGTAGGCGCCCGAGCGCTTGCCCGGCGTCGGGAAGAGGTCGATCCAGCGATCGGCGAACGCGCGCTTGATGGTGGCGCCGTAGTCGCGGCCCGAGCGGCGCGACCGCCTCGAGGATGTGCTTCTGCGCCTCCTCCGGCGTGTAGGCGCAGGTTCACCGACCCGACGAGCGGCGCGTAGAGGTCGTAGTAGTGCAGCTCGTCGAGCGCCCATCATCTTCTTCCGCAGCTTCAGGTAGCGGTGGAACGTCGGCAGGTTCCTGTTCACGCCGTCGACCAGGCGCGTGTAGACGCGACGCCGGAATGTTCGGGCCGTCGAGCGCCAGCTCGAGCGACGAGCCGTACTTCCGCGCCTTCGAGTAGAACTGCACCTTCTGCACTTCGCCCGTCCATCGTCGTGCCGAAGGTGCGGCTGAAGGCGCCGAGCGCCCTTGAAGAACGCGGACATCACCGTCTCGCGGTCCTTGCGGTTGGCGCACGCCGCGGTAGCGCGCCGAAGTCCGCCTGGTTGAGCGTGACCGTCTTGCCGTCGCTCAGCGTGACGGTGGGATACGGGAAGTCGGCGTTCGTGAGGATGCCGTAGACGTTCTGCGGCACGCCGGCCAGCGGCCCGACGTCGGCGAGGAGCGTCTCTTCCTTCGTCGCTCAGCGTGTGCTGGCGCGCGGCGCGCGATGTCCTGCAGGTAGAACGCGTAGGGCTTGAGCCGCGGCTCGTTGGCGAGGAAGCGGGTCGACGGTGCTCTTCTCGAAGCGCAGGATCTCCGGCTCGATGTACGACGACCTGCGCGCCGAAGGCGGCGGCCAGCTGCACCATCTCCTGCTGCATGCCCTGGTGCCCGAGTCGCGCGTGTCCTGGTCGGCCAGCAGGCTGGCGTAGACGTAGAGGCGCGAGAGCTCCTTGTTGGCCGCGTAGGACTTGTCCAGCGCGTCGGCGAGCGCCGCGGCCGAGCTCCCGAGCTTGCCCTCGAACTGGCGCAGCTGCGGCAGCTCCGCCGCGAGCTTGTCCTTCGCGGCGCGCCACGCGGCGTCACTCGGGTAGAGGTCGGCGAGGTTCCACTTGAACTGGTCCGGGACCTGCGCGCGGTCGCGCTCCTGGGCGGTGAGCGGGACGATGACCGCGGCGAGGAGGAGTCCGGCGAGGAGCAGGCGAGGCAGCGAATGACGCATGCCAAATAGTATGCCCCGATCCTCGGCGAGGATCGGGGCACTCGTCACAGGGACGAAGCGACGTCCGGGCTTCCTGCTAGAACTGCAGGCGCACGCCGACCTGGGCCTTCCGCGGCGTGTAGCTCGTGTTGTAGGCGGTCAGCAGCAGGAACTGTGACGACGCCTGATTGCCGGTCGGGTTGGCAAAGTTGGTACGGTTGGTCAGGTTGAACACGTCGGCCGACACCTCGAGCCGCCGGTCGGCCTTCATCCGGATGACCCAGCCAAACCGCATGTCGAGGCCGAAGAAGCCGGGACCGTAGGCGCCGTTGCGCTCGGCGACGTAGTTCTTGACGGTGTACGGGTTCTTGCCGTTGCCGGAGTACTCGCCCGCCGGGAGCGGCTCGGCCAGGATGCCGTTGAGGTCGGGATCGACGTTCGCGTTGGTGAGGCTGAACGGCCGGCCGCTCAACACGCGCGCCACCCAGCTCAGGTTCAGGCCGCCGGTTTTCGGCACAAGTGCGGTGCCGCTCACCGTGAAGTTGTGGCGGTTGTCGAAGTCGGTCGGTCCGTCGTTCAGCTCGAGGTGCATGTCGTTCAGCGTCTGGAAGTTGCTGAGCGGCGCTCCGTTGCCGGAGGTATTGCCTCGCGACTTCGCGAACGTGTAGGAGACCTGCGCGCTGTAGTTGTGGCTGTACCGCTTCTTCAACTGCAGCATGAGCGCGTCGTAATCCAGCTTGCCGACGTTCAAGAACTGGGTGACGTTGGTCGTGAAGGGCGCAAAGCCGGGATATTTCTGCGCGAGCTCCGCCGTCGCGCTGATCAGGGTCGGACTCGGCACGCGAATGAGCGTGGAAGACGCCACGACCGGGTTCGAGCGGAGCTGCGGGTTGAGGTTCAAGTTCATCATCAGGTCACGGCCCATGGAGTGCACGTAGTCGGTGCTGACCGAGACGTCGGGCATCAACTGGCGCTCGAAGCCAATCGTCACCTCGTCGGTGCGCGGGTTCCGGCGGGTCTCGTTGTCCCAGGTGGCGCCGGTGTTCCGCAGGAGCTGGCCGCCCGGATAGAGCTGGTTGAGCAGCGCGCGATTGAGGACCGGGCCGTTGACGAGGAAGGGATCCGTCGGCAGCTGGCCGTTCCGCGGGCCGTTGTCAGCCGCGGCCGTCGGGAAGTTCACCACGAACGAACTCGTGTACGGCGTTCCCGTATAGAGGCCGGTGATGATCTCGAAGTTCGTCTTGTCGAAGAAGCGACCGTATCCCGCGCGGAGGACGCTCTTGTCGTCCACCTGGTAGGTCAGGCCGAGGCGCGGCGCCAGGTTGTTGCGATCGCGCGGATACGCGTCCACCAGGGGATCGTCGATCTCCTCGAGCGGAATCATCTCGTAGTCGTAGCGGGCGCCGATGTTCAGCGTGACGTTCTGCCCGAGCTGCCATTTGTCCTGCGCGAACCCGGCCAGGTAGTGGGCCTTCTCGTAGAACGTGCTCGCGCCTCCGACACGGACGGTCAGCCGGTCCGGGTAGGTGGAGGGCACGGCGGGGTTGAACGGGGTGTTGTTGCGGCCGAACGAGAACGTGCTGTTGATGTTGCCCTGGTTGGTGTTGAAGGCGCCCGAGTACCAGGTACTGCACGCCGAACTTGATGTCGTGGCTGCCCTTGGCGTCGGGCAGGAACCACGCCAGGGTCTCCTCGGCCTGGATGCCGTCGTTGATGCGGGCCTGGGCCGTGTTGTCCTGCTGGTCGATGTAGTCCTGGTAGCCCAGCGTCACCGGGCACTGCAGCATGTCCCGGCCGTTGGTGTTGAAGCAATTGTTGGCGAACGTCACGTTCTCCCGGGTCCAGGTCACGCGGAACGTGCTCACCTTCGTGCCGGAGATCACGGTGTTCCAGTTGGCCGACACCGTCTGGTCCACGTCCGACTCCTCACGCGCGGCGGCCGGCGCGGCGGCCTGCGTGCCGGTGGCGATGATCTGGTTGACCTGCGGCGACTGCTCGCGCAGCCACCGGACGCTGTAGGTATTGGCGTTGTTGACCTGGTGGTCGCCACGGATCACCGTGTTCCAGACGCGATCTTCGGTGACCTGCGTGCCGTTGTATTCGGGCCGCGACGGGATGTTGATGGTGTTGGGCCGATCGATGGCAAAACGCTCGAGGCTCCCGAAGAAGTGGATCTTGTTCATCACGATGGGCCCGCCGAAGGTACCACCCCACCGCTGGTAGCTCGTATCCGGCTTGGCCGTGCCGTTCTGCTTGGCGAAGAAATCCTTGGTCGTCAGCGACGCGTTCTGCAGGAAGCCGAACGCCACGCCCTTGAACTGGTTGGTGCCGGCCTTGGTGACGGCATTGACCACGGCGCCGGAGGTGCGCCCGTACTGCGCGTCGTACTGGCCGGTGATCACCTGGAATTCCTGGATCGCCTCGATCGGCGTGCGCGCCTGCGTGCCCGCGCGCTGCCCGATGACGTCGTCGTTGTTGTTGCCGCCGTCGAGCATGTAGTTGTTGTTGCGCGGATCCTGGCCGTTGACCGAGATCGAGTCGCTGCCGAACGACTCGGTGCTCACCGACGGGACGATGCCGGGGAGCAGGCCGACGAAGCCGATGAAGTTGCCGTTGACGCTCGGCAGCTGGACCAGCGTCTCGCTGGTGATGTTGCCGCCGATCTCCTTGGACGTCATGTCCACCAGCGGCGTCTCGGCGCTGACCGAGATGACCTCCGATACCCCGCCGACCTGCAGCTCGACGTCGATGCTGGCGGTCCTGCCGACCTCCAGGCGCAGGCCCCTGCGGTTGAAGGTCTTGAAGCCCTGCAACTCCGCCGTCACCTCATAGGTGCCGGGCACCAGGCCGCTCGCGATGAAGGAGCCGTCGGCGCCGGAGACGGTGTCGCGAAACATGCCCGTGTCCTGGTTCTTCACGTTCACGGTCACGCCGGGCAGGACGGCGCCCTGCGCGTCGATGACGCGGCCGCGGAGATCGGTGGTGCCCTGCTGCGCGGCGGCAGCGGTGGCCATCACGAGCGCGACGAACACCCAACTTGCAGTCAACAATTTCATGGCAGGGCCTCCAGACGAGATGTGCAAATCAACGCGCAAAAGACAACACGAGACGAGGGCGGTCGCCGGCGCGGCGCGGTCGGCGAGACTAGACCACTAAATTAGCACGAGACGCCCGTCCCACGCCTCGCCCCTTGGGAGTTGCGAAGGGGCGTTCAACCCGCGCCGGTTGAAATGTTATGGTGGCGGGATGCGCATTTCGCTGCTCACCCTTGCCCTCTCCCTTGCGTGCGTGCCCGCCGGCGCGCAGCGCTTGCCGAAGGTCGCCACGCCGGAGCACTACACGCTGTGGTTCGCGCCCGACCTCGACAAGGAGACCTTCCGCGGGCGCGAGTCGATCGCGGTGACGCTGGCGGCGCCGTCCACGACGATCACGCTGCATGCGGCGGAGATCACGTTCGGCGAGGTCACGATCGAGGACGCCGGCGGCATCGCAGACCGGCCCGCGTGACCCTCAACGACGCGGCGGAGACCGCGACGCTCACCGTGCCACGCGCCGTCGCCAAGGGGCCCGCGACGATTCGCATCACCTACACGGGCATCCTCAACGACAAGCTGCGCGGCTTCTACCTGAGCAAGGCGAACGGCCGCAAGTACGCGGTGAGCCAGATGGAAGCCACCGACGCGCGGCGCGCGTTCCCCTGCTTCGACGAGCCGGCCTACAAGGCCACGTTCGACGTCACGCTGATGATCGACGCCGCGGACACGGCGATCTCCAACGGCCGCCAGGTGTCCGACACGCCGGGGCCCGAGCCCGGCAAGCACACCGTCGTCGTTCGCGCCCACGCCGAAGATGTCGTCGTATCTCGTGGCGCTGCTCGTGGGCGACTTCGTGTGCCGCTCAGGGTCCGCGGGCGCCACACCCATCCGCGTGTGCGCGACGCCGGACAAGCTGGGGCTCACGGCGTTCGCGCTCTCCGCCGCCGAGCAGCAGGTGGCGTTCTTCAACGACTACTTCGGCATTCCCTACCCCTACGAGAAGCTCGACATCATCGGCGTCCCCGACTTCGCCGCGGGCGCGATGGAGAACGCGGGCGCCATCACCTTCCGCGAGCGCATGCTCCTCGCGGACGAGGCCACGGCCTCGGTGGGCCTCCGCAAGTCCGTCGCCTCCGTGATCTCGCACGAGCTCGCCCACCAGTGGTTCGGCGACCTGGTGACGATGAAGTGGTGGGACGACATCTGGCTGAACGAAGGCTTCGCGACGTGGGCGGCGAACAAGCCGCTCGCCGCCTGGAAGCCGGAGTGGAGGATGGACGTCAACGCCGCCAGCGAGACGCAGGGCGCGCTCGGCCTCGACGCGCTGCGGGCAACGCGGGCCATCCGCACGCAGGTCGAGACGCCGGCGCAGATCAACGAGGTGTTCGATCCGATCGCGTACGAGAAGACCGCCGGCGTGCTGGGCATGATCGAGGCCTACGTCGGCCCCGAGAAGTTCCGCAAGGGCGTGTCGTCGTACCTCGCGAAGTACGCGCAGGGCAACGCCGCTGGCGAGGACTTCTGGACGGAAGTCACGCGCGTCACCGAGAAGCCGGTGAACCGCATCATGAAGAGCTTCGTCGAGGAGCCCGGAGCGCCGATGCTCACGGTGAAGACGCGGTGCGTGAACGGCGCCACCGAGGTGTCGGTCAAGCAGCAGCGCTTCGTCGGCGCGCCGGACGGCGGCGACCCCTAAAGGGGTGCCGCAGAATGGACGCTGCCGGTGTGCGTCAAGACGACGACGGGTGAGGCGACGTGCACGATCGTCACCGAGGCCGAGCAGACGATCAAGGCCCCGGGTTGCGGCGCGGCGATGGTCAATGCCGACGCGCGCGGCTACTACTTCACCGAGTACGAGCCGTCGGCGGTGGCGGCGCTCGCCACCCGCACGCCGCCGCTGACCCCGGCCGAGCGCATCAGCCTGCTTGGCGACGAGTGGCGCATGGTCCGCGCCGGCCGGCACGACATCGGGACCTTCCTCGATCTCGCCGCGGCCTTCGCGAAGGACGACACGCCCGCGGTGATCGGCGACATCGCCGGGCGCCTGGGCTTCGTCGCCGCGGCAATCGCCGACACATCCGAGCGCGCGCCGTTCGAGTCGTGGATCCGCTCGACGTTCCGTCCCTCGCTCGACGCGATCGGCATCAACGCGGCTCCCGGGGACACGGACGAGACCAACAGCCGTCGCGGCATCCTGCTGCAGCTGCTGAGCGGCGATGCCGACCTGCAGAAGCGCGCGCGCGAGCTCGCCGAAGGCTACATGGCGAATCCCTCCTCGCTCGCGCCGACGCTGGTGTCGCCCATCCTCCAGGTCGCCGCATCCGGCGGCGATGCCGCGCTCTACGACCAGTTCGTCGCGAAGATGAAGGCGGCCGGGGGCTCGCCCGAGCAGTACTACCGCTACTTCAATACCCTCGGGAGTTTCCGCGATCCGGCGCTCGTGGAACGGACGCTGCGCTTCTCGCTGTCGCCGGACGCGCGATCGCAGGACGCGCCGCAGCTCGTCGCGCAGTTGCTCCAGTCCGGGGCGTCCCAGGACGCCGCGTGGGCGTTCGTGAAATCGGAATGGCCGGCGCTCACCGCCAGGCTGGGCACCTTCCAGGGCATCCCCAACATCATCGGCTCGCTCGGCGGGTTCTGCTCGGCGAACAAGGAAGCGGAGATCAAGGCGTTCTTCGACGCGCACCCGGTGCCTGAGGCCGCGCGGGTGCTGCAACAGTCCCTGGAGCGCATCTCGGCATGCGCCGCGGTGAACACGCGGCAGTCACCCGCGTTCGCAAAGTGGCTTGCCGCGCGGTAACAACCGCCCCGGGCGTCTCTTTCTTTCACCTTTCTTTCACCAGCTGCGCTGTATCATCTGACCCGCGACCGGGAGACGCGGGCACATGATCGGGCAAACGCTTGGGCACTACAAGATTCTCGAACTGTTGGGTAAGGGGGGCATGGGTGAGGTCTACCTCGCCGAGGACACGAAGCTGCAGCGGCGCGTGGCCCTCAAGGTCCTCACCAGCGCGCTGGCCGAGGACCCGGACCGCCGCCAGCGGTTCGAACGCGAAGCGCGGGCGGCGGCGGCCTTCAATCACCCCAACATCGTTACGATTCACTCGGTCGAGGAAATCGGCGGCGTCCCCTTCCTGACGCTCGAGTTGATCGACGGCCAGACGCTCGCCGCGGCCATCCCCACCACCGGGATGCCGCTTGACCGTCTGCTGGCCCTGGCAATCCCGCTGGCCGACGCCGTCGGCGCGGCCCACCAACGCGGCATCACGCATCGCGACCTCAAGCCGGCCAACGTCATGGTTACGAGCGACGGCCGCATCAAGGTGCTCGACTTCGGCCTCGCGAAGTTGAAGGAAGACGCCAGGGCCGAGGCACAGGCGTCGATGCCCACCCACGAGCTCACCGGCGAAGGACGCATCCTCGGCACGGCGGCTTACATGTCACCGGAGCAGGCCGAAGGCAAGCCCGTCGACCAGCGGACGGACGTGTTCGCGCTCGGCGTACTGCTGTACGAGATGGCCACCGGCGTGCGGCCGTTCAAGGGCGACACGCAAATGTCGCTCCTCTCGGCCATCATCAAGGACACGCCGGCGCCCCTCAGCGAGGTGAAGCGGGACCTCCCGCGCGAGCTGTCGCGTATCGTCCAGCGCTGCCTGGCCAAGGATCCCGAGGACCGCTACCAGACTGCCAAGGACCTGCGCAACGACCTGCGAGCGCTCAAGGAGGACTTCGCCTCGGGTGAGCTGGCTTCCGCGAACCGCGCGCGGACGTCGGCGCCGGCGCCCGTGCCGGCGGCGTCGCCCATGACGCGGCCGGCCGCGATCGGCGCGGCCGTGGTGGCGCTCGTGGCCATCATCGCCGTGGCCGTCGTGGCGATGCGCAAGCCGGCGGCATCAGTGGCGCCTCCGGAAGCCCGCGCGTTCGATTCGGTTTCGCTGACGCGCTTGACCACCACCGGCACTGCTGGAATGGCGGCCATTTCGGCCGACGGGCGGTACGCCGCGTATGTCGTGAGCGAAAATCGCAAGCAGAGCCTCTGGCTCCGTCAGGTCACGACGTCGAGCAACGTGCAGGTGGTGCCCCCTGGCGACGTCCGGTTCGACGGCGTCAGCTTTTCGCCGGATAGCAACTACATCTACTACGTCGCCTACGGCGCGGGCTCCAACGAGGCCGCGCTGCAACAGGTGCCGGTCCTCGGCGGCGGCGCGCGCACGGTCCTGAACAACATCGATACGGCCCCGACGTTTTCGCCGGACGCCAAGCGCTTCGCCTTCATTCGCGGGGAACCCGATCAAGGCCGGTCGCTGCTGATGGTCGCCGATGCCGACGGCCGCAACGAACGCGAGCTGGCCGTCCGGAAGAACCCGATCACCTTCAGGGACACCGCCGTCGCGTGGTCTCCGGACGGAAAGGTCATCGCCGTTCCTGGCACGAATCGCGAGACCCTCAAGGATCAGGTGGTGCTCGTCGACACCGAAACCGGCAAGGAGGCCACGCTCGGCGCCCACGACTGGCGGGCGCTCTCATACATGGCCTGGGTGTCGGGCGGCCACAGCCTGCTCGTCAACGGCGTGGAGGGCGGCGGCGAGTCTTCCAGCCAGGTCTGGGCGATCGCGTATCCGGGTGGCGAGGTCACGCGCGTCACCAACGATCTCAGCACCTACACCGGGCTCAGCGTGTCTGCCGATGGCCACGCGTTCGTCACCGTTCGCAATGAGCTGCGCGCCCGCATCTGGTCCGTGCCCGGCGGCAACGTGAGCCAGGCTCACGAGGTCACCGTGGGCGCCGGCGCCGACGATGGGGTGGGTGGGATGGCGTGGACACCGGACGGTCGTGTCGTCTATGCCGCAACGACGACCGGCAACTCCGACATCTGGATCATGAACGCCGACGGTTCGAATCGCGTGCAGCTGACGAACACTCCGGAAGACGACCTCCTGCCGCTCGTCACGGCGGACGGGCGTACCATCGTGTTCCTGTCCGAGCGGGGCGGGCCGCGCACGCTGTGGCGCATGAACCTCGACGGAAGCATGCCGACGCAGCTGACCAAGGGCGCGGTCGCTTATCGGCCCACGCTGTCCTCAGACGGCAGGTGGGTCTACTACAGCGATCCCACGCGGAACAATTTCCGGCTCGCGATCGAGGGCGGCACGCCGGAACCGCTGCTGGCCGAGTTGACGGCCGGGGGGCGGCCGCTGCCGCCCGGGTTTCACGAACCCACGCCGTCGCCCGACGGCCGGGCAATCGCGGGGCACTACACCGACCCCGAACAACGCGGCGAGCGCATGGTCGTGCTGTCGGTGGAGACCGGCGCATCGGAGCGGCGGTTCCCGAAGGTTCCGGCGAACGCGCGGTGGGCGCCCGACGGCAAGAGCCTGCTTTACATGGCGGAGGCCAACCTGTGGCGGCAGCCGCTGAGCGGCGGGGAACCCACGCGTATCACCGCGTTCACGGGAGACCAGATCTTCAGCTTCGCGGTGTCACCCGATCAGAAGCAATGGGCGCTGGTGCGCGGCCAGGTGTCGTCGGATGTCGTGCTGGTGTCGAACCGATCCCCGCGCTGAGGTGGAGCGGCGCGCGAGCCACCAGAGGCGCTATCATGATCGGCATGGAGAACACGCGTAGTGGCGGTACCGACGAGCGACGGCTCGCGTCCTGGATTGGCAAGTCCATCCTGATCAAAGGCGATGTCGTCTCGACGGGAGACCTCGTGATCGACGGCCAGGTCCAGGGCAAGATCGAGGTCGGAGATTTCGCCCTCGTGATCGGCCCCGCGGCCGCGGTGACCGCCAACCTCGTCGCGAAGACGATCACCATCAGCGGCAAGGTGACGGGCAACGTGACCGGCCTGGCGAAAGTGGAGCTCAAGGCCTCGGCCGTGGTCGAAGGGGACATCTCCGCGCCGTCATTCGTGATGGAAGACGGAGCCTCGCTCGCCGGCACGGTCGACGCGCACGGCCGCCGAAGCTGAAAAAGGGGACAGTCCCCTTTTTAGCCCCAGATCGAATTCAGCGCCCGCACGGCGTTTCCGCCAAGGATCATCGCGATGTCCGCGTCGCCGTAGCCCCGGCGGATGAGGGCCTCGGTGAGGTCGAACATGCGCCTCGGATGATCGAGGCCCTTGATGGTGATCGCGCCGTCGGTATCCTCGTGATACTGGTAGCGTGAGAAGTTCGGCTGGGTCCGCGGATCGAAACCGCCGCCGTTCACCGCGTTCGGGTTCCCCACCACGTCCAGGTCGCTGCCCACGGCGACGTGCTCCACGCCCACGAGCTTCGCCACGTGGTCCACGTGATCGACGACGTGCTCCACGGTGACCGGCTCGGCGCCGCGGACCATGAAGCGAATCATCGCCATCCCCATCACGCCGCCGGTCTTCGCCATCTTCTGGATCGCCTCGTCCGTCTTGCAGCGCAGGTGGCCGGGCACGAGCGCGCGGCACATCGCGTGCGTGAAGATCACCGGCCTCTTCGCGGTGGCGAGCGCGTCGAGCGTGGTCTGGTCGGCGCAGTGCGACACGTCCACCGCCATCCCCACCTGCTGCATCCGCTCCATGATCGACAGGCCGAAGACCGAGAGCCCGCCATCGCGCGCTTCCAGGAACCCGCTGCCTATGCGGTTGTTGAAGTTGTAGGTGAGCTGCGAGATGCGCTGACCGAGGCCCCAGAAGGTGTCCACGTCCGCGGGTGAGCGGAAGTGCGTGGAGTCCTGGAACGTGAGCATCACGCCCACCTTCTTCTGCGCCTTCGCGCGCGCGAAGTCCGATATGTCATCGATGCGCGTGAACCAGTCGCTGTAGCCGGCGAGGAAGCTGTTCCAGTTGGCGTAGAAGCGCACGGCGCGCTCGTAGTCGTTGGCGCCCGCGCCGAGCGCGAACGACGTGATGCCCGACGCCTGGTAGCGCGCGAAATCCTCGGCGGTGAACGTGCCCGGCTTCGAGAGCCACTGCTCGATCTTCGGCGGCTTCACCGCGTAGTCCTGGAACTGGAACTGGTTGAGCAGGTCCACGACGATGGACGACTCGACGAGGCGGATCGCGCGCGCGGAATACTGCGTGGGCGATTGTGCGAACACCTGGTAGCGGCCGCGCAGCACGGCCGGCGCGGCGGCGAGGCCCAGGCCGAGGGCGCGGAGTGCGTCGCGGCGGCTGACGCGGCTCATTTCGTCCTCGCAGGCTGGGTGTGCGCGATGCGCCCGTCCTTGATCACGTAACGAATCCGGCGCGTGTTGCGGATGTCGACGGATGGATCCGCGTCGACGAGGAGGAGGTCCGCCGCCTTGCCCACGGTGATGGTGCCGCGCGTGTCGTCCACGCCGATGGCGTGGGCGGCGCCACGCGTCGCGGCGGTGATGGCCTGGAGGGGCGTAAGCCCCGCGCCGGAGACCATGACCTCCAGTTCCTTGTGAATCATCGGCAGCGGATCCCCCGGCGTCATCAGGCTGTCCACGCCGGCCGCGATCGTGACGCCCATCTCCTGCGCGCGCTTCGTCACGGTGTTCATCCACGGCGTTCGCAGCGTGCTCATGTCGTCCTTCGCCGGGCCCTCGGCGAAGATCCATAGCGTGGGGTTGAGGGCCACGTCGTTGTCCTTCATGGATTGCAGGAGCTTCGTCATCACCGGGCCGTCGGCCGGCACGCCGGCGAAATCGCCGCGCGCGCGCTTCGGGAAGTCGGGGCTTGCCGGCGAGCCCTCCCACACGAGATACGCGGTGTGCGCGAGGTACTTCACGCCGGCGGCGATGAGGTCGCTGGGCTTGGCGGGAAAGACCGTCGAGTGCGCGATGAGGCGGACGTTCTGGCGCTTCGCCTCCTCGCCGATCCGCCGCACGGTGGGGCCGTCGAGCGCGGCGTAGAGCTTGATCGACGTCGCCCCCGCGCCGCGGGCCTCGGCGACGGCGCGCACGAGATCGGTGCCCGCGTTGATCTCGCGGTTCCACGGCGCGTCACCGGGACGGTAGCCCTGCGAGGTGGCCACCACGCGCGGGTCGGTGAAGAAGGCCGGACCCGCGAAGAGCGCGGCGTAGTAAATCGACGGCGACGGGATCTCGCCCACGAGCGCGGCCCTCGACAGGTCGCTCGTGTTGCGCAGGTCGCTCGCCACGTCGTAGACCATCGTCACGCCGCCCTGGAGCACGCGCTTCAGTTGCGCGGTCCGCTCCTCCCACGGCATGCCCGACAGGTGCACGTGCGCGTCGGTGAGGCCCGGCAGCAGGAACAGGCCCTTGCCGTCGATGGTCACGTCCGCGGCGTCCGCGGCCGACGCATCGGTCGAGACGACGCGGCCATCGCGGACGAGGACGCTCGCGCCCGCGCGAGGCGCCCCGCCGTTCCCGTCGATCAGGGTGACGTTGCGGATCACGAGCGATGGCGCGGGAGGCGCCTGCCTGGCCGCAAGGGCCGAAGAGAGGAAGACGAGGGCCAGAACGGCCACGAGCACGTCGCGCATGGCCGTCATGCTAGCGCATGAAAAAGAAGCCCGTCTCCTGTTTCTAGTCCCGCGTCACGGCCGTGAGGTTCATCGTCAGCAACACCTCGGGCCTGGGCAGATCGCTCACGCCGATCACCGTCCGCGCCGGGCGATGCGCCACCATCTTCGTCACGTACGCGCGGTTCATCGCGTCGAAGTCCCGCATGTTCCGGAGGAAGACGTTGACATGGATGACGTGGTCCAGGTCCGATCCCACCGAATCTAGCATGATCGCGAAGGTGTCGAGGATGCGCTTGGTCTGCGTCGCCACGTCCGTCCCCACCAGGTTGCCGGTGGCCGGATCGAAGGCGGCGGTGCCGCCGATGGTGATGTACGGACCGACCTTGGAGATGTGGCTGTACGGTCCGATGGGCGCGGGCGTGCCCGGAGGCGTGGACGTTTCAACCGTGTGGCTCATGGTGGCAGGATAACCCCACCCGGCCTGGAGGCGGTTGCGTTGTGGCGCCGGGCCCCGCGCGCCGCGTCGCCTGTCGTAGGGCGCCCCTTGGGGCGCCGCTTATTTCATCAAGGCCCCGACGATGGCGCCGGCGACGATGGCCTTGAGCCAGCCGCCGAGGAACCATCCCCAGGCGAGCGTCAGCGGAACGGGCATGTGGATGTAGGTGCCGAAGCCCACGGACAGCGCCAATCGCGAGGCCGTAGAGCGTGCCGAATCGCAGGCCCGGAGTCGAGGGACTTCTCGGTAATCAGCCAACCGTAGATCGCGACGAAGCAGGCGATCAGGACGGCGGTGACGCCGTAGATGAGCGGGAGGCTCATCTCATCTGTTGGGCGCCACAGGCTCGCGGCGGATTCGTAGACGGATCGAAGCAGCCAGTCGTGGAGGACCAGGTCGATCGCGGACCACGCGAGGAAGATCGCCAATCCGGACCAGGCGGCGCGCTTGGTCATGGGTTCGGCCGGCCTCGCAGCTGCCAGGCCAGCACGAGGACAATGGCGAGGTTGGCCGCCAGCGCGGCCGCGGGTTCCGGGCCAGGGTGACGCACGAACGCCGCGCCTTCAAACGGCACGTAGAGCAGGCCGGTGGTCACGCCCAGCCACTCCGCCCACCGGCGCTCGAGCCAAAGGCCCCACGCCTCGAGCAACCGGAAGCCGGCGTAGATGAACGCCCCAAGGGCGACGAGCTGGATGCGAACGGGCGTGGCCTCCGTCATGGCCCGATGGAAGATCTGCGAGTAGTGGTTGGCGGGGTTGAGGTGGAGGTGCGCCACCATCCAATCGGCGATGCCCTGCACGTCGCGATGCACGAGGAACAACAGGCCGGACCCGGCGAGCAGCACGGCGAGCCCCTTGGCCGCCTCGAAGACGGCGACGATGCGAATGCCGACGCGACGATGCGACAACGGCTTTTTATCCACAGATGACGCAGATTTCACGGATTGCATTCGCCGCGGCGCGGGGCGGCGCGAAGCGCCGCCAAAACGCGGAAGGAGCGGGGGACATGAGCCGTGTCCATCGCTCGTTGGGCTCATGTCCCGCGCTCCTTCCGCGTTTCAGGAGCCGGCCTACGGCCGGCTCCCCGCGCATGCCTTTCGAATCTGTGGCATCTGTGTAATCTGTGGACGCTTTCACATCCGAGGAAGATCGGGCTTCGTGTCCCGCAGGATCTCGAGAATCGCGCGTCGATCGGCGGCCGACAGGTGCGCATACCTGGGCTGCGCGTCCTTTCCTTGGAGGATCGTCAGCATCCGCCGGTAGACGGCTGCTTTCGCGGCGAACGGCAACCCGTCGAACGCCTCGGTGTAGATCATGAAGCTGCAGGGATACCTCAGCAGGCGGTCGTTGAGATCGAGCTGCCCGAACGACCGACCCTGCCGATCCGTCGGGGTGCGCGCCGCGAGGCGCTCCGCGAATCCCGGCCGCGGCGCCACACCAGGAATTGGTTGGGCCTCGCCGACGAACAGCAGGTAGTCCGCGAGCTCGTTCGCCCGTGATTGCAGCGCGCTGCTCCACACCTGGCCGCTCGCCGCCGCCTGACGCGCCTCCTGGCCGAGCCGCGTCAGCAGGTTGATCGCGTGCACCTGGTGGTTGAACACCTGCAGCGCCGCGAGGTCGCTGTCCCTGGACAGGTAGCCTCGGGTCTCGGGCGCGCTGTTGGTCCACTCGACGAACACGTGGTCCGAGACGATCGCGGGACCCGGCTCCGCGCGCTCCGATACGGTCAGGTTGCCGAGATGTCCGAACGGGTTGTAGGGCGGCACGGTCCCGTTGCTGGTGACATACCACCCACCCCATCGCTCGGTGTGCGGCGTCCGGTGGTCCACGTCGTGGCTCTCCGGCATCGGCATGAGCGTGCCGTCGCGACCCACCAGGTTGCTCCCATCGATCAGCCCCGGCACGTCGAGCGTGCTCGGCGACACGTGACACGCGAGGCACGTCGTCCGGCGCGTGACGACGGGCGCGTCGGCCGACTGGTCGATGGTGTAGAACGCCACGCCGTCCTTCGGATCGTGCGCCACGATCTCGAGCATGGGCGCGCCGGGGTTGTAGCCGACGACGATGGACTCGGTGAAGTAGAGGGCCCGCGGGTTCCTCGGGCTCGTGTAGGCGCGCTGCACGCCGGTCTTCGAGAACACCAGCAGTTGCGACTCCACCGGCATGCCGAGCGCCTCGAGCACGGGGGCGAGGTAGCCCATCTGCGGATCGCGCTGGAGCGTGCGGGTCCCTCGCGCCAGGGCCTCGCCCAGTTGCGCCACGCGCGCGCTCGCGGACGGCACCGGCGCCTGCCCGGACAGCCAAGTTCCGCCGGCGATCCCCATCGAGAGGATCGCGGCGCCGGCGACAACAGAACGGCGTGATGCCGGCCACTGTCTAATCCTACCGCTGCAGCAGGTACGTCATCTTGACCACGAGCTGGCGATCCTTCGGGCCAAAGACGTCCATCGGCAGGCCCGTCTTCGACTGGTCGTTGTAGACGACGTAGAGGTCGCTGCCCGGGCGGTAGATGAAGTTGAACCGGACGTTGTTCGAGAAGTCGTGCGTGCTGGTGTTGTATTGCGTCAGGCTGCGAATCGTCATCCGCGGCGAGAACGTGTAGTCCACGCGCAGCGTCGAGAGGTTCACCAGGAAGTCGCCCCACGGCATCTTCACGTCGTTGCGGTTGTACTGCACCTCGGTGGAGAACCGGCTCGAGGCGCGCACGCCGGCCGCCGCCGTGAGGCTCAAGCGCGTGCCGTCGTAGAACTGGCTGGGCATCACGGTGAGCCGCTCGTACAGGCGCTTGCCGGGGCTCGTGTTGTAGGTGAACATCCACTCGTTCATCACGTAGGTGCCCGACCGGGATCACCACCGTGGGCTGGATACGGAACGGCTTGTCGAGCACGTCCAGCGTCTGCTGGTAGATCACGTTGATGAACGAGTCGTCTCGCAGCGTGGTGCCGAGCATCAGGTGATGCTGGCGGGCCACCATGCGGCCCGTCTGGTCCGTGGTGTAGGTGAGGACGTACATCGGCTCGAACAGCTTGACGTTGCCCTTCTTCGGGCGCGGCGTGGGCCCGAAGTAGGCCTTTGTCGTCCGGATGCCGGTGCGCTGCACGAAGCCCGCCTCGGCATTGAAGTTGTCCTGCACGTCGAGGTAGTTGAGCCAGAGGTTCCACTTCGGATCGCGGTACGCGATGCGCCCGTAGAACGCCATGTCCTCGCCGTCCTTGCCCGGCGTCGCGGTCTTGGCCAGGTAGGAGGTGACCTGGAGGTTCGGCGTCAGCGCGAGGTTCGCATCCACGCCCATCGTCTGGTTGTAGTGGGCGCTGCCGTCCACCGAGTCCTTGTTGATGAACAAGGCGCCCACGCGCGAGCGCTTGAGGATGTCGCGGCTGTAGCGGCCGACGAAGAAGTTGTCGCCCGGGCTTCGCGAAGAGGTTGTCGGTCTGGATGTCGAGGATGCCGATGTTGTTCTTGCCCGACTTCCCCGCCAGCCGCCCGCCGCCGATGATCGGGATGGGCGTGCCGTTGTCGGCGAGGCCGATGCGCCGGCTGAAGAAGAGGTCGGTCTGCACCTGGGTGGAGGTGAAGGCGCTGCCGGTGCCCATCGTGAAGAAGTTGGAGTTCTCGAGGAAGAAGTCGCGCTTCTCCGGGTAGAAGAGGCCGAAGCGCGTGAGGTTGACCTGCTGCTCGTCCACCTCGACCTGCGCGAAGTCGGTGTTGTAGGTGAGGTCGAGGTTGAGGCCGGCCGTGACGCCGTAGCGGGCGTCGAGGCCCACTTCGTGCAGCGCATCGGTCGTCCCCGCGTCGCGCGTGAGCTGGACGTCGCGGACGCCGCCCGTGAAGAACGGCTTGAGGCGCAGGTCGAGGCCGCGGCTGACGCCCTTGAGGCCCTGCAGCTCGCCGGCCAGGCTCACGCGGCTGAGCGAATACGCCTTGGGGATGGGCGCCCACATCACGCTCTCGTTCTTGCGGCGGATGTGCCGCTCGAAGTTCACGCCCCACACTTGCTCGTCGCTCGGCACGAAGCGGACGGTGCTGAATGGGATCGAGATCTCGGCGGTCCACCCGCCATCCACGACCTTCGCCGCGGCATCCCACACGCCGTCCCAGTTGCGGTTGATGTTGGAGGTCGTGCCGCGTCCGCCGCCTTCGCCCTCGTCGAAGACCTGCTGCTCGAGCTTTGCGCCGAGCGGGGTGGTCAGGAACATGTACGCGTTGCGCGAGTCGTGAAAGGTGTCGAGGATGACCTGGAAGTTGTCCTCGTCGAACAGGCGGTCGGCGTCGCGCCGCATCTCGGTGGCCGTCACGGCCAACGAGGCGTAGGCGTGCACGCCGATGAAGAGATGGCCCTTGTCGTAGAGGACGCGCACCTCGGTGCGGTCGCTCGCCGGCTGGCCTTCGCGCGGTTCCTGCTGGACGAACCTGTCGATGACGTTGGCGGTCTGCCACACGGCCTCGTCCAGATCGCCGTCGATCTTGGGCGATTCGGTTGCGAGCACCGCGCGCACCGAGGGACGCTCGCCGACGGTCTTGACCGCGGATTGGGCCACGGCGGCGGTGGGCGGCGTCTCGTGCACGTGCTCCTGGGCCGCCGACGTTGATGGGTGGGCGACGACGAACGCCGACAACGCACAACAGGCAAATAGATGATGCTTCATAGGCGGAACACTTCAGTGTAGCCGCAGACAGGCCGCAGACAGGCCGCAGATTGAACGCAGATTGAACGCAGATTGAACGCAGATTGAACGCAGATTGAACGCAGATACACCGGAGACAAGCCGCGGCGGACGTGCGAGCGAGCACTGGAGTTCAACGCCGCTCATCACCCGAAGTCTGCCCGATGCGGTCGATGGCCTGACGCGGGCCGTGCAACTCTCCTTTAGGGAGAACTTCTAATCTGCGTTTAATCTGCGTTCAATCTGCGGCCAATCTGCGGCCAATCTGCGGCCAATCTGCGGCCAGTCTGCGGCCGATGCGCTCACGCAGATCTGCGTGGACCGCGGCGTCACACGCCGGCGCGACGGCCCAATCGTGCAGCCACACGGGCTTGATCCGCAGCTCCGCGACCTCCGTGGCGTAGCGCGGGATCACGTGCGCGTGCAGCGCGGGCTCCGCGTTGCCGAGAATCTCGTAGTTGATTCGCTGGGCGCCGGTCACGGCGAGCACGGCGTCGCCGAGGCGAGCCATGTCGTCGAGAAACTGCCGGCGAGCCGCGCCGGTGAGCGCGTTCAGGTCCGGCACGACGGGGTCGGGATAGAGAAGACAGTAACCAGGAAGGATCTGCGGGTCGCCGAGGACGGCCCATCCCGAGGGCATCCGCGCCACGACCCGCGCGAGTTGCCCGGCGCGCGCGGCGTCGACGAAGCGGTGAATGGCCGTGCTCATGTCAGAGCGCGGGGATCTTCAGGTCCGGCGGCCGCATGCCCGGCGTCCGGCCCGAAGCGGTGTTCAGCACCATCGCCAGCATCGCGTAGTAGCCGCAGAGCCCCACGATCTCGACGACGCCCTGCTCGCCGAACGCTTCCACGGCGCGGGCGTACGTCTCGTCGCTGACCGCCTGTTCGCGATGGAGCTCGGTGCACATCCGGTAAACGATGTCCTCATCGTCCGGCAGGTCCTTCGGCCGGCAATCCTCCGCGATGGCCTTGATGGTGACGAGGGACACGCCGGCCCGCACGGCGATCCGCGAGTGGAGGTCCCACTCGTAGGTCTCGCTCCAGCGGCGGGCCGTGATCAGGATGGCCAGCTCGCATACGCGCCGCGGGAGCGTGTTGTGGTACCGCAGGTACTCGCCGAGCGCGCTGACGCGCGTCAGCAGCTCAGGGCTGCGCAGGAGCGGCACGAACGGGCCGAAGATCTCGGCCCCTCGCGCCTCGCGAAACTGGGCCACCGCCTCGCGCTGCTCGTCGGTGAGGGCGCCGGGCGGAATGGGGGGCAGGCGGTTCGGCATCGCGTCAGGCCCCGGCCGGCAGGCCGTTCTTCAGCAGGTCTTCCATCGCCATCACGAAGGTGTCGATCTCCTCGAGCGGCGTGTAGATGTTCGGCGTCACGCGGATGCCCTGGTACTCGGGCCGCGTGATCGGCGTGGTCACGATGCGGTACTTGTCCCACATGAAGGCGTTGATCTTCGCGGCCGGGATGTCCTTGATGCCGACGCACGCCACGCCGTAGACCTGGTCGAGCCCCGTGTGGATCTGGATCCGCGGGTTCTGCTTCAGGCGGTTCGCCCACCGCAGCGTGAGGTACTTCAGGCGCGCCGCCTTGCGCTCGACGCCGATCGCCTGGTGGAACGCGAGCGCCTCGTTGATGGCCGCCTTCGTCGCCGCGGGCGAGGTGCCGATCTCCTCGAACTTGCGGATGTCGGTGTCGCTCCGCTCGGGCGCGGCCTGCATGGGCCACGTCTTCGCGATCCGCTCCTTCCGCACGTAGAGGAACCCGGTGCCGGTGGGCGCGAGCAGCCACTTGTGCAGGCTCGTGCCGTAGTAGTCCATCTCGAGGTCGCGCAGCTTGAACGGGAAGTGCGCCACGGCGTGCGCGCCGTCGACGATGGTGATGATGTTGCGGGCGCGGGCCATGCGCGAGAGGTTCTGCACCGGGAAGATCTGGCCCGTGAGGTTCGTGATGTGGCAGAAGTGCAGCACCTTGGTGCGCGGCGTGATGGCGCCTTCGAGGCGGGCGAACAGGTCCTCGCCGGTCGTCGGCACGGGGAAGTTGATCTTGGTGATCTTGATCTTGTCGCGGCGCGCGCGCTGGTCCCACGTGGTGAGCATCCGGCCGTAGTCCTGTTCGGTCGTGACCACCTCGTCGCCGGGCGCAAGGTCGAGGCCGTTCTGCGCGATCTGGAGCGACTCGCTCGAGTTGCGCGTGATGGCCATCTCCTCGGTGTCGCAGCCGAACTCCTCGGCCAGGCGGCGCCGGACCACCTCGATGTTCCGCTCGATGAGCCCGCGGTGATACACCGGGGCCTGGTTCGAGTAGTCGAGGTATCGCTTGTAGGCCTCGTGGACGACGGTGGGGCTCGGGCAGCTGTTGCCGTTGTTCAGGTTGATGAGGGAGCGATCGAGCATGAAGGCGCTCTGGATCTCGCGCCAGTAGAACTCGTCCTGCGCCGTGTCTTCCGGCGACCGGTTGCCCTGCGCGCGCGAGGCCTGGGCGACCAGTTCGACGCTGTTGGCGCGCGCCACCAGCGCCCCCGCGCCAGCCGCGCCCGCGATCCGCAAGAAGTTACGTCGGTTCCACATGTCGTTGGCCCTCCATCGAGCTGGGCGGAATTATAGACGGGTTCGACGGGTTCAACGGGTTCAACGGTTCAACGCGTTCACGGTTCACGGGTTCAACGGGTTCGCAGAAACTGCCGGTATCGTCGGCCGATATTGCCTCGGATTCTGCCGTCTCCGGTGACGACCGACAAGTCGGGCGCTGGCCCTGGTCCAGTCGATTCAATGACTTGCAGCAGCACACCTCGCGAGGCGACGGTGGCACGTGGAGTGCACCTCTTGTCGTATGGCCAACACCTACAAAGAGCTCAGCGTCTGGCAGCTGGCCGACGAACTTCGTCGGCATGTCGTCCGCATCACCGCCACGGGCAATGGCGGGGTGGACCGGGATCTTGCCAGGGACATCCGGCGCTCCGCGCGCTCGGTTCCCGCGAATGTGGCGGAAGGCATTGGTCGATTCGACCCGCTGGACTTCCACCGGTTCCTCAAGATCGCCAAGGCATCTCTGGACGAAACGGAGAACCACCTTGCGGACGGACTCGCCAGCGGCCGCTTCACGAAAGCCGAGCACGACATAGCACACACGCTCGTTCGGCGCCTCACAGTCCAGTTGACTTCACTTATGCGCTACCTCCGAAGTGCGGAAGCAAAACAAAAGGCCACGAACCCGACCCGCCGAACCCGTTGAACCAGTTGAACCCGTTGAACCCGTTGAACCCGTTGAACCCGTTGAACCCGTTCGGCGCTATCATCCCCCGCATGCGAACCACCCTTCTCGGCCTGACGGCCACCCTGCTCCTCCTGACCCTCGCCGCGTCCGCCCAGGAAAAGGTGGACTTCGAGATGCTCGCGAAGATCCGGGCCGAAGGGCTCGAACGCTCGAAGGTCCTCGAGACGTTCGACCAGCTCGTGACGGTGATCGGCCCGCGCCTGACCAACTCGCCCGCGCACAAGCGCGCCGTGGCGTGGACCGAAGAGACGCTCAAGGCCTACGGCCTGGCCGACGTGCACGCCGAGAAGTGGCAGTTCGGCCGCGGCTGGACGCTGGAGAAGGTCTCGGTGGAGATGGTCGAGCCCCGCTACATGCCGATGATCGGCTACGCCAAGGGCTGGTCCCCCTCAACAGCGGGGCGCATCGTCGCGGCGCCGGTGTGGATCCCGGGCCTTGCGGCCGACGCGCTCAAGGCACAGGCCGGCAAACTGAAGGGCGCCATCCTGATGACGAGCCCGCTGCAGCAGTACGCGATCCGGGCGGATCGGCCCGCCGCGTCCGGCGACCTCAAGCCGCCGCAGCCCGCGCCCGTGCGCGCGCCCAACCTGACGCCGGAGCTGCTGGCCACGTTGAAGGGTGAAGGCGTCGGCGTGACCATCGAACCCAACATCGGCGAGCACGGCACGTTGTTCGTGGCCGGTCGCGACGGCGGTGCCAACGCGGTGCCGTCGGTGGTGCTGGCGTCGGAGCACTACAACCTGATCGTGAAGCTCCTCGAGCAGAAGGTCCCCGTGAAGCTCGCCATCGAAGTGCAGGCGAAGTTCGACGACTCCGACCCGAAGACGTCGAACGTGATCGCGGAGATCCCGGGCGCCGACGCCGCGCTCAAGGACGAGATCGTGATGGTGGGCGCGCACCTCGACTCGTGGCACACGGGAACGGGCGCCACGGACAACGCCGACGGCGTGTCCACGGCAGTGGAAGCGATGCGCATCCTCAAAGTGCTCGGCGTCAGGCCGAAGCGCACGATTCGCGTGGCGCTGTGGGCGGGCGAGGAGCAGGGCCTGCTCGGCTCGAAGGCCTACGTGGCCGAGCACCTCGCGGGCGACAAGAACAAGGCCGCGCGCGACAGATTCTCCGTCTACTTCAACCTCGACAACGGCTACCCGCCGATCACCGGCTTCTACATGGAAGGCAACGAGCCGGCGCGGAAGATCATGGAGGAGTGGCTGAAGCCGCTCGCCAGCCTCGGCGCGATCATCCCGTCACCCGGCCACATCGGCGCTACCGACCATCTGTCGTTCATCGATGTTGGCCTCCCCGGTTTCCAGGCGGTGCAGGACTACACGAACTACGACGTCCGCACGCACCACACGAACATGGACACCGCCGAGCGCATCGAACCGGCCGCGCTCAAGCAGGCGTCCGTGGTGATGGCGTCGGTGCTGTATCACGCGTCGATGCGCGACGGGAAGTTCCCGCGACAGGAGCCGCCCAAGCCCGCGGCCAAGTGAGTCCAGGCCTTCGGGCCTTCCCATCGAGTACCTGTAGTATGAGTATATGAGTACCAGGCTGCAGGTTCTCGTCCCCGAGGCCCTTGACCGCAAGGTCCGCAAGGCGGCCCAGCGGAGCCGGTTGTCCGCGGGCGCCTGGGTACGGCAAGCCATCGAGCGCGCCCTGGCAGACGACCGGCCGGCAGGTGATCCCCTCGAGAAACTCAGCGGGCTTGGCGCCCCCACCGGGGACATCGACCAGATGCTGGCCGAAATCGAGGCGGGCCGCGGGTGATCTTCGTCGACTCGAACGTGCCGATGTACGTGGCGGGTCGCGATCATCCCCTGCGTGAGCCCGCGCGCCGGTTTCTCGAGCGCGCCCGCGCCGGCGACATCGAGATCTGCACCAGCACCGAAGTGCTCCAGGAAATCCTGTACCGCTACTCGGCGCTGAAACGCCGTGACCTCGCGGCGTCGGTCTACGACCTGTTCTCGCAGCTCTGTCCGGTGGTGCTGCCCGTCACGCTGGCCGATACGGACCGCGCGAAGGCCCTGGTCGTGTCGCACGAGGCGCTGAGCGTCCGCGACGCCGTTCACGCGGCCGTCATGCTGAACAACTCCCTTAGCCGAATTGCCACCTTCGACGCCGGCTTCGACGCTGTCGAGGGCGTGACGCGAGAGAAGCTGCGCTAGTCCCCACGCCGTGAACCGAACCAACCTGATCAACTACGTCCTCTACCAGGCGGGCTGGTTCGCCTGCGTGCTCGGCGCCGCCGCCGGCCATCCGTGGCTCGGGGCGTCCGTCGCGGCCCTCCTCCTGGTCGTCCACCTCGCCCTCACGCGCGAGCGCGGCCTCGAGGCGAGCTTGATCGCGAGCGCCGTGGGGGTTGGCCTGATCGTCGAGTTCGTGCAATTGCGGTCGGGAACGTATCGCCTGACGTCCGGCCTCTCCGTGGATGGCCTCGCCCCGGCATGGCTCCTGATGATGTGGTCGCAGTTTGCGACGACCTTCCGCTACAGCCTGCGGAGCGTGATGACACACCTGCCGCGCGCGGCCCTCTTCGGCGCCGCGGGCGGCCCGATCGCGTTCCTGGCGGGTGAACGTCTTGGCGCCGTGACGCTGCTCCCGCCTGTGTCCCTCGGGCTGGTGCGCCTGGTAGTGGCGTGGGCGGTCGCCGTGGGGCTTCTCGCTTTGGTGACGCATCGCCTGGCTCCGGGCAACGACGCGGCGACCTACCGAATCGACTGACCGCGGTCCCCGTCCCCACCGACGCACCTGTGTCGCCCGGGGCAACTGGGCACCCGGCTCTACGGCGTGAAGTCCCGAATCGCCGCCACCGTGGGCGCGTCCAGTTTCTGCAGCATCGCCACCAGCAACTCCACCATCTGATCGAAGTCGCGCCGGTTGATCACGCCGTTGTGCGCGTGGGTGTAGCGCGCGGGGACGAGGAGGTTCACCGTGGGCACGCCGGCCGTGCTCTTCTGGATCTCCGCGGAGTCGTCTCCGTATCCCTGCACGAGGTCGAGCTGCAGCGGCAGCTTCTTCTCCGCCGCGGTCTGCTTCACGAACGTGCTGAGCTTCCGGTTGGGCAACGCCGACGAGTCGTAGACGAAGAGCACGGGCCCCGCGCCGAGTGCGGCCTGCGTCTCTTCGGGGTGGCCGCCGAAGACATCCCCGGTGATGCCACCCTCGATCGCGATGCCGAGTTCCGGCTTGATCGCATCCGCCGCGGTGTGCGCGCCGCGCAACCCCACCTCCTCCTGCGTGGTAATCGCCCAGGCGATCTGGTTGGGATGCGGCATCGACTGCAACCGGCGCATCGCTTCAATCACCACCGCGCAGCCCACCCGGTCGTCCCACGCCTTGCCGAGGTAGTTGCCGGTGCCGTTCAAGACCTCGAACGGCGCATCGGGCACGATCGGATCGCCGACCGAGATCCCCATCGCGCGCACTTCCGCCTCGTTCGCGGCCCCCACGTCGAGATACAGGCTGTCGCGCGAGTAGACGCGGTTTCTCTCCTCGGCGGGGACGACGTGCACGTCGCGGATGCCGGTGATGGCCTTCACGGGCCCCTTCGATCCGATGATCGTCCACCGCTGATCCACCAGCGCCTGGTCCAGCCACCCTCCCAGCATCTGCATCGTCAGCAGGCCCTTGGGCGTGATGCGGCGGACCATCCCGCCGAGCTCGTCCATGTGCGCGTCCACCATGATGCGGGGACCGGTAGCGCCCTGCATGGCGATGATGGAGCCCATGCCGTCGAAGGTGATGGACGAGGCCAGTGGCTTCATCTGATCGACCATCACCTTGCGGATCGGTTCCTCGAAGCCGGGAGGCCCGGCGGTGTTCGACAGGAGGCGCAGCAGATCGACGGTGCGGTCCTGCGCGACGACGGGGACCGTCAGCGTGAGAACCAGCAGGGACGCAAGGGCATGGGTGATGCGCATGGGGGGATTCTAGACGGGAACCGGGAGCCGGGAGTCGGGAGTCGACTGTGTCAGCCGACTCTTCGGGCCCAGCGTAACTTGGCTGGCAGCGAGCGGCGGTTGGCGCGGGATTCCTCCATCGACGAGCGAATAACCGTGTCCGCCACGGCGGCGTAGGCGCCCGCGCGCTTCCCCGCCTGGAACGCCTTCTTCACGCGCCGGTCCTCGCCGGAATGAAACGTGATGATCGCGACGCGGCCGCCGGGGGCGAGGCACTGCGGCAGGACCTCCAGGAAACGCTCGAGCGCGGAGAACTCGTCGTTCACGGCGATGCGCAGCGCCTGCAGCGTGCGCCGGACGGACATCTTCACGTCGGCCTTCGGCAGGTCCGGCAGCGCCTTGTTGAGGCCGAGGCGGACGATGCGCTCGAAGGCGTGGGTGGTCTCCACGGGCTGGCGCTTGAGGAGGCCGGCGATGAGTGCAGCATGTGGCTCGTCCGCGTTCTCCCGGAGCAGATTCGCGAGCGCCGCTTCGCTCACTCGCGCCAGGAATTGCGACGCGGGTTCGCCACGCGACGGGTTCATCCGCATGTCGAGGGGGCCGACGCCCTTGTAGCTGAAGCCGCGGTCGGGATTATCGAGTTGCATCGAGGAGACGCCGAGGTCCGCGAGCACCAGGTCCGCGGCCGCAAGACCCTCCTTGGCGAGCACCTGCGGCAGGCCCGCGAAGTTGCCGTGGTGCGCGGCGAACGTGTCGGGGCCGAACCCGGCGGCACGGAGCCGCGCTTCCGTACGCGGCAGCTCGAGCGGGTCCACGTCGAGGCCAATCAGGCGTCCGCCGGGCAGCACGCGTTCGAGGATCGCCTGCGCGTGGCCGCCGCCGCCGAGCGTGCAGTCCACCGCGACGTCGCCGCGCCGGGGTTCAAGGCAGTGAAGGACTTCCTCCACCATGATCGGCCGGTGCATGCCCGCGGGCGTCTTGCCGGCGTCGAGGACCTTCTGCACGTCCGAAGCGTAGCGCTCGGGGTTCAGTTCCTTGTACTTGTCATGGAACGCGCGCGGGTGCCTGCCCGGGTACCGCGGGCGCCGCTTGTGCGCCGGCGGCGCGTCAGGTGGCTTGTGCATGGCCGGTTCAGTTGTAACCCGGCGCCGTCTCTGCCGCCACCACCAATTCGACGGCGTATCCCGAAGGGCGGCTGCGTTGCCGCACCGGACCTCCGCGCGCGCCGTCGCGTGAACGTGAGCTCCCCCCGCTGGAGCGACGCTCGAAATCGCACCTGTGTTCGCTCGGATTGCGTGTCGCTCGAACGCGCTGCTCCGCAAACGGCGGAGCCAGCGCGTGCACTCCTCCCTCACGCCGGCGCGATTTCATGACGCCCATCGCGTCGCTCCAGTCGGCCCGCTGCGGCAACGCAGCCGCCCTCAGGGTTCGAACGGCGATCAGAAGATGTAGGGCATCAGGCGCTTGGTGACCCGCGCGTAGTCGCGGTACTCGGGGTACTGCGCCGTGACGAGGCGCTCTTCGGCCAGCATCCGCATGAACGCGCCGGCCAGGATGAGGATGCCGAGCGCCGCGTTGATGAGCGACCAGTGGGCCAGGACGCCGGCCCAACCGAACAGGCACACGGCGGCGTAGATGGGATGACGGACGAAGCGATACGGGCCGGTGGTGACGAGCCCGCCGGCCGTGGGGTTCGCGGCGGCATGGAAGCTCCGCATCCCGAAGGTCACGCGCGCCCAGATCATGAGGGCCACGGCCGTGACCTGCGCGCCGATCGCGAGCGGCGCGGCGGAGACCAGTGCGCCTCGATAGAGGAGGCCCACCAGGCCGAGCACCATCAGCAGCAGGCCGGCCAGCGACAGGGATTTCATCTCACACCACCAATTCGATTCTATCTGCGCGCGATCCCGCGCCCAGAACGAAGGCCTTCGTGCCTCTTCGTGTCCTTCGTGGTTAAAACCCTGTCCGGCGCAGAGGGCGCGTGAACGTAGACCCAGCCCTGTTGGCCCGATGCGAATGTCACGGCGATCCGGATGTAGTCGGCGGCCTGCTCGTATCGATCGGCGGCGTCGAGCTCGGCGTCGGTCACCTCGAACACGGTGCCGCTCACGCAGCTCTCGGGCCGGCCGTTGAACGTGGCGTTGTCGTGATGCGTCCGGCCCATCCTGGCCGCGAGCGTGCGGGTCCGCGATTGGCACCTGCGACGGCTCGAACCCCGGCAGGTCGTCACGGCGCCCCTTGAGCAGCCTGCCGAACGTCGACATCTGCACATCGTCCTGCTGGAGAGTGCCGTAGGAGAAGAGCAGCGGCATTCACCGACTTCGAGCCTCCTGCTTGAGCTCGATACTGATGATGTGAATGTCTTGCCGCCCGACGTTTTCCAGCGTGTGCGGCGGCAGCGGCGCCGACCACATCACCGGCGTCGGCACCATCCCGGCCGCGCGCGAGTCCAGCGTCACCGCGCCGTGCTCGTCGCGCCGGACGATGTCGCTCCACGACAGGACGTGGAGGACGCTGGGCCAGCGATGCGTGTGCAGGGGGACGGTCTGCCCGGGGGCGATCCGCGTGTCGAGCACGCGCACGTGGGCGTTCTCGAGGAGCACGACATGGTGGGCGGGCGCCGCGATGACGGCGTCGAGTTCAGCGGGCCAGGGCGTCGATGGTTGATTCATGCCGGTTTCGTCCGGGTCAGTCTACTGCGCGTCACCCCGGAAGCCGGCTGCGTGGCCGCACCGGGCCTCCGCGCGGGGATCGACACGCTCAGCCACGAAGGGCACGGAGCATGGCTATCAAAACGCTCATATGCCTTCCCGAAGGGCCAGGTCACATCCGAAGGGCCCGTAGCTCGAGTTCCTCAATCACAGAATGCCCCGACGACATGTCGCCGGTCAGCCACTGCCGCATTCTCGTGGAAGCGCAGTCGGCCGTCCGGCAATCGCTCGGGTGGGGAGAGGCGACTTGCCAAGCGTGAGCTCACCGTTGCGATTGACGTGGTCGATAGCGCATGTCCAGAACGGTGCCCTCGAGGTCAGGGCATCGATGTGCCGGCCACCATCGCGCTCGCGCGGCGCCAGCGCGCTGATCGTGACGTAGTAGCCGTCCGGGTCCCGCAGCGAGAACTCCTCCGTTCGCGTGTTCGGGTTCACGTGCGGCTCCTCTTCGAAGCGGCCGACGAGCGCGCGGGCCCGGGCCAGCGACGCGTCAAAATCGTCGACGCGGAAGAACAAGAGCAGCCCGTTGCCAGGCGTCGCCAGGTCCGGGCTCGTCAGCGACGGATGCTCGTGCGCGCCCCACTCGTGGAGGCAGAGCAAGACGGTCCCGTCCGCATCGAGGATCTGGCCGAAGTGGGCATGGCCCGGTTGTGTCTCGGGCCGGCCGAAGAGCGACTGGTACCAGTTGAAGCTGCGCCGGCACGTCGCGCACGCCGATGATGGTCCAGGTCCGTTTCATGATGGGCTTCGGGTAGTCCAACAGGCGGCCTACCCGCGCAGGATCTTCTCCATGGGCCTGCCCTTGGCCAGTTCATCCACCAGCTTGTCCATGTACCGGATCTTCCGCATCAGCGGGTTCTCGATCTCCTCGATGCGAACGCCGCAGATGACGCCGGTGATCTTGCCGGCATTGGGATGGAGCGCCGGAGCCTCGCTGAAGAAGGTCTCGAAGTCCGTCTTCAGCGCGATCTGCTTCGCCAGCGCCTGCGGGCTGTAGCCGGTCAGCCAGCAGATGACCTCGTCCACTTCCTTCTTCGTGCGCCCCTTCTTCTCCGCCTTCTGGACATAGAGGGGATACACGCTCGCAAATGACATCTTGAAGACCCGGTGCTTGTCCATGGGTTCCTCGGAGCGAGAACGGTCGGTCGGTGTCGCCGCCACAACTCACGACCGCGGCTGCACGCTAGCCGCGCGACGCATCGGCGCATATGTCAGCCTCCCCCTCGTCACTCGCGCTGGGGGAGCAAGTGCGTGCACCGTTCCGGCGCCCTGGTCGCGCAGGTGCACGACCTGGACGCCAATGGCGGTGAGAACGTCGGCAATGAGACGCCGATGACAGCGCCACCATCAGGACCTCGGCGCACATGATGGCGGTTCGAAGGCCGAATGCCAGCATGAGGAGATCATTCAGTCCGACTGCAAATTCCTCGGTTGCGATGTGATCTGCATATCCGCGGAAAGCGGGATGGCGCCAGGCATGATTGGTCGAGCTGGGAGACGGTCGGCGTCGACCGCCGAGTTCTGGAATCCAGCGATAGAGAATCGCTGCGCGGCTGAGGTCGCGCTCGAGAACATCGGTGGAGAATTGCGGCAGACGCCGCGAACCTGGAAAACGCCGCACATCGGCCACGAGTTCGATGTTGTGCGCCATGAGTACGCTGCAAAACTCATGGCTGGTGCGCGTGGAGTGACCGACCGTCCAAATGCAGGGGGACACATCCGAACCATAGCGGATCTTGAAGGTTCCGGCTAACGCTCGCGATTAGCCTCGAGCGTACCCAGTTTGCCAACGCTCGCAGGCTTCATCGCGTTGTTCGGCGGCTTCGGACTCACCAAGAGCATCCCCGAGAACCCACCGAAGAGAACGACAGCCCCAGGTTTCGATGCGCTAAGCCGAAGAGACCGATCGCATTACTTGTTGATCGGCCACTTCGTACCGATCGCGTACCATTTCTCGAGAGCCACGGTGATGATGATCCAAGCGGCGGCTCCGGCGACGAGGGAAAGCCCGTGCCGCTGCAAGCTCAGCCACTCCGGGACGCGAGCAAAAAGGCCGGTGATGGAGCCGCCAACAACGCCACCAACCAGGAGCTTGACCGCAAGGCTGTGGGTGGTTAGCGAGCCGACGGGCCGGACCAGACTCTGCAGAGCCGTGTAAACACCGAGTGTGTTGCTGAGTTTCTCAAGATCTCTACCTACGAGTTGGCACTGTTGAAACAGATCGCGGGTTCGTTGGTCGAGAATCAGAAAGACAACGGAAACTAAAATGGCCGCGACAAGCAGGCCGATCTCGAATGATGTTCTTCCGGACATGGCGAACCCCAATCCAAGACCGGCAAGAACTGTGATGTAGCCTGCGAAAAGCCTTTCGCGCCAGCCAAGGAAATAGCGATAGTTTTGGCCCAGTTCTTCATAGAACTTCGCGGCATCGATCGACAAAGCGTCGTTAGTCATTCTGGCTTCCTCAACAGCTTGCGCTTCTGTTTGCCGTGCGCCTAACTAGTAATTAACCCGCACAATCCTACTTCCGCTCACCGCATTGCGCATCAGAGTTCAGCAACCATTCACGACCACTCGCTCAAGGAAACGCCCGCATTACGCCGGTCTGCGTAACAGCACACAGGTCTCGCTGGTAACCAACAACGGCCGAGCATGATGCGCCTCCCCCGGAGGGCGGCTGCGTTGCCGTCCCGGGCCGACTGGAGTGACGCGATGGGTGTCATGAAATCGCGCCGTAGGGAACGAGGAGTGCACGGGCCATCTCCGCCGCTTGCGGAGTGGCCCGTTCAAGCGTCACGCAATCCGAGTGGACGGAGGCGACGATTTCGAGCGTCACTCCAGCGGGGGGAGCTCGCATCCGATCAGCGGCGCCCCTAAAGGGGCGCCCTACGAATGAACACTGGCGACGCAGCGCGCGGAGGCCCGGGGCGGCAACGCAGCCGCACTCCGGGTCAGCGTGCGTGAACGGCGCCCCTGAAGGGGCGCCCTACGAACGCCCTGCTTGAACGGCCACGTTCCTGGCGAGCGTCTTGAAACACACGCCGCTCTTCTGCTCAACGGTGATCGTCACGTGGCCCGTCTTGCTGGTGTTGATGTCTCTCACGATGCCGGACTTGCCGGCATGCGTCCCCCCGATCACGACGCAGTGCTGGCCGTCCTTCAGATCACCTGGCGATTGTCGACTTCGTCATCGTTGCTCCACGTTCATCGACGAGCGCCCAGAAAAAGAAAGGCGCCCCTGAAGGGGCGCCCTACGAGCGAAGCGAGTCCCACCGGCGAAGCCGGCCCTACCGCGAAGCGGCCCCACCGACGCAAGTCGGCCCTACTTCACCGTCACCACGAGATCCTGCGGCGTGTTGAGCGCGCCGTCCGACGCCAGGCAGCGGATCGTGTAGACGCCCGGATCCGCGAACGTCATGTTCACCACGTACTTGCCATCCGGCGGCACCGCCGGCGCGTACCAGCGCGGCGCCCACGGCGAGTTCGCGCCCGCGCGCGTGTCTTCCCACACCTTCGCCTGCGGCGGATCGAACGTCACGCGGCCCGCGCCGCGGTAGCACGAAGCACGAGTGCCGCAACCCCGTCTGGCTGCCCACCGTGATGGCGGCAGGCGGCGTCTGCGCGACGCGGTCGAACACCTTCGCCCCGCGGGGCGGCGCGGTGGTGTTGGTGGCCTTCGCCACGCGATCGGCCGCGGCGGAGCCGGGACCGAAGCGCGGACGCGGCACGCCGTCGTCCTTCGCATACGCGATGATCGTGAGGGGCTTGCCCACCTGCGCGTTACGGTCGCCACCGTCGATCGACTGCGTGGGCGGCACGTTGGCGCGAATCGCGGGGCTGCTGATGCCCGCGCCGATGGCGCCCTGCTCGGACGCTTGCACGAGGTTGTCCACCTTCGCGTCGGTCGCGAGCGTGCCGTACGCGCGCTCCGTCTTGCCCTTGGTGGTGAGCGTCCAGATCATTTCCTTCTTGCCCCAGTCGGCGGGCACGCGCACCTTGAAGACGAAGCGGTTGCGGCGCGGAAGGAAGTGCGTGGGCTGGCCCTGGTCGGGCACGCCCGGCGAGATGGTGTTCTCCGGCCCGATCGGAACGTCGATCTCCTCTTCCCAGTTCCGGTTCATGTAGCCGAACATCATGTTGAACGAGCCGTCGGCGTTTTCCTCCCAGCCCTCGAACGCCGGCGACACCGTCTGCCCGCGCGAATAGGAAAGCTGCTGCGTGCTCGTGACCTGGTAGGCCGCGAAGATACCGGCCGCGATGAAAAGCAG
The DNA here is from genome assembly GCA_963839865.1 of uncultured Acidobacteriota bacterium. Lineage (GTDB taxonomy): Bacteria > Acidobacteriota > Vicinamibacteria > Vicinamibacterales > UBA2999 > 12-FULL-67-14b. The sequence continues at coordinate 437,120 of CAWIWS010000020.1, forward strand.
CCGCGTCTGTCCACGTCGATTCATTGTCGAAGTTCCTTCTGGGGACCGTGACGATCAAAGGGGCGGGCTCAAGCCCGCCCCTACGAAAACCTACTGCTGCGGCTTGGCCGCCGTCGTCGCCGGCTTGGCCGGCGGCGGGATCACATTGCAGAGCGGACACCCGATGATGACATCGGGCCGGTTCGGCCCGAGCCGCTCGCGGCGCTTGGCCATCTCCTCCTGGAACTGCTCGTCGGTGAGCGGCACCGACTGCCCGAGGTCGATGAACATGTTCGCGATGGAGCGGTTGCCCGAGCCCTGCCAGTTGCGCGGGTCGGGGATGTTCTTGTTGTTCGGCGTGTTGTCCATGTAGCCGATGATATGGATGATCGTGCCGCGCGGCAGGAGCGGCGCGTAATCGTCCTCGTACTGGTACTGGCGCACCCAGTTGTGGTCGTAGCCGGCGCAGGTCAGCGTCTGGATGTTGATGCCCCAGATCGCCTCGAGGCACATGCGCTGGCCGGGCGCATGCAGGTGCGGTTCGAAGGTCGCGATCTTGGTGGGCTGCTGGAGCACCAGGTAGGCGTGCAGCTGCTGGTTGTTCTCCATCGGCTTGATGTCGATGTCGAGGCCGTTGCCCAGGTTGCGCAGCGTGCTGCGCATCGCGGGCTTGTAGCCCTTCGGGTGCAGCTTGAAGCCGAAGAGCAGCTTGCTCTTCACGTTGACGCCGCCCGAATGCAGGTGCGCGCCCTGGTAGACGATGCTCGAGTTCGCCTTGAGGAGGCGACCCGCGTTGGGCTCGAAGATGTCGGCGTTGCGGCCCACTTCGTGCACCGGCCAGCCCACCGCGTCTTCCGTGAGCGAGGCTTCCAGCGGATCGGCGTCGGCGCCGATGACGGCGGTGGCCCAGATCAGGTGGTGCCACACGTAGTGGCCGCCCACCGTCTGGCGGCCGGTCGCGTCGGGGCCCTTCTCGTTCTGGATGTCGTTGACCTCGCGCATCTCGACGGACGCCACGTAGCGGTCCTCATCGAGGGGGATCTTCGTCGGCTCGAACTCGCCCCACCAGTCGGGCGCGTTAGCCTTCACCTCGACCTCGGGCGACTCGACGATCAGGTCGGGCGTGCCGAGCGTCCAGCCGGTGCCGTCCGGCCACACGCGGGCGACGGGCATGTCGGCGGGGTTGCCGCGCGGCGCGCCGGTGTCGGCCCACTTGGCGATCTTGGCGATCTCCTCGTCACTGAGCGACGGGTCGTGCTTGTAGTGCTGGATGCCGATGTTCTTCTCGATGTACCACGGCGGCATCACGCCCATCTTGTCGCGCAGCGCCGTGCGCGCCTTGATGGACTTGGCCCAGGGCCGCGCGTCCTCGTAGGTGAGGAGCGACATCGGCGCCACCTGTCCCGGCCGGTGGCAGTTCTGGCAGCTGCGCTGCAGGATGGGGGCGATGTCTCTGGTGAAGGTGACGTCGGGGGCCGCCTGCGCGGGCGGAGCCTGTTCGGCCCTGAGCGTAAGGGGCGTCACCACGCCGACGATCGCCGCGCCGACCAACGCGATTCCGAAGAGGCTCCAGCCGAGTTTCTTGCCAACCGCCATCACTGTTCTCTCCTTAGTTACCGGCACACGAACCAATGCCTGCCGGAGCGTACCCGGGGCCTTTCCCACTTGTCAATGATTGTCACGGGGGCGGACCGTGGAAAAGGGGACAGTCCCCTTTTCCGGATGGGATAGGATCAGACCCTTTCAAGGCGGACCCGTGCATCCTGACCTCTTAGACGCAATCAACTTCCACGAGGCGATTCTCGCGGAAGGCGGCAAGGCCCTCGTCGGCTACAAGATGCCCAAGATTCTCGCGAATCTCGTGCTGCTGTCCGAAATCCCGACGACCTACGACAAGAAGGAACAACGCCAGGTCAACTCGGGCAACCTGTTGCTCCGGGGCGTGCCGGGCGTCGGCAAGACCTTCTTCGGCGTCATCCTCGCCGCCATCAGCAACGCGAAGTTCGCGCGCATCCAGGGCCGCGCCGACCTGCAGCCCACCGAAGTCGTGGGCTTCCAGATGATCAACCCGGCGACGGGCGTGCTCACCACCGAGATGGGGCCGCTCGCCGAAGCCGAGGTCATCCTCCTCGACGAAATCAACCGCATCCCGCTCAAGTCGCAGAGCGCGTTCCTCGAAGGCCTCCAGGACCGCACCGTCACGGTGGGCAAGACCACCTACGAACTGCCCGCGTTCAACTTCGCCATCGCGACGATGAACCCGGTCGAGCTCGGGCAGGGCACCTTCCCGCTGTCGGAAGCCGCCACCGATCGCTTCGCGATCATGGTGAACATCGGCTACCTGCCGCCGGAGGAGGAACGCAAGCTGGTGCACTTCGACTTCAAGCAGGTGCGCCTGAACCCGCTGATGGCCAAGGAGCGCATCATCCAGCTCCGCGCGCGCGATCACCGAGCACGTGTTCCTGCACGAGCGGCTCGGCGACTACATCCAGCGGCTCGTCGCCGACACGCGCCCCTACAACGCCGACACCGACTGGCTGAAGCACTCGCCCTCGGAACTCGTCGAGTCGCGGCGTGGACCTCGGCGCCTCTCCCCGCGCGATCATCGTCTGGGGCCGGCTGGCGAAGGTGTGGGCGCTGCTCGTGCGTCGCCGCGACGAGGTCTACCCCGAGGACATCCAGGACCTCGCGCCGTACGTGCTCGGCCATCGCCTCTGGCTCGGCCCGCACGCCGCGAGCCACGGCCTGACGACCGACGCGGTGATCAAGGACGTCATCGAGCGCACGCCTATCCCATGACCCTTCGACTTCGCTCAGGGTCATCGGCGAGATCACGTAGATGAGGACGCGGGAACAGGAGGTTGAGCCGCTCATCAACCTCTCCGAAATCACGGAGGTCGAGCTCCTCATCCTCAAGCGGATGCGCGAGTTCACGATCGGCGAGCACTCGAGCCTCTTCCACGGAACGGGCTTCGACTTCGTCGGCCTGCGCGACTGGCAGGCGGGCGATCGCTTCGAGTCCATCGACTGGGCGCAGTCCTCGCTCACCAACTTCAGCCCGCTCGTCGTCCGCGAGTTCGAGCAGCCGACCACGTCGGGCGTGATCCTCGTGGCGGACCGCTCGGCCTCCACGCGCTGCGGCGTCGACCCGACCGGCGCGAAGGAGCACGGCGTGCAGATCGCCACGCTGATCGCGCGCGCGATCGCCACGATGGGCATGTCGGCGGTGTTCTTCCAGGACTCGATCGGCCTCATCACGTTCGACGAGCGGCTTCCGGGACCTCGGCGCCGTGCGGCCGCGCATCGGCAAGGGCCAGGTGATCCACTGCCTCGACGCGTACCAGTGGGGCACGGGCCTGCAGGAGATCAAGACCACCGGCAGCCTGAGCGCCACGCTCACGGGCTTCTCGCGCAAGACGTCGCTGATGCCGGTGATCTCGGACTTCCTCTTCGACGACGTGGACACGTTGCTGCGGGAGCTGTCGCAGGTGGACAACGTCCACGACGTGTTCATCATGATGGTGGACGCGTCGTTCGCCTTCGAGCTGCCGCGCGTGTCGGCGGGCTGGATCGAGGTGTACGACGTGGAGACGGGCCGCACGCGGATGATGTCGCGCCGCGAGCTCGGCCGGCAGGGCGAGCGCATCCGCGCCTGGCAGGACGACGTGGCCGCAAAGGCCAAGTCGTTCGACCTCGACGTGGTCCGGCTCGGCCTCGACCAGGTGAAGTTCGACGTGGCGCTCATCGAATGGGTGGCCGAACGGCGGCTTCGCCGGAAGAAATGAATCGAACATGACGAAAATGACGAATAACAAAGAACAAATGAACGAAAGCGATCTTCGCGGTCATGTTCGCGGCCGTGGCGGCCACGGCCCTGGCGCAGGCGCCGCCACCCGAGACCACGTCCGACGTCGAGGTCGATCCGATCAGCTGCTGGTGGCGAACGACGACGCGGGCGGTGAGGGCGGGAGAGCCGTTCGGGCTCACGCTGACCTGCTCGGTGGTGGAGACCGAGTCCACCAAGGTCGTGCCCGATCTGTCGCGCCTGGATCCCGCGGTGGTGCAGCTGCCGCCGTTCGAGATCCTGAGCGGCACGCACGCCGGCGACATCACGGTGCCCGGCAAGCGCTTCCTCCAGTACCGACTACAAGCTGCGCGTGATCGCGGAGGACAGCTTCGGCGTGGACCTGCAGATCCCCACGTTCGAGATCTCCTACCGCATCGAAAGCAAGGTGCAGGGCGGCGACTCGGTGCAGGGCCGCGACATCAGCTACTCGCTGCCGAGCACGTCGATCCGGCTGATCTCGCTCGTGCCCGAGCGACACCACCGACATCCGCGAGGCGGCGGCGACGCACTTCACCGACATCGAGTCGCGCGACTCGAAGGCCAGCATCTTCCGCACCGTCGCGACGCTGCTCTTCGGCCTCGCCGGCTTCGGCGTGCTGGTGATGCTCGTCGGTATGATTCGCCGCCGCACCGCGAAGACCACGGTGGTCCAGGCGCACCTCAACCACCGCGCGATCATCGCGGGGGCCGCGCGCGAGCTGAACGACGTGCAGCGCGAGAGCCGCGGCGGCTGGTCGCCGGAACTGTCCGGCCGCGCGCTCGCGGCGCTCCGCATCGTGGGCAGCTACGCCACCGGCCGCGCCGTGGGCCAGGCCCTCGTGCGAGGACGGCACCGTGGCGCAGGACGGCCAGGTGCTGATCAGCGGCGGCCTGGGCCGCGCCAAGGCGCTCGTGTCCGGGTCGGTGACGGCGGAATCGGCGGGGACCGTCCCCGGCCTCGCCGACGCCCTGCGCGCGCTCACCATCGTCCGCTACGGCCGCGTGGAGAAGGTGGACGGCGGCGACGAGGCCCTCGCCACCGGGCTGCGGATCGCCAAGCAGCAGGCGTCGAAGCACTCCGTGATCGCGGAGTGGGGCCGGGCGTTCGTGGACTCGCTCGTCGACATGCGGAAGAAGGTCTGGGCGTAAGCGGGTGCAGCTGTTCAGGGATCTCTCCGCGCTCCTCACGTCGGCCATGGCCGACTGGGGAGACCTGCGCCTCGAGCGGCTGATGTTCGTCGAGGCGCGGACGGCGCGGCTCGGGGTGATCATCCTGATCGGCGTCGCGGTGGTGATGATCCTCTTCCGGGCGCTCCGGTGCGCAGCAGCCGGAGCACCGGCGGATGGCGCTGCCGGCGCTCGTGTCGAGCTCGCCCGTGGTCCCGGGCGTCGCTGTCCCGCCACGGGGCGCTGATCGTGGCGCTCGCGGGCCTGCCCTTCTTCGTCCTCGCGCTCGCCGATCCGCGGACGTCGCTCACGCGCTCGGAGACCACCTACCCGGGCCGGCGCATCAGCCTGCTGATCGACGCCTCGTCCAGCATGCTCTCGGCGCTGCCGTCCACGCGCCTCGCGAAGGGCGCGCCGAACAACGCCGCCTTCTTCACCACGGTGGGCGCGGCGCGCTTCTTCATCGAGACGCGAATGAAGGGGAAGTACCGCGACCTGATGTCCCTCGATCGAGTTCGGCGACGACGCCTACGTGATCACGCCGTTCACGACGGACTACGAGAACATCCTGCTGAGCACGGCGCTGATCGGCGACTGGAACGAGTTCATGGCGTTCCCGGACCAGGGCACGGTGGTGGCGCGGGCCGTCGAGCAGAGCGTGGGCCTGTTCCAGGCCTTCGACTACCTCGACGCGTCGGGCAACCTGATGGTGATCTTCACCGACGGCGCCGACGCCGACGTCCTCGAGAACGGCAAGACGGTGGACGACGTGCTGATGGAGGCGCAGAAGGCGAAGATCCCCGTCTACCTGATCAAGATCGGCGGGAACCTGGCCGCCAAGCGGTCCGTCGCGCGACGACCTGTGGATCGGCGCGGTGCAGAAGACCGGCGGCAAGTTCTACAGCGGCGCCGACGAGAGCATGATCATGCAGGCGATCCACGACATCGATCGATCGACCGGCCGGCAAGATCGACATGAAGCAGTACAGCACCGAGCGTCCGCGCTTCGCGCCGTTTGCGCTGATCGCGGCGGGGCTCTGGTGCGCGGCGCTGGCGCTGCGGTTCGCGGTGCCGGCGTTTCAGACGTTTCCGTAGGAGGCGGCCTACGGCCTATGGCGTAAGCCGTAAGCCGCAAGCCGTGAGAGTGGAGCAGCTATGCGATCAACATTCGGACAGTTCCTCATCATCGTGATCCTCGTCGCCGCCGGGGGATCCTGTGGCGATCGGCGCAGCTCGAGCAGCGGATCGCCGCGGCGGAGCGCGACCTCGTCACGCTGCGGTACGACACCGCGGGCGAGATTGCCGCGCAGCCGCCGGGCCGCATCGCCGCGGTGATGCCGGGCGAGGGCCGCACGATGGCCGATGCCAAGGCGCTGGAGGCCACGTCGCAGTACTGGCAGAAGGACTACGCGGCCGCCGCCGCCAATCCGCAGGTCAAGCTCCTCGCCGCCAACGCGGCGTATCGCACGGCGCGGCGCGAAGGCGGCCCCTGGCAGACTCGTCGTCGGGCGGCTGGACTCGGTGGTGAAGGGCTACGCCGAGGTGCTCCGGCAGGAGCCCGACAACGCCGACGCGGCGTTCAACTACGAGTACGCGGTGCGCCTGCGCGCGGCGATTGCGCAGCGCAAGCAGCCCGTGGCGCCGGCCGACGAGGCCGCGTCCACCATCACCATCCACGGCAACGCGGGCGCGCCGCCGGCGGAATCGGACACCAAGAAGTTCAAGATGATCGTGCCGATGCGGCCCGACGAACGCCTCGAAGCGGAGAAGGCCGGCAAGGGCACCACGAAGGTCGAAAGGGCTGATGAAGTTCGGCGCTCCCGGTTACCTGCCGCTGCTCGCGCTGCCCGGCCTCCTGCTGCTCGTCTGGATGTGGCAGCTGTACCGCCGGCGCGTGGACGTGCGCGCGTTTTCGGAGCGCCGGCACGTGCCGGTCCACGAGACGGTGCCGTTCTTCGGCGAGCTGCTCTTCTGGCTCTGCCTGATTCGTCGCCAGCGCGGCGGCCATCCTCGCGGTGGCGCGGCCGCAGGCGGTCACGTCGCTCGTCCGGACCGCCGGCGTGGACCTCATCGTCCTGCAGGACGGCTCCGCGTCGATGCACGTCGAGGACATGCACGGCAGCAACCGGTGGCAGCGCTCGATGCGCTTCCTGCGCATGCTCGGCGAGTCGCTGCGCTGGGAAGACGACCGCGTGGCGATGGCGCTTTTCGCCCACACGGCATCGCCGCAGATTCGGCTCACGAAGGATCCGAACACCTACTTCTTCTTCCTCGACCACCTGGAGGATCGCTCGCCGTACCGCCTCGAAGACGACTAGCACGTGGGACACGAACATCGAGCGCGGCATCTACTGGGGCCTGCGGCTGATCGAGAAGGACGCCGAGATCCGCAAGGCCTCCACCGTGCCCGGGCGCGTCTCCGAGCGCACCAACGCGCAGGCGTTCATCCTGGTGTCGGACGGCCAGGCGTGGAGCGGCGAGGTGGCCAAGTCGCTGCAGCTGGCGCAGGAACACGGCATCCCGCTCAACGTGGTAGGCGTGGGCACCACGGCCGGCGGCATCATTCCGGATCCGAAGCGCGACGCGATGCAGGCGGCCCTCCGCTCGACGCTCAACCGCGCGGAGCTCTCGCGGATCGCCACCGCCGGCGGCGGGCGCTACTACGAGCTCGAGGTGGACAGCGACCGCGCGATCGCCAGCGAGATCATCGAGCAGACGCGGCGCCGCGCCGGCTCGCGCGGCCTGCAGGAAGGGACGCAGGAGCTGTACTGGAACCTGCTCTTCGCCTCCGCCGTGTTCATCGGCGTGGGCGTGCTCTTCCTCCGCGACCGCATGGCGCTCGCACTGCAACTCGCCGCGGCGGGCTCGGTGATGGTGTATATCAGCACGCTGTTTTGAAGGTCTTGAGGGCTTGAGGGCTTAGGGGCTTAGGGGCTTAGGGCTTGATGATCGACATCAACTCGCTCATCGTCTTCATCGGCGCGGGGCTGCTGCTCAACATCACGCCCGGGCCCGACGTCCTCTACATTGTCGGGCGGAGCCTCGGGCAGGGACGGGCGGCGGGGGTGGTGTCGGCGCTGGGCATCGCGGCGGGGACGCTCTTCCACATCGCCGCGGCGACGAGCGGCCTGTCGGCGCTGATGCTCGCGCAGCCGCTGGCGTACGACGGCGTCCGCTACGCGGGCGCGGCGTACCTGGTGTGGCTCGGGCTTCGCGCCATCGTGTCGAGACAATCGGCGCTCGACGTGAAGGTCCTCGCGCCTACGCCCCTGCGGCAGATCTTCCTGCAGGGGGTCACCACCAACGTGCTCAACCCGAAGGTGGCGCTGTTCTTCCTCGCCTTCCTGCCGCAGTTCACCGACCCGGCGCGTGGGCCGGTGTGGGCGCAGATGCTGGCGCTCGGGTTCATCTTCCAGTTCAACGGCCTGCTCGTGTGCACCGGCTACGCGCTGGCGGCGCACACCTTCGGCGCGTGGCTGCGCTCGCGCTACGACGTCGCGGGGTGGCTCACCCGCGCGATGGGCGGGCTGTTCATCGCGCTCGGGCTGCGCCTCGCCCTGGGAAGCCGGCGATAGCGCCATGTGGTTGATGGACGCAATTCAGCGGATGCGGGGCCCGGCGCCGATCCTGGTCTACGGCAAGGAGACCTGCCCTTACACGACACGCGCGCGCAAGGAATTCGCCGAGCGCGGCGTGACCTTCAAGTACCTCGACGTGCAGAAGGATCCGGTGGCGCTGAGGCGCATGCTGCGGCTGACCGATGGTGACCGGCGGATCCCGGTCATCGTGACCGGCGACGAGGTGTCGGTCGGCTTCGGCGGAACTTGAACGGTCTAGCGGCCCCGGTCTGGGGCCACGAGTCAGCCACGAAGAATCAGCCACGAAGGTCACGAGGGACGCGAAGCATTTAACCTAATGCCTTCGTCAGCTCTTCGTGACCTTCGTGGCTGATTCTTTCGTGGTTACACGTGAGGAAACTTAGGATTCCAGGCCACTTCCCACAGGAACCCGTCCGGGTCCGCGAAGTAGCCGGCGTAGCCGCCCCAGTCCGTGTGGTGGCCAGCCTTCACGAGGCGGCCGCCGCCCGCGGCCGCGTGCGCGAGGAGCGCGTCGACCTCCGCAATCGACCGCACGTTGTGCGCGAGCGCGAACCCGGGAAAGCCGCTGCCTTCCGCGGGCACGCCCGCATCCGCCGCGAGTTCCGCGCGCGGGTAGAGCGAAAGCCAGGTCTTCCCCATCTCGAAGAACGCCACCGTCGGCGGTGTCGGCTTCTGCGGCAGGCCGAGCACGTCGCGATAGAAACGTGTGGCACGCTCGAGGTCCGAGACGCCCAGCGTTATGAACGAGACGCGCGGGTCCATGGGGCGATTGTCGCACGCGGGCGGCCGACTCACCCCTCGACGGTCGGCGCGCCCGCGCATCGGGCCGGACATCCCGGCCAGTCCGTTCCCCGATAGCGTCCGAGCACGGTCCCGAGGGCGACGAAGATGCGGAACAGCACCGCCTGCAGCGGAGCCGGCATGATCAGCACGGCCTGTGTCTGGCGATGCCGCAGCGAGACATGCGCCATGTAGAACAGCGGCGGACGATTGGGCGGCCCGGCGTTGATCACCTCGAACACGGCCTGCAGGTAGCGATCGAGATCGATCCCCGGGCGCACGTCGCCATGGAACGCCAGCGGCACGTCGCCCTGGTTCCACCATCGATGCGGCACGCCTTTCGGCAGGACCACCGACTGGCCCGGCCCCGCATCCACGCGCGTGCCGCCGACCTCCGCGGACAGCGTGCCCTCGGTGACCGTCCCCGTTTCATCCTCCAGGTAGTGGATGTGCATCGGGGGACCCTCCGAATGCGCGGGAAGGGTGCCTCGCAGCTCGATGAAGGCGTCCGCGCCGAGGCGATGCCTCCGGATCTCCAGGACCTCGCCGGTGTGCTTGTTTTCCAGGCGCAAATACGTTGGGGACTGCGGGCTCACGTGTGCTCCTCGTCACAGGGATGGCGACGTGCCAGTTGGACGGGAGAGCGTAGCAGATTGTTCCGGCGGGGTCCGCAGGGGTCCGGCTAAAGCCGGACACCACAGGACAAGAGTCCTACACGTTGAACTTGAAGAGCAGCACGTCGCCGTCCTTCACGACGTACTCCTTGCCTTCCATCCGGTACAGGCCCTTCTCGCGCGCGGCGGCCACCGAACCGCAGGCCACGAGGTCGTCGTACGCCACCGTCTCCGCCTTGATGAACCCGCGCTCGAAGTCGGAGTGGATGACGCCCGCGGCCTTCGGCGCCGTGTCGCCCACGTGGATCGTCCACGCGCGCACTTCCTTCTCGCCCGCGGTGAAGTACGTGCGGAGGCCCAGCAGGTGATACGTGGCGCGGATGAGCGCGCCCATGCCGCTCTCCTGCACGCCCATCTCCTTCAGGAACTCCTCGCCTTCCTCCGGCGACAGGTCCACCAGCTCGCTCTCGATCTGCGCGCTGATGACGATGGCCTCGCAGGCGAGGTGGGTCTTCACGTAGTCCTGCACCTTGACGACGAACGGGTTGGTGGCGGCCGTCGCCAGGTCGCTGTCCTTCACGTTGCAGGCGAAGATGGTCGGCTTGTCGGAGAGCAGGAAGAACTGCTTCGACAGCTCGTGCTCCTCGTGCGTCAGCTCCACGGTGAGCGCGGGCTTGCCGGCGTTGAGCGAGGTCTCGATCTTCGCGAGGATGTGCGTCCTCGAAGATCGCGGCCTTGTCGCCGCGCTTGACTTCCTTGCCCACCCGCTCGCGGCGCTTCGTCACCGTCTCGAGATCCGCGAGCATCAGCTCGGTGTTGATCACCTCGATGTCGCGCACCGGATCGATGGTCCCCGACACGTGGTGCACGTCCTCGTCCTCGAAGCAGCGCACCACCTGGACGATGGCGTCGACCTCGCGGATGTGGGTGAGGAACTTGTTGCCGAGGCCCTCGCCCTGGCTCGCGCCCTTCACGAGGCCCGCGATGTCCACGAACTCGATGGCGGCGGGGATGACGACCCCCGTCTTCGCGATCTTCTGCAGGACCTGCAGGCGCGGGTCGGGCACCGTCACGATGCCGACGTTGGGATCGATCGTGCAGAAGGGATAGTTCGCCGCCTCGGCCTTGCGGGTCCGCGTGACGGCATTGAAGAGGGTGGACTTGCCCACGTTCGGCAGTCCGACGATTCCGGCTCTGAGCATCTCTACAGGATATCAAGGACCTGAGGGCTTAGGGGCTTGGGGCGACCGGAAGGCCTCCGGCATGCTAATTTTGCCAGGATGTTCAACGCTCGACGCCTCGCCCTGATCGTCCCGGTCACCATCTTCGCGTGCGCCCTCGCAGCGCTCCCCTCGACCGCGCAGACCAGGTCCGCGGCCAAGGCCCCCGCCAAGGCCGCGCCGGCAACCACGGCGCGCGCCGAGAAGCGCGTGCCATACCAGGTGGGCGAGAAGCTGTCGTACGACGTGTCGTGGTCCAGCTACCTGACGGCCGGCACGCTGACGCTCAGCGTGGACGCCAAGAAGCCGTCCTTCGGCTCAACCGCGTACTACATTACGGCGGAAGCGCAGACAACCGGGCTCCTCGCCAAGCTCTACACGCTCTACTACAAGGCCGACACGCTGCTCGACGCCTACACGCTGCTGCCGCAGCGTGGTTCCCTCTATAGCCGGGAGGGCGGCGACGAGCGGACCAAGGTCACGACGTTCGACCACCCCGCGAAGAAGGCGCTCTTCGAAATGAAGACGGCGTCGAAGATGCAGAAGGACGTGACGCTCGACCCGCTGACGCAGGACATGCTCTCCGCCATCTACGTGCTGCGGGCCATCCGGCCGCAGACGGGCGACAAGCTCGAGATCCCGGTCAGCGACAGCGGCTGGATGTACACGGCCACGTTCGTGGTGGGCGCGGCGGAAGCGGTGAAGAAGGCGGACGGGTCGGTGGTGCAGGCCCTGCGCGTCACGCCGCAGGTGATCAACGAGAAGGGCCAGCCCGCGGCTGGCGGCTTCGTGCTGTGGCTCTCGAACGACGCGGCCCTGGCGCCCGTCCGCATGGAAGGCTCGCTCGCCGCGGGCCGCATCGTCCTCGCGCTGAAATAGCGTCCCCCGGGGCGGGACTGAAGTCCCGCCCTGCGACCTGCATGAACGCGACTCGGTATGGCATAGTTGTCTTGTGAAGTTGTGGGTACTGGCGGCCGCGCTGGCCGCATTCGGGGCGACGGCCGCGTGCGCGCCCAAGCCGGAAGACTACGCGTCGAAGATCGCGGCGCAGCGCGCGGCGAAGGACGAAGGTTTCAGGAACGGCGCCGATTCGCCGGTGCCGCCGGACAAGAAGGCATCGCTCCTCCCGCTGTCCTACTTCCCCATCGACGAGAGCTACGCGGTGCCGGCCACGCTGGTGCCCTCGGAGGACCACGCGCGGATGCAGGTGCCCACGTCCACGGGCAAGATGCGGGAGATCGAGCGCGTGGGCACGCTGCGCTTCACCCTGCGGGGCCAGACCCTGAAACTCACGGCGTTTGTCGAGACCGATCAGCCCGCGGTCAACCGGCTGTTCGTGCCGTTCTCGGATCTGACCAGCGGCGCCGAGACCTACGCGGCCGGCCGCTACATGGAACTGGACCCCACGCCGACGGGCATCTACCTGGTCGACTTCAACATCGCGTATCACCCGTACTGCTACTACAGCCCCGACTTCGACTGCCCGTATCCGCCGCAGGAGAACCGGCTGGCCATCCCGATTCGCGCCGGGCGAACGGCTGCCGAAAGCGGCGTCCAGCGTCCCATGACGAAAGAACGGGACGGGAGTCGGGAGTCGGGAGTCGGGAGTCGGACGGGTGCGCTCCAAGCCATCATCTTCGACTTCGACGGGGTCATCGCCGACAGCGAGCGGCTGCACCTGCGGGCCTACCAGGAGATCCTGGCGCCCGAAGGCGTGACGCTCACCAACGAGGACTACTACTCCCGCTACCTGGGCTACGACGACGTGGGCGTGTTCAAGGCGCTCGGCAAGGACCACGGGATCGCGATGGACGAGGGGCGCGTGCACACGCTGATGGCGCGCAAGGGCGAGCGCTACGACGCGCTGGCCGCGGCCGGCGAGATGCTGTTCCCGGGCGCCGCGGCCTTCATCCGCCAGGCGGCGCAGGCCGTGCCGATCGCGATCGCCTCCGGCGCCCTGACCCACGAGATCGAGGACGTGCTCCGGCGCGCCGGGCTCAGCGGGCTCTTTCCGGTAATCGTGGGCGCCGACCAGACCGAGCACAGCAAGCCGCACCCCGATCCGTATCGCACCGCGTTCACGCGCCTGCGCGAGCACACCGGGCGGCCGCTCGAGCCCTGGCGATCGGTGGCGATCGAAGACTCCAAGTGGGGCCTGATGTCGGCGCGCGCGGCGGACCTGCGCTGCGTGGCGGTGACCAACACGTATTCCGAAGCCGAGCTCCGGCCCGACGCCGAATTGGTCTTCCCGGGGCTCCATGCCATCACCCTCGACGCGCTGGACGCGCTCTGTGCCGACTGAGATCGACGTGACCAAGCCGCTCGCCGAGCAGATTGCCGAGTGGGCCGACCGGCCGGGCCCGGACCTGGCCGCGCCGGCGCTCCTCGTCGCGCGCATCGAGTATCCGCACCTCGACCCCGAGCCGTATCTCGACCGGCTCGATCGGATGGGCGAAGCCGCGTTCCATTTCGTGGCGAAGGATCCCGGCCACATCGCGCCGCTCGGGGCGCGCATCGACGCGATCAACCGGTACCTGTTCGGCGAGCTGGGCTTCACCGGCAACCGCGAACAGTACGACGACCCGCGCAACAGCTGCCTGAACGAGGTCCTCGATCGGAAGAAGGGCATCCCCATCACGATGGCGCTCGTCTACATCGAGGTGGCGCGCCGCGCGGGGCTCCGCGCGGAGGGCATCAACTTCCCGGGGCACTTCCTCGTGCGGGTGCTGCAGGACCTGCACACCGACAACCCGGGCGAGGGGCTGATCGTCGACCCGTTCCACGGCGGCGCGATCCTGAACGAGGCGGAATGCCGCCAGCTCCTTCGGCACCACATGGGCGAGGAGGCGGCGTTCGACCCGTCGCTGCTGGCGCGGGCCACGCGCCGGCAGATCCTGGTGCGGATGCTGCTCAACCTCAAGCGGCTCTACGTGCGGATGCACTCGTTCCCGCAGGCACGAGTCACCACCGACGCCCTGCTCGTGCTGCAGCCTGCGTCGCTCGCCGACCTGCGCGACCGCGGCCTGCTCGCGTACCACATGAACGACTTCTCACACGCGCTGCGGGACTTCGAGGAATACCTGAAGCTGGCGCGGCTGTCGGAGCAGGACGAGGACGAGCGGAAGCAGACCGAGGATGTCTGGGAACACGTGAAGACGCTGCGCCGTCGCGTCGCGCAACTGAATTAGCCACGAAGGTCACGAAGGACACGAAGCAATTTGGTTCAATGCATTTTGATCAAAACGCTTCGTGCTCTTCGTGTGCTTCGTGGCTGATCTAGCCCTTCAGCGCCCCGATCTCTCGATACAGGTATGCCGACGCGATCACGCCGTTGTGGAAGTTGCCCAGGTCCAGCTTCTCGTCGGGGGCGTGCGCGTTCTCGTCGGGCAGGCCCACGCCGAACAGCACGCACGGCAGCCCGAGCTCCTCCTGGAACGTCGACACCACCGGGATCGATCCGCCCTCGCGGTTGAACACCGGCGTCTGGCCGAAGCCCTGCTCGATCGCGCGGCCGGCCGCCTGCACGAACGGGTTGTCGAACGCCGTCATCCACGGCTTGCCGCCGTGCATGCGCGTGACGCTTCATCTCCACCGTCTTCGGCGCGATCTTCTTCACGTAGGCCTCGAACAGGTCGCCGATCTTCTCGGGATCCTGGTTCGGCACCAGCCGCATGCTGACCTTGGCCATCGCCACGGCCGGCAGCACCGTCTTCGCGCCTTCGCCGGTGAAGCCCGAGAGCAGGCCGTTCACCTCGAAGGTCGGCCGCGCCCACATGCGCTCGAGCGTCGTGTAGCCGCGTCTCGCCGAACAGCTTCGGCGCGCCGAGTTCCTTGCGGTACTGCTTCTCGTTGAACGGCAGCTTCGCCCACTCGGCGCGCTCCTCGTCCCGCAGCGGCCACGACGTCGTCGTAGAAGCCGTGGATCTTGATGCGGCCGCTCTTGTCCTTCATCTGCGCGAGCATCTGCGCGAGCACCATCGCCGGGTTCGCCACCGCGCCGCCGAACGATCCGGAGTGCAGGTCGGACTTGCTGCCGCGCAGGTCGATCTGGAAGTAGGCCAGGCCGCGCAGGCCGTAGCAGATCGACGGCACGCCGCGATCGAACATCGGCGAGTCGCGAGATGACGACGACGTCGGCCTTCAGCAGGTCCTTGTGGGCCTTGATGAAGTCGTCGAGGTTGGCGCTGCCGACTTCCTCCTCGCCCTCGATGATGAACTTCATGTTCACGGGCAGGCGCGCCGTTCTGCTTCATGTGGGCCTCGACGGCCTTGAAGTGCATGAAGACCTGGCCCTTGTCGTCGGCGGCGCCGCGCGCGTAGATCTCGCCGTCGCGCACCGTGGCCTCGAACGGCGGCGACGTCCAGAGGTCGACCGGATCCACCGGCTGCACGTCGTAGTGGCCGTAGAAGAGGATCGTCGGGCGCGCCCGGCGCGCCGAGCCAGTCGCCGTAGACGACGGGGTTGCCCGGGCGTCTCGCTCGAGCCGCACGTTCTGCAGGCCGATGCGGCGCATCTCGTCGGCCGTCCATTCGGCGCACGTCCGCACGTCGGCCGCGTGCTCGGGCAGCGCGCTGATGCTGGGGATGGCGAGGTATCGCCTTCAGCTCGTCGACGTAGCGATCGCGGTTCACGTTGATGAAGTCGACAATCTTGTCCATGGGTTATCCGATGGTCTCCGGAGGCTTCTGGCCCGTGAGCAGGTCCACGGCGGCGGTGAGGCGCTCCAGGTTGAAGGGTTTCATGAAATAACTGCAGCGTGACTGATCGAGGAACTCCCGCGTGTCCTCACCATCGATGTCGCCGGTGATGAAGATGAAGCGGCGCGCCATCTCGGGGCGTATCTGGCAAATCCGGCCGTAGAGCTCCTGGCCGCTCAGCTCGGGCATCTTCACGTCGCAGATGACACAATCGTACGCCGTCCGCTCGATCATGACCAGCGCGCGCCTCGAAAGGGTGGTGCTCTCCACATCGTAGCCCGCGCCGGCCAGCACGCGGCGCACCAGCGCCGCATTCGACTCCTCGTCATCCACGACCAGGGCCTTGCGGCGGCGGATGGGCTGCTCGATCTCGATGTGGGACGGCTCGGGAGGCGCCTGGGTCGGCGGCGGGGTCAGCCGGGACTCCGGCGAACCGGGCATGATCGCCGCCACGGCCGAGGCGGACGCCAGCGACTCGGCCATCACCGGCAGTTCCACGGTGAAGACCGCCCCGCCCGTCTGGCTGTTGCGCGCGGTGATCGCGCCGCCGTGCTCGCGGACGATGCCGTAACACACCGAGAGGCCGAGGCCCGTGCCCTTCCCGACCTCGCGCGTCGTGAAGAACGGATCGAAGACGCGCGTGAGGTCTTCGTCCTTGAGGCCGCTGCCGTTGTCGGCCACGGCCACGAGGATGCGGTCGGGACCGGCCTGCCAGCGGGTCGTAATGGTGATCTCGCCGCGCGCCCGGGCATGCACGAGCGTTCGGGGCGTGTGGCCCTCGCGCCGGGCCACGATGGCCGCCTCGGCGTTCTGGATCAGGTTGACCATCACGTCTTCCAGGCGGGCCTGGTCGATGTAGACGAGCGGCAGGCGATCGGCGACCTCCACGTGGAGGTCGATGCCGAGGGCCTGCAGGTGCGGCTCGCGAATGGCGACCGCGTCCCGGACGATGCGGTTCATCTGCTGCCAGCTGCGCGCGCTCGAGGTGCGGCCGGCGAACGTCAGCAGGTTGCGGACGATGCCGGCGGCGCGGTTGGCGTTGTCGCGAATGGCCCGCAGTTCCTCCGTCTCGGTGGAGCCGGGCCTGGCCGCGAGCATCAACTCCGCGTATCCGAGCACGCCCTGCAGCGGGTTGTTCAGCTCGTGCGCCACGCCGGAGACGAGCTGGCCGACCGCGGCCATCTTCTCCTTCTGCACGAGCTGCTCGCGCGTCGACACCAGCTCCTGGCCCGCCCGCAGCAGGGCGCGCCTCGACAGGAACTCGCGGACGACGACGACGACGCCGAACGGCATCATCATCGCGAGCGCGAGGCGCGTGCGCAGCATCCCGGTGACCGGCGACACGTCGAGCAGCCGGCGCGCGATCTCGTCAATCGCGGGAATCGCCACGAGCAGCGCGATCGCGATCAGCGAGACCACGGGCAGGCGCGCCATCGGCGGCGCCTCCTCCGCGGGCTCGAAGAGCTTCGCGTCGTACGCCATCGCGGCGGCGAGCGACATGAGCACGTACGGCACCATCCACAACACGTCGAACAGCGCGCCGGGCGCGTAGCCGCCCGCGCGATCCACGATGTCGTACGCGACGCCGGCCACGAACGTCAGCGCCAGGCCGCCGGCGTAGATGCCGAGCAGGCGCTTCCATGCCGGCGAGGCGCTCGAGCGCCACAGGTACGCGGCCCACAGCGCGAGCAGGAGGTTCCGCGCGTTCAACAACTGCGTCAGGTTGTCGTTGTAGAGCGACTCGGGACCGTCGGTCACCGCGATCGAGACGACGAAGTAGATGTAGACGAACGCCGCGAAGAGCGCGATCAGCACGAGGTCGAGCAGGACGATGTCGAAGAGCCACCGCGGGCGCTCGCGGTCGGGGCGGCCGTAGAGCGCGGCGGCCAGCGGGATGCTGGACGCGTAGAAGATCGGATCCGTCGGCGAGATGACGGGGATGCCGCCGCGGGTGACGTCGAAGTAGGTCCACACCACCTGGCCGGCCGCCCACAGCACGCCGTGCGCGGCGTTGAGGTTCCAGAAGACGCGCGCCTGGCCGACGGACCGGCGCGCGAGCGTCATCGTGAGCGCGACGAACGCGAGCGGAGGAACCAGTTGGGACAGATCGCCCAGCCAGACCACGTGCTGCCCGGTGAGAAGAGACAGGGCCGCGTAGACCAGGAGGAACCCGCCCCCGGCGAGGCCGACGGTGCGCACCATGTGCTGCCTAAGTATAGCGTCGGGGCTCTACCGCAGGACGGTCCAGTGCCGCGCATCGCGCCGGGCGAGGCCGTCGTGTTCGAGCTTGTGCAGATGCGCCAGCACGCTCTCGCGCGCCATCGGCAGCACCTCGCTCGCGATGCCGACGTAGACGCGCGCGGTGATCGCGTCCACGGTGTGGTGGCCGGACTCGAGCGCGGTCAGGACCTGGACCTCGCGACGATGACGATGGTCGAGGTACTGGTGAATCAGGGCCTCGGGATCGTCGATCGGCGCGCCGTGGGCCGGCCACATGCGCCGCGGGCCGAGCGCGAGGAGGCGGCGCAGCGAGTGAAGGTACTGCACGAGATCTCCGCCGCTCGACGCGGGAATGAAGACCGTGGTGCCGACCGCGAGGAGATCGCCGACGAACGCCGTCCGCGTGTCGGCGTGCCAGAAGGCCAGGTGATCCGGCGCGTGGCCCGGGGTGTGCAGCGCCTCGAGCTCGCCCTGGCCCGTCATCACCTTTTCGCCGTCCTCGAGAGGATGCCAGGGCGCGTCGATCTCCGGGTCCCGTCCGGGCCAGTGGCGCTTGGAGAAGCGCGCCGAGGACCATCGCCCCAGAATGGCGGCGGCCCCGGACACGTGATCGCCGTGCGCGTGCGTCACGACCACGTGCGCGGGACCGTCCGGCGCGGCCGCGGCGAGGTCGTCCAGGTGCGCCTCGTGCCCAACACCGGCATCGATGAGGACGGGCGCGTCGCCGGGAATGAGGTACGTCCAGTTGCCGGCCCCCGTGAAGGGGCTGGGGTTGGCGGCGTGCAGGGGGACTGTGCGCATCAGCAGCGGAAAGGAAAATAGATCGGGTCTATTTTCCTGCGGACCCGGGCGGAAAATAGACCCGATCTGTTTTCCCTGGACGCAAGCCATACGCGGCAACGCCGAAGGCGACCATCATCGTCGTCGCCGCGCTGAGGTACGGCATGGTCATGCCGAAGCGGTCGAAGAGCCAGCCGCCCCAGGCCGGGCCGAGCACGCGACCCAGGCTCGCGAGCGACGAGGCCAGCCCGAGGATGCCGCCCTGGTCGTTGGGGTCCGACAGCCGCGACACCATCGACGAGAGCGACGGGCTGTTGAAGCCCATGCCCACCGCGAGCACGCCCACCGCGAGCAGCAGCATCGGCAGCGTCCACGCAAACGGCACCAGGCCGAGCCCGATGGCGATGATCAGGATCGCCGCCGGGATCAGCCGCTCCTCGCCGACTCGCTTGACGACCTTGCCCACCAGCACGCCCTGCACGACGGACAGGATGACGCCGATGAACGCGAAGACGAAGCCGATCGAGCCGGCGTGTGTAGCCGAACCGCCGCTCGCTGAAGAGCGCGAACGTCGCCTCGAAGCCGGAGAACGCCACGGTCACGATGAAGTACAGCGAGAGCAGCAGCACGAGCTGCGGATTGCAGCAGGGCGCGGCGGAACGCGTCCATGCGGCCCAGCCCGTGCGACGGCCCCGTCGCCGTGCGCGACTCCGGCAGCAGGAACGAGGCGGCGATGAAGTTGCCCAGGCAGAGCGCCGACGCAAACCACATCGGCGCCGCCGGGCCCAGGTGGCTGAGCAGGCCGCCGAGCGCGGGGCCGAAGATGAACCCGAGGCCGAAGGCCGCGCCGACCATGCCCATGCCCTTGGCGCGGTTCTCGGGGGTCGTGATGTCCGCGATGTAGGCCTGCGCCGTCGGGATGTTCGCGCCCGCGATGCCGCCGACGATGCGCGCGAGGAAGATCAGCGGCAGCGAGCCGGCCAGCGCCAGCACGAGGTACGACACGCACGATCCCATCAGGCCCGAGCAGGATGATCGGCTTGCGGCCGATGCGGTCCGAGAGCCGGCCCCACACCGGCGAGAACAGGAACTGCATCAGCGAGAAGACGGTGCCGAGCATGCCCACGGTGAAGGCGTTGGCGCCGTACGACTCGGCGTAGAACGGCAGCAGCGGGATGATGATGCCGAACCCGAGCAGGTCGATGAAGACGGTGAGGAAGATGATGACGAGGGGCGACATGTCAGTTCAAAGTTCAAAGTTCAAAGTTCAAAGTTCGAGAATCGAAGTGCAGAAACAGAGGACAGCGCGAAGTAGTACACCACGAAAACGAGCGACAGCCACATCCAGGGGCCGTCGGTGGCCGGGAGGCGCCAGGCGATGACCAGCGAGCAGCACGCCCCAGGCCACGCCCAGCGCGAGCGTCGGGAGCCGCAGCGCGGACGTGCGCGAGGGATAGACGTAGCGGATCGGCACGAACACGAGGACGGCCAGCGCCAGCACGATGGCGGCGTTCACCGCCGGCGGCAGGCTCGCCACACGAACAGGTACAGCGCCGTGATGTTCCAGTACGACGGGAACCCGGTGAAGAAGTGGTCCGTCGTGCTGGACCTTGGCGTCGGCCTGGGCGAACCCGTAGGCGCTCGACACCAGGATCGCCGCCGACACCCAGCAGCGCCATCGGCCCGGGCAGCAGCCCCGCCCGCCAGATGATCACCGCCGGCACGAACACGAACGTCAGGTAGTCGACGATGTCGTCGAGGCGGGCGCCGTCGTAGTGCGGCAGGTGCTCCTTCACCCGCAGCGCGCGCGCCAGCACGCCGTCGGTGGCGTCCACGACGGTGGCGGCGATGAGCGCGAGGAAGGCGGTGCGGAAGTCGTTGGCGAACACCGCCTGCGTGGCGGCAAAGGCGAGGACCGCGCCGAGGGCGGTGTAGAGATGCGCGCCCCAGGGAAGGACCACCGTTAGAGGCGTCGCTCGGCGTTGGGGAACGACTGCCACACGGGCACGCCGCAGAAGTGCGTGCCCTCGGTGCAGCGCGGCGACACGATCTGGTTGCGCAGCACGCACGGCGGCCCCAGGTGCCGGCCGAGGTGCGGGTGAATCTCGCGGACCTGCTGCGATCTCGTCCATCGAGGCCAGGTAGATCTCTTCCTGCGCGTTGAAGCAGGTGCGCAGCGTCCACTTGTGCTGCAGCGCGATGAACGACCCCGACTCGACCAGCCGCAGCGCCTTGGCGTTGGGCAGCACGTAGAGCGCGTACTCGAGCGGCACGCCGAGCGCCAGCAGGCGGTTCTTCGCCGCCCACGCGTCGGTCATCGCCTGCTGGTAGACGGCGAGCGCCTCGGCGTTCTGGCGGATCAGGCGCGGCGTGACGTAGTCGGGCGCCACGGTGTCGGCCAGGGTCATCATCGGCCGCGAGGCCGGCACCATCCGGTGCCGCTGGTCCTGCGAGTCGGCGGTGTGGCTCAGCTTCTTCTCGAACACGTAGCTCGCGTGGTTGAGCGTGCGCATCATCGGCGAGTGGTACGCCACGTCGAGCATGTCGACGCGGTACGGGTTCACGCGCGGGATTCATCACCCGTTCGATCGCCTTCGCGTCGTCCATCTCCGACGGTGGTGAGGCCGAACGTGGCGCGGACGGCGTCGGCGACGACGCGCTCGGCGCCGGCGGACCAGTCGCGCAGGCGCGACACGCGCCCGCCGAGCCGCCGGTCGAACTCCGCGCGCGAAGGCGTCGCCGGACGACCGCGGGCGTCGGAAACGCCATCTCGGGCAGCGCGTCCCGCTCCATCGGGTCGAGGCCGATCTTCTCGAAGAACATCGGGTCGACTTCCTTGACGAGGTCGACCATCGCGCCGATCACCATCGCGGCCTCGTACGGCACGTCGCCGGCATTCAGCATGCGATGCAGGCGGTGCAGGACGATCCCCGAGACGGTGTGGACCATCGAGGTGAACGCGCCGATGGGGATCACGTAGCGCGCGGTCTCGATGGCCTTCTTCTCGGCCTCGCGCTCGACGGCCTTCAGTCGCGCCGGCGTGTTCGTCGGGCGGACGTACCGCAGCTCCTTCAGGATCGCCCACGCATCGTCCTTGAGCAGGGCCGAGAGCCGCGCGTAGGCGTCCCAGGCGCTGCAGCACGGCCTGCTCGTACACCTCGAGCGCCTCGCCGGTGAGCGGCGGCACGAACGCGCGCGGCTCGTTCAGCTTGACGTAGCGCTGGCTCGACTGCTCGGAGTTGTAGAACGGGTAGGAGTGCAGGACGCTCCACACGAGCTGCCGCGAGATGTTCTCCAGGCCGAACTCGAAGTGCGCGTGCTGGAAGACCGTGTGGTGCCCGCCCTCGAAGGTGAGCGGGCCGATGGAGTCGCGCTGCTTGTCGGTGATCTCGCTGCGCTCGATGACCCGCGGCGAATAGCACGTGCGCGCCGCGGCGATGGCGCCGTCGTATGGCACGGCGGGCGACGAGAGCAGCGTGACTTTCGGGGGGGCCGTACCGAGCGCGAGCGCGGGCATTACGGGAAGTATAGAACACGGCTTACGCCTTACGGCTTACGGTCTGCGACTTGCGGCTTGCGGCCTGCGGCTTGCGGGCGGGGCGACGCCGGCGTCGCCCGTCCACCTCAGTTCCGCTTGAGGGCCCGCCCGGCGCGCGCGCCGGTCATCTGCCCGCCGCTGAGCGTCACCTGGCCGTTCACGATCACGGCCGAGACGCCCTGGGCATACTGGTGCGGCTTCTCGAACGTCGCCATGTCCTTGATCGTCGCGGGGTCGAAGACGACGACGTCGGCCTTCATGCCGGGGCGGATGACGCCGCGATCCTCGAGGCCCATGCGCTGCGCCGGGAACGAGGACATCTTGCGCACGGCGTCCTCGAGCGTCAGCACGCCCTTTTCGCGGACGTACACCCCGAGCACGCGCGCAAAGGTGCCGTAGGCGCGCGGGTGCGGCACGTCCTTGCCGAACGTGGGCTCGCCGGGCGACGCGTCCGACGCGATCATCGTGGCGGGATGCTTCATGATGCGCACGAGATCCTCCTCGCTGATCGCGTGGTAGATGGCGCTGCAGCCGCCCTTCTCCACGATCTCGAGGACGAGCGCAGCCGCGCCTTCGAGCGAGACCGATCGGCCGCGATCCTTCAGGACCTGCGCGAGACTCTTGCCCGCGAGGCTCGGGTCCCATCCGCACGACACGAGGACGACGTTGCCCGGGTCGCCGCCGCCGCGGTCGAACTCGAGGGCCTTGGAGACGGCCGCCATGATCTGCGGACGGCTCGCGGGACTCCGGAGCCGCGCGACGATCGCCTCGCGTCCGCCTTCCTGCGCCCACTGCGGGACGAGCCCGCCCTGGATCGACGTGCTCGACGCGGTGTACGGATACTGGTCGATGGTGGCGTCCACGCCGCGGGCGCGCGCCTCGTCGACGAGCTTCAGGGTCTCGACGCTCTTGCCCCAGTTCGCCTTGCCGATGATCTTGTGGTGCGTCACCTGCGTCGGCAGGCCGCCCCGCTCGCCGATCGCGATCGTCTCGCGGACGCTGTCCATCACGCCGCCGGTTTCATCCCGCATGTGCGACTGGTGGATGCCTCCCGCTTCGCCGGCGACGCGCGCAAGCTCCACGACCTCGTCGAGCGGCGCGTAGTTGCCGGGGACATAGAACAGGCCCGTGCTCAGGCCGAACGCGCCCTCGCGCATCCCCGTCCGGACAAGCTCCTTCATGCGCTGCAGTTCCTCGGGTGTGGCGGCGCGATTGGCCTGCCCCACGACCGCGCCACGGACCGAGCCGTGCCCGATGAAGCTGCCGACGTTGATCGCGGGTTTCGCCGCGGCCACCTTCGCGAGGTAATCGGCGACCTGTATCGAGCCCCCGCCATCCGGGCTGGCGATGACCGTCGTCACGCCCTGGCGCACGTTGTTCTCGGCGGCGGGGTTGCCGATCATGTCCTGTCCCGTCGCGGGCTTCGCTGTGCGAGTGGACGTCGATGAAGCCGGGGGAGACGACGAGCCCCTTCGCCTCGATGATGCGGGCGCCGGCGGCCTCGAGCCGCGGCGCCACGGCGACGATCGCGTCACCCTTGATGCCGACATCGGCGATGAACCACGGGTTGCCCGTGCCGTCGACCACCCGCCCGCCTCGCACGACCAGGTCGAACGCGGGTCCCTGCGAGGCCGTCCTGACTTGCCCGGCGATGAGGGCGGCGCCAACGGTGAGGGTCAGAAGGAGCACGTGACGAGTCGACATGAGTGGTGCTCCCGAAGGGATTGCGGCTTACGGCTTACGGCTTACGGAGGGCAATCTCGCGGGCGTGCCGTGGGGCGCGGCCCGGAGGTACTGCGCGGGCCAGCTTACCGCATGCCCCAGCGTTTGCGCCGCATGGAGCGGCCAATAGGGATCGCGGAGCAGTTCGCGGGCGAGAAAGACCAGGTCGGCCTGCCCGGTGCGGATGATGTGGTCGGCCTGCGCGGGTTGCGTGATGAGGCCCACCGCGCCGGTGGCGATCCCCGCTTCCCTCCGGATGCGTTCGGCGAACGCCGTCTGGTACCCCGGCCCGATCGGCATCTTCGCGGTGGCCAGGTTGCCCCCGCTGGACGTATCGATGAGATCGGCGCCGTCTTCCCGCAACAGCCGCGCGAGCTGGATCGATTGCTCGATGTCCCAGCCGCCTTCGGTCGCCCAATCGGTGGCGGAGATGCGGACGAAGAGCGGCAGGCGCTCGGGCCACGCCGCGCGGACCGCGCGCGCCACCTCGCGCGTGAGACGCACGCGGTTCTCGAAGCTGCCGCCGTACTGATCGGTCCGCGTGTTCGAGATCGGCGAGAAGAATTCGTGGAGCAGGTACCCGTGCGCGGCGTGCACCTCCACGACGCGGAAGCCCGCCGCGAGCGCTCGTGCCGCCGCTGCCGCGAACTGCTGGACGATGGCGGCGATGCCGGAGAGCGTGAGCGCCTCGGGCATCGGGTAGGTGTCGGCGAAGGGAATCGCCGACGGCGCCACGGTCGTCCATCCCCCATCGGCCGCGGAGATCCCGCCGTTACCCCGGCCAGGCGCCCACGTGCTGGCCTTGCGTCCGGCATGGGCGAGCTGGATGCCGGCAACGGCGCCCTGATCGTGCACGAACCGCGTGATGCGCGCGAGGGGCTCGACGTGCCCATCGTCCCAGATGCCCATGTCGTCCGGGCTGATGCGCCCGATAGGACTCACACCGGTGGCTTCGACGACCACGAGCCCCGCGCCGCCAACGGCCCGGCTGCCCAGGTGCACGAAGTGCCAGTCGCTGGCCTTGCCGTCCACGCACGAGGTACCTGGCACATGGGCGACACCGCGATGCGGTTCGGCAGGACAACGTCTTTGAGTTGATAAGGTTCGAACAGATGGGCCGTCACGCGTAACAGCGTAATTCAAAGGCGGCCACGAAGAACACGAAGAGCACGAAGCATTCGATCAAAAAGGCTTCGTGCCCTTCGTGATCTTCGTGGCTATCCCATCGTCTGCCCGCCGTCGATGTTGTAGGTCTGTCCCGTGATGGCGCCCGCCTCGGGACTGGCGAGAAAGCGGATGAGGGCGGCGATCTCCGCCGGCTCGATGATCCGGTGGATCGGCACGCGGCCGATCGCGCGCTTCTTGAACTCCTCGAACGACACGCCGCTATCGGCAGCGCCCTGCGACAGGCCTTGCACCGCCATCTCCGTGTCCACCCATCCTGGCGCCAGCGCGTTCACCGTGATCGCGCGATCGACGAGCTCGAGGGCGAGCGCGCGCGTGAAGCCGATGACGCCGTGCTTGGACGCGCAATACGCCGTGTAGCCGGCGACGCCGAAGCGGCCGAGCACCGACGACATGTTGACGATGCGGCCGCCGTGGGCCATCAGGGGGAGAATCTGGCGCGTCACGAGGTACATGCCGGTGAGGTTGGTATCGATGGTCTGCTTCCACCGCGCGACGTCCGAGCCCTGCACGGCCTCGCCGCCGCCGACGCCGGCGTTGTTCACGAGCACGTCCACGTGCTTGATGCGGCCGTGGAGCTGGCCGAACGAGTGGGCCACGCTGGCCTCGTCCGTCACGTCCATCGGCAGCGCCGTCGCCGACGCGCCCTTTGCGTGGATTTCGATGGCTGTCGCGTCGAGCTGGGCCACGGTGCGTCCGGTGATCACGACGTGCGCGCCCGGCTCGGCGAAGGCGAGCGCGGTGGCGCGCCCGATACCCCGGCCACCGCCGGTCACGATCACGGTTCTGCTCATTGATGAATCCTGAGGACTTAGGGGCTTAGGGGCTTAGGGGCTTGGGGGCCAAACTACTCCTCGTCGTCCTCGTCGTCGGCGGCGCGCTTGGCGTGGTAGCGCGAGTACTCCTCGAGGTAGGTCAGGGTCTCGAGTGAGCGCATGCGGTCGAAGAAGAGGACGCCATCGAGGTGGTCGTTCTCGTGCTGCACGACGCGCGCCGGGAAGTCCTTGGCGTCGAGCTCGAAGCGCTTGCCGTGGCGGTCAAGCGCGCTCACCTTGATCTGGTGGGCCCGCGGCACGCGGCCGCGGACGTCGGGGATGCTCAGGCACCCCTCCCACCCTTCGACGGTCTGGTCACCCACGACGGCAATCTCGGGATTGACGAAGACCATGGCATCACCTTCGCCGTTACCCTCGGGATCGAGCATGGCCACGAAGAGGCGCACGCTCTCGTGCACCTGCGGCGCCGCCAGGCCCACGCCGGAGTATTCGTACATCGTGTCGATCATCGCGTCGACGAACGACTGGAAGACGGGGTTCTTGAGCTCGCTCTTGTCGACAGGCCGCGCCTTGGCGCGAAGCACCGGGTGGCCCATGCGGGCAACTTTCAGGATCGACATGATCGAATTATAGACTGGGTGCCAAGGGTGCCAGGGTGACAGGGTGCCAAGGGTTTGGTGCCAAAGGTGTGGCACCCTTGGTACCTCTGGCACCTGTTGGCACCCGAGCCCCATGCATTCCCATGATCTGACGCCGCCCTACAAGTTCTGCCCCGTCTGCGGCAGCCCGCTCGAGCCTCGCGTCCTGAAGGTCACCGAGCCCAAGCGCCTGGTCTGCACCAACGAGGCCTGCCGGTTCGTGTTCTACCTCGATCCGAAGGTCGCGGTCGGGACCATCATCCGCGTGGACGACGGCCGGCGGATCGTTCTGGCCAGGCGGGCCATCGAGCCGGGCTACGGCAAGTGGGTGTTTCCCGGCGGATACGTGGACCGCGGCGAGGAAATCACGCTAGCCGCCCTGCGCGAGGCGCGCGAAGAGGTGGGCCTCGACGTGCGGCTGGACCACCTCGTGAACATCTACTCCTACGCGGGACGCACCCCGGCGATCATCGTGTACGCGGCCACGAAGATCGCGGGCGAGCTGGCGGTGGACGACGAGGGGATCGAGGCGCGGGAGTTCGAGATCGCCGACATCCCGTGGGACGAGCTGGCGTTCCGCAGCACGCGCGAGGCGTTGCGGGACTACCTGGCCAACCCCGCCGGTAAGCGCGGGACCTGAAGGTCTGGCGCTACGGCAACAGTCGCGCGTTCCTGATCGGCGGCCAGACTTCCACCACCCGGACCTGCGAGGTCTCGAGCAAGGTCCGCGATTCGAGCGCATCGGCATCGAGGGCGCGGGGCAGCCACGCGCGCGAGTTGCCCACCGGATACTCCTTGAACACGTCAACGATGATGACGCGGTCGGGCGCCTCGCCCCTGGGCCCCGGCCGAAAGAGATCGGCGGGCGTGAAGGCCGCGGGCGACCCCGCATACACGCCCACGTCAATCCCCGCCTTCTTCACGAGGAACCGCTCGCGCACGTAGTCGTCCAGGGCGAGCCACCGGTCTGCGCGGCCCACGAGCACGAGACACGCCAGTTCGTCGGTGCAGGCCACGCGATCGTTGGCGTGCAGGCCGTTGCGAATCACGTCGATGCCCGGCACGTCGATCGTGGGACGCGCCACGGCGAGCCGCTCGGGCAGCGTGCCCGTGCCGCGCCATTGGTCCGCCGCAAGCGCGAGCACCAGCGCGGTGGCGCCCACCAGCACCGCGGAGCCGCGCACGCCGGGCCAGCTCAAGGCGGCGTGCTGGACGACGGCGACGAGGTCCACGGCGATGGCCGCGAGCATCAGCGTCACGGGCAGGAGCGTGTAGTTGATCGTGATCCCCGATTCGATCACGCCGAACCACAGCACCCATCCGATCCAGGCGAGATGCATGCCCCGCTCCCCCGCGGTCCATTCCCCGCCCGCGCCGAGCAACCGTGCGAGAAGCAACGCGAGTGCGGCGACCAGCATCACCGGGTGCGCGTGCCCGAGGTTCCAGAACATGTCGAGTGGATACCGGGTGGCCTCCGCCAACACCGTGGTCACCAGCTCGCGCGACACCGGCGCCGATTGGGCCGCCCGGCCCACCGCGAACGCCAGGACCATCGTTGCGCCACTGAGACCCACGACCGTGCTGAGCCCCGCGCGCCTTGGCGCGAGCAGCCACGCGATCACCATCCCGGCGGCGAAGATGCCCAGCTGCGTGGCAGGCGGCCGCTCGAAGAGGTTCAGGACCTGCCAGAGGAAGAAGCGCTTGATCATCGTGTCGCCGCTAGCGGGCGCAAGGTAGTGGACGGCGAAGATCACGACTTGCGCGGCGATCAGGCCCGCGCCAAGGGACAGGGCGGGCTTCAGAAACAGAGGGCTTAGGGGCTTAGGGACGTGGGGGCCCGAGGGCTTGAAGAACGCCATCAGCGCAGGAATCGCCATCAGCGTGAACGCGAGTTCGTGCGTGAAGCGGCAGAGCGCGGCGGCGGCCACGAGCCAGATCCACGAGCGGCGCTCGATGAAGAGGATGCAGAGCAAGTAGCTGAAGAGGAACGGCCCATAGAACCGCGCGGAGGTCGTCACCGCCCAGAACGGGATCGAGATCGCGACGAGTCCCGCGGCGAGGATTGCGGCTTGCGGCGAGGCGAGACGCCGGACGATCGCGAAGATCAGCGCGAGGACGCCGGCGCCGGTCAGCAGGCTGATGGCGCGATAGGCGGGGAGTTCGCTCCCGGTGACGAACCCCGCGAGCCACCCTCCGTACCGGGTACGCGAGGCCGCGATCGTAGAGGAGTTGCGAGGGCAGGAGGGGAAGCCCGTGCGCGTGGATTCCGCGCACGGCAAACAGGGTGAACTCTTCGTCTGGAGAATAGCCCGGCCGGGACAGCGAGAGCGCCCCGGCCAGGATCACGAACGCGGCGAGCAGGTAGACGCCGGCGCGCGGCTTCACGCGACCGTGATGGACTTGCTCAGGTACACGTCCTGGATGGCGTTCAGCAGGCCGACGCCTTCCTTGAGCGGGCGCTGGAACGCCTTGCGGCCCGAGATGAGGCCCATGCCGCCGGCGCGCTTGTTGATCACCGACGTCTTCACGGCTTCCTTGAGATCGCTCTCGCCCGCCGACGCGCCGCCGGAGTTGATGAGGCCCGCGCGGCCCATGTAGCAGTTGGCCAGCTGGTAGCGCGTCAGGTCGATCGGGTGATCGCTCGACAGCTCCGAGTAGACCTTCTTGTGCGTCTTGCCGAAGTTGACGGCGTTGAAGCCGTTGTTGGTCTCGGGCAGCTTCTGCTTGATGATGTCCGCCTCGATTGTCACGCCGAGGTGGTTGGCCTGGCCGGTGAGGTCCGCGGCAACGTGGTAGTCGGCGTCCTTGGTCTTGAAGGCCGGGTTGCGCAGGTAGCACCAGAGCACGGTGAACATGCCGAGCTCGTGCGCGTGCTGGAAGAGCTCCGTCACTTCCTGCAGCTGGCGCTTCGACTCCTCGGAGCCGAAGTAGATGGTGGCGCCCACGCACATCGCGCCCATCTCGAAGGCCTGCTTCACGCTGGCGAACTTAATCTGGTCGTACGAGTTCGGGTAGGACAGGAACTCGTTGTGATTGAGCTTCAGCATGAACGGGATCTTGTGCGCGTACTTCCGCGACACCATCCCGAGCACGCCGAGCGTCGACGCCACGCAGTTGCACCCGCCCTCGATGGCGAGCTTCACGATATTCTCGGGGTCGAAGTAGATCGGGTTGGGCGCGAAGGACGCGCCGGCGGAGTGCTCGATCCCCTGGTCCACCGGGAGGATCGACACGTAGCCGGTGCCCCCGAGGCGGCCGTGGTCGAACACCGACTGGAGGCTCGTCAGCACCCGGCCCGGACGGTCTGAACTCTTGTGGATGCGCTCCACCCAGTCGGGGCCCGGCAGGTGCAGGCTCTCCTTCGGGATGGTCTTGCACTCGTGCTGCAGCAGGCCGCGCGCGTCCTCACCGAGGATTTCTTCGACTGTTGGCATCCGGTCATTTTATCACCGGGTAGGTCAGCTGCTCCATCTTCGCCGACTTGACCGCGCTCACGACCATGTCGCCGAGGGGCAGCGTTCTCTCGACCTCCTCGATCACGAACTGGCGCGCATGCGTCTCGGGGTGCCGGGGCGTGAAGAGCGTGCAGCAATCCTCGTCGGGCACGATCGAGATGTCGAAGGTCCCCAGCCGCTGGGCCTGAGCGACGATCTCTTCCTTGTCCATCCCGATCAAGGGCCGGAAGACCGGAATCCTCGCCGCGGCGTTGATGACGGCCATGTTGTCCAGCGTCTGCGACGCCACCTGGCCGATCACGTCCCCCGTCACGAGCGCCTTGGCCCGCACGTCTCGGGCAATCCACTCCGCGATGCGCAGCATCAGGCGCCGGTAGACGATCACGCGGAGGTCACCGGGGACCGACAGCGTGATCTGCCGTTGCAGCTCGCCGAACGGCACCAGGAAGAGCTTCGTGCGCAACTGGAACCGCGTGAGCACGGCCGCGAGCTGCCGCGCCTTGTCCTGCGACATCCGCGACAGGAACGGCTCGCTGTGGAAATGCACCATCGTCACCTGGCAGCCGCGGCGCATCATGCGCCACGCGGCCACCGGGGAATCGATGCCGCCCGACAGGAGGGCGACGACACGCCCGCCGGTGCCCGTGGGCATGCCGCCCGGGCCGGGTTCCTTGTCCACGTAGCAGAAGGCGTCGCCCGGGACGATCTCGACGCGAATGGCGAGTTCCGCGTGATCGAGGTCCACGGTCCAGCCGCGAGCCGCGCCGATGCGAAACCCGAGTTGTCCCGCAAGCACCGGTGATGGAATGGGGTACTGCTTGTCGGCGCGCCGCACCTCGACGCGAAAGCTGCGGACATCCGCGGCCGGCAGGCCCGCGATGATCGCGGCGGCCATGCCTTCCATGTCCAGCGGCACGCGCCGGGCCACCGAGAAATTCGCGAGGCCGAACACGCGGCCCAGTCGCTCGCGGACTTCCTCGACCGACGCTTCCGACGCGACCACGATCTCGATGCGCCCCATCGGCATGCGAATCTCGCGCACGCCGAGCCCCGCCAGCGCCATGTGGAGGTTGCGCAGCAGCCGCCGGATGAACCACGGCCGGTTCCGCCCCTTGAGGGCGAGTTCCTGGTAGTGCGCGAGGATGGAGATCATCGAAAGGCAACCACGAAGGACACGAAGCGGGAAACACGAAGAACACGAGTACAATCAATCCTAGTTTGATTTCGTGTGCTTCGTGGTTCCCTTCGTGATCTTCGTGGTTAAACGTGATCCGCGGCGCGGTGGCCCGACACGACGGCCGATTCGATCGTCGCCGGGAGGCCGGTGTCGATCCAATCGCCCGCGAGGAAGAACCCCGCAATCGCGGTCTCGCGTTCCGGGACGAGGCGGGGCGTCCGGCGCGAGCGAGAAGGTGGAGCGCTTCTCGCGCACGGCCGAGGCCTTTCGCAATCCCGCCGTCCGCGCCGCGGGCAGCGCCGTGCGGACCTCGGCGATCGCCGTGGCCACGAGCTCGTCGTTGGTGCACGCGACGATCGCCTCGGCGCCGCTCGACGTCAGCGAGAGGTGCGACGCCGTCGCCGCCGAGGATGGCGCGGCGATCGAAGACCCATTGGAAGGTCGCGGCCGGGCAGCCCGATGAGCGGCTCGCTCATGACCGGGCGGTCGAACCAGAGGTTCACCGTGACGATCGGCGAGCTCCCGAGCGCGGCGGCGTTCAGCAACCGTCTGCTCGAGCGCGGCCGGCGGCTCGATCGAACAGCGGCCGCCAGCGCGTGCCACGGCACCGTCGAGATCACGCACGGGCGCTGCGATGACGCTCGTCGCGCACCCGGACGCCCGCGCACGGCGTCGCCCTCGACGACCACGCGGGCCGGGGCGCTGGTCCGCACTTCGCTGCCGCGCGCCTGGAGCCACGCGCGCGCGGGCTCGGCGTACAGCTCGTCGAGCGGCACCGCGGGCAGCACGAGCGCGGCGGCCAACGGGTTGGGGCCGAACATCTTCTGCAGCACGCCCACGAAGTACCCGGCCGCGGCCTGGTCGATCGACTGGTTGAGCGCGGCAAGAGCCAGCGGCTCCCAGAACAGCTCGCACAGCCGCGGCGCCTGGCCGTGGCGATGGAGCCAGTGGCGCACCGTCTCACCGCACGGAGCGCCGGGATCGTCCGCGGCGGTGCGCAGGGCCGGACCGATCTTGAACATCGAGGCCCGCTCGCGCCAGCTGAGCGCGTCCCACGCCAGCACGCCGCCAAGCAGGTGCAGGGGCGACGCGACGGGCGGCAGCTTGAGCGTGGTCTCGTGCCCGCGCACGTCGATCATCGTCACCGCCAACCCGGCCTGCCAGCGCACGCGATCGTCCGAGCCGATGCGGTGCAGGAAGCGCAGCGTCTCGTCGTAGCACCCCATCAGGATGTGCTGTCCGTTGTCGACGCGCTCGCCGGTTTCGGGATCGCGGAAGGACGTGGCGCGGCCGCCCATGCCCGGCCGCGCCTCGAGCACCAGCACCCGGGCGCCGGCGTCCGCGAGGGCGGTGGCGGCGCTCAGGCCGGCGAAGCCGGAGCCGATGACGAGGGCGTCGAATGACGGGCATGCGGGGCTTAGGGGCTTAGGGCTTAGGGGCTCGAGCTCAGGCGCGGGCGGAGAGGCGGACGCCGAAGACCGACAGCTGGATCCGGGCCCAGATGGAGAGGGCGATGGTCGCGCGCGCGGCCTTGGGCACGCGGATCACTTCCGAGAAGACGTCGTAGCCGCGCCCCTCGATTCGCCGGAGCATCTCGAAGTAGATGCCGCCCATGATCTCCGCGGCCACGAGCTCGCCGCGCCTCGCCGGGCGGCATCGCCTGCGCCGCCGCGTGGAAGAACTCGCCGGGCGCGCTGGCACTCGAACGCGAGCAGCGCCCGGACGGGCGCGGTCACCGTGCCGGCGCGCAGGGCGTCTTCCGTGACGCCGAACCGCTCGAGATCCTCTTGCGGCAGGTACACGCGGCCGTTGCGCCAGGTCCACCGCCACGTCCCGGATGATGTTGGTCAATTGCAGCGCGAGGCCGAGGTTGAAGGCGTAGTCGCGCGACCGCGCATCGCGGCACCCGAAGATCTCGATGCACATCAGGCCCACGGCCGACGCCACGCGGCGGCAGTAGCCGACCAGCTCGTCGAAGGTCTGGTACCGCGGAGCGGCGGAGATCCATCTCGACGCCGTCGACCAGGTCGTCGAAGGGCTGGCGCGAGAGGCCGAAGCGCGCGACGATCGGCTTGAGGCTCGTGGCCTGTGGCTTGCAGGGGATCGCCGGGGCCGAACACGCGGTCCACGTCCGCGCGCCACGACGGCAATCTCGGTCGCGCGCCGTCACCGGATCGGGCGCCTCATCCACCGCATCGTCCACGGCGCGGCAGAAATCCCAGACGACGCCGATCGCCTGGCGCTGGTCGGCGGGAAGGACGACGAACGAATACGAGAACGAAGTGTCTCTAGCGACACGGTGCGACGGCGCGTGAGGGCGAGCGCGCCGCCACGGCAACGCGCCCCACGCTATCACTAATGCATCGGACTTGCCGAGCGACGGACGCGCGGTGAACACGTCGTACCTCGCGCGCTCGAGCCGGTCGAGGATGCGCGTGCCGCCGAGCCATGTGGCGCGCAGTTCGTAGCGCAGGCGTCCCGCGACACCGTCGCAGACCGGTCGTCCCGCGGCGAAGAGCGCCCGCGTGCGCGCGCCGCAGTCGCCCAGCGCGGCCGCCCACGCGGGGGTCATGCGCCCGGCATCGAGCGTCGCGGGGTCCGCCCCGTGCCGCCGCCACGTCTCCGCCGGCACATAGAGGCGCCCGCGCGACCAGTCGATGGCGAGGTCCTGCCAGAAGTTCGTCAGCTGCAGCGCGGTGCACACCGCATCCGAGGCCGCGTCGAGCGCGGCGTCCTGGTACCCGCTCAGGCGCAGCACCAGCCGCCCCACCGGATTCGCCGATCGCCGGCAGTAGTCCATCACCGCCTCCCAGGACTCGTAGCGCGTCGTCGTGATGTCCTGCCGGAACGCGCTCAGCAGGTCGTCGAAGAGCGACACGGGCAGGTCGAAGCGGCGCATCGTCTCGTGCAGCGCCAGGAAGATCATGTCGGGAGCCGGGAGCCGGGAGTCGGGAGTCGGGATCGTGACGGAGTGCGAGTCGTCGTCGGGATTTCGCATCGATGTCGGACTCCCGACGCCTGACGCCCGACTCGCCGCCGATGCAGCCGCGCCTGCCAGTCGTCCAGCAGGCGGAACCGCTCATCGACCTCGAGCCCCGGTTCGTCCGCGAAGTCGTCTGCGATGCGCGCGAAGGCGTAGATGGCGGCCACGTGCGGGCGCAGCGCGGCCGGCAGCAGGCGCGAGGCGACGGGGAAATTCTCGTAGTGGGACGCCGCCAGCTGCCTCGCACGCCGCATAGGCGTCGCGCAGACGTGTTCACCAGGGCGTCTCGGGCTGGTTGGCGCGGTGATTCGCCGCGCGGGCCATCGTGAAGAGCAGGTCCGACAGGCGGTTGAGGTAGACGCTGACGATCGGGTCCACGGCCTCGGGGCCGAGGCTCAGCACGGCGCGCTCGGCGCGGCGGCAGACGGTGCGCGACAGGTGCAGCGCCGCCCCGGCCTGGTTCCCGCCCGACAGGATGAAGTGCCGCAGCGCCGGCA
This sequence comes from uncultured Acidobacteriota bacterium, assembly GCA_963839865.1. GTDB lineage: Bacteria > Acidobacteriota > Vicinamibacteria > Vicinamibacterales > UBA2999 > 12-FULL-67-14b. The sequence continues at coordinate 471,974 of CAWIWS010000020.1, forward strand.
GCTCGGCGTCGAAGCGATCGATCCAGCCTTCGAGCCGCGCCACGCTCGCCTCGTCGATCGCCACCTTCTCGACCCGCGCGGCGATCTTGTGCGACGGGTCCGCCAGGCGCGCGCCGAGCGCGAACAGGTCGCGCTGCAGGGTCACGCAGAGCTCGTCCATCTCCGGCGTCCACTCCGGCGGCCCGCACCAGGCCGATGCAGGCCTGCAGCTCGTCGACTTCGCCATAGGCGACCACCCGCGGGTGCGTCTTGCTGACCCGCGTGCCGTCGAAGAGGCTCGTCTCGCCGTCATCGCCCGTCTTTGTGTAGATTTTCACTGCTAGGATTATAGGCGGCTCACTGCCGGCGCCACCGCGTTGCCAAGATCGACGCCGCCTCCATCCCACTGCCCGCGCCCGCGCTCCGGCAACGCTTCCGCCGCCACCTGCTCGCGTGGTACCGCAAGCACGGGCGCGACCTGCCGTGGCGCAACGACCGACGACCCGTACCACATCCTCGTGTCGGAGATCATGCTGCAGCAGACGCAGGTCGATCGCGTGCTGCCGAAGTATCACGAGTGGCTGGGCAAGTACCCGTCGTTCGAGGTGCTGGCCGAGGCGCCGCCCGCGCGAGGTGACGCGGACGTGGTACCCGCTCGGCTACAACATCCGCCCGAAGCGGCTGCAGTCGATCGCCCGCGCAGGCCGTGGCCAACCACGGAGGGCAGCTGCCCTCCGATCACGCCACGCTGCTGTCCTTCAAGGGGATCGGCGAATACACGGCCGGCGCCATCCGCAGTTTCGCGTTCCGCGAGCGCGCCGCCATTCTCGACACCAACGTCGCGCGCGTGCTCTACCGCGTCTTCATCGGCAAGGGCGATCCGAAGAGCGCACGCGATGAAGAAGCGGCTGTGGGCCGTCTCCGCGGCGGTCCTGCCGCACAAGCACGTCTTCGACTTCAACCAGGCGCTGATGGATTTCGGCGCGACGCTCTGCAGCGCGCGCAAGCCGCGCTGCGCGGAGTGCCCGATGAAAGGGCTGTGCAAGAGCTATCCGTGGAAGGCGCCCCTCAAGGGGCGCCCCACGAATCCTTAGGCGCCCTGCGCCGCGGGCTTCAGCGTGGGTTGGCTCACGAGCGCGAGCACCGCCAGCGCGGCCGCGGCCATCAACCCCGCGCCGAGGAACGCGTACTGGTAGGTCCCGGTCATCACGAAGACGCGCGACCCGATCTGCGGACCCATGACGCCGGCGAAGCCCCAGGCCAGCAGCAACAGCCCGTAGTTGGTCGACAGGTACTTCACGCCCCAGAAATCCCCCGCCAGCGCGGTGTACACCGACAACTGCGTGCCGTAGCAGTAGTAGACGACGAAGAGCAGGGTCATGAACGGGACGAGGCTCTCGCGCTCGATGTAGAGGAGCGGCGTGGCCACCATCGACACGAGCACCATCATGCGGAGCGTCAGCAGCCGCCCGAGGTGATCGGACATCCAGCCCGAGAGGAAGCGCCCGAGCGCGCTGCCCGCCGCTCCCACGGAAATCGCCGAGCGCCGCGGTCGGCGCATCCCATCCCGCCCCACGGGCGAACGGCACCAACTGGCTGATGATCATCGTCCCCGCCGTGGCGCCGAGGGCGTAAGCAATCCAGAGGCGATGGAAGACCGGCGTCTTCAGGACCGTGGCGGTTTCGACGTCGACCATCGGCAGGCGCTTGGCGCGCGCGGCGGAGGCTTTGGGCGCCGGGGCCTTGTAGCCGGCCGGCGGAATCCTTCAGGAGGTAGGTGCCCACCATGCAGAACAGGAAGAAGACGCCCGCGAGCACGCGGAAGGTGTCGCGCCAGCCCATGCTCTCGATCATCGAGCCCGGCGATCGGCCCGCAGATGCCCGAGCCGGCCGCGAAGATGCCGATGGCCAGCCCGTTCACGATGCCGAGGTGATCGGGATACCAGCGCGACCCCGCAGCGATGGGCGCCGAGTAGCCGAAGCCGAGGCCCGCGCCCAGCATCACGCCCCACGTGAGGTAGAGCATGGGGAGCGACGTGGTGAAGCTGGCGAGGAACAGGCCGAGGCTGAAGAGGGTTCCGCCGATGAGCGCGTTCATCTGCGAGCCAAAGCGGCGTTGCACGAAGCCCGCGACCAGGAACATCGAGGCCAGCATCACCATGTCGATGGTGGCCACGAGGGAGGTCTGCGTGCGGGTCCAGCCAAATTCTTTTTCGAGGGCCGGGACGTACACGCTCCAGGCGTAGTAGGTCCCGAGGGAAACGTTCAATAGGCCGCCGCCTACGAGGACGGGCCAGCGCCGAAGCTCGGTCATGGCCAGCATTTCACTGCAAGTCGCGTCCGAAGTGCTAGAGATTTGTTACTCTCCTCAGACGCATGAGCCTTCGGCCCGGCACCTCCCTCGGCGCCTACACGATCGTCGAAGCCATCGGCGCCGGCGGCATGGGCGAGGTATACCGCGCCCACGACCAGCGCCTCGGCCGCGACGTGGCAATCAAGGTCCTGCCCGACGCTTTCGCGAACGACGCCGAGCGCCTCGCGCGGTTCGAACGCGAAGCCAAGGCCCTGGCGGCGCTCAGCCACTTCAACGTCGCGCAGGTCTACGGCTTCGAGGGCCGCGCACTCGTCATGGAACTCCTCGAGGGCGAGACGCTGCGGGCCTTGCTGGCGAAGGGCCCGCTGCCGGCGCGCAAGGCGGTGGACTACGCCCTGCAAATCGCGCGCGGGCTCGCCGCCGCCCACGATCGCGGCATCATCCACCGCGACCTCAAGCCGGAGAACGTGTTCGTCGTCGAGGATGGCCATCTCAAGATCCTCGATTTCGGCCTCGCGCGGCAGATGCCGCAGGCCGGGTCTGGCGCCACGGAGACCGTGCCGGCCGGGGTGCAGACCGATCCCGGCGTGGTGATGGGCACCGTCGGCTACATGTCGCCGGAGCAGGTCCGCGGCGCGACGCTCGACGCGCGCTCGGACATCTTCGCGCTGGGCGCCGTCCTGTACGAAATGCTCACGGGCCGGCGCGCGTTCCGCCGCGAGACCTCGTCTGAGACACTGGCGGCCATCCTCAACGAACACCCGCCCGACATCACGACCGTGCGGGCCGATCTCACGCCGGCCCTCAATCGCATCGTCCAGCATTGCCTCGAGAAGAAAGCGGTCGAGCGCTTTCAGACCGCGCGTGACGTGGCCTTCGCGCTCGAGGGGTCGTCGGGTTCGAGCCCTGCCGCGAGCGGAACGGCGGACGGGCGCGGGCGTCCGGCGCGCGCGCGTGAGCGGGTCGCCTGGGCGGCGTTGACCGTGGTGCTTGCCTCCGCGGCCGCGTGGCCGCAGATCTCGGCCCGCCTGGGCCCAAAGCCACGCCTGCCGCCCTCGACGCGGACACTGCTCGTGTTGCCGGAAGGCGTGGTGTTCAACACGCAAGCCCCGCCGGCGGTGCGCCTGGCCCTCTCTCCTGATGCGACGAGGGTCGTGTTCACCGCTCGCAGGGTCGATACGGGCGTGCCCGGACTGTGGCTGCAGGCCTTCGCCGACTTGGATGCGAAGATGCTGGACGGTGCGGGAGGGGGCTCCGCCCCAATCTGGTCACCCGACAGCCGACAGAATCATCTTCAGTTCGTTCAGCGGGAACGGCTTCAGCGTCCTGAAGCGCCTCCCCGTCGAGGGAGGCTCGGCGGTCACCATCGGCAAGACCACGGGTCCCGGCACATGGGCCTCCCGCGGCGGCGTCCTCGTCGGTGGATTTTCGGCCGACACCGCCATCAACCGCTTGACCGCGGACGGGGTCGTCGCGGGTGCCCCGGTAGCGGGAGGCGGCTCGGGCGACAACTTCCCGTTCTTCCTCCCGGGCGACCAACGGTTCCTGTTCACGGCCACGGGTGACACGCCGGGGGCCTCCGGTGTGTTTGCGGGCCGCCTTGACTCGAGCGAGCGAACTGCTGATCCTGAGCGCGGCGGCGACGTGGCCAATCCGCAGTACGCCAACGGTGCACTCGTCTTCGCGCGGGGCCCTACGCTCTACGCGCAGCGCTTCAATCCGGCGGCACTCAAGATATCTGGCGAGCCGGTGGTGCTGGCCGCGGACGTCGAGTCGGCGCCGCTGGTGGGGCGCGGCGTTTTCCGTGTCCACAATGGGCGTGCTGGCCTATATCGCGCAGTCGGCCGGCACCAAGTCGCGACTGGCCTGGGTCGACCGGCAGGGACGGATGCAGTCGACGGTGGGCGAAGACGGGGACTATTCGAACCTGGAACTATCGCACGACGGCCGGCGGTTGCTGGTGTCGCTGCCCGATCCGCAGACAAAGGAGCGTGATGTGTTCATCGTGGATCTCTCGCGCGGCGTGCGCCAGCGATTCACACTGGACCCGAGCGACGAGCGGTCGGCCGTCTGGTCACCAGATGACCGGCGCGTGGTCTACACCTCGAAGGGGCTCGATTTCTACTTGCGCGCCGCTGATTCGTCCGGGGCCGAGCAGCCCGTCCTGAAGGGCGGTGGGAACAAGGATCCGTTCGACGGCTCGCCGGATGGCAAGCTGCTGGTCTACCGCCGCTTGGGCGACGGCACGGCAACGACCTGTGGCTCATGCCGCTCGACGGGAGCGGCCGCGCCGCGGCCGCTCGCGGCCACGGCCTTCAACGAGAGCTTTGGCGAACTTCTCGCCCGACGGTAAGTCGGTCGTCTACGTGTCGAACGAGTCCGGCCAGAGCGAAGCCTACGTCATCGCGGTCGACGGCGGCGGCAAGATGCAGGTCTCGGCCAACGGGGGCGTGTATCCGCGGTGGCGCCGTGATGGCCGGGAGATTGTGTATTTGAGGCCCGACAAGATGCTGATGAGCGCGGCCGTGACCGGCTCCGGAGCGACACGGCAGATCGCGGCCCCCAAGCCGTTGTTCCAGATGGCGACGGCGTTCGGCTTCGGCGCGATCTACGACATCACGGCCGACGGCGAGCGCTTCATCGTGAACACGCCGGTGCCGCCGCGCGTGCCGCCGGCCATCACCATCCTCACGAACTGGCCGTCGCTGCTGCCCGGCCGCTAGCTGCATCGGCCGAGAGGACGCGGATCAAGGCGCGATCCGCCTCCGGGAACGGCAGCGTCGCCAGTTCCTCTCGCGGCACCCATCGCACCTGCTGCCCCATCATCGGCTTGGGCTCCCCGCGAAACCCGCAGCGGTAGAAGAACAGCTCGACCGTCTTCTCGGGATACGCGTGGGTTACGGTGTGGACCAACGGCCCCACGTCCGCGGCGATGTCGAGTTCCTCGAGCAAGCTCGCGCGTGAGCGCCTCGGCATGTGTCTCGCCCTCGTGGACCTTGCCGCCCGGGAACTCCCAGTGCCCCGCGAGGTGCGTGCCTTCGGGACGCAGCGTGAGAAGAAACGCGCCATCCCGCTCGATCACCGCCGCAACGACGGCAATCGGCGTCACACCACCACCGCGCTGGCCCGCGCATCATCCCACGCGGCGGCCACAACGGTTCCAGCCTCCACGAAGTCCCGGTGCACGTAGCCCAACGCGACGACGTGGCCCCGGTCGGGAGAGAACGCGGCGCTCGTGATGCGGCCGATTTCGCGCTCGCCGACAAAGAGCTTCGCGCCTGCCATCCGGCTAAAGCCGGATGCCACATCTGTCCGGCTAAAGCCGGACGCCACATCTCGGCTCCCGGCTCCCGACTCCCGACTCCCGTCAATCGTCAGCCGAACAAGTTTCTTCGCCACGCGGCCGCCGCCGCGGGTGGTCACGCGGACGATGACCTCCTGGCCCACGTAGCAGCCCTTGGTGAACGAGAATCGCGCGACCCTCGATGCCCGCCTCGAGCGGGATGGTGTCGGTGTCCATGTCGACGAGGAATGCCGGCGTGCCCGCCTCGATGCGAAGCACGTCGAGCGTGTCGAGATCCACCTGCGGCAGCGCGGCAATCGCCGGCGGCAGCGGCTGCGAGCGGTCGAGATAGAAGACGGCGCCCGGCACGCCGAAGGACGGATCGGCGAGCCCGCCCGTCGCGTCGGGACCATACACGCCCCACACAGCAAGGCTCGCGCTGTCATCGGTGACCTGCGCGTCCTCGGAGAAGATCAACCCGTCGAGCCGCTCGCGCAACGCGGACGCCAGCGGGGCCGGCACCTCGAGAAGGAGGCGATCCGCCAGCGCCACCACGTACATGTCGGTGATCATCCGTCCCTGCGGCGTGAGGTACGCGGCGTAGCGCCGCTCGCCCTCGGGCAGGCGCTCCACGTCGTTGCTCAGGAGCCCTTGCAACCACGAGGCGCGATCCGCCCCGGTCACGGTCAAGATCCCGCGATCCTCCCGCGGCACGGCCGCGGCCGTCGTCCGGATTGTCCGGTAGCCGTCCAGTGAAAACATGTTCTAAGCTGTCGTGTGACCCTCACCCATCTTACCGGCGTTGCGCTGGCGTGCCTGCTGGCGGCGTCGAGCGCCCAGGCCCAAACCCCCGTGCCTCCCCCGGCCGACGGGCCCGGCACGCCGTATCTCGTCTTCTTCCGCGGCCAGCCGGTGGGCCGGGACGAAGTGGCCGTGGTTCGGCAGGCGGACGGCTGGACCGTGCGCGGCTCGAGCCGGCAGGGTCCGCCCATCGACATCACGACGCGCGTGGCCGAAGTGATTTACGACGCGGACTGGCACCCGAAGTCGCTGCTCGTCGACGGCATCGTGCGCGGGCAGGACGTCACGCTGAAGACGACGTTCGCCGACGGCAAGGCGACGAACATCATTCTCGTGCAGGGCGCGCCGCAGACGAAGATCGATCCGGCCTCGCCCGACGCGGTCGTCCTGCCGAACGCGTTCCTCGGGTCGTACGCCGCGCTCGCCCGCCGGCTGCAGGGCAAGGCCGTGGGCGCGGAGCTGCACGCCTACGTGGCGCCGCAGGCGGATCTACCGCTCAGGGTCACGGCCGTGGCCGCGGAGCGGATCGACACGGCGAAGGCCAGCATCGCCGCGACGCGCTTCTCGATCGTCATCGTGAGCCCCCCGCCCGGCGGTGAGGTGCCCTTCAACGTCTGGATCGACGAGTCCGGCAATCTGCTGCGCATGAGCATCCCGTCGCAGACATTGGAAGTGGCGCGCGAGGACATCGCGTCCGCCGCGTCGCGCACGGCGTCGTTTTCGGTCCCTGGCGACGAGGCGGTGATTATTCCCGCCACCGGCTTCAACCTCGCCGGCACGATCACCCGGCCGGCCAACGCCACGGGACCGCTGCCGGCGCTCGTCCTCATCGGCGGGTCGGGCCCGACCGATCGCGACGAGACGGTCGCCGGCATCCCGATCTTTGGCCAGATCGCCCGCGACCTCGTCGCCGCGGGCTTCATCGTCGTGCGCTACGACAAGCGCGGCGTCGGCCAGAGCGGCGGCCGCGCGGAATCCGCCACGCTGTCGGACTACGCCGAGGATGCGCGGTCGGTCCTCGCGTGGCTCGAGAAGCGGAAGGACGTCGACAAGAAGCGCATGGGCCTCGTCGGCCACAGCGAAGGCGCGTCGGTGGCGATGCTCGTCGGCGCGCGCGAGCGCGACCGCGTGTCGGCCATCGCGCTCCTGGCCGGGATCTCGACCACGGGTTCCGCGGTGGTCCTCGAGCAGCAGAAGCACGTGCTCGACCGCCTGAAGTTCGACGCGGCCGAGAAGGCCGAGAAGATCGCGATGCAGGAAAAGATCAACGCCGCCGTGATCAAGGGCGCGGGCTGGGAGGGCATTCCGGATCCCGTGCGCCGGACGGCGGACACGCCCTGGTTCCAGAGCTTCCTGACCTTCGACGGCGCCAAGGCGATGAAGGACCTGCGGCAACCGCTGCTGATCGTCCAGGGGGAGCTCGACACCCAGGTCCTGCCCTATCACGCCGACGGCCTCGCCGAAGCCGCGCGCGCGCGCAAGGGCGCCGCCGACGTGCAGGTGGTGAAGATCCCGGGCGTGAATCACCTCTTCGTCCCGGCCAGGACCGGCGAGGTCGACGAGTACCCGTCGCTCTCCGCCGGCGCAAAAGTGTCGGCACAGGCCACGTCGGCGATTGCCGACTGGATGAAGAGGACCCTCGTCGCGGAGAAGCCCTAGCGCAACGCGCCGGCGGTCGGGCCGACCGCGACTTCCGCGTCCAGCAGCCGGGCCACACGCCTCCGCTGCTGGGCGAGCGGCCACCAGTCGAAGAACAGGCTTTCCATCGGCCGCCACATCGCGACCCATCCGATGATGATGAGCCCCTCGCGCAGGATGTCGCGCACGGCGCTTTGCGGCAGCTGCTGCGTGAACTGGGCCAGCGAGAGGCAGAGCACGAGCGCGATCAGCCCAAAGGCGAGGGCGGCCTGTCCGACCTGCCGTTGATTCCGAATCCGGCGTTGCACCTGGTGGAGCTCGCGCTGGAAATGGGCGTGGATCGCCAGGACGATGTCAGGGGCCGACAGGGCCTGCGGCGACACCGCGTCGAACGTCAGCACGATCTTGAGCGGGTGCCGGGTCGGAATCTCCTCGGCGGCCGCGACGATGTACTCCACCGCGTCCTCGTCGAGGTCGCGCTCCCGGAACGGGGCCGGGTCGCGGGTGTCGAACAGCTGCTGCACGTCGCGCACGCGGATGTCGATGCACGTGCGGCCGCCCTCCACCCGGTAAGGAATGGCGCCCGGGTCCGTCGTCATGATGCCTGCATTCTACGCCGCAGATTGGTCGCCGATAGAACGCGGATTCATGGCCGGTGGCGTCGTCGTGGTTCCCGGGGGGCGCTTGTCGAACGCAGAACCCGTGGAACCGGGCCGGGGCCATCCAGGTTAGTCTGCGTTTAATCTGCGTTTTCTCTGCGGCCTAGCCGCGGCCTGCGGCTAATCTGTGGCCATGAGTGAGCGATTCGGAGTGGTGGTCCGGGCCGACGCGGGCCCCGGCGTGCTGCATCAACTCACCGGCGTGATCGCCGCGCACGACGGCGACATCACATCGGTCGAGATCATCGGCGCCGGCACGGGCGACGCGCGCGTCTACTTCGAGATCGCGTCGCCGGCCGACCCGGCGCTGCTCGTCGACGGCCTGCGCGCGCTGCCGATCGTGCGCGAGGTGGAGCTGGTCACCACGCTGCAGGCGATCTACGGCAAGCGCGTGATCATCATGGGCGGAGGGGCGCAGGTCGGACAGGTCGCCATCGGCGCCATCTCCGAAGCCGATCGCCACAACATCCGCGGCGAGCGCATCTCGGTGGACACCATCCCCCTCGTCGGCGAACAGCCGCTGGCCGATGCCGTCCGCGCCGTGGCCCGCCTCCCGCGCGCCCGCGCCCTCGTCCTCGCCGGCTCGCTGATGGGCGGCGAAATCGAGAAGGCCGTGCGTGACGTCCGCGCGCAGGGCCTCCTCGTGGTCAGCCTCAATATGGCGGGGAGCGTGCCCGACGCCGCCGACCTCGTGGTCACCGATCCCGTGCAGGCGGGCGTGATGACCGTGATGGCCATCGCCGACACGGCGAAGTTCACCGTGGACCGCCTCCAGCGGAGGGTGTTCTGACGCAGGCCGTCATCCACGTCGCCGGGCTGCGGAAGACGTACGGCAAGACCGTGGCCGTGGACGAGGTCTCGTTCGATGTGTACGACGGCGAGATCTTCGGGCTGATCGGCCCGAACGGCGCCGGCAAGACGACGACGATGGAGTGTGTCGAAGGGCTGCGGACGCCCGATCGCGGCGCGATCTCGGTGCTCGGCCTCGATCCCATCCGAGACGTCTACGCGCTGCAGCAGCGCATCGGCGTGCAGCTCCAGCAGGCGCACCTGCAGAAGCGCATCAAGGTGTGGGAGGCGGCCCATCTCTGGGCGTCCCTCTACGCCAAGCCGGTGGCCGACGGCGACCGGCTGCTCGAGCAGCTCGGCCTCGCCGACAAGCGAAATGCGCGGTTCATGACCCTGTCGGGCGGCCAGCAGCAACGGCTCTTCATCGCGCTGGCGCTCATCAACGATCCGGACGTCGTGTTTCTCGATGAGTTGACGACCGGGCTCGACCCCCAGGCGCGCCGCGCCATCTGGGAACTCGTCCGCGGCATCCGGGCGCGCGGCAAGACCGTGTTCATGACCACCCACCTCATGGAGGAGGCGGAGCGGCTGTGCGACCGCGTGGCGATCATCGAGCACGGGCGCGTCATCGATGCCGACACGCCACAGCGGCTCGTGGACCGCCACTGCCCGGAGCGCACCGTCGTCCTCGTCACCGAGGACGCCCAGGCCGGGGAGCGCTTCCGCGCGATCCCGCAGGTCGACGACGTCGCGCGCGCCGGCGCGCAGTTCACGATCCGGGGCCGGGGCGACACCTTCATCACCCAGGTGATCCAGTGCCTCGCCGAGCACCGCATCCACGTCACCGATTTCCGCACGTCCCTTCCCACCCTCGAAGACGTGTTCCTCAAGCTGACCGGCCACTCGATCCGGGACTGACCAGGTGATGCACATGTGGCGAGGACTCGCGCAACTGACGTGGCTCGAGATCAAGATCTTCCTGCGCGAGCCGCTCGGGGCCATCGGCTCGGTCGTCATACCGGTCGTCATGTTCCTGGTGGTGGGCCGCATGCTCGGCGGGCGGGGCGCGGCGCCGGCGGAGGGCGAGGTCGGCTTCCTGCGCGTGGGCCTGCCCGTGATGGTGTCGATTTTCATCGCCATCAACACGGTCTTGTCGCTTGTGACGATCATCTCCATCTACCGCGAGGGCGGGATCCTTAAGCGGCTTCGCGCGACGCCGCTGCGGCCGCAGACGATCCTCTCGGCGCACGTGCTCGTGAAGCTGCTGTTCACGGCCGTCACGCTGGGCCTGATGGTGCTGGCCGGCAAGCGGTACTATCCGGTGGGTCTCGACGTGCCGGTCGTGGCTTTTGTGATCGCCCTCCTGTTCAGCACCCTGAGCATCCTGTCGATCGGTTTCGTGATCGCCAGCCTTGTCACCACCGCGCGATTCGCCCAGCCGATCGGCGCCGTGATCCTGTACCCGATGATCATGGTGTCGGGCCTCTTTTTCCCGATCGAGGCGCTGCCACCGGCCGCGCAGACAGTCGCGCGGTTCCTGCCGATGACCTATGTGGTGTCGCTGCTCCAGGGGATCTGGAGCCGGGAGCCGTGGTCGGCACACGTCGGCGACCTCGCGGCCCTGGCGCTGGTGTGCCTCGTGTGCACGGCGGTATCCGCCAGGTTCTTTCGCTGGGAATAGCGGCGTATCCGCCGCCTACCGCAACAGCGCGACGATACCGGCGATGGCGGCGGTTTGCGTGATGCCGAACACGAGGCCCCACTTGAGCAGCTCGGCGTTGCGATCGATCATCTCGGCCCGGAGCTTGCCGAACCCGTCGGCCATCTCGGAGCGGAGCTTGCCAGACTCCGTGGCTATCTCGGCCCGAACCTCGCCAAACTCCGTGGCCATCTCGGCGCGGACCTTGCCGAACTCCGTGGCCATCTCGGCTCGGACCTTGCCAAACTCCGTGGTCATCTCGACGCGAAGCCGGCCGCACTCCTCGCTGAGCCGACGCTCGAAGCGTTCCGTCACGAGCACCACGATATCGTTGTCATCGTCCGTCATCTCAGCACATGCGCGCCGCGCGCTCTCCGCATACATGACGTTCTACCTTTCCTGACCACGCGACGACGATGCTACCGTCAATGTGAGGGCGCAAGAAGAAAAGCGGCGGGCGGGAGAGATTTTACAGATCGCAGTTTCTGCGTACTCACTCTTCTCGAAGCGCGGCAATCGGAACGGTGTCGGCGGCGCGGTCCCACATCTCCGTCACGGCCGACTGCAGGCGCGCGGCGGCGGCGCCGTAGGTTTCCTCTTCGCCGAAGCGCATCGGCTCCCCGAACGCGATGGTGATGCGGTGTCCGCTCCACGGCCACACCACGCCCCAGTTGAACGGCCGGTTGCGAGGCCAGAGCTCGTAGACGCCCGTGATCGCCACCGGCACGATCGGCACCCGCAGGTGCCGCGCCAGGATCGGCGAGCCCTTCTTGAACTTCTTCACCGTGCCGTCGATGGAGCGCTCGCCCTCGGGAAAGAGGATGAGCGTCTTGCCGTGCGCGAGGCCGAACGCGCCGGCCTGCATGGCGGGCACGAGGTTCGAATCGGGATCCACCGGCACGCAGTTGACGACGCGGGCGATCCAGCGCGTGAAGGGGGTCTCGAAATACTCGACGGCGCCGACGAAGAAGAGGTTCCGGAAGGCTCGATATGGCAGCGCGCCGCAGACGAACATCGGATCGAGGTAGCTCTGGTGGTTCGGCGAGATGATGTACGCGCCGCTCTTCGGCAATCGATCCACGCCGGTCACGCGCACGCGGCCGAGCCCCACGCGGAACACCCGCGATGCGGCATAAAGCAGCGCCGTCGTGATCGGGCGCGTCTCGAGCAGCCCTCCCAGCACGGGGTCGGCGTCCGGCGGGAGGTCGCGGAGCAACACCGCCCACGACTCCTCCGTCCCGGCGGGCGCCAGTTGCCCGTGCCCGGGACGGACACCCTCGATCAACTGTCGCACGGTGAAGATCTCGTGCGCGGCAGCCTGCGGCACGCGCACCTGGAAACGCTGCTCGAGTTCGGTGAGCAGTTCCACGCGCTCCATCGAGTCGAGACCGAGGTCGAGCTCGAGGTTGGCCTCGGGACGGACGTGCGCGCCGGCACGGGCGCGGGCGCGGATCACCCCGATCGCCGCGTCCACGTGGGGGTCGCCGAGCCAGGCCTGGTCCTCGGGCGACACGGACGCCTCCGCGGGCTTCGCCGCGACCAGCCGTTGTTCCTTGAGCCGCCGCTCCACCTCGTGCCGCTTCACCTTGCCGGTCGTCGTGCGCGGCAGCGGCTCGAACCAGATGTCGTAGCCGAGCACCCGCTTGTGCGAGGGCAGGCCAACTGCGAGGCCCTCGATCTCGAAGCGCAGGATGTCCCCCGCGTTCACCATCTTCCGCTCGCGCATCAGTTCGAGGTTCGGCACCACCACCGCGTGCAGGCGCTCGGTCATCGGCCGATCGGCGTCGGCCAGGCCCAACACGCAGATCTCCTTTACGTACGCCGACTGCCGGTAGTGCGCCTCGATCTCCTCGGGGTAGATGTTCTTGCCGGACGCCAGGACGATCATCTCCTTCTTGCGGCCCGTGATCGTGATGCGGCCCCGCGCGTCCTTCCGCCCGAGATCGCCGGTAAGAAACCACCCGTCGCGCATCACCGCCGCCGTGGCGTCCGGCCGGTTGAAGTAGCCCTGCATCACGATGGGGCCGCGAATGGCGATCTCGCCGTCCTGCCCGGCGGACTCGGGCGCGCGAATCTGGATCTCGATGCCGGGCAGGGGGCGCCCGACCGTGTCGATGTGCGCCTCGTCCGGCGTGTTGATGCTCGCGGCCGCGCTCGTCTCGGTGAGGCCGTACGCCTGGAGGATGGTGAACCCGAGCGCGTAGAGGTCCCGGCCGATGGCCGGATCGAATTTCGACCCGCCCGTGATGAGCAGCCGCATCCGGGGGCCGAGCACCTTGTGGACGCGTGAGAACAACAGCGGCCCTACGTTGATGCCCACGCGCCGAAGGGCGAAGCTCGTCTCGCGCATCGCGGCGAACGCCACGCGGGTCATGAGGCCGGACTTCCCGACCTGCTCCGTGACGCGCTGGTGAATCAGGTAGAAGAACTGCGGCACGCAGGCGAAGAGCGAGATGCCGCGCTCCGACAGCGCCCGCATCACCTCCGTGGAATTCACCGTCTCCATGTAGACGACGCGCGCGCCCACGGCGAACGGCAGCAGCAGGTTCGCCAGCTGCGCGAGCGAATGGAAGAGCGGCAGCACGCCCAGGATCACGTCGTCCTCGGTGACGGTGACCACGGCGAACGCCGCGTCACGCTCGGCCAGCAGGTTCGCGTGGGTCAGCACGACACCCTTCGGATCGGAGGTGGTGCCGGAGGTGTAGAGGATCACCGCCGGTGCCAGGGGTCCGCCTTCGCGGCCGGAGGCCGCTTCGGCGAGGTCTCGCCGTAGCTCGCCGGACTGTTCGCGAGCGGAGGCGGATGCCACGGGTGCCACGCGCACTGGCGTGGGCAGCATCGCCACCGCTTCCTCGGCGAGCGGCATCAGGCGCTCGTTGACGAGCAGCACCCGCGCACCCGAGTCGCCGAGGATGGTGGCGACCTGCGCCGCCGAGTAGTTCGTGTCGAGCGGGACGGCGATGGCGCCGGCCGCGATGATGCCGAGGTAGGCGCCGCACCAGGCGGCGTCGTTGTGGGCCAGGATCGCGCAGCGGTCGCCCGGGGCCACGCCGTTCGACGCGAGCCACGCGGCGCGCGCCACCGCCATGGCGTGCAGGTCGCGATAGGTGAACGTGTCGATCGAGTCGCGGCGCTGGATTTCCACCGCCACGCGATCGCCGAAGCGGCTTACCGAGGTCTCGAAGACGGTCCAGAGCGACTCGCGCATGCGTTACTTGGCCGGCGCGACGAAGCGCACTTCGAGATAGGTAATGGAAGTGTCGACGCCCTTGTACCAGTGCGCGGTGTTGGCGGGGACGATGATGACGTCGCCTTTCGTGACGCGACGCGTCACACCGCCTTCAATCGTCGTGGCGGCGCCGGCGCCCACGATCGTGCCGCCGGTGACGATCGTGCCGGCGCCCTCGATGATGTAGTGGAGCTCGGTGTTGCCTGGATGCGCGATCGCATTTGCCGCCCGCGGCCGATGCACGATGTTGACGCGATACTGATCGGTGTCCGCCACGGGCGATGTCGTCATGCCGAAGCCGGCCGGCCCGGCCTTGCCGAGCGCCTCCAGTAATTCCGCCGCGGACCTGTAGATGCCCGGCGTGCCCGGCGCGGGCGCCGGCTGGGCCTGCGGCGCGGGCGACTGCCCGGACGCCGAAGGCCCGAGCACGAGGACCAGAGTCATGGCGGTCGCGATCGAGACACTGCGCATCGGGCCATTATCCCCGAGGTGGATCGCCCGAGGCCCGAGGACAGCCCGAATTTGGCGCATGTGCAATTGCGGGAAGGGCCTTAGAGCATCGCCGGTTCTCTCCGGGAGGCCTATACTCGATCCAGTAGTCCCCGCTTTGGAGGGCCCATGGCCCGAACGCCCGGCGCCGAGCCCGTGGACGACCGCCTCCGGCAGTTGCTGGTGGTCGAACAGGGCCTGCAGGAACGGGTCCGGAACGCCGAGACCGACGCGGCACGACGCATCGCCGAGGCACGATCCAACGGCGAGCGGGTGCGCGCGGAGGCCCGGGAGCAGCAGGCGCGCAGCGAGGAGGATCAGGCCCGTGCCGATCTCGCCGAACACGAGCGCGCCCTCGCCGCCATTCAGGCCGAGCATGACGCCACGCTGCGCGCGATCGCCGGCGTCACCCCCGAAGAGATCGACGCCCTCGCCCGCCGCGCGCTCGCACGCGCTATCGAGGGCGGCGGAGGTGCTCGGTGATCGTCCGGATGGCGCGCGTGCGGATCGCGGGGCCCCGCCCGCAGCTTGATGCCGTCCTCGGCGTGCTGCAGGACATCGGCGTGCTGCACCTCGATCGCCCCCACCTGCCGGACGGCCCGGAGATCGATCGCACCGTGATGCGCGAGCGCCGGCACGTCCAGCGCTGCCTCGTCGACGTCGAGACCGCCCTCGATCGCCTGGAGATTCCGGGCGCGACCGCCACGCCGCCCGTCGCGCCCACTTCAGCGCCGGTCGCCGTGCGACGCGCGCGACGCGCGAGGCGCGAAGCGGATCGCCTCCGGCTGGCGCACGCCGCGCGGGAGGACGAGCGCATGCTGCTGCTCCGCTATCGCGAGTTCTTCCAGGCATTCGAGTCGCTCGTGGGACACGAGCTGACCTGGCCCGACGGCCAGGCGTTCTACGTCGTCCTGCGTGCCGGCGCGGAGGCCGCGCTCGGCGACTTGAAGCGCAGCCTCGAGACCGCCGTGAGCGGCGAGGTCGAGTTGCTCCATCGCGAGCTCTCGAGCGGGGAGTGGGCGGTGCTGATCCTCGTGTCGCCGCGGGCCGCTTCCAAGGTTTCGTCGTTGCTGTCGGCCTCGCGGGTCGAGGAGCTGCCCGCGCCGGCGGGCCTCGGCACGACCAACCTCCTGCGCGCCATGCCCGCGCTAAAGTCCCGGCTCGAGGCCATCCCCGGCGAGATCGCCGACATTGACGCCGCGCGCGCCGCGCTGCGTGACGACGCGGGCGAGTGGTTGAGGGGGCTGCGCGCGTTCCTGCGCGATCGCCTGCTCCTGCTCGACGCGCGCGGCCGCATCCACGCGGCGCGGCACCTCTTCGTGATTGAAGGATGGCTGCCGTCGCCGCAGGTCGAGGGCCTGGAGTCCCGCGTGCACGCGGCGTTCGGGCCGGAGGTCGTCGTGGCCGCCATGGGCATCGAACATTGGGCGGCCGCCGAGGCGCCCGTCGCCCTGCATAACCCCGCAATCTTCCGCCCGTTCGAGCTCCTGACACGCACCCTGCCGCTGCCGCGGTACGGCACGATCGATCCCACGCCGTTCGTGGCGATCTTCTTTCCCGCGTTCTTCGGCCTGATGCTCGGGGACGTCGGCTACGGGCTCCTGCTCGCGATCGTCGCGGCGGTGCTCCGCGGGAAGTCCCAGCCGGGGACGTTCCTGCGCTCGGCGTCGATGGTGGCGATGGCGTGCGCCTCGGCGGCGGTGGTGTTCGGCATCCTCTTCGGCGAGTTCTTCGGATCGCTCGGCCCCGCGATTGGCCTGCACCCGATCTTCAACCGCGAAGAGGCGCCGATGCCGTTCCTCGGGCTCGCGGTGGCGATCGGCGGCGTTCACGTCCTGCTCGGCCTCGTGCTGGCGGGCATCAGCGCCTGGCGCCGCGGCCATCGCCGCGAGGCCATGGGGCGCGGCGTGGCGCTGTCGATGCTCGTCCTCACCGCGCTGGCGCTGCTCGCGGCCATCCGCGTGCTGCCCGCCGGTCTCTTCACGCCGTTCGTGATTGCCGTGCTCGTCGCATTTCCCGTCCTCGTCGCCCTCGAAGGCGTCGTCGCCGTGATCGAGCTGCTCTCGACCTTTGGCCACGTCCTGTCCTACGCCCGCATCATGGCCCTCGGCACCGCCTCGCTGATGCTGGCCATCGTCGCCAACAAGATGGTGGGCGCAATGGGCAGCGTGCTCGTCGGCACCGTGTTCGCGCTCCTCTTCCACCTGGTGAACTTCGCGATTGGGCTCTTCAGCCCGACGATTCACGCGCTGCGCCTGCACTACGTGGAATTCTTCGGTCAGTTCTTCAGTCCCGGCGGCACGGCGTACCGGCCGCTCGGACATTGGCACCCCTCGTCGTGAGTGAGGAAGGAACATCGTATGGAGACCGCATTACTCGCACTTGCCGCGGCGCTGGCCATCAGCGTGCCCGCCATCGCCACGGCCTGGGCACAGGGCCGCATCGGGCCCGCGGCCGCGGCGAGCCTCGCCGAGAAGCCCGAGCTGTCGACCACGGCCGTCATCCTCATCGCCATTCCGGAGACGATGGTGATCCTGGGCTTCGTGGTGGCGGTCCTGATCCTCCTGCGCACGGGCGGCTAACGTGGCCCTGCCGGATCTGATCGCCCGTCTCGAGCAGGACGTCCGCAGCCAGGTCGAGGCCATCGCCCGCCAGGCCGAGGAAGAGGTGCGCGCGATCGAGGCGTCGGCCGCGCAGGTCGCCGCCGCGGCGACCGCGAGCCATCTCGGGCAGCGTCGCGCCGAGCGCCGACGCGTGCAGCAGCGCGAGCTCGCCCGGGTCCGGCGGCAGGCCCACGCGCGCGAACTCGAGGCCCGCCACGCGCTGCTCGCGCGCATTCTCGAGCGGGCGCGGCGGCTCCTTCGGGACACGTCTGGATCCGCGCCTTACGTCGCCGCGCTCCCGGCACACCTGGCCGAAGCGTTCTCGTATCTCGAAGGGCTGCCGGTCCGCGTGCGCTGCGACGCGGAGACGGCCACGAGACTGCGTCCGCTCCTGGCAGGGCGGCCTGGCGCGGACCTGGTGATCGACGAGTCGATGGGTCCCGGGTTTGTGGCCGAGGCCGCCGATCATTCCGTGGAGGTGGACAACACGCTGGCGGCGCGGCTGTCCCGGCTCCACGCGCGCCTGGCCGTCGAGTTGCTCGCCGAGGTGGGCCATGTCGTCCGCTGAGCTCGCGCTCGTCGCGCGCAGTCGAGGCGTGGGCACGCGCTTGCTCTCGCGCGACGCGCTCGAGTCGCTGGCCGAGGCGGCCGACCTCTCCGCGTTCACGCGCGGCCTCGCGCGCCTCGGCGCGCAGATCGAGCCGATGGGCGACGCGCCCGATCTCGGCGCCATCGAGCAGGCCGCGGGCCGCACCGCGGCGCGGCACGTGCGCACGCTCCTCCGCTGGCAACAGCGGCATCCCGGCGTGCTCGACGTGTTCCTGGCCGACCAGGATCGGCGCAGCCTGCGCGCGCTGCTGCGAGGCGCTTTGCAGGGCGCGCCCGCGGCGGCGCGGTTGGCGGGACTCGTCCCGACGCCGGTGCTCCCGATGGCGGCGTTGACCGCGCTGGCGGCGCAGCCCTCGCCCTCCGCGGTGGTGGCGCACCTTGTCGCAATCGGCTACCCCGATGCGGTGCGGCTCGTTCCGCTGGTGGCCAAGGCGCAACCGGAACTCTTCCCGCTGGAGGTCGCGTTGCTGCGGGGGCTGGCGGCACGCGTCGGCGCGGCGGTGGGTCGAGGCGACGCGACCCTCCGGGATTTCGTGCGCGAGCGCATCGACCTCGGCAACATCCAGAACGCGCTGCTGCTGGCCGGGGCGCCGCGGGACGTCGACCCCGTGGACGCGTTCGTCGAAGGCGGGCAGTGGCTGGCGAAGGAGGCGTTCGTGGCCGGGGCCTCGGCAGTGTCGCGCCAGGTGGGCCTGGCGACGATGCGCGCGGCGCTCGCGGGATCGCCGATCGCCTCCGCGCTTCCGGCGGTGGCGGACGATCTCTCGGGCCTGGAGCGCGCCGTGTTCTCCCTGACGATGGCGCGGCTGGCGCGCGAGGCACGCGTGGAGCCGCTCGGCACGGCGCCACTGCTGCGGGTGCTGCTCGGCATCGAGGCGCAGGGCCGCGACCTGCGCGCGCTCGCCTGGGGCATCACGCTCGGCACGCCTCCGGCGCTCCGGCGGCAGGAGCTGGTGACGCCATGGCGCTGAGCCTGCGCGTGGTGAGCCGCCCGGCGCTTGCCGCCGGCTTCGAGCTGGCCGGCCTTGCGGTGACGCGCGTCGCGGATGCGTCCGCGGCCGCCGACGCGATGCGGCGGCTCGCCGCGGACCCCACCGTGGGCATGGTGCTCGTTGACGCCGCGCTCTACCACGCGCTGCCGCGCGACCTCACGACCCGCCTCGACCGGCAGGCCCTTCCCGTGGTCGCGCCTTTCCCCGCGCCAACCTGGGACGTCGAGGGCGAGGCCGAAGCGTACGTGCTCGAGATTTTGCGGCAGGCCATCGGCTACCGCGTGAGGCCCCGATGACGCGCGGCTCCCTGACACGCATCGTGGGCGCGCTCGCCGAGGTCACGGACGTGAAAGGCGTCGCGCTGAACGAGCTCGTGCGCGTGGGCGACCGGCAGTTGCTCGCCGAGGTCCTGCGCGTCAGCGGGGACGTCGCCACGCTCCAGGTCTTCGAGGAGACCACCGGCGTGCGCGTCGGCGAGCCGGTGGCGCGGGACGGCCTGCCCCTCGCCGTCGAACTCGGCCCGGGGCTGCTCGGCACGGTGATCGACGGCATCGGGCGGCCGCTCGGTCGGCTCGCGGAAATGGCCGGCACGTTCATCCAGCCGGGCCAGACCGCGCCCACGCTCGATCGCGCGAAACGGTACCGCTTCACGCCGTCGTGCGCCATCGGCGATCGCGTCGAGGCCGGGGACGTGCTGGGGACCGTGGAAGAGCGGGGCGGGTTTGCGTTGAAGGTGATGGTGCCGCCCGGCCGCGCCGGCGAAGTGCGGAGCATCCGCGAGGGCGAGGTGGCGGTCGATGACGGCGTGGTCCACCTCGGCGAAGGCGATCCGATCACGTTGCTGCAGAAATGGCCCGTGCGCCGGCCGCGCCCCTCGGCGCTGCGCCTCGAGACGCCGCGGCCTTTCATCACGGGCCAGCGCATCTTCGATCTGCTGTTTCCCGGTGGCCGAGGGCGGCACGGTGGCGGTGCCCGGCGGGTTCGGCACGGGCAAGACCGTGATCGAACAGGCCCTCGCCAAGTACGGCGATGCTGACATCGTCGTCTACATCGGCTGCGGCGAGCGCGGCAACGAGATGGCGGAGGTGCTGCACGAGTTCTCGAGCCTCGTCGATCCGCGCAGCGGGCGCCGCGTGATGGATCGCACGGTGCTCGTGGTCAACACCAGCAACATGCCGGTCGCCGCCCGCGAGTCGTCTGTCTACGTGGGCCTGACCATCGCCGAGTACTTCCGCGACATGGGCTGCCGCGTGGCGGTGATGGCCGACAGCCTCTCGCGATGGGCCGAGGCGCTGCGAGAAGTGGGCTCGCGCCTGCAGGAGATGCCGGGCGAGGAGGGCTACCCCACCTCCCTCGCCAGCCGCGCCGCGAAACTGCACGAGCGCGCGGGGTCGGTGCGTTGCCTCGGCCGGCCCGAACGCCAGGGCAGCGTGACGCTCATCAGCGCCGTGTCGCCGCCCGGCGGCGACTTCTCCGAGCCGGTGACGCAGGCGTGCCTGCGCGTGGCCGGCGCGCTGTGGGCGCTCGACCCGGGCCTGGCGCACCAGCGGCAGTTTCCCGCCGTGGACTGGGAGACGAGCTACAGCTTGTACGCCGGCGCCATGGCGCGGCACTTCGACGAGACCGTGGACGCGCGATGGACGGCGACTCGCGCGCGCCTGCTCGATGTGCTGCAGCGCGATGCCGAACTGCGCGAGGTGGCGAGCGTCGTGGGACCCGAGGCGCTGGAAGACAAGGACCGCCTGCTGCTGGCCGCCGCCGCCGCCATGCGGGAGTTCGTGCTGGGGCAGAGCGCGTTCGATCCGAACGACGCCTTCTCGCCGCCGGCCAAGACGTTCGCGCTCGCGGATGCGGCACTGGCCGCCTTCGACGCCGGCACGAAGGCGCTGTCACAGGGCGAGGTGTTTGCCGACCTGCCGCTCGACCGCATGCGGCGCGCGCTGGCGGATTTGCGCGACGCGCCGCCGCGCGCCGACGACGGGAGGGTCCCGTGACGGTGGCCCGCACGTATCGCGGCGCCAAGGCGGCGGCCGGGCCGTTGCTGTACCTCACCGGTGTGCAGCGGGCGGCGCTCGGCGAGTGGGTCACCGTGGCCTCGCCCGGACAACCCGACATCCGCGGGCAGGTCATCGACGCCGGCCGCGACATCACGGTCGTGCAGATCCTCGAGGACACGCTCGGCCTCGCGCCCTCGGTGGCTCACATCACGCTGACCGGCGAGCTCGCCAGCGTCGTCGTGGGGCGCGACCTCCTCGGCCGGGCTCTCAGCGGCGTCGGGGATCCGAAGGATGGACTGCCGCGCCCGATCGGCGAGGCCCTGCGGCCGCTCTGGGGCGCGCCGATCAATCCCACCCGCCGCCTGCCGCCGAACGACTTCATCGAGACGGGCATCTCCGCCATCGACGGCATGAACACGCTGGTGCGCGGACAGAAGCTCCCGGTGTTCTCCGGTCCCGGGCTGCCCGCGCTGGAGCTGGCCGCCACGATCGTCGAGAACGCGCGCGCGCCGCGCGACGAGCCGTTCGCGGTCGTCTTCGTCGCCATCGGCATCACCGAGCGCGAGACGCGGACGTTCCTCGATCGCTTCGAACAGAGCGGGGCCCTCGAGCGCAGCGTCCTGTACCTCAACCAGGCGCAGGACCCGACCATCGAGCGCCTGCTGGCGCCGCGCGCCGCCCTCGCCTGCGCGGAGCACCTCGCGTTCGTCCATGGCCTCCAGGTCCTCGTCGTGATGGCCGACATCACGCACTACTGCGAGGCGCTCCGCGAGGTCGCGGCCGCGCGCGAGGAGGTGCCCGGCCGCCGGGGCTATCCGGGCTACATGTACACCGACCTCGCCTCGCTCTTCGAACGCGCGGGCGTCATCGAGGGCTCGCCCGGCAGCGTCACGCAGCTGCCGATCCTCACGATGCCGGACGACGACATCACGCACCCGATTCCCGACCTCACGGGCTACATCACCGAGGGCCAGGTGGTGCTCAGCCGCGAGCTGCAACGGCGCGGCGTCTCGCCGCCGATCGACGTGCTGCCGTCGCTCTCGCGCCTGATGAACGCCGGCATCGGCAAGGCGCACACCGTGCCCGAGCACCGCAAGTGGGCGGACCAGCTCTACGCCGTCTACGCGCGCGGACGCGAAGCCCGCATGATGGTCGCCATCGTCGGCGAGGCAGGCCTGCTGCCGGCCGATCGGCGGGCGCTCGCGTTTGCGGAGGCGTTCGAACGGACGCTGATTGGACAGGGCGGCGAGCGCCGATCGATCGCCGACACGATCGAGGTGGGATGGCGGCTGCTCGACCGGCTGCCGCCGGAAGATCTCCTGAAGCTGACACCCGAGTTGCTGGCCGCGCGCGAGCCGCAGCGCACGGCGGCCCGGCGCGCCGAGGGATCGCCATGACCCGGGGTCCCCGTACACCCGCCACGCGCGCGAGCCTGGTGCGCTCGCGCCGGCGGCTCGATCAGGTGCAGAAGGGCGCGGCGCTGCTCAAGCGCAAGCGCGAGTCGCTCGTCGACGAGTTGTTCTCGCGCGCCCGCACGGCCGTCACCTCGCGCGAGGCCATCGACGCGCAGGCGCGCCAGGCCTGGCACTCGCTCTGGACGGCCCTCTCGGCGCACGGCGCCGACGGGCTGGCGCCGCTCGGGTGGCCGACGCGGGAGATCAGCGTGGACCTCACCTCGACCGAGCTGTGGGGCCTGAAGGTGGTCGCGCTCGCGACGCGGCCGTCGCTCGTCCGCAGCCTCACCGCGCGCGGGATGCTGCCGGCCGCGGGCGAAGCCGCGGGGCCGGCCGCCGCGCGCGAGTTCGAGCTGCTCGCCGAGCAGCTCATCGACGCCGCGCCACAGGAGCACGTGATGCGGCGGCTGGGCCAGGCCCTGGCGCGCACGACGCGCCTCGTCAACACGCTCGAGCAGCGCGTGGCGACGCGGCTCACCGCCGACCTCGTCGAGATCCGCCGCACGCTCGACGAGCGCGAGCGCGAAGAGCACGTCCGCATCAAGCGGCTGATCGCCCGACGGCCGAACGCGCTCTCGCGGTGACGCGCCTGCCTCGCCGAAGCGCATGCGCGAAGGCGGGCCGCGGCCCCACGCCGGGGGCCGTGGCATACTGGGCCGTTCGCCACTGGAGGCACCCGACATGCGCAGGACATCGTGGATCTCGTTGGCCGTCGTGCTCGCCACCATCACCGTGTTCGCGGCGCCGGCCAGAGCCCAGCAGCAGGACGAGGAGGGCTGCAAGGACCATCCGATGTTCACCAGGATGCCGAACTACGTCATCACGAACTGCGAGGACCAGGAATTCAGCACCTTCGAGTTCACGGTGGGCGACACGTCGAAGAAGGTCGAAGGCCACTTCTGGGCGATCGGCTTCTCGAGCAGGGAAGGCGCGAAGGTCGCCGGGCCGCTCCAGATCGGCCGCAATTACTGGAACGCAATGTCCGGCAAGGGCGGCAAACGCCTCGTCGAAGAACTCAGCTCGGGCGGCGGGACGATGACCGCCACGATGCCCGGCCCCAAGGGCGGCACCGTGTGGGTGCAGGTGGATGTGTCGAACAGCGGCGAGATGTACACGCTCACCGTCGTCCAGGAAGAAGGCATGCGGCAGGACGTCGAGCTCACCGCCCGGGACATGGCCGACGCGCTGGCGAAGACCGGCTCGGTGACGCTGAACAACATCCTCTTCGACACCGCAAAGGCGACGATCAAGCCCGACTCCGTCGCGCCGCTCGGCGCCGTCGTCGAACTGCTGCGAAACGACGCCGCGCTCAAGCTCGAAATCCAGGGGCACACCGACAACGTCGGCGCCAAGGACGCGAACCTGAAGCTCTCGAAGGATCGCGCGGAGATGGTGAAGACCTACCTGATGAAGGCCGGCATCGACGCCGCGCGCCTGACCACCGCCGGCCTCGGCGACAGCCAGCCGGTGGCCGACAACGCCACCGACGCCGGCCGCGCGCAGAACCGCCGTGTCGTCCTGGTCAAGAAGGCCTGAGGCCTGTAGTGTCCGGCTTTAGTGTGGTGTCCGGCTTCAGCCGGACCCACCGTCACTTCCCGTTGTACCGGACGCTCCTCGCGATTCCCTGGTACACCATGCGCGTACTTGTCGTAGTGCGTGTCGGGCCCGTAGTAGCTCAGGATGATGATGTGGTCCGCGTATTCGACGATGGCGGAGATGTGGTGGAAGGGCACGGCCCGTCCCTGCGCCTGCATCGCGTACGCGGCATTCACGATCATCGCGCCCAGCGCGCGCGTGGTGGGCGTGGTCTCGGGCGGATCGACCTGCGCCCTGGGGCGCTGGGCAAGCAGCCCCTGCACCGCCCGCGCCACGTCGGGGAGCGTGCGGCCCCCGAGTGTTGCCTTCGGCAGCACCTCGAGCTCCACTGACACCTCGTACGCCTCGGTGCCCTTGGCGCCCTCGAACACAATCGTCCCGGACTCCGTCTTGCGCGCGCCCCAGTCCGCCGGTATCTCCCCGGTGACCGGCGTGTCGGTGATCGAGAACGAGCGCGTGGCGGCCGAAGTCGACGTCGAGTCCTGAGGCGCTCGCTGCGGCGTGCCCTGCGGTGTTCCCGGAGGCGACCCCGGCCGCGGCAGCACGCCGGTGGATTTCTGGAGACCCACCGCGTCGTTCGGCGGCGGCAGCGTCGCCAGGCGCGCCTTCACCTTCGCGAACTCCTTCGACGCGGGCCGCGGCGGCCGAGGCGGGAGGAGCGCGCTGTATTCCGTGACGGCGTTGACCCGATCGATCGAGAACGGGTGCGTGCGGGTCATCAGGTCCCACGCGCTCCGGGACGAAGGCGACATCGACTCGAACGTGCGGAACATGCCGACCAGCCCGTCGGGGCTGTACCCCGAGTCGTAGGCGATGTGCACCCCGAGACGGTCGGCCTGGGCCTCGTTCTCGCGGCTGAAGGACAGCTGGCCCAGCGGGTTGCCCGACTCCAGCATCTTCGCGAGGAACTGGGAGAACTTGCTGTTGGACGCCTTCAACTGCGCGACCTGCTGTTGGTCCAGCGCCTGCTTGGTCTGCGCCTTGGCCACGTGATGCGCCACCGAGTGCCCGATCTCGTGCGCGAGCACGCCGGCCAGCTCGTCGTCTGTTTTGACCGCGTTCAGGATGCCGCGATACACGAAGATGTACCCGGGCGTCGTCATCGCGTTGACCGTGGCGCTGTCGAGGACGAACACTTCGTAGTTGGTCGGGAACTGCTTGGCGTGCGCCACCAGTTCCGCACACATCGTCTTGACGTAGCTGGTGATGGCCTCGTCGTTCAGGACCGCCACGCCGCTCGCCGAGAGTTGCTGCGCGTAGCCAAGGCCCCACCCGAGCTCCTGCTCCGGCGTCGCCAGGTTCTTGGCGCCACCCGCGGGGTTCTCGGCGATCTCGTAATATTTCGCGAAGAGTTCCCGTGCGCCGGCCAGCATCCGGTCGGCCGCGGCCTTTTCGCGCGGCGGCAACGTGGTGCGCGTGTAGCGCTGCCAGATGCGGACCGCGTCCGCGTAGCGCTGCATGTCCTCGTAAGCCGCCGCCATGCCGAGGATCGCGCGGGCGTTCGACGGCTCCTTCTTGTAGATCTTCTCGTAGCGCTTCAGCGCGTCATCGGCGCGATGGAGCTTGAGGTACGAATAGGCCGCGGCGAAGACGTACTCCTGCGCCTGGTTGTCGGTCTTCTTCTCCGCGTTGTGGAGCTCCTTCTCGGCTTCCTTCCACGCGCCCTGGTTGGCGAACACGAGGCCGCGCTCGAAGGCCGCCGCCGCATCGGCCACGTCCTTGGGCTTCTTGGCGCGCAACTCGGCTGGGACGTCGACCGTCACACCGGGCGTGGGCGCCAGCGCGGTATCGAAAAAGACCGCGCGGTCGTCAAACGAGCTTTGCATCGACGCCGCAAGGAGCAGCGCCGTGAGGAGCCTGGCCATCGTGCCCTCCGGCGGGGAGCTGGACGTACTTCTCTACCTTTCAACTCGCGTGCCACCTCAGGGGCGGGCTTTTCGGGCCGATTCGCCAGCGAGCCATCGCGAGTACCCTGCCCCGACGCTCGAGGCGCCGGGTATCCGTCGCTGCGCATGAGCCGATCCCCTTTGCTACTATCGACGCGTTGGCCTGGCTCATCTTCTTCGTGGCGTTGGCCGTCCGCCTCGTCCACCTCTGGCAGATCTCGCCGTCGCCGTTCTTCGATGTCCTGATGGGGGACGCCCGCGCGTACGACGAGTGGGCGCAGCGGATCGCCGGCGGCGACGTGCTCGGCCGCGAGGTGTTCTACCAGGCGCCGCTTTACCCGTACTTCCTCGGCGACGCTTTACGCCGTCTTCGGCCGCGACCTGCTCATCGTCCGGCTCGTGCAGGCGGCCATCGGTTCGGCGTCGTGCGCGCTGCTCGGCCTCGCCGGGGCGCGCCTGGTCTCCCGTCGCGCCGGGCTCATCGCCGGCCTCGCGTTCGCGTGCTACGCCCCGGCGATCTTCTTCGACAGCTTGCTGCAGAAGTCGGTGCTCGACTCGTTCTTCCTGTGCCTTGGCCTGTGGCTCATCGCGCGGATCGTCACGGGCGAATCGAGCCGCGGGAGCATGGGTGGCGCTCGGCCTCGTGATGGGCGGCCTCGCCCTCACGCGGGAGAACGCCCTCGTCTTCATCGGCGTCCTTGCCGCGTGGGCCGCGGTTGATCGACTGCGTCGCCGCCACCTGGCCGCGTTCGTCGCGGGGCTCGTAATCGTGCTGGCGCCGGTCGTCGCGAGGAACTACGCCGCGAGCGGCGGCGTGTACATCACGACGTCACAGTTCGGGCCGAACTTCTACATCGGCAACCACGCCGGCGCGGACGGCACGTACGAGCCGATCCGCTTCGGCCGTGGGTCGCCGCAGTTCGAGCGGCAGGACGCGACCGACCTCGCGGAGAAGGCGACGGGGCGCGCGCTCTCGCCCACCGAAGTCTCGCGGTACTGGACCGATCGCGCGCTCGACTTCATTACCTCGGAGCCGCGGCAATGGCTCGGCCTGATGGGCCGGAAGTTGCTGCTGCTCGTCAACGCCGGGGAGATGGTGGACACGGAGGCCCAGGAGAGCTACGCCGAGTGGTCGTGGCCCCTCCGTGCGGGCGGATGGCTCGGGCACTTCGGAGTGCTGATTCCGCTGGCCGTGATCGGCGTAATCGTCACCTGGCCTTCCCGCCGCCGGACGGGGATACTGCTGGCGATGGCGCTCGCCTACGCCGCCAGCGTGCTGGTGTTCTACGTGGTCGCCCGGTATCGCTACCCTCTCGTGCCGTTCCTGCTGCTCTTCGCGGCGACGGGGCTGGCCGGGGCGGGCGTGTCTCTGGAAGGCGGCGTCCACGCGACAACGGGCCGGCGCGTTCGCCGTGGCGGCCGTGGCGGCGGTGATCGCCAACTGGCCGCTGCTCTCTCCAGTCGAAGATGCAGGCCCTGACGGAATACAACCTGGGGACAACGCTGCAGGAAGCGCGGCGTTTCGACGAGGCCATCGTCCACCATCAGCGCGCCATTGCCTTGCGGCCGGACTACGCGCCGGCGCACAACAACCTCGGCGTCGTCTTGCAGGGGGCGGGCCGCCTCGACGAGGCGATGGCGGAGTACCGGCGGGCGCTGGCCCTCAAGCCGGACTTCGCCGACGCGAGCTACAACCTGGCCAGCTCGCTGCTCGCCCAGGGCAACACGGGTGCTTCGGTCGACCAGTTTCGCAGCGCCATCCAGTCGGCGCCGGCATCGGCGGAGACGCACAACAACCTGGGCATCGCCCTCGCGATGAAGGGCGACCTCGCGGGCGCGATCGCGGAATTTCGCGCCGCGATCGCCATCGACGACCGCGCGGTCCAGGCCCACCGCAACCTGGGCAACATGCTCGTGGACAGCGGCGCGCGGGCGGAGGGCCTCGCGCATCTCGAACGCGCGGCGCAACTCGCCCCGAACGAGGCCGACGCCACGTTCGACATCGGCGGCATCCTCTTCGCCGAAGGCGATTACGCCGGCGCAGCCGCGCGCTTCGAAGCGGCGCTGCGCGTGCGGCCCGGCTGGCCCGACGCCGAACGCGCGCTCGCCGAGGCCCGCCGCCTGCTCGCGTCGGCGCGCAAGCGGCCCTAGGCCGGCGGCCGCGCGGCTACTCGTAGCGCAGCGCCACGATGGGATCGACCTTGCTGGCCCGCATCGCGGGCAGCCACACCGCAGCCAAGGCGACAAGCGCGAGGAGCACCGGGCACGCCCGCGAACACCAGCGGGTCGCGCGCCGTGACGTCGAAGAGGAACGCCGTCATCAGCCGCGCGAGGCCCCACGACGCCGCGAGCCCGATGACGACGCCGGCGAGGGCGAGCCGCATGCCCTGCAGCACCACCATGCGGCGCACGCTCGCGCCATTGGCGCCGAGCGAGAGCCGGATGCCGATCTCCTGCGTGCGCTGCTCCACCGTGTACGCCATCAGGCCGTAGATGCCGATTGCGGCGAGCAACACCGCCGACGCGCCGAAGATCGACATCAGCCACATGTTGAAGCGTTGGCGCGACGTGGAGCGCACGACGACGTCGGCCATCGAGCGCACGTCCGACACGGGCAGCCCCGTGGCCTGCCGCAGCTGCTCCTGGATGGACGCGCTCATCGAGTACGGCTCGGCGGCGGTGCGCACGACCCACGCCATCGGCCCGAGGCCGAGGTTCAGCACGTTCGCCGCGTCGGGCACCTGCGACTGCGGGATGTACATCGCCGGGCCCGGCGTCTGCTGCAGCCCGCCATCCCTCGTGTCGCCGACGACGCCGACGATCTGCCGCTCGCCCTCGGTGGAGAACTCGCGCATCACGCCCTTGCCGATCACGAGCCGTTCGTTCAGCGGGTCCTTGTCCTTGAAGAACTGGTTGGCCATCGCCTCGTTGATGATCACCACCGGCGGCGCCACGCTGTCGTCGCGATCGGTGAACGCGCGGCCGCGCTTCACCGGAATCCTGAACACGTCGAAGTAGCCGGGCGTGATGTTGATCCATTGCCCGCCGCCGTGGTACGGCCCGTCCTCGAGCGGCCGGCCCACGATCGTGAACGGCAGCCCGAAGCCGCCTTCGAGCGGCACGCAGCACGTGGAGCTCGCCGCCACCACGCCGGGCAGCGTCTTCAGGCGCTCCGTGCCGTTCCTCACCAACAAGTCGACGCTCTGCGCGGATTGGTACTGCGGCCCCGTCACCGACATCTGCATCGTCAGGACGTTGCTCGCGTCGAAGCCGGGGTCGACGCGGCCGAGGGCAATCGCCGAGCGGATGAGCAGTGCCGAACCGACGAGCAGCGTGAGCGCCAGCGCGACCTCGGTGACGACCAGGATCGAGCGCGTCTTGTTCTGGCGGAACCCGGTGCCCGAGCGCCCGCCCGTCTCCTTGAGCGTGGCCGTGAGGTCGGCCTTCGAGCTCTGGAGCGCCGGGATGAGGCCGAAGATCAAGCCCGTGGCCAGCGACACGACGAGGGTGAACGCGAGGACGCGCCAGTCGACGCCGACGAGCGCGCCGTCCTGCCCGATGCGCGGCAGGCCCGCCGTGTTCACCGACAGGAGCGCGCGGATCGCGAGCGTGCCGAACGCGAGGCCGAGCGCGCCGCCGATGAGCGAGAGGACGACGCTCTCCGTGAGGACCTGGCTGATGATCTGCGCGCGCGAGCCGCCGAGCGCCGCGCGAATCGCAATTTCCCGCTTGCGCCCGGTGGCGCGCACGAGCAGCAGGTTGGCCACGTTGGCGCAGGCGATGAGCAGGACGAAGGCCACCGCGCCGGCCATCACGAAGAGCGACTGCCGCACGTTGCGCACGAGCACGGTGCCGACGGGATCCACGCCGAAGGACTGCTTGGGCCCGAGGCCGTTCTTGAACTTCGCGGTAAAGTCCGCCGCGGATGCCTCGAGGCGCGCCTTCGCCTGCTCGAGCGACACACCGGGCTTCAGCCGCCCGGCCGCCCGGAAGTAGTGGCCCTGGTCGGACGAGTTCGGCTCGAGCTGGAACGGCACCCACACCTGGAGCGCCTGCTGGCTGAAGTCGTCGAAGCTGAAATCGCCGAGGACGCCCACCACGGTGTACGGCGCGCCGCCGAGCGAGAGCGCGCGGCCGATGATGCCCGCGTCGCTGTTGAAGCGACGCTCCCACAGCGTCTTGCTGAGGACGACGACACGATCTCCGCCGGGACGATCTTCCTCCGCGGTGAAGGTGCGCCCGACAATCGTCTGCGCGCCGAACAGGCGGAAGAACTCCGACGAGACGCGCCCCGCCTGGAATTGCTCGGGGAAGCTGCCGTCGGTGTAGTTCAGCACCGTCGTGTTGAAGGCCGACACCTGGTCGGCGACCTGGGTCTGCTCGCGGAAGTGCTGGAACTTCGCGGGCGAGGCCACGGGAAACCCGCCCTGCGGACCGGTGGTGAGGAAGAGCACCAGCCGATCGGGATCGGGAAAGGGCATCGGCCTGAGCAGCACGGCGTTGACCACCGAGAAGATGGCCGTGTTCACCGCGATGCCGAGGGTGAGGGCCGCGACCGCCGCAAGGGCGAAGGCGGGGCTCTGGACGAACATGCGCAGCGCCTGGCGGACGTCGCGAAGGACGGTGTGCGGCATCAAGGGTTGGACGGCGGCCGCCCACGTTTGGTTCGGGTCCGGCGGGAGTCGGGTCCGGCTGAAGCCGGACACCACCGGGCGAGTGTGCGTCCGGCGTGGCCGGACACCACCGGGGAGCGTGGCGTCCGGCTTTAGCCGGACCTCAGGGCTTCTCGACGAGCTGCACGGCGCACCCCAGCTCGAGCGCGAACCGCCCGCGGGCGCGGGGCACGAGGCGGATGTCCGCGGACTTCTGCTCGAGGCGCCGTCGCAGCAGCAGGAGGCGCGTCTCGAGGTTGTCCTTGAACCCGGGCAGGTTGAGCGACTTGTCGAGCCGCAGCTCGCGGTTCGTGAACTCGTCGCGCCCTCGTCCCTGCTGAGCGACAGCAGCTTCCAGAGGATGCGCGCGGGCAGGCTGCGAATCAGGTACTCGCCGTCCACGAGGATGCATTCCTCGCTGCGGTAGTACGCCACTTCGCGCACGGTCGTCGCAACCTCGTCGCGTCCGGCTTCGGCCTCGCCGCCAATCTGGCGCCGGCCGGAGACCGTCGGTGTGGCGTCCGGCTTTAGCCGGACCAGTTTTCGCCACGGCTTCTGCCGCCGCGTCCGGCGTCTCCTGCAACTGCATGTTCTGGATGGCGATCGCGAGGTACGACCCGAGCAGCTCGATCGACTGCTTGTCTTCCTCGTGGAAGCGGTACGGCGTCTCGCTCTCGATGCAGAGCACGCCGAGCAGCTCGCCGCGAACGAGCAGCGGCACGCCGAGCTGGCTCGCGGGATTCTGCAGGCCGGGCAGCGGGATGCGCCGATCGGGCGGGCACCAGCCGCTGGCTTCCGCGCCCTTCTTCATCGCGTTGGCGTACAACATGCCGCGCAGGAGCCCCGAGATGCGAATCGGCTTCCGCGCCTCGGCCACGACGCCGATGATGCCTTCGCCGATGCGTGCCTCCGCGCCGGCGCCGCCCTCGGGGTAGCCGCGCGAGGCGATGGTCACGAGCGTGCCGGGCTCCTCGCCGGCGAGGAGGATCATCGAATGACTGAACCCGAAGAACTCGTCGATGCCCGCGAGGATGGAGTCGAGCAGGCGCTCCATGCAATCGGCGGCGTTGATGCGCTGCGAGAGATCCTGCAGCGCCTTCATCGTGAAGACCGCGTCGGGCTCGGCTCGGCGGCCCCGCCGGCCCGGCGTGACGTCGCTGATCGCGCCTTCGCTCGCGATGCGGTCCACCGACGTCACTTCGTAGATGTCGGCGGCCAGCAGCTTGAAGATGCCCTTGAGTCCCGTGTACGACGCGATGGCCTCGATGCGCAGCGCCATGCGCTCGAAGATCGGCCCCGTCGGTCTCGGACCGCACGAACCGCAGGCGCAGCGCCCAGCCCTGCGCCGTGTCCGGATCGAGGACGTGCACCAGCGCGTGCGGGTTCTCGGCGATGTTCCGGCGGCTCTTGTTGAAGAACTGGAACGAGAGCGCGACGTGCGTGGGATCGACGTAGTCCACGTGGCTCAGGTACGCCGTGTTGGGCGTGCCGTCCTTCGCGCACGTGAAGAGCATGGCGGGGATGAGACCCTGGAAGCAGGGCGCGAGCGCCTCGAGCCGCGAGGTCATGCGAGCGGCGCTCCCGCCCTGGGCCCCGGCGTCTGATCGAAGAGCGCGGTCACGCGAATCCGCAGCGCCACGCACGGCCACGCCGACCAGTTCTGCGCGGCGGCGCGCCGGCAGGCCCACCATGTCGAGTTGGTTGAGGAAGCCCTGCCACTGCTGCATCACGAACGGGCGTTCGGCGGCGGTGGCCGTCCAGGACGTCGACGAACTCGCCCTTGATCTGGCTGGCCTTGTCGTCGGTGGGCCGCACGATCGCGACGGCCGCCTGGCGATTGGCCTGCAGGTCTTCGAGGATGAGCTTTGACGGCGGCCTTGGCCACATAGACCACCACGTGCTGGCGGTCGTCCTCGACTCGGACGGCCGTCACCCGCGCGCCGTTGGGTTCCAGGCGATCGTTGCGGGTGCCGATTTGGGCGGCCAATCCCTCGTGAATGAATGCGGTGAGCGCCTCGTCCAGCATGAAAACGTCCGAGTATAGCCGGTTAGGATTTTCTTAAGGAACTTGTAGGGAACGCTTAGCGTTCGGCCGCGTGCGGGCTCCGTCAATTACCTGTGGAGACACACTGACATGAAGAACATCCGATTCGCGACCGCTTCCCTGACCCTGTCCGCCATCACCCTCGCCGGCCTCCTCACCGGCGTCGCCGCGCTCTCCGCGCAGCAGTCCGCGCCCCGGGCGACGGCCCCGGCCGCGCGCATCGCGCGCGGCAAGTACCTCGTGAGCATCATGGGATGCCACGACTGCCACTCCCCGATGAAGATGGGGCCGAACGGCCCCGAGGTCGACATGACGGGTCCGCTCTCGGGCCACCCCGAGGCGCTGAAGATGCCGCCGGCGCCGCAACTGCCCCCGGGACCGTGGGTGTGGACCGGGCGCCGGCACCAGCACCGCGTTCGCCGGCCCATGGGGCGTCAGCTTCGCCGCCAACCTCACGCCCGACAAGGACACCGGCCTCGGTGACTGGACGATCGATCAGTTCATCGCGACGATGAAGACGGGGCGTCACCAGGGCAAGGGCCGTCCGATCCTGCCGCCGATGCCCGCGCAGAACCTCCGCTTGCTGAGCGACGAGGACATCCGCAGCCTGTTCGCGTTCCTGCAGTCGGAGCCGGCCGTTCACAACCGCGTGCCCGCGCCGATCGATCCGGTCGAAGGGACGAAGTAATGCGATCGCGCGCCGTTCACCTGGCCTTTGCCGTCGCGTTCGCCATGCTGGCGGGCGCGGCGGCGACCGCGGCTGTCAGGCAGGAGGCGTTGGCGCCGGTGGCGCCGCGTCTCCTGTCGCAGACCGGTTTGTATGGGGCGGACGGCGTGACGATCGATTCGCGCAACCGCTCGTTCTCACCGCAGTATCCGCTCTGGAGTGACGGCGCCCTCAAGCGCCGCTGGGTGCGCCTGCCGGAGGGGTCCTCGATTGATGTCGGTGACATCAATCATTGGGACTTCCCGGTGGGCACGCGCTTCTGGAAGGAGTTCGAGTTCGGCGGCCGCCGGATCGAGACGCGCTTCCTGTGGAAGGCGACCCGTGACCGGTGGGTGTTCGCGTCGTATGCGTGGAACGCCGCGCAGACCGACGCCGTGCTGGCGCCGGACGAGGGCATCGCGAACGTCGCGGAGGTGGCGCCGGGCAAGATGCACAGCATCCCGGGCGTCGCCGAGTGCCGGTCGTGCCACGACTCGGCGCGCACGGAAATCATGGGCTTCGACGCGCTGCAGCTGTCGGACGATCGCGATCCCAACGCGCTGCACGCCGATCCGCTGTCACCGGACATGGTGACGTTGCGCACGCTCGTCCGAGGAAGGACGCCTCACGCCGCCGCGAGCCGGACCTGGTGCTCTCGCCGCCGCGCATCGCGGCGCGGGATCCGCGGGAGCGCGCGGCGCTCGGGTACCTGTCGACGAATTGCGGCAGCTGCCACAACCCGGAGAGCTCGATCGCCTCGGTGGGGTTGTTCCTGAAGCACGGCGTGGCGGCGGCAGGGTGCACGCCGGCGCTCGAGACCACCGTGGGTCGCGGCGGGCACTGGGTCGTGCCAACGGCGCCGGAGGGGAGTCGATGCTGATCAACCCGGGCCATCCCGAATTGAGCGCGGTGATCGCTCGCGTGCGGTCGCGCCGCGCCATCGTCGCAGATGCCGCCGATCGGCACGGTCGTGGTGGACAAGGACGCCGTCGATCTGCTGACGGCGTGGGTCGCCGGGATGCGGTCTATCTGCTCCAGTCCTCGATCGTAAGGGGGCAGACCAGGTCGTGCGGTCCTCCCCGCCCTCCTGCGCCGGCAATCTGTCACTAGAATGTGCCATGCACCGCGGGCCGGCCACGACCTCTCGCCACCAGTTCCGCTGGTTCTTCGTCGCGCTGGCGCTCGTGTGTCTCGTGGCCGCGTCGAGCGGCCAGGCCCGCGTCACGCATCCGTTCATCGGCGTCACCCTGATCGACCGGACGGAGATGGCGCCGCGGCCGCTGCGCATGCACATCGCGCAGATCGACCTGAAGGCGCCGGGGATTCGTTTCGCGGTGACGCCTCCCGGCGGCGCGCGCGAGGTCGTCCGCCGGACAACCCGCGAGTTCCTGGAGGAGCAGCACGCGCAACTCGCCATCAACGCGCACTTTTTCCTCCCGTTCCCGTCCGCCGACACGGACGCGTGGGTCATCGGCCTCGCGGCCTCCGACGGCCGCGTCTTCTCGGCCTTCGAAACACCCGAGCAGAGCTTCGCGCTCGTGGCCGACGCCGCCGCCCTCAACATCGATCGCCAGAACCGCGCGCGGATCGTCCATCGCGATTCGCGCAAGGCCGACGGCCTGCACGTCCGCGAGCGCGTGTCCGCTGTGGAACGTCGTCGCCGGCTCCGCGCAAATTGTCACGGAGGGCTCGGCCAGCATTCCCGTGTATCGCGATGCCGCGCATCCGGGAGCCGCGCTCACGCCTGGCAGCGCGAGCAACTACTCGAACGAGAAATCGTGGTACGAAGTCGCCACTGCCCGCACGGCCATCGGGCTCTCGCGCGACCGCCGGACGCTCACGCTCTTCACCGTGGACGTCCGCGGCGGCAGCGAGGGGATGCGCCTCTCCGAGGTGGCGGCGCTCCTGATCCGCGATTACGGTGTGTGGGACGCGCTCAATCTCGACGGCGGCGGCTCGACGACGATGGCGTGGACGGACCCGGCCACCGGTGAGGCGGCGCTGCTCAACACGTCTTCCGACAATCCCGACGGACGGCCGGTGGCCAGCAGCCTCGCCGTCTTCGCGCGTCCGTCACCGCGGCCTGGTCCCAAGCCCCTAGGTCCCTAGGTCCCTAAGCCGTCAAGCCCTCCACGCGCGGAATTTTGGCCGGTGTGGCCGACGCCTGTATCGCAGAACCCGCATGCTAGACTCCGCGCTGATGAGAGTGCTCCTGCTCGCGCTGGCCGTGCTCACCGCGCTGGCGCCGGCGGGGCGCGCGTCCGCGCAAGGGTCCGCGGTGGTGCTGCACACCTCGACCGAGCAGATTCCCCTCAAGGCGTGGGCCGAGTTCCGTCGCGCAGGCACGCTGGTGATGGCGAGCGGGACCTTCTCGGATATCCCCACCATCACGGACTTCACGATGCTGCGATGCAGCCTGACGGGTTGGTCGCCGATGTCGGTGATGGTGGCAAGCGAGGACCTGTTCGCCAACGAGTACGCGGAGCGCCGGATGCTGCCGATCGCCGGGCGACGCATCGGCGTCACGGCGCTGCAGGTGCGCGTGGCCGACCTGGAGCGGCCGGCCCGGATCGCGGAGTTGCTCGCCGCCGTGGGCGCCGGCGAACGCAACAATGGGTACTTCTTCCTCGTTCTCTCCTCGGAAGGGCTCGTCCGCTACTACCCCTTCAAGATGAACGTGCCCCGATAAGTCATCCACAGATTTCGCAGATTCTCCGGATTTCAACGCCTACCAGACCACGGGCGCGGGCCAGCCGGTCGACGACCGGCGCCGACCCCGCGCCGCGGTCCGAATCCGAGTCCATCTGTGCAATCTGTGGACCTGATAGGCTGGATCCATGGACCGCAAGCGACCTTCGATTCCTGCGTGGTTCCCCAGGGGCGCCGCGCTGCTGCGCGACCCCGCGCTCAACAAGGGCACCGCGTTCACCGAGGCCGAGCGCGAAGCCCTCGGCCTCCGCGGCCTCCTGCCGCAACACCCCAACACCCAGGCGCAACAGGTCGAGCGGGTGCTCGAGAACTTCCGCCGCAAGACGTCGGACCTCGAGAAGTACATCAACCTCAACGCGCTGCACGATCGCAACGAGACGTTGTTCTTCCGCCTGCTCGCCGACCATCTCGACGAGATGCTGCCGATCATCTACACGCCCACCGTGGGGCAGGCGTGCCAGGAGTACGGGCACATCTTCCAGCGCTCGCGCGGCATCTTCGTCACCGCCACCGACCGGGGCCAGGTCGAGGACGTCCTGCGCAACTGGCCCGAGCGCGCACGTGAAGATGATCGTGGTCACCGACGGCGAGCGCATCCTCGGCCTCGGCGACCTCGGCGCCAACGGCATGGCCATTCCCGTCGGCAAGCTCGCGCTCTACACGGCCGCCGCCGGCATCGACCCGACCCAGTGCCTGCCCATCGTCCTCGACGTGGGCACCAACAACGAGCGGCTGCTGCGCGATCCCCTGTACATCGGCCTGCACCAGCCGCGCCTGTCCGGCGCGGCGTACGACGACCTGGTGGAGGAATTCGTCACCGCCGCGCGCCGCGTGTTTCCGGGCGCCATCATCCAGTTCGAGGACTTCGCCAACCACAACGCGTTCCGGTTGCTCGCCAGGTATCGCGACCGCATCTGCACCTTCAACGACGACATCCAGGGCACGGCGGCCGTGGCGCTGTCCGGCGTTCTCTCGGCGCTGCGCGTCACGGGGGGCGCGTTGACCGACCAGCGCCTGCTGTTCCTCGGCGCGGGCGAAGCGGCGACCGGCATCGCCGACCTCACGGTGGCCGCGATGAAGGCGGCCGGCCTCAGCGAGGCCGAAGCGCGCGGGCGGTGCTGGCTGGTGGATTCACGAGGGCTCGTGGTGAAGAGCCGGACGGGACTCGCCGAGCACAAGCGCCCGTACGCCCACGACCACGAGGCGGTGCCCGACTTCCTGCTCGCGGTCCGCGCGCTCAAGCCGACGGCCATCATCGGGGTGGCCGCGGTGGGCGGCACTTTCAACGAAGGCGTGATCCCGGAGATGACGCAGCTGAACGAGCGCCCGATCATCTTCGCCCTCTCGAATCCCACGTCGAAGTCGGAGTGCACGGCGGAGCAGGCCTACCGATGGAGCCGCGGGCGCGCGCTCTTTGCCTCCGGCAGCCCGTTTGGGGCCGTCACGCTCAACACCCGGACGTATGTCCCGCGGCAGGGCAACAACTCGTACATCTTCCCGGGTGTCGGGCTCGGCGCGATCGCCGTGGGAGCCACGCGCATCACCGACGACATGTTCATGGCGGCGGCGCGGACGCTCGCGGGCTGCGTGACGCAGGCGGACCTCGACCAGGGAAGCCTCTATCCGCCCCTCAACACGGTGCGCGCGGTGTCGGCCCACATCGCCGTCGCCGTGGCGGAGGTCGCGCTCGCGCGCGGGTTCGCCACGGTCCCGGCCCCGGACGATCTCCTCGCGTTCGTCAAGGAACACATGTACGAGCCCACTTATCCGGTGTACACGGATGAAGCTTGAGGGCTTAGGGGCTTAGGGGCTTAGGGGCTGACGCGGCTTCGACAGGTACGCCTTCGACGCCGCGTCGTCCTTGAGGGGCGTCACCTTGTCCGGATCGATCCGCACCATGAGATAGATGATGTGGTCGTCGATCCGCGTGAACCAGTGGCCGGTGCCTGCGGGAATCACGATCGACGTCGCCGGGTTTGAGTTCGTGCGTGACGCCGCCCCGGATCGACTCGGCGTTGTTGCCGGGGCCGTTGAACAGGCGGACGGTCTCCAGGTTCGCGGGCCGGCGCTTCTTGCCGACGAGGTCCGGTCCCGTCACCAGCGTGGCCGTGCCTTCGATGACGTGATAGACCTCGCTGACCAGGTCGTGCTCGGCGACCGACTCGGCGGCCGGTGCCGTCAGCTTCCCGCGATACACGACGCCGACGCCGACATGGCTCTTGCCGATGTCGACGTCGCGCATCTGCTGGTCCGTCAGCTTCTCGGCGATGGCCTTCTTCGCGTAGGCCTGCACCTCTTCGTTCGCGATGTAGGTCGCCGGACAGTTCCGGCAGGTGGGCTGCGGATCGCCTTGCGCCCGCAGCACGCCCAGCACGCAGAAGACGCCGACCAGGCCGAGCACGATTCGTCGCATGGGTCTCTCCTTCTTCATCCCGGACCAGCCGCGCCACCATGGCCGGCCATTCCATCAGGCCTGGCGTGCCGGCGGTCTCGCCATCGACAGCGACAGGAACGCCACGATCGCCAGGCCCGCCGCCGCGAAGAACGCGTAGCGGTAGTCCCCGAACCGCACGAACACCCGCGCCGCAATCGCCGGGCCGATGATGCCCGCGGCGCCCCACGCCGTGAACAGCACGCCGTAGTTCATCCCGAGGTTCCGCGTGCCGTAGAAATCCGCGGTGGTCGACGCAAACACCGAGAGCTGCGTGCCGTAGCACCAGTACACGGCCGCGAGCAGCACGAAGAACAGCACCTCCTGCTCGCGCCAGATGAAGAGCGCCGGCATCGCCACCGCCGACAGCAGCACCATGGTCTTCAGCGTGCGGAGCCGGCCGAGCGTGTCGGACATCCATCCCGACAGGATCCGGCCGCTCGCGTTGCCGAGCGCGGAGATGGTGAAGATGGCCAGCGGCGCGACGATGCCCGCGCTGCTTGGCGAAGGGCGAGAGCTGGCTGATCGTCATCTGGCCCGCGGTGGTGCCGAGGCAGTACGCGATCCACAGCGCGTAGAACGTCGGCGTGGCCAGCATCTCGCGCGCGGTGTATTCGAGGCGCTGGGCCGCGGCGCCCGCGGCCGGCTGCCAGTTGCGGCGGCCGGTACCCGGCCGGCGGGTTCTTCAGCAGCATCGCCCCGGCCATCGTCATGAAGAAGAACGCGACGCCGAGGATTTGGAACGTCATGCGCCAGCCGACGTCGGGAATCAGCCACCGCTCGGCGAGCGACCCGAAGATGGCCGAGCCCGCGCCGTAGCCGCCCACCATCAGGCCCACGACGAGGCCGCGCTTGTCGGGAAACCACTTCGACGCGACCGGCATCGGCGTGGCGTAGCCGAACCCGTTCCCGATGCCGACGATGACGCCGAAGTACACGTAGAGGGTGAGAAGGGACGTCGTGTAGCTCGCGAGGAGGAAGCCGGCGCTCACGGCCAGGCCGCCGATCAACGCGCAGATCTTCGGGCCCTTGAGATCCTGCAGCCATCCGGCGAAGAGAAAGGAGAGCGCGAAGCAGATGACGGCGATGGTGTAGACCCAGGAGGTGTCCGCCCGGGTCCACCCGAATTCCTTCTCGAGGGGCAGCACGAACGTGCTCCACGCATATAACGTCCCGAGCGCGAGATTCAT
Source organism: uncultured Acidobacteriota bacterium (assembly GCA_963839865.1). GTDB lineage: Bacteria > Acidobacteriota > Vicinamibacteria > Vicinamibacterales > UBA2999 > 12-FULL-67-14b. The sequence goes on from CAWIWS010000020.1 coordinate 511,723, forward strand.
CAGGATCCCGCCGACAACTGGAGGCCAACGATTGGGCATGCGGCGGATTATACGGGCAGAACGGGAAACGGCGGGGCGCCCCCGGTGATCGACAGCCGCGGCTATTCGTAGCGGAGGGCGTCGATCGGATCGAGGCGCGACGCCCGGAGGGCGGGCACCAGCGCGCTCACGAGGCCCACGACCATCAGGATGCCGGCGCAGATGCCGCAGCAGCTCGAACGACAGCACCAGGTGGATGTCGGCCGACCGCGCTCGTGTCGTCGAGCAGCTCCGACAGGAACGGCCGCGGGCTGAACAGCCAGCACGAGCAGCCACGACAGCAGCGACGCCCGCGACGCCGCCGGCGAACGCCGTGACCAGCCCCTCGAGCAGGAACTGCAGCAGGATGTGCGCGGCGCCGGGCGCCGAGCGCCTTGCGGATGCCGATCTCGCGCGTGCGCTCGTGACCGACACGAACATGATGTTCATCACGCCCGACGCCGCCGATCGCCAGCGTCAGCACGCCGATGAAGCCGAGCACCAGCTTCAGGCCCAGGACGATGCCGCCGGTGATCTGCGGCGGTCTGCGACGGAGCCGAACATGCGCAGCGCGCGCTCGTCGTTCGGGTTGAAGCCGAGGCGCTTGCCGAGCAGCGCCTTCACCTGCCTGTCGGCCTGCTCGTCCTTCGAGCGGGATCCACGGCCTGGCAGACCATCACCGTCGTGTACTCGGTGTTCCACAGCTGCCCGGCGGTGGTGTACGGGATGAAGATGCACTCGCTTGTCGGGCCGGAGGTAGTTCGAGAGCTGCACCTTCTCCTTCTGCACGCCGACCACCTCGAACGGCCATGCCGCCGATGCGGATGCGTCTGGCCCACCGGCGGCACGTCGCCGAACAGCTTGCGCGCCACCTCGCTGCCGATGAACGCCACGCGCCGCTGCAGGCGCACGTCCTCGTCGTCGAGGAAGCGGCCCGCCGGCAGCCGGCTGCGCTGCGCATCGTCGCCGTACTCGGGCGCCACGCCGCGGATCAGGTACGAGCGCCTGCTTCGTTCCCGAACGCGACCGGGAACTCCTCGATGAACTCCGGGCTGACGACCTTGACGAGCGGCAGCGTCGCCGACCGCGTGCACGTCGTCGATCGTTCAGGCGGACGCGCTTGCCGGCGCGCTCGCCGCCGGCCTGCGTGCTGGTCTGCCCCGGCCACACGATGACCACGCCGTCGCCGAACGCGCCCGCGAACCCGCGCGCCGAGCGCGTCGCGGAAGCCGTTGCCGTAGGCCAGCAGCATCACCACCGACACGATGCCCCACGAGATGCCGAGCATCGACAGCACCGCGCGCGAAGCGGTTGCGCGACCAGCCCGGTGACACGCCTCGCGAACGATCTCCCGAGCAGCAGCTGCAGTCGGCGCGGGCGGCGCCGACAGGGCCGGCGCGGGACTGCGCCGAAGGTCGGCGCGCTCATGGTCACATCTCGTACCGCAGCGCCTCGACCGGCGGCAGTTGCGCCGCGCGGCGCGCCGGGTAGGTGCGACGTGACGACGCCGACGATCGCCAGCGCAGCGTGCCGAGGGCGAGCGCGCCGGCCTGCCAGGTGATCACCATGCCCTGGAAGCGCTCGGGCATCGGCAGCAGGTTGACCAGCGCGCACAGCCCGAGGGCGACGGCGAAGCCGAGCGCCGCCGCTGAACAGCGTGAGGAAGAATCCCTCGAGGAAGAACTGCCGCTGGATGGCGCGCGTGGTGGCGCCGAGCGCCTTGCGCACGCCGATCTCGCGCGTCCGCTCCCGCACGGCGACGAGCATGATGTTCATCACGCCGAGGCCGCCGAGCGCCAGCGTGACGAAGCCGACGATCGAGAAGAAGTCGCGCATCGTGTCGATCATGCGGCCGAACATCAGCGTCTCGAGCGACGTGTCCCACATCGCGATGGCCTCGCGGTCGTCCGGGTCGAAGCCGTGGCGCCGCGCCAGCACCTGGCGCACGTCGCGCTCGAGCGGCCAGTCGATGTCGTCGATGCGGCCGGTGCGCTCGCTCGAGCACGCCGCGGCAGGCCGTCCACCACCCACTGGCTTCGGCGCCACGATGATCTGCGAGACGCGTGCCCGGCCGGCGCGTCGGGCCGCGGGAAGTCGCGCGCCATCGCCGCGAACGGCACGAACACCTTGTCGTTGTCGGGCCCGCTGTAGTTGCTGTCCTGGTCCTTCTTCCGGATCTTGCCGACGACGGTGTAGCGGCACGCCGTTCAGCTGCACCGTCTCGCCGAGCGCTGTCGCGCGCGCCGAAGAGCTGCTCGCCAGCGTCGGCGCCGATGATCGCCACGCGCGCGCACCTGCTGCTCGTCGTCCCAGCGCGAAGCTGCGGCCGCGCTCGATGTCGATGGTGCGGATGTCCTGGTACTGCGGCTCGATGCCGTGCACGCGCGAGCGGCGGCGGCGTTGTAGCGGCTCTTCGACCTGGAGGCCGCCGCGCTGGATCTCGGGGCTGACCACGCGCCACGAGCCGCGACTCGCGCGCGATGGCACGCGCGTCGTCGACGCGTGAGGAAGATCTGCGCGGCCGGCGCGCTCGCCGCCGGCCTGCAGGCTGGTGCGGCCGCCCCAGACGATCGCGATGTTCTTGCCGAGCTCTTCGAGCACGTGCTCGTTGCCTCGCTGGAATCCCTCGCCCGTCGCCGAGAGGATCACGACCGCGATCACGCCCCACAGGATGCCGAACATCGTCAGGAAGCTGCGCAGCTTGTTGGCGCGCAGGTTGTCGAGCGACCTGGCGTGACTGCGCTCTCGCGCGATGGCATGCGCCTACGAGGGCAGCACGACCTTGTCGCCTTGCTTCGAGCGCCGTCGAGCACCTGCGGTCTTGCGTGCCGTTGCCGATGCCGAGCTTGACCGGCACCTTGCGGCGGCCCGTCCTTCGGCGTGCGGATCGGCCACGTCGACGAAGGCGTTGCTTCTGGGCGTCGTAGGTGATGGCCGCCTCCGGCACGATCGAGCGAGTCGGGGTGCTCTTCGAGGACGATCTCCGCGTTGGCCGTCATGTTGGCCTTGAGCTCCTTGCCGCGGGTTGTCGATGGAGACCTCCACCTCGAAGGTCGTGACGTTGTCCTTCTCGACGCCGATCGGCGAGATCTGCGTGACCTTGCCCTCGAACATCTTGTCCTTGAAGTCTCGACGCGTGATGCGCGCCGGCATGCCCGAGGCGCACGCGGCCGATGTCGGCCTCGTCCACCTTGCCGCGCACGAACACCTGGTCGATGTCGCCGAGCGTCATCACGAGCGTGGCGTTCGCGCCGAGGTTGAGGATGGACGAGACGGGGCTGCCGATCTCGACGTCGCGCGTGAGCACCGTGCCCGCGATGGGCGCCTTGATGGTGGCGTTGGCCGAGTTCCTCGTCGGCCCGCTCGACGGCGGCCTGCGCCTGCGCGACCTGGGCGCGGGCCTCGTCGACCTTGCGCCTGGCTGACGACCAGCTGCGACTGCGCGGCGCGCTGGCGGTTCTCGCGCCTGCTCGAGAGCGCTCTGCGCGTCGTCGAGCTGCCGACTGCGAGCACGAGCTTCTGGTCGAACAGGGACCGCGGCGCGGTCGTAGGCGCGCCTGCGCGAACTCGCACGTCGGGCGCCTCGGCCTCGATCTCGTTCTTGCTGCAGCTGCGCCTCGGCGGCCGTCGAGCGCGGCCGCGGCGGCCTGCAGGTTCGCCGCGGGCTTCGCGCAGGCGGGCGCGCAGGTTCTCCTTGTCGAGCTCGGCCAGCACGTCGCCCGGCTGCCACGACGCTGGTCGACGTCCACGTGGAGCGCCTCGATGATGCCGTTGGCCTTCGACTTGATCTCGACCTTGGTGATCGGCTCGATCTTGCCCGTGGCCACGACCGACCGCACCATCGGTGCCGCGCTCGACGGTGGCCAGCTTCGACGGGTCGATGTTGTTGGAGGCGCCGCTGGCGGTCACCATGCCGTACACGGCCACGCCCGCCACGCCGAGCGTGACGGCCGCGATGGTCCACTTACCCGGTGTGCTCATACATAGAGTGTTTACGGATGGCGCAAATGCGCGGTTCCGTTACACTGGTCGGCGCGTATGTGGACGCTCCAGTCCGTCGACCCACTCGACCTCGCCCTGCTGTTCCGCCTCCTCCCCGGCACCCTCAAGACCATGGGCCGCGCCCCGCGCGCCGACTTCATCGTCGACGCCGCGCTGGTGTCGCGCGTCCATTGCCGGTTCGTGGTGAGCACGCAGAACGAGCTGACCCTGGAGGACCTGGGCAGCACCAACGGCACGTTCGTGAACGGAAAGAAGCTGATGAAGGCGTCGCTGAACGACGGCGATCAAGTCACCGTGGGCCGGGTGACGTTTGCGGTGGCCAGGCAGGCATAAAGGCCGTCACGTCGTCCGTGCCAGCCACTCCAGCACGAACGGATTCGTCCGCCGCTCCTGGCCGATCGTGGTTTCGGGGCCGTGGCCCGGGTACACGATGGCGTCGTCGCCAAAGGCGAACAGCACGCCGGTAATCGACTGCATCAGCGTCTCGTAGTCGCCGCCGGGCAGGTCGGTGCGGCCGATCGAGCCCGCAAACAGCGTGTCGCCCACGAAAAGGCTCGGGGGCGTGTCGTAGGGCGGAGCCATAGTTCCGCCGCCGGACACGCCAGGCACACCCCTCCGGGGCAATGGCCCGGGCGTGTGGTGGACGGTGACCTCGTAGTCGCCGAACGCGATCGGGTCCCTTGCCGTCGTAGAACCGGTCCACCGGCGGCGGCGCCTCGACCCGCAGGCCGAACATCGCGCCGTGCTTCACCGCGTCGTCGTAGATGGAACAGGTCGTCCTTGTGCAGGTGGATCGGCGCGCCCAGCCGGCGCTTGGCGCGCGCCAGGCCCGAGACGTGGTCGACGTGGGCGTGCGTCAGGAGGATGTGCGTCACGACGAGCTGCTCGGCCTCGACAAACGCCAGCAGTTCGTCCACTTCGTCCCCCGGGTCCACGTACACCGCCTCTCGCGTGCGCTCGCACCCGAGGATGAACCCGTTTTTCATGAACGGCGGCGGCCGCAGCGCTTTCGATGATCACGGATGTAGGATAGCAGGACGATGGTGATTGTCGGGGTGGATGACCTGATGTTCTCGTCGCGCATCTCGACGGCGGCCAAGGCGCTCGGCGTGGAGATCAGGTTCGCGCGCTCGCCGGAGGCCATCCTCGAGGCGGCGCGCACGCTGGCGCCGCGCCTGGTGATTCTCGACCTGAACAGCGTCCGCGTGCGCCCGCTCGAGGCGGTCGCCGCGCTCAAGGGCGACCCCGCGCGTGGCGGGCGGTGCCCACCGTGGGCTTCGTGTCGCACGTGCAGGCCGACCTGATCGCGCAGGCGCGCGAGGCGGGCGTGGGCCAGGTGCTGGCGCGGTCGGCGTTCGTCACGCAGTTGCCGCAACTCCTCCAGGGCTCATGATGCTGCCGACCGTTCTCGACGTCTACGAAGCGCGGAAGCGGCTCGCGCCGCACCTGAAGCCGACGCCGCTCCTGTCGTCGTCCTGGCTGTCGTCGATCGCCGACGGCAACGTGTTCCTCAAACTGGAATCGCTCAACCAGACGCACTCGTTCAAGATTCGCGGGGCGCTGAACGCCGCGTTGAAGCTGATGGAGGCGTATCCGGCTGAAGGCGGACACCCCTCCACGCCGCTCCTCGTCACGGCGTCGGCCGGCAACCATGGCCGCGCGCTGGCGCTCGCCGCCGAGCGCCTCGGCCTGTCGTGCGTGGTCTTCACCCCGGAGACGGCGCCCGAGACCAAGCAGGCGGCGATTCGCCGCCACGGCGCCGTGCTGCACGCCGACTGCGAGGATTACGACACGGCGGAGACGCGAGCCCGTGACGTTCGCCGCGGCCGAAGGCGGCATCTACATTTCGCCCTACAACCATCCCGACGTCATCGCCGGCGCCGGCACCATCGGCCTCGACATCGTCGAGGCGCTGCCCGAGCTTCGACGTCGTGGTGATTCCGCTCGGCGGCGGCGGGCTGGCCAGCGGCGTGGGCCTGGCCGTCAAGGCCGCCGCGCCGCGCGCCACGATCGTGGGCGTGGAGGTGGAGGCCTCGTCGCCATTCACGCTCAGCCTCGAGGCGGGACGTATCACCGAGATCACGCCGACGGCCGACACTGGCCGACGGCCTCACCGGCAACCTCGAGCCGGGATCGATCACCTTCCCGCTCGTGAAGCAGGTGGTGGACTACGTCGTCACGGTGAGCGAGGACGAGTTGGCGCGCGCGATGCGCGGGCTCGCGGCCGAGGAGCACCTCATCGTCGAGGGCGCCGGCGCCGCGGCGACGGCGGCCGTGATGGCGGGCAAGGCGTCGGCGGCCGGACAGCGCGTGGTCACGCTGGTCACAGGCGGCAACGTGGACATGCCGAAGTGGCTCTTTGCTGTATCTTGAGGTTCAACGCGAAGGTTCAGCACGAAGGTTCAGCACGACAACCAGGTTCAACGCGAAGGTTCAACGCGAGGGTTCAACGCGCGTGAGGTCGCGGAGGCCGGCCGCCATCACCGCCGCCGATTGCGCGCCGCCGGTCGATGGCTTGCCCGATAGTTCGGTGTAGAGGGCCTCGAGGGCCTGCAGGTCCTCGGCCTCCGTTGCCTCGCGAACGCGCAAGGCTTCCACGACCGAGAGCTTCGCCTTGCCCTTGGTCGTCAGCACGACAGAATCGGTCGAGACCGCCCCGTGGGCGAATCCGTGCGCGTGGACTTCCGCGAGGGCGTCGGCCACCTCCGAAGCGAGCTCCGCGGCCCGGCGCGGATGCATGGGCAACCCGGCCAGTATCAGGCGCAGTGGCCGCGCGGGCACGAACTCAACGACCGCCATGAATGAGCGATCGCCAGACGGAATCAGGTCAAAGAGCGTCATGAGGGCGGGATGGAACACCCCGCGTATGCGCGAGCCCCGCGCCACGCACGCCTCAAGAGTGTCGGCGTCCGGTGCGGCGATGGGATGAATGACCACGGTCTGAGCGGTCGTCATATCCCGCGCCCGGAACGCCACGCCAGGCCTTACCGCCTCCAGTGGATCGTACCGCCCCCCAATCACAGTCGAACCCTCGTGTTGAACCCCTCGTGTTGAACCTACTTCCGTGCCGGCCTCGAAGGCCTGATCTCGACGTGGCTCGGCAGGCTCCGGGCCGGATGGTTCATCACGTCGACGATCGCCTGCGCCACGTCTTCGGGGAGCAGCTTCCATTCCGCCCCGCTCTCGCTCTGCTGGCCCGCGAAGCCGGTGGCCACCGAGCCGGGCATCACGTAGGTCACGCGGATGTTGTCGTAGCGCAGCTCCTGCATCAGCGCCTCGCTGAAGGCGTTCAGCCCCGCCTTCGACGCGCAGTACGCGGCGGCGCCGATGAACGCGTTCTTCGCCGCGAGGCTGCTGACGTTGACGATCCAGCCGCCGCCCCGCGTGCGCAGGTGGGGGATGGCGGCGCGGCAGCAGTGGAAGACGCCCGTCAGGTTGGTGCCGATGATGCGGTTCCACTCGTCATAGGGCAGGTCCGCGATCGGCGCGCCGATGCCCACGCCCGCGTTGTTGACGAGCGCATCAAGCCCGCCGAAGCGCGCCACGACGGTGCGCACCGCCAGCTCGACCGCCGCGGGGTCGCGCACGTCGCAGACGAGGCCCGCGACGCGGCCGGCGTCGCCGGCGGCCGCCGCGAGCTTGTGCTCGGCACGCACCACAGACTCCGTCGATGTCCCCATAATGGCGACGTGGTCGCCCGCGGCCAGCAGGCGCTCCGCCAGCGCAAATCCGATGCCTCGCGTGCCGCCCGTAATCAGTGTGACTCTTGCCATGTGGTGATCTCTTGACGTGGTGATCGGTTGATCTGAACTAGTGATCGCGTGATCTGGTGATCTGGTGATCTATCTTTTGATCTGAGGAGGCTCGCCGTCGCCTGATTGTAGCGCGGCGGCACAGCGGCAGCAGATCACCAGATAGATCGCCAGATCACCCGATCGATAGATCAGATCAACCGTTCACGAGATCACGAGATCAACCGATTCCAGCTACAATTCCCGCTGTGACCATCGTGATCCTGGGGGCCGGCGACATCGGTGGCGCGCTGGCGCGGCAGCTCGCCGCGGCCGACGTCGTCTCGCGCATCTTCCTCGTCGACGACCTGGGACAAGTCGCCGCCGGCAAGGCGCTCGACGTCGCCCAGGCGGCGCCCGTGGACGGTTACACCACGGCGCTGTTCGGTACCAACGACGTGTCGGTGGTCACCGGTGCCGCGGTGCTGGTGATGGCGGACCGCGCCACGCCACCGCCTGCGGAGTGGCAGGAAGACGCGGGCCTGGCGCTGCTGAAGCGCGTGGCCGGCCTCAACCAGGTCGCGCCCATCGTCTGCGCCGGAACGCAACAGGCTTCGCTCATCGAGCGGGGCGTGAACGAGCTCGGCCTCTCGAGAACCCGCCTGTTCGGATCGGCCCCCGAGGCGCTGCGCTCCGCCGTGGTCATGATGACGGCGCTCGAGGCCGGCGCCGCCCCCGGGGACATCTCGCTGTCGGTGCTCGGACGCCCGCCGCAACAGGTCATCGTGCCGTGGGAGCAGGCGGCCATCGCCGGCCGCAGCGCGACGGAGGTCCTGTCGGCGGCGCAACTGGCCCGCCTCGACGCGCGCGTGGCGCGCGCGTGGCCCCTCGGTCCGAACGCGCTCGCGAGCGCCGCCACGCGCCTGATCCGGACAGCGCTCACGCGATCGCCGAGGACGCACATGGCGATGGTGGCCCTCACGAGAGACGAGGGCGCGCCCGGCCGCGCCGCGATGATGCCGGTGACGCTTCAGCCCTCGGGCATCGCCAGCCTCGTCGCGCCCGCCCTCTCGTCCCGCGATCGCGTCAGATTCGAGACGACGCTCCGAACCTAGCGCATGACCAAGCGGCTGGTCACCTGGGTCGGCTGTGTCGCACTGCTCACCGCGCTGGTCTCGCCGAAGCGGCCGCAGGCCGCGGAGGCGGACACCCTCGTCACGATTTCTCCCCAGGCCTACCTCTCGCACATCCGCTACCTCGCCAGCGACAGCCTGGGCGGCCGCGGCAACGGCACCGAGGGCCTCGAGCGCGCGGGGGACTACATCGCGTCGCTCTTCCAGAGCGGCGGGCTCGAGCCGGCCGGCGACAACGGCACCTACTTCCAGGCCTTCGAGGCCGACGTGCGCGTCGAGCCGCCGGCCTCGTCGGCGCTCGTCGTGCGCTCGGAATCGGGCGAGGAATCCCTGGCCATCGGGGACCAGTACTACCCGCTGTCGCTGATCGATCGCACGCACGGCGAGCCGGCGCCGTCGTTCGACCGCGTGCCCCTGGTGTTTGCCGGCTACGGCATCACCGCGCCCGCGCTCGGCTACGACGACTACGCCGGACTCGACGTCGCGGGCAAGGCCGTGCTCATCTTCACCCACGAGCCGCAGGAGGCCGACGCGCGCAGCGTCTTCGACGGCACGGCGCTCACGCCCGGCGGCGCGATCGCCACCAAGGCGCGCGAGGCGCGTCGGCGCGGCGCCGCCTTCGTGCTCGTCGCCGACGACCCGTCCCACCACGTGGACTACAGCGTGAGCCGGGCGTGGTGGAACGATCCGCAGAGCGATGAGTTCGGCCTGCCGGTGCTCCGCGTGGCGCGGGCCCGCCTGTCGCGGGCGCTGCCCGGCGTGGACTTCGACCGCATCGCCCGCGCAATCGACTCGTCGCTGTCGCCGCAATCGCGCGCGTTCGCGGGCGTCACCGTGAGCTACACGGAATACCGCGCGCACCTGCGGCCGCGCCTCCGCAACGTCGTCGGGATCGTGCGCGGCGGCGATCGCGCCCTGTCGTCGGAGGTCATCGTTGTCGGCGGGCACTACGATCACCTCGGCCTCGGCGGACGCTTCTCGGACGCGCCGGAGTCCACGGGCATCACGCACAACGGCGCCGACGACAACGCCTCGGGGACCGCGGCCGTCATCGAACTGTGCCGCGCGGCCGCGCGCCTGCGGCCGCGGCTGCCGCGCACGCTCGTCTGCGCGACGTTTGCGGGGGAAGAGGTGGGCCTCCTCGGGTCAGGCTACTACGCCGCGCACGCGCCCGTGTCCCTCGAACGCACGCGGGCGATGATCAACCTCGACATGATCGGCCGCGCGCGCGGACACGTGATGGTGGGGTTCTTCGGCGCGAAGGACTGGATGCGGGACCTGCGCGGCCCGATGAAGGCGTGGACGCGGCTGACCGTGGACGATTTCTCGCGCGGCGGATACGAGGCCGAGGATTCCGACGGCGCCTCGTTCGCGGAACACGGCGTGCCCGCGATCGCGTTCTTCACCGGGTTCCACGCGGACTACCACCGGCCGAGCGACGACTGGCAGAAGATCGACGCCGAGGGCGGCGCGCGCATCACCGAACTCGCCTTGCGCCTCGTCGAACGCCTCGCGGCGTCGACGTTCTAGCAGGCCTCCGCCGCCCGATGCATCGTCAGCCCGTCGGCGAAGTCGGCGAGCTGGCGGCGCAGCATGATCCGCCCGCGGTGCAGGCGCGACTTGAGCGTCTGGTCCTTGAGGCGCAGCCGCGAGCTGGCCTCCTCGGTGGACAGCCCCTTGAGATCCCGCAGGATGACGGGCTCGCGGTAGATGGCCGGGAGGCCGTCGACGGCGGCGGCCAGGCGCTCGCGCATCTGGAGCCGCAGGAGTCCTTCGTCCGCCATGCTCGACCAGTCCGCCGGGTCGTACGCGCGCGGCCCGACGGCGTCATCGGCGCTGGGAGTGGACGTCACCGGAACATCGACCTCGGCCATGCGCATCGCTTTGGTGTGGCGCAGCCGGGACATCGCCGTGTTGAACGTGATGCGGTAGATCCACGACGACAGCGCGGAGTCGCCGCGAAACGCCTCGATCTTCCTGTAGACCTTGAGCAGGACGTCCTGCACCACTTCTTCCGCGTCCTCGCGGTTCTTCACGTATCGGAACGCCAACTGGAAGATCTTGGGGCCGTAGAGCGCGGCCAGTTCCGCTACCGCGGACTCGTCGTGCACGCGGAGCCGCTCGATCAGCAGGGCTTCGGTCGCTTGTTCTCGCATGGATATCTCGCCTCTCATGGGTTCGCAGGACTAGAACCCCGGGACGGGACCGCTTTATTCCGCGCCGCTAACGTATTGCGCGTGAAGGGCTTATGAGAAGTCGGACGCTACGGCCCGTTCGAATACCGCGCAGAAATGGCGGACGACGCGGGCTTCGACCTCGGCCATGGCGGGGGCGCGGCCCAGGACGGCGGCGAGCGACGTCACGCCGCGATCGGCGATGCCGCACGGCACGATCAGCTTGAAGAAATCGATGTCGGTCGTCACGTTGAACGCGAACCCGTGGCTGGTGATCCAGCGCGAGATGCGCACGCCGATGGCGCCGATCTTCTCCGCCGCCGGCCCCGAGCCACCCTCGCGAGTCGAAGGGACCCACGTGCCGCTGAGGCCCTGGATGCGTCCCGCCGTGATGCCGTCATCGGCACAGACGCGGATCATCACCTCTTCGAGGTCGCGCACGTAGCGATGGACGTCCCGGCGGTCGGGATTGAGATCGAGGATCGGGTATCCGACGAGTTGCCCGGGGCCGTGGTAGGTGACGTCGCCGCCGCGCCCGGTTTCGAACACCTCCACGCCGAGCTCCGCGAGGCGCTCCGGGGTGGCCAGGATGTGCCGGCGGCCGTCTTTCTTCACGCCGATGGTCAGGACGTGCGGATGCTGGAGCAGCAGCAGCGTGTCGGGAATGCGCCCGGCCTTGCGGTCCTCGACAAGCCCGCGCTGCAACTCGAGCGCGTCGGCATAGGACACGACGCCGAGGCGACGAACCTGCAGGGGCTTCAGTCCTACACCTGCGACGGATCGAAGTGCTCGAGGCCCTTCTTCACGTCGGACATGAACTGGTCGGCCACCGCGCCGTCGACCAGGCGGTGATCGTAGCCCAGCGTGAGGAACCCCATCAGCCGGATGCCGATCGCATCGTCGACCACGACGACGCGCTTCTCGATCGTGCCGACGCCGAGGATCGCCACCTGCGGCTGATTGATGATCGGCAGGCCGAACTGCGCGCCGAAGTTGCCGGGGTTGGTGATCGTAAACGTGCCGCCCTGCACTTCATCGGGGTTGAGCTTCTTGGCGCGCGCGCGATCGGCCACGTCCTGGATGCTCTTCGAGAGGCCCAGCATGTTCTTCTCGCCGGCCCCCTTGACCACCGGCACGATGAGGCCGTTGTCGAGGGCGACGGCGATGCCCAGGTTGATGTCGTGCTTGTAGAGGACGTTGTCGCCGTCGATCGACGCGTTGATCACGCGGTGCCGGCGCAGGCAGTCCACGATGACCTTGGCGATGAACGACGTGTAGGTGAGCTTGGCGCCGGCGCGCTCGTAGTCGGCCTTCTTCGCGGCGCGAATCTGGTCGACGCGGCTGTAGTTGACCTCGAACACCGAGTAGACGTGCGCCGACGTGCGCTTGCTGACCACCATGTGCTCGGCGATCTTCTTGCGCATGATCGACATGGGCTGGACTTCGACCGATCCAGGTGCCATGGGCCCGCCTTCGCGGCCGGAGGCCGCTTCGGCGGGGCCTCGCCGTAGCTCGCCTGATTGGCGCGAGCGGAGGCGGGTGCCCCGATGCGCCGCCGTCGTCGAGGAAGCCGAGGATGTCGTGCTTGGTCACGCGGCCGCCAATGCCCGACCCGGCGATCTGGCCGATGTCGACGCCGTGCTCCTTCGCAATCCGCCGAACGAGCGGGGAGGACTTCTGGTGGCCCGCGGCGGGTGCCGACGGCAGCGCTGGTGCCGACGGGTGCCGCGGCGGTGCCACGGGTGCCGTCGGTGCCGAGGGTGCCGCGGCGCGGTGCCGCGGATGCCGTCGCGGCGCCGCAGCCGGCGCGCATCGGGTGCCGAGCCATGGCGGCATTGGCGGCCGGCGGCACCTCGCGACTTCCCCGGCCACGCCGATCGTGGCGACGACGCTGTTGACCGGCACCGTCTCGCCTTCCTTGACGGCGATCGACGTCAGCACGCCCGCGGCCGGCGACGGGATCTCCGCGTCGACCTTGTCGGTCGAGATCTCGAAGAGCGGCTCGTCGCGATCGACCGAGTCGCCCACCTTCTTGATCCAGCGGACGATCGTGCCTTCGGCGATCGACTCGCCCATCTGCGGCATTACAACGGGTGTGGACATAGATTTCTCAGTTCAACAGTTCAAAGTTCGAAACAACCTTCAAGCCCTCAAGCCCCAGGGCCCTAAGCCCCAAGCCCTGAAGCTTCAGATATGAATCGCCGCCCCATGCGCGGCGTGGGCCGCCTCGCCCACCGCCTCCGACATCGTCGGGTGCGCGTGGATGGTCCGGACCAGCTCTTCGACGGTGATCTCCATCCGCAGCCCCACGACGGCCTCGGCCACCAGCTCCGTGGCGCGGGGGCCGATGATGTGCACGCCAAGCACTTCGTCGTACTTCTTCTCGGCCACGATCTTCACGAAGCCGTCGGTCTCGCCCGCCATCCGCGCGCGCGCCAGCGCGCGGAAGGGGAACGTGCCCACGCGCACGTCGTGGCCGGCCGCCTTCGCCTGCGCCTCGGTGAGGCCCACGCTCCCGATTTCCGGGTCGCTGTAGGTGCAGCGCGGCACGTGGTCGTAGTTGATCGGCTGCACGTGCTGGCCGGCGATGCGTTCCGCGAGGAGGATGCCTTCCATCGACGACACGTGCGCGAGCTGGTAGTGCGGGCCGCCCATCGTGATCACGTCGCCGATGGCGGAAATGCCCGGGACGTTGGTGCGGAACAGCGGATCGACGACGACGTAGCCGCGATCCATCTTGAGGCCGAGCGCCTCGGCGCCCAGGCCCTCGGTCACGGGCCCGCGGCCCGTGGCCACGAGCAGCACGTCCACGCTCAGCTTCTGCGTCTTCCGTCCGCGCCCGTGGCCTCGATGTCCACGCCCTTGGCGCCGGCCTTGGCCGACGGTCACCTTCGTGCCGGTCATCACCTTGATGCCGCGCTTCTTGAACGTGCGCTCGAGCTCCGCCGACACGGCCTCGTCTTCGCCGGGCACGATGCGCGGCAGCAGCTCGATCACCGTGACCTCGCTGCCGTAGCTCTTGAAGATCGACGCGAACTCGACGCCCACGGCGCCGCTGCCCATGATGGCAATCGACTTGGGCACGTAGGGCAGGTGAATCGCCTCGTCGCTGAAGATGATCTGCTTGCGGTCGACGTCGATGCCGGGCACGCTGCGCGGCGCCGACCCGGTGGCGACGATGATCTCCTTCGTCGCGACGAGGGACTGCTTGGCGCCGTCGTGCAGCGTGACCTCGACGCCCATCTTCCCCGTGAGGCGCGCGGTGCCCTTGATCCACTCGATCTTGTTCTTCTTGAAGAGCATCTCGATGCCGCCGGTGAGGCCCGAGATCATCTTGTCCTTGCGCGCGTGCACCGCGGGCATGTCGATGGTGACCGCCGCGCCGTCGACGCCGAGCAGGCCCCATTCCTTCGCGCCCTGCGCCACCTTGAGCGCGTGCGCGTGCTCGAGCAGCGCCTTGGTGGGAATGCAGCCCCAGATGAGGCAGGTGCCGCCGAGCGCCTTCTGCTTCTCCACGACGGCCACCTTCAGCCCCAACTGCGCCGCGCGAATGGCGGCCACGTACCCGCCCGTGCCTGCGCCGATGACTACGACGTCGTACTCGTTGGCCACGTCTGCTCCTTATAGCCCGCCGAAGCGCTTCGCGAAGGCGGCCTTATGAAACCAATGCCGAATATGAATGCCTCGCCAGTCGCGACGGCAACCATCCACTGTCGCTCTAAAAGCCGCGCGCGGTCAAGACGGGCGCGGCCTCGGGACCTCGGCCCTCACGACCTCTTGATCGACGACAGCGGCACGAACGTCTGCTGCGGGTCGGCGCGGCGCCGGCGGGCGCGGGCGCGACCTTGGCTTTCAGCTCGCCGTGGTCGTACTTGAGCTGCCAGTACTGCGCGGTCAGCTCGGCCAATTGCGCGCGCCGTCCGCCGGGCGCTGAGCCACGCCGCGAGGGCGATGACAGCGCGAGGACCGCGACGACCCAGGCCATGACATGATCCATCGATGTGTGATTGAACTCTCATTTCGATTCAACTTCAACTTTTAACTTTTGAACTTTTAACTTTCAACTGGCGAGAGTCCCGTTAGCTATACTCCCCCCGATGACCGTCCGCCGCAAGACCGTCCTCGTCATCGACGCGCAGGACGAGGTGCGCGAACGGCTGTCGCAGCCCCTCCGGCGCGACCACCGCGTGGTGCGCGCCGCGTCGGGCGAAGCGGGCCTCGGCGATGATGGACCGCGAGGACATCGACGTCGTCATCACCGACCTGAACCTGCCCGGCATCAACGGCCTGGACCTGCTGCAGGTCGTCCGCGAGAACTTTCCGCTGGTCGAGGTGATCATGACCTCCGAGGCGGCCGACGTCGACGGCGCCGTGCGCGCCATCAAGCTCGGCGCCTACCACTTCCTCACCAAGGACGCGGACCCCGACGAACTGCGCGCCCTCGTGGCCCACGCCGTGGACCGCCAGGACCTGAACCGCCACGTCCTCACGCTGCTCGACGCCGAGAAGGACACGGGCGGCCGCGAGTTCATCACCGGCCCGAGCACCGCGCTGCGGGAAGTGCTCGAGACGGTGCACAAGGTGGCGAAGCTCTCCGCCACCGTCCTGATCCTCGGGGAAAGCGGCACGGGCAAGGAGCTCCTCGCGCGCCTGCTGCACCGCGAGTCGGTCAACGCCGACGCGCCGTTCGTGGCCGTCAACCTCGCCGCGATCCCGCGCGAGCTCGTGGAGAGCACGCTCTTCGGCCACGAGAAGGGCGCCGTTCACCGGCGCGGTCCAGCAGCGCATCGGCAAGTTCGAGCTCGCCCACGGCGGCACGCTGTTCCTCGACGAGATCGGCGACCTCCGGCTCGAGCTGCAGGCCAAGCTGCTGCGCGCCATCCAGGAAGGCGAGGTCGAGCGCGTGGGCGGGTCGCGCCCGGTGCGCACGGCGTTCCGGCTCATCGCCGCCACCAACGTGGACCTCGAGCGCGCGGTGAAGGATGGGACGTTCCGCGAGGACCTCTACTACCGCCTCAACGTCATCCCGGTGCGGCTGCCGCCGCTGCGCGAGCGCATCGAGGACCTGCCGGCGCTGGCCGATTTCTTCCTCAAGAAATACAGCGCGCGCTTCCACAAGCCGATGCGCGGCATCGCCGAGTCGACGCTGAAGATCCTGTCGCACTACTGGTGGCCCGGCAACATCCGCGAGCTCGAGAACCTGGTCGAGCGCCTCGTCGCCATCGCCGACCACGAGTGGATCACCGACGAGGACCTCCCGTTCGAGTTCCACGTCGTCGAACTCGACCGCACCAAGTCGGACACGAGCCTGCTCGACCGCGCGCTGGGGACGTTCGAGCGCAATTTCCTCGTGCGGGCGCTCGAGCGCAACGCCTGGAACGTCACGCAGACGGCACGCTACCTCGGCGTGCCGCTGAGCACCCTGAAATTCAAGATGGATCGCCTGGAAATTCGCGAGCTGGCGAAGAAGATCCGGAAATAGCTCGCGCGGCGCGAGCTATTTCTTCGGCAGGACGGCGTCTTTCAGCTGCTTCACGATGCGCGCCTTGACGACGGTCTTCGCGGCGATGTCGATCGGCTGGCCGGTGGCCGGGTTGCGTCCGGTGCGCGCCTTCCGCTTCTGGATCACGAGCTTGACCATGCCGGGGATGACGAACTCGCCGGTGCGCTTCAGCTCGCGCTCACACAAGATCGCCAGTTCCTCGAAGAACTCGCGCGACTGCGTGCGCTTCATGTCGAAGCGCTCCGCGAAGTGTGAAAACAATTCCGATTTGCCCATGCGTCGGGCTTCGTCCATCGTGTCCCCCTGATCAGTTGAAAGCGGCGTGTATGCTAACCCTGCCGGTTGGGGCTGTCAATCGCCGGGAAAAGACGTCTACACTGCGATCCCATGGCCCTGGAGACGTTTCCCAACCCCCGCCCCGAACGCGACTTCGAAATCGCCATCGACTGTCCTGAGTTTACGTCGATGTGTCCCAAAACCGGGCTGCCTGATTTTGGCGTCATCCGGATCCGCTACACCCCCGACGCCCGGTGCATCGAATTGAAGTCCCTCAAGTACTACCTGCTCGAGTTCCGGAACAAGGGCATCTTCTACGAGGCGGCGACCAACCAGATCCTGGACGACCTCGTGGCGGCCTGCGCGCCGAGGCGGATGACCGTGGTCGGCGATTTCACCGCCCGCGGCGGCATCACGACCAGGGTGACGGCGGAGTTTCAGAAGGCTTAGGGACTTAGGGGCCTAGGGGCTTAGGGGCTTAGGGGTTTGGAGGACAACGACCCGGTTCATATCCCCATCGAAGAGGCTATCGACCTCCACGCGTTCGCGCCCCGCGACGTCGTGTCGGTCGTCGAGGAGTACCTGCGCGCCGCGCACGAGGCCGGGTTCCGGCAGGTGCGACTGGTCCACGGGCGGGGCAAGGGACACCAGCGGGCGGCCGTGCAGCGCCTGCTGCGGGCCCATCCGCTGGTGGCGTCATTTCACGACGCGCCGGAGAGTCACCTGGGCGCCACGGTCGCCATGTTGTGCGAGAGCGCCCGCGCGATCGCGTCGAGCTGACCGTGCAGTTCTGACGCCTTCAGCGCCGACACCGGCACGCCGGAGTTCACGGCCGACGCCACCGTGCGGTAGTCGCTGTTCACGGTGTAGTCGATGGTGAGCCCGAGGACCCGCTCGATCTGGCTCGTGGACAGCACGCCGAACTCGGACGCACGGTTGAGGACGATCTTCAGCCGCTCCCCCACCACCCCCGCCAGCTTCACCGCGTCGATCAGCCGCTGCAGGTTGCGCAGGCACGGCACGTCGGGGTTGGCGACGAGCATGACGACGTCCGAGAGTTGCAGGGCCATCGCCGTGCACGAGGTGAGGGCGCTGCCGGCGTCGATGATGACGAAATCGTAGAGGCCATTGAGGCACCGGATCGTCTGTTCGACGGCCTCGACGTCGCGCGGCGCGGGTCGTCCGAAGTCGTCGCCTCCCGAGAGGACGTGGAGACCGCAGTCGTGCTCGCTGACCAGGCGCGACACGGCGCCGGGATCCATCCAGCCCACCTGGTCAATCAGATCGAGCAGCGTGTGGTGCGGCCGGAGGCCGAGGAACAACGAGACGTCACCGAGCCCCGGTTTGAGGTCGATGACGATCGACGGGCGATGCGTCTGACGACGGATGTCGGCTGCGCCGTTCACGGCCAGCGTGGTGGTCCCCGTTCCGCCCTTGGTGCCGAGGTAGCTGACAATCATCGAGGGCTGACATCGCAACACATGTGCCACCACCGGGGGACACGCGATGCCCTATGACCGCGGAACTTGCGTGGTCTGACCCTGGGCCTGGGGCTTTCATATCTGTAAGCGCCCGCCCCTGTTTGGTGGCCGACTCGAGCGCGGCCCGCGCGGCGTCCGGCTTGTCGAGACGCTCTTAACTTGCGGGCCCGCACAGGTTTCCGCCTGAGCGGCCTCCCCGGGGACGGCCGGGCACGGGCCTTGCTATGTGGTCATTGCTCCCCAGAGCCCTGGAACTATGGCCATTACACCGCCCGCACCGAAACCGCCCGCGCGTCCCGCAATGGACGAGTGGGGTGTTTACGATCCACAGCAGGCAGGCCTCGCCGCGCTCTTCGCCCGCATCGACTCGCGCGCCGACGCGGCCAAGGCCGAGGACCGCAAGACCCCGGAGGCACCGCCCGTCGCCCCGCTCGCCGTTCCCGAGCGGCCGACCCTTCGCGACGCCAAGTAGAAAGGGGGACTGTCCCCCTTTTCGCGTCCACATCAGCCGTGGCCTATGATCACGGCTGATGCGCGCGCGCTCGCTCGCCCTTCTCCTCGTTCTGTTCATCTCGGCCGCACTCGCGGCGCAGGCGCCGGCGCCGTCCGCGACGCTTCAATCCCCGGAATCCTTCTTCGGCTTCCGCATGGGCGCCGATCGGCAGCTCGCCGACTGGCCCGCGGTCCAGCGTTACGTCGAGACCCTCGCCGCGGCCTCGGACCGCATGCGCGTGGCCGACGTGGGCCCCACCACCGGAGGCCGGCGCCTGATCGCGGCGATCGTGTCGGCGCCCGAGAACATCGCCCGGCTCGACGAGATTCGCGCCAACGCCCTCAAGCTCGCCGACCCGCGCACCCTCGCCCCTGAGGCCGCCCTCGCGCTGGCCGCGCGCCAGCCCGTCATCGTCGCGATCGGGATGAGCATCCACGGCACCGAGGTCGGCGCGACGCAGGCCGCGCCGGAATTGCTGCACGCGCTCGCCACGTCGCAGGACGCCGACGTGCTGCGCACGCTGCGCGACGTCGTGCTGATCGTCTTCCCGTCGCTCAACCCCGACGGCCAGGTCCTGACGGTCGAATGGTACCGCAAGTGGAAGGGCACCGAGTTCGAAGGCATGGCGATGCCCTGGCTCGATCACAAGTACGCGGGCCACGACATCAACCGCGACGGCTTCATGATGAACCTGCCGGAGAACCGCGCGCTCGCCGACTTCTTTTACCGGCGCTGGCACCCGCAGATCTTCCTGACGATGCACCAGATGGGCGCGCGGGGGCCGCGCTTCTTCGTGCCGCCGACGATGGATCCGATCGGGCCCAACTACGACCCGCTCATCTGGCGCACCGCGGGCCTCCTCGGCAACGCCATGGCCCTCAGCCTCGAGGAGGACGGCCGCAGCGGCGTGGTCCAGAACGCGCTCTTCGATTACTACTGGCCCGGCTACGAAGACTCCGTGCCGCTCGGCCACAACACCGTCACCCTCCTCACCGAGGCCGCCGAGCGTCACCGTGGCCACGCCGATCACCGTGCCGCCGGATCAACTCGAGAGCGGCCGCGGCTTTCTCGATCACCGGCCCTCCACCACGTACCCGCATCCCTGGCCCGGAGGGCCGTGGCGCCTGCGCGATGTCGTCGAGTACGACCTGTCCGCGATTCGCGGCCTCGTGGGCGCGGCCGCGAGGTACCGCGCGGAGATTGTGCGCAACTTCTACCGGCTTGGGCAGCGCCAGGTGGAACTGGGCCTCACGGGCGGGCCCTTCGCCTTCGTCATCCCGCCGGAGCAATTCGATCCGCTCGCCGCGCAAAGACTCAGGCAGCTGCTGGTCGATGGCGCGGTGGACGTGCGGCGCGCGCGCGAGCCGTTCCGTGTGGCCGGAACGGTCTATCCCGCGGGCACCGACATCGTCCTGATGGCGCAGCCCTTCCGCGCGTACGCGAAGACGCTCCTCGAGCGGCAGGCGTATCCGGCGCAGCGCGCGCCCGGCACACCCCCCGACCGGCCGTACGACGTCGCCGGGTGGACACTGCCACTGCAGATGAACGTGGCCGTCGACCGGATCGATCAGGCCTTCGAGCCGCCGTCGACAGAGCCGCTCGACCACATGACGATGCCGCCCGCGCGCGTGTGGGGCGAAGGGAAAAAGTCCGACTATTACGTCATCAACGGGCGCGGCAACGGTGCGAGCCTGGCCATCAACCGGTTGCTGAAGGCGGGGGCGCGCGTGGCGTGGAGTTCGTCGGCGATGCCAGTCAACGGCTTCACCTACGACCCCGGCGCGCTCATCATCCCCGAGGGCCCGGGCATTCGGGCCGCGGTGGAGGCGATCGCGCGCGACCTGGGCTTGCGCGCGTCGGCCGCCACCGGCCGCCCGCCGCAAGGCGCGCGCCCGCTCACGGCGGTGCGGACCGCGCTCTACAAGCCGTGGGTCGACAATACCGACGAGGGGTGGACGCGCTGGCTCCTCGAGCAGTACGAGTTCCCCTTCATGTCTATTACCGACGCGGACGTGAAGCGCGGCGGCCTGCGCGCGCGCTTCGACGTCATCATCCTGCCGGACCAGGGCGCCGACAGCCTGCTCAACGGCAATCCGAGCGGGACGATGCCCGCGGAGTACACGGGCGGGCTGGGCATGGACGGCTCGGCGATGCTGAAACAGTTCGTGGACGCGGGCGGCACGCTCGTCGCGCTGGACTCGGCGAGCGAGCTGGCGGTCAACCTTCTCGGCGCGCCGCTCAGGAACGTGACCCTCGGGCTGGGCTCGACGGAATTCTTCTGCCCGGGCTCGCTGCTCAAGCTGGAACTGGATAACGATCCGCTTACCTACGGCCTCCCGCGCGAGACGGCGGCGTTCTTCGAATTCAGCAGCGCGTTCGAGCCGATCGCCCCCTCGTCGGCCGCGCCGGAATCGGCCGCGATGCCCACCGCGCGGGTGGTCGGACGCTACGCGAAAAGCCAGGTGCTGTTGAGCGGCTGGCTCGAAGGCGAGAGCGTGATCGCGGGCAAAGGTGCGGTGATCGAAGTGACGTCGGGCCAGGGCCGCGCGATCCTCCTCGCGTTCCGCGCCCAGCATCGCGCGCAGTCGCTCGCCACGTTCCGGCTGTTGTTCAACGCGATTCACACCGCCCGCTAGAAAGGGGACTGTCCACTTCCCTTCTGGCAGTTTCTGCGGCATCAATCGACTCTCCACGTCGCAAGTACTGCGGCCGTGTCGCCCGTGTCGGGCGGAAATGCGCCTGAATCGACACCAACATGTCGGGCCGTCCGTTTGCAGCAGGCCTGTACATGGCTGACAGGGCGCAGTCGGGGGATGTCGTGGAGGTGCGGGGTGAGGAATGGCTGGTCACGCGAGTCGAGTCGTTCGGCGCCTGCGATGTGCTGCGACTCGAAGGGCGCGGGCGCGAGAACGCGGGGCTGCGCTGGAGTGCCGTCTCGCCGTTCGATCGTCCGACGGCCACGGCGCGCGAGCGCCCGGTGCGCCGGTCCCGCGCGGCGGTCCTGCGCACCGCGCTGGCCGCGATTGCCGCGGCGCGGCCGGCGGATGGCCTCTGGGCGGCGGCCGAGGCGCGGCTCACGCTGCTGCCCTATCAGCTGGAACCGGCGCTCGCGGTGCTCGGCGGCGCCACCCGGGTGTTGCTGGCCGACGCGGTGGGGCTCGGCAAAACGGTCCAGGCCGGCCTGATTCTCGCGGAACTCCGCGCGCGCGGCGTCGCGGACCGCGCCCTCGTCCTCGTGCCCGCGGGGCTGCGCGGCCTGTGGCGGGACGAGCTGCGCGATCGCTTCGGCCTTACGACCACGATTGTCGATTACGCCTCGATCGCCGCGTGCCGCCCGTGGATGCCCCCGGACGCCAACCCCTGGGCGTCCGACAGCATCGTCATCACCTCGCTCGACTTCGCGAAGCGGCCCGAGGTGCTCGCGGCCATCGAGGACGCGCCGTTCGACCTCCTGGTGGCCGACGAGGCGCATCACCTGACGCCAGGCAGCGACCGCGGCGCCGCGGTCGCGCGATTGGCCGCGCGGGTTCCATGGGTCGTGCTGGTGTCTGCCACGCCGCATTCCGGGGACGAGCCGGCGTTTGCGTACCTGACCTCCCTCGGCTCGCGGGACGACGACCTCGCGGTGTTTCGGCGCACGCGTCGCGACGTCGGGGTGGCCGCGCGACGAGCGACGCACCTGCTGTCGGTGCGGCCCTCGGATGACGAGCGGCGGATGCTGGCGTCCGCCGAGGCCTACGCCCGCGCCATATGGGAGGCCTGCGCGCGTGATGCCGGGGCCGCGCGCCTCGTGGCCACCACGGTGGCGCGGCGGGGCGCGTCGAGCGCTGATGCGTTGGCCCGGACACTGGAGCGGCGCCTCTCGCTGATGTCCGCGGGCGCCGGCGCGCTGCCGCGGCAGCCGCTGCTGCCCTGGGAGGAAGTCGAAGCCGGCGATGAAGACGGAGACGATGCGTGGTTGGGGTGTCCGATCCTCGAAGATGCGGACGCCGAGCGCCACCTGCTCCAGGCCGCCCTGGAACTCGCGCGCCGCGCGCAACGCGCGTCTTCGAAGGTCGCGCGGCTGCTGCGCCTGCTCGCGCGCGTGGGCGAACCCGCCGTGGTCTTCACCGAATACCGCGACACGCTCGTCGCGATCGCCCGCGCGATTGGACCCACCCATACCGTCGCGGCGATCCACGGTGGCCTTTCTCCCGCCCTGCGGCAGGAGGCGGTGGACCGTTTCACGCGTGGAGGCGCCGACGTCTTGCTGGCCACTGACGCGGCCGGCGAGGGGCTCAGCCTGCATCGGCGATGCCGGCTGGTGATCACGATCGAGCTGCCGTGGAATCCGCTGCGGCTCGAGCAACGCGTGGGACGTGTCGATCGGATCGGGCAGGCGCATCGCGTCCACGCCTTTCACCTGTTCCATCGAGGTTCGATCGAGGACCAGGTGCTGGCGCGGCTGGAGCGCCGGCGCGTTCGAGCCGCGGCCGGACTCGAGGCCGCGAGCCACTGGATGACGGAGCGGGAGGTCGCCGACGCGGCGCTCGGCGGCAGCCCTGACCCAGACGCGAGGGAGCCGCGCGTGATCGGCGCGCGCGTGCCGCGCGCGACCGCCGAAGCCGATCGCCTGATGACGCTGCGACGGCGCACGGGCCCGAGCCCGCGGCGCCCGGTCTGGACGCCACCGAGGCGCCGGCCGTCCGCGCCAGCCGTCGTGGTGTTGTACGACGTGCGGCATACCGATGCGCGGTCGAGGCTGCTTGAACGGCGATGCGTGGCGGCGGAGGTGACCCTGGCGTCAGCGCCGGCCACGCGTCGGGACTGGCGGCGGATGGCCGAGCGGTTGAGCGTTGATGGCGACTTGCGCGACGTTGTGAACGCCACTTGCGCACAATACGAGCCGCGGACACTGGACACGCTCGCACCGTTCTCCGGCGCAGCCGCGGCTCGAATCTCGCGCATCATGAGCGACCTCGGCCATCGTGACATCCCGCCGCAGCCGACCCTCTTCGACCGCCGCGCCGAACGAGAGGCACTGGTGCGGGCCGCCACACGTGCACGATGGGAGACGCACCTGGAGAGGAGGCTCGCGACGCTGCGTTTGCCGGCGGCCGGCGGCATGCTCCGGCGGACGCGCGTCGTGGCCATCTGGCCAATGGCGCGCCACCGGGCCCGCGGGCGACAGTAGCCATGGTGCCGGGAGTCGGCGGGCGGCTCGTCTCGCATTCTTTCCTCGAGCAGCACCTGCTGCCCTCGCTCGACGAGTCGGTGCACGCCGCCGACATTGCCGATTTGGCGCGCGGGCTGACGCGTTGGTGGCGCGTCGTATTGCGGACACTGGGACCGGCATCGAGCGCCAGGCCTGTCTTCGACGTCGCGGTCGGCCCGCTCCTGGCGCTCCTCGGATATCCGGCCGTGTCGCTCGCGCCTCAGCCATGGGGCCTTGCGGGCGTCCTTCGCGCTGGTGGGCGCGCCGACGTCGTGACGCTCATCCTCCCGTGGCCGGCGCGCGTCGATGCGGCCTGGCGCGACGCCGTGCGCGGTGGCGTCGTGTCCGACGCGCGGTGGGCCCTGGTGTCGAATGGTCACGCGCTACGCCTCATCGACTGCGCGAAACCATGGACGCGGCTCGCCATCGAATTCGATCTGGGCGCGGTGGTGACCGACCCCCGGGGCGCGCCCGTACTCTGGGCCCTGGCGCGCGCGGATGCGATCGCCGCCGCGGACGCCGACCCGACATCCCTGTCCGCGGTGATCGCCGCGTCCGGCCGTCACGCCGCGCGGGTCTGCCGGTCGCTCGGCGACGGCGTCCTCGACGCGCTGCCCGATCTGGCCGCGGCGCTCGAGGCGCCGCGCGCGCCCGGGCGGCGCGGGCCGGCGGCCCACGCCTTCCACCAGGCCCTCACCATCGTCTATCGCGTGTTGTTCCTGCTGTTCGCGGAGGCACGGGGCCTCGTGCCGATCTGGAACGAGGTGTACCGCGAGGGCTACACCATCGATGCGTTGTGCCGGCGCATCGCGGAGCGGCCGGCGGCGCCCGGCCTCTGGTCCGCGCTCCAGGCGATCTCGCGCATGGCGCACGCGGGGTGCCGCGCCGGCGATCTCGACGTGACGGCCTTCAACGGCCGCCTCTTCTCGCCGGCGTACGCGCCCCTCGTGGAGCGGCGGCGGGTCCCCGACGCGGTGGTCAGGCGAATGGTTCTCGCGCTCGCCACGACCGACGGCGCCGCGGGACGCCATCGCATCGGGTATCACGACCTGGGCGTCGAAGAACTCGGTTCGGTCTACGAACGCGTGCTCGATCGCGAGCCGTCACCAGGAGCGACGGCGCCGGGGCTCTCGAGGGGCACGACCGCGCGGAAGGCCACGGGCAGCTTCTACACGCCGCGCGCGATTACCGAGTTCCTGGTGCGTCGGACCCTGCAGCCGCTCACGGAGGGCCGGACGGCCGATGAGATCCTCTCGCTGCGGGTGGTCGATCCGGCGATGGGGAGCGGCGCGTTCCTGGTCGCGGCGTGCCTGTACCTCGCGGACCAGGGCGAACGCGCAATGGTGCGGGACGGCCGGTGGCAGGCCGCGGACATCACCGCGGCCGACCGCGCGTCGTTGCGGCGCCAGGTGGCCGAGCGCTGCCTGTACGGCGTCGACCTCAACCCCACCGCGGTGCAGCTCGCGCGCCTCTCGCTCTGGCTGACGACGCTGGCGGCCGATCGTCCGCTGACGTTCCTCGATCATCATCTGGCGACGGGCAACAGCCTGCTCGGGGCCAGCCTCGCCGATCTCGCGCGGCCACCTCTCGCGCGCGATCGCGCGCGGCCCGCCGCGTCGGTGGCGCCCCGTCTGCCGCTCTTCGAGGACGAGATGGCCGCGACGCTGGCCGGCCGCGTTCTGCCCGAGCGCGTGCGTCTCGCCCTGGATTCCTCCGACACCCTCGACGCGGTCCGCCGGAAGGAGCGGCGGCTCTCCGCCCTGACGGCACCCGGCGGCCCCTTCGCCGCGTGGATGCGCGCGGCCCACGCCTGGTGCGCGATCGCCTTGTGGCCCGGCGCGCCGCCATCGGGCGGTCTGGCCGGAGAGATGCTGGCCGCCGCGATGGGAGGGCCGACGACGTTGGGTCGGCAGGTGGAGCGGTGGCTGACGCGCGCGGAAGAGATCGCCCAAGGGGAGTCGGTGTTTCACTGGCCGCTGGCGTTCCCCGAGGTCTTCTTCGACGAAACCGGCCGGCCACGCGCGGACGCCGGCTTCGACGCGGTGATCGGCAATCCGCCCTGGGATGTCGTCCGCTCCACGTCGCACCTTCGGTTCTTCCGGGGCTCGGGGCTGTATCGACACCAGGGCCGCGGCCACCCGAATCGTTACCAGTTGTTCCTCGAGCGCGCGTGGCACCTGACGCGGCCGGGCGGGCGTTTCGGCATCATCCTGCCGTCCGGCCTGGCGAGCGATCAGGGCAGCGCGGCGCTCCGGCGAAGGCTGCTCGATCGATGCGAGGTGGACACGTGGGTGGGCTTCGACAACCGCCAGGGCATCTTCCCGATCCATCGCAGCGTCCGCTTCGTGCTGCTCGCCGCCACGCAGGCGGGCTCCACGGACCGGCTGCGAATGTCGTGCGGACTGCACGACACCGCAGCACTCGACCGCCGGGCGAGCCTCGCGAGTGAAGACGGGGACACGGATGCGATCGTCATCTCACGTGCGCGGCTGGAGGCCTGGGATCCCGACAGCCTGACCATCCCCGAGGTGACGAGCCCCGTCGCGCTGGCGGTCGCCACGCAGGCCGCGGACGCCGCGCCGCCGCTCGGCGCGGCCCATGGCTGGCATGCGCGATTCGGCAGGGAACTGAACGCCACGGACGATCGGGAGCATTTCCGGGCGGCAGGCGCCGGCGGAGATGACGCGATCCCCATTCTCGAGGGCAAGCACGTCTCGCCGTTTCGCGTGTCGGTGGCGGACGCCACGCAGGTGATCCCGCGGGGCGTCGCGGCGCGCCTCATCGATCCCGCGATTAGCTTCGACCGCGTGCGTCTGGCCTACCGCGAGGTGGCCAGCGCCACCAATCGCCTCACGCTCATCGCCGCGCTGCTGCCGCGGCGCACGCTCACGACACACACGGTGTTCTGCCTGAAGGCTCCGCTCCCGCCGCGCGCGCAGTGGTGCCTCCTCGCGCTCCTCAACAGCCTCGTGGCGAACTTCCTGGTGCGACTGCGCGTCACCACCCACGTCACGGCCGCGTTGATGGCGACGCTGCCGGTGCCCAGGCCCTTACCCGACTCGCGGGCGTTCCGCGAACTCGCGTCGCTGGCGATGCGCCTGTCTCGCCGCGGTCCCGACGCCGCCCCCGCCGCATACGCCCGCCTCAACGCGATCGTCGCCACCTTGTACGACCTGACCCCCGACCAATACGCGCACGTGGTGGAGAGTTTCCCGTTGCTGCCCGAGAGCCTTCGCCTCGAATGCATCGCTGCTCACATACGGGCCACGGAGACACGGAGACACGGAGAAGACAAATGATCCATGAAGAACTCTCGAATCGAATCATTCAGTGCGCGATTGAGGTCCACCGGTCACTCGGACCCGGCCTGCTCGAGGCGCCGTACCACGCCGCCATGTGTCTCGAACTCACCGCGGCGGGGCTGGCATTTGAGCGCGAGAAGTCCCACCCGCTCCTCTTTCGTGGCGTGAGGATCGGCGACTACCGTCCGGACCTCATCGTCGCAAGCACGGTTGTGGTGGAAATCAAGAGCGTCGCGCAGTACGACCCGGTGTTCTCCGCACAGATGCTGACCTACCTGCGGGTGACCAGCCTGAGAGTGGGTTTGCTCTTGAACTTCAATCGACCTGTTTTGAAGGATGGCCTCAAGCGTTTTGTGTTGTGAGTCGTCTTCTCCGTGTCTCCGTGCCTCCGTGGCCTGTACGTGCTCAGCGCACAACTGCCGCGATAATCGACCCGAACAGCACCAACAGCACCGCGCCGGCCGTGGCGGCGGCGTACCATTCGCGGGCGCGGACGTAACCAAGCGTGGCGACAAGCACCCGGGCCACGGGCGTCAGCAGCAGGATGACGAGCCCCGCACGTACTATCGGCGTGGCCACGCCTCGGCCGGGCAACACGATGAACACGCCGAGGCCGAGGGCGAGCAGCGCCGTGCTCACCATGCTCCCTACGCCGAGCACGCGGCCGAGGAGGACCTCGAAGGCCTCGGCGTCAAAGGCGGCGGCCTTCATGGCCGGCGCACCAGCATGGAGGCCGACACGAGGAGCAACACGACGGCCATCAGGATCTTGAGCGACCGCACCGGCAGCTTCACGCCGACCCGGAGGCCCGCGGCGGACCCCAGACGCACGCCGAGCACCGCGGCGGCGGCGAGCGTCGGCACGATCAGCCCCTGCCCGTAATAGACGATGGCGCCGGAGGTGGCGGTGACGCCGATCATGAAGGCGCTCGTCGCCGTCGCCACGCGCAGCGGCACGCCGCACCAGGCGTTGAGCATCGGCACCTTGATCACCCCGCCGCCGATCCCGAGCAGCGTCGAGAGATTCCCCGCGATGAACGACCCGGTCAGCGCCACCGGCATCCGCTTCACGCGGTACGCCATCGTCTGTCCGGTGTCGTGATCGTGAAAACGCCCGCCCCAGCGGCCGGTGTCCGTGTCGGGGTGAAGGACGTTGCGCGCGTTGAGCCGCGCCAGCGTGACCATCGCGACGCCGCCGGTCGTGGCGCTGAACAGGTACGCCAGCGCTTGCGCCGAAAGCGCGGCGGCCGTGAGGCTGCCGAGCAGGCCGCCGATGGCCGTGGCTACTTCGAGCAGCATGCCGAGGCGGAGGTTGATCAGGTGGCGCCCGGCCGTGTGCGCGGACACCGCGCTCGAGGTGGCGATGACGGTGCAGAGGCTCACGCCCACGGCCTGCTGCATCGGCAGGTGCAGGCCGAGCACGAGGAACGGCACGAGAAACACCCCGCCCCCGAGTCCCAGCAACGCCCCAAGCGCGCCGGCGACGGAGCCGGCCAGGGCCACGGTGAGCGCGAGGGTCAGCGTCATTTCCGCGGATCGCCCGCTTCCCACGCCTTCAGCGCGGCGTAGAGCGTGGACACGATCGGCGTCGGCACGCCGTGCGTCTTCGCGCGACGGACCGCCGCGCCCTGCAGCGCCTCCACCTCGATGCGCTTGCCCTGCTCGAGATCGATGAGCAGCGACGACCGCGTCGTCGCGGGGATGTTGTTCATGTACTCGCGCAACGTGTCGAACCGGTCCGCGGAGATGGTCACGCCCTCGGCCGCGGCGATGGCCGCCACTTCGCGAGAGGCCCCGTAGAACATCTCCTGCACATGCGGGAACGTCCAGAGGTAGCCGATGGGAAGGCGCGCCGATCCGGTGAAACCCGAGAAGGCGACGAGGTAGACGAACTTGTCCCAGATCGGCACTCGCGCGTCGGGCACGGGCGTCACCTGGATGTCCGCGGCCGCGAGAACGTCCGCAAGGGCTTGCACGCGCGGGGACACGCGGCTGCGGTCCCCGAACACCTCGCCGAAGATGATCGACCGGTGCACGCCCGTCTGGACAATCAGGCCCGGGCCTTCGAGCGCCGTGGCCACGTAGGTCGTGCCGCCAAGCACGTGCCCCTCGCCCGTCACCGCCGCCACTTCATCGACGCTGTCGACGCCGTTCTGCAGCGTGAGGACCATCGTGTCGGGGCCGACGAGCGGCGCGAGCATCGGCAGCGCCGTGGCGTTGTCGTACGCCTTCACCGACACGATCGCCACGTCGACGGGGCCGATTTTCGTGGTGTCGCTTTCCGCCGCGGCCCGTACGGAGAAGTCACCGAGCCTGGCGCTCTTGACCTCCAGGCCGCGCGACCGGATCGCCTCCAGGTGAGCGCCGCGCGCCACGAACGTGACGTCCTGGCCCGACCGCGCCAGCTTCGCCCCGAAGTACCCCCCACCGCTCCCGAACCCAGAATGGCGAACTTCATCGTGCTCAAAGTTTACTGCTAGAATCCGGCAATGGCGGCCCGCATCACGGCCTATCTCGTCGCCTGCATTGTCGGGGTCACGTTGATCGCCGGCCTGATCGTAGGCGCCCAGAGAGAAGATGACGGCGCGGTCGATCTGATCGTGGTGAATGGCCGCGTCTACACGGCCGCCGGCGACGCGTCGCTGGCCGAGGCCGTCGCCGTCCGCGGCAACAAGGTCCTGCGCGTCGGCGCCACGCGGGACATCCAGCGCCTCAAGCGCGCGCAGACCACGGTGATCGACGCGAAGGGCGGCGCGGTCGTGCCGGGCTTCATCGACGCGCACACCCATTTGATCGGCGGTGGCCTGGCGCTCGACCAGGTGGACCTCGCCGAGGCCACGACGCTCGACGCGGTGAAGGACACCCTGCGGGTGTGGGCCGAGGCGCATCCCGAACGCGAGTGGATCCTGGGCCGCGGGTGGTATTACCAGCCCTTCGCCGGCGGCCTGCCCTCGCGCCAGTTGCTCGACGCGCTGGTCCCGGACCGCCCGGCCTACCTCATCGCCTACGACGGGCACACCGGCTGGGCCAACTCCAGGGCGCTCAAGCTCGCGGGCATCACGCGGGCGACGAAGAACCCGGCGAACGGCGCCATCGTGAAAGACCCGCGCACCGGTGATCCGACGGGCGTGCTCAAGGAGGCCGCCATGGCGCTCATGGACAAGGCGGCGCCGCAGCCCACGCGCGAGGACAAGCTCGCCGCCATTCGCGCCGCCCTCATCGAGGCGCATCGCAACGGGATCACGAGCGTGCAGAACGCCGGCGGCTCGGCGGAGGACCTCGAGCTCTACGCCGAGCTGCGCCGCCGCGGCGAGTTGACGCTTCGCGTCTACCAGGCCCTGTCCGCGACCGCGGAGACGACCGACGGGAACCTGGACGCCCTGGACGAGGTGCGCACCCACTTCGCCGACGACCCGCTCCTCAAGACCGGCGCGATCAAGCTGGTGGCCGACGGCGTGATCGAAACGCACACGGCCGCCATGCTCGAGCCGTACGCCAACCGCGAGACGACCGCCGGGGACCCGCGCTTCACGCCGGAGCAACTGAACCGGATCGTCACGCTCCTCGATCGCCGCGGATGGCAGGTGATGACGCACGCCATTGGCGACCGCGCCGTCCGCATGGCGCTCGACGCGTACGAGGCCGCGGCCACCGCCAACCCGGCGCCCGCCCGGGGCCGCCGGCACCGTATCGAGCACGTCGAGACAATCGACCCGGCGGACATCCCCCGCTTCGGCACGCTCGGCGTCGTCGCCTCGATGCAGCCGTATCACGCGCTGCCAAGCCCGACGCCGGGAGACGTCTGGAGCGCCAACATCGGCGCGGACCGCGCGGCCCGCGGGTGGCTCTGGAACAGCATCGCCAGGGCGGGCGGCCGCCTGGCCTTCGGCAGCGACTGGCCCGTCGTCACCCTCGATCCGCGGATGGGCCTGCACGTGGCCGTCAACCGGACCACGCTGGACGGCCTCCCATCGGGCGGATGGCTGCCGGACGAGCGGCTGCCCCTTCGCAAGGCCATCGACGCGTACACGCGCGATGCGGCGTGGGCCTCCTTCGACGAGCAGCGCAAGGGCACGCTGGCCCGCGACATGCTGGCCGACATGGTGGTCTTCACCGACGACATCTTCGCGCGTGCGCCCGCGCGCCTCACCGACACGTCCGTGGCCGTCACCATCGTCGATGGCAAGGTCGTCTACCGGCGGGACATCCCCGGCACCGACAACTAGATCGGGTCTATTTTTCCGGCTGGCGGAACCGCAGCCGGCCGGTCATCGTCTGACACCTACGTACCCTCATGTGGACCCGACTGCTCGCCGCCTTCGTGTGCGCCGTGACGCTGATTGCCGGCCTGCCGGCCGCGCGTCGCGGCCCAGTCGGACCTCGACGCGTTCATGGAACGCGTCCTCGCCCGTCGCGACGACAACTGGAAGAAGCTGCAGCAGTACGTGCTCGATGAGCGCGAGGCCTTCGACCTCACCGGCCCCGGCGGCGTCCCCCTCTACGGCTTCCGGCGCGACTACACGTGGTTCATCAGGCAGGGGATCTTCGTCCGCAGCCCGCTCAAGGCCGACGGCGTGACGGTGTCGGAGGCCAACCGGCGAAAGGCCGAGGCCGAGTGGATCGCGAAGGAGAAGAGCCGCGAGGAACGCAGGCAGAAGCGCGAGGCGCGACAGGCGGCGGATCCCGGCGCTCCCGGGGATCCCAGCAGCATCACGGTCGGCCCCAAGGGGGTGGACGTGGACATCGCCGACGTCCTCAAGCAGAGCGGCGAGCCGCAGTTCGTGTCGTCCGCCTACTTCCTCAGGTTCCGTTTCGAGAAAGGCCACTACGCGCTCGCCGGCCGGGAAAAGGTCGATGATCGCGAGGCGCTGCGCATCGAGTACTACCCGCAGGAGGGCCTCTTCAAGGACGGCCGGTCGCGACCCAACAAGAAGGTCCGCGAGGAAGACGCGGCGATCGAAGACAAGATGAACAAGGTCTCGATGGTCACGTTGTGGGTGGATCCGAAGACGTACCAGATTCTCCAGTACACCTTCGACGACATCGACATGGACTTCTTCCCGGGGCGGGCCCTCGCGCGCGTGGACGACATCAAGGCGACGATGCGGATGGGGCAGCCGTTTCCCGACGTGTGGCTCCCGAAGAACGTTGAGATGCGCTTCCGCATGACGCTGGCCGTGGGCTCGGTGGACGCGAACTATCGCGTGGACTACCACGACTACAAGCAGGCCGACGTCACGTACAAGATCAAATGATCAGGGCGCTGAGGTTCAACAAGGGTTCAGCGCGAGGGTTCACACGAAGGTTCTGCGGCGCGCTGCTCCTGGCCGCAATCTCCATCGCCACTCCTGCCGCGGCGCAAGGGCCCGGCATCGTCGCGGAAGTGCGCGTGCACGGCAACCACACCACGCCGGACGCCGACGTGCTCGCGATCGTGGGTGACGTGGTGGGCAAGCCGGCCACCGACGAGTTGATCGCGGGGATCCGGGGGCGCCTGGAGAAGAGCGGGCGCTTCGACGGCGTCGAGGTCCGCAAGCGCTTCCGCTCCATCGACAGCGCCGATGACATCCTGCTGATGATCATCATCGACGAAGTACCGGGCATCTCCGACACCGACCTCACGCCGGGCCCGTGGAAGCGCTTCAAGTCGAGCGGGATGTTCCTGCCCGTGCTGAATTACGAGGACGGCTACGGCTTCACCTACGGCGCGCGCGTCAGCTTCGTCGATCGCCTGGGGCCCGGCAGCCGGATCTCGATGCCCTTCACCTGGGGCGGCGAGCGGCAGGCCCGGGTCCAGATCGAGCGCACGTTCCGCGCGGGTCCGTTCTCGCGGCTGTCAGGTGACGCGGGCATCTCGCGGCGCGAGAACCCGCACTACAAGATCGGCGACACGCGGACCGGCGCGCACGCGCGCGTCGAGAGCGCGATACAACGCTGGCTGCGGCTCGGCGCGGGCGCGGGTATCGAGGACGTCGAGTTCGGCGACGTGCGCGACCGCCTCACCCGCGGTGGCGCGGACGTGACGCTCGACACGCGCGTGGATCCGGCCTTTCCCCGTAACGCGGTCCACGCGATGGTCGGATGGGAGCACCTGTCCTTCGACGCCGGCACCGCCAATCGCACCACCACGGACCTGCGCGGCTACGTGGGCGTGATCGGGCAGACCGTGCTCGCGGTGCGCGGCCTGTCGATCGTGTCCCCGGATCCCTTGCCGTCGTACGAGCAGGGCCTGCTGGGCGGATCCGCCAGCCTTCGCGGGTACGATGCCGGCTACCAAGCCGACGACAATCTCGCCGCGGTGTCGGCGGAATTGCGCGTCCCCATCACGTCGCCGTTGTCGATTGGCCGCTTCGGCCTCAAGCTCTTCACGGATGCGGGTGCCACCTATGCCGCGGGCGCGCGCATGAAGGATCAACACCTCGCGACCGGCTACGGCGCGGGCCTCTACGCGCACCTCACCATCCTGAGCCTGTCGCTGGACGTCGGCTACGCGAAAGAGCAGGGCGCCAACGTGCACTTCGGCATGGGCGTCGCCTTCAAGTAGTTCTTGAACTCTGGACCGGCAACTGTGAACTGCCGGTGACCTACCAGCGGAGAACCCGCTTGCCGCGCCAGATCGGTCCTTCCTGCACGTACCGCCACTCGGGATTCTGCTGCGGGTCCCGCAGATTCACGAGGACGCGATCGAACACCGGCAGGTGCTCGTCCTCGCACTCGAAGTACGTGATGAAGTCGAACTCGTTCGGGACCCGGTAGCCGTCGGGGTTGTGGTACATCCGGCGGAACAGCGTCGCGATGCCCGGTTCCGCCGCCTTGGCGTGTCCCTTCACCGGGCAGCCGCTCGCGCGATCGACGTGCGGGTAGAAGTAGTTGTGCCGCTCGAGCGCGGTCATCTCCCACCACTCTTCGGTCTTCCGGACGGGGACGACGATGGCGTTGCGCGCGACGCGCCCTGATCGCCGGGCCGGCGCGTTCTTGTTGGCGTACTGGACCATTTCCGGGCTGGAGTACCGCGGGTTGCGGACCGCGCCCGCGAGCGACAGCACGTCGGCCGTCTCGCCGAGGCGGCGGCGCAGTTCCTCGTCGATCTCCTGCAGCCGGGGCCGGTACTTGCTGCTCACCTGCACCAGGTAGCGCGCCTTGTTGATGCACGGGCCCACGCACGTGGGTTCCGGCGTGGGCATCTCGCCGTCGCGGACGAAGAACTGGATGGTCTCGAAGGGCTGCGCCTGGCTCTCGCGGCTGTCGTCGATGTCGAAATCGTTGAAGAAGCCGCGCGCGATGTTGCCGCCCGCCGTGCGCAGGCGGGCGCTGCCGGCGTCGTCGTCCTGACGCGCGATGACGAACAGGAACTTCGTGAACGCGAGGTTGGCGCCGACGCACCCCCCATTGCCGTTCCCGTTGACCTGCGCGTTGCCGTGTCCGTTCCCGGACCCGTTCTGGCCCATGACACACCGGCTATCGGTTGGATATCCGACGGGCTGTATGTCGGAGCGCAGAACCGTGAAATTGCGCGCACTGGGCCAGGTGCCTCAGGTGCCTCGTGCCGTGGTGCCAGGGCGCCTTGGCGCCACACCCTTGGCACCCAGGCACGTTGGCACCCGTGGCACCTGTCAGCCGTTCAGCACAAATTTCTGGATCGCCTGTGCCAACCCCGCCTGGTCGTTCGTGCCTGTTTCGTGGAAGCCGTGTCGCCGAAGTTCGGGTTCGGCGTTGCCCATCACGACGCCCGGTGCCCGCCCACGCGAGCATGGCGTGATCATTGTGGTTGTCGCCGACGGCCATCACCTCGTGTTGCGCCACCCGGAAGATCGCCGCGACCTCCGCCAGCCCGCTGCCCTTCGAAGTGCCGGCCGCGCACACGTCGACCATGGAGAAGTTGCGGCCCGGATATTCCGTGCGCGAGATCTCGAGGCGGGGCGCCACGGGGTGCGCGTCGAGGTGCGAGACCACCTCGCGCATGGCGGCCACCGATCCGTTGAACGCGATCTGCACCGGGTCTTCGGTCACCGCGTCGTCCAGGCTCGGCACCTCCTGCATGACCTCGTGGTTCTTCTCCTTGAAGCCCCAGCGATACGGCAGCGTCCAGTCCATCCGGTCGTAGACCAATTGCCCACCCTCGGCACGATCGAACACCGCCGTGGTGTCGCCACGCCAGGACATCGTGGCGGCGAGCACCTCTCGCGCGACGCCCTGCGGCAGCAGGCGCCGCAGCAGGGTCTCGCCGGAGCGGGCGCGCGCGATCGCGCCGTTGTGCACGAGCAGGGTGATGTCGTCCGGCAGTTGGTCCAGCGCCTGGAGCGCGAAGCGGAAGCTGCGGCCCGTCGCAATCACCACGCGCACGCCCCGCGCCGCCGCCTGATGGATCGCGGCCAGGTTCGCGGCGGGTATCCTGCCCTTGCGATTGAGCAGCGTGCCATCGATGTCGATGGCGACAAGACGAATCACGCCGAACCCGTTGAACCAGTTGAACCAGTTGAACCCGTTGAACCCGTTGAACCCGTTGAACCAGTTGAACCCGTTGAACGCGTCACTTGATGCGCTTCAGAAACGCCGCGTACGCGTCCGCGCTCTGGCCCTGGTAGTACGCCGCGTAGTCGTTGCCGACGGCTTCGAGGTGGCGCAAGTAATTGGGATCCTTGTACGTTTCGCGAAGCGACGGCAGGAAGTCCCGCACGCGTTCCCAGACCACGAGGAGCTCGCGGCCGCTCTGGAAGAACAGCTCCTTGTTCAGCACGCCCGACGTCATGAACGACGCGACGAGGTCCCAGTAGCTGACCACCATGCGGAATGAGGCGTTCTCCTCGCTGCCCCCGGGGCGAGCTTCATCAACTCGTCGTAGGACGTGACCTTGCACTTCGCGGTGAACCAGGCGCGGGCCTGGCGCATGCGGTCTTCGCGCCGCATGTCGTACAGCCGCAGGATCAGGTTGGCATCGTCGTAGGTCGGCTTGGGATTCATCGCGCGCGCGCCTCGCATCTCGGAAAATCATGAATGGGTTGAAGTACCATGAGAGGGTTATGAACCCGTGGGACCAGTTTACCGGGGCCAATGCCGGGTATGTCTATGAGTTGTTCGAGCGCTTCCAGCGCGATCCCTCGTCGGTGGACGAGGCGACCCGCCGGGCGTTCGCGTCGTGGACACCGGCCGATCCCAGCCAGGGCGAGACCCGCCCGCACCTCAGCCGTGGCCGCGCCGGCCGCGGCCGGGCCCGCCGACCTCCAGGCCGGCATCGCCGCGCACACGCTGGCCGAATCCATTCGCCGCTTCGGCCACCTCGCGGCGCAAATCGATCCGCTCGGCTTTCACGATCCGATCGGCGACCCCTCGCTCGCGCCGCAGTCGCACGGGCTGACCACCGACACCCTCAAGCGCCTGCCGGCGTCGATCGTCTCGGGACCGGCCGCCGACGGGCGCGGCCAACGCGTTCGAGGCCATCGCGCGCCTGCGGAGCATCTACTGCTCCACCACCGGGCACGACTACAACCACGTGTTCGTTCCCGACGAGCGCGTGTGGTTGCGGCAGGCCGTGGAGTCGGGCCAGTTCCGCCCGCCGAACGACCCGATCCAGGGGACGGAGCTGCTCGAGCGCATCACCCAGGTGGAGACCTTCGAGCGCTTCCTGCACAGGACGTTCCCGGGCAAGACGCGGTTCTCGATCGAGGGCCTCGACATGATGGTGCCCATCCTCGACGAGATCATCCACGACGCCGCCGAGGGCGGCGTGCAGCACGTGATGATCGCGATGGCGCATCGCGGCCGGCTCAACGTGCTCGCCCACATCCTGCAGAAGCCGTATACCCAGGTGCTGGCCGAGTTCAAGGACCCGCTGTTCACCCGGTCGTGGCGCATCGACCTGGGGTGGATGGGCGACGTGAAGTACCACGCCGGCGCGCGCGTCGAGGCGCTGCCCGACGGGCTGCGCAAATCGGTGGTGGTCTCGATGCCGCCGAACCCGAGCCATCTGGAAGCCGTGGACCCGGTGTTGAACGGCATGGCCCGCGCGGTGGCCACCGCGGCCGACGCCCCGGGCGCCCCCATCGTGGACAAGGGCAAGGTGCTCGCGATCCTGATCCACGGGGACGCGGCGTTCCCCGGCCAGGGCATCGTCGCGGAGACGCTGAACCTGTCGCGCCTCGATGGCTACGACGTGGGCGGCATCATCCACGTCATCGCCAACAACCAGGTCGGGTTCACCACCGACCCCGAGGATTCGTTCAGCACCAGCTACGCCAGCGGCCTCGCGCGCGGCTTCAAGATTCCCATCACGCACGTCAACGCCGACGATCCGGTGGCGTGCATCGAGGCGGCCCGGCTGGCCATCGCCTATCGCCAGCGGTTCAAGCTCGATTACCTCATCGACCTCGTGGGCTACCGCCGCTACGGGCACAACGAAGGTGACGAGCCGGCCTTCACGCAGCCGCAGCTATACCAATCCGTGGCGAATCACCCCACGGTGCGCGAACTCTACGCCACGGCGCTCGTCGAGAGCGGCCAGGTGGCGCGCGACGTCCCCGAGGCCATGGTGAAGGCCTGCATGACGACGCTCGAGCAGGCCTACGCGTCGCTGAAGCCCGAGCAGGACTACATCCCGCCGGTGCCGGAAGTGCCGCCCAGCGGCGCCGCGAAGAAGGCGAAGACCGCCGTGCCGCTGGACCGGCTCGAGGCCATCAACGCCGAGCTCGTGAAGGCGCCCGAGGGCTTCACCGTGCACCGCAAGCTCGAACGCGGGCGCGAGAAACGAAAGGCGATCTTCGCCGACACCGGCGAGCGCTCCATCGACTGGGCCACGGCCGAGGAACTGGCGCTGGCCTCCATCCTGGCCGACGGCATTCCCATCCGCTTCACGGGTGAGGACGTGGAGCGCGGCACCTTCAGCCATCGCCATGCGGTCTATCACGACTCGGTGACCGGCAGGCGACACGTGCCCCTGCAGGCGCTGCCGCAGGCCCGGGCGTCGTTCGAGGTCCGCAACAGCCCGCTCTCGGAATACGCGTGCGTGGGCTTCGAACTCGGCTACAACCTGCAGGAACCCGAGCGGCTCGTGCTGTGGGAGGCACAGTACGGCGACTTCATCAACGGCGCGCAGATCGTGCTCGACGAGTACCTGACGTCGTGCCGCGCCAAGTGGGGCATGGCGCCGTCGCTGGTGCTGCTCCTGCCGCACGGCTACGAAGGCCAGGGCCCCGATCACTCGAGCGCGCGCCTCGAGCGGTTCCTCAACGCCGCCGCCGACACCAACATGCGCATCGCCAACTGCACCACGGCGGCGCAGTACTTCCACCTGCTGCGGCGTCAGGCGCTGCTGCTCAAGACCGACCCGCTGCCGCTGGTGGTGATGACGCCCAAGAGCCTGCTGCGCCACGGCTTCACGGCCTCCACGCCGGCCGAACTGGCCGAGGGCCGCTTCCAGTTCGTGATCGACGACGAGGTGGCTTCGAAGGCGCCGTCCAAGGTCCGCCGCCTGGTGCTCTGCAGCGGCAAGGTCGCCGTGGATCTCTTCACGAGCGAGCAGCGCAAGGACAACCCGAACGTCGCCATCGCCCGCGTTGAGCAGGTCTACCCGTTCCCCGCCGAGGCCATCGGCGAAGTGATGGAGAAGTATCCAAAGCTCCGCGAGGTGTGCTGGGTGCAGGAGGAGCCGGAGAACATGGGCGCCTGGGAGTTCGTGCGCCCGCTGCTCGAGCCGCTCATCGACGGACGGTGGCCGCTCCGCTATATCGGCCGCGTCCGCAACTCGAGCCCCTCGGAAGGATCCGCCGCATGGCACGCCGTCAACCAGCGCGCCATCGTCGAGCAGGTCTTCGAGGCCAAGACGGAATCGAAAGAGATGGACCGCGTCCTCTCGAAGCAGGTGTAGGTAAACATGCCGACCAATATCGTCGTGCCCGAACTGGGCGAGTCCGTCGTTGAAGCACGCGTCGCCAAGTGGCTGAAGAAGCAGGGCGACGTCGTGGCCGCCGGCGAGGCGCTGGTGGAGCTCGAGACCGAGAAGATCGACCTCGAGGTGAGCGCCGATCGCGCGGGCGTGCTCAGCCAGATCACGCATGCCGAGGGCGCCGACGTGAAAGTCGGAGAAATCCTCGCGGTCCTCGAAGAGGGTGCCACTGGTGCCACGGGTGCCTCAGGTGCCACAGGGGTCGTGCCGCAGGTGCCACTGGTGCCTCAGGTGCCGGCACCTGCCGCCCAGGCTTCGGACATCAAGGCCACTCCCACAGCGAAGAACGTCGCCAAGGCGCACGACGTGAAGCTCGACTCCGTCGCCGCCTCGGGCGCCCGCGTCACCAAGGGCGACGTGCTTCGTGCTGCGGCGCCAGCACCGGCACCCACCCCGGCACCTATGGCACCAGTCGGCACCCGTGGCACAACACCCGTGGCACCCAAGGCACCTGTGGCACCCGTGGCACCTGGTGCTCGCTCGGAAACCCGCGAGCGCATGTCCAAGCGCCGCGCCACGATCGCCCGGCGGCTCGTCGAGGCGCAGCACACCGCCGCCATGCTCACCACCTTCAACGAGGTGGACATGACCGAGCTGATGGCGCTCCGCGCGCGGCGCAAGGACGCCTTCCAGAAGAAGCACGGCGTGGGCGTGGGCATCGCATCATTTTTCGTCAAGGCGGCCATCGGCGCGCTCAAGGCGTTCCCGCAGATCAACGCGGAGATCCAGGGCGACGAGATCGTCTTCAAGCACTACTACGACATCGGGATGGCCGTGGGCGCCGAGGGCGGCCTGGTGGTGCCGGTCCTGCGTGATGCGGATCGCATGACCTTCGCCGACATGGAGCTCGCCATCCGCGACTTCGCCAAGCGCGCGGGCGACGGCTCGCTCACGCTCGAAGACCTCAAGGGCGGCACCTTCACCATCACCAACGGCGGCGTCTTCGGCTCGCTGATGAGCACGCCGATCCTCAACCCGCCGCAGGTGGGCATCCTCGGCCTCCACAAGATCGCGGACCGCGCCGTCGCGGTCAACGGCCAGGTCGTCGTCCGCCCGATGATGTACATCGCCCTCAGCTACGACCACCGCCTGGTCGATGGGCGTGAAGCGGTGCAGTTCCTCGTGAAGATCAAGGAGTTCATCGAGGATCCCGCCTCTATGGTGCTCGAAGGCTGAACGCCTTCAGAAAGCCCTCCGTGAAGAGCGCGGGCATGCCGCCCGTGTGCAGGAACACCACCGTGTCGGACGGCGCCAGCTCGCCCGTTCTCACGTGGCGAATCAGCGCCGCCATCGCCTTCGAGGTGTAGCAGGGGTCGAGGAGAATTGCCTCGCTGCGTGCCAGGAGGTCGATGGCGTTCAACCCCTCGGGCGTTGGGATACCGTAGCCCTCGCCAATGAAGCCCTGGTCGGTGACGAGGTCCGCGTGATCGAGCCGCTCGGGAATCCCGAGGCGTGTCGCGGCCTCATTCGCGATCCGCTTCGCGCGCTCGATCTTCTCAGGCTCGCCCGCGCTCACCGCCACGCCGTACACGCGGTACGGCGCGCCGCACGCCTTCGCCCCAAGGGTCAGGCCGGCTTGCGTCCCCCTCGATCCACTCGCGTAGTACAACCGTGACGGCGCGACCGACAGCGTCCCCAGTTGCTCGACCAGTTCAGCGGTGCCGCTGACGTATCCGAACACGCCGATGCCGCTCGAGCCGCCGATCGGGATCACGTAGGGCCGGCGCCCCGCCGCCTGTTCGGCGGCGACGACCTCGGCCACCACCGCCTCGTCCTGCCCCACGGCCAACATCGGATCGATCGACGGCACGAGGCGGACGGTCGCGCCATACAGCGTGTCCAGGAGCAGATTGCCCGCGACGGGCGGATCCTCGACCGTGCTGGTGAGGACGAGGACGCATCGCAGCCCCGCGACGCACGCCGCCGCCGCCGTCATCCGCGCGTGATTGGATTGAACGGCCCCGGTCGTGATGAGCGTGGTCGCGCCGTGCGCCAGGGCATCGGCCACCAGGAATTCCAGCTTCCGCGCCTTGTTCCCGCCAAGACCGAGCGCGGTGAGATCGTCCCGCTTGATCAGGATGCGCGGGCACCGCGATGGTCCGCCGAGCGCCTCGCGAAAGCGCGTTGCGTCATGGATCGGCGTGGGCAGCACCGCCAGCGGGAAGCGTGGCTGACGGGCGATGGCGTGTCGGACGGACTGCAACTGTTCGGTCATGTCTTCGTCTCCCGACTCCCGACTCCCGACTCCCGGCTCCCATCAAGCGGCAGCCCAAGCGCCTGACACAGCGCGCGCATGTCGTCGGGCAGCGGCGCCACGATGGAAAGAGCCGCGCCGGTGACGGGATGCGTGAGCGTGAGCCGCCAGGCATGCAGGGCCTGCCGCCCGAATGTCCGCGCCGCGATCACCGCGGCCCCTTCCTCGCCGGGGCCGGCAGGCCGTCCGTAGACGGCGTCACCGACGATGGGCCAGCCCTTGGCCTTCAAATGCACGCGGATCTGATGGGTGCGACCGGTGATGAGGCGGCAGCGCACGAGTGAGAAAGCCGCGGACGTGGCTACGCGCTCGTAGCGCGTCGCGGACGCCTGGCCGCCACGATCGGTCACCGTAATCCGCCGGCGGTCCCAGGGGTCCCGATCGAGCGCCAGGTTGATGGTGCCGCGCGCGGGCGATGGCTTGCCCCACACCACCGCGAGGTAATCCTTGTCGACGCGGCGGGCATCCATCGCCCGCTGCAGGGCGGCGTGCAGCTCGGGGCGCTTGGTGACGAGCACCACGCCGGACGTCTGCTTGTCGAGGCGGCCGAGGAGCCCGGGCCGGGTTCCGGCCGGCCACGTCTCCGCGCGCGCGAGCACGCCGTTCATGAGCGTGCCGGTGGTGTTCTTGTACGACGGATGCACCACGAGGCCCGCCGGCTTGTTGATCGCCAGAAGGTGCTCGTCCTCGAACAACACGTCGAGCGCGATGGCCTCCGCCGCCGGACGGGTACGCGGCGGCGCCGGCGCCAGCCGCACCCTCACCTCGTCGCCGGCCTGTACGCGCCACGCGGGCCGGTTCGCGGGCACGCCGTTGACGAGGACATCGCCGGCGGTGATCCACTTCTGGATGCGATTGCGGGACGCGCTGCGCTCGTCGCCGAGGTGGCGGAGCAGCACGCGGTCGACGCGTACGCCGTGGTCGCCGCGATCGAGCGTGAGGGTCCGCCAGGAGGAGGGAAGCACTGCAGGGAAGTGTAC
This sequence comes from uncultured Acidobacteriota bacterium, assembly GCA_963839865.1. GTDB lineage: Bacteria > Acidobacteriota > Vicinamibacteria > Vicinamibacterales > UBA2999 > 12-FULL-67-14b. Next base: position 554,201 of record CAWIWS010000020.1, read on the forward strand.
CCGCCTTCGCTCGTCGAGGGTGTCGCGAGCTATGGCGCGGTCTCGCCGTAGCGCCTTCCGGGCGCGCAGGCGGACAAAAAAAGGCCCGGACACCCCTGGAAAAGTGTCCGGGCCTGAAAGGTAAAACCGGGTCGTTTAGTGCGTGACGACGGGCTGCTGGGCGAGGCGCATCAGGCGCCAATCCTCGGCGAGGATGCCCCACAGGACCTGGTCGTGATACTGGCCGTTGCGCAGGAACGAGTGGCGCAGGATGCCTTCCTGCACCGCGCCAATCTTGCGCAGCGCGCCGTTGCCGCGGCCGTTGGCCACCGCCGCCCGCGCCTCGAGGCGGTGCGCGCCAATCACGTCGAACGCGAAGTCGAGGACCAGGCGCGCGCCCTCGGCGAACACGCCCGTGCCCCAGAACTGCGAGCCCATCGCGAAGCCCCATTCGGCCGTGCCGAACCCGGGCTCGAGCGAGCGGACCTGGAAGATGCCCACGGCGGTCGTCATGCCCTGGGGCACCACCGCGAAGCACGCGTAGTTGCCGGCCTGGCGCTCGCGGTGCGCCCACATGATGAAACGCTCGAAGCCCTCGACGGTCGTCGGGGGCGGCGAGATGAAGCGGGCGACCTCTTCGGTCGTCAGCATCGCCAGCAGCGAGGGCGCGTCTTCGAGACGCAGTTCGCGCAGCGTGAAGTGCGTGCCGGCCATCACCGGAAGGCCGCTCTTCCAGTCGGACGTGGTGACCGAGGTGCGGGTCGTCGTCGGATGTGAAGTCGTCGTCACCATGGTCGTGGCTCGGTTGAGTTCAGGTTGGAAGGACATGTTTTCCATGATTAGAGCCCTCCCACTGGCGTGACGGTCTCGCCCGTCGTTATGGTCAGCGGAGGCATGTCCAGCATGTCTTCGAAGAGTGCCGGGTCGAACGATTCGATCACCGTGGTGTCGTCCCCGAAGTCGTCGCCGTCGCCGGCGCTGTTGCCCCAGGTGATGTTGTCGTCGCCGGAGTTGCCCCACACGACGTTGTCGTCGGCGGAGTTACCCCACACGATGTTGTCGATGCCTTCGGCGTTGCCCCACACGATGTTGTCGGCGTCATCGGACGCGCCCCACACGATGTTGTCGCAGTCGGCGCCGCCGCAGTCGTTGCCCCACACGATGTTGTCATCGCCGGCGTTGCCCCACACGATGTTGTCGTCGGAGCCGTTGCCCCACACGATGTTGTCGCTGTCGCTGTTGCCCCACACGATGTTGTCATCGTCGAAGTAGTCGCCCCAGACGATGTTGTCGTCGGCGGACTCACCCCACACGAGGTTGTTGCCCCACACGATGTTGTCGCAGTCGCTGCCGCAGTATTCGCCCCAGACGATGTTCTGGCCGGCGGGCGTGTGCATGTCGCCCCACACGATGTTGAGGCCCCAGGCCGTGCCGCCGGGCGTCAGCACGCCGCCCTTGACGCGACGGTTGCCCCAGAAGATCTGCTGGCTCCACGCCTTCATGTTGGGGTAGCGGTCGCCCTTGTGGCCCAGGACGAAGTAGCGGGACAGGCGGACGGCGCCGAGCGTGTTGAGGAAGCCCGCGCCCTGCGTCAGGGCGTCGTAGCCCTTGTACACCTGCGCGGTGTACTGCAGGATGGCCTTGACCAGGTTCGGCGTCAGCGTCGGGTTGGCCTGGATCATCAGGGCCACCGTGCCGGAGACGACCGGCGTCGCCATGCTGGTGCCGCTCAGGGTCAGGTACGGCATCGCCGTGAGGCCGCGCACGTTGCCGCCCACGAGATACGCGGCCTTCGTCGTATAGAGCGTGCTCCCGGGCACCGCGAGCGACACCGTGCCGGAGCCGGGCGCCACGAGGTCGGGCTTGGCGGCGAAGTCGATCATCGTCGGACCGCGCGAGCTGTAGGAGGCGATCGTGTCGTCGCGACGGTCGGTCGTGCCCATCGTGCTCGACGCGCCCACCGTGAGCACCCACGGCGCATTGCCGGGCGCCCCGATGGCGCCGTATTGCGGCTGGCCGTTGGCGGCCTTGCCGATGTTGCCCGCCGCCGCCACGACGACGATGCCGGCATCGACGGCGCGCTTGGCCGCGAGCGTCAGCGGGTCGGTGTTGTAGCTCTCGAACACGCCCGCGCCGAGCGACATGTTGATCACGCGGATGTTGTAGGCGGCCTTGTTGGCCACCGCCCAGTCGAGCGCCGCGATGATGTTGCTGATCTTGCCCTTGCCCTGGCCGTCGAGCGCCTTCAGCGCGATGAGGCTGGCCTTCGGCGCGATGCCGGCCTTCGACCCGTTGGAGTCGTAGCCGTTGCCGGCGATGATGCCGGCCACGTGCGTGCCGTGACCCCAGTCGTCGTACTTCGCCGTCTGGCCGTTGACGAAGTCCACGAACGCCGTCACGCGCTGGCCCGTGCGGTTCGACACCGTGAGGTCGTCGTGGAAGTTCGCGATGCCCGAGTCAATCACCGCCACGCCGACGCCCGCGCCGGTGTAGCCGTACTGCTCCTGGACGTTCCGGGCGCCGACCGTCGCCGACGTGCGGGCGTTGGACGCCTCGGCCTCGCGGTCCCTGGCGATGCGCGCCACGCCGGGGTCGTCGGCCAGGCGCCGCAAGAGCGCGTTGGGCATGCGTCCCGCCCGCGCCTTGATGATGCCCAGCCGACGGCCGCCTTTGCCACCGGCCGCCTTGAGGTTGGAGAGACAGTCAACGTCGGTCTTGCAAATGACGATGACATCCGTCTCGCCGACGCCATCCGCGACGTCGTTCAATGCGTCGTCGAGCTTGGCGTGGTGGACTTTGACGGGTTTGGCATTCTTCGCACGCCCCTGGGCGTCGGCAGGCGCCGTCGACAACAGGAGAGCGAAGATGGCCAGACCCGACACGATGTGGCGGCCCCACACGAATTTTTGTCGGGCCGCTGTGGCAGGACGAGGGATCAACATGACCTCGGCAAAAGCAATTAGCGGGCCACCGTGTCCTACAGCAGCCGTATGAACGACACAAATGTCATATAAAGTCATACAAATAGGCCAAATTACTCGCATTTTCTGTGTTCTGAAAGGGCACTGACAAGGGCTACAGGGCAGGCAAAAGCCGTCCCGTGAGTGTCTCATTTAGGATCATAGCTTGCTCATTCTGGCTCATCATTCATGCTAAATATATGCGAATAAGGTGTTTAGTTGCATGTGTTCCGTTTTGACTCGAATACGGTCGAGATTGAACACAAATGGGCGATTTTCTGGCGGTACAAGAAGCGGGCCCGGCACCCCTGAAGGTGACCGGGCCCGGCACCCCATGAAGGGGTGCCCTACCCACGTGCGTGACCCGCCGCTTAGTGCGTGACCACGGGCTGCTGGGCGAGGCGCATCAGGCGCCAATCCTCGGCGAGGATGCCCCACAGGACCTGGTCGTGATACTGGCCGTTGCGCAGGAACGAGTGGCGCAGGATGCCTTCCTGCACCGCGCCAATCTTGCGCAGCGCGCCGTTGCCGCGGCCGTTGGCCACCGCCGCCCGCGCCTCGAGGCGGTGCGCGCCGACCACGTCGAACGCGAAGTCGAGGACCAGGCGCGCGCCCTCGGCGAACACGCCCGTGCCCCAGAACTGCGAGCCCATCGCGAAGCCCCATTCGGCCGTGCCGAACCCGGGCTCGAGCGAGCGGACCTGGAAGATGCCCACGGCGGTCGTCATGCCCTCGGGCACCACCGCGAAGCAGACATAGTTTCCGGCCTGGCGCTCGTGATGCGTCCAGGCGATGAAGCGCTCGAAGCCCTCGACCGTCGTCGGCGGCGGCGAAATGAATCGCGCCACCTCTTCGGTCGTCAGCATCGCCAGCAGTGACGACGCGTCCTCGAGGCGCAGTTCGCGCAGCGTGAAGTGCTTGCCCGCCATCACCGGGAGGCCCGCCTTCCAGTCGGAAGTCGTGACCGAGGTGCGGGTCGCCGTCGGAGTTGAAGTCGTCGTCACCATGATCGTGGCTCGGTCGAGTTCAGGTTGAAAGGGCATCTTTTCCATGACTAGAGCCCTCCCGTTGACGTGACACTTTCTGCTGTCGTGGTTGTCAGTGGGGGCATGTCGAGCAGTTCTTCCCAGAGCGCCGGGTCGAACGATTCGATCACCGTGGTGTCGTCCCCGAAGTCGTCGCCGTCGCCGGCGCTGTTGCCCCACACGATGTTGTCGTCATCGAACGAGTTGCCCCACACGATGTTGTCGGCGTCGGCGGCGTTGCCCCATACGATGTTGTCGGCGTCTTCGGCGTTGCCCCAGACGATGTTGTCGGCGGCGTCGTAGTTGCCCCAGACGATGTTGTCGCAGTCGGCGCCGCCGCAATCGTTGCCCCACACGATGTTGTCGTCAGCGCTGTCGCCCCATACGATGTTGTCGGCGGAGCCGTCGCCCCACACGATGTTGTCGTCGAAGGAGTCGCCCCACACGATGTTGTCGTCGTCGGTGTTGCCCCACACGATGTTGTCGTCAGGGTCGGACTCGCCCCACACGATGCTGTTGCCCCAGACGATGTTGCCGCAATCGCCGTTGTAGCAGTTCTCGCCCCAGACGATGTTGTCGCCGTCGGGCGTCAGCATGTCGCCCCACACGATGTTGTCGTCCCAGGCCGTGCCGCCGGGCGTCAGCACGCCGCCGGTGACGCGACGGTTGCCCCAGAAGATGTGCTTGCTCCACGCCCGCATGGCGGGATAGTGATCGCCCTTCTGGCCCTGGGCGAAATAGCGCGACAGTCGGACAGCGCCCAGCGCGTTGACGAAGCCGGCGCCCTGCGTGAGGTAGTCGTAGCCCGTGTACACCTGCGCGGTGTACTGCAGGATGGCCTTGACCAGGTTGGGCGTCAGGTTCGGGTTGGCCTGAATCATCAGGGCCACCGTGCCCGCGACGACCGGCGTCGCCATGCTGGTGCCGCTCAGCGTCAGGTAGGGCATCGTAGTCGAGCCCCAGCTGCTGAGGCTGGTGCCGGCGACCAGATACGCCGTCTTGGTGGTGTATAGCGTGCTGCCGGGCACTGCCAGCGAGATCGTGCCGGAACCTGGCGCCACGAGGTCGGGCTTGGCCAGGTAGTCATACATGGTCGGGCCGCGCGAGCTGTAGTCGGCGACAGTGTCATCACGACGGTCGACGGTGCCCATGGTGCTCGACGCGCCGACGGTCAGCACCCACGGCGCATTCCCCGGCGCCCCGATGGCGCCGTACTGCGGCAGGCCGTTGGCGGCCTTGCCCATGTTGCCGGCCGCCGCCACGACGACGATGCCGGCGTCCACCGCGCGCTTGGCCGCGAGGGTCAGCGGGTCGGTCTTGTAGCTCTCGTACACCCCCGCGCCGAGCGACATGTTGATCACGCGGATGTTGTAGGCCGTCTTGTTGGTCACCGCCCAATCGAGCGCCGCGATGATGTTGCTGATCTTGCCCTTGCCCTGGGCATCGAGCGCCTTGAGCGCGATGATATTCGCCTTCGGCGCGACACCCGCCTTCGCGGCACCGAAGGAGTCCCGGCCGTTGCCGGCAATGATGCCGGCCACGTGCGTGCCGTGACCCCAGTCGTCGTACTTGGCGGTGCGCCCGTTGACGAAGTCCACGAACGCCGTGACACGCTGCCCCTGGCCGTTGCTGATAGTCAGATCGTCGTGCCAGTTGGTGATGCCCGAGTCGATCACCGCCACCCCGATGCCCGCGCCGGTGTAACCGTACTGTCCGCGCGCATTCAAGGCGCCGATCGTTGCCGACGTACGGGCGTTGGACGCCTCGGCCTCGCGGTCCGTGGCAATGCGCGCGACGCCGGGGTCGTCGGCCAGGCGCCGCAAGAGCGCGTTGGGCATACGTCCCGCTCGCGCCTTGATGATGCCCAGCCGACGGCCGCCCTTGCCGCCTGCGGCTTTGAGGTTGGAGAGACAGTCGACATCGGTCTTGCAGATCACGATGACGTCTGACTCACCATTGCCATCCGCGACGGTGTTCAGGGCTTCGTCGAGTTTGGCGTGATGGATCTTGGCGGGCTTGTCATTCTTCGCTCCGCGCTGGGCTTCGGCCGTTGCCGCTGTCAAGAGGAGGGCGAGGATGGCCAGACCCGACACCATGTGACGGCCCCAGACGAACTTCGTCCGAACCGTACGAATGGCCGAGGGGTGGATCATCATGTCCACCACCAAAGCAATTCGCGATCCGAACTGTCACACAAATGCCTTAGTGCCGCCCTCATGTCGTATCAAGTGACACAAACGGCCTGTTTTCGGCTATCGCTGGGCTTCGAATGGCTGTTGGAAGGACGACGGTGGCAACGGACAATAAGTCAAAGTGTCTTGTTACAGGACATTCGTGGGCATTACAAGCGCATACAAATGCTGTAAGTCATGCAGGAGACAAAATTTAGTGGCAATTGTTCACTTATTGACCACTCGTTGTCTGGATTGAACAGAAGATAGAAGGCAGGCACCCTGTATGGGGTGCCCTCAATTCCGCTCAGTGCGTGACGACGGGCTGCTGGCCCGAGTTCCGCAGGCGCCAGTCCTCGGCGAGGATGCCCCACAGGATCTGGTCGTAATACTGGCCGTTGCGCAGGAACGAGTGGCGCAGGATGCCTTCCTGCACCGCGCCAATCTTGCGCAGCGCGCCGTTGCCGCGGCCGTTGGCCACCGCCGCCCGCGCCTCGAGGCGGTGCGTGCCAATCACGTCGAACGCGAAGTCGACAACGAGACCCGCGCCCTCCGCGAACATGCCCGTGCCCCAGAACTGCGAGCCCATCGCAAAGCCCCATTCGGCGCTGCCGAACCCGGGCTCGAGCGAACGGACCTGGAAGATGCCCACGGCGCTCGTCATGCCCTGTGGCACCACCGCGAAGCACGCGTAGTTGCCGGCCAGGCGCTCGCGGTGCGTCCAGGCGATGAAGCGCTCGAAGCCCTCGACCGTGGTCGGCGGCGGCGAGATGAACCGCGCCACTTCTTCGGTCGTCAACATGGCGAAGAGCGAGGCGGCGTCGTCAATCCGCAGCTCGCGCAGCGTGAAGGTGGTGCCGGTGAGCACCGGAAGGCCGGACCGCCAATCGCTGGTCGTGACCGTCGCCCGGGTCGAGGTCGACACGGCCATCGTGGAAGCTCGTTCGAGTTCGGGCTGGAAAGGCATCTTTTCCATGATTAGAGCCCTCCCCCGCACGTGGCGCTGTTGCCCCACACGATGTTGTCGTCGTCGAACGCGTTGCCCCAGACGATGTTGTCATCGTCCATCGCGTTGCCGCTTGAGCAGTCGCCCCACACGATGTTGTCCCAGGCGTTGCCCCAGACGATGTTGTCGAGGTCGTCCTTGCTGACGTTGCCCCACACGATGTTGTCGTCCCAGAAGCCCCAGACGATGTTGTCCGCCCAATATCCCCAGACGATGTTCTCGCCCCAGACGATGTTCTCGCCCCAGACAATGTTGTCGTCGAAGAGGTTGCCCCAGACGATGTTGTCGTCGTAGGCGTTGCCCCACACGATGTTGTCGAGCAGCGCGTCGAAGCCCCAGACAATGTTGTCGTCCCACCGCGCCATGTGGACGTAAGCGGCGTTGCCCACGATGAAGCGGTTGCCATACACGATGCGCTGGCCCCACTTGACCGTCTGGCCGCTGGCGTCTTCGTTCCAACCGGTGGCCGAGCCCTTGAGCAGCCACCTGGTGCCCTGCCTCGCGGCGGGATTGATCGCCTTCGCGAAGCGAACGGCGCCGAGCGCGTTCAGCGCGCCCGCGCCCTGCGTCAGCGTATCGACGCCAGGCAGGACACGCGCGGTGAACTGCAGGATCATCTTCGTCGCGTTGGCCGTGAGCCTGGAATTGGCGCCCATGACGAGCGCCGCGCTACCCGCGACAAGGGGCGACGCCATGCTGGTGCCCGACAGCTTGAAGTAGGCTGCAGGCTGGTTCGGCTGCTCGGTGCCGCCGAAGACCTGCAGGCCCGCATACTTGGTGAAGAGGTAGCTGCCCGGGGCCGAAAGCGAAACCACTCGATTGCCGGAGGCGACCAGGTCCGGTTTGGCCAGCAGGTCGAATCGCGTCGGACCGCGCGAGCTGTAGTTGGCCACCCGATCGTCGTCGAGATCCTCGGTGCCGCGCGTGTCGAGGGCGCCGACGCACAGGGAGGAGGGCGCGTTGCAGGGCACGCCCACGCCGCCGTAGCCCGGCTCCTTGGTCGTGGGGTTGATGCCCATGTTGCCGGCGGAGGTCACGACGAGGATGCCCTTGCGCGACAGCGACTCGACCGCCATCACCATCGGGTCGGTCGAAGCCTTCTCGAACACCGGGTGACCGAGGGACAGGTTCACGACGCGAATGTTGTAGCGGGACGCATTGCGGCCGACCCACTGGAGGGCCTCGATGACGTCGCTGGTCTTGCCCGAGCAGTTGTTCCCGAGCACGCGCAAAGCGACGATGTCGACGTCCGGGGCCGCGCCGAGAATCTCGCCATCCGATGCGGCGCCGGAGCCGCCGACGATCCCCGCGACGTGCGTGCCATGGCCGCAGCCATCCACCGGGGTCGGCGAGCCGCTTACGAAGTCCCGCCACGCGCGGATCCGCGACAGCGGCAGGTCGGCGTGCGGCTGGACGCCCGAGTCGATCACGGCGACCGCGATTCCCGTGCTCAGGCGCCCGTATTGCTGGCGCACCATCTTGACGGCGCCACCGCGCATGCCTGCCGCGGGCGCCACCCCATTGGGAACGACCGTGGCGTTCAGCGAGACCTGGTCAGCGGAGGCGATCTCCGACGTGAGCGAGACGGGCGTGCCGATGACATCCAGCGTCGCCTCGTCGGAATCCAGCACGCGGGCGTTCACGCCCTTCGCGGCCAGCCGCTTGACAGCCGCATCACGCTTGGCGGCCGAGCTGTACCGCATGATCACCCGGGTCGCCGCGCCGGTGCCCCACGCGGCGCGAACGGCCTCGTCGAGCTTGTTGATGTTGCCGGTTTGTGCCCAGGCCGGAAGCGAGAGCGTCAAGGCCAGCAGCGCCAACACGACGGAGCGGCCCCAAACGGCCTTCCTCCGGACGCGCGCTGAAATCGAGGCGAAGTTCATGGTTTGGGGATTTTAGGATGAACCTAAGAAACAAACAAGACCTTTTTGGACATCATTGTCCTATAAAGTCATTTCGAGCCTATTTTTGAGAAATAGTGCGAAAAAGTGGGGGGAGCCACCGGACGGCGCTGTCTGACGCAGGCCGTCCGGGTGGCTTTCTTAGTGAATTACGACGGGCTGAAGGGCGAGGCGCTGGAGCCGCCAGTCCTCGGCGAGGATGCCCCACAGGACCTGGTCGTGCGGTTGGCCGCTGCGGACGAACGAGTGCCTCAGCACCCCTTCCTGCACCGCGCCGATCTTTCTCAGCGCGCCGTTGCCGCGGCCGTTGGCGACCGCCGCCCGCGCTTCCATGCGGTGGACGCCGATGACGTCGAACGCGAAGTCGAGCACCAGGCCGGCGCCCTGGGCAAACATCCCGTTTCCCCAGAACGCCGAACCCAGCGCAAATCCCCACTCGGCCGTGGCGAAGCCCGGCTCGAGCGCGCGCACCTGGAAGATGCCCACGGCGGAGGTCAGCCCCTGCGGCACCACGGCGAAGCAGGCGTAGTGGCCGGCCTCGCGCTCGCGATGGGTCCACGCGATGAACCGCTCGAAACCCTGCACCGTCGTGGGCGGTGGCGAGATGAACCGCGCCACTTCCTCAGTGCTCAGCATCGCCAGCAGCGAGGGCGCGTCTTCCATGCGCAGCTCGCGTAGCGTGAAGGTCGTGCCTGCCAGCACCGGAAGGCCGGACTTCCAATTGGAAGTCGTGACTTCCGGGCGGCTTGTCGAGGGCATGAGGTCGGTGGTAACCATGGCCTCACCCTTACTGATCCGAGCCCTTGCCCGTGCAGTTGCCCCACACGATGTTGTCGTCGTCGGAGCTGTTGCCCCATACGATGTTGTCGTCGTCGGCGAACCGGGCGCCCGTGCAGTTGCCCCACACGATGTTGTCCCAGTCGTTGCCCCAGACGATGTTGTCGTCTTCGTAGGCGCTGCGGGTCACGTTGCCCCACACGATGTTGTCGTCCCAGAATCCCCAGACGATGTTGTCGGCCCAGTAGCCCCACACGATGTTCTCGCCCCAGACGATGTTGTCGCCCCAGACGATGTTGTCGTCGAATACGTTGCCCCACACGATGTTGTCGTCGTCGAGGAAGTTGCCCCAGACGATGTTGTCGTCTTCGGCCGCATTGCCCCACACGATGTTGTCTTCGAGGGCATCGAAGCCCCACACGATGTTGTCGTCCCATCGCATCATGTGGATGGAGGCCGCGGCCGCGGGCGCGAAGCGGTCACCGTAGACGACGCGCTTGCCCCACTTCACCTTCTGGCCGTTCGCGTCCAGGTTCGACCTGGGCAGCGCCGCCGTCAACCAGTAACTGCCGACGGCAGTGGCGGGGTTCACCGACTTGGCGAACCTCACGGCGCCTTCGGTATTGAGCGCGCCAGCGCCTTGCGTCAACGTATCCACGCCGGGGAGGACACGCGCGGTGTACTGCAGCGCCAGCTTCACCATGTTCGAGGAGAGGCGCGGGTTTGCCGTGAGGACGCGGGCGGCGGCGCCCGCCACCATCGGCGACGCCATGCTCGTGCCCGAAAGCGTCATGTAAGACTCGACGCCGGGCTTGTCTTTCGCGCCTTTGACCAGCTTGTCCGGATGCGTCTTTGACAGCGTGCTGCCAGTCGACGAAACCGACGTGACGTTCACGCCGTTGGCCACGAGCTCGGGCTTCGCGAGCAGGTCGAACCGCGTCGGTCCGCGCGAGCTGAAGTTGGCGACGCGATCATCGCCAAGCGCCGCGGTCCCGCGGGTATCGAGGGCGCCCACGCAGACGGCCGAGGGCGCGTTGCACGGCACGCCCGCGCCGCCGTAGCCGGGCTTGCCGGTCTGGGGGTTGACGCCCATGTTGCCGGCGGCGGTGACAACGACGATGCCCTTGCGGGTCAGGCGCTCGACGGCGTTGACCATCGGGTCGGTGGCCGCGGATTCGAAGACCGGGTGGCCGAGCGACAGGTTGACCACGCGGATGTTGTAGAGCTGATAGTTCTGGCCGACCCACTCGAGCGCATCGACGACGTCGCTCGTGTTACCCGAGCAGTCGTTGCCGAGGACGCGAAGCACGACCAGGCTGACATTGGGATCCACGCCCTTGTACTCGCCGTAGGACTCGTCGCCGTTGCCGGCGATGGTGCCCGCGACGTGCGTGCCGTGGCCGCAGAAATCAACCGGATTCGAACCGCCGGTGACGAAGTCCACGTACTTGAGAATTTGCTGGGCGGGGAGATCGGCCTGCGGCTGGATGCCGGAATCGATCACCGCAACTGACAGCCCCGAACCCTTGGATGCAGCGGGCTTGGCGCTGTTGATCATGTTGCGAACGGCTTTGGCGCGTGCCGGCGTCTTCTGGGCCGCGAACACGCGGACCTTGGCGTCGACCGACACGCTCTTGGAGCCCGCGACCTCTGAGGACAGCAGCGCGGCGCTGGAGACGACATTGAGGGCGGGTCCGCCCTCCGTGTCGATGGTGCGAACCGCGGCGCCGCGATCGAGCAGGCGCCTGAACGCCGCATCGCGTTTCGCCGTGGTGTCGAATTGCATGATCACCCGGGCCGACTTGCCTTCCGAAACCGCCTGGCGGACGGCTTCGTCGAGTTTGTGCGATTCGGGTGAGCCGGATGTCTGGGCCGCCGCCGGCAGGGCCAGGCAGGCGGCTAACAAGGCGGCCGTGAGAGAACGACCCCAAACGGCCTTCTTCCGAATCCCGAAAGCGATCGATAGATCTGTCATAACGCTGTCTGCCATAGCAATTCCCTGACCATAACAGGCGCACGGTGTCATCCTAAGTCGCATGGAGTCGTCTATTTGACTGACCTGATTGGGTTTATGCGAGCCCGCCTGAGGAGGGCAGGCGACATGACAGAAACCCTAAATGATCCAAAAAAGCACATACAACCGAAGACGATTGTCAAAATTGTGCTTTAAATGGCTGTATCTAGGTCACTTGACTGGAAGTGTTCCCATTGGGAACAGGATCTTGCGTTCTGGAACAGAATGGGGCGTCCGGAGGGCGGCAGGACGCCGCCCCCCAGCACGTTCCTAGCGAACGCTGATCAACTCGATGTCGAACACGAGCATGCCCCGCGGAGGCCGCTCGCCCTTGTAGGCGAGCTTCTCGGGAATCCAGAAGCGGGTCTTCTCGCCCACCACCATCAGCGGGACCCCCAGCGTCCAGCCCTCGATCACGTCGCCGAGCCCGAACGAGGCCGGTTGGCCGCGGACGACGGAGCTGTCGAACATCTTGCCGTCGGTCGTCCAGCCCGTGTAGTGCACGGTCACGGTGCTCTCCTTGACCGGATGCACCTTGCCCGTGCCGGGGCGCAGCACCTTGTAGGCGAGGCCGTTGCTCATCTTCTGCGCGTCGGCAGGCACCGCGGCCACGTCGGGCGGCGGGGTCGCGGGGTTTGGCGCAATCTCGAGCATCTCGACGTCGAACACCAGCAGGCCCTGCGGGCGGCCCGACTGCCCCTTGTAGGCGAGTTCCTCGGGGATCCAGAAGCGGCGCTTCTCACCCACCACCATCAGCTGCACGCCCTCGCCCCACCCCTTGATCACGCGGTCCACGGGAAAGGTGCTCGGCGCATTGCGCGCGAAGGAGCTGTCGAACATCTTGCCGTCGGTTGTCCAACCCGTGTACTGCACGGTGACCATGTCGGTGCCGGACGGATGCGTGGTGCCCGTACCCGGCTGCAGCACCTTGGACGCCAGGCCCGACGCGGTCTTGGTGGCGTCGGCCGGAGGCTTGGCGACATCCGGCGGGGCTGGAATCGGCGTGAACGGGGCGGGCGCGGGGCGCTGCTGGGCGGAGAGCGCGGTCGCGAGTGCGAGACTCAGCAGGGCAACGGTGGCGATTCGGAGCATGGACAATCGTAAAGTTCAAAGTTCAAAGTTCAAAGTTCAAAAATTCAGACTTTGGACCGTCTATCTACACGTATCGAGGCCCTGGTCTGCGACGCGTCCGCCGATGGTCTGGTATTCCCATTGGACGGCGGCTGGCTGCAGGGTGAGGCGCATCACGCCGAACTCCGAGATGCGCACCTCGGAGTTGGTGGACGACTTGACGAAGCTATAGAGCTCCGCGCCGCCCGGTGCCCACGGTGAATTGCCGGACGCCCTTCGCGGGCTCGGCGCGGCCGTCGGCCATCTGGCGCGCGAAACGTTCGTACAGGTGATCGTGACCGTTCAGGATGATTTCGGCATTCGCCCCCTCGAGCAGGGACCACATATCCTGCATGCCGGGGCTCGGTCCGTTCGGGCCGGACGAGAAGAGCGGGTGGTGCCACACGGCCAGGGTGCACGGCGTGCGCTGCGAGGCGAGTTGCTGGCGCGCGAACTCCCACTGGGCCGACCCGCGGCCGGCGGGGACGTTCGAGTTCAGCATGAGGACCAGCCAGTCGCCGATCATGAGGGCGTGATACCCCAGGCCCGACGGGCCGGCGGCTTCACCGAAATAGTCGAAGTAGGGCGCGGCGCCAGGCGACTCGTACTCGTGATTGCCAGGCGAAGCCAGCCAGCGTCCGCGGAACTGGCCCCAGGACGGCTCGAAACAATCGCGGAAGTTCGCGGCACTTCCATGCAGATACGCGATGTCTCCCAGGAGCAGGAGGCGGCCTGTCGTGTTGGCGACCAGTCGCGCCGTCGCCGCCACGCTCGGCAGAGGGGTGACGCCGTTGGCGTTACACATCCCGATGTCGCCGGCGGCGACGATCACCGCGGTTTGTCCGCCGCCCGTGTTGCCGCCACCCGTGCCCGGTCCCGACCCGCCGCCCGCGGACGGCGCGGTTGGGGAATTCGAGCACGCCGCCGCGAAGCCCAGCAGAACACAGCCGGCTGCCAAGAGAAACGGACGCGCCGGCAGGTCGCAGAACATCGGGCCTTTGCCCAGCTTTACCATACGTGGTACCGTTTCGCCACTTCTTAAGCAGGTCCCCATGGCCAGCCACTCCACGCAAATTCTCTCTGTTGACCGGCTGGTCCTCTCGCCGCAGGAAGCCCTCGTCGCGGGAGGGCATGCCGAGGAACTCGAGCGCCGGATCCAGGACGTCTTCCGATCCGGCTACAACCACGTGCTGATCGACCTGCGCAGCGTGCCGGACGCCGACAGCGCCGGCGTCCGCGCGCTCGTGCGCGGGCACACGACGGCGCAGCGACTGAATCGCCGCTTCACCCTCATCTCCCCGAACCCCAAGGTCCGCAAGCTCCTCGAACTCTCGATGCTGGCCAAGGTCCTCGACATCAAGGACACGCTGACCGAGGCGAAGGCGAACACCCGCAGCCTGACGTGGGATCGCGTGGGCGCGGGCACGGCGGTGGCGGTGATCGGCCTCGCGCTGGTCGGCATTGGCCTCAAGTGGCCGAGCCTCGGGCTCGACACCGCGGCGGTGGCCACGCCGTTCCCCGGCGCGGTCGCGGACACGTCCGGACTCACGCACCCGCTCTTCGAGCTGGCAAAACTGATCGTGTCGGCGATCATCGGCATGCTCGTGACCGTGGTCCACCGCCAGTACCGGGCCGAACGCGGGCCCAACCCCGCGATGGACCAGGCGCAGGTGCTGCTCTGCATCTCGGGCGCGATGATGATGATCATCATCGGCAACTCGCTCGCGCGCGCGTTCGGCATCGCGGGCGCGGCGAGCATCATCCGGTTCCGCACGCCGGTGGAAGACGCGCGCGACATCACGATCCTGTTCCTGCTGATGGGCCTCGGCATGGCCGCCGGCCTCGGCGCGCTCGCGGTCGCGGGCCTGGGCACGGTGTTCCTCTGCGCGATGATCCCGACCCTCAACTACTTCAGCGCCGAGCGGCCCCGGACGATGCTCGTCGAGATCGTGGGCTCGGAACGCGACTTCCCCACCGCTCACGTGCACTCGGTCTTCGCGCTCAACCGCATCGTCTTCGAGCCGCGCGAGGTGTCGCAGGGCGACGAGGCGACGGTGCGCTACCTCACCAACCTCCGGCCGTCCGACTCGCTCGAGGATCTCAGCGCGCAACTCATCAGCGACGGCACGAAGGGCATCAAGAATGTCTCCTGGTCACCGCCCAAGAAAGGCTAAGGCCGCGGGGACCCGGCGCGAGCGCCTCGTCCTCGAGCCGGCTGACCGGAAGGCCGCGCTGCTGGACGTCATCGGGTCGGCCAAGCGGCGGCTGGTGCTGTCGTTGTTCCGCTGCGACGACTTCAGCGTGCTCGACGCGCTGGCGGCCGCGCTCGAGCGCGGGTGCGACGTGGAGGCCATCCTCACGAAACGGGCGAAGGGCGGCAGGAAGCGCCTCAAGAAACTGTGGGGCGCCCTCGAGGAGATGGGCGCGGTCGTCACGTGGTACGCGGATCCCGTCGTGAAGTACCACGCGAAGTACCTCGTGGCCGATGACGGCCCCGCGATCGTCACCACGCTGAACCCCACCCGCAAGTGCTTCACGCGGACGTGGGACTGCCTCCTCATCACCCACGACGCGGCGGTGGTGCGCGGCCTGCAGGAGCTGTTCCGCGCCGATGCCTCGGGCAAGCCGCTCTCCAGGCGCCGGCCGCTCAACGAGCGCCTGATCGTCGGCCCGGAGCGATCGCGCGCGGAGATTCGCCGCCACATCACGGGCGCCACGCGCAGCATCCACATCCTGGACCACAAGCTGTCGGATCCGGACCTGGTGGGCCTGCTACGGGAAAGGCGCGCCGCGGGCGTCACGGTGTCCGTGCTGGGCGCCAAGTCGATGGGCACGCTCGTGCCGCACGGCAAGATGATGATCATCGACGAGGCGGTGGCGATCATGGGCAGCACGGCGCTGTCGACGCTCAGCCTCGACTTCCGCCGCGAAGTGTCCGTCGTGATCGACGACGCGGCCCTCGTCAAGCACCTCCACACCACGTATCAGCGGATGCGAGCGCGCACCGGCGCGACCGCGGCGCTCTTGCCGGGAGATCGGATCGCATGACGACACGGGAGACGGGAGTCGGGAGACGGGAGTCGGGAGTCCTTCGACTGCGCTCAGGACGAGTCGCGCGATGGCTGCTCGCCGCCGGCTTCATCCTGCTGGTCGCTGCGTCGCCCGCGTTCGCGCAGAAGAAGCCGGTGAAGAAGGGCCTCGTCTGGGACGACCGGCCCTCCATCGTCTTCAGCAAGAACATCCACATCGACCTGCGGATGAAGCTGCAGACCGACTGGCGGCAATTCGACCCCGAAATCAATCGCGACCTCTTCGACTTCCGCAACCTGCGCTTCGGCGTGAAGGGCGAGTTCACCAAGCATTTCGACTTCGAGGTGGAACGCGAGGTCGACACCACGGAGTGGCAGTGCGGGCGACTGGAAGGACGTCTACGTCAACTGGAAGACCTTCGACGCCGTCGCAGATGCAGGGCGGGCGGTTCAAGGTGCCCTTCGGCATGGAGCAGCTGACCGGCCCGACCGATACGGATTTCGCGTATCGCAGCCTGGGCTCTTCCATCATCGCGCCCGCGCGCGACAAGGGCGGCATGGTCCATGGCCGCTTCTGGGGACGCGACCTGACCTACCAGGCCGGCGTGTTCAACGGCGATGGCGACAACGGCAAGCTGAAGGGACGCGCAGTTCGTGCTGCCAGGAGAGGAGGAACCGGCCGCCGGTCCCTCGGTGGCGGCGCGCGTGACGGCGACCCTGCTCCGGAAGCTCCCGGTGCCGAAGAAGATGCAGAGCATCCGGCTCGGCGTGGCCTACACGAACGGCGAGCTGCCCGAAGGCCTCAACAGCCTCAAGGGCGAGTCCGTGTTCGGCAAGAAGTACTTCGACAACGTCTACGTGAAGGGCCGCCGGCAGCGCATCGGCACGGAGTTCGAGTGGACGCCCGGTCCCATCGGGGTCAAGGCCGAGTGGATGCAGGCGCGCGAGGATCGGCGGCAGCAGGGCAATCGGAACGAGGACCTGTCGGACTTTCTCAGCACGGGGTGGTACACGAGCGGCACGTGGCTGCGTGACGGGCGAGAAGAAGGACGGCAACATCAACCCCCGCAAGCCGCTGTTTCGCGGCGGCGCCGGGGCGATCGAAGTGGGCGCGCGCTACGACGTGCTCGGGTTCAGCAGCGCGAGCCAGGCGGGACCGGCGTACACCAATCCGCGGGCCGACCACCAGGTCCCCAACAGCCGACCAGGTCTGGACGTTCGGCCTCAACTGGTTTCCCAACCGCTGGGTGAAGGTGGTGGCCAACGGCATCCACGAGACGTTCGAGGATCCGAACCGGACGCCAAAGGCGGGCTACACGTCGTTCTGGGCGGCGCTGGTGCGGACACAGCTGGTGTTCTGAGGTGATGATGGCGATGCGTCACTACGGATGGGCGGCGGTCCTCGTGCTGGTCCTGGCCGGACCCGTCGCGGCGCAGACCTCCGACGACTTCTTCAATCCCGAGGTCCTGCAGCGCGTGGAGCTGTGGATGAACTCGAAGGACTGGGAGAAGCTGAAGCAGAACTTCGAGGAGAACACCTACTACCCGGCCGACGTCGTCTGGGGCGGCCAGACGGTGCGCAACGTCGGCATCCGCTCGCGCGGCCTCGGCTCGCGGAGCGCCACCAAGCCCGGCCTGCGGGTGGACATGGATCGCTACGCGACGGACCAGACCTTCCTGGGCCTGAAGTCCTTCGTCCTGGACAACCTCACCCAGGACGCCTCGGGCGTCAAGGAAACCATGACCATGCGGTTCTTCGCGCGCCTCGGCATCCCCGCGTCGCGCGAGACGCACACGCGCCTCTACGTCAACGGCGAGTACGCCGGGCTGTACGCGCTGATCGAGTCGGTGGACAAGACGATGCTGGCCCGCGTCTACGGCAAGATCGGCGACGACACGCAGAACGACGGGTACCTGTTCGAGTACAAGTACCAGCGTCGGGTCGCCCTGGCGGTTCCAGTACCTGGGGCCGTCGCTCGACCCCTACAAGGTGTACTTCGACGCGAAGACCCACGAGGACAAGAGCGACACGAAGAAGTGGGGGCCGATCGAGGAGGTCAACCGGCTCGTGAACGACACGCCGGCGGCGAGCTTCGAGGCGACCGTCAACCCGAAGCTCGACCTCACCAAGTACATCCAGTACATGGCCGCGCAGAACTTCGTGGCGGAAAACGACGGCTTCCTCGGCTACGACGGGATGAACAACTTCTATTTCTACCGTCTGGAGAACAGCGACCAGCACGTGTTCATCGCGTGGGACGAGGACAACGCGTTCCTGAGCCCGGACTTCCTGATCAACACGCGCCACGACGAGAACGTCCTGATGTCGAAGACGATGGCGCTCGACAAGTATCGAGTCGCTGTACTACACGTCCCTCTCGGAGCAGGCCGCGTCGGCCGCCGACGGCGACTGGCTGCAGAACGAGATGCAGCGCCAGCTGGACATGATCGCCGACCCGATGCGCGAGGACACGAAGAAGCCCTACACCAACGACGACCACGCCGCGGCGCGTGCCGCGATGCTGGCGTTCCCCGCCGCGCGGGTCACCTACGTGCAGTGCGAGGTGGCAAAGACGACCGGCCAGGCGAAGCCCGCCGGCTGCCAGTAAGGCGCTTCACGGCGGCCGCGAGCCCATCCTCCGACAGATCCAGGACGCCCCTGGTGCGCGAGCCCTCGAGCGCGTCCATCATCGCCGCCCGCGCGCGCTTCGACTGAACTCGACTCGTTCGTCTGCGGCCTCGAGCAGGCCCGCGCAGTATTCGGCATACCCGCGGTCCGGCTCGCGCTTCCAGCCGTCGCGGCGCTTGCGTTCCGCGGCGAGCCCCCGGGCGTCGGCGGGCGGGCACGAAGCGGAGCACGTCGCGCAGCCAGCCGTCCGCGAGGTCGCACGCCACGCCAAAGGCCACGGCGGTCTCCACGTACGGCGCCGCGATCACGATGCCGCCCTCGCGGAGCACCGGCGCGATCTCCCACCGGACGCGGAACGCCAGGTCCGCCGCGTACAGGAGCGTCAACGTGCGCGGCGAGATGGTGCGCGTCACCCTCTCCCTGCGCCAGTTCACCAAACAGCCCCGACGCGTCCCAGTGGCTGACCGCGCAGGCCATGCCCCGATCGCGCAGCCGGGCCGCGAGGGCGTCGGCGGCCTTCCGGACATCGTTGCCGCGCGAGCCGTCGATGGCTACGAGCCGGCCGGGGGAGACTTGCTCAGCCATTCTTCAACCGCGTCCTTGCTGTGCGTGGTCCACGGGCGCTTCTGCACGCCCTCGACAAGCGCGCGCACGCGGGTGTGCTGGCGATACACGGCGTTCGCCGGCGTCCACGGTCACGAACTGGAAGATGAGGGACAGGTTCTCGTACTCGGTGACCACGCGTTCGATGAAGCGTCCGTAGCTGGCGAGCGGGATCGTCGAGGCCCGTCACGTCCTGCCCGGCTTCGTAGAAGTGCGGCGCGCGGGTGGACGCGATGCGCCGGCTCGAGTCTTCCGGCGCCATCGAGAAATACAGCACGAGGTCCGGCCAGAGCAGCGGCGAGTAGACGTGAAGGAGCCAGTCGAGGTCGAGGCCGCGCGCCGCGTCCCGCGCCAGCGCCGTGAACAGGTAGCGATCGGCGAGCACGGTCTTGCCGGCCCACAGCGCCGGGAGGATCGTCGTCTCGATGCGGTGGCGGAAATCGATCGCGTGGAGCAGCGAGTACTCCTCGACCGAGAGTGTCCGGATGCGCTTGCGCGCCTTGAGGAGCGGCTTGACGAGCGGCGACGACGCCCAGCGCGTGGACACGACCTCATGGCCCTGGCTTTCGAGCCACCGCTTGATTAGTTTGCGCTGCGTCGTCTTGCCGGACCCTTCGGGGCCTTCGAAGGCGATGAGCAGGCCGCGCGATCGATCCTTCGCGGCGATCGAGTGCTTGGCCGGACGCTCCGCGGAAGCCATGCGGACAGTCTACGCCGCTATTTGATCCACTCTTTCGGGACCTTCGCGGCGTCCGCCTGCTTGTTGAAGGCGTCCTGTTGACGCAGGACCTGGTCGAGCACCGACTGAGCCTTCGCCAGAAGCGCGGCGATTTTCGCCTGCTCGCGCTCGTCGCCCGCGGCCGGCTTCGACACGGCGGCCACCGCCTGGCGCGCTTTCTCGACCTGCAGCTTCAAGTTGGACGCGTTACTGCGCCAGTAAGCTTCATCGGGCTTCACCTCGCCCGCCTGGGCCTGCGGCGGTGTCTCCGCGGATGCGACGGCCGCGCTCGCATTGCCCGGCGCCGTCGTCGGCGTCCCCGCGGCTGTCGGCGGGGCCGCGCCTTCGCGTGAGCCGACGCTCGACGACCCGGTAGGGTCCGGGCGCAAGTCGGCATTCGTGTAGGTCCTGGTTGGCGCGGCAATGCCGGTCCGGCGGGCCTCTTCCTTCTTGGCGACGTCGGCGAGCGACTGCGCGGCCAACGGCGACGCGCACAGGGCAAGGATGGCCATTCCCGCTGCAAACGTGGATACGAGACACGTCCTCATTGGCTCTCCAGCCAGCCCCTGATGTTGTTCACGTAGGTCGTCACGCCGGGAATGAACGTACCAGGCGTCGAGATCGCGCCGACCAGGCCGTTGTAGGTGATCCGCGCATTACCGGAAATCGTGTTGGCGTCGAGGAGCGTCCCCACCGGCTGGTCCTGCGCGATGATCTGCCCTCGGATTTCGGCGTTGCCTTGCAGCCTGAGCTGGCCGCGAGCCAGGCTCTGCCCTTCCACCGTGAAGATGCCGGTGTCGAGGTCGACGTTGCCCAGGATGTCCAGGTCGCCGTCGGTGACGAACTGCCGGTGGGTTGAGGAGTTGTACGGTTCCAGCTTCGGGGTGCCGGCGACGTGGATGTCGCCCGTCGCGATCAGCGTCATCGGCAGGACGGGATTGCTGCCATTGGTGCCGAGGTGGCCGGTGATGCTCACATTGCCTTCCACGTAGTAGGTGCCATTGGCAGGGCGCGAGTTATTGGCGGTCCACGTGCCGCTGGCATACGACCAGGCCCCACATGGGGCGTTGCAGGACGCGGCCTCGTTGGCGACGGTGGCCGGGTTATCGAGGGTCTGAACCTTGGCAACGCCGGCCACCACCACGAGCTTGTGCGTGGCCGTGCTCAAATAGTCAACCGCGTTGACGTTGGGCACGTTGACCGACGGCATGTTGCCGCCAAAGGTGCTGGTGGGGTCGGTGGGATGCCAACTGCCGGGATTGAAGGTGCCTGACGCAGTCGTGTCACCGGTAATCGTGGCCGAGCCATCGACTACGAGGTTCCCGTTCGCGTGCACGTTCCCTTCGGTGCCGCTGATGCCCGCGTTGCCCGTGACGGTCAGGTTGCCGTTCACCAGGATCGCCGGGTTCGAGACGGTTGGCGCCGTCGTGGTGCTCGGGGTCGTGTTGTCGAAGGATTCGAGGACGCGCGAGACGCGGACAACGGTGTTGTTGGGGCCGAAGCCGGTAGCGCGGAGGATCAGCCGGTCGTTGGTGTTGGTGTAGGCGCTGCCGTCCTCCATCATCGCGACCAGTTGTTCCGGGCTCAACGTGGTCTGGTACAGCGACGGGTCGTCGTCGTCCAGGATCTGGATGGTGTAGGTGTACTGGCCGTCTGTGCCGAGCGCGTACGGGGAAGTGCCGGTGAGCAGGGAGGCGAGGCTGCCGTTGTCGGCATTCACGGTCGCCGTCGGATTGTCCGCGTCCACCAGGCCGTCCGGCCCGGCCAAGAGGTTGATGGTGTTGTTGTGGACCACGGCTTCGGCCGCGCGGTTCAGGCCGGCCTCGGCGGCCGCGCGGGCGCCCGCGTAGGTCACTTCGTTAGCGGCCATGGCGGCCTCGACCCGTCCATGGAGGGCAAACCCGCTGGCCAGGCCTGTCATCACCGCCATGAGCAACAGGACGATGACCAGGGCGAAGCCTTGCTCCCGACCGTTGGATGGACGAACTTGGGTGCTCATTTGCTCCTCACTAAATCAGCCGGGCCCGCACTCGAATTTCCGACGACAAGGTTCTGGTCACCGGCGCGTTGGTCGCGGGGTCGAGCGTGCGCGTGCGCACGGTGATCTGGATTTCGACGAAGGCGATGTTGGCGGCCACGGCGGTGATGTCGTGGTTGGTGTCGCGATAGACGAAATGGAGGTCCTGGATCACGCGGTCGGTCCGGGTCGATGCCGCGCCCCCCAGGTTGTTGTCGAGGAAGACGATCACGTTGTTCGCGGCGTCGAACGAAATCGTCACGTCTTCGTTGGCCTGGTCGCAGGCGCCCGTGGCGTTTGGGCCCCCGATCAGGCCATCGGGCGGATTGGTGTCGGATTGCAGGCGAATGTCGTTGTCCACGCCGTCGTCGTCGGGGTCGATGCGGATGGCCTCGACGGCGGTAGGGTCGGACGGGCAAACGGTTGTGGCCTTGCTGAAGGGGTTGTTGCCGGCGCCGCGAACCAGGCGCCCGATCCACTCCAGCGCAAAGCGGCCTTCCTGCATGGCCACCGCGTCCTCCACCTGGCGCCGGTAGCCGTTCTGGATCTGCGAGGTCAGCGCCACAGCGCCGCCCACCACGACCATCGAAATGGTCGTGGCCACGAGCAGTTCCGCGAGCGTGAAGCCGCGCTCGTTTCTGTCGGTTCGGCGACGTGGCGAAGTGACTGAAGTCATGGCTACCGCCGCCTGATGAGCGACACGAACTCGACCGGCATGGACGTCCGGCGATCGTCGAGGGTCACGGATCACGCGAACCGTGACCTGTCGCAAGTCCGCGGCCCCGCCGGAGGCGACGTCGGTGGGTCCCGCGACCACGTACCATCGCCGCGTGACGCCTGGCAGGGCCTCCCCAGTGATCGGGTCCACAGGGGTGTCGAAATAGTTGGCGACATTCGAGGCGAGGGTGTCGGAAGGGCTCACCTGGACCTCGGCGGCGGCGAAGTCGAGCGACATCAGCTCATCGATCTTGTCCTGCGCCAGCCGGACCGACTGGGTCTCGTTGCGGCCCAGCATCTGCATGCGGATGGTGATGGCCATCAACTCGGCGAGCGCGACGAGGCCGACGGTGACGATCACCATGGCCACCAGCGCCTCGATGAGCGTGAACCCGCGCTCGTCAGAAGTTGCCAAAGGTGATCTGTCCGGTGGCACTGACGGTAAGCGCGCGTATTCTGGTTGAGCCATATGACACATTCACGGTCAAGGGCAGGGCCCCACTGGCCGCCGAAAACGTCCCGCGGCCGTTGACTTCGAGCGTGGGAACGGTGCCGAAGCTGACGCCCTCGGGCATCGGGATGATGCCGCTGTCCAGGGCTTGTTGATCGCTGCACCGGGTCGACGCCTCGTCGATCAAGGCGTCGCCCGTAACCTGCAGAATTCGCAGCTGGCCTGCCGCCGGGCAGTCGAACCGGATGCGGAAAGTCGTGTTCCGACTGATCGCCATGAGTCGCGCCTGGCGGATCTGGGAGCCGATGGTTTCGGCCCCGGTCCAGACCCTGTTGCGGTTGATCGCCTCGCTCATCACGGGAAGGCCCACGGCGGCCAGGATCCCGATGAGGCCCAGCGTCACCAGCACTTCGAAGAGGGTGAAACCCCGTTGACCTTTCACGACCATATCCATAGCAATCGGCAGACCACGCCTCCATCCACGGTCTCAACACTCAAGTCGCTGCAGAAGAAAGGCTTGCAGGAATTAGTCACAGTCTGGCCATTCGTAAAGTGTTCCAGAGTGCGACACATGACGGCTAATTCTGTAATGAACGCGGCCCTCCAGAGGGACAACAGCGGACACCAGGGCCCGACGGAAGGGTGCCCCCCAAGGCTCTCGATACTAGGGCGGATGCATGGGCGGCCCGATATAATCAGTGGTTTCAATGCGTCGGCTGTTCGCGCTTCTCTATATTTGTCTCTGCCTCGGTAGTCCGGCACTCGGTCAGCAACAGGGCGGCGACAAGCGGGTCATTGGCCCGCCGGCCCCCGACGCCCCTGACGTGATCTCCCGCGACGATAAGGGCCACGCCACCATCCGCACGATGCGGTTGCCGTCCCCGCTTGTCTTCGACGGCGTGCTGGACGAGGCCTTCTACTCGGCGGTCAAGCCGATCGGTGACTTCATCCAGATCGAGCCGATCGAGGGCGCCGCGGCCACCGAGAAGACCGAGGTGTGGGTCTTCTTCGACGACAAGAACGTGTATGTGTCGGCGCGGATGCACGAGAGCGCGCCCGACAAGCGCGTCACCAGCGACATGCGCCGCGATTCGAACAACCTGTACAACAACGATCACTTCGGCGTGATGTTCGACACGTTCGACGACAAGCGCAACGGCTACAACTTCTACGCCAACCAGCAGGGCGGGCAATTCGACGCCCAGATGACCAACGAGCAGCCCAACCCCAACTGGAACGGGCTGTGGGACGTGCGCACCGCCAATTTCGATGGCGGATGGACGGCGGAGTTCCGCTTCCCGTTCCGCTCGATGCGCTTCAAGCCGGGCGCCACGGTGTGGGGCATCAACTTCCGCCGGATGGTCCGCTGGAAGAACGAGGTGTCGTTCCTCGTCGCGATGCCGCAGTCCTACGGCCGGCGCGCCTTCGCCATGGCGTCCTCCGCGGGGACGATGGTCGGCCTCGAATCCCCGGTGAGCCTCCGCAACCTCGACATCAAGCCGTACGCGCTCGGCTCGAGCACCACCAACAACCGCTCGACGCCGCCCGTGGCGAACGACGTCAACGCGGAGTTCGGCGTGGACGCCAAGTGGGGCATCACGCAGTCGTTCATCACCGACTTCACCTACAACACCGACTTCGCGCAGGTCGAAGACGACGAGGCGCAGGTGAACCTCACGCGCTTCAGCGTGCAGTTCCCCGAGAAGCGCGAGTTCTTCCTCGAGGGGCAGGGCACGTTCAACTTCGCGGGCGGCGGCGCGGGCCAGGGTGGCGGCGGGGTGCCCACGGCGATTCCCCAGGGGGGAGGCGGGGGCGCCCCCAACAACACGCCGGTGCTGTTCTTCAGCCGGCGCATCGGCCTCCAGAACAACGTCGTCGTCCCCATCGTGGGCGGCGGGCGCCTGCTCGGCCGCGCGGGCAATTACCAGATCGGCGCGTTGCAGATGCACACGGGGGACTCGGTGGACGCCAGTGCCGACCCCACCGACTTCTCCGTCCTGCGGGTCAACCGCGACGTGCTCAAGCGGAGCCGCATCGGGATGATTGCCACGCGGCGGTCCCCGGGCGCCCGGGGCGACTACGTGAACACGGCCTACGGCGCCGACGCCCAGTTCAACTTCTTCAGGGACCTGTCGATCAACAGTTACTGGTCGAAGACCGATACGCCGGGCAAGTCGGACCACGACGAGAGCTATCGCGGCAACGTGGCCTGGAATGCCGACAAGACCGGCTTCCAGGTGGACCACACCTACGTCGGCGAGAACTTCAACCCGGAGATCGGGTTCCTTCGCCGCTCGGCGTTCCGCCGCTCGTATGCGTCCGCGCGCTACAGCCCGCGGCCCAAAGGCGTGAAGGGCGTGCGCAAGGTTTACTACGAAGGCAGCTACGACTACTACGAGGACGCCGCCAGCGACCCCGAATCGCGCGAGGCACAGGGCGCGTTTCGCCTGGAGTTCACCAACAGCGACCAGGTCGCGTTCGAGTATTCCGCCCAGTTCGAGAAGCTGGACGCGAGCTTCAACCTGGGCAACGGCGTCGTCATCCCGCCCGGGGCCTACGACTTCAACCAGGGCAAGTGGATGTACAGCCTGTCGCCGCAACGGCCGCTGTCCGGGTACCTCGAAGCCGTCTACGGCGCGTTCTACGGCGGCACGCTGCGCGCCGTCACCTACCGCGGGCGTGCGGAGTTCGGCCCGCGGTTCCTCGTCGAGCCGGTCCTGTCGTTCAACTACTACGACACGCCGTACGGCGATGGCGACTCCAATATCATCAGCACGCGGCTGACGTACGGGCTGTCGCCGCGCATGTTCGCCTCGGCGCTCATCCAGTTCCAGTCGGCGAACGACAGCGTCTCCACGAACGCGCGCTTCCGCTGGGAGTACCAGCCCGGCAGCGAGCTCTTCGTCGTCTACAGCGACGGGCGCAACACCATCGGCGGCGGCTTTCCCCCGCAGCTGGACAACCGCAGCTTCGTCGTCAAGGTGACGCGGTTGTTCCGTTGGTAGACAAGGTGTCATGCGCCTCCTGATCGCGTCGTTTCTCCTCGCGCTCGCGCCCTCTGCGTTCGCGCAGCCGGCGCCGCCGGCGCCGGGGCACCCCGTGCCGCCGGAGATCGTGGCGCGCAATGCCCAGGGCCATGCCGTCCTCCGGACGATGCGGCTGCCGTCGCCGTTCCAGATGGACGGGAAGCTGGACGAGGCGTTCTACAGGGACGTGAAGGGCGCCGGCGACTTCATCCAGCAGGAGCCCCACGAAGGCCAGCCCGCCACCGACAAGACGGAGGTGTGGGTGTTCTTCGACGACAGGAACATCTACGTCGGCGCGCGCATGTGGGAGACCGACTCGTCCAGGCGCGTGACGAGCGACATGCGGCGCGACGCGCCGAACATGTACAACAACGATCACATCGCGGTGCTCTTCGACACGTTCAACGACCACCGCAACGGCTACGGGTTTTCGGTGAACGCCCAGGCGGGCCTGTTCGACTGGCAGGTCACCAACGAGCAGCCGAGCAACAACTGGAACGGCCTGATCGACATCCGCACGGCCGACTTCGAGGGCGGCTGGACGGCGGAGCTCGTCATTCCCTTCCGCTCGATGCGCTTCAAGGAAGGCAGCACCGAATGGGGCATCAACTTCCGTCGCATGGTGCGGTGGAAGAACGAGCTGACGTTCCTCTCGCAGGTGCCGATCGCGTTCGGCCGGCGCGGGCTGTCGATGGTGTCGGTGGCCGGGAGCCTCGTGGACCTGCAGACGCCCCAGAAGCTCCGCAGCGTGGACGTCAAGCCCTACGTCCTCGGGTCCTCGACGACCAACAACCGCGCCACGCCGCCGCTCGTCAACGACGGCAAGGCGGAGTTCGGCGTGGATGCCAAGTGGGGCATCACGCAGTCGCTCGTCACCGACTTTACCTACAACACCGACTTCGCCCAGGTGGAAGACGATGAGGCGCAGGTGAACCTGACGCGCTTCAGCGTGCTGTTTCCCGGAGAAGCGCGACTTCTTCCTCGAGGGCCAGGACGTCTTCAACTTCGCCGGCGCGGGCGCCAACCAGGGCGGCGGCGGCATCCCCACCGCGGTGCCGAACCAGGGCGGCGGAGCCGCGAGCGTGGTGCCGATCATCTTCTTCAGCCGCCGCATCGGCTTGCAGAACGGACTCGAGGTGCCCATCCTCGCCGGCGGGCGCGTGCTCGGCCGCGGCAACGGCTTCCAGATCGGCGCCCTCCAGATGCATACGGAGGCCTCGGACACCGCGAGGGCGGAGGCCACCGACTTCTCGGTGTTGCGCGTGAACCGGGACGTCCTCAAGCGCAGCCGCGTCGGCATGATTGCGACGAGGCGCGCGCCCGGCGCCAACACCGACGCCGACGGCTACACCTACGGGGCCGATGCCGCCATCAACCCGCTGCAGGAGATTGCGGTCAACGGCTACTGGGCGGGTGTTTCAAGCACCACAGGCGCCGCGGGTGCCACGGGGCTGGAGACGCAGAGCTATCGCGCGCAGGTCAACTGGAACGCCGACAAGACCGGCTTCCAGGTGGACCACAATTACGTCGGCGATCGTTTCGTGCCCGAGATCGGCTTCCTGCGCCGCACGGCGTTCCGGCGCACTTACGGGCAGGCGCGGTTCAGTCCCCGGCCCAGGACGTGGAAGCCCGTGCG
The DNA here is from genome assembly GCA_963839865.1 of uncultured Acidobacteriota bacterium. Taxonomy (GTDB): domain Bacteria; phylum Acidobacteriota; class Vicinamibacteria; order Vicinamibacterales; family UBA2999; genus 12-FULL-67-14b. The sequence continues at coordinate 581,970 of CAWIWS010000020.1, forward strand.
GAAGATCTACTACGAAGGCAGCTACGACTATTACGAGGACACGGCCGGCCATCCCGAGTCGCGCGAAGGCCAGGGCGCGGTCCGCATGGAGCTCGCCAACGGCGATCAGTGGGCCTTCGAGTATCTCGGATCAGTTCGAGGGGCTCGACGCATCGGTTCCAGGTGACGCCGGGCGTGGTGGTGCCGACGGGCGCCTACACGTTCAGGCAGGGCAAGGGCATCTACTCGCTTTCCCCGCAGCGCAAGGTGTCGGGCACGGTCACGGCGACTTACGGCGGGTTCTACGACGGCACGCTGAAGGCGATGGAGGTCCGGTCGCGCGTGGAATTCGGGTCGCAGTTCTACGCGGAGCCGACGGTGTCGCTGAACTACTTCGACACGCCGTGGGGCACGGGCGACGCCAACCTGATCAGCTCGCGCTTCACGTACACGCTGACGCCCGCGGATGTTCGCGTCGGCGCTCGTGCAGTACACGTCGGCGACCGACTCGATGAGCACCAACGCGCGCTTCCGATGGGAATACCAGCCGGGCAGCGAGCTGTTCGTCGTCTACAGCGACGGGCGAAACACGACCGCCCCCGGGTTTCCGTCGCTGGACAACCGGAGCTTCGTCGTGAAGGTCACGAAGCTGTTCAGGTTCTAGGACCGGCAAAGCCGGACGCAAATCGACGGGTCCTACTTTTCCGGGCAGCTGCGGAAAATGGACCCGGTCTATTTTCCGTCTATTCTTCAAGCCATGAACGGGTACCGATAGTCCGTCGGCGGGGCGAAGGTCTCCTTCACCGTCCGCGCGCTCACCCACCGCATCAGGTTCATCTTCGACCCGGCCTTGTCGTTCGTGCCCGAGGCCCTCGCGCCGCCGAAGGGCTGCTGGCCCACGACGGCGCCGGTCGGCTTGTCGTTGATGTAGAAGTTGCCCGCGGCGTTGCGCAGCGCCGACGCCGCCTCGCGCACCGCGGCGCGGTCCCGCGCGAAGATCGCCCCGGTCAGCGCGTAGGGCGACGTGCGATCGACGATCGACAGCATCTCCGACCACTTCGCATCGTCGTAGACGTAGACGCTCAGCACCGGCCCGAAGATCTCCTCGCACATCGAGCGATAGGCCGGGTCGCTCGCCTCGATCAGCGTGGGCTCGATGAAGTAGCCCTCGGCGCCGTTGTAGCCGCCGCCCTGGATGATCGTCGCGTTCTTCTTCGCATCGTCGATGTAGCCGCTGATCTTCGTGAACGCCTTCTTGTCGATCACGGCGCCCATGAAGTTGCGGAAGTCCCGGACATCGCCCATCCTGATGTCCTTCATCATCGCGACCATGCGATCGCGGATGTCGTGCCAGCGCGACTTCGGCACGTACATGCGGCTGGCCGCCGAGCACTTCTGCCCCTGGAACTCGAAGGCGCCGCGCACCGCGCGCCACCGCCACTTCCTGCGGATCGGCCGACGGGTGGACGACGATGAAGTCCTTGCCGCCGGTTTCGCCGACGAGCCGCGGGTAGCCGCGATACTTCCCGAGGTTCGCGCCCACGCGCTGCCACATGCTGTTGAACACCGCGGTGCTGCCGGTGAAGTGGATGCCGGCGAGGTCCGGGTGATCGAGCAGCACGTTGGAGACGTCGACCGGGTCACCGGGGACGAAGTTGATGACGCCCGGCGGCAGGCCCGCGGCCTCGAGCAGCTTGTAGACGTAGTAGCTAGCTCAGCATCGCGGTGGCGGCCGGCTTCCAGACCACGGTGTTGCCCATCAGCGCCGGGGCGCCCGCGAGGTTGCCGCCGATGGCGGTGAAGTTGAACGGCGAGATGGCGTAGACGAAGCCCTTCGAGCGGCCGGTACTCCATCTGGTTCCAGACCGCGTGCGTGCTGTCCGGCTGCTCCGACAGCAGTTCCTGCGCAAACGCGGTATTGAATCGCCAGAAATCGATCAACTCGGACGCGGCGTCGATCTCGGCCTGGAAGACGGTCTTCGACTGGCCGAGCATCGTCGCGGCGTTGATGGTGGGACGCCACGTCGTGGTGAGCAGTTCGGCGGCCTTGAGGAACACGGCGGCGCGGTCCTCGAACGACCAGCCGGACCACTCCTTGCGGGCGGCGAGGGCGGCGTCCACGGCCTGGCGCACGTGGTCGGCGCTCGCCTTGTGGAAGTTGGCGAGCACGTGCGCGTGCTTGTGCGGCATCACGGCCTGGCCGACGGCGCCGGTGCGAATCTCGCGCCCGCCGATGATGACGGGAATCTCGATGGTCTCGGCGGCCATGATGGCCAGCCGCGCCTTCAGGTCGGCGCGCTCGCGGCTGCCCGGGGCGTAGGAGTAGTTGGGTTCGTTCTCAGGACGAGGCACCCGGCGGCGGCCGGCAAAAGCATCAGCAGACATAGCTCCATTCTAGATACAATTCGCGCGTGAGATCATCCTTGGCGCGCCTGGCGTTGGTCATGCTCGCCTTCCTGGCGATGCCGGGGCTGCCGCGGGCGCAGCCGGCCGTCCCGGCCCTCACGTTCGGCGGCGACAAGGAATTTCCTCCCTACGAGTATCTCGACGCGGCCGGCCAGCCGCAGGGCTTCAACGTCGCCCTGGTTCGCGCCCTCGCGCGCGAGGCGGGGATCCGGGTCGAGATTCACCTCGACCGCCCGCGAACAGCGGATGACCGACTTCGACGAGGGCCGGACCGACTTCATGTTCCTGGCCAACACGGACGATCGGGCCGCCCGATACAGCCTGCTGGACCAGACGTGGACGCTGGCCCAGGTGCTGATGTTGCGGCCGGGCCGGGCGTCGTACCCGTCGGGGCTCGATGGCCTCTGGGGCCTCCGCATCGCGGTGGACCGCGGCTCGATCAACCACCGGCTGCTCGAGTCGCTGCCCTCGTCCCGGCAGCCCACGCTCGTCGTCACCTCGACGCGCGGGGAGGCCGTGGCCGCGTTCGAGCGGGGCGACGTGGACGGCGTGGCCGGCAACCACCTCGCCACGCGGGCCCTCCTGGCGGGACACGACCGCGGCGGTGGAAGTGCCGCTCATGGCCCGGCCCTACCAGCTCGCGGTGCTGCCAGGGCACGAGGCGCGCGTGGAGCCGCTCCGCCCGGCGCTGGCCCGGTTGAAGGCCGACGGCGAATTCGACCGTCTCGTCGAGACCTACCTGACCAACCCGACCCAGCTGACATGGCTCGATCGGTACGCGTGGCCGCTCGGCGTCGGCGGGGGCGTGGTGGCGCTGCTCTTCATGGGCTCGTGGGTCTGGAACCGCTCGCTCCGCAAGCAGGTGCAGGCCCGCGCCGAGGCGATGGAGCGAACCGAGCGGCGCTATCGCGACCTCGTGGACAACGCCAGCGACATGATCTACCGCACCGATCCGTTCGGGCGGTTCACCTTCGTCAACCCCGTCGCGGCGCGCATCCTCGGCTTCACGGAGCCCGAGCTGCTGACGATGCGGTACTTCGAGTTGATGCGGCCGGACTTCGTGCCGCGCGCGATGGCGTTCTACGAGCAGTCGGCGAAGTCGCGCGAGACCACGTACCTCGAGTTCCCGGTGCGCACGAAGGACGGCCTCGAGCTGTGGGTGGGCCAGCACGTGCGGCCGATCCTCACCAGCGGGCGCATCGAAGGCTTCCAGGGATTGGCGCGCGACATCACCGACCGCGTCCTCGCGCAGGCCGAACTTGAAGACGGAGCGCGATTTCGTGTCGGCCGTGCTGGACATGGCGCCGGTACTGGTTACGGTCATGGAACAGGACGCGGCGGCTGGTGCGGTTCAACCGCGCGTGCGAGGAGCTCACCGGGTTTCGCGCGGACCAGGTGCTCGGCAAGCCGTTCTGGGAGTTGCCGTTCCTGCTCGACGAAGACCGCTCGGGAATGCGCGAGCGCATCGCCGCCCTCACCCTGTTGTCGGAGCCGACACGGTCGATCGCGTGTGGCTCGATCGCACCGGCGGGCGGCGGCTGATCGAGTGGGCGGTCGGCGCGCTGCCGCACCAGGACGGGCACGCGGCCCACGCCATCGCCATCGGCAACGACGTCACGGAGACGCGGGAGCTCGAGCGACTCAAGTCGCAGTTCGTCTCCATGGTCAGCCACGAGCTGCGGACGCCGCTGACGTCGATCCGCGCCTCGATGCAGTTGATGCTCGCCGAGAGCATGGCGCACGCGCACCCCGAATCCAACCAGCTCGTGCAGGTGGCGCTCTCCAACGCCGACCGGCTGATCCGCATCGTCAACGACATCCTCGACATGTCGAAGATCGAGGCGGGCGAGCTCACGGTGACGCCGCGGCGGACGGCGGCCGGCCCGATCGTGGGCGACGCGATCCGGGCGGTGGAGGGCGTGGCGCGGGACGCCGAGGTGTCGATCTCCGTGCCCGTCATGACCGGGCTGCCGGACGTGCTCGTCGACGCGGACCGCACGGTCCAGGTGCTGGTCAACCTGCTGTCCAACGCGGTGAAGCACGCGCCGTCGGGCTCGTCGGTCGAGGTAACGGCGGCGCGCGAGGGGGCGACGGTGGCCATCGCCGTGCGCGACCACGGCCCCGGGATTCCGCGCGCGAAGCTCGATTTCATCTTCGAGCCGTTCACGCAACTCGACGGCAGCGACACCCGCCGCATCCCGGAACCGGCCTGGGCCTCACCATCGCCCGCGCGCTGGCCGAACGTCAGGGCAGCACGATCAGGGTGGCGTCAGAGGAAGGTCACGGGGCGACGTTCACGGTGACTCTCCCGATCGAGACGGGAGAGGGAAGCTTGACGGGAACCGACACTTGACGGGAGGGGACGCTTGACGGGATCAATCCTCCCGACGAGCATCACTTCCCGTCAAGTGTCCCCGTCCCGTCAAGCTTCCCCCTCCCGTCAAGTGTCGGTTCCCGTCAGCTACCTGATCGCAATCGCCCTCCACTTCCCCTGCCGGAAGCGGAACACCGTGAGCACGCAGCGCGTGAAGTGGCCGAGGACGATGGCGAGCCAGATGTCGCTGGGATGCAGCGGCCGGGTGGCCTGGATGATGGTGACCATGCCGAGCGGCACGGCGATCTGCGACGCGAGCGTGATGAAGAGCGGGCTGCGCGTGTCGCCCGTGCCCTGCAGGCCGCCGGTGTAGGTCAGCGCCAGCGTGATGAAGAAGCCCGACACCGCGAGGTATTGCAGCAGCTGCTGGCCGATCGTGGCGACGTTGGCTTCGGTGGCGCCGAAGATGCCGAGCAGGGCGTGCGGAATCGACCAGGAACATCGACGCCGACAAAGGCGGCCACGGCGAGGCCGATGCGCGAGGCGGTATGGACGCCCTGGATCGCGCGGTCCACGTGTCCCGCGCCGAGGTTCTGTCCGGCGATCGTCGCGGCCGCGCCCATCAGGCCCACCGACGTCCACGTGATCAGCGAGAACAGTTCCGTGTAGCCGATGGCGTAGGCGGCCTGCGCGGCGGCGCTGTGCTCGAGCGACCCGATGTAGCGCAGCAGCATCACGCCCGCGACGTTCATCGCGATGCCCTGCACGCCCGTCGGCAGGCCGAAGCGGAAGAGCGAGCGGATGATGGTCCAGTCGGGCCGCCAGTCCATGTGGCGCGAGAAGCCGAGGACCAGGTTGCCCTTGAACAGCTGCACCAGCGCGTAGATGCTCACCGTGCGACGACGCAATCACCGTGCCCATGGCCGACCCCGCCGTGCCCATCGCGGGGATGGGGCCGAGGCCGGGATCAGGATCAGGTTCAGGACGATGTTCAGCAGCGTCATGCTGACGCCGAGGCGCAGCGGCGTGCGGGCGTCGCCCGCGGCGCGCAGCGCCGAGGTCAGCATGAAGAACAGCAGCATGCCGATGCTGAAGGAGAAGTTGATGCGCAGGAACGGCAGCGCGAGCGCGCGCACCTCGCCGGGCGGCGTTGACCCAGTTGAGCAGGACGGGCGCGGCGAAGTAGCCGATCGGGCCCATCACGGCGTACATCGCGATGGCGGTGAGGAACGCCTGCTGCACCGTCTTGTTGACCTCGATCGACCTCGCCGGCGCCGACGAAGCGGGCCACGAGCACGGCCTGGCCGGTGAACAGCGACGCGATGAAGACGATGACGACGAGGAAGATCTGCCAGCTGACGCCGATGGCGGCGTTGCCGGTGTAGCCGATCAGGTGGCCGACCAGGACGTGATCGACCACGCCCTGGAGTCCCGCGATCACGTTCTGGAGCATCGTCGGCCACGCCAGCTTCCAGACGGCGGGGCCAATGGGGCCTTCGACGAGCGAGCGGTCGAACGGGGTGTTCTTCTTCTCGGGCGACGCCGGATCGGCCATCAAGACAAGCAACGCGACCACACGCTGGAGCGCGAGCCACGATTCTACTCCACGGCCCTGCCGCCTACACGTCGAGTTCGACGGCGTCTTCGGCGCGGTCCATGATGAACCGGAAGCGCGCCGACGCGTCCTTGCCCATCAGCTCGTTGATCACGCGGTCGGTCACGAGCTGATCGGCGATCTCCACCTTCAGCAGGCGCCGGGTCCGCGGGTTGAGCGTGGTCTCCCACAGCACCTTGGGCATCATCTCGCCCAGGCCCTTGAACCGGGTGATCTCCGGGGTGGCGCGGCCCGGCCTTCTGCCTGATGATCTGCTCCTTCTGCGCCTCGTCGAGCGCCCAGAAGGTCTCCTTGCCGATGTCGATGCGATAGAGCGGCGGCTGCGCGAGGTAGACGCGGCCCGCCGTCATCAACTGCGGCAGGTGGCGGTAGAGGAACGTCAGCAGCAGCGTGGCGATGTGGTGGCCGTCGGAATCGGCGTCGGCCAGGATGATCACCTTGCCGTAGCGCATGCGATCGAGATCGAAGTTCTTCCCGACGCCGCAGCCGAGCGCCGTGACGAGGTCGGCGAGTTCCTTGTTCTCGAGCACCTTCGCGGTGGAGACACCTTCGGTGTTGAGCACCTTGCCGCGCAGCGGCAGGATCGCCTGCCGCGCGCGGTCGCGGCCCTGCTTGGCCGAGCCGCCGGCCGAATCGCCCTCGACGACGAAAAGCTCGCTGGTGATCGAGCCGGGGCTCGTGCAGTCGGCGAGCTTGCCGGGCAGGTTCACGCGGCCCGCGGTCGGGCCCTTGCGGACGACCTCGGCCTGCGCCGCGCGGCTGGCCTCGCGCGCGCGCGCCGAGAGGATGATGCGGGCCACGATCGCTTCGGCCACCGACTGGTTGTTGTTCAGCCAGTGCTCGAGGCCCGGACGCACGAGACCGTCCACGCCCGACAGCACCTCGGGGTTGTTGAGGCGATCCTTGGTCTGGCCCTGGAACTGCGGCTCCGCGATGAAGATCGAGACGATGCCCGTCATGCCCTCGCGAATGTCCTCCGCACTGAGCGTCACGCCCTTCGGCGAGAGGTTGTGGGTGTCGATGTAGTTGCGCACGGCCTTGCCGATGCCGGCGCGCAGGCCGTTCTCGTGCGTGCCGCCGGAGCCGGTGGGAATGCCGTTGACGTAGCTGCGCAGGTGCTCGTCGGTGGACTCGGTCCACTGCAGCACGAGCTCCAGCTTGATCCCGTTCTCCTTCTCGAGCGTGAAGGGCACGTCATGCACGGGCTTGCTGCCGCGGTCGGCGACGATCTTCTTCAGGTAGTCGACGAGGCCTTCAGCGTGCTGGAAGGTGTCCTTCTGGCCCGGTGGCCTCGTCCTCGAACACGACCTTCACGCCCCGGTGCAGGTAGCTGGCCACTTCGAGCCGCTCACGGATGATCTGCGCGTCGAACTCGACCTTCGGGAAGATCGTCGGGATCGGGTCGGAAGAACACCGTCGTGCCGCTGCCGCGCGCGGCGCCGACCTTCTTGAGGCCGCCGGTGGGCTTGCCCTGCTTGAAGCTCATCTCCCACTGGAAGCCGTCGCGGCGGACGGTGGCGACGAGCTCGCGCGAGAGCGCGTTCACGACGCTTGCGCCGACGCCGTGGAGGCCGCCGGCCGTCTTGTAGTTACCGGCCTCGAACTTGCCGCCCGCGTGGAGCACCGTGAAGATCACCTCGAGGGCGCTCTGCTTCGTCTTCGGGTGCACGTCCACCGGGATGCCGCGGCCATCGTCCTCGATGGTGATCGACGAGCCGTCCTTGTGGAGCGTGACGCGGATGTTCGACGCGTGGCCGTTCATGGCCTCGTCGATGGAGTTGTCGAGCGTCTCCCAGACGAGATGATGCAGGCCCGTGCTGCCCACGCCGCCGATGTACATGCCGGGGCGCTTGCGAACGGGTTCGAGTCCTTCGAGGACGGTGATGTCTTTTGCGGTGTAGGAGGCCACGGGATGATTATAGGAGGTTCAACGCGAGGGTTCAGCGCGGAGGTTCAGCGCACGGGTTCAACACGAAGGTTCAACACGGGGGTTCAGCACAAGGGTTCCGCGCGATTCATTCCAGCGCCACTGCGGACCTGATGTCGTGAGGTGCGCGCCGCCGAACCATCGGTCGATGCCGTTGAGCGTGATGTGGTCCGCGTGGCCGGCCATCACGCGCTCGCCGTCGGGTGTGAGGACGAGGCGCGGCGAGGTGGCGTCCTCGCTCCACCACCCAAGGTCGTTCCAGTCCGCGGGCGCGGGGCCGTCGGTTCGCAGCAGCGGCCGCGGGCCGGCCAGGAGCGGACGGATGTGCCACCACCATGCGGCGTCTCCCATGAAGACCGCGTCCTCGGCGGCGTGATTCGCCGCGAGAAACACCTGGGGCGCGCCGCCGACGCCGGCCGCCACCGCGGCGAGCGTCTGCGCCTCGGTCCGCGAGAGGCCGGTTTCCGTCGAGGGAAATTGCTGGAGATGGCGGCGAAGCGCCGGGAAGAGATGCGGAATCGGCGAGGCCCCTGCCGAGCCGATGGCCGAGCCTGAAGGTTCGGCCCCGCAAATTCCGACGAGGCCCGCCGGATCCGGCGAGCGGAACGCGGCCCAGGCGCGCGACGCGAGGTCGCGTTGCTCGGGCGTCACGGTCGTCCGTGCGTGAAACCACTGGGTCAGGCGTTCGGGTGGCTGTGCGCCGAGGTAGTCGCCCGCAAGGATCGCGGTGACCCTGGGCCCGCTTTCGGGGAGCCGGTCCAGGACCTCGAGGAGCTGAAGCTGGTCGTACAGGTCGTGCTCGAACCACAGCACGATCTCGTCGTCGCTGAGCGCGGCGATGAGCGTGTCGTCCCGACGCATCAGGTGCCGCTCGATCTCCTCCGCGGTTTCCGAACCGAAGCCGGCGAGGAACCGTGCGCGCTCCGTACCAAACGCGGCCCGATCCGCGTCGGCGCGGACCGGGCCTTCATGCAGGACATCGTCCCACGGCAGCACATGGCCTGGGAGTCCCAGGTCGTGCAGCCGCGTCACGACGACGGAGCCGTTCGTAACGTGCAACATCGTTCAGCCCGGCGGTTCAGCGCTTGGGTTCAGCACGATGGTTCAGCGCAAGGTCAGCGCGCGGGCGACTTCCGCTTGCGCGCGACGGGCGCCTTCTTCTTCTCCGCAGCGGCAGCCGGGGCCTTGCGCGCGCGGGTGGCGCGCTTGGGCTTGGCGGCGCGCGCCGTCGGCTCGGCTTCGTTGCCGGGCTCGGGTCCGGAGGTCTCGGCCTCGTCGATTTCCTCGACTTCCGCGTCGATCACGACCGGGGCCGGCAGGGCTTCGTTGCCGGGCGACGGGCCCTCACCGCTGTCGTCCAGGACCGGCGCGGCGTTCACCACGAGGCCCCACCCGTGCGGCAGGCTCTTGCTCGCGGTGGCCGCGTTGCTGAACACGCGGAGCGCGCCCTGGCGATCGCGTTCGAGGCGCAGGATGCCGTCCTTCTGGCACGCGCGCATCAATTCGGCGATGGAGCCGAAGCGGCGTTCGTCGAAGTCGGGCTGCACCGTGCGCAGGAACTGCTTGAACTGCCGCGGATACATCGGCCACCGCGGTGGCGTCGTGGCCTCCGCGAGCGCGCGACGCACGACGGCCACGCCGTCGCCAAGCGACGCGGTGCTTTCCGAGCGATCCTGGGGTTCGGCGCCGGGACGTTCCTTGTTGCCGATCTCCCTGACGTCGGTGTCCATGTCGTCGCCGTCGCCTCCGCCCGCCTCGAGCAGCTCACGCGCGGCGCGGCGGCCCGCTTCACGAGCCGCGGAAACCGGATCGGCGGACTCGAAGCGCGAGACACGGTCCGGTCGTTCAGCACGGCCGACGGGTTCAACGCGTTCAACGGGTTCGACTCGTTCAACGCGTTCGGTGAGTTCGCCTGTTTCAGAACCGGTTGAACCCGTTGAACCAGTTGAACCCGTTGAACCGCGTTGAACCCGTTGAACCCGTTGAACCTGTTGAACCCGCAGACTCCATCTCATTGAGCTCCACCAGCGTGCTGCGACCCTGGTGCTTCAACGACACCAGGCCGTGCTGCGCCAGCTTGTCCGCGAAGTCGCGGAAGCTGCTGACGCCGTAGTCACGCTCGGAGAAGGACGAGTCCAGCTGGAGCAGCGTGCTCTTGAGCAGGCCCAGTTGCGGCGAGACCTCGCGGTCGGCCAACACCTTGAGCGCGCGCTTGACGAGCGTGAACGCCTGCTCGACGGGCTGCGTGCCACTGGCCACGGCGCGCGGGCGCTCGCCGCGCTCGTGTCGCGGATGGCTGGCGGCCCGGCCCCGGTCCGGGACGATGTTCTCGTAGGCGATGAACTCGGTGCAGTTCTTCTGCATCACCTGGCTGGTGAAGGCGCGACCGCCGACGACGAAGACCTTGCGATCGTACTGCTTCAGTTTCTCGACGAGCGTGATGAAGTCGCTGTCGCCGCCCACGATGACGAAGGCGTTGATGTGGGAGTGCGTGAACGCCATCTCCAGCGCGTCGAGCGCGAGGTTGATGTCGGCGCCGTTCTTGTCGCCGCCGGGCGTCATGACGCGCTGCACGAGGCGCACGGCGTGATTCGCCATCGCGCGGCCGTAGTCGCCCGAGCGCTTCCAGTCGCCATAGGCGACCTTGGTGATGATCTCACCACGCTCCTTGACGGCTTCGAGCACCGCGCCGATGTCGAATTGGAGGCCGAGTGTTGTTTTTACGCCGATCTCGACGTTGTCGAAGTCGATGAACACGGCGATCTTGAGTTTCTGGTCTGACATGTGATCCTTGCTGAGTACTGACATCTGGCCTGAAGGCCTAAGGGTGCGGGGTGAGGACGGGAGCTGTGCTGACTTACCGGCTGGGGGGCAGTGTCTTCACGCCTCCGAGCCACCAAGTCTCCACGCCGTTCAACCGCAGGTGTACTGTTCAGTATACCCCGCGGCGGCACGAGCGTTGCAGAATAGACCCATTGGAGGCTTCACATGCGTAGGATATGCACTCAATACCGGTCGGTTTCGGCTCTTTTGGTGATGGTGGCCGCGGCGACCGCGTGGGCGGTGCCGGCGGCGGCCCAGCGCCCGGAAGTGCAGAAGCTCTTCCAGGCGGGCTCCTACGACGAAGCCGTCGAGGCCGCCCAGGGCGCCGACCCCGCGTCGGCCTACCTGGCGGCGCAGGCGCTCCTCAAGCTCGAGCAGAACGATCAGGCCGCGGCGGCGTTCCGGCAGATCCGCGCCGGCGGCGATGAGTCGTGGAAGCTCGTGGCCGAATCGGGCGAGGCGCTGATCGCCAACGACGGCGCACGCGCGCTCGACCTCGCGCAGCAGGCCGTGGCGGCCGGCGACACCTCGTGGGCGGAGTATCAACTCGGCCTCGCCGCGAGCAAGCAGAACGACTTCAACACCGCGGTGCGCGCGTTCAACCGCTCGATCGAGCTGAAGGGCGACTTCGCCTACGCGCACTACTACGCCGCACTCGCCCACCAGCGTATCCGGCAGCTCTCGAAGGCCGCGGAGCAGTTCGAGGCCTTCCTCCGCCTCGCCCCCGACGCCCCGGAACGGCAGGCGGTGGTCGCGATTATGCGAACCCTCAAGTAGAAAGTGGAAAGTAGAAAGTTGAAAGTAGAAAGTGAAAGGGCCTTTCCACTTTTCACTTTCCACCTTTCACTTTTTAGAAGATGTGCCCAATCCCGACATACCACCGGGCGCTCTTGAGGCTGTTGGCCGCGCGCGTGGAGGTCGGGGTGACCAGGTCGGCGGGGATCCCGACGTCCGCGCGCAGCAGGCCCACCGGCGTGTTGAGGCGCAGGCCGCCACCGTAGCCCACCTTCAGGCTCCCCAACGACAACGACTCGTCCTGGTGCGTGATGGTGCCGGCGTCGATGAACGCGACGCCGCCCACCCACTTCGACAGGGTGAACCGCGCCTCCTCGTTAAGCACCACCATCGACTGGCCGCCCTCGGGCAGCCCGAAGAAGTCCGTCGGCCCGAGGCCGCCTTCCCCGTAGCCGCGCACCGTCGTGGCGCCGCCCGCGCGGAAGCGATCGCTCGGCAGCAGCTCGTCCGGCCCGAACACCAGGCCCAGCTGCGCGCGCGACGCGAGCACGAGGCGCCGACCCATCGGCGCGAAGTAGAACTGCTGCAGCAGCAGCTTGCGATTGGTCACGTCCGCCGCCAGCCAGTCCGCGGCCTGTTCCCAGGACGCCGACGAGAACGTGCCGCGGCGCGAGTTCAGAGGGTCGTCACGCCGATCCCACAAGACGGCGGCTGTGATCCGGCCGAGGTTCGCCGTGAAGTCGAGCGGCAGCGGATCGATCGGTGACGGGTCGGGGTCGTAGGTGTGATTGCGCTCGTACCGGTATCCGTAGACCACCTGCACGCCGTTCCTGCGCCACCGCTGCTCCACGCTGGCGCCAATGCGATCGGCCAGCGCCGAGATTTCGTCCGCATCGTCGCGCAGGCGCTGGCGCTCGACAAAGCTGTAGAGCAGTGAGCGCGCGCGCCAGCCGAAAAGCCGGGACGTGCCAAAGAAGATGTTGGCGTCCTGGGTGTCGTATTGGTATTGCGCGAAGCCGCCGACCGTGAGCGCGCGGCCGAACAAGTTCTGGTTCTTCACTTCCGCCACGACGCCGAAGTTTTCCTTGCTGGCGAATTCCTCGATGGACGGCGTGCGTTCGCCTTCGAGCTGGAAGCCGTAGCGCAGGGTCCACTCCGGATATTCCTGCACCGTCACCGCCGCGCGAACCGGCTGGACGCCGTCGACGACGTCCCCGACCGGTTGGGCATCGATGTCCACGCGGCGAAACACGTTCGTGTCGTAGAGGCGCTTGCGCGCGACCGACCAGTCGTCCAGGTTGACGGGCTTGCCCACGGAGAAGCGCAGCGCCTCGGCCACGACGTTGGGATTGGTGTGGTCCGCGCCGGCGGTGGTGACCGCCTGCAGCACCTGCTGCGGTCCCTCGACCACCGCGAAAGTCACGACCACCGCGTCGCCGTCGCCCACGGCGGTCTCGGCGTCCACTTCCGCCGCGTTGAACCCGTCCAGGCGGTACCGATCCGCGATCCGCTGCCGCGCGTCGCTCACCGCGGAGGAAACGAACGGCGACGGCGGCAGGATCATCGCCGCGCCGCGCGCGGCCGCGAGGCGCGTTTCAGCGACGCCTGAGAAGCGCACCTCGCTAATGCGCGCCTGCGGGCCCTCGACGATGCGCACGGGCAGCACGCCGGTGGTGTCCTCGATGTCCAGCGGACCGGCGGTAACGGCGGCCTTCAGGTATCCCGCGTCACGATACAGCGACTGAATCGCGGTCGCCACGGCCGATGGATCGATCCACGCCTCCAGGTCCAGGCCCGCGCCGGTGACCTCGGCCTTCAGCCTGTCGGACGAGACGGCGGTGTTGCCCAGGAAGCGAATCTCGCGCGCCGTCACCGGCGCGCCAGGCGTCACGTCGATGCGCAGGCGCTTGGCGTCCGCCGACGGCCGCTCCATCGTGCCCACCACGATGTTCGCGATGCTGCCGCTGGTGACGAGGTAACGACGCACGCGCGTGGTGACCTCGTCGATCAGGAACGGGTCGAACACGGTGCGCGTCCAGGCGGCCTGGAGCGCCTTGAGTTCCGAGGCGGGCAGGTCGGCGCCGCGCACCACCAGCGTCGTGACAGGGCCGGGGTCCACGCGGTATTCCAGCGTGATGCCGCGGCCGCCCTCGCCCTCGATCCGGCGCACGCGGACACGCGCCTCGAAGCGGCCCTGCGCGTGCAGGGCGTCGCGGACGGCGTCGATGTCGCGCTGCAGGTCGAGGAACTCGAGAGGGTCGCCGGGGCCGAGCTTGATGTGTTTCCGCGCGTCCGCCTCGACCGCCGGCGTGGCGTCCACGAACGTGACGGCCACCACCGTGGGGCGCGCGGCCCTCACGCTGCCCGGCGTCTGGCCGCCGCCGCCGAACGTGACCTGGTGGCGGATGCCGAGCCCCAGCGTCGCGTTGTCCCTCGAGAGACCGCGCAGTTCGAGGTTGGGCCAGGGGAAGTAGCTGACGATCACGGTGGACTTGCCGCTCTCGCGGAGGTTCTGCGACAGCGTGACCTCGACCTGGCTGCTGACGCGCTTGGCGATGGTGAGGCGCGTGGCCGGATCGGCCTCGTTCGCCACGAGCAGGGGATCCTCGCGGAAGTCGGTGTCCACGTAGTCGCCGCGCTCCACGCGCAGCGCGTCGAGGCCGATCGCCCGGCCGGTGAGGCCGAGCACGTCGGCGGAGAGCAGCGTCAGCGCGCTGCCGGCCCCGGCGCCGCCGCCCACGATCTCCGCCGCCAGCTCGCCGCTGGTCTTCGAGCCGTCCTCCGACGTGAGGTCGATCGAGGGATGGTCCAGCGTGCCCGTCAGCGTCATCGTCACCGTGTCGGTGCCGACGCGGGCGTCGGCCGCGATGTTGAACTCGGGCTCGATGCGGCGAAGGTTGGTGAACGACACGTCGCCGCGCGTGAGGCGGAACGTGCGGCCGGCGAGATACACGCTCCCGGCCTCGCGCATCGTCACGCGGCCGGTCATGCCCGGGGCCGCCACGGTGCCGACGACGCGAAGGTTGGCGCCGGCCTCGAAGCGGCCATAGTTGTTGTCGACCACGATGTCCTCGGTGGTCGTCACGCCCAGGTTGAGGCGGATGCGATCGAGATAGGGCTGCGCGACAACGGGGACCGACGGCGCCGCCGTCCGGCGCGCGAGCGCGGCGAGCGAGATCGTGTCGGTGTAGGCGCTGCGTTGGACGCGGATGTCGCCGGTGACGGTCGGGGATTTCGGATCCGGCACGAACGTGACGAGCCCGTCAATCTCGCTGCGCAGGCCCCTGGGAAATTCGAGCGCCACGCCCTCCGCGTTGATGAAGATGGCGCCACCCGAGAGTTCGCGGCCATCGATCTCCACCGAGCCGCCGATGGCCACCTTGCCGCCGTTGGCAAGGCCCGTGATGGCGCCGAGACGGATCGTCCGGCCCTCGAGCATGATCGGACCCGCGAGCTCGGTCAGCACCATGCGCGGATCGGAGATCGCGAGCTCGGCGTCGGCCAGCGTGATGCGGCCCTGGAGCGAGGGCGCCTCGAAGGTGCCGGTTACGCGCGCGTCGAGGTCGGCGGTGCCGTCGAAGCCCACCGTGGGCGCGAACGCGGAGAGCACGCGGAGATCCACCAGGCCGGTGACCGACATCTCAATCGGCGACTCGCGCTCCGACGAGAGGTCGAGGGTCCCCGACAGGTTGAGCGGGTTGCCGGCGACGGTCCAGGTCATGTCCGCGAGGGTCACGTGCCCCGTGGCGAGCTCGATGCGCGAGGGTCGCGCCTGCTCGACGGGCAAGCCGGAGAATGTGAACGACGCCGTCTCGAGGTCGAGCGAACCGTCGACCGCCTTCAACTCGAACGTGGGCACGCGCGCGCGGCCGCTGGCGGAGAAGTCTCCCAGGATGCCGGCCGTCGCCACCGTGCCGGAGATGCGGGGCATCGTGAGCGTGTCGCCGTCGAGCGTGGCCTCCAGCGAGAGGTTCCGGAGCACCGGCGATTCCGCGGTGGGCCCCACGGTGGCGTCGCGCACGGCCAGCGTGGCCGACGTGCCCGCGCGCTGCCCGTTGGACCTGAACACCACCGAGACGGCGCCCGTGGCATCGGCCGTGACCGGCAGGCCGAAGGCGCGCCCCATCCGCACGAGCTCCTGCAGCGCGCCGTCGAAGGTCCCTTTCAGTTCGCCGTCGAGCCGATCGGTCCACTCCCCAGACGCACTGAGGCGCCCGGCCCCTACGCGCATGTTCACCTCGTCCAGCGTGAGGCGCTTGTCGACCAGGCTCAAGTGCGCGGGCGCGGTGAGCGCGAGGGGCACCCCGCCGACGGTGACGTCAATCTCCTGGAGGTTCGCGTAGACGGTGGGATTGGTGTTGCCCTCGAGCGCGCCCGACGCGGTGGCGCTCAGGCTGACCGCGCCGAGGACGCCGCCTTCGAGCGCGTCGACCATCGCGGCCAGCGGCTCCAGCGTGACGCGGTTGAACGCGCCCGTGGCGCGGTACTGGTACGGCGCGGCCGTCTGCACCGTGCCCGTGACCAGCGCACCGAGCGACGGGGCGCGCGCCATGAAGCGCGCGTGGTCGCCCAGCAGGTCAACGGTGACGTCGCCGCTGCCCACCAGCGCGCCGGCGGTCCCGCCCGATACGGCGAACTCAATCCGTCCGGCGCCGGCCGGACGATCGATCGTGCCCGCACCATCGAACTGCGCCTGGAGCACCGCGTGGGTGTCGCCCTCTTTCAGGAGCGAGCCGGTCCACGTGAGGCCCTGGCCCTTCAGGCTCGCGGTGTAGCTGCCGGCGTCCCAGTCGTACCGCAGGCGCCCCGTGATGGCGCCCGCGCCTTCGCGCAGATCGATCGAGGTGATATCGACGGCCTCCGCGGTGACGCGCCCGGTGGCCACGAGGCTGTCGACGGATTGATCCGCGAAGGTCAGAGACTGCCCTTCCACCGTTCCATCAAGAAAGAACGCGTCGAACGTTCCGCCGAGCGTGGCGGTGGCGCGAATGGGTCCGCTCAGCCGCCACGCGTCCGGCAGCGCGGCTTCGAGCGCCGAGGCGTCGGGCGCGTTCACCTGCAAGGCACCGGTCAGCGTTTCTTTCGTGATGTTCGCCGTGACGTCTCCGGTCACGCGGGCCGTGCCGCGTGCGAGATCGATGGAGGACACGGTCACGTCGCGGACGCTGCCCTCGACGTTGGCGCCGCCCCGGACGGCGCCCAGCGAGGGAACCTCCACGGCCTCGGTGGCGAGCCGGGCCTGGTAGCGGGGATCGGCGAAGGAACCAGACAGCACGATCGGCACGTCCACCGCGCCGTGCAGTTCGCGCACGATCGCGGGGATCGTGATGCCAAACGTCGAGAGACTGGCGGCGGCCGTGGCGACGTCGAGGACCTGCGCGTGCGCATTGCCGGCGAGCGTGCTCCCCCCGGCTCCCGACTCCCGGCTTGCCCTGAGCTTGGTCGAAGGGCTCCCGACTCCCGATTCGATCTCCCCCTCCACCCGCCCGTCGACGTTGAGGCCGTCCATGTGATGCGCGTGATCGAGCGTCCAGCGATCTCCGACGAGCCGGCCGTCGAGCGTGCCGCTCACCGCGACGAGGCCCTTGCCCGCGCTGGGCGTCGCACGGTTCGCGACCTGGAGCCGGCGCGGGGCGGAGGCCTCAAACGTCAGCGATCCCTCGAGCCGCGACCCGAGCGGCTGGGGCGCGACCTCACCCAGTCGCAACGCCGCGCGGGCATCGACGCCGTGCCACTCCGCGCGCGCCTGCGAGGGCGCGTCGCCGAAGGGCACGGTGAACGACGCGACGAGCGTGCCGCCCGTGGCGGGTGTCAACGTCACGCCGCCGCTCGTCACGGCATCGAGCGTGACGCGAATGGGCCCGGCGATGCGCAGGCCGCGCTCGAGGCCCACCGACAGGTCGTCGCCGCTGGTGGTGAAATCGATCGTGGGCTCGTCCGCGGGGCCCGTGATGGCGCCGGCGATCCGCACGGAGCCGGCGACGGCCACGGGCGGCGGCACCCACGCGGCGGCGGACGCCACGTCGGTCGTGCCGTCGAACGCCAGGTCCAGCGCCGGCGCGTCGAGCGTGCGTGTCACGCGGCCCTTGACGGTCACGTCGACTTCGGCGGCCTTCAGCCGGAACCCGTCGAACGTCACGCCGGATCCGTCGAAGGCGAGCTGGGTCTCCGTCGGCGCCAGCGTCAGCGTCCGGTCCTGCACGCGGAGCGCGGTGTTCCCGCGGATCGCGAAGAGGCCGCCCGCGCCCGGCGCCCGGTTGGCGAGATCCGCATCGATGTCCGGGACCCGGAGGTCGAAATCGCGCAGCACGTCGGTATAGCGGATCTGGAACGCGTGCAGGCCGAGGCCGCGGACGTCGAGACGCCGCGGCGTCGCCGGCGCCGGCCCGCCGTCGGACGGCGGCAAATTGGTGACGTCGTGCGCGTCGCGGCGAATGTCGACCACACCGCCGTCGATGTCGAGCCGATCGATGGAGAAGTGGCCGCGATAGGCGGCCCACGGCAGTCGGACCTCGATGCGCCGGGCGACGAGGAACGGCGCGTCCTCGTGGCCCACGGCGGCGAGGCGCACCTCGGTGACGACGACCCGGCGCGTGAGCGCGTTGTAGTCCAGCGCGCCCGCCTGGAGGGTCAGGTCATAACGGGTCAGGAAGCCGGTGGCCCAGGCGAGGACGCGTGCACGGGTCCAGGGCGTATGGACGGCCAGCAGGGCCACGGTGGCCAGCGCGACCGCTCCACCGGCCGCCAAGGCCACGCCCCTTCTCCACCGCGTCGCCATCCCTTCGATTCTAGTCTCCTAATCGGCTACCATTGGCGGTGGAGGATCAGCTTATGCAGTTGACAGCATGGCTCAAGGTCGGCCTGACGGCGGCCATGAGCCTGGCATCGAGCGGCCTGGGCCTGGCTCAGGCGCCCGTGGCCTTGAAGGTGGGCGACATGGCGCCCGCGTTCAGCGCGCCCGGATCGGACGGCAAGACCCACGCGCTGGCGGATTCCAAGGGCAAGCAGTACGTCGTGCTTGCGTGGTTTCCAAAAGCGTTCACCGGTGGTTGAACGGCCGAGTGCAAGTCGCTCCGTGAGAGCGGCGATCTCATTCGGAAGTACAACGTCGCGTACTACATGATCAGCGTCGACACGCTCGAGGACAACACGCGGTTCGCCAAGGAGCACGAGGCGGACTATCCGATCCTCAGCGACGTCTCGAAGGAAATCGCCAACAAGTATGGCGTGCTGGGGAAGAGCGGCTTCGCAAACCGCTGGACCTTCTACATCGGACCGGACGGCAAGATCCTCCACATCGACAACGCGGTGAAGCCCGCGTCGTCCGGGCCAGACATGGTCGCCCAGCTCGCGACGCTGAACGTACCCAAGCGGTAGCCGTTCGCGATCGAGAATGCAGAAGGCCGGGCCCTCGGGCCCGGCCTTTTTTTTCCCGACGTTCCCGCCGCGGACACGCCTCTGGGCGCGCGACGAGATGTGTCTCCCGACACGAGCTATCCCCGCCCGAATTCTGAGCGGGGGTCTCGCTCGGCGGTCAAATGCCCCTGCGGCGGAACAAGCACTCCGCGAACTCGCTTCGCTCAAACAACGCCTGTCCCTGCCTTCGGGTCATTTGTCCGGCGCAGGCGCGGTTCTCCGAGGGGCCGAACCCGGATCGCGTGGGACGAGAGGCCGCACGCGGTTCAGCGGGCCGAGCCTGAAGGCTCGGCCCTACTTGTTGCCGATCGCCTTCTTGATCGCCTCAACGGCGATGTTCGCGCGGATCTCCACCAGCTTCTTCCCGTTGGCCACGGTCGTCTCGAGCGGAAGCAGCGTCTGGCCGTTGATCGACGCCTTGCCCGTGTCCTGGCGCTGCTTGAATCGGATCTTCTCGGGGTCGAGCACCGCGATGATCGAGTTCACGCTGTAGTCGTCGTGAATCCCCTCGTCCTTCGTCTTGGGGACGCCCAGCGAGTCCCACGCGCCGTCGGCCGCGTTCCAGCTGTCGTAGTACTCCTTCACGTAGTGGACGCCAGGGCCGGCGTCCCCCCACGCGGCGGTGAGCCTCTTCGCCACGTTGTCGAGTCCGCGCTGGTCGCCGCCGCTGTCGCCGATGAGGATGATGTGCTTGAAGCCGTTGGCCTTGAGGCTCTGCGCCTCGTCTTCGACGAAAGCCTCGAAGGTCTCCGGCCGCACCTGGATCGTGCCGGGCGTGGCCGAAAAATTGCCAGGCTCGAACGGCACGAGCGGCGCGATGAGCGCGTTCCCGAGCTTGCGCGCGATCGCCTCCGCGGTGACGCGCAGCACGAACACGTGCTTGCCCGTGGGCACGTAGGGCCCGTTCTGCTCGGTGCTCCCCGCCGCGATGATCGCGGTGGTCTTGCCGGCCTGCATGGCGTCGCGCACCTCCATCCACGTCAGCTCCTCGATCCACACCTTGTCGGCGGCGGGTATCGGGCGCGGCGTCGTGAGGTCGAACTGGCGGCGCTGGGCCGCGGCGCTGGAGGCGATGGTGAGCGCAAGGCATGCGCAGACGAACGTTGGGCGGAGAATCATGGCGGCAATTATCGCCTATCCTTGAATGCGCATGAACTTCCGGTCCGACAACATCCTGGGCTGCCCTCCAGCAATCCTAGAGGCCATCGCCCGCGTCAACGACACGCCGACACACCCCTACGGCAACGACCCCATCACCGCGCGGCTCGGGCCGCTCGTGTCGGAAGTCTTCGAGCACGAGGCGTTCGTGTTTCCCGTGTCGTCGGGGACGGCGGCCAACGGCCTCTCGCTCGCCACGGTGACGCCGCCATGGGGCGCGCTTTTCTGCCACTCGCTCGCGCACATCTACCGCGACGAGTGGTGCGCGCCGGAGTTCTTCACCGGCGGGGCCCGGTTGACCACCGTCGAGGGCGATGGCGCGAAAATGTCGCCGGCGTCGCTGGCCGCGCGTATCGCCTCCACCACGCACGCGGGCAAGCCGGCGACGGTGTCGGTCACGCAGGCCACCGAAGCCGGCACGGTGTATCGACTTGACGAGCTCCGCGCCCTGGCCGACGTCAGTCGCCACGCGAAGCTGGCACTCCACATGGACGGCGCCCGCTTCGCCAACGCGGTCGCGTCGCTCGGATGCTCGCCCGCGGACCTGTCCTGGCGCCTCGGCGTGGACGCGCTCGCCTTCGGCGCCACCAAGAACGGCACGCTCACCGCGGAAGCCGTCATCGTCTTTCGGGCGGATCTCGCGGACGAAGTGGCGAACCGGCGCAAGCGCGCAGGACAGGTGTCGTCGAAGATGCGGTTCCTCTCCGCGCAGCTCGAGGCCTACTTCGCAGACGACCTGTGGCTGAAGAACGCGCGCGCGGCCAATCGCAGCGCGCGGCGGCTGGCGGACGGGTTGACGGCACGCGGCGTGGCCCTGGCGGCGCCGGTCGAGGCCAACCTGGTGTTTCCGCGATTCAACGAAGCGACGCGAGCGGGGCTTCGGGCGAAGGGCTTCGAGTTCCTTGACTGGTTCTCGCTCGGCGCGGACACGGTGCGGCTCGTGTGCGGGTTCTCGACGCCCGACGCGCAGGTGGACGCGCTGCTGTCGGCGATCGGCTAGCGCCGCGGCGCCGGGCTGGCGCAGATCAGGATCACGCGATACGGGTCTGCCGGCGGGATCTCCGGCTCGCCGTCCGCGCCGCCGTCCCATGTGCCTCGCCCCAGGCACCCACGTTGCCTTTTTGGTACGCGAACGATGTGCCGTCCTTGCCGTCTGCGCTGAACTCCGGCATCTCCGTCCAGCCGCGGGCCTCGAAGCCCTCGCGCAGGCGGCTGGCGGGTTCAGCCGTGTCCTTCAGTTTCTTGAAGCTTCCGTCGATGACGAGCCGGCATCCGCGGACGGGCGCGCTGAGGGTCTCGTCGGTAAACATGCCGGTGCCGCGCCTGATGCGGGCACCGCGCGCCTTGTTCACCATCTGGTAGGCCGCGTCGCAGGCGGCGCGGACCTCGCCCGGGATCGGGTCGGTGGCTCGCGGCGCGCCTTGTGCCTGCGCGGAGACGGCCACGGTGAGGAGCGCCGCCGACACGACGACGCTGCCCGTCATGCGCATTACTTGCCCGGGTGGTACTCGCGCTCGATGTGGCCCTGCAGCTGCGCCTTGTAGAAGTAGACGTCGCGCAGCTCGCCCTTCGTGTAGCGCTCGGCCTGGTCGTTGAAGTGCGGCGACTTCGGATCGCCGCTCTCGCCGCCGGCCGAGACGGCCTTGGCCTTCACCTGGTCGCCGAACTCCACCACCGCCACGAAGCTGTTGCCGTTGGTGCCGTACATCTTCTTCGTCGTCGGATACGACCGCGCGCCGAACGACGCGAGCGAGCCCCAGCGCGAGGACGTGAAGCCGACGGGAATGCTCGGGCCCGCATCGTTGAACGGATGGACGATGTCGCCGGTGAGGCGCTGGAAGCGGTTGACGTCGCCCCAGGGCGTGTCCCACTTGCCGAAATCGGCCGCGAGCTTGTCGGACGCCGCCGCGAGGGACTCGAGTTGCTGCTGCGCCGAGGCCTTCGTCTCCATGAAGTCGTAGATCGACACGCCGGCCTTGCTGCGCGTCGGGCCCGACGCGCGCCCAGAGGTCCTCGCCCCAGTAGACGGCCAGCGCCGTCGGCACGGACGTGACCGACCAGCGGTAGTCCCATCCGCGCAGCGCCTTGATCTGATCGGCCAGCTTCGCCTTGAGCGGGTTCGACGCGGCCGTCGCGTCATAGGCCTTGAGCAGCCGCGGCACGAGGATGTCGAACTCGGTGAGGTAGCTGTCGAAGGCGGCCGCGATCAGCGAGTCGGGCGTGAAGTCCTTCTTCTTGTCGAGCACGCGAATCGCGTGGATGCCGCGCGGGTTCTCCGTGCCGCTCTCGACGTAGGCCGGGTAGTCCTTCTTCTTCGGGCTGTTGGCGCCGGCCACCGAGTAGGGCCAGTTGTTGGTGTTCTGGATCCACCCGTTCGGCGGGTTCATCACGTTGGGCGCCTCGTCCACGGAGTGGATGCCCTGCCATTCGGTGGCGGGGTTGCTGCCGTCCACGGGCTTGGTCCAGTCGAACTTCGGATCGCGCTTCGGGATGAAGTTGGCGTGGAAGTAGGCGATGGTCCCATCGGCGTCGGCGAACACCGTGTTGTTCGACGAGTTCGTATGCAGCTCCATCGTCTGCTTGAAGTCCTTGTAGCCCTTGGCCTTCGTGCGGCTGTAGGACTGCTCGAGCGCCTTGAGCGGCTCCTGCATCAGGCGGACGCTCACCCACTTGCCGTCGGCCTCGCGCACGACCGGACCGTGGTGCGTGCGGTAAATCGTGAAGTCCTTCTTCGCCATCCCGGTGGCGGTCTTGTAGGGCACCGAGATCACGCTCGTCGTCATCTTCCGCTCTTCGGTGCCGTACTTGTAGTAGAAGCCGTCGTCTTTCTTGATGACGGTCTCGAGGTACTCGTCGATGTTGTCCACGCCGCTCGACGTGTGCATCCAGCCGGCGCGCTCGTTGAAGCCCTGGTAGATGAAGAACTGGCCCCACGTGGAGGCGCCATAGGCATTGAGGCCTTCTTCGCTCGTCACCTGCGCTTCGGAGCGGAAGAAGAAGGACGTGTGCGGGTTGATCCAGAGGAGCGCCTTGCCGGACGCGCTGTTGGAGGGCGCGATGGCGAAGCCGTTGGAGCCGGTCGGCTCGGCGGGATAGATGAACTCGTCGACCGACGCCATCTGCTTGGGACCCTTGCCGTAGAAGTTCTCCAGCTGCGTGAGGTTCACGCGCTCGATGTCGCCGCCGATGCTGCCCTCGCTGAAGGTGAGCGCCATCCAGGGCTCGAACTTCGTGATGACGCGCGGCTTCACGTTCGGGTGCGTGGCCAGGTAGAAGTTCAGGCCGTCGGCCCACGCCGTCATCAGCTTCTGCAGCCACTCCGGCGCCTTCGCGTACTGCGCCTTCATGTCGGCGGGGTCGATGAACAGCTTCATGCGGAGGTCACGGTAGACCTCGCCTTCGCCTTCCGCCTCGGCGAGCCGCCCCTGCGAGTTGATGAAGTTGGTCTCCACGCGGTTGAAGTCGTCTTCGGCCTGCGCGTACATCATGCCGAACACCGCGTCCGCGTCCGTCTTGCCCGTGATGTGGGCGATGCCCCAGTTGTCCCGGACGATGGTGATGCCCTGGGCGCGTTGTTCCCAGGCGGCCTGCTCGGGGCTGACCTGCTTGGTTGGGGCCTGGGGTGCGGCGCACGAGATGGACGCCGCAAGGAGAAGGAGGACGAGGTTCTTCATGGGGGCGAATTGTGACACAAACCGGGAGTCGGGAGTCGGCTAGGCCTCCAGCGCGTTCAGGCGGTCGCGGAAATGGTCCGTCCACATCGCGGGCAATTCCGGCGCAGCCAGGGCTCGACGGTAGAGGTCCACATCTTCGAGATCCTCGACGTAGAGATTCACGACGTCGGTGACGCTGACGCCGTCCGTCGCGCGGCTCGTCACCGTGATGGCGTCGCCGGCGCCGATCTCGCCTTCGCGCAGCACGCCCAGGTAGAAGCCGCTTCGGCGGCTGGCGAGGAAGCGCTTGACCATGTCGTCCCTGCCGAAGCGCACGCCAAGCTTGTGGCACGGCATCCGCGGCTGAATCACGACGAAATCGGCGGAGCCGATGCGGAGGCGGTCGCCGATGCGAACCTCCGTCTCGATGAGGCCCTCGGTGGTGAGGTTTTCGCCGAACGACCCCCACGGCAGGTCCATGCCCGGCAGCTCGCGCGTCCAGAACGCGTAGTGCTCCGACGGGTAGACGTACACGGCCTTGTTGGGCCCGCCATGCACGGTAAGGTCGGCCTGCTGGTTGCCGTCGATGCCGGCGGCGCCGACGTGGACACGCCCTTCGACTGGGCTCTTCCAGATCGACGTGTTGACGATGCGGCCGCGCGACTCGACGTCACGCGGCCGCCCGACTTGCAGCGAGAGGATCCTCACGGGCTCGACAACAAACGGCCTATTCGGCCGTCGTGGGATCGATCGATCGTCTTGATCTCGGAGATCTTGTCCGCGGGGAACCCGCCCTGGCGCGCGTGCTCCAGCAGCATCTCGGGATTGGGCGCGCGGTACATGCACATGACCTGGTCGTCGGTCACGTAGCTGTGGACCCACTGGATCTGCGGGCCCATCTTGTTGAGCACGCTGCACGACTTCTGCGAGATGCCCTTCAACTGTTCCGCGGTGAGCTTGCCTGCGCCGGGGATGTTGCGCTCAATCAGGTACTGCGGCATGAACCGGTCTCCTCGTGATGGTGAGTTGATGGTGATTGATGGCTACTTCGGCTTCCTGTCCGCAAGGAACCACTCGAAGCCCTCGCGCACGACCGGGGCCGGCGCGCCGTGGCCGCCATCGTACTCGCGATAGGTCACGTCGTAGCCTTCGGACTTCAGCTGCGGCACGTACAGCCGCGCCGTGCGGTCGATGGGCATCTGGTGATCGTTCGATTCCGTGGGCGAGGAAGATCTTCGGCTGGCCCTGCTTCCGGAACGGCTGCATCAGGCCCGTCGAGAAGATCATCAGGTGGTTGAAGGTGTTGCCGTACGCCAGGCCCATCCCGAGCGCGTAGCCCGCGCCGTCGGATACGCCGCCGAGCGCGACGTGCGACCGATCGACGTCGAGGAGGTCGGTGACGTGCCGGTAAGCGGCGCCGAGGTAGCGGACGTCGACGTCGAAGCCGGGGATGTCGACGCCCCAGGTCATGCCGCGTGATTCGGGCCCGATGAGGATGACGCCGAATTCGTCGGCGAGCGGGAACAGCGAGCGCAGGCTCTGCCCCGATCCCGAGAAGCCGTGCAGCCACATGATGACGGGCATCGGCGTGCCGTCCTTGTAGCTCCTGGGCACGTACAACGTGCCGTCGCGGTCGTCGTCCGAGAGGCCGAGGCGCGTCTCACCGTAGGGGATCGGATCCTGTGCGGCCGACGGAGCCGGCGTCTGCGCGTCAGCGCTCCGGGCGCCGTGCAGCAGGCCGAAGGGCGCCCGCGGCGCCGAGAGAGAGGAATGCCCGCCGATCCATAGGGGCGTCACGTTACTACGCACGGCCCGGGTCGGCAAGAACGGGTTCCGCCGGGTGTAGGATGCTCGACCAGGATGACGCGAAGACGCCGCGGCCCCTGAGGCAGCGACGCCTGGAATCCATCGACGTCGTCCGCGGCGCCATCATGATCCTGATGGCCCTCGACCACGTCCGCGACTTCTTCGGCGTGCCCGGCGTGAATCCCGTCAACGTGGCGCAGACCACGGTGGCGCTGTTCATGACGCGCTGGGTGACGCACTTCTGCGCGCCGGTGTTCTTCCTGCTGACCGGCACCGGCGCATTCCTGTCCCGGCGCGACAAGCTCCACCCGCGAGCTGTCGCGATTCCTGTTCACACGGGGCCTGTGGTTGATCGTCCTCGAGCTCACCGTCGTCCGCTGCTTCGCGTACCAGTTCAACGTGGATTACCAGGTCACGATGCTCCTGGTGCTGTGGGCGCTTGGGTGGTCCATGATCGCGCTCGCGGCGCTGGTGTGGCTGCCAGCGCCCATCGTCACGGCGATCGGCATCGCGATGATTGCGACCCACAACCTGCTGGATGGCGTGCGCTTCGCCGACCCGCTGTGGGCCATCCTGCATGCGCCCGGGGTTCGTGCTGTCCGGTCCGAACGTGGTGTTCGCGTCCTATCCCCTCATCCCGTGGATCGGCGTGACGGCGGCCGGCTACGGGCTTGGAGAGGTCTATCGATGGGAGGCCGCGCGCCGGCGGAGCGCTTCTCGCATGGCTGGGCGCGGGCCTCTCCCTTGGCTTCATCGCCCTTCGCGCGCTGAATGTTTACGGCGAGCCGTCGCGATGGGCGACGCAAGATGCGACCGCGATGACAATGGTCTCGTTCCTGAACACGACCAAGTACCCGCCGTCACTGCTCTTCCTCCTGATGACGCTCGGGCCCGCGTTGCTCTTCCTCCGCGCGGTGGATGGCGGGACGCCGCGGTTCCTGCGGCCGGCCCTCGTGTACGGCAAGGTGCCGATGTTCTACTACGTGCTGCATTTCGCGCTCGTTCACGCGCTGGCCGTGCTCGCATGCTACGCGCGGTACGGCACGGCGCACTGGATGTTCGAGTCGCCCAACCTCGGGCAGTACCCGTTCACCGCGCCGCCCAACTGGGGATGGCCGCTGCCGGTCGTGTATGCGATCTGGATGCTGGTGGTGGTGGCGCTATATCCCGCGTGCCGGTGGTTTGCGGCGGTCAAGCAGCGCCGGCGCGAGGCGTGGCTCAGTTACCTCTGACGCGCGGCCGCGCGGTCAATTCTCGGCCAGGTGCCCGTTCCAGCCCACCCAGGCAAATCGCCAGGCGCCGTCCTCTGTCTTCTTGAAGACGTGGACGAACCGGAACTGCGAGGACACGAGCTGCCCGCCGACCTCGCGGGTCCAGATGCCGACACCCGCGCCGGTGGCGAAGCGCCACGGACCTCGATCCGATCAAAGGTGAAAGTGAAGGTCTTCAGTTCCGGCAACGTGTCGAGGAACGGCACAGGGCCAGGCCGGAGGCCGCCGGAGCATCGGCCGGGGAAAAGACGACGTCGGTGGTGCACAGGGCCAGCAGCGCGTCCCAGTCCCGATCAAGCGAGGCCTGAATCCATGGGGTGGCGGTGGCTCGTATCGCGGCGGTGTCGTCCATACCCTCCCCTTTCGGTTGCTCAGAATAAGGGGCGGTCCGGAGGGTGTCTGGTACACCGGACGCAGGTTCATGCGCCCTTTACGCGTTGAAGATGGCCTGACGCCGCGCCTATCGCCTGACCGAAGGACCGCCGGGTCATCGGGACATGGCCAAAGGGGCGCGTGCTCATTCGGTGTCAAACCATCCTCTCTGTCTGACTTCTTCGAGACGAGCTTCGAGGTAGTCCCACAGCGCTGGGCATCCGGCCACGATCGGCGGCCCGACGCGACGCACGACGCGGTCGTGCGTGATGCCGTTCTCGCGCCAGCTCTGCCCGTTGTTGGCGAGGTTGAGCAGGACCGGCATCGCGCGGTCGGCGGCATGGGCGAAGCGCGCCTCCGCGGTTTCGGCCGCCTCGAATTCCTGCCAGAGCGCCATGAACCGATCGCCGTGCTGTGACGGGAGCATCCCGAAGATCCGCGTCACCGCGGCCAACTCGGCGGCCTTGCGCTCCTCCCAGCCGTGCTCGGCGTAGACCATCGTGTCGCCGGTGTCGATCTCGCCGATGTCGTGCACGAGGAGCATCTCGATCACGCGGTTGATGTCGACCGGTTGGTCGGCGTAGTGCGCCATCGACGCGGCGAGCAGCGCAATCTGCCAGCTGTGCTCGGCGGAGTTCTCGTAGCGATCGAGGCCGAGCGGACGCGTTTTGCGCGTCACGCCCTTGAGCTTGTCCAGTTCCAGAATGAAGTCGACGATCTGCTGCATGGTCGTGCCCTTGGAGGTTGGCTATCCGACGAGGTGGCGATAGTACACCGTCGTGGCGCAGAACCCGCCCTGGGGATACAACGCGTAGTTCGGAATCACGCCGACGCGGGTCCAGCCGAGGCGCTCGTAGAGGCGCGCGGCATCGCCATCGGTGACGGCGTCGAGGACGAGGAGCGTCTTGCCACATTCGCGCGCCGTGTCCTCGGCGGCCTTCATCAGCGCCGCCCCCAGGCCCTGGCGGCGGACCCGCCGATGCACCTGCATCTTCGCGAGGTCGGCGCGGTGCGGCTGGTTCTCGGGGAGGTCGAAGATCAACTGCACGGTGCCGCAGATCCCCTGGGCATCCTCGGCGACGAGCAACGCGCGCTCACCCGCGGTCACGCCCTTCGCGACGCGGCGCCAGAAGGCCACGGCGCGCTCGCGCGTCAGCGGCTGCATGAAGCCAATCGATGCGCCGCCCTCGACGCAGTCGATCATCACGTCGGCAAGCGCCTCGATTTGTTGCTCATCGACGGCGTGCAGACGCCGTATCTCCCATCCTGATGTGCTCATCGTCTTGCCTCAAGATGCCGCACCGTCATGGCGCGACAGGCGCGTGGTGAGGTGGCGCTTCACGTCCGGCCACTCGGCGGCCAGGATACTGAAGAGCACCGTGTCGCGCACGGTGCCGTCGCGCCGGGCCTGGTGATGCCGGATGACGCCGTCCTTCTTCGCGCCGATTCCGGCGATGGCGCGCTGGCTCGCAAAATTGAAGTTGTCCGTGCGGAGCCCGACGACGGCGCACCCCAGGTCCTCGAACGCGTGCGAGAGGAGCAGCAGCTTGCACCCGGTGTTGACATGGCTGCGCTGGCACCGCGCCGCGTACCAGGTGTAGCCGATCTCGACGCGATCAACGTCGGGGACGATGTCGTGATAGCGGGTGCTGCCGACGATGTCGCCGGAGGCCAGGTCTCGAACGGCCCACGGCAGCATGTGTCCAGCCTGCGCGCCGGCCAGGGCAGCCGTGATGTACGCGCCGGTCTGGCCGGGCGTCGGAACCGAGGTGAACCAGAGCTCCCAAAGCCGGCCATCCGTGGCGGCGGACGCCAGGCCGTCGTGATGCGCCATCGACAAGGGCTCGAGTCGAACGCCATGGCCTTCGAGTGTCACGGGCGCGGGTGCGATCATGGCCACTACCTTAATATGCGGGCCGCGCGCGTGTCAGCCTCATGCGCCGGGTCCGCGCGACAGCGAATGACCGATCATGATCCGGTGGCCGTCCACTGTGCGCAAACCGAACTCGCGCATCCCCCAGGGCTTGTCCTCGATCACCGACAGCAGTTCAGCGCCTTTGGCCTCGAGATCCTCGTAGTAGGCTTCGGCATCCGCCACGCGAAGATAGGCGAAGTAACTGTGGCATCCGAGTTCGCTCGCCGCGAGATCGTCCGGGCACTCGCCGAGCATGATCATGCAGCCGTCCCGGGCGACGAAGATCCAGCCCTCGGGCTCGGCCACGATCTGAAAGCCCAGCATCCGCATGTAGAAATCGGCGGACCGGCGCACGTCGTGGACCGCGAGCACGTAGTGGTTCTGCAGGATCTGTGACATGAGATCGTCTCCCTGCATCAAGGCTAATCTCCCAAACGCCGTTCCGACAATCTCGCGCGGTCGTCGCTCTCGAGATAGTCGGCGATCTCTTTGGCCGGTGCTTCCGGCGGCACGAGCCTGCCCTCCACGGCCAGTTGCTTGAAGAAGCCGACGATGGGGAGTGATTCGACGGTGCTCGCGCGGACGGTCGCCTGCATCGCCGTGTCCACGACACCGGGCTCATACGAGAGGATGGTAGCGTCTGGATGGGGGCCGCCTGGCCGATCCGGTGAATCGAGCTCGCTCGCGAGGACCATGCCGGCCATCCGCAGCGCGGCCTTCGTGCTGCAGTAGACACCGAGTCCGGGGAACGCCGCCACCGCTGCGCCGGAGGACACGTTGACAATCCGAAGCGCGACGTCCCTCGCGGCGTGACCCACGACCCAACCCATCAACCACGTTGGCGCCGTGAGGTTCGCGGCGCAGACCCTTTGCATCTGGACGGGATCAATATGCGTGACCGGACCAAGCAGGCCCGGGTCCGCGGCGCAGTTGACCAGGCCAATCCGGCTCGGGGCGCGGCTCGGGAGACGAGGGCCGATCTCCGCAGTCACCCTGGCGGCGAGGCCACCGGTGTCGGACAAGTCGATGCGCACGTGAACGTAGCGGGGACTGCCGACCGTCGCGGGTCGCCTCGACATGCCAACGACCTGCCACTCCCGCTTCACGAGCTCGAGGGCCACGGCCTCGCCAATCCCGGAACTCGTGCCGGTGACGAGGGCGATCCGGGTTGAAGGGTCAGACACCTGGGCACTCCATATCGAGGGATCGGCGACGAGCGTGAGCGGAGCTTACAAGAAAATCGGGCGCGCGGTCAGCCGCGCGCCCGTCGAGCGTTCCGGTCGGAGAATGCCAGGCTACGGCAGACGCAGGACCTGGCCGGGCTTGATCTTGTCGGGGTCGGCCAGCTGGGTGGCGGAGTGTCCTGTTTTGATCACCCAGTTCTCTATTACCGCCCCGCGACGCAGCGTTCGGGGTTGACGGCCTTGGGCAGCACCAGCGGCGCCGCCGTGACGGCGCCGGCGAGCTGGTCGAAGGCGATTTGCTGCAGCGACCTGGCTTCCGGGCGGGAGAGTCCCAGTTCGTAGGCCGAGCACTCGTTCTCGCCGAGCGAGCGCGGGTCGCGTCCGGTGACGCTGCCGAAGATGACGAGCGCCTCGAGGTAGTACCCGTGCGTGCTCGCGTGGTAGTTGTCGTAGGTCCAGAGGTCGAGCTTCCCCGCCTCGATGCCGTCGTAAGGATTGGCGTCGGCGACGCCGCTCTGGATCGCGCGCGTAAAGGCTTCGCCGACCGGGATCACCGCCCTGGCCGCGGCCGCGCCGGCGGCCTTATCGTAGGCCGCGCGCACGTCGCGGGCCATCGCCTCTATGGGCTGGCCGGCCCACGCGCCCTTTGCCGGGTACGTCTCATCCGCGCGCGACCATGTCGACATCAGATACAGCGAGACGTTCGGGTTGCGGGTCCGAAGGAAGTCCGCCATCTGCTTGCTCGTGGCGATGAGCTTCGCTGGATCGCGGGGCTTGTCGGCATCCAGCGTGCTGTAGCCGTGCATCACCACCGTGTCCCAACTGCGCCGGCCGATCACCCCGCGTTTGTTGTCGAGGTGAAAGTCCAATCCGCTGCCGCCGCGGGTCTCGAGCGACACGTCGTAGTCGAGACCCGCCTGCTGCGTGAAGGACTTGAACAGCGCGGGCACGCCGCCGATGCCTTCGTTGTTGAGATCGGTCACCGTGTCGGCGCGATAGAACCGAACGGCCGATCCGGAACCGAAGAGGAAGCTGTTGCCGATGAACAGCACGCTCTCGCCAGACGCGGCGGCCGTCGTGCCCAACGCCAGCATCACGCTGGCGACTACTGCCGATGTGAACTTCATGACACCTCCTCAGGCCGACCGACGTTACCGGACCAGTCCGCGCCCACCAATCGGTGCCGTCTCGAAGCGCTCGCCAAAACCGCTGATGAGCGGACGGCCCTTCGCGATGGCCCGCTGGACGGACGGCAGCTTCAGCGACGCCTGGTGGCTTTCCGGGCTGTCCCAGGCTTCCGTAATCCAGATCGCGTCCGGGTCAGTGGCGTCTTGCGCCACGACGTAGCTCAGGCAGCCCGGCATGTCCGCGGAGCTCTCGAGGAGGATCGCGATCAGGGCATCACGCTGCCCTGGCGCAGCCTTCATCTTGCCGATCAACCCGTACATCTTCGTTTCTCCCTTGAGCCTGGCAGGATAGACGACCGCCGCGGCGATCGCCGTGGAACTGATGACTTCAACAAATTCTCGACGGGAAAGATTCATAGGCGCGACCCTCGTGATTGCCCGATGGCCCGGCGCTGCCGCAACACCTCGTAGGCCGCCACCGCGACGCTCGTCGACAGGTTGAGCGACCGCACGCGCGGCGACAGGATGGGCATCGTCACGAACCGATCGCGATAGCGCTCGTGGAGTTCGGCCGGCAACCCGCCGGTTTCGCGCCCGAAGATGAGGACGACTCCCTCTTCATCGCCGAGTGGCGCGTCCCAGAACATCCGCGTCGCCTTCGTCGAGAAGAAGTAGGGTTCGCCGAGCGCCGGGAGTTGCTGCCTCGAAGGCGCTCCAGCTCGGCCAGACCCGCAGATCGACGTGCTCCCAGTAGTCGAGCCCGGCGCGCTTGACCTGCTTCTCGTCGAGCGAGAAGCCGAGCGGCTCGATCAGGTGCAGGGTCGCGCCGACCGCGAGGCACGTGCGGCCGGCGTTCCCGGTGTTCCAGTGGATTTCGGGATGGACGAGTACGACATGTATGGCCAATGGCGCTCTACCGCTTCTTCCCTTTCGCCGCGGCCCGGGCGCGGTCCTGCTTGACCCGGAGGCGCGCAAGGCGCGTGATGAGCGCGTACGGGATGGGCTGGTCGAGCGGGAACTTCAGGTTGCCCTTGGGCCCCGCGTACTTCGCGAGCGCTTTCTTCAGGGCCGCGTCTCCGGACACCGGTGGGTAGAGGCCGATGTGCGCCTTGAAGGCAGCGAAGTAAATCAGGACGCCATGCTGCTTGAACGCAGGCATGCGGTAGCTGATGGTCTCCTGCGCTCCTGGCGCCGCGGCGCGGATGGCCTTCCGGATCCTGATCAGGATTGGCTGGACCCCGAGGGGGGCAGCCGCGATGTAGTCGTCGATGCTCCTTGGCGCCGTCGCGCGAACCGGCTTCATCTTCTTCGCCGGTTTCGCCTTGGCGCCGGCGTTGAGGGCGACCACCTGGCGAATCAGCGCCTTGAACGCCGACTCATCGACGTCTTCTCCTTCGTGGATGTCGATCGCGCGGCGCGCGTTGCCGTCGAGGCTCGAGTTGAAGAGACGGGCTGGATCCGTCAGGGACGCGCCCTTCAAGAAGGTGAGCTTCACGACCTTCTTGTAGGACTCGCCGGTGCAGATGATGCCGTCGTGCGACCACACCGGCGTGCCCATCCACTTCCACTCCTCGACGACATCCGGGTCGGCTTGCTTGATCAGTCTGCGGAGCCGGGCGAGCATCTTGCCCCGCCAGTCGCCCAGCTCCTTGATCTTCTCGTCAATCATCCGAGATGGAGACGTTCCGCCCTGAGACCCGCCTTTTTTCATGGGATTTCCACCCTCCAGGTTTACAGCCCGAACTGCCGAAGATGATGGTCGACGTGGCCGTAGCCCCAGAACAGCCACTCCTCCCGCGTCATCGCGCCGAACCCCGGATGCCGCCCGCGCGGCGAATCGGGTTGCACGAAGCGACGGATGTGCGCGACGAGCGCCTGTCGGTCGCGCTCGAAGTCGCCGGGCCTGGTCCCACCCCGCTGCGGATCGAGTTCGGGACGCGTGGGCACGCCGTGCGGCCACGGGAACGACGTGTTGATCGCAATCGACTTGACCACCGTGCGCAGCAGCCAGTTCTCGATGGACGACGCGTCCTTCTCACCGAAGGCGACGAGAAAGAGGTCCGACAGGTGCACGAGCATCTCGGGCGCCGACATCCTGCCCCAGCGCCGTCGCGTCGAAGGCTCGAGGCGGCCGAGCCGCTGGAGCAGCTCGTCGACGTTCGCGGGCTCAACGAGGGAGCGATGAGGATGCATTCAGGAAGCGCGGAGCGACCGCACCTCGTGGCGAAGCGCCACCATGCCGCTCTTGTACGCCTTCGCTTCCACAAGGTGCAGGCCGACGTCCCTGTTGAGTCCTGCGAAGAACGGGATCCCTTCGCCGATCAGGACGGGCACGATCGAATAGCGGACTTCATCGGCCAGCCCGAGGCGAAGGCACTCACCCGCGACGGCGCCACCTCCGACGAACCATATGCTGGGGAACGATGGTTTCAGCCGGTCATTCACCAGGCGCGCGAGATCGCCCGAATAGAACTCGACGGTATCCCTGGTCTTCGGCAAGTGACGACTGGTCAGGACGAACGTGGGCTTGTCGCCGTAAGACCAGCCGAACCCCCTGGCTTCGAAATCCAGGGCGGTCTCGTAGGTGCGTGAGCCCATGACATAGCAGTCGATCGTCTCGAGGAACGCCTGGACGAACTCCGGGGTCATCGTGTCCCCGCTCTCACACGTGTCTGCGGTCTCCAGCCAGTCCACGCGCCCGTCCTTTCGGGCAATGAACCCGTCCAGGCTGGCCACCATGTGGATGGTGACGCAGCATCCCTTGCTCGCCATGATTACCCCTCCGTTTGGAGTGGGAGTTTACCGTCAGGGTTCTCCGGCACTCAACCTCCCAGGGGTTACGCGGGACGCGTTCGCGACGGCCGGCGCCGCCCACGCGCGACTGGATCCGAGATCCAGCGTGAAGATCCAGTCCTGGATGAAGGCTGCCCCGAGCATGCCGTCATAGATCATGTCCCGTGTCCTGATCGGCTGTCGAATCGGCCCAAGGCCGTCGATCTCGATGAGCCCTTGGCCCTGGTTGTCCACGAGACCGGCCATCCGGGCCACGTGCGGCGCCACCAGCGCGGGGTCGCCATTGCCGGAATCAAGCAGGAGCCACGCGCGGCGCCCACCCGCTCGGGCCGCGATGTACACGGTGGTCTCGGCTCCCGTCGGCCCTGTGGCCACCCTGATCGTGAGCGGCCGCATGCCTCTGGTCCGTTCCGCAAGGCTGTTGGCCGACTCGATCGTGATCCTCCCCGCGGCGAGGTCAATTGTCACCGGTCGATCGCGAAATGACCGCAAAGACACCACGCCGTCGGCCGGGGGCGCGCCCTTGGGCAGGATCGACCTGAGATCGAACACCCCGACACGCTGATGGGCGATCGCGACATCCCCCAGCCGCAGCAGCACATCGTCGCAGTACTCGAATGCGACCTGCTCGCCGCCTGCGCGAAATCCAATCGCGCGGCCGTACGGCGTGCAACCGATCGCCGACGCGACCTCCGGCGTGATGATGGTCTCACCGCCACCGGTGTCGAAGATGAACGGATGCGCAGTGTCCGCGACGGTCACCACCATCGATCGCAACGGGCCTGCATAGACTGAGAGTTGGATGGTCGCCGGGCGGTCGCCGGGACGTGGCGCCACTACGGGGCTGTCTGGGTGAGCACATCCGGCGATCGCGGCTGCGAGAATGGCCGGAAGCGCCAACCTCCATGTCCCCCTCGCAATTGTCAGAACAATCCCCAGCGCTTGACGCGGGATTTGTACACCTCGTAGTCCGTGCCGTGAGCGAGGAGGAGACGCTTCTCCTCGGTCGGGACGATGTAGAGGGCCAGAAAGAGAAAGAACAGCGGGCCGTGCAGAAGGAGGGGATCGAGGGTCCCGAAGAGGAGAGTCAGGCCGACAAACGGGAGGAAGTCGAAGAGGTAGAAGGGATTCCGCGCCGCGGAGAAGGGGAACTCCGTGATCAGTTCCCTGGCGTGCTCCTTGAACATGGGACTTGCGCGGTGTCTGGCGAAGAACTTGAACATCCAGATCTTGCTGGCGAGGAATGCCACGACGCACGGCACAAAGAGGGCCCAGCCGAGAGGCGTCGCGGATGGGGGAGTGCGCAGGACGGGAAGGAGCCACACCCCGAACGCCCATTGCGCCAGAATGACCAGCAACTGGATGACGAACATTTGGGGCGGCTGGATCCCGACTTCTCGATTAGCCATGGCTGCTCCGGTGTAATCCCATTCGCATCATTGTCATCTAGGATGGTGTCGAGTGCAGCAACGCCGTTCGCCATCCGGCACTCGACCGACGAAGGATCATGCTCTCGAGCCAGCGACGCTGGCGGCGTCCTTGCTGGTCCGTGATCTCGGAGGCAAGGAAGTACACGGCGTACGCCAGGAGGGCGCCGTTCTCCAGCAGGAGGTAATCGTCGGTCAGACAGGCGCGATACTTCGCCTTGTCGAGTCCGCGATAGGCCGCGTAATAGTCCTCAACCGCCCGCTTGATGGCCGGGTCTTCGTCCCGCGACGCGCCGAGTGAAGTGCACGCGCCCGCCACGGCGAAGCCGGTCGCACCGAGAAAATCCCGACGGTTCATGAGCCTTCTCTCCTAGATGCGGATCGTTGTCGCTATGTGGCATCCGACACTGTCTTGCCGTGTGTTCTTCAGGCGGCGCCACGTGGCGCGCCGACGCTACAGCACCTGCGCTTTGCCCATGACCGCCTCGCACTTCTGGCGGACCTCCCGGGCGATCTCGTACGGGTCGCCGTCGCGGAATTTCGGGAGGAACAGCTCGACAGACAGGGGACCCGAGTATCCCTTCTCGGCCAGCTTCTGCAACATCGGAACAATCGGGGAGACGCCGTCGCCTGGAATGAACCGGCTGTTGTTGTCGAGGAGCTCTCGCGGCATGTTCGGCACGTCCTGGAAATGCACGTGCTGGATCTCGCCCGGCCTGATCTGGTCCATATCCTCGAGCTTATTGAGGCCGGACCAGAAGTGATAGAAGTCGAACATCAGGCCGAAGTTCGGATGTGCCGCCTCGCGCGTGACCTTCAACGCGGTCAACAGAGTCGACATGTACGGCGACGAACGCACGAACTCGACGCTGCATACCATGTTGAACATCTTGGCCGTGTCTCCCACGACGCGCATGTGGTCGGCCACGATGGCGTAGTCGTCGGCCGTGAGCTTCTGGGCGCCTCCGCTCGTCGTATAGACCTTCTTGACCCCGAGGAACGCAAACATCTCCAGGCGTTTCTTCAAGCTGTCAATGGCTC
Source organism: uncultured Acidobacteriota bacterium (assembly GCA_963839865.1). Classification (GTDB taxonomy): domain Bacteria; phylum Acidobacteriota; class Vicinamibacteria; order Vicinamibacterales; family UBA2999; genus 12-FULL-67-14b. The sequence continues at coordinate 618,932 of CAWIWS010000020.1, forward strand.
CCGCGTGATTCGGATTGGGCTCGAGGAGCCCGTTCACGCCCACTGCACCGTGCACCACGGTGAGCCCGTTATCCGACAGCACCTTGCGCGCGCCCTCGAGGGTGTCGGTCTTGATGAAATCGTCGACCAGCGCGGCGTTGAGTTCGACGTTCCTGATCCCCGCCCTCGCCCATCCTTCGAGCGCGCCCCGATAGCCGGCCCCCGCAGACGTGTTCGAGTGCAGGCACAGCGTCATCTTGCCGCCGACGGCGAAGCTGGCCCGAGGCGCGATAAGCATCAATGGGGTCAAGAACACCGATCGTCTGGACAGCATGGAAGGAGCCCCTGGTAATTTGGTAGATCAGAACAGTGTCGACAGTCTCTCGCCTAGGTCCGCAAGCGGATGGTAGCCTTCTCGTGGGCCGCGCCGGACCAAATTCGACCGCCAGGGAGTCCAGGCTTCCTGGCGCCCAGGTGTCCCATGCATCGTTCGTCGATTGAATCCACCGCATCCGACGGCAGATCTTTGGCCCGCTACTTCCGGCCGCAACGCCGTCGGCTGCAGCCGCCTGTTAGAGGGCTCGTGCCTTTCCGGATTCCGTGTTCGATCCTTCGAGACGTGCCGACCTGGCCCCGCTCATGCGCCTCACGATGACGTCCAGGGTGATCGCGAGCGCGATGCCCGCCGTGTTTGCCACAAGGTCAAGGCGATCGTACACGTTCTTCATCAGGCCAAAACCGTCCAACACCTCGAACAGTTGCACGACCATGAACGCGAGCGCCGCCGCGGATGCGCGTGGGAGGTGCGACCGGGCCGTCACACGCCTCGCCAAGAAGTACACCGCGAACGACGCAGCAACGTTGCCGCCATAGCTCTGAACGAGCTCATCGGCAGGGCCTGCGTAGTGGCCTTTGAGCACAAGACCGCCGACGCCGAGCAATACAAAGAGGACGTCTTGAGCGCGTCTCGACATCTGCAACACCTAACGCCGTCTCTCGCAGCCCGTCGGCGCAGGAACTGTCCGTTTAACGCTTGCGCTCACCCGCGGCCCCGGGGGGGCTCTTGACAAGGCGGCCGCCGGGTGCAGCGCGTGGTTAGGCACCGTTTTGGGCTCCTTCACCGTGCTGTCAGCGGCTCCAAGCCGGTTTTTCGAATGATAGAGGCGGAGGCTGACGACGCGAAGAAATCGATGAGATCCTTTGCGGCCTCCGGCCGCTTGGCGCCCACGACGACGCCCGCGGAGAAGACAGTCACTCGTTGCGCCGCTGGCGGAAGAGGCCCTACGTACTCGATGCCTGAAACGGGGAGCAGTTCGCTGATCTGCTGAAACCCGATCTCAGCCTCGCCCCGCGCCACCACTGCTCCAACGGGCTCGGCCAGGATCTCCTTGCTCTTACCGAGGATTTGATCGGCAATACCGAGGCGTTGGAACAATTCCTTGGAAAGGTAGACGCCGCTAGCGCTGGAGGAGTAGGCGATGGACTTGGCGCCCAGCAGCGTTCTCTTGAGTGCCTCGATGGAGCTGATATCAGGCTTGGGCGTTCCGGCTCGAACCGCCATGCCGATGCTTGAACGCACGAGCTGCACGCGGCTATTCGGCATGACCTTACCGCGCTTGACCAACTGAAGTAGCGCCTCGTCTGCCAGGATGACCACGTCGGCCGGCTCACCCCGGTCCAGTCGACTAGGAATGGTGGTTGGGCCTTCCCCCATCGAAGCTCCGGTGATCGTCACGACCGTGCTGTGCGTGGTGCGCTCGAACTCCGGCACCAGTTGGAGAAACGCAGCACTGAACGCGCCGGACGTCATAACCCTCAGTTCTTGTGCGCTGGCATGCGCAGACGCACACCACATCAGCCCGATGGTGATGAATGTCCTTGCGATTCGACCAGCAATGGACTTTGGTTTCACTGCAGTCCCCGATCAGATGCCGTTGTTCACGAATCCGTGCGCCTAACGCATGGCGGTTGAGCGGCCGGCGGTAACCGTCACCCGCATGAAGCAGCTAGCTTATCTCGCCGGTCCGCTCCAACCGCTGGTTAGGCTGCTTCGCGGACCGCGCGCCGCGAATCGCGTCCAAGTTGTCACTTTGTCGCAGGAAGGCTGTTCCAGATATCCCGATGCAGCTTCCAGGAGCCATCGACCTGCCGCTTCCAGACCACCACGTACTTGGCCATCGCCGTCGTCGGCTCCTTTCCCGCCGACTGAATCGTTAGGGAGACGTTCCCTACTTCGTCGGCGACGTCACCACTCCTGCCCACATCAATGGTTGTCAGCGCCGCACTCTGAACCCCGCCATCCCTTTGAGCCTTCCAAAACTCTCCGATGGCTCCGTTTCCGCGGATCATCTCGCTGTCTGGCGGAAATGCGATCGCGTCGGACGTATACATCGCGGAGAGGGCTTTGGCGTCGCCCCGTGCAAAGGCCTCGCTGAACTTGGCGTTCGCCGCCTCGATAGCGGCTCGCGCGTCACGTATGCCTTCGTCGTTCGCTTTCGATCCTGCACAAGCAGTCGACGAAATCGCCGATCAGGCCGAAAAGGACAACCGCTCGTGTGGACAACATGCGCACCTCCGTTGAACCGCATTGAGCCAACATCGTGATACCTCAAAGTATCTCGACGCTTCACACCCTGGAAGCAGCCTAACGACCGGCCGCTCAGCCGCGAGCGGCGGGCACGGTCACGCGAAGGAGTCTAAACCAACTGCCGCTCGTCGGTTGCAGCGGCTTGTTAGGCTGCGCGGAGAGCTAAGGGGCCGTCACGCCTCGCGCGCGCCAGCCCGCACTATACGAGCGGTGACCGAAAGCTGCCCGACGTGGCGCATCGCGTGCTCAGCGCCATGCACCAGGCAACCGATGACGGTCGAAGGGAGCTGGGCCCGTCCCACGCCACGAAAGTCGCCAAGTGTTGCAACATCGATCGTGCGAAGCTCCGCAATGGCAGTGTCCACTCGTGTCGATAAGGCGCCCAGAACTGACGCCACATCCGCAACGAGAAGCTCCTGGCCTTCCGACCGAATCGCCGCGAGTTGTTCTGCAGACAATGCGTTCCCTCGGGCGTAGGCAAAGAGGCGATCGATGACTCCGGCAATATGTCGCACATGGAACGCGGCGGAGGCCACCCCGGCAGGCCGGGCGTTCCATTCTTGCTCCGTCAAAGGCTCGACGATCTCACCGACACTCTCGCGCACTTGAAGAAGAATGTGCGCGATTGGTTGAAGGACGGCGGGCACGCCGTCGATGGGACCGCGCTGCCACCACTCGGTGTTCGCCATCTGTCTTCGACTCCCTCGTGGAAAGCGACCCGCCACGCCACAGGGCGCGACATCAATCGACGATGAACAGGCGGGCGCCAACACTTGTGTGAGAGCGATGAGGTTCAGCGTTGTCTGACACTTGATAGCTCATGCCTGGACGCAGCGTGAACGAGCGACCGTCTTTGAGCTCGGTGTGAAGCTCGCCGTGGATGCAAAGAAGAATGTGGCCCTTATCGCACCAGTGATCTGACTTGTAGCCGGGCGAATACTCAACCGTACGAACACGAATGTCACCGAACATCTTGGTTCGCCAGACAGCGAGACCAACCTCGCCTTTGTGTTCGGTACTCTCAACCTTGGACCAGTCGGTTGTAGCGAACGGAATGGACGACATGTGCATGAGGCGATTCTCTCCTGAGCGGCCTAACGCCCTGGCGCTCAGCCGCGAGCGGCAGCTACCTTCTTCGCAAAGGGGTCTAAACCATCTGCCGCTCGTCGGCTGCCGCGGCTGGTTAGGCCGCTTCTACGCCGCGCCGAGCGACTCACGCGAACCGTGATGAACGGTCAATACGTGAATCTCGCTTGAACTGACGATTCGGTAGACGATTCGATCGGGACGAAGAACGACCTCGCGCACTTCCGGATCGCTGAACTCTGGCACGGCACGACCAGAATGCGGGAAATCCTGCAAACGCTCAACGGCACCAAGAAGCCGCCGTACGGTGACTGTCGCGTAGTGAGTCGAATCCGCTTCAATGAACGCGTGGATCGCGGCCAAGTCGTCCTGTGCGCGCTCGGTCCAGAGGATAGTCACGCCAGAAAGCGCTTCTTGACCTCGTCGTGACTAACCACTTGCCCGGCGCGCGACTGCTGGAGCCCCTCTTCGATCTTGGCGATGAAGCACAGCCGCTCGATTGCGTCCTCGATAGTCGCACCATCGGGCAACGAACGGATGGCCTCAAGGGCGCGCTGCTTGTCCGTTTCGGTTGGCATGATCAAATCCTAGCATCGTCACAGGGAGATTGCTCGTCGTCGGCCTAACGCCTGGCATCAGCCGCAGCGCGGCTGGAGCCCGCGCCGCGCTGTCGGCTGCATGCCCTGTTAGGCGGCACGCCTCTCATCACTACCAGTGCCCATGACCTGCGCCGCCATCCATAGAAACAACCCTGCACACGCCGCATACGGAATCCGGCGATACCAGAAATTGGTCTCGATCAGGCGCGCGAGTAGCTCAAGTGATCGCCCGTGCGCACTCAGTTCGAGCTGGATTGGCACTTGGATCGTGACGGTGGAGATCCACACTACGGCCTGCATCGCGATCGCGGCCCAAACCGCCCACGCTTGAATCACGGCGGGCCGAGACCACAACATCAGGACAGTAAAGACGGTGCCAAGCACGAGTGGTGCGACCAAAAACGCCAGCACGCGCGGGGAGATGAACTGATGGTATCCGATGAACTCCGCCTCGCCGATGAGATGCCAACTCGCGTAGTTGACAAAGCCCTCCATGCACGCCGCGCCAGTGCCGTAACAGACGAGTGTAAATGCCGTCAAGAAGATCAGGCGCGATCGCATATCACTCCGCTTTCCGATTGAATGTGCCGCGAGGTCAGCCGAGCCGCCTAACGACTTGCCGCTCAGCCGCGAGCGGCGGCCCGGTCATGCGAAGGAGTCTAATTCATCAGCCGCTCGTCGGCTGCAGCGGCTTGTTAGGCGGCGTGTTTACAGACGCGGGCCAGTCCCCCGACTCGCGTGCCAGACAGCAACGACTTGGATCGAGCGGGTAGGAGCCTCGACCACGCGGTAATACACGTGATAGCTCACGCGACTGAGGAGGATTCGGCGCACGCCGACCAGTCTGGCGTTTCGGGCCCTGGCACCAACGTCCGGCTGAGAGGCGATCAGTTGGAGCGCCTGATCGATCTCGTCGGTCAGCGCGGCAGGAGCCTTCTCACGGTTCGCGCGCCACCAGTGGGCGGCCTCTTCAACCTGCTTGGACGCTCGCCGCGTGAAGCTGATTGGAAGCTGCTGACTCACACCCGAGTCCGGAGCGCGCGCAAGACCTCTTCGGCGGGGATGGTCTCTCCACGATCGCCCTCCGCCATTGACTCGAGAAGCTCCGCCTCGGCCGTGGCGTCGAGTTCGAAGGTTTCGTCGCCTTCCCGCGAGAGGACCGTCACGACCGCGCCATCTGGCAACGGCTCGCCATCGAGGATGATCTTTCCGGACACGACTCTCCCGGAGGTAATGACCATTTCGGTGATTCTAACCCGGATGTCATCCGCGTGTCGTCCGCCTAACGCTTGCGGCTCACTTGCGGCGGCCGCACGACGACGTTTCGAACGGCCCCGATGTTACCGCGGCGGCCGACAAGTGCAGCCGCTGGTTGGGCCGCCTCGAATATCAGACGCTACTCGTCTATCGCCTTTGGTGCCCGGTCAGCAACGCGACTATCTGGCTGAGCCCGGCCCGCCTCGCCATCTCAACCGGCGTCTCGCAGTCGTCGATTCTGGTCGGACGTTCGGGATCGGAACCCGCCTCAAGCAAGATCTCCACAGCCTGCAGATTCTCTTCGCTGACCGCCATGTGCAGTGGCGTGTAGTCGTTGATGCCGCGTTGATGTGGATCCGCTCCGAACTCCAGCAGCAATCGAAGGAGGTCTCTGAGGTCGGGTCTGGTCGAAGCCGTTGGATGGGTTCGACTGCCCGACAACGCCGCGATAAGCGGTGGAAACCCGTCATGATCAGCTGGGTTCGGATCTGCGCCGATTTCAAGCAGGGTGCGGATGAAGGGAAGGGGACTGTGATAGATCGCGTTTATCGAGACAGCGACCTATCGCCAGTGGCATGGGCCCATTTGGCACGATTCCGGGGTCATCGACAGCCGCTCGCAATGCGGCAAGATCACCGTCGCGGAAAGCGGCGTCGATCCTCCGGAATTGTTCGGCCTCCGCGCAGCGTTCTGCTTCAGATTTCATGTCCCTTGTCGGCCCAACTAGTAATTAACCTGCGACATCCTACCCCCGATTCTTCCGGTTATCGACGAACCATCCAGGCATATCTGCGGCCCCACCCGCGCGCCCACGGTGTTATGCAGGTCTGCGTAATACGGGACACGTCCCGCTGGTAACCATGGCGCCACGCCCGGGCGATGCCCTTCTCGCACGCAGGCCAGTCGCCAGAATTGCGGCGCCGGCGAGCCCACGGGATGGAAGAAACTGCGAGACCCGGCCAGCTTGGCCTGCCCTTTCCTCGCAAATGCCGTCGGCACAGGATTCGCTTCATCGTCCGGAATGCCACCCAGCACACCCGCCGCCAAACCGCGACTCCTCGATCAACTTCGCCATGCCTGCCGACTCCGCCACTTCAGTCCGCGCACCGAAGAGGCCTACTGCCTCTGGTCTCGCCGATTCATCCTCTTCCACGGCAAGCGACACCCCGCCATCTCGGCGCGGAAGACGTCACCCGCTTCCTGTCGTCGCTCGCAACCGACCACCACGTGAGCGCCTCCACTCAGAACCAGGCGCTCTGCGCACTGCTGTTCCTCTACCGCAGCGTCCTCGCGCGCCCGCTGGACAACCTGCCGGAGATCACCAGGGTCCGCACACCACCGCACCTGCCCGTCGTCCTCACCCGCGCCGAAGTGCGAGCCGTCCTGAGACACCTCTCCGGTGTCCCGGGAATCGTCGCGTCGCTTCTCTATGGGTCGGGCCTCCGCTTGCTCGAATGCCTGGCGTTGCGTGTGAAGGACCTCGACCTCGAACGCGGCGAGATCACCGTTCGCCAAGGCAAGGGCCGCAAGGATCGCATCACCATGCTGCCGTCCAGCGTGGTCCCGGCCCTCAGAACCCACCTCGATGCCGTCCACCGCCTCCATGAGCAGGACCTCGCTGTCGGCCTCGGCCGCGTCGTCATGCCAGATGCGCTCGACCTGAAGTACAAGGGCGCCGCGACGTCGTGGCCCTGGCAATTCGCCTTCCCCGCGGGCCGCATCTGCCGGGACCCGCGGTGGGGCTCACCGACGCGGTTCCACCTGCATGAGACCGTCATCCAACGAGAGATGACAGCCGCCGTCCGCAAGAGCGGCGTCACCAAGCGCGCCACCTGTCATAGCCTCCGCCACTCGTTCGCCACGCACCTGTTGGAAGACGGCTACGACATCCGCACCGTGCAGGAACTCCTCGGCCACGCGCGACGTGAGCACGACGATGATCTACACGCACGTGCTGAATCGCGGCGCCCTGGGCGTGAAGAGCCCGGCGGACCGGCTCTAGGCGCGGCCTGACCGCGCCGCGAGCACGGCCACCGGGACGCCGCGGACGCGTCGAGCCGTCCTCGACCACGATCGTCAAAAACGAGCCGGAGGCCATCACTGAAGCGTGGGGATGGGGGCCCCCACGCGCTTCGATCAGAGACGTTGAGCCGCAGGCTCGTTTTTCGAGGCGGCGAGTCGCGGCGCGGCGGCCTGGTGGTCGCGCTCGCGGCGAGTGACGGTCCGGCTAAAGCCGGACACCACAGTCAGGTCCGGCTAAAGCCGGACACTACAGCGAGCGGCTACGACGCCGGGCGCGTCGAGCGTCGGGAGCGGCACGTCCACCGGCAGCACGCGCGTGAACTGGCCGCGCTGCAGGAGCTCCCGCCCCTTGCCGCCACGCCCCGTCACCTCGTACTTGCCCGTGCTGATCGTCTGCTCCGCCCCGCGCGACGTCTCCACCGTCATCAGGTCCCGATCGCCGCTCGACACGAGCGCGCCGATCACCTTGTCCTCGGGGAAGTCGATCTTGATCAGGATGACGCCGCGGCCCGGACCCGAGAGGAAGTTCACTCTCCTCCGCCTTGCACAGCATCGCCCGCGCCGCCCCCGTGGCCGCGATGATCACCTCGTCGCCCGTCGTCAGGCCCACGTGCACCACCTCGGCGCCCTCGGCCGCGCGCGCGTAGCGCCGGCCCGACCGCGTGCTCGCCTCGATGTAGCCCTGCAGCGAGAAGCGCATCGCGTAGCCGTCGCTCGTCACCGCCACCGCATGCACCGGCGGGATGCCGTCTTCCTTCAGCGGAATCAACGCGCCCACGCTGCGGCCGCCGGAGCCCTCGCGATAGCACCGCGGATCGAGGCTGAACGCCGCCACCACGCGCTCGCCGTCCTTGAACTTGAAGAGCTTCTGCACCGGCTCGCCGTAGCCGGTGGAGGCCGGCACGTCCACGATGCGCGAGGTGTAGGCCACGCCGAAGTTCGTGAAGAACACCACGGTGGCGCGCGTGCTGCCCGCCACCGCCGCCAGCACGCTGTCGCCCTCGCGCAGGCGCGTCGTCGACAGGTCCTTCACTTCCTTCTGCCGCTTCACCCACCCGTCGCGAGACACGATGACGACGTTGTCTTCCTCGACGATGAAGTGCTCCTCGGAGTATTCGATCTCCTCGGCCTCCTCGATGCGGGTGCGGCGCGGGTCGACCTTCGAGTTGCCGTACTTCTGCTGGATCTCCTCCAGCTCTTCGCGCACGAGCTTCCAGCGGCCCTCTTCGTCCTTGAGGAGCGTCGGAGATCTGGCGCGCGCGCTTGCGCTTCTCGCCGAGCTCGGTCTGGATGACGAGGATTTCCAGCCGAGCCAGGCGATAGAGCTTGAGCTCGAGGATGGCGTCGGTCTGCTCGGCGTCGAGCGAGAAGCGCGCCATGATCTTCTCCGCCGCGTCGGCCTTGCCGTCCGACTTGCGGATGATCTTGATGATCTCGTCGAGCGCGTCGAAGACCTTCTCGAAGCCCTCGAGGATGTGGATGCGCTTCTGGAGCTGCTCGCAGCTCGTGCTCGAGGCGCGCCGTGACCACTTCCAGCCGGAAGTGGAGGAAGTGCCAGAGCATCTGCTTGAGGTCGAGCCGCTCGGGCCGGCCCACCTCCGCGTTCTCGGTGGGCACGAGGCACGTCATGTTGACGGCGAACGTCGTCTGGAGCGAGGTGTGCTTGAAGAGGTACGCCATGACGAGGTCGTCGTCCACGCCCGCCTTCAACTCCAGCTCGATCCGCACGTCGTCGGTGGACACGTCGCGGACGTCGATGAGGTGCGGCATCTTGCGGCCGAGCACCACGTCGCCGATCTGCTCGACGAGCTGCGCCTTGTTCACCGCGTAGGGAATGCTGGTGATGTAGAGCTTCTTGGTGGCGCGCGCGGCCGGGCCCGCTTCCCAGGTGGCGCGGAGGCGGAGCGACCCGGAGCCGGTGCGGTAGATCTCCTTCAACTCGTCCGGGGAGTTCAGCAGCTGCCCGCCCGTGGGGAAATCCGGTCCCTTCACCCAGCGGCACAACTGCAGCGTGGTGAGGTCCGGGTTGTCGAGCAGCTTGATGAGCGCCTGGCAGACCTCGCCGAGGTTGTGCGGCGGGATGTTCGTGGCCATGCCCACGGCGATGCCGGTGGAGCCGTTGACCAGCAGGTTGGGCATGCGCGACGGCAGCACCACCGGCTCGGTCTTCGTGCCGTCGTAGTTGGGACGGAACGGGACCGTCTCCTGCTCGATCTCCTGGAGCACTTCGTCCGCGATCCGCGCGAGGCGGCACTCGGTGTAGCGCATCGCCGCCGCGCCGTCGCCGTCGAGCGATCCGAAGTTGCCCGAGCCGTCCACGAGGGGATAGCGCAGCGAGAAGGACTGCGCCATGCGGACGAGCGTCTCGTAGATGGCGCTGTCGCCGTGCGGGTGGAAGCTGCCCATCACGTCGCCGACCACCTTGGCGCACTTGCGGTGCTTGGCGTCGGCCGTGAGGTTCTGCTGCCACATCGTGTAGAGGATGCGGCGCTGCACCGGCTTCAGCCCGTCGCGCACGTCGGGCAGCGCGCGCGCGGTGATCACCGACAGCGCGTAGTTCAGGTACCGCGACTGGGCGGCGTCGTGCAAGGCCACCGAGGACGTGCCGTCGCCCGTGCCGCCGGTGAACGAGATCCGCGGCGGGCCGCCTTCGTCACCGCCGCCGTTGTCTGGGAGATCGAACAGGGAGGGTTCTTTTCGCTTAGCCAAGGCTCAATCAGGATAACAGAACCGAGGCGTACGGGCCACAGAGACACAGGAACGGAGAATTCCTTCTAAACGCAGTGCCGCTAAGCAGCGCTGCCCGAAAATAGTCTTCCGTGTCTCCGTGTCTCTGTGGCCTGGTATTTACATCCCGGGAATCAACTTCCCCGGATTCATCAGGTTCTGCGGATCGAGCGCGCGCTTGATCGTGCGCATCACGTCGAGGGCGTCGCCGTGCTCGCGCTCCAGGTACTTCAACTTGCCGATGCCCACGCCGTGCTCGCCGCTGCAGGTGCCGCCGAAGCGCAGCGACGCGCTCGACCAGCCGCTCGCAGAGCGCGGTCACGCGCGCGAATTCCGCCGGGTCGCTCGGGGTCCAGCATGATGATCAGGTGGAAGTTGCCGTCGCCGGCGTGCCCCACGAGCGGCGCCTCGACGCCCGTCTCGCGGATGTCGGCCTGCGTCTCGAGGATGCACTCGGCCAGGTGCGCGATGGGCACGCACACGTCCGTGGTCCACGCCCGCGCGCCGGGCCGCGACGCCACGCGTGGCGTAGTACGCGTTGTGCCGCGCCTGCCAGAGCGTGGCGCGGTCCTCGAGCGTGGACGCCCACTGGAAGCCGCCGGCGCCGTGCTCGCGCGCGATCTCCTCCACGGCGCGGATCTGCTCGTCCACCATCGCCTCGTTGATGCCGTGGAACTCGAAGAAGAGCGTCGGCGCGAGCGGGTAGTTGGTCTTCGAGTACGCGTTCACCACGCGCGAGCTGCGCCTCGTCGATGATCTCCATGCGCGCGACGGGGATGCCCAGCTGGATCGTCTGGATCACCGTGTTGGCGGCGCCTTCCATCGACTGGAACTGGCACACCGCCGAGCGCACCGCCTCGGGCCGGCCGTAGAGGCGCAGCGTCACCTCGGTGATCACGCCGAGCGTGCCTTCGGATCCGACGAACAGCCGCGTGAGGTCGTAGCCGGACGAGGACTTCCGCGCGCGGCCGCCCGTCCGGATGACGCGGCCGTCCGCCAGCACCACCGTCAACCCCAGCACGTTCTCGCGCATCGTCCCGTAGCGGACGGCGGTGGTGCCCGACGCGCGCGTGGCCGCCATGCCGCCGATGGTGGCGTCGGCGCCGGGGTCGATCGGGAACATCAGGCCCGTGTTCTTCAGGTGATCGTCGAGCTTGAGGCGCGTGAGGCCCGCCTCCACCGTGACGTCCATGTCGTCGGGGCTCAGGCGCAGCACGCGCGTCATGCGCGTCAGGTCGATCGAGACGCCGCCGTGGATCGGCGTTGACGTGCCCCTCGAGCGAGCTGCCCATGCCGAACGGCACGATCGGCACGCGGTGCGCGCGCGCAGGCGGCGACGATGGCGGACACTTCGTCGGTGGTCGTCGGGAAGACGACGGCGTCGGGCATCGCCGGGGCGTGCCAGGACTCGCCGTGGCTGTGGTGCTCGCGGACGGCGTTCGCCGTCGACACGCGGTCGCCGAGGGTGGCCCGGAGTTCCTGAATCAAGTTGTCAGACATGGGCTTATCTAGAATACTTTCACCGATGAAGTTTCGAGGGACGTTGATCGTCACGGGCGTGTTCGTGGCCCTGGCGGTCATCGCCGGCGTGCGCTACCAAGGCGGACGCGCCCCGGTGGAGGAGGTCTACACCCCGTCCTTCTCCCACGTCGTCTACGCGCCTCCGGGCGAGGCGCTGCGGGCGCTCGATACCCGGCTCCACGATCCGGCGGGTGTCGGCACCCTCCGGCAGCTCCTCCCGGACGAAGCCGGCATCCTCTGGATCTCGCTGCTCGTGCTGCTGGCCGTGGGCTTCGACTACGCGCGGCCCTGGAGCGGGCGCAACGTCGATCTCCTGGTCGCCGGCGCGATCAGGCTGGTGCCTCATCGGCTCGATTGACCTGTTCGTCGCGGCCTCGAAATTGCGCGACCCGTCTCGATACGGCCTCATCCGTCTCGTCTTCATGGCCGTGGTCGGCCTCACCGCCATCCTCCTGGTGCGGATGGCCTGGCGATCGCGGCGGCCGGACACGTGGACGTGGACGCCCACCCTCGACATTCGCGCGCTCGCGGGCATCGCGGCATTCACGGTGGTCCTCTCGCGTCGCGATGCCGTTCCTGCATCCGGCCGAGGACTCGAGCTACTTCACCGATCTTGGCGGCCAGCGGCTGCGCGAACGGGGCCTGCTGCCCTACGGCGATCCGATGCTCACCAAGACGCCTGGCGCGGCGTACGCGCCGCTGATGTACGCGGCGCAGGCCACGATGCAGTTCATCCTCGCGGAGCCCGCCAACGCGACGTCTCCGGACACGCCAAAGCCCGGCGAGTACATTCGCGCCCGTCGCCGATCTCGTCGCAACTGCTGCTGGCGGGCTTCCAGTTGATGGCGGCGTGGGCGCTCTTCCGGATCGGGCGGCGATGGGCCGACGATCGCCTCGGCCTCGCGCTCGCGGCGCTCTACTGCGGGTCGTCGTTCGTGCTGGGCATCGGCGGCGCCTCCGATCAGGTCGGCGGGATGACCTACGTCTCGCACATCCTGCCGCCCGCCGTGACGCTCGTGGCGTTCCTCTATCTCGATCGGCCCGCGCTCTCGGGCGCGCTGCTCGCGTCGGCCGCAGCCTTCGGCTTCTATCCCGCGTTCATGTTCCCGGCGTGGCTCGGCTATCAATGGGGCACGTCGCCGAAGGCGGCCGCGCGGTTCCTCGCCGGCTTCATGGCGCTCTCGCTCGTCGTCGGGGTGTGGGTGCTTCTGGCGTCTCGGCCGGCGCCGGGCCTGGGCCTCATCGCCACCATCCTTCGCGACACGCTGGGCCACCACACGGACCCGGACGGCTACGGCATGAGCCCGTTCGGCCTCTGGGGCCAGCAGACGGGCGTCCTGGCCTGGATGCTGGCGCCTCTCGCCGGCACCTCCGCGCTGTCGTCGCCCTTCTTCATCCTGCTTCTGCGGATACCTCCTCGCCACGGGCGTGATGGCCCGCAACGCGGGGATGGTGGGACTGGCGCTCCTCACGGCCACGACCGCGATGGGTGCTAACATCTGGAAGATACACGCGACGGCGACCTACGTGACCTGGTACTACCCCTTCCTGCTCCTGGGCACGTTGGGCCCCGGGTTCCTGATCCGCCGCGCGGCCCACACCATAGATGAACGCACCAAGCCAACCTAAGACCGCCCTCGTCATTGGCGCGGGACCCGCCGGCCTCACCGCCGCCTGGGTCCTGGGCCGCCAGGGCGTTCGCGTCCACGTCCTCGAAGCCGACACCATCGTCGGCGGCATCGCGCGCACGTCCGAGTACAAGGGATTCCGCTTCGACATCGGCGGCCACCGCTTCTTCTCGAAGGTCCGCGCCGTGGAGGCGCTGTGGGACCAGATGCTCGGCCCGGAGATGCTCACGCGCCCGCGCCTGTCGCGCATCTACTACGACGGCAAGTGGTTCGACTACCCGCTGAAGGCGGGCAACGCGCTGGCGGGCCTCGGCCTCTTCAACGCGGCCGGCATCGGCCTGAGCTACATCTGGCGCCAGGCCTTCCCCATCAAGCCCGAAGTGAGCTTCGAGGACTGGGTGGTCAACCGCTTCGGCTGGAAGCTGTACAACACCTTCTTCAAGGCCTACACGGAGAAGGTGTGGGGCATTCCCTGCACCGAGATCGGCGCGCAGTGGGCGGCGCAGCGCATCAAGGGCCTGTCGCTCTGGTCCGCGGCGCGCGAGATGCTCCTCGCCCCCTTCCGCTCGAAGTCGTCGACGAAGATCCGCAGCCTGATCGAGGAGTTCAAGTACCCGCGGTTCGGTCCCGGCATGATGTGGGAGACCTTCACGACGCAGGTGCAGGCGCAGGGCAGCACGGTGACGATGGCGTCGCCGGTGGTGAAGCTGCATCACGCGAACGGCCGCATCACCGCCGTGGACTACGCGCACGAGGGCAAGACGCACATCGGTGCCGGTCGAGGCCGTGGTTTCGACGATGCCGCTCAGGCAGTTGATCGCGGCGATGGAACCGGCGGCGCCCGCCGACGTCCGCGCGGCGGCCGAGAAGCTGTCGCTACCGCGACTTCCTCACCGTGGCCCTCATCGTCGATCAGGAGACGATGTTCCCGGACAACTGGATCTACGTGCACGATCCCGGCGTGAAGCTCGGGCGCATCCAGAACTTCAAGAACTGGAGCCCGGAGATGGTGCCGGACCAGTCGAAGACGTGCCTCGGCCTCGAGTATTTCTGCTTCGAGGGCGACGGCCTGTGGACGATGTCCGACAAGGACCTCATCGCGCTCGGCACGAAGGAGCTGGCCGTGATCGGCCTGGCGGATCCGTCGAAGGTGCTCGACGGCACCGTGGTCCGCATGCCGAAGGCGTATCCCGTCTACGACAGCGGCTATCTCGAGGCGCTCGAGGTGCTGCGCGTCTACTGCAACACGTTCACGAACCTGCAGCTCGCGGGCCGCAACGGCCTGCACAAGTACAACAACCAGGACCACGCGATGGTCACGGGCATCCTGGCCGCGAAGGCGCTCCTCGGCGCCAAGGCGGATCCGTGGCTGGTGAACGTGGAGGACGACTACCACGAGCAGTCGTCCCCCGATGACGCATTCGACCCGAGCACCGACCTGTCCGAACTCCTCGGCACCCAGCCGAGGGTGCCGACTAGAAACTGAACCTGAACCCGATCTGACCCACCCGCTGCTCGCCCTGCTGGAAGTCGCCGGCATACGCCGTCGGCTGCAGGAAGGTCGGGTTGGGCGCGCCGGTGCCCAGCAGGCGCGTGTTGTTGGCGCCGCCGGGATTGAAGCCGGACGGGTTGCTGGCATTCAACAGGTTGAACACCTCGCCGATCGCCTCGATGCGCGCGGAGCCCCTGATCGCGAAGCTCTTCGACACGCGGAGGTTCATCTGCGTGCGCCAGGCGCCGCGGCCGCAGTTCCACGTCGTGCAGTCGCCGATCTCCTTCGGCGCGTTGCCCACGCCGTCGAACGGCGTAGGCCTTGGCCGGGATGTCGTTGCGCTCGCCGTTCAGGTTGGTGTCGAGCCCCTCGGTGATCGACACCGGGAGCGGTGACCGGAAGATGTAGAAGGGCGCGATCGAGAAGCCCTTCACCATCCACACTGCCGCGAGCGTGCCCGAGTGCCGCGCGTCGGTGCGTGACGTGGGTCCGAGGACCCGCGGGTCGTCGTAGAGCAGCGTGGCGTCCTGCAGGTTGTTCTGGTTGAGCTCGTCCACCGCGGTGCCGGCCGTGCTGAGCGCCTTGGCCAGCGTGTAGGTGCCCGTGAAGTCCAGGCCGCCGGTCATGCGGCGCTTCAACCCGAAGATGGCCGCGGTGTATTCGCTCTTGCCGGCCGAAATGGCCGGCCGCGTCGTGACCGCGTCGGGGTCAAGATCCAGGAAGGCCAGGCGCCGTACGCCGTTCGGGATGGTGCGCGTGTTGATGCGCGGACGCGTGTTGAGGTCGCGGCCGTCGGCGCGCACGAAGTCGGCGGTCACGACCGTGCTCGCCACGAGTTGGTGCGACCAGCCGATGGTGGCCTGCCGCGTGTAGGGCAGCTGCAGGCGCGGGTCCGTGAACTGGCCGAAGAGCGGCTTCACGTTCGGGTTCGCCTGGTTCTGGCTCTGGATGTTGCCCACCGGCTGGCCCACCTTGTAGAAGCTGCCGTCCGGGTTGCGGATACCCGCCTGGTTGTCCACGTTCAGCACCGTGCCAAAGCCCTTGCCCGTGGCATCGCTCGCCGCGAACAGCGCGTTCGAGTTCGTGTACGCCATGTCCATGTAGATGCCCCACCCGCCTCGGACGAGGTCCTTGCCGTCGCCCTTCACGTCCCAGGCAAAGCCCAGGCGCGGCTGGATGTTGTTGCCGTCGTTCTTCGGCGACTGGCCGAAGTTCTCGAGCCCCTTGATGCCGGCGAGCTGCCCGGCGGCGCCGGCCGTCTGCAACTTCACGAAGTTCGGGTTCTTCGACTGATCGAACTGGTAGCCGTCGATGTAGTCGTACCGCAGGCCGAGGTTCAGCGTCAGGCGATCGGCGATGCGCCAGTCGTCCTGCACGTAGCCGGCGTACTGCTTGAGCGGGATGTTCGCCGACGCGTCGCCGTCGTTCAGCGTGACGATCGAGAGCGGGCCGTTGACGTCGTTATCGAGGTGGGTGTGCTGGAGCACGCCCTTGCCCGAGTTGAACGTGATGTAGAGATGCGGCTCGTTGATGAAGTTGACGCCCGCCTTCAGGTCGTGGCCCACGCCACCCTTGCCCGTGACGTGCCACGAGAAGTCGTCGCGGAACTGCCACTTCTTCTGCTCGGTCGTCTGCGGCGTGTTCGGGCTCTGCCCCACCGCCACGCCGTTGGGGAACACCTGGAACGGGTCGGTGCTGTTGGCGGAGATGAAGTTACCGAAGTCGGCGTACTGGAACACGAACTCGTTCAGCTTCGCGCCGCCGATGACCCAGTTGTGGTTCAGGTTCACCGAGTTGAACGAGTTCTCGCTCTGGCCCCAGCCGTTCACGGCCGTCTGCGCGGTGGCGCCGTAGGGCTGGGAGTTCTGGTTGCGGCCGTAGCGCACCGAGAGGTATTGCGACTGGTTGACGTTGGCCGTGACCTTCACGTTGGCGAGCGTCTCGCGGTACGGCGTGGCGAACGTGCCGTCAAAGGCCGGGAAGAGGCCCGCGGTCGAGACCACCTGGAAGGTGTCCTGCTGCGTGCGCTCGGCCGCCCCGAAGTAGTGCGATCTTGTCCTTGACGATCGGGCCGCCGAAGCTGCCGCCGTACTGGTAGCGGCGGTAGTCCTGCTTCTCCGACCCGGTGTTCTTCTCCGTCGTCGTGATGGCGTTCATCGCCGTGTCGCGGAACAGGGTGAAGAAGGAGCCGTGCAGGTCGTTGGTGCCGCTCTTGGTGACGATGTTCATCACGCCGCCGTTGCTCCGGCCGCTCTCGGCCTTGGCGCGCGATGTGACGAAGTTGAACTCCTGGATCGCCTCGAGCGGGAAGAGCTGGAGCAGGCCGCCGACGGTGTCGTCGTTGTTGTCCCCACCGTCGATCTGGTAGTTCACGTTGCGGCCGTTGCCGCCGTTGATCTGCGGCGAGAACTGCGTGCTCTTGGTCGGGTCCGAGTGGTAGCCGAGGCCCACGCCGGGAATGGTCGCCGCGAGGTTCGCGAACTGCCGGCCGTTCAGCGGGAGGCTCTCGATGCGGCCGATGTCCACGACGCCGCCCACCGAGGATACAGTCGACTCAATGAGCGGAGCCTGACCCGTGACGGTGATCGTCTCGGCGACGCTCGCGACCTTGAGCGCGAAGTCGAGCGTGAGCGTCTGGCCGACGTTCACGACGACGCCCTTCCGATCGACGGAGCTGAAGCCCGACAACTCCACGGTGATGTCGAACTGTCCGACGGGCAGCGCGCTCAGGCGATACGCGCCTTCGGTGTCGCTCACGACCGTGCGGGAGAAGCCCGTGGAGGGGCTCGTGGCCGTCACCGACGCGCCGGGAATGGCGGCGCCTTGCCCATCGAGAATCCGGCCGAGCACGGTCCCCGTCGTCTGTTGCGCGAATGCGTTGACGCCGAGGAGCGCCATCCAGACGAGGGCCCACGCGGTGAACCGCAGTTTCATACTCACTCCTGACAGAGGGGTTGAAGACACATCGACTACAAGGTCCTGATGTAAACAGCAGAACGCGACGCGTTCAAGACCCGGGCGCGTGGTCGCGGGGATGGAGCCGGTGACGAGCGGACGGCGGGAAGGGACGGACCCACGAAAAAGGGCCCGGCGAGTGATCGCCGGGCCCCTGGGTGTCGTTTGCGGTCAGGACCTCAGGGCTTCAAGCCCTCAAGCCCTCGCGGTGTTTAGAAGCTGAAGCGGAAGCCGATCTGGCCCACGCGCTGCTCGGGCTGCTGGAAGTCGCCGGCATACGCCGTCGGCTGCAGGAAGGTCGGGTTGGGCGCGCCCGTGCCGAGCAGGCGCGTCGTGACGAACGTTCCCGGGTTCATGGCGTTGAAGAGGTTGAACACCTCGCCAATCGCCTCGACGCGCGCGGAGCCCTTGATCGCAAAGCCCTTCGACACGCGCAGGTTCATCTGCGTGCGCCAGGCGCCACGGCCGCAGTTATAGGTCTCGCACGTGCCGATTTCCTTCGGCGCGTTGCCGACGCCGTCGTACTGGTAGGCCTTGAGCGGGATGTCATTGCGCTCGCCGTTGCCGTTCAGGTCGAGACCCTCGGTGATGGACACTGGCAGGGGCGACTTGTAGATGTAGACGGGCGCAATCGAGAAGCCCTTCACCAGGAACACCGCCGCGAGGGTGCCCGAGTGGCGGGCGTCGGTGCGCGACGTGGGCCCGAGGACCTTCGGGTCGTCATAGAGGAGCGCCGCGTCCTGCAGGTTATTGGCGTTGAGCTCGTCGACGGCCGTGCCGGCGGTGCTCTTCGCGTTGGCCAGCGTGTAGGTGGCCGTGAAGTCCATGCCCTTGCTCATGCGGCGCTTGTAGCCGAAGATGCCCGCGGTGTAGTTGCTCTTGCCTTCGGAGATCGCCGGGCGGGTGCCGATGGCGTTGGGAAGGATGCCCGTGAACGCCAGGCGGCGGACGCCGTTGGCGATCGTGTTGATGCGCGGACGCGTATTGAGGTCGCGGCCGTCGGCGCGGACGAAGTCGGCGGTCACCACGGTGCCTTCCATCAACTCGTGCGACCAGCCGACCGAGGCCTGGCGCGTGTAGGGCATCTGGAGGCGCGGGTCGGTCCACTGGCCGAAGAGCGGCTTCACGTTCGGGTTGGCCTGGTTCTGGCTCGCGATGTTCGAAGTCGGCTGGCCGACCTGGTAGAAGGTGCCGTCCGGGTTCCGGATGCCGCTCTGGTTGTCCACGTTCAGCACCGCGCCGAAGCCCTTGCCCGTGGCGTCGCTCGCCGCAAACAGCGCGTTCGAGTTGGTGTAGGCCATGTCCATGTAGATGCCCCACCCGCCGCGGACGAGGTCCTTGCCATTGCCGTTCACGTCCCACGCGAAGCCGAGACGCGGCTGGATGTTGTTCTTGTCGTTCTGGGGCGTCAGGCCGGCGTTCTCGAGGCCCTTGATGCCCTTCAACAAGCCGGCGGCGCCCGCCGCCTGGATCTTGACGAAGTTCGGGTTCAGCGACTGGTCGAACTGGTAGCCCGTGATGTAGTCGTAGCGGACGCCCAGGTTCAAGGTGACGCGATCGGCGATGCGCCAATCGTCCTGGAAGTAGGTGGCGTACTGCTTGAGCGGGATGTTGGCCGACGCGTCACCATCGTTCAGCGTGACGACCGACAGCGGACCGTTCACGTTGTTGTCCAGGTGGGTGTGCTGGAGCACGCCCTTGCCCGAGTTGAACGTGATGTAGAGGCGAGGCTCGTTGATGAAGTTCACGCCCGCCTTCAGGTCGTGGCCCACGCCGCCCTTGCCCGTGACGTGCCACGAGAAGTCGTCGCGGAACTGCCACTTCTTCTGCTCGGTCGTCTGCGGTGTGTTCGGGCTCTGGCCCACCGCCACGCCGTTCGGGAAGAGCTGGTACGGGTCGGTGCTGTTCGCCGAGATGTTGTTGGCGAAGTCCGCGTACTGGAAGATGAACTCGTTCAGCTTCGTGCCGCCGATGATGTAGTTGTGGTTGACGTTGAACGAGTTGAACTGGTTCTTGCTGTTGCCCCAGCCGTTGACCGGCTTGTTCGCCGCCGCGCCGTACGGCTGCGAATTCTGATTGCGGCCGTAGCGCAGCGAGAGGTACTGGTTCGCGCTCACGTTGGACGTGACCTTCACGTTGACCAGCGTCTCGCGGTACGGCGTGGCGAACGTGCCGTCGAGGGCCGGGAAGAGGCCCGAGGTCGAGACGGTCTGGAACGTGTCCTGCTGCGTGCGCTCGGCCGCGCCGAAGTAGTGCAGCTTGTCCTTGACGATCGGGCCGCCGAAGCTGCCGCCGTACTGGTAGCGCTTGTAATCGCCCTTGGCGGCGTTGTTGTTCTTCTCGGTCGTCGTCTTGGCGTTCATCGCGTCGTTGCGGACGAGCGTGAAGAACGAACCGTGGTTGTCGTTGGTGCCGCTCTTGGTGACGATGTTCATCACGCCGCCGTTGCTGCGGCCGTTCTCCGCCTTCGAGCGCGAGGTGACGAAGTTGAATTCCTGGATCGCCTCCAACGGGAACATCTGCAGCAGCCCGCCGACGGTGTCGTCGTTGTTGTCGCCGCCGTCAATCTGGTAGTTGACGTTGCGGCCGTTGCCGCCGTTGATCTGCGGCGAGTACTGCGTGCTCTTCGTCGGGTCCGAGTGGTAGCCGAGGCCCACGCCGGGGATCGTCGCCGCGAGGTTCGCGAACTGCCGGCCGTTGAGAGGCAGCGCCTCGATGCGGCCGATGTCCACGACACCGCCCACCGATGAGGCCGTCGATTCGATGAGGGGCGCTTCGCCCGTCACGGTAATCGTCTCGGCCACGCTCGCGACCTTCAGCGCGAAGTCGAGCGTGATGACCTGGCCGACGTTGATCGACACGCCCTTGCGATCGACCGACGCGAAGCCGGCGAGCTCAACCGCGATGTCGAACTGCCCGACGGGCAGCGCGCTCAGGCGATACGCGCCTTCGGAGTCGCTCACGACCGTGCGCACGAACCCGGTCGTGGGGCTCGTGGCCGTCACCGTGGCGCCAGGAATCGCCGCACCCTGGCCATCCAACACTCGACCAACAATCGTTCCGGTCGTCTGCTGCGCCAGCGCATTCGCACCGACCAGACCAACAAAAACAAACAGCCACGCGGCAAGCCGCAGTGAACGCATACACGCTCCTCAAAAAGGGACTTCAGTACAAAAACGCCGACAAAGGGACCTGCTATGTGACCAATTATGGGAAGAATTGTCAAGGTTTGTCCCCGAGAGGTAAACCCAGACCGTTCAATGAGTTAATGACAAACAGCGCCCTGATCACGCGTTCGTCCCTGATCAATAGGTGGGACGGATGCGGGGACGGACTAGCGCAGGGCCGCGATGAGGCGCTCGACTTCCGCCCGCTGAGGGGCGCCGGCAGGCAGCCGCGCCAGCAGGGCGCGGGCCTCGGCGTCGGCCCCGGTCCGGTCACCCGACCGGGCGAGAGCCCGGGCCAGCGCGAACCGCGCCTCATGTAACTGGGGATCGAGTTCCAGTGCATGTCGCAGCGCGGAAATAGCCCCGGCCAACTGGCCCTGCTGAAGGGCCAGAAGTCCCATGTTCGCAGCTACTACCGGGTTTCCTGGCTCCGCGGACCCGGCCTGCGTCAGGGCATCGGCGGCGCCCTTGAGGTCCCCTGCCTGGCCCCGGCACTGGGCAAGGCCCAGCCCTGGATCCGCCGATGGCAGGCCGGCTCGGATGGCCGCCCTGAAGTGGGGCTCGGCCTGGCCGCACTGGTTCCGTTCAAGCTCCGCAAACCCGAGCCGCAGGTGGGCCTGCGGGTTCTGCGGATCGTCCTTGAGGATGGCCTCGAGGGTAGTGATGAGCGCCGCGCCCCGCACTTCACCGGATGTGACCGTAGCCAGGCGCGAGGCCAGCGCGATGCGGTCCTTCGGATCGGGCCTGGCGCTGCCAGCGGTCGCCGGGGCGCCGCCGACGTACCCGAGCGCCCGAAGCCGGTTGACTGCATCGGGGCTGGACGGCGCGGACACGCCCGGTTCGGCCGGACTCCACCGGGCCACCTGGGTCTCGAAGCGCGCCGCGCGCTGGGGATCGTCGGCGACGCGGTTGGAGGCCTCCGCGGGATCGCGCGACAGATGTCGTACAGCTCCGGCCTGGGCGCGGCGATGTACTTCCACGTGCCGTCACGAACCGCGCGAAGGCCCGCCCACCCGAAGTCGAAGAGCGGGGCGAAGGACTCCGAGTAGATCGCGCGGGCATCGAGCGCGGCGCCGCCGAGCGCCGGCGCCAGGGACCGGCCGTCGGTATCCATCGCCGTCACGCCGAGCAGCGTCACGACGGTGGGGGCTACATCCACCAGCGACACATCGTCCGCAATCACACGGCCGGCCGGCACGCCAGGCCCGCGCATGATGAGCGGCACGCGGAGCGTCGTGTCGTAGACGAAGATGCTGTGCCCGATCTCGCCGTGCTCGCCGAAGGCTTCGCCATGATCCGCCGCGGCGATCACGAGCGTGGACCCGGCGGCGTCGCCGAGCGCGGCCAGCACGCGGCCCGCCTCCCGATCCGCCGTGGTGATCTCCTCGTCGTAGCGCGTGAGTGCGGGCCGCCCGGAGGCGGCGTCGCCGTAAGGTGCGTGAGGTTCGAAGAAGTGCACCCACAGGAAGAATCGATCGGTCCGGTGCGCCAGGAGCCAGGCGATCGCCCGCGACGCCGTCTCGGCGCCGGGGCGCTCGTTGAGCGGACGCCCATCAGTCCCGCGCGGCAGCTCGTCGTCGTAGACGTCGAAGCCGTGCGGCAATCCGAAACGACGATCGAGCGGAAACGCCGAGACGAAGGCCCCGGTGGCGAACCCGGCGGACTGGAGCGCCGTGGCGAGGGTGGGCACGGATTGATCGACTTCGATGCCGTTGTGCCGGGCGCGGTGGCCGGGCGGATACCGGCCGCTCAGCAGGCTGGCGTGCGACGTGAGCGTGATGGGCGCGGCGGCCCAGGCCTTGTCGAACCGCGCCCCTTCGCGAGCGAGCGCGTCGAGCGTGGGCGTGCTCGCGCCGGCATCCCCGTACGCGCCGACGTGATCCGCCCGAAGCGTGTCGATCGTGATCAGCACGACGCTGCGCGCCGCTCGAGTCCCGGTCGGTGGGGCAGTCTGGCCGCGCCCGCAAGCGGCCCCGAGGAGGACGGCGCACAGCAAGGCGTGGACCCTCATCGCTTGTCCAGTTGCGCAAGGAGCGTGCGCGCGGCGTCGGCTTCGCGCGGATGCGTCTTTGCGGCCACGACAACCTTTCGGAACTGCGTGCGCGCGCGCGCCACGTCTCCCGATTCCTGCAACGCGATGCCGAGGTTCAACTGCGCCTCGATGAAGGCGGGGTCGCCCGCCGCCTTCTCCAGCCACTTCACGGCTTCGGCCGGCTGCTTCTGCTGGACGAGCGCGACGCCGATGCCGTTGGCCGCATCCGGAAGCCCGGGCGCGAGTTCGAGCGCGCGGCGAAACGTGGCCACGGCGGCCTCGAGATCGCCGGTGGCTCTTTGCGCGTTGCCCAGGTTGACGAGGTACACCGCGTTGGTGGGATCGAGGCGCGTGGCCGCCTCGAAGGCGCGGGCCGCCTCGACGTTTTGGCCGGCGTCGGCCAGCAGCAGGCCCTTGCCGTTCACGGCCGCGGGTTCGGCGCCGTTGATGGCGAGCGCGGCTTCTTCCGCGCGCGTCGCCTCGACCACGAGCCCCACCTCGCGCGCGACGACAGCGAGATCGTGGTACATCATCGCGTCGCCGGGCCATTGCTTGACCGCCGCGCGCAACCGGACCAGTGCGTTGTGCTTTTCGCCGCTCGCGGACAACGCCGCCGCGTACGTGGACTGGAAGATCGGCGACGCGGGATAGCCCGCCGCCACTTTGGCGAGCGGGGCCACGGCCTGGGCGGCGCGTCCGGCGTTGAGCAGGGCGAGCGCGTCTTCGAAGGCGGCCCACGCGTCCATCGCGCTCGCCGGGTTCAGGCCGCCGGTGGTCGTGACCGGCGCGGCCGACGGCGCGACGTATCCCAACGATCGCAGACGCTCCGCCGTTTCGGCGGACACGCCTTGCGCGGCGGGCGCGGGCGCACCGCTCGCGGCCTCCTTCCTGATCGCGTCGAGGCGCGCCGACATCGCCTGCACCAGCGACGTCCTCGTGCCCGACAGATCCTGGGCCTCGGCGGGATCGGTCCTGAGGTCGAACAACGCCGGCTTGTCGGCGACGACGAGCTTCCAGCGATCCTGCACGAGGGCGCGGAGAGGCGTCCACGCCGCGACGGTCGGATACTCGCTCTCGGCGTAGCTCTCACGATCGGGCATCGGCGCCGCGAGCAGATCGTGCCCCGTCAAGCCCTCCGTGGCCTGGTTCGCCAGCGCGAGCGCCGTGGGCAGGACGTCGACGCTGCTCGCCGGATCGTCGCGCACGCCCGCGGGCACGCCCGGCGCCCGGACGATGAGCGGCACGCGGAGCGCCGGCTCGAACACCAGCATGCCGTGCGTCGGCTCGCCGTGCTCGCCCAGGCTCTCGCCGTGATCGCCCAGCACGATCGTGGCGGTGCGGCCGGCATCGGCCCGGGCGTCGGCGGCGGTCAGCAGGCGCGCCAGTTGCGCGTCGACGAACGCGATTTCGCCGTTGTAGCCGTCGCCGTCCGCGCGGGCGCGGGCGGCCGCGGGCGGGTCATACGGCGCGTGCGGGTCATACAAGTGGACCCACAGCAGCCACGGCCGGTCCACAGTATTCTTCGCGAGCAGCGCGAGGGCGCGGTCAACCACGTCGTTGGCCGGGCGCTCGGCCTGCAGCCGGTCGGTGGCCGCGGGGTCGCGCGGAATCCAATCGTCGTAGTCGTCGAAGCCGGCGTCCAGGCCGAAGCGCCGGTCCAGCACGAACGCGCCGACCACGGCGCGCGTCTGGTACCCGCGGCCTTGAGGCGCGCGGCGAGGGTGGCCTGCGCGCCGAGCTTCACGGCGCCGTTGACGCGAACGCCGTTCGCCGGCGGGAGCAGCCCCGTCATGATCGACGCATGCGCGGGCAGCGTGAGGGGAACGACGCTGCGCATCCCCATGAAGCGGACCCCCTTCGAGGCCAGCCCATCGAGCGTGGGTGTGAAGCCCCGGCCGAGCCGATCGGCACGCCACGTGTCGATGGTGACGAGCAGGATGTTCGACGGCGGTCGCGGGGGCGGCGGAGAGGCGCACCCGGCGAGGCCAAGCAGCACGACGAGGAGGGCGGCGCGGCGTGACATGGTTGCTGGATCAGATGATAAGCTGAGCGCTCTCATCCGAACCGTGCGAGGTGATCATGCCCGTGTCGTTCTCGCCCAAGACCCTGTCGTTCCTCCGCGCGCTGAAGCGCCACAACGAACGTGAATGGTTTCACGCGCACCGCGAGGAATACGAGACCCACGTCCGCGGCCCGATGGTCGCCGTCATCGAGGCGCTGGCTCGCGACTTCCCGACGTTCGCGCCCGAGCTCGTCGCCGATCCGAAGGTGTCGATGTTCCGCCCGTGGCGCGACACGCGCTTCGGCGGAGACAAGGCGCCGCTCAAGACCAACGTCGCGGCCATGTTCCCCAACCGCACGCTGGGGAAGATGGGCGGCGCGGCGCTCTACTTCGAAGTGGCCCCCGAGCACGTGTGGATCGGCGGCGGCATGCACGCCGCGGATTCGTCGCAGCTCCACGCCGTGCGCGAGCACATCGCCGCCCACCACAAGAAGCTGGACGCCATCGTCAAGGCGTCGGCGTTCAAGAAGCTCGGCGGGCTGCAGGGCGAGACCTTGTCGCGCGTGCCACGCGGTTTCCCCAAGGAGCACGTAGCGGCCGAGTACCTGCGCCACAAGCAGTTCCTCGGCTTCCGCGAGGAGGCGGCGACGTTCGCGACTTCACCAGCGTTCTACAAGGAACTGGTGAAGACGATGAAGACCATCGTGCCGCTCGTGCGATTCCTCAACGAACCGCTTCTCGGGCGCGCCACCGGGAAGCCACACGTGTAGCGGAACGGGAACGACACAAACAAGTCACGAAGACACGAAGACACGGAGAAGACCTTTCTAAAACACCAATGCTGCCAAGCAGCCCTGGCATTTCAAAGCGTTGTTCTTCTCTGTGTCTCCGTGTCTCCGTGGCCTGTACGTCCTGTCCGCGTCGCGATCAGGAACAGGATCGCCCCCGCCACGAGCGCGGCGGCGCCGGCGGTCAGCTGCTGGCCGGTGGCGCCGGCCAGGATGCCGAGCGCCACGATCGAAGCCAGCATCGGCACGACCGGCCCGAGCGGCACGGGAACTGGCCGGCGCCCATGTCGGCCGTCGGCCTGGCGTCGGCGCAGCACCAGCGTCGAGAGGCACACCGCGAGGTACATCACGAGGCGCGCCATGGCGCTCACCGCCGCCAGCGACGACGAACGATCCGGACAGCGCCAGCGTCGAGGGCCACGACCGCGGTGAACAGGATCGCGTTCGACGGCGTCTGGAAGCGCGGGTGCACGCGGGCGAACCACGGCGGCAGGTCGCCGTTCTCGGCCAGGGCGAAGAGCGTGCGCGAGCCGTTGAGGATCTGGCCCATGTTGTTGCCGGCCATCGACAGCGACGAGCCGACGCGAGACCATCAGGCCGCCGCCGGCGCCGAGGAACAGCGCCGCGCCATCGGCCAGCGGCGTCCGCGACGGCGCCGAGGTCCGGCAGCACGCCGGTGGCGACAACCGAGGTCAGGGTCATCACCGGCGACGACGATCATCAGCGTCGGCGACGAAGGCGAACGGCACGTCGCGCCTGCGGATTGGCGGCCTCGCCGGCCAGGATGCCGGTCACCTCGTAGCCGCCGTAGCGCAAAGATCAGCAGGATGGCCGCGGCCGCGCCTGGTCGCGCGTGACCGGCCGGCATCGCCGCGAAGCGCGCCGGGTTCGATGAACCAGATGCCGGCGACGATGAAGATGGCGAGCGGCAGCAAGCTTGCCGATCGTGAGCGCGTTGACGACCAGCGAGGACTGCTTGACGCCGCGCACGTTGATCCACGGTGAGCGCGACGGTGAGCGCCGGCGATCAGCGACGCTGCGCGGCAGCCGGTGCGCCAGCGACGGCCAGTAGAAGCCAGCGCCAGGGCGAGGCCGTTGGCCACCGAAGCCTGGCTGGTCACGCGCGTGAACCACATCATCCAGCCGACCTCGAAGCCGACGAAGCGGCCGAACGCGGTGCGGGCCGGCAGATACGGGCCGCCGGTGCGATCGAAGCGGCTGCCCACCTCGGCGAAGCACAGCGCGATCGAGCAGCGAGAGCAGGCCCACGGCCGATGAACGCCAGCGGTCCCCACGGCGCCCACCAGGCGGGCCACGTCGGCCGGCAGCAGGAAGATGGCGCGCCGATCACCTGGTTGACGCCGATGGCCGTCAGGTCCCACCGGCCAAGCGCCCGCTTCAGCGCGACGGGCGACACGGGCGGCGCCTCAGACACCTGCGGCACCTGCGAGCAATTCCTTGATGCGCGCCGCCAGCACGTCTGCCGTAAATGGTTTCATCAGCAAGTTCGTGACACCTGTGGGGTTGAGGCCCGCGCCCGCGCGCCCGGGGTGGCCGGAGATGAACAGCACCTTCGTGCCGGGCCGCAGCTTCTCGACGGCCGCCGCCAGGTCGGCGCCGTTCATCCGAGGCATCACCACGTCCGTCACGAGCACGTCGATGCGGTGCTGGTTGGCCGCGAACAGCTCGAGCGCGGCCTTGCCGTCCTCGGCGTCGAGCACGGTGAAGCCGCGCCGGCTCAATTCGGTGGTCACCAGCCGGCGGACGGATCGGTCGTCCTCGGCGAGCAGGATCACGCCTTCGCCCTTCACGGCCTCGCTTGCGGCCGTCGGCGCCGTGGGCGACGGCACCTGCGCGGCGTCGTCCGCGCGGGGGAAGTAGCACGCGGAACGTGCTGCCCTGGCCCGGCTCGCTCTCGACGGCGATGATGCCCGCCGCCCTGCCGGACGATGCCGTGGACCATCGAGAGGCCGAGGCCGGTGCCCTGCCCGGTGTCCTTGGTGGTGAAGAACGGCTCGAACAGTCGCTTGCGCACGTCTCCCGTACATGCCGCACGCCGGTGTCGCGGACGGCGAGCATCACGTAGGGGCCCGGGGTCACGTCGCGGTGCTCGCTGCGCCGAGGTCGACGTTGGCGGTCTCGATGGTCAGCGTGCCGCCGTCCGGCATCGCGTCGCGCGCGTTGACGACCAGGTTCATCAGCACCTGCTCGAGCTGCGCCGGCGTCGGCGCGGACGAGGCCCAGGTCGCGGCGCGAGCGCAACGTCGAGGCGCGATGTCCTCGCCGAGCAGGCGCCGGAGCAGTCCGTCCATGCTCGCGACGACGTCGTTGAGGTCCGACCGGCTGCGGCTCAGCGGCCTGGCGGCGGCTGAAGGCCAGGAGCTGTTGCGTGAGCGCCGACGGCGCGCTCGGCCGCGCGGCGGATCTCGCGCCGAGCGATGCCGCGCCGGATTCCGCGCGGCACGTGCTCGATCAGCATCAGCTCGCTGTAGCCGAGCGATCACGGTGAGCAGGTTGTTGAAGTCGTGCGCGATGCCGCCGGCGAGCCGGCCCACGGCCTCCATCTTCTGCGCCTGGCGCAGTTCGATCTCGAGCTTGTCGCGCTCGCTCATGTCGCGGGCGATGGCCGTGACGCCCACGACCTGGCCGTCACCCACGAGCACGCGCGCGTGCACCTCGACCGGCACGCGCGGGCCCGTGCGCGGCACGATCTCGGTCTGGAGCGATCGCGGCGCGGCGTCGGCGCCTTCGCCAATCATGCCGTTGACGGCGTCGAGGTAATCGGGCCGGACGATCCAGTTCGGGTCGAGGACGCGGAGTTCTTCGCGTGAATAGCCGGTGACCCGCTCTCCCGCGCGGTTGACTGTCGAGATGTGGCCCCGCCGGTCGTGGACGATGAAGATGTCGCTCGAACGCTCGAAGAGATCGTCGAAGCGCGCCTTGAGCGAGGCCTCGCGCGCCTGCTGGCGGCGAATCGTTTCTTCCTGGTCCCGGCTCTTGCGCAGGGCGAGCGCCAGGACGACCAGCGCGCCCGCCGCGACGGCGAGCGCGACCCACGTCCACCACGGCGCCTCGCCGACGCTCACGGGCGTCGGGCCGGCGCCGCTGACCACGGTGACGTCGTCCGCGTCGCGCAGGAGCAGCCGGAACAATCGCGGCTTCCGGTCCGTGTCGACGATCACCGAGCAGATGCCGGTCGAACCGCAGGCGGCTGCCCGCGCGCAGGCGCTGGGCGATGCCGGGCGCATGCGCCATCAACACGTGCGCGTTGAAGACGAGGTCGCCGTCCTGCATCACGAGCGTGAACTCCTCGCGCCCCTCTTCGCCGCTCAGATAGGTGGCCTCGGTGCTCACGAGGTCGGCTTCGTGCGTCCCGTCCAGGAGATCGCCGAGGTTCGCCTCGAGCGGCTCGGGCGCGGCACCGCTCGATACCCGGCGGTAGGTGGCCTCGGCCAGGTAGGGCGCGAAGTCGTCGACGTCGGGGAAGCCGACGACTTCCACGCGGTCACCGGGCGCGACGGGCGTGTCGAGATCGGTCTCCACGTCCAACGGACCCGCGTCGGCGCGGATGTACAGCGATCTCCCGGGCCGCTGCCGCGTGACCACGCCGGAAACCTTGACGCGGCGCACGACCTCCTCGCGCGACGGCCGCCTGGATAGAGTCCTGAGGGACGCCTCGGCCAGGCTGAACGGATCGCCGGCCGCTCGGGTCTCCACGTGGATCGCGTCCGGGGAGAGCGGCAACACCTCGTGGCGCGCGAGCGTGCCATCCTCATCGACCGCATCCGACAGCACGGCGCGCACGGCGATCACCGAATCAACCGGGACCACGTCGGGCCGCGTGCCCGGAGGTAACGGCATCGTGAAGTTGGTCGCAGAGGAATGGAGCACGAGTTCCGTGCCGGTGCCGCGCGACTCCACACGCCGGACGACACCGCGCATCGACACGATTCGGCCGTCGAGCGCCGACACACGCGTGTCGGCCGAGAGCGGCTGCGCCGCCGGCACCGTGCCACGCCCCGAGACCGTCACCACGGCACCCGTGATGCCGGGGCCGCGGCGGGTCATGGTCGCGCGGCCGGTGATCTCCACAGCCTCGCCGGGCCGCAGCGCCGCGAGGGAGGCCGCTGACGCGATCGGCAATCCGCCGGTGGCGTCCTGGACAAATGTGAGATTGCGATCGGGGTCGTTCAGCGTCACGACGGCGCGGAGCCGCACCGGTGCCTGTGTCGTCGGGGCCTTGTAGACGCTGTCCCGGATGGCGGCCACCGTCGTGGTCGCGGCCGCGCGATCCTGCGCCGTCGCCGGCGCGACGAGCGCCGTGCAGACGAACGTCCACAGGATAGCCACGCGCGGCATGGTGATCACGGCTCGCCGATTGTAGTGTCTGGCCCGGCCCCGCGGATCATCTTCCCAGCCACGGGCCATAGAGTTCGGGCCGCCGATGCTTGAGGAACAGACGTCGCGCGTTCGACTGATCCGCGGACGCAAGGTCGATGTCGGCGTAGAGGATGGCGTCCTGGCTCTTCGGCGCGCGCGCAAGGACCTCGCCGTCGGGCCCGCAGACGAACGACTCGCCCGCGAAGTCCAGGCAGTCCTCCTTGCCCACGCGGTTGCAGAGCGCGGTGAAGTAGCCGTTGTGAAACGCGGCGACGCGCATCTCGGCCTCGTAGAGGCCCTCGGGCCACTCGTCCACGGCGCCGGCCTGCGGGACGATCACGAGGTCCGCGCCGTTGACCGCGAGCGCGCGCATGTATTCCGGAAAGTGGCGGTCGTAGCAGATCGCCACGCCGACCTTCCCCACCTTCGTGTCGAACACCGGCGCGCCCGTGTCGCCGGGCGTGTAGTAGCCCTGCTCGTGGAAGCAGGGGTACTCGGTGATGTGGATCATGCGGGTGACGCCGAGGAGGGCGCCGTCGGCGTCGATCACCGGCGAGCTGTCGAACGTGCGCTGGCCATCCCGCTCGTACAGATTGATGACGACCACCATGCCGTGCTCGCGTGCCTTGGCCTGGAACGCGCGCACCGTGGGCCCGTCGAGCGGCTCGGCGAGGTCACGAAAGTCCGCGCCGGCAGGCCGCTGCGGGTAGAACCATTCGAAGGCCAGTTCCGCGAAACACGCCAGCCTGACGCCATTCTTCGCGGCCGTGTCGAGCGCGGCGAGGCCCCGCGCGACGTTTGCGGCTTTGTCGGCGGTGGCATGCTGCTGAATGAGCGCGATCTTCATGAAGGCAGCTTACCGCGATCCCGACGGGCTTCACTTCCCGACTCCCGGCTCCCGGCTCCCGGGAGTAAACTGCTCCCCTATGGTCTCCACCACCCGCCTGTTCGGCATCATCCTCATCGCGCTCGGCATCGGCAGCTACATGATGACCGGGCAGACGAGCGTCACGGCGCTCATCCCCGCGTTCTTCGGCGCGGTGTTCGTCGTCCTCGCGCTCATCGGACGCAAGGAAGCGGCGCGCAGGCACGTCATGCACGTGGCCGTGGCCCTCGCGCTCATCGGCGCGATTGCCTCGCTCGCGCGCGCGGTGCCGGCGGCGATGAATGGACAGGCGGCGCGCCCGGCCGTGCTGGCGCAGTTCGCGATGGCGGCACTGCTCGCGGTCTACGTCTTCCTCGGCGTGCAGTCGTTCATCGCGGCGCGGAAAGCTCGTCAAGCCGCCGGAAAATAGATCGAGGCTTAGGGCTTGCGGCCTGCGGCTTGGTTACGGCTTACGGCTTACACTGAGGACGTGACACAACATCTCTCGCTGGTTCGTGGTGCGCTCGCCATCATCGCGGTGCTGGCGCTGGGCGGCGAGTTCGTCTTCGCGCAGGGCGGCCCTCCGCCGGGCGGACAGGGCGGCGGCGCGGGCGCCGGACAAGGCGCACGCGGACCGGCGCGGGCGCAGGCGGCGCGTCCTCCGGCTGATGTCCCGAAGGGCACGGCGATCCTGCGTGGCCAGATCATCGCCGCCGACAACGGCTCGCCGATCCGCCGCGCGCAAGTGCGCGTGTTCTCCACGGACGCGCGCGATGGCCGGATTGCCACCACCGATCAACAGGGACGCTTCGAGGTCAAGGAGCTGGCGGCCGGGCGCTACACGATCACGGCCAGCAAGGGCGGCTTCGTGTCGTTGCAGTACGGCCAGCGGCGGCCGTCGGAATCGGGCACGCCGATCGAGCTCGGCGACGGCCAGACCCTCGACAAACTCGCCATCGCGTTGCCGCGCGGCAGCGTCCTCGCCGGGCGCGTCACCGACGAGTTCGGCGAGCCGGTGGCCAACGCCACCGTGGTGGCGATGCGTTACGGCTACGCGGCCGGCGGCCGGCGCCTCATGCCCGCCGGCGGCGCCAGTTCGCGCGACACCACCGACGACCAGGGGCACTATCGCCTCTTCGGACTGCCCCCGGGCGAGTACTACGTGTCGGCGACCCTTCGCACGGGCGGACCCGAGGTCACAGACCCGATGGGCGAACTCTCGGGATACGCGGCCACGTTCTACCCGGGCACCACCAACATCGCCGAGGCGTCGCGCGTCACGCTCGCCGTGTCCCAGGAAAACGCGAACGTCTCGTTCGGGCTGATCGCCACACGGCTCGTGAAGGTCTCGGGCCTGGTGATGCTGTCCGACGGATCGCCCGCGGCCAATGGCATGGTGCTGCTCGTGCCGGGAGCCGGCGGCGGCGGCCGCGGCGCGATGCAGGGCGGCGCTGGCGGACGCCTCGAGCCGACCGGGCAGTTCCACCTGACCAATGTCGCGCCCGGCCGCTACCAGGTGCAGGCGCGGTCGGGCCAGCGCGCCGACGGCGAACTCGCAAAGATGGATCTCGTCGTCGGGGCCGAGGACGTCGAGGGGCTCGTGCTGCTCACCCAGCCGGGCGCGAAGGCCACGGGCGCGGTGGTCAGCGACACCGGGGATCCGTTCGACTTCCGCCCGCAGCAGTTGCAGGTCGCGGCGCGCGTGGCCGATGGGGACACGCAGGCCATCGGCGGTGGCGGCGGCACGGCGCGGGTGGGCGACGACTGGTCGTTCGAACTCACCAACCTCACCGACGCCCGGCTGATCCGCGCGGGCACGCCGCCCGGGTGGACGCTCAAGGCGGTGACACTCAACGGCCAGGACATCACCGACACGCCCGTCGAGTTCCCGCCCGGACAGACGGTGACCGGCCTGCAGGTGACGCTCACGAAGAAGGTGAGCTCGATTTCGGGCCTCGTGTCGGACTCGAAGGGCCAGCCGGTGCTGGACGCCACGGTCGTCGTGTTCCCGGCCGACGAGAAGTTGTGGATTTACCAGTCGCGGTTCATCAAGGCGGCGCGACCCGATCAAGAGGGCCGGTACCGCATGGCGGCGATGCCGGCCGGCGAGCACTATCTCGCCGTCGCGCTCCAGGGCCTGGAAGATGGCCAGGCCGGCGATCCGGAATTCCTCGCGACGATCAAAGACCTCGGCGCGAAGTTTTCGCTCGGCGAGGGCGAGACGAAGGCGGTTGACGTTAAACTCTCCACGCGCCAGTGAGGTCAAAGCGACATGCGATGCAAAAAGTGTGGTGAGTCGTTTCCGCTCGGCCAGTCGTTCGGCGTGTGGGAGCTGCGCCGGCAGACCGTGACCCCGATCGACGCGACGGGAGTGACCGCCAACGTGCACCTCGAAGACGCCGGGGTCTTCTGCTCGAGGACATGCCTGCAGCACTACCTGAAAGCCGAGGATCGATCCGGGGTGTTCGATCTGGGGGGGAGGAAGGCGTAGGAACCGGGAGCCGACTCCCGGCTCCCGTCACGATCAGAAGTAATCGCCGTGCCAGTACACAACTTCCTCTGCGGCCAAGGGAGGGAGCGGGAGGGTTCGATCGCGCAGCGGACGGATCATCAGCACGCCACTGGCCGGCGTCGCCGCGGCGACGCGCAGCTGCGGCGGCAGCAGCGACTGCGGCCACCATGTGCGGATCTCGGGCAGCGCTTCCGACGGGTGCCGCGCGAGCATCACCTGCAACATGGCGCCGAGCCGCGCGCCGGCGGGATCGCGATCGCCGGCATCCTCGATCATCCAGCGCCCCTCGTGTTCCGTGCAAACGAGATACGCCACCGCCTGGTGGCCCTCCTCGGCGACGAGGAATTCCGTCGTCCGCGCGCCGGGCTTGCCGAGCCCCGACAGCAGCCGGTTCTTCGTGACGCCGTAGCGGATGAAATCCTCGGAGCGGTCGAGCGCCAGCCGCGCGCCCGCGACACGGGCCGCGCTCATCTCCGCGATGGAGTGAATATCGCGGTCGTCGCCACCGCGCACGAGGATGGCCGGCGCGCCGCCGCGCTTCTGGTCGACCTCGAGGCGCCACTCGACCAGCGGCACCGGCACGAAGTTGAGCCGCTCGTAGAACGCCGGCGCGATCTCCGAGAAGAGCATCGCGAACTCCTGCCCTTCCGTGACCGCCGTCTCGAGCATGCGCGTCAGCAGCTCGCGCGCGGCGCCCCGCCCGCGATGCGCCGGTGAGGTGAACACCGCGCCGATGCCGAGCACTCGGCGATGCCGGCCGTCGAGGCGCATCGACAGGTCGTAGCGCTTCGCACTCGCCACCACGTTCCCACCGTCCACAAGGGCCACGCGGTCGAGATGGGCTGCGCCCCAGGGCGTCTTTTGTTGCGCCGCCCAGAACTTCGCGTACTGCTCGCGCGACAACCCGTCGTTCCACAGCGGGTACGTGTCGTCGAGGATGCGTTCGAGGATGGCGCCGCTGGCCGGGACTACTTGTAAGGGCATATCGATGAGTGAAGCTCGTCGGGAACCGGGAACCGGGAGCCGGGAGCCGGGAGTCGGGAGTCGGGAGTCGGGAGTCGCGTTAAACGTTCGTCCGACCGGCCCGGTCGAACGGGACAGGAAGAGGTTACCGCATGTTCACTCGATTCCTCCTTGCCGCGTCGCTTCTCCTGCTCGTGACCCCTCGCGCCCCGCTTGGCGCGGCGGTGCCGGCGGCGCTGCCGGCCGATGCCCGCGCGGTGGTGCATAGCCTCAATCGACTGGGCTTTGGCCCCAAGCCGGGCGATGTGGAGCGCGTGCAGGCGATGGGGCTCCGGGCCTGGATCGAGCAACAACTGGCGCCAAGCCGCATCTCCACCGCCGCCGTTGACGCCAGGCTCGCGCGCCTGTCGACCCTCGGCCTCGATCCCCGGACGCTGGCCCGCGAATACCACGTGCCCGCACAGCTCGAGCGGAGACGGCTCCAGGAAGAGCAGTCGGGAACCGGGAGCCGTCCCCCTAACGATCTCCTCCGCAAAGATCAGCAAATCATCACCGACCTTTCGGAGGCCAAGCTCCTGCGCGCCGTCTACAGCGATCGGCAACTCGAAGAGGTGCTCGTCGACTTCTGGTTCAACCACTTCAACGTGTTCGCGGGGAAGGGGCCCGAGCGCGTGTGGGTGGGCGAGTACCAGCGCGAAGCCATCAGGCCGTACGTGCTCGGCAACTTCCGCCAGATGCTCGAGGCGGTGGCGAAGAGCGAGGCGATGCTCTTCTACCTGGATAACTGGCAGAGCGGGGTTGCGACCGATGTCGGGAGCCGGGAACCGGGAGCCGGGAACCGGCCGCCACGGCAACGGCTCGCCCTGAGCGATGCGGACCCGCAGGGGCCGCGGAGTCGAAGGGGACCGTTTGGCAAGCGGGCCACGGGCATCAACGAGAACTACGCGCGCGAGCTGATGGAGCTCCACACGCTCGGCGTGGATGGCGGCTACACGCAGCAGGACATCGTCGAGGTGGCGCGCGCGTTCACCGGGTGGACCATCGGCGCGCCTGGCGAGTCGGGCTTCCGCTTCGACGAGTCGATGCACGATCGCGGCGAGAAGCACGTGCTCGGCCACGTGATCAAGGCCGGCGGCGGCCAGGAAGACGGCCGGCAGGTGCTGGACATCCTGGCCACGCACCCGGCGACCGCGCGGTTCATCGCGAAGAAGCTCGCCGTCCGCTTCGTCAGCGACGACCCGACCGAGGCGCTCGTGGACCGCGCGGCCGCCCGCTTCACCGCGACCCGGGGTGACCTTCGCGAGGTGCTGCGCACCATCATCTCTTCGCCCGAATTCTTCGCGCCCGAGGCCTATGGCGCAAAAGTGAAGACGCCGTTCGAATTCGTGGTGAGCGCGATGCGCGCCACCGGCGCGGACCTCCGCACCGCGCTGCCGCTGGTGCGGGAGCTGCGCGACATGGGTATGCCCCTCTATTTCTGCAACCCGCCAACGGGCTACGACGACACCGCCGCCACGTGGGTCTCATCCGGAGCCCTGGTGGCGCGCATGAACTTCGCGGTCGCGCTCGGCGGGAACACACTGCGCGGCGTGCGCGTGGGGCTGTCGAAGGACGAGACGGCAGCACTAAACATCGGCGGGCCCGGGTTTCAGAAACGGTAGTCACGGCTTGCGGCCTTCGGCTTACGGCCTACGGCTTCGGCTCCCGACTCCCGACTCCCGAAAGGATCAGACGATGACGTCACGACGAGTGTTTCTCAAGAGTGGGGCGGCCGCGTTCGTGGCGCTCGGGTTTGCGCCGTCGTTCCTGGCGCGGACGGCGGAGGCCGCGGGCACGCGGAAGAAGCTGCTCATCGCGATCTTCCAGCGCGGCGCCGTGGATGGCCTGAACATGATCGTGCCGTTCGGCGAGGCTGAGTACTACCGCGCGCGGCCGGGCATCGCGATTGCGAGGCCTGGAAGAGCGGACGGCGCCGTCGATCTCAACGGCTTCTTCGGCCTCCACCCGCGCATGACGGCGTTCAAGCCGTTGTGGGATCGCGGCGAGCTGGCGATCGTGCACGCCTGCGGATCGCACGATACCACCCGCTCGCACTTCGACGCCCAGGACTACATGGAATCCGCCACGCCCGGGGTGAAGAGCACGCGGGATGGGTGGCTGAATCGCTATCTGCAGCAGACGGGAGTCGGGAGCCGGGAGTCGGGAGTCGGGAACCGGGAGCCCTTCGACTCGGCTCAGGGCAGGCCGGGAGCCGGCGCGCATCAGCCGATACGGGCCGTCGCCCTGACACCGCAGATGCCGCGCTCGCTCCAGGGCGCGGCGCCGGTGCTGGCCATGGGAAGCACGGCCGGCTTCGACGTGCGCGACACGGGCGCGCGCGCCTCGTTCGAGGAACTTTACGCGGCGGCCACCGACCCCACGCTCAAGCACGCCGCAACGGAGACCTTCGAGGCGATGCGCACGCTCGCGCGGAAGACCGCCGGGACCTACCAGCCGGCCAACGGGGCGGCCTATCCGCGCTCGCCATTCGGTCAGGCCCTCCAGGACATCGCGCGGCTCGCCAAGTCGGACGTAGGCCTCGAGATTGCGTTTGCGGAGAGCACGCAGTGGGACCACCATGTCAACGAAGGCGCGGCCAACGGACAGATCGGCAATCGCCTTGACGACTTCTCAAACGGGATCGCCGCACTCGCGCAGGACCTCGGCGAGCGGATGGCCGATACCGTCATTCTGACGATGTCGGAGTTTGGCCGGGCGGTGGCGGAGAACGGCAGCGGCGGCACCGACCACGGGCATGGCAACGCGATGATGGTCATCGGTGGTCCCGTGAAGGGCGGCGCCGTCTACGGCCGCTGGCCCGGCCTCGCGCCCGAGCAACGCTTCGAGGGCCGCGACCTCGCGGTGACCACCGACTTCCGTGACGTGTTCAGCGAGGTGGTGGTGAATCACCTCGGCGCCGAGTCGGCCACCGCCGCGCGCGTGTTTCCCGGGTACGACCTCAAACGGTCGGCGTTCAAGGGACTGCTCAGAACCTGATCACGGACGGGCCACGGAGACGCGGAGACACGGAGAAGACCAATGGGTTTCTCTGTGTCTCTGTGTCTCTCGTGGCGTCGTCCGTGACAAAATACCCGCGTGACAGTGAACGAACTGGCTACACCGGCCGTCCTGATCGATCGCACCAAGGTCCAGCACAACATCGACCGCATGCAGGCGGCCGCGGATGCGCGGGGCATCGCGCTGCGGCCGCACGCCAAGACGCACAAGAGCCCTCTCGTGGCGTCGTGGCAGATCGCGCGCGGGGCGGCGGGCATCTGTTGCGCGAAGCTGGGCGAGGCCGAGGTGTTCGCGGACGCGGGCATCGCCGATATCCGGCTTCCGTATCCGCTCAACCCGGTGAACGCCCACCGCGTCATCCGCCTCCTCGACCGCACACGCCTCTCCTTCATCGTCGACCATCCGGTGGTGGCGCGGCAGTGGTCCGAGGCGATGGTGAAAGCGGGCCGCACGGTCGAAGTGCTGGTGAAGATCGACGTGGGTTTTCACCGCTGCGGCATCGACCCCGACACGCGCGACACGCTCAAGACGATCGTCGGGATGGGATCGTTGCCAGGGCTGTCGTTCCGCGGCCTGCTGTCACATGCCGGCCAGACGTACCACGCGCAGTCGGAGGACGAGATGCGGCGCATCGCCGAAGCCGAGGCCCGCACGCTGCAGGACCTGGTGCAGCGGTGCCGCGTGGCCGGTCTCGCCGTGCACGAAGTGAGCGCGGGCGCCACGCCGCCGGCGAGGTACTCGCTCCTGCAGGACGGTTACACCGAATACCGTCCCGGCAACTACGTCTACTTCGATCGCACGCAGGTCGCGCTCGGCGCCGCCACCGTCGACGACTGCGCCCTCACGGTGCTGGCAACGGTGGTCAGCAAGCCCGCGAAGAATCGCATCATCCTCGACGCGGGCAGCAAGACGCTCACGAATGACGGCGCGCGCGGCTTCGCCCCCGCGCCAGGTTACGGCGAGGTGCTGGGGCACCCGAACCTGCTCATCGAGCGCCTGTCGGAAGAGCACGCCACGGTGACGGTAATGAGCGGCTCGACGGATCTCGAGCCGGGGGACCGCGTGCGGGTGTTGCCGAACCACTCGTGCCCGGTGTCGAACATGGTCGACCAGGCGTGGCTGTGCGAGGGGAACGGCGTGACACCGCTCCCCATCGCCGCTCGCGGAAGGATTACCTAGCGGATCCGGTGGCCGCCGCGGTGGCGCGCGCCAGGCCCTGCACCGACGGCGTGCGCTTCGGCGTGCGCAGCAGCGCCTGCTCGAACGCGGTCGCGGCTTCTTTCGGCCGGCCCGCATCGAGCAGCATCTCGCCGTAGAACTCGAACGCCGGCTTGATCGGCTCGGGCGGTCCCGACGGCGCCGCCATCGTCGCCTCGGCGTCGGCAGCGGCCTTCGCAAACTGCAGGGCCTCGTCCTTCTGCCCCTTCGCCCAGCGGATCACCGCGCCGAGTTCCTTTTCGCGAATCACGTGCGGCTTCGATGCGTACGCCGCGGGTCCGCCGGGCGCCTTCTCGGTGATCGCCTTCAACTGCGCTTCCGCGGCTTCCGCGGTGGCCATGTCACCCAGTTTCGCGGCGCTCACGCCCACGATGTAGGTCCACGTCGCGTTCGTGTCGCCGCCGCCCATGCCCGGCATGCCGGGCATCCCGGGCATGCTTGCGTGGTCGCCGGCCGCGGCCGGCGCGGGGCTCGCGAGCGCAAGCTTCTCCCACTGCGCGGTGTCGGAGATGAGGCGCGCGCGCATCCCGAGGTATCCGTCACGGATCCCGCGGTTGGTCGGGTTGCGATCCGCCGCCTGCTTCGCCAACTCAACGTTCTTCTTCGCTTCGTCGATCTTGCCGAGCATCGTGTTGGCGTAGGCGAGCCACGACAAGGTGTGGAAATCCTCGCGGCCCTCCGCGAGCTTCATCCGCGTGTTGAGATCGAAGGCGGCCTTGTAGGCATCGACGTTCGAGGCCGCCGCGTCCTGCCACATGCCAAGCTGCACGAAGATGTGCGAGGGCATGTGCAGCGCGTGCGCGGCCGACGGGGCGATTTTCGCGTAGGCGCGGGCGGCGTCGAGGCCAAGCGGCGCGTGATCGGGATCGTCGAACGCGTGGATGATGAAGTGCACCGCGCCCGGGTGTTTCGGGTTCTGCTTGACGACGCGCTCCGCGATGGAGGCGGCGAGCGCCTGGCGGCGGAAGCCCGTGTCCCCCGGACGCACCGTGCCGAGCAGCGAGAGCGCATAGAACGTCGCCACTTCGCTGTCCTCGGGCCACTGCGCGTACATCTTCGCCATGGCCTGCGAGTAGGCGTTGTCGCGCGCGAGCTTGTCGCCGGGCGAGAAGTAGAGAATCTGCTGCGCCTCGAAGAAAGCCTTCTCCTTCGGCAGCTTCGCCTTCGCCACTCGGCCGGCGGGCGTGGGGTCGAGCTTGTCGAGCGCCTTCTTCGCGGCCTCGACGTCCTGCTGCGCCCACAGCGGGTGGTTGAAGCTCATCGCCTCGCCCCAGTAGGCCATCGCGAACGCGGGATCGGCCTTCTCAGCCTTCTGAAACAGCTCGGCGGCTTCGTCGAACTGGAAATTGTGCAGCGCCTTCACGCCCGTGAGGAATGCCTCCTGCGCGGCGGGCGCGCCGGAGGTGGGAAACGTGATCGTTCCAAATTCCTGGGTGGAAGGACGGGCGCTGAAGAACAACGCCATGGACAGGCCGACAACGAGGGACACCGACAAGCGCATCTGGGACATGGGGACCTTCCTCCGTGAGGAGCGAGGCGACGCGAACGGGGTGAAGCCGGGCGGACGGACGGTTCTAGATTTTCTGGCGCAACATCGGGAAGACCTTCTCGAGGTCGTCCGCGGGGCGCGGAATGACGTGCACGCCGATGAGCTCGCCCACGCGGCGCGCGGCGGCGGCGCCCGCATCCGTGGCGGCCTTCACGGAACCCACGTCGCCCCGGACGATGGCGGTGACGAGGCCGGCGTCGACCTTCTGCCATCCCACGAAGATGACGTTGGCGGTCTTGACCATGGCGTCGGCCGCCTCGATCATGCCCACGAACCCGCGGGTTTCGACCATGCCGAGGGCTTCGCCGTTGGTGTCGCTCTTCGCTGCCATCCCGGCATTCTAACTCACGGACAGGCCACAGAGGCACGGAGGCACAGAGAAGACTGTTCTTTGTGGCCCAGGACATTCAGACCTCCGTGTCTCTGTGTCTCCGTGGCCCGTTCGTTGTAGTCTTTCGCGATGAAACGGTATGCCCTCCCCGCGACGCTGGTTCTCGTTGTCGGGTGCCTGCTCGTCACGGCCGTGCCGGCGCGCGTGGAGCAGGCGCCGAATCCGGCCGACCGGTTCGAGGTGAGCGACGTGATGATCCCCGCGCGCGACGGGGTCAGGCTCCACACGAAGATCTTCACCCCGCGCAACCAGGTCGGGCCGCTGCCAATCATCCTCAAGCGGACGCCGTACGGCATCGAGGGGTCGGCGAACAACTTCAACGCGTACTTCAAGGCCCTTGCGGACGAGGGCTACATCTTCGTGTTCCAGGACATCCGCGGGAAGTTCGGCTCCGAGGGGACGTTCATCATGCAGCGTCCGGCGCGGGCCGCGGGCGACACGAGGTCCCTCGATGAGGGCACCGACACGTACGACTCGATCGACTGGCTGCTGAAGAACGTCCGCAACAACAACGGCCGCGTCGGCATGCTCGGCGTGTCCTACGACGGCTGGACCACCATCATGGCCACGCTCGAGCCGCATCCCGCGCTCAAGGCCGTGTCGCCGCAGGCCTCGCCCGCCGACATGTGGCTCGGCGACGACTTCCATCACAACGGCGCTTTCCGCCTCAGCTACGGATTCGAGTACGCGGCGATGATGGAGAGCGGCAAGGACGTCCAGCAGTTCGCGTTCGATCGCTACGACACGTTCGACTGGTACCTGAATCTCGGCTCGCTCGCCAACGCGAACGCGAAATACCTGCACGGCGCGATTCCCACGTGGAACGACTACGTCGCCCACCCCGACTACGACGACTTCTGGAAGCGCCAGACGATGGTGCCGCACCTGACGAGCGTGAAGGTGCCGACGCTGAGCGTCGCGGGGTGGTGGGACCAGGAGGATTTCTACGGCCCCGTCCGCATCTACGACGAGCTCGAGAAGCACGACGTCAACGGCCTCAACTACCTCGTCGTCGGGCCGTGGCGCCACGGCGGGTGGTCGGGCGGCAAAGGCGACTCGCTCGGCGCGATTCCCTTCGGGAGCAACACCGCGGAGTACTTCCGCGATCAGGTGCAGGCGCCGTTCTTCGCGCACTTCCTGAAGGACAAGGGCGCGCGCGACTTCCCGCAGGCGCTCACGTTCGAGGCCGGCTCGAATGAGTGGCGGCGGTGGGATCAGTGGCCGCCGACGAAGCAGACGGAGGTGCGGGCCTTGATGCTTGGGGCCGAGGAGCGGCTGACAGCTCTCGGGAGTCGGGAGTCGGGAGCCGGGAGTCGCCGCGACGGCGGATCGGTTCCCGGTCCCGGCTCCCGATTTCGACGAGTTCGTCTCAGACCCCGCCCATCCAGTGCCATATCGGCACCGGCCGATTCAACCGACGTACTTCCCCGGCGGGTCGAAGTGGGGGACGTGGCTCGTGGAGGATCAGCGGTTCGTGGACGACCGCGCCGACGTCCTCAGCTGGGAGACCGCGCCGCTCGACGCCGACCTCACGATCGCCGGCGACATCGTCGCGCACCTGTTCGCGTCAACGACGGGGAGCGACGCGGACTGGATCGTCAAGCTGATCGACGTTTACCCGGAAGACTACCCCACGAACTGGGACCTCGCGGGCTTTCAGTTGATGGTGTCGAACGAGGTGTTCCGCGGGCGCTATCGCACGAGCTTCGAGACGCCGTCACCGATCGAGCCCGGCAAGGTGCTCGAGTACGCGTGGAGCCTGCACACGCAGGACTACACGTTCAGGAAGGGGCACCGCGTGATGGTGCAGGTGCAGAGCACGTGGTTCCCGATCATCGATCGGAACCCGCAGACGTTCGTGAAGAACATCTTCGAGGCGAAGGGGAGCGACTTCAGGACCGCGACGCACCGGATTTATCGGACGCCGCAGTACCCTTCGCGCGTCGACGTGCCGGTCGTTCGCGGACGATGAGCTGACGCAGCCGCAGGTCCTCGCCCACCATCAGCAGCGGCTGTGACGCGTCGTCCAGCAGGTTGTAGAGGTCGCCTTTCTCGGTGCGGGCGTAGATGTTGTCGCCGTCAAGGAAGAGCGTCAGCGGGCCGCCGCCTTCGATGGCTTCGTAGAGCCGGATGTTGAAGCGCGTCTTCAGCACCTGCAGCAGCCGGCGAATCCTGAAGACCGTGAAGCCCTTGCGCCGCAAGTCCGCCAGCACCATCAGCTCGAGCAGGTCGATGGGCGAGTAGCGGCGCTCGGTGTAGCCGCCCGTCTCCGTCCGGTGCGACGCCACCGCAGGCAGGAACAGCTTTCGCTGCGCCCACCACTGCAGCTGCCGGGCGGTCAGGCCCGTCAATTGCGCGACTTCGCGAGAGCAGTAGAGCTTCTTCAGTTTCATTCTTGAGGCCTGGGTCTTGGGGCTCGAGACCTGGGCGCGCTCCTGTCGGTGTTTAATCCGCGTTCAATCTGCGGCCTACCCGTCCGCGAAATCCGTCAGGTGCGGCATGTCCGCCGCGATCGCATCCGCCATCGCGGCGCCGTCGAAGTCCTTCGCGGTCAACCCGCCTTCCGCATGCGTCGTATACGACAGGACGACGCGCTTGTAGTGGATGCTGATGTCGGGATGATGGTCGGCCTCTTCGGCGCCGGGGACGAGGGCGCTCACGAACAGGACGGCCTCGGGAAAATCGTGGAGCATGAACGTCTTGCGGATGGCCTTGGGCTCGAGCGTCCAGCCGTCGAGGCGTTTCATGTGCTCGCCGATCTCCGCCGGTGTCAGTAGGGCCATGGTGGTTGCTGCTCCCGAATCTCGTCCAGGCGGACACGCAGTTCGTCGAGGCGCGTCAGCAGGTCGATCCGCCTGGCGCGGGACGGCTCATCTTCTCCGCGGCCGAACGCCTGCTCGGCCGTCAGGCGATGATACGTCGCTTCGACTTCCTGCAAGGCCTCGAGCGCCCGCTGGTGCGCGTGCTGCCAACCGCGCCACTTGGCGCGGTCCTCGTCGGAAAATAGATCGGGTCTATTTTTCATGGGCTCGGCACCGAAAAATAGACCCGATCTATTTTCCTCTACAACCGGCCGGCGCGGGCGGGGTCCACCCAGCGGACTGACGGGTCCGGATTGCGGCCCGCTACCAGCTGCCCCACGATCATCGCCGTCAGCGGGGCGAGCAGGATGCCGTTGCGGTAATGCGCGGTGGCGTAGATGAGGCCGGGCATCACCGTGGAGGCGCCGAGCAGCGGCAGGTCGTCGAAGCCGCGCGGGCGCAGGCCGACACGCACTTCGGTGAGCGGCGCGTCGGCCAACGACGGCACCATCGCGGCCGCGGCCGCTCGCAGCGACGCCACGCCTTCGTCCGTCGATCCTTCATCGAAACCAACATCCTCGGCGGTGGCGCCCACAAGGACCGACCCGTCGGGCCACGGCACGAGGTACCCGGCCGAACTCCACAGGACCCGATTCACCGCGCCAGGCGGGCCTTGCAGGTGGAGCAGCTGGCCGCGAATCGGCCGGACCGGAATGGCGTCGGCGCCTTCCACCGTGATCTGCGAAGACCAGCTCCCCGCCGCCAGAATGACGCGGTCGGCGTCCCAGGACGCGTCCCTGGTCTCCACGCCGACGCGACCGGCGGGCATCGGGTGAATGCGGATGGCGCCGGTCTCGGACTTGAAGCGCGCGCCGTGG
Source organism: uncultured Acidobacteriota bacterium (assembly GCA_963839865.1). GTDB lineage: Bacteria > Acidobacteriota > Vicinamibacteria > Vicinamibacterales > UBA2999 > 12-FULL-67-14b. The sequence goes on from CAWIWS010000020.1 coordinate 663,388, forward strand.
CGCACGGCCGCGGCGGCCAGCGCCTCGGTGAGCGACGTCACGCCGACGTAGCCGTGCTGCGGAACGAGCAGCGCGCCCATCGCGGTGGCCGCGGCCAGCGGCTCGACGTCCTCGAACATCAGGGGCGGCACCCACCGCGCCTCGACGCCGTCCTTCCACAGGTCCTGCGACAGCGTGATCAGGCGATTCACTTCGGGCTCGCGTGAACGCCATCTCGAACGTGCCGGTGCGCTGGTAGATCACGTCGCGGCCGCTCTCGGCCCGCACGCGCGCGATGAACGCGTCGTACATGTCGAGGCTCTGGCGGCCCATGGTCCGCAGCGGTCCGGAGTCGTGGCCTTCGATATAGGGCGCCAGCACGCCGGCGGACGCGCGTGTCGCGCCCTGGCCGGGCTGCCGCGCGTCGATCACCTGCACGCGCGCCCCGCCGGCGGCCACTTCGTGCGCCACCGCGCATCCGATCACGCCGGCGCCGATGACGATGACGGAAGGAGTGCTCACTGAGACAGGATAGCTGAGTGGTCGGGGACGGGAAGGCGATGCTTGTCGTCTCCCGTCGAGAATCACTCTCCCGTCACGTCTCGCTTCCCGTCAGGTTCCGTTTCAGAATCCGAACGTCGCGCCGATCTCGATTCGCCGGGCGGGGCCGGCCGACGTGGCCGTCCCGTAGTACGGCGACAGGAGGTTGCCCACATACGCGTTGTAGTTCACGGTGTTGAACAGGTTCTGGATCTGCGCGTAGAAGTCGATCCGGTAGCGCTGGTTGCCGCCCTCCATCACCACCATCTGCGGACCGTCGCCGCCACCGCCGCCGGGACCACCGCCGCCGGGGCCGCGCTGCATGGCCGCACCACCACCGCCGCCGCCCGGAGGCATCGGCATCATCCCCGGACCGCCCGGCCCGGCCGCGGCGCCGCCGAGGCCGATGGACTTGTTGATCCGCAGGCTCGCGTTGAGCTGCGCCGAGCCGCGCGCGCTGTTGCGGCCCACGCCCGTCGGCCGGTCGTTGAACACCGTGTCGCCGTTGGCGTCGCGGCCCGTCGTGATCGTGTAGGGCATCGCCGACGACGCCTGGAGGTTGAAGCCGGCGCGGATGCCGTTGAAGAGCGGCGTGTTGAACATGAAGAACATGCGGTGCCGCACGTCACGCGCCGACGGCCCCCAGTCGGCGTTCGGGTCGTTGCTGTTCGACGGCAGGCTCGTCGGCGTTGTCGGCGTAGTTGCTCACGCGTCCGAGCTGGTAGCTCACGTTGGCGAACATGCGCTTCTTGTCGTACCGGATGTTGGCGTTCAGCGCGAGCCGGTCGCTCGCCGTCCGACCCGTGGACTGCATTTCCGTGATGTTGCCCACCGTGGGATCCGGCCGCACGCCATCGAGCGGCGCGTTGACGTTCACGGAACGCAGCGTGTTGGTGCCGCGGTTCATCAGGTAGTCGGCGCGGAACCCCATCCACTTCGTCACGGGATGCTCGAAGCCGATCGACACCTGCTGGATGATCGGCTGCGTGAGGTCGGCCGCGCGGATGATGCTCGCCGGCAGGCGCGTGCCGCCGCCCTCGACCACGGGGAACCCCGGGTTCTGGACGATGACGTCGACCTGGTGGGTGCCGTCGACGCGAATCGTCTGCTCGTAGACGTTGGCCTCGTACCAGTCGTAGAAGATGCCGTAGCCGCCGCGAACCACCGTCTTCTTCGTCGCGTTCCACGTGAAGGCCGCGCGCGGCGCGACGTTCCACTTGTCGTTCACCTGCGTCTGGATTTCCTGCCGCACGCCCAGGCTCACCGACAGCGTCTTCTTCGGCCGGAAGTCGTCCTGCAGGAACCAGCCGAACTTCACCTGGTCGTAGTCGACCAGCGGGTCGCCGACGCGGACGCTGTAGGTGGCGGGCTGGCCCAGCGCGTACGCCAGGTTGTTGGTGAACGTGTAGGTGCCGTTGCCGTTGGACCGCTGCGTGCTGTCCCACCAGCCGGCCTCGAGCAGCACGCCGGCGCGCATCGAGTGCTTGCGATGCATCGTGAAGTCGAAGTTCTGCGCGAGCTCGAACTCCCGGCTGTTGCGGTCGCCCGACTGGCCCGCGCCGCCCGGTCGTGAACGCGTCGTTCACACGGATCGTCGGGTCGATCGAATACGGCGTTGTCGTCGAGCCGGTGTTGACGAACTCGAACTTCAGCTCGCTGAACACCTTCTTGCTGAGCACGCGCGTGTTGCGGATGCGGAACGTGTCGGTGGTGTTCTCGGTGTCGTAGCCGCGCGACGGCAGGTCGAAGTCGCCGACGCCCTGGTTGCCGCGGTCGTTGTTCCGCCGCTGGTACTCGGCGCGGATCTGGTTGCCGGCGCCCATCTGGTGGTCGACCTTGAAGTTCGCGTTCACGCCCAGCGTGGTCTGCGTGGCCAGGCTGTTGATCTCACCGGTCGGCGGCTTGGCGACGATGGTCTTCGAGTCGTAGTTGTCGTTGCCGTCCACCGACATCGAGATGCCGGTCTTGCCCTTCACGAGCGGGCCCTGGTAGCTCATGTTGTAGCGGCGGACCTGCAGCGGTTCCTTGCTCGGCGCAAACGCGTTGGTCGCGTTCAGCGACTCGTCGCTGAAGCCGAAGTTGGCGCGGCCGCGCCACCCGCCCATGCCGGGGCGCGTGATGACCTCGACGCGCACCATGCCGGCCTCGTGGTACTCGGCCGAGAACGAGTTGGTGTTGAAGCGGATCTGCTGGATCTGATCCTTCGGGGGCAGGCGGCCGCCGCGGAAGCCGTCGACGAAGACCTGCGCGCCGGGCCCGGCCATCTGCGCGAGCTGATCGGCCATCTCGTCCGGGTCGTCGGAGAGCGCGTCGATCTCGTCCTGCGTGAGCGTCTGCGTGAAGCCGTTGTCGCGGCGGTCGGCCGCGCTTTCGTCCTGGACGACGACGGTCTGCTCGATGGTGGCCACCGACAGGCGGATCGTGGCCGCGTTGGCGCCGCGCTTCACGGTGACGGGCAGGACCATCGCCTTGAAGCTCTCGGCCGACGCCCGCACCTGGTAGTTGCCGGGCGCGAGGTTGTCGAACTGCGCGATGCCCTCGGCGTTGACCGGCACCGTGACGCTCGACGCCCGCCGTGTTGACCAGCGTGACCTGCGCGATGATGAGCGCCGCGTCGGTCTCGTCGAGCACGGTGACCCGCAGCGTCGTGAGCCCGGTGCCCTGCACCTGCTGCGCCGCCGCGCCGGTCGCCGTCATCGCCAGCGCCATCAGCGAGCGCCGCGGTCGTTCTCAGAAGTGATTTCATGGTTTCCCTGTACCACCGCCTACGCTCGCCCGCAATTCGCGCGAGCTACGGCGCGGCCCTACTGCTTGGGCTTCTCGAACTCCGCGGCCTTCACCGTCGGGTTGATCTTGTATTTCTCGATCGTCCATTCCTCATTGGGCTGGCCGTCGATGGAGATGTCGATCTTGTGCGGCAGCATGACGCCGTCGACCTTCTTGTAGTCGCCCAGGTGCATCGCGAACGTCGACGGGCTTCGGCGGATTGCGGCGCATCTCCTCGATGCGCTTCTGCATTTCTTCCGGCGTTGGACGCTGCCCCTGCCCGCCGCCCGCTCCCGCACCGGCACCCGCGGTACCCGCCTGCGGCACCCGCGGTCCCGGCACCCGTGGCACCTGCTGGCACCCGACCCGGCACCTGTGGCACCGGCTGTTCCGGCACCCGCGGCACCCTGTGCGCCTGGCCCCCGTCCGCCCCGGCCGCCACCCTGGATCATGATCTGCGGCCGAATCTCCTGGTACTGGACCATCAGCGGCATGTGCGTCGCCTGATCGATGAAGAAGCGCACCGGGCGTCCGGCCTCATCCTTGGTCTCGAGCATGTCGGCCTTGCCGTCCGGCGACTCGGCGACGCCCGCGTCCACCCACTCCGCCGTGGTGTCGGCGAGGAGCGCAATCGTCCAGCGCTGCAGCTCCACCTTCGCGCGGCGCGTGCGCTGCTCGGCAATCTGCTCGGGGGTCAGCATGGCGCCGGGACCGCCGCGGCCACCGCCGCCGGGGCCGCCAGGGCCATCCGGGCCGCCGCGAATCTCCATGCGGAACCCGCCGCCACCCGGGCCGCCCACCGCGCCGTTGTTCTGCACGTCATCCCACGCGTCGGTGCCGTTGAACACCGAGATGCGCTCGATCGTGGGGCCGTTCACCATCCCGCCCATCGTCATCTCTTCGGAGCGGCGGTACTTGTCGGGCCGCACCACGAGGAGCGTGATGGTGCCTTCCATGTCGCGCTGGCCCATCGAGCGGCGGAACGGCCCCTGCGCGCTCAGCGATTTCACGGCCGTGAGCTTGTCGCCGCCGAGCGCCTTGCGCGTGGAAGCGAGTATGTCGGCCACGCGATCGGCCGCCTGCAGCGGCGTGGGGACGAGGCGATCCACGCTAAAGCTCGACGCGAGCATCACAACGGCCACGGTGGCAATCAGCAAACGCATGTCATCTCCTCACGGCTTACGGCTTACGGCTTAGGGCTTGGGTCTTGGGCTTGAGCCTCAAGCCTCAGGACTCAGGCCCCAGGTCCTGATCGACTGATTGATATTACGAGGGTTGCCGACGGTAAGACGTTAAGGGTGGGCAAAGAGGTTGTTAAGGATGTTAAATCGCTGATTTGCAAAGATTTACGCTGTTTTTGACATGCTAGACTCGTCTCATGCGGGTCGGATCACGACGCATTTCGGCCGTCACGGTCCTGGTGGGCCTCGTGCTGCTCCTGGTGCCGGCGCTCGCGTGGCTGCAGTACCAGTGGCTCGGCCAGTTGAGCCAGGCCGAAAGCGAGCGGATGCAGCGGACGCTCCGCACGGCCGCCTCCCAATTCGCGGTCGAATTCGACACGGAACTCTCCAAAGCCATGGTGGGCCTCCAGGTGGAAGGCTCGATGCTGCGCGATCGCAACTGGACGACGTACGCGCAGCGCTACACCGCGTGGGTGGACAGCGCCAGCACGCCGAATCTTCTGCGGGAGGTGCTGCTCGTCGACACCGGCGCCAGCGTGGAAGTGAGCCTTCCGGGATTCGGCTCCCCGTCGGGTCCGACACACACTCATCAGCCGGCGGCCACGACCGCGGTCTCCGCCGACAAGCTCCGCCTGATGCGGTGGAACACCGCCACGCTGACGTTCGACGCCATCGACTGGCCCGCGGACCTCGCCGGGTTGCGCGCGTCGATCGTCGAACACCTCGGCGACTATCAGATCGATCGCGCGCGCAGCACCGGGACCCCCGACCGTGGACCCGATCGCGGCGATCGCTTCCGGCGCGACGCCAACCTCTCGTCGGTGCTGAGCGACGATGAGACACTCGTCAACCCGATCACGTTGTTCGAGCCTCCCGCGGACCGCCAGGGTCCGCCGAAGATCACCGTCCTCGGGTTCACCATCATCCGCCTCGACCCCGCGGTGATCCGCGACACGCTGCTCGCCTCGCTCGCCGCGCGGCACCTGCACGGCGACGACGGGGCGCCGGAGTACCGGGTGGCGGTGGTCAATCGCGCCGACCCCGCCAAGGTGGTGTGGGAATCGGAACCGGGCGCGGCCCGGACCATCGGCAGCATCGCCCGACGTGTCGCAGGATTTCATGGCGCCGCGTCCCGATCGCATGTTCGTGATCGCGCGCAACGGCGAGCGGCGGAACGAGAACACGCCGGTGCCGCCGGAGAACATCATGGTCTCGGTGCTCGAGCGACGGGACGCCGGTGGCGGAACGCGCGTCATCACGCAGGGGCGCGCCTTCAGCCCGTTCGAAGGGCGCTGGACGCTCATCGCGAAGCATCGCAAGGGGTCGCTCGAGGCCGCCGTGGCGAGCGTGCGCCTCCGCAACCTCGTGCTCAGCTCCGGCATTCTCCTCCTCCTCACCCTCGCCGTGGGCCTCATCGTCGTGTCGGCCCGGCGCGCGCAGGAGCTGGCGCGGCAGCAGATGGAGTTCGTCGCGGCGGTATCGCACGAGCTGCGCACGCCCGTGTCGGTGATCGGCGCGGCGGCGGGCAACCTGGCCGACGGCGTCGTCGGCGATCCGGCGCGGGTGCGGAAGTACGGCGAGACGATCCAGGGCGAAGCGCGCCGGCTCGCCGAGACCGTGGAGCGCGTGCTGCAGCTGGCCGGAATCGCGGCCGGACGCGCGGCCGCCGCGCAGTCGACCGTCAGTCCCGCGGACCTCGTGAACGATTCGATCCGCGCGTGCCGGACCGAGATCGAGGCGGCCGGCTTCCAGGTGGAAGTCGCCGTGGCCGATGGCCTGCCGATGGTGCAGGGCGACGTGACGGCGCTGCGCTCGGCGCTGCAGAACCTGATCAGCAACGCGGTGAAGTACGGCGGCGACGCGAAATGGGTCCGCATCTCCGCGACCTTGACCGACTCCCGGCTCCCGACTCCCGACTCCCGTCGTCGGGTCGTCTTCACCGTCGAAGATCGCGGGCTCGGGATCGACGCCGACGATCGCAAGCACATCTTCGAGCCGTTCTATCGCGGGCGCGAGGCGGTGTCACGCCAGATTCACGGCAGCGGCCTCGGGCTGAACCTCGTGCAGCGGATTGCCGAGGCGCACGGCGGCACGGTCACCGTCTCGAGCGAGCCCGGCAAGGGCAGCACGTTCGCGGTGACGCTGCCGGCGGCGACCACCGGCCCGGCCGCCGATCACGTCAAGGTCCCCAGTTCCGAGTTGAACATTGTCCACGCGCCTCCTGCTCGTTGAAGACGAACCCGGCCTCCAGCTCGCGCTGAGCGATCGGCTCACGGCGGAGGGCTACGCCGTGGAGACCGCGGGCGACGGCAATACCGCCGTGCAGCGGGCCACGGGCGAGCCCTTCGACATCATCCTGCTCGACGTGATGCTGCCCGGCCGCGACGGCTTCGACGTGGCGAAGACGCTGCGGCAGCAGGGCATCCAGACGCCCATCCTGATGCTCACGGCCCGCAGCCAGGTGGTCGATCGCGTGGTGGGCCTCAAGCTCGGCGCGGACGACTACCTGACCAAGCCCTTCGAGACGATCGAGCTGCTCGCCCGCATCGAGGCGTTGCTGCGCCGCGCCCCGGCCGCCTCCGGCGTCTCGCTGGAGCGGTACCAGTTCGGCGACATCACGGTGGACGTGCGGAAGGCCGAGGTCACGCAGAATGGCCAGCCGCTGGACCTGTCGGCCAAGGAATTCCAGTTGCTCCGCTACTTCATCGAGCACCGCGGCGCCACGCTCTCGCGCGACGAACTGCTGCACGAGGTGTGGGGCTACAGCGCCACGCCGTCCACCCGGACGGTCGACGTCCACGTGGCGTGGCTGCGGCAGAAGCTCGAACCCAACGCGCGCGTGCCGCAGTTCATCCTCACCGTCCACGGCCTGGGCTACAAGTTTGCGGGATAGGGCGCGCCCTTTATGGGGCGCCGGGCCTGTCCCCAAATGGTGAACCCGCTCGTCCCTCGGATGCGACGATTCAACCCCGTTCAGGGCGTCTTCCCCATGAAAACGGCTTGGCACGCACCATGCACAAGCGGGTCTCTAGCCGTGTACCTTGCGTCGAATTCTCATCGTCGTCTTTGCGCTCTCCGTTGCGTCCGCCTGCGTCACCCAGCAACCCGCGACCGATGTGTCCAACACCGTAACGGGCCCGACGCCAGTGGCCACGACCCCGACCACCACCACTCCGACGCCGACCCCCACGCCAACACCCACACCGACGCCGACCACGCCGACGCCGACCGTCACCGTGGCCTACGTGCAGGACCTGCAGTCGATCTTCCAGAGCGACTGCGTCCGCTGCCACGGCGGGATCGCGACCCGACGCCGGCTACAACATGCAGACGTACGCAGGGGTGATGCGCGCCGTGGCGCCCGGCAACGCGCGGAGTTCGCTCGTCGTGGTGACGCAGCGGAACGCGAGCATGTATCGCTATTGGAGCGGCAACGCCGCGACGAAGGCCGAATTGGTCCGCAAGTGGGTCGTTGAGAACGGAGCGGCGCAGACGCGATGAAGATCCAGGTTCACAGGTTCAACGCGTTCGTCGCGCGGCGGCGGCGCTCGCGCTGGTGGCCGCGCTCGGCACCATCTCTCTTTCGGCGAGCGGCGACGCCCGGCTCGCGCCGGCCATCTCGCTGCCGGATCGCGACGGCGCCACCACCTCGCTGCAATCGCTCCGCGGGAAGGTCGTCCTCGTGGACATCTGGGCCAGTTGGTGCGTGCCATGCCGCGTGGCGTTTCCCGAACTACGACCGGCTGTATCACCAGTACCACGAGAAGGGCTTCGAGGTCCTGGCGGTCAACGTCGACGAGAAGCGCAGCGCGGCCGACGCGTTTCTGGAGGGCCGCGATTACAAGGTGCGCGTCCTCTTCGACCCCAAGGGCCAGGCGCCGACCAGCTTCAACCTGCGCGCGATGCCCACGTCCTACCTGATCGACAAGCGCGGCGTGGTCCGCTTCGCCTACGAAGGCTTCAACGAGAAAGCTGATGCCGCGCTACCGGCGCGAAATCGAGCAACTGCTGGAGGAGGCGCCATGACGAAGACCTCTCGACTGATCGCGGTGCTGGCGCTCGTCGCCGCCGGCGCCGGCGCGACGGGCTGCGTCACGGTGCAGCCGTGGCAGCGCAGCAAGCTCGCGAAGATCTCCATGCAGTTCAGCCCTGATTCCGCGCTGACATCGTTCGCGGGGCACTGGCAGGAATCGCGCGAAGGCGCGGCGGGCGGGCTGGGTCTGCAGGGCGGCGGATGTGGCTGTAAGTAGCCGAAGTCCGCGGCTGCGCGCGGGGCTCGCTGCGGCGGGGCGCTCGCCACGTGGGCCCTCGTCGCCGCCGTCGTCTTCGTTGACGGCTCCCGGTCGAAGGCGCAGGAGCCGCAGGCGCAGTCGCTCGGCCTGATGTTCCACACGTTCGTCGATTCGCGCGGCGTCACCGTGCTCAGCCCCACCGTCGACCTCGGCAAGGACTTCACCAATCGCACCGGCCTCCGCGTCGGGTTCGGCGTGGACGGCATCACCGCGGCCTCGGACTCGTGCGCGCGCTGCCACCCGGACGGCGCGAGCAACTCCCGGCAGTACATCAACGGCGTCGCTGCTCAAGACCTACGGCGACACGAAGGTCTCGGTGGGCGGCGAATACAGCCACGAGAACTTCTACCAGGCGACGACGGTGTCGACGTCGATTACGCGGTCGCTCAACCAGGCCAACACCACCGTGGCCGGCGGCTACTCGTTCTCGTGGAACCGTCCGCAGCTCCACCCCGACACCATCGTCGAGAACCAGCAGGCGCAGTCGGCGTTCGCCACGGTGACGCAGACGCTGTCGAAGAACACGATCGTGCAGCTCGGCTACGAGCTGGGGCACATCACCGGCTACCAGTCGAACCCGTTCCTGCGCACCACCGTGGACGGCATCAAGATGGTGGGCGTGCATCCCGACGTGCGGACGCGTCATGCGCTCACGGCTCGCGTGCGCCAGGCGCTGCCGGCCGACACGTATCTCGAGGCCGACTTCCGGCGCTACTTCGACGACTGGCAGGTCCACGCCAACACGTGGTCGGCGGGCCTTTCGCATGAGTTCGGCCCGAAGGTCACGCTGGCGGGCATCTACCGGCGGCATGCGCAGACCGGCGCCTACTTCTACGAACCGTCCTACACGGGAGCCCGCAGTACTACACGGCCGACTTCCGCATCTTCCCGTTCGACTCGAACCTGTACACGGGCCGCATGATCGTCACGCCTCGTGACGGGCTGATGATGTTCCCGGCCGGCACTTCGCTCACCGCCCAGTACCGAGTTCTACAAGAGCACGACCGATTTCGAAGCCGGCATCTTCACGATCGGCGTGCGGATGCCCCTCGGGCACCCATGACCAGCCGGCCGGCCCGTCTCGCGCTCGCGGTGGTCGCGATGCGCTCGTGCGCGGCGTTGGTCCACCCGGCCGCGATCATCGCGGACAGCCCGCTCTCCACCCGCGTCCATCGCTACCTGATGGGCACGTCGATGACGATCGAGGTCTCCGGCGGCGACGCCGCGTCGCGCGCCGACGTCATCGACGAGGCGTTCGCGTCGATGGTGGAGATCGATCGGCTGATGAGCAACTACCGCGCCGACAGCGAGCTCATCGGACATCAACACGCAGGCCGCGGCGCATCCGGTGCACGTGAGCGATCCGATGTGGGGCGTGCTCTCGGCGGCGCAGATGGTCGAGCCAGCGGAGCGGCGGCGCGTTCGACGTCACCGTGGGGCCGCTCGTGCGGCTCTGGGGCTTTCACGACAAGAAGCCGCACATGCCCACCGACGCGGAACTGCAGCACATCCGTCCCCTCATCGGCTACCAGAACCTCGTCCTCACGCCGGGGCCCAGCCGTGTCGTTCAAGCGGAGCGGCGTGGAGCTGGATCTCGGCGGCATCGCGAAGGGCTTCGCGGTGGAACTGGCCGGCGGCGTGCTGCGACGGCGCGGGTATTGCCGGTCTGATCGAGCGGGCGGCAACCAGTATCTCGTCGGCCATCCCGCCGGCAAGGCGTCCTGGCAGATCGGCATCGAGGATCCGGACAAGCCGGGCGGGCTGCTCGGTGTGCTCGATCTCGACGGCGGCGCGGTGTCGACCTCCGGCGGGTATCACAACTTCTTCGTCGCCGACGGCAAGACCTACGGCCACCTGCTCGATCCGCGCGTCCCTCAAGCCGAGCGACTCGGCGCTCAGCGTCACCATCGTCTCGCCCGATGCGACGCTGGCGGACGCGTTGAGCAAGCCCGCATTCATCCTCGGACCGGTGGCGGGGTTGAAGTTCGTGGAGTCGTTTCCCGGGGCGATGGCGATCATCGCGACGCGGAAGGCGGCGGCGGCGTGGATCGACTCGTGATGTCGGAGCCGCTGCGGTCGAAGTTCCGTCGCGCCGGGCTAAAACGGCTTAGGTCTCGTCCGGGCGAATCCACTTCGGCATGTCAGGCAACACCGCCGCGCCGAGCTTGTCGAGCAGTCGCGCGGGTCCGTGTCGATCACGACGATCCCCCGGTGCGCGGGGCGGATGAAGCCCTCCTGCGATCGGCGTGGTCGATGAAGCCCGCGAGCGGCGCGTAGAACCGTCCACGTTGAGCAGGCCGCACGGCTTGCGGTGCAAGCCGAGCTGCGTCCAGGTGACCGCTTCGAAGAACTCCTCGAACGTGCCCACGCCGCCGGGCATGGCGATGAACCGTCCGACAGCTCGGCCATCAGCGCCTTGCGCTCGTGCATCGAGTCGACGATGCGCAGGTCGGTGAGGCCGCGGTGCGCGACCTCCCTGTCGCAAGAGCGCTGCCGGGATGACGCCGATGACGTCGCCCGCCGCCTCGAGCGCCGCGTCGGCGAGCGACGCCCATCAGGCCGACGTTGCCGCCGCCGTAGACGAGCGTGATGCTCGCGCTCGCGCCAGGAGCGCGGCCCATCGCCGTTGCGGCCGCGGCGATAATCAGGCCGCGCGCCGGAACTCGAACCGCAGAACACACAGATACGTTTCATTCAGAGGACCTCGGGGCTTAGGGGCTAAGGGGCTTGAGGGGCCCAGGCCTCAGGACCAAGGTCTCAAGCCCTCCACCCTCGGGAATCAGACTCGCAGATCGTCCGCGCGCCAGTTCTTCACCATCTTCTTGATGGCGTCGCGATTCTTGATGTTGTCGCGCAGCACGGTGGCCGCCAGTTCCGGCAGCTCGGCGTCGCTCGCGAAGCGGAGGCCGATGAGCTGATCCTTGGTGAACTCCGGGATGCGGGCCTTGAGGTCGGCCGGCAGCAGCTCGCGCATGCGGAGGCGTTCTTCCAGCCGGATGACGCGGTCCTGCGCCGTCATGGCGAAGACGCAGCCGAAGAGCGCGACCAGGATCAGGGCGAACGCCATGAGAGCGCTCCACGCCGTGAACATGCCCGGGTTCTGCCAGACGTGATACGCCATGAACAGGAAGTTCAGCAGAAGAACGGGCATCAGGACGAAGTGAAACGCCGGGACGAACTTGCGGTGGTTCTTGAAATTCTGGGCGTCTGCCATGGTCTCTCCTCTGCGATACCGATCAAATCTTCAACAACACACCACGCGCGGGACGGCCGGTGGCCCGGGCGATCGCGGTCACGTAGAGCGCGACCTGCTGACGATACACGGCCTCGGCGCCGGATAGCTCGATATCTGTCTTGAAGTCGACAACGACCCAGCCGTCGGGCGCTTCGTAGGCGAGGTCCACCTGGCCGTCCATCAGGGCCGGCCGCATCGCCTCAGGTCAGGTGGGGCAAGGGCCGACATCGGTCGGCCGGTGGCAGGCCGCGCCTCCCCGGCCGGGGGGGCCGCCGCGCTTGGCGCGGCGGTAGGGAGGGCAATCGAGACCGGCGCCTCGCGGCGGCAGGCGCGGCCGGAGGCCAGCGCCGCTCTCGCGGCCGCGAACACCTGGTGACGCAACACGCAATCGACAATCGTGGAGGCGGCGGCGCGTTCGGCGTCGAGGGAGCCGAGCATGCGCGCGTGGATTTCCGCGAGGTCGCGGATATCCTGCGCGCCCGCGTCGAGGGGGACGGCCGCGAGCAGGGCGTGGACGAGGATGCCGAAGCGCCGGCCCGAGGGGCGCGCGCCCGCGGCGCCGGCGTCCTCGACGGACACGGCGGCGGCGTCGAGGCCGCCGATGTCGCGGGCCCATTCGGTTACCGTCAGGATCGACAGCGACGGACGGGCGCCGGATGCCTGGAGGGCCGCGCTCCCATTTCCGCGACGTCTCGACGCAAGAGGCGGCCACCGACGCCGGGGCGCGCGTCCTTCGTAATCAACTCCTCGCGCCGCAGGCCGCGCGCACTCTCCGTGTCGCCCTCGGGCACTGCGGATCCCACCACACCACGGTGAATGGCTCACCCGCTTCGGGTCCGTGATGGCGTAGGCGCCGGGGCGCACCGTCGCCGACGGTTGCGCCGTCGGGACGCTCGAGCACCGTGTCCTTGCCCTTGAACGCGGGCACCCGCGCGCGGCTCCGGGTGATTGCCGCATCTTCACCGGCGGATAGATGCGCGCGTCAGCGGCCGCACCCAGCCGTCGTCGAAGGGCGCGTCGCCAACGCCGGCACCACCAGCAGGTCGCGCGCGCGCGTGGCGGCGACGTAGGCGAGGCGCACGCCCTCGGCCGCGTCGCGCGCCGCCTCCTCGGTCGTTGTGCTCGAGCAGCTCGAGCGGCGCCCAGCCCGCCGAGCGCATCGCGCACAGGCCCGCGCGTCGGATCGAGGTAGCGCGACGGCCTCGTCGCGGCTCAGCTTGCGCCGATGTCGGCCAGGATCACCACCGGGAACTCCAGGCCCTTGGCCTTGTGCACCGTCATCAGGCGCACGCCGTCGGTGCCCTCCTCGAGGATCGGCGCCTCCGGCGCTCGGCGCGCGTCCGGCCTCCTCGCGCAGCTCGTCGACGAAGCCGCGGAACGACATGCCGCCGTCGGCCTCGTACTGCCGCGCCAGCTCGGCGACGTGCAGCACGTTGGCCAGCGCCTGCTCGCCGCCGGCCGCAGCACGAAGCCGGCGTGGGCGCGCGTGGCCTCGAGGAGCCGGGCGATGGTGTCGGCGACGGGCCGATGGTTGCGCGGCGCGGTGCAGGTCGCGCAGGCACGCCGAGCGCCTCGGCGACCGGCGCGAGCGCGGCCGGCAGCAGTCCGTCGGGCACGCGGAACGGGATGGAACGCCGTGCCGAGCGCGTGATACGCGAGCAGCTCCTCGTCGCCGATCGCGAAGAGCGGGCCGCGCAGCGTGGCGAACACCGACAGCTCGTCGTCCGGCCACTCGATCGCGGTGAGCGCGGCGCGCAGCGTCTCCACCTCCTCGCGCTCGTGGAACGACTTGCCGCCCACCAGCAGGTGCGGCACGCCGCGCGCCTCGAGCGCCTCGCACGTAGGCGCGCGTGACGTCGTGCCGAAGTCGATGAAGCGGCGGAACAGGAGGCAGACGTGCCGGCGCGGCCGATGCGCGCGCCGGCTGACCGTGCCGTCGCGCTCGCGGCACCGTCCAGCCGCTGTCGCGCACCAGCCAGCGCACGAAGGCGCCCGACCGCGTCGGGCAGCGACTCGCTCGATCGCGCCTTGCGTGACCTTGCCGGCGGCCGTACGGCCGCGGCACCGGCAGCGCGACCACCGCCGGCTGCGCCGCGTGATCGTCGCGGCTGGGGCTGCAGCGCGCACGTAGTCGGCCTGCAGCGACGCGCGCGTCGCCGGTCATGTGCGGCGCGAAGGCGGCGTTGACGACCTGCTGGATCGCCGGCACGCTGCGGAACGACGTCTGCAGCGTGCACCGGCTGGCGCCGCGCCGCTCGAGCAGCTCGCAGATGCCGCGATAGACGCCGACGTCGGCGCGGCGGAAGCGGTAGATCGACTGCTTCGGATCGCCGACCATGAAGAGCTTGCCCGGCGGCGGACACGCGGCCGCCAGTCGCCTCGGCCGGATCGTCGGCGCGCGAGCAGCAGCAGGATCTCCGCCTGCAGCGGGTCGGTGTCCTGGAACTCGTCGACGAAGGTACGCGGAAGCGGCCTGGAAGTCGGCGCGCACGGCCGCGTCGTCGCGCACCAGGTCGCGCGGCGCGGATCAGCAGGTCGAGGAAGTCGAGCGCGCCGGCGCGCTGCTTGAGCGCCTCGTAGCGCGCCGAGGCACTCGCGCAGCTCCTCGTGCAGCAGCGCCGCGAGGTCGGCGTCGGCGCCGCGCTGGAAGCGCGTCGAGCGCGTCCACCAGCGCGTCGCGCGCGTCGAGCACGCGGCTGCGCGCGCCACGCCCTCGGCGAACGCTGCGCCGCTGCCCTTGCCGCGCCGCGCAGGTCGCGGTCGTCGCGCCAGCGCGCACGAGCGCGCCTCCCAGCCGTCGTAGATCGTCGCGGCCCGCGCGGCGCGCAGCGCGCTCGATCTCCGCGCTAGGCGCGGCGGACCGGCGCCGTGTCCGCGTGGACAGGTGGTCGCCGTGCTGAGCGGCGCGCCGCTGAGCTCGGCGAAGGTCGTCAACTGCGTCGACCAGCGTGGTCGATCCCGCGTCGCGGTCGAACGCGGCCGCGCCAGGGCGTCGCGGAAGTCGCGCCACTGCAGCAGCTCCCGGCCGGCGCGCGCAGGCGCTCGATGGGCCCGTCCTCCTCGTCGTCCGCCGACCAGCGACGTGGGCCGGCGCAGCGAGCGCCGCACGCCCTCGGGGGGGTCGTCGAGCTGCTCCTGCAACCAGCGCGCGAACGCCTCGTCGAACAGGCGCTCGGCCTGCGCCTCGGTGAGCACCTCGAACGCGGGTCGACCCGCGCCTCGACCGGCCGCTCGCGCAGCAGGTCGGCGCAGAAGCCGTGGATGGTGCTGACGTGCGCCTCCTCGAAGCGCTGCACGGCGCGCTCGAGTGCAGCGCGCTCCGGCGCGCCGTCGGCGCGGCGCGTGCCGCGCGCGCTCGAGCTCCTCGCGCAGGCGCAGCTTCAGCTCGCCCGCGGCCTTCTCGGTGAACGTCACCGCCGACGATCTGCTCGATGCGCGGCGCGGCCGCGTCTCGACACCGCGACGATGCGGCTTGACGAGCTCGGTGGTCTTGCCGGTGCCGGCCGCCGCCTCGACGAGAGCGTCGTCGTCGAGCGCGTCGGCGATGAGGTCGCGGTCGTCGGCATCCGGCATCGGCGCGCTCATGGCAGTCTCCGCAGCGCGTCGAGATCGGCGAGCGGCGCGGGCCTTGCGCTTCTGCGCGCTCCTCGTCGGGCCCGCACACCGCGCGGAAGTCGCAGTGCTCGCAGGCCTGTCCGTCGGGCGCGGCCGGGCGGCCAGCGTGCCGTGCTCGATCGCGCGATCGATGATCTCCAGCACCTCGAGGCCGCGGCGCGCGCGTCGTCGAGTCGAGCGGGATCCGTGCTCGCTGAAGCCGCCGGCGGTGGTGCAGAAGAACAGGCGCCCCTCCTCGACCGTCTCGCCGGTGAGCGCTTCGAGCGCGAGCGCGTAGAGCACCGGCTGCAGGACCGCGCCGCCGCCGCACGATCGTCGTGCCAGCGCGGTGCGGTTCTCGCCGGTCTTGTGGTCGGTGACGCGCAGGCGCGCCGTCGCGCGGTGCGCGCTCGACGAGGTCGATCGAGCCGCGCAGCAGGAAGCCGCTCGTCCGACCTCGCCGGGTCGGCGGAGGTGCTGCGCGCGTCGCGGCCCGCCGGGTCGCGGCAGGCCGAAGGCGAACTCGAAGCGCTCGGGCGTCCACTCCGCGCCGTCCTCGCCAGGCTGCGCGAGCCAGTGCGCAGGTCGCGCGCAGGGCGTCGATCTCGTCCGTCCACACGCGGTCGATGGCCGGCGCCAGGTCGTCGTAGGCGCGCCTTGGTCGACGCTGGTCGACGGCCCAGTCGAGCAGCTGCCGCGCCGCGGGCTGCGCGTCGGCAGAGCGGCAGGAGGCCGTTCTCTGCAAGGTCGCGCAAGAACGCGCGCCTGGATCCGTGGAACAGGCTCCGCGCGTGAGCGGGTCGAGCTGCTGCAGCGGCGCCGGCTGCTCGAGCGGCTCGAGCTGGAAGATGGCCGCCAGCAGGAACTGGTACGGGCAGGCGGCGAAGCGCTGCAGCGCCGAGAGCGAGTACGGCGCGCGCCGAGGCGCTGCGCGGCGAGCGCCGGCCCGGTGGTATCGGCGACACGCCATCAGGCCGTCGGCGGCGACCAGCTCGCGCTGCCAGCGCAGCCAGCGCTCGACAGCGAGCGCCGCAGCGCCGGGTTGAGCTCGAGCAGGTACTGCGCGCGGCCCTTGGCGCTGTTGCGGCGACCGCGGCGCGAGCAGCAGCGCCGAGCGCGGCGAGGTCGTGCTCCACGTCGTCGATGGCGCGTGCCGGGTCGCGGCGGCGCCGGCCAGCGAGCGTGGCGCGCCCGCTGCGTCGCGCGGTCGGCGAGCGTCGTCGTAGCGCGGGGATGCGCGCCCGTCGTGGCGCGCAGCACGTCGAGCACGTAGAACGACGGGACGCGCGGCCGCGCCTCGCGCGACTCGAGGCGCGGATACGAGAGGTGACAGGCGCTCGGTCGCCGCGCCCACCGCGAGGCGCAGCTGCAGCCGCTCGTCGGCCGCGCGCGCGTCGGTTGCGTCGGCCAGGCTGGCCGACGAGCGCCGCGCGGCGGCGTCGAGCAGCAGCGCGTCCTCGCGCGGGCGCTGCGGGAAGATGCGCTCGGCGAGGCCCGGGCACGAACACGACGCGGAACGCGCGGCCGCGCGCGCCGTGCGGCGTGCCCGACGAACACGCGGCCGTGGCGGCGGCGCGGCGGCTCGTGCGTGAGCGTGAGCAGGCGCGGCGTGAGCACGTCGCGCACCTCGCGCAGGCCGACCGGCCGACGCCGCCGAGCGGCGCCAACTCGGCGAGCACGCGCAGCACGCGCGCCGGCTGGCGCAGGACGCGCGGCGCGAGGGCGGCGAACGTGCGCGAGCCAGTCGCCCCAGGGCGCGGCGCGCGCCACGCGTCGAGCGCCGCGACGATCGGCAGGGCGAACGCCTCGAGGTGCGGCGAGCTGCTCGCAGGTCGCGGCGAGGGCCGCGGGCGCGGCGCGTCGTCGGTCCTCGTCGGCAGCTCGCGCAGGCGGCGGTCGAACTCGGGCGCAGGCCGTCGAGGCGGCGCTGCCAGCGCGCCGCGCCGCCGATCACGCGGCCTCGACGAGCAGCTCCTCCCAGCGCCACGGCGCGCGCAGCGTGCCGGCGACCATCGCGGTCGTCGTCCGCGCTCGGCGGCCGCCGGCGCCGTCGGGCGCACGGTCGTCTTCGGCCGTCGGCGGCGGCACCGCGGCCGTCGGCAGATGTCGTCGTGGGCGGCGTCCACGGGAGCGTCGCCGCTCGCCGGCGCCAGCCGGCGCTCGCCGTCCGGCGCGCGAGCCAGTCGAGGGGCACCTGGCCGAGCGAGAGATACTCGGCGAAGCGGCGCGCCGAGAGGCCCTCGTCGGCGCAGGCGAGCAGCGCGAGAAGGCGCGGCCGGCGGGGTCGGGCCGCCGCGTGCCGCGAGCGAACCACGCCGGGATGCCGGCGCGGGCGAGGCGCGTGCTCGAGCAGGCCGAGGTAGGTCTGCGGCGTGCGCAGCAGCACCGCCATCTCGTCGAAGGGGACGCCGCGCGGCTTCGACGAGCACGCGCCGCGCGATCTCGACGGCTTCGCGCCCCTCGCCGGGGGCCGAGAAGAAGACGACGCTCATCGATCGCCGGCTGGCGGCTGCTCGTCGGGCGAACAGGTCGGATGAACAGGTCGCGCTGGATGCGGCTGAGCGCTGGTGCGACGGTGCGAGCCGTGGCCGAACGTCGATTCCGTGGCCAGTGCACCGAAGGCGGCCAAGGTGTCGCTCATCCCAGACGGCACGGTGCGCGAAGATGCGTCTTCGCTGCGTGACATCAGCGCGGCGAGGGCGTCCTCTTCCGCTCTGGACGTCGATCGCGAGATCGAGGAGCAGCAGGTTGGCGCTGCCAAGTGCCGCGGGATGGCTCGAGAGTGCGGCGGCGGCAGCGTGAGCACACCGGCGCGGCTGACGGCACCGGCCCGCGTGGTTCGGCGTTCACCCGCGCGAGCAGGCTCGACAGGTCGCGGCCCGAGGCGTCGAGTCGCCGCCAGTTGTCGGTCGTGACGCCGGCCTGCTGGAGGTCGTTGAGCGTGCGCGCGGCGCGCGCGGGAAGCCGGGCAGGTCCGCACGGGGGCGAAGTAGGCGAGGGTTTGACCGGCCGCGGCGTCGAACGCGGCGCGCGTGACGACGGCTTCGGCGCCCAGGCTGCCGGTGGGGCTCAGCCCCGCCTTGGCCAGCGCGGGCAAGGCCAGGCGCGTGAGCAGTTCGAAGAATCCCGCGCGGGACACGCCGAAGAGCCCGCCCCGCTCGATCGCCACGGAGGCCGCGAGTTCGTCCGCGGCCGCGCGGGTGGCGCCGACGATCAGCAGGTCGCCGGACGCGGCGTGCGCCGCGACATGTGCGCGCGCGGCGTCGAGACGCGCGCCCGCGGATGGTGAATGGAAGACCTGAGGCTCGGTCACAGGACGTGGTGCCTACTCTAGACCGACTCACGACTCCCGACTCCCGACTCCCGCCTATCTCGCCAGCACTTGACAGCATTCAAACACATGTTTTATACATGTGTTTCACCAAGATGAAAAAGACCCTCCTCGTCCTCGTCGTCGCCGCTGCCGGCGCCTGTTTCTACGTCTACTCCGCCGCCCAAGGCGCTCGTGCTCACCGGCATCGTCACGACCAACGACATCGTCGTCGCCCCGCAGATCGGCGGCCGCATCGTGGCGCTCCCCGTCAAGGAAGGCGACACGGTCACCAAGGGCAGATCATCGCGGTGATCTCGCCCGACGAGCTCGCGCGCCGAGAGCGCCTACTACGCGCACAACGTCGAGGGCATCGCGTCGCAGATCCAGCAGAGCGAGGCGGCGCTGCGCTTCCAGGAGCAGCAGATGGCCGAGCAGATCACGCAGGCCGAGGCGACCATGGCGCGACCGAGGCGCAGCAGGCGGCGGCGGCGGCCGAGCTCGAGCGCGCGCAAGCGTCACGCTCGAGCGGACGCAGAGCCTGGCGCAGGAAGGCTGTCGCGCCGGCGCAGCAGCTCGACACGGCCCGCACCTCGTACGACGCCGCGGTGGCGCGCCTGGACGCGCTGAAGCGGCAGGCCGACGCCGCAGCGCGCGGCGATTGCGCTCGCGCGCACCAACGCCGAGCAGGTCGTCGGTGCGCCGCAGCCAGGTGCAGACCAACCAGCACCAGCAGGCGGCCGCGGCGCGCGCAGCAGGCAGAAGGCGGACGTGCGCCTCGGCTACACGCGAGGTGAAGTCGCGCCGGTCGGACGGCATCGTGGACGTGCGCGCCGGCGCGGAGGGCGAAGTCGTGACGGCGGGCCAGGCCGTCGTGACGCTGATCGATCCCGACGACCTGTGGGTGCGCGCCGACATCGAGGAGACCTACATCGATCGCGTGAAGATCGGCGACACGCTGACGCGTGCGCCTGCCCTCGGGCGAGGAGCGGAGGGCACGGTCTTCTACCGCGGCGTGGATGCCGGCTTCGCCACGCAGCGCGACGTGAGCCGCACCAAGCGCGACATCAAGACCTTCGAGATCCGCCTGCGCGTGCGACAACGCCGACCGGCGGCTCGCCGTGGGCATGACGGCCTACGTGATGCTGCTCAGGACCTGGTCCTAGCTTACGGGCTAGCGGCTGGAGCTTGACGATGAGCGCCATCGACGTCCAGAACATCGTGAAGACGTTCGGCGACTTCACCGCCGTCAAGGGCATCACCTTCGAGGTGCCGCCGGGCGAGATCTTCGGCCTGCTCGGGCCGAACGGCGCCGGCAAGTCGACGCTCATCCGGATGCTCACGACGCTGCTGCCGCCCACCGCGGGCACGGCGCTCATCAGCGGCTTCGACGTGGCGAAGGAGGCCGACGGCGTGCGCCGCGTGATCGGCGTCATCCCGCAGGCGATGACCAGCGACCTCGAGCTGAGCGTCGAGGAGAACCTGCTCATCTTCGCGAAGCTCTACGGCGTGCCGCGCGCGAAGCGCAAGCGGCTGATCGACGAGCTGCTCGAGGCCGTGGAACTGACCGCAGTGGCGCGACAAGCAGGTGAGGAACCTCTCGGGCGGCATGCGGCGCCGCGTCGAGATCGCCCGCGGCCTGGTGCACGAGCCGAGGATCTTCTTCCTCGACGAGCCGACCACCGGCCTCGATCCCGTGTCGCGCGTGCACGTGTGGGAGATGCTGCAGAAGCATCAAGGCGCGAGCGCGACCTCACGGTGCTGATCACCACGCACTACATGGACGAGGCCGACAAGCTCTGCGACCGCATCGCCATCGTCGACCACGGCGAGCTGATGGCGCTCGACTCGCCGATGAAGCTCAAGGCGTCCGATCCCGGCAAGAACGTCCTCGAGGTCAGCTTCTCGCGCGTGCCGGCGGACTGGGCCGAGACGCCTGCGGCGCTGCCCGAGGTGGCAGACGTGACCAGCCACGACCACGTGTTCCGCATCGCCACCGGCAACGGCCCCGCCACCACGATGGCGCTGCTGCAGACGGCGAGCCGCGCGCGGCGTCGCCGTGCAGTCGCTGGCCGTCCAGAGCACGACGCTCGACGACGTGTTCGTGCACTACACCGGGCGCGCGCTTCGCGACGCGCTGCAGGATCCGGCGCCGCGGCAACCCCTTCATGATGCGGCAGGTAACCATGCACCGAACCCTTGGCCATCATCGAACGCGAGATGCGGCGCTTCCGCCGCAGCCCGATGCTCATCATCATGTCGATGATCATGCCGATCGTCCAGCTCGTCGTGCTGGGCTACGCCTTCGGCGGCAACGTCAAGCACCTGAAGGTCGCCGTCGTGGACCAGGACCACGGCGTGCCGGCGGTGCGCGTGCGCGAGCTGGCGGGCGCCGTCGCCGCCAACGCGCAGACTTCGACCTGGTCGAGCTACGCCGACCGAGGGGTCGGCGCTCGACCGATCTGCGCAACGGCCGCGTCAACGGCGTGCTGACGATTCCGCCCGACTTCTCGCGCCGCGTGGCCGGCCGGAACGCAGCCGCGGGTGGCGCTGATCGCAGGACAACACCGACAACTTCGTCTCGGCGACGCTGGCGGCCACGGTGGCGGGCTGGTGACGGGGCTCAACGAGACCAGCAGACGACGGACCGGACGTTCGGCGCAGGCGCGCGCTCGACGTCGTCGAGGTCTACCCCTACGTGCCCGTACATGCAGTACCTGCTGCCCGGCTCGATCACGATGTCGATCTTCATGATGGTGATGATCGGCGGCGGCATCATCTTCATCGACGACAAGGCGCGCGGGCTGCACGAGGGCTATCTGGTCACGCCGATCACGAAGCTCGAACTGATCGCCGGCTTCAACATCTCGGGCACGATCAAGGCGGTGATCGCCGGGGCCTGTGCTGATGACGATCGGCTCGCTCATCGCCGGCGTGCCGAATCCGCTCGACCCGATGCGGCTGTTGCGGCATGTCGGTGGTCATCGTGATCACCGCGTTCGCGCTCGATCAGCATGATGTTCCTGATCATGGTGCGGGTCACCGATCCGCTGCTGCCGCGCGCCATGTTCGGCGTGCTCAACACGCTGCTCTACTTCCCGAGCGGCGCGGTCTATCCGCAGCAGGGGTTCCCGGGCTGGATGCAGGTCATCGCGGCGGTCGATCCGTTCACCTACGCCGTGCACGCGTTCAAGAGCCTGCTGCTGAAGAACACGGGGTTCGAGGCGATCGCCTTCGACCTCGGGTTCCTGGCGATCTTCTCGATCGTGGCGATGACCTCGGCCACGCTGCTGTTCAGGAGGACGCTGTGACAGGCGCAAAGGGGCCAGGCCCCGAAACCGGGAAATCGTCGCAGGATTGCAGACCCGGCAGCGGCTCATCGAGGCGGCCACCGCTCTCTTTGCCGATCGCGGCTTCCGCAAGGTCACCGTCCGCGAGATCTGCCAGGCGCTCGCGCGCCAACGTCGCGGCGGTGAACTACCACTTCGGCGACAAGGCGGGCCTGTATCGCGAGGTCGTGCAGGAGGCCATCGCATCGATGCGCGAGACCAACGAGCTGTCGCAGCGCGCGGGCGAGGGCGGGTCGCCCGAGGAGCAGGTTCGGGTGTTCGTCCGGGTCTTCATCTCCCGCCTCAAGGGCAGCGGGCGCCACGCGTGGATCCACAAGCTGATGGCGCGCGAGATGGAGGAGCCGACCGACGCGCTGGACCTCGTGGTGCAGCAGGTGGTCCAGCCCCGCCTCGAATATCTCGGCGCGATCGTGAGCGCCATCACCGGCCTGCCGCCCAGGGACGCGCGCGTGATGCGGTCGGTGGCCAGCCTGCAGGCCCAGTGCCTCATGTTCGCGAAGGCCACGCCGCCGGCGATGGCCCGGGAATGGGCGCCGGTGTCGAACGACGCGGACGGGGCCGCGGAGCACATCGCCGAGTTCTCGCTCGCCGGCATGCGCGCGGTGGCCCGCCAGGGACGACCCGGGGAGCCTGAGGCGCCCCAAGCCGTCGCGTCACACCCCGCCGGCCGTTATTGATTAAGCTACAGCGCCATGTCCCTCTCGGAACAGACGCTCGATCCGGCCGTCTCCATCGAAGCCACGTTCCTCGTCGACAGCATCCCGCTCGGGTGGATTGAACCCTCCGTCGGGCTCTTCCTCGCGCCCGAACTCGTCGGCATCCTCGAACAACTGGGCCCGATCGTCCGCGACGCCCTCCAGACGATGGCGACGGCGGCGGCGGTGAAGGGCCAGGTCTTTCCGCGGGAGCAGGCCACCACGCACCTGCAATGGCTCGTCGAGTCGTGGCTGGCGGCGCGGCCGGAGTCGGCGCAGTGGGTCAGCGCCTCGCGCGACCCGGCCGGACGGCTGCGCCTCAAGGCACGGTCCGAGGGCCTCGACCGCTTCGTGGCGCCAGACCGCGTCACCATCCAGCTCCGTTTCGAGAAGGGGGGACAACGCGCGCAGCGGGAGATTCCGCTGTCGAGCGCGCGCGCCCTCGCCGTGATCATGGACGTGCTCCGCGGGGACTTCCCGCCGGGGGTGGACCTCGCGCTGGCGGATCGCGACGTGCGCGGCGCGATCGCCGCGCTGGAGTCGATCGGCGGGCTCATCCCGCGGACTGCCGCCGGCGACCTCTTCGTGCCCGAAGGCCACGACGCCACGGTCCTCACGGTGACGCACATGGGCCATGCGTTCCTGATCGCCGACGGCGGCAGCCGGCGCGTGCTCTTCGATCCCGTGCTGCACGCGTGGCGCCACGACTACGCGGTGCAACCGCTCACGGCGCGCCAGCTCGGGGAAGTGGACGCGATCTTCTTCACGCAGCATCACCTCGATCACATGGACCTGGCGTCGCTGCTCACGCTGCCGCATCGCGTGCCCGTGTTCGTGCCCGGCGGCACGGACCAGCCGCTGACGCCGCGCTGCGCGGACTACCTGCGGACGCTCGGGTTCGTGGACGTGCGCGAGATCAACGCCGGGGACGTGGCGACGGTGGGGGACCTGCAGGTGCACGCGCTGACGTTCACCGGCAAGGGACGCGACGTGCTGGGCTTCGGCGCCAACGTCTACATCGCGTGCCTCGGGGCGCAGCGGGTGCTGATCGACGCGGACGCGTCGCCCGACAACAGCGGGCGGTCGATCGTGAGGTCGGCGAGCTCGCGCGGTGGATTGCGCGCGCGGGCCCCATCCGCGCGATCTACGGGACGTGGCAGCAGGAGCGGGCGTTCCTCTGCGCGCTGTCGCCGCTCGCGCTGTTCAGGCCCGAGGTCACCGCCGATCGCTGGCTGGCCGACGTCGAGTAACGGGGATTGCTCGCTCGAGTTCCTGGTGAGCCTGGTCCGCACATGTCGCGCGCGGCGGTTCATCACGTATGCGGAAGGGAATCACGAGGCCTTCCTGCCGCCGGCGCTCGTCTCCGGCGAGACGCGGACCCGCGCCCTGCTGTGGCGGTCGCGCGAAGAGGTGTGCGCCGAGATCAACCGGCGGACGGGGATGGAGACGCTCGCGGCGACGCCGTTTCAGCAGGTCAGCCTGGCGGAAGACTGACCACGAAGGACGCGAAGGATTAACCACGAAGGACGCGAAAAACCTCTATAAACAGGCCCGTTGACACGAGGTCTGTGCAATGTGCATATTACACAGATGGGTACCAAGACCATCTCCTTGAAGGACGAGGCGTACAACCGGTTGCGCGCCGCCCGGCGGTACCGGGACGAATCCTTCAGCGAGGTTGTCTTGCGCGCGACGTGGCCCGAGGACACCATCACGGCCGGGGGATTGCTCGAGTTGATGGGCGCCCGGCGGACCCACCTGCGAATCGAGGACGTGGAGCGCGTCGAGGCGCACAAGCAGGCCGATCAGCCGCCGGAGGACAAGTGGGCCGGGCGCTGATCGTCGAGACCACGCTGCTGGTCGATCTCGAACGCGAGCATCACCGGCGCACGCCGGGACCGGCCGTGGCCTTCCTGGAAGCCAACGAAGACGCGCGGCTCTACCTGCCCTTCATCGTCGCGGGCGAGCTCGCCTCCGGCGTGTCGATGCGTGACCGGGCGCGGTGGGAAGCGTTCCTTGCGCCCTTCTACGTGCTGCCGTCCACGGCGGATGTCAGCTGGCATTACGGGCGGGCGTTCCGCCATCTTCATGGCGAAGGACGACTGATCGGCGCCAACGATCTCTGGATCGCGGCCACGGGCCTCGCCTATGCGATGCCGGTGGTCACGAGGAACGTCGAGCACTTCCGCCGCGTGCCGGGGCTCGACGTCGAGACGTACTGAGGGCGCTATAATCCCGTTCCCTATTGCATGAGCCTGACGCCGGGAACGCGGATCGGATCGTACGAAGTCACGGGGACTCTCGGCGCGGGCGGTATGGGCGAGGTCTTTCGCGCGAGGGACACCCGGCTCAATCGCGACGTCGCCATCAAGGTGCTGCCCGCCGCCGTGGCGGACGATGCGGACCGGCTCGCGCGCTTCACGCGGGAAGCGCAGACGCTCGCGGCGCTGAACCACCCGAACATCGCGGCGATCTACGGGCTCGAGGAAGGTCCCGCTGAAGCCGGATCCACAGCGGCGCCGGGTCCCACGTTCGCGCGCTCGTCATGGAGTTGGTCGAGGGCCGGGACCTGTCGGACTTGATCAGGACGGGAGCCGGGAGCCGGGAACCGGGAGCCGGAATACCTCTTGAGGAGGCGCTCCCCATCGCGCGGCAGATCGCCGCGGCGCTCGAGGCCGCGCACGAGCAGGGGATCGTGCATCGCGACCTGAAGCCGGCCAACATCAAGGTCCGCGCCGACGGCACGGTGAAGGTCCTCGACTTCGGCCTCGCCAAGGCGATGGGTCCGGCTGACGCCGGACACCACGACGCGGATCCCGCCAACTCACCCACGTTCACCGCGCACGCCACCGCCGACGGCATCATCCTCGGCACGGCGGCGTACATGAGCCCCGAGCAGGCGCGCGGCAAGTCCGTCGACAAGCGCGCCGACATCTGGGCCTTCGGCGTCGTCTTCTTCGAGATGCTGAGCGGCCATCGCCTGTTCGATGGCGGCACGGCGAGTGATTCGATCGCGGCGGTCCTCACGCGCGAACCCGACTGGTCGCAGCTGCCCACGGCGACGCCGCCGCGGCTCGTCGATTTGCTGCGCCGCTGCCTGCGCAAGGACGCGGCGCGGCGCCTGCGCGACATCGGCGATGCGGCGGTCGAGATCGACGACGTGATCGCGGGCGCGTCATCGGGTTCCAGTGTCGTGATGACCGCGCCGGCGATCGCCGCGGCCCCGCGCCCGCAAGGCACCGCCTTGCCGTGGGCCCTGGCCGGCGTCATGACGCTCGCGGCCGGCGGCGCGGCCTGGGTCGCCACCCGCGCGCCCGAAGCGCCGCCCGCTTCACGCCCCGCGCACGTTGCGCTGCCGCTGCCATCGGCCGCCACCATCTTCCTCGGCCGCGGATTGTCGGTCGCGGTGTCGCCCGATGGCCAGGCGGTGGTCTTCCCCGCCACCGCTGATCAGCGCACGCAGCTTTACGTGCGCGCCCTCGATTGCATGGACGCGACGCCGCTGCCGGGCACCACCGGCGCGGTGAACCCGTTCTTTTCGCCTGACGGCCAGTGGGTGGGGTTCTCGGCGGACGAGAAACTCAAGAAGGTCCGCTTGCAGGGCGGCGCCGTCGTCACGGTGACCGATGCCCCGAACATCCGCGGTGAGGCCTGGGGGCCGGACGACACCATCCTGTTCGTGCCGAGCAACGGGCAGGGGATCTTCAAGGTGCCCGCCGGCGGCGGGACGCGCGAGCCGGTCACCAAGCTCGAAGCCGGGGAGCTGAGCCATCGCTGGCCGCAGTTCGTCCCGGGCGGCCGCGCGATCCTCTTCACGATCTGGAACGACACGGGTTTTGAGGGCGGCCGCATCGCGGTCGAGCGCCTCGACACGCACGAGCGCAAGGTCCTCGTCCAGGGCGGCGGCGACGGACGCATCGTCATCGTCGATGCGCAGCATGCGTACCTGGTGTACGCGCAGGCCGAGGGACTGATGGCCGCGCCCTTCGATCTGGATCGGCTCGAGGTGACGGGCCCCGTGACGCCGCTGATGGAGAACGTGGGCACCAACCTGTCCGGCGGCGCGCATTTCGCGTTCTCGCCGACGGGCCTGATGGCCTACCTGCCCGGCACGTTGTCCGAGGTGGACAAGGTGGTCGCCTGGGTCGACCGCA
Organism: uncultured Acidobacteriota bacterium; assembly: GCA_963839865.1. Lineage (GTDB taxonomy): Bacteria > Acidobacteriota > Vicinamibacteria > Vicinamibacterales > UBA2999 > 12-FULL-67-14b. Next base: position 690,484 of record CAWIWS010000020.1, read on the forward strand.
GCGGCAAGGAGACGATCATCCGATCGATCCCGTCGATGAGCATGGAGGTCGGCGTCTCCCGCGACGAGCGGCGGGCCGTGCGCGTCAACACCCAGGGGCCGGACCGGGACGTCTTTGTCGAGGATCTCGCCGGCGGGACGTCGACGCGGCTGACCGCCGGGGGCGGCTACCGCTCGCAGCCGGTCCTCACCGCCGACGGACGCCGCGTGGTCTATGGCGCGGGGCTGCCCAACCTCAATCTGTTCTGGCGCGCGGTGGATGGCTCCGACGAAGAGGTGCGGCTGACCACGAGCCCGAATCGGCAACGCGCGGGCTCGTTCTCTCCAGACGGCCGGACGCTGGCGTACGTCGACTGGGATCCGATTCGCAACGCCGACATCTGGCTCGTGCCGACGACGGGCGATCGGACGCCGCGGCCGTTCCTGCAGACACCGGCGAGCGAGGGCTCGCCGCATTTCTCGCCGGATGGACAGTGGCTCGCCTACACGTCGAATGCCTCGGGACGATTCGAGGTCTACATCGCGCCGCTGGCCAATCCGGCGGCCGCCACGCAGGTGTCGAGCGCCGGCGGCTCGGACCCCCGCTGGTCGGGGAACGGCAAGGAACTGTTCTACATGGGCAGCGACGGGATGATGGTCAAGTCGATTGAGCTCGGCGCCCGGCCCGTGATTGGCGCGGCGCAGACGCTGTTTGCCACCCGGCCCTACCTGAGCGCCGGTGACCTGGCGCGCGACACCGGCCGGTTCCTGATGGTGAAGGACAACGGCCAGGAAGCGGCCGGCAAGGCCGTCTTCCTGGTCATGCATTGGTTCGACGAGCTGAAGTCGAAGGTGCCGGCGAAGTAGTCTACCGCTGGCCCGCCGTCGCGGCCGGCTTCGCCTCGGCCTTGCCCGCGTCGAGATCGTTCCAGTTCATGATCGCGTTGAAGCCCAGCGAGTAGGTGCCCTGCGTCTGCCACCGCCAGAACGGCCGCAGCGCGAACATCACCACGTGGCCCTTGCCGAGCGACGCGTCGAGGAGCGCCGCCTTGCCCGTGAGGCCCTGCGCGCCGGCAAGCGTGCCCGACAGCAGCAGGTCGTTCGGGTTCTGCGAGAACGACAGCACCACGCGCGGGCGCGAGTCGTCCACGGCGATGCCGAACTGCGCGGCCATCTGCCGCACCTGCGCCATCTCGTCGGCCGGCGGCGCGCCGGGTCCGCGCTCGGCGCGCGGGCGCCGCGTCGAGCGGCTGGATACGCAGCGGCTGCGCGTTGGGCGTCACGTTCTGGCCGAGCCCGGCATTCGCCGGTCCGCCGCCGCCGCCGAATCCGCCGAAGCCCGCCGAACCCGCCGCCGCCCACGGCCAGCACCGGGTCCTGGTTGAAGTACACCGGCAGGTCGCTGCCGTCGAAGCCGTAGGCGAGCGGGCTCTTCTTGTCCGCCACCTTGCTGCGCACGATCGATCCGCGCACGAAGAGCTGCGCCGGCGATCTCCACCGTGATGCCCGACGTCGATGCCGTACTCCGGGAAGATCGTGGACGTCGACCCTTCGGTGATGAGCGTGCCGCCGTCCTGCACGAACTTCGCGAGCTCCGCGAGGCCCTCGATGCCCATGCCGCCGCGGATGTCGTCGCTCGAATCCACGTACGCCAGGTTCGGCGTCTTGTCGGTCTTCTTGTAGGGCAGCGGCGCCTTGCCCGTCATCGCCATGCCGTTGACCTGCGAGGTCGGCGTGCCGCCGACGTGCGGGAAGATGATCACGTCGTACTTCGCGCGCAGGTTGCCCTCCTTCAGCTTCTGGTCCGCGAAGTAGGTGTAGGGAATGCCGTAGGTGTCGAGCGCCGCGCGCACCCACCCTTCGTCCTGCGTGCGCGTCCAGCTGTGCACGTAGCCGATGCGCGGGATGTCGAGGTCGTGCGTCTTCACCGCGGGCGCCTGCGCCACGGCCCACGCCGACAGGCCCAGGTCCTTCAGCATCGGCTCGAGCTTCGCGCGGTCCGCGTTGGCGATCACGATCGCGCCGGCGCGGAACTTGTGGCCGCGCGAGCTCGAAGTCGTCTTCGGCCGCCGCCATCTTCACGTCCGCGTTCTTGAAGCGGAACGTCACGAGCGCTGTTGTCGGCCGTGTGCTCCACGACGAGCGTCGTGCCCGTGCCCTCGATGCCGCCGGCCGCCTTCACCGGGCCCGGTCACCGGCGTCATCGCCTGCGCGAGCACGCCCTTGTCGGTCACCTCGGTGATCTTGATGTTGCGCATGTACTGGAACGTCCAGCCCGTGTCGTCGTACGGCCGCGGGTTCTGCGGCGCGTAGTTCTGCACCGAGAAGTACATGTCGGCCAGCGTGCGGTACGGCTGGTCGCCGCGGACGATGTAGTCGCCGGCCTCGACGTTGAGGGCGCCGGCCTTGAAGGCGGCGGTGGCCCTGTGGATCTCGAGGCCCTGCCGCAGCAGCTCGTTGATCGCGTCGGCCGTGTCGGCCTTGCGGCGCTGGTTCGCGGGGATGAGCCACGCGTAGGTCGGGCCGTTCCTGCCCTTCTCGACGGCGCGCTTGTTCTTCGATCCAGTAGTTCTCGAGATAGAGCTCCTTGTTCTTCGCGACGTGGTTCATCGCGAAGAGGAGCGCCGACTCCTGGATGTTGGTGTTGTTGCGCGGCCCCCACTTGATCTCGGCGAGCGGCGGGTTCGGGCGGAACCATTCCTTGCTGGTGGTCGTGGCCCCGGCGCGCGCGACGTAGTTGTCGGGCCCGTAGCTCTGCACCTCGTAGAAGCGCCCGATGGCGTTGTGCGAGTGCGCGATGAAGAACATGTAGTTGGGCACCCAGCCGTCGTAGAACCCGTAGGTGAAGACGCCGGGCACGCCGCGCTTGGTCATCTCCATCACGTCGTTCTGCGCCAGCATCCACCACTCGCTGATGGTGATCGGATCGAGCGCGTCGTTGTACGGCCCCGTGCCGGTGGACGCGTAGAGATAGGTCTGCGCCTCGTGCAGGTCGTGCATGATCGTCGGGTACCACGTGAGCTGCATGCGCGTCACGGCCTTGGTCAGCTCGAGGAACTGGCCCATGCCGTCGCGGTTGTTGTCGTGCTGCACGTACTTGCCCCAGTACATCAGCGGCAGCCGCGCGTCGCCCGGCGCGCGCGTCTTGTTGAAGTAGTAGGTGTCCACCTGCTTCTCGCGGCCGTCCACTTCGATCACCGGCGTGATGATCGTGATCACGTTGTTGCGGATCTGCTGGATGAACGGCGTCTCCTCGACGATGAGGCGGTAGGCCAGCTCGATGAGCATCTCGGGGCCGCCGTTCTCCGGCGAGTGGATGCCGCTCGTCACGTAGTAGATCGGCTTGGCCGTCTTCAGCAGCGCCTGCGCCTGCGCCTCGGTCGTCTTGCGGGGATCGGTGAGCGCGGCGAGCTGGTCGCGGTACTTCTCGAGCGACTTGATCGTGGCTTCGTCCGCGATGGCGAGCGCGACGAGGTCGCGGCCTTCCTCGGTGGTGCCGATCTTCCAGTAGCGCGCGCGCGGCGACACCTTGGCGAGCTGCTCGTAGTAGCGGTAGATGTCCTTCGCGTAGGTGAGCTCGCCGGGCTGGCCGACGTAGCGGCCGAGGAACTTGAGCGGCGTCGGCACGGTGTCGGACGCGGGCAGGTGGTCCACCAGCTCGGTGGTGATGCGCGGGTCCTGCAGCGCCTCCTTGATCTTCGCGGTGTATTCCGCGTCGAGCTTCTGCGGCTGGGGCGCCTTCGACTGGGCGCCAAGGCCCGCCGAGACGGCCATGACCAGGGCTGTGACGATCGCGCCTGCGATCAGCTTCTTCATACCTACCTCCATGGCTCGCGCCGATTTCACCTGCACCAGTATGAACCTCGGTGACTTCGCCGTGTTGAGGACAGCCTTCCCCGGATTAGGACAGTTGGGGGCCCAGGATGCGCGGAATTGGGCTTAGAATGCGTGCTTTCGTGGGCCTTCCGCCCGGCACGGCCCTTGCTCACCCGTTGAGGCAGGAGTGTCGTAATGGAGTTCAACAAGCTGGTTTTTGCAGGACTTTCGATAGGGTGCCTGGCCGCCGCCGGCGGAGGCGCCTATCTGGCCGTTCGGCACAACCAGCCGCCGCAGGCGCTGGACGTGCCGGCCGGTGCGTCGAGCGCGCCGGTCAGCGCACCGGCTGCGCCGGCGGGCGCGAGCCAGCCGGTCACCGAATCCGAAGGCGTGATTACACCGCAGGCGCCGGCCGCTCCTCCTGCGCCGGCCGCGCCGGTGCAGGCCGCGCCTCGTGTCGCCGCGCCCACGACCTCGCGTCGCGCGGCAAACAATCCGGGCACCGCGGGAGCCGGGAGCCGGGAGCCGGGAGTCGAGGAACCGGTGCCCGGATACGGGAACCGCCCGGCACCGCGCACCGTCGGCACCCGTCCGGCACACTGCAACACCGCGTGGCATCCGAGGCACCTGCGGCACCCGTCGGCACCTGGTTCTTCCATGTGGGAGACGCGCGCGCCGGTGCAGGCCTCCACGCCGGAGTACAAGGACCCCGAGCCGCCGCCCCCGCCACCGCCGCCGGCGCCGGAGTTCGTCGACCTCACCGTGCCGTCGGACGCGGTCCTCGGCCTGCAGATCGAGCGCACGGTCTCGAGCGAGCTCGCGCGCGTGGAAGACAAGGTCGAAGCGCGCGTGACGCGTGATGTCCGCGTCGACGGCCGCATCGCGATTCCCGCGGGCTCGACGGTGCGGGGCTCCGTGACCGAGGTCGATCGCGGCGGCCGCATGAAGGGCAAGGCGCGGCTCGCGATTCGCTTCCATACGATCGTGCTGGCCGACGGCACCCAGCTCGCCTTCAAGAGCGACCCCGTCGTCCGCGAAGGTGCGTCTCCCGGCGGAGAGAGCGCGGCCAAGGTGGGCGGCGCGGCCATCGGCGGCGCGATTCTCGGCGCGATCCTCGGCGGCGGCAGGGGTGCGGCCATCGGCGGCGCCGTGGGCGCGGCCGGCGGCACCGCGGCGGCGATGACCAACGATCGCAACCCCGCCACCCTCGCCGCCGGCACGACCGTCACGGTGCGCAGCCAGGCGCCGGTGACGGTGACCGTGCAGAAGGAATAACCACGAAGGACGCGAACGTCACCACGAAGGGCGCGAAGCACTCTTGGAAATCCAAGGACTTCTTCGCGTTCTTCGTGTTGTTATCCTTCGTGTCCTTCGTGGTTGTTTTTGCGTATGATCGCCGCGGAGGCTGATTTCATGCGCGTCATTGCGACTTTCGTTCTCGCTCTCGCTCTCGCCGTTCCCGCCCTCGCACAGACCAAGCAGGACCGTGCCGGCATCGTCAACTTCACCAAGGTCGACGCCGTGGTGGCCTGCGGCGGCGCCACCGAGACCGCCGCCCTCGACGGCCTGGCCAAGGACGGCTTCAAGGCCGTGATCAACCTGCGGATGCCCACCGAGCCCGGCGCCAACATCGAGCAGAACGCCGCCCACGCCAAGGAGCTTGGCCTCAAGTACGTGAGCATCCCGTTCAACGGCCAGCAGCCCGATCCCAAGGCCGTGGACCAGTTCCTCGCCACCATCGCCGACAAGAGCAACCAGCCGGTCTTCGTGCACTGCGCGTCGGCCAGCCGCGTGGGCTCCATGTGGCTGGTGAAGCGCGTGCTGCAGGACGGCTGGGCCGTGGACAAGGCCACGGAAGAGGCGAAGCTCATCGGCCTCAAGAGCGAACCGCTCGAGAAGTTCTCGCTCGAGTACATCGCGAGCCACAAGAAGTAGCTTGAGGGCTTAGGGGCTTAGGGACCTGGGGGCTTAGTAGGGAACCTCAGGCCCTGAGTCCCCAAGCCCCTAAGTCCCTAAGTCCCCAAGTCCCCAGTCCGCAGCCCGCCCGCGATGAAAGGCGTTTGACAGCATCGCGCCCCGGAAGGGATACTCAAGGGTCGTTTGTGCGGCGATTTCCCCGACTTGATGGGCCGCACCGTGTCCGCGTGAGCTGGACACGAAATCTATCTAAGTCGCGAGCCTGGCCCGCGACTCTCGCGGGCATTTTTTTTGGAGTGTGAATGGGCAACCGATACATCTTCTCTTCGGAATCCGTCGGCGAGGGGCATCCCGACAAGGTCGCTGACACGATTTCCGACGCGGTCCTCGATGCGTGCCTCGCGCAGGACAAGTTCAGCCGCGTGGCCTGCGAGACCTACGTCAAGTCGAACGTCGTGATCGTCGGCGGCGAGATCACGACCAAGGCCAAGCTCGACTTCGTGAAGATCGCGCGCGACGCCATCCGCGAGATCGGCTACGTCAACGACGACGACGTGTTCCATGCGGACCGCGTGTTCGTGAACGTGCTCGTGACCCAGCAGTCGCCCGACATCGCCCAGGGCGTGGACGCGCGCAAGGCCGCCGGCAAGAAGACGGCCAAGCAGGGCGCCGGCGACCAGGGCCTCATGTTCGGCTACGCCGCCAACGAGACGCCCGAGCTCATGCCGGCGCCGATCATGTTCGCGCACCGCCTCGGCCGCGAGCTCACCAAGATTCGCAAGCGCGGCGACGCGCCGTGGCTGCGCCCCGACGCCAAGTCGCAGGTGTCGGTGATCTACAGCAACGGCCGCCCCGTCGGCATCTCCAACGTCGTCATCTCGACGCAGCACTCGGCGGATGTCTCGCACAAGGAAATCGAGAAGTTCTGCATCGAGAACGTGATCAAGAAGGTGCCTGCCGGCGCGGATGCTCACCACCGCGACGGAGTTCCTGATCAACCCGACCGGCCGCTTCGTCGTCGGCGGGCCGCAGGGCGACACGGGCCTCACCGGCCGCAAGATCATCGTCGACAGCTACGGCGGCATGGGCCGGCACGGCGGCGGCGCGTTCTCGGGCAAGGATGCGACGAAGGTGGATCGCAGCGCCGCGTACATGGCCCGCTGGGTCGCCAAGAACGTCGTGGCCGCGAAGCTCGCCGCCAAGTGCGAGGTGCAGTTCGCCTACGCGATCGGCCATCCCGACCCGGTGAGCGTGCACGTCGAGACGTTCGGCACCGCCACCGTGCCCGACACGAAGATCATCCGCGCGATCAACCGCGTGTTCAACTTCCAGCCGGCGGAGATCATCGAGCAGCTGAACCTGCGCCGCCCGATCTACTCGAAGACCACCAACTACGGGCACTTCGGGAAGAGCGACAAGGATCTCACCTGGGAGGCGACGAACAAGGTCGCCGCGTTGCTGAAGGCGATTTAGCAAGAACGAAGAACGAATAACGAATAACAAATAACAAAGGCCCCGGGCGCTTCCGCGCACCGGGGCCTTTTTCTTTGGCTCAAGCCTCAGGCCTCAAGCCTCAGGCCTCAAGCCCCAAGCCTCAAGCCTCAAGTCACTTGATCCCGTAAGTGCCGTCCGCCATTTTCTCGCGGTGCGCGGTGTGGCAGGTCGCGCAGGTGGCCGACAACTCCTTTGCCGAATACGCCACGCCCTCGGCGCTCATGAGGCCGGCGGCCACGCGCATGTCCGACGCGGCCTTCGCGGCGGTCCGCGCCACCTTCAGCGTCTCCTCCGACTTGCCCGTCCAGTACTTCTCGACGATGGCGAGGGCGTCGATCATCGACGCGGCGTTCTTCGACACGGCCTCGAAGTCCTGATCCTGGAGCGCCTTGTTCGAGGCCTGCACGCCGGCCGCGACGTCCTTCATGGCCTTGACGTAGTCCTCGGGCGGCTTCTCCGCCGTGAAGACCGCGAGGACAAACACACCAACGAACCCGCAGACCGCGAGCCCTAACCGTTTCTGCATGATCTTCAAACCTCCGCGGGGACCTTGGCGGAGCTTGAGGCCGGCCCGGCGAGAAGTCAAGCGGCTTCGGGGCGACCCTGTCACCCCGGTCGTGGGCGGGTGGGGCTCGTCGCTTCGCGACTCGTGGGTTCGCCTCGCCCTGGGGAAGCCCAGAACGCCCACGAGGCCCGAAGGGCCGAGCCCCATGCGCCCAGCTCACCGCAGCACGAAGGACACCGTCACCGTCATCACGACCGGCACCGGTGATCCGTTCAGCAGCGTCGGCGTGAACTGCCACTGCCGCACTGCGTCGAGCGCGGCCTGGTCCAGCAGGGGAATCGATCGCAGCACGCGCGCATCCACCACCCGGCCATTCGCCGCAATCGTCGCCTCGAGGATCACAAGGCCCTGCACACGCGCGGCCTGCGCGATGGCGGGATACACCGGCGGCGCGTCGTGGATTTTTTGGGGCGCGCGAATCTGTCCGCCGACACGAACCGGTTCCTTGGGCGCCGGTGCCGACGGCGCGGGTGCCTCCGGGACGCCTCGGTCGAATCCACCGGCGACCACGCCGACGCCTCCGTCCACTCCGTGCCGCGCCTCGAATCCCGGTTCGATGGCCGGTTCCTTCACGATGTGCGACGGTGCCTCGGTCGGCGCGGCCAGGGGATTGGACTCGACCAGGGGAGCATCGCGAGGCATCGCAGGCGGTGGTGGTGCGGGCGGCGTGGCCGCCACCAGGACATAGTCGGCGATCGCGCCTCCGCCGAGGGCCGGCAGCGCGACCGGCGCCATCAACGGAATCAGCATCAGCAGCGCGATGACCGCCGCGTGGGACAGCAGCGAGAGGGGAACGGTGTACCACTTGCGCGTGCCGATCGGACGTGTGACAGCGTCGAAGAACTCGCGAGGCATGGCTCTCTCCTTGTGAAGGGTTTCGCCGCATCGCGCGTCCCGGCCGGGAATGCGCTCGTTACAAACTTAGACACCAACGCCGGTGAAAAGGTCTTGCGCGAAACAGAAAGGGCCCGCGGGCGGTTTGCCCACGGGCCCTTCGATCGTTCAGGTCCCAAGTCTCAAGACCCAGGACACAGGTCTCAGGACCCAGGCCCTGATTACTTCGCGATCGCGATCGACTTCACGTTGATCGACTTGGTGCCGTCCTTCTCCGTCACGGCGCCGGTCACGAGGACCGTCTTGGCGACGAAGTCGAGCAGCTTCGCGTTGTTGTTGGCGGCGTAGTCGCCCGTCACGGTGTAGATCGCGTCGGCCGTCATGATGCCCACCGGCTGGCCGCGCTTGGCGCACGACATCGCGCACGCGGCATGGGCCTCGCCGTGGCCCGCGTCCTTCTTGTCCGTGGCGCACGCGATGTCCACGACCTCGCCCTTGACCGTCATGTCCGCGGCAAACGCCGGGATCGCCAGGGCCGCGACGAACGCCGCGCCCGCCACCAGTGAAATTACGTTACGCATGTGGAGACTCCTTCAAACGAGGACAAAAGACCCCCGGTCTGCATCACCGGGCCTCTTTGACTCTGCGCGTTCGTCGGGGACCTGTCAAGGCAACTCAGGCGAACAACCGGCGAATCAATTTTTGAACTTTGAACTTTGAACTTTGAACTGCTAGGTTCCCCCCATGAGGCAGGCCGTGATCCCCCGTTACGGTGGCCCCGAGGTGTTCGAGGTGCGCGAGGCGCCGGACCCGGTGCCCGGCCCCGGCGAGGTCCGCATCGCGGTGCGCGCCGCCGGCGTGAACTTCGCCGACGTCCTCGGGCGCATGGGCCTGTACCCGGACGCCCCGAAGCCCCCGATGGTCATGGGCTACGAAGTCGCGGGCCTTGTCGACGCGGTCGGCCCGGACGTCTCCCGCGTTATGACGGGCGACCGCGTCGTGGCCCTCACCCGCTTCGGCGGCTACGCCGACCGCGTCGTCGTGCCCGCGGACTTCGTGTTCGATGCGAGCACCGACGCCAGCGACGCCGAGCTGGCGGCCCTCCCCGTGAACTACCTGACGGCGATGGTGGCGCTCTACCGGATGGCCAACGTGCAGGCGGGCGAGCACGTGCTCGTGCTCGGCGCGGGCGGCGGCGTGGGCCTCGCGGCCACCGCGCTCGCGCACCTGCGGCGCGCCGTCATCATCGGCGTGGCCTCGGCCGCCAAGCACGACACGCTCCGGCAGATGGGCGTGGACCTCCTGATCGACTCGCGCGCCGACATCCGCGCCGAGACGCTCCGCTTCACGGGCGGACGCGGCGTGGACGTGGTGCTCGATCCCGTCGGCGGCGCCAGCTTCGCCTCGTCGTACCGGCTGCTCGCGCCGCTGGGACGCCTGGTGATCTACGGCATGTCGGCGATGGCGAGTTCGGAACGGCGACGGTGGTGGTCTGTCATGACGACGCTGCTCCGCACGCCGCGTTTTCATCCCGTGTCGCTCATGAACGGCAACCGCGGCGTCTTCGGGCTGAACCTCGGACACCTGTGGACCGAGCGCCGGCAACTGGCGACGGCGATGGAACTCCTGATGGCGGAACTCCGCTCGGACCGCATCAGGCCCACGGTGGCGAAGACCTTCCCGCTCGACCACGCCGCCGACGCGCACCGCTACCTGCAGTCGCGGAGCAACATCGGGAAAGTCGTGCTGACGATCTGACACCACAACGCCACAGAGACACAGAGACACCGAGGAGACCTTTCTTGAAATCCAAGGACTAGACATCCCATGGGTCGAAAATTCCTGACGTTGTCTTCTCTGTGTCTCTGCGTCTCTGTGGCGCATTTGTCGGGTCAATCCGGCGCGCCGTCCATCGACGACATCCTCAACCTGAAGCGCGTGGGGACGCCGGCCATCTCGCCGGACGGGCGGCAGGTGGCCTATACGATCCGCGAGACCAACTGGGACGAGAACGCCTACGAGACCGAGATTCTGGATTGGCGACACGGCCACCGGCCGCTCGCGGCAGCTGACCAACGCGCGCAAGTCGAGCCTGCAGCCCGCGTGGGCCCCCGATGGCGCGTCGCTCGCGTTCGTGTCGGACCGCGACGGCAAGCGGCAGATCTATCGCATCTCGGTGGCGGGCGGCGAGGCCGAGCGGCTCACGAACAGCGAGGAGGGCGTCACCGACTTCGCGTGGTCGCCGTCGGGCGCGCAGATCGCCTACACGATGATCGATCCGGTCACCGAGGCGATGAAGGACCGCGAGAAGCGATGGGGCGACCTTCGCCTCGAGGATCTGGATCAGCGCTACACGCACCTCCACGTGCTGGATCTGGCGGCGCGAGCGGCCAGGGCCCTCACCTCGGGCCCGATGGTCGTGGGCGCCTTCAATTGGTCGCCGGACGGCGCCTTCATCGCCTTCGACCATCGCCTCACGAGCGACGCGGGCGACAGCGGCACGGCCGACATCTCCATCGTCAACGTCGCCAGGGGCGAGCGGCAGGTCGTCGGTGGCGCAGGAGGGTCCCGACACCAACCCGGTGTGGTCGCCCGACGGGCAGCGCCTCGCGTTCGTCTCGGCGATGGCCAAGCCGTTCCCCTTCTACCAGAACACCGTGATCGCCACCGTGCAGCCGGGCGTGTCGGGCGTGCCGGCCGTCACGAGCCTCACCGACGCGTTCGACGAGAACCCGAACCTGATGGCGTGGACGCAGGGCGGGGATTGCTTTCTCGGCGTCGCAACGCACCTGGTCGTACCTCTTCACGCTCGACCCCGCCACGCGCGTGATCGCCAGGCACGCGGTGCGCGACAAGTGGATCGGCAGCGGCTTCTCGCTGACCCGCGACGGCACGCGCGCGGCGTTCATCTCCTCGGGGCCCTCGGAATTCGCCGATGTCCACGTGGCGCCCGTGGCCACGATGATGCCGGTGAAGGTGAGCGACACGGCCGCGCAGATCGCGTCGTGGCCGAAGCACGCGCGCGAAGTCATCACGTGGAAGAGCCAGGACGGCGCGACGATCGAGGGCGTGCTGCACAAGCCCGCGGACTTCCAGGCCGGGCGCCGCTATCCCCTGCTCGTCGTGATCCACGGCGGCCCGACGGGCACCTCACGGCCGGTGCCGTACAGCAACAACGCCGGCTACTACCCCATCGACGCGTTCCTCGCGCGCGGCGCGCTCGTGCTCGAGCCCAACTATCGCGGCAGCGCGGGCTACGGTGAGGCGTTTCGTTCGCTGAACGTCCGGAACCTCGGCATCGGCGACGCGTGGGACGTGCTCTCGGGCATCGACGCGCTCGTGGCCCAGGGCCTGGTCGACGGCAACCGCGTGGGCAGCATGGGCTGGAGCCAGGGCGGCTACATCTCGGCGTTCCTCGCGACGAAACACTCGGACCGCTTCCGGGCGCTCTCGGTGGGCGCGGGCATCTCGGACTGGATGACCTACTACGTCAACACCGACATCCACCCGTTCACGCGGCAGTACCTGAAGGCCACGCCGTGGGACGACCCGAAGATCTACGCCGACACCTCGCCGATCACCTACATCAAGCAGGCCAGGTCGCCCACGCTCATCCAGAACGGCGACCAGGACCAGCGCGTGCCGATCCCCAACGCGTTCGAGTTGTATCAGGGCCTGCGGGATCAGAAGGTGCCCGTGGAGTTCTCGGTGTTCAAGGGCTTCGGCCACAACCTGAACAAGCCCAAGGCCAACCGCGCGGCGATGCAGCAGAACTAGGACTGGTTCCTCAGATACTTGTGGAACCAGCCATAGGCTTGGGGCTTGGGGCTTGGGGCTTGAGGACTTGCTCTCGCACCCATGTGGCACCCACCCCGGGCACCTATGGCACCCGGCACCTCTCTGATAACCTAGCTGTCATTCATGGACACACTGGTCGACCTCTTCCTCCATCTCGATACCCATCTGGCCGCGTTCGTCGCGCAATACGGCGTGTGGGTCTATGGCCTGTTGTTCGCCGTCATCTTCGCGGAGACCGGGCTCGTCGTCACGCCCTTCCTGCCCGGTGACTCGCTGCTGTTCGCGGCGGGCGCCCTCGCCGCCACGGGGGCGATGGACATCACGCTGGTCGGCACGCTGATCGCGGTCGCCGCGATCCTCGGCAACACGGTGAACTACGGGATCGGCCGGGTGATCGGCCCGCGCGTGTTCGGCGCGGTCGACACCGAAGGCTGGCTGCACAAGCTGCTCAACCGCCAGCACCTCGACAAGGCGCACGCGTTCTTCGAGAAGCACGGCGGCATGGCCGTGGTGTTGAGCCGCTTCGTCCCGATCGTCCGGACCTTCGTGCCGTTCGTGGCCGGCGCCGCGTCGATGACGGCCTCGACGTTCGTGATGTACAACGTCGCCGGCGGCGTGTTGTGGACGGCGCTCTGCGTGGGCGCGGGCTACGCGTTCGGCAACGTGCCGGTGATCAAGAACAACTTCTCGCTCGTCGCGATCGGCATCGTCGGCATCTCGGTGCTGCCGATCGTCGTCGAACTCATCCGCGCCACGGCGGACCACGAATTAGCCACGAAGGATCACGAAGGGCACCACGAAGGTCTATTCTTCGGAAAAGCCAGACCTCGCATGCTTCGTGCCCTTCGTGATCTTCGTGGTTGCTGATTCTGCTACCGCGCCAGCCAGTACGTCATCTTCACCGCCAGCGACCGGCTGTGCACGCGCGTCGAGTCCAGCTGGTTCGACGTGAGCGGCAGGTCGATGTCCCAGCCCTGGTTGTAGACCACGTACAGGTCGCTGCCGGGCTTGTAGTGATACCACCACAGGAAGTTGAAGCTTGCCGTCTTCCGGTCGTCGTTGTACTGGACGAAGCCCTTCAGGTAGAAGTCCGGCGAGAACGAGTGGCTCACGCGAAAATTGACGACGTTGCTCGTGTAGAGCGGGCGGCCGGGCAGCGCGACGCGGTTGTGGGTGATGTTGGGCTCGAAGAGCAGCGTCTTGCCGATCTGCAGGTTCAAGTTGACGCTTCAGGGCCTGCCGATCGCCGTTGTAGTACCCGCCGACGTCTCCGGCGATGACGTGCCGAAGACGCGCTTGGTCCGGTCCGATGAGTAGCTGAGCGTCGTCGTCTGCCACGAGTAGGCGCCGGGCAGAATCACGGTGCCCGCCGTGGAAAACGGCGCCGTGAGGTTGTCGTACTCGTGCGTGAAGACGGCCCGGGCGGACGACGTGCTCTGGCGCTGCAGTTGGGCGTCGAGCACGTCGGTCCGCGAATCCACGCGGCCCGTGTGGTCCTCGAAGTAGTCGGCCGTGCCGCTGAAGAGCAACTGGCGCACGCCCTTCCACTTCGGCCGCGGCGTCCACCCCGCCTTGACCTTGCCGGACCTGATGTCGAGACGCGGGATGTAGCCCATCTCCGCGTTGAACTTCTCGGCGATGTCCTGGACCTGCGCCCCGTAGTTGTACTTGTCGTTCTTCCACAGGTAGTCCACGACCGCCGCGGTGTCGTGGCCCGACGTGTTGGGGGACGCGGTCTTGCCGAAGAGCGCGGTGAGCGTGGCGTACTGGCCGAGCATGAGACCGGCGTCGAGGCCGAGCGTGCGGTTGTACTCGGAGATGCCGCTCCGGCTGTTGAGGAAGAGCGCGCCCACCGACGACTTGGCCAGCACGTTCTTCTTGACGCGAATCACGGTGAAGTTGGCGCTGTCGAGCGGCACCGTGCTGACGCCACGATGCAGGTCGGCGTCGGTGGTGGAGATGTTGAGCACGCCCAGGGCGTAATCCCCCACGCGGCCGGTCACGCGCCCGCCGCCGATAATCGGCACCTCCTGCCCGTCCACCAGCCCGATGCGGCGACTGTAGAACAGCGCGAGCAGGCCGGGGTCGTTGGCGGCGGCCTCACCGCCCAGGCCTGTCGAGGTCTTGCCGTAGTCGAAGATGCCCGCGCTCTCCGTGAAGAACTGGCGCTTCTCCGGGAAGAACAGGCTGAAGCGCGTGAGGTTCACCACCTCCTGGTCCGCTTCGACCTGCGCGAAATCGGTGTGATAGGTGAAGTCGCCCGTGAGGTCGTTGGTGATGCCCAGCTTGAAGTCGCCGCCGAGCTTCGCATCGGCCTGGCCTTCGCTGTGCGCCACGTAGTCGCGCGACGCCGACGGCGACACGAACGGGCACGAACTCGATGCGGCGGCGCGCCTTCAGGTCCTTGAGGCCCGTGAGGACGCCGGCATTCGACACGCGCGCGAAGCCCGACGCGCCCCACTCGCGCGGAAACGGCACCCAGTACGACTCCTCGTTCTTGCGGAAGAGGATGCGGCACACGTTCAATCCCCACAGCGCCTCGTCCACCGTCGTCTTGAAGCGGAGCTGGCTGAGGGGAATGGCGAGCTCGACGTACCAGCCCTTGTCGTCGATGGAGGTCTTGTTCTCCCAGACCGCGTTCCAGTCGTAGTTGATCGTGCGGCCGTTCTCGACGGTGTTGGCGTCCTTGTAGGCGCCGAGCGGGTTGGTGCTGAAGTAGAACGCGTTGCGGTGATCGTGGAAGGTGTCGAGGTTGATCTTGAGCTGGTCGCCCTTGTTGAGGCCCGCGTCCCGCTTCATCTCGCTGCCCATGATGCCCGACGGGTTGTCGTCGAACACCCAGACGCCGATGTAGAGCATCTTCGCGTCGTAGAGCACGCGGAACTCGGTGGGCTCGCTCGCCGGGTAGCCGAAGCGCGGCTCGCGCTGGATGAAGCGGCCCTGCGGCGCGGCGAGCTTCCACACGGCCTCGTCCAGCTTGCCGTCGATCTTCGGCGGCCTGGCCTTCGCTCAAGCGGTAGGCGATGGCCCGGTAGGTGTCGGGGACGACGGTCTTGATGTCGATCGGCGCGTCGGGCGGCGCGGGCGGCGGGCCGTCGGCCGAGCCGTTCTGCTGGGCGCCGGCCCCGTCGGGCCACGAAGCGACAGAGGCACAGGGACAGGAACAGGGTCTTTCGCATGGGCGCTGGAGGGGCGATTCTACCCGCGAGCCAATCCATGTCCTGCAATCACTTGTCACCGGCCCCTAAGTCCCTAAGCCCCTCAGCCCCTCAGCCCCTCAGCCCTGGGCATCGTAAACGTGAACGTCGACCCCAGCGCCCTCGGTGGACTCCGCGGTCATCCGGCCGCCATGCGCCTCGACGATCCGCCTGGAGATGGAGAGGCCGAGGCCGGCGCCGCCGGCGGGGATGCCGGGGACCTGGACGAAGGGGTCGAAGATGTGAGGGAGGTGCGCGGCCGGGATGCCGCACCCGGTGTCGGCGACGGTGACGACGAGGTCCGGGCCGTCCGGCCTGCCGGTCACCGTGACGCGGCCGCCGGCCCGCGTCGCCCTCGACGCGTTGGTGACGAGGTTGGCCAGCACGCGCTCGATCTGGCCGCGGTCCGCCATCACGGCCGGGAGGTCCGGCGGCAGGTCGAGTTCGAGACGGACGTCGCGTCGCCTCCACCTGAAGCCGGAGCGGCTCCACGGCGTCGCGGACGAGCGCGGCGGCGGGGACGCGGACCAGGCGAGGCCGCGCCTCGCCGGCCTCCATCTTCGAGAGGTCGAGCAGCTCCGTCGAGAGCCGCGCGAGCCGCGCGCTTTCATCGCGGCAGAGGTACAGGAGTTCCTGCTGCCTGTCGGTGAGGTTCGCGGCATCCTCGAGCAGCAGGTGGATGCCCATCTGGAAACTCATGAGCGGCGTGCGCAGTTCGTGCGACGCCCGCGCGATGAACTCGCTCTTCATGCGATCGACGGCCTCGAGATGGCTCACGTTCTCGAGGAGCACCTGGCGCGCGCGCATCAACTCACCGAGGTTGGAGTCGCGCACCTGCCGCAGCTTGCCCGCCATCTCGTTGAAGGCCGACGCCAGCCGCCCGATCTCGTCGCCGCGCTCCACGGGGACGGTGACGTCGAGGTCTCCCGCGGCCACCGCGGACGTCGCCGCCGTGAGCTGGTCGATCGATCGCAGGATCGAGCCGGCCAGCAGCGCCGACAGCAGGATGCCGGCGAACGTCAGGACCGCCGCCAGGGAGAGCGTGCTGACGACGTTTGCGCGCGAGATGGACGCCGCCTCTCCGGCCTTGCGCTGCATGGCCTCCTGGTTGAGCGTCAGCAGGCGATCGCACGCCGCCCGGAGCCGGTTGAACCGCGGCTCCGCCTCGGAGAAATACCGCGCGCCGCCCTCCGCGGGCGCCTGCGCGAGCCACGCGTCGAGCGTCCGCGTGTAGTCGGCGAACATCGACTCGATCTCCCGGATCACCTCGGCCTCACCCGCCTCGGTGACATTGCGCGAGGCCCGCGCGAGCGCGCGCGCAAACCGCTCGCGGTGTTCCGCCAGTTGCGCATCGGCCCGCGGCCGCTCGCCGAGCAGGAGGAACAGCGCCGCGGAGTCCTGGCGCTCGAGGCTCTCCTTCATCTGCTGCGCCGCCACGACCGACTCGTAGTTGTCGGCGATGATGCGGTTGGACACCGCGCCCATCTCCCAGAGCCGCCAGGCGCCCCAGGCGCCGAGGCCTGCCAGCGCCACGAGCATCACGGCGAAGGCCGCGATGAGCCGGACGCGGAGGGAGAGGGACGTCATCATGGCGTCACAGGTCCTTCGGCCACGCCACGGCCTCATCCACGTCGTTGCGCGAGACATCGCGGACCACGAGCGGGTGCGCGGGCACGCGCTGCTCGCTCCAGAGGTGGGCGGCGAGCAGGTTCTCCGCCTGCACTTCCCAGAAGGAGCACAGCGGCGGGAAGCGGCGCCCGGTCAGGGACTCGAGCCGCGACACCGCCTCGGGGGCAATGGCCACCGTGACGGCGGCGCCGTCGGCCGCGTCTCCGGCGAATACGCGGAAGTGGTGCGCCTCGCTCCCGGGCTCTGGCAGCTCGTGGCGGATGCGGAACCCGTTCATCGTGAGCGTCTCGATTTCGGGTCGGTCCGCCGGCACCGGGGCCGCCGCGCCCCGCGTGCGTGCCGCCGGCCGCTCGTTCGTGGCGGCGGCCACGGCCGCGCGAAGGAGGTCCGGCGTCACGGGCTTGCGCAGGAAGTCCGTGGCGCCGAGCTTCATCGCGTCCACCGCGAGATCGATCGACGCGAAGGCCGTGATCATGATCACCGGCACCGTGGCGTCGGCCGCCTTCAACCGCGGCAGCGCCTCCAGGCCCTCCATGCCCGGCATCCGCTGATCGAGGAGCACGGCGCTCCATCCCGGCGCGCGCGTGAATTGCTCGAGACCCGTCGGCCCGTCCTCGGCCGTCGCGACCTCGTAGCCGGAGGCTTCCAGCGCGAGCGCCATCAACCGCCGAATCGGCGCCTCGTCTTCGATGATCAGGATGCGTTTGGCCATGGCGTTCCCCTTGCGTTACGCGGGCGTGGTCTCGTCGCCGGCGCCCTCGGAGTCCCCGCGTTCGACGGGCACGACCTGCACGGTAGCGTTGCGCACGTCGCGCAGGAACCGGTCGACGATCGATCCGTGCAGCAGCTGGTGCCAGCGCGAACGCGCCGACTGCCCGAAGACCACGTGCGTGACGCCTTCCTTCTGCGCGAACGCGATGAGCGCGTCGGCCACGCGCGGCGCCTCCAGCCTCACCACCTTCGCGCCGAGGTGTTGGGCAAAGCGAATGTTGTTCTCGAGCTCGCCGTGCGTGTTCGGGATCGAGACGCGACGGGCGCTCGACCGGCGTCTGCACGTACACGGCGAACCAGGCGCCGTCCACCTTGTCGGCGATGCGCCAGCCGGTGCGCAGCAGGCGCTTGGCGCTCCCGCGCGAGGCCATGCACACCATCACCTTCTCGGGAATCGCCGGGGGCTCGATGCCGCGGCGCTCGCGATACTGCTGCGCCTTGCCGGAATGCTCCGACGCCACCTGCCGCAGTGCCAGCTCCCGCAGCGCCAGCAGGTTGCCCTTGCGGAAGAAGTTGTTCAGCGCCTGCTCGATCTTCTCGACGTCGTAGACCTTGCCCTGGCGGAGGCGCGTGCGGAGCGTCTCCACCGACACGTCGACGTTGACGACTTCGTCCGCGCGCTTCAGGAACCAGTCGGGCACCGTTTCCCGGACGCGCACGCCGGTGGTCGTCTCGATGGCGTCGTTCAGCGACTCCAGGTGCTGGATGTTCACGGCGGTGACGACCGCGATGCCGGCGTCGAGGAGCTCGAAGACGTCCTGGTAGCGCTTCTCGTGCCGGGAGCCGGGCGCGTTGGTATGGGCGAGCTCGTCGACGACGCAGATGGCCGGCCGCCTCGCGAGGATGCCGTCCAGGTCCATTTCGCGCACCACGGTGCCGCGGTAGTGAATTTCCCGGAGCGGCACCTGCTCGAGATCGCGGATGAGCGCGCGCGTGTCCTCGCGGCCGTGCGCCTCGACGATGCCGATGACGACGTCGATGCCCTGGCGGCGGAACTCGTGCGCGTCCTCGAGCATCCGGAACGTCTTGCCCACCCCGGGGGCGGCGCCGATGTACACGCGCAGGCGCGCCCGCTCCCGCTCGCTGAGCCGGGCGAGCAGGGACGCCGCGTCGGGGCGTCCGTCTCCCGCGCGTGGATCGTCGATCATCTAGGGCCTCGGTCCGTCGGGCACGCGCTCGTGGGGCGTGCGGCCGTGGGGCACCCCAGGGGTGCCTCCGGGAAATCTCTCATCGAGCGCCAGGTTCAGCATCAACACGTTGACCACCGGCTCGCCGAGGATGCCGAACTGGCGGCCCTCGGTATGTTCGGCCACGAGACGCCGGACCTCATCGGCGCCAACGCCGCGTTCGCGTGCCACGCGGGTCACCTGGAATGCGGCGCTCGCCGGCGAGATGTGCGGGTCGAGACCGGAGGCGGAGGTCGTCACGAGGTCGATCGGGACGACGGCGTCGGGGTTCTCCGCGCCGTATTTCGCCACGTCGGCGGCGACGCGATCGATCAGCTTCTTGTTCGTCGGCCCGAGGTTCGATCCGCCGGACGACGCGGCGTCGTACCCGTTACCCGCGGCGGAGGGCCGCGACCGGAAGTACCCGGGCGACGAGAAGGACTGTCCGATGATTCGCGAGCCGACGATCACGCCGTTGCGCGTCACGAGTTGCCCGTTCGCCTGGTAAGGGAACACCGCCTGGGCGATCCCGGTGATCGCAAGGGGGTAGGCGACGCCCAGCAGCAGGGTGGTCACGACGGTCATCAACGTGGCGGTGATCAGGTGTTTCATCATGGCCTTCGCTCCGCTCCAGTCCGGCTAAAGCCGGACTCCACATCCCCAGTCCGGCTAAAGCCGGACTCCACGTCCCAGTCCAGCTAAGCCGGACGCCACGTCCCCGTGGGTCCGGCTTTAGCCGGACCGTCATGCCAGTCCCAGGGTCGTAATCACGACGTCGATCATCTTGATGCCCACGAACGGCGCGACGACGCCGCCGAGGCCGTAGACGAGCAGGTTGCGCCGCAGCAGCGCCTCGGCGCTCATCGCGCGGAACTGCACGCCCTTCAGCGCCAGCGGCACCAGGGCCACGATGATGAGCGCGTTGAAGATCACGGCCGAGAGGATCGCCGACTCCGGCGTCTTGAGGCCCATCACGTTCAGCGCGCCGAGCAGCGGATAGGCCGTCATGAACATCGCCGGGATGATGGCGAAGTACTTGGCCACGTCGTTGGCGATCGAGAAGGTCGTGAGCGTGCCGCGCGTCATCAGCAGCTGCTTGCCGATCTCGACGATCTCGATCAGCTTCGTCGGGTTCGAGTCGAGGTCCACCATGTTCCCGGCTTCCTTCGCGGCCTGCGTGCCGGTGTTCATCGCCACGCCCACGTCGGCCTGGGCCAGCGCGGGGGCGTCGTTGGTGCCGTCGCCCGTCATCGCCACGAGCTTGCCGCTCCGCTGCTCGCGCTTGATCAGCGCCATCTTGTCCTCCGGCGTCGCCTCGGCCAGGAAGTCGTCCACGCCGGCCTCCATCGCGATGGCCTTCGCCGTGAGCGGGTTGTCGCCGGTGATCATCACCGTCTTGATCCCCATCATGCGGAGCTGGTGGAACCGCTCGCGCATGCCGCCCTTGACGATGTCCTTCAGCTGGATCACGCCGAGCGCTCGGCCGCGGTCCGCGACGACGAGCGGCGTGCCGCCGTCCTGGCGATGGCCTCGACGGTGGCCGTCACCGCCGCCGGCATCGTCGCCGCCGTGGCCGGCCAGGAAGCGGCGCAATCGAGTCCGCCGCGCCCTTGCGGACCTCCCGGCCGTCGAGGTCCACGCCCGACATCCGCGTCTGCGCCGTGAACGGGATGAAGGTGGCGTCGTGCGCGGCGAGGTCGCGGCCGCGCAGGCCGTAGCGCTCCTTGGCCAGGACGACGATCGACCGGCCTTCCGGCGTCTCGTCCACGAGCGACGACGAGCTGCGCGCTGTCGGCGAGTTCCTCGATGGTGACGCCCGGGCGCCGGCATGAACTCGGTGGCCTGGCGGTTGCCCAGGGTGATGGTGCCGGTCTTGTCGAGCAGCAGCGTGTGCACGTCACCCGCCGCCTCCACCGCGCGGCCCGACATCGCCAGCACGTTGTGCTGGATCAGCCGGTCCATGCCCGCGATGCCGATCGCCGACAGCAGGCCGCCGATCGTCGTCGGGATGAGGCACACCAGCAGCGACACCAGCACGAACATCGACTGCGGCGCGCCGGAGTAGACGGCGAACGGCTGCAGCGTGACCACCGCGAACAGGAACACGATCGTGAGGCCCGCCAGCAGGATGTTGAGCGCGATCTCGTTCGGCGTCTTCTGCCGCTCCGCGCCCTCGACGAGCGCAATCATGCGGTCGATGAACGTCTCGCCGGGGTTCGACGTCACGCGCACGGTGATGTGGTCCGAGAGCACGCGCGTGCCGCCGGTCACCGCCGAGCGGTCGCCGCCCGACTCGCGGATCACCGGCGCCGACTCGCCCGTGATCGCCGACTCGTCCACCGACGCCACGCCCTCGATCACTTCGCCGTCGGCGGGGATGAACTCGCCGGCCGACGACGATCACGACATCGCCCTTGCGCAGCGGCGGTCGCGGGCACGATTTCCTTCGAGCCGTCCGGCAGGACGCGCGTCGCGCTGGTCTCCGTCTTGGCCTTGCGCAGCGTGTCGGCCTGCGCCTTGCCGCGGCCCTCGGCCATCGCCTCCGCCAGGTTGGCGAAGAGCACGGTGAGCCAGAGCCACGCGGTGATCTGGATCTCGAAGCCGAGGCCGGGCCGGCCCGGCCGCCAGCGTCCGGCCGCGAGCTGCAGCGACGTGAGGACCGACCCGATCTCGACGACGAACATCACGGGGTTGCGCGACCATCACGCGCGGATCGAGCTTGCGGACCGCGCCGGCGAGCCCGGCCCGCACCAGCGTGGGGTCCCAGATGCTCAGTGTCTGTGTCTTGGCCATAATAGGGTCTTGGGTCTTGAGTCTTGGGTCAGAACTCTGGCCGGCTCGCATCAGGAAGTGCTCCACGATGGGCCCGAGGCTCAGGGCCGGGAAGAAGGTCAGGACGCCCACGATCACGATGACGCTCGACCAGCAGCACCGCGAAGAGCGGCGTCGTCACCGGGAACGTGCCGAGCGACGGCGGCACGAGCTTCTTGCGGGCGAGGTTGCCGGCGAGCGCCAGCATCGGCAGGATCATCAGGAAGCGGCCGACGAGCATCGCGACGCCGATGGTCGCGTTGTACCAGGGGGTGTTCGCCGAGATGCCGGCGAACGCCGAGCCGTTGTTGCCGGCGCCCGAGGTGTAGGCGTAGAGGATCTCGGTCAGCCCGTGCGGGCCGGGATTCCAGATGCTCGACGTGCCGAAGCCCGGCGACACCACCGAGATGCCGGTGAACACGAGGATGATCGAGCGGGAAGACGAGCACGGCGAGCATCGCCATCTGCACGTCGAAGGCGTCGATCTTCTTGCCGAGGTACTCCGGCGTGCGGCCGACCATCAGGCCGGCGATGAACACCGACGAGCACGACCATGATCAGGATGCCGTACATGCCCGGCGCCGACGCCGCCGAAGATCACCTCGCCCAGCATGATGTTGACGAGCGGCACCAGGCCGCCGATCGGCGTGAACGAGTCGTGCATCGCGTTGACGGCGCCGCAGCTCGCGTCGGTCGTCACCGTGGCGAAGAGCGCCGAGTTGGCGATGCCGAAGCGCGTCTCCTTGCCTTCCATGTTGCCGCCGCTGCACATCGGCGCCGGCGACCTGGTCGGTGCCGGCCAGCAGCGGGTTGCCCTTGCGCCTCCGCCCAGTAGGCCGTGGTCACGCCGGCCAGGAACAGGAACGCCATCGCCGCCGAACACCGCCCAGCCGTGGCGGCGCGACTTCGTCATGTCGCCGAGCGTGAACGTCAGGCCCGCCGAGATCGCGAAGATGCAGAACATCTCGAAGAAGTTCGTGAAGCGGCGTGGGGTTCTCGAACGGATGGGCGCTGTTGGCGTTGAAGAAGCCGCCGCCGTTGGTGCCCCACTCCTTGATGATTTCCTGCGAAGCGACGGGCCCCTGCGCGAGCACCTGCGCAATGACGCGTGCGTCGGTCCGTCCCGGCCGGTCACCGTCTCGGGTCCACCAGCTGCACCGTGTCGTAGGGCTTGAGGTTCTGCACCACGCCCTGCTGACACGAGCACGAGCGCGCCGACGAGCGCAGAACGGCAGGAGCACCCACAGGGTGGCGCGGGTCATGTCCACCCAGAAGTTGCCGATCGTCTCCTTCTCGCTGCGCCGCGATGCCGCGGATGAACGCGATCGCCAGCGCGATGCCGGCCGCCGCCGACACGAAGTTGTGGTACGCCAGGCCCGCCATCTGCGTGAGGTAGCTCATCGTCGTCTCGCCGACGTAGGCCTGCCAGTTGGTGTTGGTGGTGAACGACGCGGCGGTGTTGAACGCCAGGTCCGGCGCGACGGCGCCGAGCGCCTGCGGGTTGAGCGGCAGCACGCGCTGGAGGCGCATCAGCGCGTAGAGCACCAGCATCGAGACGCGCGCTGAAGGCCAGCAGCGCGAGGGCGTATTCGGTCCAGCGCATCTCGCGCGTCTCGTCCACGGCCGTCAGTCGGTAGATGAGCCGCTCGACGGGCGCAGGACCGGGTCGAGCCACGTGCGCTCGCCGCGTGAACACCACGCGTCATGAAGCGGCCGAGCGGCGGCGTCACCGCGAGGATCGGCGACGAAGTAGAGCAGGATTTGCAGCCAGCCGTTGAGCGTCATGGCCGTCACCTCAGAACCTCTCCGGGAAGAGCAGCGCGTACGACGAGATACGCGAGCAGCAGCACCGAGACGACCAGGCCGCCGACGGATGCGAAGGTCATGTCCGCCTCACTGCAACGCAGCGCTGGCAGCCGCGCACGTAGGCGACCGCCAGCGCGAAGAAAGCGACGGTCGCGACGACGAATACCAGGTCTGCATGGCGCTCACCACGTTCCTGTCTTGTTGCCGAACCACCACACGAGCCCGATGAGGCCGGTGGGCTGGTTGGTGCGCAGGTCGCTCGGAGCCGCCGGGCCCGGTGAAGTACGCGACGTTCGACCAGTCGCGGCGGAACTCGCCGCGCAGCAGGAAGCCCTCGGCGAACTTCCACTCCGCCGTGGCCGTGACCTCCTGCAGCACCTGCTCGACGCCGCCGAAGAGGCCCTGGTCGTCCAGGTGCTCGTAGCGCAAGCGCCAGCGTCGACGGGGCCGACGGCTTCACGCGCGCGTAGACGGCCAGGCCCGTCAGGGCCGTGGTGGCGTCGCCGGCGTTCACCTGGTTGGTCGTGTGGTTGCACGTCGGCGCCGACGAGCGCCCGGCTACGACGTCCAGGCCGCGTAGGTGTCGAACACGCGGAAGAAGCCGTTGGGGCCCCCGGGCTTGCCCGCGTCGGCCTGTTCCTGGCCCGAGGTAGTAGTTCACCGTCCACGACACGGCCTTGACCGGCGTGATGACGGCCGAGAAATGGCTCGACTTGAAGTCGTTGAACTCCTCGGTCTGCTGCACGCCGTTGGTGAGCATGTAGCAGCAGCGTCACCTTGTCGCCGACCGGCAGCGACGCGCGCAGGCCCGGAGTGGTAGAAGGGCAGGAAGTTGAACAGGTAGGCGCGCGAGAAGTGGTCGTTGTCCTTCGCGTAGTTGGTCTCGTAGCCGAGGCTCGACGCGAACTTGCCGAAGTCGGTCCGCAGGCCCTGGCCCACCGGGAACACATACGACCCGTACGCCTGCCAGATGTGGCGATACACGTCGGGCCGCGGCTCGTTGGCCGCGCTGCCCTGCACCGTCTCGGTGGCCTGGCCGAACATCAGGTCGGCGCGCAGGCCGAAACGGCGGCCCTTGCTCGTATCGGGCGCGAGTTCCGTGACGAGCGTCGCCTGCTGGATCGCGAACGTGTTGGACCGCGTGTCGTAGGCGCGCAGCAGCGAGATGCGATCGGGCGGGACGATTCGCGTTGAACTGGTAGTAGGCCTCGAGCGTGGCGCCGAACGTGGCATCGCGCCACGAGTCGGCCGCCGATGCTGGCGACGATGCCTCGGCCGGTTCGGCCGGCGTGGCGTTCTGCGCGAAAGCCGGCGCCGCGAGCGCGGCGAGGGCCAGACTGGTTATGAGGGCGAGACGATCGTGACGCACCCACCCAATGTAGGAGGGGGGATGTAAGCGGCGATCAAGGGGTTCGTAAGGAGTTCATAAGGGCGGTTTTCTCCACAGATTACGCAGATTTCACAGACTCGAACCCAGCCGCTGGGACACCGAGGCCCGCGGCGGCCGAAGGCCGCCGCGCGAAGGCGGGGACCGGATTCGAGAGAGCCACGACACCGGGCTCTCTCGAAGACCGGCCCGCTCGCGGCACGGCGCCTGGCACGCCAGGCGCCCGCGGGCCTGCAGTTCCGAATCTGTGGAATCGGTGAAATCTGTGGACTGCATTTTCTGCGGCTCGGATCGCTCGCTGACCTCGCAACCGCTGCGCGGTCACCATGAGCGGTGCGCGGAAACCCGCCTGAATCAGGACGAATCGCCCGGGCATCGCAAATGCAGTTGCCCTCGCATGTTCACACCTACAGCCGACGCATCCGACCCTGAGACCTACGCCATCATCGGCGCCGCGATGGCGGTCCATTCAGAACTCGGTCACGGATTCCTGGAGGGCGTCTATCGCGCGGCACTGCAGATCGAGTTCTCCCAGCGTGCAATTCCCTTCCGGGTCGAGGTCCCGCTGCCGATTCTGTACAAAGGCGAACGGCTGCCGTTGAACTACCGGCTGGACTTCATGTGTTGGAATTCGGTCATCGTCGAGGTGAAAGCCCTCGAAGCGATTCGGTCCATTGAGTTGGGACAGGTCATCAACTACCTGAAGGCGGCGCGCGCGCATCGGGGACTGCTGCTGAACTTCGGTGGACCCAGCCTTCAGTATCGGCGCGTCGTGTGGGGGCCGCCAGAAGAATAGTTGTCCACCGATTTCACAGTTCACACAGATTCGGAGCCACGCACCGAGGCCCGCGGCGGCCGAAGGCCGCGGCCGCGAGACAGGGACCGGTTTTCGAGAGAGCCAGGGGATCGGGGGCTCTCTCGAACACCGGCCCCTGTCTCGCGGCACGGCGCCTGGCATGCCAGGCGCCTGCGGGCCTGACGTCAGAATCCGTGAAATCAGTGAAATCTGTGGATAACCCGATCAGGGCTCGAAGCGATACCCGACCCACGGCTCCGTCCGGAGGAACTTCGGCGCCGCCGCATCGGGCTCGATCTTCTTGCGCAACTGCCCCACGAACACCCGCAGGTATTCCGTCTGCTCGGTGTGCTCGCCGCCCCAGACGGCCGCCAGCAACGCCCGGTGCGTCAGCACCTTCCCCGGATGCCGCGCGAAGTAGACGAGCAGTTCGAACTCCTTTGGCGTGAGGTGAACCTCGCGTCCGCCGACCAGCACGCGCCTGGCTTCGAGGTCGATCGCGAAGTCGCCCGCGTCGATCCGCATGGGCCGGTCTTCCTGCGGCGCCGTGCGGCGGAGCGCGGCGCGCACACGCGCCAGCAGCTCGTTCATGTTGAACGGCTTGGTCACGTAGTCGTCCGCGCCCGCGTCGAGGGCGTCGATTTTCGTGTGCTCATCGCCCCGCACGGACAAGACGATGATCGGAATCACCGATTCCTTGCGGACGCGCCGGCACAGCTCGATGCCGTCCACGTGCGGCATCGCCAGGTCGGTCACCAGCAGGTCCGGGCGCCAGTCGCGCACGAGGTCCATGGCCGCCTCGCCATCGGCGGCCGTGCGCACGTCGAAGCCCTGCGCGCCCAGGCTCACGCGCATCACGCGCGTAATCTGCGGCTCGTCGTCCACGATGAGGATGCGCGCGGGTCGCGTCGTCATGCCCCTAGCTCCGCTCATCATCGCCCATCGGCAGGCGCACCACGAAGGCGGCGCCTCGCCGCCCGTCCCGGCGATCCGTCACGTTGATGCTGCCGCCGTGCGCGAGGACGATGCCGCGCGCGATCGCGAGGCCGAGGCCCAGGCTGCCGGGCCGGCCGCCGGCGCCCCGGTAGAACTTCTCGAAGATGCGGTCGCGGTCCGCGACGGGAACGCCCGGTCCTTCGTCCTCGAATCGGACCTCCGCGACGCCCTCCCGGGCGGCAATCTCGACGGTCACCGGCGAGTCGCCGGGCGCGCACCGCAGCGCGTTCTGCAGCAGCTGGACCCACACCTCTTCGATGGCGCGCGCGTCCGCCATGATCGCGGGCGGCTCCGGCGGCGAAAGGAGGCGCACCCGCGACGCCTCCGCGCCGACCCGCGCGAGCGCGGCCCGCGCCACTTCGTCCAGCGCGCACCATCGCGACTCGAGGCCCACGCCGGCCTCCACGCGCGCCAGCGAGACCAGGTCGCCGATGATGCGATCGAGGCGATCCGCCTCCTCGTTCACCACGTCGAGGAGCTCGTGCCGGCCGGCCTCGTCGAGCGTGGCGGGCGCCTCGATCAGCGCCGTGATCGACGCCTTGATCGACGTTAGCGGCGTGCGGAGATCGTGCGTGACGGCGTCGAGGAGCGCCGACTTCAGCTGGTCGCTTCGGCGCAGCGCCTCCGCGTCCGCGGAGCGCTCGAAGGCATCCTTCAACTCCGCGTACAGACGCTGCACTTCCAGGCGGCTGGCCTCGGCTTCTTCCGCGCGCCGGTGGGCGCGGCTCGACAACTCTCCGACCGTGAGCGCCACCGCCAGGAACGCGGCGAGGGCCACCAGGTTGAAGGGGTCGGCAATGGTCAGCGTGCCGGTGGGCGGGAGAAAGAAGAAGTTGAACGCGAGCATCGAGGCCACCGAGGCCGTGACCGCCGCCGCGCCGCCCAGGTTGCGGGCGGCGAACAGCACGACCAGCAGCAGGCAGAGCGCCACCGTCGTCTGGTTGACCACCGGGCCGGCCAGTGAGAGGACGAAGACGAGGGCGGTGACCGCCGCGACCGCGATGAGATGGCTTCGCATGGGTGAGAAAGGGGCAGTCCCCTTTTTGCCTCAGGACCTCAGGCGCCCGGGACCTCCGCAGGAAACAGCCACTCCAGCATCGGCCCCACGCGGGCGGCCCAGGCGCTTTCGCTGTGGGTGCCGCCTTCGTACTCAGCGTAGTGCAGGTCGGCGCCAGGCACCCAACCCGCGCCGACGAGCGCCGCCTTCAGCAGCCGCGCATCGTCGAGGCCTCGGCGGCCCTCGGCAGTGCCCATGTCCACCCAGAGCCTCAGCGCCGGCTTGACCCGTGCGTGCCGGACGGTTCGCAGGATGGCGCGGCGGTCCCACCACACGGACGGGGACATTGCCGCGACCTTGCCGAACACGTCCGAATGCGAAAGGGCGAGGTGCAGCGAGACGAGCGCCCCGAGCGAGGACCCGCCGATGCCGGTGTTCGACCGGTCGGGGCGTGTCCGATACGTGGCGTCGATGAACGGCTTCAGTTCCCGGGTGATCATCAACCCGTAGTTGTCGGCGAGTCCCCCGCCCAGCCGCGCGTCACTCGAGGGCGTGTACTCCTGGAGGCGCTCGGTGCCCGTGTTGTAGATGCCGACGATGATGAGGGGCTCGATGCGGCCGGCGGCGATGAGGGCTCCGGCCGTTTCGCCCACACGCCAGTGCTCACCCGGCTGGAAGGCCGTGTCCGGATCGAACAGGTTCTGCCCGTCGTGCAGGTAGAGCACCGGACAGCACGCGTCGGAGGCCTCGTAACCGGGCGGTGTCCAGACGAACACGTCCCGATCGAGGGCAAGAAATCTGGAATGAAACTGCGCGTGGTGCCGGAGGGCCCCATCGGATGAGTGCATGAAGGACCCGATCAGTATAGGCTTTGACCGGGCCCCGAGGCCGTAGGCCGTGAGCCGCCACGATCACCCCATGACGCGCGACTACCACCGCTGGCACTCCCGATCGCTCAATCGCGACATGGAGCTGATCGTGTTCGGTCACGCCGGGCCGCCGGTGCTGGTCTTCCCCTCGTCGATGGGCGCGTTCTTCGAATACGAGGACCGGGGGATGGTGGAGGCGCTCGGCGAGAAGCTCGAACACGGCGCGCTCCGGCTCTTCTGCGTCTCGTCGGTCGACAGCGAGAGCTGGTACTGCAAGAAGATTCACCCGCGCCACCGCGTCGAGCGCCATCTCCATTACGAGGACTACGTCCTCAACGAGGTGGTGCCGCTGGTGCGACACCTGACGCGGCACGACGGCATCGGCGTCACCGGCTGCAGTTTCGGCGCCTATCACGCCATGACGCTGGCGCTGCGGCATCCCTACACGTTCACGTCGTGCGTGACGATGGGCGGCGCGTTCGACATCACGCAGTTCCTCGACGGCTACTTCGACGAGGACTGCTACTTCCTGAACCCGCCGTCCTTCCTCCCCGGCTTGAGCGAGGCGTACTACCTGGACCAGTTCCGCCGCAACAAGTGGGTGCTCGTCACCGGCGACGAGGACATCTGCCGCGCCGCCAACGAGCAGTTTTCGGCCGTCATGAGCGCGAAAGGCATCGGCCACAGCCTGCACGTCTGGAACCACTCGCGCCACGACTGGCCCTTCTGGCGGCCAATGGCGGCGGCGTACCTTCCGTAACGGGAGTCGGGAGTCGGGAAATACAGTCCGTCAGAGCGCCCCGCCCGTCGGGAAGTGCTTCGCGGTCCGAGGGTGGACAGCTAGAATAATTGCTCTGTGTCTCCGCGTCTCCGCTTGCCCTGAGCGAAGTCGAGGGGTGGCCCGTACGTGACTGCGAGTTGAGCATGAAGAAGATCGGCGTCCTGTTCGGCATGGAAAACACGTTTCCCGGCGCGCTCGTCGAGCGCATCAACGGCATGGGCGTGCCTGGCGTCACCGCCGAGTTCGTCCAGATCGGCGGCGTCCACATGGCGGCGCCCACGCGGCTACGACGTCATCGTCGATCGCATCTCGCACGACATTCCCTTCTACCGCTCGTGGCTGAAGAACGCCGTGCTCGGCGGCGCCACGGTAATCAACAACCCGTTCTGGTGGAGCGCGGACGACAAGTTCTTCAACTACGCCCTGGCCACCAAGCTGGGCGTCGCCATCCCGCCCACGGTGCTGCTGCCGCACAAGGAACATCCGGTCGGCACGACCGAGCGATCGATGCGCAACCTGCAGTACCCGCTCGACTGGCCGGCGGTGTTCGAGTACGTGGGCTTCCCCGCCTTCCTCAAGCCGTTCGACGGCGGCGGCTGGCGCGACGTGTACAAGGTGAACGACGCCGACGAGTTCTTCGCGGCGTACGACCAGACGAAGACGCTGTGCATGACGCTGCAGCGCGGCGTGAACTTCAACGAGTACTTCCGCTGCTACGTCGTGGGCCAGGAGCAGGTCCACGTCATGCCGTACGACCCGCGGGCGCCGTTCCACGAGCGGTACGTGAAGCACCCGCCGGCGTACGACCCGGCGCTCCTCGCCCGCGTCGAGCGGGACGCGCTCACGCTATGCCGCGCGCTCGGCTACGACCTCAACACGGTGGAGTTCGCCGTGGAGGACGGCGTGCCCTACGCCATCGACTTCATGAACCCCGCCCCCGACGCCGACCTGCATTCGGTGGGCCAGGAGAACTTCGACTGGATCGTCAACGCCGTCGCGGACCTGGCGGTCAAGAAGGCCACCGCGCCCGCCGCGCCGGGCCCCTATCGCTGGGACGCGTTGCTGAAGGGATAGCGTGCCGATGACGCCCTCGTTCAGCATCGGGATCGAAGAGGAATACCAGACGATCGACCCGGTCACGTACGACCTCCGCTCGCACATCGACGCGGAGATCATCGAGAAGGGCAAGCGGCAGCTGGACGAGCGGATCAAGGCCGAGATGCACCAGTCGGTGGTCGAGGTCGGCACCGGCGTCTGCCGCCACGATGAAGGAGGCGCGCGCCGACATCGTCGGCCTCCGCCGCGCGATGGTGAAGCTGGCGCGCGAGAACGGCCTGCTGCTGTGCGCGGGCGCCACGCATCCCGTTCGCCGACTGGCGCGAGCAGGACATCTACCCCGACGAGCGCTACCGGCAGGTCGTCGAGGACATGCAGCTGGTGGCGCGGTCGAACCTGATCTTCGGCCTGCACGTGCACATCGGCATCGAGGACCGCGAGACGGCCATCCACCTGATGAACCAGGTGCGCTACTTCCTGCCGCACCTGCTGGCGCTGTCGTCCAACTCGCCGTTCTGGCTCGGCATGAACACCGGGCTCAAGTCGTACCGCTGCAAGGTGTTCGACAAGTTCCCGCGCACGAACATCCCCGACACCTTCTCGAGCTGGGCCGACTACGAGAGCTTCGTCAACCTGCTGGTCCGCACCAACTGCATCGACAACGCCAAGAAGATCTGGTGGGACGTGCGGCCGCACCCGTTCTTCTCCACCATCGAGGTGCGCATCTGCGACATCCCGATGCGCGTGGACGAGACGCTCGCCATCGCCGCGCTCATCCAGGCGACGATGGTGAAGCTGTACCGGCTGCACTCGCGCAACCAGGGCTACCGCCTCTACAGCCGCTCGCTCATCATGGAGAACAAGTGGCGCGCGTCGCGCTACGGCCTCGACGGCAAGATGATCGACTTCGGCCGCGAGATGGAAGCTGCCCACGCGCGACCTGATGCTCGAGTACCTCGAGTTCGTCGACGACGTGCTCGACGAGCTGGGGAGCCGCGACGAGATCGCCTACGTGAAGACGATGCTCGAGCACGGCAGCGGCGCGGACCGCCAGCTGAAGGTCTTCGAGGAGACGAAGGATCTCAAGAAGGTGGTCGAATACATGGTCCAGGAGACGCAGGCGGGGCTGTAGTCGGCCGTTCACCGTTCACGGTTCAATAATCGCAATGACGACGACATTTGATTTGGAACTGGTCCCGGGCGCGCGGAACGCGATTCGCGTGTGCCTCAACGTGCAGCCGCACGAGCGCGTGACGGTGATCGCCGACCGCGACTGCGAGGAGATCGCGGCGAGCCTCGTCCACGAGATCGAGCAGGTCGGCGCCGCCTACCAGGCGTTCATCCTCGAGGACGTGGCCCCGCGGCCGCTGACGGACCTGCCCGCCGCGATCGCGGCGGACATGGAGAAGAGCCAGGTCAGCATCTTCGCGTCACGCGTCCAGCGGAACGAGCTGCGCTCGCGCATGCAGATGACCGACATCGTCAATCGCCGGCGCATGCGGCACGCGCACATGGTGAACATCAACCGGCAGATCATGCTGGAGGGGATGCGCGCCGACTTCCGCAAGGTGGACGCGCTCAGCGCCAAGGTGATGGCGCTCGTCACCAGGGCCCGAAGAGTGCGCGCGACCTCGCCGGCCGGCACGCGACCTCGTCGCCGATCTCAACCCCGACTACCGGTGGGTCAAGACGAGCGGCCTCATCAGCCCCGACAAGTGGGGCAACCTGCCCGGCGGCGAGATCTTCACCACGCCCGGCGAGGTGAACGGCACGCTCGTGATCGACGGCGTGGTGGGCGACTACCTGTGCGACCAGTTCGGCCTCCTCACCGACACGCCCCTCACCGTCGTCGTGAAGGGCAACCGCCTGGTCGAGGCGCACAGCGCGAACAAGGCGCTCGAGGACGCGTTCTGGAAGTACACCCACACCGACGAGAACTCCGATCGCGTCGGGGAGTTCGCCATCGGCACCAACATCGAGCTCACGCACGTCATCGGCCACATCCTGCAGGACGAGAAGTTCCCGGGCATCCACATCGCCTTCGGCAACCCCTACGGCGCGCACACCGGCGCCGACTGGTACTCCGTCGACCCACATCGACGTCGTCGGCACGCACTTCAACATCTGGGTGGACGACCAGCAGATCATGCAGGACGGGCGTTTCCTGATCGAGTAAGATGGACCATATCCCCGTCCCTGACGGCGCGCGTTCAACGAGGCCTGGACCGAGGACCAGTACCGCGGCCTGATGGCGCGACTCGAGGCGCGCACGGGCGTGCCCATCGCGTTTCCCCTCTCGGAGACGCCGTGCTTCTTCCCCCGATCGCTGATGACGGAGCTGGCCGCCGTGGGCGCCGCGCTCGTGTCCCAGATTCTCGACAATCCCGAGGCCTCGCGCGCGGCCGCCGCGGTGGTGCCCGAGCGATTTCGGGGGCCGGGCGCGGAGGCACGGCCCTCGTTCCTGCAGGTGGACTTCGGCCTGGTGCGCACGCCGGAGGGGCGCATCGAGCCCAGGCTCGTGGAGCTCCAGGCGTTCGCGTCGCTCTACGGATTCCAGCTCGCCGTGGCCGGGGCCTACCGCGAGGCGTTCGCGCTGCCGCCGTCGCTGGACATCTATCTCGGCGGGCCTGGACGCCGCGTCGTATCACGCGCTGGTCGGCGAGACGATCCTCGGCGGGCACGATCCCGAGCAGGTCGTCCTGATGGAGATCGATCCGCGCGGCCAGAAGACGTGGCCGGACTTCGTCGTCACCGAGGAGCTGTGGGGCGTCCGCGCCATCGACACGTCGGCGGTGATCAAGGAGGGGCGGCGCCTCTTCTACGAGCGCGACGGCCGGCGCGTGCCGATCGCGCGCGTCTACAATCGCGTGATTCCCGACGAGCTCGAGCGCAAGGGCATCGTGCTGCCCTTCGACTATCGCGACGATCTCGACGTCGAATGGGCGGGGCACCCGTCCTGGTATTTCCAGATCAGCAAGTACTCGATCCCGTTCCTGCGCCATCCGTCCGTGCCGCGCACGTGGTTCCTGCACGAGCTCGACCGCCTGCCGGACGATCGCGAGCACTACCTGCTGAAGCCGCTCTTCTCGT
Organism: uncultured Acidobacteriota bacterium; assembly: GCA_963839865.1. GTDB lineage: Bacteria > Acidobacteriota > Vicinamibacteria > Vicinamibacterales > UBA2999 > 12-FULL-67-14b. The sequence continues at coordinate 724,238 of CAWIWS010000020.1, forward strand.
TTGCCGGCGGGCGGCATCACGTTCGCCCCGACGGACGCGGACGTCGCGGCCATCCCGGCCGACCAGCGCCGCAACTACATCCTGCAGGAGCGCATCGCGTTCACGCCGGTCATCGATACGCCCGATGGCCCCACGCAGGCCGAGATCCGCATGATGTACGTGTGGCCCTCTTCGACCGCTCGAGGGACGACGCCTCCGGGGGCAAGCGCCGGACCGCGGTGCGTGCTGCCCCTGATCCGGATGGGCCGGGGCAAGATGATGGGCGTGGACCACAACAAGGGTTTCCGCTGGGTCGGCGCGTCGGCCGCGTTGATCGCGGATACGTAGGCCCCATGCAGCCCTACGTCATCGCGCTGACGGCGGTCAGCGTCGTGTCGGGCCTCGGGCTCGTGCTGCAGCAGTTCACGCAGACCAATCCGATCGCGTTCCTGCTGTTCGTGCCGCCGATTCTCGTCACGGCCAGGGTGGGCGGCCTCGGCCCCAGCCTGCTGGCCACGCTCGTCGGCGGACTCGCAGCGGAGTACTTCTTCCGGCTGCCGTACTTCACGGTGCCCAAGACGTCCGGCGAGCTCGTGCCGCTGTCGTTGTACTTCCTGATCGGCTCCGGCGTGTCGGTGCTCGCCGACCAGCTGGCCCGCACCCGGCAGGACATGCAGCGTCGAGAGCGCGAGTTCAACACGCTGTTCCGCATGTCCCCGATCGGCATCGGCGTCGCGACCGACCCCGAGTGCCGCAACATCGCGGTCAACCCCGCGTTTGCCGAGGTGCTGCGCATCCCCGCGTCAGCGAACGCCTCGTTGAGCGCGCCATTGCCGGAGCGTCCCGACTTCGTCGTGACGATGAACGGCGTGCCGGTGCCGACCGAGAACCTGCCGATGCAGATGGCGGCCCGCCTCGGCGTCGAGGTCAGGAACATGGAGCTCGACGTCGATCACCCCGACGGCACGCGCGTGAGCCTCTACGAATACGCGGTGCCGCTGTTCGACGACCACGGCGCCGTGCGCGGCGCGATGGGCGCGTTTCTCGACATCACCGAGCGCCGCCGCGCGGAAGAAGCCCTGCGCCAGGCGCTGGACGAGAACGCGCGACTCTATCACCAGGCGCAGGAAGCCAACCAGCTCAAGGACGACTTCCTCGCCACGCTGTCGCACGAGCTGCGCACCCCGCTCAACGCGCTGCTCGGGTGGATTCAGCTGCTGCGATCGGGTCAGCTGGGGGCCGACACGCAGCGCCGCGCGCTCGATGCCATCGAGCGCAGCGCGGACCTCCAGGCACGCCTGACCGCCGACCTGCTCGACGTGTCGGCGGCGATGACGGGCAAGCTCCGCCTCGATTGGTGCCAGGCCGCGATGCCGCCGCTCGTCGAGGGCGTCGTTGATTCGCTGCGGCCCCTGGCCGATGCCAAGGGTGTCCACCTGCAGACGGCCGTGGACGGCGCGGTGCCGTCGGTGCACATCGATCCGGCCCGCATGCAGCAGGTCGTCTGGAACCTCGTCTCCAACGCGATCAAGTTCACGCCGCCGGCCGGACGCGTCCGCGTCCGCGTGGCGCCGGACGGGAACGAGGTGGTGGTGCAGGTGGCCGATTCGGGCATCGGCATCAGCGCGGCGTTCCTGCCGTTCGCGTTCGACCGGTTCCGCCAGGAGGACGCCGGCCCCGCGCGGGCGCACGCGGGCCTGGGCCTCGGCCTCGCCATCGTCAAGCACATCACGGAACTGCACGGGGGACGCGTCACCGTGGAGAGCGCCGGCACGAACCAGGGCGCGACGTTTACGGTGCGGCTGCCGGCCACATCGCCGACGGGGGACCCGACGCCACCACCCGGCCCGCCTCCAGCCGCAGCACCCGATCGGCAATCGCGCTGAGTTCCTCGACGTCGTGGGTGACGTAGACGAGGGGCACGTGCAGCTCGCGCCGGATTCGCAGCAGGTAGGGCAGGATGCGGTCGCGGCGCTCGCGATCGACGGCCGCCAGCGGCTCGTCGAGCAGCAGCAGCGCCGGCTGCATCATCAGGCCGCGGGCGATGGCCACGCGCTGCTTCTCGCCGCCGGACAGAAAGCGGATGCGGCGATCGAGCAGCGGCTCGAGTTCCAGCATCGACACCAGCGACTCGAAAAAGATCGGGTCTATTTTCCGAGACGCGCGCCGGAAAATAGACCCGATCTTCTTCGGGTCGCCCGGGGCGCCATACGCGATGTTCCCCTTCACCGACATGTGCGGAAACAGCAGCGCGTCCTGCGGCACGTACGCGATGCGGCGCTCGCGGGCCGGGAGATCGATGCCCGCGCCGGACGAGAACAGCACGCGGTCGGCGATGCGGATCTCTCCGCGGTCTGGCCGGCGCAGTCCGGCCACCGATTCGAGCAGCGACGTCTTGCCGCTGCCGGAGGGCCCGAAGAGCCCCAGCACCTCCACCTTCGCGGTCTCGCGGACGTCGAGCGTGAACGCCTGCTGCGCAAGCGTGACGTCCAGGGTGATGGCGATCATGCGCGGCCCTCGGAGCCGGCCATGCGATTGGACAGGAAGATCGCCACGAACGCCAGCAACGCGGAGATGGCGAGCAGACCCCAGGCCTCGTCTTCGCGTCCGGTTTCGACGAGCGTGTAGATCCCGACCGACAGCGTCTGGGTCCGCCCCGGAATGGCGCCCGCCACCATGATGGTGGCGCCGAACTCACCGAGCGCGCGCGAGAAGCCGAGGATCGCGCCCGCGATGATGCCGCGGGCGGCCAGCGGCAGCGTGATGGTCCACAGGATGCGGACCGGGCTCGCGCCAAGCGTGGACGCGATGTCCTCGAAGCGCTTGTCCACGTGCTCGATCCCCGCCCGCACGCTCCGCACGACGAGCGGGAAGCTCACCACCGCCATCGCGAGGACCACGGCCTTCCACGTGAAGATCACCTCGATGCCCAGCGCATCGATCGTCCGGCCGAGGGGGCTGCGCCGGCCGAAGAGCCAGAGCAGCAGCAAGCCGCTCGCCACGGGCGGCAGCACCAGCGGCAGCGACACGAGCGTCTCGATCAGCGCCTTGCCGGGAAAGCGCCGGCGCGCCAGCACCCAGCCGATGGCAATCGCGGGCGGCAGCACGAGCGCCGTGGCGGCCAGGGCCATCAGCACCGTGAAGCGCGCGACGTCCCACATGTCCGCGTTCACGGGAGACCGAACCCTCTCCGGACGAATATCTCGCGCGCGGGCGCGGTCCGGAGATACGCGAGAAAGCGCCGCGCCTCGGTCTCGTTGCCGCCCTTGACCAGGGCAGCGGGCTCGATGATGTTCAGGTACGCATTCGCCGCGGCCGGAATCCTGAGCAGCACGAGCGCCTTGCTCGTCTGCGCGTCGGTCCTGTAGACGATGCCGGCGTCCACGCGGCCCGACTCGACGGCCGTGAGCACGGCGCGCACGGACAGGAACGGCACGATCGTCGGCTGGAGGCGCGCCCACGCGCCCTCGTGCTCGAGCCATTTCTTGCCGTAGACGCCCACGGGCACGCCCTTGGGGTCGCCCATCGCGAGGCGGCGCACCTGCCCCTCGATGAGGCGCTGCGGCGTCAGCGACGACGGCGGATCGACCGGCACGACCACGACCAGTTCGTTGGTGAGAAGGTGGACGCGGCTGCCCGGGATGAGCCGGCCCTCCCGCTCGACGACGTCCATCTGAAGATCGTCCGCGCTCACGAACAGATCGACTTTGGCGCCGTCCACGATTTGTCGCGCGAGCGTGTTGGACCCGCCGGTGTTGAGATCGATCGCCACGCCCGTTTCGGCGCGGTACCGGACCGCCACTTCCTGCATGGCGTCGTGAATGCTCGTGGCCACCGACACCACGAGCCGCGGCGACTGCGCCGCGGCTGGCGCGATCAGGGCAAGGAGGAGACCAAGGGCCGGCCAGCGCGTCATAGGTAAGAGTTCAACAATTTAGTATGATTCAAGCCGTTTCAGGTAGCGATTATGAGCAATCTCCTGACCGTCCGCGCCGCCGCCGACCGCCTCGGCGTCGGCTACTCCACCCTCAAGCAATGGATCTATGACGGCGCCGTGCGGACGACGCGCACCACCGGAGGGCACCACCGGATCGCCGAGAGCGAGCTCGATCGATTGCTGGTGGACCAGGCGCCGGCAGCAACGCCGGCGCCGCGCAAGAGCGCGCGGGCGCACTCCGGCGTCTTCGTGGCGCTCAGCGGCCGGAATCAGCTGCGCGGGGTCGTCGAGGAGATTCGCACCGACGGCCTGCTGGCGCAGGTCCGGCTCAAGATCGGCGACCAGCGCCTCACCGCGGTGATTACGCGGGACGCGGTCGCCGAACTCAAGCTCAAGCGAGGCGACGAGGCGGTGGCGATCATCAAGTCCACGGAAGTGATGATCGGGAGAGAGTAGGAAAGTGAAAAGTGGAAAGTGAAAAGTAGAAGGTGAAAGGCCTTTCACTTTTCACTTTCTACTTTCTACTTTCTACTGCGGCCGCCGGAAGAGCCCCGCGTAGACAGCCTTGCCGAGCACGTGCCCCTGCACCGCCTTCATCACGATGGTGCGCGTCTCGAAGGCGTCGGCGCCGGGCGTCACGTCGAGCTTCGTGTCGAGTGCGTAGATCTCGAACGTGTAGTGATGGGGCGGACCGTTCGCGGGCGCGCCGGGCCCGCGGTAGACCGGACCGCTCGCGCTCGTCTGCATGCTGCCGTCCGCCAGCTTCTCGCCCTTCGGCACGCCTTCCGGCAACCCCGTCGCCGTCGCCGGGATGTTCCAGACCAGCCAGTGCACCTGGTCCTCGGTGGTCTTGTTGCGCGCCACGTCGGGGTCGTGCATGTGCAGAAGGAAGCTCTGCGTGCCCGGTGGGGCGTTGGTCCACTTGAGTTCCGGAGACACCTGCTCACCCGCCTGGGTGTACTTCACCGGAATGGGATCGCCGTCCGGCCAGGCCGTGGTGGCGAGCGTCATCGCGGGCCGCGGCGGCTGCGCGGGCGGGGCCGCCGGCGCCTGCGCCGACAGCACCACCGCCGAGAGCAGGAAGATGGAAAGGGAAACGGGGGTGGCGTGTCTCGAGCGCATCAGAAAGACCTCCGCGGGGATTCTACCCTCCCCGCGGATTCCCGATGAACTGGAGGCGCCTGTCTAGAACCTGTAACTCACGCCGCCACCGAACCGCCCGAGATTGCGCCCGCGATCGAGGCGGTAGTAGCGCGCGTCGATGTCGAGCGACAGCTGCCTGAACACGCGCAGGCTGGCGCCCGCGCCCGCGCTGCCCAGCAGCCCCGTGTGCGTGAGCGACTGATCGACCAGCGCGCTCGTGCCGGTCTGCGGCGGCGTCCCCGGCCGCCCGGCCACGGTCGAGGCGACCGTCGACTGCACGCTGAACGTCTCGTCCGTTCTCGACACCCCCATGCCGGCGCCGACGTAAGGCCTGAACCGGTTGTCCGACGTCGGGATTTCAAAGCGAAAGCCCACCGTCGCCAGCATCGTGTTGCCGTCGGTGTTGGTGGACACTGTCGGCATGTTTGGAAGCCCCGCAGCAATCTGGCCGCCGAACAGGCCACCGAACGCGCCGCCACGGCCGCCGTTCATGATGTCGCCGATGCGGCCCATCACGGTGTTCAGATTTCCGCCACCGACGTTGTTGCCCGCGTTGCCAAGGTCGAACACGCGGTTCGAGAAGCGGTCGGCGACCTTGTTCGTGCCGGACACTTCCACGTCGAAGGCGAAGTTCCTGGCGAAGGTATAGCCGGCCGACCCGGTGAACATGGTGCCGCTGTCAATTGATCCGGCGTTGACGCCCGCGCCGAAAGAGACGCGGATCTTCTGATCCTGGGCGCTCGCGGCCAGGGGAGTCACGAGCAGCGCGGCCAGGGCCGCGAGGGAAACGGTGGCTTTTGTCATGAATGTCATACAGGGCTGTCCATCAGCGGAGACACAATTCCGTTAAGCCGACCTCAAGAGCAAACCTGATGCCATCGAGGGATTCTTGTTAGAATCCCGACACCATGAGACGCACGCTGGCCGCGACCTTCGCCCTCCTCACCATCACCCTGACCCTCGCCGCACAGGGGCCGGGGCTCGACCTCGGCACCATCGGCCGCATTCGCACCGAGGCGATCCAGCACTCGCAGGCGCTCGATCACGTGTGGTGGCTCTCCGAGGTCCACGGGCCTCGCGCCACGGGCACGCCGGGATTCGCGGGCGCCAGCGAGTGGGTGATGAAGCGCTTCACCGAATGGGGCCTCAAGAACGTGCACCAGGAGCGCTTCCCCTTCGGCCAGGGCTGGACCATCGAGCGCTTCTCCGCGCACCTCGTCGCGCCGCAGACGCAAACCTTCGTCGGCGCGCCGCGCTGGTACTCGCCTTCGACCAACGGCCCGGTCCTCTCGGACGTCGTCCGCCTCAAGGCGGCGAACGAGGCGGACCTCGCGAAATACAAGGGCCTGCTCAAGGGCAAGATCGTCGTGATGCAGCCGGTGCGCGCCGTGCGCATGCTGGACGGTCGCATCATCCTGCGCATGGGCGACGAAGAGTGGAAGGAAGCGATGGCCACGCCGCTCGAGAGCGCCGCGGCCGGCGGCGGCCCGAGCGACGCGCAGCGCGCGGCGCAGGCGTTCGCCGGCACGGTGCAGCGCTTCCTCGTCGCCGAAGGCGCGGCCGTGCTGCTCGAACGCGGCAGCGACACGGATTCCATCGCCGGCGGCAGCGACCTGTCCTGGATGCAGCAGCGCGTCGATGGCGGCACGATCTTCCCCGGCAACGGCGGCAACCGCGACCCCAAGGCCCCCGCGCAGGTCCCCTCCGCCACCCTCGCCGTCGAGCACTACAACCGCATCGTCCGGCTGATCGATCGCGGCATCCCGGTGCAGATGGAAGTGAACATCCAGGTGAAGTTCCATCCTGAGACCGATCCGGCGGGAAACGGCATCAACACCATCGGCGAGATCCCCGGCACCGATCTCGCGGACGAAGTGGTGATGCTCGGCGCGCACATGGACAGCTATCCGTACGCGGGCGGCGCCACCGACAACGGCACGGGTTCGGCGGCGATGATGGAAGCCGTGCGCGTCATCCAGTCGCTCGGCCTCAAGCCGCGGCGCACGATTCGCGTGGCGCTGTGGGCGGCCGAGGAGCAGGGCCTGCTCGGCTCGCGCGCCTACGTGCAGCAGCACTTCTACGACTTCGCCACGGGCACCGCGAAGCCCGACCACGCGAAACTGGCGGCGTACTTCAACCTCGACAACGGGACGGGCCGCATCCTCGGCATCTGGGGCCAGGGCAACCTCGCCGCGCTGCCGATTTTCGAGAAGTGGGGCGAGGCGGTGAAGGACCTTGGCTGGAAGGCCGCCAGCCCGCGCAGCGTGGGCTCGACGGACCACAGCTCCTTCGACAACGCGGGCCTCCCCGGGTTCCAGTTCATCCAGGAGCGCCTCGAATACCAGGCGCGCACGCACCACTCGAACATGGACACGTTCGACCGCGTGCAGAAGGACGACATGACGCAGCAGGGCGCGGTGGCGTCCGTGTTTGCGTGGTACGCGGCGAACACGCCGGAGAAGCTGCCGCGGAAGGGCATGCCGCAGCGGCCGAACACGGCGCAGTAACCACGAAGGACGCGAAGTCGAAACCACGAAGGGCACGAACCATTCCAGCAATGGTTCGCGTCTTTCGTGATGACCTCTTCGTGACCTTCGTGGTTGCGTTCCGCCGGTCCCCTGATCTAGGCTTGTTGGGTCATGTCGTTCGTCCATCACGCGCATCGGGTGCACCATCACCGTTCCCTGAACGGCCCGGCAGGATTCCGCGCGTAGGCAACACGACGAACCACGACACAGGATTCGTTACAACGCGAGGCCCGCTGGGAAACCGGCGGGCTTTTTGTTTTTCACGGAAACGCAGCCACGAAGGCACGAAGGACACGAAGTATGGACTTTACGAAACTCGACGGCCTCATCCCCGCGGTCGTGCAGGACGAGGCCAGCAACGAAGTGCTGATGGTGGGCTTCATGAACGACGAGGCCTGGGCGCTCACGCAGAAGACCGGCTACGTCACCTTCTTCAGCCGCACGCGCAACAAGCTGTGGATGAAGGGCGAGACGTCGGGCAACCGGCTCGCCGTCAAGGCGATCTTCGTCGACTGCGACGAGGACACCGTGCTGATCAAGGTGCGGCGCGAGGGTGACGGCAACGTCTGCCACACGGGCGAACGGACATGTTTCTATACGGAGCTCCCCACTCGGGAGTCGGGAGTCGGGAGACGGGAGTCGATCATGAAACTCAGGTTGGGCATTCCGAAGGGCTCGCTGCAGGACGCGACCGTGCAGCTGTTCCAGCGCGCGGGCTACCAGATGAACGTGAGCTCGCGCTCCTACTTCCCCACCATCGACGACCCCGAGATCGAGTGCATGCTGATCCGCGCGCAGGAGATGGCGCGTTACGTGGCCGACGGCGTCCTCGACGCGGGCCTCACCGGCAGCGACTGGATCGCCGAGCACGAGATCGGCCACCCCGATCAGCCGCCGCTCGCCCGCGTCGCGGATCTCATCTACTCGAAGGTCAGCTTCGGCAAGGTGAAGTGGGTGCTCGCGGCGCCGGAGGATTCGCCCTTCAAGACCGCGGCGGACCTCGACGGCAAGCGCATCGCCACCGAGCTCGTGCGCGTGACGAAGAACTACTTCGAGCAGAAGAAGCTGAAGGTGGACGTGGAGTTCTCGTGGGGCGCCACCGAGGTCAAGCCGCCGATGCTCGCCGACGCCATCGTCGAGGCGACGGAAACCGGCTCGACGCTGCGCGCCAACCGCCTGCGCATCCTCGACACGGTGATGGAGTCCAACTCTGAGCTCATCGCCAACCAGGCCGCCATCACCGACGCGTGGAAGCGCACCAAGATCGAGAACCTCGCGCTGCTGCTGAAGGCGGCCATCGAGGCCCAGGGCCGCGTGGGGCTGATGCTCAACGCGAAGCGCACCGATCTCGAGAGGCTCCTCGCGCTGCTGCCCGCGCTGCAGCGCCCCACCGTGTCGTCGCTGAGCGACCCGGACTGGGTGGCCATCAACACGATCCTGGAAGAGAAGACCGCGCGCGACCTGATCCCCCGGCTCAAGATGGCGGGCGGACAGGGGATTGTGGAGTATCCGTTGAACAAGATTGTCGTCTAGGAGAATCAGCCACGAAGCGCACGAAGGGTCACGAAGCATTTAGATCTGAAGACTTCGTGCCCTTCGTGACCTTCGTGGCTGAATTGAATTCCATGATCAAGATCGTCCCGTCCACCAATCGCCGCGCCGTTGAGAAGCTGCTCTCGGCCACCCGCATCCGCGACCGCGTCACCGAAGACGGCGCCTCGCGGATCGTCGAGGGCGTCCGCACGGGCGGCGACGCGGCCCTCAAGCGCTTCGCGCGCGAGTTCGACGGCCTCGAAGGCGCGATCGAGGTGCCCCGCCGCGAGTGGGAGGCCGAGGCGCGCACGGTGGCGCCCGCGGTCCGTGCCGCGATCAGGCGCGCGGCAGTCCACATCCGCAAGGTGGCGCGGCAGCAGGTGCCGAAGGGCTGGCGCCTGAAGGTGGCGCCGGGCATCTCGGTGGAGCAGCGCGTGATTCCATTGGCGCGCGTCGGCTGCTACGTGCCCGCGGGACGCTATCCCCTGCCCTCCTCGCTGTTGATGACGGCCATCCCGGCACGCGCCGCCGGCGTGCCCGAGGTCGTCGTGGCCTGCCCGCGGCCCGACGCCGCCGTCTATGCCGCGGCGCTCGAGGCCGGCGTGGATCGGTTCTTCCGCGTGGGCGGCGCGCACGCCATCGCGGCGCTCGCCTACGGCACGCGGTCGGTCCCGCGCGTGGACAAGATCGTCGGCCCCGGCAACCGCTGGGTCGCGGCGGCCAAGTCGCTCGTGTCCGCGGATTGCGGCATCGACTTCTACGCGGGCCCCACGGAGATCCTGATCGTCACGGCCACCGGCCCGGCCAGCTGGATCGCCGCCGACCTCATCGCGCAGGCCGAGCACGACCCCGACGCGCGCGCGGTGTTCGTCACGCCCGAACCGCCGGCTCGCGGAGCAGGTCGCCCGGGAGGTCGAGCGACAGATGCCCGCGACGGGTCCGGCCGACGCAGTCGCTTGCCAGGCACGGCGGCATCATCGTCTGCCGCACCATGGACGAGGCGATCGCGCTCGCCAACCAGGCCGCGGCGGAACACCTCGTGGTGGGCACCGAGGCGCTGGCGCGGAAGGTCTGGAACGCCGGCGCGGTCTTCGTCGGCGGCTGGACGGCGCAGGTGGCCGGCGACTACGCCATCGGCTCGAACCACGTGCTGCCCACCGCCGGCGCCGCCCGCTTCCGCGGCGGCCTCAACGCCGCGGACTTCGTGAAGCTCGTCTCGGTGCAGCGGGTGACGAAGGCCGGCCTGGCGCGCATCGCCAAGACCATCACCACCCTCGCCCGCGCGGAAGGCCTCGAAGGCCACGCGCGTTCGATCGACGTCCGCATGTCCACTCCGACTCCCGGCTCCCGGCTCCCGGCTCCCGGCTCCCGTCAGGCTTCCAAATGACCACCATCCAAGGCATCCCCGACCTGGGCCCCGGCCTCCGGCTGCACCTCAACGAGAACACCGGCGGCTGCTCGCCGAAGGTGGTCGAGGCGGTCCGCGCGTTCGACGCGCAGCGGCTCGCTCTCTATCCCGACTTCCGCGACGCGATCCTCGAGACCGCGGCGTACCTCCACGTCGATCCCGACCGCATCGTCCTGACCAACGGCCTGGACGAGGGCATCCTGCTCGCGTCGATCGGCTACTTGATCAACAAGACGCCAGACGCGCTCGTCGCGCTGGGCGCGCCGCTCACGGTGCCATCGGGCACGCCCGAGGTGCTCGTGTCGCAGCCGGCCTTCGAGCCGTACCTGAGCACCGCCCACGCCATGGGCGCGCGCATCGTCTCGGTGCCGGCGCCGAAGGACTACTCCTATCCGGTGGACGCCGTCCTGCGCGCCGTCACGCCAAACACGCGCCTCATCTACGTGAACAACCCGAACAACCCGACGGGTCAGCCGATACCGAAGGACGCGATCCGCCGCGTGGCGCGCGAGGCCGGCCACGCCCTCGTGTTCGTGGACGAGGCGTATCACGACTTCCTCGGCGAGAACTTCCTCGCGGAGGCCGGGGACTATCCCAATGTCATCGTGGGCCGGACGTTCTCCAAGGCGTTCGGGCTCGCCGGCATGCGCGTGGGCGTGATGATTGCGTCGCCCGCGGTGCTGAGCCGATTCGTCGTGCCATGCCGCTCTTCAACCTCAACGTCGTCGCCGTCGCCGCGCTGCGCGCCGCGCTCACGGACACGGACTACCGGGCGTGGTACGTCGCGCAGGCCACCGAGAGCAAGGCGCTGGTCTACGCGGCGCTCGACCGCGCGGGCCTGCGCTACTGGAAGAGCGCCGCGAACTTCGTCCTGATCGACGGCGGCGATCGCGCGCGCGCGCTCGTGGACGGCATGATCGCCAGGGGCGTGTTCGTGCGCGATCGCACGAAGGACCCGTCGTGCCCGAACTGCTTCCGCCTCACCACCGGCGTCGTCGAGCACACGCGCAAGGCCGTCGAGGCCCTGGAGGCCCTGTGCGCCGCGCGGTGATCGACCGGCGGACCGCCGAGACGCAGATCAAGGTGACGCTGGCGCTCGACGGCAAGGGCCGCTACGAGAACCAGCACGGGCATCCGCTTCCTCGATCACATGCTGGATCTGGTGGCCCGGCACGGCGGCTTCGACCTGAAGGTGAAGGCCACGGGCGACCTGGACGTCGATCAGCACCACACGGTGGAGGACGTGGGCATCGCCCTGGGCGAGGCGGTGCTGAAGGCGCTCGGGAACAAGAAGGGCATCAACCGCGCCGGCTACTTCGTGATGCCGATGGACGAGACGCTCGCCGTGGCCGCGATCGACCTGAGCGGGCGGCCCAGCCCCGTGGTCGACACGAAGGTCAACGTGCGCCTCGTGGGCGACCTGCAGACGGAGCTCGTGCACGACTTCTTCGAGGGCTTCGCGATGGCCGCGCGCGCCAACGTGCACGTCAAGGTGCTGTACGGCCGCTCGAACCATCACAAGATCGAGGCGTGCTTCAAGGCGTTCGCCCGCGCGCTGCGCGTGGCGTGCGCCAAGGACAAGCGCCTGGCGAAGATGCTGCCGAGCACGAAGGGCCTGCTGTGATCGCGCTCGTCGACTACGGCGCCGGCAACCTCACGTCGGTGCGCAAGGCGCTCGCGCACATCGGCGCGGACGTCTGGACGCCGTCGGTGCCGGGCGAACTCGCCCGCGCCAGCGCGCATCATCGTGCCCGGCGTGGGTCACTTCGACACGACGCGCGGCCTGACCGAGGAGTGGCGAACGGCGATTCGCACGTCGGTGGACCACGGCCTGCCGCTGCTCGGCATCTGCGTGGGCCTGCAGTGGCTGTTCGAAGGCAGCACCGAGGCTCCGGGGGTGGCCGGTCTCGGCCTGTTCAAGGGAACCTGCTTCCACTTCGCGGAAAAGAGATCGGGTCTATTTTTCACGCGAGCGAGAGAAAAATAGACCCGATCTCTCTTCCCGCGCTGAAGGTGCCGCACGTGGGCTGGAACAGCCTCTCCATGCCGCGGCCATCGACGCCTGATGGCGGGCATCGCGGAAGGCACGCAGGTGTACTTCACGCATTCCTACGCGGCGCCGATCGTGGACGACACCGTCGCGGTCTGCGAGTACGGCGTGCCGTTCAGCGCGGCCGTCGAGCGCGGCCGCGTGGCCGCCGTGCAGTTCCACCCGGAGAAGTCCGGCGACGCGGGCCTGCGCATCCTCAAGAACTGGGTGGGGCGTGCTTAGCAAGCGCATCATCGCGTGCCTCGACGTCCGCGACGGCAAGGTCGTGAAGGGCGTCAACTTCGAGGGCTTGCGGCAGGCCGGCGATCCCGCCGCGCTCGCGCGGCGCTACAACGTCGAGGGCATCGACGAGATCGTCATCCTCGACGTGACGGCGACGATGGAGGCGCGGCAGGCGCGGGCGCACACGATCTCCGCCGTGGCGCGGGAGATCTTCCTGCCGCTTGCCGTGGGCGGCGGCATCCGCAGCGAAGACGACGCCGCGGCCGCCATCGACGCGGGCGCCGACAAGGTCAGCCTCAACACCGCGGCGCTGACCAATCCGGAGCTCATCACGCGGCTCGCCCGGCGCTACGGCAGCCAGGCGGTCGTCATTGCCATTGATGCCGAAGCGGCCGAGGTCCGGACGAAGCCGGACACCACGCGCTACGCCGTCTTCGTGCGCAGCGGCCAGGCGGCCACGGCACGGGACGCGGTGGAGTGGGCGCGCGAGGCCACGGACCGCGGCGCGGGCGAGATCCTGCTGACCTCGATCGATCGCGACGGCACGAAGAGCGGCTTCGACTGCGAGCTGACCGCCGCCGTGTCGTCGGCCGTGAACATCCCCGTCATCGCCTCCGGCGGCGCGGGCACCTTCGAGCACTTTGCCGAGGTGTTCACCGCCGGCAAGGCGGACGCGGCGCTCGCGGCGTCAATCTTCCATTTCCAGGAACGGAGCGTCGTGGAACTGAAGAAGTTCCTGAGCGCCAGGAACATTCCGGTCAGACTCTGAGCGCCCGTACATGCTCCGATCCCGTCGATGCTGATTCCTCATGACCTCCAGAACGGCCGCGTCGTCCAGCTCGTGCAGGGCGAGAAGCTCGCCATCGCCTCCGACGATCTTGACGGCTGGATGGCGAAGTTCGCGAAGTTCCCCAAGGTGCAGCTGATCGACCTCGATGCCGCGATGTCGAAGGGCAACAACGACGCACTGGTGCGCCTGATCGCCGCCAGGCTGCCGTGCCGCGTGGGCGGCGGCGTGCGGAGCGTGCGCCGCGCGGAGGAGCTGATCGCCGCCGGCGCGCAGGCCGTGATCGCCGGCTCGGGCCTGTTCCAGGCCCCAGCGCCAGCTCGCCCCGCCAGCCCCACCCGTCTTCGCTGGTCGACCACGACTTCGCGCGCGCGCTGGCCGACGCCATCGGCGTCGATCGCCTCATCGCCGCGGTGGACGCCAAGGCCGGACGCGTGGTGATCCACGGCTGGAAGACGATCGCTCGCGATCACGCCGGCGGAGGCGGTGGCCGCGCTCGAGCCGTACTGCGCGGAGTTCCTCTACACGCACGTGGACAAGGAAGGCCTGATGCAGGGCACCGACATGGGCGCGATCCGCGCCGTGGCGAAGGCCACGAGCCGCAAGCTGACCGCCGCCGGCGGCATCACCACGCGCGCAGAGATCGACGCCCTGGACGCCCTGGGCATCGATGCCGTGGTGGGCATGGCGATCTATACAGGGTCGCTCGCGATCGACTAGACTCCGCCGCAACCCGTCGAACCCTCGTCGAACCCTGTTTCGGAGGTCACGCCATGGTTCCCATCGCGTCGCTCTGGCTGCCCATCGTCGTCTCCGCCGTGATCGTGTTCATCGCCAGCTCCGTGATTCACATGGCCACGCCGTTTCACAAGAACGACGTCCGCCGGCGTGCCCGACGAGGACAAGGCCATGAACGCCCTGCGCCCGCTGGGCCTGCCGCCCGGCGACTACGCGATGCCGATGGCCGGGCTCGATGGCGGCGATGAAGACTCCGGAATTCGCGGCCAAGATGAAGGCCGGGCCCGTGGTGTTCATGACGGTCCGGCCCAACGGCGAGATGAACATGGGGCCGAGCCTCGCGATGTGGTTCGTCTACTCGGTGATCATCAGCGTCTTCACGGCGTACGTCACCGGCCGGCGCCCTCGGCCCCGGCACCGACTACCTTCAGGTCTTCCAGGTCGCCGGCTGCGTGACGTTCCTGAGCTACGGGATGGCGCTGCCGCAGGCCTCGATCTGGTACGGCCGGAACTGGGGCACGACCATCCGCTCGATGATCGGCGCCCTGATCTACGGCGCCCTGACGGCCGGCACTTTCGGCTGGCTCTGGCCGCGGTAGAGACCGGACAACACGAATGACACGAAGACACGGAGAATTCGTTGGGTCTTGGCGGCTATGCAAGACTTCGTGTTCCCACGTGATCGATTCGTGGTGCCTTGTCCTCGCCTCGATTTCGCTAGAATGGACCCATGCGCATCCTGATCGCCGCGGCGCTCATTTCCGTCCTCGGTGTCGCGCTGCCGGCGACGGCGCAGACCGAACTCATTCCCCGGACCGGCCCGCTCCTGGTCGCGCCCTCAACCGACGACCAGACCGGCTACGTCTGCCCGATGCACCCGGACGTGATGTCGCACGAGCCCGGCAAGTGCCCGCGGTGCGGCATGACGCTGGTGGCCGGCGACCCGCTGATGGCGTCCGACTTCAAGCTCACCGTCGAGGCCACGCCCACGGTGATCAAGCCGGGACAGCCCGTGCGGTTCCGGTTCACCGCCGTGCACCCGCTCACCGGAAGGAGGTCTCGTCGTACGCCATCGTCCACGACAAGCCGTACCACCTCTTCCTGATCAGCCGCGACATGGAGTTCTTCGAGCACCTGCACCCGACGCAGGACAAGGACGGGTCGTTCCACCTCGACGTCACCCTGCCCAAGGCGGGCCGCTACATGCTGCTGTCGGATTTCTTCCCCGAAGGCGGCGGGCCGCAGGTGATCTCGACCCACATCGCCACCGCGGGCTACGACGCCGACGTCGTCTCGACGATTCCGAAGCTCGTGCCCGAGGCGACGTGGAACAAGGCGCAGAACGGCGTCCGGGCGCAGCTCACGGCCGAGTCCAAGAACCTCATCGCCGGGGAGGACATCGACCTGCCCTTCCATTTCACGGACGAGAAGACGGGCGCGCCGGTCGACGACCTCCAGCGTTATCTGGGAGCGTTCGGCCACGTGCTCGTCTTGAGCGAGGACATGCTCGACTACGTGCACTCGCATCCGGAAGAACAGCTCGAGGGGACGACGGTCACCACGGGCGGCGGGCCGGACGTGGTCTTCCACGCGATCTTCCCCAGGCCGGGCCACTACCGCATCTGGCTGCAGTTCCAGCGCAACGAGGTGTTATCGACGGTGTCCTATACGATCAACGTGATCCGGCAGGGCGAGACGCAGGCCATGCCGTAACCGAGAGGCGCGCGTCGGCGGGCCGGGCCGCCTGGCCCGGGTTGGCGAAGTAGGCGGTCAGGATGACACGCGTGCCCGCTGGCAGCGCTACCGGCTCCCGGAGCACGTAAGGCGACCGCCACTGCGGTTGGTACTTCTCCACCCACAGCATCGGCTCCAGCATCCCGTTGGGACGCACGGCCGTCACTTCGAGCGATTGGCCGCCGGCGCCCAGCTCGGGCCAGAGCATCCCTACCATCGAATCCTGCGTGAGGGCCTTCTCCACCCTCACCCGCTGGCCGGTGGCGCCTGCCGGGAGGCTTATGCCGCTCGACGCCACGCTGATCGCCGACGTGACAGCGGTCGGCTTGGCCTTCGAGAAATACAGCCCAAGCGAGCCCGCGCCCGTTACGGCTTCGGTCGTGCCGCGGTAGCCCACCTCCACCAGCAGCTTCGCCCTGGCCGGCAGCACCGTCGCGATGCCGTCCGGCAGGCTCGTCACGGGAGAGATGGGGGTCCAGCCGCCGAGCCATCGGCCGGTTCCGGCCTCGTAGACGGCCGCCCATTGGGCGACGCGGCGATCGGCCGGGTCGAACTGCAGCGCGTGCAGCGAGGCCGGCGAGGCGAGTCCGGACTCGACCTCGAAGCGCATCGTCGTGTTGCCGCTGTCGGCGGCCACCATGTGCGCCTTGCCTACTTCGATTTCCGCATCAGGGGCGCCGATAATCCAGCCGTTGAGCGCGGGCACGATGACGGGGGGCGTGGATTCCTCCGCGCGCAAGACGCCGCTCGGCGCGCCGCCCGTGGCCCACGACAGGATCACGGCGACTTCGCGGGACGTGAGACCGCCGTCGTTGGCGAAGTGGCCGTAGCCTGGCACCGCCGCCCAGGGCGGCATCCGGCGCTCGAGAATCTCTTCCTTGATGGCCACCGCCCAGGGGCGGGCGTCGGTGTATGTGGCAAACGACATGGCGATGTTGCCATCCGAGTGGCACTGCATGCACCGCCGCTGGAAGATGCGCGAGATTTCCTTCTGGAACGTGACGTTGGTCGTGATCGGCGTGTGCGAGGAGACCGGCACCGGCTCGAGCACCAGCACTCCGGCGACGCCGAGGGCCGCCACCACACCGCCGGCCAAGCCACGCGCGAACGGGGTCACTCGTCGCATTTCGCTATAAGGCTACCACTTGCGCTTCGAGCTCCACCAGCACCTGTTCGGCGGGCCCTCGCAACACCACGTCCACGGCGCCGGACGCGGGTGTGGCCTCGGGATTGATCTCAACCGTCAGCGCCCCGCGATCGCGCGCCAGCTCGACGAACCCGGCCGCCGGGTAGACCACCGCGGAGGTCCCCACCGTGAGGAAGACATCACACCGCGCCGCCGCGTCGGCCAGATCGAGCACGTCGGGGTCCAGGGGCTCGCCGAACCAGACCACGCCGGGCCGGACCGGTCCGCCGCAGTGCGGGCACGCGGGAGGCAAGTCGGGAAACGGCACCGTGTCATCCCGCCACCGCGGCGGGCTGGCGGCGCAGCGCCGCCAGCACGAGACCTCCCAGATCGATCCGTGGAGGCGCAGCGTATCCGCGGTGCCCGCGCGTTCGTGGAGGCCGTCAACGTTCTGCGTGATGAGCGTGAATCCCGGCAGCCTCCGGCTCCACGCCGCCAGGACACGGTGCGCCGCATTGGGCGCGCACGCGGCGATCGCCTGCCGCCGCCAGTCGTACCATTCCCACACGACCCGCGGTTCGCGCGCGAAGGCCTCGGGCGTGGCCAGGTCCAGCGCGCGGCGCTCCTTCCACAACCCGTCGGCGCCGCGAAACGTCGGCACGCCGCTCGCCGCCGACACGCCCGCGCCGGTGAGCACGCTCACGCGCGACGCCGCCTTCAATCGCGTGGCAATGTCGTGAACCGTCACTTAATGCTGCGTGGCCACCGCAGGCTTCCGGTGTGCCGCGAGAAAGTCGAAGGCCCGCGGCAGGTTCGGGACGACGACATCCGTGTGGTTGCCGCCGGGGACCTCGGTGTAGACCACTTCCATGTCGAGTTTCTTCATCGCGGCCACCATGTTCCGCGATCCCGACACGTTCACGGTGGGGTCCGCATCGCCATGGACGACGAACTGCGGGATGCTCTTCATCCGCTCCACGGTGGCCGGCGCGCCGAGGCCCGAGAACGACACGAGCGCCGCCCAGACGTCCGCGTGCTTCGCCCCGAGGTACCATGCGCCGATCGCGCCCATGGAGTGCCCCATGATGTAGATGCGGCTCTCGTCGACCTTGTATTGCGCTTTCATCAGGCGCAGCACTTCGAGGACGTCCTTCTCGCTGTACTCGGTCCGCCGCTTCGACGCGGCGTCGCCGCCGCCCATCAGCCCGGATCCGTAGAAGCCGTCCACGCGGTATCCATTCGGCGCGGCCATCAGGAACCCGTGCTGCTCGGCCAGCTGCGGCGGCAGCTTCGCATACTGGTCGAACATCGAGTCCTCGTTGCCGCCGAGACCGTGCAGCGCAATCACGAGCGGCGCGGGCGCGGCGCCGGTGTAGGCCTTCGGCACGTACACGCGATACGGCATCACCTCGTTGGCCCCCTGCAGCAGGTAGTGGCGCTCCATGTCGCCGGTGCGGCCCTTGAACGGATCCTTGCCGCCCTTCGCCATGGCCAGCACGGCTTCCGCCGCCGTGACCTCCGCGGCGACGTTGAACGTGCCGATGCCGACCGGCCGCGGTTCACGTTGCGGATGTAGTCCGCCGGGTAGGTCACGTCGGCGCGGACGGCCTCGGGGAGCGCCGGCGCCGCGGCGTCGAGCGCCCGCAGCCGCGCGTCGAGTCCCTTCTGCAGCACCACGCCGATCGTCGTCGATCCGATGGACGTCGTGCCGTCGAGGACTTCCGCCTCGAGGAGGTAGGCGCCGTCGGGCGCGCCCGTCATCGCCAGTTCCATCGACAACGGCGACTCGCGCAGGTCGCGGCTGACGCTGTCGAACGTGCCGATCTCGATCGGCGGCCGCTCCATGGGGGCCGGCGCCGAGCCCGGGCGCGCCGCGGCGGGACGCGTGCGCAGGCGCACGCGCGCGGTCAGGTTCGTCGTGAGCTCGATGGTCGGCGCGTAGATCTGCTCGAGCCGCGCAGTGTAAGGGACCGACGAGTCGATGACCACGCGCTCGCTCCGGATCGCCAGGGAGTTCTGGTAGTCGAGGGCCGGCGTCCATGCCGTGCCGGCCAGGAGCGCCATCCCTTTTGCGAGCTGGCGCCGCACGTCGCCCATGCGCCCCAACCGGCTGGCCTCCGCGATCTCCTTGTCCACCGCATCGATCTGGGCCTTGAGTTCGCCCTGCGGGTTCACCGTGTTCTTGCGCGAGCTGTAGAGCACGCGCAGCGACGACACGTTCGGCAGCGCCTGGCCCAGCGCCACCGCAGGAATGAACAGGGCGAGCGCGATCGCTGCGAGCACGCCGCGCGAGAAGGGAGCGGTCATCGGCACCTCTGTTGAACGATCGGTCTGGACCCAAGGGGGTCCAACGCAAAAGGTTGACGTCGTCGAGGTGGATACGTTATACGATTCGCCGTTCCATTCAAAAGGAGGTCCCCATGCGGTCGATCGTTCGTCTGTTGGCTGTCGCTGTGTTCGTGTCCGCCATGCTGGCACCAGTTCCCCTGGCGGCCCAGGCGACCAACGTCACGGGCGACTGGGCGTTCAGCGTCCAGACCGATCAGGGCGCCGGCACGCCCACGCTCACCTTCAAGCAGGAAGGCGAGACGCTGACGGGCAAGTACAACGGGCAGCTCGGCGCCGCCGATCTGACCGGCACGGTGAAGGGGAACGCGATCCACTTCACGTTCACGCTGGACGTCCAGGGCCAGCAGGCGCCGGTCACCTATGACGGCACCGTCGACAAGAACACCATGCAGGGCAAGATGGACATCGCCGGCATGGTCACCGGGACGTTCACGGGCACCAAGAAGTAGCCGGGACAATCGGGTCGGAGAAGGCAAAGGTCGGAACAGGCGGGCGCGCCGTCGTCTGCGGGAAGGTCGGGCAAGCACTCACTCTGTCGTTATTGGACGTCATGTCGTTGAAGGAGGAGCTGGTGATGCGAGCGCTCACGGTTCGGATCTTCGTCGTCGTCATCGTCGTCGCAGGGGTTGTCCTCGGGCCGGTCAAGGCGTCGGCCCAAACCAGCAGCATCGCGGGCATGGTGAAGGACGCCTCGGGTGGCGTGCTTCCCGGCGTCACCGTGGAGGCGTCGAGCCCGGTGCTCATCGAGAAGAGCCGCTCGGCCGTCACCGACGGGTCGGGTCAGTACCGGATCGTCTCGCTCCGGCCGGGCACCTACAAGGTGACCTTCTCGCTCGCGGGCTTCGGCACCGTGGTGCGCGACGGCATCGAACTCACCTCGGACTTCACGGCCAGCATCAACGCCGACATGAAGGTCGGCACCCTCGAAGAGACCCTCACCGTCACCGGTGAATCCCCAATCGTCGATACCCAGAGCATCACGCAGCGCACCGTCATGACACGCGACGTGCTCGACGTGCTGCCGACCGGCCGCAACATCCAGGCGGTGGGCATCATGATCCCGGGCACGAGCCTCGCGGTCGGCGGCGGCGGCGCGCTCTCCCGCGACGTCGGCGGCTCGGGCTCGCTGCAGCAGTCGCCCCTGCAGTATCCGCGGTTCCGGCGACACGGTGCAGACCATCGAGGGCCTGCGCCTCAACAACCTCTGCGCGCAGGGCGCCTACAGCGGCGTCTACTGGAACGACGCGAGCTTCGAGGAGCTTAGCTACGTCACGGGCGCCGACTCGGCCGAGATGGGCCAGGGCGGCATGCGCGTGAACATGGTGCCGCGCGACGGCGGCAACACCTTCCGCGGACAGCTCTTCGGCAACTACGCCGGCGAGGGCTTCGTCTCCGACAACTGCGGCTCGGCCGGCATCGGGAAGCCCTGCACGCGGTCCAACCTCACGGGCAGCACGACCTTCAATCCCAACAACACGCTGACCAACGTGGCGGTGGTGAAGAAGATCTGGGACTTCAACCCCTCGATCGGCGGCCCGATCGTGAAGAACAAGTTGTGGTTCCACTACACGTTCCGCCACCAGGGCGTCAACAAGACGGTGGCCGACAGCTACTACGACAAGAACCCGTCACCCTTCGCCTATGAGGCCGACACGAACCGTGTCGGCATCGACGACGGGCACATCGTGAGCAACGCGGGGCGGCTGTCGTGGGCGGCGACGAGCAAGGACAAGGTGTCGTTCTACATGGACAACCAGCGCAAGTACCGCAACCACTGGGGCATCACGGCGACGATTCCGCCGGAGGCCGCGGGCGTGCAGGTCACCCCGTCCAGCTACGTCAACGTCACCAAGTGGACGCGCACGCAGACCAACCGGCTGCTGCTCGAGGGCGGCGTCGGCATCTACAACCAGGAGTACACCGAGCTCTACCAGCCGTCGGTGACGGGCCTCGACAGACCCGGTCTTCGACCTGGGCGCCATCAACGGCGCTCGAGGTCTACACCGTGCTGGACCAGGCCACCGGCAAGTTCGCCAACGCGTGGCCGGCCCCCGCCGATCACTTCTCGACGTTGCGGACCTTCATGGGAGCCGCGTCGTACGTCACCGGCGCCCACGCGTTCCGGTTCGGCGCGACGTTCACCAACGGCGACTGGCGACTGCTCGAGGCCTTCACGGGTGACATGCTCGACGATCACCTACAACGCGGGCCGTCCGGTCTCGGCGACGCTGCGGCTGCCGACCGATCGCCGGAACGGCATCAAGGCCGACACCGGCATCTACCTGCAGGACCGATGGTCGCATGAAGCGCGTCACGCTGGAACCTCGGCATCCGGTACGACGGGTTCATCGGCGAGCACGCGCGAGAGCGAAGTGCTGCCGAGCCGCATCAACGGCGGCTTCAAGTTCCCCGAGTGCTCGGACGGCAACAACAACCCGAAGGCCGGCTGCGCCGGCACGGTGCAGAACTGGAAGGACATCTCGCCGCGCGTGGGCTTCGCGATGGACGTCTTCGGCAACGGCCGGACGGCGATCAAGGCGAGCTGGGCGCGCTACGTGGCGGGCCAGCAAATCGCGGTCGCCAACGCCGGCAACCCCGTGACCGTGCTCGGCCTCACCGACACGCGGGCGTGGACGGACCTCGACGGCAACGGCCTGCCGCTCGACGCCAACGGACAGATTCAGTTCAACGAGCTCACCGCGTCGGCGTCCACGCCCACCTTCGGCAAGAACGTCTCGACGACGAGCTACGACCCGGAGGTGCTGAACGGCTGGGGCAAGCGCGGCTACAACAACGAGATGCACGTTCGCGATGCAGCACCAGCTGGCCGACCGCATCTCGGTCAACGGCGGCTACTACCGGCGCACGTTCGGCAACCAGACGTTCACGGACGACCTGCGGTACGACGAGAACAGCTACGACACGTTCTGCATCACGGCGCCGTCGGATCCCGAACCTCCCGGGCGGCGGCAACTACCAGGTCTGCGGCGTGAAGGACCTGAAGCCGGCCGTGTTCGCGCAGAACCTGCCGGCGAACAACCTGATTCGCTTCTCGAACGACTTCGGTGGCGAGACGAATCTCTACCAGGGATTCGACGTCAACCTCGAAGCGCGGTTCGCGCGCGGCGCGTTCCTGAAGGGCGGCCTCAGCGCCACGTGCGCGCACCTTCGACAACTGCAACCTGTTGAAGGCCGGCCTCGACGCGGTGGTGAGCACCACGGCGCAGGGCACCGAGATCTACGCCGACGGCACGACGGGCTGCCACCGCGAGTACCCGTATCGTCCGGACGCGAAGATCTCCGGCTCCTACACGCTGCCCTGGGACATCCAGCTGGCCGGCACCTACCAGTACAGCCGCGGCGTGCAGACCGGCGGCGCGGGCCCGAGCATCCAGGCCAATTGGGCGGTCACGAGCGCGGTCGCCGCGCCGTACATCGGCCGCGCGTGGACCGGCGTCGCGTCGCAGAACGATCCAGCTGATGCGCGAAGGCCAGGAATACGGCGACAACAACCTGAGCCAGCTCGATCTGCGGCTCGGCAAGCGCATCCGCATGGGCCGCAACAGCCTGCGGCTCGACTTCGACCTCTACAACGTGTTCAACAGCAGCTGGCCTTACACTGTGAACTCGACCTACTCGACGGCGGCCACCGGACAGTGGCTGCGCCCGACCAACGTGCTGCAAAGCCGGTTCTTCAAGTTCGGCGCGCAGTTCAGTTTCTAGATACCCATAAGTGAAAGGTGAGAAAGGTGGAAAGTGAAAGGAGAAATAGGCGGTTGGAGCCTTCGACTTTCTACTTTTCACTTTCTGCTTTTCGCTTTCACTTTTCACTTTTCACTTTTTCGGCCTTCGCGCAACACGCGTCGCATGACATCCCCGCCGTACCGCAGGAACTGCTCGAACGGCCCGTCGTTCTTCAGAAAGGCATCGGCCTCGCGCACGATGGGGTGACGTCGGCCTCCGCCGAGGCGAAAGCTTTCTACGATCAAGGCCTCGCATACCTGCATTCGTATGTCTGGATCGAGGCCGCGCGCGCGTTTCACCAGGCGCTGCGGCTCGACCCGGGCCTCGCGATGGCGCACGTCGGCTTGAGCGTCGCCTACGTCGAGCTCGTGAAGCCGGCGGAGGCGGCGCGCGCGCTCGAGCAAGCTCGCGCCCTCGCCCCGAAGGTAAGCGAGCACGAGCGGAGTCATATCGCCGTGCGCGTGGCGCAAGCCGACGCCGAGGCGAACCCGCGTGATGCGACCAGGCTGGCCGCGTATCGCAAGTCCGTTGACGCGGCCCTCGAGGCGTTCCCGGCGGACGCCGAGTTCTGGTTGCAGCGCGGGCTGGCCGAGTCGCCGGACCCCGCCGACCGCGGGCAGGGCACCGGCGCTGCGTCCGTGCGGTACTTCGAGAGAGCCCTGGCTCTCGTGCCGTCACACTTCGGCGCGCATCACTACCTGACGCACGCGCTCGAGAATGCCGGCCGCCTGGACGAGGCGCTCGCGCACGGGAAGGAATACGCGAGGCTCGCGCCCGCGATTCCCCACGCGCGCCACATGTACGGCCACGATCTCCGGCGCGCGGGCCGGATCGACGAGGCCATCGTCGAATTCGAGGCCGCCGATCGCCTCTCGCGCGAATACTTCGATCGCGAGAAGGTCCCGGCCGCCTTCGACTGGCACTATCACCACAACCTGGATCTGCTCGGCACGTCGTACCAGTATCGCGGCGAGATCAAGAAGGCCGGCCAGGTGTTGAAGCGGTCTTTCGACCTGGAGACCAGCCTCGTCGGCCAGGCCGTGAACAAGCGCGAGTGGCCGGTGTTCCTTCTCGCGCGCGGCCGCGTGGAGGAATCGCTGGCGGCGGCGCGGACCCTCATCGCGCATCCCCATCCCGTCGTGCAAGCCACGGGACACATCGAAGCGGGATACGCGCTCCTGGCCACCAACCAGTACGCAGCGGCGGCCGCCGAGTCGAACGCGGCCCTTCGCCTGCTCCGTGGCGGCGCCGAGGGCGCGAGCCTGGCGGCCGGGTCGATGCAGGGGCTGCAGGGTGAGTTCTTCCTGCGGACGGCGGAGCGGGAAAAGGGGCGGCGGACCCTGCTGCAGGCCGCGGCGACGTGGAGGGCTGCGCCGGGTCCCGACAACTGGGCGCAGGCGTTGTTCCGAATCGAGGCCATGGCCCGTGCCGCTCGCGCCGTGGGCGACTGGGAACTGGCGGGCCTGCTGGCCAGGCAGATGCTGGAGCACGACCCCTCGTATGCCGGCTCCCATTACGCGATGGCGCTCGTGGCCGACCACGACGGCGACGCCGCCCTGGCCCGCAGCGAATTCGTCCTCGCGCTGAAGGGCTGGACGCACGCCGACCCCGACCTTCCCGAATTGGCCATCGCCCGACGAACCGTCCGATAGCGACCCGCGGATCCTACGACTACTTCACCTCGATGACGATCTTGCCGAGCTGACCGGTGAACTGGTTGTTGCGTTCCCTGTAGTCGGTGGTCACCGCCGTCTCATCGTCCACGCCGACGGTGACGCCTTCGTCGGCAGAGAACGAGTTGGGGATCGTGTTGGCGATGCGTCCCTCGCGCAACTTTCCTGCCGTTGACCGAGAGCGTTGCCGTGCCGCCTTTCCCGCGCCCGCCGCCGTCGTAGGCGAAGTCCAGCCGCGATCGTCACCGGGCCCTCGGGCAGCTTGTCGGGCCCCGCGACCTTGTAGGTCTCGCGGCCCAGCCAGTTGTAGGCGTACGCCGGCCGGCCGTCCTTCACGTAGAGGCTCCAGCCGCTGAAGCGGCCCGCCTGCGCGATGATCACGCCTTCCGCGCCGCCCTTGGGGATGTCGGCGGTGGCGGTGATCGAGTGCGACCGGTTCTTCACGTTGATGAACGTGTTCTCCGCCATCGCCACCGCGCCGGGATACAGCGTGAGCGACGTGCGGCCGCCCATCAGGTCGGGGCGGCCGGCCACGGCCGGGTCCATGCGCTCGATGCTGCAATCGTCGATCGGCAGCACCTGGTACTTCGCGGCCTCGGCGAGGAAGAGCGCCTGCAGTTCCTTCAGCTTCGCCGGGTTGCTCGCGGCCAGGTTGGTCGACTGGCTGAAGTCCTCGGTGACGTGATAGAGCTCCCACACGTCGTTGGCGAGATCGGTCCGCGGCTTCTGCTCCCACGGCGCCCGGTGGACCGTGCCGGCGAACCACCCGTCGTGGTACACGCCGCGGTTGCCGCCGATCTCGAAATACTGCGTGTCATGTTTCGTCGCGGCCTTCGCATCGTCGATTGTGGCGAGGAGGCTCGCGCCTTCCATCGGGCGCTGCTTGATCCCGTTGACGGTCGTGGGCTGCGGCAGGCCGGCGGCTTCGAGGATCGTCGGCGCGATGTCGGTCACGTACTGGAACTGCGACCGCAGGCCGCCCTTGTCCTTGATGCGCTTCGGCCACTGGATGACCATCGGGTTCTGGTTGCCGCCCGCGGCCGACGCGACCTGCTTGCCGTACTGGAACGGCGTGTTGCCGGCGACGGCCCAGCCCGCGGCGTAGTGCGCGTAGGTGGCCGGGCCCCCGAGCTGCTCGCGGTACTTCACCTGCTCGGACAGCGGCTCGGGCACGCCGTTGAAGAACGCCGCCTCGTTCACGACGCCCATCATGCCGCCCTCGGGGCTCGCGCCGTTGTCGCCGACGATGTAGATGATGAGCGTGTTGTCCATCTTGCCGAGTTCCTCGATGGCGCCGAGCAGGCGGCCGATCTCGGCGTCGGCCTGCTCGCCGAAGGCCGCGTAGACCTCCATCTGGCGGGCGAAGATCTTGCGCTCGTCCGGCGTCAGCGCGCTCCAGTCCTTGATCGCCGCCGCCTTGGGCGACAGCTTCGTGTCCGGCGGCACCACGCCGAGCTTCTTCTGGCGCGCGAGCGTGTCCTCGCGGTACTTGTCCCAGCCCTCGTCGAAGCGGCCCTGCGTACTTCTTGATGTACGAGCGCGGGCACCTGGTGCGGCGCGTGCGTGGCGCCGGGCGCGAAGTACATGAAGAAGGGACGGTCGGGCGTGAGGCCCTGCTGCTGGCGGACCCACGCGACGGCCTGGTTGGTCATGTCCGTCATGAAGTGGTAGTTCGCGCCCGGGGGCTGCTCGACGTGCGTCATGCCGTCGTAGATCGTCGGCGCCCACTGGTTCGTCTCGCCGCCGATGAACCCGTAGAACTTGTCGAAGCCCGAGCGCGTCGGCCAGCGATCGGTGGGACCCGAGACGCTCACCTCCCACGGCGCCGTCTCGTGCGACTTGCCGAAGGCCGCCGTGCTGTAGCCGTTCAGCCGGAGGATCTCCGCGAGCGGCGTGATGCTGTTGGGCCGCACGCCGTTGTTGCCCGGGATACGCGGTGGCGATGTCCATCACGGCGCCGGCGTTCGCGGAATGATGATTGCGCCCGGTCAGCAGGGCCACGCGCGTCGGCGAGCAGAGCGCCGCGACGTGGAAGTTGTTGTAGCGCAGCCCGTTGGCGGCGAGGCGGTCCAGGTTGGGCATCTCGACGCCGCCGCCGAACGCGCTCGCCTGGCCGAAGCCGAAATCATCCAGCAGGATCAGGACGACGTTCGGTGCGCCGGCCGGCGGCTTGACCTCGTAGCGCGGCGGCGGCGTCGCCTTGCGGGCGTCGATCTCCGTCGAGGCCGGATAGGACGGATACGCCATCGGCAGGACGGCGCGGTCGGGCGCGCCGGCGGGACGGCGCGGGAGCCGGGGCGGCGGGTCTCCGGACGATTGCAGCCGGCGAGGCACAACCCCAGCACCACTCCGCCAATCCATGTTCGCGTGTCTCGTCATCACAGTCTCCGCCCGGATCCGACCGGTTGCTTGCCGCCCCAGCGCAGGTTGAGCGCCGCGATCGGTCCGTAGTGCGTCATATGGTAATTCAGCGACGCGTCGCCGCTCCATCGGGCACCCGGTTGGGGTCGGCGTCTCCTTCGCGTCCCGGGCCCGTCAACCCTTTCCCCGCAGTTACCGTCTATTCCCTCACGGTAGCGCGGATTCCACGTTCCGCCGCTCAATGAGGTGACCATGACGCGCTATGTTTCGGGGGCGTTCGCCCTCCTGTTCGCCCTCGTGCTCGCGGCCCCCGTCGCCGCGCAGGGGGACTCCCGGCGGGACACGGAGACCGTGGACCGCACGCTGACGCTCGCACCCGGCGGGACGTTGAAGCTCAAGACGTTCTCCGGCCGCGTGCGCATCACCGGCGGCGGCGGTGACCAGGTGGTGATCAAGGCGGTGCGCCGCGCCACGCCGCGATCGGCTCCACGACATCACGCTCGAGATCACGCAGAGCGGCAACACCATCGAGATCGAGGCCAACCACCGCGCCGTCGATCGCGAGCGCGACAACGTGGTCGAGACCGACTTCGACATCCAGGTGCCCGCGAAGACACGGCTCGACATCAAGACGTTCAGCGCGCCGGTGACGATCGTCGGCGTGAGCGGCCGCAAGGCCATCGACGGCTTCAGCTCCGGCATCACCGTGGAGACGCGGGAGTGGGCCGATGGTGACGACCTCGATATCCACACCTTCAGTGGCGACGTCACGCTGCGCCTCCCGGACGCCGCGCGGGGCGACGTCGAGTTCAACAGCTTCAGCGGGGAGTTCCAGAGCGACCTGCCCGTCACGCTCAGCTCGAGCAGCCGCCACAACTTCCACGGCGCGCTCAACGGCGGCGGCGGCGCCGACCTCACGTTGAAGACGTTCAGCGGGAGCGTGGCCATTCGGAAGTGAAAAGTAGAAAGTGAAAAGTGGAAAGTAGAAAGGGGGAGCGCTGTCCACTTTCCACTTTCCACTTTCCACTTTCCACCTTGTATGCTGTCCGGGCACATGATTGCCCGGCTTCTGGCCCGCGTGGGCCTGGTCACGCCCGAACAACGCGCCTGGGCGTGGTACGACTGGGCCAATTCGGCCTACTTCACCACGGTGATCACCGCGGTGTTCCCGACGTTCTACGCCGGCTACGCGGCCGCGGGCTACGAGCCGGCGCAGGCCACGGCCCGGTTTGGCGCCATCACCACCCTCTCGGTGGCCGCGGTGGCCGTCTGCTGCGCCGATCCTCGGCGCCCTCGCGGACCACAGCGGCATCAAGAAGCGCCTCCTCGGCATATTCCTCGGCATCGGCGTCGTGGCGTGCTCGGCGATGGTCTTCATCGGCCAGGGCGACATCTGGCTGGCCTCGGCGTTGTTCTTCGTCGGCAACATCGGCGTGTCGGGCTCGCTCGTGTTCTACGACTCGCTGCTGCCCACGGTGGCGAAGGCGGAGGAGACCGACCGCGTGTCGGCGGCGGGCTACGCGCTGGGTTATCTCGGCGGCGGCACGCTGCTGCTCATCAACCTCGCCTGGGTGCTGCAGCCGGCGTTCTTCGGGTTCGCCTCGGCGACGTCCGCCGTGAAGGCCTCGTTCCTCTCGGTGGCGGTCTGGTGGGCGCTCTTCTCCATTCCGCTGTTCCGTCACGTGCCGGAGCCGCCGCGGCCCGCGAGCCACGTCGGCGAAAGCGCCTCCGCGATCGTCGCGGCGTTCACGCGGCTCGGCCACACCCTCGGGGAGATCCGCCGCTATCGCCACGCGTTCCTGTTGTTCCTCGCGATGCTCCTCTACCAGGACGGCATCCAGACGATCATCCGGATGGCGGCGGTGTTCGGCGCCGAGATCGGCATCGCGCAGACGTCGCAGATTGCGGCGTTCGTGATGGTGCAGTTCATCGGCATCCCGTTCTCGTTCCTGTTCGGAGCGATCGGCGCGCGCATCGGCACCAAGCGCGCCATCTTCATCGCGATCGCCGTGTACGCGATGGCCACGGTCATGGGCTACTTCATGACGACCGTGACGCACTTCTTCATCCTCGCCGCGCTCATCGCCACGGTGCAGGGCGGCGCGCAGGCGCTCAGCCGCGCGCTCTTCTCGCGCCTGGTGCCCGCCGATCGCACGTCGGAGTTCTTCGGGTTCTTCGCGGTGGCGGAGCGGTTTGCCACGGTGCTCGGCCCGCTCGTCTTCACGGTGAGCGTCGCGCTGACCGGGTCGAGCCGGAGCGGCGTGCTCGTGATTCTCGTCTTCTTCGTCGCGGGCGCATGGCTGCTCACCCTGGTGGACGAAGAGGCGGGCGTGCGCGCGGCGCGCGAGGGTTAGCTACTCGACGTCCACTTCGATCCCGCCCACCGCGGCGGCCGCGACGTTATACAGCCAGACCATGAACAGGGTCATCAGGAACCCGACGCCTCCGTAGACAATCGGGAGGGCGATGACGGCGCCGACACCGATCGTGGCGCCCAGGCCGGCCGCCGCGGCCGTGTTGCCGGCAAACCCGCCGGCCATGGCGACCAGCGACAGGATGCAGCCGAAGACCAGGCCCATGGTGGCGTAGAGCAGGCCGGCGATTTTCGCGCACGAGAGGGGACCGACGTGCCGGATGATCATTGACTCGCTCCTTTAAGAGATTCCTGCCACGGTCATGGCGTCACCACGCGCGCGAGGAACGCGTTCAAGGCCTCCACCACTTCACCGGGGATTTCGTGGCCGCCGTCGAAGGGATGCCATGTTACAGCCATCCCGGCGGCCTCGAGATCCTCGCGCATCCGATCCGCCACCGCGAATGGCAGCACTCCGTCGCTGCGGCCGTGCGACATGAAGACCGGCAGCCCCTTGCGGCTCGCGTAGTGCGCACGCCACGATTCCTCGTCCACCACGGTGCCCGACAGGATGATGAGGGCCGTAAGCGGCGTGTCTCGCTGGAACGCCACCTCGCTCGCGACCATCGCGCCTTGGGAGAAGCCGCCCAGCACGACGGGCCCGCCGGGCGATCGGTCGATCTGCGTCAGCAGATCCACGACGAGATCCGCGGCCGTCCGCAGGCCCAGCGGCCGCGTGTGCGACAGGTCGGAAATGGACGGACCGGGCGGGACGTGCGACCCGAGTTCGAGGGGCCACCACGCGCGGCCGCCTGCCGGACCATCGGGCGGCACGGTGATCTCCGGGCCTTGCGGAAACACGAAGCGCCCGTGCGCCGGCCACTGGATGGTCTTCGTGAACGGCGCCCACTGTTCGGCGGAAGAGCTGTAGCCGTGGAGCAGCACCAGCGTGGGCGGGCCGTTCCCGCCGGCGATGATGACGTTCAGCGTGGGCGCGCGCGAGCACGCGCCGCACGCCATCGCCAGGGCCACCAGGGCAACACCGAGCGTTGCCCCTGGCGGTCGCATCGCTACGCCGGCACGCCGTGGCCCGAGGCGTCCACCACGGGCTCCGGCTTGGCCAGCGGCGCCAACCGCGGCTCCGCGCCGAGCCAGTACAGGCCGTTGGCCATGATGCAGAAGCCCGTCGCCGCGAACCAGAACATCGCGCCGCCGACAAAGCCCGAGAACAGCAGCCACCACGGGCTGACGACGATCGACAGGATGGAGGCAATCGTCATGTTGATGCCCACGACGATGTAGATGCGCCGTTCGAGATACCACGAGTCGGTGCGCATGAAATACAGATCCCCTGGCGCCCAGTCCGGCTCCGCCAGTTTCGGCTTGAACCCAAGCATGGCCAGCACGTTCCCCACGATGCAGAACCCGGTGAGGGAGACGCCGATCGAGAACAGCCCGGTGGCCGTGACGAGGAGGATAGCGAGGGGATGAACGAAAAGGGCCAGCGCCGTCGCGGTCAGCAGGACGAAGCCGGCTACGAGCCACACGGTTCGCTCGATGTACCAGGTGTTGGTGGGAACGATATAGACGCCTGAACGCAGGGCCATGGCGGTTTCCTTTCCGCGGCTGTGGGGACGTTCATCTTGCAGACTAGCACATCGGCCTAGCCCAGCCGTTTCGACGACCGCAGCGTCGCGAGGCCGAGGACAATCAGGCCCCACGCGAGCAGGGCCAGCGCCTGCGGCCAGAACGTCTCCAGCCCCACGCCCTTGAGGAAGATGCCGCGCACGATCACGAGGAAGTAGCGCAGCGGGATCAGGTAGGTCAGCGGCTGGATCCACCCGGGCATGTTCTCGATCGGGAAGATGAAGCCCGAGAGGTAGATCATCGGCGTGAGGAAGAAGAACGTCGCCGTCATCATCGCCTGCTGCTGCGTCTGGGAGATCGTCGAGATGAAGAGTCCCAGCCCGAGCGTGCTCAGCAGGTAGACGCCGCTCATGGCGAAGAGGAGCACGATGCTCCCGCGCATGGGCACCTCGAACCAGCCAATCGCCACGACCATCACGAGCACGACGTCGATCATCCCGATGATCGCGTATGGCAGCAGCTTGCCCGCGATCAGCTCCCACCGCGCGAGCGGCGTCACGTTCAACTGCTCGAGCGTGCCCACCTCCTTCTCGCGCACGATCGCCATCGCCGACAGGTTGGTCGTCACCACCAGCAGCAGCAGGGCCACGATGCCGGGAATCATGAAGTCGCGGCTCTCGAGCCGCGAGTTGAACCAGATGCGGATCTCCGGCCGCACGAGTCCCGCCACCGGCGCCGTCGGCGCGGCCGCCCGCACCAGGTCCTGCGTGTACCCGCTGATGAGCGTCGTCGCGTAGCCGAGGGCCACGGTCGTGGAGTTCGAATCGGTGCCGTCCGCCACGACCTGCAGCGGCGGTGGGCCGGCCCGACGCCACGCGCCGGCCGTAGTCGGGCGGGATGCTCAGCGCCATCCACGCTTCGCCGCGATCGAGCCACCGATCGATGTCGCTGGTGGACCCGAGCATCCCGACGATCTTGAAATTGGCCGACGCCTCGAAGCGGTGCACCAGCTCGCGGCTCGCGGTGGATCGGTCCGCGTCGACGATGACCATCGGCACGTCCTTCACGTCCGTCGTCGCGGCGTAGCCGAGCACGGTCAACTGGAGGATGGGCGCGAGGATCACCACGCCGAACAGCCGCGGGTCCTGCCGCAGCTCGAGCAGCTCCTTCTTCATCAGGTGCAGGACGCGCCACATGTCAGGACCACTCCGCCTTCAGGCGCAGCGACGCCAGGGCGAGCGCGACCGCGGCAAACACGCCCAGCGCGACCAGCTCCTCCCAGAATGCCCCGATGCCCGCGCCCTTGAGGACGATCGCCCTCAGCGCCACGATGAAGTAGCGCGCCGGGACGATGTGCGTGATCGCCTGCACGACGGGCGGCATGCTGGTAATCGGGAAGATGAACCCGGAGAGGATGAACGTCGGGAGGAAGGACGACAGCAACGCGACCTGGAACGCCACCTGCTGCGTCTGCGCGATCGTCGAGATGAAGAGGCCCTGCGCCATCGCGCCGACGAGGAACAACCCGATCGCGAAGCACAGGAGCGCCCACGACCCGCGCATCGGCAGGTCGAAGAGCGCCATCGACGTGAAGATAATCAACAGGCCCGAGATGAAGGAGATGGCGAAGTAGGGCAGCGTCTTGCCGACGATGTACGACACCGGGTTCACCGGCGCCATCCTCACCTGCTCCATCGTCCCCCGTTCCTTCTCGCGGACGACGGAGAGCGCGGTGGAGACGACGGCGGTGATCATCGAGATGTACGCGATGAGGCCGGGCACCAGGAAGAGCGTGCTGCGCAGCTGCGGGTTGTACCAGATGCGGGGCTCGACGGTAATCACTGGGACCGGGAGTCGGGAGTCGGGAGTCGGGAGTCGGGACGCGCCGAACTCGCCGATCAGCAGCCGCGTGTAGTTCATCACCGTGGCGGCCGTGTTGGCGTTGTCGCCGTCGATGACGACCTGCACCGTGACGGGCCTGAAGAGCGAGAGGTCCCGCCCGAACCCGGCCGGCACCGAGAGAATGGCGCGGACCCGGTTGCGATCGACGAGATTCGTGAGCTCCTCGTCGGCGTCGACGTAGCCCACGAGCTGGAAGTACCCGGAGTTCACGAATGCCGAGACGAGGTCCCGGCTCTCGGTGCTGCGATCGCGGTCCTGCACGGCGAGGCGGATGTCGCGAATGTCGAAGTTGAGCGCGTAGCCGTAGAGCAGGAGGAAGAAGGCCGGCACGAAGAGGAGGATGAGGAGCGTGCGCCGGTCGCGCATGATCTGCCGCAGTTCCTTGACGCCGACGGCGAGGGCGGTGCGGATCACGAGGCCTGCCCCACGCGCTCGACCACGTCGAGGAACACGTCCTCGAGCGACGGCGAGACCGGCTCGAGCGAGCGGACGTCGACGCCCGCCGCGCGAAGCGCGCCGGTGAGAGTGGCCGTCTCGACGTCGGCGCCACGCAGCACCGCGTGCACCGACGTGCCAAAGAGGCTCGTCTTCTCGACGCTTGGGAGGTGGTCCAGGATCTGCATCGCGTCCACGGGCTTCGAGGCGTTGATCTCGACGATCGGCCGCGTGGCGAAGACCTGCTTGAGCTCGTGGGCCGTGCCGAGCGCGGCGAGGCGGCCCGCGTGGATGATGGCCAGGCGGTGGCAGTGCTCCGCCTCATCGAGGTAGTGGGTCGTCACCAGCACGGTGACGCCGGCGCGCGAGAGATCGCCGATCAGATCCCAGAAGCGACGACGCGACAGGGGATCGACGCCGCCGGTGGGCTCGTCGAGGAACACGATGCGCGGCTCGTGGAGAATCGCGCAGCCGAGCGCGAGACGCTGACGCCAGCCGCCCGGAAGGTCGCGGCTGAGGGTGTTGGCCCGGTCGGCGAGGTCGGCCATCTCCAGGACGAAGCGGCGGCGCGCCTCGAAGCGCTCGCCGGACAGCCCGTAGATGCCGCCGAAGAATCGGATGTTCTGGTCGACGGTGAGCGCTTCGTACAGGGAGAACTTCTGCGACATGTACCCGATGCGTCGCTTCACGCCTTCGGGGTCCTGGCTGACGTCGACGCCGCCGACCGTGGCCGTGCCGCTCGTGGGACGCAGCAGGCCGCAGAGCATGCGGATCGTCGTGGACTTGCCCGCGCCGTTGGCGCCGAGGAAGCCGAAGATCTCGCCCGGCCGCACGTCGAAGGACAGGTCGTTGACGGCGACGAACGACCCGAAGCGGCGCGTGAGGCCGCGCACGTCGATGGCGGGCATCAGGGCTTCCCCGTCGCGCGCTGGAGGCGCGCCTCGGCGAGCTTGACGGCGGCGAGCGCGCGGGTGCGCTCGAGCTCGGTCTGCAACAGGGCGTCCTGCGCGACGAGGACGTCGGTGCTCGTCGCCACGCCGGCGGTGAAGCGGTCGCCGACGACCCGCCGGGCTTCGGTGGCGCTGCGCACCGCGTCGGTCGCCGCCTCCACGCGCGCAGCCGCCGAGTCGAGGTCGAGCATCCGCTGCCGCACGTCCGCCGAGACGATCGTGTCGAACTCGCTCAGCCGCTCCCGCACCGCGTCGACCGCCGCCTGCGCCTCCGCGGCCTGGGCCTTGGTCCGCCCGCCGTCGAAGACCGCCCAGCTCACGTTGACGCCGAGGTCCCAGGAGTTGAGCCACGCGCTTTGTCGTGGAAAGATCCGCGAATTCGGGTTCGCCCAGTCGGCGCTGCCTCCGGCCGCGAGCAGCGGCCTGGCCCCCGCGCGCGCCGCCTGCTCCCGCGCCTCGGCGCCGCCGATCCGGAAGTTGAGCGCCTTCCTCTCTGGCCGCTGGCCGAGCGCGTCCTTCACGGCCACCACGAATCGGTCCGTTCCCGGGGCCGCCGCGGCACTGGCGGTGCCGGCGAGAGCATCCGCCAGCTCGATCACCGCCTCCGGCGTCGGCGCCGATCAATCGCCGCAGATCGACCAGCGTCGACTCGCCGAGGTTTCGCGCTTCGATGAGCTGGGCGCGCTCGCGTGACCACTGGGCCTCGAGGCCGAGGACATCGTTCGGGGGAATCAGGCCAACGTTGAAGCGCTCGCGGGCGTCACGAACCTGCGCCTCGGCTCGTGCGACGGATTCTTCGAGCACGCGCACGGCCTCGCGCGCGGTGGCCACCGCCCAGTAGGTGCGGACGACCTCGAACCGGAGATCGGCGCGGGCCGTCTCGAGATCGGCGGCCACGGCGAAAGCTTCGGCCTCGGAGGCGCGCTCGAGCGCGTCGGTGCGGCCCCACGTGTAGATGGGCCACTGGAAGGCGACGCGGGTGAAGAGGTTGTCCGGGATGTCGGGAAAGACGACGAGCCGGGGGCCTATCGGCGGCGTGATGGCGAACTCGGGCACGTGGTTCGTGCGGGTGTAACCGGCGCTCGTCGTGACCGTGGGGTTGTCCGTCGCCCGCGCGCCGTTGACGGCCGCCTGCGCGCCGCGCTCGCGCGCCTTGATCTCCGCGAGCCGGTGGCTCGCCTCGAATCCACGCGAGACGGCATCCGCCACCGTGAGGCGAAGGGGCGCGGATGATTGCGGCGCCGGCGGTGCTCGTTCCGAGCGCGAGCAGGCAGGCACACAGGATGGCGGAGCGCGGTGAGATGCGTGTCATGGGACTGGTGTCTCGTCGGTGGTGGACAGCTTCGCGATGAACACGTCTTCGAGTGATGGGGCGATGGCGCGCACGCCCGCGGTGGTCACGCCCGCATGCCGGGCCACGCCGGCGAACCAGGCGTCGGCGTCGGCCGCCATCGCGTGCCCGCTCCACACGTGGAGGCGATCGCCAAAGACCTGGACGCGGTCGAGGCCTCCGGCGGAGGTGAGCCGCTGCATCGCGTCTCTCGGCGACGGCACGAGGACCTCGAGCAGCGTGCCCGGTAACGAGGTCCGCAGGTGGCCCGGCTCGTCGAGCGCGAGCAGCCGGCCTTCGTGCAGCAACGCGATGCGCGTGCAGCGCTCGGCCTCGTCCAGGTACGGCGTCGACATCAGGATCGTGATGCCCTGCGCCAGGAACTGCGACAGCAGCTTCCAGAACTCGCGGCGCGAGACGGGGTCGACGCCGGTCGTCGGTTCGTCGAGGAGGATGACCTGCGGCTCGTGGACGAGGGTGCAGGCGAGCGCGAGCTTCTGCTTCATGCCGCCGGAGAGCTGGTCGGCGAGCCGCCCGCGAAACGGCGTGAGCTGCGTCATCTCGAGGAGCCGGTCGCGGCGCTCGCGATAGTTCCGGACGCCGTGGATCTCCGCGAAGAAGGCGATGTTTTCGTCCACGCTCAAGTCGCCGTACAGGCTGAAGCGCTGCGAGAGATAGCCGACCTTCGCGGTGATCGCGCGGTGCGCCTTGACGGGATCGTGGCCCATCACCCGCACGCTGCCCCCATCGACGTGGAGCAGTCCGCACAGCGCGCGGATGGCGGTGGTCTTCCCCGCCCCGTCGGGCCCGATCAATCCGAACATCTCGCCAGGCCGCACGGCGAACGTCACGTCCCGCAACGCTGGGACGGCGCCGTACCGCTTGACGACGTTGGTGAACTCGATCGCCATTTGTATTCGTTACTATTTCTTGAGTTCACGCCTCGACCGGCATGCCCTGCTTGAGCACGCCGGCCGTGTTGTCCACGGTGATGCGGATGCGGTACACGAGCTTCGAGCGCTCGTCGGCGGTCTGGACGTTTCTGGGCGTGAACTCCGCCTTCGGCGACACGTACGTGATGGTGCCCGGGATGCCGGCGCCGCCCGCGTCCGTGAAGATCGTGGCGACCTGTCCGATCTTGAGGGCGGGCACCACGGGTTCGGGCACGAAGACGTCGGCCCACGCGTGGTCGAGGTCCACGACCACGAGCGCGGGCGCGCGCGGCGCGATCATCTCTCCCGCCTCGACGAGCTTCTCGGTGACGATCCCCGCGACCGGGGAGATGAGCGTCGTGTCGCCCAGGGACTTCTCGTACGACGCGATCTGCGCGGCCGTGGCCGCGAGACGCGCGCGGGCGGCGTCGATCTCTTCGCGGCGCGATCCGGCGCGGAGGCGCGCGAGGGTCTCTTCGGCGGCCTTCACGCGGCTTTCGGCGCCGGCCACGCGGTCCCGGGCCACGTCCCTCCGGGTCGCGGCGTCATCCCGCTGCTTCCGCGAGCCCGAGTTGGCAGTGAGCAGCGTCTCGAAGCGCACGAGGTCCTGCTCCGCGGAGGCGAGTTCCGAGCGGGCGGCCGAGACGTCGGCCCGCGCGGCGGCGACTTGCGACTCGGCCTGGCGGATGTCCTCCGGGCGCGCCCCAGCTTGCAGGAGCCGGAGTTGCGCGTCGGCTTGCGCCTGCTCGGCGCGCGCCCTGGTGATCGCCAATTCGATGTCGCGCTTGTCGAGCGTGAGAATCGTCTGGCCCACCTGCACGCGGTCGCCCTCGCCGACCGTGAGGGTGAGGATGCGTCCGCCGGCGTCAGGCGCAAGGCGCACCTCGGTAGCCTCGACGTGGCCCGAGACGCGGATCGTGTCCGAGGGTGGCGGCGCCGTGCAGGCTGCGGTGAGGGCCGTGGCCAGGGCGATGGCCGGAATCAGGTTGCGCACGGGCGTCATCTCTTCTCCAGCATTCGCCTGGCGGCGAGCTGCGTATGGGCGATCAGGTCGGCGTGGGGAATCTCGACGAACATCGGCAGGTCGGCGCGTCCGTGCTCGGTGGCCACGCGCTCGCGCGCCGCGTTGAACAGCAGCGGACCCACGATCGACGTGTAGGCGAGGATGGGCTGCACGGCGCGGAACACGCCGGCGGCGTGCCCTTCGTTCAGGATGCGTCCAAAGGCGGCGAAGATGGCGCGGAGCTTTGCGAGCGTCTCCAGGTCGAGATGCGGCGCGCCCTCCGCAATCTCGCGAAGCAGCATCGTCGGGAACCAGGGCCGCTCGTCGGCGAGGTGGACGAAGGCCTCGATGAAGCGGTCGAGTTTGTCGGCGGGCGGCAACTCGGTGGCGGCGATCTCCGTGGCGACGCCGCCCACGGTCTGCATCATGTCGCCGACGACTTCGCGGTACAGGGCGAGCTTGTCGGCGAAGTGGTAGTAGATCATCGCCTTGTTGACCTTGGCCTTACGGGCGATGTCGTCCACCCCAACGCCATCGAAGCCGCGCGCGGAAAAGGCGGCGGCCGCAGCGTCGAAGATGGCGGTCCGGCTGTCGAGATCGGTGCGAGCCATTGACTAACTAACTAGTTAGTTAACCCAGGTATGGTGTGATTTGTCAACCTCAGGCCGCCAAAGAGGGGTCTAAGCTGGAAAAAGGGGGCAGTCTCCTTTTCTCATGAAGATCATCATCGCGGGCGGATCCGGCGCGCTCGGGCGCAAGTTGAGGGCGGCGCTCGTGGCCGACGGTCACCGTGTGCTCACCCTGACCCGGCGTGCCCGGCCCGGCGTGGACACTGATGTCGCCTGGCTTCCGGACGGCGGCACGGGGCCGTGGGCGGCCGCGCTGGAACACGCGGATGCGGTGATCAACCTCGCGGGCGAGGGCATCGCCGACCGGCGCTGGACGCCGGAGCGAAAAGTCGCGCTGCGCGAGAGCCGCCTCACCTCCACGAGAAGCCTCGCCGCCGCGGTACGAGGCTGCGCCGCGCCGCCGCGCGTCTTCATCAGCAGCTCCGCGATTGGGTACTACGGGTCGCACGGCGACGAGGCGGTCACCGAGGTGACGTCACCGGGGAGGGACTTCCTCGCCGCCATGTGCGTGGAATGGGAAGCCGAGGGGCTGCGCGTTTCGAGCCGGGAGTCGGGAGTCGGGAGTCGGGAGTCGAAGACGCGCGTCGTGATCTTGCGCACCGGCATCGTGCTCGATCCCGATGGAGGCGCGCTCAAGCAGATGCTGCTGCCATTCCGGGCCGGGCTGGGCGCGCGATTGGGATCGGGGCGCCAGTTCATGCCGTGGATTCACGTACGCGACTGGATCGCGCTCGTCGCCTGGCTTCTCGCCACCGAGACCGCCCATGGCGCGTTCAACGCCACCGCGCCGGCGCCGGTGACCAACGCCGAGTTCACCACAACCCTCGGCCGCGTGCTCGGTCGGCCCGCGTTCTTCCGCGCACCGGCTTTCGCGCTTCGGATCGTCCTGGGAGAATTCGCGTCGTTCCTCCTGGAGGGCCAACGCGTCCTGCCCGTTCACGCCGAGCAGTTGGGGTTTGTCTTTCACTTCCGGGAATTGGAACCAGCGCTGCGGGACCTGTTGGGCTGATCACATCATCGACAGCACGGCCGCCATCGCTTTCCCCAGGACGCCGATGATCGTCTTCAACACGGGGAAGACGTCGCCCCGTTCCATCACCGCGGCGGCAGTCACCGGGTCGGTCAGGAGCAGCCATAACGACAGCGCGGCCAGCGGCGCCATCACCAGCGCGCTCACGCTGACGATGCTCAGCAGGCGTGGCAGAAGCCGGCTGGGCGGCGCCTGTCTCGGTCGGTCTGTGGCGGGCGTGAATGGCATCTCTCTGCTCGCGTCCCCGCTATTGCGAGGACCGTCACCAGCCGAGGGGTGATTTCGCAACTAGCGGCAAACACAACACTTACATTGATGAGCCGACCCGACCCGCCCCTCCAGGGTGTCCGGTTGTGGGACTTGAGGTGGCTCGAAGTATCCTGTTCCGCATGTACGCCATGGTCATCGTCCGATACCGCCGCCCCATTGAAGAAGTCCTTGTGCACCAGGAGGCTCACCGCGCGTTCCAGCGCAAGCTCAAGGAGGAGGGCACCATCCTCGCCGCCGGACCGCACGAGCCCCGCTTCGGCGGGATGTTCCTGGTGCGCGTCCCCGACGCCAATCCGCACAAGGCCCTCGACGCGATCCGCGACGCGGACCCGTACTACCAGGCCGGTGTGGCGCAGTACCAACTGCTGGCGTGGAATGTGGTGATTGGGAAAGAGTCGCTGGACAAGATCTGACGAAGCGCACGAAGAACACGAAGCAATTTGATCAAGAAGGTCTTCGTGGTCTTCGTGTTCTTCGTGGCTGATCCTTTTTCCGCTGCCGCAGGTATTCGCCGAGCGTCCACGACGCGACCAGCAGCAGGATCATCGCGAGGATGATCTTCAGAATCATGCGGCCGAGCATCGCGCGCGTCCGCCGAACCTAGCGGTTCGACGCCGCTCCCGCGTGGCCGGCCGGCGTCACGCCCTTGGCGTCGCCGTGGGGATTGCCGCCCGTCAGCGCACTCACGACGACGCCCACCGACACGACCACGGCCGCGGCGACGGGGTTGTGCCAGAGGAACGCCAGCTTCGTATACGTCGCCAGCAGCAGCACCGTGGTCATGCCCGCGAGGATGCCGGCGAAGGCGCCCGTGCTGTTCGCGCGCTTGAAGCCCACGGCCAGGATGAACACCCCGAGGATCGATCCGTAGAAGAGCGATCCGAAGCGGTTGACCACCTCGATCAGCGAGCCCAGTTCCGACGCCCACACGGCGACGATCGACGCGAAGAGGCCCCAGAATCCCGTGGCGACGCGCGACGCCATCAGCACGTGCTTGTCGTCGGCGTTCGCCGGGCCGAAGCGCCGGTAGAAATCGATGACGCTCGACGTGGACAGCGCGGTCAGCTCCGCCGAGGACGCCGACATGGCGGCCACGAGAATCGCCGCCACCACCAGCCCGACGATGCCGCGCGGCAGGTGCGTGGTGACGAACGTCGGGAAGACGTAGTTGACGTCGTTGTAGGACCGATCGCCCGACACCTCGCGGACGATGCCCACGGCGTCGGCGCGCAGCTTCTTCACCTCGTTATCGGTCGCCGTGAACGCCGTCCGCTTCGCGTCGGCCTGCGCCGGGTCGCCGGACCGTTCCGCCGCCATCAACTCGTGCGCCGCCGCGCTCCGCTGGCCGATCGCCGTGCCGAACCGCTGCTCGATGGCCGCGTAGTCGGCCGCGCGCGCGCTCGCCCGCACCTGGGGCTCGTGCACGGGGTTGAAGAGCATCGGCGGCGTCGAGAACAGGTAGAACGCGAACATCATCACGCCCACGATGAGCACGAGCGCCTGCAGCGGGATCTTCCAGTACGCGCTCATCAGCAGCGACGTGCGCGCCTCGTCCACGGATTTGGCGGCGAGGTACCGCTGCACCTGGCTCTGGTCGGTGCCGAAGTACGAGAGATACAGGAACAGCGCGGCGATGGTGCCCGACCAGAACGTGTACTGCTCGGTGAAGTCGAGGCGGAAGTCGAACATCTGCAGCCGGCCGGTGAAGCCGGCCACGCGCAGCGCGTCGGGGAGCGTCACCGTGTCGGGCAGGCCGATGATGAGCGCCGTCACCGCGATGAGCAGGCTCGACACAACCACCACCATCTGCTTCACGTCGGTGTAGGCCACCGCGCGGACGCCGCCGAACATCGTAAAGATCGTCGTGGGAATGCCGATCAGCAGGCAGGTGATCGTCGTGTTGAGTCCGAGGATCACCGACATCACCACCGCCGGCGCGGAGATGACGACGCTGCACGAGAGGCTGCGCGACATCAGGAAGAGGAACGCGGTGAACGACCGCGTCTTCGAGTCGAACCGCGTCTCCAGGTACTGGTACACCGTGAAGATGTTCGCCTTGTGGAAGAAAGGCACGAGGGTCACCGACAGGATCACCATCGCGAGCGGCAGCGCGTAGTAGTACTGCAGGAAGCGCATCCCGCTCAGGTACCCCTGGCCCGTGGTGCCGATCATCGTGATGGCCGACAGCTGCGTGGCCATCACCGACAGGCCGACGAGCCACCACGGCAGGCTCCGGCCCGCCACGAGGTAGCTCTCCACATCCTTCGACCGCTTGGCCTGGCGCAGGCCGTCCCATACGACCCAGGTCAGGTAGACGACGACAACGGTCCAGTCAATGAGCGACATGAGGGGCTTAGGGGCTGGGCCTACCGGGTGAAGTACGACTGGAACGTGTACAACGCCGCGAGGGTGATGACCCACACGATCGCCACGCGGATGTAATTGCGGCGCATCGCGCTCATAGCTTCTTCACCAGCTCGCGTCGCGTGGCCTCGGCGCGGACGAGGTCGGCCCGTCGGGTCGTCCAGCCCTCGCGGTCCGCGGCGAGGAGCGCCCGCGACACGCCAATCGCGCGCGCGGTCTCGCTCGGCGCGGGGCCGCCCCACGTCGTCCGCACCTTGACGAAGTGCGCGGGGCTCATGATCGTCTGCAGCTCGGCCTCGGTGTAGTTGAGCGGGCTCCCCAGGATCGCGGCGGACGCCTTCGCCAGGGCGCTCGACAGCTGCACGTTCGGATCCTCCGTCTGCGCCTTGAGCAGCAGCGCGGCGATGCCGTGCGCGGAGCGGAACGGCAGGCCGTGATCGCGCACGAGCGTGTCGGCCAGCTCCGTGAGCGTGGTGCCGCCGTGCGCCGCCCGCGCGGCGAGCCGCTCCACGTTGAAGTCCGCCAGCTTCATCGCGGCGGCCACGAGGGTCACCATGCGAATCGCGTCGTTGAACATCGACGCCACGAGCGGCTGCAGGTCGTCTTCGGTATCGACGATGTCCCCGAAGGGCGTGTTGTGTACGGCCGTCATGATGGCCTGGGCCTGCCCCACGGTCTTGCTGCCGATCGCCCGCGCATGCTCGAGCGCCACCGGGTTCCGCTTCTGCGGCATGATGCTGCTGCCCTGCACGAACCCGTCGCTCAGGCGCAGGTAGCCGAACTCCATCGTGCACCACAGCAGGAAGTCCTGGACGACGCGGCCGAGGCCCACGATCAGGATGCTGGTCGCCGACACGCTCTCCAGCAGGTAGTCCACCGTGGCGATGCTGCCGTAGGTATTGCACGTGGGACCACTGAAG
The DNA here is from genome assembly GCA_963839865.1 of uncultured Acidobacteriota bacterium. Taxonomy (GTDB): domain Bacteria; phylum Acidobacteriota; class Vicinamibacteria; order Vicinamibacterales; family UBA2999; genus 12-FULL-67-14b. Next base: position 767,255 of record CAWIWS010000020.1, read on the forward strand.
CCGAGCAGCTCGCTCGTGCGGTTGCGATCGATCGGGAAGCCGGTGCCGGTGATGGCGCACGCGCCGAGCGGGTTGCGGTTGGTGGACTCGTAGGCCGCGCCGAGCCGCGCCGTGTCGCGCTCGAGCTGCTCGATCACCGCCAGCAGGTAATGCGCCATCGTCGAGGGCTGCGCGGGCTGCGTGTGCGTGTGCGCGCCGTACACGGTGTCCTTGTGGCGATCGGCCAGCGCGATGAGGTTCTCGCGCAGGTCCAGCACGCCCGTGGCGACGGCGGCGATGTACTCGCGGTGGAAGATGCGGTACATCGTCATGTCGATGTCGTTGCGGCTGCGCGCGGTGTGCAGGCGGCCGGCGACGTCCTCGTCACACGCGTCCTTGATCAGGCGCTCGATGTAGAAGAAGAGATCCTCGTAGGTGCCGTCGTAGAGGACTTCGCGGACGCTGTCGAGGGAGATGCCGTCGAGGGCCGCCCGGAGGGCCCGCGCGTCCGCGGCCGAAACGATGCCCTGCTCGGTCAGCATCACGAGGTGGGCGTAGTTGATGGCCATGAGCGGCGCGAGCAGCAGCTCCTTGGCATCTTCAAAATTCTCGTTCAGGACGTTCGCGACGTACTCGGGGGCAAATCTCATGGGTGTCCAGCCAGTATATTGCCACCCGCCCACCCACGAACACGGCCACAGAGAGCAGGGGCGTGTCTCTGTGGCGTTGTGTTCCTAGATCTTCACGCCGTAGCGTTCGCGGAGGATATCCAGGTGATGCTGGGCGTGGCCGGCCATGATCCAGCAGATGGCGCGGGCGGTGATGGGCTTGCCATTGGCCGTGCCCACCTGGCCGAGCGTCGTGGTGTCGAGCGAGTGGATCAGCGGCATCGTCGCGGCGCGGACCGCGCTCATCTCGGCCACGACGTCCTTGAGCGGGCGGTGCGCGTGCGGCGCCACCGCGGCCCAGGCGTTCTCGTCGAACCCCGCGAGGGGCGTGGCATCGGCGCGGGCGATGCGCAGCAGGCGGTACGCGAACACGCGCTCGGTGTCGGCCATGTGGCCCACCAGTTCCTTGACGCTCCACTTGCCTTCGGCATACCGGTGGCCGCCGATCGCCTCGGACTGTGCGGCGAGGCGCTCGAACACCTGGGCCTGCGCCTCGAGGACCGGCACGGGGCCGCCGGCGGCGGACACCTTGCCGACATAGCCAGCGTAGAAGGGCGCGAACTCTGTATCTGCGGGTTTGGGGATGGTCACGGACGGATCATGACTTTCAAAGTGAAAAGTGGAAAGTGAAAAGTGAAAGGTTGCTTTCCACTTTCTACTTTCTACTTTCTACTTTCCACTTACATATTGAGCCAGTAACTGAACTTCACCAGGAACACGTTGTGCGCGGGGGCGCTGAAGACGCCGCCGAAATCGCGGTTGAACTGGAAGTCGCCGTACGACTGGTTGTCCTGCCGCCCCTGCTGCCAGACGACGAAGAGCGCGGAGCCGGGCTTGTATTCCCAGCGCAGGACGTTCGTCGTGCGGAACGAGCGGTAGTTGAAGTCGGCGTTGCCGGCGTACGCATACGCCCCGTAGCGGGCGTAGTAGTCCTTCGCGCGGCCGTCCACCAGCTCCCTGTAGTTCGAGTAGGCCCCCGCCGACACGAACGGCTCGCCGTAGACCTGCAGCGACAGGTTTGGCGTCATCGTGTAGTTGAAGCGGAGCGTGAGGGCCAGCGTCTCCTGGTCGATGCGGCCGAACACGTAGTGAGTTGTGCCCGAGGCGTCAGCCTCGTTCGTCACCCACTGCGCATCGTCGTGGTTGATGTCGTAACGGATGCCGGCGTTCACCGAGACCGCCGACGAGGGCCGCACGTTGATGCCGGGGCTGTAGCCGTGGCGCGCGCTGCCGAACTGGTCCTTCCATTCGTTGCCGTTGAAATAGAACGACAGCGCCCGGCGGTTGTCGGTGTTGACGTAGTACCAGAGGCTCCGGCCAGGGTTGCCCAGCACGCCGGGCCCGCCGCGGGTCGCGCGGTCGCGGAACGGCGCGGCGTCGATGTTCACCCCGAAGCCGTTGCTCCAGTAGTTGGTCCAGTTCCAGTGCATGTTGACGTTGCCGCCGGAGTAGAGGCGGTCGCCGCCGAAGTTCCAGCTGGCCCACTGATTGAGATTGAACTGGTACGTGCGCACGAACCGGCCCGGGGCGAAATCACGCCACTGGAACCAGTTGCTTATCGTCTTCTCGTCGGCGCGACGCAGGAAGCCGAGGTCGTTGCTGTCGAAGCCCGGCGTCTTGAAGCCGACGCTGGTGTTGAAGCGCGTGTGCTCGCCGGAGATCTTGCTGAAGCCGGCCGCGCCGGCCTGCCCGCTGAGGGTGGTGGCCAGGGGATCCGACTCGACGTAGTCGGCGTCGGGCCGCTGGAACGCGTGGACGTTGTTCTCCTGCAGCCGCGTGATCGACTCGGGGCTGCCCTCGATGTAGCTGCCCGACCAGTAGCCGCTGATGTTGTACATCTTCGACAGGCGCCAGTCGTAATCGAGGCCGCCCGTGAAGGCGTTGTTCGCCAGGAAGCTGACGTCCGGCACGATCTGCCGGTTGGTCGCCGTGGTCATGAAGCCGAGGGACGACTGGTTGTCGTATTCGCGGCGGGCGCGGATCACGGTGTACGCGGTGAGTGGCTCGACCGTCTGGGTGCGATACCCGAGGTCATTCTCGCCGGAGATCTCGGCCTTCTCTTCCGCCGTCGCCGCGGTCAGCGCGCCGATCGCGAACTTGCCGACGCGCCCGGTGAGCTTACCCGCGCCGATGATCGTGGCGGCGTCCGGCTGCGTCGAGTACTCGCCGTCGTTCACGTCCGCGTAGCCCTGCGGAGCGCGGCCAATGCGGCGCGAGTAGAAGAGGCCCGTGCAGTTGCCGTCGTTGCAGTCCATGTTGAAGCGGAACGTGCCCGATCCCTCGACGAAGAACGGCCGGCGCTCGGGGAAGAACGTCTCGAAGGCGTCCAGGTTGACGACGGCGGGGTCGGCCTCGACCTGGCCGAAGTCGGGATTGACGGTGCCGGTGAAGGTGAGGCCGGGCCGCACCGCGTACTTCATGTCGAGGCCCACCGACGCGCCGGGGGTCACGCCGTCGGTGAGCGGATTGGCCTCGTTGGTGGCCTGCCCCTCGACCTTGCCCACGGTGTACGGCAGCAGTTCGAACTTCTTCGGTGTACCGCCCATCCGCAGGCCGCGCACCTCGCCGAACTGCGAGACGAAGCCGTTGGCGCTGCGGGCCAGCAGCGGCCAGGTCTCCGTCTCGGCGAGACGGCCCACCTCGCGGATGATCGCGAAGCCCACGGGCCCGCCCTCGGCGTTGTTGAAGCGGAGCTGCGAGAACGGGATGCGGAACTCGGCCTGCCACCCTTCCGCGTTCTTCTGCACCTGCACGTCCCACACGGCGTCCCAGCTGTCGTCGTTGTTGCCGTCGTTGAAGTAGTAGCGATCGGTCTTGACGCCCACGGGGTTCACCGCGAATTCGTAGGCGGACCGCTTGTCGAAGTACGAATCCACGACGATCCTGATCCAGTCGGAGGGCGAGCGCTGGTCCCGGCGCGTGAGGATGCCGACAATCTTGCCCGGGTCGGTGTCGTACATCCGCACGCCGACGTAGAGCGCCTGGTCGTCGTAGGCGATCCTCGCCTCGGTCTTCTGCGTGGCGGGCAGCCCCTCGGCGGGTTCGCGCTGCAGGAATTCGCTGATGAGCGGCGCCTGCGACCAGACGCTCTCGGTCAGCTTCCCGTCGATCAGGATGGGGCCGTTGGCGGGCACCGCGAGGGCGTCCACCGCGGCCGCCTTCGTGGCGTCCGCTTCGTGGCGCCCGCTTTCGTGGCGTCCGCTTTCGTGGCGTCCGCCTTTAGGCGGACCTCATCGCGGACCTCAGCAGCCTGGAGGGCGAGGGGGGAGAGAAGCGACGTGCAAAGCGCGAGGCCGAGGCCGGCGCGCCACAGAAGTTTCATAGACACCAACCATAGACGACTGTTCGAGCCCAAAGGTTGGGTCGCCGGGGCTGAAGCCCCGGCCTACGACCGCTCTATTGTCCAATCCACGCCGAAAAACGCGCCTTTTGCTCATCCGTGGCGGTGGAGAGGGTCTCGAGCCGCCAGACGCGGGCCGGCTCGGCGCCGAGCGTCACGTCGAGCCTGGTGAGCTTGTCGCGGCGCGCCACGAGGACTGCGACCTTGTCGCCCGGGCTTGTACTGATCCATCCGCGCGGCCAGGCCGTCGGCCCTCACCCGCACCTCGTCTATCGCCAGGATCTCGTCGTCCACGTTGAGGCCCGCGTCGATGGCAGGAGTGCCGCGGCGCACCGAGGTCACGACGAGGCGGCCGCTGTCGTTGCGGGTGCCGGCACCGATGAACGCGCGCGCGTTGCGGGTGTCCACGGGACGGAAGCGCAGGCCGAAGTAGTCCAGCGCCTCGGTGTAATCGAGCTCGTCGGCCGACTCGGCGACCTTCGCGAACCACGGCTTGAGGTCCGTGCCCGCCACCTCGCTCATCACCTGGTAGAACTGCTCGGGCGTGTAGCCCTTCTCGCCCGAGTAGCGCTGCAGCGCGAGGCGCATGCCGTCGTCGAGCGACTTCGCGCCGTTGGTCGCCTTGCGGATCTTCGCATCGAGCAGGAACCCGATCACCGCGCCCTTCGGGTAGTAGTTGACGGAGGTGTTGGCGGTGTTCTCGTCCGGCCGGTACTGCTGATCCACGTGTCGTACGACGCCATGTTCACAGGCGTCACCGCGCGGCCCGGAGTCGTCTGGACCTGCTCAATCTGGTTCGACAGGCCGTCGAGATACTCCTCGCGCGTGGCGAGCTTCGCGCGGCTCAGGAGGACGTCGGAGTAGTAGTCGGTGAAGCCCTCGGCCACCCACAGCGTCTTCACGTAGCTCGTTCTCGTAGTCGAACGGCCCGAGCTCCACGGGCCGGAGCCGCTTCACGTTCCAGTTGTGGAAGCACTCGTGCGAGACGAGGCCGAGCCATCCGAGGTAGGCGCGATGCGTCCGCGTGGTGTAGCGCCCCGTCATGCCGATGAAGCTGTTCTCGTGCCTGAGGCCGCCGCCCGACTCGGCCACCAGGTCGAGGAAGTAG
>CAWIWS010000021.1:0-1300000 GCA_963839865.1 uncultured Acidobacteriota bacterium
CCAAGCGTGCAGCAGTTCCGCTTCGTGGACGGTCCGCAGCAGGCGCAGTCGCTGGCCGATGCGCCGTGGTTCCAGGTCTTCGACGATCCGGGCCTGCAGTCTCTCGTGCGCGAGGCCCTCGCCAACAACCTCGACCTGAAGGTGGCCATGGCCCGTGTCGAGGAATCGCGGGCGCGCGCCGGCATCGCCAAGTCCTACTTCTACCCGCAGGTGGATGGCGCCGTCGGCTACCAGGCACGTGGGGCCTCGAATACCGGCGAGAACGACAGCACCAGCCAGAACGTTTGGTACGGTTTCCGGTTGTCGTGGGAAATCGATCTGTTCGGCAAGTTGCGCCGGCAGAACGAATCGGCGCTGGCCTTGAGCCTGGCCGCCGAACAGGCCCGGCGCGGCGTGCTCGTCACGTTGATCGGCGACGTGGCGTCCAGCTACTTCCTGCTGCGCGAGCTCGATCTGCAACTGGACATCGCTCGCAAGACGCTCGCCGTCAACGACGACACGATCACATACTTCCGCAACCGCCTCGACGGCGGCGTGTCGAACCGGCTCGAGCTCGACCGCATCGTGTCCCTGCGCGCCGACACGGCCGCGGCCATCCCCGAACTCGAGCGGCAGGCCGCGCTCGTCGAGAACCTGATCTCGTTCCTCGTCGGCCGCGCGCCTGGTGCGATCCCGCGCTCGGCGTTGACGATCGGTGAGACACTGCCGCCGCCCATTCCGCCGGGCCTGCCGACGTCCCTGCTCCAGCGCCGGCCCGACGTGGCGCAGGCGGAGCAGGTCCTCGTGTCGAGCAACGCCAACATCGGCGCCGCGAAAGCCCTGTTCTTCCCCTCCATCGGGCTCACGGGCTTCCTCGGCGGCGTGAACGGCGACCTCGAATCGTTCCTCGGGACCGGCGCGGTGTGGTCGGCGGGCGCCGGGCTTCTGCAGCCGATCTTCCAGGCAGGCCGGCTCCAGCGGAACGTCGAGGTGCAGCAGGCGCGGTACGACGCGGCGCTCGCGGAGTATCAGAAGGCCATCCTGAACGGCTACCGCGAGGTGGCCAACGCGCTCGTCACGATCCAGAAGCTCGCGGAGGCGCGCGTGCAACAGGAGACCGGCGTGACGGCCCTGCAGGATGCCGCCGACCTGGCGCGCTCGCGCTACGATTCGGGCCTCGCGAGCTACATCGAGATCCTCACGGCCGACCAGGATCTCTTCGGGCGTCAGCTGCGCCTCGCGCAGACGCGGGGCGCCGAGTTGCGGGCGCGTGCCGAACTGTATCGCACGCTCGGCGGCGGCTGGCTGCAGCCGTAAGATCACGCACGGCCGCGGCTCGGGGTCAGGCCCCGGGCCGCGGGCCCTGCGACCCTCCCAACCCCTGCGAATCGGGGATGCGAGCCAGGGCCAGGTCGTCGGCAATCGGATAGAGCGGCACCAGCGCCTGGTCGAGGCATCGCCGTTCGGCTTCGATCGCCGCGTGACGGTACGCGGGAAGGGCGGTTGCGAGGTTGTCGAGCATCGCGCGCAAGCGCCGCGCCACCTGAACGTTGCTGGAGCCGCATGCCCGGATCTCGGTGCACGCCAGGTGCACGAAGTCTTCCCAGTTCGGCGTGCGGTAGATCACGCGCGGGTTCCCCAATCCATCGGCCAGCACTTCCCCACGAAGCCGCCGCTTCCCCACCACGCGCAACAACCGGTGGATCTGGTCGAGAGCCAGCACTCCCGTCGTGGGATCGTTGATGGCGGGCGACAGCGCCTTCAGCGCGATGTCCACGGTGATGCGAAACCCGAACAGCGGGTCCTGCTCCATCGTCCGCTCCGGCCCAAAGGCCACGGCCGCGCGAAGCTTCCGCTCGTCGATGGCAGCGGCCCCGCCATGGAGGATGAACAACGGCTCGTCGGTGGCGACGAAGTCGCCCACCTGCGGGACGAACTCCACGATGCCGCGCGTGCGCCTCGCTTCGATCATCAGGCTGTCGAGGTCCACGGCCAGCACGTTCTCCGACCGGCCTTTGTGGAGGACGACGCGGTGGGGCGCCTCGGAAAGGTCGACCCGCGCGGTGTCGGCTTCGTCATGGTCCCCGGCCAGGTCGGGATACACCGAGTAGATCACCTCGAGGCCCTCCTCGCTCACGCGCGAGAGGATGGTCACCGGCCGCAACAGGCGGGCGGCGTAGTCGATGAGAAACAGGAACGTCACGAGGCACAAGAGTCCGAGGACGGCGACCACGAGCGCCACCAGCTCGTAGACGCGATCCTCGTTCCTGTTGAGGGCCGTGACCGAGAACAACAGGGAGAACACGAACAGGCCCACGGTGTAGCGCACCACGTTATCGCGCAGGAGCGTGGTGGCGATGATGCGCGGCGTCAGCTGGCCGCCGGCGATCTGGATGGCCACCAGCAGCGACCCAAAGGTGAACACCAGGAACGACAGGGTGAGCGTGACGACGGTCTGGTACAGCGCCTCCGCGCCGTTGACCCCGAGCCCCATGAAGTGCCATCCGAGCGAGGCGTCCAGCGCGCGAATCGCGGGGCCAAGGACGAGCACCAGCAGGATGGCGAAGAACGGCACGATCCAGAGCGCTGAACGGGTGTAGCTGGTGACGCGGTAGAGGCGACTCCACGTGAGCTTGCGCTTGAGATCGCGCTGGGCCTTGCGCCATCGAATCGAGAGTTCCTTGATGGCGCGGTTCCGTCCGGCTCGCGAGGGCCCCTGGTCGGGGGCTGCAGCAGCAGTCATGTCGACCACATTACACTGAGTGGATGCCCTCCGCACCCGACGACCCCACGCTTCCCGGCCTCGACGCCGCGCCGTCGGCAGGCGATGAAGAGCCGCGGCACCTGTCGCGCGACCGCTATCGCCTGGGGGCTACCCTGGGCGAAGGCGGCATGGCCGTCGTCGTCGAAGCGCAGGACACCAACCTGAAGCGGCCGGTCGCGATCAAGCAGCTCCGCGACGAACTGCGCCACGACCTCGGCGCGCGGCGGCGGTTCTTTCACGAAGCCGAGATTCTCGCGGGGCTCGATCACGCGGGCCTCGTGGCGGTGCACGAGGCCGGAGTCTTCGAGAACGGCCGGCCCTTCTACGCCATGGCGAAGGTCCGCGGCCGCACCCTCGGTGACCTCCTCGAGGCCGACCGCGGGGCGGGCCTGCGCGTGTCCCTGCCGCACGTGGAGATCGTGCAGCGCGCGGCGGAAACCATGGGCTTCGCCCACGCCCGCGGGCTGGTGCACCGCGACCTGAAGCCGCACAACATCATGCTGGACGACGACGGCGCGGTGTACGTGATGGACTGGGGCGTCGCGGGCCGCGTGGGCGAATCGGGCGACGAGCGGGGCAACGTGATCGGGACGCCGTCCTACATGTCACCGGAAGTGGCAGCCGGACGTGCCGACACGGCCGATGCCAGGAGCGACGTCTTCGCCCTGGGCGTCATCCTGTACGAGGTGCTGACCGGCACCAAGCCCTTCCGCGGCGATTCGGCCGTGAAGATCATCGAAGCCGTCTCCAAGAGCGTGCCCGCCGACCCGCGACGGCTGTCGCGCCAGGTGCCGCGGGAACTGGCGGCCATTTGCATGAAGGCCCTCTCGAAGGATCCATCGGCCCGATACCCCACGGCGCGGGAGTTGGCCACGGACCTTCGGAACTATCGCAACTTCCTGCCGATCACGGCGGCGGCGCCCGACCCTGCGAGACCGCGCGATCAAGTGGGTACGGCGCCATCCACGAGCCTCGGCCGCGCTGGCAACGCTGGTTGCCGCGACCGTCGTGTTCGGATCGATTCGCGCGTACCGCCTGGCCGCCGAACGCGACGCGGTGGACGCCCTGTGGGCGCAACGACAGGTCGTCACCGCCGATGTCGAGAGGCTGGAGGGTGAACTGGCGCAGCCCGGCCTCACAGACCTGGCGCGGGCCGAACTGCGCGAACGCCTAGTCATCCGGACCAACGATGCGCGGAGCCTGACGGGCGCGCTGCTGGGCCTCACGCGAGGCCGTCCGGATCCGCGGGTGCTCGAAGCGGTGATGACCAGGCTGCGCCAGGACGTGGACCAGGCCATGGCCGACGGAAACCTCGTGCGGGTCAAGGTGCTGGCGGAGACGCGACTCGACCTGATCCGTCAACTCGAAGGCCAGCTGGCCTGGCCGGCAGAAGACGTCGCCTTCCTGCGCGCGGCGCTCGACGACGCCAACGCCAGGCTCGCCGCGAGCCCTCGGTAGGCCGCTATCCGCCGAGCGCCATCGTCAGGCCGACGAGGACGCTCCCGAGCACGACCATCGCGATGCCCGCCCACACCGGGCTGCGGCCGGCGATCCTTCCGTAAGCGTAGCCCGTCAGGAACAACAGCGCGACGGCGATGGCGTTCGACACCCGCATGGCCGGTCCGGCGTTGCGCATCACCATGAACGGAATCGCGACGGGAAGCGTCGAGACGGAACACCAGGAGGAACACGCCGGCGGCGCCGCGCCAGTCGTCCTCGTGCAGGCGCGCACGCGCCGGCGGCTCGGGAAGCTTCGCCAGCCGCTCGTCGCAGCGCTTCGAGCTCCGCCGGCTGCAGGACGCCGCGCGACGACGGGCGGCAACGCCTCCGCGATCAGCCGCTGGGCCTCTCGCGGGTCGGTCGGCCGCGCGATGGCCGGAAGGTCGCGAGGTTGCGGCCCTTCTCGGCCAGGCAGCCCATCAGGTACAGGATCGCGTCGATGATCCCCCACGCCAGGTTGCATCCCAGCGCGCCGACGAGCATCGCGCGGACGTCGTCGCGGCCGGCCTCGGCGACGCTGAGCGAGCCGGTGAAGGTCAGCACCATGATCAGCCCGAACAGCACCTCCGACACGCGGTCGATCGGCTCGAGCACGCGCACGGACGTCAGGGGGCCGGGCATCGTCAGGCTCCCCGGGGCGGCAGCAGGTAGAGCGTCATGGCGAAGATGAGATACACCATCAGCACCAGCACGCCGACGAACCAGGCCGAGCGCCCGCTGTTGGTCACCAGCGTCGCGGTCATCGTCGCGATGAGCATCATCACGACCGCGCCCGGCCAGAACTGCAGGTCCATCGGCGTCGGGCCGAGCGACGTAGCTGAGCAGCACGAGCACCGGCGCGACGAACAGCGCGATCTGTGACGCGCTGCCGAGCGCGATGCCCACGCTCAGGTCCAGGCGGTTCTTGCGCGCGCCGGAGAACGCCGAGGCCATCTCCGCCGCGGCGCCCACCAGCGCGACGACGATGAAGCCGACGAAGGCCGGCGTCATCCCGAACGTCTCCGCCGCCTGCTGCACCGACTCGACGAACACCTCGCTGACCAGCGCGACGAGCACGGTGACGCCGGCCAGCGTCGCCAGGGCCAGGCCCATCGGCCACGGCGCCTCGCCTGCCTCCCCGTGCTCCGCGCTGCCGAAGAACTCGCGATGCGTCTTGAGCGAGAACAGCAGGCCCAGCCCGTAGGCGGTGATCAGCAGGACCGCCAGGCCCACGCTCAGCGTCCTGGATGAACGCTGCCGGCCCCGCCGTGTCGGCGGCGGCGATGGCCGACGGGACGAGGAGCGCGACCGTGGCCAGGAACAGCAGGCCGGCCTGCAGGCGGGCGCTGGCCCGGTTGTATTCCTGCACGTGGTGCTTGAGCCCGCCGAGCAGGAACGACGCGCCCAGCATGAACAGCGTGTTGGTGACGATGGCGCCGGCGATGGAGGCCTTCACCAGCATGTATTCCCCGGCGCGCAGGGCGGCGAGCGCGATGACCAGCTCGGTCAGGTTGCCGAGCGTGGCGTTCAGCAGCCCGCCGGCCGCGTCGCCCGTCTTGGCCGCCACCGACTCGGTGGCGTGGCTGAGCAGCGCCGCCAGCGGCACGATGGCCAGCACGGACAGCACGAACAGCAGCGTGTGCGCGTCGGGCGCCAGCGACTCGCCCGCGAACACCACGGGCACGAAGACCAGCAGCCAGAGCAGCGGGTTGTGCCGGACTTCCCGGAGCAGGAGGTTCATGGGGCGGGCGTTACGCCGAACGACTGGGCCACCACCTTGGCGTCGTTGCCGAGCATCTCCCACGCGGTCTTGCCGGGCCCGGACATCGACAGGCCGCCGACGACCTCACCCGCGGCCGTAATCGACTTCAGCAACGTCTCGACCTGGACCACCGTCGCCGTATCGGCATTGATCGCCGAGCGGGTCTGCTTGGCGTTGGCTCCAACTGCGGCGAGAGCCTGCTTCGCCTTGGCGCGGTCCGGCGCGGCCGCCTTGGCCTGCTTCAGCGCCTTGTCCGCTTCATTGGCCGTCGTCTTCGATTGGCGCTCGATGTCCTCCAGCTTGGCGGCCACCTCCTGGTCAGCCCAGCGCAGGGCGACCGCGTCCGCGGACGGCATCGGGAACGTGGTGCCGTAGGAGGCTGCCAGGAAGGCGAACTGCGCCGCCATCTCCTGCCACTCGACCATCGGCTTGGTCGTCTGTTGACGGGCGCGGCGCTCCACGTCGCTGGCGCGGCGCAGCACGGTCGTCATCTCGGGGTTGGCCGCGTACTCCGGTTTCAGGCGATCCTTCACGAGATCGATCTCGTCTTTGAAGTCCTTGAGGAACTTCTTCACGTCGATGGTGCCCGCGGCGTTCTTGATGACCGCGTCGTCCAGATTGCGCTTCTCGAGCGCGTCCTTCCATTTCTCGAATCCTCGCTGGACGTTCTCGACGGTGGCTTTCACCTGCTTGTCGGAGAGGCGTTCCGCCGCCCGGGCAGGAACGGTGATGCCGGCGCTCATGGCGGCGGTGATGATGGCAATCGACAGGTACTTCATGATTCACACCTCAATACGCCGTCAGCCCGGCTTTGCGAAACACCTCACAGGCCCGCTCGGCGGCCTCGGCCGTCGGCGGCTCGACGTCGTTCGAGCGTGTAGTCGAGGCCGAGCCGCTCCCACTTGAACCGGCCCATCTGATGGAACGGCAGCACCTCGACGCGCTCGACGTTGCCGAGCCCGGCGGCGAACTCCGCCGTCTTCGCCGAGGTCGTCCAGGTCGTCGGTCAGGCCCGGCACCAGCACGAAGCGGATCCACATCGGCCGCCTGCGCGCCGCCAGCCGGCGCGCGAACGCGAGCGTGGGCTCGATGTCCATCCCCGTGAGCGCCTGATGCCGCGCCGGGTCCCAGGTCTTGATGCCGAGCATCACGAGATCGATCGTGTCGAGCTCGGCGTCGCTGACAGCTTGTCGCCGTAGAAGCCGTTGGTCTCGATCGTCGTGTGGATGCCCATCTCCTTCGCGGCCGCCATGCAGCTTGGCCGCGAAGCGGTGCTGCATCAGCGGCTCGCCGCCGCTCAGCGTGAAGCCGCCCGACATGATCTTCGAGGCCGTGGCGGTACTTGCCCAGCTCCTCCGCGGCCTTGCGCCACGGACACCGGCAGGCCGTTGCTCATGCGTCCACGTGTCGGGGTTGTGGCAGTACTGGCAGCGCCACATGCAGCCCGTGGTCCACGCCACCACGCGCACGCCCGGGCCGTCGACCGCCGATCCGGTCGTGAAGGAGTGCAGGAACCCCATGTCGCCGCTGGCCAGCGCCGTCGCGGACGCTCTGTCTCGGGCACGCCATCGCCCAGGTGGACGCGGAGTTCGAACGGGCTCTTGGCTTCGAGCGGCGACCGGCCGGCGGCTGTCAGACATGGGTCGTCTCCGTGGAAGGTGCGGTTGATGACGTCCATCTGCTGCTCGCGCGTGAGCCGCACGAAGTTCACCGCGTAGCCCGACACGCGAATGGTCAGGCTCGGGTACTTCTCCGGGTGGTCCATCGCGTCGAGCAGCGTCTCGCGGTTCAGCACGTTGACGTTCATGTGGTAGCCGGTGGCGCTGAAGAACGCGTCCAGGATCGCCGGTGAGGTTGGTGACCCGGTCCTCGGCGACCGGCCCAGGCCCGTCGGCACCAGCGTCGCGGTCAGCGAGATGCCGTCCGCCGCGTCGCGGTACGGAATCTTCGCCACCGACGCGGCGGCGGCGAGGATGCCGTGGCTGTCGCGGCCGTGCATCGGGTTGGCGCCCGGCGCGAACGGCTCGCCCTGCCGCCGGCCGTCCGGCGTGTTGCCGGTGGCCTTGCCGTACACCACGTTCGACGTGATGGTCAGGATCGACTGCGTGTGCATGGCGTTGCGGTAGGTCGGGTGCTTCCGCAGCTTGCTCATGAAGGTGCTGACCAGCCAGGTGGCGATCTGGTCCACGCGGTTGTCGTTGTTGCCGAACATCGGGAACTCGCCCTCGATCTGGTAGTCGGTGACGAGGCCGGTCTTGTCGCGCACCACCTTCACCTTGGCGTACTTGATCGCCGACAGGCTGTCGGCCACCACCGACAGGCCGGCCATGCCGAACGCCATCGTGCGCAGCGGCGCGTAGTCGTGCAGCGCCATCTCGATCCGCTCGTAGGCGTACTTGTCGTGCATGTAGTGGATGACGTTCATGGCGTTGACGTACACGCCGGCCAGCCAGTCCATCATCCTGCTCGAACCGCTCGACCACGTCGTCGAAGTCGAGGTACTCGCCCTGCACCGGCTCGGACGCCGGCCCGACCTGCTTGCCGCTCATCTCGTCGCGGCCGCCGTTGATGGCGTAGAGCAGGCACTTGGCCAGGTTGGCCCGCGCGCCGAAGAACTGCATCTGCTTGCCGACCAGCATCGGCGACACGCAGCACGCGATGGCGCCGTCGTCGCCCCAGGTGCGCCGCATGATCTCGTCGCTCTCGAACTGCAGCGAGCTGGTGTCGATCGCCACCTTCGCCGCGAACTGCCGGAAGCCGTCGGGCAGCCGCGGCGAGTACCAGATCGTGAGGTTCGGCTCCGGCGCCGGGCCGAGGTTGTAGAGCGTCTGCAGCATCCGGAAGCTGGTCTTCGTCACCAGCGACCGGCCGTCGTCGCCCATCCCGCCGATGGACTCGGTCACCCAGGTCGGGTCGCCGGCGAACAGCTCGTCGTACTCCGGCGTGCGCAGGAAGCGCACGATGCGCAGCTTGATGACGAAGTCGTCGATGATCTCCTGCGCCTGCTCCTCGGTCAGCCGGCCCGCCGCGAGGTCGCGCTCGAAGTAGATGTCGAGGAACGTCGAGCAGCGGCCCAGCGACATCGCCGCGCCGTTCTGCTCCTTCACCGCGGCCAGGTAGCCGAAGTACAGCCACTGCACGGCTTCGCGCGCGGTCGCGCGCCGGGCCCGAGATGTCGAAGCCGTAGCTCGCGGCCATCTGCCTTCAGTTCCTGCGAGCGCGCGGATCTGCTCGGACAGCTCCTCGCGGTCGCGGATGATCTCCTCGGTGGACGGCTCGGGATCGAGGGCCAGCTTCTCCTGCTTCTTGTGCGCGATCAGCCGGTCCACGCCGTAGAGCGCCACGCGCCGGTAGTCGCCGATGATGCGGCCGCGGCCGTAGGCGTCGGGCAGGCCGGTCAGGACGTGCGAACTGCGGCAGCGCGCGGATGTCGGCGGTGTAGGCGTCGAACACGCCCTCGTTGTGGGTCTTGCGGTACTTGGTGAACGCCTCCACGATGTGCGGGTCCGGCTCGTAGCCGTAGGCCTTGAGCGCGCTGAGCACCATGCGGCAGCCCGCCGTTCGGCATGATGGCGCGCTTCAGCGGCGCGTCGGTCTGGAGCCCGACGATGATCTCGTTGTCGCGGTCGATGTAGCCGGGCGCGTGCGCGGTGATCGAGCTCGGGATCTGCGAGATGTCGAGGACGCCCTTCTTGCGCTCCTCGACGAACAGCGTCGTCAGCTTGTCCCAGATCTCCTGTCGTCCGCGCGGTGGCCGGCGCGAGGAACGACGCGTCGCCGTCGTACGGCGTGTAGTTCAGCTGGATGAAGGCGCGGACGTTGATTTCCCTCTGCCAGAGCGCGCCGCTGAATCCCTCCCACGGCGAGTCGGCTCGCGGTGTCCGCGTCTGGCTTCGGTGCGGTCGCAGCCATGTCAGACTCCAATGCGCCGCGCGCTCAGGCGCGGCGGCCGGAAATGCCGAGCAGCGCGCCCGTGTGCCGGGCGATCATCAGTTCTTCGTTGGTGGGAATCACCCAGGCCGACACGCGGCTGCCGGCCGTGGAGATCCGTGGGCCCGTGCGCGGCGTTGGCGCTCGGCATCGAGCGTCAGGCCGAGCCAGGCCGACGCCTCGCAGATCCGGCGGCGGATCTCCGCCGAGTTCTCGCCGATGCCGGCGGTGAAGACCAGCGCGTCCACGCCGCCAGCACGGCCGCCAGCGCGCCGATGTGCTTGGCGGCGCTGGTACACGAAGTAGTCCACCGCGAGCGCGCGCTGCCGGCTCGGGCTTGTCGAGCAGGTCGCGCATGTCGTTGCTGATGCCCGAGATGCCGAGCAGCCCGGACTGCTTGTAGAGCAGCGTCTCCACTTCCTTGGCCGACAGGCCCAGCGTCTGGAACAGGTGCAGGATCACGCCGGGATCGATCGGCGCCGGGCCGCGTGCCCATGCAGAGGCCGTCGAGCGCGGTGAAGCCGAGCGTGCTGTCGACGCTCTTGCCGTCCTTCATCGCGCAGAGGCTGGCGCCGCTGCCGAGGTGGGCGACGATGACGCGGCCCGTCGGCGATGTCCGGCGCGACTGCGGCAGCACCGAGGCGATGTACTCGTACGACAGGCCGTGGAAGCCGTAGCGCTGCACGCCGGTGTCGCGGATCGTCTTGCGGCAGCGGCACGAGTTCCGCCACGGCCGGCTGGCCGCGATGGAAGCTCGTGTCGAAGCACGCGACCTGCGGCACGCCGGGCAGCCGCTCGCGCACCGCCTCGATGGCGGCCGAGGTTGTACGGCTGGTGCAGCGGCGCCAGCGGCACGAGCGCCCGCAGATCGTCGAGGACGTCGGGCGTGACGATGCACGGGGCCGGCGTACTTGGCGCCGCCGTGCACGACGCGATGGCCGACGCCGAGCACGCGCGCGCCGCCGTAGCGGCGCGCGCAGCCACGCGGCCAGCGCGTCGAGCGCGGCGCGGCCGTCGCGGACGGACGCGTCCAGCGTCTCGTCGGCCGAGCGACTCGCCCGTCGCCGTCCTTCGCCGTGAGTCGCGGCGACGTGCCGATGCCCGTCGATCTGGCCGCGCGCCTCGAGCCGCCAGGCCGGCTTCGCGGGCCGCCGGTACACGCAGAACTTCAGGCTCGAGGAGCCCGGCGTTGAGGACGAGCGCGTAGTCGTCCATGGTCACCTCGCGCCGTTCAGCGCGGCGGCTGCCGGCGCGCGTGGGCCGCCAGCACGGCCACCGCGCAACTGGCGATCCGCGACCGCACGCTGTCGGCGCGGCTGGTGAGGATGATCGGCACGCGCGCGCCCAGCACGAGGCCGGCGCTGTCGGCGTTGGCCAGGAAGCTGAGCTGCTTGGCCAGCATGTTGCCGGCCTCGAGGTCCGGCGCCAGCAGGATGTCCGGATCGCCGGCCACCTCCGACGTGATGCCCTTGATCTTCGCGGCGTCGCGGCTGATGGCGTTGTCGAACGCCAGCGGGCCGTCGAGCAGGCCGCCCTGTGATCTGCCCGCGCTCGGCCATCTTGCAGAGCGCCGCGGCGTCGAGCGTGGCGGGCATCTTCGAGTTCACGGTCTCGACCGCGGCGAGGATCGCCACCTTCGGCCGCTCCACGCCGAGCGACCGCGCCAGGTCGATCGCGTTCTGGCAGATGTCCACCTTGTCCTCGAGCGTCGGCGCGATGTTGATCGCGCCGTCGGTGACGATCAGCACCTTGTGGTAGGTCGGCACGTCCATGAGGAACACGTGGCTCATGCGCCGGCCGGTGCGGAGGCCGGTCTCGCTTGGCGACGACCGCGCCCAGCAGTTCGTCCGTGTGCAGGCTGCCCTTCATCAGCAGCTCGGCCTCGCCCTTGCGGACCAGCTCCACCGCCTTCGCCGCCGACGGCGTGGCTGTCCGGCGACGTCGACGATTCGCACGCCGCCGAGGTCGATGCCGTGCGCCTGCGGCGATCTCGTGGATCGTCGCGGCCGGGCCGACGAGGATCGGGCACGATCAGACCCTTCGTGCGGCGGCGTCGATGGCGCCCGTCAAGCGCCGTCTCCTCGCAGGGATACGCGACCGCCGTCGGGATGGGCGCCAGGCCGCGGCAGCGCTCGAGCAGTTGTTCGTATTTGCCGGTTCCGGTCTTGGACGTCATGACCGGTGTCCATCGCAAGAAGCGATGGGCGCGCCGGACCTGGCGCCCGCCGCTCTACGTGATCGTGCGTCTAGCAGAGCACCAGCGAGACGGCCAGGCCGCCCTCGGACGTCTCCTTGTACTTCGAGTTCATCTCCTTCGCGGTGAGCGCCATGGCGACACCGTCGTGTCGAAGTCGACGCGGCGGTTGGCCGGGATCTCGTTGCTGGCGATCATGAAGCCCGTCCACGCCTTGACGGCGCCGAACGCGCAGCGCTCGATGCACGGCACCTGCACGTAGCCCGCGACCGGGTCGCACGTCAGGCCGAGGTGATGCTGCAGCGACGACTCGGCGGCGTTGGCCACCACCTGGTTGTCGAAGTCGTGCGCCTGCGCCATGAACGCCGCGCCCATCGCCGACGCCACGCCGATCTCCGCCTGGCAGCCGCCTTCGGCGCCCGCCAGCGTCGCGTTGTGCTTGCACAGGTAGCCGATCACGCGCCGGCCAGCATCCCTTCGCGGATCTTCGCCTGCGGCAGCTTGCGGCCGCCCTCGCCCAGCGCGTAGACGAGCGCGGGCATCACGCCGGCCGATCCGCCCGTCGGCGCCGTCACGACCAGGTGGCCGCGCGCGTTCTCTTCCGAGCCCGCCAGCGCGTAGGCCGAGACCACGCCGACGCCGCGCTGCGCCGTGGTACTTGTCGTCCATCGCGCGCTCGTACACGTCCGCGGCCTTGGTCTTCAGCTTGATCGGCCCGGGCAGCACGATCGACGGCGCCCTTGAGGCCCGACTTGACGATGTTGACCAT
Organism: uncultured Acidobacteriota bacterium; assembly: GCA_963839865.1. GTDB lineage: Bacteria > Acidobacteriota > Vicinamibacteria > Vicinamibacterales > UBA2999 > 12-FULL-67-14b. The sequence continues at coordinate 12,878 of CAWIWS010000021.1, forward strand.
CGCCGTGGTGATCTTGTCGATGAAGGCGTTGACCTCCGCTTCGCTCTTGCCGGAGACCGCCACTTCGTTCGCCATCGCGACCTGCGCGACCGTGAGCTTGTTGTCGGCCGCGTGCTTCAGCAGCTCGGCCATCGTCGCGTACGGGATACTTCGGCGCGCCCTTCTTCGGCGGCTCGTAGCCCTTCCACTCGATGAACCCGCCGCCGACCGAGTAGTACTCCTGCTCGTGGAGCACGGTGTCGCCCGCCATCAGCTTGCAGGTCATCGTGTTCGGGTGCGGGAAGTTGCCCTTCGGCGCGTCGTAGATGATGTCCTTGAGCGACGCATTGAAGGTGGCGCTGCCGAGCTTCACCGGGAAGGTCTGGTCCGGCTTCTCCTTCAGTCTCGTCGAGGAACAGCGGGTCGATGGTGGCCGGCTCCTTGCCGATGATGCCGGCGAGAGCGGCGCGCTCGGTGCCGTGGCCCTTGCCGGTGGCGCTGAGGCTGCCGAACAGGTTCACCTTCAGCGCGGTGGCCTTGGCCAGCTGGTCGGCCGGCAGCTTCGTGCAGCGCTGGTAGAAGTCGTAGGTGATGCGCATCGGGCCGATCGTGTGCGAGCTCGACGGCCCGGGGCCGACCTTGTAGAACTCGTCGATCACCGTCATCACCGGCCCCTTGGCCTTCTTGACGACGTCGAGGTCAGGTGACGGGCCGGCAGCCGGCGCGGGCACCGGTGGGGACGCGGGCGGCGCCGTACCTGCGGGAGGGGTGGCCGGCGAGCACCCATTGAGCACCGCGACGGCGCCGATGAGCGCGCTGCGCATCAGGAATGCCCGGCGATCCACGCCGGAAGGAATCTGCACGTCTTCGAGCCCAAGGGACGGCTCGAGCGAGGCCTTCGGATCGTTCTCGTTACTCTTCATGACTGCTCTGCTCCTCGGACGTTGTCGTGTGCCAGAGAGGTTGCGGCCAACATTGCGGGCGGGCGCGAAAACAGCGTCACCTCGCCGTGCTGCAACAGGCTTGCCATGCCCGGGCGTGCCCCCCGGCTTGAGATCGGCGTAAATCGCTGGTCGATCAACGGCCCTGCGGCGGAAGGTGGGGTGCGCGCCCACGGAATTCCGGGAGGGACTCCGGGATATCGGGCGTCCCGCGCACGGACAGGCCAGACGCCCTCGGATCATGACCGCCTAACTCACTATGCAATAGGCCCTTACGGCCCGCACGCCGCGAAATATGGCGGCTGGCACCTGTTGTGCAACGACGAGTGTCAATGGTGCGTCTCACGATCGTCATGAGCGCCCCGGCGTGCACGTCAGTGCGGCTGGTCGCGGCCCTTCGTGCGTTGATGGGCGCCGTGCGGCTGGAGCCGGGCTGCGTGGAGTGCGACGCCTGGACGACCGAGCGTGTGGACGACGGCGAGAACCTCGTGCACTACGAGGAGCGCTGGGCCAGTGAAGACGCGATGGCCGCACGAGTGCGCTCTGGACAATTCACCAAGTTGCTCGAGGTCGTGGAAGGGGCGCCCGTGGCCCCCAAGGTTGAATTTGAATTCGTCGCGCGACGGCAAGGCCTGGAATACGTCGAAGCGATTCGTGGCGCGCACGCGTGAGGACCACTGGTCCCCCGCGAGGCGCATTGAGGTGGTTCCGATGAAAGTCCCCGCAGTGTTGACCCGAACCCTGGTGACGGGCATCCTGCTGCTGGTCGCAGTACCCGCCAACGCGCAGGTGTCGACCACGTACACACCCCCGCCGCTCACGTGCGCCTCGGCCTCTGGCGAGCGTCAGCACTGCGTGGCGGACACGACCCAGGGTGTCGTCCTTCTCAGGTCCACCGGAACGGGCGTCTGCCTGCTCGGCAAGTCGTGGGGCTACGACGACACAGGCGTGTGGGTGTCGGATGGTTGCGCCGGTGAATTCGCGGTGGGGCCTTCAGCCGCAGTCGTATCCGGGCCAGCCCCCGCGGCCCCTGCGAAGCCGGCGGAGCGCATCGAGGAATGGGGGGACTTCGCTCCCGGCAGCGGCTTCCTTGTGGGACGAAGCAGTGCCGGCGAGTTGTCCATCAGTGGCTATGCGCTGCTGCGATACCTCAACCAGATGCCCGGCGAGCAGACCTTCACCGACCATCTCGGGAACGAGCGCACCGTGGACGGCCGCAACGACATCTACCCCCACCGGGTGATGGTGTTCTTCAAGGGGTGGCTCGGCAGCCCGAAGTTGATCTATGCGGTCACCGTTTGGACCGTCCTCTCCACCGATCAGAACGCCATCTTCGGCAACATCGGCTACCAGTTCAGCCGCAGGTTCAGCGTGTACGGCGGCCTCAACGGGAATCCGGGCACACGCTCGCTGCAGGGGTCGCATCCATATTGGCTCGGCCACGACCGGGTGATGGCCGACGAGTTCTTCCGCCCGTATTTCGGGTCCGGCGTCTGGGCGCAGGGCGAGCTCACGAAGGGCCTTTGGTACAACGTCGTGCTGACGAACAACAACAGCTCCCTTGGCGTGAAGTCGAGCCAGTTGGACCGGAAGTTCTCGAACGGCGCGTCCGTCTGGTGGATGCCGACGACCAAGGAGTTCGGTCCCAGGGGCGGCTACGGCGACTGGGAATGGCACGACAAGCTGGCCACGCGGGTCGGCGTGTCCACGACGCGGAGCCCCGAAGAGCGCTTCACCAATGCCTCCGGCGGCACCGAGAACACCACCGTCCGGCTGGCCGACTCCGTGAACGTGTTCGAGACGGGCGCCCTGGCGAAGGGCGTGACCGTGCAGAACGTGGACTACCAGCTGCTCTCGTTCGACGCCGGCATGAAGTACCACGGCATCTTCCTGCAGACGGAGATCTACAACCGCTGGCTCCACAACTTCAAGGCAGACGGTGTGCTGCCGGTCGCCACCGTCCACGACTCGGGATTCTACGTGCAGGCGGCCTTCTTCCCGGTGAAGAAGAAGCTCGAAACCTACGTGGCGACGTCGCAGATCTACGGCGACAAGGCCGCCGGATTCGCCAATAGCTCCGAGTATGGCGCGGGCATGAACTACTACCCGTTCAACAGCCGCAACCACCGCCTCAACGTCCAGGCGATGAACGTGAACCGCTCGCCGGTCAGCAGCGCCTTCGGCTACTACATCGGCGGGCTCGACGGCGTCTCGTTTTCGACGGCGTTCTCGGTGTTCTTCTAGGCCACAGATGACGCAGATGACACAGATACATAAACCGTTCATCCAGATCGTGGTCGGGGCCGTCGGGCTCGCGGTCGTCCTGGCGGCCGTGCTCGTCGGCTCGAGCCGCCCTGTGACGGCGCAAGCGCCGCAGCCGGGGCCGGCCGCCAACGCGTTCTACGACGCCCACTTCCACTTGACGAACTACATCCAGGAGGGCATCACCCCGCGCGACTTCCTCAAGATCATGGGGACGCGCGTGGGCCGCTCGACGATGTTCGGCATTCCGCTCCAGCAGCAGTGGTCGTACGGCAACTCCGGGGATTTCGCGCCGACCTATTACCTGCACAGCGACGCGCCGCTCTACTACTACTCGTTCACCGATGCCTACATCGCGAGCGTCTATAAGGCGCTGACGAAAGAAGAGCAGGCGCGCTTCGACCCGATGATTACCGGCTTCAATCCGGCGGACATGTACGGCGTCGATCACATCAAGCGCGTGCTCAAGACCTTTCCGGGGGTCTTCACCGGCATCGGCGAGTTCAGCATCCACAAGGAGTTCGTGTCGGCCAAGATCTCGGGCGAGACGGCCAGCCTCACCAATCCCGCGCTGGACCGCATCCTCGATTTCGCCGGCGAATCGGGCCTGGTCGTGATCCTGCACAGCGACATCGACATGCCATTTGGGAAGCTCGACACGGAGCCGGTGTACCTCACGCAGATGAAGGCCCTGCTCAAGCGCCACCCGAAGACATCGATCACCTGGGCCCACACGGGCCTGGGCCGCGTCGTCCGGCCGGTGCAGGTCTCGGCGGAGGCCGCCGAGCGCCCGGCGACGCACCTCGAGACCATCGAGGCGATGTTGAAGGACCCGGCGCTCGCCCATGTGAACTTCGACATTTCGTGGGATGAGGTTGCCAAGTACGCGGTGTCTTCGCCGCAGTCGATCGAGCGCGCGGCGGCGGCCTTCAACGCCTACCCGGACCGCATCCTGTTCGGCACCGACACGGTGGCGCCGGCGGGTCCGGAGCCGTACTTCAAGGTGTTCGACCTGTGGGCGCCGGTCTTCGCAAAGCTCACGCCCGAGGCGAGCCGCAAGATTCGAATCGGGAACTACGAGCGGATCTTCGACGAAGGGCGGCGGAAGGTGCGGGCCTGGGAGAAGGCGCAGGGCTATTAGGTGCGGGGGGGCGAGGGGGCATGTTGTGTTTCATGAGGGGTGCTTTGTGAAGAATTTTGTGATTGCGGCGGCCATGATGCTGGCGACGACTGCGGCGTTTGCGCAGCAGCCGGCGGCGGACGAGCCGAAGCCGCATGTCGACATCTACGGATTCGCGATGCTCGACATGGGCGTGAACTTCAAGACCATCAACCCGAACTGGTCCGACACGATGCGCGTCACCAGGCTGCCGTCGTCCGACGGGCAGTTCGGCGAGAACAACAGCACGTTCGCGGGCGTGCGCCAGAGCCGCCTCGGCGTGAAGGGGTTCATGCCCACCAAGATGGGTGAGCTCAAGACCACGTTCGAGTTCGAGCTGTTCGGCACCGGCGTGGACGAAGGCCAGACGACGTTCCGGCTGCGACACGCCTACGGTGAGCTGGGCAAGGTCGGCGCGGGGCAGACGTGGAGCCCCTTCATGGACATCGACGTGTTCCCGAACACGCTCGAATACTGGGGACCGACCGGGATGGTGTTCTACCGCAACGTGCAGGTGCGCTGGATGCCGATCCAGGGCGACACAAAGCTGACCCTCGCCCTCGAGCGGCCAGGGCAGTCCGGTGACGCCGGCGTGCTCGCCGATCGTATCGAGTTGCAGAACGTGAAAGCCCGGTCGCCGATGCCGGACGTGAGCGGCGAGTACCGCATGGGCGGCAAGCATGGTTACCTCGAGGTCGCGGGGATGCTCGGCAAGATGAGCTGGGACGACATGCTGAAGGACCAGTACGACCTGTCCGGCAGCGCCACGCGCTGGGGGGTGAACGTCAGCTCCAACGTCAAGTTCGGCGCGAAGTCCACGCTGCGCCTGCAGCTCGTGCACGGCGAAGGCATCCAGAACTACATGAACGACTCCCCGGTGGACATCGGCATCGTCCGCAACCCCGGCAACCTGGTCTCGCCGATCAAGGGCAAGGCCATCCCGGTGACCGGCACCGTGGTGTTCCTTGACCACAACTGGACCAGCCAGTGGTCGAGCGCCGTGGGCTACTCGCGCACCGACACCGACAACGTCGAGGGTCAGGACGCCACCGCCTACAAGACCGGCCAGTACGCGCTCGGCAACCTGCTCTACTCGCCTGTGGCCAACATGATGGTCGGCGGTGAGCTGCAATGGGGCCGTCGCGAGATGTTCAAGGACCCGTACCAGGGTGACGGGCTCAAGGTGCAGTTCTCATTCAAGTACAACTTCTCGGCCAGCATTGGAGGCAAGTAGTCATGGCGAATCGCAATTGGAAGATGGGCTGCATCGGCGCGATCGCGGGCCTCGCGCTCGTCCTTGGCACCGCTCAGGCCTCGTGGGCGCAAACCCCGGCGGAGATCAACGCGGCCTTGAAGGCCGCCTACGACAAGTACCAGAACCTGCAGGAAGGCAAGAACGCCGACTACATCCCGGCACTGGCCAAGGTGGACCCGAAGATCTACGGCATCACCCTCGTGACGGTGGACGGCAAGGTCTACACCGTGGGCGACGTGAAGTCCGAGGTCTCCATTCAGTCCATCTCCAAGGTCTTCACGCTGGCCAAGGTCATGGAAGAACAGGGCCCCGAGGCCATCGCCTCGACCATCGGCGTCGATGCGACGGGCATGCGATTCAACTCCATCGTGTCGATCGAGCTGTCGCAGAAGGTACTCGGCGGACCCGAGATGAACTCGCTCGTCAACCCGGGCGCCATCGCGACCACCAGCATGGTCAAGGGCACGAGCCGTGACGGCATCTGGAAGAGCCTCCTGGGCTTCTACTCCGACTTCGCGGGCCGGCCCCTGGCGGTCAACCAGGAAGTCTTCAAGTCCGAATCGGACACCAACCAGCGGAACCAGGCCATCGGCTACCTCATGTATGCCTATGGCTACATCAAGGCGAACCCTCTGCAGGCCACCGACGTCTACACCGAGCAGTGCTCGGTCAGCGTCAACGCCAGCGACCTCGCCCTGATGGCCGGGACACTCGCCAACGCCGGAAAGAATCCCGTCAGCGGCAAGGTCGTGATGAAGCCCGCCAACGTGCCGCACGTGCTGGCCGTGATGGCGACGGCCGGCCTGTACGACGACTCGGGCAAGTGGCTCTACACGACGGGTCTGCCCGGCAAGAGTGGCGTCGGCGGCGGCATCATCGCCGTGTCTCCCGGGAAGTTCGGCATTGCCGTGATCTCGCCGCCACTCGACGAGGCCGGCAACAGCGTCCGCGCCCAGAAGGCGATAGCGGACATCTCGAACGCGCTTGGCGGCAACCCGTATGCCGTCAAGGCGAAATAGGACGGAGTGGGACCAAGAGGCAATACCAGGAAGCAATACCCTGTAAGTACACGTTGAAGGTTTGCGACACTAACGCACGACTTTATTGAAGAGGACATTCGCTATGTTGAAGAAACTTGTTGTGATGACGGCCCTGGCCGTGTTCGTGGCCGCGGCGCCGGCGATGGCACAGAGCAAGCGCGTGGAGGCTAGCGTGTTGTTCGGCTGGACCTTCGCTGACGGCGTGAGCGGCGACGCGTTCCGGGCGCCCGACGGCAACACCTACAACCGCATCGATCCGAAGGACTCCTTCAAGTTCGGCTTCGACCTCGGCGTGTTCGCGACCGAGCAGGTCGAGGTCGGGTTCCTGTACGGCAACCAGATGAGCACTCTCGTCGCCGGCGGCACGTCCGATAGGGAACTCGGCGACATGGCCATTTCGACCTACCACGGGTACGTGGCCTACAACATGGGCGACACCGACGCCAAGGTTCGTCCCTACTTCATGGGCGGCATCGGCGCCACCCACTTCCCGTCGGTGACCTACAACAAGGCGGTCGGTGGCGGCACGGGCGAGACCTTCTCGGAGACCCAGTTCTCCACCACCTGGGGCGCGGGCGTGAAGGTGTTCCCGAGCCCGAATGTGGGCGCGCGCTTCGGCGTGCAGTTCACGCCGACCTACATCAAGTCCGACGCGGCCGGCTACTGGTGCGACCCGTACTGGGGCTGCTACCTCGTGGGCAACGCCCAGTACGCGAACCAGTGGGACATCAACGGCGGCATCACGTTCCGGTTCTAAAGTGAAAAGTGAAAAGTCAGAAGTGAAAAGCTCACAACAGTAAGGACACAGAACATATGACACGCTTGATGCACGCGGCCGCGATCGCGGCCCTGTTGATCTCTCCCTCGGTGGCGCTGGCCCAGAAGCCGGTCAGCCTCGCCGAAGTGACGACGGCGACGTTCACGATCGAGGCGATCGACCACGGCGCCCGGATTGTGACGCTCAAGGACAAGGACGGCAACTACGACGAGGTCGTGTGCGGTCCCGAAGTGCAGCGCTTCGACGCGCTCAAGGTGGGCGACAAGGTGACGTTCCGTTACCATGAGTCGCTCGTCTCGGCGATTCACAAGGTCGCGCCGGGCGCGCCGGCGAAGGCGCCGGCGGCCGGCGGTGTCACACGGATCCCGGGCGACAAGCCGGGCGGCACGATCTCGCAGCAGATGACCGTCATCGTGACGATCGCGGCGATCGACGCCAAGACCCCTGCCGTGACAATCACGAACGACAAGGGCCAGAAGATGTCCTTCAAGGTGGAGAACGCCAAGAACCTCGAAGGCTACAAGGTCGGGGACAAGGTGGAAATCACCTACACCCAGGCCCTCGCGGTGAGCGTGGCCCCGGCAGGCAAGTAAAAGACAGAGAGCGCGGAGCGCGCTGAAAGGCAGGTAAGACCGTGGTGATGAACAAGCAATCGGCTGGTAGCCGCTGGCAGGGCCGCGTGGCCCTGGTCACCGCGTTGAGCCTCCTGACCGCGCCCTCCGCGCCGCTCGTCGCGGCGCAAACAAGCACGAAGCCGGCGGCCGCGCCGGCCACGGCCCCCCAACCGGCCGCCGCGAAACCGGCGGCCAAGCCGGCGACGGCGCCGGCCAAGGGCGCCACGCCGACGCCCATCATCGACGGCGGCTGGCCTCGCGCCTACACCACGCCAACAGGCGCCGCCATCGTCGTCTACCAGCCGCAGGTCGCGAGCTGGGAGGATCAGAAACACGGCGTAATGTTCGCCGCGACCACCTACGCGCCGAAGGGCGCGACGCAGCCGATGTACGGCAGCGTCAAGCTCGAGGTCGAGACCAAGGTCTCGGTCGACGAGCGGCTGGTGAGCTTCGACGTCTTCAAGATCACCGAAGCCAACTTTCCCAAGCTGTCGAAGGAGCAGGTCCAGGAGACCGTGAAGGAGCTCACGGCCGCCATCCCGCAGCAGGAGCGCGTGCTCGCCCTCGACCGCGTGCTGGCGAGCCTCGACACCAGCACGATCATTCCGAAGAACGTCGCGGGCGTGAAGGCCGATCCGCCGCAGATCTTCTTCAGCAAGACGCCCGCCGTGCTCGTCAACCTCGATGGCGACGTCATCTGGAGCCCGATCGCCGGCAACGACCTGCAGTACGCGATCAACACCAACTGGGATCTGTTCCAGCACGGGCCGACCAAAACGTTCTACCTTCGCCACGAGGGCGCCTGGCTCAAGGCCACGGACCTGAAGGGCGCGTGGAGCGCGGCGGGCACGCTGCCCGACAGCTTCGCGAAGCTGCCGGCGGACGCCAACTGGAAGGACGTCAAGGCCGCGCTGCCCGGCAAGAAGCTATCGTCGAAAGACCTGCCCAAGGTCTTCGTCACGACGACACCCGGTGAGTTGATCCTGCTCAGGGGCGAGCCAAACTACGTGGCCGTGTCGAACGGGTCGGCGCTGCTCTGGGTGAGCAACACCGAGGCCGACGTGTTCCGCATGAGCCGCACGGGCCTCGTCTACTACCTGGTCGCGGGCCGCTGGTTCTCCGCCCCCGACTTCACCGGGCCGTGGACGTTCGCCACCGAGAAGCTGACCGACGACTTCAAGAAGATCCCGCTCGAGCACGAGCGCTCGCGGGTGCTCGCCTCGGTGCCGGGCACGCAGCAGGCCGCCGAGGCGGTGCTGCTCGCGCAGATCCCGCAGACCGCCCGCGTGTCCAAGAAGCTCGCAGCGCCCGAGGTGTCGTACGCCGGCGGCAAGCCGGAGTTCACGAACATCCCGCCGACCAAGGTCGACCGGGCTGTCAACACCGAGAAGGACATCTTCAAGGTCGGCGACCTCTACTACATGTGCTTCCAGGGCGTGTGGTTCATGGCCAAGGGACCGGACGGTCCCTGGGAAGTGACCGGCAAGGTGCCGAAGGAGATCTACGAGATCCCCGTCAGCTCGCCCGCGTACAACGTCACCTACGTGACCGTGGTCGAAGACGACGACAACGACGTGGAGTTTGCGACGGCGCTGGCGTTCACGGGCATGATGGTGGCGTGGGGCTGCGTGGTGTGGGGCTCGGGTTGGTACTACCCACCGTACTACGGCGGCGGCTTCTACTACCCGCACTACCCCACCTACGGATACGGCGCGCGCTACAACCCGTGGACGGGCGCCTACGGCCGCGGCGCGGTGGCGTACGGACCGTACGGCGGCGCGGGCGTAGGCGCGCGGTACAACCCGCGCACCGGGACCTATGCACGGGGCGCTGCGGCCTACGGTCCTTACGGCGCGGCAGGGGCCGCGAGCGCGTACAACCCGCGGACGGGCGCCGTCGGCGCGACCCGGCAGGGCTCGAACGTCTACGGGAGCTGGGGCTCCACCGGCGTGGCGCGTGGTGACCAGTGGGCGCAGACCTCGCGGGCGACGAACAATGCCGGCACGACGACCCGCGTCACGCAGGGCAGCGGCGGCAACACGGCCGTCACGCGCAACCCGGCGGGCGCCGGCAACGCGAGCGGCGTCGTCCGAACCGACAGCGGCGACGTCTATGCCGGCCGGGACGGCAACGTCTACAAGCGCGACTCCGGCGGCGGCTGGCAGCAGTCCGACGGGAGCGGCGGCTGGTCGAATACCGACCGCGCCGCGACACAGGGCGGCCAGACCCGTGATCAGTTGAACAAGGATTCGGCCGCGCGCGCCGAGGGCGCCGCGCGGACGCGCGACGCCGGCACCGTGCGCAGCAGCGGCGGCGGCTACTCGCGCGGCTCCAGCACCTACCGCCCAAGCGGTGGCGGCGCCTCGCGCGGCGGTGGTGGCGGGCGGCGGCGATAGCCCGCAGGGGCCAGGTGAACTCGTTCTCTGAAGGGTGCAGGTAGTCATCGAATATGGCCAAGAACGATCAGGCGAAAGCCGACAAGAAGAAGACCGCGCGCAAGGCGTACGAAAAGGAACTGCGCCGCCTCCAGGCGGAGTTGTGCCACCTGCAGACGTGGGTCAAGGCCAAAGGCCTTCGCATGATCGTGATCTTCGAAGGCCGCGACGGCGCGGGCAAGGGCGGCACGATCCGCGCGATCACCGAGCGGGTGAGCCCGCGCGTGTTCCGCGTCGTGGCGCTGCCCGCCCCGTCCGACCGCGAAAAGTCGCAGATGTACATCCAGCGCTACATGGCCCACTTCCCCGCCGCGGGCGAGGTGGTGATCTTCGACCGCTCCTGGTACAACCGCGCCGGCGTCGAATACGTGATGGGCTTCTGCACCAAGGAGCAGCACCGGCTGTTTCTGGAGCGCGCCCCCGAGATCGAGGATTACATCGTCCAGGCCGGCATCATCCTCGTCAAGTACTGGCTCGAGGTGAGCAACGACGAGCAGGCCCGCCGGTTCGAGGCGCGCATCACGGACCCGCTCCGCCAGTGGAAACTGAGCCCGATGGACCTGCCGTCGCGCGAGAAGTGGTACCGAGTACTCGAAGGCCCGCGACCTGATGCTCGAGGCCACCGACACGAAGCACGCGCCGTGGCATGTCCTCCGCTCCGACGACAAGAAGCGCGCGCGCCTCAACTGCATCGCCCACCTGCTCACGCAGGTGCCGTACAAGCACCTGCCTGCGCCGAAGATCAAGCTGGCCAAGCGCTCGAAAAAGCACGCCTACGACGATCAGGCCGCGCTCAAGGGCCGCAAGTTCGTTCCAGAAAAGTACTAGTCCATGACCGGGCCCCGCTGGCTGGCGTCGTACGACCGGCGGTGGCTCGGCCCGGACGCCGTCGCCGGCCTCACGCTCGCCGCCTACCTGCTGCCGGCGGGCCTGGCCGACGCGTCGCTCGCCGGCCTGCCGTCGGAGGCCGGGCCTCTACGCGTGCCTCTTCGGCGGCCTGGTGTTCTGGGCCTTCTGCAGCTCGCGCCACACGGCGATGTCCGTCACGTCGGCCATCTCGCTGCTCATTGGCGTCTCCATTGGCGAATTGGCCGGCGGTGACGCCGCCCGGTTTGCCACGCTCGCCTCCGCGACCGCCGTGTTGATGGCGGTCCTGGCCTTCGCGGCCTGGGCGGCCAGGGCCGGCGCGGTCGTGAACTTCGTCTCCGAGACCGTGCTCGTCGGGTTCAAGTGCGGCGTCGCGTTCGTGCTGGCCAGCACGCAGATCCCGAAGCTCTGTGGCTTCAAGGGTGGCGAGGGCGACTTCTGGTCGCGCGCCGCGCACATCGCCGCGCACGCCGGCGAGACGCACCAGGCGTCGCTGCTCCTCGGCCTGGTGGCGCTGGGCCTGCTCGTGGCCGGCAAGCGCTTCCTGCCGAACAAGCCCGTGGCCCTCGTCGTGGTGGTGGCCGGCATCGCGGCGACGTCGGTGCTCGGTCTCGACGCGCGTGGCGTCCACACCCTCGGGACCGTGCCGCAGGGGCTCCCGCCGATGGGGTTGCCGATGCCCGGCCGCGACGTGATCAACGATCTGCTGCCCATCGCCATGGCGTGCTTCCTGCTCGCCGCGGTGGAGACGGCGGCGATTGGCCGCATGTTCGCCTTGAAGCACGGCTATCGCTTCGATCCGAATCGCGAGTTCCTGGCCATCGGTTCCGCCAACCTGCTCTCGGGGCTCGGACACGGGTTCCCGATCAGCGGTGGCCTGTCGCAGTCGCTCGTGAACGAGTCTGCCGGCGCCCGGACGCCGCTCTCCGGCCTCATCTCCGCCCTGATCATCCTCGTCGTCACGTTGTTCTTCTCGGGCGTCTTGAGCGACCTGCCGCAGCCGGTGCTGGCGGCCATCGTGCTGGTCGCCGTCACCGGCCTCGTGAAGATTTCGGCGCTGCGGCGCCTGTGGCACTTCAGCCGCCAGGAGTTCGCGGTGGCGGCGCTGGCTTTCTTCGGCGTCCTCGGGTCCGGCCTCCTCCGCGGCGTGCTGATTGGCGCGGTCCTCTCGCTGCTGCTGTTGCTCAGGCGCGGGGCGCGGCCGAATGCGGTGGAACTCGGGCGCGTGGGAGGCACCGCGCGGTTCGCCAATCTCAAGGGCGGGGACGACCGCAGCCGCGTGCCGGGCGCGTTCGTGTTCCGCGTGGACGGCGCCCTCCTGTACTTCAACGCCGAGTACGCGCGCGACCAGTTCGTGGAGCAACTCGCGACGCGGAACGACGAGATCCGCACGGCCGTGCTCTTCCTGGGCCCGGTGCCGAACGTCGATCTCGGCGGCGCCGACATGCTGATCGAGCTGCGGCACGCGATGACACGGGCGCGGCATCGACCTGCGCTTTGCCGGCGCGCGGCGCGAGGTCCGGCGGGACCTGGTCCGCGCCGGACTCGAGTCTTCCGCGATTGAACCCTACACGAGCGTGGATGCGGCGCTCGCCGCCTGACGCGCCGCGTCGCTAGAAATTGACGGCCACCGAAAACACGTAGGTCGGCTCCGTCCAGCCCCAGTTGAACGCGTGGGCCGTGACGTCCACGCGGCGAAACGAGAACCCGGCCAGCACGCCGCGCTGGACGTCGAGCTCGCTGGCGTACGCGTGCGTGCGTTGCGACACCGCGCCGAAGCGGAACCAGTCCACCGGCGAGTACGTCAGCTCGTTCCAGGTGTAAAAGAAACTGCCGCCCCGATCGCCGGTGTCGAACACGATCTCGCTCTCGCTGTAGATCTCAAAGCGGCGCCAGCCGAGCGTGCCACGGTAGCCCGGAGCCACGCCCGTGGTGTCGCCGAACACGCCGCCGAGCATCGGCGTGAACTCCAGCGTCACGGTGTCACCTGCGCTGAAGTTGTAGCCGACCCACGCCGACCCCGTGGACAGGCCCTCGTAGTTGGAGCGCGCCTCGAGGTGGATCCGGCCTCGGTCGGCCGTCACCGTCGGCGACAGGTAGTCCACCTCGTTCGGCACGAGATACGCCATCGCGCTGGCACTGACGGACCATTTCTCCTCGTGGGCCTCGGCCGCCGGCGGCGCCGCGGGTGCGCCGGTCGATTGGCCATACGCCGTCCCGGACAACGCCAGGAAGGCGCACAGCAACGCTCCGATCCGGCACACGAGGATGTCGCTCATCTAGCGTGGAAACTTGTCGGGGTTGTCCGTGAAGAGCGCGTCCACGCCGAGCGTGTAGAGGTAGTGGCGCATCTCGGCGGTCACGTCGGGGAACGTCGACGGCTCCGAGGCGCGGAAGGTGTACGCCGTCATGCTCATCCCCACGGCGTGGGCCCATTTGACGATGTCGGGGTTCTTCAGGATGACCTGCTTGGCGGGACCGAGCCCTTGCACGATGCCCTTCCAGGCCGCGACATCCGCGGCGGTCTCGAAACCCTTCGAGCTGCCGACGAGGAGCACGACGGGCACGCCGATCTTCATCCGCGCGAGCTGGCGCGCGCTGTCCTGCCCGAACGTCTGCAGGATGACCGGCGTCTTCGGGTCGGCCCTGGGCCCGCGCAGACCGTGCTTGTCGAGCGCGGCGGCGACGAGCTCTTCGAACTGCACGTTGCGCCCCTCGTAGATTTCCGGCGTCTTCAATTCCGGGAAGAGCCCCGCCTTCCCCTTGATGAGGGCCACGGCCTCGTCGAAGGTCACGATCTTCTCGTCCTTGAACTTCGGGTCGAACCAGGAGCCGGCGTCGAGCCGCTTGATCTCCGCGAGCGTGAAGTCGTTGGCGAGCCACACCTTCTGCGTCTTGCCCTCGAACGTGATCTCGGTGGAACGATTCGGGAAGACCTCTTCGATGTTGGTCGTGCGCTCGAGGCTGGGATCGTGCAGGCAGATGAGCACGCCGTCCCTGGTGACGGCGAGGTCCTGCTCGACGAAGTCCGCGCCCTGGGCGATGGCCAGTCGGTACGCGGCCAGCGTGTGCTCGGGCGCGTACCCCGACGCCCCCCGGTGGGCGATCAAGCGTCTTCTTCTGGTATTGCGCGTCAGGCGCGGCGGACATGAGCAGGGCGGCGAGCGACACGATGGCGATTCGCGACATGAACTTCCTCCGGACCCGAGTCTGACAGGCGCATGCTACGACCGCGTGACCGCGCGGCGCGCCGCCTCGATGCGCTCGCGAATCGGCGGGTGCGAGTGGAACAACCAGCGCACGATCGGCGACGGAAACTCCTCCGCCATGTTCTGCTGCGCCAGCCGCTTCATCGCGCTGACGAACCCCTCGACGTTGCCGGTGGCCTCGAGCGCGTAGCGATCGGCCGCGCGTTCCTGCGCGCGCGACAGCGCGTTGGCGAGCGGCATCGTGGCGAAGGACCAGGCCCCGCCGACCAGCAGCAGGAGGGGCAACGCCGCGGGATCCGCCACGCCGGCGAGGCCGAGCGGACCGGCCGTCGACGCCAGCACGCGGTGCGCCACGTAGAACCCGCCGGCGAGCACGGCGGTCTGCAGAGCGATGCCGCGCCAGAGGTCCAGGTGCACGTGATGCGCCAGTTCGTGCGCGAGGATCACCTCAATCTCCTCGTCGGAGTAGTCCGCAAGGAGCGTGTCCGACAGGAGGATGCGGCGCGTGTGGCCCATGCCGGCGAGAGCGGCGTTGGCCTTCTTCGTATGGCCGCTCAGTTCCCACTCGAAGACGCCCATCACGTCGGTGCGCGCCCTCGACGCCAGCGCCAGCAGGCGGGCCGTCAGGGCCGGCCGGTCGAGCGGCTTGAAGCGGTAGAAGATGGGCAGCAGCACGACGGGCGCCACTTGCGCCAGACCCACCATCGCCGCCGTGAATGCCGCCGCGCACATCCACCACCACTGGCCGGGCCAGTGCCGCAGCGCGAGGAACACGACCGACGCGCCGGCGATCGCAAGGCAGGTCCCGAGAGCCATGCCCTTGGCCTGATCGATCAGCCAGTGGCCGGCGGATTGCGTGGAAAGCCCGTACCGGTGCTCGAGCAGGAAACCCTGGTAGAACGCGAAGGGGAACTCGCAGGCTTGGAGGATGGCAAGCACCGCGGTCGTGAAGACGACGACGGTCGCGGCATCGACGAAGAACACCGGCAGGCTGCCCGCCACGGACGCGGCCCACGCGCGAAGGCCCACCGCGGCGCTGGACCCGCTCAGGACCAGCAGCACCAGGCCGGCGACCACTGTTCCGGCCAAATCAGCGCGGCGCCGGAGTCGATGGTAGCGGGTGGATTTGTCTTCGTTCACGGCGGTCGGGAGCCGGGAACCGGGAACCGGGAGCCGAACTCGCTTGTGAGGGTAGCACGAGTGATCCCGACTCCCGTCTCCCGTCTCCCGTCTCCCGGTTCCCGGCCTAAGTCGTCGGCTTCGTCTTGCGAGACGACGAAATGCGCACGCCGCCGTTGGTGGTCTGCAGCGACACCCGCGCGCCTCCGCCGTTCAGGGTGCCGGTGAGACGACGGCGGGCGTCTTCGTCGCCCGTCTTCTGCACGTCGAGGTCCGTCACGCGCACGCCGCCGTTGGTGGCGCGGCCGCTGATGGTCGCCTTGCTGTCGGGGGGCAGGCGAAGTTCGACGCCGCCGTTGACCGTCTCGAGGTCGACCTTGTCCGTCGGCGCCCAGCGGCGCGTTGAGGCCGATGTCGATGCCGCCGTTCACGGCCGACGCCTCGACCGAGGTCGCTGTCAGGTCCTTGCCTTCCACGCCGCCGTTAGTGGTTTCGGCGTGGATGGCGGCATCAAGACCGGTCAGGTGGACGCCGCCGTTGGTGGTCCGCAGATCGACCTGCACGCCCTTCGGTACCTTGATGGTCCACTTGACCTCGTGGCCCGAGAAGCCGCTCATGC
This sequence comes from uncultured Acidobacteriota bacterium, assembly GCA_963839865.1. Classification (GTDB taxonomy): domain Bacteria; phylum Acidobacteriota; class Vicinamibacteria; order Vicinamibacterales; family UBA2999; genus 12-FULL-67-14b. Next base: position 29,155 of record CAWIWS010000021.1, read on the forward strand.
GCGGGGGCCTGACCTCGATGCGAACACGGTTGTCGCCAACCTCTTCCCGCATCTCGATCTTGCCCAGCTGCTCCTTGGCCGCCTCGTCGCTCGACCCCTTGGCCGTGCGCCGGGCCTCGACCTCGATGGACGTGCCGGAGGACGGCTCGGCGTCCACGCGGCCGTTGACGTTGATGAGTTCGAGGCGGCCCCCGGCGGTCACCGGGTAGCTGCGGGTCCAGGTGTCCTCCGCGCTGCCGCGGCTGATCCCGATGTTGAAGCCGCCATCGCCGCCCGTCTTGATGTCGCAGGCGGAAACCGCCAACCCCGCCGAGAGAACCAGCCCCAGGAGGGCACACGTCGCGGATCGCATGGGATTTACCTCTGAGAGGTATACGAGGGGCGAGCTCGGCGGGTTCAGTTGAGCTGAATCGAGATGAGCTTCGACACGCCGGGCTCCTCCATCGTCACGCCGTAGAGCCGGTTGGCGATTTCCATCGTCTTCCGGCTGTGCGTGATGATGATGAACTGGGTCTTGTCCATCATCGAGCGGAGCATCTCGACGAACCGGCCGATGTTGGCGTCGTCGAGCGGGGCGTCGATTTCGTCGAGCAGGCAGAAGGGGCTGGGCTTGTAGCGGAAGATCGCGAACATCAGCCCGATCGCCGTCATCGCCTTCTCGCCGCCGGAGAGCAGCATCACGCTCTGCAGGCGCTTGCCGGGCGGCTGGGCGACGATGTCGATGCCGCTTTCGAGCGGATCGTTTTCGTCGAGCAGCGTGATGCCCGCCTTGCCGCCGCCGAAGAGCGTGGCGAACGTCTGCTGGAAGTTGGCGTTGATCGCGGCGAACGCCTCGCGGAAGCGAGCGTGCGTCGTCTCGTCGATCTTCTTGATCGCCTCGTTGGTCTGCGCGATCGAGTCGATGAGATCCTGGCGCTGTTCGGTCAGGAACACGTGGCGCTGCTCGAGCTCGGTGAACTGCTCGATGGCCATCATGTTGACCGGCCCGATGCGATCGATCTTGGCGCGCAACTCCGCGATGGCCTCCTCGGCCGTCATGTGCGCGGGCACGGGCTCCTCGACGGCCGGCACGGCCGGCGCGAGGCCCTCGTCTTCTTCGTCGGGCTCGGCCGCTTCGGCGGCCCGGATGGCGCGCGCGTCGGGCTCGATCTGCCCGTCGGCCTCCATCTGCGCCACCTGCTCGCGAATTTCGTCGAGCGTGGCGTTCACCGTGTCGGTGGCCTGCTGCGCGAGGTGCGTCAGGTCGGCCTCGGCGGTGGCGCGCATGACGTCGAGTTCGGCGGCCAGCGCGCGCAGGGCGTCCACGGCGCGGCGCGCGTCGCGGATGGTGTCTTCCTGCCGCTCCGACGCCTGCCTGAGCTCCATGCGCCTGCTCGTCGGCGCGCACCATCTCGGCGCGAAGGCCTTCGAGCCGGCCCACGTCCTCGTCCATGTGGCGCTGGCCTTCGGCCACGGCCTCGATCAGCCGCGCGCGCTGCTCGCGCATGAGCGCCACGTCGCGCGTGCAGGCCTGCACGCGGCGTTCGAGCTCCGCGGCCGCGTCTTCCATGCGCGCGACTTCGGCGATGGCGCCGGCGCAACGTTCGACGAGGCCGGCGTGCGCCGCGCGCGCTTCCGCGGCCCGCTGGCTCAGGCCCTCGGCGCGTTCGCGCGCCTCGCTCAGCCGGCGCTGCGCGTCGGAGAGCGTGGCTTCGGCGGCGACCTTCTGCTCGTCAAGGCGCGCGATGGACTCTCGCGCCTCCGCCTGCCGCGCGTCGAGGCCGGCAATCTCCTCCTGCACGCGGCTGATCTCGGTGGCGACCAGGGCCGTGCGCTGCTGCAGGCGGAACTCGTCCTCCGCCGCGCGCTCGCTCTGGCCTTCCACGCCGACGATCGCCTTTTCCTGCCGGTGGAATTCCGCCGAGAGGCCCGCGATGGCGGCGGTCGCGTGCGCAATCGTCTGCTCGAAGCCCGCGGTCTCGGCGACGAGCTGCTCGAGCGCCATGCGCGACGCCGCGATCTTCTCGCGCAGTTCCTTGATCTCGCGCTTGGTGGCGAGGATGCCGCGCGACTCGGCCTTGTCGCCGCCGGTCACCACGTAGCGGCCGCGGAAGACGTCGCCTTCGAGCGTCGCGACGGGAGCCGGGACCTTCGGCGCGATGCGGGCGGCGGCCTCGAACGATTCGGCGATGAGGGCGCCGCCCATCACGGCCTGGATGGCCGCGGGGAAGGGGCCGCCCACGCGCACGACGGTCGAGAGCGGCACCGCGCCGCTCGGAATCTCGGCGTGCTCGACCGCATGCACGGGCGTGGCCGCGCCGACAAAGCCGGCCGTCTCGCCGCCCGCCATGTGCACTTCCGCGGGCACGTTGGGGTCGTCAGGCCGGCCCACGACGAAGCCACAACGGCCCGCGTCCTCCTGCCGAATCAGCTTGAGGCCGGCGGACACGTGCTCGAGGCGCTCCACGAGGACGTGCTGCAGCAGGTCGCCCAGGCACGCCTCCACCGCGCGCTCGTAGCGCGGTTCCACCTCGATGAAGTCGGCAAGGGCGCCCATCTGGCCGACCTTGCCATTGGCGTGCACGAGGACCATGCGCGCCGCGTCGGCAAAGCCGGAACGATGCGTGTCGATCTCCTCGAGCGAGCGCAGGCGCGCCGTCATCGACGCCAGATCGTGCTCGCGCGAGCGGACGTCGCGTGACCGCCACTCGTGCTCGATGCGCGCGCTGGCGAGTTCCGATTCGCGGGCCGCGCGCGCCACCTTGGCCGCGTCCAGCCCGTCCTGCGCGCGGCGCAGTGCGTCGCGCGGCCGCCTGGCGCTGTCCGCGGGCGCGTTCGAGTTCGGCCGCCAGTTCGCGCGCCTCTTGCTCGAGGCGCCCGTGCGACTCGACGGCGCGCTCGCGCTGCGCCGAGGCCGACTCGAGCGCGGCGTTGAGCGCGGTCATCGTGTTGAGCACCGCGTACACGTCCGCGCGCGCGCCCTCGACGTCCTGTTCCACGGCCTCGATGGCCTGCTGCGCGCGGGCGTACTCCTCGGCGGCGTCCGTCGCGCGGGCGGCGGCTTCGTCGCGCGCCGCCTCGGCTTCGGCGGCGGCCTGCCGGCGCCCGTCGAGCGCCAGGCGCTCCGGTTCGCGCCGCGCCTCGAGTTGCTGGCGCTCGAGGTCCAGTTCGTCGGCGCGCGCCTGCAGCATCTCGGCCTGCTGCGTGTCGAGCGCGATCTGCTGCTGCGCGGCGGTTGATGTCGAGTTCGTGCGCGTGCACGGCCTCGCGGGCCATCGTCGCCGCCTGGTCGGCGGTCGCCAGTTCGAGGCGCAGGCGCGACGAGATCGCTCTCGACCTCGGCCAGCCGCGCCGCGGCGGCGGTCTCGTTGGAGCGGGCCTCGGCGAGGCGGGTCCGCGCGCGATCTCGATGGCGTCGGCCAGCGCGCGATACCGGCGCGCGAAGAGCACCTTCTCCCACCGCCGCATCTCGTCGCGCAGGCGCGTGTAGCGCCTGGCCTTGGCCGCCTGGCGCTTCATCGACCCGCGCTGCTTCTCGACTTCGAACACGATGTCGTCGAGACGCGTCAGGTTCTGCTGCGCCGCTTCGAGCTTGAGCTCGGCGGACCGGCGGCGCGCCTTGTACTTGGTGATCCCCGCGGCCTCTTCGATCAGCTGGCGCCGATCGGTCGGACGCGAGCTCAGGATCATCCCGATCTTGCCCTGCTCGATGATGGCGTAGGCCTTGGCGCCCAGGCCGGTGTCCATCAGCAGTTCGTGGATGTCCTTCAGCCGGCACTGCTGGCCGTCGATGAGGTACTCGCTCTCGCCCGATCGATACAGCCGGCGGGTAATCTCGACTTCGCGCGTGGTGGGCTCGAGCAAGCGCGGCCACCTGGGCGCCGTGCCCGTGGCCGTTGCCATTGGCGGCGGCCTCGTGCGCGGCGGCCTCGTCGCCCATCTCTTTCAAGGAGAGAGGGCGGCATGATGACGTCGCTCAGCCGCAGGCGGACTTCGGCCGATCCGGTGGGCTTGCGCGCATCGGACCCGCTGAAGATGACGTCCTCCATCTTGTCGCCACGGAGGCTCTTGGCGCTTTGCTCGCCAAGCACCCACGTGAGGGCATCGGAGACGTTGCTCTTGCCGCAACCGTTGGGACCGACAATGGCGGTGACGCCACGGTCAAACGCCAGCTCGGACCGGTCCGAGAAGGACTTGAAACCAGAGATTTCGAGACGTTCGAGATGCATGGAGGCAGGTGACTGGAAGAAGCGAGCGCCAGTCTAGCAAGCGCTGCAGGTTGTGGCAAGGCCGAACATAGGCCCAATATTTAGGGGGCTTGCCCCCGCCGAAGCCTTGGCGAAGGCGGGCCGAATTGGCAGGGCTACTGACCTACTTTTGGCGAGCGGTTCTTGGCCAGTTCCGACGAGCTTTTCGGCTTCCGGGAACTTCGAAATGCCGAACCTGGCCTGGGGGTCCACCGTGATCAGGTGCTGCCGGGCGGTGGCGATGTCGAACACGGCTTCGTCGATGTTGAAGCGAATCATGGCGCGGATGAACTCGAGGTCCTTCGACCAGGACTCCTCGTCGATCTTCACGCCCTTGGTCACGGCCAGGGCCTTGAATTCGTCGACCATCGCGGGCTCCACGGTGAAGCCCTTCTTGACCAGCTTGCGCGTGGGCCCCTGCGCGCCCGCGCGCGGTGTCGCCCTCGGCGCTGTACTGCTCCGCGTAGGTCGCGAACAGCTGGCGGTTGTAGAGCAGCCGTCCGAGCCGCGTCGGGTTGAAGCCCTCGATCGGGCCGTCGAAGCGCTCGTCGGGCTCGATGCCGCCGCCCGAGTAGACCTTGCGGCCGCCCGTCGTGTACTTCAACTGATCGGCGGAGTGCGTGCGCTCGCTCTGGTCCTTCAGCGTGTAGGTCAGGTACTCGTCGAAGGTCCCGTCCCACGGGCGCTGGATGAGGCGTCCGCTCGGCGTGTAGTAGCGCGCCGTGGTCAGCGCGAGGCCGGCGCCGCCGCTCACGCGGTACACCGACTGCACCAGGGCCTTGCCGAACGTCGTCTCGCCGATGACGAGCGAGCGATCGTAGTCCTGCAGCGCGCCCGACACGATCTCCGACGCGCTCGCGCTGTTGCGGTTGACCAGCGTGATCATCGGCACGGTGGTGAACTCGCTGTTCTCGGTCGCGCGGTAGTCCTGGTCCGAGTTGGCCACGCGCCCGCGCGTGTAGACGACCATCGAGCCCTGCGGCACGAAGCGGTTGACGATGCGAATCGCCTGATCGAGCTGGCCGCCGGGATTGCCGCGCAGGTCGAGCACGAGGCGCTTCATGCCCTGCTTGGTGAGGGTCTCGAGCGCGTTGCCGAGGTCCTCGTCGGTGTGCTCGGCGAATTCGGTGAGGCCGACGTAGCCGGTCTGGCTGTCGATCATGAACACCGCCGAGACGCTCGGGATGCTCACCTGGTCGCGCATCACCTTCATCTCGAGCAGCCGCTCGAAGCCCTTGCGGCGCACGCCGATGTTCACGAACGTGCCCTTGGGGCCGCGCAGCTTGGTCACGCGTCTGCTCGGTGGTCCAGCCCTTGGCGCTCGCGCCCTCGACCTCGGCGATCACGTCGCCGCGCCGGATGCCCATGGCGAATGCGGGCGAGCCTTCGAACACGCGGACCGCGGTGACGTCGCCGTCGACCGACTGGATGGTGATGCCGAGCCCGTAGTAGCGGCCTTCCTGCCGCTCGCGCATCTGCGCGTAGGACTTGGGATCGAAGAAGCTCGAGTGCGGGATCGAGCGTCTGCAGCATGCCGTTGATGGCGCCGTAGACCAGGCGGTCGGACTCGACCGGCAGGGCGTATTCGTTCTGGATGGCGGTCAGCGCGGACGTGAAATTTTTGTAATGTGCGGGGACCTTGTCCTCGGTCGCCAGGGCGCTGGAACCCCACACGCCGCCGACGAGCGCCGAGAGGAGAATCGCCGCCGTCGCCGCCACCACGAGATCGCGTACGCATAGGGCCGATGCTAACACCGAGGGAGGCTTGTCCCATAAGGATTCCGGCGATCTGTGTATACTGCAGTATTGGACGCGAAGGGCCGCCTGGCGGCCGTCGGTGTCCGTAGCAAGGAGCACCTCGTATGTTTGGTTCCATCGGGATGCCAGAGCTCATCATCATTCTGGTCATCGCGCTCATCATCTTTGGTCCCCGCAAGCTCCCGGAGCTGGGCAAGTCCCTCGGCCGCAGCCTGAACGAATTCAAGAAGGCCTCGCAGGATCTGCAGAACACCCTCGAGCAGGAAATCAAGGTCGAGGAGCAGAAAGAAGCCCAGGCCAAAGTGACGCCGCGCCCCCACCACCGCCACGGTCATCGAGACCGAGACGGCGGCCCCGAGCCAGACGGTTTCCCGCTCGTAACCCGTGGCGCTCGTCCCGTTCCCGACCCAGTCTTCGCGCGATCGCCGCGGAGGACGAGCCCGGCTATCTCGAGCCGGCCGGCGGGAGCTCTCCGTTCGAACCCGAGGAACCCGGCGAAGGCCGGATGACGTTCCTCGAGCACCTCGATGAACTGCGCAAGCGCATCACGCACGCCGTGGGCGCCCTGCTGGTCGGGTTCCTCGCTGGCCTTCGCCATCATCGACAAGGTGTTTGCCTTCGTCTACCAGCGCCTCACCAAGAACATCCCCGGCGGCAAGCTGATCTACACCGAGCCGGGCGAAGCCTTCTTCCTCTGGATCAAGATCGCGCTCGTGAGCGGCGTGCTCATCGCCTCGCCGTACATCATGTGGCAGGTGTGGCTGTTCATCGCGCCCGGCCTATACGCGAAGGAGAAGCGCCTCGCGATTCCGTTCGTGATCTCCTCGTCGGGGCTCTTCATCCTCGGCGCCGCGTTCTCGCACTACGTGCTCTTCCCCGCCGCCTGGGCCTTCTTCGCGGGCTTCTCGAACGACTACATCCAGTTCACGCCGCGCATCGAGCCCGTGTGGGACATGTACGTGAAGCTGCTGCTCGGCATGGGCCTCGTGTTCCAGATGCCCATCCTGATGTTCGTGCTCGCGCGCCTGGGCATCGTCACCGCCGGCTTCCTGGCGAAGAACATCAAGTACGCCGTGCTCGTCATCTTCGTCGTCGCGGCGGTCATCACGCCGGACGGAAGCCCCGCCAATCAAATCCTGGTCGGCCTTGCCCATGGTTGCGCTGTACCTCGTCGGCATCCTGGTCGCCTGGGCATTCGGTAAATCCAAAAAACCGGATACGGACGAGATTTCGGCCTAAAGCCCGGTCGCTGTTTGACTTCCGGGTGGACACGGCTCTAAAATCTCGGGTATGAGAATCCTCCGCCATATGGCATATTGGCCTTGTGCTTTCTGCCGTAGCGACAACTACGGCTTGGGCCCAGGCGTCAAGCAGCGAACCCCGCCCTGGCAGCAGCACGATCGTCGGAGACACCGGTCTCTGGTTCGTGCCCCTGGCCGAGACCCTGCCGAAGGGCAAGTGGTCGGGCGGCATTGGGCGGACCGACATCAACCGCAGTGAGGGCTTCACCAACATCGAAGACATCGGCGGCATGTTCGCGTTCGGCGCCACCGACAAGGTCGAAGTGTTCGGTGCGCTCGCACGCCGTGGCGTCGACGCCGATCTGCTGCCGCTCGAGCCACCGGTCTCGGTCAGCCGCAGGACTACCTGATCAACAAAGGTTGGAGCGACGGCATCGGCGACCTCACCGTCGGCGCGAAGATCAACTTCGCGTCGCAGGCCAAGGCCAACGGCATCGCCTTCGGCGTGCGCGCCGCCGTCAAGGTGCCGACGGCGAGCCGCGACAGCGGCCTCGGCACGGGCAAGCCGGACTTCATGTTCGACCTGATCGGCTCGCGCGAGTTCAGCGAGAAGGTCGACCTCGCGGCCTCCGCCGGGCTTCAAGCTGCGCACGAGCCCGGATGGCTACGCGCTGACCAACGGCTTCATCTGGGGCGTCGGCGCGGGCTACCCGAGCCGCTCGCCGCTCAAGGTGATCGGCGAGATGACCGGCGAGGCGTACTTCGACCTGCCGCAGACCTTACACGGGACGCGCAGGTCGCCGGCGACGCCGCCCGCCCAGTGGGGCGCGGACGCCACCCGCGACATCTTCGGCGGCCTGCAGTACCACATGAAGAACGGCGCCTACTTCGGCGCCGGCGTGAACTACGCGGCTTCGCACCTGTGGGATCGCAAGAACTTCACGACGCAGGAGCCCGACAACGAAGGCAGCGACAAGTGGGCCTTCCAGGTGCGTCTGGGCTTCTACCCCGCGTCCGGCGTGCGCGCCTACGTGCCGCCGCCGCCGCCCGCGCCGCCCGGCTCCGGCCCCGCCGCCCGCGGCGCCGCAGAATCGTCCGCCCACCGTCAAGGGCCGCTGCGAGCCCTGCACGATGGAGGTGGGCAAGAACATCACGGTCACGGCCGATGCCACGGATCCGGATGGCGACACGCTCCGCTACAAGTGGGGCAGCCCGACCGGTTCGTTCGGCAACGCCAACGACCGCCAGACGTCGTGGACGGCTCCCGGCCAGCCGGGCGCGGTGCCCATCACCATCACGGTGGACGACGGCAAGGGCGGCACGGCCAGCGACACGTTCACGGTGCAGGTCGTCGCGCCGCCTAAGAAGGAATACACCTTCGAAGACGTGCACTTCGACTTCGACCGCTACTCGCTGCGGCCCGAAGCCACGCGCATCCTGGACGAGGCCATCAAGGCGATGACCGAGGACAAGGCGCTGAAGATCACGGTTGAAGGCCACACCTGCAACATCGGCACGGCCGAGTACAACCTGGCGCTCGGCGAGCGCCGCTCGAACGCGGTGCGCGATTACCTCACCAGCCGCGGCGTGACGGCCGATCGCCTGCAGACGGTGAGCTACGGCGAAGAGCGTCCGAAGCACGACAACTCGCGTGAAGAGACGCGCCGGCTGAACCGCCGCGCGGCCTTGACTGTCCGGCTGCAATAGCGACGTAACAAATAACAAAGGGCGGGCCACCGTGAGGTGAGCCCGCCCTTGTTACGTACGGAACGCTTTGTTATTCGTCGTTAGTACGCCTTCGCGAACCACGCCGATACCGTGGCGGGCTTCCCGCACTTGACGCACGGCTTGCCGGGCGCCTGGTCGTAGCCCGTCGGAATGTTGCGAATCGTCGCCTGCGTCTCGGCCTTGATGTCGGCCTCGCACGCCGCCGTCTCGCACCACGGGGCGATCACGAAGCCCGGCCGGCCTTCCATCGTCGCCTTGAACTGGTCGTAGGTGTCGGCCGTCGACGTGTGCTCGTCGCGGAACGCGCGGGCCCGCGCGAGCAGCGACGCCTGGATCTCGTCGAGCAGCCCACGGATCGTGTCCGCCAGGCCGTCCATCGGCAGCGACGGCCTTGACGCGGGTGTCGCGGCGCGCCGCGAACACCGACGACTTCTCGATGTCCTTGGGGCCGATCTCGAGCCGCAGCGGCACGCCGCGCATCTCGTACTCGGAGAACTTCCAGCCGGGCGTCTGGCTCTCGTCGGCGTCGAGCTTCACGCGAATGCCGGCGGCCGCGAGCTGGTCGCGAATCTCCTCGCACTTGGGCAGCACGGTCTCTTTCCAGTTGCCGCGCGGAATCGGCACGATCACCACCTGCCACGGCGCGACGTTGGGCGGCAGGATCAGGCCGCTGTCGTCGCCGTGCGTCATGATGACGCCGCCGATGAGCCGCGTCGACACGCCCCACGACGTCGTCCAGGCGTGCTGCAGCGTCTTGTCGCGGCCCTGGAACTGGATCTCGAACGCCTTGGCGAAGTTCTGCCCGAGGTTGTGCGAGGTGCCCGCCTGCAGCGCGCGGCCGTCGCCCATCAGCGCCTCGATCGAATAGGTGCGCGAGGCGCCGGCGAACTTCTCGCTGTCGCTCTTCTGCCCGTCGACCACCGGCATGGCCAGCACGTTCTCGGCGAACTCCTTGTAGATCGCCAGGATCTTCATCGTCTCGTCCTGCGCCTCGTCCGCGGTCTCGTGCGCGGTGTGGCCTTCCTGCCAGAGGAACTCGGTCGTGCGCAGGAACGGCCGCGTCACCTTCTCCCAGCGGACCACGTTGGCCCACTGGTTGATGAGCACCGGCAGGTCGCGCCAGGACTGGATCCACTTCTGGTACATCACGCCGATGATCGTCTCGGACGTCGGCCGGATGACCAGGCGCTCCTCGAGTTCCTCGGTGCCGCCCTTGGTGACCCACGCCACCTGCGGCGCGAAGCCCTCGACGTGCTCGGCCTCCTTCATCAGGAGGCTCTCGGGAATGAGGAGCGGGAAATACGCGTTGACGTGTCCCGTCGCCTTGAAGCGCTGGTCGAGCTGCTGCTGGATCAGTTCCCAGATGGCGTAGCCGTAAGGCCGGATGACCATGAAGCCCTTGACCGGCGAATAGTCGGCCAGCTCGGCCTTGCGGACGACGTCGAGATACCAGCGCGAGAAGTCGTCCGACTGCTTGGTGATTTCCGTGACGAACGCATCGTCACCCTGAGGTTTAGCCATGTCTTTGCTTTCTCTCCCCCACGTGAACCATCCAGTTTACATCGTCTTTCCGCGGGAAGTCGGCCCTGGCGTGCCCGCCGCGGGTTTCTTCCCGGCGGAGCGCAGCACGCGCGATGAGCCGGCCCACCGTGACGATGCTGGCCACCCGCCAGGCGGCCTCGGAGAGGCCACCGCGCTCAAGGAGGGACTCGGCCGCATGTGCCCACGCCTCCAGGCGCGCCAGTGCCGCGGTGAGGCCCACGCCGGTCGCGCGACAGGCCGACCGCTTCCCACATGAGCCTGCGGGCCTCGTCTTCCGTTGGGAGCCCGCCCCCACTCGCCCGATCGGCGGTTGCGAGCTCGGACGGGGCCTGGCCATCGAAGCCGGGTGCCGTGCCCTGCGCGACTTCCCTGACCTCGGCCGCCATCTCCGCCGCCGAAGGCACCGCCGGCATGGCCTGGGCCGCCCGGGCGCCGAACACGAGGCCCTCCAGCAGGGAGTTGCTGGCCAGGCGGTTGGCGCCGTGGACGCCGGTGCAGGCGGCCTCTCCGGCCGCGAACAGCCCGGGGAGGGTGGTGCGTCCCCAGAGGTCCGTTTCGACGCCGCCCATGATGTAGTGGGCCGCCGGCCCGACGGGGACGGCGTCGGCGGCGAGGTCAAAGCCCGCCTGCCGGCAGGCAGCCGCGATCGTCGGGAACCGCCGGCGGACCCATTCCGCGTCGAGGTGCTGCAACGACAGGTAGATGGGCCGGCCGGTCCTCTGCTGCTCGCGCACGATGGCGCGCGACACCAGGTCGCGGGACGCCAGCTCGCCCGCTTCGTGATAGCGCGACATGAAGCGCTCGCCGTCGGCGTTGAGCAGCCGCGCGCCCTCGCCCCGCAGCGCTTCCGACAGCAGGAAGCGCGGCGCGCCGGCGACACTCAGGGCCGTCGGGTGGAACTGCACGAACTCCATGTCCGTCACGCGGGCGCCGGCGCGCCACGCGAGCGTGACGCCGTCGCCCGTGGCAATCGACGGATTGGTCGTGTCGCGGAACACCTGCCCCGCGCCGCCCGTGGCGAGCAGCACCGCGGGGGCCTCCACGGTGTCCACGGTCGTGCCGTCCACGAAGCGCGCGCCGACGCATCGGCCGTCGCGCACGACGATCGCCGTCGCGCGCGCGTTCCGACGCACCTCGACGTTCGGGTGCGCGGCGACGCGCTCCCACAGCGTGCGCCCGATCTCGCGCCCGGTGGCATCGGCCGCGTGCAACACGCGGCGCAAGCCGTGCGCGCCTTCCCGCCCGAGCGCGAGCGCCCCCGTCGCGTCGCGGTCGAAGCGCGCGCCCCAGTCCACCAGTTCGCGCACGCAGCGCACGCCTTCCTCGACGAGCACGCGCACCGCGGGCTCGACGCACAGCCCGTCGCCCGCCGCGATCGTGTCGGCGGCATGGAGGTCTGGCGAATCCGTGGGACCCACGGCCGCGGCAATGCCGCCTTGCGCGTAGCCGGTGTTGCTCTCGGTGGGATCGGCCTTCGTGAGAATCAGGACGCGGCCCGTCGACGCGAGGCCGGCGGCGGCGCGCAGGCCGGCGATGCCGCTGCCGATGATCAGGAAATCCGTGTGCCGGTGCACCGAATGCTATCCTACCATTCGCTTATGCCGCCGACCCGAATCGACGTGGCCGCCGCCGCCGGCCACTACTCCGTGATCATCGGCGCCGGCGCGCTCGACACGCTGGCGCGCGAGTTGGACGAGCGCCGCCTCGGGCCGCGCCGCATCATCGTCTCCAGTCCGCGCGTGTGGGATCTGCACGGGCCGCGCCTCCGGCGCGTGGGCGCCGATCGCGCGCCCGTGCTCGTCGAAGACGGCGAGCGCTTCAAGAACCTGCAGACCGTCGGCCGCGTGTACGACGCGCTGGTCCAGGCCGAGGCCGATCGATCGGCCGTGGTGATCGCGGTGGGCGGCGGCGTGATCGGCGACCTGGTCGGGTTCGCCGCCGCGACGTACCTGCGCGGCGTGCGGGTCGTGCACGTGCCCACGACGCTGCTGGCCCAGGTGGACAGCGCGATCGGCGGCAAGATCGGCGTCAACCACCCGCTGGGCAAGAACCTGATCGGCTCATTCCACCCGCCAAGCCTGGTGGTCGCCGATCCCCTCGTCCTCGCGACGCTCCCGCGCCGCGAGTTTCGCGCGGGCCTCTACGAAGTGATCAAGTACGGCGTCATCGCGGAACCCGGCCTGCTCGATCGCATGCACGCGTCGCTCGCGGCCATCTTCGCGCGCGACCCGGAGGCGCTGACGCCCCTCATCGCCGCGTCGTGCCGCATCAAGGCCGACGTGGTCTCGGTCGACGAGCGCGAAGGCGGCTTGCGCCGCATCCTGAATTTCGGGCACACCGTGGGCCACGCGCTGGAGGCGGCGACCAGGTACAAGCGGTTCCGTCACGGCGAGGCGGTGGGCTACGGCATGCTCGCGGCGTTGTCGATCGGCGTCGCCCGGGGCGTGACGCCGGCGCCGCTCTACGACCGTGTCCACGTCGCTCATCACGGAACTCGGGCCGTTGCCGGCCGTCTCGGACATCTCCGCGAAGGAGGCGCTGGCGGCGATTCACCACGACAAGAAGGTCGTGGCGGGCACGCTGCATTTCGTCGCGGCCACCGCTGCCGGCCAGACGACGACACTCACCGACGTCACGGTGAGGGAACTGCGCGCGGCGCTCAGGAAGCTGGGGCTCAAGGCTTAGGGACCTGGGGCTTAGGGGCCTAGGGGCTTAGGGGCTTAGGGCGCTACTCGAGGCCGTGCTCGCGCAGCTTGGCCGTCAGCGACTTGAAGCCAATCTGCAGCAGGTCGGCCGCGCGACCGCGATCGTTGCCCGCGTCCTGGAGCGCGCGCTGAATCACCCGCTTCTCGACTTCCGTGCCCACCCGGCGCGTGGCGTCCGCAAGCCCCCCGGACAAGTCGATCTGCGCCCACGGGTCGTCGGGAGGCGAAGCCGCGGACCCCGCTGAGAGGCTCAGGTGTCTGGGGAGGAGCCGATCGCCGTCCGCCAGGATCACGGCGCGCTCGATCGCATTCTGCAGTTCACGCACGTTGCCCGGCCACGGATAGGCGACCAGTTCGGCGATGGTCTCCGGCGCCAGCGTCAACGGTTTCTTCCCGACGTCTCGGCACACCTTCTCGACGAAATGATGCGCGAGCATCGGGATGTCTTCCTTCCGATCCCGCAGCGGCGGCAGCAGCACCGGGAACACCGAGAGCCGGAAGTACAAGTCTTCCCGGAAGCGCCGCTGGGCGACGGCCTGCCTGAGATTCCGGTTGGTGGCCGCGACAATCCGCACGTCCACCGCGATGGACGCCGCCGCCGCCCAGCCGTTCGATGCGCTTGGTCTCGATCGCGCGCAGCATCTTGGCCTGCACCGTGAGCGCCATCTCGCCAATCTCGTCGAGGAAGATGGTGCCGCGGTTCGCCATCTCGAACTTGCCCAGCTTGCGCTGGTTTGCGCCGGTGAACGCCCCCCGCTCGTAGCCGAACAGCTCGGCCTCGAGCAGGGTCTCCGGAATCGCCGCGCAATTGATGGCCACGAAAGGGCCCGACGCGCGAGGACTCGACGTGTGGAGGACGCGCGCGCACAGTTCCTTGCCGGTGCCGCTCTCGCCCTCGAGCAGCACGGTGGTGTCGGTGCCGGCGGCTCGTTCGATGGCCGCCAGCGTCTGCTTCAGCGCCGGCGAGGCGCCGATGATGCCCTGGCCGCCACGACGCGCGGCGGCCTCCTCCTTGAGGAGCCGGTACTCGCCGAGGAGGCGGCGCTGCGCGAGCGCGCGCTCCACGAGCAGGAGGAGATGATCGGGGTCGACGGGCTTGGCCAGGAAATCAAGGGCGCCCTGCTTCATCGCCGCGACGGCGTCCTGGATGCTGCCGTACGCCGTCATCACGATGACGGGCATCTCGGGATCGCGTCTCTTTCGCGGCGCGGAGCACGCCAAAGCCGTCACCAACCGGCAGGCGCAGGTCGGAGAGCACCACGGCCGGCTGCGTCTCGCGCAGGCGCGCCACCGCCTCGGCTTCGTCGCGCGCCTCGATCACCGCGTGCCCCTGCGCCTCGAGGGCGAGGCGCAGCATCGCCCGCAGCGAGTCTTTGTCTTCGACGAGGAGGATGGACGCCGGCGCGTCGGAACGGGTGCTCACCCTTCAGCGCAACCAGCCGGCTGGGACACCCGCACGACGGGCCTCGTCCTCGATGTCGGTGATGGCCTTGGTCTGCAACTCGATGTCCTTCTTGACTCGATCGAGCTCGGCCAGTCGCCTTGTTGCGGTCTTGCTCGATCACCGACCGCTGCGCCGGATCGTCCCGGTTGACGAAGTCGGTATTGAGGGCGGCGATGCGGCTCTGGAGCGCATCGCCAAACATCCTGGTGCGATCGAGCAGCGACCGCGCGGCATTGATGCGCGCGCTCCACCACGCCTGATCGTGCGGCGCGGACGCCGAGCCGTCCGGCGTGGCGTTGCCGGACGCGGTCGCGGACGGCGTGCCGGCCGGGGGGGGCGCGAGCACGGCCGCCGCGTCGGCCGGCGATGGCGCGGGCGCGGTGAAGTCGTTCTTCAGGTCGGCGTTGGTGTAGACCTTGGCGGTGGCCGGCACGGTCTTCCGCCGCGCTTCTTCGGCCTTCGCGACGTCCACGAGCGATTGGGCGGCCACCAGCGACGGCCCGACGGCAAGGAGCGCGACGACGAGTATGGTGACGCGTGACATAGCTAGTAACGGCCTTGCGGCCTGTTCCCCCTGGGGGTGATCGGTACGACTGCCCCCGCCGAACGTCAAGGAACGAGCTGACGCACTTCCCGCCACGACTGCACACGAATACCGGGCCGGCAGACCATGACGCCCCCGGCGGACCGGCACATCCGCGCGAGTTCGGCTTCCACCGCGCGCCGGGCGGGACCGGGGCCGAAGACCGTGGCGCGAACCCGGACGACATCGCGCCCCCGCCCGTCCGCGGCCGAGCCATCCATCAACGGATCGCCGTCGGTCTCTCGCGAGTCGTCCGCAATCCACACCAGGAGGTAGCCCGGCCTCGGGTGCGTGGGCCGAAGGATCTCCGCGACTGGCCCATAGAGAAACAGGCGCCACGCGGGGTTGTTCGCGCCCCACGGACGCTCGGCCGTGGTCACCGCCATCTGCGCGGACGTGCACGATGTCGTGCGGCCGCAATTGAGCTGGTTCGTCTCCGCCTGAAGGCTCACGGTGCCGCCACCTGCGATCGCGCGGGCGCCGGTCGGAGGGCCATCGGTCATCCCGCTACGAGCCACCCCCGCCAGCACGGCATCCCACTCCGACTGGCGCGCGAGTTCGTGCGCCGCCAGGGCCACGCCGGCCTCCGCCGCGTACCCCATCGTGGCGCCCTCCCCAAAGTTGCCTTCGACGAGTTGCGTGGATGACACGACAATCGCAAGCCCCAGCGCCAGCGCGGAGAGGAGGCTGGTCACGAGTAGGACCAGGATCAACGCGATCCCGCGCGGCTCCGTCATGGCCGGGGCCCTCAACGCGCGTTCCTCAGGGCCACGGACATCTTTACGACCCGATCCGGAACCCAGCGAATCGGCGCGTGGGCGGCGGAACCGCCGCGGTCGAACAGGCGGCCGGCCGGGCCGCGGAGCGTCGAGGACAGCACCTCCACGCGCAGCGACAGGTCCACGCGGCGGAGGCGGAACAGGTCGGCGTCGTAGCGTGGACCGTCCAGGCCTCCGGGACACCACGGGCCATCTTCGAGATCCGCCGGCGTGATGGGCACCAGCGCTCCGTCTTCCCCAAAGCTCTCCAGGCGCGTGAGGGGCTCGTCGCCGTCCCAAGCCGAGACGCACGTTTCGCCATCGGCGAGCGTGCCCTGCGGATCCACGAACCAGGGCGGTGGAGGCTTCGGTCCGTACGAGGCCCACGCGGCGAGACCGTCCCACGCCAGCCGGGGCGCCGAGGCCTCGCCCCATGCCTCGATCTCCATCGCGACGACGCCGTCGATAATCGGCTGCGTGGCGCCGCCTCCCGTGATCCGCGCCAGTGATCCCGATCCATCGGGTTGCGCTCTCAGCTCGAAGCGACTGACGTCGACGGCCACCAGGACCGCGCCGGCGCCATAGGCTTCAGACAACGGCGCCGACGGCGTCACCTCGCGGCGCGCGAGAGACACCGCAGCCACCGTCATCACCTCGAAGCGTCCGCGGCCGTCGAGAATGACCGCCGTGGTATCGGGTTGGAATCCACAGACCCCCTCGGCCAAGGGGCACGGCGACGTCGCCAGCGTGAGCGGCCCGTTCGCGCCCGGCTGATCGCGCGCGACTTCGCCCTGCGCCGCGTCGGGCGCGACCGACACCACGATCACGCCGCCGAAACCGTCGCCGATGGGAATGGGCATCACGGTCGGCATCGCCGCCGCCAAACCGCCAAACGTCTCGGCCGCCGCCGTCGTCGCGCCGGCGGAGCGAATCAGGGAGGACACCAGATCGAGTCCGGCCCGCGACCGCTGTTGCAGATCGAGCGCGGCGGGGGTGGCGTCGAACGCGGCGCGCGACGGCGCCATGACTCCGGCCACCGCGGCGGCCAGCAGCGCGCACACCGTCAGCGCCACCAGGAGTTCCACGAGCGAGAACCCTCGCACGCTCACGGTT
Organism: uncultured Acidobacteriota bacterium; assembly: GCA_963839865.1. Lineage (GTDB taxonomy): Bacteria > Acidobacteriota > Vicinamibacteria > Vicinamibacterales > UBA2999 > 12-FULL-67-14b. The sequence goes on from CAWIWS010000021.1 coordinate 46,253, forward strand.
GCCTCGCGCGGACCGTCGCCAGGCAGGCCTCGGCCGCTTCGCGCGGCACGGCTGCGGCGGGCGCCCGGAAGACGCACACCTCGAGAGCGAGCACATTCGGTGAGCCGCCCTCCCAGGGCGTGATCGTCCACCGCCGAACGAGCCTCCCTCCGCCCTGAGCGGCAGGGTCGCCATCGACATCCAGCAGGTCGACATACCCCGGCGTGTCTTCGATCAGCGCATCCGGTGGCGAGGGCGCCAGCGCCGGATCGGTGACCTCGTCACCGTCGGGACCATACCCAAACGCCCGTGCCGTCAGCCACTCCAGTTTGGATTGCGCCGCCAGCACCGCCGTATCCCGCACGCCCATCTCGCGGGTGAACCGAACGCTGTAGAGAAACAGCTGCGCTACGCCGGCCAGCGCCGTAACCAGGATGCTGGTGGCCACCAACGTTTCCACCAGAGAGAACCCGTCTTCGCTGTGCGTCATCGTGAATGCCATGCCGCGGAATACTGCAAGGCCTCGGCCACGCCGCGCGCACGGCGCGATTCACGTTATCTCGTGATCTAACGAGCCGGCGCAATTGGCGCGAATCGTGCGACTCGCAGATTTTGCAGAGGGCGCCGGCGACAGCGCCGGCAGGTTCTTCAGGCGTCGAGAAAATAGATCGGGTCTATTTTTCCGTTCCGTCCGGCGGAAAAATAGACCCGATCTATTTTTCGGCGCTGCGCGGCAGGCGAATTCGGAACTGCGCGCCGCCCTCGGCGCGATTGCCGGCGTCGATGCGCCCGTTGTGCGACACGATGACTTTCTGCACGACGGCCAGGCCGAGTCCCGTGCCCGCCGCCTTGGTGGTCATGAACGGTTGGAACAGCCGGCGGAGCGCCTCCGGCGCCAGGCCCGGTCCGTTGTCATCCACCACGACGCGCACCGCCGCATCGTCTACGGCGCCGGTGACGCGGACCTGCGCGGTCACGCCCGCCTCGGCGCAGGCCTCGAAGCTGTTGCGCAGCAGGTTGCTGAAGGCCTGGCGCAGCAACACGTCATCGCCATCGACGGTGCCAAACTCGCCATCGATACGCACGGTGCCCGCGGCCGTCCTTCACGTCTTCGGCCGCGCGATCGATGATCGCTCGAAGATCCAGCGGCGCGAGCGCGAGCGGATCCGGCTTGGCGAAGCGCAGGAAGTTGGTCACCACCTCGCCCAGCGCCGTCGTCTCCGCGCGGATGCCCTCCACGTAGGCCCGTTGCGGCTCCGGCAGGGTCGCGGGATCGAGCAAGCGGCCGTAGCCGTGGATCGTCGCGAGCCCGTTGCGGAACTCGTGCGCGAGGCCGGCCGTGAGCTCGCCGAGACGGGCCAGCGCCTCCCGAAGGCGCAGCTGCTCCTCGAGTTCCATCACTTCGGTGAGGTCGGTGAACAGGCAGACGGCGGCCTGCAGCGCACCGGCGGCCGTCGACGATCGTCGACACGGTGACGCCGAAGCGCAGGGGTCGCGGCTCCGGCGATCGACACCGTGCGGCGCATGACCGGCGACGGCGGTGGCGAGCGTCTCGCTGATCACGTCGGCGAGGCCCGGGGCCGCGGCGAACACCTCGCGATAGGGCCCGAGCCCGGCCGCGTCGTCGAGGTGCAGCAGACGCCTGGCGGCCGGGTTGATCGACTGCACCTCGCCCGCGCGATCGACGACGACGAGCCCCGAGGTCAGCCCCTCGACGATCTGGCTCGCGAGGCGCTCCGAGGCCTCGGCGCGCGCCGCCGTGGCGCGCTCCTGCGCCTTGAGCTTGGTCACCGCTTCCTGCAGCGCGATCGAGAGCATCGCGACCTCGCCGCGGTTCTCGGCCTGGCGCTTCCCGCCCCGGCCCTTCGCCAGGCGCATGATCATCACGACCAGCACGAGCAGCAACACGCCGCCCAGGAACGTCAGGCCCAGCAGCGCGTACGACATCGTGGTCAGGTTGGACATGGCCTAGAAGAAGCCGGCGTACCAGGCGATCAGGGGATCGCCGACGAGCATCGCGGCCAGCGCGCCGAGGGCGAGGAAGGTGCCGAACGGCATCGCCACGCGCATGCCGCCGCGCTGCGCGGCGATCAGGCCCACGCCGACGATGGCGCCGGAGAACGAGGACAGCACCAGCGTGACGAGCACGGCCTTCCATCCGAGGAACGCGCCGATCATCGCGAGCATCTTGACGTCGCCCATGCCGAGGCCTTCTTCGCGGCGCACCAGGTAGTACGCGGCGGCGATGCCGTACAGCAACCCGCCGCCGAGCAGCGCGCCGATCAGCGCGGCCTGCCATCCCGGCGGCGTGATCAGGCTGAACAACAACCCGATCGCGATGCCCGGCAGGGTGATCGCGTTGGGCAGGATCTGGTGCTCGAGGTCGATCCCGAAGAGCGTGATCAGGATGCAGACGAGGATGAGGCGGCTGAACACGAGCGGCCCCATCGGCGTGAGCCAGACGATCAGCAGGAACAGCAGGCCCGGTGATCGCCTCGACAATCGGGTACTGCATCGAGATCGGCGCCCGGCATTGCCGGCAGCGCCCGCCGAGCATCACCCAGCTCAGGACGGGGATGTTGTCGAACCAGCGCAGGCCGTAGCCGCACTTCGGGCAGCGCGACGGCGGGCGAGGCCAGCGACTGGCCCAGGGGCAGCCGATAGATGCACGACGTTCAGGAAGCTGCCGATCACCAGGCCGCATGGTCGTCGACAGCAGGAGCGTCGGCGTGTCGGCGCTCATGCGGGGGGCTGCGACGGGAACGGGACCGGCTGCTCGGTCGGCAGGGGCCAGAGCGGGACCGGCGGTCCACGTCGATCCGGCCCGTGGCCGGATCCAGGACGAACGGCACGCCGGTCGGGTCGATGGGAATGCCGGCGCAGCCCCTCGACCACGACGAGTTCCTGCCAGCGACCGGGCGGTTGCGACCCTGCATGGCCACGAACCGCGCCACGTCCTGGTTCAGCCCATCGATGGTGTCCATGGCGTCGAGCTGCGAGAGCCGGAGTTGGGCGTTGCGTCTTGAGCCAGTCGACGTCGGTCGTGTCCAGGATCTGGCGCCACAGCAGCCGCGACGACGCGCGGTCGCCGCCGCTGCGCCAGCGTGATCGCCGCCAGCGGCTTCAGCCAGTCCGGCGCGCCCGGCGGATCGGCTCGCCTTGTCGAACCAGCTCGGCCGCCGTCGGGTAATCCTGCAGCCACCAGTAATACACGAAGCCGATGTCCTGCATGTACTCCCAGGCGTTGGGATTCGCGGCCATGCCCGCGCTGCAGGAGCGCCACGGCCAGGTCGGGGCGCCCGGGCCCGCCGGGTACGCCTCGGTCAGGAAGATCGCGCCGAACCGGTACGCCACCTTGAACTGCGGATCGAGCGTGGTCGACCAGGTCGAGCAGCGGATGGAGCAGGTCGTAGTTCTGCCTGGCCTCGACGCCAGGCGCTTGCCGCCGTAGTAGACGACGGCGCGCATCCAGTAGACGTCGGCCACGAGGTTGTCGAACCCGAGCGCCAGGCGCTTGGCGACCGGCCCCGCGCGCAGCCACAGGACGGGGTTGGCCGGCTCGTACGGCTGCCACCCGCGATCGCGCACCACCTGGACGCCGACGGACGCCGACAGCAGCGCCGCGATGGCCGCGTACAGCCATCGATTCGCCGGACGCGGCGTCGGCAGCGCGCGGTCACTTGAAGTCCCGCCGGCGAAAGATCGCCATCGCCGCGAGCAGCAGCGCGCCGATGTAGATCGCGGCGTACACCAGCGTGTAGACGACGTGCGCCCGGCCGATGGCCATGCCGTAGACGACTTCCGCCTTCACGTTGAACGGCGCGAGGTTGGGCAGCAGGTAATAGAGCGCCGCGCGCGACCCACGCGACCCCGGGCACGTCGAGCGACGTTCTCGAAGTGGCGCAGGTCGCTGTTGAAGTGCCCCGCCACCCACAGCCCCAGCGTCAGCAGGGCCGACAGCAGCGGGCTCGAGAACGTCGAGAAGAACAGGGCCACGCGCGGTCACGAGCATCAGCTCCGCGAAGATCAGGCCGATCGCGACGAGCAGGCGCGGGTCGAGGGCGGGCGCGGGCCAGCCCGCGTGCGTGGCCGCGCGGACGCGGTGAGGTCCATGTAGAGCAGCACGGCGTAAAACGCCGCCGTCATCACCGCCAGGTTCGCGGCCAGCGTCGACACCAGGCCGAGGTACTTGCCGAGCGATGAACTGCGGCGCGCGTGACGGGCTTGGCCAGCAGCGCGTAGATGCTGCGCTTCTCCACTTCCTTCGACACGAGGCCGATGCCGATGAACACCGCGATCAGCAGGCCGAAGATCGACAGCGCGGCCAGGCCGAGGTCCTTGATGATCTTGAGGTCCTGGCCCGCGGTGAGCTGGCTGATGAGATACGACGCGGCCATCAGCAGCACGGCGAACATCGACCATGCTGTACGGCACGCGGTCGCGCACCGACTCCTTGAACACGGCGCCCGGCGACGAGTCGGATGGTGCGCATGTCAGAGCCCGCCCGTGTGCCGCGGCGCGGCGGACGCGATGGAGCTGGACGAAGTAGTCTTCGAGGGTCTCGCGCACCGGGTTGAGCGAGGCGATCTGGACGCCGCGTCCCCGCAGTTCCTGCATCAACGCCACGGGGTCGGTCTCGGCCGCGCAGGTCGAGGGTGAAGCGGCCATGGGCCAGCGGCGTGACGCGGCGGACCCGCCGCTCGAGCGTCGACGCGCACGTCGTCGGCGACGTTGGCGACGACGAGCTCCCATCCCTTGAGTTCGAACGCCAGGATGTCGGAGAGGCGGCCCGACGCGACGAGGCGGCCCTGCGCGAGCACCGCCACCTGGCTGCACAACGCTTCGGCGTCCGACAGGATGTGCGAGCTGAAGAACACGGTGCAGCCCCGCTCGCGGAGCCGCAGCATGATCTCGCCGCACGTGGCGGCGCCCGAGCGGATCGAGGCCGGACATCGGCTCGTCGAGGAACACGACCTCGGGATCGTTGATGAGCGCCTGCGCCAGGCCCACCCGCTGGATCATGCCCTTGGAATACTGCCGCAGGCGCATGCGGCGCTCGGCGCCCAGCCCCACTTCATCGAGCACGGCGGCCGACGCGCGCGCCGACGTCGGCGCCGCGATAGCCGAACAGGCGCGCGAAGTAGGTGAGCAGCTCCTCGGCGGTGAGGTACTCGTAGTAGTAGGGGTTCTCCGCGAGGAAGCCGATGCGGCGGCGCGTGGCCACGTCGCCGGCGGGCCGGCCGAGGATGCGCGGCGGATCCCGACGTGGGATACAGCAACTGCATCAGCAACTTGAGCGTCGTGCTCTTGCCGGCGCCGTTCGGCCCGAGAAAGCCGAAGACCTCGCCCGCCTCCACCTGCAACGATCAGGCCGTCGAGCGCCCGGTAGGGGCGCGGGCGCCAGAACCCGACGAGAAAATCCTTGGTCAGGTTCTCGGTCTCGATCGCAGCGGCCATCTACTTGCCGCTCGTGACTCGCTTCAGCTCCCAGGCAATGGCCGCGTCGAAGTACTCGGGCCGCGAGAACCCGGGCAGTCGGATGCCGTTCATGAAGAACGTGGGCGTGCCGGACACCTTCAACTGCCCGCCCTGCGCCACGTCGGCCTTGACGAGCTCCACGGTCCCCGGGAAGCGCGCGGCGAAGTCGGTGCACGCCGGCGACCTGCTTCAGCGCCTTCCTGGACCAGTTCCGGCGTCAGCGCGGGCTGGTTGTTGAAGATCCACTCTTCCATCGCCTCGGCCTTGCCCTTTTCCCGGGCGAGGCGCACCGCCACCGCGGCTTCGCACGCCGACGGGTGCATGCCCTGCGGGGCGAACTGGTTGCACTGGGGATCGAGCGGGAAGTCCCGCGTGATGAACTTCACCTTGCCGGGCATCTGCTTGGCCCACTTGGCGAGCACGGGCTTGTACTCCATGTAGGTCTGGCGGCACGGCGGGCACTGGTAGTCGTTGAACTTGACGATCACCACCGCGGCGCCGTCGGTCGGCACCATGATCGGCACGCGCGGCTGCGCGGCGAGATACTGCTCCAGTTGCGCGATCTGCGCGGCCGAGATGCCGGCGGGCCGCCTGCGACTGCACCTGGTCGGCCGGCGCGGGCGTGGCGCTCGACCGCCTGCGCCCGGGAACAGGACGACCGCGGCGAACGCGGCCACGGCGAACGCGAGGGCCGCCGACAACGCGGCCGGCGTGCGGAACAAGGTGCTGAGATCACGAACCGCTCGACTGGGGAGACTCGTCATGGGATACCTGGTGGCCGCCCCCGAGAGCAGGAACAGCCCGATGGTGGCGACGTACGAGCCCACGCAGAGCACGCAGACCGCCTTGAGAATGACAAACGACGCATACGCGAGATACAACACCACCGCCAGCCCCAACGTGGACGCCGCAAACACGTAACCGGGAAGGTTGGCGCGCGGCGCTCGACGACCGCGCGCAGAGCGCGACGAGCCCGAGCACGAACGCGAAGAACAACACCCCGAACAGCGCCACCGGCACGCCCGCCGAGCGACCCATACCGGCTCGTGTACGCCTCGGTGCAACTGAACGTCGCGTTCATGTCGCAGAAGCTCGTGTAGGTCGGGTCGTTCAGCAGCCGGTAGTGCACCCAGGTCGACGCCGAGGCGGCGATCAGGCCAAGCGACGCGAACACCACGTACCAGAACGGCGCTTCGGGGCCTCGACGGCGGGTGGATCGAGCCATGGAGGGGATTTTACTCCGTACAGGAGCGAAGGGGTGCGGCTGGCCGCCGCACCCCGTTCGGACGTGCCGTTGATGTCCGTCGATGCGTCTTACTGGAGAACCGAACCCGTGGCCGGGGCCGAGTTGCCAGCCGTGTCGGCGATGGGCCGCGACGTCGACGTAGATGGTGCCCAGCGTGTTCGTCCAGAAGTAACGCGTGCCGGTCGAACCGGCGGTGACCGGGTTCGCCGTGGCGTAGTAGGAGCTGATGGTGCCGCGGCCGCCGGGCCGCCGTTGCACGCTGCGGGAGTCGGTCGCGGCGCCCGCGACGCCGTCGAGCCGGCTGCCAGTTCGATCGTGTAGCCGCTCTTGTCGACCGTCGGTTGCGCCGGCCGCCCAGGTCGGGGCTGATGAAGGGCGCGCCGCCGGCGGCCGGGCGCCGTGCCGAGGTCCGACAGTGCTCGAGGCGTAGAAGCCGTTCGCGCAGGTCGACGAGAACGCCTGCTGCGAGCTGTTGATGGCGCGGAGCGAGCCGATGGCCGACGCCTCGTTGCCCGACATGCGGGCGCGCAGGAGGCCGGGAACCGCGATGGCGGCGATGATGCCGATGATCGCGACGACGATGAGCAGTTCGATGAGCGTGAAGCCCTTGTTGCTACGGATGCGCATGATGGTGTCTCCTAAAGTTCCAACCAGTGTTGTTGTCGGTTGCTTCCCTTTTGGCGACGCCGCCGCTTTTGAGGGCGGCGTCGTCTGGCCACTCCTAGAGCAACCGCCGTGCCACCGGGCCGGTTGGACCCGTGGTGACAGGTAACTCTTTGCTCCACCTGTGTTTATCGGAAAGACGCCACCTGCCGATAGGGCGGGATCGCCGTGGCTCCCAGCCCGTCCTGACAAAGACTGTCAACCGCGGTTGCCAGTTTCTGTCAGCCCCGTTACTTCAGGCCGTACTTCTTGGCGAGGTAGCGGAACTGCCGGAAACTCAGGCCGAGGATGTCGGCTGCACGCGTTTGCACACCGCCCGCCTGTCCGAGCGCGCGTTCGAGATGGGATCGCTCGACGTCCTGGAGGTGGCGCTCGAGGTTGAAGCCCGGCCCGGTTCGCCGCTGCCGGATCGGCGCCCACGCCGCCAGCGGGCGGACGCGGCGTCGCCGGGCGGCCGGCCCGCAGGTTGTCGGGCAGCGTCGGCGCCTCGATGCGCGGCGCCGCCCCGAGGGCCACGGCGCGCTCGACAACGTTCTCCAATTCGCGCACGTTGCCGGGCCAGGGATACGCCTTGAGCATCGCGAGCGCCTCGGGCGCGAACCCGTCGATGGCCTTCCCCATCTCCCCGGCGTACTTTGCCAGGAAGTGCTCCGCGATCAGCGGGATGTCATCCACGCGCTCCCGCAGCGCGGGCATCTGCACCGGAATGACGTTGAGGCGATAGAAGAGATCCTCGCGGAACCTGCCCTCGCCCACCTGCGCCGGCAGGTCGCGGTTCGTGGCGGCGATCACGCGGATGTTGGCGGCGGCTTCCTCGGTGCCGCCCACGCGGCGGTACTTCCGCTCCTGCAGCACGCGCAACAGCTTGACCTGCATCGTCGGCGGCATCTCGCCGATTTCGTCGAGAAACACCGTGCCGCCGTCGGCGGCCTCGAGCAGCCCCTTCTTGTCCTTGTCGGCCCCCGTGAAGGCGCCGCGCACGTGGCCGAAGAGTTCGGACTCGAGCAGGGCCTCGGGCATCGCGCCGCAGTTGACGGCGACAAACGGCTTGTCGCGCCGCAGCGACAACCGGTGGATCGCGTGCGCGACCAGTTCCTTGCCCGTGCCCGACTCGCCGGAGATGAGGACCGTGCTGTTGGTGCGGCACACCGTCTCGACCAGGCGGAACACTTCGAGCATCGCGGGGCTGCGGCCGATGATGCCGGCGAACCCCTGCTCGGCGTTGGTCTGCCGCAGCACCGCGTTCTCGTGGCGAAGCCGGCGGGACTCGAGCAGCTGGCGGACCTGCAGCGTCACGAGGTTGACGTCGCGAAACGGCTTCTCGAAGAGGGCCTCGGCGCCGAGTTCGCGCGCCTCCTTCCACTCGGCCGAATCCTGGGTCCAGTGCGCGGTCATCATCAGGACGACGGCGTCGGGCGCGAGTCGCGCGCACGGCGCGCAGCAGCTGCACGCCGTCGAGGCGCGGCATCCGGATGTCGGTCAGCACGACGTCGACGAACTCCCGCGCCAGGATGTCGCGGGCCGCGGCGCCGTCATCGGCGCCAGCAGCACGTCGAAGCCGTCTCGCTGGAACAGCAGGCGCGTCCATCTCGCGCATCGATTGCTCGTCGTCGACGATCAGAATCCGCGGCATGCGTTACGACTCCCGGCTCCCGACGGCCGTCTCGCGGCCGCCGGCTTCCGGCCCTGGGTTCTCGCCCGCGACGCCCTTGGCCGCCGGGAAACTGACGCGGAATTCCGTGCCGCCGCCCGACGCGCGGGCGCACGTCGATCCGACCGCCGTAGTCGGTGATGATGCGGTGGACGATCGCCAGGCCGAGCCCGGTGCCCTTGCCGAACGATCCGCGGAACGGCTGGAAGATCGCGTCGAGGTCTTCGGGCGCGATCCCCACGCCCTCGTCTTCGACCACCAGCGTCGCCGTGCGCGCGTCGCCGTCCACCCTCGTTGCGCGTGCCGAGGGTCAGCATGCCGCCGTCCGGCATCGCCCGCAGCCCGTTGGTCGCCAGGTTCCAGACGATCTGCCGGAGCTGGCCCTCGTCGGCCTCCACCACGGCCTCGCGCCCGTCGTCCCGCACCGTGATGGTGTGGCGCTCGCCGAATTCGGTGCTGTTGCGGAGGAGCATCGCCGTCTCCTGCACCAGCGGGCGCAGGTCGATGCCGCCGCAGCTGGAAGCGCTGCGGGCGGGCGTAGGCGAGGAAGGACTTGATGGTCTGGTTCAGGCGCTCCGACTCGCGCAGCACGATGTCCATCAGCTGGGCCTGGTCGGCCGAGAGCGGCAGTTCCTGCTTGAGCATCTGCATCGATCCCGACATCGACGCCAGCGGGTTGCGGATCTCGTGCGCGATGCCGGCGGCCATCTCGCCGACGGCGGCGAGGCGCTGCTGCAGCCGCGCGCTCTGCTCGAAGCGCTTCACGTCGGTCACGTCCTGGAACGTGTAGACGTACCCGCGCGATGCCGTCGGGGAGCGGCAGCGCGGCCACGCTCAGGCCGATGTCGATCACCGTGCCGTCGGGGCGGCGGAACTGGTAGTCGGTCCGCTTGCTGCGAGCCGCGCGACAGGTCCTCGCCCGAGCCGTCGCGGCGAACGGCGTCGGTCAACTGCAGGACCTCGGCGGCCGGCCGGCCGAGGGGCAGCGCGCCGTCGAGGCCGGCGATGGCCATCGCCGAACGATTGAACGTGAGCAGGCGGTTGTCCGCGTCCGCGGTCGCGAGGCCGCTCACGAGGTTGTCGAGCACGTACTGGTTGAAGGCCTGCAGGTCGGCGATCTCCTCGGTGGCCTGCTCGAGCCGCACCTCCCCGCGCCGCGCGCGCTCGGCCAGCGACCCGGCCAGCAGCGCCACCGCGAAGAAGCCGAAGACGTTGAGGCCACGGTGTACTGCGCCACGTTGGCGGGCGGCAGGTCCACCGACAAGGCGAGGTGAAACGGCAGGTCCAGGTTGCCGGTGGCGTAGAGGTACTGCGCCAGCGACGAGGCCGACGAAGAGGATGCGTGCTGAGCCCCGCCAGCTGCAGGCCGCCGCGGCGGAACTGCACGGAGCTGGCGGCCACGATCGGCAGCATGAACAGCGTGGTGAACAGGCTCTCGACGCCGCCGGTGAGGAAGACGGCGGCCGAGATGAGCACCGTGTCGATCGCGAAGTGGACGTCGGTGAGCCACGGGAAGCGCTCGACGAAGCGCAGCGACCCGATGAACCCGAGGCTCACCGCGTAGGTGATGCCGATCAGGAAGAAGAACGGGTTGACCGGGAACGAGCCCGGCGCGCGCAGCTGCACGACGAGGGCCGACCCGAGCAGCACGGTGGCCACCACCAGCCGGATGGCGATGTGCGCCAACAGCCGCTGCCGCAGCCCCCCTCGCGTCATCCGGTCAGCTTGCTGATCAGGTCGAAGATCGGCATGTACATCGCGATGACGATGCCGCCGACGGCGCCGCCGAGGAACGCGATCATCACCGGCTCGAGCAGGGTGAGGAGGCCTTCCACCGCGACGTCGACTTCCTCCTCGTAGAAGTCGGCGATCTTCGACAGCATCGTGTCGAGCGCGCCGGTGGCCTCGCCCACGCTGATCATCTGCACGACCATGCCGGGGAACACGCCCGTCTCCTTCAGCGGCGCGGCGATGGTCTCGCCGCGCTCGATGCTCTTGCGGGTCTGGCAGGACGGCGTCCTCGATGATGGCGTTGCCGGCCGTCCGGGCCGTGATGTCGAGGCCGTCGAGGATCGGCACGCCCGACGCCATCAGCGTGGACAGCGTGCGGCAGAACCGCGCCACGGCGATCTTCCGCAGGATGGGCCCGAGGATCGGCATCTTCAGCGTGATCGCGTCGACCACGCGCCGGCCCTTCTCGGTGGCGTAGTAGGTGCCGGAACGCCCAGCCGAACCGCGAAGAACGCCGCGAACAGCAGCGGCATGAAGCGGATCAGGTTGTTGCTGAGGCGCGATGACGATGCGCGTCGGCAGCGGCAGCGTGGCGCCCAGGCCGGCGAACAGGCTGGCGAAGGTCGGGATGACCTTCCAGAGGATGACGCCGATGACGACGCCCGCGATGGCGATGACCGCGATCGGGTAGATCATCGCCGACTGCACCTGGCTCCGCAGCTTGACGGCCTTCTCGATGTAGGTCGCCAGGCGCTTGAGGATCGTGTCGAGGATGCCGCCCGCCTCGCCGGCGGCGATCATGTTGGAGAAGAGCGCGATCGAAGACCTTCGGGTGCTTCTTCATCGCGTCGGCGAGCGACATGCCGCCCTCGACGTCGGCGCGGGTGGCCAGGATGACCTGCGAGAAGTACTTGTGCTCCTCCTGGTTGCCGAGAATGTCGAGGCACTGCACGAGCGGCAGGCCGGCGTCGATCATCACCGAGAACTGCCGGACGAAGACGGCGAGGTTCTTCGACGGGCACGCTCTTGGCGCGCAGCTTCTTCGCCGGGGCCGCCGCGGCGGCCTTGGCCGCCGCCTGGCGTGATCCGCGTGACCTGGATCTGCTCGCGGCGCAGCGCCGCCACCACGGCGTCCATCGTGTCGCCGGCGCGCTCGCCCGAAATCGTCTCGCCGGCGCGGGTGCGTCCGGAAAATGCAAACGTGGCCATGTTCAATCTCCGATGTCAGCAGTGTCGATCGTCGATTGGGGGGAGACCGGAGTCATTATTGTCCGGGACGAGGCGTGCCGGGCCGCGAACCCGGCGGGGACCCGCCCGGGCGCGCCCCAGGCCGGCGCCGGCCACCACGCCGACGCCGCGGTTGATCATCTCCTGCAGCTCCTCGCGATTCGACGACGCGTTGATCGCCGTGTCGAGGGTGATCTGGCGCTTGAAGACCAGCGTCGCCAGCGACTGGTTCATCGTCTGCATGCCGAGCTTCTCCTGCCCGGTCTGCATGGCGGAGTAGATCTGGTGCACCTTGTCCTCGCGGATCAGGTTGCGGATGCCTGCCGTCGGCACCAGGATCTCGAGCGCCACGACGCGGCCCTTGCCGTCGGCGCGGGGCAGCAGCGCCTGGCAGACGATGCCTTCGATGCACGAGCGAGAGCTGCGTCCGGATCTGCGACTGCTGGTGCGAGGGGAACACGTCGATGATGCGGTTGATCGTGGACGACGCGGAGTTGGTGTGCAGCGTCCCGAACGTCAGGTGACCCGTTTCCGCGATCCGCAGCGCCGACTTCCACGGTCTCGAGGTCGCGCATCTCGCCGATGAGGACGACGTCGGGGTCCTCGCGCAGGGCGGCGCGCAGCGCGTTCGTGAAGCTCTGCGTGTCGCTGTGCACCTCGCGCTGGTTGATCAGGCAGCTCTTGTGCTGGTGCAGGTACTCGATCGGGTCCTCGACGGTGAGGATGTGGCCGTGGCGCTCGACGTTGATCTTGTCGATCATCGCCGCCAGCGTGGTCGACTTGCCGCTGCCCGTGGGGCCGGTGACCAGCACGAGGCCGCGCGGCCGTTCCGCCAGCTTCGCGATCACCGCCGGCAGGCCCAGCTCCTCGAACGGCCGGATGCGCTCGGGAATCTGCCGGTAGACGGCGCCCACCGCGCCGCGCTGGTTGAACATGTTGCAGCGGAAGCGCGCCACGCCGCGGATGCCGAAGGAGAAGTCCAGTTCGAGCGTCTCCTCGAAGCGCTTCTTCTGCGCGTCGGTGAGCACGCTGTAGGCCAGCGACTTGGTGTCGGTCGGCGACAGCTCGGGGTGATCGAGCCGCCGCAGCTCGCCATGCACGCGCACCTGGGGCGCCGAGCCGATCGACAGGTGCAGGTCCGAGCCCTGGAGGTCCACGGTCTGCTTGAGAAGATCCGGAAGTGTCGCCATCGTTATTTGACCGTTTCCCTGAGGACTTCCTCGATCGTGGTCACGCCTTCCTTGACCTTGCGCAGGCCGCTCCCGCGCAGCGTGATCATGCCTTCTTCGATTGCCTTGCGGCGAATCTCGAGCGCCGACGCGCCCACGAGAATCAGCTCGCGGAGCTCGTCGGTCACTTCCATCACCTCGTAGAGGCCCACCCGGCCCTTGTAGCCGGTGTTGTTGCACTTCTCGCAGCCGGTGCCCTTCTTCGGCTTGACCGTCTCGGCGTCCGCCGACGCGAAGCCGACCTGCTCGAGGGCGGGCGGCGCATGGGCGTCCTCCACCTTGCAGTTCACGCAGACGCGCCGGACCAGGCGCTGGGCGCACACCAGGTTGAGCGAGCTCGCCACCAGGAACGGCTCGATGCCCATGTTCATCAACCGGCTGATCGTGCTGGGCGCGTCGTTCGTGTGCAGCGTCGACAGCACGAGGTGGCCGGTGAGCGCGGCCTTCACCGCGATTTCGGCCGTCTCGAAGTCGCGGATTTCGCCGACCAGGATGATGTTCGGATCCTGGCGCAGGAAGCTGCGGAGCGCGGCCGCGAAGTTCAGGCCGATGCTCTCGCGCACCTGCACCTGGTTGATGCCCGGCAGGTTGAATTCGACCGGGTCCTCGGCCGTCATGATGTTGGTCTCGGGCGAGTTGAGCTTCGCGATCGACGAGTACAGCGTGTTGGTCTTGCCGCTGCCGGTCGGACCCGTCACCAGCACCATGCCCCACGGCTTCTGGATCTGCGCGTCGAGCTTCTTGAGCGACTCGGGCTCGAAGCCGAGCTTCGTCATGTCGAGCATCAACTTGCCCTTGTCGAGCAAGCGCATGACGATCTTCTCGCCGAACAGCGTCGGCAGGCACGACACGCGGAAGTCGATGTCCTTCTGGGTGCCGCCGTCGCTGAAGCGAATCTTGATGCGGCCGTCCTGCGGCAGGCGCTTCTCGGCGATGTCGAGCTTGGCCATGATCTTGACGCGCGAGGTGATCGCGTCGCGCATCTTCAGCGGCGGCGCCATGATGTTGTAGAGGATGCCGTCCATGCGGTACCGGACGCGGTATTCCTTCTCGTACGGCTCGATATGGATGTCGCTGGCGCCCTTCGAAATCGCCGACATCAGGATCACGTTGACCAGCTTGATGACCGGCGCTTCCTCGCCCTGGCGAGTGAGCATCTCGGCGCTGATCTCCTCGAGATCCTCGATCATCTCCACGTCGCCGGCCGCCGCGTCGGCCAGCATCGTGGGCATCTCGCTCAGCGAGCGCGTCGCCATCTCCAGCGCGCTCTCGCCCTGCGGCGCCGACGCCTGCGACGCGGCCGTCGGCGCCGCGTTGCCGCCCTTGGCGCCCGGGACCACCGCCGCGCCCGCGCCGTAGTACTTCTCGATCGAGTCGAGCACCGCCGTTTCCGAGGCCACCACCGGCTCGACGTTGTAGCCGGTCATGAACTTCACGTCGTCCATGGCGAACACGTTGGTCGGGTCCGTCATCGCGATCGTGAGGGTGGCGCCGGCGCGGCTGAGCGGGACGATCTGGTACTTGCGGGCGGTCTCCGCCGGCACCAGCTTGATGACGGCCGCGTCGATCTCGAACTGGTTGAGGGCGATCGACGGCACGCCGTACTGCTTGGACAGCAGCGCGGTGATCTCCTCGTCCTTCACGTACCCGAGCTTGACGAGATTTGCGCCGAGCTTCCCCCCGTTCTGCCGCTGATAGTTCAGGGCTTCCTGGAGTTGCTGCGCCGAAATGCGCTTCTCTTTGAGAAGCAGTTCGCCAATTCTGACCGCCATACGTCTCTTAGAACGCAATCCTCGCGCCGACGCTCCACGACCGCTGGTCCGCCTGGCCAGCCGCCACGTGCGCCTCGAGAAAGATACCCGTCTTCACCGCCACCGACACGCCGGTAGCAAACAGCGCTCGGGCGTCGCCGACCGTGCTGCCGTTGACTCCGCCGCGCACACCCAGCCGCTGCCCCAGCCACCAGGTCTCGATACCGAGCGCCAGGTCGCGGCGGTCTCCATCCGGCGTCGTGCGCCGCGTCAAGTCCCCGTCCACCGCCACCACCAGGCTCGAGTTGCCGGGCCAGCCGGACCCCCACGCCGCGCCCGCGCGGTACTTGACGCTCCAACGCCACCGGCGCCTCGCCCGCAACGTCGGATCCAAACTCCGGCGTCGTCAGGTTCCGCGCGATCACGCCCAGCCGCACGTGCTCGACCGCCATCATCGCGGCCAGGTCCACGTCCCCGACGTTATGGCCGGGGACCTCCAGATCCGCGGCCGCGTCCAGGCCCTCCCCGGGGCGCACCGCCGACGACGTGCCCCGCGCCACGCCGCCATGCATCCACTTCAGCGTTCCCGCCAACCACGACGTAGTCGCCAATGGACTGCAGGAGCGTCACGCCAAGAACGGAGGTCCGGAGCGCATACACACTCCGCCTCACTTCTTCTCGGCCGGGAACCCCCGGCACTGCAGCCTCCCTGGGACCGGCCACATAGTCGGTCAGGCGGTAATACCCGAAACCGACCGGAGGGGCCGAAACCGCCATGATTCCGCCAGTCTGGCGCCTCGCCCCCTCCGACGACAGCCCTGCGTTCGGGACCGTTTCGGCCTGGCCGTAGTCCAAAACAAAGCTAATAAATGTGGCCGTCGCCAGGCCGGCGGGGTTCCAATAGACCGCCGTCGCGTCATCGGCCACCCCGACGAAGGCCCCCGCCATCCCCTGCGCCCGGGACCCCAGAGGTGCCTGCGCATCGGACCGCCCGGTCGCCAGAAACCAAAGGACGGCTGCTAAAATGGCCTGTTTCGATTTATTTGAGAACATGAAATAATATTTTTGACAATGCAAAATGCGATGGCGACAGACGCTCGCGTGGGAAAAGTCCATCGTATTCAGCACTTTGGAAGACTGTCAAGGAAACCTGTGCGGCCCGGGTGTCGTATTAATGTCCAAAGGAATTCGTAGATGCGCCGCGTAGCGGGCGTGCTGTGGCACCCGCGTTCAACCATGGCCGAGGTCGTACGCCGGCCAGCCTTCATCCCGACCTGGATCGCCTTGCTGCTCGTCGTCGCCGTGTGCGGCGGTCTGCTGCTCTCGACGCAGGTGGGACGCCAGGCCCTCGTGGACGAGCGCGTCCGCGTGATCGAGGCGCTGGGTGGACGTGTGGATGACGCCGCGTACGCCGCGTTTCAGGCGCACCCACCGCTTTACGTCTATTTGACGAGCGGCGGGCGCTTACTGTTGACGCCCCTCGCCACGCTGCTGGTGGCGGCGGGACTGGTGGCCGTGGCGAGGCTCGACGGCGCCACCGTCCGCTACGTCGTCGCGCTGGCCGTGACGGTGAATGCGACGGTGGTGCTCGCCGTGCAGCAAGTCGTGGCCACTCCGCTGCATTTCGTGCGGGAATCGCTCACGAGCCCGACCAACCTCGCGGGGTTGCTGCCGATGCTCGAGGAAGGCACGTGGCCGGCCCGGCTGGTGGGGTCGATCGACGTGTTCGGGTTGTGGTGGATCTGGCTGCTGGCCCTCGGGCTGGGGGCCGCCACCGGACGCCCGGGACGCCGCTACGCGTGGCGTCTGCTCGTCGTATATGTGGGTATTGCGGCAGTGGTCGCGGCCGTGTTCGCGGTGATGGGTGCTGAGGGGCTCTAAAGGCCGTCCCTTGTAGGAGGGGTGTAACGTGTTTCGCAGGAAGTGGGTTCTCGTTCTCATCGTGCTCGTCCTGGTCGGCGGCGGCGCCAGCGCCTATTTCTCCCGGAAGGGTGATCAGGGTGTCACCGTCACCGCGGAAACGATCCAGAAGCGGGACCTCGAAGCCATCGTCTCGGCCTCCGGCAAGATCGATCCGAAGAAGACGGTCAACATCAGCGCCCAGTCGATGGGCCGCGTCACGCGGCTGGCGGTCAACGAAGGCGACCGCGTCAAGGCGGGCCAGTTCCTGCTGCAGATCGATGCCGTGAACGCCGAGGCCGCCGTGCGCCGCGACGAAGCGGCCGTGGCCGGCGCGCGCACCGCTCTCGAGCAGTCGAAGGTGACGCTGCAGAGCGTGCGGGCCAGCCTCGAGAGCTCGCGGCAGGCGCTCAAGCGCCAGCGCGAGCTGTCGGCCGCGGGGCTGACGACGAAGGAATCGCTCGAGAAGGCGGAGACCGACGTCGAGGTGCGCGAGAGCGACCTCAAGGCGCGCGAGCAGGAAATCAAGAACCGCGAGACGCAGCTGAACCAGCAGGAAGCCGGCCTCGCGAGCAGCAAGCACACGCTCTCGCAGGTCCGCTTCGAGGCGCCCTTCGACGGCATCGTCACGCGCCGCAACATCGAAGAGGGCGAGAACGTGATGGTCGGGACGATGAACAACGCGGGCACGGTGCTGCTCACCGTGGCCGACATGTCGGTGATCGAAGCGGAGGTCGAAGTCGACGAGACGGACATCCCGTTCGTGCAGCTGGGCCAGGCGGCCAAGATCACGATCGACGCCATCCCGGACAAGAGCTTCACCGGCAAGGTCACCGAGATCGGCAACAGCCCGATCCAGACGACGGGCACGGGCACGACGCGGACCGCCACCAACTTCAAGGTCACGGTCACGATCGACGGCCAGATTCCCGACGTGCGGCCCGGCTTCACGTGCACGGCGGAAATCACGACGGCGACGCGCGCCAAGGCCCTCGTCGGTGCCGATCCAGTCGCTGACGATTCGGGAGCTGCTCTACGACGAGAAGGGCAACGTCGTGCCCGAGCCGCGGCCGGCGAAGCCGCGCTTCCAGTTCGGGCCGGCCGCCACCAAGACGGCCGCCGTGGTCAGCACCGAGCTGCTGCCCGGCCAGAAGCGCGTCGAGACGGAGGGCGTGTTCCTCATCCGCGACGGCAAGGCGGCCTTCGTGCAGGTCAAGCTGGGCATCTCCGGCGAGCGGTACCTCGAGGTCACGTCGGGCCTGAAGGAAGGCGACCGCGTGATCACCGGTCCGTTCGACTCGGTGCGCGGCCTCTACGACGGCGACGCGGTCAAGGAAGCCCCGCGGGCCGGCGCGACGACGGCGGACGCCGCCTCGGGGCCGGCGTGCGCGTCAGGGTCGGCGGGTAACACGTCCGATGACGCAGATCTTCGAGGCGGTCCGGCTCGCGCTGGCGTCCATCTGGACGAACAAGCTGCGGTCGTTGCTCACCCTGCTGGGCAACATCGTGGCCGTGTCGTCGATCATCACCGTCGTGGCGCTCATCACGGGCGTCAACGGCGCGGTGAGCGACGCCATCGTCGGCCAGCTCGGCGCCGACTCGTTCACCGTCCAGCAGCGCGGCTTCACGCAGAACGAGGACGAGTTCGAGCGCCAGCGCAACAACCCCATCGTCACGCTCGACGACGCGGAGGCCATCCGCAAGCTTCAGCCTGACGATCGCGTCGGTGATGGCGCAGGGCCAGCAGCAGACGCGCGTGGCGTTCAAGGACGAGGAACTCGAGTCGGTGATGGTCCAGGGCGTCAGCGAGCAGTACCTGGACTTCACGACGTTCGATGCCGAGCGCGGCCGGATGATCACCCCGACGGAGATCAGCCGCAAGCGCTACGTCACGCTGATCGGCTGGCAGGTGGCCGACCGGCTCTTCAAGGGGGCGGACCCCATCGACAAGCAGATCCGGATCGCGGGCGTGGGCTTCCGGGTCATCGGCGTCAGCGCCAAGAAGGGCGCGTCCTTCGGCAACTCGCTCGACGAGTTCGTCGTCATTCCGCTCGGCGCGTACCAGAAGCTGTTCGGCGCGCGCCGGTCGCTGGCCCTGATGATCAAGCCGCGCGACGCGTCCCTGGTGCAGGCCGCGAAGGACGAGACACGGGTGGCGCTGCGGGTGGCGCGGCGGCTGAAGCCGGCGCAGCCGGACAACTTCGGGATCCTCGCGTCGGACTCGGTCCTGGGCATCTTCCAGCAGGCCACGCAGGGCATCGCCGTGGTGCTGGTCGGCATCGTCGGGCTGTCGCTGCTCGTCGGCGGCATCGTCATCATGAACATCATGCTGATGGTCGTGAGCGAGCGGACGCGCGAGATCGGCCTGCGCAAGGCGCTCGGCGCCAAGCGGCTGGACATCATGTCCCAGGTGCTCACCGAGTCGATCACGCTGTCGCTCGTCGGCGGCGTCGCCGGTATCGGGCTCGGCGCGCTCTTCTCGACGGTCATATCCTCGCTGACGCCGGTGCCCTCGTCCGTGGAGATGTGGTCGGTGGTCCTCGGCGTCGACGATCACCGCGCTCGTGGGCCTCATCTTCGGCTACTACCCCGCGCGCCGCGCGGCCATGCTGGATCCGATCGAAGCCTTGCGGCGGGAGTAGCCTGTGTCAGCCTTCACCAGACAGTTCGCGCTGCTCAAGGAGACCGCCGCCATGGCGTTCGACACGCTGCGCGGCAACAAGATGCGCTCGGCCCTCACGGTGCTCGGCGTCGTCATCGGCGTCACCTCGATCGTGGGCATGACGTCGCTCATCCGCGGCTTCGACACGTCGCTGCGCGACTCGATCAGCGCCCTGGGCCCCAACACGATCTTCGTGCAGCGGTTCGGCGCGGTCAGCTTCTCCTCGGGCGCGTCGTTCATGACGCTGATCCGCCGGCCCGTCCTCACGGTGGACGACGGCGAGGCGATCCGGCGGCTGGCGCCCACGGCCGGCATCGTCGACACCTGGCTCGGCGCCGGCGGCCAGCCGACGCAGGAGCGGATCTTCTACAAGGGCGAGCGCACGCGGCCGGTCGCCATCATGGGCACGAGCGAGCGGTTCGTGGACGTCAACTTCGCCAAGATGTTCGCCGGGCGGACCTTCACCGAGCAGGAGGTGGAGCGCCGCAAGGCCGTCGCCGTCATCGGCTTCGGCCCCTACCAGGCGCTGTTCGAGGCGCGGGGCATCGACCCGGTCGGCAAGCTGGTCCGCGTGGGCGCCGTCGAGTACACCGTCATCGGCGTCGTGGACAAGCGCCCCTCGCCGGGCGGCTTCGGCGGCGCGGACGACTTCGTCGATCATTCCCTACACCGTCTTCCGCAAGCAGTTCGGCAGCGAGAAGGTCCGGAGCGGGCCCTTCGGCGGCGTCAGCGGCGATGATCGCCGTGGTCCCCCGCGAAGGCGCGACGCGCGACGACACCATGCGCGACGTCGAGGCCGTCATGCGCATCCGCCACGGCCTCACCCTCGACAAGCCCAACGACTTCGACTTGGTGACGCAGGACGCCGTGCTCAAGGTGTGGGAGCAGATCTCCGCCGCGATCCTGCTGTCGCTGGTCGTCATCTCGTCGATCGCGCTCATGGTCGGCGGCATCGGCGTGATGGCGATCATGACGATCTCCGTCACCGAGCGGACGCGCGAGATCGGCGTCCGCAAGGCCATCGGCGCGCGGCGCCGGGAGATCCTCGTGCAGTTCCTCATCGAGGCCGCCGTGCTCACGAGCGTGGGCGGGCTGCTCGGCGTGCTGCTGGGCAGCGGCATCGGCCTGCTCGTCAACCTCGTCTCGGGCTTCCCGGTCTCGCTCCCGTGGTGGTCCTTCGCGCTCGGCCTGGGCTTCTCGGCCTCGATCGGCATCTTCTTCGGCATGCTCCCCGCCTGGCGCGCCTCGCGCATGGATCCGATCGAAGCCCTGCGGTACGAATAGAGACTCGGGAGCCGGGTTCACTCCCGACTCCCGACTCCCGACTCCCGGTTCCCGTCGGGTATATGATGCCCTTATCGGGCGCGGAGCGCCCGGGAGGGTTACCCCCTATGAAGGTCTATGACGCCTCAGGCATCCGAAACGTGGCTGTAGTCGGCCACGGCGGTTCTGGCAAGACCCAGTTGGTCTCGGCCCTGCTCTTCGATGCAGGGATGGTCAACCGGCTCGGCAAAGTGGACGACGGCACGACGACCACCGACTTCGACGAAGAAGAAATCGCCCGCAAGCACACCCTCTCGGCCAGCCTCGCCTACGCCGAGTGGAAAACACCAAGATCAACCTGATCGACACGCCCGGCTTCGGCAACTTCTTTGCCGACGCGCGGGCGGCGCTGCGGGTGTGCCGACGCCGCGCTCGTCGTCGTCGACGGCGTGGCCGGCGTCGAGGTCCAGACCGAGAAGGCGTGGGACGCCGCCGACGAGATGGGCCTGCCCCGGCTCGTCGCCGTCAATCGCCTCGATCGCGACCGCGCCTCGCTCGACCGCACGCTCGACGTCGCTCCGCCAGACCTGCGGCCGCGCCATCGTCCCGATCCAGCTGCCGATCGGCGAAGAGAAGCAGTTCACCGGCATCGTCGATCTGGTGTCGATGAAGGCCTACACGTTCGCCGCGGACGGTTCGGGGAAGGTCACGGAGGGCCCGGTGCCCGCCGAGCGCATGGCGGCGGCACGACGCCGCGCGCGAGTCGCTGATCGAGATGGTGGCCGAGGCCGACGAGCCCCTGATGGAGAAGTTCTTCGAGGCCGGCACGCTCACGCAGGAGGAACTCGTCCAGGGCCTGACCAACGCCACGCGCGCCGCGAAGACTGTTCCCGCTGGTCTGCACGGCCGGCCTCGCAGAACATCGGCGTGCAGCCCCTGATGGACGCGATCCTGGCCTACCTGCCCTCGCCCGCCGACCGGCCGTTCGCCGCCATCGCCAATGGCGAGCGCGTGTCCCGCCCCGCGGACGAGAAGGCGCCGTACGCCGCGTTCGTCTGGAAGACGGTGGCCGACCAGTTCGCGGGCCGCATCACGCTGTTCCGCGTCGTGCAGGGCGTGCTCAAGTCCGACTCGACCGTGCAGAACGCCACCCAGCAGTCGCCGGAGCGGCTCGGCCACCTGGTGCTGATGCAGGGCAAGACGCCGACGAACGTGCCCGAGATCAGGGCCGGCGATCTCGGCGCGGTCGCCAAGCTCAAGGACACGCGCACCAGCGACACGCTGGCCGACAAGGCGGCGGGCATCACCTTCGCGCCGATCGCGTTCCCGGAGCCGGTGCTCTCGTACGCGATCGAGCCCAAGAGCCGCGGCGACGAAGACAAGATCAGCACCGCGATGCACCGGCTCGAGGAGGAAGACGGCACCATCCACTACCAGCGCGATCCGCAGACCCACGAGCTGCTGCTCGCCGGCCAGGGCCAGCTGCACATCGAGGTGACCGTCGCGAAGCTGAAGCGGCGCTTCGGCGTCGACGTGCTGCTGAAGCCGCCCCGTATTCCCTATCGCGAGACGATCACCGCGAAGGTGGAGGCGCACGGCCGCCACAAGAAGCAGACCGGCGGCCACGGCCAGTTCGGCGACTGCAAGATCCGGATGGAGCCGCTGCCGCGCGGCAGCGAATTCGAGTTCGTCGACGAGATCTTCGGCGGGTCGATTCCCCGCGGGTTCATCCCGGCGGTCGAAAAGGGCATCCAGGAATCACGGGTGCGCGGCTACCTCGCCGGGCTATCCCGTCGTGGACTTCCGCGTCGTCCTCTACGACGGCTCGTACCACGACGTCGACTCGAACGAGCTGTCGTTCAAGACCGCCGGCTGGCTCGCCTTCAAGGACGGCATGTCCCGGGCCCACCCGACGCTGCTCGAGCCGATCGTGAACGTCGAGGTCTATACGCCGGGCGACTACGCCGGCGACCTCATGGGCGACCTGAACGGGCGGCGCGGCCGCATCTCCGGCATGGAGGCGCGCGGCCTGACCACCGTGATCAAGGCGCAGGTGCCGATGGCCGAGATGCTCACCTACGAGCAGCACCTCACCTCGGTCACCGGCGGGCGCGGCTCCTACCAGATGGAGTATTCGCACTACGACGAGGTGCCGGCCCACCTGCAGCAGAAGATCATCACGGCGGCGAAGGCCGAGCGCGGCCAGGCCGCCGAGGAGCCGGCCTAGCGACGGGTCAGCGGGCGTCGCGGTCCGGGCCGAGGTCCTCGGCCCGCGGGGCCAGGGTGATGCCCAGGTCGTGGATCAGCCCGTCGGTGAGGCCGTAGATCCAGCCGTGGAGCTCCACCGGATGGCCACGGCGCCAGGCGTCCTGGATGATGGTGGTGCGCGCGATGTTGCGCACCTGCTCGATCACGTTCAGCTCGCAGAGGCGATCGACCCGGGCGAGCCATCTCGTCGATCGCCGACAGCTCCACCTGGTGCGCCCGCTGCACGTCCTCCACGTGGCGCAACCAGTTGTCGATCAGGCCATGCGCGCTGCCGTCCATGGCGGCGCGCACACCGCCGCAGCCATAGTGGCCGCACACGATCACGTGCTGCACTTTCAGGACGTCGACGGCAAACTGCAGGACCGAGAGGCAATTGAGGTCCGTGTGCACGACGACGTTGGCCACGTTGCGGTGGACGAACAACTCGCCCGGATCCAACCCCACGATCTCGTTGGCGGGCACCCGGCTGTCGGAGCAGCCAATCCACAAATAGGCAGGTGACTGCTGCCGGACCAGGCGGCTGAAGAACTCGGGTCGCGGGCCACCCGGCTGGCGGCCCAGGCGCGATTGTTGTCGAGCAGTTCGGCGACGGTGTTCATCGGTCCCTTATTGTGCCACGTCAGTTCCGCCGCACCACCCACGTGGTCATCGCGCGCTGATCGTGCACGACGGTGGTCTTGATCGGATCGACGAGCGCGCCGCCCAGCCGGTCCGTCCAGGCCAGCAGCGTCTCCGCATCCACGAGGAACCGCTCGGAGCCGTCGGGCAGGAGGTACCGCCCGCCGCCGAGGGGCCGCACCTGCCCGGCGATGCCGATCGTCGACGCGAGCCGCGCGAAGAACAGCCCGCCCGGGCGGAGCACCCGCCAGGCGCCGCGCACCATCGCGGCGAAGTGCGCCTCGTCGCGCGCGAAGTGCAGCACCGCGCTCGCGATCACGACGTCGAACGACGCGTCGGCAAACGACATCGCCTCGATCGGCTCGGCGCGAAAGGCGTCCGCCGGGATCCGCAGGGCGAGGCGTTCCGCCAGCGCGCGGACCTGCGCCACGGCGGCCGGGTTCTGGTCCGCGCCGGCGACGTCATACCCCTCGCGCAGCAGGAAGACGAGGTTGCGCCCGCCCCCGCAGCCCGCGTCGAGCACCCGCATCCCGGGGACGATGCGCCCGCGCAGGAGCTGGTCGAACAGGTAAATGTCGATGTCGCCGAAGAGCGCGTGGAGATCGGTCACGGCCGCCTGCCTTCCCGGAAAAGAAAAAAGCCCCGGCGGACCACTGGTCTGCCGGGGCTGATTCGCGTCCGACCGGCTCTCGCCGATCCGATGTCTAGGCGCCGCCGGCCTTCCGGGGCGTCGAGGTCTGCTTGGCGGCGCCGCGCGCCGGCTTGCTCGCCTTGCTCTTGCCGCCGCCGTCGCCCTTGTCCTTCTTGCCGCCGCGGATGCTCTGCGCGGCCGCCTTGAGGCGCTCGCCCACGCTCTTCTGCGACTTGGGCTGCTCGCCGCCGGCGGCTTCTTCCGCCGCCTTCTTCTCGGCCTCGGCCTTCTTGGGATCGAACTCGCTGCCGATGAGTTCGATCTGCGCGATCTCCGCCGCGTCGCCGCGGCGATGACCGAGCTTGAGGATGCGGGTGTAGCCGCCCGGGCGTTCCATGAAGCGGGGCGCCAGTTCGTCGAACAGCTTCGTGACGACGTCCTCGTTGAGGACGTCGCGCATCACGAGGCGGCGCGCCGAGAGCGACGAGCCCTTGGGGTCGTTGGCCTTCACGCCGCGCTTGGCGATCGTGATCAGGCGTTCGACGTAGGGCCGCAGTTCCTTGGCCTTCGGCACCGTCGTCTCAATCCGCTCGTGTGCCAGGAGGGCTTCGGCCTGGTTGCGCAGCAGCGCGGTGCGGTGCGACGTGTCGCGGCCGAGCTTCCGATGTGCATTTCGATGACGCATGATTCGTTATTCCGCCGTCGCGGGCTGGTCGAGCTTCATCCCGAGGCTCAGTCCCATCGACGTGAGAATCTCCTTGATCTCGTTGAGCGACTTCCGCCCGAAGTTCTTCGTCTTGAGCATCTCGGTTTCCGTCTTCTGCACGAGCTCGCGGATGGTCCGGATGTTGGCGTTCTTCAGGCAGTTATAGGAGCGGACCGACAGTTCCAGCTCCTCGACGCTCTTGTCGAGGTGCTCGTTGGTCACGCCCACGCGAGGCGCCTCGGCGCCCGCTTCGGATTCCTGGTCGTCGGCGTCGTCCAGGTTGACGAAGATGTTCAGGTGGTCGCGGACGAGCTTCGCCGACAGCGACACGGCGTCGCGCGGCGTCACCGAGCCGTTGGTCCACACTTCGATGGTCAGCTTGTCGTAGTCCGTCGTCTGGCCGATGCGCGCGCCCTCGACGAGGTAGTTCACCTTCTTGACCGGCGAGTGCACCGAGTCGATCGGGATCCAGCCGATGCCGAGATCCTCGTCGAAGTTGCGGTCGGCCGAGACGTAGCCGCGGCCGCGCTTCACGCGCAGCTGCATGTGGAGCTTGCCGCCCTCGGCGATGGTCGCGATGTGGGCGTCCGGCTCGAGGATCTCGACGTCGGCGTCGGCTTCGATGTCCGACGCGCGCACCGGGCCGGGCTTGTCCTTCCGCAGCGTCAGCGTCTTCGTGTGGTCGACATGGCACGTGAGCGGGAGCTGCTTCAGGTTGAGGATGATGTCGGTCGCGTCCTCGACCACGCCCTTGATCGGCGAGAACTCGTGCAGCACGCCGTCGATCTGGACCGCGGTGATGGCGGCGCCTTCGATCGACGAGAGCAGCACGCGCCGCAGCGCGTTGCCCACGGTGGTGCCGAATCCGCGCTCGAACGGCTGGGCGTAGAAGCGCCCGAACCGGTCCGTCAGGGTCTCGCGTTCGAACTCAAGCCGCTTGGGCCGCTGAAAACCTTTCCACAACATCAGTCACGTCCTTTCGCTTACGGGCCGGCAGACCGGCCTCCAGACCTGCGTGTAATGGGCCGTTCTCGCTCGCTGCAGGCCTGAAGAGCTGCTGGAGAACGGCTTGCGAAGCGAAAAAGGGGACAGTCCCCTTTTTCGTCGTGTTACTTCGAATACAACTCGACGATGAGCTGTTCCTGCACGGGCAGGTTGATCTGCTCGCGCGTCGGCATCGAGATGACCTTGCCGGCCAGCTCGCCCTCGAGGCGGAGCCACTCGGGAATTCCGCGGCCCTTCACTTCTTCGGTGGCGTGCAGGATCGTGGTGTTCTGCGCGGCTGGTCTCGCGCACCACGACCGTGTCGCCCGACTTGAGCGAGTACGACGGGATGTCGACCTTCTTGCCGTTGACGAGGAAGTGCCCGTGGCGCACGAGCTGGCGCGCCTGCGCGCGCGAGGTCGCGAGGCCCAGCCGGTAGACGGCGTTGTCCAGGCGGCGTTCCAGCAGCTGGAGCAGCGTCTCGCCGGTGATGCCGCGGGTGCGCTCGGCCATCTCGAAGTAGAGGCGGAACTGCCCCTCGAGCACGCCGTAGATGCGCTTGACCTTCTGCTTCTCGCGCAGCTGCACGCCGTAGCCCACCATCTTCGCCTTGCGAAGACGGCCGTGCTGCCCTGGCGGCATGTTGCGCTTCTCGATCGCGCACTTCTCGGTGTAGCAGCGCTCGCCCTTGAGGAACAGCTTCATTCCCTCGCGGCGGCACAGGCGGCAAACGGGTCCGTTATATCGAGCCATAAATTCTATCGAGTCCTTGTCAGTTAAACCCTACGGCGCTTCGGCGGGCGGCACCCGTTGTGCGGAATCGGGGTGACGTCCCGGATCGACCGCACCTCGAGGCCTGCCGTCTGCAGCGCACGGATCGCCGACTCGCGGCCGGACCCGGGGCCCTTGACCAGCACGTCGCACGACCGCATGCCGAACGCCTTCGCGGCGTTGGTCGCGTTCAGCGCGGCCTGCGTCGCGGCGAAGGGCGTGCCCTTGCGGGAGCCCTTGAAGCCGATTGCGCCGGCGCTGGACCACGAGACCACGGCGCCCTCGGCGTCGGTGATCGTGATGAGCGTGTTGTTGAAGGAGGCCTGCACGTGCACGAAGCCGTGGTGCACGATGCGCTTCTCGCCGCGCTTCTTGAAGGCCTTCTTCTTCTTGGTCGGCGTCTCGGCGCCGGGAGCCCCTGGATTTTCAGTCTTCGCCATGATGGATTACACCGTCTTCTTCTTCGCCACGGCGCCCTTGCGCGGGCCCTTCCGCGTGCGCGCGTTGGTCTTGCGTGCGCTGGCCGCGCAGCGGCAGGTTCCGGCGGTGCCGGCCCCCGCGGTAGCTGCCGATCTCGATCAGCCGCTTGATGTTCATCGAGATCTCCTTGCGGAGATCGCCCTCGACGCGGCCCTCTTCCTCGAGGACGCGCGTGATCTTCCGCACGTCGTCTTCGGTGAGGTCCTTCACCCGGATGTTCGGATCGACGCCGGCCGCGGCCAGCACGACGTTCGAGCGGTGACGCCCGATGCCGAAGATATACGTGAGCCCAATCTCGACCCGCTTGGTGCGCGGGAGATCGACACCTGAAATACGCGCCATGTCTCTATCCTTGCCGCTGCTTGTGCTTCTGGTTCGTGCAGATCACCCGGACCACCCCACGGCGGCGGACAACTTTGCACTTGTCGCAAATCTTCTTAACCGACGCTCTGACTTTCATTGCTCGCTCCACTCAGAAGGTGAACAGGACTCGTCACCTTCTACAACTTCTCGACCACCCGGCCCCTCGAAGGGTCGTGGGCCATCAGCGCGACCCGTACCCGATCTCCCACCAGCACGCGGACGAAATTGCGTCCCACCGGGCTGGCCAGGTGCGCCGTCACCTGGTGCCGTCCGTCGAGCTCCACTCGCACGAGCTGGCTCGGCAGCAGTTCCCGAACGACCCCGTCGGCGGTCGCCTCACCCCTCGACTCCGCTCGGGGTGACCCTGAGCCTGCCGAAGGGTCACTGCGCGGTGGCTGATCGTCCATCCCTCGACTCCGCTCGGGATGGCCCTGAGCCTGCCGAAGGGCCATCGACGTCCACCACGGCCACTTCCGGCAGCGTGAGGATCCGGCACCCGTCGCCGGTCACCACCACCGTGTGCTCGAAGTGCGCGGACAGGCCCTTGTCTTTCGTCACGGCCGTCCACCCATCCGCCAGCACCTTCACCGCGGCCTTGCCGGCGTTGACCATGGGCTCGATCGCGAGCACCATGCCCTCCGCCAGTCGCGGCCCCCGGCCAGGAGTGCCGTAGTTCGGAATCTGCGGCTCTTCGTGCAGCGCCGTGCCGATGCCGTGTCCGACGAACTCCCGCACCACCGAAAACCCCTGGGGCTCCACGAACCCCTGGACCGCCGCGCCGATGTCCGAGACCCGCGCGCCGGGCTTGACCGCCGTCAGCGCCCTGTCGAGCGCCGACTTGGTCACCTGCAACAGCCGCATCGCCTCCGGCGTCACCCGGCCCACCGGCACCGTGACCGCCGAGTCGCCGAAGAACCCGTCGAGCTTCGCGCCCATGTCGATGGAGACGATGTCGCCTTCCACCAACGGCCGGCCCGACGGAATCCCGTGGACGACCTGTTCGTTCACCGATGCGCAAATCGTCGCCGGGTATCCGTGATACCCCTTGAACGCCGGCGCCGCGCCCGCCTCGCGCAACCGGCGCTCGGCCAGCTCGTCGAGGTCCGCCGTCGTCACGCCCGGCTTGACCGCGGCCGCCAGTTCCCCGAGCACCCGCGCCACCAACTCGTTCACCCGGGCCAGCCGCTCGATCTCCGCCGCCGACCGGCACACGATCACGCTACGACTCCTGCCGCGCGGCCGACGCGTCCCGGCGCGCTCGGCGACCGGCCCAGGGCCGACGCGACCGCGGCGACCAGGGCTTCCCGCACCTGCTCGGGCGACTGCTGCGCCGTCGATGGCGCGATACGTCGGCCGCGCGCTGTAGTACTCGATCATCGGCCGCGTGTCCCGCCAGTACACCTTCAGGCGCTCGCGGACGACCGCTTCCGAATCGTCCGACCGCGCCACCCACTTCGGCCCCGCGACCCGGCACTGCTCGGTGTGCTGGCAGAGCCCCGGCAAATCGTCCACCCCGTGCACGAACGCGTCGGCGTTGGCCCCGCAGTCCCCGCACACCCGGCGTGCCCGCACCCGGCGGACCAGTTCCTCGTCCGGCACCTGAATCTCGACACAGATGACCGGGCCGCGCGCGGCCGTCAGCTCGTCGAGCGCCTTGGCCTGCGGCGCCGTGCGCGGAAACCCGTCGAGCACGAACCCCTTCAACGCGTCCGGGCGCGACAGCCGCTCGCGGACGATGCCCGATGATCAGGTCGTCGCCGACCAGCTCGCCGCGCTCCATGACCGTCTTCACGGCCACGCCCAGCTCGCTCCCGCTCTGCACCGCCTCGCGCAGGATGTCCCCGGTCGAAACCTTGGGAATCCCGTGCTCGCGGGCGAAGCGTTCCGCCTGCGTGCCTTTTCCCGCGCCTGGCGGGCCGAGCATCACCAGGTTCAGCGCCACGTTAGCCGCGCCGTCCCCGAATACGCGTCTTCTTCATGAAGCCGTCGTAATGCCGCATGATCAGCTGCGATTCGACCTGGTTCACGGTGTCCATCGCCACGCCCACGACGATCAGGAGCGACGTGCCGCCGAAGAAGAACTGGACGTTCATGCCCTGCGTGATGAACTGGGGCAGGATGGCGTCCAGCCGCTCGCCGATGAACGGAATCGGCGCGACCTTGAAACCGGTCAGCAGGAACTCGGGCAGAATCGCGACCATCGCCAGGTACAGCGCGCCCACCAGCGTGATGCGCGCCAGGATGGTGTCGATGTACTCGGCCGTCCGCTTGCCGGGACGAATCCCGGGGATGAAGCCGCCGTACTTCCGCATGTTCTCCGCCACGTCATCGGGGTTGAAGATGATCGCGGTGTAGAAATACGCGAAGAACACGATCCCGACGATGTAGAGCAGGTTGTAGAGCGGCATGCCGTAGGCGATCTGCCGCACGGCGGTGTCCAGCCACCCGCCCGCCTGGACCATGCCCACGAGCGTCTGCGGGAACGTCAGGATCGAGCTGGCGAAGATCACCGGGATCACGCCGCCCGTGTTGACCTTGAGCGGGATGTGGGTGCTCGAGCCGCCGTACTGGCGCCGCCCCACCACCCGCTTCGCATATTGCACGGTGATGCGCCGGTGCCCGCGCTCCACGTAGATGATCGCGGCGATGACGACCACCATCATGACCATCAGGAGCACGATGCGCAGCAGGCTCATCTGGCCGGTGCGCAGCTGGTCGAACGTCGAGATCACGCCGCGCGGGAACCCGACGACGATGCCGGCGAAGATGATGAGCGACATCCCGTTGCCGATGCCGCGCTCGGTGATCTGCTCGCCGAGCCACATGATGAACATGGTGCCGGTGGTGAGCGTGAGCATGCACGCCGAGTCGGAAGCCCCAGCCCGGCTCGTAGACCAGCGGCAGGCCGCCGGCGACCTGCGTCTGCCGCTCGAGGTAGACGGCGATGCCCAGGGACTGGACGCCCGCGAGCAGCAGCGTCAGGTAGCGCGTGTACTGCGTGATCTTGCGCCGGCCCAGCTCGCCTTCCTTCGACAGCCGCTCGAGGTACGGCCACACCACCGTCAGCAGCTGCAGGATGATCGACGAGCTGATGTAGGGCATGACGCCCAGCGCGAAGATCGTGATCCGCGACAGGCTGCCGCCCGTGAACATGTCGTAGAGCCCGAACATCGTGTTCTGGCGCCTGCTCGGCCAGCAGACGCAGCGCTTCCGGGTTCACCCCGGGCGTGGGGATGTGGTTTCCGATGCGGTACACCGCCGAGCATCCCGAGCGTGAAGAGCACTCGGTTGCGGAGGTCCGCGACGGCAAACAGGTTTTTCAGCGTTTCCAACACAGCAGTCGCCTCAGGCTAGCTACTGATTGACTTCTGCCTTGCCACCGGCAGCGGCGATCTTGTCGGCCGCCTTGCCGCTGAACTTGTGCGCGTGCACCGTGAGGGCCTTGGTGACCTCACCGCGCGCGAGCACCTTCATCGAGCGACGTGCGATCGCTCACGAGCCCCGCCGCGCGCAGCGCGTCGGGTGTCACCGTCGCGCCGGCGTCGAAGCGGGACTCGATCTGGTCGAGGTTCACCACGTCGTACTCGGTGCGGAAGATGTTGTTGAAGCCGCGCTTGGGCACGCGGCGGTGCAGCGGCATCTGGCCGCCTTCGAAGCCGCGCTTGAACGAGTAGCCCGAGCGCGACTGCGCGCCCTTGTGGCCGCGGCCCGCCGTCTTGCCGATGCCCGAACCGGGACCGCGGCCGACGCGCTTCTTCTTGAACTTCGACCTGTCGGCCGGCTTCAGCTTGTCTGAGACTCATGACGCTACTCTGCCACCGTCACCAGGTGACGGACCTTGTAAATCATGCCGCGCGTCTCGGGCGTGTCCGCGAGTTCCACCGAGTGGCGGATGCGGCGCAGGCCGATGCTCTCCACCGACTGCGGCCTGGTTCTTGTTGAACCCGATCGGGCTCTTGACGAGCGTGATCTTCAACTTCTTGCCGGTCTGCTGTGCCATGGTTCCCACCCGTCCTAGGCCGTGCGGCCGCCGGCGAGGTCCTCGATCGTGTCCTTGCCGCGCAGCCGCATCAGGCTGGCGGGATCCTTGAGTTCCTTGAGCGCCGTGAAGGCCGCGCGCACCACGTTGTGCGGGTTGGCCGATCCGAGCGACTTGGTCAGCACGTTGGTGACGCCCGCGGCTTCGACCACCGCGCGCACCGCGGCGCCGGCGATGATGCCGGTGCCGTCCGGCGCGGGCTTCAGCAGCACGCGGCCGGCGCCGTAGCGCCCGACGATCGGGTGCGGCACCGACGTGCCCGCCACCGGGCACGCGGATCAGGTTCTTCTTCGCCGCCTCGATGCCCTTCTTGATGGCCGAGGGCACTTCCTTCGCCTTGCCGACGCCGTAGCCCACGATGCCGTGGCCATCGCCGACGACGACCAGCGCGCTGAAGCTGAGGTTCTTGCCGCCCTTGACGACCTTGGTCACACGGTTGATGGAGACCACCGTGTCCTTGAGGTCCAACTGCGCCGGGTCGATCTTTTCGCGTGTCCGCATGGATGCCACCCTAAAACTCCAGGCCCGCGGACCGCGCGGCCTCGGCCACGGCGCGCACGCGCCCGTGGTACAGGAACCCGTTCCGATCGAACACCACCTTGGTGATGCCCTTTTCCTTGAGCCGCTCGGCGATGGCCTGACCGACCAGCTCGGCGCCCTTGATGTTGCCGCCCCGCGCGTCCTTCGGCATCTTGCGCCTTCACGGTCGGGTCGATGGTCGACGCGGCGGCCACGCGTCTGGCCCGCGCGGTCGTCGATGACCTGCACGTAGATGTGCGACACGCTGCGGAACACGCTCAACCGGGGCCGTTCGGCCGTGCCCCGCCATGCGCTTGCGAATCCGGAACTTGATCCGGTCGCGGCGATCTTCCTTCGTCTTGATTTTCATGATTACGCCCCGGTCTTTCCGGCCTTCTTCTTCAGCACTTCGCCGGTGTAGCGCACGCCCTTCTGCTGATACGGGTCGGGCTTGCGGAGCCGGCGCAGGTCGGCGGCCACCTGGCCCACCAGCTGCCGATCCACGCCCGTCACCGTCATGTGCGTCTGCTTCTCGATGGCGATCTCGATCCCCGCGGGGATGTCGAAGATCACCGGATGCGAGTAGCCGAGCGCCAGCACCACCTGCTTGCCCTTCACCTCGGCGCGGTAGCCCACGCCGACGATGTCGAGTTCGCGCTTCCAGCCCTCGGTCACGCCGAGCACGGCGTTGTTGACCAGGCTGCGTCCCAGCCCGTGGAACTTGTCCAGCTGGGCGTCGTCCGCCGTCTTGCGCGTGACGATGTGGCCGTCCTCGACCTCGGCGGACGATGCCGGGCGGCAGCGCCTGTTTCATCTGCCCCTTCGGGCCCTTCACGTCGACGGCGGCGCCGTCGACCTTGATGGTCACGCCCTTCGGAATCGCGATCGGTTTCTTTCCAATTCGAGACATGGGCTCACCACACGTTGCAGAGGATTTCGCCGCCGACGCCAGCCTTCTGCGCCGCCCGGCCCGTCATCACCCCGCGCGACGTCGTCAGGATGCACACGCCGAGGCCGCCGAGCACCGGCGGCACCTCGTCGCGGCTCGCGTAGACGCGGCGGCCGGGGCGACTCACTCGTTCAATCCCCGAGATGGCTTTCTCGCCACTGGGGCCGTACTTGAGGAACATCCGCATCTGCAGGCGGGCGGCCTTCCCCGGGCGTTCCGCCGGCGGTGTCCACCATCTTGAAGCCCGCGATGTAGCCCTCGTCCTGCAGGATCCGCGCAATTTCCGTCTTCAACTTCGACGCGGGCATCTCGACGCGCGCGTGGCGCGCCGTCACCGCATTGCGGATCCGGGTCAGCATGTCGGCAATCGGATCGGTCATAACTCTGTGCTCTCAGCTTTCCGTATCGGCGTTCAGGAACTTACCAGCTGCTCTTCGTCACGCCCGCGACGTCGCCGGTCAGGGCGAGCTCGCGGAAGCACAGACGGCAGAGCGCGAACTTGCGCATGTAGGCGCGCGACCGGCCGCAACGGCGGCAGCGGTTGTGGTGCCGCACCTTGAACTTCAGGGTCTTTCTCTCACGGGCTTTCTTCGCGGTCGTGGCCACGTCGTTACTCCTAGGTCGTCCGGAACGGCATGCCCATCAGCTGCAGCAGCTTGCGGGCCTCTTCGTCGGTCTTGGCGGTCGTCACCACGCACACGTTCATGCCGCGCGCGTTGTCCACCTTGAGATAGTCGATCTCGAGGAAGATCAGCTGGTCGCGCAGGCCGAGCGTGTAGTTGCCGCGGCCGTCGAAGCCCTTCGGCGACACGCCGCGGAAGTCGCGGACGCGCGGCAGGGCGATGCTCATCAGGCGGTCGAGGAACTCGTACATCCGGTCGCCGCGCAGCGTGACCATCGCGCCGATGGGCATGCCCTGGCGCACCTTGAACTGCGCGATCGACTTCTTCGAGCGGCGGACCGAGGCCTTCTGCCCGGTGATCTTGCCGAGCTCGTCGGCGCCCGTGTCGACGACCTTGGCGTTCTGGGTCGCCTCGCCGAGGCCCATGTTGACCACCACCTTGGTGACCTTGGGCACGGCCATCACGTTCGCGTAGCCGAATTCCTTCTTGAGCGCGGGCACCACATCCTGGCGGTACTTGTCCCGCAGCCGCGTCGTCGTCTCTTGCGCCTTGCTCATTTGTCCACCACCGCGCCGCTCTTGCGGCTGATGCGCACCCGGCGGCCGTCGGGCAGCGTCTTGCTGCCAAGCCGCGTCGGCTCGTTCGTGTCGGGATCCACCAGCATCACGTTGCTGACGTGGATGGGCGCCTCGCGCTCGACGATGCCGCCCTTGATGTTCTTCTGGGGGTTCGGGCGCGTGTGGCGCTTGATCAGGCCCACGCCCTCGACCACCACCCGGCTCTTCTCGGGCATCACGATGCAGCACGCGGCCGCGCTTGCCGCGGTCCTTGCCGGCGCGCACCACCACCTGGTCGTTCTTGCGAATCTGGATTGCCATGGCCTTACAGCACCTCGGGCGCGAGCGAGATGATCTTCATGAACCGCTTCTCGCGCAGTTCGCGGGCGACGGGACCGAACACGCGCGTCCCAATCGGCTCGCCCGAATCGTTGATGAGCACGGCCGCGTTGCGGTCGAACCGGATGTAGCTGCCGTCCTTGCGCCGCTGTTCCTTGCGGACGCGCACGACGACGGCCTTCACGACCTGGCCCTTCTTGACCGTGCCTTCCGGGGTGGCTTCCTTCACGTTGGCCGTGACGATGTCGCCGAGGTAGGCGTAGCGCCCCGCCGACCCGCCGATCGGGTTGATCACGGAAATCTTCCGCGCGCCCGAGTTGTCGGCGACGTCGAGAATCGATCGCATCTGGATCATGGCGTCTCCTATCCCTTCGAAGCGCGTTCGACGATGCGCACGAGGGCCCACCGCTTGCGCTTGCTCAGCGGACGCGACTCGGAGATCAGCACCGTGTCGCCGACCTTCGCGTCATTGTTCTCGTCGTGCGCCACGAACGTGGACGTGCGCTTCTGAATCTTGCCGTAGACGCCGTGCTGCACGCGGCGCTCGGTCGACACGACGACGCTCTTCTGCATCTTGTCGCTGACGACCACGCCCTGGACTTCGGCTTTCCCCGCCATGGCTACTTCGCTTTCTCTCTGAGAACGGTGAGGATCCGCGCGCGCTCGCGGCGCGCTTCCTTCACCTTGCCCGGGGCCTCGAGCTGGCCCATCGACTTTTGAATGCGCATCCGGAACAGCTCGATCGTCCAGCTCCTGGGTCTTGGCCCGGAGGGTGTCGGCGTCCAGATCTCTCAATTCGGCGGCCTTCATGACGCCTTCTCCTCAGCAAATCGCTTGGCGAACCGCACGTGAATCGGCAGCTTGGCCCCCGCGAGCTCGAACGCGCGGCGCGCCTCGGATTCCGCCACGCCGTTCATCTCGAACAGGATGCGCCCCGGCTTGATCACGCAGACCCAGCCCTCGGGCGCGCCCTTGCCCTTGCCCATGCGCGTTTCCTGCGGCTTCTTGGTGATGGGCTTGTCGGGGAACACCCGCACCCACACCTTGCCGCCGCGCTTGACGAACCGCGTCATCGCGACGCGGGCCGCCTCGATCTGGCGGTCGGTCAGCCAGCACGGCTCCAGGGCCTTCAGCCCGAAGTCGCCGAACGACACGTCGGAGCCGCGCCACGCCTTGCCGCGCATGCGGCCGCGCTGCTGCTTCCGGTACTTGACCTTCTTCGGCATCAACATGGTGCTTAGCCTCGCGCCTCAGGGCGGGGTCCGCCGGGGCGACGCGGTCCGCGATCCCGATCGCGGTCACGGTCGCGGCCGCCGCCGCCGAATTCCTCTTCGCGTCCGACGCGCGGCGTCAGCCGCTCGCCCTTGTAGAGCCACACCTTGACGCCGATCTTGCCGTAGGTGGTGTTGGCCTCCGCGAACCCGTAGTCGATGTCCGCGCGCAGCGTCTGCAGCGGCAGCTGGCCGTGCAGGTACCATTCCGAGCGCGCGATTTCCGCGCCGTTCAGGCGGCCCGACACGCGCACCTTGATGCCGCGCGCGCCGAAGCGGAGCGCCGATTCGACGGCCTTGCGCATCGCGCGGCGGAACGCCACGCGCTTCTCGAGCTGCATCGCGACCGATTCGCCCACCAGCTGCGCATCCAGTTCCGGCTTCTGGATCTCCTGGATGTTGATGAAGACCTCGCGGTTGGTCCGCTTCTGGATCTCCTGCTTCAGCTTGTCGACTTCCTGGCCCTTGCGCCCGATGATGATGCCGGGACGCGAGGTGTGGATGTCGATCTTCAGCTTGTTGGCGGCGCGCTCGATCTCGATCTTCGCGACGCCCGCGTGCTGGAAGCGCTTCTTCAGGTCGCGCTTCAGGTCGAGATCCTCGTGCAGGAGGTTCGCGTAGTCCTTGCCGGCGAACCAGCGCGACTTCCAGGTCTTGTTGAACCCGAGCCGGAACCCGTAGGGGTGAACTTTCTGACCCACTGCTCCCTCGCCTACTCTGCCGCCACGGGCGACTTGGCCCGGGCACGCGTTGACTTCTTCGCCGGCGCGGCGCCGCCCTCGGCGGCCACGGCCTTAATCACCTGGGCACGCTCCGTCACTTCCACAGTGAGGTGCGTGGTCCGCTTCACGATCCGGAACGCCCGGCCCATCGGGGCGGGACGCACCCGCTTCGGCCGACGGCCCGTTGTTGGCGTAGGCCTCCGAGACGAACAGCCGCGCCACGTCGCCGCCGAATCCGTCCTTCTGCTGCGCGTTGGCGACCGCCGACCGCAGCACCTTGGCGATGTCCCGGGCCACCGACTTGCGGCTGAACTGCAGGGCCGACAGCGCGTGGTTCACATCCTTGCCGCGGATGAGATCCAGCACCAGGCCGGCCTTCTGCGCCGACGTGCGCACGTACTTTGCCGTTGCTTCTGCGTGCACCATGGCCTACGCCTTTCCTGCCGGAGCCGCCGGCGCCCCTGCGGGCGCGGACGCCTTGTCGGTGCGTGCCGAATGGCCCTTGAACTGGCGCGTCGGCGAGAACTCGCCGAGCTTGTGGCCCACCATGTTCTCGGTGAGATACACCGGCACGAACTTCTTGCCGTTGTGCACCGCCAGCGTGTGCCCCACCATCTCGGGGATCACGGTCGAGCGGCGCGACCAGGTCTTGACGACTTTCTTCTCGTTCGCGCGGTTCATCGCCTCGACCTTTTCGAGGAGATGGGTGTCGACGAACGGGCCTTTTTTGAGTGAGCGGCTCATAAGTTATTTGCTTCGACGTTGAACGATGAACTTGTCGCTCGGCTGCGGACGGCGGGTCTTGTACCCCTTCGTCGGCACGCCCCACGGCGTGACCGGGTGCCGGCCGCCCGAGGTCTTGCCTTCACCGCCACCGAGCGGGTGGTCGACCGGGTTCATGGCGACGCCGCGCACGTGCGGACGCTTGCCCAGCCAGCGGCTGCGGCCGGCCTTGCCGATCGAGACGTTCTCGTGGTCGAGGTTGCCGACCTGGCCGATGGTCGCCAGGCAGTCGAGATAGATCTTGCGGATCTCGCCCGACGGCATCTTCACCGACACGTAGTCGCCTTCCTTCGCCACCACCTGCACGGCCGCCCCGGCGCTGCGCGCCATCTGGCCGCCCTTGCCCGGCTTGAGCTCCACGTTGTGCACCATCGTGCCCAGCGGGATGTTCTTGAGCGGCAGGCAGTTGCCCGTCAGGATGTCGACGGCGTCGCCGGAGATGATCGCGTCGCCCACCTTCAGCCCGCGCGGGCTGCAGGATGTAGCGCTTCTCGCCGTCGGCGTAGTTGATCAGCGCGATGCGCGCCGAGCGGTTCGGGTCGTACTCGATCGTCGCGACCTTGCCCGGGATGCCCGCCTTGTCGCGCTTGAAGTCGATGATGCGATACAGGCGCTTGTGCCCGCCGCCGCGCCACCAGATCGTCTGCTCGCCCGTGCTGTTGCGGCCCCCCGAGGGGTGCAGCGACTCGGTCAGCGGCGCGTGCGGCTTGTCGGTCGTGATCTCGTCGAACACGAGCACCGTCATCTGTCGACGGCCCGGCGTCGTGGGCTTGTACTTGCGAATCGGCATGATCCGTCCCCTTATGCGCCTTCCAGGAAGTCAGGCATCTTCTCGCCCGCCCGCAGCGTGACGTAGGCCTTCTTCCAGTCGGAACGGCGACCGACGAAACGGCCCTGGCGCTTCAGCTTGCCGCGCGTGATCGACGTGCGCACGTCGGCCACCTTGGCGCCCAGGAGCTTCTCGATCGCGCGCTTGATGTCAATCTTGTTGGCGTCGCGAGCCACCTCGAACACGATGGTCTTGCCATCGTCCCGCATCGTGGTGGTCTTCTCGGTGACGAGCGGGCGGCGAATGACTTCGGTGATCTCTGATCACTCGATTACGCGCTGAGCGCCGCCTCCAGCTTGGCCATCGCCGCCTGCGTCACGATGACGCGGCGGGCGATCGCGACCTGGCGCGCCGTGATGCGGTTGCTGAGCGCCAGCGTGATGCCGGGCAGGTTCCGCACCGAGAGGGCGAAGTTCTCGTCGACGTGCGCGTCCACGAGCAGCGCCTTGCCGGTGACGCCGAGCGCCTTCAGGACGCCGGCCGCCGCCTTGGTCTTCACCGACGACGCGGTCAGCGCGTCGACGATCACCAGGGCGTTCTCCGCCATCTTGGCCATCAGCGCGGCGCGCAGGGCGCCGAGCTCGACCTTCTTCGGCAGCGTGTACTCGTAGCTGCGCGGCTGCGGCCCGAACACGGTGCCGCCCTTGCGCCACAGCGGGTTGCGGATTTCGCCGACGCGCGCGCGGCCGGTGCCCTTCTGGCGCCACGGCTTCTTGCCGCTGCCGCTCACGAGCGCGCGGTTCTTGGTGGCGTGCGTGCCGCGGCGCTTGGCCGCGTTCTCGCGCACGACCGACTCGTGGATCAGGTCGGTCTTGACGGGCCGCTGAACACGTCGTCGTTCAGCGTGACCGAGCCGACCTTCTTGTTTTCCGCGTTCACAACATCGACAGTCATGACGGCCTACTTCTTGCCCTTCTTGGGCTTCTCTTGCAGCTGCGGCTGCGGCTCCGGCTTGGCGGCCACCGCCTTGCGAATCACCACGTAGCCGCCGTTGGCCCCGGGGACCGCGCCCTTCACGAGAATCAGGTGGTTCTCGGAATCGATCTTGAGCACCTTCAGGTTGCGGACCGTCACGCGGTCCACGCCCATGTGCCCGTGCGCCCGCATGCCCGGCATGACGCGCGACGGATACGACGAGGCGCCAATCGAGCCCGGCGCGCGGTGGAACATCGAGCCGTGGCGTCGCGTCGCCGCCGCGGAAGTGGTGACGCTTCACGACGCCCTGGAAGCCGTGGCCCTTGCTCGTGCCGATGACGTCGACACGCTCGCCCTGGTTGAAGATCGACACCAGCACCTGGTCGCCCGGCTTCGGCGCCTCGGCGCCCTTGGCGACCTTGACCTCGCGCTGCACGCGCGTGGGCGGCACGTTGGCCTTCTTGTGGTGGCCGGCGGTGGCCTTGTTGGCGTGGCGCGGCGGACGCGCCTCCACCAGCCCGAGCTGCACCGCCTCGTAGCCGTCGGTCTGCGCCGACTTGGACTGCACGACGATGCAGGGACCCGCCTGGAGCACGGTCGCCGGTTCCAGCGTGCCGTCTTCCAGGAAGAGCTGCGTCATCCCGACTTTCTTGCCGATGATGCCTGTGACCATCGCGGCCTACTTTCCGTGTTCCTTGCCGAACGCCTTGATTTCCACGTCGACGCCCGCCGGAAGATCCAGCTTCATGAGGGCGTCCACCGTCTGCGGCGTCGGCTCGAAGATGTCGATGAGGCGCTTGTGCGTCCGAATCTCGAACTGCTCGCGCGACTTCTTGTCCACGTGCGGCGACCGGAGCACCGTCCACTTGTTCTTCTCGGTCGGCAGCGGAATGGGACCCGCCAGCCGCGCGCCGGTGCGCTTGGCCGTTTCCACGATCTCGCCCGTGCTCTGGTCGAGCACGCGCGCGTCGTAGGCCTTCAAACGAATTCGAATCTTGTCGCCAAGCATGGTGTCCTCTACTTCGTTCCCTGAACGCGCGCGATCGACTTCTTCACTCACGTTGCGCGGCGCCTGCTCGTAGCGGTCGAAGTGCATCGAGTAGGTGGCGCGGCCCTGCGTGCGCGACCGGAGGTCGGTGGCGTAGCCGAACATGTCGCTGAGCGGCACGCGCGCCGAGATGATCTGCGTGCCGCCGCGGTCTTCCTGCGACTGGATGCGCCCGCGGCGCGACGCCAGGTCGCCCATCACGTCCCCGAGGTAGTCCTTCGGGCAGACGACTTCGACGCGCATCACCGGTTCCATCAGCACCGCGGCCGGCCTTCTTGGCGGCGTCCTGGAACGCCAGCGAGCCGGCGATCTTGAAGGCCATTTCCGACGAGTCGACGTCGTGGTACGAGCCGTCGTACAGCTCGATGCGCACGTCGTCAATCGGGTAGCCGGCCAGGATGCCGCGCGTGAGCGCTTCCTGGATGCCCTGGTCGATCGGCTTGATGAACTCGCGCGGAATCGAGCCGCCCACCGTCATGTTCTCGAACTCGTAGCCGGAGCCGGCCTCGCGCGGGAACAGGCGGATCTTCGCGTGGCCGAACTGGCCGCGGCCGCCGGTCTGGCGCTTGAAGAGGCCGTCGCCCTCGGCGGGCTTCGTGAGCGTTTCCTTGTAGGCGACCTGCGGCTTGCCGACGCTCGCCTCGACGCCGAACTCGCGCTTCAGGCGGTCGACGATGATTTCGAGGTGCAGCTCGCCCATGCCGGCGATGACGACCTGGCCGGTCTGCTCGTCGGTGCGCACGCGGAAGGTCGGGTCCTCGGCCATGAGCTTCGACATGCCCTGGCCGAGCTTTTCCTGGTCGGCCTTGGTCTTCGGCTCGATGGCGAGCGAGATGACCGGCTCCGGGAACTCCATCTTCTCGAGGATGATGGGCTTCTTCTCGTCGCACAGCGTGTCGCCGGTGGTGACCGACTTCAGGCCCACGGCGGCGGCGATGTCGCCGGCGTTGACTTCCTTGATTTCCTCGCGCTTGTTCGCGTGCATCTTCAGCAGGCGGCCGATGCGCTCGGTGCGGCCCTTGGTGGAGTTGATCACCGAGGAGCCCGAGGTCAGCGTGCCCGAGTAGACGCGGAAGAACGTGAGCTGGCCGACGAACGGGTCGGTCATGATCTTGAACGCCAGGGCCGAGAACGGCTCGGTGTCGTTGGCGCTGCGCTCGATCTTCTCGGCGTCGTCCTTCGCATCGGGGTCGATGCCGGTGACCGGCGGGATGTCGAGCGGCGACGGCAGGTAGTCGACGACGGCGTCGAGCATGGGCTGCACGCCCTTGTTCTTGAACGCCGTGCCGCAGATGACCGGCACGAACGGCGCCTCTTCGTTGCGCACCGACGCGATGCAGCGCTTGCGCAGGGCGGCCTTCAGTTCGGCCTCGGTGATCGGCTCGCCGCCCAGGTACTTCTCGAGCAGCTTGTCGTCGACTTCGCTGACCTTCTCGACGAGCTTCTCGTGGTAGACCTTGGCCTCGTCCAGCATGTCGGCCGGGATGTCCTTGACCTCGTAATCGGCGCCCATCGTCTCGTCCTTGTAGACGAGCGCCTTCATGCGGACGAGGTCGACGACGCCCTGGAACTTGTCCTCGGCGCCGATCGGCAACTGGATGGCGACGGCATTGCCCTGCAGCTTGGAGCCAATCTGCGAGAGCGTCTCCCTGAAGTCCGCGCCGATGCGGTCCATCTTGTTGACGAAGCAGATGCGCGGCACGCGGTAGCGGTCGGCCTGGCGCCACACCGTCTCGGACTGGGGCTCCACGCCCGACACGGCGTCGAACACGGCCACGGCGCCATCCAGCACGCGCAGCGACCGCTCGACTTCCACCGTGAAGTCGACGTGGCCCGGCGTGTCGATGATGTTGATGCGGTGTTCCTTCCAGAAACAGGTCGTCGCGGCCGACGTGATCGTGATGCCGCGCTCCTGCTCCTGCTCCATCCAGTCCATCACGGCGGTGCCTTCGTGCACTTCGCCGATCTTGTACGTGATGCCCGTATAGAAGAGGATCCGCTCGGTCGTGGTCGTCTTCCCGGCATCAATGTGGGCCATGATGCCGATGTTCCGGGTGCGTTCGAGTGGTGCGGAGCGAGCCATGGTTTAGGTCGAAGTTCCTAGTTCAAAGTTCAGAGTTCACGAATGGACGGCAGACTACCAGCGGTAGTGCGCGAACGCCTTGTTCGCTTCCGCCATGCGGTGCGTGTCTTCACGCTTCTTGACGGCGCCGCCGCGCAGGTTGGCCGCGTCGAGCAACTCGTTGGCCAGCTTCTCCTGCATCGTCTTGCCGTCGCCGCGCGAGCGCGCGAAGCCGACCAGCCACCGGATGCTCAGCGAGAGGCGGCGGTTCGGGTTGACCTCAATCGGCACCTGGTAGTTCGAGCCGCCCACGCGCCGCGACTTCACTTCGAGGGCGGGCTTCACGTTGTCGACCGCCTTCTTGAAGATCTTCAGCGGGTCGTCGCCCGAACGCTCCTTGATGAGGTCGAAGCTCTGGTAGAGGATCCGCTCGGCGGTCGAGCGCTTGCCCTCACTCATGATCGTGTTGATGAACTTGGTGACCAGCGGGCTGCCGTAGATGGCGTCCGGGGCCAGTTCACGTTTCGCGATTACTCGTCTGCGCGGCATATATCGGTTCTCGGCTTGGGGCTAACGTCTTACGACTTCGGGCGCTTGGCGCCATACTTCGAGCGGCCCTGCTTGCGGCCCTGCACACCCACCGCGTCCAGCGTGCCGCGGACAACGTGGTAGCGGACGCCCGGCAGGTCCTTCACACGACCGCCGCGGATGAGCACCAGCGAGTGCTCCTGCAGGTTGTGGCCCACACCCGGGATGTAGGTCGTGACTTCAATCTTGTTGGTCAGGCGGACACGCGCCACCTTGCGAAGCGCCGAATTCGGCTTCTTGGGGGTCTGCGTGAACACGCGCACGCAGACGCCGCGCTTCTGCGGGCTGTTCTGCAGCGCCGGGCTCTTGGTCTTCCACTCGACCTTCTCGCGTCCCTTGCGGACCAGCTGACTAATCGTCGGCACGAGCACTCCACCGCACCGCATACGGACGTCTCCGCGCGGCGCAACCAGCAAAAAATCTCCCACGGCCCCCGTTGAGGGAGCTGTGGCGCCCAAGGCCTGAAAGCACGCCAGTTGGCGGCTTGGCACCTCGAGCAGGAAAACCCTACTCATGATTGTTTTCGGCATCGGCGGACGCGTTGTTGCTTAAGAGCGGCTCCCCAAGGAGGGGCTCCGCTGTCGCGTCACGATGCAGTTGAGACTAGATAGGGTGTCCTAGTCTCACGAGAACCTGACGAGCATAACACGGCCTGCCAAATTCACGCAAGCGTGGTAACTTCTCGCCCGACTATGTCCATCGCCATCGGTAAATCCCGTGCAATTCTGACCGGCCTGCTCGTGGCCGGGGTCGCCCTTGCGTTCGCCCCGTCCGCCCAGGCCCAGACCCCCACCCCGAGCCTCGTCGAAAGCCCCAACGTGAAGGTCCTCACCGGCCTGAACGCCCAGGCCTTCCAGGAGGAAATGAACCATATCGTCGAGGGACTGGGCGTGACCTGCGGGTCCTGTCACGTCCGGGGCAACTTCGCCAGCGAGGAAAAACCCCAGAAACTCACCGCGCGGCGGATGCTCGAGATGACCAAGGCGCTCAACAAGCAGTATTTCCCGGATTACCAGCCGAAAGAGGGCCAATCGGTCATGGGGCGGATTACCTGCTTTACCTGCCACCAGGGCGACGTGAAGCCGAAGATCGGGGCCTGGACAATAACGATTAGCAAATCAAAGTCAAAATTGAACTGGAAAGAGAGTTGCTCATGAAGCGTGTTGTTCTTATCTCCCTGTTCTCCGTCGCCCTGGCGATGCCGCTCGCGCCGCGCAGAGCGTC
Organism: uncultured Acidobacteriota bacterium; assembly: GCA_963839865.1. Classification (GTDB taxonomy): domain Bacteria; phylum Acidobacteriota; class Vicinamibacteria; order Vicinamibacterales; family UBA2999; genus 12-FULL-67-14b. Next base: position 90,321 of record CAWIWS010000021.1, read on the forward strand.
TCCGCGGGCGCCGCCGCGGGCCGGACACCCAACGTCGAGTTCGACATGATGACCTGGCCGGAAGTGAAGAAGGCCCTCCAGGATGGCAAGACCACGGCGCTCGTCTACAACGGCGGGACCGAGCAGCGCGGGCCGCAGAACGTCAACGGCGGCCACACGCTGATGGCGCGGGAGACCGTGCGGGCCATCGCGGTGAAGCTCGGCAACGCGATCGCCGCGCCCGTGCTCCCCTTCTCGCCCAACCGCGCCAGCGCGGACCTGCCCGGCACCATCGGGCTCACCAACGAGATCTTCGCGGCCATCAACGAGCAGGTGGCCGAGGAACTGATCAAGACCGGCTTCAAGAACGTCGTCCTGATGGGCGACCACGGCGGCGGACAGCAGCAGCTCGGCGAGATCGCCAAGAAGCTCACGGCGAAGTACGCCGCGCAGGGCGTGAAGGTCGTGTTCTGCGACGAGGTCTACGCCAAGGCCAACGACGACTTCGACAAGATGCTCGTGTCCAAGGGCTACCCGACGCAGCTCGCACGCCGGCATCCCCGACACGTCGGAGATGCTCTACCTCGGCGGCGACAAGGGATGGGTGCGCAAGGAACTGGTGAAGGACGCGCTCGGCGACCCGGTGCTGCCGCAGGGCCAGCGCCCCGACCCGAGCAAGCCGCGCGTGAACAACGGCATCAGCGGCGACGGCCGCCGCTCGACGCCGGAACTCGGCAAGCAGCTGTTCGACATGAAGGTCGACTACGCGGTGAAGCAGATCAAGACGCTGCTCCCGTAAGCCGTAAGCCGGAAGCCGGGAGTCGGGAGCCGGGAGTCGGGAGTCGGGAGTCGGGAGTCGACTCCCGGCTCCCGATTCTCGTCCTACTTCCTGGCGGCCAGGTACGTCACCAGCGCCGCGATCTGTTCCTCGCTCAGCTTGCCCTTGAAGACCGGCATCACCGAATCGCCGTAGACCATCGACGCATCTTCAATCACGTCCCGAATCGACGCGCGTCGCGCCGCTTGCCGACGTGCGTCAGGTCGGGCCCCACCGTCCCGCCATCGCCGGAGATCTTGTGGCACACGACGCAGGTCTCCGCGTAGGTGAGCGCCGCGCTGGCCGATCGTCGCGTCCACCGCCGGCGCCTCGATGCCCGCGTGGTGCCGGCGCAGGTACGCGACCACGGCCTGCGCCTGGAAGCGTGACATCACGGGCTTCGGCGCCGGCTCGCCCTCGAAGCGCACGCCCGGGGCAATGGCCACCGGATCCGCCATGTGCGTCAGCAGCCACTCCTCATCCTTCGTCAGGCGCGTGAACGACAGCGGCGCCGCGGCGCCGCCCGCGTCGTGGCAGCGCTGGCAGGTGCTGCCCTTCCCGGTCGCCATCTCGCGGCCGGCAATCGGCAACAAGCCCCAGTCATTGGCATCGCGGCCGGCGGGCCGATCGGCAAAGCCCAGCGCCGTGAGCGTCACGATGCCGGCGGCGATCGCGAACATCGCGAGCGTGAACCCGCGGCGGCCGGCGCGAAACGGATGGCGGTCCGGCGAGCGATCGAGGAACGGCAGCAGCGCCAGAAAGCCGGCGACGATGCCGGGCACCACCTGCGTGCCGACCGGTTCGAGCGGCCCGGGAAAGTACTTCAACAACTGGAAGAGCGAGAGGAAATACCACTCGGGCGCGGGATGTAGCTCGCGTCGGACGGGTTGGCGATTTCGTCGAGGTGCGCGGGCAGCGTAGATCGCCACCGTGACGAGCGACGCGAAGACCAGCGGCCATCATCACGGTGTCCTTCATCACGTGCCACGGGAAGAAGGCGACGCCGCGCCCGGGCTGCGGCGTGACGGGGCCGGAGATCCCGTGCTTCCGCATCAGGTAGATGTGCGCGACGATGAACGTGATGAGCGCGGCGGGCAGCAGGAACACGTGCGCCGTGAACCACCGGCCGAGCGTGAGCGCGCCGAGGTCGGGGCCGCCGCGAAGCACGTTCGCCAGCTGGTCGCCGAACAGCGGCGTGCTGCGCGCGACGTTGATGGTGACGGTGGTCGCCCAGTACGCCTTCTGGTCCCACGGCAGCAGGTAGCCGCTCAGCGAGAAGCCGAGAATCACGGCCATCAGCACGAGGCCGGTGAGCCACGTGACTTCGCGCGGGGCCTTGTAGGAACCAAAGAGGAACACGCGCATCAGGTGCACGGCCGCCGCGACCACGAGGAAGCTCGCGCCCCAGAAGTGCAGGCCGCGCACGAGCCACCCGAAGGGCAGCCCGGTCATGATGAAGCGCACGCTGTCGTAGGCGAGCGACGGCGCCGGCACGTAATACATGCTCAGCACGATGCCGGTGGCGAACTGGCAGCCGACCAGCAGCGTGACGACGCTGCCGGTCGTGAAGGACCAACCGGTGCCGCGGGGCAACGGTTCGTCGAGCGCGTGCCCGAGGAGCTTGCGGTAATCGGTACGCGAATCGAGCCAATCGAGGACCTGTCGCAGCATTGGCCTAGACCTGAACCAGAACCTGATCGCCGTTGAGCTTCGTCGGCAGGGTGGCGAGCGGCTCCGGGGGCGGCCCCGAGACCACCGTGCCGGTGGTGTCGTAGACCCCGCCGTGGCAGGGACACTCGATGTGGTTGGACTCGGGGTTGAATCGCGTGCGGCAGCCCAGGTGCGTGCACGTGGAATCAAACGCGCGCACGGCGCCCCCGCCCGACTTGACGAGATACACCACGCGGCGGTCGACGGCTTCGCTCGCGCCATCGGGCCGCGCCACGCGGAGCGTCACCGGCACCGGCACGTCGTCCTGGAGCGACGCGAGGTCGCCCGCATGGAGCCACTGGGATTCGCGGCGCTCGAATGCGGGCGCCAACGCCGCCCGCCCCAGCACAAAGGCCAGGGTGGCGCCCATGACGGCGTGCATGCCCTGGATGGTGCGTACAAAGAAACCCCGGCGCCCGAGATCGCTCGGGTGTGATGCGTGATCGGTCATGACAGAGCTCCCGCGGGGAGCGCAACCTCGCACGGCGCGGGCAGGGAACGCTCGTGAACGTGGCGCGATTATAGGCACCTGCCGTGGCCGCGTCGTCATTGCATGTCACAACTTTTCTGGCGTTGTCTCCCCATGTGATACTGCTCTCGTGTCCACGATCGCGGCTTCCAATGCTCTCGTGCTCATGCTTGCCGACGAACTCGAGGCCGCGTCGCGAAATGGCGGACCGGTGGACCGATGAGTGGAGCGCATCCCATCGCGACGGCGCGGTGATTTCGGCGCCCGCGGCTGCGGCGTGGCCGTTTCTCCTGACGCCGGTACCCGCCCTGCCGGCGGGGCCGGTTGTCGTGCGGGTCGATGCGATCGAAGAGGCGTTCGTGAACCACCAGACGGGCGGCTCGCGCCTGGTGACGACGCAAGCGCTGTATCACGCCGAGGTGTGGGCGCAGGCGCTCGGCGCGCGCGATGACGCGTGGCTGCTCGCCACCGGCCGTGTCGCGGCCATCCGCGAGCGCGCGCCGGAGATTCTCGCGCGTCGGGGCGGCTGGGCCCGTGCGGACGTGCGCCTGGACGAGGCGCCCTCGCCTCCGCCTGCGCTCGCCCAAGATTTACCGGCGAGCTTCGGCGAGACCTCGCCGAAGCGGCCTCCGGCCGCGGTGGCGGGCCCTTCAGAACAGTTAGCAGCCGCCTTTCGCGCGGCCAATCCCGCCGTGCGCCTGCAGCTCTGCGTGCGCGCGCTCGAGGCCGGGCGAACCGCCCCGGCCCTGGTCGCGACGGCCAGCGCGTGCATGGAGGTCAACGATCTCGAGGCGGCGGCGCGAGACCTCGATGAGGCACTGGCCCTCGAGCCCGCGTGGGCGGCCGCCCTGTTCGAGCGCGGCAAGCTCTGGCTCAGGCGCGACGACATGGCGCAGGCCGCGGCGTTCTTTCGTTCGGCGGCCGAGGCGCTGCCCGGCTTCGGTCCGGCGTGGGCCAATCTCGGCGCCACTCTCGGCGAGCTCGATCGCCCGCAGGAGGCGCTCGCCGCTTTCGAGCGGGCGCTGGCCGTGGACCCGGCCAGCCACCAGGCCCTCAACAACGTCGGCGTGGTGCGGCGCGAGTTGGGCCGGCTGGGCGAGTCGGAGGCCGCCTTCCGGCAAGTCATTCAACTGGCGCCGGATCTGGCCTTCGGCCATTACAATCTCGGGCATACGCTCTTCCTGCAGGGGCGCTACCAGGCCGCGCTTTCGGCCTATGCTGAAGGACAGGGTCGGGACCCGGAGAGGAATCCGGTCCAGGCGTCGCGGCTGGCGCTCTGCAGGATGGCGACGGGCGATGGGCCCGGCGCGCTCAGGGAACTGCAGCGCGCCACCGGATCGCTGCCGCGGGAGTACCGCCGGCAGTTGCTGGCCGACACGGGCGCGATCCTCTGGGCGATCATCACCCAGCATCCCGAGCTGGCGGGGTGGCAACCCGTGCAAGCCTGGGTGAGCGGAGAGTTGGAGAAGCTGGTCTGATGGAGGCGTATGAGTAACGGCACCCGCCCCAATCCCCTGGCGGAATTCTTCCGCGACCGTGGTGTCCGCCTCGCGGCGGGCCTGGCGGTCGTGGTCGCCATTCCGATGGCCGTGCTGTTCTACTTCCAGTTCCGGTCGCTGAACGACCTGGAGGCCACCTCCGCGGTCGTCCTGCACCAGTTGAGCAGCGACACGTCGGAGTCGCTGACCCGTTCGGTGGAGGAATATCTCAAGCGCCCGCACATCAGCGTGCTCCTGCGCATCCGCAGGCCCGCACAGAGCCGATCGACTTCGCCGTGGATCGATCCGATCCTGAACGAAGGGCTCAAAGAGAGCCCCTTCGTCGAGGCGTTCTACGTCTGGACCGAGCGCGGCGCGGACGGCGGACGGCTCTGGACCTTCGACAAGGCCAGCGCCGCGGCGCCGCCAAGCGGCCCGCGACCAGCGGTTCCGCGAAGACTCGGCATTCGCCGCGCGCCTGCTGCCGCGGCTGAAGGAGATGGCCAAGACCCGCATGGCCATCGTCGCGTTCACCGACGAGATCAACGGCCGCAAGTACTACGTCCAGGCGCAGTTGCGGTTCGAGTCGCTGTTGCGCGAGCGAATGACGAGCGTCGTGGCGCTGGCGGTCGATGCCGAGAAGCTGCGGACCGAGTACATCCCGGCGCTGCTGCGGCAGCGCCTCGCGCTCGTGCAGCAACCCACGGGGTTCCCGCCCCTCGAGATCGAGGTGCTCGGCGAGGCCGGCGAACACGTGTTCATGTCGAACACCCACCGCGAGAACAAGCCGGTGGACGAGCGCCAGTTCCCGATCATCTTCTTCGACAAGGAACTCCTCGAGTTCGCGGCGCCCTACGAGCAGCACCGGGAAATCTGGACGCTGCGCACCGGCTACGGCCCGCTCGACGGATTCCGGAAGTGGTGGGCGCCAGCACGCGGCCGCAGCTGGCACTGATGGCCGTGCTGGCCGTGACGATGGCGCTCGGCGTGTTCCTGGTGGCGGGCGCGGCGGCGCGCGAGGTCCGCGTGGCGGAGCTCAAGTCCAACTTCGTGGCGTCGGTGTCGCACGACCTCAAGACGCCGCTCGCGCTCATCCAGCTCTTCGCGGAGACGCTGGAGCTCGGACGCGTGCGCAACACGGAGCGGGCGCAGGAGTATTACCGGATCATCAACGGCGAGGCCAAGAAGCTGACGCGGCTCATCGAGAACATCCTGGACTTCTCGCGCATGGAAGCGGGCCTGCGGCCCTACCGCATGGAGCCGGCGGACCTCGGCGATTCGGTCCGCCGCGTCCTCGCGCGCATGGAGAACCAGTTCACGCAGGGCCAGTTCGCCGTCCACGCCACCGTCGCCCCCGACCTGCCGCGGATCTTCGCCGACGAAGGCGCGGCCGAGCAGGCGATCGAGAACCTGCTCGCCAACGCGATGAAGTATTCGGGTGACCAGCGCGACATCGAGGTCGACGTCCGGCGGACGGGCCGGCACCTGGTCGTCGCCGTGCGGGACCACGGCATCGGAATCCCCCGGAAGGAGCAGGCCCGGATCTTCCGCAAGTTCTACCGCATCCAGCGCGAACTCGGCGGCGGGCCGCAGGGCACCGGCCTCGGCCTGGCCATCGTCGACCACACCATGCGCGGGCATGGCGGGTTCGTCCGCGTGACGAGCGAACCGGGCCACGGCAGCACGTTTACCCTGCACTTCCCGATTCCGGCCCAGGCCGCCATCGATGGAGCCTTTGATGAAGCGCATTCTCGTAATCGAGGACGAACCGCAGATGCGGCTCGGCCTGCGTGACAACCTCGAACTCGAAGGGTACGAAGTCGAAACGGCGGGCGACGGCGACGAAGGCCTGACCAAGGCGGCCAGCTTCGCGCCCGACCTCGTGATCCTCGACGTCATGCTGCCGAAGAAGAACGGCTTCGACGTGTGCCGCGAGTTGCGGGCGCGCTCGCACGCGATTCCCATCGTCATGCTCACCGCCCGCTCGGCCGAGACCGACAAGGTGCTGGGCCTCGAGCTGGGCGCGGACGACTACGTGACCAAGCCGTTTTCGATCACCGAGCTGCTGGCGCGCGTGCGCGCCGTACTGCGGCGCGCCGGGGGCGCGAAGCCCACGGCCGACGCGATCCGCATCGGCGACATCGAGGTGGACTTCAAGCTGCACCAGGCCCGTCGCGGCAAGAGCCGCATCGAGTTCACGGCCCGCGAGTTCGACCTGCTGCGCTACTTCGTCCAGCACACCGGGCAGGTGGTCACGCGCGAGCAGATCCTGAACGAGGTCTGGGGCTACGAGGAATTCCCCACCACCCGGACCATCGACAACTTCGTCGCCAAGCTCCGGCAGAAGATCGAGCGCTCGCCCCACGCGCCCGAGCACATCCTCACGATTCACGGTTCCGGATACAAGTTCGTCGGATAGAATTCGCCCAATGGATCCAAAGAACATCCTGCTCGCCGGCCTGATCGTCATCGGTGTCGTCTACTTCGCCTTCTGGGCGTCCATGGTCCGTCGCCAGCAGGCGGCCAAGAAGACGCCCGAAGTGCTCACGCCGACGCCGCTGCAGATCGGCATCGGCTTCATCACCAACTTCTTCGACACCCTGGGCATCGGATCGTACGCGACGTCCACGTCGATGTTCCGATTCTGGAAGGTGATGCCGGACGAGAAGATTCCCGGCACGCTCAACGTCGGCCACACGCTGCCGACGATCATCCAGGCGACCATCTACATCACGATCGTCGAGGTGGAGTTCGGCACGCTCGTCGCCATCATCGGCGCGGCAGTGGCCGGCGCGTGGCTCGGCGCGGGCGTGGTCTCCCGCCTGAAGCGCCGCCAGGTGCAGATCGGCATGGGCTTCGCCCTGATCGGCGCGGCCTGCCTCATGCTGGCGTCGCTCACCGGCATCGGGCCGGCGCCCGGCCTCGCCCTCGGCGTCGCCGGCGCCAAGCTCGGCCTGGCCGTGGCCATCTCGATGGTGCTCGGGGCACTCATGATGCTCGGCATCGGCTACTACGCGCCGTGCCTCATCATGATCAGCCTCCTCGGCATGAACCCGACGGCCGCCTTCCCCATCATGATGGGCGCCTGCGCGTTCCTGATGCCGGTCGGCAGCACGCAGTTCATCCGCCGCGAGGCGTACGACAAGCGCACGGCCATCGGCCTCCTGGTGGGCGGGCCGGTCGCGGTGCTGATTGCCGCCTTCATCGTGAAGTCGCTGCCGCTGGACGCGGTGCGGTGGCTGGTCGTGGTCGTCGTCCTTTACACCGCCGCCGGCATGCTCCGGGCCGCTGCGCTGGAGCGCCAGGTCAAGGTCGCGACGGCGCCCGCGGAAGCGTAGGGCGAAGAAGGGCGCGAAGAGGTCACCCTCCTCGCGCCCTTTCTGCGTACCGCGCAGGCTAGCCCGCGATTGTCACTGTCGCCGAACTGGGCGTCCCCAGGTCGTAGAGCGCGCCGTCGATCACAGAGAGGATGACCGTCTCCGGCCCTTCGACCACGGCATCGGCAATGGGCGTAATGACCACGTCTGCCGTGCCTTGCCCCGCCAGGAACGTCACGGTCAACGGCACGCTCACGTAGTCGGTGCCGTTCAGCGCCGTGCCGGTCAGCGTCACCGTGACCGTGAGCGGGGCGGCCGTGCTGCCGTCCCTCGTCAGGCGGAACGTGCCCGTATCAAGGCCCGCCTCCGCCGCGCTCGAGTCAAAGGCGGCCACGCTGACCACCGGCATCTCCGAGATGGTCACCGTCGCCGTGGTCGGCGTGCCGAGGACGTACGGCGACGCGTTGGTCAGCGTCAGCACTACGGTCTCCGGTCCCTCGGCGAGGAGGTCGGCGATGGGCGTCACGACGACATCCACCGTCGCCTGTCCCGCGAGGAACGTCGCCGTCAGCGGCACCGTCACGTAGTCGGTCCCGTTGAGCGCCGTCCCGGTCAGGGTGAAGCTCACCGACAGGGGCGAGGTGACGGGCAGGCTGGTGGTGGTCACGCGCGTGAGGCGGAACGCGCCGGGGTCCGCGCCCGTTTCGGACGCCGCACCGTCGAGGACGGCCACCCGCACGGAAGCCGACCCATCCTCATTGACGTCGCCGTCGTTGCCGTCGCCTGAAGGGTTCTGCACGTTGACTTCGGTGGCTTCGAGCGCGCCGCCCGAGTTCCTGCCGGCCTTGATGTGCACGCGATCACCGACCTGGAGTTCGGCGAACGCGACGGCGCGGGAGCCGTGGCGGATCACGGCGGTGGACGGGACGAGCACCGCCTGCCCGTTCACCGTCAGCGAGAGACCGGCCAGGCTGGCGATCACGCCTTCGATTTCCACCTTGCTGGTTCCGGGGTTCGTCGGGGGCGCCGGTGCGCCCGGAGAGGTGTTGGTGGGCGGCGCAGGGCTTGATGGCGGGGCCGGCGGCGAGCCGCCCTTGTCATCGTTGCCCTTGTCGTCCTTGCCCTTTCCGTTGTCGTTGCCGTTACCGTTGCCATTCCCAGCCTTGCCGTTGCCGCCCTTACCCAGGGCCGAATTGGCCTCGTCCACGGCGAGGATCACATCTCCCGCAACGGCGGACGTGGCGCCGCTCGTAGCGGCGCCCGCAGGCGATGCCGAAGCGGCCACCGCCGACGGACCGGTCGGCAAAGTCGACGACATCGAATCACCGCAGGCTGCCGTCAGCATCCCGCTCAGGGCCAGCGTCCCACCAATCACGATCCAGTTACGCATTGCGTCTCTCCTCGTTAAGGCCGGGGTTGGAGTCCCGATGCCTGAAAGAGAGCAAGAGGTGTGCCCACGGAAACAGACACGGATCTGTTCAAAAAGGGGGTCCCACGTACGCGTTCTGATCGCGACATTTCGATTCTGTCGCGCGATTCGTCCATGCCACGCGATCGACGAGGGGCAGCCGTGCGGGGCGCGCTGTAAATCTTGCGGGATCGTGTAGAAGCGACGTGCCTCGAAAAAGACAAAAGGCACGAAGAGAATCTTCTCTTCGTGCCCTTCGTGTCCTGCGTGGTTGACCCGAGCTATTCAGTCTCGGTGATGCCCCGGTCGACCAGCTCTTCCGGCTCCACGAGATATTCCATCTCGCGGTCCAGCTCGAGCTCGTCGTCGCTCGGCTGCTGCACCGGCGGCGGCGGCGGCGGTTCGTCCGCCGGAATCTGCACGTGCCGGTACCACCAGAAGCCCGTGCCCGCCGGGATGAGCCGGCCCATGGTCACGTTCTCCTTCAGGCCGCGCAGGTAGTCGATCTTCCCGGAGATCGCGGCCTCGGTGAGGACGCGCGTGGTCTCCTGGAACGACGCCGCCGAGATGAACGACTCGGTCGACAGCGACGCCTTGGTGATCCCGAGCAGCAGCGGCTGCGCGGTGGCCGGACGGCCCCCGTTGCCGATGACGCGCTCGTTCTCTTCCATGAAGCGGAACTTGTCCACCTGCTCGTCCACGAGGAATTCCGTGTCGCCCACGTCCTCGACCCGGACCCACCGCATCATCTGGCGCGTGATCACCTCGATGTGCTTGTCGTTGATGTTCACGCCCTGCAGCCGGTAGACCTCCTGGATTTCGTTCACCAGGTACTTCTGCAGTTCCTTCTCGCCCAGCACGTGGAGGATGTCGTGCGGGTTGTTCGGGCCGTCCATGAGCGGCTCGCCCGCGCGGATGCGGTCGCCTTCCTGGACGTTGACGTGCACGCCGCGCGGGATGCTGTACTCGCGCGGTTCGGCGTTCGGGTCGTCCGGGACGATCAGGATCTTGCGCTGCCCCTTGACGACGCCGCCGTACTTCACCGAGCCGTCGATTTCGCTGATCACGGCCGGATCCTTCGGCTTGCGCGCCTCGAACAGCTCGACCACGCGCGGCAGGCCGCCCGTGATGTCCTTCGTCTTCGTCGTCTCGCGCGGAATCTTCGCGATGACGTCGCCGGCGTTCACCGTCTCGCCGTCCTGGACCATCAGGTGCGCGCTCACCGGCATGATGTACCGGCGCAGCGTGTTGCCGTTGGCGGCCTTGACCTCCACCGTCGGCTGCTTCTTCTCATCCGGCGAGTCGACGACGATGAGCCGCGAGAGGCCGGTGACTTCGTCCACGTCCTCCTGGACGGTGACGCCGTCGAGGATGTCCTTGAAGCGGATCTGCCCGCTCTCTTCCGTGAGGATCGAGAACGTGTAGGGATCCCACTCGACCAGGATGGTGCCGGTGTCGACGGCCTGGCCGTCCTTGACCTTGACGCGCGCGCCGTAGACCACCTGGTAGCGCTCGCGGTCGCGGCCCTTGTCGTCCTTCACCACGATGAAGCCGTTGCGGTTCATCACGATGAGGTCGCTGCCGCCCTGCGCGTTCGGCCGGTCGATGACCTGCAGGTTCTCGTAGCTCGCGATGCCCTTGTGCTTCGAGTCGAGGTTCGACTGGTCGGAGATGCGCGACGCCGTGCCGCCGATGTGGAACGTGCGCATCGTCAGCTGCGTGCCGGGCTCGCCGATGGACTGCGCGGCCACGACGCCCACCGCGAGGCCCAGCTCCACCAGCTTGCCGGTGGAGAGGTCGCGGCCGTAGCACCGGGCGCAGACGCCGCGGCGTGACGCGCACGTCAGCACCGAGCGGATCTTCACCTTCTCGATGCCGGCGTCCTGCACCTCGGCGGCCTTCTCCTCGTCGATCTCCTGGTTGAAGTCGAGGATCACGCCGCCCTTGATCGGGTCGGTAATCTTCTCGAGCGACACGCGGCCGATGATGCGGTCGCGCAGCGGCTCGATGATCTCGCCGCTTTCCACGATCGCCCGGGCCTCGATGCCGTCGAGGGTGCCGCAGTCGTGGTCGGAGACGATGACGTCCTGCGCCACGTCCACGAGGCGGCGCGTGAGGTAGCCCGAGTCGGCGGTCTTGAGCGCCGTGTCGGCCAGGCCCTTGCGCGCGCCGTGGGTCGAGATGAAGTACTCGAGCACCGACAGGCCTTCGCGGAAGTTGGCCTTGATGGGCTGCTCGATGATTTCGCCCGACGGCTTCGCCATCAGGCCGCGCATGCCCGCCAGCTGGCGGATCTGCTGCTTCGAACCGCGCGCGCCCGAGTCGGCCATGATGTAGACGGGATTGAACTTGCCTTCCCGGTCCCGCTTCTCCATCTCGGCGAACATGGCGTCGGCGATCTTCTCGGTGACGTCCGACCACACGGCGATGATCTTGTTGTAGCGCTCGCCGTTGGTGATCGCGCCTTCGAGATACTGCTGCTCGACCTTGATGACCTCGTCGCGGGCCTTGGCCACGAGGGTGACCTTCTCCTGCGGGATGATCAGGTCCTGGATGCCGATGGACATCCCCGAGCGCGTGGCATACGTGAAGCCCGTCTGCTTGAGGCTGTCGAGCATCTCCACCGTGTTCTGGAGCCCGGTGGTCAGGTAGCAGCGCTGCACGAGCTGCTGGAGGCCCTTCTTCTTGAGCATGCCGTTGACGTACGGCATCCCCTTCGGCATCGCGGCGTTGAAGATCACGCGGCCGACGGTGGTGTTGATGATCTTGTTCTCGACGTGCTGCACGTCGGCGTGGAGCACGTCCTGGTCGTCGCGCGTGGACGCCATGTCCTGCAGCGGGCCGGTGTAGCGCAGCCGGATCGGCGAGAGGGTCTCGACCTCCCCCGCCTCGAGGGCCAGCACGACGTCGTCGGCGTTCGCGAAGGCGCGGCCTTCACCCTTGGAGCCGGGGCGCGCCTTGGTCAGGTAGTAGCACCCGAGCACGATGTCCTGCGAGGGCACCGCCACCGGCGTCCCGTTGGACGGCGACAGGATGTTCTTCGACGACATCATCAGCTCGGAGGCCTCGATCTGGGCCTCCGGCGAGAGCGGGATGTGCACCGCCATCTGGTCGCCGTCGAAGTCGGCGTTGAACGCCGTGCAGACGAGCGGGTGGATGCGGATGGCCTTGCCCTCGACCAGCGTCGGCTCGAACGCCTGGATGCCCAGGCGGTGCAGCGTCGGCGCGCGGTTGAGGAGCACGGGATGCTCGCGGATGACCTCTTCCAGCACGTCCCACACCTCGGGGACCTGCTTCTCGACCATCTCCTTGGCTTGCTTGATGGTGGCGACGAGGCCGCGCTCTTCGAGCTTGTTGTAGATGAACGGCTTGAAGAGCTCGAGCGCCATCTTCTTCGGCAGGCCGCACTGGTGCAGCTTCAGCTCGGGACCGACGACGATCACCGAGCGGCCGGAGTAGTCGACGCGCTTGCCGAGCAGGTTCTGGCGGAACCGGCCCTGCTTGCCCTTGAGGGTGTCCGACAGCGACTTGAGCGGCCGGTTGTTGGCGCCGCGCAGCACGCGGCCGCGCCGGCCGTTGTCGAAGAGCGCGTCCACGGCTTCCTGGAGCATGCGCTTCTCGTTGCGGATGATGACGTCGGGCGCCTTGAGCTCCATCAGCTTCTTCAACCGGTTGTTGCGGTTGATGACGCGGCGATAGAGGTCGTTCAGGTCCGAGGTCGCGAACCGGCCGCCGTCGAGCGGCACGAGGGGCCGCAGCTCGGGCGGGATCACCGGGACGACTTCCAGGATCATCCACTCGGGCTTGTTGCTCGACTTGCGGAAGGCGTCGACCACCTTCAGGCGCTTGGCGTACTTGAGCTTCTTCTGCGCGGAGGTCTCGGCGCGCATCTTCTCGCGCATCTCCTGCGCGAGCTTGTCCACGTTGACGCGCCGCAGCAGCTCCTTGATCGCCTCGGCGCCCATCTGCGCCTTGAACTTCGAGTAGCCGTGCTCTTCGCGCGCCTTGCGGAACTGGTCCTCCGTGAGGAGCTGGTTCTGCGTCAGCTTGGTCTCGCCGGGGTCGACCACGACGTAGGCCTCGAAATAGAGCACGCGCTCCAGATCGCGCAGCGAGATGTCGAGCAGGTGCCCGATGCGGCTCGGCAGGCCCTTGAAGAACCACACGTGGCTCACCGGGGTCGCCAGCTTGATGTGGCCGAGGCGCTCGCGGCGCACCTTGGCCTGCGTCACTTCGACGCCGCACTTGTCGCAGATCACGCCGCGGTGCTTCATGCGCTTGTACTTGCCGCAGAGGCACTCCCAGTCGGTGATCGGCCCGAAGATCTTCGCGCAGAACAGGCCGTCGCGTTCCGGCTTGAACGTGCGGTAGTTGATCGTCTCCGGCTTGGTGACCTCGCCGAAGGACCACTGCTCGATCTTCTCCGGCGACGCCAGGCTGATGCGGATGGCGTCGAAGTCCGCCTTCAGGGCGGTCTTGCTGTCGGTAAAGCTAGGTCTCATGTTCATCAGCCCTCCAGCACCGGTTCGGCGCTCTCCTCGGTCAGTTCGGCGGGCTTGCGCTTGGTGGAGATGAGCTCCACGTCAAGGCACAGGGCCTGCAGCTCGCGAATGAGCACGTTGAACGACTCGGGGAGACCCGCCGTGAAGGAGGCATCGCCCTTCACAATGGATTCGTAGATCTTGGCGCGGCCGGTCACGTCATCCGACTTCGCGGTGAGGAGTTCCTGGAGGATGTGCGCGGCGCCATACGCCTCGAGCGCCCACACTTCCATTTCGCCGAAGCGCTGGCCGCCGAACTGGGCCTTGCCGCCCAGCGGCTGCTGCGTGATCAGCGAGTACGGCCCGATGGACCGCGCGTGGATCTTGTCGTCGACCAGGTGCGACAGCTTGAGCATGTAGATGTAGCCCACCGTCACCTGCTGCTCGAACGGCACACCGGTCATGCCGTCGTAGAGGCGCGTCTTGCCGCCCTCCTGGTCGAGGCCGGCCTTGTCCAGCCAGGCCGTGATTTCCTTCTCGGTCGCGCCGTCGAAGACGGGCGTCGCGAAGTAGAGGCCCAGCGCGTGGGCGGCCCAGCCGAGGTGCGTCTCGAGGATCTGCCCGACGTTCATGCGCGACGGCACGCCCAGCGGGTTCAGCACGATTTCCACCGGCGTCCCGTCCGGCAGGTACGGCATGTCCTCTTCGGGGAGGATGCGCGCGATGACGCCCTTGTTACCGTGGCGGCCGGCCATCTTGTCGCCGACCGACAGCTTGCGCTTCATCGCGACGTACACCTTGACGAGCTTGATCACGCCCGGCGGCAGTTCGTCGCCGCGGCGAATCTTCTCCTTCTTCTCCTCGAAGAGCTGCTTGATGACCTCGACCTGGCGCTCGGTGCGTTCCTCGAGCGTCCGCAGATCCGGCTCCATCGCCGCATCGTCGGTCTGGATCTTCGAGCGGATGAGCGCGGCGAACGGCACCGGCTGCATCGCGTCCATCGTCAGCTGCTGGCCCTTCTTGAGGAGGCGCTCGCGGCCGAACTCGTCGAAGAGGTCGGCGCGCAGGGTCTGGCCCTGCAGCATGTTGACGACGCGCTTCTTCGTCTCGTCGTGCAGGATGCGGATTTCGTCCTGCAGGTTCTTCTCCATCATGTCGAGCTCGTCCTGCTCGATGGCCTTCGCGCGGTCATCCTTCTCGATGCCCTTGCGGGAGAAGATCTTCACGCCGACGATGATGCCCTCGATGCCCGGGGGGCAGATGAGGGAGGCGTCGCGCACGTCGCCGGCCTTTTCGCCGAAGATCGCGCGGAGCAGCTTCTCTTCCGGCGTGAGCTGGGTCTCGCCCTTCGGCGTGACCTTGCCCACGAGGATGTCGCCCGGCTTCACCGCGGCGCCGATGCGGATGATGCCGCTGTCGTCGAGGTCGCGGAGGTAGCCTTCCGACACGTTCGGGATGTCCCGGGTGATTTCCTCCGGCCCGAGCTTCGTGTCGCGCGCCTCGATCTCGAACTCCTCGATGTGGATCGAGGTGTAGTAGTCCTCGCGGACCATCTTCTCGCTGACGAGGATGGCGTCCTCGAAGTTGTAGCCGCGCCAGGGCATGAACGCCACGAGCACGTTGCGGCCGAGCGCGAGCTCGCCGAGCTCCGTGCAGGGGCCGTCCGCGAGGACCTGCCCCTTCTGCACCTTCTGGCCCTCGCGCACGATCGGCTTCTGGTTGATGCACGTGTTCTGGTTCGAGCGCTTGAACTTGGTGAGCGGGTAGATGTCCGCGCCCATGTCGTCGTTGCTCTCGACGTGCTCCGACTCCACGCGCACCACGATGCGCGTGCTGTCGACGAAGTCCACCGTGCCGGTGCGCCGGGCCACCGCGACGGCGCCCGAGTCGCGCGCCGTGATGTACTCCATGCCGGTGCCCACGTAGGGCGCCTGCGCGCGGAGCAGCGGCACGGCCTGGCGCTGCATGTTCGATCCCATCAGCGCGCGGTTCGCGTCGTCGTTCTCGAGGAACGGGACGAGCGAGGCGGCCACCGAGACGAGCTGCTTCGGCGAGACGTCGATGAACTGCACCTGGTCGCGCGGCGCCAGGATGAAGTTGCCCGTCTGCCGCGCGTCCACGCGCTCGGCCTTGATGCGGTTGTCCTCGTCCAGCTCCACGTTCGACTGGGCGATGATGTACTGGTCCTCTTCCCACGCCGACAGGTAGAAGCAGAACGGCTCGAACTCGACGCCCTTCTTCTTCGCTCGGCCGTCGACGCCGACGAGCTCGTCGGACTCGACGATGTCGCCGTTCTTGTACTTCGGGTGGCCGCCGGCGTTGGTGACCAGCACGTAGTCGATCACCTGGCCGTTCTTCACCTTGCGGTACGGCGACTCGATGAACCCGAACTCGTTGATGCGGGCGTACGCAGCTGAGCGAGCTGATCAGGCCGATGTTCGGGCCTTCCGGCGTCTCAATCGGGCAGATGCGGCCGTAGTGCGTGGTGTGGACGTCGCGCACCTCGAAGCCGGCGCGCTCGCGGGACAGGCCGCCCGGCCCGAGGGCCGAGAGACGCCGCTTGTGCGTGACCTCGGAGAGCGGGTTGGTCTGGTCCATGAACTGCGACAGCTGCGACGACCCGAAGAACTCGCGAATCGCCGCCATGACGGGCTTCGCGTTGATCAGGTCGTGCGGCATGGCGGTGGCCATTTCCTGGTACACCGACATCTTTTCCTTGATCGCGCGCTCCATGCGGACCAGCCCGATGCGGAACTGGTTCTCGAGGAGCTCGCCCACCGACCGGACGCGGCGGTTGCCGAGGTGATCGATGTCGTCCACGTTCGCCGCGTTCTTCCGCAGCTTCAGCAGGTAGCCGATGACCTCGTAGAAGTCCTGCGGGTGCAGGATGCGCTCGTCGAGCGGCGTCGTGAGGGCCAGCTTCGTGTTGAGCTTGAGGCGGCCCACCCGCGAGAAGTCGTACTTCTGCGGGTTGAAGAACATGTTCTCGAAGAGCGAGCGCGAGCTGTCGAGCGTCGGCGGATCGCCCGGCCGCAGGCGCCGGTAGATCTCGATGAGCGACTCCTCGTGCGTGCGGATCGGGTCCTTCTTGAGGGTGGCCGAGACGATCGGGCCCACCTCGTCGCGCTCGGGGAAGAACACGTCGATCTTCTCGACGCCCTTCTCGTGCGCCATCGCGACGACGCGCTGGGTCAGCTCCTCGTTGGCCTCCAGCAGCACCTCGCCCGTGCCCGGGTCGACGATGTCGGCGGCGGCGAACGCGCCCGTGAGCGCCTCGTCGGTGATCGCGATGTCCTTCACGCCGGCCTTGCGCAGGCCCTCGATGTGGGACTTCGTGATCTTCTTGCCTTCGCCGATCGACACGTCGCCGGCCTTGACGTCCTTGCGCGCGCGCTGGCCGACCAGCCCCTCGCCCACCGCCCAGTACAGCGCGTTGTCGCGCAGGTTGAGGCGGTCGACCTGGTGGAAGGTCCGGATGATCTCGTCGGCGCCGCGCAGCCCGAGGGCGCGCAGGAACACCGTGGCCAGGAACTTGCGCTTGCGGTCGATGCGCACGTACAGCAGGTTCTTGGTGTCGTACTCGAACTCCACCCAGGACCCGCGGTACGGGATGATCTGCGCGACGTACAGGTTCTTGTCTTCCGAGTGGAAGAAGGCGCCCGGCGAGCGGTGCAGCTGCGAGACGATGACGCGCTCGGTGCCGTTGATGATGAAGGTGCCGTTGTCCGTCATCAGCGGGATGTCGCCGAAGTAGACCTCCTGCTCCTTGATGTCGCGGATGGTCTTGACGCCCGTCTCCGGGTCCTTGTTCCAGACCACGAGCCGGATCGTCACCTTCAGCGGCACGGCGTACGTCATGCCGCGCTCCTGGCACTCGTCGACGTCGTACTTCAGCTTGAGGGCGACGGTGTGGCCGCAGATGTCACAGACGTCCCCGCGGGCGTGGTTGCCGGTGCCGCACTTCGGGCACAGGACGTCCTTGTCGCCGTACGGGTCGCAGGTGAGGGTGTGCCCGCAGCTCTTGCAGGGCTTGCGCAGGTGGTGCAGGCCCTGGAGCTTGCCGCACTTGCACTCCCAATTGCCGATCGAGTACTCGATGAACTCGAGCGAGGAGTTCTCCCGGAAGTCGCTGATCGGGAAGACGGACTTGAACACCGACTGCAGCCCCTGGTCCTCGCGTTCGGAGGGCAGGCGGTTCATTTGCAGGAAGCGCTCGTAGCTCTTCCGCTGGATCTCGATCAGGTTCGGGATGGGAACCGTCGTCTTGATCTTCGAGAAATCCTTGCGTTCGCGGTAGACGTTGGTCGGAAGGCTGTACATGCGTCGCTCGGGGCCCGGGCCACTGGTGAAAAAGCACGGCGGACACCGGGGGCGAACCCCCGGTGTCCGTCACACACTGACTGATCCGCGTCGGTCGACGATTTACTTGATCTCGACCTTCGCGCCGGCTTCCTCGAACTTCTTCTTGATGGAGGCGGCCTCGTCCTTCGTCACGCCTTCCTTGATCGCCTTGGGCGCGCCCTCGACGAGGTCCTTCGCTTCCTTCAGGCCCAGGCTGGTGACTTCGCGCACGACCTTGATCACGTTGATCTTGTTGCCGCCCACGTCGGTGAGCGTCACCGTGAACTCGGTCTGCTCTTCCGCCGCCGCCGCACCGCCCGCCGCCGCCGCCCATCATCGGCATCGCCATCGGGCATCGCCGCCGCCGCCGACACGCCGAGTTCGGTCTCGAGCGCCTTGACGAGCTGCGAGAGCTCCATCACGCTGATGCCCTTGATGTATTCGATCACCTGCTGCTGGTTCACTTCGGCCATTGCTGTTCGCTCCTTAAAATACGATCGCGGTCTGCGGTTCGCTTGAGTTCGGTCTGACGGGATAACGGGTTACGACTGGCGCTTCTGCTCGGCCTGGGCCAGCACGCTCATGAGGTCGCGCGGCACGGCGTTCAGCACGCGCACCAGGTTGACCATGGGCGCCTGCAACAGGAAGAGCAGCTTCGCGTAGAGCTCCGGCTTGCCCGGCAGGGTGGCGAGGCTCGGTGACCTCCGCCGCCTTCATGGTCTGCCCCTGCACGACGGCGCCCTTGATCTGCAGCGCCGGCACGGTCTTCATGAAGGTCGGTGAGCGCCTTGGCCAGCGCCACCGGATCCTTGTCGGTGTAGGCGACGGCGGTCGTGCCCTCGAAGTGCACCGAGAGGCTCTCGAACGTCGTGCCCTTCAGCGCGCGCTTCGCCAGCGAGTTCTTGACGACCTTGTAGCTCGCCGCTCGCCTTGCGCAGCTCGCGCCGCAGCTCGGTGACCTGGGGCACGTTGATGCCCTTGTAGTCGAGCAGGATCGCCACGTCGGCGCCCTGGAAGACGCCTTCGAGCATCTGCAGCTCGGCGGTTTTGTCGGCTCGTGTGACTGCCATGGTGTGTTCGGCCCCCGCCTACTTCTTCGCGGACGCTTCCACGCCGCTTTCGTCGATTTGCACGCCGGGCCCCATCGTCGAGGACACGGTGATGCTCTTCAGGTACTTGCCCTTGGCCGCCGCGGGCTTCGCGCGCACGATGCTGTCGATGAGCGCGGAGGCGTTGTCGACCAGGTTCTGCGCCGGGAACGAAATCTTGCCGACCGGCGCGTGCACGATGCCGGTCTTGTCGACGCGGAACTCCACCTTGCCGGCCTTGATTTCCTTGACCGCCTGCGCGACGTTCGGCGTCACGGTGCCGGTCTTCGGGTTCGGCATCAGGCCGCGCGGGCCGAGCACCTTGCCGAGCTTGCCGACCGCGCGCATCATGTCGGGCGTGGCGACGACGGCGTCGAAGTCGGTCCAGCCGCCGCTGATCTTCTCGACGAGCTCCTCGCCGCCCACGATGTCGGCGCCGGCTTCCTCGGCTTCCTTCTGCTTGTCGGCGCCCGCGATGACCAGGACGCTTCTTCGACTTGCCCAGGCCGTGCGGCAGGACGACCGTGCCGCGGACCATCTGGTCGGCGTGCTTCGGGTCGACGCCGAGCCGGATGGACAGCGCGATGGTCTCGTCGAACTTCGCGAACTTGATCTTCTGGAGGAGCGGCAGCGCTTCATCCAGCTGATACGGACGGTTCTCCACCTGCTGGCGGGCCGCCGTGTACTTCTTGCCGTGTGATCTCATGTGTCTCCAACCGTGGTGCCAGCGGCCTGCCGGGGCAGACCTCCCACCTATCCGACGACGTCGAGTCCCATCGAACGGGCCGTGCCCGCCACCGTGCGCACCGCCGACTCGATCGAGTCGCAGTTGAGGTCGGGCATCTTCAGCTTGGCGATCTCCTCGACCTGCTTCGCCGTGACCTGACCCACCTTGTTCTTGTTCGGCACCGCCGACCCCTTGGCGAGGTTTGCGGCGCGCTTGAGCAGCACCGACGCCGGCGGCGTCTTGGTGATGAACGTGTACGAGCGGTCCGAGTAAATCGTCACCACCGCGGGGATGATCAGCCCGTCGTCCTTCGCCGTCTTCGCGTTGAACGCCTTGACGAAGTCCATGATGTTGACGCCGTGCGGACCGAGCGCCGTGCCCACGGGCGGGGCCGGGGTGGCCTTGCCTGCGGGAATCTGGAGCTTCACCATTGCCTGAACTTTTTTGGCCATTACAGTTTCTCAACCTGCAGGAAATCGAGTTCGACCGGCGTGGCGCGACCGAAGATCGTCACCATCACCTTGAGCGTGTTCTTGTCGGCGTTGACCTCGTCCACCACGCCGTTGAAGCCGGAGAACGGCCCCTCGTTGATGCGGACCTGGTCGCCCTTGTCGAACGTGTACTTCGGCTTCGGCTTCTCGGCCGCCGTCTTCACCTGGTCGAGAATCTGCTCGACCTCTTCCTTGGTGAGCGGCGTCGGCTTGGCGCCCGCGCCGACGAACCCGGTGACCTTCGGCGTGTTCTTCACGACGTGCCACGCGTTGTCGGTCATGTTCATCTCGACCAGGATGTAGCCCGGGAAGAAGCGCTTCGAGGAGACCACCTTGCGGCCCCCGCGCATCTCCACGACGTCCTCGGTCGGGATCAGAATCTCGCCGATCTCGTCGGCCAGGCCGTAGGCGACCTTCGCGTTCGGACAGCGACTCGGCCACCTTCTTCTCGAACCCCGAGTAGGTGTGGACGATGTACCAGCTCTTCGTGGCGACGTCGGTCATGCCGCACCGAAGCGCTTGAAGAGCCACTGAACGGCGTTGTTCAGCAGCAGGTCAACGCTGAAGAGATACAGCCCGAAGAAGACCGACGTCAGGATGACGACGACGGTCGTCGCGTAGACCTCGCGCTGCGAGGGCCACGTGACGCGCTTCATCTCGTTCCGCACCTCGGTGAGGAACTCGCGCGTGCGCTGCCACCAGCCCAGGGGGGCGCGGAGCCCGCCGCTGTCGCCAGATGTTTCCAGGGTCTCGGTCGTCATCGCTTGCAGTGTGTCGCGTGTCCGCGCCTGAATGGCAGGCCAGGAGGGAATCGAACCCCCAACCCCCGGTTTTGGAGACCGGTGCTCTGCCAATTGAGCTACTGGCCTACGCGCCTACTTCTGCTCCTTGTGCGGCGTATGTTTCCGGCAGAACCGGCAGTACTTGCTCAGCTCGATCCGCTCGGTCGTCTTCTTCTTGTTCTTCGTCGTGCTGTAGTTGCGGCGCTTGCAGTCGCCGCACGCCAGCTGGATGATGTCGCGCATTGCTCAATCCTTGTCGTGACCCGGGCAGCCGGGAACCGGGAGCCGATGGGGCTCGCCCGTTCCCGGTTGCCGTCGTTATTCGATGATGTCGGTGACCGTGCCGGCGCCGACCGTGCGGCCGCCTTCGCGGATGGCGAAACGCGCGCCCTTTTCGAGCGCCACCGGGGCGATGAGCGTCACGCTCGACGCTCGTGTTGTCGCCGGGCATGACCATCTCGACGCCCTCGTTCAGGTTCAGCGTGCCGGTCACGTCCGTGGTCCGGAAGTAGAACTGGGGACGGTAGCCGTTGAAGAACGGGGTGTGGCGGCCGCCCTCTTCCTTCGAGAGCACGTACGACCTCGGCCTTGAACTTCGTGTGCGGCTTGATGGAGCCGGGCTTGGCCAGCACCTGGCCGCGCTCGACGTCTTCCTTTTCCACGCCGCGGAGCAGGACGCCGACGTTGTCGCCCGCCTGGCCCGAGTCCAGCAGCTTGCGGAACATCTCGACGCCGGTGACGACCTTCTTCTCGGTGGGCTTGAAGCCGACGATCTCGATTTCCTCGCCGACCTTGATCTGCCCGCGCTCGATGCGGCCGGTGACGACGGTGCCGCGGCCCGAGATCGAGAACACGTCTTCGATCGGCATCAGGAACGGCTTGTCGACGTCGCGCTGCGGCACCGGGATGTAGGCGTCGAGCGCCTCCATCAGCTTGGTCACCGACTCGACGCCCTTGGGGTCGCCGTTGAGGGCCCCGAGGGCCGACACGCGGACGACCGGCACGTCGTCGCCGGGGAAGCCGTAGCTCTTGAGCAGCTCGCGGACCTCGAGCTCGACGAGGTCGACCAGTTCCGTGTCGTCCACCGCGTCGACCTTGTTCAGGGCGACGACGATGTAGGGCACGTTGACCTGGCGGGCGAGCAGGATGTGCTCGCGCGTCTGCGGCATCGGGCCGTCGATGCAGCTGACCACGAGGATGGCGCCGTCCATCTGCGCCGCGCCCGTGATCATGTTCTTGATGTAGTCGGCGTGGCCCGGGCAGTCGACGTGGGCGTAGTGGCGGTTCTCCGTGCCGTATTCGACGTGGCTCGTCGCGATCGTCAGGATCTTCGTCTCGTCGCGACGGCCCTGCGATTCGGACGCCTTGGCCACCTGGTCGTACGGGACGAACTTCGCCCAGCCCTTGTCGGCCGAAACCTTGGTCAGCGCCGCGGTCAGCGTCGTCTTGCCGTGGTCGATGTGGCCGATGGTGCCAACGTTGACATGCGGTTTGGACCGATCGAATTTCTCTTTCGCCATGACTCGCCTTCGCTCGCTTCCTCTACGACCCGGCCCCGTGCCGGCGTCGGGTGGTTAAAAACGAAACCGCGTTTCGTATTGCCCGTCACTCGCGAAAGAGAACCCGGCTTCCCTTCCGCACAAAACTGGAGCCGATGACCGGGATTGAACCGGTGACCTCGTCCTTACCAAGGACGCGCTCTGCCAACTGAGCTACATCGGCGTCGCCTTCGCGCCTCTGGCGCTTCGGCGGACCAGGCTTTGCGCCGTGATCTGCCTGCTCAGCCACTCTCCTCAAACCCAACCGAGCCTGCCTAGCCGTTGCTCGATGCCAAGTGGTTGCGCATCGAGCGAAGGCTGGAGCGGGAGACGGGGATCGAACCCGCGACCAACAGCTTGGAAGGCTGTGACTCTACCACTGAGTTACTCCCGCCTTCGTCCCTTCGGGACTTCGGCGGGCACGCCCGCTGTCCCGCGCCAATTACCCGACCCGCACACCCCGGCTGAACCAGCCGGACCCGCTGTTTAACGCCTGCGGGCGAAGGCTGGTGGGCAGGGAAGGATTCGAACCTTCGTAGCCGCTGGGGCGGCAGATTTACAGTCTGCTGCGATTGACCGCTCCGCCACCTGCCCCCACTCCGAGGGCCCGCCGCGTACCGACACGGCATGCCTGCCGCGTCTCGCGCGAACCGCGCTCCTAACCTGTCCGCAAATTGAGGATGACCCCTGTGCTTGCCCTGTCTTGCCGACGCCGCGGCCCGTGCTGACGCCACACCTGCGGCGCCGTGCTGATGGAGCTGGCGAAGGGATTTGAACCCCCGACCGGCTGATTACAAATCAGCTGCTCTACCGGGCTGAGCTACGCCAGCCTAGACAAAGAATCGAATGCTAGCACGACTCATGCCAGAGGCGCAAGTCGTTCGGGCAGGCACTACCAACCAACCTCCTCCGGAGTCAGACGGAAAGGCCGTTAGCCCTTCCTCCCCCGGCTTCGCTGACGGACGGCCTCGAACAACACGATGGCCGCCGCCGCAGAAACATTAAGACTTCCCACATGGCCCCGCATGGGAATGCAGGCCACCTGGTCACACCGTTCCCTCACGAGCCGTCGCAGCCCGTGACCCTCGGCGCCCACGATCAGCGCCGTCGGAAGGGTGAGATCCCATTCATAGTAAGGCATTTCGGCGTCGGCGTCGAGTCCCAGGGTCCAGATGCCGGCCTTCTTGAGTTCCTCGACGGACCGCGCGATGTTCACGACGTCGGCCACCCGCACGTGATGCACCGCCCCGGCCGAGGCCTTGCCCGCCGCACCCTCGAGCGGCGCGGCCCGGCGCGTCTGGCGGACCACCCCCGTGGCCCCCGCCGCATCGACCGACCGCAGAATGGCGCCCACGTTCTGCGGGTCCTCGACTTCATCGAGCACGACGATGAGCGCCGGCTCAGGCCCTGGGGCGATGAGGTCGTCGAGCGTGACCTCCGGCATCCGATCGACGTCGGCCACCACGCCCTGGTGCACGCCGCGGCCGGGACTCCACGTCGAGCGCCTCGCGCGTCACCTTGCGGACCCGGACGCCCGCGGCCGCGGCGTCATCGAGCACGCGCTGCAGCCGTTCGTCGCCGCGCTCGGCGACACGAATCTCGCGCACGCGGCCGGCGCGCAGCGCCTCGGCCACCGCGTTGATCCCGTAGATCAGCATCCGGATCCACGTTACCAGCTAACGCCTGGGCGCGGTCAGCTGGTCGATGTCGTAGACCCGGCCGTTGGCGATGACGCGCTTCACCCGGGTCGTGTTGGCGATGTTCGCGAGCGGGTCGCCGTCCAGCATGATGAGGTCGGCCAGCTTGCCCGCTTCGATCGTCCCGGTATCCTGGCCGAGCGCCTTCGCCGGGTTGACCGTCGCGGCCTTCAGCGCGTCGAAGTTCGACATCCCGGCCATCGTGTAGGACATCAGCTCGCCGTGCAGGTTGATGGCGTTCGGCGTGTCGGTGCCGGCCACGACGAGGCCGCCGGCCTTCATCACGTCGAGGACCATCTTGCCGCTGCCGCCGGCGGGATCGCCGCCGCCGCCGGGGTTGGCCGCCGACGGCTGGGCCGCGACCTGGCGCCGGATCCACTCGGGATACAGCTTGAATCGCGGATCGGTCTTCAGCGCCGCGTCATCCTGGAACAGCTTCCGCGCGCCGCCGCCGGAGATCATCGGGCAGAAGATGCGCGCGCTCTTCCCGAACAGCTGCACGACGTCGTCATACGCCGTCTGCTGCGTCGCCATCTTCGGCGAATAGCCGCGGCGGCTCGTGGCCGACGTGTGCTCGGTGTTGTCCACGCCGACGAACGAGGCCGGGTAGATCTCGTGCGTGGCCACGGGGATGCCGATGCTGTGCGCGAACTCCACCATCCGCTTCTGCTGCAGGTCGGGCAGGCGCACGTAGCTCTTGATGAGATCGTGCTGCAGCACCTTCGCGCGCTGCAGCTCCATCTCGAACTGGGCGACGCTCGAGATCGCGATGCCCATCTTGTAGTACACGCGCTGCCATTCCATCAGGTAGCCGGTGCCGTAGACGCGCGGGCCGGGGCGCACGCCGGCCTCGTTGGCCTCGCGATCCTCCACCGCTTCATACGGCGTGTTGCCGGGGCTGCGCACCGTCGTGATCCCGAAGGCGAGCCACGCGCGGCCCTGCGCCTCGCCGTAGTCCTTCTGCAGGTGCGAGTGGAACTCGACGAGCCCGGGCATCACCGTGAGGTTCGACGCGTCGACGACCTGGCCCGGACGGCGTGGTTCGCGTCGGCGTGCGGCACCACCGCCGTGATCTTGTTGCCCTCGATCGTGATGTCCACGTTGGTGCGCGCCACCGGGCTCTTCATGTCGATGAGGCGCCCGGCGTGCACGACGACGCGGGTCGTGGGCACCGCGGGCGTCCACTTCAGGTTGAACGGCACCGTCTTCGTGTCGCCCGTCTCGATGTCGACGATCTTCAGCTTGTCGAGGTTCTGGTACAGGATGTGCCGCGAATCGCCCTGCCAGCTGGGCGCGTGCGCGCTCTCCGACGTGACGCGGCGCGGCGGGCCGAGCGGCTCGCCCGCGGCCGACACGGGCCACACCGAGAGCACGCCCTCGTAGATCGCCGCCATCTTGGTGCCGTCGGGCGACCACGCCGGGCCGCCGCCGCCGCGGGAGTCGATCGACAGCAGCGGCACGGGCGCGTACCACTTGTCGCCGCCGCCGTCCGCGGAAATCGTGAGCACCTGGTTCGTGCCCTCGCGGAACCGCGTCGTGAGCGGCGCGACGCCGGCCAGGGCCACGCGCTTGCCGTCGGGCGACCACGTGGGCGTCCCGGGCTGCGGCAGCGTGTCGTGGATCTTCGTCACCTTGCCGCTGGCGATGTCGAGAATGGACATCTCCGCCACGCGCCACATGCCGTCCACGTTGAAGAAGACGATGCGCTTGCCGTCGGGCGAGAAGGAGGCGCCCTGCGGCTGCGTCGTGAGGTTGGTGACCTTGCGGCTCTGGCCGGTGGCCATGTCGCGAATCCACAGCTGCAGGAACTCGCTGTCCTTGTCGGACGAGTACACGAGCTGCTTGCCGTCCGGCGACCACGACGGATCGGTGTCGAGGGCCGCGTCCTTCGTGATGTTCACCGCCGCGCCGCCCACCGGCATCACGTAGATGTCGCCGACGGCCGCGAAGGCGATCTGCTTGCCGTCGGGCGAGATGACCGGGCGCACGACGCCCAGCGCCGGTCGCGGCGTCACCGAGGTGAAGTCGCGCGCGTCGGTGCGGTGTACTGCGGGCGCACGACCTGCAGCGTCGCGGAGAACTCCACGGTCTGCGCCGCGGCGCCGCCCACCGACCGCTTCCGGATCTTGCCGTCGGACACGTAGTAGTAGTCCGTCGGCGAGGCCCACGACGCGCGGAACGCGAACACGTTCTCGCCGCCGGTCACGGCCTTGCCGTCAATTTCGTAGCGGCTCTGGGCGCCCTCGGTCACGTGATACAGCAACTGGCCGCCGGGACCCCACGAGGGCGCGTCGACGCGGCCCGTCGACGTCCGCACCTTGCGCTGCGGCGCCGTCGGCCACGCTCACGGCCCACAACCCGGTGCCGTTGTCGCGCGTGGACGCGAACGCAATCTCCTTGTCGTCGGGCGACCACGTCGGCATGTAGTCCTCCGACGGCGTCGCTTGGTGAGCTGCTTGAACTCTCCGGTCCGCGTATCGAGGATCCAGATGTTGTAGTCGCTGCCGAGCGGGTTGCCCCGGTCGGAGGAGAACGCGACGCGCGTGCCGTCGTGCGACCAGGTCGGCTCGCGATCGTCGAACGCGCCCCAGGTCAGCTTGCGCTGGTTGGTGCCGTCGGGGGCGACGGACCAGAGGTCGTAGCCGCCGTCGCGGTAGGCGAAGAACGTGATGGTGCGGCCGTCGGGGGACCACGCCGGCTGCCGCGCGTCGTTGAAGACGTCGGTGATGCGCGTCGCCGTGCCGCCGCCGGCGGGCACGGTCCAGATGCTGCCTTGCAGATCGGTCGCGAGCGTGCGCCCGTCCGGCGAGACGGCCACGGACATCGAGGTGCCCTCGTGGATCGTGACGTCGATGGGCGCGGCCGCGCGGGCGGCCGGCGTCTGGGCGTCGTGGGTGGCGGTGAACGCCGTGAAGACGGCAACCAACGTGGCAAGCGCGACCGAACGAGTCATCACGATAATCTCCTGGCTGAAACCGATGCCGGTGTCCGCGCGCATTCTACCGCGCCGAACGTCAGTGGCGGGTCACGATCGCTTGCATGTACGCGCACTCGACCGCCGCCGTGCCATCGGTCGCGCGATTGTAACGCGCGAAGACCTCACCGAGGTCTTGGCGCAGCGCGGGATACCCGGCCTCGCCGACCACCTCCTTCGCCTTGACGGCGGGGCCGAAATAGGTCAGGAACTGGTCGAGCATGTGGTCGACGGAGCGGAAGTACTGCGTCACCGTGCGCCGCTCGTGCGTGACGCGGCCGCCATGGCCCAGCAGTTCGCCGAGGCCCTGCGCCGTGCCCCAGCGCACGCCCGGCTTCACGCCCGGCGGCGGCGGCACGTGCTTCGCCATCGTCCGGAAGATGTCCCCGCCGAAGTCTTCGGGCATCCAGTTGGCGAGCGCGATCGTGCCACCGGGCTTGCACACGCGCAGCAGCTCCGCGGCGGCGCGCTCGTGATCGGGCGCGAACATCACGCCGAAGACGGACAACACGCGGTCGAAGGACGCCGTCTCATAGGGCAGCGCCTGGGCGTCGCCGACATGGAACTCGGCCGGCGTCTGGTCGGCCTCGGCCCGCTGCCTGGCTCGCTCGACGAGCGTGGGCACGTAATCGAGGCCCGTGACATCGGCGTGGCGTCGCGCGGCCGCGAGCGCGGCATTGCCGCTGCCGCAGGCCACGTCGAGGACACGGTGACCGGCGCGGACCTGCGCGGCGTCCACGAGGTCTTCGGCAGCGGACGCAATCACCGTGGCGATGCGATTGAAATCGCCGGTCGCCCAGGTCTGCTGCATGCGGCCGGTGATGGCGGAGAAATCCGGAGAAGCGGCGTCGGGCATTGGGGACCTCCTTATCAGGGAACGACTACAGGGCGGCGATCATATCCTGCGCGCGGTCGCGGCATCCCTTCACCGCCGCCAGGCCCGATCCGGGCGGCAGCGCCGCCGCGCGATCGATGGCCGGCACCACGAAGTCGAGCTCGGGCCCTTCGAGCGCACCGGTCAGGATGAGGCGGATCGGATGGAAGAGAGCCTTGCCCTTCTGGCCCGTCTGGTCCTTCACGCGGCCCGCGGCCGCACGGAAGGCGTCCTTGTCGGCGATGCGGGGCGACGCCGCGAGGTCGGCGGCGAGCGCCGCCAGGATTGCCCGCGCGCCCGGCTCCGACAGCTCCTGCCGAACCGCGGGGTCGGCGAGGGTCCGCGCCGCGTCGAACGAGAAGATCGTCGACAGCCGATCGGGGATCTGCGCGAGGCGATCCACCGATCCGGCGACGCCGGGGACCGCGCTCATCAACCATGCCGTGGCGTCGGCGTCCGGATCGCCGGTCGCGACTCCCGCGGCGCGGAGGAACGGGAGCGAGAGCGCCACGAGGCGATCGGGCGCCGCCGCCTTGAGATAGTGCCGGTTCGCCCACGCGAGCTTGTCTTCATCGAAGATGCCGGGGCTGTGCGCGACCTGCTCGAGCCTGAAGCGCCGCGCGAGCTCGCCGGCGGGCAGCAGCTCCTCCCCGTCGCCGGGCGACCAGCCGAGCAGCGCCAGGTAATTCACAAGCGCCTCGGGCAGGTACCCCTTGGCCCGGAATTCCGCCACCGACGTGGCGCCATGCCGCTTGGAGAGCGGCGCGTGGTCGGGGCCCATCACGAGCGACAGGTGCGCGAAGAGGGGCGGCGCCCAGCCGAACGCCTCGTACAACAGCACCTGCCGCGGCGTGTTGGAGATGTGGTCCTCGCCGCGAATCACGTGGGTGATGGCCATCAATGCGTCATCAATCACGACCGCGAAGTTGTAGGCCGGCACGCCGTCGGACCGCACCAGCACCGGGTCGCCAATCACGTCGGTGTGAAACGTCACCGGACCGCGGACGACGTCATTGAAGGTCACGTCCCGGCCCTCGGGCACGCGCAGCCGGACGACCGCGTTCTCCCCCGCCGCCTTGCGACCCGCGGCCTCGCCGCGATCAATATGTCGGCAGGTGCCCGCGTACTTCGGCGGATGCCCGGCCGCCAGCTGCGCCTTGCGCTGCGCATCCAGAGTCTCCGCGGAGCAGAAACAGTAATAGGCCTTCCCTTGGGCCAGGAGGCGCGCGGTGTGCTCGGCGTAGATCGGGAAGCGCTCGGTCTGTCGGTACGGGCCGTGCTGCCCACCCTGTTCGACGCCTTCGTCCCACGTGAGGCCCATCCACCGAAGGTCGTCGAGGATGGCGTCCTCGGACGCCCGTGTCGATCGCTCGAGGTCGGTGTCCTCGATGCGCAGGATGAACGTGCCGCCTTGCCCGCGCGCGAGCAGCCAGTTGAAGAGCGCCGTGCGCGCGTTGCCGACGTGCAGGTGCCCGGTGGGTGATGGAGCGAAACGGACTCTCATGATTCAAATGCAACCACGATGGACACGAAGGTCAAAACCACGAAGACAAATCATCTGGCTTTCCCAACGCTACGTCGCGCCCTTCGTGATTGTCCCTTTCGTGACCTTCGTGGTTAGCGTGACAGCAAGGCGACGGCATGGCAGGCCATCGACTCGCCGCGGCCCATGCTGTCGACACCCTCGTTGGTCTTGCCCTTGATGCTGACCGCCCCCGCCTCGACGCCCAGCGCCGCGGCGAGCGACGCGCGCATCGCCTCGAGGTGCGGCAGGAGCCTGGGACGCTGGGCGATCACGGTGACGTCGACGTTGACGACGCGATAGCCCAGCTCGGCCACACGCGCCATCGCGCGGCGCAGCAACGCGACGCTGTCGGCGCCCTTCCACTCAGGGTCAGTATCGGGAAACATGCGGCCGATGTCACCGGCGGCGGCCGCCCCGAGGACCGCGTCCGTCACGGCATGGCACACGATGTCGGCGTCGGAGTGGCCGTCGAGGCCGAGGGCGAACGGGATCGTGACACCCGCCAGAATCAGCGGCCGCCCCTCCACGAGGCGGTGCAGGTCGTACCCGGTCCCGATGCGCATCGCGCCGCCGCTCCCGGCGCGCGCGCGCGCCTGCTGCAAGTCCTCCACGGTCGTCACCTTGACGTTCGCCGGGTCCCCGGCGACAAGGTGGACCGTGATGCCGGCCCGCTCGGCCAGCATCGCCTCGTCCGTCACATCAGCGGTGCCGGCCCGCTCGAGGGCCCTGGCGAACACGTCGCGACGAAACGCCTGGGGCGTCTGCGCGAGGAAGATCTCGTCGCGCGACAGGGTGCCGCGAATCACGCGAGCCCCGTCCGCGCCGGCCTCGCCCGCCTGCTTCACGGTGTCGCGCACGGGCACGGCGGCGATGGCGGCACCGTGCGCGATCGCCGCGTCGATGGTGCGGTCGATCACCGCGCGGGTCACGAAGGGCCGCGCCGCGTCGTGCACCAGGATGACGCCGGCGCCCGGCGACGTGCGCGCAAACGCGTTCGCCACCGAGTCCTGGCGCCGCGCGCCACCGGCCACGACCGCCACCGGCGTCCGGAACCGCCCGGCCCAGGCCGTGGCCATCGCGTCCACGTGCCCCTCGGGCACCGCGACGACGACCTCCGTGACGCGGCCGCTCGCGGCAATGGCGTCGATGCTCATGTCGAGCATCGACTGCCCGCCGATGTCCAGGAACTGCTTGGGGCGATCGGCGCCGAGCCGGAGGCCCTGGCCTCCGGCGGCGATGATGGCGGCGGCGTGCATGAAGCCCGGATTGTACTCCGCGCCGCGCGGTGGTGTAGCATGAGCGCCGCCGCTTATGCGGCAGGAGCCACGCGCATGATCACCCGACGCGAATTCGTGAAGTCCGCCTCCGCATCCCTCGCGGCGGCCGCGCCCCTGTCCGCGCTCGCGGACGCCTCGGCGGCCCCGGCGCGGGCGCCCGAGGTCCTCGTCCAGCGCACGGTGCGTCCCGTCGTCGTCAGCGATTACTCGGGATGGGAGTTCACGAACGGCGGGAAAGAGAACGCGGTGCAGCGCGCATTCCGGCTGATCACCGAAGGCAAGGACGTGCTCGAGGCGCTCATTGCCGGCGTGAACATCCCCGAGCTCGATCCGCTCGAAACGGGGATCGGCTACGGCGCGCTCCCCAACGCCGACGGGATCGTGCAACTCGACGCGTCCTGCATGCACGGCCCGAAGCGGCGCGCCGGGGCCGTCGCCGCCATCGAAGGCGTGCGCACGCCATCGCTGGTGGCGAAGGCCGTGATGGACTACACCGACCATCACCTGCTCGTGGGCGCCGGCGCGCAACAGTTCGCGCGCGCCATGGGCTTCACGATCGAGGACGACCTGAACAGCCCGGAATCGCGACGCCTGTGGCGCGAGTGGAAGCGCCGGGTCGATCCCGAGCACTGGCTCGATCCGGAGGGCAAGGAGCGGCAGCCCAGGCCGAAGCACGAGAAGGATCCGGGCGACGACGCGTGGGAATCACGCGCGCTGGCCGCGGGCCGCTCGATGGTGCGGGACGGGCTGGTTCGCGAAGGCAGCTTCTGGGGAACGATCAACTGCGATGCGATCGGCCCCAACGGTGACATCTGCGGCGTCACGACCACGAGCGGGCTGGCATGGAAGATTCCTGGGCGCACGGGGGACTCGCCGATCCTCGGGGCCGGCCTCTATGTCGACAACGAGGTGGGCGCCGCGGGCTCCACGGGACGCGGCGAAGCCAATCTCTACAACCTCTCGTCGTTTCTCATCGTCGAGGGCATGCGGCGCGGCCTCTCGCCGAAGGACGCCGGGATGGAGGCGCTCAGGCGCATCCGCGCCAACACCACGGAGGCGCGCCTCCTGAACTCCAAGGGCAACCCCAACTTCAACATCCGGTTCTTTGTGCTGAACAAGCGGGGCGAGTACGCCGGACTCGCGATGTACCACGCGGGCGAGACCAAGTATGCCGTCTGCACCGAGAACGGCGCGGCGACCCTCGAACTCGAACCGCTGCTGCCGGGCGCCCCAGAGGACTAGGGGGCGCCGGGCGCGCTCGCGACGAAGCTGCCGACCGGCACGCCGCCGCAGATCGTGGCGAGGCGCTCGCTGGTCGTGGCAAGCACCCGCGCGATGTGCGCCCTCGGAATCTCCGCGGGCACGTAGACAATCACCAGGGCGTCGCGCGTGCCGGGCGTCACCATCGTCCGGGCCGAGTCCGAGGTCGGATTGCCGAACGGCCCCACCGTGTCGGCCACGGTGATGCGACCGCCGACGTGCACGGCGTCCTTCCGGATGCCGGCGTACTCCTCGCCCTCGCGGCCGAGCCGCAGCGTGACGTCCCCCTGGATGTTCGCGGCGTCATACAGGCCGTACGGCAACTGAAACTCCACCGAGCACCAGTTGATGATGTCGACCATCGAGTTGATGCGCGGCAGCGAGTCGCCCTTGCGCACGCGCCGCAGCAGGGCTTCGTTGGACGGGCGGGTCTTCGTCGGGTCGAGGCCCACGCGCTTGTACATCGTGCGCACCGCCGCGGACTCCGGCGGGGGCAGCATGCGGACGCGGGACTCGGCCTCGGCGAGGAGCGCATCAAGCCGCGGTTCATGCTCGACGACCGTGGCCCCCGTCCACCAGATCACACCGGGCCGGACCACCGACGCGAGGTCGGGCGCGAGCGCGAAGCCGTGGGTCACGGGGCCGATTGTAGTGCGGCTTCGGCCTCGACCGGCGGATTGATCACCGCCCGGACCCGCTCGGCGAGGTCGCGCACGTCCGCGGTGGCCGGCTCCGGGTTGGCCACGGTGGCGATGGGTTCGTGCACCACCAGCGTGACGTGCCCGGGGCGGGTCGTGAGCTCGCCCTTCCGCATCACGTGGCGGCTGCCCACCACGGAGATGGGCGCGATGGGCAGGCCCGCCTGCATCGCGAGATAAAAACTGCCGCCCTTGAACTTGCCCAGGTGCCCGTCCGGGCTGCGCGTGCCTTCGGGAAACACGATGAGCGACAGCCCGTTCGACGTCAACGCGTTCGCCCAGCCGAAGATGCCCGATGCGATCGGGGCGGCTGCGATCCACCAGCATGTGCCCGGTCCGCTTGAGGTGCGGCCCGAGCACGGGAAAGCGGCCGAGCGATTCCTTGGCGATGATGCGCAGCTGGAACGGCAGCGACCAGAACAGCACCGGGATGTCGTAGATGCTCTGGTGATTGGCGACGAACACGTAGGTGCGTCCCGGCGTCAGGCGCTCGAGCCCTTCGACGCGCACGTCCACGCCGGTGGTCGCGAGGATCAGCCACGACCACGCCCGCGCGCAGCCGTGCGCGAAGTAGCCGCGGCGATCGAAGAAGCTCGAGGTGACCGACGTCGCGCCGAGGACGACCGTGTAGACGGCGATGGACGGAATCAGCCACAACACCGTCCGCCACCAATGGAACGACAGGAAGCTTGTAGGCCTGGGTCCTGGGGCTCGAGTCCTGGGGCTGGGCGCGGTCACTCCGCCCCTATTTTCCGCCATTCGCCGGTGGAGCGGCCGCGATCGGCGCCGGGGGCGCGGCGGCGGGGACCGCGACGGGGCGCGCGGCGGGGCCTGCGCGCCGCCGGGCTCCAGATAGCGGCCGAAGATCATCTTGCCGGCCGTGGTCTGCAGCACGCTCGTGACGACGATGTCGATCGTCTTGCTGATCATCTTGCGGGCGTTGTCGACGACCACCATCGTGCCGTCGTCGAGATAGGCGACACCCTGGTTGTACTCCTTGCCCTCCTTCAGGATGAAGACCTTCATGATCTCGCCGGGGAGCACGACCGGCTTGAGGGCGTTGGCCAGCTCGTTGATGTTGAGCACGTCCACGCCGCGCAGCTGCGCCACCTTGTTGAGGTTGAAGTCGTTGGTGACGATCTTCCCCGTCAGCGTGCGCGCCAGCTCGATCAGCTTGAGGTCCACTTCGCGCACGTCGGGGAAGTCGACGTCGGAGATCACGACGTCGAGTCCCGCCATCTTCTGGATCTTCTGCAGGATGTCGAGGCCGCGGCGGCCGCGGTTGCGCTTCATCGAGTCCGAGGAATCGGCCACGAGCTGCAGCTCCTTGAGCACGAACTGCGGAATGACCAGGGTGCCGTCCATGAAGCCGGTCTCGCAGATGTCGGCGATGCGGCCGTCGATGATCACCGAGGTGTCGAGAATCTTGTAGTGCCGCTCGGGCCCGGCGGCGCGGAAGAGCGTCATCAGCCGCGCGGGTTCGAGCCACTCCCCTTTTCGGCCGCCCACCACCAGGCCGAGGTACGGCAGGAGCAGCAGCACGAAGCTGTGGAGGAACGCGACGCGCTGGTCGCCGGGGTCCGCCCAGAACAGCGCCGCGCCGATGCCCTTGGCAAGCAGCAGGCCCACGGCGCCGCCCACGAGCGCCCCAAGCATGTTGGCCACGGGGGTATCGCGCAGTTGCCACTCGAAGACGACGGCCAGCAGGGCCAGGCCGAGGCCGAAGGCCAAGTTGGGCAGGCTATCGGGACCGATCGGCCTCAGGAGGAACGCTGAGTACGAGACCGCCCCGACAAAGAGAAAGCGAGCGAGTATGAACCACGCCATGAAAAGAGGCTCCGTGAGAAGCCGAAGTATCCGGCAACCTTAGAGCCCGGGGGGTGGGCAGGTCAAGCAAGGAGCATGTCGAGGGCCTCGCCCACCGACGCCACGCCCACCAGTTCCGCCTTCCCTTGCTCGTCGCCCGCGTCCACGTTGGACCGGGGCAGCACGATGCGGGTGAAGCCCATCTGCTCGGCTTCGCGGATGCGGAGGTTCGCCTGGGATACGCCGCGGACCTCCCCACCCAGGCCGACCTCGCCGAAGACCGCGGTCCCAGTCGTAATGGGCCGATTGCGCAGACTCGACGCGACGGCCGCCACCAGCGCGAGGTCGATCGCCGGCTCGTCGATGCTCATCCCGCCCGCGATGTTCACGAACACGTCGTCGGTGACGAGGTGCAGGCCGGCCCGCTTCTCCAGGACGGCGAGCAGGAGGGACAGCCGGTTCTGGTCGATGCCCACGGCCATGCGGCGCGACGTGCCGTAGCTGCTGGAGCTCACGAGCGCCTGCACTTCGACCAGCAGCGGCCTCGACCCTTCGAGGCAGCACAGCACGACGGAACCGGGCGTGGCCACCGGCCGCTCCGCGAGGAAGAGGGCCGAGGGATTCGGCACGGGCCGCAGGCCGGCGCCGGTCATCTCGAAGACGCCCAGTTCGCTCACGGCGCCGAAACGGTTCTTCACGGCGCGGACGACCCGGTGCGAGTGGTGGCGCTCGCCCTCGAAGTACAGGACCGTGTCCACGACGTGCTCGAGCGCCTTCGGGCCCGCGAGGTTGCCGTCCTTGGTGACGTGGCCCACGAGGAACGTCGGGAGATTGTGGCCCTTCGCGGTGAACAGGAACTGCGTCGCGGCCTCGCGCACCTGGCCGATGCTGCCGGGGGCGGACTGGAACTTGAGCGAGAACACGGTCTGGATCGAGTCCACGACGAGCAGCGCGGGCTTCACTCGCCCCACTTCCTCGAGGATGCGCTCGATGCACGTCTCGGCCAGCAGGTAGAGCGGCGCGTCGCCCACGCCGAGGCGATCGCCGCGGGACTTGATCTGGTGCTCGGATTCCTCGCCCGAGGCGTAGAGCACGGGACCCACGCCGTGAGCGAAGTTCGCGGCGGCCTGCAGCAGCAGCGTGGACTTGCCGATGCCGGGCTCGCCGCCGAGCAGCACCAGCGAGCCGGGCACGATGCCGCCGCCCAGCACGCGGTCGAACTCGCCGATGCCCGTGGAAATGCGGTCGGCCTTGGAGGCCTCGATGTCGGCGTACTTCTTCGCGCCCTGCGTGCCGACGCCGGGCATGGCATAGCGATGGACCTGCGGCCCGCCGGCACCGGGCTCGACGACACGCTCCTCGACCATCGAGTTCCACGCGCCGCAATCCGGGCAGCGTCCCTGCCACTTCGGCGACTGGGAGCCGCATTCCTGGCACACAAACACAGGCTTCGCTTGTTTCATTCAGTCACGTACGGGCCACGGAGGCACGGAGACACGGAGAAATCCAATTCGTTTGAAATGCCGCCACGAAGGGCGCGAAGAACACGAAGACTCATTGTCTCATCGTCAAGAGAGAAATGTCTTCTCCGTGTCTCCGTGTCTCCGTGGCCCGTGCGTGAGCAGGCGTCAGTCGTACTGCCGCTCCACGCGGGCGCCGAGGCGACACAGGATCTCGTACGGGATCGTGCCGATCCACGCGGCCATCTCGCGGGCGTCGATGGTCTGGTGGGCGTCGGGACCTTGCGAACCGAGGAACACGACCTCGTCGCCGGGCCCCACGCCGCCGATGTCGGTCACGTCGGCGGTAAGCATGTCCATGCTGACGGCGCCCACGATGGGCGCGCGGCGGCCGCGGATCAGCACGGCGCCGCGGCCCTCGAGCCGGCGGTCCAATCCGTCCGCGTAGCCGGCGGGAACCACGGCCAGCGTCGTCGCGCGGTCGGCGCGGAACCGCGCGCCGTACCCCACGCCCTCGCCGGCGCGCACGCCTTTCACCGCGACCACTCGGCTCGTCAGCGACATCACGGGCGCGCAGCGGGAGCGTCGAGCCGAGCGGCGGCGGGACCATG
Source organism: uncultured Acidobacteriota bacterium (assembly GCA_963839865.1). Classification (GTDB taxonomy): domain Bacteria; phylum Acidobacteriota; class Vicinamibacteria; order Vicinamibacterales; family UBA2999; genus 12-FULL-67-14b. Next base: position 127,129 of record CAWIWS010000021.1, read on the forward strand.
CCGTAGAGCAGCAGGCCCGGACGCACGAAGTCGTACCACACGCGTGAGTCGCGAAGCAGCGCGGCGGAGTTGGCGGCATGACGCAAGCGCGGCCCGCCGCCGAGTTCATCGACCACGCGGCACGCGGCCTCGAATCGCGTGCGCTGCTCGTCGAACAGCGCGTGCCCCGGCTCGTCGGCCGTGCCGAAGTGCGTGTGCACGGCATCGAGCACGAGGTTCGCGCTGCCGAGCAGCGCCGGCAGCGTGCGCCGGAGGTTGTCGTGGCGAAACCCCAGCCGGTTCATGCCGGTGTCGATCTTCAGGTGGTAAGCGAGGGAGACGCCGCGGGCGGCGGCCGCCTCCTGCAGGGCGCGGCCGGCGGCCGGGCTCGAGATGGTGGGCGTGAGCGCGTGGTCGAAGACGCCGGCCACGTCGCTGACGCTCAGCGCGCCGAACACCAGGATCGGGCGCGCGGACGCCGGACTCCCGCAGGTCCACGCCCTCCTCGATGTCAGCCACCGCGAGCATCGTCGCGCCGGCCGACTCGAGCGCCGCCGCCACGCGGCTCGCGCCGTGGCCGTAGGCATTGGCCTTCACCACCGCGATGATGCCGGGCGCCCGCACCGGCCCGCGGCTCGCGCCGCGGTTGAGGTTCGCCTCGCCCGCCAGGTAGCCGGTAATCGCGCGGACGTTGGCCTCGAGTGCGGAGAGGTCCACGTGCGCGGCGGTGCAGCGGGTGGGCACGGCGCTCGCGTCGCTAGTCCTGGCCCGTCGCGAGGTTCGCGAAGCGGGTCTGCTCGCGCAGGAACGCCAGCTTCACCATGCCGGTGGGGCCGTTGCGCTGCTTGGCGAGGATGAGTTCGGCGATGCCGTCGGTGTCGGCGGGCTGGTCGTCTTGCTTGTACATCTCCTCGCGGAAGATGAGCACGACGACGTCGGCGTCCTGCTCGAGGGCCCCCGACTCGCGCAGGTCGGAGAGCATCGGGCGCTTGTCGGAGCGCGCTTCGGGCGCGCGCGACAGCTGCGAGAGCACGACGATCGGGACGCTCAGTTCCTTGGCGAGCCCCTTGAGCGATCGCGAGATGGACGCCAGTTCGAGCGTGCGGTTCTCGAAGCGGCCGCGGCCCGTCATCAGCTGGATGTAGTCGATGGCCAGCAGGTCGAGGCCGTGCTCGGCCTTGAGGCGCCGCGCCTTGGCGCGCATCTCGAGCACGCCGATGCCGGCCGTGTCGTCCACGAAGAGGTTGGCCTCGCTCAGCGTCTGAGCGCCTCGGCGATCTGCCCGTATTCCTTCTGCCCGATGTTGCCGCTCAGCAGCCGGTAGAGGTCGATCTTCGCCTCGGACGCGAGCATGCGCATGAACAGCGATTCCTTCGACATTTCCAGGCTGAAGAACCCGGCCACGCCCTTGCGGCCCGTGTCGCGCATCCCGTGGGTCGCCACGTGCTGGCAGATGTTGAGCACGAGGCTGGTCTTGCCCATCGAGGGGCGCGCCGCCACGATCACGAGGTCGCCGGGCTGCAGGCCGCGCGTCTTCTTGTCGATGTCGGGGAAGCCGGTGGGCACGCCCGTGACGAAGGTCTTGTGCTCGAAGAGCTTCTCGATCTTCGGGTAGCTCTCGTCGACGAGGTCGCTGCATCGAGACGAAGCCGGCCTTGACGCGGTCCTCGGCCACCGCGAAGATCGCGCTCTCGGCCTCGTCCAGGATGAGATCGGCTTCCTGGTCCGCCTCGTAGGCGTTGCCGAGAATCTTGTTGGCCGAGAAGATCAGGTTGCGGAGGGTCGCCTTCTCCTTGACGATCTGCGCGTAGTACTCGACGTTGGTCGAGCGCGGCACGCCGTCGACGAGCGAGGCCACGTAGGCGGCGCCGCCCACTTCGTCGAGGTCGCCGGCCCGTTCGAGCTCTTCCTTCAGCGTGACGAGGTCGATCGGCTGGCTGCGCTCCGACAGGTCCGTCATCCGCTCGAAGATCCGGCGGTGCGCGTCGCGGAAGAAATTCGCCGACGTGATCATCGCCGACGCCACGTTCATCGTGGAGTTGTCGATCAGGATGGCGCCGAGCACCGATCGCTCCGCCTCGAGGTTATGCGGGAGCGTGCGGGCGTTCGAGGGAGCAGGGCGTGTCGGCCATAAGAGAGAAAACGGGCCGGGCAAGGAGCCCGGCCCGTGGATTGTACTTCGGTCGAACGAGCGGTGCGAGACTACTCGGCCTTGGTAATCGTGACCTTGAGCTGCGCCGTGACGTCGCGATGCAGCTTGACGGGCACGAGGGACTCGCCGAGCGCGCGCAGGGGATCCGGCAGCAGGATCTTCCGGCGGTCCACGTCGAAGCCCTTGGCGGCCAGCAATTCGGCGATGTCGCCGTTGGTCACCGAGCCGTACAGCTGATCGTTGTCGCCCACCTTGCGGGCGATCGTCAGCTCCAGGGCGATCAGCGCGATCGGCCAGGGCCTCGGCGGCCACGCGCTCCTCGCCTTCACGCGCCTCGGCGATCTTCCGCTCGCGCGCGATCCAGTGCTTGTTGGCCTCGGTCGCCGGCAGGGCCAGCTTCCGGGGCAGCAGGTAGTTGCGGGCATAGCCGTCGGCGACCTTCACCACGTCGCCGCGCTTGCCCACGTGCTCCACGTGGTCTCTGAGAATGATTTCCATGGTCGCAGTCCCCTTAGTCCGCCGCGTACGGGAGCAGCGCCAGCTGGCGCGCCCGCACGATGGCCACGCGCAGGCCGCGCTGATGCTTGGCGCACGTGCCCGAAATCCGGCGCGGCAACACCTTGCCGCGCTCGGGAACGAAGCCGCTCAGCAGCTTGACGTCCTTGTAGTTGATGTCGTCGATCTTGTCCGCGCAGAACTTGCAGACCTTCCGCCGACGGAAGAAGCCGCCACCGCGGCGCTGGCCGGCCTTCTCCTTGTCCTTCGCGTCCTTGCCACGAGCGCCGCCCGGGCCGCCCCTCTTGGGTCCACCAAATGCCATGACTAAACCTCCGCCTCGGAGCTGTCGAACATCAAGTCGCCGGAATCGTCGCTGTCTTCACCCTGCGGTCCCTCGCCCGGCTGGCGGTCGGGCGGCAGCCCGCGCGCCACGCGGCGGCGGCGCGACTCTTCCGTGCGCTTGGTGCGGGCGCGGTCCGCCTTGATCGTCGACTCGTCGACGCGGACGATCAGGTGGCGCAGCAAGCCTTCGGTGACCTTCAGGCGGCGGTCGATCTCCTTCATCAGCTCGCCCGATCCCGTGATCACCTCGAGGACGTAGAAGCCTTCCTTGTGGTGGCCGATCTCGTAGGCCAGCTTGCGACGGCCCCAGGGCGCGACGTTTTCGGTCTTGTCGAGGGTGCCGCCCATGCGTTCGACGATGTCGACGACCTGCTTGTGCAGATCGGCGATCTCCTGCTCGGGCGCGTCCGGCTTGAGGACGTAAATCAGTTCGTACGTTCGACTACTCATCAACTATCTCCTCGTGGATACCCTTCGACTCGCACGCGCGACTGCGCGTGCTCGCTCAGGGCAGCACACATACGTGGCAAGGAGACCAGCCTGCGTTCACTCCGCCGGATCCGGGTCTTGCTTATCCGCTGCGTTGAACACGTTCATCACGCGTTCGATGCCGTCCGAGATGAACGCCTCGGTGGCATCGGCGGCCCGCAGCACCGCCGCCGAAACTGTCTCGCGCTCGCCGGCCTCGAACCGGCCGAGCACGTGGTCCGCGAGGTCGCGGCGGCTGTCGCCGCGCCCCACCCCGACACGCACGCGCGGAAACGCCTGCGTGCCCAGGTGCTGAATCAGGGACTTGAGCCCGTTGTGCCCGCCGGCGCCGCCTTCGCGGCGCGCCCGCAACCGCCCGAGCGGCAGCGCCACATCGTCGGTCACCACGAGCACGTCGGCGGGCTCGATCTTGTAGAACCCGGCGAGGCCGGCCACCGCCTGCCCGCTCAGGTTCATGAACGTGAGCGGCTTGGCCAGCACCACGGCCTCGTCGCCCACCCGCGTCTTCACCGCCAGCGCCTCGAACTGCTCGCGCCAGCTGTCGATGCGCCAGCGGCGCGCCAACTCGTCGACCACGAGGAACCCGATGTTGTGCCGGGTCTCGCGATACTCGGCACCGGGATTGCCAAGGCCCACAACGAGCTTCATGTCGTCCGGCTCCCGGCTCCCGTCTCCCGGTTCCCGGGTTACTTCTTCTTGTCGTCCTTCTTCTCGGCCTTCTCGTCGTCGGTCTTGCCCTTCTTGATGACCTCGGGCTCCGCCGCGCCGCCGGCGCCGCCACCGGCCGCCGCACCGGCCGCGGCCGTCGGCTCTTCGGCCACCTTGATGGCGATGATGTGGAACAGCATCAGGTCGGCGTCGGTCACGGGCGTCCACGTCGCGCTGGCCGCCACGTCGCGCACGTGCACGGCGTCGCCGATGCCCATGTTGGTGATGTCCACCTCGATGGCGTTCGGAATCTCGGCCGGCAGGCACGAGACTTCGATTTCGCGATGCACGAAGTCGAGCACGCCGCCGTCCACCTTGACGCCGCGCGGCATCGCCCTTCAGCACCACCGGCACGGTGACCGTTGATCTTGCGGTCCATGTTCACGCGGTAGAAGTCCGCGTGCAGCGGGTGCTGCGAGACCGGGTCGAGTTGCACGTCGCGCACCAGCACGCGGGCGTCGTCACCGTCCTTCACCTTGAGGGTGATGAGGGTGTTGAACCCCGAGCTCGAGTGCAGGATGCGCAGGAACGGCTTCGGATCGACGGCCACCTGCATCGGCGCCGGCTGGTCGCCGGCCTTCTGCGCGCCGTAGACGACGGCGGGGAGCTGCCCGGCCGCGCGGAGGCGCCGTGCTTCGTTCTTGCCCGTGGTGGACCGCTTGACCGCTTCGAGTATCGCTTCCATGACTGTTACCTGCTGGCTTCTGGCTTAAGGCTCAAGACTTGAGGCTAAACAAACAACGACGAGACCGAGGTTTCTTCGTGAATGCTGCGGATGGCCTGCCCCAGCAGGCGGGCCACCGAGAGCACCACGATCTTCTGGCACTTCGCCCGCTCGGCGGTGAGCGGGATGGTGTTGGTGATGATCAGCTTGTCGATCGGCGCCTTCTCGATGCGCTCGATCGCCGGCCCCGAGAGCACGCCGTGCACCGCGCACGCGAGCACCCGCTCGGCGCCCGCGTCCTTCAGCGCCTGCGCGGCCTTCTGGATGGTGCCGGCGGTGTCGATGATGTCGTCGGCGATGACGCAGGTGCGGCCGCGCACCTCGCCGATCACGTTCATCACTTCGGCCGTGCCGTCGTCCGTGCGGCGCTTGTCGATCACGGCCAGTTCGGCGTCGAGGCGCTTGGCGTAGGCGCGCGCGCGCTCGGCGCCGCCGGCGTCGGGCGCCACGATCGTGAGCTTCTCGTACGCCTGGCGCGAGAGGTAGTCGATGATGACCGGCGCGGCGAACAGGTGGTCCACCGGCAGGTCGAAGAAGCCCTGGATCTGCGCCTTGTGCAGGTCCATCGTCAGCACGCGGTGCGTGCCCGCGGCGGTGAGGACGTTGGCGACCAGCTTGGCGGAGATCGGCACGCGCGGCTTGTCCTTGCGATCCTGGCGCGCGTAGCCGTAATACGGGACCACCGCCGTGATGCGCGCGGCCGACGAGCGGCGGAACGCGTCCACCATGATCATCAGCTCCATCAGGTGCTCATCGACCGGCGCGCAGGTCGGCTGGATGATGAAGACGTCCGTGCCGCGAATGTTCTCGTCGATCTGGAACGAAACTTCGGTGTCGGGAAACCGGCGCAGCCGGGCCTGCCCGAGTTCCACCCCGAGGAACTCGGCAATCTCAGCCGCGAGCTGCGGATGAGCGCTGCCAGAGAAGACTTTCAGTTCTCCGAAATCCGGTTGGTCGCATGATCTGAAACTGGTTGGGGCGGAAGGATTCGAACCTTCGAATACGGGTTCCAAAGACCCGCGCCTTACCGCTTGGCCACGCCCCAACACCCCGGGGCAAACCCTAATCGTATACGACTTTACGGGCTTCGGGCAACCCGGAGATCGGGATTCCATGCCGCGCGCGAGCGCCCCAGCGGCGCCGGACGCCAGACCGGCCGGCGCGATATTCGCGCCGATTCAGCGTGCGGGTGGCCACCGCCGTCCAGCCCGGCCGGGCCAGGTCCGGCGGCGGTCCGCCGGGCGGCGTCGGCCGCCTCGAACAGCCCGAAGACCGCCGATCCCGAGCCCGGACATGGCGGCCACGACCGCCCCGGCCGCCAGCAGCGATCTGCCGGATCCGGCCGATCGTCGGGTGGTGCCTGGATGACGGGGGGCTCGAGGTCGTTGCGCAGCGACGACGCCCAGGCGGGCCACCCCGGCGGCGTAGGCGCGGGCTGGCGGCGCCCTGCCGGGTCCGCCGGGCTCGCTCGTCGTACCAGCGGTACGCCTCGACGGTGGACACGCCGAAACCCGGCCGCAGGATCACCACGTGCACCGTCGGGAGTTCCTCGAGCGGATAGATATCGTCGCCGCGGCCCGAGCCCGAGCGCGGTGCCGCCCGCCAGGAAGAACGGCACGTCGGCGCCCAGACCGCGCCGCCGATGCGGCTGAGCGACGGCCAGGTCGAGCTCGAGCTTCCACAGCCTGTTGAGGCGCCAGCAGCGTGACCGCGGCATCGGCGCTGCCGCCGCCCAGCCCGGCCTCGCGCGGGAATGCGCTTGCGCAAGTGGATGGCGATGTCGCGCGGCGCGCCGCGCGCGACCGGCGCCGGCGCGCTGCAGGAGCGACGCCGCCTTCCACACGAGATTCGCGCGATCGGTGGGCACCAGCGGGTCGTCGCACGTGATGGCGAACGGCCCCCGGCGGCGGCGTGACCGTGACACGATCGCAGAGCGCCAGGGTCTGGAAGATCGTCCGGAGATCGTGATACCCGTCGGCGCGCGATGCCGAGGATCCGCAGGTCGAGGTTGATCTTGGCAAAGGCCGGGATGGTGATGGAGCGTCATGGGGTCTTGGGCGCCAGCGGCGCGACCGAACGGAGTTCGTCGAGCGTCATCGGATCGGTCCCCGGCGGGCACCTCGATCGTGAAGGCCTCGGGATCGATCGTGACGTTGGTCTCGAGTTGCGAGACGCGGGCCGTGATGTCGGTGGACGCGCCGGTCGCGCGGCGCACGCGGACGACGCGGGGAAAGCCGCCGGCGACCTCGTCGTAGTCGATCGCGCCACGCGCCGTAATCGGCGGCGACGACGACCGGCTGCCCGGACACCGTGCGGAGATAGGCCACGCGATCCGGCGCGAGCGACACGGCCTGCCATCCGCTCGTCCACCGCCGCCCATCGGACGGCGACGGCGCCTCGGCCAGGCATCCGGACAGAATCACGCGCAGGTCGTCGGCGCCCAGCGCCAGGCCGGTCAGCCGCTCGAGCACCGCGGTGACCCCGGTGTCGGCCAGCACGCGGTGTTCGCGCGGCAGCAGCAACGTGGCCAGCTCGCGGCGCCCCGCGAGAATGAAGACCGGCGCGCCGAACGGCGCGAGTCCCTCGAGGCGGACCGCGCCTCCGGATTCGAGCCCCGCGACGACGCGGCCCCGGATCTTCTCGCGCCCGCCCGCCCCGACAGCGCCAGTTCGGCCGTCAGCGAGCGCACGCCGCGGCACGCGCGCGTGGCCGCGGTGAAGGCGTCGATGGCGGTGGGATCCGGCGTGGCGTCACCGGACGGTCTCGCCGGCATGCGCGCCGCGCAGGCGGACAGCGCCAGGACGCAGGCGACGGCGGCCAGGCGGCTGCCCGGGACCAGGTCGGCACTCATCACTTGCGGCGGGCGCGGGCGTCCTTGATCTTCTTTTCGATCGCGGCCCGATCGATCGACGTCGCCGTCACCGGCGAGCGCGCGCTCCCACGCGGCGATGGCCCCGGCGAGACTTGCCGGTCTTGGCGAGGGCGTCGCCGTGGTGATCCTGGATGACGGAGCTGCCGACGAGCACCGCGGCCGCGCGCGCCAGCGGCGCGACCGGCCTCGGCGGCCTTGCCCGACTTGAAGAGCGCCCAGCCGAGGGTGTCCTGGTAGGCCGGGTTGTCGGGCTCGACCTTCACCGCGCGCTGCGCGAGCTCCAACGCTTCTGGCAGCCGCATGCCGCGGTCGGCCAGCATGTAGCCGAGCGAGTTCATCGCGTTGGCGTTCAGCGGATCCGCGGCCATCAGCTTGCGAAACTCGCGCTCGGCCTCGTCGAGGCGGCCGCCGGCCTCGTAGGCGTTCGCCACGCGCATCGTCAGCGTCTCGTCATCGCCGAAGGTCTTGCGCGCCTGCTCGAAGAGCCGCACGGCCTCGTCGATGCGCTTCTGGTCGGTGTAGAGATCGGCCAGTCCCACGAGGTATTCGCGGCTGTCGGGATACGCGGCCACGCCGTCTTCGAGGAGCTTGTTGGCCTCGGCCACCTTGCCGCCCTTGGCGAGGGCCTGGGCGCGGAGCCGCACCATGCGCGGCTGGCCCGGCATCCGCGCGAGGGCCTCGCGCGCCAGGCGATTCGCGCCTTGTCGAAGTGCCGCGCGGCGAGGTTGGCCTGCACGAGATACGCGTCCAGCTCGGGATCCCGCGGGGTCAGCGTGCGCGCCGCCGTGAACGCCGCGATGGCCGCGTCGAACTCCCCCAATTGCTGATGGGCGATGCCCAGCTGCACGAGCACCATCGCGCCCTCGGCCTCGCGGCCCTTCGAGCGCGGCGGCCGGATTCTTCGAGAACGGCGTGACGGCGTCGACGATCTCGCGATAGGCGTAGCGATCGAACAGCGCGAGCGAGAGCGCGTGCAGGGCCGTCACGCTTTGCGCATCGGCCGCGAGCATCTTGCGCGCGGTGGCTTCCGCCGCCTGGGGGTCGCCGGTGGCGCGCTGGGCGCTCGACAGCAGGTACAGCACGCGCGTGTCATCGGGCGTGGCCTTCAACAGCTCTTCGAGCACCTGGAGAGCCTTGGGCGCGCCCGCGCCGGAAGGGACATTGAGGAGCGCCGTGGCCCATCGCACGCGGAGGTCGCGGCTCGGCGAGCGCACGCCCTGCACGGCGCTGCCATACGCGCCGGCCGCGTCGGCCCATTTGCCCTGGCGCTCGTAGAGATCCGCCGAGCGTCACCCAGTAGCGCGGGTTGATCTCCGCCGCCGCCGCCAGCGCTTCGGCCGCTTCGTCGATGCGCCCGAGCGCCGTGCGCCCTTCGGCCAGCAGGGCGAACGGCTCGGCGGCCCAGGGCACCTGCGCGACGACCTTCTCGAGCACGGGCACCGCGTCCTTGGCCCGGCCCGCGCGAAGGTACAGGCGCCCGAGCGTCATCTGCAGGTTCGGGTCGGTCGCCATCAAGGGCGAGCCCTGGATCGCCACGAGGTGGTCGATGGCTTTGTCTCGTAGCGAGGCCGGGGTCTGCCCGGCGGGCGGCGGCGCGGCGCCGTCGGCCCACGCGGCATAGATCTGCGCCAGCATGTGATGCGCCTCGACGTTGGTCGCGTCGAGCTTGAGGGCCTCTTCGCCCTCGGCGACCGCCTCGTCGGCCTTGTTCTGCCGCGCGTAGAACCCCGACGAGCTCCGCGTGCAACTCGGCCGATTTCGGATCGATCGCCCGTCGCGCGTTCGAGCGCGGCCAGCGCGCCGGCGATGTCGCCCGCGGCCTCGAGGCGCCGCGCCATCATGAACTCGTAGAAGGCCTGTGATTGCGGCGCCGGCGCCGGTGTCTGGGCCAGGATCGGCGTGGCGGTCGACACCGCCAGGAGAGCGGCACACAAGCGCTTCATGGGGAAATCTTACCTCTGCACGCCGATTCTGGAGCGGTGTATAGTCGCTCCATGCCCGTGGATGCTGAACTCCTCGAAATCCTGGCCTGCCCGGCCTGCAAGAAGCCGGTCACGCTCGTGAAGGACGGCACGGCCCTCAAGTGCGCATCGTGCCATCGCGTCTATCCGATCAAGGATGACATCCCCGTGATGCTGATCGACGAGGCGACGGTCGAGCCCTGAAGATCCTGCTGATCCGCTTGCGGCTGATCGGGGACGTGGTCTTCACGACCCCAGCCATCGCCGCCGCTGCGCCGTCGATTTCCCGAGGCGCATCTCACCTATCTCGTCGAAGCCGCGGCCGAGCCCGTGGTGCGCCATCATCCCGGCCTGGACGAGGTCCTCGTCGCCGATCGCCCGCGCGGCCTGGCGCGGGTGCTCTACGACTGGCGGCTTGCCCGCCGCCTCCGCGCCGCCCGCTACGACATCGTCATCGACTTCCACGGCGGGCCGCGCAGCGGCTGGCTCACGCTCGCCAGCGGCGCGCCCACGCGCATCGGCTACGCGCTGCCGGGCAAGGGCTGGACCTACACGACGCGCGTGCCGTGGACGCGATCGCTCGTGCCACCGCGCCACTCTGTGCAGAACCAGTGGGACCTGATCCGCGCGCTCGGGATCGACGCCGCCCGATCCGCGGGTCGATCCCGTCGTGATGCCGGTTGACCCTGCCGCCGCGGCGGCCGTGCAGGCGCGCCTGGCTGCGGCGCAGGTGCCGGCGGACGCCGCCCTCGTCGTGCTGCACGTGAGCGCAGGCAATCCGTTCCGCCGCTGGCCGGCGGAATCGTTTGCGGCGGTGGCCGCGGCGCTCGCGGCGGCAGACCCGGCGCGGCGCATCATCATCACCTCCGGCCCGTCGGAAGCCGACGCGGCCCGCGCGGTGGCGGAGGACGCGCGGCGTCGCGCGGGCGCGATCGGCGACGCCATCGTGCGATGCGGAGAGTTCGATCTCTCGGAGTTGCGGGCCCTCGTCGGCCGCGCGAGCCTCTACATCGGTGGCGACAGCGGCCCGTTGCACATCGCGGCCACGACGGCGACGCCGATCGTGGCGCTCTTCGGTCCCACGCTGCCGGAACGCTCGATGCCATGGCGCGATCCCGCCGTGCGGAGCGCCGCGGTGGACGCCGGGCCGCTGCCATGCCGGCCGTGCCACCAGCGCCACTGCGTGCCGGGGGATTTCCGCTGCCTGGCCCGCATCACGCCCGAGCAGGTGATCGCGGCCGCGCAGCGCGTGACGGGGCGGGCCTGACGGCCCATCGATTACACTGGTCCGAATGACGACGATGACCCTGACCGCCGGCGTGCCGCCGCGGGACCGGCTCGAGCAGGTCGGGCTGATCGCCCTCATCGGCATCGTCGCCGCCATGCAGCTGTCGATCGCCATCTCGGAGATCCTGCTGGCCGTGGCGTCGCTGGCCTGGCTGGCCTCGCACTTGGCGCGCCACGAGCGGCTCGAGGCTCCGGCCTTCTTCTGGCCGCTGCTGGTGTACGGCGGCCTCACGCTGATGTCCGCGGGCTTCTCGCTCGACCCGAGCGTGAGCTTCACCGACTGCAAGCAGCTCGTCCTCCTCATGCTCGTGCCGATCACCTACGACCTGGCCCGCGGCGCGCGCGCCAGGTCGGTGCTCAGCATCATCCTGACGATCGGGGCGATCAGCGCCTTCGTGGGGATCGTGCAATACGGCGTCCTCAACTACGACAACCTCGGGCGCCGCGCCCAGGGCACGCTCTCGCACTGGATGACGTACTCGGGCACGCTGATGCTCGTCATCTGCGCCGCCATCGCGAGGCTCCTCTACGGCAAGAGCGGCCGCCTGTGGGCGGCCTTCATCATGCCGGCGCTGCTCGCGGCGCTGATGGTCAGCATCACGCGGAGCGCGTGGGTCGGCGTCGGCGTCGGCGTGGGCACGCTGCTCCTCAGCAAGGACTTCCGCCTCGTCGCGGTCCTGCCGATCACCATCGCCGTCGTGATGACGCTGGCGCCAGGGCGTGGTCACCGATCGCGCGCAGTCGATCTTCAACCTGAACGACCCGACCACCCGCGATCGCCTCGCGATGCTGCAGGCCGGCGTGGCGATCGTGAAGGACCACCCGCTCACCGGCGTGGGCCCCGATCAGATCGAGCGCGTGTATCCGAGCTACCGCGTCCCGACCGCCGTGAACCCCACCAACCCGCACCTGCACAACGTGCCGATGCAAATCGCGGCCGAACGCGGGCTGCCGGCGCTCGGCGCCTGGCTCTGGTTCGTGGGGAGCGCGCTGTACGGCCTCCTCGGCCTCCTCCGGCGCACGCGGAACCGCAGCCTCGCCGCCGCCGGCCTCGGCGCCGTCGCCGCCATGGTGGCGGCCGGCATGTTCGAATACAACTTCGGCGACTCCGAATTCCAGATGCTGCTGCTCGTCCTGATCACGCTTCCCTTCGCCGCCAACCGCGATGGAGGCCTGCCGGCATGAGCGCCGCGCTGCTCCCCGAGCTGCCTCCCGCGCGCGCGCAGGCCCTGGTCGGCCGATTCGCGTCGTGCCGCATCACCGTCGTCGGCGACGTGATGCTCGATCGCTTCCTGATCGGACGCGTGAGCCGCATGTCCCCCGAGGCGCCCGTGCCGGTCGTGGTGTTCGATCACGAGGACTACCGCCTCGGCGGCGCCGCCAACGTGGCGAACAACCTGCACGCGCTCGGCGCGGCGGTCGACCTCATCGGGGTCATCGGCGACGACGAAGCCGGCGGATTGCTGAAGACGGAGCTGGCCGCGCGCGGGATCCACGCGGCCGGCCTGATTACCGACCCCGCGCGCCGCACGACGACGAAAGTGCGCGTCGTGACCAACCGCAACCAGCAGGTCGCGCGCATCGACTACGAGTCCGACAGCGACGCGGGCACCGAGGTGGAAGACGCGATCGTGGCGCAGGTCATGGCGCGCGCCTCGTCCGCGCAGGTGCTGCTCGTCTCGGACTACCAGAAAGGCGTGATCACGCGCCGGGCGATGGCGCAGATCATCGGGTTCGCGCACGCAAGCGGGATTCCCGTCATCGTGGACCCGAAGGTGCCGCACGTCGATTACTACACGGGCGCCACGATGGTCACGCCGAACCACATCGAGGCCGAGAGCGCGACGAACCTCCGCATCGAGACGCACGACGATGCCCGGAAGGCGGCGGAGGCGCTGCGCCAGCGGCTGCACGCGGAGAGCGTCCTCATCACCCGGGGCGAGCACGGCATGTGGCTCTCCTACGCCGGGCTCGACGGCTACCTGCCCGCGTCGGCGCGCGAGGTGGCGGACGTCACCGGCGCGGGCGACACCGTGATTGCCACGCTCGCCCTGGCGATCGCCGCGGGCGCGAACACGGCCGAGGCCGCGCGGCTCGCCAACGAAGCCGCGAGCATCGTCGTCGGCAAGTTCGGCGCCGCGATCGTGACGCCGGGCGAGTTGCTGAAGCGATTCCAGGGCCCGGACACCGCGACCGACTTCTGAGCCCGGGCGCCCGTCGCACGGCGCGCCACCCTCCACCCCTTCCTTCCGACACCGCCGGGCAGGCCCGGCTGCGCGTGCACGCGGCCGCGCGCAGCGCCGCTTTCGACGAGACCCATAAATATGGTAATATGGGTTCCCATATGAAGACCACGATCGAACTCCCCGTGGAGCTGTTCGTCGCCGCGAAGAAGCGGGCCGCCGATGAGCGCCGGCCGCTCCGGGAGCTCATCGAGGAGGCGTTGCGCACGCAGTTGGCGCACCGGCCGGTGGCGGCGGCCGAGACCCGGTCGATCCGGTGGGTGACGGCGCCCGGCGGGCTGCCGGCCGGCATGGACGTCGCGGACCGCGCGGCGATGCACGACCGGCTCCAGCGCGGGCGATGATCGCGCTCGACGCGAACCTCCTGATCTCCGCCCACCGGAAAGGCGCACCGCAGCACGCGGCGGCCCGCCGCGCCATTGCCGGCGCGATCGCGCGCGGGCCGTGCGGCACCGCGGTTCAGGCCGTCGCGGAATTCTGGGCCGTCGTCACGCATCCTGCCTCGGCCGGCGGCCCGTCAAAGCCGGCGATCGCGCGGGCCTTCCTCACGGAACTGACGAAGGCGGGAATGGCGATCTGGACACCGGCCCCGGCGTTCGAGTCCCGGCTCCTGGAGGCGGCCGAGTCGCGCGGCGTGAGTGGGCCGCGGGTGTCCGACCTGCAGATTGCCCTGACCGCGGTCGAGGCGGGCGCGACGGAGATCTGGACCGCTGACCGCGCGTTCATCTCGGTGCCGGGCCTCCTGGTCACGCACCCCTACTGACCCGGACGTTCACTTCACGATCCGTCCACTCGTCGAGAACTTCCGGAAGTTCGTGTACGCCGAGTTGCCCACGACGAATTGCGGGGTCCCCTGCGTGTTGTATTGCTCGGTCATCGTCCGCGGGACCCACGCCTCCACCCTCGGATCGAACGCATAGGTCACGACCAGCCGCGCGCGCGAGGAGTTCTGGCCCGCCCGATTGGATTGGAGCACCATCTCCGTCTTCACCACGGCCCCGCGCGAGCGGTCCAACCAGAAGCGTCCGGCCACCGGCGTCGGCACGCCGTCAACGTTGAAGAGATACGGCGCCTTGCGTTCGCGAAACCGGGTCACGTCGGCCGCGCGCCCCTCGACGGTCTCCGTGCCGCCCGCCGAATAGTCGAACCGCTGGTTGATCGCGGGTGTCAGCAGCCACAAGGCGAGGGTCGGCACGTTGAGGTCGCGGCGAATCCCGCCGATGTTGAAGCGCGCGCCCTGCGCCGCAATCGCCCTGAACTGCGTCAGCGCCTCCGCCTCGGAGCCGGCGCGCACGGCCGGCAGCGGGACGCGCTGCGACGGCTCGACCGGACGGCCATCCACGCGTTGGACGTCCCTCGCCAACAGCCAGATTTCCCCGGACGCGATCTGCACGAGCGCGACCTCCGAATCGAGCACGCGCGCCTCCACGGTGATGCCGGCGGGCGAATCGATCGGCAGCGCCGTATGCGACGTGCGGGACTTCACCTCCTGAACGTAGTGCTCCTCCGCGAGCAGGGTCTCGGCGATCGCGGCGAAGGCCACCGCATGCCGCGACGCCACCTGCAGGTCGGGAGGCAGGCGCCGCGCCGGCCCCGCCGGCGGGGTAGCCGCGGCGCGCTCGAGGTCCTTGGCCACCACGGTCGCCACCCGCGCGCGAAGCCGCTCCAGGCCGTCACGGTCGGCGTTGACACGATCGCCGCCGGTGATCTCGATCAGCCGGTCGAGCCCGCGCCGGCCGGCATCGACGCTCCCCGCGTCCAGGACGATCAGTGTCGCCTTCGTGTGGCGCAGTCGATCGCGCACCGCTTCCATCGCCCTGCGTGGTTCGGTGCGATACGGCAGGCCCGTCGTCACGAAGGCTACCGACGTTGGAGGCCCCGAGCCCGCGCCGATCATCGTTGCGAGATTGTCGAGGGTCGCGCTCGCCAGGGCGTCGAAGTTGTCCAGGGATTGCCGCGCGCGCACCGGGAGATCGACGCCACACCCGGGCGTCATGGCGATGCATTCGCGATCGCGAATCGCCTGCAGGCTGGAGGCGTTGCCGCGAACGATGTCAAGGGCATCGGCGAAGGACAACTGATGCTTCGTGGCCGGATCGACGCCGAACCCGTGCCACTCGCGCACGTCGGCGCCGGGAATCGCCTGCGCCAACTCGCCGAGGCGCGCCTGGTCGTCCGGGGACGCGTGCCCCCGATCGATCACAACGAGGGCCGTGGGCTCCGGCGGGGACTGCCCGCGGAGCCCGGTGGTCATCAGCGCCGATGCGAGTGCGACCCACGTCCAGCGCATCGGTCGGATCGCTCAGTGTCGGAAGTGCCGCTTCCCGGTGAACACCATCGCCAGGTCGTGCTCGTCGGCCGCGGCAATCACTTCGGCATCGCGCACGGAACCGCCCGGTTGCACTACCGCCGTGGCCCCGGCGGCCGCGACCGCGTCGAGGCCATCGCGGAACGGGAAGAACGCGTCCGAGGCGGCGACCGAGCCGCGCAGGATCGCAGGCACGTCCTCGGACTTCCACCCCGCCGCCTTCATCGTCGCCACCTTGACGGCGTCCACGCGACTCATCTGCCCCGCGCCGATCGCGAGCGTCCGGACCGCGTCGGTGAAGATCACCGTGTTCGACTTGACGTGCGCCATCACGCGCCAGGCGAAGCGCATCGCCTGCCACTCCCGCGCGGTCGGCTGCCGCTTCGACACCACCTTGAGATCCTCTGCCGGCCAGGGGCGGCGGCCTTCGATCACCTGGTCGCGTTCCTGCACGAGGAGGGCGCCGAGCACCGATCGCATCTCGCGACGGAACTGCGGGCGGCCCGACGCGTCGTCCAGCGCCCGGAAGTCGGCGGTGACGACCCGCAGGTTGGCCTTGGTCGCGAGGATCGCGCGCGCGGCCGGGTCCACTCCAGGGGCCACCACTGCTTCGATGAACGTCGACACGATCGCCCGCGCCGTCTCTTCGTCGATCGCGCGGTTCAGGCCGATGATGCCGCCGAACGCCGCCAGCGCGTCGGCTTCACGCGCGCGCACGTAGGCTTCGGCGATGTTCGCGCCCGTCGCCGCCCCACAGGGATTGGTGTGCTTGATCACCGTGGCGGCGGGCTCGTCGAACTCCAGGACGATGCGCGCGGCCGCGTCCAGATCGAGGAGATTGGTGAAGGACAGCTCCTTCCCCTGGAGCACCGCGGGTGCGCCGAGCCCGGCGGCCGGCTCGAACGCGTACCACGCGGCCGCCTGGTGGGGATTCTCGCCGTAGCGCAGGTCGCGGAGCTTGCGTCCCTCGATCAGGAGGTGATCGGGCGCGAACGCTTCGACACCCATGTGACGCGTGAACACGTCGCCGGAGACCGTCACTTCGCCGAGTGTGCCGGCGATCGCGGTGTCGTAACTGCCGGTGTGAGAGAAGGCGCGGCGCGCCAGGTCGAACCGGAAAGCGGGTGTCGGCCCGCCGTCGCGATCGAGCTCCGTCAGCACCGCCGGGTAATCCGCCGGCGCCACGACGACCAGCACGTCCTGGAAGTTCTTCGCCGCGGCACGCACGAGGCTCGGGCCGCCGATGTCGATCTGCTCGATCAGATCCGCGAACGCGATGCCGGGCTTCGCCGCGGTCGCCACGAACGGATACAGATTGACGACCACGAGGTCGACCATGCCGATGCCATGGGCCTTGGCGAGCGCGAGATCCTCGGGGTGATGGCGACGGGCGAGGATGCCGCCGTGGATCTTCGGGATGGAGCGTCTTGACGCGGCCGTCCATCATTTCGGGAAACCCCGTCACGTCGGAGACGTTGACCACGGCGAGGCCGGCCTCGGCGAGGGTCTTGGCGGTGCCCCCGGTGGATACGAGTTCGAATCCCCGGGCCGCGAGACCCTGGGCGAATGGAATGAGGCCGGACTTGTCAGAAACGCTCAGAATCGCACGACGCATGGGCACGGAAACCTCACAGGAGACGAACAAACCACGAATATCTGGATAAACAGGTGCGAATAGACAATTGACACCAAATGTAACGCGCCGGTATTATCCCGGTCAGTCCTAGTTCTGCGGACCAGAAGGCCGCAAGTTGCGGCCTTTTTTTGTTGCCTCCAACTCATCGATGGATGCGCTGGAGGTCGATCACCATGGTGGCGTCAGCCACCAGCAAGACAGGAAGAGAACGATGCGCATCACAGGCAAGGTCAAGTGGTTCAACAACGCCAAGGGCTACGGTTTCATCGAGCGCGATGGCGGCAGCGACGTCTTCGTGCACTACTCGGCGATTCAGGGCGCCGGCTTCCGCTCCCTCGAAGAGGGCCAGCCGGTCGAGTTCGAGATCGTCGACGGGCCCAAGGGTCCCCAGGCCGGCAACGTCACCCGCGCCGCCTAGTCCGCTTGATCCACCCGGTGCCGGGTTCCTGCCCGGCACCGGTCGTCTTCGACCCGCACCGCCGCACGGCCCGCGCCTTCGCACCTACTCTTCTTTCACCGGCTTCACCGTCAAGCTCACTTTCCCGTCTTTCACCGCCACGCGGAAGGCCACGTCGTGCCCTTCGGCCTTCAGCTTGCTGACCTGCGCGCGCACGAGCGCCTCAACGCGATCGTACGACACGACCGGCTCGCCAGCGGCGCGCTTGGCTTCGGCGAGCCGTTCGTAGAGTTCCTTGACACGATCGCCCTGGGCGGCCGGGTCGCGAAAGCTGGCCACGTGCACCAGGCGATCCTCAGCCCGGGCTGACGCGGCCGGCAAATTCGACGCCGGCGCGGCGGCCCTCGGCGCGGGTGCGTCGGCAGGCACGCCGCCGGGTGCGGGAGGCGGAATCGGCGCGGCCATGGGCGGGGGCGCACCGCCCCCTCGTCCTGGGCGTGGACGGCCTTGCTCCTGCGCCTTCAACTGGCGCTCCCACAACTCGCAAAACATCGCGAACTTCGATTGCAGGGTCTGGAAGCGGAATCGATCGGCGGTGTTCTGGATGTGCATCCGATCGTAGCGCTTGACGAGCGCCTCGACGCGCGTCCGCGTCTCCCAGGGGAGCCGCGGTAACCGGCCGGCGAAGAACATGTTGTATTCCGCCTCGAGGCGCTTGATCTCGCCCTCGAGGACCTGCATTTCGCGGTCGAAGTCGCTGCGCGGAGGAGGCATGGATCGCTAGTCGAGCAGCAGGAACCAAATCAGCGGCAGCCAGAGCTCCCGGGAATACGGCACCGGCCGATCGTCGATCAGGACCTCGCACCCGGGCCGGGGACCGACCACCTCGAAGAGGTCGCGCAGTTGCAGCGCGCCGCCGGGATAGAACCGCGCGCGATGCCGGCGGTTGGCGCCCTCGCCGATGACCTGGTACTCCGCCGCGAGGCGCGCCCGCGCCACCGCCGCCTCGAACGCAGGCCCCTCGAAGTCGGGAAACACCACCGTGACCGAAAATGGCAGGTCCCGTCGGCCGAACAGCGTGGCGTGCAGGTCGGGATCGAGGGCCGCCAGTTCCTCGGCGGTCGGCTCCTCCGGCTTCTCGACGTAGGGCCAGAAGCGTTCGATCGGTCGGTACTTTCGCTCGGACGCGGACATGGGAATCAGGATCGTAGCATGTCGGGTGCCTCCGGGTGCCAAGGGGTGCCAGGGGTGCCGGAGGGTGCCAACGGGTGTGTGCCACGGGTGATCGCTATACTTCTCCCGTGCCCGACTACCGCGTGATTCCGTCGATCGAACAATTGAAGCAGCGTCCCGGCGTGGCCGGTCTCGAGGGCCGGTTTGGGGTCGCGGCGACCCTCGGCGCGCTTCGGGACGCGGCCGAGGCCGTGCGCCACGCCATTGGGCGCGGCGACGGGCCGCGGACGACCGACGAGGCGGCAGACCAGATCGAGGAGGCCGCCGGCGCCGCGCTCGCCACCCGCATTCGCGGCTCGCTGCGTCCGGTGATCAACGCGACCGGGGTCGTCGATCCACACGAACCTCGGACGCGCGCCTCTGGCCGACGCCGCGATCGCGCGCCTGGGCGCCATCGCGCGCGGCTACTCCAACCTCGAATACGACCTGCCGCAGGGGCGGCGCGGCTCGCGCACCGTCCACGCCGAGCCCCTCCTCACCGCCCTGACCGGCGCCGAGGCGGCGGTGGTCGTCAACAACAACGCCGCGGCCACGCTCCTCATGCTCGCCGGGCTCGCCTCGGGACGCGAAGTGGTGATC
This sequence comes from uncultured Acidobacteriota bacterium, assembly GCA_963839865.1. Classification (GTDB taxonomy): domain Bacteria; phylum Acidobacteriota; class Vicinamibacteria; order Vicinamibacterales; family UBA2999; genus 12-FULL-67-14b. The sequence goes on from CAWIWS010000021.1 coordinate 146,537, forward strand.
TCGCGCGGCGAGCTCGTCGAAATCGGCGGCGGCTTCCGCGTGCCGGACGTCATGCGTCAGTCGGGCGCCATCTTGCGGGAAGTGGGCACGACGAACCGCACGCGCGTCGCGGACTACACGGCGGTCGCCTCCGAACGCACCGCGCTGATCCTGCGCGTGCATCCCTCGAACTTCCGCGTGGAAGGCTTCACCGAGCGGCCTTCTCTCGCCGACCTCGTGCGCGCGGGACGCGCGGTGAACGTTCCCGTGGCCGAAGATCTCGGGAGCGGCTGCCTCGTCGAGGACCTGGCGGGCGAGCCCTCCGTGCAGGCCTCCATCGCCGCCGGCGTGGACATCGTCTGCTTCAGCGGCGACAAGCTGCTCGGCGGTCCGCAGGCCGGCATCCTCGCCGGCCGCAAGCCCCTGATCGATCGCCTGCGCTCGCATCCGCTGATGCGCGCCTTGCGCGTCGACAAACTCACGCTGGCCGCGCTCGAGGCGACGCTGGCCGAATACGTGGCCGGCCGCGCGCACGACACGGTGCCCGTCCAGCGCATGCTGCACCTCGACGCGGACGCGATCGAGGCGCGCGCCGCCGCCATGGCCGAGGCGCTTCACGCGTCGGGGTGGCGGGTGGCGCTGGTGACGGGATCGTCCGCGGTGGGCGGTGGCAGCGCGCCGGGATACGTCCTGCCGACGGTGCTGCTCGGGCTGGAACGCGCAGGGATGTCCGCGGCCGCCCTCGAGGCGCGGCTCCGCGCGCTCGACACGCCCGTCATCGCGCGCATCGATCACGACCGGGTGGTTCTGGACCTGCGAACGGTCACCGACGACGCGCCGCTCCTGTCCCTTCTGCTGGCGCTGCGCGACTGAGGCTGAGCGCGATCGCCCAGGCCGCCGCGGCGGCCCCGAAGACGAGCGCCCAGAGCAACGGCGGAATTGTGACCCCGCCGAGCATGGCCGCGGTGACGGGCACCACCGACACGCCGACCTGGATGGCGATGCCCGACAGCACGGCGGCATGCAGCGCCAGGTTGGTGCGCGGCCGATCGGACCCGCGCCTCGAGGCATAGGTCAGCCCCAACTGCCCCACCGCCATGAAGTGAAACGTGACGGCGCGCGCCACGTCCGGCGCGTATCCCAGCAGCGGGATGAAGCCCAATACGCACAGGCCAATCGCCGCCTTCGACACGCCGACGGTCACGACGAACCAGGTGGACCAGCGATCGAGCAGCGGCGCGGACGGCGCGCGCGGGGGCGCGAGCATCACGCCCGGCGACCGATCGAACGCGAGCGCGATGGCCGGCAGGCCATCGGTGATCAGGTTGATCCAGAGAATCTGCGCCGCCGTCAGCGGCACCAGCAACTCGCCCGCGTCGTCGCGCAGCCCGAAGCCGAGCGCGATGAACACGCCGCCGGCCACGAGCACGACCTCCGACAGGTTGGTCGAGAGCAGGAAGCGCAGGAACTTCTGGATGTTGCCGAAGATGCCCCGGCCTTCCTCGACGGCCGCGACGATGGTGGCGAAGTGATCGTCGAGCAGCACGAGGTCGGCCACCTCGCGGCTGACGTCGGAGCCGCGGAGGCCCATGGCCACGCCCACGTCGGCGCGCTTGAGCGCGGCCGCGTCGTTCACGCCGTCGCCGGTCATCGCCACGATCTCGCCCTGGGCCTGGAACGCCTCGACCAGGCGCAGCTTCTGCTCCGGACGGATGCGCGCGAACACGTTGGTGCCGGCCAGCGCCCCCGCCAGCGCGGCATCGTCGTAGTCGTCCAGGTCGGCCCCGGTCACCACCCGCTCGCCCGTGATGCCCACGCGATGCGCCACGTCGAGCGCGGTCGCGGGATGATCACCGGTCACCATGGCCACGCGGATCCCGGCGGCGCGCGCGGTCTCGATCGCGGCGGCCACTTCGGGACGGGGCGGGTCCCACAGGAGCGCCAGGCCCAGCAGCCGGAGGTGCTCCTCGCGCTGCCCTTCGCCGTCGGCCAGCGCGAGCACGCGGAATCCCTCGCCGGCATAGGCTTCGGCCTTTTCGGTCCAGGACGTCCGGTCGCTCGCCTCCAGGTCCGCGAGGCCGAGGATCACTTCGGGCGCGCCCTTCAGGTAGCTGACCTCGACGCCCTCGTCGCGGACGGTGACGCGCGTGAAGCGCCACGCGCTGTCGAACGGCCGCGTGGAGACGATGGGCGCCTCGCGTCGAAGCGCGGCGGCATCGAGCCCCTGCGCGCCCGCGTATCGCACGAGCGCCAGGTCCATGGGATCGCCGGCCGCGGTCGCGGCGTCCGCGTCACTGGCGAACACGGCGGCGCGGCAGGCGCGCGCGAGATCGGCGGCGTCGATCGATTGCACCTCGAGGAGGTTGCCGGTGATGGTGCCGGTCTTGTCGCTCAGGATCACGGTGACGGAGCCGAGCGCCTCGACCGACGCGAGGCGCCGGACCACCGCGCGGCGCCGGGCCATGCGCTCCACGCCGAGGGCGAGCGCCACGCTCAGCACCGCGGGCAATCCCTCGGGCACCGCCGCCACGGCCAGGGCCACGGCCAGGATGATCATGTCGGCCGCGTGCGCGATCCCTTCCGCCGCGATGCCGATGGCCCCCAGCGCGGCGGCCAGCACCAGCGTCCATCGCGCGATCTGGCGGCCGAGCTGATCGACCCGGCGCTCGAGTGGCGTCGCCACCGGCCGCACCGATTCGAGCATCACCGCCAGGCGGCCCATCGCGCTGTCGGCACCCGTGCGCGTGACGTCGATCCACGTGACGCCCCGCACGAGGAGCGTGCCACTGAACACCTCATCACCCACGCCCTTGTCGAGGGGTTGCGATTCTCCCGTGAGGATCGCCTCGTCCACCATCACCCCGCGGGGGTCCACGAGATGGCCATCCGCCGGCACGCGATCGCCCGCGTCGATTCGCAGGCGGTCCCCGGGCACGACCTCGCTCGCGTCGAGCCGGACGAGCACGCCCTCCCTCAGCACCCAAGCGTGCGCGGCCGCGAGCGCAGAGAGCTTGGACAACGCCGCCTCGGCCCGGTACTCCTGGCGCAGGCCCAGCGCGGCGTTGCACAGCAGAATCAGCAGGATGGCCACGGCGTCGAGGGGCCAGCCGGAGGCGCCCTGCCAGGCCCAGTGCGCGAGGTCGAAGACGAGCGCGAGGATGAGGACGTAGATGAGGGGGCTGCGGAATTGACGGGCAAAGCGCCGCCACAGCGGCTCCGCCTTCGCAGCGGGGAGCGCGTTCGGGCCGTACTGGCGGCGACGCGCCGCCGCCTCGGCGTGGGAGAGTCCGGTCATGCGGCCTGCAGGAACCACCTCTCCAGGAGCACCCGACGCGTGAACCAGTGCGTGCCGAGCAGGTGTCCCACAAGAGACGCGATCACGGAGGGCGGCACGGCCGCCAGCGCGGCGTGGCTGGCGCGCGGGAACCGCGCGTTCAGGCCGTCCTCGTACGGCTGAAGCCGATCGCGTCCGTAGCGTCCCGCGGCATCGACGATCGTGGCCGCCGCCAACAGGCCGGACTCGATCGCCGGCCGAATGCCCTCACCGCTGATGGTCGCGGCGAGACCCGCGGCATCGCCGATCACGAGCGCGCCATCGTCGAACACCGGGCGCCGGCTGACGTCGCGCAACAGGTAGGCGTGCCCCTTCCATCGGGCGGGCAGATCCGCCGGCACGGCGCCCGCGGCGATCCTGTCGCTCACGAACTCGCGCACGTGCCGCGGGACCTCGCGCGGGTCCTGCCGGCCCAGGCCCACGTTGAGGCGATCGCCCTTCCGGAAGCACCAGCCGTAGCCGCGCAGGTCCCGACACACGTGGAGCTCTGGCGTATCCGCGCGCACGCGACAGCGCGCGGCCTGGTCCGGGGTCATGCGGAACTCGATCTCCTGCGCCGTCACGGCGGCCTCATCGCCCGGGCGCGCGCCAAGGCGCCGGGCCACCGGGCACAGGTGCCCGCCGGCGCCGACGATCACCGGCGCCTCGAACGCGTCGTTGACGATCCACCGTCCCTCGTCTCGCCGCAGGTGGGTCACCGGCGTGCGATCGCACACGCGCGCGCCGGTCCGCTGGAGCAGGTAGTGATCGAACTCCGCGCGACAGATACCGTAGCTGACGGGCGTGTCGAACCGGGTCTCGACCATCGGTCCGCCCATCCGGCGAGTCCGGAAGCCCGTGATGGGCTGGCAGATCCGCGAGCGCCCATATTCCGCGAGCGGCAGCGACAGGGACTCGACCACCGCCGGGGTGATCCATCCGGCGCAGGTCTTGTCACGAGGGAACGCCGCGCGGTCGAGGACGACCACGTCGAGCCCCGCCTGGACGAGGGCCCGCGCGCACGACGAGCCCGCGGGACCACCGCCGATGACGAGCGCGTCGGCGCGCGTCATCGCCGCGGCTCCGCCCCAATCGGGCGGCACAGGGCCTCGCGCGTCCACGGCACGGTGTTGTCCTGCTCGCGCGCAAAGACGATTTGGAACAGCTGGAGGCTTCCCGTGGTGAAGCCCACGATCGAACCCACGAGGTACAGGTGCCACGCCCGCGCGAACTGCGCGCCGTACTCCGCCACGACACGCGGCCACGCCGCGTCGTAGCGGGCGAGCCAGTGTTCGAGCGTGCGCGCGTAGTGCAGCCGCAGGTTCTCGACGTCGATCACCGAGAAGCGCCACGGCTCGAGGACGCCTTGCGTCGCTTCTGCCAGCGCCGGCGGATACGCCCCCGGGAAGATGCGGCTGGTGATCCACCGGCTGAGCGGCTCGGGCCGGTTGCGGCCAATGAAGTGCAGGAGGCCGCGGCCGTGCCGGCGATCCAGGACGCGATCGATGACCGTGCCCAGTTCCGCATACTGCCCCGCGCCCACGTGCTCCAGCATTCCGATCGAAACGAACCGATCGAACGTGCCGGCGATGTTGCGATAGTCGTCTTCGATGAACGCGACGCGATCGGCCACGCCCGCCTCCGCCGCCCGGCGCTGCGCGAACGCCACCTGCTCGTGCGACACGTTGTAGGCGGTGACGCGGACACCGCAGCGCCGCGCCATGTGGATCGCGAGCCCGCCCCAGCCCGATCCGGCTTCCACGACACGCTGCCCCGGCTGGAGGTCCAACTTGCGGCAGACGAGATCGGCCTTCGCCTCCTGCGCGCGCTCCAGCGTCGCGTCCAAGGTCGGGAAGTACGCGCAGGTGTAGAACATCGCCTCGTCCAGCCAGAGGCGATAGAAGTCGTTGCCCAGGTCGTAGTGACGGTGCACGTTGTCATGCGCGCGGATGCGGGTGTTGGCGGGCAGGCGCGGCCGCCACGGCAACAGCCTTCCGCCAGGCGCGCGATACGCGTCTTCGAGGAGGCGCTGGAAGTCGCCCGACACCTCGATACTGCCATCGCTGTAGCCGTCACCGAACGCCATCTCGGCGTCCCAGGCCAGGCCATAGAGCGCACGGCGGTTGCCAATCGTCACGGTGACGGCGTCCGCGCCAGACGGCGGACCGAACGCGGTGGCGCCGTCCCACAGTTCCAGTCGCAGGAGCCGGTCCGCGAGGCGGTGATGGATTCGGGAAAGGACCCAGCGATCAACGGCGTGGGCGTACGGATGGCCGACCGAGGGCGACGCATGTCTTCCGAAAGAAGGCGACCCGATTCGGTTCTGCCCTACCCAGTCGGCGGCGGTGCGCATGACGCCTCCCCAGTGGACCCGTGCGTGGATCCTCGATGGTTACCGCAATGGTTGTGCCAAGGCGACGAACAGGGAACCCGGCGGCATCCGCTCGCCGGTCGCCGAGTTTCCGTCACATACCATATACCTCGACAGACAATGAGGCGTTGCACGGGGGCACGCGGATTGCTATGACATAGGTATGGAGGGGGTCTCCTCCGCCGGATCGACCGGCGGGAGCCCCGTAGATCATGCCCGTTCCGTTGCGCATTACCCTTCGCCAGGTTCGTTCCAGCCAGCGTCTCCGCCAGGAGATTCGGGAAGGCGCCGACATGCTGGAGCGGTTCCACCCGCGCCTGACCAGTTGCCGCGTCCTGGTCGAGATGCCTCATCGCCGGCACAGCACGGGTAACCGGTTCCACGTACGCATCGAGTTGAAGGTGCCGGGTGACGTCGTCGTCATTACGCACGAGCCCATGGTCAAGGGCGGCTTGCCGGAAGCCGGGCGGCTCACCAAAGCGGCCGAGGCCGACGTCGTCGCCCGCTATCTCTACGTCGCCATTCACACGGCGTTCGAATCCGCGAAGCGGCGCCTGCAGGACGGGGCGAAAAAGCAGACGAGGAAACTCAAGGTCGCGCGGGTCCGGCAACGCGTGATCGAATAAAGCCCCGGTCCGCAAGCGACGGTCGCTGATAGTCATTCGCGCCGGCGCCGATCCCCGCATACACTGGTCGGCCATGAATACTGCGTTCTGGCGACGGTGGCACCGGTGGATCGGCTTTCCGGCGGCACTTTTTCTGCTCTTTGCCTCACTCACGGGCATCCTTGTGGCCTTCTCGGAGTTCTTCGGCGAAGAAGAAGCGCTCCGCGAGGCCACGCGGGACCTGGTGAGCCCGGTGTCCACGTCCTCCCCTGATGCCCTCTGGTCGGATCCCATCGCCAAGGCCCTGGCCACCGCGCGCGCGCGGGCGGCTGGCGCGCCCATCGACAAGATCACGGTGCAGTTCAAGGGCGACCAGCCCACGGTGACCGTGTATCTCGGCAAGCCCACGGGCGGCGAAGACAAGCTCTTCATCCTCGACGCGAAGTCGGGGCAGTTGGTCCGGGAGGACACCTACGCCGACAAGCCGCTGCTCCACCGCATCCACAGCGGCGAGTTCTTCGGCGACGGCGGGCTCGTGGCGTCGATGTTCTGGGGACTCGCGCTGGTCGCGCTAACCGTGTCGGGCCTCATCATCTACTGGACGATGCGACGCAGGAACCCGGTGGGGTGGCAGAAGGTGTTCTGGTAGTCCTTCTACTTTTCACTCTCGGCGTGGCGGCGCAACACCAGGATCGTGATGTCGTCGAACTGCGGCGCCGTGCCGACGAACGCGTCGAGGGCGTCGAGCACGCGCGTCACGATCGTTTCCGCCGGCTCGAGGCGCGCGTCCCGGACGATCGCCGCCAGGCGGCTCTCGCCAAATTCATCGCCCGCCTCGTTCTGGGCGTCGGGGACGCCGTCCGAGCAGAGGACCAGGCAGTCACCCGGCCTGATCGCGACGATGGTGTCGTCGTAGGGCAGGCCCGGCGGCAGCAGCCCCAGCGGCGCGCCGGTCGACCCGAGCATCACGGCTTCACCGTCACCGGTGATCAGGAGGCTGTTGATGTGGCCGGCGCTGACGTACGTGGCCTGGCCGGTCTCCGGCGACAGCTCGAGCAGGGCCGCGGTGACGTATTTGTTGTCCGCGGTCGAGCCGTGCAGCAGCGCGTGGGCGTGGCCGGCGAGTTCCTTCAGCGATCCCGTGCGACCGAGCAGCGCCCGCAGGGTCGCCTGCATGTGGCTCATGAGGAGCGAGGCCGGCAGCCCCTTGCCCGACACGTCGGCGACGCAGAGCAGCACGGTCGAGGCCCCGCCCGGAGCCGTCCACGGCAATCGCGTCGTAGTAGTCGCCGCCGCAGCGGCGGGCCGGCAGGTTGCGCGCGGCCAGGTCGTAGCCGGGCATCCGCGGAAGCTCGGCCGGGAACAAGTTCGCCTGGATCGTGGCGGCCAGTTCGAGCTCGCGTTCGTATCCGGCCCGGGCCACCTCGGCCGCCTTGTTGAGCGCGAGCAATCGCTCGCGTTCGTGGCCGGCCTGCACGGTGCGCTCGAAGAGCCGCGCATTCTCGATCGCCGTCGCCGTCTGCAGCGCGAGCGTGTTCAGCAACTTCAATTCGCGCGCCTCGTAGGCCATGGGCAGCGTGCTCGCCAGGACGATCACGCCGATCACCTTCTCGCCCACCTTCAACGGCGCGCAGACCAGGGAGCGGACGTCGACGACGGTGTTGACCCGTCGCGGGTCGCCCATCACGTCGTTGACGATCTCGCCCACGCCGGTCGCGGCGACGGTGCCCGCGATGCCGTGGCCGCGGGTAAATCCCGACAGGCCGGGCAATTCGTCGCCGAAGGCCGCGGCGGCGTTGAGCGATCCGGAGGCTTCGTCCAACAGGAGGATGGCGCCGTCGGTGGCGACGATCAGGTGGCGCGCCTCCTGCAAAGTGAGCTGGGCGACGCGCTCGAGGTCCAGCAGCGCTGCGAGCTTCTCGGAGAAGCTGTAGATCAGGTTGACCTCGCGGTAGAGGCTCAGGACTTCGGCGCCCATCGACTTGCGCTCGGCCTCCCGGTCCACGAGGAACTGCAGCAGCGTGGCCACGGCGCCGGCCCGCTCGGGTCCCGAGACCCAGCCCAGGTCCTTCCCCTCGTGGACCAGCGGAAACCGCGAGCCGCCGGTGACCGCGTCTCCGAACACCTGGCGTCCCTGGTGGTCCTCGATCGAAAGCTCGGCCCCCATGGCCTCCGCCAGCGCGCGGATGACGGGCTGTGCGTTCGTCTGTCCGGCCGAGGATGTTCTTGAGCGCGATTCGGGCCATGTCGCTACAGGCCGAGGACGTCGCGCGCCTTCATCAACAGCGCGTCCGGATCGAAAGGCTTGGTCATGTACAGGTCCGCACCAACCTCGACGCCACGCTGGCGATCGAACTCCTGCCCCTTCGCGGTCAGCAGCACGATGTAGACGTTGGACAGCCCGAGGGTCTTCTTGGCGCGCTCGCAGACGTCGAAGCCGCTCAGTTTCGGCATCATCACGTCGAGGAACACGAGGTTGGGCTGGAGGGACTGGATGGCCGCCAGCGCCTCCTCGCCGTTCGTCGCGGTGTGCAGCTCGACGCCCTCGTCTTCGAGCTCTTCCAGTGTCTGGTGGAGCAACGTGCGCAGGTGGACTTCGTCATCGACGATCAGGATCTTGAGACTCACGGAGGCTCCTACCGGTATACGAAGAAGAGGACGTTCTCGAGACCCTTCTCGAAGCGCAGGGTCTGGACGATGTCGGGTTTGGGATCGCTCGAGCTGAGCATGATGATGTCGGGCTGCAGCAGCTTGGCCTTCTCGAAGAGGTCATGGCCGCGGGCCTCGGTGACGCTGTACCCGCGCGCCTTCAGGACGTCGGTCAGCGTCTTCACGGCCGACGCATCATCGTCCACGACGAGCACGCGCTTGTGGGTCTTGCGCTGCTCCAGGAGCGCGCCGACCTCGCGGAAGAGGACGTCGGTGTCGATCGGCTTGGTCAGGTAGCGGTCGACGCCGAGGCGGAAGCCGCGCTCGCGGTCCTGGACGATCGACAGGATGATGATGGGAATGTCGAGTGTCTGCGGATCGTTGCGCAGCACGGCCGCCACGTCGAACCCGTTCATCTCGGGCATCATCACGTCGAGCACCACGAGGTCGGGCCGCTGGCGCCGCACCTCGGCGACGGCCTCGCGGCCGTTGGCGGCGGCGGTGACCTCGTAGCCGGCCTCCGTGAATTCCTGCGTCAGCAGCTCCCGGATGTTCGCCTCGTCGTCCACGACGAGGATGCGCGGCGGGCGATCGCCCGTGCGCGGCGTCGTCACCACCACCTGCTCGCGCAGCTGGCGGACGACGGTGGCGAGGTCGAGCGGCAGGGACGGCTGCGCGCCGTCGGCCACCGGCAGCGAGAACGAGAAGGTGCTGCCCTTCCCCGGCTCGCTCTCCACCCACACGCGACCGCCGTGGTGCTCGACGATCTCCTTGCAGATCGGCAGGCCCAGGCCGGTGCCCTTGGGCTTGTCGGTGAGCGTGTCGCCCACCTGCTTGAAGCGCTCGAACACCTTGGCCTGATCGTCCGGCGCGATGCCCAGGCCCGTGTCGCTCACGCTGACGACGATGGCGTCGCCGCGCAGCACGGCGCCGCACGTGATGGTGCCGGCGTCGGTGAACTTCACCGCGTTCGAGATGAGGTTGATCACGACCTGGACGAGGCGATCGCGGTCGCCGGTGATCACCGGCAGCGTGGGATCGACCTGCTTCAGCAGCACCAGGCCCTTCGGCTCGAACAGGGACGAGGTGGCGGCCGTGGCGTGGTCGATCACTTCCTGGAGGCTGACCGGCTCCATGTGCCACTCGAGCTTGCCGGCTTCGATCTTGGCGAGGTCCAGCACATCGTCGATCAGCTTGGTCAGGCGCTCGCCTTCCCCGACCACGACCTGGAGGTTGTCCTGCACCTGCTGCACCGTCTGCAGCACCTTCTTGTCGTCGGTCTTGATGAGCGGGAAGATGCGATCGTCCAGCCGCTTCTTGATGATCTTGGCGAAGCCCAGCACCGAGGTCAGCGGCGTGCGCAGCTCGTGGCTCACCGTGGAGAGGAACGCGCTCTTGGCGGCGTCGGCCTCTTCGGCCGCGGCGCGGGCGCGCTGCGCGTCCTCGAACAGCCGCCGGTTCTCGTGCTCCTGCTCGTTGATCTGCCGATACGCGGCCGCGTTGTCGAGCGCGATGGCCGTGAACGCGGCCAGGTTCTGCATCATGTTGAGATGGCGCTCGGTATACGCGCCTTTCTCGAAGCTCTGGATGGTGACGACGCCGAGGACCTTGTCCTTGGACACGAGGGGCAGGTAGATCATCGATTGCGCCGCGCGCGACATCGTCCCGTCCTGGAGAGCCCGGGCGGCCTCGGCGTAGCGCGGGATGTACTTGCCCGATTCGGCGACGACATCGTTGATGATGACGGGCTCGCGATGCTCGATGCACCAGACGGGCAACTGGCTCTGGTCGGCCGTGCTCCGGGAGTACGGCGCGTAGCGCTTGCCCTGCTCCATGGCGAGCCGGTATTCGATCTCCTTCTTCTCCGGGTGGTACAGCCCCACGCCGAAGACGTCCGCGTCGGCCAGCTGGTTCACGCGCTCGTACAGCTTCTCGAAGATCGTGTCGAAGTCGAGCGAGGCCGTGATCTCCCGACCGATGTCGCTCAGCAGTTCAATGTTGCTGTTGCGGTCGCGCTCCGCGGCGGCGAGCGCCTCCGCCGACTCGGCGCGAAGGCGCGCCTCGGCGAATTCGGCGCGCTGGCGTTCGCGGCCGATCACGCGACGCCGTTGCACGCGGTCGAAGGCGAAAGCCAGCAGTCCGGCCAGCGCGAGGTAGAGCACGTAGGCCCACCAGGTCCGATACCACGGCGGCAGGATGACGAAGGCGTAGGTGCCCTCGTCGCTGATCTGGCTCAGTTCGTTCTTCGCCCGGACGTGGAAGCGGTACTCGCCGGCCGACAGGTTCGTGTAGTCGCGGCGCGACTCGTCCGACCACGCGGACCAGTCGGCATCGAGGCCGTCGAGGCGAGACTGGTACTGCGTCGCCCGCTCGTTGAGGTAGGAGGGCGCGGCGAACTCGAACCGCACGGACCGGCTGGTCGCCGGCAGGGACGGCGCCGCGGCGCCCGCGGCCAGCAGGGGCGTGACCCCGTCGGACTGATTGACCGTGACGCGACGCAGGATCGCCGAGAAGGGCGGCGTCGAGCGTTCGAACCGGTTGGTGTCGAATCGCGCGAGGTGCCCGCCGGTGCCGAACCACAGGACGCCGTCCTTCTCGGGATAGAAGGCGCCGTTGCGGTCCTGGCTGAAACGGCTGAACAGCTGCTTGTCGATCGCGTACGTGCCGTCGGCCTGCCGCGCCACCACGGCGGCCTCACGACCGGAGGTGATGTAGATGCGGCCGTCCGGCCCTTCCGTGAAGAAGACGAGGTCGGAGTCGGGATTGCGCTCGACCACTTCGAAGGTCTTGTCCGGCACGAAGCGGCCGGCGCCGTCCATGACGGTGATCTTTCCGGTCACGCTCACATACGGCTTGTCGGCGACCACGATCACGGACGCGCCTCCGGCCGCCAGCCCCTGCGCCTCGCCGTAGCGCACGACCTTGGGCTCGGACGGACGCGGACCCGCGGCATCGGCCGCATTGACAAGGACCAGGCCGGACGACTGCGTGCCCGCCCACAGCGTGCCGTCCTTCGCCTGGAACAGGCTCCGGACCTGGTCGTTCATCCCGGGCACCCGGCCTTCGTTGGTCCATTGCCCGTTCGCCCAGCGGACCGATGCCAGGCCGTCGGCCAGCCCTACCCACACGCGATGGGGATCGATGCGCGACTGGTACGTCACAAACGCCCCGAACGACCGGTTGGGCGACTCCACGATGGGATGCGCCCGGTCGCCCTCGATGCGATAGAGCCCGTCGCTGGCGGAGAGCAGGAGCTGGGAGGCCTTGCCCGTCTCCGGATCCTTGAACAGCATGAAGGCCCAGCACTGGTTCGCCACGCCGCTCACGGTGACGAACTGGGGCGGCGCGCCGGGGACGGGCTTCAGGTACTGGACGCCCTGGCCGTGAGCGACGTAGAGCGTGCCGTTGAAGCGCAGGACGTCGCTGCCCGCGGCCTTCAGCCCCTGCGCGGGGCCGAACAGCGAAAACGGCGACTGCGCCTCGACGCGGACGAGGCCGACGCCCATCGCCAGCCACAAGCCGCCCTCGCGGTCGGGCAACACGTAATACACCGACGGCGCCGGCAGGCCCGCCGCCTGGTCGATCAGTTCGAGCTGATGCCCCTGTCGATCGAGGATCACCATCCCGGCGGCCGTCGTCGTCAGGGCCAGCGCGCCGTTGGGCAGCACGAATCCGCGATACAGGTTGTGCCCCTTGAGGTACTCGTCCACGTCGGTGTGGAACGGCTGCAGCGCGGACCCGTCGTACAGGAAGAGGCCGTTGGCGCGGGTGCCCATTAACAGGTGCGTCGCGTCGTACGGCAGCACGATCGGGTACACCTCGTCGCCCATCCGTTCCGCGCCGGGCACGGGGACTAGCGCGTCTCCCTTGACCATGGACAGCGGACCGGCCGTCGTCCCGATGTAGACGGTGTTGTTCGCCAGCTGCGCGCGGTTGAAGATGCGGCCGGTCGGCTTCCACACCTTCATCGTGCCGTTCGACCAGCGCATCAGCGCGATCTGCGTCTGGAAGTAGATGCCGTCCGGCGTGGCGAAGGTGCGCCACACGTCCTCGAACACGCGGACGTCGGCCGGCACCTTGTCGAGCAGCGAGACGAACTGCGTCTCGCCCTTCGCGTCCGCTTCCAGGTAGCCCAGGTCGCCGACGGCCCCGGCGTAAATGCGCCCGCTCGCGTCCTGCGCGAGGGACCGGATCGTCGAGCGCGTCGGCGTGAGGATGCGCCGCCAGGTCACGCCGTCGTATTCCAGCAGGCCGTTGGTGGAGCCGACGTAGATGACGCCGCGCTGGTCCTGCAGCAGCGCCCAGTTCTGGGCGCCGCCCTTGTAGACGTCGGGCGGGTATTCCCGAATCAGCAATCCCCCGGATTCCGGGTGACGGCCAAGGGGCGCGGCCGGCGGTGTGGGAGGCGCTTGAGCGGAGACGGTCGCCGTCAGCAGGAGGACGGCGGCAAGCGTGGCTGGACGGAGTCGCATCGAATCGGCCCCCTCACGGGCTTGCCGATTCTACAGGGAATCAAAAGTGAAAGGTGAAAAGTAGAAAGTGAAAAGTTCTTCTACCGTTCCACCTTCTACTTTTCACTTTCTATTTTTCACCTAGAAGATGGTGCTGATGGACGCCTGCGCCAGGTCGATGAACGTCGACGGCAGGATCCCCATGTAGAGAACGCCCGCGATCGAGAGGATCAGCCCCGCGAAAGCCACCGCCGTCACCGGCGCCGGCACCGGCCGGGCGTCTCGATCGGTCATGTACATCATCACCACGATGCGCAGGTAGAAGTAGACCGACACGACGCTGGTGAGGACGCCGATGATCGCGAGGCCGTAGTAGCCCGCGCCGACGACGGCGTTGAAGATGTACCACTTGGCGATGAAGCCCGCCATCGGCGGGAAGCCGCCGAGCGACAGCAGGAACAGCGTCATCAGCGTGGCCAGCCCCGGGTGCGAGTGCCACAGGCCGGCGTAGTCGCGCAGGTCGTCGTTGGCGCGCTCGCGCGTGCCGAGGAGCGGCGATCACGCCGAAGGCGCCCAGGTTGGTCAGCGCGTAGGCGGCCAGGTAGTAGAGAATCGCGGCCTTGCCGACGTCGTTGCCCGCCACGAGGCCCGCGATCAGGTAGCCGCCGTGCGCGATGCTCGAGTAGGCCAGCATGCGCTTCAGGCTCGTCTGCGCCACGCCGACCACCGTGCCGAGGATCATCGTCGCCGCCGCGATGATCCAGAGGACCGGCGCCCAGTCGGTGATCATCGGCTCGAGGGCCGACAGGAACACGCGGACGAACGCGGCCACGGCCGCCGCCTTCACGCCGGTGGACATGAAGCCGGTCACCACGGTCGGCGCGCCTTCGTAGGCGTCCGGCGTCCACATGTGGAAGGGCACCGCGCCCACCTTGAACGCGAAGCCCACCATCAGCAGGCCCACGCCGAGCAGGATCATCGGGTTGCCGCTCATCGACTGCGCGGCGATCACCGAGCCGATGCGTGTCCAGGCTCGTGCTGCCCGTCACGCCGTAGAGGAAGGCCACGCCGTAGAGGAAGAACGAGCTGGCGAACGCGCCGAGCAGGAAGTACTTGAACGCGGCCTCGGTGCTCTGCACCTGGTCGCGGCGGATGCCCGTCAGCACGTACACCGCAATCGACATCGTCTCGAGGGCCAGGAAGATGAGCAGCAGGTCGGTGGCCTGCGCCATCAGCATCATGCCGACGATGGCGAAGAGCACGGTGGCGTAGAACTCGCCCGCCGGCAGGCCGTCACGCTCGACCGTCTGCGACGAGAAGACGACGGTCAGCAGGCCGACCACGACGAGGACGACGTTGACGAACAGCGCGAAGTTGTCGGCGGTGACGACGCCGAAGCTCGTGGTGTTGCGGTTCCAGAGCAGAACCGAGGCGACGCCGGCGCCGAGCAGGCCGATGATCGCGAGCCCGCCGATGGGCATGCGCTCGTCCTTGCCGCGGAACGCCTCGGCGAGCAGGACCACGAGGCCGGCGAGGGCCACGCAGAGGACCGGGATGACGGCGTCGAAGGAGCTGCTCAATCACTGCCCCACCTCCGGCGCCTTCCCGGAAAATAGATCGGGTCTGTTTTTCGGGTCTGGCGGGCTGGCGAAAAATAGACCCGATCTATTTTCCAGGCCCACGCGGAGCGGCTGGTGCGCCTGCACCCGTTCGACGATGCGTTGCACGGCCGGCTCCATCGGCTTGAGGAACACGTTGGGCGCGACGCCCATGGCGATCGCCATCGCCGCCAGCGGGCCGACAATCGCCCACTCGCGGAACGACAGGTCCGGCAGCCCCAGGTTGTGGTCGTTGGTGACCTTGCCCAGGAACACGCGCTGGAACATCCACAGCATGTAGACGGCCGAGAGGATCACGCCAAGGGCCGCGACGACGACGAAGCGCGGGTCCCACTTGAAGCCGCCGAGCATGATCAGGAACTCGCCGATGAAGCCGTTCATGCCGGGCAGGCCAATGGACGACAGCGTGAGGATGAGCATGACGCGCCGTGAGCCGCGGCATGCCGGTCTTGAGGCCGCCGAACTCGCTGATGAGGCGCGTGTGCCGGCGGTCCGAGAGCATGCCGACGATGCAGAACAGGCCGCCGGTGCTGACGCCGTGCGCGAGCATCTGGTAGGACGCGCCCTGCACGCCCTGCACGTTCATCGCCGCGATGCCGAGCACCACGAAGCCCATGTGGCTCACCGACGAGTAGGCGACGAGCTTCTTCATGTCGGGCTGGACCATCGCGACGAGCGCGCCGTAGACGATGGCGATCACCGACAGCGTCGCGAGGAGCGGCGCGAAGTACAGGCGCCGCCTCCGGGAACAGCGGGAACGCGAACCGGATCAGGCCGTAGGCGCCCATCTTCAGCATCACGCCGGCGAGGATCACCGAGCCGGCGCGTGGGCGCCTGCACGTGCGCGTCGGGCAGCCACGTGTGGAACGGGAACAGCGGCACCTTGATGATGAAGGCCAGCGTGAACGCCAGGAAGAACCAGTACTGCGTCGTCGCCGGAATCTGCAGCTCGTAGAGCTTCAGCAGGTCGAAGCTGTACTGGCCCGTGGCCGACTGGTGCAGCCACGACAGGCCGATGATGGCGACGAGCATCAGCACGCTGCCGGCCATCGTGTAGAGCATGAACTTCACGGCCGCGTAGATGCGCTGGTCGTAGCCCCAGATGCCGATGAGGAAATACATCGGGATGAGGACGAAGTCCCAGAAGATGTAGAAGAGGAAGACGTCGAGCGCGCAGAAGACCCCGATCATCGAGGCCTCGAGCAGCAGCATGAAGATCGAGAATTCCTTGACGTGCTTCTCGATGCCCTCCCAGGACGACAGGAGCGCGATCGGCGTCAGGAAGCCGGTCAGCACGATCAGCATCAGGCTCAGGCCGTCGATGCCCAGGTAGTAGTCGATGCCGAAGGCCGGAATCCAGGCGTGGCGCTCGACGAACTGGAACGCCGGGGCCGAGGCCGACGGGTCGAACCCGGCCCAGAGCGCCAGCGTGACGCCGAACGTGAGGAGCGACACCAGCAGCGTCAGGTTGCGGATGAGCCCGTTCTTCGAACCGTCACGGTTCGACAGGAACATGAGCAGCACCGCCCCGACGATGGGCAACGCGATGGCGGTGGAGAGGAACCCAGTCACGTCGCGTTATCTCCAGAGGTAGTAGGCGAGGATGGCCACCGCGCCCAGGAAGGTCGAGGCCGCATACGACTTCACCGAGCCGTTCTGCAGCAGGCGGAGCACGATGCTCGCGCCGCTGACCAGGTATCCGGCGCCGTTGACGGCGCCGTCCACCACTTTCACGTCCACGCCGCGCCACAAGCCCTCGGTGGACACCACCTTGATGGGCTGGACGATGGCCGCGTCGTAGACTTCGTCCACGTAGTACTTGTTCAGCAGCAGCCGGTGCACGCCCGAGAACTGCTGCGCCATGCGCTCGGGAATCTGCCGGTTCTTCAGCCAGAGGAACGTCGCGAGGCCGATGCCGGCCAGCGCGATGAGCGACGAGACGGCCATCAGGCCGAGCTCGAGGCCCGCGTTCTCGTGCTCGCCCTCGGCCGCCTCGCCCGGCGCGCAGTTCTCGAGGGCGAAGCCCGCGAGCTCGCCCGTCGTGACCGGCGCGCCGCAGTTGGTCGCCTGGAACGCCGGCTCGAGCCACGCGCCGAGGCGGTTCTCGCCGCCGAGCGCGTGCGGGATGCCGATGTAGCCCGCGAAGATGGAGCCCGACGGCCAGCACGATGAGGGCAAACGCCATCGGGGCCGGCGCGTCATGCAGGTGCGCGCCACCGCCATGGCCGCCGTGGTGCGCGGCGTGCGTCGTGCGTGCGCAGGTGCCGCGTGGCGCGGGCGCCGTGCCGTGCGCGTCGTGGCCGCCCGCGGCCATGCGCGAAACGCTCCTCGCCGTGGAAGGTCAGGTGCACGAGGCGGAACATGTAGGTGGCCGTCAGGAGCGACGTCAGCGCGCCGACAATCCACAGCACCTGGTGCCCGTGGTTGAAGGTCTCGAACAGGATCTCGTCCTTCGAGAAGAAGCCCGACAGCAGCGGCACGCCGGCGATGGCGAGCGAGCCCACCATGAACGTCCAGTAGGTGACCGGCAGGTGCTTCTTGAGGCCGCCCATGTGGCGGATGTCCTGCTCGCCGTGCAGCGCGTGAATCACCGCGCCCGACCCGAGGAACAGGCAGGGCCTTGAAGAACGCGTGGGTGTAGAGGTGGAAGATGCCCGCGCCGAACGCGCCCACGCCCATCGCCAGGAACATGTAGCCCAGCTGCGACACGGTGGAATACGCCAGGACGCGCTTGATGTCGTTCTGCACCAGCCCGATGGTGCCCGCGAAGAGCGCCGTGGCCGCGCCGATGACGGCGACGATGCCGAGGGTGATGGGCGCGTGCTCGAAGAGCACCGCGTTGCGGCCGATCATGTAGACGCCCGCGGTGACCATCGTCGCCGCGTGGATGAGGGCCGACACGGGGGTGGGGCCTTCCATGGCGTCCGGCAGCCAGACGTAGAGCGGAATCTGCGCCGACTTGCCGGTGGCGCCGATGAACATCAGCAGCGTGATGAGCGACGAGCGTGCCGAACGCGGCCTCGACCGGCATCGCCTTGGCGGCGAGCGCGATCTGCGTGAAGTCGAGCGTGCCGAACGTCACGACCAGCAGCAGCGCGCCGAGGATGAACGCGAAGTCGCCCACGCGGTTGACGATGAAGGCCTTCTTCGCCGCGTCGGAGGCCGACTTCTTCTCGTAGTAGAAGCCGATCAGCAGGTACGAGCAGAGGCCCACGCCCTCCCAGCCCACGAACATCACGAGGACGTTCGAGCCGAGGACGAGCATGAGCATGAAGAAGCAGAAGAGGTTCAGGTACGAGAAGTACCGGGCGAAGTCCGGGTCCGTCTCGTCGTGCATGTACGCCGTCGAGTAGATGTGAATCAGCGAGCCGATGCCGGTGATGACGAGGATCATCACGGCCGACAGCGCATCGAGGCGGAACGCGAGGTCCAGCGTGAAGTCGCCGGAGGTGATCCAGGTGAAGAGGGTCTGGGTGATCTGCCGGCTCTCGGGCGGCATCCCCACGAGGGCCCAGACCTGGGTGGCGGCCAGCAGGAACGAGACCACCATCACGAGCGAGGCCAGCCCGCCCGACACGGACTTGGGCAGGCGCCGCCCCATCGTCGCGTTGACGAGGAAGCCGGCGAACGGAAGCAGCGGAATCAGCGACAGCACCGGCATCACCACTTCGAGCGACGTAAACGCTTCGGGGTTGAGCGTCTCGCGATGGCGGAACAGGCCGATCACGAGCGCCAGCCCGACGGCCGCCTCGGCCGCCGCGACGGTCATCACGAAGAACGTGATGATCTGGCCGTCGACCGTCCCGAACTGGCGGCCGAAGGCGACGAACGCCAGGTTGACGGCGTTCAGCATGATTTCCACCGAGAGCAGCAGGGTGATCAGGTTGCGGCGCAGGAACACGCCCGCCGCCCCGGTCGCAAACAGCAGCCCCGACAGCACGAGATAGTGGCCCAAAGGGATCACGGTCACTCCTCCCGCTTCTTCGCAAGGACGACGGCGCCGACCATCGCCACGATGATCAGGATCGACGTCACTTCGAACGCGAACATGTAATCGGTGAACAGCACGCGGCCCAGCTCGGCGATCGACGTGACCGCCGGCCGCATCTCGCCGACGCCGGCGCCGAGGCCCGCGGTGCGGGACAGCGCCCACAGCAGCTCGACGGCCATGAGGGCGGCGAGCACCGCGCCGATACGCACGGCCCCGGGCCGGTAGAGCGGATGCGACTTGTCCCACTCGGAGGCGTCCTCACGCGGCACGTTGAGGAGCATCACGACGAAGAGGAACAGCACCATGATGGCGCCGGCGTAGATGACGATCTGGACGACCGCGACGAACGGCGCCTCGAGCAGCACGTAGAGGCCCGCCAGGCCGAAGAAGGCCGTGATGATCGACAGCACGCTGTAGACCGGGTTGCGCTGGAGCACCACGGACAGCGCCCCGCCGGCGGCCATGAACGCGAACAGGTAGAAGAGCAGCATCTCAGAGGCCAAAGTAGAGCACCCCCGCGGCGGTCACGAGCAGGTTGAGCGTGGCAAGCGGCAACAGCACCTTCCAGCCGAACGACATCAGCTGGTCGTACCGGAACCGCGGCAGCGTCCAGCGCAGCCACAGGTAGGCGAAGAGCAGCACGCTCAGCTTGATGAGGAACCAGATCCACCCGTATTCGACCGGGATGAACGGGCCGTGCCAGCCGCCCAGGAACAGGTCGGTGGCGACCGCCGAGACGGTCACCATGTTGATGTACTCGGCCATGAAGAACATGGCGAAGCGCATCGAGCTGTATTCCGTGTGGTACCCGGCGACCAGCTCCTGCTCCGCTTCCGGGAAGTCGAACGGCGCGCGGTTGGTCTCCGCGATGCCGGCGCACGCCGAACACGAAGAAGCCGATCGGTTGCAGGAAGATGTACCACTGCGGGAGGAATCCGAGCCAGGTCGCCCTGCTGCTGGTCGACGATTTCGCGCAGGGACAGCGAGCCGGCGAGCATCACCACCGTGGCCAGCGACATGCCGTAGGCCAGCTCGTAGCTGATCATCTGCGCCGAGCTGCGCAGGCCGCCGAGCAGCGAGTACTTCGAGTTGCTCGCCCACCCCGCCAGCACGATGCCGTAGACGCCCATGGAGGCCACGGCGAAGATGACGAGGACCGCGACGTTGACGTCGGCGATCATCAGGGGCAGCGGCTCGTCCAGCAGGCCGAAGAACGTCGTAGGCGCGCCGAACGGCACGGGCGCGAACGCCATGAAGGCCGCCACGACCGAGATGATGGGCGCCAGCGAGAAGAGGAACGCGTCGGCCGCCTTCGGCCGGAGCTCTTCCTTGAAGAACAGCTTCACGATGTCGGCGATCGGCTGAAGCAGGCCCTTCGGCCCCACCAGGTAGGGGCCGTAGCGCTGCTGCATGAGCGCGGAGACCTTGCGCTCGGCGTACACCATCACCGCGGCCGAGAGCTGCAGGGCCATGAACACGACGCCGATGATGCCGAGGTAGGCGATCGTCGACGGCAGGAGCAGGAAGTCCACCAGGGCGGCCATGACCTTAATGCGTCTCCTGGGGATGTCGCGCGCGGTAGTCCGCCGGCGCGGGCGCCTGGCCCTTCACGTAGGCCTCGAACTCGGGCTTGAACCACTTGAGCGTGGTCAGCACGGGCGTGGCCGCCGCGTCACCGAACGCGCAGAGGGTCTTGCCGTTGATCTGCGTCGCCACGCTCTGCAGCAACGCGATGTCCTTCTCCGTGCCCGACGCCGTTCAGCATGCGGTGCAGGAGGCGATACAGCCAGTCGGTGCCCTCGCGGCAGGGCGTGCACTTGCCGCACGACTCGTGGCGGTAGAAGTGCAGCAGGTTGTCGGCGAGCCACACCATGTCGACCGTGTCGTCGAGCGCCATGATGGCCGCCGAGCCGAGCAGCGACCCGGCCCTGGCCACGTCGTCGAAGCTGGCGGGGATGTCGAGTTGATCCGGCAGCAGGATCGGCACCGACGAGCCGCCGGGAATCACGGCCTTGATCGACCGGCCGTCGCAGCGGGCCGCCGGCGTAGTCGTAGATGAGTTCCTTGAGCGTGACCTTCATCGGCGCCTCGAACACGCCGGGGCGCTTCACCTGGCCGCTAACGCAGAACATCTTCGGCCCGCCGTTCTTCTCGGGGCCGAGCGACGCGTACCACTCGGCGCCGCGCGTCATCACGAGTGGCACGTTGCAGAGCGTCTCGACGTTGTTCACGGCCGTCGGGCAGCCCCACGCGCCTTCCACCGCCGGGAAGGGCGGCTTGAAGCGCGGCTGCGCCCGCTTGCCCTCGAGCGACTCGAGGAGCGCCGTCTCTTCGCCGGCCTCGTAGGCGCCGGCGCCGCGGTGCAGGTAGACCTCGCAGTCGAAGCCCGAGCCGAGGATGTTCTTGCCCACGAGGCCCGCCTGGCGCGCGTCGTCGATCGCCTTCTGCATCGCGGGAAAGAGGTGGTAGAACTCGCCGCGGATGTAGATGTAGGCCGCCTTCGAGCCGATGGCGTAGCAGCCGATGAGGCAGCCCTCCACGAGCAGGTGGGGGTTGCGCTCCATCAGCAGGTGGTCCTTGAAGGTGCCGGGCTCGCTCTCGTCCGCGTTGCAGACGATGTACTTCGGCTTCGGCGACTTCTTGTCGACGAACTGCCACTTGAGCCCGGTCGGGAAGCCCGCGCCGCCGCGGCCGCGGAGGCCCGACTTCTTGACGTCCTCGATCACCGCGTCGGGCGTCATGCCGAGGGCCTTCTTCAGCCCCTGGTAGCCGGCCTGGTGCTGCTGGTAGTGCTCGAGCGTGTTGCCGCCGGGCGTGAACGCGTACTTGGTGAGCACGGGCTCGTAGTCCGGCATCGCCTTCGGCTTCACGGGCGTCGTGGTCTTGCCCTTCCACTCGCTCTCGGGCCTGCCCTCGATCGCGAGGTGGCAGCCGCTGAGCGCCTTGAGGCCGTCGGCCTTCATCCGGCCGACGAGCGGCGCGCGGCGTCCCCGGGCTTGACGCACTCGTGCCAGTGGTCGTTGTTGACCATCATCACCGGCGCGCGGTCGCACGCGCCGAGGCATTCCATCTGCTGGATGGTGAAGAGGCCGGTCGGATCCGTCTGCCCCTGCTTGATCCCCAGCACGTGCTCGAGTTCCTCGACCACGCGTTCCGCGCCGGCCAGCGCGCACGACAGCGTCGTGCACACCTGCAGCACGTACGTGCCCACCTCGTTGCGGTGGAACATCACGTAGTAGGAGACGACGTCCTCGACCTCCGCCGTCGTGCAGCCGATCACTTCGGCGACGTGGCGCGCGACGTTGGCCGAGATGTAGCCCTGCTGCTCCTGCGCGAGGTACAGCGCGTGGAGCACCGCCGACTTGCGGTGCTCGGGCGCGTAGTGCGCCGCGAACTCCTCGAACTTCGCGCGCGTCGCGGCCGCGAAGGCGAACTCGGGCCCCTCCGGCAACGTGACGCGCTGTGAACGATGCCACTGCTGCGTGCCGTAGGGCATCGTGGGATGAAAGCTCATCGATCCACGTCTCCCATCACCACGTCGAGCGAGCCGATCACCGCGATGACGTCCGCGATCATGCCCCCGACGATGAACTTGTGCAGCGCCTGGCAGGCCATCAGCCCCGGCGACCGCATGTGAACGCGCCACGGGCGGTTCGAGCCGTCGGACACCACGTAGCAGCCGTGCTCGCCGCGCGGCCCTTCGACCGGCACGTAGGCCTCGCCCGCCGGCACCTTGAAGCCCTGCGAGTAGATCAGGAAGTGCTGAATCAGCGCCTCCATCTCCGTGTAGACCTCGTCCTTGGGCGGCGGCACGATGCGGCGGTCGTTGACCGCGTACTCGCCCACCGGCGGAATCCGCTCGAGGGCCTGCTGGCAAATCTTGACGCTCTCGCGCATCTCGGCCACGCGCGTGAGGTAGCGGTCGTACACGTCGCCGTTGGACGCGCCGATGACGTCGAAGTCGTAGGTCTCGTAGCCCAGGTACGGGAAGGCGCGCCGCACGTCGTAGTCGCCGCCGGCCGCGCGGGCAATCGGGCCGTAGAGCCCCCACTTGCAGCAGTCGGCGTAGCGAGATCACGCCGACGCCGCGGGTGCGATCGAGCCAGATCGGGTTCTTGGTGATGAGCGTTTCGTATTCGTCGAGCTTGCCCGGGAGGCGGTCGAGGAACGCCTTGACCGCTTCCTTGTAGCCGCGCGGGATGTCCTCGCGCAGGCCGCCCACCCGGATGTAGCTCGGGAAGAAGCGGAAGCCGGCGAGCATCTCGTTGAGGTTCATCAGGATCTCGCGCTCGCGGAACGCGTAGAGCATCCCGGTGATCGCGCCGATCTCCATCGCGTGCGTGCCGAACCACACGAGGTGGCTGCTGAGGCGCTGCAACTCGGCGATGAGCACGCGGATCGCGTTGACGCGCTCCGGCATCTCGAGGCCGAGCATCTTCTCCACCGACAGGCAGAAGGCGAGGCTGTTCGACTGCGGCGCCCAGGTAATCCATGCGCTCGACGAGCGGGATGACCTGCTGCCACTTCTTCTGCTCGGCGGTCTTCTCGATGCCGGTATGGAGAAACCCGATCGTGGGCATGACGGAGACAACGGTCTCGCCATCGAGCTCCAGCACCAGCCGCAGCACGCCGTGCGTGCTGGGGTGCTGTGGCCCCATGTTGACGGTCATCGTCTCGGTTCGCAAATGAGCCATTCGTCCTTCACACCAATCCGGCTAAAGCCGGATTCCACAGGTGGTGTCCGGTTCCACGGGTGGTGTCCGGCTTCAGCCGGACCAACCCTGCAACTCCGATTCCACCAACTCGCAAAGGATGTGCAGCACCGTGACGTGCACTTCCTGAATCCGCGGCGTGCGATCGTCCGGCACCGCCACGTGAACATCCGCCAGCCGCCCGGCGTCCCCGCCCCGGCCCGTGAGCGCGATCGTCACCAGGCCCCGCGCGCGCGCCGTTTCCATCGCCCGCAGCACGTTCGGCGAATTGCCGCTCGTCGTGATGCCGAGCGCCACGTCGCCGGGCCGCCCGTGCGCCTCGACCTGCCGCGCGAACACGCGGTCGAACCCGTAGTCGTTCCCGAGCGCCGTCACGACGCTCGCGTCCGTGGACAACGCCATCGCCGGCCACGCCCGGCGCTCTCGCGCGTAGCGCCCCACGAGCTCGGCGGCGAAATGCTGCGCGTCCGCCGCGCTGCCCCCGTTGCCGAACGCCAGCACCTTCCCGCCGTTCCGCAACGCGGCCACGATGGCCTCGGCCGCCAAGACGACCGCGCCGACATCGGCCGCCGCGCGCTCGTGAACGACGGCCGCCTCGCGCAGCGTGCGGGCCGCCAACGCCGCCCGCGGGTCGTCGCCCATCGGCTAAATCTTGTCCCCGCCCGGCGCGTCCGACGAGGGCGGACGCGTCCGCGAATAGCGATCCCGCTCCATGTTGGACCGGAACTCCTCCGCGGTCACCTGCAGCGGCATGTAGGTCTGCGCGTCCTTGCGCAGCTGCACCGGATAGTCCTTCCGCAGCGGGTGGCCTTCCCAGTCGTCGGGCATCATCAGCCGGCGCAGGTCGTCGTGCCCCTCGAAGACGATGCCGAACAGGTCGTACACCTCGCGCTCCGGCCAGCCCGCGCCGGGAAAGAGCGGCGTCAGCGACGGCACGGGCGTGTCGGCGGCCGCGAGCGTCTTGAGGCGGACGCGCGCGCGGCGGTGCGGCGACACGAGGTGGTACACCACGCTCGAAGCGCGGCTCGCGGTGCGGGTAGTAGTCCACCGCCGTCACGTCGGAGAACGCCACGAACTCGAGGCCCGGCGTGCCCTCGCAGGGCCCGGCACACCTCGAGAATGTGCGTCGCGCGAGACCAGCAGGCTCGGCGTGACGTCGCTGTCCGACGCGGTCAGCGGCTCGAGCGTGGCGCCGGGCACCAGCGGCGCGAGCGCCGCGATGATGTCGGTCGCCGTCATGCGATGCTGACCCTTCGCGTCTGGTCCATCTTCGACGCGTCGATCTTCTTCTGGAGCTGCACGATGCCGTAGATCACGGCCTCGGGACGCGGCGGGCAGCCGGGAATGAACACGTCCACCGGCACGACCTGGTCGGAGCCCTGGACGATGGCGTAGTTGTCGAACACGCCGCCGCACGAGGCGCACGCGCCCATCGAAATCACCCACTTGGGCTCGGGCATCTGGTCGTAGATGCGGCGCAGCGCCGGCGCCATCTTCCGCGACAGCCGGCCGGCGATGATCATCAGGTCCGACTGGCGCGGCGACCCGCGGAACACCTCGGCGCCAAAACGGGAGACGTCGTACCGGCTCGCCGCCATCGCCATCATCTCGATCGCGCAGCAGGCCAGGCCGAACGTCACCGGCCAGATGGCCGAGCGGCGCGCCCACTGCACCACCTTCTCGAGGCTGGTGGTCAGTACCGGAATTTCGAAATCAGTTTCGAGTCCCATAGCGGTATCTCTTGACGACGGCCGGTCCCGGCGGCGCCGGGTGGACGTAGTCCGGATCGAACTCCGGTCCCCAATTGAGCACGCCCTTGCGCCAGATGTAGACGTAGCCGACGACGAGGATCAGGAAGAAGACGGTGATCTGGATGAGGCCGGGCCACGACAGCTGGCGCATGCGCCATCGCCCAGGGATAGAGGAAGGCCACCTCGATGTCGAACAGCAGGAAGATCATCGCGATGAGGTAGAACTTCACCGACTGCCGCTCGCGGGCGTCGCCGACCGGCGGCATGCCGCACTCGTAAGCCGCCAGCTTTTCCGGGGTCGGATTCCTCGGACCGAGGAAATAGGACAGCACGACGGATACGATGCCGAATCCGATCGCAACTACCGCAAACAGGATGATTCCGCCCCAGCCGTTCATGTCCTCGCGCCAGTCTGAAAACGAAGGTCTCGCACGCGGGAAATCACGTGCTTGTGAAGGATATCACACGGATTGTGGGGGGATGGATAGCGGGCCGATCTGCGGTCGAACGACCAATTTTTGAAAAATAACAAAGAACAAATAACGAATAACAAACGAGACCACCCTGCGGGTCCGGCCTTTGTTATCCGTTATTCGTTATTCGTTATTTCTTCTTTTTGTCAATCGACGCCAGGCGGCGATCGATCTCGGCCACGGCCTGGCCGATCTGGTCGCGGCGGATCTGGTGGGTCGTCTTCTCGAGCTGGCGCTCGAGTTCCGTGCGGGCCAGGCGGAGCGACTCGACGGCACGTACGTGCTCGGGGTCGATCTTGGGGCCCTTGTCCTTGGAAAGAGCCTTGCGGCTCTCCTCGAGTTCTTCGATGCGCTCCTGCAAGCGCGCGTCAGCGTCGATCAGTCCTTCAGCAGCATCACCCATGAACCTCTGATTATACCGGACCGGCCCGGAAACCGGGGGTGTTTTTGCGGCAGAATCAAAGGCCGTGTCGGACGCCCTTCGGTCCCATTTCCATCCGGCGGTCGCGGCGTGGTTTTCCTCAGCGTTTTCGTCCGCCACGGCGCCGCAGCGGCGCGGATGGCCGGCGATTGCCCGCGGGGAATCCACGCTGATCCTCGCGCCGACGGGCAGCGGCAAGACGCTGGCGGCCTTCCTCTGGTCGCTCGAACCGGCTGATGTTCGAGCCGCTCGCCCGCGCCCGCCGCGCGGTGCCGCGTGCTGTACGTCTCGCCGCTCAAGGCGCTGGCCGTGGACGTGGAGCGCAACCTGCGCGCGCCGCTGGCCGGCATCGCCCACGTGGCGGCGGCGCAGGGCGCGGCGTTCCATCCGCCCGCGATTGCCATCCGCACCGGCGACACGCCCGCGGCCGAGCGCGCACGGTTCCTGAAGGCGCCGGCCGACATCCTGATCACGACGCCCGAATCGCTGTTCCTCCTGCTCACGTCAAGGCGCGCGAGCGGCTCCGCTCCATCGACACCGTGATCCTCGACGAGATCCACGCGCTCGTCCCGAGCAAGCGCGGCGCGCACCTCGCGCTGTCGCTCGAGCGCCTCGAGCGCCTCACCGGGCGGCCGCTGCAACGCATCGGCCTGTCGGCCACGCAGCGTCCGCTGGATGAGAGTGGCGCGG
This sequence comes from uncultured Acidobacteriota bacterium, assembly GCA_963839865.1. Classification (GTDB taxonomy): domain Bacteria; phylum Acidobacteriota; class Vicinamibacteria; order Vicinamibacterales; family UBA2999; genus 12-FULL-67-14b. The sequence continues at coordinate 173,562 of CAWIWS010000021.1, forward strand.
TTCCTGGGAGGCACGACCACGAAGGGCACGAACGAACGACGACACGGCGCGCGCAGCGTCGCGCAAGGCCGACTGCCGAGACCTCGCGTGCACGACGAGTTCACGGACGCCGGCCGCGCGCCGCGCTACCGGCCCGTCACCATCATCGACGCGAGCGCGCCGAAGCAGCTGGCGATCACGCGTGCAGGTGCCGGTCGACGACATGGCGGACATGGGCAGGCCCGCGGAGGCCGCCGAGCGGGCCCGGCTCGCAGGGCCCGGTGGTGCAGTCGATCTGGAGCGCCATTCACGTCAGGCTCGTCGAGCTGATTCGCGGCGCACCGGTCCACGCTGCTGTTCGTCAACAGCCGGCGGCTGGCCGAGCGGCTCGCCGGCGCGCTCAACGAGCGTCGCGGGCGAAGGGCTGGTCCGCGCGCACCACGGCTCGCTGGCGCGGGCGCAGCGCACCGAGATCGAGGACCTGCTGAAGGCCGGGCAGCTGCGCGGCCTCGTCGCCACCTCGTCGCTCGAGCTCGGCATCGACATGGGGGCCATCGACCTCGTCGTCCAGATCGAGGCGCCGCCGTCGGTGGCGAGCGGCCTGCAGCGGATCGGACGCGCCGGACACCGCATCGACGAGGTGAGCGAAGGGATCATCTTCCCCAAGTTCCGCGGCGACCTCGTCGCGTGCGCGGCGGTGACCGCCGCGATGCGCCGGGGGCAGGTGGAGCCGTCGCGCTACCCGCGCAATCCGCTCGACGTGCTCGCGCAACAGCTCGTGGCGATGGCGGCGATGGACCGCTGGGCCGTGGACGACCTGTTCGCAGGCCGGTGCGCGGCGCCGCGCCGTTCGCCGAGCTGAGCCGCGGCATCTTCGACGGCGTGCTCGACATGCTGTCGGGCCGCTATCCCTCGGACGAGTTCGCGGAACTGCGGCCGCGCGTCACCTGGGACCGCGTGAACGGCACGGTGATCGGCGCGCCAGGGCGCGCAGCGCGTCGCGATCGCCAACGCGGGCACCATCCCCGACCGCGGCCTCTTCGGCGTGTTCCTCTCCGGCGCGGAGAAGGATCGCGGCGCGCGTCGGCGAGCTGGACGAAGAGATGGTGTTCGAGGCGCGCGCCGGCGACACGTTCCTGCTCGGCGCCTCCACGTGGCGCATCGAGCAGATCACGCACGACCGCGTGCTCGTCTCGCCCGCGCCGGGCGAGCCGGGCAGGATGCCGTTCTGGAAGGGCGAGCGGACCCGGCCGTCCCGTGGAACTGGGGATGGCCATCGGCAAGCTGGTGCGCGACCTGCGGAAGACGCCGCGACGCCGCGGCGCAGGCGACTGCTCGAGCGCGACCACGGCCTCGATCCGCTGGCCGCCGACCAACCTGCTGCAGTACCTCGACGACCAGGACAGCGGCGGCCGGCGCCGTGCCCGACGATCGCACCATCCTCATCGAGCAATCGCGCGACGACCTCGGCGACTGGCGCGTCGCGGTGCTCTCGCCGCTCGGCAGCCGCGTCCACGCGCCGTGGGCGATGGCCGCCACCGCGCGCATCCGCGACGAGGCGGGCCTCGACGTCGAGGTGATGTGGAACGACGACGGGTTCGTCGTGCCGGTATCCGGATGGCGACGTGCCGCCGGACCCGTCGCTGCTCGTGCCGGACCCGGACGAGGTCGAGCGGCTCGTCGTGCGCCAGCTCGGGATCGACGGCGATGTTCGCGGCGCGCTTCCGCGAGGCGGCGGGGCGCGCGCTGCTGCTGCCGCGGCGCAGGCCGGGCGCCCGCGCGCCGCTCTGGCAGCAGCGCAAGCGCGCGGCGGACCTGCTCGCGGTCGCGGCCGCGCTTCGGGTCGTTTCCGATGATCCTCGAGACCTATCGCGAGTGCCTGCGCGACATCTTCGACCTGCCCGCGCTCGTCGGCATCCTGACGCAAGGTGCGCAGCCGGGCCATCCGCGTCGTCACGGTGGACGTCGACGACGCCGTCGCCGTTCGCCGCGTCGCTGCTGTTCGGCTACGTCGCCAACTACATCTACGACGGCGACGCGCCGCTCGCCGAGCGGCGGGCCCAGGCGCTGGTCGGTGGACCAGTCGCAACTGCGCGACCTGATCGGCGACAGCCGAGCTGCGCGACCTGCTCGACGGCGACGCGCTGGCCGGCCTCGAGGCGCGAACTGCAGCACCTCGCGCCGCGCTTCCACGCGCGCTCGGCCGACGCCGTGCACGATCTGCTGCTGCGGCTCGGCGATCTGTCGCGCGACGAGATCGCGCGCGCGCAGCGAGGCCGGCGTGATGGCGGCGGCGGTCGCCCGAGCTCGATCGCCGCGCGCCGGATCGTCGACGGTGCGCGTCGCGGGCGAGCGCGCGGCTGATCGCGGTCGAAGACGCGGCGCGCTATCGCGACGCGCTGGGCACGCCGCTGCCCGCAGGGCCTGCCCGGCGCGCTGCTCGAGCCAGTCGACCGATCCGATCGGCGACCTGGTGCGGCGCTACGCGCGCACGCACGGTCCGTTCACGCGCGCGGACGCGGCGGCGCGGCTCGGCCTCGGCGTCGCCGTGGTCGAGGCCACGCTGGCAGCGCCTCCGCGCACGCCGGCCGCGTGGTCGACGGTGAGTTCCGTCCCGGCGGGCGCGGCCGCGAGTGGTGCGATGCCGACGTGCTGCGGAGCCGTGCGGCGCCGCTCGCTGGCGCGGCTGCGGCAGGAGGTCGAGCCGGTGGAGCGCGCCCATGCTCGGGCGGTTCCTCGTCGCCTGGCACGGCCTCGCGCAACCGCGGCGCGGCCTCGACGGCCTGCTCGACGTGATCGAGCAGCTGCAGGGCGTGCCGCTCGTGGCGTCGCGTCCTCGAGCGCGAAATCCTGCCGGCGCGCGTCGCGCGACTACTCGCCCGCGATGCTCGACACGCTGCTCGGCGCGGGCGAGGTGGCGTGGGTCGGGCGTCGAGCCGCTCGGCGAGCGCGACGGCCGCGTCGCGCTGTACCTCGACCGACCACCTGTCGCGGCTCCGTCCGCCCGCGGGCCTGGCGGGCGCGGCCGGCGACGAAGGGCTCTCGGGGCGCGAAGCCGCGCTCGTGGCGCTACCTGGCGCGCGCACGGCGCGTCGTTCTTCGCGCCGCTCCACGAAGCGGCGGGCGGCGGCTTTCCGCAGGAGACGGTCGACGCGCTGTGGGGCCTCGTCTGGAAGGGGCTCCTCACCAACGACACCCTGCATCCGCTGCGCGCCTACACGTCGCCGCCCGAGCGCGCGCGCCGGCCCGGCACGGCGGCCGTGTTCCGCTCGCGGCGCCTGGTGCCGCCTTCGGCCGAGGGGCGCTGGTCGTCGCTGGGCGCGACCGCGCGTCCACGCCCACGGCGTGGGCCGCGGCCATCGCCACGCAGTTGCTCGCGCGCCACGGCGTCGTCACGCGCGAGGTCGACGGCCATCGAGCACGCTGCCCGGCGGATTCGGCGCGGCTTTATCCGGTGCTGCGACGGCTCGAGGACACCGGCCGCATGCGTCGCGGCTATTTCGTGGCGGGCCTCGGCGCCGCGCAGTTCGCGCAGCCGGGCGCGGTGGATCTGCTGCGTGCCGCGCGCGACGCCGAAGACGAGCCGGGCGTCGTGACGCTGTCGGCCACGGACCCCGCCAACCCGTACGGCGTGCTCGTGCCGTGGCCGCTGTCGCCGCCTCCGGCGACGGACGCCGGCGCCGCCACGCCGCGGGGCGCCACCCGCACCGTCGGCGCGCGCATCGTGCTCGTCGACGGGCAGCTGGCGGCATGGATCGCGCGGGGCGGCCGCGCGCTCACGGTGGCGTTGCCCGACGACGAGCCGGATCGATCGCGCGTGGGCCGCGCGCTGGCGCGCGAGCTCGTCGCGCTCGCCCATCGCGCGCCCGAGGGACAGCGGGGGTGGCTGATCGAGGACATCAACGGCCAGCCGGCCGCCGCGCATCCCATCGAGCGCGTTCCTGATCGAGTCGGGTTTCGCGGCCACGAGCCACGGCCTGCAACTGCGCGTGCCGCAGATTGGCCGCAGATTAAACGCAGATTAACGCAGATTAGACGCAGATTAAACGCAAGACCTTAAACGCAGACTCGGGACGATCAGCCGACCACGCGTCGTGGGTGCGAGTAGATGTTGAACGAGCCGCCGCGCACGAAGCCGCAGAGCGTGATCCCCGACTCCTCCGCCAGATCGATGGCGAGGCTCGACGGCGCCGACACCGCGGCGATGAGCGGAATGCCGGCCAGCAGGGCCTTCTGCACGAGCTCGAACGAGGTGCGGCCCGAGACGAGCAGGAGGGCGGCGTCGAGCGGGTGACGCCCCTCGACGCAGCGTGCGGCCGACGATCTTGTCCACCGCGTTGTGGCGGCCCACGTCCTCCGCCGCCAGCAGCAGCCGGCCCTCGCGGTCGAACAGCCCCGCCGCATGCAGCCCGCCGGTGGCGTCAAACACCGCCTGCGCCTCCCGCAGCGCGATCGGGCAGCGCGGCGATCACGGCGGCCGGCACGGTCCACGCGCCCGCCACCGACGAGACGCGCGCGCGCAGCGACTCGATGGTGCAGCCGCCCGCACAAGCCGCACGACGCCGTCATCATCACCTGGCGGCGGCCGCTCAGCCGCTCGCCCAGCCGGTCGACGGCCGCGCCGGTCACCGTGACGTCCAGGATGTTGTCGCGGCCCTCGACGCGCGCCGCCCAGTACTCGATCGGGCCGATCTCGTCGACGCCGCGGATCACGTCCTCGGCCAGCAGGAAGCCCGCGGCGAGATCGCGATCGGCGCCCGGGCGTCCGCATGATCACGGCGAACGGCGCGCCGTTCACCCGCACTTCCATCGGCTCCTCGACCGCGACGTGGTCGAGCTCGCCGCCCGCGCGCCGCGCGCGGGCCGCGGCGATCGACGCGCACGGCCCGCTCGGCCGCGTCAGACATGGTTCCTCAGCGCCAGTTCTTTCGGGTGCGGATCGAGGTAGGTCTGGCCCAGCAGGTAGTCCACCTGGTGGCGGCGCGCGTGGTGGTTGAGCAGCGTCAGCGGCACGATCAGCGGGACCAGGCCGCGGCGGTGGTCGTCGATCAGGACGAGCAGCTCGTCGCGCGCGGCGGCGTCGATGACGTCCCGCAGGTGGCCCATCATGTGCTGCAGCACGTTGGCGTGCCGGCTCGGCGTGGCGACGTGGCGCAAGGCCGCCATGAAGTCGCGCTCGTAGTCGCTCGCGCACCTCGGCGCGCGGCCGCGCCTTGGCGCCGGCCACGAGCCGGCCGAGCGCCTGGTACGCCGTCGGGCTGATGCGCCAGCAGCGTGAGCTTGTGCGCGGTGTGGAACCGCACGAGGTCGCCCACCGTCCAGCGTCCGTCGAACAACTCGCGCAGCCGCCGATACGCGAACACGCGCTCGATGAAGTTCTCGCGCAGCCGCGGATCGATCAGCCGGCCCTCGTCTTCGACCGGCAGGTTCGGGCATTCGCGCAGCACGGCCTCGGTGAAGACCCCGCGGCCCGACTTCGTCGCCCCCGACTCGCCGTAGATCTTCACGCGCTCGAGCCCGCAGCTCGGCGAGTCCTTCTTCACGACGAAGCCGTCGAGGCGCTCGCGCGCGAGCTTCGTGGCCCGCGCGTGCGACCACCCGGCCAGTTCGTCGGTCCAGTCCGTCCCGGTCCGCGGCGCGATCACGCGCACCAGCGCGCCGTTCACCAGCGTGCCGCCCTGCGGTGAGTCCTCGAGCCTCATCGTCGGGCGCGGCACGGGCAGGCCCGATTCCACCTCGGGGCACACGGGGACCCACTCCACGAACGGCGCGAAGGTGTCGACGAGAAAGCGATCGCGCTTGTGCCCGGCGTCCCAGCGGACGGCCTCACCAAGGAGGCAACGCGAGACGCCGAGACGAAGGGGTTCCATGCTCAGGCGGGGTCCGCCACCATTCTACGCTTCCGCCGGTCGGCCACGAGGGACGCGACGATCGAGCCGCCGACGAAGGCCGCGATGATGCCGAGCGACCAGGTGATCGGGAACTTGCCGTCGTACAGGTCGTTGAGCCACACCATCTTGAGCCCCACGAACGTCAGCACGCCCGCCAGCCCGAAGCGGAGCAGCGTGAAGGTGACCACCGCGCCGGCGAGGAGGAAGTACATCGACCGCAGGCCCAGGATGGCGAGCACGTTCGACGTAAAGACGATGAGCGGCTCGCGCGTGAGCGCGAAGATGGCGGGCACCGAGTCGATGGCGAACACGATGTCGCTCATCTCGATGGCCAGGAGCGCGAGGAAGAGCGGCGTCGCGTGCCAGCGCCCTTGGAGGCGCGTGAAGAACGCCTGGCCGTGGAATCGATCGGTGACGGGCATCCAGCGCCGCGCGAGCCGGACGAGCAGGTTGTCGGGCGAAGAGCCGGCCGGATCCGCGAACGCAAGCTTGACGCCCGTGACGATCAGGAACGCGCCGAACACCCAGATGACCCAGTGATACGACAGCAGCGCCGAGCCCAGCGCGATGAAGACCGCGCGGAAGAGCAGCGCACCGACGATGCCGTAGAACAGGACCCGGTGCTGGGACACGGCGGGCACCTTGAAGAAGGAGAAGATCACGACGAACACGAACATGTTGTCGACGGCGAGCGTGTACTCGACGACGTAGCCGGCCAGGAATTCGAGGCCCATCTGCCGGGCCATCGCGGTGGGCTCGAACCCGGGGATCGCCAGCAGTCGGGGCTCGGAGGCGAATTTGTCGAGCGCGTAGAGATAGAGGCCCGTAGTTGAACGCGAGCGAGATCACGACCCAGACGACGCTCCACGCGGCGGCCTCGCGCATGGTCACGGCGTGGGCCTGGCGGTGAAACACCCCGAGGTCGAGGGCAAGGAGGAGGAGGACGAACGCGGTGAAGCCGGCGTACACCGTCCAGTAGTCGGCGAAAGGAAACAATGTCACGCTGCCCAGCGTAGCGGCGCGGCGACCCTTCGGTTAAATAGATATTTCGAACACGAACCCTCGCCTAAGACGATGGGTTGACCGGCGCGCCTGGGCGCATCGCCTTCCGGACCTCCGCCACGACCTGGTCGGGCAGCGCGGGCTTGATGAGCAACCGGTCGCAGCCCGCGGCCCGCGCGCTGTCGGCGGCCTGCGCCAGCGCATGGCCCGTGAGCGCGACGACGGGGATGTGGCGGGTCAGGGGATCGGCCTTCAAGCGGCGCGTCGCCTCCCAGCCGTCGACGCCGGGCAGCGACAGGTCCATCAGGACGACGTCGGGCGTCAGCGCGCGCGCCAGGTCGATCGCCTCGGCGCCGTCGCGAGCCACGGCCACGCGAAAGCCGAGCACCCGCAGGCTCTCCGCGTAGAGTTCCCGCGCATCCTCGTAATCGTCCACGACCAGCACGAGCGGTTCGCTTGGGGGGGCAGCCACTCGCGCCGAGTATACCAATCAGCTAGGATCACTCCATGGCCGATACGTACTCCTTTGATGTGACCTCGACCGTCGATTTGCAGGAAGTCGACAACGCCCTCAACCAGGCGCGCAAGGAAATCGCGCAGCGGTATGACTTCAAGGGCTCGAAGGCGTCCATCGATCTCGATCAGAAGAACAACACGCTCACGCTCGCCGCGGAAGACGCGTTCAAGCTGGAGAACGTCTGGGACGTCCTGCAGACGCGCCTCATCAAGCGGAGCGTCGCAGTCAAAAACCTCAAGCGGGGCGACGTGGAGACCGTGGGCGGCGGCACCGTGAAGCAGGTCATCACCCTGCAGCAGGGCATCCCGAGCGACGCGGCGCGCGACATCGTCAAGCACCTGAAGGACCTGAAGATGAAGAAGGTCCAGGCGACGATCCAGGCGGACCAGCTGCGCATCTCCTCGCCGTCCAAGGACGAGTTGCAGGACGCCATGCAGCAGCTGCGCGCCAAGGACTTCGGGGTCGCCCTCCAGTTTGGCAACTACCGCTCGTAAGGGGTTCGTCACGCTCGAGCGCGCGCTGTCGAAGCTCGGGCTCGCGAGCCGCACGGAGGCGCGCGCGATGATCCTCGACGGGCGCGTGTCGGTGGACGGCCGTCGCGTGACGAACCCCGCGCACCTCGTCGTCCCCGAGCGCGCCAAGATGGCCATCGACGGCGCGCCGCTCGCGCGGCCGGCGCCGATCACCATACTCCTGCACAAGCCCCGGGGCGTCGTCACGACCCGTTCGGACCCGCAGGGACGGCCGACGGTCTACAGCCTCCTCGCCGACGCGCCCGCGCACGTCGTGCCGGTCGGACGGCTCGACCTGGCCACGAGCGGACTGCTTCTCCTGACCAACGATACGCGCCTGGCCGACTGGCTGACCGATCCGCGCTCAGGCGTGCCGCGCGTGTACCTCGTCACGGTCACGGGACGTGTGTCACCGGAAGCCGCGGAGGCGCTGGCACGAGGCATGGTCGTGGAGGGTGAGCGACTCGCGGTCGAAGCCGCGGTTGTGCGCAAGGCCTCCGCGCGCGAAAGCCACCTGGTGATCACCCTCGCCGAGGGCAAGAACCGGGAGATCCGCCGGCTCCTCTCGGCCGCGGGCCACCCGGTGACGCGGTTGCGCCGCGTCCAGTTCGGGGGGCTCGAGATCGGCACGCTGGCGCCCGGCCGGTGGCGCCTCGTGCCCGAGGCGGAATTGACGCGGGCCTTCCCGGCGCGGCCTCAGCCGGGCAGAGCGCGCGCCCAGGCCGAAGGGTTTTCCCTAGCAAATTGGGCGGCGCCCCCCTCCCGTTGTAGAATCAAGGATCTATGAACTACCGCAAGTTGACCCAAGGCGTCGTGCTCTCGTCCCTCTGTGCCATCTCCCTCGCCGCCTGCGAGGCCGGCATGACCACCCCCGTGTCGCCCAGCGCAGTCACCGGCGTGGGCGGTGCGGTCAATGCCGACGGGACCACGCTGAAGGTTTCCGTACCAACCGCCGTCTATCCGCTCGCCGATGCCACCGGCATTCCGGTCGATCTCACGATGACGGCCACGCCGTCGAAGGCAACATATACCGGGTCGATTCTGGCCCACCGATTCCAGGTGGCCGATAACGCGGACTTCACCGGGACGCTGCTGGCCAACGACATGGGCTCGGTCGACGCCCAGGGGCTGATGCGCTTCACGGTCTCGCCGGCGCTGCCGGGGTCGAAGAAGGTTTACTGGCGCGTGCGCGCCGAGAGCGGCGACGCCGTCGGCCCCTGGTCGAACACCGGCGTCTTCACCACGGCGGGCGCGACCACGACCGTGCCGACCACCCCGACCACGCCAGGCTCGGGTCCGCGACCCGCAGACCCGGCGCCGGGCGTCCGCCTGCCGCTGCCCGACATGTTCAGCGTGCTGCAGCAGTTCTCCAACGCGAGCGATTCGTGCCCGCGCGGCATCAAGTACGTGAACGACCCCTGGCAGGATCGCGTGATCGACGCCTTCCGCCAGCGCGACACGCGCTGGGGCTACAACGCGAAGCCGACGCGCACGGCGGCCGACAACGGCGGCGTGCCGGTGGTGGCCGCGGGCGACGAGGCCGCGTATCACTACAGCGGCGGCGCGGACCAGGGCTCGACCGAAGTGCACCTGGTGGACATGCTCACCGGCCACTGCGGCACGAACCCCTCCATCACCTGGCGCGTGTTCACGGGTGAAGAGCCGGGCCGCTGGACGGGCGCCGGCCGCTTCTAGCTGCTCGACAAAGAAGTCGGGCATCAGCCCGGCTTCTTCCACTCCTTCGGGGCGGTAGCGTGACAAGTCGGTCACGCCCGCCCCGCGCAATACTTCCTCATCAATCAGGAATTGACCGGTCACCGCGCGGCTTGGCTGCGTGAGGACCCAGTACGCCGCGTCGGCCACGATGCGCGGCGAGCGCGTGCGCCGGCGCATGGCCTCCCCGCCGATCAGGCCGATGGCCTCGGTGTCGATCCCGGTCTTCGGCCAGAGCGCGTTGACGGCGATGCCCTGCGCGCGAAACTCCTCCGCCATCCCCAGCACGCACAGCGTCATGCCGTACTTCGCCATCGTGTAGCCGACGTGCGGCGCGAACCACCGCGCCTGCAGCGTGGACAAGAGCGGCGGCGCGAGGTTGAGCACGTGCGGGTTCTCCGCGCGGGCCAGGTGCGGCAGGACTTTCTGCGTGCACAGGAACGTGCCGCGCACGTTGACCTGGTGCATGAGGTCGAAGCGCTTCATCGGCGTCTCGAGCGTGCCGGTGAGGCTGATCGCCGAGGCGTTGTTGACGAGGATGTCGATGCCACCGAACCGCGCGACGGCGGCGGCCACCGCCGCCTCGACCTGCCCCTCGTCGCGGATATCAACCGCCACCGGGAGCGCGTGGCCGCCCGCCCGCTCGACGTCCTCGGCCGCGGTGAAGATCGTGCCCGGCAGTTTCGGGTGGGGTGTCGTCGTCTTGGCGGCGATGACGATGTTGGCGCCATCGGCCGCGGCCCGGAGCGCGATGGCATGGCCGATACCCCGGGAAGCCCCGGTGATGAAGAGGGTGCGGTTGCGCAGGGTCATGGGGGGATACTACCAGGGCTTACGGCTTGCGGCTTACGGCTTACGGCCGCCCACGACGTGGACCGTTAGCCTATTGACCAGATGCCACTGGTGGGCGCAAGCTCACCCAATGGTCACACGCAGGCATTCCTTCTTCGCGATTCTCTTCATGACAACGGTGGCGGTGGCGGCGGGTGTGAGTCAACTCGTGGCACAGGCCGGCATCGATCCCGTCACCTACGGCGGGCTGCACTGGCGCATGATTGGCCCCTTCCGCGGCGGTCGCGTGGATGCGGTCAGCGGCGTGCCCGGACGGCCGCACGAGTTCTACTTCGGCCACGTGAACGGCGGCGTGTGGAAGACGATCAACGCGGGCCGCACGTGGACGCCGGTCTTCGACGGCCAGCCGGTGGCCTCCATCGGCGCGCTGGCCGTGGCCGCCTCGAACCCCGACGTCGTCTACGTCGGGAGCGGCGAGTCCACGCTGCGCGACTCCAACGGCTACGGCAACGGCGTCTACAAGTCCACCGACGCCGGCAAGACGTGGGCCCACATGGGCCTCGACAACACGCACCACATCGGCCGCGTGGCGATCGACCCGAAGAACGCCGACATCGCGTTTGTCGCCGCCATCGGCGACCTGTACGCCTCGACCCCGGACCGCGGCGTGTTCCGCACGGCCGACGGCGGCAAGACGTGGCGCAAGTCGCTCTTCGTGAACGACAGCGTCGGTGCGGTCGACGTGGTGATCGACCCGACGAACGGCAGCGTCGTGTATGCGAGCCTCTGGGCCACGCGCCGCACGCCGTGGTACACCTACGCGCCGTCGAACAGCCCCGGCGGCGGCATCTACAAGTCCACCGACGGCGGCACGACGTGGAAGCAACTGACGTCGGGTCTCCCCACCGACGGCTTCGGCCGCAGCGGTCTGGCCATCGCGCCGAGCCACACGAGCCGCGTCTACGCGGTCATCGACGCCAAGGAGGGCGGCCTGTACCGATCGGATGACGCGGGCGCGACGTGGACCAAGGCCACGGGCGATCCGCGCGTGTGGGGCCGCGGCTGGTATTTCGAGAAGGTGGTGGTCGACCCGACCAACCCCGACATCGTGTTCGTGCCGAACGTCGGCATCCAGAAATCGAAGGACGCCGGCAAGACCTTCGCGACGTTTGCCGTGCGCGGGTCACCGGGCGGTGATGATTATCACCAGCTCTGGATCTCGCCGACCGATCCGAACGTCATGATCGTCGCGAGCGACCAGGGCTCGGTGGTGTCGCTCAACGGCACGGCCGACACGCCCGACTGGAGTTCCTGGTACAACCAGCCCACCGCGCAGCTCTATCACGTGTCCGTCACGCATGGCTTCCCGTGGCTGGCCACCGCCGCCCAGCAGGACAGCGGCGCGGTGTGGGTGCGGTCGCGCAGCGCCACCGCCACGATCTCTCCGCGCGACTGGCAAGGCGCGTGCGCCGGCGGCGAGAGCGGCTACACGGCCGCCGACCCCCTCGACCCCGACAAGCTCTTTGGCGGCACCGTCGAGAAGTGCAGCATCTCGCTCAACGGCGGCGTGGTGAGCATCGCGCCCCCGGCGGGCCCCGAGAAGGCGCGTGCCGACTGGACCCAGCCCCTCGTGTTCTCGAAGGCCGATCCACACGCGCTCTACTACGCGAACCAATACGTCTACAAGACCACGGACGGCGGTGCGACGTGGAAGCGGATTTCCGAAGACCTGACGCGGCCGGAGCCCGGGATTCCCTCGACGCTGGATCCCACCACCGCGGCGATGACGGATCGCAATGGCACGCGCGGTGTCGTCTACGCGCTCTCGCCATCGCCGGTGCAGAACCCCGTGCTCTGGGCCGGCACGGACGACGGGCTCGTGCAGCTCACGACCAACGACGGCGGGTCCTGGCAGAACGTCACTCCGCCTGGCGTGGACTCGTGGAGCCGCGTCACGATGATCGAGGCCTCGCACACCGATCCCAACGAGGCGTGGGTCACCGTCGATCGGCACCAGCTCAATGATTTCGCGCCGCACATCTATCGCACCCGCGACCTCGGCAAGACGTGGCAGCAGATCACGCGCGGCCTGCCGGCCAACGGCTACGTGCACACCGTGAAGGAAGACCCGGCGCGCAAGGGCTTTCTCGTGACCGGCACGGAGCGCGGCCTCTACCTCTCGTTCGACGAGGGCGACACCTGGCAGTCGCTGCAGCTCAACCTGCCGGTGACCTCCATGCGCGACGTGGAGTTCCACGAGAACGATCTCGTGCTGGCGACGCACGGACGCGGCTTCTGGGTGCTGGACGATATCTCCGTCCTGCGGCAGGTCAACGCCGGCACCGCGCAGGCCGCCGCGTTGCTCTTCAAGCCGGCCGACGCGATCGCCGTCGTGCAAGGCGGCGACAACGGCACGCCGTGGCAAAAGGACGAGCCGCAGGCGGAGAACGCCCCGACCGGCGCGGTGATTGACTACTACCTCAAGGCGGCGAGCGGCCCCATCACGATCGAGATTCTCGATAGCGCCGGCAAGGTGCTGCGCTCGGTCACGAGCGCCGCGCCCGCGGCGCCCGCGCCCACGCCGCAGACCGTCTCGCAGCTGTGGCTCAACCCGCCCGCGCCGCCATCGGCCGCGGCCGGGCAGCACCGGTGGGTGTGGGATCTCCGCGAGACGCCACCCGCTCCGCCCGCCGGTGGCGGGGGCGGTGGTGGTGGCTTCGGCCGCCGCGCCTTGCCGATGCAGACCGGGACGTTCACGGTGCGGCTCACGGCAGGCGGGCAGGCCTACACGCAGCCCCTCACCGTGAAGCCGGATCCGCGCACGCGCTGACGCGGCACACGTCATGAGCGCACGCGACGCGATCGCCAACCTTCGAGAGCTGGCTGCGCGCACGTCCACGGCGGACGGCGCGCAGCGCGTGGCCTGGGGCCCCGTGTGGCGCGACGCGCGCGAGTGGTTCCGCGGCAAGCTCGCCACGATCGGGCTCGAGGCCGCGACCGACGCCGCCGGCAACAGCTGGGTGACGCTGCCCGGCGCGTCGGATCGCGCCGTCATCATCGGCAGCCACCTCGATTCGGTGCCCAACGGGGGATGGCTCGACGGCGCCCTCGGGGTGCTCGCCGGATTCGAGGCGCTCCGGATGTTCGGCGGGAGCCGGCCGCCGGTGACGCTGAAGCTCGTGGACTGGGCGGACGAGGAAGGCGCGCGCTTCGGGCGCAGCCTCTTCGGCTCCTCCGCCGCCAGCGGGAGCCTGGACATCGCCGATGTCCGGGACCTCGCGGACAAATCCGGCACGCGGCTCGTGGACGCGCTTGCCGAGAACGGCGTCGCGCTGGACCGCGTGGCCGACGCCCATCGCGCGCTCAAGACCATCGACGCGCGCGCGTACCTCGAATTGCACATCGAGCAGGGACCCGTGCTCGAAGCGATGCAGCGGCCGACCGGCGTCGTCCTCGGAACCTTCGGCGTGGAGCGGCACCTGCTGCGGTTCACCGGGCAGGCCGCGCATTCCGGCTCGACGCCAATCCCCATGCGCCGCGACGCCTTCCTCGCCGCGGCGGAAAGCGCGCTCGCCTTCCGCGACATCGCGCGCCGCCACGCCACGCCGGAGGCCCGCGTCGTCTGCACCGTGGGCGCGGTGAAGGTCGAGCCCGGCATCGTGACGGCCGTGCCGGGCGTCTGCGAGATCTCGCTCGATCAGCGCGCCCTCGATGCGCACGTCCTGGCGCTGATGCTGAACGAGGCGCGCCAGGCCTCGCAGCGGGCCGCGCGCGACAACAACGTGTCCATCGAATGGAAGCGCCTGTGGCGCATCGATCCGCGGCCGTTCGATCCGCGGCTCATCGGCCTCTGCGAAGACGCCGTCCGCGAGGTGACCGGCGAGGCGCCGCGCCTGCCATCGGGGCCGCTGCACGACGCGGCCGAGATGGTGCCGCACATGCCGGTGGTGATGATGTTCGCGTACTCCTCCAACGGCCTCTCGCACTGCAAGGAGGAGGACACGCCCGAACCGCACCTCGAGCAGACGATTGACGCGTTCCTCGCGCTCGTCCGAAAGACGGTGGCCGCCGTCCAGTAACACCTCCCAAAACAAAACGCCCGGCCCCTTGTGAGGGCCGGGCGCTTAGTTGGGACTTTGGACTGTGGTGTCCGGCTTCAGCCGCACCTCATGGTGGCGTCCGGCTTCAGCCGGACCACTCCTGCCGAACGCTATTCCACGTAGCTGTAGCCGCAGTTTTCACAGACCCACATGCGGCCCTGCAAGTACATGTTGTAGGCGCACTGGGGGCACACGCGGTATTCGCGGCCTTCCTTGTCGATGAGCTTCTTTTCGCCGTCTTTGTCGGCGTCGCCGAACGGATCCTGCGGGGTCTTCGGCTCTTCCTTCTTGGGTTCCTGCGGCTGCTGGGCCATCGCCGGGGCCACGGCCAGGCCGATCGCCGCCGCGAACACGGCCGACCCGCGAAGGAAGCTACGACGATCGACGCTCTTGCCCGTCATGTTCTCGAACATGGAATGGATATCTCCCTTGTCGCTTCGGGGTCGCCGTCACAAAAAACCCGGGTGGGGACGCTGCGGCTCACTGGAGGCGCCCCACCCGGTGCTTCCCCTCTGTCGTTGTGCCGCAAAGAATACGACAGCCGAGGTCGCACTTGTTGTAATCCTTTGTCTCTCGTCCATGCCCCGGTAAACGCCACAATCTACGACACTTACCTCCCGCCATCACGGCGCCGAATCGCGCGTATATGCTAGGGTCCGTGGTTGCCAGATTTCGCGTGGAGTTGCGGAACGATCTCACCGAGATGCCCGTTCTCGCCGAGGGCCTCGAGCGCTTTTGCCAGGTCCAGGGGATCGGGCCGGACATCGTGTCGGTCGTCACGCTCGCCCTCGAGGAAATCGTCACGAACCTCATCGAGCACGGCGGCGCCCTCGGCGGCGATCACCGCATCCAGATCGAGCTGACCCATGACGGCACGAGCCTCAGCGCGCGCATCGAGGACAAGGCGGCGGTGTTCGACCGCCTGGGCACCCACCTGGTGGCGACCCTGGTGGACGACGTGCGCTATGCCCGCGAACCCGGCGGCCACGTGCTCGTGATCCGGAAGGCGACGGCAGCCGCCTCCTGAAGGATCAACCACGAAGGACACGAGAGCTGGATCGGCCCACGAAGAGCGCGAGGCTTATTTTGAAGAGGCCTGTCCGGTTCGGGTGCGTCGTGGACCGATTCGCGTTCGTGATCTTCGTGGTTGGCTTTACTCCAGCATCAACGGGGTCCCGCGCCCCTCATCCTGCGGCGCCAGTTCCTGGTGCTGGTTGAACATGCGCGCGCACGCGTTCCATCGCAGCAGCGCATCGTCGTTGCCGTGCGGCCGGACGGCCTCGGCGCGCTCGAACAGGTGCATCGCCTCGCGCAGCCAGTCGCCGGCCGGCAGCGCGCGTCCCGGCCCTCCGTGCTCGATGAGCGCCCGCGCGCGCCGCTCGGCCACGATGCCCCCGTAATAGGCGCGGTCGTACTCGGTCGACAGCTGGCTGGCCAATTCCCGGGCGCGGCTCACGACCTTGCCGTCGTGATGCGGGAAGCGATCGGTGAAGGCGAGGATCAGCATCACGAGGGCCTGCGAGTTACCGGGCTCCGCGGCGAGGACGTCCTCGCAAATGCTCTCCGCCTGCGCGGGCTCGTTCAGCAACCGGTACTTCTCGGCCTTGGCCAGCGCGGCCGGGATGGCCGAGGCCGAGAGCGGTTTGAGGGTGAACATGCAGCCTCCTAGCCCAGGATGACGCGCAACAACCGGGTGACCGGGTCGTAGAACCGATCGACCACCCGCTCCTTGAGCGGGATGATCGCGTTGTCCGTGATGTGGATGTGCTCGGGGCACACCTTGGTGCAGCACTTGGTGATGTTGCAGTAGCCGATGCCGTTCCCGTCCTTCAGGTCGCGCAGCCGATCGTCGGTGTCGAGCGGGTGCATCTCGAGCGCCGCCGAGTAGGCGAAGAAGCGGGGGCCGATGAACGCGTCGTGCTTGCCGTGGTCGCGCAGGACATGGCACACGTCCTGGCACAGGAAGCACTCGATGCACTTGCGGAACTCCTGCACGCGATCGATGTCGCGTTGCGCCATGCGCCACGTGCCGTCTGGCGCGTCGGCCGGGCGCGGCCTGAACTTGCGGAGCCCCTTCTTCACGCCGTAGTTCCACGACACGTCGGTCACCAGGTCCTTGATGAGCGGGAACGTCCGCATCGGCTCCACGGTGACGGGCTTGGTGAGGTCGATCGAGTTCAGGCGGCTCATGCACATCAGCCGCGGCCGGCCGTTGATCTCGGCCGAACACGACCCGCACTTCCCCGCCTTGCAATTCCAGCGGCACGCCAGGTCCGGCGCCTGCTCGGCCTGGATCTTGTGGACGGCGTCGAGCACGACCATGCCGTCGGAAATCTCCGTGCGGTAGTCCTCGAACCCGCCGGCCCCTCCGGGCTCGCTGCGCCAGATGCGGAATGTCGCGTGCGTCATTGCTCCTGCTCTTCAATCACCCGCTTGAGCTCCGCCGGCATCTCCGGAATCGGAATGCGCGACACCGCCATCTTCCCGTCTGGCTGCCGCTTCGTCGCCACGTTGAACGTCCCGAATTCCGGTTTCTTGTCGGGATGATCCTCGCGGAAGTGACCGCCGCGACTTTCCTTGCGCTCGATCGCCGACCGCGTGATCGCCTCGGACACGTCGAGGAGGTTCCGCAGGTCGATGCAGGTGTGCCAGCCGGCGTTGAATTCGCGATGGCCGTCGATGCCCACGCGCGCCGCGCGCTCGTTGAACGCTGCGAGCCGCTTCAGCGCCTCCCGCATCTCGCTCTCGGTCCGGACGATCCCCACGAGCGCCTGCATGGCGTCCTGCAGGTCGTACTGCACCTTGTAGGGATTCTCGGCCCCGGCGCCGCGCTCGAAGGGCGCCAGCGACGCCTGCATCGACCGCTGGACCTGGCCGTCATCCAGCGCGACCGCGGCGGCCGCGCGCGCGTGCTGCGCCGCGTACTCGCCCGCGCGCTTGCCGAAGACGATCAGGTCCGACAGCGAGTTGCCGCCGAGTCGGTTGGCGCCGTTGATGCCCGCCGCGCACTCGCCGGCGGCGAAGAGCCCGGGAATCGTCGACTCCTGCGTGTCCGCGTTCACGCGGATCCCGCCCATGATGTAGTGGGTCGTCGGCCCGACCTCCATCGGCTCCTTCGTGATGTCGAGGTCGGCCAGTTCCTTGAACTGGTGATACATGCTCGGCAGCTTGCGCTTGATGTGCGCCTCCGCGCCTGGCGAGCTTTTCCTTGATCCACGCGATGTCGAGGAACACGCCGCCGTGCGGCGAGCCGCGGCCCGCCTTCACTTCGCGATTGATGCACCGCGCCACGTGGTCGCGGGTGAGGAGCTCCGGCGGACGCCGCGCGGCCTTGTCGCCCTGCGTGTAGCGCCAGCCTTCCTCCGGATCCGACGCCGTCTGCGGCTTGTAGTTGTCGGGGATGTCGTCGAACATGAAGCGGCGGCCCTCGCTGTTGCGCAGGACGCCGCCTTCGCCGCGGACGCCTTCGGTGACGAGGATGCCGCGCACGCTCGGCGGCCAGACCATGCCCGTGGGATGGAACTGCACGAACTCCATGTCGATCAGCTCGGCGCCCGCGCGATACGCGAGGGCGTGGCCGTCGCCGGTGCCTTCCCAGCTGTTGCTGGTGATCTTGTAGGCGCGGCCCACGCCGCCGGTGGCCAGCACGACGGCCTTCGCGCTGAACACGTGGAAGCGTCCGCGCTCGCGGTCGTAGGCGAGCACGCCGGCGGCGCGGCCGCCGTCGAGCAGCAGGTCGATCACCGTGTATTCCATGTGCACGGTCACGCCCAGGTGGATCGTGTGGTCCTGCAGGGTGCGGATCAGCTCGAGGCCGGTGCGGTCGCCCACGTGGGCGAGGCGCGGATAGCGATGGCCGCCGAAGTTGCGCTGGAGGATCTGCCCGTCCGGGGTGCGGTCGAACACCGCGCCCCAGGCTTCGAGTTCGCGGACGCGATCGGGGGCTTCCCTGGCGTGCAGCTCCGCCATGCGCCAGTTGTTCACGTACTGGCCGCCGCGCATCGTGTCGGCAAAGTGGACCTGCCAGCTGTCGCGATCGTCCACGTTGGCCATCGCCGCGGCCATGCCGCCTTCGGCCATCACGGTGTGCGCCTTGCCGAGCAGCGACTTGCAGATGAGCCCGACCGAGACGCCGGCTGTTCGCGGCCTCGATGGCGGCGCGCAGCCCGGCGCCGCCGGCGCCGATGATGAGCACGTCGTAGGCGTAGGTCGCGTGCGCGGCCATCAGAAGAGCCTCAGGTCGGTGATGCACGCCCATCGAGCAGAGCCGCACGTAGAGGTCCGAGGACATCACCGAGAAGAGGCTGCACCACGCGAACAGCTGGTGGCGGCCGTTCAGGCCGCTCGACGCAGGCATACGCCATGTCGCACACCGGCGACTTGGACACTTCATCCATCCGCCCGCCGACGACGTGCCGCAGGACGTGGCAGCCCCAGGTGTAGCTGGCGAGAAGGACGACGTTCGTGGCGAGGATGATCGTGCCGACGCCGATGCCGAAGTGCTTCAGGCCCGTCGCCGGATCGGTGAACCACATCGCGAGCCACACGTCGTACGCGAGGAACGCGATGAAGACGATCGCCACCCACATGAAGAAGCGATGCACGTTCTGGAGGATCAGCGGAAACGAGTGCTCGCCCCGGTAGCCCTGTGCGCGGCTCACCCACGGCGCACGACGGCGGGTCGGCCCAGAACGCCTTGTAGTAGGCGCCGCGGTAGTAATAGCAGGTGAAGCGGAAGAGGCCGGGGAACGGCAGGATCAGCAGCGCCGGCGAGAACGGCAGCAGCGCCGGCCACGCGGCGGGCTTGGGCCCGAACCACGCGTGCGGCGAGTCGCCGAAGAGCTCCGGGGAATAGAACGGCGAGAGGTACGGGCCGTACGTGTAGTGCTCGCCCTGGAACGCCGCCCAGGTGGCATACACGACGAACGCCGAGAGGCCGACGAAAACCGCGAGCGGAGCCGCCCACCACGCATCGCGCCGGGACGTCGTCCCGAAGCCGCGGTGGACGGCCGTCACCGGAATCACCTGCATGAGGCCGCCTCCGAACGCCGAGTTGTCTGAGAGCGGGGGCAACGATAACACAGCTCGGGGATGTAAACTGCGGCGTCCCCGATGCCCCTGAGAGCCCCTGCCCTCGTCCTGGCCCTTGCTGCGGCCTTGACCCTCCAACCGCTCGTCGCACCGGCGCAACAGGCACGCGAGCCACTGCGGGTCCGGTTGATCTACACCGGCCGCAGCCTCGGCGCGCTCGGCGTGTTGCGCGATCCGGACGAGCACGAGCTGCTCATCGAGACGGCGCGCGCGGCCGGCCTTCCCGTTCGCATGGGGCAACTCATGGGGTGGCGCGCGGCGCACGCCTCGCTCTTCTCGCCCGACGGCGACCTCGAGGCCGCGGACCTCGCCCGGCTGCTGGCCAATCCGTCACTGTTCGGCCCGCCGATTTCCCGCCTCGCGCTCACGACGAACAACGCCGTGTTGCTCCAGTTGGACGAAGGTCCCAAGCGGCTCGTGGCGATGGCGGCTGGCAACGCGCGCGCGGCGGTCGACTTTCCCGATTTGACCGAGTCCCTCGTAACGGTGCGGCAGGCCCGCCTGCCGGGAGGCAAGGCTGTCTCGATGGTCCTCGAGTCGTCTGCGCCGTGGGCCGTCGACCCGCTGGCCTGGAGCGAAGCGGAGATCAATGCCATCGAGGCCGGCCCGGACGTGCTCTTCGAGATTGCGGTGAACCTCGGGCAGATGGGACCGCGCGCGACCGCCCTCGCCAACGCGCAGCGCCTCGCCGCCGAACGTGGCGCCCGGACCGTGGTCATCGATCTGGGTGAACGGGATGGCGACTTGGGGCTCGAGCGGCTCGACCGGGCGCGCCTCGACTACGACACGCTCGCCCTGCAGGGCTATCAGGTCGTCGTGCCGTACGAGTTCGACCTGGCCCTCGGGCCGTCGGACCTGGGCACGCTGCAGGCGGAGCGGCCAGGGCTGGTGTTCCTGGCCTCGAACGTCACGGCCACATCGGCGCCCGCGCTTTTCCAGGCCCGCCGGATGATCGAGATCGAGGGCGTGCGCATCGGACTCATCGGGCTCGTCGATCCCGAATTGCGGGGCGTGCTCGCCGCCGGCGCGCGGCGGGACCTCGTGTTCGAATCACCGATCGCGGCGGCGGCCCGCGAGATCGCGGAGTTGCGAAAGGCCGGCGCCGACGCGGTGATCGCCCTGTCGAACCTGCACCCTCGCGACAACGGCCTGCTCGCCCGCGAGGTCGCCGGCCTCGACGCGATCGTCGCCGACCTGCACGTGCGGTGGAGCCCCGAAGACATCGAGACCCAGGTGACGCTGCCGGACCGGCCGCGCAGCCGACCGGGATCGCCGGCGCTCGTGGCGCGCAGCTTCGCGAACGGCCTCGGGCTCGGGACCCTGGAACTCGAATTCCGGGACGGTCCGGGGGGCCGCCGTTACCTCGCGGCGCTGTCGCACCGGCTCGAGTCCATCACCGATCGCCTCCCCACCGACGTCGCGCTCGTCCGGCAGATCCGGGCGCGAGGCGCCGCGGCCGAACGCCCGCGGGGGCCGGTCATGGTGCCGGCCCTGAGCGACCTCGTCGCGGTGCGCCCGTCGCTCGGCACGTTTGACGCGACAGCCGCGGAAGGACGCATATCGAAGCGCATGTGGGAAGAGTTCCTCGCGCGGCTGCTCCGCGTCGAGGCGACGGCCGAAGTCGGCATCATCCGGAAACTGCCGAACTTTCCGCCGACGGTGGGCGCGTTGCGCGAAGCCGACGTGCGCGCCTGGCTCTGGACCGAGGACGACCTGGTCACGCTCGACCTGTCCGGGGCGGACCTCAAGGCCATCATGGCCGAGGACTCGACGTCGGACCTCGTCGTCGTTGGACTCGATCGCCGCCGGGGCACGGTGAACGGCCGACGCATCCAGGACGTGACGCTCTATCGCGTGGCGACGACCGATCAGCTGGTGGACGGGGCGCGCTTTCGCGCCTTCGAGCGCGCCCGGCGCGTGGCGCGACGCTTCCAGGTTGACCGCCGGGGCGGGATCCATGCGGCGGGCGGCGGCGATCCCCTGCCGATCAAGGCCTACGTGATCGAGCAACTCGCCCGACTGAAGGCCCAGTCGACCACGTGGCCGGCGCCGCTGGCTCACCTGCTCGACCGCGACGCGACCTACGAGCCGCTCTTCACGTTCAGCTTCGATCGGCCCACCGTCTTTGCGTCGTTCAACCGGACCGTCAACACAGAAGGCTACGGATCGGTGCCCGAGAGTCGCATCCAGGCGTCCGACAGCCAGGTGATCGGCGTCAGCGGACGGTACCTTCTGGGCTACGAGCGCGAACGGGTGGCGTGGGAATTCGGGACGCTCGCGGCCTATGCCCGCAATCGCGTGAACAGCCAGCCGCGCGGTAGCTACGTCAATTCGGAGACCGCCGACGATCTGCAGGTGGACGTGACCCTTCGCGCACGGCGCGGCGACAACGGGGGCCGTCCCCGGCCCTTCACCCGGGTCGCCTTCGACACCGAGTTCACCCCGAGCATCGATCCGGGCACCGGCGACCCGAACCGCCACCAGCGACTGGCCCGAGCGTCTGCCGGGCTTTCGCGCATCAGCCCCCGCTGGCCGCTGGTGGAATTGGCCGCGGCCATGCAGACGGACCTCACGCGCGGCAGCTATCAGTACGGCGTCGAAGGCACGGTGCAATTCCAGCGCCGCCTGAGCCGGGCCAGCCAGGTGCGGTTCCGCTGGGACAACGCGTTCAGCTACTACTTTCCCTCGATCACCGACAACGACACCGACCTCGGCGTGCGCCTCCGGAGCCTGGCGGAGTTGCAGATTCCGCTGGTGGACGCGCTCTCGTTGTCGATCGCGGGTGACGTGTTCGTCTTTCGGGGAAAGGTGCCGGCCACCGACAAGGCCGGTGCGAGCGCCCTGCTGCGCGTGGGCCTCAGTTACGATCGGCTCTGGAAGCCGCGTTACCAGCCGTTCTTCTGATCAGGGCGCGCGAGCGCGCCTACTTCGCGCCGCGCGAGCCGTAGTAGCGGAAGGCGGCCCAGTACGCGGGATGCGTGCGTCCCCGCTCGTCGCGCATCACGCGCTGCGCGCGCGTGAGCGCCGCCTCGCGCGGACGGCCCTGGGTGACGCTCATCGCGAAGAGCTCGGCAAGTTCGTCGGCGGTCTTCTCGGCGGGCGTCCACAGCGAGACGAGCGCGCCGTTGGCCAGGCCGGCGCCCACGAACTTCGGTTCCGCGGCCGCGTCGGCGGCGGTCGTCGGGAACAACTGGTCGGCCGAGGACGGCGCCGCGCCGCCCGTGCCCCACGCCGCGGCAAGGCTCACCGACGGCGCGAAGACCGTGGACTTCCAGTCGATCATGTACTGCCAGCTGACCTTGCTCTGCGGGCGCGCGAGCGCGCTGAACGGCAGCGTCTCCAGCGGTCCGTCTGGCACGATGAGCAGGCGTTCCGCGCGCGCGGCGTCGTCTTCGAACTGTCCGAAGAGCAGCGTGAAGAGCGCCCGGCCGTCGGCCACGAGCGGCGCCTCGTACGACGCGGCCGAGGCGCGGGTGCGCACGCGCTCGACGAATTTCTGGACACGGTCGGTGAGCGCGTCTTCCTTCTCGTCGATGCGGTAGACGCGCACCGGCGACTGGCGGGTCGCGACGAACGCGTAGCTGGCGGACGGCTGCACGCTGAAGGCCACGACGAGCGTGCCCGCCTCGATGCCGCGGCGCAGGGCGTCGATCGGCGAGAGCGGCGTGGCCGCGTCGCAGGTCGCGCAGCGCGCGCGGCGCAGCTTCTCGTGCATGCGGTCGAGCAGCGTGAACGCCTCGCCCGCGTCGCCGCGGTCGGCGAGGATGCGCATCGGGCTGCCGTAGTAGGCCTGCAGGCGCGTGACGAGCTGCAGGCGCGCGTCGGGCGTGCCCTGCGGACGCGCGGGGGCGCGCTCGAGCAGCTCCACCGCTTCGCGCAGCCGGCGGAGGCCTTCCTCGCCGTCGCCGCGCTGCACGAGGAAGCCGCCGAGTTCATGGACGACGTTCACGTGATCGAGCGAGCCGGGCGAGACCCGGGCCCAGGCATCCACGGCGCGCTCGAAGGCGTTGCGCGCGGCGAGCGGATCGCCCGTGGCGGCGGTGACCACCGCGATGCGCTCGAGCGACTCGGCCACGTCGGTGGACCCCGGCGCCAGCCGCTCGCGAAGAGCCAGGGCTTCCTTGTGCAGGGTGGCCGCCTCGTCAAAGGCGCGAGCGCCCTCGCGCGCCAGGCCCAGTTCGGTGGCCGAGGCCGCGACGAGCAGGGACTGCGGCGCCTGCGTCGCGGCGCACGTCGAGCGCTTCGCGCGCGGCAGTCGCCGCCGTGTCGTTGCGTCCGCGCAGGCGTTCGACCCGGGCGTAGTTCGCGAGCAGCGTCGCGAGTTCGAGGGGCGGCGCCTGCGACCGGCGCAGGTCGATGGCGGACTTGAATTCCGCCGAGGCATCGGCCAGCCGGCCCTGCTCGAAGAGCACGAGGCCGAGGTTGGCGTGGGTCGCCCCGACGTCCTCCGGCACGCCGTTGCGCGCGGTCTTGATCGTGAGCGCGCGGCGGAACATCGACTCCGCGGCGGCGAGATCCCCGCGGTTCATCTGCAGGATGCCCAGGTTGTTGAGCAGCTGCGACACTTCGAGGCTGCCGGGGCGCTGCGCCTCGTAGATCTTGAGCGACGCCTCGTACAGTTGCTGGGCGCGCGGGAGTTGCGAGCGCTGGGCGGCGACCACCGCGAGCGCGTTCGAGACGCGCGCGTAGTCGATGCTCGTCCGCTGCGTCGCTTCGAGAATGGCGAGCGCGCGCGCGTAATACTGGTCGGCCGCCTCGAGATCCTTGCGCCGCACCGCGTAGTCGCCCAGTTGCTCGACAATCTGCGCTTCACGCGCCGACCCCGGCTGCAGTTTCGAGATGACGTCGAAGGCGTCCTTGTAGGCCGCTTCCGCGCGAGCGCCGTCGTTGCGCGCCACCGCGATGCGGGCCGACTCCATCAGTGCGTCCGCGTATTCCGCGCTCTGGGGCGCGCCGGTGCGGAGGCGGGAGACGGCCAGTTCGACCAGGCGATCCGCGTCGGCCTGGCGCTTGTCCAGGCGCGCCACGTTGGCTTGCTTGAACGTCAGCCGGCCGAGGTCCCGGTCGTCAGGGTTGTTCTTTTCGCGGAGCGCCGTGGCTTCTTCGAAGGCCGAGCGGGCGGCCGACAGCATGGCGGCCCGGACTTCCACGTCGCCGAGCAATTCGAGGCGCCGCGCGCGCTCGGCCGGGTTGCGATCCGCCGGGGCATCGGCCACCTGGGTCAGCATCCGGTCGAGCTCGGCCGCGATATCGGTGGGAATCTGCGCGTGGACCGTCCCGATGCTGGCCAGTCCGGCAAGGAGCCACACTCCAAGGAAAAGGCGCGCCGTCGTGTGCATCGGTAGGAGAGTATACGGCGAAATGGGGGTCGGGTGGCGGCCGATCCACAAGATGTGGGCTATTCGCCGCCCTCGGAGGTGGAAATCACGATCTGGCCGGTCAGCGTGCGATGGACCGGACACCTGTCGGCGATTTCGACCAGCCGCTGTCGCTGCTCGGCATCCAGAGCGCCCTCCAGGGTGAGGTGACGGGTGATGGCATAGTGGCCTTCGCCCTTTCCGCCCGTGAGCCGGACCAGGACGTTCGTGAGGGGCCATCCCTTCCGCTCGGCGTACATCCGGAGCGTCATCACCGTGCAGGTGCCGAGGGCCGCGAGCATCAGCTCGTGCGGCGCAGGGCCGGTATCGGTTCCGCCCTGCTCGGCGGGCTCATCGCCTCGCAGCACATGAGGCCCGACCTCGACGTGCATCGCCAGTCCCGTCTCCGCCACGCCCCGCACTGTGACTTCGCGCATGCCCCTAAGAGTAGCGCGTCCTTCCATTGAATGGTCTTCTCTGTGTCTCTGTGGCGTGTTTGCCCGGGCCGAACTTATGGGGTGTTGATCAGGAACGTCGCGGTTCCGTGGAAGAACTCGCGCAGGACGGCCGTGGCGTCCTCCGGGAAGCGCCGCCGTGTCGAGCGCGTGGTCCATCATCGCCACCCAGCGGTCGCGCGCCTGTTGATCCAGCCGATACGGATGGTGTCGCATGCGCAGGCGGGGGTGGCCGCGCTGCTGCTCGTAGCGCGGCGGGCCGCCGAAGCGGCCGACCAGGAAGTCACGCAACCGGGCCTCCGCGCCGGCCATATCATCCTGCGGATACATCGGCCCGAGCAGATCGTCCGCCGGCACCTGGGCGTAGAACGCCTTCACCAGCCGCTCGAAGCCGTCTTCCCCAATGCGCGCAAAGACCTCCCCTTCAGACTAACACGCCGTCCCCCGTGCTCCGTCGCAACTCTCCTTCAACTTTGAACTTTGCAACTTTGAACCTTCAACTTTGATCATATGATCGTCCCATGGATGACGCACCGAAGAGCTCGTTCGAACTGGCGATGGAACGACTCCGCAAGAAGGACGCGGACGAGGGCGTGCCCGAGCACCATCTCACCGAGGAACAGAAGGCCGAGATCGCGAGCGTGCGGCAGACCTACACGGCCAGGCTCGCGCAGGAGGAGATTCTCTACAAGACCAAGTCGCATGAGCGCCGTGGACTTCGACGAGCGCCAGAAGCTGGAAGACAACTACCGCCGCGACGTCGAGCGCCTGAACCACGAGCGCGACCGCAAGCTCGAGAAGCTCCGGCAGGCCTAGCCGGACCCGCTAGCCGAACAGGCTCTTCGCCACGAACCACACGTTGGCCGGCCGCTCGGCCAGCCGCCGCATGTACCACGGGAACCAGTACGGCCCGTAGGCGATCAGCACGCGGACGAGCGCGCCGTTGTTCGCCAGCGTGAGCTGCGCCGCGCGCTGGATGCCGTACAGCATGTGGAACTCGTACTCGGCGGGCGCCACGTCGCGTCGCCGACGCGTGCTGCCGGATGGCTTCGATGAGCGCGAGGTCGTGCGTGCCGAACACGGCGCGCGCGCCCGACGCCCGCGACCCCGGCGTCGAGCATCGTCTGCGCCAGCGCGAGGTAGTTCGCGTCGACGTCGCTCTTCTTCGGGAACGCCACGTCCGCCGGCTCGCGATAGGCGCCCTTGACGAGGCGGACGCCGATGCCGCGGCCCATCAGGTCCACCAGGTCCTCGCGGGTGCGGAACAGATACGCCTGCAGGCACACGCCGATGCGCGGGAACTCCGCCCTCAGCCGGCGCGTGAGGTCCAGCGTGACGTCGACGTAGGGCGACTGCTCCATGTCGATCCAGAGATAGGTGCCGCGGTCGCGGGCCGCGCGCCGCCAGCTCCCGCAGGTGGCCGAAGGCCAGCTCGCGATCGATGTCGAGGCCGAGCTGCGTCAGCTTGATCGACGGCTCGCAATCGAGGCCGGAGCTCCGCGATCCGGTCGAGCACCTCGAGGTAGTGCCGGCACACGTAGTCGGCCTCGCCCAGGTCCTTCACGTTCTCGCCGAGCCGGGTGAAGACGGACGGCACGCCCTGTCCGGTCATCACGCGCGCGGCGCCGAGCATGTCGTCGAACGCCTCGCCGGGCATGAACCGCGAGACGGCGCGGCGGACGAACGGCGCCTTGGTGCCGTGCTCGCGCAGCCACGCGCTGTCGGACGCCTTGAGGAGCAGGTTGCGGGCCAGGCTCATGACGCCACCATCGTATCCTCAGTCGGCCGCAGCGTGTGCAGCGGGCCGATGCGCGCGAGCGCCGGCCACGCCACGCGGACCATGGCGACGACCAGGAGCGTGGCGAGGCCGCCGCCCACCACCGAGAGCGTGGGGCCGAAGAGCGCGGCCGTCGCGCCGCTCTCGAACGCGCCGAACTCGTTCGAGAAGCCGACGAAGACGTAGTTGATCGCCGAGACGCGGCCGCGCAGGTGATCGGGCGTGATGATCTGCTCGAGCGTCAGGCGAATGACGACGCTCACGTTGTCGAAGATCCCCGTGAAGAACAGGCAGGCCATCGACAGCGCGAACGACCGCGACAGGCCGAAGCCGATCGTCGCCAACCCGAAGCCGGCGACCGCGACGAGCAGGACGCGCCCGGGACGCTGCCACGGCGTCAGCCGCGTCGTGGCCAGCGCCATCACCATGCGCGCCGAGGCCCGGGGCCGCGCGCAGCCAGCCGAGGCCGGCGGGACCCACCGCGAGGATGTCCTTCGCGTAGATGGGCAGCAGCGCCACCGCGCCGCCGAACAGCACCGCGAACAGGTCGAGCGTGATCGCCGCGAGGAACAACGGGTTGCGCCGCACGAAGGTGAACCCCGCGAACACGTCGCCCGCGCTCCGGCGCGCCGCGGCCGGCGGCGGCGCCTTCGCCGGCAGCGTGCGCAGCATCAGGATGAACAGCGCCTGCCCCACCGCCGCGGTGGCGAACGCCGCCGTGGCCGACGCCGGTGGCCGCGATGAGGAGGCCGCCGACGGCCGGACCGCTGATCGCGGCGAGCTGGAACGTGGACGACAGCCACGCGTTCGCGTTGGCGAACTCCGTGGGCGCGAGCAACTGCGGCAGGATGGTGTTGACCGACGGCGCGGCGAACGAGCGCGCGATGCCCACCAGCACGAGCAGCGCGTAGATCATCGGCGTGGGCGCGTTGAGCCAGGACACGGCCGCCAGGCCGGCGGCGGCGACCGTCAGGATCGTGTGCGCGAACATCCCGACGTTGCGGCGCGGGAACCGGTCCGCCGCATTGCCGGCCACGACCATCAGCAGCAGCACGGGCGTGAGTTCGACGGCGCCGACGAGGCCCAGGGCCCAGGCGTCGCCCGGTCCGCTCGTAGAGCTGCCACCCGACGGCCACCGAGATCATCTGCCAGCCTGCGACGGCGGCGAAGCGGCCGACGGCGAAGCGGCGAACAAACGGATAGCGGAGCGCGGCGTACGCGTCTGGGGACTGGGTCAACGGCGTGGAATGGCTTTCACGATAGCATGGGCCACAAATCGGCCACGGATCGGCCGCAGATTGACACGCAGATTCGAACCCCCGCAGATTGAACGCAGATCTGAACGCACGATTAAACGCAGATGAAGATCGGATTGCAGACCTGGGGCAGCGAAGGAGACATCCGTCCGTTCGTCGCGCTCGGCGCGGGGCTCGCGCGGCGCGGGCACACCGTCGAGTTGCTGTACACGGAGATCGGCGACCGCCGTTACGAGCGCGTGGCGGAGTCGCTCGGCTTCACCGCGCGCGCCGTGGGCATGCCGATCGTCGCCGACCGGAACGAGACGCTGCGGCTCGGGCGCATCGCCGTCGAGGCGCGCGACCCGCTCACGCAAGGGCGGCTCATCGACAAGTACTTCTTCCAGCCCGTGATCGCGCCGATCTACGAGGCGGCCGTCGAGCTCTGCCGGCGAAACGACCTGGTCATCGGCCACTTCTTCCTCTACCCGCTGCGCGCGGCCGCGGAACAAGCGGGGCGCCGCGAAATCAGCATCACCTTCACGCACGCGCTGCTCCCGTCGCGCCACATCCATCCCGTGGGCACGCCGCGCCTCGGCGAGTGGGGCAACCGTGTCGGCTGGCGCCTCGCGCGGCTCGCCCTCAACTGGACGATGCTGCCTGAGGTCAATCGCTTTCGCGCGCGCGCCGGCCTGCCGAAGGTGGCCGACATGATGAACGATGCGTGGAGTTCTCACGTGCTCAACCTCGTGACCGTGAGCCCCGCGATTTGTCCGCAGGCCCGACGACTGGCCCGCGCAGCACGAACTCTGCGGCTTCCTTGAACTGCCGCCCACCGAACACGAGCAGCTGTCTCCGGAGACGGAGCGGTTCCTCGCCGGGGGGCCCCCGCCGGTGTTCATGGGCTTCGGGAGCCTGATGCCCACCGACTCCCCGCATCTCACGGACACGCTCCGCGTGATGCGCGACGCCGCGCGCCGCGCGGGATGCCGCGCAATCATCCAGGCCAACGTCGATCAGCCGTCGGGCCTCGACGATGCCGCGCATCCTGTGTCATCACGCGCGCGCCGCACGCGCAACTCTTTCCCCGATGCGCGGCCATCGTGCACCATGCGGGCGCGGGGACGACGCATACGGTGCTGCGGGCCGGGGTGCCCTCGATCCCGGTGCCGCACGTGTCGGATCAGTTCCCGTGGGCGGAGGATCTGCGGCGGCTGGGCGTGGCGGGCAAGCCCCTGCCCAGGCGCGCGTTCACCGCCGCGGCGCTCGCGTCTCGCATCAAGGCCACGCTCGCGGATCGCGTCCTTTCAGCGTGCGGCCTCCGCGCTCGCCGAGCGGATGCGCGACGAGGATGGCGTGACCAAGGCCGTCGACCTCATCGAGGCCCACGCCGGGTGGAACAGAACTTGATAGCACGACGACGGAGAGGTGCGCATGGTCTCAAGTTGTGGACACACGGGCTGGCGACTGCTGGCGTGTTCGGCGCTGATGGTCGCCGCGATGGCGGTGCCGGCCCGGGCGCAGTCCTCGATAGGGTTCAGTGGCGGCGCCTCGATCGACCCGAACAGGTCTACGCCGGCGTGGCCTGGGAGTCTCCCAACATCGGCGGACGCTTCAGCCTTCGGCCGAGCATCGACGGCGGCTTTGGCAACGGCCTCCGCATGGGCGCCATCAATATCGACCTCGTCGTGCGCTTCCCGCTCGGCCAGACGGGATGGTCGCTGGTGCAGGGTGGCGGCCCGACCATCACGATCCTGACCTATACGGACAGCGGCCTCGAGGGCCTGCCCCGCGAGGTGCACGCCGGCGGCACCTACCTGCTCGGTTTCTCCACGACAGCGGCTTCTTCACCGAGTTCCGCATCGGCGGCGGCGGCTACGTGCCGGGTCTGAAGATCGGCGCGGGCTGGGCGGTGAAGATCGAGTAGTCCACAGATTCCACGGATTCCACGGATTCGAACAGCAGGCCCGCGGGCGCCTGGCTCGCCAGGCGCCACGCCGCGAGTCAGGGGCCCCGGCCGAGAGAGGCCCGCGTCGATCGCTGACAAGGCTCTCTCGTCCGGGGTCCCTGACTCGCGGCCGCGGCCTCTGGCCGCCGCGGGCCTCGACGTTCCCGGAAACGCTCGTCTCCGTTCGAAT
This sequence comes from uncultured Acidobacteriota bacterium, assembly GCA_963839865.1. Lineage (GTDB taxonomy): Bacteria > Acidobacteriota > Vicinamibacteria > Vicinamibacterales > UBA2999 > 12-FULL-67-14b. Next base: position 204,121 of record CAWIWS010000021.1, read on the forward strand.
CGGTGTGCATCTGCGAAATCTGTGGATGACCCTTCGCCAGTGACGCGCACGATTCACAATCAACCTCCGGCGGCCGATAACTGAAGACACCGGTCCGTTCGCGTCGCGGATTGACGCCGCGTGCAGTGCCGTGCACTCAGCGGGGACTTCAACCCGAGCACGCCGCGGGTGGTCGAACGTCGTAGAGGATAACCGGCATGACCCGCGCGCGAGGACTCAACTGGTGGACGGTGATGGGCGGCGCGATGCTGCTCGTGATGGCCGCGGGCGCCGTGCCCGGCGCCGCTGACGCCACCTTCGTCCTCGGCGGCACGGTCGGGCGTCATCCACCGGCTGAGCGGCATCAACATCGGCCCGCGCGGAAACCTGGACGGTCCCGACCTCACCACGCCCTACCAGCAGATCGGCACCACGCTCGATCCGGACCCACGACTACTACGGCCCGCTCGACATGTCGACGCTCTACCCGACCGCTCGAAGGATCCGGGCCTGCAGACCTCCTACAACTTCACGGGCCTCGTCGGCAGTGAGCTGCGATCGAGCGACGACACCTTCCGCGCGATCGTCACCGGCGGCTTCGAGCCGTACCTGCGGCTCGGCGACTGGTACAACGACGTGAAGGTGCCGACCGCCGGCGAGCGCGCCAACTGGATTCAGGCGGCGATCCAGGTCATTCGCCACTACCGCAACGGCCAGTGGAACGGCTTCACGAGCAACCTGCGCTACGTCGAGGTGTGGAACGAGCCCGACAACGGCGACGTTCTGGCCGTCGCCGAACACCAGCGCGACTACTACACGCTCTACACGGAGAGCTGCGGCCGCGCTCAAGGCCGCGTTCCCCGATCTCAACGTGGGCGGCCCCGCGGTGACGCCGGCCGGGTGCCTGAGCGCGAAGGGCCAGGCGTTCATGCGGGGATTCCTCGACAAGGTGCAGGCGACGCGCGCGCCGCTCGACTTCTTCTCGTGGCACATGTACCTCGAACAACCCTGACGACTACACGACCTGCGCGGCGTTCTTCCGGACCGAACTCGACTCGCGCGGCTTCCAGGACACGCCGCAGCACGTCACCGAGTGGAACACCGAGGCCCGGAACGAATCGGACGCCGACGCCATCGCGCTGCGCGCCAACGCGCGCGGCGCGGCGATCAACACCGCGGCATGGATCAACATGCAACTGGCGTCGATCGATCAGGAGACGTTCTACCGCGGCCCGGAGCCCGGCGGCAACGGGGAGTTCTACGGCATGTACTGGTCAACGGGCGCGCCCAAGAAGGTGGGCCTGGCCGCGGAACTCTGGTACGCGATGACGGGATACGGCAATCGCCTGTCGGTCGCGGGCAGCGCGTCGGGCATGTACGCGCTGGCCGGCACCAACGCCGCCGGCGCCACGGCCGTGCTCGTCGCCAACACCAGCAACGCCTCGCGCACGTGGAGCTACGCATTCTCGGACGGCCGCGCGGTGGGGACGTCGTTTGCGGTGAACACGGTGAGCGATGAGGCCAACGCCATCGTCACGACCGCCGGCCGGGTCGCCACGTTCACGATCCCCGCGTATGGCGTGCAGCTGGTGACCTCGGGCGCATCGGGAGCCGCCGCGGCGTTCACCGCCACGACCGTGGCCTCCGCCGAAGATGGCGTGGTCACCGTCGGCGTGACGCCGGCTTCGAGTGATGCGGGACACGCGGGGCAGCTATTCGTCGCGGCCAACGTGGGGGGACGATGGTCCTTCTACACGCCCGAAGGGTGGATGCCGTGGACCGACGGCGATTACACCGCGTACTTCGCCGGCCGCCTGCCCACATCGAGCACCGTGCGCGTGATCCTGCCCGAAGGCTTCGACCGCTACCGCGGCTCGGCGCTCTACGCCGGCTACGGCCGGGATACGGCGGAGATGCTGGCCGCCGGCCGCTATCGCACCGTGCTGGTCCGCTAGAAACAGAAAGGGCGGCCACGGGATCCCCCGCAACCGCCCTTTGTTATTCGTCATGGCCTAGGACTTAGGTCCTAGGTCCTATTCGTCTACTTCTTCTTCTCGTACCGCTTCAGCGCCTTTGGTCCCACTTCGGCGCCGTAGATGTTCCCGGCGTTATCGATGGCCACGCCCTCGGCGGCCAGCGTGCCCGTGGGTCCCGGCGTGCCGTCGGCCTTCTTCATCACGAGCTTGCCATCGACCATGGCCCAGCTGACGCCCTCGCCACTCGGGTCGGGAATGAGCGCGGTGACCTTGCCGTCCTTGGCGCTGCCGATGCGGATGCCGCGCTTCCAGTTGCCGTGCGGCGGGTTGACGCCGCCCGATTCCGAGTCGGCGCCGTAGATGATGTCGTCCTTGATGAAGATCCCGCTCAGGCGCGAGAACTGGTACCAGGTGTCGAGCGTCTTGAACGTGGCCGCGTCGAGGATCTGGATGCGGTTGTTGGCGCGGTCGGCGACGAACAGGCGGCCCTTCGAGTCCCACGCGAGGCCGTGCGGCTGATCGAACTCGCCGTCGAGGCCGGTGCCCTTCTTGCCGTACTGCGACAGGAACTTGCCCGTCTTGTCGAACTTGATGAGGCGCGAGTTGGCGCCGCCGTGGCCTTCGGCCACGATGATGTCGCCGTTGGGCGCGGTGATCACGTCATTCGGCTGGTAGAACGAGCCCGGGTCGGCGGCTTCGGCGCCGGCCGGGTTGCCACCGGGCTTGCCGAGCGTGAGCAGCACCTTGCCGTCGGGGCTGAACTTGAACACCTGGTGGCCGATACCGTCGGCGCCGGGGGCGGCGTGGCCGGAGCCGCGGCGCCGCGGGCGCCGCCGCCGGCAATGGTGCAGGAGCAGTCGGTGACCCAGATGTTGCCGTCGCGATCCACGTGGATCCCGTGCGGCGACTGGCATGAGTCCCCGAGCCGAAACTCTTCACCAGGTTGCCGGAGGAGTCGAACTTGAGCACCGGGTCGTCTTGACGTCTCGCCCTTGGCGGCATCCAACGCAGTTGTTGGCGCCGCAGCGTTCGGCGACCCACACGCTCTTGCCGTCCTTGTCGATGTCGACGGCGCTCGTCGACCCCCAGGTGCGGCCCGCGGGCAGCTTGGCCCAGCCTTCGACCGTCGTGTAGGGATTCGGCAGGTCGTTCACCGGCGGTGTCGACATCCACGCCGCGGGCGCCTGCGCCAACGCCACGCTCCCCAACCATCCGGCCGCCACGCCGGCAGCCACCACCAGACCCACTCGCATTCCACGTGCCATCGGAACCCCTCCCATTCGCAGAGGATATTACACGCATAATCAGGCCGCGCGGCACCAGCGAGATGTTTCACGCGCGGCGCGGTCGGCGGTAGAATTGTCCTTCTGATTCGGCCTCCACGAGGAACCCCTATGCGACCCACGACGGTCTCCGCACTGCTTCTGATCAGCCTCGCCGCCGCGGCTCCGCTCGCGCGGGCGCAAGGCCAGCCGCCCGCGGTGGCCGCCGAGACCGTGGCGCCGGCCATCCCGGGCGTCGTCGCGGCGGGCACGAAGGTCCAGGTGATCAAGAGCGGCTTCACCGGCACTGAAGGTCCGATCGCGCTGCCGGACGGCAGCCTGATCTTTACGGAGACGCAGGCCAACCGGATTACGAAGATCGACAAGGACACCAACCAGACGTCGACCTTCCTCGAAAACACCAACGGGTCGAACGGCCTGGCCTTCGACGCCAAGGGCCGCCTCATCTCGGTGCAGACGACGCCGGGCAAGGCGATCATCGGCGTCATCTATCCCAAGGGCCAGGAAGCCACGCTCGCCGACATGCTTCGACGGCAAGCCCTTCGGCCGTCCAAACGATCTCGTGGTGGACAAGAAGGGCGGCGTCTATTTCTCCGAGCCCGGTCCCAACCAGACGCCGGGCCAGCCGCCCGTGACGCCGCCACTCTCGCCCGCGGTGTACTACGTCCCGGCCGGCGGCAAGGTGATGCGCATCGCGGAAGGCATCGCGCGGCCCAACGGCATCCAGTTGAGCCCCGACGAGAAGACGCTGTACGTGAACAACACGGGCGGCGAGTACCTGCTGGCGTTCGACATCAACGCCGACGGCACCGTGAAGAACCGCCGCAACTTCGCGAAGTATCCACAGGTCACGCAGGCCCAGGGCGGCGTGACGAGCGGCGCCGACGGCCTGGCTATCGACAGCCAGGGCCGCGTCTACGTGGTGGCCAACGGCGGCGTCCACGTGTTCACCCCGAAGGGCGAGCTGCTGGGCACCATTCCCGTATCACTGCAGCCGCAGAACATCGCGTTTGCGGGCGACGGCAAAAAGACCCTCTACATCGTGGGCCGAGGCTCGGCGTTCAAGATCACCCTGCTGGCCGAAGGCTACAAGGGCCGGGCCAAGTAACCAGAAGGAGCGCGCATCGTGCCGATATTTGAGTACAGCTGCCGCGCATGCGGCGATCAGTTCGAAGTGCTGGTGCGTCCGGGATCGGGCGAACCGGCGTGCCCCAAGTGCCAGAGCCAGGATCTCGAGAAGCTCTTGTCGATTCCGGCCGTCCAGTCGGAGTCCACGCACGGTCTCGCCATGAAGGCGGCGAAGAAGCGCGACAAGATCTCGGGCTCCGAGAAGGCGCGCGAGCAGCGCGAGTACGAACTCCACCACAACGATTGACGCCGCCTTTCCCTTTTCACTTTCAACTTTCCACTTTCAACTTCTTCACTTATGGCTCTTCCTACCGCTACCGGCTCCGCGCAATGCCCGGAGTGCTTTGCCGACATCACGCTGACCAACGTCATGCAGAACGAAATCACCCAGTGCCCCGGCTGCGGCGCGGAGCTCGAGATTGTCTCGCTCGAACCGCTCACGCTGGCCGTCGCGCCGCAAGAGGAAGAGGACTGGGGTGAGTAACACCCGGGTCGGCGTGCTCTACAGCCGCGTCCGCGTCGAGGAGAAGCTCCTCTTCGAGGCGTTCGAGAAGCGCGGCGTCTCGCTCGACCTCATCGACGACCAGAAGCTGATCTTCGACATCACCGACGTCCGGAACCACCCCTTCCAGGACTACGACGTCATCGTCGAGCGCTGCATCAACCACAGCCGCGCGCTCTACAGCCTGAAGATCCTGAACGACCAGGGCGTGAAGACGGTGAACACCGCGATCTGCGCGGACATCTGCGGCAACAAGCTGATGACGACGAGCGCGCTGGCGGCGGCGGGCGTGCCGCAGCCGAAGGCGCTGGTGGCCTACACGGCGGAGAGCGCGCTCGAGGCCATCGAGCGGCTCGGCTATCCGGTGGTGCTGAAGCCCACGGTGGGATCGTGGGGACGCCTGCTGAGCAAGGTGAACGACCGCGACGCGGCCGAGACGATCCTCGAGCACAAGGAGACGCTCGGCAGCTATCACCACAGCATCTTCTACATCCAGGAGTACATCCAGAAGCCGGGCCGCGACATCCGCGCGTTCCAGGTGGGGCCCGAGACCATCTGCGCGATCTATCGCACGTCGCCCAACTGGATCACGAACACCGCCCGCGGCGGGTCGTCCAGCAACTGCCCCATCACGCCGGAACTCGCCGACATCTGCACCCGCGCGGCGCGGGCCTGCGGCGGCGGCGTCGTGGCCCTCGACCTGTTCGAGGATCCCGACCGCGGCCTCCTCGTGAACGAGGTGAACTACACGATGGAGTTCCGCAACAGCATCGCGCCGACCAACGTGAACATCCCCGAGCGGATGGTGGACTTCTGCCTGGCGGTGGCGAAGGACGGCTGGGACACGGCCAACGGCTGGGCGCCCGGCGAAGGGCCGCACGGCGCGTCCATCTCGCTCGCCGACGGCGCCTCGGTATAGGCCGCAGATTAACGCAGGCCGCAGATTGAACGCAGATTAAACGCAGATTAGAAACAGAGCATTCGTTTTGGCTGATCGACTGTCCATTTCCATCGTCGGCGCGTCCGGGTACACCGGCGGCGAGCTGTTGCGTCTCGCGCTCGCCCACCCGCGCCTCGACGTGCGCCAGGTCACGAGCGAGCGGCTCGACGGCCAGTTCGTCCACTTCACGCATCCGAACCTCAGGAAACGGACGCAGCTGAAGTTCGTGCGCGCCGAGACCGTCGAGAAGTGCGACCTCCTCTTCCTCTGCCTGCCCCACGGCAGCGCGATGGGCAAGATCGAGCACTACGCCGGCCTCGCGGACCGCATCGTCGACCTGAGCGCCGACTTCCGGCTGCGCGACGCCGCCGGCTACGACCGCTGGTACGGCAAGCCGCACACCAACCCGGAGTGGCTGACGAAGTTCGTCTACGGACTGCCCGAGCTGCACCGCGCGGAGATCGCCGCCGCGAAATACGTGAGCGGCGTGGGCTGCAACGCGACGGCGACGACCCTGGCGGTGTGGCCGCTGGCCGCCGCCGGCCTGATCGATCCCGCGCGCGGGATCATCTGCGAGGTGAAGGTGGGCAGCAGCGAGGGCGGTGCCGCGTCCGCCGACTCGACGCACCATCCCGAGCGCGCCGGCGTGATGCGCAGCTTCGCGCCCACCGGCCACCGCCACACGGCGGAAGTGCTGCAGGCGCTCGCGCTCAAGCAGCGTCGTGACGGAGGTCCACCTGAGCGCCACCGCCGTGGACAACGTCCGCGGCGTGCTGGCCACCGCGCACGCGTTCCTCAAGCCGGGCATCGCCGAGAAGGACGTGTGGAAGGCGTATCGCGAGGCCTACAACCAGCGAGCCCTTCGTGCGCATCGTCAAGGAGCGCACGGGCCTCTATCGGTATCCCGAGCCGAAGATCCTCTCTGGCAGCAACTACGCGGACGTGGGCTTCGAAGTGGACCCGTCCACCGGCCGCGTCGTGGCGCTCTGCGCGATCGACAACCTGATGAAGGGCGCCGCCGGCACCGCCGTGCAGTGCGCCAACGTGATGATGGGCTGGGACGAAACGCTCGGCCTCGAGTTTCCCGGGCTGCATCCGATTTGATCACGGACGGGCCACGGAGACACAGAGACACGGAGAAGAAGTGATGTCCTCTGTGCCTCTGTGTCTCTGTGGCGTGTTCGTGGACATGGATCAGTCGTTCAGTAGGTAACTGTTGATGATTGTGGTCAAGGTAGGCGGCGGGACGTCGCTCGACATCGATGCCGTGGTGGCGGACATCGTGGCCCTGCGGAACGCGGGCACCGAGCTGTTGCTCGTGCACGGCGGCGCGCAGACGACCAATGCAGTGGCCGAAGCCCTGGGGCATCCGCCGGAGTTCGTGACAAGCGAGACCGGCCACGTCAGCCGGCGCACCGATCGCCGGACCCTCGAGATCTTCGAGATGGTCTACTGCGGACAGCTCAACAAGATGTGGGTCGAGAAGCTGCAGCGCGCGGGCGTGAACGCCGTCGGCCTGTCGGGCCTCGACGGCCGCATCTTCGAGGGCACGCGCAAGGACACGCTGCGCATCCGTGTCGACGGGCGCCGCATGGTGCTGCGCGACGACTGGACGGGCACAGTGGAGAAGGTCAACGTCGGCCTGCTCCGCCTCCTCACTGGCGCCGGCTACTTCCCCGTGCTCACCCCGCCGGGCGCTTCCACGGCCGGCGAAGCCATCAACGTGGATGGCGACCGCGCCGCCGCGATGGTTGCCGGCGCCCTCAAGGCCGAGGCCCTGGTCATCCTCTCGGACATTCCCGGCCTGCTGCGCGCGTTCCCGGATGAATCCACGCTCATCCCGGAGATTCCCCGCGCCAGGGCCGATCAGTTCATGCAGTTCGCCGAGGGCCGGATGAAGAAGAAGGTGATGGGCGCCGTCGAGGCCATCGAGGAAGGCGTCAGCAAGGTGATCTTCGCCGACGGCCGCATCGCCCAGCCCATCTCGAAGGCGCTCGCCGGCGGAGGCACGCACATTGGCTGACATGGACTACGCCCGGGTGGAAGAAGCACATCCTTGGCGGCACGACCGCGCGCCGCGGCGACGTCGTCATTACCCGCGGCGAGGGCTGCTGGATCTTCGACACCGAAGGCCGCAAGTATCTCGACCTGGGCTCCGCGCAGGGCGTGGCGATGCTCGGGCACTGCCATCCGCGCGTCACCGAGGCGATCGTCGAGCAGGCGCAGACCCTCGCGCTCTGCCCCAACTATCTCTACAACGACAAGCGCGCCGAGTTCGCGCAGGCGCTCGTCGACGTCCTGCCGAAGCACCTGCCGCACGCGTTCCTCGCCAACAGCGGCGCCGAAGCGGTGGACGGCGCGCTCAAGTTCGCGCGCCTCTTCACCAAGCGGCCCGCGTTCGTCTCCACCACCAAGGGCTTCCACGGCCGCACCATCGGCGCCCTGTCCGTCACGTGGGAGCCGAAGTACCGCGAGGGCTTCCAGCCGCTGCTGGAGACGACGCACGTGGCGTTCAACGATGCGGCGGCGCTGGAAAAGGCCGTGGGCGACACGACGGCCGCGGTGATCCTCGAGGTGGTCCAGGGCGAGAGCGGCGTCAACGTGGGCACGCCGGACTTCCTCGCACACCGCGCAGCGCGTGTGCCGCGAGCGCGGCGCGCTCCTCATCGTCGACGAGATCCAGACGGGCTTCGGGCGCACCGGCAAGTGGTTCGCCATCGAGCATTCCGGCCTCGAGCCGGACATCCTCTGCATGGCCAAGGGCCTCGGCGGCGGGTTTCCCATGGGCGCCTTCGCCTACACGAAGGCGATTCGCGAAGTCCTCTCGCAGGGCGCGCACGGCAGCACGTTCGGCGGATCCCCGCTCGCCTGCGCGGCCGGGCTCGCGGCCATCGGGGCGTACCGCGACGAGGACCTGATCAAGCGCAGCGCCATGCTCGGCGCGCACATGCGCAACACGCTGCGCGGCGCGCTCGAGGGCGTCGCCGCCGTCCGCGACATCCGCGGCCTTGGGCTGATGATCGCCGTCGAGCTGCGCACCAAGGTGGCGCCCGTGCTCAAGAGCCTGATGCTCGAGCACGGCGTGATCGCGCTGCCCGCGGGCCCCACGGTCCTGCGCCTGCTGCCACCCCTGGTCATCACGGAAAGCGAGATTCGACCGCGGCGTGCAGGCGATCGCGAAGGCCATCAAGGACCTGAAGGCGTGATGGAGCGCGACACCGCCATCGAGCTCATTCGAGGCCTCGTGGCCATCCCGTCGCTGTCGCGCCAAGAGGCGGCCGCCTCGGCATGGCTCGTCGAGCAGATGCGCGCCTCGGGCTACGAGCGCGCGTTCGTGGACGCGGCGGGCAACGCCGTCGGCGAGATCGGCGACCCGAACGCGGCGCGCACGATCGTCCTGCTCGGCCACATCGACACGGTCCCCGGCAACATCCCGGTCCGGATTGAGACCCCATCCGCCCCGCTCGACCCATCCGTCCCACCGGCGTCGCCGGTCCTGTACGGCCGGGAGCGTCGACGCGAAGGGGCCGCTCGCCACCTTCGCCGCGGGCGCCGCACGTTTCGGCGCGGCGCGTGCCCGCGCGCACAATCTCCGCATCGTCGTCGTGGGCGCGGTGGAAGAAGAGGCCGCCACCAGCAAGGGCGCGCGCTTCATCGCCGGCCGCTTCAACGGCGAGGCCGAGCCCATGCCCACCGCGTGCGTGATCGGCGAGCCCAGCCACTGGCGCCGGGTCACGCTCGGGTACAAGGGGCGGCTCCTGCTGGACCTCACCGCCGATCAGCCAATGGCCCACACGGCGGGGCCGGATGCCAGCGTGGCATCGGTGGTCGTGGATCTCTGGAACTGGATCAGCGCGCACGCGGCGCGCGTCAACGACGGGCAAGGACAAGGCGTTCGATCAGCTGAGCCCGAGCCTGCGGCGCTTCATCACCTCGACCAACGAGGCGATGCACGATCTCGTGGACGCGCAGATCGCCTGGCGCCTGCCCGTCGGCTTCGACGCCGAAGCGTTCGTGCCGGAAATGCTCGCGTGGACCGCCGCGCACCTCGAGTGCAGGGCCACACCTTTCGGTGTGGCCGACGGCGCCGCCCGATACCCCCTCGCCCTGGGCGACGCCGGCCGCGACGTCGTCCGCCTCGAAGGCGAGCGCACCACGTTCGAGTTCCGGTTCCGCGGATGGGAGCGTCCGTGGCGCGGCGATCGCTCCAATCCCCTGGTCCGCAGCTTCATCGCCGGCCATCCGCACGGTCGATCCGGCCGCGCAGGCCGGGTTCGTGTTGAAGACCGGCACGAGCGACATGAACGTCGTCGCGCCGGTGTGGCAGTGCCCGATCGTGGCCTACGGCCCCGGCGACAGCGCGCTCGATCACACGCCGAACGAGCATCTGCCGCTCGACGAGTACTGGCAGGCGGTTCGCGTGGTCGAGGAGATGCTCACGCAGTTTGCACAGGCGTAGGGACTTAGGGGCGTAGGGACTTAGGGGCTTAGGGACTTAGGGGGCGACGTGCCGCTCCACAAAAGCGGCACCACCGCCACCAGCCGCCACTGCGGCTCGGCGCACATGAGCAGTACGCCGTCTGTGAGGATGGTCGTTGAGGCGCGGACGGCTCGCCGGTCCAGACTCGAAGTCGCATCGAGCCAGGCACAGCCACGCGAGCAGCGCTCCCTCTGCGACAAACAGCACCGCGAAGAGGCGCGCGGCGGGGTTGATCGCGGCGAAGAACCAGAAATGGTACGCCACCCCACCCCAGGCCCAGAGCAGTGCGAGCAGTGCGCCGACGAATCGCGACCCTGCGGGACCCGGCGTGGGCGGCAGTATCATCGGGGAATGTTCCAGCGCAGTTCCGTCGGTGCCGTGACCCGATCGACGGCAGTGGCGCTGGCACTCCTGGCCTCAACGGCCGGCAGGGCCCTTGCACAAGGGGCGCCGCCGCCTGCCCTGCGTGCGGCCACCCTGGATGCCGGTCACGTCATCAACGGCCGGCTCGACGAGGCCGACTGGGCGGCCGCCGAGACGATTGACGCCTTCCGGCAGACCGATCCGCTTGAAGGCGCGCCGGCGTCGGGCCACACGACGGTGCGCGTGCTGGTGGGGCCCACGGCTCTCGTCATCGGCATCGATTGCGAGCAGCCGCGCGGCGCGGGGATCGTCAGCTACAGCGTGCGGCGCGATGCGTCCCTCACCCAGGAAGACCACGTCAAGATCGTGATCGGGCCGTTCCTCGACGGGCGCTCGGGCTACGCCTTCGCCGTCAACCCAGGCGGCGCGCGGTACGACGGGCTGATCAATCCCGGAGGGGAGAGCGAGAACGCGGATTGGGACGGCATCTGGTCCGCCGCCACCAAGCGCGGCGTTGATGGCTGGAGCGCCGAGATCTGGATTCCGTTTCAGAGCCTCAGCTTCAAGCCCGGCCTTCGCGAATGGCACTTCAACGTGCAGCGCCGCATCCAGAGCCTGCAGGAAACCGATCGGTGGGCGTCGCCGCTGCGGCAGTACAAGATCACGCAGACCAGCCGCGCGGGGCTGCTGATCGGATTGCCCGACCCCGACCTCGGGCTCGGCCTGAGCGTGCGGCCCGCCGTCACGACCGGCGGCGGCATCCCCGCGCCGTCGGCCGCCGTGGAGGGACAATTCCAGCCCAGCCTCGACGTCACGCAGCGCCTCGGCGCCAACATCCTTGCGTCTGGGACCGTGAACACCGACTTCGCCGAGACCGAAGTGGACACGCGGCGCACGAACCTGACGCGGTTCCCTCTCTTCTTTCCCGAGAAGCGGACGTTCTTTCTCGAGGGCGAGGACATCTTCTCGTTCGGCCTCGGGCTCGGCCAGGACGTGCTCCCCTATTTCAGCCGTCGCATCGGGCTCGTCGGCGGCGATCAGGTGCCCATCATCGCGGGCGCTAAGGTCAACGGGCGGGCGGCCAACACGAACTTCGGCGGCCTCGTGATCGGGACCAACGACAAGCCGGGCGTGGTGGAGAACGAGGCGGTGATGGCCGTCGGACGCGTGAAGCGGAATCTCTGGCGTGAGTCGTGGGTGGGCGGGATCGCCACGGTGGGAGACCCGCTCAACCGTACCGGGAGCTGGCTGGCCGGTGGCGACTTCACCTACGCGACCTCGCGCCTCCGGAACGACAAGAACTTCCTCGTCGGCCTCTGGGGCCTGGCCACCGGCCGGGACGGCCTTGGCGCCGATGCCACGGCCCATGGCCTTCAAATCGACTACCCCAACAATCTCTGGGACGTCGCCTTCACCTACAAGCGAATCGGAAAGAACTTCGACCCGTCCCTGGGCTTCGTACCCCGGCCCGCGGTGTTTCTCTACAACTTCAACCTCGAACACAGCCCCCGCTTCGAGACGGGGCCTCTTCAACAAACATCCTTTGAACTCAGGCCGTCACTGGCGACCGACCTGGCCGGCCGATGGGAGAGCTACCGTGTCTTCATGGCGCCGCTCAACTCACGGTTTCGCAGTGGCGACCGCGTCGAATTCAACGTGGTCCCGACCGGCGAGCGGCTGGTGGATCCGTTCGAGGTCTCGGACGGCGTCGTCATCGCGCCGGGTGCATACAGCTGGATGCGGTATCGCCTCGAGGCCGGCACCGCCCAGAAGCGCCGGCTCTACGCCCAGGTGACCTGGTGGTTTGGCGGCTTCTACGATGGTGACCTCGATCAGTACCGATGGACCGGCGCGTGGAACCCGACTGCGCTCGTGACGGTGGAGTTCTCCGGCGAGCGCAACGTGGGCCAGCTCCCGAGCGGGCGGTTCGTGCAAACGCTCGTGGGCAACCGGCTGCGCCTCAACATCTCTCCCGACCTGTCGGTCTCGAGCTACCTGCAGTACGACACCGACAGCCACTCGGTGGGGGCGAACACCAGGCTGCGCTGGACGTTCACGCCGACAGCTGACCTGTTCGTGGTCTACAACCACAACGTGCAGTCCCTGGACGACCGGTGGCAACTCCAGTCGAACCAGTTGCTCGTCAAGCTTCAATACGCCCTTCGGATGTAGCACGAGGGCAGGCCGCGACGCTCAGCCGCCGAGTCGCGTGAGGCCGGGGACCCGGTCGAAGTCCGGGTCGAAACTCATCACGCGGCTGATGCCCTCGCGAAGCATCACCGCCACGTGCAGCGCATCGCGCGCCGACAGGCCCTTGGCGCCAATCACCAGGTCCCGCGCGCGAATCACGTCATCCTCCTCAATCGGCAATACCTCGTCGACGACGGCCAGCAGGGCGTCGAAGGCCGGTTGAATGGCGTCGAGGCGCTTGATAGCCACGTAGCGATGCAGGATCTCCTGGAGCACCTCCGCGCTCGTCACCAGGCGCTCCTCCCCGACAATGGCCGCCGACAACACCCGCACCGCGTCCGCCTTGTGCGACGCCGAGGCGCCGACCAGGTACATCGGCACGTTCGAGTCGATGAAGATCATCAGGCCTTGCCCTGGTAGCCGCGTTCGATCTCCCGCAGCATCTGATCGATGCCCGGCGCCGGGAAGCCGTGGTGCGCGGCCGCCCGCACGGCCGTCAGCTTCTTCTTCGCGCCCACCGACGGCGCGGCCTTCCTGGCCGCCCGCAGCACCTGCCGCACCCACTCCGCCGTCGTCATCCGCTGCTGACGCGCGAACCGCTGGATCTCAGCCAGTTCCCTGGCGTCGAGCACCACCTGCAGCCGCTTGGTCGACATGCGATGAGTATGATTGACTACTCGGTGATGAGTCAATACGGCTTGCGGCTTGCGGCTTGCGGCTTACGGCTTACGGCTTGCCGGCTTACGGCTTACGACCCACAGAACATGATCTGCGTTTAATCTGCGTTCAATCTGCGGCTAGTCTGCGTTTAATCTGCGGCCATTCTGCGGCCCGTGTGTCACAATCCCGGCCCATGTCGCGCGTCTCCGCTCCCAGCGTCCTCAACATCGAAGACCTCCGCCGCGAAGCCAAACGGCGCCTTCCAAGGATGGTCTTCGACTACATCGACGGCGCGGCCGAGCGCGAGATCACCCTCAAGGCCAACAGCGGCGCCTTCGACCAGGTCCTCTTCCGGCCGCGATCCGCCGTCGCCACGCCGAAGGTCGATCTCCGGACCACGGTGCTCGGCACGACGCTCGACCTGCCGTTCCTCCTCGCGCCCGTCGGCAGCAGCCGTATGTTCTCTCCCCGCGGCGAGGAGCAGGCCGCGCGCGCGGCCGGCAAGGCCGGCACGCTCTACTCGCTCTCCACGCTCTCGGGCTGCCGTCTCGAGGACGTCAAGGCCGCCACCACCGGCCCCGCCTGGTATCAGCTCTATCTCGTGGGCGGGCGCGACGTCGCCCTCAAGTCCATCGCCCGCGCGAAGGCCGCGGGCTACGCGGCGCTCATCGTCACCATCGACACGCCCGTGGCGGGCCTGCGCGAGCGCGACCTCCGCAACGGCGTCAAGGAGCTGCTCGCGCGCGACCTCTCGATGGTGCCGTACCTCGGCCAGATGCTCGCGCGGCCGTCGTGGCTCTACGGGTTCCTGCGCGACGGCGGCCTCATGAACTTTCCCAACATCGTCCTGGCCGATGGCCCGATGGGATACGCGGACGTGGGCGCGGCGCTCGAGGCGTCGATGGTGTCGTGGGACGACTTCCGGTGGATTCGCGAAGCGTGGCAGGGCCCGATCGTCGTCAAGGGCGCGCATACCGCCGATGACGCGCGGCAGGCGGTGGATCACGGCGCCAACGCGGTGGTGGTGTCGAACCACGGGGCGCGACAGCTCGATGGCGTGTCGTCCACGCTGCGCGTCCTGCCCGAGATCGTCGACGCCGTCGGCGCGCGCGTCGACGTGCTCCTCGACAGCGGCATCCGCCGCGGCAGCGATGTGGTCAAGGCCATCTGCCTGGGCGCGAAGGCCGTGCTAATCGGCCGCGCCTATGCCTACGGGCTCGGCGCCGCCGGCGAAGAGGGCGTCGCACGCGCGATCGAGATCCTCCGCACCGATGTCGTGCGCACGCTCAAGCTGCTGGGCTGTGCCTCCATCGCGGAACTCGATCGGTCGTTCGTGGATCCGCCGGCGGAGTGGTCCCGGCCTCGGTAGGCGCTGGGTCCGGCTAAAGCCGGACACCACACAGGGCCTCTGCGCCGGCATACCTACTCCCGCAGCTTCTTGATCGCCGCGGTGAACGCCTGCCGCCCGCTCGCCGGGTCGTAAACGATGACGGGCATCAACTTGCCGCGGATGCGATCGGGGTTCGAACGAGCGTAACCCATCAACGTCGTGGCGAGCGTCAGCTTCGCCTCGTCTTCCAGACCTTCCCTGGGCACGCCGGTCAGGAGGTCGTCGAGCGACGCGTCCCACGGGGAATCCCAGAGCAGCGCATCGACCACTTCCCCCTTGAGCACGTTGTGCGAGAAGTTGAAGAAGAACGAGAGCGGCGAGTACTCGGTGTCCGTCGGGCGGAACGCCTCGAACTCCGGTAACAGGTCGTCCTTGTAGCGGTTGTACAACTCGACGAACTCGGCGCGGTCGGCTTCCACTTCCGAGGCCGACAGCGACGCCGGCGGCGCGCCGACGAACGCCCGGGCATCCGGCGTGAGGCCGTTCATCAGCGCCTCGACGACGACATCGCGATCGCGGCCGGCGATCCCTGCCTCCCGCATGCGGGCGTACTCGCGCATCGTGTTGACGAGGGCGTAGCAGAGCCACGGGTAATCCGCGATGTTGTCGCTGCGCAGCAGCACCGTGTCCCGGCCACACTGCGCCTCGAAGCCGAACCGGAGATGGCAGCCCATGCTGGCCGAGTGCCCGATGCCGATGCGCGCCTGGTGCTTCGCGTCGAGCAGCCGCACGCGCTTGAGCAGCAGTTCGTAGCCGGCCTCGTTCAGTTCGTAGTGCGACGTCGCGATGAGCATCAGAGTGGCGGCGCTGTCCGCGAAGCGCTGGCCGCTGCCGTCCGGCCCCTGCAGGAGGGCGAGGAGCTCGTCCACGCGATCCCAGTTGGCGCTCGGGTCGCCGCCGTCCCACGCGCGGACCGCGAGCAGCGAGAGCACGTGCATGAAGTAGTAGTCGACGAGGATTGCGGGCACGACCGGATTGGTGGGGTCCATTCCGCGCTGGCCGATCAGGAAGTTCAGCACGTCCACCGGGATGATGTCCGGGTTGACCTGCTGCGACACGCCGTCCCAGTCGTGCAGGACGTTGAATCCCTCGGCGCGCGTGAGGGCGTCGTAGGCCGTGATCCACTTGTCGAGATAGATCTGCACGGCGCCGGCGCGGAAGGTGTTGGCCTGCAGGCTCTCGCGCAGGCGCGTCAGCGCCGCGCCGAGCAACGGAAGCTTCGAGACCTCCGCGACGAGTTCACGCCGGCTGTCGCCGCGAAGCGCCGACGCGACGAGGTCGCACGCACGATCGAATGGGAAGTCCATAAAGGAATGCCGGGCTCGGCGCTCCGCGCCTCGCCGGGCGCGCGGCCAAGCCGCGCGTGGGGCCATTCTATCGCGAGCTCAGCCCCACGGTGAGCACCGCTGCGGCGCCGAGGATCGTCTCGATCGCGCCCACGCGCGCGGCGGGCCAGGCGGGCGGACGGGGCCCGAGAAGCCAGGCCGCGCGCAGCGCGAACAGCACCATCCACGCTGCCGGCAGCCACGTGCCGGTGGCGATGCCCACGCCGACGAACGCCGCGAGGCCCGCAAGCGTCGCGAGGATCGACGGCCACATCACCACGGGCTGGCCCTTTCGCCGCCGCAGGAACGTGCGAATCGGCACGATCGACACGACCACCCGCGCGACGGCGAATCCGCCGAGGAGCGCGGCCACGCCCGGGGGGCGCCCGGCCGCCAGCGCGATCACGGCCGCGACGGTGGCGAAGGCGCACGCGCCGCTCAACTCGGCGGCCGCTTCGCGCGCCGCCTTCTGGCGATCGAACCACGCGAACGCCGCCGCGCAGGGCAGCGCCACCAGGAGGGGCGCCCACGCAGGGCCCGCCGCGCGGTCGAGGCCCGCGGCGAGCGCGGAAACAGACACGGCGCCGAGGCACGCGACGACCACGAGCGCCATCCCTCGGCGGCCGTCGTTGGCGCGGGCGACCTGCAGCGGACGCCTCGTCAGGAAGGCGGCCAGCGCGGCCACCCCGATCGCGGTGCCGCTCCACGACGGAGCGGCGAGGAGCCCGAGACACACGGGCTCCAGCACGAACGACCAGCTGCCGTGGTCGCGCGGCAGCACGACCGACCGCACCGATACCCCGCTCACGGCTACTTCAACATGACGAGCAGCATCCGCGTCGCCACCGTCGCGTCCACCGCATGCGGCACGTTCGCCGGCATGCGGACGATCGTGCCGGGCGTGGCGGCCACGGGCGCGCCGCCGATGGTGAGCGCGAGGGCCCCCTCGAGGACGAGGACCAGCGCGTCGAAGGGCGTGGAGTGTTCGCTCAGCCCCTGTCCCGCATCGAACGCGAAGAGCGTGACCGTGCTGCCGCCGGTGCCCTTGCCGAGCACGCGGCTGGCGATGCCCGCGTCGGTGGGCGTGATAAGGCTGCTGAGCGCCAGGGCTTCGGCGGGGGAAATCGAGGGCGGAGTTGAAGACATGCCTTCACGATACACCCGGGAGTCGGGAGTCGGGAGTCGGGAGTCGAAAGAGAAAAGGGCGGACCGCATTGCTGCGATCCGCCCCGTCTTGCTCAAGCCCTCAGGCCTTAGGTCCCTAAGCCCCTAAGCCCCTAAGCCCTTAGAAGTTCAGCGCAAAGCCCACGCGGATGATGCGGGGCGCGAGGATCTCGCTCGGCGCGAGGTAGGTCGAGCCCACCGCCGTGTTGAGCGTCGTCACCGTGTCCGCGTTGCCGATGTTGAAGAAGTCCACCTGCGGCTGGAACGTGCGGCCCGCACCGAACTTGAACGTCTTCGAGAGGCGGAGGTCCACCATCTTCACATCGGGGTAACGCTCCTGGCCGCGCTCGCTCAGGAGGACGGTCTGGCTGGCGCGCGTGAGGACGACGCCGGCCGCCGCGGCCTGCGCGCGCGTCACGGAGATGTTCGAGATGTAGGGATAGCCGTTGTTCGCGATGAACGTGCCGGCGAGGTTGATGTCGTACGGCAGGCGGTAGCTGCCCGAGAGGCGGAAGGCCACCTCGGAGTCGTTACCGACGATGCCGTCCGGGTAGGTCGTGTTGTTCGGGTCGTTCAGGTCGTTGGTGCCCGACTGGCCGCCCGTCGCGTTGATGCCGCCCGTGTTCTTGCCGATGGTCAGGCCGGCGACCATCTGCCAGTTGTTCGAGAAGCGCTTGTTGGCGGTGAACTCCACGCCCTGGTACTCGGTGTCCAGGTAGGGCTGGTTGTCGCGCACGTTGTTCTGCGCGCTGACCAGCGCCGGGGCCAGGTTGTAGACCGTCACCGTCTGCGGCTTGGGGCTGGCCACCGTGCCGCCGGGGCCGTTGGCCACGGTGATCTGGAACGGCGTGTAGGCGCTCGTCGGCACCGCGGTGTTCGTGACGCCGAGCTGATCCTTGTTGGTGCGGTAGTAGAACATCGCGCCGACGCGGATCGACGCCGCTCAGCTGCTGTTCGATCCCGGCCGTCGCCTCGTCCGAGTAGGGCCACTTGACGCCCGGCGGCGTAGAAGGTCGACACGCCGCCGCTGAAGCCCGAGCACTGGGCCGCGTTGACTTCGGAGTCCTGGAACTTGCCGTCCCCGTTCGGGTCCGACCAGGGGCAGGTGCGCGAACCGGCGGTGAGCGGGTTCACGTTGGTGACGCGGTCGATGCCCGGTCTGGAGGCCGTAGCGGCTGTAGCGACGCCTTCACCGCCGTGCGAGCCCTTGCCCGTGACGTCGTAGGACGAGGCCCGTGCGCCACACGGCGATGTTCTGGTTGATCGCGTCGGTCTCGGCCACGGTGCGCGCCGGGGCGAAGCGGGAGGCCGGGGCCGACTGCGCCGGCAGGATGCCGTCGTACTTGTCGTAGCGCACGCCGAGGTTCAGCGTGAGGCGGTTGACCGACCAGCTGTCCTGCAGGAAGAAGCCCAGCACGTGCGCGATGTTCTTCGAGTCGACCGGGCGTGTTGAACTGGCGGATCTGCAGCGGCACGCCGTTGTTGTATTCGACGTAGTGGTCGCCCTGCACGATGTAGTTCGGACTCGTAGTAGAGACGGCCCCACTGGACGCCGCCCTTGAACAGGTGATCGCCGCCCTTGTCGGCGCTGTAGGAGAAGATGTTGTCGAACTGCGTGCGCGAGTTCGGCTGGTGCTCTTCACGCGTCGCGGCGATCGTCGCCTGCGAGCAGCGTGTTGTCGACGCGGCGGATGGCGTCGGCCGGCGTGCCCTGCTGGTACAGGTAGTTGGTCTGGCCGTCCATGATGCTGAAGTTCGACTCGTACACCAGGCGGTTCTTGATGCCCGTGTACTTCGTCTGGAACGTGTACGCCGGGTTGGTCTGCTTGAGCGACGCGATGTCGTCCACGTTGTTCGGCGGCGTGTCGCGGCGGTGGCCGCGGATCTTGTTGTTCCAGAGGTACGACGCCATCAGCTTCTGGTTCGGCGTGATCGAGACGGTCGCCTTGCCGGAGTAGTTCATCAGGTCGTTGTCGTCGAGCGCCTGCGTGCCATCGACGTTGCGGGCGTTGACCAGCTTGTTGACGACCCACTTGCGGATGGTGCCGTTGACCCACACGCGGTTCGGTGATGAGCGCGCCGCCGCCCGAGACGTTGAGGTCGTAGGTCTTCTTGGTGGGGTTGCCGAGGAAGGTCGGGACGATCTTCTGCGTCGGCGCCCAGTTCTCGCCCTGCAGCGCGTCGTTGGCGAAGTTGTAGCGGACGTTGCCCCTCCAGCTGTTGCTGCCGTCCTTGGTGACCATGTTGATCGACACGCCGCCGGCGAGCACTTCGGCCGGGATCGCCGAGGTCATGTAGTTGACCTCTTCGAACATGCCCTGGTCGTAGTACAGCATCGTCGCGCCGCCGCCGCCGCCGGGCCAGTTCACCGAGGCGCCGTCGATGTTGTAGCTGACGTCGTTGGTGCTCGAGCCGTGCGAGGAGAGCGAGCTCTGCTGCATCGACTGCGTGCCGCCCACGTCATAGGTGGCCACCTGCACGCCGGGGATGACCTTGGCGAGCGACCACGGGTCGCGGCCGGTCGGGATGCCTTCCAGGATTTCCTGGTTCATCACGGTCTGCTGCACGTTCGACTTCACGTCGACCGTCGGCGACTCGCCGGTGACCGTGATCGTCTCGCTCGAGGCGAGCCGACCTCCATCTTCGCCGTGATCGTCGCGACGAAGCCGGCGCTGATCGCGCACGCCCTGCCGGTCAACGGTCTTGAAGCCCTGGAGCTCGAACTTCACGTTGTAGGCGCCCGGGGGCAGGCGGTCGAACCGGTAGGCGCCGCTCGACGTCGGTGACCTGGCGTCTGCGGGCCGCCGATCAACCGCTCGCCGGTGAGCGACACGTTGACACCCGGCAACACCGCGTTGCTCGTGTCCGTCACCGTGCCGGTGATGGAACCTGATTGCACTTGGGCGCTGGCGGCAGTTGCCAGACACAGCACTGCCAGACACGCCACAAACGCACGCCGTAAACTCATGCTCATTGCCCCCTTCAAACGCCCGGCTTTCTGCTGGTTGCGGGACGCACCAGTACAGTGGAGGGCCGGGCCCGTTACACAAGGGCATATAGTGGCCTTTCGCTCGTCTCCAAATCCAGCGCTTTCTGCTTATTACGGGCATAATTCAAAGGCTTCGAATTCAAGGACTTGGAGACGTCAAGGGCTTAGGGACTTGGGGGCTTAGGGGCTTGGGGCCTTGACGAGCCGGGAGACTGGTACCCCGCTTGCAGCTTCCCGGCGCATGGCTCCGCGGACAACGCCTTCCGTCTGGGTCCGTCTCCTCGCGCTGGTCCTCTGCTTCATCACGATTCTCGAAGCTTTCCTGCTGATCGCCAGGCCCTGGTACCTGCGGTGGGGCGCCACCGCCGAGGAACTCCGCCGGGTCCTCCCGGGTGACGAGATTCTGGCCAGTCCCGGGACGCCGGAAACCCGCGCCATCACCATCGACGTTCCGGCCGACCGGGTCTGGCCCTGGCTGGCCCAACTCGGCCAGGATCGCGGAGGGTTCTACAGCTTCGACCTGCTCGAGAATCTCGTCGGGTGCGAGATGCCCACCGAAGACGTGCTGCGGCCCGAGCGACAGATCTGGCACCTCGGCGACAAGCTGTGGATGTACCCCGCGGACAAGGCCGGGGGCATGGGATACGCGACGCTGCGCGCGATGGTGCCGGGCCGCGCGCTGGCCTTCGGGACCCATCGCTTCGGCACGGCGGCGGCGGCGCCGGAAGACGGTATCTGGTCATTCGTCGTCGAGCCGAGCGGCGGCACCAGCACCCGCCTGCTCGTCCGTGGACAGGGCGAGCTCGGGCGTTCCTTGCTGGGCACCGCGTTCGACTGGTCGGTGTTCGAGCCGATGCACTTCGCCATGGAACGCCGGATGATGATCGGCATCAAAGAAGTAGCGGAAGGCGGTAGCCGCCAGCGCGGGCTCAACCACGTCCATGTCGTTCTCTGGTTCGTCACGTTCGGGTTGTTCGTGACGGCCGCGGTGATGATGGTGGCCGGCATCCGGTGGCGACGCGCGCTCTCGGGCCTGCTGGCCTCGGCGCTCGTCTTCCAGATCCTGACTCTGATTCAACCACCGGTGACGCTCGGCGCGCTGCTCGTGGCCGCCATCGTCATCCTGTTATCGAGAGGTCTATACTCCGATCATGTCCCTGCGACCCGTCAAGCACCTTAGTGAGTCCGTGCCCACCGTCGAGGGCGCGGGCGTGCACCTGCGCCGTGCCTTCGGCTTCGGCGACACCACCGCGTTCGATCCGTTCCTGCTCTTCGACGACTTCCGGAACGATCGGCCGGCCGATTACCTCGCGGGCTTTCCCTGGCATCCGCATCGCGGCATCGAGACGATCACCTACGTGCTGGCGGGCAACGTCGAGCACGGCGACAGCCTCGGCAACCGCGGCTCGCTCGGCGCGGGCGACGTGCAGTGGATGACCGCGGGCAGCGGCATCATGCACCAGGAGATGCCGCGCGGCGACGCGCAGGGCCGCATGCACGGCTTCCAGCTGTGGGCCAACCTCCCCTCGTCGCTCAAGATGACGACACCGCGCTACCAGGACATCGGCGGCGCCGACATCCCCGAGGTCACCGACGACGACGGCACGAAGGTGCGGATCGTGTGCGGCAGTTTCTGGGGCAAGAAGGGTCCCGTGGAGGGCGTGGCGGCGGATCCGCGATATCTCGACGTGTCGGTCCCGCCGGGCACGCGCCGCCGGCTCCCCGTGGAGTCCTCGCGCCACGCGTTCGCCTACGTGTTCGCCGGCTCGGGCACGTTCCGGGATGCGTCGTCTCCACTGGCGGTGAAGACCGAGTCCGTGGGCGCCGACGGCACGGAGGGCCCGACCTTCTACGACGCGCGCAATCGCTCGCTGGTGCTGTTCGACAGCGGCGACGAGATCACGGTGCAGGCGGGCGACGAAGGCATCCGCTTCCTCCTCGTGTCGGGCCGGCCGCTCGAAGAGCCGGTCGCGTGGTACGGCCCCATCGTCATGAACACGCGGGCCGAGCTGCAGCAGGCCATGAGCGAGCTCAAGCAGGGGACGTTCATCAAACATCCTTGACGATACTTGTCGGGAGTCGGGAGTCGGGAGCCGGAAGTCGGACTTGGCCGTCGGGATCCCGTCTCTCGGCTCACGGTTCCCGGTTCCGGGCTCCCGATTTCCTAGAGTTTCGCTCCCCTCCCCTTGGTATGTGACTTGCGATCAACAGCCGCAAGGAGCCTTGTGTCATGCCAACCAATTTCATCGTCGTGGCGTATGCCACGCGGCATGGGCAGTCACGGCGCGTTGCGGAGCAGGTCGCGAAGTCGCTGACCGCCTGCGGGTGCGTGGCCGACCTGTTGAACGTCGCTGATCAGGGGGCCGTGGAGTGGGGCGACTACACCGGCGCCGTCCTCGTGGCGTCGGTCCACGCCGGCCATCACGAAAAGGAGATGATCGCATTCGTGAAAGGCGCCCGGCCGGCGCTCGACCGGATGCCGCACGCGTTCCTGTCGGTGACCTTGACGGAGGCCGACGCCGAGGACGCCGCCGCGCCGGAGGACCGGCGCGCGAAGGCCGCGGCCGAGGTCAGGATGATGGTGGAGACCTTCGTGGCCGAGACCGGCTGGCGCCCCAGGCGCGTGGTGCCCGTCGCCGGGGCGCTGCTCTTCTCCCAGTACAACCCGTTCCTCCGGTTCGTCATGAAGCGGATCGCGCGCCGGCAGCGCGGCCCGGCCGTCGATACGTCGCACGACACGGTGTTCACCGACTGGATCGCGCTCGACCGGTTTGCAAGATCGTTCGCGGCGGAGCTACACCCCGTCCACAGCGCGGCGTGACGCCATACTGCCTCGAACCAATCATCCACAGATGACACAGATGACGCAGATTCGGAGCACACGGCGCGACTGGGAGTGAGGCCCGCGGCGGCCGGAGGCCGCAGCCGCGAACGATGAAGGCCCCGGGAGAGAGCGGTTGGATAGATCGCTGCGCTCTCTCCGGGGCCTTCATCGTTTGCGGCACGGCGCCTGCCAACGGCAGGCGCCCGCGGGCCTTCCGTCCGAATCCGTGAAATCTGTGAAATCTGTGGCTGGCGACTCTCAGCGCGTCGTCAGCGAAATCAGCGCGTCCACCAGCGCCTGCAAGTCGCGCGTGATCGGGGCGCGGTAGCGGAGCGCCAGCGCCTCGGCGACTTCGCGGTAGTACCAGAGCATGCCCTCCCGGCCGCCCTTGAAGCGATCCCACACCTCATCTCCGAGCCGCGCATAATCGCGGATGATCGCGCGGACGTTGTGGATCTTGTCCGCCGCCGACACCAGGCACACCGGCGCGCTCGCCGTGCCCACGTGCGCGAGGTACGCCTCCTTGCGCTCGCGCCACGGCAGCTTCTCCTCGGGGTTCTCGACCAGGCTGTCACTGCACCCGAGGACGATGTCGCCGACCTCGTCGCCGAAACGAGCGCGGATCTCGGCGAGCCGCGCCTCGCCGCCGCCGTCCTCCGCTGCGTCGTGCAGCAACGCGCCGATCGCCTCGTCCTCATCCGCGCCGTACTCCATCGCAATGGAGGCCACCCCGAGCACGTGCGCGATGTACGGGATGCCGCTGCCCTTGCGGACCTGATCGCGATGCACCTGGCTCGCATACACGAGCGCCTGTTCAAACCGCGTGGTCATCCGCGTCCCGTCTCCCGACTCCCGACTCCCGACTCCCGACACGCATCGGTTCGGATGCTATCATCGCGCGCCATGAGATTGCGCGCGCTCGCCCTGTGCCTGCTCGTCTCCGCCACCGCCGTGGTCGCGGCGCAAGATCCGTCGAAGGGCTTTGCGCCGAAAGTCGGCATGCCCGGCAAGGACGTCGTCTGGGTGCCCACGCCGCCCGAACTGGTCAGCAAGATGCTCGACCTCGCGGCGCTTACGCCGGACGACTTCGTCATCGATCTGGGCTCCGGCGACGGCCGCAACATCATCGCTGCCGCGAAGCGAGGCGTCCGCGGGCTCGGCGTGGAGTTCAACCCGGAACTGGTCGCGCTGTCGCGCCGGCTGGCGGACGAGGCCGGGGTGGGCGGCACGGCGACGTTCGTGCAGGGCGACATGTACGAAGCCGACCTCTCCAATGCCACCGTCCTGGCCCTCTACCTCCTGCCGGCCAACCTCAATCGGCTGGCCCCGAAGTTCCTCACGCTCAAACCAGGCACGCGCATCGTCGCCAACACATTCGGGCCGGAGGAATGGGACCCCGACTACCGCGAGGCCGTGCAGGGCCTCAGCTGCTCGGACTGGTGCGAGGCGTTGTTGTGGATCGTGCCGGCGAGGGTCGCGGGCACGTGGCGCCTTGACGACGGCGCGACGCTCACGCTGGAACAGTCGTTCCAGATGCTGCTCGGCACGTTGACGGCCGGCGGCCAGGCGCAGCCTCTCTCGGGCGCGCGCATGCGCGGAGAGTCGATTCGGTTCCAGGCGGGTGGGGCGATCTATACGGGGCAGGTCACGGGCGAGACGATGCGCGGCACTGTGAGATCGGGCCGCGGCGACGCCCGGTGGCAGGCATCACGCGCGGCCCGGTAATTCAGGACCCAAGACCCAGGACCTGGGTCTTGCGGCTTGCGGCTTACGGTTTTACGGGGCCTGCTTCGACGCAAGGTAGCTGACGAGCGCGTCGATGCGCGTCTTGACCGCCCCCGCGCTGCCGCCGTCCTGCGAGTTGAGCAGGGCCTCTCCCCACACCGGCATGTCGCCACCGCCGTGTCCCTTCACGGGGTTCTTGCCGTCGATCACCTGCGCCACCATCTCGGCCGGGAACGTGCCGTTGTTGCGCTTGGTGAGCTGCGTGAGATCGGCCGGCTTCTTCTTGAGCGAACTCGCGAGCGCGCCGTTGCCTTTCAGGTCCGCGCCGTGGCAGGCGACGCAGTACGTGGAAAACAAGCCAGAACCGGCAGGCGAAGCTTGAGGCGCAGCCGGCAACTGCTTGGTTGATACGGGGACGGTCCAAAGCATTCCAACTGCCGTGACCGTCAGGATGGTCATCGTGGCGCCGAACAAGCGTCGCATGGTCTTACCCCCTGAGATACCGAGTATGAGAGCAATACAGGTGCCACGCAAATTACCACAGGAACCCCCGGGGGGCCTAAACAGGCTGCCGGTTTCCCGGCAAAAACCAGGCCAGCCGGTCCCGCAAAAGATATGGCGAATGCTTGACATTTATGAAAAGCCTGTAACAATCCGCCGTGCTTTCCCTTTGTCCTGCAACGCGTTGAAAGTCACTAGGAGGAGCGGAACATGAAATGGACGAAAGGATGGGTGCGCCGGCTCGCGCTGGCGGCCCTGTTGCTACCTTGTTCGGCGTCTGGCGCATTCGCGCAGTCCCTCACAGGCACGATCACGGGTCGCGCCACCGATACCAGCGGCGGCACGCTTCCCGGCGTGACGGTCTCGATTGCCAGCCCACAGATGATCGGTGAGCCGCGCACGGCGGTGACCGACGAACAGGGCACGTATCGCTTCACGTTGCTCCCCGGTGGCACATTCAGCGTCACCTTCGGCCTCACCGGCTTCAACACGCTCAAGATCGAGGGCGTCAACCTGAACGCCGGCGCCACGATGACGATCAACGGCCAGATGCAGGTGGCCACGCTCCAGGAAACGGTCACGGTGACCAGCCAGGCGCCCACCATCGACCTGGAAGCGGCGAACGTCGCCGTCAACTGGGACCAGCAGAAACTCGACGACATCCCGTACATCGCGCTCGCTCACCGGCCTCGTGGCGCTCGTGCCCGGCCTCTACGCGACCTCGTACGACGTGGGCGGCTCCAACTTCGGCACGGGCTCGGGCCCCGCGGCGCGCACCTTCGGCCGCGCCGGCGGCAACGTCGTCAGCTACGACGGCATGATCTGGGACCAGACCTACGGCGACTTCGGCACCTACGAGGAAGCGCAGATCACGACGGCCGCCAAGGGCGCCGACGCGATGAACCCCGGCGTGACGATGAACCTCGTCGTCAAGTCGGGCAGCAACGTGTTCAAGGGCCTCTTCTCGGCCAACTACCAGGACGGCGCCTTCCAGAGCGACAACGTGGACGATGCGCTGCTGAAGAAGGGCTACTCGGCCGGTTCGGCCAAGTTCACGAAGTATCAGGACTACTACGGCGAGTTCGGCGGGCCCATCCTGAAGAACAAGCTCTGGTTCTACGCGAGCCACCGCGACGCCTCCAACGGCCAGTTCATCCC
The DNA here is from genome assembly GCA_963839865.1 of uncultured Acidobacteriota bacterium. GTDB lineage: Bacteria > Acidobacteriota > Vicinamibacteria > Vicinamibacterales > UBA2999 > 12-FULL-67-14b. The sequence continues at coordinate 230,698 of CAWIWS010000021.1, forward strand.
GGGCTTCATCAGCCTCGAGACGGGCCAGCAGGTGGAGTTCTACACGAAGCTGCAGGACCCGACGCTGAAGGTCACCTACCAGGTGACCACGAACAACAAGTTCGAAGCGATGGGCCAGGTCGGCCGCAAGTGGCAGCCCTACCGCGGCGCGAGCCGCTTCGTGCCGCTCGAGGCCACGCAGAACCAGGACTCCTGGTCGCTCGTCGGGCCCTCGTTCAAGTGGCTGTCGATCCTGAGCCAGCGCGCCACGTTCGACGCGAGCCTGCAGCGCGGCGGCTACTGGTGGCCCGACGTGCCGTGGACGACGGACGTGCGCAAGCAGGACCTCACGACCACGACGACGTACGGCGCGTTCCTCGAGAGCGACCGCACGCCGCGCCGCTGGCAGTACGGCGCGACGTTCACCTACTTCGCCGATCTCGGCGGCAAGAACCACGAGATCAAGACCGGCTATCTCGGCTGGTACAACATCCAGTCGACCGAGACGATCGGCTACCCGAACCAGCAGCAGTACCGCTACCGCAGCGTGGCGGGAGACACCGATTTGTTCCGGCGGCCCGACTCGGTCATCGTCTACGACTACCCGTTCACCGTGGCCTCGGGTGAGAAGTACCACTCGGCGTACGTGAACGACAAGATCACAGTGACCAAGAAGCTGACGGTGAACGCCGGCGTCCGCATGGACCGCTATTCGAGCTTCCTGCCCGAGCAGGGCAACCCGGGCACCGGCCCCTATTCGACCAAGCGCGTCGTGCCCTACACCGGGGCGAGCGCGTACCCGATCTACACGACGTTCGTCCCGCGCGTGTCGGCCATCTACGACATCACGGGCGAAGGCCGCATGGCGCTGCGCGCCAGCTACGGCCGCTACGTGGGCGGCAGTTCTGGCGCGTCGGCGAACCCCGCGCCCGGCGCCACCGACGTGAACCCGAACGCGTCGTTCCAGAGCACCTACTCCAACTGGGACGGCACCATTCCCTACGTGCCGAACCCGGCGAACCTGACGTCGGTCACGGGTGGCAGCACCAACCGCGTCATCGACAGCAACCTCAAGGGACCGTTCGTGGACGAGTACACGGCCGGCCTCGACCTGGGCCTGAGCCGCACGCTGACGATTCAATTCAACTACGTGCGCAAGTTCGACGGCAACGCGAACAAGCGCCTCAACACCGCGACGCCGTACGACTCGTACACGGCGGTGTCGACCGGCATCGACCCGGGCCGTGACAACGTCCTCGGCACGGCCGATGACAAGCTGCTCACCGTCTACGCGGTGCCGCGCACCGATCCCGGCTTCGGCAAGATCAGCGAGCAGATCACGCAGGCCACGTCGGACGAAGCGCGCAACAACTACACCGCCTACGGCGTGACGCTCAACCGGCAACAGTCCAACGGCTGGTCGTTCCTCACGTCGTTCAACGCCGACTACCGCAACCTCAAGGACATCGCGCCGCGCGATCCCAACGAGGCGCTCTACGGTCCCGGCACCATCGACGCCACCACGCAGGGCACGACCACCGGCAACCCGTACCGAAAGGCGGCGGACGACTGGAGCTACTCGGTGCGCCTGAGCGGCACCTACGCGATGAAGTGGGGCATCCAGTACGGCTCCTCGTTCACCGCGCAGAGCGGCGAGTGGTACCCGCGCGACGTGCAGGTCCGCAACGCGCTGAACGCGGTCGTCAACATCCGCGTCGAGACGCAGGCGGGCCGCTACGACTGGGTGAAGCTGTGGGACAACCGCATCTCGAAGCGGTTCAACCTGCCGTACCACCAGTCGGTGGAGGCGATGTTCGACCTGTTCAACTCGCTGAACACCAACACCATCACGGGCCAGACGAACCGCAACGGCCCGACGTACCTGCAGCCCACGGACATCATCGCGGCGCGCGTGTTCCGCCTGGGGTTCAGGTACAAGTTCTAAGGTAGAAAGTAGAAAGTAGAAAGTAGAAAGTAGAAAGCGGAAGACGGGCCGGTGGGGATTCCCTCCGGCCCGTTTCCTTTTCGCACACTCGCACACCCGCACCCTCGCACCCTGTATACTCCCCTCGCTCGCCCGCGCGAGCGTGATGAGGTCCCTATGAAGGTATCGCGACGCGATCTGCTGGCCGGCGCGGCCGGCGCGGTAGTGGCCGGCACCGCCGCGGCCGCCCAGGCCCCGGCCGATCCCAGCAAGGTGCGCGGCAAGCCGCCGCGCGCGATGGGCCAGCCGGCCCCCACCGAAAAAGTGCAGCGCCTCGTGCGCGGCGCCACCTCGTCCGGGACGCCGCACGAAAGCCTCATGGGCACCATCACGCCGTCGAGCCTGCATTTCGAGCGGCACCACGGCGGCGTGCCGGACATCGATCCCGAAGAACTACTCGCTCCTGATCCACGGGATGGTGGACCGGCCGATGGTCTTCACCCTCGCGGACCTCAAGCGCTTCCCCGCCGTCTCGAAGATTCACTTCCTCGAGTGCTCCGGCAATCTCGGGCGCACCGCGGGGCCCGAGACGACGCCCGGCCAGCTCGCGGGGCTCACGAGCACGAGCGAGTGGACCGGCGTGGCGCTCTCCACGCTCTTCAAGGAAGTGGGCGTCCATCCCAAGGCCACCTGGTTCCTCGCGGAAGGCACGGACGCCGCGATGCTCACGCGCAGCGTCCCGGTGACCAAGGCGTTCGAAGACGCGATGATCGCCTATGGGCAGAACGGCGAGGCCATCCGCCCCGAGCAGGGATATCCCGCGCGCCTGTTCCTTCCCGGATGGGAAGGCAACGCGAGCGTGAAGTGGCTCCGCCGCATCGAGCTCGCGGACAGGCCGTTCATGACGCGCGAGGAGACGTCGAAGTACACCGAGCCGTTTGCCAACGACACGTCGCGGCAATTCAGCTTCCTGATGGACGCGCGCTCGCTCATCACCTACCCGTCGTATCCGCAGAAAGTGGAGCGCGGATGGGTCGAGATCAACGGCATCGCGTGGACGGGGTCCGGCCGGATCACGCGCGTGGACATCAGCACCGACGGCGGCAAGACCTGGGCGGCCGCGAAGCTGCAGGAGCCCGTGTTGCCCAAGGCGCACACGCGCTTCCGTCACCTGTGGAACTGGACCGGCGGCGAGGCCGTGATCATGAGCCGCGCGGTGGACGAGACGGGATACGTGCAGCCCACGCGCGCGACGTTGCTCAAGCAGCGCGGGCCGGGCACCACCGGCTATCACCTGAACCCGATCACGGGATGGGTCGTCCGCGCGGACGGCACCGTGGTCTACAAAGAGGAGGCGTGGGGATGACCATCTGCCTCCCTCGTTCGCTCCGCGCTCGTGGTCGCGCTCGTCGCCGGTGGCGGCGTTGCGCACGCGCAGTCGCGGCCGGCCGCAAAGCCCTCGCCGCCGCCGGAACACTTCGGCATCGGCCGCGCGGCGACGCCCGCGGAGATCGCGGCGTGGGACATCGACATCATGCCCGACGGCACCGGGCTGCCTCCGGGACGCGGCACCCCGGCGGAGGGCGCGGCCACGTTCGCCGGGCGCTGCGCCGGGTGTCACGGCAAGACCGGGAAGGAAGGCCCGAACGACATCCTCGTGGGGCGCGAGCCCCGCGTGGGCTTCCCCTTCTCGCAGGACCCGAAGCTGCCGCACACGATCGGCAACTACTGGCCCTATGCGACGACGGTGTTCGACTACATCCGCCGCGCGATGCCGCCCGACGCGCCGGGGTCGTTGAAGGACGCGGAGGTCTATGGCCTCGTGGCGTTCCTGCTGAACGCCAACGAGTTGATCCCCGCCGACGCAGTGCTGGATGCGTCCACGCTGCCAAAGGTGCTGATGCCGGCGCACGACCGGTTCGTGCCGGACACGCGAGGCACGACGAAACCGAAGCCGTAGCGACGCGGACGCGGTAGTCTGGTCCCACGGACATGACCGAGAAGACCTGGGAGGTCCTGCCGCCGGAGGATCCCTCGCGGCCCGACGAGCCCGTCGCGGGCGCCGGCCGCCGGGGTCGCATCACCGTCGCGATGGTGATCGCGATCGCGTCGGACGTGGCGTCCGTGTGGCTCGAGTTCCTGCCGCCCGTGCAATGGGCGCTCGATGGCATTACCGCACTGCTGTTGTTTCTGATCCTCGGGCGCCAATGGATGCTGTTGCCGGCCCTCGTGGCCGAGGCGGTCCCGGGCCTCGCGGTGTTGCCGGCCTGGGTGCTCGTCGTGATGTCGATCGCCGTCTGGGGCACGGTGAGCCCGCGCAGTGGCGTCCGGCCTTGAAGGACTAGCGTGTCCGGCTTTGACAGGACTAGCGTGTCCGGCTTTGACAGGACTAGCGTAGTGTCCGGCTTTAGCCGGACCAGAGTGAGGGGATCATTTACATGTCATACCCGGTCACGCTCAGCATCCAGCCGGCCACCGCGCCACGCAATCGCCTGACGACGGCGTTCCGGTTGATCCTGGCCATCCCGCACCTGATTCTCGTGGGCGGCCTCGGGATGGGCTTCGCCTACGGCGGTGACAATCGCAGGACGGCGGGCGGCGAAGGCGGCCTCCTCGGCGCCGTCGCGGTGTTCCTCGCGGTCGTGAGCTGGTTCACGATCGTGCTCACGGGCACGCACATCATCGGCATCCGCCAGTTCACGATGTTCTACATGCGCTGGCGCGTGCGCGCGCTGTCCTACCTGATGCTATTCGAGGACGCCTATCCGCCCTTCGGCGACGCGCCGTATCCGGCCTCGATCGAGATCGTGGACCCGTCCGGTCCCCGCAACCGTCTCACGGTGGCCTTCCGCCTCATCCTCGCCATCCCCCACTTCATCGTCCTGCCGTTCGTGTTGCTCGGCTGGGGGATCACGACGATCATCGCGTGGTTCGCGATCCTGTTCACGGGCGCGTATCCGCAAGGGCTCGTGGCGTTCGGCGTGGGCGCCTTCAGGTGGCGGTTGCGCGTCGAGGCGTATCTCCTCCTGATGGTGGACGAGTACCCGCCGTTCTCGCTGGAGTGAGGGCGCGAAATCAGGCCGGGCCTCGATCGGTGCGGCCGCGGCCTACCGCACCAGGATCGTGGCACTGGTGACCACGCGCAGGAAGGTGTTGTTGCTGAACAGCCTGAACTCGTAGTCGCCGGGCGTGAGCGGCGCGGCGACTGCCCACGTCGTGGACGTGCCGCCGCCGACGTAGGTCCACGCGAAGAACGTCTGGTTGGGATCGCCAACCCTCGCCAACGACAGCCAGTCCCCCGGGCCACCCGGGCCCGCCGACAGAGTGACCGTGACGGACGCGCCCGGGGAGATCAGCGTCGAGCTCACGCCAGGGCGGGTCCAACCACGCCGAGCGAAAGCGCATTCGAGGTGCCGCCACCGGGCGCCGGTGTCGTCACCGTGACGACGCGCGCGCCCGCGGCCACGACGTCCGACGGCAGGAGCGTGACGATGAGACTCGTGGCGGACGTCACGACCGTGGGCCGGGCCGCACCGTCGATACGCGCGGAGGACACGCCCGTGAAATCCGTCCCCGTGACCGTAACTTGAAGGTTCGCGGTGCCGACCGGCAGACTCGCCGGGCTGAGCGTGGCAATCGACGGGGCGGGCGGGGGCGCCGTCACCGTGAGCGTCACGGGATTCGAAGTGCCGCCACCGGGCGCCGGCGTCGCCACGGTGATGGACCGCGTGCCGATCGATGCCACGTCACCCGCCGGGATGGTCGCACTCAGGCTCGTGGCCGACAGGAAGCTGGTCGGTCTCGCGGCTCCGTCGAGATACACGACCGACGCCGTCGAGAACCCGCCGCCGTTCACGGTGAGGCCAAATGCGCTGCTGCCCGCCGCGAGGCTCGCGGGCAACAGGCCGGCGACCACGGGCACGGGACTGATGTTGGCCACCGTGATGACGGGGCTTCGCGCGAGGAGAGCGAACGTGTTGTTGCTGAACAGCCTGACTTCGTAGAGGCCAAGCGCCGAAGGCATGACGATTGGCCAGATTTTGGAGGCCCCGCCGCCCACGTACGTCCACGCTGCAAACGTCTGGTTCGGATCGCCGATGCGCGCAAGCGAGAGCCAGTCTCCGGGTGCGCCGGGCCCGGTGGACATCGTGGCCGTCACCATGGCACCTGGCGCCACCGTCGTCGCACTCACTGCGATCGCGGGGCCGACAACGGCCAGGGCCACCGTGCCGGACGTGCCGCCACCGGGCGCTGGCGTGGTCACGGCGATCAGTCGAGTGCCCGCGGAGGCGATATCCGAGGGCGCCAGCATGGCCGTCAACGTGGTCGATGACACGAAGGTGGTCGGGCGCGCGGCGCCGTCCACGGTGATGATCGACGTGCCGGCAAAATTGGCGCCCGTTACCGTGAGCGGCACGCTCGCCGTCCCCACCGGCACGCTGGCGGGCAATGTGCTGGTTACGGTGGGCGCCGCCGGCGGCGCCGTCACCGACAGGGTCAGGGCATTCGACGTGCCTCCCCCAGGCGACGGCGAGACGATCGTGATCAATCGCGCGCCGATCGCCGCCACGTCACCGACGGGGATGGCCGCCGTAAGGGTCGTCGCGGAATTCACGTTGGTCGTGCGCGCGATGCCACCGACATATGCCATCGAGCCTTGGACAAATCCGCTGCCAGTCACGGTCAACGTGAATGCGGCGCTGCCGGCGGCCAGGCTCGCCGGCTGAAGCGTCGCCGCCACCGGCACGGGATTGATGTTCGCGACGGTGACCGCAGGGCTGGACGCGAGGCGCGTGAACGTGTTGTTGCTGAACAGCCGGAACTCGTAGGTTCCCAGCGTCGTCGGCACGTTGACCGTCCACGTCCGGGTCGTCACGCCGCCACCGACGTACGTCCACGTGCTGAAGGTCGGGTTCGGATCGCCCGTACGCGCCAGCGACAGCCAGTCACCCGCCCCGCCCTGTCCCGTGTTCAGCGTCACCGTGACGGCGCTGCCCGGCGCCACGAGCGTCGCGTCCGGCACGAGGGAGGGCCCGACCACAGTCAGCGTCAGCGGGTTCGAGGTGCCGCCGCCCGGTGCGGGGGTCGTGACGGTAATGGCGTGCGTCCCCGCGGCCGCGACGTCGCTCGCGAGCAGCGTCGCCGTCAAGGCCGTGGCGGACCCGTACGCGGTGGACCGCGCGACGCCGTCGACACGTACGACCGACGTGCCGACAAAGTTGGCCCCGGTCACGGTCAGCGGAACGCTCGTCAGGCCCATCGCCACGCTCGGTGTTACGAGGGCGGTGAGCGTCGGTGCCGGCGGCGGCGCGGTGATCGTCAGCGTCAGGCCGTTGGACGTGCCACCGCCAGGCGTGGGCGAGACCACCGTGATCGTTCGCGTGCCGATGCTCGCCACATCGCTCGCGGGAATCGCGGCCGTCAGGCTCGTCGGGGAGACGTATGTCGTCGTGCGCGCCGCGCCGTCGACCTGGACCGCGGAGGCCGGCGCGAATCCGGTGCCCGTCACCGTGAGCACGAAGGCTCCCGCGCCCGCCGCGAGGTTGGCCGGTTGCAGCGCCGCGGCCGCCGGCGCGGGGTTCATGACGGCGACCGTCACGACGGAGCTGGTGGCCAGGCGAGTGAACGTGTTGTTGCTGAACAGCCGGAACTCATAAGTTCCCGTGACCGTCGGCATGGTGACCGTCCACGTCTTGGTCTGGCCGCCACCGACGTACGTCCACGTGTTGAAGGTGGGGTTCGGGTCGCCGGTCCGCGCGAGCGACAGCCAATCGCCCGGCCCGCCGAACCCGTTGGTCATCGCCGCAGTGACCGACGCGCCTTGGGCCACGGTGATGGGCGAGGACCCGCCGTTGACGGCGATCACGGGCAACGGCCGGCACGAGCGAATCGCCCTGTTGACGTTCAGGCGTCCACCGGTCGACGTGACCGACGTCAGCGCCGCCACGGGATCCACGGACGTCAGTAGCGAGGCTTTCAGCTCCGCCGTCGTCATCGAGCACGCCGAGAGGAGCAACGCGGCCGCACCGGAGACGTGCGGCGTGGCCATCGATGTCCCGTTGAAGTACTGGTAGGTGTTCGCGCGCGTCGTCGACAGGATGTTGACGCCGGGCGCGCCAAGGTGGACCGACGAGCGGCCGTAGTTCGAAAACGACGCGAGCCGGTCCCGATTGTCGGTGGCCGCCACGGCGACGATGTTGGCGGCGGCGTACGACGCGGGATACGAGGCGATCGCGTCGTTGTTACCGGCCGCGTTGCCCGCGGCCGCGACAAACAGCATGTCGGCCGCGTTGGCGCGATTGATGGCGTCGAGGAGCGCCTGTGAGAAGCCACCGCCGCCCCAACTGTTCGAAAGAACGCGCACGTTGGCCGCACCGGTACCGCCGAACGCGGCCTTGGCCTGGATGGCGAAGTCGATTGCCTTGATGGCGTCCGACGTCGAGCCCGAGCCGCTCGCACCGAGGAACTTCGCGCCCATGATGTTCGCGGTCCAATTGACCCCGGTGACGCCGACTCCGTTGTTGCCTACCCCGCCGATGGTCCCCGCCACGTGGGTGCCGTGGTTGTTGTCGTCCATCGGGTCGCACGTATTGGTAATCGCGTTGAACCCGTGCGTCCCCGCGGCGCAGGTGATCGCGACGCCGCCCACCGTCACGGTGAACGCCGAAGGCGCCGACCAGATGTTCGCGGCCAGGTCAGGGTGGGTGTAGTCGATCCCGGTGTCGATCACCGTGACGACGTTCGCGCGTGAGCCGGTGCTGTAATCCCAGGCGAGCGTGGCGCCGATGTCCGCGGCGGCGAGGCCGACGCCGCCGACGTCCTGGCCGTTGTTGAAGAGGCCCCACAGGCTGGGAAAGTAGGGGTCGTTTGGCGAGGCGTCCGCGTAGATCACGTAGTTCGGCTCGACGAACTCCACGTCTGGGTTGGCGCGCAACTGCGCCATCAGGGCATGCGTCCCGAGGCGGCGGGAATGCAGCCGGCTCAGCCCGCGGCGGCCGAGGGTTTCCACTTCATCGGCGTCCGCCTCGGATTCGATGCCGGGTTGCTGGCCCAGGACCTGCGCATCGCGAAACTTGACGATGACCTCATCGGCGACGGCCTCACGACCGTCGACCAGGGTCGTGACCATGCGGCGCCCGGGCTTGCGGCCTTGTCCGGCCACGGGGTCGCTGGCAGGCAGGACGGCCGCGATCCCGAGGAGCAGGATGAAGAGGAGGCTCGAAAGCGGCCGACCGGGCCGGATGCGCATGACTTGGAACCTGAAGACTACCCCACAGTAACGACGAGGTGGCGCCGCGTCAACAATGTCACAGTCCCAGCTTCCGCCTCACGAACTGCACCACCTCGGGAAACTCCCGGGAGTCCGTGAAGTGTCCCCGGTCCTCGAACTCGAAGTAGCTGCACTTGAGTTGCGTCGCGATGAACCGCGGCTCCGCGATCGGGATGTGCGGGTCGTCCACGGAGTTGTAGATGGCGATCCACTGCTGGTGTTCGCGGATGCGCGGCCACTGCCATGGCGCCGCGTAATAGCCGCTCGCCGCCTCGAAGCTGTCGCCGAGATCCGTGTAGCACACGCCGACGAGGATCGATCCGAGCAGCCGGTGCGTCTCCGCGTAGCGCATCGCGGCGACCGCACCCGACGAATGACCGATCAGAATCGTGTTCTCATCCGCGCCCAGTTCTTCGAGATGCGGCAGCCAGTGGCTGGCGCGCGCCTTCACGTTGTCGGGAAACGTGTGGTTGGTGACGTCGAGACCGAGCACGGTCAGTTCCCGCTCCACGGACGGCAGCCAGATGTCCGCCGCCGTGCAGCCGCCGTTGCCGTGAATGAGGATCGCGCGGGCCGGCATCGGCGAATGATAATGCGAGGTGAGGATGGTGACGATGACGATCTCGAAAACGCGAGCGGGTGGAGCCGCTGGGCTCGCGGGCCTGCTGCTCTGCGCGACGATGGGGCTCGCGCAGACGGGGCCTGCGTCGATCCAGCCGCTGCGGACGACACCCACGGAGAAGCTGACCGTCAATCCCGGCTTCCGCGACTGGAGCCCGATCACCATCGCGGGCACGACGATTTTGGGTGGCAACCAGACGAACCGCGGCGGCGTGTTCGCCATCGACGCGGCCACCGGCAAGGTGAAGTGGACGCTGCGGCCCGTCTTCAGCGGCACGGCCGCGGTGTCCACCGCGCCCGCCGTGTCCGGCGATGTCGTCATCACACCCTTTGCGATGTCCACGCCAGGGGCCGTCGTCGCGGTGGCGCTGGCCACCGGCAAGGAACTGTGGCGGGGTCCGGATCCGGCCGTGGACGCGGCGGTGGCGACACATGCGGGGCTCGCCTTCATCATGGGCAAGGACGGCACCTTCTATGCGCTCGACGCGGCGACGGGGCGCGAGAGCTGGAAGGTCGCGCTGGCCAGGCGCGGCGGATGCGTCTCGACACCGATCGTGCGCGACGGCACCATCTACTTCACCGGCCATGCCGACACGAAGACGGGAGACGCGACGAGAACGGCCGGGGACTACCTCTTCGCGCTCGACGTCACCACGGGGCAGGAGCGCTGGCGGTATCGACCCGTGGCCCCCGATGCCCCGCTGCAGGATGTCTGCCTCCCACAGCCGGTGGTCATGGCCGAGACGATCGTCTCTGCGGCCAACAGCTTCCTCTATGCCGTGAACCGCACCACCGGGAAGGAGCGATGGAAGCCCATCGAAACCCGGCTTCCTGCGGACGGACGCGAGCGCCCCGTCGTGGTCCAGGGCCTCGTCGAAGCCGATGCGGTCCTGGTCGGCATGACCGCGGAGTACCTCGTTGCGTTCGACAAGACGTCGGGCCGGAAGGTCTGGGAGATCGCCGGCCAGTACAACACCTCGAACCCGTCGCTCGCTGTGGCCGGCCATGTCCTCTATTTCCAGGGGAGCCCCGGCGCCAGGCCCGGGGAGCTGAACCGCGGCACCCTCCATGCCCTTGATCTCGACACGCGCGCCGTCCTGTGGTCGTTCACGCGCCCGACGGCGGAGGCCAACTGGGCCTTCGGCCACGTGACGCCGTTCGATGGCGGGCTCTGGGTCGATTCGTACCAGTCGCTGGTCAAGCTTCAGTAAGGGACGCAAAACCTGTATCATCGGCGCCCATAGGTCTCGGCTACACGACGTCTCGAGGCACGCTCACCGACGCGTTCGAGATCCGCTAGACCGTTTCACGGGGGCGCGCATGTCGTTTGTCAGCCTCGTCGTTGTCTGTACCGTCGCGTTCGTCGCGCCGCTCGTCGCCCAGGCAATTCCCCGCGTGCGGATACCCTCGGTCGTCCTCGAGATCCTCGCCGGCATCGCCATCGGGCCGGCGGTGCTCGGCTGGGTGAAGGTCGACGAGCCGATTCACGTGCTATCGGTGATCGGCCTCTCGTGCCTGCTGTTCCTCGCGGGCCTGGAACTCGACGTCACGCTGATCAAGGGCCGCCGCCTCCAAGCGACGACACTCGCGTTCGCCGCGTCGATCACGATCGCCTACGCCATCAGCCTGGCCCTGCACGCGGCCGGAATCGTGGAGAACACACTCCTGGTCGCCATCTGCCTGTCGGCCACCGCGCTCGGGATTGTCGCGCCGGTGCTCAAGGACGCCGGCGAGAGCACTTCGGAATTCGGACAGCTCGTGATCGCCTCGGCCTCCATCGCCGATTTCGGGACCATCCTATTGTTGTCGCTGTTCTTCTCGCGCGAGTCGGGATCGGTGGCCGCCAAGGTGGTCCTGATGGGCGGCTTCGTCGTGCTGACCGCGGTCATCGTCCTGGTCATGACGTTCGCGGACCGGTGGACGGTGCTCAGCACCGTGCTGCAGCGGCTCCAGGACTCGACGGCGCAGATTCGCGTACGCGGGGCCTTCCTGCTCCTGGTGGGTTTTGCCGCGCTGGCCGGCCGGCTGGGACTCGAGGTGATCCTCGGGGCGTTCGTCGCCGGCGCCCTGCTCTCGGTACTCGACCACGATTACCAACGCACGCACCCGAAGCTGCACGACAAGCTCGAGGCGATCGGCTTCGGGGTCTTCGTTCCCGTGTTCTTCGTGGCAAGCGGCCTGCAGTTCGACGTGGGGTCGCTCTTTGCGGATCCGGGCACGGTGCTGCGGGTGCCGGTGTTTCTGGCGGCGCTCCTCGCGGCCCGCGGCCTGCCGGCGCTGCTCTTCCGGCCGCTGGTGGGATCCTCGCGCGCCATCGTCGCAGGGCTGCTGCAGGCGACGTCGCTCCCATTCATCGTGGCGACGACCACCATTGGCGTGGAGTTGAAAGTCCTGGCCAGCGCCAACGCGTCGGCGCTCGTCGCCGCCGGCCTGCTGTCGGTGGTCATCTTCCCGATGACGGCGGTGGCCCTGCTGCGCAGGACCGAACCCGCGGCCTGAACGCCGGGATCGGACAGGCGCGGGACCTACTTGCCGGACGCGGCCTGCGCGAGCAGGGTCTGGATTTCCTTTTCCGTCTCCGCCTTGTCGACCAGGCCGTTGTGCACCTGCGCGACCTTGCCGTCGCGATCGATCATCAGCGTCTTCGGCATCGTCTCCACCGCGTACTTCTCGCTGATGTGCAGGTCGTCCAGGACGATGGTGTAGTTGATGGCCTTGCCGGCCTCGGCGAGGTACTGGTTCACGACCTTCCAGCCCTTTTCATCCACCGACACCCCGAGGACCTCGAAGCCCTTGTCCTTGTAGGTCTTCTGGAACTCGATGAACCAGGGGATCTCTTCGGCGCACGGCGTGCACCACGTGGCCCAGAAATTGAGGAGGACCACCTTGCCCTTGAAGTCGGCGAGCTTGACGGCGAGGCCCTTGGGGTCCTTCAGCTTGAAGGCCGGCGCAGGAACGCGTCCGGCCACCGGGCGGACGTCGGCCGAGAGGGTCGAGGTCATGACGAGGCAGGCCACGGCCGTGCCCAGCGCCAATCGGATCAGCGACGATTTCATAGGCAAAGTCTAGCCGGATGACGACGCTTCGTCCACCGCCCGGCGCAAGTGTCACTTCGCTTTGTGAGACGACTCCACGAGGACGAGGCCATTGCTGAGCCCAGCGGGCAGGCGGTTTCCGAACTGGCCCAGGTTGTAGCCTTCACGGACCTTCCCGGTCACCTTGACCTGCGCCCCCTTGCGGGGCACGCCCTTCTCTGATACCACCCAGAGTTCGCCGGAACCATCCTTGATGCGATAGGCGCCAAGGGACGCCACCGAGTAGCTGTCCGCGACCTCACCCGAGACGGTGACGTCACGGTCGCGGTAGCGGCCGGGGTCGGTGAGCACCTTGTTGATCGTGGCCGATGCGCAGGCTGTTGACACCAGCGCGATGAGCAGGACGGCCAGGATACCGAGCGATGATGTTGGGAAACGTTTCGTCGCCATGCTCGCGATCATAAAGGGGTTGACGCCTTAGGATCTATGCCACATTGAACATGCGCCTTCGCGCCCTTCGAACTATGCCCACACCCCACGATCCGCCCCCGACCTACACCGCCACCCAGGCACTGGAGCGTCTCAAGCGCGGCAACGCCCGCTTCCTGAGCGGCCAGGCGCGGTTCCCGACGGTCCAGAAAGAGGTGCTGGCGGCGCTCGCCAAGGGCCAGCAGCCGTACGCCACCATCCTCGGATGCAGTGACAGCCGCGTGCCGCCAGAACTCGTGTTCGATGCGGGGTTTGGCGAACTGTTCATCATTCGGGTCGCGGGCAACGTGCTGGGGCCGGCGATCGAGGGGACGCTGCAGTACGCCGGCATGCACCTGCGCACCCCGCTGTTCGTGGTGATGGGGCACGAGGGGTGCGGTGCGATCCAGGCGGCGCTCGCGACCAGGCGCGACGGCGCCCGCCACCCCAAGCGGATCGAAGGGCTGCTCGAGAACATCCTCCCGGCGCTGGACGGCCTCGACCTCACCCTGCCCGAGGACACGCTGATGAACGCCGCCGTCGAGGCCAACGTGCGGTGGACCATGCAGACGCTGCTCACGTCTCCGGAAGGCCAGGCGCGAGTGGCCGAAGGCGTCATGCGGCTGGTTGGGGCCGTGTACCAGATCTCCACCGGACGCGTCCGGTTCCTCGACTAGAAGCCCATCGGTTCTAAGGGCTACTGCAGGATGTCCCGGATGATCGCAACGAACCGGTTCGTCCGCGTGTCGACGACGACGAGGTCGCGGCCGGCGAAATAGCGGGAATAATAAGTCGGGACCGCGGGCAGCCGGCGGATGAGATCCGGCGACACCGGGACGAGGTGCTTCTGCAGGCCGGGCGGCAGGGTCCCCTTCTCGTGGAGTTGCTTCGCCAATCCTGGCGGCAGCGCCTCCTTCTTGGCCAGGCCCGGCGGGAGCGACTCGCGCGAGTAGTACTCGCGGACCGCATTCCGGTGAGCATCGACATTGATCACGATGGTGATGTCGGCATCCTTATCGTGCTTGTCAGCCTTGTCGGCCTTGTCAGGCTTGGCGCCTTGAGGTTCCTTCTTGCCGCTCTGCCCCTGCGCGCCGGCGGTGTTCGCGGCCGCGGGCCACGGCGCGGCCAGCATCCCGAGCGACAGCGTCGAGACGATCGCGAGAAGGACGAGAAGTTGTTTCTTGACCATGCGTCGATCCTAGGCACCTCGACCGAGCAGGGTCTGTGCCGCATTGCACATCAGCTTTGGGGGGAGCGGAGAATTTGCGCTGGCCCCGGGTGCGCCTCCGGTGTTTTAATACAAATATCTTGACACGCGGAAGCCGCATCGCGCGGCGTGCATCGTGAGCGATCGCGCCCAGGCCGGCTTCATTCCGGCGCTCGACGGCCTGCGCGGCGTCGCCATCATCCTGGTCCTGCTCCACCATCTCACCACGTACCGGCCGACCTCGGGTGTCGACCTCTGGATCTCGAGCGTTCCCCTGATCGGCTGGGCCGGCGTCGACCTGTTCTTCGTCCTCTCCGGCTTCCTGATCACCGGCATCCTCATCGATGCCCGGGGCGGCCGGCGCTACTTCACGAGCTTCTACGCGCGCCGCACGCTTCGCATCTTCCCCCTCTACTATCTCGTGCTCGTCCTGGCGCTCGGGGTGCTGACGCACTTCCCGGGGCCGCACAAGGTGCTGGTCGGGCCGTATCCCTTGCCGCCGCTCCTGCCCTACTGGCTGTACCTGACCAATTTCTCGATCGCCGACCGCGGGCTCGTGCACGGCCTGCTGGACGTGAGCTGGTCGCTCGCCGTCGAGGAGCAGTTCTACCTGGTCTGGGCCGTGGTCATCTGGCTGTGTCCGCCGCGACTGGTCGGGGCGTTGTGCGCGGCTCTCATCGTGACCGAGCCACTGGCCAGGTGGTACGCGCTGGAGCGCGGCGTGGAGCCGCTGTCAATCTACGTGCTGCCGTGGTTCCGCCTCGACGGCCTGGCGACCGGCGCGCTGCTGGCGTGGCTGCTGCGGCGCGGCCACCTGCCGTCGCTCGACCGGTGGGCGCCCTTCGCCGCGCTCGTGGGGGTGGGTGGCTTCATCGCGATCGCCATCAAGAGCGGTGATTCGTGGTGGTGGCAACCCCTTATCCAGAAGGTGGGCTTCTCGCTGATCGCGCTGACCGGCGGCGCCATGCTGGTGAGCGCGGTCAATCGACCCGCCCACGCGCTGTGGCCGCGGCTCCTGTCGGCGGGATGGCTGCGGGCGTTTGGCAAGTACAGCTACTGCTTGTACCTGACCCATCTGGCGGTGATGCGCGCCATGCGCGGGTACGTCTTCGATCCGAACAACTTCGAGATGTTCGAGAAGGCCCCGTGGAGCGGGCAGGTGCTGTTCTACGCGGCCGTCATCGCGCCGGCGTTTGTCGTGGCGTGGGTCTCCTGGCGGACGTTCGAGGCCCCGATTCTCGCCCTCAAGGCGAAGTTTCCGTATTGAGCCCGTTCGCGAACACTACGGGACTTCCAGATCGGCGCGAAGGGCGGCAAACACCGTTTCGGCCAGCCTCCGGTAACCCAGTTCCGTGAGGTGCAGGCCGTCGCTGCTGACGTTGGCCTCGACGTCGGGCAGCAACGCGCCGAACACGTCCACGAGGTACGCGCCTTCCCCGCGCGCCACCACGCGCAGCCGATCGTTGGCCTCCCGGATTGCCGACATCGGAATCTGGCGCCGCCCTGCCTTTGACGGGGACAGGGTGCAAATGAAGACCCGGGCGCCGCGCAGGCGCGCGTCGGCGGCGAGTTCGTTGACGCCCGCGACGCCGTCCAGGATGCCCATGCCGGACTGGCCGAAGATGATGTCGTTGTAGCCCTCGAGCAACACGACGACATCCGGACCGTCGTTGAGGAAGTTCGTGATGAAGCGCGAGAGCGCCCCCGCCGCCTTTTCCGTGGCGCGGCCGCGGTTGAAGACCGCGATGCGCTGGTCGGCATACAGCGCCGACAGCAGTTGCGACAACACGGCCGGATAGGCGATGTCCGGCCGCGACACGAGTTCCGCGCTGTCGGTGCCCGGAACCACGACCTGTCCTTCCGTGATGCTGTCACCGAAGGCCATGATGCGCGCGCGGCGCAGCCGGAGGGGCGCCGACACGGTCACCGAAAACGTGCAGGAGCCGGTCCGGTTCACCGCATCGGTGATCACGCAGGCCACAGGCGTGGCGCCAACCGGAAACGTCGTGCCGGAAGCCGGCGCGCACGCGACGGTGACCGCGCCTTCGCCGTTCCGGCCCTCTGGAGGCTGGTAGGTCACCACGGCCCCGGCCGCGGTCGTCGCCGTGACGGTCACTGGCGGCGGACAGGTGAGGGTTGGCGGATCGGCGATGCGCGGGGCTGGAGTGGCGACAGGCGGCGGATTGATCGCGGTGGGCGCGCTCGGCCCGCGATTGCAGGCGCCGCAGCCGGCCAACGCGACGAGCGCCAGGACCAGGCGCGCACTCCTGCGGCCCTCGGTTGTGAAACTACCCACGCGCCATCCCCGCCACACGCACACCTGAGCATCGTCTCACGTTGCCCGGCCTCGAAGCTCAGTCGGTCAGGCGAACTTAAGACGGTGAAACTATCGACGCGGACGCGACAGGCGCGTGCTGAGTTTCCGGGCGGCCTCATTGAGCCGGTGGTCGAAACTCGAGAACGCCGTCTTCTCCGCGCCGGCGAGACGGGCGACCGCGGCAAATGACGCCAGGTGGATGCTGTCGAATCCGCGCAGGCCGTGGCGCTCGGCCAACTCCCCCGCGGCGTGGCAGAGCGGATCGGTGGCCTCGATCGCCAGGAAGGCGGGCCACTGCCGCTCAAATCCACGCCTGGCCGCCGCCAGGGCCGCTGGCTGAAGGGCGCCTTCGCGGCGAAGGCGGGCCAGCGCCGCGCGCGTTTCGGGATAGGCGACGACCGATGTGGCGACAATCGTGGCCTCCGCCACCAATTGGCGGACGGCGTCGGACCCCTCCTCGGACACATACAGCTTCACGAGGCTGCTGGTGTCGAGGTAGAGCGTCACCGGCGGTCCTCGATCACGACGGCGGACGCGCGCTTGCCCTTCGTCGATGGGGTCCTGGAGAGCCCGGCGGGCTTGCCGCCCTTCCACTGCGCGAGCCCCTCGGCCACGAGTTGATGGGCCCATCCGACCTCGATGGGCGCGTCGATGGGCGCAAGGGTGGCGATCGCGCGGCCGTGCTCCGTGACGGTCAACCGGGCGCCGCCCCGCACGCGCTTCAAGTGCCGGCTCAAGTGGGTCTTGAGCTCGCGAATGCCGATGGTGTCCATGACGGCCCTGCTCCTGATGTAGTCACAATGGTAGCACAATGTAGTCACAACCAAGGGCGGGCTCACGCGCCGCGTGATGCAGGCCGTCGCCGCCGAGAACAACCTGGCCGAGACCGCCTTTCTCGTGCCCGAAGGCGGCGAGTACCGGCTCCGCTGGTTCACGCCGGCCGTCGAGGTGCCCCTCTGCGGGCATGCGACGCTCGCCAGCGCCGCCGTCGTGATGGAGCGGCTCGAGCCCAGACGCGCGCGGCCGGCCCGGCGTGATCGTGACCGCGCCCGGCGATGGCGCGTACGACTTCGTGAGCCGCTATTTCGCGCCGGCGAAAGGCATTCCGGAGGTTCCGTCACCGGCGCGGCGCACTGCATGCTGTCGCCGTATTGGGCCACGCGATTGAAGAAGACCGCGTTCACCGCCTTTCAGGCCTCGCGACGCGGGGGAGAAGTGATCTGCCGGCTGGTGGGCGATCGGGTGGAGCTGGAAGGGCGTTGCGTGTTCTATCTCGAGGGCGAAGTGGAGTTCTGAGCGGCGCGGCGGGCGAATCGTTATACTGCGCTGGCCCGAACCTGAACCCTGGAGGACTGGAATGTGCGATCAAGACCACTACGATGACGACCTGAAGGAATACGTGGCGCGTGGCGCCGTGACGCGGCGGGAATTCGGCGCGCTGTCCCTTGGCGTCGGCATGGCCTTTCTGCTGCCCCGCGCGCTCGACGCGGTGGCCGTCACCGAATCCGAGGTGAAGGTGAAGACGCCGGATGGCGTGGCGGACTGCTACTTCGTGCACCCCGCGAGCGGCGCGTCCGCGGCCGTCGTGGTGTGGCCCGACATCCTCGGCCTGCGGCCGGCCTTCCGCCAGATGGGCAAGCGCCTCGCCGAATCCGGCTACGCGGTGCTCGTCGTGAACCCGTTCTACCGCTCGAAGCCCGCGCCGGTAGTGGCGCCGGGTGCCAGCTTCTCGGATCCGAAGGTGCGCGACGCCGTGATGCCGCTCGCCCAGGCATTGAACGCGACGACGCACACGACGGACGCGAAGGCGTTCATCGCGTGGCTCGACACGCAGGCGGCGGTGGACAAGCGGAAGAAGATCGGCACCACCGGCTACTGCATGGGCGGGCCGATGGTGATGCGCACCGCGGCCGCGGTGCCGGACCGCGTGGGCGCGGGCGCCACCTTCCACGGCGGCGGCCTCGTGACGAAGGACGCCAGCAGTCCGCACCTGCTCATCCCGACAATGAAGGCGCAGTTCCTCGTGCTGCGTGGCGGAGAACGACGACCAGCGCGAGCCCGAGGCGAAGACGGTCCTGAAGGAGGCGTTCGCCAAGGCGAAGCTCCCCGCGGAGATCGAGGTCTACGCCGGCGCGGCGCACGGCTGGTGCCCGCCGGACTCGGCCGTCTACAACGAGGCGCAGGCCGAGAAGGCGTGGAGCCGGATGCTGGTGCTGTTTGGAAAGGCGCTGGCGTAGCGAATCGTCACGCAGGTTCGAATCACTGAAGACCACGAGGGGCGCCTGCGAAGGCGCCCCTCTTTGTCTGTGTCAGGACCTGCTCACGCCGCACCGAAGGGCTGCTCGAGCGACGGGCTCGTGGGCGTCAGCAACTCGGCGCCGGATTCGGTGACGTGCAGGTCGTCCTCGAGCCTGACGCCGAACTCCCCCGGGATGTAGATGCCCGGTTCGTCGCTGAAGACCATGCCGGGTTGCAGCGTCGGGTTCTTCGGCCAGCCGAACATGTTGTTCTTCACGAGGTACGGCCACTCGTGCATGTCCATGCCCATCCCATGGCCCACGCGATGGGTCAGGTACTTGAAGCCCGGGCCATAGCCGGCGTCGGTCAGGACCTTGCGCGCCGCCGCGTCGATGGCCTCGTTCGGCACGCCGGGCTTGGCCGCGGCAAGAGCCGCCTGCTGCGCGCGACGGACGATGTCGAACACCTGCCGCATCTTGTCGGTCGGCTTGCCCAGCACGAACGTGCGCGTGATGTCGGACGTGTACCCCTCCACCTTGCACCCATCGTCGACCATGAGGATCGTGCCTTCGCGGATCGTCTGCGGGGTGCGCGAGCCGTGGGGCGAGGCGGTGAATTCGCCGACGTTCAGGCTGGCGAAGCCGTCGAACCCGACCCGCGCGTAGCCGGCCTGGATGAGGGCGCTGACGTCGCGCTGCGTCATGCCTTCCTTCAAGGCCTCGTACACCGCCTGGTAGACCTTCAGCGTGGCTTCGCCCGCGAGCCTGAGGCACTCGACCTCGTGGGCGTCCTTGATCATCCGGCACCCCGCGGTGACCGGCGTTGCCGAGACGATCTTGAGGGCCGGCGCGGCCTGGGCCAGGCTGTCGGCGAAGACGAACTTGACGGTCTCCTCGATCCCGAGGCGTCCGGAGGCGATGCCGCGATCCTTGAGGCCATCGGCCACGCGCGTGAAGGGGCTCTCATCCTCCTGCCACGTGCGAACCTCGGTGTTCGCCCCGAACGGGCTGTCGGTGAGCAGCTCGCGCGCGCGGGCCTCTTCGAAGGCCGGGCACACGATGAACGGGGCGCCCTTCGCGGGAATGACGAGCGCCCAGAGCCGCTCGCCGCCGCCCAGGGACACGTTCGCGAAGTACATCGGCGAGCTGCCGCCGGTCATCAGGATGGCGTCGATCTTCTCCGCCGCCATCAGCGTCCTGGCCTTCTCGACGCGGGCCAGCCGTTCCTGGTTCGTGAACGGCCGGGCGCGGCCCTTCATCGACTGGAGCGCCGCGATGGACGGCGGCAGTGGCCCCTGCGGAGCGGCGCCGCCACCCCTCTGCTGCGCCTGGAGGCTGGGTGACCACGCCACGCCGGCGCCGAGGGTGGATACGCGAAGGAACGAACGTCGTGAAAGCATCAGGATTTCCTCGGTCACTAGGCTACCTCAGCTCCTGCCGGCCTCGCGCATTCGAAAACCCATTGCGATACCCCGTTCAGTCGATCTAGCTTGCACCGGTATGGCGAGGCTCGTATTCGGCATGAACCAGTCCCTGGACGGCTACGTCGACCACACGGCGTTTGCGCCGGGTCCCGCGCTCTTCCGCCACTTCATCGAGGAGGCCCAGGGGCAGGCGGGCAGTGTCTACGGTCGCCACATGTACGAGGTCATGCGCTACTGGGACGACGATCATCCTGAATGGGATGCAGACGAACGCGCCTTCGCGGCGGCGTGGCGGAAGCAGCCGAAATGGGTCGTCTCGCGCTCGTTGAAGTCGGTCGGCCCCAACGCCACACTCGTTGGGGACGATCTCGAGGGCGCGATCCGCGAGCTGAAGGCCGAGCGCGCCGGGGAGATCGAAGTTGCCGGCCCGGACCTGGCGCACAGCCTGACCGCACTTGGTCTGATCGATGAGTATCGAATCTACCTGCACCCCGTCGTGGTTGGTGAGGGCAAGCCATACTTCGCCGGGCCCCGGCCGCGGCTGCGGCTTGTGGCGAATGATCGGATTGCCGAGGATGTGATCAGGTTGGTCTACGTGCCGGCGTGATTTCGCGACGCGCCCAAGCTCGGGCGTCGCTTTTTTGAACTTTGAACTGGCGACTCTGAACTTGGAGATTGGCTCACCGCACTGGACGATTTCCGCAACTGGTTGATTCAAGAAGCAGCTTGATGTTGGAACCTACCCACCGGCAAGCTCGGCGCTGACGGTGAAGACCGCTTTGTGCGTTTCTGATACCTACTCGACGCGAATGAGCTTCATGCGAGTCGTGCTTACCGGCAGCGTCAATCGGACGATGTCCTTACCCATTCGTATGTGACTGTCGCTGGACACCCACGTCAACGTCAGCGTGTCACCCTCGATACTGAACTGCTCTGCGATGAACGCGGCGTTCGGACCTTTGGCTCGGAACCAGCGGCGGTCGCCAGCTTTCAATAGGCAGCGCCCCTCGGATTGCGAAATGCATGTCGGTCGGCAGCAGCCACCTGCTAGCCAGCCATGAGACTACTTGCCAAGCCTGCTCAGACCCTGGCTGACCGTCCGAACACGATAGAGGCCAGTTCGCGCGGTGATATACAGAGTTCGCTTGTCCGGGCCCGAAAATGCCACATTGGCCGGCGGGCTTGGAACAGCTATCGTGCCCAGATATTGGCCCGACCGATCGAAGATCTGAACGCCGACGGCGGTTGTGACGTACCACGCGTCCAGCCCGATCAATCGTGAGACCGTCCGCACCACTGCCTTGACCCGAAGGAATATTTCGCAGCGTCGCGAACGGTTGCCTGCTTTTTGCCGAGCCGTCCGGCTGGATTTCAAACGCATACACGGTATTGCCGGACGAGTCATCGACAATCAGTGTTTTCTCATCGTCAGTGAGCGAAAGCCCGTTAGGCCGCCCGACGTCGCTCGCGATCACCAGAGCCTGAGTGGCGCCCGGCGGGACGTAATACACGTAGCCTGGCGCGTCTCTCTGACTTCGAGCAAAGTCCGTGAAGTAGATCCCGCCACGCCGGTCAGCGATTAAATCATTGGGGTTGATGAGCGGTCGCCCAGCGGCCGCCTGTCCGACCACAGGAACGACAGTGCCATCGGTTCCTACCCGAATGACTCGCCCTCCGTTGCTCTCAGCGGCAATCAGGGCGCCGCTTCGCTCCAAGGCGAGCCCGTTCGCCCGGTTCAGCGTGTCGAGGAACAACCGAATCCGACCATCTGCCTCCAAGCGATAGATCCGCGTTGGTTGTGCCCCAGTGTCGGTAAAGTACAGCCCGCCATCCGCCGTACCAACAGGCCCTTCGGTAAATACAAAGCCATCTCGAACAAGTTCAAGAACGCTGTCATCACCGAACACCCCCGGAATGTGAGGAATCGGCTGAATAGACTGCGCCCGGGAAACTGATGTCAACGCGATGGCGATCGTCACGACAACGGCAAATCGCATGCTTGCTACCTCAATCGGGCACGAATTATTGGAGTTGAGATCGGGCTGGACTCGATGCCATTCGCGACGAGGCGAAGCCGAGTCGCGATGCCACTGAGGGCAGCCCGAGGACCACGAATGAAGGCGAAGCCGAAATGAGTGGCTCCTCGGGCTGGACTCGAACCAGCAACCCTCCGGTTAACAGCCGGATGCTCTGCCATTGAGCTACCGAGGAATATGGCAGGTACGTGAGACGATCATCGTAGCCCGACTGGGCCGTATCCCGCAAGCATTCCTGCGCGCGCTCCCATGCCGCGCGCGCATTTGACCTATGCCCTTCACACGGTCACACTCTGGGGCAATGTCGTCGGCGGCGCCCGTCCGTGTTCTCTCGCCCCCCGGCCCGCCACAGTGGCTGCCCGGCGGCAACTTCTGGGCCTTCCGCCGCAACGGTCCCGAGTTCTTCACCCACCTCGCCCGCACCTACGGCGACATCGCCGCCTTCAAGTTCGGACGCCAGCAGGTGTACCTGATCAGCCGTCCCGAGTGGATCGAGGACATGCTCGTCGGCTCCGCGCACCGCTTCGTCAAGGGCATGGCCCTCGACCGCGCGCGCAAGATCCTC
Organism: uncultured Acidobacteriota bacterium; assembly: GCA_963839865.1. Lineage (GTDB taxonomy): Bacteria > Acidobacteriota > Vicinamibacteria > Vicinamibacterales > UBA2999 > 12-FULL-67-14b. Next base: position 253,781 of record CAWIWS010000021.1, read on the forward strand.
GGCAACGGCCTGCTCACCGCCAACGGCCCCGAGCACCTCAAACAGCGGCGCACCATCCAGCCGCTCTTCCACCGACAGCACGTGCAGGGCTTCGCGTCCGCGATGGTCCGCCACGCCACCGCATGGTCCGCCGGCCTCACGCACGGCGCGCGCCTCGACGTCACACATGAAATGGGCGGCCTCGCTCTCGCGATTGTGGGCGAGACCCTCTTCTCCAGCGACGTGCAGTCGGACGTGGACGAGGTGCGCGAGGCCCTGGCCGACGCGGTGCAGGGCTTCACGCTCGCGTTCCTGCCGTTCATCGGCCGGCTCGAACGCCTCCCGCTGCCCGTGTTCGTGCGCATGCGCCGCTCCCGCGAGCGTCTCGACCGCGTGGTCCGCCGCATCATCGCGACCCGGCGCGAGGCGATGGCCGCAGCGGGGGCCGAACCGCCCGCCCTCCGCGCCGGCACCACGCACGACCTTGTCTCGATGCTGCTGGCCGCACGCGATCCCGACAACCCCGATGCCGTCGGCATGAGCGACGAGCAGATCCGCGACGAGGCCATGACGATCTTCCTCGCGGGCCACGAAACCACGGCCAACGCGATGGCGTGGACCTGGCACTTGCTCGGCTCAGCGCCCCTCGCCGAAGCGCGCCTGCACAAGGAGCTCGCCGAGGTGCTCGGCCGCCGCACGCCCACCGCGGAAGACGTGCCGAAGCTCGAATGGGCGCGCGCCATCATCTCGGAATCGATGCGCCTCTTCCCGCCCGCCTGGACGATGGGGCGGCGCGTGGTGGAGACGCACAGCGTGGGCGACTATCAACTGGCGCCGGGATCAATCGTGATCACCAGCCAGTACGTGGCGCACCGCGACCCGCGCTGGTGGGACGCACCCGAGCAGTTCAAGCCGGAACGCTGGCTGTCCCCCGCGCCCGACCGGCCGAAGTACACCTACTTCCCGTTCGGCGGAGGCTCCCGCATCTGCATCGGGGAGTCGTTCGCGTGGACGGAAGCCATCCTGCTGCTGGCGACCATCGCGCAGCGCTGGCGCCTCGTGCCGACCTCCGATCCCCCGCCCGTCCCCGAACCGCGCATCACGCTGCGGCCCAAGGGGTTGTTCATGCGCGCGGAAGCGCGATAGCCGGGGCCGCCGGCGCCGGACTCCCGGCATCCCTTCTCCCACGGTCGCTCCCGCACGGCCAATCGCCGGAAGAAACGACCGCGGCCATTGGCGCGGGGCTTGCACCTTGGCCGGATGGACAGGTGTATGACGATACCGGCCCCCCGGGAACGCGTCGACGGCGGACGTTGGCCTACCCTTGTGAAGTCCGCCAGCCTCCACGGCGTGACGCCGAACCTGGAGGACTACGGGGCCGCGAGGCGCGAGTTCACGTGGACCCGCGCGCGGTGGATGCTCGACGGCCTGCCCGGCAATGCCGGCCTCAACATCGCGCACGAAGCCGTCGATCGTCACGCCGTCGGCGCACAGGCCGCGCAGGTGGCGCTGCGATTCATCGCCCGCGATGGCCGGCGCCGCGACTACACGTTTACCGACCTGCACCACCAGACCAATCGCGTCGCCAACGCGCTGCGGCGCCTCGGCGTCGGCAAGGGCGACGTGGTCGTCACGCTCGCCGGGCGCATCCCGGAGCTGTACCTCACCGCGCTCGGCGCCCTCAAGCAGCGCGCCATCTTCAGCCCGTTCTTCTCGGCGTTCGGCCCGGAGCCGATCGACGCGCGGCTCACGATCGCGCGCGCGCGGGTGCTCGTCACCACCGCGGCGCTCTACCGGCGAAAGATCGAGCCGCAACGCGCGTCCCTGCCCCACCTCGAGCACATCCTGATCGTCGGCGACGGCGACGAGACGACGTCGATTCCCGGCACGCACGACTTCCGCGCTCTGCTGGCCGACGCAGGACGCGCACTTCACGATCCCGCCCACCGATCCGCAGGACCCCGCGCTGCTCCACTTCACGAGCGGCACCACGGGCCTGCCGAAGGGCGCGCTGCACGTCCACGAGGCGGTGGTGGCGCATCACGTCACCGGCGCGCTACGCGCTCGACCTGCATCCGGACGAGGTGTTCTGGTGCACGGCCGATCCGGGCTGGGTCACCGGCACGTCCTACGGCATCATCGCGCCGCTCACCAACGGCGTCACGAGCATCGTCGACGAGGGCGACTTCGACGCGGACCGCTGGTACAGCATCCTCCGCGACGAGCGCGTCAGCCGTGTGGTACACGGCGCCGACCGCCATCCGCATGATGATGAAGTACGGCAGCGCGCCGCGCGCGCGAGCACGACCTCCCCGCGCTGCGCTTTCTCGCCAGCGTCGGCGAGCCGCTCAATCCCGAGGCGGTGATGTGGGGCGTCGAGGCGTTCGGCCTGCCGTTCCACGACAACTGGTGGCAGACGGAGACCGGCGGCATCATGATCGCCAACTTCGCGTCGATGGCCATCCGCCCGGCTCGATGGGCACGCCCATGCCCGGCATCGAGGCCGCCATCGTCCGCCGCAACGAGGACGGCAGCGTCCACGTCGTCACGGAGCCCGGCGTGGAGGGCGAGCTGGCGCTCGTGCCCGGATGGCCGTCGATGTTCCGCGGCTACCTGGGCGACGAGGCGCGCTACCAGAAATGCTTCGCCGGCGGCTACTACCTCACCGGCGACCTCGCCCGGCGCGATGCCGACGGCTACTTCTGGTTCGTCGGCCGCGCGGACGACGTGATCAAGTCGTCGGGCCACCTGATCGGCCCGTTCGAGGTGGAGAGCGTGCTGCTCGAGCACTCCGGCGGTCGCCGAGGCCGGCGTGATCGGCAAGCCCGATCCCGTCGCGTTCGAGATCGTGAAGGCGTTCGTCGCCCTGAAGCCGGGCCACGAGCCCACCGACGCGCTGCGCGCAGGAGCTGCTCGGCTTCGCCCGCATCCGGCTCGGCGCGGCCGTGGCGCCGAAGGAGATCGCCTTCGTCGACTCGCTGCCCCGGACACGCGCGGGCAAGATCATGCGCCGGCTGCTGAAGGCGCGGGAGCTCGGGCTGCCCGAGGGCGACACGTCCACGCTGGAGGGCAGACCGCGCCGATCGAGCGCTTGCGACGCTGCTGCAGCGAGATGCTGCGCATCCGCCGCTTCGAGGAGAAGTGCGCCGAGCTGTACAGCGCCGGGCAAGATCCGCGGCTTCCTGCACCTCTACATCGGCGAAGAGGCGGTGGCGGTCGGCGTGATGCAGGCCCTCGGCCCGGACGATGCGGTCGTCGCCACCTACCGCGAGCACGGCCACGCGCTGGCGCGCGGCATTCCCGCGACCACGCTGATGGCCGAGATGTTCGGCAAGCGCGAGGGCTGCAGCCGCGGCCGCGGCGGCTCGATGCACGTGTTCGACGCGGCCACGCGCTTCTACGGCGGCAACGCCATCGTCGGCGGCGGGCTGCCGATGGCCGTCGGGCCTGGCGCTGGCCGACCGCATGCAGGGCAAGGCCGCGCGTGACGGCCTGCTTCTTCGGCGACGGCGCCGTGGCCGAAGGCGAGTTCCACGAGTCGCTGAACCTGGCGCGCGCTCTGGAAGCTGCCCGTGCTGTTCCTCTGCGAGAACAACCTCTACGCCATGGGCACGCGCATCGAGCGCGCGCTCGCGCAGACCGACATCGCGCCGCGAAGGCCGCCGGCTACGGCATGCCCGCCGAGAGCGTGGACGGCATGGACGTGCTGGCCGTCGAGCACGCCGTCCGCGACGCGGCCGCGCGATCGTCGCGGAGCGGCGGGCCGATGTTCCTGGAGTTCCGCACGTACCGCTTCCGCGCGCACTCGATGTTCGACGCCGAGCTGTATCGGGACAAGAGCGAGGTCGAGAAGTGGAAGACAGCGGGATCCGATCGCCGCTGCTCAAGCGGCCTGCTCGAGCGCACGGGCGCGCTCGACGACGCCGCGTGGCCGCGCGCATCGAGGCCGAGGTGGCGGCCGAGATCGCCGCGGCCGTGGCGTTTGCCGAAGCAGGGCACGTGGGAACCGGTCGACGACCTCACGCAAGCGACGTCTACACGCCATGGCGCCGACGCTGACGCTATCGCGAAGCGGTGCGCGCCGGCGCTCCGCGAGGCGCTCACGCGCGACCCGCGCGTGTTCCTGATGGGCGAAGACGTCGGCCGGTACGGCGGCGCCTACGCGGTGAGCAAGGGCCTGCTCGAGGAGTTCGGCCCGGAGCGCATCCGCGACACGCCGCTGTCGGAATCGACGTTCGTCGGCGCCGGCATCGGCGCCGCGCTCGGCGGCATGCGGCCCATCGTCGAGGTGATGACGGTGAACTTCAGCCTGCTGGCGCTCGACCAGATCGTCAACAACGCCGCGACGATCCGGCACATGTCGGGCGGCCAGTTCAGCGTCCCGCTCGTGATCCGCATGGCGACCGGCGCGGGGCGCCAGCTGGCCGCGCAGCACGCGCACAGCTTCGAAGGCTGGTTCGCGCACATCCCCGGCCTCCGGATCGCTCACGCCCGCGACGCTCGAGGACGCGCGCGGCATGCTCTGGTCCGCGCTGCAGATCCCGATCCCGTGCTCATCTTCGAGCACCAGATGCTCTACAACATGGAGGGCGAGCTGCGCGGACGATGCGGGCGCCGTGGACATCGACGCGCGCGGCGGTCCGGCGGATCGGCGCGGACATCACGCTGATCACCTACGGCGGCACGCTGGGCAAGGCGCTGCAGGCGGCCGAGACGCTGCGGCGGAGGGCATCGACGCCGAGGTGATCGACCTGCGCGCGCTGCGTCCGCTGGACGATGACGACGCATGCTGCGCGTCGGTGGCGAAGACCCATCGCGCCGTCATCGTCGACGAAGGGTGGCGGAGCGGCGGCCTCTCGGCCGAGATCAGCGCGCGCATCGATGGAGCAGGCGTTCTACGACCTCGACGCGCCGGTCGCGCGCGTGTGCAGCGCCGAGGTGCCGATCCCCTATCCGAAGCACCTCGAGGACGCGGCGCTGCCGCAGGTGCCGGCCATCGTCGCAGGCGGCGCAGGCGCACGGTGCCGCCGTGGGTGAGTTCCGCATGCCGGCGCTCGGCGCCGACATGGAGGCGGGCACGCTGGTCGAGTGGCTGAAGCAGCCCGGCGACGCGGTGAAGCGCGGCGACATCATCGCCGTCGTGGACACGGAAAAGGGCGCGATCGAGATCGAGGTGTTCGAGGACGGCGTGCTGCAGTCGACTGGTGGTGATGCCGGGCGAGAAGGTGCCGGTGGGCACGGTGCTGGCGCGTGATCGGCGAAGCGGCGGAAGGTCCGGCTAAGCCGGACGCCACGACGACGCCGCCGCCTGCGCCCTGCCGCCGCGCCGCGACGCGCGGCACGCCGTCGATCATCGCCCGTCGCACGCGGCGCGCTGCCGCGCAGAAGCTCGGCGTCGATCTCGACAGCCTGACGGGCACCGGACCGGGTGGCGCGATCTCGATCGCGGACGTCGAGCGGGCCGCGAAGCGCCACGGCCGCCGTCGAGCGCGGCCCCGCCGGATCGCAGCGGCGCGCGATGCGCCAGGCCATTGCGGCCGCGATGTCGCGATCGAAGCGCGAGATTCCGCACTTCTACCTGGCGGCCACGATCGACATGAAGGCGATGACGACGTGGCTGCGCGGCGAGCAACGCCGCGCGGCCGGTGACCGAGCGGCTGCTGCCCGCGGCGCTCTTCATCAAGGCGGTGGCCCTGGCGCTGCGCGAGGTGCCGGAGCTGAACGGCTTCTGGCGGAACAACGCGTTCGCCCGGGCGCGGGCATTCATCCCGGCGTGGCGGTCTCGCTGCGCGGCGGCGGCCTCGTGGCGCCGGCCCTCCACGACGCGGACCAGAAGGACCTGCCGACGCTGATGTCGGCGCTGCGCGATCTCGTCATGCGCGCGCGCGCGGGTGAGCTGCGCAGCTCGGAGCTGTCCGACCCGACCATCACGATCACGAACCTGGGCGAGCAGGGCGTCGAGGCGAGCTACGGGATCATCTATCCGCCGCAGGTGGCGCTGGTGTCATTCGGCGCGATCGTCGACCGTCCCGTCGCCGTGGACGGCGAGGTGCAGGTCCACCCGACCGTGCATGGTGTCGATCTCGGTGGACCATCGCGCCGTGGACGGCCATCGCGCCGGGCGCTTCCTTACCGCGCTCACCAGGCTGCTGCAATCACCGGAGACCCTATGACCTCCCAGGAGATCCGCGACCTCGTCGTGAAGGGCCTGAACAAGATCGCGCCCGAGTCGAAGGGCCTGCGCCTCGAGGGCGGCCAGAACCTGCGGGACCAGCTCGACATCGACTCGATGGACATGCTGAATTTCGTCATCGGCCTCCACGAGGCGCTGCACGTCGACATCCCGGAGGCGGACTACGCGAAGCTCGCCACGCTCGACGGCGCCGTGGCCTATCTCGCATCACGCCTCGGCGGATCCTCCCCGACCTCATAAGCGTCGTAGTATTGACCCCTAAGCCCCCAGGTCCCTAAGTCCCTAAGCCCCCCTCATGCCCCTACTCGCCGCCACCGACCTCCACAAGACCTACACCAGCGGCGACGCGCGCGTCTCGGCCCTGGCCGGCGTGTCCTTCGCCCTCGAGGCCGGCGACTTCGTCGCGCTCATGGGGCCGTCGGGCTGCGGCAAGTCCACGCTGCTGCACCTGTGCGGCGCGATGGACCGCGCCGTCGTCCGGCCAGCGTCCTGCTCGAACGGCCGCGACCTCGCCACGCTGGGAGACGATGAGCTGACGCGGGTGCGGCGGGAGCAGGTCGGCTTCGTCTTCCAGTTCTTCAACCTGCTGCCCACGCTGACCATCGGCGACAACATCGCGCTGCCCTGCCTGCTCGGGCGGCACGAAGCCCGGCCGAGGCGGACGCGCCGCGCCCGCGCGCTGGCGGACCGCGTGGGCATCGCGCATCGCCTCGGCCACTACCCGCAGCAGGTGTCGGGCGGCGAGATGCAGCGCGCCGCGATCGCGCGCGCGCTCGTGCACCAGCCGGCGCTGCTCGTGGCCGACGAGCCGACCGGCAACCTCGACTCCGAGAACGGCGCGAACGTGCTGGCGCTGCTGTCCGAGCTGAACCGCGAGATGGGCATCACGATCCTGCTCGCGACGCACGCGGCCGACGTGGCCGGCGGCCGCGCAGCGCGTCGCTCCACATGCGCGACGGCGTATCGGCGAGCGTTGCGGCGCTGGGAGCAGTGTGCCGATGCGGCTGTTCCGGCAGTTCATCCTGCGGCCCCTGGCTGCAGGAGCGCGTCCGGACCGCGACCACCGTCGTCGGCGTGGCGCTCGGCATCGCGGTGGTCATCGCGATCCAGCTCACCAACGAGAGCTCGGTGCGCGGCTTCGAGACGGCGCTCGAGACGGTGGCCGGGCGGACGTCCGTGGAAATCGTCGGCGTCGGCGCCGGCGCTCGACGAGACGGTGCTGCCTTCGCTCGGCTGGCTGCGCGAGTACGGCGGCGTGAGCCCGGTGATCGAGGGCGATGCGGCGCTGGTCGCGCTCGACGGCTCCGACCGAGTCGCACCGGCCGCCGCGCACCGAGGCCGTGCGCATCCTCGGCGTGGACATCCTCCGCGACCAGCCGTTTCGCGACTATCGGCTGCTCGAGTCGGGGCGCGACGGGCGCGGCAGGTGCGCGGTGCGGCGCGACGCGGACGTCACGACCCAGCAGTTCCTCGAGATGCTGACCAACGAGCACGCGGTGGTCATCACCGAGAAGCTCGCGCGCCGGCACGGGCTACGCGCTCGGCGGCGAGATCCGGCTGATGATCGGCGACCGCGTGGCCACCTACGTCGTCCGCGGCCTGCTGAAGGACGAAGGGCCGGCGCGGGTGCTCGACGGCAACTTCGTCCTGATGGACATCGCCGCCGCGCAGCTGGCGTTCGATCGGCTCGGCCGCATCGATCGCATCGACGTCCTGCCTGCCCAACGGCGCCGACCTCGATCGCACGCTCGCGGCCATCGCCGCGCGGCTGCCCGCCGGCCTCCCGGTGCAGCGGCCGTCGCGCCGCGGCGAGCAGGTGGAGACGATGCTGGCGGCGTTTCACCTGAACCTGACCGCGCTGTCGTGGATCGCGCTGATCGTCGGGCTGTTCCTCGTCTACAACACCGTCACGATCTCGGTGATCGCGCGGCGCGAGGAGATCGGCACGCTGCGCGCGCTCGGCGTGACGAGCCGGCAGGTGCTCGCTGCTGTTCCTCGGCGAGGCCGCCGTGCTGGCCGTGGCCGGCATCGCGCTCGGCCTCGGGCTCGGCGCGGGTGCTGGCCGACGCCGCCGTGGCGCTGACCTCCGCCACGGTGAGCACCCTCTACATCGCCGTCGGCGGCCGCGCCGCCGGCGATGCACTGGGGCCACGTGGCGCTCGCGGTGGCCATCGGCATGCCGCTGTCGCTGCTGGCGGCCGCGGTGCCGGCGCTCGAAGCCAGCCGCGTGCCGCCGACGGCCGCGATGCGCGGCGCACGACACGCTCGAGATGCGCGCGCGCCTGCGGCCCGTGCCCTGCTCGTCGCGCCGCTCGTGATGCTCGCCGTCTCGGCGTGGCTCGCGCAGCTCGGCCCGGTCAACGGCATGCCGCTCTTCGGGTATCTCTCGGCCTTCACCATCGTGTTCGGCGCGTCGCTCCTCGTGCCGGCGATCATGTTCGGCCTGAGCCGCGTGCCAGCCGCACGCTGCTGCGCGGGCGTCTCGGCGTCGAAGGGCTGCTGGCGCACGCCAACCTCTCGGCCGCCATCCCGCGCGTCGTCGATCTCGGTGGCGGCGCTCTCGGTGAGCCTCTCGATGATGGTGGCCATCGCGGTGATGATCGGCAGCTTCCGCGACACGGTGGTCTACTGGGTGGGCCAGACGCTGCAGGCGGACCTCTTCATCGGGCCGGGCGTGCGGCCCACCGTGGGCTCGGAGCAGACGCTCTCGCCCGAGGTCGTCGCCGCCGTCGCGCGGCACCCGGGCGTGGCCGCGGTCGACACGTTCCGCAACGTGGACCTGACCTACCACGGCAACCTGGTGGTGCTCGGCGCCGGGCAACTTCGAGCGTGGTGCTGGCGCACGGCTCGCTGCTCTTCAAGAGCCCGTCGAACGCGCGCGAGGCGCTCGCGCGCGGCCATCGGCCAGGACGCGGTGGTCGTGTCGGAGGCGTTCGCGAACAGGTACCACGCACGCGCGGCGACACGATCACGCTCGCGACGCCCCAAGGGCGGACCACGACTTCCGCGTCGCGGCCGTCTACTACGACTACTCCAGCGACCGCGGCGTGGTGATCATGGACCGCGGCACGTTCAACCGCTACTACGGCGACCTGCCGCCGACGGGGCTGGCCGCCTACCTCAAGCCGGGCGCGGATCCCGAGCAGGTGCGCACGGAGATCCTCGCGGGGATGGACGAGGGCCACCGCGCGTTCATCTACACGAACCGCACCCTGCGCGCCGAGGTGCTGCGAGTGTTCGACAGCACGTTCGCGATCACCTACGCGCTCGAGCTGATCGCGATCGTCGTCGCGATGCTCGGCGTGGCCGGCACGCTGCTGACGCTCGTGCTCGAGCGCCGGCGCGAGCTGTCGCTGCTGCGCCTGATCGGCGCGGACCGCCGGCAGGTGCGCGCATGGTGGTGATCGAGGCGGCGATGATCGGCGCGGTGAGCCAGGGCATCGGCCTCGTCGCCGGCTTCGCGCTGTCGCTGGTGCTGATCTACGTGATCAACGTGCAGAGCTTCGGCTGGACGATCCAGTTCCACCTGCCGACGGCGTTCCTGGTGCAGTCGTCGATTGTGGTGGTTGCGGCCACGGCGCTCGCGGGCATCTACCCCGCACGCCGGGCGGCGCAGTTGGTGCTGTCACAAGATGAGTGAGCGGACCGTGAACAAGGCAGCCACAGATTACGCAGATTACGCAGATATGACCGGCGCCCGCGCGCGCAACGCGCGCGCGGCGAACGAGGAAGAGACGCCGGGGAGAACGAACCGATGTCAGGCCTCTTGCGCGCCGGTTCGCTCTCCCCGGCGTCTCTTTCTCGTTCGGCAGCGGCTTCGCCGCTGGGCGCCGGGCCGTTTGGTCCCGGTCCGCTCCGAATCGGTGTCATCTGTGAAATCTGTGGCCAAGACGCTTCGGTTCGCCGTGATCATGGCCGCCTGCCTGACGTTCACCGCGAGCGCCGCGCAGTGGCGCGAGGCGGCGCCGGGCTACGCCTATGCGTTCCCGCGCGACCACGCGAGCCATCCCGAATACAAGATCGAATGGTGGTACTACACCGGCAACGTCGCCGCGAAGGACGGGCGGCGCTTCGGCTACCAGGTCACGTTCTTCCGCGTGGGCATCAATGCGGCGCCGCCGAATCCCTCGCGGTGGGCGGTGCGCGATCTCTTCATGGCGCACCTGGCCGTCAGCGATCCCTCGGGCAAGCGCTATCGCTACGCCGAGCGGCTCAGCCGCGGCGGGCCGGGGCTCGCGGGCGCGGACACCGATCGCTATCACGTGTGGAACGACGACTGGACGCGCCTCGCTCGACGAGCGGAACCGTCACGTGCTGCACGCGTCCGACAAGGGCACCGGCCGTCGACCTGGTGCTGGACGAGGGCAAGGCCCCGGTGATCCAGGGCGTCGGCGGCATCAGCCAGAAGGGCGCGCAGGCCGGCAACGCGTCGCACTACTACTCGCTCACCCGCATGCCGACGCGCGGCACGCTCACCGTGGACGGCGAGCGCGTCGAGGTCTCCGGCGAGAGCTGGATGGACCACGAGTTCGGCACGAGCTTCCTCGAGCCCGAGCAGCGCGGCTGGGACTGGTTCTCGCATTCAGCTCGACGACGGCCGCGAGCTGATGCTCTACCAGCTCCGCCGGGGCGACGGCAGCCGCGATCCGCACTCGAGCGGCACCCTCGTCGGCGCCGACGGGCGCGCCACGCACCTCGCCGTCGGCGACTTCAGTCTCGCGCCGGCCGGGCCGACGTTCAAGTCGAAGAACGGCGCCGTCTATCCCACCGCGTGGACCATCACGGTGCCGTCGCAGAAGCTCGATCTCAAGGTGACGACGCCGCTCGACAATCAGGAGCTGTCACTCGAAGGCTCGACGGGCGTCGCGTACTGGGAGGGGCTGATCGACGTCGCGGGAAGCGCGTCCGGCAAGCCCGCTGAACGGCCGCGGGTATCTCGAGATGACGGGGTACCACGGGAGCATGGGGAGGGTACTGTCAGGACAGTAGGTGCCGGGGTGCCAGGGTGCCAGGGTGCCGGGGTGGGTGCCGCGGCGCCGGGTGCCAAACGCCGGTGCCCGACTCTCGACTCCCGACTCCCGACTCCCGAGATGATGTTCCTATGAAGGTTGCGGTTATCGGCGCCGGCATCGCGGGACTCACGGCGGCGCGGGCGCTGCGGGACTCGGGGCACGACGTCGTCGTGTTCGAGAAGTCCCGCGGGCCCGGGGGACGCGTGGCCACGCGTCATGTGCGCAACGTCGAGCTGAGCGGCGTGGGCACGGTGGATCTCGCCTTCGATCACGGCGCCCAGTACTTCACCGTTCGCGACCCCAGGTTCGCGACCGCGGTGAAAGAGTGGGAGCGCGCCAGGCTCGTCGCCAGATGGACCGGGCGCATCGTCTCCTTCGATGGCGAAGGCTGGGAGGAAGTTGCGACGGGGACCGAGCGCTACGTCGGCGTGCCCGGGATGAGCGCCCTCGGCAAGCACCTGGCCGAGGGTCTCGACGTCCGGTACGACACGCGCGTCGAGTCGCTCGCGGAGTTCGACGGCTACGATCGCGTGGTCGTCGCGGTCCCGGCGCCGCCAAGCGGCCACGCTGCTCATCGCATCGCCGGAGCTGGCCGCGCGCGCGGCCGGCGTTCGCATGAAGCCGTGCTGGGCCGTGCTCGTCGCGTTCGAGGAGACCGTGCGAACCCGGTTCGACGCCGCGTTCGTCTCGGGAAGCCCGCTCGGCTGGATCGCGCGGAACCAGTCGAAGCCCCGGCGCGCCGAGGCGGAAAGCTGGGTGCTCCACGCGACCACCGACTGGAGCCTCGCGCACCTCGACGAGCAAGCCGACACGGTCGGCCCCTTCCTGCTCGGCGCGTTCGAGGACCTCGTGCCCGCGGGCGTGCCGAAGCCGTGCTACCTCATGGCCCACCGGTGGCGCTACGCCGTGGCGGATCCGCCGCTCGCCATCGGCGCGCTGCAGGTTCCCGGATCACGAATCGTGGTGTGTGGAGACTGGTGCGCGGGCCCGCGCGTGGAGGATGCGTTTCTGAGCGGCTGCGCCGCGGACTAGAGGTCTTGGGGCTTGGCCTAGGCTTATTGGTGCTCGTTCTTCTTTTTCTTCAGCTTCTTCGTTCGCCTTCACCACCCGGCCGCGGTCGCCGGCGGTCCAGTACATCTGCACCACCGTGCCGAAGATGCCCAGCGCGAGCCAGGCCCAGGGCAGCCATCGCTGGTCCGGCGCGGGCGACATGGGATACGCCACCCAGATGTCCCCCTGCGCGGCGGCCTTGAGCGGGCCCGTGTCGCCCATCACCGCCAGCCCGCCCACGAGCATCGTCCAGGCGCCGCCAAAGGCGGTGCCCAGGATGATCACGTAGCGCTGCAGCCAGGTGGCCAGCACCGCGCCCGCCACCGAGAAGAGCACCACGACGAAGGGATGCGGGTCGCCTTCGATCTGCGTCCAGATCAAGTTGGCCGCGAGGGCGCCGATGCCGGCGCCGACCAGGGCCACGCCCACGAAGTACGCCGCGAGCAGCAGCGCGCCGCCGGCGATGCCGCCCACGAGGGCCGCGATGACCATCGGCGTCGTCTCGCTCGCGCCGAACAGCGAGCTGGCCGCCAGCGCGCCGAGGATGAAGCCGAAGACGGCCAGGACCACCTTGAAAGGATCGGTAGCCGAAGAAACACGCGAGGAGGCCGCCGGCCACGAGCACGGCGGCGGCGGGCACCTGGTACACAGCAGGCAGCATCGGGGGTAGCGGAATTCTAGCCTAAACTTCGCGCCGGCCTTCCATGGCCTTGCTCATGGACAGGTCGTCGGCGTATTCGAGGTCGCTGCCCACCGGAGATGCCGGTGGCGATGCGCGTGACGCGCACGCCGAGCGGCTTGAGGAGGCGCGCCAGGTAGATGGCCGTGGCCTCGCCGTCCACCGTGGGGCTCGTGGCGAGGATGACCTCGTCCACGTTGTGGGCGCCGATGCGCGTCAGCAGGCCCTTGATCTTCAGGTCGTCGGGCCCGACGCCCTGCAGCGGCGAGATGGCGCCCATCAGCACGTGGTACATCCCGCGGAACCCGCCGGCCTTGTCGACCACGTTGACGTTCTGCGGCTCCTCGACGACGCAGATCACGCGGGGGTCGCGGCCCGTCGATCCGCGCAGTACGTGCACGGGTCGGTGTCGGTGATGTTGTTGCAGATCGTGCAGTAGGTGACGCGGTCCTTGACGTTGCGGATGGCGTCGCAGAGCCGCTCGGCGTCCTCGCGCGGCGTGCGCAGGACGTGGAACGCCAGGCGCTGCGCGCTCTTGCCGCCGATGCCGGGCAGCTTCTTGAACTGGTCGACCAGGTCCTGCAATGACAGCGGGAAGTGACAACGGCTGCCTACCTCACATCCCCGGCAGATGCCGAGGCCGCCGAGCAGGCCGCCCATCTGCTGCTGCATCGCCTCATCCACCTTGCGGTTCGCGTCGTTGACCGCCGCGACGATCAGGTCCTGCAGCATGCCGACGTCGTCCTTCGAGACGACCTCCGGATCGATCGTGATCGTCAGCAGTTGCTTGTGGCCGTTCATCGTCACGGTGACCATGCCGCCGCCGGCGGTGGCCTCCACGCGGAGCTGGGCCATCTGCTGCTTCAGGCGCTCCTGCATTTCCTGCGCCTGCTTCATCATCTTCTGGATATCCATGGGCCTACTCGCCTTGAGCTCCTCCACCGTCGTCTTGTCGATCGGGAAGATTTCGAGGACGGCCTGCACGGTGGCATTGCGCGAGCGGCGTCGGCCTTCACGTCGTCCGTGCTCGGCGCTTGCGGGGCGGCGGCCGCGGGGGCGCGTCGGGCGGCGCCGGCGCCATCGCGGCGTCGGCGATCACGCACGGACACCGGAATCGGCCGCCCGGCCACCTTCTCGGCGAGCTCAGCAGCCAGCGCCTTGTTGTCCTCGCACTGGGTCTTGGCCACCTTGTGCTGGGCTGGAACGCGAACGTGATCCCGGAGGCGGTGGCGTCGATGCGATACGCCTGCGCCACGACCAGGTTGTAGAAGGTCGGCTTCGCGGACTTCACGGCGGCGAGGAAGGCGTCTTTCAGGGAACCGCCGGCCGGCACAGGTGCGGTGCACGGTGCGAGGTGCCACGGGTGGTGCCAGGTGCCAGCTGGTGCCGGGTGCCGGCGCGGCGTGGCGTGGCGTGGCCGGGCGCAACGGCGCGTGGGCGCCAGCTCGGCGCGCCGGTCGCAGCGTGACGCACCAGTGGCCGCCAGCTGCGGCGCACCGACGCGTCTGGCACCTGAGCGCACCTGCGCACGAGCCGCAGGCTGCGCCCGCGGCACCGGCAATCAGCTCGGTCGAGCGGCACCAGCTTGCGGAGATGCATCAGCCGGAGCAGCGCCATCTCGAGGTTGTAGCGCGGCTGCTCCGAGACGCGCACTTCCTGCTCGGCGCGGGTCAGCAGGTCGAACGCGCGCAGCAGGTCCTCGCGCGACCACTGCCCCGCCATCGCCACCAGCCGCTCCTTCTCCGCGTCGGTCGCCACGTCCGGATCGCTGCGCGCGCTTCGGATCCACCGACAGGATCAGCAGGTCGCGCGTGGCGCGCGCCAGCTCGCGGCACAGCAGGCGCAGGTCGTAGCCGCGCTCGATGGCGCGCTCGACGAGCGCGAACGCCGCCGGCGCGTCTTCCGCCGCCGATGGCCTCGAGCATGTCGAACACCAGGTCCCGCCCGACCAGGCCGAGCACGGTGACGACGTCCTCGGTGGTGATCTGGTCGCCGGCAAACGCGCGCACCTGGTCGAAGGCGCTGAGCGAGTCGCGCATGCTGCCCTCGCCCGCGCGCGCCAGCAGCAGCAGGCCGGCGTCGGGAATCTCGATCTTCTCCTCGTTCGCGATGAGGCGCAGGCGCTCGGCGACGATCTTGCCGGAGATGGTCCGGAACTCGTAGACCTGCGAGCGCGACAGCACCGTGTCGGGAATCTTGTGCTGCTCGGTCGTCGCCATCATGAAGATGACGTGCGGCGGCGGCTCCTCGATCGACTTGAGCAGCGCGTTGAACGACGAGGCCGACAGCATGTGGACCTCGTCGATGATGAAGACCTTGTAGCGGTTGCGCACCGGCGCGATCGCCAGGCCCTCGATGACGACCTCGCGGACGTTGTCGACGCCGGTGTGCGTCGCGGCGTCGATCTCGAGCACGTCGATGTCGCGGCCCTCGGCAATCTCGATGCACGCGTCGCACACGCCGCACGGGTCCGGCGTCGGGCCCTTCACGCAGTTGAGCGCGCGCGCCAGGATGCGCGCCGTGGTCGTCTTGCCGCAGCCGCGCGGGCCCGGCGAAGACGAACGCCTGCGCGATGCGCTTGCTCTTGAGCGCGTTCTTCAGCGTGCGGGTCACGGCCTGCTGCCCGAGGACGTCCTCGAAGACTTGCGGCCGCCATTTGCGGGCTAGGACCTGGTAGGCCATCTAGAGTAGAGTGGAAGGTCGAAGGTGAAGAGGTGGAAGGTCCTCGAGCCTTCGAAGACGGCCCGGAGGTCCTCAACACATCACGGAAACGACTTAGCGCTGCTGCCTTCCGGCCCTGACGCGATTCGCCGCCCTGAGATTGCCGAGGTTCCGGGCCGAACGTCCAGTGTAGCACTCCCGGGCCCTGTGAGGCACCGCCGAAACCCGGGGCCTCAGCGGGCCTGGAGGAGCGACGTCGCCAGGGCCTCGTAGGTGTCCACGGCGGCGTGGAGTTCGGCGATCGACAGGTGCTCGCGATCGGTGTGCGCGACGTGGATGGAGCCGGGGCCAAGCAGGAGCGGCGTGCCCCAGTTCGAGAGGAACGGCACGTCGCTGAAGTAGGAGAACACCGCGGTCTCGAAGCCCGGAACGGTGTGTAGGCGGACTGCCGGCAGTTCGAGGATCTCGGTGACGGCGACGCGCCCGCCGATGCATTCGGCCAGCGTGCGGCGCAGCGTCGTCGTGCGCGCCTACGGTGCGGAAGAACACCTCGGCCTCGGCGTTGGGCGGAATCACGTTCGGCGCCACCCCGCCACTGATGAGCCCCACGGTGTAGTGCGTGGTGCCGAGCAGCGGGTCCGAGGGCCACGGCGCCCCGCGCAGCGACACCAGGCAATCGAGCAGCTTCTCGATGGCCGACTCGCCCAGCTCGGGATACCCGGAATGCGCCGCCTTGCCCGTCGGCCGTGAGGCGCACGCGAAAACAGCCGCGCGTGGCGGAGCCAAGCCGAAGGTCGGTGGGCTCGCCGTTGATCAGGTACCGCGACTGCGACGCGATGGTGTTGGCGGCCTTCGCGCCGTCGCTGCCCCGCTCTTCGCCCGCCACGAACACGAGGCCGACGCGCGTCTCGCCCTTCGCGCGCAGCCGTTCGGCGGCCGCCACCTGCGCCGCGAGGATGCCCTTGGCGTCGCACGCGCCGCGCCCGTAGAGCACGCTCGCCCTCGACGCGGCTCGGGAAGAACGGCGGCACGCAGTCGAAGTGCGTGGAGAACACGACCTCCGGCTCGCCCACCGCGGCGATCACGTTGGCGCGGCCGTCGCCGAGCGGCTGTTCGAGCACCGAGTAGCCGCGGCCCCGCAGGATGCCCGCCAGCACGCCGCGCGACCTCGCCCTCGCGCCCGGTGGTCGAGTCGATGTCGATCAGTTGCCGCGCCAGGGCAACGGATCGACGCTCCCGACTCCCGACTCCCGACTCCCGTCCGCTTCATCGGATCCACGCTTCGAGCTCCGTCCGCGTGTCGGTGCGGTCGTCGCGATACTTCACGATCACCGGCGTGGCGAGCGACAGGCCCCACTCGCGTGCCGGCGCCCACGGTGACGGCCCGCGCGCCGGGCACGACGACCGCGCCCTCGGGCACCACCAGCGGCTGGCCCGCTTCCGGCTTGATGATCACGCCCGTTCACCAGGTCGTAGACCGGCGTGGAGCCGGTGAGCACGGTGCCCGCGGCAATCACCGCGCGCCGCTTGATCACGGCGCCTTCGTAGACGCCGGTGTTGCCGCCGACCAGCACATCGTCTTCGACGATCACCGGCATCGCGCCCACCGGCTCGATGACGCCGCCAATCTGCGCGGCGGCGCTCACGTGGACGCGCTTGCCCATCTGCGCGCACGAACCGACGAGCGCGTGCGAATCGATCAGCGTGCCCTCGCCGACGTACGCGCCGATGTTGATGTACATCGGCGGCATGCAGATGACGCCGCGGGCGAGGAACGCGCCCTCGCGGACGCTCGATCCGCCGGGGACGATGCGCACGCCGGCGTCGGCGCCGGGGCGCTTGAGCGGCATCGTGTCCTTGTCGTAGAACGGCAGGCCGGCGCTCATGTCCGACGATGTCGCCGAAGCGGAAGCCGAGCAGGATGCCCTGCTTCACCCACGTGTTGACGCGCCAGCCGGTGGGCGACGCGGCATCCGGCTCCGCGGCGCGCACCTCGCCCGCGCCGAGCGCGGTCTGCAGATCCGCGAACGCCTCACGCGCCGCGGCCTTGTCGGCGCTGGCGCCGGCGGCAAACAACTTCTCGATCAGTTCCTTCACGCGTCGTTACCTCGAAAACAAGTTATCCACAGATTGCGCAGATGACACAGATTGAAATGCGTGAACGCTGTTCCGACCTCGGCGCCCAGCGGCTTCGCCGCTGATGCGAGAGAAGGCCCCCGCCGGGAGAGCGAACCCCGGACAGGGACATGCGCACACTCGGTTCGTTCTCCCGGCGGGGGCCTTCTCTCGTATCGCGCGCGCGACAGCGCGCGCGGGCGCCGTCGGTTCGAATCTGCGTAATCTGCGTAATCTGTGGATGAATTCAGCCCTTCGTCATCACAACCGGGAGGCCCAGTTCCGCGAGCATCCCCAGATATCTTCTCCTTCGAGGCTGGACGCGGGGACACCATCGGCAGCCGGAACACGTCCTCGCACAGCCCCATCGCGGCCATCGCGAACTTCACGGGGCCCGGGTTCGACTCGATGAAGTTGCCGAGCATCAGCGGCAGGAGCTTCGTGTGCAGCAGCCGCGCGGTGGCGAAGTCCCCGCGCTCGGCGGCCTCGACCATCTGCGACGATCTCGGCGGGAATCTCGTTGGACGCCACGGAGATCAGGCCGCGGCCGCCGATCGACATCAGCGGCACCGTCAGCGCATCGTCACCCGACAGGACGATGAAGTCCTTCGGGACGGCGCGGCAGAATCTCCGCCATCTGCGTGATGTTGCCGGCGGCTTCCTTCACGCCGATGATGTGCGGGATCGTCGCCAGCTTCGCCATCGTGCCCGCCTCGATGTTGCAGCCCGTGCGGCCCGGCACGTTGTAGAGCATGATCGGCAGCGGCGTGGCCTCGGCCACCGCGGAGTAGTGCGCGTAGAGCCCCTCGGGCGTGGGCTTGTTGTAGTAGGGCGTCACCGACAGCAGGCCCTGCACGCCGACCTTGGCCATCTCCCTGGCGAGGCGCACGACCTCCTTCGTGTCGTAGCCGCCGGCGCCGGCCATCACCGGCACCTGGCCGCGCGCTTCCTCGAGCACGAGCTCGACGACCCGCGCCCTTTCGGCGTCCGAGAGCGTCGGCGTCT
Source organism: uncultured Acidobacteriota bacterium (assembly GCA_963839865.1). GTDB lineage: Bacteria > Acidobacteriota > Vicinamibacteria > Vicinamibacterales > UBA2999 > 12-FULL-67-14b. The sequence goes on from CAWIWS010000021.1 coordinate 272,475, forward strand.
CGCCCGTGGTCCCGCAGGGCACGAGGAAGTGCACGCCCCCGTCGATCTGCCGCCGAGCCAGCCGCTTGATCGCCGGCTCGTCCAGCGCCCCGCTCTTCGTGAACGGCGTGACTAGCGCAGTGCCCACTCCGGTAAACATCGTACGCATAATTTGCAGCCTTTTCGCCCTATTCGGGGTCTGACCCCTTAACACACGTCACAACATATCCCGCATCGAGAACCAGCCGCTGCTTCCCCACCAGCCACTTCGCCGCCACCAGCGCGCCGCGCGCGAAGACGGCGCGGTCGCGGACCGTGTGCGTGAGCTCGATCGTCTCGGACGGCCCGTCGAAGCCCACCGTGTGCGTGCCCGGAATCGAACCGGCGCGCGTGGACGAAATGTCGATCGGCCGCGGGTAGCCCGCCTGCTCTATCCCGCCCTTGAGCGTGACGGCCGTTCCCGACGGCGCGTCCTTCTTCATCGCGTGGTGCGCCTCGTGAATCCACGCGCCGAAATCGGCGTGCGGCCCGAAGCGCCGCGCCGCTTCTTCCACCACCAGCTGAAACAGGTTCATGCCGAGCGAGAAGTTCGACGCCGCCAGGACGCCAATGCCGGCCCGCGCGGCCACGTCGCGCATCGCGGCCTCGTGCGCCTGCCATCCGGTGGTGCCGATCACCACGTTGATCTTGCGCGCGGCCAGTTGCGGAAGGTTCTGGGGCACCGCCTCGGCCAGCGTGAAATCCACCGCCACGTCCACGCGCCCGAAGTCGCCGCGCTCGATCGCGCGGTCGCCCGACCGCTCGTCCACCACGCCGGCGATCTCCGCACCATAGGAAGGGGCGAGCGACTCGACGAGTTGGCCCATCCGTCCGTGCCCGAGCAGCAGGATGCGAACCGGCGTCATGCGGCGTTCACCGCCGCGAAGAACTTGTCGTGCAGCCGGCCCAGCGCCGACGGCAAATCGGCTTCGCGAATCACGAACGTGATGTTGCGCCGCGACGCGGCCTGCGACACCATCCGCAGCGGCACGTCGCCCACCGACGCGAGCACGCCCGCGGCCAGCGCCGGGTCGCGCTGCAGGCCGTCGCCCACCACGCAGACGATCGCCATCTGATCCTCGCGGACGACGTCGGCGAACTCCGACAGCGCCTCGATGATCGCCGGCAGCCGCCGCGTGTCGTCCACGGTGACCGACACGCTCACCTCGGACGTGGTGACCACGTCCACCGGCGTCTTGAACCGCTCGAACACCTCGAACAGGCGCCGGAGGAAGCCGTGCGCCATCAGCATGCGCGTGGACGTGATGTCCACCACGGTGACCTGCTTCTTCGACGCCACGGCCGTGAGCGGCCGCTCGCTCGCGGGCCGCTCGGCGGTGATGAGCGTGCCGCGCGCCTGCGCGCGATGCGAGTTGAGGATGCGGACCGGAATGTTGCGGGCCACCGCGGGCTGGATCGTGGCCGGGTGCAGGACCTTGGCGCCGAAGTACGCGAGCTCCGACGCCTCCGCAAACGACAGGTGCGGCACCACCTGCGGGTTGCGGACGATGCGGGGATCGGCCGTCAGCATCCCATCGACGTCGGTCCAGATCTGGATCTCGTTGGCGCCGAGGCACGCGCCGACGATGGCGGCCGAGAAATCCGAGCCGCCGCGGCCCAGGGTCGTCGTGACGCCGTCCACCGTGGCGCCGACAAATCCGCCCAGCACCGGGATGCGGCCCGCAGCCAGCGCGGGGTCCGCGTGCGCCATCAGGGCCGCCGTCGTCTCGGGGAAGAGCGGCGCCGCCGCGGTGTGATCGCCGTTGGTCACCACCGCGCGCCGCGCGTCGACCCACGTGGCCTGCAGCTGGCGCGACGTGAGCGCGGCCGTGACGATCTGGCTGCTCATCATCTCGCCCGTCGCCGCCAGGGTGTCCAGCCAGCGCGGCGACACTTCGCGCAGCACGGCGAGCGCGGAGACGATGCGTTCGAGCTCATCGAACTCGCGGTTCAGCGCGGCGACCAGCGGCGTCGCGCAGCGACGCGTCGCCCACCACTTCGGACACCGTCATGTGGCGCTTGCGCAAGTCCTGCAGGCTCGTCGGCGCGCCTTCGATATCGCCGGCGCCCGCTTGCGCGGCCACGCCGAGGAGACGGTCGGTCACGCCCGACAGCGCCGAGACCACCACCACCGGCCCGCGCGCGTCCCCGCCCTCGCGCTGCGCCTCGGCCTGCCGCTCCGCCCGCACCAGCGCAATCAACCGCTCGATGGCCGCCTGATCCGCCACCGACGTCCCGCCGAATTTCATGACACTTCATTGCTACGCATGCATGCTCCTTCGGCGTGCATGAGTTCAGCGTTGAGGATCGCCGCCCCCGCGGCGCCTCGAACCGTATTGTGGCCAAGCGCCACGAACCGTGCCGTCAGGACGGGGCACGACCGCACGCGGCCGATCGCCACGGCCATGCCGCCGCCGAGGTCGGCGTCGAGCCGCGGCTGCGGCCGGTTGGGCTCGGACATCACCACGAGCGGCGGCTGCGGCGCGCTCGGCAGCCAGAGTTCCTGCGGGCGGCCCGCGAACGTCCGCATCGCCTCGACGATCTCCTCGACAGACGGCGCGCCCGTCAAGCCCACCGACACCGTCATCGTGTGCCCGTCGATCACCGGCACGCGATTGGTGTGCGCGCTCACCACGGCCGGATAGGGCGAGCGGCCGCAGTCCGTGCCGAGAATTTTCAGCGTCTCGGTCTCCATCTTCTCTTCCTCGCCGCCGATGAACGGCACGACGTTGCCGAGGATGTCGAGCGACGGCACGCCGGGATAGCCGGCGCCCGACACCGCCTGCATCGTGGACACCATCACGGAGCGGATGCCGAAGCGGCGGAGCGGCGCGAGGGCCATCGCGAGGACCACGGTGGAGCAATTGGGATTGGTGACGATGGCGCCGGGCCAGCCCTTCTCGGCGCGCTGGGCGGGGAGCACGCCGAGGTGGTCGGCGTTGACCTCGGGGATCAGCAGCGGCACCAGCGGATCCATGCGGTAGTTGCGCGCGTTGCTGACCACGACGTGTCCCGCCGCGGCAAACGCGCCTTCGATCTCGCCGGCCACCGACGCGTCGAGACCCGAGAAGACGACCTTGGGTCCGCGGCCCGGCACGCAGGGCTCGACGACGCGATCGCCGCTCGACTCGGGGATCGGCGTGGCCAGCCGCCACGGCGCCACGCTGCGATACGTCTTGCCTTCCGAGCGCTCGCTCGCCGCGAGCCAGGTCAGGCGAAACCAGGGATGCCTGGCCAGCCGCGACACGAACTGCTGTCCAACGACGCCCGTCGCGCCCAACACGCCAACTTCGATTGCGTCCACGTGAACAATCCTCTCGCCAAAAACAAAAAACCCGCCGGCGGTGTCCGCGGCGGGTTGCTGTGTGGCCTTCAGGCCGATGGTCAGTGTTCTGACTGATCTATCGGAGGTACACGCTTCCCGACATGGACATGGCCCGCTTAGGCGCCAGTCGCTTTCGCGTCGAGGGGGTGGTGGACCGGAAGGTCATGAACGAGGCCCAGTATAAAGGCTGTGCTTCGCGGTGGTCAAGGAGGGACAGACGCCCACGGCCCGCACTACACTGCGCCCATGTCCCGCGCACCCGCGCCCGCGTCCCTCGGCCGACAGGCCGACGACAACCTCCGGTTCATCCGCCAGGCGATGGAGCGCAGCGCCACCTTCACGGCCGTGCCCGGCGCAGGCGGTGCCCTCATGGGCGCCGTGGCGCTCGTCGCCGCCGCCGAGGGATCGGTGCAGCCCGACCCCGACCGCTGGTTGCTGATCTGGCTGGGCGCCGCGGTTGCGGCGTCGGTCGTCGGCCTCGTCACGATGGCGCGCAAAGCGCGCCGGGCCGGGTCCACCCTCACCGGCGCCAACGCACAGCGTTTCGCGGTGGGCCTGGCGGCGCCCTGCGTAGCCGGCGCCGCGCTCACATATGCGTTATGGACTACACGGGCGTACAGTGTGATGCCCGCCTCGTGGCTGCTTCTCTACGGCGCCGGCGTGCTGACCGGCGGCGCCGTCAGCGTACCGGCCGTGCGCGGGATGGGCGCGCTCTTCATGGTGCTCGGCCTGCTCGCCATCACCACGCCGCCCGCCTGGGGCAACCTCTGGCTCGGCGCCGGGTTCGGCGGCCTGCATGTCGGGTTCGGCATTTATATCGCGAGGCAGCATGGTGGCTAAGAGCAGTTCAGCACGAGGGTTCAGCACGAGGGTTCAGCGCGAGGGTTCAGCACGGGGGTTGAACCCGAAGGTTCAGCACGAGGGTTCAGCACGGGGGTTCGCGGCGACCCAGCTCGATCGGCTGATTCACGATCACGTCCGTTTAGGTATCGTGAGCGCGCTGGCGGCCAATGAGACGCTGTCGTTCACCGAGCTCAAGGCGGCGCTCGGGGCGAGCGACGGGAATCTCAGCGTCCACGCGCGCGAAGCTCGAGGAGGCCGGCTACCTGGCAATCTCAAAGGGCTTTGCGGGCCGGATGCCGCGCACGGAGTTCAAGCTCACCGCCGCGGGGCGCCGCGCGCTCGAGAAATACCTCGACCACATGGAAGCCATAATCAAGGCCACGCGCCAGTTCAGCACGTAGGTTCAGCGCGGGGGTTCAACACGGGCGTTCAACACGGCAGGCAGATGGCGGAGAGAGAGGGATTCGGACTTGACACACCTTCTCCCGTCAACGATTTCCGGCCATCTTACGCCGACAGGACCGCTCGAAACGATAGGACCTTCAGGTAGAGGTACGTTTCAGGCACATCGTGTTTGGAAGGGCGGCAGGCCGAAGCTCACGTATACTTTCGGCCTTCGCAAATGGGTGCCCCAGAGAACGGAGCCTTGACCGTGCCGACCGACAACCACGACCAGCACATCGACCGGGAATCACCGCGGGAGAAATCCTCCGGGGACGCCAGTAACCAGCCCGGTATCCAACGGCGCGACCTCTTCCGCCTGGCGGCCGCCGGCGCGGTGCTGCTGGCATCGGAAGGTGCGACGAGCCTTGTCGCGGCCGCGGCGCCCAAGCCTCCGGCGCCGCCCAAGAGGAAGCGGCCCTCGAAGGCCACCATCATCTACGGCCCGAACTGCACTGCGAGCGGAGCCACGTCGATCGCCTACAAAGGCGTGCCTGCGACGGTCCTCGTCCGGGCGTACAACATCTACAACCAGCCGATCAACGTCGGTGGCGGCAAGTTCAGGGCGCACATCGCGGGCCACGGACGCGTCACTACCCAATGGACCGACAACGGCAACGGCACCTACCTGTTGACGTACACGTGCACGAAGAACGGCGCGTACACGCTGCACATCAAGCACGCGGGCCGTGAAATCATGGACTCGCCGTTCACCGTCACGGTGGGGACGATACCGGTCGCGAGCGACCTGTCGGTGGCCACCGGCGAGCTGGTCACGGAGGGCACGGTCAATACGCCGTTCGATGTCGCCGTCCAGGCCCGCGACGCGGGCGGCAACAACCTGACGACGGGCGGGGCCACCGTTGCCGTGCGCGTCACGTCGGGACCGGCCGGGTTCACACCGTTCACGGTGCCGATGAGTGACAACGGCGACGGCACGTACACGGGCCAGACCACCGGTATCACGCAGACGGGGCTGTACGCGACGACGGTGATCGTCGATGGCCATGCAATCGTGGGATCGCCGTTTGCGTTTGTGTCGTTCCTGGCGAGCGCCCGGTCCACGGTCAGCGTGCCGGCCACGGCGTCCCTCGGCGGCACCGTCGCGGTGACGATCCAGGGCGTGACGCTCGCGGGCACGCCGACCACCACGGGCGAAGGCGCGGATCTGTTCAGCGTGATCGTCACCGGGCCGAGCAACCTGCCGGTGCTGGTGACGGGCGTGGACAACCACAACGGCACCTACACGTACTCGTTCACCGCGGAGGCGGCGGGCACGTACGTCATCGACGCGTCGATCTTCGGCCGGACGCTCGTCGGCTCGGGCGCGACCATGGTCGTAGACAGTGTGGTGTCGCAGGTGCTCACGCCGTCCCTTTGCTTCGCCGACGGCGTGGGCCTCACCTCGGCGAACCAGTTCTACAAGGCGTATTTCGTGGTGACCACCGTCGATCAGCACAGCAACGTGTTATACGAGTCGGGCACCGTCGTCACCGCGACGGCGACGACCGCGACGACCCAGTATCCCGTCGAGGTCAGCGACCAAGGCAACGGCCTGTATAACTGCTATTACCTTCCCAACACCGTTGAGAACGTGACGCTGACGATCACGGTGAACGGCGTCCCCATCTTGAACTCGCCCTACAAAAACATCTTCGTCCTGAACTCCTGTTATGGCCCCTTGTGCGTCATTACTAACGACCTTAGCGACCCGACTGGCATCGTCAACACCTTTGTGTTCACCATGAACGACGCAAGCGGCAACCCCGTCCTGAACTTCCACGACAACTTCGTGGCCTTCTCGACTAATGGCTATCCTCTGATCCCGCTCGCCTTCAGCCAGGCCGCTCCGGGTTTGGGCAATTTCACCTTCGTCGGGCAGATCATTGGGAATTGCGAATGCTCGGTGCAGGTCGTCAATGACGTCAACGGCCTCGATCTCAATGGCAGCCCGTTCCTAATTCAGTTCGTCTAATCCAGTTGCGGACCTGGTAGCCGATGCGGCGCGAGCCGCATCCAACCGGAAGGCCCCTCACTCCGTCATCCGCGCGAGCGGGAGCGGGAGCGGGAGCGAGCAAGGATGGCGGAGAGAGAGGGATTCGAACCCTCGGTAGAGTTTCCCCTACACACGCTTTCCAAGCGTGCTCCTTCAACCACTCGGACACCTCTCCGCTCGGGTGGTGAGTCCCCTAGCTTATCAGGACTCGAACGGCTTTGCGCCCGCCATCCTCGCGGCCGGGCTATGATGCCGTTCGGGCCATGGCCATTCCCAACAGTTCGGACATCCTGCAGGCCGTCATCGAGGCCACCCCGGACGCGATCTTCGTCAAGGATCTCGAGGGCCGCTACGTCCTGATCAACCAGGCGGCCGCCCGCTTCCTCGGCCTCGCCCCCACCGACATCGTCGGCAAGAACGACCTCGAACTCTACCCCGAGGAAACCGCGCGCCGGTTCATGGCGGACGACCACCGCGTGCTGGCGCTCGGCGAGCCGCAGGCCTTCGAAGGGGTCGCCACGAGCCCGCTGGGCATGCAGGCCTACCTGGTGACCAAGGGCGTGTATCGCGACCCGGGCGGCGCCATCCTCGGCACCTACGGCATCTCGCACGACATCACCGAGCTCCGGCAGGCGCAAGCCACGCTCGAGCAGACGCGGGCCGCGCTGTTTCAGTCCCAGAAGATGGAGGCCGTCGGCCAACTGACCGGCGGCATCGCGCACGACTTCAACAACATGGTCGCGGTGATCCTCGGCAACCTCGAGCTGCTGCGCCGGCACCTGCCCGGGGATCCGATGGCGCTGGAACTCATCGACGAAGCCTCGCGCGCCGCGGCGCACGGCCAGGACCTCACGAGCGACCTGCTCACGTTCTCGGGCGGCCGCCAGCTGAATCCCCGGCCAGTCAACGTGAACGCGCTCGTCGATCGGATGTCGCGCCTGCTCGCGCGGACGCTGGGCCGCGCGATCGAGGTCATGACCTTCACCAGCCCCGACACCGGCGTGGCCATGGTGGACCCGGCGGCCCTCGAGTCGGCCCTGCTCAACGTCGCGCTCAACGCGCGCGACGCGATGCCGCACGGCGGGCCGCTCACCATCCGCACGGCGAGCACGGTGGTGACGCAGGAACCCGTCCTCGACGGAGAACTCAAGCCGGGACGCTACGCGATGCTGTCGATCGAGGACGCGGGCACGGGGATGCCGCCCGACGTGCTCGCCCGCATCTTCGAGCCGTTCTTCACGACCAAGCCGAGCGGACGCGGCACCGGCCTTGGGCTCAGCATGGTCTACGGGTTTGCGCGGCAGTCCGGCGGCACGGTGACGGCCGACTCCGCACCCAATCGCGGCACGACGATCCGCATGTTCCTGCCCGCCGCCCCCGGCGCCGCCAGCTGACATAATGGGAGGCGCACTCCCCATGAACACCCGGGTCGCCGCCGCCCTGCTCTTCGTCGCCGCCCTGTCGTCGACCGCCGCCGCCGCAGGCAGCCAGTCGCTGGACGTCGCTGTCCGCGGTCAGACACTGACGCTCACCGTCTACGTCCCCGCCCCCGGCGTGCCGGTCAAGGGCACGATCCTCATGGGAAGCGGAGACGCCGGCTGGCGGGGACTTGCGGTGAACCTCGCCGACACCCTCTCGAACCAGGGCTACATCGTCGCGGGCATCAACTCGCGACTCTACCTGTCGGCGTTCGCGATTGGCGCGGACCACCTGCTGGTCGATCAGATTCCCGGCGATTACGAGGCGATGGCCGCCGCGTTGCGCGCGAAGAACCTCCTGCGGCGACCGACGATCCTCGCCGGCGTGTCCGAAGGCGCGGCCCTCGCGGTGGCGGCGGCCGCCGCGCCCGGCACGCAAGCGTGGACCGACGGCGTCATCACGCTGGGCCTGCCGGCGACGGCCGAACTGGCCTGGCGCTGGAGGGACGCGCTGTCGTGGATCACGAAGAGCGACCCGGACGAACCGTCCTTCCGCGTGGAGGCGCTCATCGCCCGCGTGGCGCCTCTACCGCTCTTGATGCTGCAGTCGACCCACGACGAGTACATCCCGGCGGCCGACTACCAGGCCCTCGAGCGCGCCGCGAAGGAACCGAAGCGGCAGGTTCTCATCGACGCGAAGAACCATCGCTTCTCCGACGCCCGCCCGCAAGTGGAGGCGCAGATCGCGTCCGGCCTGGCCTGGATCCTCGAGATCAGCGGTCGGGGGACCGAGACCACGGTCCGCTAGAGTACCGGCTCCGGCAGCCCGAGCGACCCGCCCGTGTCTAACACGGATGCAATGAACCCGCCCAGGGCGAACGGAGTAGACTGGGCCCCTTCATCAGACTGGTTGCACGGAGGTGCCCATGCGCAAGGCCTGTCTTCTCGTCGCGCTTGTCTCCCTGGGATTCCTTGATACCGTCACCCCCTCGCTGCGGGCGGCCGACACGATGTACGCGCCCGCCGGCGAGATTCAGGTCGGCGGCGCGGGCCGCTTCGACTACCTCTTCGTCGACAGCGCGGCGCATCGGCTCTACCTGAGTCACGGCACCGAGGTCGTCGTCATCGACACCGCGGCGCAGACCGTGGTCGGGCGCATTCCGGATACACCCGGCGTGCACGGCATCGCCATCGCGCCCAACGGAAAGGGCTTCATCACCGCCGGCAACGAGAACAAGGTCAACGTCTTCGACGTGAAGACGCTGCAGTCCCTGATGAAGGTGGACACGGGCAAGAATCCCGACGCGATCACCTACGACCCGGGACACAAGGAAATCTACTCGTTCGATCACATCGGCAAGACCGCCACCGTGATCAACGCCGACACTGGCGCCGTCGTCGCGACGATTCCGCTCTCCGGCGTCGTCGAGGCCGGCACGGCCGACCCCGCGCTCAACCGCGTCTACGTCAACATCGAGGACAAGAGCCTGGTCGACGTGATCGACACGAAGACGCACGCCGTCGTGGCGCACTGGCCCGTCGGTCCCGCCGAGGAGCCCACCGGGATGGCCATCGACACGGCGCGTCATCGCATCTTCGTCGGCGGCGGACCGTTCCAGGTGATGCTCGACGGCGCGACCGGCGCCGTAGTCGGCAAGGTTCCGATCTGCTCCGGCACCGACGCCACGGCTTTCGACCCCGGCGCGTCCCTGTCGATGAGTTCCTGCGGCGACGGGCACATCACCATCGCCCATGTCGGCCCGGGCGACACGATGACAGTGGTGCAGACGCTCGAAACCGCGCGCGGCGCCAGGACGATGGCGCTGGACCCGGCGACGCATCGCATCTACGTGGCGGCGGCGAAGTTTGGACCGGCAGCACCGGGTGAGAGGCCCGCCACGCTTCCCGATACGCTGCGCGTGCTCGTCTATGCGCCGAAGTAGCGCGACGAGGGCCGCCATCGCGGCGACCCTTCTCGTGGCCTCGTCGCTCGCCTCGGCCCAGTCGTCCACACCCCCGCTGACGCTCGAGGCCGCGGTGACGCGCGCCCTCGCCAACAACCGCGAGCTGGCTGTCGCGCGCCTCGAGGGTCCCGTGGCGCAAGCGGCCGTGGAGATCGCGAAGGAGCGCCCCAACCCGGACGTGACCTACGAGGCCGAAAAGGAAACACCGCGGAAGTCAATCGGCGCGTCGTTCCCGCTCGAGATCGGCGGGAAGCGCGGGCGCCGCATCGACCTGGCCCAATCGGGCCTCGGCGTGCACGAGGCGAACCTCGCGCGGCTGGCGCTGGACCTCCGCATCCGCGTGCGCCGCGCGTTCTTCACGCTGGTGGCCGCGAACCGTCGCGCGCGGCTGGCCAACGACCTGCGCGCGCTCGCGCAACGCGCGCGCGACACCGCGCAGGCGCGTTTCGACGCGGGCGACGTGCCGCGGCTCGAGGTGCTCCAGACGGAGTTGGCCCTGGTGGAAACGGAAAACGGCGTCACGGGCGCGCGTGGCGAAGTGCGCGTCGCGACGGCGGACCTGAACCTCCTGCTTGCGGCACCGGCAGATGCGGCGCTCGAAGTGGCCGAACCGGCGACGCTCGGCACGCTGCCCTCCGTGGAGCAGGCCCAGTCCCTCGCGGCGGGCGCCAGCGTCGAACTCGCGCTCCTCGATCGCCAACTCGCCGAACAGACCGCGCGGCGCGGTCTCGCGCAGGCGCTGCGCACCCCGGACCTCACGGCCGGCGCGTCGTACACCTTCGACGCGCAACCCGAGTTCTCGCACGGCTATCGCGCGTCGGCCGGGATCACGGTCCCCCTCTTCACCCGCCACACCGCCGCGGTCGCGCTCGAGGACGCCGCCTTCGCGCGGCTCACGGCGGAACGCGACGCGATGGTCGCCACGATCGCGGGCGAAGTGTCCGCCGCGCTCGCGCGCGCCGCCGCCGCCCGCGAGCAGGTCGAGCGCAGCGAGCGCGAGAGCCTCCCGCGAGCGGCCGAAGTGGATCGCATGGCGCAGGACGCGTACAGCTCGGGACAAACCGGCCTCGTGGCGCTGTTGCAGGCCCTGCAGTTCACCCGCGACGTGCGCCTGCGCGCCCTCGACGCAACGGTGCAGTATCACGAAGCGCTCGCGGATCTCGAACGCGCCGTCGGGGCGCCCCTGCCATGACGACACACCGATTCCCTCGCCTCCTGCTCCTCGGCCTCGCCGTGGCCGCCTCCCGCTGCGGCGCGCCGGCCGTCGAGGACATCGAAACCGCCACCAAGGTTCCCGTCGAGGTGCAGGCGGCCCGGGTCGACACGATCGAGAGCCGCATCGAGGCCGCGGGCGTCGTCACGCCTGCGCCCGGCGCCGACTTCGTGATCACCGCGCCAGAAGCCGCGCGCATCGCGGAGATTCCCAAGGCGGAAGGCGAGAGTGTCCGCGCCGGTGACGTGCTCGTCCGGTTCGACATTCCCTCGCTCGCGGCCGAGGTAGCCGGCAAGAAGGCCGACCTCGCGCAGGCGCAGGCGCGCGTCGAGTCCACGCGCGCGGCCGTCACGCGGCTCACCGGCCTCGTGGACCGCGGCATCGCCGCCCGTCGAGAGGTGGAAGAGGCGCGGCGGGACCAGGCGGAAGCCGAAGCCGCCGTGGCGCGCGCGCAAGGTGAAGTGGCGGCCGCCCTGACGATGGCCGAGCGCGCCGTGGTCACGGCCCGCTTCGCCGGCGTCGTCGCGAAGCGGTGGCACAACGCGGGCGATCTCGTGGAGGCCTCCTCCACCGATCCGATCCTCCGCGTGATCGATCCCCGCGAGCTCGAGGTGGTCGCGTCCATTCCCGCGGTGGACGCGCCGCGCGTCGTCGTCGGGCGCAAGGGGCTGGTCACGGGCCCGGGCGCGGACGAGCCCGAAGAGGCCACGGTGATTGCGCGGCCCACGCAGATCGACGCGGCGGGCTCGGTGGCGCCGGTCCGCCTCGCTTTCAAGGGCGCGACGCGCTGGACCTCCGGCACGCCGGTGCAGGTCGCCATCGTCGCCGACCAGCACGCGAAGGTGATCGTGGTGCCGGCCCTCGCGATCGTGCGGGATGGCGGCGACACGTTCGTGATGGTGGCGGGCACGGATGATGTCGCCCATCGCAAGGCCGTCACGCTCGGCCTGGTGACCGGCGACCTGGCCGAGGTGTCGAGCGGCGTGGCCGCCGGCGATCGCGTCATCGTGCGCGGGCAGGGCGGCCTGCCCGACGGCGCGGCGGTGACCGTCAAGCCATGACCTTCGGCGCCCTCGCGGCCCGGCAATCGCGCGCGATCATCATCGTGACCACGATGGTGGCCGCCGCCGGCGTGCTGACCGGGATGGTCCCTGCCGAGCGACATCTATCCCCCGCTCCAGTTCCCCCGCGTCGTCGTCATCGCGCATGCGGGCATCACGCCCGCGCAGTCGATGGTGCTCACCGTGACGCGCCCGATCGAGCAGGCGGTGATGGAGGTGCCGGGCATCCGCCGCGTGCGCTCGAAGACGTTCCGCGGCGCCGCGGAGATCTCCGCGCAGTTCGATCCCGCCACCGACATGGTGGTGGCGCTGCAGCAGGTCCAGAACCGGATCGCGGAGGCGCGCGGCGAGATGCCGACGGAGCTGGACCTCGTCGTCGACCGCCTGATGCCCACGGCCTTCCCGTTCTTCAGCATGGACATTACCGGCGGCCTGTCGTCGGCGGAGCTGCACGACTACGGGTTCTACGTCCTGCGCCCCGCCCTGTCTCGCGTGCCGGGCGTGGGCCGCGTGGAAGTGCTCTCGAGCGACACGCGCGAGATCGAGGTCATCGCGGACCCCGCGCGGCTCACCGCCTCCGGCCTCACCGTGGCGGATGTCGCCACCGCGCTGAAGGGCGCCAACGTGCTCGCGCCGGCCGGCAGGTTCGAGGAGGCGGGCATCCAGCACCTGGTGCTCGCGTCCGCGCTCTGGTCCACCGTCAATGACATCGCGTCCACGCCCGTCGTCGTGGCCAACGGCGCGACGCTTCGCGTGCGGGATCTCGCCACCGTCGCACCGGGCGTGCCGGACCGCACGCAGTTGATCGTCAGCCAGGGGCGTGACGCGGCGACCATCGCCGTCTCGCAGCAACTGGGCGCCAATATCCTCACGGTGCGGCACGGCGTGGAGCAGGCGCTCGCGGACGTCACCAAGGCGCTGCCCGCGGGCCTCACGCTCACCAAGAGCTACGACCTGGCCGCGTTCGTGGAAGAGGCCATCGCCAGCGCGCGCGACGCGATCCTCATCGGCGGCTTCCTCGCCGTGCTCGTGCTCCTCGTCTTCCTGCGCGACTGGCGGCTCACCCTCGTGGCCGCCAGCACGCTGCCCCTCACCGTGCTCGCCACGTTCTTCTTCATGTGGCTCTTCGGCGAATCCATCAACCTCATGTCGATGGGCGGCCTGGCCGTGGCCATCGGGCTCGTGATCGACGATGCGGTGGTGGTGGTGGAGAACATCCACCGGCGGCTGCGGGTGGACACGAGCGGCGACAGCGTGGCCACCGCCGTCCAGGAACTCATCGCGCCCATCGTCGGATCAACGCTGACCACGGTGGTGGTGTTCGCGCCGCTCAGCCTGCTCTCCGGCGTCGTCGGCCAGTTCTTCCGCGCGTTGTCGCTCACGCTCTCGGCCGCGGTGCTCGTGTCGCTCGTCCTGTCGCTCACGCTCATCCCGATCCTGGCGCGCGCCTGGTCGCGGACCCACGCTTCCGGACCGGGCGCGGACGTCTTCGATCGCGTCTACGCGGCGACGCTCCCGGGTTGGATCCGCAAGCCGATCCTGTCGGTGGTCGCCGCGCTGCTGCTGGCGGGGCTGGCCACCGCGGGGTACTTCCGCGTGGGCACGGGGTTCCTGCCGGTGTCGGACGAAGGCGGCTTCGTGATCGACTACCTCACGCCCGCGGGCTCCTCGCTTGCCTCGACGGACGGGAAGCTGCGGGCCATCGAGGACGTGCTGAAGAAGACGCCCGACATCGCCGTCTACTCGCGCCGCACCGGCTCTGAGCTCGGGCTCTTCGCCACGCAGCAGAACAGCGGCGACATCCTCGTGCGCCTCAAGCCGCGCGCCGAGCGCGAGCGGTCGGCCAACGAGATCATCGAGGGCCTCCGCGGCGAGCTCGCCGAGGCGGCGCCCGATACCGAGATCGAGTTCGTGCAGCTCCTGCAGGACATGCTGGGGGATCTGGAGGGCAACCCCGATCCGATCGAAGTGAAGATCTTCGGCGACGACCCGGAGGTCCTCGCCGGCATCGCGGAGGAACTCGAACCGAAGCTCGAGAAGATCGAGGGCATCGTCGACGTGGTCGGGCCCACGCGGGGCAACCCCGAGGCCACGTGGACGATCGATCCGGTGGCGGCCGGACGCCTGGGCCTCACCGTGGAGCAGGTGGCGCAACAACTGTCGGACGCGTGGGCCGGCGCGATGGCATCGGACCTGCGCCTGCCGGATCGCTCCATCCCCGTGCGCGTTCGCTACCCCGACACCGCGCGCTTCGATCCCTCGCGGCTCGCCGCCACGATGGTCCGCGGCGAGAAGGGCACGCTCGTGCCCGCCGCGTCGCTGGCGACGATCACGCGCGAGAACGGCCAGGAAGCCCTCATGCGGGAGAACCTGCGGCCGATGGCGCTCGTCACCGCGCGACTCGAGAACCGCGACCTCGGAAGCGGCGTGGCCGACGTGCAGAAGGTCATCGGCGAGCTCTCGCTGCCCGTGGGCTACACGTCCGAGGTCGGCGGGCAGTTCGCGGCGCAACGGCAGGCGTTCCGCGAGTTGCTGATCGTGTTCGCGATCGCGAGCGCGCTCGTCTTCACGATCCTCGTCGTCCAGTTCCGGCGCTTCACGGCCGCCACGCTCATCCTGGCCGCGGCGCCGTTGTCGCTGGGCGGCGCGTTCATACTGCTGATCGCCACCGGGACCGAGCTCAACGTGTCCTCCGCGATGGGGATGATCCTCCTCGTGGGCCTCGTGGTGAAGAACGGGATCGTGCTGCTCGACTTCGCGCACAAGCGGCTGGACGACGGCCAGCCGATGGCGGAGGCGGTGCTCTCGGCCGCGCGCGTGCGGCTGCGGCCCATCCTGATGACGACACTCTGCACGCTGTTTGGATTGCTGCCGCTCGCCCTGGGCCTCGGGGCCGGCGCCGAGATGCAGAAGCCGCTCGCCCTCGCGGTGATCGGCGGCCTCAGCCTCTCGACGCTCGTGACGCTCTACGTGGTGCCCGCGATCTACGTCGCGGTGTCGCGGTCCCCCGGGACGTAATCCCGCAACACGTTAGGGCACCCCTTTGCCGACGTAGGGCACCCCTTTATGGGGTGCCCCGTCGCCGCGAGCGCTCCTACTTCTTGTCGTACACGGCGAGGTTGTTGATCTTCTGCCCCTGGGCGTTCGTGCCCGTCGTGGTCACGGTCCGGGACTTCCCATCTGCCGCGACGACGTTGGTGCCGGTTTGCACGATTTTCCCGGCCTTCTTGCGGGTGAACTCCACGGTGTTGGCGTTCACGCGCTTCAACGACACGGTGTCGTAATCCGCGTTGCCGGTCACCGCGTAGTCCTTGCCGTCGTACCCGGCGGTGTAGCTGGTGGTGGTCGCCTTCCCGGCCGCATCTGTGGCCTTCGTCGTCGCCTTGATCCCCTGGGCCGACGCTTCCATGATTGTGGTCTGATCCTTTGGCGCCGGGCCCGGCTGGAACTTCGATTTCGCGTGGTTCAGGGTCCACGTGCCGACGAAGGGATCGCCCTGCGCGGAGAGGACGGTGGGGAGCGCGAGAGACAGGCCGAACGCGGCGTACATCGCGAGTCGTGCAGCGGAGGGAAAGTTCATGCTGACTCCTAGGGGCGGGACGAAGTTGTGAGCCCGGGTCCGTTGTGGCGGCCGGTCGGCTACGCTTATATCCCGAAAGAAGAGGCCAGCGTCTCGTATTCGGCGCCGAGCCTGCCGGCGACTCACGCGGGCGCCGAGGGGTGGTCACCGCGGCCAGTAGCCGAACTCCTTCTCGTAGCAGACCCCTTCCAGGTCGGCCGCCCGCCCCTCGAAATACGTCCGCGCGTCGGCAATGGCCTGGTTGTAGACCGTGGGGCCGATCTCCTTCAGCACGAAATCGAGGAGGAGGCCGGCCTTCAGATCGCCGATCTCTTCCTCAAGATTCTCCGAGACGTATCGCTTGATGGAGGCCTGCAGGCGCTTCGTGGCTTCCGCTGAGAGCGTGATTGCCATAGTCGGGACGTCCCGTTGCTTATCGCGCGTTCACGATGGCGTTGAAGATCACGCGGAAGGTGCCGAATGGCTGCCCGCGCCATTGGGGGCGGAAGCCGAGCAGCACGACGCGTCCCTTGCCGAGCTCCACGTCGAGGGCCGCGGCCTTCCCGTTGATCAGTTTCTCGCCCACGATGTAGCCGGAGAGCAGTGGCGAGCCCGCCTTCTGGTAGCGTGCAAGCACCTGGCCCTTGAAGCCCTCGAGCGTGTCGAATGCGGGGCTGCCGTCCACGAAGATCGCCGCGCGCTCGGGCATGCCGGCCATCACGGGCTGCGTCGTGTCGACTTCCACCTCGAGGATCGAACCTCCCGTGAAGAACTCCTGGCGCTTCGCAGTGGCCACCGCATTCTTCACCGGCAGGTGAAGCTGGTCGATCGCGAAGAGGCTGCCGCGATTGAACGTCACGAGGGTGCCGCCGCCGCGCACGAACTCGTCGAGCGCACGTACGCCGTCGGCGCCGATCCCACCCTCGGTACTGCGGCGGTACCGACCCCTTCGCATAGCCGTCGAGCAGTCCCCGCGCCTCATCGGCGATCACGAGGACATCGATGCGCTCGCGCAACGGGCTTCCGCGGAAATCGCCGGGCCGGAGGTTCAGGTAATCGAAGCCGTATTGCTCGAGCAGCCAGCGCGTCCAGCCCTCGTCCATGCTCGCCTGCCAGGGACGATAGAGGCCGATGCGCGGCTTCTTCACTTCAGCGCCAGTCGCCGTGGGCGCGCGTTCGGCCTGCAACGCAAGCGACGCGACAAGCTCGTTGATGGCCGATTCCGAAAGACCCGTGATCGCGTATTTCCCGTTCGCCCCACCGGCAGCGCCGGCCCCACTTGGCCCACGGGCGGCGCGAATCGTGGCGCCCGCCTTCCACGCCCTGTTGATGGCCCTGAACGCGTTGTTCTGCGCCGGATCGACGAGCAGCACCGGTCCGGCGCCCGTGGCCTTCCCCGCGAGCGGCACGATCGCCGCCGCCGTCGCGTTGCTGTCGAAGCCGAGGCCCGGCGCGCTGTCGAACGCGGCGGCATCCTGCGCGCCCGTTTCGTAGGGCGTCGGCGCCGCGGTGAGCGACAGGTCGTTGCCCAATCGCTTCAACCTGCCCCGCGCCTCGTCCGAAAGCGCAGTGGTGGCGCTCACGACCTGCACGCCCATCTGGTATTGCAGCGTCCACCCGGCGGCGTCGTACGGCTGCTCGAGCGGTCCGTCCGGGGACTCGCGCAGGTCCGGATACTTCTGCACGTCGAGCAGCTGCCGCGCCGTCTCGGCGAACTCCTGGTCCATGGGGATCACCCACGTGCCCGCGGGATACGACACGCCGTCGATCGTCGCCGCGGCCGAGAGCTGCGACACGCGCACGCCCTGGAACGCGATGCGACGGAGCAGTTCCACCGCGGCCACCGGATCCCGCTGCTGCTGCGGCACGACGTAGGCAAACGGCGGCTCCTTGCGATACCGCTCGATCTGCTGCCGCCCCGAGCGATAGCGATCCATCAGCAGCGAGTCCTTGTACCTCGACGCGTACTCGAGCACCGAGATCGACGCGGTCTCCATGTACTCCACCGCGTCGCGCAGCCGCCACCAGCCGCCGGTCCACGGGCTCGAATAGAGGCTCTGCGGCCGGAGGTCGCGCATGTCGGCCGGGTAGTCCTGCATCGTGTAGAACTTCGGCGTGGCGTAGCTGTAGAGCGCCGTCTCCGTCCAGAACGACACGATGTTCTGCAGCATGGGCTTGTAGTCGATGTAGCCGGGATACCACGCGTCGTAGCCGGTGCCCATGTGCGTGGCGCCCGGCTGGTTGCGCTCCTCGAGGCCCTTGGCCATCGCCATGCCGATCATGTTGACCTCGCGTGACATGAGATACGGCACGCGCGACGCGATGGGCTCGGCGAACGGCGGCAGCCAGATGCGCGTCGGGAACGGCGACGTCTGGTGGTGCACGTGGATGATCTGCGGCTCCCATTCGCGCCACGCGTGCTCCATGACGCGCGACTCGATCATGTTGAGCATGTAGCCGTCGCGGTTGTTGTCGTGCCCGACGTATTCCTGGTACAGCTTCGGCAGCGGCGACCCCTCGAACGGCGTGCCCACGTTTCCCCGATACCATTCGGCCACCATCGTCTGGCCGTCGGGGTTGATGGTGGGCCACAGGAGCAGGATCACGTTGTCGAAGATCGGCTTGATGTCGGGATCGTCGGCCTTGCTCAGCAGGTCGTACGCGAGCTGCGGCGTGTGCTGCGGGCCGGCCACTTCGGTGGCATGCAGGCCGCCGTCGATGTGGACGAACGCCTTGCCCTCGCGCGCCAGCGCGCGCGCCTCGGCCTCGCTCAATCCCCCGGGATGCGCCAGGCGGCGCGAGATCTCGCGGTAGCGGCCGATCTTCGCGAGGTTCTCCGGCGACGAGATGGCCGCGAGCCAGTAGGTCCGCCCCTGCGTGGACTTCCCCGCCGCGATCATCGTCATGCGATCGCTGGCGGCGTCGAGCTTCTGGAAGTATCCGACCACGTCCTCGTAGGTCGCCAGCTTGTAGTCCGCGCCGGGCCGGAACCCGAGCACCGACTCGGGCGTGGGCACCGCGGCCGATTGGGCCACGGCGGCGGACTGGCACACGAGGAGCAGGCCGGCGATCAGGGCGGCAATGGTGCGCATGGCAGCATTGTAGTTGCGCGGCACCGCTCGACCGCCGCGAAGCCGAAATCCGGCGTTGAGGGCCCTCGCCGCTCAGCGGGGCAGGTCGCTCGAGTCGCCGTGCGCCTGCCGCCACTCCACGAGGGGCGGGCAGCAGTCCCCCCGCTCGACGTCGCAGGTGCAACTCGCCTGGTGGCGAACCGCGCCGCACGTCGCGCACACTTCCTCAGTGTCGCAGCGCACGAAATTCTTGGTGACGGGGCGCCCCCACTGGTTGGTCTCTTGCCCCTCACGAAGCTCGAAGCCCGACACCCGACGCTTCCAGTCGTGGTGCTCCCACTGAACGCCCAGGATCTGCTTGGTACAACTCATGGGTTCGCCACCTCCATCCGGCCGTCCGCCGCCTGTCCGAGAGGCGCTACGACTGGATTGTAACGAATGGTGCAAGAGCCGCTCCAGCGAAGCCAAGGCCGAATTGGCCCGATTGCGGGGGTGGCGAGCGGGGACTGGGGACAGCGTTGGCGGAATCTCGCCACGAAAAGGGGACGGTCCCCTTTTCGTGGTTGTCGGGTGGTGTCCGGCTTTAGCCGGACTTCCCGATCGAATCCAACTCGTCCCAGCGCGCCATCGCCGTCAGCAATTCCTGATCGATGGCCTCGATGCGCGTCATCGTCTGCTTGATGGCATCGGCGCCCTTCTTATAGAACTCCGGATCGGCGACCGCCGCGTTCAGCCCCTTCTGCTCTTCCTCGAGGGCCGCGATGCGCGTCGTCAGTTCGGCGTAATCGCGCTCCTCCTTGTTGGAGCGCTTCTTCTTGGGGCGAGTGGGGCCGGCGACCACCGTCTTCGACTCCCGACTCCCGACTCCCGGCTCCCGGCCGGCGCCCTTCGACTCCCGACTCCCGACTCCCGGCTCCCGGCTCTGCCGGATCCAGTCCTCGTACCCGCCGACGAACTCCTGCACGCGGCCATCGCCCTCGAAAACCAGCGTGCTGGTGACGACGTTGTCGAGGAAGCGGCGGTCGTGGCTCACGAGGAGCAGCGTGCCGGGCCACTCGACGAGCTGCGCTTCGAGCAATTCGAGCGTCTCGAGGTCGAGATCGTTCGTCGGCTCGTCGAGCACCAGGACGTTTGCGGGGCGCGTGAACAGGCGCGCCAGGAGCAGGCGGTTGCGCTCGCCGCCCGAGAGCGCCTTCACCGGCGATCGCGCGCGCTCGGGTGAGAACAGGAAATCCTGCAGGTAGCCGTGCACGTGCCTGGTGAATCCGTTCACGGTCACCGTGTCGTTGCCGTCCCCCACGGTGTCGACCACCGTGCGCTCGGGATCGAGCTGTTCGCGCTGCTGGTCGTAATAGGCGATCTGGACGTTGGCCCCGTGCCGCACCTCGCCGGTGTCCGGCTTCAGGTCGCCCAGCAGCATCCGCAGGAGGGTCGTCTTGCCGGCGCCGTTGGGGCCTATCAAGCCGATGCGATCGCCGCGCATCACGCGGATCGACAACTCGCGCACCACGGGCTTGGGCGCACCTGAAGGTGTGCCGCTACCAGAGGGGTAGGACTTGCTGATGCCCTCGGCCTCGAACACCATCTTCCCCGAGGCCTCGGCCAGGTCCACCTGCAGGCGGACGTTGCCGATCTGATCGCGCCGCGCCGCGCGCTCGGCGCGCATCGCCATCAGCGCCTTGACGCGTCCTTCGTCTCGCGTGCGCCGCGCCTTGACGCCGCGCCGCAGCCACACTTCCTCGGACGCCATCTTCTTGTCGAACTTCGCCTGCGCGAGCTCCTCGTTCGCGAGCCACTCCTCCTTCTTCCGCATGAAGGTCGCGTAGTCGCCGGGCCAGGAGGTCAGCATGCCGCGGTCGATCTCGATGATGCGCGTGGCCACGCGCTCGAGGAAGGTGCGATCGTGCGTGACGAAGATCACGGCGCCGGGATAGTCCAGCAGGAACGTCTCGAGCCAGGTAATGGCCTCGATGTCCAGGTGGTTCGTCGGTTCGTCCAGCAGCAGCACGTCCGGCTGCCCCACGAGCGCGCGCGCCAGCAGCACACGGCGCTTCCAGCCGCCCGACAGCGTGTCCACGATCGCGTCCGCGGGCAGCCCGAGCTTGGTGACAATCAGCTCGACCTGCTGCTCGAGCCGCCAGCCGTCGCGCTCCTCGAGGGCGTGCTGCAGCACGCCGAGCCGTTCGAGCGCCTGCTCGGTCGCGTCGTTCTCGAGCGTGCTGACGGCGTGGTGGTAATCGGTGATGAGCGTCGCCAGGTCGCCGAGGCCCTCGGCAATCACGTCGAACACCGGCCGGTCCGCCGAGAGGGGCACGTCCTGCACCAGCCGCGCGACCTTGGCCCCGGGCTGCCGCCACACCTGGCCCGAATCGGGCGGCAGGTCGCCGCCGATGATCTGCATGATCGTGGACTTGCCCGTGCCGTTGCGGCCGATGATGGCAATGCGCTCGCCGGGCTCCACCTGCAGGTTGACGGCATCGAGGAGCGGGAGGTGGCCGAAGGCCATGGAGACACGGTCGAGGGTGAGCAGGGGCATGGAACTCTCAAGCGTACTGCCTGAGAGTGACCGTTCAAAGTTCAAAAATGCAGCGCCGGCCGCTATGCATTACGATCACGCTGCCGACCGTGACACCACTTATGGCCACCCCCGAGCCCGGGCAGCGCCTGGAACGAGTGCTCTCCCCCGAGTCTGCGTCGGCCTCCTCATCACGGCCACGTTCATCCTGTACGCACCGGGATTGATGGTCTCGCCGCCCTACCTGCACGAGGCGGAACTGCTGTTCGGCCTGCAGGCCCAGGCGATCGCCACAACGGCCCACGACATCAACGGGCGATTCCTGCCCGTGGTACTTTCAGATGGTGCCGCTCGGCGAGCACACATGGTGGCACCCCGTGATCGTCTACTTCACGGCGCCGTTCCTGATGGCGCTGCCCCTCAGCGAAACGCTCGTGCGGTTTCCGTCCGTGATCATCGCCGCGCTGAACGCGGTCCTGCTGTTCTGGATCGGGCGGCGCCTGTGGGCTGATTCGCGACCCGCCCTCCTCGCGGGCCTCCTGATGATCGTGACCCCGGCCCATTTCATCCAGGGCCGGATCGCCATGGACTACATCTACCCGGTGCCGTTCGTCCTGGGCTGGGTGCTCTGCCTGCTGGTGTTTCTCGAACACCGGCGCCCCTGGCAACTCTTCCTCGGCACCAGCCTGCTCGGCTTTGGTGTCTACAGCTACCTTGCCTCCGTGGTCATGATGCCGCTGTACCTGGTCATGACGTTCGTGATCCTCGTCGTGGCAACGGACCGTCCCGTCCGTTCGTCGGGCATTGCGGCCGCCGGGTTTCTGTGGCCGCTCGTGATCCTTGCCGCCTGGCTGGTGTGGCACCCGGGCGTCATTGCCGGGACGCTGGCGCGGTATCCAGGCGCGGCGCAGCTCCTGACGACGTCCGGAGCGAGCGCGCTGGCGCCCGCCGCCGAAGCAGCCCGCGGCCCGAGCTTCCTCTCCCTCATTCCCGGCCGGCTGTCGCTCTATTGGCAGTTCTTCGACCCATCGTTCCTGTTCGTGTGGGGTGGGTACGCGAGCGCCCTGAATTCCACTCGGCACGCCGGCGTCTTCCCGCTGCCCTTCCTCGTCCTCGTGCCGCTCGGCCTGTTCCGCGCGGCCCGCCAGCGCGATCTCCGATCGGTGCTCGTAGCCGTGGCCTTCCTCACCGCGCCCACAGCGGCGGTGCTGGCCACTCCCGAGCCGTATGCCATCGACCGTGAAATGGAGCTGATCCCGTTTGGCGTCCTCCTGGCGGTGGAGGGCCTGCGGTGGCTGCGGGTGTCACACGCGACGTGGGTCCGGCAGGCGGCGACGGTCCTGCTCGTGGCCACGCCGCTGCACTTCGCGCTCTTCATGGCGGACTACTACACGGACTATCGCCTGCGGTCCTCGATGTGGTTCGGGCTCAACAAGCGCGGCGCCGCCGAAGCCGCGATCGCGAGCGACGCCATCCGGCCGGCGCCCGCCGTCTACCTGAGCACCAGCGCCGATCCGTACCTCGAGTCCTACTGGCGCTTCGCGGCCATCAAGCTCGGTCGTGAGGATCTGCTCGCGCGAACGCACGTCATCCCAGGCCCGGACATCGACCTCGAGCACGCTCCATCGGGGAGCGTGTTCATCGTCAACAAGGACGATGCCGCGCTTCCGGAGTTGATGCGGCACCCGGACCTGGAGACCCGGACGGACATTCCCGAGATTGGCGAGGTGCAGCAGTACCTGGGTCTTAAGGCGGCGCTGAACCTCACGTAGCGGTCACGGTCGTGTCTTGAACCGTTCGTCCACTTCAACCCGGTAGCCCTCTACGAGCCGGTTCGTCTCGTTGGCCATGCCGACCACGGCCAGCAGCTCCTTGAGCTGTGCGTCGGTCATGCCCTTGCCGCGCGCCGCGGCCGTATGCGAGGCCGTGCAGTAGGCGCAGCCGTTGCTCACCGAGACCGCCAGGTAGAGCATCTCCTTGGTGAGCGCGTCCAGAGCGCCCGGTGCCATGACCTCCTTGATATCCGCCCAGGTGCGCTTCAGCAGGGCCGGGTCGTGCGCGATGGCCTTCCAAAAATCGTTGATCCAGTCCGTCTTGCGCGCCGCCATGATGTCGTCGTAGACCGCCCGCACTTCGGGACTGGCCTGGTCGTATTCGATGAGTCCAAACAATGACATCGCTGCCTCCATGGCGAACCCGGCAAGATCCGGGGCCCGACCGGATTATGGCTTCTGCTGTTACTATGCTCCGACTGGGAGGAGAGTCTATGGCGCTTTCACGTCGGGATTTCGTTCGGAAGCTTGGCGCAGGCGGGGCCGCGGTGGCCGCGGCGTCCGGGGTCATTGGCTACGGCCATGAAGAGTTGCTGGCGTTCACGGGTCAGGCGCCGCCGCCGGCGGCTGCCGGCATGATTCGCCTCAGCAGCAACGAGAACTTGAGGGGCCCGAACCCCAAGGTGCTCGAAATATTACGGCAACACCCGTCGAGAGACCTGGGCCTCGGCTATCCGCCGCCCAACGTCGCCGCGTTCCAGAACACGATTGCCGAGATGTACGGCACCAAGCCGGCCAACGTCCTGATGGCCACGGGCTCGGACGCCATCCTGCAGGCGGCAGTTTACGCGTATGGGACCAATACCAAACCCGTGGTGACGGCCGACCCGTCGTACGGCACGCCGGTCGCCACCGCGCGGCGGCTGCAGGTTCCGGTGAAGGTGGTCCCGGTCGATTCGGGCCTCCGTATCAATCTCGAAGCGATGGTCGGCGCCGCGATGGGGTCCGGCCTCGTGTTCATCTGCAACCCGAACAACCCGACCTCCGCCGCGTCCACGCTGGCGGACATCGAGGCCGCGGTGCGCCTCATCAAGCAGCGCTCGCCCGAGACCGGCATCCTGATCGACGAGGCGTATCTCGACTACGCCACGTTGGCGGGCGCGGGCACGACGGCGAAGCTGGCCCTCGAACTCCCCGGCGTGTTCATGGCGCGCACGTTCTCCAAGGTGTACGGCATGGCCGGCATGCGCATGGGGTACGCCATCGGCCAGCCGGAGACGCTGAACAAGTTGAACCTCTCGTGGGGGCTTGGCAGCATCAACGATTTGCAGGCCGTGGCCGGCATCACCGCGCTGAAGGACACCGCTCACATGGAGTGGGAGAAGGGCGAGAACAAGCGCATCCGCGACTGGACGCAGGCGCAGTTCAAGGCGATGGGCTTCGACTCGCCCGATTCGCAGACCAACTTCGTGTTCGTAAACATCAAGCGGCCCGCCGTGGA
Source organism: uncultured Acidobacteriota bacterium (assembly GCA_963839865.1). Lineage (GTDB taxonomy): Bacteria > Acidobacteriota > Vicinamibacteria > Vicinamibacterales > UBA2999 > 12-FULL-67-14b. The sequence continues at coordinate 297,172 of CAWIWS010000021.1, forward strand.
ATTCCGCGACGCCTGCCGCGCGCAGGGCATCGCAGTGGGCCGCGACTTCCCGCCGATGGAGAAGACCTACGCCCGCATCTCGCTGGGGCGGATGGAAGACATGGAAAAGGCGATGGTCGTGTTCAAGAAGGTGCTCGGCCGCGCCTGACGCGACGAGCGCGCAAGAGATCGGGTGAACCGTGGGGTCCGCGGTTCGCCTGATCACCCTCCACGAGGCGTTTCATCTGCGCCTAATCCGCGTTTAATCTGCGTTTCATCTGCGTTTCATCTGCGGCCCGTCTGCGGTATTCTGCCGCTCATGACGACGCGCATCCGGTTCCTGCTCACCACGCTGGCCATCGCCGGCGCCGTCGCCATCGGCGGCGCACAAACCAGGCCGGCGGGTCAGGCCGCCTTCGAAGCCGAAACCCTGCAGCACTTCCAGGCCCTGCTCCGCATCGACACGCAGCAGCCCCCCGGGGAACGAGATCCGAGGCCGTCGATTACCTGAAGCAGGTCCTCGACAAGGAAGGCATCCCCTACGAGGTGTTCGCGAAGGATCCCTCGCGCGCCAACCTCGTCGTGCGCATCAAGGGCAACGGCAAGAAGAAGCCGATCCTCATCATGGGCCACACCGACGTGGTCACCGTCGACGCCAAGAAGTGGACCTTCCCGCCGTTCGGCGCCACCATCGACGGCGGCTACGTCTACGGCCGCGGCACGGTGGACGACAAGGACAACCTCGTCGGCCGGGCTGATGACCATCCTGCGCCTCAAGCGCGAGGGCGTGGCGCTCGATCGCGACGTGATCCTGCTCGCGGAGTCCGGCGAGGAGGGCGCGCCGGACGTCGGCGCGCAGTTCATGGCCGACAACCACCTCGACGCGATCAACGCCGAGTTCTGCTTCGCCGAGGGCGGCGGCGTCGTGCGCTCGGGCGGCAAGGTGACGCAGGCCAACGTGGGCACCACGGAAAAGGAGCCGCGGCCGATCGAGATCATCGCGCGCGGGCCCGCGGGCCACGGCTCGGTGCCGCAGCAGAGGCAACGCCGTCACGCACCTGTCGGCCGCCGTCAACAAGATCACCGACTGGGTGCCGCCGCTGCGCGTGAACGAGACCACCGGCGCCTACTTCCGCAAGCTGCAGACGATGGTGTCGCCCGACGTGGCGAAGGAGTACCGCGACGTGCTGAGTCCCGACCCGAAGGTGTACGGGCCCGGCGGCCGAATGGCTGCTCGACAACCAGCCGCAGCACTGGTCGATGCTGCACACCTCGCTCGTGCCGACCATCATCGAGGCCGGGTTCCGCTACAACGTGATCCCCTCCGAGGTGAAGGCCACCTTCGACGTGCGCCTGCATCCCGATGAGGACCAGGACAAGTTCCTCGACATGGTCCGCGCAGGTCATCAACGATCCGAATGTCGAGGTGAAGCTGGTTCCGCGACCGCTATCGTCCCGCCGGCGGGTCGCGGCTCGATACCGAGGCGCTACACGGTGCTCGAGGCGCAGATGAAGAAGCACTACGGCACCGTGGCGCTGCCCGACGATGGGCACGGGCGCGACCGACATGTCGAACATCCGCGCCAAGGGCCCGCAGTGCTACGGCATCGGCCCGGCGATCGACAGCGAGGACGCCGGCAAGGGCTTCGGCGCGCACAGCGACCAGGAGCGGATCCTCGATCAGCGAGCTGCATCGCTTCGTGCAGTTCAAGTACGACCTCGTCATCGAATTGGCCCGGGCCAGGTAACACCATTGCTTTCAGAGAGGCACAGCATCATGTACGCATCACGTGGACTCGTGGCACTCGGTCTCCTCGCGTTCTCGGCCACCCTCGCGTCGGCCCAGGCGCCGCCGGGCGCGGGCCAGGCCCCTCCCCCGATGACGAACCTGCAGATCCTCCCGAAGGACGCGCCGCGTCAGCAGGTGATCCAGACCATGCAGGGATTTGCCCAGGGCCTCGGCGTGCGGTGCGAGTACTGCCACGTGGAGGAAGGCGGCCGGCAGGACATGGCCTCGGACGACAAGCGGACCAAGAAGGTGGCGCGCGAGATGATGCGCCTCACCATGGACATCAACGCGAAGCTGCCCGTGGCGGTGTCGAAATCGGCGACGGACGCCACGCGCGTGCAGTGCGCCACGTGCCACCGCGGGGTCGCGATCCCGAAACAGTTGACCGACATCCTCACCGACACGGCGACGGCCAGCGGCCTCCCCGCGGCCACGACGCAATTCCGCGACCTGCGGAAGCAGTATTACGGCGGCCAGAGCTACGACTTCAGCGAGGTGTCGCTGACAACGCTCGCGCAGCGCGCGAACGCGGCGAACAAGCCGGATGACGCGATCGCATGGCTGCAGTTGAACCTGGAGTTCTACCCGCAGTCGGCGCGCACCTACCAGTTGCTGGGCGCGGTGTACGCCGGGAAGAAGGACACGGCGAACGCCATCAAGAGCCTCGAGAAGTGCCTGGAAATCGACCCGCAGAACGCGCAGGCCAAGCGTCAGCTCGAGCAGCTGAAGAAATAGCGGAGCGACGGCCCGGGCGTGCCTACGCGCCCGGGCGCTTGCCGGTCGCAATGGCGCCGATCGGCGCCTTCGTCGCGGCCGTCAGCGCCTCCGCGCCGGCCGACGCGCCGTTCTGCTGGAGGAGGAACGACACCACGTTCAGGTACTCCTCCGGCTTCAGGCGCGCGCCGTCCGGCGGCATCCCCTGCGCGTAATCGAGCAGATCCTTCGTCGTCTGCTTGCCCCAGTTCTTCATGAACTCGCTCCCCGCCAGTTGGGGGCCCTCGGCGCCGGAGAGATCCGCGGCGTGGCACGCCGCGCACACCGTCTTGTAGGTGTCGCGGCCGGCGTCCGCCTGCGCCGCGGTGAAGACGGGAGCCGCCGCCTGCTGGGCCGAGGCCATCGCAAAGCCACACACGAGGAACGCCGCCACGATCAGCTTGGTCATGCCGAAAATCTTACACCGGCTGTTTGTGGTACGTTCGCTTTCGGGGGCACGCAATGGAACTGGGAATGATCGGGCTCGGCCGCATGGGAGCCAACATGGTCCGCCGGCTCATGCGCGCGGGCATCCGGTGCGTGGTGTTCGACCGGTCGGCCGACGCGGTCCGGGCGATGGCGGCCGAAGGCGCCACCGGCGCGGCGTCGCTCGCGGAGTTCGCCGCCGCCCTCGCCCCGCCGCGGAACGTGTGGATCATGGTGCCCGCGGCCGTGGTGGATCACGCGATCGCCGATCTCCTGCCGCACCTCGGCGCCGGCGACACGATCGTCGACGGGGGCAACTCCCTCTTCCAGGATGACATCGCGCGCGCCGCGCGCCTGCAGGCCTCGGCGATCCACTACGTCGATTGCGGCGTGAGCGGCGGCGTGTTCGGCCTCGAGCGCGGGTACTGCCTGATGGTGGGCGGAGAGGCGACGCGCGTCCAGCAGCTCGCCCCCGTCTTCGAAGCGCTGGCGCCCGGGTCGGCCGCCGCGTCGCCCACGCCGGGACGCACGCCGGGCGTGGGCACGGCGGAGCGCGGGTGGCTCCACTGCGGCCCGCACGGGGCGGGCCACTTCGTGAAGATGGTCCACAACGCGATCGAATACGGGATGATGGCGGCCTACGCAGAGGGCTTCAACCTCCTGCAGCACGCGGGCGCCGGCTCGAGCGGGCAGGCAAAGGACGCCGAGACCGCGCCGTTGCGGAACCCCGAGCACTACCAGTACCAGTTCAACGTCGCCGACATCGCCGAGGTCTGGCGCCGCGGCAGCGTGATTCCGTCGTGGCTGCTCGACCTGTCCGCGCAGGCGCTCGCCGGCGACCCGCAGCTCGGCTCGTTCGGCGGCCGAGTGTCGGACTCCGGCGAGGGCCGCTGGACGCTCGCCGCCGCCAACGATCTCGGCGTGCCGGTGCACGTGCTGGCCGCCGCGCTCTTCGAGCGGTTCGCGTCGCGCGGCGAGGCCGACTTCCAGAACCGCCTGCTGTCGGCGCTGCGGTTCCAGTTCGGCGGCCACGCCGAGAAGCCCGCGCCATGACGCCCGAGCGCTCCGACGCGCTGGTGTTCTTCGGCATCACCGGCGACCTCGCGTACAAGAAGGTCTTTCCCGCGCTGCACGCGATGGCGAAGCGCGGCACCCTCGACATGCCCGTCGTCGGGGTCGCCTCGTCCGCCAACACGGTGGACGACCTCGTGCAGCGCGCCCGCGCGAGCATCACCGAATACGGCGGCGGTGTCGACGAGAATGCGTTCCGCCACCTCGCCAGCTCGCTGCGCTACGTGCAGGGCGACTACCGAGACGCGGGCCTGTACACGCGCCTGCGCGAGGCGCTCGGCGCAACGGTGCGGCCCCTGCACTACCTCGCCATTCCGCCCTCGCTCTTCCCGAACGTCGTCGAGGGCCTGGGCGCGGGCGGCTGCACCAGCGGCGCACGTGTCGTGCTGGAGAAGCCGTTCGGGCGAGACCTCGCCTCGGCGCGCGCGCTCAATGCGACGCTGCACCAGCGCTTCGACGAGTCGGCCATCTTCCGCATCGATCACTATCTCGGAAAGGAGGCGGTGCAGAACCTCCTGTACTTCCGCTTCGCCAACGCGTTCCTCGAGCCGATCTGGAACCGCCACTACGTGGAGAACGTGCAGATCACGATGGCCGAGACGTTCGGCGTCTCGGGACGCGGCCGCTTCTACGAAGAGGCCGGCGTCATCCGCGACGTGATCCAGAACCACCTGCTGCAGGTGATCGGCTTCCTGGCGATGGAGCCGCCCTCCGGGTCCTACGCGGAGGCGATTCGCGACGAGCAGGCCAAGGTGCTCCGCAGCATCACGCCGCTCTCACCGGACAAGCTCGTGCTCGGGCAATTCGAGGGCTACCGCGCGGAGGCCGGCGTGGCGCCCGCGTCGAAGGTGCCGACCTACGCGGCGCTGGAGCTGCGGCGTGGACTCGTGGCGCTGGGCGGGCGTGCCGTTCTACGTGCGGGCGGGCAAGGGCCTCGCGACCACCGCCACCGAGGTGATGGTGGAGCTCAAGGCCCCGCCGCAGGTCGTCTTCCACGAGGCCGCGCCCGCGATGGGCAACTACGTCCGCTTCCGCCTCGGGCCCGACGTGAGCATCGGCCTCGGCGCGAGCACCAAGCGCGCGGGCGAAGGCATGGCCGGCCAGCCCACGGAGCTCTCCGTGGTGCGGCAGCATTCGAGCGACGAGATGGACGCCTACGAGCGGCTCATCGGCGACGCGATGCACGGCGACGCGACGCTCTTCGCGCGGCAGGACGCCGTCGAGGCCGCGTGGGCGATCGTCGACCCCCTGCTCGCGCTCGATCGCGAGCCGCTGATCTACCCCGTGGGCTCCTGGGGGCCCGCGGACGCCGACGCGCTCACGCGCGAGGTCGGCGGCTGGTATTCGCCGCGCTGACGCGCGCATAGAATAAGGACATCCATGGCTCTCACACACTACGTCACGCTCGGCCGCTCGGGCCTTCGCGTCAGCCCGTTCTGCCTCGGCACCATGACCTTCGGCGAAGACTGGGGCTGGGGCTCGTCGGTCGCGGAGTCGGAAGCCATCCTGTCGCGCTACCTCGACCTGGGCGGCAACTTCATCGACACCGCCAACGGCTACACCAAGGGCCACTCCGAGGTGATCATCGGCGACTACTTCGCGCGCACGCCCGGGCGGCGCGACCGCGTCGTCATCGCCACCAAGTTCATGACGAACCTGTACCGCGGCGACCCGAACGGCGGCGGCGCCGGCCGCAAGTCGATCGTGGCGGCGTGCGAGCAGTCGCTGCGCCGGCTCAAGACCGACTACATCGATCTCTACTGGCTGCACTTCTGGGACCGCCTCACGCCGATCGACGAGACGATGCGCGCGCTCGACGACCTGGTGCGCGCGGGCAAGGTGCGCTACCTCGGGTTCTCCGACACGCCCGCGTGGAAGGTGTCGCAGGCGCAGACGATCGCGCAGTTCCGCGGCTGGGCGCCGGTCGGCGGCCATCCAGGTCGAGTACTCGCTCATCGAGCGCACGGTCGAGGGCGAGCTGATTCCCGATGGCCCTCGAGATGGGCATGGGCGTCACGCCGTGGTCGCCGCTGCGCGGCGGCGTGCTCTCCGGCAAGTACACGCGCCAGAACGCCGGCACGCAGAAGGCCGACCGCGGCGAGCGGGTCACGCAGTTCCTCACCGAGCAAGTCGTACGCGATCATCGACGAGTTGATCCGCGTGGCCGGCGAGCTCAACACGACGCCGGCGGCCGTCGCGCTGGCGTGGCTGCAGGCGCGGCCCGGCGTGACGTCCACGATCATCGGCGCGCGGCGGATGGAGCAGCTCGAGCAGAACCTCGCGGGCCTCGACATCACGCTGACGGCCGAGCACCTGGCGTCGCTCAACAAGCTGTCCGAGCCCACGCTCAACTTCCCCGCCCCCTTCATGCCGATGGCCGGGATGTTCGCGGCGGGCGGGACGACCATCAACGGCATCCCCTCGAAGATCTGGCCGCTCACGCCGGAAGGCGACGCGGACAGGTACTAGTCGGGAGTCGGGAGTCGGGAGTCGGGAGTCGGGAGTCGGGAGCCGGGAGCCGGGAACCCGGGTTCCGGCGCCGGGTCGCGAGGAAACCGGCATCGCTCGTGGCGGGCTACCTGCCGCTTGGCAGGAACCCGCCATTTTTCTTCGCCCGCCGTCTGGTGCGTGAATTGCATGCGCACGCCTCAAGGCAGGTGTCCTCATGGGCGATCAATCCAGCGTCGAAACATGCCGGTGGGCCAGGCTGACGGTCCGGACGCCGTATCCCACATGGCTCGAGGCGGAAGACAAACCGTGGACATGCCTGCGCGACAAGGAGCCCAGGCCCCTTGAGGACACGGATGTCTGCCACGGGTGCCCGCGGTGGGAACCGCGCCATCTCCCCATCACCCCGGCCTGACGCCGCGTCTCGCGAGCGCGACGCGTACGATACGCACGCGTTCGCCCATGATGTACGTCTGCGAGCTGGGTGATCACGAACTGCTTCTCCGACAGCAGCGCCTTGACGATGTCGCCGATGGAGAGCAGCCCCACGACATGTCCCCGCTCGAGCATGGGCAGGTGGCGGCACCGCTTCGCCGTCATGATGGCCATGCAGTCCTCGACGTCCTGATCGGGCACCACGTAGACCAGGCGCGAGGTCATCACCTCCTCCACCGGCGTGTCCCTGGACGCGCGGCCCTTCAGCGCGACGTGGCGCGCGTAGTCGCGTTCGGTGAAGATGCCGACCGTGTCGTTGCCGTCGATGACGAGGACCGCCCCGATGTTGCGGGCGGCCATCACGGTGAGCGCGTCGAACACGGATTCGCCGGGACGAACGGAGAAGACGTCGCGGCCTTTGGTGTTGAGCAGGTCTCGCACGGTCATCATGCACCTCCCGCGGCCGAGGTGGCCGCCTCGCTGGGTATCCGAACGCGTGAGCGTCACATCCTCCCATATCGCGGGCACCCGGGCCAGTGCTACCCTAGTGGGTTCCCATGATCGCTTTCGCGAACGTCAACAAGCAGTACGGCAAGCAGCTCCTCTTCGTCGATGCCTCGTTCCAGCTGAACCCCGGCGAGAAGGTCGGCCTGGTCGGCCCCAACGGCGCCGGCAAGACCACCATCTTCCGCATGATCACGGGCGAAGAGGCGCCGGACGAGGGCGAGGTCACGGTCCCGAAGAAGCTCACCATCGGCTACTTCCGCCAGGACGTCGAGGAGATGTCGGGACGCTCGGTGCTCGACGAGGCCATCGCCGGCAGCGGCCGCGCCGGCGACCTCCACCACGAGCTGGAGGAGCTGCGAGCACGCGATGGCGGACCCGGCGCGCGCCGGCGACATGGACAAGATCCTCGCGCGCTTCGGCGAGGTGCAGGAGGAGTACGACCACCTCGGCGGCTACGCGCTCGAGAGCCAGGCGCGCGAGGTGCTCCACGGCCTCGGCTTCGACGACGAGCGCATCGACGGCGACGTGGGCGCGCTCTCCGGCGGCTGGAAGATGCGCGTCGCCATGGCGCGCGTGCTGCTCGGCCGTCCCGACGTGCTGCTGATGGACGAGCCGACCAACCACCTCGACCTCGAGTCGATCATCTGGCTCGAGTCGTTCCTCAAGGCGCTACGACGGCGCGCTGCTCATGACCTCGCACGACCGCGAGTTCATGAACCGCATCGTCTCGAAGATCGCGGAGATCGACAGCGGCGAGATCACGATGTACTCGGGGGACTACGACTTCTACGAGCGCGAGCGCGCGATGCGCGAGGCCAACAAGGAAGCCGCCTACGCGCGGCAGCAGGCGATGCTGGCCAAGGAGCAGCGCTTCATCGAGCGCTTCAAGACGCACGCGGCCAAGGCCGCGCAGGTGCAGAGCCGCATCAAGGCGCTCGACAAGATCGAGAAGCTCGAGCTCCCCAAGCAGCGCGTGGTCGTGAAGTTCGAGTTCCGCGATGCCGCCGCGGTCCGGCGACCAGGTCGCGGTGATCGAGGACCTGCACAAGGCCTACGGCAAGCGGGTGATCTACGACGGCCTCAACCTGACCATCCGCCGCGGCGAGCGCTGGGCCGTGATGGGCCGGAACGGCGCCGGCAAGACCACGCTGCTCCGGATGCTCGCCGGCGTGATGCAGCCCGACAGCGGCGAGGTGCGCCTGGGCGCGAGCCTGAAGATGGGCTACTTCGCGCAGCAGTCGCTGGACCTGCTCGACCCGGACCTCACCGTGATCGAGCAGCTGCAGGAGGACTTCCCGCGCGAGGGCGCTCGGCGCGCTGCGCTCGCTCGCCGGCGCGTTCCAGTTCTCCGGCGACGACGTGGACAAGAAGATCCGCGCGCTCTCGGGCGGCGAGAAGTCGCGCCTCGTGATGGCGCGCATGCTCTTCAACCCGCCGAACTTCCTGGTGCTCGACGAGCCGACCAACCACCTCGACCTGGCGACGAAGGAGATGCTCGTCGACTCGCTGAAGAACTTCGAGGGCACGATGATCTTCGTCTCGCACGATCGCGCGTTCCTGCGCGGCCTCAGCAATCGCGTGCTGGAACTCGGCGGCGAGTAGCGGCACCGACGCCACGCCGCACGCCTATCCGGGTCGTACATCGAGTACGTCGAGCGGACCGGGCACGAAGCGCCCGGCATCCACTCGTAGCCGCGCGGGCCTACTTCAACTCGACGACGATCGCGCGGGGCGACCCGGCGATGGCTTCTTCCGTGTCGACGCGGCCCCGCGGCACCAGCCGCGCCGTCTTGAACTGCACCTCGTGGGTCTCGGTGGCGCCATCCGCCGTACGGGTCCGGATCGTGCCGCCCGTCACGAACACCTCGATCGTGTCGGTGTCGTGGGTGTGAAGGCCCGTCTGCGATCCCACCTTCCACGTGTAGTCCCACATGCGCACGCGATCGTTCTCGAGCACGTTCGTCGCGTCCTTGCCCGGGAACCGCGGGGCGGGCCCGCCGGCGATCGTGAACGGCGGCACCTTCACGTCTTTCAGGTCGATCATGATCGCCAGCCGTTCGGGATCGCCGGGCTTGCCCATGGCCTCCTCGCGGTGCGTGATGCCCTTGAGCTGGAAGTAGGGCCGCGGCACGGGGAAGGACTGCCCGGTGGTGGCGACGCCCTCGGGCGTGGTCACCGTGATTTCGCCGAAGCGCAGGTAGACACCGGCCATGTCGTAAAGGTGGCGGTGAATCGGCTGCTTCACGCCGTGGATCCAGTTCACTTCCCACACGGTGACGCGTTCGGTGTCGAAGAGTTTCGTGGTGCCCGTCCGCGGGAACGCGTGCGGGTAGTCTTGCGCCGCGAGGAACGCGGCTCCGAGGAACACGCCGCCAATTGCCGCCGCCATTTGCCGCCGCATCATGCCTGCCTCCCTTGACGTGAACTGCCGGTCCCGCTGTCCTACGGCTCGAGCCACCCGGTCTTCGGATCGAAGCGGCCGTCCTTCAACTCGCAAATGAACCCGGCGCGCTGCGCATGGTGATTCTCCTTCGAAAAGCTGACCGGCGGGATGATGCCGCCGCTGTCCCAGTTCCGGATGGATTCCAGGCGCCGACGAAGCCGTCCGTGGTGAGGGCCTGCCCCGCGCGTTCGAGTCCCTCGGCCGCGAGGCGGCCGAACACGTAGCCGTAGAGCGAATAGCGATTGGGCGGATGCCCCGGAAAGTGCGCGGCCATCAGGCGCCGGTATTCGCGCACGCCGGCGGATTGATCCTGGTTGGGGTCGGGATACAGGCAGAAGCCGACGGTGCCTTCGGCCGCGCCGCCCTCCACGTTCAGGTACTGCTCGTCGGTGAGCGGGTCCGGTGGCGACCATCCTCACGTCGCGCCAGCCGAGGGCCGCCTTGGCGCGCATCACGGCCTGTGCCTGCTCGGGATACAGGGCCAGGATCACGGCCTCCGGGCGTGCCGCGCGCAAGCCGGCCGAGCGCCGCGGTGAGGTCGCCGGGCTTGCGGTCGGTGAGCCCTCGGCGCCCACCATCTGGTAGCCGAGCGACGGGGCGAGCTGCGCCAGCCGATCGCGAAAGTAGCTGCCGTATTCGTTCTCGTCGTGCACGATCGCCAGCCGCTTGAGGCCCAGGGTGCCGGCAAGGTGCTTGAACATCACCGCCGTCTCACCCGCGTAGAGGGGGAACGACGTGAACACGTAGCGGTCGGCGTCCGCGGTGAGCAGCGCCGTGTGCGGAAACAGGTACGGCACCTGGTGACTCATCGCCAGCGGGCCGATGCGCACGGCGGCCGGCCCGCCCATGTTGAACAGGAGGAACACGCCGTCCTCCTCGATCAGCCGGCGCGCGTTGGCCACGCCTTCGTCGATGGCCGCGCCGCCCTTGCGCGGGTAGCTGCGCTCGACGAGCCGCCGGCCATGGATGCCCCCGCGGGCGTTGACCTCCGCCATCAGCAGGCGCATGCCGAGGTTCTCTTCGTCCGACGAGAACGAATCGGTCGGGCCCTCGAGGCCGACGAGGATCTGGTCGGCCGTGACGCCCTTCGCCGGCGCCGGACCTTGCGCGCCCGCCGCAAACGTGGTCAGGAAGGCGCAGGGCCCGCGCCAGGGTCGTGCGAATCGAGCATGCTCATGGCCGGGAGTAGGTGTCAATCACGCGGTCGAGCGCCCGCCTGCAGACCGCGCAGAAGAAGTTCGTCGCGCGTGAACATGATGCAGTTGGCCTCGGGGCGGTAGTAGCCCTTGGCCTCGTAGTTCGCGCCTTCGTACGCGCCGACCACGCCGCGGTACTTCGCGAACATCGCTTCGTCTCGCGCGTGCTCCTCGGCGAAGAGCGCCTCCATCTCCGACTCGGGCCTGCCCTGCTTCCGCAGCTCCGCGCGTCGCGCCTGCGACTCGCGCGATTGCTGCTCGTAGGTCTCTTTCTCCCACCGCGTCGGGAGCGGCGTGCCCGGCTTCACCAGGTCCTTCCACTTGAGCGCGTTGGGATCGAGCAGCGCCGTGATGTTGGGCTCCCAGGGTTCCTCGCGCGTCGCGGACGGCAGGTACGCCACGGGCGACGTGTAGTACTCGTCCGCCAACGCCGCGAAGTGATGGGCGAATTCATGGACGAACACGTACGGCGCAAACGCGTTGTCCGCGGCCACGGTGCTGTAGAGGCCGTAGATGCCCCCGCCCCCGTACGTGCGTCCATTGACGACGATTTCCACGACGTCGTACGGCGCGTAGGAGGCCAGCCGACGGAAGGCCTTGTTGTCGAACGACAGCACGTAGCGCTCCGAGCCGAACGCGTCGTAGGTGCTGCCCACCGGGTTGCTGCGATGTATCCCGGTCGATGGACGCGAGATGCCCGACTCTTTTGCCGCCGGCACCAGGCCCCACACGTTGAAGTCGTTGCGGCGCTCCTTGAACGGGGACGTGCCGAAGAGAACGTCGATCAACCTGCGCGAATCGGCCTCGAACTTCGGCCGCTCGGCCGCCGTGTAGCCGTCCCCGAGCAACAGGATGTCTACCTTGCCCGTCGGAATCGCCGTGTTTCTCGAACTCGATGAGCGCGCCGGGCCCGGGCTCTGGCGCGGCCGTGTTGACGAACATGTCCGCGGGATCGACCGTCACGGTCCACAGGTCCCGCCACTGGTCGCGGGCTCCCCGTTTGCGAACGCTCACCACGACGGGCGCGACCGGCATCGGGAATCGCAAGGACTCGTGAAATGTCCGCGTGGCCGTCTTCGCTTCCTCGGTGGTGACCCACTCGCCGTAGATCGAGCTGAACCCGTGCGAGTAGAGCAACCGCTTCGAGGAGGCGTCGCGCACGTCGAACCCGTACGCGCCGTAGCCCAGCGGGTCGGCCGCGCGGCCCGCAGGTCCGGACCAACCGGCTGGCTCCACCACCGTCTCGTCCAGCGAGAAGAGCTCTTGATTCGTGTTGCCGGTGTGGAAATAGTCCAGCCGCATCGTCCGGACGGCCGGTTGTGCCTGCGACGCGAGGATGCCAGCCGCAAGAATGACGAACAGCGCGCGCATGAAGCCTCCCGTCCTACGAGTGCGTGCCCGCGGCGCCCGGCCCGGCTCCCGCGTCGACTCCCGACTCCCGACTCCCGACTCCCGTGAGCTTCTGAACCAGCACCTTGTCGATCCGCCGCCCGTCCATGTCCACCACTTCGAAGCGGGTGCCGCCCCACTCGAAGCGGTCCGCGGTCTTCGGGACGCGGCCGAGGCGGGCCATCGCGAAGCCGCCCATCGTGTGATACGTCCCGGCCTCGTCCTCGGGCAGCGCCTCGAGGGCGAAGCGCTCCACCACGTCCTCGATGGGCGCGGACCCGTCGACGAGCCAGCTGCCATCGGCGCGCGCCACGAACGCGCCCACCGCCTCGCTCGCGGACCCGGGCAGGTCGCCGACGATCGCAGTGAGCAGGTCCGTGACCGTCACGAGCCCTTCCACGGCGCCGTATTCGTCCATCACCAGCGCGACGTGCTTGTGGGAGCTGCGGAACGACTCGAGCAGCTGCACCACCGGCATCGAGTCGGGCACGAAGAGGGCCTCGCGCGTCAGGGTCTTCAGTTCGATTCGCGAGTTCTTGAACGCGTGCGGCAGCAGGTCCGCGGACCGGACGATGCCGAGCACGTTGTCGAGGCCGCCCTGGCACACAACGAACTGCGTGTGCGAATGCGAGGCGAGGAAGTCGCGCAGCTCGTCGGCCGTGGCGTCCACGTCGATCCAGTCGATGTCGGGCCGCGGCGTCATGATCCCCGCCACGCGCGTGTCGCCCAGCTCGAACACGCGCTGGACGATCGTCTCCTCCGCCGCCTCCAGCACGCCCGTCTCCGCCCCCTGGCTGATGAGCGCCTTGATTTCGTCTTCCGTGAGGTGCGGCTCGGCCTGGCCCTTGATGCCGAAGACCCGCAGCACGAGGTTGGTGGAGATGGTCAGGATCGCGACGGCGGGTCCGCCGATGCGCGACAGCCACAACATGGGCCTGGCCACCCACGCCGCGATCGTCTCGGGGTGGTTGAGCGCGATGCGCTTGGGCACCAGCTCGCCGACGATGAGCGACAGGTAGGTGATGATGGCCACGACGAAGGCGAGCGCGATCCCCTCGGCGTAGGGCGCGAGGCTGGGAACCGTGCCAATCGGCACCGCCACGGTGTGCGCGATGGTGGCGCCGCCATACGCGCCGGCCAGCACGCCCACGAGCGTGATGCCCACCTGCACCGTCGACAGGAACTGGTTCGGGTCGTGCGCCAGGGCGAGCGCGGCCCTGGCCCGCTCGTCGCCGTCTTCCGCGCGCTGCTGCAGCCGCACCTTCTTGGCGGCCACCACGGCAATCTCCGACATGGCGAAGACCCCGTTGGCGAGGATCAACACGAGGATGATCAGAATCTCTGTAGTGATGGACACATTCTACATGGATGGGGGGACGCGTCCGGTCGGACCGGCCGTCGGAAACCCGGCGACCTCGACGTGCGTCCATAGTCAGGTATCCCATGCTGACCCTCACCAACGTCCGGAAGGCTTTGGGCAGACCGTCGCCGTCGACGGCCTGACACTCGCCGTCCGCAAGGGCGAAGTCCTCGGCCTGCTCGGTCCCAACGGTGCGGGCAAGAGCACCACCGTCAGCCTGGCGGTGGGCCTGCTCGCGCCCGATTCCGGCGAGGTCAGCGATCGACGGCCTCGGCAATCCCGCCGACCCCGCCGTCCGCGCGCGGCTCGGCGTGGCCCCGCAGTCCCTGGCCGCTCTACGACCTCCTGACGGCGGAGGAGAACCTCCGCTTCTTCGGCGAGGTCTACGGCCTGTCAGGGGCGACGCTCACGGCGCGCGTGGCGTGGTGCCTCGACTTCGTCGGCCTCACCGATCGCCGGCACGATCGCGTCGGCACCTATTCGGGCGGCATGAAGCGCCGCCTGAATCTCGCCGCGGCCGTGGTGCACAACCCCGACCTGCTGCTGCTGGACGAGCCCACGGTGGGCGTGGACCCGCAGTCGCGCAACAGGATCTTCGAAAGCATCGAGGCGCTGCACCGCGAGGGGCGCACCGTCATCTACACGACCCATTACATGGAGGAGGCCGAGCGCCTCTGCGACCGCATCGCCATCGTCGATGCCGGCCGGCTCCTCGCCCTCGGGACGCTCGCCGAGCTGCTGGCGGCGCACGGCGGCCCGCCCACCCTGGTGGTGCAGGCCGGCGGCACCGAGCGCCGGCGTGCAGGTGCCCGATCCGCTTGCCGAGCTGAACCGCATCGCCGCCGACACGCCCGTCGACGCGTTCCAGATGGAGCGCCCGACACTCGAGCAGGTGTTCCTCCGCCTCACCGGCCGCAGCCTCAGGGACTGACCCATGTCGAAGATCATCGCGCTCGCCCTCAAGGACCTCCGCCTGATGCCGCGCAACCGCGCCGGCCTGTTCTTCACCTTTGCGTGGCCGATCATCGTGACCGTGCTGTTCGGGTTCGCCTTCGGCGGCAACTCGAGCGGCGCGGAGAGCCAAGCCGCGTGCGCCGTGGTCGACGAAGACAACACCGAGGCCTCGCGCGCGTTCACCGGCGGATCGAGGCGTCGTTCGAGATCACGCCCATGGCGCGCGCCGAGGCGGAGAATGCCGTGCGCCGCGGCCAGCGCTCGGCGTACATCGTCCTCACGCCGGGATTCGGCGCCGCGTCGGAGCGGATGTTCTACGGCAAGCCGAAACAGGTGGAACTCGGCATCGACCCGGCGCGCAAGGCCGAGGCCGGGATGATCGAGGGCCTCCTGATGAAGCACGCGGCCGAGGACATGCAGAAGATGTTCTCCGACCCCACAGCGTCGACCGCATGGTGGACAAGGCCCTCGAAGACATGAAGCGGGCGCCCACGGCCGGCGAACGCGCCCGTGGAGCACTTCCTCGGCGAGCTCAAGTCGTTCGTGAACACGCCGGCGTCGCAGACGCCGCGCGCCAGGGGGCGCCGCCGAGTGGCAGCCGCTGAAGGTGGTCTCGAAAGACGTCGCGCGGGAGCGGCGCGGCCCCGAGAACGCGTTCGACGTCACCTTTCCGCAGGGCGTGATCTGGGGCCTCATCGGCTGCGTGATGACGTTCGGCATCAGCCTGGTCACCGAGCGCACGCACGGCACGCTGGTGCGGCTCCGCATGGCGCCGCTGACGCGCGCGCACATCCTCGGCGGCAAGGCGCTGGCCTGCTTCGCGTCGATCATGCTGGTGGAGGTGATCCTCTTCGGCGTGGCCTCCCTGCTGGGCGTGCGCGCCAATTCGATCCCGCTGCTGATCCTGGCCGGCCTGTCGGCCGCGGTGTGTTTCGTCGGCTTCATGATGCTCATCGCGAGCCTCGGCAAGACCGAGCAGTCCGCGTCCGGCGCGGCGTGGGCCATCCTCATGCCGCTGTCGATGTTCGGCGGCGCGATGATTCCGCAGTTCGCGATGCCGGGATGGATGCAGTCGATTGGCCTCATCAGCCCCATCCGCTGGACGCTGCTCGCCATCGAGGGCGCGGTGTGGCGCCAGTTCTCCCTGGCGGAGATGATGCCCGCGTGCCTGATCCTCGTGACGATCGGCGTGGCGTGCTTCGCCGTGGGAACGAGAGGACTGAAAGAGGCTTGATGAATCAGCCACGAAGGTCACGAAGAGCACGAAGCCTTTTCCGACAATTCCTCGTGTTCTTCGTGTGCTTCGTGGCTGAATTCATACTCGCGGGATGCGAAAGGTCCTGCTCCCCTGTGCGTTCGCGTTGGCGACCCTCGTCGTTGCTTCCGCCCAGACGAAGCCGGGCTGACGTCCGCGGATCTCTACAAGCTGCAGTCCGTCGGCGACGTGCAGCTCTCACCGGACGGCACGCGCGTCGCCTATTCGATCACCCACAACGAGCGGCCCGGGCGTCCCTACAGCGACACCTGGATTCGCGACCTGGCGACGGGTCGCGTCACCAAGCTGAAGGCGGCTCGGGGCCGCGCTGGTCCCACGACGGGCGCTGGGTGGCCTACGCCGGCCGCATCGAGGAAGGCGCGGGCCTCATCGTCGCGGACAAGAACGGCGAGGGCGAGCGGCTGGTCGCGCCGTGGACGGCACCAATCACCCGCTGCCCACCTCCGGAGACAGCGTGGCGTGGTCGCCCGACGGCCGCTTCCTCGCCTACGTGTCGGCGACGCCCGGCCCGGAGACCGACGACGCCAACGGCGACCCGATGGTCATCACTCGGTATCTCTACAAGCCCACCGCCACCGAGGGCCTCACGCGCTTCAACGACAACAAGCGCCTGCACCTCTTCGTCGTCGACGTGGCGACCCGGCAGGTCCGGCAGCTCACCACGGGCGCGTTCTACGAGCACTCGATCGACTGGTCACCGAAGGGCGACGAGATCCTCTTCGTTTCCAACCGGGAGGACCACGCGGACAAGGCGTTCAACTACGACGTGTTCGCCGTGCGCGTGAAGGACGCCGTGACCCGGCGCCTCACCAGCACCAAGAGCGCCGAGTACCTCCCCGCCTGGTCGCCAGACGGCACGCGCATCGCCTTCCTCGGCACACACCGCGACCTCACCTCCTCCGAGACGACGATGGAGGACACGCACGTGTGGGTGATGAACGCGGACGGATCTAACCGGGTGGAGGTCGGCGCAAACATCGACAACCGGCAGGGCCCGCCGCAATGGGCGCCCGACGGCCAGTCGATCTACTGCTCGGTGCAGGAGCGCGGGTCGACGAGACTGGCGCGGCATGAAGGCAGGCGAAAAGGCGGGTGAATAGTCGGCCCTTTTTTCGGGCGTCGCCGGACCGCCCGGCAATCTGGGCGCGTGGTCGGTGGCGAAGGATCTCGTCGCCTACACCTTCGCGCGGCCGGATGCGCCGGCGGACCTGTTTCTCAAGACCGGCAACGCCGACGCCCAGCCGTTGACGACGCTGAACAAGGACGTCCTCGCCTCGAAGTCCATCGCGGACGTCGAATCCTTCACATTCAAGAGCTTTGACGGCGTGGAGATCGAGGCGTTCCTCACGCGCCCCGTGAACTCGCGCGCCCCATCCACTCCACCGGGACCGCCCGTCCCGCTGATCGTCATCATGCACGGCGGCCCCCATGGGCAGCAGGGGCCGGCCTTCAATGCGAAGGCGCAGGTCTATGCGGGGCTCGGGTGGGCGTCGTTGATGGTGAACTATCGGGGGTCAACGGGCTACGGACAGAAGCTCACCGACCTGATCTTCAAGGACCAGAATGGCGGCGAGGCGAAGGACGTGCTCGCGGGCGTCGATGCGGCGCTGGCGAGGTATCCGTGGCTCGATGGCACGCGCATGGGCCTTGAGGGCGGGAGCTACGGCGGGCAACTCACCAACTGGATCGTCACGCAGACCCCGCGCTTCAGGGCCGCGATCCCCAACTGGGGCATCTCCAACCTCATTACCCAGAACTACCTGTCCTACTATCATGACTACCTGGCCGTGGAGTACGGCGCCTTCCCGCACGAGGGCGACATCATCGACCGGCTGTGGGATCGGTCGGCGATCCGCTACGCGAAGAACGTGAAGACCCCCACGCTGTTCCTCCATGGCGAGAACGACAACGACGTGCCGATCGCCGAGGCGGAGCAGTTCTTCATCGCGCTGCAGGACGTCGGGGTGGACACGATGATGGTCCGCTATCCCCGCGAAGGCCACGGCTTGCGCGAGACCAAGCACGTGGTTGATGCCCTCGATCGCTCGATTGCGTGGTACAGGAAATACTTACGCTGACGGGAACCGGGAACCGGGAACTGGGAGTCGGGAGCCGGGAGTCGGAAGCCGCCGCAACCACGCGCATGTTCAAACGACAAACTGAAGGCTCGGTCATCTGCACGTCGTGTGGCGTGCTCGTGGGCGTCAACGACGACGTCTGCTACAACTGCGGGCGCCGCAACCCTGGGCTGTGGGGCTACGGCCCGGCGCTCCGGCGCCTGGGCAACGACCTCGGCTTCGTGCCGTTCGTCACGGGCGCCACGATCACGTTGTACGCGGCTTCCCTGATCCTCTCGGGCTCCAACATCCAGGCGATGCTCTCGCCGAGCATGCAGATCCTGTTCCTGCTGGGCGCCAGCGGCGCGGTGCCGGTCTTCGCGTTCGGCCGGTGGTGGACGGTGCTCACGGCCGGCTGGCTGCACGCCGGCGTGCATGCACATCTTCTTCAACGTGCTCTGGATCCGTCAGCTCGCGCCCGAGGTGGCCAACCTGTATGGCGCGGGCCGGATGGTGATCATCTATACGGTGGCCGGCGTGACCGGTTTCACGCTGAGCACGCTGGCCGGCGCGTACCTGGGCTGGATGCCGATCCCGTTCCTGCGCGGGGCGCAGTTCACGGTGGGGGCGTCCGCGCCGATCTTCGGCCTGCTCGGGGCGCTCGTCTACTACGGCCGCCGCACGGGCAGCAGCCATATCGGCCAGGCGGGCTTGCAGTACGCGCTGCTGATGGGCGTCTTCGGCCTCATCTTCCCCGGCGTCGACAACTACGCGCACCTCGGCGGCTTCGCCGGCGGCTACGCCGCGTCGCTCATGCTCGACCCGCTCAAACCCGAGCGCATCGATCACCTCGCCATCGCGGTCGGGTGCCTCGCGCTCACGCTGATTGCGATCATCGTGTCCGTCGTCAAAGCGCTGCCCGTGCTGCTCGGGTAGGGACCGGGACCGTGACATCGAAAACCCCTCAGTTTGTGCCACGGTTCACAGGCCTGTGCATGAACGCAGAATCGCCGGTTTGATGCACGGTCGTCCGCGCCCCGCACGGCGCATTGGATCGGCGTCCAGCCGATTGAAGATTCCGCTGCGCTCCGTGTGACTCGATGGACGCGTCATGGGGACCAATCACCGTCCCGCCGTGACGAAGCGCGCCCTCTTCCCAGTGCGCGGCACCTTACACAGATGCAATGTCCGGATCGGCCTGTTGGGCATCGTCCTTGCTCTGCCTCCCGCGGATCGCGTCCCGCGATCCACCTGGCGGCCGCGCCCACACGCGCCGCCGGGTCTTTGTTTGGAGGTTCACGCAATGAAACGTTGGAGTCATTTGATCTGGGCACTGCTCGCCGTGCTCGCGGTTTCGGCGGCGCCCGTCTTCGCCCAGGGCGGCGGCGCAAGTTCCACCGGCAGCATCAGCGGGGAGGTCAAGGACGCGCAGAGCGGCATCCTTCCCGGCGTCACGGTCACCGCGACCAGTCCCGCGCAGATCGGCGCGCTGACGGCCGTCACCAACGAGGCCGGCATCTACCGGTTCCCGGCCGTCGCACCCGGGGAATACAGGCTGGTGTTCGAACTGGCCGGCTTCCAGACCTTCACGCGCGACGGCGTGCGCGTGACCCTGGGCGCCAACTCCGCGATCAACGTGGCGCTCGGCGTGGCCACGCTGCAGGAGACGGTCACCGTGTCGCGGCCAGTCGCCGACGATCGACACGACGGCCACGCGCATCCAGACCAACTACGACCAGGACCGCCTCGCGTCGATCCCGAACGCGCGCGACATGTGGTCGCTCCTCGCCACCACCCCGTCGGTCACGCTGAACCGCGTGGACGTGGGCGGCAGCACGATGGGCACGCAGACCACCTACTTCGCGTACGGCTACTCCGGCCAGAACCGCCCGCTCGTCGAGGGCATCAACACGACGGAGGGCACGTCGGCCGCCGGCTTCTACCTGGACTACGGTTCGTTCGAGGAAGTGTTCATCGGCGCGGCGGGCAACTCCGCCGAGATGCCGAACCCCGGCGTGCTGACGCAGTTCGTCGAGCAAGAGCGGCGGCAACAAGCCGTCGGTGAGCCTGTACTACGACTACGAGAACGACACGTTCCAGAGCCGCAACCTCGCGGCCGACCAGGTCGCTGCCCTCGCCCGGCGCGTCGATCCGCACGGACGGCAACCGCCTCGCCAGCTACCACAACGTGAACCTCGGCCTCGGCGGCCCGATCATCAAGGACAAGATGTGGGGCTTCTACGCGTACCTCAACCAGGGCAACTCGGTGGCGGCGCCGCCGTCAGGCTCCATCCTGGACGGCACGCCGTTCGACACCAAGCTGTACAACCACACGGGCAAGGTGACGTATCAGCTGAACCAGGCGAACAAGTTCGTCGGCTACCTGCAGTACGGCACCAAGGAGCAGCCGCACCGCACCGACAGCAGCAACAAGCTCGGCGCGCCGATCCACATCTCCGCCGATTCGACGACGCTCCAGAGCTCGCCGAGCTGGGTCTACAAGGGTGAGTGGAACGGCACGATCGGCCAGAACATGTTCGCCGAATTCCGCGCGGGCCAGTTCGGCTACAACTTCGGCCTCGATAGCAACACCGAGGCCACCCGCTACGAGTCGGTCACGACCAACCAGGTCCTCGGCGGCGGGCGCCACTGGGAACTCGACCGGCGCCGCAACCAGTACACCGGCGCGATGAGCCTCTTCAAGGACAACTTCGCCGGCGGCTCGCACAACTTCAAGTTCGGCGGCGAGTACCTCGGACGAGACCGGCAACACGATGTGGACCGTCGGGCTACGCCAACAGCGTGATCCAGTTCGTCAACGGCGACCTCACCGGCCCGCTCTCCGCGACCACGCCGAACTCGGTCCGCCTCTACATCTCCGGCACGGCCTCGCAGAACGCGCTGGCCACCACGAGCCTCTTCGTCACCGACACGTGGAACATCAACCGCCTCACGCTGAACGTCGGCGCGCGCTACGACCGCTACCGCGTATGGCTGCCCGCGCAGACGATCCCGCGCGGCGCGCTTCAACCCCACGGCGATCAGCCTGCCCGAGGTCTCCAACGTCGTCACCTTCAACAACCTCGTCCCGCGCCTCGGCGCGATCTACGACCTGCAGGGCGACGGCAAGACGGTGCTCAAGGCCAACTGGGGCCGCTTCTACTACAACCCCGGCGTGAACCTGGCCGACGCGATCAACCCGAACACGAGCAACCAGTACAGCGACTACACGTGGAACGACGCCAACGGCGATCGCGTGTACCAGCCGGGCGAAGAGGGCGTGCTGCAGACGAAGTTCGGCGGCGTGGCCAACGCGTCGATCGATCCGAACCTCAAGAACTCCTACACGGACGAGACCTCGCTGTTCGTCGAGCGCGCCGTGATGGCCGACCTCGGTGTCCGCGCGGGCTTCGTCTACAAGAAGGACAACCAGGGCTGGCAGCAGGTCAACGCGCTGCGGCCGTTCAGCGCCTACTCCGTGGCGACCACCGTGCGCGACCCCGGCCCGGACGGCGTCCTCGGCAACGCCGACGACGGCGCGAACATCGCGGCGCTCAACCTGGACGACACGCACCCGCGGCTCGAGCCAGGTGGCGCAGAACATCGACGGCTACGAGGGCAGCTACAAGACCCTGGAATTCTCGGCCAACAAGCGCTACTCGAAGCGCTACTCGGTGAACGCGTCGTACTCCTACACGTGGACGTCGGAATACGGCAACAACTACTTCAACAACCGCTTCGGCACGGCCGTGAGCAACTTCTCGTTCTTCGGCAGCTATCCCGGCAACCCGAACGAGAAGACGCTGAACGACTTCACGAACTGGAACATCAAGCTGAGCGGATCGGCGGATGCCGGCTGGGGGATCAAGGTCACCCCGGTCCTGAAGATGCAGAGCGGCGCCCCGTACGGCCGCTTCATCTCGGGCACGCTCAACTACGGCTCGCAGCTGATCCTCGTGGAGCCGATCGGCACGCGCCGCCAGGACGCCGTCAACGTGCTCGACTTCCGCGTCGAGAAGCAGGTGCGCTTGGCCCAGAAGGCCAGGGTCGGCCTCTTCTTCGACCTCTTCAACGCGATGAACTCGAACACCGCCATCAACATCAACTGGCGCTCGGGCGCGGCCTTCGAGAAGGCGACGACGGTCCTGCCGCCGCGCATCGCGAAGTTCGGGCTGAAGTTCGACTGGTAAACGACGGGTTCAACACGAGGGTTCAACACGAGGGTTCAACACGAGGGTTCAACACGACGGTTCAACACGACGGTTCAACACGACGGTTCAACACGACGGTTCATCGAGTTGAGCCGGGCCCCCGGTGGTCTTTCCACCGGGGGCTTCTTTTCCTCTACTCGGCCCGAAGCGCCGAGCCTCAGCAGCCCTGGCCAAGCCATGGGCGACCCCACTCCGAGCGCGAGCAAGCGCGAGAAGCTCCGGGGGCGAGACCCCCAAATTCAGGAGACAAAACTCGACATTTCGGATATTTGAACAATCGTTCTTCAACTGTTTGGATCTACGTGTTCTTGGGCTGCCCGATCGGGGACAAACGGCCAATTCCTTCATCAAAGATTGCTGGGACGAGTGGCACAGAGAGTGCTTTGTGGGATGACGACCTCATATTTGGGGATGAACAACCGAAATCGCGGGATGTTTCGTTGGTGAGAGTCTGGCAGGCCCGGCGTTCGCGGCCGGGCACCTTGGAGGGTGGGAAATGACGTTAAGAACCGCGCTCGTCGCGTCGGCTCTGGTGCTGTTCATGGGCGCCACGGGGATGGCGCAGCAGCAGACAGGTGAAATCTTCGGTCGTGTGGTCGACAAGTCCGGCGCCGTGTTGCCGGGCGCGACGGTCACCGTGGCCGGCCCGGCGCTCCTGCAGCCGCGCACGACGGTCACCTCGGAAACCGGGACCTACCGCGTGGCGGAACTGCCGGTGGGCACCTACTCGGTGACCTTCGAACTGGCGGGCTTCCGCACCGTCCAGCGCACCGACGTGCGCATCACGATCGGGTTCCGCGCGCCGATCAACGGCGAGCTGGAACTCTCCTCCATCCAGGAGACCGTGACGGTCACGGGCGAGAGCCCGCTCATCGACACCAAGGCGACGGGCACCAAGAGCTCGTTCGACCTCGAGTCGCTGCAGAACCTGCCGACCGCGCGCGACCCGTGGGTGATGCTCGAGAAGACGCCTGGCATCGCGATGGACCGCGCCAACGTGGGCGGCAGCGCCTCGGGCCAGCAGTCGGGCTACATCTCGCGCGGCTCGAGCACGGGCAACAACAAGTGGGCCGTTGACGGCGTGGACATCACGGACATGTCGGCCACGGGCGCCTCGCCGATCTACTACGACTTCGACATGCTCGAGGAAATGCAGGTCACGACGGGCGGCGCCGATGCGTCGCAGCAGACCGGCGGCGTGGGCATCAACCTCGTCACCCGCAGCGGCACGGACCGCTTCAAGGGCTCGGGCCGTTACTACGTGACGGACGACTCGTTCCAGGCCGACAACATCACCCCCGAGCTGAAGAAGCAGGGCGCCGGCACCGGCGCGCCGATCCAGAACATCAAGGACTACGGCTTCGAAGTGGGCGGCCCGATTGCCAAGGGCAAGGCGTGGTACTGGGGCAGCTACGGCATCCAGGACATCAAGGTCGGCGTCGTCGGCTTCTACAAGAACACCCCGACCTGCCGGCCGACGCCGCCCACCGACACCCAGGGGCTGCGCGACTGTCTCGAGACCGACCTCACGACGCTCAACAACTACAACTGGAAGGTGAGCTACACGCCGTTCAACGGCAACAAGCTCGGGTTCCAGAACACGTGGGCCGCGAAGGTGCGCAACGCGCGCGACGCGTCGGACCTGCGCCCGATCGAGACGACCTACCGGCAGAAGGCGATCGACAGCAAGTACGGCGCCTACGGCTGGATCTCGGGTCCCTCGCCGTTCTGGAAGGCCAGCGACCAGCACATCTTCAACGACAAGCTCCTCGTGGACGTGCAGTGGGCGCACCTGGGCAACAACTTCGTCCTCGACTTCCACGAAGACGCGCTGGCCGACGTGCAGCCGCGCCTCGAGACGACAACCGGCGCCTACAGCCGGTCGTACCAGCAGTCGGTGTTCGCGCGTCCGACCAACAGCCTCGACGTGACGACGAACTACTTCCTGGCGAACAAGATGGGCGGCGACCACGCGTTCAAGATCGGCCTGCGGTGGCGCAGCGCCAACTCGATCAGCATCAACCACTGGGGCGGCAACGCGATCGCGCGCTACACCAACGGCGTGCCGAACTCGGCGGACCTGTACCGCGACGGCAACTCCGTGTCGCACCTCAACACGTGGGCGGGCTACGCGCAGGACAGCTACACGGTGAAGCGCCTCACGGTGAACCTCGGCTTCCGCGTGGACATGCAGGACGACTCGGCCCGGCCCGGCGACGTGCCGGCCAACCCGATCATCCCGAACATCCTGCCGGCGCTCTCGTTCCCCGGCGCCGACGCCAACGTGACGTGGACGAACTTCTCGCCGCGCCTCGGCATGACCTACGACATCTCCGGCAAGGGCCGGACGGTGGCCAACGCGTCCTACGCCGTCTACTACGGCCAGATGGCCCCCGGCCAGCTCTCGGGTGAGCTCGCCGCCACCGGCGCGGTGTTCGTCCGCTACGGGTGGGCCGACGCCAACGCCGACGGCTTCGTGCAGGCCAGCGAGCTCAACACGAGCACGATCCTGAGCCGCAGCTCGGCGTACGACCCGAACAGGCCCTCGAACTACCTCTCGCCCGGCACGGTCGATTCCAACATCAAGAACGACCGCACGCAGGAGTTCATCGTCGGGCCTCGACCACGAGCTGCGGCCGGGCTGGGGCGTGGGCGCCAGCTACATCTGGCGCAAGTACGACCAGTTCAACTGGCGCGACGTGCAGGGCCTCTCGAGCGCGAACTACGTGCCGGTGGTCTACCAGGCCACCACGTGCCCGTCGACCGTGCCCTGCCCGGCAGTGACCTATTACCAGCCGAACATCCCGCTGCCGTCGGCGTTCATCACGACGAACATCCCGGACCGCGAGCGCGGCTACAACGGCTTGGAACTCACGTTGCGCAAGCGCATGGCGAACCGCTGGTCCATGAACGCCAGCTACGCCTACAACGACGCGATCGATCGCTGGGACTGTCGCCGGCTGCCTATGAGGACCCGACCAACATCGACCCGCAGCTGAACGGCGCGCAGTACGCGCCGGTGAGCTCGGGCAGCGGCGTTGACAGCGTCTACACCAACGCCAAGTGGCTGATGAAGGTGAACGGCTCCTACCTGCTGCCGAAGCTCGACATCAACATCGCGGGCGGCTACCAGGGTCGCCAGGGATTCCCGCACCCGCAGGGCATCCTGAGCCCGAATCGCGCCAACTCGGCCGGCCAGGTCACGGTCCTGCTCGCCCCGCTCGGCGAGACGCGCCTGCCGAACTACAACCAGTTCGACCTCCGGGTCGATCGGGCGTTCACGATGTCCAAGGTCAAGCTGACGCCGTCGATGGACATCTTCAACCTCACCAACGGCAACACCGTGTTCGCCAGGCGCCGCAACATGGCGGCCGCCAACGCGGACCTGGTGACCCAGATTCTCTCGCCGCGCGTCATTCGTTTCGGCGTGCGCGCGAGCTGGTAAGCAGAGGCGAGGCCGCGCGGCGGCCTCGTTGGGAAGACGAAAGGCCCGTGGGGACATTCCCACGGGCCTTTTCTCTTGGGGCTCGGCGCTTCGCGCCTCGTGGGCGCGCGCCTACTTGAGTCCGTCCAGCCAGAGCGCGATCTGCTCGCGCGACCAGCGGTGCGTGTCGTTGAGATGCACGAGGATCGACGCGAGGCTCAGCGTCTTCGTGCAGCCGTCGGCCGGGCAGCGGCGCACGGACCCCTCGAGGCAGTCGAAGAACCAGTCGAGGTCCTTCGTGGGCCGCGTGCCCTCCATGTTGTCGGGCAGGCGATACATCCCCTCGTAGGCCGCGCCGAGCGCGCACGACGCGTGCGTGCCACGGTAGTAGTCTCCGTAGGCCTGATCCGGCCGGCGCTCGGCCCCCGCCCGGATGAACGCCGCCAGTTCCTTCTCGCCGTGATGCTCGTGCTCGGACACACCCCCTCCGATCACCCGATCACGCGATCACTCGATCACCCGATCGCGCCATTCAGAATCCCTTGCCGAGCCGCTCCTGGAGCTTCTCGCGATAGCCGCGGCTCAGGGTGAGCCTCGTCCCGTTCTGCAGGACGACGACGTATTCGCCGTTGAACCACGGCTGCATTTCCTTGATGCGGTCGGTGTTGACGATGCGCGAGCGGTGGATGCGGACGAAGCGCCGGCCATCGAGCCGCCCCTCCATGTTGTTCATCGTCTCGCGGAAGAGATGCGAATCGCCGCCCAGATGCAGGCGCACGTAGTTGCCCGCGGCCTCGATCCAGTCGAGTTCGTCGGTGCGCAGGAAGAACACGCGGCCGCCGGACTTGACCACGAGGCGATCGAGCCGCTGGGGCTCGGGCTTGATGTCCTGCACGAGCGCCATGAGGCGCTTGCCGAGGTCGCCGGCGCGGCGGCGCTCGAGGTGTTCGCGCGCGTGCTGCAGCGTCTGCGCGAAACGGTCGCGGCCAAACGGCTTGAGCAGGTAGTCGATCGCGTGGACCTCGAAGGCCTTGAGCGCGTATTCGTCGTAGGCGGTGACGAACACCACCGCGGGAATCTGCTCGGGCCCGAGTTGCTGGATCACGCCGAAGCCGTCACACGCCGGCATCTGGACGTCGAGGAACACGAGGTCCGGGTGCTGTTGCTGGATGGCCGACACGGCCTGAGTGCCGTCGGCGTATTCGCCCACGACCTCGATGTCCTTCTCCTGGCTGAGCAGTCCGA
This sequence comes from uncultured Acidobacteriota bacterium, assembly GCA_963839865.1. Classification (GTDB taxonomy): domain Bacteria; phylum Acidobacteriota; class Vicinamibacteria; order Vicinamibacterales; family UBA2999; genus 12-FULL-67-14b. The sequence goes on from CAWIWS010000021.1 coordinate 324,135, forward strand.
TGATGCGCTCGCGCGCCACCGGCTCGTCGTCCACCACCACCGTGCGAATTTTGGTCACGCCACACCCTCCACGGCCCGGTCGTTTCTCACCTCAACCTCAAGCTCCGCCATCGGAATGGCGATGAGCACGAGCAGCCCGCCCTCGGCGGGCTGCCGGAATTCAAACCGGTGGAGCGGCCCATAGAGATGGTCCAGTCGCGACCGGGTATTCGAGAGCCCCACGCCGCGGTTGAAGTCGGTCAACCGCGCCGCCGAGAGCCCCACTCCGTTGTCCTGCACGTCCAGTTCGAGCAGGGCCCCCACGCGACGGGCCCGCACGGTGACCCGCCCCGGAGTGGGCCGGGGGCCGATGCCGTGCTTGATCGAGTTTTCGACGAGCGGCTGCAGCAAAAGGTTGGGGACGAGCGCGTCCAGCGTGTCCGGCTGCACGTCGAATACAACGGTCAGACGATCCCGGAAGCGCGTTTGTTCGATCTCCAGATACTTGGAGAGGAAATCCAATTCATCCTTCAACGTGACTTCCTGAACGCCGACCCGCTGGAGGGACATCCGCAGCAGGTCGCTGAGACGGGCGATCATGTCGTCGGCCGCGTCGACGTCCCGGTGCATGAGCGCCGAGATGGTGTTCAGCGTGTTGAACAGGAAGTGCGGCTGGAGCTGTCGCTGCAGGGTCTGGAGCTGGGCCTCGATCAGCCGAGTCTCGAGTTGCGCGGCGCCGAGCTCGCGCGAGCGCGCCTCGCGGTGATAGCGCAAGCGCGTGGCTGATGCCGACGATGGTCCAGTAGGTCATCATCTCCCAGTCGAAGTTGAGGAAGAACATCCGCTGCGCCTCGAACTGCCAGGAGCCCAGCGACTCGCCGACGAACCAGTACGTGACCATGCGCGAGGCCACGGCCAGGAGCACGTGCAACAACGTGGCCACGAAGACGCCGAAGACGTGGACGGGCACGGCGCGCTTCCACGTCTGCCGGTCGAAGGGGAACGCGTTGGCGAGCCACAAGATCGTCGGCGTGAGGCACGCCCACGAATACCAATAGCCGAGGTTGAGCGCGAGCAGCAGCGGAAAGCCCGCCGGCTTCTGGGTGTAGGTGTTGACGAAATAGAACGCGCTGAACGCGGAGAAGAAGCCGAGCGCGGTGGCCACGCCGAAGATCACGCGCGGGCGCACGAAGCCGTGGTTGCTGGGCATGAACGCACTATCGACCCCAGGACCATTTGGGTCAAGCACGATGCCATTCATCACACCATTCGTCCCACGCCCCGGCCGGATCCGGACACTCGCGTCCCGGTTCCAATCGCTCGCAAGGCTGTGGAGCATGGTTTCGGGGACTCCAGTGCAGTGACGCGTGCCTATGGGGCGAGAAGCACCGCGCCCTGCGAGCGGCGAAGCCGCGAGCCTAGGAGGCGGGCCTCAGCAGCAGGAACCCCAGCGGGGGCACGGTGAGCGTGAGGGACCATGGGTGGCCGTGGAGCGGCGCCTCCTCCGTGGTCACGTGGCCCGCGTTGCCCATGTTGCTGCCGCCGTAGAGATCGGCGTCGCTGTTGAGCAGCTCGCGATACGCGCCGGGGACGGGCACGCCGATGCGATACCCCCGGCGCGGCACCGGCGTGAAGTTGACCACGGCGACCGTGAAATCGGCCGGGTTGGCGGCGCGGCGCAGGAACGCCAGCACGCTGTGCTCGTGATCGTGACAGTCGATCCAGGCGAACCCGGACGGGGTCGTTGTCGGCCTCCCACAACGACGGCTGCGCGCGATAGACCGCGTGCAGGTCACGCACCCACCGCTGCAGGCCGGCGTGACGCGGGTCGCCGAGCGCTTCCCAGTCCACCTGCCAGTCGTGGTTCCACTCGCGCCACTGGCCGATCTCGTCGCCCATGAAGAGCAGCTTCTTGCCGGGGTGCGCGAACATGTAGCCGTAGAGCGCGCGCAGGTTGGCGTGCTTCTGCCACACGTCGCCCGGCATCTTGTCGAGCATCGATCGCTTGCCGTACACGACCTCGTCGTGCGAGAACGGCAGCACGAAGTGCTCGCTGTAGGCGTACATCATCGAGAAGGTGATCTTGTTGTGGTGCCACTTGCGGTGGACCGGATCCTCCTTCGTGTAGTCGAGCATGTCGTGCATCCAGCCCATGTTCCACTTGTAGGTGAAACCGAGGCCGCCGAGGTGCACGGGCCTCGTGACGCCCGGCCAGGACGTGGACTCCTCGGCGCACACCACCGCGCCCGGGCACGCCGCGGCGACCAGCATGTTCAGCTGCTTCAGGAACTCGATGGCCTCGAGGTTCTCCCGGCCGCCGTACTGGTTGGGCACCCAGCCGCCGGCGTCGCGGGAGTAGTCCAGGTACAGCATCGACGCCACGGCGTCCACGCGCAGGCCGTCGATGTGGAACTCCTGCAGCCAGAACAGCGCGTTGCTCAGCAGGAACGATCGCACCTCGTGACGGCCGTAGTTGAAGATCAGCGTGCCCCAGTCCTGGTGCTCGCCCTGCCGCGGGTCGGCGTGCTCGTAGAGCGCCGTGCCGTCGAAGCGCGCCAGGCCGTGCAGGTCCTTGGGAAAGTGGCCGGGCACCCAGTCGAGCAGCACGCCGATGCCGGCCTCGTGGCACGCGTCGACGAACGCCTTGAAGTCCTCCGGCGTGCCGAAGCGGCTCGTGGGCGCGAAGAATCCGATCACCTGGTAGCCCCACGACCCGGTGAAGGGATGCTCCATCACCGGCAGCAGCTCGATGTGGGTGAAGCCCATCTCCTTCACGTACGGCACGAGCCGCGCCGCCATCTCGCGATAGCTGAGCAGCGCGCCGTCGGCGCCGCGCTGCCAGCTTCCGAGGTGGACCTCGTACACCGACATGGGCTTGCGCAACCAGCCGGCCCTCGCCGGCCGCGGGCGTCCATCCAGCCGGCGTCCCGCCAGGCGTAGCGGCTCGCGGCTTCCACACGACCGAGGCCGTGCGTGGCGGCGTCTCGAAATAGCGGCCGCACGGATCGGCCTTGAGCACGCGCTGCCCGTCGGCGCCGATCACCTCGAACTTGTAGCGATCGCCCATGGCCGAGGCCCGGCAGGAAGATCTCCCAATAGCCGCCCGGGCGCAGGGCGCGCATCGGGTGCACGCGGCCGTCCCAATCATTCCAGTCGCCGACCACGCTCACCCGCCGCGCATTCGGCGCCCACACGGCGAAGTGCACGCCCTCGCGCACGCCGTGCGTGATGGGCCGCGCGCCCAGCGTGTCGTACACGCGATGGTGCGTGCCCTCGCCGAGCAAGTGCAGGTCGAAGTCGGTGATGACCGGTCCGTACCGGTAGGGATCATCCAGCTCGCTGCGACTGCCGTCACTCCAGGTCATCGCCAGCCGGTAGTCGAACGCCGCGCGCGTCGCGCCGGGGATGACGACCTCGAATAGTCCCTCGGGATGAATGCGCGCGCATTCGTGCCGTCCGGCGTCGGCAGCGTGGTGTCCGGCGTCGAGAGCGGCGTGGAGCGTGGTGTCCGGCGTCGAGCAGCGTGGTGTCCGGCTTTAGCCGGACCTTCCGTCACCGCGATCGCCTTCGCATGCGGGCGGAACACGCGGATGGCGAGGCCGGCCGTCGTGTCATGCGGCCCCAGCACGGCGAAAGGGTCGGCGTGCTGCCCTCGAACGAGGGCCTCGATGTCGGAGGGCGCGAGGGTGGAGGCCATGCACATATGGTACGCTGCGCCGCTATGAACAGACGCCGTTTCTTCTCCACGCTCACCAGCGCCCTGGCCGCCGGCGCCGCCGCGCCCGCGCTGGCGCAGCGCCCGGCGTCGGCGCCGCAGAAGATCGACCGCCTCCGCCTCGACGCCGCCGAGAGCATCTTCGGCGTGGACTTCAACGAGGCCGAGGAGCAGATGGCGCTCGACAGCGTCAATCGCAATCTGGACAGCTACGAGCAACTGCGCAAGCTGCCGGTGCCGCTCGACACCGAGCCGGCGGTGACGTTCCGTCCGTACCTGCCGGGCAAGCGGCCCACGGGCAAGGCGACGCCCGGCGCGAAGCTCCGCGTCGGCAAGCCCGTCGTGCCGGCGAACCTCACGCCGGACGCGATCGCGTTCCTCCCGGTCACGGCGCTCGCCACGCTCATCGAGACCAGGCGTATCACCTCGATGGAGCTTGACCCGGATCTATCTCGATCGCCTGAAGAAATACGGCGACACGCTCAAATGCGTGGTCACGCTGACCGAGGAGCTCGCGCTCAAGCAGGCCGCCGCCGCGGACGCCGAGATCAAGGCCGGCAAGTACCGCGGCCCGCTGCACGGCATCCCGTGGGGGGCGAAGGACCTGCTCGCCGTCCGAAGGGCTACAAGACCACGTGGGGCGCGACGCCCTACAAGGACCAGGTGATCGATGTCGACGCCACGGTGGTGGAGCGCCTCCGAGACGCCGGCGCCGTGCTCGTCGCCAAGCTCTCGATGGGCGCGCTCGCGCAGGGCGGGGTGTGGTTCGGCGGTTCGACGCGCAATCCCTGGAACACCGAACGCAGTTCGAGCGGATCGTCGGCCGGCCCCGGCGCCGCCACGGCCGCCGGTCTCGTGGGCTTTTCCATCGGCACCGAGACGCTCGGCTCGATCATCTCGCCCTCGACCACCAACGGCGTCACGGGCCTGCGCCCCACCTACGGCCGCGTGAGCCGCTACGGCGCGATGGCGCTCAGCTGGACCATGGACAAGATCGGGCCGATGTGCCGGAGCGTGGAAGACTGCGTGCTCGTGCTGAATGCGATCTACGGCGCCGACGGCCGTGACGACACCGTGACCGACGCGCCTCTCGAGTGGGCGCCCGAGCGCCCCCTCGGGTCGCTGCGCATCGGCTACCTCCAGTCCGAGTTCGAAACGGCGCCGGCCAACGCCCCGCCCGATCGGGTGAAGGCCTTCGAGGCGCGTCGCGCGATGTACACCGAGGCGCTCGACGTGTTCCGCAAGGCGGGCGCGAAGCTGGAGCCCATCGCGATGCCCGATTTCCCCGCCGGCGCGATCGGGTTCGTCCTGAGCGCGGAGGCCGCGGCGGCGTTCGACGACCTCACGCGCAACCGCGAGCAGCTCGCGACGCTCACCGAGCAGACGGCCAATGCGTGGCCCAACACGTTCCGCAGCTCGCGGTTCATCCCGGCCGTCGAGTACATCCGCGCCATGCGCGCGCGGCGGCTGTTGATGCAGGAGATGGACAAGCTGATGTCGCAGTACGACGTCTTCCTCAGCCCCGCGCCCGGCAGCGCGAGCCTGCAGATCACGAACCTCACCGGGCATCCCGCGCTGGCGCTCAAGTGCGGGTTCATCGACAACATGCCCGCGTCGATCATGGTGACGGGCCGGCTGTACGACGAAGCCACCGTGTGCCGCGTGGCGCTCGCCTACGAGCAGGCCACGGAGTGGCACGGAAGAATCCGCACGTTGGCTTAGGGGCTTGGGGCTTGGGGCTTGGGCTTAGGATTGAAGCTCCCGTAAGCCGCAGGCCGTATGCCGTCAGGCCCTTTGATATCGTGGAGTGATGCAGTCTCTTCTCAAGAAGCTCCAGATCGAGCCCGTCAACCCGGGCGCGTGCACGGGCCCCGGCGGATGGATCGCCGAGCCCGACGGCCACAAGCTGACCTCCTTCAACCCGACCACCGGTGAGCCCATCGCCACGGTGATGCTCGCCAGCGTCGGCGCCTACGGCCAGGTGGCGGACGCGGCGACCGAGGCGTTCCTGCGGTGGCGCGAGACGCCGGCGCCCAAGCGCGGCGACCTCGTCCGCGACCTGGGCCAGGCGCTGCGCGATCTCAAGGAACCGCTGGGCGACCTCGTCTCGCTCGAGATGGGCAAGATCCGCGCGGAGGGCCACGGCGAAGTGCAGGAGATGATCGACATCTGCGACTTCGCCACCGGGCTGTCGCGGCAACTCTACGGCCTGACCATCGCGTCCGAGCGGCCCGGCCACCGGATGATGGAACAGTGGCATCCGCTCGGCCCGGTCGGCGTGATCTCGGCGTTCAACTTCCCCGTCGCGGTGTGGTCCTGGAACGCCGCGATCGCGGCGGTGTGCGGCGACCCGGTGATCTGGAAGCCCGCCGAGCCCGCGCCGCTCACGGCCATCGCCGTGCAGCACATCGCCAACACGGTGATGGCCGACCATGGCCTCTCGGGCATCTTCACCCTCGCGGCCGGCTCCGGGCGCACCGTGGGCGAGGCGATGCTCAACGATCCGCGCCTGCCGCTCGTGTCGTTCACGGGCTCGACGGCGATTGGCCGTCACGTCGCAAGCACGGTGGCCGGCCGGTTCGGCCGCTCGATCCTCGAACTCGGCGGCAACAACGCCATCATCGTCGCCGAGGACGCGAACCTCGACATGGCGGTGCGCGCGATACTCTTCGGCGCGGTGGGGACGGCCGGTCAGCGGTGCACGTCCACGCGGCGCATCATCGCGCACAAGGCGGTGCTGCCGGCGCTCACCGAGCGGCTGCTCAAGGCGTACACGCAGGTGCGCATCGGCGATCCGCTCGAGGAGGGCACGCTGATGGGGCCGCTCGTCACGGCGAAGGCCGTGTCCGACATGGAAGCGGCGATCGCGCAGGCGGTGGCCGAGGGCGGCACGGTCCTCTGCGGCGGCAAGCGCCGGCCGGACCTCGGGCCTCAGTTCGTCGAGCCCACGATCGTCCGCATGCCCGCGCAGACCGCCGTCGTGCAGCAGGAGACGTTCGCGCCGGTGCTCTACCTGCTCGAGTACGAGACGTTCGAGGACGCGATGGCGCTGCACAACGGCGTGCCCCAGGGCCTGTCGAGCGCGATCTTCACGGAGAGCATGCGGCGCGCGGAGGCGTTCGTGTCGCCGCGCGGGTCGGATTGCGGCATCGCCAACGTGAACATCGGCACGTCGGGCGCGGAGATCGGCGGCGCGTTCGGCGGCGAGAAGGAAACGGGCGGCGGCCGCGAGTCGGGCTCGGACGCGTGGAAGGCCTACATGCGCCGGCAGACGAACACGGTGAACTGGTCCACGAACCTGCCGCTCGCGCAGGGGATCACGTTCGGCGATAGCTGCTATCGAGCGCCGGTGACGACTCCCGGCTTGACCACCTGGTCGGCCGGGGGCGGCGTCTTCTTCTCCACCCACCGCACGAGCGCGTCGAAGGCCTCGCGCACCGTCGGCAGGTACGACGGCCCCTCGCCCATCGCGTCGGCCACATCCTTCCCCAGCTTCATTCGCGATTCGGCAATGTACCTGAAACGACCACACACCGTCGTCGTCGCCCGACATGTGCCAGACGCCTTCCACCTGGTACAGGCGATGCGGTCGCGAGGCTGGACGCGCGCCTTGTAGGCGCGGATCTCACGAATCACGAGATCGTCCCAGCGTGCCCACCACCTCGATGGTCGGCACCCGGACGACAGCGGTCGAGTCTTCGGCGGGAGCCGCGGGCCGGCTCGCCGATGCCACGGCGCCTGGTTCGTGGCTCACCATGACGGGGGAGCCGGACTCGATGTCCTGCACATACGTCCGCGCGGGGCCGGGGCCGGAGGTCGCCTGAAGATTACCCGTCGGTCGTCGACGAACCAGGCGGGCAGCGGGCTGGTCGTGAGGCCCGCCGTGTGAAGCGTTCGAGCCTCCCCTGGCATCAGCGGCAACAACACCAACCTGGACGGGCGCTCGGGGCGCTCGGTCCGTGCGCGCGTCGCGGTCAGCGCCCACTTGCCGTCGGGCGACAGGTCGAGTCCGTAGCCCGCGCCCACGCGCGTCGCGGGCCCGCCGGAGGTGCTGCGCGTGTAGATGGGATACAGCTCGGTCCGGCCGATGGCGGCCGAGAGTCGCTCCGTGAACAGCACCGTCCCACCATCCCGGGACAAGGCATCGGGCACCGAACCATCGAACCAGCTGAGGGACGTCGCCGCCGCGGCGCCCTCGAGCACGCGAACATCTGTGCGGTCGCACGCCCCTGGTCCACGAGCAGCCTGCCGTCCGGCGCCACGTCGAGGATCCGCAGTTGCCCGGGCCCTCGCAGCAACGGCCGGTCCACTGCCCCCTCCTTAATGTGCATGACGCATTCGATGCATTCCGGGGGGGATTCCGGGTCCCGCACGCCGCTCGCCAGGAGCGCGTCGCCAGCCGGCATCCAGGCAAGCCCGCTCACGAAGGCCCACCCCTGCGACACCTGCCGCACCTGCTCGCCGTCCTTGATGAAGACCGAGCGACCCGCGGACCACGCGAGCCGGCGTCCATCCGGCGAGAACCGCACGTGAGTCGCCCCTGGTCCTGACACCCGCGTGCCCACAGGAAATTCCACGTAACTCGAATCCGCGTCGCGCCGGACGATCGCGAGGTCACCGTCCGCCGACCAGTCGGCCGCCCACACATTTCCTATCATGGGCCGCGGCGCGCCGCCCATCATGGGCGCACGGGCGAGCGTCCCGGCGCACAGGGCCCGGCTCGAGTCGAACTCGCAACTGAGGCTCACCGCGATTTCGCCGGAACGTGAGAGGCCCAGCAGGCCCGCGGGAGGCAGCTCAAGCGCGCGCGACTCCGGGCTCGCAAGGTCGTGCTGTACACCTCCATGGGCCGGCCTTCCAACGCCGCGGTGTACACCACCGTCTGGCCGTCGCCCGCGAAGCGGGCCGTGTGCACGAATCCCGGGCGGAACGTAATGGGCGTCCAATCTGGAGGCGGGCTGACAGCGGGCATCGCACGTCGACCGATCGCCCACGCGCCGGCCGTCATCAGCAAGAGGACGACGGCCGCGGCGGCCCATCGCGGCCACGCCGCGTTCGGCGCGCGAACCGGCGCCGCGCCGCTCAGGTCCGACAAGTGATCGCGGACGCGCGCGAGATCGAGGGCGAGGTCGTCAGTCGAGCCGTAGCGATCGCCCGGTGCCTTCGCGAGGCAGCGCTCGACGATCCACCGAAACGGCAGCGGCAGCTTCGGGTCGACCACCGACAGCGGCTCGGGCTCATCGTCGATGATCGCCGCCAGCGTCTGCGCGGTGGTGTCCCGGCGGAACGGATGACGTCCGGACGCCAGCTCGTAGAGCATCGTGCCGAGCGCGAACTGGTCGGATAGGAAATCCGCGGACCGGCCGGCCGCCTGCTCGGGCGACATGTACGCCACGGTACCGAGCAGGGTGCCCGCGTGGGTACCGCTCCACGTCGTGAGCTCGCCCACCATCGGCCCCGTGGCCTTGGCGAGGCCGAAGTCGACGAATCTTGGCGATGCCCTCCGACGACACCATGACGTTGTCGGGCTTCAGGTCGCGATGCACGATCCCGGCGCGATGCGCGCGCGCGAGGCCGTCGGCCACGTTCGCGGCCAGCGCCAGCAGGCGCCGCAGCGAGAGCGGCCTCGCGGCCGCCAGCGCCCGCAGCGTCTGGCCCTCGACCAGTTCCATCGAGAAGTAGAGCGTGCCGGCGGCGCGGCCCACGTCGTAGATGGTGACGATGTTCGGATGGCTGAGTGCGGACACGGCGCGGGCCTCGCGTTCGAAGCGGGCCGTGCAATCCGGATCGGCGGCGAGCTCCGCCGACAGCACCTTGAGCGCCACATCGCGCTGCAGCCGGGCGTCGCGCGCGCGATACACCTCGCCCATTCCGCCAGCGCCGAGGCTGGAGACAATCTCGTAGGGCCCGAGCGACGCGCCAGCCTTGAGTGTCATGGGCGCTCGCGACGCAGCGTGGCTCCCGGCTTCACCACCTGATCCGCCGGGGGCGGCGTCTTCTTCTCCACCCAACGCACGAGGGCGTCGAAGGCTTCCCGCACCGTCGGCAGGTACGACGGCCCCTCGCCCATCGCGTCGGCCACATCCTTCCCGAGCTTCATCCGCGATTCGGCGATGTACTGGAACGACCACACGCCGTCGTCATCCCCGACATGTGCCAGACGCGATCCACCTGGTACAGCCGATGCTGGTCGCGCGGCTGGACGCGCGCCTTGTAGGCGCGGAATCTCGCGAATCATCAGGTCGTCCCACGTGCCCACCACCTCGATGGTCGGCACGCGGACGATGGCGGTGGCGTCCTCGGCGGGAGGCGCGGGCCGGGCCGCGGCGGCGACGGCGCCGGCGCCCGTGTAGGGCCAAAGCCGTCTCGCTTCGACCGGCGTACCGATCGCCTCGGCATAGGCGCGAACGTTGGGATCGGTCGGCGCAGGCCGGGATGCGTCCGCGGATCGATCTGGGGCCACAGCGCGGCGATGCGCGTGGCGCGATCCTGCCGCGTCGCCGCGTCACCCGCCGCGCCGGCGATCAGCAGCGCGCCGGCATACATCCGGCGCTCGTCCTCGGCCGCCAAAGCGCGTGATGCCGCCGCCCATCGACAGGCCGACCAGATACGTCCGCGCCGGCGCGCGGCCCATCCGTCGTCGCGACCTCGGCCCTGGCAATCTCGGTGAACGGTAGGTAAGGTGCAGCCCCGCCCGCGTGCCGCCGAAGCCGTCCCGATCGACGCTGGCATACGCGAATCCGCCCGCCAGCGCATGTCGCCCAATCACATCATCCAACGCGGTCTCGTCGGTGCCAATGACCTTGCCCGGCGCGATCATAATCGTCGCCGCCGCCGCCCCGTGCGCGCCGATCACCAGCGAGCCGTTCCAGGGGTGCGCCCTGCCGGGGTTCGCAGCACGAAGCGCTTCGTGAGCGGCTTGCCATCGACGTCGAAGGAGACGAGCCCCTTCATCTGGATGGCCCCGCCCTCGAGCGTGGACTCGACGACACCGCTGAAGGGAGACGTCTGGGCCTGGGCCCACCGGCGGCCAGCAGGCCCGCGCACATCACGACCATGACCCGGAATCGCATGCCGCACATTATGCACAAACCGCGGCACCCTCCGGCACCGTGGGCACCTTTGGCAGCCAAGGCACTAGAATGTGGAGATGACCGCAACCTTTACGACCTCCGAAGGCACCTTCAAGGTGAAGCTCTACGACGACAAGGCGCCGAACACCGTCGCCAATTTCGTCGGCCTGGCCGAAGGCACGAAGGAATGGACCGATCCGAAGACGCGCCAAAAAGTCACGCGCCCCTTCTACGACGGCCTGATCTTCCATCGCGTCATCGACGGCTTCATGATCCAGGGCGGCTGCCCGATGGGCAACGGCATGGGCGACCCCGGCTACCGCTTCGCCGACGAGTTCGGCCCCGGCCTCCGCCACGATCGCGACGGCCTGCTCTCGATGGCCAACTCCGGCCCCAACACCAACGGCAGCCAGTTCTTCATCACGCTGGCGCCCACGCCGTGGCTCGACAACAAGCACGCGATCTTCGGCGAGGTGATCGAAGGCATCGACGTGATCCGCGCCATCGGCAAGATCCGGACGGGCGCGCAGGACCGGCCCGTGAAGGACATCGTCGTCCAGTCGGTGACTATTCAGAAGTAAGGAAGTGAAAGGTGGAAAGTGGAAGGTGGAAAGGGCACCTTTCACCTTCTACTTTCCACTTTCTACTTTCTACTTTCTACTTTCGAATGATCTGGGATCAGGAAGCGGAGTTGCGGAGGGATCCGCCCGAATGGTCGCTGTCGGGGCACATGCTGCTGTGGTCCGACGGCTCGCCCGCGCTCGTGCAGCAGGAGCCGTTCGAGCAGAAGGACGTCGGCTGGGAAGCCAGGGCGCGCGTGAGCCGCACGACGCCTGAGGGCAACAAGTGGATGGCGCTCGTCATCCGCCTGGACGCCGACGTCCGGGTCGAGTGGGAAGCCCAGGGCACCAGCCCGCGCGCGCGCGCCCTCCAGTCCCTCGCCAACTACTTGCGCCTGCGCGAGTGGTATCACGAGGATTTGGGCGTCCTGTACCTGAAGTAGTCGGTTCACAGTTCACAGTTCAAAGTTCAAAGTTCAAAAATGGATCCGCTGGCAGGGTCGGCGTGGAGTTCTCCGGGCACGGTGGCCGGGTTCGTGCGGTCGCAGCCCAACCCCGTCCTGATGCGGTTTGCCGAGCAGGAGCTGTCGCGCGGGGCCGCCTGTGCCGTGGACATCGGTTGCGGCGCCGGACGCAATGCCGTGCCGCTGGCGCAAATGGGGTGGCGGGTGATTGGCACCGATCTCTCGCTGCCGATGCTCGAGGCCGCCGCCACCCGGGCGCGCGACGAACACCTCACCGAACGCCTGCACGTCGCACTCGCGCCGATGGGCGCGCTCCCTGTTCAGGACCGCAGCGCCGACCTCGTGATCGCGCACGGCATCTGGAACCTCGCGCGATCGTCGGCGGAGTTCCGCGCGGGCGTGGCCGAAGCGGCGCGCATCGCCAGGCCGGGCGCCGCGCTCTTCGTCTTCACGTTTTCGCGGAACACGTTTCCGCCGGACGTGGAAGCCGGTCGCCGGCGAGCCCTTCGTCTTCACGCAGTTCTCGGGCTCGCCGCAATGCTTCCTCACCGAGGCGCAACTCGTCTCGGAGCTGGGCGCCGCCGGCTTCGCGCGCGATCCGTCCGTGTCGTTTCGCGAACTCAATCGCCCCCCGCCGGGCGCGGTCAGTTCCGGCGCGCCGGTGATCTACGAGGCCGCGTTCCGCTTCACGGCGTGACCCTCGGCGATGCCGGGAACGCGAGGACGATCTCGCGCACCTCCCGGCAGAATCGCTCTTCCGAGAACCGCGACGCACCCGCACGGAGCCGTTGCGCAAGGCCGGCCTGGACCTCCATGGGCGCTCCGAGCAGGGCCTGCATTCGGGCCACGGCGCCGGCATCGTCATCCCAGAGCAGGCGCTCCTCACCATCCACGACCTCGACAAGACCGCCGCTCCGATGGCAGAACACCAGCAGGCCCGCGCGGGCCATCTCGGCGGGCGCCATCCCGAAGTGCTCGTCGACCATGGCGTGGATGCCATAGCGGGCGCGGCCCAGCATCGTGACGAGCGCCGATCGAGACACGTCCTCGTGGAACGTGATCCAGCCGCCGTGCGCGCATGCCAGCGCCCGCATCCTCTTCGCGTAGCCCGGGTCGACCGGCGACCCGATGAATCGCAGCCGGAGGCCGGGATGCGATTCGCGGACGCGCGCGACGATCGCCATGATCGCGTCCATCCGCTTGGTCGGGTGGAAGCGCCCGAGGCACAGGACCACGTCTTCCCGCTCAGGCCAGGGCGCGCCGGGTCCAGGGTCGAACACGGGCGGATACACCACGCGCGCGTCGATGCCCATCGATCGCAGCCTGTCGGCCGTCCACCGGGAGTTGGTCAGCGTCGTGTTGCTCGCGGCGCCTTCCCAGGTCAGTCCCGACAGCGCATCGCACGCCTTGTAGTAGCCCCGGATCAGCGGCGCGGCGGCCACCGGCTCCGGACGGAGGATGGCGGGATAGTGGACGTACTGAATGCCGGGCCGATCGAAGACGGCGTAGTTCTCCGCCGTGATGCACAGATCGAACCCGGGGCCGAGCCGCCGCGCCTCACGCAGGACCAGCGCCAGCCGGAGGCGATCGAAGCGCGTCCCTGGACGTTCGTTGTTCAACAGCCGACGCAGGCGCAGGAATAGTGCGCCGGGTATCGGTACGACGTGCTGCCGGAGGGCGGCGGGCGCCAGCGCGGTCCCCCAGAACGCGTCCACGACATCGGGTCGCCACGGGAGCTCGGTCAGGACCTCGAGCGTCACCGCATCGGCGAGGGCCTGCGCCATCCACGCGCCCACTGCATTTCCTCCGCCGGGATCCTCGAGAGCCCCGTGCACGAGGAGCACCCGAAGGTCGCGCGTCGACGGCGCTCGCGAAGTCACGACCTAGAGTAGACGGTATGGAGCCCGCCTGGCCATGGTCACCGCGAAGTCACGGATGCTCGAGGCTCGCCGCATTCGGGATGAGCTGGAAGAACATCTCCTCGGGCACGTTCCCGTTCCAGTAGCCCATCGTCTTCGCGTAGCCCACGACCAGCAGGAAGATCACCGCGACGCCGCTGGCAATCGCGAGCGCCGGAATGCGCCGGCGCCGGCGCACGAGCGTGCGCAACTCGAGCGCGTCCTTCACGGGGCACACGGACACGCACGTCAGGCAGCCGTTGCATTCGGGCGTGCGCACGGTGAGGAGCCTGTCCACGGGCAGCAGCGACGGGCACGCCTTCGCGCACTTGCCGCAGTCGATGCACGAGACGGGGTCGCGCGTGATGCGCACGGGACTGAGGAGCGAGGCGAGGCCCATCAGCGCGCCGTAGGGGCACAGGTAGCGGCACCACACGTTCTTGGTGACGACCGACAGGATCACCAGCGCCGACAACACGCCGAGGGACACGCGGCCCGCATTGCGGAAGAAGTCGAGCATCTTCACGTCGGCGACGAGCCCGTACGGGCTGGCGAGAAACGCCCGCAGGTCGTCGGCCGACATCTGGACGACGACCCACACGAACAGCCCCATCAGGATGTACTTGAGGCTGCGCAGCGGGATGTCGGCCCACCGCGGCACCGCGAGGTTCCGGCCGAACAGCTCCTGCCCCCCTTGCCAGAGCCATTCCGACAACGTGCCGATGGGACACAGCCAGCTGCAGAACGCCTTGCGGAACAGCACCGAGATCGCCAGGAACGCGATGAGGAGGAACATCCCCGCCGGGTGCACCTCGGGCACGAGCCCCGTCACGACGAAGTACTTGAGGTTCATCAGCGCCGCGATCGGGAGGTAGCCCTCGACGCCCGGCGAGCGCGGCACGTAGAGCGACTGCCCGCCCGTCTCGAAGAAGCGGACCCAGAAGTAGAAGCGGACGCCGATCCAGAGGTTGAGGAGGAGGAAGGCGACCTGGACGCTGCGGCGAATCAGCGGCGTCCGGTCAGCGACTCGACGGACATACGCGCGGGCCATGGGGACGAATACTCCATCCCCACGCTACCGCCCGGCGCCCCGGCCCGGTATGACGCCCGTCATGTGGCGCCCGGCATGTGGCGTCCGGTATGTGACGTCCCGCATGTGACGTCCGGCATGTGGCGTCCGGCTTCAGCCGGACCACGCCGCGTCCGCCGCTTTTCGTTATTCGTTATTCGTTATTTGTTCTTCTTCTCATCCGCCGCCGGCAGCTGCGGCAGCCCGCTCGAGCTGGACGGCGCGATGCAGGCCCGTCTGCGTGTAGATGAGCAGCTTCTGCGCGCGTGTCGATGATGTCCAGGTTGCGCATCGTCAGCTGGCCGATGCGGTCCTGCGGCGTGAAGAACACCTCGTCGCCCTTTTCCATCGTCAGGCGCTCGGGCTTGTAGGTGAGGTTCGGGCTCGTCGTGTCGAGGATGGAGTAGTCGTTGCCGCGGCGCAGCTCCACCGTCACCTCGCCGGTGACGGCGCGCGCCACCCAGCGCTGCGCGGTCTCGCGCAGCATCATCGACTGCGGGTCGAACCAGCGGCCCTGGTAGAGCAGGCGGCCGAGCCGCCGGCCGTTGTTGCGGTACTGCTCGATCGTGTCTTCGTTGTGGATGCCGGTG
This sequence comes from uncultured Acidobacteriota bacterium, assembly GCA_963839865.1. Taxonomy (GTDB): domain Bacteria; phylum Acidobacteriota; class Vicinamibacteria; order Vicinamibacterales; family UBA2999; genus 12-FULL-67-14b. Next base: position 339,483 of record CAWIWS010000021.1, read on the forward strand.
ACCAGCCGCTCGTAGGCGATGTACAGCAGCGCCAGCCCCGGCGCCTCGTAGATGCCGCGGCTCTTCGCCTCGATGATGCGGTTCTCGATCTGGTCGGACATGCCGAGGCCGTGGCGGCCGCCGATGGCGTTGGCCTCGAGGAACATCTCGAGCGCCGTCTTGAAGCTGCGGCCGTTGATCGCGACCGGCTGGCCTTCCTCGAACCGGACGGTCACCGTCTCCGGCTTGACCGCCACGTCCTCGCGCCAGAACGCGACGCCCATGATCGGCTGGACGATGGTGATGCCCTTGTTGAGGAATTCGAGGTCCTTGGCTTCGTGCGTGGCGCCGAGGATGTTCGAGTCGGTCGAGTAGGCCTTCTCGACGCTCATCTTGTACTGGAAGCCGTGCCGGATCATGTACTCCGACATTTCCTTGCGGCCGCCGAGCTCGTCGATGAACCGCTGGTCGAGCCACGGCTTGTAGATGCGCAGGCTGGGATTGGCGAGCAGGCCGTAGCGGTAGAACCGCTCGATGTCGTTGCCCTTGAAGGTGCTGCCGTCGCCCCAGATGTTCACGTCATCTTCGCGCATGGCGGCGACGAGCATCGTGCCGGTGACGGCGCGGCCGAGCGGGCGTGGTGTTGAAGTAGGTCTGCCCCGCCGTGGAGATGTGGAAGGCGCCGCACTGCAGCGCGGCGAGGCCCTCGGCCACCAGCTGCTCGCGGCACTCGATGAGCCGCGCCTTCTCCGCGCCGTAGGCCATCGCCTTGCGGGGAATCTCGTCGTAGTCGGCCTCGTCCGGCTGGCCGAGGTTGGCGGTGTAGGCGTAGGGAATCGCGCCCTTGGCGCGCATCCAGTGCAGGGCGGCGCTCGTATCGAGGCCGCCGGAAAACGCGATGCCGACTTTCTCGCCGGCGGGAAGGCTCTGCAGGATGTTGGCCACGACGAACATGATATTACGGCCCGCGACCTGTGGCCTACGGCTTGCCGGCGCCCTCCGTAAGCCGTAAGCCGTAAGCCGCTATAATCGAACCGTGGTTCGAAATTCGAACAGCCGTTCGGCCCAGCGACAATCCGACCGCCGGAACCTGATCCTGCGGGCCGCCGCCCGCATGTTCCGGCAGCGCGGCTTCGCCGACACGGGCATGCGCGACATCGCGGGCGCCGCCGACCTGTCGCCCGCGAACCTCTATCACTACTTCCGCGGCAAGGACGAGATCCTCTTCTACTGCCAGGACCGCGCGCTCGACCGCATGCTCGCGGCCGTCGCCGCCGCGCGCAAGGCCTCGCCGCGCGCCGCGGACCGGCTGCGGCACGTGCTGACGGCGCACCTGCGCATTCTCCTGGACGAAGTCGAGGGCGCCACGGCCCACCTGCAGGTGGACGCGCTCTCCCCCGTCCTGCGCGCGCGCATCATCACCAAGCGCGATCGCTACGAGCGCGCGCTCCGGCGACTCGTCGCCGGCGGCATCGTCCTCCCGGGAATTCGTCGACACCGATCCCGCGCTGGTCGCGCGTGGCATGCTGGGCGCGCTCAACTGGACCGTGACCTGGTACCGCCCCGACGGCCCCGACCCGGCCGATCTCGTCGCCCAGACGCTGGCCGCGTTCCTCGTGCGCGGCGTCGCCGCCGCGACCATCCAATCGAAGCCTCGTTCACGAAGGATTCCGAATGGCGCCCCCGAATAACGATCCGAAACTCCGCCTCGCGATGACCGTCAACGGCGAGCCCGTCGACGCGCTCGTGGACGGCTACAAGACCCTGCTCGAGGTGCTGCGCGAGGACTTGCAGCTCACCGGGACCAAGCACGGCTGCGAGCTCGGCGAGTGCGGCGCCTGCGCCGTGCTCCTCGACGGCGAGCCCGTGCTCTCGTGCCTGGTCCTCGCGGCCGAGTGCGAGGGCCGGCGAGTCACCTCCATCGAAGGCCTGGTGGAAGACGGCCGGCTGCATCCGCTGCAGGACCTCTTCGCGGACCTGGGCGGCGCGCAGTGCGGCTACTGCACGCCGGGCATCCTCATCACCGCCAAGGCGTTGCTCGATCGCAATCCGCGGCCGTCCCGCGCCGAGATCCAGGAATCGCTCTCGGGCAACCTGTGCCGCTGCACTGGTTACCTGCAGATCATCGAGGCCGTGGAGGCCGCGGCCGAGCGCATCAACGCCGACGGGCCGGCGGAGAAATCACGATGAAGACCTTCAACACGATTGGGAAGCCGCGTCGCCGGGTCGACGGCCGCGCGAAGGTCACTGGCCAGACGCGCTTCGCCGACGACATCATGCTGCCGCGCATGCTGCACTGCCGGCTGCTCCGCTCCACGGCGCCGCACGCGCGCATCACGCGCCTCGACGTGAGCCGCGCCCAGGCGCACCCGGGCGTGCACCTCGTCCTCACCGGCGAGACGTTCCCGATTGCTTACGGCATCCTGCCGGTGAGCCAGGACGAGCACGCGCTCTGCCCCGACAAGGTCCGCTTCGTCGGCGACCCGGTCGCCGCCGTCATCGCGCAGGACGAGGCCACCGCGGCCGACGCCCTCGAGCTGATCGAGGTGGAGTACGAGCCGCTGCGCACCTACGCGACGCCCGAAGACAGCCTGGCCTATCCCGAGCCGCGCATCCACGACTACGGCGACGAGGGCAACATCCACAAGGCCGTCGCGCTGCAGTTCGGCGACGTGGACGCCGCGATCAACGGCGCCGACCACGTCTTCGAGGACCTGTTCTTCTTCGAGGGCAACACGCACCTGCCCATCGAGCAGCACGCCACCGTGGCGACCAAGGACGCCGACGGCAAGCTCGTCGTGTGGTCCAGCACGCAGACGCCGCACTACCTCCACCGCGCGCTGGCCAAGGCGCTCGCGATGCCGGCCGCGCACATCCGCGTGATCGCCACGCCCAACGGCGGCGGCTTCGGCGGCAAGAGCGACCCCTTCAACCACGAGGTCGTCGTCGCCAAGGCCGCGCTGCTGCTCGACCGGCCGGTGAAGATCTGCCTCACGCGCGAGGAGGTCTTCTACTGCCACCGCGGCCGCCACCCCGTGCTGATGCAGTTCCGCACCGGCGTGACCAAGGAGGGCAAGATCACCGGCCTCGACCTCGAGACGCTGCTCGACGGCGGCGCCTACGGCTCCTACGGCGTGGCCAGCACGTTCTACACCGGCGCGCTGCAGACGGTGACCTACGACATCCCGCGCTACCGCTTCCGCGGCTGCCGCGTGTTCACCAACAAGCCGCCGTGCGGCCCCAAGCGCGGGCACGGCACGCCGCAGCGCCGCTTCGGCCAGGAAGTGCAGCTCGACAAGATCGCCGAGCGCCTCGCGATCGATCCGGCGGACCTGCGCCTCAACATGGTCGCGCCCGCCGACAGCCTCACGGCCAACTTCCTGCAGGTCGGCACCATCGGCCTCGCCGAGTGCATCCGCAGCGTCGTCGCGCGCTCCGACTGGAAGGAGATGCACGGCAAGCTCCCCCACGGCCGCGGCTTCGGCCTGGCATGCTCGTCGTACCTGTCGGGCGCGGGCCTGCCGATCAACTGGAACGACCTGCCGCACTCCGGCGTGCAGCTCAAGCTCGATCGCAGCGGCGGCGTCACCGTGTTCTGCGGCGCCACCGAGATCGGCCAGGGCTCGGACGACGTGCTCGTGGGCTGCGTCGCGGAGGTCCTGGGGATCGACCCGTTCGACATCCGCGCGGTCACCGGCGACACCGATCTCACGCCGGTGGATCTCGGCTCCTACTCGAGCCGCGTCACGCTGATGATGGGCAACGCCGCCATCCAGGCCGCCGAGCGCGCACGCGACCTCCTCGCCGAGGCCGTGAGCGCGAAGCTCGACATCCCGCGCGAGCGCCTCGTCTTCGCCGAGCGTCGCGTGTTCGACGGCGAGGACCCGGCGGTGGGCATGACCTTCCAGGAAGCGGTGTGCCTCGCCGAGGCGAAGTTCGGCACGCTCGGCACCACCGGGTCGTACACGCCGCCGAAGTCGCCCGCGAAGTTCAAGGGCGGCGGCGTCGGCCCCTCGCCCACCTACTCGTACACCGCCGCCGTCGTCGAGGTCGAGGTCGATCCCGAGACGGGCTGGCTCACGGTGCCGCGCGTGTGGATCGCGCACGACATCGGCCGCGCGCTCAATCCCGACGCTCGTGCGCGGGCAGGTCGAAGGCGGCGTCTACATGGGGCTCGGCGAGGCGCTGATGGAGGAGCAGGCGTTCCGCCGGCTGCCGGCGCGGCTCTCGCACGCGCTCGTGCACAAGTTCCCGTCGATCCTCGAATACAAGAGCCCGACGTCGCTCGACATGCCGGAGATCTTCACCGAGCTGATCGAGCATCCCGATCCGCAGGGCCCGTTCGGCGCAAAGGAAGTGGGCCAGGGTCCGCTGCTCCCGATCATGCCCGCCGTGGCCAACGCGGTGTTCGACGCCGTCGGCGTGCGCATGGACGAGATCCCCGTGACGCCGGAGAAGATCCTCAAGGCGCTGCAGCACAAGGCTGCCGGCCGGCCCGGGCGCTACGGCCCGACGGCATTTCCCACGGTGCCCTGGCCCGAGACGATGCTCGTGGCGCCGCCATGGGAGGGCGGCGATGGCCGCGCCTCCAACGAACCCGCGCGCAAGAAGCGCAAGGCCGAGGCCGGCGTCGAGGGGACTGTGAAGGTGAACGCATGATGCGCCTCCCCTCGTTCCGATACCTCGCGCCCGCCTCCGTGGCGGAGGCCGCGAAGTGGCTGGCCGACGCGCCGGCGACGACGATGCTCGTCGCCGGCGGGACGGACCTGCTGCCCAACATGAAGCGGCGGCAGCAGACGCCGAAGACGGTGATCGGCCTTCGCGGCATCGAGGAACTGCAGCGCCTGGACAGCCTGCGCCTGGGCGCCGGCGTCACGTTGACGTCGATCGTCCGCGACGGGGCCCTGCGCCGAGCCGTCCCCGGGTTGTGGCAGGCGGCCGCGCAGGTGGCCACGCCGCACCTCCGCAACATGGGCACGATCGGCGGCAACCTGTGCCTCGACACGCGCTGCACCTATTACGACCAGTCCGCCGAGTGGCGGAAGGCGATCGGCTACTGCATGAAGAAGGACGGCGACACCTGCTGGGTGGCCACGTCGAGTCCCAAGTGCCTCGCGGTGTCGTCCACCGACACCGCGCCCATGCTGCAGGCGCTCGGCGCGCGCGTCACGCTCGTCTCCGACGGCGGCACGCGCGAGATCGGCGTCGAGGACCTCTACCAGAACGACGGCATGCACTACCTGCTGCGCCGGCCCGACGAGATCCTCACCGAGGTGATCGTGCCGGACCAGGGCGGCTGGACGAGCACCTACTGGAAGCTGCGGCGGCGCGGCTCGTTCGACTTCCCGGTGGCGGCCGTGGCCGCGGCCGCGACGTTCGACGGCCCGCTCGTCACCGACGCACGCATCGTCCTCGGCGCGGTGCTGTCGCGTCCGGCGTCGGCGCCGAAGGCCGTCGCCGCGATCGTGGGCCAGGCCCTGACGGACGATGTGATCGCCGCCGCGGCGGACGCGGCGTACGAGATCGCGAAGCCGATGGACAACACCGACTTCGAGCTGGTGTGGCGAAAGAAGATGGTCCGCACGCTGGTGACGTGCGCGCTGCGCGAAATGCGCGGCGACGACATGCGCGAGACGCGGATGCGTCTGGCGAAGCAGACGCTAGCGTAGGTAAAAGTCGTCCTGCTTCACCGAGTTGACGCGGCGGTAGCCGCGCGCGCGGAGGAAGGCCTCGATGTCGCTGCGCTTCGGCTCCTCGTAGTTGTGCTCGATGGCCAGCGCGCCGATCGTGTAGCGGTCGAAAGGGAAACCCTTGAGCGCCTCGAGCTCCGCGCCCTCGATGTCCAGGCTCATGAAGTGGATGTACGCGGGCGCGTGCGTCTCGGCCAGCACGTCCGCGAGCGTCACCGTGGTGAAGTCCACCATCGGCGCCTTGTCCGCCTCCGCCTTCCACGCGCCAAGCGTGTCCGAGATCCCGCCGAGGTCTCCCGACGCGCGGAACGACACGTGCTCGCCCGCCTTGCTGAAGACGACGTCCCGGCGCATCACGCAGGTCCGTCCCTCCATGTGCTTGGGAAACGGATCGATGCAGACACCGGTCCAGCCCAGTTCCTCGAGCCGCTTCGTGTTGGAGCCAATGGTGCCGTGGCCAGACCCGACATCGAGAAAATAGCCGTTGGTCACGCCGGGGAACACCGTCTCGGTGATCCACTTGTCCTGGCCGACTTCGGAATGGAACGTCGGCCCGCGGCCGAGGGCTTCCTGCACGCTCAGGACGATGTTGTGCGCGAGCGGCACCTGGCAGCATTGGACGTTCGTCGTGAAGTTGCGCCGGACCGCGGCACCCACCGGCGAGAGCAGCAATCCCCCGACCACGAGCACGACCAGCACGAACCCCGTGGTACCCACGGCACGCCTGGCACCAGTGGCACCTGCACTCACTTGTAGTCTTCCCGCACCGGCGCGAACGCGTCGAGCACGCGGCACGCAGTGATCCCGCGGCCATAGTGCGGCGCGTTGGGCGGGATCACGAACACGAGGCCTGCCGTGAGCCGGTGGGGCTTGCCCTCCACGACCAGCTCGAGCTCACCCTCGAGCACGCTCACGATCTGCTCGTGCGGATGGCGGTGCTCGGGGAAGGACGCGCCGGCGGTGATGTCCACCCACGAGTGCGACACCTTGTCGGTGTGGATCAACCGGGCATTGATGCCCGGGAAGATTTCGCGGACGGGCACGGTGTCGAGGGTGACGAGCGGCATGACGCGATCATAGCCGCAGATTAAACGCAGATTGAACGCAGATTGAACGCAGATTAAACGCAGATCAGATGCAGATGTGGACCTGCCGCGGCGGCCCGGCGACCGGCTGCGAAGCAGCCGGCCGGCGAGGGGACGACCGGCAGCGCATGAACGGCCGGGCGATCAAGGGCCGCTCATGCGCTGCCGTCGTCCCCTCGCCAGGCGCGGCTCCGCCGCGCTCGCCGGGCGCGCTCCGAATCCGTGAAATCAGTGGAATCTGTGGATGCCTACGGCAGGAGCCGCAGGCCGCCCGCCTTCTCGAAATGGCGGAAGTCCCGATCGGCGGTGACGAGGCTGACGTCGTGGTCGAGGCAGCTCTGCGCGATGAGGGTGTCGGCCAGCCGCGCGCGGAGCTTCTTGGCCAGCACGCGCGCGCGCAACTCGGCCGCGCGCGACCAGTAGCCATCCGAGATCTCGAGGAGCGGCAGCGCCCGGATCAGGTCGGCGACGGCCGCGGGGAGTTTCGGATCGCTGAGCACCTCGGACAGCACCACCGGCGGCAGGCACGCCTGGCGCTCGGCCAGCACCAGCCCCACCGCGTTGGCCGCGAGCGTCTCGCGGCCTTCGAGGTACGCAATGAGGGCGCTCGAGTCGAGAGCGATCATCAGCGGTCCTCCCGCAGCTCGTCGAGACGCACCGAGAACTTGACCTTGCCACGCAGCGCCCGCAGCTGCTCCTGCGCGCTCGTCGCGGCCACCAGTTCGAGGCCCCGCCGAATCGTGCCCGTGATCCCCTCGCCCGTCGACGCGCGGGCGCGCTCCAGCAGGTCTGCCGGCAGTTCGACGGTCACCTTCGTCGTCTCCATGGGCCCGAGGATACCAGTATCCATACCATAATTCAATATGGCTTCGGACGGATTTCGACGCGAGCGCAAGATCCGGAGTGTCCCGCCCGCCGCGCCTGGCCTACCGTGACGATCGTGATGACCATCGCCTCCCGCACGGACCACGCGCCCTGGCCCTCGGTTTACGACTCGCTCTGGACGCGCGGCTGGGCGACCACGCCGGCCCTGCTGTGCGCGGAGGAATGCGCGGCGCTCCGGGACGCGTATCACGAGGACACCCTGTTCCGCAGCCGCGTGAACATGGCCCGCCATCGCTTCGGGGAGGGCGAGTACCAAGTCCTTCGACCGTCCGTTGCCGGACATCGTGCGCGAACTGCGGGAGCGCACCTACGCCCGCCTCGCGTCGCTGGCCAACGCGTGGAACCAGGCGCTCGGCATCGAACAGGCATTCCCGGCGTCCCATGCCGAGTTCGCGGAGGCGTGCCGCGCCGCCGGACAGCCCCGGCCCACGCCGCTCCTGCTCCGCTACACGGCAGGGGGTTACAACTGCCTGCATCAGGATCTCTACGGCGCCGTGCACTTCCCGCTGCAGATGGTGGTGATGCTCAGCCGGCCCGGCGAGGACTACGACGGCGGGCACTTCCTTCTCGTCGAGACGCGCCCGCGCGCGCAATCCGCGGGCGAGGCCCTGCGCCCCGCTCAGGGTGAGGCCGTGATCTTCACCACGCGCTTCCGGCCGGCGAAGGGCTCGCGCGGCCACTACCGCGCCAACGTCCGCCACGGCGTGGGCACGATCACGTCAGGCGAGCGATACACGCTGGGCATCGTGTATCACGATGCCCAGTGAGCCTGGTTCGTCAGGTATTGTTCCCGACGTTCTTCCTGTAGTGGACCGTCTCGGGTTGGTAGCCGAGGTGGTCGTACACGGCGCGCGCCCGCGTGTTCTGCGTCCATACGTTGAGCGTGATGAAACGGTCGCCGCGCGCGGCCGACCAGGCCTCGGCGGCCGCGAGCAACGCGCGGCCCACGCCGCGGCCCTCGGCCCGCGTGTCCACGACCAGCACCTCCACGTGCGCGTGCCGCTCGTGCGTGAAATAGTCGTTCCGCGTTGACAGGAAGATGTAGCCGGCGGGCGAGCCCGCGGGCTCCTCGGCCACGAAGATCGCCGTGTCGGGCGACGGCGTCCGCAAGGCCGCCAGCAGGATCTCGTCGTCGGCGTCGGCGATCTCCTTCGCGGTGCGCCACGGAGGCAGGGCGAAGTCGGCGAGCCGCTCCGTCAGGTCGAGCAGGAAGGGTTCATCGGCAGCATGGGCGGGGCGAATGACAGGCACCCCGGCATTATCTCCCGCGATTCGTGTCGGGCGTGCCCTGCCCTGCAAACGCTCGTATAGTGGAGGAGATCGGTGAAAGGATCCGTGTCATGAATCGCCGTACGCTTCTCGCCATCGCGCTCTTCGGTCCCCTCCTGTCCGCCGCGCCGGTGACCACCGTTGCCGCGCAGACCGCGCCTTCGCCCTCGCCCTCCCAGCAGATCAACGTGGCCGCCGCCGCCGTTGCGCAGCGCGAGGCCGCCGCCAAATCGCTGGTGCCGCTCCTCAAGACCGTGCGACGCAAGGCGTCGGGACAGGTCACCGCCCAGCAGGGCAGCGTCCCGAATTCCCCGTTCACCGGCACGCAGACCACCGTGTTCGCCGTGACTATCGGCAAGAAGACGGTGCCGGTCGACATGGAGGTGGTGAAGGCCATGGACCAGCTGATCGGCTGGAAGATTGCGGATCCGAACGCCGTCGCCGAACAGCAGCTCTTCGACGACTTCATGGAGCAGTTGTCCACCAAGGCCGCCGCGCTCGGCGCGCAGCTGGGCACCGAGGTCGGCTGCAATACCACGTGCGTCATCGAGCGGATGACGAAGCTCGGCGACGTCTGGGGCGGCGCCCCGCGGATGCGGCCCGACGCCCGCGACCAGATGATGCTCGACGCCATCGCCGCCGTCGTCAAGACCCGCAAGTAAGCGTTTCCTGGAGGAGGTCCGGCCCATGTTCCCACGACACTCGATCCCTGCCGTGGTGGTCGCGGCGCTGCTCGTCGCCGTCCCGGCGGCGGCGCAGACCGCGCCGCTCACCCCTGATGTCCCGCCGAAGTTCTCGGCGCCGGCCGACGCCAACGACTACGTCAAGCGCGTCGAGATGATCCCGATGCGCGACGGCGTCAAGCTCTACACCGTCATCGTCATTCCCAAGGGCGCGAAGGGCGCGCCGATGATCCTCACGCGCACGCCCTACAACGCCGCCGGGCGCGCCACGCGGAGCGCCGTCCACGCGCATGCTCGCCGCGCTGCCGCTGGCCGACGAGGTGTTCGTGGCCGACGGCTACATCCGCGTGTTCCAGGACGTGCGCGGCAAGTACGGCTCCGAAGGCGAGTACGTGATGACGCGGCCCCTCATCGGGCCGCTCAACCAGAGCAAGGTCGACCACTCCACCGACGCGTGGGACACCATCGACTGGCTCGTGAAGAACGTGCCCGAATCGAACGGCAAGCGTCGGCATGCTGGGCAGCTCCTACGAGGGCTTCACGGTGGTGATGGCGCTCGTCAACCCGCACCCGGCGCTCAAGGTCGCCGCGCCGATGAGCCCGATGGTCGACGGCTGGATGGGCGACGACTGGTTCCACTACGGCGCGTTCCGCCAGACCAACCTCGACTACTTCACCCAGCAGACCACGGCGCGCGGCTCCGGCGACGCGATCGTGCGCGCAGGGCTACGACGACTACGAGAACTTCCGCCGCGCCGGCTCGGCCGGGCGACTTCGCGAAGGCCGCGGGGCTCGACCAGCTGCCGTGGTGGCAGCAAGACGTCGGAACACCCGGCCTACGACGCGTTCTGGAAGGAGCAGGCGCTCGACCGCACGATGGCGGCGCAGCCGCTCACGGTCCCGACGATGTGGATGCAGGGGCTCTGGGACCAGGAAGACATGTGGGGCGCCATCCACAGCTACCTCGCCGTGGAGCCGAAGGACACGGCGCAACGACCATGAACTACCTCGTGATGGGCCCGTGGCGGCACAGCGGCGTCAACTACGAGGGCTACGCGCTCGGCCCGCTCAAGTGGGACGGCGACACCGCGCTGCAGTTCCGGCGCGACGTGCTGAAGCCGTTCTTCGATCAGTACCTGAAGGACGGCGCGCAGAAGGCGGACACGCCGCCGGTGTTCATCTACAACACGGGCGAGAACCACTGGGATCGGCTGCAGTCGTGGCCGCTCGCGTGCGACAGCGGATGCGCGACGGCGTCGAAGCCGCTCTACCTCACGGCCGGCGGCGGCCTGTCGTTCACGCGCCCCCACCGCGGGCGAAGCGGCCGGCGCGCGCGCCTTCGACGAGTACGTGTCGGACCCGGCCAAGCCGGTGCCCTACGTGCCCCGCCCCGTGCGCTTCGCGAACGGCGAGCTGTGGCGGCGATGGCTGCTGCGTCGATCAGCGCGCGATGGCGACCGACCGGCCGGACGTGCGTGAGCTACATGACGCCGCCGCTCACCGAGCCGGTGCGGATCAGCGGCGCGCCGCGTCGTGAACCTCGTGGCCTCGACGAGCGGGACGGACAGCGACTGGGTGGTGAAGCTGATCGACGTCTATCCCGGACGAGATGCCGGGCCAGCCCGAGATGGGCGGCTATCAGCTGCGGCATCGCGATGGACATCTTCCGCGGGCGCTATCGCGAGAGCTTCGAGACGCCGAAGGCGCTCGAGCCCGGCAAGCCGCTGACCTACACGCTTCACGCTGCCGACGGCGAACCACGTGTTCCAGCCGGGCCACCGCATCATGGTGCAGGTGCAATCGAGCTGGTTCCCGCTCTACGACCGCAACCCGCAGACGTTCGTGCCCAACATCTTCTTCGCCAGGCCGGCGGACTACGTGAAGGCGACGCAGCGGATCTACCACGCGCCCGGAACGGCAAGCTTCATCAGCCTGCCGGTGGTGGCGGGCAGATAGGGGCTTAGGGGCTTAGGGACCTAGGGGCTTGGGGCTTGGGGCTTGGGACTGAGGCCCAGGTCTCAAGACCCAGGCCCCAGGACCGTCCGTTACTTCGCTTCCTGCGCCTGGATCGTCAGGCTCACCTTCACGTCATCACCCACCAGGAAGCCGCCGGTCTCGAGCGCGGCGTTCCAGCTCAGGCCGAAGTCCTTGCGGTTGAGCGTCACTTCGCCTTCGAAGGCGAGCTTCAGGTTGCCCCACGGGTCCTGCGCCTTGCCGAGATAGGTGACCGGCAGGACGATCGACTTGGTCACGTCGCGGATGGTCAGGTCCCCGGTCACGTCGTAGGCGCCCTCGCCGCGCGCGGTCACTCCCGAACTGACGAAGGTCATCGTCGGGAACTTCTCCACGGCGAAGAAGTCGTCCGAGCGCAGGTGCGCGTCACGGTCGGGTTGCTTGGTGTCGATGCTCGCGGTCTGGATGGTGAAGGTCACCGACGAGCCGGCCGGCTGCGATTCGTCGAACGCGATGGTCCCGGCAAAGGACGAGAATCCCCCGCGGACCTTGCTCAGGAGGTGACGGACCTGGAAGGCGGCTTCGGAGTGGGCGGTGTCGATCTGGTAAGTGCGAACGGCGATGGCGGCGGCGGTGGTCATGATGCTCTCCTGGATGATGAACGATTGTGACGACACTGAATGTGATAACACCTAATGACGGAAAAAAATTCCGGCCTACGGGACGTCCCTCAATTCCGCCAGGACGTCGGTCAGGGCCTTGAGCTTCGCCTGGCTCACGTGGGCCAGCCGGTCGCGATGCATGGCGACGATGCGGCCGTCGAGTTCGGCCAGCAGGTCCAGCCCCTTCTGCGTGATGTGCGTGCGCACGAGCCGCCGGTCCTCGTCGGCGCGCGTGCGGCCGATGAGGCGCAGGTCCTTCATCCGGTCCAGCAGCCGCGTGACGTCCGGGACGGCCCGCAGCAGGCGCGCGCCCACCTCGTTCCGGCACAGCCCGTCGGTCCCCGCGCCCCGGAGGATCCGCAGCACGTTGTACTGCGTGGGCGTGATGCCGTAGGGCTTGAGCACCTGCGCGAAGGCGTGCTCCAGCCGCGCCGCGGTGCGGACGATGCTCAGGTGGACCTCTTCCTCGAGCACCGTAAACGGCTTGGTCTGTTTCAATTCGCCCTGCAGCCCCTTGGCCATGTCATAACAATAAGTGTTATCACATCCAATTGTCAAGCAGGGACCCAGGGACTTAGGGGCTTAGGGGCTTAGGGGCTTAGGGGCGGGCCTGAGCCCTGTGAGAAACTGGGGCCGCATGACCAAGACCCGCCTCGAGGCGTTCAGCGATGGCGTTCTCGCCATCATCATCACGATCATGGTGCTGGAGTTGAAGGCGCCGCACGGCGACACGCTCGACGCGCTGGCGCCCCTCCTGCCCGTGGCCCTGAGCTACGTGCTCAGCTTCGTCTACATCGGGATCTACTGGAACAACCATCACCACATGCTGCACTCGGCCCACCGCATCAACGGCCAGGTCCTGTGGGCCAACCTGCACCTGCTCTTCTGGCTGTCGCTGTTTCCGTTCGCCACGGCGTGGATGGGCGAGAACCATTTCGCCACGTGGCCCGTGGCCGTCTACGGCGTCGTCGCGTTCATGTCGGGCGTGGCCTATTTCATCCTGGCGCGCGCGCTCGTCGGCGTGCACGGCGAGTCGTCTGAGTTCGCGGTGGCGCTCGGCGCGGACGTGAAGGGCAAGCTGTCCGTGGTGATCTACGCCGCGGCCATCGGCCTGTCGTTCGCGAGCCCCTGGCTCGGCATCGCGCTCTATGTCGCGGTCGCCGCGATGTGGTTCATCCCGGACCGCCGGTTCGAACGCGCATGAGGCGGCGGAACTGAAGTTCCGACCTACGGCTTCACCGTAATCGTGACCTGGCCGTCGCCCGTCAGCGCGCCGTCGTCGGCGCGCGAGCGCAGGACGTAGGTGCCCGGTTCGGAGAAGACGGCCTGCACGGTGACCTTGCCGTCGGCGGGCATCTCCGGCGGCGCCCAGATCGGCGCCCACGGCGAGTTGGCGCCCGTGCGCGTGTCCTCCCACGACATGATCTGCTCGGGCGTCGAACGTGACCGCCGCCCTTGCCGCGGTAGACGTACCACGACAGGTGCAGGCCCACGTTCTTGCCCACGGTGACGCGCGACGGCGGCTGCGTCATGCGGTTGGGCCGCAGCGGGTTCTGCTCGTTGGACTGCGCGGCCGCGGTGTCGCGGCGCGAGCCCTGGTTCTCCACCGCGGCGCCCGCGAGTCCCGAGGCGCGCCGCTTCGGGATGCCGTCGTCCTTCACCACGGCCGTGAGGGTCACCGGCTCGCCCACGCGCGCCTCGAGGCGTCTTGCGGCCCTGCAACTCCACGGTCGGCGGCTTGTTCGCGCGAATCTCCGGGCTGCTGCTCCCGGCGCCGAGCGCGCCGGTTTCCGACGCCCGCACGACGTCGTCGATCTGGTAGTCGAGTCGCAGGCTCGCGTACGCCTTCTCCGACTTGCCCTTGGTCGTGAGCGTCCAGACCAGTTCGTCCTTCTCGGTGAAGCCCTTCGGCACGGGCACGCGGAAGACGAAGCGGTTGCGGCGCGGCAGGAAGTGCGTGGGCTGGCCCTGGTCGGCGTCGCCGATGTGAAGCCGTTGTCGGGACCGACGGGCACGTCGATTTCCTCTTCCCAGTTGCGGTTCATGTAGCCGAAGACGAAGTACTTGACGCCGTCGGCGTCCTCTTCCCAGCCTTCGTAGGCGGGCGAGACGTTCTGCCCGCTCGTGTAGGTGAGCGACTGCGCGCCTGCATGCGCCGCGCTGGAGTCCGCCTTCAGGCGCACCGCCGCGTGAGTCCGCCTTCAGGCGGACTGATCACCGACGAGCACCACTGCCAGACCGACCGCACTGCCGCACCATTCGCATGCGCGCCCCCTACTGCTGCTGCCGCGGCGCGGCGGCCGGCGCCGCCGGCAGCGATGTTGCACAACGGACAGCCGATCACGACCGTGTTGCGCGTGAGCTTCAGCTTCTCGCGGCGCGCGGCCATCTCCTCCTGGAACTGCTCGTCGGTCAGGGACACGCGGTTGCCGAGGTCGATGAACATGTTCGCCACCGAGCGGTTGCCCGAGCCCTGCCAGTTGCGCGGGTCGGGCACGTTCTTGTTCGACGGCGAGTTGTCCATGTAGCCGATGATGTGGAGGATCGTGCCCTTCGGCAGCAGCGGCGCCGTCGTCGTCGGCGTAGTCGTAGCCGCGCACCCAGTTGTGGTCGTAGCCCACGCAGTTGAGCGTCTGGATGTTGTAGCCCCAGATCGCCTCGAGGCACATGCGCGCGCCGGGCGCGTGCAGGTGCGGCTCGAACGAGAGGATCTTGGTGTTCTCCTTGAGCACGCGCGTAGGCGTGCAGCTGCTGGTCCGATTCCATCGCCTTGATGTCGATGTCGACGCCGTTGCCGAGCGCCGACCGTCGACGCGCTTGTACTCCGGCTTGTAGCCCTTCGGCATGAACTTGAAGCCGAACTCGAGGTGCGACTTGGTGTCGCGGCCGTTCGAGTGCAGGTGCACCGAGTCGGAGACGACGCACGAGCCCGCCTTGAGCAGGCGCGCCGAATTGTCGGTCGAAGAAGTCCGGGCTCGCGGCCCACTTCGTGCACCGGCCACGACGTGCTGTCGTCGCTGCGCGGCGAGCGGATCGGCGGGTCGCCGGCGTCGTCGCGTCATCACCCGCGTGCTCCAGATCATGTGGTGGAACACGAAGCGGCCGCCGACCGTCTCGCGCCCGGTCCCCTTGGGATCGACGTCGTTGACCTCGCGCACTTCCATCGCCGTCACGTAGCGGTCTTCGTCGAGGCCCGGTCGGCACGCGCGGAATCTCGCCCCACCAGTCGGGCGCGTTGGCCTTCACGACGATGTCGGTGGTGCGTGACGACGAGGTCGGGCGTGCCGATCGCCCACTTGGTGTCGGTCGCTCCACGTTCGCGGCGCCGGCATGTCGGCCGGGTTGCCGCGCGGCGCGCCGCTGTCGGCCCACTTCGCGATCTTCGCGATTTCCTCGTCGCGAGAGCGACGGGTCGTTCTTGAACTTCTGGATGCCGATGTTCTTCTCGACGTACCACGGCGGCATCACGCCCGCGTGCGGGCCGATGCCCGGTGCGCTGCTTGATCGCGCGCGCCCAGGGCCGCACCTCCTCGTAGGTGCTGCAGCGACATCGGCGCCACGCCTTCGGCGCGGTGGCAGTTCTCGCAGCTGCGCTGCAGGATGGGCGCGATGTCCTTGGTGAAGGTGACCTCACCCGCCGGCGCCGCCTGCGCGGGCGGCGGCGGCTCGGCATGCAGGACGGGCGGCGCGATCCACGTGGCGGCGGTCAAGCCGATTGCCGCAATTCCCAGCGTGACGTTCCAGCGTGTCTTCACTGCCATCGGGGACTCCCTTGGATGCAACAGCACCTCGGCCGTGCGTCGGAGATGGTAGCGGGAATCGCGGGGGAAATCACCCCTCGAAATTCAGGGCGCGGCGGTCAGTTCCGGAGGCGGCGGCGCGTGAAGGACCATCACGTCGCCGGTCAGCGGGTGGAGGAACTCGAGGCGCTCGGCGTGGAGCCAGTAGCCGCCATCGCCGGGGAGTCCCGGCTGCACGTCCTTGGGCAGGCCGCCGGGGCCAAAGAGCGGATCGCCCACCAGCGGGTGCCCGACCCAGGCCAGGTGAATCCGAATCTGGTGCGGGCGCCCTGTGGTGATCTCGACCTCGAAGAGCGTGCTGTCGGCGCGCCGTTCGAGGACGCTGGCGACACTGTGCGACGGCTTGCCGTCGGGGAGGGCGCCGAAGACGGAGCCGAGGACCGGGTGCAGCACGGGGCCAATCGGCGCGGTGATCTCGAGGCGCTCGAACGTCGCCACGCCCGACCCGAGCGCGCGATACCGCTTCCGGACCTCGTGGCCGCGCCACGCGCGCGCGAGCGACGCCGCGGCGGCATGCGTGCGGGCGAACAACACGATGCCCGACGTGAACCGTCCGAGGCGGTGCATCGGCGAGGCTTCGGGATACCGCGCGCGGACCAGCGAGAGCAGCGTGCCCTGCAGAAATCCCCCCGCGGGCATCGTCGGCAGGCCGCTCGGCTTGATCACCGCGACCACGGCCTCGTCTTCGTGGAGCAGGGCAAAGTGCATCGGCACGTCCGCCTCCAGCCAGGGCGGGCGGTGCCACACCAGCATCTGGCCGGGGCGCAGGACCGCATCGGCGCGCGCGACGGCGCCATCCAGTTCCACCTCACCGCGCGACAGCCGGTCGGCCCACTCGACACGCGAGGAATGCCGCCGGCTGGTCGAGAGATAGTCGAGCACGCGCTGCCCCGACGCCTGGGGCCCCACCTGCTCGCGATAGGAACTGCCGCTGTTCAGTGCCACGCCGTCGATGATGGCGCGGCGAGGCCCACCGGCGCCACGAGTATCACGATCCCTACTGGGCCCTGGCCTGCGCGATCGCGCCGGGGGCGATCGGCGCGGGCTCGTGCTCGCCGAGCAGCCGCTTCAACTTGTGGACGTCGCCAATGACCTCGATGACACCGCAGTCGCGGCACATCATCGCCTTGGTCATGACGTCGCCCGTCTGCAGCGTGAGGAACTTCGAATCGCTGGGACGAAACGTCATCCGCACCGGGGAGTAGAGGGCGCCGCCCGCGACCATTTCACCACCGCATCGAGCACAGCCCGCCATGACCGACCCCCAGTCTTCTGAAACGACTTAAAGAGACTTTAACGAGCAGAACGGTAGCACGACGGTGGCCGTGAGGCCAAGAAACGAGTGGCGCGGCCATTGCACGTTTTGACGTCATACGCCTCAAAACGGCGAGAGTCCGGCAATCGCGGACATCACCCTTCACTATCGGGAGAACACCGTGGCTATTCCAGATCTCAAACCACCCCTGGCGGCAGACGTCATCGAAGACAGCCTCCGCAACGCCAAGCGCATCCTCAAGCACAAGGTGCAGGACCTCGAAGACCTTCGTGACACGGCGGCGCTCCAGGTCAGGAAGGCGCCCTTCGCGACCGTCGGGCATCGCCCTCGGAACCGGCCTCCTGCTCGGCCTCGCCCTCGGCTGGATGAGCACCCGGGCCGCCGCCGCGTGCCAGGAGAAGACGGCCGCCTGATTGCCGACGGCCGGCGCGCTAGCGCATCTTCGCGAGCGCGCCCAACAACACCTGTTGCGCGGCGGCGCCAGTGGACGTGGGCGTCACGTCCATCGACTGCGCCGCCAACAGGCCGCGCATCACCTGCGCGGCGTTTTCCACCACCGCAAACTTCACCGGATTCACGACGGGGCCATTGGCCCACAGTTCCGCGTGCGCAGCGACCCAATGCCGGGCCCACGCCTCGAACGCGGCCGGGATCGGCATCGGGCCTCCGCACCGCGGCGTGCAGCGCGAGCGCCACGCGATCGTTCTCGCCCCAGGTGAACACGGCGTCGTGCGCCTCGAGCTTCGCGCGCACGGCCGCGAGCACGCGCACGTCGCCACCGGCGGGGAGCTTCGGGTTGCGGAGCAGATACTTCAGGGCATCGGCGGTGTGGGCCACCGAGTGCATCCAGCCCCGCTCGGGATCGAATCCCCGCAGGTCGCGCTCGCGCTGGAAGTAGTCCAGCATCCTGTTGAAGAACGCCTCCACCTCCGCGGGCTCGAGATACGGCGCCTGCAGATCCGCCGCGGCCACGAGCGACAGGCACAGCGCCGAGAACGTGCGCTTGAACACGCGATCGCCCCGCGCTCGCCGAGCCCATCATCGAGATTGGCCGACCAGAGTCGCCGAAGCGTGCGGAGGTCCGACGGGCGAGAGGCGCCGATCGCGCAGGATCCACTTCTCGGCCGCGGCGTACGCCACCTGATCGCGCAACGCAGGATCGGGGGACGCCAGCAGCGGATTCATCTCCACCAGCAGATCAACTGCTCGGCGGCCGTCGGGCACGATGAAGCCGCCCGTGGCGAGGGCCACCCACTCCGCGCGACTGCGGGCAGGCGCTTGCGCGGCGGCGGGCATCGCGCCAAGGCACGCGAGCACGACGACGAAGGCGTGCGGCGGCGGTCACGAGTGGATTATCATCTGTATTCCTCCTTCCACACGCGTCCCCCCAATTGATGAACACTCGTCCCTCCACTGGTCACCGCCGCGCCCTCGGCATCGACTTCGGCACCACCAACAGCGCCGTCGCGATCGTCGACGACCAGGGGCCGCCGCGTCTCGCGCGGTTTGCGACCGAGCACGGAGAGAGCGAGACGTTCCGCTCGATCCTGTTCTTCGAAGGCCGGCGCTCGCGCACGGCCGGCGGCGAATCGGTGTTCGCCGGGCCCGCGGCGATCGAGCATTACCTGCACGCGTCGCAGAAGGGCCGCTTCATCCAGTCCCTCAAGACCTACCTCGGTGATCGCGAGCTTCACCGGCACGCTCATCGACGGGCGCCAGCGGACGCTCGAGGGACTGATCGGCCTGATCATCCAGAAGCTGCTCGCCGCGGCTGCGGCGTCGCTGGGCCCGCTGCCCACGCGCGCGGTCGTCGGGCGCCCGGTGCACTTCACCGAGGCGCAGAGCGACGAAGACGATGCGTTCGCGCTCTCGCGGCTGACGGAGGCGCTCCGGATCGGCGGCATCACCGAGCCGACCTTCGAGTTCGAGCCGGTCGCGGCGGCCTACGCCTACCAGCAGCGCCTGCGGGAGCCGGCCACCGTGTTGATCGGCGACTTCGGGGGCGGCACGAGCGACTTCTCGATCCTCTCGCTCGAGCCCGCGTCGGCGGGCGCCTCGACGGGCATCACCATCCTCGGCACCGACGGCCTTGCGTTTGCGGGCGACGTCTTCGATCGCGCGATCGTGCGCCACGCGGTGGCGCCGCAGCTGGGCAAGGGGTCGGAGTACCTCTCGCCGCCGGACAAGATCCTGCCGACGCCCGAGTGGGTGTACGCGCGGCTCGAGCGCTGGCACCACTTGTCGTTCCTGAAGTCGCCGGCCACCATCGAGATGCTCGAGCGCGTCCAGCGAACGTCGACGGCCCCCAACCAGATCCTTTCGCTCCTGCACCTGGTGGACGACGACCTGGGCTACGAGCTGCACACGCACGTCAACCAGACCAAGATCGCGCTGTCCTCGGCGACCGAGGCCACGCTGCGGTTTCCGCTGTCGCCGGTGGAGGTGGAATGGCAGGCCACGCGCGCGGAGTTCGAGGGCTGGCTCGGGCCGAACCTCGAGGCCATCGACGCCACGCTTGGATCAGTTGCTGGCGCGCACGGGGCTGCCGGCCTCGTCGATCGACAAGGTCTTCCTGACCGGCGGTTCGTCGTTCGTGCCGGCCGTGCGGGAGATTTTTGCGAGGAAGTTCGGGCCGGCGACGATCACCGGCGGCAGCGAACTGACGTCGGTGGCAACTGGCCTGGCCTTGCGCGCGGCCTCGATCGAGGCCGGGCAGGCTTAGACTTTCTTCTTCTTGGCCTTGGGCGCTTTCTTGGCGCGGGGCGTGGCGCCTTCCGGCCGCGGCGCTTTTTCGAGATACTGGCCGGCGATCTTGGCGTCGAGGGTGACGAGGCCGTGCGCGAATTGCACCTGCAGGCGGTCACCCTGCTTGGTCAGGATTTCGCCAACGCCCCACTCGGGCTTGATGCGGTGGGTAACATAGTGTCCTTGGTCCATCGAGCCATAACTTGCTACAGATCAGGCCGTAATGGAAGTAATTTCCGAGGCCGGCGCCTGTCGAGCTCGAGGTCCGGCGCCGGCCCACCGATCAACGGTCCGGCCCTGCCCAATCCCTTATTTGCTCCAGGGCGGGACGATCTTGTTCATGCGGGCGTAGGCGATGAGCTGTCCCAGGTGCTCGTGAAGGTCGCCGCCGATCGCCAGCGCCGTCTGCGACGCCGACATGTCGCGACCCATCACCTTGCGCTTGGCGGTGAGGGAGGCCGCGTCGAGGGCTTCGAGCTCCTTCTTCGCGTGCGCGAAGCCCTTGTTCAGGTGCTCGATCACCTGCGCCTTGTCCGACAGCGTCCGCAGCTTGGCGGCCTCTTCACGCGTGCCCAGGTCGGCCGCCTTGCCGCCGAACGATCCGGGAATGAAGGAATAGCCCTCCATCGCGGCGAGCATCAGGACCTCGGAGACCGACCGCACGCCCTCCATGGGGCGCCACGCGTACTTGTCCTGCGGAAAGGCTTCCGCCAGCCCCACGAACTTCGTCCGCATGGCTTCGAGATCGCCGAGGAACGAGGCCTTCAATTCGGCGGCGGCTTCCTTGTTGATCACGTCCTGTGCGCGGGCGGGCGTAGGAAGGGCGGCGAGGGTCACGCACGCGGCCAGGAACAGGCCCGCGAGCCGATGGGTTGCACGGTTCATTCGGTAACTCCTTGCGGAAACGAGGTTTCGCACAGTCTACTCCGACCTCAGGGCTTCGATCGCGTCGATGCGGGAGGCGCGCGCCGCCGGCATCAGCGAGGCGAGAATCGCCGCCGTCACGAGCACCGCGGCCGCCCCCACGATCGGCCAGGCGCCGGGCACGTGGAGATCCGTCACATAGCGGCCCACCACCCGCGCCAGGGCGAGGCCCCCGACGACGCCCGCGACGACGCCTATGCCCGCGATCACCGCTCCCTCGCGCAGCACGCCCGTCAACAGGTGCCGCGGCTCCGACCCAATCGCGAGGCGGATGCCGAACTCGCGCGTCCGCGCGCTGACGGAGAACGCGAGCACGCCGGCCACGCCGACGACGGCGATCGTGAG
This sequence comes from uncultured Acidobacteriota bacterium, assembly GCA_963839865.1. Taxonomy (GTDB): domain Bacteria; phylum Acidobacteriota; class Vicinamibacteria; order Vicinamibacterales; family UBA2999; genus 12-FULL-67-14b. Next base: position 360,779 of record CAWIWS010000021.1, read on the forward strand.
GGCGACCCCGGCGAACCCGCCGAACACCAGCGCGTTCAGCCGGTTCGGCGCGAGCACTTCCGCGCGCACGTCTTCGAGCGTGGCCGCCTGCTCCACGGGCTGATCGGCGGAGAGGTCGCGGATGATGCGCGTGATCGGCGTCACGAGCGCATAGGGATCCGTCTTGGCGTGCACGAAGAGGCGGCCGCCGCCGATCTCCTGGTCCATCGGGTGATAGATGTTGAAGGCCGGTCCCGGCACCACGTTCTCGTCGTCGATGTCCCGAGCGACGCCGACGATGCGGCGCGGGCGTTGTCTTGACATCGATGAACTTCATCACCGGATCGGACCAGAACAAGTGCCGGTTCACCGCGTCCTGGTTGGGGAACATGCGCTGCGCGAGGCTCTGGCTCACGATGACCACCGGCTCGGACGTCGCGGCGGTCGTCGTCCGTGAAGTCGCGGCCCGCGATGATCGGCACGCCGAGGGCCTCGAAGAACCCGGGCGACACCGTGCGGAACTGCGCGCGCGGGTCTTCTTCGCCATCGGCCTTGGCGTAGCCTTCGACGTTGAACTGGAACCCCGGCCCGAAGCCGCCCTTGTCGCGCCACGGCACGATCGTCCCCACGGCCACGCGCTCCACGCCGGGCAGTTCCCCGATCCGGCGGATCACTTCCTTGTAGAACCGGATGATCTGCTCCGGCCCCTGGCCATAGGAGACGATGGGCACGTGCAACGCGAGCACGTTGCGCGTGTTGAACCCGGTGGGCGCGGTCTGCAGCGCGATGAGCGCGGTGAGGAGCGCGCCGGCGCCCGCCAGCAGCACGAACGACGCGGCGATCTGCGTCACGGCGAAGAGGCGGAGCCGGCGGTTGGTCCCCGGCGTGATGCGCACGCTGCCGCTCGACACCCCCAGCCCGTTGGTCGCGTCGGACGAGGGCAGGCGCGGCACGAACGCCAGCAGCACCGCGGCGACCATCGCGAGGCCCACGCCCACCCACAGCAGGCTCGAATCCACCGTCAGGTCGAGCGCGCGAACCGAGAACCGCGCGGCGTAGCGCGCGAGGACGGCCACCATCGGCCGGGCAAGGAGCACGCCGAGCACGGCGCCGGCGCCACAGAGCAGCAGGCTCTCCGCCAGCAGCGTGCGCCGCAGCGCGCCCGTGCCCGCGCCGAGCGACGCGCGAATGGCCAGCTCCCCTTCACGCCGCACCGACCGCGCGAGGATCAGGTTCGCGACGTTCGAGCACGCGATGATGAAGACGAGCGCCGACGCCGCGAGAAGGACGAGCAGCACGGTCCGCGCAGGCGAGGTGATCTGGTCGCGCAGCTTCACGGCGTCGATCCGGAAGTCCGCCTTCGGGGAATACGCCTCGGGATACTGCTTGACCATCGCCCCGTGCACCGCGCGCAACTCGGCGCGGGCCTGCTCGAGATCCACGCCGGGCGCGAGGCGGCCGAAGAGCTCCGTCATCCGGTGGGGGCGGCCGGTGACCATCGTCGCGTCCAGGTGGTGCGGGCTCGTGACGACGTTGGCGATGATCTCCGTCTCCGCCGGATACGGCACCGACGGCTCGAGCACGCCGACGATCGTGGCGGAGCGCTCGCCGAGCCTGATCGTCTTGCCGAGCACGGACGGGTCGCTCTTGAGCGACGCGGTCCAGAACCGGTGGGTGAGCACGGCCGCGCCCGCGGCCTTCGGCCCGTCATCGTCGGGCCCGAGCAGGCGGCCGAGCACGGGGTGCAGGCCCATCACCTCGAAGTAGGTGCCGCCGACCACGCCGGCCCGCACGACGCGAGGCTCGCCGAGCCCGATCATCGTGAACGGAATCGTCGAGAAGTCGCCGAACGCGCTGATCGTCTTCACCGACGCCTTGAGGTCCTGGAGCTCGGGCACCGAGAAATTCGCGTTCTCGGAGCCGATGCCGGGCGCGCTCTGCCGGATGTAGATCAGGCGGTCCTCGTCGCGGTTGACGAGGGGGCGCAGCAGGACGCCGCGCACCACGCTGAAGATCGCCGCGTTGGCGCCGATGCCCAGCGCGAGCGTGACGATGACGGTGATGGCGAGGCCCTTGACGCGGGCGAGCGACCGGAGCGCGTAACGAATGTCGGTGATGAAGCTCATGACCGTCCTCTTCCACGTGCCCGAGGGTTCCCGAGGCGAGAAAGGATAGCGCGCCACGGGGGGCCTGGGGCGAAAAAAGGGACGGACGGCTGGTCAGTTCACCTCGACGTCGAGAATCTCCCACTGGTAGTAGTCGAAGTCGCCCGCGGCGAGCTTCCAGACGGCGCCGCCGCGCACGGGCATCTCGATCCCGCGGATCGTCTTCCAGGCCGCGATGGGGATCACCCACGTCTCGAGCGTCTCGCCGTTGAAATAGCGCTGCGCGCTCATCCCGGCGACGCGTCCGCGCTCGTCGATGTCGAAGACCGCCGACACCGCGGCGCCCCGGACGGTCAACGTGGCCTTGGCGAGGCGATCGTTGATGGGCTCCCACGAGATGGACGGGGACAGCGCGGCCGAGGGGAACCAGACGATCTCGCCCAGGTAGCGGAGCGCGGCCCCCTGGTCGAATTTCGGCCCGGTGCCGTCGGCCAGCGTGACCAGGCCGGCGGCCTTGATCAACATGCGGGCCTCGCCGTTGACGAACGTGTCGCGACCCACCACGGGGACGCCCATCATCGTGACGTCCACGGCCCACACGAAGCCCGGCTCGTCCACGGTGAAGTCCTGCTGCGCCTCGGCGGGCATGTAGGCCCCGCCCGGCGACGTGCGCATCCCGCCGCGCTGACGGAGCCGCACCGTCCGCGCGCGCGGACGCCCGACGGCGCCGGACGCCGACAGCCATCGCCGGACCGGCGCGGGCAGCCCGGTGAGGTCCGCGTCTCGCAGGATCGCCGCGTCGCCCGCCGGCGCCCTGGCCAGCAACGCGCGTGCATGCCGGGCGTTGGATTCATGGAACGACTGCGTGGCGGCCGCCATCGCCACGGCGAGCGCCAGCAACCCGTTCGCGATCGTCCCGGCCCACGCATCGCCCCACTGCAGGATGATGAGGCCCTGCGAGAGCACGAGGGCCGGGGCGGCGATCATCCACCACACCTCGCGGTCGAGCACGCGCAGCACGGCGGCGCCCACGAAGGCAATCGCGACGATCAGCCACAGCACGCCAATCACGCGGAACGCGCCGTCGGAGAGCGGCACGATCGCGCGACCGCTCAACTGCGTCACCTCGGCCAGCTTCCAGGGCTTGAGGAAACCAAGCAGGTGAATCAGCCCATGGAGGAAGAGCAGCGCGCCGATCGCGATACGCATGCAGGGCTGAAGTGCAAGGCCTGCGCCAGCGCCAGCCGCACGACAGGCCGCCTGACGCGTCCGACGGTGCCGGGATTCCGCCAGGCGCGAGCCGCTCCGATGTCATAATACCGGCCCAAGCGAGGTGGATCTGGAGTGACGTCGAACACGGCAAGCGAGCAATTCGATTTCGTCGACGCGCGGCGGCGGGTCAAGGCAATCCTGGTCGGGTCGGTCGGCAATCTCGTCGAGTGGTACGACTTCTACGCGTACGCGGCGTTCTCGCTCTACTTTGCGGCGTCGTTCTTCCCGGGCACCGACCCGGTCGTGCAGCAGCTGAACGCCGCGATCCTCTTCGCCTTCGGCTTCATCGTCCGGCCCATCGGCGGGCTGGCTGTTCGGGCATCTCGGTGACACGTACGGGCGGCGCAACGCGCTGATGCTCTCGGTGCTGCTGATGTGTTTCGGCTCGCTCATGATCGCGGTGACGCCGACGTATGCCTCCATCGGCGTGGCGGCACCGGTGATGCTGGGCCTCGCGCGGATGCTGCAGGGCCTGAGCCTGGGCGGCGAGTACGGCGCGAGCGCGACCTACCTGAGCGAGGTCGCCGACGACAAGAACCGCGGCTTCTATTCGAGCTTCCAGTACGTGACGCTCATCGGCGGGCAGCTCTGCGCCATCCTGGTGCTGCTGCTCCTCGAGCAGGTGTTCCTCACCGGCGAGCAGTTGCGCGCTTGGGGCTGGCGCATCCCGTTCATCATCGGCGCGCTGCTGGCGGTGACGGCGCTGCTCATGCGGCGCAACCTGCCGGAGACGGGTCACTTCGAGGCGGCGAAGAAGCTGGTCCACCGGGAGAGCTCGCTGAAGGCGCTGATGCGCTACCCGCGCGAAGTGATGGTGGTCGTGGGCCTCACGATGGGCGGCACGACGGCGTTCTACACCTACACGACCTACATGCAGAAGTTCCTCAAGCTGTCGGTGCACCTCACCGACCAGCAGACGACGATCGTCACGGCGGGGTCGCTGATCTTCGCGTTGATCCTGCAGCCGCTCTACGGCGCGCTGTCGGATCGCATCGGCCGCAAGCCGCTGCTGATCTGGTTCGGCGTCACGGGCACGCTCTTCACGATCCCGCTGCTCCTCTCGCTGCAGTCGACCAAGAGCGCCTACGTGGCGTTCCTGCTCATCTGCGGCGCGTGGCTGATCGTGGCGGGCTACACGTCCATCAACGCGGTCGTGAAGGCGGAGCTCTTCCCCACCAAGATCCGCGCGACGGGCGTCGGCCTGCCCTATGCGGTGACGGTGTCCATCTTCGGCGGAACGGCGGAATCGATCGCGCTGTGGTTCAAGTCCATCGGCCACGAGACGTGGTTCTACTACTACCTCACCGGCGTGATCGCGACCTCGCTCGTCGTCTACGTGTCGATGCGGGACACGAAGAAGCACTCGGCGATGGGCCGGCACGAATAGCCGGGCACCGCCCGGCTATTTGGGCTTCTTCGTGACGAAGGCGGCGATGGCGTCCACTTCCCGCAGCATCGCCGAGGCGACGGCGGCGCCCTCGTTCACCAGTTCCGGCTCCGGCTTGTTGCCCGTGGCCTTGTCGACCAGGAAGAAGACGGTGTTGACCACCGGGTCCGACCCCTGCTGCATGGCCGGTGACGGGAGCCCGCCGCTGACGGCGGCCATCGTGCCCATCGAGCTGAAGCTCGAGCTGAGCATCCCGAGCGGCGTGACGTAACGCGAGAGCGTCTTCGCCGCGCCAATCGCGGTCTTGAGCGTGGACCCGCCGCTGCGCTGGGAGGAGGCGAGTTGCGGCGCCTTGGCGCCGGGCTCCACGAGCCGGAAATCCACCTTCGCCCCAAAGGTGTCGGCCGTCCCCGCCACCTTCCCGAGCAGGCCCTTCCCGGGCTTGCGGACCTCGGTCACCTCGGTCGCGAGCACGAAGTCGCACTGGCGCGTCCGCGCCTCGTCTTCCGGCGGGCGCGCGGTGAGGCGCACGGCGTCGATACCGGCGTCGCCGAGCGACACGACGAGCGCGTCGGTGAGGTCGTCGAGCGACACCCCGGGGTCGGCCCTGGCCGCCACGGTCGTGGCGCATACGCGGAGGACGCCCGCCCGCTTCAATCCGTCCGCCGGCGCACTGAACTGCACGAGGTTCGCCGCGGCGGTGTACTCCTTCGGCACCTCGAACAGGGAGTCGGCCAGCGTCTTTTTGGCGTAGTCGGTCACCTCCATGCGCAGGGTGGTCGCCTTTCCCGTTTCATCGGTGTTGGTCACGACATACGCGAGGGGGTAGCCGGCCGCGGACCCTGGCGGATCCTCATAGGTGATCGTGTCGTGGCAGTCGTCGGACGGCGCGGTGGCCGCGGGGCGCTCGGCCGCGGGGCAACCAATCGCGGGCACGTCCACGTACCAGCCGTCGGTCTCGATGCGTTCGCGCCGCTTGTCACACGCGTCCGGAGTGGACGTCTTCGTGAGGACCGTCTGGAGATGCCGCGCGGTCATCCCGAAAAGCGGCTTGCGCTCGCCGGTGTCGGTGATCGTGGTGGTGTAGGTGATGGTGCCGCCCTTCCTGGCGGGCTTGGCGGCCGCGGCGCCACCGTCGCGGTCCCGGCTCGACTCGACCTCCAGGTAGGTCTTGTTGGCGTCGTTGATTTGGACGACGTGGCCGGTGTCGCACTGTTGCACGACCGCCATCTCGGGTCCATAGTCAATCCGCTGGCGCTTGCCCTTCATCGACACCGTGCTGGTCGTGGACTTGTCCGCCGACGCGTATCGCATGTTCACGACCAGGTCCTCCGGAGGCGGAGGCGCGGGGGGAGGCGGCGGTGCGACGACCACCGGCGGCGCCTTCGGCGCGGGCTTGGCCGGCGCGGGCTTCGGCACGGGCTTCTTGGTCTGGGCCGGGGCCGGCACGGCCGCGGCCGCGGCCGCGAGCCACACGAGCACGCCGAGCAGGACAACGCCGCGACGAGTGGAGGTGGTCACGTGCACGCCGTGCCTCGCTTTCTGGAACGACGAAGTGGCGGGGAAGCCACGCGCAGGATACCACCCGCGCGGCGGGAATGCGCGTCAAGCGCTCGTGTCGCGAAGAATCTGGCGGATGGGATCCGGCAGCAGCCGCTGCCCGAGTTTCCAGCACGTCTTGCACGCCGGGCAGTCGTAATAATGAATCTGAATCTGCGGCATCGAGGCCGCCTGCGGGCGAAACGCGCCGGACGACACCTCGGTGTCCACATACACCAGCGCCGCGTGGCACTCGGGGCAGTTCGGATCGGCGGGACGCTCGGCGGCATCGAGAACGGACATGCGCCAGTATGTCCCGGATTGGACAGCATCGGCCGCGTGGCCGCGGCCATACTGCGGCATGGGCACGATTACCACGCGGGACGGCACGGGCATTTACTACAAGGACTGGGGCACGGGCCCGCCCGTGGTGTTCAGCCACGGCTGGCCGCTCAGCGCGGACGCGTGGGAAGACCAGATGCTTTTCCTGGCCGCGCACGGGTATCGCTGCGTCGCGCACGACCGCCGTGGTCACGGTCGCTCGAGCCAGCCCGGGCACGGCAATGACATGGACACCTACGCGGACGATCTCGCGGATCTGCTCGAGTCGCTCGCGCTGAAGGACGTCATCCTCGTCGGCCACTCCACGGGCGGAGGCGAAGTGGCCCGCTACGTCGCGCGGCACGGCACCCGGCGCGTCGCCCAGGTCGTGTTGATCGGATCCGTCACCCCCCTGATGCTCAGGACCCCGGCCAATCCCAGCGGCCTGCCCATGGCGAAGTTCGATGAGATCCGCGCCGGCGTGCTCCGCGATCGATCGCAGTTCTTCAAGGACCTGAGCGGCCCATTTTACGGCGCCAACCTGCCCGGCGCCGCCGTGTCGCCGGGCCTGCGGGATGCCTTCTGGCTCCAAGGCATGCAGGCCGGGCTCAAGGGCGTCGTCGACTGCATCGCGGCATTCTCCGAGACCGATTTCACCGAGGACCTCACGCGGTTCGACGTGCCGACGCTCATCCTGCACAGCGCGGACGATCAAATCGTCCCGTTCGGGGCCTCCGCCCTCCTGACCTCGCGCCTGGTGAAGGACTCCGTCCTCACGACATATTCGGGCCTGCCCCACGGCATGTGCTCGACCCACAAGGATCGGATCAACGCGGACATCCTCACGTTCATCACGGAACACAGACTGGTGACCCCATGACCTGGCGAGACACGCTCGAAATCGGCTTGAAGAAGGACGCGCGTTTCCGGAAGGACAACCTGCCCGCGGGCGAGGTGCACGGCCCGGAAATTCCCAACGGCCCGGGACGCTCCGCGGACATCCCCGACGCCCACGACGAAAAAACGGTCATCGCGCCAGTGCCCGAAGAACCGCCGTCGCCGCCACGTGAGCCCGCGCCGGTCATCAAGGGCCGGGAATAGCGGTGGAGCGCGCGGTGGCTCCACCATCTACAATTGGAGCGTGCGCCCACCGCTGATCGCCGATCCCCTCGGGGAGCTCCCATCCGGGGAGCCCACGACCCCCCGCGACCGCTGGCGCGCCGCGATCTACATCACCACGACCTCGACGCTCGTCGCCCTGGTGGTCCTCGCCGTCGTGTTCGATCAGTTCGCCGCCACCGGCGTGTTGCTCGTCGTGTTCCTGTCTTTCTTCCTGGCCTACCTGATCGCGCCGGCGTCCGAACGCCTGCGACACGCCGCGGCGCCGTCGCGAGGCGGGAGGCCGCTCTCGCGCGGGTTGGCGGTCCTCGTCATCTACGGCGCCATCAGCGCCGTCGTGTTTCCGCTCCTGACCTTCAACGGCCTCCGGTTCACCGCCGCGCTCGAACGGATGACCGTGCTCGTGCCGGAGCACACCGCGCGCTTCATCACGCAACTCCACGCCAGCGAGCGATGGCACGAGGCACTGGGCCTCCCGGTGGCGATCGACACCCCGCTCGGCGACATGACCCGCCGCGTGACCCGCACGGTCGAGGACGAGGCACGGGCGCTTGGCGCGGAGCTCGTGGGCATCAAGCGCCTGGTCCCATGGCTCTCGCTCGTGCCGGTGGTGGCGTTCCTCCTCCTCACCCGCTGGCATCGTTTCCGCCGCTCGACGACGCGGGTGCTGCCGACGCCGCACCTGCAGTGGCGCGGCAACGAGTTCCTGCGCAACCTGAACAGCCTGCTCGCCACGTACACGCGCGCGCAGTCGCTCTCGGCCGTCATCGTCGGGGCGATGTGCTGGGTTGGATTCGCGGCGCTCGGCGTGCCGTATCCCGGCACGCTCGCAATCGCCGCGGGCCTGTTCGAGATGGTGCCGCTCGCCGGCCCGCTGATCGTCGCCGTCGTGGCCACGGCCATGGCGCCGGACCGCGTGGTGGCCGTGCTCCTGTTCCTGGCGGGGTTGCGGCTGCTGCAGGACTACGTGATCTATCCGCGGCTCATCAGCCGCGTGCTGCACCTGCATCCGGTGGCCGTGGTGCTGGCCCTGTGGGTGGGCGCGGGCATCGGCGGCGTCGTCGGCGTGTGTCTCGCGGTGCCCATCGTGGGGATCGCCCAGGTGACCCATCGCCATTGGCGCGAGTATCGCGACATCGAGCAGTTGCTCGAGGAGGCCTCCTCCCGCGTGGCGCACACCGACGAGCCTGGCTAGGACGGCGTCGCCGCGGTCGCCTCCACGACTTCATAGACCTCGATGGGCTGGTCCAGGCCCTTGACCGAGATCTGGCCCGCCGATCGCGTGGGCACGGCGCCTCCCAGCAGCTCGTTCGTCCGGTGCGAGATGAGGATGCCGCCGAGCGGGGCGGCCGACTGCAGGCGCTGCGCGAGGTTCACGTCCGCGCCGAGCACGGTGTACGACAGCCGCCGGGCCGAGCCCATGTTCCCCACCACGACGACCCCCGAGTTGATCCCGATGCGGACCTGCAGGGGCGCCTCGCCCTTCTTCACCCACGCCTCGCTGATCTCGCGGATCTTCGCCTGCATCTCGACCGCCATGCGCACGCAGCGCGCGGCGTGATCGGGCTGGGGATCTGGGTCGCCGCAGAACACCATCAGGCCGTCGCCCATGAACTTGTCCACCGTGCCCTCGTGACGAAAGACGATGTCGATCATGGCTTCGAAGTACTCGTTCAGGAACGCCTGGATCCGGTCCGGAGGCAGGCCCGCGGATCGCCTGGTGAAGCCGACGATGTCGCTGAAGAGGACCGTCAGTTCCTTGCGCTCGCCGGCCGCCGCGATGCGGCTCGGGTCCGCCATGAGCCGGCGCACGACGCCCGGCGGAAAGTACGCCTCGAAGGTCCGCCGCAGGAACGTCTTGTCCCGCTCCTCCATGACGTAGCGATAGGCCACGTTGGAGGTGACCGCGAACGACAGCATCAGGAGCGGGCGGACGAGGGGAATGACGATCTGCGCCCAGAGAAACGACGCGACGACGACGCCGACGTAGGCCGCGATCATCCCGAGGACGCTCGCCGAGAAGAGGACGGGGCGCAGGCGCACCGCGAAGGCGAACACGCACGCCAGCAGGAACGCATCGATCAGGATCGCTTCGATCGGCGTCAGCTCGCGGAGGAACGAGTGCGTCAGGATGTTGTGCATCACGTTGGCCAGCAGGCCGCTCAGGGGGAACTCCCGATCCGTGGGCACCGGGCCGACGTCGCGCGAATTGGCCGACACGTCGGCCACGACCACGATCTTGCCGGACAGATCCTGCCGGAAGAGTTCGAGCTCGTCCCGGTCCCCGGAGGCGCGGTAGATGTCGCCAAAGGCGAAGTGCTTCATCCGCTCCCAGCCGCCGATGAAATTGATCCGGAGGCGGCCCCGGGCGTCGATGGGAATGACGATGTCGGGTTGCCCGCCAGCGCGCTCGAGCGTCAGCGATCGGCCCGGGCGCAGGCGCACCCGGTCCGGCGGCACCTTCAGGTAGTCGCAGATCACGCGCAGCGGCACGCTCGGATAGAAGCCGTCGGCGCGACGCACGATCAGGGGAAACCGGCGAATGACGCCGTCGGCGTCGGGCTCCAGCGTGAGCGACCCGAGGCCGCGGGCCGCGCCGGCCAGGGCGGGGAACGTGGCCAGCGGCCGGACGCCAAAGGGTATCTGCACGCGAGACGCGTCACCGTCCACGCGGATACGCCACGCTGTGTCGGCCAGGTATCGCTCCGCCTGCGGGTCATCCCCGGTGGCCAGGTCAGGCGACGGGGACAACCGGAACGCGACGCCATAGTACGCGTTGGCCGCGCCGGCGGTGGCGTCGATCAGGGCCTGATCCGCGACCGGCTCCTGCGGAGCGGCGAAGACGAAGTCGTAGACCTGCGCCGCCACGCCCATCTGTCCGAGATTGCGCACGCCGCGGGCGAAGTGGCCGCGGTCCAGGTAGAACTGACCGATCGCCTTCAGACTGTCGTTATTGATGTCGACGTGGACGATGGTGTCGTCGTAGCGGGGCTGAAAGCGGGGCGACGCCGCGCGGTAGGCCAGCAGCTGATCGAAGACCTGCGAGTCCCACGACTCGAAGACGCCAGGGGCCACCTGAAATGCCAGGTGTGCGAGCGCCAGCGACACCGCAAGCAGGAGCGCCGCCGAGCGGTTGTCGTGTCTCACTGTACGCCACCGTTCCGCTACCGATGCGTCACCGTGTAGGTCCGGGCGTAGAACTTGCCCGCGGAGACCTCGACGGCAATCGTGTCCACGTCGGGCAACCCGCGACCCGGGGCCGGGTCCAGGCTGCGCACGTTGCCGCCGATGACGACGGGCCGCTCCACCGCCGCCGCGACGTTCCGATGCTCCGCGCGGAGTCGCCGGATCTCCGCGACCACCGCGTCCGCCCTCGCCGCCGTGTCCGCCGGCGCCGCGCCGGCGTAGCGACCGAGATGGGTCTCGAGGTCGGCCAGCCGCTGCACGGACCCGAGCACGTAGAACGACTCGTCACCGGCGTTCTCGTCCAGCGTGAGCCAGCCCGCTCCCTCGGGGATGTAGTGCGTCGCGCCGACCTGCGCGGCCTGCTTCAGGTCGGGCGGGAACAGCAAATCAATCTCACCCTTCGGACCGCGGTGGATCACGTAGACGAAGCCCGGCGTCAGCAACCGGACCATCAGCTTCATCCGGTCCCCGGTCTTCATCGTCCGGTCCTCGGTGACGGCGGTGAGCGCCTGGGTGGCGCCGGTCCCGGTCAGCGCGCCGAACGCGAAGCGGAAGCGCAGCGTTGCGGCGTCCTGGCCCGCAATCCCGACATTCAGCATCGCCAGGCACGACACCACGGCCAACGACAGGCACAGTCGACGAGTCATGACGCCCTCTCCGGGGTGCGGCCACGCCGCTCCCGCTACTTCACAACGACCCGGAACCCAAGCCACGGCTTCGCGTCTTCCGGGTTGATCTTCCGGCGATCGAAGACGCGCAACTCGGCGTCGCCGGTGTCGTAACTGCCGCCACGGATGACGCGCTCGCTGCCCGTGCGCGGACCGGTGGGGTTCTTCTTGGTCCCGCCCTTGTAGGCGTCCTCGTCATAGAAGTCGGCGACCCATTCGGCGACGTTGCCCGCGAGGTTGCGCACGCCGAAGTCGTTGGCGGGGAACGCGTCCCGGCCCACGGTCTTCACGCCGGAGGGCTGGTTGCCGTCGAAACGCGCCCGGGTCTTCGGTTCGGCCGCGCCCCATGGATACAGGTAGCCGTCGTGCCCGCCGAGCGCGGCGTACTCCCATTCCGCCTCGGTCGGCAGCCGCACGGCCAATCCGGTCTTCGCGCTGAACCACTGGCAGAACGCCGCCGCGTCGCCGTAGCGCACGTTCACCACCGGCAGGTCCGGCTGCGTCGTCATGTAGTTCTTCGCGAAGTCGGGATCCTTCGGCCGCGGACGCTTCGTCTCCTCCAGGAATTTCAGGTACAGCCGGTTGCTCACCTCGCTGCGGCCGATGCGGAATGCATCGACCTCGACCCGATGTTCCGGCTTGGCGTCGCCCTCGCCCTTCTGACTGCCCATCATGAAGGACCCGGCCGGCAGCGCCACCACGTCCGCGGCGGCGAGCCACGTCAATTGATCGGCGCGCTTCTTCGCCTCGGCCACGCTGAGGCCATTCGGGTATTTCTCGAGGTACGCCTGCCAGGCCTCGAGCGTGTCGCGGGTCCGCGCGGCGGTGAGCGTCGTCTCTTCCTCGGCACGCGCGTCGGCCTCGGCCTTCTTCTTCACGGCCTCTTCCACGAAACGGCCGCCGGGAAATTCCTTGAGCAGCCGGTCCCAGTCGTCGGGGCGATTGGACTTGACGGCGGCGGCGTAGAGCGCCGTTTCCTTCTCGCGATTGGTCTTGCGCATGGCCTCGAGCCGTCCTTGCGCGACCACGGCCAGCTGGCTCGAGGGATAGAGCTTGATGAAGCTCTCCCACCCCTGCTCGGAGGCTTGCGACTCGGCCAGAATGTAGGCGGCGGTCTCGCCGGCCTTCACCGCATCCGGAGAGGCGGCGTCCGCGGGACGCCGCGCGTCGACATCGGCGTCCAGCTTTCGCGCGGCGGCCGGAGCCGCCGGCGCGGCGGGTTGAAGGGCCGTCAGTTGCCGCAACTGGCGGAAGTACTCCGGTGTCAGGACGCCGCCGGCCAGATCGCGGAACAGCTTGCGCAGTTCAGGCGACCCCTCGCGCTGCATGAAGACACGCTCGGCCTCGCCAATCTCGTCCACGGTGATCGTGCCGCTCGCGTAGAGCTTCTTCAACTCGACGAGCGTCGCGCCGCCCGCGCGCGCGGGATTGACCGTGAGCGGGAACCCGTGTTCCAGGCGCTCGGCCAGCAGCACCGGCCGCTGCCGGTTGCCGCCGTCGGCCGCCGTCTTCTGCACGCGATCGCTCAGGTAGTTCCACACTTCATCGAGCTCGACGACGCCGTTGGCGTTGGCGTCGGCCTTGCCCTGCAGGGCGTCGAGCAGGTGGAAGGTGAAGGCGCCGTGCCCGTTCAGTTCCACCGACTTCTCCTGGCCGGTGGAGGCGGTGATGGTCACCGAGCCCCGGCCCTGGAAGTCGCGGAACACGTCACCCGGGACCACCGCGCGGAAGCTTTTCGCCGTCGCCTCGCTGAAACACGAGTCGATGAGCGTCAGCTTGCGTGAAGCGGGCAATGCCGCAATCAACCCGGAGATCTCCTTGTTGCCGAGCGCCGAGGCGTAGAGATCCTCCACGTCGGCGTCGTACGTAACCCAGTACGCATCGGTGTTCACGCCGAGCGCGCCGTGCCCCGAATAGAAGATCACGACGCTGTCTTTCTCGGTGACCCGGCCGGCCAGCCACGACCCGAGCGAGCTCATGACGTTCTTGCGCGTCGCCTGCTCGTTCAGCAGCGTGCGGACGTTCTCTGGTTTGTAGCCGCCCACCTCGGGATCGAGGAGCAGCTTCTGCAGCGCCTCCGCGTCGGCGGCGGCGAAGCTCAGGTTGATCGCCGGGTTGGCGTAACGGCTGATCCCGATGAGCAGCGCATAGCGCTCACCGATGCCCGCCTCCTTCTCGAGGACGTCAGCCGGCCGGCGTTCGACAATCAGGCCCCGGGTCTGGCCGGGCGGCGGCTCCTGGGCCGAGGCGGGAACGGCCAGCAGGAACGCGCCGATGAAGATGGCAGAGACAAGACGACCCATGGCGGCACCCATCTTTGGGGGGAAATCTGGAGCCCCCTAACGAGGATGCAGAGTCCGTCCACCGACGGCTCAGATGGAAACGCGGAGGATGTGACGGCAAGGGCCGGGCGAGGGCGCCGCCGACTGCCAGCTTTCCGGCGCTCCCCGCCACCGCCTCAGAATTCGCGGCGCTCGAGGTTTCTCGCGGCGCCGGCGAGCATCGCCGCGGACGCCAGCACGCTGACGATCAGCCCCGCCCAGGGCAGGTGCCCTGTCCGAAAGTAACTGTCGCCACTCATGACGTGGAACAGGCCGAAGCGTCCCGCCTCGCCCAGCACGCTTTCGCACAAGCTCAGGACGATGACGATGCCACACGCCAGCAGCAGGGGCCGCCACAAGTCGGCGAAGAGCGTCGAGAGCCACGAGGCGAGGCTGAACGCCACCGTGCCCACGACGAACACGCACAAGGCGTGGACCAGCGTGTCGCCGACGCCGTAGCTCTGGCCGACGGCCGGGGAGAAGAGCGGAATCACGAGCGAGGGCAGGAACGCCAGCGCGCACCACTCCGCCAGCCCCAGCGTAGCGCGGACGCGCAGCACGTCTCGGCGGGACGCGGGCATCGAGAGCGTGAACATCACGCCGCCCGCCGTGGAGGAGAGCGCGTTCCCGCTGCCGAGGATGACGGCCATCAGCGTCCCCATCTGCGAGAGGTTCTGGCGGAACCACTGCAGCCAGACGAAGCCGCGGTAGGTGCGCTCGAGCTCGACGGCCTCCTTGAGCCGCCGCCCGAGCTCGCCGCTGTAATCGACCGACCCCGCCAGCGGCATCAGCTTCTGCACGGCGAGGTAGTCGTAGACGGTCCCCACCGCGACGATCGTCAACAGCCCGAGGCCGATCAGGAACCGCCAACGTGTTTCGAGCCACGCTTTGTACCAGAGCACGTCAGTCCTCCGTTCTCACGGTCTCGAGAAAGATTTCCTTCAGGGTCACGGGCACGACATCCGCGGACACGGCGCCGAGCGCGCGGCCCTCGCTGACAATGGCGTCGGCGCCGGCGCTCGCCAGCACCGTCAGGACGCGACCGGTGCGGCGCACGCGCTCGACACCCGGCGCGCGGAACTCCGGGTCCGGCGCGTCACCGTCGAACACCAGCTGGATGCGGCGGAACCCCTCGCGCAAGTCGTCCAGGGCTCCCGCCACGACGACGCGTCCGCGGTCGATGATCGCGACCTGGTCGGCGATCTGATCCACTTCGGCAATCTGGTGGGACGAGAAGAACACCGTCATGTTCTCCGCAGCCACGTGACTCACGACCGCCTGGAGCACGTCCTCGATCGCCGCCGGATCGAGGCCCGCGGTCGGCTCATCGAGCACGAGCAAGTCCGCTCCCCGGCAGAAGGACAGCAGCAGCGCGAGCTTCGCGCGGGTGCCGCGCGAGAGCGTCTTCACCTGGCGGCCAAGGGGCAGCTCGAACCGGCGGACGTAGCGCTCTTCCAGATCCGCGCGCCACTTCGGGAAGAACGGCGCGGTGAAGCGAATCATCTCCGACACCGTCATGTAGTCGTAGAGATCCTTGTCGTCGCTGACGAAGCCCGTGCGCCGCCGGATCTCCACGCTGGCCTTCGGATCGTCCGCCGCGAGGCCGAAGACCCGGGCCGCGCCGCCCGTGGGCCGGCACATCCCCATCAGGATCTTGATGGTCGTCGTCTTGCCGGCGCCGTTGCGGCCGAGGAACCCGTGGATGGATCCCGCGGGCACCCGCAGGTTCAGCCCGCGCAAGGCCTCGACATCGTCGTACTGCTTGCGAAGGTCGGTCGTCTCGATGACGCACGCGTCACTCACGATGTCCTCCCGTATCGGCGAGGCCGGCCAACTCGGCCTCGAACAACCGCCGGATCTCATCACTGGTGATGCCGCGCGCCTGGAGCTTCTCCACGGCCGCGGTGACGATGGCCTGGCCGGCCTTGAGCTTGCTGGTGAGCTTCTTCGCACCCGCGTTGGGGGACACGAACGCGCCCGAGCCGTGGCGCAGCTCGATGACGCCTTCGTGCTCGAGGTCGCGATACGCCCGTGCGACGGTGTTGGGGTTGATCACCAGCTCCTCCGCCAGCGGGCGAATGCCCGGCAGCTGCTCACCGGGTCGCAGCGCGCCTGTTTCAATCGCATGCTTCACCTGCTCCATCAACTGGAGATAAATGGGGACGCCAGACGAGGGGTTGGGACGCAGCCACATCGTCATGACGCCATCCGTGAGCCGGCGGGCGTGACACGGGCCGCGATGAGGGTCATGTCGTCGTATTGGGGCGTGCCGTCGGCGAAGGCCTCGGCCCCGCGCAGGATCTCGTCGAGCAGATCGCGGGCGGGCAGCGCGCGGTTCGCGCGGACCCGGTCCTCCAGGCGCGCCTCGCCCCATTCATCGCCGGCGCCGTCCATCGCCTCGGTGATGCCGTCGGTGAAGAGCACGAGGACGTCTCCCTCTTCGAGCGTGACGGTGTGCGATTCGTAGGCGCAGCCTTCCATGAGCCCAATCACCGGACCGCTCGGCTCGAGGCGCTGGACGACTTCTCGGCCATCGCGAACGCCGAAGATCATCGGCGGCAGGTGGCCCGCGTTCACGTATTCCAGGCGGCGGGACGGGGCGTCGTACTGGGCGTAGAAGAACGTGGCATAGCGGTTCGGCGCGGAGCTCTCATAAACCAGGCGGTTCAGGTTCACGGCCAGGTCGGTCAGGTCGGCCACGCGTCCACGAGTCTGGCCGTGCACGAACGCGCGGAGCGAGGCCATCAACAGGCCGGCGGACACGCCCTTGCCGGAGACGTCGCCGATGGCGATGCCCGTCTCGGCGTTGGAGAGACGGATGAAGTCGTAATAGTCCCCGCCGACGCCGAGGGCCGGGCGGGACGCGCCGGCGTAGTCGAGCCCCGCAATGGGATGCGGCTGCGGAAAGAGCCGCTGCTGCACCTCGCGAGCGGCGTCCAGGTCATGGGACCACGACACCCGGGTGGCGGCAGCCGTGGCGGCCCGCGCGGTCAGGCCACTCGGCACGAGCGCGAACACGTCGCCCACGCCGGCGCGACGGGAAGACGATCCGCTCGCGCTCGAGCTCGCGATAGGCCCGGGCCACGGCGTTGGGGTTGATCACGAGGGCTTCCGCAAGGGGCCGGACGCCGGGCAGCAGGTCCCCGGGCCGGAGGGCGCCGGAGCCCAGGGCGTCCTTCACCTGCGCCACCAGCTGCTGGTAGACCGGGACGCCGGACGCCGGGTTGGGCTGCAGGAAGGTCGTCATAACTGTATTACAGAGTTAATACAGTGTTACTCTGCAACCAGGTAGACGGATTGTCAAGTCCGGCGGTTCCCACCACCCGGCTCCCTGCTCCCGACTCCCGTCAGGCCCGGCGTGCTACGCCAGGGCGCCTTGAGGGTGGCGGTGGCGTAACAGCGCCCGTCGAGGCACAGCATCGGGTCGTTGTTCTTGTTGTTGCGCTTCTGGAGCGGATAGGTGTTGACCTGCCCGCTCCGCGAACGGGCCGTGATGCTGGTCTCGGTGGCGGTCCACGTGCCGCTGTCGGCCCCCTGCGAGCTGCTCATCCCCGTGGTCGCGGACGTGCTGGTCGAGCTGCTGTACTGGAAGGTGCCGTTGCCGTTCAGCACGAAGCACTCTTCGCTCATGCGGCCCCCGCCGTTGCCGGAGACGTTGGAGAAGTAGCACCACTTGCCCACCATCTCGGCGCGCACGCCCGAGGCGCCGCCGCCAACCGCCGCTCCCCCGGCCTCGCCCGCCTTGAGGCGCGTGAGCGTCTGGATTTGGCCGTTCACGGCCACGCGCATCACGTCGCCCTTCAACTCGAAGGGCAACGGCACGGCGCCGTCGGACCCGGTGATCGTGATGATGTTGCCGGCGACGGCGTAGCGGAACAGCGTGCCGTCAATCGTCAGCGTGCGGTCGGCATTGACCTCGACGATGCCGTCGGGGCCCTGCCAGCGGCCGACGAGGCCGCCGCCCGACTGGGCCGCAAGGGTGACGGTGGCAAGCGCAAGGGCCAGCAGCAGCGACAGCGTTTTCATGAAGCCGACATTGTAGCGAAACCCGCTACACGCCGGCGGCCTTCAGCGCCGCGAGCACGCGTGCCGGGCGGAACGGCACGCGGCGGAGGCGGACGCCGGTCGCGTCGAAGATCGCGTTGGCGACGGCCGCGATCGTCGGCTTGCAGATCGTCTCGCCCGCGCCGTAGTGCGGCAGGTCGGGGCGGTTCGGATTCGGGTCGCCGTTCACGAGCACGATGTCGATCCGCTCCGGCGTGTCGGCGTGCGTCAGCGTGGGGTGCGTGATCCAGTCCACGCTCGTGACCTTCTCGGTGTCGAACTGCACTTCTTCGTGCAGCGCGCGGCTCAGCGAGTGGAGCGTGCCGCACTCGAGCGTGCGGCGCAGCGCCTCGGGATTCACGATCAGGCCGCAGTCGTGCGCGCACACGAACGCGCTTCACCCAGACGCGGCCGGTCTTGCGGTTCACTTCCACTTCGGCGATCTGCGCGACCACGGTCTCGCTGCGGTAGGCGTAGGCGATGCCGCGGCCGGTCAGGATGTCGCCGGTGCCGCGCGGCTTCGGGGACGGACGCGCGTCCCAGCCGTACGTCTTCGCCGCCGCCTTCATCACGGCGATGGAGCGCGCGCGCTTGAAGCCGCTGTCGTCGGCCGTGCTCGCCGTCAGCAGCTTCAGGCGGAACGCCACCGGGTCGGCCTTCGCCGCCGCCGCGAGTTCGTCGATGAACGACTCGGAGGCAAACGTCGACTGCGGGCCGTTCGGGTCGCGCAGGTTGCCGGTGCGGAGCGGCGTCTCCCACGCGCAGCGGCAGCGCGACGACGTGGCCGGCCATGCGGCGGTTGGGAATCGCGTACATGTCGTTCGGCATGGACGCGCCGCCGCGCGCCGGCGTGGCCTTGCGCACGCCCGTGAGCTGCGCGATCAGCACGGTGTCGTGCTCGTTGTAGCCGAGGTGATTGTGATCGGCGGCGCGCAGCCTCGTAGTCGACGCGCCACGAGGTTGCCCTGCGCGTCGAGGCCGCCGCGCATCTTGCACGCGTAGGCGGGGCCCTTGGTGTCCCACGCCGTCTCTTCCTGCCGCATCCACTGCACGCGAACCGGGCGGCCCAGTTCCTTCGCGAGGAACGCGGCCTCGAAGCCGGCGTCCTCCGCGGCCGTCCGGCCGAAGGCCTGCGGGCCGTCCATCCACACCACGCGCACGCGGTCGCGCGGGATCTGCAGGAACTGCGCCACGCCGTTCCGCAGGCCGTACGACTTCATGTCGTTGGAGTAGATCGTCAACTGGTCGTTCGACGGATCGGCCAGCGCGTGCGCGGGACCGAGCGCGGTGTGCCCCTGGAACGGCACGTCGTATTCGGCCTCGACCACCTTCGCCGCGCCGGCCATCGCCTGGTCGGGATTCGCCCACCACGGTCGGCGCGCGGGCTCGACCGTGGGCGTCGCGCGCGCGCATGAAGGTGAAGAGATCCTCCGACGCGGGGAACGGCGCCGTGGCCGGCTTCTTCCAGTTCACCTTGAGCTGCCGCGCCGCGCGAATCGCCTGCTCCTCGCGCTCGCAGACCACGGCGACGTAGTTGCCCTTGCTCACCACCTTGACGAAGCCGGGGATGCCGCGGACCGAGGACTCGTCGATGCTGACGAGCGTGGCGCCGGCCACCGGCGGCTTCACGTTGCGCGCGTGCAGCATGCCCGGGCAGCTTCACGTCGACGGCCCACTTCGGCCGAGCCGTCCACCTTGCGCGGGATGTCGTCGCGCTGGGGCGACTGCCCGACCATCTTGAGCTGCTGCACCGGCTTGAGCGGCGCCACGCCGGTGGTGTCGTCGATGTCCTTGCCGGTGAGCGTGACGTTGAACTTCTTGCCGCCGATCAGCTGGCCGTAGGTGACCCGCTTCGCGGCGTCGGCCTTCGACCGAGACCACGCCGTCGCTCACCGTGAGCTTGGTCGACCGGCACGCCGAGCGCGTCGAGGCCATGTCGAGCAGCACGCGCCGGGCCTCGGCCGCCACGCGGCGCATCGGCTAGCCGTCGGTCTGCAGCGCGTCCGATCCGCCGGACCCGCCCTGGTCGACGGTGACGTCGGTGCTGCCCATCACGACGGCCGTGCGGTCGAACGCGATGTCGAGTTCGTCCGACATGATCTGGCGGAACGCCGTGCCGGTGCCCTGGCCGAGATCGGTCTTGCCCACGTAGAAGGTGGCGGTGTTGTCCGCGCGGATGACGATCCACGAATCGAGCTGGTGGAAGTCGGGATCGGGATACGGGCCGGCGCCCTGGCGCGAACGCGCGCAAGCCGCGTGCCACGAGCGCCGGCAGCGCGCTGAAGCCCACCACGAGCATGCCCGACGTCTTGAGGAAGTCGCGGCGCGAGGGGCTCATGCCATCACCCTCTCACCTTGCTCGGGACCCCCTGAGCTTGTCAATTGGCCGCGCGCTTGATCGCGGCATGGATGCGGTAGTACGTCATGCAGCGGCACAGCGTGCCCGCCATCCCCTCGCGGATCTGCGCGTCGGTGGGGTTGGGGATTCTTGTCGAGCAGCGACCTTCGCGGTGAGCATCTGCCCGTTCTGGCAGTAGCCGCACTGCGGGACCTGCTCGTCGATCCACGCCTGCTGGATCGGATGCAGCGTCCCGTTGGTGGCGAGGCCCTCGAGCGTGGTGATCTCGGCGCCCTGCACGGCGGAGACCGGCCGGATGCACGACCGCACCGCCTCGCCCTTGATGATCACCGTGCACGCGCCGCACTGGCCAAGGCCGCAGCCAAAGCGCGGCCCGTGCAGGCCGAGGTCGTTGCGCAGGACGTAGAGCAGCGGCGTGGACGGCTCGACGTCCACCGCGCGCGCCTGGCCGTTCACTTTCAGGGTGAAGTTGCTCATGGCTAGGCGTGCAGTCTTGCCCGTGTCTCCCCGGAAATCAAGGGGGCGAGGCGTGCGCGTGGACGTGGGCGTGCGGCCGGGGGTCGCCCTCGGTCAGGCGCGAGTACACGTCACCCCGTAAGCGGAGAAACCGATCCGCCACGAGGGTCTCGAGGACGTCGGCGCAGGTCTCGCGCTCGAGCCCCCACAGGCGCTGGGCCTGGCTGTGGGTCAGCAGGAGGCCGGGCATCTCGAGGAATTCGGCGCGGATCCGCTCGAGCAATTGTTCAGATAGCCCGTTCGGCAGGTGATCGCTCATGTCGCCCCTCCCCAACGCCGAGACTTCGTCCCGTGTCCGCTACTGCCGGGCGGTGCTGAGATGGTCGGAGCGTGAAGGGCTGGCCGGGCTTCGGTCGCGGGTCACGACGACGTCGCCGTCCGTGGGACGAGAACGCGCTGCGTGCGAGGTACCAGTCTTATCGCCGATCGGCACGCGTCGTCAACCGGAGAAATGTGGCTCAGCTTCGCCTGGCCTCAGGTGTCGGCGCGGTCCCAGGCCGCCTGGACGTCCATCGGATCGGCGTCTTCGACGCGTTCGCGGTTCGCGCTGAAGAGTGCATGACGGCGGCCGCGCTCCTCCCCGAGCACTGTGATGAGGTAGCAGTCGAGCGCGCTGGTCTGTTGCGACGACGCGGCGAGGGAAAACGGGATGTGCACGCCATTCAGCGAATGGCCAGGGCGATTGGCGTCGGCCGCATAGACGACCACGCGCAGGAACATGGGGGCTCGCGCCAGCACGTCGTAGTAGGTTGCCGCGCTCCCCGACGTCGCCATGATGTAGGGCTCGACGTCGGCGAAGCTCGCGACCGCGCTCGGCAACACGTGCGCGGGGCCCTTGAGGGCCACCGTGTAGATCAGCCGCCAGGCCCCGGCGCTGAAGCGCGCGTACGCGCCCGGCCCGTCCGCGGCCATCGCCCGGGTCCACCCCGCGCGGAGCTCATCGGCGTCGGCGTCGGGCCGCTCCGTCACCTGCGCGAGGTACTCGACGGTCCGCGGCAGGTCCGCCAGGTCGAAGCTCTTCGCCACGGCGATCAACTCGCGGCTGGGGGGAAACAGCGTCTCGGCGCCGAGCGCGCGCGCGACGTCTGGCGAGACGCGCGCCATCAGGTGCTCGTAGACGAACTCGTACCCGCAGACATATCGACGGGAGGCGTTGATGCCGCGGAGCGCCCTCAGGACGGCCGCGACGTCGGCCGTGCCCACTCGCAGGCCGCCGGCCCGTTTGAGGTCGGCGAGCATGCGGCGCAGCTGCTGCATGGTGTCGCCGGCCACGATATCCACGGGACCGCGGCGGAACACAATCATGAGGTCGGCAAGCAGCTGCGCGCGCCCGAGTGCGCGCGGTCCCGAAGTCTTCATCCGTGCGGTCCAGCCCTGCCCTCATGCTACTCTCTTCAGGCGCCGGCCCGCGTCCCCCAAACGGCCACGGTTTCCGTATTCGTCCACTTCAACCCAGGGAGTCCCGCATGAAGCACCTCGTTCGAACGTTCGCCATCGTCGCCGCCATCGTGGCGGTCGTCGCCGTCACCCGTCCCGCCGCCCAGGCCCCGTCCATCCAGGCGGAGTTGCTGAAGGATCTGACCAACCAGAAGGATCAGATGGCGAAGATTGCCGATGCGATGCCCGAAGACAAGTTCGGCTTCAAGTCCACGCCCGCGCAGCGCAGCTACGGCGAGCAGATCATGCACGTGGCCGGCGCAAACGTGATGCTGTTCAAGGCCCTCGGCGCGAAGGCCGCCGCGCCCACGATCAACCCGAAGGCCACGGCGAAGGCCGAGATCCTCAAGGCCCTGGCCGACTCGTACGACTACGGCATCGCCTCGCTCAAGGAACAGACCGACGCGACGATGATGCAGTCCGTGCAGGGGCCGGCGTTCCTGGGCGCGTCCTCGCGCACACGCGTCGCCTACTTCGTGCTGAACCACGCGATGGACATCTACGGCCAGATGGCGGTGTACCTCCGCCTCAACGGCATCGTCCCGCCGGCCAGCCGCAACTCGATGTAGACAGACCTGGGCCGGGTGTCCGCGAAACGGCGGACGCCCGGTCTTCGCACGAACCCTCCCCCGGTTACCGCACGTCACAGAGTTCGTGACCTTCCTTCGCGCTTTTGGGCTGGCCCTTGCCGCCCTGCTGATCGGCCCCGCAATCGCTGCCGCGCAGTCGCCGGCCACCCCGCCACGCGCCATCGCGGGCACGGTGGTTGACGCCGACACTCGCGCGCCAATCGCCGGCGCGGCGGTCTCGGCGGGTGATGCGCGTGCCACCACGGATCCCTCCGGGCGGTTTTCGATGCCGGTGACGCCGGGGCTGGTCGATGTCGTGATTACCGCCACCGGCTATTTCCCCCTGGCCACCGCCATCGACGTCCGGACCGCGGACGTCACGACCGCCGAACTCGCGCTCGCGCGCGAGGCGGGCTATGCCACGACGGTCGACGTCGTGGCGGCGTCACCCGGCGTCGCGCCGGCCACGCAGGCCGTGCAGCCCGTGCAGGTGCTGCGCACGCCCGGCGCGCTCGACAACATCTTCCGCACGCTCCAGACGCTGCCAGGCGTCACGGCCACCGAAGAATTCGGCAGCCGCCTCGCGGTCCGCGGCGGGTCGCCGGACCAGAACCTGACCATGATGGACGGGGTCGAGATCCACGACCCCTATCGGCTCTTCGGGCTCACGAGCGCGTTCAACCCGGAAACGATCCAGCGGTTCGAACTGGCCACCGGCGGATTCAGCGTCAAGTACGGCGACCGCCTGTCGTCGCTGCTGGTCGTCGAGAATCGTGACGGCGTGCGCGGCCAGGGCCTCACCGGGTCGGCGTCGCTCAGCATCACCGACGCGAACGTGGTGCTCGAAGGCGGGCTCCCTCGCGGCGCCTCGGGCTCGTGGCTCGTCACGGGCCGGCGCACCTACTACGACCTGGTGGCCGCGCGCGTCACCGATCAGCAGTTTCCCGGCTTCGCGGATCTGCAGGCCAAGGGGACGTGGGAGCCCGCCCCGGGGCGCAAGGTCACGTTCTTCGGCCTGACGCAGCCGCCAGGACGCCGCGATCTCGCTCGACGAAGACACGGCGCGCGGCGAGTTCAACGACAAGACGGACAACGACCTCGCGTGGCTGCGCTTCGACACGTCGATCGGCAGGCGCGGACAATCGCACACCGTCGCCGGCTATTCCGACACACGCTCCACGTTCGGCGTGGACGCGGCGTTCGAAGATCAGGGCCAGCGGTCGAACGCGCCGGGCGACGGCAACTTCGGCACGGCCAATGTCATCTTCGAGCGCGCGCTCACCGTGCGAGACCTGTCCCTGCGGCAGGAGCTGCTCTGGACGCTCGGCTCCCACGTGCTCGAGGCCGGCGGCGAGGCGCATCACCTCTCCACCGGCCTCCGGTTCCAGGTGACGGGCGACCGGAACACGGACGCGACCAACGGCTCGAGTCAGCGAGGCGGCGCAGGGCTGCCCGATCTGCTCGACTCCACCGGCAACTCGACACGCGGCGGCGCGTGGCTGCAGGACACGTGGCGCGCCGGCGCGCGCGCCTCGGTGGAAGCCGGCCTCCGCCTCGATTACGCGGGCTTCACGGGCGAGACGCTGATCTCCCCTCGCGCGTCGGGAACCTTCAGCCTCTCCCCATCCACGCGCGTGAAGGCCGCAGTGGGCCAGTACACGCAAAGCCCTGGCTACGAGAAGCTCGCGCAGAGCGACTACGTGCTCGACTTCACCAACGACGCCGTGCGCGGATTGCGCAGCGAGCGGGCCACGCAGGCCTCCGCCGGCCTCGAACGCGACCTGGGCCGCGGGGTCTCGCTGCGCGCCGAAGGGCTACTACAAGCGCTTCAGCGACGTGCTGATCGGCCGGCTCGAGCCGGAATCCGAGCGGCTCGCGCGCGTGGCGCGCTACGACTTCCCGGCGTCGCTGGCGTCGAGCATCCCGACCGACCCGATCATCACCACCGTGCCCACCAACGACGGGCGCGGCAATGCGTATGGCGTCGACCTGTTCGTGTCGCGCACGGCGCCGCCGCCCGACGCGCGGCTCAGCGGATGGGCGAGCTACACGTGGGGCATCGCCAATCGCGACGCCTACGGCCGCCGCTATCCCTTCGAGTACCGACCGGCGTCACGCGCTCGGCCTGGTCGCGTCCTACCGGGTGACGCCGCACTGGGAACTCGCGACGACGACGCGCGTGGCGTCCGGGTTCCCGCGCACGGC
Source organism: uncultured Acidobacteriota bacterium (assembly GCA_963839865.1). Lineage (GTDB taxonomy): Bacteria > Acidobacteriota > Vicinamibacteria > Vicinamibacterales > UBA2999 > 12-FULL-67-14b. Next base: position 385,806 of record CAWIWS010000021.1, read on the forward strand.
GCCCCTCGGCGTGCGGGTGGCCGGCGTGGAAGACGCGCTCGACGGCGATGGCGACGGCGTCACCGACGAGATCCTCCCCAAGCGCGACGCCGCGGGCCTTCTGGTCTACGGCGTGAACTACGGGTCGGTGGCCAACCTGAACCAGGCGACGCTGCCGCTCTTCGCGCGAGTGGACGTGCGGGCCACGTGGCGGCCGCGCGGGGCCGCCGGCCGATGGGAGCTCTACCTGGAAGTGATCAACCTGCTGAACCGCAAGAACGCCGGCGCGCTCCAGCCACGGCTCGAGTACGACCCCTCCTCCGACCATCCGCGCATTGTCGAGGAACGGGACCAGTCGATCCCGCGCCTGCCGACGGTCGGGGTGCGATTCAGATTCTGACCGGACGCGGCGGGTCTAGACTGGACCCATATGCCGCACACCGATCAGCAGCACCGCGCCATCCTGCAAGGCATCGCGCAACGGGCGATGCTCGAGCGGGGGCTCCTCCCCACCTTTTCAGCGGACGCGATCGCCGAAGTGCAGCGCCTGGCGGCGTCGGCCGCCGGCGACGCGTCTGACGGAGGGACCGCCGCCGATTCGGGACCTGACGGCGCTGCTCTGGTCGTCGATCGACAACGACGACTCGCGCGATCTCGATCAGCTCACGGTCGCCGAGACCCTGCCCGGAGGCGCCGTCACGATCCGCGTGGCCGTCGCCGACGTGGACGCTCTCGTGAAGGACGGCTCCGCCATCGACGCGCACGCGCGGCACAACACGACGTCGGTGTACACGGCGGCCGAGGATCTTCCCGATGCTGCCCGAGCAGCTCTCCACCGACCTGACGTCGCTCAATCCCGGCGAGGACCGCCTCGCCGTCGTCGTGGAGATGGTCGTGGCGGCGGACGGCACGGTGCGGCGTTCGGACATCTACCGGGCGCGCGTCCGCAACCAGGCGAAGCTCGCCTACAACAGCGTGGCCGCCTGGCTGGACGGGCAGCGGTCCGGCCCCGGCGGCCCTGGCCGCCGTCCCGGGCCTCGCGGACAACCTGCGCGAGCAGGACCGGGTCGCGCAGCGCCTGAAGGCCCTGCGGCATGTCCACGGCGCGCTCAGCCTGAAGACCATCCAGGCGAGGCCGGTCTTCGAGGGCGATCACCTCCGCAGCCTCGAGGTCGCGCAAAGCAATCGCGCCACCGAGATCATCGAGGACTTCATGATCGCCGCCAACGGCGTGACGGCGCGGTACCTCGCCGCGAAGCAGTTCCCTTCCATCCGTCGCGTCGTGCAGACGCCGAAGCGATGGGACCGCATCGTCGCGCTCGCGCAGGAGCACGGGGTCACGCTGCCGGCGGCGCCGGACTCGGTGGCGCTCGATGCGTTTCTCGTGAAGCAGCGCGCGGCCGATCCCGCGCGCTTCCCCGACCTGTCGCTCGCCGTCATCAAGCTGCTGGGCGCGGGCGAGTACGTGGCGGAGAAGCCGGGCGAGATCGCCCCGGGGCACTTCGGCCTCGCGGTGAAGGACTACACGCATTCCACCGCCCCGAATCGCCGCTACCCCGACCTGGTCACGCAGCGATTGTTGAAGGCCGCGATTGCCGGCCGGGCGGCGCCGTACAGCGACGCCGACCTGAACGGGCTGGCCAAGCACTTCACCGAGGAAGAGGATGCCGCCAACAAGGTGGAGCGCCAGGTCGGGCAAGTCCGCCGCGGCGATGCTCCTGGAGTCGAGGATCGGCGAGCAGTTCACCGCCCTCGTCACCGGCGCGTCCGACAAGGGCACCTGGGCCAGGCTGCTCGCCATCCCGGTCGAAGGGCGCGTCGTGCGCGGCTTCGAAGGCGCGGATGTCGGCGACCAGATCCGCGTGGAACTGCGTCTCGACCAACGTGGAGCGCGGCTTCATCGACTTCAAGAGGGTCGACGCCGCCCACCGTTGACGCTTACTTGAACTTCTCGGCGAGCGTCTTCGGGTTCACGGCGTTCGCCAGCGCCAGGCGGTTGTTGTGGGTCACGTAGCTGATCTGCAGGTTGTACCCGTTGGGCGTGTCCGTGTGGTAGCTCTTGAACGCGGCGGTGTGAATCTCGTCGGCGACCCACGTGCCGTCGGGCATCTTGTGCCGGCTGGACGTGTCGACCGTCGCCTTGAGTCCGCGCTTCTCGAGCTCCGCCTTCACCCCGTCGGTGTCCCACGGCGCGATGCCGAACGAGATGTGATCGATGCCGGTCCTGCGCCCTGGGGTCTTGCCGAACTCGGGATCGAGCGGGTTGCCGCCGCGGATGATGATGTCGCCGATGTCGCCGATCATCAGCTCGTTCTGGCTGCCCTCGTCGTAGGTCGTCTTCCACCCGAGCAGGTTTTCGTAGAACGAGACGCTCTTCTTGTAGTTGGACGCGCCGAACGAGAAGTGGTCGAGCCACACCGTCTTCCACCCGGTGGCCGCGAACGGCGACGGCTCGGACAGCGTCGCCGTGGAGGGCGTCCTGCGGTTCTTCGAGTGGCCGGCGCCGTTGCTGATCTGGAGGTTGAAGCCGTCCGGGTCCTTGACGCGGAAGCTCTCGAAACCTTTCCCGTCGTTGTCGGCCACGGGGTCCAGGCCGCGCTTCCGCAGCGCCGCCTCCACGGCTTTCGCATCCCACGTGTCGATCGCGAAGCCGAAGCCGTCCACCACGGCGCGCACCGGACCGCCACGGCCGCCGCCGGCGCTCGCGGCCTCGAGCACGCCGGGCGCGGCCTTCTTGAACACGACGGAGCCCCAATTCCCCACGTCCATCACGGCCTGCGTGCCGTCATCGCTTCGGAGCGTCCATCCCATGACCGCGAGGTAGAACGCCGCTTCCTTCTTGTAGTCCGCCACCTGGAAGGAGATGTGATCGAACGCCACCGTCTTCCAGCCCGTCGGATCGAACACCGGGGCAATCGGCGCGGTGTTGCACGCGGGCGACCCGTAGGTCGTCATGCATCGCCCCTGCGCGGACGCGGCCGTCGCGCCGAGGGCGACGACCAGGGACACCACCAACAGCCGGCTCAACACGTTCGTCATGGGGACCTCGCTTCGGGCCAAAGGATACGACGAATTAACGGGGACGGTCTTTATATACTGACGATATCGGATGCCGGAGGTGGAGGGCCCTTCCCCGGCAGGCCGTTCGGGTTGTATTCCCGCGCCCGGTTGAAGCGCGCGAGGTGACGACATGACACGTCATACGCACTGGAACACGGTCTACGAGACGAAGGGAGAGCAGCAGGTCAGCTGGTTCGAGGCCCTCCCGGCGGTAGTCACTGCATCTGATGGAGGCCGCGGGGCTCAACGAAGACACCTGCGTGCTGGATATCGGGGGCGGGGACTCCCGCCTCGTCGATTACCTCGCGGCGCGTGGGCTCGACTGCCTGGCGGTGCTGGACGTCTCCGGGTCGGCCCTGCACCGGGCCTAGGCCCGGCTCGGTGGTGAGCGAGCCGCGATTCCGACGTGGATCGAAGCCGATGTGACGGACGAGTGGACCCTGAAGCCCATGGACATCTGGCACGACCGCGCGGTCTTTCACTTTCTGACCGAACCGGCCGACCGGACTCTGTACGTCGAGCATCTGCGGGGGACGCTCAAGGCGGGCGGAGCGGCCATCGTCGCCACCTTCGCGCTCGACGGCCCTGAGAAGTGCAGCGGCCTCCCGGTCGTCCGCTATTCCCCCGAGTCCTTGTCCCAGGCGCTCGGGCCTGATCTGGAACTCGTGGACGCCGTGCCCCACGTCCACACGACGCCGTGGGGCGCGACGCAGTCGTTCTCGGTACTGCCGCTTCCGGCGGGTGCACTGACCGCGGGATTGCACGGTCTAGAAGCTGAACAGGTGCGTGACCTTGAGAATCAGGGCGCGCGTCGGGACCTGCAGCGCGCTCGGCCGCGCGAGGTCGACGTAGCGCGAGTCGTTGTAGACCAGGAACACGTCGCTCAGCGGATGGTGGATGAAGTCGTAGCGAACGTTCGAAGCCAGTTGCTTCGTCACGCTGTTGTACTGGACGAAGGCACTGAGGAACATGCGCGTCGAGAACGACGCGTCCACGCGCAGTGAGGCGAGGTTCGTGCTGAAGGACGTGTCGGGCAGCGTCGATCACGTCGCGCGTGAACGTGAGCGTGGTGGCGAGTTTCTCGCTGACCCGCAGCCGCGCGCCGGCGGAGAAGCCGTTGCGCGTGCCGTTGTAGTACTCCCCGACCCTGACGGCGCCGGTCGGCGCCAGCCGCTTCGCGTTGTTCGTGTCGTACGCCACCGTGTGGTTGCTGAACTGGTACCGGCCCGGCGGAATGAACTTCCCCGCGGGAATCCCCTGCGGCCGAAACGGCGCGGTGAGCAGCTCTTCATCCATGGTGAACGTGTAGTCCGCGAGCGAGGCGTCGGACAACTCCACCGTGAGCTGCGGCATGAGTGTTTCCGTCTCGACGCCGATCGGCTGCCCGGTCGACGGGTTCAGCGCGTCGCGCGTGTAGCGCGCGTAGGGCAGCTGCGGGCGAATCTCCCGCACGAACGGGGCCAGCGACCTGGGCCGGAAGCGCCGCATCATGCTCGCGTTGACGATGTCCACGCCCTGCCTCGGCACGAAGCCGAGTTCGTCCCGGAAGGTGTCGCCGAGGGAGGTGAGGTTCAGCACGTATTGCGTGAGGCCCGAGTCGTACTGCGCGCCGGCACGCCACGCATCGCCGCCGCCCGCGGCGGTCTGCTCGGAGTGCATCACCATTCCGTCGATGTTCCACTGCCGCGTCGGATAGAAGCGCAGGTCCGCGCCCACCAGCCGGTTGGCGGCGTCGCCGCGCTCCTTGCCCAGGTAGAACACGCTGGCCGACGAGTTGCGGAGGAACTCGCGGCCGTAGCGCACCACCGAGTAGTTGGCCGCGGGCAGCGAGGTCCCGCCGGCCCGCTCCTCCGCATTGGTCTGCATGTCGAGCAGCGCGACGCTGTTGCGGCCCACCTTGCCGGTGAGGCGCGCGCCGCCCACGATCGGGATCGGCGTGCCCGTGTCGCTCAGGCCGATCGTCCGGCTGAAGAACGGCACGAGGTTGCTCGAGTTGCTGGCGGGCGGCCCAATCTGGAACGCGCCCTGGTTCTCCAGGAAGAACTCGCGCTTCTCGGGGAAGAAGAGGTTGAAGCGGGTGAGGTTGATCTGCTGCGCGTCGGTCTCGACCTGGGAGAAGTCGGTGCGGTAGGTGCCGTCGAGCACGAGGTTGGTGCCGAGGCCGACCTTCACGTCGAGTCCGCCGTCGCCATCGAACCGGGTGGCGCCCGGCGCGTGCTGCACCTGCGCGGTGGCAAACGGCTTCACGCGGATGTTGCGCCCCGGCTTGACGCGGCTGATCCCCTCGAGCACGCCCGCATACGACGTCTTGAACTGGTTGAACTGTCGCGGCGTCGGGATTCCAAATCGTCTGCTCGTTCGAGTGGCGAATCAGCCGGAAGATCTGCAGTCCCCACTCCTGCGCCTCGCCGCGCGGGAACCGCAGCTGCTTGAACGGAATGGCTTCCTCGACGTACCACGCCGTGTCGTCCGACGTCGACTGACAGAACCACACCGCGTCCCAATTCGCGTTGATCGTCCGCCCATCGTCGTAGGACTGGGAGTCGCGGATCGCGCAACCGGGATTGGTCTGGAAGTTGTAGGCGTTGAGGCGATCGCGGAACGTGTCGAGGACGACCACGTAGAGGTCGCCGGCGCGGGCGTTGAAGTCGCGCTTCAGCTCGTTGACGACGAGCTTCCCGGGTTCATCCTCGTGAAACGTCGCCCCGATGTAGAGGAACTCGTCGTCGTAGAGGAACCGGATCTCGGAGCGGTGCTCGTCCGTGACGGGAGCGCCCTCCTTCGGCTGCTGCTGCACGAACCCGTCGGCGGGCGTCGCCGTCTTCCATTCGGACTCGTCCAGGCGCCCGTCGATCGCCATGCGGTGGTTCTCGACGCGAACCGCGCGGGCGCGCTTCTGCTCCGCCGGCGCCGGTGGGGCGCCGCCTTGCGCGCGAAGAGAGAGGGGGGCCGAGAGTGACGAGAAGGAGGCACAGCGCGACGCCGCGCCGGCGCGCGATTCGCCGAGACATCAGGAAGGAATATTACTCGCCCTCGCGCTCGAGCCGCGCGTGCTCCTCCAGGACGTCCTTGCCGAGGGACTTGCGGAGCCAGATGCGCTCGACGATCGGATACGCCGCGACCACCGGCAGCGCCAGCAGCGCCCCGATGATGCCCCCAAGTCGCCGCGCCGACCGCGAGGCCCAGCAGCACGGCGACGCGCGACACCTTCAGGTGATGGCCGTACAGCTTCGGCGCGATCGCGTAATTCTCGATCACGGAGCCGAGCACATGTACGCGCCGACGACGGCCAGGGCGGTGCCCGGCGAAATGGTCAGCGCAATGAGCACGGCCGGCGTGAGCGCGACGAAGAACCCGAGAATCGGGACGAAGTCACAGACGCCGGCGAGCATGGCGAGCATGACCGCCGCCGGCACGCGCAACAGCAGGGTCAGCGACACGAGGACGAACACGGCCGCGAAGAGCGACGTGAGGAGGTTCGCGGCGACATAGGCAAAGACGGCGACGCTCACGCCCTCGAAGGTCTCGTCCGTCTTGGCGCGTTGCGCGTTCGGGACATAGGCCAGCACCCACTCATACGTTCGGCGGCCATCCGCCAGCAGGTAGAGCGTCAGGATGAAGGCAAACAGCGACATCGCGGCGGCCGACAGCACCGCGCCGGCGAAGTCCGGCACGTCGCCCGCAACCGTGGCCATCAGCTCCGCCGGATCCTGCGGGCCCTTCCGGACGACGCGCGCCACCGCCACCGGCAGGCGCACGGCGACGCTCTCCTGCAGGGTGGCGAAGCTGTCGCCAAGCACCTTCGCTTCCTGAGTGATCGGGCGTGATTGCCAGCGTAAACCAGCACGCCGAACGTGGCCAGCGTCACGACGCCGACGGCGAGGACGGCCAGGCCCGCGCGTGACGCCGTCGCGCTTCGAGCCACCGCACCACGCGGCTCGAGCGCGACGCCGAGGACGAGCGACACGAGCACCACCATCACGATCGGCCAGATCTGCAGCCAGATCCAGATGAGCGCCACCGCGCTCGCGATCTTCAGGATCGTCAGCCAGGACACGTCGAGTCGAACGCGTTCGGGAAGTTGCCACAAGCCCAAGTGTGGCGGAAGAGGACGTGAACGCGATTGTTCCCTATTGCACAGCCGGCGCGCGCGGGAGCGGGCCTGGTTCAGGCCCAGAGCAGCAAGGCCGCGCCGAGGACGATCCGGTAGATGGCAAACCCGTTGAAGGAGTGCCCTCGGACGAACTGCAACAACCAGCGGACCACGAGGAACGCCGACACCGCCGCCGCGACGAAGGCGATGGTCACGTCCGTGAGGCTGGCGCCCACGACTTCGCCGTGCCGCCACGCGCTCTGGAACTTGTAGCCGCCGGCCACGGTGAGCGTGACCATTCCGAGGATGAAGGAGAACTCCGCGGCCTCGGCCCTCGCGAGCCCCAGCGCGATCGCCACCATGATGGTCGCGCCGGATCGTGACGTGCCGGGAAACACGGCCGCCACCAGCTGCGCGAGCCCGCACGCCATGGCGATCGTCCAGGTCACGCCGGGGCTGCCGGGATCGCCCTTGCGCCACTGCTCGATCCCGATGATGACGAACCCGCCGATGAGCGTGGCCCAGGCGACCGGGCCAACCGTCTCGGGCAACTCGAAGTGCAGCTTCTCCAGCACCAGTCCACCGACGCCCGTCAACCCGAAGGCCACGGCCAGCTTCATCAGGTAATCGCGCGAGCGCGGGTCGAGGAGCGTTTCTCGCCATCCCGATCAACTGCGTCCAGAAGAGCGGCAGCAGCGCCAGCGCCGCGCCGACCTGGATGAAGACGTTGAACCAGTCCGGCCGGTGGCCGAACCAGCGCTCCGCGATGAGGAGGTGGCCCGTCGACGAGACGGGAATGAACTCGGTGAGGCCTTCGATCAGGCCAAGAGCAAGGGCATCGAACCAGGACGGCATGGATGGACCTTATTGTTTCGCATCCGTCGCGGGCAGATCCAGAAACGTCCCGCATGCGTTCGAGTTCGGCGGCGAGCGCCGGCTTGTAGTCGCGATCGCGCGGTGGCCCGGACGCCACGTAGCCGACATCCACCTTCAGTTCACCGCCGGTGGCCGACACGTTGGCCCACCCGATGACCTGGTCGCGCCACAAGAGCGGGAGCGCGTAGTAGCCCATCTTGCGTTTCGCCGGCGGCGTGTAGGCTTCGAAGCGGTACGCCCAGCCCCACAGGAGCTCGAAGCGGCGACGATCCCACACGACCGGATCGAACGGCGCGAGCAGGCGCACGGTCTTCGGCGTGTCTTCCACCGCCACGCGTTCGCGCGCGGGCCAGTACCAGTCGACGCCCTCGACGCGCTCGTGCGCCAGCCGCTCACGCGCGCGCTGAAGCGCGCCCTTGAGTTCACCGCGCCATTGCGGCACGCCGTAGCGCAGCCGGCCCACGAGGCCCGAAAGGCTGGCCGCCGGCAGCGGCGCGTACTTGTTGATCACGACATCGACGAGCGCGTCGACCTGCGCACGGCGCCCGGCCGCGGTCGCCGGACCCGCCGCGGGTTCGCGCACGCCGTAGAGGCGGATGCCGCCTTCACGACGTGCCACGCGCAGCAGGCCGCGATAGTGCATCCCCTCCAGCAGCTGCGTGGTGGCAGACGAGGAGCCGCCCCAGTAGTTGGTCACCGAGCCGTGCGCGAAGTGCTCGTCCACCTCGCGCGGGTGCACGGCGCCGCGCTCGCGGACGAACGCGAGCATCGCCCGCACCCTCGCGCGGCCGGCCGCCGCCCAGGACACCGCGCCCGCGCGTGGATGCATCAGCGCGTGCACCGACGCGGGCACGAAGCCGTAGTTGACGAAGAAGTCCTCTTCGATGGGCAGCGCGGCGTATAGGCCGCTCGAGATCGCCGGCGCGGTAACCCGCCACGCGATGGCGCAGCGTGAGGTCCTGCGCCCGGGCCGGCGCGCGGATGGGATCCGCCTGCACGAACCCCAGCGCGAGGATCGCCTTCTTCAGCGTGGTGGGAGGAAACAGGCTCCGGGCCACCGCGTAGCGGCGCAGGTCGTCCAGCGTCATCGGCCGTTCATCGTAGCCCGACGAGCGCCCTCCATCACTCCCTGTTCGCGAATCACCCAAGCGGGTGCTATACGGACGGCTACACTGGAGAGGGAGGCCCACCCATGTCTTTTCACCGGATTCTGATCGCCCTCGATGACAGCGCGATTGCGGAGCATGCCGTGAACGTGGGCACGGACCTGGCGGCGGCGGTGCGCGCCCAGGTCGCCCTCGTCTACGTCGTCGATTCGACGATCGCGTTCGATCCGGAGAGCGGCATTCCAGCCCCGGATTGGGGGGGCCACCTGAAACGCGACGGTCAATCTTTCCTGGCGTCCGCGGCCGGTCGGGCCGGCGTCCCCCAGGCCTCGCTCTTCCTGCGCGAGGGGAAACCGGCCGACCAGATTCTCGCGGCGGCCCATGAATGGGACGCGGATGTGATCGTGATTGGCACGCACGGACGGTCGGGCGTGTCCCGCGTGGTGCTCGGCAGCACGGCGGAGGTGGTGGTGCGGCGCGCGCCGTGCCCGGTCCTTGTCGTCAAGCCGCGCACGTGACGCGCGCGGGGCGCCGGCCACCCTTATAACCGTCGTCGAAGGCGCTGCCCGTCACCGAACCGGGTGGAGACGGTGCCGCGCTGCTCGAAGCCGCAGACACGATAGAAGCCCTCCGCGTGGGGATTGCCCACGACGTGCAGCACGGCCGCGCCGCGGGCGCGCGCCACCTCGACGCAGTGCTCGACGAGCGCCCGGCCGATCCCCTGCTTCCAGGCGTCCGGCTCCACGAACAGGGCGTCGAGCTCCGCGTCGCCGTCCTCGCGCGGGAGCACGGCCGCGAAGCCCACGATGGCCGCGTCGCGTTCCGCGACGAACACATGACCACCGGTGATCAGTCTCGACGGGCACGTCGATGGCGTCGGGGTGCGCGAGCAGCACGTCGCGATCGCCGGGGTTGTTGAGCGACGCGCGACGCTGGAGATCCTCGAGGACCTGCCGCTCGGACGGAATCGCCGGGCGGCAGGCGAGGTGACCGGTCTTCACGCGGCGGCTACAGGCCGGGCTTCTTGTTGTACTTCTCCATCATCTCCTTCATCATCTGGTCCGGCGTCTTCTTGGACTTGATCATCTCCTGGACCAGCTCGGTCGAGGGCGGGACGATGTGGTTCGCGCGCAGGTAGCCGACGACGTTGCCGTAGATCTCGTTGTTGTGCACCGACGTGTGCAGGAACGCCTGGACCATCTGCGGCGTCGCGAGGATCTTCTGGTCGTCGAGCTTGGCGAACGTGGCGTCGCAGTAGTTGAAGGAGTCCGCCAGGTTCTTGATGATGTCGGCCTTCGTCTTGAGCAGGTCCACCTGGGCCTTCGGCATCGGGTTCGCCTCGCCGCGCAGCGTCGAGCAATCCAGGTAGTTGCGCTCGGTCGAGTGGTTGATCCACTGGCCGAAGTCCATCTGCGCCGGGTCGAGCTTGAAGCGAGTACTTCTCGGCCGGCATCGCCTCGGCGGCGCCCTGCAGGAAGAGGCGCACCGGCGTGTAGTAGCGCTGGATGTTCGTGGTGGTGAGGTTGTTCTGGGCGTAGGCGGGAGCCACGGCCAGGGCGGTCACGAGGAGGAGCGCGGAGGTCATTCTCATAATGGCGCCGAGTTTACCACCGCGCCCTCGCCCCGGCGACGGCCCCGCTACCAGGGCGGCAGGGTCTTCAACAGGTAGGTCTTCAGGTAGGGATCCGGCGACGCCAGCAGCTCCGCGGCGCTGCCGTGGAAGTGGATCCGCCCGTCGTGCAGCACCATGAACTCGACCTGCGCGGCGTGGGCCGGATCGATGACCTGCACCCGCGCGCCGCCGTTGTCGCGCACGGCCTCGTGCGTGGCGATGTAGAACGCGTCGCGGAGCTGGTGCGTCACAAGGATCGAGGTGACCTGCTTGAGGTCGCGCAGCTTCACGATCTCGTTGTCGATCGTCATCGCGATCAGCGGGTCGAGGCCGGTGATCGGATCGTCGAAGAGGAGGATGCCGGGCTGGGGCGCCATGGCGCGGGCAATCGCCACCCGCCGGCGCTGGCCGCCGGACAGCTCCGCCGGCAGCCGGGCGAGGTAGTCGCTCAACCCGACGAAGCCGAGGACCTCGTCCACGCGCGCGTTCACCTCCGCCTCGCTCAGGCCGGCGTCCTCGAACAACCGGTACCCGACGTTCTCCTCCACCGTCATGGAATCGAAGAGCGCGTTCTCCTGGAAGACCATGCCGATGTCGGTCCGCACCTTCAGCAGGTCGCTGCTCCGGCATGTGGTCCACCTGCTGGCCGTTGACGGTGATGATGCCGGCGTCGGGCCGCATGAGGCCGAGGATCAGCTTGAGCACGACGGACTTCCCCGAGCCGCTCTCGCCCAGCAGGATGCGCATCGCGCCCTTCGGGATGCGCGAAGCTCACGTCGTCCAGGACGACGTGATCGTCGAAGGCCAGCGAGACACGTTCGAATTCGATGACGGGCGGGGTCTGTTCACGTCCCTAGCATAGGCAAATCGGGCCCGGGCGGCGGGGCGCTACAATTGGGAGATGCCCATCTCCCTGACGCCGCGCGAACGCGCCCACCTGAAGGCCCGCGCCCACGCGCTCGAACCCGTCGTCCACGTCGGGAAAGACGGGCTGACCGACACGGTGGCGGCGGAAGTGGAGCGCGCGCTCAAGGCGCACGAGTTGATCAAGGTGCGGATCGGCGGCGACGATCGCGACGCCCGTGTGGCGCTGTGCGAGGCCATCTGCGCCCGCGCCGATGCGGCGGAGGTTCAGCGCGTGGGCAAGGTGCTGGTGCTCTGGCGGCCGAAGCCGGACGAGAAGGCGGACTGAGCCGCCGGGAGCCTAGCGCCCGAGCAGCTTGTCCAGGAAGCGACTTCGTCTTCGGCCGCGGGCACTCGCAGCGCTGGTTCTTCGGCACGCCTCGCAGGGCCTGCTCCACGTGCTGGCCGCATCCCGCCCAGGTGGGTTTTCCGCATTTTTCGCACTGCACTCGCTGGCACATGTCGGTTGGTCCTCCAGAAGTAACGACGTCCCGGATCATCCCATACGCAACCATTCAGTTGCGCTTGACGCGTCCGCGTGCTACCTTCACAGGCAACTTGGAGGTTGCGTGATGAGTGCGAGCACCGACAGCATCCGGAAGACGGCGCGGCTGGACGCCCCGATCGAGCGCGTGTGGAAGGCCATCAGCGACGCCGGCGAGTTCGGCGCCTGGTTCGGGGCCGAGTTCGATGGCCCCTTCACGCCGGGCGCGCGGCTCACCTGCCGCATCACGCCGACGAAGGTGGATCCCGAGGTGGCGAAGCTCCAGGAGCCGCACGCGGGCACGGCGTTCGAGATCTGCATCGAGCGCATCGAGCCGCCGCGGTTGTTCTCGTTCCGCTGGCACCCCTATGCGGTGGAGGCCAGGAGCTACGACGCCGAGCCGATGACGCTGGTGGAGTTCACGCTGGAAGCGGTGGCCGGCGGCACGCTCGTGACCGTCACCGAATCAGGCTTCGACGCTCTCCCCCTGGAGCGCCGCGCCGCAGGCGTTTGCCGCGAACGAGGGGGGATGGACGCACCAGCTGGTGCTGGTCGGCAAGTACATGGCGCTCCAGCGGTAGCGGCGGTCGCGATGCCCGCGTCACGCGTGACCACCGCCCGCCTCCTCAAGGCCGCGCCGGTCTTCACCGCGCTCGGGGACGAGACCCGCCTGCACCTGGTGTCGCGCCTGTGCAAGGACGGGCCGCTCTCGATTTCCACGCTGACCACCGGCACGTCGCTGTCGCGCCAGGCGGTGACCAAGCACCTGAAGGTGCTCGCCGACGCCGGCCTGGCGCGCAGCGGCCGCCGCGGGCGCGAGCAGCTCTGGCAAATCGAGGCCCGCCGCATGACGGAGGTGCAGGCGCTCCTCCGCCAGATCGCGGCGCAGTGGGATGACGCGCTGTGCCGGTTGAAGGCGTTCGTGGAGAGGGAGCCGGTATAATCAGGGGGTCCCTTTCCCCACCTGTGATCGACACCCCCGCCAGGAGCGCACCCGTGACCGAGCCAGAAGAAGATTTTGCCGCGATGTTCGAGGCCTCACCAAGGCGAAGCGCTTTGAGCGGGGCCAGACCATCGAGGGCACGATCGTCGCGATCGGCCACGAGGTGGCGTTCGTCAACGTCGGCGGCAAGGGCGAGGCCGCAGATCGAGATCGACGAACTGAAGGACGCCGACGGCGCGATCGAAGTCGCCGTGGGCGACCGCATCCAGGCAACGGTCGTCTCCACCGAAGGCGGGCTGACGCTCTCCCGGAAGCTCGCGCGCGGGGCCGCGACCGATCGAGCAACTCGAAGACGCGTTCCGCTCGGGCCTCCCGGTGGAAGGCAAGATCGAACGCGACGTGAAGGGCGGCTACGAGGTCCGCATCGGCGGCATCGCGCGGCTTCTGCCCGTTCTCCCAGATCGACACGGTCCGGACCGCGGACCCGGCGCAGCACGTCGGGCAGGTCTACACGTTCCGCATCATCGAGTACAAGGAAGGCGGCAAGGACCTCGTCCTCTCGCGGCGCGCGCTGCTCGAGGACGAGCAGAAGGCGGGCGCCGCCGAGATCCGCAAGGCCATCGTCGCCGGCGCGGTGCTGACCGGCCGCGTCGTGTCGGTCCGCGACTTCGGCGCGTTCATCGACCTCGGCGCCGGCGTGCAGGGCCTGCTCCACGTCTCCGAGATGGCGTGGTCCCGCGTGGCGGATCCGTCGCCGTTCCTCTCGCCCGGCCAGGAGATCACCGTCAAGGTGCTGCGCGTCGACGAGGACGGGCAGAAGATCTCGCTCGGGTTGAAGCAGCTGAGCGCCGACCCGTGGTCGACGATCGAGTCGGCGTACCAGGTGGGCCAGGTGCTCACGGGCCGCGTGACGCGCCTCGCGGAGTTCGGCGCCTTCGTCGAATTGCAGCCGGGCATCGAGGGGCTGGCGCACGCGTCCACGTTCGCGCCGACGGGGCGGTCGGACGGGTGGGCCAAGGCCGTCGCCGTGGGGATGACGGCGCCGTTCGAGATCCTCAGCATCGATCCCGAGAAGAAGCGCATCGGCGTCGCGCTCGTCCAGGAGGGCGCGGCGAAGGCAGGCGGCACGGCCTCGGCGCAGAACGCCATCGTGCCGGGCGCGCGCGTGACGGGCAAGGTCGAGAAGCACGAGACGTTCGGCATCTTCGTGTTCCTCGCCTCCGGGTCGCACGGGCCTCATGCCGCTGAGCGAAACGGGCCTCGCACGGGAGGCCGACGTGAAGAAGGCGTTTCCCATCGGCTCCGACGTGGAAGTCATCGTCCTCGAAGCCGACCCGTCGGGCCGCCGCATCCGCGTCAGCAAGAAGGCGGTGCAGGACAGGGCCGAGGCGGAAGAAATGCGCGACTACAACGCGCGCAAGGAAGGCGAGTCGACGGCCGCGTTCGGGTCGCTCGCCGACAAGCTCCGCGGCGCGCTCAAGCCGCGGTAGGCGCTACTCGAGCAGGCGCCGGAGGAGACCCGCCAGCGCCCGCCGCTCCTCCTGCGAGAGCCGGCCCAGTGACGACGGCTGCGCCGCCGTCATGCGTTCGAGCAGCGCCGCGCGAATCCTCGCCCCCAGCGGGGTGAGGCTGAGCACCTTGACCCGCCGATCCTCGGCGGACGGACGCCGCTGCAGCAGGCCGCGCGACTCCAGGCGATCGACCAGCCCCGTCACGTTCGACCGATCGCACGCGAGCGCGTCCGCGAGTTCGCCCATCTGCACCGGCCGCCCGGGCTCGATGAGGTTCAGCAGGTGGCACTGCGCGGGCGACAGCTCGAGTTCCGCCGCAAACGCCGGCAGGCTGGCCCGCTGCGTGAACGAGAAGCGCACCAGGAGGTGCCACGCCTCGCACGCCTGCGGACCCTTGGACTTCGCGCACATTCGCCGCCAGTATAGTTCATCACCTCAATAGTTGACATCATCAAGTATTGAGCGTAACGTCGGGGGCATGGTCCCCTACCGATTGATCGCCCTCGACGACACCGTGGTCTTCCCCGGGATGCAGGTCACCCTCAACGTGGACCCGGGCCCCGACACGCACGTGCTGCTGCTGCCGAAGCGCGGCCGCGAATACGCCAAGGTCGGCGTCGTCGCCGAGGTCTCCGAGCGCGTCAAGCTCGGCGGCCGCAAGTTCGCGGTGTCGCTGACGGGCCTGCATCGCGCGGTCCCTGGCGCGGCGGGCGCCGACCGCGACGGCCATCTGCGTGTGGACGTCACCGAGCATCCCGACGTCGCCCCGCCCCCAGGCGCCACCCGCGAGCTCGAGAGCGAATATCGCGCCGTCGTCGAGGAGCTGCTGCAGCTGCGCGGCGACGATGGGCGCATCAGCGCGTTCCTGCGATCGATCACCGGCGCCGGCGCGCTGGCCGACACCGCCGGCTACTCGCCGGATCTGAGCATGGACCAGAAGATCGACGTGCTCGAGGCCCTCGACATCGTCGAGCGACTGACGCTGGCCGTGCGCCTGCAGAAGGAACGGCTCACCGAACTGCAACTGCGCAAGCGGATCCGCGAGGATGTCGACTCGGGCGCGCAGAAGCAGCAGCGCGAGTACTTCCTGAACAAGCAGATGGACGCGATCCGCAAGGAGCTCGGCCAGAACGAAGCGTCGGTGGCCGAGGAGTACCGCAAGAAGATCGCCGCCGCGGGGATGCCCGCCAAGGTCCAGGAGCAGGCGGAGCGCGAGCTCGCGCGCTTCGAGCGGATGGGCGACTCGAATGCCGAGGCGTCGATGATTCGCACCTACCTCGACTGGCTGCTGGCCGTGCCGTGGGCGAAGCGCTCGGACGAGCGGCTCGATCCCGTCTACGCCAGGCAGGTGCTCGACGCCGACCACGCGGGCCTCGACGACGTGAAGTCGCGCATCACCGAGTACCTCGCGGTGCGCAAGCTCCGCGCCGATCGCGGCCTGTCCGACGACAAGCGCTCGGGCGCGATCCTCACGCTCGTCGGCCCTCCGGGCACCGGCAAGACCTCCATCGGCGAGTCGATCGCGCGGGCCACCGGCCGGCAGTTCGTCCGCATGTCGCTCGGCGGCGTCCGCGACGAGGCGGAGATTCGCGGCCATCGACGCACCTACATCGGCGCGCTGCCCGGGCGCCTCGTGCGCGCGCTGCGCGACGCGGGGACGATGAACCCGGTGATCATGCTCGACGAGGTGGACAAGCTCGGCGCCGACTGGCGCGGAGACCCGTCGGCCGCGCTGCTCGAGGTGCTCGACCCGGCGCAGAACCACGCGTTCGGCGATCATTACCTCGACGTGGAGCTCGATCTTTCGCACGTCCTGTTCATCGCCACGGCGAACGTGGCCGACAGGATCCCCGGTCCGCTGCTCGATCGCATGGAAGTCATCCCGTTCGACGGCTACACGATCGATGAGAAGGTGGCGATCGCCCGCGGGTATCTCTGGCCGCGGCAGGTCGAGCGCAACGGGCTCGTCGCCGAGGACGTGACGACCACCGATGACGTGCTGCGCGTAGTGGTGGGCGACTACACCCGCGAAGCCGGCGTCCGTCAACTCGAGCGCGAGCTCGGGACGCTGCTGCGCAAGACCGCGGCGTCGGTGGCGTCAGGGACGGCGGCCAAGCCGGTGATGATCGACGAGGCGGCCGTGCGGCAGGCGCTGGGCCGCGCGAAGGTATTCCACGAAGTGGCGGCGCGCACGGCGACACCTGGTGTCGCCACGGGCCTCGCCGTCACGGGCGTGGGCGGCGATGTGCTGTTCGTCGAGGCGGCCTCGATGGCGGGCACGGGCGGACTCGTGCTCACCGGCCAGTTGGGTGACGTGATGAAGGAGTCCGCGCGGATCGCGCTGACCTACGTGCGAAGCCACGCCGCGCAGCTTGGCATCAAGGACGAGGCGTTCTCCGGCAAGGAGTTCCACCTCCACGTGCCGGCCGGCGCCGTGCCGAAGGACGGCCCCAGTGCCGGTGTGACGATGGTCACCGCGCTCGCGTCGCTGCTGACGGGACGGTCCGTCAAGCACACGGTGGGCATGACCGGCGAGGTCACGCTTCGGGGCCTCGTGCTGCCGATTGGCGGCCTCAAGCAGAAGGTCCTCGCGGCGCACGCGGCGGGCCTCACGGAAGTGATCCTGCCCGCGCGCAACGCGCCGGACCTGGACGACGTCCCGGCCGACGTGCGCGAGCACATGCGCTTCCACGCGGTCAGCACGCTTGACGAAGTGCTGGCCCTGGCGCTCGAAACCGACACGCTGGCGCAGGCCGCCTGATTCCGGAAGCCGGTTGTGTCGCCGCGGCGGGCCTCCGCGCGTGGCGTCGCCATGTCGTAGGGCGCCCCTTCAGGGGCGCCGCCCGACAGGTTCGCTCCCCCCGCTGAAGTGCCGCTCGAAACCGCTGCCTCCGTCCTTCGGCGCGGTTTCCTGAATCGATATCGCGTCACTTCAGTCGGCCCGCCGCGGCGACACAACCGCCTTCCGGGATTATGAGCGGCTCGTTCCGCGCGTTCGCGCCTCAGCCCTGGTAGCCGTGCGGGCCGATTTGCAGCCGGTGGTTGTCGAAGCCCTGCAGGTAGAGTTGATCGCCGCCGCTCGTGCGGTTCGCCGGGTTGCGATCGACCGTCGCGGCAATCCCCATCTGCTTGCACTTCTCGGCCAGGCGATCCGGATCGAAGTTGTCGACGCCGATGCAGACGTGGTTCACCGTGCCGGGATTGGCGAGCTTGTAGAGGCCGAGGAAGCCGTCGCCCAGCCCGAGGTTGATGCCCCCATTGCCCGGCCGGCTCACGACCTTCGCGTTGAGCAGCGTGCCGTAGAACTCGGCCGCCCTCTCCACGTCCGACACCGCGAGCGATGCGTGGTTGAGGGAGCGTCCCGTCACCAGCGTAGTCACGGCCGGCGCGGCCGGCGCCTGCGCCGACACGCCCGCCGCGGCGCTCGCGACGATGGCGCTCAGCGACGCCACGAGTTGGCGGCGCGACAACCGGCGCGACTCGAACTGTTCAACAAGGCTCTCGATGGCGGCGCTCATCTGGCTTCTCCGTGGATCATCGGAGCAGACCGCCTGCCCCGTGACCCGCGACGATATCAAATACGCGCCACGCCGCGCACGCGCCAACGATCGAAGGGGCCCCAGGCGATCGCCAAGCCGCACCACCGGTCCGTTCTTGTCGATGGATCACCCGGTGAGCCCCTCCGGGGAAACCGTGTTCCCTACTTAAGAGATCGGGAACGGTGAGCCGAACCCGACACGTGGCGGCTAGTGCCCGCGTGCCTTCTCGAGAGCCGCGATCCGTTCGACGTTGGCGCGGTAGTCGCGGCCCTGGCGGCCGGGCACGGGCTTGAGCACGAGGGCCGCCTCTCGCAGCAGGGGCTCCGCGTCCGCGTAGCGCGATCGCGCCATCAGCACCGCGCCGAGCAGGCTCTTCACCTGGCCGATGCGCCAGTCGTCCGCGGGATACAACGCCTGCCGGACCTTGAGCGCCTCGCGCAGCACCGGCTCGGCGGCGGCCTCGTGGTGCCGCGCGATCTGCAGCGCCGCGAGGTTCACCCGGTAGGTGACCACGCGCGGATGATCGTCCTTCAGCGTGAGCCGCGCCACGCGCACCGCTTCTTCGAGAAGCGTCTGGGCCTCGTCCAGGCGCCCCTGGTCCCGGACCGCCGACGCGAGGTTGTTCAGCGTGCCCGCGTTGCTCGGGTGCGAGGGCCCCACCGACGCCTGGTTGATCCGCAACGAGTCACGCAGGAGCGTCTCGGCGGCCGCGGCCTGCCCCTTGGTCAGCAGCACGAGGCCGAGGCTGCCCTTCGCCGCCGCGACGTTCGCGTGATCGGCGCCGAGCGTCTTGATCGTCGTCGCGAGGTTCTCGCGGAACAGCTGCTCGGCGCCGTCCAGGTCACCGCGCTCCCACAAGAGGAGCCCGAGGTCGCTCTTGCTCGTCGCCGTCTCGCGGTGCTCCTCGCCGAACACCTGGCGGCGGATCGCGAGGGCCTCGCGCGCGAGCGGCTCGGCCTCCGCGTTGCGCCCGCGGTCCCTCAGGGTCCGCTCCAGTTCGACGAGCGTCACCGCCACGTCCTTGTGCACCGGCCCGAACAACCGGCGCCGCATGGCCAGGCTCTCCTCGAGCAGCCGCTGGGATTCGTCCAGGTTCCCCACGCCGCGCTGCAGCACGCCGAGGTCGTTCAGGCTCTGCGCGACCACCGCGTGATCGGCGCCGTACGACTGCCGCCCGAGCGTGAGCGCCTGCTCGAGCAGCGGCCGCGCCTTCTCATGCAGCCCCATCCGCTCGTAGGTCCGCCCGATCACCGTGAACATCTCGGCCTGCAGCTCCGGCTCGCCGGCCAGTTCCCGCCCGATGCGCTCGGCGCCGAGGTCGAGCAGCTTGCGGACGGTGGGCTCCTGCACGTCCGGCGTCCGGTACGGGTCGGCCCCGGCCAGCAGGCCCATCAACAGCTCGCTCACCTTCGACGCCTTCGCCGCCTCCATCGCGGCGTGGTCGCGCTCGCGCGCGAGCTGCAGCGTGTAGACGCCCGCCACGGCGCCGATCACGAAGAGCGCGACGGCGGCCACGGCCACGGCGCCGCGGTGGCGGCGCAGGAACTTCCCGCCGCGATAGCCGAGCGAGTCGGGGCGCGCGCTGATCGGCTGGTGCTCGGCGAAGCGCCGCAGGTCGTCCGCGAATTCCGCCACCGAGGCGTAGCGCTCGGCCGGGTTCTTCTTGAGCGCCTTGCCGACGATCGTGTCGAGGTCGCCCTGCAGGCGGCGGCCCAGCCGATCCGGCGTGGTCCCGCGCGCCACGGCGCGCCGCGCGAGCAGCTCGCGCGACACGGCGCCGTCGATCACCGCGGCCGAAGGCCTCGGAGGATCGACCTCGGCGATGGCCTTGATGATCTCCGCGGGCGCCTGCGCGTCGGGCCCGACGGGATGGCAGCCGGTAAGCAGCTCGTACAGCAGCACGCCGAGCGCGTAGACGTCCGTCGCCGTGGTGATCGCGCCGCCGCCCACCTGCTCGGGCGCGGCGTACTTCGGCGTGAGGCCCGCGCCCGCCTCGCGGGTGAGCGTGTGGTGGCTGATCTGGTTGTCGCCCTCGAGCAGCTTCGCGATCCCGAAGTCGAGCAGCTTCACGCGGCCCTCGTCGGTGACGAGCACGTTCGACGGCTTGAGGTCGCGATGGACGATCAGGTTGGCGTGCGCGTGGGCCACCGCCGAGAGCACGTCGAGGAACAGCCGCACGCGCGCGTCCACGTCGAGAGCCTTCCCGTCGCAGAACTGATCGATGTGGCGGCCGCTGATGTGCTCGAGCACCAGGTAGGGCTGGCCCAGCGACGAGACGCCCGCGTCGATCAGCCGCGCGATGTTGGGATGCGCGAGCCGCGCGAGGATCGTGCCCTCGCGCTTGAACCGCTCGCCCGCGCTGCGCCCGATCAGCTCGGCGTTCAGCAGCTTCACGGCGGCCGAGCCCTCGAACCGGCCGTCGCTGCGCGACGCCAGCCACACGCTGCCCATGCCGCCCCGCCCAATCGGCTCGACCAGCATGTAGGCGCCGAGGCGCAGCCCCGCCAGGGCCGGCGCCGCCGGCGCCACCGGCGTGTTCTCCGTCAGGAACCCCTGGGCCGTGAGCAACCGATGCTGCTCGAGCAGGGCCTCCACATCGGCCGCCACCGTGGGCTCGGCCAGGCGCAGGCGCGCGAGGTACCCGTCGCGGTCCGCCGGCGGCAGGTCCAGGATGCGATCAAGATGTGGGCTGGCGCGTAGCCAGCGCTGGCTGTCGATCACGGCCATCGGTGCGCCCCTCTCGATCAGAGAGATCGGAAACGGCGGTCAGAAGCCGACATCAGTCGTCGAGGGCCGGGCCTTCGAGGGCCTGGTGCAGGTAGATCCGGGCCTTTTCCCAGTCTCGCTGGACCGTCCGCTCCGACACGCCACGCATCGCGGCGATGTCCCCTAACGTGAAGCCGCAGAAGAACTTGAGGTCCACGACGAGGGCCAGCCCGGGGTCGAGGGCCGACAGGCCGTCGAGCGCTTCGCTGATGCGCGTGAGCTCGGCCGTATCCGGCACCGCCTCGGCGACGTCGGTGGCAATCGACGTGATCTCGAAAAGGCCGCCGCGCTTCTGCGCATGACGGCTCCGGGAGTAGTCGATGATGAGCCCGCGCATCACGCGGGAGGCATACCCCATGAACCGGTTGCGGTCCGGAAACGCCGCGCCCGAGCGGCCCGAAATGTCGAGGTAGGCCTCGTGCAGCAGCGTGGTGGCCCCCAGCGTCACGCCGGCGCCGCGCTTGGCCAGCTCGCGCCGCGCCATGCGGTGCAGTTCGCCGTACAGCGTGGTGAAGAGCGTGTCCGCCGCTTCGCGGTCGCCCTGGTCGGCGGAGGTGACGAGTGTGGCGATATCGGTGTCCACGGTAGCCTCGGGGCCGGGCCGAACTCGGCCCGCCCCATAGGCTACTACGACCCGCCGCGGCGGAAGTTCTCGGCGACCCTCCGCCCCACCCGCGCTACGATCTCCGGCACCTCGACCACATCGCGTCGGTCCGTATGGAAGTTGACGATGCAGGCGCGCAGCACGTAGGTCCCCTCGATGCTGGCATTCGAGACAAACAGCTCGCCGCCCCGCTGCAGGCTGTCGAGGAGCGCCTGGTTGAGCACGTTCAGATGACGCTCGACGAGCGGATCCCCGACCTGCGAACGCAGTTCCGCCGGCACGTAGCGAAACGTCGTCACGCTCAACTCCTGCGTCGTCAATTCCAGTTCCGGATGCGCGGCCACCGCCTCGGCCATGGCGCGGGACAAGCGGATGTCGTCCGCAATCATCGCGCGGTACCCGGCGGCGCCCACCTGCCGGAGCGCCAGCCACACCTTCAGCGCGCGGAACCCGCGCGAGTTCTGCGGGCCGTAGTCGACGTAGTTCGTCGCCAGTTCGTCGAAGTGGTAGTACGGCGGATGGTAGGCGAACGCCGCGGTGAGTTTCCGCGGATCGCGCACGAGGACGCAGCCCGCTTCGAGGGGCGCGTAGAGCCACTTGTGCGGATCGACCGCCACCGAATCGGCCACGCTCAGCCCGCGCAGGTCAGCGGGCGCCTCGGGTACCGCCGCCGCAAACCCGCCATACGCGCCATCCACGTGAAACCAGGCGCCGTGCTCGCGGCAGAGCGCGCCGATCTCCGGCAACGGATCGACGGCCCCGGTACTCACCGAGCCGGCCGTGCCCACCACGAGGCAGGGCCGATCGCCGGCGGCGAGGTCGGCCTCGAGCTGACGGCGCAGCGCGTCCACCTGCATCCGCTGCCTCCGGTCCGTGGGGATCCAGCGGATCGCGTTCGTGCCGAGCCCGGACAGGTCCGCGGCCTTCTGCACCCACGTGTGCGTCTCGACGGAGGCGTAGACGCGCAGCGTCCGGCCCGCGCCGCCCATGCCGCCTTCGCGCACGTTCCAGTCCGCCGCGGCCGCGCGCGCGGCGAGCAGGCCGACGATGTTGGCCATGTTGCCGCCGCTCACGAGCAGCCCGCCGCAATCGGTGGGATAGCCGATGAGGGAGGCAATCCAGCGGACGGTCTGCGATTCGATCTCGGTGGCGGCCGGCGACAGGTTCCACGCGCCCACGTTCGGATTCACCGCCGCCGCGAGGAAGTCGCCCAGCATCCCAATCGGCGCCGGCGACGCGGTGATGTAGCCGAAGAAGCGCGGGTGTCCGTTGAAGAGCGAATGCTCGAAGAGGAAACGCGTCGTCGCCTCGAGCAGCGGCCCCGGCTCCGTGCCCGCTTCGGGCAGTGGCGCCGTCAGGTCCATGGCGCGGCGCACGGCCGAAGGTGATTCGTCGCGCGTCACCGGGCCGGCGGGCACGGCCTCGAGGCACGCCGCGATTTGATCGACGAGGCGATGGCCGAGTTCGCGGAACGTCGTCGAGTCCATCGCGAGCGGAGCGTGGCGGAGAAGTGCGGTCTGCATACCCGGAATATCGGAAACGCCTGCTGAAACACGACACTGTCGTCATTCATCGCTGGTTCTCGATATCTCCAGTGTGGGCATTCCCCCACGACGCGAACTCGTGAACCTCGTGCTTGAACATGAAGGAGTCAGTGTGAATCTCGAATCAACGACGCACCGCCGGAACTTTCTCGGCCAGATGGCCGGTGTCGCCGTCGCGGCCGGCGCGGCCATCTCCGTCGCCCGTCCTGTCGCCGCTGCGGAGTCGACCGCGGACAGCTGGATCACCGAAGTGAAGGGCACCCACCGCGCCTTCTTCGACTTCCCGCAGCACAAGAACGGCATGCCGTTGCTGCACATCCTGAACTACCTGAACACCTACGCCTCCGCGTACAAGTCCGCGCCGGGCCAGGTGGGCGCCGTCGGCACGTTCTACAGCGCCGGCAACCAGGCGAGCATACCGATGGCCTTCAACGACGTGGTGTGGGAGAAGCACGCGCTCGGCGAGTACCTCGGGCTGAAGGACGCAGCGGGCAAGCCCTACACCCGCAACGTGTTCAATCGCCCGACGCCCGCCGACCTGCACCTGCTGATGAAGGCGATCGACTCTCCCCAGATTCCCGCGCTCGCTGGCGCGATGCCCGCGATCGGCATCGAGAGCCTCCAGAAGATGGGCACCAAGTTCCTGCTCTGCGCGAACGCGCTCGGCATCTGGTGCCTCGAGCTCGAGGCGCGGGGACACGGCAGGGTCGCCGACCTCGACCAGGAACTGCGCGCCAACCTCCTGCCCGGCGTGACGATCGTGCCGGCCATGGTGATCGCGATCGAACGTGCGCAGGCCGCGGGCATCACCTACAACCGCCAGTGATCCCGCAGCCCCTCGAACAGATCGTGCTCCCGCGCGCGGCCGCCGTTCACCCGGCTGAAGACGCGGTAGAACGACTGGCGGCCCCACAGGGACTCCCGGTGTGCCACCGGGAGTTTCTCGAGGGCCTGGTAGCCGCCGATCTGCGACTCGTGGCAGGATACCGCCCGCCACACGGTGGCGCCGAAGTCGATGGTATCGATCTCGGTGGTGATCGCCCACTCGGGCCAGGGGATCGCCTGGCGCTCGACGCCGTCGACGTTGGAGACGAGGGTCTTGAACGCCGCCTGGTACGCCGCCCACGTGGTGGCCGGCCAGGCCACGTAGTAGAGCTTCGACACGGCGTGCGGTGGTCCCGCCGCATCCGCGACCTCGCCGGCACACGCCGGATCGGCGGCGGCCATGACGGCCGCCGTCGTGAACTGCGAGATCGCGATGTGGTCGGGATGTCCGTAGGCCCCTTCGGGCCCGAACGTCAGGACCACGTCGGGGCGCACGCGGCGCAGGTGACCGACGATGCCGGCCACCGCGTCGTTCGGGTCGGCCCGATCGAGGAGTTGGTCGCGGTAGTCGAGCACGGTGAGGTCGCGCACGCCCAGCGTCGAGGCCGCCGCGCGCAACTCCCGTTCGCGAATCGCCGCGAGCGCTTCGGGGCCGGGGTGGTCGGCCTCGCCCGGACGCACGCCGCGATAGCGGCCGGCGTCCCCGCGGGTCGCCGTCACCACGGAGACCCCGACGCCCTCGGATGCGTATTTCGCCAGCGTGCCGCCCATCCCGAGCGATTCATCGTCGGGATGCGCGAGCACGGCCATCAGTTTCAGGTTCGATCTCGTCATACCCGGAAGATCGGGAACGGCCGACGGAACACGACAGCACGGCAACCGCAGGCGCAATGACGCGCCCTTTATCAGGAGAAGGACAGTTCTTATGACGACAGGAGTGAAGACGGCACAGTCGGTGGCGCGGGCGAACGCGCTCGCGGAGTCCCTCGAGCAGGGGGCCAACGCCCTCATCGCATTCGCCGGCACGCTCACCGACGCCGAATGGCAGGCGCGCGTGTCGAGCCACGGGCGCAAAATCGGCGTCGTCGTGCATCACGTGGCGAGCGTGTATCCGCTGGAGGTCCAGCTGGCGCAGACGGTGGCCGCCGGCAAGCCGATCGAAGGCGTGACGTGGAACGCGGTGCACGAGATGAACGCGGGCCATGCCCAGGAGCAGGACGCGGTGTCGAAGGACGCCGCGATCGCGTTGCTCAAGGCCAACAGCGCCGCCGCGGCCGCCGCCATCCGCGCGTTCAGCGACGAGGAGCTCGACCGCATGGCGCCGGTGTCGCTCTACGGGGGTGCGCGGCTCACGAGCCAGTTCGTGCTCGAAGACCACGCCGTGCGCCACAGCTATCACCACCTCGCCCAAATCCGGGCGGCGCTGCAGCGATAGGAGGCCACGATGAGCAAGATCATGACGACCGTCTCCACGGCGGATCCCACGGCCGCCCCGGCGCCGTCGGTCAAGCAGCGCCAGCAGGCCACGTGGGCCTCCGGCGACTTCGCGGTGATCGGCATCACGCTCCAGATCGTCGGGGAGCAACTCTGCGAGGGCGTCGACCTGCGCGCCCGTGAGCGCGTGCTGGACGTGGCGGCCGGCAACGGCAACGCGACGCTGGCCGCGGCGCGACGCTTCGCGCACGTCACGTCCACCGACTACGTGCCGGCGCTCCTCGAACGGGGCCGCCAGCGCGCCGTGGCCGATGGTCTCGACGTGACCTTCGAGGTGGCGGACGCCGAGGCGCTGCCCTACCCCGACGCGAGCTTCGACGTGGTGCTCTCCACGTTCGGCGTGATGTTCGCGCCCGACCACGTGCAGGCCGCGCGCGAGATGCGGCGCGTGTGCCGGCCGGGCGGCCGGATCGGCCTGGCGTGCTGGACGCCCGCGGGCTTTCTCGGGCAGCTGTTCCGCGCGGTCGCCGCGCACGTGCCGCCCATCCCGGGTGTGGCGTCGCCGTTGCTGTGGGGCACCGATGCCCACATCCGCGAGCTGTTCGCCGGCTCGGCGTCGATCGCGCACACGCCACGGCACTTCGCGTTCCGGTATGAGTCGCCCGAGCACTGGGTGGACGTGTTCCGGACCTACTACGGCCCCGTGCACAAGGCGTTCGCGGCGCTCGACAGCGATCGGCAAAAGGCGCTCGAGGCGGACCTGCTCGCGCTGCTGCGCGCGGCGGATGTGGGCGGGGCGCAGGGCCTCGTGGTGCCGGCCGAGTATCTCGGAGACCGTGATCACGGTGTAGGGGGCGTCGACGCGGGGGGGCGCGCGGGCCATGTGCCCGAGTGAACAGCGCGTCCCTCCCCCTTCGGCCACAGTGGCAGAAGGAGCACTACATGAAACTGTTTGGAATCACCGCACTCGCCCTCGGCCTGGCCGCGATGTCGGCCCCGGGGCTCACCGCGCAATCGCAGGAAACCAAGACCACCAGCACCACGAAGGTGGAGCTCAAGCACGGCCGTAAGGTCACGATGCGCGGATGCCTCGAGCGCCGCGACGACGGCGGCTACACCCTCTCGAACGCGCGGGAAAACATGGGGCAGGCCCCGACCGCGTTCTCGCTCGTGACCGACGACAACCTGTCCTCGCATGTCGGCCAGCGGGTCGAGATCAAGGGCAAGACCGTGAAGAGCGGCGACGGCACGATGAAGGTCGAGTCCAAGGTGAAGACCGAAACCGAGGGCGCGAAGGACGTGGAATCGAAGTCCACGCGCGAAGGCACGCCGTCCATCTTCACGATGCCGCTGCTGGGCGTCGACTCGATGAAGATGATCTCGGCGACGTGCAGCTAGACCGCTAGCGGGGCCGTCCGGACGCTTAGGCGTCCGGCGTGGACTGTGGGAAAATGTCGGGAGACACCGCGGCGCGTCTCGCCGCCTGCCCGGCACCCCACATGTCCAAACCCTACAGCCCGACCACGCAACCGGCCCTGACCCGCAGGGGCTTTCTCGAACAACTCGGCGCCATCGGCGGCTCGTCGCTCGTCTTCACCGCATTGAGTTCCTGGGACCTCATGGCCCAGGAGGCCGGGCAGCGCCCCGCCCTCACCGGCAGGCCGGCCAAGTCGAAGGTGCTCATCCTCGGCGCCGGCACGTCCGGCCTGGTCGTGGGCTACGAGCTCGGCAAGCTCGGCTACGACTACCAGGTGCTCGAGGCGCGCGACCGCGTGGGCGGGCTCGCGTGGGCCGTGCGCAAGGGCGCGGAGCACACGGAGATCGGCGGCGATCGCCAGGTCTGCACGTGGGACGAAGGCCAGTACGTGAACGTCGGCCCGTGGCGCATCCCGCACTCGCACACCGGCATCCTCGGCTACTGCCAGGAACTCGGCGTGCCGATGCAGGTGTTCGTCAACGAATCGGACGCCTCGTATTTCTATTACGAAGGCACCGCGGCCGGCCCGCTGTCCGGCAAGCGCGTGCGCATGCGCGAAGTGAAGGCGGACATCACCGGCCAGGTGAACGAGCTGCTGGTCAAGGCCATCGACCAGCATGCCGCTCGACATGCCGCTCACGGCCGAAGACCAGAAGCGGTTGACGGACTTCCTCATCAACCAGGGCTACCTCGACTCGAAGACGCGCACGTACAAGGCGTTCGCCAATCGCGGCGAAGGCGACCCGTATCAACTGGCGGCCCTCTTGCAGTCCGGGTTCGGCAACCGGTTGCGCTCGATTCCCCCGATGGAGGGCACGAGCGCCGCGCCGATGTTCCAGCCCATTGGCGGCATGGACCAGATCTGCAAGGGCTTCCAGCGCGCGATCGGGCCCAAGCACATCACGTTCAACGCGGAAGTCCAGTCCGTGCACCAGGGCGACACCGGCGTGAAGGTGGTGTACCTCGACACCAAGAGCGGGAAGAAAACCGAACTGGCCGCCGACTTCGTCGTCGTCTGCCTGCCGCTGTCCGTGCTGTCCGGCATCGACATCAACCTGTCCGACGACATGAAGCAGGCGGTGCAGCGCGTGACCTACAGCAACAGCGCCAAGATCGGGCTGGCGATGAAGCGCCGCTTCTGGGAGGAGGACGACCGCATCTTCGGCGGCCATCTCTACTCCAACCTGCCGATCGGCGAGTTCTCCTACCCGTCGAACGACTACTTCACCAAGAAGGGCGTGCTGCTCGGCCTCTACTCGAACGGGCCGATTCTCGACCTGATCGACCGGCCGATCCCGGCGCGCATCGAGCACGTGCTGACGCAGGCGAGCAAGGTGCACCCGCAGATCCGCGCGGAGTTCGAGAGCGGGTACGCGGTGTTCTGGAAGAAGGTCAAGTACAACATGGGCGGCTACGCCTCGGTCCGCGCCGCGTCGCTGCGCGAGCAGCTGTCGAAGGTGGACAACCGGATCATCATCGGGTCCGCGGCCACGACGCCGCGGTCGCAACCCGACTGGCAGGAAGGCGCCGTCGCCGCCGGGTGGCAGGCGCTCCAATCGGTCCACGCACGCGCGATGCGGGGATAAACAGGTGCCAGGGTGCCACGGTGCCGGGTGCCGCGGGTCGGTGCCGGGTGCCGGGTGCCGGGTGCCCGGTGCCAGGGTGCCGGTGCCTGGTGGTGCCGGTGTCCTCTGTTGTGGTGTCCGGCTTTAGCCGGACCACTCCACCCTGTTCGCGCCCCAACGCGCGCGCATCGGCACCCAACCTTTGGCACCAGTCACCCCGGCACCCGTGGCACCCACCCTGGCACCTTTGTCACCCTGGCACCCGGCACCTTGTCAGCGATCTACTCATGCCGTAACGCGCGCAGCGGATCGATCCGCGAGGCGCGCCACGCCGGGATCAGCGTGGCCAGCACCACGCCCCCAAGGACCACCCCGAAGGCGCGCGCCAGGCTGGCCGCGTCGGTGGCGCTCACCTCGAACAGCACGGCGCCCATGAGCCGCGTGACGGCGAGGGCCGCGACCACGCCGATCAGCGAGCCGATCGCCCCGAGGCGCAGGCCGCGCGACAGGAAGGTCCGGACCACCGAGGCCCGCGACGCGCCAATCGCCATGCGAATGCCGATGTCGTGCGTGCTCTGCTTCACCGTGTAGGCCACGAGGCCGTAGGTGCCCAGCGCGGCGAGTGCCATGCCGGCGCTGCCGAAGATGAACAGCATGAACGCGGCGAAGTTGTAGAACAGGAGCGGTCCCTTGACGTGATCGCTCGCGAGCGCCGCCGACAGGATCGGCAGATCGGGATCGAGCGCCACGACGTGCGCGCGCGCCTGGTCCAGCAGCACGTCGTCACTCAGCGGGCCGCGCGTGTGCAGGATCATCGTGGGCCGGTACGCCTGCAGGTACGGCAGGTAGACATAGGGACGGGGCGACTCGTTCACGCGCAGGTACTTCACGTCGGCCGCGACGCCGATCACGGTGCGCCAGCCGCCGCCGGCCACCCGAAGGCGCTTGCCGATCGCGCTCTCCGCGCCTCCCCAGTATTTCTCCGCCAGCGTGTTGTTCACCACCGCCACCGGCGTCCCGCTCTCGTCATCCCGGTCCTGGAACTCGCGCCCCGCGCGCAGGCCGATGCGGAGCGTGCGGAAGTAGTCCGGCGCGACGGTGTTGGTGAGCATCGCCAGGTCCTCGCCGCGCTTCGGCTCGTACCCGTCGATGACCACGGCCTGCGAGGGCGTGTCGAGGAGGTTCATGGGAATGTACGTGGCGAGCGTGGCCGACTCGACGCCGGCGTCGGCGCGAGCCGCGTCGAGCAGCTTGCGGTAGAACTCGCGGCCGCGGACCGCGTCGTAGCCGTTCTGCTTCAGGTCCAGCGAGACGGAGGTGAGGTGGGCGGGCTCGAAACCGGGGTTGACGCGCTGCGCGGCCTCGAAGCTCCGGGTCACGAGGCCGGCACCGATCAGGAGCAGCATCGACACGGCCACCTGCGCCACCACCAGGCCGGTGCGCATCCCGCCGCGGCCCGCGCCGCGCGAGGTCACGCCCGCCTTCATCGCCGACATCAGGTCAATGCGCGCGCTCTTGAGGGCGGGCACGAGCCCGAACGCGACCGCGCAGAGGCAGGTCACCACGGCCGCAAAACCCATCACGAGTTGATCGACCTCGATGTTGAAGTAGAGGCGCTGAGGCGCCGCCAGGGTCTCGGCATAGGCGACGAGAGAGGCGAGGCCGCGCGACGCCAGCAGCACGCCGAGCACCGCGCCGGGCAGCGCCACCAGGACGTTCTCGACAACGAGCAGGCGGAAGATGCGCGAGCGAGGGGCGCCGAGGGCGAGGCGCATGGCGATCTCGCCGCTCCGCGAGACGCCGCGCACCAGCACGAGGCCGGCTAGGTTCGCGCACGCGATCAGCAGGACCAGGAGCCCCATGCCCGCAAGCACCAGCAGCGTCGGCAGGAGGTAGGTCTGCGCGCTGCCGGGCGATTGCCAGAAGCGCACGACCTTCAGCCGTTGCGCCGCATCGCCCATCGGCCGGTCGCGGGCGAGCGTCGTCCAGAGCGCGTCGGCCTGCGAGGCGGCGGCATCGAGCGTGACGCCGGGGCGGAGGAAGCCCTGGGGAATGAAGATCGCGGCCCGCGGGTCCTCGAGAATCGCCGCAGGCAGACGACTCCTGGCTGCCGAAGTTGTAGCCCATCTGCGGCGCCATCATCACCGGGATGAACAGCTCGATGTCGTAGCTGACGATGGTGCCGTGATACGCGGGGTCGGCCACGCCGACGACCGTGAGCGGCACGTTGTTGATCTCGATGGACTGGCCGATGATGTCCGGAGCGGCCGCGAAGTCGCGACGCCACAGGCCGTCGCTGATCACCACCACCGGATGCTGCCCGGCGGCCACTTCGTCCGACGGCTGCAGCGTGCGCCCGCGCTCCGCGCCGACCCCCAGCACCTGGAAGTAGTTGCCCGTGACGAACTCGGCCGCGAGCGATCGTGACCTGGCGCCACGGCCAAGGCCCACGATGGTGTACACCGAGCCGAACAACCCGGAGAACGCCTCGTCTTTGTCGCGCAGGTAGCGATATTCCGGATACGACAACTTGAGCGCCCGGCCCGTGCTCGACTCGGCGAAGACCTCGACGAGCTGCGCGGAGCGCGCGACGCCGCCGAGCGGGCTGAGCGCCATGCTCTTGAGCATCGTGAACACCGCGGCGTTCAGGCCGACGCCGAGCGTGAGCACCGCGATCACGGTGAGCGAGAAGGCCGGGTTCTTGGCGAGGGACCGCACGGCGTGGCGCGCGTCGCTGACGAGATCGCGAAGCGCCTCGAGCCACGCCGGCGTCCAGACCTGGCGCGCGGCCTCGGTGGTAAGGAGGACGTTGCCGAATTCCTTGCGCGCCCCGTCGCGCGCGGCCTGGCGGTCGGCGCCACCCGCGAGTCGCTCCTGCTCCGCCATCGCGAGGTGCGCGCGGATCTCCTCCTGGAAATCCTCTTCGTCAAGGTCGAGACGGCGCCGCGTGAACCAGTCCTTCAGCGACATGCGATCCTCCCGAAGTTAGTCGTCGCCGCCCGGGGCCGACGCCGGGTTTCATCACGCGGCCAATCGCGGTCACCAGCTCGGCCCAGCGCGATTCCTCGCGGACCAGCTGCTTCTTGCCTTCCGGCGTGATG
This sequence comes from uncultured Acidobacteriota bacterium, assembly GCA_963839865.1. Classification (GTDB taxonomy): domain Bacteria; phylum Acidobacteriota; class Vicinamibacteria; order Vicinamibacterales; family UBA2999; genus 12-FULL-67-14b. The sequence continues at coordinate 417,228 of CAWIWS010000021.1, forward strand.
CTGTAGAACTTGGCGCGCTGGTTGGCCTCGGTCTGGCCCCACTTCGAGGTGACCCAGCCTTTCCGGGACAGGCGTTGCAGCGCGGGATAGAGCGACCCGGCCTCGACCTGCAGGACGTCGGAGGATTGCGCGCGGATGGTCTGGGCCACCGAATAGCCGTGCTGCGGCCCCCACTGGAGGGTGCGCAGGATGAGCATGTCCAGCGTGCCGTGCAGGAGTTCGGTGCGGGTTTCTGTGCGGGACGAGTGGAGCGTCATAGGGCTATAGACCGTCTATAGCCTAAGACGTAGAGAGTCTATAGCTTGTTCCAGGTGCCAAGGGTGCCGGGTGCCAAGGGGTGCCGGGGTGGGGTGCCGGGGTGCCAGGGTGCCGGGGGTGGGTGCCGGGGTGCCGGTCGTAGGGCACCCCTTTATGGGGTGCCATCCCGATCCAATCCACTTAAATGGTATAATTTCTATACCACAATGAAGTTCGAGTTCGATCCGGCCAAGTCGGCGAGCACGCCATGAAGAAGAAGCCGCGTACCTCGACTCGTAAGGTTCTCCCCGCAGAAGCCCTCGACGCCATGCACGATGCCGGCGTCGACATGTCCGCGCACGTGGATCTCGCCAAGGCCACGCGCCCCGGCCGCGCAGTGCAACGGGTCAATGTCGACTTCCCGGTGGACCTGCTCCGCGAGATCGATCAGGAGGCCCGCCGCCTCGGCGTGACGCGCCAGGCGTTCATCAAGATTCGCGTCGCCGACAGCCTGCAGGAGACCTAGGCGTGGCCGGACCGGTCGTTCCCGATCCCACGAAGATCCGGAGCTTTCGCTCGGCCGCGGCCTTCTCGGCATGGCTGAAGACGCACCACGCCCGCGAGACCGAACTCTGGCTGAAGATTCACAAGAAGGACTCGGGCCTGCCGTCGATCACCGCGGCGCAGGCGCTGGACGAGGCGCTTTGCTGGGGCTGGATCGACGGCATCCGCAAGTCCTTCGACGCGCAGTCCTTCCTGCAGCGCTACACCCCGCGCCGCGCGCGCAGCATCTGGAGCCAGGTCAATCGCGAACACATCGCGCGGCTCACCGCCGCCGGGCGCATGACGCCGCATGGCCAGAAACAGGTCGACCTCGCCAAGGCGGACGGCCGATGGGACGCGGCCTACGCGCCCATTCGCCACGCGAGCCACGCACGATCCCCGAGGACCTGCGCGCCGCGATCGAGAAGAACGCGAAGGCGCGGAAGACCTTCCGCACGCTCGGCCGCATGAACCTGTTCGCGCTCACGTTCCGCGTGGGAAACCTGAAGACGCCCGCCGGCCGCGCGAAGAAGATCGCCGCGCTCGTCGACATGCTCGCACGGGGGGAGACGATCGTTCCGGAGAGATCACGGTCGACTAGGTAGGTGCCAGGGGTGCCGGGTGCCCGTGCCGTAGAAATTGCTGCCGCTCGAATGAAGCCAAGGGTCGGGCGGAATGCTGCGTCAGCAGTCGCGGGAACTTGGCACCCACCCGTTTGGCACCCGGCACGCCGGCACCCGTGGCACCGTCACACGCCCACGTCCTGCGACGACGTGCGCTCGTGCGGGAGCACACCGAACAGCTCCCGGTATTGCGCGCTGAATCGTCCCAGGTGCCAGAAGCCATGGTCGAGGGCCACCTCGGTCACGCTGCGTGAGGCGCGCGTGGCGCGATGGTGGCGCAACGTGCGCCGCACCTCGTTCAGGCGCAGGCGGCGCAGGTACGTCATGGGGCCCATGCCGAGCACTTGCTGGAACGCGTGGTTCAAGGTGCGCCGCGGCACGCCGCAGGCCCGCGACAGAATCGGTCACGCGCAGCGGCCCGTTGTCCGCCGCGCTGCTGGCGTGCGCCAGTTCCTCGGCGCGGCGCACCAGCGCGGCGGCCTGCGAGACGGCGGGAATCGTCGCCGGCGCGGTCGATTCGGCCACCGCCTCGAGAAACACCGCCAGCAGTTCATCCTGCATCACGGCCGTGGCGGCGATTGAGCGGCGCACGTTGGCGTCGGTGCGCAGGATGGTGACCGCCTGCGTGAACTGGTCGACCAGTTCAGCCCGCCGTTCCTCGGACGGCTCGTACGTGCGCCAGGGGCGGTCGAGGCCGTCCCAGAGCTCCGGAAATTCCTCCCGGACCGTGTCCGTGAAGACCTGCTCTGCGACGCACATGCAGATGACGGAAAACTCACGGCCGTAGAGGCCGTCGTGCGGGGCCCCCGGCCGGTGGTAGAAGAGGCTTCCGGAGCGCACCTCGACCCCGTGCTGCTGGCCGCGGCTCGCCGTTCCTGCGATGACCGACAGCGTCCACGCGCCCGCCGGAAAGCAACCGCTGGCCCGCAAGGGCAGGTTGGTCACGGCCCAGCTCATCTCGCCGCCGGGCACGGACACGCGCAGGTGATGCCCAGCCAGCGGACCCGGCTCGAGCTGCGAGACCTCCATGTTGACACCCTTCAGCACGCGCAGCGTACGCCTCGGCATCGCTGATGTCGTAGTCCAGGAATTCGGGTGACTTCATCGCCGTATTCGCACCTTGCCCAAAACGGATAGCGGAATCATAACCCGCGGCCCGAGTACCTGTGGGCGAACCACGCCGGACAACGCACTCCTCAGAGAGCTTATGGAACATAACGCAAGCAACTCGAATCTGGCCACCGCGTGCGTGTCCGCGATGGCCCTGGTCATCACTCTCGGCGCCTGCACGAATGCCCCGTCGCAGCCCTCCGCGACCCCGACGACCGCGGCGACGCCGGCGGCCGAGGCGGCCCGCCCGGCGATCGCCGTGAAGAAGAACGCGCTGGGCGATGCCGACTACTCCCCCTTCGTCGAGCCGAAGCTGCCCGCCCGCGTCTACTGGGGCGTCGCCCACGTCCACACCGGCTACTCCTTCGACTCGGGAATGTTCGGGGTGACGCTGACGCCCGACGACCTCTTCAGGGTCGCCACGGGCGGGGAAGTCGTCGTGGACAACGGCGTGCGCTTCAAGCAGGACCGGCCGCTGGACTGGGTCTCCATCACCGACCATGCCGAGTACATGGGCATCTCCGATCAGATTCGCGCCGGCAGTCCCGAACTCCTCGCCAACCCGCAGGGCAAGCGGTGGTACGAGATGTCCAAGACGAGCCCGCAGGAGGGCGTCAAAGCCGCCATCGAAGCGGTCGTCTCCATGCAGACCGGCAAGCCGGTCTTCGACGCCAGCAAGCTCACGGCCGCGGCCTGGGCGCACGCCACCGCGGCAGCCGAGAAGTGGAACCAGCCGGGCGTCTTCACCACGCTGCACGGCTTCGAGTGGACTTCCGCGCCCGGCGGCAACAACCTCCATCGCACCGTCATTTTCCGCGACGGCGCGGACCGCGTGAAGCAGGTCGTTCCCTTCTCCACCTTCGACAGCCAGGATCCGGCGGAACTCTGGAAGTACATGGACGCCTACGCGAAGAAGACGGGCGGCCAGGTGCTCGCCATCCCGCACAACGGCAACCTGAGCAACGGCATGATGTATCTCGGCGGAGACCTTCGACGGAAAGCCCATGGACCGGGCCTACGCCGAGGCGCGCGCCAGCCACGAGCCGCTGATGGAGGCGACGCAGATCAAGGGCGACAGCGAGACCCATCCCTACCTCTCGCCGAACGACGAGTTCGCCGAATTTCGAGCGATGGTGGGACGTCGATGTTCGGCAAGATGGAGCCGGCGGACGAACAGCGTGCTTCACGGCAACTACGTCCGCTCGGCGCTCAAGCTGGGACTGGAACTGGACGCCAAGCTCGGAGCCAACCCCTACAAGTCCGGCCTGATCGGCGGCAACGATGCCCACATCGGCGTGGTCACCACGCGGGAAGACAACTTCTTCGGTGAGTTTGCCAACGGATTGCCGTCGCCGGACCGCTGGAAGACCCCGCTCGTGATGGTCAACAAGGATCCGGCGAAGGGCCGCTGGTGTCGGTCTGGGGCGAACAGGCCGCGGGCCTGGGCGGCGTGTGGGCGCGCGAGAACACCCGCGAGGCGATCTGGGACGCGCTCAAGCGCAAGGAGGTCTACGCCACCACGGGCGACCGGCCGACCGTGCGCGTGTTCGCGGGCTGGGACTTCGTGCCGGCGGACCTCGATCGCCCGGACTTCGCGGCGAACGGCTACGCCCACGGCGTGCCGATGGGCGGCGATCTCGCAAGGCGCCGGCCGGCAAGCGCGCCCGCCTTCATGGTCCACGCGATGCGCGATCCGGACGGCCCCAACCTCGACCGCATCCAGATCATCAAGGGCTGGCTCGGCAAGGACGGCAAGACGCAGGAGCGCATCTTCGACGTGGCCGTCTCCGGCGGGCGCAAGATCGGCGCCGGATGGCCGCTGCAAGACGCCGGTCGGCAACACCGTGGACGTGGCGAACGCGACCTACACCAACACCATCGGCGCCGCGACGCTGTCGGCGTACTGGAAGGACCCGGCGTTCGATGCGACGCAGCGCGCGTTCTACTACGTGCGCGTGATTCAGATCCCGTCGCCGCGCTGGACGGCCTACGACCAGAAGCGCTACGGCATCAAGATGCCCGACTACGTGCCGATGACGGTCACCGACCGCGCCTACACGTCGCCCATCTGGTACACGCCGGCGACAGTAGGACCAGGTGGGCTCGATCACATGAAGCGACTCCTCCGCGAACCACTGCTGCACTTCCTCCTGCTGGGGGCTGCATTTTCGTCGGGCTACGGCCTGCTGTCGAAGGGCGCCGGCGGCGAGCCGGGAAGGATCGTCATCACGCAAGGCCAGCTCGCCTCCATGAGGGAGAGCTTCACCCGCACCCGGCAGCGGCCGCCCACCCGCGAGGAATGGGAGGGCTGATCCGGGACCGCGTGCGGGAGGAAGTCTACTACCGCGAGGCGCTGGCGCTGGGCCTGGACAAGGACGACACCATCATCCGCCGCCGCCTGCAGCAGAAGATGGAATTCGTCTCCGACGACATCGCCGCCCAGGCCGAGCCGACCGACGCCGAACTGGACGCGTATCTGCAGGCGCACCCCGACAAGTTCCGCCTCGAGCCGCGGTTCACGTTCCGCCAGGTGTATCTCGACCCGGAGAAGCACGGCGCACGACCTCGCGCGCGACGCCGCGCAACTGCTCGCGCGGTTGAACCAGGCCGGCGCCGAGGCCGGTATCGCCGCGATGGGCGATCCGTTCATGCTGGAGCACGACTTCACGGCGCTGCCGGCCGGCGAGGTCGCGAAGCAGTTCGGCGAGGCGTTCGCCGCGAAGCTGGGCGGACTGCAGCCCGGCCAATGGCAGGGACCGGTCGAGTCCGCGCTTCGGCGTGCATCTGGTGTTCGTCAGCGAACGCACGGAAGGCCGCGTGCCCGCGCTGGCGGACGTGCGCGACGCCGTGCGCCGCGAGTGGGACGACGCCCGGCGGCTGGAAGCGAACGAGAAGTTCTACCAGGAGCTGCTCAAGCACTACACGGTGACGATCGAGAGCCCGCGAGCCGGCGAACGGCACGCGTCGCCAGCACGAGAGTGCAAGTGAAACGCGCGCTCCTCATCCTTGCTGCTGCTCGCCGCCTGCGCGCCGTGCGCGTTCGCGCACGAGGTGCGCCCCGCCTATCTCGAACTGCGCCAGACCGGGCCGGAACCTACGACGTGCTGTGGAAGGTGCCCGGCCAGGGGAGAACTTGCGCCTCGGGCTCTACGTGGAGCTGCCCGCGGGCTGCACCAACGTCACCGAGCCGCGCGGCTCGATGGTCAACAGCGCCTACACCGAGCGCTGGACCGTCGACGTGCCCGGGCGGACTGAGCGGCGGCACGATTCACATCGCCGGCCTCAGCGCGACGGTGGTCGACGTGCTCGTGCGTCTGGAGCGTCTCGACGGCAGCACGCAGGTGACGCGGCTCACGCCGTCCGCTCCGTCGTTCGTGGTCGCGGCCGCCGGCCGGCGCGATGGGTGTCGCCCGCACCTACACCGTGCTCGGCGTCGAGCACATCCTCGTCGGGCATCGACCATCTCCTGTTCGTGCTCGCGTTGATCATCATCACGCGCGGCGGCTGGAGGCTGGTCAAGACCGTCACCGCCTTCACCGTCTCGCACAGCATCACGCTCACGCTGGCGACGCTCGGCTACGTCCACGTCCCGCAACGGCCGGTCGAGGCCGTCATCGCGCTTGAGCATCGTCTTCGTGGCGGCGGAGATCCTGCACGCGCGCGCAGGGCCGGCCCGGCCTCACGGCCCGCGCGCCGTGGGTGGTGGCCTTCACCTTCGGCCTGATGCACGGCCTGGGTTTTGCCAGCGGGCTCAGCGAGGCCGGGTTGCCGGACGGCCACATTCCCACGGCGCTGCTGTTCTTCAGCCTCGGCGTTGAAGCGGGCCACTTCCTGTTCATCGGCGTCGTGTCTGTCGCTCGTCGCCCATGGCGCGGCGCGTCGACACTGCCCATGCCGCAGCTGGGCGCGCCCTCGTCCCGCCGTACGCCATCGGCAGCGTGGCGATGTTCTGGGTCATCCAGCGCATCGCGGCGTTTTGAGGTAGGGGACACGAGGTCGGGAATCAGGTGCCAGGGGTGCCGGGTGCCTGGTGCCAAAGGGTCGGTGCCTGGTGCCAGAGTGCCAAGTGCCAAGGGTCGGTGCCGGTGCCAGTGACGGGGCGCGCGGCCGCAGAAATTGCCGGGGCTCGAATTGATCTCCGCTGAAACAACTGCGAGCGTGCGCTCCCCCATTTTCGAGTTTGCGCCCGAAACCGCGGATCAGGCCGCGGCCGGCCGATTGCAGCATCCGCCGGCATGGCTGGATTCAAGAATTTCGAGGAGATCGTTGCGTGGCAACTTGCGCGTGAGCTGAAGCTCGCGGCCGATGCCCTGCTCGCGAAACCGGACGTGGCGCGACGCTACAAGTTCTGCGATCAACTGAGCGACGCCGCGCGGTCGGGGCCGCGGAACATCGCCGAAGGGTTCGCCCGCTACTTCCACAAACCGTTCGCCCAGTTCGTGCGCATCGCCAAGGGATCCGAGGCCGAGGTGCTGAACCACTTCATCGACGCCCGCGACCTCAAGCTGATGACGGACGAGGAGTTCATCCACGCGGAACACACCGCACGTCGTGCGATGAAGGCCGCCGCCGGGCTCATCCGGTTTCTCGAAACCACACCCGACCCGACACCACCGCCCTACTCACCGAAACCGAAGCCAGACGACTCGGAGTAGGTGCCAAGGGTGCCAAAGTACCTGGTGCCAAGGGAGCGTGCCACGGGTGCCAAGGTGCCTGCAGTGCCGAAGGTCGGGTGAAGGTGCCGGCGAAAGGGGCGCTGGTCGCCCGCACCAGGCACCCACCTTTGGCACCCTGACACCAGGCACCTCTGGCACCCTCCCTTTGGCACCACGGCACCCTTGGCACCCGTTGGCACCTAGAGCGATACTGCCCCATGCGCTCAGCCTTCCTCCTCTCCGCCTTGGCCCTCACGCTTTCCTTCGCCGGCTGGACCACCGGCGCGGCCCAGGCGCCGCAAGACCTCTCCTTCCGCGAAATGCGATGGCGCGACATCGGCCCCACGCGCGCAGGACGCGCGCGCGCGGCGGCGGGGGTGGCGAGCCAGCCCAACACCTTCTACGCGGGCTTCGACAACGGCGGCCTCTGGCGCTCCACCGACTACGGCGCCAACTGGGTGCCGCTATTCGACGCGCAGTCCACCGGCTCCATCGGCGCCATCGGCGTCGCGCCCTCGAACCCCAACGTGATCTACGTGGGCACGGGCGCGGGCATCATTCGTCCGGACCTCTCGATCGGCGACGGGATGTACAAGTCCACCGACGCCGGCAAGACGTGGCAGCACCTCGGACTTCGCGACAGCCAGATGATCGCGGCCATCGCCGTCGATCCGACGAACGAGAACCGGCTCTTCGTCGCGGTGCTCGGGCATCCGTACGGCCCCAACCCCGAGCGCGGCGTGTTCCGCTCCACCGACGGCGGCCGCACGTTTGAGAAGGTCCTCTACAAGGACGAATACACGAGCGCCAACGAGGTCCTGATTGATCCGAAGAATCCCAACACGCTCTACGCGATGTTGTGGGCGCAGCAGCAAAGCTTCATCGAGGGCCAGGGCTTCGGCGACGCCGGCATGGGCATCTTCAAGTCCACCAATGGCGGGTCCACGTGGACGCAGCTCTCCGAGGGGCTGCCGACGATCCTCCAGGCCAACGTCGCGATCTCGCCGAGCGATTCGAACATCCTCTACGCCGCCATCGCGCCGGGACAGGGGCCGATCGGCTTCTACAAGTCCACCGACGCCGGCGCGCACTGGTTCCAGGCCATCAAGGGCCCCGGCGCGCCCGCGGGCCTCGCGCAGGACATGCGGCCGCTCGCGCGCATCGGCGGCGGCGACCTCCCCACCGTCACCATCGACTCCAAGGACCCGAACGTCGTCTACACCGCGTCCACGGTGATGTGGCGGACCATGGACGGCGGCCTCACGTGGAGCGCCGTGCGCGGCGCGCCCGGTGGTGACGACTACCAGCGCATCTGGATCAACCCGAGCGATCCCAACATCATCCTCGCCGTCGCCGACCAGGGCGCCGTGGTCTCCGCCAATCGCGGCTTGAGCTGGAGCAACTGGTACAACCAGAACACCGGCGGCGATGTATCACGTGACCACCGACAACGCGTATCCGTATCGCGTCTGCTCGGGACAGCAGGACTCCGGCAGCGCGTGCGTGCAGAGCCGCTCGGACGATGGGCGGATCACGTTTCATGACTGGCATCCGGTGAACATCCAGGAATACGGGATGGCCGCGCCCGACCCGAAGAACCCCGACATCGTCTACGGCAGCCAGCGGAACGGCGTGTCGCGCTACGACCGCAAGACCGCGCAGACCGCGCAGGTGGGCCCCGACACGAGCGGCACGCTCCCCGGCGGCGGCGCGATGAACCGCAACGTGCGGACGATGCCGCTCATCTTCTCGCCCGTGGACAACCTGACGATGTATTACGGGTCCAACGTGGTGTGGAAGAGCATCGACCACGCGCATTCGTGGACGCGCATCTCGCCGGACCTCACGCGCCAGACATGGACGCCGCCCGCCAACACCGGGCAAGTACGCCGCCACGGTGAAGCCCGCGCCGATGGGCAGCATCACGGCGATCAGCCCGAGCCCGAAGTCGCTGCTGACGATCTGGGCGGGCACCGATGACGGCCACATCCAGGTGACGCACGACGGCGGCGCGAAGTGGACCAACGTCACGCCGCCGGCCATCAAGGCGTGGACGCGCATCTTCAACATGGATGCCGGCCACTTCGACACGCTCACCGCGTATGCCGCGGCCAACACGCTGCGCCTGGACGAGATCGCGCCGCACTTCTACCGCACGCACGACGGCGGCAAGACGTGGACCGAGATCAACACGGGCATCGCGGGCGACGCCGTGGCCAACACGATCCGCGAGGATCCGCGTCAGCCCGGGCTCCTCTACGCCGGCACGGACACGCAGGTGTGGGTGTCGTTCGACGATGGGGATCACTGGCAGTCGCTGCGGCACAACATGCCGGCGATTTCCGTGCGCGATCTTCAGATCAAAGACGATGAGTCGTGCAAGTGCGCGGACTTGATTGCGGGCACGCACGGTCGCGGGTTCTGGATCATGGACGACGTGACGCCGTTCCGGCAGGCCGCGGCGGCGAAGGCCGCGCTCGCGAAGGGCGAGGCGTATCTCTTCAAGCCGGTGACGGCGGTGCGCGTGCGCTTCGGCACCAACGAGCCGACGCCGTGGCCGCCCGAGCTGCCCGCGGGCGAGAGCGCGCCGCCGGGCGCGCTGATCGACTACTACCTGCCGAAGGACGCGTCGGGCGAGGTGAAGCTCGAGATCCTGGACGTGGCGGGCAAGGTGGTGCGGACCTACTCGAGCACGGAGAAGGTGTTCGATCCGGATCCGGGCAAGGACATGGCGGCGTACGACGAGGTCTGCAAGAAGACGCCGACGGCGGCGTATTGCGGGCTGCCGCTCTACTGGCCGGCGCCGCAGTTCATCATCTCGCCGAAGGCGGGGATGCACCGTTTCAGCTGGGACCTGAAGTTCGATCCGGTCTCGCCGCTCGACCTCGTGCCCGCGGGTGACGAAGAGGCCACGGGCGCGGTGCCCGGGCGGACGTATCCCACCTACAACGTGCCGTGGGTGCCGCCGGGCAGCTACACGGTGCGGCTCACGGTGGAGGGCGTGAAGAAGACGCAGCCGATCGTGGTGAGCCTCGACCCGCGCGTGAAGATCGGGCCGGTGGCGCTGACGCAGTTGAACACGCTCAGCAGCAGCCTGTATTGGGAAGCGGTGGCGGCGCACAAGGCGTTCAACGACGCGAAGGCGCTGGCCGCGACGCTCGACGCGAAGTCGGGTCCCGCGGTGGACGCGATCAAGGGCGAGCTCGAGGCCCTGGCGCCGTCGGGCCTGCAGCGCAACATCCGCTTCCTGCGCGGTCGCCGCGGTGGTGCGGCCGCACCCACGCTCGAAGCGGTGAGCAACGCGCTCCAGGCCGCGGCGATGGCGATGCAGGCGGCGGAGACGGCGCCGACGGCGGCGCAGCTCGCGGCGGCGGCGGCGGCGAGAAAGCAGGCGGCGCCGATCATGGCGCAGTGGGGCGGTGCAGGGGAAGGTGAAGGGGTTGAAGTAAGGCCCTGGTGCCGAGGGGTGCCTGGGGCCTCGTGCCAAGGGTGGGTGCACCGCACGCGGCACCCACCCCGGCACCCTTGTCACGTTGGCACCCTTGGCACTGGGGCCTCCAGATGAGCGATATCCCCGCCATGACGCGTGCCCGCACGTTCACGGCCCTCGCAGCCGTCCTCTTTCCCTCTCTTCGCTCACGCCCAAGGCGCCAACGCCAAGGTCGCGCCCGGCTCACCCACCGCGGATCGCCTGCCGATCTACGAGGTCGATCCCACCTGGCCGCCCACGCTGCCGAACGACTGGATCCTCGGCGACATCCGCGGCCTGTTCGTGGACGATCGCGATCACCTCTGGGTGATCCACATGCCCTCGAGCCTCACGGACCAGGAGATCGGCGCCGCCGTGAAGCCGCCCATCGCGGATTGCTGCTTCCCCGCGCCGCCCGTCCTCGAGCTCGACGCCGACGGCAAGGTGCTCCGCTCCTGGGGCGGCCCCGGCGAGGGCTACACCTGGTTCAACCAGGAACACGGCATCTACATCGACCACAACGGCTTCGTCTGGACCGGCACCAGCAACGGCATGCACGTGATGAAGTTCACGCAGGACGGCAAGCACGTCCTGACGATCGGCGAGCCCGGCGTCAACAAGGGCAGCAACGATCCCGATCACCTCGGCGGCCCGGCCAACTTCTACGTCGAGCCGAAGACCAACGAGCTCTTCATCGCCGACGGCTACATCAACAAGCGCATCGTCGTGTACGACGCGGCCACCGGGAAGTACAAGCGGCACTGGGGCGCCTACGGCAAGCGCCCGGACGACACGCAGAAGTACACCTACCCGGTGAACCCCGCGAGCCCGCCGCAGCAGTACTCCACCGTGCACGGCCTCGTCGGCTCCAAGGACGGCCTGCTCTACGTCTCGGACCGCCGCGGCAACCGCATCCAGGTGTTCCGCCAGGACGGCACGTACCTGATGGAGAAGTTCGTCCGCCCGGAGACCGGCGGCTCGGGCAGCGGCTTCAGCCTGCAGTTCTCGCGCGACGCGGACCAGAGCCTGCTCTACCTGATCGACGGCACCAACCAGCGCGTGTGGATCCTCCGCCGGAAGGACCTCGCCATCCTCGACCGCTTCGGCAAGCCCGGACGCCAGAGCGGCGAGTTCATCCGCGCGCACATGCTCGCCATCGACTCGCAGAACCGGATGTACACGGGCGAGGCCGGCAACGGCCGGCGGATGCAGCGGTGGATTCTGAAGGGGACGCGGCCGGCGTCGAGCGTGAAACCGCCCGCCCAATAACATCGGCTCGTGCGGACAGCTCAACGCGGAAGTCCACGCTTCCGCCCGAACTCGTCGAGGAAAGGTTCGGCAGGTACGCGAAGACGCGGGCGGCGTCACTGAGGTAAGCGCACGACCTGTAGCCCTCGGTCGACGTCGGCGATCACCAGCGATTGGCCATCGGCCGACAGGGCCGGCGCAAACATGTTGCGCTGAGTGGAAAGGCTCCAGATGCCGGCAAGTGGTCCGTCAGGCCCGAACCGGCGCACGGCGCTGCCGCCGACGAAGAAGTCGCCGCTCTTCGCAATCGCCGCAGGGCCGTAGATCACTTCGTCGCTGGCCCCGGTCCACTGCCATCGTTGCTGGCCCTTGCGATCGAGCACATCAAGGCGCCGCTGCTGAAGCACGATCAGTTGTGCGGACTCGGACCAGGCGAGCGATTCGACCTCCTGCGGCACCTGGGTCTGCCATGCGACTGTGCCGGTTTGGATCGTGACGGCGTGAACGATCTTGCCGCTCGCGACGTACGCCATGCCGTGGCCATCAAACGCCGCTGCGGTCCGGCCTGGCCCTGCGTCAACGGACCAGAGGAGCTTGCCGTCCCCGCTGAGACGGTGGAACCGCGCCCCGCTCCGGACAAACAACGAGTCCTCTTCATAACGGGGCGCGCGCGACCGCTCGCCGAGGCACGTGCGCCATAGATGCGCGCCCGTGGACGCGAATGCGTGGACGCAACGACCGGCGACGAACGCCGCACTGTCGGAAGCCCGCACCGCGACCTCCGCCCATGTCACATGGTGCTCGGTTTGCCCGGCTTGCGTCACGATGTACGACCACTGGATTCGCCCGTCGGGAGCGATCGCGTCGAGGCGCCCTCCGCCGCCGAGCGCATAGATGGTGCCGTTCGGCGCAATCACCGGCAGCGAACCGAAGCCGTCCGATTTCCGCACAAGGACGCGCTGATCGTCGCCCGCCGCGAGCACCACAAGTTGATCGGCTTCACCGGTCCCCGGTGCATACGTTCTCACCACCGTGACGATACGCCCATCGGGCGCGGCAACCGGCGGCGCGTGCTGCTGCCCCGGCAGCGTCGTCTGCCACACGACATCCGGCACAGGCGACTGGGCCACGAGCCACGTCGTCAATGCGAACGCGGGTGGCACGCCGGCCAGGAAGCGTTTCACGTCACGTATCATATGCTCACAGGCACAGCATGGTGGATGGGCCGAAACGCGAAACGACGCCGGGAGGACCCGCGTGGGATTCCACGACGGGTTTGCTGTCGGCGGCAAGTGTCGTCCTGATCCTCGCGGTCAATCAACTCGTGATCAAGGATGAGGTGATCGACAACGGAGGACGTGAACAGTGGTGGCATCTTGCGCCGGCATTGCTCTTTGGCGCCCCCTACGTCGTCATGGCCTGGCAGGCCTTGCGCGTCGGCTCGTATGCGACGTATCAATTCGCACGCTCGCAGGCGGTGATGGCCCTGATCGCCGGGATTCCGTTGTCCCTGCTGGCGTTTCTGAACGGGGCGCTGTCGATGGGCGACCGCGACCCGGTGAACGCCATGTTCGCGGTTTGGACGTTCACGGCGCTGCAAGTTGCGTTACTGGTCGTCACGCGCCGAGCCACACGGGCGCTCGCCTCGACGGTGCCGGCCGAAGGCGTTTCGGGCCTCACCGGAATCGCTCCGGTCATCTGGGCATGCGTCGCCTTTCTTGCGGCCATCGCGGTGTCGTCGCATGGTGACAAGGTGACCGGCAGCGCCCGAGAGGATTCCAGCCACGCCCGGAACGTCGTGATGCAGACGGCCGCGTGCCTGATTGACTGGCGTCAGCAGCATGGTCAATACCCGGAACAGTTGGCGACAATCCTCTCCGAAGGCTGCGCGCCGCGCGACATCAGCTCGGGCAAGTATGCGGGACACACGATTTCGTATCGCCGCGACGACGCGATCGGTTTTGCGCTGCTCGCGGTGCCCGATGCGCAAATGGCGCGCGACAAGGTGAGCCAGCTGGCAGACGGATCGGGCAGGGTGTATAGCGTGCACGAAGGCCTTGGGTACGACGAGCGACCGTACTTGTCAACCAACTACGACGACACCGAGCAGGCAGCCCTGCTGTCCCTCGTCCGGTGCCTGGTGCAGCATGCAGAAGTTCCGGACGGTGAGTTCCCGGAGCGGCTCGACGAGGTGGCAGCCTGTGCTGCTGCAATCAAAGTCGATGGACTTGCTGATTCGCTCGAAAGCCGGCATTACCGCCTTCGTTACCTGCCCAAGGTCGACTCGGGCGGCCACCATGCGGGGTTCGAACTCGAGGTGCGGCCCAAACAGTACGGTGATGGCGCAATCCGCAGCTACTGGGCGGACGACTCGCAGATCATTCGCGGCACCGGCGAAAATCGCGCAGCCACGGCAGACGACCCCGAGGTGTTCGGGTGTGAGCTCTCGTGGGGCTCCATCGGCAGTTGCGACCGTGATTTCCTGCAGCGTGGATCGCCGCTCCCGGCCGTACTTGGACGGGTCAGAAAATAACCGTCGATCTGCGCCACCTCGCCGCGCGTGTGCTTCCCGATTGGTCGCAACACCTGCCGGACGCTGACCGGGTCGGGTCCCGGACGAGCGACCATCGCCGGCCGATCACGGGTGCCAAGGGGTGCCGGGTGACAAAGGGTGCCAAGGGTCTGGTGCCAGAGGGGTGCCGTGTGCCACAGTGCCAAAGGGCGGGTGCACCGCACGCGGCACCCACCCTGGCACCCTTGTCACCCCTTGGCACCCTTGGCACCTGTGATCCGCTACTATTCCCCCACTCAAGGAGCCGCCATGTCCAAGACCCGGATCGCGCTGTTCGCCCTCTGCTCGTCAGCCGTCGCTCTCAGCGGCCTCGTCGTCGCCCAGACCAAGGTCGTGCCCAACGTCGTCACCGGCGAGGGCTTCCCGAATCCCGCGCCGAAGGTCACGCGCAACTGGGGACAGCTCCCCGCGGGACGCAAGTGGGGGACCACCGCGGGCATCGATATCGATCCGAAGGACGGCAACATCTGGGCCTACGAGCGCTGCGGCGCGGGCGGGGCCGGCGGCGGGCCGGTGGATTGCGACAACACGCCGCTCGATCCCGTCTTCAAGTTCGATCGCCACACCGGCGCCGTGCTCGCCAACTTCGGCAAGGGCGTGATGGTCACGCCGCACGGCATCTCGGTGGACAAGGACGGCAACGTCTGGATTGCCGACTTCGCGAACAACAAGGACGGCACGAAGGGCCAGCAGGTCCACAAGTTCAGCCCGAAGGGCGAGAAGCTCCTGAGCCTCGGCATCGCCGGGAAGGCGGGCAACGCCGATGGGCAATTCAACCAGCCCAACGACGTCGTCGTCGGGCCGGACGGCAGCATCTACGTGGCCGACGGCCACGACGCGCAGGGGATGATCACGAACCAGGCGATCGCGGAAGGCCTGAAGCGCGGCGCCACGTCGCGCATCAGCAAGTTCACGGCGGACGGCAAGTTCATCAAGTCGTGGGGGACCATCGGCGTGAAGCACGGCGAGTTCCGCACGCCGCACGCGCTGATGTTCGACGCGCGTGGCCGCCTGTGGGTGGCGGATCGCGGCAACCACCGCATCGAGATCTTCGACCAGGACGGCAAGTACCTCGAGTCGCGTTATTCATTCAGCCGCCCGAGCGGCTTCTTCATCAAGGGCAACCTGCTCTACGTGATCGACTCGGAGTCGGGTCCGCTGAACCACCCGAACTGGCGCGACGGCGTGCGCATCGGCCCGGTGGACGAAGATCGCGTCACCGGCGTTCATCCCGCCCTTCGACCGCGAGGATCGCGTGTACCAGGGAACCGCGGGTGAAGGCGTGGCGGTGGACGCGGACGGCAACGTCTACGCGGCCGAGGGACCGAACTCCATCGCGCAGGCGGGCGGGGCGTTTACGAAGTATTCCGTCAAGTGAGAGTCGAAAGTTAAAAGTAGAAGGTAGAAGGTGAAAGGGACGCCTACCGCCCCTTTCAACCTTTCACTTTCTACCTTTCACTTCAAGGGCGTATCCATTACTGTGCGCCATGCGCATCCTTCCCGCCGTCATGTTGCTCGGACTGATCGCGTCCACGGCCGGACCGCCCCAGCAAATCGCCTTCACGCGCGTCTTTCCCAACGCCGGGCAGATCGGCCTGTTCGTCGCCGCCGCGGACGGCACCGGCGAGCGGCCGCTGTTCCCCAGCCCCGGTATCGACTACGACGCCACGTGGTCGCCTGATGGCGCGTCGATTGTGTTCACGTCCGATCGCGAAGGCTCCGCGGATCTGTTCCGTGTCAAGCCGGATGGCACCGGCCGCGAGCAGCTGACCAACGATCCTGCTTACGACGACCAAGCCGCGTTCTCTCCGGACGGCAAGCAGCTGGCGTTTGTGAGCACGCGCAACGGCGGCTACTCGCGCATCTGGACGCTGAATCTGCAGACGAAGCAGGCGAAGGCGGTGACGATGACGACCGCGGCCACCGGAATGGGTGGGGACTTCCGGCCGTCGTGGTCTCCGGACGGACAATGGATCGCGTTCTCCTCCGATCGCGGCACGACGATGCCCATGGCGCACGGCCGCTGGGAAGCCCTGCAGTTGGCTGACATATATATAGGGCGCCCGGACGGCACCGGCGTGAAGCGCCTGGCCTCACCTGGCCACTTCTGTGGGAGCCCGAAGTTTTCCGCCGACGGCAAGCGCCTCCTCGCCTATTGCATGCCGGTCGAAACCACGCTCGAGTCGCGGCGACCGAACCCGATTGCGGGAAACGACTCGACGATCGTTTCGATCGACATCGCCACCGGCAAGGTGACTGACATCCCGGCCGGACCCGGCATGAAGATCAGCCCCGCGTTCCTGCCCAGCAACGAGATTGGCTATGTGCGCAAGGATTCGAGCGATGCGGGTATCTACTACACGAGCGGCAGGCGCGGGCCGCAGGGCAGTGTCCGCATGGCCGCGTGGTCGCCGGACGGCAGCCGCGTGGTCTTTCATCGCAGACAAGTCTCGCCGGCCACGTCGTGGCTGAAGACGTTCAGCCGCAACGCGAGGTACGAACTCGCGCTGTCGCAGGTGCTGCCGTCGTTCAGCCCATCGGGCGACCAGTTCGTGATGGTCGGCCGGCCCGACGGCACCAACGTCCTCGGCTCGAGTCTCGTCGTCGGCTCACCAGGCGTGAACGACGGCAAGGTGATCTACAAGGACAATGCGCGCAATGTCCTTGGACCCCAGTGGTCACCAGGCGGCGACGCGATCATTTTCGGCGTCGGCACCTACCAGGCCTTCTTCAACGGCTTCGTCAGCCGGATCACGAGCCGCGAGCAACGCGTGGAGGGCGGCGCGCAGATAGCGCACGATCAAGCCGGACGGCACCGGCTTCCGAGAAATCACCAAGGGCGGCAGCAACAACGGGTTTCCGTCACTGGCGCCGGACGGCGCGCGGCTGGTCTATCGCACCTTCGGGCCCGACGGCGACGGCCTGCGTATCCTCGACATCGCGAGCGGCGCCGTGACGACGCTCACCACCGGTTATGACAATTTCCCGCTCTGGTCGCCCCGCGGCGACCTGATCATGTTCTCGCGCGTCGCGAACAACGACTACGAGATCTACACGATTGCGCCCGACGGCACCGGTGAGAAGCGCTTGACCTCGGCGCGAGGCAACGATGCGCACCAGGGCTGGTCGGCCGACGGCGAGCACATCGTGTTTGCCAGCAGCCGGATGGGTTTCAAGGACGAAGGGCCGTACACCGACGCGCCGCAACCATACGGCGAGCTGTTCGTCATGAAGTTCGACGGGACGGGCGTTGAACAGCTCACCGACAACCAGTGGGAAGACGGCGCGCCCGCCTGGCGCCCGCGAAAGTGAGGGCGGCACGGAGATGTCTAAAAGTAGAAAGTGAAAGGGACGCCTACCGCCTCCTTTCCACCTTTCACTTTCCACCTTTCACTTTCCACGTCAGATCTCCCTAGTCATCTCGATCATCGTCTCCCTGAACCCAAACCGCGCGAAGGCGGCGCGGGCGGCGGCGTTGGCGGGGGACGTCCACAACATCGCGCGCGCGACCTTGCGGTCGCGGAACCAGTCGAGCGCGGCGGTGATCAAAGCGTTGGCCACGCCGTGCCGGCGGCCGCCCTCCTCCACCGCCACGTCGTGGATGAAGCCCGCCTCGTCTCGGAGTTCCTTCCACGAGAGCGGCTCGATCGCGGCGTAGGCATACCCCACCACCACGCCCTCGTCTTCGGCCACCAAGACCACCGCATCCGCTTCATCAAGCTGCGACGCGAGGAACTCGCCGTAGCCCGCCTCCGCATCGGCGCCGGGCTCGAGGAATCGATTCCGATCGAAGTTGTAGTGCACGTGCATCAGCATCGAGCCCAACCGGCCCAGGGCGGCACGGTCGCCTGAGACGGCGCGTCGAATCGTCATCGGGACATCATGACGGAATCAAGGGTGCCAAAGGTGCCTGGTGACAGGGTGCCAGGGCGGGTGCCGGGGCCAATCCCGGAAGGCGGTTGTGTCGCCACAGCGGGCCGACTGGAGTGACGCGACGGGTGTCATGAAATCTCGCCGGAGGGAGCGAGAAGTGCACGCGCGAATTTCCCTCGGGGCCCCAACGTGCACGCCTGCACGTTGGGGTGAGAGTCCGCCGTTTGCGGAGCAGCGCGTTCACGCATCACGCAATTCGAGCGGACGGAGCCGGGGCCCCCGACGCGCGTTTCCCAGCGCGGTGGGGTGGGGAGGAGAGATTTCGAGCGTCACTCCAGGAGCCAGGGCTCTCATGCCGCTCCGCGGAGGCTCGCTGTGGCGACACAACCGGCTTCCGGGAGCACGGGCGAGGGTGCGAGGCGCCCGCACAACGAATCGGCCGCGACTTCCGTCTAACGGTCCGTGGCCATCCTTCGACCCGTCCTCCACGCGCTGCGGCAGTTCCGCGCCGCGCCCGTCTTCACCGCCACGGCCGTCCTCACCCTGGCCTTGGGCATCGGCGGGACCACCGCCATCTTCACGCTGATCCACGGCGTAATGCTGAAGTCGCTGCCGGTGGTCGACCCGGCCAGCCTCTACCGCGTCGGCGATGGCGACGACTGCTGCGTGCAGGGCGGGCCGCAGGACCGCTGGGGGATGGTCTCGTATCCCCTCTTCGAGCGCCTCAAGGCGGAGACGCCGGAGTTCGAGTCGATCACCGCGTTCCAGGCCGGCGGCGCCCGCGTCAGCGTGCGCCGGCAAGATGTCGATACCACGCCCCGCCCGCTCCGCTCCGAATACGTAACAGGCAATTACTTCTCCACGCTCGGCATCAACGCGTTCGCCGGCCGCGCGTTCACCGAGGCCGACGACACGCCGGCGTCGGCGCCGGTGGCCGTGCTCAGCTACCAGGTGTGGCAGGGGGCCTACGGCGGCGACCCGAACGTGATCGGATCGACCTTCGTCGTGAACGGCAACGCGTTCACCATCACGGGCGTGATGCCGCCGGGGTTCTTCGGCGAGACGCTCCGCGCCGAACCCGCCCGACATGTGGATTCCCCTCCAGCAGGAACCGCTGCTCGCTGGCGAGACATCCATGCTGCGCCAGCCGGTGTCGGCGTGGCTCCGCGTGATCGGCCGCCTGCGTCCCGGCGCCACGACGGACGGCATGGGCCCGCGGCTCACGGCCCTCCTCCGCGCGTGGATGCAGCACGACTCGGGCTACCCCTCCAACTGGATGCCCGAGATCATCCGCACGCTGCCGGAACAGGTGATCACGATCGTGCCGGCAGGCTCGGGCGTCGGCGTGATGAAGGAGCAGTACGGACGCAGCCTCCAGATCCTCCTCGGCGTGTGCGGGCTCGTGCTGCTCATCGCCTGCGCGAACGTCGCCAACCTGCTGCTCGCGCGCGCGGTGGCGCGGCGCGGGCAAACGGCCATTCGCCTCGCGATCGGCGCGTCGGGACGCCAGATCGTCGGCGAGGCCCTGCTGGAAAGCGTGCTGCTCGCGTTCTTCGGCGCGGTCGCCGGCCTGTTCGTGGCCATGGGGGCCGCGCGCCTGCTGGTGTCGCTCGCCTTCGCCGGCGCCACCGTCCGTCCCGCTCGACACCACGCCGTCGCCGCTCGTCCTCGTATTCGCGGCCGCGCTCGCGCTCGTCACCGGCGTCATCTTCGGCGCCGCGCCGGCGTGGCTCGCCACGCGGACCGATCCGATCGAGGCGCTGCGAGGGGCCGGGCGCACCATCGGCGATCACGCGTCCATCACGCGGCGCGCGCTGCTCATCGTGCAGGCCACGCTCTCGGTGGTGCTCGTCGCCGGTTCGGCGATGCTCGGCCGCAGCCTGGGCAACCTCGAGGGACAGGACTTCGGCTACACGGTCGGGGGGCGCGTGCTGGTGAATTTGAACCGGCCGCCGGCCAGCTATACGCCGGAGAAACTCGCGGCCATCTATCGCGATGTCGAGACGCGCGTGGCGCAATTGCCCGGCGTGACGGGCGTGGGCCTCGCGCTCTACAACCCGCTTACCGACAACTGGGGCGAGCTGGTGCTCGTGGACGGCAAGCCCGGGCCCGCGCCGGGCCAGCAAGCGGGCGCGTCGTGGGACCGCGTCAGCGCCAATTACCTGCAGCATCTCGGCGTGAAGCTGCTGCGCGGGCCGTCATCTCTCCGAGAGCGACACCGCGACCACCGAGAGCGTCGCCGTGGTGAACGAGGCGTTCGTCGCGCGCTTCTTCAAGCCCGGCGAAGATCCCCTCGATCAGCACTTCGGCCTCGACCTCCCGGAGAACACCGGCACCTACCGCATCGTCGGCGTGGTGCGCGACGCGAAGTTCGCGGCATTCGAGCTGGAGAAGCCGGCGCGGCCGATGTTCTACGTGGCGCTGGCGCAGACGGCGCGCTACGAGAACAAGCTGATGGCGCGCCTCGAAATGCAGTCGCACATCATGGGCGGGATGCTGCTGGTCACCGACGCGCCGATGGGCACGCTCGAGCCGCAGATCATGCGCGCGCTCGCGGCGGCGGATCCGGACCTGACGGTGAACAACGTGCGCACGCTGCGCGAGCAGGTGGCGCGCTCGTTCGATCAGCAGCGCGCGGTGGCGGGCCTCGCGGGCCTCTTCGGCATCGTCGCGCTCGCCCTCGCGGCGATCGGCCTCTACGGGGTCACGGCCTACTCGGTGGCGCAACGCACCAACGAGATCGGGATCCGCATGGCGCTCGGCGCCGATCGCGGCAGGGTGATGCGCGGCGTGCTCGCCGGCGCGTTCACCCGCGTCGTGATCGGGCTGGTGATCGGCCTGCCGATCGCGGTGGGCGCGGGCTACCTGCTCTCGGCGCAACTTTACGGCGTGACGTTCTGGGATCCCGCGGCCCTGGGCATCGCCGCCAGCGCTCTCGGCGTGGCGGCCTTCATCGCGTCGATCGTCCCCGCCACGCGCGCCGCGGGGATCGCGCCGATGCGGGCGCTGCGAATGGAGTAGCCGGCTCACAGGTGCCAAGGGTGCCTGGTACCAAGAGTGCCAAGGCGACGGTACCTGGTGCCTACTTCCCCTGTCCTGTTCGTACCGCGAGCAGCACACCCGAGTTGCCGTCGCGCCAGTGATAGCCGAACGTGAACGGCAGCGCCTTTGCGGGCGCCGGCGCCGTACGCGGCTTCGAGATCGCGCTGGAACCCGTAGTGGAAATCGGCGATGGGCTTCGCGTACTGGCCGTATAGGGTGACCTGCCAGACCGGGGCCTTCAGGAAGCGATACGGCACCCCGGTGTCGTCCTGCAGGATGGCCGTGGACGCTTCGAGGATCGCCGAGCGCATCACCGAGAACGGGTCGGTGTGGAGCAGGTACGACGCCGACTTCATGAACGTGGTGGCCGGCGACAGGTGCCGGATGTACTGCTCGACCACGGGAAGGCGCTTGAGGCCCGCGTTGTCGGCCGGCGCGCGGAAGTAGATGACCTCCTGCGGCGCCTCCGCTCCCGGCGAGAGGAACCGCACGCGCGACGCCGCCACCAGCCCCTTCTTCTTCGCATCGGCGAGCGTGCCCTCGAGCGGGACCACGCCGGTCTCGGTGAGCACCACGCGATCGGCGCGACGATGCGGGCGTCCTGGCGGGCGAGGAGCATGAGGAGGAGGGGCGTAATGCCGTCGAGGTCGTGCTCGGTGAGCTCGGCCATCATGTCGCGGGTGATGAAGTACTTCCGCGTGAAGAGATCCGCCAGCGCGGCCCGGAGGTCGGTGACGAGAGCGCCCACCTTTTCGGCGGGCAGGCGGTCCAGCGCCGGCACCGACCCGAGATTCTCCAGTCCGAAGAGCAGGTAGGTCTGGCAGCGCGGGAAGAACAGCGTGGCGTGCAGGATGTCGGGGCCGCTGAACGGGTACAGGAGCGTGCCGCAGTGCGCCACCTGGTCCCGCAGCTCGCGATCGCGCCAGGTGCCGATCACCCCGAAGCGGGCGTCGGCTTCGCGAGCCCAGCTCGCGTCCATCTCGGCGCGGTACTCGCGCCAGGCCGGCTGCTCCGTCACGTTGACGAACGACCCCTCGCGTTCGGGCGGCATCCCGCCCAACAGACGGGCCACGTCGGTAAGCGCGTGATCGTAAACCGGTTGGGGAGCCGATGAAGCCGCCGTCGCCGGGCTCGCGTTCGCCGACGCGGAGCGGCCAGGCGCGCCGCCTCCGCACGCGGTAAGGCTTGCCGCACAGAAGAGCGTGGCAGCGAGGCGCCATGAGATCCCACCAGGGACGCGGGGTGCTGAGTACGTAGCCATTACCACAACAATATCAATCTCACAGCACCACGACGGCGGCCGCCGTCGGGCTGGAGACGGCCGGTCGGGTGGCGCCGGCGCGGCGAATAGCCGAGTTTCCGTGCGTCGTTCCCTGGATTCGGCGTGTTTACGCCGAGCCGCCTGAACTCCACGCTGGCTCACGTTTTGCAAACGGCGTCGAGAGCCCTTGGAGCATTTTGAGCCATGACATCACGCCATATCCTCATCACCCTCGCGATCGCGATCCTCACCGTGCGCTGCTCGAGCAATCCCGAGGCGCCCGCCAGCGCGGTCCCCACGGGACCTTCCCCGGTGGCGGCGGTCGAGCCAGGCGGAGGCCTGTCGGGCGGTGGCGTGTCGGGCCCGGCCCTCGTGAACTTCCCCGGGCGCACGGACACGCTGGACTTTCGCAAGCAGCTCGAAACCAAGTACGCCACTGGACTGGGACGCTCGCCGTCCCAGACCTACGTGGACATGGACGGAGAGGCCGCGTGGGTCGGCGAGTACCGATCGCTATCGCGTGAACGGATGCGATCACGACACGGCCACGCGCAACGTCATGACGCAGATCGATGGCGGCGCGGTCGCGCCGGTCTGCTCGATCCGGTACTTTCCGGAGACGGCCATCTACCCGTCGCGGGACCAGGCCGTGGACTTCCGCCGCCAGCTCGGGGCGAAGTACCAGTCCATGGGGCGCAGCGCGCAGTCGGCGGTCGACGCCGACGGGGCCGCCATCTGGATCGTGGAGTACCTGCGCTATCGCACGAGCGGGTGCGACCATGCCGCGGCCGTGCAGAACGTGATGACGCAGGTCGATGGCAAGCCGGCACCCGAGACCTGCCTGGTAGAGTGCGCCTATCGCGTCACGACGCCGGTGACGTCGGTGCCGTCCAACGGCGGCACGTTCAGCGCCGAAGTAGTACGCACCTCCGGCGCGTGCAGTTACCTGGCCCTCAGCGAGACGCCGTGGATCACGCTCTCGCAGCCCATCGCGGGCACCAGCAGGGGCAACCAGGGTTACACCGTGGCGGCCAACACGGGCGGCGCCCGCACAGGGTGGGTCCGCTTCAACTATCCCGGCGGCGTGACCTATCTTGAAGTGAACCAGGGCTCACTGCCGCCCATCTCGTTCCAACTCTTCGATCCGGCGACGTCGACAAGCCCCACGACAGAGTGCCAGGTCCGCGCGACCTCGACGACGTGCACGCTGACCGCATCGACCCAGCCGCAGCTGCCCACCACGGTGGCGACGTACGACTGGCGCGTCGAGTATCCGTACGGCGGGACGAAGATCCGCACGCAGGTGAGCAGCTCGCCGACTTTCTCGTTCACCGAATCCTGTGGTGTGTCGGCGAGCGGCGGCTCGGTGATCCCGATCACGGTGCGGCTGATCGCGTCCGACGCCGCCGGCAATACGGCCACGGTCTACTCGGGGCAAGGGAACCAGCCCGCGCTGCAGCTGCGCACGTTTAATTGCCCGTAACCCGAGCGCTCAGGAGCGGCGTGTTTCCAGGAACGCAATGTCTTCAGCGTCACCCGGCGATACCCGGTTGGTGTGAGCGATGCGCTTGAGGTTCAACAGATCATCTTCCGAGGCGACCAGCAACGCATGGGAACGAACGGTCATTCGCGTGGCGCGCTTGGAGAGTTGCGAGGCGGGCACGGGAAAATCGAACAGCAGGTCCACGCGCAGGCCCGTCTTCGGGTGTGAAAGGTACGCGCTGGACGGCGCGTCGAGACGCAGGCGGACGCGGGCCACCTTGCGGTTGTCGATCGTTGCGGTGATGTCGCCCGCGTCGTTGACCCGGGCAGCCAGTTCCAGCCCTCGGTCGTAGAACAGGTCGACGAGGGCTTCGAGCCGATCACCCGGGACCGGAATCACGAAATCGAAGTCCCTGGTGACGCGGCGCGAGCCGAGGGTCACAAGGGCCATGCCGCCAACGAGGATCGGCTCAAGGCCCAGCTTGGTCAGAGCGGCCACGATCCGACCGGCGTCGTCGAGCAGTCCGGCGGCATCGCGCATGTCAACTCCGGTCGGGGTAGAGGCCGGGTAGCCGGCCCTTGCAGGTACTGACCCGGGCCGGGCTCGGTCGACGCTTCCCCAGTGCCTGCGTGGCACTGAGGTAGGCGAAGTTCTCGGCAATGCGCCGCGCGACTTCGAGCGACCGGCGCCGCGCCGTGCCGCCAAGCGAAGCGATGTGCCTTCGATCCTCCGCCGACAGCCGCCGCGCTCGCGCCTGGCCGCCAAGGCGGCCCAGGGCCTGGGCGATCGCCCGCGTGTTGGTCATCGAGCCATTATACTTGCCGCTAAGCACATTCCAGGTGCCACAGGTGCCTGGTGCCAGGGTGCCAGGGTCGGTGCCTGGCACGCGGCACCTGGGACCCCACCCGTCCCCCGCCGGCGATCAGCCTCGACCCGCGCTCACCGGCGCAGGGGGCGCAGCTCCTTGACGAGCACGTAGTCGGAGGTCCGCATCTCGGCGAGCGCCTGTTCGTAGGATTGCCGCGACTCGGGAGACCGCGTCGCGCGGAGGTGGGACGTGAGACTGCTCACGTGGTATGCGTCGGGGCGCACGAGCACGCTGGCCAGGACGGCAACCGCGCCCTCCGGCAGTGCGCCGGCAAAGTCGAGTGTGGCCGTCTCGTCCTGGCGGAGCCGTGTGTCGCTGAGCTCGGTCCACTGGCCTCGCTCGAACACCACGCGCCGCGCGATCAGCCGCTCCGCCACGACCGGGCCGGCCTCGTACCGATTGACCAGCTGGATCCGCATCCAGACTTCCGGCACTACGTAGGTTGGGAAGGCGTGGCCCGTGTTGGCGTTGGTGAGCGTCATCCGGACGTCGACGCGGCCGCCAGTCAGGCGTGCGTCGAGGGTCCACTTGACGCCGTTCCGCACGGTCTCGGGGTCGTGAATGCCCCGAAACAGGTGGCGCCGGTCGGGCATGTGGCAGGTCTGGCAGGTCTTGCCCTCGCGCGCCGCCCGCGAGACGCGCCACTCCTCCACCGTGTTCTCCAGGTACGCGCCATTCACCACCGGCGCCCGGCCCTCGGCGAACTGATGGCACCCGGCGCAGAAGTCGGCGCTCTCGAAGAAGTCCCGCGTGTTCACAGGGCCATGGGGAGATGGATATCGCGCCACGAGCGGCGCGATGGTCGTCGGCAGCGAAGGAGGACCGAACTTCTGGCTCGCCCGAGAGTGACAGGCGTTGCACCCGACACCGTCGCTCTGGAGGTACGAGTCGGTCCATTGGTCACGAAGCGGCGTGTGACAGCTCTGGCACATCCCGCCAAGCTCGGGCTGATCGTTCATCTGCGCCCACACACCGGGCCCCATCGCGATGGCGTGCCGCGCGCCCGACCAGTCGCCGAACTGCGCGGCGTGGCACGCGACGCACGACACGGACGACAATTGCCCCCCCTGCGCGGGCACCGGGACGGGCCAGTAGCCGCGGACCGTGGAGGTATCGACGGTGGCAGGAGGCGGGAACGTCAGCGGCTTCTGCAGGGACCCCATGTACGCGGCCAGGTCCCACACCTGGCCCTCCAGACCCGGCTTCACCGCGTAGGCGGGCATCGTCGTGCCGTTGAAACCCGTCATCACCGAGCGCACGAGGCCGGGGTCGTCGCGTCCAGCCTTGAACAACCATGGACGCGTGAGGTCGGTCGGCCGCTCGGGATTCCCGCGCGCGTCACGCAGTTGCCTGGCTCGCGGCCCGTCCCCCTCGCCCGACGTTCCATGACAGGCCGCGCATCCCCATTCCTCGTACACCTGCCTGCCGCGGCGGACATCTCCCTCGACGCGACGAGGCAACGCGACGTCGGGAGGTACCTGCTCGCGCTGCCAGCGCGGCGAGAGGGTCTTGATGCGCAAGACGAGCTGGTCGACGTCGCCCCGCGTCAGGAAGGAGAACGGCGGCATCCCGCCGTCACCGCCGGCGCCGAGCCGGATCACGGCGGCCAGGTCGGCGTCGCTCGGCAACGCGCCCGTCGGCGTCGAGCGCACCTTGAACAGGGCTCGCGTGAAGTCGGCGGGAGCCACCCGGCAGAACGGCGCGGCCACGCCGTCGCCGCGCCCCTCGCGCCCGTGGCAGGACACGCAGAACGTGGCATAGAGCTCCTCGCCGGTGGCCGCAGCGGGAGTGGCGGTGGCCGTCGGCGGCGCCGCGTCCCGGCACGACCCTCCAGCAAGTGCCATCGCGGCGATCAGCGCCACGAGGCGAGCGGCCTTCATGCGTCGACCTCTACGCCTGGTGTGAAATCGTCCCGCCGACGACGGTCCTGACGATCTGGATGTCCTTGATCTTCTCCGGATCCACCGTGTGCGGGTCGTCCGCGAGGACCACGTAGTCCGCGAGCTTGCCCGCGGTGATCGAGCCCTTGAGCGCTTCCTCGCCCGACGCCCACGCGCCGTTGTAGGTGTTGATGGCGATCGCCTCGCTCACGCTGACCTTCTGGTTGGCGCCCCACACCTTGCCGTCCCAGCCCCGGCGCGTGACCATGCCCTGGATGCCCATCAGCGGCGCGAACGGACCGGGGCTGAAGTCCGAGCCGGCCGCGGCGTAGACGCCCGCGTCGAGCAGCGAGCGGAACGCCATGCAGTTCTTCATCATCTCTTCCCCGTAGTACACGAACTTGTCGGGGTTGTAGAACGCGTAGGACGTGAAGAGCGCCGGCACCGCGCCCATCGCCTTGATGCGCGCGACGAGCGACGGGTTGACCTGCGTGCAGTGCGTGATCTTCGGCCGCGCGTTGGCGCGCGGCGCCGAGCTTCAGCGCGCGCTCCATGGCAGTGAGGTACATGTCGATCGCGACGTCCCCGTTCGCGTGGCAGTTCACCTGGATGCCCGCGCGGTGCACGCTTCTCCACCCACTCGTTCAAGGTCTCCTGCGTCTCCGTGACGTTCCCCTTGTACGGCGGCGTCACGCCCGGATACGGCGTGCTGATCGCCATCGTCCGCTCCGAGAAGGAGCCGTCCACGGTGTGCTCGGAGGTGGCGCCGAACTTGATCCAGTCGTCGCCGAAGCCGGTCTGGATGCCGGCGCTCATCATCGCCTCGAGCACGCGGCCGCTGGCCTCGTAGCTGATGCGGTGATGCAGATCGCCGCGGGCGCGGACGTCCTGCATCGCCTGGAGGTTGCCGCCCTCGTGATGCACGGTGGTGAGGCCGTAGCGCGCGAACTGCTTCGAGATGTAGGCCACGCCGTCGCGCGCGCGTTGCTCCTGCTGCGCGGGCGTGTAGGTGGGCCGCGTGCCGACCTTGTTGAACGGCGCCGAGGCGCGGTCGGTCACGCGGCCGTTCAGGTTGCCGTTCTCGTCCTTGTCGTACGTGCCGCCCATCGGGTTCGGCGTGTTCTTGGTGACGCCGGCCATCTCGAAGGCCTTGGAGTTGTAGAAGTAGGTGTGGCCGCCGCGGTGGCGGACGATCACCGGGTGGTCCTTCGAGACCTCATCCAGGTCGTGGATGGTGAGCATCCGCTTGTCGCTCAGCTTGGTGTCGTCGAAGAAGAATCCCTCCACCCACTGGCCCGGCGGCGTCTTGTCCGCCCGCTCGCGCAGCTTGCCGATGATGCTGCGGATGCTGACGAACTCCACCTCGAAGGGATTGCCGACGAGCACCTCGTTCAGCAGCGTCTCCCCGCCCGCGTGGTTGTGGCAGTCGATGAAGCCGGGCACCACCGTCATGCCCTTGGCGTCGAACGTCTGCGTGTTCTTCCCCGCGAGGTTCGTGATGTCGCTCGTCGAGCCGACGGCCAGGAAGCGCCCGGCGCTCACGGCAAACGCCTCCGCGCGCGGCGCGCGCGTGTCCATCGTGTAGACCTTGGCGTTGACGACGATGAGATCGGGATCGGGGCGGGTGCCCGCGGCCTGTGGCGCCGCGGCCTGCGCGGCCTGGGCGTGGCGGCCAGCTCCGGCGCGCCGGCAAGCGCGGCCAGGGCCGCGCCGGTGACGTTGATGAACTCTCGACGGTTGTGGCGTGTGTGCGGCATCGCGAATCCTCGTGGGCGGTCGCCGGCATCAGTGCCGTGACCCGGTTTGCGCCCATCCTATACGCGATTCGGCGCCGCTGATAGCGGCCCATCGCGGCATGGGGTATGCTGACCCGATGTTTGCGGGCGCTTCGAAGCCCACTTCTAGAGGATTGAATCGATGCGATACAGGAATTTGCTCATTTGCACTGCCGTCTTCACCGCCGCCCTCGTCGGCGTCAGCCCGGCCTTTGCCCAGGGCCAGGCCGGGGCCAAGCCCAAGGTCGAAGACAAGACCGACCCGCGCACGGCGCGCATCGGCGTGTGGGACAACTCGACCAATCCCAACAACGTGATGACCTACGAGGCGTACGACAAGGGCGGCAACAAGCTCACCGTGAGCAACCCCAGCAACCCGTCCCAGGACTGGAGCTACGTGACGATGTTCGACGGCGTGTTCCGCCCCGTCACCGGCCAGCCCGGTTCCGAGACGGCCGTGGAGATCATCAACCCCGAAGAGCATCCGCGTCCTCAACAAGCGCGACGGCGTGGTCTACCAGGTGGTGATCAACACCCTGTCGGATGACCTCAACACGATCAACAACGAGTACATCCGCCTCGACAAGGACGACAAGATCACGGGCGTGACGCACGTGACCTACAACCGCCGCAAGAAGTAACAGCGGATCGGGAATCGAACGCACGCGGCCGCCGGATCACCCGGCGGCCGTTTTGCGTTTCTGGGGACGGCCCTCACCGCGCCATGTGACGCGCGCGCCACTCGGCGCTCGACTGGCCCCAGAGTCGATCGTCCGGTCCTCGTAGGGCGGCGGCAGCACGCCGGGGCCAAGGTTCCGCGAGCCGAGCCTGATCGCCACGGCCTGCGAGGGCGTGTTGGCCGGGTCGATGCTGTGGATGATGTCGGTCCATCCCGAGATGCTCGATCGCCCAGTTCCCCGCGGCGATGGCGACCCTTCGGTGGCGTAGCCGCGTCCCCAGCAGTCGCGGACGATGGCCCAGCCGATTTCGGTGCCGGGCCACCCTCGGGCTGCCAGGGTCCCAGGCGTCCCACCCAGCGGCCGGTCTCCTTCTCGTAGACCGAGAACATCCCGAACCCGTGCGCATGCCACGCCCCAATCATCGTCATCAACCCGCGCCAGCTCATGGCGCGCGGCATCGCGCCGCCGATGAAGCGCGCGGCGTCAGGGTCTTCCATCATCGCGGCCCAGGCGTCGAGATCGGTGAGCGTCGGCACGCGCAGTAGCAGCCGCGGGGTTTCGATCTGCAGAGTGTCGAAGGACATATCGGCGCCAGTCTACTTCCTGAGGACGGCGCTCGCGTCAGAGCGCCAGCCACCACTGCAGGGAGAACAGGTTGCCCGACGGCGCCGCCGCGCCGGTGATGCGGTTGATCATGTATTCGGCACGCACCTCGCTGTTACGACCGAGGCGATAGCCGCCGGCCACCTGCCAGCGATCCGCGTTGTAGTCCCATCGCCCGGTCCGCCCCTCCGCCGACTCGACCTCGCGAAACACGATCCCGCCGTACCGCGCCGCCACGAACAACCCGGCAACGAGCGTGCGCTTCGCCTCCACGTAGTACAACACGTCCCGGGGATCGCCGTCCACGCGGAACACCTCCCACCGGTTGAAGACGAGCTCCCCACGCAGGTCGAAATAGCCGTGTCGAAGCGTGACGTCGGCCGCGCGGATCTCCTGCATCTGCCGGCCGGGCGCGACCGGACCCAGCGCGTCGGTGACCGTTGCCCCCAGGTAGGACCCTCTACTGTAGGAGGCCCCGACCTGCAATTCTGGGCTCAGCTGATACGCCGCTCGCGCCGTGAACGTGGGCCCCATGGGCGGAGGCGTCTCGAACCGATCCCACTCCACCGGATCCGCGGACGGGGCCGACGTGACCACGGCGGCCGAGAACGTCAAGCTCCTCCAGCCGGCGTTCACGGCCGCGCCCACGGGATACGGAACGTCCCAGGTGATCGGCAGGCCGGTGGCGCGGAACGCCGGATTCGCTTTCCATGTGAACAACGCGTCGGCCGTGCCAGGCACGATGCCGGACTGCATCACCGTCCGGTGGTCGTACAGCAGCGGCGGACGGACGAACGGATCGTCGTTCGTGTGGGCCCGCTGCGGATAGCTGCCAAGTGGCGAAATGAACTTGCCCAGCTGCACCGAGAACTTCTTCCCCGGTGACGGCGTGATCCGCACGAAGGCCTGCTGCAGGTGGAGCTGGGCGGCGCCGGCCCGGGGCGGCTGCCCACGATCGACCCGCACTTCCGTGGACGCATAGAAGCGGCGGCCGGCGAACAGATCGACAAACAGCCTGGCGTTGCCATCGACGAAGGCGCCCGGCTCGTCAATCAGCCCCGTCGGCGCGGCGTCGGGCACGAACCAGTTCAGCGTCGCACGCACGCTCGGACGAATCTGCACGGCCCCGCCCGGTGACTTGTACTCGACGCCGAGTTCCTCGAGCGTGGGCGTGTCCACGAGCTGCGCCCGCGCGCCGGAGGGGGCCGCGAAGAGCACCGACAGCGCGATCAACAGCGCCGTCGCCACGGTCCGCTGGGGCGCCCCTGGCCCGTCGGTCCGGCTAGCCGGTGGACCAGATACGGGCTGCTCGGGATCGAGAGTCCCTTGAGGATGCGCGGCTCCAGACGCGTCGCATGAACCAACGGCGCCACGGCGCCGTAGGTGGACTCGCCAATCAGGAGTTCACCAGCGCCGGCCTCGGAGCACAATCGGGCGGCCGTGTTTACGGACGTGCCGAGCACGCTGTAGTTCAGACGATTGGTCGATCCCATGTTGCCGGCGACCGCCGCGCCGCTGTTGATCCCGATGCCGATGGACAGCCCGGGGCGTCCGGCGTCCTGGCGCCGCTGGTTCAACTCGAGCGTCAGGTCCCGCAACCGCAGGCCTGCGCGCACCGCGTGAGCCGCGTGCGCGTCTTGCGCCACCGGGGCGCCGAAGACCGCCATCACTTGATCCCCGACGTACTTGTCGACGACACCGCCCTCCGACTGGATCGCTTCGGCGGCGAGGTTCAGCCACTCGTTGAGAATCGCGATGGCCTCCTGCGGATCCATCGACTCGGTCAGCGACGTGAACCCGCGCACATCGGCGAAGAGCGTCGTCAGGTCGCGCGTCTCGCCGCCGAGCCGGATGTCGCCTTTCATCAGTTCCTCGGCAACCGTCGGCGACACGACCTTGTCCAGGACGGATCGATACCGTTCCTTCAGGAGCAATCCCTGCGTCATCTGGTTGAAGGCGCCCGCCAGCGTCCCGAGTTCGTCGGCGTGCGGCACCGTGACGGCAAAGTCGAAGTCGCCCCGCCGCACACGCTCGGTGGCCGACACCAGGATCCGAATGGGCGTCGTCAGGCGCTTCGAGAGCAACAGGCCCAACACGATCGCAATGGCCAGGGCTCCACCCGAGGCCACCGCCTCGACGAGTCGAATCCGCTCGAAAGGCCTCAACGCATCGTCCAGCGGCACGGCCAGGACGGCAAACATGGGCGCCGCCGCCGCCAGCCGGCTCGACACCAGGGCGAAGCGCCGGCCTCCCTGGGAAACCAGTGTCGGGCGGTCTCGAGCTGCCGCCTCAATCATCCCGCTCCGAAGGCCCGCGGACTCGACGCCCTTCGTGGAGACGACGCTGCGGCCATCGGCGACGAAGCACACGTCGGCGCCCACGAGTTCGCCGAGCCGCGATGCCACGTCTTCGTCGATCGGAAACCCGAGCGTGAGGGTGCCGACCGATTCGCCGAACAACTCCAGCGGATGGGTCTGGACGGAAAACAGGGTGTCTCCGAAATGGAGATAGCCGGTGGCGTCCGCCTCTGGGGGGCGGCCTGTGGGAGGCGCGTCGGCCGGGGCTTCACGCGCGGGCACAGGCCGGCCATCCACCAGTGTGACGAACGGCCGTCCACGCTCATCGCTGAACGCGACGAGGCCGCGCCCGAGTTCCGAGAGCGTCAGCTCGTAGCGGACGTTCTCGACGAACGTCTCCGCGTCGCCATCATCGAGCGCGGCGTCGAGGGCGGCGACGATGCGGATGGAACCGGTGATGCGGCTGGCCACGCGCTCGAGGTCGGCCCGGCGGAAGCGCTCGATTTCGGCGAGCGCCTGCTGGCCGCGTGCCGCCGTCCGCGTGACTGTCTGGTCGACCTGCCGGTTGGTTTCGGCGAGCACGGCGGCGAGGCCCGCAAGAGCCAGCAGCACGACGCTGCCGGTGAGGGCCAGCAGCAGCCGCGCCCGGAAGCTGAGGTCCCACCAGCGATGCGGCCGTCCTTGAGCCGGCGACACGGAAGTGCTCACAGGGTGGTGTCGAGGCGAGCGGACCCGCCTTCGGGGACGTCAACGTCCACCACCTGGGACCGCTTGTCGAAGTGCTCGATCAGGACGCGATGCCGGCCCGCGGGTATGCCGTCAATACGGAAACGGCCATCCGCGGCAACGACGGCGTAGAACGGGTTGTCCACGACCACGACGGCGGCGCGCATCCACTTGTGCACTTCGCACATGACCTTGACGTAGCCGGCGCAATCGAACGTCACCGTTTTCGATTCGCCGCGACGGTACCGTCCGAGGTCGAATCGCTTCGGCTTGGAATAGGAGAACACGTTGTGAAAGATCGGGTCGCCATTGGGGAACCGGACCGCGGTCCCGGCGGGCACGACCAGCATCAATTGTGAAAAGGCCTCGCCTTGCTGGACCATTTCCAGGGGCCCGGACGGACGCGCCGGTGGCGCCGACGCGATCGCGCCGTCGATTCGGACGATCACCGGGATGCGCGGGATCTCCCTGGGGTCGCCCGCGTCGTTCACGTAGCGGTCCGCGGTCTTCGACGCCGGCTCTTGCCGCAGCGTGATCCGCCCTTCGATGGCCCCGGGCCTGGACTGGGCGGTGGCGCCTCCCAAGGGCAGGGGCAGGACGGTCGTCAACGCGAGCAACACCGTCGCCGAGAGCACGGCGCGATGGATGCGGGACCGGTTCAACCTGATGGGCGGCGCTGGCAACGGTG
Source organism: uncultured Acidobacteriota bacterium (assembly GCA_963839865.1). Lineage (GTDB taxonomy): Bacteria > Acidobacteriota > Vicinamibacteria > Vicinamibacterales > UBA2999 > 12-FULL-67-14b. The sequence goes on from CAWIWS010000021.1 coordinate 450,861, forward strand.
ATTCGATGGTCGTGGGCCTCGGGGGAAGACCGAAGTGAGCGTAGGTCCAGACGCGTGGCGTCGTCAAGCGCGGCCGGGAGGGCGCGGACCACGCACGGGCCCACGCGACCGCAAGACGCGGCGCTGCGCCTCCGCTTTCAGTGGGCCGAGCGAGATCCATCGAATCGCGATGATGCCCGGCGAAAGAAAAGACCAGTACCGCCGGAATTTGCTGCGCGCGGCAGGGTCGGTGGTCATCACCCGCGTTTCGGTGCGGAAGATCGACTCGGCATCGCCAAGGGGATCGGCGCGAAGCGTCCAGGCAATCTTCACGCAGTCGGGCTCGCGGAACGCCTGAAACTCGTCGGGCGGCAGCGCCCGGAACGTGGGGTTCGCCTCCCACGGTTTCGTGACGCCGCCCACGACAATCTCGCGCTCTGGAACGTCCGCGAGGATGCCCCATCCCAGGGATTGGACTTCCGCCAGCAACCCTCTCGGGCGCGGCCGGTCGTCGGGCCGGGCGCCGAGGAGGACTTCGCGTACGCGGATAATCGCGCGCACGAGGGGCGAGTGCAGCAGGTCCATCTCCTTCGCGGCGGCGAGCACCACCGCAGCCGGAGCCTCACGCGTATGTGATGACGCTCGACGACCTCGTATCCCGGCATGAACCGGTCGAGCAGATCATCCTGCTCACCGGGACTTGGACGCGGCGGGCGGCCGTAGCGGCACCACGTGACGCCGACGTAGGCCGCATACGCCCCGGCGGCGAGTCCGGCGCCGGCCGCCAACCATCGCGCGGCCGTTCGGCGCTTTCGTCCCGGGTCCGACGTATGGCTCATCGTCCACTCCCTTGTTCGCGAAGGGCCGCTAGAACTGCCGGCCCAGGGCGTACGCCCGTTCCAGGTAGCCGCGCCTCGTGGCATCGTCCGCGCCGTGCACGGCGTAGAAGTACTCCCGCTCGACGTTCTTGATCCCCGGATACGTGAGCGTGAACTCGTCGATCACCACGCGCATGGCATCGCGCAGGCCCGTGTCGTAGGCGCGCTTGTCGAAGATCGTCGTCTGGATGATCAGGGCCTTCTGGTGCGTGAGCTTCGGCCGACGGCCGTTGATGTCGCCGCGCCACGCCTCCGGGGTGAGATCGTAGGCAAACCCCGGCGTCAGGATGCGATCGAGCCACCCCTTGAGCATCGCCGGGAAGCTCAGGAAGTGGACGGGGGCGACGAACGCCAACGCGTCGGCCCGCGCGACCTTCTCCTGCTGCTCGAGCACGTCCTTGGGCCGGTAGCGCTCGCGCAGCAGCCGGATGATGCCCCGCGCATCCCGGTCGCCGAGCACGCGTTTCAGCGCGAAGCGCCGCAGCGGCCCGCCAGCCTCCTCAAGGAGGGACTCGCGCAAGCGCATGCGGTCGAGCATGTCATCCGGGACCGTTTCGGTCAGCCAGCTCGGGCCGTCGCGCTGGCGCAGGACGGGATCGAAGCCAATCGCGTAGAGGTCCACGATCTCGTTCGTGTGCCCCGCGTCTCGAAGGCCCGCGTCAAAGCGCTCGAGGACGGCGTGGCAGAACGACCGGGAGCCAGGATGGGCGAAAACCGTCAACACCTTCATGGGCGACCTCCGGCTGTGGCGGATGCCGGAAATCCGAAACGGGCGACGGGCTTCCGCGTCGGCCGCGCGACGCATTGGCCCACGGGCCCACGGGCCGGCGGCGCCTGACGGAGACGGGAGCATCATCCGTGCCGGTTTCAGGGCGCCCTGCACGCCCATCGAATCGCCATCAGGCCGTCGCTCGCGGACCGCCGTTCGGCACGGGTTGTGCTGCGACCACTACGTGCCGACCGTCAAGGCGTTCATCGCCCGGCGCCCGGTAGCGACGTACTTCGCCCTCACGTTCGCAATCTCCTGGGGCGGCATCCTCCTGGTGATCGGCCGGGCCGGGGGCATCCCCGCCGGCAAGGAGCAATTCGAGGCGTGGTTGCCGGCCGCCATCCCGGCGCTGCTGGGCGGACCGAGCATCGCGTGCCTGCTGCTCACCGCTCTCCTCGAGGGCAAGTCAGGCCTGCGCCATCTGCTGTCGCGGCTGCTCACGTGGCGCGTCGGCGTCCGGTGGTACGCGGTCGCGCTGCTCGCCGCCCCGATCGTGATGCTGGCGGAACTCCTGGCGCTCTCGCTGTTCTCCCCGGCATTCCTTCCCGGCATCTTCGTCGATCGACGACAAGGTGGCCCGGCTGACTGTTCGGCATCGCGGCGGCGCTCGGGGCCGGCATCTTCGAAGAGCTTGGCTGGACGGGATTCGCGACGCCCCGCTTGAGACACACGCCACAGCGTCCTGCGCACGGGGATCATCATCGGCACGCTCTGGGGCGCGTGGCACATCATGGCGAACGTGGTGTTTGCGAGCGGCGCCTACACGGGCGCGCTCGCGCTCCCGCTCTTCCTCATCGCGAGGGCCGTCGGTGACGTGGTGGGCCTGCTGCCGGCGTTCCGCGTGTTGATCGTGTGGGTGCACGACCGCACCGGCAGCCTGCTGGTGGCCATGCTCATGCACGTGAGCCTCACGGCGAGCACCATCATCTTCGAGCCCGTGGGAATCTCGGGCACCGACCTGGTGATCTACGACGTGGCGTCGGTGCTCGCGTGGTGGGCCGTCGTGGCCACGGTGGCGCGGGCGCTGCCGGGCGCGCCGGTGCGCCGGCGGCATCGCGGAGATCACGTACCTGCGGCTTGGCGGCCTCGATCAATGGGTGATGATCCGTGGCGACGACATCAGGAACCCGCCGCTCGTCCTCCTGCATGGCGGGCCGGGCTTTCCCGGAGACGAGCCTTTTCCGCCACTTCAACGCGCCGCTCGAGAAGATCTTCACGCGTGGTGTATTGGGAGCAGCGCGGCAGCGGGAAGTCGTTCCATCGCGGGATCCCGCGATCGTCGATGACTGTCGAACGGTTCATCACCGATCTCGATGAGCTGGTGGATGCCGTGCGTGCGCGCCTCGGTCACGACAGGGTGACGATCTTCGGGCACTCGTGGGGGTCCGCGCTCGGCGTCCTGTATGCGGCGCGCTTTCCGGGCAAGGTGGCCGCCTACGTGGGCAGCGGGCAGATTGGCGACTGGGCCGAAGGCGAGGGGTTGTCGTATGCGTACGCGCTCGCCGAGGCGGAACGCCTCGACAACGGCAAGGCGCTCGAGGAGCTTCGCGCCATCGGCCCGCCGCCGCACACGGCCGACCGCCTGTGGGTGGAGCGCACGTGGCTGCAGCGCCTGGAGGGCAACTTCAGCGCGCGATCCCTCTGGAAGATGGCGCGCGTCTTCTTCGGAGGGGCCGAGACATCGGTCTTCGAGTTGCCCCGCATCATGCGCGGCTTCCGGATCTCGATCGATGCCATGTGGGCCGAGGTGTCGAGGCTGAATCTCCTGACGCTGGCGCCCACGCTGCGCGTGCCGGTGTTCTTCTTCCTCGGGCGCCGCGACCACTGGGTGCCCCCGGAGGCGAGCGTGGCCTACTTCGACGCGCTGACCGCGCCGTCGAAGCAGATCGTCTGGTTCGAGGCCTCCGGCCACGAGCCGTTCGCCGACGAGCCGGTGAAGTTCAACAAGGCGATGGCGGAGCTGGTGCGGCCGGGCCTGGGGTAGTTCACACCGGATCGAGAACGTCACTGCGGCAGGAGCTTCTCCATCGGCACCTTCGCCGGCACGCGCTGGTTCCCCCTCACGCCGAGCAGTCCCTGCGCGGCGGACTGCTCGCCCCAGAACCAGATCGCGCCGCCGGCGGTCCTGGCGAACGAGAAGTTGCCCCCGAGCCAGTACGCCTCGACGCCCGGGAGCACGATGGCCTTCGGCGTCGGCTGGTGATCGCCGGAGATGCCGGCGCCGAGCTGGCCCCAGTCGCTGTTGCCCCAGCCAATCAGCGTGCCGTTCTTTCGACGGACGATGAAGTGGCGGCCGTAGCTGCCGGCCTTGACCTCCACCGCATCGGTGACGCCTTTCACCGGTTGCGGCGTCGGCTGGCCGGGGTCCGACGTGTCGCCGTGCAGGCCGTTGCCGAGGCCGGCCTGCCCGTTGTCTCCCCAGCTCCACGCGCGTCCATCGCGCGTGACGGCGACCACTGCGCCCGACACCGTGGCGATCGACACCACGTCCTTCAGCGTCGTCAGTTCCGTGGGGCGCTGTGGTTCCGGCGTGGCGCGACCGAGCCCGAGCGATCCCTTGGCGTTCAGCCCCCATGCGAGCACGCGGCCGTCCTTCGTGAGGGCAAAACCCATCGACGGCGCGCCGAAGACGCGCGCGATGTTCTCGAGGCCTGGCAGTGGAATCGGCTGCGACACGCCGGGGTGCACCTCGCGACCGCCGGTGAGGAACGCGGGAAGCGCGCCCCAGGCGCGCACGGTGCCGTCGGCCAGGACGGCCATCGCCGCGTCGCCGGCGGCCACGATCTGCGACACACCGCGGAGTCCGGGAATCGCGGCGGGGGTGTCCCGCTCGGTCGCGTCCTTCAACTCCACGCCGAGAGTGCCGTAGTAGCCGCGCCCCCACGCCCAGACCGTGCCGTCTTCGAGGAGCGCGAAGGACGTGTCCTCTCCGGCGGCGACCTGCACCGCCCTGGCAGGCAGCGCCACGCGCCCGGATGGAAAGAAGCGGCGAATGGCCTTGGGCCGGCCCAGTTGTCCGGAGCGGTTCTCGCCGAGCGCGACGACCGAACCGTCCGAAAGGAGCGCGAGCACGTGTAGTGATGACGCGACTTCCACCACGGTGGGCGGCGTCTGTGCAGGTGCAGGGGCGGCCGCGCCGGCGAGAGCGAGGGTCAGACCGAGTGCGAGAGCGAAGCGGGGACGTCGGGACAGAGTATGCGCCAAGGTGGCGTGATTATGCCCCACCGGCGACGACCGGCGGCCGACGCTAGATTCTGCCTGTAAGCAACATCACGACGAGGACGAGCAGGATGATCCCGCCGAGGCTTCCCCGATCATCGGGCCGCCAACGTAGAAGCCGCCGCCGCCGAACAGCAGCAGGAGGATGATGAGCAATACGACAATGTTCATGGTGGACTCCCCTCTCGAAACTACGAGCTGGGACGACGGTAACTCCGATGCGTGGCGCGCGGCTGTCCCGAAGTGCACAGGCCCGCCGAGCACAAAGGCTCGCGTACGATGGAAACGACGGGCTAGGGGGTGGAAGAGTTTGGCGGAGAGGGTGGGATTCGAACCCACGTGCCCTTGCGGACAACACGCTTTCGAGGCGCGCCCGTTACGACCACTTCGGTACCTCTCCGCTAGGTAGGGACCTTACGAGTCGCTGGAACTTTTGATTGTATCAGAGGTCCCGCCCACGAGCGAAGCGAGCCCCACGCGCCGCAAAACGGCGCGCCCCCGGAGGGCCGGAGGGCCGACCCCTCACAAGCCGGTCCGGCTGAAGCCGGACACCACGGGGCCGCAGGATCCGGCCAAAGCCGGACCACAATCTCGACGCGGACGCGCGACGAGACGTGCCTCCCGGCAGCGAGCGTTGGAGCGAGGCGATGAAGCCCACCGACAAACGCCCTGGAGGCGGAGACAGGCGTTGTTCGAGCGCAGCGAGTTCGCGGAGGGCTTGTCACGCCGCAGGGGCGTTTGACCGCCGAGCGAGACCCCGCTCACCAACCCGGGCGGGATAGCTCGCGCCGGGAGGCACGTCTCGTCGCGCGGCCACACCGTTTGGTCCGGCTAAAGCCGGACACCACGGCCGAGAGAAGGTCCGGCTAAAGCCGGACACTACGGTCACGCCCAGTTGCGGCGATCGACGAACGTCCGCGGCTCGAGCCGCCGCCCCTCTGGCGCCAGGCGCGCGTCGCGGCGCGCGCTCCAGAGCAGCGCCGGTCCCGCGATGCGATCGATCACCGGCGCCAGCCCGCCCAGCTCGCGCTCGATCTGCAGGCGCAGGTCGCGAATGCGGTCGCTCACGGCGCGGTTCGAGTCCCGCAGGTACTTCTCCATCGCCCACAGCGCCGCGCCGAAGCCGTTGCGCAACTGCGACGCCTCGCCCTCCACCCGGGCGCGCACGCGCGGGTCTGGATCGTCCTTGTAGCGCCGCCACCCCGTCATCATGCTCGCCATCAGCCGATAGAGGCTGGGCCCGTTCACCTCGAAGTCGCGACGGAACGCGCGGTCGAGGAACGTCTTCGAGTCGTCGCGCGAAATCGCCGCGTGCTGGAAGTTGAACTTGTACTGCCCGTGAATGTCCGCCAGGTCCACGCCATCGAGCAGGCGGCCCTCCGCCTCGACCTCTCGGTAGAGCGGCGTGCCAGGCACCGGGGTGTAGAGCATGAACTGGTGGAAGACGGTCTCGTGCGACACGGCGTGGTCGATCACCTCGTCGATGTTCTCCGGCGTGTGGTGCTCGAGGCCGATGATGGTGGACCCATGCACGCGGATGCCGTGCGACCCGAGTTCCGTCGCGAGCGCCAGCGTGTCGGCGCCCTTCAGCTTCTGGTACTGGTTGCCGGTGGACTCGAGGCCGAGCCAGATCCACTCGATGCCGAGCTCCACGAGCTGCCGCACGTCGTATTTGCGGATCGCGTTGGCCGACGAGAAGACGTAGAGCGACCACGACTTGCCGTTGGCCTTCATCAACTCCAGCAGCTCGAGCGCCCGCTTCTTGTACAGGAGGAAGTTCTCGTCCATCATGAAGAACGAGCGCGCGCCCAGGGCCGCTTCGGCCTCGCACATCACGCGGAACACGTCCTCGCCGCGCTCGAGGAAGTTGACGAACTTCCCCTTCCCGCCGAAGAACTCGGAGGTCGTGCAGAAGTTGCAGCCCATCGGGCAGCCCACCGACGGGATGATCGTCGCGGCCGCGTGGCCGCTGCCGCCGCCGCGCGGCGTGGGCAGGCCGAAGAGGCGGAAGCCGAACGAGGACGGGATGATCGGGTGCGCGATCGGATCCGTCGGGTCCTCGCCGAGATACTCGCGCAGCCACGCGACGCCCTCGCCCTTCACGATGTGGTCGGCGTCGATCATCTTCTCGACGCCGGGAATCGCCGTCACGTGCCCGCCGACGATGATGGTGGACGACGGCGAGTGCTCGCGCACGAGCCGGCACATCTCGCGCACCTTGCCCACGTTCACGATGATGCCGGTGAGCCCGACGATGTCGTAGTGGCGCGAGGTGAGCTCGCGGACGAACTCGTCGCGCGAGGGGAAGTCGAGGACGGTGCACGGCGCGGAGATGTTCTGCTGCAGCAGCATGAGGCTCCACGTGCGATGGAACATCCGGAGCGAGAACGGCCCCTGCTCGCGCGTCACCTGGTTGTGGTACAGCTCCACCGGATTGATGGCCCGGCTGCCGAACTCGTCGTCTTGCGCGAAGGGTTTGAAGCAGGAGGAGAGAAGAACATGTGCGCGAGTGCCTTTCGGGTGCGGCTGCATGGCAAGCCTCTCTCTCCCGATGGTAGTGACGCGCGGAGGCGGTGATTGTAAGGGTTGTGTACTAGTTGAGGGCTTAGGGACTTGGGGGCTTAGGGGCTTAGGGGCTTAGGGGGATGCCGGGTTTCCGGCGGCGCGGCGATCGCGGAAGAACGCCTGCATCACGGCGCGGCAGTCCTCCTCAAGAATTCCGCCCAAGATCTCGAGCCGGTGATTGAGTCCTGGCAAGCTCGTGCGCGCGGGTCATGGACACGAGCGCGCCGGCCTTGGGCTCGGGCGCGCCGAACACGACCAGCCCCACGCGCGCGTGCACCATCGCGCCCACGCACATCAGGCACGGCTCGACCGTCACATATAAGGTGGCGCCCGTGAGGCGGTAATTGCCGACCTCTTTGGCCGCCGCTCGCAGCGCCACCACCTCGGCGTGGGCCGTGGGATCCACCGATGAGATGGGTTGGTTGAACCCGGCGCCGACGACCCGTCCGTCGAGCACAACCACCGCGCCCACAGGCACTTCGCCCGCATCGCGCCCGCGTGCCGCCTGCGCGATCGCCAGCGCCATTCCGTCTTCGTGGGTCACCCGGACATTGTACCGGCACCTCCAGGCACCCCTAAAAGGGGTGCCCTACGTGCCGCACCAATGGCACCACACCCTTGGCACCGCTGGCACCTTGGCACCCCGGCACCCTGAAATTCCCAAATATGACCCCCGTCATACCCCCCTGCGGCCGAATGCCACACCCTTCCCCAAGAGGCTTAGATGGGCATTCGCACCGAGCTCCCGGATCTCGCGCATTGGAAGGCCCAGGTCAAGTGCCAGGCCGGCTGCCCCGTCAACACGGATGCGGGCCGGTACGTCCAACTCATCGCCGAAGGCCGCGACGAAGAAGCGTTCCTCGTCGCGCGCGCGCCCAATCCGTTTGCGTCCGTGTGCGGCCGCGTCTGCGCCGCGCCGTGCGAGGACGCGTGCCGCCGCGGGGTCATCGACGCGCCGGTCTCCATCCGCGCGCTGAAGCGCCACGTCACCGAGCAGTTCGGCGTCGAGTCGATCCGCCCCGACACGCAGGCGCGGCTCTTGACGACCGACACGCACGAGGGCAATCGCTATAGCGGCCACCTGCCGCTGCCGTTCTATCGGACGCCGCCCAGCCGCGGTCGTCGGTGCGGGGCCGCGGCACAAGGTGGCCATCATCGGCGCTGGCCCGGCCGGCATGGCCGCCGCGCACGACCTCGCCCTCCTCAACTACGACGTCACCGTGTTCGAGGCGTCCAGCGAACCGGGCGGCATGATGCGCTTCGGCATTCCCGAGTACCGCCTGCCCCGCACGCTCCTCCGCGCCGAAATCGATCGCATCGTCTCGCTGGGCGTGGACCTCAAGCTGAACACGCCCCTCGGGCCGACCTTCGGGGTGAAGGAACTGCGCGCGCAGGGCTTCGAGGCCGTGTTCATCTCCGTGGGCGTGATGCGCGGACGCGATCTGCAGGCGCCCGGCGTGGAACTGGACGGCGTCGTCAAGGCCGTCGACTACCTGCTCAACATCAATCGCGGCTTCCGCATGGACCTGGGCCGCCGCGTCGTCGTCATCGGCGGCGGCTTCGTCGCGTTCGATGCCGCGCGCACGGCGCTGCGCGTGTCACGCGAGGCTGAACTCGAGGAGCTGGGCTCCGAAACCGACGCCCGCGTGAAAGAAGCGCTGGATTCCGCCCGCGCGGCCCTGCGCGGCGGCGCCACCGAGGTCACCGTAGTGTCGCTGGAGAACTTCGACGAGATGCCCGTGCTGCGCACCACGCAGGGGCACGAGGAATTCGAAGAGGCCGGCAAGGAAGGCGTTCGGTTCCTCACCCGTCGCGGGCCCCGCCGCTTTGTCGGCGACGGCCGCCTGCAGGGAGTGGAACTGCGCGGCGTGCGCTCGGTGTTCGACGCCAACGGCCGCTTCGCCCCCGAGTACGCGGACGAGGACATCGTGACCGTCGAGGCCGACGCCTGCATCCTGGCCATCGGCCAGAAGGCCGACCTGTCGTTCCTCACGCCGGCCGACGGCGTGGACCTCACCCCGGCCGGCACGATCAAGATCGATCCCGCCACGCTCGCCACTTCCGCGCCCGGCATCTACGCCGGCGGCGACGTCGCGTTCGGGCCGCGCAACCTGATCGAGGCGGTCGCCAACGGCAAGCGCGCGGCGCGCTCGATCCACGAGCAGATCGCCGGCGCGCAGGCGCGCCTCGAGGTCAACCTCGAGATCGAGGAACTCCACACCGGGACCTACCAGATGATCGCGGGCTTCGAGCAGTTCGATCGCGAAGCCCCGCCCACGCTCGACATCGGCCGCCGCACCGGCATCGCGGAAGTCGAAACGGGCTACAGCGACGAGGCCGCCCGCATCCAGGCCACGCGGTGCCTCGTCTGCCACGTGCAGACCATCTACGACCCCGAAAAGTGCGTGCTCTGCAACCGCTGCGTGGACATCTGCCCCGAGTACTGCCTCGCCTTCGTGCCGCTCGACACGCTCGACCTCCCCGCAGACCAGCGTGCCGAGGTCGAGGCGCGAGCCGAGGCGAACGGGTTCCCGCTGGCGGCCCTCATCAAAGACGACGACCGCTGCATCAGGTGCGGGCTGTGCGCGATTCGCTGCCCCACGGAGGCCATGACGATGGAGCGCTTCACGATCACGGAGCGATGGACACCGCAGGACGGCACCCCTAAAGGGGTGCCCTACGCGAGCGACGGTCCCCCTAAAGGGGGACGCCACGACGTGGCGGGACACCACGACAGGAGTGACCAACGATGACACCCGATCGACGCGACTTCCTGCTCAAGCTCGGCGCGGGCGCCGGCGTGGCGGCCCTCACGGCCCAGGCCGCGGCATCCCTGCGCTCGCTCGTGCCCAATGTCTCCTACGACGCGCCGACGACGGTGAAGCTCGGCCCGCCGTCGGACTTCCCGGACGGCCTCAAGTTCCTGCCGGACGAGCGGCTGCTCGTGTTCCGCGACGGCAAGACGTTTCACGCCATCTCGGCCACGTGCACGCACCTCGGGTGCACGGTGCGCGCCGAGGCGCTGCCCAACCCGCAGACGGCGGAGGTCGGCGGCGCCCAGATGAAGCTGACGCACCGTTTTCTCTGCCCGTGCCACGGCTCGCAGTACACCGGTGACGGCACCAACGTCGCCGGTCCCGCTCCCAGGCCGCTCGCGTGGTACCGCCTCTCGCTGGCGCCGGATGACGGCCAGCTCGTGGTGGACCTCGCGGACGAAGTGGGCCACGACTTCCGATTGACGCTGGGGTGATGTCAATGCGCCTGCCTTCTTTCTCTCGCACCAAACCCGAAGCGCCCGGCGTCCACGCCGAGCCGCTCTGGAGCTTCCGGCCGCAATCGGACCGGGAGTCCGGCGACGCCGTCGTCTCGAACTTCATGCTGCACTGGTTCCCCGCCAAGATCAGCAAGGCGTCGATGGCGTGGAGCTATTCGTTCTGGCTCGGCACGATCTCGGCGGCGCTCTTCTTCCTGCTGATCCTCTCGGGCCTGCCGCTCCTCTTCCTCTACGTGCCCTCGGTGGAGCGCGCGTATCAGTCCGTCAAGGACATCGAGTTCGTCATCACGTTCGGCTCGTGGATCCGCGCGGTGCACCGCATCGGCGCGCACCTGATGGTGATCGCGGTGGCGCTGCACCTGATTCGCGTGTTCCTCACCGGCGCCTACAAGAACGGCATCGGCCGCGGGCAGAAGCGCGAATACAACTGGGTGATCGGCGTCGTCATGTTCCTGACGACGCTGTTCCTGTCGTTCACCGGGTACCTGCTGCCGTGGGACCAGCTGGCGTACTGGGCGGTCACGGTGGGCACCAACATCGCCTCGTCCATCCCCGCGATCGGGCCGAAGGTGCGCGAGCTCCTCATCGGCGGACGCACGATCGAGCAGGCGACGCTCATCCGCTTCTACGTGCTGCACATCGTCCTGCTGCCGGGGCTGCTCGGCGGGCTCTTCGCGTATCACATGTGGCGCGTGCGCAAGGACGGCGGCCTGGCCAAGGCGGACGCGGAAGGCCTGCTGGAACAGAAGCGCGAGACGCCGGCGGTGAAGACCAAGACCTACACGCTGCTCGGCGTCACCCGCGGCACCGCGCCAACAGTGAGGGCGAGCACGCTCGAGGCGCCGGACACGACGGTCAACGCGGTGCCGGACCTCACGCGCCGCGCGGCCATCGCCACGCTCGGCACCATCGCGATCGTGGGCATCATGGCGGTGTTCATCGCGTCGCCGCTCGAGGAGCCGGCCAACGCGCTCGTGACGCCGAACCCGGCGAAGGCGCCGTGGTACTTCCTGTGGCTGCAGGAAATCGTCACCGACACGACGCTGCACCTCGGATCGTTCACCATCAACGGCGCGTTCCTCGGCGGCGTGATCCTGCCGGGCGTCCTCGTGGCGCTCATGACGATCTGGCCGTGGCTCGACAAGTCGACGTCCATGGCCGCTGGCGTGTGGATGCCGCGGGCGCGCCTGCGCCAGAACATCGGCTTCCTGCTCATCCTGCTGGGCGTCCTGGCCCTCACCGTCGTCGGCATGTGGCTGCGCGGTCCCTACTGGAACATCTACTGGCCATGGGAAGCGTGGCCGGCCATCCCGGGGAGGATTTGACATGGAGAAACGCACCTCCTCTCCGTACCCGGCCATCGACCGCGTGGTGCTCGCCGTGGTCGGGCTCGTGCTCGTCATCGGCACCGGGCTCTTCATGTGGAGCGATCGCGCGCACGACTGGCGCTACTACCAGTACCAGTTCAAGCAGATGGTCGGCGAGAAGTTCGGCGCCGACAAGGCCGCCATCATCCCGGGCGGCGTGCAGCAGGTGTGGGTCGCGCAACTCGGCCGCGCCGATCGCTGCATGACGTGCCACCAGGCGATCGCCTACAAGGGCTTCGAAGACGCCGAGGAACCGTATCGCACCCACCCGGTGGAGCCGCTCAAGACGCATCCGGTAGAGCAGTTCGGTTGCACTTCGTGCCACGGCGGCCAGGGCTGGGCGATCGACACGGCGGCCGCGCACGGCGAGGTGGCGCACTGGGAAGAGCCGCTCCTCAGCCGGTCGCTCGGCGAGTCGTACACGCTGGCCACCGACAAGAACGCGTTCCTGCAGATGAACTGCAACACGTGCCACCGCTACGACCGCGAGACCAAGGGCGCGACGGCCATCAACCTGGCCAAGAAGCTGGTCAACGAGAAGGGCTGCCGTGCCTGCCACGTGATCAACGGCTTCGGCGGCACGATTGGCCCCGACCTCACCGAGGTGGGCGGGAAGGCGCCGGAACAGTACGACTTCAGCCGGCTCGCGGGCCAGAAGACGGCGTTTGCGTGGCACGTGCAGCACTTCAAGGACCCGCGCGCGACCTCGGAGGGCACGGTGATGCCCAACTTCAACTTCACGTCGGAGCAGGCGCAGGCGCTCGCGATGCTGGTGCTCTCGTGGCAACGGCATGACGTGCCGTCGCGCTACCTCGCCGGCGCGCCGCGCGTCGATCCGCGGAGCGCGGACGAGTTGGCGGCGGAAGAGAAGATGAAGACGGGGCCCGGCGGCTGGTTCGTGCAGACCGGCTGCTTCGTCTGCCACTCGATCCAGGCACTGGGCGTGAAGAGCCCGGCGCAGATCGGTCCCGACCTGTCGACGGCGGTGGAAGACGTCCAGAGCCGCTTCGGCATGACGCTCGACACGTTCCTGGCCAACCCCACGGGCACGATGAGCGTGGTGCTGTCGCGCCAGATCATCCTCACGCCGGAACAGAAGCAAGTCGCCATCGGGAAGTTGCGCGAGGCGTTCGCGGAGTACCAACGCCAGCGCGGGGCCGCTCAGCCACCAGCACGCACTCAATAGGAGGATTCAGATTATGACTCGACGGTATCGGCTTTCGTGGGCGAGCGTGCTCGCCATCATGGTCCTGGCCCTGGCCGCCAGCCAGTGCACCCCCAGCGCGCCGCAGTCGAAGAAGGCGGCCGGTGGAGCGCAGTCGGACGTCGCGGTGGCCGCGCAGAAGACCTACGTGGCGCCCGGCGACCTCGACGAGTACTACATGTTCTCGTCGGGCGGGCACTCGGGCCAGATCTACGTCTACGGGATCCCCTCGATGCGGCACCTGTCGACCATCCCGGTGTTCTCGCCGTACTCCGGCACCGGCTACGGCTTCGACGACGACTCGAAGAAGATGCTCGGCGACCTGACCTGGGGCGACGCGCACCACCCCGCCCTCTCGGAGACCAAGGGCGACTACGACGGCCGCTGGCTCTTCATCAACGAGATGAACGGGCGCATCGCGCGCATCGACCTGCGCGACTTCAAGACCAAGCAGATCCTCGGGCCCGTGCCGAACCTGCACGGCAACCACGCCTCCTCGTTCGTCACGCCCAACAGCGAATACGCGATGATGGCGTCCCGCTTCTCGCGCCCGGTGCCGAACAGGGCCATCGGCATCGACAAGTACGCCACCGAATACAAGGGCATCGTCGCCGGCGTGAAGATCGACCCGAAGAGCGGCGAGATGTCGCTCGCGTGGGAGATCCTGATGCCGCCCTTCGACTACGACCTCGGCGACGCGGGCAAGCTCGAAGTCCGACGGCTGGATGTTCCTGACCTCGTACAACACCGAGCGCGCCACCGGCAAGCTCGAGGTCACGGCCTCGCAGCGCGACCGCGACTACATCGCCGCCATCGACTGGCGCGCGGTCGAGAAGGCCATCGCCGAGGGCAAGGGCGACGTCATCGACGGCGTGAAGGTCATCGATCCGAAGAAGGTGCCCGGGCCTCGTCTACTTCATGCCCTGCGGCAAGTCGCCGCACGGCGTGGACGTGGCGCCCGACGGCAACTGGATCGTCGGCTCCGGCAAGCTCCAGGGCGTGACGACGGTCTTCAACTTCGAGAAGATCCAGACCGCGATCAAGAACAAGGACTTCACGGGCGACGAGGACGGCATCCCGGTGCTCAAGTACGAGTCGATCAAGGACGCCGAAGTGGCGGTGGGCCTCGGCCCGCTGCACACGCAGTTCGGGCCCGACAACTGGGCCTACACGTCGCTCTTCGTCGACAGCGCCATCGCCAAGTGGAAGCTCGGCACGTGGGAAGTGGTCGACAAGGCGCCGATGTCGTACTCGATCGGCCACCTCGCCGCCGCCGAAGGCGACACGGTGAGCCCGGACGGCAAGTACCTCGTCGGCCTCAACAAGCTCTCGCACGGCCGGCACCTGAACGTCGGGCCGTCGCAGCCGGAATCGTCCCAGCTGGTGGACATCTCCGAGGAGAAGATGAAGCTCCTCTACGACGCGTTCACCGAGCCCGAGCCGCACTACGCGCAGATCATCAAGGCCGACAAGATCCACCCCATCGAGGTGTATCCGAAGGAAGAGAACAAGCACCCGATGGCGGTGTGGGACGTGAAGGACGCCGGCGTGACGCGCAACGGCAAGAAGGTCCTGGTCAAGATGGTGGCGGTGCGCTCGACCCTCACGCCCACGTCGTTCGAGGTGAACGCGGGTGACGAGGTGACGGTCGCGATCACCAACATCGAGCAGACCACGGACGAGCTGCACGGCTTCGGCCTGCTCGACTACAACATCAACATCGTCATCGACCCCGGCGAGACCAAGACGGTGACGTTCACGGCCAAGAAGGGCGGCGTGTTCGCCTACTACTGCACGAACTTCTGCTCGGCGCTCCACCAGGAGATGCAGGGGTACATGATTGTCAAGTAGAAGGTAGAAGGTGGAAAGTGGAAAGCACAACCCTTTTCACTTTCCACTTTTCACTTTCGACCTTTTCCAGGGGTGTCCACCATGCAAGCCTTTCTTTCGCGCGCGAGCCGATTCCTCGAGGGGCCGATCGACCTGCAGTCGCGGCTCATGCTCCTTGCGGCCGCGGGCTTGCTGGTGGCCACCTACTTCTTTCCGCTCTGGAATCTGACGATGTTCGCGCCGCAGTACCCGGATGGGCTGCGGCTCGACATCTACTCCTACACGCTGGTCGGCGGCAACAACGGCCAGGACATCCAGGAGATCAACGTCCTCAACCACTACATCGGCATGCACGACCTCACGGTGGCGTCGTTCACCGAATTCCAGTGGATGCCGTTCGTGATCGGCGCGCTCGGCCTGCTCGTGCTGCGCACGGTCGTGCAGGGCACGGTGTCGGCGCTGCTGGACGTCACGGTGCTGTTCGTCTACTTCGGCGCGTTCTCGATGTGGTCGTTCGGCTACAAGCTCTATCGCTACGGGCACGACCTGGCCCCCGACGCCGCCATCAAGGTGCCGGGCTTCATGCCCCCGATGTTCGGCTACCGGCAGATCGCCAACTTCGAGGTCTACTCGTATCCGCGCGCCGCGACCTACGCGATGGTCGGCGCCATCGTGCTCCTGATATCGGCCCTCGCGTGGTCGGTATGGAGCGGCCGCCGCGCCAAGGCGTAACGCCATGATCCTCGTGTCCCTGTTCCTCGCCGGCCTCCTGCAGGTCACGGCCGCGGACGATCCGCCCGCGCCGGCGACCGGCACGCTCGAGGGACGTCCCCTGGCCGAGCACGCCTCACCCCTGCAACTCCTGGTCGACCGCGCACAACCCGGCGACCGCATCGTGGTGCCCGCGGGCACCTACAAGGGCGACCTGCTGATCGACCGTCCGCTCACCCTGGTCGGCACCGGCCGGCCCGCTGCTCGTCGGTTCCGGCACGGGCAGCGTCGTCCGCATCCGCGCGGCCCACGTGACCATCGAGGGCTTCGACATCGACGGCCTCGGCGGCGGCGACCTGGGCCGGGACACCTCGGGCATCCACGTCTCCGCCGCGCACGCGACCGTCCGCGACTGCCGCATCCGGCAGTCGCTCTTCGGCATCTACCTGCGCGAGGCCGACGATGCGACGCTCGAGGGAAACACGGTGACGGGCATCCCCGGGAAGGATCCGGGCGAAGTGGGCTCCGGCATCCACGTCTGGAACTCGCAGCGCTTTCACCTCCTGAGACAACGAAGTCATCGAACACGCGGGACGGGTTCTACATCCAGTCCTCGTCGAACGGCGAGGTGCGCCACAACCGCGCGCGCGACCTGCGCTACGGCCTGCACTACATGTTCTCCGACGACAACGTCTTCGAGGACAACACGTTCGAGAACGGCGCGGCCGGCGCGGCGCTGATGTACTCGAAGCGCCTGACGTTCCGCCGGAACCGCTTCCTGCACAATCGCGGGTTCGCCTCGGTGGGCCTGCTGCTGAAGGCCTGCGACGAGCTGGTTGCGGAGGACAACCTGATCGCGGACAACGCGCGCGGGATCTTCCTCGAGGGCTCCTACCGGAACCGGTTCCGCCGCAATGTCGTCGCGATGTCGGACATGGCGCTCGTCATCTACGACTCGAGCGGGGAGAACACCTTCGAGGACAACGCGTTTGTCGGCAACCTGTCGCCGCTCATGTTGTCCGGACGCCGCACCGACACGCGCTTCGACGGCAACTACTGGTCGGACCACGGCGAGCCCGACCTCGACGGCGACGGCATCGCCGACCGGCCCTATCGCCTCTCCAATGTGTTCGACCACCTGCGCGGCAACATGACGGCGGCGGACCTGTTCGCGCAGGGCCTGTCGGCCAAGGCGCTGGGCGCGGCGGAGCGGGCCTTCCCCGTGCTCGACCTCATCCCCGTGGTGGATGCGCGGCCGCTCGCGCGCATGCCGGAGCTCGCCGCCGTGCCGACGATCGCGGACACGGAGCTCGCGCCGCGCACGAACGTGAGCGCGGCGCCGTGGTGGCCGTGGCTCGTGCTCCTCGCGGGCGCCGTCATCCTGGCCCTGGGCGGCCGCTCGCCCCTCTCCCGGCGTCCCGCGCCGGCCGGCGGTGCCGCATGATCGCCTTCCGCGCGTTCACGAAGATCTACGACGGCCACCGGGCCGTCGATGCGCTCACTGCGGAGGTGCCGGCGGGCGCCACGGTGGCGCTGCTCGGCCCCAACGGCTCGGGCAAGACCACCTCGATCAAGGCCGCCGCCGGATTGCTGCGAGCCCACGTCGGGCGGGGTGTTTCTCGGCGCCGCGGGCCTTCCCGCGGCCGAGGCCAGCGCTCGGCGCGTCTGCTCGTTCCTTCCCCAGCGCGTGTCGTTTCCCGATGCGCTGACGGGCCGGGAAGTGGTCGAGTTCTATCGCCGCCTGCGCGGCGTCCAGGCCGACGCCACCGATCGGGTCCTGAAGTTCGCGTCGCTGAACGGCGCCAGCCGCCGCGCGGTGTCCACCTATTCGGGCGGCATGACGCAGCGCCTCGGGCTCGCGGTGGCCATGCTTCCCGACGCCGAGGTCCTGCTGCTCGACGAGCCGACGGCGGCGCTCGATCCGGACGGGCTGCGCGCGTTCTACGAGCTCGTCGAATCCCGGCGGCACGCGGGGCGGACCGTGTTCTTCAGCTCGCATCAACTCGGGGACGTCGAGCGCCTGGCCGATCGCATCCTGGTGCTGATCGAAGGGCGGCTCGCGGCCACGCTCACCGCCAGCGAACTGGCGGCGCGGCTCGCGGACCGCGGCGTGATGCGCGTGCGGCTGGCGGAGAGACTGCCCGCGCTGCTCGCGCGAGCGCAGGAGATCGCACCCGAGGCGACGTGGATCGGCGAGGACCTCATGGTGCCCGGCCCGGGCTCCACGCGCCTGGCCGTGCTCGACGCCCTGCGCGCGGCCGGCGGCCGCATCGACGGCCTGACGGCCGAAGAAGGACGCCTCGACCTGTTCTATCGCGACTTGATGGGAGAACACCCATGAAGGCCGCACTCGTCGTGATGGCCCTCTTCGCGGCAGCCTGCGCAAGCGGCCCGGTGGAGCCGGTGGCGATTCGAGTTCGGCCACGATGCGTGTGCGTCCTGCCGGATGGTGATCTCGTCGCGCACGACCGCCGCGCAAATCGTGCGCGCGGGCGAAGAGCCGCGGCTCTTCGACGATCTCGGCTGCCTGCGAGACGGCATCAAGGCGCAAGCTGTGCCGCCGGACGCGGTGGTCTTCGTCGCGGACCACGCCTCCGGCGAGTGGTTGCGCGCCGATCGCGCCCTGTTCACCGAAGTGGCGGGCCTGCAAACGCCGATGGGCTCGGGCCTCATCGCGCATCGCGACGCGGCGGCACGCGACGGCGATCCCGCCTCGCGGGGCGGGCACCCGATCGACGCCTCGCAGATCCTGGGAAGGACCGCACCATGATGGGACTCGTCTGGCTGTGCGCACGTCACGAACTGCTGCTGGCCGCGCGATCGCGGTGGCTGCAGATGTTCGCCGGGATCTTCGCCGGTCTCGCGTTGCTCGTCGCCCTGTCGGGATACGTCCTTTCGGGCGGCCATGGGATGCAGGACTTCGCCCGCACGGCCGTCTCGCTGGTGCAGTTGGTGCTCCTGATCGTGCCGCTCGCGGCGCTGGTGTTCGGCGCGCTCGCGCTGTCGCCCGATCGCGGCGCCGCGGAACTTCTCTACGCGCAGCCGGTGCCGCGGGCCGTGATCCTGGCCGGGCGGGGCCTCGGCCTGTTCCTCGCGCTCGTCGCCGCGGAGTTGATCGGGTTCGGCGCCGCCGGCGTCGCCGTGCAGTGGTCGAGCGGCTCGAGCGGCGCCTCGCAGTTCCTCACCGTGGTGCTGATGTCGGTGGCCCTCACCGGCGGTCTTTCTCGCGATCGCGGCCGCGCTCGCGAGCGGCGCCCCGGGCCGCCGTGCGCGCACGCTGGCCCTGGCCCTGCTCGTGTGGTTCGTCACCGTGATCCTGTTCGACATCGCCGCGCTGGGCATCGCGTCCCTGCTGCGCTCGGGCGCCGCGTCGCGGCTGCTGATGACGGCGACGCTCCTCAACCCGATCGATGCGGCGCGCACGGGCGCCTACCTCGCCATCGAAGGCACGTCCGCCTTCGGCGGCGCGTCGCTCGCGCTGCTGCGCTTCACCGGCAGCAACCTCGCCACGGCCGTCTTGATCATCCTGTCGCTCGGCGCGTGGACCGCGCTGCCCGCCGGCGCTGCGGCGTGGAGGCTCTCGCGCAGCGACTTGTGATTTCCCCGCTTGTGCCGTCCGCGATCGGCCGGTAGGATCGCGTCGGCATGTTGGCGTTGGTGCTGGGCGGCGGCGGCGCGAGGGGCGCGTATCAAGCCGGCGTGCTCCGCGCGATCGCCCGGCGGCATCCCTCCCTGCGCATTCCCATCCTCACCGGCATCTCGGCCGGCGCGGTGAACACTGCCTTCCTCGCCAACACCTCGGAGGAGTTCCTGCCGGCGGCGGATCGACTCACCGATCTGTGGCTCTCGTTGACGCCCGACCAGGTGTTCCGCGTCGACACGCGCTCGCTCGCGAGCCAACGCCGTCCGCTTCGCCCTGCGGCTCGTCTCGGCGGACGGAGGAGGCCGCGAGCGCATGCAGGGCATGGTGGACACCACGCCCCTGCACGGCGTTCCTCTCGCGCGCGCTCGGCGGCCAGGCCCGACGGCACGCTGCCCGGCATCGCGCCGAACATCGCGAGCGGCCGGCTCGCCGGCGTGGCGTTGAGCGCCACGAGCTACTCGACCGCGCAGTCGGTCACCTGGGTGCATCGCGCCGGCGGGCCGCCCCTCTGGCAACGGCCGCAACGCGTGGCGGAAGACGCGGCGCTCTGCGTGGACCACGTCATGGCCTCGTCCGCGCTCCCGGTGTTCTTCCCGGCGATCAAGGTGGCGGGCGCGTGGTACGGCGACGGCGGCGTCCGGCAGACCGCGCCGCTCTCGCCCGCGCTGCACATGGGCGCGTCGCGCATCCTGCACATCAGCGCGCGCTACCAGCGCTCGCTCGCGGACGCGGACACCTCCCAGATCGCCGGCTATCCCCCGCTCGCGCAGGTGCTGGGCGTCCTCTACAACGCCGTGTTCCTCGATCTGATCGATCAGGACATCTTCCGGCTGGAACTCATCAACCGCCTGCTGCAGGAACTGCCGGACGAGCGTCGCCAGAGCCTGCGCCACGTGGACATCCTGGTGCTGCGGCCGTCACGCGACCTCGGGCGGCTGGCGGGAGAGTACGAAGCGAAGCTGCCGTCGGTGTTCCGCTTCCTCACGCGCGGCCTGGGCACGCGGCGGACGGCGAGCCCCGACATCCTCAGCCTCGTGATGTTCCAGCGAGACTACGTGACCGCGCTCATCGAGCTCGGCGAGGCGGACGCCGACGCGAGGCGCGACGAGATTGACGCGTTCCTCGAGGGCGCGGGGCTTCGCCCCGCGTAGGCGCGCGCCCCAACTACGACGCGGCCGCGTCGAGTTCCTTGCGGTCGAGAATCACGAAGCCGTCCTTCTCGGTGTGCAGCACGTCTTCCTTCTGCCACCGGCTCATGATCCGGATGCTCGTCTCGATCGTCGTCCCCGTGAGATCCGCGAGTTCCTGGCGGCTGAGGGGCATCGGCACGAACACCCCGCCGCGATCGGCGCGGCCGATCTGGTCCGCCAGCTTGACGAACAACCGGGCGAAGCGGGACTCCACGCGGCTGCCGGTCAGCTCCGCCAGGCGCCGCGTCAATTCCGCCAGTCGGATCGTCAGGCCCGAGAGCAGCCCGCGCACGAGGACGGGGTGCTGCTCGAGCAGGCGAAAGAAGTCGCTCTGCTCGATGCGCAGGCACTCGGTGGACTCGAGCGCGATGGCCGACGCCGGAAACGGCGCGCCCTCGTACACCGCCACGGCGCCAAGCGGATCGCCGGCGCCGAAAATCTCGAGAATGATTTCCTTGCCGGTGGGCGTGGACTTGAATACCTTGACGCGCCCCTCGATGATCGTGAGGAATACGTCGGCCGCCTCGCCCTCCGAGAAGATCGGCCTCGCCGCGCTCGTACGTCTTGCGCCGCGCCACCTCGGCCACGCGCCCACGATCGGCCACGGACAACCGGCGAAAGATCGTGATGCGGCGGAGGACGTCTTCGGTTACGGGATTCGACACGGGGGGAATCATAGCTGACGGGAGACCGGGCGGAGTCGGGAGTCGGCAACCCCTAAGTCCCTAATCCCCTAAGTCCCTAAGTCCCTAAGTCCCTAGGTCCCTAGTCCCCAAGCCCTACGGCAAGTGTCGTTCGAGCTCGAGCGCCCGCGGGAACAGGACGTCGTTCTCCGCGTGGAGGTGCGCCTGCATCGCCTCGTCGAAGCGGGCCAGCGCGCGGACCGCCCGGTGCCAGCTCTCGGGTGCGCCGTCGGGGACGATGAAGCCTGAGGTGGCGAGGCGGATCTGCTCCAGCAGGCCGGCGATGCGGGCGTGCTCGGACTCCATCATCCGGATGGGATGCAGCACCGTGGGGAACGGGAGCGGCGGCCGGTTCTTCCCCTCGCGGTCGGCCTGCGCCAGCGCCGCCATTGCGGGAAAGAGGATGGCTTCCTCTTTCAACAAGTGACTCGTCAACTGGTCGGCGAGATCGGAGAACGCCGCGCGCACCTCGGGCAGCCACGGCGGACCGTCGCGCTCGGCCAGCTGCGCCAGCGCCGCGCGAATCATCGGAATGGCGCCATGCACGTAGGCATGGTGCCGCTCGAGGACAAGATCGCAGAGCTCGTCGAGCGGTGTCCCCGCATCTTCCGACTGGGTCACACGTGGGTCATCATCCATCGGCCGAGGCCCCGTCATCATGGACGTCTCCACGCTACCGGGAGGGGGGTCGAAGAGGTATGACGCGCGTCATATCTAGCGGATACTGACGGGAGCCGGGAACCGGGAGCCGGGAGATGGGGAACGAACAGCGGGCCTGGCCCGCCGTAGCTTCAGCGGAGGCGGGGATGCGCACAACCGTGACGGTCGTGGCACTGATTGGGACGCTGGCGTGGGCGACGTATGCGCAGGATCGGGGCGACGCCAACGCGCAGGCCGGCGTGCGGGCGCTCAGGCCCGCCGTGCCGGGGGTGCACGGCCTCGTCACCAGCGCGCATCCGCTGGCGTCGATGGCGGGCACGCGCATCCTCCTCGCCGGGGGCAACGCGTTCGACGCGGCCGTGGCCGTCGCCGCCGTCCTCAACGTCGTCGAGCCGCAGAGCTCCAGCATCGCGGGCAACGGGTTCGCGACGATCTTCGACAAGAAGACCGGCCAGGTCCACTCGCTCGCCATGGCTGGCGCCGCGCCGAAGGGGCTGAAGGTCGCGGAGATGACGCCCGACACGCTCGACGCCGGCATGACCGCGGCCGTCGTGCCCGGCAACATCGGCGGCCTCATCGCCATGCTCTCGCGGTTCGGCTCGAAGAGCCTGGCAGAGGTCCTCGCCCCCGCGATTGAATATGCGGAGCAGGGGCATCCCGCCAACGACGGCTTCGTGGCCGGCGTGCGAAGCGGCGCGAAGCTCCTTGCGAAGACGCCGACCAGCGCCGCGCTCTTTCTGCCCGGTGGCGTCCCGCCGGTCGCCGGCGCGATGGTGCGCAACCCGGACCTCGCGTCCACGTTCAGGAAGCTGGCCGACGCGGAGCAGGCGGCCCTGAAGAAGGGCGCCACCCGCCCCGCCGCGCTGCAGGCGGCGCACGACCGCTTCTACAAGGGCGACATCGCGCAGGACATCGCCGCCTACTTCAAGGCCAACGGCGGCGTGCTCAGCGCAGACGACCTCGCCGCGTACCTGCCCAGGTGGGAAACGCCGCTCCACACCACCTACCGCGGCTACGACGTCTACAGCAACGCCTCCACGTCGCGCGGCGGCTTCGAGGTGTTGATGCAGTTGAACCTCGTCGAGTCTTTCGACCTCGCGTCGATGAAGTACGGCAGCCCACAGGCGCTGCACGTGCTGGCCGAGGCCATCAAGATCGCCAAGAGCGACATCTACAAATACGTGGCCGACCCTGCCTTCACGAAGGTGCCGGTCGAGGGACTGCTGTCGAAGGGCTTCGCGGCCGAGCGGCGCAAGCTGATGGATCCGGCGCGCGCGGTGGCGTATCCGGCGGCGGGTAACCCGCCGGTGGCGACGGCTGCGGTCCGGCTGAAGCCGGACACTACAGGTGATGCCCAGTCCGGCTAAAGCCGGACACTACAGGTGATGCACCAGTCCGGCTAAAGCCGGACACTACCGGTGATGTGGCGTCCGGCTTTAGCCGGACCTCACCAGGCCCCGTATGGCCCGAGCGCTACGATCCGGATCCCGAGACCACCAGCTTCTCCATCGTCGATCGCGAGGGGAACGCCGTCGCCGTGACGCCCACGATCGGCGGCGGCATGGGCACCGGCGTCGTCGTCGGGCACACGGGGCTGCTGTTCAACAACGGCCTCCGCCTCGGCTCCACGTCGCCGTATCCCGACAACGTGAACTACGTGCGCGCGGGGCAGATTCCGCTGCTCAACAACTCCCCGGTGATCGTGCTGAAGAACGGGCAGCTCGTGCTCGCCATCGGCACGCCAGGAGGCGAGACGATCGGCCAGACGGAATTCCAGGGCATCGTGAACGTGCTCGACTTCGGCCTGTCCATCCAGGAGGCGATCGAGGCACCGCGCTTCCGCCTCGATCCCGATCCGAACTTCTACAAGCCCGGCGCGAAGATCACGCTCGCCATCGAGCGGCGCGTGCCGGCCGCCACCATCAAGGCGCTCGAGGCGATGGGACACACGATCGAGCTGCTGCCGGAATACACCGCCGGCGTGGGCGGCATGCAGGGCATCCTCGTCAACCAGCAGACGAAGACGATGACGGCCGGCGCGGACCCGCGACGCGCGGGCTACGCGATTGGCTGGTGAGCCTGGCGCGCCTGATTTAGGTCGGCCACAGATTACGCAGATTTCGCAGATGAGTGGGCCCGCGGGCGCCTGGCTCGCCAGGCGCCAAGCCCCGCGACGAGACCCGGATTCGAAAGAGCCAAGACATCACGGGGCTCTCTCGAATCCGGGTCTCGTCTCGGGGCAGCGGCCTACGGCCGCCGCGGGCCTTCTGCACAAATGCGTACGCGCGCCTGCGGTGATGGTGAGGTCCGGCTAAAGCCGGACACCACCACTGACAGGTATTTCTAATCTGCGTTCAATCTGCGTTCAATCTGCGGCTGCGGCCGCGAGAGATCGGGCGTGACGGCCGCCTGGTCCTCTTCGCCGGTGCGAATGCGATAGACCTTCTCGACCGGCAGGACGAACACCTTGCCGTCCCCGACTTCGCCTGTGCGGCCGCCGCGGATGATGGCCTCGACGGTGGGCGTGACGAAGTGATCGGACACGCCAATCTCGAGGCGGACCTTTTCAGACAGCGCCATCTTCACCGTGGTGCCGCGGTAGGTCTCGACGTGTTCGCGCTCGCCGCCGTGCCCGTGCACGCGGCTCACGGTGATGCCTTCCACCTTGGCGCGATAGAGCTCTTCGAGCACGGAACCCAGCTGCTCCGGACGCACGACCGCGACCACGAGCTTCATGCGCGGCCTCCCTCGACAGTGGCTTCCATCATGACGGCGCCCGCCCGTTCGGGTCCGCGCAGGATCAGCACCGCGCCCTCGTGATCCGCGTACGCCTCTTCGCCGTGCTGGCTCACGTCCATGCCCAGGCCTTCGTCGTTGACGGCGGAGCGCAGCGGCACGACGACGTTCACGAGCTTCAGCAGCACGAACGTCGACGCCGCGGCGAATGCGGCGACGGCCAGGACCGCGACGAGCTGGATGGCCACCTGCTGCGGATGCCCGAAGAGCAAGCCATCGGTGGTGCCGTTCCAGGCCTTCTCGGCGAAGACGCCGGTGAGCACGGCGCCGGTGGCGCCGCCGAGCCCATGCGCGGCCACGACGTCGAGCGAGTCATCGAGCCGCGTGCGCGGACGCCACAGGAGCGCGAAGTAGCTGGGCACCACGGCGATCGCGCCGATGGCCATGGCGCTCATCGGGCTCACGTAGCCGGCCGCCGGCGTGATCGCGACCAGGCCGACGACGATCGCCGTCGCGCCGCCCACGGCCGTCACCTTCTGCCCCCTCGACAGGTCGATCAGCGTCCACATCATCAGCGCCGCGCTCGGCGCGAACATCGTCGTCGTGAAGGCCAGGGCCGCCGACGCGTTGGCCCCGAGCGCGCTGCCCGCGTTGAAGCCGAACCAGCCGAACCACAGCAGGCCGGCGCCGAGCAGCGTGAACGGCACGTTGTGCGGCAGCATGGCCTTACGCGAGTAGTCCTTGCGCGGCCCGAGCACGACCGCCGCCACGAACGCCGCCGCCCCCGCGTTGATGTGGACGACGGTGCCGCCGGCGAAGTCGAGCGCGCCCAGCCCCGCGAGCCACCCGCCGCCCCACACCCAGTGCGCCACGGGGCTGTAGACGAGCAGCGTCCACAGCGAGATGAAGAGGAGGTAGGCGCCGAAGCGCATGCGTTCGACGATGGCGCCGGAGATGAGGGCGGCCGTGATGATCGCGAACGTGCCCTGGTAGGACATGAAGAGGATGTGCGGGATGGTGCCCTGCGGCTCGAGTCCCACGTTGTGCAGGAACGCGCGCGACAGGCCGCCGATGGCGGCGCTGCCGGGCGCGAACGCCAGCGAGTAGCCCAGGAGGGCCCAGACCACCCCGCTCGCCCCGAGGGAGACGACGCTCATCATCATCGTGTTGAGCGCGTTCTTCGACCGCACCAGCCCGCCGTAGAAGAACCCCAGGGCCGGGGTCATCAACAGCACCAGGGCCGTCGCCACGAGCATCCACGCCACGTCTGCCGGATTCATCGACCTGTCCTACCCCGTTGGAGGGCCAAAATCAGCCATGCAAAGTGTAAGTCATTTTGTGCTGTTTATGCACGAATTGAATGACATTCTGCAAAATCATGCGATCTGAAGGCCGCTTGGCGCATGATTTCAGGCAATTTCGGCCGAAATTCACAGAACATCAGCGTTCAGGCATGCAAGAGCCGTCGGCCATGCGGCTGATATGGTTGGAGGCTGTGTCCTTCTCGTGGCTGACAACGCACCGCTTCGCCGCGCTGTGCGTGGCGGTGTGGCTGGCGATGGCGTTCGGCCGGCCGGCCACCCTCTTCGGCGGCGACTTCTGGCAGCACGCGGCGGCGGTCAGGGAACTGGCGGTCCATCCCGCGGACCCGGGGCATCCCGAGTTGCATCTCGACGCGCCCAGCCCGTTCTTCACCCCCTATACGCTCGGCGCCGCGATGGTGTCGCGCGCGGTGCACGCGGACGCCGTCACGGTCCTCACGGCCCTGGGCCTGGTGAACCTCGCGCTGCTCTTCGTGGGGCTCTACGTCTTCATCTGGTCGCTGCCGCCGCAGCATCGCGACACGGCGCCGTTCTACGCGCTGCTGCTGACGCTCTTCTGGTGGGGCGCGGACCCGTGGCCCTATAGCGGCTTCTTCCACATCGGCGTGCTCGGGTACGTCATGCCGTACCCTTCGACGTTCGCGGTGGCGCTGACGCTCATCGCGCTCGGCATGAACCAGCGCCGCCTCGAGACGCAGCACCAGTGGTGGCTCGTCCCCATCTTCGCCATCGCCGCGACCGTGCTGCTCTCGCACCCGATCACGCTGCTGTTGCTGGCCGCGGGACTCGGGTCGCAGGCCCTCGCCTCCAGGCGCGCGCTGGTCGTGGAGATGGTCCGCATCGGCGGCCTCCTCGCGCTCGTGTTCGCCATCGCGACGTTCTGGCCGTACCTTCCCGCTGCTCGTCGCTGCTGGCGTTCGACTCCAACGTCTTCGACGCCGGCAACAGCGACATGTATGAGTACCTGCTGCAGAGCCTGTGGCCCACGCTCCTCGCCCTGCCCTGGGTGATCGGCCGCATCGCGTCGCAGTGGCGGCGGCCGATCGTGTTGATGCTGGGCATCCTGGTGAGCATCTACGTGCTGGGATGGATCACGGGACGGCATTCCTATGGGCGGGTGCTCTCGTTCATCGTCCTGCTCCTGCACATCGAGATCGCGCGGGCGCTGTCGTCGCTCGAAGGCCGGGCGTCGGGCCGGGCGTGGTGGAGGCGCGCGGCCGTGCCGGCCGGCGTGATGGTCGCAGCCGTGCTCCTGTCGTGGCGGCCGATCGTGAGGACGTTCGTGAATCCGCCGGCCGCGGGTCCGTCGTACGCGTTTCTCGAACGTTTGACCGGTCAGGATGATGTCGTGCTGGCGGATCTCACGACGAGCGAGTTCGTCCCGGTGTTCGGGGGCAAGGTCGTCGCGTCCCGCCACCCGTTCGCGTTCGTCGCCGATCAGGCCGTGCGGCAGGGCGACGTGCGGCGGTACTTCGCGGCGGGAACCGTCACCGACGAACGAGAGGCGATCCGCGAACGGTACGGCGTCGGCTATCTCCTGCTGACGAAGGCGTCCGATGCGGCGTGGCAGGACCTCGCGCGGGATTCGGCTTCATGGGGTCGCGCGGTCTTCGAGGACGACAATTTCCTGCTCATCGCCCGCGGGCGTTAGGCGTTATCCTTTTCTCACCATGTCGAGCCCACCTCTCTCGCCCAGTTCAGCCGTGACCGACATTCCGCTGTGGATCGGCGGCGCGCGTGCGGCCTCGCAGAGCGGCCGTCGCGGCGAGGTGACCAATCCCGCCACCGGCGCGGTCATCCGCACGGTCCCGTTCGCCGACACGGCCGACGTCAATCGCGCCGTCCGGGCGGCCGCGGCCGCGTTCGCGGAGTGGCGCCTGACGCCGCCCCTGCGGCGCGCGCGCATCCTCACGCGCTTCCGCGAGCTGCTCGAGCAGCACCAGAAGGAACTCGCGCGCCTCGTCAGCGAGGAGCACGGGAAGGTGTTCCTCGACGCGATGGGCTCGGTGCAGCGCGGCATCGAGGTCGTGGAGTTCGCCTGCGGCGCGCCGCAGCTGCTGAAGGGCGAGATCTCCGAGCTCGTCAGCCGCGACGTGGATGCCTACTCGCGCCTGCAGCCCGTGGGCGTCTGCGCCGGCATCACGCCGTTCAACTTCCCCGCGATGGTGCCGCTGTGGATGTTCCCGATGGCGCTCGCGTGCGGCAACACGTTCGTGCTGAAGCCGTCGGAGAAGAATCCGTCCGCCAGCGTGCGCATGGCGGAACTCCTGAAAGAGGCCGGCCTGCCCGACGGCGTCTTCAACGTCGTCCATGGCGACAAGGTCGCGGTGGACGCGCTGCTCGCGCATCCCGACGTGCGCGCGATCTCGTTCGTGGGCTCCACGCCGGTGGCGAAGTACATCTACGCGACGGCCGCGGCCAACGGCAAGCGCGTGCAGGCGCTCGGCGGCGCGAAGAACCACGCGGTGGTGCTGCCGGACGCCGATCTCGATTTCACGGCGGATGCCCTGGCCGGTGCGGCCTACGGCTCGGCCGGAGAGCGTTGCATGGCCATCTCCGTGGCGGTGGCCGTGGGCGCGTGCGCGGATCCGCTCGTGGCCAAGCTCACCGACC
Organism: uncultured Acidobacteriota bacterium; assembly: GCA_963839865.1. Lineage (GTDB taxonomy): Bacteria > Acidobacteriota > Vicinamibacteria > Vicinamibacterales > UBA2999 > 12-FULL-67-14b. Next base: position 479,504 of record CAWIWS010000021.1, read on the forward strand.
GCGCGAAGGCGCTGAAGGTGGGACCCGGCACGGCCGACGGCATGGACATGGGCCCGCTCGTCACGCGCGCGCACCGCGACAAGGTCAGCGGGTACGTCGATGCGGGCGTCGGCGAAGGCGCGGCGCTCCTCGTCGACGGCCGCGGCTTCACGGTCCCCGGACACGAGCAGGGCTTCTTCCTCGGCGGCACGCTCTTCGATCACGTCACGCCGGAGATGACGATCTACAAGGACGAGATCTTCGGGCCGGTCCTCGTCGTCGTGCGCGTGGAGACGCTCGACGCCGCCATCGGCCTGCTGAATCGCAACCCCTACGGCAACGGCTGCGCGCTCTTCACGCGCTCGGGCGCCGCGGCGCGGCGCTTCGAGGAAGAGGTCGAAGTGGGCATGGTCGGCATCAACGTGCCGATTCCCGTGCCGATGTCGTTCTTCTCATTTGGCGGATGGAAGCAGTCGCTGTTCGGCGACCTCCATGCGTACGGCATGGAAGGCATCAAGTTCTACACGCGGACCAAGGCCGTCACAAGCCGCTGGCCGCGCGCGGCCAACGACGGCAGCGGCTTCATCATGCCGACCATGGGCCGGTGATGGGCCGCAGATTAGCCGCAGATTAGCCGCAGATTGAACGCAGATTAAACACAGATAAACACCGAGAGGGCCTTCCGGCCCGCCTCTCGGCGCATCGCGGGACGACGGCACTCGAGGCCACTCCGGCCGATGTACATGATTGTCCCCGTCCGCCAGGGCGGTGGCCGCTCGGCGTTAAGATGGTGTGGGGGCTACCGGACTGACACCATGAGCGGACCGCGATCCACGGAGCCAGGCAGCCTGCGTGCGCGGGCAGAAGCGGCATCGCCCGGCCGCCGGCCGGACGGCGACCGGCTGTCGCTCGACGACATGCAGCGGCTCGTCCACGAACTCGAGGTGCACGAGATCGAGCTCGAACTCCAGAACGAGGAGTTGCTCCGGGCACAAATCGAGCTCGCCGCGTCGCGCGATCGCCTCACAGATTTCTACGACTTCGCGCCCATCGGGCTCCTGACCCTCGCGCACGACGCGACGGTCCGGCAGGCCAACCTTACCGTGGCCGCGATGCTCGGCCTCGATCGCCAGGCGCTCATCGGCCGGGCGTTCACGGGCTTCGTCGACCCCGCCGATCAGAACCTGCTGTATTTCCATCGCCGGGCGGCACTCGCGAGCGCGACGCCGCAGAGCTGCGAGATCCGGCTACGGAGGCACGACGGCAACACGATTTGGGTGCGCCTCAACACCGTGTGTCCGGGTGATCCGGCGGACCACGAGCGCTCCTGCCGCGTGGCCATCACCGACTGGACGGAACGGCATTCCGAGCAGGCCGGGGCCAGCCTCCTCGCCGAGCGCCTGCAACGCCTGGTCGAATCGAGCCCCGTGGCGATTTATGCTGCGCGGGCCGTCCCGCCCCACGACTCGATCTACATCAGCGAAAACGTCGAACGGGTCCTCGGGTTCAGCGCGGCGGATATGACAACCCGTGAGGGCCTGTGGGAGGAACGCCTGCACCCCGATGACGCACCCGCCGTGCGAGAAGCGATGCAACGGCTGTTCAAGAGTGGCGGCCAGGTCATCGAGTACCGATGGCTCCATCGGGACGGGACGTACCGGTGGATTCGCGACGATTGTCGTTTCCTGCCCGGCGTTGGCGGGACGCCGGCGCAGATTGTCGGCACCTTCGGCGACTTCACGGAGCGGAAGCAGGCCAGGGAAGAACGGGACCGGGGAGACGTGCTGCGGCGGATGGTCACCGCCCAGGAAGAGGAACGGCAGCGCATCGGCCGAGAGCTCCACGACCTGATCGGCCAGCGGATGACCTCCTTGCGGCTGCACCTCGAGCCGCTCGCCGGCGCCGCCGCCGCCCTCCCCGAGCTCGCCGGGCGCATCGAGGCCGTGACCGACAATCTCCGGCAGCTGGACAACGACCTCGATAAAGTCGTGCGCGAGTTGCGTCCCGCGGCACTCGACGACCTTGGCCTCCAGGCAGCGCTCACGCAGCACGTCCACGACTGGTCGCGCCAATTCGGCTTGCCGGTCCGTCTGCACGCCGCCGGCCTGGTCGATGATCGGTTGCACGCGGACGTCGAAGGAGCGCTCTACCGCATCGCCCAGGAATCGCTCACGAATATCGCCAAGCACGCGCGGGCCACCCAGGTCGACATCGTGCTGGAACGCCGTGATGGCGTGGTGTCGCTCATCATCGAGGATGACGGCGTCGGCTTCGATCCGGGCCAACTCTACCCCCATCGGCTGGGACTCAAGGGCATGCGCGAACGGGCCGCGTTGATCGGAGCCACCATCGAGATCGACTCGTCCCCAGGCAACGGCACGTCCGTCCTCGTGCGCGGGTCGGAACGTCGGCCCGGAGAGGAACCGCATGCCTGATCGCCTGCGCATCCTGCTGGTCGACGACCACGAGACGGTCCGACAAGGGCTCAAGCGCCTCATCGACGAGCAGGCCGACATGACCGTCGTCGGGGAAGCTCAGGACGGGCTCGGCGCCCTGAGCCAGACCCTCGCCCTCTCTCCCGACGTCGTCGTCCTGGACCTGTCGATGCCGGGGATGACCGGGCTGGCCGCGACGCGCCGGCTCAAACTCGATCGCCCCCGCCTGGCCATTGTCATCCTGACTCGGCACGGCGAGGAGCCGTACCTGGAGGAGTTGTTTCGCGCAGGTGCCTCGGCCTACGTGTTGAAGCAGAGCCCGTCGGCCGAATTCCTTCAGGCGATTCGTGTCGCTGCGAAAGGCGGGCACTACATCGACTCCGCGATGACCCATCGGGTCACCGAAGGCCTGCTGACGCGGCACTCACCCGGGACCGCCCATTCGGTGGGCACCCTGAGCGGTCGAGAACTCGAAGTGCTGAAGCTCGTCGCCGTGGGTTACAGCAACAAGGAGATCGCGAGCCGGCTGGACCTGAGCATCAAGACGGTTGAAGCCCACAAGGCCAACGCCTCGCGAAAGCTGGACCTGAAGGGGCGAGTCGACATCGTCCGCTACGCCTCCTTTCAGGGCTGGTTGCACGACGTCTGAGCCCGGCCCTCTAAGGGGATTCCCTTATCCGCTCCGGCATTTTCCTGATGGCGAAACGTGTGGGCGGAACCTAAGGTGCGGGAGGAGGCATTTTGATGGACCACCTCAATCCCGTCGGCGCCGAAAGCAACACCACCTTGCTGGAGCGTCCGGCCCGCGGCGCTGATTCATTGGACGCGCTGCGCAATCGAGTTCGAGGCGAGTTTCTGGAGATGCCGGGCTTGTCGCTGACTTGTGTGCAGGCCGCGAGGCTCCTGGGAATGCCGCCCGCCGTCTGCGCCACGATTCTGACCTCCCTGGTCGAACGCGGCGACCTGCGAGTCACGGTGAACGGCCAGTACGTCCGGACCGAACGCTTCAGGCGATAGCTCCGCTCGGTCGACGGCGTGCTATACGTGAGCATGCCGTGGCCGCGTTCGCCATCAGGCAGGGAGCCATCCATGGACCGGTACTCGAAATTCGTCCTGACCATCATTGCCGTCGCGCTCGTCTACTTGTGCGTGATCCTTACGCCCCTCCCGGCGCTGCAGGCGCAGGCGCAGACGACCCAGCGGCCCGGGGAGTTCACCGGGCCGGGGCAGGTGGTGGTCGTTGGATGGAAGGTGCCGCAGAGCGAAGCGGTGCCGGTCACGATCGCCCGGCCGGTCCAGGTCACCGGCAAGGTCACCTCCGAGCCCTCGGAGCGCGCCACGCGCGTCGTCGTGTCCGGGTGGGAAGAACTCGGCACGCTCGAGCGCGGTAGCAACACGGTTCGCGCGCTCAGCTCCAGCGCCGGCCTCCCGGTGGCACCCGTACAGAAGTAGGGCCCGCCTTCGCGCGTTGCGCGTCGGCGAGGCCCACTCAGTGCAATCTCAGTTCCCGCCCGGCTTGGGCCCGCGGCCGGTGGGCGGCGTTCCCGATGGCGGGGTGCCCTTCGGCGGGCGGCCGCTCGGCGGCGTGCCACTCGGGGGCGTGCCACCACCTGGCCGCTGCGGCGGCGTGCCGCTCGGAGGCGTGCCCCCATTGGGGGGCCGACCGCTGCCGCCTCCCGGCGGCGTCCTGCGTTGCGCGGCGGCCACCGAGGCCAGGGCCACGCCCATCACACCCATCATCGCGCCCAGAACGCTTCGTCTCGTCACGTGTTTCTCCTCTGGGTCAGGCTCAGGCCTGACCTCGCCAGTGTGAACGACCTGCGCCGCGCAGAGGTATGACAAGTGTGTGGCAGGGGCGCATAATGGGCCAGATGGAGGCGGCTATGACTCGCGGGAAGCTCGTGGCGGCGGCATGCGTGATGGCGGTGGTGACGGGTGGCGCGCTCTGGGCGCAGGCCGACGTGTTCACCCGGCTCGGCGCGAATGAGACCGAGGCGAAGAACCAGATCTTCAGCTCCTTCTCCGGCGGGAGCGTCTCGCCCTACGGCACGGCCGACGTGTTCAAGACCGCGGCAGCCGATGCGCGCGTCTCGATGGTGAAGTCCGTGATCGCCTTTGCGCGCACGTACTCGACGTCACCCGACTTCGCCAAACGCTACGGGACCTACCGCGAAGGCCAGAAGCCCTCGGCGCCCGAGCCGCAGAAGACCGGCGACCAGTTGCGCGCCGAGCAGCGCAAGGCCATGGAAGAGGCCATCGCCAACGCCAAGAAGATGGCCGTGCAGATGCCGTCGATGAAGGCGGACATGGACAAGATGGTCAAGGACTTCACCGAGCAACTCGCGCAGATCGGCAAGGACAAGGAAGCGACCGCCGCGATGGATCAGATGCTGAAGCAGGCCGGCGAGATGCAGCAAACCGAGTACAAGAACGACCTGGCCGCGTGGGAGAAGAAGTATCCCGTCGATCCCAAGCCGATGATCGTCGCGCGGCTCAAGACGTTCCTCGATTTGTCGGCCACCGTGGACTTCGCCGCGACCACCGCGCTCGATCCGCGGGACAAGAAGCAGAAGTTCACGAACAAGGCGTACGAAGCGAAGAACAGCCAGTGGAAGATGATGTACCGCGCGGGCAAGCCCGCCGTGGACGCCGCGCGGGAGGCCGCGCAGGAGTGGCTCAAGGCGATCGGCGGATAGGCGAACGCCGTTCCTCATTCGCCGTGCTAGGATTCCGCGACATGTCCCGTTCAACGACGAGAAAGGCAGCGAGAACCATGCGATTCGCCCTGTCCGCGCTTCCAGCCGTTCTGCTGGCGGTTACCTTGCACGCCCAGGGCCGCCCGCTCTCGGACGACCAGGTGGCGTCCGCCATTCTCGCCGGTGAAATGAAGAAGTTCGACCACCTCATCTCGACGTGCGTCGCCACGGCCGGTTTCGGCGAGGGCGTCGCCGCGAACATCGCCGGCGGCCTGCAGCGGGACGGGTCGTACGACGTGACCGTATCGGGGAGCGCCGGCCGGGTGGCCTTCATGGCGGCCGAAGCCAGGCGCCTCTACAAGAAATTCAACCTCGCGAGCGTCACGGAGGAACTGCGGGAGCCGGCGATCGTCGTCGCGGTGATCCCCCAGCAGCCGGCGACGACGAAGGAGAAGATCAGCGTGGCGGCCCCGATCGAGCACGTGGTCCTGAAGTCGAAGATCAACCTGGAGGCCACGCAGCCGGAGCGCGTGGATCTGGAGCCGGTCGAGTGGTCCAACCTGATGGGCGGAAAGGTCGCGGGCAACCGGGCGGTCGCGTCGTTCGACTTCAATACCGTGCGTCAGTTACCGGGCGACATCGACGTCGTGGTAATTACGCCGCTCGGCGAGCGCCGCTGCAAGATCGGCAGCAAGGACCGCTTGAAGCTGTTCGGGGGAGGACAGTGAGGAAGTGGTGCGCCCAGCATGATTCGAACATGCGACCTCCTGGTTCGTAGCCAGACGCTCTATCCAGCTGAGCTATGGGCGCGACAGACTTCCGATCATAGCAGTTCAAAGTTACAAGTTCAAAGTTCAAAAATTCAGGGCTGCTTTCGTTCAAGGCCGTGCCCCAGCGGAAACACACCCGGCAACGCCACGGGGAGCTTGCCGCCGATGGGAATCTCCCCCGCCAGCGCGCGGACCGCGGCGCGCTCCGACGCATCCGAGAAGTCGTAGGTCAGCATCATCGCGGGCAACCCCGGCAGCGCCATCGCCGCGTACGGGCTGCCGAAGAACATCGCCACGAACGGCTGCGTGCGGCGCTCTGTGCCGCGCGACACGTCTTCCAGCAGGCGAATCACCTGCGGCGCGAGATCCAGCCGCCCGCTCCCCGACGCGGCGCGCACGAACACGCCCGCCACGACCGCGTCGTATTTCGCCGCCATCGCGCGCACCATGTCGAGTTCACCCGGCGTCGTCCGGTCCGAGATCTCGACGGCGTCGGTGTTGGGCCATCGCGCCTTGAGCTCGGGAATCACTGTGCGGCTCGGCGCCGCCGTGCGCCATCCCGAGGGGTAGTCGAGCACCGAGAGGTAGAGCACGCTGCGTGCTGCGGACCGGACGCATCGGCACCTGGGCGCGCTCGTCCTTGATCAGCGTGACGGCGCGTTCGGCCACCGTGCGCGCCACCGCCTCGTGCGCGCGCCCGCCCACCACGAGCGCCACCTGCTCGAGGTTCACCGCGCGCGTGCGGTGCAGCCCGAGCCGCGCCTTGGCCTCGCAGGATCTTCCTGGCCGACGCTTCCACCTGCGCCCGGGGAATCTGTCCGGAGGCCATCGCCGCCGCGATCGCCGTCGCCGCCGCCAGCGTGTCCGGCGAGTCGAGGACGACGTCGATGCCGGCCTTCACGGCCCGCACCGCGGCCTCGCCCGGCGGCACCATCTTCGTGATGGCGTCCATCTTCATCGAGTCCGAATACACCAGGCCGCCGAATCCAAGGTCCGCGCGCAGGAGCCCGCCGATCACCCTGCCGCTGAACGTCGCCGGGCCGCCCTCGCCGTCGATTGCGGGGAGGACGATGTGCGCCACCATCACGCCGGCGGCGCCGGCGGCCAGCCCGCTCTTGAACGGCGGGAGCTCGGTGGCATCGAGCCGCGCGCGCGGATGCGGAATGATCGGCAGCCCGAGGTGCGAGTCCACGTCGGTGTCGCCGTGACCGGGAAAGTGCTTCAGCGTGGCGAGCATCCCCGCCTCCTGCACGCCGCGGACCCACGCGGCCACGAGCGGACCGACCTTCGCGGGATCCTCGCCGAACGATCGAATGTTGATCACCGGGTTGCGCGCGTTGTTGTTCACGTCGGCCACCGGGCCGAAGTCGATGTGCACGCCCATGCCGCGGCTCTCGACGCCGGTGATCTTGCCGGCCTCGTACGCCAGCTGCGGATCGCCCGCGGCGCCGAACGCCATCGCGCGCGGGAACTTCGTGGCGCCGGCGATGCGCATGCCCGCGCCCCATTCGAAGTCCGCGGAGGTCAGCAGCGGCACGGGCGAGATCGACTGCAGCCGGTTGAACAGGGACGCCACTTCGAGGGGCTGCCCGAGGATGACGGGACCGTAGGTCGGGTTGAGCATCACCTGCGGCATGGGCTCCGTGCCGCCGAAGGCGATGACGCCGCCGATGTGCGCCTCGTGCACGAGCCGCACGAGGTCGTCGTACTTGTCGGAGTCGCTGCTGAGATACGTGGAGTCGAGGGCCGCGAAGACGAGCTGGCCGGCGAGCTGCTCCGGGGTGAACGACTTGAGCGTCGCGTCCACCCACTGCCGCGCCTCGCGATCGAGCGGGGCGCTGGATGCCTGGGCCCCGAGATTCAGCGCGAGCCCAACGACCAGCCCGACGATCGCCACAGTTCGCATGGCCAATCCTAGCCCACCTATAATCAAGCTGTGAGCAGTTCCGAACACAAAGCTGCGGCCCCTGAACAGATTCGCGTGTTCGTGCTGTCCGTGAGCGACACGCGCACCGAGGCCAACGACACCGCCGGCGCCGCCATTGTCGATCTCCTGCGAGCCGCCGGCCACGTCGTGGTGGCAAAGGAAATCGAAAAAGACGATGCCGGGCTCGTGCGCGAGATCGTCATCCATCGCGCGGCTCATGCCGGCGTGGACGTCGTGATCACCACCGGCGGCACCGGCATCACGCGGCGCGACAGCACGTTCGAAGCCATCGACGGATTGCTCGAGAAGAAGTTGCCCGGCTTCGGCGAGCTGTTCCGGATGTTGAGCTACCAGGACATCGGATCGGCCGCGATGATGAGCCGCGCGTGCGCCGGCACCATCGGCCGGGTGGTGGTCATCGCGCTTCCCGGTTCCGAGAAAGCCGTTCGCCTCGCGATGGACAAGCTCATCATCCCCGAGATCGGCCACCTGGTCCAGCAGGCCACGAAATGATCGCGGCGCTCGACTCCGACTCCCGACTCCCGACATGAGACCATTCACCCACACGATCCCCTTCGAAGACGCGCGCGCGATCATCATGGGCGCCGTGCGGTCGATCGACCGGCGCGAGCGCGTCGCGCTCGATGCCGCCGACGGGCGCGTCTGCGCGGCCGACGTGGTGTCCATTCGCGACGTGCCGCCCTTTTCGCGGGCGGCGATGGACGGTTACGCGGTCGTCGCGGCGGACACAGCGGGTGCAAGCCGGGAGGCCCCGGCGCCGCTGCGCCTCCTCGAAAGAATCTATACCGGCCAAATGCCGACGTCGTCCCTGGCTTCCGGCGAATGCGCCGAGATTGCGACCGGCGCTCCGGTGCCGGCCGGCGCCGACGCGGTGGTGATGGTCGAGGACACGTCGCTCGACGGCGAGGTCGTGCGCATCTTCGCCCCGGCGCATCCTCGACAGAACATCGGCCGCCAGGGCTCGGACATCAGCGTGGGCCAGACGGTCCTGCGGTCGGGCGACGTGCTGACGCCCAGCCGCATCGGCGCGCTGGCCGCGCTCGGCGTCGGCGAGGTCGAAGTCTTCGAGCGGCCCACGGTCGCCATCCTGTCGACGGGCAACGAAATCGTCGAGCCCGGGCGCGACCTGCAGCCCGGCCAGATCTACGACATCAACAAGTTCACGCTGAGCGCGATTGTCCGGGACCACGGCGGCATCCCCGTGCCGGTGGCGACGGCGCAGGACACGCACGAGGCCCTCGATCGCGCGATGGACGCGTGCCTTGCCTGCGACGTGCTGGTCTTCTCCGGCGGCAGCTCCGTGGGCGAACGCGATCTGATCCTGGACGCCATCCGCCGCCGCGGCGAGGTGCTGTTCCATGGCATCGCGCTCAGACCGGGCAAGCCCACCGCATTTGCCCTCGTGCAAGGCAAGCCCGTGTTCGGGATGCCGGGCAACCCGACCTCCTGCCTGTCGAACGCGTACGTCCTGTTCGCGCCGGCGCTGCGCCAGATCGCGCGCCTGCCGCCGCGACCCGACCGCACCGTCGGGTTGCCGCTCGCCCAGCGCATCACTTCGATGGCGGGGCGCCACCAGATCTACACCGTTCGCATCGTCGATGGCATCGCGATGCCCGCGTTCAAGGCCTCCGGCGACATCACGTCGATGTCACAGGCCGACGGCTACATCGAGATTTCCGCGGCAACGGAAGTGGTCGAGGCGGGTGAAGTCGTCAACGTCCGTCTCTTCTGACGGCGATAAATAGATCGGGTCTATTTTTCGCGGCCGGCCTTCCGAAAAATAGACCCGATCTATTTATCGCGACGTCCCATCCACAACGCCCAGGCCGCGCACGCCGCGGCGGGAACCACCAGGACCGCGGACGCGCGGCAGCCAGGCGGCGGAGAGCCCCACCTTCGCCGTGAGCAGGCCGTTGGTCACGGCAGCAGGCACGGCGACCGCCAGCGGAAGGCGCGCGAGGAACACCACCGCCAGCGGAACGACGACGAAGAACGCGTTGCCGAGGGCGCGCTCGGGCGTCTGGACGTAGACGAGCGCGAGGATGGGGAGGATGCTGCCGAGCGCGAGCGCGCGCAGGCAATCGGGCGCGAACCGGAATCCGGCCAGTCCGTAGAGCCACGCGAAGCCGAAGGGCACGAACAGCAGGAAGACGGCGCGCAGGGGACTATCGAGGTGCGTCAGCCAGATCCCCAGCCAGGACCCGCCGGTGAGCTGCGTCGCGGGGTTCCCCCTGAATCCCCAGCCGGCGTAGGTGTCCATCACCCAATGGAACGTCAGCAGGATCGTCCACGACACGACGGCCGCGAGGACCCACGGTCTCCACCGGGTCTTCGCGCGATCGAATCCACGCCGCCATCGCGGCGGCCGAGACGACGAGCGCCACTGTTTCCTTCGCAAACACGCCGGCGACGCCAAGGCCGAGCACGAGCATTGGCCAGTCGGCCAGCCACGCGAGCAGCGTCAGCGCGGCGATCAGGAAGACCATCGGATCGGCGGTGAAAGGATCGTAGGCGGTGTAGGTCAGCGCGAACGACGTCTGCGCCAGCCACGTGGCGAGGAGCGGGCCGCGAAGCCCCGGCGTCACGCGCGCCACGGCCAGCGCCAGCACGAATCCGGCGAGCGTATTCGCCAGGAATTCGTAGGCGCGCCATCGCGTCTCGGGAGGCAGGGGAATCGACTCGAGGAGCGACGGCACCAGCACGCGGTAACAGTAGACGGACATCGGGCAGCCGGGCGCGAGCCCGTGCTCCCCCACCCAGTCGTACGAATCGCGATCCGACAGCAGCGGCTGCGCGGGAACCATCGCGCGGAAGGCGAGCGCCAGCGCGGCGTTCAGCACGAGGATTCCCATCCAGCGGCGCGCGGCCATCAGCGATCGCCTCTCATCAGAATCGCAACACGTTTTCGATGAACCAGAACACGAGCCGCTGTCCCTCGAACGACGCGCGCACGACGTCGCCGCCCCACATCCGCCCGGCGTAGCCGTTCACGGACCAATGCTTCACGATCGGGACGTCGATCGTCGTCTCGAGGATGGTCCCGAGGGAGGTGGCGCCGCCGGAGATGCGGCCGGTGTACCCGAAGTACTTGCCCTCGCTGGCCGTCGCGCCGCTCCCGTCGTACCACAGGTCCTGCCGGCTGGCGAGATCGAGGCGGTGCAGATCGACCCGCGCGCGAACCCGGCCGGGCTCGAAGAGGGCCTGCACGAACAGGTCGCGCGCGTTCATCTGCGCGTAGGCGGACGACAGCGCGTACTGGCGAGCCGAGGGCAGCATCTGGAAGAACGTCCCGTGGCGCCGGTCCGCGCCGTTGCCGTCGCCGGAGGCGAAAAGATACCCCGTGCGGACCCACGGCCGCATCGCCGCGCGGGTCCAATGGTGCCCCGCTTCGAGCGCGACGCTCGCCGCGCGATGCGGCAGCCCGTACCAGTCGCCGAGTTCGCCGGCGACCCAGGCCACGGTATCAATCTCACCGGCGCGCGTTGGCGTCAGGGACGCACGCGAGCCGCCGAACGCGGCAATGGTCACGTCCGCGCGATCGGCGACGAATGTCCCGGTGTTGTCCGGCCGTACCGGTGATTGGCCGCCGGTCGCGGTAGAGGTACGCGAAGGCCTGCCACGCGCGCGGCGAGGCACTCGGTCCGCCGCGCTCCGTGAAGACGGCCGACCCGACCTGGAGCTTCGGCATCGAGAGGTTGGTGGACTCCTCGAAGCCCCCTTGCGTGGGCAGGAAGGCGGCCGCGGTGAAATGCCACGTCGGCCGGTTCACGTCGGCCCGCACGCCGTCGAAGCGCCGCTGGTAGAGCGCGTAGTCGAAGGTGCCCACGAGGCGCGACTGCAGGCGGTCCCGCATCAGCGCGTCGAGATCCGCGGACCAGGTCGTGGTCTCGGCGCCCGAGGCGTAGCGCATCCGGCCCACCGCGACCGACCACCGCCCGTCGCGCGCCTTCGCGCGCAGGACGGCTTCGCTCAGGTAGAGCTGATAGCTGTAGCGCACGCCCGACGAGTAGTAATAGAACGCCCCCGCGCCCAGCCCGCCCGGACCAATCGCGTTGGTCGGCAGGTTCTCCATCCGCACGTAGTTGAAGGAGGCGGCGAGGTCGAAGCGCGCCCCCGTGACGCTCGCGCCCAGTTCGGCGCGATCACCGAGGAAGGTGTAGTCGGGATTCGACGTGGCGCCGGGAGAAGGATGAAAGAAGGACCAGTTCTCGACGCGGGTGACGTTCGAGAACGTGCCGGTGACCGTGGGATCCGGGTCGGCGGATTGCGCGTGGGCGGTCGCGGAAAATACGGCCACGAAGGTCACGAAGAGCACGAAGAATGTATTTGGTTTTCCCAAGAGCATTCTTCGTGACCTTCGTGTCTTCGTGGCTGGTATTCGTTAGCCTTTCAGCAGGCGGTTCACTTCCGCCCAGTTGATGACGTTCCACCACGCGCCGAGGTAATCGGGACGGCGGTTCTGGTATTTCAGGTAGTACGCGTGTTCCCAGACGTCGATGCCGAGGATGGCTTTCTTGCCTTCCATCAGCGGGTTGTCCTGGTTCGCGGTGCTCATGATCTCGAGCTTGCCGCCGTTGTCGATCACCCACGCCCAGCCGCTGCCGAAGCGCGTGGTGCCGGCCGTGTTGACGAGGCCCTTGAACTTCTCGAAGTCGCCGAAGGCGCCGTTGATCGCGTCGGCCACGGCGCCCGTGGGCGCGCCGCCGGCGCCCGGCGCCATGAGCTTCCAGAACATCGAGTGGTTCCAGTGCCCGCCGCCGTTGTTGCGCACGGCCGTGCGGATGTCGTCCGGCACCGCCGCGAGGTTCTTCAGCAGGTCGTCCAGGCTCTTGCCGTGCAGCTCGGGGTGCTTGTCGAGCGCGGCGTTGAGGTTGGTGACGTACGCCTGATGATGCTTCCCGTGATGGATCTGCATCGTCTGCGTGTCGATGTGCGGTTCGAGCGCGGCTGCGTCATAGGGCAGCGCGGGGAGGGTATGGGCCATTGGGAACTAACTCCTGGTTACCGTAGGGCGCCCCTTCAGGGGCGCCGTCACTGAATCGCCAACATGCGATCCAGTGCGATCTTAGCCCACTTCTTCTGGGCGTCGGGCACGACGATGCGGTTGTGGACCTCGCCGTCGACGAGCCCCTCCAACACCCAGAGCAGGTGGTTCGGCGACACGCGGAACATCGTCGAGCAGAGGCACCCGAACTGGTCGAGCGAAACGACGGTCTTCCCCGGGGCCACCTCTTCCGCCAGCCGGTGCACGAGGTGGACCTCGGTGGCGACGGCCCACGTGGAGCCGGGCGCGCTCTCGCGCACGGTCTTCAGGATGTATTCGGTGGAGCCGGACGCGTCGGCCGCGCACAGCACGTCGAAGGGCACCTCCGGATGCACGATCACCTTGATCCCGGGGTGCTCCTGCCGCACGGCCTCGATCTGCTTCGCGGTGAAGCGCACGTGCACCGAGCAGTGGCCCTTCCACAGGATCAGGCGCGCGCGCTCGAGCGCCTCACGCGTGAGGCCGCCGAAGGGCTCGAAGGGATCCCACACGACCATGTCCTCGAGGGGCACGCCCATCTTCCACGCGGTGTTGCGGCCCAGGTGCTGATCGGGCAGGAACAGGATCTTCTCGCGCTGCGCCCAGCCCCACTTCAGCGCGGCCGCGGCATTGGACGAGGTGCACACCGCGCCGCCCTGCTCGCCGACCAGCGCTTTAATCGACGCCGCGGAGTTGATGTAGGTGATGGGCACCACGCGCGAGGCGAGGCCCAGCTGGCCGAGCTCGGCCCAGCACGTCTCGAGCTGATCGGCCGGCGCCATGTCGGCCATCGAGCAGCCCGCGGCGAGGTCGGGCAGGATCACCTGCTGATGCGGCAGCCCGAGGATGTCGGCGCTCTCGGCCATGAAGTGCACGCCGCAAAAGACGATGAAATCGGCTGACGGGTGCTTCGCGATCTCCTTCGCGAGCTTGTACGAGTCGCCCGTGTAGTCGGCGAACTTGATCACCTCGTCGCGCTGATAGTGGTGGCCGAGGATGACAAGGCGGTCGCCGAGCGCGGCGCGCGCGGCGCCGATGCGCACCTCCATCTCCTCGTCGGTGAGGGCGAGGTATTCCTCCGGGAGGGGTTGGCGCTCTCGAATCGACGCCTTCTCGACTTGGTTTAGAACCGGTAGAAACGTCATAGTCACGGTCGGGGCTTGCCCGCCGAAGCCGAGGCTTAAGGTTGCGCCGAGGCGAAGGCAGGGACGCGGACGACGTTGTACAGCGTATCGCGTTCGATGGGTTCGCGGCCCGCGTCGCGGATGAGCCGCTCGATGTCGCCCGTGGACAACGCGGTGGGCGTCTTCGAGCCGGCCATGTGGTAAATCGTCTCTTCCTGCACCGTGCCGTCGAGGTCGTCCGCGCCAAACCACAGCGCCGTCTGCGCCACCTCGACGCCGCACGAGATCCAGTACGCCTTGATGTGATCGACGTTGTCGAGCACGAGCCGCGACACCGCGAGGACGCGGAGGGTGTCGCTCGCCGACGGCGCCGGGAGCTTCCGCATCTGGTTGTTGTCGGGATGGAACGCCAGCGGGATGAACGCCTGGAGCCCGCCCGTCTCGTCCTGCAGCGCGCGCAGCTGCAGCAGGTGATCCGCGCGCTCGGCCAGCGTCTCGATGTGGCCGTAGAGCATCGTGGCGTTGGTGCGCATGCCGAGCCCGTGCGCGGTGCGGTGCACCGAGAGGTACCGGTCGCCGTCGCACTTGTCGTAGCGAGATCTTCCGCCGCACGCGCGGCGCGAAGATCTCCGCGCCGCCGCCCGGGAGCGAGTCGAGCCCCGCCTCCCGGAGCTCCTCGAGCACCTGGCGATCGGTCTTGCCGTAATGGTCCGCGAAGAACGCGATCTCCACCGCGGTGAAACACTTCAGGTGAATGCCCGGCCGGATCTGCTTCAGCCCGCGCAGCAGGTCCGTGTAATAGCTGAACGGCAGGTCAGGGTGCAGGCCGTTGACGATGTGAATTTCGGTAAGGGGCTGGTGGGCGCGCGCGCGCAGCTTGGCGAAGACCTGCTCGAGCGTCAGCGTCCGCGCGCCCGGATCTCCGGGGCGCAGCCTCGCGAACGAGCAGAAGAGGCACGACGCCTCACAGACGTTGGTGGCTTCGAGCGCCAGCTTGTAGTTGAAGTAGGTGCGGCCCTCGTGGCGCCGCTCGCGCTCGCGGTTGGCAAGCCACCCCACGGCCAGCAGGTCCTTCGTCTCGAACAGCCGCACCGCATCTTCGAACGACAGGCGTGCCCGCGCCGTGACCTTGTCGGCGATGTCGGAGAGTCCGGCGGCGGCGAGACGCGCGCGCATATGAGAATTCTACCTGATGCCCATGACCTGGGCGCGAAGGGTCCGCGTCCGGGGACCGTCGAGCTCGCCCATCAGCACGCGCTGCCACTGGCCCAGCACCACTTCCCCGCCGCTGATCTGCAGCGTGAGGGAATGCCCGAGCATCATGGCCCGGAGGTGCGAATCGGCGTTCTGTCGGTCGCAATCCGAGTGGTCCGGGTCGTTGTGCATGTAGTACTTGTCGCGCGCGGCGAAATCCTCGAGGAATCGCAGGATGTCGCTCATCAGCGCGGCCTGCGACTCGTTGATGAAGAGCGTGCACGTCGTGTGCATCGACCAGAGGCTCAGCACGCCCTCGGCGACGCCCGAGGCGCGGACGTGCGCCATCACGCGGTCGGTGAGGTCCACCAGCTGCACGCGATCGGTGGTCACCACGGTGAGATCCTCGCCGTGGATCGCGAACCCGCCCGCTGCCGCGGAGGCCACCTTCCGCACCGGGGTCTCGCGAGTGGTGACGACTGAACTCTTGCTCATGCGCGCCTCTGGAAGCTGAACAAAACTCCCCATTGTAACGTGAACGGCGCGTCGGCGTCCCCCACCTCGTCCGGAGTGGAGGTGCTACAATTCGAGCTTCAACCGACGCGTACCCGGACAGGCAGGGAAGTTGGGTTCAACGCCCACACGGTCCCGCCACTGTAAGCGGGGAGCGCGCGCCCGTTCTTGTCCGCCGCCGCCAGGAAAGTAGCTGGACCGGCGTTGGCGGACCGTCACTGTCGCTGGGGCGATGGGAAGACGCAGGGCGCGCGTGACGATCCGCAAGTCAGGAGACCTGGCTGTCCACGGGGCTTGTCACTCTTGTCCGCTCGAGCCATCAGGCGACAGCGGGCCAGGCGCGAAGACGCCTGAGAGGCGACCATGACTGCTGGACTCCGTCCGTTCGCACGGACACGCACTTTCGTTCTCACACTCACTCTGTTCGTATTCAGCGCGGCGTACACCGTGGCGGCGCCCAGCCAGATCGAAGGCCGCGTCACCGATCCCGACGGCCGGCCCGTGGCCCACGCCTCCATCGTGGTCTCCAGCGCGTTGGGCGCGACGCTGCGGACCGAGACCGACGCGGCGGGGCGCTTCGTCCTCGCCGGCCTGGCAGCGGGCCGTTACCAGGTCCTGGCCAGCGCGCCCGCCCTCGCCGCGGATCCGGTGGACGTCACGGTGACCGAAGAGGCGAGTTCCACGATGACCATCGCGCTCCGCGTCCGCGCATTGAGCGAGACGCTCATCGTGTCGGCCTCGCAGATCGATCAGCCCCTGTCGCGCACGCCCGACAGCGTGACCGTGATCTCAGGCCAGGAACTCGAGACGCGGCAGGTGTTCACCCTCGGCGCGGCGCTGCGGTCGGTGGCGGGGCTGAACGTGATCCAGAGCGGCGGGCCGGGCACGCTGACCTCGCTCTTCACGCGCGGCGGCGAATCCGACTACACGCTCGTCCTGATCGACGGCGTGCGCGCCAACGCGTTCGGCGGCGGCCTCGACCTGTCGCAGGTGCCGCTGCAGAACGTCGAACGCATCGAGGTCGTGCGCGGTCCGCAGAGCGCGCTCTACGGTTCCGACGCCATCGGCGGTGTCGTCCAGGTGATCACGCGCAATGCCGGGCGCCCGACGGCGCAGGCGCAGGTCGAGGGCGGCAGCCGCGACATGCGGCGCGCCTCGGCCAGCACCTCCGGCGAGGTCAATAACATCCGCTGGCAGGGCGGCGCCGACTACTACGACGACGCCGGCTTCACGGGGACGGCGGCCAACGGCGAAACGGTGAGCAACGATGACGCGCAGGAGCGGCAGGTGTCGGGCGGCCTCGGCTGGCGGCACGCCGGCTCCGGCGCGGACCTGCAGGGCAACCTGCTCTACGTGGACACGGACCGCGGTTCGCCGGGCCCGTACGGCTCCGACCCGGCCGGCCGCTACTTCGGCGTCGACACGATCTCGCGCGGCACCACGCGTCGTGTCGGCGGCAGCCGTCCGGTACGCGCAGCCCTGGTTCGGCGCGTCGAGCCGCGTGCGCCAGCGCGTGGAATTCGACGTCGCGGATTACGACCTGACGTTCACGAGCCCGTACGGCGCCTCGACCGGGGAGTCGCGTCGCGCGCACGCGCGCGTCCAGACCGACGTGGCGGCCGGCGCGGCGCTCGGCTTCTCCGCCGGCCTCGAGTGGCTCGGCGAGCGTGGCGGCAGCACCTACATCGTGGCCGGCTCGCGCGGCGAGGTCCCCGTCGAACGCGGCGTGCTCGGCCTCTTCGGCGAGGCCCGGTGGAACCCCGGTGACCGGCTCACCGTCACCGCGGGGCTCCGCGGCGAGCGCATCAATCGCGATGCCTTGCCCGGCGATCCCAACCCGTACGCGCCACGCCCGGACTTCCCCGCCGACACGGTGACGTCGATCAATCCCAAGGTCGCGGCGGCCTGGCTCGTGAGCTCCACCTCGCCGGCGTCCGGCGCGCGCGCGTGGACGCGCCTCCGTGGCGCAGTGGGCACCGGGATCCGTCCGCCGGACGCCTTCGAGATCGCGTTCACCGACAACCCCGGCCTCAAGCCGGAACGCAGTGAGAGCTACGAAGGCGGCGTGACCCAGGCGCTCGCCGGCGGCGCGGTGCAGCTCGATGCGACCGTGTTCGTCAACAACTACAGCGACCTGATCATCGCGGTGGGGCGCGCCTTCGCGGGCGTCAGCCGCTACCAGACCGACAACATCTCGAACGCGCGCGCGCGCGGCGCGGAGCTCTCCGCGGCCTGGAGCGCGCGAGGCGGCGTCACGCTGCGCGGGGCCTACACTTTTCTCGATACCGAGATCCTCGCGGTCACCGGCGCGGCGACGGCGCCGTCGCCCTACTCGGTCGGCGACCCGCTCCTGCGCCGGCCACGGCACCAGGGATCGCTCGATGCCGGCTGGTCGCGCAAGCAGACGAGCGCGTACGTCCAGCTGCAACTGCGCGGCGAGACGCTCGACGCGGAGCCGACCTACGGACCCTCCGGCGGCCTCTACACGAACCCCGGATACGCAGTGGCCAACCTCGGCGGATCGTGGCGGCCCGTGCACGCGGTGGAAGTGTTCGGCCGCGTGTTGAACCTGTTCGACCGTCAGTATGAAGAGGTGCTCGGATATCCGGCGATGGGCCGCACGGCCTACGTGGGAGCGCGTTTTGCTGTGGGCCGATAACGTCTCCTTCCGCTACGGCCCGCAGGACCCGCTGGTGGTCGACGGGGTCTCCGTGCGCATCGCGCGCGGCGGCCTCGTCGGCATCCTCGGCCCCAACGGCTCCGGCAAGACGACGCTGCTGCGGTTGTTGAGCGGCACGCGCCGTCCCTGGAGCGGGCGCGTGGTCCTCGACGCTCAGCCGCTCGACCGCCTGTCGCGACGCGACATCGCCCGCCGCATCGCGGTGGTGCCGCAGGAAACCGAGCTCGCGTTCGAATACAGCGCGATTGAGATCGTCCTGATGGGGCGGCATCCGCACCTGGGCCTCTTCACGATCGAGGGCCCCGCGGACATCGCCATCGCGCACGAGGCCCTCATCGCCACCGGCACGGACCACCTCGCCGAGCGTCCCTTCCATACGCTGAGCGGCGGCGAGAAACAGCGCGTCGTCATCGCGGCGGCCCTGGCCCAGTCCGCGGACGTGCTGCTGCTCGACGAGCCCACGGCCTCGCTGGACCTCGGGTACCAACTCGAGGTGTCGTCGCTCCTGCAGCGCCTCAATGCCGAGCGCGGCGTCACCATGGCCATCTCGACGCACGACCTCAACCTGGCCGCGTCGATCTGCAAGGACCTGATTCTTATGCGGCACGGCCGCGTGCTCGCGGCGGGCCCGCTGGACGAGGTCCTCACGCCCGCGAACATCCGCCTGCTCTACGACGTGGACGCCGACGTCCACGTGCACGAGGCGACCGGCCACATGACCGTCGTCCCCGTCCGCCGGGTGCCTCGATGAAGGACGTGGCGTCCGGCAGCGTGGCGTCCGGCAACGTGGCGTCCGGCAACGTGGCGTCCGGCTTTAGCCGGACCCCCTCCATCCGCCGCCGGATCTTCACCGTCGTCTCGGGCTTTGCGCTCTTCGCGCTCGCGGTGATGCTGTGGGCGCCGACGGTGGGCAGCACGTCGATCTCCCTGCGGCGCGTGTTCGACACGTCGATCCCATGGGCCGACAACGTCGACGCGCAGATCTTCTTCGTGGCGCGGCTGCCGCGCGTGCTGGCGGGCGGCCTGATCGGGGCGACGCTCGCCGCCGCCGGTGTGGTGCTGCAGGCGATGTTGCGCAACCCGCTCGCCACGCCGTTCACCCTCGGCGTGTCCGCCGGCGCGGCGCTCGGCGCGATGCTCGCCATCGCCTTCGGCCTCGACGTGGGCGCGATGGGCGTCTCGTCGGTGCCGATCGCCAGCTTCATCGGGTCGCTGGCGGCCATCGGCATCGTCTACTGGCTGGCGACGTCGCAGAAGCGCGGGCTGTCCACGAACGTCCTCCTCCTCGCGGGCGTCACGCTCAACTCGTTCTTCTCCGCGATCATCCTGTTCGTGCAGTACCTCGCGGACTTCACCGAGTCGTTCCGAACCGTGCGCTGGCTGATGGGCGACCTCGACGTCGGCAGCTACGGCCCGATCATCGCGGCCACGCCGTTCATCGTCATCGCCTTCGCGGTGTTCGCGACCCTGCCGCGCACGCTCAACCTGCTGACGATGGGGGATGACGTGGCGGCCGCGCGGGGCGTGGAGGTGATCCGGGCGCAGCGGTGGGCGTTCCTGAGCGCGTCGCTCGCCACCGGCGCCGCGGTGTCGCTCGGCGGCCCGGTGGGCTTCATCGGGATCGTCGTGCCCCACCTGGTCCGCCTCATGGTGGGCTCCGACCATCGCCTCGTGCTGCCGGCGGCGACGTTCTTCGGCGCGGCCTTCCTGGTGCTGTGCGACCTCGGCGCCCGCACCCTGATGGCGCCGCTGGAGATTCCGGTGGGCATCATCACGGCCCTGATCGGCGGGCCGTTCTTCCTCTGGTTGCTGGTGAAGAAATCATGATCGACAACAAATCAGCCACGAAGCACACGAAGGCCACGAAGCATTTCGGGTTGTTGTGCTTCCTGTCCTTCGGGTTCTTCGTGACCTTCGTGGCGGTCTTTCAGGCACAGCAACCCAAGCGGATCGTCTCGCTCGTGCCCAACGTCACCGAGATGCTGTTCGCGGTCGGCGCGGGGCCGCAGGTCGTGGCGGTGAGCAGCTTCGACGAGGAGCCGCCCGCCGTGCGGGCGCTGCCGCGCGTGGGCGCGCTGCTCGATCCGGACACCGAGCGCATCCTGTCGCTGAAGCCGGACCTGGTGGTCGTCTACGGCAGCCAGTCGGACCTGCAGATGCAACTGCAGCGCGCGCAGATCCCGTTCTTCAACTATCGCCACGGCGGCCTTTCACAGGTGACGGTCACTATGCGCGAGCTCGGCCGGCAGACCGGGCACGCGGCCGAGGGCGAAACGGCGGCGCGGGCCATCGAGTCGCGGCTGGCGGCCGTGCGCGCGCGCGTGGCGGGTCGCCGGCGCCCCCGGACGATGCTCGTGTTCGGCCGCGAGAAGGGCGCGCTCCGGAACATCTATGCGAGCGGCGGCGTCGGCTTCCTGCACGACATGCTCGAAGCGGCGGGCGGCGAAGACGTGTTCGCGGACATCACGCGCGAAGCCGTGCAGGCGACCACCGAACTGATCCTCACGCGCGCGCCAGACGTGATCCTCGAGATGCGCGACGCCGACACGCTCGGTCCCGCCGACATCACAGAAGGAAGTGGCGCTCTGGGGCGCGCTGGCGTCGGTGCCGGCGGTGAAGAACGGCCGCGTGGTGATCCTCGTCCGGCAAGGGCCTCACGGTGCCCGGCCCGCGCGTGACGGACAGCATCGAGCGGATGGCCAAGGCGCTGCATCCGTAGGGGCTTAGGGGCTTAGGGGCTTAGGGGCTTGGGGCTTGAAAATACTGATTAGCTGGTCGTCGGGCAAGGACTCCGCGTGGATGCTGCACGTGCTGAAGCAGCAGCACCCGGATGCGATCGGCGGACTGCTCACGACGACGAACGAAGCGTTCGATCGCGTCGCCATGCACGCCGTGCGCCGTGAGCTGCTCGAGGCGCAGGCACAGGCGGCGGGACTTCCGCTGCACGTCGTGCCGCTCCCCTGGCCGTGCTCGAACGAGGAGTACGAGCGGCGCATGTCCGCAGCGGTGGCGGGCTACCTCGAAGCGGGCTTCACGCACGTCGCCTTTGGCGACCTTTTCCTGGAAGACGTTCGCCGCTACCGCGAGGAGCGGCTGGCCGGCTCCGGCCTCGAGCCGCTCTTCCCCATCTGGAACACGAAGGCAACGGCCGACCTCGCGCGCGAGATGATCGCCGGCGGCCTGGAGGCCCGGCTCACGTGCGTGGATCCGCGCGCGCTGGACCGCGCCTTCGCCGGACGCGCGTTCGACGCGTCGCTGCTGGCCGACCTGCCGGCGACGGTGGACCCGTGCGGCGAGAACGGCGAGTTCCACTCCTTCGCCTGCGCGGGACCGATGTTCCACCATCGGATCAACGTGACTCTCGGCGACGTCGTAGACCGTGATGGTTTCGTCTTTGCGGATTTCAGCCACGAAGGACACGAAGAACCACGAAGTCATGCGTATCTTGGGATGACCAGCAGTATGCGTCGTGCCCTTCGTGATCTTTCGTGGTTGATTGGTATGTTCCCCAAACGCATCGTCTGCCTCACCGAAGAAACCACCGAGACCCTCTACCTGCTCGGAGAGGGCGATCGTGTCGTCGGCATCTCCGGCTACACCGTGCGCCCGCCCGAGGCGCGGCAGAAGCCCAAGGTCTCGTCGTTCCTCCACGCGCGTTACGAGAAGATCGAGGCGCTCGAGCCCGATCTCATCCTGGCCTTCTCGGATCTCCAGGCGGACATCACCACCGACCTGGTCAAGCGCGGCTACCCGGTCTTCACCTTCAACCAGCGCAGCGTGGCGGAGATCCTGCAGATGATCCGCGTCCTCGGCGGCATCGTCGGCGTCCCCGGCAAGGCCGAGGCCCTCGCGGCCTCGCTTGAACGCGGACTCGACGAGATCCGCGCCAGCGGCCGCCGCGCTCCCCCGGCGGCCTCGCGTGTACTTCGAGGAGTGGGACGACCCGCTCATCAGCGGCATCCAGTGGGCCGAGGAACTCGTGGAGATCGCCGGCGGCGAGCCGATCTTCCCGGAACTGCGGCACGCGGGGCTCGGCAGGGACCGCATCGTCACCGCGGAGCAGGTGATCGCCCGCGCGCCGGAGGTCTTCATCGGCTCCTGGTGCGGCAAGCCGGTGAAGAAGGACAAGGTCCGCGCGCGGGCCGGCTGGCAGGACGTGCCGTTCGTCCGCGACAACCGGATCTACGAGGTGAAGTCCACCTACATCCTGCAGCCCGGCCCCGCCGCGCTCACCGAGGGCGTGCGCCGGCTGCACGACGCCATTCGCGACGCCCTTTCGTGTCCTTCGTGACCTTCGTGGCTGATCGGTCTGTCAGCGCGGCTGCTTGCCGTCCAGCTGCTCCAGCGTGGCGTTCGACGGGCCGCGCGTGGCCTGAAGCTTCGCCGCCACCTGCTCGGCCGCGCGCATCACGCGCAGCACGTTGAGGCCGATGATTTTCTCGACATCGGTATCGGAGTAACCGCGACGCAGCAGCTCGGCGACGAGCGCGGGGTACTTCGACACGTCCTCCAGCCCGGCGGGCGCCAGTCCATCGATGCCGTCGAAGTCGCTGCCGATCCCGATGTGGTCGATGCCCGCCACCTTGCGGATGTAGTCGATGTGGTCGGCCACCTGCGCCAGCGTGGCCTTCGGCGGGTTGGCATTTTCCCACTTGGCGATCGCGGCGTCCTGCGCGGCCTTGTCGTTGGGAAGCTGCAGGCGGATCCGCGCCGCCTCTTCGGCCGCCGTCTTGTTCCGCGCCGCGCAATCCGGCGGCACGAAGCCGGCGTAGAAGTTCACCATCACCACGCCGCCGTTGGCGGGGAGCCGGCGCAGGATGTCGTCGGGCACGTTGCGGGGCACGTCGCACACCGCGCGCGCCGACGAGTGCGAGAAGAACACGGGGGCCGCCGTGACGTCGAGCACCCGGGCCATCGCGGCGGGCGAGACGTGCGAGATGTCCACGAGCATGCCCAGCCAGTTCATCTCGTGCACGACCTCCTCGCCGAACTTCGTCAGGCCGTTGTGCTGCGGCTTGTCGGCGGCGGCATCGGCCCACGGCGTGTTGCTGTTGTGCGTAAGCGTCATGTAGCGCGCGCCGAGGCGGTACATCATGCGCAGGGTGCCGAGCGACGAGTCGATCGAGTGCCCGCCCTCGACGCCCATCATCGACCCGATGCGGCCGGCCTTGAAGATCCGCTCCATGTCGGCGGCAGTGCCCGCCAGCTCGAAGACATCCGGGTAGTGCCGCACCATCTCGTGGACGAACGCGATCTGTTCGAGCGTCGCCGTCACCGCGGTCTGCCCGGCCATCGTCGCGGGAACGTAGACCGACCAGAACTGTCCGCCCACGTGCCCGGCTCGTAGCCGTGGAATGTCGGTCTCCAGTTGCGGCTGCGGCTTCGCGATGTCGAGCTTCGGGATGTCGTAATTGACCCGCACCCGCATCTCCCAGGGGAGATCGTTATGGCCGTCGATGAGCGGCGTCCGCTTCATCAGCGCCGCCGCGCGGTCGGCCAGCGCGCCGGCCGCCTGTCCGCCCGCGCGAGCCTGGAGGCCGGGGATGGCCATGACCGTCAGTGCGGCCACGATCGCCGCCGCCACGTAAGTTCGCTTCATCGTCCGGGCCCCCTGGGTGATCTGCGTTTAATCTGCGTTTAAGGGTGCCCTGCGGATCCGCGCGGGAATTGTGCCACACGGCTCGTCTGTGGCGTATCATCCCCGTGCTCAGCAAAGGAGCCCACATGTTGCCTGAACACGACCGACGCACGTTCCTCACCACCATCGGCGGCGTGGCCGCCTTGGCCGCCACTTCCCACGCCGCGGGCTCGCAGGCGCCGGCCCAGCCGGCCGCGGGCAGCGGCATCGACGTTAGCTGGTTCGACCAGTTCAAGGGCAAGCACAAGCAGGTCTTCGACCTCGGCTCCTTCGATCTGGCCGAGGACTCCCCGCTGCGGCAGCCGGTCACCTATTTCGCCGCCCATCGCGAGGTCAACCACCTCGAGCCGCCCAACGACATCAACGTCGTGGTCGGCATCTCGCACAAGTCGTTTCCCCTGAACGCCACCGACGCGCTGTGGGAAAAATACAAGCTCGGCGAGGTCTGGGGGATCAAGGACCCGGCCACCGGCAAGGCCTCGGTGCGCAACATCTTCCTCGGCGCGCCAACCGGACCCGCCGGCGGCGCCACGGTCCGCGCGCTCCAGGCCCGGGGCGTCGTCTTCTGGCAATGCAACTTCGCCCTCGGTGCGATCTCCGGGGAACTGGCCGAGAAGACCGGCGCCAAGCCCGCCGACATCCGCGCGGATCTCATCGCCGGACTGCTGCCGGGCGTTCGCCTCGTGCCCGCGCATACGTGGGCGGTTGGCTACGCGCAGGAACGCGGATTCACCTACGAGAATCTCTAGCGTCAGGGCCAATCAAAAACGGCGCCCCGGAAGGGGCGCCGTGCGGCCCGTTCAGAAACCGATCATGAGGCCGGCGGTGAAGTCCGCCTGAAACGCCGGGGCCACGTTGAACCGGATCGCGCAGCCGTAACCTCCGCACACGCCGCTCGCCGCCAGGCTGACGATGGTCAGGTAGCCTCGCGCGTCCAGGCGCAGGCCGACGTGGCGAGAGGCGGAGAATTTCACGCCTGTGCCGGCACCGACGGAGAACAGGACCTCGGTGTCCCCCGGCGCGGCGTAACGTGTCAGCCCGAACAGGCCGGCCAGAAACGGTCGCACGCGGCCATCCGACAAATCCCGGATGCCGCCCACCTGAACTTGGTCCACGTTGACGAGGACGAGGGTCGGCGGATCGAAGAGGCTGCGGCGCACCTGGACCTGCGCCTCCTCCCGGCTGAATACCCCTTCGACTTTGAGGCCGTCGTTCTGCGGCCCGAATACGACGTCGACGATCACGCCGGCGCTCGGTCCGCCGTGATCGTCCACGACCGGAGTGCCGCCAATCTCCGCGATGCTGCCCCCGGCCCGATAGCCACCGAAGGGCGTGATCTCGACCTGCTGTGCCGCCGCCGCGCCGGGCGACGCGGCGGTCACGACCAGCGCGCAAAGCCCCGGGAGCATCCCCTTGATGAGGCGGGCACGGGCGGCCGGTATGAGGTCCACGTCCCATTCTCGCGCACGAATGCCCGCGCCGAGGAACCCCGGATACAATGGATCGGATGAACCGACTCGCGCCGCCCTCCCCTAGCCATCGTCTGACGGCCCTGCTCTTCACCTTCGCGCTGGCGGGCCTCGCCGGCGCGTGCCAATCGAAGCCGGCGGCGCCGCCGATCTCGGCCAATGCGTGGGCCGTGGTCAACGGCCACGAGATTTCCCGCGACGAGGTCGAGAAGGCCTTCCGGCGCGCCGCGCCGCCCACGCCGGTGCCGTCGGACGAGGAAGCGCTCACGGCCAAGCTCAATCTCCTCAACGACCTCATCGTGCAGGACCTGCTGCTCGCCAAGGCGCGCGAGTTGAAGATCGAACTGCCCGACACCGAGCTCGACACGGCCTACAACGACGCGAAGAAGAACGTCCCCGACGAGACCTTCAAGCAGGAGCTCGCGCAGCGGAACCTGACAGCGGCCGACATGCGCGAGGGGCTGCGCCGGGATCTGCTCACGCAGAAGGTGTTCGAGAAGGAAGTCACTTCAAAGGTCAACGTCACCGATCAGGACATCACCGACTTCTTCACCGCCAACAAGGCGCAGTTCAACCGGCCCGAGGAGGGGTATCACCTCGCGCAGATCGCGATCACCCCCGTGCGCGATGCCGGCCTGAACAACCGGGCGGGCGACGACGCGTCGACGCCGCAGGAAGCGACCGCCAAGGCGCAGATGATCATGGAGCGCCTCAAGGGCGGCGCGGCCTTCAGCGAACTCGCCGCGGACTTCTCGGAAGACCCGCAGTCGGCCCCGCGCGGCGGTGACCTCGGTTTCGTGCCGATGTCGGCGCTCAAGCAGGCGCCTCCGGCGCTGAGGGACGCGGTGCTCAACACGGCGCCCGGCACGGTGAAGGTCGTCAGCCAGGGCGGCGCGCACACGCTCGTGCTGGTCGTGGCGCACGACACCGCCGGCCAGAAGGATCCGAGCATGCCCGAGGTGAAAGACGCCATCAAGACGACGCTGCACACCCGCCGGGAGCAACTGCTGCGCGCGGCCTACGTCAGCGCGCTCCGCAACGATGCAGTGGTCGTCAACCAGCTCGCGAAGCGCCTCGTCGAGTCGCAGGGCAAGACCCAGGGCCTCGCGGCCGCGGCGCCGGCCGCGAAGTAGGCGGCGTCAGCTGCGGGGGGTCGGCTCGGCGGTGCCGCCGAATCGAATGCAGAACGCGGTCAGCCGGTCCACGTCGGGGTTGATGAATTCCAGGCCCGCGCGGTCCTGCACCATCCCGCCGCTGGGCACCGCGATCGACCAGGCCACGATCCCCTGGCACCGCGTGTCGGCCGATCCGTCCGGCAGGATGAGCCGCACGAGCTGGGAAGGGCGCAGGCGTACGGGCACCTGCACTTGCGCCCCCGTCACCGAGAGATCCACGAGTTGTCCGTGTTCCCCGTTCACGGCAATCTCGCGACGGAACATCGGATATCGCGTGGCCTGCCGCGTACCGGCGCGGTCGAGCGGACGTGACGTCGCGACGAGCGCGTCCTCCGGCGACAAGGTCTCCTGAGACAGGAACAAGGGTGTCCCGTCCTCGTCCTCGATGAGGACACGGACCTCGGTGCCAATCAGCAGCGGTTCCCCCTTGAGCATGGCCACGAGCGTGGCCCCGCGCGACGTGGCGGCGAACGTCTGGTGGATGGCCAGGATCCTCGGCGCGTGACCGGTCAGCGTCTCCAGCACCTGGAGCGAATCGGCGTCCGCGAAGACGGTCACGGCCCAGGCGGTTTGCATGCACTCCCGGGCGGCCGTCACGTGCTCGGCCCTGACGACGACGAACGCGGTCTCGGAATCCATAAGCAAGCGCACGTCATGAGCCGCCGCCGACAACGCGTGACTCACGCCAAGGACGAGTTTACCCCCGTTCGACCGTGGCTCAAGTAGCCCGCGTCAGGGGCAGGCCGGCAACCTCCGGGATTCCGGCGGTCCGTCGGCGATCGCAAACCGCCCCGGCCGCGATGGTCTTGCGGGAAACACCGTAAGACGTTTTTTCCCAACCGTATAGCGAAGGCCGGGCCGGTCGCGCCCCGGAAGTGGCTCGGCTTTCGCAATGGGTTGTCCCTGACCCTTGGAGGCACACATGCAACACGTGATCACCCGTCACCGCCGGCTGCTGGCGGCACTGACCCTGGCCGCCCTCTGCGCGTTCGGTTCCCTGTCGGCGCAGGAACCCCCGCGCCCTTCCGCGGAAATGGACGCGCTCGCGCGGATGCGCTGGCGCGAGCTCGGCCCCACCAACCAGGCCGGCCGCGTGTCGGTGTTCGTCGGCGTGCCTGGCGACCCCAACACGATGTACGTCGTCGGGCGCCAACGGCGGCGTCTTCAAGTCCACCAACGGCGGCATCACGTGGAAGGGCGTGTTCGAGAATCAGGCCGTGCTGTCGATCGGCGCGATCGAGATCGCGCCCTCGAACCCGAACGTCGTTTATGTGGGCACCGGCGAGGGCAACCCGCGCAACAACGCGTCGTTCGGGGACGGCGTCTACCGCTCGAACGACGGCGGCGAGACCTGGACCCACCTGGGGCTGGAGGACAGCGACCGCATCGCGCGCATCCGCATCGACAGCCGCAACCCCGACATCGCGTACGCGTGCGCGATGGGCCGGGAGTGGGGCGCGAACGAGCAGCGCGGCGTGTTCAAGACAACGGACGGCGGGAAGAACTGGCAGAAGGTGCTCTACAAGGACACGTCCACCGGCTGCTCCGACATCGACATCAACCCCGAGAACTCGAACGAGATCTACGCCGGCATGTACACCTACCTGCGCCAGGCGTGGCACCTGCGCAGCGGCGGCGGCGAGACGGCGCTCTACAAGTCGATGGACGGCGGCGCGACCTGGAAGAAGATGACCAACGGCATCCCGCAGATGCTCGATCGCATCGGCGTGTCCATCTCCCGCAACAACCCGAACATCGTCTACATGGTGAGCGAGACGCTCGACTACCAGGGGGAGCTTTGGCGCACGGACGACTCGGGCGCCACGTGGCGGGTGGTGAGCAAGGACGCCAACATCAACTTCCGGCCGTTCTACTACGCCGACATCCGGGTCGATCCGCAGGATCCGAACCGCGTGTACGCGCTCTCGGGCTCGCTGTACCTGACCGAGGACGCGGGTCGCACCTTCCGGACCATCGGCCGCGACGTGCACGGCGATCACCAGGCGCTATGGATCGATCCGCTGAATCCGAAACGACTGCTGAGCGGGAGCGACGGCGGGTTCCAGATCTCGAACGATCGCGGCGCGAACTTCGAGGTGCTGAACAACGTGGCGTTCACGCAGTTCTACCATATCCACTACGACATGCAGCAGCCGTACAACATCTGCGGCGGCCTGCAGGACAACGGCACGTGGTGCGGGCCGAGCAACTCGCTGCTCGGCGAGGGCATCCGCAAGAACGACTGGTACACGGTGGGCGGCGGCGACGGCTTCTTCGCCGTGCCCGACCTCGCCAACCCGTGGCGCGTCTACACGGACCTGCAGGGCGGCGTCATCAGCGTCATCGACACGCGCACCGGCGCCCAGCGCACCATCACGCCGTACCCGAACCGCGTCGGCTCGGTGGGCGACGCGATGGAGAATCACAAGTACCGCTTCAACTGGGACTCGCCGATCGAGCTTTCGCCCCAGGACCCGAAGACGGTCTACTTCGGCGGCAACGTCCTGTTCAAGACGACCAACGCCGGCCAGTCGTGGGAGGTCATCAGCCCCGACCTCACGACCAACGACAAGAACAAGCAGAAGTCCTCCGGCGAGCCGATCGTCGTGGACAACACCGCGGCCGAGTTCCACACCACGATCATCGCGATCGCGCCCGTCGCCCGTGAACCCGAACGTGATCTGGGTGGGCACCGATGACGGCAACGTGCAGGTGACGAAGGACGGCGGCAAGACCTGGAACAACGTCGTGAAGAACATTCCCGGCCTCGCGCCCAACGCGTGGATTCCGAGCATGGAAGCCTCGCACGCCGACGCGGGCACGGCCTACGTGGCCGCGGACCATCACCGCGAGAACGATTACGCGCCGTACTTCTACAAGACCGCCGACTACGGACAGACCTGGACGAAGTTCACGGTGGGCACGGCGAAGCAGGCCGGGTGGTCGCACGTGATCCGCGAGGACCCGAAGAACCGGAACATTCTCTACGCGGGCACCGAGCTTGGCATCTGGGTGTCGTTCGACGCCGGCGCGCGCTGGACGTCGCTCCGCAACAACATGCCGCCCGCGCCGGTGCGCGACATCCGCGTGCACCCGCGCGACAACGACCTGATTGCCGCCACCCACGGACGCGGCGTCTACATCATGGACCGCGTCGCCGCGGTGCAGCAGATCACCGAGGCGATGAAGACGCGACGCGTTCCTCTTCGACATCGCGCCGGCCACGCGGTGGACGGTGTGGAACAAGGACGCCAACCTCGGGCAGAAGGTCTACAAGGCCCCCAATCCGCCGCAGGGCGCGGTCTTCGACTACTACCTGAAGGGCGAGCAGAAGGCCGACGTCGTGATCACGGTGACGGACGAGGCCGGCAAGGCCATCCGCACGCTGCGCAACGTCCCGAAGGCGATCGGCGTGAACCGCACGACCTGGGACCTGCGCTACGACGGCCCGCAGCAACAGGGCGGCGGCGGACGCCGGGCGCTCGATGAAGAAGACGAAGGGCCGCGGTTCGGCGGCGCCGGCGGCCCGTACGTGCTGCCCGGCGACTACACCGTGACGCTCAATGCGGGTGGCAAGGCGCTCACGCGCACCGTGAAGGTCTCGATGGATCCGCGGACCGAGGTGCCGATGACCGATCTGACGGCCCAGCTCGACGCCGGCCTGGCGCTCCGCGACCTCACCAACCGCGTGGGGACGACAATCGATCGCACCAACGACATCATCACGCAGCTCACGCAGTTGACCGAGCGCGTCAAGCCCGGCGGACCGGACGCGGCGTCGGCCAACGCCAAGGGCGTGTACGAGCTGGCCACGGTCACCGTCGAGATGCTGAAGAAGCTGCGCGACGAGCAAATGCTGCGGCCGGTCGCCGGCCTCGGCTACCGCCAGTACCCGCGCCTGCGCGAAGAGGTGCAGTCGGTCTACGGGATGGTCACGCGCCCGCCGAACCGTCCGACCGACGGCCAGGCGCTGCGCATGAAGGAGCTGATCAGGGGAAACCGACGCGGTCGTCGGCTCGCTCAACAAGATCATCACCGACCAGGTGGGCAAGTTGAACCAGTTGCTGGCGAACACGCCGCGGATCAGCGGCGGCCCGATCAAGTAGCGTCTCGCGGGGACGGGCCGGTCACCGGCCCGTCTCCCGCGGTCTACGGTAGACGACCAGGGCCAGCAGCACGACGAGCCAGGCGACCCTGGCCTGGTAGCGGCCGTTCACTTCCGACAGGCCGCCCATGACCAGGGCGTTCACGATCACCCCTCCACACACGAACACGACGAAGTGGAGGATGCGCTGCGCCAAGGCCCGCGGGCGATGCCTCGCGCGAGCCGCCCAACGCAACCACGATGCACAGACCAGCTGGATCCACTCGAAGGCCTGCGCGAATGCCAAGGCCGCCGTTGAACTGCCGGGCCGCCAGGTAGGCCTGCGCCTCCCGCGGAAAGAATTGCTGAACGCGGATCGTGGCCGCCGAGCCGGGACCTTCGGGATCGAACGCGACGAGGTCGCAGGGTCGCGAGCAGCCGCACGCCTCTCTCCAGGCAATCGGCGGCGAAGGAGGCGAATCCCGACGGCGAGGTCAGGATGCCGCGGATGATCCGGTCGTATTCGGGCTTCACCTGGCGCCAGTCGATTCCGCCCGCGGCGGCCGCGGCTGGAGGCCACAGGAATTCCTGGGCGCTGTCGTACGGGAGTTCGGGCAGCGCCTGGCAGAGCGCCCACGGCTCGCGCGCGCAGTGTGCGCTCGAGATAGTCCTTGAGTAGCGGCGTCTCCGACAGACGCGCCATCAGAAAGAGATGGGACGAGGGGTTCAGCGTGAATTGGCCGAAGGCGGCGAGGTTCGCCGACATCATGGCCAGCGTCGAGCAGACGACGACGCCGGCGATCACGAGCAGGCGCGTGCACCAGTCCCGAAATTCTGAACACCGGGACCGTTGCCAGAACAGCCACGCGCCGGAAAGCGCCAGCGTCGCCACGGCGATCAGGGGATGCGCGGTATGCGTGGTCACGCTCAGTGCCGCGATGACGGCCAGCAGGCCCTTCTCCCACGCGCGATGGCGGCCGTACACGAACAAGCCGGCCGACAGCAGCAGGATCGGCGCGAAGACGTCCATCATGATCAGGCTCGCGTACCACGACGCCGGCGTGAGCAGCGCGACGATCGCGATGATGCCGAGCACGCCACGGGGCCCGATCCCCGCGACGAAGGCCTGCGCCGTCCTCGTGATCAGATACGCGAGCAGCGCGGCCTGCACGACGGCGACGCCCCAGAGCGAGACGCCAAGAGACGCGAACCGAATGAAGAGGCCGTAGACCATGGACCGGTCAGGCAGGGATTCGAGGCCGAAGCCAGCCGCGAGGTAGCCGCCGGTATCGGAATAGACGAACGGGTAGCCGTTGTAGAGCGCCGGCCACAGGAGCAGCAGGATGCCGGCGATCGCCACGACTGCCCATCGAGGCAGGCCGGCGAGGCGACGAGTCACGCGGCGGTGATCGACGTCACCGTGATGGTGCTGGTCTTGGGGTCGAGCGTTCCGACGACCTTCACCTTCTTGCCGGCAAACGCCTTCGGCGCGCGCTGATCGCTCAACTGGTAGACGTGGTCGGCCACCACGAGCACGTAGGTGGCGCCGTGTTCCTCGATGCAGGCGTCCGTGCACGCGGCGTCGGTCGGTCCCATGCGCATCGACGCGTGGCTCTCCGCGCACATGCTGTCGGAGATGGTGCCGATGAACGTGTCGCCGGCGGGAGCGGCGCCAAGCGTCACCGCGGTGAACAGCGATCGCGAGCAGGTGTCTCATGGGTCTCTCAGGAGGGCGGCAGGATACCACGCGGCCCCGTGGGGGCCGGGCCGTCCAATCCGGTCAGCGACATGGCCACCAGGTTGGCGACGGCGACGGCAAACGTCTGCTCGTCGTGCGTCCACCGCCGCGCCCGGCCCGTGTGCTCGCAACAGATCACGCCCACCACGCGGCCCCTCAGCCGGATGACGGCGTCCATCATCGACGTGATGCCGAGCGGCGTCAGGTAGCCGGGCGAGAACAGGCTCGTGCGCGGGTCGCGATGGGCATCGTCGGCGGCCAGCACGTCCGCCTCGGTGAGGGCCTGGAAGTACGGCGGGTTGTCGGCGGCGAGCAGTTCGCCTCCGGACGAATGGCGGTTGGCCTCCCGTTCGTACAGCTCGAGGCAACTGATGCCGGTCTTGGCCTCGGTGTAGCGCCAGATGCTGACGCGGTCCACGTCCAGGGTGCGTGCCGAGACCTCGGCGAGCTGCTGAAGGGCGCGGCTCAACGACGGCGTCGTCCTGCGGCGGCGCGCTCGTCGCCAGCTGGATCAGGGCGTTGCGCTGGCGCTGAAAGCGCTGGTCCTCCTCCAGCCGCACGTGCTCGGCCGCCCGGTCGGCCGTGATGTCCTGGATGCTGCCGACCATGCGCAGGGGCGTGCCATCAGCGGCGTAGTCGATGCGCGCGCGGCCATGCGCCCACCGCTCGGCCTGATCGGACGACGCGGATGATGCGGTACTGGCGATCGAAGTGCTTCCCCGAGCCGCCAGAATGCCCTTGAGATAGGCCGCCATGTCGCACGGTCGGACGGGATGCACCACCTGCAGCCATCCGGCCGCGGTCCGCGGATGCTCGGGGCCGATGCCGAGCACGCGGTCGAGGTTCTCGGTGCTCTTCCAGGAGTCGGCCGGGATGTCGTAGACGAAACCGCCCAGTTGCCCCACCACCTCGGCCTCGCGCAGCAACTGGTCGTTGTCGCGCATGGATTCGTACAGGCCACGGAACTGTTCGGCCTGTCGCCGGCGGAGGAACGAGGCCGCGCCGGCCGCGCTCATCAGGATCACCAGCGTGACCAGGGCCGCGGCGACGCCGGCCCGGTAGCGGGCCTCGGCCCACACTTCGTCGGCATCGACCTTGGCGACGAGGAACCAGTCGGAGTTGGGCGACCGGCTGAAGGTCGGCGAGCACGGCCACGCCCCGATAGTCCACGCCTTCGAACGGCCCCTGGGTGCCGAGCACCGCGTTCACGGCGGGCAATGTCGTCAGGGTGATGGGCTTCCGAATCGTCAACGCGCTGCCGGGGCGGTTGCGCAGGTCGTTGAGAAAGACCACGTCATCGCCGTCCCGGCGCGCCAACACGACTTCGGCGCTCGGGCTCGGAACGGGCCAGGACTGCAACATGGAGAACAGCGGCTTCTGCGCGTCGGTCCGCAAGACGACGACGCCCATCGCGGCGCCTTCGGCGTCGCGCACGGCGGCCGCCGTGTCCAGGTAGACTCGCCCATCGGCGCCGCGGAAGAACGACCCCATGACGGGGGTGGTGGCCGCAAGCGCGGCGCGCACGATCGGCAGGTCATCGGCGTCGGGAGCGTCGACGGGCCGGCCGACCGCCAGCCGCACCTGCCCCGTCGGGGTCAGCAGGTAGCCGGCGGCGTATCCGTAGGTGGCCACGCTCGAGGCCAGCACGCCACGCGCGCGGTTGGTGGCCGGATCGGCCGTCTGGAGGTGAGCCGCGAGACCGTCGGCCAGCGTCGGCGCATGAGACAGGGACTCGGCGTGGTCGAGTTGAACCTGTCGCCACAGGTGGAGTTGCTCGGCCTTGAGGGTGCCGATGGCCGCGATGGCCTCATACCGCTGCCGGTGAATCTGTGCGGATTCGCTGCGGTAATACGCGTAGCCGGCAGCCGCAACGGCCACGGCAAACACCGCAACCGCCGCCATCCACCGGTCCACTCGGAGCATGCCGCATACCTTACCTCACCAGCGGCATGGGGTCACGCGGCCTTGTCGTCCGATCTTCCGGGTGCCCTGTGCCAGAATTCGCTTGGGAGAGCCCTCATGCTGACGACCGTGGCCCTTGCGGCCTTCGTGCAGATGGACTGCGTGGACTACACCTGCGCCGCCGTCCAGGACAACGGACGCGTCGTCGTCTGGGGTGGCTACGACCCGGTCAGGGACCTGAAGAGCGACACCCCTCGCGAGGTGCCTGGCCTCGACGAAGTCAGGAAGGTCGCGGCGGGCAACCGGTTCTTCGTGGTGCTGAAGCGCGACGGGACGGTCTGGAGCTGGGGCTTCAACAGGTCCGGCGTGCTGGGCGACCATACGGGGCCGGGCCAGACCTTGCGCGACACGGCCGTACCTGTCCGCGTCCACGGACTCACCGGCGTGGTGGACATCGAAGCGGGGTTGGACAAGGCGTTTGCCGTCCGGTCGGACGGCACGCTGTGGGCCTGGGGCAACGTCGGCGAAGGGCAGCTCGGGATTGGACTGCTGAATCCAGCCTGGGTGGGCATGAGCGTCGATCAACCGTTCCCCGCGCAAGTCAGGGGCGTCTCGAACGCGAAGCAGGTATCGGCCGGCATGTACCACACGCTGATTCTCCTGCGTGACGGCCGCGTCGTCGCGTGCGGCTCGAATCAAACGGGCGCGGTAGGCGACGGCACGATTGAGAACCGCTGGGAGCCGGTCGAGGTGAAGGGCGTCCGCGATGCCGTGTCGGTGGCCGCGGGCCTTCGAACCTCGCTGGCGGTGTTGAAGGACGGCACCGTCCGCGTATGGGGACGCAACGACACCGGAGTCCTGCTGGATGGGACGCGTCAGGGCTTCAGCCCGGACCCGAGGGCCGTGAAGGGTCTCGCGACGGCCGCGGATGCCGTCGCGGGAGCCGGCTTCTTCCTCGTTCGGCTGACGGATGGGACGCTCCGATGCTGGGGCCATTCATCCTGGGGAATGTGCGGAGACGGCAAGGCCGGCGGCTACTCGATGGCAATGGCGAGCCCGCGCGGCGTGACGGGCGTGCAATGGTACGGCGCGGGGGCCTACAGCGCGTTTGCGAAGCTCGCCGACGGGCGCCTGGTCGGCTGGGGCGCCCTCTTCAGCGAGCCGATGTCCGACTACACGCGACATTCGTCGGTCCCTGTGGAGTGGACCGAGGACGGGTGGACACGGCCCAAGGGCCGCGTGGCGCCCCCGGCGCGCTAGGCCTGCTCCTCCCACACCATCGCGAGCTGCACGATCACGTCGACCGCCTTCTCCATGTCCTGCACCGACACCCACTCGAGCCGCGAGTGGAAATTCTGCTCGCCCGCGAAGATGTTCGGCGTGGGCAAGCCCATGAACGACAGCTTCGAACCGTCGGTGCCGCCACGGATGGCGCGTTCGCGCACCTGAACGCCGGCGCGGGCGATCGCCTCGCGCGCCCGCTCCACGACGTCGGGGTGATGATCGAGCACCTCGCGCATGTTGCGGTACGACTCCTCCACTTTCGACTCGAACGACGCGCCCGGGGCTCCGGCCACGACCTCGGCGGCCAGCGACTCCAGCCAGGTTTCCTTCTCCTTCAAGCCGGCCGTGACGAAGTCGCGCACCAGCAGCTTCACCGACGTGCGATCCACGGCCGCCTGGACGACGTAGGGATGCACGAAGCCTTCGAGACCGCCGGTGGTCTCCGGCGACAGGCGATCCGGCGGCAGGCGCTCGATGAACCGCGCCGCCAGCTTGATGGCGTTCACCATCCGTCCCTTGGCGAAGCCCGGGTGCGTGTTGAAGCCCTTGAACGTGATCGTGATGGCGTCGGCCGAGAAGCTCTCGAACTCCACTTCGCCGCGCGGGCCGCCGTCCATCGTGTAGGCGCAGCGCGCGCCGAAGCGGGCCACGTCGAAATACTTCGTGCCGCGCCCCACTTCCTCGTCGGGCGTGAACGCGATCCGGATGGCGCCGTGCGGAATCTCCGGGTGCGCGAGCAGGTACGCGGCCGCCGTCACGATTTCCGCGACGCCGCTCTTGTTGTCGGCCCCGAGCAGCGTCGTGCCCGACGCGGTGACGATGTCCTGGCCGATGCACTCGCCGAGGTACGGCGAGTCGGCCACGCGCAGCACGGCCTCGGGATCGTCGGGCAGCACGAGGTCGCGGCCGTCGTAGGCGCGATGGATGATCGGCTTGACGCCCGCGCCGCTCATCTCGGGCGACGTGTCCACGTGGGCGATGAAGCCGATGACCGGCACGTCCGGCTTCGACGTCGTGGCGGGAATCGTCGCCATCACGTAGCCGTGCTCGTCGATGGCCGCGTCGGCCAGCCCGAGCGCGCGCAATTCCGTGACGAGGTCGCGCAACAGCACGAGCTGGCCTGGCGTGCTGGGGTAGGTCTCCGCGTCCTCGCGCGACTGCGTGTCGTAGGCGACGTACCGAAGGAACCGTTCGAGAACCGGGCTCGTCATGATGCTGCTTCCTCGCGCGTCGCCTTCCGCCAGAGGTAGACGCAGAAGAGCGCGAAGCCGATGATGGACAACACCTGGGATGTCGCTGGGCTGCCGGAGACGCGACAGCCAGCGCACGGAAGTAAGTGGGTGGATTCCTGATGGATCATAGTGGCGGGCGCCGGTCGTAGACCGGTGCACCCGCCCATGTAGTGTCGCACGGCGGCCGCGCCTCGGGGCAAGTGAGGCGCGACCCGCCTGTGCTGGGGTTCAGCGTTGGTCGTGCGGCACCGTCACCGTGACCGCGCAGGTCGACACGTGGCCGGCAAGATTGCGGCCCGCGGTACGTCAGCGTGTAGATCTGCCCGTTGCCCCCGCCGGCTCGCGTGGCGCGCACCGTCCCCGTGGTCGAGGCCGTGTCGACCGCGAAGCCCGCCGTGTCCCCGGCCGCCAGCGGTTCGTTGCCGGTCACCGATTGCAGCACGAAACCGGCCGGTCCCGAGCCGCCGTCGACAACCGAAACGGCAACGCTGACGGGCGTCAGCTTGCCGTTCGGTGGCCAGAGACCGACGGTGTGGCGCCGCAGGTCACCGTCGGCGGCGTGGCGTCGATGCGAATCGTCACCGACGCCGAGGTGGCGAGCCCACGCCGTTCACAGCGCCGCACGTCAGCGTCGTTCCGCGGAGTCGGCTGAGAGCGTCACGCTGTCGCATCCGGTGCGCTGCTGAATGCCGGATTCCGGATCATCGGTGGTCCACGTGACCGTCACCGCGCCGGTGTACCAGCGCCGGACTGTGCGCCCGACACGACCGGATGGACGACCGGTGGGGTGCTGTCGAGGAGCGCGGCAATCGCAAAGGGTGACAGGGTCGTCGTCGTGCCACAAACGAGATGATGTTCCACGTCGATTGAGGTGGTGCGATCCACCCAGACGCCATCCTCGAGATGGAGCACCCGCAGCGGATGCCCGGCGGGAAGGTCACTTCGCTGTAATAGAAGCATGTCGTCACGGCCCCCGCAAATACAGCGGTCGTGGTCACGTCGAAGAACAACGATGGCGCCCCGAACGCGTAGCTGGATGGCGGCGGAGGCAATCGTCGGAATGATGTGTAACTCCGTCTTGCCGGACGCGATGACGTTCGTGAACAAGACACTCACCGGCGTCAGGCCGGATGATGGGTCGCGAGGCGATGCCCTCGACCGCCGCTCCTATGGCGGTATTGGGGGGCATTGAGAAGTTTGCTGGGTCGTCAGGCCGACGCTGACCGAAATGCGTGTACCCGCCGTCACGTCGCAACCCAACGCGCAGGCAATCCCGTCGTACAGCACGTCGGCGAAGCCCGACGCGTTCGACGTCTTCGCGAGGTAATAGCCGCTGCTGAGTCCGAAGACGCTGTAGGCGCCGGCCGCATCCGTGGTCGCGGCCTGAACCGGCGCGCCGGCCGTGTCGAATACCAGGACGTCGATTCCCGGCACAGGGGCGCCGTTCGGGTCGGTCACCGACCCCGTGAGCCATGGCTTCGGCATGAGCGTGAAATTGATGCCGTCCACCGTGATGCTCACCGGCACGGAGATGGGCGAGCCGCTGGTGACCGCGCATCCCACGGCACACGCGATCTCGTTGTAGAGCTCCGCGAGGTAACCCGAGGCACTGCCCTTCGCGTAGTAGCTGCCATTCGGAAGCTGGGGCGTGACGTATCGTCCGGTCGCATCGCTGGCGACGTTGCCCACCTGGGCCCCGGCCGCGTCGAAGACGCTGATGGTGGCCCCGACAATCGCGGCACCGGATTGCGCATCTGTCACCCGACCGGCGAACTGGCCAACCTGCGACGCGCCCAGCCGGACAACGGGATGACGGAGAGGCCGACCGGCGCGTTGGTCGCGACCTGGAGCGAACTCGTACGCGGGCCGTCGGCGACAGGCCTGAACGTCACCGCGATGGCACATGTCGCGCCGGGGGCCAACGTCTTGAAGGCACAGCCATTCGAAGCAACGAGAAAGTCGCCGGCGTTGTTGCCGAGCACCGAAGCGTCCCGAACCACGAGGAGCCCGCCACCGCTGTTCCTCACTGTCACGGATTGGGTGACGCTGAGGCCGACGCGCGCGGCAGGGAACACCATCGGCGTTGGCGACAGCGCGGCGGCGGCGCCCGCCGCGAGATCCGTGAACAGCACCGTGCGCGGATAGGCCCCACCGGGATTCGTACCGCCAAAGATGTATCCCGTGCAGGCGCCCGATCCCGTCCAGCGATAAGAGTCGGCTGTGTCGGCCGAGGCCGGATAGTTGAAGTTGTATCGCCACGAGCCCTCCCACGTTCCGAAGCCACCAATACCGGACACGACGCCGCCGGTACGGCGTAGAGCGTGGAGGACTCGCACCAGGCGGAAACTGCGTGCAGCGATTTCAGCCGAGGCACTGACGACGGGGGCATCGAAGTGCAAGTTCCCGGAGGGAGACAGCGGCACATCCTGTGGATACACGCTCGAGGTCTGGTCGGCCGTGAAGGTGGGCCCGTCGTTGAACGCAACCGACACCGTGCGCGGATAGTCCGTCGGCGCATTTGTCGTACCGAAATTGCCGCGAAGCTGCCGGACGCGGTGGTGGACGCGCAGCCGAGGTTGTAGGCACCGAGCCACATGCAGAATCCGGCGGACGGCGGCAGGCCCGTCCCGGATCACCTGGCTCGACTGCGTCACTGGGGAGAAGATCGTGATGGCCGGTGAGCGGCGAACGGCGGCAGAGGAACGACCGGCGTCAAAGGCGTGCCGGTCAACGTGCCGGGATATTCAGCCAACGCCCCACCGGGGCCAATCGATTGAGGCGCGGGCGCAATAGCCGTCCAGGCATTCTGCGAAACGCTGTAGCGAAGGAACGCGTTGGATCCGCCGGCAAACGCAAACAGGTACTCGGTTTGATAGATGGAGGCAGCCAGCGCGCCTCCGGATTGGATCGGCAGCGGTGTGTCGGCGAGGCGGCCAACCGGGTGCGCGTAACAGTCCGGGCCGGCAACGGAGAAGAACGTCGAGGTGCCGCCACCGCTAAGGACATAGTCACAGCCGTTGTACACGTTCGCAACGGCGCCACCAGCGCCGACGAAGTCCGGAGCGCTTCCGACCACAGACCATGCCCCGAGCGTCGCGTCAAATGAATAGACGTGCGGCGATCCGCCGCCGGGGGTAACCGTGAATGTCTGCGCCCCGTACGACGCCATGGCCAGGCGACCGCCGGAACCGACCGGTTCGGGAACCGTTCCGGCCAGGCTCCAGGTCCTCGTCGCGAGGTCGTATCGCCACAGCGCATTGGATCCACCGCCCTGCAACATGAAGAGCGATGGCGCCCCCCACATGCTGGCCGCCAAGCCTCCCCGGGGCCGACAAGCGCTGGAAGGTCCGCCAGCCGCGTCCATGTCCTCAGGGAGGGGCTATAGCGCCAGAAATCGGCGGTGTAGCCGCCGCGAACCGCGTAGATCGCGTTTTCGCTCCAAGCGTGCACGAGCCCGGCACCGTCCCCGACCGGCGCCGGCGCGTCGGGCAACGCGAGCCAGCGTCCCAATGCAGGATCGAATCCCCAGACGGTCCGCGTGGCATTTCCCCGAAAGGCAATGTAGGACGAGGCGTCGGCGGGCACCGCCATCAGCAGACAGCAGCAGACACCGAAGGCCGAGACAACGAGGCGGCGGAAGGCGGGTCGAATCACACGTCCTCCTGAGGGGGAAAGAACTTGCGGTCGACGAGTGTTATGGTTGAGGCCGTCACTATGGTGAAAACACGCCGGGCTGTCAACAGTCGGGCTGTAGCGATAGACGGACCGCCCTCGCGTTTTTCCAGCGCGGACCCGATCGCGTTTGGGCTGGTCACGTGCCCAGCCCTGGTGTTTCGTTCGCCAACGCGCCCTTCGATCCGCCGAAGGCGCTTGTTGCCTGGATCGTGGCGGCCGCGGCGCTGGGCGCGAGCGTCGCCATGCGGCCGCCGCGGCCCGGTCCCTGGACGCGCGTCGCGATCTGGGCGGCTGTCGCCTTGGCCGTCGTGATCGCGGCAACCGCCACGTTGAGCGACGCGCCGGCGCTGGCCTGGCTCGGCTCGAGTCTGCGGCGCTTCGGCGCAGCGACGCAACTCAGCTTGCTGGCGGTCACGATCGCGACAATTCTGGCGGCGCGTGATCGCGTCTCCTCGAATACCTGATCGGCGCCGCCATCATCGGCAGCATCGGCCCCACGGTGTATTCGGTCGCCCAGGCGATGGGGGTCGATCCCCTGAGTCCACAGAGCCCATTGGTCAGGTCCGGCTCCACCTTTGGCAACCCGGTGTTCTGCGCGGCCTATCTCATTGCTGTGTGGCCATTCACACTGGCCTGGTTGGGAATGGCGTGGCGGCGCCGGCCCCGCCGCCAGCCCGCCCAAGTGGCGGCAGCGGGACTCCTCCTGACATGCCAGACGATGGCCCTGGTAATCCTTCGGGCCCGGGGTCCCCTGCTGGCGTTGGCTATCGCGATGGTCCTGACAGCGGCGTTATTTGCGATCGCGACGGCGCCAACCCGACGGAAGCGGGTCGCCTTCGTGGCGGCCCTCGTCGCTGGGATCGCGGGCGCGTCGCTGGCCGCGTGGGTGTCACTGCGGTCAATCGCCGACTCCGGTGAGCGCGCTCGGCCTTCGACGGAAACCGCGGTGGTTCGCATCTTCCTCTGGCGCGCAGCGTGGTCCGGAATCCGCGAGCGAGAGAACCTCCTGTTCGGCACCGGGCCGGAATCCGTGACTGCCCTCCTCTCCAAGCGATCAACTCGCGAACTCCGCCGCCTCGAGGGATTCGAGACGGTACCCGATCGCGTCCACAACGACTTGCTCGAGACCATCGCAACCGTCGGCATCGCCGGCCTCGTCTTTCGCGCTGCAATACTGCTATCCGCGCTGCTCGGCACGTGGTGGCTGCTCCGTGCCTCCTGCGTCGCCGGCACCAGCATCGGGTGGCCAACCGTTGCCGTGTCGCTGGCGGCGACCGCGTCGTGGCTGGCGCATTGGCTGGAAATCCAGTTGAGCGTCGACACGTTGGCGGCCGCGCTTGTCAGTGCCGTCGCCGTCGGCATCTCAGCGGGCGGCTTCACGCCTCCCGAGTCCCCTCGCGAGCGCGCAATGGATAACCGGCTCCCGATCCTCAGCGGCTGGGCCGCCGCAGTGGTAGTGATCGGCCTCGCGAACGCCGCGGCACATGCCGGCGCAGCCGTGTCGGCCATCAGCATCTCCACTCTGATACTGGCAACCGTCGTGGTCGGTTGCCGGCCGGGGCCGAGCGCAATCGGCGCGGCGACATTCATCGTGCCCGCAGTTGTCTGGGTATCCTGGCGATCGGCTCCCCCCGCCGGAACGGATGGTATCGCCGTCTTTCTGGCGCTCTCGGCCGTCTGCGGATCGTTCCTGGTGTGGCGCGGGACCGGCGGCCTCCGGACGCCTCGTGCCGCCATTGGGCCGATTGCCGCCGCGGTCTTCGCCGCGGCCGTCGCGTGGCCCGCGATGGCGGTCGGAGAAGCATCCGCCATGGCACGCGCCGCCGCACAGTGCGAGGAGCGGCGCGACCTGTCGTGCGCGGCGACGCTCTACCAGTCGGCCGCCGACGACGACCCGGCCGACGACGACGCTAGGTCGCGGGCGGGATCCGTGCTAATGCGACGCGCCGAAGCGATGCCGTCCAGCGCGGGGCGCGAAGCGGTATTCACGAGCGCGAGAGAACTATTCGTAAGCGCGCGAGTGGCCAACCCATTCGACTACCACCATCCGCGCAATCTCGCGACGCTCGAGCGCCGATGGGCGAGAACACTGGCGCCTGACGCACGCGGACCGCACGTCGATGCGGCGGCGAGATGGCTTGCGGTGGCGACGGAGCTGGCGCCCACTGTGGGTATGCTCTTTGCCGAGTGGGGCAACTTGGAACTCGAACGCGGGCGCGTCGCCGAGGCGCTGGCAAAACTCGACCGTGCGGTGGCGCTTGGAGAGGCCGCCGCCGCATGCATGGTGGCTGATGCCTGGCTCCAGGCATCCGGCGTTGCCGTTCTTTCGCCCGCCGCGCTCGATCGCGCCGCCGCCGACTTCAGGGCACGGGGCTACTCGATGCTGGCTGCCGAGTACAGCGCGGCGCGCGCGCCCCTAAATCACTCTCCCTCGTTCGTCGCCTTCCGCCACAGATACACGCAGAAGAGCGCGAAGCCGATGATGGACACCATCTGCGAGATCGCCTCGATGTCGAAGAACGGCGTCTTGATCAAATCCTCGCGGTACCAGCCGAACAGGCGCAGGCCCGCGCCCGCCACGCCACCCAGCGCGCCGCCCGCCATGAAGCCCGAGGCGACAATCACGCCGCGCTCGCGCACGCCGCGCCCGCCCTCCCCCGCCCGCGCCGACCGCGCGTCCACGAAGTACGACAGCGCGCCGCCGACGAGCGCGGGCAGGTTCAGCTCGAGCGGCAGGTACATGCCCAGCGCGAACACCAGGGCCGGCACGCGCAGCATCTCCATGGCCACCGCGATCATCGCGCCGGCGCTGAAGAGCAGCCAGGCCACCGGCTGCCGGCTCATGAAGCCCTGCACGAGCGCCTGCATGATGGAGGCCTGGGGGGCGGCGAGCACCGCGCGCGGATCGCCCGGCGCGGCCTCCCCGAACTGGAACGCCTGCGCCAGCATCACGATGGCCAGGCCGGCCGCGGCCGCCGACGCGATGACGCCGAGGAACTTCACGCGCTGCTGCACCGACGGCGTGGAGCCCAGCCAGTACCCCGCCTTGAGATCGGTGATGGTCTGGCCCGACACCGACAGCGCCGTGCACACCATGCCGGCGATCGCCATGACGAAGAACATGCCGGACTGGCCGCTCACGCCGAACCGCAGCAGCACCACCGACGAGATGATCACGGTGAGCATCGTCATGCCCGACACCGGGTTGCGCGCCGTGGTGGCGATGGCCGTCGCGGCGACGGACGTGAAGAAGAACGAGAACAGCAGCGTCAGCACCAGCGCGATGCCGATGGCGACAAAGCTCGTAAGCAGCGTGCCGAAGAACATCGCCACCGCCAGCGTGGCGATGACCACGCCGACCAGTTGCGCCATCACCGGCAGGTCCCGGTCGGTGCGCTCGCCGCTCGTCTCGCCGTGGCGGAAGGCCCGCGCGGCAATCGTGAACGACGCGGCGACGATGCGGAGGGACTTGATGATGCCGAAGATGCCCGACGTGGCGATCGCGCCGACGCCGATGAAGCGCACGTACCCGCGGAAGATCTGCGCGGCGGTCATGCTCGCGATGGGCACCGTTGCGGGATACACCGGGTCCGGCATGTGCTGGCCGACCATCCAGATGACCGGCACGAGCACGAGGTTCGAGAGCACGCCGCCCGCGACGAGCACCATCGACGAGCGCAGGCCCATCACGTAACCGAGGCCGAGGATGAAGGCCACCGCGTCGAACGCCACCACCATCCGCGCCTGATCGGCGAGGGACTTCACGACGGGCACGAACTGCAGGTTCACGAACTCGCGCCACACCTGGAACGTCGTCACGAAGAAGTCGTAGACGCCGGCCAGCGCCGTGGCCTGCAGCAGCAGCTTCGCCTGCGACCCGCCCCGCTCGCCCGTCACGAGCACCTCGGTGATCGCCGTCGCCTCCGGATAGGGAAACTCGCCGTGCATCTCGCGCACGAAGTACCGCCGGAGGGGAATCAGGAAGAGGACGCCCAGGCAGCCGCCGGCCAGGCAGATGAAGATCGTCTGTGCCGGGTGGGGGTTCAGGCCGAGCGTGTAGAGCGCCGGCAGGGTGAAGATGGCGCCCGCCACGACGCCGCCCGACGTGCCGCCGATGCCGGTGAGGATGACGTTCTCCAGCAGCGTGGAACGCCGCCGGTAGGCGCGCGCGAGGCCGATGGCCAGGATCGAGATCGGGATGGCGGCCTCCATCACCTGCCCGACTTTCAGCCCGGAGTACACCGACGCCACCGTGAAGACCACGCAGAGCAGCAGGCCCCAGCCAACCGACCGCCAAGTGGACTCGGGTGGCGCGCTGTCCGCCGGCACGATCGGCTGGTAGACCTCGCCGGGCGCGAGCCGGGTGTAGGCATTGGCCGGCAACCGCGTGGACGTGTCGGCGGCATCGCGTTCGTCAAGCACTG
Source organism: uncultured Acidobacteriota bacterium (assembly GCA_963839865.1). Lineage (GTDB taxonomy): Bacteria > Acidobacteriota > Vicinamibacteria > Vicinamibacterales > UBA2999 > 12-FULL-67-14b. The sequence goes on from CAWIWS010000021.1 coordinate 524,487, forward strand.
GGTTGGCCACTCGGAACCGTCCTTTGCTGAAGAAGAGCCGGTGCCGAGTGTATCGCACGCAGGTTCCGTGCAAACGGGCGCCGGGTTGCCCGGGGGACGGTGTATAGGTGGGGCGCAATCCACAGGCCAGAGGGAGGCGCCCATGTCCACGCCATCGAGACGACTCACCGTGCCGGAGCTTGCGCATCTCATCGGGGCAACCCAGCTCACGCGCACGATCACGGCCGTCCACCTGCATCACACGTGGCGCCCGCGCCGGCGGGACTTCCGCGGAGCGGCGACGATCGAGGCGATGCGCCGCTACCACGTCGAGACCAACCACTGGGCGGACATCGCGCAGCACCTGACGATCGACCCCGAAGGCTGCGCCTGGACCGGACGCAACTGGAACATGCCCCCCGCCAGTTCCTCGGGCTTCAACGGAACGGCGGCCGAGGGACCGTTCATGATCGAGATGATCGGCGACTTCGACGAGGGGCAGGACCCCTTCGACGGCCCGCAACGCGACGCGGCGATCCACATCGTCGCTCGCCTGCTGCGCCACGCCCGGCTCGGCGCCGACGCGATCAAGTTCCACCGCGATCTCAGAAGCCCGAAGACGTGTCCCGGCAGCGGGATTGATTACGGGGCGTTCCAGGCGGCCGTGGCCGCGGCGCTGGCGGATCTCCCCGCGGCATCCGCGCGACGCGTCGAGGCGGCGCGGTCACCATTCGCCCCCGAGCACCGCAGCCGTCATGCCGGACCCGCCACGATCGACGACCAGCCGGCTGATGCGGAGATTCCCGAGAACCCGGCGGCGGCCCGGGAGATCGACCGCATGGCCGGCGCGACCGCCCGCGAGCGCCAGGCTTTTGCCAGCGGGCGCGGTTTCTCGATGCTGAACCGCGACACCCAGTGCGGCGCTCCCGAGTGGAACGTGCTCAAGACGCACGTGGTGAACCTGAGCCGGGGCGTGCTGTCCGAAGGGGGCGAGTTCTGCACGACGCCCGAGGACCTGGCCGCGATCCTGGACGCCGTGCGATCGTATGCCGCCGCCGCCGACCAGCCGCACCTCGTGCTGTACGCGCACGGCGGGCTCGTCGACGAGAAGAGCGCGCTCTGTTACGCCAAGACCGTCCTCCCCTGGTGGAAGGCGCATGGCGTGTTCCCGGTGTTCTTCGTCTGGGAGAGCGGGCTCCTCGAGATCCTCCGCCAGTACATCGTCGGGCCACGCGACGTCGCGGACTTCACGACCGACCCGCTCATCGAAGCGGCGACCAAGATTCCGGGCACGATCGCCTGGAACGGGATGAAGGAGAGCGCCCGCCGGGCGTCGGGCACCGACGCGGGCGGCGGTTACGCGGGTGGCGCGTTGCAATTCGCGCGCGGCCTGGCGGCGGTAGTGGCGGATCAGCCCATCACCGTCCACGCCGTCGGCCACTCCGCCGGCGCGATCTTCCACGCGCATTTCCTGCCGGCCCTGCACGCGCTCGGCGTCGGCGTGGACAGCCTCGCGCTGCTCGCCCCGGCCTCGCGCGTCGATCTGTTCAAGGAGAAGTTGCTCCCGCTTCACGGCGGCGGCGTTCGGCGGCTCGCGTTCTTCACGATGGAAGAGGACGCCGAGCGGCAGGACGACTGTTTCGGGGTGTACCGGAAATCGCTCCTCTATCTCGTGTCGCGCGCGTTCGAAGGGGCCGCGTTCCGCAAGCCCATCGTCGGCCTGGAGCAGTTCCTCCGGAAAGACGACGAACTGGCCGCGCTCTTCGGGCTTGCACGGAGGCGCAGCCCGGGCGGAGCTGCAGCTCTCATACGCGCCGGGCCGCGACCCGAACCCGCTCACGCAGGCACTGAGGCACGGCGACTTCGACAACAATCCCAAGACCATGAGCGCCGTGCTGCGGCGGGTGCTCCAGGTAGACGACGACACGCAACTCGGCGAGGCGGACTTCCCGTGCAGCCTCGAGCCGCGCACCCTCGACAGCGTGCCTCCACCGCGCACGTTCGTCGCCTGGACGACCGCGGGGCTGGGACCCGAGCCTTCGCCGCCCGCCCTTGGCCTGGCCGGGCGGTCACGCGGACGCGCGCTCTGCATCGGCGTCGACAAGTACGTCGCGCGCCCGCTGTCGGGTTGCGTCAAGGACGCGCGCACGTGGGGCGCAGCACTGAACCAGCTCGGCTTCGACGTCACCTACCTGCTCGACGGCCAGGCGACCCGCGAGGCAATCGTGACAGCCGTCGCGCGCCTGGTCGCCGCCGGCGCCCCCGATGCGCCGCTCGTGCTCCGGTACTCGGGACACGGCACGCAGGTGCCCGACGAGGACGGCGACGAAGTGGACGGATTCGACGAGGCCTTCGTGCCCGTCGACTACCATCTCGGGCGGCTGCTGCTCGATGACGACCTGGCGGGCCTGCTGCGGGCGCTGAAGCCGGGCGTGTCGATTTCGCTCTTCATGGACTGCTGCCATTCGGGCACCAACAGCCGGTTCGCGCCGCTGGTGGGCGCGCGCAGCACCGCGACGGATCGCGTGCGCTTCCTGCCGCCAAGCGCCGCGCTCGTCGAGGCGCACCGCACGTTCAGGGCCGGACTTCCTGCTTCACGGTCCGGGGCGGCGGAAGAGTCGCTGCCGGGCGTCGTTCACTTTGCCGCCTGCCAGGACAACGAGTTCGCCTGGGAATCGGCGGGGCAGGGAGACTTCACCGGGGCGGCGGCGCCCTTGCTCGTCGATGCCGTCCGGCGCGGACAGCCGAACGAGGAGTTCATACAAGCCGTGCAGCGCGCCGTTGGCCGCAAGGGGCGACAGCATCCGCTGTTGATGCGCCTGCCGGCCGGCCTGGCCGGCCAGCCATTGCTCGGCGCGGGGATCCTCGCGCCGCTCTGAGGAATGCGCCGTGCCCAGTCACGCCGAGAAGCCTCGCGCCCCCTTCACGCTCGGCGCCGCCGTTGAACGCGACGGTCACGCCCGGCCGTTCGACCAGTCGCATCGCCTTCGCGCCGGTCACCGCGGCAGCCTGCCGGCGACGCGGCGGCTGACGGTGTTCACGCAGGACCCGGGGACGCCGAGGATGCACGTGTCGACCGCGGAGGCCGCCGTGCCGTTCGAGCCGCTGGACTGGGGTCCGGATGGCGCGGTGGTGAAAGTCATCGACTCGAACGAGACGACGGGGGAAGTGTACGAGCCGGTCGACCTGGACAGGCTCGGCATCACCGCGCCGCTTGGGTTGCCGGCGTCGACGACCGACCCGCGGTTTGCCCAGCAGATGGCGTACGCGGTCACGATGGCGACCTACGATCGCTTTCGGCAGGCCCTGAGCCGCACGCCGGACTTCGCGTTTCCGGCCGAGCGGGCCGACGAACCCGCGGCGCCGGACGGCGCGCTCAAGCTGCACGTCTATCCCCATGCCATGGAAGAGGACAACGCCTGCTACGATCCCGATCGCGGCGCGCTCCTGTTCGGCTACACGTTTGCGAACCGCCGGGCCGGAGGCCTCAACCAGCCGGGCGGGATCGTCTTCACGTCGCTCTCGCACGACGTGGTCGTGCACGAGATGACCCACGCCCTGCTCGACGGCATGCGCGCCCGCTTCCTGCTGCCGTCCAACCCGGATGTGGACGCCTTCCACGAGGCCTTCTCGGATCTCGTGGCGCTCTTCCAGCGCTTCCAGTTTCGCGAACTGGTCGTCAAGGGCATCGCGCAGGCGCCCGGCGACCTGTCGTCGCGGCTCCTGACCGACGTCGCCCGTCAGTGGGGCCAGACCACCGGCGACGGACGCGCGGCGTTGCGGAGCGCGCTCGTCGATTCGGGGCCGCTCGACGCGCCGGTCAAGCGCGAATATCGCTACAGTCGCAAGAAGGAAGCGCACGACCTCGGCGCCGTGCTCGTGGCGGCCGTCTTCGATGCGTTCCGCTGGATCTTCACGCAGAAGACCGCCACGCTCCGCCGCCTCGCCGGGCCGGCGGCGGTGCCGTCCGCGGAACTGGTGGAACTGCTCGCCGCGGCGGCCTGCCGCATCGCAGGGCAGTTCCTGAACATCCTGATCCGGGCGGTGGACTATTGCCCGCCCGTCGACGTGACCTTCGGTGAGTTCCTGCGCGCGCTGATCACGGCGGATTTCGACGTCGTTCCCGAGGACCCCTGGGGCTACCGCGAGGCCCTCGTCCAGGCATTCCGCCGGTACGGCATCACGGTCGACGGCGTGCCCGATCTCAGCGAGGGGGCCCTCCTGTGGCGGTGCCCGGAGGTGGACCTCCCGCCAATCAAGGGACTCGCGTTCTCGGAACTGGCCCATGGTCGCGAGCCGGGCGAGATTCCGCCGACGGCCGAACTGACAAAGCGGGCGTTGGCGCTTGGCACGTTCGTCACCACGCCCGAGCATCTCCGTCACTTTGGACTGGCGCCGGCCGACGCGCGCAAGGGCATCGAGCGTCCCAGTGTCGAGTCGATCCGCGCGCTCCGCCGAATCGGCGCCGACAACACGGTGCGCTTCGAACAGGTCGGGGAGATCGTGCAGCGGCGCAGGGTCGGCGGGCGCAAGTGGTTCTACGGCGGGGCGACCGTGATCATCGACGCCGACGGCGTGGTTCGGTACGCGATCGCGAAGAACGTCATGAGCCCGAGGCGCGAGCAGCTCTTCGGCGACGACGTCGCGAAAATGCCGGCCCTGTATTCGAAGATGTTCGGCGACCACCCGCCGCAGAAGGTGAACCTGTTGAGGCACCTTCACCGCGGGCCGGACCGGCAGCGCGCGGGAAACAAATCGACACGATGACACGACGCTGATCGCGTGGTACCGTACAGCCATGACCCGGTCGTGGTTGGCGGCCCTTCTCATGATGCCCATGGCCGCGGGCATCGTTCATCCCGGCGCCGCGTCGGCGCAGGACGCACCGTCCCTCGCGGGGCGTTGGAGCCTCAACCGCGAGTTGAGCCAATTCCCCCGGGAGATCGGCTTCACCGCAGAGTGGATGTCCGCCGCCCCCACGGGCGGCGACTCCACGGGCGGAAAACCGGGCGGCGCGCCGAGCGGAGGCGGCCGGACGGCGTTCCCCGTCAGCCGGGTCAGCCGGGAAGACGCCACGCGACGCGAGTTGTTGACGGCGGAAGTGCGCGACCCGTCCCCGCTGCTGACCATCGTCGACACGGGCGCCGAGGTCACGATCACGACCGCCCGGGGTCCGCGCACTCTGCATCCGACCGGCCGGGAAGAGATGCTGCAACTCGAGGACGCGACGGCAAACGTGACCACCAGGCGGGAAGGGGCCCGGCTGGTGATCAGCTACAAGGTGGAGCAGGGCCGGGAACTCCGCTACACCCTCACGCCCATGGCCTCGCCCTCGCAGCTCGTGGTCGAGGTGCAGTTCCTCGAACGAGGCAAGGGGGATACGGTCAAGCGCGTGTACCGAGCCCGTTCGGGAAGCCGCCACACCGACTCCAGGTTCCCGACTCCCGACACCCGACTCCCGTCTCCAGACTCCCGGCGCGGTTCCCGCTTCCCGGCTCCCGGCTCCCGGTTCCCAGACCTTCAATCAACGGCCGGACGCCGAACTCAAGGGCCTCGTGAAGCTGGGTGTCGTCGTGGAAGGCCTCGGTCAGCAGGCCACGGCCTGCGGCCTGCGTCAGGACACGATCGAATCGGCGGTGGTCAAGCAGCTGTCGGACGCCGGGCTCAAGGTCGTGCTCAACACGGACGAGGACACCTACGTCTACGTCAACGTGATGACGGCCACCATGGCCAACGGCCTGTGCATTTCGCGCTACGACACGTACCTCTACTCGCACACGACGGCCAGCCTGCAGTACCACGACACGCCCGTGCTCGTGGACGTCTCCCTGATGCACAAGGGCAGCCTCGCCGCCACCGCGTCAGCGGCCCACGCCGACGCGGTGATGAAGGGCGTGCAGGAGTACGTCGGGCAGTTCGCCACCCGCATCCGCGACGCCAACAAATAGCCGCGCGGCCGCCGCGACTGCCGGGGCGTTTGTGATTTTTCTGTGACGCAGCGTCAGCGCTGCGATCTTCGCTGCATCACCGCGCCAATCCTGGCCAGCGGCTCGATATACTCCGTACTTCAATTCATTCCCGGGCGTCTGCGTGGAGACTCGTTCTATGTTCTTCGGCCTTCGGCGTGGTGTCCCTCAGCTGACGGCGATCGTCGCCCTCCTCACGGCGGCGTCGGGCTGCGCCAGGCCGGACACGGTCCAGGCGCGCGGCGGCCCGGAGAAGGCCAAGGCGATCAAGGTCGAGCAGGTTCGCGAGGAGACCCTCCGCCGCACCATCGAAGTGGTCGGCACGCTGGCGGCGGTCGACGAGGTCACCGTGTCGTCCGAGGCCGAGGGCCGCGTCAGCCGGCTGGCCGCCGACCTTGGCGACCGCGTGACGGCCGGCCAGCCGCTGCTCGAACTCGATCGCGAAAAGCCCGAATACAACCTCGACCAGCAGCGGGCGGCGCTCGCAACGCACGCTGGCCCGGTTCGGCGCCACCGACACGGCGCACCTGCCTCCGCTCGAGAAGACGCCGGACGTGCAGAAGGCCCAGGCGGAGCTGGTCCAGGCGAAGCAGTCGTACGACCGCGCCGAGGAACTCGACCGGCGCCAACTCGTCTCGAAGCAGACGGTCGAGGACGCGTCGGCGACGCTCCAATCGAAGCAGGCCGGCTACGAGTCCGCGCTGCAGAACGCCCGGAACCTGCGGGCCGACATCGACGCGTCGGAAGCCGCGATGAAGCTCGCCGAGCGCCAGCTCCGCGACACGACGATCCGCGCGCCCTTCGACGGCTACGTCGAGAAGCGGCTCGTGAACACCGGCGAATACGTCAAGGTGCAGACGCCGGTGATGAGCGTCGTCCGCGTGGATCCGCTGAAGGTCACCGCCGAAATCCCCGAGAAGCTGGCGCCCTGGATCAGCGGACGGCCAGCCGGTGGAGCTGCACGTGGACGCGTACCCCGACAAGGCCATCGTCGGCAAGGTGTCGCGCATCAGCCCGGCGGTCAACACGGCGACGCGGGCGTTTCCCGTTCGAGGCGCTGGTGCCCAACGGCGACCGGCTGCTCAAGCCCGGCACGTTCGCGCGCGTGCGCATCGTCAGCGGCAAGGTCGACCAGGTCATGACGCTGCCCGTATGCCGCGCTGCAGTACCGCTACGGCGTCAACCGGGCGTTCGTCGTCGACGGCGATCACCTGGCGATGCGCGAGCTGAAGGTCGGCGAGCGGGTGGGCGACCGGATCGAGGTCCTCGAGGGCGTCAAGCCCGGCGAGACCGGTGGCGAACGCCGACGTGGACAAGCTCGAGGACGGCATCAGGTCACGGTGGCCGCCAAGGGGACCGAGTAGCCATGCTGTCCGAACTCTGCGTGCGGCGGCCGGTCTTCGCCACGATGCTCGTCATGTCGCTCGTGGTGCTGGGCGTCTTCTCGTTCCGCGGGCTCGGCGTGGACCTCTTCCCCAAGGCCGACCCGGCGACGGTCAACGTGTCCCTGTCGCTGCCCGGCGCGAGCCCCGACGAGATCTCGTCGTCGGTCGTCGAGCCGATGGAGGAGGCCATCAGCGGCGTCTCGGGCATCGACGAGATCTCGGCCCGCATCAACGAGGGGCGCGGCAACATCACGGTCCGCTTCGTGCTCGAGCGCGACCTCAACGACGCGGCGAACGACGTCCGGGAGAAGGTGGCCGGCGCGATCCGGAACGTGCCGCCGACGCTGCTGCCGCCGGTCATCACGAAGGTGGACCCCGACGCCGACCCCGTGATGTCGCTCATCATCTCGTCGAACGGGATGAGCCCTGCGCACGCTGACCGAGCTGGCGGACAAGCAGATCGTGCGCGCCATCCAGACCGTCAACGGCGTCGGCCAGGTGAGCCTGAGCGGCGGCCGGGCCCGCGAGATCCACATCGTCGTCGACATCGAGAAGCTGAACTCGTACGGCCTGTCGATCGCCCAGGTGCGCGACGCCGTGGTCGCGGAGAACGTCGAGATCCCCGGCGGCACCGTCGAGCAGGGCAAGGGCCAGCTGCTGCTGCGCACGCTCGGCCGCATCGACGCCACCGAGGACTTCAACAACATCGTCGTCGCGACGAAGAACGGCACGCCGATCCGCGTGTCGGACATCGGCCAGCGCGGAGGACAGCTTCGAGCGGCCGACCACCGCCGTCTGGCTCGGCGACACGCCGGCCGTGATGCTCGACATCCGCCGCGCCATGGGCGAGAACACGGTCTCGGTCATCGAGGGCGTCCGGGCACGGCTCGAAGGCGGTCCAGAAGCCGCTGCCGGCGTCGGTCACCGTGACGGTGATCCGCGACGACTCGCAGTTCATCTACGCGTCGGTCGCGTCGCTCGAGGAGCACCTGCTGCTCGGCAGCCTCTTCGCGGCGATCGTCGTCATGTTCTTCATCCGGAACCTCCGCGCCGTGATCATCGCCTCGCTCGCCATCCCCGCGTCGATCATCTCGTCGTTCACGCTGATGCGCATCATGGGGTTCTCGCTGAACAACATGACGCTGCTCGGCATCACGCTCGCCGTCGGCATCGTCATCGACGATGCGATCGTCGTGCTCGAGAACATCTTCCGGTACATCGAGGAGAAGAACTGCACGCCGTTCGAGGCCGCGATCGAGGGCACGCGCGAGGTGGCGCTGGCCGTCATGGCGACCACGCTCTCGCTCGTCGTCATCTTCCTGCCGATCGCGTTCATGAACGGGTACGCGAAGCGCTTCATCAACCCGTTCGGCTGGACGATGGCGTTCTCGATCCTGGTGTCGATGCTCGTCAGCTTCACGCTGACGCCGATGCTCAGCTCGCGGTTCCTCAAGCTCGCCGACGGCGAGGCCGACCACAAGACCAAGGAGCGGGGCTTCTTCCACCGGCTGGACGTCTGGTACGCGCGGCAGCCTCGCCTGGTCGCTGGACCACGCCGGCGTCGATCATCGCCGTCTCCGTGGTCACCGTCCTCGCCACGATTCCGCTGAACGGGATGGTCGGCCGGGAGTTCGTGCCCAACGAGGACATGGGCGAGTGGACCATTCACATCGACACGCCCGAGGGCACGTCGCATCGACGGCACGCAGGAGGTCGCGTTCCAGCTGTTCAAGGAGCTGAGCGGGATCGAGGGCGTGGCCCAGATCGAGCCGTCCATCGGCGTGAGCGGCCCCGGCGGCAACTCCACCCACATCCACTTCCTCTGCCAGGCCCTGCCGATCGACCAGCGCCGGCACACGCAGGCGCAGATCGTGACGGAGATGCGCCGGCGGCTGGCGGCGCACCCGGCCTACCGGCCGAGCATCACGGCACGGAACGCCCTCGGCAGCGGCGAAGGCGCGGGCGGCTTCCCCATCTCGGCGAACATCCTCGGGCCCGACCTCGACCAGATCGGCGAGTACTCGCATGAAGGCCCTGGCCGCCGCGCAGAAGGTGCCGAGCATCACGGAGGCCAAGATCACGCTCAGCGTGTCGAACCCGGAGATCCACGTGGCGGTCGATCGGCGGCGCGCGGCCGACCTCGGCGTACGGATGGCCACCATCGGGCAACACGCTGCGTCTCGCCGTGTCGGGCGACGACCAGATCTCGTTCTTCAAGGAAGGCCAGGAGCAGTACCCGGTGAAGATCCGGGTGCTCGAGAACCAGCGGCGCGACATCGAGGAAATCGGCCGCCTGACGGTGCCGGCCGCCAACGGGCCCGGTGCGCATCGACAACATCGCGCACCTCGAGCGCGGCCTCGGCCCGAGCGCGCTCCAGCGCTCGAACCGCCAGTTCACCGTCATGCTCACCGCCGACATCGCGCCCGGCCACGCGCTGGACGAGGCGTCGAACGACGTGCGGAAGATGCTGGCCGGGCTGGGCATGCCGCCGACCATGTCGTTCCGGCTGCAGGGGCAGTCGAAGATCCTCGACGAGACGACCGCGAACCTGATCATGGCGATCAGCCTGGCGATGATCTTCGTCTACATGGTGCTCGCGTCGCAGTTCGAGAGCTTCATCCAGCCGATCATCATCATGCTCGCGCTGCCGATCGCGATCCCGTTCGCGCTGTTCACCCTCTGGATCTCGCACCGCACGCTGAACCTGTGGAGCGCGCTCGGCATGCTCCTGCTGCTCGGCATCGTCAAGAAGAACGCGATCCTGCAGGTGGACTACGCCAACATCCTGCGCGCCAGGGGCATGCCGGTCCGCGACGCCATCACCGAGGCGGCGCGCACGCGCCTGCGGCCGATCCTCGATGACGACCTCCGCCATCATCGCCGGTCTCATTCCCGACCTCGCTCGGGCTCGGCATCGGCGGCACGGGCCGGGCCGCCATCGCGCTGGTGGTGATCGGCGGGCAGTCGCTCTGCCTCTTCCTCACGCTGCTGCTGATCCCGGTGGCGTACGTGAAGTTCGCCGCGCTCGAGGAGTCCGTGCTCAACCGGCGGTGGAAGGACCTCGTCGGCCAGCTCAAGCCGGGATGGATGCGGACCGCGCCCGCCAAGTAGGTGCGGGCCGGCACGGCTATTTCCTGATCACCACCGTGGCCGGGGCCGAGAGCTTGAACTCGATCACCGTCTCGGTGGGAATGACGGCCGGCGCGCCGCGCGTGGCGGCATTGACCCCCACGCCCGCGGCCGCGCCCGCACCCGCGCCAATCGCCGCGCCCTTGCCGCCGCCGGCGATCGCGCCAATCACCGCGCCGGCGCCGGCCGCGATGCCCGTGCGCGCCGCGTCCTTCCCTTTCGTGGTGCCCGCCTCCACGCTGTAGCTGTCGGTCTTCACGGTGAGGGTGTTGCCGCCGACGCCGGCGACCGATCGCGCCGCCACCGACAGGCTGGCCACGCCCTTGACCCGGCCGCCCGGATCGCTCGACACGACGATGCAGCCGACGCGCGCGCCGGCTTTGGCGAGCGTGGTGCCGTCGACGACGAGGTCGTGCTCGAGCAGCGCGTCGAACACCGAGCCGTTCTTCACCGTTTTGGTCGAGATCGCCGCGGTCGTGCGCACCGGGATCGACGTGCCGGCCGGCAGCGTGAACTCGCGTGGCTTCATCGCCTCGAGTTCGCGCCGCAACCGGGCGTTCTCTTCGGCCTGGCGCGCGGTCGCCGCCTGCTGCTCGGCGAGACCCTTCTGTTGGTCGGCCAGCGCGCGCTCGGTCGTGGCGCGATCGCGGTTGGCCTGCTCGGCCGCCTGGGCCGCGCGATCGGCGGCTTCGCGCGTGCCGGCCATCTGCGACGCGGCGTCGGACGCGGATTGCTGAGCGGCCTTCGCCGCCGCCTGGGCTTCGGTCTCCCCGGCCGGCTGGCCGGCTGGCGGAACGGCCGTGTCGACGCCGGGTTCCGCGCCTTTGCTCGCGGCCAGTTCCTGCTTTGTCGCGGCGAGTTCCTTCTGCAGCTCGGCGACGCGCGGGTCGTCTTTGGGCGGCGGCGCGGTGCAGGCTGCGGCAAGGGTGCTCAGCACCGCGAAGGCGACGAAGCTGTGGATGGCCCTGGACATGATGGAGACTCCTGAGCTCACGGTAGCAGACCCGATGACGCGTGGCCAGCGCCGGCGGACTGGGCTACGCTGTGGGCATGAGGGGCACGCTCTCACGGGCCGCCTCGTTCGTCGTCGCCGCGCTGGCCTGCGGCGCAGGGGGAGCCGCGTCCCAACGTGACGCGCGCGACTGGCCTGCGGAGCGCGCGCGCATGGTGGAACAGCAGCTCAAGGCCCGGGATATCCGCAGTGAGCCGGTGCTCGACGCGATGCGGACGGTGCCGCGCCACCTGTTCGTTCCCGAGCCTCGACGCGACGAGGCCTACGGCGATTTCGCCTTGCCCATCGGCCTCGACCAGACTATCTCACAGCCCTACATCGTCGCGTTCATGACGCAGGCGCTTGAACTGGAGCCCGGCCATCGCGTCCTGGAGATCGGCACGGGTTCCGGCTATCAGGCCGCGGTGCTCAGCCTCCTCGCGAAGGAGGTCTACACGATCGAGATTCTCCCCGCCCTGGCCTCGCGGGCGCGCCAGACACTCGCGGAGCTCGGCTACCGGAACGTCGAGGTGCGGGCCGGCAACGGGTACCTCGGCTGGCCCGAGTACGCGCCGTTCGATCGCATCATGGTGACGGCCGCACCCGACGAGGTCCCACCGGCGTTGGTGCAACAGCTCAAGGTCGGCGGCTTGATGGCGATACCGGTGGGGACGGCGAGCCAGGAACTGCGCATCCTGCGGCGCACCGCCACGGGCACGCAGACACTCCGGACGCTGCCCGTGCGGTTCGTGCCGATGGTCGGCAAGCCCGGGCCGCCGCGATGACGGTCACGATGAACGGGAAGAGGACAACGATGATCACTCGCATTCGCATCGCTCACGCGATCTGTGCCATTTGCGTCATCTGCGGCGGGGGCAACGCCGTCGCCCAGCCGGCGCGCGCGAGAGCGCCGGGGCGTGCCGAGATCATCACCGCCGCCAGGACGGTGATCGGCGCGGCCCGTTACGCGACCTTCATCACGCTCGATGCACCCGGGCCAGCCCCAGGCCCGCGTGGTGGACGCGTTTGCTCCGGAAGAGGATCTGACGATCTGGATCGCCACCAAGGCCTCATCGCGGAAGGTGGGACAGGTCGCCGCGGACGAGCGCGTGACGTTGCTGTACTTCGATCCCGCGGCCCAGAACTACGTGACGGTCATCGGCACCGCGACGCTGGTCCGTGATCCCCAGGAGAAAGCAAAGCACTGGAAAGAGGCGTGGGCCGGCTTCTACACGGACAAGAATCGCGGAGACGACTACGTGTTGATCCGTGTGACGCCACGCCGGCTCGAGATCGTGGCCGCGGCGCTCGGCATGACCAGCGATCCGGCGACGTGGCGGCCGGTGATCCTCGAGTTCGAGACCAAATAGCTCTCGCGTTCAGGCCAGCTCGCGCAAGGCCCCCAGCACCTCGTCGATGTCGGCCTCGGTGTGGGCGGCGTTCACCTGGAAGCGGATCGTCTCGTCGCCCTTCGGCACCACCGGGATACGTGAGGCCCACCGCGAGGATGTGCCGCTCGAACAGCCCGCGGACCATCGCGCGCACCTTGTCGGTGCTGCGCACGAGCAGCGGCACCACCGGGTGCGGGCCGGGAATGGACTCCAGCCCGAGGGCGTCGAGGCCCTGGCGGAACTGGCGCGTGCGCGCCGCCAGGTTGGCCAGCCGATCGCGGCCTTCCGGCCTATCGGCGATCGCGACGGCCGTCGATGGCCGCCGCGCAGTCGGCCGCGCTCGAGCGGGTTCGTGTAGATGTAGGTGTCGGACTTCTGGCGCACCGCCTCGATGAGCTCGGGGCTGCCGGCGACGAAGCCGCCGTTCACGCCGAAGGCCTTGCCGAACGTGCCGACCAGCATGTCCACGCGCGCGCCGGCGTGTTCCTCGGTGCCGCGTCCGGTGCGCGCCGTACGCGCCGATGCCGTGCGAATCGTCCATCATCGTCACCACGCCGTCGCGGAAGCGGTGGTCGTGCGCGGCGGTCACGCGGAGCAGGTCGGCGAGCGGCGCCGCGTCGCCGCGCATGCTGAAGATGCCGTCGAAGATGACGATGACGCGCCCGACGCCGGCGGGACCTGCTTCGAGCTGCGGCGCGAGATCGTCGGCGTCGTTGTGCGTGAAGATCGACCGGCGATCGCTCGGCACGTTGGCGATGCGCATCGCGCGGATGATGCAGTTGTGGTTCAGCGCGTCGCCAATCCAGAACGTGTCGGGCCCGGTGAGCGTGATGGCCGTGCCGAGGATCGGTGGTGTAGGCGGAGTTGAAGGCCTTGGCCGCCGGGCGGCCGGTGAAGGCCGGCGATGCGCGCCTCGAGCGGCGACGTGGTGCACCGACGTGCCGTCGATGAACCGCACGGCGCCCGGCCCCGTGCCGAACACGCGCGCGGCCTCGTCCGCCGCGTGCAGCAGCGCCGGGTGGTGCGACAGCGACAGGTAGCTGTTGGCGTTCATCCGCAGGTACTCGCCGGCGCTGTCGCGCAGCAGGTAGCGCGGGCCGCGCCGGCCCGCGGCCGGCACGTATCCCGCCATCACGCGCTCGGGCGCCTTGGCGCGGCCTTCGCGCTCGAGGTCGGCCACCTCGCGGACCAGGGTGGCAGTTCAGCTTATCGAGTGACATTCACCGCACCTTCCACGTCTGGAGAATCTTCATGTAGTTGCCGCGCTCGAACGCCTCGGGGTCCGGGCACCGGAGCAGGCTCATGCTGCCCCGCGCCTGCTCGAGCGACTGGTACTCGTGCTCCTCGAGCCACTGCGAGAGTCCGTCCCTGACCGGTCGTCAGGTGCTCGGGTCCGTTCATCAGCAGGGCCGCCACCATCTGCACGGCGTGCGCGCCCGACATCACGGCCTTGACCGCGTCGACGGCCGTGTGGACGCCGCCGGTGGCGGAGAGCGACGCGCGGACGTGGCCCGAGAGGATCGCCAGCCACCGCAGCCGCAGCAGCAGCTCGTTCGAATCGGACAGGTGCAGCCGCGAGGCCGACCTCGAGCGCCTCGGGGTCGATGTCGGGCTGATAGAACCGGTTGAACAGCACCAGCCCGTCGGCGCCGGCCTGGTCCAGTTGCTGCGCGAGGTTGGCGAGCGACGAGTAGAACGGCGAGAGCTTCACCGCCACCGGGATGCTGACGTGCGCCTTCACCGCGCGCACGACGTCGAGCAGGCGTTGCTCGAGCGCGGCGCCGCTCTCCGACGGATCGGTGGCCACGTGGTAGAAGTTCAGCTCGAGCGCGTCGGCGCCCGCATCCTGGATCAGCCTGGCGTAGTCGAGCCAGCCCTCGGCCGACGTGCCGTTGAGCGAGCCGATCACGGGCACCCGGACGGCCGTGCAGACGCGGCGCACGTGTTCGAGGTACCGCGTGGGTCCCATCGCGTACTCGTCCGCCAGCGGGAAGTACGACAGGGCCTCGGCGTTGCGACTCCTCGTGCACGAGCATGTGGTGCACGACGCCGCTCTCCTCCGCCGTGATCTGCTCCTCGAACAGCGACGGCAGGATGATGGCCGCCGCGCCGGCATCCTCGAGCCGGCGGACGGTGTCGAAGTCCGCCGTCAGCGGCGAGGCGCCGGGGACGAGCGGATGCGGAAGCTTGAGGCCCAGGTAGGTGGTCGAGAGGTCCATCATCACTGCGCCTCCTTCTTTCCGGCCAGCTGTTCGTAGAGCTTGTAGCGCTCGAGCACGTGGGCCTGCGCGCCCGCCAGCAGGTCCTTGAAGCGCTCGGGATACATCTGCTCCACCGCGCGGAACCGCGACTCGTTGCGCATGTACTTGCCGACGTCGCCTTTCGGCGGCGGCGGACTCGAGTTGCATGGCCGGCTGGCCGTCCGCCTCGCGCCGCGGGTCGAAGCGGAACAGCGGCCAGTAGCCCGTCTCGACGGCCAGCTTCTGCTGATCCAGGCCGTGGGCCATGTCGTAGCCGTGCGCGATGCACGTGCTGTAGGCGATGATGAGCGACGGTCCCGGGTACGCCTCGGCTTCCTGGAACGCCTTCACGGTCTGCGCGTCCTTGGCGCCGAACGCCACCCGCGCCACGTAGACCGACCCGTACGCCATCGCCATCAGCGCGAGGTCCTTCTTGTGCGTCGCCTTGCCCGACGCCGCGAACTTGGCCGAGGCGCCCATCGGCGTCGCCTTCGACTGCTGGCCGCCGGTGTTCGAGTACACCTCGGTGTCGAGCACGAGGATGTTCACGTTCTTGCCGGTGGCGATCACGTGATCGAGGCCGCCGTAGCCGATGTCGTACGCCCAGCCGTCGCCGCCGACGATCCAGACGCTCTTCTTCGTGAGGGCATCGGCCATGCGCCCGCAGCCGCGCGGCCTGCGGATCGTCGAGACGCGGCAACAGGGCCTTGAGCGTCGCGACGCGCGCGCGCTGCTCGTCCAGGCCGGTCTCGGTGGACTGGTCCGCGTCCAGGAGCGCGCCGACCAGGTCGGCCTCGACCAGGCCCCGTTCGCCGAGGCCGGCGAGCAGGCGCCGGGCCTCCTCGGATTGCGACTTCCACCGCCAGCCGCATGCCCAGGCCGAACTCGGCGTTGTCTTCGAACAGCGAGTTCGACCAGCTCGGCCCGCGGCCGTCGCGGTTCACCGTGTAGGGCGTCGTCGGCAGGTTGCCGCCGTAGATCGACGAACAGCCGGTCGCGTTGGCGATCAGCAGGTGATCGCCGAACAGCTGCGTCAGCAGCTTGAGGTACGGCGTCTCGCCGCATCCCGAGCACGCGCCCGAGTACTCGAAGAGCGGCTCCAGGAACTGCGTGCTCTTGATGTCCGCCTTGACGGTGCGCCGATCGACCTCGGGCAGGTCGAGGAAGAACGCGTAGTTCTCGCGCTCGCGGCTCGCGCAGCGGCCGCTGCGGCTGCAGCTCCAGCGACTTGTGCTTGGGGTTGGCCTTGTCCTTCGCCGGGCAGACCATCACGCACAGCGAGCACCCGGTGCAATCCTCGGGCGCGACCTGGATGATGTAGTCCATCCCCGCGTATTCCGCGCCCTTGTACGGCACGGACTTGAACGTCTCCGGACGCGCGGCGAGCGCGTCCGGCGTGGCCACCTTCGCGCGAATCGCGGCGTGCGGGCACACCAGCGCGCACTTGTTGCACTGGATGCACAGCCCCTCGTCCCACACCGGGATCTCGGTGGCGATGGAGCGCTTCTCCCACTTCGCCGTGCCGACCGGCCACGTGCCGTCCACCGGGAACGCGCTGACGGGCAGCAGGTCGCCCTGGTTGGCCAGCATCATCGCCGTCACGCGCTGGACGAAGTCCGGCGCCGCCGCCGACACGATCGGCGCGGGATGCCGCGTGGCGGTGACCGCCTCGGGCACGGCCACGGCGTGCAGGTGCGCCAGGGCCGCGTCCACCGCGACGAAGTTCGCCTGCACCACCGCCTCGCCCCGCTTGCTGTAGGTCTTGCGAATGGCGTTCTTGATCTGCTCGATGGCCTCGTCGCGCGGCAGCACGCCGGAGATCGCGAAGAAGCACACCTGCATGATGGTGTTGATGCGGTTGCCCATGCCCGCGTCGCGCGCCACCGAGTAGCCGTCGATCACGTAGAGGCGGATGCCCTTCTCGATGATGGCCTGCTGCACGTCCGCCGAGAGGCGCCCCCACACCTCGTCCTGGGGATACGGGGCGTTGAGCAGCAGGACGGCGCCGGGTTCGGCGTATCCCAGCACGTCGTACTTGTCGAGGAAGTCGAACTGGTGGCACGCCACGAAGCTGGCCTGCTGGATCAGGTACGGGGCGCGAATGGGCCTCGGGCCGAACCGGAGGTGCGAAATCGTCACGGCGCCCGACTTCTTCGAGTCGTAGACGAAGAACCCCTGCGCGAAATTCGGCGAGTCCTCGCCGATGATCTTGATCGAGTTCTTGTTGGCGCCCACGGTGCCGTCGGCGCCAAGCCCGAAGAACACGGCCCGCACGACGTCGGGCTCCTCGAGCGAGAAGTCCGGATCCACCTCCAGCGACAGCCGCGTCACGTCGTCATTGATGCCGACGGTGAAGTGCGGCTTCGGGTGCGGCTTGGCGAGCTCGTCGAACACCGCCTTCGCCATCGCCGGCGTGAATTCCTTGGAGGCCAGGCCGTAGCGGCCGCCGATCACCTTCGGGTGCAGCCTGCCGTGCTCGTTGAGGGCCGCGACGATGTCGAGGAACAGCGGATCGCCGATGGCGCCCGGTTCCTTCGTGCGGTCCATGACCGCGATGCTCTTGACCGTCGAGGGCAGCGCCGCGATGAAGGCGTCCACGGAGAACGGCCGGTAGAGCCGGACCTTCAGCACGCCGACCCGTTCGCCGTCGCCCACGAGGGCGTTCACCAGCGTCTCCACGGTCTCGGCGCCCGATCCCATGATCACGACGACCCGCTCCGCCTCGGGATGGCCGACGTACTCGAAGAGCCCGTAGCTCCGGCCGCTGACGGTGGCGAAGCGATCCATCG
The DNA here is from genome assembly GCA_963839865.1 of uncultured Acidobacteriota bacterium. Taxonomy (GTDB): domain Bacteria; phylum Acidobacteriota; class Vicinamibacteria; order Vicinamibacterales; family UBA2999; genus 12-FULL-67-14b. The sequence goes on from CAWIWS010000021.1 coordinate 542,358, forward strand.
CCTCCTGGACGAACGCCGGGCAGTCGGTGTGGAAGCTGTTGGCGGCCTCGCGGGCCTGGAAGAAGACGTCCGGGTTCTGGGCCGTGCCCCGCAGCACCGGGTGGTCCGGCGAGAGCGCGCGTTCCCGGTGCGCCATGATGTGCGCCTCGGGCATCATCGCCCGCAGGTCGTCGTCGGTGAGCTCCTCGATCCGCGAGACCTCGTGCGAGGTGCGGAAGCCGTCGAAGAAGTGGATGAACGGGATGCGCGAGGCCAGCGTGGCCGCCTGCGCGATGCACGCGAAGTCGTGCGCCTCCTGCACGGTGTTCGAGCACAGCATCGCGGCGCCTGTCTGCCGGCACGCCATCACGTCGGAGTGATCGCCGAAGATCGACAGCCCGTGCGTCGCGATCGTGCGCGCCGTGACGTGCATCGTGAACGGCGTCAGCTCCCCGACGATCTTGTAGAGATTGGGGATCATGAGGAGCAGGCCCTGGCTGGCCGTGAACGTGGTCGCCAGCGCCCCGGCCTGCAACGCGCCGTGCACCGCGCCGGCCGCGCCGCCCTCGGACTGCATTTCCATCACGCTGGGCACCTGGCCCCAGATGTTCGTGCGGCCCTTGGCCGACCACTCGTCGGCCAGCTCACCCATCGTCGATGAGGGGGTAATGGGATAGATGGCGATGACTTCGTTGGTGCGATGCGCCACCGAAGCCGCAGCTTCGTTGCCGTCGACAGTAATCCACCTGTGGGCCATGTTTTCGGCGACTCCACATCAGAGGCGGGGCGGATCGAGTGATCGCGGAAGGGTATGGGGCTACCCGGGGCCGCTCTCGAAATTACGACACGGCGTCATGCCGCGCCGGCGATCCACTTGAGTCTATCCCATTACGGGCGGCGCCTCCGCCGCGCGGCACCCGCCCGCAACGTCTATTTGTCCCGCTGGCTGGACGGTGATATGAAGTCGGCATGCAAAGTCCCCTGCGCTGGATTGGCTGTACGCTGCTCGCCCTCACCGCCACGGCCGTCGCGCAAACGTTCGTCCCCGAGATACCACGAGCGTGGGATGACAAGGCGCTCGAGGGATTTGAGTTGCCGCTGGCGCAGCGGGACCGCTCGCCCCGCTACATGACCTCGGAGGAGTACTACGCGCTGAGAGTCCGGCCCATCTATCGTGCTTATCCGGCGTACGCCAAGGGCCGCGAGCCGGCGGGATATCTGGACTCGCTCCGGGACAAAGAACCCGAGATCGTCTTCGACCCGGCCGCGCTTCACACGAAAGAGGATTGGATCCAGGCTGGCAAACTCGTCTTCGAAGCCGACACGCAGTTCAGGCCGGCACCTGCCGAACAGCCCGAGGCCGGCGACGTCCCGTGGCCGGTGGCCAGCGACGGCCGCCTGCCGTCGTTCAATCCCTTCTACACCTACGTCGTGCGGAAGAAAGGCGTGCTGGAAGGGGGCATCAACTCCTGTGCCGGGTGCCACACGCGCGTGATGCCGGACGGCTCGCTGTTCCAGGGCGCACAAGGGAGCCAGGACCCGCCCGCCCGCGAGGCGGACCTGGACAGGATCCGCGCGATGACGCCGGAGGGGTTCCGCCTGAGGCAGGCTCGAGAGTGGAGCATCTTTGGCGCCCCATGGGTGATGAGCCGCGAGGCCTTCGACGCCTCGTATACGAAAGAGGAGGCGATTCGGCGAAAGGCGGCGGCGTACTCCGGCGTCCTCGCGCGCCAGGGAACCAGTTCCTCGCACCCTCCCCACATCCCGTCCCTGATCGGCATCCAAGACCTCAAGTACCTCGATGCGACCGGACTGGTGCGAAACCGCTCCATCGGCGACCTGATGCGATACGCCATCATCAACGAAGGCCTGGATACGCTGGCGCACTACGGAGATTTCCAGCCGGCGCCTGGCGCGACGGGGTTCAGCGGCGACGAAGGGACTCGGTACAGCGATGAGCAGCTCTATGCCCTCGCGCTGTACATCACCTCGCTGAAGCCGCCACCCAACCCCAATCCCTTCAACGAACAGGCCGGCCGCGGGCAGCAAATCTTCGGGCAGCAGGGCTGCGCCTCCTGCCACACGCCGCCGCTCTACACCAGTAACAAGCTCACACCGGCGATCGGATTTGCCGTTCCCGACGACCTGCGGAAGACCGACAACATCCTCGACATGTCCGTGCGGACGGATCCGACGCTCGCCCTCAAGACGCGCCGGGGCACCGGGTTCTACAAGGTGCCGTCATTGCGAGGCGTGTGGTACCGCAACGGCTTCGGCCACGGGGGGCAGGCGGACACGCTGGAGGAATGGCTCGACCCAGCCCGGCTCAAGGACGACTACGTGCCGCACGGCTTCCACCTCGGACCGGGCCCGATCCAGGGGCACGAATTCGGGTTGAGGCTGGCGCCCGCGGACAAGCAGGCCCTCATCGCGTTCCTGAAGACGTTGTAGCGCGCGGGCGAAACCGTCAGCCGAGCGGCTCGAACCGCGCCGTGAAGTGCCGCAGCGCCTTCGGCGCCGACACGATGCGGTAGCCGCGCAGCCGATCCTTGGCGCGCGCGACCTCCAGGACGCCTTCGGCCACGTAGTCGATGTGCGACTGCGTGTAGACGCGCCGCGGAATGGCCAGCCGCACGAGATCCATCGCGGCCGGGGTCTCCGACCCGTCCGGATGCAGGCCGAACATCACCGTGCCGATCTCGACGCTCCGCACGCCGGCTTCGAGGTAGAGCGCGTTGGCGAGCGCGATTCCCGGGTACGCGAGCGGTGGAATATGGGGCAGCAACGCCCGAGCGTCGATGTAGATCGCATGGCCGCCCGCCGGCCGGATGATCGGCACGTCGCCCGCGACCAGCTTGTCGGCCAGGTACTCGGTGGAGCGGATGCGGTAGTGCAGGTACGGCTCCTCCACCACTTCTTCGAGGCCTCGCGCGATCGCTTCGAGGTCGTACCCGGCGAGCCCGCCATAGGTGGGAAAGCCTTCGGTGAGGATGAGGAGGTTCCTGGCGTTCTCGGCCCACGCGTCGTCGTTCATCGCCAGGAAGCCGCCGATGTTGGCGAGGCCGTCCTTCTTCGCCGACATCGTGCAGCCATCGGCCAGGGAGAACATCTCCTGCGCGATGGCCTTCGGCGTCCGCCCGGCCTGCCCCGCTTCGCGCGTCTTGATGAACCACGCGTTTTCCGCAAAGCGGCAGGCGTCGAGAAAGAACGGCTTCTTGTAGCGATCGCACAACGCGCGGACGCCGCGCAGGTTCTCGAGCGACACCGGCTGGCCGCCGCCGGAGTTGTTGGTCACCGTCACCATGACGAGGGGGACGCGGTCCCCGTGCTCGTCGAGCAACCGCTCCAGCACGCCCAGGTCGATGTTCCCCTTGAACGGGTGAATCAGGGACGGCACGCGGCCCTCCGGGATCACCAGGTCGCGCGCCTCCGCCTCTTCGACCTCGATGTTGGCTCGCGTGGTGTCGAAGTGGTTGTTGTTGGGGACGATGTGACCGGGCTTCAGGACCGTGTGGAACAGGATGCGCTCGGCGGCGCGGCCCTGGTGCGTCGGGATGATGTGCCTGAGGCCGGTCAGGTCGCGCACGACCTGCTCGAACCGGTAGAACGATCGGCTGCCGGCGTAGGATTCGTCGCCCTGCATGAGCGCGCCCCACTGGGCCGACGACATGGCGCCGGTGCCCGAGTCGGTGAGCAGGTCGATCAGCACGTCATCCGCGCGGAGCCCGAACACGTTGTGGCCCGCGGCCTCGAGCGCCGCCTCGCGTTCGGCCCTCGTCGTGAACTTGATCGCTTCGACCGACTTGATCCGGAACGGTTCGATGATGGTCATGGGGCGCCGGTCCCGCCGGCGAGCAGCCGGGCGACGACGTCCGCCGCGGTGTAGTGGGTGCCGCCCGACGGCATGAACTGGGTGATGGTGTCGAGCGCGTTCCCCGTGGTGACGATCGCGGGCTCCACATGGTGTCCCGCGGACCTGCGGATGCCCCATCGTCGCGACCAGCGCGTTGCAGATGCACTTCCGGCCCTGCACGTCTTCGGGTTGGCCGCCCTTGGACAGGTACGCGCCCACCGGTTCGGCGGCGCAGCGAAACCCGACCTGGCCATCCGGCATCCGGTACGCCTCGCGGAGGTAGCCGAGATCGCAGACGCGCGTCCGCGACTCGTAGATCTCCTGCTCGGACAGCGTCCCCTCGAGCGAGGCCACCTTGAGTGGGAACGACGTCGGCGACGCGAGGCGGTCGGCGAAGACGTGCGCCGTGCCCTGCACGGCCTTGTCGCGCAGGGCCTGCTTGTAGCTCGCCTTCATGCCGGACTCTTCGCAGAACGCGAACGCCGTGCCGACCTGGATGCCGTGCGCGCCGCTCGCGAGCGCGTCGTGCAGCATGTGGGGATCGCCGTACCCGCCGGCCAGCCAGAACGGCACGCCGAGGGCCCGCATCTTCTCCAGATCGACGACATCGCGTTCGCCGTAGACCGGCTCCCCCGCGTCGTTCAGCTGCAGCTTGCCTCGCGGCGGCGCGTTGTGCCCGCCGGCCGTCGGCCCCTCGATGATGAATCCCTCGACGCTGCCGTTCGACTTCTTGAGCAGCGTGGCCGCCAGGACGTTGGACGAGATGATCGCGAGAAAGGCCGGCCGGGTGAGCGGCGGCAGATCCTTCTCCATGTATTCCCGCGGGTCGAAGTGCAGGGTCGTGTCGTCGCCCTCTTCGGCGCCGACGACGTGCAACGGGTAGGTGGCCGGCTCGTGCTTCGCCAGGCGGTCCAGCGCGCCGGGGATCTTCACGGGAATGCCGGCGCCCATCAGCACGTAGCTCACGCCCGCGAGCATCGCGCCGTACAGCGAGGGCAGGTGCGGGACCTGGATCTTCTCGAGGTAGTTGATGCCCACCGGGTTGGAGTGGCCTTCGCGTGCGAGCGCCACCTCGATGAAGTTGGCCACGATGCAGAGCTCGACCAACTCCCGGGGGTCGTCCTTGGCGTGCATCGGCATCGGCATGTAGGGCTGGTCGGGCGCCTTGCCGAGTGGAACGTAGTAGCGCTTGAGGATCCGGGTCGCCATCTCCCGGAAGGGGAACAGGCTCAGGCCGCGGCGCATGTGGCCGCCGGGGTCGCCGACCTGCAGGCGGCGCGCGAGGATGATGTCGAGCGCCGTGCCCGAGACGACGCCGAGTTGGCCGGTCTGGCAGACGGCCTGCGCCAGGCGCCAGTCGGAGATGCCGACGCCCATGCCGCCCTGGATGATGACCGGATGCTTCAGGGCGGGAGGTTGCGCGTTCGTCACTCCCCGAGCGTAGCACGCACCGGCCGCCACCTCCGTATGACGGCCGTCATGCGCGGCGCGACTACTGGCGTCCAACCACGACGTGGAATTCTCCCGAGTTGTCGGAGCGTTCATCATCGTTGACCGACAGGTAGAGCAGGCCGGCCGCCGGCATCGGCACCAGGGCCTGGTCGCCAACGCCGAACGCCTTCCCGCCGACGCCTACCCGGCCGATCAGCGCCCCGGCGTTGACGCCAGGCATCGCCGCGAGCGGCGCGGTCCGCGGCGCCCCGGCGGCGCTCGCGCGGTCGGCGGTGTTGCTCGACAGCTGCACTTCACCCGTGGTCGTGAACGTGATTCGGTCGCCCTTCCTCACCACGAGGCCCGTTGAAATCCATGCGGCATTGGCCGGCACGCGCACGGCGCCAGACGCCAGGGGGCTGTCCGCCGCAGGCGCGTTCCCGACGGCGGCGGCGAACGGGTAGGAGCCGAGATAGATTCGCGCGACCTGGTCGGGCGCATACCGAACGTCCCTGCCGTCGGTGGTCCTGAATACGTAGGCTCTGGGACCCGTATCGCTCGATCCCTCTCCACCGATGATCTGGAGGAGGCGGCCCTTCACGCTCGAACCGCCGGTGAGCATCAACAACTGCTCGGCGTTCCGCGCTTCGCGGATCTCCGTATCCGGGAGACCGGAGGCGCCGCCCTTGCGATCGATCAAGGCGATGCTGTCGACGGCAATCCTGCGCTGATCGTGCAGCGACACCCGCAGAAACAGCGTGCCGCGATCGAGCTCCTCGATGCGGCCCTCGACCTTCGCGCCGTCGCGCATCTGAATCGTCGCGCGATCCTCGGATTGCCGGGCCGAGGCGACGGAGACGCCAAGGGCAAGCACCAGCGCCGCCGTCCGAATGTGTGTGACTGACATGTCAATACGCTCCCAGCCAATGCTAGGGGCCTCGCCCGGCGCCGTCTGTCCTGTTATGAACAGACGCGTCACAGGCGAATCGCGGCGTGGGGCTCAGGGATCGAGGCGAATGCGCCGGACCGTCCAGGCGGTGGAGGGCAGGACGGCGGTGCCATCGGCCTGGCCAACCAGGAACGCCAACGTGTCGCCACACACCGTCGCGAAGGTGGGGCGCCGTGCCGGACGGCAAAGGCACGGCGATCGGCACGAGCCCGGTCACGACCCGGCCCGTCGCGTCGAGCGCGAGGCGCACCATGCGACGGGAACCGTCCGGCAGCGTCTGCACGCCGAGCAGGCCCGTGGCGTGGCGCCGAAGCCGTTCGATCCCGCCGAGGGGCGTCCCCTTCGGCCCGGCGAGCGGCGACACCACGCGCGTGCGGAGGTCGATCCGCGAGAGGCCGTCGTGGTGCGCAACGTAGGCGACACCATCGCGGTTCGCGGCCACGAGGCTCGCCGGGGTCTCGTCGCGAAGTTCGGCCGCCACGTCGAGCGCCGCCGCGCCGGGGCGAAGCTCCAGCACCCGGCGTCGGGCCGCGTCCAGGATCAGCACGGTCCCGGACGCCGTCACGGTGAGGTCGATGGGCCGCACCGGCGCGAGGTCCGCCGGCACGTCGTAGCTGGTCAACGCGCGGCCGGAAACCAGTTGCAGCTTGTGCAGCCTCGCGACCCGGCCGTCGGCTTCCGCGCTGACGACCCAGAGGTTGCCGTTCGTCGTGTCGACGTCGAGCGCCATCACGTCGAGAAATCCCGCGGACGCCGCTCTCGTGAGATCGATCGAACTGGTGCCGCCTTCGGTGACGATCAGGAGCCGGCGGCCCGCCTGGTCGCCGAACACGAATCGCCGCGACACGGCATCGCACGCGAGGCCGCCCGGCGAAAACTCGCGGCTCGAGAAGTGGCCGGCGTCTTCGAACAGCACGGGTGGCACGGGTGCCACGAGGGCTGCCGGTGCCTCGGGTGCCGGCGGTGCCGCAGGTGCCACGAGGGCTGCAGGTGCCTTAGGTGCCAACGGTGCCTTGGGTGCCATGGGTGGGGTGCCACGGGTGCGGACGGGTGCCGCAGGCGCCACAGGTACCGCGGGTGCCACAGGTGCCGCAGGAGCGGACGGCACGGTCGCCGGCTTTCCGATGCCTGCGATCACGGCCTCGACGGCGGGCCAGCCTGGCAGGTTACGGGTGCGGCGGAAATCGTCGGCGCTCACGTCCGGGGCGACGCCCAATTCGGCCAGGCGCCGGAGCATCACGAGGGCGTCGTCGGGACGACCGCTGAGCGCCTGCGTCCTCGCCAGCAGGTACATCAGCGCGGGGTCGTTGTGCGGCCCTTGCTGCACCGTGCGCCACGCGAGGTCGTGCGCGCGCTCGAAGTCGCCCTGCGCGATCGCCGCCTCGGTCTGCGCGCGGCAGTCCGGAGCCCCCGGTACAGCTCGCGGGCGCGGCCTGGCCGGCCAGGGTCGGAGTGCGCGCGGCGGCCGGAAGCGTCAGCGCGAAAGAGAGGGCGAGTGTCCAACGGGTCATGGTGGCGAGCCGCGGGACAGGTGCCGGCGGCGGCGCGCACTAGTGTCGCACGCCGGAGCGCCACAGGCGGAGCACCTTGGCGAATGGGGACACCCGGCTCGATAATTGAGGGCCCCCAGTTTGTGAGGCGCCGCGATGGCCAGGCACAGCGCTGGAATCCTGATGTATCGGCTCCGCGACGGAGGCCCCGAAGTGCTGCTCGTGCACCCAGGTGGACCGTTCTGGGCCCGCAAGGACGAAGGCGCTTGGTCGATTCCGAAGGGCGAGTTCGACCCGCTGCGCGAAGACGCGCTCGCGGCGGCCAAACGAGAGCTCCTCGAAGAGACGGGTTGCGTGGTCGAGGGCGAGTGCGTGCCCTTGCCCCCGCTCAAGCAGAAGAGTGGCAAGACGATCGCCGTGTGGGCCGTCGAAGCCGACTGGGATCCGGCGCTCCTGCGCAGCAACACCTTCACCCTCGAATGGCCGCCGCGGTCCGGCCAGACGAAGGAGTTTCCCGAGGCCGATCGGGCCGCGTGGTTCACCCTCGACGCGGCCATGAAGAAACTCGTTCCCGGCCAGGCCGGCTGCGTGACGGCGCTGGCGGCGCTGCTGGACCATCCGCTCGCATCCGAGGCGGACACCGAAATCAGCTGACGGGTCTGGCGCGACGCGACAGATCGTGCTTGTTGATCGGCAGCTCGCGCACCCGGATGCCGGTCGCCGCGAAGATGGCGTTGGTGACGGCGGGCCCGATCGGCGGCACGCCCGGCTCGCCGAGCCCGCCTGGCGGCGCGCCGGATCGGACGAAGTCCACCTGGATGGCCGGCGCGTCGGACATGTGGATCATCTGGTAGTCGTGGAAGTTGCTCTCGACCACCCGACCCTCGGCAATCGTGATGGCGCCGACCATCGCGGCCGAGAGGCCGAAGATGATGCCGCCTTCCACCTGCGCCGTGGCCGTGTCGGGGTTCACCACGTCTCCGCAGTCCACCGCGGCGTACACGTGCTTCACCCGCAGCACGCCGTCCGGCGACACCGCCACGTGCGCCACCTCGCCCACGATGGAGCCGAAGCACTCGGTGATCGCGATGCCGCGTCCCTCGCCATCGGGAAGCGGCGTGCCCCAGTCCGACATCGCGGCCACGCGTCTCGAGGACCGCCTTGAAAGCGCGGCTGGTCGGTCAGCAGGTCGCGGCGGAACTGGAACGGATCCTTGCCCGCCGCATGCGCCAGCTCGTCGATGAACGACTCCTTGAAGAAGCCGTGCTGCGAGTTGAGCACCGACCGCCACGGGCCCGTCCGGATGGGATGCTTCGCGTCGCGCGCCTCGGCCTTCTTCGCGGCAATCGCGTACGGCATGAACACCGATTCGCCGTCGCCGCCGCCCGCGTAGTAACGAGCGTGACGGCCAGCGGCGTGCCGGCTGCGTCGAGCGCGCCGGCGAACCGCGACATGCCGGCGGGCCGATAGTAGTCGTGCTGGATGTCGTTCTCGCGGCTCCAGATCGTCTTCACCGGCGCCGGCGACATCGCCTTCGCGATGCGCGCGCCGAGCCCGACGTAGTCGAGGTTGTACGGCAGGCGACGCCCGAAGCCGCCGCCGAGCGGCCAGGTTGGTGACCTGCACTTGCTCCGGCGTCGATGCCGAGCGCCTTGGCCGCGGTGGAGCGCGCGTTCAGCGGATCCTGCGACGCCGGCCCACACCTCCGCGCGGTCGCCCGTCACGCTCGCCGTGCACACCATCGGCTCCATCGTCGCGTGGGCGAGGAACGGCACGCGGTAGTCGGCGGTGACGACCTTCGCCGCGTCCTTCGGCATCTCCGGCGGCGCGCCGAGCGCCTTGTCGAACGCGGCGAAGATCGTGTCGCTCGACACCTCGCCGTGCCCGGCATCGTCGAACTTCGGCTTGAGCGCGGCCAGCGCCGTGCGCGCGCGCCAGTAGCTGTCGGCGACGACGGCCACGGCCTCGTCGAGCTGCACGACACGCTTCACGCCGGGCATCGCCTCGGCGGGCGCGGTGTCCACCGACAGGAGCTTGCCGCCGTACACCGGCGCCATCTCGACGGCGGCGTAGCAGCATGCCCGGCAGCGTGAAGTCGATGCCGTACATGGCGCTGCCATCCACCTTCGACGCGCATGTCGAGGCGCTGGCGAGGCGTGCGGCGGATGCGTGTAAGCTGTCGGGATTCTTCAGCGCCGGGCTGCGACGGCACGGACTGCGTGCGCCGCCGCCTTCGCCAGCTCACCGAACGTGGCGGATGCGGCCCGACGCGGCATGGGTCACGCGCGAGCTTGGCGACCTCGCACTCCGACGCCGGCACGCCGAACTGCGCGGCCGCGGCCGCCACCAGCATCTCCTTCGCCGCCGCACCGGCCACGCGCATGCCGTAGTGCCGGTGGTGCGCACCGACAGTCGAGCCGCCGGTGACCTGGAACCCGAGCCCTCGGGCGAGCCGGTAGCTGCGCAGTAGTCGAAGCCGCGATCCGAGCGCGGCCGGGAATCGAGTCGCCGGCCGAACGCGCGGACGACGTAGCCGTTGGCGTACGCGTCGAGGGCGGGCGCTTCCTTCACGCGGACCAGGCGCCCAGTCGGCGTCCATCTCCTCGGCCGCCATCATCGCCAGCGCCGTCTGCGCGCCCTGGCCCATCTCGCAGTGCGGCACGAGCACGGTGACGAGTTGTCCGGGCGTCACCAGGATCCAGGTGTTCAGCTCGCCCGTGGCCTCGGCGTCGTCGGAGCGACGAGGCGTGTGGCGGCTGGGCGCGAACGTGAAGCCGGCGACGCCCAGCACGAAGCCGCCGCCGACGACGGTGCCGGCGCCGATGAAGGCGCGTCGTGTCCACTTGCCCATGACGCGCCTCCCTGGCTGCCGGCCACGGTGTGGATGGCGCGTGCGCACGCGCGCGAACGTGCCGCAGCGGCAGATGTTGGTGATGGCGGCGTCGATCTCTTCATCCGTCGGATGCGGATGCTCGTCGAGCAGCGCGGCGACGGCCATGATCATGCCCGGACTGGCAGTAGCCGCACTGCGGCACCTGGTGGGCCAACCACGCCTGCTGCACCTTGTGGAGCGTGCCGCTCCGGGCCAGGCCCTCGATCGTGGTGATGGCGGCCCGCCGTCGGCCGCGGAGACCGGCAGCGAGCACGAGCGCACGGGGCGGCCGTTCAGGTGCACGGTGCACGCGCCGCAGGCGGAGATGCCGCAGCCGAACTTGGTGCCGGTCAGGCCGAGGGTATCGCGGAGCGCCCACAGCAGCGGCGTGTCCGGCTCCACATCGAGTTCGCGGACCTGGCCATTCACCGTGAGTGTGATCGTCATGGCCTATCCTAATCGGCTTCGGCTTACGACGCCGCCTCTTCCACTTCCTGCAGCACCCGCCCTGCGAACTGGCTGTGATAGAGCGCGGCGTAGTGGCCACCCGCCGCCAGGAGCTCGCGGATGGGTGCCCTTCTCGACGATGCGGCCGTGCTCCATCATCAGGATCAGGTCCGCATTGCGGATCGTGGACAGCCGGTGCGCGATGACGAACGTCGTCCGGCCGCGCATCAGGCCGCGCCATCGCCTGCCTGGATGAGCACCTCGGTGCGCGTGTCGACGCTGCTCGTCGCCTCGTCGAGGATGAGGATCGCCGGGTCCGCGAGGAACGCGCGCGCGATCGTCAGCAGCTGCTTCTGCCCCTGCGAGAGGTTGGTCGCCTCCTCGTTGATCAGCGTGTCGTAGTTCTCGGGCAGCGTCCGGATGAAGTGATCGGCCTGCGCGGCCCTGGCCGCCTGCACGATCGCGTCTTCGCTGGCGCCTTCGCGGCCGTAGGCGATGTTGTCGCGAATGGTGCCCGAGAACAGCCACGTGTCCTGCAGCACCATGCCGAACATCCGCCGCAGCCCGCCGCGCCTCAGCTCGCGGATGTCGACGCCGTCCACGCGAATGCTGCCGCCGCTCACGTCGTAGAACCGCATCAGCAGGTTGACGAGCGTCGTCTTGCCCGCGCCGGTGGGGCCGACGATGGCGACCGTCTGCCCCGAGGCGCACCTCGACGTTCATGTCCTCGATCAGCGGGACGTCCGGCTTGTAGCTGAACGTGACGTGGTCGAAGCTGCACGTGCGCCGCGTCGGCGCGGCCATCGCTGCCGCGGCCGGGCGGCCTCGGCCGGCTCTTCGGGCTCGTCCAGCAACTCGAAGACGCGCTCGGCCGACGCGATGGTCAGCTGGATGGTGTTGGCGATGCTGCTCAACTGCGTGATCGGCATCGAGAACTGCCGGCTGTACTGGATGAACGCCTGCACGTCGCCGATGGCGATCGCCCGCCGCGTGACGAGGAATCCGCCGATGACGGCCACCGCCACGTAGCCCAGGTTGCCGACGAACATCATGATCGGAAACATGATGCCGGTGGCGAACTGCGCGCGCCACGCGCCCTCGTAGTACGCCTCGTTGAGGTCCTCGAACTTCGCCACCGAGCGCCCGCTCGTGGCCGAAGGCCGTGACGATGGTGTGGCCCGGAGTACATCTCGGCGACGTGCCCGTTCAGCTCGCCGAGCGCCCGCTGCTGCCGCACGAAGAAGGCCTGCGACCGCTTCGCGATCTTCGCCACGATCGTCACGCTCAGCGGCAGCGTCAGCACGACCACGATCGTCAGGATCCAGCTGATCGTCAGCATCATGACGATGATGCCGAGGACCGTCAGGACCGAGGTGATGAGCTGCGTCAGGTTCTGCTGCAGCGTGCTGCTGATGTTGTCGAGGTCGTTCACGGCCCGGCTCAGGATCTCGCCGTGCGTCCGCGAGTCGAAGAACTTGAGCGGCAGGCGGGCGAACTTCGCCTCGACCTCCTTGCGGAGGGCGTAGACCGTCTTCTGCGCGATGGCCGACATCAGGTACTGCTGCAGGTACTGGAACGCGGCGCTCACCACGTAGAGGACGAGCAGCATCGACAGGATGCGGCCGACGTACGCGAAGTCGATGCCCGCGTCCGACGTCCGCATGACCCGGCCCAGGTAGCCCTCGAAGATCTTCGTCGTGGCCATGCCCAGAATCTTCGGGCCGACCACGCTGAAGAGCGTGGCGATGACGCCCGCCACCAGCACGACGATCAGCGCCGGCTTGTGCGGCCGCAGGTAGCCCGTGAGCCGCCGGAGCGTGCCCTTGAAGTCCTTGGCCTTCTGCACGGGCATGCCGATGCCGCCCATCGGGCCCGCGGCCGAACATGCTGGGCGGCGGCGCCGACTGCCGCGATGGCGGTGCGTTCGGCGCTCATGCGACCTCCTCGAGCGAGGCCTGCGATTCGGCAATCTCCCGGTAGACCGCGCAGGACTCCATCAGCTCCGCGTGCGTCCCGATGCCGGCCACGCGGCCGTCGTCGAGCACGATGATGCGGTCCGCGTTCATGACCGTGCCGATGCGCTGCGACACGATGAAGACCGTCGCGTCCGCGGTGTCCTGCCCTCAGCGCGGCGCGCAGCCGGGCGTCGGTGGCGAAGTCGAGCGCCGAGAAGCTGTCGTCGAACACGTAGATCTCGGCGCGGCGGACCATCGCGCGGGCGATCGACAGCCGCTGCTTCTGGCCGCCCGAGAGGTTCGTGCCGCCCTTGCGACACCGGCGACTGCGTAGCCGTCGGGCATGCGATCGATGAACTCCGCGGCCTGCGCCACGGCGGCGGCGTGCCGCACCTCGTCGTCGGTGGCCGTCTCGCGGCCGAAGCGGATGTTGCTGGCGACCGTGCCCGAGAAGAGCACGGCCTTCTGCGGCACGTAGCCGATCCTGCCGCGCAGCGTCTCCTGCGCGCAGGTCCCTGACGTCGACGCCGTCGACCAGCACGCGGCCCGCGTTGACGTCGTAGAAGCGCGGGATGAGCCCGGCCAGCGTCGACTTGCCGGAGCCCGTGCCGCCGATGATGGCGGTCACCTCGCCCGGCCGCGCCGTGAAGGACACGCCCGAGAGCGCCGGCTCCTCGGCGCCGGGATACTGGAACGTCACGTCCTGGAACTCGACGTGGCCGCGGGTGGCGCCGGCGCGCGCGGCGGCGACGCGGGATCGGTGACCTCGGGCAGCGACGTCGAGCACCTCGTTGATGCGCTCGGCCGACGCCGCCGCGCGCGGCAGCGTGACGAACACCGCCGTGACCATGAACACGGCGAACAGGATCTGGATGGCGTACTGCAGCGACGCCATCATCGCGCCCGACGTGCATCTCGCCGCTGTCGATGCGCATGGCGCCGAACCAGATGATGGAGACGCTGGTCAGGTTCATCATGAAGAACATGGCCGGCATCAGGAGCGCCACCAGCCGGTTCACCGAGATCGCGGTGCCGGTGACGTCGAGGTTGGCCGCGTCGAAGCGCCCGCTCTGGTGCGCGGCGCGGTCGAAGGCGCGGATCACGCGCACGCCCGTCAGGCCCTCGTCGAGCACCAGGTTCAGCCTGTCGATCTTGACCTGCATCACCTGGAAGAGCGGCACCGCCTTCCGCATGATCAGGAAGAAGACGATCGCCAGCACCGGGATGACCGCAATCAGCACCCGCGCGAGCCGCACGTCCTGCGACAGCGACAGCGCCACGCCGCCGATGGCCATCATCGGCGCCGTGATCGACCATGCCCAGCATCATGATCAGCACCTGACTGCACCTGCGTCGTGTCGTTGGTCGTGCGCGTGATGAGCGACGCCGTGCTGAAGTGGTCGAACTGGTGCACGGAGAAGTTCGCCACCCGGTCGAAGATGCGCCCGCGGACGACTGCGGCCGAAGCCGGTGGCGATCTTCGACGAGAAGAAGCTGCCGCCCACCGCGCAGACGGTGCCGGCGATCGCGACCAGCAGCATCAGGCCGCCGATGCTGAGAATCCTGTCCGGTATCGCCCGGGACGATGCCGTGATCGACGATGTCGGCCATGAGGCGCGGGAGATAGAGGTTGGCCAGCGACTGGGCGAGGGCCAGGACGAGGACCACCGCGACCGAGCCGCGAAAGGGTTTGAGCAGCCCCGCCAGTTTCAACATGAGTTAGAAATCATACGCGATGAACGCTCGCAGGCACTCGAGGCCGGCTCCCCGGAAGGTGAGATAATCCGGGACTACTGGAGGGCGTTTCCATGCGCTATGTTCGGCTCGCCGTTGTCGGCCTCGGCCTTGCAGTTGCCTCTCTCGCGCTCCACGCGCAAACCCAACCGCAACCGGCCGCGTCCGGCTACCTGCTTCCGCCCAAGGCGATCGTGGACATTCTCGATGCGCCACCGCCCCCCACCGCCGAACTGAGCCCGGCGCGCGACACCATCGTGTTGCTCGAACGCGATAGCATGCCGACGATTGCCGAGCTCGCGCAGCCGATGCTCCGGCTCGCGGGCGTTCGCATCAATCCGCGCACCAACGGACCGTACCGCACGACCAACGGCCCGTCCACGCGATACCGAAAGCTCACGCTCAAGACGATCGCGGACGGCGCGGAGCGCCCCGTGACGCTGCCGCCGTCGCCGGCCATCAGCTGGATCGGGTACTCGGTCGACGGGCGGCGCTTCGCCTTCACGCAGACACGCGACACCGGCATCGAGTTGTGGGTCGCCGACACGACCACGGGACAAGCCCGCGCGCTGACAGACGCGCAGCTGAATTTCGCGCTGGGCCTCCCGCCCTGTTCCTGGGTCGGCGACGGCTCGTCGCTGCTCTGCGCGTTCACCGTGACCGACCGCGGCCCGGCGCCGGTGATGAGCGCAGTGCCCACGGGCCCGAACATCCAGGAGAGTCGCGGGCGCTCGGCGGCCACCGCCACGTACGAGGACATGCTCGCCAGCGCGCATGACGAGGCCCTCTTCGAGTATTACGCCACCAGCCAACTCGCGACCGTTGACGCGACCACGGGCCAGCGCACCCCAATCGGACGGCCCGGCATCTTCGACACGTTCCGCATGTCGCCCGACGGCCGCTTCGCGCTCGTCGCCCGCGTCAAGCGTCCCTTCTCGTGGCACGTCCCGTACGATGATTTCCCGACCTCGGTCGAGGTATGGGATCGCACCGGGACGATCGTCAAGACCATCGCGGACCTTCCGGTAGGCGATGCGGTGCCGCCCGGGGGCGTCCGGCCGGGCCCTCGCGGCTGGCGGTGGAACCCCACGCAGCCCGCGACCCTCGCGTGGGCCGAAGCGCTCGATGGCGGCGATCCGAAGAGCAAGGTCACGCCGCGCGACCGGATCCTCACCCTCGCCGCGCCATTCGCCGCGGCGCCCGCGGAAATCGCGCGCGCCGCCTGGCGAGTGCAGAACGTGACGTGGACCTCCACCGGCGTCGGCTGGATCAACGAGAGCGATCGCGCCACGCGAATGGTACGCACGTCGGTGATCGACACCCCCGGCGCCGCCCCGCGCACGCTCTTCGAGCGAAGCTCCGAGGATGCCTACGCCAATCCCGGCACGCCGCTCCGCCAGGCGCGCCCGTCGGGCGGCGACGCGCCGTTCCAGGTGGGAGACACGGTGTTCCTGACCGGCGTGGGCTCGTCGCCACAGGGGGACCGGCCGTTCCTCGACAAGGTCAACGTCAAGACCGGCGCGCGGGAGCGCCTCTTCCAGACGGAGGAGGGCGGCTATGAGACCGTGCTCGGCCTGCTGTCGGACGATGGCGCGAAGTTCGTGACGCGCTACGAGACGCGCGGGGCCCCGCCGAACGTCTACGTGCGCGGCCGCGAGTCGGCGAGCCGGCGCGCCGTCACCACGTATGGCGATCCCGCGCCGGCGCTGCAGGGCGTCAAGGCCCAGATGGTCACCTACACCCGCAAGGACGGCGTGCAATTGCGCGCGACGATCTATACGCCACCCGGCTGGACGCCCGCGCAGGGCCGCCTGCCGGCGCTGCTGTGGGCGTACCCCCAGGAGTTCACCGACCCCAAACTGGCCGGGCAGGTCACCGGCTCGCCGTACCGATTCACCACGCCCGGGTGGGCGACGCTCCACATGATGTTTCTCACCCAGGGCTACGCGATCATCGACGACCCGAAGATGCCCATCGTCGGCCCGGGTGAAACGGCGAACGACACCTACATCGAACAGCTCGTGTCGAGCGCCCAGGCCGCCGTCGACAAGGCCGTCGACATGGGCATCGTCGACCGCGACCGCATCGTCGCCGGCGGGCACAGCTACGGCGCGTTCATGACGGCGAACCTGCTCGCGCACTCGCACATCTTCCGTGCGGGCATCGCAAGAAGCGGCGCCTACAACCGCACGCTCACCCCGTTCGGGTTCCAGAACGAGCAACGCACGTTCTGGCAGGCGCCGCAGCTGTACTCGGCGAT
The DNA here is from genome assembly GCA_963839865.1 of uncultured Acidobacteriota bacterium. Lineage (GTDB taxonomy): Bacteria > Acidobacteriota > Vicinamibacteria > Vicinamibacterales > UBA2999 > 12-FULL-67-14b. The sequence continues at coordinate 559,328 of CAWIWS010000021.1, forward strand.
GTCGCCGTTCAACTTCGCCGACAAGATCACCGAACCCATCCTGTTGATCCACGGCGAGGCCGACGACAACACCGGCACCTTCCCGATCCAGTCCGAGCGCCTGTATCAGGCCCTCAAGGGCCACGGCGCCACGGTCCGCTACGTCACGCTGCCGCTCGAAGCGCACGGCTACGCCGCCCGCGAATCGGTGCTGCACACCGTGGCGGAAATGCTGAATTGGGCGAACGAGTGGGCGAAGAACGCCAAGCCACGGACCGAGACGAGCCGGCAACAGTAGGCCGGCCGCCCCGGTGACCCCGGCGGCGGTGACCGGGCCGCTTATGCGAGCTTCGTCTTCGTCAACGGCAGCTCGCGCACCCGCTTGCCGGTGGCGGCGAAGATCGCGTTGCCGAGCGCCGCGATCACGGGCGGCACGCCGGGCTCCCCCACGCCGGTGGGCGGCGCGCCGCTGTCGATCATCGTGACGTTCACTTTCACCGGCGCGTCGCTCATGCGCGCGACCGGGAAGTCGTTGAAGTTGCCTTGCCGGATCCGTCCGCCCGCGGCGGTGATCTCGCCGTTCCGCGCAAGGCCCACCGCCATCACCGCGGCGCCTTCGAGCTGCGCCCGGACGCGATCCGGATTGACGATGAGACCCGCGTCGATCACCTGCTCGATGCGCGGCACCGTGAAGCCGCCGCGCGCGTCCACCTCGACCTCGACGACCGACGCCACGTAGCTGTTGAAACTCCGGTGCGCGGCGATCCCCATGCCGCGCCCGTTGCCCGTCTTCCGCGTGGACCATCCGGCCTTGTCGGCCGCCACCTCGATGACCTTGCGCAACCGGCGCGTGTCGATCGGGTGCGCCTCGATCGGCACGCCGTAGTTGGAGTAGTCCACGCCCTGCGGCTTCAGGTCGATGTTGCGGCCGGGACCGAGCAGGTCCAGCAGGTACTCGAGCGGATCGCGTCCCGCCGCATGGGCCATTTCGTCCACGAAGCTGCCGGACGCGAAGACATGGAAGTTGTTGCAGACCGCACGAAACCAGCCGATGCGCACGTTGGCCTCGGCGGGCCCGCTTTCGGCCCGCATGTTCGGCACGTCGTAGGGCATGTCCGTGAAGCCCAGTTCCAGCTCCATCGGCATCGGCTCGGTGGCGTTCTCGACAAACGTCGAGGCAATCGGCTGGAAGGCCGAGCGCGAGAGCCACGCGGTGGGCCGCCCCTTCGCGTCCACCGCCGCCCGGTGGTGCACCGCCGCGGCCGCGTGGTAGAAGTCGCAGCGGATGTCGTCCTCGCGCGTCCAGATCACCTTGACGGGCTTGCCGACACGCTTCGAGAGGATCGCGGCTTCCGCCGCGAAATCTGGCTTGGACTTGCGGCCGAAACCGCCGCCGAGGAGCGTCACGTGGCACGTGACGTCCTTCTTGTCGATGCCGAGCGCCGCGGCCACCGTGTCCTGCGCCGCCTGCGGGTCCTGCGTCGGCGTCCACACCTCCACCTTGCCGTTGCGGAAGTCCGCGACGGCCGTCGGCGGTTCCATCATCGCGTGCGCGAGCATCGGCGTCGCGTACGTCGCCTCGATCGTCTTGCCGCCCCTGGCGAAGGCCGCGTCGACGTCACCAAGTGAGCGGACCACCTTCGCCGGCCGGCTCACCGTCTGGATCAGTTGCTTCTTGAACGCCTCCGACTCGAAGCTCGCGTTCGGGCCGTCCTCCCAGGCGATCTTGAGCTTCTTGCGGCCCTGCAGCACGGCCCACGTGCTGGTGCCGATCACGGCCACGCCGCCGAGGGTCTGGAACATCCGCGCGCCCGTCGGGGGACCAAGCGTCTCGGTCCGCAGCACGCCCTTCACGGCGCGCGCCTCCGCGTCATCGAGCGTCTTCACCTTGCCGCCCACCACCGGCGGGTGCTCGATCGAGGCGAACAGCATGCCCTCGCGATAGATATCGAGGCCGAACTGCGCCTTGCCGGTCGTGATGTCGGCGAGGTCGTAGATCGGGCGCTCCTTGCCGACGAACGTCCAGTCGGCCCTGGTCTTGAAGCGGAGGTCCTCCGGCTTCGGCACGGGGAGCTTCGACGCGGCCGGCACGAGGGCGCCGTAGCCAAGGCGACGACCGGATGCGCGGTGCACGACCTCGTGATGGGCCGTGGTGACCTCGCCGGCCGGCACCTTCCACTCCGCGGCGGCGGCGGTCACCAGCATCGCGCGCGCGGCGGCGCCCGCGCGGCGGAACGCGTCGTAGAAGTCGCGAATCGAGCGCGAGCCGTCGGTGTTCTGATCGCCGTACGCCGCGTCGCCGAGCCCCTGCTCGATGCGCACGCGAGCCCAGTCGGCGTCAAGCTCGTCGGCCGCCACGATCGGCAGCGACGTCCGGATGCCGGTGCCCATCTCGGATCGATGCGTGACGATGAAGACCGTGCCGTCGGGTTCGATGCCGAGATAGACGCTCGGATGCAAGGCGGCGCCCGCGGCGCGCGTCCGCACCGCCGGGTCCTGTGCCCATACGGACTCCGGCAGCACCTGCGACGCAACGACGAACGCGCCGGCCGAGAGCGCGCCGCCGAGGAAGCGCCGGCGGCTGACGTTCTGGAGGATGGCGTCGGCGAGACTCATGCCCGGCTTCCCTTCCGCATCGCCGCCGCATCCTTGATGGCGGCGCGAATGCGCTGATAGGTGCCGCAGCGGCAGATGTTGCCGGCCATGGCGCGATCGATGTCCTGGTCGGTGGGATCCGGCGTGCGCGCGAGAAGCGCCGTCGCCGTCATGATCTGGCCGGCCTGGCAGTAGCCGCACTGCGGCACGTTCTGGGCCGCCCACGCGCGCTGCACCGGGTGGCTCCCGTCGGCGCTGAGGCCCTCGATCGTCACCACCGTCTTTCCCTGCAAGGTCCGCAGCCGGGTCTGGCAGGAGCGGACGGCCTGGCCATCGACGTGCACGGTGCACGCGCCGCAGAGGCCCTCACCGCAACCGAAGCGCGTGCCGGTGAGGCGCAGGTCGTCGCGCAAATGCCACAGCAGCGGCATGTCTTCGTCGCCGTCGAACGTCCGGCTCGCGCCGTTGATCGTGAACGTCACCATCTCGATTCAATCCTCACGCGCCAAATCGTTACTTGAGCTGCTCGAACGGCACGTTGCCGAGCGCGTAGCTTTTCCAGTCCTTGTAATCGAAGTGCCACCATTCTTCAGGATTCACGGTGAATCCCTCGGCTTCCATCACGCGCCGCAAGAGCGCGCGATGCCAGCGCTGCAGGCCGGTGCCGCCGGGGTAGAACGCGTAGGCGCGCGGCGTGCTCTCATCGTAGGTGCTCGGCATCTCGATGACGGCGCCGGTGGCGAGGTCGTACAACGTGAGGTCCACCGCGCACCCCCGGTTGTGCTTCGAACCCGACTCGGGGTTGGCCACGAGCCACTTCTTCTCCTGCGGCGTCGTCTCCCAGAACGTCCGGGTGACGTACCACGGCCGGTAGCCGTCGTGCACGAGCAGGCCGTAGCCGAGAGGCTTCAGCGCGCGCTGCACGCGCGCCACCGCGGTGGCCGCCGGCCGTTGCAGGAACGCCCGGGCCTGCGCGTAGAACACCGAACCCAGGAAATTGTTCGTCGTCGCGTAACGGATATCGAGCTTGATGCCGGGGTCGAGGGTCACGAGCTCCACCAGGTCGGACGACGTGAACGGGCCGGCTTCCTTCGGCGGCGCCACCGTGAGGGATTCCTTCAAGACCGCGGCGACCGGCCGCACCGGCGCGACCTTCAACTGTCCGCCGGCTTCGGGCCCCACTTGAAGTCGCGCGTACAACGTGTTCCCGAGTCGCACGCTCGATACCCGGCCACGGGCATCCCGGGCCGGCCCGAGGTCGTTCACGGACTGGTGCGACTGCGCCTCGCCACAATCGACAATCGTCCAGGCGTGGCCGTCGCGCTCGAGCAGGTAGAGATGCGCGCCCGCGGGGCCCTCGTATTCGCCGACGAGCGCCCCGACCTCCGCCGGAGGCGCCGCGGGCTTCGGCGCGGCGGGATTCTCGGTCTCGCGCGGCCAGGTGGGCGTCTGGTCCTGTCCGATGCCGCTGGCGACCACGGGCAGGGCAAGTGCCAGCATAACGATGCCGAGACGGCGAATCATGCGTCTGAGTCTACCTCCGCGCCGCGGGAGCGGGCTACGCCCGTTCCTACGGATGCGGCATCGCGGCCGCGAGCAGGCGACCGAAGCTTGACGGATCGCGATTCCAGATCGCCGCATCGATCGGACCGGGCCCGATGCTCGCGACGTGAATGAAGACGTGCAGGTGCGGCGCGTCGAGATTGCAGCCCGGGCCCATCGAAAATCTCGCCACCGCGCGGCCACCCGGAGGCAGGACCGTCGCCGGCCGCTCGAACTCGGCGCGCCCCAGCCGTCCGCAAGCGTCGGCCACGTCGCTCCCCATGCGGGCCACCTCGCTCGGCGTGAAGAACTGGGAGGCGCGCAGCCATATCTCGTCGAGAGGGATCGGCCGCGCCGTCGTGTTCTCGAGCTGAACCGAGATTTCGGGCTCGTCCGGGTCGTCCAGGTTGAGCGTGGCCTGCCAGAGGCGCACCGGGTCGGCGCGGTCGAACAACGGCGACACCGTCACGACGGATTGCGCCGCCACGGCGAGCGCGAGCGCCAGGGTGCCTGCCACGAGAGCGTTGACCATGAACCTGCGCCCGAGTCTACCTCGCGCCGACGGGAATCGAGGGTCGGCGCCCAAGCAGGCGCCATGCGGTAGCATCCGCACGTGACCCTCATCTACACCGCCGGCCGGCGAGTCTGGCGCATCCGCGGGCTGCTCGTCCTGTCCCTCGTCTTCGCGGCCTGGTTCGTCGTCTGGGGCATCGACCTCTATCGCACCTACGGCCTGCGCCCGGCCGACGGCGGCGTCCTGGCCCCCGTGTCCGTGCGGCTCGCCTGGCTCGCCTTCATGAGCCTGTTCGGTGTCGGCACGTTCCTGGGGATCTCGGATCTATACGCGGGTCTACATCGCAGCCATGTGGGTGGACCCCGCATCGGGCCACGTCGCTATACAAACGGTCGGTGGCCCATGGGCGACGCGTCACGTCAGTACCCGGGGCCGACGTGCGCGCCACCGACTTCAACGACGGCGAGTTCTCGACGCCGAAAATGACCGTGAAGGCGCCGTGGTACACGATCCGCGTGCGCGGCCGCTCGGGCTCGCTCATCCTGGACGCGCAAGGCACGGCCGTTGACGAGCGCCTTTTGAGGGAGGTGCTCGCCGGAAAAGCCGGATGAGCCGTTAGCCCAGGGGAGCCACGCAGACGGCGTGGTCTATCATGGCCGGTATGCGTCTTCCCAGCCGGCGCGCGCTCCTGTTGTGCGCGCTCTACGGCGCGCTCAGCGTCGTCTTTTGCGCTCCGCTGTTCGAACATCCCAACGGTCTCGGCACCAACGACTGGGATCAGCATCTCTTCTACTACGGCGCCGTGCTGAAGAACGTCGTCGAGTACGGCCAGGCGCCGTTCTGGAATCCCTGGTACTGCGGCGGTAACGTCCTCTGGCAGAACCCGCAGGTGGGCCTGCTCAGCCCGGTCTACCCGCTCACGGCGCTCGTGCCCCTGCAATTGGCGATGAAGATCAACATCGTCCTGCACTACTGGATCGGGTTCCTGGGCATGCACGTGTTGCTGACGCGGGTGGTGGGCCTCGCGTTCCTGCCCTCCGTGGTCTACCTTGCCACGCTCGTCACGGCCGCAGGGGGGCCGGCGATCCACATCGCGGTGGGGCACAGCGTGTTCCTGCCGGGCTTCTATATGCCCGCGCAGCTGTACTTCCTCTTCCGCGCGTTCAAGACCGGTGCCGTGAAGGACGCGCTGGTGGCCGCTGGGATCCTCGCGTTGATGGTATTCAACGGCGGGGTCCACATCCTGCCGATGGCGTTCGCGTCGATTGGCATCTTTGCCGTCCTGGCCGCCGGGATGACGCGCCGTCTGCGGCCGCTCGCGCTGTCCCTGATTTTTGTCGTGGCCGGGCTCGCGTACGCGGCGCCGAAGCTGCTGCCCGTGAGCCTGTTCGTCACCGGCGACCGGTTCTGGGACACGCGGAATCCCACCGAGCATCCCGATCGGATGACGCTGGAGATGGTGGCGCACACGTATCTCGATCCCGGCCAGAACCTCCGGCTCAAGCTCCCTGAGCAGCGGCATGGCTGGCACGAGTACGGGAACTTCATTGGGTGGTTCTCCGCCGTCCTGCTGATCGGCGGGGTCGCCCTCGGACTGTGGGGACGGGGCGCGCCAGACGCGTGGTTCGGCCGGGCGCTCGCGCTGACGGCCGTGTGCATGTTCGTGCTGTCGCTCGGCGAGTTCGGAGCCTGGGCGCCGGCCTCGCTGCTGAAGCACGTGCCGCTTTTCTCGAGCTTCCGCATCCCGAGCCGCTACACGATCGTCGCCCTGCTGTTCGGCGCCGTCGCGCTCGGATGGGTGCTGCGCGGCTTCGCCCTCGAGGCGCGCGCGGCCACGGTGCAGCGCGTCGCCACACTGGTCTGCATCTTCGCCGCGGGGCACCTGATGCTGGTGAACCGCGCGCAGTTCAAGGGGGTGTTCAGCGTGGAGCCGTTCGACACCACGTTCCACTGGATGAGCGGTCCGACGCAGGGCCTCGTCACCGACGCCGAGTCGAGCGCCTACACGCGGAACTCGCCGATGCTGCGGGCGCTGATGGAGGATCGGCCCTTCTATTACTGCTATGAGTCGCTGCAGCTGGTGCGGACGTCGAATCCGACACAGGCCTTGTTGAGCACGGAAGATGGCACGAAGCCCGTGACGGCGGCGTTCACGCCCAATCGAGTGGACTTCACCCTCGTCGGCGGCCCGGACCCCGCGCGCCTGGCCCTGAACTACAACTGGGCCGAAGGCTGGACGAGCACGGCGGGCGCCATCGACCACGATCCCGACAGGATCGCGTCGGTGCCGCTCCCGCCTGGCAAGACGGGCCGGTTCTCGTTTTCGTTCGTCCCGCCGGGCCTGTGGGCCGGCACGGCGGCGTGCCTCGCCGCCCTGTCGCTCTCGTGGATCGCGTGGCGCCGCAGGCTGTGATCGCCGTTACTTCGGGCCGACGCCTTCCTTGAGGAACGCGACGAGCGGCGGCAGCACCTTCTCCGGCGCCTCGAGGTGCGGCACGTGGCCGAGCCCCGGGAGCAACAGCACGTGGCCGTTGCCGTTGGGCACCGTCCTGGCGATGTAGTTCATGCGCTCCTGGAACGACGCGGCCGTGCCCAGCAGCATGTCTTCGGCGCCGCCGAACGCGAGCGTCGGCACCTGGATGTGCGCCCAGTCGTAGACGACGGGATCGGCGTACAGCATCTGGCCGATGAGGGCCTGCACCATGGCCAGCCGCGGCCAGTCCGCACTGAGCGTCCATGAATAGCGGATGCGGGTGTAGGTCTCGAATTCCTGGTTCCAGGCCTTCGGGTCGTGCGCGACGTACCGGGCGAGGCCCGCGCGGATGCTCTGGTAGTCGGACTTCAGCGTCTGCTTGTAGGCCTCGTCGATCGGCTGCATCGGCCGGTCGTAGCGCCCATCCGTCAGCCCAATCGGGTTGTAGAGCACGACGCGCTCGACCGCCTTCGGATACTGCGTCGCGAACCGCGCCGCGAGCATGCCGCCCATCGAGTGGCCGACGACCATCGCCTTCTCGACCTTCTCCTGCTGCAGGATGAGATACGTGTTCCGCGACTGCGAGTTGAAGTTGAACGGCGCAATCGGCTTCGACGACTTGCCGTAGCCAATCTGGTCGGGGACGATGACGCGGAAGCCTTCCTTGGTCAGGCCGTCGATGACGGCCTTGAAATAGAAGCCGCCGAAGTTGTTCCCGTGCAACAGCAGCACCGTGTGGCCGTTCGCCGCGCCCTGCGGTGCCACGTCCATGTACGCGATGCGGACATCCTGGCTGTAGACGCTGATGTCGAGATACTTGCTGGGATACGGATACGGGCACTCGTCGCACGTGATGCTGCCCGGCTTCACGTCGGTGGGCGTGGGCGCGGGCGGCAGGACGCTACGGCCCTGGGCCGAGACCGACGCGGCGGCGCCGAGCAACAGGAACGAGAGGGCGAGCGAGCGCAGGTGTGTGTGCATAGGCGCCATGAATCTAACACAATGACCGCGCGACGTCCGAGCGGCAGGTCGTCAGCGGATCACGATCGCGGCGCCGGCCGACCACAGGTTGCCCATGATGTTCTCCGCGAGAAAGGTGCTGGTCTGCAGGTCTCCCAGCGCCGCCATGTGCTGCGAGCCGTACACCTGCAGGGCGACCCGCTCGCCCCGGCGAAACACCCAACCCGCGCCATAGGTCACGCCGAGCGCCTTCGAGGTGTACGGCGGGTTGGTGTCCGTACCGCCGGTGTAGACCCAGTTCCGCACGAAAGCCATCCCCATGCCGCCTTTGAGGAAGAATCCGCTCGAAGCCCACGGGCGAAACTGGGCGACCGCGAGCAGGAACGTAACTTGGTTCCGATCGCCGGCCGACGACTCCCCCGGCACCCACATGGCTTCGACTCCCCCATCCATCCGCGCATTCACGCGGACGCCGGCGTCCACCAGCACGCTGCCGGTATGCAGGTACGGCCCCGGCTCCTCGCAATTGCGACAGTCGCCCCGCTTCGTCGTCGACGCGCCTCCGGCCAGCAGCCACATCCGGCCGCCCGCGGCGTCCCCTCCGGGCGCCGACTGCGCGGCGGCCGTCAACGGCATCAGCCCCAGCGCCGCCACCAGCAGGACGAGTCGAGGGCCGGTCACGACAGCCTCCACGTCAGGTAGACCCGCACCTGCGGGAAGTGAAGTTTCGTCACCTGATTGTCAGGTCCCTGGAAGAACGTGCGACGATCGAAATACTCGCCCGAGACGCCCACACCGACGGGCCCCTTGAGCGGCGCGAGCAGGTCGATGCGCCCCTCCTGCAGCAGGTGGTTCGCGCGTGGGCCGTCGACAACGTACAGCTGATGGGCCTGGTAAAAGACCACGGCGAACGTGCGGTGGTCCCGCGAGAAGACCGCCGACCCGCCAAAATCCGACCCGGGGCCGTAGTCGTAATAGCGCGGTTCGATCGACTCGCCCTGCTTGGGCGTGGAACTCGAGGGCTCCTTGCCGGGCACGCCGACGGAATCAACGGCGCCGAGCGCGATGAGCCCGCCCCAACCCGACAGCAACAGGTTCGCGCGCCGGGACAGCGCCCATTCGCGCGCGACGCTGACCTCGAAACTCTGTGCGCCGAACTCAAAGGCGTTGTTGTTCTGGAAGTCGTAGGCCTGCAGCACATTCACCTGCAGGTGGCCGCGTCTCGTGGGCTGGCCCATGAGCCGCCCCCGGACTCGCGCGTCGCTGAACGCGCTGCCACCCCCGACCCTGAGGCGCACCGAGAACGCCCCATACGGGTCGCGGCTGCGACCCTGCGTGACGTCCCCGTACAGCATGTCCATCTCGACGAACGGCGAGGCCGACTCGGTGAGATGGCCGTTGTCATCGCCCCGCCACAGCGCGCCGGCCGACATGTAGCCGGTGATGCTGGCCGGCACGAACTCAGGAGGCTTCTCCGAGATCCGGGACGCGTCACCCGACATGAAGCGATTGAGTCCGGTCACCGGATCGAGCACCAACCCGCCGAGCTCGCTCATCAGGCGGCCTCGTCCGGACGCCTTGGTGTCGCGCACGAGCCACGCGGTCCGGTGGAACATCTCGCCAAGCGCGATTCCGCCGAGCGTCGTGTTGATCAGATCGTTCAACGACGCGCGGTTGGTCTCGCCGAAGTACTCCCACGTGCCGCTGCCGAGCGCCGTGATCCCCGCCGACTCCCAGAAGCTGAGACCATTGGCCCGGCCGGCGTTGAAGTAATTGCTGCCTTGATAGGGATGGCCGAACTGGTTGACGACGAAATCGTCGAGGTCCCACTCGAAACCATCCTGCATGTTCGCCCACCAGGTCTTGGGCGTGATCTTGGCCGTGTCCTGCCCGCGAATCAGGTTCGCGGCGCCATAGATCCCGTTGATGTACAAGGCCGATTGCAGGAGCGCGTGGCCGACGCGGCGCGGGGGACACCCATCGCACGCGCGGTTATCCGCGGCGGGCTGCGCCGCAGGCGGTGGCGCAGCGTCACTGCCAACCGGTCGCGCGACACCTGGCGGAACCGGCGCGGGGACAGTCGGCGTGAGGTCCTGGGAGGCGGCGGCTGATGCCGCGATGCTGAGGAACAAGGCTGTCGCGAACACGGGGGTCTGTCGCATGATCACTGTGGGACCGAAGCGGAAGTCAATCAGTCTGCTCCATGAATCTAGCACAGGGGCGTACGGGCCTCCGGCCCTCCTGTTACCCTCTCTTTGTTGGCCGTCCATCCACCGAAGCCCGCCCTCGCCTCGTATCCGCCCCTCCGCGATCGCATCACGCCCGGCGTGCGCGTGTTGTTCGTCGGGATCAACCCCGGTGTGCGCTCCGCGCAGACGGGTCACCACTTCGCGGGATTCTCGAATCGCTTTTGGAAGTTGCTCTTCGAGTCGAGGCTCGTGACCGAGCCGGTCACCTTCGAAGACGATGACCGGTTGCCGGCGTTCGGCTTGGGCATCACCAACATCGTCCCGCGCGCCACGCCCGGCATCGACACGCTCGCGCCCGCGGAGTTCGTGGCGGGCCGCTTGAGGCTGAGGCGGAAGATCCTGCGCTACCGTCCGCCCATCGTCGCGATGGTGGGCGTGACGGTGTTCCGCGCGATGTTTCCGGAACGTCGGGACGTCGTGAAGCTGGGGCCGCAACCGGAGCGCATTGGCGAGAGCGAGGTGTTCGTGCTGCCGAACCCGAGCGGGAGAAATGCGAACTTCACCCACGCGGAGATGCTGGCGGCGTTCCGCGCGCTCCGTCGCCGCATCGGTGCGCGGCCTACCGCGCGCGCCAGGGCAGCCCGATGATCAACGCCGGGTCCGCGCCCGGCTTGGGCACGAACTTCTGCGTGCGGCCGTACTGGTTGTCACCGCCGTAGAGGTTGCCGTTCGCATCCACGGTGAACGTGTGGACTTCCAGGTAACCGTCGGGGAGTTCCTTGGGCACCATCCACGTGTAGAGGTGGTTGCCCGTGAAATCGAGCTTCGTGAACCGCAGCGGGTTCAGGTCGGTGACCCACAGGCTGTCGTCGTTGACGATGATGTCGAGCGGGAGCGAGAAGCCGGGGAACGCCTCGACGAACTCGACCTTCGCCGGATCGGTGGTGGTCTTGAAGACGTTGATGCGGCCACCGGAGCAATCGAGCGCGAAGATGCGCCCGCCAGGTCCGACCCCCAGCGCGTGCACGCCGTTGAACTGTCCCGGCCCCTTTCCTTGGCCACCGAACTCGCCGAGGTACTTCAGGTCGCGGTCGAGAATCATCACGCGGTGGTTGTCGAGGCCGTCGGCGATCAGGACGCGTCCGTCGGGCAGGAACGCGACGTCCTGCGGCTTGCCGAAGTGCGTGGCGTCGGCGCCCTGCACGTTCTTCTCACCGAGCGTCTTCAGCAGTTTCTTGCCGTCGTTCGAGAACACGTAGATCGTGCTGAACGTCTCGTTGACCACCCAGACGCGGTGTTCGGGATCATATGGGCTGATGCGCAGCCGATGCGGCCCGGGGCCCGACGAGCCCTCGCAGAGCGAATCCCATTGGGTCCATCGCTCCTTCACGTTGCCGTCCGCGTCAAGGGTGTAGAGGCAGTTCTTCCAGACGCGCCCGGCCGTGGCCGAGAGCACGTTCACGCCGATCGAGCCCGCAAAGCCGGCGAACCCGGGTGGCACCGGGTTCGGCAGTTGGTACTCACCCCGCTGGGCGACGAAGATGCGGTTGGGCGATTCCGCGAAGACGCCCGAGTTCCCTCCGAACGCAAACCCGGGCGCGGCAAAGGGCTTGTGCCACCCGCGGATGATGTCGTACGGGCTCGGCCCCACCGGGCCGGAGATGACGCCCGGCGTGGACTGCGCCAGCAACACCGGCACGCCGGCGGCCAGCGCCAGGGCCGCGGCCATCGTGACATTCCTCATCGCCTTCGTCATCCGGGTCGCGTTCATGGCGTGCAGCATAACGCGGAACCGGCTATTCGTCCCGGTCGGGTTCGGCGTACTTCTGCAGATCGGCCAGTTTCTTGTTCACCTTCGTCATCACGACTTGTTCCGGCGCGCTGTACGACACCATCTTCCGCCTCGGATCGAACGCGCCCGTCCGTGGATCGTGCTCGCAGTGGTCGATGCAGTACGCGACGGTGACCCGCTGCGTCTCCGCGTCGTACTGGATGTTCAAGGCCAGAATGCTGTCCCACCGCCGGCCGTGCGGCGGCGCCGGATTGCGCTCGACCAGCGTGATCAGCTCGAGCACGGTCGGAGTCGGCATCCGACTGAAGTTCCCGGCGGCCTGCCGCCTGCCGAGTAACCGGGTGAGCTCTTCAACCTTGGACCGCACGGGGAGGTCGCCCGCCACCTCCACGAACAGGTCCGTCCGGGGAACCTGCCCTGGTGGCTGCTGCGCCTGCTCGAGCCGCACGCAAGGCAAGCAGCCGGGGCCCTCGGGCCTGGGGACTTCGATGGACGGAGCGATACGAGGCGGCGGAATCGCGACGGGCATTTCGCGACATGAGTCTCGCACATCGGCCGGCAAAGGCCGAGCGTCGGCCGTGCGTGCCACCGGGACCGGCCTCGGGAAGCGGCGTTACGCGAAGACCCGGCGCGCCGCGTCGGCGGCGGGGAACACGCCCTCCTGCTCCCCAAACGCGAGCATACGGCGAACGGCGTGCTCGTCGAGCGCCAGCGTGTAGTCGTTGACGTACAGCTTGATGTGGCGCGCCTGGACGTCCGGCGCCATCTCCTGCGCGTGTGCCGCGACGTACTCACGACTGGCTGCGGGGTGTGCGAACGCGTACTCGACGCTCGCGCGCAGCGCCTGGTCCACGATCGGCGCGAGCGCGGGCGCCAAATCGCGTCGAATCGCGATCCCCGCGAGCGGCAGCGGACACTGCATCCGCTTTTCCCACGCGGTCCCGAGATCCGCCAGGAGCGTGAGGCCCTTGGCTTCGTAGGTGAAGCGGCCCTCGTGGATCAGCACGCCGCAGTCGGCGTCGCCGCGCAGCACGGCGTCCTCGATCTGATCGAAGCGCATCGGCACCGTCTCGAAACGGCCGAGCAACCGCAGCAACAGCGCGGCCGTCGTCCGCTCGCCGGGAATCGCGATGCGGCCGCCGACCTCCCGCTTCGCGCGCCCGACGACGATGGGGCCGACGCCGAAACCGGCGGCGCCGCCGGCGCGCAGCAGGACGAAGTGGTCGCGCACGCGGCCAAAGGCCGGCAGCGAGAGCTTGGTCACCTCGGCCTCGCCGCGCTCGGCACGCGCGTTGAGCGCTTCGATGTCGTCCATGTGCGGCTCGACACGCAGGCCCGGCACGAGCCCATGCACGAGCGCATGGAACGCGAACGTGTCGTTCGGACACGGGGAGAACGCGAAATTTACCGTTGGGCGATCCACGTGAGCAGGGCCTCCTGGGCCGCGAGGGCGGCGTCCTGGAGCCGCCACGTGCTGGTGTCCCGGTCGGTCACCATGTTGCTGATGCCGCGCAGCTCGCCGACCGGCACCGCATGCAGGTGCGCGACGTGCGCCACCGCGGCGCCTTCCATGTTCTCCACGGCGCCGCCGGTCCGGGCTTCGATCGCGCGGGCCCCGGCGTCGGTCCCCGTGCACGTGCTCACCGTCACGAACTTCACGCGACGGGCCGCCGGAAACACCTGCATCGGCAGGTCGTTGAAGAGGGGCGTCGGCCCCGCGACGATCGGAAAGCCGAGCGCCTTCATGTCGAGAAATCCGGCCGGGCTCGAGGCGCCGAGGTCGCCATAGCATTCGACCTCCGCGCACGCGACATCGCCCACCGCCAGGCCCGAGCCGGGATACGCGCCGCCGACGCCGCAGACGACGATGGCTTCGGGCCGCTCGCGCGCGATGCACAAGGTGACCAGGTGCGCGGCATTGACGGGCCCGACCCCCATGCGGACGATCTGCACCCCGCTATCGCCTTTCAATCGCTCGCGCAGGAGCGCGCCCTCGAGTTCGGTCGCGACGCAGAGGAGAATACTCACCGGGTCAGGGTACCACGGGGGCTTGGGGGCTCAGGGGCTTAGGGGCTTAGGGACCTGGGGGCTCAGGGGCTTTGCGGCGGCGCGACCAACCGAACTGCGTAACGCCGCAAGTGCTGCACAAGTTCGCCTCCCAGAGGTGTGGAGCTCGCTCGCCGACTCCTTCTTCAGGATCTGCAACTTCTCCGAAAGCTCGATGAGATATAGCACCTCACGTGCAGAGCCAAAGGCGATCTCGAGAAAGCGCAAGTACTCCGGCTGTGAATCCCGGGCGCAGCCCTCAATGATGTTTGTGGGAATCGAGACGGCCGCCCGACGAAGCTGGCTCGCAAGGCCAAAGCGCTCGGTAGACGGGAAATCTGTGGTTGCCTGGTAGATCGCGACGACGAAGCCGTCGGCGAGGTGGAAAGCATCGAGCTTGCGGTGGTCTCGGGCCATGCCCCTGTCATTGCAGGACGCTTGCCACAGAAGCCGTGAGAGGAATCGCTCCGAATATTTGCCAAGACGGACGGCCCAGCGTTTGCTGGAGTGGCGAAAGTTGCAACCCATGGCCTCGGATGCAATGGCAATAATGGCGCCCCCCTAAGTCCCTAAGCCCCTATGCCCCTAAGCCCTTCGAGCCCCTGTCACTGCGCACACCGCGGCGCCGCGATCGAGATGCCTTGCATGAGGGTCGCCTTGTAGTTCGCGATCTCCTCTTCACACGCCGAGCGCTTGCTCTTCTTGGACAACTGCTCCGCCGCCCAGAAGATCATCGTCCCGAACGGCACGGTGGGGGCCGAGAAGGCTTGCGGGGTCCAATAGTCGATCATCTGCTGGTGTGACGGCGCGCTGCCGGGAACGGCGCCGTGCATCAGGTCGAAACCCTTGAGGACGTCGATCTTCGGGGCGGCGCCGTAGACCTGCACCTGGAACATGAGGTGGAGGGGCGAGCCCGATTGGGACTCCGTGCCCTGCTTGAGGCGAAGCCCCTTCTGAATGCGCGCGAGTGAAACGCCGAGCTTCGTAGCGTCGATCGGTTCTTGAGGCGCGGACGCCGTGGGGGGTGCGGAGGGGACGGGCGTTGGCGCCTGGGCCGCCGCAGGTGCAGCCAGAGTCAGGACCAACAGGAAGATCGCCGCGCGCCGCATATGGGGATTATGACGTCAGGGCGGGGCTTAGGGACTTAGGGGCTTAGGGGCTTAGTAGGGGTCTAAGCCCCTAGGTCCCCAAGCCCCTAAGCCCCTCTAAAGCATCCCCAATTCCAACCGCGCGATGTCCGACATCATCTCGCGGGTCCACGGGGGATCCCAGACAATCTCGACCTTCGCGTCGGTGACGCCCGCCACCGATCGCGCCCGGTTGCGCACCTCGATCGGCAGGCTCTGCGCGGCGGGGCACGCCGGGGCGGTGAGCGTCATCCGCACGCCGACGCGGCTGTCGGCGTCCACGAGCACGTCGTAGATCAAGCCGAGCTCGTAGATGTTGACCGGGATCTCGGGATCGAACACGGTCTTGAGCGCGGCCACCACCTGGGGCTTGAGCTCCGCCGTCTTCGCCGGATCCGGCGTGATGTCGGCCAGCGACTGGCTCAGTTCGTTGGCCGCGCTGTCTTCGGGAAGACCACCGGTCGTAATCATGGGGAGATGGGGGCGAATCATTCGGTTGAAATCGGTCCGTCGGCTTCGTGCGCCACCGCGGCCTTCATCGTGTGCCAGGCCAGGCTGGCGCACTTGATGCGGGTCGGGAACTCGCGCACGCCCGCCAGCACCGAGAGCTTGCCAAGATCGGCCGCCGGCGTGCCGGGGTCCGACGTGATCATCGCGTGGAACTTGTCGAAGAGCTCCCGCGCCTGCGTGACGCTCTTGCCTTTGAGGATCTCGGTCATCAACGAGGCCGAGGCCTTCGAGATCGCGCAGCCCGATCCCTGGAACGCCACGTCCGTGATCACGCCGCCGTCGAGCGTGAGGTACAGCGTGAGGCGATCGCCGCAGAGCGGGTTGTACCCTTCCTGCTTCGCGCTCGCCGGATCGATCACGCGGAAGTTCCGCGGCCGGCGGTTGTGATCGAGGATCACTTCCTGGTAGAGCTCGCTGAGCTCGGACATTACAGCATCACCTTCCGGACCTGGTGCAGCGCCGCGACCAGCCGGTCGATGTCCCCGCGGTCGTTGTAGACGGCGAGCGACGCGCGCGCGGTGGCGGGAATGCCGAACCGATCCATCACCGGCTGCGCGCAGTGGTGGCCCGTGCGGATGGCCACCCCCTCGCGATCGACGATGGTCCCGATGTCGTGCGGGTGCACGCCGTCGAGCACGAACGACAGGATGCTCGCCTTCACGGCCGCCGTGCCAATCATGCGCAGGCCCGGGATCGCCTGCAGCGCCTCGGTGCCGTACGCCAGCAGTTCCCGCTCGTGCGCCTGGATGCGGTCCATCCCGATGGCGGTCATGTAGTCCACCGCCGCGCCCAGCCCCACGGCGCCCTCGATGTGCGGGGTGCCGGCCTCGAACTTGTACGGCAGGACGTTCCACGTCGATTTCTCGAGCGTCACCGACGCGATCATGTCGCCGCCGCCCTGCCACGGCGGCATCGCGTCGAGCAGCGCCGTCTTGCCATAGAGGACGCCGATGCCGGTCGGGCCGTAGAGCTTGTGCCCCGTCATCACGAAGAAGTCGCAGCCGAGCGCCGCCACGTCCACCGGCATGTGGTACGCCGCCTGCGCGCCGTCCACGAGCACGAGGGCGCCGGCCGCGTGGGCCAGGCGGATGATCTCCGCCACCGGCGTCACGGTGCCGAGGGCGTTGGACAGGGCCGTCACGGCCACCATCTTCGTGCGCGGCCCGAGCAGGCGCCCGTAGGCCTCCATGTCCAGGTCGCCGTTGTCGAGCACAGGGATCACGCGGAGCGTCGCCCGCTTCTCCTCGCACACCATCTGCCACGGGACGATGTTCGAGTGGTGCTCGATCGCCGAGATGACGACCTCGTCGCCGGCGCCGAGATTCGCGCGGCCCCACGCCTGGGCCACGAGGTTGATGCCCTCGGTGGCGTTGCGGACGAAGATGATCTCGCGCGCGTGCGGCGCGCCGATGAATTTCTGGATCTTGGCGCGGGCGCCCTCGAAGGCGTCCGTCGCGCGGCCGCTCAGCGTGTGCACGCCGCGGTGCACGTTGGCGTTGTCTTCGCTGTAGTACTTCTGGATCGCCGCCAGCACCGCCGTCGGCTTCTGCGTGGTCGCCGCGTTGTCGAGATAGACGAGCGGCTTGCCGTGCACCTGCTGCGACAGGATCGGGAAGTCGGCGCGCAGCGCCCGCACGTCCACGCCGCCCTGAAGGGTGCTCGTCGCCATCACGCGCCCTCTTGACCCGAGCCGAGTCGAGGGTGCACGTCCCGCTCGAGCGCGGAGAAGAGGGTGGACTGGATTTGCTCGCGGAGCGCGGGAATCTGGAGCCCCTCGAGGACCTCGCCCGCGAACGCGTGCAGGAGCATGTCGCGCGCCGCCACCGGCGTGAGGCCGCGCGCCTGCAGGTAGAACATCGCCTCTTCGTCCAGCTGCCCCACCGCCGCGCCGTGCGTGCACTTCACGTCATCGGCGAAGATCTCGAGCTGCGGGTTCGAGTTGATCTGCGCCTCGTCCGAGAGGAGCAGCGCGCGGTTGGTCTGCTTGGCGTCGGTCTTCTGCGCGTCGAGCCGCACGACGATGCGGCCGTTGAAGACGCCGCGCGCCTTGCCGGCCAGGATGCCCTTGTAGAGCTCGTGGCTGGTGCAGTGCGGCATCGCGTGGTCGAGCGAGGTGTGCGTGTCCATCAGCCGGTCGCCGTCGGCCAGGTAGACGCCGTTCATCGTCGCATGGCCGCCCTCGCCCTTGAGGGCGACGCCGATGTCCTGCCGCATCAACCGCGCGCCGGTGGCGTACGCGTGCGACGCGAAGTCGCCGCCCGCCGACACGTGCGCCTGCAGGTTCGAGATGTGGAACGCTTTCTGCGACTCGCGCTGGTCGGTGTAGAGCTCCACGCGGGCGCCTTCGTTGACCACTACCTCGGTCACGGCGTTGGTGAAGTACACCGTGTCCGTCGCGCCGATGAACGTCTGCGCGATCCTGATCTGGCTGCCGGCGCCGGCCACCACGAGCGTGCGTGGATGCGACACGGCGGGAGCCTGCGGTCCCGAAGCCTTGAGGCCCTGGGGGGTCGAGGGCGCGTTGCCGGTCACAATGACGATGTGAATCGGCGTCTCCACGATCGCGTTGGGCGCGACGAGGATGGCGATGCCATCGTCGAGGAACGCGGTGTTGAGCGCCGCGAACGGGTGCCCGTCGAGCGCGAACGTCGTCGCCAGGTGCTGCTCGATGCCGTCCGTCTGGTCGCGCACGCCGTCGCGCAGGCTGACGATGCGCAAGCCCTTGGGCAGGTGCCGCAGGTCCGACAGCGCCGCCACGAACTCGCCGTTCACGATGGCGAGACGCACCGCGCCTTCCACCGCCACGCCCTGGATGAGCGCTGCCGCGTCGCGGGGCACGCCGTACGCCAGCTCGAATTCGGTCTCGGCAATCGGCGCGACGTTGGTGAAGCGCCAGTCTTCGTGGCGCGTCGTCGGGAAGCCGCTCGCCGCGAACTGCGTCGAGGCCGCCGCGCGCCGCGCCTGCAGCCACGCCGGCGCCGTGGAGCCCTGCGCCTTGGCGAACTGGCCGTACGCGGCCAGGTAAGTGTCGTGTCGTTCGGCCACGGGGCTCATGGCTACTTCCTCGCGCCCGCGGCGGCTAGCCCCGAGCCGGGTCGAGGGGCCGGTTCAATCCAGCCGTAGCCCTTTTCCTCGAGCTCGAGCGCCAGTTCGCGGCCGCCCGAGCGCACGATGAGGCCGTCGCTCAGCACGTGCACGAAGTCCGGCACGATGTAGTCGAGGAGCCGCTGGTAGTGCGTCACGACGATGAACGAGCGGTTGGCGGCGCGCATGCGGTTCACGCCCTCGGAGACGATGCGGAGGGCGTCGATGTCGAGGCCCGAGTCGGTCTCGTCGAGGATCGCCAGCGAGCGGCTCGAGCACGGCCATGTGGAAGATTTCGTTGCGCTTCTTCTCGCCGCCCGAGAAGCCCTCGTTGACGGCGCGCTGCAGCATCTTCTCGTCCACGTCGAGGATCTTGGCCTTCTCCTTGACGAGGGCCATGAAGTCCATGGCGTCGAGCTCCTCGAGGCCCTGGTGCTTGCGCTTGGCGTTCAGCGCGGCCTTGAGGAAATAGGCGTTGTTCACGCCGGGAATCTCCACCGGGTACTGGAACGCCATGAAGACGCCTTCGCGGGCGCGCTCGTCGGGATCCATGTCGAGCAGGTCCTTGCCCTGGTAGATCACCTCCCCGCCGGTGACCTCGTAGCCGGGATGCCCGGACAGCGCGCGGGCGAACGTGCTCTTGCCCGAGCCGTTGGGCCCCATGATGGCGTGCACTTCGCCGGCCTTCACGGAGAGGTTGATCCCGTGGAGGATTTCCTTGTCTTCGACCCGGACCTTGAGATTCTTGACTTCGAGCATCATGACTAACCAACCGACCCTTCGAGTGAGATACCGAGGAGCTTTTGCGCTTCGACGGCGAATTCCATGGGGAGCTCGCGGAAGACTTCCTTGCAGAAGCCGCTGACGATCATGTTGATGGCGTCCTCTTTCGAGATGCCGCGCTGCTCGCAGTAGAAGATCTGGTCTTCGCCGATCTTCGAGGTCGAGGCCTCGTGCTCGACCTTCGCCGACGTGTTCTTGATTTCGAGGTACGGGAACGTGTGCGCGCCGCAGCGGTCGCCGATGAGGAGCGAGTCGCACTGCGAGTAGTTGCGCGCGTTGGCGGCGTTCTTGCCGATCTTCACCGCGCCGCGATACGTGTTCTGGCCCTTGCCCGCCGAGATGCCCTTGGACACGATCGTGCTGCGCGTGTTCTTGCCCAGGTGGATCATCTTGGTGCCGGTGTCGGCCTGCTGGTAGTTGTTCGTGACCGCCACCGAGTAGAACTCCCCGACCGAGTGGTCGCCCTGGAGAATGCAGCTCGGATACTTCCACGTGACGGCGGAGCCGGTCTCCACCTGCGTCCACGTGATTTTCGAGCGGTCGCCCTTGCAGATGCCGCGCTTGGTCACGAAGTTGTAGATGCCGCCCTTGCCGTGCTTGTCGCCGGGATACCAGTTCTGGACGGTCGAGTACTTGATCGTCGCGTCCGCGTGCGCCACCAGCTCCACCACCGCGGCGTGCAGCTGGTTCTCGTCGCGCATCGGCGCCGTGCAGCCTTCGAGGTAGCTGACCTGCGCGCCCTCGTCGCAGATGATCAGCGTGCGCTCGAACTGGCCCGTGTTCTTCGCGTTGATGCGGAAGTAGGTGGACAGCTCCATCGGGCAGCGGACGCCCTTCGGGATGTAGACGAAGCTGCCGTCGCTGAACACCGCCGAGTTGAGCGCGGCGAAGTAGTTGTCCGTGTGCGGCACGACCGAGCCGAGGTACGCCTTCACGAGGTCGGGGTGGTCCTTCACCGCCTCGGAGAACGAGCAGAAAATGATGCCGAGCTCGGCCAGCTTGTGGCGGAACGTCGTGGCCACCGACACCGAGTCGAACACCGCGTCCACGGCGACGTTCGAGAGCAGCTTCTGCTCCTCGATCGGGATGCCCAGCTTCTCGAACGTGGCCCGCACCTCGGGATCCACTTCGTCCAGGCTGTTCAGGACCTTCTTCGGCTTCGGCTCGGCGTAGTAGCTCGAGCCCTGGTAGTCGATCGTCTCGTACTTGACGTTCTGCCAGTGCGGCTCGGTCATCTTGAGCCACGAGCGGAACGCCTTCAGGCGCCACTCGAGCAGCCACTCGGGCTCGCCCTTCTTGGCGGAGATGTACCGCACGGTCCCCTCGTTGAGGCCGACCGGCGCGATCTCCGTCTCGACGTCGGTGACGAACCCGTACTTGTATTCGGTGTTCGCCAGTTCTTCGATTTGTTTCGTCGCTGTGCTCATGATGTCTTTTCGTCGCCGGCAGCCTGTTCTCGACTCCCGACTCCCGACTCCCGACTCCCGGGGGTGGCAGAAAACGATTCGCCGCAGCCACAGGTGCTCGTGGCGTGCGGGTTGCGCAACGTGAAGCTCGTGGCCAGCAGGTTGTGCTCGTCGAAATCGAGCACCGTGCCGTCGAGCAGCTTCAGGCTGCGCGGGTCCACGAACACCCTGGCGCCACCCGCGCCTTCGAACACCTGGTCGTTCTCCCGCGCCGCCTCGTCCCACGCAAACTGGTAGGCAAAGCCCGAACAGCCGCCGGCCTTGATGGCAATGCGGAGGCCGCCCGTGGCCTGCGCCTTCCTGGCCAGCTGCCTGCTGATGACGCGCGCCGCGCTCTCGGTGATTTCGATCATTGCTCGTTCTTCTTTGGCACGCCTAAAGGGGTGCCCTACTAAAAACCTTCGCTGTCACGTAGGGCACCCCTTTACGGGGTGCCTCTAAACCTGTCACGTAGGGCACCCCTTTATGGGGTGCCTCAAACCGACGCCAGCGCCCGCAACCGCGCGACCACCGCGCCAACCGTCGCCGCCGCGGAGTCGATGTCCTCGACGGTGGTGCCGCGGCCCAGCCCGAACCTGAGCGAGGCCAGGGCGCGGTCTTTCGAAATCCCCATCGCGACCAGCACGTGTGACGGCTCCGCCGCCGTGCACGCCGCTCCGGACGACACGGCCACGTCCTCGAGGCCCAGGAGCAGCGCCTCACCGTCGATGCCGTCGAAGCTGACGTTCAGGTTGCCCGGCAGCCGCGCATCCATCGAGCCGTTGACCGTCACCCCGTCCACTCGCGACCGCAGCCCGTCGAGCAACCGCGCCCGCAGGCCCGTGAGCCGCTCGGCCTCCGCGGTCATCTCGGCTCGCGCAATCTCCGCCGCCGCGCCGAACCCGACGATGCCCGGCACGTTGAGCGTGCCCGAGCGCAGTGCCGCGCTCCTGGCCGCCGCCGTCGATCTGCGACGCCACGTCCACCCGGCGCCCGCGCCGTCGCACATACAGCGCGCCGACCCCCTTGGGCCCGTACACCTTGTGCGCCGTCACCGACGCCAGGTCTACGTCGAGCGCCTCCACGTCGAACGGCACTTTGCCCACCGCCTGCACCGCATCGGTGTGGAACAGCGCGCCCTTCGCGTGGGCCGCCGCGGCCAATTCACGCACCGGCTGCAACACGCCGGTCTCGTTGTTCGCCGCCATCACGCTCACGAGCACCGTGCGGTCGGTCACCGCGGCCGCCAGCGCCGCCACGTCGACCAGTCCGTCGCGTCCCACCGGCAACACCGTCACGCGCCAGCCCTGTTGCTCGAGCCGCCGCATCGGGTCGAGCACGGCCTTGTGCTCGGTGGCCACCGTCACCAGGTGGTCGCCCTTCGCGCGGCCCGCTTGCGCGACGCCCTTGATCGCGAGGTTGTTCGCCTCGGTCGCGCCGCTCGTGAAGACGATGTCTTTCGACCCTGCGCCGATGAGCGCCGCCACCTGCTTGCGCGCCCGTTCCACCGCGTCGCCGGCCTCCCAGCCGAAGCGGTGATGCCTGCTGGCCGCGTTGCCGAACCGCTCGGTGAAGAACGGCAGCATCGCCTCGACCACGCGCGGATCGACCGGTGTCGTCGCGTGATGGTCGAGGTAAATCATCTCAGGTGACCGCCCTTCGACTCGCTCCGCTCGCTCAGGGCGATTGGCGCACTCATTCGCCAATCGGCGGGCACGAACACCATCCGCGAAACGGTGGGCGCCGCCGCGGCAACCGCGTCCTGTTCGGCCTCGGCCGCCATCTCCGCCACCGACACGGTGGTCAACGCGTCGAGGATCCGGGTCTTGATCCGCCAGAGCGGGTCCCGGATGCTGCACTTCACGTACTGGTCGCAGGCGTGATCGTCCTCGGAGCACGCCGTCACCGTCACCGGGCCGTCGACGGCCTGGATCACGTCGGCCACGCTGATGTTCGCCGCCGGCCGGCCCAGGCGGTATCCGCCGCGCGTGCCCTGCACCGAAACCAGCAGCCGCGCGCGGACGAGCCGCTGCAGCACCTTGGCCAGAAGTTCCAGCGGGATGTCGTAGGCCTCCGCGATCTCGCGGGCGCTCGACGAAGCTCCGCCGTCCGGGCGCGTGGCCAGATGCTTCATGGCAATGAGCGCGTAGTCCGACTTCTTTGAGAGCCTCAACATAATGGCGGCCTAATCTCCGACCTCAGAAGTCCTATATTAGTCCGCCATCTCGGACAAAGCAAGTCGGAGTTAGTACTTCGGCTGGCTCGGGTCGACCTGGTCGGACCACAACAGGATCCCACCAGTCAGGTTCCGGACGCGCGTAAAACCCTTCGAACGCAGGAAGTCCTGGGCCTTCCCGCTCCGCACCCCCGAACGGCACTGGGCCACGATGTTCGCGTTCGGATCGAGCTCGGTGTACCGCGACGGCAGGTCGCCGAGCGGAATCAGGACGGAGCCTTCGATCCGCGCGATCTGGTATTCGTTGGGCTCGCGGACGTCGAGAATGAAGACCGTGTCGCCACGGTCGAGTTCGGCCTTGAGTTCGAGCGGGGTCAGGGCATCGGCGTTGGACACAGGCACATCCTTCGGGGCTTCGGCGGCAGGCGGCACCACGCCGCAGAACTGATCGTAATCGATCAGTTCGGTCACGGTCGGGTTCGTGCCGCACACCGGGCAGTCGGCGTCCTTCCGGAGCTTCAGCTCGCGGAAGCGCATGCGCAGCGCGTCGTAAATCATGAAGCGGCCGATGAGCGGCTCGCCCACGCCGAGGATCAGCTTGATCGTCTCGGTGGCCTGGATCACGCCGATGATGCCCGGCAGCACGCCGAGCACGCCGCCCTCGGCGCAGCTCGGCACGAGCCCGGGCGGCGGCGGCTCGGGATAGAGGCAGCGGTAGCACGGGCCGTCTTTCGTCGCGAACACCGACGCCTGCCCCTCGAAGCGGAAGATGCTGCCGTAGGCGTTGGGCTTGCCGGTCAGCACGCACGCGTCGTTCACGAGGTAGCGCGTCGGGAAGTTGTCGGTGCCGTCGAGGATCACGTCGTACGGCTCGAAGAGCTGCAGCGCGTTGGCCGAGCTCAAGCGCCGTCTCGTAGGTCTCGATGTGCACGTTCGGGTTGATCGCGTTCAGCCGATCCTTCGCGGACGCGAGCTTCGATCGCCCGACGTCGGGCGTGCCGTGCAGCAGCTGCCGCTGGAGGTTGCTGAAGTCCACCACGTCGAAGTCGACGATGCCGAGCGTGCCGACGCCGGCGGCGGCGAGGTACATCGCGGCCGGGGAGCCCAGGCCGCCGGCGCCGATGCAGAGCACCTTCGCGGCCTTGAGCTTGCGCTGACCGTCCATGCCGACCTCGGACATGATCAGGTGGCGGCTGTACCGCTTGATCTCCTCGGCCGACAGCCCGGGCAGCGCCTCCGCGGGGCTTGCCCTGAGCGACCCGGGGATTGCCGGAGTCGAAGGGGATCCGCCCGCGACCGACGGGATGATGCTCACCGTGTCCCCCGCCTTCAGCGGCGTCTGCTCCTTCTGCAAATACCGGATGTCATCGTCGTTGACGTAGACGTTGACGAAGCTGCGCAGCCGGCCTTCGGCGGTGTAGAGGTGCTGGCGGAGCGACGCGTAGCGCGTCGTGAGGTTCGTCAGCAGCTCGCCGATCGTCGCGCCGTCGATCTCCACGGTGTCGAGCTTGTCGGTGAACGGACGGAGCGGCGTGGGAATGTGAACTTTGGTGGCCATAGGCTTCGCTATTCGTTACTCGCTATTCGTTCTTTGTTATTTCAACAGCTTCTTCGTCGAATTGCGACCGATCGTCCCGGAGCCGCCACGAGCGCAGGTCGGCGGCGGCGCCGGCCTTCACCGACGACGATCACGTAGTGAAACGACGGCCACGCGTGATCCAGATCGTACTGCGAGGGCACGGCCGGGTGGTCGGGATGCGAATGGTAGAAGCCGAGCAGGTCCAGGCCCGTGGCCCGCGCGCGCTGCTCCGCGGCGCGATAGTCGTCCGGCCGCACGAGAAACCGCCGGCGCGGGCCCTTCTTCGGTGGTGTTCGGCAGCGCGTGCGCCTCGTGCACGACGCCGTCGCGGCCGAGCATCGCGCCGCAGCACTCGTGGGGATAAGTCGCGCGGCCGTGGTCCCGAATCGCGGCATCGGCGCTCGCGCGCAGGGTGACGTCCGCCATCAGTTCGTCCCGCCAATCGACGAGCCTTCGGGCGGATCTTCCCAGAAGCGCTCCGACAGGTAGCGCTCGCCGCCATCACAAAACACCACGACGACCACGAAAGGCTTCGGCCCCGGCGTCCTGACAAGCTGCAGCGCGCCCGCGAGGTTCGCGCCGCTCGAAATCCCCACGAGCAGCCCTTCCTCCTGCGCGAGCCGGCGCGTCATCTCGTACGCCTCCTCGGTGCCCACGCGCAGGTCGGCGTCGGCGAGCGACGCGTCGTAGATCCCGGGGACGATGGCGGACTCCATGTGCTTGAGGCCCTCGAGCCCGTGCAGCGGCGAATCGGGCTGCACCGACGCGAGGAAGATGGCCGGATCGTGCGCGCGCAAGCGGCGGCCCGTGCCCATGAAGGTGCCGCTCGTGCCGAGGCCCGCGACGAAGTGGGTGAGGCGGCCGCCCATCTGGCGCGAGGATCTCCGGCCCCGTCGTGTCGAAGTGCGCCCGCCAGTTGAAGTCGTTGTTGTACTGATCGGCGTAGAAGTAGCGCCCGGGGTGCGCGGCGTGGATCCGCTGGGCTTCACGAATCGCGCCGTCGGAGCCCTCGAGCGGGTTGGTGAAAATCAACTCGGCGCCGTACGCGCGGAGGATGCGCTTGCGCTCGGGGGTCACGTTCTCCGGCACGCAGAGCGTGACCCGGTAGCCGAGCGCGGCGCCAATCATCGCGTAGGCAATGCCGGTGTTCCCGGAGGTGGCGTCGAGGATGATCTTCCCGGGCGTGAGCGCTCCGGACGCCAGGCCTTCCTGCACCATGCGCAGCGCCGGCCGGTCCTTGACCGATCCGCCCGGGTTCTTCCACTCGGCCTTGGCGTACAGCTCCACCCCGGGGACGTCCCGTTCGATGCGGCGCAGCCGGATCATCGGCGTGTCGCCAATCAATTGGACGACGGAAGGGCTTACGAGGGCGGTCGCTACGGGACTGGCCATATCCGACTTATAAGGTCCTTTTTAGTCCGCGCGCCCGGCCGGAGGCAAGACAAATCCGACTTATCGAGTCGGTTATCGGAGCCATCGAAATCGCTCATCGACCTGTGGCACGCTGCCCGTCTCATGATCGACGTCGATAAAGCGCGCCGACACCTGATGCGACGCGACCCTACCCTCCGCGCCATCATCAAGCGCGTCGGGGCGTGCGGGCTGCATGCGGCGGGGCCGCGCGATCCGTTCGAGGCCCTCACGCGGTCGATCGCCTCGCAGCAGTTGTCCACCAAGGCGGCGGACACGATCTTCAACCGCTTCTGCGACCTCTTTCCGCCCGACCGGACGCCGAAACCGGAGCGCCTGACCGCGCTCTCGGATGAACAGATCCGGGCCACGGGCTTCAGCCGGCCGAAGGTCGGCTACCTCAGGGATCTCGCCGCGCACGTCCTCGACGGGCGGCTCGATCTGAAGGGCCTGCGCAAACACCCGGACGAAGAGGTGATGCGGCAGCTGGTGGCCGTCAAAGGCATCGGCCGGTGGACGGCGGAGATCTTCCTGATGTTCCGGCTCGGACGCCCCGACGTGCTCCCTGCGGACGATCTCGGCCTGATGAACGCCGTGCACCGCGCCTACGGCCTCCGCACACGTCCCACGCCGGAGCGCCTGCGCGAGATCGGCGAGACGTGGCGGCCGTATCGATCGATTGCGGCGTGGTACCTGTGGGCGAGCCTGGCGGAATAACCAAGTCCGCCAACGCAGATCACGAAGGCCGCGAATTTCTACTTCAGCGCCACCGTGACGGTCACTTGCGCGCGGATTTCAATTTCTCCAGCCGCGACGGGCGTCGCGACAGCGGCGCTCTCGGCCATCGCCCGCATCACCGGCTGCGGGTAGCCGCCGCGCGCGGTCGATTCCTCGATGCGAATCACGCGATCGACCGTGCGGCGCGCGCCGGCCGCGGCCGCGTCGGCGCGCAGCATCGCGTCGGCCACCGCTTTCTGCAGCGCCTCGCGCTCGAGGACGTCGCGCTTCTTCAGGTCGAAGCGCAGACCCTGGATCGACGTGGCGCCGGAGCCGACGGACGCGTCGAGCACGTCGCCGACCTTCGCCAGATCGTCCACGCGCACCTCGATGGTGTTGCGCGCCACGTAACCGCGCGGCGTCTGCTTGCCGTTGGCGTAATCGAACTCCATCTGGAGATCGATCGCCCGCGTCTGCGACGGCGTCCTTCGGAATCCCGGCGCCGGCAATCCGCTGCTGCACGGCCGCCATGGCCTCGGCGTTCCGGGCCTGCGCGTCCTTTGGATTGGCCGACCGCGTCTCCGCGCCGATGCTCACCCACGCCTGGTCGGGCGCGACCGTCACCACGCCTTCACCCGACACCACGACCACGGGCGGCTCGGCGGCCGGCGCCTGCGCAAACGCCGGCAGGACGGGCAGGGCCGCACACAGGACGAGCACACGCGCGTTGAAGGTCATGTCTGACTGTAATCCCTCAAGCCCTTAACCCCTAGGTCCCTCAGCCCTCCCGCTTACGCGGGACTCCCATCATCCGAATAGACGACGCGAAAGCCGATGCTGTAGGCGTAGGTGTCGGGCGGCACCTTGTGGCGATGCGCGCAGCGCAGTTGCTGGACGTCGTGCGTGACCCACGACCCGCCGCGCAGCAGGCGCAGCGCGCCGGTCCCGGGTCCGCGCGGGTTGCGGTCCTCGCCGGTGCGGTAGGCATCGGGGCGGTACCAGTCGGCGACCCATTCCCAGACGTTGCCGGCCATGTCGTAGAGGTCGAGGCCGTTCGGCGGATAGCTGCCGACGGGCCGCGTGCCGCGGTGACGCTTCAGCGACGGGATCGGGCAGGAAATTCGCGCGGGACGCGTCGATGTCGTCGCCCCACGGAAAGCGCTGGCCGTTCAGGCCGCCGCGCGCCGCGCGTTCCCACTCGGCCTCGGTGGGCAGCCGCACGAGGCGGCCGATCCGGCCGCTCAGCCACCGGCAGTACGCGGTGGCATCGGCATGGGTCACGAGCGTGACGGGATGGGTCGCGCGATCCCGGGGCGGGTCGCCGCCGCGCCAGACGTACGGCGCCGCGAGATCGCGGAACGCCGACTCGTGGGCAGGCGTCACCACCAGTGGAAGATCGCGCACCGCCGGAACGCCGTGCCCCGCCTCTCGGGCGAACTCCGCGTACTGCTCGACGGTAATGCAGTGGATCGAGGCGTAGAAGGCATCGACGTGGACGGAATGCGATGGCCGTTCGTCATCGTCCCCCTCGTCCGAGCCCATGGAGAAATCCGCACCCGGGACGCGAACGAAGCGGGGAAGGGAATCCTCGCGCATTCAATAAGCCGCCTGAAAGTATACTGCCGGGAATGAAGGTCGAGAAACCGACCGCATGAATCGCCCTGAATTGGCTCTCGTGCTCGTCGGGTTCGGCAACGTCGCGCGCCGGTTCGTGCGCCTGCTCGACGAAGTGACGGACCGCCTGGAATTTTCCTGGCGGGTCGTGGCGATTTCCACGCGATACCACGGCAGCGTCGTGGACGTGGAGGGCGTCGACCTGTCCCGGGCGCTGGCGATGGTGGAGACCTCGCAGTCGCTGGACCGCCTCGACCCGGCGCCGCGCGAGCGCAGCGGCATCGACGTCATCCGCCAGATCGCCGACGCGCTGGCAGACGACGCGGCGGAGGGCCGCCTGGTGTGCGTGGAGACCACGGTGCTCGACATCGACCGCGGCGAGCCCGCGGTGTCGCACGTGCGCGCCGCGCTCGAAGGCCAGGCGCACGTCATCACGGCCAACAAGGGCCCGGCGGCCTTCGCGTACCACGAGCTCGAAGCGGTCGCCGAATCGGTCAATCGGGTCTTCTTCTTCGAGGGCGCGGTGATGGACGGCGTGCCCGTGTTCAACATGGTGCGCGAGTGCATGCCGGCGGTGACCATCGAGGGGTTCCGCGGCGTGATCAACGCGACGACCAACTACATCCTCTCGGAACTCGAGCGCGGCAAGGAGTTCGACCAGGCCCTGGCCGAGATGCAGGCGCGGGGAATCGCCGAGGCCAACCCGTCGTACGACCTCGACGGCTGGGACGCGGCCGCCAAGACGGCGGCGCTCGTGAACGTCCTGATGGGCAGCGCGATGACGCCGCACCACGTGATGCGCACGGGCATCGCCGAGGTGAGCGGCACCGACGCGCGCGAGGCCCTCGGCCGCGGGCGCCGCATCAAGCTCGTGGCGTCGGCCACGCGGCAGGGCGGCAAGGTGAAGGCGCGGGTCGAACCCGAAGTGCTCGACCGCCACGACCCGCTCTCGGGGCTCGACGACCTCGACAACGCGCTCTACCTCAACACCGATCTCCTCGGCCAGGTGGGCATCGTCCAGCGATCGGGCGGGCTCACCCAGACGGCCTACGCGCTCCTCAGCGATCTCGCCAAGATCAACCAGCGGCTGCGGGACATCTGATGGCGGGTCCGTTGACCGGGTTCACCGTGCTCGACCTGACACGTGTGTTGTCGGGCCCGTACTGCACGATGGTGCTCGCCGACCTCGGCGCGCGCGTGATCAAGGTGGAGCACCCGGGCAAGGGCGACGACACGCGCCACTGGGGCCCGCCGTTCATCGGCGCGGAGAGCGCGTACTTCCTGAGCATCAACCGCAACAAGGAGAGCGTCACGCTGGATTTCAAGGCGGCCGGCGGCCGCGAGGTCCTCGAGCGGCTCGTCGCCCGGGCCGACGTGCTGGTGGAGAACTTCCGCCCCGGGACGCTCGCGCGCGCGGGCTTCGGGTGGGACACGCTGCACGCGCGGCATCCGCGGCTCGTGTACGCGTCGATCTCGGGCTACGGGCAGACCGGGCCGCGGCGCGACGAGCCGGGCTACGACGCCGTCATGCAGGCCGAGGGCGGCCTGATGAGCGTGACGGGCGACGCCGACCGTCCGGGCTACCGTATGGGCGTCGCGATCACCGACATGGTCGCGGGCCTTTACACGGCCCAGGGCATCACGGCGGCGCTGCTCGCGCGCGAGCGGTCGGGGACGGGCCAGCAGATCGACATCGGGATGCTCGACACGACGGCCGCGCTCCTCACCTACCAGGCCGCGAACTGGTTCACCACGGGCAAGACGCCGGCGCGCCTCGGGAACCGGCATTCGACCATCGCGCCGTACGAGACCTTCACGACCGCCGACGGCGAGATCGTGATCGCGGTGGGGAACGACGAAATCTGGAAGCGCTTCTGCCCCGCGATGGGCCTCTCGG
This sequence comes from uncultured Acidobacteriota bacterium, assembly GCA_963839865.1. GTDB lineage: Bacteria > Acidobacteriota > Vicinamibacteria > Vicinamibacterales > UBA2999 > 12-FULL-67-14b. The sequence goes on from CAWIWS010000021.1 coordinate 589,760, forward strand.
CGCTGGCGGCCGATCCGCGCTTTGCCACCAACAAGGATCGCATGGCCCGTTACGACGAGCTGCGCCCCCTGATCGACCGCGTGTTCCGCACGGCGTCGTGCGCCGAGTGGCTCGCCACGCTCAACGCCGCGGGGGTCCCCGCCGGCGCGGTGCGCAACATCGGCGAGGTGCTGGCGGACCCGCAGCTGGAATCCCGCGAGATGATCGCCACGCTGATGCACCCCACCGCCGGCCCCACGCGCGTGATGGGTTCGCCCATCAAGCTGTCGGACACACCGGCCACGATCCGCACGCCCCCGCCCACGCTCGGCCAGCACACGGACGCCGTGCTGGCGGAACTTGGCTACTCATCGGAGCAGATCGCCGAATTGCGAACGAATCACACGATCTGAACCCCGTGTTCAACGGCGGTTCAGCACGGAGGTTCAGCACAGCGGTTCAACACGGGGTTCAGCCTGTACAATCAGAGGAACATGGTTGATACAGGGCAGCTCAGGAAGCGCGTGAAAGCCGCAATGGAACAGGCCCGCCGGGACGCGGCGGAGCGGCGGGCGCGGGCCGCCGAGACGGCGAAGCTCTACGAGGCGTTTCTCCAGCAGTCCGCGGTCCCGGCGTTTCGCTCGGTGGCCAACGTGCTCAAGTCCGAGGGCATCACCTTCGAGGTGATGACGCCGTCGGGCGGCGTGCGCCTGGTGTCCGAGCGCCAGCGGGACGACGGCATCGACCTCGAGCTCGACCCCACGGTCGATCCGCCGCAGCCGCTCGTCACGGTCACGCGCGTGCGCGGCAGCCGGAGCCTGCGCACCGAGCGCCCACTCAAGGGCACGACGCCGCTCATCAAGCTCACCGAAGAGGACGTGATCGAGATGTTGCTGGACGAACTGCGCCCGTGGTTCGTGTAGGACCTACGCCAGCCGTTCGACGACGCTCGTATCGATCCCCTGCCGCCTGAGGCCCGCGATCAGGCGATCGCGATCGGGGGTCTTCCGGAACGCCTCGCGGACATCGACCGCGCCGGACTGCACGAAGCCGAGGAGCGCGTCGGTCATCGGCATCATCCCGTGCTTGCGGCCGCTCTCGAGCGCCAGCGGCAGCTGTGACAGCTGGCCGTCGGCGATCAACCGCGTCACCGACGCGGTGCCGAGCAGCACCTCGCGCGCGGCCACCCGGCCGCCGCCCGCCTTCTTCAGCAGGACCTGCGCGATCGCGCCACGGAAGGTTTCGGCCATGGCGGTCTGCACCGCCTTGCGCGACTCGGGCGGCGCGAGGTCGATCCACCGCTCGACGGCGTCCGTCGTCGACGGCGCCGTAATCGACACGAACACCAGCAGGCCCTCGTTGGCCGCCTGGAGGAGCAACGGCACCATCTGCGCGGAGCTCAGGTCGTCGACGACGAGGACGTCGGGGTTCTCGCGCAGCGCGGCGCGCGCGGCGCTCAGCGCCTCGTCCGCGCCGCCGCGGATCTCGCGCTGGCTGACGAGGCCGGTGCGGTTCTCGTGCACCAGGCGAATCTGGCGCTCCAGCGTGATGACGTACTCCGCGCGCTGGCGGTTCACGAGGTCCACGAGGGCGGACATCACGGTGGACTTGCCGCTGCCGCGCGGAGCCGGCCACGAGCACGAGGCCCTCGGCCTCGGTGGCCAGCGTCTGCATCTCGCGGACGAGCCCGAGCTGCTCGGCGGTGGCCGCCCGCGTGGCAATCATGTTGAAGATCAGGCCGGGCCCATGGTGGTCGGTGAAGGCGGTGCACCGGACGCGGCCGACCTCGGGGAGTTCGACGATCCACTCCGCCCGGCCCGCCTGGTCGCTCGCATTCTCGGATCCGATGTCCAGCATCGCCGCTTCGACGTCGGCCCTGGTCAGCACCGGCTCGGCATCGATCTGGCGGATGTCGCCATCCACGCGCAGGTAGGGCCGGGACCCCGGCGTCAGGAACAGCGACGTGGCCGCCCGCGCGGACGCGATCCGCAACAGCCGCTCCACGCCGGCCATGCGCGAGGCCGAGGCGCGATGCGGCACTTCGATGCGCACCGTGCGGGTCATCGGCAGGACCGAAGCGAGGACGGATTCAGCAACGGAAGGTGCCTGAGGTGCCACGGGTGCCGCAGGTGCCGCGGGCGGTTCCAGTGCGGCGGGTGCCACGGGTGCCGGTGCTGCAGGTGCGACCGGTTCGACGCGCGCGACGGCTTCGACGCGCTCAACCGGCGCAACAAGTTCAACAGGCGCGGCGAGTTCGGCCGAGGCCGCGACCTCGACCGGTTCGACAGGTTCGATCGACTCTCTGGTTCGACAAGTTCAACCGGTTCGACAAGTTCAACTGGTTCGATCGGCGCGGCGGGCTCGACGTCGACGCGGGCCACGGGAGCGGCCGTCACGGCCGGCTCGACGGGCTCGGCGGGCTCGGCGGGCTCGGCGGCTCGGCGGCCGGCATGTCGACCATGTATGCGGGCAGCAGCGCTTCCAGTTCGGCCGACTCTTCGTCCTGGACCGGCAAGGCGGGGATGTCGAAGGCCTCCTCGAACGCGTCGGCCGGCACCTGGACGAGGATCGGCGCAAACGCGGAGGGCGGCGCGGCGATGCTCGCGGCAGCCGGCTCCTCGAGCACGATGCGGTCGTCCTCTTCCGCGGCGACCGGTGCCGCCGCTTCGATCATGACGGTCGGTTCTTCATCGACGACGAGCGGCTGGTCCTCGATCACGATCGGTTCATCGTCGAACGCCGCGGCTGCTTCCTCGATCACGACCGGGGCTTCATCGATCACGATGGGCGCGTCGTCGATCACGATGGGCTGCTTCGTCGATCACGAGCGGCGCTTCGTCGATGACCACGGGCTCAGGCGCCTGGGCCGCGACAGGCTCGGGCATCGTCACGGGCGCTTCGATCGCCGCCGGCGCTTCGACGGGCGCGATGGGCATGACGGGGACGGGCGGCGCGGCGGCAACAGGGGCCGGAGCCGCCGGCGCAGGCGCAGCGGCCACCGGGACCGGGGCCGGCTCGGGCGCGGCGACGGCGGGGACGGGGGGCGCCATGGGCTGAACCGCGTCCGCCGCAGCGGCGGGCGCGCGGCGCCGGCGAATCTCAATCCAGATGTCGTCGCCACCCCGCGCGGCGACCACGGTGAACCGATCGCCCTGGAACGACGGCAGCTTGTGCTCGACGGCGCCGAATTCATGCAGCGCGTTCTGCGCGTCGGACGGCAGCAGCTGCGCGAGCATGCCGGTCATGGCCTCGAGATTCAGGGCATGGGTCGACAGGTCGATGGTGCCGCCGCCGGTGACCACGTACGGACGTTCCCCGACGTGCATCACCAGCGCGTCGCCGTTGGCGCGCACCATCGCGGTGAGAAGGGAATCGACGAGAGCCATAACGTGTTCAGGTACTCCGGGTGCCCGGATGCCTCAAAGCCAGCGTGTCAGAGACGAGGCACTCACGGCCACTCCTAAAACGCACACTAGTGCACACCCCTGCATGAGCCTCAGGGTGCCTGTCCAGTTAATCGGTCAGAAGGCGTCGCGGCGTTAGGTGCGACGGCGCGCGACGTGGAGGGTCATGAGGCCGCCGAGGAGCGGCACGATCCGCACATCGGTGAACCCGTGCGACGCCAGCAGGCGCGCCACGCCTTCGGCGCCGGGATAGCGACGAATCGATTCAGGGATGTAGCGGTAGGTGTCGGGGTCGCGGTGCAGGATCCATCCGAGGGCCGAGCCCACGCCCACGAGGTACGCCAGGTAGACCGCGCGGAGCATCGCGGATTCCGGGCGATTGAAGTCGAGCGACAGCAGGCGGCCACCAGGCTTCAGCACGCGCGCAATCTCGTCGATCGCCACGACCAGGTCCGGCACGTTGCGGAGCCCGTACCCCGTGGTCACGAGACTGAAGGCCTCCGCGGGAAACGGCAGCGCACCCATGTCGCCGACAAGAAACGTGACGGGAACCGGGCCTGCCCGCCGGAGCCTTGGCGAAGGCGGGAGTCGGGAGCCGGGAACCGAGGCTTGCTTCGCGCTCGCGATCTCCACCATGCGAAAGGTGAGGTCGAGGCCGGTCGTCCGCGCGCCGCGTGCCGCCACGCCGAACGCGATGTCGCCGGTGCCGCACGCCAGGTCGAGCGCGCGCTCGCCGGCCACCACGTCCGCCATCGAGGCCAGGCGCGCTTTCCAGCGGGCGTCCTGCCCATACGACAGCACCCCCGTGATGAGGTCGTAGCGGTCGGCAATCGTGGCGAACAGGCGCCGGACGTGGCGGCGCTTGGTCTCCGGCGTGTCGAACGCGGCGTGAAGGGACACGGGGTCTTGAGGTCCTGGGGGCCTGGGGGCTTGGGGTCTTACTTTAGAACGCCCACAGCGCGCGCGCCAGCGTGGCGGTCAGGAATGTCACGGCGAACGCGATCGCCAACGGCATCAGCGCGCCGATCGTCGTCCACTTCGCGCTGAGCGTCTCCTTGTAGATCGTCATGATGGTCGTGGCGCACGGGTTGTGCAGGAGCGAGAACAGCATCAGGTTCACCGCGGTGAGCAGCGTCCATCCATGCTGGCCGACGAGCAGATCGCGAAGCGCGTCGAACGAGGTGAGCTCGATCATCTTGCCTTGCGACATGTAGACCATCAGCATCGTGGGCACGACGATTTCGTTGGCGGGAATCGCGATGATGTAGGCGAGCAGGATCACCCCATCGAGGCCCAGGGCCCAGCCGAGCGGCTGGAGCGCGTCCGCGGTGCGCACCGCCAGGCTGACGCCGCCCACGTTGATGTTGGCGAGCAGCCAGATCACCGCGCCGGCCGGTGCGGCCGTGAGCATCGCGCGCCACAGCACGAAAATGGTGCGGTCCACCAGCGACGTGTACAGGATCCGCGCCACCCCCGGCCGACGGTACGGCGGGAGTTCCAGCGTGAAGACCGAGGCCTCGCCTTTGAGGATCGTCCTCGACAACGCCCACGACACGATCAGCGTGAACAGCACCCCGACGAGGACGATCGCCACCACCGACCCGGCGGCCACGAGCGACGCCACAGCGGGAGGAAACGCCGCCGCCACGAACACCGACGACAGCATGATCAGCGTGGGGAACCGCCCGTTGCAGGGCACGAAGTTGTTGGTGAGGATGGCCACCAGGCGTTCGCGCGGCGAGTCGATCACGCGCGTGGCAATCACGCCGGCCGCATTGCACCCGAAGCCCATCGCCATCGTCAGCGCCTGCTTGCCGTGCGCGCCGGCCTTCTTGAACAGGAAATCGAGGTTGAAGGCCACGCGCGGGAGGTAGCCGAGGTCCTCGAGGATCGTGAACATCGGAAAGAAGATCGCCATCGGCGGCAGCATCACGCTGATCACCCAGGCCAGCCCGCGGAACACGCCGTGCCACACGAACCCGGTCAGCCACCAGGGCGCGCCGAGCGCGGTGAACCAGCCCGCGCACAGATCTTCGAGCCAGAACAGCCCCGTGGCAATCAACTGCGACGGCACGTTGGCGCCGACGACGGTCAGCCAGAAGACTGCCGCGAGGATCAGCAGCATCAGGGGCAGGCCCAGGATCGGCGACGTGACGATCCGGTCGATCCGTTGATCGAGTTCGAGCGGCTGCGCGCCGGCGTCGCGGACGGCGCGGCCGGTGATGCGCTCCACTTCGCGGTAGAGCGAGGTCACGACTTCTTCGCGAAAGCCCGCCTCGAGCGAGCGGCGGAGGTTGGCCGCCTCGCGCATGACGTCCGCGGCCAGAGCGCCGGTTCCCGGCTCCCGGTTCCCGGCTCCCGAAACCATCACTGCGCCCCCTGCAGCGCGATCTTCCGGCTGAAACGCAGGTCGGGCGCCTGTTGCCGGGCCACGAGTTCCGCGAGCTTGCCGCTGGCCAGCGCTTCCTCGACCGACGCGTCACCGTCGAGCATCCGAATGGCAATCCACCGCGCGTTGGGCACGCCGGGCGCCGCCGCTTCGATGAGGGGCACGAGGCGCCCGACGGCGTGCTCGAACGCGGGCGTGCCGCGCGGGCGCAGCGGCTGCGTCACCGTGGCGCCGGACGCCACCGCCGCCACCTCGCCCAACAGGGCCATCAGGTTCTCACCCGTGCGCGCCACCACCGGCACGGCCGGCACGCCGAGATCGCGCGCGAGGCTTCGCGTGTCGACCTCGATGCCGCGCCGCTTCGCCTCGTCCATCAGGTTGACGGCCACCACGACGCGGTCGGTGATCTCGAGCACCTGCAGCACGAGGTACAGATTGCGCTCGAGCGCGCTCGCGTCCACGACCACCACCGTGCAGTCGGGGCGGCCGAACAGCAGGAAGTTGCGCGCGACCTCCTCGTCTTCCGACGCGGAGAGCAGCGAATAGGTGCCGGGCAGGTCGACCAGCTTGTAGCGGACGCCGCTGAACTGAAACCCGCCCTCGGCGCGCGTCACCGTCTTGCCGGGCCAGTTGCCGGTGTGCTGGCGCAACCCGGTCAGCGCGTTGAACAAGGTCGACTTCCCGGTGTTGGGGTTGCCGGCCAGCGCCACGACCTGATCGAACGCGCCAACGGCCTGGCCCAGCTGCGCCATCTCGACGCGCGCGGGACATCCTTCGCAGCCGGACGCGGCGACCGGCGGCGTGACATCGGGGGAGCCCATCACGCCACCGCCTTCACGAGCACGCGCTCGGCCTGCTCGCGGCGCAACGCAATCGTCGTGCCTCGCAGGCGATACGCGCGCGGATCGCCGACGAACGTGCTCAAGTCGCTGCGAATGCGCGCACCCGGCGTGAACCCGAGATCGAGAAGACGCCGGCGAATGAAGCCGCGGCACCCGGGATCGAGCGCCACGACCTCGGCGCCTTCACCGGACGGCAGATCCGAGAGCTTGATGACGCCGTCAGACAGCGGCGGCCGCGCCACGGCCACGTGGGCCACGTGGACGTTGGCGGCCAGCAGCGGCGCGAGCCGATATTCGGTCTCGTCGTCGCTCAACACGATGCGGGTGGGCGAACGCTCGATGACGTGGACGACCTGCCCAAGATGGAGGCCCTCCGCCATCAACTGCGCAAACGCGAGAGGCGGCTCGTCTTCGAGGTGGACGATGCGCCCGGGCGTCGAGAGCGGCCAGGCCCCGAGCGGCGTGCCCGGAGACACGGGGATCTCGCCGTCGCGCGGCGGGATGGGATCGCCGTGGGGATCCACGTCCGGATGCCCCATCGCCGCCGACAGGCGGTCCAGTTGCGTGGGGCTCAAGCGATGCTCCGCGCGCTCGGCCTCGGCGTGCACCTGCTGAAGCGGCACGCCGATCTCGTCCGCCAGGTACAACTCCCACAAACGGTGCGCGCGCAGGACGTGCAGCGCGAGGCGCTCCCCTTCCGCGGTCAGGGTGAGTTGCGATCCTTCGGTGCGGATCAGTCCCTCGCTTTCAAGCCGCTGGGTGAGGGCCATCAACCCGCGGTCGCTCATTCGCAGGGTCCCCTGCAGCGACCCGAACGAGGCGGCCTGGCCTTCCGCGGCCTGGCGCAGCAGGTGCTTGAGCGCGTTCTCCGTGCGCTCGTGGGAGACCCGCAGCCGGTGCTGCCTGACCCGCGCCGCCACGCCATAGGTCGGGGCCATCACGACCAACGTCGCGAGGAGGGCCGTGGAGATCCACACCAGGGTCATCATTATTTTGATTAATCAAAATTACATCACTTCAGTGCACAAAAAGTCAAGTAGCCATCGATAGAAGTTTGCTAACATGCTGGGAAATCAGATGCTTCCGTCGAGCACCGTCGAGAACTACCTGAAGGCGATTTACGTCGGCGAGACCCAACTGGCCGATGGGCAGAAGCTCGTCCCGATGGGTCAGGTTGCCTCCGCCCTGGGGATCGCGCCGGGCACGGCCACGACGATGGTGAAGGCGCTGGCGGAGGCGGGCCTGGCGGTCTACGAACCCTACAACGGCGTCCGGCTGACCTCTTCCGGCGAGAAACTCGCGGCCCGCGTGCTTCGGCGCCACCGGTTGATGGAGTTGTTCCTGGTGCAGGTCCTCGGGATGCGCTGGGACGAGGTCCACGACGACGCCGAGCAGCTCGAACACGTGGTGTCGGATCGCCTGGTCGAGCGCATCGACGAGATGCTGGGACGGCCGGACACGGACCCGCATGGCGACCCCATCCCCACCGCCGATGGGCACGTCGCGCGGCGTCCCCTCGACACGCTGCTCTCCTGCCCTCTGCATACGCCAGTCACCGTGGCGCGCGTCACCGACCAGGACGCCGCGTTCCTTCGCTTCATCGAAAGCCACGAGCTCAAGCCGGGGCAGACGATCGAAGTGGACGCGCGCGATGAAGTGTCCGACAGCGTCCGGTTGATCGGTCCGCACGGCGCGCGCATGACCATCGGCGCGCGGGCCGCGTCGAAGCTGCTCGTGCGGTCGGGGTCGTTGCCCGGCCCTACGACGTCGAGCCCGTAGCGCCGGCGAATCGTTCGAGCACCGCGACGAACTCGCGCGGGTGATCGACCACGTAGGGCGTGTCCGGCGCTTCGCCCCGAAACCGGACGGCGCCGAATCCGTAGCGCGCAAAGGCAAACGCGCAGCCCGCGGCCTGGGCGGTCTGGAAGTCGGCCGGCCCGTCGCCCACCATCAGCGTGGGGTGCCCGGGCGCCGTGGCCATGAGGGCGCGCAGGCCCGCGGGATCAGGCTTGCGGCCATGCGGGCTGTCTCCGCCGATGACCGCGGTGAAGAACCCACGGAGTCCGAGCGCCTCGAGGATGGCCAGCGCCGGGGTGCGCGGCTTGTTGGTGAGCACGGCCAGCGGTCCCCGCCGCTCGGCGAGGGCCAGCACTTCCCGCATCCCGTCGTAGGGCACGGTGTGGTCGAGAAGGCGCCGATCGTACATTTGCAGGAACCGCGGCAGGGCCTCGGGCGTCGAAGGATCGAGCGCGGACCGCTCGAGCGCGCGGCGCACGAGCATGGCCGCCCCGTCGCCCACCATGCCGACCACGTCGCTCACCGAGAGGGGCTCCGCCCCGTACGACTGCACGAGCTCGCTCGCCGCCTCGGCGAGGTCCCGCGCCGAATCAATCACGGTTCCGTCCAGGTCGAACACCACCAGCATGCGTCCCTGATAATAGCGGCATGGCTGGCGACACGCTCGTTCTCCTTTCGGCGGGTCTGGACAGCGCGGTCCTCGCCGCGCACGAAGCGCAAGCCGCGCGGGTGCTGCCCGTGTACGTGAGCGTCGGGCTGGCGTGGGAAGCCGCGGAGTGGGCCATGCTGGGCCGGTTGCTCGGCGCGCCCGTGTTCGCGGACCGCGTGGCGCCAGCCACGCGCGTCGAGTTCACGATGCGCGACGTGTACCCGCCGACGCATTGGGCGATCCGCGGCGTGCCCCCGGCGTATGACACGCCCGACGAAGACGTCTACCTTACCGGGCGGAATCTCGTGCTGCTCACCAAGGCCGGCGTCGTGGCCGCCCGCGCCGGCGCCACGCGCATCGCGATGGGCCCGCTCGCCGGCAACCCGTTTCCAGACGCGCGGCCGGCGTTCTTCGCCGCGATGGCGCAGGCGCTGTCGCTCGGCCTCGATCATCCGCTCGAGATCGCGACGCCGTTTTCAACGTGGGAGAAGGAGGCGGTGATCCTGCGCGGCGTCGAGCTGGGTGTGCCGCTGGAGCTCACGCTGTCGTGCATGAATCCCCTGGCGGCGGGCCCTCCAGGTGCCGGGCTGCCCTTGCACTGCGGGCTGTGCAGCAAGTGTCGCGAGCGGCGCGACGCCTTTGAGGCGGCCGGCGTCAGTGACCCGACACCGTACGCCAATCCCTCGCCGCGCTGAAGGTCGGTCCGGCTAAAGCCGGACACCACAACAGCCGGACACCACGTCAGCCTTCGATCCGGATGGTGCCGTCGCCGGTCCGGATGCGGAGGGCCTTGCCGCCGTCACCCATCTTGGTGCGCAGCGACCGTCGGCGCTCCCGGCGCTCATCACCGTCTTCGCCGCGCCGATCGTCGTCGGCGCCCCGCAGTTGGGGGTGCGAGGATCGGACCGAGCCGTCACTGGTTTCGGCGTCGAGCTCGGCACTGAACGATGCCGGCAGCGTCACCACCACGCTGCCGTCACCGGTGGTGACGTCCCAGTTGTCCAGCATCTTCGCGTCGGGCTCGATGCGCATGCGGATCGAGCCGTCGCCGGTCTTGGCATGGAGCACCGACGGATTCGCGTCGAGGCTGATGCTGCCGTCGTCGGTCTCGAGGTCGAGACGGCCAGTGACGCGCTCGAGCCTGATGGCGCCGTCGCCGGAGCGGATCTGGAGGTCGCCCGACAGCTTGGTGGCCGTCACGCTGCCGTCCACCGTGGTCAGCGAGATCTTCCCCTCGATGTCTTCCGCGCGAATCGATCCGTCGCCGCTCCGGGCCTGCAGGTTCGTGGCGCGGGGCACCGTGACGCGGAGGCGCGCCGTCGGCGACACGTTGACGCCGATCGTGACGCCGCCGCGCTTGCGATCCGCGGGCCCCGAGATGCGCAGCGTGATGCGATTGCCCTGCTGGTCGGCCTCGACCGTGATCTGATCGATCAGCGACTGCTCCATCGCGCGCTTCTCGATTTCCACTTCGACCTCGGCGCGGTCCCACGAGTGGACCTCGATCGCTCCATCAAAGGTGTCGAGCACGAGCTCGGGCCGGCCGGTGGTCTTGAAGGTCTTCGTCTCGCGGGCCGAGAGACCCTCGGTGTGCAGGTTGACCTCGCAGCCCGCCGCCAGCAGCGACGCCGCCAGGAGCGCGAGTACCGCGTGGATCGGCCGATGGTTCCCGAGCGTCATGAACACCTCAGGCAAGTAGACGAGCCGGGAGAGATCAGTGTTCCAGCGCCGCCACGCCGCCCACGTAGGTCTGGCGGATGCGGCCGCCGGGCGCGAACACCGCCAGGTCCGCGCGGAATCCCCGGGTCAGGGCGCCGGTCTCCGCCAGGCCGAGTCGATCGGCCGGGGTCGTGGCGCACATGTGCGCCGCGTCGACCAGCGGCAGGCCCACGACGTCGACCAGCATGCGGAAGGCGCGGTCCATCGTCAGGATGCTCCCGGCGAGCGTGCCGTCCTCGAGGACCGCGGACCGCTGGGTCACGACGATCGCCTGGCTGCCGAGGCGCGTGCGGCTGCCGACGGGCAGGCCCGCGCCGGCGGTGCCGTCGGTGATCGCGATCGCGCGACGCGGCGACTTGAGTCCCACGGCCATCGCCACCATCGATGGATGCACGTGAAACCCGTCGCAGATGATCTCGGTGGCCACGTCCTCCGCCACGAGCACGGCGCCCACGGTGCCGGGGTCGCGCGCCATCATCGGCGTCATGCGGTTGAACAGGTGCGTCGCGTGACGCACGCCCGCCGCGATGGCGGCCCGCGCCTGATCGTAGGTCGCGCCCGTGTGCCCGATCGAGACGATGTGGCCCGCCGCCGCAAGTTCGCGCACCAAATCCAGCCCGCCGGGCAGTTCGGGCGCCAGCGTGACGATCGCCACATCGGCGCGATGCGCCGCGATCACCGCAAGGATGTCGCGCCCGGTGAACTCCCCTTCGTCATTCGTTCTTTGTTCTTTGTTATTTGGAACGTTCCGCGGCGCGGTTCGCAAACAGGATCGCGGCTGCGCGCCGTTCCAATCGGGGTTGATGAAATTGCTTTCGAGGTGCGCGCCGAGCACCCGTGCCGACCCCGCGGGCGTGAGCCGGCGGCCGGCGCCCACGCTCGACAGCAGCCCCGAGAGGGCCGCGGGCGCGCAGGCCACCGACGTGGGACAGAACGCGGTGACGCCGTACCGCGGCAACCGGCGGGCGACCCCCGCCACGGCGTCGGGACCGTCGAGCACGTCGATGCCCTCGACGCCGTGCACGTGCACGTCGATGAAGCCGGGGGTGATGAGGTGCCCGGAGAGGTCGACGCGCGTCGCCCCGGCGGGGCCGTCGATCACCCGGGGCTCGATGGCCTCGATGCGGCCGTCGTGGATGACCAGGCTCCCGGACGGCAGGACACGGTCCGGCAGGACGAGGTCCGCGCCGGCGAGGACGATCATGCGTGGCGGTTCGCGGCGGCGCGCGCCGCTCCGATGGCCGCGGCGTCCGGGCCGAGCGTCGAGAGGTCGATGCGGATGTGCTCCGCCTGCGCGGGCCGCAGCCGGCGGCCGCACTCCACGCGGATCGCGTCGAGCATCATCTCGCCGGAGGCGGCGATGATCCCGCCGAGAATGACGGCGTCGGGATCGATCATCGTGGCGAGATTCGCCACGGCCATGCCCACGTACTTCGCCGTATCCCGCACCACCGAGATGCAGACGCCGTCGCCGTTGCGCGCGCCCTGGAAGACGTCCTCGGCGGTGATCCGCGAGAAGTCTCCGCCCGCCTGATCGGCCACGGCCGATCGATCGCCGGACTTGATGCGCCACACCAGGCGGCGGACGATGCCCGCGGCGGCGACCTCGGCCTCGAGGCCGCCGAGACGCCGGTAGTCTTCGCGCTCGACGGGATTGAGCGCGAGCCAGCCGATCCCGCTCGCCAGGCCGTGGGCGCCGTGCCAGGGCTGGCCGTTGAGGATCAACCCCGCGGTGACGTGCTCGCCAATCGCGCAGGTAATCACGTTGCCCAGTCCCCGGGCCGCGCCGCACCAGTGCTCGGCAATCGCCGCGGCCGTGCCGGCCGCGATGGCGAGCGGGGCGGAGGCGCCGGGCACCGCGCCGGCGAGGGTGGTCGCGACGTCGGCGGGAACCGCCTCGCCGGATTGTGGCAGCGCCACGGCCATCGCCGACACCGGCACGCCCGCGCCGCTCACGACGCGACGCACGGCCTCGCGCAGGCCCTGGGCCGACGCCGCCCGTGTTCGGCAGGTCGACGCGCGACAGCACGCGGCCCCCGTCGTTGACGATTACGATCCGCGCGGTGGCGTCGGAGAGGTCCAGCCCCAGAGTCATGTCAGGCATAGTCGGCGCGCCAATCGGTGTGCGCGTGCAGTTTCTTGCCCTCGAGCGGCAACGGGCCGGCGGGCGGGCCGAACAGGCCCTCGTTCAGGCGATCGAGGAGCGCGGCGAGGCCCCGTTCGTTGGGTGCGGCCACCACCAGCACGCCGGCCCCCATGGCCGGCGGGAAAGGTGCGGTCGTCGAGATAGTCGCGGTCCAGCGTGACGAGCGTGCGCCGGAGCTGGCGCGCCAGCCGGAAATGCTCGACGTCTCGCGCGCGCCGGAGATCGGGATGCTCCATCACCGACAGCACGTCCCACCGGAGCCGCGTGCGCATGTGGACGACGACGCCGGCCGGCACGTTGGCGTCGGCATAGACGCGCGGCCGATCGGAGACGGCGTCGGCGAGCGGTCCGAGTTCCGACCACAGTGTGCCCATGACTGCTGTGTTCTATCCAGACGGCCCGGTGTTCGGAATTCCGCCGTCGTGACCGCCTTTTTATTCGCTATTTCTTCTTCGCTATTTTCTTCAGCCGCTTCCGCGCTTCGTGTTCGAGCTCGCGCACCAGCGTCGCGCGCCTGGCCAGCAGACCCTTGCGCGGCCGGCGGCCGTTCTTGTGGCCGACGGCGTATTCACAGAACAACGGGAACGCAATCGTCGAGTCGCAGTAGGCGACGGCCGTGTCCGGCAGGACGGACGGGTTCACCTTGCCCCAGCTGACGGCCTCCGACGGGGTCGCGCCCGACAAGCCGCCCCAGACCACCGAGTCGGTGGTGATCTGGATGAAGTAGTCGTTACCGCCCTTGGGAATGCCGTAGACCTCCCACAGCGTCGGCTGGCCCTGGAGGTAGAAATTCTTCGGCGAGCCTCCGCCCAGGATGACGCACCCGTTCTTCTCGGCCGCGCGGATGATCGCGCACACCTCGTTGACGTCCTTGTTGGGATCGATCAGCAGGTCGCTGCCGTTGATCAGCTCGTGATAGGCGATGTTCATGCCGATCGAGCTGTCCCCCGGCGACGAGGTGTAGATGGGCACGCCGCACTTGGCCGCGCTCGCCACGAGGGAGTACTTCGCGCAGCCGGGCCGCACTTTCAGCAGGTGGCGGCCGAGCGCCTCGTGCAGGTCGGCGGACGACACGCTGCCGGTCATCCCGCTCGACACGAGGAAGTCGCGGATGAAGGTGTCGGTGTCGAGCAGCACCTGCGCCGGGAAGAGCACGTCGTAGATCCGGATGACGCCCTCGTCGTACAGGACGCGATCGTCCACGAACGGCGAGCCGCGGCGGAGGGTGAAATTCAGCGCGTAATGCAGGTCGTGGTAGAGGTTGGCGCCCGTGCTGATGATGAAGTCGACGAGGCCGCGCTCCATCAACTCGATCACGCACCCGCCCAGGCCGGCCGGCGTCAGCGCGCCGGCGATCGTCAGGCCGATGGTGGTGTCGTGCGACTTGGACAGCATCTTGTCGCCGAAGATGCGGCAGGCCTCGCCCAGGCGAGCGGCGTTGAAGGCCTGGAAGCCCTCGTCAATCAGCGTGCGGATCGCGGCGCTGCCGGTCGGGCGGTAGTACCGAATGGGCTTGCCGGTGAGAAACGACTTGCGGCCCTTCGGCGCGCCGGGAGCTCGATGCGGCATCGTCCTAAGGGTAGCATTTGTGGCGTGCTGCGGCCCACGCCGCATTGGAGTAGCATTTGCGCTTGTGAGCCGAAAGCCTGTGGGTCCCGGCTGGCCTTCGTCGTGGCCGCCGGCATCGTCGCGGCGGGACTCTTCTTCTGGTGGAAGGGCTGGCCCTTTGCCGACGGCGACGTGTTCCGCGCGAGCCGGCTCTCGCGGGGCAACCGGCTGTTCCCCACCCAGGTCCTCATCACCCCGACCGCCGTCGTCCACTACACTCCGGAGTGGATCGGCCGAAAAGAGCATTCGATCCACATGGCCCATGTCTCTTCGGTCGGCGATTGACACCAACCTCTTCTTCTCGAACGTCGTGATCGAGACGAGCGGCGGCACCGAGCCGGTGCGCTGCCACGGCCACCGGAAGGCCGACGCGATCCGGATGAAGCACCTGATCGAGCAGCACCAGACCCAGTACCACCGGTCCCAGCCCGTCGACGGCGCGCAGGGCAAGCCCGAGGTGGTCCGTGGATGACGTGACGTTCGCGGCCAAGCGGGCCAGCGCCGGAGCGGCGCGGCACGAGGTCGACGTCGAGACGCGGTTCAAGAGCCTCGTCCAGTCGCCGCTGCGCGCAGGCATCGTGCGGTTCATGTTCGCCCGGCCTACCGAGGTCTTCGACACCGAGCACATCATGCAGACGTTCGGCCGCATGCGGCTCGACGTCGAGAACTGCATCAAGGAACTGGTGGACTTCGGGATCCTGCGGAAGCACGCCGGCGACCCGCCCACGTACGTCGCCGCGCGGCCCAACGAGGAAAACGTCGCCACGCTGCTCGACACGTTCCTCGAGGGCCGCGCCTACCTCGGCGCGGAGGAGGCCTCGCCCTCGGTCCAGCGGTTCCGCGAGATGATCGGGCGCGACGAGAAGATGCTCGCCATCTTCGAGTGGATCCGCACGGCCGCCAAGTCGGACATCTCGGTGCTGATCCTCGGCCCCACGGGCTCGGGCAAGGAAGTGGTGGCGCGCATGATCCACGAGCTGTCGCGCCGCAGCAAGGAGAACTTCCAGGCCGTCAACTGCGCCGCCCTGCCCGACACGCTGTTCGAGTCGGAGATCTTCGGCTACGAGAAGGGCGCGTTCACCGGCGCCCAGGACCGCAAGCCCGGACGCCTCGAGCTGGCCAACGGCGGCACGCTGTTCCTCGACGAGGTCGGCGACATGTCGCTCATGGCGCAGGCCAAGGTGCTGCGCGTGCTCGAGGAGAAGCGCTTCGAGCGGCTCGGCGGCAATCGCTCCATCCACGTCGACTTCCGGCTGATCTCGGCGACGAACCGGCCGCTCGACATGTTCGTGCGCGAGAGCCGCTTCCGGGAAGACCTCTACTACCGCATCAACGCGTTCGCCATCCGGCTGCCGTCGCTGCGCGAGCGCGCGGTCGACATCCCGGTGCTGGCGCAACCGCTTTCTCGCGCGCTACTGCGCGGCGAACGGCCTGCCGCTCGACGCGAAGCAGTTTTCGCAGGAGGCCCAGGACCTGATGGTGTCGTACCACTGGCCGGGCAACATCCGCGAGCTCGAGAGCACGGTCTCGCGCGCGGCGCTGTCGGCGCCGGGCCGATCGATCCGCGCCGCCGACATCGAGTTCCTCCACGGCCACGCGATGCCGCACGCCGAGGAGGGGCATTCGACGCGCATGCCCTCGCTGCGCGACGCCGAGCGCGCGCACATCATCCGCGTGCTGGAGGCCGCCGAGTGGAACAAGCTCGAGGCCGCCAAGATCCTCGACATCAGCCGCGGCACGCTGTACCGCAAGATCGACGAATACGGCCTGGAACCGAGCGCCGGCACCGGCCGGCGCGAAGTCGCGTCCCCAAACGGTACGCTGACCCTCCAAGTCGACGTTAGTGTCATATAGTGTCATATCAAAATACGACCATTTGACCGACAGGGGCACGGTCGCATGCTGGTTGCACGAACTATTACGTAAGTGGCTGTATGTAAATGAAATAGCCGCACATGAAGCTCATCGGCTCGGCAGCTGCTGCCGTAATATTTGTTGATACATGACTCTAACGTCATGTATGCTCATGTCGCTTTGAGAATGGGCCCCCTGTTCGAAAACTCTTGTGCGTTACCCGCGTCGCCCGCATCTGTCGCTGGCTGGGGTTGCCGCGCGCGCCAAGGCGGTCTGGGGCTCGTAGCTCGCGGCGCATATGCGCACGCTTCCGCTTCCCGCTCGTCTCTACGTCGCCGCCACGATCGCGCTCGGCGCGATGCTGGTCGTGTCGCTCGGACCTCGCTCGAGCTTCGAGCAGCCCTGGCTCTTCGCCCTCCTGCTGCTGACCTCCGCGGTCACGTCCGCCTTCAAGGTCAGCCTCCCGCTCGCCAAGAGCGGCTCGACGATGTCCGTGTCGTACGCCGTGGACTTCGCGGCGCTGCTGCTGCTCGGCCCCAACGAGACGATGCTCGTCGCGGTGACGAGCGCGTGGAGCCAATGCACGTTCCGGATGAAGGTGAAGAACCCCCTGTACCGGACGCTCTTCAGCATGGCGTGCCTCGCCATCACCGTGCAGGCCGCCGGCTTCGCCTACGAGATCGTCGGCGGCGTGCCCGGGCGGCTGGCGCACGACGTGCCCGGCCTGGCGCGGCCGCTCGTCGCGCGCGGCGACGATCTACTTCGTCTTCAACACGTGCCTCATCGCGATCGCGGTGGCTCTCGCCACGCGGCAGTCCTTCCTCGCGCGTGTGGAACCAGAACTTCCTCTGGAGCGCGCCCAGCTACTTCGTGGGCGCCGGCGCGGCCGCCATCGCCACGTGGGCGGTGATGACCTCGCGGCGTGTGGCTCGCGCTGCTCGCCTCTGCGCCGCTCTACCTGACCTACCGCACCTACAAGGTCTACCTCGGCCGCATCGATGACGAGCGGCGTCACGTCGAGGAGATGGCCGACCTGCACCTGGCGACGATCGAGGCGCTCGCGCTCGCCATCGACGCCAAGGACCAGACCGCGCAGTCGCACATCCGCCGCGTGCAGGTGTACGCCACCGGCATCGCCCGCGGGCTGGGCATGTCCGACACGGAAATCCAGGGCGTGAAGACGGCCGCGCTGCTCCACGACATCGGCAAGCTCGCCGTGCCCGAGCACATCCTCTCCAAGCCGGGTCCGCTCACGCAGGAAGAGTTCCAGAAGATTCGCGTCCACCCGCAGGTCGGCGCCGAGATCATCAGCGCGGTGCCCTTCCCGTATCCCGTGGCCCCGCTCATCCTGAGCCACCACGAGCGCTGGGACGGCAAGGGCTATCCGCAGGGGCTCAAGGCCGAGGAGATTCCGCTCGGCGCGCGCATCCTCTCGGTGGTCGACTACTTCGACGCGCTGACGTCGGACCGGCCGTACCACAAGGCGATGACGCACGAGGCCGCCCTCGCGCTGCTGCAGCAGGAAGCCGGCCGCGCGCTCGACCCCACCGTGGTGGTGATGTTCATCAAGATGCTGCCGGAGATGGCCGAGGCCGCCGGCGCGTGGGAAACGGCGACGCCCCGCCGCCTGTCGCTCGAATCCACGTCCGACCTCGGCCGCCCCGCGGTGGGCTTCCAGCCCGAGACCGCCAAGGGCAACACGGTCTTCGAGGACATCGCGCTCGCGCACCGCGAAATCTACGCGCTCTACGAAATCGCCCAGACGATGGGCACGAGCCTCGGCGTGGCCGACACGATGGCCCTCATCTCGTCGAAGCTCACCAACCTCGTGCCCTTCTCGTCGTGCGCGCTGTTCCTGTACGACGAGGAGGCCGAGACGCTGCAGTGCCGCTTCGCCACCGGCGCCGAAGCCGACGTGATCGGCACGATGACCGTCCGCGGCGGCCAGGGCCTCACGGGCTGGGTGGCGCGCAACCGGCGTCCGCTCGTCAACGCGCGGCCGAGCGCGGAATTCGAGGCCGCGGGCCTGACCTCGCGCGCCACCGCCCTCAAGTCGGCGCTCGTGGCGCCGCTGGTCTTCAGCGACCGCTTCATCGGGACGCTCGCCGTGTACCACACGCAGCCCGACTTCTACACGGACGATCACCGCCGCCTCCTCGATCGCGTCAGCGAACAGGCCTCGGCCGTCATCCACAACTCGATCGTGTTCGAGCAGACGCAGGAGGATTCGTTGACCGACCCGCTCACGGGCCTGCCGAACACGCGGTTCATGTTCATGCACCTGACGCGCGAGCTCGCGCGCGCCGAGCGCCTCAAGGCCGAAGTGGCGCTGCTCGTGATGGACCTCGACAGCTTCAAGGAGATCAACGACAGCCACGGCCATCACGTCGGCGACCGCGCGCTGCGCGAGGTCGCCACGCGTGCTGCGCTCGGCCATCCGGCCCTACGACATCTGCGTCCGCTACGCCGGCGACGAGTTCATCGTCGTGCTGTCGGGCTGCGGCGCCGAGGAGGCGGAGCGCAAGCGGCTGGAACTGCAGCGGACGGTGGACGAAGTGCTGTTCGAGGCGCGGCCGGGCCGCCGCATCCCGCTCGCGATCAGCGTGGGCGCCGCCATCTACCCGCAGGACGGCGACACCTACGAGGCGCTGCTGGCCACCGCCGACAGCCGCATGTATCGCGACAAGACGCGCCGCAAGCAGCGCGCGCACGTGCAGCCCGCCGCCACGGGCACCGATGGCCTGCCCGCCGTCTCCGTGCCGCTGCCGCCGCCGGCGAACGAGATCACCGACATCGACATCCAGCGCGCCGGGTTCGGGGTGCTCTGAGTTCCCAGGGCTTAAGGGCCTAGGGGCCTAGGGGCTTGGGGGCATGGGTTAGGATCGAGGCTCCCGTGTCTTCGATCACCGTCCCCGTGCGTGAAGTCATTCACGCCACGCCGCGCACCCGGATCATCCGCCTCGACCTGCACGGCGTACCGTTTCGCCTTCGCGGCCGGCCAGGCGGTAATGGTCGGCCTGCACGGCTCGCCGCTCCGCAAGCCCTACTCGATTGCGTCCGCGCCCCGTGAAGCCGCCGCGCACGGGCACCATGGAACTGCTCCTGCAGGTCGAGGACGGCGGCGCGCTCGATCCGCATCTCGAGCGGGCCGCAGGCCGGCACGGCGCTCGACGTCGAAGGGCCGTTCGGCCGGTTCGGCCCCGCGGACCCACTGGCCCGAGGGCCGATGCTGCTCGTCGCGGGCGGCACCGGCATCGCACCCTTGCGGTCGATCCTGATCGAGCACCTGCTCGCCGGGCCCACGGAACCCTGGCGCTCATCCACAGCGCGCGCTCGGCCGACGAACTGGCATACCGCGAGGAGTTCGACGCGCTGCGCCGCGCAGGCCGCATTCGCGCGTACTTCACGGTGACACGCGAGGAAGACGGCGGCTGGACCGGACGCCGAGGGCGCATCGACAGCGCCCTGCTCGCCGCCGCGATGCCGGCGGGCTCCGCGCGCTGCGTGGCCTGCGGACCGCCGTCGCTCGTGGAAGAGGTTCGGGAGCAGCTCACTGCGGCTCGGCGTGCCGCCGGAGCGGTATCTGACGCAGTTGACGTAAGGGCTTGAGGGCTTGGGGCTTGGGGCTTGGGGCTTGGGGGCTTGGGACAGGACAGGACCGAGGCACCCGGCACCAGGCACTTCACATCCCGAGCACATGGTAGCCGGCGTCGACCATCATCACTTCGCCGGTGATGCCGCGCGCGGCGTCGCTCAGGAGGAATGCCGCCGCGTCCCCGACTTCAGACGACTCGATGGCGCGGCGCAACGGCGCCTTCTCCCGCACCACGCCGAGGATCGACGAGAACCCGCCGATGCCCGCGGCCGCGAGCGTCTTGACCGGCCCGGCCGAAATCGCGTTCACGCGGATGTTCTGCGGGCCGAGGTCCGCGGCGAGATACCGCACGGACGACTCGAGCGCCGCCTTCGCCACGCCCATCACGTTGTAGTTCGGGAACACGCGATCGCTGCCGAGGAACGACAGCGTGAGGACGCTGCCGCCGCCGCGCGCCGACATCAGCGGCTGGGCGCCGCGCGCGAGCGCGATCAGCGAATACGCGCTGATGTCGAGCGCCTGCTTGAAGCCCTCGCGCGAGGTGTTGACGAAGCCGCCGGTGATCTCGTCGCGGCTGGCGAACGCCGCGCCGTGCACGACGAAGTCCAGGCCGCCGTGGTCCTGCTGGATGCGCGCGAACACCGCCGCGATCTCCTCGTCGCTCTGCACGTCGCAGGGCAACACCGTGGGACGCGGCGTCAGCGTGTCGGCCAACTCGCCCACGTGCTCTTCGAAGCGGCCCTGATACGTGAGGATGAGCGTGGCGCCGGCCTTGGAAGTGGCCTGCGCGATGGCCCAGGCGAGCGACCGGTGATTGGCCACGCCGACGATGAGGCCGACCTTGCCCGTGAAGTCTGCCATCAGCGATTCTTTTTCCCGCCGCGTCTGCGGCGTCCGCCTTGCCCTTGCCCCTGGCCCTGCCCCTGACCCTGCCCGTGCGGGCGGCCCTGGCCTTCGCCGTTGCCGTTGCCGCCGCCATACCCGAACCCTGGAGGCCCCTGGTCACGGCTCGAACGCATCGGGCCGGTGTAGTGCTCGACCGCGCCACCGCCCGGGCGCCGACGCCCGCGGCCCTTCCCGTGCCCGCCGCCGCCCGGACGCTGCGATCCGCCCCCGGGACGTCCGCCGCGGTTGTTCAGCGCCTGGACGGTGAATTCCGGTAGCGCGCGCGGGATCGGCTCCTGCCCTTCGCGCTTCGGGAACGTCGCGCGAATGAGCGGCCGCCGCACGGGGCCATCCTCTCGCTCGTGCGCCTCAACTGGAGCAGTCTCTGTGGGCGCCGGGCTGGCGGTGACGGCCGGCACGGCGATCGGAGGGGAAGCAGATGCGGACGAGACGGGCGTCTCGTCGGGGACGGCCGGCGCGGGTGGCGCCGGCGGGGAATGCGGACGCGCCCCCGGGCCCTGGAGGCCGTCGAGTACCTGGGTGAAGAGCGCCGCGGGCTGCGTCTTACGACGCGGCGCCGGCACCTTCGCTTCCTTGTACTCGTGCTCGGCGTCGCAACTTGCGCAACGCGTGCGTCTGATTTCCTCGTCGATCATCGCGACAATGGCGTGATCGGTAACGCGGCGCTCGCGTGGACAGTAGTCGTCCAGCACGTCGCCGGGCCGAAACCGGCGTTCTTGCATGCAGCTCTCCCAAAAAACCTACGAGTGGCCCGCTAGGTGGAATCTGTGCTTGGGAAGCACAAAGCCTGTTCGGTCGAAAGACCGCAGGACGCTGGGCACCCGGAATATATCAGACCCCCGCGTGCCGGGCAAGCCAAGTCCGCGTATCGGCCAGGGCGGCGCCCACGGCGTCGGGATGGGTCGACTGAGGAGTGCGGCGCGCCCGGACCGACGCCGCGGCCGTGATCCGCGCCTTCACGTCTTCGCCAAAGAGCGCGCTGGCCTGTTGCCACTCGGGAATCGAGAGCGACTCGAAGTCGCGATTCTGGGTGAGCAGGGTGCGGACCATGCCCCCCACGACCTCGTGGGCCTGGCGGAACGGCATGCCGCGCGCCACCAGGTAATCGGCGACGTCCGTGGCGAGCAGCAGCCCCGCCGCGGCGCGGCCGGTCCGCTCGGGATGGAGGCCGAGCTTCCCCACGACCGCGGCGGTGGCGTCGAGCGACACCGCCAGCGTGTCTTCGGCGTCGAACAGCGGCTCCTTGTCCTCTTGCAGATCCTTGTTGTAGCCGGTGGGCAGGCCCTTCATCGTGATGAGAAAGCCGGTGAGGTGCCCGATCGCGCGGCCCGCCTTGCCCCGCACGAGCTCGAGCGGATCGGGGTTCTTCTTCTGCGGCATCATGCTGCTGCCGGTGGCCGACGAATCCGCCAGTTCGAAGAAACCGAACTCTTCGCCCGTCATCAGGATGAAATCCTCCGCGATGCGCGAGAGGTGAATCATCGACAGCGATACGGCGTGCAGGAAGCTCACGGCGAAGTCGCGGTCCGAGGAGGCGTCCATGCTGTTGGGCACGACCCGGGCAAACCCGAGCCGCGCGGCCAGGGCCGCGGTGTCCACCGGATAGCCGGTGCCGGCGATCGCGCCCTGATCCGAGCGGCAGGGCGTTGGCTTCCTCGCGCGCGATCTCGAGGCGCGCATGATCGCGGCGCAGCGGCGCCGCGTGGCTCAGGAGGAAGTGCGCCACCGTCACCGGCATCGCGCGGCGCATGTGCGTGTACGACGGCATCAGCGCATCGCCCGCGCGCTCGGCCTGATCGGCAAAGGCGGTCACGACGGCGCAGATCTTGTTCTGCAGAATCGGGATGCGTCGGCGCAGGTACAACCGGAGGTCCACCGACACCTGCTCGTTGCGCGAGCGCCCGGTATGCAGGCGCCGCCCCGCGTCACCGATGCGCTCCACCAATTGGCGCTCTACGAAACTGTGGATGTCCTCGTCCGGCCCGTTCACCCAGGCCGGGTCGCGGCGGCCCTGCTCGAGGATGGCCGCGAGGCCGTCCGCGATGGCCTTCTCGTCGGTCGCGTCCAGCACGCCCGCGCGCGCCAACGCCTCCGCCCACGCGAGGCTGCCCGTCACATCGTCTTCGAAGAGGCGGCGATCGAATGGGAACGAGACGCCGAAGTCGAACGCGGCGGGATCGGGGGCGGAATCAAAGCGGCCGGACCATAAGTGCGACATAGGTTCAATTCAGCAGTTCAACACGGGGGTTCAGCACGGGGGTTCAGCACGGGGGTTCAGCACGAAGGTTCAGCACGAAGGTTCAGCACGAAGGTTCAGCACGAAGGTTCGCGGCCGATCACTTCGCAGCTGCCCTTGAATAACCTGAGGCGAATCACGCCCGTGGCCGGTTCGTTGGCGCGGTCCACGAAGGCGTCGAGGGCGCTGCGGAGCGGAGAGAACCACTCACCGCGGCCGATGAGATCAGCGTACACCGCCGACACCGTCCGGGAGAATGCGTTGAGCGGGCCGGGGGATACGAACCGCGTGAGTTCGAGGTGCGCGCGGTGCAGCACGACGGCGGCGGGGGCCTCGTACACGGCGCGGACGCGCGTGCCATCGGGCCGGCACTTGATGCGATCGAGACGGCCCACGCCGTGCTCGCCCGCAATCGTCGAGAGGCTTTCCACGAGCTCCACCATCGACATCTTCACGCCGTTGATGCCCGCCGGGACACCGCGTTCGAAGGCCACGGCCACGTCGGCCGGCTGATCCGGGCATTGCGCCACGGGCCTGGTGCGCGTGAAGATCGCCTCCGGCACTTCGTGCGCAGGATCGTCGGCGCGACGGCCTGTCGTGATGCCCCACAGGTTGGCGTCCGTGCGGCTGCGCTCGTCGTCCTCGACCGGCGACGCGCCGGGTCGCTGCGCCGCGTAGTCGATCGCCTGCTGACGGGTGAACCCGTGCTCGGCGGCGCACGCCACGACGATCAGCGTGCCGTCGCGCCCGCGCACCAGCGCCTCGAGACGCGCGCGGTCGCGTCCGACACCGCCGTGCGCGACGATGGCCGCGTCCTCGATGCCGGCGAACTCGGCGAGCTTGGCCGCGATCACGGGCCGCCCCATGCCGGTGGCCATCGGGTACCGCGCGTCGGAGAGCCCGTCGGCCTTCAACGTGGGCACGACGACGTCGCGCATGAAGTCTTCGCGGCCATCAATCACGTGGCTCCGCACCGCGCCGGCGGCCAGCGCCCGGTCGCGGGCGCCGACAAGGTCCGCCGACTGCCCGAGATCCACCGTCACGGTCACGACCTCGGCGTCGTGCCGGTCGATGAGCCAGGAGAGGGCGACCGTGGACTGGAGGCCGCCTGAGTAGGCGAGGACGATGCGCTTCTGCACGTTCGTTATTCGTTATTCGCCAACGTGTTGAGCTTCCGCACGACGGCGAGCGCGGACTTGGCGTCCCGCGCGATGACGAGGATCGTGTCGTCGCCCGCCAGGGTCCCGACCACCTCCGGCAACCGCGAGCGATCGATCGCCAGGCCGAGCAGCTGCGCCTGCCCGGCGCCGGTGCGCACGACGACCAGCTGTTGCACGGGCTCGGCGCTGACGAGGTATTCCGACAACGCCTTGGTCAGCGTGCCGAGCGCGGTGGTGTGCGGCGTGGCCTCGGCGCTCGACGGCTGGTAGGCGCCGTCCGCGGAGCGCTTGAGCAGGCCCAGTTCCTTGATGTCTCGCGACAAGGTCGCCTGCGTCACGACGAAGCCCCGGGCCGCGAGCCGCTGCCGGAGTTGCTCCTGGCTGCGGACGGCTTCGTGCTCGACAACGTCCTGGATGGCCGACAGGCGGCGGGCCTTCATATTTATGCGTCCTGATGAATCAGTATACACAACCAAACGCGGGAAGTATGTATTTGCGCCGTTGACAGCAGGGGGACCGGCATGTATAAGTATTCCTCTGGACGCATAATTTACCAATGCGCCGGTCACAGGGGCGGATACAGAAGTCATGGATACACAGGCGGTGAACGAAACGGAAGGCGACCAGCGGGGCCGGACCCCGCGGATCCGCGTGGCCATTGCCGGCGCCACGGGATTTGCCGGGCAGGAACTGCTCCGCCTGCTCGCCCGTCACCCTGCCGTCACCATCGTCGCCGCCACCGGTTCGCAAGCCACCAGCGCCCCGCGCACGCTGCCCGCCCTCGCGCGCATCTGGGACGGCACGGTCGTCCCTCTCGATCCGGCCGCCCTCGTCGGCAAGGCCGACGCGGTGTTTCTCGCGCTGCCCGAAAAGGCGTCGGCCGAGATCGCGCCCGTCCTGCTCGAGGCCGGCATGCGCGTCATCGACTTGTCCGGCGCGTTCCGCCTGCGCGACGCGGCGGCGCGGGCCAGGTGGTATCCCGCCACCGCGGCACTGCCTGCCGGCGTGGCGTACGGCCTCACAGAGTACGAGCACGACGCCATTCGATCGGCGCGGCTGCTGTCGAATCCCGGCTGCTATCCCACGGCTTCGCTGCTCGGCCTGCTGCCCTTGCAGCGCGCGGGGCTCCTGGCGCCGGGCGCCGACATCGTGATCGACGCCAAGTCCGGCATCTCGGGCGCGGGCAAGGCCCCGTCGGACCGGACGCACTTCTCGGAGAACCACGGCAGCGTCGCCGCTTACAACCCGTTTGGCCATCGCCACACGCCGGAGATGGAGCAGGCCCTCGGTCGTGGCGTGACGTTCGTGCCGCACCTGGTGCCGCTCGATCGCGGCATCCTGTCGAGCCTGTATGCGCGGCTGGTCCCGGGGACCACGGCCGCGGCGGTCACGGCGGCGTTCGAGCACGCGTACGCGAACGCGCCGTTCGTGCGGCTCACGGGTGACACGTTGCCGGAGATCAAGCACGTCGCGCACACCAACTTCTGCGACATCGGCTGGAAGGTGGACGAGGCCGGCAGCCGCGTCTTCGTCGTGAGCGTGATCGACAACCTCGTGAAGGGCGCGGCGGGCCAGGCGATCCAGAACTTCAACCTGATGTTCGGGCTGGACGAAACGGCGGGCTTGCTGTGACGACGAACGCCGGGCGCGCCTCGAGGGGCGCCGTCATCCTGAAACTCGGCGGCGAGTTAATCGAGACCGACGCCAAGGTCGCGGCGCTCGGCAAGGCCATCGCGGCCGCGGCGAAGAGGACCCCGCTCGTCGTCGTCCACGGCGGCGGACGCGAGATCGACGCGGCGCTCGCGCAGGCCGGGATTGCCAAGCGGCAGGTCGATGGCCTGCGCGTCACCGACGCGGCCACGCTCGACATCGTCGTGGCCGTCCTCGCCGGCGCCGTCAACACGCGGTTCGTCGCGGCGATCAACGCGGCGGGCGGCCGCGCCGTGGGGCTGACGGGCGCTGACGCCGGCGTCGCGCCGGTGAAGAAGGCGCCCGCGCATCGCGCGACGAGTGGCGGCACGGTTGACCTCGGCCTGGTGGGATTGCCCGTCAACGCGCCGGCGCCGGCGCTCCTGGCGGCGCTGTGCCGCGGCGGGCTACGTGCCCGTGATCGCGTGCATCGGCGCCGACGCGAAGGGCCAGCTGTTCAACGTGAACGCCGACACGCTCGCCGGCAGCCTCGCGGGCCGGTTGAAGGCCGCGCGCCTCGTCATCGCCGGCGCCACCGCGGGCGTGCTCGATGCCGACGGCGCCACGATCGCGTCCCTCAACGGGAAGGCGATCCGCGAACTGGTCAAGTCGGGCACGGCCAGCGCGGGCATGATCGCCAAGCTCTCGGCCTGCCAGGCCGCGCGCGCCGGCGGCGCGAAGCGCGTCGCCATCTTCGACGGCCGCGACGCTAAACGCGTGATGCGCGCCGTGGCGGGACAGGCGACGGATGGCATGACGGTGATTGAGAAATAGAAATAACGAAGAACGAATAGCGAATAACAAAGAACGAAGAACACAACGACCATGAATACGAACGCCGCGTCCGTCACCGAACTCGAAGCCAGGCACGTGCTGCAGACCTACAAGCGCCTCCCCGTGGTCTTTGTCCGCGGCGAGGGCACGCGCCTGTTCGACGACACGGGCCGCGCGTATCTGGACTTCATCTCGGGCATCGGCGTCGCCGTGCTCGGGCATGGGCACCAGGGCCTCGCGGCGGTGGTGGCCGACCAGGCGAAGACGCTGATCCACACGTCGAACCTGTACTACCACCCCCTGCAGGGGCAGGTCGCGGCCAAGCTGTCGCAACTCTCCGGCCTGCAGCGAACGTTCTTCTGCAACAGCGGCGCCGAAGCGGTGGAGGCGTGCCTCAAGTTCGCGCGCCGCTACTGGTTCTCGCAGGGCGTGAAGGGCCGCACCGGCTACGTGGCGCTCGAGCACGGCTTCTCGGGCCGGACGATGGGCGCGCTGTCGGTGACGTCGAACCCGCATTATCGCGAGCCCTTCGAACCGTTGATTCCGGGCGTGACGTTCATCGCGCCCGGCGACGTGGCCGCGCTCGAAGCCGCCGTCACCGAATCGACGGCGGCGATCATCGCGGAACCGATCCAGGGTGAAGGCGGCGTGCGGCCGTTGTCGTCCGAGTTCGCCGACGCCATCGCGCGCGTGACGAAGAGGACCGGCACGCTGCTGATTGCGGATGAAATCCAGTGCGGCCTCGGGCGCACGGGCTGGCCCTTCCACTATCAGTCGTTCGGCTGGTCGCCCGATCTCGTCACCGTGGGCAAGGCCATTGGATCCGGAGTTCCCATCGGCGCGGCCCTGGTATCGGAACGCGTCGCCGCGCAGATCTTCGCCGGCGACCATGGCACGACGTACGGCGGCAACCTGCTGGCGACGCGCGCCGCGCTCTACGTCCTCGGCGAGCTCGATGCGCTGGCGCCGCACATCCGCGAGACGGGCAAGGTCTTCGAGGCGCAGCTGCTCGGGTTGCAGAAGAAGCACGCGGTGGTGCGATCGGTGCGCGGCGCCGGGTTGATGCGGGGCCTGGAGTTGGCCGTCGACGCCCAGCCGGTGGTCGATGCCGCGTTGAAGGCGGGGCTGCTGGTGAACCGGACGGCGGAACGCGTGGTGCGGATGCTGCCCCCGCTCACCGTGACCGCCGCGGAAATTGCGGAAGCCGTCGGTATTCTCGACGGCGCGTTGGCCACCGTGTCCGTGGCCGGGTCAGGTGCCGAGGTGAAGTCGTGAGCATGCGTATCGTCGTTGACAACGGACCGGGCCGGGGCCGACGACAGGCGTCGGCGCGCGGCTTCCAGCCGGCCGGGACGGGGATCACGCTGCGCGCGGCCCAACCGGCCGACGCGCCGGCGCTGCTCGCCCTGATCGCCGGCCACCTGGATGAGGGCCACCTGTTGCCGCGCTCGCTCGGCGAGCTGGTCGTCCATGCGCCGCGCTTCGTCGTGGCCGTGCAGTCGGCGCCGGACGGCGAACGCATCGTCGGGTGCGCGGAGCTGGCGCCGTTGTCCTCGTCCGTCGCGGAGGTGCGATCGCTCGTGGTCGGCCGTGACGCGCGCAAGCTCGGGCTCGGCCGGCGGATGGTCGACGAGCTCGGCCGCCGGGCGCGCGTCGACGGCTTCGAGCGGCTCTGCGCCTTCGCGCACGACCCGCGCTTCTTTGTCCGCCACGGGTTCTCAGTCGTGCCCCACACCTGGGTGCCCGAGAAGATCGCGCACGACTGCTCGTCCTGCCCGCTCTTCCGCCAATGCGGCCAGTACGCAATCGTGCTGGATCTCCAGCACACGCGAACCTCCGTGGGAACCGGCGCGGGAACCTCCGTGAGAACGGCCGTGGGAACCCCCGTCAGCATGGTGAACCATCGTGAGTAACCTTCGGTCAATTGAGGGCGGCGTGACCGCCCCCGCCGGGTTTCGCGCCTCGGGACTGCACTGCGGGATCAAGGCGAGCGGCAAGCCCGACCTGGCCCTGATCGTCAGCGACCTGCCGGCCCACGCCGCGGGGATCTTCACCGTCAACATGGCGAAGGCGGCGCCGGTGCTGCTGTGCCAGGAGCACCTGGCCGCAAGCCACGGACAGGTGCGGGCCATCATCACCAACAGCGGCTGCGCCAATGCGTGCACGGGGCCGCAGGGCATGGCCGATGCGCGCGAGATGGCACAGTTGGCGGCGCAGGCCGTGGGGTGCACGACGCAGGAGACGCTCGTCGCGTCGACCGGCGTGATCGGCGTCAACCTCAAGATGGATCGATTGCGTGCGGGCATTCCGCAAGCGGCCGCGGCGTTGTCGGCCGACGGCGGCGCGGCCGCCGCGCGCGCGATCATGACCACCGACCCGTTCCCGAAGGACTACGCCGTCGAGGTCACGACCGACATGGGCGCGTTCCGCGTCGGGGGCATGGCGAAGGGCTCCGGCATGATCGAGCCGCGAATGGCGACCATGCTGGGCTACCTGACGACGGACGCGGCCGTGGATCCGGCCACCCTGCATCGCGCGCTGACCGACGCGGCCCGCTACACGTTCAACGCCATCACGGTGGACGGCGAGCCGTCGACCAACGACTGCGTCCTGGCGGTCGCCAACGGCGCCAGCGGCGTGGTCATCACCGAAGGGCTCTACGACGCGCTCTTCGAGGGCTTCCGGGCCGTGGCCCACGAGCTGGCCCTGGGCGTCGTGCGCGGCGGCGAAGGGGCCACCAAGCTGGTGGAGGTCACCGTGAGCGGACGCCGCGACGGACGCGGACGCCTGGATGGCCGCCCGCGCGATCGCCAACTCGCCTGCTCGTCAAGACCGCGATCCACGGAGGCGACCCGAACTGGGGCCGCCTGGTGGCCGCCGCCGGACGCTCGGGCGCGCGATTCGTGCTCGAGGGCGCTCGCGTGCGAATCGGCGACCTCGTGCTCTTCGACCAGGGCCGTCCGTTCGACGAACTGGCGCCGCAGGCCGCGGACTACCTCACTGGCAAGGACCTGGCGATCGAGGTCAACCTCGGCGCGGGCGGTACGCACACCGCCACGGTGTGGACGTGCGACCTCTCGGCCGAGTACGTCAAAATCAACGCCGAGTATCGGACATAACCGTGCAGAACTTCCTGTCCATTCTCGATCTCGATCCCGATTCGCTCGCGAAGTGTCTCGAGCTGGCGGCCAAGCTGAAGCGCGAGCGGGTCAAGGGCATGAAGGCGCCGACGGCCGCCGCCCTCAATGGGCGGCACGTCGGGTTGCTCTTCGAAAAGCCGTCGCTGCGCACGCGCGTGACCTTCACCATCGGCGTGCGCGAGCTCGGCGGCGACGTCGTCGAGATTCCCGCCGACGTCATGCACGCGGACCGGGAGCCCATCCACGACGTGGCGCGCAACCTCGAGCGCTGGGTCGACGCCGTCGTGATTCGCACGTTCGGACAGGAGCGCCTCGTCGCAGATCTGCGAGATCACGCCCAAGCTGCACGTCATCAACGCGCTCACCAACGAGGAGCACCCCTGCCAGGCGCTCGCCGACATGCAAACGCTCGCCGAGCAATGGGGATCGTTCGAGGGCAAGCGCGTGGCGTTCGTGGGCGACGGCAACAACGTGTGCACGTCGCTCGTGCACGTGGCGATGATGCTCGGGATGGCCGTGCAACGTCGCCACGCCGAAGGGCTACGAGCTGCCCGACGAAGTGGTGGACCAGGCGGCCGCCGTGTCGCAGAAGGGCGCGGGCCTCACCGAATTCACCGATCCCAAGGCCGCCGTGCGCGACGTGGACGCGGTCTACACCGACGTCTGGACGTCGATGGGCCAGGAAGTGGAATACACGGACCGCAAGAAGACCTTCTCGCGCTACCAGGTCAACGAGGCGCTGATGGCGCTGGCCAAGCCCGGCGCGCTGTTCATGCATTGCCTGCCCGCCCACCGCGGCGAAGAAGTGAGCGACGAAGTGATCGAGTCGTCCATCTCGGTGGTCTTCGACCAGGCGGAGAACCGCCTGCACGCGCAGAAGGCGATGCTCCTGATGATGATGAAGTAACAATCAGGTGCCCAGGCATGCGCGTCGACCTCAACAGCGACCTCGGCGAGTCGTTCGGCCCCTGGACCATGGGCCGGGACGCCGACCTCATGACCAGCATCTCCTCCGCCAACATCGCCTGCGGCTTCCACGCCGGCGACCCGGGGAAGATGCGGGAGACCGTGGCGCTGGCGAAGGCCCATGGCGTAGCGGTGGGCGCGCACCCGGGATTCCCCGACCTGGTGGGCTTCGGCCGGCGCGATATGAAGGCGTCGCCCCGTGAGGTCGAGGACTTCGTGGTCTACCAGGTGGCCGCGCTCGCCGGCGTCGCCGCCGCCCAGGGCGTCCGGCTCCAGCACGTCAAGGCGCACGGCGCGCTCTACACAATGGCCTGCCGCGATCGCGCGATGGCCGACGCCATCGCCAGCGGCGTGGCCGCCCTCGATCGTTCTCTCATTCTCTTTGGGCTGCCCGGATCGGAGTTGCTGAAGGCAGGCAAGGCGGCGGGCCTGCGCGTAGCGGCGGAGGTGTTTGCGGACCGCGCCTACGAAGCCGACGGCTCCCTCGCCTCGCGCAGCAAGGCAGGAAGCGTCATCCACGATACCGGCGTCGTGGTGGCGCGGGCGATCCGCATGGTGCGCGAGCGCGAAGTGGTGGCGATCGACGGCTCGACAATCCGCCTCGATGCCGAGACCCTCTGCGTGCACGGCGACACGCCGGGCGCCGCCGACCTGGCGCACCAGATCCGCAAGGCCCTCGAGGGCGCGGGCATCACGGTTCACCCGCTCGGCGCGTGAGGCCGCGAACAGATGACTCCACACACCGAATCACCCGCCTGGTGGGCCAAGGGCCTGCTCTTCGAGAACTGCGCGTGCACGCTCGTCTGCCCCGGGCACATGCACTTCAGCCAGCTGTGCACGCACGAACGGTGCAAGGGTTACTGGGCGCTGCGGTTCGATGCCGGCAGATTCGGGGAGGTCCCGCTGGCCGGGCTGCGAGCGGTCATCGCGTTCGACTCGCCGCAACGGATGGTGGACGGCGGCTGGGTGCAGTCCCTCATCATCGACGCGTCCGCTTCACCCGATCAGCGCCTCGCGCTCGAGACGCTCCTCACCGGAAAAGCCGGCGGGCCCTGGGAAAAGCTCGCGGGATTCGTCGGCACGCAACTCCCGACGGAGTTCCGGCCGATCGACATGGCGGACGAAGGTCCCACCAAGCGGGTGACGATTGCGGAGCGGCTGAAGTCCGTCGTCACGCAGATTCGCGGTCGGGACAAGTCCAAGCCCGTTCTGTTCGAGAACATCTTCAACCAGATTCATGCCTCGACCCAGGTCGTGGCGCTCGGCGACGCCGACTACGCCGATGGCGCCATCACGTTCCAGAACACGGGATCGCACGGCCTCTTCTCGAACTTCGACTGGGCGGTCGACCCAAGACCCAGGACGCAGGACAGGGGCTTAGGGGCTTAGGGCTTAGGGCTTTCCTGAACATGATGCACACGCACGTGCCCGGCACAGCGAGCCTGGTCGCCCTGGTGGCAATGTGGTTCGGCATGATGGCCGTGATGATGACCCCCACGGTATGGCCGTGGGTTCGCGCGTTCGATCGCTTCGGCCGCGGCCACGCCGGGCGGGTCGAGCGGGTATCGGCCACGGCCCTGTTTTCCGTCGGCTACCTGGCGGCGTGGCTGCTGTATTCGATGGGCGCGGCGCTGCTGCAACGTTTGCTCATCGGCGTGGGCGCGCTCGATAGCGTCCGCGGCCTCGCGCCGGTGGCGGGCGCGGGGGTTCTGATCGTGGCCGGCCTCTTTCAGTTCGCGCCGCTCAAGCGGGCGTGCCTCATGCACTGCCGCAATCCGCTCAGCTACTTTCTTTCACGCTGGCGAGACGGCGCCGGCGGCGGGTTCCGCATGGGGTTCGGCCACGGCCTGTTCTGCGTCGGCTGCTGCTGGGCGCTGATGGCCACCGCCCTGGTCGTCGGCATGACGAATCTCTGGTGGATGGCCGCGCTCGCCGGCGTCGCGTTCGTGGAGCAAGCCGTGCCGCACGGCGACCGCCTGCGCCTGCCCCTAGGCGTGGCGCTTATTGCGGCCGGCGCGATTCGGTTGTTCTGAAAAACGGAAGAAGGGCGACTGTCCCCTTTTTCAGAACCACGAAATCGTGATTTCGCTGACAGGGATGTGAGGAGCGGAACGGGCTGATTCTCGAAAATCAGCGGAATCAGGCCACATTCCACTCGGCACGAAGGTTGGATGTAGGTGGGTGTCGCCAGTCTGTTTACTGTGGCACTTGTGCTGCAGTAGCTGGGGGGAGCCAGGGTGGCGGCAACTTTAGGGCGGCGGTTCCAGCAATGGGATCGCCGCCCTTAGTCTTTTTGCGGACCTACGCGCTGAAGCTGGCGAGCGCCTTTTCTTCGGAGTCGAAGGTGTCGAACACGGTCAGCAGTTTCGTGATGGTCAGCAGGTCGGTGATGCGGCCGGTCAGGTTGGCGAGCTTCACAGCGCCGTCGCTCTTCTTGGCCGCCATCGAGCAGCGCACGAGCTCGCCGAGGCCGCCACTGTCCATGTAAGGCACGCCGGCCAGGTTCAGGATCACCTTCCGCTGCCCCTGGAACACCACGCTCGTGACCTTGTCGCGCAACAATGCCGCGCCATCGTCAATCGTGAGCTTGCCAGAGAGGTCGAGGACGGTGATGTCGCCAATCGTGCGTTCGGTAATGTGCATGCGAATTCCATTTCTCCTGGACGGACCGGGCCACCCCTTGCGGTCTTGGAGAGGCTCCGCGTCAGTGGGGGGCGCGACGCCTCGAACTCGGCAGTTTATCTCAATCCATGGGGCCGGCGCAGCATTTGCCACGTCGCCAGGCCTCGAGGTGGTGTCCGGCTTCGAACCGGACCGCCTCGGGTCAGTAGCGGCCCGAGGCGCCACCGCCGCCTGAGCGGCCACCCCCGCCGGGGCCGCCGCTTCCAGAGGATCCGGAGGAAGAACCACCGCTGGAGCCGCCCGTGACGGCATCCATGACGATCCCCCCGGCGATCTCGGCGCCAGCCTGGAGCACATCCACGGCGAGCTGCTTCGCGAGCGCCGCCTTCGACCGGCGTTCGGCGAGCCCGATGAACACCGGATTGAGAAAGAGCCTCGCCATCACCATCGACAACACGCCGAAGAGCGTGCCGAAGAACCCCGCATCTCGCGATGCGGGGTTGCGGTCGAGGACCTGGGGATCGAGGGTCATGGGCCCGTTCGAGCCCCAGTAGACGAAGACGAACACCGCGGCGCCCAACGCCGCGTAGAGCGCCCATCGCCACGGCGGCAGGCGCGGCGCCGCGCGCTTAGCCGGCCGCGCCTTCCGGGTACTGGAGCGCAAGCCGCAGCTCCTTCGTCAGGTTCTCGACCGTCGTGCCCTGCCGCTTCCAGGCGCCGTCGGTCTCGAAACGGAGCGCGCCGATGCGGCGGCCCCACGGCGAGATGACGCGGCCAATCGCCCGGAAGTCCGTGCGGTCGCCGTGCTGCTGATCGATCTTCTGGATCACGTCGGGCGCCACGCGGATGAACGCGCGGAGGGCCGACGCCGACTTGATGCTGTACTTGCGGCCGTTCCAGGCCGACTCGAAGATCATCGAGATCTGCTTGAAGTAGTTGACGAAGAACCGCTTCGATTCCTCGTGGAACTCGGCGGTCTTCTTCGCGCCGCCGAGCGCGGCCTCGTTGGCGAAGAGCTTCTTGAGCTCCTGCGCCAGCGGCGCCTGGCCCACGCGGCCCTTGCCCACGCCCAGCAGCTTGATGTCGCCCTGGAGCGGCGATTCATCGCGGTCGTTCAGCGCGCGGACGACATCGTGCGCCGCCGCGAGCGACTCGTCGCGATACAGCTGGCGGCCGGAGAGCGACACCAGGTGCGACGCGTTCAGCCGCGTGTGCTTCGCGTTGATCGTCACGAACATCTGGACGATGTGATCCTCGGGCACGCGATCGAAGATGATCGCGGGCACCGTGAAGGGCTCGTCGCCGAAGCGATCGATGTCGGCGTGCAGCGCGAGCAGGCGGTGCTGGCCGTCGATGGCGCGCAGAATGCCCTCGCGCTCCGGCACCTTGAGGCGGCCCACCCAGGAGCCGCTCTCGACGGGCTCGAAGCCCAGCTTCTCGTCGCACGAGATGATGACGGCGCCGGGAATCGAAGGCAGGTCGCGCGCCTGGCGGCACTGCTCGTAGTACTGCACCAGTTCCTCGATCTTCTTGCGAATGATCTGGCGCTGGTAGGCCTTCTCGTTCGACGCGATGCGCCGCTCGAGCAGGTCCCAATTGATCTTCGACTGCACGCCCTTTTTCTTGCCGCGCACGCCGGCCGAGCCCTGGTCCTGATAACTCAGCACCTCGAACCGAACGAGCTTGTCGATGTCACTGGCGGTCAGGGAGGCTTGATAGAATTGCACGCCGAACTGCTGCATCCGGATAGCGGCTACGCTGATCATAGAAGTCTGTCCAAAGAGTCGGATTCTATCGTCGCCTCACCGCCCGCTCAATGGGTTTTGACCTATTTCGATGAAGTTCTGGGCAACCAATGGGTCGATATCAGCAGTTAAGTTACTTCTTTTGAAGGAGTTACAGAAATGATGACCCACCCGGTCGAAAAGCGCCATTTCTGGCTGATCCTGCTCTTCGCGCTGGCCGTGGCGACCGGCGCCGTCCCGCTGGCCGATCCCTTCGACTCCGCTCAGGGCCAGCAGACCAAGGGGAGGGCCGCGGCGGTCCAGGCGGACGATGCGGAGTATGCCGCGTGGGTCAAGCAGGCGACGACCAAGCCCGAATTCATGTCCCCGCTGGTCGATCATCTCCCCAGAAAGGCCGGCGTCCCCACGCCGAAGGACGTGCTGGGCTACCAGGTGGGCGCGGAGAAGAAGCTCACCTATTGGGCCGACCAGCAGAAGTGGTATCGCGCGCTCGAGAAGGCGCTGCCGGGCCGGGTGAAGACCTCCGTCGTGGGCAAGACCGAGGAGGGCCGCGAGATCATGGTGGTCTACATCACCTCCGACGCGAACCTGAAGAACCTCGAGCAGAACCGGCAGAACATGCGGCGGATCGCGGACCCGCGCGGGCTGAGCGCCGCCGACGCGCAGAAGATCATCGCGACAACCAAGCCGCAGTACCACCTGAGCGCCGGCCTGCACAGCGGCGAGACGAACACGTCCGAGATGCTGATGGAGCTGGCCTACCGCATCGCGGTCAGTGACGAACCATACATCCAGCAGATTCGCGACAACGTGATCGTCTCGATGGTGCCGACCACCGACATCGACGGCCGCGATCGTTACGTGGACTGGTACAACGCCTACAAGATCAACGAGGCCTACGACGGCGGCGAGACGTTCGGCGAGCCGCCGTATTGGGGCAAGTACGTCTATCACGACAACAACCGCGACATTAACTACGGCGTGGACACGCTGCGCACCTACCTGAAGTGGTATCTCGAGTGGGTGCCGCCGATCTGGCACGACCTGCACGAGGCGCAGACACTGCTCTACACCTACAGCGGGCAGGCGCCGCAGAACGCGAACTGGGATCCGATTCTCTACAGCGACCTGATGTTCTTCGCGAACTACGAGGTCGGGAAGATGACCGGCTACGGCATGCCGGGCGTGTGGCACTTCGGCTTCATGGACGCGTGGTCGCCGGGCTACCTCGCCATCGCCGCGCAGAACCACAACGGCATGCTGCGGATGTACGAGATCTTCAACCAGGGCGGCGCCAACACGAAGAAGGCGCGGCTGCAGGGTGCGCAGACGCAGCGGCAGTGGTACCGGCCCTTCCCCGCGCCAGCGGGCGAGGTGGACTGGTCGATCCGCAACTCCATCAACTACTCGGAGACGGCGGTCCTCACCGCGCTGGAACTCACGTCGAAGTTCCCGTCGATGGTGGTGGAGAACTTCTACAAGAAGTCGGTCAACTCCGTGAAGGCCGGCGAAGACAAGCCGCCGTACGCGTTCGTGATTCCCGCGGGGCAGGGCGATCAGACGAAGGTGGATCGCGTGGCGAACCTCCTCCGCGTGCAGGCCATCGAGGTGCAGCGCGCCACCGCCGAGATCAAGGTCAAGGAAGGCACGTTCCCCGCCGGCTCCTACATCGTCAAGTTGAACCAGCCGTATGGCCGCCTGGCGAAGACGCTGCTCGAGAAGCAGAACTATCCGGACCCGGCGCTGACCACCTACGACGACAGCGCCTGGACGATGGGGCTCGCGAATAACGTGGAGGTGCAGGACCATCGAGGACAAATCGATCCTCGAAGGGCCCGGCGCACGCTCGCTGACGGGGGACGTCGTCACCGCCGGAAGCGTGGCGGGTGCGGGCGAGTGGGGCAAGCGGGGTGCTCGCCGTCAAACACAACGGGGCGCTCGAGCCTCATTACGCTGCGCTACCGGCTGAAGGACGTGGCGATCAAGGGCGCGAAGGCGGCGTTCAAGGTGAACGGCGAGGACTACCCCGCCGGCTCGTTCATCATTCCCGGCGTCGGACCGCGCGCGGCAGGAGATCGAGAAGCTGGGTCTCGTGGCCTCGGCGCTGCCGGCGGCGCCGAGCGTGGAGACGACGGACGTCGACCTCCCGCGGATCGCGATCTTCACCACCTGGTCGAACACCGAGAAGGTGGGCTGGGTCCGGCTCGCGTTCGATCGCTTCGAGATTCCCTTCGACCTGATCCACAAGGACCACGTGAAGCAGGGCAACCTCCGCGCGAAGTACGACGTGATCGTGATGCCCCACCAGGGCAACAGCGCCAAGAGCATCGTCTACGAGTTGCCGAAGCTGTCAAAGCCGATGCCCTACCGCAAGAGCGACACCTACAAGAGCTTCGGTTACTACACGGAAACCGACGATGTGCGCGGCGGGATGGGACTCGAGGGCGCGACCGAGTTCCAGAAGTTCGTGGATGAGGGCGGCCTGCTGATGACGTTCGGCATCGCGAGCACGTTCCCGGCGGAGTTCGGCATCGCCAAGGGCGTGGACTCGCAGGGCACGCAGCCGGGCTTCTACGCGCCCGGGCCATACGTGACAGAGCGAGATCGCTGCAGCCGACGCATCCGGTGATGTACGGCTACACGCAGAAGACGCTGCCCGTGCGCTACGCGGGGGGACCGCTGCTGCAGGCCGGCCCGCCGGCGGAGTTCGCGGCGTTCGCGGGCTCGACGCCGTATCGTCCGCAGGTGATCGCGCGCTTCCAGGGCGGCGACGCGGGCGTGCTGAGCGGCTTGATGCGCGGCGCCGACCAGACGCGCAACCGCCCGATGGTGGTGGATGCGCAGTCCGGCAAGGGGCCACGTGCTGCTCTACGCCAACAACCCGATCTACCGGTGGCAGACGTTCGGCGAGCACGAGATGGTGTTCAACGCGCTGCTCTATCTGGAACGACTTGCCGCCGAATACCGCGGCAGTGAAGCCGGCGCCATAGGCGACGCGGCGCGCGAGGCGGGGCGCGACGCGACGGCCTACGTCAACAGTTGCTGCAGGTCCTCACGCGTGAGCCCGCGCAACCCGACGCCGCCCTCGTTGAGGATCGCATCCGCCAGCGCCCGCTTGCGGGCCTGCAGTTCCAGGATGCGCTCCTCCACCGTGTCGCGCGCGACGAGGCGGTACGCAAACACCGGCTTGGTCTGGCCGATGCGGTGCGTCCGGTCGATGGCCTGCATTTCCACCGCGGGATTCCACCAGGGGTCGAGGAGGAACACGTTCTCGGCGGCGGTGAGGTTGAGGCCGGTGCCTCCGGCCTTGAGGCTGATCAGGAACAACCCGCATTTTGGATCTTCCTGGAAGCGCGTGACAGGGGCGGCGCGATCGCGCGTGCGGCCGTCAAGGTACTCGTACACGTGACCCGCCGCGTCGAGCCGGGGACGCAACAGCGCGAGCAGGCTGGTGAACTGCGAGAACACCAGCGCCTTGCGGCCTTCGTCCAGCAACTCGGCCAGCCGCGGCAGCAGCACTTCGAATTTCGCTGACGACACGGAGGCTGGGGCCGTCCTGGCCAACAGGCCCGTATGACACGCGGCCTGCCGAAGCCGCAACAATGCCTCGAGGATGGCGAACCGCGAGCGGGCGACGCCCTCGCGATCGATCTGATGGAGCAGGACGCGGCGATAGTGATCGCGCAGCTCGTCGTACAGCGCGCGCGCCTTGGGATCGAGCTCGCAGAAGAGGGTCTCTTCCGTGCGCGGCGGAAGTTCCGGTTCCACCTGGTCCTTCGTCCGGCGGAGGATGAAGGGCCGCAGGCCCCGCGCCACCTTTTCCACCTGCGCGTGATCGGCCTCGGCGTCCGCCGACCGGCGCCGATCGAAGAGCCGGCCGCTGCCGAGGAGGCCGGGGTTCAGGAACTCGAACAGGCTGTAGAGCTCGCCCAGGTGGTTCTCGACCGGCGTGCCCGTCAAGGCCAGCCGGTGGTCTCCCTGCAGCAGCCTGACGGCTTTCGCCGTGGCCGTGCTCTCGTTCTTGATGGCCTGCGCCTCGTCCAGCACCACGTAGTCGAACCGCTGCGATTGCAGGCGCGCCACGTCGCGGCGTAACGTCCCGTAGGTCGTCAGGACGACGTCGGCCTCCGAGACGCGAGCGGTCGCGGCGTACCGATCCGCGCCCGCGAAGTCGAGCAGGCGCAGGCCCGGCGTGAAGCGCGCGGCCTCGCTGGTCCAGTTGAAGACGAGCAATCGCGGCAACACGACGAGTGACGGCCGTCGCTCTCGGGACGCGTCGAGCCGCCGCGCCTCGAGCAGCGCCAGCACCACGACCGTCTTGCCGAGGCCCATGTCGTCGGCCAGGCATCCACCAAAACCGAAGTCCCGCAGGAAGCGCAGCCAGCCGAGCGCCTCGCGTTGATAGCCGCGCAACTGCCCCTGGAACGTGGACGGGGCGTCTTCCGCCGACACACCGGCAAAGTGCTGCAGCCGTTCGCGGGCCCGGGCGAAGCCCTCGTCCCAGTCGACGTGCGGCTGCCCCGCCAGCATCGCCTCGACGAGCCCGGCCTGGGACAGGCTGAACCGCAGGCCCGGCTCCGCGCGTCGCGCGAGCGAGACGACAGGCGCGACGGTGGCGAGCCAATCCTCTGGCAGCACGCCGACCACGCCGTCGCCCAGCTTGACGGTGCGTTGGCCCTTCCGCAGCGCGCGCAGCAGGGCCGGCAGATCGAAGGCCACGCCGTCCTCCGTCATCGCCTCGAGATCGAACCAGTCGATGCCGGAGCGAACGTGGAGCCTCGGCGCGGCCACGGCGCGATAGCGCTGCCCCTCGGCCTCGACGTGCCAGCCCTCGGTCACGAGCGCGTGCACCAGCGCCGGAAGCCGGCGCCTGTGGATGGTCAACTCCTGGGACGCGCGCGACTCGGCGCCCGCGACGCCCGCTCTCTTGAGTCGAGCCGAAGCCGCCTGCTCGGCGGCCTGATCGCGGTGATAGACCACATCCCCGGATTCCGAGAAGACCGCGGCGCCGCCATCGTGCGGAGAGAGTGTGTCTTCGTAGGCGAACTGCAGAACGATCGGACACGCGTCGGTGAAGGGATTGGGCGGCCCCACGGAGATCCGCGGTCGCGGCGCGACGAATCGGCTCTCCCACTTCAGATCGTCGGGAAGATCGAGGTCTTCCACGCCGGACCGGACGATGGCGTCGCGCAGGCCGCGATCCACGCCGCCCGGCACCACCAGGTCGGCACGACCGCGCAGCTGCGCGATCCAGGAAGCGCCACCCGCCATATCGAAGCGGGCCGCGACGCCGTTGCAGATGCACAGGCCGTCCATCAGGAGATCACACTGGTCGAGCGGGATGCGGCGCTCCTCTCGCGCCAGCACGCCACTCACGCGGTACCCGCCGGGGCGCGAGCCCGCGATCGCCAGCCGGAACCGCCACGCAGGCCCAGCGTCCCAGGTCAGCGGGGCGTCAGCGTCGGCCGCCCGCAACCTCACGCGTCCCGTGGCGCACAGCCGGGGAATGACGAGATCGACGAGCGCCCGCCCGAGGTAGCTGATGCCGAGCGGCGCCACCGTGGCATGGCCCGCGTCCCACGCGGTCCGCGGATACGGAGAGGTCGAATGCAGGAGCGACACGGCCCAGCGGTCCACGGGGTCGGGCAGCGACTCGAGCATCTGCACGGTCAATCGCGCCGGTTGCGGCTTCCCCCACGTGCCGTCGCGCTTGCGCTCGCGCCTCTCGAGCTGCACGGGCAGTTCGGTTTGGGCCGCCGGTCCCTGGGCAGGAATGACGTAGAGCAGCTCGACCCCGGCCTGAACAGCCGGGCCGATGGGACGCGGCGCCGGGAGCACGCTGGCGAGCGCCACCTCCCACGGCTCGGGTCGTCGCGATGCGGCGCGGGGCGCTGGAGCCGCACCGAAGCGCGACCGGATGGAGGCCAGGCCTTCCAGGGGCGGTTCGTCCTCGTGCGCTTCGACGTCGAGGTCCGGGACCACGTCGAGATCACGCGGCAGGTCACGCATCCAGCCCTTGCGATCGGCGACCAGCGCCACGGCCCAGAGGTGCTTGCACACGGTGCCGTGATCAGAGAAGTGGCGACACGTGCACGACATCACGAGGCGGTCGCCGGCGAGGCGGAGGTTGACGTCGTAGTCCTCGCCGCCGTGCACGCGCGCCGTTGCGCCGGAGATGCCGCCGAGAATCCCTCGCACCGCAGCCACGGCACCCGCTCCGCGTTGCTGAACGGCGGGGTCGGTAACGGCGGAAAGGCATTCGATGAGGGTCATGACGGGGGACGAGCCGGGAGGCTCAACCCCCTACTTAATCACATGCGCCTCGCTTCAGGCGCGCTTCGCGGTCACGAACACCGCGGGGTCGGCCACCGTGAACTGCGTGACACGCGCGCCCTCGCGCGCGAAGGCAATCTTGGCGGAGGGCACGCCAGGCGTAAAGAACACCAGGTCGCCCGCGTGGATCAGCAGGCGGCGCCCGGGTCCGCCGGGGCGCTCGATGCCCAGGCGATCGTTCCGGACGTCGACGATGAAGAAGTCGCGGGGACCGCCGCCGAAGACGTACTTCCCCACGACCGCGTCGCGATCCGCCGGGACCAGCGGCGCCGAGGGCAGGGGCGTATCCGCATCTCCGAGGGTCGTCAGGTACTGCACCACCGGGGCCGCCTCCGCGCCACCCGCGCGCGCGTGTGCCAGCAGGGTGATCCCGTGGGGGCCGTAGTTGCGCTGCACGCCAGGCCTCGCCGCCACGAACGCCTTGACGACGTCGAGCTGGCCCATCATCGCCGCCGAGAAGAGGGTCGGGCGCGCGCCATTTGCGATCAGGAACTCCGCGATCTCCCGACGGCCCACGTGTGACGCCGCATCGATGGCGGCTTCCCAATCGCCGAAGCCCCAGTCGATCGACGCCGTCGCCAGCGCGGGCTGGCGTTCGACCAGCTCACGCACGCGCTTGATGTCGCTGTGCGACACCCCCACGATTTCCCTGGCCAGTGCAGGATCCTGGGCGGGAAACGCCTCCCCTGCTGCGAAGGCCGGCGGCGCCTGGGCGGACAGGGGCGCAGCGAACGCGGTGAGGCCGAGGGCGCCGAGGCCGGACACGGTGCTGACGAAGTGACGACGCGACTGTCGATGGGACATGGGGACGAACCTCCGCCGGCAGTTATCGACGATGCGCCGGCACAGGGCAATTCAGAATGGGGTCAGGACGTAAGCGACATGCGCGCAGACACTTGCGCGCATGGTCCAGGGCTTGAGGGCTTAGGGGCTTAGGGGCTTAGGACTGCGGCCCCAGGACGTGTTCGCGGATGGCGCGTTCGAACTCGGCAACGACGGCACCCTCGAGGCCGGAGACGTTCGCATCCGGCATCGCGATGCGGTTGGCCTTGAGATGGGTCTGGTCGCTCAGGCGAATCAGGTGCGTCACGAAGCGGAGGCCGGTGTCGGCCTTCTGCAACTGTCCGAGGACGACGTAGTCGGCGCGCACGGAGGCCTTGATGGCCTCGAGGTTCCGGATGTTGCGCGGTTGGCGCAGGATGGCGGCGTTGCCGATCACCGCGAGACGGTCGGGCGAGACCTCGGTGAGGCGCATCACCACGAGATCGGCAAGCCCGGCGACGAGCCGATCGTGCTCGGGCAGGCCCGTCTCGTTGTCGAAGACGGAGACGGCCACGACGGCGCGCGACGCCTGGACGGTCCCGCCGGCCGACCACCACATCCCGGCGGCGGCGAGGACGACGACCGTCGC
Source organism: uncultured Acidobacteriota bacterium (assembly GCA_963839865.1). Taxonomy (GTDB): domain Bacteria; phylum Acidobacteriota; class Vicinamibacteria; order Vicinamibacterales; family UBA2999; genus 12-FULL-67-14b. The sequence goes on from CAWIWS010000021.1 coordinate 632,724, forward strand.
GGCACCAATCAACAAACGGCGCGAGGCCCCCATGGCACCTGTGGCACCCGACGGCACCTGAGGCACCACACCCATGGCCCCTGTTGCCCCTGCGCGGACCGGCGCAATGAACCTGTAGCCCTTCTTCGGCAGCGTCTGCACGAAGCGCGGGTTGTCGCCGCTGTCCCCGAGCACCGCGCGGACTTGCGAGACGCAATACGCGAGGCCACGATCGAAGTCGACGTGCGTGTCGCTGCCCCAGATCTCGTCCTTCAGTTCATCCCGGCTGACGACCTCGCCGGCACGCGCGAGGAGCAGGGCGAGCGCGCGCGCGGGCTGGGGCTCGAGGGCTACCGCGCGGCCGTTGCGGCGAAGCTCGCGAGCCTCCGCATCAAACTCGAACGTTCCAAATTGAAAGGTCGCGCGCAAGCTTCAGGTCTCTGGCCTCAAGCCTACTTCAGCACCGGCGCGAAGATGCGCAGGGGGCCCGTCAGCTGGACACCGTCCATCTTCCGGTTCTTCCAAAGCGTGATGACGTAGAGGAGCGCGCACAGCAGCAGCGTGGCGACGATCGACCCTGCGAGCGGCAGCGCGCGGTGAAGGGGACGGCCCAGCGCGCCGTAGACCATCTCGACGTGAATCCAGTAGACGAAGAGCGAGGACCGGCCGAGGGTGGCGAGCGCGGAAAATAGATCGGGTCTATTTTTCCGGCCTTCCGGCCCGTGGAAAAATAGACCCGATTTATTTTCCGCCAGCCAGGCCACGGGCACGAGCGTCGTCGCGATGCCGAGCCGGATGAAGAAGAACGTCGGGGAACTGGTCCAGAAGTTCGCCACCGGATAGATCGACGGGCGGAACGACGCCGAGTAGCCCAGCGCGATACCGGCGATGCCGGCCACCAGTAACCCCGCCTGCAACCGGAGATCCGCGCTGCGCGTTCGGGCAGCCGCCACCAGGTCACCGGCGATCGCGCCCGCAAACAAGAACCCCGCCCACGGGAAGATCGTAAACGTGCTGCGGCCGGCCGCCGGACGGAAGTACCACTCCACGGGAGCCGGCAGGAATCCGGGCCAGGCCGCCTCGCGCAGAATCGGCGTCAACATCGTCACCGACACCGTGGCAAATCCGAAGATGGCGATGCGGGAGGCGCGCGACGACGAGAGCGCCCACAACGCCCCCGCCGCCACCATGGCGAGGCCCATCACGTTGAGGATGTCGACCTTCAGGAAGTTGATGAAGGCGCCCCACCCGAGCAACTGCGACTGCAACCGGAACAGGAACGCCAGCGCGAAGATTTGCCAGCCGCGAAGCCGCGCGGTGGCGGCAGCCGCCGCGTGACCAACGGTGTTGGCCCGGCTCGACGCGGCCATCGCCAGCGAAACCCCCGCCAGGAACAGGAACAGCGGCGCCGCGATCCCAGCGACGAACACGGCCCAGAAGTAGGGTGTGCTGTGCCGATCCGCCTCGCGCGTCCACGCGTCGACGACGTGGGCCTCGACCATGATGGCCACGGCGAGCCCGCGCAGCCAGTCGAGATAGGCCTTGCGCTCTTTCAGGGCCACAGATTGAACGCGGGCCGCAGATTCAATGCAGGCCGCAGATTGAACGCGGGCCGCAGATTAAACGCAGATGAAACGCAGATTGTCATGCGCGGACTTCGAACGTCGACTTGAACGTGATGTCCTGGCGCAGGGAGTGCCACACCGAGCAGTACTTGTCGTGCGATAACTGGATCGCGCGGTCGACGGCGGCGTCGGGCACGGCGCCGGACACGATGAAGTGCATCGTGAAGCCGGTGAACCGGCGCGGCGGATCGTCCACGCGGTCGCCCGTGACGCGGCTCTCGAGGGCGCGCAAGGGATGCCGGCCCTTGGTGAGGATGTCGGCGACGTCCACCGACATGCAGCCGGCCAGCGCCATGGCGACCGCCTCGACGGGAGAGGGAGCGGTGGTGGCGTGCCCGTCGAGCATGAGCGCGCGGTCCCCCGACTGTGCGGCGAACAGGAGATCGCCCTTCCATACGAGGGTGGCCTGGATCGGTGCTTTTGCCATGCTCTCTAGGGTATACCGTTGCTCAAACCTTCGGCGCCGCCGCATCGTCTAACAGCCAGATCGGGCCGAACCGGAGCGGGCCCAAGGGGTTGATCATATGAGTGCAGTCCTCGGGGATTTGCGACACGGGTTTCGCGTGCTGCTTCGGGCGCCACTCTTCACGGCCCTGACGGTCGCGGCCCTGGCCATTGGCGTGGGCTCGACCACGGCCCTCTTCAGCGTGGTGCATGCGCTGCTCGTCAAGCCGATGCCCTACGCCGACGCGGATCGCCTCGTGGCGATGTGGGAGCACAACTTGCCGCGCGGGTCGGGCGCGCAACGTCGTGAGCCCCGCCAACTTCCTCGAGTGGAAGGTGCGCAGCCGGTCGTTCGAGCGGATGGCGGCTTTCTCGCAGAACCGCGTGACGCTCACCGGATCCGGCGACCCGGAGGAGTTGCCCACCGTCGTCGTCACCGCCGATCTGTTCGACACGCTCGGCGTCTCGCCGGTGGTCGGCCGAGGTTTCGCGGCCGGCGAGGACCAGGAGGGCGCCGCGCGCACGGTGGTCCTCGGCCACGCGTTCTGGATGCGGCGCTTCGGCGGCGACCCCGCCGTGGTGGGCCGTGCGCTCACCATCAACGCCGAGCCGATGACCGTCATCGGCGTGATGCCGCCGAGGTTCGATGTCTTCGGCCTCCCCGCGGACATCTACGCGCCGTTCCGCCTCGGCGCCGCGGCGCGACGCTTCTCCGGCCGCAGCCTCGTCGGCGTGGGCCGCCTCAAGGCCGGCGTCACGCGCGACCAGGCGCAAGCGGAGATGGAAGGCGTCATGGCGCAGCTGCGGACCGAGCAGCCGGACTTCAACACCGGATGGTCCGTGAACCTCGTCCCGTTGCGCGAGCAACTAGTGGGCGACGTCCGCCTCGCGGTGCTCGTGCTCTTCGGCGCCGTGGCCGCGGTGCTGCTCATCGCGTGCGGCAACATCGGCAGCCTGATGCTCACGCGCGCGTCGGGACGGCGGCGCGAGATGGCCATTCGGTCCGCGCTCGGCGCGGGCACGTCGCAGCTGCTCCGCCAGCTGATCGGCGAGTCGCTGATCCTGTCGATGGCCGGCGGCGCCCTCGGCGTGGTGCTCGCGGGCTGGCTGCTCGACGCGCTCACGGCCTGGGTATCCGCCCGCCTCCCCATCCCGCTGCTCTCGCAGGTCGCCCTCGATCCGGTCGTCCTCCTCTTCGCCGCGGGGGTCACGGTGGTCACGACGATGGTGTGCGGGCTGGCGCCGGCGCTCGGCGCCACCGGCGGGTCGCTGGTGGCGGCGTTGCGCGACGGCGCGCCGAACATCTCGGGCACTTCACGCGGCCGCCTGATCCGCCAGGTCTTCGTGACGAGCGAGGTCGCGCTGGCCGTCACCGTGCTGTGCGGCGCGGGCCTGCTGGGCCGGAGCCTCGTGGCCCTCCAGGACGTCCAGCCGGGATTCGTGCCGGAGTCGGCGCTTTCGTTTCGCGTCTCGCTGCCGGCGCGGAGCTATCCCGACTCCGCGGCGCAGCACACGTTTCATACCCGCGTGATCGAGGGCCTGCGCGCGCTGCCGGAGGTCCGGGCCGTCGGCGGGACCTCGTTCCTGCCGCTCGCCGGCGTGGGTCCCGCCACGTCGTTCTGGCGCGCCGACGCGCCGCAGCCGGCGCCGGACGCGCGGCCGGTGGCGGACGCCCGGCCGGTGACGCGCGGCTACTTCGAGGCGATGGGCATTCCCCTGCTGGCGGGCCGCGACGTCGAGGAGACGGACACGCCGGAGCGCGGTCCGGTCGCCGTCATCAACGAGACGTTCGCGCGGCAGATCTATCCGGGCGACAACCCGATCGGCCGCCGCTTCATCCTGAACCTCGGCAACGACAAGCCGCACGAGATCGTCGGCGTGGTGGGTGACGTGAAGCTCGCGAGCCTGGACGGCGAGGTCCGGCCGACGGCGTACCTGTCGTCGCGGCAGTACGCGTTCGGGCTGATGACGTACGTCGTGCGCACGAGCACCGAGCCCGCGCGGCTCGGGCCCGCCGCGGTCCGCGTCGTCCACGACATCGATCCGCTGCTGCCGGTGTCGGCCGTGCGGCCGCTCGAGGAGGTGTTCGCCGAGTCCATCGCCAGGCCCCGCCTCACGGCCGCGGCGATGGGGGTGTTTGCCGGCGCGGCGTTGCTCCTCGCGGCGCTGGGCGTCTACGGCATCGTGGCGTACTCGGTGTCGCAGCGGACGCGGGAGTTCGGCATTCGCGTGGCGCTCGGCGCCAGGCCTGCGCAGATCGCGGGGATCGTCGTGCGGCAGCACCTCCGCATCGTCGCAATCGGGCTGGGACTCGGCTTGATCGGCGCCGTGCCGGCGGCGCAACTTCTGCGCGGCCTGCTCTATCAGATCGGGCCCAACGATCCGGTCACCTTCATCGCGATCGCGGCGTTGCTCTCGATGGTGGCGGCGGTCGCCGCGTATCTTCCCGCGCGGCGTGGCGCGCGGATCGATCCCATCGTCTCATTGCGAAGCGAATAACAAATAACGAACAACGAACGTGGTTCAGTCGGCGAAGACCACCGTGCGCACGCTGCGGTGTCCGCGGGCGAGCTCGGCCGGGAGCAGCTTGCTCAGGTACACCTTCGACTCGACCGTGTCCGCCGGGTTGGGTTCGTACTTCACCACGTTGAAGTGGAGTTGCGCGAGGACGGCGCGCATGTCGTAGTAGCGATTCTTGGTCTTGACGACGACTTCCTCGAAGCCGGCGCCCATCGCCCACACTTCGCTCTCCTCGGTGAGCGCGCGGAAATGTCCCTGGCCGCGCCAGTCGCGGCGGGTGCCGCCGATCCACGAATAGAGGATGCGCCGGCCGTCGAAGCGGACCGTGTCCCCGAGGCGCTCGACGAGGTCGCGCAGCTTGGGGACGGTCTCGTTGGCCCGCAGTTCGTGAACGATCTTGTACGACACGGGCACCATCGCGCCCGAATCGTCCGGGAGCTTGGCTTCGGCCATCAGGATGAGCGATTCGCGATCGTGGAGGCGCTCGATGATCTCCGCGGCCGTCTTGCGCCGCGGAAACTCGCCGAAGTACTCCTCGATGTACTGGATTTCGAGGGCGCCGGGCTCGAGGGTGTACTGCTTGATCAGGTATTCCACGTCAGCCCCTTTTCCCTCAGTAGTCCATGCCGATCGCGTTGCCCTGATCGTCGACGTCCAGCTTGTGCGCCTGCGGCACCTTACCCAGCCCGGGCATCAGCATCATGCTGCCGGCAATGGCCACCACGAACCCCGCGCCCGCCGAGAGCGTGACGTCGTTGATCGACAACGTCCATCCCGACGGCGCGCCCATCGCCTTCGGGTCGTCGGTGAAGGAGTACCGCGTCTTGGCGATGCACACCGGCAACCGTCCGTGGCCGAGCGCCTCGAAGCGCTTGAGGCGCTCCTTCGCCGCCGGCTTGAAGGTCACCTTCGCGGCGCCGTACACCTTGGTGGCGACCTCGGTAATCTTGCTCTCGAGCGATTGGTCGGCCACGTAGATCGGCTTCACGTTCGAGGTGTCGGCCCCCGCTGCGGCGGCCACCAGCTTTTCCGCGAGCTCCGTCATCCCGTCGCCGCCCTTGGTATAGCCCTCGGCCAGCGCGGCCTCGGCGCCCACCGAACGGCAGTAGGTCAGCACCTTTTCGAGGTCGGCATCCGTATCGCCCGGGAACCGGTTGAGCGCGATCACGGCCGGCGCGCCCCAGCGCTTGATGTTCTCGAGGTGACGCGCCAGGTTCGGAAATCCCGATTCCACGGGGCCGTCGGGCGATCCGCCCTGCGTGCGCAGCGCCTTCAACGTGACGATGACCGCCGCCGCCGAGGGCACGTGGCCGCACATCGGCATCACGATGTCGAAGAACTTCTCGGCGCCGAGGTCCGCGGCGAAGCCGGTCTCGTTCACCACGTAATCCGACAGGTGCAGGCCGATGCGCTGCGCCAGGACGCTGCTCGTGCCGTGCGCGATGTTGGCGAACGGCCCGCAGTGCACGATTGCCGGCGCGCCCTCGGTGGTCTGCACCAGGTTGGGCAGCACGGCCTCGTTGAGCAGCAGCATCATCGGCCCGACGGCCTTCAGGTCCTCGGCCGTCACGGCCTTGCCGTCGTAGCTGAAGCCGACGACGATCCGCCCGAGGCGGCGGCGCAGGTCGGCGCGGCTCTCGGCGAGGGCGAGGATGGCCATGATCTCCGACGCCGCCGTGATGACGAAGCCGGTTTCGCGCGCGGGTCCGCTCTCGCGGCCGCCGAGCCCGGTGGCAATGCGGCGAAGGGCGCGGTCGTTCATGTCCATCGCGCGGGGCCAGAGGATTTCCCGTGGGTCGATCCGCAGGTCGTTGCCGAAGTGCAGGTGCGCGTCGAGCAGCGCCGCCAGCAGGTTGTGCGCCGAGGTGATGGCGTGGAAGTCGCCGGTGAAGTGCAGGTTGATCTTGTCGAGCGGGAAGAGCGACACCTTGCCCCCACCCGTGGCGCCGCCTTTCATCCCGAACACCGGCCCGAGTGACGGCTCGCGCAGCGCCGCGACGGCCTTGTGCCCCAGCTTGACCAGCCCTTGCGTGATGCCGATCGTGTTGACCGTCTTGCCCTCGCCGCTCGTCGTGGGCGTGATGGCCGTGACGAGGATCAACTTGCCGCGGCGCTTCGGAAAGCGTTCGAGCACTTCGAGGCGAATCTTCGCAACGTAGCGTCCGTAGGGTTCGAGGAATTCTTCGGGGAGGCCAAGGGCAGCAGCGACTTCAGCAATCGGCAGCATATGAATGCTTCATTGTATCGAAGGCGGTGGCGCGCCAGTGGTCTTCCCACGACTCCGCGGGATTCGCGGCGAGCCAGGCCCGCGACCGGGCCAGGGGCGAGTCGGGTGACACGGTATGCCTCGCAAGAGCAACCAACAGGTCCGCCAGGCCACCCGGGTCCCGGAAGGTGACGCCCTCCCGGCCCGGCGTCAGCGCCTCGCCGAGCACGGGCGCGTAGTCGAACGCACAGGCCGGGACGCCCGCCCCGCGAAAGTCCGCGAGCTTCATCGGGAGATCCAGGCCGGACGAGGACTGGTGGAGGCAGAGACCCACATCGGCGGCGCCGATCGCGGCGGGATAGTCCGCCGGCTCGAGCCACGCGGTACGGACCATGATCGCGTTCAGTCGGCGCCGGCCCAAGCGCGTCTCGAATGATTCGCGGAGGGCGCCTCGTCCGGTCAAGATCACGCATAACACCGGTGCCCGGGGTGCCTCAGGTGCCGGAGTGAGTGCTCGCTCTGCTCGTTCCAGCGCGTCCAGCAGGAGATCGAAATCTTCATCCGGCGTCCAGCTCGTGGGGCACACGACGAGCGGCACGCGGGTCTCCGGCACGGCACCCTGGGCCGCGAGCCGGTGCCAGAGATCCGTGACTCGATCGGGCGCGATGGTGGCTAGCGCACGCACGGGCCGGTCGTACACGACCGTCGCGCGAATGCCATATTCGCGACCGAGCCAGGCGGCGAGCGCTTGGGACACGGCCAGATGCGCGTCGGCACGTGCCGCCCAGCGGCGTTCGCTGCGCGCCAGCGCCTTCACGGCGCGGTGCGTGTCACCAAGCCGGATCGCCACGATGGTGTGCGCGAGGTTGTGCCAGTCGATCACGAACCGCGCGCCGCGCAGCCGCGCCACCATCCACGCGACGGCCAGCGTGGGCACCGCGGGCGGGGTCTGCACGAGGACCAGGTCCGGACGCGGCAGGCGCATCAGCGTGACGAGCAGGCTCCACGCCTGTCCCACGGCCCGCGCGGCGGAGCCGAAGACGAAGCGTCGCACGCCGCCCGACGCGCGGGACGCGAACGCGCGATCCGGCAGGCGATGGACGTGCAGCCGCGTCTCGGCGAGCATCGCCGGGGGCAGCGATGCGCCTTCGAGGCCGACCAGATCGACCTCGCCCGCGTTGACGGCCAGGGCGAGGGCGTGATACTGCATTCGCGGGCTTCGGCCGAGATCACCGAGCACCACCACCGCGCTTCGCATGTGAGTCCCTATCTTCTCTCGGGTCTGGCCGCCGCCGCGATGGCGCTCGTGCTGACACCCCTCGCGCGACGAGGGGCGACCGCGCTCGGGTTGGTAGACGCCCCCGGGGGCCGGAAGGTTCACGCGCAGTCGGTGCCGCGCGTGGGCGGTGTGGCGGTGGCGCTCGCCGCCGCACTCGCGCTGGCGCTGGTCCCCACGCACATCTCCGTCTCGCCCGCGCTGCCGGTCGTCATCGGCGCCCTGCTCGTCTTCGCGATCGGCGCGCTCGACGATGTGCGCCCGTTGTCGCCCTGGCCCAAGCTCGCGATCCAGAGCGGCGCGGCCATCCTGGTCATGTCCGCCGGCCTGTTGATCGAGCGGGTGACCCTCGCGGGCCACACCGCGGCGCTGGGCTGGATCGCCTGGCCCGTGACCTACATCTGGATCGTCGGCCTCACCAACGCCTTCAACCTGATCGACGGCATCGACGGACTGGCCGCCGGTGTCGCGGCGATCGCCGGCGCGGCGTGCGCCGCGATCCTCGTCGCGCGCGGGCATGACGCCGAGGCACTCGTGCTGGCCAGCCTCGTCGGCGCCGCCGTCGGGTTCCTCGCGTTCAACTTCCCGCCCGCGTCGATCTTCCTCGGCGACAGCGGCAGCCTGCTCTTCGGGTTCGTCCTGGCGACGACCGCGCTGGCGGGATGGCAGAAGGGCGCGACGGCCCTGGCCGCCGGCGTGCCTCTCCTGCTCTTCGCCCTGCCCATCGCGGATTTGTCGAGCGCGCTCGTGCGCCGGCTGCTCCGCCGCGAGGTCCCCGGGTGGCCCTCCATTCACGGCGCGCTCCTCCGTATCGTCGAGCCCGACCGCCTGCACATCCATCACCGCATGCTCTCGCGTGGATGGTCCGCGCGCGGCACGGTCCTGCTCCTCTACGCCGTGACGATCGCCCTTTCCCTCGCCGCCCTCGCGACGGCGTCCTACGACTGACCGTGCGGCGCATCCTCCTCGTCCAGCCGTCGCTCCAGCCGCCCGGCGGGAGCAACAGCGTGGCCGCGTGGATCCTGCAGGCGCTCGTGGACCGGCATCGCGTCACCGTCCTGTCGTGGAACCCCGTCGACGTGGAGCCGATCAACCGCTTCTTCGGCACCCGCCTGGCCGCGTCGGACTTCGATCGGATCGTCGTGCCGGCGTCATGGCGCGGCGCGGCCGACCACCTTCCGCTGCCGCTGTCGCTCATCAAGTCGTCGCTCCTCATGCGCTACACGCGCCGGGTCAGCGGCGGCTACGACGTCATCCTGGGCGTGCACAACGAGACCGACTACGGGCGCCGTGGCATTCAATACGTGCACTACCCGACCTACCTGCGTCCCCGCCCGGTGGTGGACCTCCGCTGGTACCACCGGCCACACTTCCTTCTCGAGGGCTACTACCGGTTCGCGGATGCGCTGGCGGGCTTCTCGCTGGAGCGCATGAAGACCAACGTCACGCTGGCCAACTCCGCGTGGACGGCCGGGAAGATCGAGGCACACCTCGGCATTCGCGCGCGCGTGCTGTATCCCCCCGTCGCGGATCCCGCGGCTCATGTCCCGTGGGACGATCGGGCGAACGCGTTCCTCGTGATCGGGCGGATCTCTCCCGAAAAGGAGCTCGAGCGCGTGATGCGCATCCTCGGCCGCGTGCGCGAGACACATCCCGACGTCACCCTGACCATCGTCGGGACGTCCGACCGGCTGACGGCGTCCTACATGGACAGCCTTCGACGCCTGGCCGCGGCCATCGGCCCGTGGGTCACGTTTCGCGAAAACCTGAGCCGGGATGAGATCAACCGGTTGATGGCCGCGACGCGCTACGGGATCCACGGCATGCGCGAAGAGCACTTCGGGATGGCGCCCGCCGAGATGGTCCGCGCCGGCATGGTCACGTGGGTTTCCGACGGCGGCGGCCAGGTGGAAATCGTCGGCGACGAGCCGCTGCTGCGATACCGCGATGAGGAAGACGCCGTCGCGAAGATCGCGCGGGTGCTGGACAGTCCCGACGAGCAGGCGCGGCTTGTCGCGCACCTCGCGGCGCAGGCCGCGCGGTTCTCGGTTGATCGTTTCTGCCGGGAGATTCGAGAGGTTGTGGAGCAGGTCGCCCTAAAGGGCGACACCACGTACTGAGGGGACGCCACGTACTAAGTGAGCGCCCGGAACGACGGATCGGCGAGCAGTTCCTGGTACGTGCCGACGCCGGCCACCCGGCCGTCACGCAGGTAGATGAGCCGATCGCAGTCCCGTACCGTCGAGAGACGATGGGCAATCGCGATAAGCGTCTGCGTGCCGCGCAACTCGCCGATCGCGGCGGTCACTTCCCGCTCGGTCTGGGTATCCAGCGCCGCCGTCGCTTCGTCGAACACAATCACGTCAGGCTCGTGATACAGCGCGCGCGCGATCGCCACCCGCTGCCGCTGCCCGCCCGACAGGCGCACGCCGTCCTCGCCGACGACGGCCTCCAGTTTTTGCGGCAACGCTTCCACCACGGCGTCGAGGCGCGCGAGCATGACGGCGCGGGACAGCCGCTCCTCGTCGATCGACGCGTCGGGCACGCCGAACGCGATGTTGCGCCGCAGGGAGTCGTCCAGCAGGTAGACGCCCTGCGAGACGTACCCGATCTGCCGCTGCCACGCCCGCTCGTGTCCGGCGATCGGCTGTCCGTCGACCCGCACCGCGCCGGACGTGGGCGGGAGCAAGCCGAGGAGCACATCCACCAGCGTGCTCTTGCCCGCGCCGGTGGGCCCGACGATGCCAATCGATTCGCCCCGGCGAATGGTGAGCGACACGTCCTTCAGAGCGGCGCCTTCCGCCCCTTCGTAGACGAACGTGACGTTCTCGCAGACCAGCTGGTCCTTGAACTGCACGACGGGCTCGTGCCCGAAGTGCCGGAGCGCCGGCGCCCGCAACGCGTGCATGTCGGCGTCCATGCCGCGGGCCCACGACTGCCCTTCGCGAACGTAGCCGACGTTCAACATGATGCGATTGGCCGACGGCACCACGCGGAAGCCGGTATACGCAAACAGCGCCAGCAGCGAAATCGTCTCGGGGCCGGAACTTTCCTGACGCATCACGATGAACACGACGAGCAGCATGCTGAGGATCAGCACGGCCTCCACGCCGAGGCGCGCGGCACTCGCCACCCAGGATCGATGTTGCCTGGTACGGGCGAGGGCGCGGCGGATACCGCGGAACTGCTCCTCGAAGAAGCCCTGCCTCCCGGTGACCTTCACGTCCTTGATGGCGCCGAGGCTCTGCTGCAGCACGTGCAACTGCTGCTGGAACAGCGCGCGCTCCGTCTCGCCGATGTTCGACCACGTGCGTCGGCTGAGGACGACAGGCACGAGGACAATCGCGAGGACGACCAGCAACGCGCCGAGCGTCGCCGGCGGCGAGGACACGACCAGCACCGCCGCGAGCGCGGCGATCGTGACGCCTTCGGCGAGGATGTTGACCGCCGAACCGGCCACGAGCTCGAACGCGATGTCGGCCGACCGCGACATCGGCTCGATGAGCGACGCGGAACGCCGCCGCGTATGAAACAGGTAATCGGCGGCGAGGTAGCGCGCGAACAGGCGCTCGGCGGCCACCGCGGCGGAGCCGTAGACGACACCCTGCTTGAACCAGTCCGCCCAGGCGAGGAACGCGGCGCGGGCGACGTAGAACCCACCCACGCCGAGCGTGATCAGCGCGACGACGGCGCGGGGATCGGCGCCGGGCCAGGCTTCGGCCAGCCGCGAGACGACCGGCGTGGTCCGCACCTGGGCGGGATCGACAACGAGGCGCAGGAGGCCGAAGACCGCGAGGGCGCCGGCCGCCTCGATGAGGGCGGCGAGGCTCATGATCGGCACGAGCGCGTACCAGCGCCGCCGCTCCCGCGGCGTCAGCCACGACAGCACGGTGCGCAGGTCTCCAATCACGCGATCACCCGAGCACCGGGTCCATCCATCAGTACGTCCACCACGGCGTCGTCATGCCTTCGGGCTTGTGGCTGGCGATGTGGACGGCCATCTGCTTGAGGCGTTCGGCCGTGGACTCTGGGCCCTGCCAGCAGTGGCCCTTGCCGTCGCCGTAGAGGAAGAACCCCTTGTACTGCGGGTCCTTGGTGGCCTTCATCCAGTCCTCGAGTTCCTTCGTCGAGTTGTTGAGGAAGAAGTTGTCCATCGTCCCGGTGTAGACGTGAATCTTGTCGACGAGCTTGGGGCCGACGGTGGCCCAGTTGCGCTTGAGGTACTCGAGCAGGTCGTAGTGGTCGCGCCAGTAGCTGGCGACCTCCCGGTTGATGACGCCGGTCCTCTTGTCGAAGAGCGGCTCGAAGTAGCCGTCCTTGCCCACCGGGCCGAAGACGGCGGACCAGATGTCCAACTGCTCGCCCGATCGGCCGCGGGTGCCATTGACCAGTTCCATGTGGTTGCGCTGCTCGGAGGTGAGGCGCACGTGCCCGTTGATCTCCCGCGTGTTGATGATCGGCACGGTCCGCCAGTCGACCGTGCGGTAGTAGGCGTTGTCGTCCTTGTACACATTGATGCCTTCGACATCGGTGAACGTGACCGAGTCGGGGCAGTACGACCAGACGCCGCCGTAGAAGTCCGGGTAGAAGATCTGGTGGGCCAGCGAGATCCATCCGCCTGTCGAGCCGCCGTCGGTGATGCGCGCCCAGGGCTCGCCGATCGCGCGGAAGCGCTTCTCGACCTCGGGAATCAGCTCCTGGATGATCGCGTCGCCGTACGGCCCCACGTTGGCGGAGTTCACGGCGTAGCTGTCGTCGAAGTAGGGCGCCGGGTGCTGGAGGGTGACGACCAGCATGCGCGGGAAGTCGTCGCGCATCCACGCGGTGCCGATCTCGTTGCCCTCCTCGAACCCCAGCGGCGGGCCGAGACCGAAGTGGCCCTGGCGGTACAGCACCGGGTACTTCACCGTGGACGTGGCGTAGTCGCGCGGCAGCAGCACGGTGGCGCCCAGGTAGATCGGCCGGCCCCAGAACTTCGTGAGCAGCGCGCTCTGGATCTTGAACCGCTTGACCCACGCGGTATCGGCCGGCACCACCACGGCGGGAATGACGCGAGTGGCCGAGAGCTTGATGGTCTCGGTGGTCGCATCGATGTGGACGCGCTGCGGCTCGCTGTACAGGTTGCCGGGCGAGACGTTCCAGCGCTGCCCTTCCCACTGGTCATCGTGCATCCACACGGTGTGGCCGTCGGCGCGCTTGAACTCGGAGTAGACGTTGACGAAGCCCTGGACGTAGTAGTCGCCGGGCGGCAGGTCCTTGAGGCTGGCGACCGGCGTGCCGAGGTCGGTGGCATCGATGGTCGCCGCCTGCCCTGGCGCGAGCTTCTCGACGTCGCGGCCGAAGAACGGCGTGCCCGTGCGGCCAATCTGCAGCCGTGGCTCCCGGTCGTTGGTGCGCGACACCATGACGTACACGCGGCCGGTGACCGGCTGTGCGCGCGTGCTGGCCGGAAACGAGACCTCCACGCGGATCCCCCTGCCGGCCGGCGCCTGGCCTTGCGCCGCCAGGCCCGCCGCCGCCAGGGCCACCGCTACACCGACCGCCGCCATCCACCGATTCATGGCACCCTCCCCCGCGCACGCGCGTCCTACAGTTGTGGCTCAGTATAGGCTCAGGACGCGGCTGTTCGTGGCGCGCGACCTCGACACGACATTCGCGTTCTTCGCCGACGCCGGGAACCTGCAGCGGCTGACGCCGCCCTGGCTGGACTTCCGGATCCTCACGCCGCAGCCCATCGCGATGCACGCGGGCGCGCGGATCGACTACGAGATCCGGATCCACCGCATCCCGGTCCGCTGGCGCACGGAGATCAGCCAGTGGACGCCGCCGCACCTGTTCATGGATCGGCAAATTCGCGGGCCGTACTGGCAGTGGGACCATTCTCACCGTTTCACTTCGGTCGAGGGCGGCACCGTCGTGGAAGACACCGTGATTTACCGGCCGATCGGCGGCGCGCTCGTGCAGGCGCTGTTCGTGCGCCGAGACCTCGAGCGGATCTTCACGTTCCGCCAGCAGGAGATCCTGGGCGTGTTCGATGTCACCGCGCGCGAGCCGATTGCGGTGCATATCGAGCGCGTATAATCGCGGCGATGCCGCTCATCGCCGGACACCGCCTCGGGCCCTACGAGATTCTCAGTCCCCTGGGCGCCGGAGGGATGGGCGAGGTGTATCGCGCCCGCGACACCCGGCTGCAGCGAACGGTTGCGATCAAGATCCTCCCGGAGGCCATGGCGAGCGATCCGGCGTCCCTCGCGCGCTTCGAGCGCGAGGCCCAGGCCGTGGCGGCCCTCTCGCATCCCAACATCCTGTCGATTCACGACATCGGCCGCGACGGGGGCGTGTCGTACGCGGTGATGCCCTTGCTCGAGGGACAGTCGCTCGCCGAAGCGCTCACGAGCGGTCCGTTCCCCCCGCGCAAGACGCTCGACTACGCGAAGCAGATCGCCGACGGCCTTGCGGCCGCGCACGAGCGCGGCATCGTGCACCGCGACGTCAAGCCGGCCAACATCTTCGTCAACACCGACGGGCGAGTCACGATCCTCGACTTCGGCCTGGCGCGGCTCGACACCGGCATCGCCGCGCAGGACTCGGCCACCGTCGCGCCCGGCACCGCCCCCGGCATCATCGTCGGGACGATCGGCTACATGGCCCCCGAGCAGGTGCGAGGGCAGGCGGTCGATCACCGCACGGACATCTTCGCGCTGGGCGCGGTGATCTACGAGATGGTGAGCGGGCGGCGCGCGTTCGCCGGCGCCACGCCGGCCGACACCTTGAGCGCGATCCTCAACAGCGACCCGCCCGAACTGGCGCTGGACGCGACCGGCGTGTCGCCCGCGCTGGACCGGATCATCCGCCGGTGCCTCGAGAAGGATCCGGCGCGGCGTTTCCAGTCCACGCGCGACCTGAGCTTCGCGCTCGACGCGCTCGGCGCGCGATTCGAGCGCGTCGGCGATGGCCGCGATCCCCGAGGCGCCCGCGCGCCGCGGCCCCGCGCTCGCGATCATGGTCGCCGCCGCGTTCGTGGCCGGCGGCGTGGTCGCATGGGTCGCGAAGGCGCCGGCAAACGAGGCGCGGGACGAAGGGGCCCCGCTCGTGCGCTTCGAGATCCCGTCCAACATCGGCAACCCGCCGTGGATTGCCGTGTCGCCGGATGGGCAGTCCCTCGCGTGGGGCGACACCGAACCCGGCGGGAACGGCCCGCGCGTCAGGGTGAAGCGGCTGGGCAACGCCGCGGCGATCCTGATTGACTCGGCGGCCGGTGCGTTCGGCGGCGAGTTCCGGCGCGACGGCCGCAACCTCTTCATCGCGAACCGGGGCGCCTTGTGGTCCGCGGATCCCGAAGCCAACATGACCACGGTCTTCAGCCAGGACCAGGGCAGCCCGCAGGGCGCCTACCGGGGCATGGCGGTCGCGACCAACGACGACGTGCTCGCCAGCGTCGACGGCGGAATCGCGCTCATCAAGTCTGGGAACCAGGGTCCGCCGGCCGTTCTGGCGAGCCCGGACGCCGCGGTGCATCGCTGGTACGGACACCCGCAGTGGCTGCCGGGCGGCGACCGCTTCCTCTACATGGCGCAGCGCGCGGACACGCGGACGCTCGAGGCCTTCGTGCGACCCGTGTCGGGCGGCACGCCAGCGAGGCTCGACCTGCCCTCCGGCATCACGCGCGTGATCGTCGATCCGTCGGGCGCCCTGCTCTACGGCCGCAACGGCACGCTGGTGGCGCGACGGTTCGATTGGGGCGCGCTCAAGGCCGCCGGGGACCCCGTGACGCTGGCGTCCGACGCCATCACGGACAGCGTCTCGGGGCGGCTCTGGGCCAGCATTAGCGAGACCGGAGTCCTGGCGTACCGCTCCGCGGGTTTTGCCCAGATGCAGTTCGAGTGGGTGGACCGCGCCGGGCGCACCGTGGGCCGCATCGGCCCGCCCGCGCCCTACCATAACTTCGACCTCTCGTCGGACGGCCAGCGCGTGGTCGCGCTGCGCCGCGACGTGGGGTCGTCGTCGATGTGGTTGCTGGACGGCGCGCGTGGCGTGAACTCCCAGATCGATCCGGGCGGCAATCTCTCGGATCCGACGTTCTCCCCGGACGGCCAGCGGATCGCGTACCGCCGCGGCGGCGCCGTGGTGACCCGCAGCACCTTTGGCGGCGAGGAAACCAAGGTCACCGACTGGGCGGGGTATCCCGACTCGTGGAGCCGCGACGGCAGGTACCTCGCGATGGGGCGGCCGAAGGGTGCCGAGTACGAGCTGTGGGCGGTCCGGACGGACGGGACGCACGAGGAAATTCCGCTCGTCACCGGCGTGCAGGCCAGCGACGAGCCGCGCTTCTCGGCCGACGGCAAGTGGGTGGCCTACCATGCGACGGTGGATGCCACGCCGCAGGTGTACGTGATGCCGTTTCCCCCGACGGGCGAGCGGTTCCAGATCTCCGCGTCCGGCGGGGTGCAGCCGCGCTTCCGCGGCGACGGGCACGAGCTGTTCTTCCTCGATCTCGAAGGCAACGTGATGAGCGTGGAGCTGCCGAACGGCAATCCCCGCCAGGCCTCACCCGCGCGCGTGCTGTTCCGGAGCGGCCTGACCACCTCCACCTCGAACGATCAGCTGGCGATCAGCTCGGACGGACAGCGCATCCTGCTGCGGCGTCCGGCGTCGGGCGCGGACGAAGCGCCGGTCAACGTGATTCTGAACTGGAGACAGCTCTTGAAATAGCCGGGAGTCGGGAGCCGGGAGTCGGGAGTCGGTTATAGTGACCCGTCCCCATGCAGGATCTCACCACCGGCTCGCTCACCGGGCACCTGCTCAAGACCATGAGCTTCATGCTCGTGAGCATGATCTTCCAGACGCTGTACGTCCTGGTGGATCTCTTCTGGGTCGGGCGGCTTGGCACCGAGGCGGTCGCCGCCGTCGGCATCAGCGGCAACCTCTCCTTCGCCGTCCTCGCCGTGTCGCAGATGCTCGGCGTGGGCGCGACCACGCTCGTGTCGCACGCGTCGGGCGGAAAGAACCACGATCGGGCGCTCTTCGTCTTCAACCAGTCGCAAGTGCTTTCGATGGTGGTCGGCGTGCTCTTCCTCGCGGCGGCGATGCTCGTGCGCATGCCGTACTCCCGCGCGCTCGGCGCCGACGCCACCACCACCGCGCTCGCCGGCGACTACCTCCTCTGGTTCATCCCCGCGATGGCGATGCAGTTTGCGATCGTCGCCATGGGCGCGGCGCTGCGCGGCACCGGCAACTTCAAGCCCGGGATGATCGTGCAGACGGGCACCGTGGTGCTCAACATCGTCCTCGCGCCGATCCTCGTCTTCGGCTGGGGCACAGGCGTGGCCTTCGGCGTGGCCGGCGCGGCAATCGCCACCTTCATCAGCATCGCGATCGGCACGGTCTGGATGTCGTGGTACTTCCTCGACAAGGACGCCTACCTGCGCTTCCGCCTCGGCGACTGGACGCCGCAGCTGCCGCTCTGGCGCGAGATGCTCACGATCGGCCTGCCCGCGGGCGCGGAGTTCCTGCTGATGGGCGTGAACCTCGTGGTGGTCTACGCGATCAGCCGCCCGTTCGGCGCGGCGGCGCAGGCGGGGTTCGGCGTGGGGTTCCGCATCGTGCAGGCCGCCTTCCTTCCCATCGTCGCGCTCGGCTTCGCCGTGGCGCCGGTGGCGGGCCAGAACTTCGGCGCGCGGCAGCCGCAGCGTGTGAAGGACGCATACCGCACGGCCGTGTCCATCGCCGCGGCCATGACGCTGACGCTGTCGGCGGGGGTTTACGCGTTCGCCCCGCAGCTGGTCGGCCTCTTCTCGGGTGACGCGCAGGTGATCCACATGGGCGTGGAATACCTCCGGATCGTGGTCGTGAGCTTCGTCTGCTCGGGGATCACCTTCGTCACCGCGAGCATGTTCCAGGCGATGGGCAACACGATGCCGTCGCTCATCACGTCGTTCATCCGGTTGCTCATCGTCGTGGTGCCGGCGGCGCTCCTGTCGCGCGTCGCGGGGTTCGAGCTGCGGTGGATTTGGTATCTGTCCGTGGCGTCGGTGGTGGTGCAGATGACGATCAACCTGCTGCTGCTCCAGCGGGAGTTCAAGGCGCGGCTCGCCTGACCGCGCCGGCCGCGTCTCTTCAGCGCGTCGTCACGGCCAGCAGTCCCACCCGCCTGCGACGCCGTGCGGAGAACAACGGCCGGCGAACCTTAATCGCGATCAGGGTGCCGGGCGCGAGCGAGGGTTCGTCGTCCTCGGCCGCCGCTCGCGCGAGCGCCGCGTCCACGCTCTCCCTGACGATGGCGCGCACCTGCTCCCGCAGCGCGGCGGCGAAGGCCTCCTGGGTCGCGGTCGCCAGCAGCTCGCGAAGGGCGGCCTTGAAGGTCTCGGATTCCAGGAACGCCGCGGTCTGCGCGGTGAGGGGCGGACCGTTGGCCGACGTGTCGAGGCCGCCGCCCGCTGACTCGGGCTGATCGGCGATCCCAAAGCCAATGAACAGGTCGATGGACGGTGGCGCGGCGGGCGGTGGCTCCGCCGCTGCGGGCGCGGCGGGCGGTGCCGCGGCGCCGCGCCCCGCGCCAAGCCGCGCGTCCACGGTGCGGAAGAGCACCTCGAGATCGTTCTGCCACTCGGGCGCGGCGTCGTTCTCCGCCGGGCGCACCTGGTCGCTGAAGGCCTGTTCGTACACGACATGAAACCTCTGGGCCGCTGCGGGGGCTCGCGGCGACCTGATCAGGAGTATCGGCGGGCGTGCACGCGGGAATAGATCGACGGCTAGCCGATCCTCACAAATCCCCTGAGCTGCAGGTTGATGATCGACGTCATCGCCCACAGGTCGATCTGGATGTCGGGGTTCACCTGGGCCGGATCGATCTTCCGGGCGGACAAGGCCTGCCCGCAGGCGCGAAACTCGACGCCCGCCGCCTTGAGCGCGTGAATCAGCGCCACGTTGGGGTTGTCCTGCCCGTTATTGCGCGCCTTGTAGGCCTCGTTGGTCATGACGATGTCGAAGTCGGGGCTGCGCTGGTGGAACATGACGACGAGATGCCGATGTTCCGGGGGCACGCCGTACTTCGCCAGCGTGTTGAGGTACTGCGCAACGGTCGGCAGCATCGGATTGATCTCGGCGAGGGTCTTGGCGCCTTGCGCCACCGCGAACAGGACCTTGTAATCGGTCTTCGGGTCCGGCAGTTCCTTCGCGCCCGAGACATCGCGCGCGGCTTCGTAGCCGGGCACCAGCGGCGCCTGGGCCGACTGCGCCGCGACCCTGCCCGACAAGCCGAGCAGCACCAGCAAGCCCATCGACATTCCGACCGTTTTCATGTTCATGACCGTCCTCCTGTGGGTCATCACTTTACACCTGCCCGGCGGATGACCATTCGACCTATAATTCACTCGCACGTCTGCCCGGCGCCTTCTAAGCACGTCCCCGGCCGGCAGGGAGTAATCATCCATGATGCTGGCCGTTCCGAAAGAATGCCGTCCCGGCGAACGCCGGGTGGCCGCTACGCCTGAAAACGTCACACGCCTGATCAAGATGGGCTTCGCCGTCTCGGTGGAGCACGACGCCGGCGCCGGCGCCTCGTTTGGCGACGACGACTACGAGAAAGCAGGCGCCACGATCGTCGCCGACACGCGGGCGCTGTGGCAGGCCGGCGACGTCGTCCTCAAGGTGCAACCACCCGAAATGCACCCGGGTCTCGGGGTGCACGAGGCCGACCTCATTCGCGAGGGCGGTACGCTCATCTCGTTCTTCTACCCGGTCAAGAACAAGGACCTCATCGAGAAGTTCGCGGCGCGCAAGGCGACCGTGATCGCGATGGACCAGATTCCGCGCATCTCGCGTGCGCAGAAGATGGACGCCCTCTCGTCGATGGCCAACATCGCGGGTTACCGCGCGGTGGTGGAGGCGTCGAGCGCGTTCGGCCGCTTCTTCACCGGCCAGATGACGGCGGCCGGTCGCGTGCCTCCCGCGAAGGTGCTGGTGATCGGCGCCGGCGTCGCGGGGTTGGCCGCCATCGGCGCCGCACGCGCCCTGGGCGCCATCGTCCGCGCGTTCGACACGCGGGCCGCGGTGAAAGACCAGGTCAAGAGCATGGGCGCGGAGTTCATCGAACTCAACGTCGTGGAAGAGGGCGAAGGCCAGGGCGGCTACGCGAAGGAAATGAGCCCGGCCTTCATCAAGGCGGAAATGGAGATGTTCGCCGCGCAGTGCAAGGAAGTGGACATCGTCATCACCACCGCGCTCATCCCGAACCGCCCGGCGCCCATCCTGATCACCGAGGACAGCGTCAAGCTGATGAAGAAGGGGTCGGTGATCGTCGACCTCGCCGCCGAGAACGGCGGCAACTGCGCGTGCACCGAGCCCGGCACGGCGGTGGTGCGGCACGGCGTGCACATCATCGGCTACACGGACCTGCCGAGCCGCCTGGCGCCGACGGCCAGCTTCCTCTACGGCAATAACCTGGCCCACCTGCTCACCGACATGGGCAGCGCGGCGAAGTACCAGGTCAACCTCGAGGACGAAGTGGTGCGCGGCGCCATCATCCTCGACAAGGGCGAGTTGCTGTGGCCCGCGCCGGCCAAGCCCGCCCCGCCGGCTCCGGCGGCCGCGGCCGCGCCGAAAGCCGCGCCCGCAAAACCCGGTGAAGGCGAGGCCAAGGGCGGCGGCGTGATGGCGCCGGTCCTCGGACTCATCGCCGCGGTGGCGTTCACTGCCCTCGGGCTCGTCGCACCGCCGGCGTTCCTCTCGCACCTCACGGTGTTCGCGCTGGCGGTCGTGATCGGCTGGCAGGTGGTGTGGAACGTGACACCGGCCCTGCACACGCCGCTGATGAGCGTCACCAACGCGATCAGCGGCATCATCGTCGTCGGCGGCATGCTGCAGATTGCCGGGCCGTTGTCCTCGCCGGTGGTCATCGTCGGCGCCGTGGCCATTCTCCTTGCCACCATCAACATCGTGGGCGGCTTCATGGTGACGCAACGCATGTTGAGGATGTTCCGCCGATGATTCCCGAAACTCTCGTCACGATTGCCTACCTCGTCGCGGGCATCCTCTTCATCCAGAGCCTCGGCGGCCTCTCGGCGCAGGAATCGGCGCGCCGCGGCAACTTGTTCGGAATGATCGGCATGGGGCTCGCCGTAGGCATCACGGCCTTCGGCCCGCATGCGGCCAACTACGGCGTCCTGATCGGGGCGCTCGTCATCGGCGGCGGCATCGGCTCGGTCCTGGCGGCGCGAGTCGAGATGACCGCGATGCCGCAGCTCGTCGCGATGCTCCACAGCTTCGTCGGCCTCGCCGCGGTGCTCGTGGGCTTCGGCGGCGTTCTGTCGAACAGCGGGCTCGAGGGCGTGGAGGCGCGCATCCACGAGGTGGAAACCTACGTGGGCGTCTTCATCGGCGCGGTCACCTTCACCGGCTCGATCGTGGCGTTCGGGAAGCTCCAGGGCCTCATCCGCAGCAAGCCGCTGATGCTGCCCGGCCGCCACCTGATGAACCTGGTCGGCATGCTGGCGTGCATCGGGCTGGGCTGGCAGTTCGTGGGGGCGCCACACGAGGCGGCCCTCATGCCACTCCTCGCCTGCACGGCGATCGCCTCGCTCCTGGGCATCCACCTCGTCATGGCCATCGGCGGCGCCGACATGCCGGTGGTGGTGTCGATGCTCAACAGCTACTCGGGCTGGGCCGCGGCGTCCGCAGGCTTCATGCTCTCGAACGACCTGCTGATCATCACGGGCGCGCTCGTGGGCTCGAGCGGCGCGATCCTGAGCTACATCATGTGCCACGCGATGAACCGCTCGTTCATCAGCGTGATCCTCGGCGGCTTCGGCGCGGAAGAAGGCGCGGCGCCCGCGGCCGGCGCGCAGCCGGCCGGTGAGGTCACCAGCATCGACGCGGCGGAGACGGCGGAACTGCTCCGCGAGGCCAAGAGCGTGATCATCGTCCCGGGCTACGGCATGGCCGTAGCGCAGGCGCAGTATCCGCTCTACGAGGTGACGAAAATCCTCCGCGAGCGCGGCACCGAGGTGCGCTTCGCGATCCATCCCGTGGCGGGCCGCCTGCCGGGCCACATGAACGTGCTCCTCGCCGAAGCCAAGGTGCCGTACGACATCGTCCTCGAGATGGAGGAGATCAACCACGACTTCCCCGACACGGACGTCGTGATCGTCATCGGCGCCAACGACATCGTCAATCCGGGCGCGCTCGACGATCCGTCGAGTCCCATCTATGGCATGCCGGTCCTCGAGGTGTGGAAGGCGAAGACCTGCATCGTGATGAAGCGAGGCATGGCCAGCGGCTACGCGGGCGTGGACAATCCGTTGTTCTACAAGAACAACACGCAGATGCTCTTCGGTGACGCAAAGAAGATGATCGACGCGGTGCTGACGGCTTTGAAAAGTTAAAGGTGGAAAGTAGAAGGGTAGAAAGCTCTCCACTTTCCACTTTCTACTTTTCACTTTCTACTTTTTGCTTGCCACCTCCTGGGGGTCCCCGTGAAGAGAATACGGCTCGGTGTATTCCTGGTCGTGGTGGCGCTGCTGTGGGCGGCGCCGCAGGCCTCCCTGCAGACGACGAAGGCGGCCGCCGCGGGCGGCCTGGCGGCGGACCGCGTGACGGTCATCGACCGCGCGCTCCAGCGCTACGTCGACGACAACAAGGTCGCCGGCGTCGTCGCCCTCGCCATACGCGACGGCAAGGTCGAGTACGAGAAGGCCTTCGGCTGGGCCGACAAGGAAGCCGGCCGCAAGATGACCACCGACACGATCTTCCGGATCGCGTCGCAGACCAAGGCCCTCACCAGCGTGGCCGCGATGCAGTTGGTGGAGGACGGCCGCCTGTCGCTCGGCCGTCGCGCCGGCGATTTCATTTCGACTTTCGCGAACACGACCGTTGCCACCATCACCGAACGCGGCGTGCGCATCGTCCCTGCGAAGAGGCCCATCACCGTCCGCGACCTGATCACCCATACCGCCGGCATTTCGTACGGCACGGAGCCTCAAGTCGCGTCGCTCTACCAGGCGAAGGGCCTCGGTCCCGCCGCGGGCCTCGGCTGGTATCTGGCCGACAAGGACGAGCCCGTCTGCACGACGATGGAGCGGCTGGGGACGCTGCCGTTCGTCTCGCAGCCCGGCGAGGCCTGGGTGTACGGGTACAACACCGACGTCCTCGGCTGCATCGTCGAGAAGGCGTCGGGGATGCCGCTCGACGAGTACATCCGCACGCACATCACGGCCCCGCTCGGCCTGAAGGACACGCAGTTCTTCCTGCCGCCGGCGCAGAAGGACCGCCTCGCGGCGGTTTATGCCAGCGGCGCCGACGGGAAGTACGCGCGCGCGCCTGAGGGCCAGAAGGGCCAGGGCAACTACGTCGAGGGGCCGCGCAGGAACTTCGCCGGCGGCGCGGGGCTGCTCTCCACCGCGCGGGACTACGGGCGCTTCCTCGAGGCGATGCGGCGCGGCGGCACGCTCGATGGGGTGCGCCTGATCGGACCGCGCAGCGTGAAGTTGATGTCCACCAACCAGGTGGGCACGCTGCACTCCACCACCGGGCTGGGCTACGGCCTCGGCTTCGAGACGGTGGATCGCTTCGGCGCGAACGTGATGAGCACCGAAGGATCGTTCGGCTGGGGCGGCGCGTATGGATCCATGTACCGCGTCGATCCAGAGGCGCACCTCGTGATGGTGTTGATGATTCAACTCGTCCCCAATGCCACCGACATCCGCGAAGTGTTTCCGAGCCTGATCTACCAGGCTTTGCAGTGACCCCAGCGACGCTGCAATCCGCGCTCATCGGGATTGCGGTGTCGGGCTGGATCATTTTCGCGGCCGCCTTCCTGACACGCCCCCGCACGCCGCAAAGCGACGAACAGGCGCGCGATCCGATGTCCACCATTGGGGTCGCCGTCCAGGCCGTCGGCTTTGGGCTGGTGTGGGGCTGGAGGCGCGACGCCGGCGCGAACCCGTTGCCCGATGGCGCGTGGCAGGCGTGGGCCCAACTCGTCGCCTCCGCGATCCTGGCGTGGGGTTCCGCTGCACTCGCGGTGAGCGCCGTTCGCACCCTGGGGAAGCAGTGGAGCGTCACCGCCCGCGTACTGACGACGCATCGCCTGGTCACGACGGGGCCATACGCGATCGTCCGACATCCCATCTACACCGCCATGTTGGGCCTGATGCTCTCCACCGGGATCGCGCTGACGACATGGCCCGCGTTGGCGGTGGCGTGCGTGTTCAACCTCACGGGCATCTTGTGGCGCGTGCGTATCGAGGAGCGGCTGCTGCGTGAGACCTTCGGCGCGGAGCACGACGCCTACGTCGCGCGCGTGCCGGCGGTGATTCCGGGGTGGCGGTGAAACCTCAGGGCTCAGGGACTTAGGGGCTTAGGGCCTTGAGGGCCTGGGTGCTCCAGCGCTCCGACCCGCGGGTCGACGGCGTGCTACGCTCGGAACAGGAGGTGACTATGCGCACCGGTCTTCGCCGGTCGACTGTCGTCTCGTTCCTTGCCCTCACGCTGCTGGCGCCGTCGCAAGCTGCGGCCCAGGCACTCCAGTCCTTCGAGGACCTCGCGCTTCGGATCAACCTCGACGATCAGCTTCAGGTCGAGGATCAATCGGGGGCCAAGGCCACCGGCCGCCTCACACGCCTCACGCGCGAGGAGATTGCCCTCCAGACCGATGCCGGCGAGAAGCGCTTCGCGCGCGATGCCGTTCGCGAGGTCGCCCTGCGCGGCCACCCGCTCCGCACGGGCGCGCTCATCGGGACCGCCGTGTTCGCGGTCCTCGGCGCGGTCGCCAACTGCTCGCACGAAGGCAACGATGCCTGTGTCGCCGTCGGCTCGCTCGCCGCCGCTCCCATCGGCGCAGGCGTCGGCCTGGCCGTGGGCGCCCTCGTCCCCCGCATGAAGACCATCTATCGCTCGGCCGAGAGCCCTGCTCCAGCGCCGCGCGCCGGCGGCGGCGGAGTTCAAGCCAGCCTGCTCGAGGACCTTGGCCTTCGGGTCAACCTCGACGATCAACTCCGAATCGAGGACCAGTCGGGGGGCAGGACGAGCGGCCGCCTGACGCGCCTCACGGCCGACGACATCACGATCCTCACGAGCGGCGGCGAGAAGCACTTCACACGGGACACCGTGCGCCAGGTGGCCGTGCGCCACCATCCGTTGCGCCCGGCGGTGCTCATCGGGGCCGGCGTCGGCGCGGTCGCCGGCGCGATTGCCGGGTGCACGGGAGAGGACCGGGAGGAATGCGCAGACGCGCCGATCATGGTCGGCGCCCTCGGCGCGGGCGTGGGCCTCGCCGTGGGGGCGCTCACGCACAAGACGCGGGTCGTCTATCCTGAGGCGCAGACGCGAACGGCCGTGTGGCCGATGATCTCGCGCGACGCCGTCGGCGTCCGGGTCAGTCGCTCCTGGTGACAGGCCGTCCAGCCTGACACCGGCTACGGGCGGAAGATCGGCACCTGGGGCGCCGCCGTCTCCGGCAGCGCGCCGGTGAGCCTCGGGTCGGGGGCCACCTCGACGCACCGCTTGTACGGCACGAAGCCCGATCGCATGTAGAACGGCACGGCCTCGGGGTGATCGAGCGTGCACGTGTGGAGCCACAGCCGATCGATGTCGCGGGCCCACGCGAGCGGGATCGCACGGTTCATGAGCCATCGGCCCGCGCCCTGCCCGAGCAGCGCGGGCGTCAAGCCGAAGAACGCCAGCTCGCATGTGCGCGGCTCGCGGAAGTCGAGCTCCAGAACGCCTTCATCCCGTCCTTCGAACTCCACCGCATACAGATCCACGTCCGGTGACGCGATGATCGCGGCCACCTCGGCGCGCGGCATCTCGAGGCGCGAGAACCACAGCCAGTCCGCGCCGATGCGCCGGTACAGCTCCAGGTACCAGTCCACATCCGGACGTGGAACTGCGCGCAGGGACCACGGCCCGTCTCGCCGCTCGGGGCGCGGCGGCACGGGCGCGAGCATCTCGAGAGAGGTGACCACCGCCGCAATCTTGCCGCGCGGGACGTCGGTAAAGCCGTCTGGAAGCATCTCTGGACTCAGGGCCTGCCGCGCCGAAGCGTGACGCTCGATCCGCTGGGAAGCATCACGCGGAGGCGGGCACAAAGGCCATGAAGCGGCGCGGGTTGACGACGAGGATCTGCCGCAGCATCGCCTCGGACATCCCCGCCTTCAGCAGCATGGGCCCGAACACGGTGGAGGCCTGGCCGAGCCCGGGCCCGCCGTTCTTCTTCAGCGCGCGCGCGGACGAGAAGTCCGACGACAGGAGCACATGGTCCGCGTAGCCGGCCTCGACCATCGCCATGATCGTCGTCACTTTCTGCGCGTCGGGCACCAGGGCGATCGTGACGCGATCGAAGCCGACGAACACGCCGCGCTTCGCGAGCGCGATCGCGATTTCGGCCTTCGGATCGTCGAGACAGCAGACGTGACCGATGCAGACGCTGGCGGGCTTCGCGCCTGCGCCCTCGAGGACATCGAGCTGCGTCAGCGCCGTGTCGCGCGGCACCGGGTTCTGCGTGACGCGCACGCCCGTGTAGGCGTTGTGCGTGAAGATCGGCAGCCCCGTCTTCACCTGCGCCTTCGCCACGGCCTGGAACACCTTGCGCTCGTCGTCGGTGAGCACGCCGCCCTGCTGGCCGATCTCGCCGAAGGCGCCGAAGCGCTGGGCCACGGCCTCGCGCGCGAGCTCGTCCGCGAGTTGATCGGCGCTCTTGGCGGCGAGGTCCGCGGGATACGTCCGCTGCATGTAGTAGCCGCCGCTGGCGACGACCGGCATCCCCGATTCGGCGGAAATGCGCTTGAGCGCGTCGAGGTTGCGGACCATGTCGGCATGCCCGCCATCGACGATCACGCCGATGCCATCGGCCTTTGCCGCTTTCACTTCCTCGACCATCATGGCGATGTCGTCCGTGAAGTGCTCGGTGGCGCCGAGGGGATAGCGCATCGAGAGGTGCTCGTGGAACAACAGCGGCCCGGGCGGGAGATCGGCCGGCGCGTAGTCTTTCGACAGGGTACGGATGATCGCCTTCGCGCTCACGGGTTGAGGCCTGGGACCACGAGCCTGGGCGGCCGATGCGGACCGAAAGGTCCATGCGGCCGGCACCACGCCAACGCCGAGGAGGGCCAGCACGTCTCGCCGGGTCATGTTCTTGGGCACGCGGGAGGGTAACATCCCTCGGATGGCGTCCCCAATGCCTTTCTCGGATCTGTCCCTCGCCCGCCGGCTCGAACAGGCGGAGGGACGCGGTAACGTGGCCTTCGTCGAGGCGCGCGCGCGCGTGGAGCCATCGGTGGGCGCGACGTGGACCGGCGTGGGCGGCGCGCTCGCGATGTTCGACGGCCCGGGGTCGCCGCTCACGCAGACGTTCTGTCTCGGGATGGACGGCCCGGCCAGCGCGGCCGACCTCGATGCGCTCGAAGCCTTCTTCCGCAGCCGGGGCGCCGACGTGCACCACGAGGTCAGCCCGCTGGCAGGCGTGGAGCTCTTCGCCACGCTGCAGGAACGCGGCTACGCGCCCATCGAGCTGTCGAGCGTGATGTTCCGGCCGATCGCCCGGGGCACCGGCCTCGATGGCGCCGTGAATCCACGCGTGCGGGTCCGGGTGATCGGCGATGACGAAATCGACCTGTTCGCGTCGATCTCCGCGCGGGGCTGGAGCGAGATGCCGGAGATCGTGTCGTTCATCCAGGGCATCGCCCGCGTGTCCGCGGCCCGGACGGGCTGCCCCTCGTTCCTCGCCGAGGTGGACGGCGTGCCCATCGCGACCGGCTCGATGAGCGTGCACGACGGGGTCGCGCTGATGGCGGGCGCCAGCACCGTGCCCGAGGGACGGCGGCAGGGGGCGCAACTGGCCCTGCTCGACGCCCGCCTCCGCGCGGCGGCGGACCTCGGCTGCGACCTCGCCATGATGTGCGCGCTCCCCGGCAGCCCGTCCCAGCGCAATGCCGAGCGCCACGGCTTCCGCATCGCCTACACGCGCACGAAGTGGCGGCTTTCGCGGTAGACTCCGACCGCCACTCAGAAAGGGGTGTCCCCGTGCGTGTCTCACGAATCCCGGTGATCGTCGTCTTGGTTGTCGTGTTGCTCGCAGGCACGTCGGCCGCGTTCGCGCAAGCACCGGCGGCGGCCCCCGCGCCGGCGCCGGAACTCACGCGCGACCAGATGCGCGAGTTCCTCCTCAAGGCCAAGATCATCAAGTCCAAGGACGTCGGCAAGGGCGTGACGCATCCCTACCGCCTCACGCTCACCGACGGCACGCTCACGCACGACGCGGTGTTCCAGAGCGTGGACGAGAAGAGCACCTTCGCAAACCTGAAGGGCACCGGCGGGGCGGCCGCGGAGATCAACTTCGTGGACGCCTATCGCTACAACCTGGGCGCCGAGATCGTGGCCACGCTGCTGGGCGTCGAGTACATGATTCCGGTGCACGCCGAGCGGATGTGGAACGGCAAGAAGGGCTCCCTCAGCTGGTGGGTCGAGAACATGATGGACGAGGGCGAGCGCCTGAAGAAGGGCGTCAAGCCCCCCAATCCCGACGCCTGGAACAAGCAGATGTACCGCATGCGCGTCTTCAGCGCGCTCGTGCGCGACACGGACCGTAACCTGACGAACGTGCTCATCACGAGCGACTGGAAGATCGTGATGATCGACTTCACGCGCGCCTTCCGCCTCCAGCCCATCGTCGCGAGTTTCAAGGACCTGCCGATGTGCGACCGCGGCATGTTCGAGAAGATGAAAGGCCTCACGAAGGACGGAATCCGCAAGGCGAGCGGCGACTACCTCAGCCCGAACGAAATCGAGTCCGTCCTCAAGCGGCGCGACCTCCTCGTTACGCACTTCGAATCCCTGATCGCGGCGCAGGGAGACGCGGCGGTGCTGTACCTAGGAGCGGCCGTTGACGACGCTCGTCCTCGCCCTCGCCGCCCTGCTCGTCCAGGCGCCCGCGCCCGGCGGGACCCTCACCCGCGACCAGATGCGCGAGTTCCTGCGCACGGCCAGGGTCATTCATTCGGCCGAGATCGGCAAGGGCATCACCCGTCCGCTGCGGCTGACCCTGTCCGACGGTCGCCTGACCCACGACGCCGCGTTCCAGAGCGTGGACGAGCAGGGCCGCGTCGCGCGCTTCAAGGACGCGCCGCGCGGCGCCCAGGTGCAGCTGAACTTCATCGACGCCTATCGCTACAACCTCGCCGCCGACGCCCTGGCCACGCTCCTGGGCCTCGGCGACATGATGCCCGTGCACGTCGAGCGCAAGTGGGACGGCCGCACCGGCTCGCTCAGCTGGTGGGTCGACACGATGATGGACGAGGAGGAGCGCCTGAAACGGAACGTGGCGCCGCCCGATCCCCGCGGCTGGATCGATCAGCTGTATCGGATGCGCGTCTTCTCCGCGCTCGCGCAGGACACGGACCGCAACCTGGGCAACGTCCTCATCACGCCGGACTGGAGGATGGTGATGATCGACTTCACGCGGGCCTTCCGCCTGCAGGACGCGCTGCCCAACGAGAAGGAACTCGAGCGCTGCGACCGCGCCCTGCTCGGGAGGCTCCGCTCGCTCGCCCGCGCGTCGGTGGCGACGGCGGTGGCCGATCGCCTCACGGGCGACGAGATCAACGCCCTCATGAAACGGCGCGACCGCATCGTCGCGCACTTCGACGCCCTCATCGCCTCCCGGGGCGAGGCGGCGATTCTCTACTAGGGCCGGACGGTCGACGGCGGGCGGCGGTGATGCGTCGCGCGCTCGTACGCCGCCGCGAGCTCCAGCAGGCGGCGGTCGTCCCACATCCGGCCGAGCAGCGAGACCCCCACGGGATGCCGCCCGCCGATGAAGCCCGCGGGCACGGTGACCTGCGGCAGGCCCGTCGCCGCGCTCTCCTCGCACGTGCCCGGCTCCGACCCGTAGCGCTCGAGGCCGCCCTCATGCGTGTGCGGCCGCGCCTGGTTCGCGGGGTAGAGCAACGCGTCGAGACGCTGCTGGTCGAGCAGGTCGACGAAGATCTGCCGGAAGGTCTCGCGGCCCGCATAGAACCGCCTCGTCGCCTCGTCGAATTCCGCGCCGCTAGGCACGGGCCGCAGCGCGTCCTCGAACCGGCGCGCGCTCACCGGCGCCAGCTTGCCGGACGCAAGCAGGTCCGCCAGCGTGAGCACCGCGTCGCCCGGTTGCGCCCCCCTCGACAGATACGCGGCCCACGCGGCCTTCATCGACCCCGGGGCGCTGCCGCGCGCGGCGCGGTACTTCGCGTCGTAGTCGGGGATCGCCACGTCGACTACGGTGGCGCCGGCGGCCTCGAGTTCATTGACGACGCGGTCCATGTTGGCGGCCACCTCGCGTTCGCCGGTGATGCCGACGAACCTCTGGCGCAGCACGCCGATGCGCGCGCCCTTCAGCGTGGCGGCATCGAGCCCCTGCGCGAACGATCCGCTGATGTGCGCGGCGGCGCCGGCCGTCACGTCGTCTTCGGGATCGGCGCCGGCCACCAGGTCGAGGGCCAGGGCGACATCGCGCACCGTCTTCGCCATCGGGCCGACCGCGTCGTTGAACGTGTTGAGCGGCATCACGCCCGCGCGGCTGTTGAGGCCCCGCGTGGCGCGGATGGTGGCGAGCGACGCAAACGCGCTCGGGTTCGAGAGCGAATTGCACGTGTCGGTGCCGAATCCCAGCGCCGCGAGGCTGGCGGCCACGGACGTGGCGCTGCCGCCGCTCGATCCCGCCGTGCTCAGAGACGGATCGTAGGCGTTCCCCACGGTGCCGCCCACGGTGCTGATGCCGAAGTCGCCGAAGGGGAACTCGTCCAGGTTGGCCTTGCCGAGGATGATCGCGCCGACCGCGCTTCATGCCGGCCGCCACGTGCGAGTCGAGCCGGGGGCGATGATCGACGAGGGCGCGCGACCCGCCCGTCGTCGGCAGCTCGGTCGTATCGATGTTGTCCTTCAGGACAATCGGCACGCCGTGAAAGGGCCCGCGCACGCGTCCCGACGCGCGCTCCGCGTCACGCACGCGGGCATCAGCGATGACCCGCGGGTTGATCGAGAGCACGGCGCGAAACGTGGGCCCGTTGCGATCGTAGAGCGTCAGCCTCGTGAGGTACTCGCGGACGATGTCCTCGGAGGTGACGATGCCGCTCGTCATCGCGGCTTGCAGTTCGGGCACCGACTTCTCGAATACCGTGAACCGTGCCGGCTGCAGGGCCGAGCCTTTGGGCTCGGCCACAACCCAGTTGGCGACCTGCGAGCGCTGCAGCGGTGTGAGGCCGTCGAGATCAGGGTCGGCCGCGAGGCGCCTGGCAATGGCGGTGACCCTCGCGATCTCCGAGCCCGGCGCCGGGATCTTCCTGTCGGCGCCTTCGTAGACGGTGCCGCCGCTCACAAGGCCGTCCTTCACCGTCACCGGGTATCCGCCACGCGGATCGTAGACCTCGCTCAGTCCCTTCACCACGAACGTGACGAGCGCGGCGGTCTGGCCTGGTCCGAGCGGCAGCGTAATACACGTAGCCGATGTGCGCGGGATCGAATCCCGGCCACCTATCCGTGAACGGATCCGAATACATGTCGCCTACCCCGGTCCGCACGCCGGCCTTGTTGCCGAGCACGTGCGACGAGGGCCCGTGGCCCGACGGGCCCTGCGCGGGGTTCGCGACACCGCGCGCGTTCTGCATCACGGTGACGAACCGATCGCTCGCGTCGATCAGGCGGTCGCCACTGGACGTCTCGGCCACCGCCACCCGGCCGCCGTCCTCGAACGCGCCCGCCGCGCCCCCCCACGCCACGCGCACCACCCGCGGCTCGCTCGTGCTGTTGGTGAAGGTATCCACGTAGCGGAGGTAGTCCTGGTCCTTCCGGGCGCGAATCGCGCGCGCGACGACGATGCCCTCGGAGAGGATGGGGGTGATGGAATCGAAACGGTCGACGCCGTCGTAGGCGAGGCCGAAGCCCTTCAGGTATTGATTGGAGACGAGCGGCGGCCCCGCGGGACGCGCCACCTGCAGCTTGAGGTAGCCGAAGCCGTTGAAGGGATTCGCGTCACCGCCGGTGGCGATGCCGCCGCTGTCTTGCGCCCAGGCCGAGGTGTCCTGGACGTCCCAGAACTGTCCGTCGGCCGACGGCACGCGCGTGACGGCCTCGATCGTCACAAGAGCGCCGGCCAGTACGATGGCGGCGGTCGCCGCCGCGGCCACTCGTCGAGTGTGCGAAGTCATGCCGGAATGTTACAGGCAATCTAGAGCGACCGGCGCGCCTCGGACGGCGTCACACCGAAGGTCCGCCGGAAGGTCTCGGTGAAATGGCTGTGGCTCGAGAAGCCGAGGTCGAGGGCGAGGCCGACCAGGTCGGTGCCGGGCGAGGCGAGGTGCTCGAGCGCGGTGCGCAGCCGCAGCTGGTTGCGATACGCGTGCAGCGAGAAGCCGGTGCGGCGGCGGAACGTGCGCGCGAGATGGAACACCGAGGCGCCCACTGCCCTCCCGATGTCGGCGAGCGAGAGGTCCTGCCGGAAGCGGCGGGCGATCACGTCCCGCGCGGCTTCGGTGGCCTCCACTTCCCGGCGCGCCATCGCGCGCGCGCGCGGCGTGGCCCCGCGACTCGCGTACGCCAGGCCCGCGACCTCGCCGAGCACCGACAGCACGCACTCCTCGACGAACAGCCGATCCGGCCGCGCTTCCCGGGACACGTGCTCGAACACCACGCGCTGGCGCCAGTAGCTCCGCTGGTCGCTCGGCCCGTGGGTGAAGGGAAAGGGCTCGCCGGGCCGGTCGACCGCGGCGGGATCGTAGTCCAGGAGCGTCTCGCCCACTGCCGCGGCGTCGACCGCAAACCAGTCGCACCGATCACCGCGCGCGCTCAGCCGCCGGCGCGCGTAGCTCTGGCCGCGGTTGTAGTAGGTCACCGTGTTGGCGTCGGCCACGAACGGCGCGGTGCCCTCGTGGCAGATCCAGACGCTCTCGCGGGGAAAGACGAAGAGGTGCTCGGAAGCAGGACCGGAATCGTGGAAGTGCGGATGGTCCGCCGGGCACCGCCAGCGCCCGACGCGCACCAGGGGCGACGCGAACAGCGCCACGTCGATCTCGTGACGCGGGCTGGCGGCGGTCACCCTCACTTCGGGCGCGCGCGACGGGTGTAGATCAGGTCGTAGTTGACGCTCCACGTACCGTCCATGTTGAGCGCCTCGGAGAACTGGCGCACCTTGTCAGGCCCGATCGGGAAGAACGTGAGGCGCACGGTGCGCCGGCCGGCGAACCGCGAACCGGGGCCCAGCGGGACCTCGCCCGCCAGGACCATGTTGCCGTCCTTCAGCCCGCCCCAATATTCGTGCAGGCCGCCGCCGTTGTCCACCCACGTCTGGTGCCAGCGCCCGCTGGTGCGATCGTAGATGTTGAAGCTATGGCCCGTCTGTCCCTGCGTCGTCCAGGACTCCATGAGGACGCAGCCGCCGTCCAGTACCGTTATGGTGTTCGACGCCGGCACCGGCGGCACGACCGGAGGGCCGTTGGGCACCACGTCCCACTCGCCGATCCAGAAGTCGAACTGCCGGTATTCGGCGGCGCCGCAGTCGAACGGCTTGGGCGGCGCCGGCGCGGCTGGGGGCGGAGGCGCCGGTTGTTGGAACGCCGCCCAGGTGTTGACGGACAGCAGCAGGAACATGGCGACCAGGAATGCACGCATGCCGTTGTTGATACCGTGTGCGGCCCGGACGCCGCTATCAGGATCTTGCGTCTGGAGCCCGCGCCCGACCTACCCTCGGCAGGATGACACGGTATTCGCTCTGCACGAGACCGCTCGCGAAGGCATCCGTGCGGACGTGGTGGAGGGGGAGGTCGGCGGACAGCATCCCAAACAGCGGCAGGCCCGAGCCGATCAGGACCGGCACGCGCGTGATGATCAGGCGATCGACGAGGCCCGCCGCCAGGAACGCCTGGATCGTCCTTCCGCCATCGAGATAGACGTGCCGGGCACCTCTCGCCTCGAGCGCCGCCGCCACCTCCTGCGGCGTCCCCGCCATCGCCTCGACGTCCGCGCTCGTGGGCGCCGAAGGCAACGGCCGGTGGGTGAGCACCACCACGGGATGGCCTGCATACGGCCAGCCGCCAAACGAGAGGGCCTTCTCGTAGGTGTTGCGACCCATCACGAGCGTGTCCACCGTCTTCATGAACGCGCCGTAGCCATAGTCCTCACCCGGCTCCATCCCGGGGAGCCATTCGATCGCGCCATCCTCGCGCGCGATGAAGCCATCCAGGCTGGTGGCGATGTAGACCGAGACGTTCACGTCCCCCTCACTTCCCGCCGGTCACGTCGATGAACGTGCCGGTCGAATAGGACGCCTCATCCGACAGGAGCCAGAGGATCGCGCGGGCCACTTCGTCCGGATCGCCGCCCCGCTGCATCGGCACGCCGGCCTTGACGCGATCCACGCGATTGGGCTCTCCCCCGCTCGCATGGATCTCGGTGTAGATGAACCCCGGTCGCACCGCGTTGACGCGAATCCCTTCCTCCGCCACTTCCTTCGCCAAGCCGATCGTGAAGGTGTCGATCGCGCCCTTCGACGCCGCGTAGTCCACGTACTCGCCGGGTGAGCCGAGGCGCGAGGCGCCCGACGACACGTTGACGATGGCGCCGCCGTGGCCGCCGTGCCTGGTGGACATGCGGCGCACGGCCTCGCGCGCGCACAGAAACGATCCGGTCACGTTGGTGGCGAAGACCCGCGCCAGGCGAGCGGCGTCCATCGCCTCGACGCGCATCTGCGTCTCGAGGATCCCGGCGTTGTTGACGAGCGCCGTGAGGGCACCGAGCTCGCGATCGCACGTCTCGAACAGGCGCACCACGTCGGCCTCGATCGCAATGTCGGCGGCCACGCTGATCGCGCGTCCGCCCAAGGCCGTGATGCCGGCCACGACGCCGTCCGCGGCTTCACGGCGCGTGCGGTAGTTCACGCACACGGCGTAGCCGCGCGACGCGGCGAGCCTGGCGGTGGCGGCGCCGATGCCGCGGCTGCCGCCGGTGACAAGAAGGATGCCCGGCACGCTATGGCCCTTTACGAGGCGACGGCGTCGATCACCTGGCCGGTCATCTTCCCCTCCACCGCGGACGCGTAGGCCTGCGCCACCTGTGCCGCCGGGGCCCCGATGCCCGGGTCCATCTTCATCGCCACGAGCGTCTCGCGGACCCATCCGGGCGCCACGACGTTGATACGAATGCCGCGCGGCAGTTCCAGCGCCGCCGCACGGCCGAAGCCTTCGAGCCCGGCGTTGACCGCGCTGATCGCCGCGCCGCCCGGCATGGGCCGCCGGCTCAGGATGCCGCTGGTGAGCGTGAACGAACCGCCGTCGTTCACCATCTCCACGCCGAGGCGCACGAGGTTGACCTGGCCCATCAGCTTGTTGCCAAGCCCGAGCGCGAAGTCGGCGTCGGTGAGCTGGAGCAGCGGCCGGAACGCGGCCTGCCCCGCCGTGCTCACCACGGCATCGACCCGGCCCACCGTGGCGAAGAGCCGCCGGATCGAATCGGTGTCCGCCAGGTCGACGGTCAACGCAGAACGGGAGTGGCTGGCGCGGACCACCTCGTGCCGGGCCTCGAACGCCTGCGCGACCGCCGCGCCAATCGTGCCTGTCGCACCCACGACCAGAATTCTCATTACCTGCTGCCTTTCTTGAACGCCCCGTTAATCTCGGCGAAGGGCACCGCGCGGGCAAGCCCGGTGAACGTGCCGTGCTCGGCAATCTCCTTCGCGGCGGACAGGAAGCCTCCCCACGCCGCGCGCGCGAGCGCGCCGCCCACGCTGATGCGGCGGACGCCGAGGGCCGCCAACGCATTGACAGTGGTGAAGTCGCTCCCCATGAGCACGTTGACCGGCGCGGGCGCGACGGCCTCGACGATCGCACGGATGTCGTCCAGCGATCGCAGGCCGGGCGCGTAAAGGCACTGCGCGCCGGCGTCGCGGTACGCGACCAGCCGGCGGATGGTCTCCGCCAGATCGGCGCGGCCCACGAGAAAGCCTTCGCTCCGACCTGTCAGCAGGACACCGGTGCCGCTCGCGTCGATCGCCTGGCGCGCGGCGCGGATGCGGTCCACGGCCAGCTCGAACGCGAAGAGCGGGTGATCCGGATCGCCGGTGGAGTCTTCGATCGACAGTCCCGCGATGCCCGTGCCCGTGGCCGCATGGACGTTGGCGGCGACGTCCATCGGTTCGACGGCGAAGCCGCCTTCGAAGTCCGCGTTCACGGGCACCGCGACCGCGCCGGCGATGGCGCGCAGGTGTGCCAGCACGTCGGGCAGCGTCACCTGGTTGTCGGCGCGGCCGGTCGACCACGCGAGCCCGGAGCTGGTGGTCGCGAGCGCCTTGAAGCCCAGTTGCTCGAGCAGCCGCGCGCTGCCGACGTCCCACGGGTTGGGGATGACGAAGCAGCCCGCGTCGTGAAGCGTGCGGAACGCCTCGATGCGCGTCGCGGGATCGGGCATGGTCTTCATGGGCGGCTCCCGCTACGCCAATGCGGCCAGCAGCTTCTCCACGTCCCGCGCGTCGTTGAAGAACGACGGCGCGATCCGGATCCGGTCGCCGCCCAGGCTCACCGACACGTTGGCCTGCTTGAGCCGCACCGCGAACCGCTGCTCGGCGTCCTTCGCGACGAACGAGGCAATCGCCGACGTGGACTCCTGCGGCGTGATCGACGTGAACCCGCGCCGCGGCATCTCCTCGTGCAGCATCTTCAACAGGGGCTGTCGATGCGCGTGGATCTTCTCCACGCCGAGGCGCTGCAGGTAGGCGAGCGACTGCGCGAGGCCGTTGACGGCGCCCTGCCCGTACGTTCCGACCTGGAAATGCGCCGCGGCGTCGGCGCGCATCTTCCAGGTCACGGGCGCGGCGGACGGCGGGTCCGACGGCAGGTAGTGCAGCGTGATGTCGGCCTGCTGGTAGCCCGTCTCGGTCCGGCGGATCGCCGTGTCGAGCAACCCCTCGCGAACGTAGAGAAAACCGAGGCCGAAGTCCCCCATGAGCCACTTGAAGCTGGAACAGGCGCAGAAGTCCACGCCGCTCGCGCGCACGTCAATCGGCGTGTTCCCCGCGGCCTGGACGATGTCCGCGTAGACGTAGGCGCCGTGCGCGTGCGCGAGATCGACGAGGCGCTTGAGGTCGTGCTGGAAGCCGTTCAGCCACGACACGAGCGACACGGCGATGAGTTTCGTCCTGCCGTCCACCGCCTTCTCGATGTCGGCGAACTCGATGCGCCAGTCGCGCGGCTTCACGACGCGCAGGTCCAACCCCCGCTTCTGCATTTCACCGTAGAGCACGAGCGAGCCCTCGAAATGCAGCGCGTCGGTGACGACGTTGCCGGCATTCGCGTGGAGGCCCAGCCCGTTGACGACGAGGTTCTCGCCGCGGCTGGTGCTCTCGACGAGGCTGACCTCCGCCGGCGTGGCGTTGATGAGCGACGCGAACTGCGCCCGGACCTTCACCGCGAGATCGTCGCCGCTCCACCGCTCGCGCTGGAAGCTGCGCGTCTCGACGTAGCGCGCGATCGCGTCCGCGGTGATCATCGGAACCGGGTGAATGAACGCGCCATTGAGGTACGTCTGCCCCGCCGGAATCGCGAAGTCCCGCTTGGCCGGCAGCACGCCGTCGGAGGACTGCAGGGCGAGCGCCTGCAACCGGTCTTCGGTGAGGGTCCCGGCCGCCGCCGCCGCCGCGGCGAAGCCGCCCGCGCGCGTGAACAGGTCGCGTCTCGTGAAGCTCATTACTTGATCCCGATCACCATCGAGTCCGGCCCGACGAGCGGCTCCACCCGCGTGTGGGAAAAGCCCGCCTCGCGCATCCAGCCGGAGCAGTCGGCCCCGGTATAGTCGAATCCGCCGGGCGTCTCGATCAGCATGTTGAGGCTCATCATCAGGCCAAACGCGTTCTTCGACCGGTCATCGTCGATAATCGCCTCGTACACGATGAGCGCGCCGCCCTTCGGCAGCGCGTCGAACGCTTTCTTGATGAGGACCTGCTTCGTCGGCAGGTCCCAGTCGTGCAGGATGTGGCCCATCATCACGACGTCGGCCTTCGGGAGCGCGTCCTTGAAGAAATCGCCCGGGACGAACGTGACCCGGCGGTCCACGCCGGCGTGTGCCACGTATTCCTCGAAGATGGGCGCGACCTCCGCGAGATCGAAACCCGTGCCGGTGAGGTGCGCGTTGGCCAGCGCCACCTGGGTGGCGAGGTCCCCCTGCGCCGTGCCGACGTCCACGAACGTGCGGTAGTCCTTCCACGGGAACGCGCGCGCGATCGTCATGTTCGCGCCGCGCGAGATGCCGCTCATCGCGGCCAGGAACTCGCGGAGCCGTGCCGGGTCGGCATAGAGCGTCGAGAACAGGCCGGGGCCGCCGCCCTTCACCTCGTTCTGCGGTTCGCCCGTGCGCAGCGCTTCGGTGAGGTGCCCCCAGAACGGATACAGGCGGTGATTGGCCATCTCGAGGACGCCGCCGACGTAGGACGGCTTCTTGCGATCGAGGAACAGGTCGGTCTCCGGCGTGTTGCCGTATTGATCTCCCGCGCGCTGCAGGAAGCCGAGCGCGACGAGCGTATCGAGAAAATCGCGGGCCGCGCGTGGGTGCAAGCCGAGCCGTCCGCTCAGCGCGTCGAAGCCCTCGGGGCCGCGCGCCAGCTCGGTGAATACGCCGATTTCAATCGCACTCAAGAGGGTCTTCGAGGCCCAGAACGCCAGGCCGGTCTGCAGGATCTTCTCGGGGGACATGTGCACGCGCGATCTCCAAATCCGATTGAGGCGGAACCACCGTTCCGGCCCCGGGTTTACTTCAGGGTACCGCGATCTTCAACTCCGCCCCATACAGCATCGTCCGGTCGTTGTCCTTCGCGGCCCAGGCGAGGAGGACGGCCGGATCCGGCTTCACCGCGCCCCTGAACACCTGCTTGCCGTTGACGGTCACGGCGACGGGCTGCGAGAAGTCCACGACGTCCGGCGAGAGCAACAGCGACAACGAGGAGACGTCGCGCGATCGCACGTCGAACGCGTTGCCCTTGCGCGTGACGTCCGCGCGGCCCGAGGGCTTCACGTGCCGGAACATGCCCGTGTCCTCGAGGTACGTGTCGTGCGCGCCTTCCTTCCGCACGCCGGTGATCACGAGCCAGCGGTTGCGGTTGTACTTGTCGACGCGCTCCGTCTCCCACGTGAGGGTCGCCGGATGCGGCGCGCGCGGGTGCTCGTGCACGAACTTCTCGTAGGGCGCCTTCTCCGTGGGCCACCACGCGGTGTTGTGCCCGGCCTTGGCCTGCGGCCGGAAGATGCACGACACGCCCATCTCCACGAGCCATCGCATGTAGGGCTCGACTGCAGACACGGGGTACAGGGGATCGTTCTCGCCGTTGACGATGTAGAAGGGGGCGTTGATGAAGTTGTTGCCGTACATCTCGCCGTCCGCGCCGTTGTCGGCGCCGCGCAGCACGCCAATCATCCCGTTGAGCGGCAGGTACGCCGACCACGTCGTCGGCGCCTTGAGCGCCATGTAGTAGACGCCCGTGCCGCCGTCCGAGATGCCGGTGATGTAGATCCGGTTCTCGTCGATGTTGTAGCGGCGCTTCACGACATCGACGAGGCGGAGGATGTTGTCGACGCCCTCTTCGTCCCACCACTGCGCGTCGATCCAGCCGCTGGGGTAGAGATAGAACTGCTCCTCGCCCGCGATGCGATTCGTCCCGGCGCCCGGGTTGTCGCGGCCCGGCGTGTCGGGCGTGGGCCGGCCGACGCCGCCGTGCAGTTGCACGCGCGCCTGCCAGGGCGTCGACGGATCGTAGGCCTCGGGCACCTCGACCGAGTTGCGGAACGTCGCGCCGGTGGCGGCCTTCCACCGGTAGGCCATCTCGCTCTTCGGAATCTCGGTGTAGGCCCGCCCCTTCTTCAGCCGCGAATACGCTTCGGCGAACGTGACCTTGGTGGCGAGCACGCCGTCGACCATCTGCGCGGCTTCGTCGGCGGTCCTGGCCGCGAAGAACTTCGTGAATGCGTCGTCGATGGCGGAAGGCGATTGCGCGGAGAGGCCGGCGGCCGTGAGCGACACGGCGAGGACGAGCGCGGTCAGTCTCATCCGAGAGACTCTATCACCGCGAGGAACTCGGCGAGCACCATGGCCGTGGCGCCCCACACCTTCTCGCCTTCGATGGCGAAATACGGGACGTCCACCTCCACGGTCTGGCCGTCTCGCGTTCGATGACGCGTCTCGCGCTTCACGGTTGACGCGTCGGTGAGGAGAGAGAGCGGCGCTTCGATGATGCGCGCCACCTCCCACTCGGCCCGGCGGAACTCGGGGCGGGCATGCACGACGCCGACGATGGGGTGGAGGATGAAGCCGCTGACGGGAATGTGGAGCCGCGTGAGGCGACCGAGCACTTCGACGGATGCGGGCGGGACGCCGATCTTCTTCGGAGGCCTCGCGAAGGGCGGCCGTCTCGAACGATTCGCCTTCGTCCACGCGGCCGCCGGGCAGGGACACCTGGCCGGTGTGGGTCCGCATCGGCGGCCCCCCGCACGGTGAGCGGGATCCGCAGGCCCTCGTCCGCCGGGAAGAGCAGGAGGAGGCCCGCGCCGTCGCGCGCGCCGTCGGGGAACAGGGTCGGATCCCAGCCGACGCGCGGGCTCGGCGCCATGCGAAGTTGCGCATCGAGACCCGGCAGGGGGCCCGACAATCGCACGCGGAGCCGCTGTGCCAGTTCAACGCTCACGTCCCAAGGTTACAATGCAGGGGCCATTGGAGACTTCCATGAAACGTCCGATCCTCGTCATGCTCTCGTCGATCATCCTCACGGCCGCCTGCAGCCAGAAACCGGCCGTTGAACCCGCGACCCTCGTCCTCAAGGGGGGCAAGATCGTCACCGTCGACGCCGCGAAGCCCGAGGCGCAGGCCATCGCCATCCGCGGCGACAAGATCGCC
Organism: uncultured Acidobacteriota bacterium; assembly: GCA_963839865.1. Taxonomy (GTDB): domain Bacteria; phylum Acidobacteriota; class Vicinamibacteria; order Vicinamibacterales; family UBA2999; genus 12-FULL-67-14b. The sequence continues at coordinate 673,666 of CAWIWS010000021.1, forward strand.
GCGCTGGGCACCAACGAGGAGATCGCAGGCCTACGTCGGGCCCGCGCACGCAGGTCATCGACCTCGCGGGCCAGACCGCGGTGCCCGGCCTCATCGAGGGCCACGGCCACTTCACCGGCGTCGGCCGCGCGCGCATGAGCCTCAAGCTGATGGGCGTGAAGGACTTCGAGACCATCGTCTCGATGGTGGGCGAAGCGGCGAAGACCGCGAAGCCCGGCGACTGGATCCAGGGCCGCGGCTGGCACCAGGAGAAGTGGGACCACGTGCCCACGCCGAACGTCGAGGGCTTCCCGCTGCACACCGCGCTCAGCGCCGTGTCGCCCAACAACCCGGTGGTGCTCACCCACGCGAGCGGCCACGCGTCGTTCGCCAACGCGAAGGCGATGGAACTGGCCGGCGTCACGCGCAATACGCCCAATCCCGCCGGCGGCGAGATCCTGAAGGACAAGGCGCGGCAACCCGATCGGCGTGCTTCCGCGAAACCGCGCAGGGCCTCGATCGGCGCGGCGCTCGACAAGTGGCAGGCGAGCAAGACGCCCGACGAGATCATGGCGGACCGCCGCAAGGAGATCGATCTCGCCATCGACGAGAGCCTCGACCAAGGGCATCACGAGCTTCCAGGACGCGGGCGCGAGCTTCGAGACCATCGACCTCTACAAGCAGGTACGTCACCGAGGGCAAGATGGGCGTGCGCCTCTGGGTGATGGTGCGGCAGCCGCAACGACCTGCTGCGCCAGAAGCTCGCCGCCTACAAGGTGGTGGGCATGGGCGACAACCGCATGACCGTCGCCGCGATCAAGGTGCACGGCCGACGGCGCGCTCGGCTCGCGCGGCGCGTGGATGCTCGAGCCGTACACCGACTCGCCGGCGAGCACCGGCCTGGCGACGACGCCGATCGAGAGCATGCGCGGAGACGGCGAAGATCGCCATGGAGAACGGCGTGCAGCTCTGCATCCACTGCATCGGCGACCGCGCCAACCGCGAGGTGCTGAACGTCTACGAGGCGGCGTTCAAGGCGAACCCCGACAAGAAGGACAACCGGTGGCGCATCGAGCACGCGCAGCACCTCAGCGCGCAGGACATCCCGCGCTTCGGCCAGCTCGGCGTGATCGCGTCGATGCAGGGCATCCACGCCACCTCCGACGCGCCGTACGTGCTCGCGCGCCTCGGCGAGAAGCGCGCCGAGGAAGGCGCCTACGTGTGGCAGAAGCTCATGAAGTCCGGCGCGATCGTCAGCAACGGCACCGACACGCCGGTGGAGGCGATCGACCCGCTCCCGAACTTCTACGCGCTCGGTGACGCGCAAGACGAAGGACGGCACGGTCTTCTACGGCGACCAGAAGATGTCGCGCGCCGAGGCGCTCAAGGCCTACACCTACAACGCGGCCTACGCGGCCAAGGAAGAGGCCCTCAAGGGCTCGCTCGCCGTGGGCAAGCTCGCCGACATCACGGTGCTGTCGAAGGACATCATGACGGTGCCGGAAGACGAGATTCCGTCGACGCAGGTCACCTACACGATCGTCGGCGGGAAGATCGGGTACAAGAAGCCGTGAGCCCGCCCGACCGAGCGGCCAGAGACCGCGAGCGTCGGCTGCGTGGTGTCGTCGCTCTATTTCGTGCCGCCCACGTTGAAAAGGCGAGAAATTTTGCGCATCTACTGACGATATTGGTAGTTCAACTGTCTCTTTAGGTGTTTTAAGATGCGCGCATGCGCATCGTGTCCGTTCGAGTCCTTTTGATGGCGGCCATCGTGGTCACCCCGCTGGGGATTCGCGCAGCCGAGCCGACCTTCAAGTCGGCGGCGAACGTCGTGTCGATCCTCGCGACGGTGACCGACGCCGGGCGCCGGCTCGTCACCGACCTCGGGCCGCAGGACTTCGAGGTGGTGGACAACGACCAGCCCCGACCCCTCACGGTGTTCGCGCGCGATCAGCAGCCCATCACCGTGATCGCGTTGCTCGACACGAGCGCCAGCATGACCGGCAACCTGCGGCGGCTTCGCCAGGCCGCGCGCGAATTCACGGGGCACCTGGTCCCGGCCGATCGCGCGCGCATCGCCGCCTTCAACGACACCATTACCTTCAGCCCGAGCTTCACGAGTGACGGCCCGGCGCTGGCGAGCGCCATCGAGGAGATCAGTTGCGACGGCGGCACGCGCCTCTACGACGCGCTGCTGGCCAGCCTCGACCAGTTGCGCGGGATCGACGGGCGGCGCGTGATCCTGGTCTTCACCGACGGCGCAGACACGCAGAGCAAGGCCAGCCTGACGCACGTGCTCGACCGCGCATCGGCGCAGGACGTGATGGTGTACGCCGTGGGGCTCGCGACACCGGGCCTCGCGGGTCAGAAGAGGGCAGGCGACCGGCCCGATGCCGGCCTGAAGCGGCTGGCCGACGCGACCGGGGGCGGCTACTTCGAGCTGGGCTCCACGAGCGACCTGGTGCCGACCTTCGCCCGCGTCGCGCAGGAGCTGCACAGCCAGTACGTGCTGGGCTTCGAGCCGCGCGCGCTCGACGGCCATGCGCACAGGCTCCAGATCCGGTTGCGGCAACCCGGCATGACCGCCCGAAGCCGCAGCACGTACGTGGCCACTGGAATGACGCTGGCCAAGTCGGCGTACTAGGAGACGGGCGGGACTGCCGTCGAGGCCCGTCGAACGGTCGCGAGCCGCCCGCGATCAGTGCCAATACCAGCCGAAGGCGGCGATGGCCAGGAAGACCGCCCACGCGAAGTGCTTGCCCCGCGTCTCGAGCAGGGCCCAGGCCGCGCTGGCGATGAAGGTGCCGACAAAGACCAGCTGAATGTCTTCCGAGTGGGAATGCTCCTTCGGCAAGAGCGGAAGGATGCCCGCCAGCCCGAACAGGATCAGACTCGTCACGTGCCAGGCAAAGCGCAGGGTGCGCTTCACGAAGACGGTGCTGCCCAGCAACTCGGGCAGGCGGTCGTTCCTGAATAATGGGCCCAGGATGAGCCGCTCGCCCAGCACCGAGTGCGTCAATCCAACAGCCACGATCAACAGGGGCGCAATCAGCGCGAGCAGGTTCACGACACGACTCCTTCGGTTGCCGGGGGGTGGACCGCCGAGCCAGAGTGGGCCTCACGCTACCACGACAACGGCGGCTAGAATCGACCAGATGTCCTCTCTCTCGCCGGCCGCCCGATCGGGCCTGGTCGCCGGCCTCAAGGCCTCGGTCCCCATGTCGCTGTCGTTGTTCCCGTTCGGCCTCGCCTACGGCGTTGGCGTCGCCGGCTCCGGCGTCGTGGGCCAATGGGTCGGCGCGTCCGCCTCGTGGACGGTGCTCGCCGGCACGGCGCAGCTCTCGATGCTGTCGCTGCTGGAAACCACGCCTCGTGGGTGGTGGTCATCACGGCGGGCCTCGTCGTCAATTTGCGCTTCGCCCTCTACTCGGTGGCGCTCGCCCCGGCGTTCAGGGATTTCCCTCCGCGCTGGCGCTTCAGCCTGCCCTACCTGATGACCGACCAGGCCGCCGCCCTCTCGTTGCAGTACTTCGCGGACAACCCCGATCCAGCGGCCCGGCGCTGGTATTACCTGGCGGCCGCCGCGGGCATCGCCCTCGTCTGGTGGGCGGGCACGCTGGTCGGCGTGTTCCTCGGCGGATCGATTCCCGCCGGCATCGACGTCGCCTTCTCGGTCCCGCTGGTCTTCGTGGTGTTGCTCGTCCCGACGATGATCGACGTGCCGGGCGTCGTGGCCGTGGCGGTGGCGGGCGCCACGACCGTGGCCACGGTGCAACTGCCGAACGGGCTCAACACCGTGGTCGGCGCCGGCGCGGGTTTCGCGGTGGCCGCCATCGTCGAGCGGGTCCGCCGGTGAGCCCCTTCTGGCAGTTCATCATCGCGGGCGTCGGCACCTACGCCATTCGCGTCTCGGCCATCGCGCTCGTGGGCCAGGGCGTGGCGATTCCGCAGGGCCTCGAGCGGACGCTCCGGCTGATCGCGCCGGCGGTGCTTGCGGCCGTGATCGCCAACGGCCTGATCCTCGATCATGGCCACCTCAATCTGCGGGTGAGTTGGTATGCGGGCACCGCGATCGCGGTGCTCGTCGTCTATCGCTTCCGGTCGGCGGCGTGGGCGATGACGCTGGCGATGCTCGCGGTGTGGGCGTTGCAGATGGCCGGCGTCGGCTAGGGTCAGGCCTACTGCGGCCTGATGCTCGTGTACTGCGCGGACGCGAACTTCCACGCCGCGCCTTCCTTCCGCATCACGAACGTCGCGCGCAGGCTCCGCGGCGGCAGGGCCTTGCCGTCCAGGGTAATCGAGAAGTTCAACCGCGCGATCACGATGGCGACCTTGCCGTCGCTGCGAATCGAGTGCTCGGCGGCCTCGACCGACGTGGACATCTTCGCAGGGTCGGGTTTCTCGGACGGCGCGTAGAAGCCCAGCACCGCCTCACGCGGGTCGAACTCGCCGAGCGGCGAGATCTCGATGTAGTCGGAGGCAAACAGCCGGTCGAGCGCCGGCGCGTCGTAGCGCGTCTGCGCGTCGATCAATTGCGAAACGAGCGCCTTCAAGGCGGGGTCGTCCGTCCCCGGCGATTGCGCGAACGAAGTGAGCGTGGCGAGCGCGACAGCGAGGACCGTGGACAGCATCGTCTCGTTGAGACGGCGAATCGTCATCGGCGGTTCCATGTCAGTAGGTGAGCAACCGTAGCCCGGGCACGCGCGAGAAGTCCTTGACGTTGCGCGTCACCACCGGGGCATCGTCCAGGGTCGCCGCGGTCGCAATCAGCAGGTCCATCGTGGCGATCGGCCGGCCGCTCCGTTGCACGGCCGCGAGCAGGCGACCGTAGGCCGTCGCGAACCGTGCGTCGGGATACGCAATCACCAGGCCGCCCAGCAACCGGTCCACTTCCTCGTGCTCGCGCAGCGCGCTCCTCGACAACTCCGCGCCCGCGCGCAATTCGCAGACCACGTGGACCGACACCGCGAGGGACTCGCCTGCGTCGAGGCCTTCGATGAAATCGAGCGCGGGGCCCGGCCGCTCGCGGGTCGTCTCGCGGAGCAAGTCGATGAGGCACGAGGTGTCGAGATGAATCATCGCTTCGCCGCGCGGGCCGGGCTCGCGTGCCGCGCGCGAACCTGCCGTTCCATGGCATCGAGGGCGCGATCGTGAACACGAACGGTGCGCAGCAGGGCGCGAAACCCGGCGACGGTGGGCTGCCGGCCGAAGTGTTCCTTGATGACCTGCGAGAAGGACTGGCCCTCCTGCTTCCGCCGGGCCAGCAGTGCGTAGGCCTCGAGGTCGATCGTGATGGTCTTCACGGCCATGCACTTATCATGCACTTGCGATCGCCACTCGTCAATCGAGCCGCGTGGCCGATGCTATCGGGCGGGCGTCAGGCGCCACAGGCTCGAACGGAGGCTGATCATTTCGAACAGGAAGCCCTCCGCGGTGACGGCATTGCCCAAGCTCGTGCCCAGACCGTTGGGAAGGTCGTGGAAGTGCCGCACCACGTACGGCTTGCCCTGCAGGCGTCCGGTGGCGGGATCCACTTTCTGCCCCCACAAACAGCGCGCGCCGTCGGTGTCGAGCAACAGATACAGGATTCGGGAATCGGGCGACCAGCCGCAGGGCCGCCCGGTTGTCGTCGGCTCGTCGACCTGCGCGCCCGCAGAACCCTCGGCGCCGGGCGATGCCCGCCCGACGAACACCTTGGCTACGGTGCCCTCGGTGCGCCTGAAGGCCATCCACCGATCGTCGGGAGAGACGCTCGGCCGCTCGATGCGGCCCTCGCGCAACGTCGTGAGGTCGGTCGTCGCGCCGCTCACCACATCCACGATGCGAATCGCCTTGTCGCCGGCGGTCACGACGGCTCGCCGGCTATCCGACAGGAATTCGTAGACGCCGCAATTGTCGCAGAGCTTCCGGGGAACGCCGCCGGCGACGTCGACCACGTACCCGGTGCCGGCCACGGTCACGGAGAGGCCCTCGCCCTCGCTGACGGTAAAGCCGATGCGCACGCCGTCGCCCGAGATCGGTGGGACTCGTCGAGTAGGTCGAGTTCACGGTGGCCACGAGTTGCTGGTCGCCCGTGCGCAGATCCTTCCGCCAGATTTCCCGGCCGCTCGGGACGCCCCGTTCGAACACGATGGTCTGACCGTCGCGCGTCTGGCTCGCGCGCCCGAGTCCTGGCCTGCCGTCGGCCACGAGAGGAACCGGGGGCACCGGCGCGTCGGCCGTCGTGAGTGGTGCGCGGGCCACCACGCGCTCGACGATCGGCTGGGAAAACACGATCACGCCGTCCCGTCCGGATGTCGGATGCGAGACCAAGCCGGCGCCGGCCAGGAGCGCGCGCGGCGGACCCTGCGGCACGCCGGTGTCGAGCGACAGCGGCACCAACCAGAGACGGCCCGCAAGCGCCAACAACACTCCCGAATGGCGCCACGGCCCGGCGCTCATCTGCGCTTCCTCGAGATACTCCCGCCAGCCGGGCCGATCGAGGATCGTCGTTTTCGTTGGCGGCGCGCCGTCGACCGGCACGCGCCACCAGTCAATCGCCTCTGGGCTTGCCGCCGGACGCGTGCGGACCGCGAAGACGAGCAGCGCCCTTCCATCTGGCGCCCACTGAGGATTCCGCGCGATGGCGAAGTCGGGAATCAGCCTCCGGGGCGTCCCCCCGGACAACGACAACACGAACACCGCGGAGTTCGTGCCTGTCAGTTGGCCGCGAAACTGGCCGGTCCAGTAGGCGACGGATGAACCGTCGGGCGAGAAGCGTGGGGATCGGGCTTCGGGCGCGATCAGGCGCGCGGCGCCTCCCAGCGCCGGAGCCAGGTACGCGCCGCCGCTGCTTTGCTCCGACCGAAAGACCACCCGGCTGCCGTCTGGCGAGAGATCGGGATCGCTCTGGTCGCCCGCATCGTCGGTGATGCGCAGCGGCGGGCCGCCGGCCATCTGCTGCACCCAGATGTCGAGGTCGCTGCGGCCCGATCGCGTCGAGGCGTAGGCCAGCAACCGGCCGTCGGAGGACAGCGAGGGCGATTCGGTGACGCCGGAATCGAACGTGAGCTGCTCGATGACGCCCTCGTCGGCCGATTCGGGTGCGGGAACGGTCCGGGGCCCGAGCGTCGCGAGGCCGACAGCCACGACCGCGATCACGAGCGCGGCAGCCCAGCCAAGCCACGAGTAGCGGCTCGCGCGTGCGGGCGCCGACACGGGTGCGTCGCCCGCCTCCAGATCGCGCCGCGCATCGCCGATGTCGCGCAGCCGCCGCTCGGGTCCTTCTCCAGGCACCGGCGCAGCAGCCGCTGCACGCGCCGGCGGCGTCGCGCGCGGCAGGCGCGCCCAGTCGGGCTCGCGCTCGAGGATGGCGGCGATCGTGTCCGACGATGGTCTCGCCGGCGAAAGCGCGGCGGCCCGGTGAGCATCTCGTACAGCACGCACCCGAACGCCCAGATGTCGGTGCGCTTGTCGACGGCCTTGCCGCGCGCCTGCTCGGGGCTCATGTAGGGCGCGGTGCCGAGCAGCGTCCCCTCCGCCGTCGGTCCCAGCGTCGTCGGCGAATGGCGTCGAGATCGCTCGCCGCGCCGCGTCCGCGCCCGCCTTGGCGAGGCCGAAGTCGAGCACCTTCACACGCCGTCTGGCGTGACCCTGATGTTGGCGGGCTTGAGGTCGCGATGCACGATGCCGCGTTCGTGCGCGGCGTCGAGCGCGTCGGCGATCTGCCGCGCGAACGCGCAGCGCCTCGGCCATCGGCAGGCCGACCGCGGCGCGATGCGCTCGTCGAGGCCGGCGCCTTCCACGAGTTCGAGCACCAGCGCGCGCAGCGGCGACCGCCGGCAGCGTGACGGCGTCCTCGACGCCGTAGATGGCGGCGATGTGCGGGATGGTTGAGCGAGGCGAGCAGCCGCGCCTCGCGCTCGAAGCGCGCCAGCCGCTCGGCGTCCTGCGCGAACGCCGCCGGCAGCACCTTGATGGCCACGTCGCGCAACAGCTTCGTGTCGCGCGCGCGATACACCTCGCCCATGCCGCCCGCGCCAAGGGGGGCGATGACTTCGTACGGGCCGAGACGCGTGCCTGGGGCCAAAGTCATCGATGGGTCGGCCGATTATAGTAGTGAAGCCGTCCGCGGCCCACGATGCCCCTCCTCACCGACAAGGACCAGATCCGCGCTCTTCTGCTCCGGGACCCCGCCTGGTGCGTCTACGCGCTGGGCGACCTGTCGCCCGCGATGTTCCCGAAGACGCAGTGGTTCGCGCCCGACCTCACGCTGGTGCTGCACGACTACGGCACGAGCATCCTGTTTGCGATGGGGACCGGGCAGCGTGCGCGAGGCGCTCGAGCACGTGACGTGGCCGGTCCATCTGCAGGTGCAGGAGGACGCGCTCGACGCGATTGCGACCCACGCAACCATCACGTCAACCCGGAGCATGTGGCGCATGGGCCTGACCGGCGCGCCCCGCCGCGCGCGCCGCACCACGCCCGGCGGCTGGACGCGACCGACGTGCCGGCACTGCTGGCGCTCTACGCCGATGGCGAGGCCGCCGGCGAATCACCGGACTTCTTCTACGCCGTCGATGGTGACGGACGGCGTGTTCTGCGGCGTCTACGAAGGACGCGGCGCTCGTCGCAGTGGCGGGCACGCACCTCGTGTCGCGCGACGAAGGCGCCGCGGCGATCGGCAACGTCTACACCCGCCGGGATCGTCGAGGACGCGGGCTCTCGAAGCGCGTCACGAGCGCCGTGCTCGACGCGCTGGAGGGGATCGGCACGATCGGCCTCAACGTCCGCGCCGACAACCCCGCGGCCATCCGCGTCTACGAGTCCCTCGGCTTCGCGCGCCACTGCCCGTTCATCGAGGCGCTGGCCACCGGGTGGCGCGACCCTCAGGCGCCGGCGATCAGGTAAAGGCCCAGCGCGATCATCGCGGCGCCGCTGATGAACTTCAGCACGCGGCCTTCCTTCTCCTGCATCCGGCGGCCCGACAGCGTGACGACGCCGATGGCCAGCACGATCACGTCGTCCAGCATGTACGCCGCGTCGTAGAGCAGCAGGTAGGCGTAGTAGCTCGCGCCCTCGAGCTTGCGCAGCGTGAGGATGCGGGTGAAGAGCGCCGGAAAGCCGGAGGTGCACAGCAACTCGACCAGCTGCACCAGCACGGCCAGGATCACGGTCCCGACGAGCGCGGCCACCAGGCTGTCGGCGTGCAGGATGCGGCGCATCCTCGCGTAGATGCCCGGCTTGGCTGCGTCGGGAATCGACAACGAGACGCCCCAGCCGAACGCGAAGAAGTCCTTGAGGTTGATCAGCCCCGCCACGATGGCCAGGGCGCCGAGGACGTACTCGGACGTGCGCGACAGGCCGATGAACAGGAACAGGTTGAGCCACGCCGCCATGAACGCGAAGTAGGCCACGCCCTCCACGAACACGAAGGTGCCGGCGACCGCCAGCATCCGCCGGCGGTCGTGCAGCGGCGCGAGCAGCGAGATCATCAGGATCAGCACCCACATCGAGCAGGGATTGAGGCCGTCGAGCAGGCCCATGATCACGGTGAACAGCGGCAGGCCCACGGCGTCGAGCGAGACCGTGCGCCCGAACGCCTTCACCTCGAAGGCCTGCGCGTCGCAGGACAACCCCGACTCGACCTCGCATCCGGGGGCGACGACGCCCGGCGGCAGCGCGGCGGAACCCGGCGTATGCGCCAGCGCCGTCGAGCACGAGCTTGTCGGTGCCGGCCTCGGCCGAGTAGCCGACGATCATCTGGTCGCCGACGAACATCGCCGGCACGCGCACGTTGCTGGAGCCGCGCTCCTGCGCCAGCGCCTTCAACCGCGCGAGCGCGTCGGGTTCCGTGGAGACGTTGCGGATGACGATGGTCAGGTCCGGCCGGTCGCGGCCGAGGGTCGCGAGAAAGGCCTCGGCCTCGGCGCAGTGCGGGCAGCCCTCGCGGACGAAGATCTCGATATGGGGCTGTTGGCGCGGCCTGGGCGGCCGCGGGCGGCGGGAGGACGACGAGCGCCGTGAGACCGAGAACGCAGGAGCCAGCCGCGGACCATCCTTCGAAGCGTAGCCCAGACCGGCGGCGGCTGCTTCAAGGTATCCTCACGCGAGAGGTCACCATGGCTACGTTCTCGAGATGCCTCACCGCCGCCGCCCTGATCCTGGTCGCGGCTTCCGCGCACGCGCAACCACCGGCCCCACGGGAGCTCTATCGCTTCGTGATGATCCAGGCGGCCCCCGGCAAGCTGCCGGATCTCCTCGCCCTGTATCGGCAACGCATCCCGGTGATCACCGCCGGGGGCGACGAGGCCCCCATCCTGATACGCCATTCGCAGGGCGACCGGTGGGACCTGCTGGTGATCTTTCCGAGCGGCAGCTTCACCGACTACTACAGCCGCGAGCGGGTCGCCCGACGCGAGACGGCGGCGAAGAACTCCGGCCTCGACGGCGCGGCGTACCTGAAGCAGATGTACGACCTCATCGCCTGGCACGAGGACGTCTACGTGCAGGGGCCGCCGGTCGCCGAACTGCGCGCCTACCTCAAGGACACGAGCCTGGCGCACCTCGAGATGATGCAGGCGCTCGCGGGCAAGCGCGACGAGCTGCGTCAAGGAACGCGAGATGGAGAACGCCTTCAACACGCTGCGCGGCCGCCCGGCCACCCTCATCTTCACGCACGAGCAGGGCGCCGCGTGGGACGTCATCACCCTGGACGCGTGGCGCGACTGGCGGCAGTACGGCGAGTTGCAGATGATTCCGGCGGACGTGTCGGACGCGGCGGCGAAGAAGGCGGGCTTCGCCAACGCCGACGCGGTGGGCGTCTACATGCGCAGCCTGATCTCGACCCACCACGACACGCTGGGGCCGATCGTCGAAGCCGTAAGCCCTACGCCCGTTCCCCTTCCGCCTGCACCAGCCGGTTGGAACTCCGGGACCGGCGGCCGGCCTTGTCGCGGTACATCCGCGCGTCGCCCGCGAGGAGCAGCTCCTCGAACGTGCGCCCGTCGTTCGGGAAGCGCGCGCAGCCCGCGCTGATCGACAGCGCGACACGGACGCCGGGCCGCGGCTCGAACGGATAGGCGCTGACCGCGCCCTGGATGTCGGCTACCCGGTGCACCTCGTGCTCGGGGCTGCAGCCCCACAGCACGGCGATGAATTCGTCGCCCGCAAAGCGCGCGCACAGGTCGCTCTGGCGGACCGTCGAGCGCAGCACGGCGCCCACGGCGCGAATCGCCCGGTCGCCCGCCTCGTGCCCGTAGGTGTCGTTGATTTCCTTGAGGCGATCGAGGTCGAGCACGATGACGCTCGCGGTGGTCTCGGAGGAGACCGCGCGCGCCAGCCCGAGCTCGAACTCGTGGTCGAACGAGCGGCGGTTCGGCAGCCCGGTGAGCGCGTCGGTGTAGGACTCGTGCCGCGTCTGCTCGTAGCGGGTCGAGTTGTAGATGACGGCCGCGGCCTGCTCGCTCACCCGGCCGAGCACGCGCCGGTGCTCGTCGGTGAACGCGCCGGGCTCCGTATGGTAAATCACGAGGCCGCCGATCAGCCGTCCTTCGAAGGTCAGCGGACACGGCAGCAGGGCCCTCAGGTCCTCGCCATGGGAGGCCCGGCCGTCGGCGCAGGCCGGCAGCCGGAGCGAGAGGTCGCTCCAGGACTTCGGCGTCCACTTGAGCAGCGCCTCGGTCCCGGGACCGTGCGCGTACCGGCAGGTGAACCCCTCGGTGTCGTCGCCCAGGAACAACGCGCACGTCACGAACGGCGCGAGGCGACTGACCTTCTCGCGAATGAGTTCCATCGCTTCCTCGACACCGAGGCTCGATCCGAGCGCCTGCGCAATCTCGTACAGCGTCTGCTCTTCGCGATGGGCGCCCGTGATGTCCTGGAGCGCTCCGCGGTCCGTGTCCGCCCCGGCGCGGGTCTCATCGTCCACGGCGGCCGGCCCATGGAGCCGCGCGATCAGCAGGTCTACCAGCGCGGGATCGAACGCCGTGCCCGCGTTCTCGCGCAGCAGGGCCACGGCTTCGGCCGCGGTGCGCGCGGGCCGGTAGGGACGGTCCGTCTGGAGGGTGCTGTAGCAGTCCGCAATCGCGAGGATGCGCCCGCCAAGCGGAATGGCCTCGCCACGAAGGCCCGCCGGATAGCCCTCGCCGTCCCATCGCTCGTGATGGCAGAGGACAAGCTCGGCGACCGGCGCGCCGAACGGCACGCCGCGCAGGATGTCGGCGCCCACGCGCGGATCGATCTTCACCCGCTCGAACTCCTCGGGCGAGAGCGCCTCGGGCTTGGCGAGGATGTGTTCGGGGACGGCCATGTTGCCGACGTCGTGGAGCAGGGCCGCCGTGCGGACGGCTTGCACCTCGCTGTCGGAGAGGCCCACGGCCTCGGCCAGCGTCGCGGCATAGAGCTGGATCGACCGCACGTGCTCGGGCGTGCAACCCGCCTTGGCCTCGATCGCGAGCGCGAGGGCCTCGATGGTCGCCAGCTGCACGTCCATCGCGCGGCGCGTCTCGTCCTGCTCCTCGCGGAGCCGCGCCACGACGGTGTGGTAGCTCCGGAAGACCAGGTAGAGCGGCGCCGCCAGCAACGCGAGCCACACGAACAGCCCGCGCTCCCAGGCCAGCGTGGCCACCGCGGCCAGCGCCGCGCCCGCCAGGTAACTCGGCGCGCTCCACAGGAAGTTGCGATGCCAGATGCGCGCGACGGGCTGGCGCGTCGACAGCGCGATCGCGCCGGCCACGAGCGCGGTGTTGACGAAGAAGTAGATCGGCGCGATGACCGCGGCCGCGCGCGCCAGCGCCGAGAGGCTCGACGGGTCCACGCCCATCAACAGGCCGAGCGGCAGGCCCGCGACCCAGACCGTCAGCGTCAGCGAGGCAATGCTGAACACGACACGGTGCAGGGGATTGCCTTCGCTCGAGCGCAGCGTGCACTGGGCCCACGCACTAATCGCCGCGATGCAGGTCGTCGGGCCGGGCCCGAGGGCGAAGAGCGCCCAGAAATTCACCGCGTGGGAGAGCGAGAGCGTGGACTCGCTGCGGCCGAGCGGCAACTCGATTTTCGCCGCGGACACGATGATGGCCAGCGCCAGCAGCATGAGGGAGAGGCCCACCTGTTGCGGACGCAGCTGCATCACCGCCGCCGCCAGGCAACCCGCGCCCGCGATGACGACGGCCACTACGTAGACGCGCGCCTGGAGCGGTAGCGCGAGGAGGGTCGCCGTATCTGATTTCCGCCGGCCGAGGCTCATATGGGTTCGAAAGACTGCCGCTAACGACATTAACAGACAATAACAGACTTTATTGTCTACGAGATACGTCTTAGCATTTAACATGCCCGCGGCCGATAGATAGGCGACTCCCTGACCTGATGGACGCAGTTATAGCGCCATTAAATCACTGTGTATATTGACATTAGCTATTTTGATTCAGGGGAAGACTGCGGGGCGATCTGACGAAAATTCTCAGGCTGGCGAGGGTAACCAGATTGTTCCATATGGGAACAATCTGGTTACCAACCTGGTACCGCAGTTTTCAGCGGCCCATCATCGCCGCGGTCACCGGCGTGGAGGGGCCATGGAAGATCGCGTTGAAGATCAACCGGAACGTCGTCCGCGGCTGCGCGCGGAAGTCGATCTGGCTGCCGTAGGTCACGACCGTACCCTTCCCCACGTGAAACGAGACGATGTTGGCCTGGTCTTTCAGGTACTCCTCGCCGAGCAGCCAGCCGCTCGCGAGGACGTTCTGCCGCGGATAGCGCGAGACGACCTGCGCGTCGACGCCGAACCCGGGGCGCAGCCGGTACGCCTGGTCGTCCTCGAAGAAGACCGGCCACGACGGCCGGCATGCCCCACGCCACGGGGTTCGTCGGGATCGAACTCGTTGTTCAGCAGCGACCCCGGGCAGTAGAACAGCGACTCGGGATCGGCCACGCGATCGCGCAGCGTCTGCATCAGCCGCGCGGGGCTGCTGAAGGCGTCCTTGAGCGCGGCGTCCACGTTCGCCGGTGACGCGGCGCCGGCCGCGGCGTCGCGCCGTCCCTGCGCCCACCGAAGCGCGGCGGCGCCTGCGGCAGCGACTTCTCGATCGGCAGGTCGAGCAGGTCGCGCGCCGTCTCCACGGCCGTGCCGATGGCCAGCAGCGTCCCGCCATTCTCGACGAACGTCTTCAGCTTCGCCCAGCCCGCGTCGCCGATGCCGAAGGCCCACGACCACTCCGCCGGATCGTTGCGCTTGGGATCGAGGCCGTTCAGCATGCGCGCCTTCGTCGTGCCGGAGGGCAGGAGGATCACGTCGTACTTGGCGTTGAGGTCGCCCTGCGAAGTCCTGCGACTTCATCACCTCGTGGTTGATGCCGTATTGCTCGAGCATCCACATCATCCAGCCCGCCGGCATGTTGCCCGCCGCCTTGTAGAGGCCGACCTTCGTGTTGGGCTTCAGCTTGTAGCCGTCGACGGCCGGCGCCTTGTCGACGCCCGAGATGGTGATGCCGAGCTCCTCGACGCCTTCTCGACGATCTGCTGCGCCGCCGCGCGTCGGCGGGATCACGAACGTGCCCCGGCGCGTAGCGTGTCGAACGGCCTTCGCGGCGCGGTAGACGCGGCACGTTGGCCTTCTGCAACTCGCGCCACCATCTTGAACGTGCCGTAGCGACTCGGGGCCCACGAGGTACGCGCCCTTCGGGCGCGCGGCCACCGTGGCGGCCATCGGCGTCACCGTCTTCACGAGCTCGAGCGGCGCGTCGAAGGCCTTCGTCCACCGCGTCCACGGTGGCGCCCGTGAGCATCCACAGCGTGTGGCCCGTGACGTCGTACGGCGGCTCCGGCGGGCCGCCGGGGAAGAGCCGCAGGTCGGGATAGTTCTGCTTCTCGAGCATCGTCTTGGCGAAGGCGCCGTAGGGCTGCGCCGTCTTGATCACGAACGAGCCCGCGGCGTAGGACTTGCCGCCCGCGGTGAAGGGCGCCGTGGCGCGATGGATCTCGACGGCGCCGAACTGCAGGAGGTCGAGCGTCTCGAAGAGCGCGTAGGGATCACGCTGCGCCGGCCGGGAGCACGAATGCGTACGGGCCCCTTGTCGTTGTTCACCCAGTCGCGATGCACGCGGTAGAAGTTGTAGAGCCACTCGTGGCCGTACTTCGCCACGTGCGTCATGCCGGCGAAGGCCGCCGTGATGCCGTAGTCCACCTGCTGCCCGAGCGTCCACGTGTCCTTCGAGTACGGCACCGGGAAGTGGGCGCGCGATTCCTGCGGACCGAGCGGCTTGCCCTTCTGCGGGCTTCACGAGCGGATCGGCGAGGTTGCTGTTGGCGATCTCGGTGAGGATGCGCGGCTGGCCGTGGTAGACCATGTACTGCCGCGCGGGCGACCACATGTCGTAGTTGTCCTCCCACGCGACGCCTTCCTTGCCTTCCGCGAGCAGCGCCGACGCCATCGCCTGCCCGACCGTGGCCTGCCCCATGCGCAGCAGCGGGTGCATGTTCGGGTCGAAGGGCTCGGTGAACGGCGGCACGAAGATGCGCGAGCCGTTGCCGCCCTGCTGGTGCATGTCGTGCGTGATGATCGGCTTGTACTTGTTCTGCACCAGCTCGATGTTCATGCGCGTTTCCTTCTGCGTGAACATGAACCAGTCGCGGTTGTCGTCGTGGCCGACGTACTTGTGGTACAGGTCCGGGTAGACGCGGTTGAAGGGCGTGCCCTTCGTCTTGTACCAGTGGTCGATGACGAGCACCTGGCCGTCGGGGTTCTGCGACGGCACCATCAGCACGACGAGTTGTCGAGGATGTTGCGGACCTGCCGCGGAGTTCTCCGTCGCCAGCCGATGGACGATGTTGATGATCGCCTGGCCGTTACTGACTTCCGTGGAGTGAATCGTCGCGTAGACGAGGTAGAAGGGCTTGCCTTCGAGCGCCAGCTTCTGCGCCTCGGCGTCGGAGAGCCCCCGCGGGTCCGCGAGGCGCCGGTTGATCTCCACCAGCCGGTCGAACTTCGCCAGGTTCTCCGGCGAGCTGATCCGCAACAGCGGATAGCTGTTCCCCATCGTCGTCTTGCCGAGCTCCTCGTACTTCACCCGATCGGTCTGCTTCGCGAGCAGCTGGAAGTAGTCGAGGATCTTCGGGTAGCGGGCGAGCTCGCCGTCGGTGCCAATCTTGAAGCCGAAATACTGCTCCGGCGCGGGAACCGCCTGCTGGCGCGCCTGCACGCGGCCCGAGGGCAGCGCGCACAGGGCAAGAAGGAGGATGGCGAGGGAGGCGGAGAGGCGCGGGCGCATGGCAACCACCTTTCGGTGGGATTCTAGCACTCGCGTCGATCGACGAATGGTCGCGTGATCGATTGATCTATCGTTTGCGCTTGTACCGTGGCCCGTGGATGGCGAGATCCACCGCGTCGGACGGTGTTTGCAGGGCGTAGCCGTCCGCGCGCGCGTCGCGGACGAACTGCGCGTCCACGTTGTGGATGCGCAGGCGCACGAGCTGCTCCTCCGACACCGTGACGTAGCCGACCTCCCGCATCGCCTTGATGAACTCGGGGGTCACCTTGTGGATGCGGAAGCGGACGAGATCCTCCGGGTCCATCCCGCTGAAGCCGAGCGCCTTCAACTGGGCGATGAACTCGGGCGTGACCTTGTGGATGCGGAACCGGATGAGATCCTCGACGGACTGGCCGCGGATCCCGGCGTCCTGCAGCGCCTTCACGTTGGCGGGCGTGGCGCCGTGGATCGCCATGCGCACGAGGTCCTCGGGGTTGATGCCCTTGTAGCCGAGCGCACCGAGGTCGCGCACCATCTCCGGCGTCACCTTGTGGATGCGAAAGCGCACCAGCATGTCGAGCGGGAGCGAGGCGTAGCCCGCTTGCGCCATGCCGCGCGTGAACGCCTGCGTGACGTCGATCACCGCGAGGCGGAGGAGGTCGTCGGCGGAGAGGGCGCGGTAGCCGAGCGACGCCATGCCGGCGAGAAACGCGGGGTCCGCCGTGAAGGTGTAGCTGCCGGCGCCGCGCCCCTGGTCGAACGAGCCGGTGAAGCGAAAGACACCGGCCTCGCGCGTCCACGAGAACTGCACGTTGTTGGCCACCGAAGAGGTGGCGGACGAAGGCAGGCCCGCGAGGTCGCGGATGCGGACGCCGAAGCCCCAGTGGTTGTCACCGGCGGCCGAGCGCAGGCTCAGTTGGATCCGCGGCGCGCCATCATCATCGGTCCAGGTGTTGCGGGTGTCCGCGGTCCAGTCGCCGCGCGCGGTTGCGGCAGCCGCCGGCGCCTGCGGCGGCGACGGGAGCGGGACGAAGGCGATGAGGGCGGCGGCGAACAGGGCGGCTTTGAGCATGGGTATCTGCCTCGCTCCGTTGGATGCTGCCACCCCGCCGATGGTTGGAGGTCCGGAAAATAGATCGGGTCTATTTTTCCGCCGGGCGGAAGGCTGGCCCGAAAATAGACCCGATCTATTTTCTAGCGCAGGATCTCTTCGAAGAACTTCAAGGCCCGCGGGTCTTTCGACTGGCCCAGCCAGAACATCGCCTGCTTGCGCACGGCCGGGTTCTTGTTGGTCCGCGCCGTCTGGATGAGCAGCGGCACGCCTTCGTCCTTCGGCAGCTGGCTCAGCGCGAACACCGCCTTCTTCTTCACCTCGGTGTCGGGGTCGCGGTCCACCGCATCCTGGATGGTGCCGACGGCCTTCTGCCCCGCCCGCTGGCCCAGCCAGAAGAGCGCCGACCCGCGCACCTTGGCGCTGCCGTCTTCGCGTGCCAGCGCGATCAACGTGTCCAGCGCCGGCGTGCCTGCGTGCATCGCAATCGCGGTGACGGCGTTGTCCGCGAGCCGGCCTTCAGCCGTTGGCGTGATGAACGTCTTGAGCAACGCGAGGCTGTCCGCCGGCGTGACGCCCGTGAGCCAGTGCACCGCCTTGCCGCCCGCGTCGAGCGGACACTCCTCCGAATACGTCCGGATGCGCACGACCTGCCCCTGCTCCACGCGATAGAGGACAAAGAACAGCTCCGGCGGCTCGAGGCGCACGGGCGCCGACAGCGGACGATGAGGCGTAGCGCACCTGGTCGGTCCAGTCGCACATGTGGTGTTCGCCATCGATGATGGGCGCCGCGTAACCAATCCACGCAGGTTCGGTCAGCGTCGAGGCCAGCGCCGCGAAGTCTCTCGCGAGCCCGCCGGTCACGGCGTGGCGCTCGATGCGGCCGTTGACCAGCCGCGGCTCTTGCGCGGGCGGAGGGAGGACGGCCGCCATCAGGGCGACCGCCGCGGACGCGATCAGGGCGATCATTTGTTCAGGATCTCCATGAGGTAGTCGAGGGCCACCTTCGACTTCATCAGCGAGAGCTTCGACACGATGTCCTTCTTCATGATCGGGTCGCTCTCCTTGCGCGCCAGCGCCACGAGGGCCTCCGCGTTGTTCTGGATGAAGAGCCCGTTCACCGCCTGCCGCTTGAGGTCCTGGTCCTTCTCCTTGCCGTAAATCGCCACGAGCGCATCCCCGGTGTTCGCCCGGCTCATCGTCCCCAGCTGGCGGATGGCGGTGCGGCGGAGGTCGAGGTTCGGCTCGGTGTTGGCGATGTCAATCAGCCGCGCGGAATCACCGCCAACGAACATCCCCTGGAGGATCTGCCGCTTCACCTGCACATCCGTGGACGACGCGTAGATGTCGGCCAGGACCTGGCGGTTCTCACGGGTCCCGTTGATGCCGAGATACTGGATGGCCTTGCTCTGCAGGTCGGGATTCGACCCGCCGCGCGCGATGCCGGTGAGCACCTCGCGCGCCTTCGGCGAGTTGCTCTGCGCCAGCACGAAGAGCGCGCGTTGCTTGAGGCGCGGCGACTGGTTGCCCTGCAGGAACTTCTCGAGCATCGGCACGGCCTGCTCGGGGTCGGACTGCTGCAGGCCCTGGATGGCGAGGAGCTTCAGGTCCTCGTCCGATTCGGCCTCTGGCCGCACCGGCTGGCCCACGCGCTGGCGGACCTGAATCTCGAGCGCCTTGGCATCGCCAATCCACCGGCTGTTGGGGAAGCCCTTGAGCAACTCCGCCACGGTGGCGAGCGCGTCGGCCTGCTGGTTCAGCTTGTCGAGCGCGTACGCCTTCCAATAGAGCGCGGCGTCGGTGCGCGCGGCCTTGGCGTCGATGATCGCCGAGAAGCGTCGACGGCGCGCGTCCACTGCCCCTGCTCGAGGAGTTCCTGCGCGCGCTGATACTGATCTTCGAGGCGCTGACGCGAGTCGGCATCGCGCTGCTTGCGGTCCTCGTCGCGCTGCCGCTCGTCTCGGCGCGCTGCCCGTCTGCGCCCGCTGCGTCAGATCGCCGAGGTCTCGATCGAGCAAGGCGCCGGCCATCGCCACGGCGTCGAGCGCGCGCATCATCTCGCGCGTGGGCAGCGCCCCGAGCATCGGCATCGGCGGCAGGGGCGGCGGCAGCGGGGCACGCCATCGGGGCCGGCGGCGGCAGGGGGCAACGGGCGCGGGCAGCGCCTGGCCGGCCGCGGCGGCGGGGATCAACAGCACGCCACACGCGGCGGCGATCCAGCGGTTCTGTCTCTGACGGTTCATCATCTGTCTCCTGTGCCGGACCTGAAGGTCCGGCCTACGAAATCTGGCGCCTTCCGGGTGATGCGATCGCCAGTCTCGCGATCGGTCCGGGTTCGTTGACGCATCTCCGTGGCGATCACGCGCACCCTGAAGAGCAGGTCCTGCGCGGTGATCCGGGCTTTCAAGCCGTTCATCTCGTTGGACGTGGCATCCGCGGGAGCGTTAGCAATCTCGAGCAGCACGCGCTCGAGATCCTCGAGGATGCTCGGTGACGGCCGCGTCGCCGGACTGCGCCGCCGATTGCCGATAGAGGCGGCTGGCGGCCACCAGGTCCTCGGCGCGCGCCTGGTCCGCGGCGAACTGCGCGGGCTCGTTGGGATCCGCGTTGAGCATCTCGACCAGCATCATCTGCGAGCGATCGAGGTGATCGCCCACGGCCGCGCGCAGCACGCGATCGGGCTCCGCCGACGCCTGCCGGCTGCGCCGGCTGGATCGGCGGTGGGGCATGGCGCGGGTCGATCGGGGCCGACCGGAGAAGCGGCCGGCGACGAACGCGGCCATCACGATCGCGGCCAGGCCGCCGGCCAGCGCCCACTGCCGCATGCCGAACCACGCACGCCAGCCGCCACGCGGCGCGTCGAGATGCGGCTCGAGGCGCGCCCACACGTCGCGCTCGAAGCCGGGCCGCACGTCCACCGGCGGCGCGGTCTCCACCATCGTCAGGACCTGGCGCAGGGTCTCGTGCTCGGCACGGCACGCCGCGCAATCGGCCAGGTGCTGCTCCACGCGCGCGTCATCCTCGCGCGCAGTCTCGCCGTAGTAGTGCAGGACGAGCTCGTCTTGGTCAGGTGAGGTGTGGTGCCTCTCCGGCGGACAAAGTCCCGCCCTGCTTCTTTCCGCGGCGAACGGCTCGAGCGCCGCGCGCATCTTGCGCACCGCGCGGAACACGCTGTGCTTGGTGGCGCTCGCCTTGAGCCCCAGCTTCTCGCCCACTTCGTCGATCGACATGCCTTCCACGTGACGGAGCGTGAAGGCCGCGCGCTCGAGCGACGTGAGGCGCGCCAGCGCCGCATGGACGCGGTCGCCAATCTGCGCGCTCTCCGCGAGGCGGTCCGGCGTGGGCTGCGCATCGGCGCCGCGTTCGCTGAGCGGGCCCTCCTCGAGGTCCGCCGGATCGTGCGCGTCCTCGCGATGGCGCCGGGCGCGAATGAGATCGATCGAGCAGTTCACGGCGATGCGGTGGAGCCAGGTCCGGAAATCGGCCCGGGCCTCGAACCGGCTCAACTGCCGGTGCGCCTTCAGCCACGTCTCCTGCACCACGTCCTCCGCGTCCTCGGCGTTGCCCGTCATCCGGTGCGCCAGGGCGAAGATGTAGCGGCTATGACGCTCGACGAGCGCTCGAAACGCGTCGCGGTCCCCCGCGCGGGCCGCGGCGACAACGGTCGGGTCGCTCTCGTGCATTCTTAGTAGTTGGACGGGGTTGGGACGAAATGGTTGGCTTCCGGGGCCCGAGCGGGTCGTCTCCCGGTTCCCGGCTCCCGGGTTCCCGGCTGACTCCGACTCCCGATCGCGACTCCCGATCGGATCATCCCCATGGATCCCGATCCCCACCGGCAAGTTCGTCTTCAACCCCCAGCCTACGCCAGAGACGCGGCGCATCGCCGTCGCGGCGATCGGCAGTTTTCCCGCGGAACTGAAGGCCGTGATGCCGTCGGCCCGGCTAGACCAGCCGTACCGCGAGGGCGGGTGGACGGCCCGGCAGGTGGTGCACCACCTGGCCGACAGCCACATGAACGCGTTCCTCCGGATGCGCTGGACGCTCACCGAGGACAACCCCACCATCAAGCCCTACGACGAGGTCGCCTGGGCGAAGATCGTGGACTCGAAGGAAGACCCGGCCGTGTCGGTGCAGTTGCTCGAGGCCCTGCACCACCGCTGGCACGTGATGCTGCAGTCGTTTTCAGACGCCGACTTCACGCGCCCCGCCGTGCACCCGGCCAACGGGCCGATCAGCATGGACTGGCTCCTGCAGGTCTACGCGTGGCACGGACGGCATCACATCGGCCACATCAAGCTCACGCGAGGGTAGCTCAGGCCCTGCGAAGCCTGTTCACCATCTTCACCATCAGGAACACGATCCAGGCGAGGATGAGGAACTGCACCACCTGCGTGACGAAGTTGCCGTAGGCAAACACGGACGCGCCCGCGGCCTTGGCCTCGGCCAGCGACACATACGGCGGGGCCGCCTTGGCCCCGTCCTTCAGCACCACGAAGAGGCCCGTGAAATCGGCGCCGCCGAGCGCCAGCCCCACGATCGGGCATGACGATGTCGTTGACCATCGAGTCGACGATCTTCTGGAACGCGGCGCCGATGATCACGCCGACGGCCAGGTCCATCACGTTGCCCTTGGCAATGAATTCCTTGAATTCGTTCAGCATGTGTCCCCGCTCCCCTGGCCGCTAATCTAGAACTTGAAAACGAACGACACAAGGAACTTCAGGTCGTTCTTCTTGGTATCGCCCGTTGGCTTGCCTTGTAGGTCTCGAGCAATTCGACCTTGAGCTGCGTCCTGCTCGTGACGCTCGCCGCGACACCGCCGCCCAGGGCGTAGAGCACGTCGGAGAAGTCGTCCGTCTTCCAGAGCGCGCTGAACTTCTGCGTGACCTCGGCGGTGGGCGTGAGCTTCTGCTTGAAGTTCTCGCCGGCGCTGACGCGCCGCTGCTGTGGAGCGGCCCGGCCGTGTTCTTCTCCCAGACGACGCCGGCGCCCGCATCCACGGCAAACTCGGTCCGCGGTGTCCTTGACGACCTACTGGCCGAGGCCGACCGTGGTCGCCACCAGGTAGTCGATGTCCTTGAACTCGTCGTGCACGTACTGCGCCTGGCCGTAGACCGACGTGCGGGGATTGAACTTGCGGTCCACGCGGGCGTCGAACTGCAGGTTGATTGGTGTCCACCGTGCCGCTCGGATTTGCCGCGCATGAAGAGCGCCGTGGTCTTCAACAGGAGCGGGGTCCCGGCGTCGCGCTTCACGTCGTAGGCGAGGTTCACGTGTAGGTGTCGCTGTTGCCCTGGCCAGCGAGAAGCCGGCGCCGAACGACCCGGTCCAACCGGGTGGCGGCGGGTGGCGGGGCGGGGGTCGCCGGGGCGGGGGCCTGTGCGGCGACGCGGCCGGCAGAAACGAGAACAAGGGCAAGGCCAAGGGCACAACGCGGATCGGGTGACGAATGCCATATCCGCAACATTTTGCCATCCGCCGCGGGCGCCGGCGAAATACGACGAAAGTCCTATTGGCTAGAGGCGGAACAGGTAGCTCAACTTGAGGAAGAACCCGTCGGACGTGCGCGAGAGGCGCCGGGCTTTGCGGGTCCTCGAAGTTGTCGAGCGCGTTGCCGTAGCCGGCGAAGAGCACCGTGCCGGGCGTCGGCTGGTAGGAGAACAACCAGTCGGCGCGGAACGTCTTCGACACCGCCCCCGCCGCGCGGTCGAAGCCGCCGTTGCCGTTGCGAATGTAGATCGGCAGCTCCGTGCGCGAGTCGTCGCGCAACGCATCCTGCCAGTCGCTGTTGTACTCGCCCACCACGCGCACGAAGATCGGCCGCGCGATCTGGTATTCCACCTTCAGCCGCGGGATCTTGCGGATGCCCACCATCGAGCCGTCGGAGCGCCGCTGGAAGGACTGCAGCTGGTAGCGCGGTTCCACGCGCAGCTTGTCGGTGGGCTTCCACTGCGCGCCGACGTTCACGAACCAGATGTCGGCCGACGACCACTCGTAGAAGTTCTCGTCCTTGCCCCACAGCACGAGCGCGTCGAACTCGACGCCGCGCCCGCTGCGGCGTGTTCGCCGAGAACACGTAATCGAGGTTGGGCAGCCGCGGCGTGCCGACAAACGGCAGGTACTCGATGCTGCCCGTCGCGGTCGGCTGGCCGAGCACGTAGTCGCTGTAGAGGTCCTCGTCGTAGCCGAACGACTCGAACAGCACCGAGCCGCCCAGCCGCCAGCCGCCGCGCAGCGTGAAGTTCTGGTTGAAGTGCAGCTTGCGATCCTGCGAGGCCGCGTCCGGCGACGAAGTCGTCGTATTGCCAGATGCCGTCGACGACGACGTCGCTCGTCCATCGGTCGAGGACGCCGCCCTTGCGGCCCGTAGGTGGACCACTGGTGCGTGAGGTTCGCCTGCGCGATGCCGGTGCGCGAGATGAAGCCCGCGGCCGCGCGGAAGTCCGGGATCGACGCCGCGCAGCGTGTAGCGCATGCCGAGCTTGCGCCCCGTGCGGGCGAACACGCCCTGCCATAGCGGCGCGCTCGTCGTCGTCGCGCCGTCCGAGGTGCGGCTCATCGCGCCCTGCAGCTGCACGCTGTAGATGTCCTTCCACACGACGCGCGAGTCCCCGCCGATCACGTGGTTGGATCGATCGCCGTCGAGGCGATCGGTGTAGACGAGCGCCGCGCGCGAGGACGCGCCGAGGTCCCGCTGCACGCGCAGGATGTTGAAGACGGGATGATCGGATCCCGTCGCCGACATCGACACGTCGTCCACGGCGGACAGGTACGCGAGGTTGGTGCGGCCGGAGATCTTGCCCGGTGAGCTTGGCCGCCGCCACGGGCGCGACGACGCGCCGCGTGTAGATCAGGTTGTTGGGCGTCGCGAACTGCTCGATGCCGTCGAGGAAGAACGGGCGCTTCTCGGGGTAGAACAGGGCCTGCCGCGGGTCGAAGCTGAACTGCCCGGCGTCGGATTCCACCTGCGAGAAGTCAGGATTCACCGTGCCGTTCATCGTCAGGTTCGAGGTGACGCCCCACCGCACGTTGCCGCCGAACTCCGGCCGCGACGCGTCGTAGTTCCAGCCCGCCGGGCACGGGCGCGCCATCGAGCTTGGAGGTGGCGACGGGATTGATGTCGAGCACGAGCCCGCGCCGCAGGTCGTGCAGCGACCTGCAGGTGTCCGGCCTGCGCGAGGAACGACGCGCCCTCGCGCTTCGCCGGCGCCCAGCTGTCCTCCACGCCCTGCTGCGGGACGACGCGCGTGACGTGCAGGCCCCAGTCCTGCGACGCGGCCGACTGGTACCTCAGGCTCTTGAAGGGGATGCGGACTTCCACTTCGTAGCCGTCCTCGGTGACGCGTCCCTTCGACTGGAAGACGAAGTCGGGGCTCAGGTCCGGCGCCTCGCGTCCGGACGCAATCCCGGCGAAGCCGCCGCCCCCGAGACGCGTGCCCTCGGCGAGCGCGCCGTCCATCTGCACGCCGAGCGGGTTCACGCCGAAGATGAGCGCCTGCCGGCCGTCGTTGAACGTGCTGAGGAAGATGATGACGTGGTCGTCCGACTCGATGTGGTCGCGATCGGCGAGCGTGGCGCGGACGGTGCCCGGCGGCGCGAACGCGTGGATGCCGAAGTGGATGGCCGTCGGCGAATACCACACGCGCACGTCGGTGACCTGGTCGGCCGGCGCGCCGTCCACCGGCGCGTACCGCGAGAAGCCGCCGAGCCGCGCGGCCTGCGCCCACGCGGGCTCGTCGAGGCGGCCGTCGACCTCGATCGCCTGATCGATGCGCGGGGGCATGACGTCGAGGCGGCCCGCGCGGCCGTCGTACACGCCTTCACCGGGCGCGGACGGAGCCGGGCGGCAGGGGCTGGGCCGCGGCGGTGCCGGTGAGGACGAGTCCGGCGGCGATCAGGTGAAGCCAGTAACGCATGGGTGGGTTCCCACCATAGCAGACACCGACGGAATCTTTTGATCGGGTGACCGGGTGATCTGGTGATCTAGTGGTCTGCGGGGGCGGGTCGTGGGACGAACGGCCTTTATCGCCGGTCGAAGACGTGTCTGAGGTCCGTCGCGCAGGATGGGCACACGGCCTGCTTGAATTCCTGCGGGTGGGTGGACAGGTAGGCCTCGAGCGGCGACCAGGCGTCCGCGCGGTCGTCGTGGATGCGCTTGCACACGCTGCAGACGCCGAGCATCCCCTCGAGCACGCGCATGTGCCTGAGCGCGCGCATCTGCCGCGCGGTGCGGTCGATCAACCACGCGAACGTCACAAACACAGTGACCCGGATGGCCGCGTTGGTCACCGACTCCCACAGTGTTTGCGGCGAGTCCCAGATCGCCGTCGTGAAATAGAGGCGGCAAAGCGGCAGGGTCACGGCCAGCCCAATCCCCCACCAGCGGCCGCCCGACCACGCGGCCAGGCTGATCGGAATCAGGTAGGCGATCGGAAACTGGATCATCGGCCCCGCCTGGTAGTCGATGGCAAGGCAGAGCACGCTCAACACCAGCCACGTGACCGGCCGGCCGACCGCGCTCGATGCCAATAGGACACCCTGAGGGCTCATGCGGTTGAGTCGGAATATAGCATGGCGGCCGAGGAGCCGCCGCTAGCTCCACGCGCGGAATCTGCGGTCGCGGGCGTCGAGCAGTTCGCCAATCGTGATCGCCGCGTGAATCAGGCCGACGTGCGTGTACGCCTGCGGAAAGTTCCCGAGCAACTGGCCGGACGCCGGGTCGATGTCCTCGGAGTACAGGCCCAACGGGTTGGCGACGGCCGCCAGCCGGTGGAAGAGGGCCACCGCCTCGTCCACCTCGCCCATCATCGCCAGCGCCTCGACCCACCAGAACGAGCAAATCGAGAACGCGCTCGTCGTCTCCCCGAAGTCATCCGCGTGACGATAGCGGTGCATCAGGCCGTTGGAGACCAGGAGCCGCTCGTAGGCGCGCACGGTCGATCGGAAGCGCGGGTCGGTGGCGTCGACCAGGCCCAGCGTGGGCAGCAGGAGGTTCGAGGCATCGGGGTACTCGCCGTCCAGGGCCTGCGTGAAGAAGCCCAGGCAATCGTTGTAGGCGCGCGCGAGGATTTCCTGGCGCTTCGCGTCGGCCCAGTCCTGCCAGGCCGCCGCGCGGCCGGTGAGGCCGAACGCGCGGCCATCCTGGCGCCCCGGGACGCGGCGACCCAGCACATCGCTTTCGAGAACGTGTAATGGCGGGGGTGCGTGCGGTATTCCCAGAGGCCCGTGTCCTCGAGCCCGTAGGCGGCAATCGCCTCGTCCACGAGCCGTTCGAGCAGCGGCGCCAACGACGGGTCCTCCCATACGACGCGCGGGTCGCCGAGGATGGTCTCGAGGCACAGCACGATCTCGCCGGTGACGTCATGCTGCGTCTGGAGGTACGCGGCGTTGCCGATGCGCACCGGACCCACGCCGTCGTACCCGCGCAGGTGCGTCACGATCCGTTCGTCGAGGTGCGCTCTCCCGTGATGCCGTACACGGGTTGCAGCGGGCCCGCGTCGGCCATGTCGCGGAGGAACCGCACGAATGCCTCGCCTTCCGCCAGGTGACTGAGCCGGCGGAGCGCCTCCACCACGAACGCGGCGTCGCGCAGCCAGCAGAAACGATAGTCCCACGTGCGTCCGGACCCGATGGCTTCCGGCACGCTCGTGGTCGCCGCGGCGATGATCGCCCCCGTGTCGGTGTACGCGTGCAGCTTGAGGCAGAGCGCCGACCGCAGCACCGCGTCGGCCGCGAACGACGGCAGCGCGCACGTCTTCGCCCAGGCACGCCAGCCGCGGATCGTCATCTCGAGCGCCTGTTCGGCGGACGGCCCCGAGTCGACGCCGGGGGACCGGCCCGCGCTCAAGGCGAAGAACATCGGCCGATCGATCCTGAACGGCGTGCCGTCCTGGAGATACGGCGCCGGGACGTTCGACGCGAGGAACAGGCGCGTGGGCCCGCCGATCACCTCCAGGCAGTGGCCGGACGCCACGACCTCCACCGCGGCCCGCCCGTAGTCGGGCCGCGGCTCGAACCGCATCCGCGCGCGCGGCGTGCCCTCGAGCGGCCGGACCAGGCGGCAAATCTCGATCGGCGCCTCCACCTTGAGGCCCTGCGGAATCCGCGGCGCGAAGTCGATCACCTCGAAGCGGCCATCCCCCGCGGTCACCTCCGTGCGGACCACGTTGGTGTTGCGGATGTAGCCTGAGGCGGTCGCCCCCTCGTGCTCCGGCAGGAACGCCCACGATCCGCCGCGCTCCTCGATCCAGGAGACGCGCGAAGATCGAGGGACTGTCGAAGCGCGGCAGGCAAAGCCAGTCGATGCTGGTGTCCGGCCCGACCAGCGCGATCACCCGGCCGTTGCCGATCGCGCCGTGCTCCAGCGGAACCGGGATCATCGGGAGACGAGTTCCATGCGGACGGCCGCCTGCAGCAGCGCCGACGCCCAGTCGAACACGGTGTGCGCGTGGACCACCCGGCGCAGCGACCGCATGCGGCGGCCCTGCTCTTCGGAAGGCATCGAGAGCGCCGCGTGCATCGCGTCCGCGAAGGCGTCGGCCGCGAACGGGTTCACCCCCACCGCCTGGTCGAGCTCGCGCGCCGCTCCCGTGAATTCCGACAGCAGGAGCACGCCTCGCTCGTCCGCGCGCGCCGCGATGAACTCCTTCGCCACGAGGTTCATGCCGTCGTGCAGGGACGACACCACGCAGACGTCGGCCGCTCGGTAGAGCGCGCCGATCTCCTCCGGCGTGTGGTGTTCGCGCCGGTAGACCACCGGCGTCCACGCGTCGGTGCCGTACCGCGCGTTGATGGACTCGACGCCGGCATCCACCTCCGAGCTGAGGTCCTGGTACTTCACCAGGTGATCGCGGCTGGGCGCCCCGACCTGCATCATCGTCACGCGGCCCCGCCACTGCGGATAGCGGTGCAGGAGGCGCTCGAAGGCGCGGAGGCGATCGGGGATGCCCTTCGTGTAGTCGAGGCGATCGACCCCGAACACCAGTTTCTCGCCGGACAGGCCCAGCGACGCGCGTACGGCCTTCACCTCGGCCGACTGGTCCTGCGGCCGGGCCGGCCCCTTCCACAGCGCGGGGTCGATGCTGATCGGAAAGGGCTTCACGAACGTGGGCCGACCGCCGCGCCAGACGGCGAAGTGCTCGTAGTCCACGCGCGACTCGAGCGCGCGATCCACCGTGTCGAGGAAATTGTTGCAGTGGTACTGAATGTGGAACGCCAGCAGGTCGTTCCCCAGCAGGCCGTGCAGGATCTCCTCGCCCCACGGGCACACGCGGAACACTTCGCGATTGGGCCACGGGATGTGCCAGAACTGGCACACGGTGAGGTCCGGGCGCGCCTCCTTCACCATCCGCGGCAGGAGCGCGAAGTGGTAGTCCTGCACGAAGATCACCGCGCGCGAGCCTTCGGCCTCTTCGAGGACCGCGTCAGCGAACCGGCGGTTCACGCTGACGTACTGCTGCCAGTCTCGCTCGTGGAACTCCGGCCGGGCGTACGCGATGTGACACAGCGGCCACAACGCGCTGTTGGCGAGACCGTAGTAGTAGCCCTGCTCTTCTTCATCGGTGAGCCACAGGCGGCGCAGGGTGTACGCGGGCTTGTCCGGTGGCACCCGAAGGCGCCCTCGCGTGTCGGCCGTCTCGCGATCGCCGCTGCCGCTGCCATGGGCGATCCACGTGCCGCCGCATGCGCGCATCACCGGATCGAGCGCCGTCACGAGGCCGCTCGCCGGGCGCGTCCAATCAAGCGTCACGGTCTCGGTCCGACGGCGCAGCCAGTTCCACACACCGCGAGCCGGTTGGGCCCGCCGCACGTGCTCGTACGGTTCGCGATTGGCGACGACGATGAGTCGCGTGTCGCGAAGGCGGTCTCCAAGCACGTGGACCAGCTCAGCTGAATTCATCGGGGCTCGTCTGACCTTACTCTCTTGAGGACAGCCATCTCAAGAAGCGATCGACGTCGGGGATACCGTCGAGCTTATGCGTGGCCGAGGTGGGTCGCAGGCCGACGAGCACCGCAATGCCCGACGTGATCGCGCGGAACGCATCTTCATCCGTCACGTCGTCGCCAAGATAGACGACCCACGGCGCGCGTTGCATGCGCCGCTCGACATCGCGCGCGATCCACGTCGTGGCGTGCCCCTTGTGGCCGGCGATCATCGGCAAGTACTCGACGACCGCATCACCCTCGAGGCGACGGACCCTGCCCGTGCTGAGCCACTGCGAGGCGGCCGCATCGGCGCGTGCGAACATTTCTTCGTGATCGTCGCGCGGCAATCGACGCACGTGGAAGGCGACGCTGGCGGCCTTGTCCTCGACGAGCGAGCCGGGACACGCGACGGCGACCGCCCTGAGGCGATCCGCCAGGCCGGCGACCATCGCGGCGGCGTGCTGCAGATCGGGATGATCGGTGCGCGCGCCCCGCACGTCGATCTCGAGGCCGTGCAGGCCCGCGTGATAGACGTCGGCCGGCAAGTGCGTGCGCGCGCGAAGGTCGTCCGCGCGGCGCCCGCTCACGATGCCGAGCGCAGTGTCGGGGCGGCGCGCGATGGCCTCCAGCCACTCGCGCCGGCGGGGCGAGAGCACCGGAGCGGCAGGATCGGGGTCGAACTCCACGAGCGTGCCGTCGAAGTCACACAACACGAGCAGAGTCGTTCCACCGGGCCGCGACTCGACGGCCTCCTGCACCTCGCGAAGCATTCCTTCTATTGTGTCGGGAAAATGACGCCGGGGGCGAACACACCGTCGGGATCAAGGCTGAGCTTGATGCGGCGCATGGCGTCGATGCCCGCATCCCCATAGAGCTGGCGCAGGAGTGCCTGCTTCATCGCGCTGCGGCCGACGCCGTGCTCCGCGAGGGGGCATCCGCCCATGCCGATCACGTCGGTCCCGAGCGCGAGGATCGCTTCCTGCGCGCGCGCCATGTCGCCCCGGGCGCGCGGGATCACGTTGGGGTGGACGTTGCCGTCGGAAATGTGGCCCCACACCGCCAGATCGAGATCGCGCTCGGCGAAGAGCTGCCGGCAGCGCGTCATCATCTCGGCAAAGCGCGCGAACGGCACAATCATGTCGGCCGCGGTCTTGTGGATCGCCGGATCGATCTGCTGCCGGGCGATCGCCACGCGGCGGTTGACGCCGGCCGGCACCGCCTCGCGCAGCTCCGCAAACTGCGCCGCGCGCGCGCGCTCCTTCGGCAGCGCGATCTCGGCCTCCTCCAACACTCCGTGCCGATCGAGCAGGCGGCAAAAGCGCGTGAGCGCGGTGTCGGCCGCGCCGGCGTCGCGCGCCGACGCCAGTTCGCTCCAAAGATCCCCGGACGCGGCGGAGGCCGTCAGCTCGATCTCCACCATGAGCAGCACGCTGTCGCCGGTCGGCAGCGTGATGTCGAGACGCTGGTCGATGCCGTCTTCCCGCAGGATCGCCACCGATCGCGCGTCCACGTGCTCGATCGCCGACACGTCAATGCCATGCGGGTCCCGCGACGCCCAGGTCTCCTTCGAGGCGCGGCGCAGTTCGTCCACGAGCGCGATGGCGGCCGCCTCGCCCGGCACGGGCACGAGCGCGCGGCACGCGCCGGCCGGCAACGGCGCGGTGCGGAGGACGGCGGCCGCAATCACGCCGAGCGTGCCCTCCGATCCCACGAACAGATCCACCAGGTCCATGTGCGGCGCCACGAAATATCCCGCGGACCGCTTCGGGACGTCGGGCATCGGCAACGGAGGCACGGGCACGACGCGCACGCCGCTTGTCGTCGCGACCTCGAAAGTGCCGGCAGCCGAGGCCGTCACCTGCCCGCGGGTCACGTCGAGGACGTCACCGCCGGCCAGGACCACCGTGATCCCCTCGACCCACGGACGCACCGTGCCGTACTTGAACGTAGCGGCGCCCGCCGCGCACGTGGACACGGCTCCGCCGACGGAGGCGCCGAGATACGTGGGCACCGGGGGAAACCAGCGGCCATGCAACGCCAGCGCTTCCTGCAGGGCCAGGAGCGACACGCCGGCGCCTGCCGTCACGTGGTCGCCGCGGACTTCGATCGTCGCCAGCCGCTCGGTGCCGAGCACCACGTCGCCGAGCGGCGTCGCCCCACCGGTCAGCGACGACTGCGCCCCGACCGGCAGGATGCGCCGATGCGCGCGCACGCAGGCCGTCACTTCCGCAATCGACCGCGGCCGCACGACTCCGGCCGCTCGCCCGCCGGGAAAATGCGCCGCGTCCTCGAGGAACCTGCCGACAATGTCCACGTCGGTGTCGATCACCGGGACCGGACCGGGCGGCACCGCGCGCGTGGAGATTCGTGACGACGCCATCTGCGACCAGTTTTTCACAGGCTTCTCAATCCGGGAACCGGGAACCGTGAGCCGGGAGCCGGGTTTGCCCGCCAAAGCCTTGGCGGAGGCGGGCGGCGCTAAGGCCAGAGGACTCGAATCGCGAGCGCCAGCATGGCGATGCCCGTCCCGGCTTCGAGCGTGCGCCGCGCGGCCGGCGGCGCGAACCACCGCCGCACCGCGGACAATCCGATCGCCCACATCGAGTGGCACACGAACGCCATGCTCACGTGCGAGGCCGCGAGCAGCAGGTAGTACCACGACGGCGCGGCCGCCGGAACGAACGACGGCACGATCGCCACGTAGAAGCTGATGATCGTCGGGTTCAGCAGGTTGATGGTGAGGCCGTCCAAGAACGACGGCAGGTCGCTGTCAGGTGCCAGGGGCGCCAAAGGTGCCAGGGGTGCCGGGGTGAGTGCCGGTGCCGTAACGAGCTTGACGCCGCCGTCCGCGTAGAGCCATGCGCGGCGGAGGCTCACCGCGCCGAGCCACGCCAGGTACGCGGCGCCGGCCAGGCGCACCACCGTGACGATCTGCGGGAACGTGGTGATGAGGAACGACAGGCCGACGCCCGCAAGCGTGGCGTGCGTCGTGTTGGCCGCGGCAGCGCCGAGCGCGGCGGTCACGCCGGCGCGACGGCCCTTCTCCAGCGCATTGCGCACGACCACCGCCGTCGTCGATCCCGGCGTGACGACGAGGAGGAACGTGAAGGTGAGGTACGCGGCGAAGCTGGCGTCGAGTCCCGGCGTCACGGTCGCGTCGCGTACAAATCCGGACCAAGCGTCACGTCCGCGGCCGCCCACGCCTTCTCGAACCGCTCCCGGGTTTCGGTGGCCATGTATTTCTTTTGCGCTTCGAGGCTGCGCCAGAGGCCGAAGAGCGATCGCGGGTTGTCGACGTGCTTGACGAGGTCCGCGCGAAACACCGCCTCCGCGTCCGCGGCCTTGCCGGCCTTGAGCAGCGTGACGCCCAATCGCTCGCGCTCGGGCAGCAGCCAGTCGGGCGGCTCGTTGTAGCCCAGGCGATCTTCCGCCGCCACGGCCCTGGTGAAGCCGGCAATCGCGCCCGGCAGGTCGCCGCGGGCCTCGGCCACGCGGGCCGCGAGGTCCGCGATCGCGACCGCGGCGACGACGGCCGCCGAGTTGGCCGGCCCGACGACCGCATCACCTGGAATCTTCGCCGCAGCCTGTTCGAGCGCGCGCAACTCGGCGGCTGCCTCGTCCGACTTGCCGAGGCCTGCCAGGGCCGCGCCGCGGGCGAAGTGATAGAGCGCCGTCTGGATGGTGCGGGTGGGCTTCGGCGCCTTCGCGGCGACCACTTCGTCCCATCGACCGAACCTCACCAGCACGGCAAGATCCTGCGCCGCGTAGGGCTCGACCATCGCCATTTCGTCCGCGATGGGATCGACCAGTTCCACGGTGCGCGTCGCGGCCGCGCGCGCTTCCGCGAAGTTGCCGGAGAACATCGCCGCAGCGGACTCGAACTGCAGGTTGTGCCCGTAATACATCACGGCGTACATCCCTTGCGTACCGGTCTGCTTGAAGTACTTCTCATCGACCGCCGCGGCGTCGGCATTGCTCCTGGCCGATTTGGCATACTGGCCGGTGCGGATGTACACGTGCGCGGGCATGTGCACCAGGTGTCCCGCCCCGGGCACGAGCGTTTCGAGCCGTCCGGCCTGCGCCGTGGCGCGGCCGGGCGTCTTCGATGCCTCGACCGCGTGAATGTAGTAATGGTTCGCGCCCGGATGCTCGGGGTTCTTCTTCATCACGCCTTCGAGCGTGGCGACGATGACGTCGGTGCCCGGTTCGGGAGTGCCGTCTTTGGTATAGAGCTTCCACGGCCGCAGGTTCATCAGGCTCTCGGCGTAGAGCGTCGCCACGTCGAGGTCGTCCGGGAACCGCCTCGACAACATGCCCATCGCGGCGGCATAGGCCTGCTCGTGCGCCATCTGGTCGGCGGGGGGATCCGCCAGGTAGCGCGCGCCGAGAGCGGCGACCAACCCCTGCTCGACCTCGCTTCCATTCGCGGATCGCTTCTCGGCCTCGGCCAGGTGCGCGTAGCCCTGCTTGAGCCGCTCGGCCGGCGCGACGTCGTTGATGTTCGTGCCGAGCGCGAGCGCCATCCCCCAGTGCGGCATCGGCGCGGCGGGGTCCAGCGCGGCCGCGCGCTCGAATGAGCGGAACGCCTCCTCGTGGTTGAACCCGTACAGCAGCGTCAGGCCCTCGTCGAAGAACTGCTGCGCCTCGGGACTCGTGGTCTTGATGGCGCGATGATAGGACCCGAGATTCCCGAGCAGCGTGGTCCGCGCCGCGGGCGCGGCCGGCGCATGCTCGGCGTGGTCCGATTGACTGGTTGCGGGCGGAGCGGCGGGCGGCTGCGAACACGCGGCGAGCAAGGTCAACGGCAATCCGAAAGCCACGACGCGGGGAACCATCATCGTCTCATCCTCAAGCCTTCAAGACCTCAGGCCCTCGGGCCCTCGGAGTCCTTCCACGCCAGCAGCACCAGCACGGTTTCCGCTCCAAGCAGCAGGCTGGCCACGGTGAGGTGCAGGATCTGGGCCGCCGGCACCAGGGAGATATACGCCATCACCAGGCCGAGCGCCACTTGAAGTGTGGCAAGACCCGCCATGGCGTTGGCCCAGGGCGTGAGCCGCCGGTCGCCCGGGGCCTTCCACCAGAGCAGCAGCATCACGGCCAGCGCGCCGCCGAACACGACGAAGGCCGAGTCCTGGTGAAGACCGTTGATCCATCCCACGGTGGCGAGGGCGCCGGCCCGGGGGACGTCGGCATCGAGCGCGGCGTCCACGCCCCCGCGGACCTGCGTGCCAATCGTCACCTGGATCAAGGTCATCACGATCAACGCGATGACGGACGGAACCAGTTGCGACGGGGCGATAGCACGGGGGGCTGATGGTGCACCGAACGCCTCCACCGTGGCGTACAGCAACAACTGCACGATCACGAGAGCCACGACGAGGTGGGCGGTGACAATCCAGGCGGCGAGTTCGTGCGCCACCACTCGACCGCCGAGCCAGCCCTCGAATCCGGTGAGGAGCAGCGCCACGACGGTGGGCCACAGGATGCGGGCGTCGCGGCGATGGTGCCGCCAGGCCGACACGACGGTGGCCATGATCAGGAAGCCGACGGTCACGCCCAGCAGGCGGTTGCCGTACTCCGTCCACATCAGCGTCACGTTGAACTGCGCCGGGTCGAACTGCGGCGGCAATTCGGCAGCGGAAGATGGAGGAATCCAGCCCCCGAAGCAGCGCGGCCAGTCGGGACACCCGAGCCCGGCGCCGGACGCGCGGACGAGGCTGCCCACGAGAATCAGCAGATACGTCGTCGCCGTCGTCCACAGGGCGAGGCGTTGAAAGGAAGAAAAGCGGGACGAGGACGCGGGGCGCGACACCACGTCCTCCATTATCCGCCTTCGGGTACACTTCGCGCATGCTGAGACCCTCGATTCGGCTCGCGTTCGTGACGGCTTGCGCCGTCGTGGTGGGGGCGACGCTCGCCATGGGACAGCGCGGCGGCGCCGGCAACCCGTTCCCGGGCGGCGCCAACCCCGACGGGTCGCTGCGGCCCACGGCGCCTCTCGCGCGCTTGTTCACGCAGGACGCCTACACCGAATACGCGATCCTCGAGCCTGGCAGCGAATCGTTCCGCGTGCGTTTCCTTCCCGAGGAAACGCGCACGGGCGCCACGGAACTGGTCAACGCCACGCGCGGCGGCAGTGAGGGGTCGGACATCGAGGTCTACGATCCGCGCACCGGCAAGCCGATGCCGTTCACGTACGAGGCCGACCCGAAGGAACCGGACACCCACGCCATTCACGCGAAACTGCCGATCCCGGTGCCCGCGGGCGGCATCGGCCGCGTCCTGATCTACAAGACCTACAAGGACCCCCGCACCTACATGATGCATGGCGAGGACATCGTCTGGGTGCGCAGCCTCAGCGGGTATCGCCTCGGCGTGCTGCTGCCCAAGGGCTTCGCGTTTCTTTCCTCGAACGTCGCCGCGCAGCTCTCGACGACGGGCGATGGGCGGCTGAAGCTCGCGTTCGCCAATCCCAGCGGCCAGAGCAATCCCGTGACGATCCACGCGCGCCGCACGGCCGCCGCGTTCACGCCCACCACCGGCGACGACATGTTCTTCGACGACGTGAAGACGATCTACGACCTCGGCGCACCGGAGGCGCATCGCATCACGGTGGACCAGAGCTACAGCGATTACCGGAAGGGGGCGAAGGCGACGCTCGATTCGCTGTCGTACCTCGCGCTGCAGGACCTGACGGTGACCGACCTCGACACGGCCCACCCGCTGACGCCCCTGAAGGCCGGCGCCGCGACCACCGTGGCGCTCGAGGTGCCGATCGCCAACGACAAGCAGAGCGCGCACCTGCGGGTCACCGGCACGCTCATCGACCCGGCGTACACCATCGAGCGCGGCGACCTCGTGTTCGCGCGGACGCTCAAGGGCCTGCGCAACACCGTGCTGCTTCCGGCGGGCTGGGAGGTGTCGGCCGTCTCGCAGTCGGCGACCATCGGCAAGTACGAGGGCCGGACCTTCGTGGCGCTGATTAACCTCAACGCCGAGAATCAGTACACCGTCCGCATCCGGGCCCGGCGCCCGTAGCCCAACCTCGCACGCGGCGCCGCGGATGAAACAAATCCGCGGCGTTTCCAGTCTAGTGAGGGCATGCCGATCCTTGGCGACCTTCGCTACGCCGTCCGGCTCCTGGGCCGCAGCCCGATCTTCTCGGTGACCGCGATCCTGTCGCTGGCTCTCGGTATCGGCGCCAGCACGACCATCTTCAGCCTGGCAGACGCGTTGCTGTTCAGGCCCGCCGCGGGGGTGCGCGACCCATCGGCGGTGGTCGACATCGGGCGCTCGAACCAGGGCGATGGGTTCGACAACATGTCGCACCCCGTCTACCAGTACCTGCGCGATCACACGACGACGCTCGCCTCGATGTCGGCGGTGGAGTTCGGCGGCAGCCCGATGAGCCTCGTCGAGAACGGCGGCAGCGAACGCATCACCGGCGTGCTCGTGTCGGGCTCGTTCTTCGACGTGCTCGGCACGCGTCCCGCGCTCGGCCGGTTCTTCCGGCCCGACGAGGACGCCGCGCCTGGCGAGCGGCCCGTGGCCGTCCTGAGCCACGCGTTCTGGCAGCGCCGCTTCAAGGGCGACCCCGACATCCTGGCAGACACCGGTGCGCCTCAACAACCAGGTGTTCTCGGTGATTGGCGTCACGGAGCCGGGCTTCGACGGGCTCGACGTTCATCGGCACCGACGTCTGGGTGCCGATGGCGATGGTCGCCACCGTGCGCGGCACGCGACAACGCGGACATGCTCACGGAGCCGGGCAGCAGCTGGCACATGGCCGTGGGGCGGTTGAACGCCGGCGTCAGCCCCGCGCTGGCGCAGGCCGAGTTGAACACGCTCATCGAGGCGTACAAGGCCGAGGAGCCGCGCGCCAACAAGCGTCACCAGATCGCGGTGGCGCGCACCAGCCGCGTGCCCGCGCCGGTGCGGCTGCCGTTCCTCGCGTTCATCGGCCTGCTCTTCGCGCTCGACCGCGGCGCTGATGGCCATCGCGTGCAGCAACGTCGCCGGAATGCTCCTCGCGCGCGCGGCGGCGCGGCGCCGCGAGATGGCCACGCGGCTCGCCGTGGGCGCGAGCCGCGGGCGGCTGATCGCGCAGATGCTCACCGAGACGCTGTTGCTCTTCCTCGCGGCGGGGGCCGCCGCCATTCCGCTGACGATGTGGCTGATGAGCGGCCTCATGAGCTTCCTGCCGGCGTTGCCGGCCGATGTGCATCTCGACCTCGCCGTGAACCCGCGGGTCGTGGCGTTCGCCCTCGGCATGGCCTTCGTCACGGCGCTCCTCTTCGGCCTGGCGCCGGCGCGCCAGGCGCTCGGGACCGATCTCGCCGCGTCGCTTCACGGCGCGTACGCCACGG
The DNA here is from genome assembly GCA_963839865.1 of uncultured Acidobacteriota bacterium. Lineage (GTDB taxonomy): Bacteria > Acidobacteriota > Vicinamibacteria > Vicinamibacterales > UBA2999 > 12-FULL-67-14b. The sequence continues at coordinate 711,207 of CAWIWS010000021.1, forward strand.
CCGATCGCCGCCGTTTCCGACTTCGCAACGCGCTCGTGATGGCCCAGGTCGCGCTCTCGCTGATGCTCATCGTCATCGCGTCGCTGTTCGTGCGCACGTTGCAGAACGTCGCGCGCAGCAACCCCGGGTACACGTTCGCCAACGTCGAACTCGCGAGCGCTGGACGTGTCGATGTCCGGGTATCGCGGCGAGCAGGCGGTCGCCCTGGTCGATCGGTTCCAGGAGCGCCTGCGCGCGATCGACGGGGTCGAGGAGGTGTCCACGGCGCGCATGATTCCCCTGCAGGGCAGCTCGCTCGGCCTCGGCCGGATCCGCGTCGCCGGGTATCAGGGCCCGCGGAACGACGACACGCTGGACGCCGACTGGAACGTCGTCTCGCCGGGTTATCTCGATGTCGTGGGGGCGCGCCTTCTCGAGGGACGGGACTTCTCCGCCGCCGATCGCGCCGGGGCGCCGATGGTGGCGATCGTCAACGAGACGTTCGCCCGCGCGGCGTGGCCGGGGCGTCCCGCCGTCGGCCAGCGCTTCATGCAGGAAACGTCACGCGACCAGGAGCAGCCGGTGGAAGTGGTGGGCGTGGCGGCCGACGCGAAGTACCGCTACTTCGGCGACGCGCCCAATGCCCTTCGTGTTCGTGCCGATGGCGCAGCAGCCCATGGGCGACGTGACGCTCTTCATCAAGCACGCGGCCGGACGGACGATCGGCGAAGGAGATCCGCGCCGCCGTCGCGCAGGTCGAGCCGTCGGTGCCGATTGTCGTCCTGCAATCGTTCGAGGATGCCACCTCGATCGGCCTCATCCCCCAGAAGCTCGCCGCGTGGACGGCGGGCGGCGTCGGCGCGGTCGGCGTCTTCCTCGCGGCGCTCGGCCTCTATGGGCTGATGGCGTTTCTCGTGACGCAGCGTACGCGCGAGATCGCGATCCGGATGGCCCTCGGCGCCTCGAGCGGCGACATGCAGTCGATGGTGCTGACACAGGCGGCGCGCCTTGGCGCGACCGGCGGCGTCGTGGGTCTCATGCTCGCGGGCGCGGTCGGCATGCTGGCGCAGCAGCCTGCTCGTCGGCGTGCCGCCGATCGATCCCGTCGCCTTCGGCGGCACGGCCCTGCTCTTCACGGCGATACTCGCCGCCGCCTGCTGGTCGCCTGCCCGCCGCGCCGCGTCAACCGATCCGGCGGTTGCGTTACGGGCGGAATAGATCCGGACAGGCCAGCTCTGGCCCTTACTGCGTCGTCTGGAAGATACGAACCAGCGGCGCTTCGTTCGCCGCCTGGCCCGGGCTGCGCACCACCTGGATCTGGCGAAGGCCGGTCAGGGCGTCCACGGGAAACGCGGGTTGCCACGGCGTGAGGCCCACGGCCTCGAAACGCTCGCCGTTCTTCTTCGCCACGTCCTTCGCCGCCGCCGCGTCGGGATACACCTCGCGATCGACACTTCGCAGAACGCCCGGCCCGTCCCGTCCACGCGATTCTCGAGGTGCACCACCCACGTGTTGTGCGTCGGCGACGCGGCGGCCCCGCCCAACACCATCAACCGGTACGCCATCGTCTGGTAGTAGGCCTCGCGGAAGATCGACACGGCCTGCCAGCCGTCGCCGGCCTTGGCGAAACAGGTCTGGTAGAAGCGCGCGGTGGGCACGCCCGCCCAGCCCGCAAGGCTCTCGAAACGGCCGGCCAGCGCGCCGTCGCCGGCCTCGCGAAACGGCAGTTCCCAATCCGCGAGGACGTACCGCGCACGCTCGGCGTCGAGCATCGACAACGCCGACGCTTCATCGGTGGCCGTGTAAAACCTCGCCGCATTCGGCGCGCGCTCCTGCGTGGGGTTCGCCACCGGCACGCGATGCGCCCCCTGCACGATCCAGTAACCCTGGTCCCACCAGTTCATCACCGTGTAGCCCTGCGCCGCGTGCGCGGCCACCGGCGAGTCCGCGGCGTAGCGCGCGTAGTAGTAGTCGTCCGTCCCGAAGGGCTCGGGCGTCTGCCGGCGCAGGAACTCCATCGCGGTGAACCAGTAGTCGGGCATGCCCCCCGCGCGCGTCGTCGTGATGGCGGCGGGGACGATGTTGGGCGCCACGGCGAGACCGGCAATCAGGATGACGGCGACCTCGCGTTGAAAGGGGATCCGCGTGACGATCGCCGGATGCGGATTGCCCGTCCAGGGCACGCCTCCCCAATCGAGCATGCGCGTCGCCCACCACCCGATCACGACGGACACGGCGGGCACGAGGTAGTAGCCGAAGCGGTTCTGCCCGAGCGTGGCCACGAACATCGCGCCGGTGAAGATCACGATCAGCAGGTGGTCCAGTCCGCCGCGAGCGGCGAAGGCTCCACGCGAGCCAGGCCAGCGCCACGGCCCCGAGGTAGAACCCGGTCCGGAAGAACGTCCAGGGCTGCCACCAATCCCAGTTGCCGGAGTAGAGAAACAGCGGCCGCGCCTCGAGGACGGCCATGCGCGTCGCATCGGGCCGGAACCGGGCGAGGTCCACGCCCACCTGCGACGCAAGGCCCGGGGCGAACATGGCCGCGGCGCCGGCGAGCAGGATCCCGATGCCCGCCACGAGCGCCGTCACCTTCAACGCGGCACCGGCGTGGACGGTCGCCTCACCTCCGGCATGCAGCCGCGGCGTCAACACCGCGACAGCCACCGAGACGACAAAGAGGCCGAGCAGCGCGGCGAGCTGCGTGTCGTAGCGAAAGAGGTCCGGATCCTGCAGCGCCAGGACCATCAGCAGCGCGGTGGCCGCAGTGAGCGCGGCGATGCGGCCCGCGGCCGCGGCCTGGTCGGCCGTGCCCACGAATGGCAGGGCCACCACCCACACCGCGAGGATCGCCACGAGGAACGCGGCACTGCCCCACCCGAGCATGTAGAGGCCGAGCCACACGCCGCGGGACAATGCCGCCCCACCGGGAGACGGGAGTCGGGAGTCGGGAGTCGGGAGTCGAGCGCAGCGCCGCGACAATCGACGCGAGCGTGGCCATGGCGAGCCACGCCTCGAGCGCGTGGTGATCGACGAAGCCCACGAGCGTGCGATCGAGGAAGTGGCCTGGGAGGATCGCCGCGAGCAGGGCGGCGATCGGGCCCGCGCGGCGGTCGAAGGCGCGCATCGCCAGCGCCCACACCGCGATGACGGCGCCGATGCCCATGAGCGGCGGCGCCAGGGCGGCCACGCGCTCGATGTAGGCCGTGGGCGCCGACGGGCCGCGCGTGACGAACACGACCGCGGCGACGATGGTGTCGAACAGCGGCGCCACGGCCACGTATTGCCCATCACGCGACGCGTAGGGATCGCGCGTGACGTGATGCGGGAAGTGGCGCACCTGGTTCTCGACGAGCCGCACGTGGTACCACGCATCGGTCTCGAGGAAGTTGACCCGCGCCGGGCCGAAGACGTCGGACCACGGCGCCCACACGCGAATGGCCAGGGCGATCGCCAGGACGACGAGGAGCCAGCCGAGGTCGAGGCGGGACGGGCGCATGCCGGACGACAGCATACCGCCCCTCGGTGTAGCATTGGCGCCTCTGAAGGAGCCGCAGCCCATGTCCAGAAAGCTCACGCGTCGAGAATTCGTCCAGACCAGCACCGCCGCCGGCGTCGCGCTGACCGCACCGGTCACGGCGTTCGGCCAGGCCCCCGCGATCCGCACCGGCGGCGCCAAGCCCGTGGTGATCGCGTCGAACAACGGTCACATGTACAAGAACGGCGGCACGAAGACGGTGGTGGAGACCGCGTTCGAACTGATGACGAAGGGCACCGACGTGCTCGAGGCCCTCATCACCGGCGTCAACATCGTGGAGCTCGATCCGCTCGACACGAGCGTCGGGTACGGCGGCCTTCCGAACGCGGACGGCGTCGTCCAACTCGACTCGTGCTGCATGCACGGCCCGAAGAGGCGCGCGGGCGGCGTCGCCGGCATCGAGGGCATCCGGACGCCGTCGAAGGTCGCCCATGCGGTGATGGAGCAGACCGATCATCACCTGCTCGTCGGCGAGGGCGCGCAACGGTTCGCCAGGGGCCTCGGCATGACGGTGGAAGACGATCTCAACACGCCGGAATCGCGCCGGATCTGGCTCGAGTGGAAGCGGCGGATGGATCCGGATCACTATCTCGACCCGAAGAAGCGCGGCGAGGCCGCGATGCGCGTGGGCCTCGACATGGTGCGCGACGGCTGGATTCACCCCGATCACTTCTGGGGCACCATCAACTGCGACGGCGTCAACAGCAAGGGCGAGGTCTGCGGCGTGACGACGACGAGCGGGCTGGCGTGGAAGATTCCCGGCCGCGCGGGTGATTCACCGATCCTCGGCGCGGGCCTGTACGTGGACGGCGACGTGGGCGCCGCCGGGTCCACCGGCCGCGGCGAAGCGAACCTCTACAACCTCTCCTCCTTCTTCATCGTCGAGCAGATGCGCATGGGCAAGTCGCCCAAGGACGCCGGCATGGAGGCGTTGAAGCGCGTGCAGAGGAACACCGTCGAGAAGCGCCTGCTCAACCCGCGCGGGCTGCCGAATTTCGGCTTGAACTTCTACGTCACCAACAACAAGGGCGAGTACGCGGCCGTGTCGATGTATGCGTCGCAGTACGCGGTGTGCACCGAGAACGGCGCGCAACTGGCGAACACCGAGCCGCTGTTCCCGGGGAAGCCGACGGAGTAAGACAACAACGCCACAGAGACACAGAGACTCGGAGAAGACCAGCTTTGTCCAAATGCTCGGGGCCACGACGACGCGCCAGGCCTTGTTTGGGAAATGTGTTCTCTGTGTCTCTGTGTCTCTGTGGCTTGTTCTTCGTGATCAGTAGAGACGCTACGTCGGCACGCGTTCGCCGCGCAGGAACCGGTCGCGGTCGGTGAGGCGCCACGCGCGGGTGCGGTGGGTGTCTCCGGCATCGACGGCGGGCGGCCAATCGAGCGCGCCGCCGTCCAGCGCGGAGAACTTCGCGCGATAGAGCGGCTCCTCCCACGCGTCGAGCGCCACCCAACGTCGCGGCCCGAGGCACCGAGCGCGGCGAGGGCCTGGGACAACTCCTCCGCCGACGCGTCATCCCATCGCAACACGGACGGACCCGTGTAGTACCTGAGCGCGCCGCTCTGCTCGCCCGAGATGATCACGCCCGTGTCCGGGATGTCCGCGCGAAGGCGTTCGCCGACCCCCGCCACGCGATGCTGCTGTCCGGCCAACTCGAAGGCGCCGCGCGCGCGCGCGACCGACACGCCGTGCGCAACGAGCGCGAGCGCGCACGCGAACCACAGGGCCGCCCGCATCGAGGCCCACTCGCCCGACAGCCGTTCGGTGACCACCACGCTCGCCAGGACGGCGGCGGCTGCCATTCCCGGAAGAAGAAACCGCAGGTAGGACCAGTCGTCGAACACGAAGTAGACGAGGTAGGCGGCGACGTTGCACGCGGCGAAGACCACCAACGACCCGCGACAGCCCACGGCGCTTGCCGACCACCAGCGCGACCGGCGCCAGCGTGAGCAGGGGCGCCGTGGCCCAGAGCCACCGCGCGTACCGCGACGCGTTGGCGCCGACGTTGCCGAGAGCGAAGAGCTCCTCCGCGCGCGCCGTACCCCGAACGCAGCGGCGAACCGTACCAGTGCCATTGCAGCGCTCCCAGGAACAGCGCGGCCACCGTCACGGGCACGGCAAACCACAGGCTCGTGGGTTCCGCGGCGCTCAGGTGCCAAGCTGCGGGCGCGAACCAGAGGTGGAAGCGGAACCGCCGCCAGCGGCGCAAGGTTCGGGCGAATCAGCACCGCCACCGCGCACGCGACACCGGCAAGAAAGGCTCGTCCGACTCCCGACTCCCGACTCCCGACTCCCGGCAAGAGTCGCCCACATCGCCATCCACGCCGCCGTCACCGGCACGTCACTCATCGGCTGCATCGACTGGAAGAGGAACACCGGCGAGACGGCGAGCGCGAGCGCGGCGAGCGACGCCGGCCGGGCCGCCGCTGATGCGCATGGCCACGCGGCCCGTCGCCCAGATCGCGATCCACGCGCGATGCGCTCACCACAAGGCACGCGGCCACCGCGCCACCGAGCGCGTGCGGGAATGGCCATCAAGAACGGAAGCCCCGGGCCGTACGTGGGCACTTGCCATCCCGGCCAGGGCCCGGGCCGCCATCCGAGCGGCGTGGTGAGCGACGCCTTCGCGGGCCATCCCGCGATGGACGGCAGGGCGTCAGGCCAGGCGAGCCGTCCCGAGGCCCAGAGCTCCGCCTGGCTCAGGTAGCCGGACGCGTCCGCCCCCGACGCCGAAACTGTCGCGTAACGAATCGCCACGATCGCGCTGGCCGTCGCGACCGCGCCGATGATCGTCGAGCGCGTGGCGATCGATCGACGCCCACACGGCCGCCAGGTCGGCGGCCACACTCCTCGCCCGCGCGGCCAGCACCCACCATGCCGCTGCCAGCACAATCGCCACCGCCGTCGGCGCCACCGGTGACCGCACTGAAACGCGAAAGCCGCCGACCGTGGCGCGAACGCCACCGCCAGCGGCCAGCAAGACGGCGGCGACGGCCGCCACGACCGCGAGCAGAAGGAACGACTTGCGGTTCAACGACCCAATCTCAGGACCTCAGGTCCCCAGGACCTCACTTCTTCGGAATCGTCCAGAAGTAGACCTTTCGACCCTCGACGTCGAGTTCCTTCTCTGGCTTCCAGTCCCCCATGTCGAACGCGTGCGAGACGATGCGGGTGCCGGGCTTGAGTTCCTTCATGAGCTTGGGCATCAGCTTCACGTTGAGCGAGGGCAGCAGGTAGAGCGTGACCACCGTGGCCTGGCTGAGATCCTGCTCGAAGAGATCGCCCTGCACAATCTTGACGAGGTTGCCCACGTTGTTCTTCTGGACGTTCTCGTTGGCTTCCTTGATGCGCTCCGGATCGATGTCGATGCCGATGCCGCGCGCGCCATACTTCTTCGCGGCCGTGACGGGGATGCGCCCGTCACCGCACCCGAGGTCGTACACGATGTCGTTCTTGGTGACACCCGCGACCTGTAACATCGCCTCGACAACGGCCTCGGGCGTGGGAACATAGATGACGTCGGGCCGGCGCGTGGGAGCCTGGGTCTGCGCGAGGACGGTTGTCGCAGACAGGCTCGTCACGGCGAGCATGACGGCAAGGGCGAGCACTCGAATACGCATGGGATGCAGCCTCCGAGGGACAGTATACGGGAGTCGGGAGTCGGGAGTCGGGAGTCGAACGAGACGATGATGCGATGGATAGTGCGGGCGGCCACGGTGGCGCTGCTGATCGTCCTGGCCGTACCGGCTGTGCGTCACTGGCGCGAGCATCCCTCCGCTCCGCCTCGACCGCTGCGTGCGGCGTTCCTGCCTCCGAACGCGCTCGCGTTCGGCGCGGGCAGCGACCATCCGTTCGACCTCGCAATCGCGCCCGATGGGCGACGAGTCGTCTATCCCGCGACGCAACACGGGTTGGTCGGGCTCTGGCTGCAGGACCTCACCACGAATCAGGCGCGGGCATTGCCGTCCACCGCCGGCGCGGTGTCGCCGTTCTGGTCACCCGATGGACAGCGCATCGCGTTCTTCGCCGAAGGCAAGCTGCGCGCGATGGACCTGACGTCCGGCACGGTCTCGGAGCTGGCCGACGCGCCCACGCCGCGCGGCGGCACCTGGAACAGCGCCGGCGTCATCGTGTTTGCTCCGACGCCGATGGGGCCTTGATGATCCGAGAGGCGGACGGCGCTGCGCGCCCGCTCACCACGATCGACGCCGCGGCGCGGGAGGTTTCGCACAGGTGGCCGGCGTTCCTGCCCGATGGGCGGCACGTCGTCTACGCGGTCAGGGCGGCTGAGGCCGGGCGGTCGGGCACGTGGGTCGCAACCATCGACGCTTCGTCTCCGCCGCAGCGCCTCTTCAGCGGGGACACACAGGCGATCGTCGCCGGCACGTCGCTGCTGTACGCCAGCGACGAAGCGCTCGTGGCGCAGGCCCTGGATCCCGCGACGTGGGCTCCCGTGGGCCGCGCGGAGCTCGTGGGGCTTCCCGCGGGACGCGGCCCGCTCGATCAGCTGTTCGCCAGCGCCTCGGCCGACGTCCTGATCTACGGGGCGCCCGGAACGCCGCTGCGCGAGCTCCGATGGGTCGCGCGTGACGGCACCGGCGCCTCTCGACTGGGCGAGCCGGTCGATGCGTGGGACCTGCGCATCGCCCCTGATGGCGCGCGCGTGGCGGTCACGGAGCTCGACCCGCAATTGCGGACGCTCGACGTGTGGATCCAGGACGGCCAACGGGCGGTGCCCCTCCGCGTCTCCCCCTCGACAAACGCGGACGAGGGCGTGGCGTGGTCGCCCGACGGCACGCGCCTGGCATGGGTGTCGGCCGGGCGACGCGTGACGATTCGCGGCGCGGGGGCCGTGCTGCCCGAGCAGGTCGTGGGCACGTTCGATCCACCGGTGCGCCTGTGGGACTGGTCGCGCGACGGCCGATGGCTCATCGCCGGACGAACCGACGCCAGCACGAACGACGATCTCTGGCTCGTTCCACAGGCCGGTGGCGAGGCGGAGGCCTATACGACCGCGTCTTTCAACCAGCGCGACGCGGCGGTCTCCCCCGACGGCCGGTGGCTCGCCTACGCTTCGGATGAATCCGGGCACTTCGATATCTACATCGATACGTTTCCGAGGCCCGGCGCGCGGATTCGCGTGACCACGGCGGGCGGCAGTGCTCCCCGCTGGCGCGCCGATGGCGGCGAACTGTACTTCCGTCGGGGCCAGGAACTCCACGCCGCCGCCGTGACCAGCCGCGGCGCCGCTCTCGAGTTGCGGGCGTCGGTGCGCCTGTTCGACGCGGGCGACGACCTGCGCGCCTACGACGTGTCGCCGGACGGCCGCCGCTTCCTCCTCAACGTCCCCGCGAGCAGCGCGGCGCCGAGGGCGGCGACGCTCGTGGTCAACTGGTCACGAACGGGCCACGGAGACACGGAGACACGGAGGTAGTTTTTTTGAAATACTCGTGCAGGCGATCTCCCCAAATGACTTCTCCGTGTCTCCGTGTCTCCGTGGCCTGTGCGTCATGAAAATCGCCACCTGGAACGTCAACGGCATCCGCGCCCGGCAGGGGCAGGTGCTCGAGTGGCTCAACGCCGAGCGCCCCGACGTGTTGTGCCTGCAGGAACTCAAGGCGTCGCTCGATCAGCTGCCGTTCGAGCTGCGCGACATCGAGGGCTACTGGAGCTGCTGGCACGGCGACAAGGGCTACTCGGGGGTCGGCCTGCTCGTGTCCAAGGCGCTCAGCAGCGACGCGCCGGAGTTCTCGCACCCGCCGTTCGATTTCGAGCGGCGCATCGCCTGCACGACGATCAGCGCGGGCGCGGCGGGGCCCTTCACGATCGCGTCGATTTACGTCCCCAACGGCGGCAAGGACTACGAGGCCAAGCTGCGGTTCCTCGACGCCCTCGGTACCTGGGTCAGCGATGCGGAACGGGAGGGCCGGCCGCTGGTCCTTTGCGGCGACATGAACGTCGCACGCAGCGATCGGGACATCCATCCGAAGGAGCGCAAGCCCAACCAGATCGGCGCCCGGCCGGATGAGCGGGCGCTCTTCGAGCGCGTTTTCACGCGCGGGCTGGTGGACGTCGGGCGCGCGCTCGATCCCGACAACGACAACCTCTTCACCTGGTGGCCGCCGTGGCGGGACATGAAGGCCCGCAACATCGGCTGGCGGATCGACTACATCAACGCGTCCGCGGCGCTCGCCGCCCGCGCCGAGTCCGCCGTCGTCCAGCGAGAGGTGGGGACGAGCGACCACGCGCCCGTGGTGGTGACCTTCACATGATTTCCGCCGAACTCGCCGCGCTCTTCGCCCGTGACCTGACGCGCCTCATCGAGGAACTCGAGGCGTTCCCGGATGAAGCGAGCCTCTGGCGGGTGGCGCCCGGCGTGACCAACTCCGCGGGCAACCTGGCGCTGCACCTCGAGGGCAACCTGCGCGAGTACATCGGCCGCCAACTGGGAGCGCGTCGCCTACGATCGCCAACGGCCGATGGAGTTCAGCCAGCGCGACGTCTCGAAGCAGGCCCTGGTGGCGAGGATCGAAGAGGTGCGCGACCTCGTCACGCAGGTCGTCGCATCGCTGACACCGGCCGCGCTCGACGCGACCTCACCCGAAGACCGGCAGGGCGTGTCGATGACCTCGCGCCAGTTCCTGCTCCATCTCTACGGGCACCTGAGCTACCACCTCGGGCAGATCGATTACCTGCGCCGCATCACGACGGGCGCCGGCGCGATTCACCTCGCGGGACTGTAGAAATCAGCCACGAAGAACACGAAGACCACGAAGTCTTGTGATCACAATGCTTCGTGCCCTTCGTGACCTTCGTGGCTACTGGTCGGGCATCTTTTCAATCGCGGCCCGAAGTGCCGCGGCCTTCTCCTTGAGCGGCGCATAGCTGGCCGCGACGTCGACGTGCGCGAGCGCGGAGGTCTTCTGTCCCGTCCGGGCGAAGCCCTGGGCGGCGTTGAACGCCGACTGCCCCGCACGCTCGTCGCTCACGTTGATGGTCTGCCGCAGCCGTTCGCGCGGTCGCGCCTTCTGGGCCTCCGGACGCGGCGACGCTTCCAGCGCCGCCAGGTCGCTGCGCGCAATCGATGCGGCCTGCGCGTAGCAGGCCATCGCTTTCGAGAACTTCGGCGTGGCCGGCGACCACGCCTGCTGTTCGACGTGGATCAGACCGGCCATCCACACGGCGTCGCAATTCGTCGAGTCGATCTGAAACGCGCGGTCGAAGCGCTCGAGCGCCGTGGGCAGTGCGCGCCGGCTGTAGGCGATGAGGCCGGCGAGCGTGTAGACGCTGGTGTTGGACAGCAGCGTCGTCGCCATCTCGACGTCCGTCCAGGCCGGATCGTACGTCTTCAGGTTGTAGCGATTCCAGGCGCGCCAGTAGTACGCGTCGCCCTGGTGCCACGTCCCGAGTTCGATCATCCGCGTGGCGGTCGCCACCGCGTCCTCGTGGCGGAGGGCGTAGCTGAGGCTCGTCAGGCGGCCAAGCATCGCGTCCCGATGTGTCGGCGCCATCGCGAGGACCTCGCCGAAGCCCTCGAGCGCACGGTCGAACTCCGCCAGCGACAGGTTGTTCTGCGCCCAGGTCATCGTGATGGCAACGGACGTGGGAAACGCCTCGTGTGCCGCCGAGAGCAACTCGGCCGCCTTGTAGAGATCGATACCGCGCTCGCGCGACCCCACCATCGCGGCCCTGGCCTCGAAGGGCAGGGTGTCCACCCACCGCGGGTTGGACGCCCGAAGAGGCGCGACCTGCGACCCGATGGCGGCACTCCCCTGGCCGCAGATGCCCGCGCGAAACTGTATCAACGGCGCCCGGTGCATTGCGAGCGTCTCGTCCGGCCTGGCCGTATCGCGCAGCCGCGGCTGCTCGCAGTCGATGGCGAGTGACAAGTACGCGGCCACGATGCTGGTTGCGATCGTCGAGTCGAGGGCACGGCGAACGGGATCGTCGGGCAACAGCACAGGGCGCTCGCGACCGGTGAAATGCGCCCGCTGGTCGGGTCCGAGCCCGGAGGTCTCGCCAATGAACAAATCCGCCGCCTTGAGCAGTGCGGCCGTCGGCGGCGATCCAATGGCCGGCATTCGAGCGGCCACTGCCCGGGCTCGGGCCATCGACGCGTCCCATGGCATGCCGAGTTCCTTCTCGCGAAGACCGATGAGAAGCGCCGCGTCGAACGCGCCTTGCAGCGCTGCCGCGGGCGGTCGCGGGCCCGCCGCCTCCCGATCGAAGACGGCCTGGGCCTCTCGCAGGCAGGCGTAGCACCCCTCGCGGAGCAGCGCCTCGGCCCCTCCCAACTCGGCGGCCACGTGCGGAGAGGGTCCTCTCGACGCGCAGGCCACGCTCAATGCGATGCCCACAACCGCGGGGAAGCGCAGGGACGCCATCAGTGCCTGAACGATGAGACACCATGTCCGACGGATAGTTCCAGGTCCTAATCGGCCCAGGGCACCATCGGCACCGGGCTCAAAATGCTTCGTGCCCTTCGTGATCTTCGTGGCTAGAATCTGTTCTTCCCTGGAGGCTCCATGTCCCGTGTGTTGCTCCGCGCTGTCTCGCTTTGCTTCATCCTCAGCCGTTCCCGCGCTCGCCGGCGCCCAGCAGGCGACGGCGCCGCACATCACGCTGCGCGCGCCGGACGGCGTGACCCTGGACGAGCACGGCTACCCGCAGTACTCCACCTTCTCCCTCTGCGCGATCGACCCCGCCACCGGCCAGTCGGGCGCCGCGGTGACCACGCGCGTGCCGTTCGTCGGCCGCGCGGTGCCGTGGGCGCGCGCCGGCGTCGGCGCCGTCTGCACGCAGGCCTCGACGATGGTCGAGTTCGGCGTGCGGGGCCTCGACCTGATGGCCAAGGGCGTCGAACCGAGGGACGCGATCGCGCAGTTGCTGAAAGACGATGAGGGGCGCGAATCGCGGCAGCTGGGCATGATCGACATGCAGGGCCGCTCGGCCGCCCACACCGGCAAGAACAACAACGCGTGGGCCGGCAGCAAGCAGGGCAAGAACTACACCGTGCAGGCCAACATCATGGTGGGCCCCGAAGTGATCGAGGCCGTGGCCGCCAGCTTCGAGGCCACCGAGGGCACGGGCATGCCGCTCGCCGAGCGGATGATCCTCGCCATCGAGGCCGGGCAGGCCAAGGGCGGCGACAAGCGCTGGGGCAACTTCCAGTCCGCCGCCATCCGCGTGGCCGATCCCAACGATCCCGGGCGCGGCAACGATCACCTCACCGTGGCCATCGACGTCGGCGAGCACGCGGAGCCCGTCGCCGAGATGAAGCGGATCTACTACGCCACTGCGCGGCGCCTCGGCTACCGCAGCTTCTCGAAGGTCGAGGGCGCGGACGTGCTCGAGCTGAAGCGGATGCTGCACCTGCTCGGCTACTGGCGCGCGGACCTCAAGGCCTTCCCGGAGGCGCCGGCCTTCGACGCCGCGAAGGCGCAGGAGTCGCGCAAGGCCATCGCGGACTACAACCGCGACTACGCCGCGTTCGACGCCGACACCATCGCCGCGGTAGACAAGTTCCGCGCCGACAAGGGCCTCGACTACCAGGGCAACGCGCCGGGCCTCGTGGACCAGCGTTGCGTGGATGCGCTCCGCGCCGCGTACTTCGCGAAGAAGAAGGGCGGGCGCTAGAGAGGGCGGGCGCTGGCAAGGCGGTGGCGCCCGTCGGGCTCGGCCGCATCTCGGCCTCGTGGGGCGTGCGGAGCGAGCGCCACCTCCGAGCCGCGAAGTGGCGGCCCTTCGGGCTGGGGCTGGGAACGGGCCTTCTGTTGACGCGAGACGCCGTTCATCTGGCCTATCGTCTTCATGCTGGCGTGTAGACAACTCGCCACGCTCCCATGCCCACTTCCGCTAGAATCCGCCTCGTGCGACGCACCCTGTTGATTGCTACGGCGGCGGCGCTCGTGGCCGCGTCGGTCATCAGCTTTCGCAGCACCTACGAAGCGGACTTGTTCTGGCACCTCGCACAAGGCAGGGAGGTCGCAGCAGGACGACTGGTCCGTACTGACCTATTCAGTTACGTGTCGCCGGACTATCCACAGCCCTACACCGGCTGGCTGTTCGACTCGGCATCTACGGTCTCTGGAGGGCCGGCGGCGCGCCGGCCGTTCAGGCCGCGCAGGCCGGGCTGATCGCGCTGGCGTTGGTCTTGTGCACCGGCGCCGCACTGGTTGAATCGTCAGCCGCCGCCTCGATCGTCGTCTCGGCGTTGGTCTGGCTCGCGATGGAGCCGCGCGCGATCCACGGCCGCACGTGTTCTCGTTCGCCGCGCTCGCGCTGTGCGTGTGGCTGATCGAGCGGTCGCGATCACAGAAGTCCGCGCGTCCGCTGCTGTGGGCGATCCCGCTGATTGGGGTGTGGAGCAACGTGCATGTCGAGAGCGTGTTTGGCGTGGCGGCGATCGCCATTCTTGCTGGATGCGAGTGGCTGCGCCCGTCGGCGCTTCGGCGGGCCGAGGCGGCCGGGCGACCGGGATCGTCGCGCTCGCGGCGTCGGCCGCGTTGATCAATCCTTACGGTGTCGGGGATTTTGCAGTACCTCTACGAAAACGCCGCGGTCCCGTCGCTCGTAACATCGAGGAGCTCCACGCGCGCGTACCTGCCGAACTATCGCGGCTTCTTCGCCTGCGCCTGCTGGCCGGAGCGTCACCGCGCTTCGCTGGCGGAAGATGGCGACGTGGGAACTGGCGACGCTCGTCATCTTCAGGGATTCTCGGCTTCGTTACCTCCGGTTTACGCCGATGGCCGTGATCGCCACGTCCGCGATCACGGCACGCGGCATCGAGGCGCTGTTCGCGCGTGGAGTCGATCGGCGAGCCGCCGTGGTCACGGCGCTGGCGGCGAGCGTCTTTCTGTCGCGCCTGCCGGTGCTGGCGCTGGTGTCGAACATCGATGCCAGTGCGGCGGCGCTGACGCCGCCGGATTTTCTTCTCAGAACCCGCGATGCAATACGCGCGCGATCACGGTCTTGCCGGCCCCGTGTATGCGAGCAACAACATCGGCGGGTTCGTCGAATGGTCGCTCTACCCTTCCGCACGCGTGTTCCAGGACAGCCGCCTGCAGGCGTATCCGCGCGAGCACTTCCAACGCATGCTCGAAGACGTGGCGATCGCCGTCGAGTGGGCGTCGATGGTGTCGGGCGTTGACTGGGCGGTGTTGTCGAGGCCGCGTGACAATGAGCTGTCGGGGACCAGCCGGTTTCCGGCAAGCGAGTGGGCCGTGGTCTTCCGCGACCAGGCGATCGACATCGTCGTAGCAGAACGGGCGCATATTGGCCACCTGGCCAATGCGCCCGTTCACTAGACTACACAAGCCGCGCGGGGCTACTTGCCTGCGCGAACACGTACACTTCGAGACCGTCGGTCACGAAGGTGACGTAGTCGTATCTCGACTCGAGGCGGACAGCATTCGAGTTGGCACTTCGCGATTCGCGCATCTCCGCGCCGCCTCCAGCGCTTCGCCGGCGGTCTGACGATGACAATGCGCGCGTGCATCCACCCGGCGAACCGTGATGAACCGGTTTTGTGACGCGCTCGCCGGCGGCAGCGTGAGCTCGAGACGCTGACGTCCACGGCCCTGATCATCCGCGCGAGATACATGACGCTCGGGGCGCCCGTCGGCAGGGTGAGCGGTCCGTCATCATCGATCGTCAGCGTGACGAAGGCGAGACCGGGACCGGCTGGACCCGCCGGGCCTTGCGCACCGGTGATGCCTTGGATTCCCTGCGGCCCCGTCGCACCCGTCGCGCCTGTCGCACCGGGCGCACCCCTCTCACCCGTTGCGCCCGTCGCGCCCGGCAATCCATCAGCGCCGGCGGCACCGGTCGGTCCGGTAGGCCTGGGGCACATTGTCTGCTCCGGCGTACCCGGTTGGCCCTCGGGCGGCACGATGCACTGGGGCGTCGATGGTGTGGGCCCCGCCTGATGCAGATTCCCGCTCTGCGGATCGAGCACCAGCCAAATCACTTGATCGGTGGGTAGATACGGCACCGAGAACACGTTCACGTGATAACCGGGCGAGAAGTACCGACGGCACGCCCAACAGCGGTCCCTGGTCGATGTCGTTGATGCGCAGCGCGTTGTTGTTCGAGTCGTAGTCGTAGAAGTACGGCTGATTGTTGATCCCTTGCAGCGTGCTCTTGTACACGAAGAGTGCGACCGAGCGGGTGGGCGAGGAAGGATCGGGCATTACGCAGTACACCCGATGGCGTCAGTGCGTCATTGGTCGGCGCCGTGCAGGAATAGCCGCCCAGCGTATTAGCGCATGAGCCTGTGCCGCAGCCACCGTTGTTGGTCTGGCACTCGTTGACGTCGGTGCAGGTGATGCCGTTACCTGTGTAACCGGATGGGCAGGCGCCGCACTGCGCGCGTCCCGGGGTGTTGGACACGTCACCGGAGGATTACTGCTGCAGCCGCCGTTGTTGGTCATGCACTCGTTGATGTCGATGCACACGCTCGGACTACCCACGCATTGGAATCCGGGCTCGACCGTGCACACCGAGCTGCACCCGTCGCCGTTGGTCACGTTGCCCTGGTCGCATTGCTCGCTGCCGGCACGGATCCCGTCGCCGCACGTCGAGGTGCACACGCTCGGACTACCCGCGCATGTGAACCCGGCCTCGATCTGGCACGTCGAGCTGCACCCATCGCCGTTGGTCACGTTGCCTTGGTCGCATTGCTCGCTGCCGGCACGGATCCCGTCGCCGCACGTCGAGGTGCAAGTGAAACTAGTCGGTGTGTCAGTGCAGAGCATGCCGACTGAACAGCCGCCGTTGTTGACAGCGCATTCGTTGACGGCCTGCTGCCCGGCGGCGGAGACCACCGCCATGGACGTCGCCGTCGATGTCGCGAACCAGGCATTGAGGACAAAGACCAGGGCAATACCGGCCGCGGTTTGCCAGGCAGTTCGAAGGACACTTGATGGGGCAACCATAATCGCGGAATGATACGCGAATTCCATCTTCCAAGCAGGTGCAATTAGCGGCGCGGTACAGCCCTTACTGTCCGCAAATTGAAGCCTGGACGCCGGTTGGGCGACAACCCGGCGGCCGAGAATCCACTTGAAAGACGCGATTTCGATCGCCGTGGGGTTCCGTCGATAGCCGCCAGGCGCACAGTACACGTTCGGGGCGATCCGGTCGAGGCGCACGGACCCGAGCGCAATCTCAATCGACGCCGCGTCCCCTTCGCCGGCGTTCGTTAGGTCCAGCTCGAGGCATTGCGCATCCGGCGGCATCGAGAAGAACAACGTCGAGCCGGCCGCCAGGCTGCAGTCCGAATTCCATGCCCAGCCCACGCCATTGAAGGGCACGCCGAGCTGGTCGATGCGGTCGCGACACGCATACGCCGAAGGCAGCGCCGGACCTGAGACGACCGGAGCGGGCAACGTCCTCGTCACGTCGGCCCAGGTCACCAGTGGTTGCGCCGCATGCGTCGGGCTCACCGCCACTGACGCTACGCCGTAGATCAGCACGACGCCAAGGACGGCGGCCGACGGAACCAGCCGCGCCGGCCAGCGCGACCCGATGCTCATCACGGCCCCGATCGCCCCCGCCGCCAGGGCCGCGCTGAAGTCAACGCTGTATCGCGAGGTCATCGTCGGCATGCGCAGGTAGAAGATCGCCATCGCCGTAAACGTCAGCAGCGACCAGAGCAGGACGATGTTCGCGGGCTCGTCGAGAGCGCGCACGCGATCGCGCACGGCGCGGGCCGCCAGCCACGTCCACCCGCCCGCTGCGATCGCCACGACGATCCACGTCGCGCCGCTCGCGGCATAGAATTCGCGAAAGCGGATGGTTGAGGAGAACCACGCGTGCATGGCCGGCCCATTTCCGTAGAAGTCCAGGCCGTTGAATCTGATGCCCATGCCGAGCAACGCCGACGCCAGCTCTCGCGAGGCGCTGCTGAGAGGTTCGTGCGCGTAGGGATAGTCGAAGTTCTTGGCGAACTGATCCGGAATCCACCGCGACACGTTGACGCGCTGACCAAACTCCAGTGGATAGCCGAAGCGAAGGGTGTTGGTCCACAGCGTCACGCCGACACCGCCGACAAATGTCGCGACCGCGACCGCGGTCGTCGACCTGCTCACGCGGCGCAACAGGCCCAGGCCCACCATCACGGCGATCGTCACGACCCCATCGAGAAACAATGTCGGTCGAATCAGCGCGCCGGTTCCGGCCGCCGCCGCTGCGGCGAACCACCACGGTCGTGGTGCGCCGCGGGCGACACCGACGATCAGGACCAGCTGCAACGCGGCCCACAAATAGCCATAGATGACGGCCTCTTCATAGACGAAGAGACGCGTGCGGCTGAGCGCGACAAATGCCGGCATCAGGCCGATCGTCGCCGCCACCAGCGCCCGAACGAGGGCGTCCCGCGGGGCGGTGCCCGCGATCGAGCGGATCGACACGAACATCACCAGGGCGAAGAGCGCGACGAGCGTCAGGCGATCGGGAAACCCGGGCCGGCCCAACACTCGGGCGATCAATTCGCCGGGCATCCGCAGCAGGGGCACGCCGATGCCCCACACTTGCTGGCTGCCGTTGCCCCACGCCCAGTCGGCGCGCTGGCCCTGGGGAACCGGCTGCAGCGCAAAGGTGCCGCGAAATATCGCGTCGGTCTGGAGGCGATACCGGACATCGGGTGAAAACAGGCCGCCGCCAGGACGCACCCCCACCATTAAGGCAAAGGCCAGCGTCAGCGCCCACACGACGAGCCAGTCGGCCGTGCTAGGCTTCGCCCGTGGCCCGTCCATACGCCTCCGTCTCGATCGTCATCCCGTGCTTCAACGAGGCCAATACGCTTCGCGCCCTCGTGCGCCGCGTGCTCGATGCGCCTTTGGCTCTACGCAAGCAAGTGATTATCGTTGATGACGGCTCAACCGACGGGTCGGCGGAGATTGCCCGGGAGATTGCCGCCAGCCTGCCGGTGATCCTCATCCAGCACGCGCGCAATCGCGGCAAGGGCGCGGCGCTCCAGTCGGGGTTTGCCGCCGCCACTGGCGACATCGTCATTATCCAGGACGCGGATCTCGAGTACGACCCTGCCGACTATGCCTCGCTCGTTCGCCCAATTGTCGATGGCGTGGCGCAAGTCGTCTACGGATCGCGGTGGATCAACCGGCACTTGCGCACGGGCCTCAGGGGTCACGGAAAGTATGTGGTTGGCAACTGGCTCGTCACCGCCGTCACCAATCTGTTGTACGACGCGCGCGTCACCGACCAATGCGCGGGCTACAAGGTGATGGACGGAGGCATCGCCCGGGCGCTCAAGCTGCAGACCCAGGGTTTTGAGGTTTGCAGCGAGATCACCGCCAAGGTACGTCGCATGGGCTACGCGGTGTGGGAAGTGCCGATCTACTACGCGCCGCGGACGGTCGGCGAGGGCAAGAAGATTCGCGCGGTCGATGCCCTCCGCGCGCTCTGGACGCTGGTGCGTTTCTGGCGGTTCGCCACGCATCCGTCACAATGCCACGCCTCGGTCGACACTGGCGACTGATCGTCGTCAACCCATGACACAGCAAGGCTCCGCTCACCCCGCCACCATTCCGAAGGGTTCATTGTCGCTCCCGGCCGCGGCGGTGCTGATCTTGCTCGTGCTGCCGCTCGCATTCGTGTCCGACGTGATACCGAGATTCCAGGCCGGCCTTCGGTCGCGCTCCGCGCAGCCAACGTTCCTGATCGGTGACGGCCGCTTCTACCGAGCGACGGCGATGTCGTTGCTCTACGATCAGGACCTCGACCTCAGGAACCAGTTTGCACAACTGGGCTATCGGCCCGATGCGAACACGGCGCTGGGTTCGCGCGGCGAGTGGTATCCCAAGCACAGCATCGCACTGCCCGTGGTGTCGCTGCCGTTCTTCGCCATGGCAGGAGACGTGGGGCTCCTGCTCTTCAACCTGGTCCAGTTGGTCATCCTCGGGTTGGTCATGTGGCGATGCGCGGCGCGGCACTGCACCGACATGACGGCGGCTTTTGTGACAATCGTCTATTGCCTGGGCACGATGTTGGCCCGTGCCGCCTACAACTACTCCCCCGATGTGCTGGCAGCGCTGGTCTTCCTCTGCGGGTACTTGGCGGCCGTCGAGCGTCGTCCAGTGGCATCCGGCGCTCTGGTTGGATTGTCGGTGTGGGCGAAACTGCCCAACGTGTTCCTGTTGCCGGTCGTCGCTATCTACGTCGCGGCGACATCGCCGAAGCGCGAAGCCGTCCGCTTTGCGGTCGCGGCGGCGGTGCCCCTGATCGGCTGGGCCGGGTGGTGCCAGTGGATGTTCGGGTCGCCGCTCATCACTCCGTACGATCACGTGATTGCAGCCATCGTCAACGGTCAGGCCGTGATCGAACCCTCGCATCGGACCCTTTACGACCAGCCGCTGCTGACGGGTCTGCTGCGCCAGATCTTCGACGGCGACCGTGGCCTGCTGGTGTCAGCGCCGATCATTGTGCTGGCGCCGTTTGGCCTGCGCGCGCTCTTTGCCAGCTCCCGCGCTGAAGCGTTGCTCGTCGCCGGCCTATGCGCAGCCCAGCTCCTGTCCTTTGCGAAGTACCGGCTCTGGGACCAGAGCAGCTTCGGCCATCGCTTCCTGATCCTGACAGTCGTGTTGACTGCGATCCCAGTCGCGAGATGGGCCGGGGAGATGAGTGGATCGCCTCGACGCCAGGCGGCTGGCCGATGCACCGTCAGCCCAAGGTCCTGAGGACGCCGCGATCAGTTCGTCGGCAGGGTATCGATTCGATGCCAGCGACGAGTCAGCAAGGGGAAGTCGGCGCCACAGCACGCGGCCGGGGCCGCCCATTTTGCGGACCACGTCCGGCTGCCGACTCCTACTTCAAGAGCTCGTCGATCTTCGCCTGGAACACGGCATAGGGCTGCGCGCCGACGATGCGCGTGCCGTCGAAGCCCTGGGTGGTGGTCTTACCGACGAAGAAGATGGGTGCCGGACACATCGATTCCCGAGGCTTCGGTGATGTCCTGTTGAATGGCGGCGTCGTACGTCGGGGCTGCGCGATGGGCAAGCCTCCTACGGCAACGCCAGCGCGATCAACTCCGGCACATCCTGCGGCGTGCGGCCCTGCACCGTCAGCGCGATGTACTGCTTGCCGCCGGACGAGGTACGTCATCGGCGTGCCGATCGCCGGACCCGGCAGATCCGTGGACCCCAGTTCCTTGCCCGTCGCCTTGTCGTAGGCCACCAGCCGGGGGCCGCCTGTCGTCCCGCCCGTGGTGAGCGCGTACACGAGCACCGTCTTCGTCAGCAGCGGACCGCTCAGCGTGATGTCGCCGCCCACCGGCGGCAGGTTCAGCGGCTTCAGCCTCGGGTTGTTCCGGATGCGATCGCCGTTGCCCGTGGGAATCATCCACGCGTGGTCGCCGGTGTTCATGTTGATCGCCGTCAGGCGCGAATACGGCGGCTTGAAGAGCGGCAGCCCCTCGGGCATCTGCGGGTTGCGCGGGGTGTCCTGCATGTAGAGGAGGTTGCTGCCCAACTTGGGATCGGGCGGGCTGAGCTTCGTCACCGCATAGGCGTTCCTCGACGGCACGTAGAGAAACCCCGTCGTGGGATCCACCGCGGCACCCGACCAGTTCGCGCCACCGGTCGTCCCCGGCCGGTTGATCGTTCCCTGCACCGATGGCGGCGTATAGAGCGGACCGTACTTGAAGCCTTCGATCGCCTTCGTCGCCATCGCGCGAATCTCCGGTGAGAAATCCGCGAGGTCGTCCACAGACACGCCCTGGTATTCGAACGCCGCGGGCCTGCTCGGCACTGGCTGGGTGGGCGACGCCTTCTCGCCGGGGACGTCCGAGGGCGGCGCCGGCCTCTCGACAATCGGCCACACGGGCTTTCCCGTGACGCGATCGAACGTGTAGACGTAGCCCTGCTTGGTGACCTGCGCGAGCGCCTTGATGCGCGTGCCGTTCACCGTGATGTCGAGCAGGTTCGGCGCGGCGGGGTTATCGTAGTCCCACAAGCCGTGATGCACCGTCTGGAAGTGCCACACGCGCTTCCCCGTCGCCACGTCGAGCGCGACCACGCTTTCGGCGAAGAGGTTGTTGCCGAGGCGATGCGCGCCGTAGAAATCCGGCGCGGTGGTGTTGGTCGGCAGGTACACGTAGCCGAGTTCCTCGTCCGCGCTCATCAACGTCCACACGGTGACCTTGCCCGCGTACTCGTTGGAACCGTCGGTCCACGTCTCGCTGCCAAAGTCGCCCTTGGCGGGCACCGTCTGGAACGTCCACTTCACCGCGCCCGTGCGGGCGTCGAAACCGCGGATCCAGCCGGGGATCTGCTCCTTGGTCTTGATGAGCGACGAGATCGCCGCAGGGGTGATCACGACGTCCCGGACGACGATCGGTGGGGACTGCACCGAGTAGGTCAGCGCGTTCAGGTAGTCGCGTTCGCCACGCTTGGCGCGCGGCAATCCCTCCATCAGGTCCACGCGCCCGTGGTCGCCGAAGTTCGCGATCGGCTTGCCGGTCTTCCCATCCACGGCGACCAGGTAGCCGTCGCCGGTGCCCCAGTAGATCCGCTCCTCCTTGCCGTCGGTCCAGTACGCCACACCGCGCTGGTTCCACCGCAACGTCAGCGTCGTCGTGCCGGCCTCGTAGCTCTTCGGGTTGTAGACCCATTTGAGCGCGCCCGTGCGCGCGTCGAAGGCCGCGCCCACCGACGCGGCGGTGTTCACGTAGAGGGTGTTGCCCACCATCAGCGGCGTGGCCTTGAAGTTGGCGATGAACGGCGGTTGGCCGTCGCGCCACCGCCTGGGATCGATGCGGTTCAACTCGTCGAAGATCGACTTCGAGTCGGCGGACCATTCGGCGCCGCCGGGCAAGGTCAGGCTGAGGAAGCCGTCCGGCGATTTCGTCCGCCAGGCGATCTTCAAGGCGCTGAAGTTCGCCGCGGTGATCTGATCGAGCGGCGAGTACTTGGTGGACGCCAGGTCGCCGCCGTAGGTGGGCCACTCTCCGGTGGCGGTGGAATGCGGCGGCGCCTGCGCGCGCGGCGCCGCGACCGCGACCAGCAGGATCAGGCCAACCACGACACGCGCGCGACTCCACACCATGTGCCTACTCCTCGCCGTCCCTGGCCGGATACTCCGGCAGGTGGCCGTACAGCCGCGTATAACAGTCCGGGCAGATCCCATGCGTGAACTCCACGGCGGACTTCACGCGGAGGTACTCGTCGATCTGGCTCCAGTAGCCCTGGTCGTCGCGCACCTTCTTGCAGCTCGCACAGATGGGCAGCAGGTCCTCGAGCGTGTGGACCTTGCTCAGGGCCGCCTTCAACTCGGCAATCAGCCGCTCGCGTTCCTGCTCGAGCACCTTGCGCACGGTGATGTCGCGCGTCACGATCAGGCGTCCGGCCACGTCGCCCCACCGGTCGGCCACCGGGTCCACCCGCACGTCGATCCACCGGTTGACGCTCGGACGGACGATTTCGACCTCGCCGAGCCACGTGGCGGACGACTGGCTGCGCTCGGGAAGGCGAACCGTCGCCGGCAGCGCCTTCGCGTGAGGCTCGAGGCCCAGGTGATCCTCCGCCGCCGGGTTGACGAAGATGATGCGACCGGTGCGATCGAGGATGACGACGCCGGCCGCAATCGTCTCGAGCAGCGCCTCGCGCGCGCGCGGCAACAGGTCGAGCAGCCCCTCGCGCACCACCACCCACGCGAGCACCGCCCCGCTCAGCCCGAGCGACATCGTCAGGTAGTTGAGGCCGGGCCAGGGCCCGAGCTTGAACACGTAGAGGGCGTTGCCCACCCAGGAGATGGCGATCGCCACCACGACGCCCAGCATCGGGGCGCGGAACGCGCGCGTCACCTTGCGCCGCGCCGAGAGCAGCACGAGCGTGCCGGCGAGGGTCAGGGCGTAGTGCTGCGCGGTCAGGACCCAGAACCACGGCCCGTAATGGTAGATCGCGAACGTCGCGCCCGCGGCGGGCAGTTCGATGCCGGTCCACAGCCACTGGTGCCAGCGGCTCGTCCACGCCATCACGAGCGACACGAGGGGCACGCCCCAGATGGCCGTCAGGACGGAGGGCGTGAGCCACTCCTCCAGGCGCGCGAGCTCGATGGCCGCGTGCAGGAAGAAGGGCGAACACGAAATCACGCCGAAGTACTGGACCTGCGAGATGAGCCGCTTGCCTTCGACGGTGGTCAGTTGCAGCTCGATGGCGTCGCACGCAGCCCAGAGCGCCGCGAAGATCAAGAGCAGGCCGAGCGGGCGCCCGCCGCGCACTTCCCGCCGGCGGAAGATCGCGAGCGCCGCCGCCACGCTGATGGCCGCGGAGGTGGCGTAGGCGAGCGCGAAGCCGATCTGGGGGGACATCGTCGGGAGTCGGGAGTCGGGAACCGGCTACTTCACCGTGCCGTCCATCAGCTCGTAGGCGCGATAGACACCGTGGTCGAGCACGCCGGCCGCGGTGATCGTGGGAAAGTCCGGCGCATGGGATCGCAGGTCGATTCGCTTCGCGGCGTCCGCGGGTTTCACGCCGGCCGCGTGGAGCTTCTCGGCCTGCGACCAGAAGTCCCGGAGGTACGACTGGAACTGATCGACCTTGGCCTTACCCTGGAAGGCCGCGCCGTGCCCCGGCAGCACCCAGTCGAAATCGAGGGCCTTCACGCGATCGAGCGTCTGGATCCAGTCGGGCACGTAGCCGTCGCCGAGATACGCGGGCCCGGCCGTGAGCAGGTCGCCGGACACGAGCACGCGCTCCTTCGGCAGGAAGACGACGATGTCGCCGCCGGTGTGGCCGCGGCCGAGGAAGAGCAGCCGGATTTCGCGGCCGCCGCGGTAGAGCGTCATCGACTGCGACAGCGTCAACGTGGGTGGGGTCACCTGCACGGCGTTGGTGGCGGCCAGGTAGTTCTCCTGCACCGCGAGTTGCGCGCTGAGCGTGGCGCGCTCGATCTCATCGGGCGAGTCGGAGATGCGCCGCTTGATCGTCTCGATCGTCGCGGGGATGCCGCCGATGTACATGGGGTACGAGCGGCCCTTCTTCGATTCGCCGGCGGCGAGCATCTGGCGCGTGAACTCGTGACCGATGATTTCCACGCCGGGCCCGTAGATCTGGTTCCCGTGTGCGTGGTCCCAATGGAAGTGCGTGTTGACGACGAAGCGGACGGGCTTCGGGGTGATGGCCTTGAGCTCCTCCATCATCGCCCACGCGGCCGCGGGGCTCGCGTGCGAGTCCACGATCAGCACGTCATCCTGGTTGACGATGACGGACGCGTTGCAGCCCACCGACATGGCGCTCGTGCCGACGGCGTGGTACACGCCGTCCTGGATCCTGGTGAAGGTGAACGCCGCCCCGACGTACTCCGCACCGGGCGGCTTGGCGCGCTGCGCGGCGCCGGGCATGACGAAGACGAGGGTGACGCCGGCTGACACGAGCGCGGCGAGGACGGTGAGGCGGCGGGACATGGCGCCAATGATAGGGGGTTCGCGAAAAAAAGATCGGGTCTATTTTTCGGGTACGCACGCCCCTCGCAAAATAGACCCGATCTATTTTTCGCTCACGGCGCCACGCGGAAGGCGGCGAGCTGCTGGGCCGTCTGCTCCCCCATCGACGCCTGCACGCGCAGGACGTAGACGCTCGGCGCAAGGGCGGCCACCGGCAACGTCATGCGGAGGCGTCCGTCGACGAGCGGCGGCGCGTCGAGGACGCGCAGCCGGTCGCCCTTGCCGTTGAGCAGCTCCACCTTGATGTCAGGCGTCGTCTCCCCAATCGCGTAGCACTCGACATCGACGAAGACACGTTCACTCGGGCGGAAACGGTTCGCGGCGGTGGGCGCGGGCGAGGGGTTGGCCTCGATGGCGCGCTGCTCGAGCACGGATCGCGCCCGGAGAAACCTCGGCGTGGCCAGCGCCAGCGTGGCCTCACCAAATGCGGGCACAGTGACCGTCTGGACCCAGCGATCGATGGTGTCGCCGGTGGAGGCCTGCGAGGTGAACCGGATGCGCTGCCGGCCGGGCGCGATCGCGATCTGCGCCATGATGGGCAGCTCGCCAGGGGCGCCGCCAATCACCCAGGCTTCGTCGGTGGGCGTGCCGTCCGCCTTGAGCGGCTGCACCTCGAGGCGCGCGGGCCTGGCGTCACCCGGCCGGAGGTAGGCGCCATTGGATTCCCAGGTGACGGTCATCCGCGTCTGTCCCGCCGCCGCCCGCGACATGCCGATCCACACCGAGGCCGCGCGCGCCGCACCGGCCGATTCCGACATCGCCGACAGCGCGCCGATGAGCGCGTTGTTCACGGGCGCCGCCGCGGCCTCGGCGGCCGCGGTCAGCTCCTTCTCGCTCGCCGACCAATAGCCACGCCGCGCCGTCACGTCCACGCCCCGGCGCCGGACTTTCACGCTGATGCGGTGGAACTTGCCGTCGTTGGTCGTCCGCGTGGGGGTGTAGCCCACCAGGTAATACGCGCTGGCGTCCTCGATCACCTTCCTGAGGCTGTCCGAGGGGTCGTTCGTGTTCACGATGGTCCGGCCGCCGGTCTCCGCCGCGATGCGTCGCAACACGTCGTCGCCGCCGAAGGCCACGGAGCCAAGCGGGCGCGGGTCGAGGACGTTGATGGTGACGTTGCCGCGGTTGGCCGCCTGCAGCGCCTCCTTGAGGCGCTCGTCATTCGGGCTGTTGGGGCCGCCGAGTGGAGGGCCCTGGCTCACGAACAGGATCGATTTACGGCCCTCGCGCAGGCCGCCCATTTGCGTCGCCAGCGCCGTGAGGGCGCCAAGCGTCACGCCGCCCCGCAGTTCCATCCAGTTGCGCTGGGTGAGTTGCGCCTCCTCGGCCGCGCTCTTCACAGGGTAGACCTCGCCACGCCGTCCTTCGAACGAACGGATGCGCGCGATCATGTCGGGCTTCGATCTCGTGTACTTCAGGCCGTCGAGCGTCGTCAGCGGCTCCATCAGGACGGTGAGGTCGTTGGGGCCGAGCTGCTCGACGAACTTCACGAGCGCCTCGCGGAGCGGCAGGGTGATCTCCGCCCGCTTGTCGATGTGGTAATCGTCCAGGAAGATCGCGAAGAGCCGCACGTCGTCGCGCGCGGCCTCGAGCCTGGCGTGGTCGGGCCCGCGGATCTCGAGCGGCTCGTTCAGGTCGGAGGTGCGCTCGCCGGTGACGCGGATGAACTGGGCGTTCTCGACCTTCTGCGGCACGCCGTCTTCTTCCACGTCGAAGTCGGCCACGGTGAGATCGGTCACCGGCGCGTCGCCGCGTCCCGTCACCGACACGTCCACGCGGACCAGGTCGACCTTGGCGCGGAAGATGGGCGGTTGCTGCGGTTCCTGCGGAGGCGGAGCGGGGGGCTGCTGGCCCGCGATGCCGGAGCCGGCCGCGACACCAAGCGCCACGATGAGGCTGGCCGCGCGCAGCCATGGCGCGCGCGGTGCGGGGACACCCATGGGGCATCGTAGCAGGCAGGAAAATAGATCGGGTCTATTTTTCGGGGAGCGAGTCCGAAGAAAATAGACCCGATCTATTTTCGTATACTGGCCGGATGTCGTGGGACGTGATCGGCGTCGGGGCGAATGCCATCGACTATGTCTACCGCCTTCCCGCCTACCCCGAGCCGGCCGGCCCCAACGCGAAGCTGCGCATCGCGAGCCACACCCGCTCGTGCGGCGGACAGGTGGCCACGGCCCTGTGCACCTGCGCCGCCTTCGGCCTCAAGGCCGCTTACGCCGGCGCGATGGGCCGCGATGACAACGCGGACGTGATGCGCGCCGAGCTGACGCGCCGCGGCGTCGACTTCAGCCACGCCATCCTCCGCGATACCGACAATCCGTTCGCCGTGATCCTCCTGGCCGAACACTCCGGCGAACGCATCGTGCTCTGGGACCGCGACGAGCGCCTGGCGCTCGGGACCGCACGAGCCGCCCACGGCCCTCCTGACGTCCGCGCGACTCGTGCACGTGGACGACGTGGACCAGGAGGCGGCGATTCGCGTGGCCGCGATCGCGCGCGAGGCGGGCGTGCCGGTGACGAGCGATATCGACCGCATCACGGATCGCACGCACGCCCTCGTGGCGGCGGTGAGCATCCCGATGTTCGCGGAGCACGTGCCACGGGCGCTGACGGGCGAGGCGGACTTCGGGAAGGCGCTGCGCCAGCTGCGGCAGCGGCATGACGGTCCCCTGTGCGTGACGCTCGGGCCGCGGGGCGCGATGCTGCTCGAAGGTGACGAACTCTTCGAGGAGCCGGCCTTCGCCGTGGACGCGGTGGACACGACGGGGTCGGGCGACGTGTTTCGCGGCGCCTTCATCCACGCGCGACTCCGCGGCGATTCACCGAGGGAGATGCTGCGGTTTGCGAATGCGGCCGCGGCGGTGAGTTGCACGCGCGTGGGCGCGATCAACGGCGTGCCCACGGTGGAAGAAGTGGATGCGATGCTGCGGACGAGGTCCGCCTGAAGGCGGACACCACATCCGCCTGTGGCGTCCGCCGGACCGTCGGTGGTGTCCGGCTCTAGCCGGACCACGGCTTACGGCTTCTCCAGCGCCTCGATCAGCACGCGCCCGCGCGCGTCGGGGAGCGTCACTCCCATGAGCATCGCAAGCGTCGGCGCCGAGATCGATCGGCGCCGCCGGCTGGAGGTACTCGCCGGGCTTGACGCCGAACCCGAACAGGACCACGGGCACGTGCGTGTCGTAGCGATGGCCGGTGCCGTGCGTGGTCGTGCTCGTCGACGTGATCCAATACGCGCGCGGCAGCATGATCAGCTCGCCGCTGCGGCCCGGGTAGTAGCCGAGCGCCGCGGCCCTCGCCAGCGGGTCGGCGTCGGCCTGGGTCAACAGTTGCTCGCGCCGATAGACGCGCTGGACCCCCTGCGTGTCACGAATGACCTTGATCACCGCGTCCATCGCCGTGGGCGACTGCCGCAGCTTTTCGTAGACGCCCTCGTTGAAGTAGATATCGCCGTACACGACGCGCGTGCGGTACGTGCCAGGACCGAGTTCCTTCGCGAGCGCGCCATCGATGGCGAGGCCGAGCGTGTTCGTGTTGATGCGTCCGGCATCGAAGCCCTTCGCCGCCACGCGCTCCGGCACCGGGGAGACGCCGTGGTCCGCCGTCAACGCCACCACGTAGTTGCCGCGGCCCACGTCGCGATCGAGCTTGTCGAGCAGCACGCCGAGGTCCTGGTCGAGGCGAACCAGCACGTCCTGGACCTCGTGCGAGTCGGGGCCGAAATCGTGGCCCACCTTGTCGAGCGCCGAGTAGCTGATGCCGAGGAAGTCCGTCCCGGGGCCGCGTCCGAGCTTCAGGCCGTCAAGCGCCGCGGTCGCGAGCGCGGTCAGGTACACGTCGGAGAAGGGGCTCGATTCCCAGGCGTCGGTGAACGTCCGGTCCATCGCCGTGCCGGCGCCCTTCACGACGTGGGGAAAGGCCTGCGTGACGAGGGCGGTCCGCTGCCGTCCGACGGCGGAACCGTCATAGAGATAGCGATCCTTCGGCAGCGCGCGGTCCCACGTGCGGCCCACTTCGTCCTTCACCGGGTGCGCGTTGATGTACGCGGCGAAGTACGGCGCGGTCTCTTTCGTGAAGGCGGTGGACGTCACCCACTCGCCCGTCTCCTCATCAAGCCAGATCACCGCGTCGGGCTTGTGACCGGCGAGGTTGATGGCCGAGCGCGCCTTGAGCGAGACGCCCACCACCCGCGGCGCCGCGCTCTCCTGCAGTCGCATCTCGTCGGAGAGTGTCGTCGTCATCAGGCGCGAGAGGCTCTGGCCGATGCTCTTCACGGGCGCGCCGTAGCTCACGAGCGCCTGCGTGTCGTCCTCGGTGCACGCCACGAACTTGGTGGCGCCGTTTTCCCACCAGGTGTTCTGGATCATCCCGTGGATGGCGGGCACGGTGCCGGTGCTCATGCTGGCATGGCCGGCGCAGGTCACGGTGCTGAAGTACGGATAGTCGGCCTGGCGGAACCACGCGCCCTCGCTGGTGAGCCGCTTGAGCCCGTGCGACCACTGCTGGCGATATCGATCGACGTAATCGGCGCGCATCTGGTCGACGGCGATGAAGACCACAAGCTTGGGGTGATCGGGCCGCGCGGGTGACGGGCGTGGGGCTTGGGCGGAAGGCGCCTGCGTGAACAGGGCAAGAGCGAATGCGACCGATGCGACGATTCTCATGACGGCCCTCAGTGCAATGACGCGAACGGCCTCAAGGGCCCGCCCATCATCATATGCAAAGGCGCATCACCACGAGATGACAAACGGCAACACCGCCAGCACGCCGCCAACGATCATCGTCCAGACAAACCCGTCGATGAAGTAGGGAAAGACGCACAGGACGACGCCGGAGGCGAGCGCCACGGGGTTCTGCGCCTTCCGGCCGTACATGAAATAGCCGCTGCCGATAATCCCGAAAAAGATTCCGGCAATCAGCGCGTTCATGTCCATGAAGGCCTCAGACGCCCAGCGCCGCGATGCGCTCGCGCTGCCAGGCCTCGACGTCGGCGGGGGTCACCGAGTCCCCATGATGCAGCATCCAGTTGAGGACGGCAATCAGGTCGTCGGCGTCTTCCAGGCCGACGGCCAGGCGAATCAGGCGATCGAACCCGTTGCGGCGCAGCTGCTCCACCGGCGTGAAGTACTCCGACACGGTCTGGTGGTGATTGACCTTCGTCGCGAGGCCGTCGAAGGAGAGCGCGTAGCGGATGATCACGCAGGTGGCGAGCACGTCGGCCAGGTGGCGCGTCCGCGCCTCGTCCGCGCCCGCGACGCGGAACGACAGGAGCGATCCGTGCCGCACGTATTGCCGCGCGATGGCCGCCGCATCGGGGTGCGTCGGCAGCGACGGATGAAAGACCTCGCTCACCTTCGGGTGGCTCGCCAGGAACGCGGCGACGCGTGAGGCCGTGGCGGACCGCCGCGCGTGGGCCGCTCCCGCGTGGTCGAGATCGCCGAGGATCGCCTCGGCGCGCCGCCAGTCGAGGATTCCGCCGCGCATCGCCATCAGGTCCATCACGCTGTTGCCGAACTCGGAATTGCGCGTGGCGATGTAGCCCCAGAGGTCGCGGTCGGTGCCGCCCATCGACTTGGTGCCGCTGGCGACGATGACGTCGATGCCCTGGTCGAGCAGCGGCGTGGCGAACGCCCACGGCGTGGCGATCGTCGAGTCCAGCACGAGCCTCAGGCCCGGCGCGGTCGCGCGCGCGGCGCGCGACGACGACGCTGAGCGCCTCGATGTCCTGCGCGCGCACGAGCGGGTTGGTGAACGTCTCCGCGAACACGAAACGCGTCTCCGGCCGAATCGCCTCCGCCAGCGCCGTCATGTCGCCATCGTCGACGATGGTGACCGAGCCGCCGACGCGCTCGGCCAGCCACTGCAGGTAGGTGCGCGTCTTGTTGTAGACCTGCCGCATCATCACGGCGTGGGCGCCCGGCGTCATGAGCACGTCGAACACGAGCGCCGTCGCCTGCATGCCCGAGTCGCACACGAGGGCGCAGCTCGCCTGCTCGAGATGCTTCAGCTTCGCGATCAACTGCGCCGTGGCCGTCGTCCCGTAGCGGGCGTAAAGGTGCGGCAGCTCCGACCAGCAGCCTTCGCTGGCGAAGAGGAAGGCGGCCTTCCCTTCCTGCCAGGCAATCGCGCGCGCCGACCCGAAGAGATCGAGCTGCACGGTGGGATCGTCGGGATGGAGGTAGGGCACGTGCGGTCGCGCCGCGCGTGCGCGTCGAGCGCGTCGTGCAGGGCCCGCGTGTCCGCGGCCATCGCCGCCAACGGCGGCCGCTCGGCGGGACACGCCGCCGGATCGAGCCACGGGGCGATCGCGCTCATTCGAGCATCCCCAGGCAGACGCACTGTTCGACGCGCGCCAGCCGCGCGAGGGCCACGCGGACCTCATCAATCTGCGCTTCCGAGCTGGGAGAGATCGTGAAGCCGAGGTGCACGCGGTCGCCCGCGCCGCGCGTGGCGCGGTTCTGGACGGTGAGGCCCGCATGCCGCACGAGGCTCTCCACGCGCCGCTCGAGGCCGGGATGCGGCTCCGCGGTGAGGCGGACGTAATGGCGCCGGGGCGACGGGCGCCGGCGCGCCGCCGTGTCCCGCGAGGGGCACGGCCTGCGGCACGGGCCAGCGGACCGAGTTGTCCTGCGCGAGGTCGATCAGGTCGCCGAGGACCGCCGTGGCCGTGGGCATCGCGCCCGCGCCCTTGCCGAAGAAGCTCAGGTCGCCCGACAGCGCGCAGCGCAGGTAGATGGCGTTGTATTCCTCTTCCACCGATGCCAGCAGGTGCCACGTGGGCAGCAACAGCGGCTCGACGGCGAGGTCGAGCGCCGTCCCGACACGCGCCGCGCGCGCAATCAGGCGGATGCGGCAGCCCATCGCCTCGGCGAGATCGCAGTCGGCGGGATCGATGTCGCGAATGCCGCGCACCGGGAAGCCGTCGGGCCGCATCCAGGCGCCGAAGGCGCGATACGCGAGGATCGACAGCTTGGCCGCGGCGTCGGTGCCGTCCAGATCGGCCGAGGGATCGGCTTCCGCAAACCCGAGCGCCTGCGCTTCGGCGATCGCCTGCTCGAGGGTCAGCTCGGCCTCGAGCCGCGTCATCACGAAGTTGCTCGTGCCGTTGACGATCCCGAGCAGGCTGTCCACTTCGTCCGCGCGGTGGCTGAGGTGGCGAATGATCGGCAGCGCGGCCGCGGCCGCCGCCTCGCAGTAGAGGGGCGTCTCCGTGCGCTGCGCGAGCACGCCGAATTCCGCGAGCTTCGACGCCAGCAACTCCTTGTTCGCGGTGACCACGGGCTTGCCCTGCGCGAGCGCCGCCGTGAGGATCGGCTCCATCGCCATGCCGCCCGCCACCTCGACGACGACGTCCACGTCGGGATCGCTCACCACGTCGAGCGCATCGTCGGTGATCGGGATGAAGTTGGCGCGCGGGCCGCGGTCCTTGGTAAGGTCGCGCACGGCAATCTTCGTCACGCGGAACCGGACGCCGTATCGCTCCGCCACCGGCACGTGCTGCCGCTCGATCATCTCGAGCAGGCCCCGTCCCACGGTGCCGCAGCCCACCATCCCGATGCGCAGTTCGCGCAGCGGCTGCACGCCCACGCCGTCGAAGCGCGGCCGGCCCGCCGGTCGCAGCTCGCCGCCGAACGCGCCGGCGCCCTTGAGCAGATCCACCAGCCGATCCTGGTCGGCGAGGAACGCGTCGTGGCCGAAGTCCGACTCCAGCTTCCAGAGCGACGAGTGCGCGCCCGCGGCCTGCAGCTCGCGGTGCAGCTCCACCTGCAGCGCCCACGGAAACAGCATGTCGCCGGGCACGCCGACGACGATGGTCTCGGCGGTGACGCCCTCGAGGGCCGCGCGGAGCGCGCGCGCGTCGTGCGCGATCGATCCGCGATCAATCGCCTCGCTCAGGAGCAGGAACGTCTTCACGGGAAACCGCTCCGCGAACCGCCGGCCGTGATGGTCGAGGTACTCGGCCACGGGCGGGCGATCGAGGCCCGGCTGGAGCTTGCCGAACCGCACGTCCAGCTCGGCGCGCCCGCGATAGGTGAGCATGCCAATCTGCCGGGCGCGGCTCATGCCCGTAGCGACATCGCCGTTACGCAGGCCGTCACGCACGAGCTCGCGCTGCACGTGGCGCGTGGCCGTGCCCCAGCCGTCGGGACGCAATCCGCCGGAGATCGAGATGAGCTTGGCGCACCGGCTCGCGTGCCGCACCGCGAACGCGACGCCCACCATGCCGCCCAGGCTCGCGCCGATGAACGTGATGGGCGCGTCGCAGCCGATGCCGTCCAGCCATTCCGCCACGAGGTCGGCGAGGCCCAGCACGGAGATCGCCGGCAGCGGACCGTCGGTGTCGAAGCCCTTCCACGTGGAGCCATTGCCCGGCCAGCAGGGACACAGCACGGTCTGTTTCGCGGGATCGATCAGGCCCGGGCCGAAGAGCGCCGGCCACCACGCGTCGCGGCCCTCGTCGGCGCCGGCGCTCGCGTCGCCAAGGGGAAACGGCGACGCCGTGATGCCGCCCACGACCACGACGACCGGCGCGGTGCCGAGTTCGGGGCCGTAGATCCATCCGCCCAGCGACACGTGCTCGAGGGCGTGGCCCTCGATCGTCATCGAGGCGCGCTCGACCGTGAGGCGGCGGGGGTGAAGGCGGGTGTCGCGGTCGCGGAGTTCGGCATGGCGAATCAGGTGGGGTCCGACCCCGAATCGCTAGGCTACACCAGATAGCGACATATCTACGTGCGTGGATATGCATGGTCACGCCCCGGCCCGCCGGTCCGGGTTCCTGGCAGCCGACGGGAGTAGTAGACTCCAAGCCCATGGGTCGAAAGGCGCGCGCCAAGCGAGAACCGAAAGACAGCCCGATCACCGGGCCCCAGCCCGGGCCGGGGCCGAACTGGCCGCTGCTGGCGCTCAGCGTGATCGGCATCGGACTCACGACGTACCTGTCCTGGACCGACTCGGTCGGCGGCGCGCTCAAGGGCTGCGCCGTGGGCAGCGGATGCGACGTGGTGTTGTCGAGCCGCTGGGCCACGCTGCTGGGCGTGCCCACGGCGAACTGGGGGCTCCTGGCCTACCTCACGCTCGCGGGCACCGCCTTCATCCGGCGAGCCGAGTGGCAATGGCCGTTGGCGTGGACCCTGGCATTCTTCGGCGTGGCCTACAGCGCCTACCTGACGACGGTGTCGCTGACGATCCTCGGCGCGGCGTGTCCCTACTGCCTCACGTCGCTGGCGCTCATGACGGTCACTTTCGTCCTGGTGACGTTGCAGCGTCCCTCGACGCTGAAGAATTTTTCGTGGCCCTCGTGGCTACGGGTGAGAGGCCCCGTCGCCGCCGTCGTCATCCTCCTCCTGCATCTCAATTACACGGGCGTGCTGGGCGCGCCACCGGCGGTCGAGGATCCCATCGCGAAGGCGCTGGCCGTCCACCTGACCGAATACGGCGCGAAGATGTACGGCGCCAGCTGGTGCCCGCACTGCCAGGACCAGAAGGCCCTGTTCGGCTCGGCGGCTCGCCGGCTCCCCTACATCGAGTGCAGCACGGGCGGGCAAGGCTCGCCGCAGACGGCGGAATGCCGGGCGGCGAAGATCATGACCTACCCGACGTGGGTCATCAACGGCAAGCGCACCGAGGAAGTCATGACGCTGCCGCAACTCGCGGCCGCCACCGGCTTCAAGGCCCCGGCGCAGCCCTAGAAGACGACTTTCACCGCCAGCTGGATCACGCGCGGATCGCCCGCCGTCGTGATGGTCCCGAACGCCGCCGACCCGAACGTGCCGTTCGGCACGCCGAGCGGCGGCGTGTTCGTCAGGTTGAACGCCTCCGCCCGCAGTTCGAGGGCAGTACCGCCCCGCCAAAGGCACGCGACGGATCAACGCGAGATCGAGGTTGCGGTACCCGGGCCCCCGAACGGGGTTGCGCGAGCTCGAGCCGAGCGTGAACTGCGGCGCCGGGGTGAAGGCGCCCGTGTTGAACCAGCGCGCCACCGACCGCTCGTCGGCCGGCAACGTCGGGATCTCCAACGAGGTTGGGCCGCTGCGTGCCGAAGCCGCCGAAAGCGTTGTTGTTCGTGGCCTGCGTGACGGCGATCGGAATCCCCGACTGCAGCGTGACGATACCGGTCAGTGTCCAGTCGTTGGCGAGCACGCCCGCGATGCCCGGCGCCCGATGGCGCCGCCCCGTGCCGAAGGGCAGGTCCCACACCGCCGATGCCACGAAGACGTGCGGGATGTCCCCCGTCGAGTAGTCGCGCTCGAGTGCCCGGTTGAAGCTGTCGGCCACCGGGTAGTTCGCAATCGGTCCCGTGAGGATCGACGCATCGAATACCGACGAAGCATCGTCCACGAGCCTCGAACGCGTGTAGCTGACCAGGAACGACAACCCCCTGGAGAAGCGCTGCTCGAGCTTGACGTATCCACCTTGGTAGAGCGTCGTGCCCACGTTGTTGCGATAGAGGCTGACGGTCGTGTACTGCGGATACGGCCGCAACAGCTGGTTCATGGGGATCGTCGGGTCGCCGAGAGAGGAGGAGCGCGGAATGATGCCGAAGTAGGGATTGGGCACGCGCTCGAGCAGCGCCGGGCCAAGCGCCAGCTGATCGACGCTCAACTGGTTCAGGTTGGCGTCGGGGATCCCGACGTGGGTGATCTTCGAGCCGACGTAGCCCGCCTCCACCGAGAGGCCCGCCCGCAGTTCGTGTTGCGCCGACGCGTTCCACTGCTGCACGTACCCGGAACCCAGGTCGCGGTCGACGGCGAAGACACCCTGGCCGAGGCCGGCGGCGGGCGTCGGTGGAATCGGCGCCACGCTCGGCCCGTCGGCCAGCGTGAACGCGGGCACCAGGTTGTCGAGCGTGCGTTGTGAGACCGTCTGCAGGAACGGGAACACCGGTGTCGTGAACGGCGTCGTAATGCCGGCCATTTCGATCCAGACGAGCGCGTAGCCGGTCCGCACCACGGTCGTGTCGGTCACGCGGCCCACGATGCCGAGGCGCGGGCCGAAATTGAGCTTGTGGAGCCGGCGCGCGGCCTCGGGCTGACCGTTCCGGCCGAGGAAATCGAGTTGCCGGGTCTCGAGGTTGAAGACGGCCGCCTGGTTGTTCTCCTCCGTCGAGGGGAAGTTCAGCGTGTAGCGCACGCCCGCGTCGACCGTCACGCGATCGCCGATTTGCCAGTCGTCCTGGACGAAGTACTCCTGGAAGTGCGCGCGGTTTCGGACCTGGTCCCGCTGCAGATCGATCGAGAACTGCTGCACCTGGCCGAGCAGGAAGCTCGCGAACGGCGTGCCGGTATTGGGAGCGCCGGGCAAGTCGGTGAACAGGCTGCTGAACGTGAACGCCCCCGTGGGAGAGGGCGGCTGCACCACGTTCAGTCGCTCCCAGCGCAGGTCCGCGCCGAGCTTGAATGCGTGGCGGCCCTTCAGCCACGAGAGCGAGTCGGCGACTTGCGTCACGCTCGTGCCGAAGTCCGTCGCCGTGTTCGGCGGCGAGCCCAGTTGCTGGTAGCCCGCGATCAGAAACGTCGGCACGGTGTTGGGGAAGCTCGCCGTCGAGGGAAGGCCCGGCAGGCCGAGGCTGGACGAAGCGGTGCCCGGCAGTTGCGCGGCGGCGCGCCCGACGATGCGTCGCGTGTCGCCAATCCGCAATTCATTCAGGACCCGGTTCGAGAACACCCGCTGGTAGCCCGACGCGAGGGCCCATGACGTCGTCTTTTGCGGACCAAGAGTTCCACTCGTCACACCGCTGCCGTCGGGGAGCGGCGTCACCGGGATGAACGTCTCGCTGAACCGGGTCAACCTCGCGAATGCGTGGTCCCGATCCGTGCCGAAGCGATGGTCGAGACGGGCACTTACCAGGTCCTGGTCGGCGCGTTCGTTGTCCATGCGCCGGTAGTTGTTGGCGGTACCCGCGCTGGTGGGCAGCGGGTAGCGACCCAACAGGCTCCGCGCGACGGAATCCATGCGATCAATCGGAATGACGTTGCCGGGGAACTGGGAGCGCGTGGCCGTGCCGGTGGCGGGATCGTAAATCGCCGGCACGCGTCCGCCGATCGCCTCGGTGAAGACCCCCTGCCGCTGGAGCACGGTCGGTACCGTGGAAATCACGGTACGCCCGATCGACTGTCGCTGTCCCTGGTAGTCCGCGAAGAAGAAGGTCCGATCTTTCCGCACGGGCCCGCCGGTCACGCCGCCGAACTGGTGACGGCGGTATCCGGCTTCGCCAGGTCGGCGGACACGAAGTAGTTGCGCGCGTTCAGATCCTCGTGCCGAAAGAACTCGAACACGCTGCCGCGCACCGTGTTCGTTCCCGACTTCGTCGTCAAATTGACGACGCCCCCGTTGAAGCGGCCGAACTCCGCGGGCGGGCTGTTGCTCTCGATCTTGAACTCCTGAATCGCGTCGATGTTCGGGAAGAACGCGACCTGCCCAGGCTCGGGCTGCAGCACCGAGATGCCGTCGAAGAGGTACTCGTTCGTGCGGGGCCGCCCGCCGTTGATGCGCGGGAGCGACGAGTTTGGCGGCAGCGCCACGGTGGGCGCGAGGCCCGCGAGCGTGATGAAGCTGCGGCCGTTGAGCGGCAGGTCGGTCACCTTCCGGTTGTCGACGACCTGGCCGAGACTCGCGGTCTCGCGCAGGAGCGGCGCGTCGGCCGTCACCACCACCGCTTCGGCGCGCGGGCCCACCGACAATTGCAGGTCCACACGCACGGTCTCACCCGTGGCGAGTTGGACGCCGGCGCGAGTGAGCGGCCGGAACCCGCTCAGTTCAATGCGCACGTCATACGACCCCGGTGCGAGTCCCGGAATCACGTAGCGGCCGTCCGCACCCGTCGTCGAGGCGCGGGCGAACCGCGTGCCCACGGCAATGGCGGTGATCGTGGCGCCGGGCACGGTCGCGCCGGCCTGATCCGTCACATCGCCGATCACCGTGGCGCTCCCGACCTGCGCCGCCATTCGCGACGGCCAGGCCGCCAGCAGTCCCGCCACCACGCACACCGCGACCCGCGTCCGCATCATCCGCGTCGAGACTCCAAGTGAAGCCTGGACTCTAGACCGTCTTGATTCGATAAGCAAATTGACTAATAACGACTGAAATCAGTCACCCATGGTCCGCCCAGACGTTGAGCTTGACAGCCTGCTGGCGCCATGTGAGACTTCTTTGGTCGTGTTTAAGAACCTGACCTGCGCGTGTTGTTGCTCCGGAGAAGATGCCTCCGACCGCCGCGCTGTGCTCTCAGGAAGCGTGCCCGCCTAGTCATTCACGGCACGAACCAGCGTTCACAGTTCCGGCCCGGAAGGCTCATCAGCTTTCCGGGCCGTTTTGTTTTAGAGTTACGGCCTACGCACGCAATCGGGGGGAAACGATGGCAGGCAATCGCATGTTTCGGGGAATGGTCGTCGCGGCGCTCGTCGTGGCGGCGGTGGTGACGAGCCGGGCGCAAGGCATGAAGCTGGCCGGCAAGTGGGACGCCAGCATCGTCGCCACCAACGATGTCCAGGTGCCGTTTGCGTTCGAGATCGTGGGCGACGGCCCGACGCTCAAGGCGTCGTTCTTCAACGGCGAGCGACGGATCACCTCCACCGCCGCGGAGGTCGCGGGCAACAACGTCACCTTCACGTTCGGCCAGTACGGATCGAAGGTTGTGGCGACACTCGCCGACGGCGTGCTGACGGGCGAGTACCAGCGCGCCACCGGCAAGCCGTTCCCGTTCAAGGCCGCGCACGCCGTGCCGGTACCGCCGCCCACCGGCAAGGTGCCGTCGATCGACGGCACGTGGATCACGAGCGCGAAGAGCAACAAGGGCGAGACGGCCTGGCGCTTCATCGCCAAGCAGAACGGCGCGCAGGTACAGGCCACCATTCTCCGCATCGACGGAGACACGGGCACGCTGACCGGCTCCTACAAGGACGGCAAGTTCGTGCTGAGCCACTTCTCCGGCGCGCGTCCGCTGCTCCTCGAGGTCGTGCCGCAGCCCGACGGCACCATCAAGCTGACCCAGAACAAGACGGTGGAACTCGTCGCCGCCCGCGCCGAGCTGGCGAGCGCCAAGGCGATCGGCACGCCGACCGATCCCACAAAGCACACCACGGTGAAGGACCCGAACGAGCCGTTCAAGTTCAGCTTCCCCGACCTCAACGGGAAGATCGTGAGCAACACCGACGCGCAGTTCAAGGGCAAGGTGGTCTTCGTCAGCATCGGCGGGAGCTGGTGCCCGAACTGCCACGACGAGGCGCCGTTCCTCGCGTCGCTCTACAAGAAGTACCACGCGAAAGGCCTCGAGATCGTCACCCTCTCCTTCGAGGAAGGCGACCAGCTGAAGAACCCGGTGCGCCTGCGCGCGTTCATCAAGACCTACGGCGTGGACTGGACGGTGCTGATCCCCGGCGAGCCGGACCAGCTGAACGCAAAGGTGCCGCAGGGCCAGAACCTCAACGCGTTCCCGACGACGTTCATCCTGGGCAAGGACGGCAAGGTGCGGGAGACGCACACGGGCTTCCCGAGCCCGGGCAGCGGCGCGTTCTACACGAAGGCCGAGAAGGAAATGATCGAGCTCGTCGAGCGCCTGCTTGCCGAGAAGGCGCCCGCGACGCACTAGTGCGCAGGATGCTCCTCCCGACGCTGGCCACGCTGCTCCTCGCGGCGTGGTCGGCGTCTCCTCTCTCGGCGCAGGAGCCGACCCTCGGCACCGTCCTCAAGCACGCCTCTGAATACGTCGACAACTTCCACCGCCAGCTCTCCTCGATCGTGGCGGAAGAGACCTACGTCCAGGAAATCAAACACCAGCAGAGCGCGTTCGGCAATCCCGTGATGCTGCCCAAGCGGCGGCTGAAGTCGGACCTGCTGCTCGTCCGGCCCGAGGGCGCGGATCGGTACGTCGAGCTGCGCGACGTCTTCCAGGTGAACGACCAGCCCGTGCGCGATCGTGAGGAGCGGCTCACGCGCCTGCTGAAGGAAGCGTCGAGCGAATCCACCGACAAGATCGCGGCCATCATCAACGAGAGCGCGCGCTACAACATCGGGACCATCCAGCGGAACATCAACACCCCGCTGCTGGCGATGCAGTTCCTCGACGCGGACTACCAGGAGCGATTCACCTTCAAGCGGTCGATGAAGAAGGCGCCGAAGCTGGGCGCCGGTGAGGCGAGGGCCGAGGGCGAGGACTCGCCGGTGTTCCGCGTGGCCACCGAGATGTGGACGGTGGAGTTCAAGGAGCGCAACCGGGCCACGATCATCCGCACGCCGAACGGGCGGGACCTCCCCACGCGCGGCCGCTTCTGGATCAACCCCGACACGGGCGCGGTGCTGATGACGGAGCTCGAGATCGAGGGCGACGACCTGCACGTGGTCGTCACGGTGAGCTAC
This sequence comes from uncultured Acidobacteriota bacterium, assembly GCA_963839865.1. Taxonomy (GTDB): domain Bacteria; phylum Acidobacteriota; class Vicinamibacteria; order Vicinamibacterales; family UBA2999; genus 12-FULL-67-14b. The sequence continues at coordinate 751,548 of CAWIWS010000021.1, forward strand.
CAGTCGGAGCCGCTGATGGGCTTCCTGGTTCCGGTGGAGATGCGCGAGTCGTACATCTCGAAACGCGAGCGGGTGGAAGGCGCGGCGGTGTACGGGAAATTCCGAAAAGTGCAGTGAAGTGACGGTGCCAGGGGTGCCCTCAGGCACCCTTTGGCACTGCTGGCACCATGGGGATCAGAAAGCCCACGTCGTCACCTGCCCGCTCCGATCGAGCTTGCGCACCAGGTGCTCGTCCAGCAGGAACAGGTTGCCGTCGGGCGTGAAGCACATATCGTCGAGGTGATCGAAATAGGCGCGACCGGCCGCGCCGTCTCTCGGCTTGAACTCGACCGAATCGCCGGCCCGAAAACTCCCGCCGGTGACGGGCACGACGGTGGCGAGCGCTTCGTCCACGCGCACGACCAGGAGCACGGAGGAGTTGGTCATAATCCGGGTGCCGAGGTGGATGCGGCCCTGCGGGTCCACGGCCAGGGCCGTGAAGCCGTCCAGTTGCACCTTCGCCGGGCTGACGCCGCCCTTCTTGGCGAACAGCACCCGCCGGAACTCGCCGTTGGGACGGATGCGCCAGACGGTCGTGTACCAGTTGTGCACGGGCTGGGCCACGGCAAAACTTCGGAACGCCACCAACTCGCCATGCGCCGTATCCCAGGCGAGGTCCTCCAGGCCCAGGCGATCTTCCGGGAGGCCCGTCGTCACGCAGGCCTTGTCCGGCGGGATCACGGTGGTGACCTGCCCGTCGGGCGCGACGCGACGCAGGGCGCAGCCGCTCTGATCGGTGATCCAGAGGTTGCCTTGCGGGTCCATGGCGGACGACCCGATCATGTTGAAACGCGCCGTGTCGGCTGGCCCGTCGACCAGGCCCCTGACCTGTGACGGGTTGCCGTTCTCCTCGCAGGACGAGGGCGGGCCGGCCACGCGCTCCACGTAGCCGTCGCTCTCGATGCGGGTGACCGCGTAGTCCACCGTCTTTACCAGCCGGCCGTCTGGCGCCACCGCGAACGGCGCGGGGTCGAGACGCGTCTTTCCATACGGCGCATTACACTTCGTCGCTTCCGTCTTCCCGTAGGCATTGGTGCTGCGCGTGTAAAGGGGCGTGATCGCGCCGTCGGCGGCGATGCGCCAATACCCGGTCCCGATCGCGCGCGATTCCTTGTCCAGGCCGGCGCGCCCACCCACGATCAACCCGTTGTCGGCCGTGCATTGCAGTGCCAGCGACTTGACCAGGAACATCTTCGCCGGGTCGAGGTACGGATTGGTGATGATGACCTGGCCCTGAAACGTGGGCGCGTCCGAGAACTTGCTGCCGATCTTCGGCTCCAGGTACGTCCGCCGGGGCCCCTCGGCGACATGCGTGGTCGCCTGCGGCGGGACGTACGCCTTCTCGGCGTCGCTCATCCGCATGTTGGCGGTGGAGGTCCGCGGCGTGGCGGCCTGGTCGGAAGGGGTAACCGTGGTCCGCGCGGCTGGGAGCGAGACCGACGCGCCCGCGAGCGCGCTTACCAGCAACGCCGCCTTCAAGACCGCGGTCCTGCGAATCGAACTCATGCTGTCCCCCTTTCATTGACGGGCCCGTGGCGTCCGGCTTTAGCCGGACCGCGCGATCACGGCTTTCCCCACATGCGCCATCGGATCGACGCCGCGCATCCACATCGGCCTCCTCGCGCCGCCGCGCGGCACGATCACCTGGATGTCCACCTTCGACACGCCGGCTGGAATGCCAACGTGCACCGGCATGTCGCTCTGCGCATCGTAGCCGGAACCGGCGTCCACGAGCCTCGCGCCCAGGAGCCTCGTCGTCCCCGCCCCGAACACGCGCACCTCCGCGCCCGCGAGCGTGGCGTGACCCTTCGCGTCCAGCACGCGCACCTGCACGCTCCGCGCCGCGTCGGCGGCAGGCAGCAGGTTGCGCATGATGAAGTGCATGCCGTCCGGACGAGAACCCGTCAGCGCGAGATCGAGGTCGCCGTCGCCGTCGACGTCGGCCCACTGCACGCCGTGATCGGCCTGGAGCGCGCGAATGTTGGGCGGCGTCACATCCTCGAATCGATCGCCGCTGTTCCGGAACAACGTGTCCTGGAAACTCGCGCCGCCGGTGACGGTGCCGTTCACGTAGAGATCGAGCCGGCCGTCGTGGTCGAAGTCCGCCGGCGCGCACGTGTCGTAGCGGGAGTCGATCGCCAGGCCCGTCACGACCGCGCGATCCTCGAAACGGCCGCCGCCGCGGTTGCTGAAGAAGCCGAGCACGCCGTAGTTCGCGGCCACGAGATCGAAACGGCCGTCGCCGTCCATGTCGGCCGCGCACACCCGCACGGTCCCGTTGCTCTTGTCGGCCGGCGCCCGTCCGCCCCACTCCACGCCGGCGCTCGCGGCCACATCGGTGAACGCTCCCTTGTCGTTGCGAAACAGGCCGTTGGCGTCGCCGTCCATGTTGGCCACGGCCACGTCGAGGTCGCCGTCCTGGTCGAAGTCGAACCATGCCGCGCCCACGCTCTTGCGCGGATCCGCCAGGCCGACGGACGCCGCAATGTCGGAGAAGCGCCCGGCTTCGTTCCTGAACAGCGCGTTCGCGCGATCGCGAAACGCCACGAAGAGGTCGAGGTCGCCATCGCCATCGACGTCCACCCACACGGGCTGGCGGACCGCGCCGGTGGCCACCGTGAGTCCGGCCGCGGAGGTGGCGTCGCTGAAGTGGCCCGCTTCGTTTCGGTAGAGGCGGAGGACGGAATCGACGGCCTGAGGACCTGAGGGCTTCAGGGCTTGAGGGGCAAAGCCCACCAGCAGATCGGGGTCACCGTCGGCGTCGAAGTCTCCCCACGCCGCCGCCCGCGTCGCGCGCGCATCCGCCACGCCGGCCGCCGACGCAACATCGATGAACACGCCCTTGTCGTTGCGATACAGGCGGTTCGGCTTGCCGTCGAAGCCCACAAAGAAATCGAGGTCACCGTCCCCGTCGATGTCGGCAAAGGCGTTGACGAGATTGGCGCCCGCGCCGAAGAGGTCGGGCTGGATGGGCTCGAACGAGGGGCTTAGGGGCTTAGGGGCTTGGGGATTGGAGGGCTTGAGGGCCAGAGGGCTCGAGGTTTGTGGCGCCAGGAGCGCGGCCACGGCCAGTACCGTCAGCATCTTTCCCATGCGCGCATCGTAGTCCAAAGGCCGCAGATTGGTCGCAGATGAAACGCAGATGATCGTCACGATCTGCGTCTAATCTGTGTTTCATCTGCGGCCTGCGGCTATGATTCTCACGTGAACAAGCTCGCGCTCACGGCTCTCCTTTTCGGCTCAACGATGGCCATCTCTGCGGCCCAGGCCCCATCCGCGGCGCGGTTCGAGGTGCAGGAAGCCACCATCGCGCAGGTGCATGCGGCCATGCGGGCGAAGACGCTCACCTGCCATGCGCTCGTCGAGCAGTATCTGCGGCGCATCGACACGTTCGACAAGAACGGTCCCGCGATCAACGCCATCATCATGACCAACCCGGACGCGCTGAAGCAGGCCGATGACCTCGACCGCCGCTTCGCGCAATCCGGCCCGGTGGGCCCGCTCCACTGCGTGCCGATGATCGTGAAGGACAACTTCGAGACCATCGGCCTGCAGAGCGCCAACGGCTCCCTCGCGCTTGCCGGCTTCGTCTCCGATAAGGATGCCTTCCTCGTGGCCCGCGCCAAGGCCGCCGGCGCCATCGTCCTCGCCAAGTCGAACATGGCGGAGTGGGCCTTCACGCCCTACGAGACGCTCAGCTCCATCCTGCCGGGCTACACGAAGAATCCCTACGCGCTCGACCGCGTCACCGCGGGATCGAGCGGCGGCACGGCCGCGTCCATCGCGTCGAGCTTCGGCCTCGTCGGGTTCGGCAGCGACACCGGCAATTCCATCCGCGGACCGTCCTCGCACCAGGCGCTCGTCGGGCATTCGCTCGACGATGGGGCTGACGAGCCGGGCGGGGGTGATGCCGCTCAACCTGCTGGCGGACATCGCGGGGCCGATGGCGCGGACGGTGGAAGACGCGGTCGCGGTCTTCCAGGTGATCGTCGGCAGCGACCCCGCCGATCCGGTGACGGCCGCTGCCGCCGCGCATCTGCCGCAGAACTACGCGGCGGCGCTCGTGAAGGACGGCCTCAAGGGCGCGCGCATCGGCGTGCTGCGCGCGGCCTACGAGCGCGACACGACGGATCCTGAGATCGTGCAGGTGTTCATGAAGGCGGTGGACGACCTGCGCGCCGCCGGCGCGACCATCGTCGATCCGGCGGTGATCGACGGCCTCGATCAGATCCGCCGCGGCCAGGGCGGGCCGTGCATGGGATTCAAGTACGACATCAACCACTACCTCGCGTCCCATGGCGACAAGGTGCCGGTGAAGAGCCTCGCGGAGATCGTGAAGTCCGGCAGGTTCCATCCCACGGTGCGGCGTCAGCTCGAGCAGGGCGAGCAGGGGCCGGAGAACGGGCCCGACTCGCCGGAGTGCAAGGCCGACGCGGCGTATCGCGACCAGGTCCGCGCCGCGGTGACGAAGACGATGGACGCGCTGAAGCTGGATGGGTTCGTGTACCCGACGTGGAGCAACCCGCCGCGGCTCATCGGGGATCTCAACACGCCGCACGGCGACAACAGCCAGTTCTTCTCGCCCACCACCGGCTTCCCCGCAATCCAGGTGCCGATGGGCTACACGCGCGGCGGCCGCCTGCCCGCGGGCATCACGTTCTTCGGGCGCGCCTGGTCGGAGCCGACGCTGATCAAGCTGGCGTATGCGTACGAGCAGGCCACGCATCACCGGCACGCGCCGGCGAGCACGCCGCCGTTGCAGTAGCGGGCGGGCCCTGAGGGCCTAGGGGCTTAGGGGCTTAGGGGCTTGGAAGCCACAGCATAGAGGACGTCGCACCGGAGTGACCTCGCGCCCTGTGTGCGGAGCCCTTCGATCGTCGCCCGTTGCACGCGCGCCTGCGCGTCGGCGGGCAGCGCCTCCAGCACGCCGCGATTGCTGCTCCCCAGGATGCACGGCCAGAAATCCTCTGCTGCGGCCAACGGCATGTGCCAGGTCTCGGGCTCGATGGCCGGCGCGTCGAGGCCCGCCGCTCGAAACACCGCGGCGATCTTCTCGGGCGTCGACAGCCGCGCCGCGGGGCTCACGGGCGTGAGGCTCGCGTCTTCCTTCAACACCGCGTCCCAGAACAGCGACTCGCCGGGCTCGAGCACGTGCTCGCCCCACGCGGTGATCGCAATCACGCCCCCCGGCTTCAGCCAGCGCCACGCGCGGGCGAGCAGGCCGGGCATGTCGCTGCTGAAGAAGAACCCGAAGACCGACACCACCGCGTCAAAGGACTCCGGTGCCACGTCGAGCGTGTCGATATCACCCGGGCGAAACGCCGCATTGGTCAGGCCAGCGGACTGCGCACGCGAACGCGCGATGGCGATGAGCGCGCGGCTCAGGTCCACGCCAAGCACGCCGCCCTCGCGCCCTACCCGCTCCGCCGCCGGCAGCGCCGACGCGCCGGTGCCGCAACACAGGTCGATCACGCGCGCGCCCGGGGCGAGATCGATTCGCTCGATCGTGCGACGCCCAAAGTGGTGCCAGAAGGGCAGGTCGTCGAAATGGTCCGACGCGGCGTCGTAGGTGGCGGCGATGTGCGGCTTGTCGGTCATGAGGGGCTTAAGGGCTTAGGGCTTAGGGGCTTAGGGGCTTAGGGATTGAGGCTCACAGCTTACGGCCAAACGCGCAGCGGTGTCTCCAGGAGTCCGGTAGACTACGGGCGCGCGTGAGCGCACAGGAGGCTGCGACGATGAGTCAGGACAACGCACCCCGGCGCCTTGCCGGATGGGCCGCGCTCACAGGCGCGAGTCTGCTGGGTCTCGCCGTGATCGTCGCCGCGCAGGCGCCGGACGTTGGATGGCCGATGCACGGCGGCGTGGACAACATCCGCTACTCGCCGCTCACGCAGATCAACAAGACCAACGTCGCGCAGCTGAAGGTCGCCTGGACCTACGACTCCCACGACGCATTTCCCGGATCGGAGATGCAGAGCCACCCCGTGGTCGTGGACGGCACGCTCTACGTCACGACGCCGAGCATGAAGGTGGCCGCGATCGACGCGGCGACGGGACAGGAGCGCTGGAGCTTCAACCTCGCGCCCGGCGGGCGCGCCGCGGACGCGGTTCCGCCATCGCGGCGTCACGGTCCACGAGGATCGCGTCTTCGCGACGTATCGCAATTACCTGTACGCGCTCGATCGCAAGACGGGCAAGCCCATCTCGACATTCGGCACCAACGGCCGCATCGATCTGCGCGAGGGCCTCGGCATGCCGGTGGAGCGGGCCACGGTGAGCGCCAGCACGCCCGGCGCCGTCTTCGAAGACCTGATCATCTTCGGGAGCAGCGTGCCCGAGACGCTGCCGGGCACGCCGGGGCACATCCGCGCCTTCGACGTGCACACCGGCAAGCTGCGGTGGATCTTCCACACCATTCCCGCAGCCGGGTGAGTTCGGCGCGGACACGTGGCCCAGGGGACCGACACTCTCCGGCGGCGCCAACGCGTGGGCCGGCGTCACCGTGGACCGGGCCAACGGGATGGTGTTCGCGGCGACGGGGTCCGCGTCGTTCGACTGGTACGGCGTCAACCGGCACGGCGACAACCTCTTCGCCGACTCGGTGCTGGCCCTCGACGCGCGCACGGGGACGCGCGTGTGGCACTACCAGGTCGTCAGGCACGACCTCTGGGACTGGGACCTGCCGACGGCGCCGAGCCTCGTCACGGTGACGCGCAACGGGAAGCCGGTGCAGGCCGTTGCGCAGCTCACCAAGTTCGGCTACGTCTTCGTCCTCGATCGCAAGACCGGCGCGCCGCTGTTTCCCGTCGAGGAGCGCCGTGCGCCGGAGTCCACGGTCGATGGCGAGCAGGCGGCGGCGCGGCAGCGTCACCCGCTGGCGCCGCCGCCGTACACGCGGCAGCAGTTCACCGAGTCCATGGTCACCACGCGCACGCCCGAGGCGCACGCCGCGGTGCTCGCGCAGTTCCGGCAGTTGAAGAGCGGCCCGCTGTTCACGCCGCCGTCGGACGGCCTGATCGTCTTTCCTGGCGTGGACGGCGGGGCCGAGTGGGGCGGCGGGGCGTTCGACCCGGACACCGGGCTGCTGTACGTGAACGCCAACGAGATGCCGTGGATCATGCGGCTCATCCCGAACACCGACACGGCGCTCTACGGCAGCAAGTGCGCGTCGTGCCATCGCTCGGACCGCACCGGCGGACCGCAGGCGCCGTCGCTGGTGGACGTGGCCTCTCGCCTCTCGCGCGACGAGATCGCGACCATCATCCGCCAGGGCACCGGCCGCATGCCGGGCTTCCCCGACATGGGCGCGAAGAACATCAACGACGTCGTCGAGTTCCTCGTCACCGGGAAGGATCAGGCGAACGATCCGGCGATCGCGAACGATCCCAATCGGCTGAAGTACCGCAACGACGGCGAAGTGCTGTGGCGCGATCCCGATGGATACCCGCCCATCACGCCACCGTGGGGCACCTTGAGCGCGATCGACCTCAACGCCGGCACCATGCGGTGGCACAAGCCGCTCGGCGAATATCCGGAACTCGTCGCGAAAGGCATGAAGGACACGGGCAGCGACAACTACGGCGGCCCCGTGGTCACCGCCGGCGGCCTGCTGTTCATCGCCGCCACCAACTTCGACAAGAAGCTGCGCGCATTCGACAAGGTCACGGGCGAGTTGCTGTGGGAGACGGTCCTGCCGTTCGCCGGCAACGCCACGCCGTCCACCTACATGTTGAACGGCAAGCAGTACCTGGTCATCGCCTGCGGCGGCGGCAAGAACGGCGCGCCGTCCGGGAGCACGATCGTCGCCTTCGCCCTGCCATGAGGTTGTCGATGCCACACAGGTCAACTCGCACGTTCCTCCGCCGATTGGGCCTCTTTATCGTGTTGATGGCCGGGCTCTCGGCCGCGGCCACCGCGCTCGAATCGCAGGCCGCGCGCGACGCGGCACCTGCGTTCCAGGTCGATCCGCTCTGGCCGACACTACCCAAACAGTGGATCCTCGGGCAGGTGTCCGGCGTCGCCACCGATGCCGCCGATCACGTCTGGATCATCCAGCGGCCGTGGTCGCTCAACAGCGACGAGATCGCAAAGAACCCGGAAGCCGAGTGCTGCACCGCGGCGCCGCCGGTGATGGAGTTCGATGCCGCGGGCAACTACCTGCAAGGGTGGGGCGGCAAACCGGCAGACGGCAGCTACGAATGGCCCATGGACGAACACGGGATCCACGTGGACTACAAGGGCAACGTGTGGGTGTCGTCCGCGGGCGGACCTCGCATGAGCGAGGGCAAGGAGAACTTCCTGCTGAAGTTCACGAGCGGCGGGAAGTTCCTGCTGCAGATCGGCCGGCGCGGCATGAGCAGGGGCAGTCTCGACACCGCGAATCTCAACAACGCCGCCGACATCTGGGTGCATCCGGCGACCAACGAGGTGTTCGTCGCCGACGGCTACCTCAATCGCCGCGTGATCGTATTCGACGCCGACACCGGCGCCTTCAAGCGGATGTGGGGCGCCTACGGCAACACGCCCGACGACAAGGCGCCGAAGGCGTTCGCCGGCGAGGGGCCTGGGCCGCAGCAGTTCAATACCGTGCACGGGATCAAGGTCTCCACCGACGGCCGGGTCTACGTGAACGATCGCCTGAACAACCGCCTCCAGGTGTTCACGCTCGACGGGAAGTTCCAGCGCGAGATCTTCATTGAGCGGAAGACGCAGTTGCTGGGGACGTCCTTCAACACAGCGTTCTCACCGGACCGCGACCAGCGCTGGCTCTACGTGGGCGACGCGGGCAACGGCCGGATCCACATCTTCGACCGCAAGAGCCTGGCGGAGGTCGGCGCGTTCGGCCGCATCGGCCGCTACGCCGGGCAGTTCGTCTTCATGCACAACCTCGCCACCGACTCGCGCGGCAACCTGTACGTCAGCGAGGTGGGCAACGGGCGCCGCGTGCAGAAGTTCGTGCTGCAGGCGCGATGACGGGGCAGCCATCTGGCGGCGGCCGGGCTATAGTCGTGCATGGCCGGCCGGGTGCTGTCCCGGCCGTTCTTTCCAGGAGAACTTCGATGCGTGTTCGCAATGTGCTGGCAGCCGCAGTGTTGTGCGCGGCCATGGGTTCGGTGGCGCTGGCCCAGGCCATCCCCGAGGTGAAGCTTCCCCCGTCGCCGGCAGGACTGGCGGCGATGCAACTCGGCGGACACTGGGAGAAGACGGCCGAGGCCCCGCGATACGTCGGCGGCAAGTGGGTGGTCATCAACTACGGCCGGCCGCTCCTCCGCGGCCGCAAAGACATCTTCGGCGCCGGCGCCGACTACGGCAAGACGGTGAACCCCGACGCCGCCATCTGGCGCGCCGGCGCCAACGACACCACGCGCCTGACGACGCAGGTGCCGCTGCAGATCGGCGGCAAGACGATTGCGCCGGGCGTGTACAACGTGTTCGTGGATCTGAAGCCCGGCAACTGGACGCTGGTGCTGAACACCCAGACGGTGCAGGAGAAGTACGACCCGAACGAGAAGGTCAAGCTCTACGGCGCCTACAACTACGACGCCACGTTCGACGTGCTCCGCGCGCCGATGACGGTGCGGACGGGCGAGCCGTCGGTCGAGCAGCTCACAATCGGGTTCGTGAACGCGAGTGAGACCGGCGCCACGCTCTCGATCGCCTGGGACAAGACCGTGGCGACCGTGGACCTCAAGGTCGCGGCCGCAACGAAGTAACCATGCGCACGCGACTCGCCCTTGCGTTCAGCCTGGCTCTCATCACGGCCCTGTCCGCTCAAAGCGTTGCGCCGTTCAACGACTCGATCCGCGTGGCGGACCTCCGCGCCGATCTCTTCTTCCTGGCCGGGGACGGCTTCAAGGGCCGGTTGGTGGGCACGCCGGAGAATGCCCTCGCCGCGGATTTCGTGCGCGCGCGGTTCGAGCGTCTCGGCCTGAAGCCCGGCGCGCCGAACGGGTCGTTCATCCAGATCAACCCGCTGATGGTCGCCACGCTCGGTGACGGCAGCCGCCTCGACGTGACCCTCCCCAACGGCACCGCCCTGCAGCTGAAGCCCGAACAGGATTTCTACCCGCAGCGCTTCAGCGCCAGCGGCGCGGTGAAGGCGCCGGTGGTCTACGCCGGCTTCGGCATCTCCGCGCCGGCGCTCGGGTACGACGACTACGGCGACCGGGTGAAGGGCAAGATCGCGCTCGTCCTCGAGCACGAGCCGGGTGAGCGCGATCCCAACAGCCCGTTCGACGGCGTCGTCACGGCCGAATCGGCCGTGGCGATCAAGAAGGTGCTGGCGGCGCAGGACAAGGGCGCGGTCGGCGTCCTCTTCGTCACCGACGTGCACAATCACCCGGAGCCGCAGAACTTCGAGGCGGCGGCGCGCGCGTTCTGGCCTCCCCAGCCGCCGCGCGTCGATCGCTTCACGCTGGGGAGCTGGGCCGATCGCGTGCGAATCCCCGTGGGGCAGGTCTCGCCCGCGCTGGCCGAGACGCTGGTGCGCGGCACCGGGCGCTCGCTCCTCGATCTCTCGCAGGGCCGCCGAGACCGCGAAGGGCTATCCCGGCCTGGCGCTCGACGGCGTCGAGGTCAGCCTCACCACCGCCGTCGACCGGCACACCGTGATCGATCGCAACGTGCTCGGCCTGCTCGAGGGCAGCGATCCGACGCTGAAGGACGAGGTCGTGATCGTCTCCGCCCACTACGACCACGAGGGCGCCGACGGCGCCACGATCTTCAACGGCGCGGACGATGACGGGTCGGGGACCGTGGCGCTGATGGAGATCGCGGAGGCGTATTCGTTGGCCGCGGCGGCCGGGCAGCGCCCGCGACGCTCGGTGCTCTTCGCGTGCTGGGGCTCGGAAGAGCGGGGGCCGCTGCTGGGCGCCTGGGGCTACACCGAGCACCCGACCTTCCCGCTCGCGCGCACCGTGGCCGTGCTCAACATGGACATGGTGGGCCGGAACGAAGAAGTGCTCGTGGGCGGAGGCCCGCGCTTCAACGGCCTCGAGGTGCAGACCGCGGAGTCGAACAGGAACGCGATCAACATCCTCGGGTACAGCCGTCACCCTGAATTGAGCGCCGTGGTCGAGCGCGCGAACAAGGGCGGCTACAACCTCGAGCTGAAGCTGCGGTACGACAACAACGCGTCGAACCTGCTGCGTCGGAGCGATCAGTGGCCGTTCCTGCAGAACGGCGTTCCCGCGCTGTGGTTCCACACGGGTCTGCATCCCGATTACCACACGCAGTTCGACCGGCCCGAGCGGGTCAACTACGACAAGATGCAGACGATCGCGCGGCTGGTGCACCAGGCCAGCTGGGTGCTGGCGACGCAGGACGGACGACCGAAGTAGGCCGGCGTCACCCGGCCGCGGGATCGGCGAGCGACGCCAGGTCCTCGACGTCGACGAAGGTCAGGGACTCCGAGTTCACGCAGTGCCGTCGACCCGTGGGCGGCGGGCCGTCAGGGAATACGTGCCCCAGGTGGCACCCGCAACGCACGCAGAGAATCTCCACGCGCGTCTGCACCAGCGTGCGGTCGACCATCGTCGCGACGTTCTCGTCGGCCACCGGCTGGAAGAAGCTGGGCCACCCGGTGCCGGACTCGAACTTCGCATTCGAGGCGTACAGCGGCAGACCGCAACAGACGCAGGCGTAGACACCGGCGCGCTTGTTGTCGAGCAGCGTGCCGCAAAACGGCCGCTCCGTGCCCTGTGCGCGCGCCACCTCGAACTGCTCCGGCGTGAGCAGCGCCCGCCATTCCGCCTCGGTCTTCTCGATCCGCTCGACAGCAACAGGCCCCACGAGGTGGCCGGCGCTGTTGAACACCTTCACTGATACCGTCATGTCAGTTCCCAGTTTCCAGTTTACAGTTCAAACACGGGGTCATCCCCGCGAGGACGAAAGGACGGGCTTCTGCGCGGCGAGCGCGGCTCCATGCCCGGCGGAACTGAAGTTCGGCGGCGGACTAAGTTCCGCCCTACGCACAGGTTCCCGTCACCGTCGGTTAAACAGAAACTCCTGAATCTTTCCGTCCGGCGTGCGATACATCAGCGTGCTTGCGGGTGTCGTGCCCAGTTTCAGCGCGATTGACGAGACCTCCATGCCGCCGCGCTCGCTGATCGGCCCGGCCTGCACGTCGCCCACGGCGCCCGCCTCGATCAGCGACTTCGACATCACCGCCAGCCGCGCGGGCGTGAGGAACGCGTTGTACTCATCGCCGAGGAGGCTGCGGTCCACCTTGCCCTCGCGCATCTGCCGCAGCATGTCGAGGGCCACGTCCTTCGCCGGCCCGCCGCTGACGACCGGCGCATCGGCGGCGGGCATCAGCTTCGCGAGGACGGCCTCCTGGATCGTGTCGAGCACGCCGCCGGCCCAATCCGCGTTGGCCATCACCACCACCGCGGAACGCGAGGCGGGGATGAAGTTGTTGCGCGCGTTGAAGCCACTGACGGCGCCGCCGTGGTTCAACACGAGCACCGGACCGCGGTCGCGAATCCGCTGGCCGCAGCCGTAAGCGCTCGATCGCCCGTCGGACAACGCCCGTGGCGTCGTCATCGTCTTCCAGGACGCGGGCGACAGCACCTTGCCGTCCATCAGCGCGAGGTCCCACGTCATCAGGTCGGTGGGCGTTGACCAGATGCCGCCGGCCGCGCCAATCCAGCCCTCGCCTTCGGGAATCGCCAGTTCGGCGGCGCCAAGTCCGAGCGGCGTGTAGCCGTCGGCCAGCCCGGGTTCACCGCGCTTGGGTTCGTAGCGCGTATGCGTGAGTCCCAACGGCCTGAGGATTCGCTGCTCGAGAGAGTTCGCGTACGGCGTTCCGCTCGCCCGCTCGGTGATCGCGCCGAGCAGGAGATAGGCGGTGTTGCTGTACCAGTAGCGGGAGCCCGGCTCGAAATCGAGCGGCCGTGACGCGAAGTCCTTGATCACGTCGGCGCTGGACCGCGCGGCCGCCATGGGGCGATCGACGAAGTCGAGGGGATAGTAGTCGCGGTAGCCCGACACGTGGTTGCCCAAGTCGCGCACGCGGATGTCCTTCGCGCGCGTGAGGGTCGGGTCGTATCTTCGCGACGGTGTCGTTGAACGAGAGCTTCCCTTCCTGCTCCAGTTGCAGCGCCACCGCGCACGTGAACTGCTTGGTAATGGATCCCACCGCGAACAGCGTGTCCGTTGACACCGGCGTCTTCGACGCCGTGTTCGCCAGCCCGTAGCCCTTGGCGAGGATCACCTTGCCGTTCTGCATCACGCCCACGGTCACGCCGATCGCATGCTGGTCCTGCACGGTGCGCGTGATGAAGGCATCCAAATCCCGCTGCGCCAAGGACACCAACTCAGGTGCGTCGGTGCGGGGGTGCGAGGGTGCGGGAGGCGCGGAAGGTGCGGAGGTACACGATGCCGACGCCAGCACGAACAACAACAGCAGCAGTTTCATGAGGCTTTCTACCTTCTACTTTTCACTTTCTACTTAATCAAGACCCCGCTCGCCGGGATCGTCGCGGACCATTGCGGCAATCCTTCGATCGCCACCACGATGGTGGCCATCCCATTCGGGGAGCGGGGATCGGCCTCGTCCACGATGATCGTGACCGCGCGTGGCTCCGCCGTCGATCGACTGAAGGCCGTCGCCTTGCCGCGGCCATCCAGGAGGGCGATGGCGACCGGCGCTTCGCGAACCACTACGGCCCGGCCCGTCAGGCTCGCCCATCCCGCGGAGACCTGGAGGACGCCGAACTCCGTCATTTGAATCGTCGTGCCGATCGCCTTGTCCGCCAGCGCCAGCGTTCCAGCCGCGGCCCTGGCGCCCGCGGCCTGCGACACGTCGAACGTGACGCGGACACCCGATGCCGTCCCTTTGCCGGAGATGTGGTGGGACGCATAGGCGTCAAGCGGCCGGCTTGGCATGTGGCTGGTGCGCGTCAGCGCGGCTCCGCCCCGCTGGCCCGTGGCCTCACCAGCCCCAACCGCCACGACGCCGTTGACGAGCACGTAGCGGATCCCTTCGGACAGCACGGCGGGATTCTCATACGTGGCGCGGTCGATCACCGTGGCCGGATCGAATACCGTGATGTCGGCCGCCATGCCCACGGCGATCACGCCGCGATCGACCAGGCCGATCGTCGCGGCGGGCAGCGCCGTGGATTTCCGGATCGCCTGCTCCCACGTCATGATCTTCTGCTCCCGGACGTAGCGGCCCAACACGCGGGGGAAGGAGCCGTAGAACCGCGGGTGGACGCGCGTGGCCGTGGACGCGCCACAATCGCACGCCATCGACGTTACGGGATTCTGCAGGATCTTCACGAGGTCGGCTTCGACGCCGAACCTGAGGATGGCCCCGGGATCCGGGGCGCTCTCGAGCAGGCGGACGATGGTCTCGCCGCCTGACGCATGCATCTCCTGCATCACGGCGGTCAGTTCCTGTTGCGTGCGCGGCAGGTACACGCCCTGCGGCCCGCCGAACCGTGCCGTCATCGCCTGCTCCGACTCGGCGACGATGCGCGCGCGCTGGGCGGGGTCGGCAAAACGCGTAAGCATCGCCTCGCGCCCGCCGTCCTGCGCCCACCCGGGAATGATCAACGAGCCGAGGCCCGACTGCCCTGCGAGGTAGGGATAGGCGTCGGCCGCGGTGTAGTGCCCGCGCGCCGTGGCCTGGCCCATCGACGCGAGCAGCGCGCCCGCCGTTCCCTGTTCGACGCCCTGCACCTTCATGTGCGTCACAACGGGCACGAGGCCGGCCTTCTCGCCAATGGCCACCGTCTCGCCAATACCCACCCTGGAACTGAAGCCCGACTCCGGCGTGATGCGATCGTGGTTGGTGAAGTTCGTCCGCCACGGCCGCGCGGCGTCCACGATCCTCGTCACTTCCTCCGTCCGAGCGAAGTAGCCCGGCTTGTAGTCCAGGCCCGCGGACACGCCCCATGCGCCCTGCTCCAGGCCGGCGGTGACCATTCCGCGCATCCGGTCGATCTCGGCCGGCGTGGGGCGGCGATCCGCGTCCCCCACCACCTCGCGCCAGATGCTGTTGAAGCCGATGTAGCCGCCGATGTTCACGGCGAGTCCCGCCGCGTCCAGCGTGGCCATCTGCTGCGCCACGTCCAGCGGCGACCGGCCGTCCGCGTTGAAGATCTCGGTGGTCACGCCCTGCGTGAGCATGTTCACCGCGGTCGGCAGCGCCTCAGGCTCCGCATGACTGTGGATGTTGATGAACCCCGGTGCCACGAACAGGCCGCGGGCGTCGATGTCGATCGGCGCGGTGGCCGCCGACAGGTCACCGATGGCCGCGATGCGACCGTTCCGCACCCCGAGGTCCGCGTCGTAACGCGCAAGGCCGGTGCCGTCGAGGATGGCGCCGTGGCGGACGATCGCGTCAAACGGGGGCGCCTGCGCCTGCACGGCGACCGCCACGAGGGCCCACGCCAGGATTGCGCGCATCATTGCGGCTCGCGCGGCAACGGCTCGAGCGGCCCGAAGAACCCGACGATGCGGGTGATGCGCCCGGTCCCGTCAATCTCACCGTAGTCCATGCCCTCGCTGAGGGCGGTGCCGCTTTCGCTCAGGATGCGCCAGCTGAAACGAATCGACCCGTGGTGCGCGTCCACGCGGCTGGTCGGCACGATCCGCGCGCCGGGCAGTCCCGAGAGGAACCCGGTGATGTGCTGCACGAGGGCCTCGCGGCCCGTGAGCTGCACGGTGGGATCGGCGTAGGTGCCCTTGTCGGCCCAGACCCGGAGCAGCATCTTGCGCCGCGTGTCGACGTCGGGCTCGCCCCAGGCCGCCGCGTAGGTGGCGATCGTGGCCTCCAGCGCCGCGGACGCCACGGGGGCTGCGGGCATGGGCCTGGGAGGCGTGGACTGCGCCGACGGCACGGCCGCGGCAAGACCGACAAACAAGACGACGAGCAGATGGCGTTGCATGTGAAGACCCGCTGGAGATGGTTCGCGGGCCATTGTCACACGTGGCGAGATCCATGGCTACACCCCGCCGGCGCCGCCGCAAGGCGCCGACGGGGGCCACTCACGCGTTCTGGAGGGGCGGTCGACGCTATCTGCGCGTCCTGACCTCCACCTGGTTGCTCCGCGGCCGACTCGTTGCCCGCGTAGTCGACGGCCGTGACCGCGTAGATGTGCGTGGTGTCCGGCCTCAGGTCCTCGATGACCTCGGACAGGTCGCGTTGCTTCTCCTCAATCTCGCGCCACCGCCATCTTCCGTCGCGCAGCACGTACTCGTAGACCTTGTAGTAGGCGACACGGATGTTGTCGGTGGCCGGCGTCCAGTTCAGCGTCACGCGAGTGCGCGACACGTCGGACACGCCCAGCACGGGCGCTGTCGGCGCGTCGAGGTCCGCGACCCACAGCGCCTGCACCGCGCGGTCGATGCCCGCGGCGTTGGACACGCGCACGACGAGGTAGGACAGGCCCAGTTGGGACGCCGCCGGCGTCCACGAGACGACGCCCGTCACCGCGTCGATCGTCATGCCGGTGGGCGCGGCGTCGAGCGACCACACCATCGGCTGCGATCCCTTCGCGGTGAACTGGTACGTGTAGGTCCGCAGGACGCCGATCTTCTCAGCGAGGTCGGCGCCGATGATCTCCGGGGGCTGCGACGCGACCGTGTCGACCGCGAAGCTCGCGGTCACCGCCAGGTTCGTCGTGACGTTCGTGTCCGTGCGCGCGGCCGTCAGGACGCCGTCGCTCCAGCTCACGAAGTGGTACCCACGTTGGGCACCGCCGTCACCGGGGTCCCGGCCGCGCCATAGGCCACCGTCTGTGACGCCGACCCACTGATCGTGCCGTTCGAGCCAGCCACGTAGGTCAGCGTGAACGTATCAACCGCGAAGCTCGCCGTCACACTGATATTGGTCGTGACATTGAGGTCCGTGCGCGCGGCGGTCAGCACGCCGTCACTCCAGCTCACGAAGTGATAGCCCACGCTGGGCACCGCCGTGACCGGGGCCCCGGCCGCACCGTAAGCCACCGTCTGTGACGTCGACCCGGTGATCGTGCCGTTCGGCCCCGCCGTGTAGGTCAGCGTGAACGTATCGGCCGCGAAGGTCGCGGTGACGGCCAGGTTCGTCGTGACGTTCGTGTCGGTGCGCGCGGCGGTCAGCAGGCCGTCGCTCCAGCTCACGAAGTGGTACCCCACGTCGGGCACCGCCGTCACTTGGGTGCTCGCTGCGCCGTAGGCCACCGTCTGTGACGTCGCGCCGGTCAGGGTCCCATTCGCGCCGGCGGTGTAGCTCAGCGTGAACGTATTGGCCGCGAAGCTCGCCGTCACCGCTACGTTCGCCGTGACGTTGAGGTCGGTGCGCGCCGCCGTAAGGACACCGTCGCTCCAGCTCACGAAGTGGTAGCCCACGTTGGGCACTGCCGTCACTTGGGTGCCCGCCGCGCCGTACGCCACCGTCTGCGACGCCGACCCGGTGATCGTGCCATTCGCCCCGGCCGCATACGTCAGCGTGAACGTGTCAACCGCGAAGCTCGCCGTCACACTGATATTGGTCGTGACATTGAGGTCCGTGCGCACGGCCGTCAGGACGCCGTCGCTCCAGCTCACGAAGTGGTAGCCCGACGTTGGGCACCGCCGTCACCGGGGTCCCGGCCTCGCCGTAGGCCACCGTCTGTGACGCCGCGCCGGTGATCGTGCCGTTCGCGCCCGCAATGTAGGTCAGCGTGAACGTGTCGACGGCGAAGCTCGCCGTCACCGCCAGGTTCGCCGTGACGTTAGGTCGGTGCGCGCCGCCGTCAGCACGCCGTCGCTCCAGCTCACGAAGTGGTACCCGACGTTGGGTACCGCCGTCACCTGGGTCCCGGCCGCGCCGTAGGCCACCGTCTGCGACTGCCGACCCGGTGATCGTGCCGTTCGCGCCCGGCCGCATAGGTCAGCGTGAACGTGTCGACCGCGAAGCTCGCCGTCACACTGATATTGGTCGTGACATTGAGGTCCGTGCGCGCGGCCGTCAGGACGCCGTCACTCCAGCTCACGAAGTGATAACCCACGTTGGGCACCGCCGTCACCGGGGTGCCCGCTGCGCCGTACGCCACCGTCTGTGACGCCGCGCCGGTGATCGTGCCGTTCGGGCCCGGCCGTGTAGGTCAGCGTGAACGTGTCGACCGCGAAGCTCGCCGTCACCGCCAGGTTCGCCGTGACGTTGAGGTCCGTGCGCGCCGCCGTCAGGACGCCGTCGCTCCAGCTCACGAAGTGGTAGCCCGACGTTGGGCACCGCCGTCACCGGGGTCCCGGCCGCGCCGTAGGCCACCGTCTGTGACGTCGACCCGGTGATCGTGCCGTTCGTCCCGGCCGCATAGGTCAGCGTGAACGTGTCGACCGCGAAGGTCGCCGTCACCGCCAGGTTCGCCGTGACGTTCGGGTCCGTGCGCGCCGCCGTCAGGACGCCGTCGCTCCAGCTCACGAAGTGGTAGCCCGACGTTGGGCACCGCCGTCACCGGGGTCCCGGCCGCGCCGTAGGCCACCGTCTGTGACGCCGCGCCGGTCAGGGTGCCGTTCGCGCCCGCGGTGTAGGTCAGCGTGAACGTGTCGACCGCGAAGCTCGCGGTGACGGCCAGGTTCGTCGTGACGTTCGTGTCCGTGCGCGCGGCGGTCAGGACGCCGTCGCTCCAGCTCACGAAGTGATAACCCACGTTGGGTACCGCCGTCACCGGGGTGCCCGCTGCGCCGTACGCCACCGTCTGTGACGCCGCGCCGGTCAGCGTGCCGTTCGAGCCGGCCGAGTAGGTCAGCGTGAACGTGTCGGCCGCGAAGGTCGCGGTGACGGCCAGGTTCGTCGAGACATTCGCGTCCGTGCGCGCGGCGGTCAGGACGCCGTCGCTCCAGCTCACGAAGTGGTAGCCCGACGTTGGGCACTGCCGTCACCGGGGTCCCGGCCGCGCCGTAGGCTACCGTCTGCGACGCCGACCCGGTGATCGTGCCATTCGCCCCGGCCGCGTAGGTCAGCGTGAACGTGTCGACCGCGAAGCTCGCCGTCACACTGAGATTGGTCGTGACATTGAGGTCCGTGCGCGCGGCGGTCAGCACGCCGTCACTCCAGCTCACGAAGTGATAACCCACGTTCGGTACCGCCGTGACCGGGGTGCCCGCTGCGCCGTACGCCACCGTCTGTGACACCGCGCCGGTCAGCGTGCCGTTCGAGCCGGCCGAGTAGGTCAGCGTGAACGTGTCGACCGCGAAGGTCGCGGTCGACGGCCAGGTTCGCCGTGACGTTCGTGTCCGTGCGCGCGGCTGTCAGGACGCCGTCACTCCAGCTCACGAAGTGGTAGCCCACGTTGGGCATCGCCGTCACCAGGGTCCCAGCCGCGCCGTAGGCCACCGTCTGCGACGCCGCGCCGGTGATCGTCCCGTTCGGGCCCGCAACGTAGGTCAGCGTGAACGTGTCAACGGCGAAGCTCGCCGTCACCGCCAGATTCGCGGTGACGTTGCGTATCGGTGCGCGCCGCCGTCAGGACGCCGTCGCTCCAGCTCACGAAGTGGTAGCCCACGTTGGGCACCGCCGTCACTTGGGTGGCCGCTGCGCCGTACGCCACCGTCTGCGACGCCGACCCGCTGATCGTGCCGTTCGCGCCCGCCGTGTAGGTCAGCGTGAACGTATCGACCGCGAAGGTCGCCGTCACCGCCAGGTTCGCCGTGACGTTCGTGTCGGTGCGCGCGGCCGTCAGGACGCCGTCGCTCCAGCTCACGAAGTGGTAACCCGCGTTGGGCACCGCTGTCACGCGGTGGCCGCTGCGCCGTAGGCCACCGTCTGCGACGCCGTACCCGGTGATCGTCCCGTTCGAGCCGGCCACGTAGGTCAGCGTGAACGTATCGACCGCGAAGCTCGCCGTCACCACTGATATTGGCCGTGACATTGAGGTCCGTGCGCGCGGCCGTCAGGACACCGTCGCTCCAGCTCACGAAGTGGTAACCCACGTTCGGCACCGCCGTCACTGGGTGGCCGCTGCGCCGTAGGCCACCGTCTGGGACGCCGCGCCGGTGATCGTGCCGTTCGGCGCCCGCCGTGTAGGTCAGCGTGAACGTGTCGACCGCGAAGCTCGCCGTCACCGCCAGGTTCGCCGTGACGTTCGTGTCGGTGCGCGCGGCCGTCAGGACGCCGTCACTCCAGCTCACGAAGTGGTAACCCGACGTTCGGCACCGCCGTCACCAGGGTGCCGGCGGCGCCGTAGGCCACCGTCTGCGACGCCGTCCCGCTGAGCGTGCCGTTCGCGCCCGCCGTGTAGGTCAGCGTGAACGTATCGACCGCGAAGCTCGCCGTCACCGCTGAGGTTCGCGGTGACGTTGAGTGTCGGTGCGCGCGGCCGCCAGGACACCGTCGCTCCAGCTCACGAAGTGGTAACCCACGTTGGGCACCGCTGTCACTTGGGTGGCCGCTGCGCCGTACGCCACCGTCTGGGACGCCGAGCCGCTGATCGTGCCGTTGGCGCCCGCCGTGTAGGTCAGCGTGAACGTGTCGACCGCGAAGCTCGCCGTCACCGCCAGGTTCGCGGTGACGTTCGTATCGGTGCGCGCGGCCGTCAGGACACCGTCGCTCCAGCTCACGAAGTGGTAACCCACGTTGGGCACCGCTGTCACTTGGGTGGCCGCTGCGCCGTACGCCACCGTCTGGGACGTCGACCCGGTGATCGTGCCGTTGGCGCCCGCCGTGTAGGTCAGCGTGAACGTATCGACCGCGAAGCTCGCCGTCACCGCCAGGTTCGCCGTGACGTTGAGGTCCGTGCGCGCCGCCGTCAGGACGCCGTCGCTCCAGCTCACGAAGTGGTACCCGACGTCGGGCACCGCCGTCACCGGGGTGCCGGCCTCGCCGTAGGCCACCGTCTGTGACGCCGCGCCGGACAGGGTCCCGTTCGCGCCCGCGGTGTAGGTCAGCGTGAACGTATCGACCGCGAAGCTCGCCGTCACCGCCAGGTTCGCGGTGACGTTCGTATCGGTGCGCGCGGCGGTCAGCAGGCCGTCACTCCAGCTCACGAAGTGGTAGCCCGACGTTGGGCACCGCCGTCACCGGGGTCCCGGCCGCGCCGTAGGCCACCGTCTGTAACGCCGCGCCGGACAGGGTCCCATTCGCGCCCGCGGTGTAGCTCAGCGTGAACGTGTCGGCCGCGAAGGTCGCGGTGACGGCCAGGTTCGTCGTGACGTTCGTGTCCGTGCGCGCCGCCGTCAGGACGCCGTCACTCCAGCTCACGAAGTGGTAGCCCGACGTTGGGCACCGCCGTCACCGGGGTCCCGGCCGCGCCGTAGGCCACCGACTGTGACGTCGACCCGGTGATCGTGCCGTTCGCGCCGGCCGCGTAGGTCAGCGTGAACGTGTCGACCGCGAAGCTCGCCGTCACCGCCAGGTTCGCCGTGACGTTGAGGTCCGTGCGCGCCGCCGTCAGGACGCCGTCACTCCAGCTCACGAAGTGGTACCCGACGTTCGGCACTGCCGTCACCGGGGTGCCGCTCGCGCCGTAGGCCACCGTCTGCGACGCCGTCCCGGTGATCGTGCCGTTCGCCCCGGCCGCATACGTCAGCGTGAACTGTCGACCGCGAAGCTCGCCGTGACCGCCAGGTTCGCCGTGACGTTGAGGTCGGTGCGCGCCGCCGTCAGGACACCGTCGCTCCAGCTCACGAAGTGATACCCGACGTTGGGCACCGCCGTCACCGCGGTGCCCGCTGCGCCGTACGCCACCGTCTGCGACGCCGCGCCGGTGATCGTGCCGTTGGCCCCGGCCGCGTACGTCAGCGTGAAGCTGTCGACCGCGAAGCTCGCCGTCACGCTGATGTTGGCCGTGACGTTCGTGTCGGTGCGCGCCGCCGTCAGCGACACCGTCACTCCAGCTCACAAAGTGATAGCCGACGTTGGGCACCGCCGTCACCGGGGTCCCGGCCGCGCCGTAGGCCACCGTCTGTGACGCCGCGCCGGTGATCGTGCCATTGGCGCCCGCCGCGAAGGTCAGCGTGAACGTGTCGACGGCGAAGCTCGCCGTGACCGCCAGGTTCGCCGTGACGTTGAGGTCCGTGCGCGCCGCCGTGAGGACACCGTCGCTCCAGCTCACGAAGTGATACCCGACGTTTGCAACCGCCGTCACCGGGGTGCCCGCTGCGCCGTAGGCCACCGTCTGCGACGCCGCGCCGGTGATCGTGCCGTTCACACCCGCCGCGTAGGTCAGCGTGAATGTGTCGACGGCGAAGCTCGCCGTCACACTGATATTGGCCGTGACGTTGAGATCGGTGCGCGCGGCGGTCAGCACACCGTCGCTCCAGCTCACGAAGTGATAGCCGACGTTGGGCACCGCAGTCACCGGGGTGCCGTTGGCGCCGTAAGCGACCGTCTGTGATGCTGCCCCGGCGATCGTCCCATTCGCGCCGGCGGTGTAAGTCAGCGTGAACGCGGTCACCGACACCGTGACCGTCGCCGTCGCCGCACCGCCGTGCCCGTCGCCGATCGTGTACGTGAAGCTGTCCGCCCCGGAGAAGCCCGTCGTCGGCGTGTAGCTGACGTCGGTGGCGGTGGACGTCGCCGTGCCGTGGGTGGCCGCACTCACCGCCGTCACGGTCAACGTGTCGCCGTCGGGGTCGCTGTCGTTTGCCAGGACCGAAATAATCGTCGCGCCGCTGTTGGCCGCCACCGTCACCGCGTCATCCACCGCGACAGGCGGTGTATTGCCCAAGGTCATCACCGCGAACGGCGACAACGACGACGCCTCGCCACACAGGTCCGTCGGCGACAGCGTGGTCGGAAGCTGGACCCACGCGCCGTTCTCGAAGTGCATCAGGGCGTCGCCCACGGCATAGACACCCTGAACGCACACGTCTAACGGCGGAAACACGTCCGCCGTCGTCTTGATGTCGAACACCACCGGGCTCTTGAGGACATACCCGCTCGGCGGCGCCGGAGGAGTCGCCATGACATCGGCGGTCAACAGGCCCGGCTGGAAGACCTGATCGAAGGACACGGTCACCGGCTGATTGAGATTCTTGACGGAATCCTTTGCCGTGACCGGCTGGCCGGCCACGTCCACCACGCCGCCGACCGGCGACAGGACGGTCACCGACGAGGTCGCGGTGCCGACGTTCCCGCTGTCGTCAACGAAGCCGAACCGGACCTGCGTGGTGCCCACGGGAAACACAGTCGTGTCATCAACATCGACATCGATTCCACCCGCAAGACCGACACCCTGCGTCGGAATGCTGCCCAGGGAGGGGTCCACGGTATCGACGGCGGTGGCTGACGCCAGGAATCCGCTGAGCGCCGCCGACGCGGGAGATGTCGGAACGTTGCCCTGGGCGCCTTCGCTGCGCGTCGCGGCGACGCTGATGGCCGCCGGCGCCGTCACCGAAGGGGGATGCGTATCCTGGACCAGCACCGTCATCACGTCCGTCGTGGCGGCGCCATGGTTGTCGGTGACCGTCAGAACGAAGTAGTTCAGCCCCAACGGAGCCGGCACGCCAGGGGCGACCGCCGTGGTGCCCACGACGAACCCATAGAGATTGCTCCAACTGTAGGACACCGTATCGCCCGCGTCGGGATCACTCCCACTGCCCGCGAGCGTCACGGCCGCACCGGCAGGCGACGCGGCTTCCGTCACCTGGTCGGGTCCGGCGCTGGCCAGCGGCGCGTGGTCAACCGTGACGATCACCGGCGCCGAGGTGGTCACGTTGACGCCGTCCGAAGCTTTGGCCGTCAACGAGTGCGAGCCCACGGCGACGGCCGCAATATCCCAGGACACCTCATAGGGTGCGATGGTATCGGTGCCGATCAGCGTGGCGCCATCGTAGAACTCGACCTGCGCGATGTTCGTGTTGTCGGTGGCGTTCGCCTTCACAAGCGTCGTGCTGCTGACCAGGCTGCCGTCGGACGGGAAAGTGAGGCTTACCGTCGGCGGGAGGCCATCGCCGTTGTTCACCGTGATCGGCACGCCGGTGGACGTGCCCAGGTTGTCCAGGGTGTCGTACGCCCGGGCCGTCAGTGTCCGCGGACCGTTGGTCCACTTCGTGGTATCCCACATGGCGCTATACGGAGCCGTGGTGGCCACGCCGATCAAGCCGTTGTCCGCGTAGAATTCCACGCGCGTCACGCCATCGGCGTCGGTGGCGCTCGCGGAAACCGTGGTCACGCCTTGAAGCGAACTGCCGGCAGGCGGGCTGGTCACCGACACAACCGGCCCCGTGACGCTTCCGGTGCCGGCGAGTTGCCGGAGGAGCCAGGTGGTCGCCTGCGCCCCCGCGTTGTTGTCGACGATGAAGAGATCGGTCCAGTTATCGGGCCAGCCGTTGAGAGGGCCCGCAAAATCGCCGGCCACCATCAACTTCGGCTGGCTCCCGACCGCATACGTCGGGGCGTCGAAGAAGGTCCCGTCCCCATAACCGAGATACACGTACACGCGGTGGCCCGTCTGGTCCGCGACGGCGAAGTCGAGCCTGTGGTCCTTGTTGAAGTCCGCGACGACGGTGCTGCCGATCGTCCCGTCGGGGATCAGGTGCGCCTCCGCCTGCGCCGCAAAGGCCCCGTTCCCCAGGCCAAGCGAGACGAACGCGTAGTTCTGAAAGGCCGCGGCGGCGTCCGTCCGGCCTCGGATCACGCCGACGATGTCGAGGCGCGCGTCGCCGTTCACGTCGCCGATCGCGAAAGAGACGCGGGTGCCCTGCTGGCTATACAGGAATGAACTGCCGATGCTGGCCGACGTGCCATTGAAGGCGCCGGTTCCGTTGCCCAGGAAGACTTCGACGCCGGACGAATAGCGCGCCACGATGTCGAGGAGGTGGTCCCCGTTGACGTCAACGGCCCACATCGGGCCCGACACGCTCGAGATCAGGCCCGTGGGAAACTTCGGCGACTCGAAGGTCCCGTCACCCTTCCCCAGGTAGACGCGAAGACCCTTGGTGCCGCTGTCGGCCACAGCCAGGTCCTGCCTGCCGTCACCATTGAAATCCGCGACCACCGCGTCGTTCAGGTTCGTGCCGTTCGCTCCGATCAGGCACGACTTGATGGCAAACCCGGGACTGACGCCGCCGGTGCCGAGCAGCACCACCGTGCCGTTGATCGTGCTGTTGCAGAACGTGGAGTCGATCGAGGTCTTCCCGGACTGCGTGACCGCAAGGTCGACGATGCCGTCGCCGTTGAAGTCGCCGCTGCCCACACCAGAGGCGTAGGGCGCCACGAGCTGATTGTCGAGCGGGAGCGAGCCCGTGGAGGTCGTGCCCGGCCACGCGGACGTGCTGCCCATGTGGAAGAGGACCCTGGCGGAGTTCAGGTTCTGCGTGACGATGGCAACATCGCGTCGACCGTCGTTGTTGAAATCCGCCACCTCGACGTCCACGGGCAACGTGTCTCCGGACTCGACCGACTGCGCCGGCACGATGAAGGTCGCCGCGGGCAATTGAGGTTGCTGAGCGCTCACCGACGACCAGGGCTGCCTGGCATCGGTGGCGAGGACCGCAATCAGTACCGCCGACAATACACTTCGGAAGACGCGAGTCATGACGGACGCCCCCTCACGGAGCCGCAATTGTTGCAGCGAAGCCGCGTTGCACGACGAGTTCTTCAACCGGATCGAAAGACGGGATTTCAGGATTTAGGGCGAAACCGAGAAGTTGACCGACTGTTCCAGGGACTGTTTTGTGCGATTGTCGGTGACACTTATCTTCAACTTAAAATCGCCATAGGTGAACGACCCGAGGGGCACCACCATGCCGGCGTTCAGGACACCGGACGCCGGATCGAACGCGTCGCCCAGCGTCGCAGCCGTCAGCAGTTGCGGCTTCACCTTGTTGAAGAAATTCAACCGCTTCGCGCCCTGCTCGTAGAACAGGTACTCAACCGTCACGTCCGGTTTCTCTTCGTCCTTCGCGCTCCAATTGAGAATGCGAAACGCCACCCGGATCGCCCCGCTCTGAGGGAACCGGCCCTTGACGGCCGGCACGATCGTGGTCGGGCCAAAGCTGAAGGGCCGAAGGTCTCCGCGCCGCCCGGCGGTGGCGTCCTCGCCGAGGACGATTGGCGTCAGGGCAAACGCACTGCCCCAGACATCAGGAACGCTGAATCGCGACTTCGCGAGCACCGCCGTGGCGCCGGCGCCGGTCTTGAACTCGCCGACCGCCGCCTGGCTCTCGTACTCGCCGGGTGGCAGCGCAAACTCGTGAACGAACCGCGTGTGTCCCGGCGTGCCACTGCCCGTGGCGTTCCCCATCACCCGGGGCGTCTGCCCGGCTGCAACGACGCTCACCACGCGCAGCCGGATCTCGGCCGCCTGCGGAAGGTCCCCGCCGACGACGATGGGCACGCGGACCGTGCGCTCCTTACCTTTGATGACGTCGGCCTGCACCAGCACCGGAATCTCGTCGGCGGCAGGTGCGAGACCCGCGCCATTCACCTGGTAAGTGCCCGGTGCGGTGGCCGCGGCCCGTTGCATCAATAGATCGAGGGTGTTGACGCGCGCCGCGGGCTCCTGGCTATTGGCGGACAGAGGCGAGGACATCGCGGCGACGAACGCCACCACCGCGCACACCCGACCCACGTTCATGATCATTTGGCGACGTACCATTCTTCGACCTTCCGAAAGGGCTCGCCCGACGCCGACGGCATGCGCAGCAGGAAGGAGCCTGCAGATGCGAATCGGCGCGTGGGACCGAACGTGACCGACGGGTACGCCGTCGGATACGGGGAACGGCTGGTCATGTGCTCGATGGTCTCGACGAAGTACTCGCGCGAGTCGATCGCGCGTGTGCGACTCAAGGCGTCGGCGGCCAGGGTCACCGCAAACAGGGCGTTGACGGCCACCCGCGGGTCAGCCGGCGTGATCCCGACGGCTTTCATCCATCCCAACGACCGGGCGGCGTGGCGCCCGAACTCGTCCGGCGGCACGAACGGATGCGCGAGGACGGCGCGCGACAACAATGGCTCCGGGAGTTGGAGCGCGTCGTCGCCGAGCAAGCTGGACGACAGGTACAGTTCGCTCACGTGCGTCAGCGCCTCCGAGCCCGCCAGCGCTTCGAGACCCGCCATGTCGCGCGAATCGAGCCACACCACCACGCGCTCTGCGCTGCCGATCAGGGCGGGCCAGTTCGCCGGCGTGAGCGCGGTTGCCGCCGGAACGCAGGCGGAAGGGATTATGGGGGACTTGTACTCGCGCGCGAGCGCTGCGGCGGCCGCCGCCCCTGCCGTGCCGCATCGCGCCACCTGGCGAACTTCCGACTTCGCAGCCTCGAGATGATGCGCGACCGCTTGCGCCTCGAGGATCACGCCTTTCGAAAAATAGAGAGAGTAGAACCCGTCGCCGGCCGGGACGACCGGGGGCAGCGGGGTCTGCGGAAGAATCGCCGGGACGCGGTGGCGCGCGC
Source organism: uncultured Acidobacteriota bacterium (assembly GCA_963839865.1). Taxonomy (GTDB): domain Bacteria; phylum Acidobacteriota; class Vicinamibacteria; order Vicinamibacterales; family UBA2999; genus 12-FULL-67-14b. The sequence goes on from CAWIWS010000021.1 coordinate 778,893, forward strand.
AGAACGCGTCGATGGGCGACCAATCCTCGTCCGCGATGCCGCCGACGATGGCGTACACCGGCTGGCGGGCGTACAACTCTTCGAGTTGGGCCGGCCACTCCCGCGGTGCGCCGTGCAGTTCCCACTCGTCGAGCACCCAATCGCGGTAGGACTGGTACTGCGCCTTCATGTCCCAGCCGCCGTTGGCGCGGCGGCGAGGCTCCTGCCGTGTGCCGCCGTTCTTGGCGCGAACGAAACTTCGAAGGACCTCCAGCATCGAGGCCCGGCGCCCGGCGCTTACCCGCGGCGTCACGATCGTGGCGATATGCACGATCGCATCGTCCACCCCGGGAGGCGCCTGCCGTCCCACCGTCCGCAAGTAGTCGCCGATGGCCTTGGCGTCGGCCGCCGTCACCGCATAGCGGGGCATCGTCGGCGAAAGAGCGCGACCGACCGGGTCGACGCCGTCCCGGAGCGCCCGCAGCAGATCGTCGTCGGTGTATCCCGGCCGTGTGCCGTCGCCAGTCGAGCGGGGCGCCCCGATTTGCGGCGCCCCTTTCGTCACCGGCGCGAAGAGCACGGAGCCGAGGATTGGCGGAACGACCAGGGTGCCTTCTGCCGTGCCCATGCCGCTGCGGCGATGGCAGTTGACGCAGGCCATCTCGGAGCTCTTGACGTGCACGTCTCCTTCGACAGTGGCCGCGACGGCTGCACCCGTGGCGGAAATACCCCGCATGTAGAAACGCTCTCCCGGCGTCGTCCCGGCAGCCGGGCGCGCTGGCGGAGCGAGACGAGCGGGCGCCGCCGGCCTCTCCGGCGTGGCAGGCAGCCGCGGCTGAGCTGAGGCGTCACCCGCAACCAGGGCCGCGATGAGCACCAGGCCAACAGACATTGACAACACCGATGGCCTCCACCCGCGCGCGCTCGTCATGGCCGGGCAGGAGTCAGGTGACCCATGGACGCGTGTTGAAGGGTCTCGGCACTCGAGAAGCCGTCGAGGGCGATCCAGGGAGTGTTGCCGGCCGGTCGGACGAACGTTCCGGGCGCGTGGTTGTTCTTGCCGCCGCGGTAACTGCCGAAGGCGCGCTGCGCCGCCTCCACCGCCGCGGGCGAGCCCGTGAGCAGGCGCCAGGACGCGGGCGCGTGATAGCGCGTCGCATACGCTCGCAGCGCATCCACCGTGTCGAGTTCCGGATCGATCGAAATCGAAATCACGCGGACGGTATCCTGCCCCGTCCCGAGGTTCGACAGGAACTGGGACATCCCGGCGCTCATCACCGGGCAGATCGTCGTGCAAGTCGTGAAGATGAAGTTGACGAGGACCGGCTTGTCCGTGCCGATGGCCTCACCAAGCGTGGTGGCCACGCCCTGCTGGTCCACGAGCGCAATGCCGTCCACGGATGGCTGCGGCGACATGACCCGGACGGTCGGGGTCCTCGCGGCATCGGCCAGTTGCGCGACGTGCCCCTCGTGACCGGAGGGAACCGGCGCCGGCGCCGTGCTTCCAGCGGGACCCGAATCGTCAGTCACCGGAATGCCGCTGACGCTGAAGTCGCCGATGGTGACCGTGACCGTGTTGCCGGTCTTGATGAAACGCGCCGGGTTCGCGAAGAACATGAAATAGGTGCGACCGGCCTTGGCGTCGTTCGTGCTCCGAAGGGCGCCGGTCGTCGGCGGGTTCGGCACCGTCGTCTGCAACCCGCTGGCGTCATCGGTCAGGCGCGCCTTGCTCCCGCGGGTGAACAGCGGCTGCGCCTTGTTGGCGTCGACGATCCGATACCGGAACTCGAGCATGTAGCCGTCCGACGCCAGGCGCATGCACTCGATGCGAATGCCCCATCGCCGGGCGAGGCTCGAGACGTCGGCCGCGGTCAGCGGCCCCTCCTTCACCGCCGGCACGGCGCTCTGGCCAGGCCGGTGCGCCCTGGAACCGGGCGCAGCCTGGGCACGAACGACGGCGGGAGCGCTCGAGAGCGCCCCCGCCATCAGACCCACGATGACCGCCGAGCGGAACGTCGCGGCAGTGGTCAACAGGAAACCTCGCCGTCTGATTCCCGAGGACCGGGCAGGCCCCGCATCATTGCGCGGTGCCCGACAACGCCACCGTCCGAACCGTCCCGGCGGAGGGTGTCACCGTCAACGACGCCGGCTTGCTGCCAGTCGGGTTCGTCGGCTGGAACGCCACGTCCACGGTGCAACTCGCCGCCGGAGCCAGCGCCGCCGAACAGGTGTTCGACTGGAGGTACTGGTCAGGATTCGCCCCTGCCAGCGCGATGGTCACGCTCAGCAGGCCGGTGCCGTTGTTGGTCACCGTCACCTGCTGTGTTGCGCTCGTCAAACCGATGTCGACGCCGCCGAACGCGAGGGACGCCGGGGACGCCCCGACGTTACCCGCCACGCCCGACCCGGTCATGGGGACCGCCACCGAGCCGGCGGCGCCGAACGCCACCGTCATCGTCGAGGTGCGGGCGCCGGTCCCGGCGGGTGTCAACGTCACCGTGATGTCGCAGGTGCCGCCGTTGGCCGGTACCACGCCGCCCGCGCACGTCGTCGCCACGTATTGGCCGGCGAAGGCGCTGAACGAGGTGCCGCTAATCGTCAGCGGCACCGTGCCCGGGTTGGTGATGGTCTCCAGGCGCGTCGCGGTCGTGTTGACCGTGACGGCTCCGAATGCCAGCGCTCCGGATGTCGGCACGATGCCGGTGCCCGTCAAGCTGACGAGCCGCGTCGTTCCGCTCGACGGCGTCACCGTGAAGCTCTCCGCCTTCGCCCCGGTGGCCGGCGGCGTGAACGTCACGTCGATGGTGCACGTGTTCGAGCCCGCCGTGTTCGTCAGGATGGCCGGGCACGTCGTCGTCTTCGCGAACGACGTTCCACTAATCGCGGAGATGTTCAGCAACACCGGCGCCGTGCCCGCGTTGGTGACCGTCACCGTCTGTGCCGCACTCGTCAGGTTCAGCGCCTGGGTGCCGAAGGCGCGCGTGGCCGGCAAGGCCGTGATGCTACCCGTCACGGCCGTCCCCGCGAGGGACACCGTGCGGGTTTCGGTCCCGCCGGCGATGTTCAACGTCGCGCTTCGCGCGCCGTTCGCACCGGTCGGCGTGAGCGTCACGCTCACCGTGCAGCTGGCGCCCGCTGGGAGGCCGGCCGCACAGGTGTCGGTCTCGGCGAACTGCGACGCGTGGGTCCCAGTGAAGCTCAGCACCGGTGCGGCCATGCTCGCCGCGCCCGTGTTGGTCACCGTCACATCCAGCGTCTTGGGCGTGCCAATCGTCACGTTGCCATACGCCAGCGAGGTCGGCGACACCAGGAGCACCACCCCGGTGGCGGTCACGTTGACCGTCCGCGCGGTCCCGTTCGAAGGCGTCACTGTCACCGATGCAACCTTGCTGCCGGTCGCGGTCGGCGAGGACGTCACGCTGACCGTGCAGGTGTTCGAACCCACCGTGTTCGACAGGATCGCCGGACACGTGGTCGTGCGCCCGAACTCACTGGCATTGGCTCCCGCCATGGCCTGCACCGTCACCGCCACCGGCGCCAGGCCGGTGTTGGTCACCGTCGCCGACAAGGCGGCGGAGGTCGAGCCCACCGGCACCAGGCCAAACGCCAGCGGCGTCGGCAGGAACGTGATGCTTCCGGCAACGGCGTTGCCCGTCAGCGGTATCGGAGCGAGCGCCGGGTTGCCGACCGGAGTGACGACGAGGTTGCCCGTCTTCACGCCCGTCGGAGCAGCAGGTTTCAACACCACGTTCGCAACGCAGCTCGCACCGCTCGCCAGGGTCGCCGGCGCCACCGGACACGTGCCGGTCTGCGTGAACTGCGCGGCGTTGGTCCCGGTGAAGCTCAGCGCGAGCTGAACCGGGGCGCCTCCGTTATTGGTGATCGTCACCGGCTGCGACGCGCTCGGCGTGAGAATCGTCACGTTGCCGAAGTCGAGCGACGCCGGGGCCGCCGACACGTCGACCGCCGCGGCCGTCCCTGCCAGCGACACCACCACCGGGTCGCCAACCGTCGGCGTCAGGGTGAGCGTCCCGCTCAGGGCACCGGGTGCCGCCGGCGTGTAGGTAACACCGACCGTGCAGACGCCGCCGGCCACCACCTGGATCGTCCCCGGTGCCGTTCCAACCGGACAGGTGCCGGAGACCATCGCAAAGTCAGCGGCGCTCGAGACGGGCGTGAGCTCCGCGAACGTGTTGCCGGTGTTGGTGAGCGTCACCATTTGAGCCGCGCTGGTCTGGTTGACCGACTGCACGGCGAAGGTCAGCGACGACGGGCTGGCCGCCACGGTGGTCCCGACACCGATGCCTGAGAGCGACGCGCTCGCGGAGAGCGCCGGCGCGTCGACCGTGACGTTCAGCACCGCGTGCTTGGCGCTGAGCGACGTCGGGGCGAAGGTGACGCCGACGGTGCAGCTCGCGCCGCCCGCGAGGGTCGCCGGGCAGTCGTTGCCGGCAATCGCATACTGGCTGACGTCCGTGCCGCCAAGCGCAATGGCGGTGATCGTCATGTCGGCGTTGCCGGTGTTGGTGACCGTCACGGCCTGGGCCGCGCTCGTTGCGCCCTTGGCCACGCTCCCGAAGTTCACGAACGTCGGCGAGAGCGCCAGGAACGGGGCCGGCGTCCCGACCGTCACGGCGACCGTCGCGCTCGCCTCACCACCCACGCCGCTGATGGCGTAGGTCAACGACGCGTGGCCGGTGAAGCCGGCGCTCGGCGTGAAGGTGACGGTCGTGCCGTCGGTCGTGGCCGTGCCACCGACCACGAGGCTGACCCCCGTGACCACCAGCGGCTTGCCGCTCGCGGGTGTCGCCAGGTTGTCGTTGGTCAGCACCGCAATCGTGACCGGGGTGTCCGCAGCCGTCGCGGCCGTGTCGCTCACCGCGATCGGCGGCGGGATCAGGCCGGAGAGGACCTCGTCGGCGCCGCGATCCGGAATCGCCGGCCGCAGCTCCCGGTCGATGTCGAACGTCAGCGTCGCCGGCACGTTGCCGACCCCGTAGCCGCCGGACAGCACGGCGGTCGTCAGCGCGATGCCGTTGACGCCCACGCTCGTGTGGTAGTTGGCGAAGCGCGTGTCGTCCAGCCTGGTCAACGACAGCGGCCCGAACTGCGGCCGGATGAAGTTGCCGCCCTCGTCGAGCGCCGCCGGCGCCAGGATCGTCGTCACCTCGGCCTGCTGATACGAGTTCCGCCGGTCCGTGTTGAAGTAGGACTTGACGAAGCTCGGCTGCTGCGCCGCCGCAGACGTGCTGATCGTCGAGCCGAACATCCCGAGCGCGGCCGTCGTTCCCGACCGGCCGCTGTCGCGATACCCGTCCACGGTGCAGGGCGCCGTCGTGCAGGCGATCAGGCCGCGCGTGGTGGTGGTCCCGGGAATCTGGAGACCGCCGTTGCTGGTGATCCCGAAGTAGTACGACCGGTTGTGCGTCACGATCGAGTTGGTGATCTTCGGGTTGTTGGCAGTGCCCACGTTGCGGACGAAGATCCCGGCCGGCTGCGGCACCGAACGGTTCGGGTCGCCCACGAACGTGAAGGCCAGACCCGCCACCGCCAGGCTGTCGTTGTTGACGATCGTGTTCTGCACGATCTCCACGTTCGACGCCGACGGGGAGGCCGGGGGCGCCGCGGGGTTGATGATGTTCTGCAGCGAGATGCCGCCGGCCGCGAAGCCCGCCACGTTGTTCGCGATGATGTTGTTGTAGAGGCCCACGCTGAAGCCGTTCAGCCCCAGCAGCGCGATGCCGCCACCGTCACCACCAGACGCCGCGTTGCCCTGGATCAGGTTGTTGCTCACCCGCACGGCGCCGCTCCCGGCCGAGATCCCCCCCACGGGCGGCGGGGTGCCCCCGATGAAGATGCCGCCGCCGTTGGTGGTCACGCCCTGGCTGAACGACTCGTTGAACACGACCGTGTTCCGGTCGATCACGCTGACGTTGTTGTCGGATGACGGCACGTCCGTCGTCGTGCCCCAGTAGGTGGGCTTCGCGAAGGGATAGAGCAACGCCAGGGGATGCTCGAGGCTGCCGACCGTCAGGTCGGTGTTGCCGACGTGCGAGATGCCCGCGCCCTGGCCCGCCGTGAAGTTGCCGGCGATGAAGTTCTCGAACACGCGATACATGCCCGCGCCGGTGCCCAGCACGATACCGGAACCGCTGGTGGCCGCGAGGCCGGCGTTCTGCGCGATCAGGTTGTGGTGAATCGACGAGAACTGGACGTGCGCGTTCTGGTCCTGCAGCTCCGGCCGGCCCACGTGACCGAGCTCGATGCCGCCGGCGAAGTTGCCCGTGTTGGTGAAGATCTTGTTGTTCGAGATCTCCAGGTAGTGGTTGTTGCCGTTCACGCGGACGCCCGGCGCGTCGTTGGCGCCGATGATCGAGAAGCCATCGATGCGCGCGTTCGGCCGCAGCCACGGATTGGCCAGGTCATAGAGCAGGTTGCCCGTCGTGTTCTCGCTCTGCAGACAGTAGGCCTCGTTGGCCGGGCTCGTGAACCCGCCGATGCACAAGCCGGTCTCGATGCCGAACGCGCCGACGGTCGGCTGGTTCTTGCCGAGCACCGTCACGCCCGCGCCCTCGTCGCCAAGCACCGCAGCCACGTCACCGGTGGTGAAGGGCCCCGGCGTCATGACCGGCTGGGTGGGCAGCAGGTAATCGGGATTGGCCAGCAACAGGTTGCCGGTGTAGTCGAGCCACGCCTGCAGGTTCTCGCTCGGCGTGGTGACGACGTTGATGACCGTCGACAGCGCGCCGGCGCCCTGCAGGCGCACCGGCTTGGTCATGACGACCATCTCTTCGTAGACGCCCGGCTTGACGAGGATCAGGTCCCCCGCCGTGGCCGCATCGATCGCCGCCTGGATGCGCTGGCCGGCCTCGACCACCTTCGGCGGCCGAGCGGCGTGCATGTTCGGCGTCGCCACGTTCAGCGTCACACCGAGGATGGACTTGCGGCCGTCGTTGCAGGTGCCGGTGATCGTGTCGGTGGCGTTCGACTTCCCGTCAAGGCAGCGCTCCACGGCCAGTTCGCCGGTTCGGCTGGCGGCCAGTTGGCCGTTGGTCGGTGAAGACGGCAGCGTCGGCACGACCACCGTGATTTCCGTGTCGTTCCACGAGGTGTAGGGGATGCGCTGGCCGCCAAGCGTGACGAAGCCGGATGTCCCGAACCCGTAGTCGCGCTTGACCAGCTTCGGCTGGACGCTGCCAGGCCCTTCATAGGCCGGGTTCACCACGTCCACCTTGCCGGCCGAGGTCAGCACGATCGTGCGCGACGCGTCGTCGCCGGCGCCGTTGTCCACGATGTACGGCCCGACGTTCAGCGCCGTGCCGTTCACCGATGCGATGATCGGCGTCCGGTTCGGCAACTCCGCGTCCACCGGGAACGTGCCCGTGCCCGTGAAGGCGCCCGTCGGCAGCACCGGCGTGTCGAGATAGGTCGTCTTGCCGGGGAGATACTGCAGCGGATAGCAGAAGTGGCTGTACTGCTTCTGGAAGAGCGGATCCGCGACGATCGTGCCGTTGGGGCCCGCCATCGTGGGCGAGTTGATGCACGCCTGGAGGATGCTCGGCGACACGCCGCTCGGCTGCGGCACCTGGATCGTGTAGGTGCTCGGCACCAGCGCGTTGTACATCCCGTACTGGTCGGTGTAGGTGTGCGCGATTTCGCGGCCCTGCCAGTCGCGGATCGAAATCGGCATGTAGGGCGGCGCGTACTTCTCGCCGAAGGTCGGCGCGTTCGGATCGAACTCGTTGGTCGTGTCGTCGAGCACCATCCCGTAGATGTGGCCCGCCTTGGGCGCGTCGGTCAGGAGGTGGAAGTCCGGCGCCGCCTGCTGGCCTTCGCGGAGCACGACCAGCTTGGCGTCGCAGAGCGGACGCTGCTCGCCGCCGAACGCCCCGGGGACACCGGGGAAGAGCGACAGCTCATTGGGCACCGTGTGCAGCGCGCCGACGCAGAACGGCGCGATCAGCGCGTTGTCGGTGACCGTCGGCGCCAGCTGCGCGTCGTGCGAGTAGACGGGCGTGCCGGCGGGAATGAGCGCGGCGGCGGCCGATTCCGCCTGGGCCCGAAGCACAATCACCTGGTCGCCGAGCGTGGCCGTCACGCGCATCACTTCCGGGCCGACGTTGATCACGTCGTTGGGATGCACGTTCACGCCGCCGCCGGCGACGAGGTTGAGCGTCGTCTGGGTGGCGCTGGTCACATCGGCCGCCAGCGTCGCCAGCGCGGTGGGCGGCTCGGACGCGTCGGCGAGGTCCTGCCCAAGGAGCCAGAACTGCTGCGGCACGTACTGGTCGCCGAAGTCGACGTTCTTGTCCTCCTCCTTCTGCACCTTGTAACCGGGAGGCACGATCATCTTGACGACGTACTTCCCCGCCGGCAGGGGCCTCGCCACACCGCGCTCGGCGATGGGGAGGTCGTAGGTGGGCGAATCGGCGGAGTCCTGAAGAATCGTGCTGAAGGCGTAGCCGCCATCGAACAGGGCCGGACGCGCCTGGTTGAAGTTGCGCAGGCCGTCGTAGCAGTCGGTCGCCTGGCCCAGGAACGTGAACACCGCGCCCTGGCACCCCGTGGGCACCGAGTTGTTCCAGTTGTCCGTCGTGACCTCGTTCAGCAGGTGCGTGCGGTTCTCGTCCCAAAGCTGGATGCGGACGTCCGAGACGCCAGGCTCCCAGTTCTCGGCCACGGCCCAGCGCGGGTCGTTCTCCGCGCGGGTGATCGTGTAGTGGACAATGCCCGCGATACCGCCGTTCGTGCGGTCCGTATTGAAGAAGCCGTCGTTGTTGGCGTCGACGTCGCCCGGTCCCGGGAAATCATCGAACGGCGCCACGTTCACGTCCTCGACGACGTCCTCCACCCGCTCGTAGGGCGCCTTGCCCCAGAGCATGACGTTGGCTTGCCCAAGGAACGCCTGGAAACCCTCGAGCAGCAGGAACGGCGTCTCCGCGCCGGACTCGTCGCGGAACGGCTTGCCGCCGTTCTCCGCCTGCGGCTGCGGGTTCAGGACGTTGGACGGAATCAGCCCGGCCGGCAGACCGGCCTGGGCCTGCCAGTCGCTGGCGGATCCGCCGTGCCGCCGTCATCGACCACCACGGTGACACCGGTCGAGTGGAAGCGCGTGTAGTCCACTTCGGCGACCATCCACGCAAAGAAGGGGAAGACCTCGTTGAAGGCTTTGAAGCCATTGTCGTCGGTGGACAGGGACTGGTAGATCGAGCCGTCGCGGAACCGGATGTTCAGCGCCTGATCCGAAATGCCCTTCTCGCCAGCGTCGTGATGGCCGTTGCGGTTCGTGTCGTCGTAGACGTAGCTGTAGAGATTCGCAAACCACGCAAAGACCGGCACGTCGGCCAGCGCCGTCTCCGCGCCGCCCAGGACGTCAACGGTCCTCTGCGCGATGATGATGTCGAGGGCCGAGTCGAAGACGACGAGCGAGTAGTTGCCGTCGGCGACGTTGGTGATGGTGAAGGTGCCATCTTCGTTCACCGGCTGGGCGTAGAGCATCTGGCCGGCGGTCGCCGCGGAGTTGAGCGCCACCCACGGACGCGTGTGGGCATAGGGCGCGCCGCTCGACTGGGTCATGTCAGGCGGCCGGGACATGCGCATGTTGGTGACGCGCCCGGTGATGAACCGGTCCCGCGGAACGGCCCTGCCGGGATGCTGGCCGACGCCCTGATGAAACCCACGAGGACGTGCGGTCCGGGCGGCCCGAACTCGGCGAAGAACTGGGGTTCGTTCGGCTTCACCCAGGCATCGATGCCCGGCTGCCCTTCAATCGTCGTCGTCTGGATCCACTTCTCGCCGCCGGGCGCCCGCACCTTGACGGTGTACTTGCCCATCGGCAGGTTCTCGATCGTCGCGATGCCGTTCTCGTCGGTCAGCACGAAGCCGTCGCCGAGGTGGGCCACCTCGTACTGGGCGGGGTTGAGCCTGTTGCAGCCGTCCGGATCCGTGCACTGGTAGGTCGTGCCGATCTTGTTCCCCAGTGCGTCGGTGGACTGATGGCCGCCCGACATGCCGTAGGTGCCGCCGGCGTCGTCGATGGTCACCTGGAATCCGGCGAGGCCGGCCTCGGTGCCGCTGACCATGCCGTCGAGCGGCGCGTTGTCTTCGAACACCTGCACCCTGATCCGCGCGGTCGGCAGCGGCAGCTTGGCCGCGGTGACCGTGAGCGCCGTGACGCCCGCCTCGATCTCACCGCCGGTGTTGCTGTAGTTGTTCACCGTGGGCAGCACCGAGACGAAGTAGCGCTTCGCGGGGTTGACCTTGATCGCGTCCGCGTCGGTTCCCGACGCCACGACCGGCGTGAAGCTGGTGTGGAACTTCACCGCGAGCGTGTTGGGATCCAGATGCCGGGGGTCACCTTGTAGGTGAGGTCCTCTTCCAGCGTCCAGCGGTAGTTGGTAATCGTCGTGCCGTCGTTGCCCTTCACGGTCAGCGTGACCGGGGCCGTGAAGATCACCCGCCGGCGTGTCTTCGTCAGTGGGGTAGACGGTGGCCGTGACGAGTCCCTGGGCGGAATCGAGCCCGCCGTCAAACGCGACGAAGGCGAAGGTGTCCGGACCGCTGTACCCGGAGGTGGGCTTGTAGATCAGGTGGCCGCCCGGGATGGCCTTGCCACCGGTGCCGGCTGGCGCTCCGACGATGCGGAGATCGGCGGGCGCGAGGGGCGTCTCGACCTTCGTGAGGGGATTGATGAAGCTGAGCGCGCCGTTTGTCGGCAGCGCGGTGAGGTAGTACGTCAACGCGTCGCCGTCGGCGTCGGTGGCGCTGAGCGCCAGGTTCGCGCTGCCGTTGAAATCCACGCCAATCGTCTGCGCGGCCGCAACAGGCGCGTCCGGCATGCCGGCCACGGTGATGACCACGATCGCGGGCTTGCTGACGTTCGAGAGGCCATCCACCGCGCGATACGTGAACGAGTCCACGCCGAAGTAGTTGGCGTTCGGCGTGTAGGTGAACGTGCCGTCGGCGGCGTTGAACGACAGCAGGCCCGCCTGGGGCGAGGTGACCAGTTCGGCCGACACCGCATTGGTGTCGTTGCCGAGGACGGATCCGCCGGTGAGCGATGCGCTCGTGATCGGACTGTCTTCGGTGCCGGTCACGCTGTCGTTGGCGGCGACCACATCGCCGCCGGCGCCGGTGCCGACCTGCAGCTTGGCAAGCATGCCGGCCGAGCTCTGTCCAGGCGCATTCAATCCGAGCGTGCGGTCGTAGAGGCTGTACACGCCGTCGGCCGCGGGCGTCCAGAGCGCGTCGTGCGTCTTGCCGGCGGCCAGCATGACGGTGGCCTGGTCCTTCGCGAACGGCAGCTTGTTGCCGTCCTCCGCGACGATCGTCAGGCTGCCGTTGTCGAGCACGGGGGCGTGCGTGCGAAGGCCGGCGTTGAGGATGCGGAGCAGGGTCACCTGCCCGGCACTGCCCGCCGGAATCGCCGCCATCGACGCGTTCGTGTAGGACTCCCCGTTGACGAGAAAGATCGACGGTTTGTAGTTGATGGTGCTCGTCGGACCATTGGGCGTGCCGTACGTGCCGTCGTTCACGGCGGCGTGCAGCGCCTCGTCAATTTCGCTGTAGACGAGGACCGCCTCGTTCGCGTACGGAACGCCCGCGTACGCATTCCCCGCGGAGGCGTCCTTCGTCATCGCGCCGTAGAGGCCCATCTGGACCTGCACCGCGGGATGCGAACCGCTCTGGTAGAGGAAGGTGCCGGGCTTCAGGCCGGTGAACGCGTACGTCCCCGTCCCGTTCGGCGCCGTCTCGCTCGTCATCGAACGCGCGCGGCCATCCCCGTTCCTGCCGGGCGCGGCCGCGAAGGGCTGCCCGGGGATGACCACCGAGGTCGCCTCCGGCAGCAGGTTCGTCAGCGTGATCGTGAGGTTGCCGCCCACGGGCACGGCGATGCGCGGCCCCGGGACCGACACGACTTCGGCGCCGTTCACCGTTCCGCTGTCGTCCGCGTCAACCGCGTAGCCCCACATCGGCACCGACACCGTGGTGCCGTTGGGCAGCGTGACGGTCTTGTCGACCGGCGCGGCGATGAGATGCACGGCCGATTGCGCGGCGGCGTTGGAGGCCGCCAGCCCGAGGGCGGCGGCAGCCACAACGGCGCGCCAGAGAAACCGCGTCCAGACGGATTGATTGGTTGGCATCAGATACACCCTTCGCGACAAAGTTGAAAATGACATGGGCCTGTGCGCCTAAGGGCCTTAGGGGATGGGCGTACCGGGAGGTTCGACGACGAGCATCGTCATCATCCCGCCGGGAAAGATGTCGTAGTTGGTGATCTCTTTTTCGTTGTGGGAGTGCCACATGTAGGTGTATCCGGCGTTGGCGTTGAGGCCGCCGTCGCCGGGCGGCATCAGGCCCACCTGGCCGAGATACGGACTCCCGCTGTAGAACGGACCGTTGGTCAGCGCGAGCGCCTCCGGCAACACCACGGGAATCGGTTTGCCGTGGTCCGCACAGAATTCGTGGGTCGTGAGGTCCAGACCCTCCGGATCAACCGCCGGTCCGCAACTGTGCGGCTTGTTGCCGTAGATGTCCCACCCAAGCCCCTTGCCGGTCCAGCGGAGGATCGCGTCGACGGTCTGCCCGGGCACCGACTGGACCGTGAAGACCTCGTGCGACAGATCGAACGCCTGCGAGCCGCCCGGGCTCGACAGCGGGAATCCGTCCACCGCCAGGACGCGGGCGTGCTGGCCATGGTGATGGAAGGGATGCATGTCATGCCCGCCGCCGACGACGCGCATCAGCACGCGGTCGCCGGGATGGGTGCGCACCAGCGCGCCGTAGGGCTGCGTCGGCAGGCGCGAGACGTTGTCCTCGGCCATCGTGTCCGGCGCGTTGCGCCCGTTGATGAACCAGTAGTTCGGGAAGTAGCTCGACAGGCGCTGTGAGTCGTAGACGGCCTGCACGCCCTGCTGCTCGATCAGGTCGTGAATCTCCGAGTCCATCTCCGAAAGGAACAGCAGGTACTCCTGCTCGAACTGCGACCCGACGGGATTCCCCGCCTTGAGCGCATCGGTCGCCGGGGGCGCGTCGTCGTACGCCTGCGTCGCCGGGTTGGTGGTGGGCCGCACAATCATCGCGCCCGTCATCCCCATCTCGATTTGCAGGTCGGCGCTCGACGCGCTGTTGTACATGAACGTGCCGGGACGCGACGCGGTGAACGTGTACGTCACCTTGCCGCCTTGCTCCGGCCTCCATCGTGATGGGCCCCTGGACACACGGCTGCGCCGCGCACGTCGCGACGACGCCGGTCTGTCCCGCGAGCGCCAGCGAGACGCGCTGGTTGAATCTCGAGGGCAGCTGATTCTCCACGGTGATGGAGATGCTCCCCGCCTCGGGGACGATCAGCGTCGGCCCCGGATACTGCGGCCGGCCGTCCGCCGACGACGCGAAGCCCCAGAAGTAGATGCTGCCGCCGTCCGGCGTGGTGATGCGGTCCGCCTTGGCCGTCAGCGTGAACGACGTGCCGGTGATCCCGTTGACCGCGGCCGACGCCGAGGTCGCAGCGCCCGCAAGGACGAGCGCGAGCAGGGCGATGGAGAGACGCATGGGGAGGAGACTCCGTGACATGTGTATGGCTCCCGACTTATTGGATCGTGATTTCGGTCATCATCCCGCCGAAGTCCTCACCGTCGTTGCTCAGGAAATTGAGGTTCGTCGTGTAGAGGAAATACGTGCCGGGGGCCAGGCCCGCGGTCTCGAGAATCACGTCGACCGATTCCCCGCCGCCAAGGGTCACCGAGTTGGTGTCGTAGTAGAGGTTTGTCCCCGTCGGCCCGCGCAACTGCTTCGCGTTGTGGCCGACCACGTGCATCGGAATCGTCGAGCCGAGCGTGTAGAAACGCGTGACGGCCAGGTTCGAGAGCGCAGCAACACGCGCTGCCCCGCCGTGGCGACGATCTTCGAATCCAGCTTCTGCGACGGCAGGCTGCCGAAGCCGGCGTCGGTGCTGATCACGCCCGTCTGGCTTCGCTCGGTCCCGTTGATGGTGTCCGGGATAGCCGCGGCCATTCAGCATCGGATACTTGTCGTCCATCGCCGCGAACGGCAGCGGCTGGATGGCGATGTGCTGGTCGTGGAAGTTCGGATCGAGCGAGCCGAGCTGGATCGGATACTCCACGTCGTAGCCGGTGGAGCCGTCGCCGTCGTTATAGACGAACCTGGTGTAGTCCTTGCCGTTCCACGTCTTGAGCGTGCCGTTCTGCCTCGGGTGGATGTAGAGGTTGCCGACCATCCCCATCTGGATGTGCTCGGTGGCCTCCACGTGGCAGTGATACATGTAGGTCCCGGCCAGGCCGTCGACGATGTTGTAGTAGTAGGTGAACGTCGACCCCATGTTGATGGTCGCGGAGCTCTCGGGCACGCCGTCGAACACCGACGCCGCTTGCGGGAACCCGTGGAAGTGGACCGAATGGGGGTCGAACAGGTCGGGCCGCATGATCATCCCGACGTTGGTGAGCGACAGGTAGAACTCCTGCCCCTCCTTGAGTTCGATGGTGGGCGCGGGGTAGTTCGCCGCGGCGAGGCCGGCATTCACGACCTCGCCGGCTGCTTCCCTGTCACGTCGGAGAAACCGAACGTGTAGATCGGCTTGCCATCGGCCATCGTGATGAAGCCGTCGCCGGCCGCCAGGTGCATGCACTTGACGTTCGGGTGACCCGGCAGCGCGACATCGCCGGAGCGCCGTCTCCGTTGTGATCGCCTGGGCACTGCGTGTAGATCGAGCCGTTCTCCGCGCCTGAGCCGGGGCCACGGACGTCAGCAGCGCAAACAAAACGAGACCGCCCAGAACAGGAAACCCTGCTCTCCGATCCATAGTGCCTCCTTCATGGCGCTCCGCGTCACCGCAGCCCGCGCCGTTGGTCACGCAGCAACCCACGAGACCTTCGGCCTCGCCCCGCTGGCGTGGTCGCACGGCCCGGCAAGCGCCGGATATTCCGCGGACGTTGGTTAAGGGGCGGGAGACATGGCGATACATACGGCCTGCGTGCAAAAAGTTCCGCCGGGGAATTTGTCGAAGCGGTGCGTCTCGATGCTGAATGACGATTTTGTGGGCGTGAAGGCGCGCGGACTTGGTGTATATAGAGGCGACGCGTTCTCGTACGCCTCGCCGTTCCGTTCCCTCGGCCCCCGGAGAAAGGAGCGCTCGTGCGCGTGTTAGTGGTGGATGACAGTCCGTCGACTCGAGAGACGTTGACGCGCGGCCTCGCCGAAGAACTATTCCATGTGGACGCCGTCGCCAATGGCGCCGCCGCGGAGGCCCTCGCCGAGCAATCCGCGTTCGACATCATCGTCCTCGACGTGATGCTGCCGGACCACGATGGCTTCACCGTCTGCCGTCGCCTCCGCGCACGCGGCATCGAGACGCCGATTCTCCTGCTCACCGGACGGCACGCCCTCGACGACAAGGTCCGCGGGCTCGACTCCGGCGCCGACGATTACCTCTCGAAGCCGTACCGAGCTCCGCGAGCTCCTCGCCCGCATCCGCGCGCTGACGCGCCGCGGCCACGCCGGTCATGCCGGCGCCATCCTCCACCACGGGCCCGTCGCCCTGGACCGGCGGGATCACGTCGTCAGGCGGCACGGCGAGGTCGTCCCGCTCACGGCCACGGAGTTCCGCCTCCTCGAATACCTGATGCTGCGGCCGCAGGCCGTCATCAGCCGGGAAGAACTCGCGCGTCACGTCTGGGCCGACACCATCGACCCCGAGTCGAACGCGATCGACGTCTACATCGGCTACCTGCGGAAGAAACTCGGCGCGGACGATTTTCCGGTGGTGCGGACGGTGCGCGGATCGGGCTACACCCTCCACGGTGGCGCGTGAGGTGGCGGTCCGCAGCCGCTGCGGGCCTTCACGGCCGCCGTCGTTCACGAGTTGAGAACGCCTCTGACCGCGCTCTCCGGAGAAGTGGAACTCGCCCTCCGCCGCGACCGGTCGCCCGAGGCCTATCGCGAGACGCTGCTGCGGATGGCGCAGCAGGTGAACGAACTGATGGACCTGACCGGCGACCTCGCGGTGCTCGGCGATCCCGACGGCTTCCGCACGCTGGCCGATGGGTCCGCGGACCTCGACGCGATGGCCGCCCACCTCTCGGCGCGGTACGACCCGGCCCGGCTCCGGGTCCGGATCGCGCCGGCGCAGATCCAGGTCGCGGGACACGAGAAGCTGCTCACGCGCGCCTTGCGGCTCGTGCTCGACCACGCCCTGCGGTACCACGCGGCCGGCGCGTCGATCCAGCTTCGCACCTCCGGCAACGATGCCGCGGCCGAAGGCGGGGTGCACCTGCTGCTCGACGCCGCCGGACCCGGCTTCTCCCGTCACCTGTGGACCCACCTCGCCGACGGCGAGTCCGCCCTGGATTCGAAGGGGCTTCCGGGCCTGCTGTCGTTGCGAACGGCGGCGAGCATCGTGCGACTGGCCGGCGGCACGATCAGCATCGACGGGGATGACGGCGCCGCGACTGTGCGAATTGGGCTGCGCCGCTTCCCCCTGTAATCGAAGCTCGACAAATCCGGCAGACGCGATACACTGCCGCCCGATCCTGCTGGGTCCCATGAGTCCCGCTGCGGCTCCCCCGACGCCCGCCGCCCCCTCTCACGCTCCCAGGCCCAACAAGCGGTCGCACCACCGCTCCGCCGCTCGTCGTCCTGCTCCTGCTGCTCGTCTGCGCGCCGGCCCTCGCGCGGGCCCAGGCGGTGGAGCCCGCCGACGAGCACGACATGAACTCGCAGCTGAGCGGCCTCAACAACCTGGTCCTGCGGGCCTTCGGATCGGTGAACTGGGGCGCGACGGATCAGCCCGATCAGCCGAACTCGTTCACGCTGGGCCAGCTCGATCTCTTCATGACCTCGACGCTCAACGAGCGGGTCAGCGTGCTCGCGGAGATCGTGCTCGAGGGCAGCATCAACACGCGCGTCGTGACGGACCTGGAGCGGCTCCAGCTTACCTACCGCTTCAACGATCACCTCAACATCTCGGCCGGCCGGTACCACACCGGCATCGGCTACTACAACACGGCCTTCCACCACGGCGCGTTCTTCGAGACGCCCATCGGGCGTCCGCGGGTCTTCGCGTTCGAAGACGAGGGCGGCATCCTGCCCGTCCACGAGGTAGGCGTCACGGTGCACGGCCTCGTGCCGAAGACGGGCTCGTCACTGCATTACCTCGCGGAGATCGGCAATGGTCGGCGCTGGGACGTGCCGCCGTCGGGCGCCGATGCCGACGAAGTCGAGGAGCCGAATCGCGACAAGAACGGCGCCAAGGCCACCAACGTCGGGCTCTCGTATCGTCCCGAACGGTGGCGCGGCTTCGACGTCGGCGGGTCGTTCTACCGGGACACCATCGCGGACGCGTCGGACCAGTCCGTCCAGCACCGCATCGGCGCCGTGTTCGCGACCTACCGGACGGCATCGACCGAGATCCTGGCGGAATGGTTGTGGCTCTCGCACACCAGCGCCGGGCGCCCGCCAACAGAACGACGCCGGATACGTCCAGGCGTCGAAGGCCTGGGGCAAGTGGCGGCCCTACTACCGGTACGACTGGCAGGACATCGACGAGCGGACGCCGTTCATCGGCAACATGCAATCCTCCGCCACGCACGTCGCCGGCCTGCGCCTCGATCCGTCGGAGTGGATCGGCCTCAAGACGCAATACGAACGCTCGACCCTCGGTCACGTGCGCGGCATCGACGCCGTGCAGGCGCAACTGGTGTTCGTGTTCTAGCGAATGGCCCATGGTGACTCGAACGCTCTTCGCGACAGTCGTGACGGCCATGGCGGTGGCCGTGGTGGCCGGCCCGCCGGCGCTGGCCCGCAGCCAGGGCGCCGCCACGGGGACGTTCGCGCTCGTCGTGCACCAGTCCAATCCGGTGAACAACCTGACGCTGACCGAATTGCGGCGCATCTTCATGATGGAGATGCAGACCTGGCCGCACGGGCGCAAGATCACCCTCGTGCTCGGCGAGAAGGGACAACCCGGGCGCGCCGAGGTCATCCGCGTCGTCTGCGGGATCTCTGAAGCCGACTACGACCGGCATATCCTGCTGCAGACGTTTCGCGGCACGATCGGCTGGGGCCCGCGCGCGATCCAGTCGACGGCGGCGATGCTCCGCTTCGTCTTCAACGCGCCGGGGGCCATCGCGTACGTGCCGGCCGACCAGACCGACACGTCGACGAAGGTGCTGCGGATCGACGGACTGCTGCCCGCCGATCCGCGCTATCCGGTGCGCGTGCGCGCCAACGGCCGGCCCTCCGGTGAGTGATCGCCATGCCCATGCCGCGCATCCGACACCAGGAACTCGGCTTGCTCGCCGCCGTCACGGTGACCGTGCTGGCGTTCGGCGTGATCATCGCCGAGCGATCTCCGCAGCTCGGCTGAGGACGCCAGCCAGCTGCACAATCGGCTGTCGCGCGGCCTCGACCTGATCGACGCGCTGCAGTTCAACATGCAGGACGTCCGCCGGATCCACCTCTACGCCCTCTCGACGACGGACGCCAACCGGCAGCTCGCCTACGCCGAGCAATCGCGCACGGCGGACGCACGCGTGCGGGATCTCCTGAACGATCGGACCGCGATCAGCGCACAGCCGCACGTCGTGGAGGCGCGTGGAGGCGGTGGGCCGGGCGTGGCAGCGATACCTGGTCGTGCGCGACGACGTGATTGGGCTCATCCTGGAAGGGAGCCTGCCGGAAGGCGTGGCGGTGGACGAAGACGAGGGCTTCGCCCGCTTTCGGGAGGTGCGGCAGGCGCTGAGCGCCCTCAAGGTCGCGTTCGCCTCGGACGCGCAGGATCAGGTGGTCGGCGGCGAAGGCGCGGGCGGACGCGGCCACCGTCCGCCTCACCATCCTGGTGCTGACCGCCGTGTTCGGCGCCGCGGTGGGCATCTATCTCGTCAACCGGCGCGCGTCGCTCGAAGGCCTCCTCCGGAGCGAAGCGCACAAGGGCAGCATCCTGCAGGCCGTGCCCGACCCGATTATCAGCACCGACGCGTCGGGGCGCATCATCGAGGTCAACGAAGCCGCCGAGCGCGTGTTCGGGTTCCGCCGGGCCGATGCCCTCGGCATCCCGCTCGAGGCGATGGTCCTGCCGCGCAACCGCCGCGGGGAACTCGCGGCCGTCATGGCCCGGACCCAGGAGAGCCTCCGGCCGTCCGCCCTCCGCATCGAGACGTTCGCGGCGCGCCGCGACGGGTCCGAGTTCCCCGTCGAACTGGCCGCCGTCACGCACCGGGCCGGGGGCGAGCAAATCTGGACCGTCCACGTCTCGGACCTGACCGGGCGGCGCCGCGCGGAGCAGGAACTGCGGGGCGCCAAAGAGGCGGCCGAAGTGGCGGCCCGAGCCGAGAGCGACTTCCTGGCGACGATGAGCCACGAGTTGCGCACGCCCCTCAACGGCGTCGTCGGCATCGCGGACCTGCTGCAGACGGCGGACCTGACGGCGCACCAGCGTGACCTCGTGCACATGCTGCGGAGCAGCGCCACGGCGCTGCTCGGCCTGGTCAGCGACGTGCTGGATTACTCCCGGATCGAGCGCGGCATGATGGACCTGGCGCCGGTGGACTTCCGCATCCGCGACTGCATCGAGGACGCCCTCGACCCGGTGGCGCAGCAGGCCGTGCGCAAGGGCCTGGAGGTGGGGTACCTGATCGACGCCGATGTGCCGGCGGCGATCCGGGCGGACGAGGACCGCGTGCGCCAGGTCCTGCTCAACCTGCTCTCCAACGCGGTGAAATTCACCGAGGCCGGCGAGGTGGTCGTGCACGTCGGCGCGCAGCGGATGGCGCGCGACGGCGTGGCGATCACCGTGTGCGTGCGGGACACCGGGCGGCGGCATTCCCGAACCGATGCACCAGCGGTTGTTCCAGCGCTTCAGCCAGATCGATTCCACCTCCACGCGGCAGCACGGGGGCGCGGGCCTTGGCCTGGCCATCTCGAAGCGCCTGAGCGAGCTCCTGGGCGGCTCGCTCACGGTGACGAGCCGCGAGGGGGCGGGCGCCACGTTCCGGTTCGTGTTCCTGGCGACGGTGGTGCCCAACGCGATCAGCGACAGCCTCGCGAGCACGATGACGGGGACGCGGGCCCTCCCGATTGGTGGGCCCGGGCATCGTCGGCCAGCAGCTCCTCGCACTCCTGTCGAGTTGGGACGTTCGTGAGATTGCGATGCCCGACACGGCTCCCCTCGCGCGGCCGGACGAGTCGTTCGATGTCTTCATCGTGGACGCGGACGCCGGCGGGGCGACTTGCTACGCGCGCGCGCGAGTGCCGGGCCGTCATGGGGGTTGGCGCAGGTGCCGATCGTGGCCGTCGCCCGGCAGGAATTCGCGGGCCGCCAAGCGGCCGAGGCCCGCGAATGGATCGTCGCCAAGCCGGTGAGCGCCCGGCGCCTGCACGAGGCGCTCTCGTCGGCGCTCCACGGCGGCCACCCCGCCCGCGCCGAGGCGCCGGCGCGGGCCGCCATCCTTCGGCCCTCGCCGCTGGCCATTCTCCTGGCCGAAGACAACGACGCCAATCGCCGCGTGCTGAAGCTGATGCTCGAAGAGCTGGGCCTCGACGCGGACGAAGCCACCAACGGCACCGACGCCATCGAGTGCGCGTTGACGCGCGAATACGACGTCATCCTGATGGACGTGCAGATGCCGGGACTCGACGGCCTCGAGACCACCCGTCGCATCAGGGCCCATCGCGGCGGCACCCGTCCGCGCATCGTCGCGCTCACGGCGAACGTGACGCTTGGTGAAGAAGCGCGGTGCCTCGCCGCCGGCATGGACGCGTATCTCTCGAAGCCGCTGCGTCTCGATACGCTCGCCGCGCTGTTCCGCCCGCTCTTTCAGCGCTCGTTCCTAAGTCGCAGCTAAGCACTGACCGCCCGGTCAGGCCGAATCACCGCAACTCGTTGATAAGAGCGGGTTGACGTCAGTTTCGGTGATTGATAGCGAACGCTAAGCGACATTAACCTCCAGCCGAAATTCGAGTGCAACGCGTGCAATTCGACCACTGCATTTTTGTCGTCCCGGTACCTGGAGGAAGTTCATGCGAACCGCGGCGCTGCAATCCCGGGCATTACCGCCAGTCGTCGATCTGCCTCACATCATTCCGCCCCTCCCCAGGCCGGCGCGTACGCATGCGCCGGCCGTGGCTCTGGTGCCCAGCGCGTCGGCCGACTGGAGCGACGAGCGGCTCGTCGCGGGGTGCCTGGCCGGAGAACAACGCGCGTGGGACCTGCTCATCGCGCGCTACAAGAGCCTGATCTTTTCGTTCCCGCGCAAGTACGGCGCGCCTCCGCACGAGGCCGCCGACGTGTTCCAGTTGGTCTGCATCGACCTGTTCATCGCGCTGCCCCGCCTCCGCAACCACGAGAGCATCCGGGCCTGGATTTCCACAGTGGCGGCGCACCAGGCGTACCGCTGGAAGCGCCGGCATGTCGTCCGCGTCAGCCGCGAGGATGAACCGTCGGACGTGGAGGCGCCCCTGGCGGCGACGCCGTCCGGGCAGTTCCTGCAAGCCGAGCGCGAGCAGCTCGTACGGGCGGCCGTCGCACAACTGCCCGCGCGGTATCGGATGGTGATCGAACTGCTGTTCTTCGAGGAGCCGCCCCTGCCCTACCAGGCGGTGGCCGACCGGCTCGGCGTGGCGCCGGGCTCGGTGTCGTTTCTGCGGGCGCGCGGATTGCGCAAGCTGGAGCGGATCCTCAAGCACGTCGCGCCGAAATGAGCGGGGACGGGCGGACCGGGCCTACAGGGGCGTCACGGGATCGGCAGCCGGCGCCTTCGAGCGGAGCCAGCCGAACGCGCGCCCGAAGGCGCGGCCGAGCCCGTACCGCTGCGCCTCGTCGAAGAGCGAGTACGCCACGGGCGTGACCACCAGCGTGACCAGGAGCACGAGCGTCTGCCCGCCAATCACCACCCACCCGATGGCGTGGTTGGTCGCCGACCCGACGCCGTTGGTCACGACGAGCGGCACCATGCCCGCCACGAACGCCACGGTCGTCATCAGGATCGGCCGCAAGCCGGTCGCGGCTCGCCTGAACCACCGCGTCGTGCGTGTTCATGCCCGCGTCTCGCAGCTGGTTGGCGTGATCGATCTGGAGAATCGAGTTCTTCTTCACCACGCCGAACAGCACGAGCAGCCCCAGGCCGGAGAAGATGTTGAGCGACTGCTGGAAGATGATGAGCGACAGCAGCGCGAACGGCAGGGTCAGCGGCAGCGACAGCAGGATGGTCACCGGGTGCAGCCAGGACTCGAACTGCGCCGCGAGGATCAGGTACATGAAGATGAACGAGAGCGCGATCGCCGTGAGGAACGCGGTGGCCGTGCGATTCAACTCGCGGGAGCGACCGGCGAAGTCGGCACGATACTCGGGACCGAAATTCAAGTCCCGCGCGGCGGCGGCGATCGCCGCCTGCGCCGACGCCTGCGACGTGCCGGGCAGCATGTTGGCCGTCAGCGTCACCTGGCGTTGACGGCCCATGCGGCTGATCGTCGCGGGCGAGTCACCGGCCTTGAAAGTGGCGATGTTGTCCAGCGACACGATGCCGAGCCGCGATGAGGGCACCGGCAGGCCCGCGATGGCTTCCTGCGAACTGCGGTTGTCTTCGAGCGCGCGCAGGTGCACTTCGTACTGCTCGCCGTTCTCGTTGTAGGTCGTCACCTGGTCACCGGCCACGAGCAGGCGGAGCGCCTCGGCGGCGTCCGCGACCTGGACGCCGAGGTCCGCGGCCTTCGGCCGGTCGAGGTACACGGACATTTCGGGCTTGCCGGCGTTGAGGGTGGTGTCGACGTCGACGAGGCCCGGGATCGCGGTCGCCTTGGCGCGCAGCGCCTCGCTGTACGTCTCGAGCTGGTCGAGGTCCGGCCCCTGCAGCATGAACTGGATGCCGCCCCCGCCGCCGCCGGGACCGCTGCCGCTCTGCACCGCGGTCCGGAGGCCCGCCTTCTTGTACTCGGGCAGGATCCGGTCGCGCACCTCGGACATCACCGCGAACTGGTCGCGCGCGCGGTCCTCAATGGGATGCAGCCGGACCAGCATCGACGCGGTGTTCATCGTCCCCGCCGCGTCACCGGCCACGGTGACGAGCGTGAAGTCCACCTCGGGGATCTTGCGAATCGCGGCGCCCATGCGGTTGGCCAGCACCTCGGTCGCCGCCAGGCTCGTGCCCTCGGGGGCGCGGAGCGTCACGTCGAACTGGGACTGGTCGTCTTCCGGGGTGAAGTTCACGGCCGTGAATCGGAACAGCGGCACGCTCGACAGCAGCACCAGAAGGGCGCCGACCACCACGGCGCCACGGTGGGCCATCGCCCATTCGAGCAGGCGCGTGTAGCCGCGGTCGAGCGGGTCGAACAGCTTGTTGTGCTTCGAATCCTTGTGGTTGGCGTCCGGGTGCGGCACCTTCAGCCAATAGGCCGCCATCATCGGCGTCAGGGTGAAGCTGACGAACAGCGAGACGAGCACGGCGAAGGCCATCGTGAGGCCGAAACTCTGCATGAAGCGGCCGACGATGCCGCTCATGAATCCCACCGGCGCGAAGATGGCGACGAGCGAGAACGTCGTGGCCATCACGGCGAGGCCGATCTCCTTCGTCGCTTCCACGGCCGCCTGCATCGGCGGCATGCCCTTTTCCTCGATGAAGCGATAGATGTTCTCCAGCACGACGATCGCATCGTCGATGACGATGCCCACGGAGAGCGTGAGCGCCAGCATCGTCAGCATGTTGAGCGTGAAGCCCATGTAGTAGACGAGCGCGAAGGTGGCGATGATGGACGTCGGGATCGCGACGGCGGCGATCACCGTCGAGCGGAAGTTGCCGAGGAAGAGCAGGACGACAATGGCGGCCAGGATCGAGCCGACCACCAGGTGCTCCTGGACGCTCTTGATCGACGCCTCGATGAACTCCGCCTCGTCCCGGACGATGCGGAGCTTGTAGCCGGGCGGGAGGATGCCCTGCAGATCCGCGAGGCGCTGCTTGACGTTGTTGGCGACCTCCACGGTGTTGGTGCCCGACTGCTTGCGGACCTGCAGGAGCACCGTGGACACGCCGTTGACGCTGGCCTCGGTGCGGGGCTCGGCCATGCCGTCTTCCACGCGCCCGACGTCGCGGAGGCGAATGGGATGGCCCGCCACCTGCCGCAGCACGACGTCGCCGAAGCCGTCGATGGTCTCAATCCGGCCGCGCGTGCGCAGGGTGACCGATTGCGCGCCCTGGTCCATGCGGCCGCCCGGGATGTCCGCGTTCTGCGCCTGGAGGGCGCGGGCCACGTCGTTGACGGAGAGTTGCTGCGCGCGCAACAGGGCCGCGTCGAGCCAGAGGTTGATCTGGCGGTTCCGTCCGCCAATGACCACGACCTGCCCCACGCCGTCCGAGCTCTCGAGGCGCCGGCGCAGGACCTTGTCGGCAAATTCCGTGATGTCCCGGACCGGCTTGTCCGCCGTGACGGCCACGGTGAGCACCGGCGACGCCGTGGGGTCGAGCTTCTCCACCGTGGGCTGCAGCACCGTGCGCGGCAGCTGCGGCAGGATGCGATTGACGCGGTCACGCACCTCCTGTGCGGCGATGTCCGCGTTCTTCTCCAGCTTGAAGGCGACGATGACCTGCGAAATGCCCTCGGAGGACGTGGAGCTGAGCGTGTCGATGCTGCTGATGGTGTTGACGGCCTCCTCGATCTTGTCGGTGACCTCGGTCTCGATCTGCTCGGGCGCGGCGCCGGGCAGCCGCGTGGTCACGGAGATCGTCGGGATGTCGACGTTGGGGAACCGATCAACGCCGAGACGTCCGAAGGCGAAGAGGCCGACGACGGTCAGCGAGAGGACGAGGACCCACGCAAAGACCGGGCGGCGAACGCAAAGGGCGGCAAGCCACTGCATGACGGGTTACCTCGGGGCGACGCGAACGCCGTCGACCAGCTGCTCCACGCCGCTCGTCGCCACGCGCTCGCCGGCCTTCAATCCGCTGGTGATCTCGACCTGGTCGCCCACGGCCTGTCCCGTCATGACGATCCGCTCCTCGGCGCGATCGCCGGAGACGACGAACACGCGCGCGGTGCCGGAGACGGTGCGCACCGCGGTGGCCGGCACCAGGATGCCGGGAAGCCGGGACGCCTGTTCGATCCGCGCCGTGGCAAAAAAGCCCGGCTTGAGGCGGCTCGTCGGGTTGGGCACGACGGCCTCGATCATCATGGCGCGCGTCTCGGCCTTGATCGCGGGCGAGACGTAGCGCACCTGGCCCGTGAAGGTCTCGCCGGGATACGCGTCCACCTCGAAGGTGACGGCGCGGCCGGCGGCCACCTCCGAGACGTACTGTTCGGGCACCGTCAGCTCGACACGCAGCGGATCGACGCGCATCACCGACGCCACCTTGGTGCCGCGCGTGACGTAGTCGCCCACGGAGACGAAGCGCTCGCCCACCACGCCCGCGAAGGGCGCGCGGACCACGGTGTCGGCCAGCGCCTTCTGCGCCACGGTGACGCGGGCGCGGGCCGCCAGGAGCGCCTGGTACTGCTGCTCGGCGCTGTTCCTCGCGACGTCGTACTGGCGCGCGGCGGCGTCCATCTGGGCGCGCTTGGTGTCGTACTCGGCCTGCGACACGAGCTGCCGCTGGCGGAGCATGTCCGCGCGGTCGAAGTCGGTGCGCGCCAGGTCGGCGGCGGCGCGAGCGTTGGCCACTTCCGGCACGCGCGCCACCTCGAAGGCGGCGCCGTTGGCGATGCCCAGGCGCGCCTCGATCTGCGCGGCGTTGGCCTGGGCCTCGCGCGCCTGGGCGTCGGCCTCCGCCGCCGCGATGCGAATGAGGTCGGCGTTGGCGTCCACGCGGCTGCCGCGCTCCACCGGCGTGGCGACGACGCGGCCCGCGACCTCGGCGGCCACGTCGGCCTGCTCCTGCGCGGTGAGCGTGCCGCTCACGCGGATAAATCGCGTGACGGGCTGCTCGATGGCGGTGGTGGTCGACACGTGGACGGCGGCGACGTCCGAGGCGGCGCCATCGGCCTTGGCGCCCGCGCGGCACGCGGTCGTTGCGCCCACGGCGCACAACATGAGAAGGATGGTCAGTCGAGACACGAGACGCGGCTCCTGGGAAGTCATAACGTTGGACGCTTGGCGGTCTGCCGGCGTCGCGCCGGCGTCGGGGCGCGCTTGGCCACGGGCCGGCGCTTGTCCGCCGGACGCGCGGACGCCGCCGAGGCGCCGCGCAGGAACTGCTCGACATGCTGGCGGGCGAACGCACGGGGGTTGGTGATCATCGGGAGGTCGGCCTGGATGGCGTGGAGGTGCCGCCAGAACATCAGCGGGCTCGTGAACGCGATGGCCAGCACCTGCGGGTCGGCGCTGCGCAGCCACCCGTCGCGAATGAGGCGCCGCATCACGTCCTGCAGCCGGTCCTGGCCGGTGCCGAGCCGTTCGTACAGGTTGATCCGGCCCACCCGGGCCAGGCGGATCCCGTCCGACATCAGGATCCGGAAGAACTGCTGCTGGCGAGGCGTCGCGAAGTCCTCGAGGCTCGCGACGGCGAGCCGCTCGAGCACGGCGCGGCCGTCGGCGATGGGCCCTTCGGCGATGGTGGCCAGGCGTTCCAGCTTCGAGCCCTGCTCGGCGAGGATGAGCGCCTCGAAGAGGGCTTCCTTGCTCTTGAAGTAGTTGTAGAGCGCGCTTTCGCGGACGCCCACGGCGGAGGCCACGTCCCGGAGGCTGGTGCCGAAGTAGCCCTTCTGGGCGAAGAGGTCCAGTGCGGCGTCGAGGATGGCCTGGCGGGTGCGTTGGCCGTCGGCGTTCCTGGGGCGTGCCATAAGAAATTAATGGTCGTTCATTTAGTTGGACGCGTGTCAACTTGTCGGCGACGCGGTCGCGTCCGGTCATGGACGAGGTGGCGGCAACCGGCGCATGATGTGCGCCACGGGAGGCTGGCATGACCGGTTCGGGTTCCACCGCGCAGGATCGGCTCGCCTCGATCGACGTCCTGCGCGGCCTCATCATGGTCGTGATGGCCCTCGACCACGTGGGCCTGATGGTGGGCCGCTTCCATTCCCAGGAGATGTGGGCCGGCGCGTGGACGCGCTACAGCAGCGCGCTGCCGTTCCTCACGCGGTTCGTCACCCACTTCTGCGCGCCGGGGTTCTTCCTGCTGATGGGGGCCGGCGTGGCCTTGATGGCCGACGCCCGCGCGCGCGCGGGCTGGTCCACGGGCCGCATCGCGCGGCACGTCCTCGTGCGCGGGGCGTTGCTGATCGTGGTCGCCACGCTTCCTCGAAGTGCCGGCCTTCCTCGCGGCGACGCTGAGCGGGCCCTCGCAGATCAACACGGATCCGGAGCTCGCCATTCCCGGCATGACGCAGCCGCGGTGGGTGCTCACGGTGCTCTTCGCGCTGGGCGCGTCGATGATGCATCAGCGCGCTCTTCGTGCGCGCCCGGTCGTGGGTCTGGGCCGTCCTGGCCTCCGCGGCGCTGCTCGCGACGGCCCTCACCACGCCGGGCGCGGATCAATTCGCCACGGTGTTCAGCCTGCCGCGCACGGTGCTGATGGTCTCCCGCTGGAGCCACGGCGTGTGGTCGCAGTATCCCGTGATTCCCTGGTTCGGCATCGCGGCCCTCGGGGTGCTGCTCGGCCGCTGGCTCGCCGCGGACCAGAAGGGCGCCTTCCGCGCGCTGCCGTGGATCGGGCTGGCGGCGTCGCGCTCGCGCTGGCGTTGCGCGCGCTCGGCGGCCTCGGCAACCTCCGGTTGCCACGTGACGGGTCGTGGATCGAGTTCTTCAACTTCATCAAGTACCCGCCGGCCCTGGTCTTCACCCTGTTCATGGTGGGCGGCAACCTGCTGGCGCTGGCGGCCATCGAGCGCGCGCGCCTGTGGGCCACGCGCGCCGGACGCATCCTCCAAGTCTTCGGCCAGGCTCCCCTTGCGTACTACATCGCGCACCTCTGGCTCTTCGCCGCCATCGGCATCGTCTGGTTCCGGCACGGCACGAGCTACGGGGTCGTGTACCTCGTGTGGATCGCGGGCCTCGTGCCGCTGTACTTCTTCACGCGCTGGTACCGGGATTTCAAGATGGCGAAGCCCGCGACGTCGTGGTGGCGATATTTCTAGTGCGCACACGGTATCCTCGGCTCATGTTCGCCATGGGACGAGTCGCTCGGCTCAGACCGAGACGATGTCCAGCAGATCCGACAAGCCCGCGAAGTCGTCTGGATTCCGGGTGTACAGAGGGAGCCCGGCGGCGACGGCTGTCGCAGCGATGAACAGGTCGACTGCGCGACGGCCGCGCGCCTTGCGGCCGGACGCGGCCACGGCAGCGTAGACGCGACCGTACGCGCGGGCGACATCGGCGTCCACCGGGAGTGGTTCGAAGGTCGCTTCGGCTCGCTGCAACCAATCCTGGCGTCGAGCCCGTTCAGCCGGATCGGCGGTCGCGTGCGGTCCGGCTGCAAGCTCGGCCAGGGTGATGGCCGACACGGCAAGCTCCAAGGGCAATTCGTCCGCAGCGATCCGCTCCAGGTCGATGACGACCGAGGTGTCGATGAGTCCCCGGGGGTGGCGATGCTCAGCCACGGGGGGCGGGATCCTGATCGACCATGGCATCGAGGTCCTTCCGGAATCGCGCCGCCTGGACGCGCGGCGCGCCAGCGAAGGCGGCCAGGGCCGTCTCGGCGGGCACGAACACGCGATGGCGCAAGGGGATCAACTCGCCCACCGGGACGCCGTTACGGGTGACGACGAACGACTTCCCCCGGTCCAGGGCTCGCATCACTCGCCCGCTGTCGTTGCGAAGTTCGCGCTGGGTGATCTGCCGGTTCATGACCAATCGTAGCACAGGCGCTACGAGCCTCTTTGTGGCTTGCCGTTCACACGCGGCGTCAACACCGCCGAGAAGGCACCGCGGGGCGCGGGGGTGGGGAGCCGCGCGGTCTCCGGCTATCCTTAGGCAAGGGGGACACGCCCACATGACCGCTACGACCCGAATCGCCATCATTCTGTTGCTGCTCGCCACTTCCCTGGCCGCGCAAGGTGCGCCCCCCCAACTTCCCTACACGCCGTCCCTCGACCCCGCGGCCATGGACCGCACGGCGGACCCGTGCGTGGACTTCTACCAGTTCGCGTGCGGCGGGTGGATGAAGAACAACCCGATTCCGCCGGACCAGTCCAGCTGGACGACCTACGGAAAGATGCAGGACGAGAACCGCGCGCTGCTGCGGGCGCTGCTCGAGGGCATGGGGACGGCGGCCGCGGCCCGCACCGCCAACCAGCAGAAGATCGGCGACTACTACGCCGCCTGCATGGCGGAGCCCGAGCTCGAGCGGCGCGGCGCCGCGGCGCTGACTCCGCAGCTGGACGCGATCGCGAAGATCGCGTCGCTTGCCGACCTGGCCGCGGTCGTGGCCGACAGCCACCGTCGCATGCTGGTGCTCGGCCCCATTCTCTTCAACATGCACGCCGAGCAGGACGCGAAGGACGCCACCGAAACGATTGCGGGCGTCGATCAGAGCGGGTTGGGCCTGCCGGACCGCGACTACTACCTGAAAGACGAGGCGAAGTCGAAGGCGTTGCGCGATCAATACGTGGCACACGTCGCCCGCGTGCTGCAGTTGCTTGGCGACGCGCCCGCGCAGGCCGCCGAGGGCGCACAGACGGTGCTGCGCATCGAAACGGAACTGGCGCGGGGGCAGATGTCGCGCGTGGAGCGGCGCAACCCCGACAACACCTATCATCGGCTCCCGCGAACGAAGCTGGCAGAGATGATGCCCTCGTGGCCGTGGGACCGCTACTTCCAGCAGATGGGCGTCGCGCAGATCGCGGATCTCAACGTGGCATCACCCGGGTACTTTGTGGCCCTGGAGAAGCAGCTCACTACGGTGCCCCTGGCCGACTGGAAGACGTACCTGCGGTGGCACACCGCGCGGCTGGCGTCGCCGTACCTCAGCGCCGCGTTCGTGAACGCGGACTTCGAGTTCTTCAGCAAGACCCTCACCGGCGCGCAGCAGCTGCAGCCGCGCTGGAAGCGCTGCGTGAACCGCGTGGACCGCCACCTCGGCGAGGCCCTCGGCCAGGTGTACGTCGAGAAGTACTTCACCGCCGACACGCGCGCCCGCACCCTGCGCATGGTGCAGCAGATCGAGACGGCGATGGAACAGGACATCACCTCGCTCGACTGGATGTCGGGCGAGACAAAGCAGCAGGCGCTCGAGAAGCTGCACGGCGTGACGAACAAGATCGGGCATCCCGAGCGGTGGCGCGACTACTCGTCGGTGGTCATCTCGCCACGGGACTACTACGGCGACGCCACCAACGCGATGGCGTTCGAGGTGAGCCGTCAGCTCGCGAAGATCGGCAAGCCGCTCGTCCGCGGTGAATGGTACCTGAGCCCGCCCACCGTGAACGCCAACTACGACCCGCAGATGAACGAGATCAACTTCCCCGCGGGCCAGCTGCAGCCGCCGGCCTTCGATCCGAAGATGGACGACGCCCCCAACTACGGCAACACGGGCGGCACCATCGGCCACGAGCTCACGCACGGCTTCGACGATGAGGGAAGGCTGTTCGACGCGAAGGGCAACCTGCGCGACTGGTGGACGAAAGCCGACGCGGAGGAGTTCGAGCGCCGCACCAGCTGCATCGCCGACCAGTATTCCTCGTACGTCGCCGTGGATGACGTGCACGTGAACGGCAAGCTGACGCTCGGCGAGAACGTCGCGGACCTCGGCGGGCTGATCCTCGCGTATCGCGCGTGGGTCACCGAGACGAGCGGCAAGAGCCTGGCGGCGAAGGACGGCCTGACCCCGGTGCAGCGCTTCTTCGTGGGCTACGCCCAGAGCTGGTGCGCCAACACGCGTCCGGAGACACTGCGCATGCGGGCCGTCACCGATCCCCACGCGCCGGAGAAGTTCCGCACGATCGGCGTCGTCAGCAACATGCCCGAGTTCGGGCAGGCGTTTGCCTGCAAGGCCGGCCAGCCGATGGTGCGGCAGCCCGTGTGCAAGGTCTGGTAGGAGCGCCGGTCAGGACAGGCGGCGCTCGACGATCGTCGTCTCGAAGGTCTTGCCGTCGATGTCCAGGTAGAGCTGCTGCTCGGTGACCGACACCGAGATGGCGGCGCGGCGATCGAGCGCGGCCGCGGCGCTTTCGATGAAGCCGGCGCCGAATTCGTAGACGGGAATGTCCGCGGCGCGGTGAATCTGCTTGCCCACCAGTTGCGCCAGCACCTGGCCGACGTTCCGGTGCGTGTAGACGGCCACCCGCGCCGCCTGCTTGCTCGCGCGATGCAGCCGGTCGGCGGCGGGCATGCCAACTTCGATCCACGTCGTGAGGCGGCCGGTGAGATCGCGCGCGAGCACGGCCGGCTCGTCACCCGACGCCACGCCTTCGGTGAAGGCAATGCCCTCTTTGTACTCGAGGCAATACGCGAGGAACCGCGTGAGCATGTACTCCGCCGTCTCCGAGGGCTGGCGCGCCATGCGGATCGGCAGCGTTTCGTACACGCCGCGATCGACGTCGGCCAGGGTGGTGTCGAAGTTGTAGACGGTTGCGGTAAGGGCCATTCAGGACGCTGGCGTGCAGGATATCAGGCTCTGCCGATCCGCGTAGTGCACGAGCAACAGATCGCTGCGCCGAATCGCCGCCTTCAGCAGCGCCGCGTCGAGCACGCGGTTGGCGCGCACGCACTGCCGCACCGCTTCGACCTGCAGCACCGCCCTCGCCTGCTCTACGCCGCGCAGGACGTCGGGCAGCCCGTCCCCGAGATACGCCGCCCAGGAGGCGAAGAGTTTGGCCGCGAGGTAGCGGTTCACGATGGTGTCGAACTGGTTCCACGAGGGTTCAACCAGGCGGTTCCAAGACTGTTCGAAGTCGGGAGGCGCCTCGGGCCACGAGAGCGGCGGCGGAACCGCTGCGCGGGCGAGATCGAACAATTCCAGACGGGAGTCGGGAGTCGGGAGTCGGAAGTCGGGCCTGCCCTCCGTAGCCTTGGCGAAGGCGGGAGCCGGCCGAAAGAGGGACGCGATGGCGTCGCGTTCCCAAGCCGTGAACTCGTCCCACGACATCAGCCGGGCTTCCGATCGCGTGGGCGGCAGGGACTCGCGCGCATCCAGTCCTTCCGGCAGCGCCATCTGCGGAATCGGCGGCGGTCCCTCGACGATCTCGACGGGTCCGTGATGGTCGAACAGCATCGACGCGGCCGTCGGGCAGTAATGGGACAGCGTGACGTGCACGCCGCGAGCGTCGATGAGGCAGACGTACGGAAAGTGCGCGCACGACAACGGGCGCATGGAATGAATGGCGCAGCGGCGCTCGGTCGCCGGTGGTGTCGACGTGCAGATCCCCGCGGTCGATGGGATCCGCTGATGCCAGACGCAGTGACCGTCGGGCTGCAGCGCCAGCGTGCCCGCGATCTCCGGTGGCGCAGACGCATCCGGGACGAGCCACGGAATAGCCGCGGGGTTCACCAGGCCGGTGGCGATGCCCTGCTCCACCACCGAGGCACGATCGCGCTCGATGGGAATCGGCCACCCCGCCGAGCAGCACGCTCCGCTGTCTCGGCAGGCGTAGCCCACGTGGACGTTCAGCCAGAAATGCGGCATCGCGGGCGCGGCGTCCCGGCTCACTTCACGCGAACCCGCCGGCGCGCTCGTCCGCATCGACGGTCCGCGCCCAGCCCTTGAGCGCGGCCATGTCGGCCGCCGACACGTCGCCGCCCGGGCGCCGCGGGACCCCGGCGTCGAGCCCGCGCGCCCGCATCGCCGCCTTGATGGTGCCGGTCGGGTTGTTGTTCCGCGCCATCAGATCCACGAGGGGCAACAGGTGGCGATAGTAGATGTCGCGCGCCGCCACGAGGTCGCGATCGTCGCGAATGAGCCGCAGCATCCGCAATGCGGATCGCGGGGCCGCATTCATGATGCCCGTGATCCACGTGTCGCACCCGAGCGCGATCGACTCGAAGGCGGCATTGGGATTGCCGCAGATCACCTTGATGCGATCGCCGCACAGGCGGTGGATGGAATGCACGCGCTTCGAGTCGCCGGTACTCTCCTTGATCGCGCGGATCGCGTCGATGGCGCAGAGCTTCTGCACGAAGGCGGGCGTGAAGTCCACGCTCGTGAGCGACGGGTAGTTGAACAGGATCAACGGCACGGAGACGGCCGCGGCGATAGCCTCGTAGAACCCGAACACGTCGGCCTCGGATCGCCCCGCGTACAACTCCGGGACGATGGGCGTGACCATCACGGCGTCGGCGCCCAGGTCGACTGCCGCCTTCACGAGATCGATCGCCACTGGCGTGCGATATGCGATCACGGTGGGCACGAAGCCGGCCCGCCCGCGCACCCGCCCCGCAATGGTGGCCCACGCGTCCGTCGTTTCCTGCGGGGTCAGCAGCGGCCCTTCGCCGGTGAGCGCGGTGCCCATCACGAACGCGGCCCCGGCCTCGATCATGTGATCGACCACCGCGCCCAGCCGCGCGTGATCGATGGCCTCCGCCCGATCGAACGGGGTGACCACCGGCACGATCATTCCCGACAGGTCGCGGCGCGGCATCACCGGATCCTAGCAGGTGCGGCGGCCCCGAGGCGCGCACCGTGGTACAGTCCCGCGCCATGACGACACCTGCCGCTCCGGCCGCCGACGCGGACGCCCAACTCCTTCGCGGCATCGGTGTCTGGGGCGCCACGCTGTTCGTCATCGGCAGCGTGATCGGCTCGGGCATCTTCCTGACGACTGGCCTCATGGTGCAGGAACTCCCGTCGACGCCGCTCGTGCTGGCGGCGTGGGTGGCGGGCGGACTGCTCGCCACGGCCGGCGGCCTCACCTACGCGGAGATGGGCTCGATGTACCCGCGCTCGGGCGGCCTCTACGTGTTCCTCAGCGAGGCGTACGCGCCCGTGTGGGGCTTCCTCTTCGGCTGGGCGTGCCTCCTCGTGATCCTCACCGGCAGCGTGGCCACGGTGGCCGTGGGGTTCGCGGAGTACTTCAGCTACTTCTTCCCGTCGCTCGGCACCGACCGCGTGCTCGTGACCTTCGCGATGCCCTGGGGCGCGTGGAGCATCAGCGCCGGCCAGCTCGTCGCCGCCGGCTCGATCGCCGTCATCACCGCGATCAACTACGTGGGCGTGCGCAGCGGCAACCTGACCAACACCGTGCTGACGGTGGCGAAGGTAGGCCTCCTCGTGGCGCTCCCGTTGCTTGCCGTCGCCTACATGCGCGTGGCACCGGCGCTGGCGCCCCTGGTGCCGCCCGGGGCCGCCCGGCCGCTCGCCTCCTTCGGCATCATCATGATCGCGGTGATGTGGACCTACGAAGGCTGGTACTACGTGGCCTTCGCCGCGGGCGAAATCAAGGACGCCGCGCGCAACGTGCCGCGGGCGCTGATCTACGGCACGCTCGCGCTGACGGCCATCTACGTCTGCGTGAACCTCGCCTACGTCTTCTCCCTCACGGTCGACGAGATGTCGGGCGTCACGCGCATCGCGGAGAAGATGGTGACCACGCTCATCGGCCCCGCCGGCGCGGCCATCGTCGCCGGCAGCGTCGTCATCTCCACCTTCGGGTGCAACGTGGTCGGCATCATCTCGTCCTCGCGCACGTGCTTTGCGATGGCGGCGGACCGGCGGTTCTTCCCGGCTGCGGCGCGCGTGCACCCGGTGTATCGCACGCCGCACGTCGCGCTGCTCATCACCAGCGCGTGGTCGGCGTTCCTCACGCTCACGGGCGGCTACGAGACGCTCTTCACCTACGTGACGTTCGCGTCGGTGCTCTTCGGCACGCTCGGCGGCGCTGCCATCTTCGTGCTGCGTCGGCGGCGGCCCGACGTGCCGCGCCCGTACCGCGCGCTGGGCTACCCGGTGGTCCCCGCGCTCTACGTGCTCGGCTCGTTCGCGCTTGTCTGGAACACGCTCGATGGAGCGGCCCGACGGCGTCGATCGCGGGCCTCGGCCTGGTGGCGATGGGCCTGCCTTTCTATGCGTACTGGTCGCGCCGTTCCAAGTAGCGCGCGTCTCCCGACTCCCGACTCCCGGCTCCCGGCTCCCGGCTCCCGGCTCCCGTCGTGATACACATAAAGAGCCGGCCGTCCCCGCCTTCGCAACGGAGGTCATCTCATGGTTGCTTCGCGTATCGCCCGGACACTTCGCGCCGCCCTGCTATGCGCGCTCGCGTTGACCGCCGTCGCTTCGGCCCAGCAACGCGACGCCGGACCACGGGTGCCGCCACAACCCGAGCCGCTGCGCTTCCGCTACATGGGGCCGCCAAGCGCGGGGCGCATCGCCGCCGTCGCGGGGGTGCCGGGCGATCCGTCCACGTACTACGCCGGCGCGGCGTCGGGCGGCATCTGGAAGTCCACGGACAACGGACGGACGTTCGCGCCGATCTTCGACGACCAGCCCGTGCAGGCCATCGGCGCGCTGGCCGTGGCGGCATCGAATCCACGGATTGTCTGGGCGGGCACCGGCGAGGCGTGGGCGATTCGCGACAGCGACGTGATGGGCGACGGCATCTACAAGTCCGTTGATGGCGGCGCGTCATGGACACACATGGGCCTTCCCGAGACAGGCCGCATCGGCCGCGTCATCATCCACCCCACGAATCCCGACATCGTCTATGCCTGCGCGCTCGGCCGCGTCACCGGACCGCAGCAGGAGCGCGGCGTCTTCAAGACCACCGACGGCGGCAAGACCTGGCAACGGTCGCTCTTCGTTGACGCGAACACCGGGTGCTCCGGCCTCACGATGGACGCGCGCGATCCCAACGTCCTCTTCGCGGGGACCTGGCAGGTCGAGATGCACACGTGGGTGATGGTCAGCGGCGGCGCCGGCAGCGGAGTGCACGTCACGCGCGACGGCGGCACCACGTGGACACGCCTGGAAAGCGGCCTGCCACACGCGCCCGTCGGCAAGATCGACGTCGCGGTCGCGCCGTCCGACTCGTCGCGTGTCTACGCGTTGATCCAGACGCCGGACCAAGGTTCGCTGTGGCGTTCAGACGACGGCGGCACAAAGTGGCAGGTCGTCAGCTGGGATCGGCGGCTAATCGGACGCGCGGGCTATTACATTCGCCTCGCCGTCAACCCCGCGAACCCCGACGAGGTGATGGTCGCCAACAGCTCGTTCCATCGCTCGATCGACGGCGGCAGAACGTTCCCCTCGAGCGGCTTCGGGGGATGCGGAGATTGCCACGACATCTGGATCGATCCGAAGAACGCCGACCACTGGGTGCAGACCGGCGACAGCGGCATGGGCATCACGACCAACCACGGCGGCAGCTTCACGATGGTGACTCTGCCGATCGGGCAGATGTACCACGTCGCCGTCGACACCCGCGTCCCGTACTGGATCTACAGCAACCGCCAGGACGACGGGACCATGCGCGGGCGCAGCGACTCCCCGGTGCCCGTCCCGAACGTGCCGTCGTATGCGGGCGTCACGGGCGTGGGTTCCGGGCTCGGGACGCCGCAGGCCGGCGAACGCGGCGGGGGCGGCCCGGCCGCTGGCGGCGAGCGTTGGGATGAAGGCCTTGGCGGCTGCGAGTCGGGATTCACGATTCCCGATCCCACCGACGACAACATCGTCTGGGCGAGCTGTTATGCGAACGAGGTCAGCCGCTACGACCACCGCGTGAAGCGCGCGCGATCGGTGAGCCCGTGGATGCACACGCTCGACTCGCCGCCCACCGACACGAAGTATCGCTGCCACTGGACGCCGCCGCTCGCGATCGATCCGTTCGATCACGACACGGTCTACTACGGCTGCCAGATGATCCTGAAGACGTCGAACGCCGGCCAGACATGGACCGAGGCGAGCCCGGATCTGTCGACGCAGGATCCCTCCCGCATCGTGTCATCGGGCGGTGTGGTGGGTGACAACCTCGGGCAGTTCTACGGCGAGGTAGTGTTCGCGATCGCGCCGTCACCGATCGAGCGCGGGCTCATCTGGGCCGGCACCAACGACGGCAAGGTCTGGCACACAAGAGACGGCGGCGCGCGCTGGAACGACGTGACGAAGAACATCACGGGCCTCCCGGCCTGGGGCACCGTGCGCAAGATCGAGCCGTCCACCTTCGACGCGGGCACGGCCTACGTGGCGGTGGACTTCCACCTGATGGAGAACCGCCAGCCGTTCCTCTACAAGACGACGGACTACGGCCAGACGTGGACGAAGATCAGCGACGGGCTGCCCACGGGACATCCGCTCGACTACGCGATGTCGATCGCCGAGAACCCGAACCGCAGGGGCATGCTCTTCGCCGGCACGGGACACGGGTTCTTCTACTCGTTCGACGATGGGGCGCGGTGGATGGCGTTCAAGGAAGGGCTGCCGGCGGCGCCGGTGACCTGGATCACCGTCGAGAAGCGGTTCCACGACGTCGCGGTCTCGACCTATGGGCGCGGCCTCTTCGTCCTGCGCGACATCACGCGCCTGGAGCAGTCGGACAAGGTCCGGCTAAAGCCGGACACCACGGCACCGCCGAAGGCGGACACCATAGCGACAGCCGACGCGTATCTCTACGAGCCGCGGGCGGCGTTCCGCCTGGCGCGCTCGGGCAGCGCGGAGTTCCTCTACCAGGTCGCGTCGGCGCCGAAGGGCCGGGCGAAGGTCCAGATCCTCGACGAACGCGGCGCGGTGATCCGGACGCTGCCCTCGAGCCCGCGTCCCGGCCTGAACCGCATCACCTGGGATCTGCGCTACGACCCGCCGCTGCGGATCGAATTGCGAACGCTGCCGCCCGACAATCCGCATATCTGGGAGGAGGCGCGCTTCAAGGGGCGAGACACGCGGCCGATCGTCCACTGGGGCATCGAGCAGGCGGCGATCGTGGGGCCGCTGGCGGCGCCCGGGAAGTACACCATCAGGATGACGATCGGGGAGCAGACGCTCACCCGCCCGTTCGAGGTGATGCGGGATCCCGCGATCGCGGCGCCGGACGCCGACCTCGCGCAATCGACCGCGACGCAGCTCCGCATCCGCGACGACCTCGACGCGGCGGCGGACATGGTCAACCGCCTCGAGGTCATGCGGAAGCAGATTGAGGAACAGGTGAAGGGCCGGAGCACGCCGGCGGCGGCGAAGACGTCGCTCGCCGCGATGGACGAGAAGCTGCTCGCGACGGAGTTGCGGCTGCTGTCGCGGACCGATCTCCACAGCGACGACAAGTGGTACGTCGAAAGCTACAAGGTCTACATGAACCTCGTCTGGCTGAACGGCGTGGTGGGCACCGGCGCCGGCGACGTGGCGGGCGGGGCGGACAGCCGGCCGACGGACGCGTCGCTGCAGGTGCTCGACGCGATCGAGAAGGACCTGGCGGCGGCCCGGACCGCGTTCACCGCGATCGTCGAGCACGACGTGCCGGCGCTCAACCGCGACCTCCAGCGATACAGCCTGGCGCCGCTCGACCCGAGCGGTCCGGCCGCGCGGGGGCCGACGCAGCCCTGACGCCGGGACCGTTCCGATCGGCCCGGCCAGGGACGCGTTACCACTCGAACGGCACGAGCTTCTGGTTGCGCATCACGGTGGGCCACACCCGGTGGAGGCCCTGGTGCTCCGCGCGGGTGAACCGAAGCGGGACGCCGATGCCGATGTCGAGGGCGCCCGCCCCCTCGAGGGCCTCGATGAGGTTCTCGCGCGTCGGTTCGCCGCGCACGCGGCGCAGGCCTTCGACGAACGTCTTCGCTGCCAGATAGCCTTCGAGCGACACGAAGCCGGGCGCCTCCGACGGTACGTACTGGCGGAGTGCCTGGCGGTACTCCGCCACGCCCGGCAGGTCCGCCTCGTAATGCGGGGTCACTTGCGTCACGATGACGCCGTCACCCTGATCGCCGAGCGACTGCGTCAGCGACGCCGAGCCGACAAAGGAGACGTTGAGGAACGTGGCGTTGGGCAGCAGCTGCTTCGCAAGGAGAATGAACTTCGCGCAGGCGGCGTAGGCGCCGACCATGATGATGGCCCGCGGCCGCACCTTGGCCTGCACGACCGCCAGCAGGCCGTCTTCGACGTCGAGGGTCCCGCGCTCGTAGCGGCCGTGCGCGAGGTTCTTGCCCTCGGAGTACCCCACTTCCTGCAGCGCGCGGAGCGCGCCCGCGTAACCGGAGTCGCCATAGGCGTCGTTCTGGGTAAAGAACGCGATCTGCTGCGGCCGGATGCCCCGCTTCAACAGGCCGCGGACCATGACGTCGGTCTCCTCCGCGTAGCTGGCGCGGACGTTGATGACGTACCGATCGGGCGGCAGGTGCCGCAGCACGTCCGCGCCGGACATCGCGCCGAGCAG
Organism: uncultured Acidobacteriota bacterium; assembly: GCA_963839865.1. Classification (GTDB taxonomy): domain Bacteria; phylum Acidobacteriota; class Vicinamibacteria; order Vicinamibacterales; family UBA2999; genus 12-FULL-67-14b. The sequence goes on from CAWIWS010000021.1 coordinate 818,094, forward strand.
GAGCACCTTCTTCGCGTTGGCGATGGGCACCGCCGCCCCGGCGCCGGCCGTGCCGACGCTGCCGACGACGGCGATCACGCGCTCCCGGTCAATCAGGCGGTTCATGTTGTCGGGGACAGGCTCGGCCTGGTAGGAATCATCGAGCGCGACGAGGCGCAGCCGCCGTCCGGCCACGCCGCCCGCGGCGTTGAGGCGGCGAAAGCAGGCCTCGATGCCGGCGCGCATGCTGCGTCCCAGTTGCGCCGACGGTCCGCTGAGAGCCGCGGACATCCCGACGACGATCTCGCCCGGCGCCGCCCCTGTCGGCTGGACCGCGAGTGCCGCCGCGGCGCACACGGCCACCACCAGGGCGAAGCGACGAACGGGCGTCCACGTCATGCCTCGATGCCTCCGCGCCTCAATAGAACACGGCCAGCGTCACCGCCAGCAGAACCGTCAGGATGATCGGCCAGAAGAGCAGCTTCGGCATGAGGTGCTCCCGGTGCTCGAGCCTCGGGAAGATGCCGGTCCACGCATTGGTCAGGGTGATGAGGGCCACCAGCAGGATCGCGCCGTACATGACGAAGTAGAAGTACTCGATGTAGATGACGACGGAGCTCGCGAGTTTCCGGCGGAGGTCGAGCTCCGACAGGATGACGACGAAGAACAGCCCCGAGTAGGCGGCCAGGATCTGAACGACGTTGGTGCGGGTGCTTTCCTTGACGACGAGCAACAGGGCAAACACCATGAACCCCGACACCGCGAGCGGCAGCAGGTTCGAGAACAGGGGCTCGAGGATCTGGCGGTTGAGGACAACGTTGAAGTACAGCTCGTTGACGGTGTCGGACTCGCCCTCCGCCACCCCGAACGTCGTGTTGCGCTCGCGCGCGCGGTTGCTGAACTGCGTGCGCTCGATGTCCCACCCGGGCATGGTGAAGCCCTTCTCCAGGCCGAAGCGCGACAGCGGATGGATGATCGGGTAGGACGCGAGGTCCGGCACGAGGATGGCGTCCTTGTCGAGGTCGTTGGGCCAGACGCGCAGCCGGAAGTACTGCTCGTCAAGAGGATAGCGGGCGAAGTTGAAGTTCTGCCGGAGCGTGGCCTTCACGTACCACCCGATCGTCTCCACCTCGCCCTCGACGCGCCGGTACGCCTCGGTGATCTGGCGGTCCGCGGCGTCGGGCAGGACGATGCCGCGCTGGAAGGTCTTGGGCAGGGTCGTCGGGTACTTCTGCCAGATGTAGCCGCTCATCGCGATGGAGTTCGGCCCCGCGAGAATCGAGGGTCTGCACGAAGACGCCCGTCGGCACGTACACCGGCAGCCGCCCGCCGCGTCGCTTCAGCGAGGCGCGCGTCGTCTCCAGCACGAACTGGCGGACGCTCGCGGCGTTGGCGAACACGCGGTCGGAGGCGGCATCCGCCGGTGGCGTGCCGTAGCCCTCGCCCCAGAGGGCCCCAATCGCCACCACGAGCAGGGCGCACCCGGCCAGGACGCCGAGCCACAGCGTCTGCACCTGGCCGCGGTAGACCCGCCGAAGGACGATCAGCAGCAGCAACAGGCCCACGACGAGGAGCGACATCGTCAGGCGGATTTGCTGGCGGCGGAACAGCCGGCCGTTCGCGGTTTCCTGCTGGAAGAAGACGACGCCGACCGTCCATCCGGTCGAGGGCACGGTCTCGGAGAAGATCCAGCTGGGCTCGCCGGTAATCGGGTCGATGGCGTCGAGGACCGGGGCCCGCTGCCCGTTGCCGAGGCCGGCGAACAGCCGCTGGGCCCCGTCGCTTCCGCCGCCGCGCGCGGCGATGAACTCGTCCGCGAAGGGATGCGAGATGACGAAGCCGTTCTTCGCCACGAGGAAGCCGTAGCCGAACTCACCGAGGTCGAGCGAGCGAATCAGGTCGTCGATCTCGGTCAGGGGCATGGCCGCGTGAATGACGCCGACCGGCGTCCGGCCCGGCGCCGGACCGTCGGTGAACGCCTCGGCGTACTCCACGACGGGGGCGGGGCTCAGGTCGGTCAGCTCCGGATCGCTCCACGCGGGTCCGGACGTCAGCGGGCGGCGATACCAGTCGTGATTGCCCTGCGTGTAGTCGTACAGGGAGTCGAGCTCGACGTACTCCGTCGAATCGCCCACGCGCCGGTAGAGCGGTGCGCTGAGCCGCAGCTGGGGGTCGTTGGCATACGGCACGTACGCGGCGCCCACCGACTGCAGCTGGGGCGTGACGTCGAGCGCGGCCTTCAGGCGGTCGGGGAGCTGCGCCTTCGTGACGCGTCCGGCGTTCACTTCCTCGGCGAGGGCGTGCACCAGGAAGGGGAGGCGCTGCAGTTCGGCGTCGATAACGCGGGCGGCACGGGCCGCTTCGCCGCGCGCCCGATCCTGCGCGGTCGTCAACGCGTGCTGGCTGGCGCTCCAGTACGTCCATCCAAGCGCCGCGGACGCCGCGACGCCGAGCACGCAGAGCACGGCGAGGACGCGGACCAGGGGCTGCGGAGACGACACGGTCGGCCACATCATATATGGGGCCGGCAGCATCGACAATCGCCCGTGCGCGCGGGCGGCACGACGCATATAATGACCTCGCTCAGCGAGCGTCGAATGCGGGACATCGCGGTCGTCAACATGAAAGGCGGCGTCGGCAAGACGACGACCGCCATCCACCTGGCGGCAGGCCTGGCCGCCAGGGCGGGGCGTGTATTGCTCATCGACGCCGACCCGCAGGGCAATATCGGCCACGCGCTCGGGATCCGCCGGGACAAGACGATTCGCGAACTGATGCTCGGCCTCGCCTCGCCGGACGAGGTGATCGTCACGGGCGTGCGCGAAGGGCTCGACGTCATCCCGGCCACGCCGGCCTCCTTCGCGCTCGAGGCGCAGCTGGCCGGCGCGCCGCAGCGCGAGACCATCCTCGCGCGCCGCCTGAAGCCGATCACCGACTCGGGGCGCTACGTCGCCGTGATCGTGGACAGCTCGCCGGCCATGAACCTGCTGACGTACAACGCCCTGCTCTACGCGACGGAAGTCATCATTCCCGTCGGGATGGACGGGATGGCCATCGTGGGCGCGCGCCAGACACTCGCCGGCATCCACGAAATCCGCGACCTCTGGCCGGCGCGCCCCCTCAATCTCCTCGCGGTGCTGCCGACCTCGGTCAACACCGCGACCAATGCGACGCGCGCCGCCTTCGAGGCGCTGGACGCCGACCCCGAGATGCGGGACCGGTTGTACCGGCGGGGGATCCGGCAATGCATCGATGTGACTTATGCCCTTACGCAGAGACAAACGATCTGGGAGTACGCCCCGCGGAGCCGCGCGGCGGAGGACTTCGACGCGTTCGTCGGGTTCGTCTGGGACGGCGGCGCCCGCGCCGAGCGCGCCAGTGTCGTCGGTGGTACCCGGCGTGACCGCGTCCAGGAAATCTAGGCCGACGTTCGCGGTGGCGCAAGACCCGCTCGACGCGCGTCCAGGCTGGGTCTATCGCTCCGACGCGCCGGTGCCCGTGCCCGCCGCCGCGCCGGAGGCGCCGTCCCCGACGGCCGAGCGGTTCGAGCCGGGCCGCGCGACGCCGGCGGCGCCCCGCGACTGGGTGGCGAGCGGCTTGTACCTCATGGCCCTGCCCCTGGCAGTTGGCATGACGCTGATGCTCGCGCCGGTCGCCTGGCTCCTTCGTTCGCGGGCCGCGCAGTGAGCCGGCCGGTGAAGATCGTCGCCCTGTCCGACCTGCACGGGTTCCTCCCGGTGATCCCGCCGTGCGATCTGCTCATCCTCGCCGGCGACATCTGCCCCGATCGCGTCGGCGACTCGGCGCTCGCGCGCGACAACCCGGAGGTGCAGGACGCCTGGCTGCGCGGCCCGTTCGCCGAGTGGGCCGCCGCGATTCCCCTGCCGCGCGAGCGGAAGCTCGCCACCTGGGGCAACCACGACTTCGTTGCGCAGTTCGGCGCTCGCCGCGAGACGCTGGCGCGCGACCTCCCCGTGACCGTCGGCTGGGACGAGGTGTTCGACTGCCTCGGCCTGACGATCTGGATCAGCCCGTGGTGCAATCCCCTGCCCGGCGGGTGGGCCCTGTCGAAGGACCCCGCGGAACTGGCCACGGTGTATGGCGCCATCCCCGCGGGCACCGATATCGTCGTGGCGCACCAGCCGCCCCGGGGCTACGGCGACCTGGAGCTCACGAGCCCCGAGAGGCTCGAGCCGGTGGGCTCGGAAGAACTGCTCGTGGCGATCGACCGCGTGCGGCCGCAGGCCGTCATCTGCGGGCACATCCACCGGTCGTATGGCGCCTATGTCCACCGGGGCATTCCGATCTACAACGTAGCCCTCAACGACGAGGGCTACGACGCGACGCACCCGTTGACCGAGTTAATCATTACGCCGCGGCTGCCAGTCGGGGAGCGGCCCGCATGATATGCTACGGCGTTTTCCCACAGCACACTTAGGGGGTCCTGCGAGTGGTCGATCTCGACTTCCTGGCGTCCATTCCGATTTTCAGTTTCTTCACGCGGCCTGAGCTCGAGGCGGCGCGCCAGTTCTTTCGCGAGGTCACCTTCGCGAAAGACGACGATGTCGTGCGCATTGGCGAGCCGGGCGACACGTTCTACGTCGTGCTCGACGGCGAGCTCGAAGTGTGGGACGCCAGCCAGCCGCCGCGCCAGACCGGCACGCTGAGGAAGGGCGACTACTTCGGCGAGATGGCGCTGCTGCAGGGCGGCAAGCGCACGGCCACCGTGAAGGCCGCCCGGCGCGCGCAGCTGCTGGCGATCGACAAGCCGGCGTTCAATCAGCTGTTCCTGAAGAGCCCCAAGGCCATCGAGTATTTCGCGCGCGTCCTCTCGAAGCGCCTCGCCGGCGTCACGCGCGCCAATCGCATCCGCCGCGCGACGACGACCATCTCGGTCGCGAGCCCGTACGGCCTCAAGGGCGAGACGGTCGTGGCCTTCTCGCTGGCGACGCTCCTCAAGCAGATCACCAAGACGGAAGTGGTGTTCGTGGAAGTGCGGCCGAGCGACGAGGCGCCGCAGCCCGACGTGCTCGACCTGCTCTCGGACAACGTGGGCGCCGCCGCCCACAAGTACACGCCGACCGTAGGGGGCGCTGGCCCGACGCTGCTCAAGATCACCGTGCCGGACGACCTCACCGAGACGCGGTACGGCGACCTGGTCTCGAACCTCGTCTCGCGGCTCTCCGACTACTTCAGCTTCATCGTCTTCGACCTGGGCTCGCTCGTGCCGGGCCTGATCCAGTCGGCGCCGGCCTACTCCGACGTGTTCATCGCCATCGTCGACGCGCCCGACCAGCCGAGCGGCATCGCCGCCCCGCGCGGGATGCGCGTCCACAAGGTCATCAACCTGTTCAATCCCGGGTCGCGGCCGATGGCCATCAGCGCCTCGGAGCCGTTCGTGATCCCGTATCACGCGATCTTCGCGCAACCGACGGTCGAGGCGGCCGAATTCGTCCGGCTCAACCCGCGGTCCGCGCCGGCCTTGCCCCTGTATCGCCTGACGAACAAGCTCCTCGGCACGTCGATCGGCCTGGCACTCGGCGGCGGAGCCGCGTTCGGGCTCGCGCACCTGGGCGTGCTGAAGGTGCTCGAGGAGGCCGGCGTGATGGTCGACCTCGTCGCCGGCTGCAGCCAGGGATCGATCGTCGCGGTCGGCTACGCGGCGGGCCTGAGCGTGAAGGAAATGATTGCGATGGCGCACGAGCTCGGCGTGAAGAAGAACTTCTTCTTCGCGGCCGATCCCACCTTCCTGCTGAAACCGGGCATCATCGCCGGCCAGCGCTTCGTCACGATGATGCGTCCGTACCTGAAGGGCAAGGAAACCTTCGAGCAACTGGTGCTGCCCTGCCGCACCGTGGCCACCGACATCGAGACGGGCGAGCGCATCTCGATCGGGTCGGGCCGCCTCGAGATCGCGTTCCGCGCCAGTTCCTCGGTGCCGATGGTCATGGCGCCGATCCGGGTCGGCGAACACGTGCTCGTGGACGGCGGCGTCGCCGACCCCGTGCCCGCCGAAGTGGCGGTGGACATGGGCGCGGACATCACGATCGCGGTCAACGTCGTGCCCCCGATGAAGCGCGGCGTGGAGACGGCCGTCTCGTCGTTCATCCGCCGGATGAACGTCTTCAACCCGTTGACGTACCTCGCCGACGCGGAAGACATGCCGAACCTGTTCGACATCGTCATGAACTCCATGCAGATCCTCCAGTACGAGCTGGGCAACTTCAAGGCGATCTCGTCCGACGTGCTCATCAACCCCGACCTGTCCGACTTCACGTGGATCGAGTACTATCGGGCCGACGAGCTGATCGAGCGCGGCGCCCAGGCGGCGCAGCGCGCGCTGCCCGCCATCAAGAAAGTCCTGGATTCGAAGATCGTCCCCATCCAGCAGGCGGCGCCCTCCGGGCGCCTCTCGATCGATCGAGTCACCGCATGAGCACGCTGGCCGTCTGGATCGTGGGAACCGCCCTCCTGTGGGCGATCGTCTTCGCCGGTTTCGTGTGGCTTGTCCGGGCCCGGTGGCTCGCGCGCTTCACGAGCGGATTCCTGCTGGAACTGATCATCGGCCTCGTCGGCGTCGGCATGATGTCGGCGTCGATCGTCGGTGTCTGGGGCTACATGGTCGCCTGGCAGATCCTCGACGACGCGCTGGTCGTCGAAATGCGGGATGTCGGCCTCATCGTGGAACGGCAGATCAACGCCGAAGTCGGCGCCGTCAAGACGCAGCTGCAGAGCCTCGGCGCGTCTCTCGCCGACGCCCGGGACCGGGGCGCCTCGCCGGCCGAGATCGCCAGCCTGCTGGACTCGGCGAAGAGCTTCGATGCGCACTACCTCCAGCTGCGGCTCGTGGACGCCAAGGGCACGATTCTGGCCGAGACCAGCGGCGCCGAGCCCGGCGAATCCATCAGCCCGATCGCCCTGGGGTTCAACCAGGAGGGGAAGCCGTTCACCTCGGAGGCCTATTCTTCCCCGGTCTTCAAGCGGCAGGTCCTGCAGATCAGCGTGCCCATTCTCGACGCGTCGAACCGCGTGCGCGTCATGATCGGCACCCGCTTCGACCTGGCGTCGGAGTTCGCCACGCTGATCCAGGGCAGCAAGTTCAATGCGAGCGGCTACGCCGTGCTGGTCGACGGCGACGGGCAGATCATCGCGCATCCCGATCCCAAGCGGCTCGACGAGGACGTCACGAGCTATCCGGCCGTGCAGCTGGCGCGGCAGTCCCGCGGGCTCGGCTCGGTCGTGGCCAACAACAGGGCGGGCATCAGCCGCCTGTTCGTGTATCGCGCGATGCAGAACCCGTCGACACTCGGGCAACAGCCGTGGGTGCTGCTGACCGAGGTGGACCGGGAGGAGGAACTCGCGGGCCTTCGCAAGCTGCGGCGGGAACTCCTGCTCGGCGTCGTCCTGGTGCTCATCGGGGGCATCCTGGTAGCGCACCAGGTCTCCGTGTCGATGACGCAGCCGGTGCACGCGCTCGGCGCGTTCGCGAAGAGGATCGGCACGGGCGATCTGTCCGGGCGCGTCGCCATCGGCGGGCGCGACGTGGCCGGGCAGCTGGCGGCGTCGCTCAACTCAATGGCCGCCGGGCTGCAGGAGCGCGACCACGTCAAGGAAGTGTTCGGGCGCTACATCGCGACACAGGTGTCGGACAAGATCCTCAAGGGCGAGGCGAACCTCGGCGGCGAGGTCCGTCGCGTCACGATCCTGTTCTCCGACATCCGCAACTTCACCGACATGTCGGAGAAGATGGCGCCGCAGCAGGTGGTCGCGTTCCTCAACGACTACTTCACCGAGATGGTGGACGCGGTGTTCGAGCAGTCCGGCATCCTCGACAAGTTCATGGGCGACGGCCTCATGGCGGTGTTCGGGTCGCTCGGCGAGCCCGACCACCAGCTGCACGCCGTGCAGGCGGCCCTCCGGATGAAGGCCCTGCTCGGCAAGATCAACGGCGTGCGCGGGGTCTCGGGCCAGGCGCCGATCGCCATCGGGATCGGCATCCACACCGCGGACGTGATCGTCGGGAACATCGGCTCGCGCAAGCGCCTCGAGTACACGGTGATCGGCGACGGCGTGAACACGACGTCCCGGCTGCAGGGGCTCAACAAGGAATACGGCACCACGATCCTGATCAGCGAGACGACCTACGAGGCCGTGAAGGACGTGTTCGAGTGCCGCCAGATGCCGGAGGCGCACCTGCGCGGGAAGACGCAGAGCCTGCAGTGCTTCGAAGTAATCAGCGGGAAGGGCGGCCAGCCGCCGGCAGCGGGGTGAACATGCTGGGCAGGACCATCGGGAAGTACCGGATCGTCGAAGCGCTCGGGCGCGGCGGCATGGGGACCGTCTACAAGGCGGTCGATGAAACCCTCGACCGCGAGGTCGCCATCAAGGTCCTCAACGCCGACCTGCTGGAGACCGATGGGGTCAAGCGCTTCCGCGCCGAGGCCATGACCCTCGCCAAGCTGAAGCACGCCGGCATCGCGCAGGTCTACGAGCTGACGCGCGACGGCGAGAGCCTGCTGATGGTGATGGAGTTCGTGCAGGGCGAGACCTTCGAGAAGCTCGTCGCCCGGAGCGGCCCGCTGCCGGTGGATCAGGTGGTGGCCCTCGGGTCGCAGGCCCTTGAGGCCCTGCAGTACGCGCACAATGCCGGCATCGTGCACCGCGACCTCAAGCCGGCGAACATCATGCTCACCACGGCCAGCGAGGTGAAGCTGATGGACTTCGGCATCGCCCGCGTACAGGGCGGCGAGCACCTCACGAGCAGCGGCTACATGATGGGCACGCCGGCCTACATGGCGCCGGAGCAGGTGCGTGGCGACGACGTCGACGCGCGCACCGACGTCTACGCCATGGGCGTGGTCCTCTACCAGATGGTCACCGGCCGGCTGCCCTTCAAGGCCGACACCGCCGTGGCGATGATCCAGAAGCAGCTGAACGATCAGCCCACGCCCTCGCGCCAGTTCCGCGCCGACATTCCGGACTGGATGGACGGCGCGTTGCGCAAGGCGCTCGCGAAGAACCCGGCCGACCGGTTCCAGAGCGCGGACGATCTGCGCCGCGCGATCTTCCAGGGCTCCACGCCGGATCAGTTCCTGCCCACGATGGGCCCGACGCCGACGCCCGCCTTCGGCGGGCAGACGGGGGCGACGCCGATCGCCGGCGCCGTCTTCCCCTCCGGCGCGACGCCTGTGGCGCAGACCGGCATCAACCCCGCAGTCAGCCAGACGACGGTCACGCTGCAGAAGAGCCACCTGGCCGGCGCCGCCGCGGTGATCGGCGCCCTGGTCCTTGCCGTGGCGGCCCTCGCCTTCTTCGTGCTCCGAGGCCGGAGCACGCCGGCCGCGCCCGAGCAGGTCACCGCCTCACAGGCCACGCCCGCACCGGCCGCACCGGCCGCACCGGCCGCGACGGCATCGACGCCGGCCGCCGAACCCGCGCCCGCCCCGGCGGCGACGCCGCAAGCCGCCGCGCCGACATCCGCGCCTCCGGCGAAGCCGGCCGCCTCTGTCCTCGCCGGCAGGCCCGCCCCGCTGAACCCAAGGCCGACCGTCCCGGGCGCCGCAAAGAAGGACTCCCCGGCCGCCGTGGCGGCGCCGGCACCAGCACCGGCGCCTGCGCCCGCGCCGATTGAAACCGCCCCGCGGGCCACGGCGATGCCGGTGGTCCCGCCCGAGGGCGCGCCGGTTCAGTTCAACGACGTCAAGCTCGTGGTCCCGGAAGGCGACAAGGCCAAGGAACACGACATCGTCCTGAAGGTGGGCGAGGGCCGCGTCTGGGCGACATCGGCGAAGAACCCCGCCGTGTCCAAGTCGATGGTGTACGGCGCCATCAAGAGCGTGACCTACTCGCAGTCGAAGCATCCGCGGTGGAAGGAAGGCATCGGCGTGGCGGTCGTGGCCGGCGTGTTCTCGGCGCCGCTCTTCTTCATGAAGTCCACGAAGCACTGGGTGACCCTGCAGTCGGAAAGCGACTACTTCGTGCTGCACATCGACAAGAACGACGTGCGGTCGATCTTGCCGGCCATCGAGTCCCGCACCGGCTTGAAGATCCAGCGCCTCGAAGGCGACAAGTAGGCGGCGTGTTCACGCTGACGTATCGCGGCGAGGACGGCGCGGCGCGGACCCGCGACGTCCCCGACGCCGGGGCCGATCTGCTCATCGGTCGCGCCCCCACCTGCGGCCTCGTCCTCAACCATCCCACCGTCTCGCGCCAGCACGCGCGCATCGGCGTGCGCGGCACCCGCCTGGTGCTCACGGACCTCGGCAGCACCTACGGCACGCTCGTGGGCGGCCAGCGCATCACGGGCGAAGTGGAAATCCCGGCGGGCGGCACGTTCAGCATCGGCCAGTTCGACGTCATCTGCCGGTGGCGGGACGACAACGCAAAGGCCGGCGTCGCGCTGACCGAGGACCGGCAGGTCATCACCTCCTCGGAGACGATCTACCGGCGCGTGGAGGACGTCGGCCGCCCGTCCCGACCGGCCGCCCCGGACGCGCCGACGACGGCCGTCGTGGACGAGGCGGTGCGCGTCACAAAGCTGCTCTCGGAGATTGGCAAGACCCTCGTGACGGTGCAGCCGTTGCCGCAGGTGCTCGAGAAGGTCATCGACCTGGTCTTCGAGTCGGTCGCCGCCGAGCGCGCGATCCTGATGCTGCGCGACTCCGCCTACGACGCCCTCACCCCCCGCGTCGTGCGCTACCAGGACGGACGGACGCCGGACCAGACCTCGATCAGCCGGACCGTCGTGAACATGGTCATGCGCGACCGCGTCGCGATGCTCGCGGCCGACGCCGTCAACGACGCGCGGCTCGACGCCGCCGGCAGCATCCACCAGCTGAACATCCGCTCGTTCATGTGCGCGCCGCTCTGGAACCGCAACGAGGTCATCGGGGTGCTCTACGTGGACAACCCCCGGTCGCGGAAGTTCGCGGAGAACGACCTCACGGTGTTCGCGGCACTGTCCAACTACGCGGCTGTCGCGATCGAGCAGGCACGCCTCGCCGACCGGCTGCTCGAGGAGACCAAGCGCCGCGAGCGGCTGCAGCGGTATCACTCTCCCGGCGTGGTCAACCGGATCCTCAACAGCGCGTCGGGCGCCGCCACGCTCGACACCCAGATCCGCGACGTGACCGTCATGTTCACCGACATCGTCGGCTTCACGACCATGTCGGAGAAGATGGAGCCGGGGGCCGTCGCCGAGACGCTGAACGAGTTCTTCGGCGCGATGACCGACGTGATCTTCGAGCACTCGGGCACACTCGACAAGTTCATCGGCGACGCGATCCTCGCCGTGTTCGGCGCGCCGTTCGAGCAGGCGGACCACGCCGCGAACGCGGTGCTGGCCGCGGTGCAGATGCGGAAGGTCCTCGGCGAGATCAACCAGCGGCGGCAGGGCCCGCCGCTGAACATGCGGATCGCGATCCACTCGGGCCGCGTGCTGACCGGCGACATCGGCTCGCCCAAGCGCCGCGAGTTCACCGTGCTCGGCGACACCGTGAACACGACGTCGCGCCTCGAAAGCTCGGTCGCCAAGCCCGGACAAATCGTGATCTCACGGGACACCTACGAACGCGTGAAAGACATCGTTCGCGTCACGCCGCTCGGCCCGGTGACCCTCCGCGGGCGCCAGTCGGCCATCGACGTGTTCGCCGTCGAGGACTAATCCCCCAATGCCATCGCTCCTGCACCAACCCGCCACCGAACTCGTGCGCCTCGTGGCGTCGGGCGACATCAGCGCCGCGGAACTGGTGGGCCTCCACTTCGCGCAGATTGAGCGCCTCAACCCCGTGCTGAACGCGTTCGTGGACCTGCGCGTGGAAGACGCCCTGGCCGAGGCGCGCGCCCAGGACGCCGCGGCCGCCGCGGGCCGGCCGCGCGGGTCCCTGGGCGGCCTGCCGATCACCATCAAGAGCGCCGTCAGCGTCGCCGGGCTTCGCGTGGAGACCGGTTCCCCTTCGCGCAAGGGCATCGTCGCCGACCGGGACGCGGTGTGCGTGGCCCGGCTCCGCGCGGCCGGCGCCATCGTCCTCGGCTCGACCAACGTCGCCGACATGCTCATGGGCTACGAGTCCGACAACCCCTTGCACGGGCGGACCAACAGCCCCTGGGATCTCTCGCGCACGCCAGGTGGATTCGAGCGGCGGGGAATCCGCGGCGATCGCGGCTGGCTGCTCCGCGGGCGGCATCGGCAGCGACGGCGGAGGATCCATCCGCGTACCCGCGGCGTTCACCGGCATTTGCGGTCTCAAGCCCACGCCGGGACGCATCCCGGGTACCGGGCACCAGCCCGCCTGCCTTGGTCCCTTCTCGCTGCTCGGCGTCGTCGGACCGATGGCCCGCACCGTGGCCGACGTCTACGCGATGTTCGCGGTGGTTGCCGGATGGGAACCGGAGGATCCGATGGCGGTCCCGCTCCCGGTGGCGCGGCTCAATGCGACGCCGGCCTCGGACGTGCGAATCGGCTTCTTCGAGGACGACGGGCGCTTCCCGGTGACCGCGGAAACCCGGGCGGCTGTAAGGGCCGCCGCGAAGGCCGCGGCCGGGGCCGGGTACGCCGTGGACGAGTTCAGGCCCACTGGTCTCGACCGGGCGCGCGAGCTGTGGGATGCGTTCTTCTGCGGCGTGGGCCTGATAGTGCTGGAGGGCCCGCTGGGCGGCGCGGAGCGCTCGCTGCCGATCCTGAAGGCCTACCTGGAACAGGGCCCGCACCCTGCATTGACCGGCATGAGCCTCACGGAGGCCTGGATGAATCGCGACCTTGCCCGGGCGGACCTGTTGACACAGATGGAGACGCACCGCGTCCTGATCTGCCCGGTGGCGTCGGTGCCGGCGTTCAAGCACGGCGAGCGCCGCTGGACGATTGACGGCCGCGACGTCGGCTACCTCGACGCGATGAGTTACACGCAGTGGTTCAACATCCTCGGCAACCCCGCGGCCGTCGTCCCCGTGGGAACGTCTCCCGAGGGCTTGCCGATTGGCGTGCAGGTCGTGGGCCGTCCGTTCGAGGAGGAACTCGTCCTCTCGGTGGCCGCGGCGATTGAAGAAGGTTGCGGCGGCTATCGCCGCCCGCCGATCGGCTGACCGGCCGTCAGTGGACGTTGATGCAGCCGGACTTCTGACAGTCGTGGGAGACGGCGTCGGCGTAGCCGTGGTCGATCAGCCGATCGAGGCGGTCGCGGTGGAAGTCCAGCATGCCGAGCGCGCCGCCCATGTCCTCGAACGGGTGGTAGAGATGAATGCTGATCAGGCGGTGCCCCGGCTTCTTGCCCGCCAGGACATCCACGTTCATCTTCGCCGCCACCGCCAGGTCGCGCCGCATGGTGGCCGCGAAACTGGCGACGAACATGCGGCCAACGGCGTCCATCATGCTGCTCACGGGGCGCAGCGGAATGGCCCCTGGTGACGGGTCGAGAAAGATGACGTGGAGCTCGTCGGCCTTGGCGTCGATGGCCGGCTGGAGCGGCGTGTTCAACACCACGCAGCCATCGACGTAGGCGTCCTTGCCGATCGTGACCGAGGGGAAGATGCCCGGAATGGCCCCCGAGGCGCGAACGATGCTCGCACCGAGGTCGTCGGTGAAGTCGGCGTTCTCGAACACGCGGAGCGCGCCGCTCTGCCAGTGCGTCGCCGAGACGCGCAGCTGCACGCCGGCCTTGCGCACGTGCGCGGGCACGACCACTTCGCGCACCAGCGCTTCACTCGGCTGGGCGTCGACGAACGTGCTGAGGTCGAACAGCTCGGTCGCGCGGCCGGATCCCGACACGAATCCCGCGAGGCGCGAGGACCAGTCGCGCGCGAGGAACGCGGCGTCGCCGGCGAAATCGCGCACCGGCCCGAAGGGATTGGCGCGCACCCACCCCAGGTCCGCCCAGTCGAGCGGGTTCATCCGGTAGCGGAGGACGCCGTTACGGACGGCCGCGGACGGCGCGGCGATCCGGTTCCGCCACACGGTGTTCAGGACCTCCGCCGCCTGGGGCCAGCCTCGGTCCAGGTTCGACGCCAGGACCGACGCGTTGAAGGTGCCGATGGACGTGCCGGCGACGACGGAGGGTTCGAGGGGTTGGCGGCCGGTGCCGGGCGAAGCGCCCGCGACCAGGGCCCTGACCACGCCCACTTCATACGCGCCGTTGGCCCCGCCTCCGGACAGGACCAGGGCGCTCGCCATCAGTGCGCTCCAGGGCGGGCCGCGGCGGCCTTGGTGGCCGGCGGCGCCTTCAGGGTGAGGCCCTTGCCTTCTTCGATCGTGACGAACTGGTTGGCGGCGACGTTGGTCACGCGATCCTTCGACGCCGCTCGGCCACTCCACCTCGATCGCGGTCACCGTCGCGTCCTTCGCCGAGGCCGAAGGTCACGCGCCAGGTCGCTCTGCGACGCGTAGCTGCGAGCCGCTGCGCACGCACGCTCCACTGCTTGCCCGATGCGCTCTCCACGCGCACGATGGCGCCGATGCCGTCGCGGTTCGACTTCACGCCGCTTCGTCCGCACGCAGAGCCAGTTGTTCGCGTTGCCGCCGTCGTTGCGATAGCAGATACGCGGGGCCGTGGTTGGTCGTGATGAGGACGTCGAGGTCGCCGTCGTGGTCGTAATCGGCGTAGGCGGCGCCGCGCGCGACGACGGGCCGCTGGAACGCCGCGCCGACCGCCGCGCTGGCGTTCTCGAACTTGCGTCTGGCCCGGGTTGCGGAACAGCAGCGGCGGCTCCTTGTACTGCACCTTCGGCTGGACCCGGCCGATCTCCTCCTCGATGTGGCCGTTGGCCGCGAGGATGTCCGGGTAGCCGTCGAGGTCGTAGTCGAAGAAGAAGACGCCGAAGGCGAGCGACAGCAGGCTGGCGCGGCCGACGGTGGACTTCGGCGCTTCGTCCACGAACAGGCCCTTGCCCTCGTTGTGGTAGAGGCCGAGCATCTGGTTGGAGAAGTTGCCGACGAGCAGGTGCGGGCGGCCCGAGCGGTCGTAGTCGGCGGCGTCGGCGCCCATCGCGCCGCGCGCGACGCCGTCTTCGCTGTAGGCCACGCCGGCCGACATGCCGTCTTCGGTGAAGGTGCCGTTCTTGTTGTTGCGATAGAGCTTGTTCGGCTGCGTGTCGTTCGCGACGAACAGGTCCGGCCAGCCGTCCATGTTGTAGTCGAGCACGGTGACGCCGAGCGACTTGCTGGTCGGGTCGTCCACGCCGGCCTTCTTGCTGGCGTCCTCGAACCGGCCGCCGCCGAGGTTGTGGTACAGCTTCGACGCCGTGCCCTTGTACGATTCCGGCGTGCAGTAGGACTTGGTGGCGCCGTCGAGCGAGCACCACAGGTCGCCCTTCGGCGGTCCACTGGACGTAGTTGGCCACGAAGAGATCGAGCTTGCCGTCCTTGTCGTAGTCCAGCCACGCGGCGCTCGTGCCGAAGCTGGCGTTGGCGATGCCCGACCGCCTTCGTCACGTCGCGGAACTTGCCGTTGCCCTCGTTGTGGAACAGGCGATCGCCCTCGAGCGCGGTGATGTAGACGTCGTCGCGGCCGTCGTTGTCGTAGTCGCCGACGGCGACGCCGATGCCGTACATCTCGACGTCGAGCCCGCTCCCGGCGGTGATGTTCGTGAAGGTGCCGTTCCCGGTGTTGCGGTAGAGCGCGCTGCAGCGACTTGCGCCCGCGCGGCGTCCAGTCCTTGCTGTTGACGAGGAGGATGTCGGGCCAGCCGTCGCCGTCGGCGTCGAAGAACGCGCCGCCCGAGCCGAGCGTCTCGGGCAGGAACTTCTTGCCCGGCCCGCCCGCTGTTGTGCGTGAACGTGATGCCGGCCGCCGTCGTGACGTCGGTGAACGTGATGCCCCCGGGGGCGGCGGCCACGGTCACGGCGAAGACGGCCCGCCACGGCAGGCGACGGCGAAGAGGGTCCAGGTCCAGGTGCGGCGTGTCATCGATCAGTGGCTCCCACCGGCGTTCACCACGGCCTTCGGCCTGGCGGTACGGCCTGGGCCTTCCGGACGGCCCCCGGCGTCCCCAGCGGCACCGCCTCGTGCTCGTGAATCGGCTGCCGCTCGTTGTTGTCTTCCGGGCTGAGCAGGCGCCGCGTGCCGGTGATCGCCTGCGACGATTCCTCCGCCTTGAACCGGAGGAAGAGCTTTCTCCTCGCGCTCGGCCTCGGCCTCGTTGCCAATGCCGCGCTAACGCCAGCATCGCGGTGTAGTGCATCTGCAGGTCCTCGGGGTCCACGCCGAGCCACCTGCTCGAGATAGCCTTGAGCGCCTCGGCGTACTCGCGCTCAGGAACAGGATGCGCGCGATCTGGTTCAGCACCACGCGGTCGCGCGGGTACTTCTGGACGACCATCCGCCAGCGAGGCCAGCGCCGCGGCGTAGTCGCCGTCGGCCTTCTCGATCAGCGCCTTGAAGAAGTGGATGCGCCCGAGCGACGCGTCGCGCTTCAGCGCCTTCTCGATGAACGGCTTCGCCGCCTCGGTCTCGCCCTCCTGGATCAGCGCGCGCGCCACGTTCAGCCAGCCGTCGGCGTACTCGGGCTCGGCCTCGGTGACCTTGCTTGAACGCATACTCGGCGCCCTTGAGGTCGCCCTGCAGCAGCAGGCCGATGCCCCAGTCGTTCCACCGCTCGCGGTCCGCCTTCTGCACCACCGGCTGTCCACGCGGTCGTCGTCCTGGCCGTCGCCGAGCGGCATCGTGGCCGTGGCCTCGCGCGAGCACGATGATCGGCAGGTCCGGGATCTGGTCCTTGATCTGCGCCCGACACGTTCTTCGGGATGTTCGCCGTGTCGAACGAGTACTCCGGTCGTTGTGCTCGCGTCCATCAGCGACGGGTCCTGTCCGGGCTTCGGCTCGCCCGGCATAGGCGAACTGCGTGTAGTAGTGCGAGAACTTGCGGTAGTTCAGCTTCGCGGTGAAGCGTGATGGGGCCCCGCGCGTCCTTCGGGATCTTGACGCGGTAGTGCGCCACGTCGGCCGCGCCGGGCGGGATCAGACGCACGTACAGCACGCTGCGCGCCTGCCACGCGTTGCGCTTGTCGATCGGGTTGCCGTCGCCATCGAGCTGGTACGACTGGTAGAAGTGCGCGCCCGGCTCCACCGGGCCCTTGCCCCTCGTCGGCGACCTGGCCGCTCCAGAAGACGACCTTGCCGTCGGCGTCCTTGCCCTCCAGCTCGAGCCAGATGTCGAACGCGTCCACGCGTGCCGCCCGGGAAGAAGTGCCCGATCTTCCGCGTGCGCACGACGACGTCCACGCGCGCCGTCTGAGCCCGGCATGAGCGGCGGCGCGGCCTTGTCGATCGGCGCGGCGACCTGGCCGACCTCGCGGATCATGACGGGACCGCGCCTGCTCGGCTTCCTCGC
The DNA here is from genome assembly GCA_963839865.1 of uncultured Acidobacteriota bacterium. Classification (GTDB taxonomy): domain Bacteria; phylum Acidobacteriota; class Vicinamibacteria; order Vicinamibacterales; family UBA2999; genus 12-FULL-67-14b. The sequence continues at coordinate 835,391 of CAWIWS010000021.1, forward strand.
CGGAGCCGCGAAGCCGACATCGCCTGCGGCGCCTCGCCCGCGCGGCGGACCATGCGGGTCCCCTCGGCCTTCTCGTCGATCGGCGAGACCGCGAAGATGTCCACGCTGATGAAGCCGGACTTCAGGAACGCCTCGGTCTCCTTCAGCTGCGTCTGGTCGTGGTTGACGAACGGCACGGCCGTGTTCGCCGCGGCGAAGCGGTGCGAGTGGACCTTGCCGTCCTCGTGGCGCCCGGGTCCGTGGAGGCCACCTTCGGCCATGTGGCAGTCCACGCAGGTCGAGGTCTTCGCCGGGTAGTAGAACGACCGCGCGCCCTGGCCCGAGACGCCGCTCGCCTGCCAGTTGTCGTAGTCGTTGAAGCCGCGGAACCAGCGGTAGTTGTTCACCGGCACGTCGAGGTGCACCTTGTGGCACGCGGCGCAGTATTCCGCCGAGTCCTCCCGCATGAACGGCTTCATGAACGTGCGGCGGTGCGGCTCTGGGTTCAGGTACGTCAGGAACGTGTCGAACTTGCGGATGTAGCGGGTTCTTGCTGCTCATCAACTCGTGCAGGGGCGGGTACTCGATGGTGAAGCCGCCGTTGCCCATGGTGCTGTCCACGTGCGTGATCGAGTGGCACGAGGTGCACGCGAGGCCGGCCTGCGCTTCCGGCGTGTCGATCTGCTCCTTGATCGGCTTGTCGAAGCGGCCGTTGAAGAACACCGCGTGGTCGTGGCAGCCCGCGCACCACTTGCTGGGCTGCGTGCCGCCGACCGACTGCATGTACTCGATCGACTTGCGGTAGAACTGGTTGTTGAAGGAGGCGAAGTGGTGCATCGAGCTGTTCCACTGCTCGTAGATCGTCCTTGTGGCACTCGCCGCACGCCTTCGAGTCCATGAAGAAGTTCGACGGGATGATTCCGCCGACGTTGGTCTTCGCGGAGGAGGGGAAGAACGGGGACTTCGGGCCGCCGCCCTCGCCGTCCATCGTCACGGGCGCCGTGGTCGGGTTCACGATGCGGTCGTTCGGGTTCGGGTACCGCTGCTGGTAGTAATGGGCGGCCATCGGGAACGCCAGGGCGAAGACCGCCGACGCCTGCAGCGCCAGGCCGAAGGTGCGCGCCCCGCCGGCCCGTCGCGCCTGCCGGAAGCCGTAGGGCAACAGTGCCACGACGCCAACCGCGGCGGCGATGATGTGCGCCCTGAGCGCCCAGGCGTGCTCGTGCACGTTGCCGTAGTAGGTCAGCCACAAGCCCAGGCCGAGCGCCACGACGAATCCAAGCGCCGCCGGCCCGGCGAAACGACGGACCTCGCCATCCTTGGCGAGCACCAGGACGTAGAGCACCGCCAGCACCACCCCCATCACGAGGTGCGCCAGCACGTTGCCCATGTAGAAGATGGTCGGGTGCGCGAAGGCGGCGATGTAGCCGCTGTTGATCAACAGGACAACGGTGCCCAGTCCGAGCAGAACCTTCGGCGATAGTTGTTTCATATTAGTGGTCGCGTGTTGACGTCAGCGGCCGCAATAAGCGCAGCGCCGGGCGCTGATTGTATCGCTCCACATACTCGCGGTGCAAAGAATCGGTCGGGAAGTGTTCACTGCTCGGATAGGGATACGCGCTCATGCCGTGGAACGGCAGCGGCTCGACCGTTTGCGAGAACGCGGTGTTCGCGTCCGCGTCCTTGGCCCACCCGTCCACGAGCAGGAGGAAATCGCGCGTCCATCCGGCCTTGATCGCCGGCAGCGCGTCCGCCGGGAACAGGAGACGCAGCTCGTCGCCGGAGCCCATGATGACCATCCGATCGTCGATGCGCGTCGCGAGCGGGGCGACGTCGCCGTAGCGCGTGTAGAGGCCCGGCGTCGGGTTCCACATCGAGAGCGGCATCAACGCGGCGTAGTCGAACGCTTCCGGCTGGAGGCGCTGCGGGTGGATCGTGGGCGTCGAGAACCCGCGATAACGCAGCTCCGCGAGCGACGCGTCCATCGCGGTCATCACGGTGGGCGGCGGCGCCGCGCTCTCGCTCAGGAACATCTCGTCCCAGTAGATGCACAGGTTGGTGACGATGCGGACCTCGCGCGAGGCGGAGAGGAACTTGCCGGTGAGGTCCACCGAGATGGTCTTGGGCTTGCCCGCCGGGATGCCCATGTCTTCGATGACGGTGTCCCAGCGGCCGGCCGCGTCCTTCACCTGTAGGGATGGCAAGACCAGTCCGCGCGGGTTCTCCTGCGCCACGCCGAGGAACGTGCTGCCGTCGGCCCAGTCCACCCACCCGTTGAGGATCAGCACCGCGGTGTTGTCCTTCGCGGCGGCGCCGAAATCGAGATCGAGCGTGTGGAGGTCGGCCACGCCCGCGTAGTCGCGCGCGAACGTGTCGGGATACGCCTGGTCCTTCGCGAGTAGCGCCGGCCGCACGTCGCGGCCGTGGTCGTCGCGGGCGCTGGCGGGATACACGCGCGCCTGGGCGCCGAAGAGGCGGAACTCGGGGAACGGCGGCGACTTGAACTTGTCGTTGGTGAAGATGTCAATGGCCTTCGGGTGATCGACGGCGATCAGCTGGACCTGGTCGAGATAGGACACCTCGCGCAGTTCCTCGGTGATGCGCACTTCGTACGCGCCATCGGAGTTGAGGGTGAGCGCGTCGCCGGGAATCTGCACGTACTCGTCGTGGTCCACCGGGAAGTACGTGCCGTCGCCCGACGCGGCGCCGAGTGGGGCGACGCCGAGGACGTCGGTGATGTAACTGGAACCCGCGGCCGTCCCACGTGAAGATCATCGGGCACGAGCCGGAGAGTCGCTGCGCCTCCTTGTAGACGATGGCCTTGCCCACCGGTTGCCGGAGTTCGTTCTGGATCAGCCCGTTGGGCCAGGTGATGCGGACCGTGTCGATGTCGGTTGCGTTCCCGAGACCGAAGACGAGCGGCGTGCCCGTGTACGCCTTCTTCTGGTAGCGCCGGCCGCTCTTGACCTCGACCTGGGCCTCGGGCGAGAGCTTCGGGTTGCGCACGCCGGTGAGCGTCACTTTCAGCCACGTGTGCGTCGTGACCGTGTCGTTGTGCACGAGGTGCAACGAGCCGTCGGCGCCAATCGCCGCGGCGTCCTCACGGCCGTCGCCATCGAAGTCGGCGGGCGCCACCGCGATCGCGCCCGCGAGCACCGGCGACGCGGAGGCGGCAAAGCGGGCCAGCCCCTGGTGCCGCAGCACCGCGCCGTCCGCGACCAGATCGTGGGTCCCGCGATTCTCGAAATCGGCGAACGCCACGCTCCGGCGAGCGGCGGGAGCCGGCGACGCGGAAGCCGCCTGGAGCCGGCCCTCGTGATTCATGAGCGCGAGGGCCCCGGTCGAAGCTGCGGCCACCACGTCGGCCCAGCCGTCGTGATCAACGTCCTGGGCGACGAGGCCGCGCGCGCCCGCAGGCAGCGCGTCCACCGCGTCGGCGCGATATTTCCCCGCGAGCAGGTCGCGATAGATGACCCCGCCCCGGTCGGCGAACGACACGATGACGTCGTGCCCGGTGGTGTCGCTGATCAGGTCGAACGCCACGGCGTCCACGGCGCGGCCCTTCACGAAGGGAAAATCCGCCGACTGATCGCTGAAGCCCGCGCGACCGTTGTTGCGGAGGAGCGCCGAAGTGTCGCCCAGCAGGACGAGGTCCGCGTCGTAGTCGTGGTCGTAGTCGACCCAGACCGCCTTCGCAAACGCTCCCGCGGGGAACGCGGTGGCAGACTTCGTGAACGTCCCGGCCTTGTTCGTATAGAGCAACGCGCCGGCGTCCGTGATGACGCACAGGTCGGGCAGGCCGTCGTTATCGGCATCGCCCGCAGCCACCGAGCGCACGCCGGCGATCCCGTCCAGCCCGGACCCGGGCACGGGCGTGTCGCCGTTCTTGAACAGCTGGACGCCCGCCGCGGACCAGGCCAGGAGATCGACGCGCCCGTCGCCATCGGCGTCGAGCACCAGCAGGCCGGCGCGGTCGCCCGCGAACGCGCCCTCGAGCCGCCGGTCGGAGAACTTGAGATCGGTCACGGCCGACGCGTCGGCGACGAGCGCCGGATCCGCGGGATCGAGAATCTCCGCGTACACGCTCCAGTCGAGGTCTTCGGGGACGGCGGCGCCGGCCTGCCGGCGCTTGATCTCCTGGAAAGTCTGTTGCTCGCGCTGTCCATCAGCCTCGCGGCCGGCGTCGCGGTACGCGTTGAACAGCTGGAAGTGCGGCGCGGCCAGGTTGGGGTCGAGCTGGGCCGCGCGCTCGAATTCCCGCAAGGCCTCGGCGGGCTTTTCGGTGAGCTTGTAGAGGTACCCGAGGTTGTAGTGGGCGATGGCCTCGTCCGGCGTCAGGGTGACCATGCGCTCGAACTGCGTGATCGCCTTGTCGTACTGCGAGTCCTTCTTATAGGCGATCCCGAGGTTGAACCAGGTATGCGGAATCGTCGGGTCCTGCTGCTGGACCTTCAACAGCTCCGCGAGCGCGTCGGCGGTCTTCGCCGCGCGCAGCAGGGCCAGCGCGTAATTCAACCGTTCGCGCGCGGAGCCCGGCGCGAGGTCGAGCGCCCGCTTGAACTCGTCCACGGCCTGGAGCTGCGTGGTGGGGTTCTCGTAGAAGGCCTTGCCCAGGTTCCGGTGATGCCAGAGTTCGTCACCGACCTGGCCCGACGGGGCCTGGGGACTCGGGGATGGCGCCTGGCCGCCACCGGCCAGCAGCAGCGCCACCAGGATCGCAGCAATTCGGGACACGCGGGACTACCTCTCTTGACGCGCCTGTCGCGTCAGCGCGATCGGGACGTGGGTGGTTCCTGGATCGTCGTGACCTTGTCGATCGGCGGCGTGACCGTCTGCACGGTCCCGCTCGGCCAGCGAATCTGCACCGAGGTCAGCGTCGTGGCCTCGCCCAGGCCGAAGTGCACGCGCTGCGTGCTCTCGCCGGCGTAGCCGTTGCCGCCGTCGACCTCGCGCATCATCGACTTGCCGCCGGCCTTGATCGTCACGCGCGCGCCGATCGCGTCGCGGTTCGAGGCCGATCCGACGAGCTTGAGCGACAGCCAGTGTCCGGCCCCGGTGGTCGTGTTGCGATAGAACAGTGACGGCTGGTCGGCATTGGCCTGGTAGAAGTCCAGGCGCCCGTCGTTGTCGAAGTCGCCCACGCCGATGCCGCGGCCGTCCTTGTCGTTGTCCACGCCGACGGCGGCCGACATTTCCTTGAAGCTGTTGCCGTCGAGATTCCGGAAGAACTTCTTCTTCTGGTACCCGCTCCACGTCATCGCGCCGATGTTGGGCCAGCCGCGCACGTCGGTGAAGTCCACGCCGGGCCGCGTGATGAGGTCCACGAGGATCGGGATGTAGTTCTCGTTGACCGGCCGAGCGCAGGCCGTTGACGACGAACAGGTCGAGCAGGCCGTCGTTGTCGAAATCGCCGAACTTGGCCGCCCAGCCCCAGAGCGTCTCGCACGTGCCGGTCTCCTTCGACACGTCCGTGAAGGTCCCGTCGTGGTTGTTGTGCCACAACATGTTGCATTCCTTCATGTACTCGTCGGTGATGTTGGTCACGTAGATGTCGAGCCAGCCGTCGTTGTCGTAGTCGCCGACCTCGGCGTTCATGCCCTTGCGCGTGTCGAAGCCCAGCGACTTCTCCGTCGTGTCGCGGAACGTGCCGTCGCCGTTATTGAAGAAGATGCGGTCGGTGCCGTAGTCGCACGCGAGGTACACGTCCTGCAGCCCGTCGTTGTTGAAGTCGCCGTGGCCGAGGTCGAGCGTCCAACCGGTGTGCTTGGCGAAGCCCGCCTTCTCGGTCACCTCTTCCCAGCGGCCCGCCGCGACCGCGTGCCACAGCGTGACGCCCCCGCCGTTCACGGCGTTGTCGAGGTCGTTCGGCAGCACGTGCGGGTCCTTCTGGATGCCGGCCGGCTCCAGCAGGTTCTGCGGCTTGAAGTAGTTGCCGAACAGCAGATCGAGCTTGCCGTCGTTGTCGTAGTCGAAGGCCATCACCGCGATGGTGTTGCCGAACTTGTTGAGGCCCGTCTGCGCGCTCACGTCCTTGAACACGCCGTTCTTCTCGTTGTGGTAGACGAGCGGCGTCCCGAAGCGCGCGACCAGCAGGTCGCGCCAGCCGTCGTTGTCGTAGTCGAACCACAGGGCGTCGGCCACGATCGACAGCGGATCGTTGCCGCCGCCGACGCCGGCCTTGGCCGTCACGTCGGTGAACGTCATGTTCCCGTTGTTGCGATACAACTTGCTCGTCGTGCCTTCCGCCGAGTCGGTGACGAACAGGTCGTCGAAGCCGTCGTTGTCGAAGTCGCCGACGGCCACAGCGGCGCCGCCGGACGTGAACATGCGCAGCACGTCGGCGCTCGTGCCGTTGAACCGGCGCGTGTGGTGCTGGAACGAAACGCCGGCCGCCTTGGAGATCTCGGCGAACGAGATCGTGGCGGGCGCGGCCGCGTGCCCGGTGGTGGTGCCCGACGAAACGAGGGCGGCGAGGGCGAGGGCGGCAAGCCCGATACGTGCTACTGGTTTGTCCAGATTTCCTGCAGGCTCGTGTCGACGCGCTTGGCGGGGTCATAGCCGGCCTCGATGAGCGTCTTCAGTTCGTCACCTTGCTTGGCCAGGCGGGCCTTCAAGGCCGCGTTCTCGGGAAACAGCGTGAGGCCCTCGCGCCAGGTGTTCGCGGCGGCGGTGAGGTCGTCGCTCTTCCAGTAGCCGTCGCCGAGCGCCACGTAGACGCGCACATGGAAGGACTTCTTGCCGTCGGCCTTCTGCATCTTCAGCGCCTCGTTCAGGTCGGCCAGGCCGAGGTGCGTGCGGTTGAAGATGCGCGGCCAGAACAGGTAGCTGTTGCCACGGGTGTAGAGGCCGATCCACGTCGGCTTGATCTCGAGCGACTTTGTGAACTCGCCGAGTGCGTTGTTGGCGAGGATGACCTGCGTGATTGCGCCGGCGTCGGGAATCTTGTCGACATAGGCGAACCCGTAGTTCAGGTGGGCGTTGGACGCGGCGGGGTTGGCCGTCACGACCTTGTCGAAGAACGCGAGCGCGCGGTCGTACGCCTTCGCCTGGATGACGGCCATCCGGTAGTCGTTGCCGGCCTTCAGGTCGTCGGGCGCGGCGGCGAGCGCCGCCTCGAACTTGCCCAGGTCCGCCGCGGCCGCCTGCTCGGCCGGGCCGATGGCCCGCGCCGGCGGCGCGAGACAGTAGGCCGCCATCACGATTGCTGCCGCGGACGCGGCGATTCCCATGCGTGTCATTTCGTCGAACCCTCGATGATCTTCGTCAACCGGTCCACCGGTACGGCGGTCAGCACCTGCGTCTGCCCCGACGGCCAGCGGACTTCCACCCTGTCAATCGTTGTCGCCGAACCCAGCCCGACGTGCAGGCGCATCGACCCCTGCCCGCCGAAACTGTTGCCGCCGTCGATGAACCGCAACTGCGTGCGGCCGCCGGAGGTGACGCGGACCTGGGCGCCGACGCCCATCCTGTTGGATTTGACGCCCGTCAGGGCGAATTCGGCCCAGTGGCCCGTGGCCGGCAGGACGTTGTGGTACAGGAACGGCTGGCCGTTCGCGTTAGCCACGAAGAAGTCCATCCGGCCGTCGTTGTCGAAATCCGCCGTCGCGATGCCGCGGCCGTCGCGAATGGAGTCGACGCCGTACATCGGGGCCACGTCCTTGAACGCCTGGCCCCGCTCGTTGTGGAACAGTCGCTTCTTCTGGTAACCGCTCAGGCTCTTGGTGCCCATCGGCGGCCAGTTGCGCGCGTCGGAGAGGTCGATGCCGGGCTTGATGATCATCTCGAAGACGTCGGGCACGTAGCTCTCGGTGCCGGCAGACACCCACCCGTTGGTCACGTAGAGATCGAGCCAGCCGTCGTTGTCGTAATCGAAGAACTTCGCGCCCCAGCCCCAGCCCGTGTCATAGGTGCTGGTCTCGCGAGAGACGTCGGTGAAGGTCAGGTTCCCGTTGTTCTTCCACAGGAAGTTGCCCTCGCGCATGTAGTCGTCGGTGATGTTGGTGACGTAGATGTCGAGCAGACCATCGTTGTCGAAGTCGCCCCACTCGACGTTCATGCCCTTTTTCGTGTCGATGCCGATCGCCTTCTCGGTGATGTCGGAGAAGGTGCCGTTGCCGTTGTTCACGAAGAAGCGATCGGTGCCGAAGTCGCACGCGACGTAGAGGTCGTCCCATCCGTCGTTGTTCGCGTCGGCGTGCCCGAGGTCCAGCGACCAGCCGCTTGTCTTGAGCCCGATGGCGTCGGTGACGTCGGTGAACGTGCCATTGCCGTTGTTCCGGTAGGCGATGACGCCCCCGCCGTTGTTGGCCGTCTCGAAGCTCTCGGGAAAGAACCGCGGCGTGTCGGGCTTGAAGAGGTTCACGTGGCGGGAAATACGCGCCCACGAACAGGTCGACGTCACCGTCATGGTCGTAGTCGAAGGCCACGGCGGTGATTGCGTTCAGGTAGCGGTCGAGACCCGCCGCCTTGCTGATCTCCTTGAACTTGCCGCCGCCCAGGTTCTGATACAGCTGGCTCCGGCCGAAGCGGGACACGAACAGGTCGGGCCGGCCGTCATTGTTGAAGTCCAGCCAGACCGAGTCGGCCGACGCATCCTCCGCGTCGTTGCCCGAGTCGATGCCGGCCTTCGCCGCCACGTCCGTGAAGGTCAGGTCGTGGTTGTTGCGATACAGGTGATTGCGCCCGTCGATTGACGAGTCGGTCACGAACAGGTCGTCGAAGCCGTCGCCGTCGAAGTCCGCCGCCGACGCCGACGCGCCGAGCGCTGTGTAGCCCGCCATGATGTGCGCGTACGGGTTCTCGAACTTCCGGTTGTGGTGCGGGCTCGACACGCCCGCCTTCACCGTGATGTCCTCGAAGCCGGGCTGCACCGTCTCCGGCGCCCCGGCCGCCAGCGCCGCCGCGACAAGCACGAGCGCGATCCTCACTTGACCTCTCGCGGGGGTGCGGCCTGGTAGTGCTTCTCCACCAGGGCGTCCGCGCCGGCCTTGCCCTCGGTGATCTGCACGATGCGATCGCCCGCGACCTTCGCGAACGTCTGCGTGGCGCCCGACTTGGGCCAGCGGACGATCAGCTCATCGACTTCGGCCGCGTTCCCCAGGCCGAAGTACTGGCGGAGCGAGTTCTGAGAACCGTAGCCATCGCCGATGACCAGCTCGCGCATCTGCCTCGTCCCGCCGATCTTCGCGAACACCCGCGCGCCGACGGCGTCGCGGTTCGACGACGTGCCGACCAGCTCGACACCGAGCCAGTGGCGTGACGTGGCCACCTCGTTCTTCAGCAACGCGTGCTTGTCGGAGGAGGCCGCGACCGCGATGTCGAGCTTGCCCCGATTCCAGAAGTCCGCCACGGCGACGCCGCGCGAGTTCAGCAGCAGGTCGGTGCCTGCCGGCCGGCCGATCTCGGTGAACGTGCCGTCCCCGTTGTTGCGCAGGTGCCGGTTCCGCTCCCAGCCGTGCCACGACTCGGTCCCGAAGTGCTTCGGATCGAAGAAGAGTCCCGTCTTGTAGACGTTCTGCTTGCTGACCACGTTGTGCAGGAACTCCATTTCGATCTCGGTGCCGCGCTCGTTGTAGACCCAGCCGTTGGCCGAGTAGATGTCCTGCAGGCCGTCGTTGTCGAAGTCCGCGAACGACGACCCCCAGAACCAGCCCACCGGGTTCGCCGACGCCTTCCAGGTCACGTCCTCGAACGTGCCGTCGCCGCGATTGCGCATCAGCGTGTTGCCCGAGGCCATCTGGCGGAACACGTCGACGAAGGCGAAGCCCGACTGCCGGAAGATCTGGAGGTACAGCGGCATGTCGCTCAGCCACACGCCCTGCCGGTAGCTGTTCATCATGTAGCGCATCACGGTGGGCGTCTCGGCATACCACCGGGTCTTCCGAGCGGATGTTCGCGACGTAGATGTCCAGCTTGCCGTCGTTGTCGTAGTCGCCGAAGGACGCGCTCATGCCGGCGCCGTAGTCGAGCGTGCCGGACTTCACCGTCACGTCGGTGAACGTGCCGTTGCGATTGTTGTGATACAGCGTCTTGCGCCCGAAATCGTTGACGACGTAGATGTCGAGATACCCGTCGTCGTCGTAGTCGCCCCACACGGTGCCGAGGCAGAGGCCGGGCTCGCCGACGCCTGCCTGCTCGGTCACGTTCGTGAAGGTGCCGTCGCCGTTGTTGTGATAGAGCTGGTTCGGCTCGCCGTTGCGCGCGTAGAACGTGGTCGGAATCGCCAGCCGCGGGTCGAGGTAGCGGCCCACGTACAGGTCGAGCAACCCGTCGTTGTCGTAGTCACCCCAGGACGCCACGGTCGTGCAGCAGTCGGCGCCGAATCTTCGACTTCGCCGTCACGTCGGTGAAGGTGCAGGTCGCCGTTGTTGTGGAACAACTGGTTGGGCTTGAAGGTCCGGCTGACAAACAGGTCCTTGTGAGCCGTCGTTGTCGTAATCGGCGAACACGCCGACGCTCGCGCCGTCGAGGCCCGACAGGCCCGACTTGGCCGTGACGTCTTCGAACGTGCCGTCCCCGCGGTTCCGGAAGAACCGGGACTCCACGCCGTCCGGCACGAACAGGTCGTAGAAGCCGTCGTTGTCGACGTCGGCCGCCGAGATGCCGCCGGGGCCGTACCGGATCATCCCGAACGCCATCTTCTCGTTCAGGAACGCCGGATAGTACTTGTTCGTGAAGTCCACGCCGGCCGCCGGCGCGACGTCCGCAAACTGCGGCGTATCGCTGATCAGCCGGTCGCCTTCGAGGAACGACGCCGAGGTGATCTGCAGCCCCTGGGGTGTCCGGTCGAAGCCCATGCGGAACCGCGCGCGGTCGATACCGGGCTGCGCGGCCCCTTGCGGCGTCCCGATGACCTCGAACCGCACCGTTGCCACGAGGTGCGATCCGCCCCACTCTTCCAGCTGGTCGATGTGCAGACCCGCATCGTCGATCGAGGCGAAGCCCTCACGGTACGCGCGCCATTCGGCGAGTGCGGCCGCGCGATCCTGGGGAGTATTGCCGGAGGCTTGCAGCAACCGGCGCACGCCGTCCTTGTCCTCGGTGACCTTGCGCGTCACCAGCCCGAGCGATGTGCCCTGAAAGCCGGGCGCATACACGCGCTCCATGCCGGCGGGGTCACCTTTCTTGAGCGCCTGGCCGAACGGATTCAGCGCCTCGGCGACGATGCCGCGGCCCGAGTCGAAGAAGGCCAGCCCCCGTTTATCGACCCAGACAGCCGTGAGCATGGCCACGGCAATCAAGGCGATGGGGATGGCGAGGAAGCGCCAGCGACGGGCGCGCGACGGCGAATTGGAGGGAGCGGTGGCTACGATGGCTGTACTGCACCATCTCTTGGGGTTCGGCGGGGACACGTCATTAAACCCCACCCTTTGCGGAGGGTCAAGCCAACGAATCGGCCTGGAGCTGCCGGATTTGCGGCAGGTAGCATCGCTCTTCCGTGCGCTCGGCCTCGGCTGCGGCCGCGTCAAGCGTGGCGCCTGCCTCGGCGAGCCGGCCCTGCAACGCCTGCGTCTCGGCCAGGAGGGCCAGGAAATACGACCGCATGAGCTTGATGCCGATCGCCTCCTCCAGTTCGAGCCCGGAGCGCGCCAGCGCCTCGCCCTCCGAGGGCGAGCCCAGGTGGGCCGTGGCCCAGCCGCACAACACGCGGGCCCACGCGGTGATATGCGGGTAGGCGTACTGCTCCCCGACGGCCAGCGCCTCCCCGGCCGCGCGCAGCGTCTCAGCGGGCTCTCGGCGGAGTTGATGCACCCACGCTTCAAAGAACAGGCCGAACCCCAGCATCACCGGATGCTGGCGCGCGCGCGCTTCCGCCACGCCCCGGTCGAGGCGCGCGAGCGCGCCTTCGGCATCACCCAGCATCCACGCCACGCGGGCCGCCTGCAGATGGCAGGCAATGCCGGCGTCAAACCCGGTCATCAGGATGAAGCCGGGGTGCATCGCGGGTTCGTAGAGGGCCGCGCCCTCGTCCAGTAACCGCAGGGCGTCGGGCAACCGCTCGCCGAGGTGCGACCAGGAGGCCCCGAGCGCCCAACGGGCCCAGATGTGCATCACAGGAGCACCCACCCGCTCGGCCAGCCGCAGCATCTGCTCACTGGCCGTCTCGCTCTCGCGCAGTTCCGCCCGCATGAAGCGGAACGCGCCGATTCCGGTGACAACGCCGAACTGGCTCGGGTGCTCGCCGAGGGCGTCGCAGATCTGCTTGGCGCGGCCGTACATCTCCTCGAGTTCCGGCGCGGCGTAGCCCGCGACGCCGTGCATCGGCAGCACGACAGCCATCAGGTGTTCCACTTCGCGGGACGCGCGCTCCGGCGTGTCCGGCAACGCCCGCACCATTTCGAGGCCACGGCGGGCGAGGCGCAGCGCTTCCCGATCGGCGAACACCTGGCGGGCGTGGGCCGATGCGCGCAGGTACGACGCCGCGGCGCGCGAGAAATCCCGCGCCGCCTCGAACAGGCTCGCCAACTCGCTCTCGATGGCGGGCGACGCCGCGCCGTGAAAGCCGAGCAACGCGTCGGCCACCGCGGCGCTCGACGCCGCCCGGCGGCTCGGGCCGAGCGAGGCGTAGAGCGCGTTCTGGTAAAGCACGTGGACGAAGCGATAGCGGACGGTGAGGGTGCGGTCGGGCAATTCCGTCTCCCCGACGACGCGCACCACGCCGTGGACCCGCGCCGATCGGTCGAGGCGCTCTTCGACCTCCCCCTGGTCGGCGCCAAGGGCCCGCGCGACGACGGCCGAATCGAACCCGGCCCCCTGCACGCTGCCCGCCACGTGGAGGCGCCGGTCGGCTTCGTCGAGGCGCGCGAGCTTCAACTCGATCATGCTGCGCACCGAGGCGGGAATCTCGCCCGCGAACTCGGTGAGCGGCCTCGTGAGGATCCAACCGTCGCCGTCGCGTTCGATCACGCGGCGGTCCGCCAGGCTTCGCACGAGGTCCGTCATGAAGAGCGGGTTGCCCTCGGTCTTGTCGTGTATGAGAACGGCGAGGCTCGGCGGGAACCGGTGCCCCGGAAATTCGAGCGCGAGGAAGCGTTCCACGTCCGCGAGTGTGAGGAACTCGACCGGCACGTCGCGGCACGTGCCCTTGGCCTCGAGATCGAGCTTGAGCGCCAGGAACGGATGGCCGGCCAGCTGGAGATCCGAGGGCCGGTAGGTGACGATCACCAGCACCCGCAACGCCTCGAGGCGCGCGGCCAGGTAGGCCAGCAAATCAACCGTGGACTCGTCCGCCCAGTGCATGTCCTCGAAGAAGAGGACGAAGGGCGCCTGCCGGGCCACTTCCTCGACAAACGACGCGAGCTCGCGCTTCATCCACTGCTGGGAGCCGGCCCGGCTCACCGTGAACGCCCGTGCCTCGGGCGAGTCGTCCTGCGACAGCGGCGCCACCTGCGCGTACCACGTGGGCGCGACCGTCTTCATCAGGTGCGCCGCCGCGCCGCCGGTGCGTGCGCGCACCGAGTCGAGCACCTCGAGCCACGGCAGGTAGGCGCCGGCGCCGGCCTGCCGCTCGGAACAGCGTCCGCGCGCGATCACGCAGTTCTCGGCCGCCGCGGCCTCGCGCAGGAAATCCTCGACGAGGGTGGTCTTGCCGATCCCCGGCTCGCCGCCCACCGCCACGAGGTTGCCACGGCCGGACAACGCGACGTTGAAGGCGCGGCCAAGGGCCGCGCGCGAGCCCTCGCGCCCGACCGAGTGTCCCGCCGCCAGCCGCCCGGTCGAGGCGTCGCGCGTGATGACCACAGCCGACGGTGTCAGCGCCTGCTCCACGTCGGCGGCCTCCGGCCGGCGGCGCGGATCTTTGTCGAGCATGCGGAGGATCAGCGCATCGACGGCCGCGGGGACTTCGGGATTGATCCGCGACGGGGGCACCGGCAGCTCCGACAGCATCCGGGCCACGACGCCGAACGCGCCCGTCGCGGTGAACGGATGGCGGCCGGTGGCCAGCTCGTAGAGCACGAGGCCGAGCGCGAAGACGTCGGTCGCCCCGGTCACCGGCAACCCGCGGGCCTGCTCCGGCGACATGTACGCCGCGGTGCCGACCACGGCGGCGCCCGTGTCGACGCCGTCATGCCCCAGCGGCGAGCCTGGCGTCGTCTCGGCCAGGGCGTCGGCGTCGCGGCGCGCGGCGCGCGCGAGCCCGAAGTCGAGCACCTTGACGTAACCGTCGGCGCGCACCATCACGTTCTCGGGCTTGATGTCGCGATGGATGATGCCGGCGCCGTGCGCCACGGCCAGCGCGCGCGCAATCTGCCCGCCGATGTCGGTCACGGCCCCGGCGTTCCATCCCTCTCGCAGGAGCGACCGCAGGGTGCGCCCCGACACGAGCTCCATCACGAGGTACGGACCCGCATGGCTCTCGCCGGTGTCGAAGACGGTGATGATGTTGGGGTGATTGAGGGCGGAGGCCGCCTGCGCCTCGCGCGAGAAGCGCTTGACGGCGTCGGCCTCGCCCGCGGCGAGGATGATCTTGAGCGCGACATCGCGCTCGAGCGAGGTATCGCGCGCGCGGTAGACCTCGCCCATCCCGCCCCCGCCGAGGCGGGCGACGATGCGATAGCGGCCGACCTGGGCGCCAGGTTCGAGTGACACGGAATGGACCGGGGAGCGGGCGGGCCCGCCCCCCGGCTGGGGAAGGCTAGACGACGTGAATGAGCTTGGCGACCATTTCCGGCGACGGCGGCTCCGTCATCTCCGGGTGCGCGGCCTTCGCGTGCACCGCGATGTGCTGCATCAACTCTTCCTTCGTCTCGGTCTGCACTTCGAAGGGGCACTTCGCGCCGGTCTCGGCGCACATCATCTTGTAAGCCACGGTCGTGTCTCCTGTGAATAGAGGGTTACTGAATCTTGAAGCGGCGAAGCACGAACATCAAGGTGCCGAAACAATACGGGTTCGACTGCTTCGTCGGGTCGCACACCGCCGGCAGCGGCGAGAGCGGGTCGGGCGTCGGATACGGCGTGCCCGGCTTCAGGTTCGTGATGCCGTACTGGTCCGTGATGGCGAAGAGGAAGGGCTGAATCCAGCCCTTGATCTCGTCCGGATTCGCCGGGTCGACGTAGAACACGAACCGCGGACGGCCCACGCCGGCGAAGATCGAGAACGGCAAGTCGCGGATCACGTCCTGCGGCTGGCTTCGGCTGGAGCCACATGAAGCTGGCCTGGTAGCAATCGTACTGCTTGCCGTCAATCGTGCCCTTGCCGGTGTACTCCCAGCGGCCCTGGCCGATGGGATGGCCATCGACGAGCGTCGCGTGATCGGTGGCCACCATGGTGCCGTCGGCGAAGAGCTCGGGCATCATGACCACTTCATCGATCGGGAACTGGGACATCGGGCACGCGGCGCCCTGGCACGCGTCGCGGCACACCGCCTGGTCGACCGTGTTCGGCGGCTGCGGAAAGCGGCTGTTGGTGGTGCACGCGCGGGCGATGCCGAACCAGAGGCCCGAGGGCGCGGCCTGCGGAGTCTGGGCGGACAAATCGGCCGACAGCACGCCCGCCACCGCGAGCGTGGCGGCCGTGACGGCCAGAAGGTTTCTGTATCGGGTCATGGGTTACTCCTCTCGTAGACCGAAGCCCGACTAGAACTTGTAGTTGAGGCCGATGAGGAACGAGGTCAACGAGTTCGATTCGTCGATCGTGCCGAGCACCTGGCCCTTCAGGTTGACGAACGGACCGACCAGGTGCTGGCGCGGCACGTAGTAGGCCGACATCTCCGCCGACAGGAACGGGAAGATCTGCATGCCGAAGCCGCCCGAGAAGTGATGCTGGAACGTGGCGGGCGCGCCCGTGAACGAGATGACCGTCTCGCTCTTGCCCGGCATCTGGCTGTAGTTGTAGCCACCGCGCACCGTGAGCTTCTCGGAGGCCTTGTGCTGCACGCCCGTCTTGAACGTCCAGACGTCGCGCCAGCCGAACGGATCGATCGTGCCGTTCACGACGCCGCCGGGACCGCCGAAGCCGTGCACGCCCTCGTACTTGGTGAACATCCCGTCGATGGCGATCTGCGTCTTCTTGCTGAGGCTGAGCGCCGTGCCGAACGTGACGTTCCACGGGCCATCGAGGTCGTACTCGATCGTCCGGTGCAGCCCGTACGCCCGCGACGACGGATCCGCGATGCTCGAGTTGTACTCGTAGGGCTTGTAGTTCTGTGGGGTCGTGAACGACGCGCCGATGCTCATCTTCTCGCTGTGCTGGTAGCGGAATCCGAACTGGCCCGCAAACGCGAACTTCTGGCTCACCTTGCCGGCCTCGGGATACCAGAGGTCGCCGTTGGCGGCCACGTCATAGACGCCGTCGGGCAGCGGTGCGACCGAGAACTGCCCCACGTAGGTGTTGAACGAGAAGCCAATCGCCAGCTTCGGGGTCGCCTGGTAGGCAAAGGCGACAGGGATCTTCGTCACTTGGTACTGGGTCCAGATGCGCCCGAAGCCGTTGGGCGGCTGGGCGAAGAGGATGCTGGCCGTGTCCTGCTTGTAGTCGGCGCCGAATCCGGCCACGCCAATCAGGCCGAACCCGAGCGCCAGCTTCTTCTTGGGATCGCGCAGCATCCAGCCGAAGGACGGGACGATGCTGAGGTGGCTCGTGCCCTTCGCATCGCCACTCAGCGACCCGTAGGTCGTGTGAATCTCGATGGCGTCCTTGAAGAACTCGGTCGTGAACGAGACCTGGTTGCCCTCGACCGCCGAGACCATCGCGGGATTGAAGGCGAGGGCGTTCAGCGAGTCCTCCGGGAGCGCCACGCCGGCGCCGCCCATCGAGCTGTTGATGGGGCCGAAGCCGTGCAGTGATGCGCCCTGTGCCCGTGCGAGCGCGGGCATGAAGGCGAGGCACGTGAGTAGGAAAGTCAGTCGGAAGCGATTCATCTTGGCCTCGTCTATTTCGAGAAATAAAGCTTCAAGGGGTTCCAGTAGAAGTCAATCCAGCCCTGGCGGTAGGACGCGGCCTGCTCCGCCGGGACCTTGGCGTGCACCATCCGGACCTCGGTGCCTCCCTTGACCCTCTTGAACGTAAACGTCACGGTGGAATCGGCCGCGCCTTCAGGCCATTCCGTCGTCCGCCAGTCCTGCACGATCTTCTTACCCTTCACCAGTTCGCGATGCACCCCGGCAATATAGCCGTCCCACGCCGTGAACTTTCCGCCGACCCGCGAAGAACCCGTCGCCGGTGACCCGGTAAAGGCCGCCTGCTTGCGGGGATTCAGCAGCGCCTCGTAGACGTCTGCAGGCGCGGCGCGAACCAGAATCTTCTGGGTGATGGTCTTGGCTGCAGGCATGAGCGGTTGAGAGATGGTAATTGAAAAGAGGTACGGGCGCCCGCAAATGCTAAGATTCCCCGCGCTCAGTGTCAACCGAGAGATGTCATGTCCCAGCACTCCAATAAATTGAATCCGACGACGTTTGTGGTCCTGGGTGACGGCTTGGCGGCCGGCGCCGGTGACTTTGGCCTCAGTGAAGATCTGCAGGCGTACAGCTTTCCCGCGCTCGCCGCGCAGAAGATCGGGACCGCCTTCCCGCAACCGATCATCGAAGGGCCCGGCATCGGCCCGGTGATCGGCTTCCAGGATCTGCCGGTGCGCCTCCCACAGGCGATGCAGACGACGGTCCTGAGAGAATTCCCGCCCGCCGGCCTGTTCTCGAACGTGTCGATCCCGGGGATGAGACTCTCCGACGCCCTGTCGCGGCGGCCCGTGTCTCCACTGATCCACCGCAGCGACAATCTGCAGACCGCGATCAACCTGATCCTGGGCCTGCCGGGCCTGTTGCTGCCAGGCACGCAGACCATGCCGACACAGGTCGAGTACGCCCTGTTCCGCCAGCCGACGCTGCTGCTCGTGGCCCTCGGCCTGTTCGACGTCGTGGACGCCGCAATGAAGGGGGACGCCGCCTGGATTCCGGACGACGTGAGCTTCCGGCTGAACTACGCGAGCGTGCTGGCGCCGTTTGGACGAGTGCCGGCGACGATCGTCGCCGCGACGCTTCCCGACCCGGCCGACATGGCGTACTTCACGCGCGTGGCGGATGCGGAACCCATCCTGAAGGCTGAACCAGCCGTGCTCCACAAGTTGTTCGGCCTCAACGATGAGGATTGCCTCACGCCGAAGGGCCTCATCGAGGCCGGCTGCCGCGTGATCACCCGCACGGCGGGACGCCTGCCCGAAGGATCGGTCGTTCCCGCGTCGGTGGTCGCGCGCATCGGCGAGCGTACCAGGGCGCTCAACGCGCAGATTCGCGCGGTCGCGCGGGAGCAGGACGCGCTCGTGCTCGACCTGCACGCCAGCGCGGCGGCGCTCAAGCGCGAGGGCGTCGTGGTCGGCGACCGCCGCCTCACCGCCGGCTATCTCGGCGGCTTCTATTCGCTGAACGGCGTGTCCCCTGGCGCCGCGGGACACGGCGTGATTGCGAACCAGTTCCTCGCCCTGCTGAACAGTTCGTGCGGCACGTCCTACCCGCTGGTCGATCTCGAAGCGCTCGCGGCCCTGGACCCGGTCACGCAGTATCGCCTCGCGCCAGGCCCGGCGACGACGGTCGCGGACCTGGCGTCGTCACCGGCCAAGGCGCCGAGCGCTCCGCCGAAGCAGGCCAGGTCCGCATCGGAAGACGGGCCCTTTCGCGAGCGCATCACGCTGCCGCCGGGTCTCAAGGCGGTGCTGCCGATCAACACGGCGTCCAGCTACTTCGGCGATGCCCTGCGCGCGGCCCATGCCACGATCGAGAGGGACATCCCGTTCGGTAGCTCGCCGAACCTGCTCTTCGGCGGCGTCTGCCTCGTGCAGAGCCACGTGCAGGGCGCCCTCACCGTGACGTTCTCGCCGCCCGATGGCGACGTCGCCCGCTTCACGCTGTCGATGGGCGCGGGCCTCACCGGCCAGGACAGCGTGCTGGTGGCGCCGCAGGTACGACAAGCTCCCCGCGTTCGGTAACTCGGTGACCGACGTCGAGGACCTGACCTCGACCGGCGAGCTGAACCTGGCGACGGGCGAGGTGAAGAACCTGAATGTGAAGGTCGCGTTCGGGAACTCCGCGCTCACGGCTCTCGTCAGCGTCAACCCGAAGATTCCGCCGACGCCGATCGAGTTCTCCAACGAGTCGCGGCAGGAAGAGAAGAGCCCGCACTACGGATCGGTGTGGGCGAAGTTCGAGCAGCGCGAGGACGGGACGCTGGACTTCATGATGAGCGGCGTGTCGTTCATGCCGCTCGGCGCGGGGTTCGGCGGCGAGACGCTGCGCTTCCCGCTGCCGTTCAGCGGGCCGGAGATGCAGTTTGCGAGCGTGCCGGCCGTGGGCACGGCGCTGCACCCTCACCTGCGCCTGAGCACGAGGGCGCCCGAGGGGCCGACGCCGGGCCGCGCCGTTCCCGAGATCCCGACCAATACCGCGCGCGAGTTCACCCCGTTCACGCACAACACCGCGTTCGGCGACAAGTTCTCGTTGAACGTGCCGGACATGGAAGGCGGCGCCACCGGGCGCTCGCACCTGCACGGCCGCGTGTTGCTGCAGTTCGGCGAGCGCACCGGCGACTCGGTGCCGTTCACCGTGTCGACGCTCGTCCCCGGGGGCATGTTTGCCAAGCCGCCGGACTCGCCGATGGCGAAGGCCTTCCCGGGACGCCTGTCGCTCGGGGCGCTGGGCCACGACGAGACGCTGCGGTTCAAGAAGATTGCCTACAACATGAAGGGTGTCTGCTGGGTGGACGACCCGTTCGAGTTCGCGATCGGGTCCATCGACGTCCACACCGGCAAGGTGCTCGGCAACCTGGTCTTCCGCGGCTTCATCGTGCAGAGCGTGCTGATGAACCTGCTGAAGCTCGAGCCACGCGTGCCGAAGGCGTCGTGGCATATGCGAGGGCCCGCCGCGTTCGAGAAGGACCCCAGCGGCCAGACTGTGTTCGGGTTCATGGGCACCGTGTCCGAGCCCTACCCCGAAGGCTATGGCTTCCCGAAACCCGACCTGCAGTCGGTGTACACGGTCGGCCCCAACTCGGTGCTCGATCCCTACATTTATCTCCAGGCGATGGACGGCGTGGCGCCCGCGCCAGCGGGCAAGTCCGGCGCCGCGCACGGCGTCGTTGCGTCCAACGGCGAGCGATTCTCGTACAAGTACCACATCCCGGGATTCCCCGAGGGAAAGCCGGCGGCGTTCGAATATGTGAACGAGACGACCGGCGGAAAATTCCAGATGGGCAGTCTGGTGTGGCTGTCGTTCGGGAACGCGAACCGGGAGACCAAGGCCGGCGAGGTCGACACGGTGTCCTTCACGGGCATCGGCCTGTGGAGCCTCGACATGTCGGGGCCACACATGGCGACGGTGCAGATTTCCACCGCGCCCGATCACCCGTACGTGAGCATCCTGATCGACGGCGGGATGGTGTCGAACGTCAACACCAAGCCCGCCAAGTCCGTGATGCCGCTCCCGGGCTGCGGCATGGAGCTCGGGTAGCGGCCGCCTACGTCCTGGGGTGTTCGAGGTGGAACGGCAGCAGGTAGCCGCGGCGCTGCGATGACGCGGCCTCGCGGCGCGCGTGCTCGATGAGTTCGGACTCCAGCGGCCCGGCGGGCGTCCACCCGGCGAGCAGCCCCGGCGCATACCAGTCGAAGAACACCAGGGCGTAGATCAACCCGTTCTGGAACGCGGCGCGAATCGGCGCGTCGAACGGCACCGCGCTGTTCTCGAGGATGCGCGGCAGGTCCGCGCTGTTCATCATCACGAACGCGAAGCCGGCGCCGTGCACGATCGGCTCATGCCGGTGCGCGGGGAACGCCGTCGCCTCCTGGATGGCCGTGTAGATGTCGATGTTGCTGAACGCGACGAGGCGTCCGTAGCCATGCGCGATGAGGCGCTGCATGTCGGCGGGGTACTGCGCCAGGTACTCGGCGAAGAAGCCCTCGGGGTTCGGGCCGTCCGGCGCGTCGAGGGGAATGAGCCCGAGCGATCCGCTCATCACCTTGAAGAAGCCGCGCTCGTAGATGCGCAGGATCGCGCCGATGCCCTCGTAGGCGAACCCGAGATGGTTCGCGTCGCAGCGGTCCGCGAAGAGCGCCTTGAGCTTCGGGACGTCGAACACCATCGCCTCGGTCGAGCCCGAACCGAAGCCGACGTGCGCGATCGGCAACACGTTCTTCGCCAGCCGCGGGTCGGCGAGCGTGTTCTCCTGCAGGAGGTGCTTGCCGATGCTCGTGGCCAGCCCTTCCGACTTCCAGAGGCCGGTCACGGATTTTTCGCGCTCGACGGCGCCGCCGGTCGACTCCGCGTGATACGCCATCAGGCGCTCGACCACCTCGTCCTGCGGAATCGGGCGGCTCAACGCGCCGGACGCCACGGTCCGGACGCCGGCCACGCGGCGCGTGGCGCGGGCGGTCATCGCGATCGACAATCCGGACGTATCACCCTTCGGCGCCTGCCCCGCGGGGCCCGTCTGGCCGACGAGACCGAACAGGGCGTCCACGAGGCCGCTCTGGACGTTAGTGCCGATCGCGTATGCGGTGCGCATCGCGCCCGTCAACTGGCGGCCGGCCGCGCTGCTGACGTCGTCCAGGGCCGCGGGCTCGTCTTTCGACATCGTGACCAGGGAGACGACCTCTCGGGTGGCCAGCAGCGACATGGCCAGCGAGAAGCGCCCGACGGACTTGGCCAGGTCGCCGGTCGTCTGCATGAATCCGGCGGCGTGGGGCTGGTGCGTGGTCTCGGACATGATGATCTCCTGTGTGAGATTATAGGCCCACGATGCACTTCGAGGACTTCGAATCGAGCGCCCCCGTCGCCTCGGGCGAGCGCCTCGTCACGGAGGCGGACGTGATGGCCTTTGCCGGCCTCACGGGCGACTTCATGGCGCTGCACACCGACGAGGCGTACGCCCGGACGACGAAATACGGGCAGCGCATCGCGCACGGCGCGCTGGTCTTCAGCATGTCGATCGGCCTCGGGACGCAGATGGAGCTGTTCAGCGACACGCTGCTCGCGTTCGTGGGCGTGGACAAGCTGCGGTTCGTCGCCCCGGTGTTCTTCGGCGACCGCATCCACGTGGAGAAGCGGGTCGTGGAAACCAAGGCCCTTGGCGCGGCGCAGGGCACGGTGACCTTCGAGAGCCGCGTGCTCAACCAGCGCGGCGAGCTCGTGGTGGCGTACCTGGACCGCCTCCTCGTGAAGCGGCGTCCCGCCTAGCGGCGCGTCAGCCGCCGCGCACGGGCACCGGCTCGCCCGGCTTGGACGATCCCGCCGGATCGACGGCGAGGCCGAAGATCGAGCGATCGTGCAGCTCCCAGCTCACGAAAAAGGCGATGCCGCCCGCGACGACGCCCGGCAGCAGCAGCTGGTGATAGCAGCCGCTCATGTCGGCCACCATGAGCAGACCGCTCCAGTACCCCTTCACCACTGAGCCGAACATCACGATCATGCCAAGCAGCACGAACAGCTCCGGCTGCGGCACCATTTGCGGCGCGAGGCCGTGGACGCCGTAGCCGAACGCCCCGCCGTAGAGCGCGCCCATCACGAGCGTGGGGGCGAAGAGCCCGCCCACGGCGCCGGACCCGAACGTGATCGACGTGGCGAGCATCTTGAGCAGCAGCAGGACGACGAACAGCTGCACGCTCATGCCGCCGTGGATGCTGCGCGCAATCACCGGATAGCCCGCCGACAGCACCTGCGGAAACCAGATGCCGATGACCCCGACGAGAAGCCCGCCGAATGCCACGTTCAGAGCCAGCGGCCAGCGGCTGGGAAACGCGGTCTTGAACCGCTCGAAGAGGCGGATGAAGAGGTGACCCGTCGGCGCGCCGACCAGGCCCATGATCGGCACCACGATCAGCAACCCGATCAGCGGCACCGGCTGCATGACCTCGGAGGGCTGGAACGGATACGCGTCGCCCAAGAGCACCGTCCGCGTGACGTAGCCGACGCCCGCCGCGATCGCGATGGCGGTGAGATCCTGGTTGAAGCGCGCGCCGAACACCTCGAGCGTCAGCAGCACGGCGCCGGCCGGTGAGCGGAACGCCGCGGCGATACCCGCGGCCGCGCCGGCGCGCACGAGCGTCTGCAGGTTCTCGGATGACAGCCCCGCGCGCTGGCCCACCCAGCTGCCGGCGACCGCGCCGAGCTGCACCATCGGCCCCTCGGGACCCACCGAGCCGCCGAAGGCGAGGACCAGTCCGCTCAGGAACACGTTCAGCAACCGGACGAGGGGAATCACGCCGCGGTGCTGCTCCAGCGCCTCCAGGACTTCACGCACGCCGCCGAGCCGCGCCGCCGGCACGAGCTGCAACACGACGCCCACCAGCAGCAGACCCAGGGTCGGGACCATCACGACGACGGGCAGGCGATTCAGCCGCGCGTTGGCATCGGCCCATCGGAAGAGCGCCTCGCCGAACGTGTCGGCCAGGTAGTGGAACGCAATCGCGCCGAGGCCGGAGAGCAACCCCGCCACCAGGGCGGCGGCCATGAGCCTGGTGAATCCGCTGGCGCGCGACATTGGAGGGCATCTTATCGTGGCCCGCGCGGTGCGCGCGTATCTGGCGTCGCCCAGTAACCTGTTTGGACTAGAGATTTTGAATATCAACTCAGCTATGCTCTGCCGCTCATGACACGACCGGTGGGTCCACGGCTGCGCGTGGCCGCGCTCGCATGCCTGCTGCTGAGCGTGGGCGCGGCCACGGCCGTCGCGCAGGCCCCGGCCGCCCCCAAGCCGATCACGCTCGGCGGCGCCGTCGTGTCCGGCGCGCTCCGGAGCCGGACGTATTCGTGGAACTGGTTCGGAGACGACCCCTCGGGGGACTACGTCTACCAGGGATCGCAGGCGCGCTTCGGGCTCTCGCGTTCGCACAAGGCCATCGACTGGCAGGTCGAGTTCGAGGTGCCGTTCATCCTCAACCTGCCGACGACCGCGGTGAAGCCTCCGCCGCAGGGACAACTGGGGCTGGGGGCCGCGTACTACGCGGCGAACGACAACAGCGAGAACACCGCCGCGCTCTTTCTCAAGCAGGGCTTCGTCCGGTTCAAGGGCCTGGGCGGCGTCGCGGGACAGTCGTTGCGCATCGGCCGCATGGAATTCAACGACGGCCTCGAGGTGCTGCCGAAGAACGCCGCGCTCGCGACCCTCAAGCGCGATCGCATCAGCCAGCGCGTCCTCGGCAATTTCGGGTTCTCGGACGTGCTTCGCAGTCTCGATGGCGCGCAGTATGCGCTGAGCACGCCGAAGCTGAACGTCACGGCCCTCGCCGCGCGGCCGACCGAAGGCGTGTTCCAGGTCGACGGATGGTCCGAGCTGCACATCAACGTCTTCTACGGGACCGTGACCGGTGAGGCTGGCACCGATCGACATCCCGCCGAATGGCGCGTCTTCGCCCTCGGCTACGACGATTACCGCCAGGGCGTCGTCAAGACCGACAATCGTCCCCTGGCGGCGCGCACGGCCGACACGGGCTCGATCGTCGTCGGCACCTACGGCGGGAACTACCTGCAGGCGATCGCCACGAACGCCGGGCCGATCGACCTCCTGTTCTGGGGCGCCTTGCAGACGGGTTCCTGGGGATCGCTCTCCCATCACGCGGGCGCGGTTGCGCTCGAGGGCGGCTGGCAGCCCGCCGGGCTGCCGGCGCTGAAGCCGTGGATCCGCGGGGGCTACGACTGGGGCTCCGGCGACGCTGACGCCGCCGACGGCCGCCACGGCTCGTTCTTCCAGGTGCTCCCGACGGCGCGCATCTACGCGCGCATGCCGTTCTACAACCTGATGAACACGGCCGACGCCTTCGGCGAGGTGATCCTCAGGCCGTCCGGCAAGCTGACGCTCCGCACCGACGTCCATGATCTCCAGCTCGCGAGCGCCAGCGACCTCTGGTATCCGGCGGCGGCGCGTTCCAGCCGGGCACGTTCGGGTTCAACGGACGGCCGTCCAACGGCCACTCCGGCCTCGCCACGCTGTACGACGCGAGCGGCGACTACGTCTTCAACCCGCACTTCACCCTCGGCTTGTACTACGGACACGCTCAGAGCCGGGACGTCACCACGGCAATCTACCCCACCAACAACAGCGGTCACCTTGGCTATGTCGAACTGCTCCTGCGTTTCTAGCGCGGCGCCTCGGTTCGCACGGACATCCGCCTGTTATGCGCGCGAGCGGTGTCGTAGAATATCGGTCTGCATGTCGCGCGTTGAACGTTCTCTTTCTCCTTTCCGAGTCCCCGCTTGAAGCCCGCGACGCGCAACTGGTCGGCCGCCGCCCGCGGGCTCTTCGGCCCCACCGCGTTCATCGCGGCGCTGCTCGTGGGGTGGCACGTCGCGATCAAGTTCCAGTCCAATCCCCTGTTGCCGGGTCCGCTCGCGGTGGCGTCGGGCCTGCTCGAACTGGCGACGCGCGGGCTGCTGTTCAAATACATCGTCGCGTCCCTGTTCCGGGTGACCTGGGGCTTCGTCGGCGCGGCGCTGCTGGCCATCCCGATCGGCCTGGCGATCGGCTGGTACCGCCGGGTGGAGATGGCGGTGAACCCCTTCATCCAGATCCTCCGGCCGATCTCGCCGCTGGCGTGGATTCCGATCGCCATCCTGTGGTTCGGGGTCGGCGACGTGGCGGCCATCTTCCTGATCTTCCTCGCGTCCTTCCTGCCCCTGACGGTCACGGCAATGAACGCGGTGGCGAACATCCCGGAGGTCTACGTGAACGCCGGGCGCAACTTCGGCCTGAAGCACTCGCAGGTGGTGTACCGCGTCCTCTATCCCGCGGTCATGCCGCAGTTGATCATCGGCCTGCGGATCGCGCTCGGCATCGCCTGGCTCGTCGTCGTGGCGGCGGAGATGATCGCGGTCAACTCCGGGCTGGGGTTCCTGATCGTGGACGCCCGCAACGCCGGGAATCGGTACGACCTCGTCGTGGCCGGCATGGTCATGATCGGGGTCATCGGCTTGTTGCTCGACATCGGCATCCGATCGCTCGAACGGATTCCATCCATCAGGTGGGGATACTCGGATGACTAGGAAGGCAAAACTGCGCGCGGACCACGTGAGCATGGTGTTCGGCCGCGGCAGCGACAGCGTGAACGTCCTGGACGACGTGAGCATGGAGGTGGCCGAAGGCGAATTCGTCTGCCTGCTCGGGCCGTCGGGCTGCGGCAAGTCCACGATGCTGAACGTGATCGCGGGCTTCCTCTCGCCCACCCACGGGGAGGTCCGCATCGACGGTGAGGCCGTGTCCGGCCCCGACCGGCGGCGCGTGTTCGTCTTCCAGGAGCGCGGCGTCTTCCCGTGGCTCACGGTGGAGGGCAACATCGGCTTCGGGCTGAGCGACCTGTCCGAGGCGGAGCGCAGCAAGCGCATCGGGCACTACGTGGACCTGGTCGGGCTGAAGGGCTTCGAGAAAGCGTATCCGCGGGAGCTCTCCGGCGGCATGAAGCAGCGCGTCGAAGTGGCCCGGGCCCTGGCCGTGAATCCCGACATGCTCTTCCTGGACGAGCCGTTCGGCGCGCTCGACTCCATCACGCGCATGA
Source organism: uncultured Acidobacteriota bacterium (assembly GCA_963839865.1). Lineage (GTDB taxonomy): Bacteria > Acidobacteriota > Vicinamibacteria > Vicinamibacterales > UBA2999 > 12-FULL-67-14b. The sequence goes on from CAWIWS010000021.1 coordinate 861,835, forward strand.
TCATGCGTGGCGAGCTGCTGCGCATCTGGGAGGCCGAGCGCAAGACCATCATCTTCGTCACGCATGACATCGACGAAGCCGTGCAGTTGTCGGACCGGGTCATCGTGATGAGCGCGCGCCCGGCGAAGATCCAGAAGATTGTCGAGATCGACATGCCGCACCCGCGCGACATCAGCTCGCCGACGTACCTCGGCCTCCGGGACGGCATCCTCGAGGCGATCGGCCTGGCCCACAAGGTATGACGACCCTCATTCGCCGCCGGACGTGGGAGCCGATCGCGTGGCCGCTGCTGACCGCGGCCGCGCTGCTCGTCGCGTGGCACTACGCCGTGAAGTGGAGCGGCACGACCGTGTTCCCGACGCCCCTGGCCGTCCAGCAAGGCATCGAGGAGCTGATCCGGCGGGGGCTGCTGTGGGGCTATATCGGTGATTCGCTGCGGCGCGTCGCGGTGGGCTACCTGATCGCCGCGGCGTTCGGCATCCCCGGCGGGCTCCTCCTGGGCTGGTATCCCGCCGCCGCGCAGGTCGTCAACCCGGCCATCCAGATGCTGCGCCCGATCAGCCCGCTCGCCTGGATTCCCGTGGCGATCGTCCTGTTCGGCGTGGGCGACGTCGCGTCCATCTACTTGATCTTCCTCGCCGCCTTCTTTCCCATCCTCGTGTCGGCGATGAACGGCGTGCGCAACGTCCCGACCGTCTACCGGCGGGCGGGACGCAACTTCGGGCTGCCGCCGCTCACGCTGCTCGCCAAGGTCGTGCTGCCGGCGGCGCTGCCGCAGATGCTCGTCGGCCTGCGCATCGCGCTGGGCATCGCGTGGCTGGTCGTCGTGGCGGCCGAGATGATCGCGTCGGATTCCGGCCTCGGCTACCTGGTGATCGACGCGCGCAACTCGGGCAAGCGCTACGACCTCGTGGTCGCGGCCATGCTGCTGATCGGCCTGATCGGCCTGGCCCTCGACATCGGGTTCCGCCGCGCCGAACGACTCAAGTCACTTCGATGGGGGTTCCGCGATGCAAGTTAGCAGGCGCGCGCTGCTCGGCGCACTCGGGTGGACGGGCGCGATCTCCGGGCTCCACGGATACCTGAACGTCAACTGGTCCACGATCCTCAATGCCTACCTGCCGGAGGACCAGCGCAAGTTCAACGTCGCCTACATCCCGGTGACGTGCCACCTCGCGTGCCCGGTCACGGACTACATCTCGAAGTTCTCCGAGGCCGGCGAGATCTTCATCCCCACGATGTTCCAGGGCTTTCCCGAGATCAAGGAAGCCCTGATCGCCAACAAGATGCAGGCCGCCTTCATCGTCGCGCCGCTGGCGATCGCCCTGCGGTCCCAGGGCGTGCCGATTAAGGTCGTCTACCTGGGTCACCGCTACGGGAGCGCCGTCGTCGTCCACAAGGACGGCGATGTGAAGACGTTCCCAGACCTGCGCGGCAAGACCGTAGCGATCCCCAGCCGGTTCTCGGACGAGCGGCTCATCCTCTTCCGCGCGATGAAGGTCTTCGGCATCGACCCGAAGGAGATCAAGCTCGTGGAGATGTCGCCCCCGGACGTGGCGGGCGCGCTCGCCGCACGGGCCATCGACGCGTTCTCCATGGGCGAGCCGTTTCCGTCGCAGGCGGAAATGGGCGGCTTCGGCCGCGTGCTGTTCCACGCCCGCGAATACTGGCCCGATTACATGTCGTGCGTGCTGGTCGTGCAGGAAGACCTGATCAAGCGGCGGCCCGACGCGGTGCAGCTCCTGGTGGACGGCGTCGCGCGCTCCGGGTTGTGGCTCGAAGAGGGCCAGCGCAACCGCGAGGACGCGGCGGACTTCGTCGGCCGCTTCTACTACAACCAGAACCCGGAACTGCTGCGGTGGGCGCTCACCAAGCCGCTCACGCGGGTGATGTATTCCCCGCTCGGGCCCCGCAAGGCGGACTTCGACCTCGTGCGCGACCTGATGATCGAGACCGGCGTGCTCGACAAGAAGATCGAGTTCGAGGAATACACCGACCTGCAGTTCTCGGACCACGCCTCGATCCTCACGGCGTGGAAGCACGAGCCCGGGACCGGGACGGCCCGGTAGCCGCGGCCGGCTACCGGCCGCGCGGGGCGATGTTCTTGTTCGCGCTGAACAGGTTACCCGGGTCCCAGGCGGTCTTCACGTCCACAAGGCGCCCGTAGTTCGCGCCGTAGGCGGCGCGGATGCGCTCGTCGCCCTCTTCCTCGGTCAGGAAGTTGATGTAGGTCCCTCCGGTCGACAGCGGCCGGATGTCGCGCCAGGTGCTGCGCGCCCACTCGATGTTGGCCGCATCATCTTCCGGCCGCTCCCACGACCCCTGGATGTTGAACACCGCGCCGGCGTCGCGATTGCCGACGGCCGAGTGATCGGCGGGACGCCCGTTGAGGGGCCCGTCGACCGGGAAGATCAGGATGGACGCGTGGGGCGACACGATGCGCGCCGCGTGCTCGCGCTGCTTGGCCAGCGCTTCGGGCGTGATGCCGGTCAGGTATTCGGACTTCCAGTAGTAGCGGCGCCCGTTGGGCTGCGTGGCGTCGAGCAGGCTCTGCTGCGACAGGTACGTGCGGCGTTGCAGGACGTCGCCCACCGGGACGCCCGCCGCGCGCAGCGGCGCGACGAGGCGCTCGCCCTCCGCCACCGGGCCGGAGTGACAGACGAACAGCGCGACGATCGGCTTGCCGTGGATGCCGGGCTGCAGCCAGGGCGCCGGCGGCGCGTTGCGCATCATGGGCACGCACGAGAACTCCGGCGGCGCGTTGCGGAACACGCGGCCGAAGGCTTCGTAGACGGCGCCCGCCTGGTCGGCCGGCCACGCGATCACGCCGCCGAAGATCTCGGGGCCGACCGGGTACAGCCGGTACTCGAAGCTCGTCACGACACCGAAGTTGCCGCCGCCGCCGCGGAGTCCCCAGAACAGATCGGCGTTCTCGGTCTCGCTGGCGCGGACGACACGGCCATCCGCGGTCACGACTTCCGCGCCGATCACGTTGTCGCTCGCCCAGCCGAAGCGACGCGTCAGGTAGCCGAAGCCGCCGCCAAGGGTGAGGCCGGCGATCCCGGTGTTCGACACGAACCCCAGCACCGCCGCGAGGCCGTGAATCTGCGCCTCCCGATCCACGTCGCCGAGCAGGCACCCCGCCTGCGCCCTCGCGACGCGCGCCGCGGGATCGACCCACACGCCGCGCATCAGTGACATGTCGATCGTCAGCCCGCCGTCGCACACGGCCAGGCCGGCGATGTTGTGGCCGCCGCCCTTGATCGACAGGGGCACGCGGTGGGTCCTCGCAAAATTGACGCAGGCGATGACGTCGCCCACGCCGAGACACCGGGCGATGAGCGCGGGGCGCCGGTCGATCATCGCGTTCCAGATCGTGCGGGCGTCGTCGTAGCCAGGGTCGCCCGGACGCAGGACCGTCCCGCGCAACTGCGCCTGGAGCTCTTGAACGAGGGCCGGGGTCACGCCAGTTCCAGTTGCGTCCGCCCGGTGACCGCGCGGCCGCGCTTGGCGTAGACCTCTTCGAGACGGTCGTCGCCTTCAGTGATCTGGATGGTGTTGTTCGCGGCCACCGGCCCCGCGATGCGCTGGCGCAGTCCGCTCGGCCAAGCGATCTCGATGGCATCCACCACGGCGGCAGTGCCGAGTCCCACGTGCTGCTCGAAGGGCAGGCAGCCGAATTGCGACCCGCCGGAGACGAGCCGGTGCTGCGACCGGCCGCCGGCCTCGATGCGGAGCCGCGCGCCAATCGCACTGCGGTTGCTGCGCGTCCCGACCAGCCGCACGTTCAGGTAGTTGCCGGGCCGCGCCTTCGGCAGGAAGGCGCCGACCGTCAGGAGGTCGCCGGGGTAGGCGCCGCCGCTCGCCACGATCACGCTGAGGCGGCCGTCGCCGAAGAGATCCGCGAGGTTCACGCCGTGCGACTTGCCCGTCACGGGCAGGCCGGCCTCGAACGTCGTGTCGCGGAACGTCCGGCCATCGCTCTCGAGCAGCGTCAGGGGCTCGACGCGCTCCATGCGGGGACTGCCGTTCCCGAGGATGATGTCCTGGAAGCCGTCGTTGTTGATGTCACCGGCGTTGCCGCTCATGCTGCCCCAGCAGCCTGTGACGCCGAGCTCGCGGCTGCGCAGCGTGAACGTGCCGTCGCGGTTGTTCCGCCAGACGCGGATCGGCTGGCCGTCGGGCGGGCCCTCGCCGTTCTGCAGCGTATGGATGACGTCCTCGGAATCGGACCACACGTTCTGCACGAGGTCCAGCCACCCGTCGTTGTCGTAGTCGATCCAGTAGCAGACGCTGCCGAGGCCGTAGGTGTCGAGGCCCGAGTCGCGGCTGACGTCGGTGAAGGTGCCGTCGCCGTTGTTGTGAAATAGCTGCGAACGGCCGATCGAGTTGCTCACGAACAGGTCGGGGCGGCCGTCGTTGTCGTAGTCGCCCCACGCGGATCCGATCGTCGGCCACTCCGTCACGAGGCCGGCGGCGTCGGTGACGTCGGTGAAGGTGCCGTCGCCGTTGTTGTGGAACAGCCGGTTCTTCGTCTTCCGCTCGAAGAGGGAGCCGAGGTTGTACGCCACGTACAGGTCGAGGCGGCCGTCGAGGTCGTAATCCACCCACGACGCGGTGAACGCCGGGCCCCAGCCCCCGAGGCCGGCCTGCTCGGTCACCTCGGTGAACGTGCCGTCGCCGTTGTTGTGGTAGAGCGAGCAGCCGCCGCTGAAGAAGCCGTTCCGCGTCACGAAGATGTCGGGATGGCCGTCGTTGTCGTAGTCGCCGATCGTGGTGATGAAGGCCGTCAGGCACCCGTCCATCCGCGACGGGATCGACGCATCGGTGAAGGTGCCGTCGCCGTTGTTCTTGTACAGCGTGCAGCCGCCGTGCGCGGCCGCCACGAGCACGTCGAGGTACCCGTCGCCGTCGTAGTCGAACACGGCCGTGCCGCGTCCGCCGCTGGTCTTGTCCAGCCCGATCTTCGCGGCCACGTCCTCGAGCGCCAGCGTGGTGTGCTGGCGGCCGGACCGCACCTGCATCCGGAGCCCGGCGGGCACGTCCACCGCGTAGCCACCGGCCTTCTCGGACGCCAGCCAGAGCAGCAGGCGCGTCCGCTGGTTCGACCCGTCAATCTGCAGGGACTCGGCCGCGAACTGCGCCGCGTCGCTGACGCGCCCGGCCCGGAACGACGCCACCGACAACTCGTGGAGGGCCTGCGCCCGCACGCGGACGTCCTCGCGCGCGACGAGGAGCTCGCGAATCGCCTCGTGATAGAGCCCGCACTTGATGTAGGTCCGCGCCATCTCGACGCGGGCCGCGCCGTCGCCCGGCGCGCGCTCGAGGCGCTGGCGATACCGCTCGAGGACCTCCCGATACTGCAACGTGGCGTAGACGTGGGCGTCGTCGAACACCTCGAGGACGTTGACGACGAACGTGCCGAAGCCGCCGGCCGGTGACGTGTGGTGGCTGGCGAGGCCGCGGAGCGCCTGCTGCACCGCGAGCAATCCCGAGGAGAGAAGCGTGTCGGCCCACAGCCGCCCGCCCTCGCGGGGCACGTCCACGTCCGAGAAGGCGTGCCGGAAGTCGTCCATGACCTCGCGCAGCGCGGCGGGGGCGTCTTCGGGGGCCGTCATCGACGTGAGGCGGGTGACGCGATTGCTCAACTCGGAGACGGCGCCGTCCACGTTGCGCGGACCGGAGGCGTCCACCGCGATGGGCTGGCGCTCGTGCTCAGGCTGTACCGCGGAACGGACGCCCTTGAAGACCCCATCAAGGAGCTTGAGGCCCGTCTCGATCAGGTCGGTGGACTCGCGCAGCGTCGTGTCAAAGCGGTTGGCCATGCGGGCGCCTCAGAATCTTCTTCAGGGACGTTCGGGGAATGATGTTGAGCGGTTTCGGAATCGTGTAATAGACCGACGAAATCGCGCAGCCGAAGCTGGGCGTGTCGGCGCGGGCGACCGGGCGGCCCGCGAGCAGGCTCTCGATCGCCGGCTCGAGGTAGGGCTCGTACTCCGCGTCTTCCGGGTACTTGAAGTTGTCGATGGCCCCGCGATAGACCAGCCGGCTGTCGGCGTCCACCAGGAACACCCGCGGTGTCTGCTGGGTGAAGAGGAGGCGGGCCACGGCGGACCCTTCGTCGTACAGCATGGGAAACGTCAGGTGTCGCGTCTCGAGCGCCGTGCGCACGTCGTCGGCGCTCTCGCCCTGGCGGGACGCAATCCCCGCGAACGCCAGTTCGGGATGGCGCGCGTGGAACGTGTTCAGGTACTCGTCGTAGCGCGTGCAGTGCGAGCAGACGCTCGACCAGAAGACGAGCAGCGCGCCACGGCCAAGGGCCGCCGCCTGGTGGAGCCGCCAGGATTCGTCCGGCGCCGACACGAGCGGGAGCGTGACATCCGGCAGCACGGTGCCGATGGTTTGTTCGGAGCGTTCTTCAGGCGGCATCCAGGACTCCTTCTGTCATCACTCGCAATGCACGGCGTTCACGACGCCGGCGCAGCGGCCGCCGCACGAGTGGGCGCCAGCAGCCAGAGGCCCGCGGCGCTCAGTGCGGCAATCGCGACGACCCCCGCCCATTGCCCGGCCGAGGGCCGGACCTGCGTGACCGTCGCCCCGAATTGTACCAAGCACAGGACCCCGATGACGCGGAGAAGCACGGACCGCGGCATCCGGGTCGAGATGTAGGCGCCGGCCGGCGCCCCGAAGATGACGATGGGCAGCGCCGCAAGCCAGACGGCATACACCTCGGGATGGACCCCCGCCGTGGCATAGCGAAGGGCGAGCCCCACGGGCGATGCCAGGGCGGTGGCGCACACCGCGGTGGGCACGGCGGCCTTGGGTCCCCAGCCAAACCGCAGGACGAGCGTCGCGTAGACGAGCATCTCGAGGCCGACCCCGATGAGCGACGCGATGGCGCCCCCGACGACACCCACCGCGAGGCCGATCAACACCACGTCGCTCCCGTCCGTCGACGCGCGCGCGGTCGGCGTCTCCTTCGCGGTGCCCGTGACGAGCCACGCGCCGAAGGTGATCCAGAGGGTGGCAAAGAGCAGCTTCACCCAGTCGGCGGGCACGCGCCCGGCCAGCAACAACGTTCCCATCACGAGCCCAACGACCGCCCCCGCGCAGGACCACCCGAGCAACCGCCGCTCGACCGGAATGCCGCGAGCCACGATGAAGAGCAGCGCCGAGGTCATGCCGACGGACTGGATTGCGAGGCCGAAATCGCGCGCCATCGCGGGCGACCGGCCAAAGCCCAGCACGAGTGCGGGAAACGCAATCGTGCCGCCGCCCATCGGCGTCGAGCCCGCGACGAGCGACCCGCCGACCATTACGAGCGCCATCGGCCACTGCGCGAGCGCGAGCAGCCACGCACCGGGGCGCAGGATGAGCACGAGCCAGATGGCGAGCCACGCGATCACGTACGCGCGCCACCCGCGTGCGCGGAGGCGCAACGGCACGGCGAACGCTCGCAACGTCAGGGCGCCGGCCTCCGGAAGAGGATCATGCCGATCGCGACAACGCCGACCGCGGCGAAGACCGCGGCGCCCACGGGATCGGCCCACGTCGCGCCGGAGGCGATCAGGCTGGGCATCGCCACGCCAATCGCCAGGAGCGACAGCGCCAGCGACCCGACCACGAACATCGGCGCGCCGGGTCCACCGGCGCCCGCACGATCGGACGCAATCGGTCCCGAAGCGAGGGTCGTCACGAACCGCCACCCCGCCTCGCGAACGGACCGCGCGGTGGACGGCGATACGCCGGTGACCGCCTCGACCTGGAACGCCATGAGCCGCAGCTGCAGGGCCTCGAGCGAGTCACGCAGGACGTCCGCTTCGGCCCCCATGGCCGTGGCGGCGCTGACGGCAGCGAGACAGCCTCGATAGAACGAGGCCAGCCGCGCCTTCGGCTGATAGCCGTGCTCCACGGCGATGCGCCAGTGCAGGAGCAGCTGCGCCATGAGCTCGCTGCCACCCGCCGCGTCCGCGTCCACGCTCCACGCGTGGCGGATCCGGCGTTCGAAGCCCGTCGCATCGGCTGCGCGGCCCGCGACCAGCTCGCGCATGAGAAACCGGATGGCCAGGTCGGGATCGCCGGCGGCCACGGCCACCAGGTATCCCTGCACCGTCAGTTGCGCGTCGCTCGGCAGCGTCGTGAACAGCCGGCCCGCCAGCGCCACCTGGCGCCGGCCCGCAACGATGAAGTCGGCGGGCGCGGGCTCCTCGGGAAAGGCGCGCCCCAGCAGGGCTTGCCGCAACCAGGCCCGGCAGACGCTCGGTCCGGCCTCGTGGGAATCAAACCCCGGCGTGTCCGGCGACACAGGCGCGATCGCGTCCCACACCGCGACGCACCGCGAGGACAGCCCCGGATGCGGACGACGCGCAAGCAACGGCGGAAACCGGCGCGCGTCGGCGACCAGCGCTTCGCTCGCGGTGATGTCATCGGAAAAGTCCAGTCGCCGGGCCAGCAACGCGCGGTAGTCAGCCACCAGCGCCTCGAACGCCTCCGGGCCGCCGAGCGGGGCTGCCAGCGCGGGCGAGAGCAGGGTCAGCGTCGTGGCCTCGCGTTCGGCACGCGCGGCAAACGAGGCGGGCACGCAACTCACGATGACGGCATCGGTGGGCGTGAGCCACGCGCGATGCGACTGGGTCGGGAACCGCGTCTCGACCGGGTGCTCCTCGAAGGTGGCGCACACATCCTCGATGCGCGCCTTCCACCCCGCCTCAACCACGGCGCGGACTTCCGACGCCGGCGCGGGCTCGACGAGATCCGGCACCATCGCCAGGTCGGCGCGCAGGCCGGCCGGCACGACGTCGGCGCGGGACGCCAGGAAGCGCGCGAACCCGGCGAACACCGGACCGAGGTCACGCAGGATGAGGACGAGTTCCTCGGCGGCGCCCTCGGCGCTCGCCAGCTCGCGCGCGGCGCGGGCGGCGTCGGCCAGCCGCAGGCGCGCGTCATCGGCGCCGTGCGGTGACGGTGAAGCGGCGGGCACGGTGAGGATGTCGAGGGCCTGGCTCATGACGGCCTCACGACATCGATGGCGAGGGCGATGAGCGCGATGGCCCCGACCGCCAGTTCCGCCGAGCCCAGGTTGGCGCCGAGTTGCAACGGCAGCGGCGCCTTCGACACGCAGATCGCGCAGGCCGCGGCGACGACACCCAGTTGCAGCGCCGCGGAGCCGGCGCGGGCCCCGAGCCGTTGCAGGCGCTCGACGCTGCTCATCCCGCGCCGCGCCAGCGCCCGGCCGGATTCAACCGCGCGCAAGGCACCCGCCCACGCGGCAAACAGCAGCTGGCGGCTGGATTCGGCCTCGAGCGTCATCATCGACGCCTGCTCGATCTCATGGCCGAGATCGAGCTTGGGCGCGAAGCGATGGATCACGCCGTCGAGAGTCATCACCGATCGGATGTACTTCACGACCTCGCGCTCGGGCAGCATCGCCGTCTCACGGGACAGCGCGAGCATCTCGATCATCACGAGCGCCGCCGGCTTGGCGAGCTTCGTGCCGCCAGGGCCTCCGTACCAGGAGTTGGCGAGCGCCTCGAGACCCACGCGGAACCGGACGGGATCGGCGTCGCGACGCGGCACGACCAGCTTCAGGAAGCTGCGATGGAGGTCGTCGATGTCCCGGCGCACCAGCGCCAGCGTCATCGCCGCCAGCCACGTGCGCGCGTAGGGACCCACGCTGCCGGTGATGCCGAAGTCCACGTACCCGACCACGTTGCCGGGGAGGATCAGGAGGTTCGCCGGGTGCAGGTCCGCGTGAAACAGGCCGTGGCGGAACGAGTCGGTCGTGAAGTTGAAGATGATCTGCCGCCCAAACACCGCCGGGTCGAAGCCCTGGGCCGCGAGGCGGTCGGACACCGCCCGGTCGTCGGACGACACGGCGCGCATGTAGGCCGCCATCGTGACGCCGTCGAGAAATTCAGTGACGAGCACGCGCCGCGTCGTCAGGCCGATGAACACCTCGGGCAGCCGCACGCCGCGGCGGCCGGCGGACTGGCGCCGCACGAGCGAGAGGTGGCGCGCCTCGCGCCGGAAGTCGAGTTCCTCGTCCGTCCACGCGGCAAACTCGCGAATCGGCTCGTCGATCCAGTAGAGCGGGCGCAGCCGCAGGACGCGGACCACGCGCAACAGCAGGAGCATCATCCGCACGTCGGAGCGAAACTGCCGCTCGACGCCGGGACGCTGCACCTTGACCGCCACCACGCGCCCGTCGAGCCGCGCGAGATGAACCTGCGCAATCGACGCGGTGGCCAGGGGCTCGGGGTCGATCGCCGCCAGTCGCGCCGCCGCCGGTCCCAGCTCGGCGGCCAGCGTGCGCAGCACGTCGGCGATCGGCACCGGCGCCACCCGGTCGAGCAGGTCGAGCAGTTGCGTCGCGTATCCGGGGGGCAGCAAGTCCGGCTGCACCGCGAGGACCTGCCCGAACTTCACGAAGCTGCCGCCGAGGTCCTCGATAAGGACACGAAACCGCATGGCGCCGGCCAGGCCCGGCGTCGTGAACCTCGCCGACAGCCAGCGCCAGCCAAGGCGGTCGGCGGCGGCCGCGATCCCGTGCGCCGCGAGCACGCCGGCGACGTGGAGCAAGCGCCCCTGGAACGACTGGGAATCCGCCGGGTGCAAGGAGTTGTCGGTGGGAGTCGGACCGTGGGGGGACTGCTGCGGGTCTGCTCCGGATATCGCTGATTGTGCCATTCACCCCTGTTCGGGAGGGCCAATCTTAGCATGTCCCCGCGCTACTTCTTGGGCGCGGGGACCATCAACTTCCATCCGTCGGCGACCTGCGCCGGCGCCGCCGAGAGCGTGAGGGCCTCGTTGGTCCCGCTGACGACGAACGTGCGGGTGCCACCGGCCGAGCCGCGCGCCACCACTCGGGCGTCCTTCGCCTCGAACCCCTTGCTCGTGATGACCTGCCGCAGCGCCGCCAGCGTCACCGTGTTCCCGGGCTTGAGTTCGAGCGTCGTCAGGCGGTCGTTCATCGTCACGCGGGCGCTCTGGACGCCGGCGACCTGTTCCATGGCCACGCGCACGGCGTGGGTGCAGGTCTCTCAATAAAGGCCGAGTGTGGTGATCTCGACGTGCCGGAGTTCCGCGCGCGCCGGAACGGCGGCGAGCAGAACCAGACCCAGGGCCACGGAGGCGAGTATCGTCGGGCGCATGTGGCCCCAATCTTAGGCGGTGGGAAACCGCGAATCAACCCGGACGGTTTCCATCTGGCCCTGGTGGCGGCGCTCGTGCCGCGCGAGGATCGAGAGGACCTGGGCGACGTTCATTCGGCCCATCACCGGGTGCTCGGTGATGAGCGCGTCGAAATCGAGGTCGGCGTTCACCTCGATGAGCCCGCGCGTCTTCTCGAGCGACGCGGCCAGGTCGTCCCTCAACTCCGCGGACGGACGTCCCGCGCGCGGCACGGCGATGTCCGGACGCCGCGTCGGCAGGATGGGATATTCCGTGAGCACGGCGATCACCCGGTCGGGCATCAGGCGGCTCATCATCCCGAGCGGCGCCGACATCCACGCCAGCGCCACGTCGGGCAGGTGCAGCGGCGCCACGTTCACGTCGGCAAAGGTGCGGCGCCGGTACGTCGGCTGCCCGGCGCGGGCCAGGCCCACGAGGTCCGCGACCATCCCGCGGTACAGGTTCTCGGCGAGCAGCAGGTGATCGACAATCTCGCCGAGCGACCAGGCACCGGCGCGCGGCGAGAAGTCCAGCTGGGCCTGCGAGAGCGGGCCAATGGACGCGCGCGTCACGGCGCGGACCGACGCGAACGACTCGAGCCGCTCGCGCGTCCGTGCGACGGCGTCCGCGTTCATAACGCCCCGACGTGGAAGACCGAGTGAAAGAGCGGCGGCACCGGCGAGCCCAGGGTCATCGTCGCGATGGGTCCCTTCGCGAGGTGGAAGGCGTCGAACGCCACGAACGACGAGACGACGCGCGCCGCGTCGAATTGCTGGCAGATGACGACGCCGCGCCGCGACGGGTCCGCGGGGTCGGGAACAAACGCCGGCTCTCCGCCGAAGTAGCACGACGCCGGCGCGTGGCAGGTCTCGGCCTGGCCGGTCGACCAGTCGACCCGCACGATGTGATCGAAGAACTTCCGGCCCGGCCGGCCCGAGTGGCTGATGCCAAGCATCCAGAAGCTGTCGTAGGCATGGCCGATGGCATTGGGGTCGAGCGCGGGAAAATCCGGCGACTGCCCGTAGGCCAGATCCCGGCGGCTGACGATCGCCGGCGCCGCCGGATCCACCTCGAACCGCACGGGATGCCCGCCGAACGTATCCGAGAAGAGGTCCGGGATCACCTGGTATTCCGGGTACACCGGCTTCTCGTATTCGACGACGTCGACGATGAGCCGGCCGTCCTGGTCGAACGCGTTGACCAGGTGCAGGCAGTACGAGTGGCCGATGTCGATCGCGGCCACGAACTCGCCCGTCTCGCGCGACGCGATCATCATCTTGCTGCCGCGTTCAGGCTGCCAGGAGAGCGCGTCCATCAGCGACGACCCTTTTCGGGTGAGCGCCTCCATGTCCAGCACGAGCGGGCTGACGTAGAACACCAGGTAGCGTTCGCTGATCGCGAAGTCGTGGATGGAACTCGGGTACGGGAGCGGGAAGCGGCGGCGGTACAGCAGCCGGCCGTCCGGGGAAAACCGGAACACGTTCATCGCGGGGTTCGTCGCGGAGAACGACACGCCGAAATTGAAGAGTTCGCCGGTGCGATGGTCAATCTTGGCGTGGGCGCTGAACGGCGTGATCTCGTTCAACTGGCCGCCGAACGTGTGCAACCCCCGCGTCTCGAGCGTCGCCGGATCGAGCGCCCAGGGCAGCCCCTGCTCGCCGAACGCGAGCAGGGCGCCGTTGAACGGATACACGCTCACGTTCACGGGCGACTCCAGGCCCAGCCCGCGTTTCAGTTCGTCTCCCGGCCACGCGGTGCCGAATGCGCGGAACACGCGCCGGCCCTCGGCCTGCTCGCGGACGAACTTCTCGCTGCGCACGAAGCGGTTGCTGAAGGTGACGCCGCCCGGACCGATGGCGAGCGCGGCCACGAGGCCGTCGCCGTCGAGCCAGTGGCGGTATTGCACGCCGCCCCAGGCGAACCGGCCCGGGCCGTTCAGCAGGCACGTGCCGCGGACGTACGGCGGCAGCGCGCCCTCCACGCGCACGGGCGCGGCCGACTGTTCGATGACGTCGAGTGTGAACGCACGCTCGACCAAGGGCGCAAGATCCGTCTGGGTTGGCACAGCGTGACTCCTCTAGGACGCCGACGCTGCGGCCGGCATCGGCGCGGCCGCCTGGCGCATGGGCGTTTTGAACCGGAATGCCGCCTCGGGATTCCACCCGGCCGGCCATTCGTAGCGATCCGCCGACCGCGCATGGACGGCGTACTCGTCGCGCATGCGGGCCGGGTCGAAACTGAGGCGATCGAGAATCGAGGCTCATCAGGAACGACTTGTTCCAGACCAGCGCCGGCTCTTCCAGCACCATCGCGTAGATGTGCGCCACCGTGTAGAGGGCCAGCGTCATCGTGTTGGCCAGTTGCATGTCGAGCACGACGCGAGCTTCGTCCACCGACACGCCGACCTTGTAGAACACCTGCTCGGCCAGCACCAGGCCGTGCACGTCGTAGAAGTCGAAGAAGATCGGCTCGGCGTGCCGCTCGCGATGGACCTTCTTCCAGTCGTAGTAGCCCTTGAGGAAGTGCTGGAGGCCCACGTTCACGCGCCCGAGCTTGCCGAAGCTGCGAAGGAACGCGACAAGGAACCGCCGGTCGGTGAACAGCTCGTTGATGAACGGGAACACGTAGAAGGCGAAGTAGATCGCCAGCTCCCACACGTACTTCAGCGAGTAGATCTCCTGGTCGCCGAGGCACTCGTAGCTGATCGAGAAGCTCGGCACGTACGCCTGGTAGACGGCCTGCTCGAGCTGCTCGTAGAGGGGCACCTTCTGGTCGAGATCGGCCTGGTCGGCCGTGAGGATCGAGTCGGTGACGAGCGTGTTGTAGATCGCGATGACGTCGCTGCCGGGACTGTAGAGCGGATCGGTCCAGCGGCCCGCCTCCCCCACCATCGCCCAGTGGTTGCGATCGATCGTCTGCACCGCGTCGAACGAGATGTCCCGGAACGACCCCATGTGCAGGATCGTGCGGTCCCGCAGGTCGCGCTCGAACAGCGGGAACCGCGCGCACACCCAGTCCACGAGGCCCTTGGGGTTGTTGACCTCGTCCGGGTTGACGATCCGGTTGTCGTACACGAGGCCCAGGCTGGTGATGCCGTGGAGCGGGATCACCCAGAACCACGCGCCCTCTTCGCAGAAGTGGTTCGTCGCGAGCCAGAACGGAAAGTGGCCGGTCTGCTGCCGCTGCGGGTTGAGGCGCAGCTCGCGTGGCGTCGCATCCGTCAGGCGCTCGACGTTGAGCAGACCGTCCACCCAGAGGAACGACGCGCCGTGCCGGATGTTGTTCGTCTTGAGCAGGTCCAGCTTCTTCTTCAGCACGCTGGCGCGGCCCGCCGCGTCGACGACCCACCGCGCGGTCACCGTCCTCGGGCGGCCGTCCCGGGTGTAGGTGATCGCGTGCAGCCCGCCGCGGGCGCCCTCGTCCGACAGCGCGATCTGCAGGTCGAGCGCGTGGTTGTGGAACGTGTACTGGTCCGCCGCCTCGCCGTTCAGCCGCAGCAGCTCGCCCTCGAGCTCGTTGCGATTGAGCTGGTAGGTCGGGATGTTCGACAGCTTGCGGATGTACGACTGGCTGTAGCTCTCCGCGCGCGTGGGGTCGCCGCCAGGGGTCCGCCAGTGGAACCGCAGGTTGTACTTGAGGTAATGCTCGCGCAGCAGGTACTCCTCGAGGTCGAGAATCCGCGAGAAGTAGTGGCCGCTCACCTGCACCGTCGCCTCGCCGACCTTCTGGCCCTTCTGCGGCACCTGCAGGCGCTTGTCGATGTGCAGGATGCGGACCGAGGAGGAATTGAGCAGCAGCTGGCGCGCCAGCGTCAGGCCCGCGAGGCCCGCGCCGACGATCACGACGTCGTAGTCCGGCGCCCCCGCGCCGCGCGCATCGGCCGTCATCGTCATACGGTGACGCCCTCGTGACAGAACGCCGGCAGGTTCTCGTGATCGGTCCAGTCCGGCACGAGCCGCCACGCCAGCAGCGAGGTATTGAGCATCTCGTAGTGCTGGAAGAAGTGCTGCAGGAGCATCCGCTTTTCCAGCGACAGCTTGGAGATGCCGAGCCGGCGCCCGGCCATACCGCCGGTCATCGCGTTGGCCGCCCAGATGAAGGACCCGATCGGATCGACGTCGTTGACGCGCAGCGGGAGCCGATCGGCCATGGCCTTCAGCGGGCTCAGGACCTTCGACGCCGTGCCGAACGTGACCTTGTCGGCGAGCCCGAAGCCCCAATCGACCGGAGCGATGTCGATGGCCGCGATCTTTCCGGGCCGGCTGACCACGAACGCGGCCAGCACGCGGATCTCGCCATCGGTCTTCAGCGTGAAGTCGAAGGTCTGGATCGCCGCGGCGAAATGACCGGGACCGTAGGCCACCACCGGCGGGCCATCCGGCGGCACGCAGGGCATGAACGCGTAGCACAGGCCGTAGCGCGCGGCGACGCCTGGTTCGGGCGCATCGGTGTTGCGAATGAACGGCGGCCCCAGGATCAGGTACGCGGACTCCTTGAGCGGCATCTGCATTTGCGGCGCGTCGGCGCCGAAGGGCGCGAAGGCCAGGTTGAAGTTGAAGATGTCCACCTTGAGCACGACCCAGTCGTACGTGGTGCCCATCTCGCGGAGATCGACAATCGCGCGGCGCTCCTCCCGCGAGAACTTGCCAATCCGGCCCGACTCGCGCAGCTTGTAGTACAGCTGCTGGTACCGCATGCCGGCCCGGCGCTCGCCCTCGTCCGGCAGCCAGCTGATCATGTTCTCCACCGTGGACCGCGGTCCGCGCCCGCCTTCGGGGACGGCATCGGGCTGGCGCACGTGGCTCGTCCGCAGGAAATAGCGCATGACGAACTCGCGCAGCTGGTCGCGGACGGCGCCGCCCGCGGCGGCCTTGGGGCGGTCGTAGAACATCTCCTGCACGATGCCCATCACGGGCACGCCGGCGCTGGCGACCGGCGCCGTGTCGAAGAACGAGTAGCTGTGGTTGCCGGCGCTGAACTCGCGGACGACGTCGAAGCGCTCGGCGAAGTCACCGGTGCGGTCCTTGCCCTCCCACCACTTCAGGAGATCCGCGCCGTCGAGCATCGTCTGGTCGGCGTGCTGGACGATCTTCCGGTCCTCGTCGGTCATCAACCCGCCGTCCTCGACGAACTTCAGGGTCTCGAGCGGCGCGGGGCGCGGCGCACCCTCGACGGCCCTCGGCGTCACGCGGATGGCATCGGAGTACGACGCGCGGAATCGGCCCGCGGGATCCGCCAGGCGCAGCGCATAGAGCGTGGTCGTGTGGCCGGCCGCGTCCACCGCGGCCTCGAACGTGAGCACGCCGCCCGCGGCGGCCAGCGCGCCGGAGCCGGCACTGGCCGCGCCGTATGCCACGACGCGGCTCACGACCTGGCCGTCGCGCATTTCGCGAAACGCCGTGCCCTCGAGGACGCTCGCCGTGATCGTGCCCACCGGCCGCCCGTAGGCGTCGGTGAAGCACAGCACCCGGGACGCGCGGGCGAGCGGCACGGCGCAGCGGTGATCGGTGGAATCGAACGCCAGCGGTCCGCGCACGGTGCCCACGCGGTCGCCCACCCGCAGGACGCTGCGCAGCCGGCTCGCGTTCGCGAGATCGTTGCCGACCCTCGCCACCCGGACGTGCTCCGTGCCGTGCGCGTCGGATTCGCCGACGAGCGTGATCACGGTGGCACCCGAATCCGCGGTGACGTCGAGGAGCGGTCCCAGTGAATCTTCCACGCCAATCGCGTCGCCCGCATCGAAGTGCCCGACGATGTTCAGCGACAGGCCCGACGGCGGAGTGATCTCTCCGCTGATCATCAGCGTGCCGCGCACGCCCTTGAGGCTGCCGGTGCCCTCGACGATGACGGCCGTCCCGGCCAGCAGCAGGCGGGCCTTGCCGTCGGTCGTGGCCGGATAGGTCCGGCCGGCGCCGAAGAAGCGCAACTTGCCGCGTCCCCGCTCTTCGAAGGTGATCGCGCCGTCCTGGAGGACGAATCGTTGCGACGTTCCGGCGTCGATCCGTGTGTCCGGCGGGGTGCCGCCGGGCGTGGCGTCGAACCCGTCGGGCGCCAGCCGCCACCGCATCGTGAGCGTCGCGATCGGCTCACCGACCCGGTTGGCGACGGACACGCCGCGCTCGAGCGAGGGCTGGTGGGCATTGGCGTCAAAACGGTGCAGCGTCTCGCGGACGTCCAGGCCCGTGAGCCCGATCGGCAGCACCGACGCCAGCGCAGCGGCGACCGGGGCGGCCATCGCCGGCGCGCCCAGGACGGGCGTGGACTCGCTCGAGCCCGGGCGTGAACAGAGCGAGACGTATCCCGCTCGCGGGGCGGCCGGTGCGCCAGGCGCGACCGGGGCCTGGGGCGCCGTGACTGTGGGTCTTCTTGCGGTTGCCGGTATCGCCAGTCTTCATGCTGAATTCTCCACCGAAATCACATCCGGGCCGCTACAACCAGCAGCCACCCGCCAAGCACCAACAAGGCCACCGCCGCCAGCCGCTCGACCCCCGGCCCCAGGGCCGGCGCCATCTGCCGCGCGACCGACACAAGCGCGGTCAGCGCCACGAGCGTCGCCACCAGGAGCACCGTCCGGTTGCGCGTCGTGCGCGTGCTCTCTCCGTCGGGGACGTTCAGGCGCACGTGCAGGCGGCCCTCGGCCGCGAGGCTGAGCACGGCGTCCAGCTTCTGCGGCAGGAACACGACGCCCTGCAGCAGGCGATCGAGCGCGGCCTCGACCGCGCCCGGATCCAGCAACCGTTTCGCTTCGTCCAATCCACTGTCGATCCGCCACTGCTGCAGCGCGACGAGCAACGCGTCCTCATGGGGCGCAAGCCTGGCCGCGATGGCCGAGAGCGCGAGGAGGCCGCGGTACAGATGCAGGTGATGCGGCGGCAGCGGGCAGCCCGACTCGCGCGCCATTCGCCACTGCACGAGCACGTGCTCGGCCAGCCGATCGTCCCCGCTCCACTCGCCGTCCCGGAAAGGCACGGCCTGCCGCAGGCGGCGGCGCAGGCCTTCCTCCTCCCGGTCCACCCCGTTCGGCGCGGCCTCCACGATCCACGCGGCCGCCGCGTCCGGGTCGTCGGCGGACACGGCGTTCAGGTACGCCAGGAAGCGCGCGCGCTCCGCCGCGGAGTGCGACTCGAAGGCGCCGCCGGTCACGACGAGGCGGTCGCCATCCACCACGATGTCGCGCGGCTCGAATTCGTACGACACGACCCGGCCCATCAGCGACTGCCGGAGCCACGCCGACACGATCCGCCGCGAGAAACCGGCCACCGCCGCCTGCGCGGCGTCGCTCTCGGCCGCGTCCGCGAGGAGGTCTTCGAAGGTGGGGCCCGCGATCGCCTCGATCGTCAGGAGGCCGGGCGCGCAGTGATCGCGATAGCACACCGGCGCGGCGAAGCCGCCGTGCGCGGACGCGTCGGCGGCGAGCGTCGCCAGCGCCGAGGCCTGGTGCGTCTGGTCCAGCCGGCGCCGGAGCGTAACCGAGAAATCCGCGATGGCCGAGGCCATCATCGCGGGCGGCACGTCGAACCAGGGCTGCAGCAGCGGCAGCAGCTGCACGTCGGTCGCCAGCCACGCCTCGGCGTCGGGCCGCACGAGGGTCACGAGCACCGGTACGCCGGGCGCGAGCCAGGCTCGATGACGCTCGGTCCACGGGGTGACCTGGCAGGCCGTGCGGTCGAACGAGAAGAAGCAGCGCTCGAGCGGCGCCCCGAGCTGCTTTGCGACGCAGGCGTCCACCTGCGCCGCGGTCAAGGGCACGGCCGCGTCGTGAATCGCCGACAGCTCGATCGCCTCGCGCCGCGTCAGGAGATCGAGGCGTGACGAGAGGTAGCGCCCGAACGTGGCGAACACCGGACCGAGTTCCGCCAGTGCGCCACGAAGTCGCGTGACCGGATAGTCGTCCGCGCCCAGCTGGCCTTCCGGCGGCGGCGTCCGGCGCACGGCCGGCGGCAGGCCCACCTGCGCGAGCCGCGCCGCGACAGTACGCCGGCGATCGCCCGAGTCGGACGAAGCGTGGTGTACCGCAGGCGCCGCCATCGTTGCCCCGCGCGCTATCGCGCCGGCCGGTAGTGAAACACCTGCTCCAGCGACTGGCTCGATGACAGCTCGCCGTACGTGTGGGAGAGGGCGTGCTCGCAGGGCCCGGTGATGACCGTGCGCCACACCGTGGCCAGGGCCTCATCGGCCGGCACGTTGTGGACGAACGGCCCGATCCACGGATCCTCGCGCGTCGTGTCGTTGCGCATCATGAGCGCGGACGTCACGCCGTTGACGAAGGCCGGGTCCTCGGCGGCAAGGCCCCCGTGGTGACGCAGGAAGGCTTCCATCACGATCGGGTGCCGCATGTTCACCACCGTCAGGGCCCACGCCACGCCCGCCAGGATGTTGCGGCGCGCCAGATCGTGCGGTGCCTCCAGGTCGAGCCGGCGAATCACCCGCCAGGGCGCGTTCACCGACGGCAGCATGCCCATCGGCTCGAAGTACATCGCGCGCCCCGCGCCGTGCCAGTAGTAGCCATGCAGGTCCTCGTCGACGACGGGGATTTCCCGGTCGAGGACGCGCAGCAACTTCGGATAGAGCGTCCGCGTCGCGAGACCGAGGGACTCGAGCGCGGCGCCCGTGTAGCCGGGGCGCGAGGACTCGCGGCAGAGCCGGACGAAGCGCGCGATGGCGGCCCGGACATCTTCGGCCGGGCTGGTCGGCTCGAGCGGCTTGAGGATTGCCTTCGCGAAGGACATCCCGATGCCCGCGTGCAGCATCGTCATGCTCCACAGGGGCAGGGTGGCCAGCGCCGGGTCAGTGAGGAGGCCCGTCGGATCGGGGCCGCCTGCGGCGCGTTCGACCGCGACGTCGCCGAACCAGTTGCCGAGCCCCTCGGTCGCCCAGACGCGGGGGAACGAGGGCATCGCGGCCACCTTGTCGACGAGCACCTGCAGGGGATCGACCGTGTTGGCGTCGAGGCCAAGCTCGGCGTGCACGTGCGTGACGAGCGTGATGATCTGGAGCTTGTTGTTGAACTCCTGCGCGGCGCCCGGCGCATCCTTTTGCGCGACGAGGAACGAGCTGAGCCAGCCGACCGGCGGCAGGCCGTACTTGACCATCATCTCGAAGGCCAGGCCGTCCTGCATCTCCGCGGCCATGTGCATCAGCATGCTCTGGTCGAATTCCGGCGCGCGCAGCATCATGAGGTCGACCATCGCACGCTGGGCGCCGTCACCGGCCTTGTAGGTCTGCTTGATCCAGCCGTCCAGGTGCCGGGCGGTGGCGTCGGAGACGGCATCGAACGCCCTGGCGGAGTCCGCCATCCGGTCGGGCGTCGGCGGCGCCATGAGGTTCGCCATCTGCTGAATCCCGAACATCGACATCGCCCACGGCAGCGTGAGGGCGGACTTGGTGAGATCGCGCATCGTCATAAGGGCTCCAGTTCGGCCGGTCAGCTTGCGGAGGGCGTGACAGCCTGCTTGACGGCGTCCACCGACTGGTGAAACAGCGTCACGCTGGTGTCGGCCCACGCGCGCGGGTCCACGTCCATCATCTTCCGGGGGTCGAGCGCATCCACGATGCGGCCCGCGTCCAGCGACTGGCCGGTCGCGGCGTCGAAGACGACGTCCACGAGGTTGCGCGTCCACTGGTCCGCGGCGCGGAATTGCATGGCGGCGGCGCCGAACAGGTGGCCCTGCACGGCGCGCGTGACCTCGTCGAGTTCGGCCGTGGTCGCGGTCACGGGCTGCGTCGTCGAGAGGACCTTCGAGATTTGCTGCACGCCGAACAACGACACCGCCCACGAGAATCCGATGACCGACTTGGCAACTTCGCGCATCACGCCACTGCCCTTCTGCCCGCCCTAGTGGGCGACGGCAAGTCTTCGAACCGAATCGCCGAGCGCCATGAGCGCCCCGACGACGAGCACCGCCTCGGCGGTAAAGAGGTTGATCCCGACACCGGCCGGCGCGCCGGTCAACTCGAACAACGCGGTGAACGCGACGGCGACGCCGGCGACGCGCAGCGTGCGCCGCCGCAGCTGGTCGTCCCGCCGGCCCGTGTTGGTGATGTCCACCCGCGCCAAAGGCTCACCGTCCATGACCCGCCGCATCACCGAGGTCATGCGCGTGAGGCCGTCCTCGGCCAGGCGCGCGCTCGACGCCACCATGCTCGTCACGGTGTCGTAGCGGAGCGTGGCGTGCCGGGCCTCGAAGGCCACCCAGCGCTGGCAGACTTCCTCGAGGTACCAGCCCACGTTGAACCCGGGCGCAAACCGCGTGATGAGCCCGTCAGCCGCGATGGCGGACCGGATGTATTTAATCACATCCCGCTCGGGCCAGAAGCCGGTCTTCCGCGACGTGGTGAGCATGTCCAGCATCACGAGCGTGAAGTTCTTCTTGAAGACCGTCTGCGAGCCCTCGCCCTCGTACCACTCCTGGGACTGCTCGGCGAGCGCGGCGCGGAAGCGCGCCGGGTCCGCGTCCGGCGCCGAGGAGGTCAGCTTGAAGAACGCGTCGGCCATGCCGCCCACGTCGCCGCTCGTGTACGCGAGGGTCATCATGACGAGGTAGCGGCGCGAGTAGCGGCTCAGCACGCCCGTGATGCCGAAGTCCACGTAGCCGACGACGTCGCCCGGCAGCACGAGCAGGTTGGCCGGGTGCAGGTCGCCGTGGAACACGCCGTATTGGAACGCGTCGCCGAGGAAGTTGTCGATGATGTGACGCGCGAAGCGATTGGGATCGAACCCGCCCGTGCGCAGGCGGTGCGGTGTCCAGTCGTCGCCGGCCGCGATCGCGCGGAGGTAGTCCAGCACCGTGATCCCGTGGAGGAACTCGATGACGAGGACGCGGCGCGTGGTCAGGTCCCAGAACACTTCGGGCACGCGTTCGAACGCGTTGGTCCGGGCGTTGCGCCGCAGCCGGTCCGCATAGCGCGCCTCGCGGCGGTAGTCGAGCTCCTCGCGCGTCCAGGCGACGAACTCCCCCATCGGCTCGAGCATCCAGAAGAGCGCCTTCACGTCGAAGCGGCGAATCAGGCGGATGGCGAGGCTCATGAGGCGGATGTCGCCCATGAAGTCGGCGTCGACGCTGGGACGCTGCACCTTGACGGCCACCTTGCGCCCGCGGAGGACCGCCGTATGTACCTGCCCGATCGACGCCGTCGCCAGCGGACGGGGATCGAAATCGTCGAAGAGCTCCGCCGTCGTCCGGCCCAGTTCCTCCTGGATGGTGCGCTCGACGTCCTCGACGGAAAACGGCGCGATGCGGTCGAGGAGGTTGAAGAGCTCGTCGCAATACTCGAGCGAGACGATATCGGGCTGCAGGGCGAGCATCTGCCCGAACTTGATGAAGCTGCCGCCGAGATCCTCGAAGAGCCGCCGGAAGCGCTGCGGCCCGGTCATGCGCGTCAGCGCGAGGTGCGCGGGCAGCCAGGGCCAGAAGCGCGCCCACCGCACGATGAGGAACGCAACCCCGTGGCGCACCAGCACGCGCACCAGGTGCAGCATGCGGGAGGACTGCACGGCCGGGGTCATCGGTGCCCGGCCCCGTCCGTCTCGGGTTCCGCGGCCGGCTGGAAGATCGATCCGTAGAAGATTGACTTGCGCCGCAGGAGCATCTCGTCGATCGCCGCCTGCATGCGTTGCCGCACCTCGAGCGAAATCCGGCGCACGGTCTTCGGATCGTCAGCGGCCTCCGGGCCGTATTCCTGCTCGATGTGCATCGGCGGCAGGAACTGCGTGTGCCACTTCGACGGCAGCGGGAACGGCGCGGGGGTGATCGGCAGGAACGGCCACTCGGTGTAGCGCTTGAACCAGGCCCAGTCCACGCGCTTCAGGATCGGGTAAATCTCGGCGCTCCCCACCGTCACGAACGGCAGGATCGGCGAGCGGTTGCGCAGCGCCATGCGGACGAACTCGTCGCGGCCGAACTTGCCGAGCGTGTACGCGCGGTCGTACATCGTGAAGGCGCCGCGAATCCCCTCGGGAAACATGCCCAGGAGCTCTTCGTGCTGCAACACCCAGTCGCCGTTTTCCTGGCACGCCATGATGCCGCCGAGTTTCGCCATGAAGTCGGCGAGAAACGGGAACTTCGTCAGGCTGGGGTGAATCAGGAACCGCGGGATGCGATTGCGCTTCGTGACGAGCGCGAACAGCAACATGACGCCGTCGAACGGCATGAACCCGCGGTGCATGCCGACGAGAACGCCGCGGCCCTGCGGCGGCACGTGCTCGAGGCCGTCGACTTCGACCCGCCAGTACACGTCGTGGAGGAACCGGAACAGGTGCCGGCAGTAGCGGCGGATGTACGGCGCATCCATCCCGAACTCGTCGTAGGCGCCGAGCACGTCAACCGGACGGCCCGTGAGCTCGCGAATGGCCTGCTCGCTCGTCTTCACGGGCGCGAAGTCGAGCTCGCGCCGCGCCTTGTCCCCCGACACCGTCCAGGAGAACTGGATGTACTTCAGTTGATCGGGCGGCGCCGACAGGCTCGCGCTCGACGCCACGGCCCGGACCGCGTTCTGCACCAGGCGGCCGAGCGGCAACCTGGGCACGCCGGCCACGCGCAGCGCGGCCTTGAGCGGAATGCCCGATGCGGGCGCGACATTGAACACGCCGGCCGCGCGGCGCTCCACCGCGGCGGTGACGACCGTCGCCAGGTCCACCGGACTAAGCAGCTGAATCGTCGGGTCGTGCCCGGGATATGTGATCGCCAGGCGTCCCGTCAGCAGCCGGCTGAAGTAGTCCTCGCCGTCGAGCACCGCCGCCGGACGCAGCACGGTATGGACGGGCGACGTGGCACCTGCGTGCTCGCCGATCTGCGCGGCCAGCCGTTCGACCTCGCGCCAGCCGTCCGCGATTTCACTGCGGCCCTCCGGGACGAACGCCGTTTCCGCCAGCAGGCCCGTGCTCTGGTGATTCGGGGAATAGACGGCCGCGCTCGAGATGAGCACGACGTGCTTGAGCGGCAGCGAGGCCAGTCGCGCGCACACTTCGCGCGCCGCGGCCAGGTCGGGCCCGGTGGTTGCGCTGCCGGCTGGAAGCGCGGAATAGACGAACGTGTCGTACCGGCTGAACGCCGCGGCGTCAATCCGCTCTGGCGTATGCGGCGCCCGCTCGCACAACTCGACGTGCGGTGAACGCCTCAGGGCCTCGACGAGCGCATCGGCCAGGCGGTCGCGACCGGAGACGACGGCGACCCGTGCCCGCACCGTTCTATCTACGAGTTGACCGCTCCCAGATATTCCTGCACCACATTGATGGTGTCCTGGACCGTCTGGATGGTCGGAAGTCGCTCTTCGGGCACCTTGATCTTGAACGCGTACTCGATGTCGACCATCACTTCGAGGGCCGACAGGGAGTCGAGACCGAGATCGTCGCGGTAGCTCGACGAGTCCTTGATTTCCGCGGGCGCAACACCGGTGATTCGGTTCACGCTGTCGCGGATGGTGGAGCGGATCTTTTCAACGTCGTGCATGATTTCTCGTCAAATCTGGGGATCGGGCGCCAATCTTTGCATAACTAATGCGAAAACACTACCCGGAAATGTCAGCCGGCCACCCGGCGGGCGACTTCCATCGCCGACACGATGACGGGGGTAATTCCCCCACCCGGACGCGTCCAGTGACCGCAAAGATAAAGGCCCCGGACCGGGCCGTCAACAGCCGGCCGGTGGTCGCCCAGTTGGTCGGGTGACATCTCCCACCCGAGCATCGCGCCCTGCAGGTTCAACGTGAAGCGCCACGACGTCAGCGCCGAGGCGCTCGACCGGGACACGATGTGGGCCGACACGCCGGGAATCTTGGCCTCGAGACGCGTCACGAGGTCTTCCTCGATCGCCGCCTTGTGGGCGGCCCAGTCGTCCACGCGGTCGTAGTCCAGCTCCATGATGCGCTGCAGGATGATGATCTGCCCTCCCGGCGGCGCCATCGCCGGCTCGTACATCGTCGGGATGAAGATCTTGAACGTGTCGTGGACGACCTCGTCGGCGTTCCACGAGCGCCAGTGGTAGCCGGTGGCCGGCTCCAGCGCCGACACCGGGAGGTCCCGCAACCCGAGGTGCACGAGGAAGCACGGGCTCGTGGGACGCAGAGCCTTCAGACGCCGAATCGCGTCCGCGCCGACCACTTCCGGCCCCAGAAGCGATTCCATCGTCAGCGTCAGGTCCGCGTTCGAGACCACGTGACGGGCGCGGACCCGCACCCGATGCCGCCCGGCGCCGACGCCCGTCGACATCTCGACGCCGACGGCCGCGCCGTCCTCGACGAGGATGCGCTCGACCGTCGTGCGCATGAGGACGTCGCCGCCCGACTCCTGGACCACGCGCGCCAGGTCATCGGCGAAGACCTGCGACCCGCCCTCAGGATAGAAGTTGCCGAGGAAATACGACAGGCGCAGCATCGAGTCGAAGACGAACGACGTGCGCGACGGCCGCGAGCCCCAGTGCGCGCAGTCGGCCGCCAGCAGCAGCCGCAGCTTCTGGTCCTTGAACTCCTGTTCCAGGACCTCGAGCAGGGTCAACCGCCGCATCGACTCGAGGCGCTCGTGCTCGCGCCCGCGGAAGTAGTACAGCAGGCCGTAGAGATACGCCTCGCGCACCTTCGCGAAGAACCGATCGAGCGCCGCGGATTCGTGCGGAAACGTCGCCTTCAGGTCATCGACGTACTCGTCGAAGTCCGCGGAGACGGAAAAGCTGCTGCCGTCGGGAAAATGGAAGTGATCGACCGGGTCCATCTTCACCCAGCGGGTCCGCACGCCGAGCTTTGCCAGCACCCCGCCGGTGATGGTCATCGGGTTGCCGAGCAGGGGGTAGAAGTGGGTCGCGGCGTCGAAGGTGAACGCCCCGCGTCGAAAGGTGCTGCAATAGCCGCCCACCATGTAGTGCTGCTCGACGAGCAGCACGGAGAGGCCCGCCTTGGCGAGCAACCCGCCGCAGATCAACCCGCCGATCCCGGCTCCGATGACGACGACGTCGTACGCGGGCTGTGGGTCGCCCGCCAGCGCCCTGAAGCCCCTCATGGGCCCGTCGGGGACGGTTCCGGCCGTAGGACTCGTGGGCGTTCACGAACTCGCCTGACGTAATCGCCCCGGCCATCGACAGTTCGCCCGCCAGCAGCGACGCGGCGACGATTTCGGCGAACTTCCGCGCGTGGGTGGCGCCGACGCAGCCGAGCATTCGCAGGCACTCGGCGCTCGTGCCGAGCATCGTCCCGCCGCCGACGGTGGCCACGGTCATCGACGGCAGCGTGACGCTCGCGTAGAGGTCCCCTTCGGGCGTGAGTTCGTAGTCGGTGACGCCGACGGCGGCGTTGGCGACGTTGGCGACATCCTGGCCGCACGCGATGAAGATGGCCGCGAGGCCATTGGCGTAATGGGCGTTGAAGCCGATCGCGTTGGCCTGCAGGTGGCCGATCACCGTGTCGTGCCACAGCTCGACGATCTGGCGCGGGGTCACGCGCATGTACGACTGCAGCACCGACGCTGGAATGAGGGCGCCGGCGACGACGGTCTTGCCCTTGCCGCCGGCGAGGAGGAAGCCGCTCGCGCGCTTCTCGCTGCTCATGCCGCTGAAGACCTTGAACCGCGGCGCCAGGCCCTGGGCCACGAGCCACTGGCACGCGCGCTCGGTGGCCTTGACGATCATGTTCATGCCCTGCGCGTCGGCGGTGTTGTAGTAGAAGCTCACGATCACCGAGCGGCCGGACACCCGCGCGTCCACGCGGCGGAGGCGCCCGTGCTTCGTCGTGGACTCGGCCTCCGACCGCAGCGTCTCGAAGTGGTCGGGCAGCACGGCGGCAAACCGCGCGGCCTCGTCCACCGCGGGGAACGAGAACATCGGGCACACGACGTTCTCGTCGAGAATGATGCGCGCGGTCACGCCCCCGGCGCGCGTCAGCATCACCATGCCTCGCTCGTACGATTGGACGAGCGCACCCTCGGTGGTGGCAAACGGCACGTAGAAGGTGCCATCGGCATGCGCGCCGTTCACGAGCAGGGGCCCGGCGATGCCGAGCGGCATCTGCACCGAGCCAATGGGGTTCTCGATGTTGCCGCGCATCTGCTCGCTGGGGATGGCGCAGGCCGCCACGAGCGGGAACTCCGCGCCGACCTTGGCCTGGAGCCACTCGCGCCGGTCGCGCACGTCTTCTTCGCTGTAGCCCTGCCCCTTGAGGCGAGGCACGAGCTGGATGCCGGCGCCGGGTACCGTGGTGTCGTCCGCCATCAGTCCACCCCCAGGACGACCGCGCAGCAATTGCCTTCGGGCGCGATGGACGTGACGAGCGCGTGGCGGGCGCGCACGGACCGGGTTGCCCCGGACACGGCGGAGACCACGTCGGGATCCACGCGCGTGAGGCCGGCGATGCCGGGCAGGCGGCCGGTCCGCAGGGCTTCGATGGCGGTGACCGCCTGGAGGGCGCCCGACGCCCCGAGCGCTTCGCCGGTCATCGACTTGATCGCGGTCACCGGCACGGCGTTGCCCAGCGCCTCGCCGAGGCCGGCGTCCTCCCGGGCATCGAGGACACGGCTCCCGCTGGCCGACGAGACGGCCAGTCCGATCGCGGCTGGTGCGAGGCCGCCGTCGGCCAGCGCGCGCGCGATGGCGCCGGCCAGCGCGTTGCGGCGCGGCCGCACCTCACGCGTGTCGGGATCGAACGTGTTGCCGAAGCCCGTGACGCGCGCGAGAATCCGCGCGCCTCTTGCGCGGGCGGTCTCTTCGGCTTCGAGGACGAGGAGGGCGGCGCCCTCACCCATCGCGGTACCGGAGCGCTCGGCGTCGAACGGCGCCACCGTCCCGGGCACGCCCCCGACGGGCGGCGCAAGCCGGCCGGCGCGGTAGGACCCGTAGAACGACTCGTAGCAGACCTCTTCGACCCCGCCGGCGACGAGCGCATCGGCGCGGCCGCTGCGAATCAGCTGGAGCGCATAGCCAATGGCGTGGAGCCCGGAGGTGGCGCCCGTGGCGATGGTGGTGTTGACGCCGCGGAGCTTTTCCCAGATCGCGACCTGCCCCGCCGCCGCGTTCAGCACCGTGTTGGAAAAATCGAGCGGGCTGGCGTACTCGGGCCCGGCCTGCTGCGCGCGCCGGTCGAACTCGCCGATCGTCCGGGCGCTGCAGAACATCGTGCCAAGGATGAGTCCCACGGCCTGCGAGGCGCGGAGCTCCGCGGTCCAGCCGCTGTCGACGAGCGCGAGGTCCACGCCGACGAGCGCCAGGCGCCCCGTGCGGTCGAGCGGCCGGAGGTTACCGGACGTGAAGTATTTCTGGGGCGAGAAGTCCCGGACTTCGGCCACCGCGTACCCGGGCGCGACGTCCGCCGGGAAGATCGTGGGCGGCGCAAACGGCCGCTGCCCTTCGCAGAGGGCCTCGAAGATGGCGTGCGGGCTATCGCCGAGCGCGCAGATGGCGCCCATGCCCGTGACGACGACCTGGCGGCGAGGGCCGGTCATGCCCGGTGCTTTCGGAAGATCACCGACGCGTTGTTGCCGCCGAACGCGTAAGCATTGTTCATCGCGTACTCCACGGGGACCGAGCGTGCCACGTTCGGGACGTAGTCGAGGTCGCACTCGGGGTCCGCCGTCTCGTAGTTCATCGTCGGCGGGATGCGGTCGTCCCGCACGGCGAGCACGCACGCCGCGGACTCGATCGCCGATGCGGCGCCCATCGTGTGGCCGAGCATGGACTTGATGGAACTCATGGGCACCGCGTAGGCCGCGGCGCCGAACGCCTGCTTGACCGCGGCGGTCTCCACGCGGTCGTTGATCGCCGTGCCCGTGCCGTGCGCGCTGATGTACCCAATTTCCTCGGGACGCACGCCGGCATCGGCCATCGCCTGCTGCATCGCGCGGGCGGCGCCGTCGCCCTGGGGCGCCGTCATGTGGTTGGCGTCGCACGTCAGGCCGTACCCCATGACCTCCGCGTAAATCGTGGCGCCACGCGCCAACGCGCGGTCGCGGCGCTCGAGTACCAGCACGGCCGCGCCCTCGCCGGGCACCATGCCCTTGCGGTTCTTGTCGAAGGGCTGGCACCGCTCCGGCGCAATGGCGCCGAGCCTCGCAAAGCCGGTGTAGGTGATTCGGGAGAACGCGTCGGAACCCCCGGCGAGCATCACCTCGGCCTCGCCGTGCCGGATGCTGTGCGAGGCGTGCGCCAGCGCGTAGTTGCCCGCCGAGCATGCCGTGGGAATCACGACGTTCGGCCCGGCGAACCCGAGTTCCGATGCCACGTGCGCCGCGATCACGTGGCTCGGATACTGTTCGATGAACTCGGGCCCGATCCCCTCTCGAGTCCCCGCCATCTCCTGATCGTTGAAACGCTCGATCATGGACGGCTCGCCGGAGGTCGTCCCGAGCGAGACGCCGGCCGTCCAGGGGTCGATCGTGGCCGGGTCGAGCGCGGCGTCACGCAGGGCGAGGCGCGCGGCGGCGATCGCCAACTGCGACGCCCTCGCCACGCTGCCCTCCGGCAGGCGCTTCATGAAGGGGCGCGGATCGAACCCCTTGACCTCTCCGCCGAGCCGGGCGGAATAGCGGGCCGTGTCGAACGACTCGACAAGGCCGATGCCGCTCGTGCCGGCGAGAATGGCCTTCCAGAATGCCTCGACGCCGATTCCCACCGACGTCACGACACCAATCCCCGTGACGACAACGCGTGGACGTAGTTCCATTGGCACACTAGTATAGATGCGCGAGCCTCCCATGCCTATGCCTCGGCGCCCCTACGCAAGAACGCCGACCATCGGACTCCTCGCGGGCGTCCTCGTCACCCTCTTCGCCGTCGTCGCCGACGGGTGGTACATCACGAGACAAATGGAGGGCCTGCGAGCGCTGCAGACCGACCTCGCCGATCGCAACCGGAAGGACTCCCTCCAGCTCCTGCGCATCCAGAACAACCTCTACACGATCGCGCTCGCCATGCGCGACATGATCGACACGACCGAATACCCGCTGACGGCGTGGACCGCGCAGTTCGAGCGGACCCGCCAGGACCTCGACGACGCGCTCCGCCGCGAGGAGCAGCTGGCCGGGGCGCGCCGGACTCCCGAGCAGCGCCAGTACCTCGCCGGCTCCGTGGCGCAGTTCTGGGACGCGGTCGACCGGACGTTCGCCACTGCGCGGGAGGGCCGGGAAGACGAGGCGCGGTCGCAGGTGCGCCTCTCGCTGCAGGCCCGGCACGCGGCGCTCAGTTCGACCGTGGCGCGCCTCCTGGTCGAGAACAACGAGAACGAAGAACAGACCGCCGCCCAGATGCAGGGCATCTACACCCAAATCCAGCGGCAGGCTTTCCTTTTCGTGGGGGCCACGCTCGCCGCCATCCTGCTCACGAGCTACTACGTGATTCGCGCGAATCGCCGGCTGTTCGGCGACCTGGGCGAGCTCTCCGAGCGGCGGCACGAGCTGGCGCAACAGCTGATCGAAACGAAGGAGTCGACGCTCCGAGAAATCTCCCGCGAGCTCCACGACGAATTCGGCCAGGTCCTCACGGCCATGGGACTGATGCTGGGCCGCGCCGCCAAGGACCTTCCGGAGGGGTCGCCGCAGAAGGCGCAGTTGCGCGAGGTCAGCGTCGTCGCGCAGACCGCGCTCGACAGCGTCCGCGGGCTGTCGCAAACGCTGCACCCGTCGATCCTCGAGGACGCGGGACTCGACGACACCGTGGACTGGTACGTGCCGGTCGCCGAGCGCCAGCTGGGCGTCCGCATCACCTACGAGCGGACGGGATCGGCCAGTGTGGTGGACAACGCCGTCGCCGTGCACGTGTACCGCGTGCTGCAGGAGGCCCTCAGCAACGTCGCCAAGCATTCCGGCGCAGCCGACGCGCGGGTCCGCTTGCGAACGGCCGCAGGTGTGCTTGAATTGGAGGTCGAAGACCACGGGCGCGGTCTCGACGTCTCCACCGAACGGCGCGGGCTCGGCATCGTGACGATGCGCGAGCGCGCCGAGCTCGTGGGCGGCACGATCGACTTCCTGCGGCCGCCGGATGGCGGCACGCTCGTGCGGCTCAGGGTGCCGACACTCATATGATCACCGTCCTGCTCGCCGACGACCACGCCCTGGTCCGTCGTGGATTCCGGCGCATGCTCGAGGACGACCCGTCGATCTCGGTTGTCGGCGAGGCCAGTGACGGCGAGGACGCGGTCCGCCTCGCCGCGACGCTCGCGCCCCAGGTCGTCGTCATGGACTGCGCGATGCCCCATACAAGCGGGCTCGTCGCCACGCGACAGATCCTCGCGGCCAACCCCGGCATCGCCGTGCTGATGCTCAGCATGCACGCCGAAGCGACGCTCGTCCGGCAGGCGCTCGACGCCGGCGCGCGCGGCTACGTGCTCAAGAACGCCCTGGACCTGGACCTCGCAGCCGCAATCCACCGGGTGGCGGCCGGCGAGCAGGTCCTCGATCCAAGCGTGGCCGCGCAGGAGCCGCTCAAGGGTGAAGGCAGCGGCGGGCTGTCGCCCCGCGAGCTCGAGGTGCTCCAGTTGATCTGCGAAGGCCACTCGAGCCGCGAGATCGCGGCGACGCTGAAGCTGAGCGTGAACACGGTGGCCGTGCATCGCGCCAACATCATGAACGCCCTCGGCATTCACAAGACGGCCGAGCTCGTCGTCTACGCCATCCAGCACGGGTTGGTCACGATCCCATGAACCGGCGGGCGTTCCTCGAGGCGGTCGCGCGCGCGGGCGGCGCCGGGGCGCTGTCGTGGATCGCCGCGCCCGCCGGCGCGCAGGCCCCGCGCCCACCGGGCTTCCACCTTGTCGACGTCACGGCGGCCGCGGGCCTCGCCTTCCAGCACAACAACGGCGCCTACGGCGGCAAGCTGCTGCCGGAGACGCTCGGGTCCGGCTGCGCGTTCCTCGATTACGACGTCGACGGATGGCAGGACATTCTGCTGGTCAACGGCTGCGACTGGCCGGGCCGCAAGCGACAACAGTCGACGCTGCGGCTGTACCGCAACAACCGCAACGGCACGTTCACCGACGTCACGCGCGCCGCCGGCCTCGACGTCGAGCTCTATGGGATGGGCGTGGCGGTCGGCGACTTCAACAACGACGGCTTTCCGGACGTCCTGGTCACGTGCGTCGGGCAGAACCGCCTGTTCCGCAACACCGGCAAGGGCACGTTCGTGGACGCGACCAAAGCCGCGGGCCTCGCGGGTCGAACCGGTTTCAGCACCTCCGCGCTGTGGTTCGACTACGACCGGGACGGCCGGCTCGATTTGTTCGTCTGCAACTACGTGAAGTGGTCGGCGGAACACGACGTGTTCTGCAGCGTGGACGGCCGGCAGAAATCCTACTGCACGCCGGAGGCGTATCGCGGCGACACGTGCTGGCTCTTCCACAACCGCGGCGACGGGACCTTCGAGGACGTGACCGCCACGAGCGGCATGTTCGACACGAGTTCCAAGTCGCTCGGCGTCGCCATGTTCGACTTCGACCAGGACGGCTGGCCCGACTTGTTCGTGGCCAACGACACGCAGCCGAACAAGCTGTACAGGAACCTGCGGAACGGCACGTTCAAGGACGTCGCGCTCGACGCGGGCGTGGCGTTCAACCTGGACGGCAAGGCGCGCGCGGGCATGGGCGTGGACACCGGCGACTTCGACAACTCGGGGCGCCAGAGCCTGGCGGTCACCAATTTCGAAAACGAGATGATCGGCCTGTATCGCGAGTCGCGGCCGGGCGTGTTCGAAGACGTCGCGGTGCGCGCCGGAGTAGGCCAGCCGTCACGCGGGACGCTCGGCTTCGGATGCGTGCTGGCCGACGTGGACCTCGACGGCTTCCTGGATCTCATCGTCGCCAACGGGCATATCGATGAGACCATCCGCGGCATCCAGGGTCGCGTCGGCTACGCGCAACCGCCGCACTTGTTCATCAACCAGGGACAGGGACTGCTTCGCGATCAGGCGGCCGCGGCCGGCGCGGACTTCGCGCAGCCCAAGGTCGGGCGGGGTCTGGCCTGCGGCGACTTCGATCGGGACGGCGACGTCGACATCCTGATGACCGCCAACAACGGACCGGCACGCCTCTATCGCAACGATCAGATCGCCGGTCACAAGGCCATCCGCTTCCACCTGACGGGCACCGTGTCGAATCGCGACGCAATCGGCGCCACCGTCCGCATCTTCCACGACGGCGGATCGCAGTCACGGGTGGTGAAGAGCGGGTCGAGTTACTTGTCCCAGTCGGAGCTGGCCCTGACGTTCGGCGTGGGCACGCGCGACCGCATCGAGCGCGCGGTGGTGGCGTGGCCGAACGGGCGAACGGACGAGTTCAAGAACCTGGCCACCGGGCGCGCGTACGACTGCCTCGAGGGTCAGGCCCCCCGGCCGCGCAGCGGCTTCTAACCAGGCCCCCTTCGCAACCTGGTGAGCAACGAGACGGCGTCCTTCCAGACCTCAGCGGGCAAGCCGGTAATTACTTCGCACTATTTACCGGTTCCCTTCTTCAGGGGCATCATGCACCGCACCCTCAAAAGGAGTCCCCGTTGAAGATTCTGCGTTTGCTTGCCCTCACTGCGCTCGTCACCTGGTTCATGCCCACGCCCAACGCGTGGGCACAGGGTTGAGTCCTCATCAGACAGAACGGGCCCGTGTTTGGCTCGTCAAATCCGTATTCGCAGCCTGGTGAGACGTACCTCAGCCTCTCGACGCGTAACCTTCGCTCGTCGGACCACTACAACGGGACCGTCGAGCAGGTGCAGCGCCAGACGCAGGGCACCTACGTCGTCAACCTGCAGCACATGTTCGACCTGAGCATCGGCCACACGTTCACCGAGCGTTTTTCGGTCAACGTCGGTATCCCGTTCCTCGCCTCGTCCTGGGGTATTCCAAGTCCGTTGACCGGCGGGCCCGACGCGCGGGCCAACCAGCACGGCCGCGGGCTCGGCGACATCTCGGCGAGCGCGCGCTACTGGCTGCTGCCGACGGGCAAGTACCGCTCCGGCAACATCGCCGTCGGCGTGGGGATGAAGTTCCCGACAGGCAACCATCAGGAACAGGACACCTATCCCGACATCACCGGTAACAACACCCAGTTGCGGTACGTCGACCAGTCGGTCCAGCCCGGTGATGGTGGCTGGGGCATGATGCTGGACGTCCAGGGGTTCAAGCGGATCCCGCATGCGCAGCTCTTTGGCGCGGCGAGCTACCTGGCCAATCCGCGGGACCAGAACGGCACGACGTCGGTCGCCGTGAATATCTCCCCGGCGCCGAACCTGAACTCGCCGACCGCGTACAACTCCGTGCCGGATCAATACCTGGTACGACTCGGCGCCGCGGCGCCCATCGGCAAGACGGGAATCGCCGCCTCGCTGGCCTGGCGCGCGGAAGGCCTGCCACGATACGACGTCTTCGGCGAGAGCCATGGCTTCCGCCGCCCCGGTGTCGAGATGTTCATCGAGCCCGGCATCAGCTTCGCCACGGGCGCGAACGTCGTGTCGATCGAGGTGCCGATCGGGTACTACCGCAATCGCTTTCCGAACCCGTATACCGGGATTCCCGGCGACGCGACGTTCCCGAAGTACATCATCCTGGCGTCCTACAGCTACCGCTTCGGCGCCAAGGGCATCGACCCGGCGCTGAAGTAGTTCCTCGTCGTACGTCGTTTCCGTCTCCTGCCGCGCCGGCCTGGTCTCCACAGGCCGGCGTTTTTTTTGCCCAATTCGACCCTTCGGCGCCAATGTCGAGCGCTCGTCGCTTTGGCTGAGGGCCGAGGGGCTGGCGGACGCCACGCGCTCGCCGTGACCCGCGTGCTAGCATGCGCCGCAAATGCGAAACCGGCTGCGCGTCCTGCACCTCTCGGTCGCCCTCGTCGCCGCGCTCTTCGTCGTCACCCTCGGCGTCACCGGCAGCATCATGACGTTCGAGCCGGAACTCGATCACCTCCTGCACCGTGACCTCTGGCACGTGGAGCCGGGCCCGCGGACGCTCACGCTCGAGGAGATCGGCGCCGCGGTCGCGCGGCGATATCCCGGAGAACAGATCGGCAGCTACACGGTGTCCGCATCGCCGGACCTCGCCTATCGCGTCTCGCTGCCGGGCAAGCCGCTGTATGTGAACCAGTACACGGGGGCGATCATCGGTGTCGGCGGCACTACCCCGGACGCGATCGCGAGGACGCACCAGCTTCACCTGCGCCTCCTCTGGATGTCGCACCCCGACGCCGGCAAGGCGACCGTCGCCTGGATGGACGTGGCGATGCTGTTCCTGCTCGCCACGGGCCTCTACCTGTGGTGGCCGCTGAAGCGGTTCAGCATCGCGCGCGGCGCTTCGCCGCGACGCTTCTGGCTCGACGTCCACGCCTCGACGGGCATCGCGGTGTTCGCGTTCCTGCTGCTGGTCGGCCTGACGGGAGCGGTCATCGGCTTTGACGACGTCATGGAGCCGGCGATTTATAGCGTCACCGGGTCGGCGCCGGCCGCGCGGGCAGCGCACGTCGTCACGCCGTCGGCGTCCGGACCGATCGGCCCGGATCGCGCGATGAGCATCGCGGCCGCAGCCATCCCGGGCGCGACGCCGTTCCAGATCGCCATTCCGCGGCCGGAGGGCGTCTACAGCGTCCGGCTGCGTTTTCCAGAGGACCTGACGCCGGGAGGCCGCAGCCGCGTGGAGGTCGATCAATACACCGGCGAAGTGGTGTTCGCCGAGAGCTCGCGGACGGCCCCGGCCGGGACGCGCGCGATGACCCTCAATCGGGCCATCCACACCGGCGACGTGTTCGGCTTGCCCAGCAAGATCCTGATGTCGCTCGCGTCGGCGCTCACCGTGGTGATGGCCGTGAGCGGCGTGTTCACGTGGTGGGCACGTCTCCGCGCGCGGCGATAGACTGGCAGGAGGGAGATTTGCCATGCGTCACCTTGAACGGCACAAGTCCGAGCGCATCGGGTGGCTCCGCGCCGCCGTGCTCGGCGCCAACGACGGCATCGTCTCGACGGCGAGCCTGATCGTCGGGGTGGCGGCGGCCGGTACGGGCCACGCCGAGATCATGGTCGCGGGCATCGCGGGCATCATGGCCGGCGCGATGTCGATGGCCGCGGGCGAGTACGTGTCGGTCAGCTCGCAGGCGGACACCGAGGAAGCCGACCTCGCGCGCGAGCGTCACGAGCTCGCCACCGAGGACCCCTCGGAGCGGGCCGAGCTCGCCGCCATCTACGTGTCGCGCGGCCTGGAACCAGACCTCGCCAGGCAGGTGGCCGATCAACTGATGGCGCACGATGCGATCGGCGCGCACGCGCGGGACGAACTCGGCATCTCGGACATGCAGCGCGCGCGGCCGGTCCAGGCCGCGCTGGCCTCCGCCGCGTCGTTTGCCGTCGGCGCGATCATGCCGCTGCTCGTCGTCATCCTCGCGCCGGGGTCGATTCTCGCGCTGAGCGTGACCGGCACCTCGCTGGCGTTCCTGGCCGCGCTCGGGTTCATCGCGGCGAAGGCCGGCGGCGCACCGGCGTTCGTCGGCGCGCTGCGCGTCACGTTCTGGGGCGCGCTCGCCATGGCCCTGACGTACGGAGTCGGCGCGCTCTTCGGCACGACGGTCTCGTAGGACCGGCGCGCGTTACGCCTTCGGCGATGCCTTGCCTCCGGCCTTTCGCATCAGCACCTCGCGGCCGCCATCGCGGAACGCGACTTCGTCCATCAGCTGATTGATCAGGAAGACGCCGCGGCCGCTGGACTTGAAGACGTTCTCGCCCTCCAGCGGGTGCGGCACGACGGCGGGATCGAACCCGGTACCCGGGTCGCGGACGACGATGACGATCTCGCCGTCGGCGGCGCAGGTCAGCACGCACTGCACGTGCTTCGTGGCGTCGCCCTTGCAGCCATGCCGCACGGCGTTGGCCAACGCTTCCTGCAGGGCCAGCTCCACTTTCGCCAGCTCCTCTTCGGGCCAGCCCTTCGTCTTGAGCAGCTGCTGCACGCCTTCGCTGACGCGCGGGATCGCGAGCGGGTCGGCGGGAATCACCATGTTCAGCTCGCACGTCGTGCAGAAGGGCATCAGGCCGCTCAGCTTGGTGACGTGGTCGAGCGACTCGCGCAGTTCGTGAACGAGCGCGGCCTGGTCGGCCTCGGCCCGGTCGCGCTCGAGCAACGCGGCCTTCAGGTCGTTGAGGTTGCGCCGCAACTCGAGCTGGGCTTGCACCTGGCGGCGGAGGGCGTCGAGCGCCTTCAGTTGCGGCTCGGTGAGCGCCCGAACGACGTGATCGAGCACGCAGAGCGTGCCCAGCGCATGGCCCTCGGGGGTGACCAGCGGCGCCCCCGCGTAGAAGCGCAGGTGCGATTCGCCGGTGACGAGCGGGTTGTCGCGGAAGCGGTCGTCGGCGAGGGCGTTGGGCACCACCATGATGTCAGGGCCCGCAATGGCGTGCGCGCAGAACGCGATCTTCCGGGAGGTCTGGGCCACCGACAGGCCCACCTTCGACTTGAACCACTGCCGGTCGTCGTCCAGCAGGCTGATGAGCGCGATGGGCGTGCCGCAGATCTGCGAGGCGAGCAGCGTCAGGTCGTCGAAAGCCTGTTCGGGCTCGGTATCGAGGATGCGATATCGCCTCAGGGCGTCGAGGCGAGCGGGTTCGTTGATGGACATGGCCGGGATCGCGTTAGCATACTCCCCGCGATGTTCATCGGACACTACGCCCTCGGTTTCGGAGCCAAGCGAGTGGCGCCCGCGGTATCGCTCGGCACGCTGTTCCTGGCCTGCCAGTTTGCGGATCTGCTGTGGCCCACGCTCGTGATGCTCGGCGTCGAGGTGGTGCGGATCGACCCTGGCAACACGGTGCTCACACCGCTCAGCTTCGAGAGCTATCCCTACTCGCACAGCCTGCTGATGCTCGCGCTCTGGTCCGTGCTGTTCGCCGCCGCATATCGCGTGACGAGGCGCTCGTCACCCGTGGCGGCCGCGTCGGTCGTGGGCGGGCTCGTCTTCAGCCACTTCGTCCTCGACGTCCTCACGCACCGGCCCGACATGCCCCTCGCGCCGGGCGTTTCGGCGAAGATGGGACTCGGCCTCTGGAACGTGCCAGCTGTGGAGATTCCGCTCGAAACGCTGATGTTCGCCGCGGGCGTGTGGCTGTACGCGCGGGCGACGAAGGCGCGCGACCGCACCGGCGCCGTCGCGCTCTGGTCGCTCGTGGGGTTCTTCGCGATCGTCCACGCGGCGAACTTGCTGAGCCCTCCCCCGCCGAGCGTCGTGGCCGTGGCGTGGTCCGCCCAGGCGTTGTGGCTGGTGGTGGCGTGGGGCTACTGGATCGACCGGCACCGCGCGCTCGCGTCCTAGCGCTTTTCGATGGCTGCGGCGCGGGCACGGGTATAGGTGATCGTCACGACGTCGCCCGCCTTCAATCCGGCGATCAGCTGGGGGCGTTGCACCTGCCGGAGCACCCGCCGGTTGTCGAACCCGTGATAGGTCACCGTGCCGCTGGCCTCATCGACCGTGTCGATCGTCACGATGAGTTTCGTCTGCTGCATCACGCCGGCGTCGGGCCGGTCGAGATCCTTCTGCGCCTGGGCGGTCGTGTTTTCGATGGGACCCATCCGGGCGCCGGGCGTCAGGTCGACGATGTAGGCGTCGTAGTAGCGAATCGTCACGACGTCGCCCCGGCTCAGCTGATCGAAGATCGGCAGGTCGGGCCCCGCGTAGATGGGCGACTGGATGACGCCCGCGGATCGGATGGTGATCGTCCGGCCCGCGCGGTCGATGTCATCGACCTCGCCGGACACCGCAAAGACCTCTTGCGCCGCGGCGCGCGGCTCCTGGCGCGCCGCCAGCGCAGGTGATCCCGTGGTCCCGCAGAGCGTGATGACACAGGTCGAGATCCGCGCAAGGGCGAAGAAACGCGCCGGCCGACAGCCACTGATCATCCGGCAAGTATAATTCCCGCGTCATGGGCGCCGCCGCACACCTGGGCATCAACCTGGCCGACTACGACGCGAGCATCCGGACGCTGATTCCGCACTACGACGACCTCGTCGACGCGGCGGCGGCCGCGGTGGATGCCCTGGCGCCGCGCGCGCCGGTCGTCATCGACCTGGGCACGGGCTCGGGTGCCCTTGCCGCGCGGGTGCTGAAGGTGCGTCCCCGCGCGCGCGTGACGGGAATCGATGAAGACGACGGGATGTTGGCGCTGGCTACGAGGCGGCTGCGCGGCCGGCTGACCACCGTTTGCGCGAACTTCGAGCACGCCGTGCTGCCGCCCTGCGACGTGATCACGGCGTCCTACGCGCTGCATCACATCCGCACGAAGCGGCGGAAGTCCGCGATGTACGCGCGCGCGTTCTCCGCCCTCACGCGCGGCGGCATCCTGGTGAGCGGCGACAACTGCCTCGCGTCGAGCCCGGCATTGCAGTCGGCCCATCGCGCGAACTGGATCGCGCACCTGCGGCAGTACTACAGCCCCGCGAAGGCCGAGGGATTCCTTCGCGCGTGGGCGAAAGAAGACATCTACTTCACGTTGGAAGACGAGATCGCGATGATGCGCGCGGCTGGCTTCGCCGTCGACATCGCCTGGCGGCGCGACAGCTTCGCCGTCATCGCGGGGCAGCGGTAGGGTCGACCGGCGGCGGCATGCGGCCGCCCGCGTGGCGAACGCCCCACTCGGCCAGGGCCCGCACGATCGGGCGCAGGTCCTCTCCTTTTTCGGTCAACAGGTATTCCACCCGCGGGGGCTTGTCGCTGTAGCGACGCGCCCGGACGATGCCCTTGGCGCGGAGGCGCTTGAGGCGGTCGGCGAGGATGTTGGTGGGGATGCCCTCGCGCGACTCGAGGAACTCGGCGTAGCGCCGCTTGCCGCGGATCAGGTCGCGGACGACGAGGAGCGACCAGCGGTCGCCGAGCAGGTCGAGCGTGCAGGAGACCGGGCACCGGGAGCGTCGCGCGCCTGTCATCGTGCGGGGCAGTCTAGCAGGCCGGGGCCGCCGGAATCCAGTCACTTGCGTTTTGCAAGTGACTCGGCTACGATGCCGCCCCATGTCCCTCGTGTCGCGCGCCACAGGCGCCGCGTTCCTGTGGCTGCGTGACCGCTGCCCTGGCCTCGGCCCAGGGGCAGCCGCCGCCCACGGTCGCCGCGCACCGCGTCTCCACCCCGATCCACATCGACGGCAAGCTGGACGAGGCCGTCTACGCCGCGACGCCGGCCATCACCGGCTTCGTGCAGCAGGAGCCGGACGAGTTCAAGCCGGCCACCGAGAAGACCGAGGCGTGGATCTTCTTCGACGAGAACAACATCTACGTGTCGGCGCGCTGCTGGGAGACGCATCCCGAGCGGCGCGTCGCCAACGAGATGCGGCGCGACACCAACCAGCTGCGGCAGAACGACACCTTCGCGGTGCTGTTCGACACCTTCCACGACCGGCGCAACGGGTTCCTGTTCTACGCGAACGCCATCGGCGGCATGGCCGACAGCCAGATCACCGACGAGGGCCCGCCCAACGCGGACTGGAACACCGTGTGGGACGTGAAGACCGCGCGACTTCGACGGCGGCTGGACGATCGAGATGGCCATCCCGTTCAAGTCGCTGCGCTACCGCCCGGGCAGCGACCAGACCTGGGGCATCAACCTGCGGCGCGTCGTCCGCTGGAAGAACGAGTGGTCGTACCTCGCGCAGGTGCCGCGCGCCCTCACGACGTTCCGCGGCATGCTCAAGGTGTCGTCGGCGGGCACGCTCACCGGCCTGCAGGCGCCGACGAGCCGGCCGCAACGTCGAGATGAAGCCCTACGTGCTCGGCAGCGTGACGACCGACAACACGGTGACGCCGCCGCTCGCGCAGCGACCTCAGCGGCCGCGTCGGCGGCGACGTCAAGGTACGGCATCACCCAGAGCCTCACCGCCGACCTCACCGTGAACACCGACTTCGCGCAGGTCGAAGTGGACGAGCAGCAGGTGAACCTGACGCGCTTCAACCTGTTCTTCCCGGAGAAGCGCGACTTCTTCCTCGAGGGCGCGGGCATCTTCGCGTTCGCGGGCCGCGCAAGCGCCGGGCTCGCCGCCGGCAGCGGCGACACGCCGTACCTGTTCTTCAGCCGCCGCATCGGCCTCGACGGCTCGCGCGAAGTGCCGCTGCGCGCGGGCGGACGCGTCACCGGCAAGGCCGGCGGGCTTCACGCTCGGCGTGCTGAACGTGCAGACCGGCGAGGACGAGATCGCCAGGGCCGACTCGACCAACTTCACCGTGCTCCGCGCCAAGCGCGACATCCTGCGGCGCAGCAGCGTGGGCGGCATGTTCACGCACCGCACCTCGACGCCGGGCAGGACGGGCTCCAACGACGGCTACGGCGTGGACGCGACGTTCTCCTTCTACCAGAACCTGCACTTCGACGGCTACCTGGCGCGGCACGCAGAGCGACGGCAAGAGCGGCGACGACCTGAGCTACCGCGGCGTTCGCCGACTACAACGCCGACAAGTACGGCCTGCAGGCCGAGCGGCTCGAAGTGCAGCCGAACTTCCTTCCGGAGATCGGGTTCCTGCGCCGTACCGACTTCCGCCGCAACTTCGGCCTGCGTGCGCTACAGCCCGCGGCCGAAGGGCGTGCCGCACGTCCGAAAGTTCACCGACGCAGGCCAGCCTCAACTACACGACCAACAACGACGAACCGCCTCGACACGCGCGAGCAGGTCGGCCAGTTCCAGACCGAGTTCACGCAACAGCGACGTCGCCGGCGTCACCTACACCGACAACTTCGAGCGGCTGGTCCGGCCGTTCGCCATCGCCCCGGGCATCCGCATCCCGGTGGGCGACCTACAATTTCCACACGCTGCAGCTCTCGTACACCGGCGGGCAGCAGCGCAAGTAGTCCGGCGCCATCGTCTACGAGACCGGCGCCGTTCTACGACGGCGACCGGCCAGTCGATCGCGCTCAACTCCGCGCGCCTGGAGGTCACGCCGCAGCTCTCGCTCGAGCCGAGCCTGCAGGTCGAACTGGGTGGATCTCGTCGAGGGCGCGTTCACCGCCACGGTCGTGCGCACGCGCGCCACCTACACGGTGACGCCGCGCATGTACGTGAGCGGCATCGTCCAGTACAACTCGACCGAACACGTCGGTGGGCAGCAACATCCGCTTCCGGTGGGAGTACCGTCCCGGCAGCGAGCTGTTCGTCGTCTACACGGACGATTACAACACCGAGGCGCTGCCGACGGCAGACCGCTTGCGCAACCGGGCGATTCGTGGTGAAGTTGAACCGGCTCTTCCGGCCGTAGGCCGTCCGTAAGTAAGCCGTAAGCCGTAAGGTGAAGGACCGTTACGACAACTCGACGAGGACGACGTCGACGAAGCGTTCCTGCTGCTCCGCGGGCGGCTGCCACTGCACCAGGATCGGGCTCTGGTAGGTGCCGCGCAGCATCTGCGTCGCCTGCGAATCGCCCTGGCCGCCGGCCAGGAAGCTCACGCGGCGCGAGCGCAGGAAGCGGCGCGCGGGCACCGACATCACCTTCGCGATGAGGCGCTCGAACGACGACTGATCCAGGCGCAACCCTTCCATGATCGAGTTGAGCACCTGGACCACGTCGTAGCTCACGTAGCTCAGCGTCTTCCCCGGGATGGACAGGGGATCGGCCACCATGTTGCGGCCCTTGATCGCGGCAAACCGCAGCGGGTTCTTCAGCACCTCGACGAGATCGTGCTGCATCAGGAGCGTCTCGTACTCGTTCACCGTGATGCCCACGTTGCGCTCGGCCGGCGCAATCACCAGGTCCACGCGCCCGCGCTCGACGCCCGACCGCTGGACGAGGTCGTTCACGCGATCGATCAGGCCCAGCCGCGGGTCCGCCAGGTTGACCGAGTCGATCGGGTGCTTCGACACCGGCACCGGCACCGAGATGCGCTCGACGACCCGCTCGTGGTTGTACGCCACGATGGTGGTCTTGCGTTGCCGCTTGATCACGTCCGTCATCCCGTCGAGCTCGATGAAGTAGACGGGCGCGCCAGGACGGGTGCGGTAAGTGACGCAGTTGCGGAGGCCCGCGCCGATGAAGGTCAGGTGCGAGTCGGCGTTGCGCGGCTCGACCTTCTTCTGGGCGTCGGTGAGCTCCGTCCGCAGTTCCATCTTGTCGTGCCGGTATTCCGCGCCCTGCGGGAACAGCGTGTGGAAGCCGCGAAAGAACAGCGACAGGAGATCGTGACGGTTGTGCAGGCGGACCAGCAGGCTCTGGTCGAGGTACCCGGCCGTCGTATGGAAGGAGCAGTACAGGGCACGCCGGTAACGCCGGAGGAGATCGTCCGCCTCCGCGGCGATGCGGGTGTTGACGTCGATGGTCTCAAACCGTCGCTGAGGCGCGAGGTCGAGTGTCAGTTCGGTTGGCCCAGTGCCCACTCAGCTAGCAAGTATACGCTCGAACGTTACACAGGCGACAGGGCCTTCGCCGTTTGTTCGACGGAGCGCCTCTCCTCATTACTCCGCTTGCTCCAGCCCCTGCGCCAGATCCGCGAGGAGATCCTCGACCGCCTCGATCCCGACCGAATAGCGGATCAGCCCCTCCGGGATGCCCATCGCCGCGCGCTCCGCCGCCGTGCATTCGACGTGGCTGGTGGTCGCGGGCGGCCCGCCGACGGTCTCGACCCCGCCGAGGTTGGCCGCGCGGTGCAGCAGGCGGAACCTGGGAAGCACCCGCCTCACTTCGTCGAAGCCGCCCTTCAACGCAAAACTCAGCATGCCGCCGAAGCCGCGCATCTGTCCCGCCGCCATCGCATGTTGCGGGTGCGACTCGAGGCCGGGGTAGTTCACCTGGGCGACCCGCGGATGACGCTCGAGCCAACGCGCCACCGTCAGCGCGCTCGCGTTCTGCCGTTCGATGCGCAGGTGCAGCGTCTTCATCCCCCGAAGCAGCAGGTAGGCGCTCATCGGATCGAGGCTCGCCCCCGTGATCTCGCGATGGTGAAACACGGCCCGCACGAGGTCGGCGCGTCCGCACAGCGCCCCGCCCATGGCGTCGGCGTGTCCGCCCAGGAACTTGGTCGCGCTGTGGATCACCAGGTCGGCGCCGAGCGCCAGCGGGTTCTGGTTGATGGGCGTGGCGACGGTGTTGTCGACGACCGCCAGCGCCGCCACCCGGTGCGCCGCCGCCGCCAGCCGCGCGATCGGCTGGACCTTGAGGGTGGGGTTGGTAGGCGTCTCCAGGTACAGCAGCGCGCAGCCTTTGGCGACCTCGGCCTCGATCGCCTCGGCGTCCGTCGTGTCGCACAGCACGACGTCGATCCCCCAGCGCGGCAGCGTGTTGAGGAAGATCTGGTTGGTCCCGCCGTAGGTGTCCCTGGCGCTCACCACGCGATCGCCGGGCTTGAGCAGCGCGAACAAGGTGTTGCTGATGGCGGCCATGCCGG
Organism: uncultured Acidobacteriota bacterium; assembly: GCA_963839865.1. Classification (GTDB taxonomy): domain Bacteria; phylum Acidobacteriota; class Vicinamibacteria; order Vicinamibacterales; family UBA2999; genus 12-FULL-67-14b. The sequence goes on from CAWIWS010000021.1 coordinate 906,272, forward strand.
TCGAGAAGCTCGTGGCGTCCTCGGCCTGCTCGAGCGCCTGGATCTTCCGCTCGAACGCTTCGACGGTGGGGTTGGTGTTCCGCGCGTAGATGTATCCGGGCGCCTCACCGAGCGCGACCGCCTGCCACGCGTCTACGTCGGGGTACCCGTGGGCCACGCCGAGCGAGATCGGCACGGTGGTCGCGCCGGTCAGGAGCAGCCGCTCCTCGCCCGCCCATACCGCATCAGTGGCCGCGCTGGTAGGTTTCGGTGTCATCGGCCGCCCCTCCTGCTCCCGTGTCAACGCGCTATCGGAGGCGCGTGCTCGAGGATGAGCCCCACGGCCGTCCCGCGCTTGAAGCCTTTCCAATAGGTGTGGGTCGGCGTGGGCTTGCCGTCGCGGTCCACGGAATAGACCGCGTCCTTCCCGTTCGGCACCACGTCGAAATACGCGGCCTTGTCCCGCTCGCCCTTCACGTGCAGCGCGAAGAACGCCGATGCGAAGTGATCGACGATGTTGTTCATGCGCGCGGTGTCCCACACGGCATCGGCATAGTGACCGAAGGCCGCAGCCTGGCCGTTCGTCGCGGTGACGACCTCCACCGGGGCGGGAATGGGCGCCGCCGCGTTGTGGTTCGCGTTCACGAACGTGAGCAGGTAGCGATCCGCGTTCACGGCGCCCTGGTAAATCGCGCGCGTGCCCTTCTCGTACCCCGCCACTTCGTCGACGCTGCCGGCCACGAAGAGCACGGGCGTCGTGATCCCCGCGAGTCCTTCCGCGTCCCAGTAGCCGGCCTGCATGCCCCACGGCGCGATGGCCACGGCCGCCTTGATGCGCGGGTCCATCGATTTGCGGTACGCCGGGTTCGCGGCACCGCGATCGGCCAGCAGCTTGTTGGGCGGCGCGGCCGAGAACGTCTGGGCAGCCGTGCTGTAGCCGCCGCCGATCACGTTGACGAGACCGTAGCCGCCCATCGAGTAGCCGACGATGCCCGTGTGCGAGGCGTCGACGAGCCCGGCGAGGAAGCTGCCCGAGCCCTTCTTGCTGAGGCGATCGACCTCATTCAGGACGAAGAGCTGATCGAACGGGCGGTTGTAGAGCGTGCTGCCAAACGCCTTCTGATCGTCGTAGGTGCTGTCGCGGTGATCGATCGACGCCACGACGAAGCCCTTGCTCGCCAGGTTCTCGGCCATGTGGCTGAGCAGATAAGCGATTGCCCGGGTAGCCATGGGAGATGATGACCAGCGGGAATCCGCCGGCGCCCGGCGCGGTCGGGACCAGCGGAGCGGCATCGCGCACCGCCTGGCCGTGCAGCGTGACGACGATCGACGGGTCGCGCGTGATCACGCCGGGATAGTCGCCGCCGCGCGCCTGGCCGCTGGCGGGATACCAGACCTCCAGGGTGAGGGTGCGGTCGTACCGCGCCACGGGACCGCCCTCCCTGGTGTTGAGGATGTCGGGACGGTTCCGGTCGGTCACCTGGATCGTCCGCACGCCGATCGCGTGCGGGCCGTAGGCGGCCAGCTCCGGCGCCGACGGCGTCACCGTGTCGACGCGGTTGTTCTGTGCCGAGAGCGCGACGCTGGTGATCGCGCAGACGAGGGCGACGGGGACAATCGCACGACGCAGCATCGCGGCTCCTGTGTGGGGTTACTTCTTCCTGGCCTTGCGGGCGGGACGCTTGCCCAGCGTGATGAACGGCGCGATGGCCTGCGCGTCCGGCTTGTCGAGGTCCGCCGTCGACATCCAGCGATACGCCGCCGCGCTGCGGCTCTTGGTGCCCAGCAGGTTCGCCGAGATCCCGCCATCGTCCTCGCCGGCCCGGAGGCTGATCTGCGTGAGCACCCCGGCGCGCGGCACGGCATCCGAGCTCGACGCACGAGTCGAGGTAAATCTCCGTCACGCCGGCCAGCATGTCGTGGTCCTTGGCGAGCTGGCGAATGAGGCGCTCGAAAATGACGACGGCCTTCTCCGGCGTCTTCGCCTCCGCGACGCAGGTGAAGTGGCCGTGCCAGGGCTCACGCTTGGAGCCGAGGCTGATGTCGGGGAAGGAGAAGTGGCCTACGTAAAGCATGCCGGTATTGTGTCACACGCCATCGCGGGATCGTTGCGCGAAGAGCCACGCGCGCCACTCGGGGTCGGACACGAATCCTGGCGGGGGACGATGGTCGAGGCCTTCGTGCTCGAGGAACCGGATCGCGCGCGCACCGGCGCGGAGCAGGGCGGCGAACATCGCCTGGTCGGCGGCGATCGGGTTCTCCGTGTCCGCGTTGCCATGCACCATGAAGATGGGCGTGGACGCGAGGCCGGGCGCCGTGGCGCGCGGAGGCGGAATGGCCGCGATCGCGACGGCGGCCGCGAAGAGCCCTGGGCGGCGAAGCATCGCGTGCCACGCGGTCGATGCGCCCATCGAGAAACCAACGACGTAGACACGCCGCGGATCGACGGGTCTGGCGGCCATCACCTGTGCGACGAGTGCCAGCGCCGCGTCGAGCGCGGCCGTCCCCTCGGAACTCGGGAGCGCGTCGCGCGCGTCGGTGGCATAGACGGCGCTGCGATCGGGGAATTGCGGCACGACGACAAACGCAGGAAACTGCTGTCGCAGGCCCGGCAGCGCCCACGACCGCGCCAGCGCGCCCATCTGGGATCGGTTGTCGGCGCCGATCGCGCCGGAGCCATGCAGCACGAGCACGAGCGGATACCGCTCGCCGGGCGCCTGAACGCCCGGCGAGAGGAGCCGATATGGCAGCGTGATGCCGCGATCCGTGAACGTGTCCGGCGCGAACGCGTCGATCGGCACCGCCGAGTTGATGGCCGCGGCCTCGCGCTCAGCTGCCGCGACGGCATCGGGCACCGCCGGCACCAGCTCGCGCGCGGGTCTGTGGGCCGCGCACGCCACCACCAGCGCGCCGGCGGCCAACAGTCCGCACACCCGTCTCATCGCAGGCGTCTCGCGATCACTTCGTTGCGCCGTCCAGCGCTTCGTCTGCGCCACTTCATCGATGAGACCGGCCAACGCGACCGTCCGGATCCTGCGCATGGCGCCCTCCCTCACATCACGACGTGGATTCGCAGCGGGTCTTCAACCCCGCCGCTTCGAGGCCCAGGTACCGATTATTGATCCCGCGCGTCAGCCACCCGAAGCTGGGGCCGAAGAGGCCGGTGAAGTGCAGCGACAGCGTCACCCGGCAGCCGCCGGGCGCCGGCGCGATGGCGTGACGCGCCGTGACCAGCACGCCGGGCCCGCGCGACACCCAGGTGAACCCCGCGGGCTCGTCCATCGCCGTCACGGTCCACGATGCCGGCGGCAGTTTCGGTTGCCGGACGTGCGCCCGCGCACCCACGCGCATCGGGCCGCCGCCGACGAGCGTCACGCTCGTGATCGTCGGCGTCCACTCGTGCCACCGCGTCACATCCCGCATCACCGCCCACACCCGCTCGGGGGGCGCCTGAATGTCCACACCGTGCTGAATGTCCTCATCGAAGACTCTGACGAAAACCCCGCGGCGCCGGTTCTCGCGGTCGCCTCACGCGGCCGGCCGCTCCTGCCGCGCGTGCTGCTCGTAGTCCGACAGCACCGCGGGCGCGACCGACGCCCGCACCGCGTTCAGGACGGCGAGCACGTCGATCACCTCCTGCGTCACGGCGCCGGCCACGGGCGGCAGGTAGCCCGAGCGACGCGAGGACCATGCCGACACGCTGAGCGCCATGCCGCCCACGGCGCTCTGCAGCGCGATGACGCGCATCCGGCGGCCGATGTGCAGCAGCTCGTCCACGCGCTCGAGCGAGCTCTCGAGGATGACGGCGCCGGCCGCTTCGGCCGTGACGTCGCTGCCCTGCCCGAACGCGATGCCCGACCGTCGCCGCCGTCAGCGCCGGGGCGTCGTTGATGCCGTCGCCCATGAACACCGTGCCGCGCGCGCGCCGTCTCGGCGCGGACGAGGGCGAGCTTCTGCTCGGGGCTCTGGCTGGCGTGGACTTCCGTGATGCCGACCTTCTCGGCCAGGTAGCGCACCTCGCTCTCGCGATCGCCCGAGACGAGCATCACGCGGTCGAATCCATGACGGGGCCCGAGGTGATGGATGAACGAGTGGCCTTCCTCGCGCGGCTCGTCGCGGAACCGCAGCGCGCCGGCGTAGCGGCCGTCGATCACCGCGACGCATTCGAGGCCGCCCGCGAGCGGCGGCATCTGCGCCGTCCGGATCGAGGCCCTGCGCGAGCGAGATTCTTGCGGCTCGTCACGAACACCGTGAGCCCGTCGATCACGCCGCGCAGGCCCTCGCCCGGGCGCTCGCTCACCTCGGCGGCCTCCGGCGAGCGTCAGGCCGGCCGTCGCGCGCGGCGCTGACGATGGGCGCGGCCAGCGGATGCCGCGAGTAGCGTTCGAGGCTCGCCACGGCGCCGCAGCACGTCGTCTCCCGAGAAGCCGACCGCGGGCAGCACCTCGGTGAGCTTCGGCTTGCCGTAGGTCAGCGTGCCCGTCTTGTCGAAGATCGCCGTGCGGCAGGTGTCGATGTGCTCGAGCACCGCGGGGTCCTTGATGATGATGCCGCGCCGCGCGGCCAGCGACACCGAGCCGATGATGGCCACGGGAATGGCGATCAGCAGCGGGCAGGGCGTCGCGACGACCAGCACGGCCAGGAACCGGTGCGGGATCGCCGCTGGCCACCACGCGCCGATGGCGATCACGACCGCGAGCGGCGTGTAGACGGCGCCGAGTTGATCGCCGAGCCGGCGCAAGCGCGGCCGCCGCTGCTCGGACTCGCGCATCACCTGCATGATCTTGGCGTAGCGCGAATCCGCGGCGGGCTTCTCCGCGCGGATCGTGAGCGCGCCCTCGCCGTTGATCGCGCCGGACAGCACCGCCGCGCCCACGGCCTTGGGCAGCAGGTAGGGCTCGCCGGTGAGGTACGACTCGTTCATCGTGCTGCGGCCGTCGACGACCGTGCCGTCCACCGGACAGATCTCGTGCGGGAAGACGACGAGCAGATCGCCGACCGCGACGGCGTCGAGCGGCACGTCCGCGAACGCGCCGTCGATCTTCCGATGCGCCAGCGACGGCATGCGCCGGGCCAGCGCGCCCAGCGCGGAGGACGCGCTCCGCACGGCATAAGCCTCGAGGGCCTGCCCGCCGGACAGCATCAGCACGACGAGCGTGCCGGCCAGCGACTCGCCGAGGATGACCGCGGTGACGATGGAGATGCCCGCCAGGAGGTCGGACGAAAACTCGAAGCGCGCCGCGTGGACCGCGAGCTCGAAGACCAGCGGAATGCCGCCGAGCGCCAACGCGACGAAGAGCGGCAGGTCGAACGCGGCGACGCCGAGGATCGGATCGCCGGCGCCGAGGCCGAAGCGCAGCACGAGGTGCGCGGCGATGCCCACGAGGGCGACGGTCGCGATCACCACTTCCTTCGAGAAATGCGAACGATCGGAAGGTGGCATCTCCCTCCAGTCTACGACTGGAACGGCCCAGCTTGATCATCCACAGATTTCACAGATTCCACGGATTCGGATCGCGCCGGGCGCGCGACCCGATCCCGCGTTCGCGGGCGGCGCGTCGCGCCGCCTGTCGCGAGAGCGCTGCCGCCATCCAAGAGTCCGTGAGGGTCGTGGTCGACTCTTGGATGGCAGCAGCACTCTCGCGACGGGTGCCGGCCGAAGGCCGGCACCCGCGAAGGTCGGTATCTGCGTCATCGGTGTCATCTGTGGAGAAGTGCTAGCATGCGCGCCATGACGCGACGGATCGTGCATGCTTTCGTCCTTGCCGCGATCGCGGCCGGGGCTGGAACCCGCGTTCCGGCCTACGCCCAGGCGCCCGCGGCGGAGGTCGACAAGCTCTTTGCCAAGTGGTCGTCATCCACGCCGGGATGCGCGGTGGGGGTGGCCGTGGACGGGGCCCCGGTGCTGACGAAGGCCTACGGGATGGCGGACCTCGAACACGACGTCCCCAACACGCCGGACACGATCTTCGAGGCGGGGTCGGTATCGAAGCAGTTCACCGCGGCGGCGGTGCTGCTGCTCGTGCAGGACGGCAAGCTCTCGCTCGACGATCCCGCGCGGAAGTACATCCCCGAATTGCCCGACTACGGCGCGCCCCTCACCATTCGCCACCTGCTCACCCACACGAGCGGGCTGCGCGACTGGGGCAGCGTCGAGGGCATCGCCGGCTGGCCGCGCACCACCCGCGAATACACGCACGCGCACGTCCTCGACATCGTCTCGCGGCAGCGCGCGCTCAACTTTCCCTCCGGCACGCGGTGGTCCTACACCAACACCGGCTTCAACCTCGCGGCGGTCATCGTCTCGCGCGTGAGCGGGATGTCGTTCGCGGAGTTCTCGGCGCAGCGCATCTTCACGCCGCTCGGCCTGGCGCACACGTCCTGGCGAGACGACCACACGCGCATCGTGAAGGGCCGGGCCGTGGCGTACTCCGAGGAAAAGGACGGCTTCCACACCGAGATGCCCTTCGAGAACGTGCACGGGAACGGCGGGCTGCTCACGACGGTGGGCGACCTGCTGAAGTGGAACGAGCACTTCGTCTCGCCCGCGTACGCGGCGTGGTCGGCGCAACAGCAGGAAATCGGGAAGTTCTCCGATGGCCGCCAGCACGATTACGCGTTCGGGCTGTGGGTGAGCGACTACAAGGGCGTGAAGAACGTGTGGCACAGCGGGTCCACGGCGGGCTATCGCGCGCACCTCAACCGGTTCCCCGACGCGCACACGTCGGTGGCGGTGCTCTGCAACGTGAGCAGCGGCGAGGCGACGCGAACGGCGAACGCCGTGTCCGATCTGTATCTGGCCGGCAAGATTCACCCCGAGGCCGCGCCGACTTCGACGCATACGCTGACGGCCGCGGAGGCCACGGCGATTGCGGGGCTCTACAAGAACACCTCCACGGGCCTCGCGGAGACGGTGGCCGCCGATGGCAACGCGGTGAAGCTCATGCCCAACACGCCGCTGGTGCCGATGTCGGCCTCCCGCTTCGAGACGGCGGCGCGCCAGACGTGGGAGTTCGACGGCAAGGGCGGCGCCCGTTCGACCGATGCGTTCGGCCGCGTGAACAACTATGCCAGGGTCAAACCCGCGACGCCCACGGCCGCGGCGCTCGCCACGCTGGCGGGCACCTATTACTCGGGCGACGCCGAGACGACGCTGCGGGCGGCCGTCGAAGGCGGCGCGCTCGTGCTCAAGCGCCGGCCGGATTCGACGATCGCGCTGACGCCGGTGTACGCGGACGCGTTCCAGGGATCGATCGGCCTGGTGATCTTCCATCGCGACGCCGCCGGACGAGTGACGTCGCTGAGCGTCGTGCAGGACCGCGTGTGGGACCTCCGATTCGATCGACGTCGATAACCATCCACAGATTTCACAGATTTCACGGATTCGAACCGTGGTTGGAGGCGGGCGCCGATCCCACGTTCGCGGACGGCGCCGTCGGCCGGCGTCGGTCATGAGAGAGCCGCGCGCTCCAAGAGTCGCGACACCTCTCTCGAAGACTCTTGGACCGCGCGGCTTTCTCATGACAGGCGGCGCAGGGCGCCGCCCGCGAACGCCAGAATCTGTGTCATCTATGTCATCTGTGGATAAGTGCTAGCATCCGCCTCCAGGAGATATTTCGTCATGCGCATTGATCGTCGAGCGTTTCTCGGATCGTCGGCCGCCGCCGCCATCGGCACCGCGGCCTGCACTCAACCGCCCGCCTCGCCCGCGCCCGCGGCGCCCGCCGCCACGGGTGGCGTGCCGGCCTCGATCCAGGCGCTCAAGCCGATGACGGCCGGCGTCGTCCCGATCTCCGCGGACGAGCGCGGCGCGCGGCTCGAGAAGGCGCGCAAGCTGATGGTCGACAACAAGATCGGCGCAATCTACCTCGAGGGCGGCTCGAGCATGTACTACTTCACCGGCGTGCGGTGGGGCCTCAGCGAGCGCCCGTTCGTCTGCGTGATTCCCGCGAAGGGCGAACTCGGATGGGTGGTCCCGGGCTTCGAGGAGGCGCGCGCGCGCGAGCTCGTCACGGGCAAGGCCGACGTGCGCGTGTGGCAGGAGGACGAGAGCCCGTACAAGCAGATCGCGGGCATCCTCAAGGACCGCGGCGTCTCGAGCCGGCAAGGTGGGCGTGGAGGAGCGCCTGCGCTACTTCATCTACAGCGGCGTGAAGAAGGAGCTGCCGGGCGTGGACTTCAGCGACGCCGAGGTGATCACGGCCGGCTGCCGCATGTTCAAGTCGCCGGCGGAGATCGCGCTCATGCAGCGCGCGAACGACATCACGATCGAGGCCTACCGCGCGGCGTTCGCCACGCTGCAAAGAGGGCATGACGCAGGGCGACCTGCGCGACAACATCGCGGCGGCGTTCGAGGCCCTGGGCGCGCCCGGCGGCGGCGCCTCGGCGAGCTTCGGGATGTACACCGCGTTCCCGCACGGCAGCATCGAGCCGCAGAAGCTCAAGGAAGGCGACGTGGTGCTCGTGGACGGCGGCTGCGGCATCCAGGGCTACCAGTCGGACATCACGCGGACGACGGTGTTCGGCAAGCCCACCGAGCGGCAGGTGACGGTGTGGAACCTGGAGAAGCAGGCGCAGGCCGCGGCGTTTGCCGCGGCGAAGATCGGCGCGCCGTGCGAATCCGTGGACGCCGCCGCGCGCAAGGTGATCACCGACGCCGGCTTCGGCCCCGACTACAAGGTGCCGGGCCTGCCGCACCGCACGGGCCACGGCATCGGCCTCGACGGCCACGAGTGGACCAACTTCGTGCGCGGCAACAAGACGCCGATCGCGCCGGGCATGTGCTTCAGCGACGAGCCGATGATCGCGATCTACGGCGAGTTCGGCATCCGCCTCGAAGACTGCGTCTACATCACGGAAGACGGGCGTGAAGTGGTTCACGCAGCCGAGCCCGGCCATCGACAAGCCCTTCGCCTGATCAAAGTCATCCACAGATTGCGCAGATTTCACAGATACGAGCGCTCGCGGGTGCCGGCCGATGGCCGGCACCGGTCCGGCGAGTGAGGCGGGACCCATGAGTCCCACCCACGGTTTCACGGACTCATGGTCCCGCCTCACTCACCGGACAGGCGACGCGTCGCGTCGCCCACAAGCGCCGCTCCTCTATCTGCGTCTAATCTGCGTTTAATCTGCGGCCTGCGTTTAATCTGCGTTTAATCTGCGGCCCGCGTTTAATCTGTAATCTGTGTCATCTGCGTCATCTGCGGCCCTGGTGTTATCGGCGGCGCTCATGCTCGTCGCGCCGGACACCCTCGTCCCGCCCCTGGCGGGCAGCGTCGAGCGTGACGTCCAGGCCGTCAGCGGCCCGCTGGAACTGAAGCCCGCAACCGCGGACTCCGAGGCGGTCCTCGCGGGCCTGGGGTATCTGCGCCGCACGTATGCGCGGCAGCCCGGCCTCACCAACATGGCGTTCGCCGTGATGTACCGCGAGTGGTTCATCGCCAATGGCTGGCGCGTCATCGATGCGCCGCGGCTCACCGATCCCGCCATCGAATCGGAGGCCGTCAGCATCTCTGCCGCGAACACCGCGAACGGCCGGCTCCTCTTTGGGGCGGTGCGCGGCGACGCCGAGACCTATGCCATCAGCATTGCCGACGTGGAGGCGGAGGACTGGGGCGCCGCGCTCGACGCGCAATGCCACCTTCCCGTCTACGGCATCGACTTCGATCTCGAACGGCCCACCCTCCGCCCCGATGCCACGCCAATCCTGGAGAAGCTGGCGGCCACGCTGATCGGCCGGAAAGGGACCCCCGTGGAAGTGCAGGGGCACACCGACAACAGGGGAGACGACTCGTCGCCGCCCACCCTGTCCGACGGCGCGGGCGCGGAGCGTGGCGGCGTGGCTCATCGCGCACGGCGTGCCGCCGGGGATGTTGTCGGCGAAGGGGTATGGCAAGACGCGGCCCGTGATGGAGAACGACTCGGACCTCGGCCGTGCAAGAAATCGCCGAATCGAAGTGGCCCGGAAGAGCTGCCCCTAGCCCCCGCCGGCCTCTCTGTCTTCCGCCCCGTCTCACCGTATACTTGCGGGGGCATTTTTGGCAGTTGGGGGTGGAATGAAGCGCGGCGTCCTGTTCTCTCTTGGCGTGTGGGTATGCGGCCTTGGCGTCCTGGTGTTCGCCCAGGCGGGCCCCGCTCCGTCCGCGGCGCAGCCGGCCGCGCCGGCCACGATGCCCGTCGCGGAGCAGGCGGCCCTCGTCGGCCGCTACTGCGCCACGTGTCACAGCGATCGCGGCAAGGCGGGCGGCCTCTCCCTGGCGGCCTTCGACGCGAAGTTCAGCACCGAGCATCCCGACACCGTCGAGAAGATGATCCGCAAGCTGCGCGCCGGCATGATGCCACCGAGCGGCGCCGCGCGTCCCGAGGACAAGGTCATCGACGGCTTCGCCGCCGCCCTCGAGTCGCGCATGGACGCCATGGCCGCGGCCAATCCCAACCCGGGCTGGCGCCCGTTCCAGCGGCTGACGCGCGCCGAGTACTGCGCGCGCCGTCCAGGAACTCCTCGACCTCGACGTGGACGTGACGCCGTTCCTGCCGCCCGACACGCTGAACCACGGCTTCGACAACCTCGCCGAGTCGCAGAACTTCTCGCCCGCGCTCCTCCAGGGCTACCTGCGGGCCGCGAGCCAGATCAGCCGGCTCGCGATCGGCGACCGCCACGCCTCGGCGTCTTCCGCCACCTACCGCATCCCGGCGAGCGAATCGCAGATGCGCTACGTGCCGGGCACGCCGTTCGGCTCGCGCGGCGGCCTCTCGGTGGTGCACACCTTCCCGGCCGACGGCACCTACACGCTGACGCTCACGCTCGTGCGCTCGGCCAGCGGCGAGTTGTTCGGCAACACGGCGATCCTCCTCGCGGGCAAGAACGAGCAGATCGAGATCGCGGTCAACGGCGACCGCGTCGCGATGCTCGAGGTGGACAAGGGGATGGGCGACGAGGCGGCCAAGGGCCTCACGGTGAAGACGCCGCCCATCCAGATGCGCGCGGGTCCGCAGAGGATCTCGGCCGCGTTCGTGCCGCGCTCGGTCGGGCCGGTGGACGACATGATCGCGCCGATCGACCAGACGCTGATCGACACGCGCATCGGCACGGGCTTCGGCATCACCGCGCTGCCGCACCTGCAGGACATGACGATCACGGGGCCGATGCAGGTCACCGGCGTCTCCGACACTCCCAGCCGCCGCAGGATCTTCACCTGCCGCCCGACGACCGCCGAGGAACGTTGCGCGACGCAGATCGTGCAGGAGATCGGCACGCGCGCGTATCGCGGGCCGCTCGCCCCGGCCGACCTCGACGACCTGATGAAGTTCTACGAGCAGGGCCGCAAGGAAGGCGACTTCGAGTCGGGCATCCAGATGGCCGTGCAGGCGGTGCTGGCCAACCCGCGCTTCCTCTTCCGCGTCGAGCCGGCCGCCGGCGGCCGCCGCCGCGCCGTATCGCATCGGCGACCTCGAGCTCGCCTCGCGCCTCTCCTTCTTCCTCTGGGGGACGGTGCCGGATGACGAGCTGCTGCGCGCGGCCAACGCCGGCTCGCTCAAGACGCGCGCGGGCCTGGACAAGCAGGTCAGGCGCCTCCTCGCCGACCGCCGCTCCGAGACGCTCGCCACGCGCTTCTGGTCGCAGTGGCTGCGGCTGCAGGACGTGGACAAGGTGCGACCCGACGGCGTGACCTATCCGCAATGGGACAGTTCGCTGTCCGCGTCGTTCCGCCGGGAGACCGAGCTCTTCTTCGACAACCTCGTGCGCGAGGACCGCAGCGTCCTCGAGATGCTCACGGCCGACTACACGTTCCTCGACGAGCGCCTCGCGCGGCACTACGGCTTCGGCGCGGTCACCGGCACGGCGTTCCGCAAGGTCCAGCTGCCCCGAGTACCGTCGCGGCATCCTCACGCAGGGCAGCATCCTCCTGCTCACCTCGGTGGCCGACCGCACCTCGCCCGTGCAGCGCGGCAAGTGGGTGATGCAGGTGATGCTCGGGTCGCCGCCGCCGCCGCCCGCCGCCCAACGTGCCGACGCTCGAGAACACCAAGGGCGTGGCCGAGGGCCGCGTGCTCACCGTGCGCGAGCGCATGGAGACGCATCGCGCCAACCCGGCGTGCACGTCGTGCCACAAGGTGATCGACCCGATCGGGCTGTCGCTCGAGAACTTCGACGTCACCGGGCAGTACCGCATCAAGGACAACGGCGCGCCCGTCGACGCGAGCGGCCAGCTCTACGACGGCACGAAGCTCGACGGCCCGTCCGGCCTCGTCGCCGGCGCTGATGAAGCGGAAGACCACCGTGCTCACGAGCTTCACCGAGAGCCTCATGACCTACGCCCTCGGCCGGCGCGTCGAGTATTTCGACATGCCCACCGTCCGCGCCATCGTCGCCGACGCGGCGAAGCACGACTACCGCGCCTCGTCGTTCATTTCGGGCATCGTCAACAGCCCGGCGTTCCGCATGAGCCGCCCGGCGCCCGTGGTGGCCACGGCCGACGCGCCGCGATAGGCGCCCCGACTCGTTAGGGAAGTTCGAAGGAGACCGCACTGATGTTTATCTCAAAGCAGCACCTGTCGAGACGGACGTCCTGAAGGGCCTGGGCGCCACGCTGAGCCTCCCGCTGCTCGACGCGATGGTTCCCGCGGCCACGGCGATGTCGCGCACGGCCGCGGCGCCCGCGGGCCGCACGCGCCTGATCGCCCTCGAGATGGTGCACGGGGCGGCCGGCAGTTCCACCTTCGGCGCCAAGGCGAACCTCTGGTCGCCCGTCGACGCCGGCCGGAACTTCGACCTGTCGCCGACGGTGCTGACGCCGCTCGAGCCGTACCGCGACTACCTGACGATCGTCAGCAACACCGACTGCCGCAACGCGGAGGCGTTCACCACGCCGGAGATCGGCGGCGACCACTTCCGCGCCGCCGCGGTGTTCCTCACGCAGGCGCACCCGAAGCAGACGATGGGGTCGGACGTGCTGGCGGGGACGTCCATCGACCAGTTGTACGCGCGGCGGTTCGGCCAGGACACGCCGATTCCCTCGATGCAGCTGTGCATCGAGAACCAGGACCAGTCCGGCGGGTGCGAATACAACTACTCCTGCGTCTACACCGACACGATCAGCTGGGCCTCGCCCACCGAGCCGCTGCCGATGCTGCGCGACCCGCGCGCGGTGTTCGACCAGCTCTTCGGCGCCGGCGCGACGCCCGAGGAGCGGGCCCGCCGCCGCCGCGAGGACAAGAGCATCCTCGACAGCCTCGTCGCGTCCGTCGACCGCATGAAGCAGCAGCTCGGCGCCGCGGACCGCGCCCGGCTCGACCGACTACCTCGACGACATCCGCGAGGTCGAGCGGCGCATCGAGAAGGTCGAGCAGTTCAACAAGAGCGGCGAGCCGCGGCAGCTGCCCGGCGCGCCGGTGGGCGTGCCCGATTCCTACACCGACCACGTGAAGCTGATGTTCGACCTGCAGGCGATCGCGCTGGCGTCGGAGATCACGCGCGTGTTCGCGTTCAAGATGTCGCGCGACGTGTCGAACCGCGTGTATCCCGAGACGGGCGTCACGACGGGCTTCCACAACGCGTCGCACCACAACGAGCGCGAGGACCGCATCCGCGAGTTCGCGAAGATCAACAAGTACCACGTCAGCCTGCTGCCCTACTTCCTCGACCGGCTGAAGCGCACGCCGGACGGCGAGAGCAACCTGCTGGACAACTCGCTGATCATCTACGGGTCGTCGATGGCGAACCCCAACCTGCACAACCACAAGCGCTGCCCGCTGCTGTTCCTCGGCAAGGGCGGCGGGGCCCTCACGGGCGGCCTGCACCTCAAGGGCGCCAACGGCACGCCGATGGCCAACGCGTTCCTGTCGGCGATGCACGGGATTGGCCTCGACCGACGTCACGACGTTCGGCGACAGCACCGGCCTGTTCGACCTCAACACCGTCCCGGCGGCGACCGCCGCGGCGGGCGCAGTAGGAGACACGTGATGATTCGACGGGTTCTCGGAGGTGTCGCCGCCGCGTTCGCGCTGGCGGCGATCGTGTCCGCGGCGAGCGATCCCATCTCGGTGGCCGACGCGGCCGGCCTTCGCGATGCAGAGGGTCAGGGCATCGCTTCGGCCAGGCTCGCCGAAGCGAGGGGCGTCTCGGTCGCGGAGGCGGCGATGACGGGCGATCGCGCCGCGGTCACTGGCCCTGCTCAAGCAGGGCTCGGACGTGAACGCCACGCAGGGCGACGCCGTCACGGCGTTGCACTGGGCCGCCAGGCTGGGCGATCCCGAGATGACGCACACGCTGATCACGGCCGGCGCGAACGTGCGCGCGACGACGCGCATGGCGGCCTACACGCCGCTGCACCTCGCCGCCGAGCGCGGCAGCGCCGACGTCATCGCGGCGCTGGTCAAGGCGGGCGCCGATGCGAACGCGAAGACCCTCACCGGCGCGACGCCGCTGATGTTCGCGGCCGCGTCCGGCGACACCGCCGTCGGTGACGGCCCTCCTCGACGCGGGCGCCGACGTCAACGGCGCGGAAACGCGATCGCGGGCAGACGCCGCTCATCTTCGCCACCGCCAACAACCGCCTCGACGTCGTGAAGCTGCTCATCGCGCGCGGGGCCGACCCGAACAAGGCGACGAAGTTCACCGACCTCGCGGCGCTCAGCAAGAACGGCGAGAACCTCGAGGGCCGCAACCTGGTCGAGAAGGTCGGCGCCAGGCCGGCGGCGCGCCCGCGGGTGCTGGCGCGCCGGCGTGGAGCGCCAGTACTTCTACAACGAGCAGGTCTACGCGCAGGGCGGCATGACGCCGCTGCACTACGCCGTGCGCCAGGGCTTCACCGACGTGGCCATGGCGCTCCTCGACGCGGGCGTGCCGGTCAACCAGCTCAAGCCGGGCGACAAGGCGTCGCCGCTCCTCATCGCGACGATCAACGGCCACTTCGACCTGGCCACGCGCCTGGTCGAGCGCGGCGCGAACGTGACGCTCGCCGCCGAGAACGGCGCGACGCCGCTCTACGCCGCGATCAACCTGCAGTGGGCGCCGCGCGCGGGCTATCCCGCAGCCGCACGCGCAGTTGAACCAGAAGACCACCTACCTGGACTACATGAAGCTGTTGCTCGACAAGGGCGCCGACCCGAACGCGCGCCTCCGCAAGAAGGTCTGGTACACGGGCTACAACTTCGACCAGTCGGGCGTGGACGAAGTGGGCGCCACGGCGTTCTGGCGCGCCGCCTACGGCTCGGACGTCGAAGCGATGCGCCTGCTCCTGTCCTACGGCGCGGACCCGAACCTGGCCACCGTGAAGCCGCCCGAGCGTCCCGAAGTGGGCGACGCGGGCCGCCGGGAGATCGAAGGACGTCTCGGGCATGGCGCCGGTCCCGGTCGGCGGCGCGGGCGTGCCGCCGCTGCTGGCGGCCGCGGGCGTGGGCTACGGCGAGGGGTTCGCCGGCAACTCGCACCGCTTCGCGCCCATTGGCCAGCTGGCCGCGGTGAAGTTCCTCGTCGAAGTGGTCGGCGCCGACGTCAACGCGCGGGACCACGAAGGCAACACCGCGATTCACCACGCGGCGGCGCGCGGCGACACGGAGATGATCAAGTATCTCGTCTCGAAGGGCGCCGACCCGAAGGTCGTCAATCGCGAGGGGCAGACCACCGTGGACATGGCCAACGGCCCGGTGCAGCGCATCTCGCCGTGGCCCGAGACGATCGCGTACCTCGAATCACTGGGCGTGGTGAACAACCACAAGTGCCTGTCCTGCTAGGACAGTCACCAGTTCAAAGTTCAAAGTTCAAAAACGGATCGCGGCCGTCAGCCGGGCGATCGCCGCGAGGGTGTCGTCCGGGCAATCCTGCTGGGGCGAGTGGCCGCACCGGGGCAGAAGCACGACCTCTGGCGGCGCGATGGCCCGCCGCCGGATCCGCTCGATCTGTTCGATCGTGCCGTATTCATCGTCCACGCCCTGAACGATGGTCATCGGGCACTGGACGCGGCTGATTTCGTCCTCGATATTCCACGACCGGAATGCCTCCGACAGCCACGTGAGGTTCCACCCGCGAAAGGCGCCGTCCGGATCCGCGTGGTGCCGGGCGAGCCGCTCACGCAGGGAGCCCCTGTCGAAGTCGTCGCGCGCCGCGACCGCGCTCGCCACGGTGCAGTCCTCGACGAAGACGTGTGGAGCCAGCAGGACGAGCCCGAGGGGACGCGGCCGGCGATCGGACGCCGCGTAGATGAGCGCGATGGACGCGCCATCACTGTGCCCCACGAGAATCGGGCGCTCGATCCGCAACGCCGACAGCACGTGGGGCAGCACGTCCAACGCCTCGCGATGCATGAAGTCCGGCTGCCGGGCGACCGGAGGCGCCGCGTCCGACTGGCCATGACCGTACCGGCTGTAGACGAGCGCCGGGAGGCCGGTGAGGCCTGCCGCGCGGTCGGGAAAGTCGCGCCACGTGGACACCGACCCGAGACCATGATGGAGAAAGACCAGCGTCGGCGTCTCGCCGGCAGGCGGACCAATCCAGCGATACTCGAGGCGGTGGGCGAGGTCGAGGTGCGGCATCGGCGCGTGAGGCGACCCGATCGAGCATACCCGGGCGCGTATACTGGCGCTCTCGAATTCCTGGAAAGGGGCGGCGCGTGCGAGCGGATTTCGTGATCGTGGGGGGAGGCATCTACGGTGTCGCGACCGCGTGGGAGCTCGCCCGCGGCGGGGCAGACGTGCTGGTGCTCGAGGCGCGCGACATCGCGTCCGGCGCGTCGGGCGGGCTCGGCAAGCGCGGCGTGCGCGCGAACGGGCGCGACATCCGCGAACTGCCGCTGATGCGCGCCGCCTACGACTGATGGCCTCTGCTCGACGCCGAGCTCGGCGCGGCCACCGGATACGAGCGCATCGGACACCTGCAACTCTACGAGCGGTACCACGACATCGGCGGGGCCGCCGCGCGCGCACGCGTGCAGTCGGCCATGGGCATTCCCCACCGTGCACCTGGAAGGCGATCGCGTCCGCGACGTCGAGCCGGGACTGAGCACCAGGGTGCTCGGCGGGCTCCACGCGCCGCTCGACGGCGTGGCCGATCACGAAGCTACGACGCGCGCCTACGCCAGGGCCGCCGAACGCGCCGGCGTCACGATTCGCACGAACGCGGCGGTCGTCGGCGTGGCGCGCGAGGGCGGCGCCGTGAAGAGCCTGACGCTCGCGGACGGATCGTCGGTCGCCGTCGGCCGCGAACTCCTGCTGCTGGCGAATGGCGGCCTGGACAGCCTGCTCGAGCGCGACTTCGGGTGCCGGCTCCCCGTGTGGAATGTCTACCCGCAGGTGGTCCGCTCCACGCCGGCGCCACAGGCCCCGTTCCACTCGCTCATCGGCCACCTCCATCGTCCCGTCGCCCTCAAGATGATTCCGGGCGGATCCGTCATGCTCTCCGGCGGATGGCGCGGGCGGTGGAACGCCGAGACGGGCCGGTCCGAGACGATTCCCGCGTCGGTCACGGGCAACTGGGCGGAGGCGGTCTCGTTGTTTCCCGCGATCGCGGATCTGCAGATTGCCGGCTCCATGGCCGATCGGGCGGAGACGACGTGCCTCGACCTCATCCCGATCATCGATCGGCTGCCCGGGGTGTCCAACGCGATCGTCGCGTGCGGATGGTCCGGCCACGGCTGGGCGATCGCACCGGCCGTGGCGCCGCTGCTGGCCGCGTGGGCCAAGGGTGGCGACGCGCCGGAGCTGTTGCGGCCGTTCGCGCTGTCGCGCTTTCCCGCTACGGCGTAGCGGACCGGCGGTTCGGCCAGAAATACACGAGCAGCGTGATCGCCGTCACGACGGCCAGCACGGGCGCCAACCCGAACTGCACCAGCATCAGCGGCATCGTCGCGGTGACGATCCCGCCGCCGAGCAGCGGTGAGATCACCATGGACCGCGCGGCAAAGGCCTGCGCGGCCGTGGTGCGATTGTGCGGGTCGGCGATCCGCAGCAGCATCAGGCCCACGGCGGCCACGCCCGTCTGCGTGCCGTAGACGACAATCCCCTGCTCGAACCAGTGCTCGCGCAGCATGCGCGGCCCGAGCACGAGGAACGACACCACACACCACGCGATGCCCGCCACCATCAGGATGGCGAAGGGCACGACGTTCTGCAGGAAGAGATCGAGCTGCATCGTCGCGATGGCGGCCACGACGAGCAGGTCCAGGGCGAGGCCCATGATCCGGGAGAAGGTCCCGCGGTCGAAGTACGCGGACGCGCCGGAGCGATCGGCCGCGGCCTGGATGAGCATGCCGCCCACCATCGCGAGCGGAAACAGCGGGAAGCCCTGGAGCGACGGGTGCAGCGCGCGGATGCCGGTGAGCATCACCCAGCCGGCCAGCACGGCGAGCGACACGATGGCCACGTGCAGCGTGAGCGGCTCCAGCACGTTGCCGCTGACCGTGCTCATGGCGATCGGCTTCCGCGCGTCCGCTTTCAGCAACCCCGTGGAATCGATGGCGGCGAACCCGCCTTCGTCCGTGCCGATCTGCGTCGTGAAGCCGCGGCGCGCGCCGTATTGAATCAGGATCACGCCGCCCACCACGCCCACGACGAGGCCCACGGTGGCGGACATCTGGCCGAGCGGTCCGCCGGCGGCGAAGCCGAGGTCCTTGAACACGCTCGTCATCGCGCTGGCCGTGCCGTGCCCGCCGGAAAACCCCACTTCCAGCAGGCACGCAAAAAGCAGGGGCGTGCCGAACACCGGCGTGAGCACGAGCCACACCAGCAGGAGCGCGACGATGTACTGGCCGAGGGCGCCGACCACCGAGAAGCGCACGAGCGGTCCGCCCAGGCGGGCGATGGCGCGCGGCGACGGCACGGCGATGCCGAGGAAGAGCGCGGCGAAGACGAAGTTGATGAGAATCGCGGGCAGCGCCGTCCACAGCGCGAACACGTCACGCGGGACGATGGCGAGCCCGTGCGGCCCCGCGGCGAGGCCCACGAACCCGCCGATCAGCGACACGGGCAGGAGCAGGCGGCGGAGCCACGGCACGGCGAGCCGCAGCAGCAGGCCCGCAAGGATCAGGAGGCCGAGACCGCCGAGGGCCAGCAGGAATGTCATGAACCTACTTGAGCGACGCCTCGTACTCTTCGTAGGCGCCCTTGAAGTCGGTCACCTGGCCGTGATCGAAGTGCCACACGCGGGTGCCGACTTCTTCCATCAGGTCCTGGTCGTGCGTGACGAGCAGGACCGTGCCCTCGAACTTCTGCAGCGCCACGTTCAGCGCGTTGATCGCCTCGAGGTCGAGGTGGTTCGTCGGCTCGTCCAGGACGAGGACGTTCGGCTTGAGCAGCATCATGCGGCAGAAGAGCAGCCGCGCCGTCTCGCCGCCCGAGAGCGCCTCGGTGGGCTTCAGGCCTTCCTCGCCGCTGAACAGCATCTGCCCCAGCAGGCCGTGAATGTCCTGGCGTGACGCGTCGGGGTCGAACTGGTGCAGCCACTCGGCCGCCGTCATGCCCTTCTGGATCTCGCCCGTGTGGTCCTGCGGGAAGTAGCCGATCGCCACCTCGTGGCCCCACCGCGTGGTGCCCGCGTCGAGGTCGCCCTTCTCCGGCTTGAATCCCGGGGCGTCCGACAGCAGCGCCTTGAGCATCGTCGTCTTGCCCATGCCGTTGCGGCCGACGAGCACGATCTTCTCGCCGCGCGAGATGAGGCCGCTGAAGCCCGAGAACACCTCGTGCGCGCCGAAGGCCTTCGACACGCCCTCGAACTCGAGCGCGGTGCGGCCCGACGGCCGGTTCATCGTGAACTTGATGTACGGGCGTTGGATGTTCGAGCGCGCCAGCTCGGTGGTCTGCAGGCGCTCCACTTCCTTGCGCCGCGACTGCACCTGGCTCGAGCGCGTGCCGGCGGAGAAGCGCTGGATGAAATCCGTCAGCTGCGCGATCTTCTTGTCGCGCTGCTCGTTCTGCGCCTCGAGCCGCGACCGGATCTGCGTCTTGGCCATCACCATGTCGTCGTAGCCGCCGGTGTAGGTGATGATCGTCTGGTAATCGATGTCGGCGATGTGCGTGCACACCGCGTTCAGGAAGTGGCGGTCGTGCGAGATCACGATCAGCGTGCCGTCGTAGCGGAGCAGGAAGTCCCGCAGCCAGTGGATCGAGTCGAGGTCCAGGTGGTTGGTCGGCTCGTCGAGCAGCAGCGCCTGCGGATGGCCGAAGAGGGCCTGCGCGAGCAGCACGCGCACCTTCTGGCCGCCCTGCAGCTCGCCCATCAGGCGGTGGTGCAGCTCGTCGGGGATGTCGAGGCCCTGCAGCAGGATCGCGGCGTTGGCCTCCGCCTCGTAGCCGTCCTCCTCGCCGACGATGCCCTCGAGCTCGCCGAGGCGCATGCCGTCTTCCTCGGTCATCTCGGGCTTGGCGTAGAGGAGCTCGCGCTCCTCGAGCGCGCCCCACAGGCGCGCGTTGCCCATGATCACCGTGTCGATGACGCGGAACTTGTCGAAGGCAAACTGGTCCTGGCGCAGGACGCCCAGCTTCTTCGGCCGCACGACGTTGCCCTTCTGCGGCTGGCTCTCGCCGGTGAGCAGCTTCATGAAGGTCGACTTGCCGGCCCCGTTGGGACCGGTGAGGCCGTAACGGCGGCCGTCGAGGAAAGCGGTGGTTACCTCGTCGAAGAGCACCTTCGAGCCGAAGCGCATTGAGACGTTTTCAACTGAAATCACAACAGGACATTGTACCAGATGGTTCAGCACGGGGGTTCAGCACGGGGGTTCAGCACGGGGGTTCAGCACGGGGGTTCAACACGGGGGTTCAATACGGGGGTTCGCCGGGCGGCGGGATTTTCGTATGATGGACGGCATGCTGAAACTGACGAGCGCCATGTGTCTGGGAATGTTGCTGCTTTCAACGATGGCCATGGCGCAGGACGCGCCGCCCGCGGATGTGCAGATTGCCGCCGCCACCAAGGCCGCGCCTGAAGACCGCCGCGCCGGGGCGCAGGTGCTCGGATTCGACGCGTCCGGCAAGATGGTGACGCTCCGGGCCGGGACCAATGACCTCATCTGCCTCGCCGACAACCCCAAGGTCGAGGGATTCAACGTGGCGTGCTACCAGAAGGACCTGGACCCGTTCATGGCCCGCGGCCGCGAGATGACCGCGGCGGGCATCACGGAAGACAAGATCCGCGACGCCACGCGCTGGAAGGAAATCGAAGACGGCAAGCTCAAGATGCCGAAGGAGCCGCGCCTGCTGTACGTGCTCACGGGCAAGAACTACGACGCCGCCACCGGGAAGATCGAAGGCGAGTACCTGCGCTGGGTGATTTACGTGCCGTTCGCGACCGCCGCGTCCACGGGGCTGGGCACCAAGAGCCTGCCGGGCGTGCCGTGGCTGATGGATCCGGGCACGGCAGGGGCGCACATCATGATCAGCCCTCCTCGTCAGTAGACACTGCGCGCCGGGGCGCTTGATCACTCCCGCCGTCCCGAACACCTTCACGATCTCGACACGCGAGCGGACCTCATCCGGTAACACGGTGAGGTCCGCAATCGCGTACGGCTGCCCGTCGCCGGTGATCCATCGCGCGATCACTGCGCGGCCGTCGTGTTGGTCCACCTCCGCGGTCCGCGCGGAGGTGCGCGAATTGCCGAGCACGGCGAGGTGGAGCCAGTACGCGGTGTAGGCGTCGGGCACGAGGTAGTCCACGCACCCGGCCCCGACGTGCTCGCGCGTCCAGCGTCCCGCGTCGTAGAGGTCGCGCGTGACCACCGGCACCGGCCTGGGCTGGGCGAGGACGGGCCGGACGATCACCCGGTCAGGACGACAGCAGGGTCGCCACGCCCGACGGCGAATGGCACCTGCCGTGATGATCGCCATGACCCAGGCGCGTCAACCGGCCCTCCATCCACGTCCGCGCATCGCCAATCACCAGCGCCCCGAGCACCGCCATGGGATAGATCGCGAGGTAGCCCATCTTGAGCGCCATGTAGGGTGTGGGCGCGCCCTTCGCCTCCGCCACGACGTAGAGCGCGGCCGCTTGCGCGGCAATCGCGACGAGCAGCCACGCCGCGGACCGCGCGCGGCGATCGCGCATCGACAGGACGAAGCCCGCGGCGCCAAGCAGCGGAAACACGACCCCGACGCTGGCAAGCGAGGGATGCATCACCGCGCCGCTCGTGCCCGCCACCGCCACCCACCCGAGACGCCCGATCACGTGCACCGAGCGCGACCAGCGCGACCGGGACCAGGGCGACGGCGACATGCGTCATGCGCGTCGCGCCACGGCAAGCCGGCGCGGCCCAGCATCATCACCACGCAGACGATGACGGGCGGGCCGATCCAGATGGGCCAGGTGAGAAACGCCGCCATCCCCATCAGGGCCACCACCAGCGCGCCCCCCATCGACGGCCCATCGTCCCAGGCCATCACCGCCCACCACATGGCGACGGCGAACAACTCGGCGGCGACTTGCGCGAGGAACGAGTCGTGGACGAACGCGTCCATGAAGTACGCGCGCGGCAGGAGGGCCAGTAGCACGCTGATGATCGCGAGCGGCACCCGCGCCTGGATGTGGCGCGGCGAGCTCCGCGGCAACGCGCGCGAGGTGATCAGGAACAGGAAGCCCCCCTTGAGCGCCACCGTGAAGGCCACGAGCGGGTAGACGCTGCGGAAGCCATCCGTGCGGGTCCACGCGCCGGACAACACCGCCAGCGCATGCAGGCCTGGCGTGTACGCCGCCATCTCCCCCATCGAGCCGGCCAGCGCCGCGTCGTGGACGAGGCGCCAGTGGCGCTCGATGTAGTCGATGAGGAGCAGGTGATGCGCGAGGTCCGGCCCTCGACCTGGCGGCAGCAACGCGGGCCAGGCGGGGCGAAGCATCCAGGCCAAGGTGAGGGAGACAATCGCGAGCCAGCAGACCAGGGGTAGCGACGACCCTTCAGGTTCGTCGGACGCGGACCACCTCATGCCTATCGCGCCCGCAACGGCCGTGGCGAGCGCCGCAATCACCATGGGCATCAGCGCCAGGCCGACCGCATCCAGCGCGTACGCGCCCACCGCGGCGGCCGCCAGCCACCCGGTGATCGCCACCGCCACGCGTTCCGCCCCGTGCATTGCGGCAGCCAGCGTACCCGAAAAGCAGACTAGAATCGCCGGGATGCGAGTCCTCTTCGCGCTCCTGGCCTCGATGGCGGCCTTGGTCCCCGTAACGGCGCAGCGTCCCATCGACCTGCGCGGGCGCGAGTTCCGCGGCGGCTCCGAGCTCGTCACCACCGCCGTCACCGTACGCGACATCAACGGGCGACTCGTCACCACACTCGACCAGTCGGCGTTCACCGTCGAGGAAGACGGCATGCCGCAGCCGATCACGCAGTTCACGCGCGAGCGGGTGCCGGTAAGCCTCGCGCTCGCGCTCGATGCGAGCGACAGCATGCGCGGCCAGCGCATCGTCGACGCCCGCGCGGCGCTCGGCATCTTCCTGGACGACCTGCTCGCGCCCGGCGACGAGGCGGCAATCGTCAGCTTCAACCACGATGCGCGGGTCTTCGCGTCGTGGACGTCGCAGCGCAACGGCCTGCGCGCGCGACTGGAGGACCTCCGCCCGTCCGGAGGCACGGCGATGTACGACGCGGTGGCCGCGTCGCTGCCGCTCTTCGAGACGCGCGAGCACCCGCGCGCGGCGTTGCTCCTCGTCTCCGACGGCGCCGACACCGCGAGCGACATCACGCCCACGCGGCTCAAGCAGACGCTCGTTCGCAGCGACGTGTTCCTGTACGCGATTGCGATCGACTCCGACAACGAGCGCGCGTCCTCGCGCGTCAATCCCTACACGCTGGGCGAACTGGCCGCGCAGGGCGGCGGCTACAGCGAGGTGGTCCGCTCGGCGGCCGACCTCGGTCCCGCCACGGCGCGGATCGCGGACGAACTGAACCACCAGTACATGATCGGCTACACGCCGACCACCACGGGCGACGGCAAATACCATTCGGTGCGGGTGAAGGTCAGCAATCCCGACTACAAGGTCCGCGCGCGACGGGGAGTAGTCAGGTAGGAGGCGGGTCGGCCCACGGCCCGCGCGTTCGCTCTTTAGCGAGACAAAAGGTCGGTCGTGCGCAGACTTTACGGAGTCTGCGCGCACGAAACCTGCACCGCCGACGGCACGGGCATTGCGAGGGCAACTATCCATGCTCGGCCTGCAGGCGCTGCGGCCTCGGACTTGTCGCAGGCACTTCGCGAACACATTCGTCTGGGCTTCCGCGGTTGGGTTCGTCCTGGCGCTCGGCGGCGAGGCCGAGGCACAACGTGTGACTTTTGACGAGCTGACACCGACGGCGAATCCAATCCTGGGCTCTGTCGTTTGTGCTGATGGCGCCGGTTTCCGCTTTCTCTCCGACCACTTTCACCTGATCGGCGGCGTGCTTGTCTCGGATTTCTCGTCCAGCGGAACCACCCATATCGGCTACGAATCCGGACGCGGCTTCCCGATCACCATGGAACGCGTCGGAGGCGGCACGTTCTCGCTGGTCTCACTTGATGCGGCCGAGTTCTACGCCGTCCCCGTGAACGATCGCCCGGATGCCCAAACGCTCACGATTACCGGCTTCCAGCAGGGCGGCGGGACTGTCTCGCACACCGTAACCATCGACGGCCTCCGCGACGGACCCGGAGGCCTTGATGATTTCGAGCACTTCGTGCTGCCGAGTACTTTCGTTGACCTGACCTCGGTGGTGTTCACCGGGCTGCGGGCCGGCGACCTTTCCGGGGGCGTGGCGCTCGACAATATCGAGTATCAGCTGCCGGTACCCGAAGTGCTCGCCGCCTGCGTCGCGATTCCGTTGCCCACGGATACGCCCACCGTCACGATCACGAGTCCGGTGGCCGGGACCGTGGCCGGCACGGTGATGGTCGACGCGACGGCCACCGACAACGTCGGCGTGGTCAGCGTGCAGTTCGCCGTGGACGGCGTGTACCTCGGCGCGGCCGCGGTGACCGTCCCCTATGCCGTCGCCTGGGATTCCACCACGGTGGCCGATGGCCTGCATACGCTGACCGCGCACGCGCGGGATGCCGCCGGGAATGTCGGCACCGCCTCGGTCGTCGTGGCGGTGGTGAACACGCCCAGTACCCGAGCGCCGTCCTACCTCGACTTCGACGGCGTGGACGACTACCTGGAGGTCGCCGACGCGGCGGACCTGAGTTTCGGCAACGGCACGGCCGATACGCCGCTGACCTTTGAAGCCTGGCTGCGCCCCGACAGCCTGGTCCGCCATCAGCTGATCAGCAAGTGGGACGGGGTCAATACCGAATACAAGCTGCACCTGGCCTCGGGCACCATCCGGCTGGACCTGCGCGACAGCAGCGCCCAGGCCTCGGTCTACGCCTACACCACCGCCAGCCAGGTGGCCTTGATCGGCGGCTGGCATCACCTGGCCGTGACCTATGACGGCCGCGGCGGCCCCACCGCCGCCAACGGCATCACGATCTACCTCGATGGCGTCGCCGTGCCGCTCACGCGCGGCAACCACCCGGCGTATGTCGCGATGGAGAACCTCACGGCCCCCGTGCAGATCGGCCGGGAGAGCGCCGGGTGGAAGCAGTTTGATGGCGCGCTCGACGAGCTCCGCTTGTGGCGCGTGGCGCGCGCCCCGGCGGACCTCCGGGCCACCATGACCACGGCCCTCAGCGGCGCCGAACCCGGCCTGGTGGCCTACTGGCCATTCAACGACGGCATCGGGGCCGCCCTCGTCGACGACGCGCCCGCTCACCATGTTGCCGTCCTCTATAACGGGACCGCCTGGATGCCCGGGGGCCCGATGGGCACCGCCGCGCCCGATGTCACCGCGCCCACCATCACGAATATTGTCACCACCAACCTGACCGAGTCGGGCTTCACCGTTGCGTTCAGCACGAGCGAAGTGGCCACCGCGTGGGTCTCGTACTCGGCGGGGGTCGCCTGCCCCTGCACCGATGTCTACAGCGCCACGATCGGCACCACGCACGTCATCACCGTCACCGGGCTGGCTCCGGATACGGTCTACCAATTCGTGGTCAAGGCCACCGACGGTGCCGGCAACCTGCAAGTGGCGTCGCCGCTGAGCGTCCGCACGTGGCTGCCGGCGCCGGAGGGCGTACCGCCGGCCGTGGTCATGGTGCATCCGGTGGCCGGGACCGTAGCCGGCACGGTGATGGTCGACGCGACGGCCACCGACAACGTCGGCGTGGTCAGCGTGCAGTTCGCCGTGGACGGCGTGTACCTCGGCGCGGCCGCGGTGACCGTCCCCTATGCCGTCGCCTGGGATTCCACCACGGTGGCCGATGGCCTGCATACGCTGACCGCGCACGCGCGGGATGCCGCCGGGAATGTCGGCACCGCCTCGGTCGTCGTGGCGGTGGTGAACACGCCCAGTACCCGAGCGCCGTACTACCTCGACTTCGACGGCGTGGACGACTACCTGGAGGTCGCCGATGCGGCGGACCTGAGTTTCGGCAACGGCACGGCCGATACGCCGCTGACCTTTGAAGCCTGGCTGCGCCCCGACAGCCTGGTCCGCCATCAGCTGATCAGCAAGTGGGACGGGGTCAATACCGAATACAAGCTGCACCTGGCCTCGGGCACCATCCGGCTGGACCTGCGCGACAGCAGCGCCCAGGCCTCGGTCTACGCCTACACCACCGCCAGCCAGGTGGCCTTGATCGGCGGCTGGCATCACCTGGCCGTGACCTATGACGGCCGCGGCGGCCCCACCGCCGCCAACGGCATCACGATCTACCTCGATGGCGTCGCCGTGCCGCTCACGCGCGGCAACCACCCGGCGTATGTCGCGATGGAGAACCTCACGGCCCCCGTGCAGATCGGCCGGGAGAGCGCCGGGTGGAAGCAGTTTGATGGCGCGCTCGACGAGCTCCGCTTGTGGCGCGTGGCGCGCACCCCGGCGGACCTCCGGGCCACCATGACCACGGCCCTCAGCGGCGCCGAACCCGGTCTGGTGGCCTACTGGCCGTTCAACGACGGCACCGGGGCCGCCCTCGTCGACGACGCGCCCGCTCACCATGTTGCCGTCCTCTATAACGGGACCGCCTGGATGCCCGGGGGCCCGATGGGCACCGCCGCGCCCGATGTCACCGCGCCCACCATCACGAATATTGTCACCACCAACCTGACCGAGTCGGGCTTCACCGTTGCGTTCAGCACGAGCGAAGTGGCCACCGCGTGGGTCTGGTACTCGGCGGGGGTCGCCTGCCCCTGCACCGATGTCTACAGCGCCACGATCGGCACCACGCACGTCATCACCGTCACCGGGCTGGCTCCGGATACGGTCTACCAATTCGTGGTCAAGGCCACCGACGGTGCCGGCAACCTGCAAGTGGCGTCGCCGCTGAGCGTCCGCACGTGGCTGCCGGCGCCGGAGGGCGTACCGCCGGCCGTGGTCATGGTGCATCCGGTGGCCGGGACCGTAGCCGGCACGGTGATGGTCGACGCGACGGCCACCGACAACGTCGGCGTGGTCAGCGTGCAGTTCGCCGTGGACGGCGTGTACCTCGGCGCGGCCGCGGTGACCGTCCCCTATGCCGTCGCCTGGGATTCCACCACGGTGGCCGATGGCCTGCATACGCTGACCGCGCACGCGCGGGATGCCGCCGGGAATGTCGGCACCGCCTCGGTCGTCGTGACGGTGGTGAACACGCCCGGTACCCGAGCGCCGTACTACCTCGACTTCGACGGCGTGGACGACTACCTGGAGGTCGCCGATGCGGCGGACTTGAGTTTCGGCAACGGCACGGCCGATACGCCGCTGACCTTTGAAGCCTGGCTGCGCCCCGACAGCCTGGTCCGCCATCAGCTGATCAGCAAGTGGGACGGGGTCAATACCGAATACAAGCTGCACCTGGCCTCGGGCACCATCCGGCTGGACCTGCGCGACAGCAGCGCCCAGGCCTCGGTCTACGCCTACACCACCGCCAGCCAGGTGGCCTTGATCGGCGGCTGGCATCACCTGGCCGTGACCTATGACGGCCGCGGCGGCCCCACCGCCGCCAACGGCATCACGATCTACCTCGATGGCGTCGCCGTGCCGCTCACGCGCGGCAACCACCCGGCGTATGTCGCGATGGAGAACCTCACGGCCCCCGTGCAGATCGGCCGGGAGAGCGCCGGGTGGAAGCAGTTTGATGGCGCGCTCGACGAGCTCCGCTTGTGGCGCGTGGCGCGCACCCCGGCGGACCTCCGGGCCACCATGACCACGGCCCTCAGCGGCGCCGAACCCGGTCTGGTGGCCTACTGGCCGTTCAACGACGGCACCGGGGCCGCCCTCGTCGACGACGCGCCCGCTCACCATGTCGCCGTCCTCTACAACGGGACCGCCTGGATGCCCGGGGGAGCGCCCATTCGCTGAGGGCATCGGCGCGGCGCGGCGCCTCGCCAGACGGTCACCCGCGCGCGCGTGCCCTCTTCCGCTTGACGGCGGCACGCGGCCGGGAGAAGGCGCGCGCATAGAGGCCGCGGTCCATGAACCGCGCGCGCCAGGCGTCGCGGCTGCGCGATTCCCTGAGCGTCGTCGAGGCCGACTTCCGCGAAACCGGCGCCGACGCCCTCGCGATCGGCCACGCGCTTGGCATCGCCGCTCAGGAGAATCTCGCGCCCGGACCCGAGCGGCGCCAGCGTCCGAACGACGTCGAGGTCGCGTCCCATCATCGTGTATTTCAGGACGTGCACCGTGCCCCAGTGCACACCCGTGCGCACGCGGAGCACGTCGGGGCTGATGCGCGTTCGCGCAAACGCGCTTCGGCGCAAGCCTTCCCATTCGCGCGCGGCCGCCAGGGCGTCGGCCACGCACTCGAACGTCAGCGTGCATCCGACCAGGCCAATCCCGCGATTGGTGCCGCGATGGGCCCGAGCCGATTCGATCAGGATCGCCGTGATGCGCTCCGCGATCGGATGGATGCGGTCCCAGCTGTACCTGTCCGCGGCATCCTGCAGGTGGGTGAAGTTGGTCTGGACGATGGCCACGCGTTCGCGCAGCACCGGCGTGCTGCCAAAGCAGGTCCGGTAGACCTTGACCGGCTCAGGGACCCCCTTGAACGCAAACTCCCCGGCGCGCTCGAACGGGATCTCGGCGCGGGAGACGAGGAGCCGCACCGCGTCTGAGAAATAGACCTCGTCGCCGTGCGCGGCCTTTTCCATGCGCGCGCACACGTTGACCGCATCGCCGTAGATGTCGCCGTCCGTGTCGACGTTCAGGTCTCCCGCGTGGACCACGACCTTGATGTCCGGCTGGATCGCGCCGGACACCCGATCGGAATGGCGCACCAGCGACTGCTGAATCGCGCGTCCGCACAGGACCGCGTCGGTGGCCGAGTCGAACACGCAGAGCGCGGCGTCGCCAATCCACTTCACGATGCGGCCGCGATACCTGCCGATCACCGGCGCGATGACGCGCTTCTGCTGGCGGATGGCCGCCGAGATTTCGGTGCGGGTTGCCGTCGAACTGAACGCGGTATAGCCCGTGAGGTCGGTCAGCATGACGGCCATCAGCCGATTGCGCATCTGGATCTCCCAAAGCCAACGGCCCGCGCCGTCAGCGGAACACCGGGACGACAAACCCCGCGCGGAAGGCGCGCCCGTGGACGTCGGCGGACACCCAGAGGCGCCAGACGATCTCGTCGTTCGGGTGATCGTCGTTGGTGGCCTGGACATCGCCCGGGATTGCCATGGCAAACCGCGCCCGCAGGCCGTCCGCCGCCGCCGATATGGCGGCCGTGCCGGCGCCTTCCCAGAGGAGCGTGTCGTGCACGCGACGATGCTTGCCCGCGCCGGTGACGTAGACGCGATGCGCGTCCAGCTTCAGTTGCACGGGGCCGGTGGGCAGGTCGCGAAACGACGGCACGAGCGTCCCGCGCAGCTCGCCGCCCACCCGCGCCGGCAGGGTGTCCAGTTCGAGGACCGTCGCGCCCCACTTGCAACTGGTCTGCACGAGGCGTCGCGCCTCCCATTCCGGGCGCCATCGCCACGGTTCGCCTGGAAACGCGGCGGCCCGCCGGTTGCGTTGCAGGGTGTATCGATTGGCGCGATACGACGTGACCAGCCACATCGCGCCGATCCCGCCAAAGATCGTCGCGAGGCCAGCCATCCCGGCGGACTCCTGCCACGGCGCGCCCGCGAACGCCCACGTGAGCGCAGCCCATGCGGCCCAGGCGCCGAGCGCCACAAGCGGCACCGCCAGCACCCATCCCCAGTCGAGGGGACGCCGTCGCATCACGCGGCCCCGCTCCGCATGTGGTCCATGGATTCGGCTGATCCTATCGCGATGTCGCCCATCCTCGACGCCGCCGGTCGCCCGTCCCCGAGCGTGCTATCCTGCCGCTGCCGCAGCGATGAAGCGCCTCACGCTCGCCCTCTTCCTGTTCTTTCAGGGACTGTACGCCCTCACCTCTTCCGGCAACGCGTTCCGTATTCCTGACGAGTTCGAGGTGTACTTCCAGGTCGAGCACCTGGTGGACGCCGGCGATCTGTCCGTGCCGCAGACCCTCGCCATCCGCCAGCCCCAGATCGTCGATGGCAAGGTGGTGGGGTCGCAGTCAGTGTTCTTCGGCAAAGTCGGGCTGGACGGCAAGCCCTACGCACCGTATGGACCGCTCGCGGCGGTCCTGTCGCTGCCACACCACCTGGCCGGCCGGGCGCTCGCCTGGGCGCTCGGCATTCCGCGCGTGCCCGTCCAGCAGGGCCTGGCGTGGGTGATGCTCGTGGGCGGCGTCACGATGCTGGTGACCGCGACCGGCGCGGCCCTGGCGGTGGCGGGCTTCATGCGTGCGGCCCTCGCCTTGGGCACGCCGGCGCAATCGGCGCTCGTGTTGTCGTTGCTGCTCGGCGGCGCGACGGTGCTCTGGCCCTATGGGGCCACCCTGTATTCCGAGGCGCTGCAGGCCGCCGCGCTGGTGTGGGCCGCCGCGCTGCTCCTCGAAGCGCGCGAGGGACACGCGTCCGCGCGACGGAAGGTGGTCGCCGCAGCGCTGTTGCTGATGGTGGCGGGGCTCACGAAGGTGACGTGTCTCGTCTTCGTCCCCGGATTCGTGGTCGCCACGCTCGCCGATCGATCGTGCGCCTGGCGACGGCGCGTCGAAGTGGCGACCGCGCTATCCCTGGGGATCCTGCTTGCGGTGGCAATCCACGTCTGGTGGAACCTGTTTCGCTTTGGCGCGCCGTTCGACGTTGGCTACGACTGGTCCGAAACCATTCCGCGACTGCCGGCACGCGCTTTCCTCTTGAGCGACCTGCCACGAGGCTTGGTCCTGTTGCTGGTGTCACCCGGCAAATCGCTGTTCCTGTGGGCGCCGGTCCTCGCCCTGGCCGCCGCGGGCGCGACGCGCTTCTGGCGGCACGCGCCCCACGTCGCGCTGGGCCTCGCCACCTCGTTTGCGATCGCGATCGCGTTCTACGCGGCGTACCTGTTCCCCGAGGGTGGCTATTCGCACGGGCCGCGCAACCTCGTGCCGCTGATCCCGCTGCTGTTGTTGCCGGCCGCGGGCCCGAAAGCCATCGGCTGGCCTCGTCCGGTCATCGGGTTGTGCGCCGCCGTTGGCGTCACGATGGCGCTTCTCGCGACCTCGGTGTCGTTCCTCGAGGATCAGGCCATGGGCGCGGGGCCTGGAGGGCCAACGAGAGGCCAGTACTACGACGTCGTCGATCCGGCGCCTGGGCGCGCGGCCAATCGCTACCGGCTCGGCTACATTCCGTTTGTTACTGCGCTGCGGTCACCGGACTGGATCGACGCCACCGGCGTCGGCCGTGGGCCGGACTACTTCCCACGCCACATGTGGCAGGCCATCCGCCAGGTCCCGGACGGCAGGACGATCCCCGTGTGGTTCCCGTGGGTCTGGCCCGCGGCATGGCTGGCCCTCACCATTGGTGCCGCGCGCGCGTTGTGGACACGCTCCCGCGAGGAGAAGGGCGTCGCGCGGGCCGACGCCCCTCCGCCCCTCGTCGATCAGACGACGCCGCCGGACGCGTCGATCGCACCACGCGGCACTCACACCGCGCATGACGCTGCTGCTCGTGGCGCTGGCATCGCTGGTCGGCATCGTTCTGCGCGTGTGGGTGGCGTGGCGCAGCCAAGTCTGGCTGGACGAAGCCAACGGCGTGCTCATCGCCCTCGGGCCGATTTCAACCATGGCCGACGTGCTGCGACTCGACAGTTCGCCGCCGCTCTATTACCTGCTGCTCAAGGCGTGGGCGGCAATCGTCGGGATCGAGCCCCTGGCGCTGCAGGGCCCTGTCCCTCATCGCCGGCAGCGCGACGATCCCGGCCGTCTACGTCGTGGCGCGTCGGCTGGACGCGCCGATGACCGGCGTGCTCGCCGCGTGGCTGCTCGCCGTGGCGCCGCTGCATGTCTTCTACTCGCAGGAAGTGCGGATGTACGCGCTCCTGATCCTGTGCAGCCTCGTGTTCATCGATGCGCTCCTGGTGCGCCTGAGCCGGCACGGCGCGTGGGGCGTGGCGGCGGTGAGCGGGGCGCTGCTGTGCCACCTCCACTACACGGCCATCGCCTTCGTGGCGGCCGGCCTGGGTTGGATGTTCGTGCGAGAGGCCGCGGTCCGCAAGCAAACCCTGCGGTGTGCGGCGCTCATTGTCGCTGGCCTTCGTCCCGCTGCTCGGCATCTTCGCCGCGCAGTTGGCGAACCCTCTGCATGTTCGCTGGATTGAGCCGTTCTGGAACCAGTATCCCGGCGGTCTCGCCGCGTTGCGATCGATCCTGGCCTTCACGCCCGGCGGATGGGTACCCGCCTATCTGCCGTTGTCCGGTCTCTCCGCGCAGGGCATCGTGCTCGCGCTCGCGGCCGCGCCCTTGCTGCTCGCCGCGTGGCGTCAACACCGTGGCGAGGAGCCGGGCCCTATCGGTTTGCCCGTGCTCATCATCGTCACCACGCTGGGCCTGTGGGTGGCGCAGTCCTACGCCTTGCGGCCCGTCTACGTCGTGGGCCGCAGCGACCTGGCGCTGCTCCCGCTGTTCGTGATCGTCCTGGCGGCGGCCGTCGCTCGCGTTGGACCGGCGTGGCGCATCGCCTACGTGGCGGTCTGGCTGGTGATGGCCGGCGTCGAGATCGGCGGCTCGTCCGCGCTGCTCCGCAAGGCGGGCAATGAGGAGATCGCCGCGGCGCTGCGGGCGCAGGGGTGCCGGCGCATTATCACGACCGGCTTGTCATACGCCTCCGTGCGATACGAGCAGGCACGCGCCGGCGGCGGTGGCGAGGTCGTCGCCTATCCCGCCGACGTCGCCAGGCATCCCGGCAACTTCGATCCGGGCGCGTACACGGCCGCCGCGCTGGCCGAGGACGCGCGCGCGATTGCGGACGCCGGGGCGCCGGGCGCCGGCTTGTGCGTCCTGGCCGAACACGCCGACTACGTGAGGCCGCTGCTGGCGGCGCTCGGCCGCTCGTACCGATTGAGCGTTGCCGTCCCCGGTCTCCGCACGTCCGTCATCGGGCAGGAGCACTCCGTGCTCGTGGCCGTCCCCGCGTCAGCCGGACCGCTGATCCCGCCGCCCTGGCCGGCGGCCTCGAGGGCCACCCGAACGAACCACTTCGGCTATGCTGATTTGATGCGGCGAATGGGGTTCGGTGGACGTGAACCGCACGCGTATCGTGTGTGGGTCGCCGTCCTTGTGCTCTCGCTGGTGACGGTGGGAATACACCGGGAAGGGGCCGAGGTGCTCTTTCCCGACAGCCCGGCGCGCGACCTTGTGCTCCTGGGCCTTGGCGCCTCGGTCCGCACCATCCTCGCCGTCGGCCTGGCCGGCGTCCTCTTCTCGCGCTGGTCCGGCACCTCACGGTTGGCCGTCCGGGTTCTGCTGGTCATTCCCATGCTGCTCCTGCTGTGGCTGCAAGCCACGGCGGTTGAGCTCCTGGCCAACGTCGGCATGCCCCTGACACGAGAGGTCGCGACCCTGGCGGTGCGCGAAGCCATCCGGACTCTCAGCAGCGGCGTCGAGACCGGAACCGCGGCCCCGCTCCTGGCGGCGATCGGCGCCGTGCTTCTCGACCCTGATCGCCCTGGCTCCAGGCATTCGTGGCCGAAGCGCGCCCGCCGTGGCGCTGCTTGGCCTGCTGTTGTTGGCCGGAACCGCCAGTCGCATTCACTGGGCGGATGAGTATCGGTTTGGCCTGCTCGATTCACGGCTGCTGCGCGGGTCCCGATCAACTCACGGACCTTGCGGGCGTCTCCGGGAGTTCGAGCCCGCCGCTCGAATGCGGACCGATCGACAACGGCGCGTCCCAGGCGATCGACTGGCCGGCGCACATCGCGCGGCGCGCGGTCGTGTTCATGTTCGAGTCCGCGGGGTCCCGGTTCATCGGCTCGACCGGATCCCTCGGCGGCGCGCGAACCCCGAACCTGGACCGCCTGATCGCGCGAGGCTCGCTGGTCTTCGACAATGCCAGCGCCCTCAGCCCGCTGTCCGTGCAAACCGCCTGGTCGTTCACCTACGGCATGGCGCCGCCGGTCAAGCCGTTTGGTTTCGGGGTCGATGTGGGCCTTCCCCGAGCCGACGCCGTCCCGCTTCAAACGGCGTTGCGCGATCGCGGCGTCCAGATGGCGCACATCAATTCGGGCAAGCTGGCGATCTGGGGTTTTCGAAAAGTCGTGTCTGAACCGCTACCCGATCTGCTCGAGGACAGCGAGGACCTGGTTCGCATCCGAGCGCGTGTCCTCGGCTGGATGGGGGGCGGAAGACCGGGCCATCTTCAGCGCGGGCCTGCGCTGGCTCGACAATCTTGGGAACGCCCCGGGCCTGCTTCTGCTCTGGAACGCCCAGACCCACTACCCGTTCACGTGGCCCGACATGCCGCCGGCGCAAAAAGGCGTCGAGCCTGCTCGACCGCTACATCGCGTCCATCGAACGCACCGATGTGGCGCTCGGCGGATTCATGGAGGAGCTCGAGCGACGGAAGGAACTGGATAGCACCGTGTTCATCGTGGTCGGCGACCATGGAGAAGGCTTTGGGCGGTTCGGGCGGCCCTTCGATCGCAGCCATGGAAACACCGTCACCGAGGATGCGCTCCGGGTGCCCTTGATCGTGTCCCACCCGGCCCTCGGCGGTCGCGTGGTTCGCATCGACACGCCCGTGTATCACGGCGACCTTTATCCCACGCTGATTGACCTTCTCTCACGGACGCCATCCACGGGCACCGATGGCGTCTCGCTGCTCGGCCCGATCCCTTCGCGGCCCTTCATCATGCGGGGCGACCTGTTCTGGCCCGCGGCGGTTCGATGCGGTCGGGAGAAGCTCGTGATGCTCGGGCCGGGGGATCGGCCGCAGCTCTATGACACCGAAGCGGATCCAACCGAGCAGAAGGACCTGACCCCCGAGCGTCCGCAACGAGCGGCCGACATGCAGCGCTACCTGTTGTGGCACCAGGTCCAGGGAGTCTCGGACCCGTGGTATTCCTACGGAACGGGAACCAAGCAAGCCTGGGTCGGGACCGACGCCGACCCCGTGTGGAGGTCCCCCGACATCCACGCCCTGACGCCGGAGCCCGCCTCGCCTCGACCGGCACGACCAAACGTGGTTCGGTGAGGGTCGCCTAGCGGCCGTACTTGTATTCGGTCAACAGATTTCGGTCGGTGATCACTTCGAGGGGGCGCCCTGTCCGGGCGGCGACCGCTTCGAGGGTGACAAAGGGCGTGCGGACGAACTTCTCTATCGTCGCGTCGCTACCCGCGGGGAACAGCGGCTTGCCATCGAGCTCCAGCGATTTGAGGCGCAGCCGAGCCTGCGGAGTGTCGAGCAACGGACGAAAGTCGACGTCCGATGCCACGACGAAATTTTCGTACAGGTAGGCATGGGGGAAGACCGCGGTCGCGGTCTTGAACGCATCCGGCGAGCCGGTGCTGTTGTAGGTCAACACGGCGCCGGGATTCAGGTGCTTGCGCAGATCAGCGAGGAACTCGCGGGACAACAGGTTGGCCGCGTAGGCACGCCAATAGAAGGTCGTATTCATGACGACCAGGTCGTAGCGGGCGTCGGGATGGGCCCTCAGCCATCTCCTGCCATCGTCAATGTGCAGACTGACCCGGGGGTCCTTGAGTGCACTCGCCTGGGCCGGGTAATCCTGCATGGCCTTCAGATACCCGGGATTGATTTCGATCGCGTCGATCTGCTTCACACCGGGGAACGCGGTGACCAGCTTGAGCCAGCTGCCAATCGAAAGCCCGACCATCAGCACCCGTTCGGGGCTCTCCTTCAGCGCCGATAACATCAACAACCGTTCGAGCCCGTTCGAATTGACGATCGGGTCGAGGTTGGTCCGGCCGTCGTAGACGTTGCCGCCGTAGATGACGTCGCCCTTCGCGAAGCCCGGGTAGACGGTGATGATGCCCTGTCGAGTCTCGACGATGTTCTTGAGCGGGATGGAATTTCCGGTCAGGGCCTGGATCAATTGTTCCGAGCCGCCGAACAGCATGACCCCGATCACGCCGACGGCGCCCGCCCCGATCAGGTGCATGACATTTCTCCGCCGGAGCAGGCAACCGGTCGCCACGAGGAGCGTGCCGAGCGCCACGAGCACGAAACACTGCTGCGTGCTGAATCGGTCAAGCAGGAAGAACCCGACGAGCACCGGGCCCAGCGTGCTGCCAATGATATTGGCGACGTACACGCGCGACAGGGAGCGCCCCACGCGTGGTCCGCTCGAATCCGATCCCAGGTGATGGGCGATCGGAAAGATGGCCGCCTTCAGTGCGGAGGACATGGCGATGATGATCCCGCCCGTCAGCAGCACGACCTCATGTTGTGAGCTGATTCCGAGAAGCCAGGGACCGGCCAGATCGTAGGCGGCCGACAACAGCAGGACCAGACCGCTCGTCACCCACAAGTCACGGCTCTTGAGCGTCAGCTCCTTGCCCACCTGCGCGCCCAGGGCGATCCCGATCAGGTAGGCGGCGAGGACGAATGCGAACGCCTGCGGCGTGCCGGCCTGGGTGAAGGAGAACGCGCGGACCCAGAGGATCTCCTGTCCCAGCGACAGCAATCCCACAACCATCGACAGGAGGTGCGGGGCAAAGAGCATCACTTCCTGCCGAAGGCCAACAAGGCCGTGGATGCCACGAGGACATTGATGGCGGCGGCGACGTGGATCGCCGCCGTCAGGTCCATCCATCGGAGCAGTTGGTACCCGACCAGGTACGCGCCGACGGCCGCACCCGCGGTATTGGCGAAGTACAACTGCCCGACGGTCTGGCCGATGTGCGGATCGAAACGATTGACATGGGTCACCAGGATCGGCAACGTGCCGCCCATCAGAATGGTCGGAATCGCCAGTACCGCGAAGCTCCCCAGCGCGGCGACCACGCGGTCGCTACCGGCCACGCTGACGTTGAGCAGATCGATCAGTCCAGGGCTGAAGAATCCGAAGACTCCGATTCCCAGCTCGACGCCGGCGAAGATCAGCAGCAGGCGGTTTCTGAAAGAGTCCGCGACGACACCGCCGAGCAGGGCGCCGAGTCCGAGGCCGAACATGAACACCGAGACGATGACGGTGACCGATTCCAGGTCCACCCCGAACACCGCAAACAGCATCCGTTGCCAGGTCACCTGATAGATCAGCGCGGCGCATCCAGACAGGAAGAACAGGGCGTGCAGAACAGCGCGCTGGGTGGCTGCACCGGGGACAGCCTCTGCGAGTTCTTTGGGTGGCATGGCGAGTCCGGGAGCCTCCACTGCCGCCAGTATACCGCTCCACCGGAAGGCAGGGCCCCAGCGAGCTGTTCACCGCGAGGGCAGCGCGGCGCGCCAGCCCGATCGACGCTGTGCCTCGAGGGCCGCCACGCGCGCGGCCCACTCCGGCCGCCCGGCAAGGTTCGTGTTCTCGTCGGGATCGAGCTGCCGATCGTACAGCTCGCGCGCGACTTCGGCCTTCGTCGTCCAGTTGATCCAGACGACGTAGTGATCGCGCTCGGTCAGCAGGCTGTAGCCCATGTAGGGTTGGCCGTCCGGCGCCGCCCACGTGCCCGCGCGCAGGAACTGGCTGAAGATCGCCGTCTTCCACGGCCGCGACGGGGCCTTCAGGAGCGGCACGGCGCTCGTACCTTCGAGTCCGGCGGGCACCGGCAGGCCCGCGAGTTCCGCCAGCGTCGGGTAGACGTCCACGAACTCCACCAGCCGATCGACGCGAGTCCCGGGCGCGATCGCGCCGGGCGCGCGGACGATGAGGGGCGCGTGCGTGTCGATCTGGTAATTGGTCATCTTCGCCCAGCCGTTGTGCTCGCCGAGCTTGAAGCCATGGTCGCCCCACAAGACGACGATCGTGTTCCGCGCGAGGTCGAGGGCGTCGAGTTGATCGAGCAGGCGGCCCACCTGCGCGTCGATGTAGCTCACCGACGCGTAGTAGCCATGCTTCAGCCGCCGCGCGTCGGCCTCGCTCAACGACGCCGTCGAACGGATGCGGGGCATTCGGCGAAGTCCGCGTAGCCCTTCAGCTCCCGCATGGTGCTCATCGCCATGATCGGGCCGTCCTTCGGTGGAAACGGGTTCGTCGCCATCGGGATGGCGTCGCGCTCGTAGAGATCCCAGTATTTCTTCGGCGCGTTGAAAGGAAGGTGCGGCCGGTAGAAACCGACGCCGAAGAAGAACGGCGCGCCCTTCGCCTTCAGCTCCGCGAGCTTGGCCACGGCGAGATCGGTCTGCGCGCCATCGTAGTACACGTTATCGGGCAGATCGACGCTCTCCGTCGCGTTGGCCTTCAGGTACCACAGCCCGTAGCGATCGATGGACTGCGCCTCGCGGCCGGCCGCGATGATGGCGGCCTTGCGCTGCTCCTGGATCGCGAGGTTGTCGGGGTGGCGGTAGACCGCGTCGGGATCGAACGGAAACCCGGGCACGTGCATCTCGGGCTCGCTCCACGACGCCGGGTCCGGCAACACGTTGTGATAAATCTTCCCGATGCTCGCGGCGTAGTAGCCGT
Source organism: uncultured Acidobacteriota bacterium (assembly GCA_963839865.1). Lineage (GTDB taxonomy): Bacteria > Acidobacteriota > Vicinamibacteria > Vicinamibacterales > UBA2999 > 12-FULL-67-14b. Next base: position 945,139 of record CAWIWS010000021.1, read on the forward strand.
GCCGCTGGAAATGCTGCGGGAGCGTGACCGCATCGGGGGTCGTCTTCCGAAAATCGGTCTCGAGATCCCAGACCTTCAGCGTGTCGGGCCGGAGCCCGGTCATCAGCGACGCGCGCGATGGGTTGCAGACCGCCTGCTGCGCGTGCGCCTGCAGGAACACGGCGCCCGACTGCGCGAGCCGATCGATGTTCGGGGTCTTGATGTCGGGGTCACCATAGGCGCCCAGCGTGGGGCGCAGATCGTCGACGGCGATGAAGAGGACGTTGGGGCCGTGGAGCGCCCTCGGGCGGCGGTCGGCCGCGGTCCCGAACAGCCAGGCCGCGGCAGCGCACGCCACCGGAGAAGCCACGCCGCCGGCCATCGACGGCTCATGAAGGCCCGACCACGCGATCGGCCGCACGCGTCGCCACAATCCACGCCATCGCGTCGTCGAGGTCGCGCATCAGCGTGTCGGTCCCTCCGCCGAAGCTGTGGTTCCGGGATTCGACCTCGTAGAGGCGCCTCGTGGGGGTGTCCGGGCCCATCAGGCGGCGCGACTCGGCCGACCGCACGTAGCCGTCGTTCGTGGATTGGATGACGGCCAGCGGGAAGCGACCCCAGCCGTTCGATCGCCGCATACGCCTGGACCCTGCCCTTCTCGTCAAGCTGCACGCCAGGGACGCTGATCGGCGCCGACGGGCAGGTCCAGGTAGTCCAGTTCGCGCGTCAGCGCCATCGCGACGCCGCCGAGGAAGCCCGCGCGCAGCGTCGGAGTGGCGGCCGCCGCAATCACCAGGTTCGCCCCGCGCGACATGCCCGTCACGACGGCCGGCGTGGCATCCGGCAGGTTGAGCCCGCGCTTCGCCTCCTCGAACAGCGACGTCATGCTCGCCAGCGCCACGTGCCAGGCGACCATCCCGTTGACTCGCGTGAAGGTGTTCAGCGCCTCGCGCGAATTGAAGGCCGCGACGTAGTAACCCTGGTCCGCCAGGTGCTGCATCACGTCACGGCTGACGCCCTTCAGCCCGCCGTCGCCGCTGGCAAACAGCACGAGGAACGGATGGGGCCTGGGCGAGACCGGCGTCGCCAGAATGAGCTTCACCCTGAAATGCGTCGCCGTGACCTGGTGTTCGCGCACCGGAGTACACGAGCGGCTTCGCGGACGAGGGGACCGGCGAAGCCGGCTTGGGGGAGGAGTGACAGGAGCGTCGCCACGAGGGCGATACCGCCATGCGCGTGATAGGAACGGCTCAAGGTGCCTCCACCGCATTGTCCCACGCGGGCGGCCGCGGTTGCGCTAGCATTTCCCCATGCGCACTGCCCTGCTGATCGCCACGTTCCTCTCCACGTCGCTCCTGGCCCAGGCGCCCGCGGCCGGCCAGCCCGACTGGGCCAAGCTCGACGAAGAGACGCTGCGCCATTTCCAGGCCATCGTGAAGCTCGACACGACGGACCCGCCGGGCGGCGAGAAGCCGGTGGTGGACTACCTCAAGCAGGTGCTCGAGGCCGAGGGCATCCCGGTGCAGATCTTCGCGATCAAGGATCCCAACCGGCCGAACCTCGTCGCGCGCATCAAGGGCAACGGCAAGAAGCGGCCGCTGCTGCTGATGGGCCACACCGACACCGTCAACGTCGACGCGAAGAAGTGGTCGTACCCGCCCTTCTCCGCGGCGCGCGACGGCGGCTGGATCTACGGCCGCGGCACCATCGACGACAAGGACAACGTCGTCGCCAACCTGATGACGATGCTGACGCTGAAGCGCCTGAACGTGCCGCTCGACCGCGACGTGATCTTCCTGGCCGAGGCCGGTGAGGAAGGCGCGTCGAGCCTCGGCGTGCAGTTCATGGCCAACCAGCACTACGACGCGATCGACGCCGAGTTCTGCTTCGCCGAGGGCGGCAACGGCACGCGGACCGGCGGGCAGATGAAGTTCGTCTCGATCCAGACCGTGGAGAAGATCCCCCGGGCGATCACGGTGACCGCCCGCGGCATCGCGGGCCACGGCTCGGTGCCGCTCGAGAGCAACGCCCTCGCGCACCTCGGCGAGGCCGTGGGCGCCATCGCGGCGTGGACGCCGCCCACGCGGATCAACGAGACCACCGCCTCCTACTTCAAGCGCCTGGCCTCGGTGTCGACGCCGGAGGAAGCCGCGCGCTACCTGGCCGTGCTCAACCCGGACCCGAAGATCTCCGCCCCGGCCGACCAGTACCTGCGCAAGAACGAGCCGCGCCACTGGTCGATGCTGCGCACGTCGCTCTCGCCCACCGTCATCACCGGCGGGTATCGCAACAACGTGATCCCCTCGGAAGGCACCGCCACGATCGACACGCGCCTGGCGCCGGACGAAGACCCCGCCAAGTTTCTCGAGATGGTCAAGGACGTCGTCAACGATCCGAACGTCGAGGTCAGCTACGGCGCGCGCGACACGCGGCCGCCCACGCCCACGGCGAAGCTCGACTCCGACGCCTTCAAGGTCCTCGAGGCCAACGTGACCAAGCACTACAAGGCCATCACGCTGCCGACGATGAGCACGGGCGCGACGGACATGGCGTTCCTCCGCTCGAAGGGGATGCAGTGCTACGGCATCGGCCCCGCGCTCGACAGCGAGGACGGCCCGCAGGGCTTCGGCGCCCACAGCGACCAGGAGCGCATCCTCGAGAGCGAGCTGTATCGCTTCGTGCGGTTCAACTGGGACTCGGTGATCGACCTGGCCCGCGCGAAATAGCGTGCGGTATCCGCGCACGCGCACCGGCGATGTCGTCGACGACTACGCCGGCACGAAGGTCCCCGATCCGTATCGCTGGATGGAAGACCTCGACGCCGGCGAGGTGGCCGACTGGGTGTCCGCGCAGAACGCGTTGACGCAGGCGCACCTCGAGACGCTGCCGCTGCGCGCGCGCCTCAACGCGCGCCTCACCGAACTCTGGAACTACGCGCGCACGAGCCTGCCGATCGTGGAGGCCGGCACGTTGTTCTACTCGAAGAACACCGGCCTCCAGCGGCAGGCGCCGGTCTACTCGCGCACGAGCCCCACGGCGGAGCCGGTGCTCGTCATCGATCCCAACGTGCTGTCGCCCGATGGGTCGCTCTCGCTGGCGCAGTTCGCGCCGTCGCCGGACGCGAGGTACCTGGCGTACGCCGTGGCCAAGGGGGGCGCCGATTGGGAGACCGTGCACGTTCGCGATCTCGCGACCGGCGCGGATCTCGCGGACGAGGTGCGGTGGATGCGGTTCTCCGGCATCTCGTGGACGAAGGATGCGAAGGGGTTCTTCTATTCGCGCTATCCGGAGCCGCCGAAGAACAAGGTGCTCGAGGCCGCGCTCGCCGGGCAGGCGGTGTACTACCACCGCGTCGGCACGCCGCAGTCGGCCGACGTGCTCGTCTACGAACGCCTGGACCACCCGACGTGGATCGTCGGCGGATCGGTCACCGAGGACGGCCGCTACCTCCTCATCACGACGTTCGAAGGGCTCGGACAACAACAACCGTCTCTACGTCGCCGACCTCGGCGATCCCGAGAGGCCCGACGTCACGGCGCCCGTCACGCCGGTCATCGAGACCGGCGACGCGGAGTACGCGCCCATCGGCAGCCACGGCTCGCTGATCTACCTGCGATCCGACAAGGACGCGCCGAACCGGAAGATCACCGCCGTGGACCTCGCGCATCCGCAGGCCGCGTGGAAGACGATCGTGCCCGAGCAGACGGAGGCGATCGAGACCGTCGCCCTCATCGGCGGCTGCATCGTCGCGCAGTACCTGGTGGACGTGCAGAGCCGCCTGCGGCTGTTCGGCCTCGACGGAGAGCGCGCAGGGCGACGTGGCGCTGCCCGGGCGTGGGCACCGTGTCGGGCCTCGGCGGCCGCGGTGACGCGCCGGACGTCTGGTACGGCTTCACGTCGCCGCTCGTGCCGGGCACGGTCTATCGCTACGATCCGGCGACCGAGGCAGAGCACGGCGTTCGAGGCGGCCGCGCCGCCGATCGACGCCGCGCAGTACGAGACGCTCGCCCTCTTCGCCTCTTCGAAAGACGGCACGCGCGTGCCGTTCTTCCTGACCGCGAAGAAGGACCTGCCGCGGAACGGATCGATGCCCACGATGCTCTACGGGTACGGCGGCTTCTCGATCAGCGTGCTGCCCGCCTATCGCGCCGACGTGCCGGCGTGGCTCGAGCTGGGCGGCGCGTTCGTCACCGTCAACCTGCGCGGCGGCGCCGAGTACGGCGAGGCGTGGCACAAGGCCGGCTACCTCGAGAAGAAGCAGAACGTGTTCGACGACTTCATCGCGGTGGCGGAGTACCTGGTGAAGGAGAAGTACACGTCACCGGCGACGCTCGGCATGATGGGCGGATCGAACGGCGGGCTGCTGGTGGGCGCGGTGATGGAGCAGCGCCCGGACCTCTTCGCGGTGGCGCTTCCCGCCGTGGGCGTGATGGACATGCTGCGCTACGACCGCTTCACCGGCGGCCGGCTGTGGGCCACCGAGTACGGCACGTCGCAGGACCCGGAGCAGTTCGCGTTCCTGATCGAGTACTCGCCGCTGCATAACCTGAAGGCCGGGCACGTGCTATCCGGCCACGCTGGTGACCACGGCGGACCACGACGACCGCGTCGTGCCGAGCCACTCGTTCAAGTTCACCGCGGCGTTGCAGGCGGCGCAGGGCTGCGACAGGCCCGCGCTGATCCGCGTGGAGACGCAGGGCTCCCACGGCTACCGCCCCACGGACAAGCTGATCGCGGAGCGCGCGGACCAGTGGGCGTTCGCCGCGGCGCACATGGGAGTAAGGTAGGGACGCCTACGTGATCGCCGCGTACCCGGCCTTCATCGACGTGAACAGCTCGATGTGGCCTTCGACGACGCGCTGGCGTTCCTTCTCGTTCACGTCCAGCGTCCACACGTCCTTCTCCGACGTGCCGCCGAGGATGATGCCGTCGGAACGCGACATCATGTGGATGCCGACGCCCGGCTCGGCGCTCACCGTGCGGTTGCCGCCGCTCGTGGCGTAGTTGACCTCGGCCTGCGGCACGAGCACCACGAGCTGGCCCTTGAGCGGCACGAGGTCCGGGTCGTTGAACAGCGCCTTCGCGCCCAGGCCCGTGCAATTGACGACGAGGGACTGCGACAGCATCGCGACGTCAGCCGGCGTCTCGAACTTGCGGATGACGACCTTGCCGCCGAACATCAGGAAGTCGTGCATCAGCGCGTCGAGGTAGATCGACGGCTCGATGCGCATCTCGGTGCGCACGATGCAGTACTTCGTCGCGAACGGGTGCTCGCCCGGCTGCAGCAGTTCGTGCGAGTCCTGGAGTTCCTCGGGCAGCAGCACGTTGCCGCCGCCGGCGGACGCGGCGTTGTCCGTCGGCGCGTAGTTGTTGATCCACGTCACGCCGTACTTCGGGCCGATGAGGAGTTGCAGGCGGCGATACGCGATGCGCGCGGCCGTGCGGAACTGCTCGTCCCACGCGGGGGTGCGCAGGCTGAACGTGACGAGGCCGGAGGTGGGCGTCCAGCCGGCGAGCGACATGTTGGAGGTCGTGTCCGGCGGCACCGCGGCGGCGTAAATCGTCACGTCGAAGCCGCGGCGCTGCAGTTCACGCGCGGTGGTCAGGCCGACGACGCCGGAGCCGAGCACCGCGGCGTTGCGCTCGCCGTGCGGCAGCGCGAGGTCGCCGGCCATCGAGGCCGTGCCCCAGGACAGCGACATGCCCGAGCCGCCGTGGCCGAAGTTGTGGATGAGGGTCTTGGCGTCGAGCTTGTCGGCCCGCAGCATGAAGCCCGTGGGCCGATGCGGGCGCAGGCCGACCGTGGTGCGAATCACGCGGTCCCACGATGCCTTGACGAGCGGCAGCACCAGCGGCGGCCGCTTCGGCGCCGGCGGCGCCGTCGCCGTGACCTGCGGCTTGGCGGCAGCCGTAGGCGCGCACGCCTGAACACCAAATCCCATGGCGGCCATGCCGCCGATTCTCAGCAGTGAACGTCGGTCCATGGGGGGAGATGATACATCCACGGCACAAGGGGTGCGCGACTGCCGTTCGCGCGTGGGCGCGCTCGCTTCGCTCGCTTCTGGGCGTCGCGGCCACTGCGTGGCCTCGTGGGGCCTGCCCCGACGAGTCGCGAAAGCGACGAGCCCCAGCGCGAGCAAAGCGAGCGCGCCCACGGGCGCCGGCGGCGCCCGCCCCACGCGGTGCGAAGCACCGCGCCCCAATGTAAGCTGTGCGCGTGCGACGACTGCTCCTGCTCGTCATGGCCGGAGCGGCCGCCCTCGCGGCCGCCCGGGCGGAGACCCGTGCCGACCTCCCCGGATTCTTCGACCTCGCGGTCACCGGCGGTGCCTCCACGTACGAGGCCATGGGACTCGTCCCCGAGGAACGCGGCGTCGCGCTGGTCCTGCTCGCACGGCAGCTGTATAGCCAGGGCACCGGCGGCGCCGAGCGCGCCTCGCGGCGCCTGACGGCGATCCTGAGCGAAGGCCCGGCTCCTGCGGGCGCGCAAGGCCGCGAGCCGCAAGCCGCAAGCCCCTTCTACATCGCCGCCCCGCTGACCGCCGATGCCTGGCGTGATGCGCTCGAAGCGCCCTCGCGCGGCGATCTCTTCGCGATGCTCGCGGCCAATCGCGCGGCATTGCTCACCGCTTCGGGCGCCATGGCCGCCGACCCGTCGATCCGGGCGCTGCTCGAGCGGGACCGCGCCCTGCTGAAGTGGATCGTGCGCACGGCGCCAGGCACCTTCGCCATCGCGGCGCGGAGCCTCCGCGTCGCCCGCGACCGCATCGACGTGCCGGGGGGCGCCGCGTTCGAGCCGATGTGGGAGGCCCTCGTCGCGGAGAAGGTCACGCGGCCCGCGGACTTCGTCCGCGCGCTGCTGACGAAGGACAGCGGCCGCCTCGCGTGGTTCTTCGACACGTTCAACGCGATGGGCGCCGAGCGGCTGTCGGCCGTGCTGCCTGTGGGCCCCGTCGAGGCACGCGCCGAAGGCGCGCGCGCCCTCTATGGGAGTTTCCGCGAGGCCGAACAGAACTGGCGTCTCGAGGATCACCCATTTCTCCGCAGCGCGGCGGATCCGTGGATCGTGGCCACGGAGGTCGGCGCGCGGGACGGCGCGCTCGCCGCGCCGTCCTGGCAATGGCTGTGGCGGGCGGTGTTCGAGGATCGCGACCTCTCCCGCCGCGAGGCCGCGTCGATCGCCCGCTCGCCCGCCGCGCCGGCGCCGTTCGCCTGGGTTGCGCAGCAAATCACGTCAGAGTTGCCGCGCGAGCGCCGCGACCGGTACGAGATGGTGCGGCTGGCGCAGGCCGCGTTCGCCGGCGCGGGCGAGGCCGACGCCACCGACATCCTCGTGACGCTCGGCGGCTACCGCCGGTTCCGCGCCGTGCTGTTGATGCTCGATCGGCTGGAGATCACGGCCCCGCGCGTCTACGCGCGCGCCGTGGACGCGGCCCGCCGCATCGACGCCCGGCCCGGCCGCGAGCAGCGCCCCGCGCTCGTCGCGCTGCAGGGCGCCTTCGCAATCATCGAGCGCGCCCGCGTGTCGCGCGCCATCGATCGCGCCGGCGCGGAGCGGCTCGTCCTCTCGCTGGCCGACGCCGTCGATCGCGACGCGCCGATGCCGCAGGCCGTCGCGCACTGGATCGAAGGGCCGCTGTTCGACGCGCTGCCGCCGCTCGTGCAGCCGGATCAATGGACGGGGAAGACCGCGTACGAATCGAAGATCCTCCAGGCGCTCGCCGGTCCCGCCGAAGACGCCGACCTCCCGCAGGTGGAATGGGAAGGCCTGCCCTACACGGTGGACCTGCTCGCGGCGGAACGCGAGCGCATCACGCGCATCCGCGAGCAGCTCGTCTCGCCGGGCCTCGACGAGGCGCTCGCATCCGGGCAACCGGCGCGCCTGGCCGACGCGCTGATGGCCCTCGTCTACGCGCCGGCGCTCGGCGATCCCGAGGGCCCCGCCCTCCTCAGCCGCGACATCGCGACGCGCCACGACTTCGGGCTGGACTCGACTTCCGCGACGCGACGCGACGTCCTGGCGTGGTTCGCGCCGCGCGACCAGGTGACCGAGGGCGTGCCGTGGCACATCGAAGGCTCGCTGCTCGGACTCGACCTCGGCCTCGCGCGCCTCTCGCTGCGGCGCGTCAACGACAACGACATGCCCGTGGCGCCGACGATCAACCTGAACGACGAGCTCACGCTGGCGCGCACGGCGGTGGCGATCAACCCGCGCGACCTCACCGACGCCGACCGCGCCGCGCTCGTCGAGGCCATCGCGCGCGGACGGGCGCGCGTCGCCTCCGCCGGCCGCAACCTGCCCGCCCTGTCGGCGCTCGCCTCGGAGGCGCGGCTCCCGGTCAGCGTGCGGCAGGCGCTGCCGTGGACCGTCACCCGCACGCCCGAGGCCATCCCCGCGCCTGTTCTCGCTGCGCGATTTGCTGTGGCTCGGCCACCCGTCGCTCGACCGGGAGGCGCTCAACCGCTGGGGCGTCTACAGCGAACCGCTCGACGGGCGGTGGCGCACCGCGATGCCGCCGCCCGCCGAGTGGGACACCTTCGGCGGCCGTGCCGATGGCGGCGTGATCGCCACGCAGGCGCCGGACCTCACGCTGCGCCTCGCCGAAGAGACCGCGCGGCTCAAGCTGCCCGCGCGGCTCGTCCCGGCGCTGCTCGCGTACGCCACCCAGGACTACTGGCACGACGTCCAGGCGCGCTTCCCGGACGACTGGCCGGCGATGGCCAGACAAGCACTGGCGCTTTCGCCGTCGCGGGTAGAAGATTACGTGGCGGCGCTGGCCGGCATCGGCCCGCTCCGTCCCCGGTGAACCGGGTCGGTCCCCTGTCGCGCCAACAGGGGCCGGCTCCTTGTGCGTGCTGGAAGTCCCGATGCAGATGCTCCGTACCTCTCGGCGTGTTGGCGCTCGCGCTCGTTGGCCTCCCGGCGCAGCAACCTCCGGACCTCGCGATCCGCGTCGTGGCGCCCGAGACCGACACCTATGTAAGCGGCCCCACGCTGCTCAAGGCCGCCGTCGTCCCCGGCGCGCGGGCCTCCGAGGTGTCACAGGTGCTCTTCTTTGCGGACGGCCGGCAGGTCTGCAACGTGATGGATCCCATCGCCGCGGAATGCACGTGGGACGCCGGCGCCGAAGTCCGTCCGCACACGCTTCGCGTGGTCGCCCAGCTGTGGGACGGCGGGCGGCTCGTCGCGAGCGCGCGGACCAAGGGCCTCGATCACGCCGAGTCGGTGCGCGTCGAGGTGGTGCAGATCACGGCGGTGGTGACCGACCATGGCCGCTTCGTGCCGGGGCTGCCGGCGACGGCGTTCACCTTGACCGAGGACGGCGTGCCGCAGGCCATCGAGCATTTCTCGGCCGAGGGGTCGCCCCTCGAGATCGTGGTGGCCATCGACGTCAGCGAGAGCATGACGCAGGCGATGCCGCAGCTGAAGAACGCCGTGAAGAAGTTCCTCGCCGCGCTCGGCCCGAAAGACCAGGTGACGCTCGCCGCGTTCAACGACAACATGTTCACGCTCACGCGGCGCGAGACCTCGGCGCCGCTCCGGCTGAAGGCCGTCGATCGGCTGGCGCCCTGGGGCGGCACGGCGCTCTACGACGTGATCATCCGCGGCGTCCAGCAGCTCTCGCGGCAGGCGGGGCGCCGCGTGCTGGTCGTGTTCAGCGACGGCGACGACCGCACGAGCCACGCGACCATCCAGGCGGTGGAGGAGGCGGTGCGCGCCAACGACGCGACGCTCTTCATGGTGGCGCTCGGCCGCGGCGTGCGCGAGGCGCAGCTCAAGTCGGGCATCGAGCGCCTGGTGGATCTCAGCGGCGGCCGCGTCCTCTTCGTCGAACGCAGCGAGCAGCTCGAGGGGCCGTTCCAGGCGATCCTCGAGGAACTCTCGAACCAGTACATCGTCGGCTACCAATCCACGAACCCCAGGCGCAACGGGACGTGGCGCGAGGTCCGGGTGGATGTTCCGGGAACGCGCTACAGCGTGCGCGCGCGCCAGGGCTACAAGGCGCCGGGGGCGGAACGATGACGGGAGCCGGGAACAGGGAACCGGAAGCCGGGAACCGGATCGCCTGCGGGGTGCTGCTCGCGCTCGCGCTCGGCGGCGCGGCGCTCTCGGCGCAGCAGGCCGCCGCGCCCGCGCCACAGGCGCCGTCCCTCCCACGGCCTTCGTTCGACACGCGGACCGAGGTCGTCCTCGTAGACGTCTCGGTCATCGACCGCAACAGCAATCCCGTGCCGCACCCTCACGGCCGCGGACTTCGACCTGCAGGTGAACGGCCAGCCGCGTCCGATCCAGTCGGTGCAGTTCGTCTCCACTGCGTCGACCAACGAGACGCCGCCCACGCCGCGCGAAGCGCGCCTCACGTCGAACGAGGTCGCCACCAGCGGACGCCTGCTGCTCTTCGTCGTCGATGAGAACAACCTCCGCGCGGGCTCGTCGCGCACGGTGCTGCGCACGGCGCGGACGCTCCTCGACCGCCTGGCGCCCGGCGACATGGTCGGCCTGGCCCGCCTGCCGTACAGCATCGGCAACGTCGAGTTCACGGCCGATCGCGCGCGCCTGATCGAGGCCATGGGCAAGGTCAGCGGCAACGCCAATGCCCGGCTCGGGATGAGCAAGGTGCGCGTCAGCGAGGCCTTCGCGCTCGAGACCAACGACATGCTGACCTGGCAGCAGGCCCTCGAGCGCGAGTGCGCGGGCGAGGACGGCCCGAGCCGCGAGGCGTGCGCCACGTCCGTCGAAGCCGACGCGCGCGGATTGCTGAACGAGACCTCCTCGCGCACGCAGGCCACCGTGCGCGCGATGGAAACGCTGATCCAGCGGCTCATCCCCCTCAAGACGCCGATCAACATCGTCCTCATCTCGGAGGGCCTCTTCGTCGCCCGCGATCGCGTGAACATGACCGAACTCGGGCGCCGCGCCGCCGAAGCGCGCGCCACCATCCACGTCATCCGGCCGAACCAGTCGGCCTTCGACATCGAGGATCAAGCCTCGCCCGGCGTGTCGCGCTTCTTCGACGACGGGATGATGAGCGAGGGATTGGAGCAGCTCGCGGGGCAGACGCGGGGGTCGATGGCCACGGTCGGGGGATCGGCGACCGCGGTCTTCGATCGCCTGGGCCGCGAGTTGTCGGGGTATTACCTTCTCGGCTTCGAGCCCACCGACGCGGATCGCACGGGCAAGGAGCGCCGCATCAAGGTGCAGGTGAAGCCGCGCGGCCTGACGGTGCGCGCGCGGCCGACGTTCGTGATTCGCGACACGCCGCGCCTCCGCGTCCGCCGGCGCGCCGGCCCCGGTCGCGGCCCCCGATCCGGCCGAGGAGCTCAAGCAGATCCTCACGGCACCGCTGCCGACGCGCGGGTTGCCCATCCGGGTGGCGAGCTACACCGCCACCGACGCGGGCTCGGCGAAGGTGCGCGTCGTGATCAGCGCCGAGGTCGGCGACCCGGGCGCCGGCGAGGCCGAGTGGCCCATCGGCATCATCATCCTCGACAAGGACGAGAAGGTCGTCGTGAGCAAGGCGGGGCCCTCGAAGCTCGAGCCCGCCAGCGCGCGCGGCGATTCCCCGCGGCTGCTGCTGACCTCGGTGCTGCTCGATCCCGGCGAGTACACGCTCCGCCTGGCCGCGGTCGATCCCGCCGGCCGCGCGGGCAGCGTGCATCACACGATCAACGCGCGCCTCGAGGCGCTGCCGGGCAAGCTCAACGTGTCGGACCTGGTGCTCGTCGCGCAGCCGGCCAGGCCCGGGGACACGCCGCGTCCGCGGCCCACGGCCGTCATCGACAACGACACGATGTCGGCGATGCTCGAGATGACGAGCGCCGATCGCGCGCTCCTCGGACGCGCCAGGGTGGCGGTGCAGATCGCCGAGTCCGACACGGGGCCCGTGCTCGTCAACGCCGTCGCGGCCCAGGCCTCGCGCGGCGACGGGCAACGATCGTACGCGGCGACGCTGAAGCTCGGCGTGCTGCCGCCGGGTGAATACCTCGCGCGCGCGATCATCAGCGTCCCCGGCCAGGCCGACACCCGCATCATCCGGCCGTTCCTGCTGGCGCCGCCGCCGGCGGCGGCGCTCGATCCGTCGATCGATCTCTCGACGCCGATCGATCCGGACGCGCCGCCCGCGCCGCTGGCGCCGGTGAAGATCCTGGCGCCGGTGCCGAGTTTCCAGGCGCAGTCGGTGATGGCGTCGGCGGTGCTCACGCCGTTTCTCGACGGCCTCGCCGATCTGCATCCACCGTCACCGGCCGTGGAGCAGATCATCGAGGAGGCGCGCAACGGGCGCTTCGCCGCGCCGGACGGGCCGGGCTCGACGCCCGATGACGAGGTCGCGCTGACGTTCGTCCGCGGCCTTGCCGCGTACCAGAAGGGCGAGATGGGCCGCGCCACGGCGTGGTTCCAGCAGACGCTCAAGGGCGCGTCGGACTTTCTCGGCGCGGCGTTCTATCTCGGCGCGTGCCACGCCGCGAGCGGCCGCGACAAGGATGCCATCGGCGCCTGGCAGATGGCCCTCCTCAGCGAGAACCCCGGCGCCGTCTACCCGCCGCTGGTCGACGCGCTGCTTCGCGTGGGCGACAGCCGGCAGGCGGTGGACGTGCTCGAGGAGGCGCCGGAAGCCTGGGCCGACGACAACGAGCGCCTGCGGCGCGAGGCGATCGCGGAGGCCATGCTCGGCGACTACGCCGGCGCGCTCCCGACGCTGGTCGACCTCCTGACCGTGCAGAAGGGCGATCAGAACCTGCTCTTCGTGGCGATCCAGGTGCTCTACAAGATGCACGCGGAGAACAAGGGCCTCACCGCGAAGAACAAGGCGCTCTTCGCCGACTACGTCGAGCGCCACCAGCAGATGGGCGGACCGAACAAGGCGCTCGTGGAGACGTGGCGGAAGTACGTCATGCGGTAAGCCCGTAAGCCGCAGTGAACAAGTGACTTACTCATCTCTGACACAACTATTACAGTGAAGCCACGCGAGTCCTGTTACTGTCTTCCTCGCATGATTCCTGTCACTGAAATCTACGGACGCAAGGCCTCCACCGGCATCAACTGGATCACCTTCATCGCGATGTCGGCGTTTCACGTGGGCGCCATCGCCGCCTTCTGGTATATCGACTTCGGCGCGATCATGTCCGCCGTCATCCTGTGGTGGGTCGCCGGCTCGCTCGGCATCGGCATGGCGTACCACCGCCTGCTCACCCATCGCGGCTACAAGACGCCCAAGCTGGTCGAGTACTTCCTGACGACGTGCGCCACGCTGGCGCTCGAGGGCGGGCCGATCTTCTGGGTGGCGACGCACCGCATCCACCACCAGAACTCGGACCAGCCGGGCGACCCGCATTCGCCGCGCGAGGGCGCGCTCTGGGCCCACATCGGCTGGATCATCATGGGCAAGGGGATGCACCACGACACGGAGATCCTCAAGCGCTACGCGCCGGACCTCTGCAAGGACCCGTTCCACGTGTTCATGAGCAAGTGGCACTGGGTGCCGCAGATGGTGCTCGGCGTCGGCCTGCTGGCGTTCGGCGGCCTGCCCTACCTGCTGTGGGGGCTCTTCTTCCGCACCACGTTCCTCCTGCACGCGACCTGGCTCGTGAACTCGGCGACGCACATCTGGGGCTCGCGGCGTTTCAAGACGCGCGACGACTCGACCAACAACTGGTGGGTGGCGCTGCTCTCCTTCGGCGAGGGCTGGCACAACAACCACCACGCGCACCCGGTGTCGGCGCGACACGGCCTGGCGTGGTACGAGTTCGACATGAACTGGATTGGCATCAACGTGCTGAAGTTCTTCGGCCTCGCCTGGGACATCAAGGTGGCCAAGCTCACGCAGGAACTCGAAGAAGAAGCGGCGTAAGCCGAACCGCACCGCACGTCCAAGGGGCCGGGTCTACAATAGACCCGGCCCTTTTCTTATGACGCGCCGCCAGACGGCCACCATCGTCTTCATCGTCCTCTGCGTCGTCCTGGTGACGGCGGCGGTTTCCCTCAACATCGGCTGGATTCTCGTGAACGGGCCGCGGGTGCTGCCGCTCGTGCTGGGCGTCTCGTCGTTCATGCTCATCATCGCGGGCCTCATCGTGTACACGGTGTTCCTCGTGCGGGAGATGCGCATCACGGAACAACAGGACAGCTTCCTCAACTCGGTCACGCACGAGCTCAAGACGCCCATCGCCAGCATCCGCCTGTACCTGGAGACGCTCCAGTCGCGGGACGTGGGCGACGCCCAGCGCAAGGAGTTCTACAAAATCATGCTGGCCGACGCCGATCGTCTCCAGCAAACGGTGGAGCAGGTCCTCAAGGCCGGCGCGGCGCGGCACCAGCGCCACGCGCTCCAGCGCATGCCGATCGACGTGTCGTGGCTCGCCGGGGAATGCGTGGAGACGGCGCGGTGGCGCCACCACCTCGCGCCCGGCGCGATCGTGATGGACGTCGAGGCGAGCGACCAGCCGATCGTCGTCGAAGGCGACGTGGACGACCTGCGCACCGCCCTCGGCAACCTCCTCGACAACGCCGTGAAGTACTCCGCGGGGCGCCCGCAGATCGCGGTGCACGTGGCGGCGCCCGCGCCCGAGACCGTGTGGGTCCGCGTGAAGGACCAGGGCATCGGCATCCCCAAGCCGCAGCAGTCGCGCATCTTCAACCGCTTCTACCGCTTCCAGGCCGCCGGCGGGAAGGTGAAGGGCACCGGCCTCGGCCTCTACATCGTCCGGTCGATCGCCAAACGGCACGGCGGTAAGGTGTTCGTGCAGAGCGAGGGTGAAGGCATGGGCTCCACCTTCACGCTCGAACTGCCGCGAGGCAAGGAATGAGCCGAATCCTGATCGTCGAAGACGAAGCGCACCTGGCGGAGGGCTTGCGCTTCAACCTCGAGGCCGAGGGACACGAGGTGGACGTCGAAGGCGACGGCGCGAAGGCGCTCGCGCGCCTGCTGGCCAACCGGGGCCGCTACGACGCGGTGGTGCTCGACGTGATGCTCCCCGGCAAGGACGGCTTCTCGGTGGTGACCGAGCTGCGCGCCGCGGGCGAGTTCGTGCCGGTGCTGATGCTCACCGCGCGCGCCCGGCCGGCCGACGTGCTGAAGGGGTTCGAGTCGGGCGCGGACGACTACCTGCCCAAGCCGTTCGAGCTGCAGATCCTGATCGCGCGCGTCGGCGGCCTGTTGCGACGTCGCCAGTGGCTGCAGCAGGACCAGCACGAGCCCGAGGTGATGACCGTGGCCGGCAAGCGCCTGGACCTCGAGGCGCTCGAGCTCCACGTCGGCGACAAGAAGATCCAGCTCACGCAGATGGAGTGCGACCTCCTCAGCTACCTCGCGAAGAACGCCGGCAAGGCAGTCTCGCGCAAGGCGATCCTGGAAGAAGTCTGGGACCTCCACGAAGACACGGACACGCGCGCCATCGACAACTTCATCGTCCGGTTGCGCCGGTACCTGGAAGAAGACCCCACCAAGCCCAAGCACCTGCTCACGGTGCGGGGGGTGGGCTACAAGTTCGTGGAGTAAACACTAGCCACGAAGGCACGAAGAACACGAAGCATTTCTTGATCAAATGCTTCGTGGCCTTCGTGACCTTCGTGGCTGATTCCTACCGCAGGCCAAACAACAGGAACGACGACTTCTGCGTCGGGCGGAAGTTGTCGTCCGACACCACCAGCAGCGTGCGCGCGACGCCGGGCGCCGGCGGGCCGAAGGCGAGGGCCTCGAAGTTGTCCAGGTGCGCGAGCGCGGGCGACAGCTTCGGGACGAGCGTGGAAAGGTCGAGGACACGGGTCTTGCGCGCCTCGGCGCCATCCAGCTCCACGAAGAAGATCTGGATCGCGTTGGCCACGGCCTGCGTCGCCGGGTCCTGCAGGCACGCGCGTTCCATCGACAGCAGGGTCGTGTCGCTGAGCGCCAGGAGATCTACCAGGCCGTTCTCGCCGTCCTTGCAGATCGCGCCGAACCCCTCGAGGCGCGGCGCCGGGTTGATCATGTAGGTCCACTCACGGCCGGGGCGCCAGCCGCCGTCCCGCGGTTCGAAGGCGATCAGCCGGCCGCGGCCTCCACGCTCGAACGTCGTCGGAGGGCCATCTTCGATCAGCGGCTGCTCGAGTCCCGCGATCAGGCGGCCGTCGGGCATGCGCGTCAGGCTCTCGACGCCCAGGTTGTCCCGCAGGCCGTGCGCGTCGTCCTGGAGTTGAAACGCCTTCGGGTACTCGACGATGTCGGTGACGAGGCCGTCGCGCGTGACGTGCAGCATCGCGGGTTGATGCACCGCCCCGTCGGTCACGGCGCGGTGGCCTTCCTCGCTCATCATGAACGTGCCGTCGGGCAGCGCGGCGATGGCTTCGAGGTCGGCCTTCGTCACCCGGTCCGCGGCCACACCGGGGCCGGCCGACAACGCCATGAGGCGCGTGGGTGATACCTCCAACCGGCCGCCGGCATATTGAATCGAGAGCCAGGCCACGCGCGTGCCGTCGCGGTCATCGCTGACGCCGATCCACTCCCCGGTCCTGGCGTCGTGGACCAGACCGGAGATGCTCCCGTAGCGGGCGCTATCGGTGAGCGTGGGATAGATCGTCCCGGCGGGGTGCGTGTTCTCGCCGAACCACGTCAGCAGCGGCGGCAGTCCCGTAATGGGCTTGATCGGATGGGGCGCCTGGCGGGACGATCCGCAGGCGGCGACCATCGCCGTGACGCCGATCGTCACCGCGATCGACCGGAGCGCGCGGCCGACGCGTGGCACTCGTGACAAAATCACTCGCAGCACCATCGTTCACCCAAGGAGATCATGATGACACGCTTGTTCACGGCCGCCGCACTGGG
Source organism: uncultured Acidobacteriota bacterium (assembly GCA_963839865.1). Classification (GTDB taxonomy): domain Bacteria; phylum Acidobacteriota; class Vicinamibacteria; order Vicinamibacterales; family UBA2999; genus 12-FULL-67-14b. Next base: position 961,917 of record CAWIWS010000021.1, read on the forward strand.
CGCGCTGCTCGTTCTCGTTCCCGCCCCGGGCTTCGCGCAGACCAGCGCCAACCCGATGACCGATTCGGTCAAGGCCCAGTTCGGCATGGTCAAGGACTACATCACCCGCACGGCCGCCAAGGTCCCCGAGGATCTCTACTCGTTCAAGCCCACCCCGGAGGTCCGAAGCATCGGGCAGTTGATCGGCCACCTGGCCGACGACAACTACTCGATCTGCGCCACGGCCGCCGGCGAGAAGGCGCCCGCGAGCGGCATCGAGAAGTCCAAGACGACCAAGGCCGACCTGACCAAGGCCCTCGCCGACTCGGTCGCGTATTGCGACAAGGTCATCGCGGGCATGGACGACAAGAAGGGCGCCGAGATCGTGAAGTTCATCGGGCCGACGCCGCGCGTGATGGTGCTCGCCTTCAACAACTCGCACTGCAATGAGCACTACGGCAACCTCGTCACCTACATGCGCCTGAAGGGCATCGTCCCGCCGTCCAGCGAACCGCAGAAGAAATAGGCCCGCGACCCACGGCTGACGGCTAGCGGCTCAGGCCGCAAATCGTCAGCCGCGCCCCAAACCTGCCGGAATCCGCAAGACCTCCCTCTAACCCGTTGAGAGACCAGTAGTTAGTGCGCCAGAACCTCAGTGAGGCGCCCCGTTGTGCGCTTTACAGTCATAGCAAGTCATGTATTGTGCAAACCGACTGGCTGACCTAAACTGACCCCCGCTTTGTAATTTGCGGTGTCTCTTTGTAATCCTCCTGGTCTTTATCGCGCGTTCCGTTCGTCACTTTTTTGGAGGCAGTAACATGCTCCGGTCGTCCCCCCGGTCAGCTCTTGGTGTCCGATTGTTTGCCGGCATCGCCCTCGCGGCGCTGATGGCCTTTACGACGCTCCAGGCGCAAATCCCAGGCCGCAACGTCAACATGGTGTCCGGCGTTCGCATGCCGGAGGGCGACCCCTTCCTCCAGCGGCAGAACGAACCCTCGGTCGCGGCGTCCACGCGCAACCCGCTGCATCTGTTGGGCGGGTCGAATGACTACCGCACGGTGGACCTGCCGGGCTCGCCCGGCGACGAAGAGACGGGCGATGCATGGCTCGGCCTCTACAAATCGAGCGACGGCGGCCAGCGGTGGACAAGCGGCTTGTTGCCCGGATATCCGCAGGAGCGGGCCGACGAAGGTCTCGACGTCCAGGGCCGGAAGTCGCCACTCAAGACAGGGGCTTACCAGGCCGCGGCCGACCCCGTCGTTCGCGCGGGCACCAACGGGCTCTTCTACTACAGCGGTCTCGCCTTCAATCGTGGCGAGAACGGCAAGAGCGCGATCTTCCTGTCACGGTTCATCGACAACAACAACCGCGAGGACCGGGACGCGACCGTCTATCTCGGCACGAGCCTCATCGCCACCTCCACCGGCACCGACGGCCGCTTCCTCGACAAACCGTGGATGGCCGTCGACATCCCGCGCGGCGGCAACCCCGGCACCTGCCGCATCGAGACGCCCGGCGAGCGGCGCGTCAGCCGTGAAGGTGTCGTCACGCAGGAGCCGCCGGTCGTCCAGCGCATCCCGGCCGGCACCGTCTACGTTGGCTACACCGTGTTCTCCGGCCCCGCCGCCGACCGGCGCGCGGATATCTTCCTCACCCGCTCGTTCGACTGCGGCGTGACCTGGCAGGCGCCGATGCAGGTGAGCCGCCCCGAGGATCCTCTGAACCAGGGCGCGGCCATCTCGGTGGATCCCCGCAACGGCCACATCTACGTGGCGTGGCGCCGCTTCTCGAAGGCCGGCACCACCACGCCTTCGCTCGACGGGATCATGCTCGCCAAGCTGCCTTCCGGCGGGCGCAAGTTCAACCCGCCGGGCACGGCGCGCCGCTTCCCGAAGGGCCAGAAGAAGGGTCTGCAGCCCGAGCGGTTCGGCAAGGAACACGAGGGCACGGAGGTCGAGGAGCCGAACGAGTTCGACCAGAGCACGTCTGGCTACCAGTTCCGCACGAACGCCTATCCGACGATGACGGTGGATGGTGACGGCCGCGTGTACCTCGCGTGGTCGGAGCGTGGCTTCGCGAAGTTCCGCACCAGTCCCGTCGACGGCGATGCGCGCATCGTCATGGTCACCACCACCGACGGCACGACGTTCACCGCGCCCCAGGCGGTGGACAACGACCGTCGGTGACGGGATCGACGACGAGCAACGTCCTCGTGGCCACCAGGTGATGCCGTCGCTCGCGTTCGCCGGCGGCAAGCTGATGCTGGTCTACTACGACCTGCGCGAGACGAAGGCGACGCGCGCCGGCGGCACCAACGTGTTCGGTCCGACAGATCAGCGACTTCAACCTGGCGATCCGCAACACGATCGACATCCGCGCGTCGATGGGCGCGCCGGGCGACATTCCCGCCTTTGCGCCGTCGGTGAAGGTGTCGGAATACAAGATGGGCTTCCGCGACAGGGAGAGCCTCGAGCGCGAGCAGTTGCAGTACAACCCGCCCAACCTGCCGATGTTCAAGCAGGGCACGGTGCCGTTCATGGGCGACTACATCGACGTCGCCCCGGGCGCCGCGTTTGTCCCCACGGGCAAGGGCAAGTGGGCGTTCAACACGGCCGCGGGCCCCTCGCTGCCGATCTTCCACGCCGTGTGGACCGACAACCGCGACGTGCGGCCGCCGTCACGGCAGACCGGGACTGGACCCACTACGCCCCGCCGAACTCCCAGCGTCACAACCCACGCAGCAGCAGTGCGTGGCCGGCAACGCGGGCTCGCGCAACCAGAACATCTACACGTCGCGAATCACGGGCGGCCTGCTGGTCGGATCGCCGGGAAACGCCAAGCCGCTGTCGTCCACGGTGCAGCGTGGCTTTGTCGTCTTCGCGCAGAACGCGACGGTGCAGACGCGCACGTTCCGCATGACGATCGTGAGCCAGCCGCCGGGCGGCCGCGCGTCGTTCGACCAGTTCCCGCTGCCGCCGTTCACCGCCGGCTCGCCGGCGCCGCGCACGGTGATCGACCTGGCGGTGCCGCCGCGATCGACCTCGGCGCGGCACGGTCTATGCGACGTCCACCGATCCGAAGGCGCAGATCAACGTCACGTGGCCGAGAGTCGGCGCCGTGGGCGGCACGCGTCGTGTCGGGCGGGCTCCAGGACCAGGTCGTCCTCAACCCGGACATCGAGAATCCGGACATCGAGAATCCCGACATCGAGAACCCGGACATCGAGAACCCCGATATCGAAAACGCCGAGGTCTACAACCCGGACATCGAGAACCCCGATATCGAAAATCCCGACATCGAGAACCCCGACATCGAGAATCCGGACATCGAGAATCCGGACATCGAGAATCCGGACATCGAGAATCCGGATATCGAGAACATCACCGTCGCCAACCCGGACATTGAAAATCCGGACATCGAGAACCCCGATATCGAAAATCCCGATATCGAGAACCCGGACATCGAGAACCCCGACATCGAGAACGTGGCGATCGGCGGCGACGGCGTGCTGACCGACATCACCTGGAACGTCACCAACACGGGCAACACGACGTCGGCGTTCAACGTGAACCTGTTCCTGGCGCAGACCAGCCTGCCCACGGGGCTCAAGACGCAGCTGATCCTGCACAAGAGCTACCGCACGCCGGTGGTCAAGCCGAACGACTGCTCGCTCGCCTACGAAACTCGCAACGTCGTCGTGGCCAACATCCCCCGGCCGGAGTTCGTCCGCCCGAGCGATGGCGGCGTGCCCGACCAGAACGATCCCTCCGCCAAGAACGCCACGCTGTGGCTGGGGCCCGGCGAGATCGGTAAGGTCACGCTGCGCGTCTACGACGCCGACAAGTCCAACAACGTGCCGGTGACGGACAAGAACGGCAAGGTCTCGTACGTGGACCCGGCCATCAATCCCACCACGGCAGTCACGCCGGCCGTGTCGTCGCAGGCGGTTGACACCACCGATACGGGCAGCAGGACGGAGCCTCCGCTGGTGACCCCGACGGGCGCGAACCTCTTCTTCCTGCAGTCGCCCACCAGCGCCGTGGCAGGTGCCGCGATCGCGCCGGCCGTGTCGGTGCAGGTCCGCGACAACCTCTCGGGCTTGCTGGTCCCCGGCGCCCCGGTCACGTTGAGCCTGGCCACGAACCCGACCGGCGCCATCCTGTCGAGCGGCTTCACCGTGTCGGATGCGTTCGGCATTGCGACGTTCCCGTCGCTGTCGGTCAGCCTCGCGGGCACCGGCTACACGTTGATGGCTTCGGCCACGACGGCCGGCGTTACGGCCACGGCCCTGTCGGCGCCGTTTGACGTGGTGCCTGCGGGACCGCCGCCAACTGTTGTCGTCAACACCAACGACAGCGGCCCCGGCTCGCTCCGTAACGCGATCGTTTATGCGAACGCCACGGCAGGGACCGAGACGATCACGTTCAATATTCCAGAAGCGGGTCCGGATTCGCCCGCAGTGATCACCCCGGCGACGCCGCTGCCGGCGCTCACGTCGCCGGTCGTCATCGACGGCGCCTCCCAGCCCGGCTGGGACGGCCGGCCCGTGGTGGAGGTGCGCAGCCCCGCCACCAACCTGGGTTGGACCGGCTTCGATCTTGGAGGCCGGCGGCATCACGGTCCGCGGCCTCGCCATCACGCAATTCGGTCAGGCCATCTTTGCGATGCAGGGCCTCACCGGCCATACCCTCGAGCAGAACTACATCGGGACCAACCGGTTCGACGAACCGCGTGGCAATAACTTTGGCGTGATGTGGCGGGCGAGCAACAGCGCCATCCGCACCAACGTCATCTCCGGCAACGATGCGGATGGCTTGTCGCTCGTCATCGGCGCCAGCAGCAACCTCGTGAGCAACAACCTGATCGGTCTGCGCGCCGACGGGCTGGCGGCCCTGCCGAACGGCCACAACGGCGTGACGCTCTATGACGGTGCCAGCAACAACACGTTCGACGGCAACATCATCTCCGGCAACACCGGCGTCGGCGTGGACATCCAGAAGAACAGCGTCCTGGAGGTGACGGGCACGCGGTTCCTGAACAACACCATCGGCCTCGACGCCACGGGCGCGGCGTTGGCCAACGGTGGCGGCGGCATCCGCCTCGACACCGCGCCGGGAACCATCGTGGGTGAGCCGGGTGCCGGCAACACGATCGGCGGCAACGCGGCGGCCGAATTCTCGCAGGGCGGCCCCGGCATTGTCGTGCTGGGTTCACCGGCGACACGGCCGGTGATTCGCGCAAACCGGATCGGCACGGACGCCACCGGCAACCTGGCGCGGCCAAACAGGTACGAAGGCATCTACCTTGCTGGGCCGGCGCAGGTTGGCGGCGGCGGGGCCGGCGAAGGCAACCGCATTGCCGGCAACGGCAATGCGTCCAGCGGCCAGGGCACCGGTATCGCGGTGATCGGCGCCGGCGCGTCCGGCTCGGTGATCCAGGGCAACGTCATCGGCCTCGCGGCCAACGGCGCCGCGCTCGGCAACGGCTACAGCGGCATCACGGTCTACGGGGGCGTGCAGGGCTCGCTCATCGGCGGTGATGTGGCCGGGGAGGCGAACACCATTGCGGGGAACGCCGCGGCGGGCGTCACCCTCTACACCGACGGCAACGCGTGGCCACACCAGATCACGGTGGCCGGCAATGCCATCTACGGCAACGGCGGGCTCGGCATCGATCTCGACAACGATAGCGTCACGCCGAACGAGCCCGCCGACGTCTACGACACCGCGAAGGCCAACGGCGGCCAGAACTTCCCGGTGCTCTCGAACGCTCGGAACGGCGCCGTGCCGACGACCATGGTCGACTTCACGGTGAGCACGTTGATCCCGGCGCCCTACACCCTGCGGTTCTTCGCGAACACGGCCTGCGACGCGAGCGGACACGGCGAGGGTGAGCGCTTCGTCGGTGCCCTCTACTTCCCGTATGGCCTCGGCGGCAACCCGGCCGGCTCGATGGTGCTGAGCGAGGCGGTACCCGCCGGCCAGTTCATCACCGCGACCGCGACGAACCGGTACGGCGAGACGTCGGAGTTCTCGGCGTGCACGCCTGTGACGACGCCGCCAACGGTGATAGGTCCGCTGGGCGGAACCGGCGGCAGCGCGTTCGGGCCGTACTTCTGCCCTGGCGGCACGACCGCCGTCGGCTTCCGGGTGGCGACTAACGACACGCCGGTGAACGACCCATGGGGCGGCATCAACTATGCGCTGACGACGGCGGAGGTCCTGTGCAGCGACGGGAGTAGCACCGCCAAGTTCGGCGGCACGACGATTCCCAACACCGCGCTCTCGTGCGCGCCGGGCGATCGGATGGTGGGCATGGTCGGGTCGCTCTCCGGCTGCGGTCGTGTCGGCGGCGTCGCTCCGCGGTGCCAGAGCCCGCTCGGCGGCGCCATCACGGAGCCGTGGGCGGCGCGGCCCTCGGGCTTCTCGAACGCCGGGCCGTTTGATTGCCCGGCCGGCCTAGTCGTGAAGGCCGTGCAGGGCCGACAGGGCGCGGTGGTCGACCAGATTCAGCTGGTCTGCGCGATGCCCTAACGGAAGCACGTTTCTACTGTTTGAAGCGCTCGCGAGCAGAGGCGACGAGACCACCGGTCTCGTCGCCTTCTTCTTTTGATGGTGGAGCACCTGGCCGGACCGTCTCGTCAGGCCTCAATCATCGTCACGACGTGGCCGCCTTCGTCGTGCGCAATCAGCCTCGCGTCGAACGTCACGACGCGTCCTTTGTGATGCCGCGCCAGGTGCACCAGGTAGGCATCCATCACCTGTTGGTGGCCGGTGGCGTGCTTGAATGCGCCCACGTCCAGCGCCGGCAACTCCGGCCAATAGCGGTGCCGCGCGTGGGCCGTCAGCTGGGCGAGCAGGATCGCCGCGTCCTGCGGAGTGACCGCGTCGACCGAATACGAGGGATTCGACGACAAGCGCACGAATCCCAACTGCGTCAGCGCGCAGGTCGCCCAGCCGTGACGCGACTCGTCGTGAAACCACCGGTGCGCGGCGTGGTGATGCTGATGGGTCGGCCAGGCCAGCGCCAGCAGCACGTTGACGTCGAGCAGCCCCGCCGTCACGCCCCCTCGTCGGCCAGCAGTTCCGCGGCCCGCCCGGACGGGATCACCGGCGCATTGGCGCTCACGCCGAACGTCGGCAGGCCATTGCGCGTCCCGAATTCGTTCTGCGCCTTCAGGCCGCGTCGCGCCAGTTGCGACAGCACCTGTCCTAGCGTCTTGCCGGAGGCGCGCATCAGCGACCGCGCCGCCTCGGCAACGTCGTCGTCCAGGGTCACTGTGGTCCTCATGCTGATACTTTGATGCAGTGATACAGTGATGTCAATTATCGGTTCGCAAGGCCTGGCTGGCGCGCCACGCACCCACATGTCGAACCGAGCCTAACTCCTTCAGTTGATTACATTTTTGAGCTGAAAAATTGTTCAGAAATTTACTGTGCAACGCCTGCCAAAGGCCGTAAGCTAAGCAGCTGTTTCATCTTCGTTTGTCTTTTCCGGTAGGTTCCGGTCAGCCTGGTCAACCGCGGTAAATCGCCCCCCAAGGCGGGAGAGCCATGCGCACTTCAGTTGCTTCTGCACGTCCTGAGTTCTTGACGTTTCGTTTGATCCTTGGTCTCTGGCTCGTCATTGCGGCGACGCTGACCACCGCCCAGGCGCAGGTCATCGTCGGGCCCAATGTGAACATGGGCGGCGGTCCCGCCACCTTTACGCCGCCATCGACCATCATCGGCGACCCGTTCCTGCAGCGGCAGAACGAGCCGTCGATCGCGGTGTCGTCGCGAAACCCCTGCCACCTCCTGGCCGGAGCCAACGACTACCGCGGGGTCGACGTCGAAGAGGCTGCCGGTGAGGTCGGTGACGCGTGGCTCGGCGTCTTCAAGTCGTTCGACTGTGGCGCCACCTGGACCTCGACTCTGCTGCCAGGACACAAACTCGACACGTCGGCTCAGGGCCTGGCCTCGCCCCTCAAGGGCCTGGCGGCCGCGGCGGACGCCACCGTGCGAGCGGGCACGAGCGGCATCTTCTATTACAGCGGCATCTCGTTCAACCGCGGCGCCGGCGAGCCCAGCAAGGTGTTCGTCGCCCGCTTCATCGACAACAACAACAAGGATGGCGGCGACCCGATCGAGTACGCGGGCACCGCTCAAATTGACCTGGGCACGTCGGGTCAGTTCCTCGACAAGCCGTGGGTGGTCGCCGACGTCCCGCGCGGCGGCGTCTCGTGCACGGTGAACGGGCGCTCGGTCCCCGCAGGACCGGTCTACCTCGTGTACACGTCGTTCGTGGGCGGCGACAACAACGTCCACTCGAAGATCATGTTTTCGCGGTCCACCGACTGCGGCGCCACGTGGTCGAACCCCTCGAAGCTGAGCGAGAGCGTCGCGCAGAACCAGGGCACCACGATCGCCATTGACCCCGGAACCGGAGACATCCACATCGCGTGGCGCGAGTTCGCCATCCCGGGTGACAGCGGCAGCCGCAACGCCATCCTCTTTGCGAAGTCCACCGACGGCGGCAAGTCCTTCACCAAGGCCGCCGCACTTACGCCGAGCGGCTATCAGTTCCAGCCGTTCGATCAGATTTCGTCGCCCCTGACCTTCCGCACCAACGCGTACCCGACGATCACCGTGGTGCCGGCGGAGTCCGAAGGCCGCGCGGCCGGCCAGCCCGGACGCGTGTACGTGGCGTGGTCGGCCCGCGGTTTCGCGCCGCTGCGCGCGGGCCAGACGCAGGGCGATGCGCGGATCGTGATGTCCTCGTCGATCGGCGGGCAGACCTGGACGAACCCACGGGCCACCGACTCCTACGCCGGAGCCGGGCACCAGATCATGCCGGCCCTGGCGTTTGCCGGCGGCAAGATGGCCCTCGCGTACTACGACCTGCGGGAAGACGCGTCGCAAGGCTTCGACGACCTCGTATTCGAGTATGGCCAGGAGCCGTTCAACGAGTGCATGGTCTCGCCCGGGGCATCGACGCCGCTGGGATTCGCCGCTGTGCTCGACTGCATCGTCAAGAGCACCAGCCGCCTGAGCCGCCGGCACACGCTGGACATGCGCGCGGCCATGGCCGACGCGCGGTGCCTCGCGAGCGGCTCGTGCGAATGGTCGAGCGCATCGGTGCTGGGCGACAGCAGCCAGGTGTCGCGCTATCCGGAAGGGCGCGGCAAGAAGGGCACCGGCCCGCGCTCGCAGCTGCAGTTCAACCGGCCGAACCTGCCCATCTTCTCGAAGGGCCGTTTCCCGTTCATCGGCGATTACATCGACATCGCGGGCCAGAGCTTCGTGGCCACCGCCGACGGCGGATGGGCCTGGAACACGGGACAGACAGCCAACCGTCCGGCGCCCGTCTTCCACGTGAGCTGGGCCGACAACCGCAACGTCGGCACGCCGGTGGACAAGAACTGGGAGAACTTCACGCCGGCGGTGTTGGGACCGGGCTTGGTGATGTGCCAGGCCGGACAAGTGGGCATTCGCAACCAGGATGTCTACACCGCGCAACTCCGGCCGGAGCTCGTCGTGTCGGCGCCGCAGAACTCGAAGCGGATCGCGGGCCTTCAGCGCTCCTTCGTCGTGGTCGCACAGAACACCACCGACACCGAGCATGACTACCGTCTGCTGGCCGCGCCGCCGGCCGGCGTGATCGCCTCGTTCGACCAGTTCAGCGGCTTTGGCACGGGTGCGCCGGTCGACGAGATCGTGGTTCGCATTCCCCGGAAGTCCAGCGCCTCGCGGACCCTCTTCGTCGGGCTCGAAAACCCGCCCGCCGACCCGACCGCCGCGCCCGACGTGCTGGTGCCCGTGCAGGTCGACGAAGTCGCGGAGGTCTCCGGCGCGCCCACCGGCACGTTCGACATGGTGTATCTCAATCCGGACTTCGAGAACCCGGACTTCGAGAATCCCGACTTCGAGAACACCGAGCTGCACAATCCGGATTTCGAGAACCCCGATTTCGAAAATCCCGATTTCGAAAACCCGGACTTCGAGAACTTCACGCTGTCGGCCAATTCCTCGATCCGGAACCCGGACTTCGAAAATCCCGATTTCGAAAATCCCGATTTCGAGAACCCCGATTTCGAGAATCCCGACTTCGAGAATCCCGACTTCGAAAACCCCGACATCGAGAACCCGGACTTCGAAAATCCCGACATTGAAAATCCGGACTTCGAAAATCCAGATTTCGAGAACCCGGATTTCGAGAATCCCGACTTCGAGAACACGAGCTTCCAGGTGGCCGACACCACGTGGCCCGTGCGCAACAATGGCAACACGACGTCGGCCTACAAGACCAACGTGTTCGTCAAGGATCCCCCGGCCGGCGTCAGGTACCAGCTCGCCGTCCGGAGGGTCTTCCCGAACCCGGCCGCCGTGTGCGCGGTGGGGAACACGGCGCCGGCGTATCCCCAGAGCGTGCCGGTCGTGAACATCATCGGCCCCAACGTGCTCGCGAACCCGTTCGACCGCAACTTCAACGATCCAAGCCGTGACAACGCCACGTTCTCGCTCGCTCCTGGCGAACGCGGCATCATCACGCTCCGCGCCTACTGCGCCGAGGGCGTGGAGAACTGCGATCGCAACCTGGTCGCGTCGCTCCAGGGCCGCATCGCGCTCGGCGTCGTCGCGCAGGGCGCCAACTGCGTCACGTGCACCGGCGCGTCGTGCTCGCTCGCCGACTTCGTCAAGGGCGCCACGGAGTGCCGCATCGACGACGGCCCGCCGAAGGACATCTACGACCCGATTCCCCCCGTGGTGGCGGTACTCGATCCGAGCCTGACGACGCCCGAGGCGACCATTGTCGTGACGGACACCGTCTCCAACGGATATGGCTACGAAGGCGTGAGCTTCTCCGTCAACGCGACCGACAACGTCGCGGTGTCCAGTGTCGCGTGCCAGGCCGGCACAACGGCCGTGGCGCTGCAGGGGATATCGGGCGCCCGCTACCAGTTCGCCGGTATCTTCCCGATCGGCACGACCGGCGTCACGTGCACCGCGAGGGACGTGCGCGCCAACCCCGGTCCCAACACGGCCAGCGTCGACTTCCTCGTCGAGGTCAAGGACGTCACGCCGCCGTCGTTCAGCCTGGCTCCGGGCTCCAACCCCGGCTCGCCTTTTGGCCCCGGCAACCCCGCGGAGGCCACCGGGCCGAACGGCGCGATCGTGACCTACACGAACCCGGCGGCGACCGACAACACTGGTGGTCCCGTCACCGTGGCTTGCGCTTCGGCCGGCGGGCTCGTGTCGGGCAGCCTGTTCCCGATCGGCTCGACGGGAATCGACTGCACGGCCACCGACGAATCCGGCAACGCGGCGTCAGCGCCCAACCTGTTCTCGATCACGGTGGCCGACCACACCCCCCCGGTGGTGAGCGTCACCGGCCAGCCCACCGCATCCGTTGAGGGCAACGTGCTCGGCGGGGCGAACGGCTTCACCTTCGGGTCCACCGCGCAAGACACGGTGTCCGGCGCGATGACGGCGACCTGCACGCCCGCGGCAACGAGCCTCTTCCCGCTTGGCACCACCACGGTCGTCTGCAGCGCCACGGACGTCGCCGGCAACACCGGGACGTCGTCATTCCCGGTCGTCGTGGTCGACACGCTGCCTCCCGCCATCACGCCCAACGGGCCGACCGCGATTACCATCGAGGCCGGCTCGACCTACGCCGACGCCGGGGCGTCGGCCATCGACGTCGTCTCCGGGGCACGCGCGGTCGCCGTAACGGGCATCGTCAACACCGCTTTGCCAGGCGCCTACACGATCACCTACGCCGCGACGGACGGTTCGGGCAACGCGGGGTCCGCGACCCGCACCGTGACGGTGGTCGACACTACGGCGCCGCGGCTCGGCTCGGCGGCCGGCGTGACAGCCGAGGCCACGAGCCCATCGGGCGCGGTGGTCGGCTACAGCTTGCCTTCGGTGAGTGACGCGGTCGGCGCCACCGTTGCGTGTGCGCCGGCGTCCGGCTCCACGTTTGCGATTGGCAGCACGACGGTCACCTGCACGGCGAAGGACGCGGCGGGCAACGCCTCGTTCACCACCTTCGCGGTGGTGGTCCGAGACACGACCCCGCCGGTCATTGGCGCGGTCACGAATGTGACGGCCGAAGCGACCAGTTCCGCCGGCGCGACGGTGGCGTACGCGCTGCCCGCGGTCACGGATGCGGTGGGCGCCACGGTCTCGTGCGGGCCGGCGTCCGGCTCCACGTTCCCGCTGGGGACGACGACGGTGGCGTGCGTCGCCAGGGACGCGGCGCTCAATACCTCGACGAAGTCGTTCACGGTGACCGTCAGCGATACGCAGGCTCCGGTGCTCACCGCGGCGGCCAACCCGCCGACGCTGCTCTGGTCTCCGAACAAGACGATGACGCCCGTGACGGTCAGCGGAAAGATCACGGACCCGACGCTGGCGAGCGCCTCGTTCAAGGTCGTGGACGAATACGGAAAGATTCAGCCGTCGGGTCCGATCACGGTCGGAACCGACGGCAGCTACTCGTTCGTGGTCTCGCTGGAGGCGTATCGCAACGGGAATGACGCCGACGGCCGGTTCTACACGATCACGGTGACGGCGGTGGATCGGTTCAACCGTAGCGCCACGGCCACGGCGGTGGTCGCGGTGCCGCACAACCAGTAACGATCAGGGCCACCGGTTTTCGAAGGGCGCGGCTGCTCGAGGGCGGTCGCGCCCTTCGTGTTTTCCGGCTATTGCGCGACGCGCTTGCGGGCCGCGGCCACCAACCCCGCGGTCTCGTCGCCGCCCGCCTTCAGCTTGAGGTAGGCCTCGAAGCTGTCCTTGGCGGCCGGGCTCTTCAGGCCATCCTGTGCGAGGCCCTGGTAGAAGTAGACCTGCGGGAAATAGCGGTAGGTCGGCCAGTCGTCGAGCGTCACCGCGGTGGCCTCGCCCTGGCGCTTGATGGCCGCATCGATCTCCGAGGACGCCTCGGTGAACGCGTTGATGGCCAGGAACGAGCGGGCCAGGATGACGCGGCCCATCCACGTGTCGGACAGTTTCTGCGCCTCACGGGCGTGCTCCACGGCCGCGCGCCCCTGGTTCTGTGCCAGGCTCGCTTCGGCCCGGATCAGGTGCGCGTAGGCCTGCGGGTCGGCCTCGAGCTTCGCCGCCAGCGCGTCGGCAATCTTCAGCGCCGCGGGTCCTCGGCCGGCCCTGGCCAGCACGAGACCAGCGGTAAACGACACTTCGGTGGACGCGCTGGCCGCAAGCGCTTGATCCGCCTCGCGCGCCGCCCCGGCGCTGTCCCCTCGCGCGAGCAAGGCGTCGGCGCGCGCCACGTGCTTCACCGCGAGGCCCGTGCCGTTCTTCGCTTCGGCGTCCGCGGCGATGCCTTCGTCCAATATCTTCATCGCGTCGGCGGTGCGACCCTGGTAAAGCGCGACATCAGCCAGGCCTGAACGGGCGAACGCGGCGCCGGAAGCGGAAATGCCGGTCAGCTTCTCGTAGGTCTTCACGGCGTCAGCGGGACGGCCCAGGCCCATCTCGGACAGCGCGCGCGCCACGTAGGCCTTCACGAACGACGGGTTCAGCTTCAACACTTCGTCGCCCTGGGCGATGGCGGTCTCGAACTGACCGGCGTACATGGCGTAGAGCGCCAGGTTGTTGTGGCGCACGACGTTCAGCGGGAAGATGGCCACGGCCTTGCGCTGCTGCTCGAGCGCGTCCTTCATGTTGCGCTGGTAGAACTGCGCGAGCGCGAGGTTCGCCAGGCCCGTGCTGTCGGACGGGTAGGCCTGCACGAGGGCGCGTGTACTCCTTGATGGCGTCGAGCGGCTTGCGCGAGAACAGGTAGTAGCTGCCGCGGGTGCGGTACTTCTCGCGGTCGGTCATCCGGTCGATGCGCTTGAGCGCCTCTTCCAGGTTCTGCTGCGCTTCAGCCATCCGGCCGGTGCCGCTGTAGACGGCGGCGAGCCCCGAATAGGCACGGCCCATCTCCGGGTCGAGCCTGATGGCTTCCTGGTACTTCGTGACGGCCTCGTCCTGCTTGCCCGCCCACACGAGTTCCTGTGCCTGCGCATACGCCCGCGCGGCCTCGAGGCTCGCGGCCGTGAACGTCTCGTTGGCGGCGGGGCCTTCCTTCGGCACCGCGGTGTCGCCGAGCGCGGTACGCACCTTGCCCGCGAGCGCGCCGACCGTCTCGAGGATCGCCGCCTTGTTCTTGGCGTCGGCCTCGACGGTATGGAGGGGCGGCCCGTCCGCGCTACCGGACCCGAGCGCGCGGGCGGTGATGTGGAACCCGCCGTTGCGCGCCTCGACCTCTCCGGCCAGCACGAGGCCCACGCCCTCGCGCACCGCCACCAGCCGCGCGGTCTTCTCGTCGAGCTTGTCCCCGAGCTTCGCGGCCGCGGCCGCGCGCAACGCGTCGCGACGCGGATACGCGGTGATGAACGACGCGCCTTCGATGCCAAGGCCCAGCGCCTGTTCGACGACACCGTTGAACACCTCGTCGCCGGTCTTGTTGTCGAAGTCGGCCACGAGGACGGAAATCGGCTCCTTCGCGGTCGAGGACGCCGGGGCCGCGCCGCGATTGGAGACCATCCATCCACCGACGCCCGCCATCGCCGCCAGCACGAGCCCGGCCGCGGCGAGCTGCCATTTCGGGCGGGCGGGCGCCGCCACCGGCGCCGCCGCGCTCGTCGCGGTCGACACCGCGAGCTCGTGTCCGTCGGGCGCCAGCGCCTCGAGCGCGCGCACGAGTTCCTGCGTGCCGGCAAACCGCGCGTCGGGATCCGTCTGCACACACCGCATCACGACGCGATCGAGCGCATCCGGGATGTCGGCCCTGAGCGATCGCGCCGACGCCGGCGGCTGCTGCAGGCGGCCGAGCAGCTCGCTCATCGGGTTGTCCCGATTCGCCAGCCGCTGCCGGCCCACGAGCATGTCGTACACCATCAACCCGAACGCGTACTGATCGGTCCGCTGATCGACCTTCTTGCCCTGCGCCTGTTCGGGCGCCATGTATTCGAGCGTCCCGATCACCGCGCCGGCGGCCGTCTGCGTGGCGCCGCTCTCCACCGATCGCGCGATGCCGAAGTCCATGATGAGGGCGTCGCCGTCGCCCTCACCCTTCTCGATCATGATGTTCTCGGGCTTGAGGTCGCGGTGCACCACGCCCTTGTCGTGCGCGGCCTGCAGGCCGTGCGCCACCTGCCGGGCCCAGCCGAGCACACGGGCCACGGGCAGCATGCCCTCCCGCTTCATCAGCTGCGCCAGCGTCTCCCCTTCGACGAACGGCATCGTCAGGTACTTGATGCCTTCGATCTCGCCCAAGTCATGGATGCGGACGACGTACTTGTGGGTGATCTGCCGCGCCAGCACCAGCTCGCGCTTGAAGCGCTGCTCGAGGTCCTTCGCGGCGGTGGCGTCGGATTGCGCTGCCGGCCGAATCACCTTGATGGCGACGGCCACGCCGAGTTCGTGGTCGAACGCCTGGTACACCGCACCCATTCCACCGGCACCAAGGAGGCGGATGATGGTGTAGCGCGGGCCGACCTGTTGCCCTGGCTGGAACGGGCCGTCACCAACAGCCACGCTCAGACGCGTGTGCCCGACCTGTCCTCCGGGCATCATCGTCGGCGCCGAGGCCTGGCCCGGGCCGGGTACGGCCCCAAACTGCGTCGTCGCGGCGGAAGGGTCTGGCGCAACCGGCAGGAATGTCGGTGCGGGCGCCGCGGGCGGCAGGACCGTAGGCGCCCCAGGCGGCTCGCCACCTGGAGTTCGAGTGGCGGTGGGCAACACGGTGGCGTCCGCCGCCATTCCCCCTGTGACCCCCCCTGGCAGGGCGCTCGTGAAGGCGTCGGGCAGACCTGTCCCGGCGAACGAGTGCACGGCGGTGCCGCAACCTGGGCAGAACCCCGCCCCGGGGGGCACGGGTTTGCCGCACCGCGGGCAGTATGAGTCTGGAGGGCTACCACTCATCGACCCGTCATTATGCCCCTAGTCTGCACGGAATTTATAGACGGCCGCCGGCGCGAAAACACGGCCCGACCAATCCGGGCTGGCGAGTCGATCTGCTACCATTTCCGCCGTGAATCGCAGCGAAACCGGATCCGCCTCTCCCGCCCTCCTCATCACCGCCGGCCTGGTCGCGTTCGTGCTGATTGCCGGCGCGACCTACGTCATCTTGCGACCGCGCGAGGAGAAGCCGGCCGACCCTGTGGCCGAGGCGCGCCCGGCCCCGGCACCCGTCCGCAAGGCCGAGCCCCCGCCGCCCGCCGCCGCACCCGAGCCCGCGGAGGACGCGCCGCCGAGAAGGGCGGCGCCAAAGAAGGCGGCGCCCGCCCCGGCTCCGGTGACCGAGACGCCCGCGTCGGCGACCCTGGCCACCCTCTCCCTCGAGAGTGACGTGGCCGGCGCGTCGGTGTTCATCAATCGCGAATACGTCGGCACGACACCGCTCAAGCTGGATCGCCTCGAACCGGGCTCGAAGCAATTCAAGCTTACGGCCGACGGATTCGAGGGCATCGAGCGCACGGTGGACCTCGTGGCGGGCGACAATCCCGTGACGCTCCGGTTCAAGGAAGTGCGGCTCAACAAGCGCATCGGCGTGACGCACAAGCACGCCATGGGATCGTGCGAGGGCACGCTCGTCGCCACCATCGACGGCCTCGCGTACGAGACGTCGAACAAGGGCGACGCATTCAACCTCACCTGGGACAAGGTGGAGTCGATGGCCGTCGACTACCTGGACAAGAACCTCAAGGTGAAGCAAAAGGGCGGCAAGAACTGGAACTTCACCGACAAGGCGGCCGCCAACGCCGACGCGCTGTTCGTCTTCCAGCGCGACGTCGAGGCCGCGCGCAAGAAGCTGGCGAGCGGCTACACGGCGGTCCGGTAGGCCGACTCCCGTCTCCAGGTCAGGGATCCATCTGTTTTTACGTATGATCGCTGCTGGATTATCAATTTTCCATCCCCTCTCCCCTTTGCTATTCTGATCCCATGAAACGCATCGTCCTCTTCGTCCTCACCAACCTGGCGATCATGATCACGCTGTCGATCGTGCTCAGCGTGCTGGGCATCGGCGGCTACTACACCCCGCGGGGGCTCGACTACTCGGCCCTGATGGTGTTCTGCCTCGTCTGGGGCATGGGCGGCGCGTTCATCTCGCTGCAGCTGTCCCGCTTCATCGCCAAGTCCGCGATGGGCGTCAAGCTGGTGGATGGACGCACCGGGCATGAAGAACTCGACTGGCTGTATCGCACGGTGCAGAAGCTGACGATGCAGGCGCAGCTGCCGATGCCTGAAGTGGGCTTCTACGAATCGGCGGAGGTCAACGCCTTCGCCACCGGCCCGAGCAAGAGGCGCAGCCTCGTGGCGGTGTCGTCTGGCCTGCTCCGCTCGATGCGGCGCGAGGAAGTGGAAGGCGTGCTGGCGCACGAGGTGTCGCACATCCAAAACGGCGACATGGTGACGATGACGCTGATTCAGGGCGTGGTGAACGCGTTCGTGATGTTCTTCTCGCGCATCATCGCCAACATCGTCCGGCAGACGGTGGATGAGAAGATCGCCTACCTGGCCACGATGATCACGACGATCGTGCTGGACATCGCGTTCGGCATCCTCGGCATGGTCGTGGTCGCGTGGTTCTCCCGCGCGCGCGAGTTCCGCGCCGACGCCGGCGGCGCCGCGCTGGCCGGCCGGGGCAACATGATCGCCGCGCTGCAGCGCCTCGCCGCGAACAAGGAGCTCGTCGACACGAGCCAGCCGGCGCTGTCGACGATGAAGATCGCGGGCGCGAAGGGGTGGATGGCCGCGTTCTCGACCCATCCGCCGCTCGAAGAGCGCATCGCCGCCCTGCAGAACGCGCGATAGCAAACCCGTCCCGCCGCCGGCTCCCCGCCGGCGGCGCCTGTTATACTGCTCCTTCTCGAAGGAGCTCCCTGCTTGGTTTCCGAAACAGTTGAAGCGGAAGGACACCTGATCGATTCAGGCAACTTCCAGTCGATCCTCACGACGATCGTCGAGCACGGCTCCGAGTACGAGATCCTGCGCTTCGACGTCGGGAAGAAGAACGAGGAAGGCTCGCAGCTCACGCTCAAGCTGACTTCCGACACGCCGGAACGCCTGCAGGATCTGCTGTCCAAGCTCTCGGTCTTCGGCTGCTACGTCAAGGGGACCCCCGAGGCACTGCTCCGCGCCGCCGACATGGACGGCGCCGCGCCGGAGGACTTCTACTCCACGACCAACCATCGGACGTCGGTGTACCTGCGCGGGCGCTGGGTCGCGGCCGGGCACCAGCGCATGGACGCCACGCTGGTCGTCCAGGGGGACCGCGTGTCGTGCGTCAAGCTGCGCGACGTCCGGAAGGGCGACCTCGTCGTCTGCGGCATGCAGGGCGTGCGCGTGTCGCCAGACGTGCAATCGCGCGACAAGCCGAGCTTCGGCTTCATGAGCAACGAGGTGTCCTCGGAGAGGCGCGTGGAAACCGCCGTGGCGCGCGTGGCCGACATGATGCGGCGCGTGAAGGCCGGCGGCGGCCGCATCGCGTTCGTCGCGGG
The DNA here is from genome assembly GCA_963839865.1 of uncultured Acidobacteriota bacterium. Classification (GTDB taxonomy): domain Bacteria; phylum Acidobacteriota; class Vicinamibacteria; order Vicinamibacterales; family UBA2999; genus 12-FULL-67-14b. The sequence goes on from CAWIWS010000021.1 coordinate 980,395, forward strand.
CCCCGTGGTGGTGCACACCGGCGGCACCGAGTACTTCTGCGAGTTGATCCGCCTCGGCTACGTGGACGCGCTGCTCTCCGGCAACGCGCTCGCCGTGCACGACATCGAGGTGGCGCTCTCGGGCACCTCGCTCGGCATCGACCTGAGCACGGGCCACCCCGTGGAGCACGGGCACCGGAACCACATGCGCGCTATCAACGCCGTGCGCCGCGCCGGCGGCATCGCGCGCGCCGTGGAGACCGGCATCCTCACGACCGGCGTGATGCACGCGTGCCACACGCACGGCGTCCCGTACATCCTCGCCGGATCGATTCGCGACGACGGCCCCCTCCCCGAGACCGTGATGGATCTCGTGAAGGCGCAGGAGGCCTATGGCCAGGCGCTCGAGGGCGTCGAGATGGTCGTCATGCTGTCGTCGATGCTGCACAGCATCGGCGTGGGCAACATGCTGCCGTCGTGGGTCAAGGTGATCTGCGTCGACATCAACCCCGCCGTCGTCACCAAGCTGAGCGATCGCGGATCCTCGCAAACCGTCGGCATCGTCACCGACGTGGGATTGTTCCTGCACCAACTCGCGGAGCGGCTGAAACCGTCAGCCCTTAAGCCCTTAAGCCCCTAAGCCCCTATATGTACAACACGCTTGTCACTCCCTCCGTCCTCGCCAATCACCTCAATGACGCTTCGTGGGTCGTGATTGATTGCCGCTTCGATCTCGCCGCGCCCGAAAAGGGCGAGCAGCTCTACCAGGAGAGCCACGTCCCGGGCGCGCGGTACGCGCACCTCGATCGCGATCTCTCCGGCGAGAAGAACGGCACGAACGGGCGTCACCCCCTGCCGTCGCCGGCCGACATGATCGCGCGCTTCGGCCGGCTGGGCGTCGAGAACGGCGGCCAGGTCGTCGTCTACGACAACGACAACGGCATGTACGCCGCGCGCCTGTGGTGGATGCTCCGCTACATGGGCCACGACGCCGTCGCCGTGCTCGACGGGGGCTTCGCGCGCTGGAGCAGCGAAGGCCGGCCCGTCACGTCGAGCCGATCCAAGTGGACCCCGACGACGTTCCGCGGCCTGCCGCGCCAGGCGTGGCGGCTCGAGGTGGACGAGGTCGTCCGCGGACTGGGCGAACCGAGCCGCCTCCTCGTGGACGCGCGATCGAACGAGCGCTTCCGCGGCATCGGCGAGACGATCGACAAGGTCGGCGGCCACATCCCCGGCGCGGTGAACCACTTCTTCCAGGCGAACCTGTCCGAAGAAAAGACGTTCAAGCCGGCGTCGGAACTCCGGGCGCAGTGGGACGCCGTGCTCAAGGGACGGGAACCCAAGGAAGTGGTGATGTATTGCGGCTCTGGCGTGACCGCCTGCCACAACCTCCTGTCGATGGAGATCGCCGGCCTCGGAGGCGCGCGTATCTTCCCGGGATCCTGGAGCGAGTGGAGCGCCGACCCGTCGCGGCCGGTGGAGACGAAGACAGAAGCTTGAGGGCTTAGGGGCTTGGGGGCTTGGGGGCCTGCCCGCCGTAGCCCGAGCGTCCGAGGATGGCGAAGGCGCACCAACCCATTCGGGGTGGGCTTCCGTCTAAGCCGGTATGAAGCTCAGACTCCTCTTCACGCTCGCCATCCTCGTCGGCCTGGCCGCGGCGCCGGGCGCCCAGACCTTCCGCTGGAAGGCCGGCAACAGCCAAGTCGACGAGCGCATCCGCGTCCACGTGGACGAGCGGATCGCGCACACCGTGGACCGCGCCGGCCAACGCCACCCGGCGATGTATGACGGCGGCCGCGGCCGGCAGGCCGGCGGGAATCGATCCGACGGGTGCGACGCCTCTCGCGACCGGGACAATGACAACGAACAGGTGTGCGAGGAGCGGGAGGAATCGATGCCCTCCGGTCCGCTCACCGTTGACGCGGCGCCAAACGGCGGCATCACCGTCGAGGCCTGGGACAAGAACGAGATCCACCTCCGCGCCATCGTCCGCGCCAACGCCCGCAGCGAGGGGCGCGCGAAGGAGCTCGCGTCGGGCGTGCAGGTTCGCACGGGCAGCGGTCATGTGTCGGCGACCGGGCCGGACATGTCAGAGCGCGAATGGTGGTCGGTCAGCTATCACGTGAACGTGCCGCGGCGGAACGACCTCGAGCTCAAGTCCCAGAACGGCGGCATCAGCATCACGGGTGTGACCGGGCAGGTGTCGTTCGACACCACCAACGGCGGCGTCCGCCTCGTGGACCTCGGCGGCGACGTGCGCGGCCGCACGCGCAACGGCGGTCTCACGGTGATGTTGAACGGCCGCGAGTGGGACGGCGCGGGCCTGGATGTGGAAACCACCAACGGCGGGGTGACGCTGTCGATTCCCGATGGCTACAACGCCCGGCTCGAGGCGCGGACGCAGAATGGCGGCCTCCGCAGCGACTACCCGATGACGGTCACCGGCGAGCTCTCGTCCAGGCGCGGCGTCTCCGCGCAACTCGGCTCCGGCGGCGCGCCGGTCCGCGTGCGGACGACGAATGGCGGGCTGAAAATAGGCCGCCGATAGGCCGCAGATTAGACGCAGATTAAGCGCAGATGTCGGGCCGGGCCTTTGGGCTCGGCCATCCTGGGTTCCCACTGGCCCCACCGGCCCAAGGACGCGCTGGCCCCACCGCGGTGTGCCAGGCGGCCCACCGGCCAAGCAACGAGCCGGCCCTTGTATGATTCCCAAATGAGCCAGCTCACGGCCATCTGGATCAAGCGAATGAAAGGCGGCCCGATGGATCCCGCGCAGCGCGCGGCGGTCGTGGCGGGCAAGGGCATCGTCGGCAACGCTGATCAGGGCGGTCATCGCCAGGTGACCATCCTGTCGAGCGCCGCGTGGCAGTCGGTGACCTCGCCGGTGGGCGACACGCCAGACCCAAGGGTCCGCCGCGCGAATCTCCTTGTCTCCGATCTCGATCTCGCCAACTCCCGGCAGAAGATTCTCCGCATCGGCGGCGTGCGCATTCGCATCCTCGGCGAGACGCGGCCGTGCGAACAAATGGAGCAAGCCAGGACCGGGCTCAAGGAAGCCATGAGCGTTCCCTGGGGCGGCGGCGCATACGGCGAGGTGCTGGACAACGGTGAGATCGCGGTGGGCGACCCGGTGACGCTGGAATAGTCGAGCGCGCGTTACAGCCCGAGGAACGCGAGCGGGATCAGTTCCTTGAGCTTCTGCGATGTGCGGCTTCACGAGGTCGAGGTTGAGCTGTGGCACGTCCGGCTTCGGGAGGTCGGGGACTTGCACGCCGCCGCTGGCGCCGCCGGCCTTCGCGATCTTCTCGATGGCCGAGATATCGAGGCCGCCCGCCAGTTGAACGCCGGCCGCTTCGTAGACGCGGCGGCGGACCCACGCGTATTCGTCGTCCGAGAATTTCTGCACGTTGAGCGCGTCGACCTGCGCCTTGCGCGCGTCCATGTAGATGCCCGTGAAGTCGGAGAAGACGCTCACGACGTCGGGGAGCGAGAGGTCCTGCCCGTGGTTCGCCTCGGCCTTCTTCTTGAGGGCCTCCGACTTGGCCGTAAGTTCCGCCCATCGGTCGCCGAGGACAAGGCGAACGCGCGACTGCACGGCCAGGAAACGATCCACCTGCGCCGGGGTGAGTTCGCCCTTTTCCGGAGGCGTGAAGGGCGTCTTGTTCTGGATCCGGTCGCCAATGGCGCCGAGCGCGCGCGCGCGCTGCACGTACTCGCCGGCGCTCCGGATCATCGGCTTCGCCGCCCGGTAGCCCCAGTAGATAGCCACGCCGAACCCGATGACGCCAATGATGGTGACAACGAGGCAGCTGGCGAGAATCTTCTTCATCTGGCGCTATTGGTACCTGAGCGCCTCCATCGGATCAACTCCGGCCGCGCGGCGGGCGGGAACGAGGCAGGCCAGCAGGCCCGTCAGCACCATGACCGCGGCAATCACGGTGAAGACGACGGGGTCGTAGGCGGTGACCTGGAAGAGCAGGATCTTGATCGCCGACCCGAGGCCCACGCCGAGGCCGATGCCGAGCGCGGTGCCGATCCCGACCTGCATCATGCCCTGCCGCAGGATGAGGCCGAGCACTTCGCCCCTGGAGGCGCCCATCGCCATGCGCACGCCAATCTCCTGCGTGCGGCGGCTCACCGAGAACGCCATCACGCCATAGAGACCCACCGTGGCGAGGAACAGGGCCGCGAACCCAAAACTCATGAAGAGGGAGCCGAAAACGCGGAAGGCCCAGTTCTGCGCGTAGATGGCGCGCGCGGCAGTGTTCACGTTGTAGATCGGCAGGTTCGCATCGAGCGCGCGGAGGGCGTCACGGACGGGCGCGGTGATCGCGAGCGGCGCGCCGGCGGCCTGCACCAGGATCATGAACCCGGTCGGCGGCATCTGCATCAACGGCAGGTAGATGCCCTCGGCCACCGTATCGGCGGCCGCGAGTCCCATCCCGAAATTGGGCGCCACACCCACGATGGTCCGCCACTCCTGGTGGGACCCATTGGCCAGCGCCAGCCGCTGTCCGATCGCCCCCGACGGGAAATACTTCGTCGCGAGCGCGCGGTTGACGATCACGCTGGGTTCGGCACCGGCGTGATCACGCGTATCGAACGTGCGGCCCTCAATGACCGCGCCGCGCAGCACCGAAAAATAGCCGGGCGACGCCAGGATCCCGTGCACCGTCGGGTAATCCCGCTCGTCGGCGTACTCGCGGCCGGGGAACTTGATGGAGTAGATCCGGCCGCCCATCGGCATTTCGCTCCCGAGCGCCGCGTTCACGGCGCCGGGCGCCGCCGACGCGCGCGCCAGGATCGCTTCCGCGAGCCGGCCGCGCAGCGGCCTCGTCGGCGTAGTCCTTCTCGGGCAGCGACACCCTGGCGATCCACACGTCCTCGGCGGCAAATCCGAAATCGGCCTTGCCGATGTTGATGATGCTCTGGATGATGAGCGCCGAGACGACCAGCAGCCCGAACGACACGGCCATCTCGCCGATCACGAGCACGCGGCTGAAGCGGCCCATGCGGATGCCGGTGGTGCCGCGGCCTTCGTCGTTCATGATGGCCGCCAGGTCCGTGCGCGATGCGCGGAGCGCCGGCACGATCCCCGAGATCACCGCGGCGGCCACGGCGATGCCACGAGACGAACAGCAGCACCATGCCGTCGATGCGGATGTCGATCCAGAACGGCGGGTTCGTGTCGACGATGCCGCGATTGAAGAGCGTGATGCCGCCCTGCGCCAGGGCGAGGCCGAGCGCGGCGCCGCGCGCCGGCGAGCACCAGCACCTCCACGAGCATCTGCTTCACCACGCGCCACCGGCTCGCGCCCATCGCCGTCCGCACGGCAATCTCCCGCGACCGCCGCGCCGCGCGCGCGAGCACGAGGTTGGCGACGTTCGCGCACGCGATGATCAGCACGCCGAACACCGCCGCCAGCATCGTGTAGAGCGCGTTGATGGTCTCGCTGCCCATGAACTCCTCGATGTAGGTCTTCACCTCCACCGTGTAGCCCTTGTAGCGATCCGGATCCTGCGGCTCGAGCTGCCGCCAGAGCGTGGCCATCTCCGCCTGCGCCTGGCCGCGCGACACGCCGGGCTTCAACCGGCCAATCGTCTCGAGGCCCGGGCCTTCACCGGGCTTCGTGCCGGCCGGATCGATCACGAGGGCCGGCCAGATGTCCTGGTTGGACGGGAAGCGGAACTTCGGCGGCATCACGCCCACCACCGTCATCACCGTGCCGTTGATCGTGAGCGGCTGCCCGATGACGTCGGCCGCGCCCTTGAACCGCTCCTGCCACACCTTGTGGCCGATGATCACGACCGGCGGCGCGCCGGGCTTGCTCTCCTCGTCCCGGAAATCGCGGCCAAGGATCGGCGTCACGCGCAACAGGCGCAGCGTGTTGGCCGTGATGTTGGCGGCCTGGTAGCGCTCCGGCTGGCCGTCGGGCCCGACGACGTTGGCGGTCTGGAACTGGAAGGCGGCGTACGTGCTCGAAGGATTGCTGCCGGCTCGGAAACTCGGCGTAGGCGTGGACGCGCATGTCGCCGTCATCCTGGTCGGCGATGTTGAACGGCGCCACGTGCATGATGCGGTCCGATTCGGGGAACGGCAGGCCCCGGAGCACCGCCCCATTGACGATGCTGAACATCGTCGTCGTGAGGCCGATGCCGAGGGCGAGAGCGACGATCGCCAGGGAGGACATCCCGGGCTGCCGAATCATGGAGCGCAGGGCGAGGCGAAAATCGCTCATTGGGGAGATGACGAGGAACCGCAGCCCCGCGGTTCCCGGCTCCCGTGTTCACTTCACTGCGCGTAGCGCCGTGACCTTCGCCGTGGCATTCCGCTTGAGCTGGCCGCAGAGGATGTCGCAGAGCGCGAACACGCTCTGGTCGGCCAGCGCGTAGTGGATGAACAGCCCTTCCCGCCGTCGGGAGACAAAGCCGTGGGCGTGCAGCACCTGCAGGTGCTTGGAGAGGTTGGCCTGGTTCAGCCCCGTCTCCTCGATGAGCGCGCCGACGTGCAAGGGCCCCTTTCGAAGGGCATTGAGCACGCGGAGACGGGCGGGCTCGGCGAGCGCCTTGAAGCGGTCGGCGACGGCGGCGATCAGGTCAGGCGTGAGTTGGGTGGCCTTCACGACTGTCGCTCCCCACCACCGGCAGGCCTTCGCCCTGCCAGGCCGCAAATCCGCCCACCATGTTGATGACGTTGGTGCGGCCCAGGCGCTGCAGCACCGAGGCCGCAATCGCCGACCGCGCGCCGGCCTGGCATTGCACCACCACGGGTCGGTCAGCGGGCACTTCCGCGAGTCGATCCGGCAGGTAGCCCAGGGGGATGTGCGTCGCCGACGGCAGGTGCCCGGCCGCCCACTCGGTGGCGCCGCGAACGTCGATCACCGTCACTTCGTGCGTGGCGAGCCGGCCCGCCAGCGCGTCGGGCATGATTTGCTTCACCGGCTGAAGCGTCGCGCCGTGATTGACCGCATGCGCGAGAGCCGAGGTGCCGAAGTACCCGGCGACGCGATCGATGCCGATGAGCGCGAGCGACCGCACCACTTCTTCCATGCGCGTGGCGGTGGCGTCGTCCACGATCAGATAGAGATCGTCGGTGTAGGGCACGAACCAGCCGGCCCAGGTCACGAACGACGCGTTGAGCGGGATGTTGATGGTGCCAGGCAGGTGCCCCACGGCGTATTCGCCGGCGGGGCGCGTGTCGATGACGAGCGTCTTCTGACGCAGCACGTCCTCCAGGATGTGATCGTCCATCCGGCGCGGCGCGCGGAAGCCGCCGAGGATGGCCGGGCCCACCTTGTTCACCCGCTTCATCGTGGCGAAGTACTTCGGCGGTTCCGGCTGGCCGGCGAGCACGGCCGTAACGAACTCGTCTTCGGTCTTCACCTGGAAAGCCCAGTTGAAGCGCTTTTCGTACCCCAGCGTCGAATACGGAATGGCGCTGATGCCTTTGCCACAGGCGGAACCCGCGCCGTGGCCGGGCCAGATCTGCAGCCACTCGTCGTGCTTGCCGAAGGACCTGAGGCTCTTCCATAGCGTTCGCGCCCCCGCCTCCATCGTTCCCTTGATGTTCGCGGCACGCTCGAGGAGGTCGGGGCGGCCGACGTCGCCGACGAAGATGAAGTCGCCCGTCGCCGCGGCAATGGGCCGGTCCGCCGCGGCGCCGTCGGTGATGAGGAACGACAGGTGCTCGGGCGTGTGGCCAGGCGTGTGGACGACGTCCACGAGGATGTTGCCGACCGTGATGCGATCGCCGTCGCGAATCAGCCGGCCTTCGCCCGCGAACTGGTACTTCCAGTCCTTGTCGCCCTCGTCCGAGAGATACAGCGTGGCCCCCGTGCGCTTGGCGAGTTCGCGCGCGCCGGACACGTAGTCCGCGTGGATATGCGTCTCGGTGACGTGGGCGATGCGCAGGTTCTCCTGCGCGGCGGCGTGGATGTACTGCTCGACGTCGCGGTTGGGGTCGATCACGATGGCCTCGCCGGCGGCGATGCACCCGATCAGGTAGCTGGCCTGGGCGACGAGCGGTTCATAGAAACGTTTGACGAACATGATGGCTCCTTCGAGCGCTATCCGCGAATGAGGATGTAGGACGCAAGGACGACGAGAAAGACGGCAAACGCCTGCTGGAGGCGCTGTTGCGGCACGTGCCCCGCCACGAACCCGCCGGCCACCGCGCCGACGGCGGCGACCCCGGCAAAGGGCAGGACGATGGCCCAGGCCAGATCGACGTGTCCGAGGTAGCCCGCGAGCCCGGAGGCGGCGCTGAGCGCGATGACGAGCAGCGAGGCGCTCGCGGCCTCGCGCATCTGCATGCCGCCCGCAATCACGAGCGCGGGGACGATCATGAATCCGCCGCCGATGCCGACGATGCCGGTGAGCAGGCCCACGCCGAGCCCGGTGGCGGCGAGGATCGCGGGGTGACGGCGGGTGCCGACGTGGAGCGCGTTGGTGCGCCGGGACCGCAGCCACATCGCGACGGCGGCGGAGAGCATCGCCACCGCGAGCATCGCGATCTGGGTGCCGCCCGAAAGGAACGAGGAGAGGCGCGCGCCCGCGAACGATCCCACCATGGTGGCCGCGCCGATCACGGCGGCGGGCCCAATCGGCAACGTGCCGCGGCGCAGTCCGGAAAGGGCGCCGGCCGCGGCGGCGAAGCCGACCACGGGCAGGCTCATGGCGATCGCCTGCTTCGGCGCGAAACCGAGGACGTAGGTGAACACCGGGACGGTGAGGATGGAGCCGCCCCCCCCGAGCAGGCCGAGGGAGAGTCCGATGACGGTGGCGAGCGCCCAGGCGAGGAGACTCATATTGCTATATGACTAATCAGTAATATATCACCCTGCCCAGACCCAGGCAAGCCCGCCTACCGGCCCTTGCCCTTCGTGACTTCCGCGGCGACTTTCTGCGCGGCCTCGCGGAGGGCCTTGCCCATGGCCGACTGGTCCCAGTCGGTCGCGCCCAGGTCGAAGCCCCCGAGCGTCGTCCAGATGTCGGCGCTGATGCCGAGGTCGGTGTTCGTGCCGGCCACGTCGAACGCGCGGAGGAGGCGCCCGTCGGCGCCGGAGAGCTCGAGGTGCAGCTCCACCGACGCCTTCACCTTCGCCACGCTGCCGCCGATGCTGCCCAGCCCGGGGATGCCGCCGACCGGGCCGGTGGAGACTTTGTTGCTCCCTCGGGCCGTGGAGGCCTCGATGATGGTCCCGGCGAGGACCAGCGCGACGTGCCGATCGGCGGCGATCCCCGCGACCTCCGCGTTCTGGAGCGGGAGCCCGAGGCCCGGGGGCAACTCCAGGAGGACGGGCTCGAGCGTCTTGCTGCTCGCCATCTGTGCGCGCACCAGCTTGGCCATCGACGTCGCGGCCGCCGCCGTGCCGCCGCCGACGCCCGCGACGTCGAAGGGCAGGATGCCGATGCGCGTGCGATCCTGCGCGGCCGACGGCGCCGCGAGGATGCCGAGGAGGGCGACGACGAACGGCAGTCGATTCATGGGCCCCTCACCGATAAGGATTGTCGATCGGGACCGGCGGGATCGTGTCCGCGACCTTGAAGCGGAAGACCTCACCGTAGAAGTAGAGCTCGGCCTCGAGCGCGCGGATGATGTTTTCGGCCTTCCGGAACCCGTGCTGCTCGCCCGCGAACGTCACGTAGGCCACGGGCAGGCCCTTCTTCCGCACGGCGTCGGCCATCATCGCGGACTGGTTCGGCGGCACCACCTTGTCCTCGAGCCCCTGGAACAGGATGAGCGGGCACGACAGGCGGTCGGTGAAGTGAATCGGCGAGCGCTTGATGTACAGGTCCTTCGCGGCCGGGTACGGCCCGATCAGCGAGTCGAGATAGCGCGACTCGAACTTGTGCGTGTCGCGCGCCAGCACTTCGATGTCGCTGATGCCGTAGTAGCTCGCGCCGGCCTTGAACGTGGAGTGGAACGTCAGCGCGGCGAGCGTCGTGTAGCCGCCGGCGCTGCCGCCGCGGATGATCAGCCGGTTCACGTCCGCCTTGCCTTGCGCCACCATCGCCTGCGCGCCGCCCACGGCGTCCTCCACGTCGACGACGCCCCACTGGCCCTTGCAGGCGATCGCGATACGGCCGGCCGTAGCCCGTGCTGCCGCTGTAGTCCACGTCGAGCACGGCGAAGCCGCGGCTCGTCCAGAACTGCACCTCGGCGTCGAGCACGTTGGACGTGGCGCCCGTGGGTCCGCCGTGCGTCACCACGCGCAGCGGCGGCATCTCGCCCGCCGGTGCGGCGAAGTTGGGGTTTTTCGGCGCGTAGTAGAAAGCGTGCACATCACGCGGCGCCGGCGGCTCGCCCATGTGGGGCGGCGGCCCATCGGGCTCTGGCGTCACGCGGAAGGTGACGGCCTCGGGCACGGAGATCCATTCGGGCGCGATCGGCTCGCTGACCGACGAGCGCAGCACTTCGGCTTCCATTCCCGCGAGCGACACGCGGGCCACGACCTCCGGTTCGATGGCCGATCCGCCGATGAAGTAGATCGCCCGCTGGTCCGCGCGGATCGACTCGAGCGGCTGCAGCGCCAGCGCGATCGGCTCGAAGGCACGCGACTCGGTCTCGATGAGCGCGAGCTTCCACTGGCCGTTCTCCACGTACGTCGCCGCCAGGCGCGACGCGCCGACGAACGCGTAGGTGGACATGCTGAAGCTCCACTGCGGCTTGCCGAACTCCGCCGCCATCGGGTGCACCGGTTCGGCGCCGGTGCCCTTGCGCCGGTACAGGTTCCACCAGCCGGTGCGGTCGGACACGAAATACAAGATGCCGTCCGGCGACCACTCGGGCTGGAAGATCGACTCGTCCGGCCCGCCCGCCACTTTCTCGCGCGCGCCCGGCGTGCCGTCGGCCGAGAGCGCCGCCGTCCACAACTCGGTGCCGTCCCACGGCATGTTGGGATGCCGCCACTGCAGCCAGGCGAGCGACCGGCCGTCGGGACTCACGATCGGATCGGAGTAAAAGTCCGCACCCGACGCGAGCACCTCCCCGGCGGCACCTCTGGCGCCCGTGGCGCCTGTGGCACTTGTGAGGCCGACCGCCACGATCGCCGCGCTCGGCTCCCCCGCCTTCGTGTGATCCTCGCGCACGCAGACCAGCCGCTTGCGCGCCGCATCGACCCGGCAATCCGCGTAGAAGTATCCGTCCGGGGTGATCGCCACCGGCGCCGACCCCGGCGCCTGCCGGTAGATCCGCTGGTCCGCGAAGTTGGAGAAAAAGACGACGCCGTCGTGCACGACGTACGCCGCGCCGCCGTATTCGTGCACGCGCGATCGCACGTTGAACCCGGCGGGCGTGACGTCCACCGTGGCGCCGTCCGGCGCGCGCTGCACGATCACGTTGCGGCCGCCCTCCGAGGCGCGTCCCTCGATCCAGTAGATCGCGTCACCGTCCAGCTGAATCTGATCCAGGCGCAACGCGCCGGCGGTCACGCCGGCGGCGGTCAACGGCGACGCCCAGGTGCCGTACGGGGCAATGGATTTCTTGGCCATGTTCGATGAGGACGAGCTGCAGCCGGCCACGCTCGCGCTCGCGGCCAGGACAACGGTAGCAAGGAGCCGCACGCGGGCGCGACAGGACATTGGCCCCACGATACCAGATGGGACGGGGTACACTGGGAGGTCCCCACTGGAGAGTCACGAATGGTGCATGCCACCGCGCTCGACCCCGCCCTCGCACGTCACTTTCATTCGATGCGCCGGCTGGTCGGCAACACGCCGCTGCTGTCCCTGGCCTTCCGCGTGAACGGAGAGCCCCGGACCATCTACGCCAAGTACGAGCCGCTCAACCTCACCGGGAGCATCAAGGACCGCATGGCGCTGCACATCCTGCAGTGCGCCTACGAGACCGGGCAGATCGCGCCGGGCGACCCGATCGCCGAGGCGACGAGCGGCAACACGGGCATTTCCTTCGCCGCCATCGGCCGCGCGCTCGGGCACCCCGTCACGGTGTTCATGCCCGACTGGATGAGCGCCGAGCGCATCGCGCTCATCTCCAGCTTCGGCGCCTCGATCGTGCTGGTGAGCAAGGCCGACGGCGGCTTCCTCGGCTCCATCGCGCGCGCCGACGAGATGAAGGCCCGGCAGCCGCGCACGTTCCTGCCGCACCAGTTCGCCAACGAGGCCAACATCGACGCGCACCGCCAGGGCACCGGCCCCGAGATCTGGCTGCAGCTCGCCGGGCAGGGCCTCGTGCCGGACGCCTTCGTGGCGGGCGTCGGCACCGGCGGCACCGTCATGGGCGTCGGGCGCTACCTCAAGTCGAAGCGCGCCACGGTGCGCGTGCACCCGCTCGAGCCGGCCGAGTCGCCCACGCTCTCGACCGGACACAAGGTCGGCCACCACCGGATCCAGGGCATCTCGGACGAGTTCGTCCCGCCGATCCTCCATGTCGACGAATTGGACGGCATCATCCAGGCGCACGACGGCGACGCGATCCTGATGGCGCAGCTGATGGCGCAGCGCGGCCTTGCCGTGGGCATTTCGTCCGGCGCCAACGTGATCGGCGCGCTCCAGGTCCAGCAATCCATCGGCCCGAACGCCGTGGTCGTCACCGTGCTCTGCGACAGCAACAAGAAGTACCTGAGCACCGACCTGCTGCGTTCCGAACCGGTGAAGCCCGGCTACGTCACGCCCTCCGTCGAGTTGCTCGGCTTCGACTCGGTGAACCGCGTGTGCGAGATGTGCGCGGACCCTCGGCAGGAGCCGCCGGTTTCGCGATAATGTGACCTGATTCCGCACACTGAGGACCCTGTCATGCAACGGACGCTCCGCTCCTTCGCCATCGCCGCCCTGGCCCTGACGCTCTTCCTGGCCGCGCCGCAGGCCCAATCACCCGCCGCCGCTCCGAAGATTTCCACGCAGGAGCAACTGCTCGGCCACCCGATCGGCGCCGACTACCTGCTCGCCAACTACACGAAGTTCGCCGAGTTTGCGAAGAAGCTGGACGCCGAGTCGGATCGCATGACGGTGCAGTCCATCGGCAAGACCGCCGAGGGCCGCGACCAGCTCATGGCCATCATCACGGCGCCGGAGAACTTCAAGAAGCTCGATCGCTACAGGGAGATCTCGCGCCGGCTGTCGCTCGCCGAGGGCCTCACCGACGACACGGCGCGCGCGCTCGCGAAGGAAGGCAAGGCGGTGATCTGGATCGACGGCGGCCTGCACGCCACCGAGGTGCTCGGCGCCGCAGCAGCTGATCGAGACACGATCTACCAGCTCGTGAGCCGCAACGACGAGGAGACCCTGCGCATCCTGCGCGACACCATCATCCTCTGCCGCGCACGCCAATCCCGACGGCATGGAACTGGTCTCCAACTGGTACATGCGCGATCCCGGATCCGAAGCAGCGCAGCACCGGCGGCATCCCGCGCCTCTACCAGAAGTACGTCGGCCACGACAACAACCGCGACTTCTACATGATGAACCAGCCGGAGATCGGCGAACATCAACCGGATGCTCTATCGCGAGTGGTTCCCGCAGATCGTCTACAACCACCACCAGACGGGCCCCACCGGCACGGTGATGTTCTCGCCGCCCTTCCGCGACCCGTTCAACTACATCTACGACCCGCTCGTCGTGAACACGCTCGACCAGGTCGGCGCCGCGATGCACGCGCGCTTCGACGCCGAGGGCAAGCCCGGCGTCACCACGCGCTCGGGGTCCAACTACTCGACGTGGTGGAACGGCGGCCTCCGGACGATGCCCTATTTCCACAACCAGGTGGGCCTGCTCACCGAGAGCATCGGCAACCCGACGCCCGAGACGATCGGCTTCGTGCCCGATCGCGTCCTGGCGCGCGGCGACCTGCCCTTCCCGATCACGCCGCAGGTGTGGCACTTCCGCCAGTCGATCGACTACTCGATCACGGCCAACTACGCGGTGCTCGACTTCGCGCAGCGCTACCGCGAGACGCTCCTCTACAACATGTACCTGATGGGCCGGAACTCCATCGCGCAAGGGCAGCACCGACACCTGGACGACGTATCCCGCGCCACATCCAGGCGGTGAAGGACCTCGTCGCCAAGGACATGAAGCTCGACACCACGGACCCGCGCATGTCGTCGGGCGGCCGCGTCCAGACCGTGCCGGAGAAGTACTTCGCCACGCTGCACCAGCCCGCCTGGCGCGACGCGCGCGGCTACATCCTCCCCGCCAACGAGGGCGACTTCCTCACCGCGACGAAGTTCGTGAACATCATGATCAAGAGCGGGCTCACCGCGCAGCGCGCGACGGCGCCCTTCACGGTGGCGGGCAAGCAGTACCCCGCCGGCTCCTACGTCTTCAAGGCGGCGCAGCCGTTCCGGCCCGCACCTGATCGACATGTTCGAGCCGCAGGATCACCCGAACGACTTCCAGTATCCCGGCGGCCCGCCGATTCCGCCCTACGACAACGCGGGCTGGACGCTGGCGTTCCAGATGGGCGTCAAGTTCGATCGCGTCCTCGATGCGTTCGATGGCCCGTTCGAGAAGATCCCGGACGTGATCAAGCCCGCGCCGGGCAAGGTCACCGAGGCCGCGGGCGCGGTCGGCTACGTCGTGAGCCACAAGAACAACGACGCGTTCATCGCGGTGAACCGCCTGCTCAAGGCGGGTGAAGAGGTCGTCGTTCGTCGGCGACCGCACGTGGCAGAGCGCGGACGGCACCGGCGTGATCTTCATCGCCGCGAAGCCCACCACCGGCGCGGTGCTGGCCGAAGGCGGCGGCCGATCTCGGCCTGAACTTCACGGCGGTCACCGCGCGGCCGGCCGGGCCGCACCTACAAGCTGGCGAAGCCGCGCATCGCGCTGTGGGATCAGTACGGCGGCTCGATGCCGTCGGGACACGTGCGCTGGCTGCTCGAGCAGTTCGAGTTCGACTTCGACGTCATCTACCCGATGGCGCTCGACGCCGGGAACCTGAAGGCGAAGTACGACGTCATCCTCTTCCCCGACGGGGGCATTCCCGAGAGCGACAACGCCGGCGGCGGGTTCGGCGGCCGCCAGCCGAGCGCGCAGGACGTCCCGGAGGAGTACCGCTCGCACCTCGGGCGCGTGACGATCGCGAAGACCGTGCCGCAGCTCAAGGCGTTCGCGGAAGCCGGCGGCGTGATCGTGGCGTTCGGCGGCTCCGCGGTGCTCGGCGAAGAGCTCGGCCTGCCGGTGAGCGACCACCTCGTGGAGATCCAGGCCGACGGCAGCGAGAAGCCGCTGCCCGGCACGAAGTACTACGTCCCCGGCTCGATCCTGCAGGTGGCGGTGGACAACACCAACCCGCTCGCCTTCGGCCTCGAGAAGAAGGTCGACGTGTTCTTCGAGAACAGCCCGGTGATGGAACTCGCGCCCAACGCGTCGCTGCGCGGCGTGAAGCCGGTGGCGTGGTTCGACTCCAAGGAGCCGCTGCGTTCGGGCTGGGCCTGGGGCCAGCACTATCTCGAGGGCGGCACCGCCGCGGTCGAGGCCACGGTGGGCAAGGGCAAGGTGTTCCTGCTTCGGCCCGGAGATCACCTTCCGCGCGCAGCCGCACGGGACGTTCAAGTTCCTGTTCAACAGCATCTTCTACGGCACCTCCACGGCGGTCCAGTAGAGGGGCGGTCACCGGGCGGCCTGCTGACCCTTGCGTTGCAGGGTCGCCCGCTCATCGCGCTATAGTTACGTTCCGGGTCCGGGGATTGGGGATCGGCCCGACCCGACTCCCGACTCCCGACCAGGATCATTTCCCGACAAGCATCATTTCCCGACAGGATCCCCATATGACGTATTACGGCGCGAAAGAAATGGCAGAGAGCTGGCGGACCGTCCGCAAGAACACCATCCAGGTGGCGGAAGACATCCCGGAAGACAAGTACGGCTTCAAGGCCGCGGCCGACACGATGAGCGTCGGCGAGACTGCTGGCCCACCTCGCGGTCTCGCCCCACTGGGCGCAGCAGGTCCACTTCGTCGAGAAGAAGAGCCAGCGTGAGCGGTGAGGACTTCGGCCGCTACATCGGCGAGATCGGCAAGGCGGCGTCGGCCCTGACGGGCAAGGCCGCGATCGTGGCCGCGCTCAAGGCCAACGGCGATGCGTTCGCCACGCAGCTCGAGTCGCTGACGCGAGGCGCAGCTCGGCCGAGATGGTGACGTTCCCCAATGGCGGCAAGACCCGGTTCGAGCAGCTGCTCGGCGTCAAGGAACACGAGATGCACCATCGCGGGCAGCTCTTCCTCATCGAGCGCATGCTCGGCATCGTCCCCCACCTGACGCGCGCGCGTCAGCAGCGCTCCGCAGTCGGCACGGCGCGGGGCCGCCCGGCGCGGGCGGCCCCGCCCACATGGCGATGACGCTCGTATGTGCCGGTGAGGCCTTCGAGGACCTGATCTTCGTCGGCCTCGATCGCCTCCCGGGACCAGGCGAAGAGGTCCGGACCGACCGGTTCGTCGCCACCATCGGCGGCGGCGCGGTGATCACCGCCGTCGCGGCCGCCCGGCTCGGCATGCCGACGCGCGATCCTCTCGGCGCTCGGCCCCTCGGCCGTCGCGCGCCTGCGTGACGAAGGGCGTCAGCGTCACGAACCTTCGCAAGGCCGGCGAGCCGCACGCCGATGTCCGCCGCGCTCTCCACCACCGACGAACGCGCGTTCGTCACCTTCAACGGCGTGAACGCCAGGCTCGAAGCCCGCCTCGCCAAGGCGCTGACCAGCCCGGGGCTTGGCGCGCCGAAGCCCGGGCGAAGGCGGGCCCGGCACGTCCACCTGGCGTTCTACCCTCACGACTGCGGCCGATGGACGCGCATCGTGCTGGGCCTGCGTGCGAGGGGCATCACGACCTCGTGGGACTTCGGCTGGAACGAGCCGCTCACCGAAGATCGCGGCCTGACGGGCCTCGTCGACGCGCTCGACTTCGTGTTCGTCAACGAGCATCGAAGCGCGCCTCTACACCGGGGAGGCGACACTCGACGCCGCGCTGGCGCACTGGCGACGGCGGCGCGCCATCGTCATCGTGAAGCAGGGCCCGACGGCAGCCTCTGGCTGGCGCCCAACCGCGACATCCACGCGCCGGCGCCGAAGGTGAAGGTCGTCGACACCACCGGTGCGGGCGACGCCTTCAACGGCGGCTTCCTCGTGGCCTGGATGAACGGCGCCTCGCCCGCGAAGTGCCTCGCGGCCGGCAACAAGGTGGGCGCGGCGTCCACGCGGCGCGCTGGTGGCCTCTAGGTGAAGATCGCGATCATCGGCGGCGCCGGCGTGCGCGTGCCCCTGCTCGTGGGCGGCCTCGTCCGCTCGGACCTGGGCATCGAGCGCGTCGACCTCTACGACATCGACCAGGATCGACAGCGCGTCATCGCGGACCTCGCCGCCCGCATGGCCGGCGGCGCGCGCGTCACGAGCGCGGCCGACGCCCGACAGCGCCATCGAAGGCGCGGACTTCGTCATCACCAGCATCCGCGTCAGGCGGCGCCGGGCAGCGCGCGAGGGACGAGGCGACGGCGATCGCCCTCGGCGCCGTCGGACAGGAGACGGTCGGCCCCGCCGGCTTCGCGATGGCAGTCCGCACGATTCCCGCCGATGGTGGAATACGGCCGGCTCGTGTCGCGCCTGGCGCCGCGGGCGTGGCTCATCAATTTCACCAACCCGGTGAGCATCATCACCCAGGCCGTGCACCAGGAGACCGACGCGCGCCTCATCGGCATCTGCGACACGCCGATGGAGATGTTCGAGGACGCGGCCCACGCGCTGGGCCTGCCCGGCGTCGGTGTGCTCGTACGACTACTTCGGCCTGAACCACCTCGGCTGGGTCCGCGAGGTGCTGTTCGAGGGCGAGGGGCAGCTCCACCGCCTCTGGAATGACGACGCGCGGCTGATGAGCGCGTATCGATCGCCGCTGTTCGAGCCCGAGCGCCTGCGCGAGCTGCAAGCTGCTGCCGACGGAATACCTCTACTACTACTACCGCCCCGACGTCGCCCTCGCGCACATGAAGAAGGCCGGCTCGAGCCGCGGCGCGGCGGTCGCGCAGCTCACCTCGGCGCTATTCGGCGATCTGTCTCCAAGCCTCCAAGCCCCGAAGCCCCTAAGCCCTGTCGATCCGTTGGCCCGCTACCAGCGCTACCTCGCCGACCGCGACGGCAGCTACATGCAGATCGAGACGGGCACCACGGCGCCGCGCATCAAGCCCGATTGGGCCGAGCTCTCCGGCTACGATCGCATCGCGTTGATGACGATGAGGGCGATCGTGCACAACCAGGGCGCGATCATCCCGCTGGACGTCGCCAACCGGGGCACGCTGCCCGTTCCTCGACGCCGAGGACGTCATCGAGGTGCCCTGCCGTGTCGATGCGCAGGGGCCGCGCGCGCAGGCCGTGGCGCCGGTGCCCGACCACGCGCGCGACCTGATCACGCGGGTGAAAGCGTACGAGCGCGCCACCGTCCGCGCCGCGCTCACCGGTGACCGCGCGTGAACTGGTCGACGCGCTCGCCCTCAACCCGCTCGTGAGCTCGCGCGAGCAGGCGGACCGGCTCGTCGAGGCGCTGCTCGGCGATGAGTCAGCGAGCTCAGGCACCTCGAGCCGGCCCAGGCCCCGCACCTCGATCGCGGCATGGGCCTGCTCCAGGCCACCGCCACCAACGTGATCAGCATGGTGGGCGTGGGGCCGTTCCTCGCCATCCCGTTCATGGTGGCGGCGATGGACGGTCCGCACCTGATCTACGCGTGGATCGCCGGGCTCGTCCTCGCCCTCGCCGACGGCCTCGTCTACGCGCAGCTCGGCGCCGCCCTGCCAGGCAGCGGCGGCGGTTACCTCTACCTGCGCGAGGCGTTCCAGCCGTTCGGCCTCGGCCGCCTGATGGCGTTCCTCTTCATCTTCCAGACGCATCCTCGTGGCGCCGCTCTCGGTGGCCGGCGGGGCCGTGGGCTTCGCGGACTACCTGCAGTTCGTGTGGGTCACGATGACGCCGCTGGCGCACAACCTCGTGGCGGCGGCCGTCTGCGTGGCGATGCACGGCGCTCCTCTGGCGCAAGATCGAGGACATCGGCCGCCTCGCCGTCGTCATGCTGGCGGGCGTGCTCGTCACCGTGGGCTGGGTGATCGTGGCCGGCCTCTTCACGCTTCTCGCCCGCGCAGGCGTTCGACTTCCCCGCCAAGGCGTTCACCTTCGACCAGAGCCTGTTGATGAGCGTCGGCGCGGCGTCGGTGCTGGCGATGTACAGCTACGGCGGCTACAACCAGGTCTGCAGCATCGGCGAGGAGATCAAGGACCCGACGCGGACGATTCCCCGGTCGATCGTCTTCTCGACGCTCCTCGTGGCGGCGCTCTACATCCTGATGACCGTCGTCATTCTCGGGATGATCCCGTGGCAGGAGGTCGGGACTCGCGGACCGTGGCCTCGCTCTTCATCGCGCGCACCTTCACGGATCCGGCGACGGGCCACCGCGCGGCGATCGTGATGACGGGGCTCATCCTGTTCGTGGCGGCCGCGTCGCTCTACGCCACGATCCTCGGCTACTCGCGCGTGCCGTACGCGGCGGCGAAGGACGGCAACTTCTTCCACGTCTTCGCGCGCGTGCACCCCACCAAGCACTTCCCCGACGTGTCCCTCGCGATGATCGCGATTGTGTCGATCCCGTTCTGCTTCTTCACGCTGGGCCAGCTCGTGAGCTGGCTGATCCAGGTGCAGGTCCTGCTGCGCTTCATCTGGCAGTGCGCCGCCGTGGTCCTGCTCCGCCGCTACCGCCCGGACATCCCGCAGCCGTTCACGATGTGGCTCTACCCGTGGCCCGCGATCCTCTCGGGCGTGCTGTGGCTGTTCATCTTCTTCACCGGCCCGGTGGAAGGGATCGTGTTCTCGTTCGCGTTCCTCGCGGCCGGCGTCCTCGCGTATCTCCTCTTCCAGATCACGGACGGGCCACGGAGACACGAGAGACACAGAGAAGCAGCCCTGCTTTCTAGAATGATACCGTGGCCTCGTCCGTGATCAGGCTTCTTGCCGAGCGCGAGCAGGTTGGCGGTGATGCGATACGCCCCGGGGACGCCGTACGGCAACTGGCGGTGCAGGGCGTAGGCGAAGTAGGTCCAGTGGCCCTTGCCGTACTTCGCCGTGAGCCAGCCGCCGCTGCTGCGGCGCCTGGCCCTTGTCGAAGGTCGAGATCATCGGCGTGTAGGCGGCGTCCCAGGCGGTGAAGAACTTCGAGCCGCGCTGCTCCACCCAGCCGTCGAAGTCCGCCAGCGTGATCTTGTTGGGCCAGTTGAAGGACTGCTCGGCGGGCGCGAGGATCGTCGACCGGCGAGTTCTCCTCGGACACTTCCTCCGCGCTGCGCGGCAATTCGCCCGGGAACGGCGCGAACGTCGACGGCACGAACTCCTGCGTGTTGTAGAGGACGATCAGGTTGCCGCCGTCCTTGACGTAGTCGAGCAGGCGCTGGTTGTAGGTCTTGAGATCCTCGCGCACCGCGTAGGCGCGCGTGCCGGTCATGATGGCGTCGAAGTGCGGAGAGGTCCGCGGTCGCCAGGTCGCGCTCGCCGAGCAGGGTGACCTGCGCGCCCAGCTGCTGGAGGCCGAGCGGCACCTGGTCGCCGATGCCCATCACGTAGCCGACCTTCAGGCCCGGCACGACCGTGGCGACGTCGATGCCGCGCACGTCCGCGGTGGCCGGCCGATAGAGGTAGCGGAGCTCGAGGTCGCGCTGATCGATCACCTCGTAGCCCTCGCGATACTCCTTCCCCGCCGCCGTCGCCACCGCCTCGATCTTGTAGATGCTGCGCGTCGATCGCGCCCGGGGAACACCGCGAACCGGTACGACGCGCGCTCGCCCGCCCGCGCGAACGCGAACGCGCGATCGGCCGGCTCCGAACGTCCAGCCCGCCGGCATCCGCAGCGCCACGCGGCCGCTCGTCGGCGCCTCCGCGTTGTGCAGCAGCGACACCTCGACGTCCACGCGCCTGGTCGCGGCGGAAAAGGGGACAGTCCCCGTTTCGGTCAGCGGGACGATCGCGCTCGACGGCGTCATCGTCACCGACAGCCGCGGCACGCTGCGGACCTCGCGCAGCACGTCGCCATACGGGAGCTTCGGCTCGCGCCGCCTGACGGTCTCCCGCGTCTCGACGTTGACGCCGTCGACGGTGTAGCGCGCCACGGCCACGAGCGGCGGCGCCGACGCGGGCCGCCCGAACTGCGCGGCGTCGCTCAGCGTGTAGCGGCTCTCGGTGCAGGCCCGCGCGCGAGAAATACGGCTTGGTGCTCAGCGGCGCGTCATCGGCCAGCGTGACCGTGAAGCGGCCGTTCGTCTTCGGCGTGACGGTCCATCCCCGGGCCGCTTCGCAGCCCGAAGGCGTCGCGAGCGAGGGCCTCCGCCCCGTCTGCACGATCACCTGGACCTCGAACGTCTGCCCCGGCACGGGCGCGGCCATCGTCGCCGGCGGCGCGAACGCGGCGGCCGGGCCCGTCGGGTCGGCCGTCCCCGCGGGCTGCGCCATCGCGGACACGGCAGGCCGAGCGCGGCGTTGATCGCGTCCTGGAACTGCCGCTCCTTGATCCGCAGGACGAACAGGGCCTCGGGCTCCTGTGCGCTCGTGGCGATCACCTCGCGCGTCAGCTTCAGGCCTTCCGCGAGGGCGGGCACGGCCTTCGACGGATCGGTGAGCGTGAAGGCCGCCTTCGCGCGCGCCTACCGCCGCGTCCATCGCGGCCAGCAACGGCCCCGCGCCGGGCGGCACGGGCCGGCCCAGCGTCGTGAAGAGCCCGGCGAACGTGGTGTCGATCCCGTCGAAGAACGAGGTCTCTCGGGACGCCGCGCCAATGCGCTTGTAGTACCCGACAGTTCGTGCCCGCGCCGGGCGTGAAGCGGCCGCCGTTCTGCGACCGCTGGAAGCTCAGGCCCAAGCCGCGCGAGGTTGTCGTAGGAATCGCCGAGCACCGGGCTGTACTCGCCGCTGTCGACGCGCACGGTCCAGTCTTCGTTCTCGCGCACGCCGCCGATGTAGACCTTGAACGGCTGCCACGGGCGCAGGCCTTCGGCGATCTGCTCGGGGAACCTGGCGGGGTCGCCCGCCGCGCGGAACGCCTCCTGCGCCATCAGGCCCGCGGCCTGGTGATTGCCGTGGCCGTCGCGCTCGTTGCCCTGGAAGCGCGAGAGGACGATCCACGGCCGGCTCATGCGGATGACGCGCACGACGTCGCGCAACACCGTCTCGCGCCCCCACATGTCGATGGACTCCTCGAGCGGCTTCGAGAAGCCGTAGTCCACCACGGTGGTGAAGTACTGCTCGTCCACGCCGTAGTAGCGTCCGGCGTCCAGCAGCTCCTCGGTGCGGATCAGGCCCAGGGCGTCGAACAACTGCGCGCCGATGGCGTTGTCGCCCGACTCGCCGCGATTGAGCGTGAGCAGCGCGAGCCGCGCGCCGTCTCCGCGGCTGATCTTCGCCAGCACGCCGCCATGCTCGTCGTCCGGATGCGCGGTGACGTGCATCACGCTGGCCGTGGTGCCCAGCTTCAGGAGCTTCTGCCACGCGCCGGAGGCGCCCGTGTCTTGTGGAATCGATTGTGAGTGCGTGCGCGTGGCGAGAACCGCCACGCACAGGACGAAGAGGAAGCCGGCAGCGCGCCGTCGGTGCATGCCTGTTTCTATCACGCGCGCGGCTATTTCCTGAGCGCGTCCAGGCTCCATTTGCCCGCGCCCGCGGCGGCGATGAACAGGAACGCCCAGCAGAAGATCACGGCTTCCTGTCCGCCGTTCTGCACAGGCCAGAACCCGCGCGGGAAGTGGGCCTGGAAGTAGGCCCAGGCCAACTCCCCGCTGGCGACGAACGCCACCGGGCTCGTCAGGAGGCCGAGGGCAATCAGCAGGCCACCGACAAACTCGATGAGTCCAGCCAGGCCCATCTGCGAGACCAGCGGCATCGCCTGCCCGCCAAGGACCCCGAAGAGTTTCTGCGCACCGTGCTGGGCGAACAGCAGCCCCGCCACGATGCGGAAGAGCGCGTAGATGACCGGTTGGTATGGGCTGAGCAGGCGTTCCATGACTCGCATACGCGCCTCGCCCCGGTTTCGCTTACCGTTCGGCAAGCTTCTCCTGCACGATTCGGTACACATCCTCCCACGTCTCCGCCCTCGGCCCCGGCAGGTGGCGGTTCGTGGAGCTGCTGAAGACCACGGCCGGATGGCCGTCCAGGCGGAGCAGCTCGATGTTGCGCGGTGAATCTTCGATGTAGAGGTCGGCGCCCACCGCGCCCTTGTCCGCGAGGAAGCAGAGGTCCCAGGTACGGGATATCGTGGCCGTCCAGCCAGTCGATGGTCTGCTGCACGGCGACGCGGTGAAAGTTGGTGATGAGCAGACGGTGCGTGATGATGCGAATGCGCACGCCTTCGTGCGACAGCCGACGCAGCACCTGCGGCGCGCCGGCGATGGGCTTCATCACCCGGAAGAGGTCGCGCTGCGTGACGGCGAAGTGATGGAGCTTGAGGTACCCGCCCGGCGCCTGGGCGACGCCCCACTCGGGCAGATCCCACGAGACCGTGTCGGTGAGCGTCCCGGGATCGACCCCGAGCCACTCCGCGGCGATGGGTTTGAGCGCGGCATAGAAGTCCGCGCAGGTCCCGTCGAGATCGACGCCTAAGACGAAGGGAGGCATGCAGGAATCCTACAGCCTCCCTCTGGTTTTGCTATTCGGCGATTGCGCCGATGAACGACTGGACGTCGATCATGTCCGTGGCGCCCTTCGGCTGCAGGAAGTCCAGCAGCAGGGTGCCGAAGGCGAGCACGCGCTCGTAGGTCTCCCACCGGGGCGTCGCCGTGTACTTCAGGTCGAATCCGACGGCCTTGGCCACCTTGCGAATCGTCACGGGCTTCACGAACAGGTGCCGCGATGGCTGCGCGAGGAACGGGATGATCGTCACCGTGGGCCACTTGTTGAGATCGCCGTCCTTGCTGAGCGGGATGGTCTCGAACGTGTGGAGGTAGTTGCTGTAGAGGCCGGACGTCATGGCGGGCGCGTCGAGCATGTCGACGAGCGCGTTCAGGAACGGCTTCACGTTGTCGGCGTTCGAGAACGCGTCGCGCAGGACGCTCAGCTCGCTCTTGGGCTGCAGCAGCGGCTTGTGGCCGGTCTCGATGACCTTGAGGATGAGGGCCGCGACTTCCTGGGGCGCGTCGGCGACCATCTTGGCGAGTCCCGTCTTGCCGACCGTCTCCGCCCAGAGCTGGTGCTGCGCGAACTTCCAGTCACGTTCCGACGGACGGTACCACGGGTCTTGGAACGCGCCGCCGTACTTCTGGTGGAAGCGCTCGTAGGCCTGCTCGAGCGTCCACTCCGCGACGAGCGGCGCGTCGGCGTCGACCTTCTTCTTGCCCTTACGGGCGGGCGCGATGTAGTGGCAGGTGGAGTCGCACTCGACGTTCCAGGAGTCGAGCACAGGATCCGCCGTGACGGCGGCGCTGTCGAGGAGTCCGATTCTCCACTCGAACCGCTTGATGCGTTCCGATTCCGGCAGGTTCTGGAAGCCGACGAGCACGTGTTGCGCGCTCTGACCGAACACCTTGCCGAGGCCCCATGCGGGGCGCTGAGAGTGAGTGACGTACGACCCGACACGAATCTGGCTCAATTGGTTACCCCGTTCTGATGATTCTGGATACAACCAGTGTGTCACGGATAGGGATACCAAAACGGGAGATCGGCCGGACTCCAGCGCGACTTCCTCGCGTTATGGGCCTGTTTTTGCCTCTTCGTGTTCTTCGTGTTCTCCGTGTCCTTCGTGGTTGTGGCGGATCTCCACGCGAGCGTCATCGCCTGCCCGACGACGTCCCCCAAGACGGTAACGCTCTCGGTGAAAATGTCCCCGCGGACCTCGCGAAGCGCCTGAAGGCCCGCGCCGAGCGCAACCACCGGTCGCTGCAGGGAGAGTTGCGCGCCATCCTCGAACAGGCGGGCCACGTCACGACGTTCGACGACCTGGCCGCTCTCGCCAACCGACTCGGCCTGAAGGGCGAACCCGGGGAATCCGCCCGGATGATTCGCGAGGATCGGGATGACCCTCGTGGTTGTCCATCACGCGGGTTCACGTGCCGCCGGCGGAACTCGCCGCCCTCGCGGCCAGGACCGGGCTGACCGCGTACGACGCCGCGTGTCTCTGGCTGGCGATCTCGCGTGACGCGGAACTGGTGACGTTGGACAACAGACTGGCGCGGGTCAACCAGGCGCCGCGCCCTATCCTCGGCCGCGCCGCATCCCGTTCTTCAGGCTCTTCTGCCCCACGTGCTTGCCTTCGGGTTCGCCCATGCGCGGGTTGATCCGCTCCTGGGTTGGCGGCTTGCGATGACGCTTCCCGGGCGCATCAACGAGTCCGCGGCTCGGGCGTGGAGCTTTGGCGGCCTTGGTCGCGACGGCCTTCTTCGTGGCGGCCTTCCGCGCCGCCGCGCTCGCGCGGTTCACCTGCGTCAGCAAGTCAGCGGCGCCGTCACGAATGCGGCCGACCTCTTTCCGCAGCCTCTCGGGATCGAGCCAATCATCCGCCCGCGCCCGAACCGTGCCGAGCAACCATCCGAGTTGCTCCGCAAACGCCACGAGCTTCTGCTCGACGATCTCGTTGGACGACTTCACCGATGTTGCCTGTTTGCTGCCTGCGGTCTTCCGTGCTGCCATGATGCCCTCCGGCTGGGACGCTCGCCCGATGAGGCCATTGTGACGGCGTGCAACGCCTCGCGGATGTGCGTTATTGGACAGGCTACTGCTCCCTCAACGCCACCATCGGGTCCACGCGCGTCGCCCGGAGCGCCGGAAGCAGGCTCGCCGTCACGCCCACCACCACGAGCAGCAACGCCGACACGCCGAAGGCCGGCAGATCGAACGGCCCGACGCCGTAGAGAATCCCCGCCATCGAACGCGAGAGGAAGAGCGCGGCCACCAGGCCCACGACACCGCCGACGGCCACCATCATCGCGCTGCCCCGGACGACGAGGCCGACGGTGTCGCCGCCGGACGCGCCGAGCGCCATGCGGAGACCGATCTCGCGCGTGCGCTGGGTAACCGAATACGAGAGCACTCCGTAGATGCCGAGCGCGGCCAGGAGCAGCGCGGCGCCCGCGAACAGCGAGAGCAGGGTCGTCGACAGGCGCGGCAGGAACACGGCGCGCGCGATGATCTGGTTCATCGTGGAGAGCTCGTAAATCGGCTGCTGCGGATCCACTTCCCAGATCACCTTCTGGATGGTGCCGGCAAAGGACGTGGGATCGCCCTGCGTGCGCGCCACGAGCGCCATGCCCGCCGTGGGACTCTGGCGAAGGGGCAGATAGACCTGCTTGCGAGGCTCGCTCGCGAGGCCCTGGTTCCGCACGTCGGCCACGACGCCCACGACCTCGCTCTTGCCGTGCGGGTTCTGGATGGTCTGCCCGATCGGGCTGCGATCCGGAAAATACCTCCGCGCCATGGTCTCGTTGATGACGCTGGTGCGCGGCGCCTCCAGCGCGTCGCGCTCGTCGAGGAAGCGGCCGGACAGCAACGGGATCTTCATCGTCTCGAAGTAGCCGGCCGCGACCATGCGGACATCGGCCAGGGGGTCCTCGCCCCTGGGCGGCTGCTGGCCCTCGACGGTGAACGGCAGCGCCGAGGCCGCGCCGACGTCCTGCAACGGCAGCGACGAGACGGCGGAGGCCGCCGTCACGCCCGGCGCCCGGCGCAAGCGCTCGATCACGTCTTCGTAGAAACGCACGAGCGTCTGCCGCTCGCGATACTTGGCCGTGGGCAGCAGCACGCGCGCGGCGACAAGGTTGGTCGTGTCGAAACCCGGGCTCACCTGGAGCAGCTTCGTGAAGCTGCGCGTCATCAGTCCGGCGCCCACGAGCAGCACGAGCGCGAGAGCGACTTCGACGACCACGAGGCCGCTCAGCACGCGACGCGCATAGGGGCTCGCGGTGGCGCCGCCGGAGGTCTCGACCATGCTCCCGCGCAGGTCGGTCCGGGAGGCGTGGAGCGCCGGCAGGACGCCGAACGCGAGCGCCACGGCCACCGACACCACCATCGTGAACGCCAGCACGCCGCCGTCGAGATGCAGCTCGCTCATCCGCGGCAACCCGGCCTCGGGCAGTGCCGCGATGGCGCGGAGCCCGACGACGGCGACGATGAGGCCGAGCACGGCTCCACCGAGGGAGAGCAGCATGCTCTCGGCAAGGATGGGCCGGGCCACGTCCATTCGACTTGCGCCCAGCGCGCCGCGCACCGCAATCTCCCGGCGGCGGCTCGACAGGCGCGCCAGCAGCAGGTTGGCCATGTTGGCGCAGACGATGAGGAGGAGGAACCCGACCGCGCCCATCAACACCATCAGCGCCGGACGGGAGGCGGCCACGAGCTGTTCGTGCGCCGCGACGACACGCGCGCCCCAGCCCTCGTTGCTGTCCTTGTATTCACTGGCGATGCGGTTGGCGAGCACGGTCACTTCGTCCTGCGCCCGCGCGGCGGTGGCGCCGGGCGCCAGGCGCCCGACCACCATCAGCGATCGCGCGCGGCGCGAGGAGCCGTGCAGGTCCTTGGGGTCGAACGCCAGCGGCAGCCACACCTCGGCGTTGGTCGCGGTCGGAAACTCGAAGCCCGCGGGCATCACGCCGACGACCGTGATGGGGAGCGAGTCGAGCTGGATCGTCTTGCCGACGATCGAGGGGTCCGCGCCGAGCTGACGCTCCCAGAAGCCGTGGCTCAGGACCACGACGCGATCGGCGCCAACCACGGACTCTTCGGGAAGGAAGGTGCGCCCCAGTTCGGCGGTCGACTTGAGCACGCTGAACAGTTCCGGCGTGGCGCGCACGCCGGGGACGTTCCTCGGTTCGCCCGATCCGGCGAACGTGAAGTCCACCTGCCGGAACGCCGCCATGGCCTCCATGGACCGCGCCTCCTTCTTCCAGTCCTGGAAGGTGGGGATCGACACCCGGTCCTGGTTGCCGTCGGGATTGACCTCCCACAGCACGACGATGGCCTCGGGGTCCGCGTACGGGAGCGGGTTCAAGACCACCGTCTTGATCACGCTGAAGATCGCGGTATTGGCGCCGATGCCCAGCGCGAGGGTGAGCAGCGCAATCAGGACGAACGTGGGCTGCCGGCGCAGCGTGCGAAAGGCGTAGGTGAAGGCGGCGGTCCAGTCGGACATGAGGGGGACTGTAACTCATCTCAGGTCCGACCGGCGCCTGCCTCCTTATTGCTTCCGCTTCTCCATTTCCGCCAGTTTCTGCAGGATGATGGCCTGCGCCGCCGTCACGCGCCCGAGCTCTTCACGCAGCGCGGCGTTCTCCTCCTGCAGCTTCGCCGTGCGCTTCTCGAGCGCCTGCACGGCGGCGAAGTTCACGCCGTCGGCATCGACGACGTCGATCGTCTTGTCATCTTCGCCGAGCCCGAAGGCCGCGCGGAAATCCTGGGACATCGGGCCCATGTGCCGGATGCCGTCGGCCTGGGTCCTATAGCTCCAGCGCCAGAGGGGCATGCGCGCGATGGCGGCGAGGACGTCCTCACCGTCGACACGGTCCAGGTCCTTCTTGGCCGCGCGGTCGGACAGCGAACTCCAGCTCCCGCTGCCGTGTGGCAGGACGACGCCCGCCGTCGGAACCTGGCCGTCCACGGCGGAGATGAAGCGGAACCCGCCCGTCGCACGGACGGCGAACTCGTTGTCGTTTTCGGAGAGGAAGGTGCTGCCTTCCCAGTCGCCAAACACGATTGCGCCCCGATGCCGGACCGCGACGTTCAACCCGTAGGCAAAACCGCCGGTGGCCTGGGGCTCGACGCGGTTGCCGCTCCCGCCAAGGATGAACGAGTACATCCCGTTGGCGAAGTTGAAGGATCCGCCGAGTGCCATCGCGCCCTCGCCGTTGGCCTCGACTTCGTAGCCGCCGAGGATGATGCCTCGCTCTCCGCGGACGGTGTTGCCGTAGCCGCCGCCAATGTACGCGAGCGAAGCGGAGACGACGTTACGCTCGCCGCCAGTGATGACCGAGTTGACGGGCGTCGGCCCGCCTCCGCTCGGGCCAATGGTATTCGGACCGATGACGGCATTGATACCGCTCGATACACCGGTGTTCTCGCGACGGACAGAAAGGGCGTTGAGGGCGCCGAATGCGTCGACCGCATGAAGTTCCACCAGGTCCTGGAACATGAGCGGCCCCACCACGCGGCTCGCTTCAATCGTCCCCTCGAACCGGCCGCGAAATTCGTTGTCGAGATGGGTGAACGCGTAGGCATTCTGATACCACCCGGCAGCGAGCCCCGATGCCGAGACACCGGTCAGGCCCGAGCCGTCTCCAGTGAAGGTATTCGCCGCGTTGGGGAACGTGTAGGCGTTCGCGTAGATTCCCGACGCCAGACCGGATGTCTGCACCCCGGTGAGCCCCGCGCCACTCCCGGTGAAGGTGCCATTGAACGTCCCCGTGTGGGTCCCGTCGAACGCGCCCGTGAACGTGTTGGCCGCGTTGCCAAACGCATAGGCCGCGGTGTGGTTCCCCCCCGCCAGCGTGGTGGCCGTGGTCGCCGTTGTGGCGGTGGTCGCGGTGGTCGCGGTCGCGGCCGTCGCCGCCGCCACGTTCGTCAAGCCGGCGCCGTTGCCGGTGAACGCACCGGTGAAGGTGTTCGCCGCGTTGGGAAAGGCATACGCGTTCACGTAGGACCCGGCCGCCAGGCCGGAGGTCTGCACCCCGGTGAGCGCAGAGCCGTCGCCACTGAACGTGCCGGTATGCGCACCGTCGAACGCACCCCTGAACGTATTGGCCGCGTTCGTGAAGTGATACTCGTTGCCGAACGTCCCACCCGTAAGCGCCGCCGCCGTCACCGAGGTCAACCCTGCGCCGTTGCCCGTGAACGCACCCGTGAACGTGTTGGCCGCGTTGCCAAACGCATAGGCCGCAGTGTGGTTCCCCCCCGCCAGCGTGGTGGCCGTGGTCGCCGTTGTGGCGGTGGTCGCGGTCGCGGCCGTCGCCGCCGCCACGTTCGTCAGGCCGGCGCCGTTGCCGGTGAACACACCGGTGAAGGTGTTCGCCGCGTTGGGAAAGGCATACGCGTTCACGTAGGGCCCGGCCGCCAGGCCGGCGGTCTGCACCCCGGTCAGCGCAGAGCCGTCGCCCGTAAACGTGCCACTGAAGGCGTTCGCCGTGTTCGTGAAGGCGTAGGCGCCCGCGTGCGCGCCCGGGGCCAGGGTCGTCGCCGTCGCCGCGTTGATCGCATTCGTCGCATTCGTCGCGTTTGTTGCGTTCGTGGCCGTGGTGGCCGTCACGGCCGTGGCGGCGTTCACGTTGGTCAGCCCGGCGCCGTTCCCCGTGAACGCCCCGGTGAACGCGTTGTTCGCGTTGGTGAACGAGTAGAGGTTCGCGTACGCGCCCCTGCCAGCCCCGACGTCTGCACGCCCGTCAGCGCCGAGCCGTCACCGGTGAAGGTGCCGTTGAATGTGTTCGCCGTGTTCGTGAAGTGATAGATGTTCCCAAACGTGCCGCCCGCCAGCGCCGCCGCAGTGACATTGGTCAGCCCCGAACCATTGCCGGCAAAGGCGCCGGTGAATGCGTTTGCCCCGTTGCTGAAGGTATAGGCCCCCAGGTGCGCACCGGCGGCCAGCGTCGAAGCTGTCGCCGCCGTCGTCGCGCTGGTGGCGGTGACCGCCGTGGCGGCGTTCACATTGGTCAGCCCGGCGCCGTTCCCCGTGAACACCCCGGTGAACGCGTTGTTCGCGTTGGTGAACGAGTAGAGGTTCGCGTACACGCCCCCTGCGAGCCCCGACGACTGCACGCCCGTGAGGCCGGAGCCGTTCCCGGTGAAGGCGCCATTGAACGTGTTGCCCGCATTCGTGAAGTGGAAGAGCGCCGTCAACGTTCCGCCATCGATGTTGGCCGGCGTGAGGTGTGTCAGGCCGGACCCGTTGGCCGTGATCACGCCTGTCGTCGACACGCTGTTGTTGCTGAAGTCGATCGCGCCGGTGGACGTCGTCAGGCTGTTGTTGATGCCGTTCAGGTAGATGGAGTTTCCAATCCGGACGATGCCGGTGCCGCCAACGTCGAGGGCATATTTCGGATCGGGATTGGTGCGGCCGATGCCCACGCTCGGACCGGCGGTCACGGTGATGGTGTTCTTGTCGCGGGCCACGATGAGGCCGCCGTCGCCCTTGATCGTGAGGTCGCCCTCCGCCCCGTTGAGGCTCTTCACCACGCCGTGGTCGCGGTCCGGATCATCGCCAGGGGCCTTGTCCTGATTGCGGTCGCTGCCCGCGGCCTTGGGTGCGGAAGGGGACGCAGCCTTCTGCTGGGCGCCAATCGGACCGCTGGAGATGACCAGCAGAAGGGCGAGCGCGCTCGCCGTTCCGCCGAAGTGGACGTGTGTCGAACGAACCATAGAAGCCTCCCCGAGAGACGCCGGATCAGGTGATCAACGAATCGATACAAGCGAAGGGACGGGCCGGCGAATCGTGGTGGGACCCCACGGCCGGGCAGCGCGCCGCTGGGCGCGCGGGCGCCAGCTGTCGAGCTGGCGCCATTATGAACGTCACGCCGAAGGTGTCAACCGGGAACAATCCCGGGCGGAGCCGGACGCTACGGCAGCTGCCAGTCGGTCTTCAGCTTCTCGTACGCCGCGCGCGGGAACTGGACGAGCACGGGTTTCGCGGCGGGGTCGAGCCACGCCATCACAGGCCGGAGGTC
The DNA here is from genome assembly GCA_963839865.1 of uncultured Acidobacteriota bacterium. GTDB lineage: Bacteria > Acidobacteriota > Vicinamibacteria > Vicinamibacterales > UBA2999 > 12-FULL-67-14b. The sequence goes on from CAWIWS010000021.1 coordinate 1,011,973, forward strand.
GGCGGCGGGCATCGCCGTGCAGCCGGCCGTGCCCTTGCCGTCGGGTCCGCCACCGATATGCAAGAAGATGCACGACCCTCGCTTCGCGACGGCGGGCGACGCGTTGTAGTTCACGACGACGCCCCACTGATACGCCGGCGCAATCTCGCGCATCTTCTCAGCACTGTTCCAGTCCGGCCTCGCGATCGTGCGGCGATTGACAACCTGGTTGTAGACGGTGGACGCGGAATCATCCACGCACTCGGTGCCCTCGGTGACGTGGAGATAGGGGAGCTTGAGCCACGACGCCTCGGGCGGCGGCGCAAACCCGAACGCGGTGCCGAGCGGGAAGACGCCCGCGGGAGATCGACCATCGCCTTCGGCCTTGACGGGGCCGGGGACGGCGGGAGTGAGCATCGGATCCCACGCGGTCCCGTTCTTCCCCACGACGATCGCGGTCGGCTCACCGACGGCGCGCCATGATTGCGCCGCCGACGCGCGCTCGAAGCGCCGCAGCTCACCGCTCACGGCGTTCCAGTCCGGCGTCACGACCAGCAACAACTGGCGGGCGGTGGACAGCTGGACGGGAACCACAGGCGCCGCAGACGCCGAAATCGAGAAACACGCCAGGAGCGCAACGGCGAATCGCATCCGCGCATTCTATCCGGCCGCGAGGGCCTGTCGCTCATCCCATTCTCATCCTCGCCTGCTGTACTCGCTCCGCCTTGGACCCGGCGTTCGCCTGCCCATTGGGGCGATGGATCGGCGCGGTTGCGCGTGGACGATCACGAATCTGTTCCCGCGAAGACGAAACAGTAACGCGCTGCAGGGCGCCTCAGGTTTTTACATTTGGAACAGTCTTTGCTCATTTGCATGCGAACCGTCACCTGATCGAGACACGCCGTGTTCATCGAAACCGCGATCCCTGCCTCGCTGACTGCCCTTCACCTCACGATGGCGATCCTCCGCCGCCATCGCGCGGCGAGCCGCTCGGTCGTGAGCCCGTTCGTGCTGCCGTCCTTTCTCTTCACGCTCGCGCCGTGGCTGTGGGCCACGCCCGTCGGCCTCGTGGCCGGCGTGGCGATGCACGCGGCGTGGTGCTTCGCATGCGAGTTGCTCGCTCCTGCGGCGCGGGCGCCCGCCGTCCGCCCCTCGGCGCCGACCCCGCGTGCGCCTCGTCACCAGGCGCACCGCCCCACAGGTTCCGTCACCACCACCGTGCTCGCCGTGCTCGACGAGGCATCCGACGTGAAGACGTTCCGTCTCGCGCGCCCCGAAGGCTTCGACTTCTCGCCCGGCCAGTTCCTGGCCGTACGCGCGCAGATTGACGGCAAGCCGCACGTGCGCTGCTACTCAATCAGCTCGGCGCCGCACACGCGGGGGTATCTCGAGATCTCGGTGCGCCGGCAGGGACTCGTGTCGGGGACGCTGCATGCCACGGTACGCGCGGGCTCGACGTTGACGATCAACCGGCCCGCGGGGCAGTTCGCGTACCGGAAGGGGACGATCGTCCACTTGCGTTGATCGCGGGCGGCATCGGCATCACGCCGCTCATCGCGATGTTCCGTCACGCGGTCTCGGTCGAACCGACGCGGCCCGTCACGCTCCTGTACTCTGCGCGACGCGAGCAGGATGTCGCGTTCCACCACGAGCTGCGCGTGCTCGCCGAGCGTCACCCCCTGGTCCGTATCGCCGTCACCCTCACGCAACCCGACCGGCCCACGACGCTTCACACCGGCCGCATCGACGCGGCGTTCGTCCGTCAGCACGTGCCGGATGCCGCGCACACGATCTTCTGTCTCTGCGGGCCGGGGCCGATGATCGACCAGGCGCGCGAGGCCCTCGCCGGGCTCGGCGTCCCGCCGGCCCAGGTGCGTTTCGAGCAATTCGAGACGGCGGTGGCCGCGTCGCAACTGAACGCCGATGCCGGACCCGCCGCGGGCGGCGCCGCTGAGAGCGAAGGGGTGCAGGTGACCTTCGCGACATCGGGCCTGTCCGTCTCGGCGCCCGCGTCGCGCACGCTCCTCGAAACCGCGGAAGCCGAAGGCGTCGAGATTCCTTCGCTCTGCCGTTCGGGCGTGTGCCAGTCCTGCCGCACCCGGCTCACCGACGGCCACGCGGACTGCCGTTCCGCCATGCTGGATCCCGACGATCGCGCTGCCGGCTATATCCTCCCTTGCGTCTCCTGGCCCTCCGGAGACTGCGTGCTCGAGGCCTGACGCATGGCTGCCCCCGCCACATCACGACGGGCGCTGTCCGGCGTCCTGCTGTTGGCGGGGGTCTTCTGCCTCGGCTTGGTGCTGACGGTGCTGTTCGTCTACGGCGGGTGGGACTACTACCGCGCGCCGGTCGGCACGCGCGGCTACCTGGCGGCGCACAAGCTGCTCCGGCCGTCCGGCGCGATCGGGCTGGCTCTCGGCGTGGCCGGCGCGATCGCGATGCTGTCGACGCTTCCCTACGCCGCCCGCAAGCACCTGCGTCCGCTCTCGAGGCTCGGCGCGATGCCCCGCTGGCTGGAGGTGCACATCTTCTTCGGGATCATCGGCCCGGTGATGGTCACGATGCACACGTCGTTCAAGTTCAACGGCATCATCTCGGTGGGCTACTGGCTGATGATGACGGTCTGGGCCTCGGGATTCGTGGGGCGCTATCTCTACGTGCGCATCCCGAAGACGATTCGCGGCGTGGAGCTGTCGCGCGCGGACGTGGAGGCGGACCTGGCCCGGGCCCGTTCGTCGGTCGAGGAGGCGCCGCTGCCCGCCGTCGCGCGCGCGGCGCTCGACGAGTTCGACCGCGCTGTCGCACCGGGCCACGAGGGTCCGCCTGGCGCGGTGGATCTCTTCTTCGGCGAGCTGCGCGTCCGCCTGCGCCTGCTGATGATGCGACGCCAGCTCCGACGTGGCGGCGTGGACATCGACGCCATCCACACCGCGGTGACGCAGGCGTCACAACACGCGGCGCTCGCGCGCCGCCTCGCGCACCTCGAGCGCACGCGCCGCCTCTTCGCGTTGTGGCACGTCTTCCACCGTCCCCTCGTCTACGTCATGTTCCTCATCGTCGGCCTTCACGTGGGCATCGCCGCCTATCTTGGGTACGCGCGGATGCTGTCGGAGATGCTCCCGTGACGCGAGCGGGGACGCGATGGCCGTGGCTTGCGGTCGTGGCCGCATTGGTCGATGCCGCTCGGTGTCGTGGCGCCGGCCTTCGCTCAGCTCGGCTCGCTGGTGTCGCCGGGACAGCTGCATCGGACGCACGCATCGCTCGAAGGGGTCAACAACTGCCTGCAGTGCCACTCGAAAGGCGCGCAGGTGGACGCGAACAAGTGCCTGTCGTGCCACAAGCCGGTCGCGGCCCGCATCGCCGCGAAGAAGGGCGTGCACCGCAACGTGACCACGGACTGCGTGACCTGCCACGTGGAGCACGCAGGCGCCGACGCGGAGCTGCGGCCCTTCGACCAGAAGAGTTTCGACCACGCGCGAGACGCCGGCTTCGCGCTCGACGGATTGCACGCGCCCCTCGCCGCCAACTGCGCGGCCTGCCACAAGTCGCGGTCGTTCCTCACGGCGGGCACCGCCTGCGCGTCCTGCCACGCCAATCCGCACAAGGGCGCGCTGGGGACGCAGTGCTCGACGTGCCACGCCACGACGGTAAGATTCGCGGCCGCCACCGCGAGCTTCGACCACGGCAGGACGAAGTTCCCCCTGGCGGGAGCTCACGCCAGGGTGGCGTGCGCGTCGTGCCACAAGAACAAGCAGTACCGGGGCCTGGCCTTCTCGTCGTGCAGCAGCTGTCACACCGATCCGCACCGGACGACGCTCGGCAGCACGTGCACGCAGTGCCACACGGAGACCGCGTGGCGGACGACCAAGGTGGATCACACCCGCACGGCGTTTCCCCTGCGGGGGAAGCACGCGACGGTCGAGTGCGTGAAGTGCCACCTCAAGCCGGCCACGGTCGCGAAGGTGCGCTTCGAGACGTGCGCCGCGTGCCATTCGGATCCGCACAGGGGCACGTTCAAGCAGGATTGCGGTGCCTGCCACACGGAGACATCGTTCCTGAAGGGCGCGTTCGATCACAACGCGGCCACGAAGTTCCCGCTCGCCGACAAGCACACCGGCCTCGCGTGCGTGGCGTGCCACAAGACTCCTCGCCCCGCGGCCAACGACTTCCGCGGGCTGAATACGTCCTGCGTGTCCTGCCACACCGATGCGCACCGCGGCGAGCTCGGCGCATCCTGCGAGAGGTGCCATACGACCAGGACGTTCGACGTGAAGACGTTCACGCATGCGACCACGCGGCCGTTTTTCGCCGGCCAGCACGCGGCGCTCACGTGCGCGCAGTGCCACGTCGACACGATGAAACCGACCCGTGTCGACGCGAAGGCGCCGGCCCTGCGCGTGGGCTACACGACCACGGGCACGGCGTGCCTCGCCTGCCACAAGGATCCGCACCTCGGGCAACTGAAGGCGGCCTGCGAGACCTGCCACACGGTGGATACCCCGAAGTTCGGCGTCGTCGGGTTCTCGCACGCCACGACGAAGTTCCCGCTCACGGGCAAGCACGCACCCGTCGCCTGCGACAAGTGCCACAGGGTGGAGACGGGCGTGTTCCCGGCGGGACCCGGCACTGCGAAACGCCTGAGCGGCCTCGGCACCGAATGCGCGGCCTGCCATCAGGATCCGCACCGCGGACAACTCGACACGGCCTGCCAGGTCTGTCACACGGTGGAGACGTTCGCGCTGCCGCGCTACGCCCACAAAAACGCGCGGGGGCTCCGCGACTTCTTCGTCGGGCGCCACGCGTCCGCGAAATGCGCCGATTGCCACAAGCCGCTCGCGGGCACGCCGGCCGGCGCCAAGCCCGTGGCCGCCTACAAGGTCTCGACCACCTGCACGACCTGTCACACCGACGTGCACCGGGGCGCGCTCGGCGCCGCCTGCGACACCTGCCACAAACCTTAGCGAGCACCCACCATGAGCCGCCTACTTCATGTTCTGGTCATCCTCTCGGGCATCGCACTTGGCCTTGCGCCACCCGCGGTCGCTCAATTCGAGACGCCGAATCGCCAGTTCCACGACAAGACGACGTTTCGCCTCGAAGGCCGGCATCTCGACGTCGCCTGCGAGTCGTGTCATCTCAACGGGGTCTACAAGGCCACGCCGACCAAGTGCTACGACTGCCACTGGGTACGGCGGCAGGACGACCGCCTGAAGCTTCAACTCGGCAACCAGTGCGAGCAGTGCCACCGGCCCATCGCCTGGTCGGCGGTGCGCTTCGATCACGCGGGCCTCACGGGCATGCCGCTCAACGGCGCGCACGCGACCCTCGCCTGCACGTCGTGCCACGCGAACGGCAACTTCCGCGCGGCCAACAGCTCGTGCTTCTCGTGCCACCAGAAGGACTACCAGACCGCGCGCAATCCCAACCACGTCGCGGGCGGCTTCCCGACGACGTGCGAGACGTGCCACAAGGCCAGCGACACGTCGTTCAACCAGGCGACGTTCAACCACCAGGCCTCGTTCCCGCTGGTCGGCCAGCACGCGACGCAAGCCTGCGCCGCCTGCCACAAGGGCAACGTCTATCGCGGGACGCCGCGCGACTGCGTCGGGTGCCATCGCGACGCCTACAACCGGACGACGACGCCGAATCACGCGGCGGCCGGCTTCCCGACGACGTGCGAGAACTGTCATCGGGCCACGGACAGCAGCTTCCGCGGGGCGGTGTTCAATCATGCGGCGGTCTTTCCGCTCGTCGGGCAACACGCGCAGCAGGCCTGCACGGCGTGTCACGCTGAACAACGTCTACGTCGGCACGCCACGCGACTGCGTGGGTTGCCATCGCGCCGCTTACGACCGCACGACCTCGCCCCCGCACGCCGCCGCAGGCTTCGGCACCTCGTGCGAGACCTGCCACAAGGCGGCCGACCCGAGCTTCCGCGGCGCGGCGTTCAACCACGCCACGGTGTTTCCGCTGGTCGGCCTGCACGCCCAGCAGGCCTGCACGGCGTGCCACAAGAACAACGTCTACCGCGGCACGCCTCGCGACTGCGTGGGCTGCCATCGCACCGAATACGACCGCACGACCTCGCCTCCGCACGCGTCCGCGGGGTTCGGGACCTCGTGCGAGACGTGCCACAAGGCCACCGACAGTAGCTTCCGGGGCGCGACGTTCAATCACAACACGGTGTTCGCGCTCGTGGGCCAGCACGCCTCGCAGGCCTGCACCGCGTGCCACAAGAACAACGTCTACAAGGGCACGCCACGCGACTGCGTGGCATGCCATCGCGACCAACTACGACCGGACGACCTCGCCCGCGCACGCGGCGGCGGGCTTCGGCACGACGTGCGAGACGTGTCATCGGGCCACCGACTCGACGTGGCGGCAGGGCACGTTCAATCACCGCTTCCCGATCACGGGGCGGCACAACACGGCCTGCACGTCGTGCCACCAGGCCGCAGCCGTACTCCAACTTCACGTGCCTGACCTGCCACGAGCACTCGCAGTCCGAGATGGACAAGGAGCACCGCGGCCGCAACGGCTATCGCTATGAGTCGCGCGCCTGCTACAGCTGCCACCCGACCGGTCGGGCAGGGTGAGGACACCATGATGCTTCGCACGCACGCACAATCGGCCGGCCTCGTCCTGCTGGTGTTGTCGACCCCCGCGTGGGGACAGTCGGCCGCGCCAGGCGCCGGCACCGGCCGCCCCGCACCGGCTCCGAAGCCGGATGGCCGCGTGTCGTTCTACGTGACGACGGCCCGGCGCACGCCGGAGGGCGGGGAAGCCCAGACCGACTTCCAATTCGCGACGGCCTTCACGTTCAGGCTGCCCGACTCGGACACGAGCGGCCTCGATGCGGGCGTGGACCTTCGCCATACCGCGTACAGCGCCACCGAGCGGCCGCAGCGGGTGTCGCTCTACGACGGGTACGTGGGCGCGCGGCTCGGGGACCGGGGACAACTACGCCTCCGCGCGGGCCACATGTGGTTGCCGGACCTCGGCACGGCGGGCGCCCTCGCCGGCGGTCTCGCGGAGTATCGCAGCGCCGCATCGGGCGCGAAGAACCGCCTGGTGGCCGGCGTGTTCGGGGGCCTGGAGCCCCTCGGCTACGAAGCCGGGTACGCCTCCGACGTGCGCAAGTACGGCGGCTATCTCGCCCTCGAGAGCGGCTTCCTGCGCCGCCACGTGATCGGCTTTGCCAACATCCGCCAGGGGTCGATGACGGAACGATCGATGCTGAGCGTGACCAACTACATTCCCGCAGGGAAATCGTTCTATGCCTACCAGGCGCTGGAGTACGACCTCCAGGGACCCGCCAACGGCGCGGCCCAGGGCGGGCTCACCTACTTCCTCGTCAACGCGCGCCAGTCAGCGGGCTCGCGCGTGGAGTTGCAGGGCACCTACAACCGTGGCCGATCGATCAACGCGCGCCAGCTCACGGAAGATGTCCTCAACGGCAGGCCGCTCTCGCCTCAAGCGGTCGACGGCCTGCGCTACGAAACGGCTGGAGGGCGCGTGAGCGTCAAGGTCGCGAGGGGTATCGAGCTGTACGGCGGCTACGCGCGCGACCGCAACAACCGGGATGACGCGCCGATGGGACGTGTCACGTTCGGCGGCTACGCCAGCAACCTGTTTGGATCCGGCTTCGATCTCTCGGGCTCGGACGCGCGCATCGATCGTCCGAGCGGCCCGTATCACTCCCGATACCTGTCGGTGGGCCACACCATCGGCCGGTCGATCTACGTGTCGGGCGACTATTCCACGTCACTCGCGGTCCTGCGCTTCGTGCGCAGCGACGGCGTGGCGATCGAGACGCGTCCGTGGACGCACCGCCTCTCAGGCAACGTGTCCGCCACGTTCAACCGCCAGTTCTCCCTGGTCGGCGTCGTCGACTACACGACCGATGCGGGGATGAAGGACCTTCGGGTCATGACGGGGCTGACCTACCGGATGCGGTGACGAGAGCCACAAGAGAGCGGAGCGGCCGCATGAGAAGGTTCGCCGTCGTGTTCGCGCTCGCCATGGGCGCAACGAGCGCAGGGGCGCAGGACCCCGCGCCCGGCAGCAGCGGCACGCCGCAGATGGTTCGCGCCGCCGGCATGCCGCTGCCGGACGGCTCGCTGCCCCCGGGGTCGCTCACGGTGCGCATCGTGCAGGGCGCGTTCGCGGGCGACTTGTCGGGGATCCCGGTGGAGATCGAGATCGACGGCCGCGATCGTCGGCAGGCCCTCACCGGGGAGAAGGGCCGGGCGGAGTTCGCTCACCTGCCCATCGGCGCCCGGGTGCGCGCATCGGCGGTTGTCGGGAACGAGCGCCTCCAATCCGATCCGTTCCCGATACCGGCGGAGAGCGGTGTCCGCGTGCTGCTGGTCACGGCCGAGGACCACGCCCCGACAGCAGGCGCCGCGTCGGCGCCCTTGGTGACGTCCCCGCCGGGACCCGCGCCCCTGGCGGCCGAACCGCGGACGCGCGACACCGCGCCAGGCGTCACCGCCGTACGCGTGATAGTGGTGTCGCTCACGATTCTCGCGTTCGTGCTGATGGGCGCGCGGTGGTGGCGGCGCCGCGGCCCCTGGTAACCGGCGTCGACGCCATCGGGCGCGCCTGAAAGCCAATCGGGCGACGCGCGTCCTGCGGCGGAACCAACAGGCTCCGCAGCGCGCGAAAGACGGCTTTCAGTTCCTTGTCGTGACGGCCCACCCGGCGCTCGATCATCTTGAGCTTGCCGGCGATGTCCCCATGCGCCTGCGTCAGGCTGCGAAGTCGAATGAACGCACGGACGACGAACACGCTCATATCCACGGCGCGCCGGCTGTTCAGAACGGAAGCCGCCATGATGGCGCCGTGTTCGGTGAAGACCCACGGCCGCGTGCGCCTGCCTCCGCGGCCAGCGTTTGAGATCACAATCTGTGATCTCAAAACGGCCAAGTCGTCCGAGAGAAGTTGGAATGCAAAATCTGGCGGGAAGCGGGTGACGTTCCTCTTGACTGCCTGATTCAATTCCCGCGTGGACACGCCGTACAGTTCCGCAGGTCCGCGTCGACCATCACCCTCTCCCCATGGAACGACAGGATTCGCGAGTCCACTCTGATTGACGTTCGCGTTCGCCGCTTTGACATGGAACCTCCCGTGACAGAGTCCTGCGAACGGGATACCAGGCCATAATGCGCGAAATGTCGAGCAAATCTCGGGACAGGCCATTCATGCTCGGCACCGGTTGCCGGTCGCCGACCTCCCGCAGGCGGCAGGAATTGCAAGCTACTCGGAGCGCCAGAGCGTGGCGAGGATCCTCGTTAACCCGTAGCCGCTCCCTACGAACACCACGCCCCACACCGACGCCTGCGCGGTGAGGCCGTAGAGCACGCTCCCCATCCCGAACAGCGCCGAGTAGACGAACGCGCACCCGAGGACCCAGCCGGCGAGCGCGAGCGTGATGCTGTCCGGCGACGGCCCCACGCCGGCGGCGCGGGAGATGGGCCCCCACCCCGGCCCGGCAGGACGCACAAGTCGATAGAACCGCACCAGCGTCTCTTCACTCTCCGGCCTCGTCGCGAGCGTCGTCCCTACCCACGCCGCCGTGGTCACGCCCACGATCACGAGCAGCGACGTCGTCGCCGAGACCGCGAAGCCCATCTTCGAGGCGATGAAGAAGCCCACCGCCACGGTGAAGGAGACGGCCATCGCGGCAATCTCGCTCCACGCGTTGATGCGCCACCAATACCAGCGCAACAGATACAGCAGTCCCGAGCCGGCACCGACGGAGAGCAACAACTCGAAGCTCGTGCGCGCCGAGTCGAGCAGGAACGTGAGGCCCGCGGCCAGCAGCATCAACACCGCCGTGACCATGCGTCCCATCCACACGTAGTGCCGCTCGCTCGCATCCGTGCGCACGAAGCGGCGATAGAAATCGTGGACGAGGTACGACGTGCCCCAGTTAAGGTGCGTGGAGATCGTGGAGACGTAGGCCGCGAGCAGGCCCGCCACCATCAGGCCCAGCACGCCCGGCGGCAGAAAGGTGAGCATCGCCGAGTACGCCGTGTCATGGCCGATCAACCGCGGATCGAGATAGGGAAAGGCGCGCGAGATGTCCGCGAGCTGGGGAAAGACGAGCATCGAGCACAACGCGACGATGACCCAGGGCCAGGGGCGGATGGCGTAATGCGCCACGTTGAAGAAGAGCGTGCCGGCCATCGCGTCCCGTTCGCTCCTGGCGGCGAGGATCCGCTGCGCGATGTAGCTGCCGCCACCCGGTTCGGAGCCGGGGTACCACACGGACCACCAGGAGACGGTGAGCGGCAGGATGAGCACCGACATGGTGAGGCCCCAGTCGGCGAAGTCCGGCAGGAGGTGGAGCGTGGACACCGGCGTCTTCGCGATCAGGCCCGCGAGGCCCCCGACCTCGGGCCGTTGCAGGGAGTACCACGCCGCCGCGATCGACGCGCCCATGGCGATGCCAAACTGGAGCATGTCGGTCACGAGAACGCCCCAGAGTCCCGACGTCGCCGCGAACACGACGTTGATGGCCGCGCAGACCCACAACGTCTCGGCCATCGGCCACCCAAGCAGCACGTTGGCGATTTTCGACGCCGCCAGGTTCACCGTGGACATGATGACGATGTTGAAGAAGAGGCCGAGGTAGATCGCGCGGAAGCCGCGAACGGTGGCCGCGGCGCGGCCGGAGTAGCGGATTTCGTAGAACTCCAGATCGGTCAGGACGCCGGACCGGCGCCACATGCGCGCGTAGAAGAACACGGTGCTCATGCCGGTGAGCAGGAACGCCCACCACACCCAGTTGTTGGCGACGCCGTGCTCGCGCACCAGGTTCGTGACGAGATTCGGCGTGTCGGTGCTGAAGGTGGTCGCGACCATCGAGACGCCGATCAACCACCACGGTGCCGCGCGACCCGACGTGAAGAACTCGGTGGTGCTGCTCCCCGCCCGCCGCGCCATCCAGATCGCCGGCGCGAAGGAGATCCCGAGAGAGATGGCGACGATCGTCCAGTCCAGCGAGGTGAGGTGCATTGCGCGGATGATATCGTGTGATCTGGTGATCTGGAGACATCTATGAAGCGTTCCTTTTATCTGTTGATCGCGCTGTGCGGGATGCTGAGCGCCATGGCGCGCCTGGACGGAAGCGCGCAGGCGCCGGCCGCCATGACCGGCGCGGATTTCAGCGGGCTGCGTTTCCGCAATATCGGGCCCGCCGCGATGTCCGGACGATTCGTCGACATGGACGTCGTCGAGTCGAATCCGTACACGATGTACGTCGCCTCCGCGACCGGCGGCCTGTTCCGCACCACCGACAACGGCGTGACCTGGGCGCCCGTGTTCGAGAAGGAGCGCGTCCACTCCATCGGCGACATCGCGATCTACCAGCCCGACCCCAAGATCATCTGGGTGGGCACCGGCGAGCGCGCCAGCAGGCAGAGCGTCGGCTGGGGCGATGGGGTCTACAAGACCACCGACGCCGGCCGCACGTGGACCAACGTCGGCCTCACGACGTCGATGCACATCGGCCGCATCGTCACGCACCCCTCGAATCCCGATATCGTGTACGTGGCCGCCCAGGGATCGGTGTGGGGACCCGGAGGCGAGCGCGGGCTGTACCGCACGCTGGACGGCGGCAAGACGTGGGCGCGGACGCTGTTCGTCGACGAGGACACCGGCGCCACGGACGTCGCGATGGACTGGAACGATTCGAGCGTTCTCTACGCCGCCACTTACCAGCGGCGCCGGAGCGCCTTCGGCTTCAACGGGGGCGGGCCCGGCAGCGCGCTATGGAAGAGCACGGATGCCGGCGCGACCTGGAAGAAGCTCGCCGGCAACGGTCTCCCGGAGGGCGAGTACGGCCGCATCGGCATCGCCGTTTACCGCAAGGACCCGCGCGTCCTCTACGTGAGCATCGAGCAGGGCACGCGCTACAACGCGTCCACCGCGTACATCACGCGCAAGGGCGGGCTCTATCGCAGCAACGACGCCGGCGCGACGTGGCGGTTCATGTCGGACTGGAACCCGCGGCCGATGTACGCCAGCCAGCCGACGATCGACCCGCAGGACGACCGCCGCATCTACCAGCTGAACGCCTATTCGTTCTCCGACAACGCCGGCGAGACGTTCACGGCACCGCGGACGGCGACGCACGGCGACGATCGCTACGTGTGGGTGGACCCGAAGGACTCGCGCCACGTCGTCAAGCTCGATGACGGAGGCATCGGGATCTCGTACGACCGCGGGATGAAGTTCCTGTACGTGTCGAACCTGCCCGTGTCGCAGTACTACCATGTGGCGGTGGACAACGCCGTGCCCTACAACGTCTACGGCGGCCTCCAGGACAACGGGTGCTGGCGCGGGCCCAGCGCCAGCTGGTCGAACGGCGGCATTCTCAACGAGGAGTGGGACCGTCTCTGCGGTGGCGACGGCTTCTATGCCATCCCCGATCCGGCCAACCCGCGCCACGTCTACGCCACCTCGCAGTTCCTGGGTCTCGGCCGCAACGACACGCGCACGTGGCAGAGCCAGGACATCCGCCCCGGCGATCCCACCGGCGCCATCGGCGATCGCCGCAACTGGAGCACATGGGGCAAGGGCGTTCCCGCGCAGGTGCTGGGCAACGCCATGCATCCCGCCAACTGGGATGCGGGCCTGCTGCTCTCGCCGCACGACCCGTCCACGATCTACGCGGGCGGCCAGCACCTGTTCCGCACGCGGGACAAGGGCGTGACCTGGGAGGACCTCGGCGACATGACCACCGGCGTCGACCGCTCCACGCTGCCGATCATGGGCAGGATGCCCGATGAGACCACGCTCTCGATCGATGACGGCGTGCCGTACTACCCGGGCGTGGTCTCCATCGCGGAATCCCCTCGCAGAAAAGGACTGCTCTACGTCGGCACCGATGACGGAAGGCTGCGCATGTCGATGGATGAAGGCCGGACGTGGGCGGACCTGCAGGACCGCCTGCCGGGCCTGCCGAAGTCGTCGTGGTTCCAAGGCATCGAGGCGTCGCACCACGCCGAGAACACGGTCTACGTGGCCATCGACAACCACCGCAGCAACGACATGACGAACTACGTCTACAAGTCGTCTGACGGCGGCAGGACGTTCGCGTCGATCGCCGGCGACCTGCCGGCTTCGCGCGTGGTCCGCACCGTGCGCGAGGACCGCAGGAACCCGAACGTGCTGTTCCTCGGCACCGAGTTCGGGATCTTCTACACGTGGAACGGGGGCACGAACTGGGTGGAATTGAAGAACAACCTGCCTACCCTGGCGTTCAACGACCTCGTGATCCACCCGCGCGACAACGACCTCGTGCTCGGCTCGCACGGGCGCGGCGTGTGGATCCTCGACAAGATCAACTCGCTCCAGGAGCTGACGCCGTCGATCGCGGCGAGCGACGCGCACTTGTTCACCATCGCGCCCGCCTCCGAGATTCGCTATGCCAACCTCAAGCCGCACACGGGCGACATGTTCTTCCGCGGGGAGAATCCGCCGAACGGCGCCGTAATCGACTTCTGGCTGGCGAAGACCGACACGGTGGTCGAGCTCGCCGTGCACGACGCCCAGGGACAGATCGTGCAGCGCCTTCGCCCGACGCGGGGACGTGGCGTCATGCGCGGTCTCAATCGCGTCGTCTGGAACCTGCGTGGAGAGGACCTCCCGGTCCGCGGCGGCTTCGGCGAGGACGATGACGCGCCGAGGGGCGGGAACATGGCGGGCCCGTACGTGGCGCCGGGGACGTACACCGTGCGCCTGACCGCCGGCGGCAGGACCCTCGAGCAGAAGGTCGAGGTTCGGGAGGATCCCCGCATCGACGTGACCCCCGCGGATCGCAAGGCGTGGTCCGACACCCAGGCGCAGGTGGTGGCGTTGATCCGCCGGTTCGCGCCGGTGAACGAGCGGATCCAGACGCTGCCCAACACGGCGCCGAATGCCGTTGACGTCAAGCGCCAGTCGCGCGAGCTCGTGACGCGCCTCGGCGGTCTCTACGGTCAGCTGGGCCGATGGGTGGGCCCGCCCACGAAGGATCAGCTGAGCGAGTTGAAGTACTTCGGCGAGATGGCGCAGACACTGACGGCCGCGGCTCCCTAGGGCCGCGGCTCAGAACTCAATCAACACGCCCGCCGATGGCAGGAACGGAAAGCCCTTCTCCAGGAGGCCGTTCACCATGCCAGTGACGGGGTTCAGTCCCCAATCCGACGGACCCATGTTGCGACGGTCGAGAGCGTTCAGCACTTCGACGAAGAGCGTGAGGCGGCTTCGGCGGTAGGTGAACGCCCAGTCGGCGCGAAGGTCGAGGCGCGCGTACGCCGGTAGCCGCACGGCGTTCTTCTCGCTCCCGATGTAGTACGCCCCATCGACTTCCTTGAAGTATCCCTGAAGAGGGAAATTCGATCCGTAGCGGAAGCGCGCCGACAGGCCGAGCCTGTTGGAGGTGCGATAGATCGCATACGCGTTGACCATGTGCCGTTGGTCGTAGTCGGCGGCAAACGTCTCGTGGGTCCGCGCATCGTCGAGTTGCGCGTTGCCGTAGGCGTAGGAGATCCATCCCGACATGCCGTTGGTCACGCGCCGATCGAGCGTGACTTCCGCCCCATGCGCATCGCCGCTCAGCGTGTTCGCCCACACGGGCACGGAGGCGAACACGAGACGATTGCCGCCGTCCGCCGCCCGGCGCACCTCGGAATTCTCGAGGCGCAGCCCGTCGGCGTCCTGGCGCCGGTAGCCCGTGACGGTCAGGCGCCACGAATCGCCGAGGCGCCGCTCAACGCCGGCATCGAACAGCGTCGCGCCCTCTGGCGCGACGGGCGGTGGCGTGCCGCCGGGGATGACGATGGCCGGCGCGGGCCGCAACGTTTGATCGAAGGACGGCCCCTGGTGCGCCGTTCCTCCGCTGGCCCGCAGTTTCGTTGTCGCTGTCACCTGCCATTCCGCAAGCAGCCAGGGTGACGGCTTGACCTTCTCGACGATGCCGAATCGTTCAACGCGCAGACCTGGCGAAACGAACACGGTGGGCGATGCCGCCCAGCGATAGTTCAGCCAGGCCGCCTGCGCCGTATGGCTGCCTTGCGAATCGACGTTGATGACGACGCCGCGCGCGGTGTAGCTGACGTCTCGGCGCTCACCCCGCAACCACTGCCCTTGCGCGCCGAACTCGAGAACATGCCGGGGTGCCATTGGCCGCGGGCACGCCCAGAGCGCGGCTGGCCGTTCCGCGCCACGTCACGTCGCGGTCGAGCCCCTCCTCGCGGGTCCGGCCGTCGGTGATCGTGTTCTTGTAGCGGCCCTGGACGAGGTAGACCTGCTGGGTGACGAGGAATCGAGAGGACGGCGTGAACTGCCAGCGGAGGTTGCCAATCGTCGTCCGGTTCCGTCCCTTGTCGAGTGAATTGAGCCCGGGCGTCTCATCGGCTTCGTCCAACAACGATCGCCCGCCGACGACGGACGCCTGCAGCGCGTGGCGCGGCGACGGGTTGAACACGGCCTTCGCCTGGCCATCGAGAAAGCCGAACGTGCCCTCGATGGTGGGATCGATCTTCTTCAGCAGCCAGTCGATGTAGCTCTTGCGGGCGGCAACCATCCATCCCGCGCGGGCGCCCGCGGGGCCTTCCCACACCGTGGTCGCGGCCGTTCCGCTCAGGAGGACGCGTGCCGTAAGGCGATCGCGCGCGGGGTCGCGTGTGGTGAAGGCGAGGCGCGAGCCGAGATGCGAGCCCAACGTTTGCGGATACGCGCCCGACAGGAGCGTGGCGGAGTCGAGGATGTCGCTGTTGATGAGGGCCAGCGACCCGGTGTCGCCCACCGCGCGAACGGTGTGAAACAGCAGCGGGGTGTCGATGCCGTCAAGGGCGATGCCCACATGCGCGGGGCCGTACCCGCGCACGGCGAATTCCGCCTGGAAATCGTCCCCGGTGGCGACGGACGGCATCACCTGCACCGCGCGAAACGGATCGTCGGCGATCACTCCACGCAGCGCGAGGAGGTCCCGGCTGCCGAGCACCTGTTGCGACGCCACGCCGGCCTCGGCCTGCCGGAACGCGGCGCTCCTACCGTGACCTCTTCGACGTAGCCGCTCGCACCCTCTGCCACGGGGATCGCCACGTCAATCGCCTCGCCCGCGGTGACGGTTACCGCCTTCCGCACGAGGCCGTAGCCCACCACCGACACGAGGAGGGTCTGCGGGCCGGCCGGCACCTCCGCGATCTCGAAACGCCCCTGGGCATCCGACAACGCCTGCTGTCCCGTGGATTGGACCTTCACCAGGACCGTCGCCAACGCCGCTCCGGTGCGCGCCTCCACGATCGTCCCGGTGACCTGCCCGGTGAGCGCGGGCGTCTGGGTCAGCAGCCAGGCCAGGACGACGATCACGGCTGGATCAGGTACAGCCGCTCCTGCCGCCCGTCAACCCAGTCCCACTTGCCTCCGGGAGCAGGGCGGCGTCTTCCTCGAGAGCGAAGCGAACGGGCTGGTCGCCCCACTCCTTCACGTTGAACGTGACGTTCAACTCGATCGAATGCCACGTGTTGGGGCGGAAGACGTAGTCGCCCTCGGACGGGGACGCCGTTCTGGTAGTCCGTCATGCCAATCGGCGGGCCCGCGGCGTGGCCGTGATAGCCGATCGGATGGCAGTAGATCGACGGCACGAGGCCTTCCTTCGTCGCTTGCAACAGCGCGTCGGCCAGCGCCTGGTTGCCTGTCCTCCCAGGGCGCGCGAACTGCTGCGTGAGGTCCTGCAAGCGGTTCCCGGCCTTCAGGCCATCCTGCAAGCCCTTCGGCGCATCGGTCTCGCCCGGCTTCAGCACGTAGGCGTTGTGCTGCGTGTCGGTCGAGAACCCCAGGTAGACGATGCCGAAGTCGGTGTGCAGGAGATCGCCTGGAAGGATCACGCCCTGGGGATTGGTCTTCTCGCCCTTGCGCCAAATCGTCACCGACGGATGGAACCAGCTCCCGAGCCCGAGCTCCGCGACGCGCTGGCGCATCCACCACGACGACGTCTTCGTTGGTCGTCTTGCCGGGCGTGATGACCTTGTTGGAAAACGCCTCCTTGATCACCATGTGCGCGACCTTCATCACATGGCGATAGGCCTCGAGCTCCTCGGGCAGCTTCACTTCGAGCCAGCCCACCGCGAGCATCTCGGCGGATGTCACTCGCTTCGAGTACTCGGGGCCGAGCGCCTCGAGCAGGCGGCGCTTCTCGTTGGCGGTGATGCCGTCCGCGTGATTCCAGGCGTCGGACTCGTCGATGCCGATCGTCGCTCGGCTTCTTCTCCTCCACGAGCGCGCGGAGGCCCTCCCACTGCCCGTCGTTCGGACGTGGGATACATCGTGAAGAGCTTGTCGTAGTCGAAGCGGCCGATCGAGTACCGCTCGACGGGCTGCCCGCCACCGGGGTTGTAGAAACACGAGGATCGTGCGTCGCCGCGACGCGAAGTACGTGAGCGGCGACATCGACGCGAACACCGGGTCCTCGTTGTACTCGCGCGTGGGGATGATCCACATGTCGATCCCCTCGCGCGCCATCAGTCCGGGGAGCAGCGTGTCGAACCGCTTCTTGATCCACGGCGTGACGAGCGCGTTCTGCTCGCGATGCGTGAGGACGCGCACCGCGGGATCCGGATACGCCACCTGCCGCGCGTCGACGGGCGGCAAGGCGGTGAGCACGAGGAGCGAAACAAGCGGGACGAGTCGGCGCATGGAGGGGATTGTAGCGCCAGGCGCCTACGGCTTCTTCTGGCCCGGCGGCTTCTTCTTCAGGCTGCTCAACGGGACGAACGCCGTGCGTGGACTTTGTCTTCGGGCGGACAAGGAACGTTCGCGCCAGGAAGATGATGGCGCCAAGGAACACTGCGGCGACGCCGGCGTCCTGCCAGCCCATTAGCCGATCCCCCAGCCGAGCCGGCTGCCGACCTGGTAGACGAAGAGCGACGCGCCGTAGGCGAGCACCGTCATGTAGGCGAACATGAAGACCGGCCACGTCCACGTGCCCGACTCGCGCTTCACGACGGCAATC
The DNA here is from genome assembly GCA_963839865.1 of uncultured Acidobacteriota bacterium. Lineage (GTDB taxonomy): Bacteria > Acidobacteriota > Vicinamibacteria > Vicinamibacterales > UBA2999 > 12-FULL-67-14b. The sequence continues at coordinate 1,029,959 of CAWIWS010000021.1, forward strand.
GTGCTCATGCACTGGCACGCCAGCACGAAGAACACCATCAACGAGACGCCGGCGAGCGGCGTCATCAGTTGCCGCCCGTCGGGCCACGTGGCCTTTCGCAGCGCGTCCCGCAGCGATTCGGTGGCTTCGTCCGCCTGCTCGATGTCGAAGACGATGCCGAGCGTGGAGACGAACACCTCGCGCGCCGTGAACGCGCCGACGATGCCCACGCCGATGCGCCAGTCGAAGCCGAGCGGCGCGATGGCCGGCTCGATGGCGTGGCCCAGGCGTCCGGCGAAGCTGGCGCGCAGGTCCGCGCCCGGCGCAGTGTGGTCCGCGGCCTTCGGGTAGGACAGCAACACCCACAGGATGATCGTGAGCGCCAGGATGACGGTGCCCGCGTCGGTGAGGAACGACCGCACGCGCTGCCACACGTTGCGCATCAGCACGCCGAAGGAGGGCAGGCGATACGGCGGCAGCTCGAGGACGAGCGTCGCCGCGGGCCCCTTCAGCACCGTTCGCCGCAACACGGCCGCCGCGGTCAGCGCCGCGACCACCGACAGCATGTACATCGCAAACAGCAGCACCGCGCCGGCGCTGAAGATCCCGAAGCGCGTGCCCGGCGCGAACACCGTGGCGGTCACCAGCACGTACACCGGCAGGCGCGCGCTGCACGACATCAGCGGCAGGACCAGCATCGTGAGGAGCCGATCCGTCCGGCTCTCGATGGTGCGCGTGGCCATCACGGCGGGCACCGCGCAGGAGAAGCCCGAGAGCATCGGGACGAAGGCGCGGCCGTGCAGGCCGACGCTCTTCATCAGCCGATCGATCACGAACGCCACCCGCGCGAGGTAGCCGGAATCCTCGAGCACGCCGATGAAGAGGAACAGCAGGCCGATCTGCGGGACGAAGACCACGACGTTGCCGACGCCGGCGATGACGCCGTCGACGAGCAGGTCGGTGAAGCGGACCCGCCGGCAGGGCCGACGTGACGATCCCCTGCGCCGCGGCGACGATCGATTCGATCAGGGAAATCGCCGGCTCGGACCAGGAAAAGAGCGCCTGGAACACGACCATCATCACCAAAGCGAACGCGACGCCGCCGTAGACACGGTGCGTGAGGACCGAGTCGAGCCGGTCGGTGAGGCCACGGCTCGTGTCGGACGAGCGGCGGACGACGGCGTCGACGATCATGTCGACGCGGCGATAGGACGAGGAGATGATTTCGAGGTCGACGTTGCGGCCCGCGAGGGCGGCGCGCTCGCGGATCTCGAGCGTCAGGGCGCGAAGCGCCGGCGGAATCCCGACGAGGTCATCGGCGCCTTCGTCATCCAGCGAAAGCAGCAGCCACGTGGCCCATGCGCGGGCGGCGCCTGGGCGCTCGAGCAGGCCGTCCTGAAGGATCGCGGCTTCGAGCTCGGCGAGATCGAGGTTCAGGGCCTCGGGGCGGTCGAGGCCCGGCGCGTCTCCCGGCAGCCTCGCCGCGGCGCGGCCGATGGCGGCCGAGCAAATCGGCGATGCCTTCCCCGCGCGTGGCCACGGTGCGCACGACCTCGGCGCCCGTGAGCGCCTCGAGGCGCGTGATGTCGATGGCGATCCCGTCGCGCGCGGCCTCGTCCGACATGTTGAGCGCGATCACCACGGGCACGCCGGTGGCGAGGATCTCGATCACGAGGTAGAGCGCGCGGCCCAGGGCCACGGCGTCAACGACGACGACGACGGCCTGCGGCGCCTGCAGGCCGCGGCCGAGCACGGCGTCCACGGCGATCTGCTCCTCACGCGATCGCGCGCTCAGGCTATAGGTGCCGGGAAGGTCGATGAGCTCGAACTCGCGGCCGTCCCTGGTCGTGAACCGCGCGGACGTGCGATCGACGGTGACGCCGGGATAATTGGCGACGTGCGCCCGGGATCCGGTGAGCGCGTTGAAGAGGGTGGATTTGCCCGAGTTGGGGTTGCCCGCAAGCAGGACGAGCGGCGCCGGCCGGCTCACTCGATGTCGATGCCGAGCGCCTCGGATCGCCGGATCGAGAGCGCGAAATTCCGCACCTTGAGCTCGATCGGGTCGCCAAGCGGCGCCACGCGCCTCAGCGTCACCTTGGTCCCCGGGACGAGCCCGACCTCCAGGAGCCGGCGCACCACCCCGCGCTCGCCACGGACGCGGGACACGATGGCGGAGTCTCCAAGGGGGAGGGCGGCGAGGTTACGGGACTTTCGGGGCACGGCGTGGGCTTCTCCTGAATCTTGAGACTTAATCTCAAGACCAAGTCTATCAGCCCCGGACCCGCCCGTCGAGGGGTGGCAGAAACTGCCAGGAATTCCTTGTCACGGTGCCAGTCCCTCCGCCCCGCCTGTACAGGATGAGGTGGCGGTCGCGCTGGAGTTCGCGCATCCCAAACGCCTCGAGCACCGGAGCCGCTTGCTCCTGCGTGATGAATCGCTGGTCGAGCACCAGGTAGCCGAGGTCGGCCTTCTCGACGAAATCCGGACCACGACGGCTGAGGACCTCCAGGTCCGCGGCCTCGAGCGGGGTCGGCTCGCTCAGCTTCATCAGAACGGCCAGCGTCGGGAACTCTCGTCCGCATGCGTTCAATGCGCTTCTCGGAGATGCGTGAGAGGTAGCCGCCAATCAGCGCCTTGCCGTGACGCGTCTGGTTGAACTGCGACCGCGCGCGGAAGTTGCCCCTCGACGAGGTGCCGTCCCGCACGCCAAACGGCAGGGTCAGGACGCGCACCGGTCGCGGGTCGGCGGCGATGGTGTCGTACACCGGCGAGATCTCCGCGGAGAACAACGGCCGTGGCGCGGGCCACAGCTCCACGAGCAGGAGCATCGAGGCCAGGGCCAGCACGGTGCGCCGACGGGCAGGCCATCGCGCGCCGATCGCCGCCAGGGCGCCCGCCATCAGGATGGCGAGTCCGAGCGTCGCGACGATCGCAAACCGCGTTGGCGTTCGCGCCCAGCCGATCACCGGGACATACCGCAGCAGCGCCCACGGTGCGGGCACGTGCGTGTCGAGGCCCCCGACGTGCACGAACGGACCGAGCGCGAGCACCGCGAATCCGCCGGTGATCCACCACCAGGTCCTGCGCGGGACGGAACCCCGCGCGCCAGACAGCCAGGCACGACGATCGGCGAGCGCCACCAGGCTGAACGATGCGACCGACTCCACGAACACCGTCGGCGCCGGCGGCTTGCCAGTCACCGGCGAAGGGCGCGGACCACCGGGTTGTTCGGATTCGGCGACAGGAACCCGAGCAAGTCCACGCCACGCGGGCTGCTCCGCCAGAAAATCGGAGGGCTCTTGAGCCGGCCATCCGCCATCCGCTGCCCCAGGCCGAAAATCACCGGCGACAAGGGTCCGGCGCACGCGAGCACGGCGACGAGGGCCAGCTTCACGACCCAAGGCTGCAGCCGCGCCGACAACTCGACGCGCGGGCGAACCGAAAGCATGATGCGAAGCGCGGCCAGCACCGTCAGGACGAGCACCGGGGTATAGAGTTCCCGCATGCCCACCCGCACGCCAAGGATCGAAACGACGCCGCGCAACCCGGCCAACATGCCAAACACGAGGCCGCTCACGCACACGATCTGCAGATCGACGAGCCACACCCATGCGGCGCGGACCGTGCTGTCCGCCGCGCCGCCACTTCGACGGCCGTGGCCGCGATGTAGAGCGCCGCGATCAGCAGGCAGTACACGCCGAAATAGGCGTCGGAAAACGCCGCCCACGCCATGCAGACACCGACCAGCGCGGCATCGCGCCACGATCGCGAGGCCTCGGCGTTGATCAGGCACCAGATGAATACCGGCAACGGCGCGGCGGCCGCGAGGCTGAAGTGGCCGGTGCCGCGCGCGACGAGCACGGGCGACCAGGCGAAGACGAAGCCGGCCAGCCAGGCTTCCCATCGCCCCACGCCCATCGCTCGGCGCGCCAGCCCGTACGCCGCCAGCGCGTTGATCGCCGTGATGAGCAGGTAGACCACGTTGAACGACGTGATGACGCCGAACGCCGAAATCAAGGGAAGCGCGAGCAGGTCGAGGAACGCGGTGTAGTTGTGCTGCGACAGGTCGACCCTGCGGCGTGAGCGACAGGATCTTCTCAGTCGAAAGTGGATTGTGCGCTTCGGTCAGTTCCTGGTGGAAGACCCACTGGTTCCAGACGTACACACCCGTATCGCCGCCGGGGTCACCTGTGAGGTGAGTCCCCATGTGAAGCGGCAAGGGCCACGCGAAGGCGAGGGTCGCCAGCGCGAAGCCCAGCACGACGAGGAGACGGGGGGCCGTTCTCATCAACGCGGGGCGCTACATTTATCACAATTGCGGCTGAGGTGGGGACCTGAAACCAGGCCTCAACGCAAGAAAGTAATGGTCCAGTCCGATCGGCCGCCAACGAACAACCGCGCGGTCGCACCGGCCAGCTTGTCGGTGCCGCTGCCTGCCGCGGTGCCCATCACTTGCGGATACCATTTCCCGCCGCTGATCAGCTTCTGCGGTGGCGTCCACAGGCTCGGGTCGTTCAGGCGGGGCGCAAACGAGACGTAAATGCCGTCCTGGGCGTAATTCTCGTCCTTCGCCCGATTGAGCAACATCACGTACTGCTCGATGCCCTCGTTCCAGTGCACGGACGGCCCCCAGAAAGCATCGACCTTGTTGTCGCCGTCATGCCACGCCTGGGTCGCAGGAACGAGCGGGGTCCCGACCGGGTATTCCCGCCAGATGTTGCGCGTATTGCCATACACGTCGACCGTGGGCGTCCGGTTGATTCTCGAGGCCTGCCACGCGCCATCGGTCCACACCGTGACGCGCCCCACGGGCCGGTCGCGGTTCGCCCACACAAGCCGTGCCACCGCAACACCCTGCGCGTTTGGCTGCTTCTGGTACTGGCTGAAGAAGATGTAGAGATCCGTCTTGTCGGCGTTGAGCATCACGCTCAAGTCGCCAACGCCCCCAATCACGTAGCGGTTCATCGAGCCGCACGCCACTGAATCGGTGGCCGCTTCGAGGATTATCCCGAGATCGTCCCAGGTGCGGCCGTGATCGGACGAACGGGCCGCGCCGATGCGCGCGATCGCGCGGTCGGGGCGGCCGCAGCCCACCGCGGGATTTTCGTTGTGGTAGTAGCCGTACCACGTGCCGCCATCATCCTCGACGACGGCCTCCATCCAGACACCGTTGCGCGGCGCGGAGGTGAAGCCGATGTCCTGCGCCGTCCCGAGCCGCGTGAGGCCGGGGCCCGTGGCCACGTGCGGGGCGCCGGCGGTGGAGGTCATGACGAAGAGCCGCTCCTCGCCGTCCTCGAGGCTCCATACGGCGGGACTGTTCGAGTCCACGCCTCCGGGCAACACGATGGGCGCAGCTGCCGTCACCGACGCGCGCGGGGTCAAGGCGGCCGGGGCCGCTGTCTGAGTCGCAACTTCGGTGGGGAGGACCGCCGGAACGATGACCGCAAGGACGGCAAAGAGCAAACGACGGACTGATGTGGGCACTGCGAACGTCTCTTGTTTCCAGTGTGGTGCGGTGGGGCGATAAGCGCAAGCTCTTCCGCTAGTCCAGATCTGCGAGCTCCTCGTCCAGTCGCTTCGAGGTCTCCGCGTCCACGGCAGCCACCGCTCGCTCGGCCTGGGCGACGCGGGTGGCGCGGCGGACGAACCACGCCAGCCCGACGGCGGCCGCTGCGGCCACGCCCATGGGCACGCCCCACACGACGCGGCCAATCGGCGTATCCGAGGGGTCTGCCAGGATCTGCACGCCGTATTTCGCCACGAGCTCGCGCTCGATGGCCTGGCGCGACTCGCCCGCCTTGAGTCTTCGCCGAATCTCGCCGCGCAGATCGAACGCGTTGGGAGACGGACAGTCCGCGAGCGTCAGGCCCGGGCAGAACGGGCTCATCAACTCCGTGAAAATCTGGTCGGCGTCGGCTTCGGGGGTCTGCATGGCGAAGGCTCCGGCCAGGCCTCGAGGCCCGGCCCTACGTATTCAGATGCACGAACCGGGCTCAAGGTGACGGCAGGGTGCCGGGCTGCCGCATGTCGGTGACCGGCGGCGCATGCAGCAGGCCCTGGATCTCCTTGACGACGAGGTCAACGCTCGCGTCGTAGTCGATGACCGTCCGCGCCTTGCCCTGGGCGTCGAGGCCGAACACCGACACCGTGTGCGACATCAGGTAGCCGCCCGCGGTTTTCGCGTCGGAGCGCTCGTAGTGCGCCTTGAACAGGTGCGCCACGGCGGCGATCTGGTCCGGCGTCCCCGAGAGCCCCACGGCGTCCACGCCGAAGTACGCGAGGTACGACTTCATCACCTCCGGCGTGTCTCGCTCGGGATCGATGGTGATGTAGATCGCTTTCACGCGCGCCCGGTCCTCCGGCGCCAGCCGCGCATACGCCGCGCTCAGCTTGGAGAGCGTGGTGGGGCACGCGTCGGGACACATCGTGTAACCGAAGAACACGAGCGCCACTTTGCCCCTGAGTGACTCGAGCTTGAACGGCTGCCCGTTGTGATCGGTGAGCTCGAAATCACCACCGAGCGGCAGCAGCGGCAGGCTGGCGGCGGCCGCCTGCGGAGGCGCCGCCGGTTTCTCCGCGGGCGCCGAACAGGCCGCGCACAACACGACCGCCACGAGGGCGGCGGCCAGGCGGACCATGGCTACATCCCGCCCTTCTTCACGGCGGCGGGCACCTTGATCGTCCAGCCCCGGTTCGTGGTGAACGTCAGCGACACCGTGTCGCCTTCCTTCAGCGCGGTCTTGAGGTCGAACATCATGATGTGCAGGCCGCCCGGCTTCAACTCGACCTTGCCGTGGGCCGGCACGATGATGCTCTTCACGGGAGACATCTTCATCATGTCGCCCTCGCGGATCATCTCGTGAAGTTCCACCTTCGCCGACGCGTCGCTCGACGCGCTCACGATCTGGATCTCCTCGGCGCCGGGGTTCTCGATGACGACGTAGGCCGCCGTCATCGGCCGGCCCGCCACGGGCTCACGCACCCACGCGCCGGACGCCGTCACGGGCGCCTGCGCGAGCACCACCGTGCCAAGCGTCGCCACGGCCACGGCCGACATCACCCACTCACTGAGCCTTCGTGTCATGTCCCTCTCCAGTTGACGGGATCTCGCGCAACGAAATCACAAAGCGGGCCAGCAGGTGCCGCTCGCGCTCCGACAGATGCGCGTACGACTGCATCTGCCCCCCGTCCCGCGTGAGCCCCGTGGCCAGGGTTGTCGCCACCGAATCCGGGTCTCGACCGTTCTTGAACGCGGCCTGGTCTCGAAAATCCCGCGGAGGCGGCTTCAGGGTCTTGGCCAATGGTCCGTTGCCGTGGCCCTCGGGGCCATGACACGCCGCGCAGCCATTGGTGGCGTACAACATGCCGCCTTCCTTCAGCCCAGCCGAGGCATCCGGTGGTTCGGACACCGCGCACGCCGAACAGGCGGAGACAAGAATGACCAGAAGGACGGACGTCGCCACGCGCGATGACCCGGGCACGCTCACCCTTGAATTGTGTCCGATGTACCGGCGACGAAACGTGCGGCTTGTTGTCGCACGGGCCCAGGAGCGAAGCGACCCCTACGCGAGCCGAAGGCGGGCGCCCGACGAGGTCCGAAGGACCGAGCCCTGAATCACCGCGCCGTGGGGAACTTGGACAGCTTCCGCTGCAGCGACCGGCGATGGATGCCGAGCAGGCGCGCGGCCTGCGACACGTTGCCGTCGCAATCCGCGAGCACGCGCTGGATATGCTCCCACTCGACCCGCGCCAGCGAAGGCACCGTCACCGGTGGCACGTCGGGCTGCACCATCCGCCCTTCGAACGCGGCCAGCACCTGGTCGGCGTCCACGGGCTTGGTGAGATAGTTCGCCGCGCCGAGGCGCACGCTCTCGAGCGCGGTGGCGATGCTGCCATAACCCGTGAGCACGACGATGCGCGTGGTGGGGTCGATGGCGTGGAGATCCTTCACCACGTCGAGGCCGTTGTCCTGTTCCAGCTTGAGATCGACCAGCGCCAGCTCGGGGCTTTCCTCGGTGGCGGCGGCCGCCGCCTCGGCGCGCGTCGCCACGGCGCGCACGTCGCACCCGCGCGACGCCAGCGCGCGCGCCATGCGATCGCGGAACCGCTCGTCGTCTTCTACGATGAGCACGCTCGGCGCGGATCGGTCGGGGACCTCAGGCTCGGCCATCGGCGGCAAACTCCACGGCGGCCAGCGTGCCCTGGCCCGGTTGTGATGACAGGATGAACTGGCCGCCCCATTGCTCGACGAACGTGCGGGCGAGGAAGAGCCCCAGTCCGAAGCCGGCGCCGGGCGCCTTGGTCGTGAAGAACGGCTCACCCGCTCGCGCGAGCGTCGCCGCGTCCATGCCGTGTCCCTGATCCCGCACGGCGAAGCCCACCCGGCCGGCCTGCGCCGTCACCGCGATCTCCACGGGACTGCCCGAGGGCGACGCATCGAGCGCGTTCTTGAGCAGCGTCGTCAGCACGCGCGCCACGCCGACGCGCGGGAGCCTGACGGCGGGGATGGAGGGGTCGATCCGGACCCGCACGCGGTCCATCTCCGAGGTCGGGAGCGCGTCGATGGCGGCGCGCACCACCGCGGCGGCATCGATGGTGGCGGGCGGGTCCACCGTGGACGCGTCCGCGCGCCCGCTCATGTGATCGAGGATCTGCCGGCAACGCTCCACCTGCGCGCGAATGAGTCGGGCGTCTTCGGTGACCTCGTCCGCGACCTGACGGGCTTCCAGCGTGCGCAGGAGCTCGTGCGACGCGACGGCGATGGTGGCGAGCGGCGTCGCCAGTTCGTGCGCGGCGCCCGCGGCCAGCGTCGTGAGCGAGGCCAGCCGTTCCTGGACCGCGGCCACGCGCCGGGCTTCGGCCAGGGCTCGCTCGCGTTCGTCGAGAGCCGCGCGCACGCGCGTCACGAAGAACCCGATGAGGAGGGCGGCCGAGAGGAACGCCACCCACATGCCGGCGAGGTGGCCGGACAGGTCGTTGGCGGGCCGGTGCATCGCGTGCGGATCGGCTGGCGGGGTGATCGCAAAGAGCGTGGCGTAGAGCGCCACGGCCACGCCGGTGATGGTCCACGTCCAGCGCGCGCCCAGCGTCACCGCCGCCAGCGCGATGTAGACCAGGTACACGGTCGAGAACGGATTCGACGTCCCGCCGGTGAACCACAGGAGCGCCGTGAGCAGCGTGACGTCCGCCACCAGCACGCCGCCGAACACGCGGGGCGGCGAGGGCTTGCCCTTCGCCATCCACCATCCCAGCGCGAGGTTGCTCGCGGCCAGCAGCCCGATGATCGACACGATCGGAACGACCGGGAGCGAGAGCCCCAGTGCCGACACGGCCACGGACACGCCGATCACCTGGGCGAGCACGGCGGCCCAGCGAAGGCGGACGAGCCACGGCCCGGTGACGAGCGGTCCGGCGTCGAGCGGTAGGTCCGACATGCAGGCCAAGTGTAACTGCTGGTCGCCAAGTCGTGGCATGCTCACCGTGGAGACATGACCCGGACCTCGCTCACACTGATGGCTGTGGCACTCACCATTCCTCTGGCGATCGGCGCGCGGCAACAACGAGCGGCGCCGGTCTTTGGCTACAAGGTCGTCGCCACGTATCCGCACGACCCGGCGGCCTTCACGCAGGGCCTCGTGTTCGCGGGCGGCGAGCTCTACGAGAGCACGGGGCTGGAAGGCGAATCCACGCTCCGCCGCGTCGAGCTCGAGACCGGGCGCGTGCGGCAGCGCATCAACATTCCCGAAGAACATTTCGCCGAGGGCCTCGCCCTCGTCGGAGACGCGCTCGTGCAATTGACGTGGCGCAGCGGCGTAGGCTTCGTCTACGACCGCAAGACGTTCGCGAAGCGCCGGACGTTCCCCGTCAAGACGGAAGGGTGGGGCATCGCGTACGACGGCGAATCCCGGCTCGTGATGAGCGACGGCTCCGACCGGCTGTTCTACATGGATCCGAAGACGTTTGCCGTCACGCGGACCGTGCGCGTCAGGAACGGCGGCGTCCCCGTCGATCGCCTCAACGAGCTCGAGTGGGTGGAGGGCGAGATCTGGGCCAACGTGTGGACGACCGATCGCATCGCGCGCATCGCGCCGTCTTCAGGGGAAGTCGTCGGCTGGATCGCGCTCGACACCCTCTGGCCGCGCGATCAGCGCACCGGCGGCGCGGACGTGCTGAACGGCATCGCGTACGACAAGGCGAAGCGCCGGATCTTCGTGACCGGCAAGAAGTGGCCGCGCCTGTACGAGATCGCGATCACCGCGGGACCGCCCGGGCGGAACTGAAGTTCCGCCCTACCTGAGCGCCAGCGTGGCTTTGTTCGTCACGCGATAGATCGGATACGCCTCGCCGGACGCCAGCCCCTCGTCGATGATGTTCCAGGCCACCAGGCCATCGTCGCTCTCCGGTTCGATCAGGTAGAACGCCAGGCGCGCGAGCGGCTGGTTCGCGGGGATGAAGATCGATCCCGATGCCACGGACAGCTGCGCCTTCTGGAGCGCGCCCCGCAGCCGCGTTTCGCGGTGCCCCTGGAACGCGCGCTCGGAGCGGACGACGTCGCTGATCAGGAAGCGCTCGACCATCACCTGCGTGTCGGCAGCCACGGTTTGCATCCTGATCCCATGCCAGCGCAGGCGGTCGAGCGCGGCCGCGAGGCGGCCGTTCTCGGCGATCGCCCTCGGAATCAGCCACCCGTCAGGCAACGAACGCGAAGACGTCGCGGCAAACACGCCGTAGTCCTTCATCGGGACGGGCACGGCCATGTCGGTCATCTGGAGCATCTCCTTCCCCGAGCGGGGATTGAGCTGCTTCTTCACGTCGCCGACGAGGATGTCCACCTTGTCCGGCAGCGCACGATTCTCGAAGTCCACGCCGAACTGCAGCGGACGCGCGGCGACGGGCGCGGTGAGCTGGCGATCGGCCTGCGCGGTGAGGGCCAGGATGCGCGGCGCGTTGGCCGCGGCCGACCGGAAGATTTCCTCGACGAACGCGGCCGTCACGTCGATGCGTCCCTTGAAGTCCAGGTAACTGTAGGCTTCGGAAAGGATAGCGATGCGGTTCCGCAGGCCCGCGTAGTTGTTCCCGAAGCGCGGACGATGATCGAATGTGCGCCAGACGGTGTTGCCGGGATTGGCGGGGTCGACGCGCGCGTTCTCGCGCGCGCCGCCGTCCTCCGGCGAGAAGTTGCCGTAGTAATAGGTGCGGAAGCCGTGCTTGTCGAGCACGGCCTTGCGGATCGGCGCGAGCATCTTGTCGCGCGTAAAGTCGATCAGCCGCCCGTCCGCGTTGGGATTCAGGATCGGCGAGTACGTCAGGTGGTTCGCGTGATACGACCCATTCGTCGTGTGCAAATCCACGAGGACGTGTGGGTCCCACTTGTTCATCAGGCCGACGAGGGACCTTGCCTCGGCGCTCTCGAGCTTCATGTAGTCGCGATTGAGGTCGAGGCCCTTCGCGTTCTCGCGCGTGCCCACGCCCGCCACCGGACCGTTCTGCGCCGTGCGGTTCTGCACGTTGACCTTCTCATTGCCGTCGGCGTTGTAGTCGGGCGCGATGAGAATCACCAGCTGCTTCGTCAGCGTCTTGAGATCGCCGGACACGAGCCGGCGCGCCATCATCAGGATGGCTTCCTTCCCCTCCACCTCCCCCGCGTGGATGTTGGCCTGCACGAACACGAGGGGACGCCCCAGCTTCCGGGCCGCCTCCGGCGTCGTCACCTTCGGGTCGGAAATGACCATCAACGGAAGGTCGCGGCCCTCTTCGGTCTTGCCGAAGCTCTCCGTGTAGACGAGCGGGCTCGACACGGCCAGCCCGTTCACAATTCGCTGCACGTCGTCGTACGTGCTGGTCTCCTCGTAGTTGGACGTCTCGGCGCGCGTGCGAAGGTCGGGCGCCTGGGCGGATATCGCGACCGCCGCCGTCAGGCTCAGGAGGAATGCGTGGGGGATTCGCATGATCGTGCGGATTATACTCAGCAGCCAGAGATGAAAATCACGAGCGTCTTCGCGCACCGCGTCGAATTGCCCCTCCGGGAGGGCCGCTACAACTGGTCCGGCGGCAAGTCGGTGGACGTCTTCGACAGCACGATCGTCGGCGTCGAGACCGACGCGGGCATCATCGGGCTACGGCGAGGTCTGCCCGCTCGGGCCGTTCTACCTGCCCGCCTACGCCGAGGGCGTCCGCGCGGGCCTGCGCGAACTCGGCCCGCACCTGATCGGCGCGGACCCGCGCGAGCTTGTCCGAGCTCAATCACCGGATGGACGCGGCGCTCAAGGGGCATCCGTACGTGAAGTCGGGCATCGACATCGCCTGCTGGGACATCCTCGGCCAGGCCACCGGCCTGCCCGTCTGCACGCTGATGGGCGGCCGCTTCGGCGAGAAGCGTGCGCCTGTACCGCGCGATCTCGCAGGAGTCTCCCGACGCGATGGCGCAGAAGGTCGCCGGCTACCGCGCGGAGGGCTACACGCGGTTCCAGCTCAAGGTCGGCGGCGATCCCGATGTCGACATCGCGCGCATCCGCGCCGTCGCGGCGCGATGCTCCAGACCGACCGACCGGCTCGTCGCCGACGCCAACACCGGCTGGACGCAGCACGAGGCCGTGCGCGTGGTCCGCGCCGTCCGCGACGTGGACGTCTACATCGAGCAGCCCTGCCTGACGTACGAGGAATGCCTCGCCGTCCGCCGCCAACCGACCATCCGTTCGTGCTGGACGAGAACGTCGATGGCCTCGACATGCTGCTGCGGGCGAAGGCCGACCTCGCGATGGACGTGGTGAACCTGAAGATCAGCAAGCTCGGCGGGCTGACGAAGACGAAGCAGGCGCGCGACCTGTGCGTGTCGATGGGCATCGCGATGACGCTCGAAGACAGCTGGGGCGGCGACATCACGACGGCCGCCATCGCCCACCTCGCGCACAGCACGCCGGAGGAGTTGCGCTTCACCAGCCACCGACTTCAACAGCTACGTCACGGTGAGCACGGCGGAGGGCGCGCCCCAACGCGAAGACGGCTTCATGCGCGCGAGCACGGCGCCGGGCCTTGGCATCCGCCCGCGACTGCCGGTAATGGGCCCGCGCGTGCTCGAGATCGCCTGACATGCGCTGCGCCAGCTGCGAATCGGCGATGACGGTCCGGGTGTTCGACGGACAACTCGGTTCCGCCGTCACCGTGGACTACTGCGGGGCGTGCCAGGTCTTCTGGTTCGATCGCTACGAGAGCCTGCAGATCACGCCGGGCGCGACGCTCGCGCTCTTCAAGATCATCGGCGACGCCTCCGCGGAGGGTCCGCCGCGGCCGCCACGGGGCGGGACCTGCCCGCGTTGCGAGGCGACGCTGGTCCACACCCACGACCTGCAACGGGCCACGCCGTTCGAGTACTTCCGGTGCCCGCGAGGGCACGGGCGGCTGATCTCGTTCTACCACTTCCTGCGCGAGAAGCATTACATCCGCCCGCTCTCGCCGGCGCAGATCGCGGAGATCGGCAAGCGGATCGGATCGATTCACTGCCCGAACTGCGGCGCCCCCGTGCGCCTGGACGCCGAGGCCGCGTGCTCGCACTGCGGCTCGCCGCTGTCGGGGCTGGACGTCGAGCAGGCGGCGCAGCTCATCGCGGAGCTGCGGACGATCGATCAGGCGCCGGCCGTCGACACCCCGGCCGCCGGCACCAGGTCCGCCCCGCGCCAGGCCCTGCCCACCGACGCGCCGGTGCCCGACCTGATCGGCGGGGCCCTTCGCTCGCTCGTCGCCCTGCTCAGCGCAAGAATTCGTTGAGCGCCGCGCGCGTGACGCGCCACTCGGTGCCGATGCGCTTGCCCTTGATGTCGCCCTTTTCCAGGCTGGCCATCACGTTCGCCTCGGTCACCCCCAGCGCCTGCGCGACCTGCGCGGGGCTGAGCACCTCCGGCAGCCCCTGGCCGACGGCCGCGTCGCCACCCATGAGCCCACCCGCCTGCTTGAGGAACTGCTGCCCCATCGCCAGGCCCACCGTGAGGTCGGCGCCGAGCCCGGCCGCGCCGCTCGCGCCGGCCGCGCGGGTGAGGCCTTGCGCCATCTGGTACTTCACGTACTCGTTCATGTTGCCGATGGCCGCCATCTCGGCGCGCCGGCCCATGGCCTGCTCCACCTCCGGCGGCACGGACACGTTCTCCACGACGAGGTTCGGGATCTCGATCCCGTACGCCTCGCGCAGCACCGGATTGATCACGGGCAGCAGCGCCTCGCCCAACTCGCGGTAGCGCTTCGCCACGTCGAGCGCGGGCACGTTGGCGGCGGCCAGCGCCTCGCTGAATGCCCCGACGATGCGCGAGCGCATCACGGCCTCGAACTCCGACAGCAGGAACTCGGCGTCGGTGCCCGACACGTGGCCCAGGAACTTCCTGACGTCCACCACGCGGAAGTCGTAGGTGCCGAACGCGCGCAGGCGGATGATGCCGAAATCGGCGTCGCGCAGCATGATCGGGTTCGACGTCCCCCACGTGTTTCCCGCGAAGAGCCGCGTGGCCACGAAGTACACGTCGGCCTTGAAGGGCGACTCGAACCCGTACTTCCAGCCTTGCAGGCGGCTCAGGACCGGGATGTTGTCGGTCGTGAGGGCGTGCTTGCCCGGCGCGAACGTGTCACCGAACTGCCCCAGGTACACGAACTGCGCGCGCTGCGATTCGCGGACGATGAGCTGTGCGCCGTTCTTGATCTCGCGATCGCCATCCGGAAAGCGGTAGACGATCGTGTCTCGCGCGCCCTCGGGCCACTCGATGATTTCGATGAGCTGCCCGCGAACGAAGTCCATCATGCCCATGCGTCTCTCCCTGCCGTGGCGCGGCCTTCCCGCGCTACTGTTGCGCCGTCGCCGGCGTGCCTGCCCCGAGATGCTTGTCGTACCAATCGACGAACCGCTGCAACCGGTCGCGCTCGTAGCTCGGCATCGTCAGGCCGTGGAACTGCCCGGGATAGATGACGAGCCCTGTTTCCACGCCGAGGCTCTTGAGCGCCTGGTACATCTGTTCGCCGCCGGCGATCGGCACGTTGAAGTCCTTCTCGCCGCCCATGAAGAGCGTGGGCGTCTTGATCTTCTCGGCGTTGAGGAAGGGATAGGACACCTTGAGCCACAAGTCCCTGGCCTTCCACGGCGACCCCATTTCCTGATCGGTACTGCACGGTGTACTGATCGATACCGTACATCGTGAACTGCATGGAGCTGGCCGCGCCGCTCACCGCCGCCTTGAAGCGGGGGTCGGTCGCGATCGTGTAGTTGGTGGAGATGCCGCCGTAACTCCAGCCACCGATGCCCAGGCGATCCGGGTCCGCGATGCCCAGGCGCACGGCCTCGTCCACGGCGCCGAGCAGATCGACCACCTCGAGGTGGCCCCAGTCGTGGTGAATCGCCTTCTGGTACGCCTGGCCGCGGCCCGCGCTGCCGCGGTAGTTGATGGCCAGCACCACGTAGCCGTGGGCCGCGAAGAACTCGCGGTCGAAGTTGAACGCGTGCTGGTCCTGCCCGTTGGGTCCGCCGTGGATGTAGAGCAGCGTCGGATACCTGCGGCCCGCCACGTAGCCCGCCGGTTTGACGATGAGGCCGTGCACCTCGGCGCCGTCCTTGCTCTTCGACGTGAAGTCCTCGGTGGTGGCCAGCTGCAGCTCGGCGAGGAGCGCGTCGTTGTGCTTCGTCAACTGCCGCAGGGCGCCCTTGTCCATCGCCCAGATCTCGGGCAGCGCTGTCGGCGTCATGTTCAGCACGGCGAAGTTGCCGTCGGCCAGCAGGCCCCCGTTCATGGCGGCGAGCACCCGGCGGCCGTCCGTCAGGCGCCGAATGCCGCTTGCCCCGGGCGAAGTCGAGGGGCCTTCGGCGGGGACGCTGGCGAGCTGCTGCGCGCGATCGTCCTGCAGGAGGAACGAGATGGTTCTGCCATCGGCCGACCACGCCGGGCTCGACACCGCGCGATCGAGCGAGGCGGTGAGGACTCGTCCCGCCACCGGCTGCGGCGCCGATGCCGGCACGACCGACAGTTTGTTGAGGCCATACGCGGTGTTCTTGTCGTCGTCTCCCACGAGCACCGCGATGCGCGACCCGTCGGGACTCCACGCGGGCCGCCCGCCCTCGCCTTCCGGCGTGTTGGTCAGCCGCGCAGGCTCCGCGCCGGCACGCGCGTCGATGACGTAGAGGTCGTCGTTGGACGTGCGGTCCGGATCCGGCTGCGCGCGCTTGCTGAGAAATGCGATGCGCTTGCCGTCCGGCGACCACGACGGGTTCGTGTCGTCTACCGAACCGTTGGTGATCGTCGTCGCCGTCTTTGCGGCGATGTCGAACACCGCGATATGGCGGTAGACGCGCGTGAGGTAGCCTTCGCGGTCCTCCTTGAAGTGGTAGCGATCGATCACGATCGGCGGCGCGGTCTTCCGCTTCCACCCTTCCTTCTTCTCGGGCTCGGCGTCGGGATCCGGGTCGGTGGCGACGAACGCCAGCCGCGTGCTGTCGGGCGACCACGAGTAGTCGGCGACGCCGCCCTTCACGTCGGTGAGCTTGATGGCTTCGCCGCCGGACCGTCCGAGCAGCCACACCTGGGCCCCGCGCTTCTTCTCCTCTTCGGTCCCGCGTGACGCGAGGAACGACAGGTACTTGCCGTCGGGACTCCATCGGGGAGACGACTCGCCGTCAGGCGAGGACGTCATCTGGATCGATTCGGAGCCGTCCCACCGCACCATCCAGATGTTGGAGTCGCGCTTGTCCTTCTCCTCATCGATGGTCGTCACGGTGTACGCGACCCACTGGCCGTCGGGTGACCGCTGGGGATCCGCGACGGCCTTGATGCGCGAATGATCGGCCAGCGTCAGCGGACGCCTGGCCACCTGGGCCGAGGCCACGGACGCGACGAGCGCCATGGCAAGGACTGCGGCGAGGGTGCGGATTCGCATGGGCCAACTATATGGCAGGTGTAATCTTGGTCATCCTGCGTTTCCTGCTCCTCATCTGCGTTTCATCTGCGTTCAATCTGTGGCCCCTGTGCGGCCCGGCATGGGCGCAGCACGAGCACCACGCCGCGGAGCCGCCGACCGCGGGCTGGGCGTGGTCGGGCGACGCAGCCGTCTTCCTCACCGCCAATCTCCAGGTCCGGGCGTTCACGGACTTCTACCAGGTCGAGTCGCAGAACTGGTTCATGGGCACGGGCGCGCGCCGGGCCGGCGCGGGGACGCTGTCACTCGAGGGAATGATGTCGCTCGAGCCGTTCACGCTGCGCGAGCTCGGGTCGGCGGAGGTGTTCCAGACCGGAGAGACCTTCGGTGGCGCGCCGCTCATCGACTACCAGCATCCACACGACCTGATCATGCGCATGGCCGCGTCGTACACGCGCCCGGCCGGTCCGGCGCGGCTGACTCTCTCGGCGGCGGTGGTCGGCGAACCCGCGCTCGGCCCCACGCCGTTCATGCATCGCGCGTCCGCCGCGCCCAATCCGACGGTGCCGCTCGGCCATCACCAACTGGACTCCACGCACGTGACACCGGGGGTCGTATCCGGCGGCCTTTCGGCGCACGGGTGGGGACTCGAGGCGTCGGTGTTTCACGGGCGCGAGCCCGACGAGCAACGGCTCGACGTCGATCTCGGGCCGCTCGATTCGTGGTCGACGCGGGCGTCATGGTCCACCCCGGCCCGCGGCCCGGGCGGCCGGCATCTCTACGTGCAGGCCTCGGGGGGGCGCGTGCACGATCCCGATCCGATTGAGCCAGGGGATCAGACGAAGCTCACCGCGTCGATGGAGTTCGCCGGTCCCGTGAAGTCGCACGACGCCGAGCTCACGCTGGCGTGGGGACAGAACCGGAGCGCATTCGCCAACGAGGACGCCTGGCTCGCCGAAGGCACGCTGCGCGTCCACGCACGAGGCACGGCCTACCTGCGTGGCGAAATCGTCGACAAACATATCCTCGAGGCCGGGGGCCTGCACCCGCCGGGCTTCCAGCACCCGCACATCATCTCCACCGTGGGCGCCCTCACGCTGGGCTATCTCCACCAGATCCTGGCCGGCCGCGGAGGGTCTCTCGGAGCCGGCGGCGACGCCAGCGTGTACCACACGCCGGCGAACATTTACGTCAACTACGAGCATCCCTACTCCTTCCACCTGTTCCTCCGCTGGTCGCCGCGAAGTTAGGGTATCCTTAGCGGCTATCGAGCTTGGCGGGTGCGTGGTCTGCAGGCCGCTCATCCGCGGTTGTCGAGCTCGAGGTGCGGCATGTCGTTGCACCTGAAACCCGGGAGGAAATTTCCATGCGTATTGCACGTTTCATGACGGCGGCCGGCCTGGCGTGGCTCGTGGCCCTGACGATGTCGGTGAGCCCCAGCGCCCAGACCAAGACGGACGAAGACTTCGCCAAGCTGATGAAGGGCGTGGGCGCGACCAACGGCGCCATTCGCAAGGGCGCCGAAGGCGCGATGATGGACACCGTCGCCACCGAGGCGACCAAGATGGCGGGGCTCTTCAAGGACGCGCAGGCGTTCTGGACGGATCGGAAGGTCACGGAAGCGGCCGACTGGTCGAAGGCCGCGATGGATGCCGCGACGGCGCTCAACAAGGCCGCGGCCGAGAAGAACGCAGAGGGCGTGGCCGCCGCGTCGAAGACGCTCGGTGGCACCTGCCAGACCTGCCACATGAAGTACCGCGACAAGGCCGCGGACGGTACTTGCATGATCAAGAAGCAGTAGAAAGTGAAAAGTAGAAGGTGAAAGGTGGAAAGGGGCTCGTCCCTTTTCGCCTTTCACTTTTCACTTTCTACTTTTCTCGCTTCACGACGGCCGCGAGCTTCAGCATCACGCCGCCGTCGGTCTTGAGTGTCACCTCAATCGTCTCGCCTTCCTTCAGCTCCCGCTTCAGCTCGGTCAACAACACGTGGGGGCCGTCGGCCTTGAGGTCGAGCGCTCCGAACGACGACACCGTCAGCTCCTTGACCGTCTTCCCGTCTTCCCGCAACTCCACCTTCCCCGCCACGTCCGTCGAACCCGACACCACGTAGATGTCGTACATCGTCGGATTCTGAATGGACGCGGACAATACTGCGCTAGTCACACCAGAGGCCGGCAGGGCAATCACGCCACCCGACGCCGACACGGCCGCCTGGGCCGAGGCGCTCGAGGCCATGGCGAAGACGAGCGAGACGGAAGCGATCAGCCGGTGGAACGGCCTGTGGCTTGAGTCCTGGGTCTTGGAATGATTCATCTGCGTTTTATCTGCGTTTAATCTGCGTTTAATCTGCGTCTAATCTGCGGCCAATCTGCGGCTACTGTTTCGGCAGCGTCTGCGGCATGTCGGCCACGACGTACACCATCGTCGCAATCGCGGCGGCCGCGCGCGACACTTCCTCCGGCGCGATGCGATCGATCGTGTCGGCCGGCGTGTGGTGAATCGTGAAGTACTTCGTCGCGTCACCGTCGAAGGCCATCATCGGCACCTTGCCCAGCGCCGAGATGGGCCCGATGTCGGCGCCGCCGCCGCCCGGCCCCAGGGGCTGCAGGCCCAGAGGCGACACGAGCGTGACGATGTCCGCGATGATGCGGCGGGCGGCGTCCGGGCCGGTGAAGATGAGCCGCGCCGGCGAGAACACGCCGTCGTCGGACTCGAGCGCCATCACGTGCTTCGCCGCCTCGCTCGCGTGCGCGTCGCGGTACCCGTTGCCGCCGCGCGTGCCGTTCTCCTCGTTGGCGAACAGGACCACGCGCACGGTCCGCTTCGGCGTGATGCCGAGTTTCTTCATGAGGCGCGCGGCCTCCCAGGTGACGATGCAGCCCACGGCGTCGTCCGAGGCGCCGGTCGCCGCGTCCCAGGAATCGAAGTGGCCGCCCACGAGCACGATCTCGTCGGGCTTCTCGCTGCCGCGGATCTCGCCGACCACGTTGAAGGATTCCACGTCGGGTTCGAAGTGCGCTTCCATCTTGAGCCGGAGGCGCACCGCGAGGCCGCGCTTGACGAGCCGGTCGATGCGCGCCGAGTCTTCCGCCGGAATCGCCGCCGTCGGGATCTTCGCCGCACCGTCCGCGTAGTTCATGCCGCCGGTGTGCGGCGTGCGGAGGCCCACGGGGCCCACCGCGCGCACGAGCGCCGCCACGGCGCCGACCTTGGCGGCCATGCTTGCGCCGCCCGCGCGATACGCGACGGTCTCGCCGTAGCTGGTGAACGGCACGTTGAAGAGGACGATCTTGCCCTTCGCCTCGGCCGCGCGCTTCGTCAGTTCGTCACCGGTGGAGACGACCATCACGTCGGCCTCGATGCCCTCTGGCGGCGTCGAGACGCTGCCGCCGAGCCCGAGCATCGGCACGTTGTGAAATGGCGGGTTGGTGATCTCGAGGCTCTCGTGGCCGCGCACCCATTTGGGCGCCATCACCTTCTCGGTGTGCACGTTCTCGAGGCCGTCCTTCTTCATCGTCTCGACGGCCCACGCGATGGCGCGATTCAGGTTGTCCGAGCCGGTGAGGCGCTGGCCGTACGTGTCCGTCAGCTCGGCGAGCCGGTCCCACGCGAACTGGTCCGCGGTGGCCGCCTTCATCAACTTGTCGGCGTTGGCGCGATACGGGTCGAGCCAGGCGGGGCGCGTCTGCGCGAAGGAGGTCGCGGCGAACAGGGTGACGATCAGGACGACGGGAGCGGCTCGGTACATAGCTGCCAATTATAGGCGGCGGACGGGCGATAATCGATAGCCAGGGGACATCCAATGACCGGTCAACATCTGCAACGAATCGGGGCCTGCGCCTTCGCGGCGCTCTGGCTCTCGGCGACGGGCGCGGCCGCGCAGGGCACGGGCAGCATCACGGGCGCGATCAGCGCGACGGCGAAGAAGCTGCCGGCGATCCGCGTGACGATCGATCCCAAGGTCTGCGGCAACGAGATGCCGGACGAGTCCATCCTCGTCGACGCGCAGGGACACCTCGCCAACGCCGTGGTCACGCTCACCGGCGTGAAGGCCAAGGGCCCCGCCGCCGAAGGCCTGGTGTCCAACGAAGGCTGCCGCTTCGCGCCACGCGTGCAGGTGATGCGGCCCAACGCCTCGCTGCACACGGTGAGCAAGGACCCGATGCTCCACACCACGCAGGCGCAGCTCGCCGACGGGACGACCCTCTTCAACCTGGCGATCCCGGCGCCGGGCATCAACCTCGCGCGGCCCATCGGCAAGGCCGGCGTCGTGCGGATCAACTGCAACATCCACCAGTGGATGCGCGGCTGGGTCATCGTGACCGACGACGTGGCCGCGGTGACCGGGCCCGACGGCAGGTTCTCGCTGCCCAACGTGCCGCCGGGCACCTACGAGCTGCAGGTCTGGCACGAGGCGCTCAAGACCGCGCCGCAGAAGGTGACAGTGGTGGCGGGAAAGGCTACGGACGTGTCAGTGCAGATGAAATGACGTGTTCTTGACATCTGGGAGGCATACGAATCATGATTATCGTATGCGCACCACACTGGATTTGCCTGAAGCCCTGGTCGACGAAGCCAAGCAGGCCTTGGGCTACACGTCGAAGACCGACACCGTCGTCTTTGCCTTGCGCGAGGTGGTCCGCCGCGGGAAACTGGACCAGTTGCGGGCGATGATCGGCAAGATGGAGTTCACGGCCGACGCGGCCACGCTGCGCGGCAAGCGGCCCGCGCGGCGATGATCGCGGTCGACACCTCCGTCTGGATCGACGCCCAGCGTCGCAACAGCCGCACGGCCGGTCCCCTGCTGGAGCTGATTGAGGCCGACGAGGTCATGCTGCCGCTGCCGGTGCGGCTCGAGCTTCGCGCCGGCATCGCCCGGCACCAGCGCGCCCAGCTAATCCGCCTGCTGACGGGCCTCCCGGTGGCGCGCCCCTCGGACGAGACCTGGGCCCAGGTCGAGCGCTGGACCGAGCAGGCCGCCGACGCCGGCGAGCACTACAGCCTCTCCGACCTGATGATCGCGGCGCTGGCCGAGGAAATCGGCGGGCTCGTCTGGTCGCTCGACAAGGACTTCGAGCGGATGGCCAGGCTCAAGATGGTCCGCCTCTACGGCTGACCCACGGCCTCAGCTAGAATGGCCGGATGGCATTCCTCCGAACCGCCCTGGCCGTCCTTCTTGGCGCCGTGTCCCTCGCGGGGCAGGCCGCGCCCGAGAACCACGAGCGCGACTTCCTGTCGCGCGTGCGACGCCTCACGGTGGAGGGCAAGCGCGCCGGCGAGGGCTACTGGTCGCCCGACGGCAAGCGCCTGGTCTTCCAGAGCGAGCGCGACCCGGCAAACCCGTTCTACCAGATCTACGTGCTGGACTTCGCCACCGGCGAGACCAAGCGCATCTCGCCCGGCATGGGCAAGACCACGTGCGCGTTCTTCCGGCCGGGGAGCGACGAGATCGAGTTCGCGTCCACCCACCTCGATCCCAAGTCGAAGCAGTACCAGGACGAGGAGCTCGCGTTCCGCGCGTCGGGCAAGGAGCGCCGCTACTCCTGGGACTACGACCCGATGATGGACATCTTCGCCTACAACGAGAAGACGGGCGCGATGAAGCAGCTCACCACCGCCAGGGGCTACGACGCCGAGGCGGGCTACTCCGCCGACGGCCAGTGGATCGCCTTCTCCTCGATGCGCGACGCCTACAACCGCGAGCTGTCGCCTGAAGAGAAGAAGCAGCTCGAGCTCGACCCGTCGTACTTCGCCGAGATCTACGTCATGAAGGCCGACGGCTCCGGACAGACGCGGCTGACCACCGAGAAGGGGTACGACGGCGGCCCGTTCTTCACCAAGGACGGCCACATCGTGTGGCGGCACTTCGAGGAGAACGGCCTCATCGCCAACGTGTGGATGATGAAGGCGGACGGCACCGAAAAGAAGCAGATCACCGACTTCGGCTCGATGAGCTGGGCGCCCTACGAGCATCCCTCCGGCGAGTACTTCGTCTTCGCGTCGAACAAGCTGGGCTTCGAGAACTTCGAAGTGTTCATGGTCGACAAGGCGGGGCTGAAGGAGCCGGTGCGCATCACCTACTCGCCGAACTTCGACGGCCTGCCTGTGCCCTCGCCAGACGGCACGCAGATGGCGTGGACCTCGAGCCGCGGCGGCGGCCCGGGCAATCCCGGACAGATCTACCTGGCGCAGTGGAACCACGAGGCGGCAATGGCGGCGCTCAAGGCGGCGCCGCCGCGCGTGAAGAATTCGAAGTAGGGCACCCCGTTAAGGGGTGCCCTACGCCCGTTTGCCAAATGAGCACAGCATGATCAAACACCTCGTATCGCTCCTCCTCCTCGCGGCGCTCGCCGCTCCCGCGTACGCGCAGACCGCCGTCGCGACGGAGACGGCCACGAAAGCCCGCGTCGAGATGCTCGCGTCCGACAAGTTCGACGGCCGCCTCACCGGTTCCGCCGGCGAGAAGCTCGCGTCGGACTACCTGATCGCCGAGCTCAAGAAGATCGGCGCGAAGCCGTTGCCCGGCCAGACCGACTTCCTCTCGCCATTTGCGTTCACGTCCGGGTCGAAGGACGGCGGCTCCACCGTGACCCTGACGCGCAACGGCGCGGCACAGGCGTTTGCCGCGCCCGCCAACGTGATGGCGCTCTCGTTCTCGGACACGGCGAACGCCGCGGGTGAGGTCGTGTTTGCCGGCTACGGCCTCGTGGTGCCCGAGTCGCAGGACTACGGCTACGACAGCTATGCGGGCCTCGACGTGAAGGACAAGATCGTCGTGGTGCTCCGGTACTTCCCCGAGGACGCCGACCAGAAGGCGCGCGCAGTCCTCGCGCGCTACGCGGACCTTCGCTACAAGGCGCAGGCCGCGCGGCAGCGGGGCGCGAAGGCGATGCTCGTCATTACCGGGCCGCGCTCCCCCAACGCGGGCGCGACGGTGCCCATGAGTTTCGACACGGCCATCGCCGGCTCCGGCATCGTCGCCGCGAGCGTGACCGGCGAGGTCGCCAGCGCGCTGTTCGCCGCGTCGGGCAAGTCGCTCGAGGCGGTGCAGAAGGAACTGGACGGCGGCAACCCGCATGTCGCCGGGTTCGCCATTCCCGGCGTGAACGTCGACCTCAGGGTGAACGTGGTCCGCGAGCACCAGACCGGGCACAACGTGCTGGCCTACCTGCCGGCCACGGCGCCCGTGACCGGCGTCTCCAGACCATGGGTGGCCATCGGCGCGCATTACGATCACCTGGGCCGCGGCACTACGGGCGGATCGCTGGCGAGCGCCGAGGACAAGAGCAAGGTGCACCACGGCGCCGATGACAACGCCTCGGGCACGGCCACGGTGCTCGGCATCGCGGAGGCCCTCAGCAAGCAGCCCCGCAAGCGGAACGTCCTGATCGGGCTCTGGTCCGGCGAGGAACTCGGCCTCCTCGGGTCGAACGCCTTCGTGACGAAGCCGCCGTTCCCGCTCGACCAGATGGCCGCGTACCTCAACTTCGACATGGTGGGCCGCGTGCCCGACAACAAGCTCACGGTGCAGGCCACCGGCACGAGCACGATGTGGCCGAAGCTGCTCGAGCAGGCGAACATCGCGGCGGGCTTCGACCTGGTGCTGCAGGAAGACCCGTACCAGCCCACGGACGTGGGCAGCTTCAACCAGGCGAGCGTGGCGTGCCTCACGTTCTTCACGGGCGCGCACGAGGACTACCACAAGCCCAGCGACACGGCCGACAAGATCAACTACGCCGACATGGTCCGCGTGGGCGAACTCGCCACGTCGATCGTCAAGCGGCTGATGGACGCCGACCAGCCGCCGCAATTCACCAAGGTGGAACAGAAGACCGAGGGTGGCGGCGGCCGCGCGGGCCTCCGGCTCTTCACCGGCACGATTCCCGACTACGCGAGCGAGGTGAAGGGCCTGCTGCTCGGCGGCGTGGTCGGTGGCGGCCCCGCGGAACAGGCGGGGCTCGCGAAGGGCGACGTGATCGTCGAAATCGCGGGGCAGTCCATCACGAACATCTACGATTACACCTACGCCCTGGAGCTCCTGAAGATCGGGCAGCCGGCGAAGGTGGTGTTCATGCGCGGCACGGAAAAGAAAGAGACGACGCTGACTCCCGCGGCCAGGAAGTGACCGACTTCGTCAGCGTCGGCCGCGTGGCGGACTTCCCCGCGGGCGCCGGCAGGATGGTGACCGTCGGCGGCCGGCACGTGGCCGTGTTTCACCTCGCCGACGGCCTCCACGCGATCGACAACACCTGCCTGCATCGCGGAGGCCCGCTCTGCGACGGCGCGATCGACAACGGCGTCGTCACCTGCCCGTGGCACGGGTGGTCGTTCAGGATCGCCACGGGCATCATGGTGCAGGACCCGGGCGTCGGCGTCTCGCGCCACGACGTGCGCGTCACGGGAGACGCCGTCGAAGTGCGATTGACGGACTGAACGGCCCGCTACTTCTTCGTGCCCGTAAAGTCCGCGGTGCCCATCCCGAAGTCCAGGACGCCCTTCATCGTGGCGCCGGCGACTTCACCCGTCACCTTGATGTCGAGCGGGCCCTGGGGGCCCTGGATGCTGAACGCGAGGGACACCGTGGTGCCCTTCACGGTCCCGGTCAACTCGGCCGTGCCCTGCGGGCTGTCGATGGCGCCGGTCAGCTTCTCACCATCCTGCTTGAGCGTGACGCCCGCGGTGATGGCGCCCTGCGGCCCGTTGATGGTGAGGTCCCACGCCCCGGTGACGTCGTTCTGCGCGAACGGCGTCGCGGAGGCAATGAGCATGGTGACGAACGCTGCGGCAATCCATCGTGACATCGGCAACCCCTCAGTATTTTTGACCTTTGAACTTGTAACTACTTCTGCTCTTTAAACCCAACCGGCACCGCAACGGCGTCGGCGGCCACATCCGTCGTGAGCTTCAGCACTTCCGTGGTCGACGTCAGGAACGTCGTCGAGGCCTTCGGCGCCTCATTCTTGGCTGCCGCCTTCTTCCCGAAGCCGCCCAGCAAACCGCCGATGCTCGTGGGCGTCCCGCTCGATCCGCCGCCGCTCTTCTGCGCCTCGGCCATCTGCTCCGCCGACTGCACCGCGTCCATCGTCATGGTCGTCAGGATCGGCGTGCCCTCGATCTTGCCGCCCTCGGCCCGCATTTTCTCGAGCGCGGGCTTCATCTGCGGGTACATCGCCATCGCGGTGGCCATGTCCTGCGGCGACGCGCCGGCCACCATCGGCCCGTACAGTTTCTGCGCGTAGCGCATGTCGAACTGCAGCAGCTCGGCCAGGGCGGGGACCTTCGGCGTGAGCCACATGTCGGTCGTCATCACCACGCCGCCGGATTGCTCGAGGGTCTTGCCCTTTTCGCGCACCGTGATGGTAATCACAGTCTGGTGGGTGTCGAAGCCGTTGACCACCTTCTTCTCGCCGGTGTTCTTGACGGAGAAGTCGACCTCGAACTCCTTGGCGTTCGGATCCTTCTCGGCCTTCTCCTCGCGCGCCTGTTCCTTCGTTGCGCCTTCCTCGGCCTTCTTCTTCGCGTCTTCCATCCGCTTGCGCAGCTCGGCGAACGTCGTCACCGTGTAGCTCTTCTTCTTGAGATCGAGGTCGTAGACCTTCTCCTCCGCGAGGTCGACGATCTGGCCGGAGGTGTCGGACATGGTCGCCTTGCGATCGCCCTTGAGCGAGACCGAGGAGATCACGCCCTCCTTCGCCGCCTTGCCGCCGAACATGTTGATCATCTTGCCCATGACGCCGCCGAACTGGACGTGGGTCTTCTGTTCGGTGCGGACGTCCGCGTGGATGGCGCTCGCGCCGAGGGCCAGCAGTCCGGTGACGAGCGCGGCTGTGAGACGAGTGCGGGTCATTTGTATGCCTCCGGAGGGAACTAGTAGCTTACCAGCAGGCGCGCGGCAAGGTGAATCTCCGCCTCGCTCACCAGGAAGCGCTCTTCGAGCGGCGGGGAATAGGGAACGGGGGCGTCGAGCGCGCCGAGGATGCGGACGGGGGCGTCGAGCGCCTCGAACGCCTCTTCCTGGATGACGGCCGCCAGGCTCTCGCCGATGCCGCCGGTGCGCGAATCCTCGTGCACGATCAACACGCGGTTGCAGTGGCGCGTCACGGCGAGCACGGCGTCCTTGTCGAGCGGCGAGAGGCTCCGCAGGTCGAGCACTGAGGCCTCGATGCCCTCGGCGGCGAGCGCCTCGGCCACGCGCATGCAGTGATGCACGTAGGCGCCGTAGGAGATCATCGCGAGGTCCCCGCCCGCCCGTCGGAGCGCCGCCTTGCCGATTGGCAGCGGCGCCGGCGCGTCCTTCGGGAGCGCCTGCTTGATGCGCGGATCGCGGTAGAGCGCGATGTGCTCGTAGTAGAGCACGGGATCGGGGTCGGCCACGGCCGACGCCATCAGGGCCCGCGCATCTTCCGGCGTCGAGGGGACGACGATCTTGAGGCCCGGCATGCGGTAGAACCAGGGCTCGGTGTTCTGGCTGTGGTACGGCCCCGCGTGGCGCAGGCCGCCCCACGGCATGCGCACCACCATCGGCACTTCCCCGCCCCAGCGGTACCGGATCTTCGCGGCGTTGTTCACGAGCTGGTTGAAGCCCGTGGCCACGAAGTCGTTGAACTGCATCTCGCCGATCGGCCGCTGCCCGGCGAGGGCCGCGCCCACGCACACGCCGAGCACCGCGCCTTCGGCCAGCGGCGAATTGAGGATGCGATCGCCGAACTCCGCGAGCAGCGGGCGCAGGAGGAGGAACGCGTTGCCGTACTGGCCGCCGACGTCCTCACCATAGACGAACACGCGCGGATCCGCGCGCAGCGCGTCCCCCACGCCGAGCATGACCGCTTCGAGAAGCGTGTTGCCCTTCTTGTCGAAGGGCAACCCCGCCTCGACGGGCGGCAGGTCCGCGGTTACCGGTTGCCTGAGGCGCGACTCGGGCGAGAGGACCTCCACGCGCACGCGCGGCGCCTCGTGCTTGAACACGCCGACGCCGGCGTTCTCGGGCTTCGGCCAGGGCGCGTGGATCACCTTCTGCGCCTGCCGATCGACGAGGTCGTCGGCCCACGTCTTCATCATATCGAGATCGCGCGGCTTGATGACCTTCTCGGCCTCGAGGCGGCGGGCGTACATCGGAATCGGATCGCGCTTGGCCCAGGTACTCGTAGAGTTCACGGTTGGCGTAGCCGGTCTCGAACAGGTGGTGGTACTCCCACGACGGCGGCTGGTCCTTGCCGAGATAGAGCATGTCGTCGTGATGCGCGTGGCCGCACATCCGCATCGCCACCACTTCGATCAGCGTCGCGCCCTCGCCGGCGCGCGCGCGCTCCGCCGCCCACGTGAACGCCGCCGCCACCGCGTCGGGGTCGGTGCCGTCGATGGTGATCCCGGGGATGCCGTAGCCCGCGGCCTTGTCGGCGAACACGCGCGCGGCCGAGTTGGCGTGCACCGGCGTCGAGAGGGCGGTCTGGTTGTTCTGCAGGCAGAAAATCGCGGGCAGCTTGCCCGCCCCGCACACGTTGATGGCCTCGTGCCACTCGCCGAGCGACGAGCCGCCTTCGCCAATGAAGGCGATCGCCACGCGACCGGGCACACCTGAAGGCGCGCCCCCACGAGCGGCCTCGAGCTTGAACGCCATCGCCATGCCGGCCATCGACAGCGAGCCCACCGACAGCGGCGCGGCCGCGGGCAGTACGCCCCATTCGAAGTCGCCGGTGTGAAGGTCCTTGCCGTCCATCGGCGGGCCGGCCTTGCCCATCTGCGCCCGCAGGACCATGGCCACGGCCTCCTCGTCGTGACGCATCGCGAGCGTCATGCCGAGGTCGCGAATCACCGGCGCCAGCACGTCGCCGCCCCACGAGCCGTCGGCCTTGCGGTGCGCCGCGCCGCGCCGCAAGCGGATCGCGCCTGCGTAGATCGCCTCCTGGCCCAGCGAGCGGAAGCCCTTGCCCTGGAACGGAATGTCGCCCCAGCGCACTTCGCCCTGCATGAAGAACTGCTTGAGGCGATTGTCCACGCTGCGCGTGAGGCACATGCCCCGGAGGATCTCGACGCGCTCCTCCTTCGTCAGCGACGCAGCGATCGATTCGCGGCGGAGGAAGCCGTCACACGCATCCACGACCTCGGCCCGCGCCTGCTCCAGCCGCTTCACCGCCGACGTCCCCGGGCGTGGTGTCCGGCAGGCCTTCCGGCGCCGTCAGCTGCGTATACAGCCGGCGCGCCAGCTCGCGGCGGAACGGCACGCGCAGCGCCTCGATGGCCGCGGCGTCACGCACCTTCAGCTTGCCGCCCCCGGAGAACTCGAACACCTCGAGCACCAGGTCGAGGGCCAGTGGATGGCGCTCGGCGACAAAGGCTCCAAAGCGGGACGCAAGCGGGGACAGTTTGACGAGATCAACCGTGCGAGACATGGCACTCAATTATAGGTCCGCCTTCGCGGCCGTTGGCCGCTACGGCGCGATGCCGCGGGCTACGGGCTGGCGAGCAGGCTCATCGCCACCTGCGCGCAGATGATCTTCAGGATCGTCGTCGTCGGATACACGGTGGCGAACGCGATGTCGAGTCGGTCACTCCTCACCGCCTGGTTGGCGTACGCCAGGATGGCCGGGTTGCCGCCGGTGCCCGACACCACGCCGAACAGATCGTCGGTGGACATCCCCAGGGCATAGTGCCCGACCAGCATCACCAACAGGAAGCCGGCCAGCACCGTCGCGGTCCCGAGCGCCAGGAACATCACGCCCTCGGTGGAAACCGTCTGGACGAAGGGAGCCCCCGCCCCCAGGCCAACGCCCGCGAGAAAGAGCGTGAGCCCGAAGTTGCGGAGCGAGAGGTTGGCCGCGAGGGGCAGGTGCCACGAAAGCGACCCGCTCCGCCCGAGCCTGCCCAGGACGAGCGCCACCAGCAACGGTCCGCCTGCGAGGCCGAGCGAGAACGTGCCCGCGCCGGGGAGCGGGATCTTGACGAGCCCCAGCAACACGCCGAGCGACATGCCCAGGCCCACGGAGACGTAGGAAAACTCCGCCGCCGATTTCAGCGAGTCGCCGAAGAACCTGCGAATGCCGGGCATCGACGTCGCGCGGCACGATCGCGCCTACGCGGTCGCCGTACTCCAGCACGAGATCCCGGGCGGGCAGGAGCAGGACGTCTCCACGCCGCACCTCGACGACGTTGGCGGTCACGCCGTCGGGAAATCGCAACTGGCCGATGGCCATGCCCACCACCGCCGGGCGCGACACGAAGACCCACGCGACGTCGAGGGTGCTCCGATCCTTCGCGATCCGGCCGGCATCGACGCGGCCAAGATCGCGCCGGGCCTGCTCCAGCGCCTCGGGTTCGCCGTACAGCAGCACCCCGTCACCGGCGCCGACCCGCGCCTGCGGATCGGGCAACCGGCTGGTGCCTCCCTGACGAACGGCCGCCAGGTGGACGCCGGCGGGCAACCGGTCCATCAGCTCCGCCACCGTGACGCTCGCGATTCCCTCCAGCGTGACCTCGAGCGGCTTCGGCGCCGCGGGCGCCGGCGCCACGCGTGTCTGGAACAGGCGCGTAAACGCGAAGAGGCACAGGATGGGGAGCACCACGCCGAGCGGGTAGGCCACCGAGTACCCTATGGCCGGATCGCGGTTTCCCGCGGCATCGATGGCCGCCTGCAAGGCCGGAGTGGCGGTCATCCCCCCCGCGAACAGACCCATCGAATACTCCGGCTTCACGCCGAGCGCATGGCCCAGCAGCAGCGCCACCGCGAGCGAGCAGACGACGCCGGCGGCGCCGAGCAGGTTCCAGGTCAAACCGGGTCCGCGCAGGCCCTCGAAGAACGCGCGGCCGTACTGAATGCCGACGCCGTAGAGGAACATCGCCAGGCCGATGGAGTTCACCAGGCCCGGCGGCACCGAGCCAGGTGCGAGGGCGCCAAGGGCGAGGCCGGCAAACAGCACGGCGCCGACGCCGAGGGAAAATCCGGCGATCGAGATCTGTCCCAACGCGTAGCCGAGCCCGATGACCGCAAACAAGGCGAGCAACGGCGACTGTTCCAGGATTGCCTTCACCCACTCCAGCATGGCCGGCTCCCTATCGCGAGACTACCACGGGCTCGTGGACCCGTCGCCGCGGGCGGGAGCGCCGCATGCTGATATTCTGGCGGGCATGCGCGCCTATCACCCGTGGATCGGACTGGTTGCCGTGTGCCTGAGCGCGGCCTGTTCGCCGACGGCACCACCGCCGCCTCAAGTCACTCTCGCGATCGTCAACGCCGTCGTGTGGACGGGCGATCCGGCCGTCACCAACGCGCAGGCCGTGGCCGTGGCCGGCGACCGGATCGTGGGCGTGGGCACGAGCGACGAGATCAGGAAGTTGGCGGGCACCGCCGAGATCATCGACGCGCACGGCCAGTTCGTCGTCCCCGGGTTCATCGATTCGCACGTGCACTTCCTCGACGGCGGCGCGCGGCTCGCGTCGGTGCAGCTGCGCGACGCGAAGACGCGGGAGGAGTTCGTGTCGCGGATCGCGGCGTTCGCCAGGACGGTCCCGGCGGGCACCTGGATCACGGGCGGCGATTGGGACCACACGCTCTGGGGCGGCGAACTGCCGCGCCGCGACTGGATCGACGCGGTCACGCCGGATCACCCCGTGTGGGTCAACCGGCTCGACGGCCACATGGCCCTCGCCAACTCCGCGGCGCTGAAGGCCGCGGGCCTCACGAAGGAGGTGAAGGCCGTGAGCGGCGGCGAAATCATTCGGGACGCGCGCGGCGAGCTGACCGGGGTCCTCAAGGACAACGCGATGAACCTCGTGGACACCAAGATGCCGCCTCCCACCGCGGCCATGAGCGACCGGGCCCTTCAGGCGGCGATGAAGTACGTCGCCGAGCAGGGCGTGACTTCCGTGCAGCACATGGGCACGTGGGAGGACCTCGACGTGTTCGCCCGCGCCGCGAAGGCGAAGGCGCTCACCACGCGCATCTACGCGGCGGTGCCGCTCAACACGTGGCAGCGGCTGGCCGATACCATCAAGGCGAAGACGTACGGCGCGGACGGCCGCGGCGACGCGTGGCTGCGCATCGGCAACCTCAAGGGCTTCGTCGACGGCTCGCTCGGCTCGCATACGGCGGCCTTCGAGGAGCCCTTCACCGACGCGCCGAAGGATCGCGGCTTCTTCGTCAACACGCCCGAGGATCTCTACGCGTGGACCGCCGGCGCGGACGCCGCGGGCCTCCAGGTGTCGGTGCACGCGATCGGCGACCGCGCCATCAAGACGCAACTCGACATCTTCGAGCGCGTGGCCAGGGAGCACGGCCCGCGCGAGCGCCGCTTCCGTATCGAGCACTCACAGCACATCGCGCCCGCCGACATCCCGCGTTACGCCGCGCTGGGCGTGATCGCCAGCATGCAGCCGTATCACGCGATCGACGACGGGCGGTGGGCGGAGAAAGTCATCGGCCCGGTCCGCATCCAGACCACCTATGCGTTCCGATCGTTGCTCGACTCGCGGGCCGTGCTGGCCTTCGGCAGCGACTGGTTCGTCGCGCCGCCCACGCCGCTCGATGGTATCTACGCGGCGGTGACACGGCGCACGCTCGACGACAAGAACCCCGACGGCTGGGTGCCCGGGCAGAAGATCTCCGTCGAAGAGGCGCTGTGGGCCTACACCAGGGCCGCGGCCTACGCGTCATTCGAGGAACGGGACAAGGGCATGATTCAAATCGGGATGCTCGCGGACTTCACGATGATCGATCGGGACCTGCGGAAGCATTCCCGGCCCGGAGATCCGAAACGCGCGCATCACGCGCACGATCGTGGGCGGCAAGACCGTGTACACGGCGCCCGCCGTGGCGCCGGCCCCTCCTGCGGCCGCGGCGCAAGCCGCCGCGCCCGGCCCGACCACCACCGCGCCCGGACCCGACGTGCCGCAAGAGGCGAGGGACGCCGTGGCCGCCGTCGAGGCGGTAATGAAGCACTACGACCGCTACATTACCGAGATGAACGCGTCGGAGATCGCGAAGCTGTATGCGCCCAACGGTGAACTGGTGGACAACGACACGCTCGTCGCGCGCAGCCCCGGCAACATCCGCGACCACCTCCTCACTTTCAACGGCAAGGTGAAGGTCCTGCGCCACGTGAGCATTCCGCAGGACGTGGGCGCCAACGGCGACGAAGCGATCCTCCGCGGCATCTTCCAGCAGGAAGCGCAGACGCTTCCCGACAAGAAGACCATCGTCGCGCGCGGCCGGTTCGAGGGCCGCTGGCGCAGGCAGGCGGACGGCCGCTGGCTCATCGAGAGGATGAAGACGATGCCGATCGGGGCAGTCCAGAAACCCTGAGGCCCGTGGCCACCAGACGGGCGACGTAGACATCGGGATCGAGCACGCGCTCCTGGGGCGCCGCGCCGGCCCGTCCAATCTCACCCCGGCACTGCATCAACGACGCCGTCACCGCAGGAAACGCCGTGGTCCGCATCATCGACGTGAGGCCGGTGGCCTCGTCGAAGGTGTCGATCATCTCGAGCACGTGGGATCGCGAGGCGCCGCCCTCGTCTCCGTCGAACGTCACGCGGACGACGGTGCGGTCGCGCCGGCACATCGGAACGTGGCGCTCGAGGGCGCGCGCGAGCAGGTGGCGCGGAACCACTCGCGCGCCATCCACCTCCACCGGGGACGAGTCCATCAGCCCGAGCTCCAGCAGCCACTGCATCGCGTGCGCGTGCCCCGGATACCGCAGCGTCTTGTAGTCCAGCGTCCGCAGGCGATCGCCGTACGTGTCGATCAGCGTGGACACGCCGCCCGACGTGTTGAACGCTTCGAGCCGGCCCACGGGCTCCGCGAACGCCACCTCCTCGACATCACCCAACGGCGGCGCCACGGCCCGGCGTCCATCGCGCAGGACCAGGGGCGGCTCCACGTATTCGTTGATCAACCCCTCGACGCTGAAGAGGCGCTCGTAGCGCAGCGGCTCCCGCGGCTCGAGCGGCAGGCCCCCCACGCGAATCCGGACCTCGCGCGTCCACGGCAGGTGCCGCATGCCCCAGGCCACGAGCATCGCGACCAGTCCGGGGGCGAGGCCGCAGTCGGGGATGATCGACACGCCGGCGGCGCGCGCGGAGGCGTCCAGGTCGAGCTGCGCGCGGACGACGTCGTTGTTGCCGCCGAGGTCGACCAGGTGGGTCCGCGTGTCGATGGCGATCCGCGTGAGGGCGAGGTTGAGGCCGTAGTGCATGGCCGCGAGGGCGCCGTCACAATC
The DNA here is from genome assembly GCA_963839865.1 of uncultured Acidobacteriota bacterium. Lineage (GTDB taxonomy): Bacteria > Acidobacteriota > Vicinamibacteria > Vicinamibacterales > UBA2999 > 12-FULL-67-14b. The sequence goes on from CAWIWS010000021.1 coordinate 1,064,028, forward strand.
GGCGAGCAGCGCCGCCACGGCGGCCGCGTCGGTGACGTCCACGAGCGCGAGCCGCACGCGCGGATCGCGCGTGCTCACGTCGAACGCGGCCAGGGCCTCCGGCGATCGATCGGCGACGACGATGGCGGTGACGTCGGGGTGGCGAAGGTATTCGTGGAGGGCGCCGCGCGCCATCAGCCCCGCGCCGAGAAGCGCAATTTTCATGGGAGGGGGATCCGGGGAAACCAGTGGTCCGGCTAAAGCCGGACGCCACGGCGCCGGACGCCACCTCAATGTGGTGTCCGGCTTCAGCCGCACAACGATCCCCCGGCGGACGGGTACGGGTCAAGCCCGCTCCCGCCGTCGGGGTGGCCGGGTTTTTTGCTCACCAACCCCTCCAAGGATTGGCGCAAGGGGGCCCGGCCCACACTGGCTGAGACTCAGCGAGCAATTGCTGTTCCAGCGTCGGTGCGCGAGAACCGTTCGGCAATTCGCGCGGGGCCGGCTCGATTGGGGTGACACCGCCGATTCGCCGGAGGACACTGCGGCGGACGCCCGGTGGCGGCGTGACGTCGAGAGACAAATTCCGGACGCGGTGCTACTCTCATCACCCACGCATGAGCCTCGCGCCCGGCACCCGGATCGGTTCCTACGAAATCGTCGCATCGATCGGCGCGGGAGGCATGGGCGAGGTCTACCGGGCCACCGATACCGCACTCGGCCGGGCGGTCGCCATCAAGATCCTGCCCGACACGTTCGCGGGCGACCCCGAGCGGCTCGCCCGCTTCGAGCACGAAGCGCGGACTCTCGCGTCCCTGAGCCATCCCAACATCGCGCAGGTTTACGGCTTTCACGATCGCGCGCTCGTCATGGAGCTCCTCGAGGGCGAGACGCTGCGCGACCGGCTCAACGGCGGCACGCTCCCCTCGCGCAAGGCCATCGAGTACGGCGGGCAGATCGCGCGCGGGCTCGCCGCCGCGCACGAGCGCGGCATCATCCATCGCGACCTCAAGCCGGAGAACATCTTCCTGCTGCGCGACGGGCAGGTGAAGATTCTCGACTTCGGTCTCGCCCGGCAGGCGGCCACGGCCGGGTCGGGCGCCACCGAGACGCTCGCCGGCGCGGTGCGCACCGATCCCGGCACCGTGATGGGCACGGTGGGGTACATGTCGCCGGAGCAGGTCCGCGGCGACGTGCTCGATGCCCGTTCCGACCTGTTCTCCCTCGGCGCGGTCCTCTACGAAATGTTCACGGGCCGGCGTGCGTTCCGGCGCGACACCACGGCCGAGACGATGACGGCGATCCTCCGGGAGGACCCGCCGGAGCTCTCGGCCGCGCGCGCCGATCTCAGCCCCGCGCTCGATCGCATCGTCCGGCACTGCCTCGAGAAGAACCCGGTCGAGCGGTTCCAGACGGCGAGGGACATCGCCTTCGCGCTCGACTCGCTGTCCGGATCGGGATTCGGCGGCGGTGGCCGTCGCCACCGCGCCGGCGACGCACGCGCGCGAACGATGGGTCTGGGCGGGGGTGACAGCAGTGATGGCCGCCGGGCTGCTGTGGCTCGGCCTCGCGTCCCGGACGGGCGCGCCGCCGCCTGCGGGCGTCGCGTATCGCGCAACCGTGCCGTTGCCGCCGGGTGTGGCGATCACCAATGTCGTGCCCGCATCTGTGCGCGTGGCGATCTCCCCGGACGGCCGCCACGTCGTCTTTGCGGGATTCAGGCCCCCCACGCCCAGGCAAGAACTCTGGCTGGTCTCTCTCGAGGATGGATCGGGGCGCGTCATTGCCGGCTCCGAGAACGCCGTCGGACCGTTCTGGTCGCCGGACAGCAAGCGCATCGTGTTCACGTCCGGCGACAGGATGAAGATCGTGCGAGTCGACGGCGAGGCCCCGGCCGACTTCGGCCCCGGCAGCTTCGGGGTCTGGAACACCAACGACGTCCTCACGCTCACCGACGGGCCGCCCGCCTTCCGGCTGCGCCGCGTTACCGCCGCCGGTGCGGACGCGAAGGAGTGGCTCACGCCGAAGAATGGCGTCGAGGTGTTCTCCGTGCCCGCCTTTCTTCCTGGTAACCGCCGGCTGCTCTACGGGTATGTGAACCTGCAGGCGCCCGCGGCATCGGGCTTCTACGTCGCCTCTCCGGACATGACGGAGCGGACGCTGGTGCTGGCCAACGAGGCGGGCCCGACCGTCCGGTACGCGGATGGCGCGCTGTTGTTCGTCCGCGGGTCGACCCTGATGGCCCAGGCGTTCGACGCGGACCAGGCGAAGGTGTCCGGGGATCCCGTCGCGATCGCCGAACACGTCGACACGAGCGTGAGAGGCAGCGCGTATTCGGTATCGCGCAACGGCACGCTCGTCTACATGCCCACGCGCAGCCAGTCGGTGTCGCGCCTGACGTGGATGAGCCGGGAAGGGCGCGAGCTCTCGCGCGTCGGCGACGATGCGGACTACTCGAACCTGGAATTGTCGCCGGATGGCAAGCGCCTCCTGGTCAGCTCCACCGACCCTGTGGCCCGTACCCGCGACATCTTCATCGTCGACCTGACCCGCGGTGTGCGCCAGCGGCTCACGTTCGATCCGAGCGACGAGCGGTCCGCCGTGTGGTCACCGGACGGGCGCCGTGTCGTCTACACCTCGAAGGGCCTCGACCTCTACATGCGGTCGTCGGACTTCAGCGGAGACCCCACGCCGGTGGAGGTCTCGCATGTCAGCAAGGATCCGCAGGCGATTTCTCCTGACGGCGCCACGTTGATGTACCGCCAGACGGGGCTCTCGACCGGCAACGACCTGTGGATCATTCCGCTGGCGGGCGACCGCACGCCGAAGCTACTGGCCGGAACCGCCTTCGACGAGAACTACGCACGCTTCTCGCCGGACGGCCGGTCCATCGTCATGGCCTCGGAGGAGTCGGGCCAATCCGAGATCTACGTGATGTCCCTCGAGAGCGGCAGCAAGATCCAGGTGTCGTCGGGCGGCGGCAGCTTCCCCCGGTGGCGCAGCGACGGCCGGGAGATCTTCTACCTGCGCGGGGATCAGATGCTGATGAGCGTGAACGTCACCGGATCGGGCGCCACGTTCCAGGCGTCGACGCCCACACCGATGTTCCCCATCGACACGCAACCCGGCCCGGGCCCGCCCTTTGACGTCACCGCCGACGGCCAGCGCTTCATCGTGAATGCGGCGCCGCCCTTGCAGGCGCCCGCCACGCTGAACATCATCGTCAACTGGACGGCGCTGCTGCGGAAGTAGGGGCGAGCCTTCAGGCTCGCCCTGCCCAAGGGTTCTCGCCTATCGCACCGTCGGATAGCTGTAGCCGAGCTGCGCCTTCATCTGGTCCATGTAGGTCTTGTACTTCGTGGAGTCGAAGTAGGACTTCTTCATCTCCTCGCGGTACTTGTCCATGATGCCCTTGTTGAGCCACGTGGCCGGCTGGTCCTGCGGGCGGATGAGCGGCGTGTACTTGCGCTGCTTGAGCTGCACGTTGTCGAAGTAGTCGCGCGCCGCCTTCACGAGCTCCGGCCGCATCACGAGGTCGATCACCGTCATCGCCTGCGCGCGCGCGCCGGCGTTCACGCCCTTGTGCGCGATCGGCGTCGCCATCGAGATGGCGTTGGCCCAGTTGTGGCCGGGGCCCGCCTGGAAGTTCGACGGGAAGCTGAGCGACACGGTGGGCACGTTCCACGAGATGTCGCCGATGTCGTCGGACCCGCCGCCCCGCTTGTCGTCGTCCGGAATCTCGCTCGCGGCCGCGCAGCTCGGGAATCTCCTTGGCCATGCCGACCTCGGCGACCTTCATCTCCCGTTGCGTGCCCTTGGCGAGCGCCTCGTCGGCCTCGGACCACTTCGGCAGGCCCACCGCCTTGATGTTGGCGTAGAGCGTCTCGGCGAGCGTGCGGTTCATGTGCGCGGGCCAGGCCGAGCCGAGCACGCGCGACTTCCAGCTCGTGTTCGTCATCAACGACGCGCCCTCGGCCATCTTGTCGCCGATGTCCCACAGGTTCTTGATCTGCTCGTAGTTGGTCTCGCGGAAGTAGAACCAGATCGACGCGGTGCGGGGGACCACGTTCGGCTGGTCGCCGCCGTTGGTGATCACCGAGTGCGAGCGCTGCTGCAGGCGAAGGTGCTCGCGGCGGTACTGCCACCCCACGCTCATCAGCTCCGCCGCGTCCTCGGCCGAGCGGCCGCGCCACGGGGCGCTCGCGCTGTGCGCGGTCTCGCCTTCGAACATGTACTCGACCGAGATGAGGCCGTTGCCCGAGCTGTCGCCCCATGACGTGGACAGGTTCGAGCCCACGTGGTTGTAGAGCACCACGTCGACGTCCTTGAACATCCCCGCGCGCACGTAATAGGCCTTCGTGCCCACGAGTTCCTCGGCGATGCCGGGCCAGATCATGATCGTGCCGGGCAGCTTCTCGCGCTCCATCGCGCGCTTGGCCGCGATGGCCGCGACGATGTTGAGCGGGGTGCCGGAGTTGTGGCCCTCGCCGTGGCCGGGCGCGCCCTCGATGATCGGGTCGTGGTAGGCGACGCCTGGCTTCTGCGACGCCTGCGGGATGCAGTCCACGTCGGACCCGAGGGCGATCACCGGGTGGCCCGAGCCCCACCTGGCGACCCACGCGGTGGGAATGCCGGCCACGCCTTCCTCAACGGTGAAACCGTTGTCGCGCAGCATCCTGGTGAGGTACTTGGTGGTCTCGAACTCCTGGAACCCCAGCTCGCCGAAGCTGAAGACCGTGTCGGTCATCACCTGGCCGAGGTCGTACATGGCCGGCGACTGGATGTCGGCGGAGACCGCGTCCTTGATCTTCTGCACGCGCGGGTCCGCCGCCGGCACGGTGGCGGCCGGCGCGCCCGGCGCCGCGGCCCGCTGGCCCCCCTGGCCCGCCGAAGCCTCCGGCGAAGGCGGCTGCGCATGCGGCGCCGCGACGAGCGCCGCCATCAACATCGTTCCCGTCAACAACCCGATCGATCGTTTCACCATGGGCCACTCCAGGAGTTTCAGAATCTGGGCGGGATTATAGACGGAGGACTACGGCACTTCATGGACAGATGCGGTCCATCCGGTACGCGCATGACGCCGCATGCGGGCGCGGCAGGTCTGTGACACGATGGCGGCATGCAGCGACGAGCCTTCTTCTCCTTCTTGATCTTCGGCGCGGTGATGACCGTCCTCGCCACCCAGCCCCTCGCGCAGGGCGATCTGCTCGCGCGCGCGAAGGCCCTGCACAAGCAGGTGCCGCTCATCGACGGGCACAACGACTATCCGTGGGCGCTCCGCGAGCTCGATCCCGGCCGCGATTTCGCGAAGGCGGACATCTCCAGGCCGGCGCCCTCGCTGATGACCGACATCCCCCGACTGCGCCAGGGCGGCCTCGGCGGCCAGTTCTGGTCCGTCTACGTGCCGGCGACAATGCAGGGGAAGGAAGCGGTGCGGGCGACGCTCGAGGAGATCGATACGGTGCACCGCATGACCCGTCGGTGGCCCGAGACCTTCGAGCTGGCGCTCACGGCCGCGGACGTGGAGCGCGCCTTCAAAGCGGGACACATCGCCTCGATGATCGGCATGGAGGGCGGGCACTCCATCGACAACTCGCTCGCGACGCTCCGCATGATGTACGCGCTTGGCGCGCGCTACATGACGCTCACGCACTCCGCCAACCTCCCCTGGGCGGATGCGGCCACCGACACGCCGGTCGTCGGCGGCCTGTCGAAATTCGGCGAGGAGGTGGTGCGCGAGATGAACCGCCTCGGCATGCTCGTGGACCTGAGCCACGTATCGCCCGACACGATGGAAGACGCCCTGCGGGTGACCGAGGCGCCGGTGATCTTCTCGCACTCCTCCGCCAGGGCCATCTGCAACGTGCCGCGCAACGTCCCCGACAACATCCTCCAGATGCTGCCGAAGAACGGCGGCGTGGTGATGGTGTCCTTCGTGCCTGGATTCACCTCGCAGGAGGTCGCGGAGTACAACGCCAGGGAGAGCACGCAGCAACAGCTGTTGCGCGCGGAGTACCCGGCCAACGAGGCCTACTTCCGCGCGGGACTCGAGAAGTGGCGCAACGCCAACCCCGCGCCCCGCGCCACCATCGCGCAGGTGGCCGACCACGTGGATCACATCCGCAAGGTCGCCGGCATCGATCACATCGGCTTCGGCGGTGACTTCGACGGCATCACCGACGTGGTGAAGGGCCTCGAGGACGTGTCGACCTACCCGGCGCTCACGGCCGAGCTGCTCAAGCGCGGCTACAAGGACGAGGACATCAAGAAGATCCTCGGCCTCAACGTCCTGCGCGTGATGCGCCAGGCCGAGAAGGTCGCCGCCACGCTCCAGAAGACGCGCACGCCTTCGACGGCGACGATCGCACAGCTGGACGGGAAGTAGTCACTTCTCCGTGTCTCCGTGGCCTGTCCGTAATCAGTAGACGAACGGCACGATGCGCTTGGTCGCCCGCATGTACTCGCGATAGTCCGCGCCAAGCGGGCTGCCGAGCAGGCGGCGCTCTTCTTCGGCCGCCGAGATCACGTAGCACGCAATCATCCCCGCCGCCGTGAGGCCGAGCGCCACGCTATGCATCGCGATGGGCGCCGCAAGCCAGGCCAGCGTGTAGGCGAGGTAGATCGGATGGCGCAGGTAGCGGTACGGGCCGCTGCGGACGATGCGATCGGGGCGCGGCTCGTAGACGAACGTGCGCGTGAGCGGCACGCGCCGCGCCGCCTCGATCGCGCTGAGGAACAGCGCCAGGGCCGCGGTATACATCGCGATGCCGACGCCCGCCCACGTGTCGCCCGCCGAGTCGAGCACCAGGAGGCCGATCCCGTGGGTCACGCCCATCAGCACGCTCATGTCCTGGAAGAACCGCTGCGACCGCGTCAGCACCGGCGGCTGCGAGAAGAAATTCTGCAGCGCCACGGCGAACACGATGAACGTGGATCCGCCGGCCACGACCAACGCCCATTCGAAGATCGTGTTCGGTGCTTGTGCCGGCATGTCAGCCTCGTCCGATGAAGGGAAGGAACATGCCGGTCCGGCGGCGATACTGCCGGTACGCGGCGGCCTTCGAACTGGCGAGCCACGCGCGCTCCTCGCGGAACGCGGCGGCCACGGTGAGGCCGATCATCGCCGCGGCCAGCGCCCAGAGCGTCGGCCCGCCGCACGCGATCGGACCCGCGAGCGCGCCGAGGGTGTAGCCAAGGTAGAAAGGATGGCGCACCCAGCGGAACGGACCGTCCACGATCAGGCGGTCGGGCAGCGGCTCGTCGATAAAGGACCGCTGCAGCCGGGTCCGCCGCGCCGCCTCGATGGACGACAGGAAGATCGCGATGGCGACGGTGTACATCACGATGCCGGCCATGGCCCGTGCGTCCGAGCGCGGCGGCGTGAACACCACCATCGCCAGGTACAGAAGCGACAGCCACCGCGTCGTCTCGTGGATGATTTTGACCCACGCGGGACGCACGCGTGGCGTGTCGAAGTAGTTGCTCAACCCGGCGGCAAAGAAGATCACCGCCGCGGCCGACGAGGCCGCGAGAATCCAGTGGATCAGGGTGTTGGGCAACTGCACGACGGTTCCAGTCTAGCGCGGTCGCGGCGGACCTCAGGCCGGCCAGATGCGCCGGTTGAGTGGCGACCAGAAGAGCCCCACGAGTTGCATGGCCTGGCCGAATCGCGCCCGCCGCAGATCGACGATCGGTTGGCCGTCGCCGTCCGTGTCGCTGACCGGATCCTTGCCGTCCTTGTGCGACCACTGGCCGGAGGCATCGAGCCGGAGGCAGTGGAAGTCCTGGAAGTCCCCGACTCTCGCCCGGAGGCAGATCGCCATCAGGTGAGCGCCCGGCGGACCGTCGCACGCCGACGGCAGCGCCTTGCCGCAAAACACCAGGCGATCGGCCGTGGCGGCGCGCCGCATCTCGGCGGCGTCGGACCATGACGACAACTGGCCGGGCATCGCGCACCCCCTCGTGAAGACGACGTTGTTGGCGTAGTTGTAGCAGTTGTTCTCCGCCTGGTAGGTGGCCCAATCGCCGGGAGGGAATGGGAACGGAGGTGCACCGGTGCAAGGGCCGTGAACCGCGGCGCCGACGTCCTCGAACCCCGCGATCACCTTGTCGGGCGGAGCCGGTTCGACCAGTTGGTCGAACGACAACTGGAGGGCGTCGCGGACGCGGTCCGGCGCCGATCGGAAGAGCCAGGCTTCGATCCGCCGGTCGTTGTCCACGAACTCGGCCTGAGTATTGGACACGCGGCCCCCGAACACTCGGAACCGCTGATCCTCGAGGTTCCCCCTTCCCTGGACGACGAACCCGCGATAGCCACTCGACGGTCGCGCGAGCGGCGCAACGAACGCCGGCACCATCTGCGCGGCCAGCAAGTCTTTGAACTGCGCGGTCAGCTGCGTGACGCGGTCGTCGTCGAGCATCCACGCCGGGTCCCGGAGGCCGGAGAACAACCGCAGTTCAACCCTGATCGCCATCAGTGCTCCCGTTGCTTACATGTCCCGGCTGGTTCTGGAACCTGTCCGCCCGCACGCCGACACCCACGACGTAGACAGGGCATTCGGCGACACCATCGAGTCCCAGCACGCGCTCGATCTCCTGTTCGCGCATCGCCATGGTGCAGAACGGGGCCAACCCCATCTCGGTCGCCAGCAGGCAGAAGGTCTGTCCCAGGTGGCCGGCCTCGATCAGCACGGCGCGGTACGCGCGGCTGAAGGGGTAGCGCCACATCGCTCTCGGGAACACCGGACACATGACGACGATCGCCGAGGCGCCTTCGTAGAACTTCTGTCCGGCGAGCCAGCGCACGACGTCCGCCTTGCCGACCGGCGCGCCCAGGGTGACGAGCGCGTGATCTTCCGCATCGTAGTGGTAGGCCCCCGCGTCGAGTCCCTCGACATCGAGCGCGCACACGTAGGCTTCAATCGAATGACGGGCGCCGCCGGACGGCGAGGTTTTGAGCGCGACGCGGCCCTGCCCTTCGACGTGGCCCCACGCCTGCACGCCGAAGGTCTGGAACAGCAGTCGCGAGAGCGCGGCCAGCGGCACGGCGCCCGGGCCGAAGTTGCGCCACGTCCGTCGCCGCCCAAGCACCTCGTCCATCGGCGCCGCCGTGGCGGGCGGCAGTGCCACCCGCGGTCCCGGCATCTTCTTGCACGGCGCCGGCGGCGGATCGACGACGGCCTTCACCCGGAGTTCGGCATCGTAGGCCAGCAGGTCGTCGGGATACTCGCCATCCTTCGTGGCGAAATGAAACGCGGCGGCCTCCGGCTGCCACGGCGCCCACGCCGAGAGGTCTCGCGCCGGCGTGCCCTCCCGCTGCACCACCGACGCGGCGGTCAACAGGTCGAGCAGTTCTCCGGCGAGCGGCGCCGCGCCAAACGTCGCGCAGACGGCGGTGACCTCGTCGATGGATCGCCAATCGGACAGCGCGTCGAGCACGGGAAAGAACGCCGGCGGCAGGGACACCTGCCGCCGGGTCATCCAGTTGAAGGCGACCAATCCCGATTCGGTCCAGCGCAACGAGAGGGTGGGCGAACGCCTGACGCGTTCGCCCGTATTGGTCGCGGGGGGCTCGCTCACTTCTCGATGACGAACTTGCAGAACATGCCTTGCCACCCGCACAGGTTGTTGACCGCGCCGAGGGCCTTGCGGAGGTTCTCGATGGCCTGATCCAGCTGCTGCGGGGTATTCGAGCCCGGGTCATTGCCCGCGGTCGAGAGCCTGGCTTCGTTGGCCTGCAGCTCGGCCCGGGCCCTTTCGAGCCGGTCGAGCCGGTACTGGATCTGGTCCGCAAGCTGTTTGTTGTCGACTTCGATCACCGTCGTTGGCATGCCGTCTCCGTTCATCGGGCGTCGAGACCCGCTCGACGCAAAAGGTCTTCGAACCGCGGGTCGGCTCGGAGCGGATCCACGCGAGGATCGACGCGAATCCACAACACATTCGTGAGGTGCCGGTCGACGGCCGCGTTCAGGATCTGCAGCGCATCGCCGACGCGACCTTCCGCGGCGGCAATATACCCCAGCGTGTCGGCACCGGGATCCTCGCCCGCTCGCTGGCGGCGATCGACTTCCACCAGCACCCGCTGGGCGTCTTCGCGGCGCCCGGCCTGCGCGTAGGTGCGCGCCAGTTCCGCAACCCAGTTGATGTTGCGGCTCTGGGCCAGGGCCAACTCGATCTCGCGGATTGCAGCGTCGGGCTGGTTCACGGCGGAATAGATGCGGCCGAGCCCGAGGTGCGCGACGGCGTAGTTCGGCGACACCGCGAGAGCGCGCTTCATCTCGGCTTCCGCGCGGGCAAAGTCGCGCGCGTAATAGTAGAGGGTGCCCACCGACGTCGAGCGAATCGGCACGACAGGCTCGCGCGCCCGGGCGTCGAGGCCCATGGCGATGGCTTCCGTCAGGCGGCCCTGCGCCGCCAGCAACATCGCGAGCCGCTGCCGCGCCGGGCCGTAGCTGGGACTGGACTCGAGCGCCTCGCGGAACGTGCGCTCCGCCCCCGGGAAGTCCCAGTCGAAATAGAACTGCACGGTGGCAAGCGCGGTCAGGCCAGACGGCAGCGTCGGGTCCAGGCTGAGTGACTTGAGCGCCAGGTCGCGCGCCTGGTTGATGCGATCGGCCCGCTCGACCTCCGGCGACAAATCGGCGAGCCGGTGCTCCATCATCGCCAGCTCGGCCCACGCCTCGGCAAATCCAGGGTCCAACTCGATGGCCTGCCGGAACAGCGACGTGGCCGCGGCCGCGCGCTTGTCGTCGAAGGTGAGGGTCGATTCGACCAGGCCGCGCGCATACGCGTCCTGCGCCTCGGGAACCACGGTGCGGTCGGCAAGCGCCCGCTGCTCGTCCTGGTTCAGGTCGAGTGTCAGCCGCGTCGCCAGGAGCCGGGCGATCTCGGTCTGCGCCGCCAGGATGCCCGACCGATCTCGCGTAATCTCGTCGCCCCAGACCGTCCTTCCCGAGGACGGTTCGGTGAGCCGCACGACGACGCGAAATTGCCCGTTCACCTCGTCCAGCGATCCGGCCAGCAGCAGCCGGACGCCGAGCCTCGACGCGGTGTCGGCGTCCGACCGCAGGCCCGGCGGCAGCGCGCGCACGGCGTCGAACGACGGCACCCGCAGTATCCGGATGCGCGCGAGGTTGGCGATGAGCAACTCGGTCATGCCCGTCGAGAGATAGTCGTATTCGGGGTTGTGTGTCCCGTTGACAATCGGCAGCACCGCGATCGCCGTGGTGGCGTCGCTCGCCGGCTGGGATCGGATCAGCGGCCCGATGGCCAGCCCCACCACGACCAATAGCGCGATCGCGGCCACGCCCATCGCCCACGGCCGCTGACGTCCCACGGCGCCGGTCGCCGCCGCCGGAGCCGGCCGCGTGGGGACGATCGGTTCCCCGGCGAGCGCGGCCTCGAACTCCCCGGCCGACGCAAACCGCGCCACGGGATCGGTGGCAAGCGCGCGGTTGATCGCCTCGGCAAACCAACGGGGCGTATCGGGCCGAAGGTCGAGCAGCCGGTGGATTCGGCCCGCCAGGCAATTGGCGCGTACCTCCGAGAGGCCTCGTCCCTCGATCGGGAATCGGCCCGTCATCAGGTAGAAGAGGAGGACGGCCACGCTGTACAGATCGGTGCGCGCCGTGGCGGCGGCGCCCGCGAAGATCTCCGGCGCCATGTAGAGTGGCGTCCCGGCGGTGCCTGTCGGAGAGTCGGGGAGACTGCCCTGAACGCGATGGCTCGCCCCGAAGTCCATGAGGACAATGCGGCCGCCCGACTCACGGACCACGTTCTGTGCCTTGATGTCCCGGTGAACCAGGCCCGCCGCATGAATCGCGGCGAGCGCGCGAAGGAGTTCGGTCCCCACGAACGCGGCCTCCCCGTGGCCCAGCTGGCCGTGAAGGCGGCCCCACTCGTCGAGGCGTCGGCCGTGGACGAACTCCATCCACATGCCGGGCCGATCGCCGTGAACATCGGCACCGTAGACGGTCACGATGTTCGGGTGCCGCACCTTGGCCAGCTTGCGTCCTTCGTCGATGACGCTGGCCGCGGCGATGTCGGCTCGATACAACTTCAGCGCGACTTCGCGATGGAGGCTGGTATCGAAGGCGCGGTACACCGATCCAAAAGAGCCCGACCCCACCAATTCGATCAGTTCCAGGTGGCCCCAACGCGTTCGTACGGCGGTGGCCGTCGTCTCGAGCGAAGGCTCCGCGGCCCCGACCACGGCGGCCTGCAGGCTGCGATGGGTGGCGGCGATGCGCGAGATGACCTCGAGTTGCCGGATCAGTTCGCGGTCGGTGGGATCCGACACCCCGGTGCCGACGGCACGCCAATCGACGTCCTCGCCATCCGATACGCGCTGCGCCGTATCAAGGAGTGGCTGTTGTCTCATCGCTCATCAACTGCGCCAGGCGCACCAGGGCACGACTCACCGTCATCCGGGCGGCATCCGGAGACGCCTTGCCGATGGCCTCGGCAATCTCCGCGTAGGAGCAGCCCATCTCGATTCTCGCGATCACGGCTTCACGCTCGATCAGCGCTCAGCCGGGCCAGCGCAGCGTCATACCGATTGAGGGCCTCGATGCCGATGGTGTGTTCCAACGGCGACGGTCCCCCGCCGGCAATCCCGGAATCGAGCACCGCGGCCTCAGGCATCCGGCTCCGCCGGCGAATCTCGTCTCGGATGCGGTTGCGCACCGCCTCTCGAAGGTAGGCCTGCAAAGCCCCGTCGTGTCGCGGCGAAAAATCCTCGAGACGCGCCACCGCTTTCACCAGGGTGTCTTGAACCAGGTCCTCGGTGTCGGTTGCATCACGTGCCCAGGTCGGCAGCCGGCCGCTCGCCCAACGCCTCAGCCTCGGCAGGTATCGAGCCAACAGCCGATTCAGCGCCTCATCGTCCCCCTGCTTGGCCAGGACGAGAAGTTCCACCGACGAGGCCGCCGACTCGTCCGACCCATGCATTTGGACGGACATGATAGCCCCGTTTCCGAGGCCGATTCGGGCCCTGTTCGGTTTTTCCCTGGCCGTCGTTAGGGAGGGTATGAAGCAAAATGCGGAGTCCCTCGATCGGCTGGTTGCCCGCGCAGCGTCGGCGGTGGCCCGCCGGATGCGCCTCACGGATGATGAGCGGCAGGAACTGGAGTCCAAGCTGTGGGTGCGGCTACTGGACCAGGATGCCCGCGCGCTGAACAACCTGCGATCGGACGCGGGCATGCCGGCGTATCTCTACCTCACCGCCAAGAACCTGGTCCTTGACGAGTGGACGGCCCGTGACGGCAAGTGGCGCCCCTCGGCCCGGACACGCGAGGCCGGCCCTGCCGCGGTGGCGCTCGAACGCGCGCTCGATCGGGACGAACTGACGCTGGACCAGGCCTTCGAAGCCCTGGCGCCGCGGTTCCCCCGGAGCGAACTGGTGGAGGCGGCCGAGCGCCTGCAGTCCGGGAGGCGCCCGCGTCGCCGATTCGTCAGCCTCGAAGTGCTCGTGGAAAACGGCCAGGAACCCGCCGCCTGCCCCCATCGCACGGTTGAGAATTGCCAGGACCGCCTTCAGCGCGCCCTGGCCGATGCCATGCGTATGCTGCCGATCGAGGATCGCCGACTGGTGGAAATGCGCTATTTCGAAGGCCGACAGGTGTCGTGGATCTCACGCCAGATCGGCGCCGATCAGAAGCGGCTCTATCGACGATTTGGCGAGGTCCTCGGCCGGCTTCGCCGGGCCCTGGAAGTGCAGGGCGCCACGCTCGACGACTTCGTGGCAGTTGCCGAGTGAACTCCCGCAGCGTGGCCTAGTCGGTCCTGGCCCTCGGCACGAACATGCCCGTCCGCGCGCGGTAGCGCCGGTACCGATCGGCGAAGGGCGAGGCCTCATAGCGCTGTTCCTCCTCGTAGGCCGCGACGGCGGAAGCCGCCGCCATCCAGAAAGCCGATGCCAGCAGCCAGAGGCTGGCGGTGGCGATCACCCCGGCGACCCAGACGAGCATGGCCGCCAGGTAGAACGGGTGGCGCACGAGCCGGTAGGGGCCGCACTCGACGAGGTGCTCGGGGGCCATGTCGGAGAACGCCAGGAGGGGCGGGGCGTGCTTGACGGTCTCCTGGGCCCACACGAACAGGCCCAACCCCGCGCCGTAGCACGCCAGAGCCACGAGCATCGGGACCCGGCCGAGCGTGGGAGACACCGCCAGCGTGGCCACGTGGGCGAGGGCAAAGACGATCGCGGTGCCCTCGTGCAGGCGCATGCGCCATCCGGCGCCCGTCACGGGCCGGCGGAAGAAATGCGCGGCGGCGACGCCGACGATGATGAAGGTGCCGCTGGCGACGAGCACCAGCAACAGCTTCAGCGCCACATCCAGTTCCGGCGTGTCCATGTCAGCGCGGCCGGATGCCTGGGGGGCGGGCCGCTACTTATAGGACTGCCATGCGCCGGCGTTTTCTCACGCGCCTAGCGGATGGCCGCCACCACCCGCTTCACGAACTCCGCCTCGTTGCCCGCGTGCCAGCGCCAGACGACGACCAGGTCCTGGTCCGGCAGGATGGTGATGGTGTTGCTGCCGGCGCCGCGCGCGCCGAAAGCGGTGGCGGGCAGGCCCGGGTAGTTCTTCTGCCGGGTGTTGAGCCACCACAGGTAACCGTAGTCGGGTGAGTTCGCCACCTCGCTCGGCGTCACCGCGGCCTTCACGTAGGCGGGCGGGAGCACCTGCTTGTCGCCCCAGCGTCCGCCGCGCAGCCACAGGTAGCCGAAGCGGGCCATGTCCAGGGCGTTGATCCACACGCCGCCGCCCCAGCGCGTGCCGCCGCTCACCGACGCCATCTTCCTGCCGTCGATCGTCACGAAGCTGTTGTGATACGGGATCCAGCGCCACGTGTTCGACGCGCCAATCACGTCCATGACCTGCTCGCGGAACACGTCGGGCACCGGCTTCTTGAACGTGCGGAGCAGCGACAGCGCGAAGCGGTTGATGCGCACGTCGTTGTACTCGTAGTAGGTGCCGGGCTTCTTCTGCTCGCGCGGCTTCATCTCGCCCTCGCCGAATGCGTCGTGGCCGATGAAGTCGTCCTGCTTGCCCCACATGTTGCCTTCCCACTCGCTCTCCTGGTGCAGGTGCATCTTCCAGGTGATTTGCGCGTTGCGCGGCGAGTCGTAGCCGCCGTCCTTGATGGTGGCGCCGACGGGCTCATCGAGGTCCTTGAGCAGCCCGTCACGCACGGCAATGGCCGCGACCGTGGAGAGCATGCTCTTCGCGACGGAGTAGGTCGGATCGGCCCAGGTCGGGTCGCCGAACTCCGCGACGACGTAGCCCTTGTAGATGACGACGCCGTTGGTGTGGGCGCGGATGTTGGGCACCGAGCCGAGGAGCGTGCCGAAGATGCGCTCCTGGTCCGAGAAGTCCATCTCGCGCTTCGTCTCGTGCGACTGCGCGAAGTCGACGGCCTCCTGGAGCTTCGCGGCATCCATCCCCAGTTCCGCAGGCGTCTTCTTCGCCCACGCCCCGGCGGGCGGGTAGTACTGCGCCTGCGCTGCGACGTTTTCGAACAACGCCACAGGGACACAGAGAGCACAGAGCAATCAGGGCTAATGCAAAACGCAGCGGGCGCGTCATCGATCTTCATAAGATTGTTTTCTCCGTGTCTCCGTGTCTCCGTGGCCTGTCCGTCGATCAGTATCCCGGCCCCAGCAACACCGCGTTGATGAACAGCAGCATCGTCGATTCGGTGAACGCGCGGTAGTTCGGGTCCTCGGCGAAGCCGATGACGTGGCCCTGGCCGAAGGGCTGCTCGATCAGGAAGGCCTTCTGCACCAGCACGTCCTGGCCTTCGGGCCAGATGAGGCCGGAGGCGATCAGCTTGTCCTTGGTCCCGTAGATGCCGACGTTGCGCCCCTTGTCCAGCTTGATGGGCGCGAAGACGCGCGACCCTTCGATGATGGTCGCGGTTTCACCGTCGTGGCCGGCGGTGAGCCAGTGGTTGGTGTCGAGCGTCACGCGCAGGATCGCGCCGGGCTGCGGTTCGGGCCGCTCGCGATCGGGCTCGATGGCCTTGTCGTAGTTGAAGGGCTCGCCCGGCTTCGCGCCGTTCGCCCCGGTTGACCCTGTTGAACCTGTCGAACCCGATGAACCCGTTGCACCCGTGACCCGTTGAACCCGTGAACCGGCCGGTGCTATATCCGGCCGGCCATCCTTGAGGAGCGCCGTCGTGTCGAGCAGGCCGACGCTCGCGCCGCTCGCCCACCGCGTGGCCTCGGCGATCGTGACGAGCGTCCCGCCCGCGCGCAGCCAGTCCTTGATGCGGCTGACGATCGGATCGCCGATCGCGCCGGCGAAGTTGCCCGAGGGCATGACGATCACGTCGAAATCCGCGAGGGTGGCGCGGCCGAGCGAACTGGTGCGGACGGCGGTGACGGCCTGGCCGAAGCGGCGCTCGAGCACGTAGCGCGCCCAGCCGGCCGACAGCGTCTGCGTCGGCGTGTCCCACACGAGCAGCACCCTCGGCGCCTTGAGCGCGGCCACGTCGTTGCTGCCGAGCGACGTGCCCTCGTCGACCCAGGTGGAATCGATCGGCACGATCTCGGCGCCATGCTTCGTCGCGAGCGCAGTCAGCCTCGCGTTGAGGTCCGCGGGATTCTCGGCGTTGCGGAAGAGCGCGGTGCCAATCGGGTACTTGCGGCCGTTCTGCGTGAAGGGCACCGCCCACGCTGCGGATCCGCAAGCCCTGGCGCATCGCGTCGGCCGAGAGCGCGGCGGCGGCGGATCCCCAGGGCATCAGGTAGCCGACCTTGCCCGGGGCCACCGCGCGCGCCGGCGCGGCGGCCGCCGCCTTCGACACGCCGTCGGCGGCATAGCCCACCGGCAGCGGCGTCGCCTTCGCGGTGACGGGCGACGGGCTCGTGACCATCTCGACGTCGTACAACATCGGCAGGCTCCACGCCGTGATGTCGTAGATCTCGATCGTTGAGCCGCATCTTGCGCCGCTCTTCCTGCTTCTTGATGAACTCGGCCGATTGCTCGGTCCTGCGGGTCGAGCAGGTTCCGCGCCATGCGCGCGGTCGGCTGCGCGTTGGAGACGATGTAGGTGCCGGCGGGGAGGGTGCGGGCGGCGAGCTTGACGGGCTCGTCGGCGCGGCGCACCTCGATGCCCTGCGACGCGAGGTTGCGAGCGAGCGCCGTCGGCGCGCGAGGGATCCTGGCCGGGCACCAGCAGGTACTCGCGCACGGGCGCCTTCTCGCCGTCGGCCACGGCGCTGCGGCGATACTCGAGGTAGTCGCGCAGCAGCTTCTCGCGGTTGCGGGCGGCCGTGATCGCCGTGGTGATGGCCGCGTTGAAGTGGTGCATCATCCCGTCGCGATAGGTGAGGGTGAGGCCGTCGCGGCGCGCGAACGTGAGGCCGCGGGCCGAGGCCTGCTCGTACGTCATGCCGATCGAGCCCTGGAACGTCGGCCACGAGTCGCCGTAGCCCGGATAGAACGCGTCGTAGACCTCGCGCACGTAGTACGCCCAGCCGCGCTCGTCGAACCGGGCCCCGTTGGCCTTGCCGAAGAGGTCCCACGAGGCGATCTGGCTCTTCGTGACGTGCGGGTTGATGGCCTCGGCGGGCGGCGCGAAGTAGTACGCGTTGTCGCCGCCCTGCTCGTGGAGATCGACGGTCACCTGCGGCTGGTAGTCGAGGCCGATCGCGATGCGCCCGCGGCTCTCGGGCTGCGACTGCGCGAACCAGTCGCGGTTCATGTCGAAGAGGTAGTGATTGGAGCGGCCGCCGGGCCACGGCTCGTCGTGCTCGGCGCTGTAGGGCACGGGGTCCGGCGCGGCCGCCTGGCCCTGCAGGTTCTGGAAGACGAAACGCGCGCGCCCGTCCGGGTTCTGCATCGGGTCGATCAGCACCAGCGCGTCGCGCAGCACGGTGTTGACGCCTTCGTCGCCCTGCGCCGCCAGCAGGTGATACGCCTCCATCATCGCGGCCTCGGACGAGGAGATCTCGTTGCCGTGCACGCCGTGGGCCAGCCACACGATCACGGGCAGTTCCTTCACGAGGCGTTCCGCGTCGGCGGCGGGCGTGGTCGCGGGGATCCCCGAGGCGGCGCATGTCGGCCTTCACCTGCTCGAGCCGCGCGATGCGGTCGGCGTTGCCGATCACGAACAGCCAGAGCGGCCGGCCTTCCCACGTGCGCGCGTACTCGAAGAGGCGCGTGCGCGTGGGCGCGGCCTTCTGAAGCGCCTGCAGGTACACCGCCACCTGGTCAGGCGGCGTGATCGCCGTGCCGGGATCGTGGCCGAGCACCTGCTTCAGCGTGGGGATGGCCGGGTCGTACTTCGCGCCGGGCCAGAGCTCCGGCTCCTGCGCCGCGGCCAAGGACGCCACGGAGAGCGCGAGACACAGGGCCAACGCCGTGCGCATGCCGACTCCCGACTCCCGACTCCCGGCTCCCGTCTGCATCGCCATCATTTGTCGAAATACTCCACGAGATGCTGCGCGAAGCGGCCGATCTGATCTTCCGCTTCGCCGTAGTTGCCGCGAATGGCATTGCCGAGAAACGCCACGGCCACCGGGCCGGAGCGCGTGTAGATCACGCCCACGTCGTTCGCGAGCACCGGCGAGAAGTCGCCGGTCTTGTGGGCGACGGGCACCGTGATGAAGTGATTCAGCCGCCGCTGTCCGGCCTGCTGCGCGCGCATCATGCGAAGCATGGCCTCGCAGCCCGCCGCCGACGCAATCGTCTTCTTCTCGATCGATTCGATCAGCCGGCCGGTCGCGCGCGGGGTGATCTCGCCGAGCCAGTACTCCCGATCGCCGTTCGTCTTGCCGTTGCGGTCGGCGTTCTCGGGCAACGCCGCGTACTTCGCGAAGAGGTCGCTGGTGGTCTGCACGAGCCGCAGGCCGCCGGCGTAACCGGCATCCTTCACCCAGGCATTGACCCGGTCCACGCCGCCCACCCGGCCGATGGCCAGGTCGGTGGCCGTGTTGTCGCTGGTGATCACCATCTGCATGAGCACGTCGCGCCACGTCGGCTGGAGGCCGGCGTCGAAGTAGCGCAGCACGCCGGAGCCTCCGCGCTTCTGCTCATCGCGGATGGTCACGCGCTCATCGAGATTTAGCTGGCCACGGTCGGCCATCTGGAAGGCCATGACCAGCACGGGCAGCTTGATGACGCTCGCGCTGTTGAACCCCTCGTCCGCGCGGACACCCGCCTCTTCACCGGTGCCGAGGTGCTTGACCCAGATGCCGGCACGGCCGGAAAAACCCGCGGCGTCGGCATCGAGGAGGCGCTGGAGGGCCGACGGTTGGGCCCCGCTCACGAGCGAGGCCGAGAGGACGCACGCGCACACGGCGAATGGGAGGCGCACGCCCGATAGCTTACCCCGGGGGCGACGCCGGACGCGCGGGGCGGCCCGGCCCGCTATGCCGGGTCTTCGCCGAGAGCACCGAGGTAGTCGAGCACGCGCTGCCGCGAGCCAGGGCGGGTATACACGTCCGGCCTGCGCGACCGGATCGCGCCGGCGATTACCTCGGCGATGTCCTCGGCACTTTGCGACTCGGGGAAGCTGCGCGAGTCGGGGCCGCCGTGCCGCGCGTTGTTGCCGAACTCCGTCCGCACGACGCCCGGCGAGACCAGCGTGAACTGGATGTCGGGGTGCGTGGCCTTCACCTCGTCACGGAAGTTCGCCGTCAGCGCATTCAGGAAATGCTTCGCGCCGCTGTAGGCCGAGCGGATCACCGCGAGTGGCATGCGACCGAGCATCGACGACACGTTGATGACCTGGCCGCGGCCGCGAGTCTTGAAGTGCGGCAGCACCTCCTGCATCCCGTAGAGCGCGGACTTCACGTTGACGCGCATCATGTCGTCGACGTCCTCGTCGGTCAGCTCGGACGGCGGCCGCGTGATGCCCCGGCCCGCGTTGTTCACCCAGACGTCGATGTGGCCGAAGCGCGCGATCGCCTCGGCGACGGCACGGCGCACGTCCTCGCGCCTGGTGACGTCGGCCACGATGGCCACGGCGCGCTCGCCGCAGCGTTGCCGCACCGCCTCGAGGGCGTCCGCCCGGCGCGCGACGAGCGCCACTGAGGCGCCGGCCGTGGCGAGCCGCTCGGCCGCCGCGGCGCCGATGCCGCTGCTGGCCCCCGTAATCACGACGACGGTGTTTTCCATGATGGGCCGTATTCTATCGTCCCCATTGCTCCTCGGGGGCCGGTGGAATTTACAGGGACGTAACACGTGTGAATTCCGTGTGACATTTTGCGCGGCTACGCTGGTCCGTCTCGCGCGACGCCCTCGCGCGGCAAGGAGGTTTCGTGGTGCGTTTGGCGTGGTGTCTCGTCCTCTTGTCTCTCGTTCCGGTCGGCGCGCGGGCCCAGGCCCCGGCGCCCGCGCCTGCCGCCACTCCGGCTCCCGATGACACGCCGTCGATCAAGGTCGGGGACGACGATCTTCACCGATTACACCTATACCGAGAGCCCGAAGGCGACGGATGCCGACGGCAACGCCTTCAACCCGAGCGCGTTCAACCTCACGCGCGCGTACATCAACATCACGGGCAACATCTCGCACCTCGTGGCGTTCCGCGTCACGCCCGACATCGCTCGAGAGACCGGCGCCGGCAGCTCGCTCAGCGGCAGCCTCGAGTTCCGCGTGAAGTACACGTTCGCGCAGGTGAACCTCGACGAGTGGATGGGCACGGGCACGTGGGTGCGGCTCGGCATCCAGCAGACCCCATGGCTCGACTACGCCGAGGGCATCTACCGCTATCGCTTCCAGGGGACGATGTTCGCGGAGCGTGAGGGGTACTTCGCCTCAGCCGACGCGGGCGCGTCGTTCCATTACAGCCTGCCGTCGAACTACGGCGAGTTCCACGTGGGTTACTACAACGGCGAGAATTACAACAAGGCCGAGGTCAACAACCAGAAGGCGCTCATGATGCGCGGCACGGTCCGGCCCTTCGCCAAGGGCGCCCCGCTCCTGCGCGGGCTCCGCGCGTCGCTCTTCTACGACACCGACCACTACGTGAAGAACGACGAGCGGCAGCGTTTCATCGCCAACGCCACGTTCGAACACCGCTACGTCAACGCCGGCGCCGAGTTCCTCGACACGCACGATCAGACCCTGGCTTCCGTGGCCAGCGTGCCCGGGCGCGGCTACTCACTCTGGGCCACGCCCAAGTCGTCCATGGGCCTCGAGGGCCTGCTGCGCTTCGACCACCTCACGCCGAACACCAACGCCGCCGGCCAGGTCCGCCAGCGCACGATCGTGGGCCTCGCCTACTGGTTCCCGCACAAGGGCACCGTCTCCTCGTCCATGATGCTCGACTACGACGGGCAGACGTTCGACGGGTTCGCGTTCCAGCTGCCCGCGCAGCGAAAGATTGCCCTGCACGCGCTGGTGAACTTCTAGCGCGCCGCCGCGGTTACCGCAGCGTCACGACTACCTGGTACGCCCCGCGGTTGTCCTGCGGCGTGTCGTCGTTGACCGCCAGGAAGAGCTCGCCGTCGGCCGGCATTCCCAACGGGCCCGACTGGTCCCCGATGCCGAATGCCGCTCCGGAGCCGATGCGTCCCACCAGCGCGCCGGCCGACGCGCCGGGCAGCGGTCCGCCCGCCGAAAGCCGCCCGAGCGCCGAGCCGCCAGGCGTGGCCAGGTCGTCCGCGTTGCCGGATAGCTGGACCTGTCCGCTCGAGCGGAACAACACCTGCTGGCCCTTCCGCACGACGATGCCCGTGGAGACCCACCTCACGTTCGCATGCACCTGAACCGCGTCGGGAATCTGCACCGGCGCGGTGACGGTGGTGTCGGTCTTCGGCGTCGGCGGCGCCTGCTGACGCACGGGCGGATCGGTCAAGTACAAGCGGGCGAGGTCCGCCATTCGGAACTGGCCCACGCGGCCATCCTCATCGCGGAACGACACGATGCGCGGCTGGTCCTCACGCTGCGAGCCGGCGCCGCCCTCGATGTTGACCAGCCTCCCCTTCACGGGCGTGCCGTCCTTGAGGATCAGCAGGTGGTGCGGCCCCATCGCCAACGCGAGTTCGTCGCGAGAATATGCGGCCTTGCCCTCGAAGTTGATGAACGCGACTCGTTCGATGGGCACGCGGCGCTGATCGTGCAGCGACACGCGGATGTAGACGATGCCCCGGTTCAGGTCCTCGAACTCGCCTATCATCGCCGGCTCGTCGTCGGCCGTATCGAGATAGACGCGGTTGCGATCCTGCGCACGCGCGGGTGACGGTATCAGCACGGCGACGCCCACGAGCATCGCCACGAGCAGCGGAAGCGCCCGGCGGACGCGATAAGTCCCTGTCATGACAAGCCTCACAATCACAAGGAACGGCGGGTGGCTACCAGTCGACCAGGTAGATCCTCAGCAAGTCGCCCATGCGGAACTGGCCGACGCGGCCGTCGGAGTCCCTGAAAGACACGATCCGCGGCTCGTTCTCCTTCTGCGAACCTGCGCCACCCTCGATGTTGACGAGTTGCCCCTTCACCGTCTTGCCATCCTTCAGCACGAGGAGCTGGTGCGGACCCGCGGCCTCTTTCTTCTCGGCGAAGTCGAGGATCCGGTTTCGGTCTTGCGCGGCCGCGGGGATCGCCGACAGCAGGGTGGCGCCCAGACACAGAACAGCCGCTACGTTGATGCTTTGACGGACGATTGGCAGAGTCATGCACCCTCGAGAAGTGCAAAGACGACGCCAGCGGGCCGGGCCGTTTTCCGGCCCATTCTCGAGGTGGAATCCCGGGTGGCGCCGGGGCGCCATCGGGATCCCGTGACCGACGCCTAGATGCCGTAGCGCTCCGGATCCCAGGTCAGGCCGAGCTCGGTGGGCGGCGCCATGTAGCCGGCCAGCGCCGAGGCCGCGACCACCGAGGGCGACGCGAGGTAGCCCTCGCCGCCCAGGCCCATGCGGTTCTGCCAGTTGCGATTGAACGTGGTGATCGCGCGCTGGCCCTTCGACGAGCGCGTCGGGGCCCTGGCCGAAGCAGGGGCCGCACCACGATTCGCGGATCTGCCCGCCCACGCCGCGGAACACGTCGGCGATCGACTCGCCGCCGAGGCGCGGATCGGGCCGCTCGATCAGCGTCTTCACGCCGCCGGAGCCCGGGAACACCACGAGCTCGCGCTGCGACCTTCGTCGAGTCCCTGCCCGCGGGCCGCGATGAGCACCAGCGCCGCCGAGAGCAGGTCGTCGTAGCTGCCGTTGGTGCACGAGCCGATCATCGCCTTGTCGAAGGTGAGCCGCTCGCGCGCGACGTCCTCCGCGTTGAACGCGTTGCCCGGGCTGAACGGCTTGGCGATCATCGGCGTCACGTCGTTCAGCACCAGCTCCTCGTCGATGTCGAACACCGCGTCCGGCGCCGCGCCCGAACCGCGGATACGGCAGCGTCGTCATGCCCTTCGCCGCGTACCACGTCGTAGGTGATGTCGTCCGGCGCGAAGATGCCGTTCAGCGCCTCGGCCTCCGCCATCATGTTCGCGATGGTGTTGCGGAACGCGATCGGCAGCTGCTTGTCGCGATCGACGAACTCCACCGACATGCCCTGCGACTGCTTCGCGCCCCACCGCCGCAGCAGCTCGAGCACGATGTCCTTGCCGGTGACCCAGGGCTGCAGCGCGCCCGGTGAAGGTGACGCGCCGCTGCTTCGCCATCGTGAAGTAGATGTAGCCCGTGGACCAGCCGAAGCCGAGCGTCGTCGAGCCCACGCCCATGCCGACCGCGCCGTAGGCGCCGTACGCGCGGCTGTGCGAGTCGGCGCCGGGGATGAACTGCCCGGGCAGCACGAGGCCCTGCTCGGGGAAGTAGAAATGGAAGATGCCGTCGCCGGGCGTCGCGTAGTACGGCTTCTCGATGCCGATGGAGCTTCGCGAACTGGCGGCCGATGCCCGTCTGCTTGTCGTCGTCTTCCTTGCCGGTGAAGACGAAGTGGTCGTTGGCGACCGCGGCCTGGCGCGGGTAGATGGCGTTGCCGCCGGTGATCTGGTTGAAGGTGTGGATGGAGAACGGCGCGGTGCCGTCGGAGGCCGGCAGCAGGTCGGCGTAGACGCGCAGCGTCGCGCCGGGCACGACGTCGGCGTCCTTGTCCACGCGGTGCGCCCAGATGATCTGCTCGGTGGTGGACATCGTCCGCGCGCGCGTTCGGCGTCGGGCCACACGATCTCGGGCGTGCGCTCGACCGACGAGCGGAACTCGCGCCGGCCCACCGCGAAGATGCCGCCGCTCTGGCGGATCTCGTCTTCCTTCGCGCTGAGCGGCACGGGCGTGTACGTCTTGCCCTGCGTCACGTTGACGAGCTGCGCGCGACACGGGATCGAAGGTGAACTCGTCGCCGTCCTGCGCGTCGGCCACCGCCTCGGGGCTCTGCACGACGTGCAGGCCGAGGTTGAACGAGTTGCGGCGGAAGATGTCGCCCATGTTGTTGCCGCAGACGATCACCATCTCGAGGCCCACCTCCTCGGCGATCGCCTTGAGGCCCGCGGGCGACATCTCGCGCGAGCTGCCGATGGCGAAGCGGTCGCCGGCGATGACGAAGGTCTCGCCCGCGTGCACGCGGGCGCGGAAGTCGGGCATCAGGTAGCGGAACGACCCGGCCTTCCAGCGCTCGTCCAGCGTGTCGAGGCTCTCGGACACGCAGTCGGCCGCGGGCGTGATCTGGTCGGTGTCGATGGCGTCGAGCTTCTTCCCGGGCTGCGTTCGGGTCCCAGAAGATCAGCGCCTCGCCGCGGATGAGGCGACTGGCCGCCGCACCGGCGAGATCGGCGGGCCGCGGGGTGGGTAGGGTATCGAGGGTGATGCCGGGTTTGAGGACAGCGGGCTTGGCGGTCTGCATGACGGATCGATTGTAGCTTGCCGGGAGTCGGGAGTCGGGAGTCGGGAGTCGGGGTCGGGGGCCGGGAGTAAAATGGCGGGCATGAAAATGCGCTCATTCGCCCTCGCCCTGGTCATCGTGTCCGCGTTCGTGACCGCGCCTGCCGCACAGGAGAAGGTCGACAAGGATATCCAGTGGAAGATCCGCCGCGAGGCGACGGACAACTCGCAAATCATGCGGACGCTGCACTTCCTCACGGATGTGTACGGGCCTCGGCTGACGGGGTCGCCGAACCTCAAGGCCGCGCAGGACTGGGTCGTCAAGGAGACCACCGCGTGGGGCCTGAAGAACGCGCACCTCGAGCCCTGGTCGTTCGGGCATCCCGGATGGGTCAACGAGAAGCTGTCGGTGCACGTGGTCTCGCCGGTGAAGGACGCGCTCGTGACCGAAGCGCTCGCGTGGACGCCGGGCACCAATGGGCCGGTGAGCGCCCAGACCGTGCAGCTCGTCGTGCCCGCGCAGCCCACGAAAGAGGCGCTCGCGAAGTTCTTCGACGACAACCGCGCGAAGGTGAAGGGCCGGATTGTGATGGTGGGCGCGCCGGCCGAGGTCCGCGTGACCATCCTGCCGCCGCAGAAGCGCCGCGAGGACAACGACGTCCGCGCGCAGTACGACCCCGCCGCGCCGCCGGCCGCGGGCTTCCCCGGTGGCGGCGGTCCGCCCACGCCGCCCAATCCGAACGTGGTGCCGGCCGCCCAGGTCGCCGAGCAGTTCGATCAGTTCCTCGTGTCCGCGGGCGCGGTGGGCCGCGTGAACGACGCGGGCCGCGAGCACGGGCAGATCCGCGCGTTCAACAACCGCACGTTCGACGTGACGAAGGCCGTCCCGACCGTGGTGATGCGCAACGAGGACTACGGCCGCCTGTCGCGCCTGATGGCCGACGGCGCCGCCGTCGAACTCGAGCTGAACATCGTCAATCGGAGCTATCCCGAGGGCTCGACGGTCTACAACGTGATCGCGGAGATCCCCGGCACCGACAAGGCCCAGGAAGTGGTGATGCTCGGCGGCCACATCGACTCGTGGCACTCGGCGACGGGCGCCACCGACAACGCCATCGGCTGCGCGACGATGCTCGAGGCAATTCGCATCCTGAACGCGCTCGGCGTGAAGCCGCGCCGCACGATCCGCGTCGCGCTCTGGAGCGGCGAGGAGCAAGGGCTGCTCGGCTCCCAGGCGTACGTCAAGGAACACTTCGGCATGGTGGAGAATCCCAAGCCGGAACACGCGAACTTCGCCGGCTACTTCAACATCGACTCGGGCACCGGCCGCGCGCGAGGCATGTCGGTGTTCGGGCCGGGCGAGGCGGCGGCCATCCTCCGCGACGCGACGAAGGCGTTCGAGGACAACGGCTTCTTCGGCGTCAACGCCACGCAGAGCCGGCGCCGCGGCGGCACCGACTCGACGTCATTCAACGAGGCCGGCTTGCCGGGCATCGGCATCCAGCAGGATCCGATCGAATACAACACGCACACGTGGCACACCAACCTCGACACCTACGAGCGCATCATCCCGGATGACGCCAAGGACAGCGCCATGGTGATCGCCTCGGCGGTGTACCACCTGGCGATGCGCGACGAGAAGCTGCCGCGCCTCCCGAAGGACAAGATGCCGCCGCTGCCTCAATAAACGAGATCGGGTCTATTTTTCGGTTCCGCCTCTTGGAAAAATAGACCCGATCTATTTATTGGATGAAACCTGGAACCGCCGGACGTTCGAGTACGTGGCCGTCGCGACGATCTCATCCACGCTGAGATTGGCCTTGTAGTACTCCTCCATCCGCTCCGGCACCCAGATTTTTAGCGCCTCGTCCTGGCGGAACGTCACCGTGACAGCCGCCCGGACAATGGGGTCGGCGGCGGTCATGTCGGTCTTGACGACGGCGCCGGTGGATTGGTCGAACCAGACGTGACCGGTGAGCGCAAGGTCGCGCCCGCGCGTCGTCTTGATGAGCGTGGGCCGCGCCACTTCCTTGTAAGTGACATGCCGCACCAGCCGCGGCCCCACCATCGTCTCGCCCTCGTCCGTGAACTCGAACCGCTCGTTGACGCGCGGGTGCAGGAACATCAACGCGAGTGTCGGGATGTTGATCGTGCGGGCGACCGGCCCGAGGTTGTACCGCGTGCTCTGTTCCATGATGCGCGCGCCGGTTTCGAAGCGCTCGGTGTCACCCGACATGAAGAGCTTCACGAGGCGGTCCTCGCGGGCGCGGACCTTCTTGCCCTTCACCTCGAAGACGTCGCGGAACGGCATCCAGCCGGCGCCGTCACCCAACTGCACGAGCATGTAGTCCGATCGCAGCTCGGTGCGATTGACCACGCCCGGGGACACCATGCCGCCGCCGGGATTCGAGCGGCTCAGGTTGCTGCCGGGGTTGGGCGGCCGCTGGATCTCCTGGACGTAATGCTCCTCGGAGACGAGCAGCGAGAACTTCTGCTCGTAGTCGAGGACGTAGCGCTCGGCCCGGGAGAGGACGGTGGCAAAGCCCTCGTTGGGCTGCGCGGCGATCACCAGGGGGCCTCCCGCGACGAGCAGCGCTCCGAACAGGGCGGCTGAGAGGTGTCGCATGGGTGGCTCCGTGGGCCGATCCTACCGTAAGCTTGGGGTTTGTCCCCCTCCCTTCGGAAGGAACTGACGCCCACCCTTCGCCTCGCGGTCCCCGTGGTCCTGGCGGAGCTTGGCTGGATGGGCATGGGCGTGGTCGACACGATCATGGTCGGCCGCCTGGGCCCGAGCGCGATCGCCGCGGTGGGCGTGGGGGCGGCGCTGCACATGGCGCTCGCGATCTTCGGGATGGGCGTGCTGCTCGGCCTCGACACGCTCGTCTCGCAGTCTTACGGCGCCAAGGACATCGCGGGCTGCCACCGGTGGCTCTTTCACGGCCTCGCGCTGGCGCTCCTGCTGACGGTGCCGGTGATGCTCGTCTGCCTCGGGCTCCTCGCCGCCATTCCGTCACTCGGGTTCCACCCGGCCGTGATGCCGCTGCTGCAGAAGTACTTCGCCGTGCTCGTGTGGAGCACGCCCTTCCTCCTCGTGTACGCCGCGTGCCGCCGCTACCTCCAGGGCATGCACATCGTCACGCCGGTGATGGTTGCGCTGATCTCGGCCAACGCCATCAACGCCGGAATGAACTGGGTGCTGGTCTACGGCCATCTCGGATTTTCGCCGATGGGCGTGGTGGGCTCGGCGTGGGCCACCCTGCTCTCGCGGGTGTACATGGTCGTGATGCTGATGGCCGCAATCTGGTGGTACGACCGCGGCCGCGGGACGGCGCTCTGGCAGGAGCCGCGGCGGATTGACCGCGCGCAGTTGTGGCGGCTGCTGAACCTCGGCTTCCCCGCCGCGACGCAGGTGACGGCGGAAGTCGGCGTGTTCGGCCTGGCGACGGCGATGGCCGGCACGCTCGATCCCATCTCGAGCGCGTCCCACCAGATCGCCCTGAATCTCGCGAGCGTGGCGTTCATGGTGCCGCTTGGCCTCTCGTCGGCGGCGGCGGTGCGCGTGGGGCACGCGGTGGGCGCGGGCGATCACCGGCGGGCCGCGGCGTCGGGGTGGATGGCCATCGCCCTCGGCACCGCGTTCATGACGGCGTCGGGCGTGCTGTTCTTTCTCTTCCCGCACGCGCTCATCGGTCTCTTCACGAAGGAGCCGGCGGTGCTGGCGCTCGGGACGTCGCTGCTCTACATCGCGGCGGTGTTTCAACTTTTCGACGGGGTCCAGGGCGTGACGACGGGCACGCTGCGCGGCATCGGCGACACGCGGACGCCGATGGTGGTGAACCTCGCCGCGCATTGGCTGATCGGCCTGCCTGTCAGCTACACGCTCTGTTTCGTCCTCGGCTGGGGCGTCCGCGGCCTCTGGTACGGCCTGTCGATCGGCCTCATCGTCACCGGCGTCGTCCTGCTCTGGGTCTGGACCATGAAGATCAGGCAGCACCCGGCACACCCCCAAGCCCCTACGCCCCTAAGCCCCTAAGCCCTCAGGTCCTTATGAAAATCAACGACGCCCATCTCCACTTCTTCTCACCCGGCTTCTTCGGCGCGCTCGCAAAGCAGAAAGGGC
This sequence comes from uncultured Acidobacteriota bacterium, assembly GCA_963839865.1. Lineage (GTDB taxonomy): Bacteria > Acidobacteriota > Vicinamibacteria > Vicinamibacterales > UBA2999 > 12-FULL-67-14b. The sequence goes on from CAWIWS010000021.1 coordinate 1,092,893, forward strand.
GTGTCGGCGGCCGAGGCGATCGCCACGATTGGATGGGACGATCCGCTGTCGGCCGAGGCGCTGGCGGATCGCTGGGTGGCGGAGCTCGATCGGCACGGGGTGTCGCGATCGTCGATCATTTCGAGCGTTCCCGGCGACGCGGGGTCCGTGGCGACCGCGCTGCTGCGTCATCCGGATCGCTTCGTGGGGTTCTTCATGCTCGACCCCACGCAGGACTCGGCGGTGGCCGACACCGAGCGCGCGCTCGAGGCGGGCCTGCGCACCGTGTGCCTGTTCCCCGCGATGCAGCGGTACGCATTGCAGGACCCGCGTGTCGAGCGGATCTTCGCGGTCGCAGCCGCGCATGCGGGCACGGCGGTCTTCGTGCACTGCGGAGAGCTATCCGTGGGCGCGCGAGGCAAGCTGGGGCTGCCGAGCCCGTTCGACATGAGCCTCGGCGTCCCGACGCACCTTATCGCCACGGCGCAGAAATATCCGACCGTGCCCGTGATCATTCCGCACTTCGGCGCGGGCAATCTCGACGAGGCGCTGGCCCTGGCCGCGGCGTGCCCCAACGTCTATCTCGACACGTCGAGTTCCAACAGCTGGATAGCGCGCGCGGGGCTCACGTTGCCCGGCGTGTTCGAGCGGGCGCTGGAGGCCCTCGGTGCGAACCGAATCCTGTTCGGCACCGACTCGTCGTTCTTCCCGCGCGGCTGGAACCGGGAGATCTACGACCGGCAGAAGGCCGCGCTCGAGTCGATCGGCGCGGGCCCGGACGTGCAGGCGAGGATCTTCAGCGGCAACTTCGACCAGCTGTTCGGTTACTGAGGACCTCAGCCGAAGCGGCGACCTGCACGACTCCGTCCTCCAATGGGTCGCTTCCGGGATGTTGGTGTTTCTCCCGCCGATATTCCGGCATCTGCAGACGCACGACGCGCCCGGCGCGCCAATTGGATGCCGCCGGCGGCCGGAATGGCGCTTGCATGCCTCGGCACGACCGGCCGTGGGCACGCGTGGACGCCCGCCGAAGAGGAGGATTCGTGAGAAGCTCTCAATCGTTCTGGTGGGCCATGTCCCTTGTACTGATGGCCACCACGGTATTTGCGCAGGGCAATCCAACGGGCACCATCTCCGGGCATGTCACAGACCCGGAAGGCCTGGCGCTGCCGGGCGTCGCCGTCACGGCGGCTTCTCCGGTGCTGCAGGGCATGCGCAAAGCCGTCACGTCCGCCAACGGCGACTACATCGTGCCGTTCCTGCCGGCCGGCGAGTACACGGTCACCTTCGAACTCCAGGGCTTTGCGACCGTCCAGCAGACCATCAGCCTGAAGATGGCCGACCGGCAGCCATTGAACGTCACGCTCGCGCTCGCGGCGGTCACCGAGACGGTCACGGTCTCGGCGTCCACCGAGACGGCGATGACGACGACCGTGGCGAACACGATCAAGGCATCAACCGTCGAAGTGATCCCGCTGGGCCGGACGCTCGACGCCGCGACGGTCCTGGCCCCCGCCGCGGTCGGCAACGGCCCGGGCGGGAACATCATGATCTCCGGCGCGCTGTCCTACGACAACCTCAACCTCGTGAACGGCGTGAACGTGAACGAGAACCTGCGTCAGCAGGCCCGCCCGCTCTACGTCGAGGACGCCATCCAGGAGACGAAGGTCTCGAGCGGCAACATCTCGGCGGAGTACGGCCGGTTCCAGGGAGGCGTGGTCAACATGATCACGAAATCGGGAGGCAACAGCGTCAGCGGCTCGTTCCGGACGACGTTCACCAACGACGCGTGGCGGGCGCTGACCCCCTACCCCGGGGACTCCTACGTCGACGTGGTGGTACCCGGCTACGAGATGACGATCGGCGGCCCGGTGTTCAAGGACAAGCTGTGGTACTTCGGGGCCGGCCGCCTGCAGAACAACCAGACGGACAACACGATGCCCTACACCGGGTACAACTACACCTACAAGGCCGACGACAAGCGGGCCGAGGCCAAGGCGACCTACGCCCTCAACGCCAAGAACAGCTTCAAGGCCTCCTATCTCAATCGGTCCCTGGGCCTCACGAACAACAGTTTCGGCACGGTCATGGACGCCGCCAGCCTGTACAACAACACCAACAAGGAGTCGTTGCTCGCCGCCAATTACCAGGCGGTCGTGACGAGCCACCTGTTCATCGAGGGCCAGTACCTCGACTCGCAAGTACAGCAACACCGGCACGGGCTCGCAGTACATGGATCTCGATCAAGGGCACGCCGATCTGGGACCGGTCGCGGGCATCGGCCCGGTTCAACACGGCGACCTACTGTGCCGTGTGCCCGAACGCCGTCGACAAGAAGAACAACGACGACGCGTATGCCAAGGTGAACTACTTCCTCTCGACGAAGAGCCTGGGGTCCCACAACGTCGTGGGCGGTTTCGACTACTTCAACGAGATGCGCATGAACAACCAGAACTCGGTGGCCAGCGGCTACCGCGTGCAGGTGACCGGCACGATCATCGACGGCTACAACATCTACCCCATCCTGACGCCCGGGTCTTCCACGAGCACGGCCGCGTACATCGACTGGCGGCCGGTCTTCCAGGACACGGTCGGCAACGATCTTCGGACCTACTCGGGGTTCCTCAATGACGTCTGGCGCATGAACAGCCGCGTGTCGCTCAACCTGGGCCTGCGCTACGACAAGAACAGCACGAAGGACCAGGGCGGCAAGCTCGTCGGCAATTCCGGCTCCCTCAGCCCGCGCCTCGGGCTGACCTACGACCTGCAGGGGAACGGGAAGTGGATCGCCAACGTCGGCTTCGGCCACTACGTCGGAATGTTCAATACCCAGATTGCGGACGCGGCGTCGGCGGCCGGACGCGAGTCCAACTACAGCTACTGGTACCAGGGCCCGGCCGTGAACACCGGCGCCACGGGACCGTATCTCACGTCGGCCCAGGCCCTGCAGATCCTATGGGACTGGTTCAATGCCAATGGCGGGACGAGCCGGCCGGTGCGGACGTCGCCGACGGTGGTCGGCGTGAACACCTCGGTCGATCCCGGGGTGAAGTCGTCGAACTCGAACGAGTTCATGCTCGGCCTCGCGCACCAACTCGGGGAGAAGGGCGCGGTGCGGGTGGACTGGGTCTATCGCCGCTACTACGACTTCTACGGCAACTACGTCAACATGGGCACCGGGGTGGTGACCGACCCGCGAACGAACCTGCAGTTCAACATGACGAGGGTCAACAACACCAACGACGTCACGCGCAACTACAAGGGGCTGAGTACCCAGTTCGACTACCGCTTGCGGAAGGACTTCCAGTTGAGCGGCAACTGGATGCTGTCGTGGTCCCGCGGCAGCGTGGAGGGCGAGGACACGACCAACGGCGCGACTCGCGCCAGCGCGAACGAATACCCGGAGTACCGCCAGGCGAGCTGGAACTATCCGGTCGGCTACACCAACGGCGATCAGCGCCACAAGGTGCGGGTGTGGGGCACCTACGATCTGCCGCTGCCGGCGGCCGCCGGGCAGTTCGCCCTCGGGTTCATGCAGCGCTTCGACTCGGGCGGCCCCTGGGACTACAACGTGGTGATCGACTCGAGGCCCTACGTCACCAACCCCGGCTACCTGGTGCCGCCCTCGAGCGTGACGTACTACGTGTCGGGGCGGGGCGCGTTCCGGTTCGACAGCGCGTGGCGGACCGACCTGTCGTTGTCGTGGAACCACAAGGTCGTCGGCAAGGCCCAGGTCTTCTTCCGCGCCGTCGTCAACAACGTGCTGAACAACCAGGCGCTGACCGACTTCAACACGACGATCGTCACCACGGGGCTGGCGCCGTTCAACCCGTTCACCACCGCGCCGGCGGAAGGGGTGAACTGGAAGAAGGGGCCGGAATTCGGCAAGGCGGCCAGCCCGGCCGACTACCAGTCGCCGCGCGATTTCAACTTCTCGGTGGGATTCCGCTTCTAATCGTCGCGGAGGGGCGCGGCGCCTGCGGGGCGCCGCGCTTGACGCCGGACGCCTCGCGGGCGTATACAGGTAAATCGGAACTGTAATACCTATTTAGGCCCGGCGCGTCCCCCGCGCGGACCCGAGAGGCTGCCGGTCATGCAGGTCTCCTCGTGGGTCGTCCAGAAGGTCGCCAGCCCCATGTCGCGCGAGACGCGCGAGGAATCGGCCGGCGCCGGCGAGGTCATCGTCCAGGTCGCCGGGTGCGGCGTGTGCCACACCGACCTGGGGTTCTTCTACGACGGCGTTCCCACCCGCCATGCCTTTCCCCTCACCCTCGGCCACGAGATCAGCGGCACCGTCGTCGAGGCCGGCCCCGGCGCCGAGGCGTGGGTGGGCCGCGCGGTCGTCGTGCCCGCCGTGCTCCCCTGCGGCGAATGCGAGGCGTGCCGCGCGGGCCGCGGCCAGATCTGCCCCACGCAGATCTTCCCGGGAAGCGACGTGCACGGCGGCTTCGCCACGCACGTGCGCCTGCCCGCCCGCGGGCTCTGCCCCGTCCCGGATCTGCTGGACCACGGCCTCAACCCCAGTGGCATCACGCTGCCGGACCTGTCGGTCGTCGCCGACGCGATCTCAACCCCATTCCAGGCGATCGTCCGGAGCGGCCTCGGCGTGGGCGACCTCGCCGTGTTCGTCGGGGCCGGCGGCGTCGGCGGGTTCGGGATCCAGATCGCGGCCGCCTTCGGGGCGGCCGTGGTGGCGATCGACGTGAACCCGGAACGGCTCGCGCAGATGGCGCAGCACGGCGCGGCGCTCACCATCGACCCCTCGGCCGTGGATCTGAAGCAGCTGCGCAAGCAGGTGCGCGCCTTCGCCGACTCGCGCGGCGTGCCGACGTGGCGCACGAAGATCTTCGAGACCTCCGGGAGCCCACAAGGGCAGGCCACCGCCTTCGGGTTGCTCGGTCACGGCGGCTACCTCTCGGTGGTGGGCTACACGCCGAAGTCGGTCGAGCTGCGGTTCTCCAACCTCATGGCCTTCGACGCCACCGCGCAAGGCAACTGGGGCTGCCTCCCCGAGTACTACCCCGCGATCGTCGACCTGGTCCTGAAGGGACGCGTCGCCCTCGCGCCGTTCATCGAGCGCCGCCCGCTCGCTTCAATCAACGACGTGTTCGAAGAGCTGCATGCCGGGCGCGTGACCCGGCGCCTTGTCCTGATTCCCGAGAACTGATCATGGCCACCACCACCTTCAAGCACCACGACCTCACCGCGCCACAGCCTGCTCCGGGCATCAGCTATGAAGAACTGCCGCTGCGCGATCCGGCAGGCGCCACCGTACCGGGACTTCACGTCGTCCGCATCTCGCTCGACAACCCTGGTCAGCTCAACTCCTACACGACCGACATGGTGAAGGGCGTCATCCTCGGGATGCGCCGCGCGTCAAACGATCGCGGCGCCGTCGCGGTGATCTTCACCGGCAGCGGCACGCGGGCGTTCTGCACGGGCGGCAACACGGCCGAGTACGCGGAGTACTACGCGGGCCGGCCCGAAGAATACCGGCAGTACATGCGGCTGTTCAACGACATGGTCAGCGCGATCCTGATGTGCGACAAGCCGGTCGTCTGCCGCGTCAACGGCATGCGCATCGGCGGCGGGCAGGAGATCGGCATGGCGTGCGACTTTTCGGTGACGCAGGACATGGCGATGTTCGGGCAGGCGGGGCCGCGGCACGGCTCGGCGCCCGACGGCGGGAGCACCGACTTCCTGCCGCTGTTCGTCGGCATCGAGGCCGCCATGGAAAGCTGCACCCTCTGCGAGCACTGGAGCGCCTACAAGGCGCACCGGCTCGGCCTCGTCACCTCGCGTGGTGCCCGCCCTCAAGGTGGACGGCCGCTTCGTCACCAACCCGTTCGTGCTGACCGATCGGTGGCTGGACGAGGGACGCATCGTCTATGGGGAGATGAAGACGGGCGCGGCGCGAGACGAGGCCAAGGCGCTCGTGGCCAGGGGCGAGGTCGACCTCTCGCGGCTCGACGCGGAAGTCGATGCGCTGATCTTCAAGCTGGCGAATACGTTCCCGGGTTGCCTGTCGAAGACCATCGAGAGCGTGCGGAAGCACAAGCTCGAGCACTGGGATCGCAACAAGGAGAGCAACCGCTCGTGGCTCGGCCTCAACATGATGACCGAGGCCCGCGCGGGCTTCCGAGCCTTCAACGAGGGCAGCAAGGCCTGCCGCGAAGCCGACATGCTGCTCCTGCGCCGGCGCCTGGCCGAGGGCGCGGTCTGGTCCGACCCACTCATCGAAGAGATCCTCGCGAAGGCGCACGGCAAATGACGATTCGGTCCCCTCCGCGCAAACGACCTTGCCGCCGTGGTCCGGCTCGACGCCCGGCTCACCGGCCGGCGCAAGCCGGCCTACTGGAAGGCGGCCTTCCGCGAGTTCGTCGCGGCAGGCCGGTCATCGTCGCGCGTCGGCCTCGCCGCGCGCGACGGCGCGGACCTCACCGGCTACCTGCTGGGCGAAGTGCGCGCTTTCGAGTTCGGCTCGGCGCCGTGCGGCTGGATCTTCGCGGTGGGCGTGGATCCGGATCAGGCGCACCACGGCATCGGGTCGGCACTGGTCGCCGAGGCCGGCCGGCGTTTCGCCCGCGCGGGCGTGTCCACGGTGCGGACGATGGTGCGGCGCAACGACGTGTCGATGCTGGCGTTCTTCCGATCGAACGGGTTCGTCGGCGGCAGTTTCACGCAGCTGGAGTTCGGACTCGACCGGGCGGCGGCAAGGAGATGACCATGGCGACGGGCCCACTCGCGGTGGAACAGCTGGATAGCGGGGCGATCTGGCGGGTGGCGATCGGCGGGTCGAAAGGCAATGTCCTCGACGCGGCGGTGATGGCGGCGTTGACCGAACTGTTCCGTGATGCGGCCGCATCCCCGCACCTCAAGGCCATTTGCCTCGAGGGACAGGGCGCCCATTTCTCGTTTGGCGCAAGCGTGCCGGAACATCTGCCTCCCTTGGTGGAAGCGATGCTGGAGTCGTTCCACGGCGCGCTGCTCGCGATGGTCGACAGCGCCGTACCGGTGCTCGCGGCGGTGCGCGGGCAATGCCTTGGCGGGGGCCTGGAACTCGTGTCGCTCTGCCACCGCGTGTTCGCCGGCCGCGAGGCGCGACTGGGCCAACCGGAAATCGTGCTCGGCGTGTTCGCGCCCGTTGCGTCGCTTGTCCTCGCCGACCGCGTGGGGCGCGGCGCGCGCGGAGGACCTGTGCCTCTCGGGTCGATCGATCACGGCCGACGAGGCACTGGCGATGCGGCTCGTCGATCAACTCGTGGACGGGGACCCGGCCGAAGCCGCGCTCTCGTGGGCACGCACGCACCTGTTGCCGAAGTCGGCGTCGAGCCTGCGCTACGCGGTGCGCGCGTCCAGGGCCGGCCTGCGCCACCGCCTGGCCACGGAGTTGCCGGCAGATCGAGCGCCTGTACCTGGACGGCCTCATGTCCACATCGGACGCCGATCGAAGGTCTCAAGGCCTTCGTCGAGCGGCGGCCCGCGGTGTGGAGGGACGCGTGAGCGAGGATCCCCGCCTCACCGCCCTCGTCGACCGCGCCGGCACGCTGTTCCGTGATCAGTCGCTCGACGCCGTTCGCGACGTGGAAGGCGCGCACCGGCGGACTGGCCGTGGGCTTCCTCCCCATCTACGTGCCGCGCGAGCTCCTCCACGCCCAGGGCGTGCTGCCGGTGGGCCTGATGGGCGGTCGGCCCGATCTGGAGATCATCAAGGGCGACGCGTACTACCAGTCCTACATCTGCCACCTGCCGCGCAGCACCATCGAACTCGGCCTGAACGGCAGCTACGACGCGCTCGACGGGCTGATCTTCCCGGCCATCTGCGACTGCATCCGCAACCTCTCGGGCATGTGGCAGATGCTCTTCCCGAAGGTGCTGGTGCACTACCTCGACGTGCCGCAGAACTTCGACCCCGCAATCGGCGGCGCGTTCTACCGGCGCGACCTCGAGGCGCTGGCGCACGGCGCTCGAGGCGCGCGGCGCGCGGCCGCTCACCGACGAGGCCCTGCGGCACTCGATCGCGCTCTACAACGAGAACCGGCGGCTCGTGCGCGAGCTGTACGCGCTGCGCCATCGCGAGCCGTGGAAGGTGCCGACGCACGAGCTCTACGTCGTGTTGCGCGCGGCGCTGCTCCTTCCCGTGGAGGACTCGACGCCGATGTTCGAGGAGTACCTCGCGCTCGCATCGGCCGACGAGTCGCGGCGGCCGCAGGACCAGGCTCGCGTGCTCGTCACCGGCTCCTTCTGCGAGCAGCCGCCACTGGCGCTGATCAAGACGCTCGAGCGCGCGGGCTGCTACATCGTGGACGACGACTTCGTGCAGGTGCACCGGTTCATCCGCTCGCGACATCCCGGTCGACGGCGATCCGCTGCAGCAACTGGTGCAGGCGCTCCTCACCGACGCGGTCGCGAGTCCCACCCGGTACATCGCGGACGAGGTGAAGGGCGCCGACCTCGAGCAGCGCGTCAGCGGAGAGCGGCGCCGAGGGCGTGCTCTTCTGCGCGCCCAGCTTCTGCGACCCGGCCCTGCTCGATCAGCCCATGGCCGTCCGCGCCGCCGAGCGGACGGGCATCCCGTGGACGGCGTTCAAGTACGCCGAGAACAACGGCCAGTTCCAGGTGATTCGGGAACAGGCCGGCACCTTTGCCGATTCCATCAAGCTCTGGAGCGGAGCATGAGCCCAGCACCCACGACCGCCGCGCCGTCCCAGAAGGACACCAGCCAGGTCCGGCAGAAGGAGATGATCGCCCGGCACTTCGATCGCCTGGCCGCCGCGCCCGACACCGGCGCGAAGTGCGCCTACACGTTCGTCCCGGGGAACCTCACCGAGCTCCTTCTCAGCTTCGACATGCTGCCCGTGTTGCCCGAGATCAACGCGCTGCAGTCGGCCATGCGCGGCAAGACCGCCGAGTACATCGCGGCGGCGGAGAAGCTGGGGCACTCCGAGGACGTCTGCACCTACGTGAAGAGCGACATCGGCATGATGAAGTCCGGCAACGTCGGTCCGACGGGCCAGCGGCTGCCGAACCCCGACCTGCTGCTGCTCTCCTACACGGGCTGCTTCACCTTCATGAAGTGGTTCGAGCTGCTGCGCGAGGAGTACCACTGCCCCGTGGCGATGCTGCACGTGCCGTACCAGGCCGATGGCCGCATCACCGACGCCATGCGCACCTACGTCGTCGATCAGCTGAAGAACGTGGTGATTCCGAAGCTGGAAGAGGTGACTGGCCGCAAGTACGACGAGGACCGGCTCCGGGCGCACCTGGCCCAGTCGGCGCAAGGCCGAGGACGACCTGGTGTGGGTGCTGCAGTCCGCGAAGCACGTCCCGTCGCCCATCGACGCCTACTTCGGCGCGGTCTACTACGTCGGACCGATCTTCAGCGCGTTCCGCGGCACGACGGACGCCGTGGACTACTACCGGGAGCTGCGCGAGGAGATCGCCGAGCGCATCGCGCGAGGGCAAGGGCCCGGTGACGCCCGACGGCGAGATGGGACGCGAGCGCTTCCGCATCGTGGTCGAGGGCCCGCCCAACTGGACGAGCTTCCGGCAGTTCTGGAAGATGTTCGCGGACGAGGGCGCGGTGGCCGTGGCGTCGACCTATTCGAAGGTGGGCGGCGTCTACGACCTCGGCTTCCGCCACGATCCCGATCACCCGCTCGAGACGCTGGCGGAGTACTGCCTCGGCTGCTACACCAACCTGAGCCTGCCGACGCGCATCGACCTGATCACGCGCTACCTGTCGGAGTACCGCGCCGACGGGTTCCTCATCAACTCGGTGAAGAGCTGCAACTCGTTCAGCGCCGGACAGCTCCACATCCTGCGCGAGGTCGAGGCGCGCTCGGGCCGGCCCGGCGGCTTCATCGAGAGCGACCTCGTGGATCCGCGCTACTTCTCGGCGGCCAACATCAAGAACCGCCTCGAGTCGTACTTCCAGATGCTCGAACAGAAGCGGCCGGGAGCGGCGTGATGAAGTACACCGTGGGCATCGACCTCGGATCGACCACCACCAAGGCGGTGGTGCTCGGCGAAGACGGCGCCGTGCTGGGCCGCGGCATCACCAACTCGCGCAGCAACTACGACGTGGCCTGCACGGTGGCGCTTGAGCGAGGCGCTGATCAACACGCGCTTCTCGCTCATCGCGGGCGAGTTCCAGCTCGATTGCGCGCGACCCCGGGCTGGCGCCCACCCTCATCGGCGCGCTCGAGCGGAAGTTCCGCGCCGAGCAGTACCGCTCGCAGCTGCGCGTCCTCGACACCGAGTTGCGGCGGTTCCTCTCGCGCCTGCTCATCAAGCCGCCGGCGGCCGCGGGCATCGTCGATCGGATCGTGGATCGCATGAACGGCGAGGTGGACGCGCTCTACGGCGAGGGCGCGCGGCGCAAGAGCGACTTCTTCCGCGACCTCGCGGGCAGCCGCTACCTGGCCTTGGCCGAGGAGGAGGCGCGCGCGACGGGAGTGAGCTTCGACCTGCTGGCCGGGCTCTTCGACAAGGCGATCCTCGACGTGGAGAACTCGGCGGAGGCGGCGGGGCACTTCGACGAGCATGCCGCCGTGGCGCTCAAGGGCCTGCCCGACGCCGACCCGGCGCTCACCACCGCGGTGGCGCGGGTCTCGGCGCTCGCGCTCGAGCAGATCGGCAGCGTCGGCACGGGCTACGGCCGGCAGCGCCTGCCGTTCCCCGAGGGCCGCATCCGCTCCGAGATCCTCTGCCACGGCCTGGGCGCCCACGCGATGTTCCCGCACACGCGCACGGTGCTCGACATCGGCGGCCAGGACACGAAGGCCATCCAGGTGGACGAGCAGGGCATCGTCACCTCGTTCCAGATGAACGATCGCTGCGCGGCCGGCTGCGGCCGCTACCTCGGCTACATCGCGGACGAGATGAGCCTCGGCCTGCACGAACTGGGGCCGATCGCGAGCCAGTCGTCGGCGCCGGTGCGCATCAACTCCACGTGCACGGTCTTTGCCGGCGCGGAGCTGCGCGAGCGGCTGTCGCTCGGCGAGAAGCGCGAGGACATCCTCGCGGGCCTGCACCGCGCCATCATCCTGCGCGCGATGTCGCTGCTCGCGCGGTCGGGCGGCGTGAAGGACGAGTTCACGTTCACCGGCGGCGTGGCCAGGAACCAGGCGGCGGTGTCGGCGCTCCGTTCCCTCGTCGGCGGAGAACTACGGCGCGCGCACGATGAACATCTCGGAGGATTCGATCTACACCGGCGCGCTCGGCGCGGCGCTCTTCGCGCTGCGCAGCGCGGCGGCGTAGTGGTCCCCCTAAAGGGGGACACCACGGCAGGAGCATTCGTAGGGCACCCCTTTAGGGGTGCCGTGAGGATCAACACGTAGGGCACCCCTTTAGGGGTGCCTGGAGAGCAGACGATGATCACCAGCGGAATCGACGTCGGCTCGGCCGCCATCAAGGTGGCGGTCCTGGACACCGACGGCGAGGGCGGCGAGCGCCTGCTCTCGGGGGTCACCGAGCGCGTCCGCCGTCGCGATTCGCTGGCGGTGGTCGAGACGGCCTACCAGACCGCGCTCGACGACGCCGGCGTGGCGCGCGACGAAGTGGGCTACGTGGCCACCACCGGCGAGGGCGAATCGGTGCCGCTTCCGCACGGGCCACTTCTACGGCATGACGACGCACGCGCGAGGGGGCCTGTTCCTGGACCCGGCGGCGCGAGGCGTGGTGGACATCGGCGCGCTGCACGCGCGAGCCGTGCGCATGAACGAGCAGGCCCGGGTGCTCGGGTACCGGATGACCAGCCAGTGCGCGTCCGGCTCCGGCCAGTTCCTCGAGAACATCGCGCGCTACCTGGGCGTCACGCTCGAGGAGATCGGCCGGCTCTCGAGGACCGGCGACAAGCCCGAGCCGTGCTCGTCGATCTGCGCGGTGCTGGCGGAAACCGACGTGATCAACATGGTCTCGCGCGGCATCACCATTCCCAACATCCTGCGCGGCATCCATCAGTCGATGGCCGGACGCTATCTGAAGCTCGTCACGTCGGCCGGGATCACGGACGTCGTGCTCATCACCGGCGGCCTGGCGGCAGACGAGGGATTGATGGCCGCGCTCGAGGAGGCCGCCGCGGCACAGAAGGCCAAGGTCGAGATCCGCTGCCACCCGCAATCGATGCTCGCCGGCGCGATCGGCGCCGCCCTCTGGGGCGCCTTCCGGGCGCGCCGCCTCGCCTCGCGTGGCGGCCTGGCGGGAAGGAGCGCCGCATGAGCGTCCTCACTCCCCAGTTCGCCGTGTCCCTCGACGGGTCCATTGCCATCGTCACCGGCGGTGGCGGGGGCATCGGCACGGCCGTCGCCGCCCAGCTCACCGACGCCGGCGCGCACGTCGTCTCCCTCGATCGCGCCAACCGGCCCGGGCCGCCGGGCACCGAGTCAATTGCGTGCGACATGGCCGTCGGAGCCGAGGTCCTCGCCGCGGTTGCGCAGGTCGCGACCACCCACGGCCGGCTCGACATCGTCGTGCACTGCGCGGGCATCACGCGTGACCGCTCGCTGGCCCGCATGACCGACGCCGAGTGGTCCGAGGTGATCGACATCAACCTCAGCTCCGCCTTCCACCTGGTTCGCGGCGCCATCGCTCCGCTCCGGGAGGCCGGAGGCGGGGCCATCGTGTTCGTCTCCTCGATCAATGCCGAACGCGGGAAGGCCGGCCAGGCCAATTACACGGCCAGCAAGGCCGGGCTCATCGGCCTGGCCAAGACCGCGGCCAGGGAACTGGGCCACTACGGCATCCGCGTGAACGTCGTCGCGCCGGGATGGGTCGATACCGCGATGACGGCCGTGCTCGCACCAGAGTTCCGTCAACGGGCCCTCGACGAGACGGTGCTCGGGCGCGTCGGCACCCCCGGCGACGTCGCCGGCCCGGTGTTGTTCCTGTGTTCCCCGCTCAGCCGGCATGTCACCGGACAGGTCTTGCGCGTAGACGGCGGACAGCTGATCGGCTGACGACTTCAGGAGATGTTCATGGACACACTCGACCCCCTCGCTGACGCCGTCGTGGTGCGCAACCTGCGACCGTCTGACCTCGAAGCCGTCATCCTGCTCGATGCTAAGAACGTCGGGCGGCGCAGAGACGAGTTCTTCAAGCTGAAACTCAAGCAGGCGCTGTCGGACACGGGCATTACGGTGTCGCTCGCGGCCGAACTCGACGGCGCGTTCGTCGGGTTCCTGCTCGCCCGCGTGTTCTACGGCGAGTTCGGCGTCACCGAGCGCGTGGCGGTGATGGACGTCATCGACGTGCACCCCGACTTCCGCGGCCACCACGTGGCGACGGCGCTGCTCAACCAGTTGCGCACCAACCTGCACGGCGTCGGAATCCGCGTGCTGCGCACCGAGGTCGGCTGGGACAACGTCGACCTGATCGGCTTCTTCCAGCGCGAGGGTTTCGTGATGGCGCAGCGCGTCTGCCTCGACCTGGACATCGCGCCCGCACCATCGCCGGTGGAGGTCCGGCTCTAGCCGGACAGGCATGACGCTGAGCAAGTTCTCGCGCTACGCGCTCTACGCCGCGCTCGAAATGGCGAGGGCCGGCGATGAGCCGGTCACCGTATCGCAGGTGGCGGAGCCTCACCGCATTCCGCCGACGGCGCTGGCCAAGGTGTTCCAGCAACTCGTGCGCGCGGGCCTTGCGGTGGGAACGCGCGGCATCGGCGGCGGGTACCGCCTCGCCAGGCCGCGCAGCGAGATCTCGGTGCTGGACGTCGTGTCCGTCTTCGATCCGCTGCGCGCGCCCGGGGACGACCTGCTGCACGCCCGGGCGCACGCCGAGCCCGCAACGCCAGGGGCGGCCGCCCTGCACCGGCTCTTCGACGAGGTGGACGAGGGGACGCGAGCCACGCTCGCGTCCGTCACGCTCGACACGCTCGTGCGCTAGCCGCGGTTACTTCGCGGCCTCGACCTTCTTCGCCGCCTCGGCGCCCGCCTTGGCCGCGTCCGCCTTCACGCCGGCGCCCATCTCCTTCACGTCGATCGTGACCTTGAGGATCTTGCCGGTGAACTTGTTGTCGTACGCCTTGTAGTCCTCCGTCACCGGCGTGGCATCGTCTTCACCCACGTCCGCCGTTTCGTCGGCGGAGAAGATCATCGGCTGCGTGCGTTCGATTCGCCCTTCGGCGACCTTCTTGTCGTTCATGTAGATGGTGGCCAGGCCGCCCTTGCCGACGCCGCCGCCGTCGTAGGCAAACTCGAGGCGGATGGTCGACTTGCCGGCCGGAACCGCCTGTGGTGACGCCACCGTGAAGCGCTGGAGGCCGATGAAGTTGTAGACGTAGATCGGCTTGCCGGCCTTCATGTAGAGGCTCCACCCGCCGAAGCGTCCGCCTTGCGCGAGGATCACGCCGTTGGCGCCGCCGGCCGGGTTGTCGACGTCGGCGGTGATGGTGAGCGATCGGTTCTTGATGTTGATGAACACGTTCTCCGACATGCCCTTCATGCCGGCGTGCAGCGTCAGGGACGTCCGGTCCCCCATGAGGTCGGGGCGTCCGGCCAACTTCGCGTTGACGCGTTCGACCACACGGTCGTCGATCGGCAGCGCCCGGTGGGCCACCGCCTCCTTCATGAACAGGTCCTGCATCTCCTTCAGCTTCGCCGGGTTCTGGGCGGCGAGGTTGTTGACCAGGCTGAAGTCGTTGCGCGCGTCGTAGAGCTCCCAGATGTCGTCGAGCAGCGCCCGGCGCGGCGCCATCTCCCACGGCGCGCGGTGGAGCGTTCCCGCGAACCATCCGTCGGCGTAGATGGCGCGGTTGCCGAACATCTCGAAGTACTGCACCTTGTGACGGCTCTCCGCCTTGGGCGCGTCGAACGTGTAGGTCATGCTCACGCCCTCGATGGGCGCCTGCACGGTACCGTTCACGCTCTTCGGCTCGGGCAGGCCGGCCGCTTCCAGCACGGTCGGCGCGACGTCGATGACGTGGTGAAACTGCGATCGCACTTCGCCCTTCGCCTTCACGCGCTTGGGCCAGTAGACGACCATCCCGTTGCGCGTGCCCCCGAAGTTCGACGCCACCTGCTTGGTCCACATGAACGGCGTGTCGCCGGCGACCGCCCAGCCCGCGGCCATGTGCGGATAGGTCGATGGCCCGCCCCACTCGTCGTACTTCTTGAGCATGTCCGACACGGTTTCCTGCACGCCGTTGAAGTACGTCATCTCGCTGAACATGCCGTTCATGCCGCCCTCGGCGCTCGTGCCGTTGTCGCCGAGGATATAGAAGACGAGCGTGTTGTCGAGCTGGCCCGTGTCCCCGATGGCATCGACCAGGCGGCCGATCTCGGTATCGGCGTACTCGCCGAAGCCCGCGTAGACCTCCATCTGGCGCGCGAAGAGCTTCTTCTCGTCGGCCGACAGCGCGTTCCAGTCCTTGATCGCCTCGGGCTTGGCCGCCAGCTTCGTCCCGGCCGGCACCACACCCAGCTTGATCTGCTTGGCGAGCGTTTCTTCACGCAGCGCATCCCAGCCCTGGTCGAACTTGCCCTTGTACTTGGCGATCCACTCCTTCGGCACGTGGTGAGGGGCGTGCGTTGCGCCCGGCGCGAAGTACATGAAGAACGGCTTGTCTGGCGTCAGCGCCTTCTGGAACTGCATCCAGGCAATCGCCTTGTCCGTCATGTCGGTCATGAAGTTGTAGTTCGGGTCCCGCGGAATCTCCACCGGGTTCATGCCGTGATAGAGGTACGGGGCCCACTGGTTGGTCTCGCCGCCGAAGAAGCCGTAGAACTCGTCGAACCCCGACCGCGTCGGCCAGCGGTCGGTCGGCCCGGAGGGGCTGACTTCCCACGGAGCGGTCTCGTGGTTCTTGCCGAAGAAGCCCGTGCTGTAGCCGTTCAGCCGCAGCATCTCGGCGAGCGGCGCCACGTTGTTCGGTCGCTGCCCGGTGTTGCCGGGAAAGGCCGTCGCCGTCTCGGTGATCCCGCCCATGTTGTTCATGTGATGGTTTCGGCCGCTGAGCAGCGCCGTTCGCGTCGGCGAGCAGACCGCGGTCGTATGGAACTGGTTGTAGCGCAGCCCCTCATTCGCCAGCCGCTCCGAGGTTGGCATGTGGATCGGCCCGCCGAAGGCGCTCGGCATGCCGAAGCCCATGTCGTCGATGAGGACGATGAGCACGTTCGGCGCGCCGGCTGGGGGCTTCACCTCGAAGCGTGGCGGCGGCGTGGCCTTCCGCGCGTCGAGTTCCGTGATCGGCGGATAT
This sequence comes from uncultured Acidobacteriota bacterium, assembly GCA_963839865.1. GTDB lineage: Bacteria > Acidobacteriota > Vicinamibacteria > Vicinamibacterales > UBA2999 > 12-FULL-67-14b. The sequence continues at coordinate 1,109,070 of CAWIWS010000021.1, forward strand.
TGCGGTTCCGCAATCGGCAGCACGGTCCGGTCCGGCTGCCCCGCCGAAGTGGCGGGCGGCGGGGCCGCCGGTGGGCTCGACGGGCTGCAGCCGGCCAAGGCCGACGCCACACAACGCAACGGCGATCGCGGCTCTCTTCAACATGAACAGTCGCATACCGGCTACCCTCCTCGGCCTAGCGCGCCACGGGCTTGTGCCCGGAATTCGTAATCACGACCTGGATGTTCTTCGCCTTCGCGTCCAGCGTGGTCTTCGCGGCGTACAGCGCGCCGTCAGGCAACGTGGTCATCTCCACCGCCAGCGTGACCGGATCCTCGGGCGTGTCCAGGTAACTCGTCACACCCAGCGCCGTCAGGCGATTGGCGGCACCGTCGAGATCAACCGTCAGCAGGTCGCCGGCCTTCAGGTATTGCTTCATCTCGATGCGCAACTTGCCGCCCGCTTGCGGGTTCACCGTGACGCGCCCCGCGTCCTTCACGGCCTGGATCTGCTGCGGCGAGGGCGGGACGTAGGAGTGGACCAGGGCCGCGGCCTTCTCCATGTAGTCCTTCATCTCGTCTTTCTTCTTCTCGACGATCTTTTCCTTCACGGCGCCGCCGCCCCTGCGTCCGCCTCGTCCGCCACCGCCGCTCGGCGGCAGCTGCGGCGCCGCAGCCGACTCGATGGGGGTCTTCTGCACCTTGCCGTCGGCGCCGTAGTAACAGCGGTTCTGCTTGCGGCTCTTCTCCTCGCCCTTGAGGTTAATGACCGTGGTCTCGACCCACTCGGTACTGCGCGAGCTTCTTCGTTCCATCGGCGATCGACTGCTTGACTGCGGCCACGCGATCCGGTGATCCGCCGCCGGCCGCGGGCTGCTGGGCCAACAGGCTCGAGGACAGTCCGATCAGCCCGACCGCGATCGCGACACCCCACGTGCGCGTTGTCATTGCCATCTCACTTCACCACTTTCTGGTCGTTGGACTTCGTGACCCAGATTTCGATCATATGCCTTGTCGACCGCCGGGAGGCGATTCATCTCGTCTCCGTTCTTCCCCGAATTTGGCGCCCTTCAAAACCTGAAGGCGAACCCCATGACGGGGCCCTGCGTGAGGACGTCGTACTTGAAGCGCTTCAGGCCCTCGCCGGTCGTGTAGTCGAGGTCGAGCCAGCGGTAGCCGAACTCGAGCGAGGACCAGTCGGCGAGATTTACGCCGGCGGTCGGGAACACCTGCCACGAGAACGTGGACCCCACGCCGAAGCCGCCGATCTCGGTGTAGACCTGGGCATGCCACCGTTTCCCGTTTTCCGGCGTTCGCAGCTGCAGGCCCACGATCGGATCGACCCACGTCTTCGTGTCGTCGACGCTGCGCACGGCGGCCGGTCCGTCGAAGCGCAGCGTCGCCTGCAGCGTGTTCACGCGGGCGCCGAAGAAGACGTCGGCGAAGGGACCCACTCGCCGGATCCCCTGGAACGCGAAGGCACCCTGGTTGACGTCAGCGCTCGCGGTCACGCGACCAGCACCGGGCCCGGCCCCATTCGCCCCGAGCGCCATCCAGATGGCATCGCCGCCGACGCCCCAGTTGCCCTTGCGGGCGACGACGAGCCCCATGGCGCCGAACTGCAGGTGGTTCAGAATGTCGGAGAACGACATGTCGATCGTCGCCTCCTGCCCCGCAACCACGGTCGTCCCGTTCATCCCGGCACCGAGGACGTACGGGACGACGGTCACCTTCCACGAATCAGGCGCCGCAGGTTGCCCGGCCGCCGGGGATGCCGCCATGAAGATGGCGATGACGATGAACAATGACCTGACCAGACCGCTCATGTGACTTCCCCTCGGTTCTCTGTCTAAAACGCCGCCGACCGCAGCGCCAATACCCACGCAATGCCGCCTAGTTGTCGATCGATCCATCGAGCAGCGAACGCAGGGCGTTCTGGGGCCGCACGCCTCGCTTCGTCATCACCTTGAAGTTCAGGCGGAAGATGTTGTCCGTGTACTCGAGGCCTCCCCCGTCCGGCTGCGTGTACTGCGCGTAGTACTGGAACTCGACGAGCAGCCGGGGGCTGGCGATGTAGCCCAGCCCGGTGCGCCACCGCAGCGGGTCGATTTGTCCCGAGTCGGACCGCCAGATCGGCTCGACGTCCGTCCACGCATAGAAGGTCTTCGGCGTCCACGCCCGCTCGAGCGCCGTCAGGGGGACGTCGATGCGGCTCTGGTTCCGGATGCGATGCACGGCCGTCCAGGCGGACGTGTCCCTGGTCTCGGTGAACCGGACTTCGTAACGCGTCCAGTTGTAGTAGCGCCACTTCTTCGCGTTGTCCCCCATGAACTTCACGCCGGTAAACGGGCGCAACTCCAGGGAATTGCTCTTGACCTCCTGGTTGGTCCACACGCCGATCAGGCCAATCCAGAGTTGAATGTTCTTGTGCGCGCGGTAGAACGTGCCCGTGCCCAGGTAGATGCTGTCGTAATCCGCGTCGGGCTTGGTCACGTAGCCCACGTACCCGAACCCGGTCAGCTTCTCGGTGATCGGGTAGTTTGGATACGCCGTGATGCGGTATTCGTTGGCGATGTCGGGCGGCGGTTCCGCAGGCGCCGGAGGCGCGGCTTGGGCCGCAGCCGGCGCGGCGATGGCGCCCGGCAGCACCACGCACAGTAGGGCAGCCATCCAGAAGGCGAACCCTCTTCGTCTCAACTGTTCTCTCCCGATCCAGTTGACGATCATGCCTCCTCGTCCACGGCGTCAGCCTTCACGCGTCCGGACTCGATGGCCTTCACGAACTCGGCATGGTCCCGCTTGGTCTGGTCGCCGTAGGCCTCGGCGAAGTCCGCGAACGCCGACTCGAACGCCTGGTCGTCACCGCAGTAACCCGCGATGCGGGCCGCGTCGCCGGAGCGCGCGTGCGCGCGCGCCAGCAGGGCCCCGCACGTGAACGCCCAGAAACGGAACGGCTCGCCCGTCATCAACGACACCGGCATCGAGGCCTTCATGTTCTTCATCTGCCTCACAAAGTACGGGCGTCCGTCGATCGAGGTGTAGCCCAGCAAGGGATCACCGAGCGACTGGATCATGCGCTGGGCAAAAACGACGCGCCGTCCCTCGTGCTGTTCGCGCGTGGGCATCTGGGTAGGTAGGGGGCGTGCGCGGGCACGAGGGCTTCCTTCACCTGGAGGAAGAGGGGATCGGTGTCCCCGTTGCCGAAGCACAGCGCCAGGTAGGCGCGGGTGCCGACGCTCCCGACGCCCACCACCCGGTGAGCCACGTCGGCCACCGCATACCGGCGCAGCATGAAGCGGTAGGCGGGACCCACGGTCTCGCCGAACCCGACCAGTGACGCCGTGACTTTGCTGCGCGTTGCGTCATCCACGCGCGTGAGCACGGGCGGATCGTCTTGAACCGCCACCCGCCGTCGTTGCTCCGGGTGGCCACCTTCGGCAAGAGGGTCTCATTCGTCGTCCGCTTGGCCTTGGCCACCGTCTTCTGGATGGTCGCCCACGCCTGGTTCGGCACCTTCACGAACGTGGGCCGGCGTTCGGCGTACCCGAAGATCGACCACACATCGAAGACGCCCCAGTTCCACAGGCAATCCATGTTGACGCGATAGCCGCCGGCGGCCGCCACGACGGCGGCCCGCCGCTCCCGCCGATTGAACCCGTTCTCGCGCGCGGCCACGTTGACGCTGGCGACCAGTCGCTTGAGATCCCACTCCCAGGGACCCAGGGTGGCCTCGTCGAAATCGTTGAGGTCGGCGATCACATCGCGCTGCGGGGTGCCGTACAGGCCGAAGTTGTTGATGTGGGCATCCCCGTCAATCATGACCTGCATGCCGGTGATCGGCGTGTGCGACAGGTCCCACGCCATCACCGCGGCGGCACCCCGCAGGAACGCGAAGGGCGACACGGCCATGCGCCCCATCCGGAGCGGCACGAGGTGCTCTTGCCTTCCGGCGTTGCCGGCAAGGACGATGTCCACGGGATGGGGACGGTTCTTCGGAGGAGTCCATGCCGCGTGCGTCTCCAGAGGGACGCGTTCGCGTACGTGCGCCCCGGCGGCGCGTCGTCGGTCGGGAGGATCCTGGGGGCGCTCCGGCTCGTACCGGCCGCTGCTGTGCCAGTACTCCCGGCTCGACTCGAGCCCGGCAATCAAGGCCCGTTGGGTGGCGTCCAGCGCGAACGAGGCGCGGGGTTTTGTCTTGGCGGTCATGTGGCCTCTCCCTCCTTCGCCAGATTCTCGCGGAACGCCGCTGCGGCATGTCGATTGGTCGGGTAGAAACGCCGCTGGTCGATCAGCTGTCATCAGCCCGTACTGCTCCAGCCACGAGCGGAAGGACCGGTCGGCGCGGCTGACGGCGAAGGTGATGCCGCGCCCGGCCAGCAGGGCGATCGCCTGCCTCAGGACTCCCGCGCCCGTGGTGTCGACGTCGACCATCGCCTCCGCGTCCAGCACGAACCAGCGAACCGGCGTGGACGTCCCGGAGACGAGCCGCTCGATCTCGTCCAGGAAAAGCGTCGCGTTGGCGAAGTAGAGCGGGGCGCCGAATCGATAGACGACCAGGCCCGACGGGCTGACGGCGTCGCCCGCGCCGGCCGGGGCGAAGTGGCTGCCGTCGGCGGCTTCCCGCAGCGCCGACGGTCTCGGGACGGGACGCCCGCCGGATGACGTCGATGATGGACAGGAGGAACGCGATCACGACGGCGCGCAGCGGACCCAGGGCCAGCACGCTCACCAGGCAGGCAGTGGCGATCCAGAAGTCCGACCGGCGCATGTGCCACAGCTCGCGGAACTCGTGGACCTCGATCAGCGACAGCACCGCGTTGGCGACGATGCCGGCCAGGGCCGCATTGGGCAGGAACGCCAGCAGGTCGGTGAAGAAGAGCAGCACCACGGCGATCGTCACCGCCGCCACCAGGCTGGGGAGCTGGCTCTTCGCGCCCGAGGCATCCATCGCCGCCGAGCGGGAGGGGCTGTTGCCCGTGAGCAGCGAGCCGGTGAAGCCGGCCGCAAGGTTGGCCGCGCCGTAGGCGAACAACATCTGGTCGCCATCGACCTTGTAGCCGTACTTGCTGCTGTAGCTGCGGACCACCAGCAGGCCTTCGCACAGGAGGATGGCCACGATCGCCAGGGCGCTCGGAAACAGCCGCAGGTAGTCGGCCGCGGGGATGTGCGGCAGGGTGAGCGTCGGGGCGCCAGAGGGAATGGCGCCGAGCACACCAACGCCCTTGGCCGCGAGGTCGAACACCGCGACGATGGTCGTCAGCAGCACCAGGGCCACCAGCGCCCCGGGGATCTTCGGCGCATACCGCTTCATCAACCGGACAATCAGGAAGGCGCTGACCCCGATCGCCACCGAGTACAGGTTGGCACGGGGGATGGATTCGACCAGCGCGATGACTTCGACGAAATAGCCCTCGGTGTTCACCGAGCTCGCCATGGCCTCCTTGAGCTGCTCCGCCGCCATGAGCACGCCCGAGCCCGCGTCCGCGAGGTGAGGGGCGGCGAGGATCTTGCGCACCTGGTTGGTGAACACCTCGATGCCGAGGCCGGTGATGAAGCCCGCCATCACGGCGCGCGACAGGAAGTTGGCGAGGAACGCCAGCCGGAAGATCCAGAAGACGAAGAACACCACGCCGCAGATCACCGCCAGGGCGAGCGCGTACTGCAGACGCAACGGGTCGCCGGGCGCGGCAAAGGCGACGAGCGCGGCGCCGACCAGGCCGGCCATGGAGGCATCGGGGCTGGTCACCAGGTGGCGCGAACTGGTGAGCAGGGCGAACACCGCCAGCGGGATGATGGCCGCATAGAGTCCGGCCACGGGGGGCAGGCCGGCCACCTGGGCGTAGCCGATGTTGAGCGGGATCATCAGGGCGGCAAGCGTGATGCCCGCCGAGATCTCGCGGGGGACGTCGGCCAGCGTGATGCCTCGCAGTCCTGCGAATGGGCGGGGCCAGCGGATCCTGGCGAGACACTGGAATCTGTTCATGCGACACCTCCCGCATCGGTCTTGCTGGCCCGCGAAGCGAAGAAGCGCGCCAAAGGGAGCGCGACGAGCGCCGGTACCGGGCCCGCCAGCAGGATCATCACGAGCATGCGCGGGTCCGGGTCCGGAAAGGCGGTGAACACCGCGAACATTCCCGAGGCATTGCGGGTGCCCATCGCCAGCGCCATGGCGCTGCGCTGTCCCTGTTTCAGGCCGAATCCGAGCTGATAGGACACGAGCGCGATCGCGAGGACGAAGATGACCTCGGCGCCGATGGCATAGCTGCCCAGTGTGCGGACGAACTCCCCGAAGTAGAACACTACGGTGAACCCGAGGATCAGCAAGGTGGAGATCCCCGCGAGCCGTTTGACTGACGGGGAACAGCTTGTCCGCCACAGGCGCAGCGTAGACCTTGAGCGCAGCGCCAAGCACCAGCGGCAGCAGGACCAGCAGGAGAAGCGGTTTTGCCAGAGACCAGGCGTTCACCGTCAGCCCCTTTATCAGCCACGGCGCCATCAAGGGCAGCAACACCACCGTGGCGACCATCGCCAGCGGCATGAGGGCGGCAGCAGAAGTCCATGTCGGCGCGGGCTTTTCTTACCAGGATGGGCAGAAATGGCGCGATCGGCGCCAGACTGAAGATGAGCAGTCCGATGGCATGCGACTCCGCCAGCGGAAGGACCTTCGTGAGCAGAAACGCGAAAGCCGGTCCGACCACCCAGCCCCACACGAGGGTCAGGATCACCAGCCTGGCGCTGCTCAAGGACTTGATCGTTTCGCGCAGGTTGAGCTCGAGGCCCATGGACGCCAGGTTCGCCACACTGTAGAGAACGACCAGAATCCCAAATACGGTCTGAAGGGTCATGGTCAGTCCACTCTCCACTCAATCGCAGCCTGGCGCGTGTTTCTCATGCTGTACGTCCCTCAACGGTCGTGCCGGTCCGCGAACCGAGGAAGCGCGCCAAAGCCAGCCAGACGACCAGCGGCACCGGGACCGCCAGGAGGATCATCGCCATCAAGTTCGGATCCAGATTCGGAAAGGCCGTGATGGCCACCAGCATGGCACTGCCATTGCGCGTGCATACCGCCAGCGCCATGGCACTGCGCTGGGCCTGATTCAGGCCGAAACCGAAGGTGTACGACACCAGCGCCATTCCGAGGATGAACAGGACCTGGGCCGCGATGCCAAAACTGCCCAGCGCGCTGAGGAGTTCCCGCCAGTGAAGGATCACAACGAAACCGAGCAGGAGCAGGGTGGAAATCCCCGCGATCTTTTTCACCGCCGGGAAGATCGTGTCCGCCACCCGCGCCGCGTAGACCTTGATGGCCACACCAATCACCAGCGGCAACAACACGGTCAGCAGGAGCGGTTTCCCGATCGCCCAACTGCTCAACGTCAGCCCCGGGATCAGGAGCGGCGCCATCAACGGCATCAGGACCACGGTGCTGACCACCGCCAGCGGCATGATGGCGGCCGCGAGGGACATGTCGGCCCGGGCTTTTCTGATGAACAGCGGCAAGGCCGGCGCGGTCGGCGCCAGACTGAAGATGAGCAGCCCCGTGGCATAGGGCTCCGCCATCGGAAGGATCTTCGTGAGCAGCACCGCGAAGGCCGGTCCGACCAGCCAGCTCCACCCGAGCGTCAGCCCCAGGACCCGGACGCTGCGCAACGACTTGATCGTCTCGCGCAGGTTGAGTTCGAGGCCCATGGACCCCAGATTCGCCACGGAGTAAAACACGGCCAGAAGGCCAAAGACGTCTGAAGGGTCATGGCCGTCTCCTCTCCGGTGAACTGGGATGTGCTAGTCATTCCGATCACGTTGAGGGTGACGTTGCTGCTTGACCTCCCTCACCGGTTTTCGGCCAGCCCGGCGAATATCTTGGCGCCAATGGCGGCGAGGACGACCGACCACAACGTCCACATGACGGTCATCACCACGATGCGCGGGTCGCCGTTCGGAATGGCCAGGGCCGCCGCCAACACCGCGGCGATGTTGCGCGTGCCCATCCCCAGCGCCATGACGCTGCGCTGATTCTGCTTCATGCCGAAGCCGATGAGATACGTGATCAGGCCCATCCCGACCATGAACAGGGTCATGGAGAGAAGGGCAAATTCGCCCGCCGTGTTGAGAATTCCCCGGCCGTAGATCACCAGGCACCACACGATCGTCAGCAACGTGGAGAGCAGGGCCAGCCCCTTGACCGCCGGGAAGATCCTGGTTGCCCCCTTGTCGGCGTAATGCCGGATGGCCGCCCCGATCACCAGCGGCAGCAGGATGGTCAGCAGGAGCGGTTTGGCAAGCGACGAGGTGCTGATGGTCACCCCCTTGATCAACAGCGGTGCCATCAAGGGCATCAACACCACCGTGCCGACCATCACCAGCGGAACGAAGGCTCCCGCGAAGCCCATGTCGCCGCGGGCCTTTCCCACCATCTGCTGGAGGAACGGCGCGCAGGGCGCCAGGCTGCAGAGGAACACCACGACCACGTAGGGCTCCTCCAAAGGAAAGACCTTGGTGATCAGATAGCCGACCGCCGGCCCCAGCACCCAGCCCCACACGAAGATCAGCGCCATCGCGGTCTTGTTCCGCAGCGCCACCATCACCTCGGGCATCCTCACCTGGAGGCCCATGGCCGCCAGGTTCGACACGGTGAAGATCAACACCAAGGGGCCGAACGTGGTCTGAAGAAACTGCATGACAGTGCTCATATCCTGGTCCCGGCTACTTCGTCACGAACTGCGTCTCTCACTTCGGGAACACGAAAATCACTGCGGACCGCACCCCGAAATCTGCCTTGCCTCCTTCGGGGGCGGCGACCGGTATCCTCGGACCGACCTGAACCTGCACGACCTGCCCGCCGAACCGCAGGAGGCCTCCGGCCATGACGTTCACGAATGCCGTCGTGGTCGAATTCTCCCAGCTCTGCGTCACCTCGGTGTTCAGCGTGAGGCCGGTCCCGCTCTTCCAGTTGTAGGTCACGAATGGCTGCAGGTACATCTGGTCGACGTCTACCGTGTCCTCGCTGCCGGCAACGGACCAGATCTGGTTGACCAGGGCGCCGTAGGTCCAGCCACCCGCCTGCTTCAGCACGATCGCGGTGGGGCCGATGGAGAACTTCTTGGTGGCCAGCAGTTCGTCGGTTGCCGTGGGAATCAGGAAGGCGCCGCCCAATCCCCAGACCACTCCGTTCTTCACCTTGGCGTTCGAGATCCACCCGCTCACGAGGGTGTCGGCCAGCCCGCTCTGTTGCTCTCCCGCACCCGTGATGTCGTGTTGGGTGATCACCGGGACGATGTAGCGGGTGATCAGGCTGTAGTCGTCGTTGAGGCGGAAGGGAATGATCGGTTGGAAGTTCATCGTGTTGCGCGAGCCGTTGAGCTCCCCGATGCCGACGTCCATATTGTTCTGGAAGGGCACGCTGATGAGCGCACCGATGGGGTTGGCCAGCTTCTGGGCCAGCTCCGCGGTGTTGTCGGCTGCAGGTTTTGGCGCGTCCTGCGCCACTGAACTGGCGGCCCAACCGATCACCATGGCCCCAACCGCGGTGGCCGGAGCCGGCGCACGACCGGGGAGGCCGACGTCATGCCGCTCGTGCTTCGCTGTCGGACGATGTTCATCGCGCCCCTTCACTTCTGCCCACGTCGCGTCAGGATCGTACGCCTCAAGGATGGCAGCCACCTTGCGCGTGTCTTCGCCCAGGTCCTTCTGATAGACCACACCGTCCTGGTTCACCATGAAGGTCATGATGCCGCCGCGGCCGTACTCGGCGGGATACGCAATCAAGCCGAATCCTCCGGACATCTCGCCGTTGACGATGTAGCTTCGGGCGCCGCCCTTCGCGGCGGCTCCCTGCGCCGTCAGGACGCGGAAGTGGTAGCCCCACAGCGGCTCCGACGAGGGTTTGCTCTCGTCGTATCCTTCCACCACCGCCTGGGCGACGAGATCGCCCAGCGGGCTGGGCGTCTCCTCGGCGCCCACACGCCAGTAGAGACCGTCCTGCCGCCCCGGGCTGCTCCGGAACTTCTGCGCATACAGGCCGGCGAGTTTGCCGTCACGCGGCTGACTCGCATACGCCTTCTGCATCGCCACGTAGTCGCGACACACGTCGATCACGCGGAGTTCGTTGCGCCCGATACGGCGCGAGAGCATCTCGTCCGCGCCGGCGGTCCGTGTCGAATTGCCAACCGCCACGGACCTTCGCCAGGGGCACGGGAAACGGCCACTGCTCATCGCCGATCACCAGTTCCTGCCGGTCGGATCCCGCCGGGGCCCAGCGCCAGGACTGCCCAATGGCGAGGGCCATCGTCTCGCGGTCGTGTCGATCCGACACCGGGTCGCCCGACGACAGGTCCTTCTCGACGTCGGGACCGAAGATCGCCTTCAGCTCGTCGGCGTTGTTGGTCTTGAGCCCGTTCATCAGGGCCTTCGCGGCCTCGTCCGGGGTGGCGAAGCGTCGTCCGGTCAGGCGCAGGCGCCGGTGCGCACGCGGGCAGCAGGAACAGCATCAGGCCCAGGACCGCGGTCAGAATGCGATGGTCAGAACGTCTCATGGACTCCGTTCGGTGGCTGCCGCTACCGCTTGCGGCTGCGTGCCGCGGCTGGAGCTTCCCCTCGCACTCTGGGCCCTTGCGCTTCCGCCACTCTGGTAGCCGGAGGTGCTGGCTGCCGACCGACGGCTCGACTGGCTCGACTGCGCCGTGGACTGCCGGTTCGCTTGATTGGCTTGCGCCGTCTGCCCGCTTCCACCGCTCCCGGTGCTGGCTGTTGTCTGCCGCGCTGCCTGGTTCGTCTGCGCCGTGGACTGCCGTGCGGCCTGGTTGCCTTGCGCGGTCGGACTGGCTGCCTGCGGTCTGCCGCTGCGACTGGTTCTGCTGGCGACTGCCGCTGCGCCTGGTTCTCATACGCGTCCTGGCGGGTGTCCGCGCGGTTCTCATACACGTCCTGGCGGTTGTCCGCGCGGTTCTCGTAGATGTCCTGGCGGTAATCCACGTAGTCCTCCCGCCGCTCGTACGCGTAGTGGTACGCCGCGCCGCCGCCGTGCCACGCATACGGACCGTAGTAGTAGTGATTCGACGAGGCCCCGATGATGATGCCCACCGTGAAGCCGACCAGCGCGGCGGCGGCGACGTCCGACGATGAACGGTGGACGGCGGAGGGGCCTGCTGCACGTAGACGACCTGCGTGTTGTAGACCGGGACGTAGACCACCTGGGGATTGGCGGGCTGGACGAGGATGATCGTCTGCCCGGTGGAGGAGGCTTCCGTCACCACCTCCTGCTGCGGCGTGGTCTTCAGGTTGCCGAGGGCCATCGCCGCCGCGCGCAGGCGCTGGATGGACTGGTAGACGGCTTGCTCATCGCTCGTGAAGGCCGCCCCGAGCTGTTTCGTCCAGTCCGGCTTCTCCACCATCATCTGGACCACCTGGGGGAACGGCGCCAGCGCGATATAGGGGGCCGCGAACCCGGCCTGCTGTGCGGCGTCCTGGAGTGCGGTGCCCTTGAGGGCGCTGTTCGTCTTCAACCAGCCGGCGAACTTCTGCACGGCGGCGACGTCCTTCGACGCTTCGAGGATCTGCGCGACCAGCGCATCCGGGTACAGCGCGATGGGTCCGGTCAGGCTGTCGAGGGCCGCGTCCGCGGCGCTCGGCTTCGCCGCCGGGGCCGGGGCGGCTGCGGCCTTCGTCTGCGGCGCCGCCGGCGGCGCCGCCGGCGTGAGCCGCTGGTAGTTCGAGTTCTGGATCACCACCTGGATCTTCTGCTCGGGCACGCTGAGCACGATGTTGCCCGGGTAGGAGAGCCCGTCGCGCAGCCGGGCGAAGGTCACGTCCAGGGTGACCGCGTCGTCCTTTCGGATTCCAGGTAGGACTTCACGCTCACGGTCTGGAGCGCGTAGCGTGCCGTGTCCAGGCCGAGGCTGAAGGTGTCGCCGCTCTTCACGTAGTTGCGAAGATCCAGGCGGACCGAGTCCGGGCCGGTCGGGACGATCGCAAGGTTGCCGGCGGCCTTGGTGGCCTGGATGCGCTGCGGGTCCGGCGGCACGTACGACTGCACCAGGGCCACCGCCTGCTTCATGGCCGTGGAAATCTCTTCCTTCTTCTTCGCGACGATCTTGCCCTTCAGGCCGCCCGGCGCCTCTTCCGCGGGCGGCGGGGCGGTCAACGGCTGTTTCTGGACCTTGCCGTCAGGCCCGTAGAAGCACTGCTTCTGGAGGCGGGACTTCTCCTCGCCCTTCATGCTGATGACCGTCGTCTCCACCCACCGGTACTGCTTCTGCAGCTTCTCGTTGGCCGCCAGCGACTGTTTCAGCGCGGCCACCTTGTCCTGCTGCGCCAAGAGCCCCTGCGGGACGATGAGCACGACGAGCAGCGGCAAGACGAGCCACCGTGAGCGAACGCGTCTGAGTGTCAATGGTTACCATCCTCTCGGTCGACCTTCCCGCCTCCCCGCTGCTTCCCTGCAGACGTCCTCAGGCCTTGACCGGCGTGCGGCCGAAGGCCTCGTCGATGATGGCCTGCAGGTGCTTGACGAGGTCGTCGGACGGCGTCTTGTAGTCGTCCAGTTCGTACACCTCGCCCAGCAACTCGTACTTGCCCAGGCCGAAGCGGTGATACGGCAACAGTTCGTAGTCGATCACGTTCTTGTGCGGGCGGATGAACGCGAGCACCGCCCGGATGTGCTCCTCGTCGGCGTTGATGCCGGGAATCAGCGGCGTGCGGGCGATGAACTCCGCGTTGGGGAAGGTCTCGTAGGCCTTCTTGAAGTTCGCGAGAATCCGTTCGTTGCCAACACCGACCCACTTCTTGTGCCGCTCCGTGTTGGTCATCTTGTGGTCGTGCAGCACCGTGTCGACGTGGGGCAGCACCTGTTCCACGAACCGCCAGGGCACGTTGCATGCCGTTTCGATGGCCGTGTTGAAGCCGCGATCGTGGGCGCCCTTCAGCAGCGCCGCGCTGAAATCCGGCTGGAGCAGGCACTCGCCGCCGCTCAGCGTGAGGCCGCCCCCGGTATTGCGGTAGAAGGACGCGTCCTTCTCCACCTCGTCCAGCACCTCGTCCACCGTCATGGTCTTGCCGAACATCTCGAGCGCGCCGGTCGGGCAGAGCGACGCCATCGCCTGGTCGCAGGCCGTGGCCAGGTGCCAGTTGACCTTGACCTTGTCGTCCTCGCCGTCCACCACGTAGAAGGCCCCTTCGGGGAAGGGCGGCTTCAGGCAGAGGCCGCAGGCCTTCTTGCCCGTGCACTTCCTGGGGTCGTAGGAGAGTTCCGGCTTCGGGGCGATGCTCTCCGGATTGCCGCACCATTTGCAGCGCAGCGAGCAGCCCTTGAGGAACACGGTCGTGCGGATGCCCGGGCCGTCGTGGCTGCAGTAGCGCTGGATATTCAGGACCGTCCCGGTCGGGGCGGCGGGGTTGATGGGGGTGCTCATGACGCCCTCCCGAGACAGATGCCGAGGGAACCGGCGATCTGCATGAACATGCTGTCCATGGGCACGGTTCTCACCTTGTTGATGGCCTCGGCCAGTGGCACGAACGCCAGGTGCGGAGGCGCAAAGGCCACCATCACGCCGTTCTGTCCTTCACTCAGGGCCCGGACGGCGCCGGCCCCATACGCGATGCCGAGCTGGCGGTCGACGGCCGTGGGGGCGCCGCCCCTGACCCAGGGGCCGAGGACGAGCGGATAGACTTCGTGGGCCAGCAGCAGTTGCAGCCGGTTCGACACGGTCTCGGCGGCCTGGCCGGACCGCTGGATGACGTGGTCGCTGGCTTCACCGGTCGCCAACGGCGACAGGGACGCCTTGAGCGAGGACGGCTTGGCCTGCGCGTGCGGGTCGGCGATGAACGTCGTCCCCTCGGCCACCACGACGAGCCCGTAGGGTCTCCGTGGCGTCACCTGCTCCTTCAACCTCGCCGCCACCGCCTTGAGGTCGCAGGGGATCTCGGGAATCAGCACCGCATCGGCGCCCACCGCGATGCCGGCCTGGAGCGCCAGCCATCCCGACTGCGTCTCCCAGGACCTCGACGACAGCGATCTTGCGGGCGGCCCGGGCCGCCTGACGAACCCGGTCGAGCATCTCGACGGTGAAGCTCAGCGCGGTGTTGAATCCGAAGGACACCATGGTGGCGGCGATCTCGTTCTCGATCGAGCGGGGGACGCAGACCGCATTGAGCCCTTTGCGATGCAGCTTGTAGAGGATGCTCAGGCCGCGGCCGCCGACGACGGAGATGACGGCATCGACCTTCGCCGCCTTCAGCCGCTCCAGCAGGTCGTCCGACATGTCCACTTCCTCGATCATGTCGTCGGCATTCACCCGCCGGACGTGGAACGGATCGACCCGGGACGCCTGACCGAGGAGGCCGGCGCCGGTCGCATCCAGGTCGTCGATCAGCTGGGGGCTGAGGGGCACCAGCCCGCCATCGGGGTAGCGATCCGGATAGAGCAGCCCGTCGAAGCCGTCCCGAATGCCGACCATCTCCCATCCCAGCTGGCCCGCCGCCTGGGCCGCGCCGATGATCACGGCGTTCATCCCCGGCACGAAGCCCGCGCCCACCATGATGGCGATTCGTCGCGTATTCTTGATCGTGTGCTCCATTGTCTTCACCAGTGTGTGGTTGATAACCAACGGCGTTCCGGTACGGCGTGGCGGAGCGCCACGCCGTACCGATCCGGCCTGATGTCAGTGCTGTTGCCCTTCGAACGATCTGCAACGTGCGTTCGATGACCTCATCCTGCACGCCCTTGGCCAGCTTGGTGAAGAACGCGCTGAAACCGGCGACCCGCACCACCAGGTCGCGGTAGTTCTCCGGGTGCTTCTGCGCGTCCCGGAGGATGTTGGTGTCCAGGACGTTGAACTGGATGTGATAGCCACCGTTGTCAAACAGGGTCTTGACCAGACGCAGCACATTGTCCCGGCCCTTGCGGGTCTTGAGCTGATCCGGCGGGAGCTTCATGTTCATGTGCGTGGCGGTGTACTTGATGGCATCCTGGGCCTTCGCCGCGGACATCACCAGCGCGGTCGGGCCATTGACATCGGTTCCCGGCATGGCCGACAGGCTTCCATCGGTGAGTGCCACTCCGGCTCTCTTGCCGTTCGGCAGCGCCCCGGTCACCATCCCCATCAGGTTGTGGATGCTCTTGGTGTAGGCATCCGGCGTTGATTTGATGTCTTTGCCGAGGTAGTTGCCGCCGCCGTCAACATTGTTGAAAGCCTTGAGGATGCTTTCGTACACCCGGTGCGTCATCCGGTTCATTTCCGGGATGTCGTTGCCGTGCTTGGGCGCGTCCTCGTAGCACAGCTTCCGGACCTTCTCGTATTCCCCCTCGAAGTTGGCCGCCAGGGCTTTCTTGAGTTCGGCCATCGTCAGCTTCTTCTCGTCGTAGACCAGGTGCTTCACCGCCATGAGCGAGTTGGCCGCGTCCACACCACCCACCACGATCTGGGCAACGGTGTAGTAGTTGGCCCCGCCGTTCCACACCTCGGTGCCGGTTTCAATGCAACCGCCGGTCAGGAGCGAGCGCCACGGAACCGGGAGGAAGTCCGCGCACAACATGCTGGCGATCCAGGCCCCCCGGCGGAGGACATCCTCATTGAATTGCAGTTGCTTCTCGAAGGCCGCATACAGTTCCTCGAAGGTCTTGAAGGTCTCGGGATCCCCGGTCTTGGGCCCGATCTGCTTCTTGGTGCGGGGATCGAAGCCATTGTTCATCGTGAACTCGATGATCTTCCCCAGGTTGGGCTGGCCTTCCACCGGGTGACCGGTTTCGTAGGGAATGTAGGAACCCACGCAGGCGCCGATGCAGGTGCGCCTGGCTTTTTCCAGGGTGATGCCCTTCTTGGAGTCAGCCGAACAGATTGAGGGCGCGTTTCACCATCACCTCGCCATTCACGAACTGCGGCATGCCGACACCGGTGCCGATGACATCCAGGACCTTTTCCAGGAATTTGCCGCTCATCCGCTCCGTCCAGCAGCAGCTCAGCGGAGGCTGCGGCAAGTGAAGGTAGCCGGAGGCATCGAGGATCAGGTAGTCCATTTCCGCGGTGGCATCTTCCCCATCCTCGGTGAAGCCTCCGAGCGTGATGCTCTGGCCCAGGTCGGCCGAGTTCTGCAAGGCGACCTTCTCGCCGAAGTAATAGCCGATTTCGTTCAGCTTGATGAAGAGGTTCTGGAGCATGAACGTCGCATCTTCCGGACCGATCAGCCCGGCCGCCTTGTCGCGTTGATAGTAGGGCTCGAGGTTCTGGCCCAGATAGGCCTCGGAGTAACCGCAGCCGACCTGTTCGAGTTCCGCGCAGAGGTGACAGAAGAAGTGGCACTGGATGGCCTCTCTCAGGTTCCGGGCCGGATGCTCCGGCACCCATTCGCAGGTCTCGGCAATGGCGATCAACTCCGCCTTGCGGGTTGCGTTCTTTTCCTTGGCCGCCATCTCCCGGGCCAGCTCGGCATAGCGATGGGCCAGGCGGACAATGGACCGCATCAGGATGAGGCTGGCTTCATAGAAGTAGAGCTTGCTGGCATTGGGCAGCCGCATGTCGAGGGCCGCCTGACGCTCCTCGACCTCCTTGATCATGGCGGCCAGGCCATGGTTGTAAATCCTGGGGTAGTTCAGGTTGCCGCCGCCACCCGGCCAGTCGAAGAAACTGATGACAAAGCCGGAGTCGTAGCAAGGTTTCGGATCGAAACCATACTTCTTCTCGAAGATCTCCAGCGTGCGGGGCTTCAGCGCGCGCTTGTCCCAGTAATCGAGCGCCCACTGGTTGACCCGCTTGTCCTCCGGGTCCTTGCACTTCTCAACGGTATTGTCGTCTTTCATCCAATCGATGTTCCATTCCGGATACGTGTAGATGCCGTTGACGGTGCTGGCCATGCTGCCCACGAAGAGGTTGTCGTCGATGTAGAGCTTCTTCCGCTCCAGCAGGGTGGCCATGAACTTGGCGCGACGCATGATGTTCTGGTCGCCTTGCGTCTTCGCGTACACCTCCTCCATGATCCTGATCCGCTCGAAATCAACCTCGGCAGGGGTGCTCCTGAGTTGTTCTTTCAGGCGGTCGATCCGTGCCTTGTCAGCCGTGACACGGCCCGTGGTGCTCGTCGTCTGCGGATGCTGTCGCTGCCATTGTGGATGCTCCTTGTTGTGTCCGCACTACACCTGTATCTCGCTTCACCGTTGCCGGCGTCCCTGAGAGCATCGCGCGCGACAGCGTGCCGCCCGAGATGTTCCGGGCCTTGAACCCGTTCTGCAGCAGGATGCGCGTCGCGTAATAGGCGCGCTGCGCCGAGCGGCAGATGACGTGGATCTCGCGGTCGCGCGGCAGTTCGCCCAGCCGCGCGCGCAGTTGCGGCAGCGGGATGTTGACCGCGCCCGGCACCCGCTCGACGACCAGCTCCACCGGCTGGCGCACGTCGAGCAGGAACGCGCCGTCCGATGCCGTCCCAGTGGACCAGCGGCATGTCGCCGCGCAGCGACATCGGCGGCGACCATCCCGGCGAAGTTGACCGCATCCTTCGCGCTGCCGAACTGCGGCGCGTAGCAGAGCTCCGCCTCCTCGAGGTCGTAGATGGTCGCGCCCATCTGGAGGGCCACGGCCAGCGCGCTGATCCGCTTGTCCACGGCCGGCCCGTCCTCGCCGAGCGCCTGCGCGCCGAGGAAGCGCCCGTCGGACTTGCGGAAGAGGACCTTCATGCCCGAGCATCTTGGCGCCCGGGTAGTAGCCCGGCGTGCGAGTTCGGGAAGATGTAGATCTTCTCGAAGTCGGTGTCGCCGAGCTTCACGAGCGTCTTCTCGCTGACCCCCGTCCACGCGGCGGCGCCGCCGAACAGCCCGATGATCGACGTGCCCTGCGTGCCGCGGAAATGCGAGTCGCGCCCCGCGATCACGTCGGCCGCGATCCGGCCCTGGCGGTTGGCCGGCCCGGCGAGCGCCACGAGGCTCCACTGGCCGGTCACGAAGTCCTTCACCTCGATGGCGTCGCCGACGGCGAAGATGTCGGGGTCGCTCGTGCGCATCTGATCGTCCACGCGGATGCCGCCGCGCTCGCCGATCGCGAGCCCGGCCGCCTTGGCCAGCGCCGTGTCGGGCCGCACGCCGAGCGCGAGGATCACGATGTCGGCCGGATAGGCCTTGCCCGACTTCGTCTTGACCTCGATGCGCACCGCCCTCGAGCTGGCGTGAAGCCGGCCACGCCGTCGCCCATGCGCCAGGCGGACGCCGTGCCGCTTCACGTATTCCTCGACGAGGCGGGCGAATTCACGATCGAGCGGGGCCAGCACCTGGTCGAGCATCTCGACCAGCGTCACCTCGAAGCCGGCATGGACCAGGTTCTCCGCCGTCTCGAGGCCGATGAAGCCGCCGCCGATCACCACCGCTCGCCGCGTCGGCTTCACGAACTGGATGCCCGAGTAGTTGAACATCCCGGCAAGGAACTCCGTGCCCTTCTCGATCCACTCGCGGATCGTCCGCGCGTCGGGCACGGTCCGCACCTGGAAGATCCCGGGCAGGTCGATGCCGGGCAGCGGCGGCCGCACCGACGGCGCGCCGGGCGACAGCACCAGCTTGTCGTACGACTCGGTCGTCACCTCGCCGGTGGCGACGTTGCGCAGGTCCACGGTCTTCTTCCGAACGTCGATGGCGGTCGCCTCGCAGTTGGTCCGCGCCTCGATGTTGTGCATCACGCGGAAGACCTGCTCGTTGGCGACGAGCAGGCTCGACTCCTTCGGGATCACCCCCGAGATGTGGTACGGCAGGCCGCAGTTGGCGTACGAGACGAACGGGCCCTTCTCCACCATGAGGATCTCGGCCTTCTCATCCAGCCTTCGCAGCCGCGCCGCGCACGACGCCCCGCCCGCCACTCCGCCGACGATGATGACTTTCATTGGACCTGCCCTCCGGCCGGACTCGCTACTTCGTGTGATCGGTATGGCACATCAGGCATTCCATGTGCCCCTGCTGGTTGTTCATGCCCTCGGTGGATTGCTCCATGTTGTCGGGGCCGTGGCACTGCAGGCAGTGCTCGATGGCCTTCGACGGCTTCCACACCGGGGGCGTCCACTTGCCGGCGAAGTACTCGTTGAGCGCGGTGGTCGCCGTGTAGACCACTTCGCCCGCCACCTTGGCGCAGCGTTCGAGCTTCGCCTTGGACGTGACCGTGGCGCCGGCCGTCAAGGTCCATTTCGAGAGCGAGGTGTGGCAGAGCGGCGACATCGCCTTGGACTTCACCTGCCCGGGCATCGTGGACAGGTCGTCGAAGCGGTTGCGTGGGGAACTCCTGCTCCGCGTACCAGTAGAACAGCCGGTCAATCAGCTGACGGTAGGTGGTGTCTTTCGGATCGTAGGCGACGAGGTTGATGATGAGCGACGGTGCCGCCGAGCGTTCCGCACAGGGTGCCGTGTCCGCCGTACCCGGCCGCGGCGTGGATCATCATCATGTCCGGCAGGGTGGTGTAGGGGTAGCCGACCTTTTCACGCAGCAGCGTGACAAAGGCGAGATAGGTGGCCGACCCGCAGCCACCCTTCTCGAGATAAAACCGATACGCGCGCCGCCCGGCCTCGAGCGGATCGAGCGTCACCCACTTCCACGGGAGCGGAGGAGGAGGACCGGCCTGCTGGGCCGCGGCCTCGGCGGTCGCCGCCGCGGTGCGACCCATGAGACTTCCGGCGAGCAGACCCGCGGACCCGGCGAGAAGATCCCGCCGGGAGAACCACTTGAGGTCACTGATTTGATTCGCCATGACGTTCCTCCCCAGCCGGCCGCATGTCAATAGTCGGGATCCTTGAAGACCGGCTCCCGGCCTTCGGTGAAGGCGCGGATGCCCTCGACGCGGTCGGGATGGACGACCGAGCGCCAGTGCGCCTCCATCATGATCGCGACGGCCTGCTCGACCGGCTCGCCCGCTCCCATAAGAACGGCGCGCTTGACGGCCTGCACCGCCGTGGGCGAGTTGCTCGCGATCTTCTCGGCGATGCGCAGCACGGCGTCCATCAGCTCGGCCTTGGGGTGGATTTCGTTGACCATGCCAAGCCGGTGCGCCTCCTGTGCGGTGATCGGCTCTCCGGTCATCAGCATCTGCATGGCCTTCCCCGGCGGGAGCACGCGCGGAAGGAAGACCGGCGCCGCCGCCGCCGGCGCTCAGGCCGACCATCGCTTCGGGCTGGCCGAAGACGGCATCGTCGGACGCGATGATGAAGTCGGTGCTGATGGCGATCTCGCAGCCACCGCCGTAGGCCATCCCGTGGACGGCCGCGATGATCGGCCTGCGCAACTGGCGCAGCGTGTAGAGCACGCGATCGAAGACCTGGCGCTGGCGCAGCCATTGCTCCTTCGTCATGCTCTTGCGCTGATACAGGTCACCGCCGACGGAGAAGGCCCTGTCGCCGGCTCCGGTGATGACGGCGACGCGCACGGAGGGGCGGGCCGCGATCGTCTCGAGGACCTCGATCAGTTGCGCCGCCAGTTCCGTCGTGATGGCGTTGTCGGCATGCGGCCGGTTGAGGGTGATGATGCGCCACGCGCCCGTCGGAGACGTACTCGACGAGCACGAGCTGATCGGGCTCCGCTATCATCCGTCGGGTGTGCGGTAACCGATTCGCTGCATGCGTGTTCGTGGTTGTCGGTCATCGTAGTCCTTCATGGGCTGTCTCCACGTGAGCGTCTCAGCGCCAGGCACACCAGCGGCTGCTCGTTGGCAATCCGGTGGCATCATTCCAGCCGGATACCTACGCCGGACCGCTCCCGCGTCCGAGCGGCTCACCTACCCGAGCCGCCCCGGGGACGCCAGCGTGCAGCCGCCGTGCGGAAGCTTGGACGTGGTCGTCTTCTTCCACTGCTCTTCGAGCAACTCTCGCGCGGCCTGTTCGAGGAACTCCGGCGCGGCCCACTTCTGCACGTCGAAGTCGTTCTTGATGTAGCCGTGGCTCAGCATGAAGTTCTTGCCGATCTCCACGGAGACCAGGTTCTGGGGCGACAGGTTGGGCACCATGTCGATGTGCTTGATGCCCCGGTACGTGTCCTCGACGTCCAGGTAGAACGTCTGCTTGTCGAGGATCGCCGCCGCCGCGTGCTTGTGCTCGTTGGCCCAGCGCCCCACCTTGATCATGCCCTTCATGAAGGTGACGGCGAGTTCCGGGTGCTTCTCCGCCATCACGTCGGTGCAGGTGATGGCGGCGGGGATGTTGGCCACCTGCAGGGTCCAGTCCGGATACCGGGACAGGTCCTCGATCGCCTTGAACTTGCCGGTCGCTTCCTGGAGATGCTGGAAGGGCTTGCTCTGCGTGTAGATCGCATCGACCACGCCCTTCTCGAGCGCCGTCTCCAGCGGGCGGAACGCCAGGTCGTGCTTGTGGTCGCGCTTGAGCCACAGCTCGGATGCGTTGTCCATGGGATCCAGCATCTCGGGCTTGTTGTACCAGTCGTCCGCGTAGGGGAATTCCACGATCTGCACGTCGGCCGCGGGTCATGCCGTTCATCCGGAGCATCAGCTCGATGCCCTGTTCCTCCTGGATGCGCCACCAGTCGTTCTTGATCCGGTTCAGGCTCTTGGAAAGGCCGATCTTCTTGCCCTTCAGTTCGACCATCCGGTAGATGTCGTCGCGTGGAGCGCACCATCATGCAGCCGCCTTCGTGAGGCGCATGCGTCACACCCAGGAGCCGGGTGCGGCGAATGTCGGCTTGGACGTGGATGGGCGGGAACAGGCCGCCGAAGCGGATGAGGTTGTCGAGGTTGTGGATGTAGTGCGGGTACCAGTCGTTCTCGCGCTGCGGAGCGCAGGAAGGCGTACTTCACGCCGAGCTTCTTGTACTCCTCCCGGGTCCAGCCCAGCTCCTGGTCGACGTTGCTGGCCGACACGAGCGGACAGTTGGTGTAGTACACCTCTTTCCAATCCAGTGGAACGGTGTTCATCTTGGTGTTTTCGAAGTGGTCCGGGGATTTCCGCCTTGGCCATGTGTCGTCTCCTTCAGCGTTCCTTTGTTTCCGCCGCTTCCCGCACTGCGGTGACGTACTCCAGTCCCCTCGTCTCCGTGATGACCCTGAACTCGAGCGCCGGCGGCTGCGCGCTGGTTTCCATGAGGGCGAGCAACTGCGAGAACCGGTCGCTCCGCAGTTCCCGTCTCGAGCTGCGCCGGCGTCCTGCCAGTCCTCGACGTACCAGAACGTGTTGGCTTCATCCACGTCGGCCGCGATGTGCGCGGCGGCGCATCCGCCCTGGCGCCGCGCCTGTCGCATCAGCGTGCTGAAGCGCGCCCACCATGTCGTGGGCGTGCCCCGATGCTGCGGTCAGCCGGACAGTCAGTTGCACCACGGATATCCCTCCACGGGGTTCCTTCCGTAGAAGACGAGAGCATCTCCGATGCCAGAACGGTGCCGAGGCGGAACGCGCGAGGCTAACGGCTTGTCGCGATGGAGTTACGGCAGGGCGTCGCGTCTGGGCGGCGCGGGGCGACGCTCCGGCCCAATGGAGGCGCTCCATCGGGCCGTGCCGGTCCGGTGGCCCGGTGGCGGGTGTGGT
Organism: uncultured Acidobacteriota bacterium; assembly: GCA_963839865.1. Lineage (GTDB taxonomy): Bacteria > Acidobacteriota > Vicinamibacteria > Vicinamibacterales > UBA2999 > 12-FULL-67-14b. Next base: position 1,131,528 of record CAWIWS010000021.1, read on the forward strand.
TACGGCGCGTCGGGAGTCTCGGGCCGGTGGATGCCGAGCTTGATCATGCGGGCTTCGAGCGTGGTCGGCTTGAGGCCAAGCACCTCGGCCGCCGCGCCCTTGCCGCGAACACGCCATCCCGTTTCGTCGAGCACCCGCAGGATGTGCTCGCGCTCAACGTCGTGCAGGTCGTCGCTCCCGGCCGCGTCGTCGCGCCGGCCGCGCGGCAGCGGCGGGACGTTCGAATGAGGCGGGACGACGGTGAGGGTCGGCCCCTGCGCGAGGATCATGGCGCGCTCGAGCACGTTGCGCAGTTCGCGGACGTTGCCCGGCCAGTCGTAGCGGGTCAGCGCGTCGAGGCTCGCCCGCTCGACGCCGTCGACGCGCTTGCGCATCGTGACGCCCAATTCCTCGACGAGCGCCTCCACGAGCGTCGGCGATGTCCTCGCGCCGCTCGCGCAGCGGCGGCACCTCGATGGGAAACACGTTGAGCCGGTAGTAGAGGTCGCTGCGGAAGGCGCCCTCGCGAACGGCGGCCTCGAGGTCGCGATTGGTGGCGGCGATGATGCGCACGTCCACGCCGATGGGCGCCGGGCTGCCCAGCCGCTCGATGGTGCGCTCCTCGAGCACGCGGAGCAGCTTGATCTGCACGTCCATCGGCAGGTCGCCAATCTCGTCCAGGAACAGCGTGGATCCGTGGGCCAGCTCGAAGCGGCCGATCTGTTTCGACAGGGCGCCGGTGTAGGCGCCCTTCTCGCGGCCGAACAACTCGCTCTCGATGAGCGCGCTCGGGATCGCCGAGCAATTGACCCGCACCATGTGGTGGCCCGGCGCGGGCTGGCCTGGTGGATGTAGCGAGGCGAATCGCTCCTTGCCCGTCCCCGTTTCCCCGGTGAGGAGCACGGTGGACGTCGTGGCCGCCACCTGCTCGGCCAGGGTGAGCGCGTGGCGGATGGCGGGGCTGCGGCCCGATGACGAGGTCGCCGCCGGCCTGGTGGGCGACTTCCTTCCGGAGGTACACGTTCTCGCGCTCCAGCCGGTCGCGCAGGTGCTTCACCTCTTCGTGCGCCGCCTTGAGCGCCTCCTCGCGTCCGCGCCGTTCGGTGATGTCCTGCAGCGCCGTAATCACACGAGTGCCGTCCGCCAGGCGCCGCGCCGTATGGCGGAACCAGAGGATGCCGCGGACTGGATGGTGATAGCGATATCGGTCACGGCCCGCTCGATCTCCCCGGCCCTGAGCTGGCGCGCCAGCTCCGCCACGTGTTCGCGGTCCGTCGCATCGATCCGCGACAGCCACACCAGGTCGACTCGCGGGTCGTCCGAGTCGGTGACGTCCAGGAGCTCCCGCATGCGGTCGTCCACGAAGATGTGCAGGTTGGCCAAATCACGGTCGGAAAACCCGAGCTCGGCGGCGTCCACCGCCGCCGCCAGGCGGGCTGCGGCCGTCCGCTCCATCGCCTCGCGGGCCTCCAGTTCCCTGAACGCCTCCTGGCGCTGCGCGGCCGCGATCATCGTTCGCCCAACACCCGGAGGCGCGGCACGTACTCGGGGCGGCCAGTCGCGGTCGTCGGTCACCGCGTTGAGCACAATCACGTGGCTGACCAGGTTGTCGGCGCCAGCGGAACCGCCAGCGCCGATCGAATGCCCAACTGCCTCGTTGCTCGCGCGGTCCACGCCGCCTCGGGCGGCATCTCGTCCAGGCGCGTGAACACCGGCACCCGGTCGACCACGAGCTTCCGGTAGGTCCACGGAAACAACTCGGCGAGGTTGATCTCCTTCGACCGACGTCCGCGACGCCGGTCGGCGTAGCGACAGCCGTCGAGCACGTTGACGGACGGGCCACCCGCATTGACGGCGAGCAGGGCGCAGCGATCGGCCTGGAAGAAAGCCTGACGGATCGAGCGCCGCCGTCGATGGCGGCCCCCACGCACCTGCGGGGACGCGTGCAAGAGATTGGCGGACGTATCGGAGATCAGCGTCTCGAAACGAAGGCGGTCCTCGGGAACCCCGTCGTCGAACGCACTGGATGCTGACGGCCTCATCCCCTCCATCCTAGCGCGGCCGCCGGCCCGTGCTCAGTATCCGGCGGCCTTGCCGGCCGCCGATCGCCCGTCGGATCCCCCCTGCAGCCATCCGCCATCACTCACGATCGCCGCGGTCTGCGCCAGCACCACGCCCGGGGCGTAGTCCACGTCGTAGCCGCGCGACTTGAGGATGGCGACCGTGTCCGGCGAGATGCCACGCTCGAGCGAGAGGCGATCCGGCTGCCACTGGTGATGCACGCGGGGCGCGTCAATCGCGTCCTGCACGTTCATCCCGAAGTCGACGACGTTGAGGATCACCTGCAGCACGGCGGTGGAGATGCGCGACCCGCCGGGCGCGCCCACCGTCATGAACAGCTTGCCGTCCTTGAGGAGCATCGTCGGCGTCATCGACGAGAGCGGCCGCTTGCCAGGCGCGATGGCGTTCGCCTCGCCCTGCACGAGGCCGAACATGTTCGCGCGTGCCCGGCTTCGACGCGAAGTCGTCCATCTCGTTGTTCAGCAGGAAGCCGAGGCCGGGCACCGTGATGCCGTTGCCGTAGCCGCCGTTCAGCGTGTAGGTCACGGCCACCGCGTTGCCCTCGGCATCGACGACGGAGTAGTGCGTGGTCTCCATCTTCTCGGTGCCGGCGGGCTGGCCGGGCTTCACCTCGGCGCTCGGGGTCGCGCGCTCGGGATCGATCGTGGCGCGGCGCCGCGCGAGATACGCCGGGATCGAGCAGGCCCGCGATCGGCACCTTCACGAAGTCGGGATCGCCCGCGTATTCGTTGCGGTCCGCGTAGGCGCGGCGCATCACTTCGGCGAGGTAGTGGATCGACGAGGCCGAGCCGGAGCCGCCCTTCTCGTAGCCGGTGCCCTCGAGCAGGCCGAGCATCTCGAGCAGCGCGATGCCGCCGGAACTGGACGGCGGGGCCGTGATGACGGTGTAGCCCTTGTAGGTGCCCTGCAGCGGCTGCGCGCTCGAGGGCCTTGTAGTTCTTGAGGTCGTTGAGCGAGATCAGGCCGCCGTGCTTCGCCATCTCGTCGGCGAAGCGCTTCGCGGTCTCGCCCTCGTAGAACTCGTTCGGGCCGTTGGTCGAGATGCGCTGCAGCGTGCGGGCGAGGTCGGCCTGCACGAGCGTGTCGCCCATCTCGAAGAACTTCCCGTCCCGCTGGAACACGCGCTTCGACTCGGGATCGGCGCCGAGGTCGCGCGAGCCCTTCAACCCTTCGGCGAGCGGATACGACACGGGAAAGCCCTTCGACGCGAGCTCGATCGCCGGCGCGAGGCTGTCGGTCCAGGTGCGGCGGCCGTATTTCGTCACCGCGATCTCGAAGCCGCGCACGGTGCCCGGGACGCCGGAGGATCGCCAGCCCTGGATGCTGTCCTTCGTCAGGTTGCCCTGCGCGTCGAGGTACATGTCGCGCGACGATTTCCCGGGCGCGCGCTCGCGGAAGTCGATGAACGTCGAGCGCCCGTCCGCCATCCGGATGAGCATGTAGCCGCCGCCGCCGATGTTGCCGGCAAACGGGTGGGTCACCGCGAGGGCGAACCCGACGGCCACCGCGGCGTCCACGGCGTTGCCGCCCTTCTGCAGCACGCTGACGCCCACGTCGGTGGCAATCGGCTTCCATGCGCGACCACCATCCCGTGCTTCGCGCGCACGGGCTGACGGGCGGCAGTCATCGGGGCGACGAGGGCGACGACGAGCAGGAGGGTGAGCGTGCGTTTCATGGGGCGATTCTACCGCCTTCGGCGGGTCGCGCGCGGCGTGAGCGGCGCGTCCCTCCATGAACCGCTACAGTAGTGGAGCGCGTCCAACTCCAAAGGCCCCTCCCATGCACATCCTGATCACCGGCGCCACCGGATACGTCGGCGGCCGCCTCGTGCCTCGGCTGCTCGAGCAGGGCCACACCGTCCGGTGCATGGTCCGGGATCCGGGACGCCTTCAGGGCCGGGCCTGGCTGAGCGACGTCGAGGTGGTGCGCGGTGACGTGCTGGATGAATCCAGCCTCGCGCCGGCCCTTACGGGGATCGACGTGGCCTATTACCTGGTCCACAGTCTCGGAGGCGGTCACGATTTCTACGAACGCGACGCGCGCGCCGCGCGGGCGTTCGGCCATGCCGCCTGGGGCGCCGGCGTGGGCCGCATCATCTACCTCGGCGGGCTGGGTGATCCGGCGAGCGACCTCTCCGAGCACTTGCGCTCGCGACAACAGACCGGTGAGGCGCTCCGGGAAGGGGGCGTGCCCGTCACGGAGTTTCGCGCCGCGGTGATCGTCGGCGCCGGCTCGCTCTCGTTCGAGATGATCCGCTACCTCACCGAGCGCGTGCCGATCATGATCTGCCCGAGCTGGGTCTACACGCGCATCCAGCCCATCGCCATCCGCAACGTGCTCGACTACCTGGCGGCCGCGCTCGACACGCCGGCGAGCGCGGGGCAGGTGATCGAGATCGGCGGCGCCGACGTCATCACGTACGGCGAGATGATGACGCGGTATGCGGCCCTCCGGGGCCTCCGGCGCTTCCTCGTGCCGGTGCCGGTGCTCACGCCCCGGCTCTCCTCCTACTGGGTCCACCTCGTCACGCCCATCCCCTCGTCGATCGCGCAGCCGCTCATCGAGGGCTTGCGCAACGAGGTCATCGTCCGGAACCCCGGCGCGCGCGAGATGTTCCCGCGGATCGAGCTGATGACGTACGAGGCCGCGGTCCGGGCCGCGCTGGCCAGGCTCGAGGCCGGGTCCGTGGAGACGGTATGGAGCGACGCGCTCGCCTCGAGCCTTGGGGACGTGCCGCCGGTGGTCCTCGCCACCCAGGATGGGATGATCATCGAGCACCGCCAGGTCGTGATCAACGCCAGTCCCGAGGACGCGTATCGCGCGTTCACGAGCCTCGGCGGGAAGACCGGGTGGCTCTACATGAACTGGGCGTGGCAGTTCCGCGGGGTCCTCGATCGCCTCGTGGGCGGCGTGGGCATGCGGCGCGGGCGCCGTCACCCGCAGGACGTGCGCGTCGGCGACGCCCTCGACTTCTGGCGCGTGGAGGCGATCGAACCGGGGAGGGTCCTGCGCCTGCGCGCGGAGATGAAGGTGCCGGGCCGCGCGTGGCTGCAATTCGAGGCGCGCCCGCAAGACGAAGGGCGCACGCTGCTGTCACAAACCGCGCTGTTCGCGCCGCGCGGCCTGTGGGGACTCGTGTATTGGTACGCCCTCTACCCGATTCACCAGCTGATCTTCAGCGGGATGATCGGGAAGCTGGCCGCTCGCGCTACCGCGCGAGCGCGTTGATCAGTCGGTACTGGAACTCCAGCCCTTCGTAGAACTGCTTCACGCCCAGCCGCTCGTCGCGACCGTGCGCGCGGACGTCTTCCATGTCGCCGAACGTGCCGTCGATGCCGTAGGTGGGGATCTCGCCGTTCCGCAGGTAGAGGCCGTCGGTGGCGCCGGTGCTCATTACGGGCACGACGATGGCGCCGGGGTACATCTGCTTCGTCAGCGACTCGACCACGCCCATGACATCGGGCCGCAGGGGCGACGGCTTGCTCGGCCTGGCTTCGTCGACGAACGACACCGCGATGGCCGGATCCGCCAGCACTTTGACCAGCGTGTCCTTCACGGCGGACGGCAGCACGCCCGGAAGAATCCGGCAATTGACGTTGGCGCGGGCCAGTTGCGGGAGCGCGTTGGTCGCGTGTCCGCCCTCGAGGAGCGTCGCCACGCAGGTCGTGCGCATCAACGAGTTGTAGTACGGCAGGAGCGCCGAGAGCCGCGCGGCCGCGGCCGGGTCGGTCGCCGGCTTCGCCACCGCGCGCATGTCAGCCGCGACCTTCGGGTCGCTCTCGACCGCCGCCGATCGCTCGAAGTACGTCCGCGTGACCTCGTTCAAGGCCACGGGAAACTCATAGGCGTGCAGGCGCGCGAGGCCTTCGGCCAGGTGATAGATCGCGTTGTCCTTCACCGGCAGCGAGCTGTGGCCGCCGGCGTTCTTCACCTCGAGGCGGAAGTCCTGGTAGACCTTCTCGCTCGCCTGGACCTCGTTGGTCAGGTACTTCCCCTTGCGCATGCTGCCGCCGCCGCCCTCGTTGATGGCAAACTCCGCGTCGATGAGGTCGCGGTGGTTCTTGACGAGCCAGTCGACGCCGTTGAAGGCGCCGCTCTCTTCATCCGCCGTCAGCGCCAGGATGAGGTCACGGTCGAGCACGACGCCTTCGCGCTTGAGCCGGATGATGTTGGCCACGAAGTGCGCGGCCATCCCCTTGTCGTCGGACGTGCCCCGGCCGTAGAAGTAGCCGTCCTTCTCGAGGAACGTAAACGGATCGACCGACCAGTCCGCTCGCTTGGCCTCGACGACGTCGAGGTGGGCCAACAGAAGGATGGGCTTCTTCTTGCCGTTGCCCTTCAAACGCGCGATCAGGTTCCCCTTGCGGGGATCCGGCCCGAGGATCTGCACGTCCTTGTCGGCGAAGCCGGCCGCCTTCAGCCGCGCCGCCACGGCCTCCGCCGCCGTGGTGACATTGCCCGCCGGCGTGTCGGTGGTGTTGATCTCGATCAGTTCCTTGTAGATCTCCCGAGCCAACGCGTCGTTCGGCCCGGACTGCGCCGAAAGGGGCGCGCCGGAGCTGACGGCGACGGCGAGGAGGGCGAGGGCAATCAGCCTCACTTCTGCACCGGCTTGATCGGAGGGAAGATCGCGCCGGCCCCCACCATATCTTTCACGAGCGCCGGCAGCTTCGCCACCGTGCCGTTTGCCTGATCGATCAGGCCCGGCAGCGCCGCCTTCACCTCGCGGATCTGCATCAGCTGCGTGTTGGTCGGCAGCGAGGTCGATCCCATGATCGCGCCCTTCAACTGGCCGATGCGGCCGCGCACGTTCTCGTTGCCGCCGAACCCGCCGCCGCCGCCCTGCCCACCGCCGCCGAGCCCGAGGCGCCGGCGCACCGCCTCGAATTCCTTGGTGAGCGCGTCGAGCGACTGCTTCGTGTTCGCCGCCAGCGTCGTGTTGCGCGTCTGCTGCGTGAGCGTCGTCAGCTGCGCGTTGGCGTTCTGCACCATCTCGGCCACTTCGTTCGCCTTGGCCTGCATCTGGTGCAGGTCCATCGCCGTGTCGTGCCAGATCTTGCGGTCCGCGTCGCTGATCTTGATGTCCGGATCGGCCTTCACGCCGACGTCCACGGTCTGCGCGTCCTTGCCGTCCACGTTGAGCGTCGCCTTGTAGGTGCCGGGCAGGACCCACGGTCCGTTGACGCCGCCACCGCCAAATCCGCCGCCACCCCCGCCGCCGCCTTCACCGGCCGCCGGCGCGCCGGGCGCGGGCGGCAGGGGACGCAACGGCTGCTCTCGCAGGTCCCACTTCACGATGTTGAGCCCGGCCTTGTTGCGGTCGCGCATCGCCGGACCGGTGATCTCGCGCACCACCGCCCCGCCGCTGTCCTTGATGGTCCACTTCACGTCCTTGGCCGCGGCCTTCAGGTAGAACGCCAGCGTGGCGCCGGGCGCGGGGTTCGGCCCGAGGAAGATGCGGTCGCCCTCGAAGCCCTTCATCTGGTCGTTGGCGGGGTTGAACATCACCGCCGGATCCGGATCGAACGCGAACACGTTCGCGGCCTCGGCCTTCGCCCATTGCTGGATCGGCGACGAGGTCGTCCAGGATCCAGATGCCGCGCGCGTGGCTCGCGAGGATCAGGTCGTTGTCGCGCGGGTGAATCTTGATCTCGTAGATCGGCATCGTCGGCAGGTTGGCCTTGAGCTTCGTCCACTGGCCGCCCTTGTTCCACGACACCCAGAGGCTCGTCTCGGTGCCGAGATACAGCAGGTCCGGGTTCTTGCGGTCTTCGGCCAGCCCGCGCGCCACCTCGCCCTTGGGCAGGTTGGACACGATCGACTTCCACGTGTTGCCGAAGTCGGTGGTGGCAAACACGTAGGTGGTGTAGTCCCCGCCGCGGTGCCCGTCGAACGCGAGGTAGGCCGTGCCCGCCGCCACGCGCGAGGGGAGCACGTCCGCCACGTAGGTGTACTTCGGCACGCCGGCTCTTCGGCGTGACGTTCGCCCACGTCTTGCCCGCGTCCTGCGTCACGCTCACCACGCCGTCGTCGCTGCCCACCCACACGACGCCCGCCTTCGCCGCGGATTCCTCGAGCGTGACGATGTTGCCCCACGTCGTGACGCCGTCGTGCTTGGCGATCTGGATGTCCTTGCCGGGCACGCCCATGATCGGCAGCGTCTCGCGATCGGTGTTGGTCGTGAGATCCGGGCTGATCGGCTGATACGAACGGCCGCGGTCCGACGACTTCAGCACCAGGTTGGCGCCGATGTAGATCGTGGCGGGATCGAACGGCGACAGCTGCATCGCCGTGTCCCAGTTGAAGCGGTACGGCGCCCGTCGGTGTCACCGGGCTTCTGCTCCGCCGGCTCGGGACGCACCGCCGTCCGCTCGTTCGTCGTGCCGTCGGTGCGGACTCATGCGGCCGTCCTGCGACTCGGCGTAGACGATGTTCGAGTCGTTGGGATCCATGAGGGGCTGGAAGCCATCGCCGCCGCTCACGACGAACCAGTCGTCGTTGGTGATGCCGCTGTTGGTGCGCACCGCGCTCGGGCCGCACCAGGTGTTGTTGTCCTGCAGCCCCGCGCACACCTGGTAGGGCGTGGCGTTGTTGAACTCCACGTGATACGCCTGCGCCGCCAGGATGTTCGGCATCCACACCCACGTGGCGGCGCGGTCGTGGGAGATGCTCACGCCGCCGTCGTTGCCGATCATCAGGTGCTTCGGGTTCGCCGGGTTGATCCAGAAGGCGTGATGGTCCACGTGGATGCGCTCCGCGCCGTCGTCGCGGAACGTCTTGCCGCCGTCGTCCGAGACATGCAGCGACACGCCGAGCACGTAGATGCGCGAGTCGGTCGAGGGATCGATGCGGATCTGGCTGAAGTACATCGGGCGCGGGTTCGTGCTGCTCAACTTCCGCCAGTTCGCGCCGCCATCGTCGCGTGCGATAGACGCCGCTCTCGGTGGCGTGCTCGACGCGCGCGTAGAGCACGTTGGGGTTCTTGCGGTAGATGTCCATGCCGATGCGGCCCTTCGGGCCGGCCGGCAGGCCGGTCTCGGCCTTCTGCCAGGTCTGGCCGCGCGTCGGTGGACTTCCAGATCGTGCTGCCGGGGCCGCCGCCGTTCATGCCGCCCCACTGGCGACGCCGCTGGTAGGTCGCGGCATAGAGGGTCTTGTTGTTGACCGGATCGATCACCAACTCGGTGGCGCCGGTGTCCTCGTCCACGAACAGCACGCGCTGCCAGTTCTGCCCGCCGTCGGTCGTCTTGTAGACGCCGCGTTCGCCTCCCGCCGCCCACAGGTCGCCGAGGGCCGCCACGTAGACCACGTTGAAGTCCACCGGATCGACGATGATGCGCGCGATCTGCTTCGACGCGCGCAGGCCCATGTTCTTCCAGTTGCGGCCGCCGTCGGTGGACTTGTAGACGCCGTCGCCCCAGGACGAGGACTGCCGGTTGTTGTTCTCGCCGGTGCCCGCCCACACGAGGTTGGCGTCGGTGGGCGCGATGGCCACGTCGCCGACGGACGAACTGCCCTCGTGATCGAACACGTTGGTGAAGGTCGTGCCGGCATTCGTCGTCTTGTAGATGCCCGCGGTGGCCGTGGCCACGTAGAACGTGGCGGGATCGCTCTCGAGCACGGCGAAGTCGTCGATGCGCCCGGACGGCGTCGCCGGCCCAATCGCGCGGAACGACAGCCGGTCGAGCGGTCCTGTCCCGCGCGAGTCCTCCGTCATGATCGGCGTCGGCTTCGGCGGCGCCTGGGCGACGAGCGCGGCAGTACTGGCGACGAGAGCGAGGGCGATGAGTGTGACAGGGCGCTTCATGGTGTTGTCCTGATTCTTTCTACTTTTCACTTTTCACTTTTCACTTTCAACCTACGGCTTCTGGCTCCCCATCAAGTAATCGATGGCGAGACTGGACATGACCTTCACGCCGATGGGCAACGCCGATTCATCGGCGAAGAACAGCGGCGAGTGATTCATCGCCGCCTTCGTGTAGTCCTGGTCGCGCGGCGTGACGCCGAGGAACACGAACAGGCCCGGCACCTTCTGCTGGAAATACGAGAAGTCCTCCGCCGTGCCCGTCAGCGCGCCCACGCGCACGTTCTCGGCGCCCACGACGCGGCGCAGCGTCGGCACCATGCGCTCGGTGAGCGCGGGATCGTTCACCGTCACGGGATAGCCGAGGCCGAACTCCACCGTGGCCGTCGCGCCCGCGGCTTCCGCGAACTTCGTCGCGATGTCCTTCACGCGCTTCTGGATGTCTTTCCGGACGCCCTCGTCGAACGCGCGGATCGTGCCCTCGAGCTCAACCGACTCGGGGACGATGTTCGAGCGGTTGCCGCCTGTGAAGCGCCCGACGGTGACGACGGCCGGCGCTTCGGTGATGTTCACCGTGCGGCTGATGATCGTCTGCAGCCCCATCACGACTTCGGAGCCGATGACGATCGGGTCGATGCCCTGCCACGGCACCGCGCCATGCGTCTGCTTGCCCTTGATCTTGATGAGAAACGAGTCGGCGCTGGCCATGAGCGGACCGGATCGATAGGTGATCGTGCCGGCGGGAAACGGGAACACGTGCAGGCCGAACACGGCATCGACCTTGGGGTTGGTGAGCACGCCTTCCTGCGTCATCATCTCGGCGCCGCCCTGCTCGCCCGCGGGCGGGCCTTCCTCGGCGGGCTGGAAGATCACCTTCACGGTGCCCGGCAACTGCGCCCGCATCTTCGCGAGCACCGTCGCCGCGCCCAGCAGGATCGCCATGTGGTTGTCGTGACCGCACGCGTGCATCACGCCCACTTCCTGTCCCATCCACTGCGCCTTGGCCTTCGATGCGAACGGCAGGTTGACCTGCTCGGCCACCGGCAGCGCGTCCATGTCCGACCGCAGCGCCACCACCGGCCCGGGCTTGCCGCCCTTGAGCACGCCGACGACGCCGGTGTGCGCCACGCCGGTCGTCACCTCAAAGCCGAGCTTCCGCAACTCGTCCGCGATGATCTTCGAGGTGCGCACCTCGCGATTGCCGAGTTCGGGATGTTCGTGGAAGTCGCGGCGCCAGCCCACGACGAGCGGGTTCAGTTCGGCGGCGAGCCGATCGACGTCCGCTGCTAACGGATTCGGCGCCGGGGCCGTCTGAGCAAATGCAGGGGTCGGTATCAGGGCGAGGAGCAGGAGCCAGACAGATGTGCGCATGGAAAGCCTCAACCGTTGGTGATTCTACTACCGGCCGCCGGAGTCACTCGTCATGAACGAAGTCCGCCTCGCGCTCCGTCAGTGCCTCCGCCGGCCCGGGCTCTCACTGGCCGCGGTGCTGTCACTGGCGCTCGGGATCGGCGCCAACACGGCGATCTTCACCGTGTTGAACGGCAGCGTGCTGCAACCCCTGCCCTACCGCGACCCGGATCGCCTGGTCGTCGTGTGGGAGACAGCCCGTGCCAACGACCGGCGATCGGTGGCGCCCGCGAACTTCATCGACTGGCGGCGGGACACCACGTCGTTCAGCGGCCTCGCGGCCTTCGACGATTTCTCGGCGACGCTCACCGGCCGAGGCGAGGCCGAGCGCGTGCGCGCCGTGTCCGCGTCGGCCAATTTCTTCGAGGTCCTCGGCGTGCAAGCGGCCGTGGGCCGGGTGCCCATCCCCAAGGAAGACGACCCCGGAACCTCGCCGGTGGCGGTGCTCACGGACGGATTCTGGCATCGCCTCTTCGGCGGATCGCCCAGCGCGATAGGCTCGCCACTCATCATCAACGGCATCGCGCACACGGTCATCGGCGTCCTGCCGGCGTCGTTCGACCTGCCGATGACGCCGGGCGCGGAGGTCTGGGTCACGGGCGATCGCGGCATCCCGAGGAGCTTCCCGTTCCCCGGAGACATCGCAAGCGTTCGCGACTCCCACATGATCGCCGTGATCGGACGTCTCGCCGATGGCGTATCGCTTGAGCGTGCGCAGGCCGACGTCGCGTCGGTGATGGCGGATCTTCGACCCGCTATCCCGCCACCAACGCCGGACTCGGCGCGCACGTCCGGCCGTTACATGAGGAGATCGTCGGCGCCGTCCGCCCGCTCGTCCTGCTGCTGCAGGGAGCGGTCGCGGTGCTGCTGCTCATCGCGTGCGCCAACGTCGCGCACCTGCTCCTCGGTCAGGCGGCCGGGCGCCAGGCCGAAATGGCAATGCGCGTGGCGCTTGGCGCCGATCGCCGGCGGATCGTCCGGCAGTTGCTGATCGAAACGCTGGTGCTCGCGGTGCCGGGTGGCGTGCTCGGGGTCGCGCTCGCCACGGTGGGGACGTGGGCCCTGGTGGCAGCGGCGCCCGCAAACGTGCCGCGCCTGGGCGAGATCCACGTCAACGGCACGGTGCTCCTCTTCGCGCTGGCGGCCACCTTCGTCACGACCGTGATCTTCGGATTGGGACCTGCCGTGCAGGCGGCGCGCACCGCGTCCGATTCGTTGGGCCAGGCCGGGCCGCGCGTGGCGGGCGCGCGCGGCGTCCGCCGCTGGCACCACGCCCTCGTCGTCACCGAACTGGCGCTGGCGCAGATGCTGCTCGTGGGCGCCGCCCTGTTGCTCGTGAGCTTCTCGCGGGCCACGCACGTGGACCTCGGCTTCGCGGTGGAGGGGCGCGTCGCGGCGGAGCTGAACCTGGCGCCCGAGTACGTCCGGCCGCTCGGCGAGGACGGCCGGATCGATCCGGGAAAGAAGATCCGCTTCATCGACCACGTGGTGGAGCGGATGTCGCGGGAGCGTGGCGTGCGCGCCGTGGCGGCGGCGTTCACCGCGCCGCTCACCGGCGCGCCGAATCGCGGCGTCCGCATCGAGGGCGATCCCGAGCCCAAGCCGGAGGACCAGCCGAGCGGCGCGTTCCAGATCATCACGCGCGACTTCTTCCGGGCCGCCGGCATACCGATGGTCGCCGGCCGCGCGTTCACCGAGAACGATCGCGCCAACGCGCCCCCGGTGGTGATCGTCAACCGCGCGTTCGTCGATCAGTATTTCCCCGGGCGCGACCCGATCGGCCACGTCCTCCGGTTCGGGGGCGACCGCCGACACGAGATCGTCGGCGTGGTCGCGGACGCCCGGTACCGCGCGGTGGAGGAGCCGGCCGATCCCACCTTCTACCTGCCTCTTGAACAGAACGACGAGCGATGGCCGTTCCTCTCGTTCATCGTGTGGTCCGACGGCGCGGCCATCCCGGCCCTTCGGACTGCGATTCGCGACGCGGATCCGCAACAGCCCATCTCCCGCATCCGCAGCGTCGACGAAATCCTGTCGCAGTCGATGGCCGGACGCCGCTTCAACACGTGGCTGGTCGGGCTCTTCGCCGGCGCGGCGGTGCTGCTCGCGGCGATCGGCACCTACGGCGTGATGGCCCTCGCCGTTTCGACGCGCACCCGCGAGCTCGGCGTGCGGGCGGCGCTCGGCGCCGGACCCGGCACGCTGGTCCGCCTTGTCCTGGGCCAGGGTCTCGCCCTGTCGCTCGTGGCGACCGCACTGGGGTTGGGCGCCGCGCTGGCCGTCACCAGGTTCATGGCCTCGATGCTGTTCGGAGTGACACCGGGCGACCCCTGGACCTTTGGCGGCGTCGCGGTCCTCCTGACCACCGTGGCCGCGGCCGCCACGGTGATCCCGGCCCGCAGGGCGATGCGGATCAGCCCCACGATTGCGCTGCGGGACGGCTAACGGCGCGAATGACGCGCGATGTCGCACCTTGTCGCTTGAGACTCCGCGCGGAGGTCGCTACGTTCGAGCCTGCGTGGCAACGGTGAGCTTCGACGTGGCGCTGCGGGTGGTCCTGGTTCTCGCCGCCTCCATCACCTTCATCATCGTCGGCGTGGCGGCGGCCGACTTTTTCCGCTGGCCGGAGAGCCACGCAGACTGGCGTCTCCGCACGCACTACGGCGCGGCCATCGCCCTCAGCCTTGTCCACGTGACCGCGATCGGGACGACGTCCAATGGCGACACGGGGTCGATGGTGCTGGCCCTCGTGCTGTATGGCACCGGCCTGGCCCTGTTTCTGTGGAGCCAGGAATCGGTCAAGCGGCATCCCCCTCACGTCACCTTCGCCGGCAAAGCCCCGGACGGGTTCCTGGATGCGGGGCCGTATCGCCATGTCCGCCACCCGTTCTATTCGGCCTACATGCTGATCTGGTTCGCTGGCGTCGTGGCGACCGCCAACAAATGGCTGATGGCGAGCGCGTTGTGGATGTCGATCGGATATGCCGTGGCGGCGGCTGAGGAGGAGGCGGCGTACGAGCGCACGCCGTTTGCGGCGAGCTACCGCAACTATCGCGCGCGGGTCGGCATGTTCCTGCCGCGCCTGTCGACGAGAACGGCCGGCCCGGTGGCGCCGCAACCCGCCGGCGATCGGCGCGCGGTGATGCTCGTCATCCTCTTCGCCGTGATGCTGTGCGCGTGGCTCGTCTTCGACGCGCTCGGCGAGGCGGCCATCGAGGGGTTCGCGCCGTGATGAGTCGATACCGCGATGCCTATCGCGTCGGCCGCCGGACCGTGGCGGCGGGAGAGACGATCAAGATGATCGGCTACGTGCCAGCGGGGGCGATCGCCTTTCTCACGATCGTCTTCGCATCCGGGTATCGCGGCATCCCGGCCTTGTTGATGCTGGTCTTCGGAGGCACCGTCGCCGGGCTCGTCGGCGGGCTGTTCTGGCTGGCGGGCATTGTCGTGGGCGGACAGGGCCGGATCATGCAGGCCACCCTCGACACAGCGGTCAACACGTCGCCCTTCCTCAATGACGACGAGCGGGCGCAGTTGATGTCGGCGAGCGCCAGCGAGGCGGAGCGACGCTAGGGCTCGGTCGTCTTCCGGAACGGAACCGTTTCACTCCGTCCGACTCCGGTAACATCGGTTACTTCCGTCGTCCAGCCGTCTGACGTCCAGAGACGATGCTCGATCGATGAGGGATGCCCCGCCCTTCCGCGCCAGTCCACCTCGCGTGACGCGGCCGGCTGCCACGTCCAATAACTGTCGGACGGCACCGCCGACAGGACGCGCAGGTCTCGCGAGATCGTGTAGACGACGGCCGCGCCGCCCTCCGCCTCATAGGTGGTTGCCACGATGTCGCGACCGATGGTGACGCCGTCCAGACGGTTGTACGGCGCGCCGTCCGCCTTGTTGAGCGGGGAGGGCGGCAGCAACAAGTACTTCAGCGGCTTCCCCGCCGGGCACTCGAGGCAGGTGAACGGGCCGTCGGTGTCGTGCGGCGCGGTCGCGGGCGGTAGGCGTGGATCGAGAAGCGCGAGGCTCGCCGACGCGTATTCGTTGTTCAGTCCGGATGCCAGCACGTAGGGCCGGCCGTCCTCGACCATCGCGCGAAGCCCATGGACGATGCCCGGCTGCACGTACCGCAGCGTCGCGTGTCCCTGGGCATCGAGGCTCAGCACGGCACCTGGCCACCAGGGGGAATTGCCCAGCGCCACCCAGAGGCTGTGATCCAGCCGGCACGGGCTCAATGTCGAAGAAGACCCACGGCGGCGCGAACGTCTGCTGGCGGAACGGCAGGGTGAGGTCCGGCATGTACGAGTAGCGCAACGTCCCGGACAAGGTGAACGCGTACATCACGTCGCGCGGCGCGCTCTCGCCGCGCTGGTGCGCGACCACGACGACGAACTCGTCGGCGCCGTCGCCATCGACGTCCATGCGTTGCCACCACGGGCGCAGTTCTTTGCGATAGTTCGGCGTCGATGGCTGCCGTCGGCTCGCCGAAGTCGTAGGTCCAAGCAGGGGCGCCGTTGGCGTCGAGCGCGACAAGGCGCGAGCCCTGCAGCGCCATGTTGACGGGCTCGAGTGGAATCGAGCGGAGAGATTGTCGCGCCGCTGCAGCGAGGATCACGATGGCCACGGCAGCCACGGCGGCCCACGTCCATCGACGTGAATGTGGCGGGTCCACAGGCGCCGGCATGGGCGACACCGGCGCGGGAGGTGCGGCCTGGGGCGCCGCCGGACGATCGGGCTCCGCGGCGGCCCCGGTCTTTTCCCGCGAGGCGCGCCACGCGTCGATGTCGTCCACGAACGCGAAGACCGCCTGGCTGCCCTCGAGGCGGCGGACGGGCAGCCCCATCCTGCCTTCCCACCGCTGCGCGGTCCGGACCTCGACGCCAAGGTGATGGGCGATCTCGCCCCACGTCTCGAGGCGCACGCGGAGCCGTCCGTCAGACTCGCGAATCTCTTTCATGCGCGGAGTGACTCCTCGTTCGCAATCTAGCCGATCTTCTTCCCGAGCCACGTGAAGGGCCCGCCCGTCGGGCGCTCCGTCAGTTCCTCTCCCGCGTACTTCTTGCCGACCTTCCAGACGAAGTCCATCTCGCTCATGATGGCGCTCAGCGCCATGCGCGACTCGATGATGAGGAGCATCGAGCCGTACAGCATGAACATCGAGCCGACGAGGCCGAGCCCGACGGCCATCCACGTGAAGTTGCGCGCCGCCGCGGAGGTGACGGCGATGGCGACCGTCGCGGCCACGAAGATGCCGAGCGCGGTGTAGAACGCCACCATCGACCGCTGGATCAGCCGCGCGCGCGAGGTCTGGCGATCGAGCTGCGAGAAGATCAGCACGCGCCGCTCGTCGTGCATCTCGTCCTGTTCAGGGTTGCGGGCCAGCTGCTCCCATTTCTCCGACAGCACGCGCACGCGATCGATGACCCGGCCGAGACGCGTGCTGGTCGAGAAGATCAACGCGCCGCAGGCCGAGATCAGCACCGCCGGCGTGATCATCGCCGTGAGCACGGCCAGCGCGTTCTGCGGCGTCTCGAGGCGGGTCAGCCAATCCATCGGGACAGTGTACTCGCGGGTGCCAAGGGTGCCATAGGTGCCGCACCGCACTCGGCACTGCGGCACCTGCGGCACCCTGGCACTCTCCCCTGGCACCTATGGCACCCAGGCACCCTGGCACCTGCCACGCTACAATCCCGTCCATGAAAGCCATCCTCGCGCGACGCGTTCGGCGGTCCCGACGTCCTGCAACTCGAAGAGGTCCCCGACCCGGTCGCGGGTCCGGGCCAGGTGCGCGTGAAGGTGCACGCCGTGGGCGTGAACCCGTACGACACCTACATGCGGGCGGGCGGGTACGCCATCACGCCGGCCTTGCCCTACACGCCGGGCGCCGACGCCGCGGGGGTGATCGACCAGGTGGGCGACGGCGTCCAGGGCCTCGCCGTCGGGGACCGCGTGTACGTCGGCGGCACCGCGCAGGGCAAGGCGCACGGGGCGTACGCGTCCCTGGTGGTGTGCGAGCCCGGCCAGGTGCATCCGCTGCCCGGCGCGCATCAGTTTCGCGCAGGGCGCGGGGGTGATGGTGCCCTACGTCACGGCGTGGCGCGCCCTCTTCGGCCGCGCGCAGGCGCGGGCGGGCGACGTGGTGCTCATCCACGGCGCCAGCGGCGGCGTGGGCGTGGCGGCCACCCAGTTCGCGCGCGCGGCGGGCCTCATCGTGATCGGCACGGCGGGCTCGGACGACGGGCTGGCGCTCGTGGTCCGTCGCAGGGCGCGCACCACGCGGTGAATCACCGCACGCCCGGATACCTCGATCGGATCACCGCGCTCACCGGCGGACGCGGCCCCAACGTGATCGTCGAGATGCTGGCCAACGTGAACCTCGATCACGACCTCACCATCGCCGCCCCCGGCGGGCGCATCGTCGTGATCGGCAACCGCGGGCGCGTGGAGATCGACGCGCGCAAGATCATGACGAAGGACCTGTCGGTGTTCGGCCTGGCGTTGTGGGGCATTCCGGCGGAGGAGGTCGCGCGCGCGCACCACGCGATCGTCGCGGGCCTCGAGAGCGGCGCGCTCACGCCGGTGGTGGGCCGGGAGTTGCCGCTGGCCGACGCGGCCCGCGCCCACGAGCTGGTGATGCAGGCGGGGGCGCGAGGAAAGATCGTCCTCGTGCCGTAACAGGCCAGGTGGGTCAGATGGGGCAAGTGGGGCAAGTGGGGAATTCCCCACCAGGCCTACTCGCCTACTTACTTCCTTGGCCGCCAGCTCTTCGTCGATGATCGCCTTGAAGGCGTCGAACGGCTGCGCGCCGATGAGGGCGCGGCCGTTGATGTAGAGCGTGGGCGTGGAGTTGACGCCCATCTGCTCGCCGAGCGCCATGTCCTGCTGGATTGACGCGGCCCACTTGCCGGAGTCGAGGCACTGCCCGAAGCGGCCGGCGTCGAGCCCGAGGCTCGCCGCGGAGGTCTTGAGCGCCGGCACGTCCAGCGCGCGCTGGTCGCGCGAACATGCGGTCGTGCATCTCCCAGTACTTGCCCTGCTCGCCGGCGCAGTGCGCGGCCTCGGCCGCCTTCGGCGCCATCGCGTGGTTGGGCAGCGGGAAATCCTTGAACACGATGCGGACCTTGTTGCCGTAGGTCTTGCGGACCTGGTCGAGCGTCGGCGTGACGCGCCCGCAGAACGGGCACTGGAAGTCGGAGAACTCCACGATCGTGATCGGCGCCGTCGCGTCGCCGCGCACCGGATCGTCGTCGGCGACGGCGACGTTATAGCGCGGCGGGTCGAGCATCACCCTGACGCCGGCGCTCTTCTCGCGCAGGTCGTCCACGAGCATGGCCCGGGCCTGCAGCTTCCGCTGGCCCTCGAGGAACTCCTGCATGGGCTTGTGGAGCTGCTCGAGCGTGCGCCCCTGCGCGCGGTCCTTGTTCTGCTCCCAGAGCTGCTGGATGTCGGCCTCGGTCACGGGCTTCGCGCGCTTGGCCGTCTCCTGCGTGGTGTACGCCTCGACCGGCATCCCGGCCGCCTTCGCGGCCTGCTCGATCAGCGCATCGCCCACGAGCTGGTCGAGCATGTTGCGGCGGTTCTGGTAGAGCAGCTGCGTCACGCGGGCGCGCTCGGCCGCGTCGAACTGCTCCCATTTCTGGTCGAGCTCCTTCATGGTGATCTTGCGACCGCCCACTTCGGCGACCACCTCGTCCTGGCCGCTGCCCGACTGGATGGCGGACTGCTCGGCCGCGCTCGGCGTCTCGGCGCACGCCGGCAGCGCCAAGAAGTCCCGCCACCGCCACCGTGCGCACCACGCGGATCACCTGAAGTCTCATGCGTCCAGCTTATCATCGCGCCGCTTCGGGGACGCGTCGCGCGGCGCGTAGCCGGGGCACGCGATCACGGGCAATACGGGATATTTCCGGTAGCGGGGATCGGTGAGCGACCGCTCGCAGAGGTAGAACGTGGAGCGATCCGTGGTGATCGCGCGGCAGAACGCGCAGTGGCCGCACAGGCCGGAGGGATCGACGGGCACAGGGAACCAATCGGTAGTGTAGGACACTTCCCCGGGATCGAATCGCCGGGGCGGCTGGCCCGACCTTTGCTAAAGTTGGGGTGCCATGATCCGGATGTCCTCCTTTCTGTCCGCCGTCGTCGTGCTCCTCGGCGCCCTGGTCTCCGCGGCCCCCCAGGACCAGCCCATCTTCAAGTCGAGCGTGCGCACGGTGCCGATCTACGCCACGGTCATCGACAGCACCGGCCGGCTCGTCCCCGATCTCGAGCGCGGCGACTTCGCGATCACGGACAACGGCAAGAACGCCGAGGTCACGCTCTTCTCCAACGAGTCGCAGCCCTTCACCGCCGTCGTGATGCTCGACACCAGCGCGAGCATGACCGGCAGCCTCAAGCTCCTCAACCGCGCCGCCGAGCAATTCCTCCTGCGCCTGCTGCCCGCCGACAAGGCGCAGGTCGGCGCCTTCAACGACAAGATCCAGCTGAGCGGCACCTTCACGAACAACCGCGACGAGTTGATTGGCGACCTGAACGATCTCTACTTCGGCAATCCCACGCGCCTGAACGACGGCATCGCCGCCGGCCTCGACGCGCTGCAGGGCATCGAGGGCCGCCGCGTCGTCCTCGTCTTCACGGACGGCGAGGACACGTCGAGCCGCCTCAGCTTCAAGACGGTGATGGAACGCGCGCGCGACGAAGAGGTGATGGTCTACTCCATCGGCCTCGAGTCGGAGTACTTCAACGGCCAGCGCGTGGTGCGCTCGAAGCCGTCGAGGGACCTCAAGAAGATCTCGGACGAAACCGGCGGCGGGTACTTCGAGTTGCAGAAGACGGAGAACCTGTCCCCGACGTTCACGCGAGTGGCGCAGGAGCTGCGCAGCCAGTACCTGATCGGGTTCGCGCCGGAAGCGCTCGACGGCAAGGTCCACAAGCTGGACGTGCGCGTCACCCGGCCCGGCATGACCGTCCGGGCCCGCAAGAGCTATCTTGCGGCGCCCGATCGGAGCTAGAGAGTAAAGCTGACGGCGAAGATGGTCACGACCAGCAGCGCGCCGACCACGAGGTCGACCGTGCTGGAGAAATTCCAGTCATAAATGCGGAACATGGTGTTGCCTCCTCTAGGTAGGACGGCAGCACCCCGGTCATTGTTCCAGCAGGCTGCGCACCCGTGGCCAGTCCGCCTTGCGGACGAGCTCGGCGATGAGCTCCTCGTTTCCACGGAAACGCACGACAAACGAGCGAATGGCGGGGCCACCGGCCGTTGACGTGGCCGCCGTCGTCACCTCGTAGCTCGCCTCGCCGCGCCGCTTGACCTCCGGCGGCGTGATCCCGCCCCAGAACACCAGCGACTCGGCCTGGCAGTACCGTTCCTCGTTACCGGGTTTGGTCCGGTACACGTTTCCCGGGACCGACACGACCGCGACGGCGCCAGGCACCGCGGTGGAAGCTGAAGGCTCGACGCGACGACGCGACCGGGTACGCGTACGCGGGCCGGTTGATCTCGACCTCGATCAGGACGTGCGACTCGGCGTCGATGCGCGCGCCGGCCACGCCCTCGTCCGCGAGCGTGACGCCCTCGACGTCCTGCGACTTCCCCGTGCGCCGCGCGTCGGCCACGCGCGCGCTCGGTACTGCGCCTGCGACTTCGCCTGCGCCGCCTCGACGGCGCGCTCGATCTGCGCCATCGCCTTGTTGGAGCGCGCCTGGTTCTCGGCGTTGAGCGGATTGGCGAGCACCTCGATGACGGTGTCGCCCGCCACGAGCGGCCGCACCATCCAGGGCGCCGTGGAGATTTCGTCCGCGGGCAGCGCGCCCGACTCATCGCTCGGCGGATACGGCAGCGCGGGCGCAAGGGCCTCGCGGAGCACGGCGAGCACGCGTGCATCGAGTTCGGCCGGCCGCGCCGGTCCCGCGCCCTGGGCCCAGGCCGGCGCCGCCAACGCGAGGCACGCGCCGAGGACGGTCGCCATGAGGATTCGCATCAGCGCCACCGTAACAGCAGGACGCCGAGCACGACAAGGCCGATGCCCGCGGTCGCGCGTCAGCGTGAGCGGGTCCCGCGCCTGCCCCAGCAGCCCGAAGTGGTCGACCGCGAGCGCGGTGGCGCCCTGGCCGAGGACGAACAAGCGCGATCGTCCACGCGCCGCCGAAGCGCGGGAACGCGAATGCCAGCCCCGCGATGATGATGAAGCCGTAGAGCCCGCCGAGGAAGAACACCCACGGCGTCCCGGCCGGCGGCGCGATGGGCCGGCCCCCCGGCAACAGCATCAACGCGGCGACGCAGGCGAGGGTGCCCAGGATGTTGATCAGGATCACCGTCGGCAGGCTGGTCCGCAGCGCCATCCCGCTGTTGGTCGCGGCCTGCAGTCCCGACGCGACGCCCGTCGCCACGGGCACCAGCATCAATAAGGCTCGCATCATGACGTCTCACTCCAGAATCGGGCCAGCAGGTTCACGGCCACGTCGAGCCGATATCGTCCTGTCGACCGCACATCGTCGATGGGCGCGATCGCGGACCGCAGCGCGGTTTGCGCGGCCTCGATCGACCCGCCGTCCATGAGAATGCGCTCGGCCGCCGAGGCGCGAACCACCGTCGGCGCCACGGACCCCACGGCCACGCGCACTTCATCGCGGCCGTGCACGCCGGCCATCATCACCTTGGAGATCGCCTGCGCCCGGCGCGTGCCCACCTTGCGCCACCATTGCCGGCCCTCGATGGGCGGGATCTCGATCGCGGCGATCAGCTCGTCCGGCCGCCTGACGCTCGTGCGATAGCCCGTGTAGTACTCCGTGAACGGCACCGTGCGCTCCCCGCGCCTGCTGGCGAGGACGACGAGCGCGGCGGCGGCGGAGAGAACCGGCAGCGTGTCACCCGCGGGAGACGCGTTGGCGACGTTGCCGCCGATGGTTCCGCGATTCTGGATCTGCGCGCCGCCCACCTCGCCGGCGGCGGCGGCCAGCATCGGCACGCGCCGGCGCACCAGCGGGGATCGCAGCAGCTGCGTGAAGGTCGTCAACGCGCCGATGCGCAGGCGTCCCTCGTGGAGACGTATGCCTCGCAGTTCATCGAGGCTCCAGAGATCGATGAAGGCCGCGTGGCGCAGCGTGCCGAAGTGCAGGCCGACGAGCACGTCCGTGCACCCGGCGATCGGCGTCAACGTCGGGTCGTCGGCCAGCATCGCGAGCGCGGCCTTGAGCGTCCGCGGCCGGCGCAGCGTGAGCGCGCTAGCGGGCGTTCGCACGCGCGCGCCTCCCCGCCGGCGCCTGTCGCCGCCTTCTTCCGCGCGGCCGGCTTCTGCCGCTTGGCCTGCTTCACCGCCTTGAAGATGCTCAGGTACCCCGTGCAGCGACACAGATTGCCCGCGAGCGCCGACTTGATGTCGTGCTCGCCGGCGCCAGGCCTGATGGGCATGGCGGCGACGATCATGCCGGGCGTGCAGATGCCGCACTGGGCGCCGCCGTACTCGAGGAACGCCGCCTGCAGCGCGCGGCCGGACGCCGACGCGCGCGCGCCCTCGATCGTCGTCACGCGCGTGCCGTCGGCGTGCGCGGCGGGCACCAGGCACGAATCCACGGCCACGCCGTCGATGAGCACGGTGCAGGCGCCGCACTCGCCCTCGCCGCACCCTTCCTTCGTGCCCGTCAGGCCGCAATCCTCGCGCAACACGTCGAGCAGCCGCGCCATGGGATGCACGCTGAGCCGCCGCCGCTTGCCGTTGATGGTGACGTTGATCGTCATGTGATTTGTGGAGTCCAGCCTTCGACTTTCAACTTTTCACTTTTCACTTTCCACTTTTCGTTGAACCGCCATCAGCCGTTCCGGCGTGGCCGGAATCTCCGTGAGGCTGTACCCGCAGTGGCGGAGCGCGTTGATCACCGCCGGCGCGGGGCCGTCGATCGGCATCTCGCCAACGCCCTTGGCGCCGAACGGACCGTGCATGTAGGGCCGCTCGAGAATCGCCACGTCGATCGGCGGCGCATCGAGCGGCGTGGGGATGATGTAGTTGGTGAGCTGCGCGTTGGCCATCCGCCCGTCGCGCATCACGACCTCTTCCAACAGGGCGTAGCCCATGCCCTGAGCCGTGCCGCCTTCGATCTGCCCCTCGGCCATCAGGGGATGGATCGCCTTGCCGATCTCAGCCACGGCCGTCACCTGCAACGGCCGCACTTCGCACGTGTCGGGATCGACCTCGAGTTCGACGACGTTGCAGCCCCAGCCGTAGCTGCCATAGGCGTCGCCTTTGTAGTGCTCGTCGTCCCAGGATTGGCCCGGCGGCGGCTCGTACTGTTCGGTGACGGTAAATCCCCCGTGCTGCTGGAAATACTGGGCCGGCGTTTGCCGTCCCGAGCCGGCGGCGCATCTCGAGCGCGCACCGCTCCAGCAGGCGGCCCACGATCATGCAGGTGCGCGACGCCACGGTGGGGCCGCTGTCGGGCACCTGCGCCGTGTCCACCTCGTGCACGGTGATGGTGTCGTAGGGCGTCTCGAGCGCGTCGGCCACGATCTGCGCGAGCATGGTCCGCGTGCCCTGGCCGATCTCGGTGCTCGCCACGCGGATGCGCGCGCCAGTGGCCGTGAGCTCGAGCGACGCCTTCGAGGCGAGCTTCACCTCGCCCGCGCCGGTGAAGCCGGAACCGTGGAAGAACAGCGACAGCCCGATGCCGCGCGAGGTGCCCTTCCACGCCTTGCGCTTCTTGCGGAAGTCCGAGCGCCGCACCGCCTCGCGCAGCACCGGCAAGGCGCTCGCGTCGGGCCCCAGCCGCTGGCCCGTGGCCGTCGTGTCACCGGGGCGCAGCGCGTTGATCTCGCGGAGCCGGGCAGGGTCCATGCCGAGGGTCTCGGCCACCACGTCCATGTGGGCTTCGACACCGAACTGCGTCTGCGGCGCGCCGAAGCCGCGGAACGCCCCGTTCGGGGGCGTGTGCGTCATCATCGCGCGCCCGCGGATGCGAATGTGATCGCACAGGTACGGCCCGGCCGCGTGGATCACGCCGCGCGACAGCACCACGGCGCTGAGCGTGGCGTAGGCGCCCCCATCCATGACGACTTCGATGTCCATCGCCGTGAGCCGGCCGTCCCACCTGACGCCCGTGCGGTGACGGATGATCGACGGGTGCCGCTTGGTGGTGGCGAGGAGATCCTCCACCCGGTCGTAGATCATCTTGACGGGACGGCCCGTCTTGCGGGCGAGGATCGCGGCGTGGCACGCGAGAATCGAGGGGTACTCCTCCTTGCCGCCGAAGCCGCCGCCGGTCTCCGTCTGCACGACGCGCACGCGATCGGGCGGCACGCCGAGCAGCAGCGACGAGCGCGCGGTGCACGTAGTACGGGCACTGCAGCGATCCGTAGACCGTCATGACCTCGCCGGGGACGGCGATGACGCCGTTGGGCTCGATGTAGAGCTGCTCCTGGTGCCCCGTGCGGTACTCACCCTCGACCACGTGATTCGCCTCGGCGAACCCGCGGTCGATGTCGCCCTTGTCGATCGCGATGTCCTTGAACGACACCGGCGACGCGAGCGGATCGAAGATCGGCGGCCGCTCCTCGTAGGTAATCGGCGATCTGCCGACTCGAGATCGAACAGGCGCTGCCGATCGGGGTGCGCGACGAGGAGGATCGGCTCGGCCACGTGCCGCACGATCCCGTCGGCCAGGCAGGGCTGATCCTCGTCGATCAGGGCGACGAGGTTGCGGCCGGGAATGTCGTGATGGTCGGCGACGATGAAGTCGGAGGAGAGGGCGAGGGTGGTGCTCGTGATGTCGCCATGCGGCACGGTGGACCGCACCGTGGCGCCGTAGATCATCCCGGGGAAGCTAGGTCGTCCACGTACTTCGCCGCCCCGGTGACCTTGGCGTCCCCGTCCTTGCGGCGAACGTTCTTCCCGACGGCCCCACGCACTCCCGAACTGTAGCACTGCGAGGGTAGGGACTGGCCCCTTAACATCGGAATTCGTCGGCGGTTTCTGCCACAATGCCCGCGCACACATGGCAACGAATTCAATCCCGTCCGGCGACCGGCCATCGGGCAACCTCCACTCCACGCGGTCACCCGCCGTCGGCCGTCGCGGCATGATCGCCACGAGCCAGTCCCTCGCCTCCGCGGCCGGGCTCAAGGTGCTGCAGGACGGCGGCAACGCCATCGACGCCGCCGTCACCGCCGCCGCGGTCCTCGCCGTCATCGAGCCGAGCATGAACGGCCTCGGCGGCGACCTCCTCGCCCTCGTGCACGACGCGAAGACGAAGACCGTGCACGGCCTCGACTCGACCGGGCGCTCGGCCTACGCCGCCACGCCGGAGGCGTACGCCGCGCGCGGGCTCACGGAGATGCCCGCCGGCGGGCCCCTCGCGGTGAACGTCCCCGGCGTCGTCGAGGGCTGGCACCAGCTCCTCACGCGCTTCGGCACCATCCCGCTCGCCACGGCCCTGGCGCCCGCGATCGGCTACGCGCGCGAAGGCTTTCCCGTGGCCGAGATCATGGCCGCCGAATGGAGCGCCCAGGCGGTCCGCCTCGCCGGCGATCCGGCCACGGCCGCCACGTTCCTGCCCGCCGGCGCGCCGCCGGCCCACGGCGAGATCTTCGCGAACCCGCGCCTGGCGCGCAGCCTCGAGCTCATCGCCGCGGACGGGCGCGACGCGTTCTACAGCGGCGCCCTCGCGACGCGCCATCGTGGCGGACATCCAGGCACGCGGCGGCCTGCTCGACCTGCGCGACTTCGCCGAGCACACGGCCGACTGGGTCGACCCCATCGGCACCATCGTATCGCGGCCACGACGTGCTGGAGATGCCGCCGAGCACACAGGGATTCGTGGCGCTCGAGATGTTGAACATCATGGAAGGCTTCGACTCCAGGCCATGGGCCACAACTCGGCCGACTACCTGCACGTGGTCTCTGAGGCCAAGAAGATCGCGTTCGCGGATCGAGGCGCCTATCTCGCCGACCGCGCCTTCATGGATCGCCGGCCGCGCTGCCGACGCTGCTGTCGAAGGACTACGCCGCCCGCCGCCGGGCGGAAATCGATCGGAACGCCGCCGGCGCGTACGCACCGGGCCTCCTGGGCGGCGCGGACCGGCCCGTGCGCGACTTCTCTGGACACGATCGCGGCGACACGATCTACCTGACCGTCGCGGACCACCACGGCAACGTGATCTCGTTCATCCAGTCGCTCTTCAGCAGTTTCGGCGCGGGCTTCGTCGCGGGCGACACGGGCATCACGCTGCAGAATCGCGGCTCCGGCTTCACGCTGCAGCCGGGACACCCGAACCGGCTCGGCCCGCACAAGCGCCCGCTGCACACGCTCGTGCCGGCGATGATCGTGAAGGACGGCCGGCCCTGGATGTCGTTCGGCGTGATGGGCGGCGACAACCAGGCGCAGGCCCACGCGCAGGTGGTGGCCAACGTCGTGGACTTCGGGATGCACGTGCAGCAGGCGGGCGACGCGGCCCGCATGCGCCACACCGGCACGCACCTGGCGCTCGAGAGCGGCATCGACGCCGCGGTGCGCGCGGCGCTCGAGGCGCGCGGACACGCGATCATCGATGGACAGGGGCAGATGGGCGGGTACCAGGCAATCCGAATCGACTCCCGGACCGGCGTGCTGATGGGCGGATCGGATCCCCGGAAGGACGGACTCGCCATCGGCTGGTAAAACAGGGGCCGGCGCGAGGCCGGCCCCTGAGCACTCGACGTCAGCTGCTACAGGATCGGAAGCTTCTTGGCTTCCTTCTTCTCGAGCTTCGGCAGCGGCACTTGCACCTCGAGGACACCGTCCTTGAACGTGGCAATCGCCTTGTCGATCATCGCGCCTTCCGGCAGCGGCACGAACCGGTAGAACTCACCGTAGGTGCGCTCCGTCCGGAAGTAGCCTTCCTTCGGCTTCTCTTCCTTCACTTCCGACTTGCGCTCGCCGGCGAGGGCCAGGCCCTCGGCGGTGATCTCGACGTTCACTTCTTCCTTCTTGAGGCCGGGCAGATCAGCCTTCACCAACAACACGCCGTTCTTCTCTTGCACCTCGATGGTGGGCACGAACGACATCTCGTTCTTGAACAGCGGCATCCCGGTCCGCGCAAAGGGGAGTCCCTCGAACATGCGGTCCATCTCGTCACGCAGTTGGTCGAAGAACGTCAGGGCTCTAACTGGACGCACTTCCTTCTTCTCGAGCAGGGCGGGCATGACAACCCTCCAGGTATTGACGACACGTTATGAAACGAATGAATTTGGGGGCCGGCCGGGTGTCGTCATTCCGTTCCGACCAACTGATGAAACTTGCAGAACTCCTGCCAAGGCTGGCGCGCCGGGATCCGCCCAAATCCGCCCGGCTGCCGGGACGTCACGACGGCCACGGTCGGCCGTCGACGGGGTTCCGGCACGACCGGCGGTCCCGCGGCAAGTCGCAAGCGTAAGCCGCAAGCCGTAAGCCGTAAGCCGCAGAGCTTATAGACGAAATCCCGCCCGCAGCGGGTCGTCCCCGTCGATCAGGAAGGTGTGCTCGCCGGTAATCCACGCCGCGCCCTCGATCTCCGGGACGATCGCGGTCCGCTCCCCCACCTGCGTGCGGCTCACCACGCGCCCGCGGAACAGCGTCCCCACGATGCTCTCGTGGACGAACGGGGCGTCGTCCATCAGCAGGCCCATCTCGTTGAGCACGGCCATCACGGCGGCGGTGCCCGTGCCGCACGGCGATCGATCGACTTCCGCGTCCGCGAAGATCGTCACGTTGCGCAGATGCGCCTCGGCCGCCTGCGGCGGCGCGGTGAAGATCGTCCCGTAGATGCCCTCGAGCCCCTCGTCCTGCGGATGCACGATGCGCCGCACGCGTTCCACTTCGCGCGCAATCGCCATTCCCAACCGCCGCAACTCGGGCAGGTGCGCGCCATCGATGGGCAGACCCGCGGCCTCGGCGTCGACGATGGCGTAGAAGGCGCCGCCGAACGCGATGTCCACGGGAATCGTCCGGCCCGCCACCGTGATCGGCAACGAGGGCTCGAGCACGAACGACGGCACGTTGAGGAACGAGACGGCCTCGACCCGGGCGCCCTCGCCTCTGGAGGCCAGCCGCGCGCGAGCCGCGCACCAGGCCGGCCGGCGTGTCGAAGCGAATCTCGACCGCGTCCGCGGCTTTGGCCCCGCGCGTCCACATCAGGTCGCGCTCGAGCGCGATCGTGGTGACCGCGATGATGCCGTGGCCGCACATCGTGCTCCACCCCTCGTTGTGCATGAAGAGGACGCCGGCGTGCGCGTCAGGAGAGACGGGCTCCGTGAGGAGCGCGCCGTACATGTCCGCATGGCCTCGCGGCTCGAGCATGATGGCGCGTCGCAAGTGATCCAGCCGCTTCATCGCCCACGCGCGCTTGGCGAGCATCGTCTTGCCTTCGGGGCTCGGCAGCCCGTCGATCACGAGGCGCAGCGGCTCGCCGGCGGCGTGGGCGTCGATCGTGGAAATGCGATGGATCATGCGCGGACAAGTTTATCCACAGATTTCACCGATGACACGGATTCGAACTGCGGGAACGTTCGGCGGCGGCGCGGAGCGCCGCGGACCGGGAGCGGGGCCGTGCGGGAATGAGTGGCCTGGGCACGGTCGCCACTCATTCCCGCGGCCCCGCTCCCGGTCGCGACGGCCGGCTTCCAGCCGGCCGTGCCGAACGATCCGTACTTGGGGCCCATCTGTGAAATCTGTGTAATCTGTGGACGACCCATGCAGGCGTTCTACTCCGACCACTTCGTCTTGCCGCTGCCCGAGGGGCACAAGTTCCCGATGGCGAAATACTCGCGGCTGCGCGAGCGCATCCTCGCCGAGGGCGTCGTCCCGCTGGACGCGCTGACCGAGGCGCCGGCGGTGTCGTGGGACGACCTGCGCCTGGTCCACACCGCCGGCGTACGTCGACGCCGTGGCCACCGGCACGCGTGCCACGCGAAATCCAGCGGCGCATCGGCTTTCCCTGGTCGCCCGGAATGGTCGAGCGCTCGCGCCGCTCGGTGGGCGCCACCATCGCCGCGGCGCACGCGGCGCTCGACGCCGGCCTCGGGGCCAACCTCGCCGGCGGCACGCATCACGCGTTCGCGGATCGCGGGGAGGGCTTCTGCGTGTTCAACGACGTCGCCGTGGCCGCGCGGGTGCTGCAACGTGACGGGCATGCGCGGCGCATCGCCGTCATCGATCTCGACGTGCACCAGGGCAACGGGACGGCCGCGATCTTCAACGGCGATCCGCTCGGTGTTCACCTTCTCGATGCATGGCGAGAAGAACTTCCCGTTCAAGAAGGAAACGAGCCACCTCGACGTGGCGCTGGCCGACGGCACCGGCGACGCCGACTACCTCGCGGCGCTCGAGCGCCACCTCCCGCTGGTCCTCGAGCGGACACCAGCCGGATTTCATCTTCTACCTCGCGGGCGCGGACCCGTACGAGGGCGACCGCCTCGGGCGCCTCAAGCTGACGATCGACGGCCTGCGCCGCCGGGACGAGATCCTGCTCCGGGCGTGCCACCGGGCGGGCCTGCCCGTGGCGATCTCGATGAGCGGCGGCTACGCCACGGACATCGACGCCATCGTCACCATTCACGCCAACACGATCCGCACTGCGGCGCGACTGTCGTTTATGGCAACCTAGGCATCTGATGGCACAACATTTCCGACTCCTCACCGAAGCACAGGTCCAGTCGCTGCTCCCCATGGGCGACCTCATCTCCGCCATGGAGGCCGCGGTGGCGCGCTTCTCCGCGGGCGAGGTCCTGCAGCCCGTGCGCACCGTGCTCACCGTGGGCCCCACCAAGGCGTACTTCGGCGTGATGCCGGCCTTCATCCCGCAACCGGCGAGCCTCGGCGCCAAGCTCGTCACGGTGTTCGCCGGTAACGCGGCGAAGCAGTTGCCGTCGCACCTGGCGACGATCATCCTGCTCGACCCCGACACCGGCGCGCTGCAGGCGTTGATGGACGGGCGCTACATCACCGAGGCGCGCACGGCCGCGGTGTCCGCGGTGTCCGCGCGCTTCCTCGCCACGCGCGACGCGTCCACGCTGGCCATCATCGGTAGCGGCGTCCAGGCGCGCAGCCACCTCGAGGCGTTCGCCGAAGTGCGCGCGCTCAAGGACGTGCGGATCTGGTCGCCGAGGGCGCAGAGCCGGGACCGGTTCGTCGAGGAGATGAGCGGGCACGTGCCCGTGAGCATCCGCGCCGCCGCCACCGCCGAGGACGCGGTGCGCGGCGCCGACCTCGTGGTGCTGGTCACGTCGTCGCCGACGCCGGTGATCGAGGACGCCTGGGTGGGCCCCGGCACGCACGTCGTCTCGGTGGGGGCGTGCCGTCCCGATCAGCGCGAGATGGCGCCGGCGCTGGTGGCCCGCGCGCGGCTCTTCGTGGATTCGCGCGCCGCCGCGCTCGTGGAATCGGGCGACGTAGTGATGGGCATCGCCGAAGGCCGCTTCACCGACGCGCACGTGCTCGGCGAGATTGGCGCCGTCGTGCTGGGTCGCGCACAGGGCCGCACCGGCGATCGCGACGTCACGATCTTCAAGTCCCTCGGAATGGCGGTGGAGGATGTCGTGGCGGCCGACCTCGTGTTCCGTCGTGCCGTCGAGTCGGGAGCGGGCACGGAACTCACGTTGTAGAAGATAGATCGGGTCTATTTTTCCGCCCGTTGGAAAAATAGACCCGATCTGATTTTCGCGATTGATCACACGCGCAGGAAGCGCTGGATGCGGGACAGCAACGTCTCGCGAGGCTGGTCCACTTGCGTCGCCGCCGCCGACGCCTTCGCCTCTTCGAGCCCGGCGCGACGCGACGAGACCACGTCGGAGATGTGCGGCAGCAACTCCGGATCCGCGACAATGAGCGTGCGGAACGTGGCGGCGCTGATCTCGAGGACGCGGGCGTCGTCCAGGGCGCGCACGGACGCCCCGCGCGGGTCGCCCGTGAGCATCGACATCTCGCCGAAGAAGCCGCCGGCCGGGATCACCGCGACTTCTTTTCCCGACGGCTCGAGTACGACCCGCGCCCGGCCGCTGAGGACGACGAACATCGAGTCACCGGGCGCGTCCTGCTGAACGATGGCCTCGCCGGCGGCGAACAGGTGGTCCTGCGCCGCCACCGCCAGTGACCGTCGCATCTCGGGGGTCAGCGTGTTGAAGATATCGACCGAACCGAGGCGCGACTCTGCGAGTTCCACGTCCAAGGTCGGATGCGCACGGGCTGCTCGTCGCGGTGGTAATGGACCTGGATCGGCCACGGAATCTCGATGTTGTGCCGGCGGAAGGCGTACCAGATGTTGGTGCGCACCTGGTCGCGGGCGACCCGGTCCGTCGACGTAGTCCTCGATCCAGAAGAGCGCGGTGTAAGTGATGGCCGACGCGCCGAAGTCCGTGACGGCCGCCTGCGGCGCCGGCACCTTCAGCGCCAACGGCGCGTTGTCGATCGCTCCGAGGATGGCGCGCTTCACCTCGTTGGGCGGCGACAGGTAGCTCGCGCCCACCTCGACCTCCAACCGCGTCGGCGCGGTGGGCTCGGAGTGGTTGAGCACCGGCTCCTTCGCGATGACGCTGTTGGGGATGATGAGGAACTGCCCGTCCTTCGTGCGCAGCTTCGTGGCGCGCCAGGTCACGTCCTGCGACCTGCCCGTCGCGGTTGGCTACCTGCACCCAGTGGCCCACGCTGAAGGGCTTCTCGATCTGGATGGCAAGGCCCGAAAACAGGTTGCCGAGCGTGTCCTGCAGCGCGAAGCCGACGACGACGGCCCCGACGGCCGACGTCGTCAGCAGCTGCTCCTTCATCAGGAGCGTGGCGATGACGGTGAAGAGGCCGATCACCGTCACGTCCTGGACGATGGCCGGGAAACGATCCGACGCGCGGTCCTGGCGCCACGGGTTGGCGAGGATGGCGACCAGCAGGTTGACGGTGGCCAGAACGAACGAGAGCCGGGCGATCGCCGCGAAGAGCGCGACCTCGCCCAGCCCCTGACTCACGACCAGCTGCAAGGCGAGAAACGCCAGCAGCAGCCACAGCGAAAATGTCAGCCGCCCGCGGACATAACGGCTGCGGACGATGACCAGCAGAACGAGCGTGGCGGCCAGCGCCACGCCGCCTGCCAGGGTCACTTCAGCCCGCCTTCTTTCTTGAACGCGGCCACGTCAGCCGGGGCTATCGTCACGGCCACGAGCGCCGGATTGGAGCCGCCCTTCGAGTCCTTCTCGGGGTCCACCCCTCGGGCGCCTCCCGACGCGGTGACCTGCGCCGACTTCTTTTCGCCGCCGCCGGTCGGCATCATCTTGCTGAGGCCGAAGCCGCCCTTCTTCTTGGGCTCCTCCGCCGGCTTCTCCGCCGGCTTCGAGCCGCCGGCCAGGCCCGCCGAGCCCGCTTCCACCGTGGCGATCTCGGTCACGGCCACGGGCGTGTACGGGATGTTCTTCTTGAAGCGGTCCTCCAGCGTCGCCGTCGCCGTCAGCTTCTGCGACGCGATCTGCTTGGTGATGCTGTCGAGGCGCTCCTGCATCTCGGGGTGCGAGGCGAAGAGGCCGCGCTTCTCCGTCGAGGCCTTGTTGCGGTCCTGGAGCGTCGTGAGGAAGTTCCGGAGGCCCTGCGGCGCGTAACCGGTCTTGTTGGCGAGCACGATGCCCTTGGCGTCCGACTCGTTCTCTTCCGCGCGCCCGAAGCCCTTCTCGACGATGTTGTCGTAGGCGGCGGTGACCGCGCGGGAAAAGAGGGCGGAGTTGCCCTTCATGCGTTTCTTCGGCGCCCATCTGCACGGCCTGCGCTCTTCTGGATCGCGTTGACGGTGTGCTTCTCGGTCACGTGGATGATCTCGTGCCCCAGCACCCCCGCCAGCTCCGACTCGTTCTTGAGGAGCGCCAGCGCGCCGCGCGTGATGTGCACGTAGCCGCCCGGCGCGGCAAACGCGTTGACGCCGTCGGTGTCGAGGATGACGAACCTCCACGGCAGCGCCGGCCGGCTGCTGACTTGCGCGAGCGCGTCGCCAACGAGCGAGACGTATTTATGCGCCGCCGCGTCCTGGACGACGCCGTAGCGCGCGCGGATCTTCTCGCTCACCGCGGCGCCGAGCTCCTGCTCTTCGGCGTCGGTGATCTGGAGATCGTTCGACCTCCTTGGCCTTCTTGGCCGTGGAAATGCCCTTGCCAATCTGGCCCAGCTGGCCGTCAGCCGCGCTCCCCGGCCTCCGACACGGCCGAGGCGGCCAGCAACCCACCGAGCACCAGTACGAGAGTCGTAGTTCGCATCATGTTGGTTTGACCTCAAAAATCGCTACGGGCTTGCTCTTGCCTTTCACGACAACGTCTCCCAGAGGACGAATATCATACTGCCCTTTGAGCCGCGACCCGGGTGGCCTCGCTGATGATGATGCGGGTGCCGTATTCCTTGTTCAGGGACTCCAGCCGGGCGCCCAGGTTCACGGCGTCGCCGATCACCGTGTAGCTCATGATCGTGTCGGACCCGATGTTGCCGGCCACCATGTCGCCCGTGTTGATGCCGATGCCGATGTCGAGCGCGATGCGGCCCTCGGCCACCCAGCCCTTGTTGAGCATCTGCGAGGGCGGCCGACATCGCCAGCGCCGTCTTCACCGCGTTCTCGGCGTGATCCTCGTCGTCCAGGGGCGCGCCGAAGAGCGCCATCACCATGTCGCCCACGAACTTGTCGAGGGTGCCCTCGTGCTCGAAGAGCACCTGCACCATGCGCGTGAAGTACTCGTTCAGCTGATGGACGACTTCCTCGGGCGTGCCCTTTTCGGAAAGCGTGGTGAAGCCGCGCACGTCCGAGAACAGCACCGTCATGTTCCGCCGGCGCGCCCGCCGAGCGCCGCGCGCGACGGGTCGGTCAGCAGCTGGTCGTAGACGTCCTTGGCCACGTAGCGGGAGAAGAGCTTCTTGACCTGCCGTTTCTCGCGGCCCTCGATCACGTACTTCCAGGCCAGGTCGCCCACGAACGCAAGGACGAGCGACAGCGCCGGCACCGTCACGGGGAACCAGGTGCCGCGGCGAAACACCGCCACGGTGAACCAGCCGAACAGGCCGGCCGCCACGGCGGCGGCGAGGCCGGTGCCCCACGCGCTCGCGAGGGCGCCGACCGTGCAGACGAAGAGGGCCAGCCCCAGCGCGGTCGCCGGTCCCGCCCACCACGGGGCGCGGGCGACGGCGCGGTGCGCGGCCCACGCGTCGATCACGTTGGCGTGCACCTCGGGCCCGCATGATCTGCCCGGACGAAAACGGCGTCGTGAAAGCCTCGTGCAGGCCCTGCGCCGTCACGCCGACGACGACCACCTTGTCTCGGAACAGGGCGGGATCGAGCTCCGGCTTCTGGCCCTCCAGCAGTTGCTGCTGCGAGTAGAGGACGTTGTAGGCCGAGTAGGACGTGAAGCTCGGCATGCCCTTCGCGTCCTGCGCCGGCCCGCGCCACGCGATGAACGCCCGGCACGCGCGCAGGTCCTGGCGCTCGTAGTCCGCGACGCGGTCGGTGACGAGCGGGATCACGCGTGGCGCCAATCGTCAGCGCCGCGTTGTCCTCCCGAACGGCGCTGGCGTCAAT
Organism: uncultured Acidobacteriota bacterium; assembly: GCA_963839865.1. GTDB lineage: Bacteria > Acidobacteriota > Vicinamibacteria > Vicinamibacterales > UBA2999 > 12-FULL-67-14b. The sequence continues at coordinate 1,166,327 of CAWIWS010000021.1, forward strand.
CCCCTGCGCCACCATCGTCCCCGCCAGAGACAGCGACGGGATGACGTGCGCGCCGACCTTCGACGAGCGGCGACACGCGGCGCAGCGGGCCGTCCGCGTCGTAGATGAAGAGCGTGTGCCCGATCGCGCGCGACGCCTTGGCCAGCGCGGGAAACGGCGGCGTCACGACGGGACGCTGCTCGACGCAGTCGTTGACGCGTAAACCGCTGGTTGAGCCCGGGAACGTCGTCGGTCACGACGGGAATGGCCTTCGACGGGTCGAGCAATTCCGCGCTGGCCGCTTCCGCGGCGTGCACGACCATGCCGGCCTTCGCCGTGGAGTCCACGAGCGCCTGGTCCGACTCCTCGCCGGTCCATTCGGTGTCGCCGATGGTGAAGCGCTTCTGGTCGCGCTCGGCGAAGAGGACGTCGTAGACGATCGCCTTCGCGCCGCCGGCGGCCAGGTAGTCGAGGAGCCACGCATGGACCACCCGCGGCCATGGCCAGCGGCCCACGAGCGGCTCCATCCGCTTCAGGCTGTCGTCGTCGATCGTGACGAGGACGATGTCGCGCGCCGGGGCCGGGGACACGGCGGTCGAGTCCACGCGGAGGTCGTACGTGCTGCAGCTCGATGTTCTGGACGAACGTGAGGAGGCCGAGAAGGCTCGCCACGACGGCCGCGACAGCGGCGATCGCCACGACCGAAACCGGGTTGCGTTTGTGGGAGGAGGCCATAGGTTGGTACCGCTACGGGGATTCGAACCCCGGTGTCCAGACTGAGAATCTGGCGTCCTGACCCCTAGACGATAGCGGCACTAGGGACTCTGAACCTCTGATTGTAGTGACGAGCATGCCGCAGGGTCAAGGGCGCCGCGGTGCCATAATGACAGAATGCGCCTTGCCCGCCTCCTGGTCCCGGTCGCCCTGGCGGCCGCCATGCTCGCGTGTGGCGGCGGTTCCCAGGCGCCGTCCGCACCGGCGGCCGCCGCGCCCGCGCCGCCCCCGGTGGACCCGGCGACCGCGGCCACCGTGGCCGTTTCGGTGACGTTCACCGGCCCCGCGCCCCGCCGGGAGTCGATTCGCATCGACGGCGATGGCAAGTGCGTCGCGGCCAACGGCGCCCGGGACATTCCCGGCGAGTCCATCGTCCTCGGCGAGAACCAGGCGCTCGAGAACGTGTTCGTCTACGTGAAGGACGGCCTCGGCCGGCGCGCGTTTCCGGTGCCCACCGAGCCCGTGGTGTTGAACCAGGACAAATGCCGCTACACCCCGCGCGTCTTCGGCATCCGCGTGGGCCAGCCACTCGAGATTCGCAACGGCGATCCGCTGCTCCACAACGTGCGCTCCGACGCCCAGGTCAACCAGCCGTTCAACATGGGCCAGCCCCAGAACGGCGCGCCGTATTCGCGGACGTTCACGACCGAAGAGGTGATGGTGCCGTTCCGCTGTGACGTCCACGGCTGGATGCAGGCGTGGGCCGGCGTCGTCAACCATCCGTTCTTCGGCGTCACCGGCGCGTCGGGCCGCGTGTCGCTCGCGGGCCTGCCGCCGGGCGACTACACGATCGAGGCGTGGCACGAGTCGCTCGGCACCCAGACGCAGAAGCTCACGATCGGCGCGAAGGAAACCAGGGATGTCGAGTTCACCTTCGCACGTTGAGATGCCGCTCGACGCCGTCGCGGAGCGCCAGTCGACGCGGGGCGCCGACTACGTCGCCCTGACCAAGCCGCGGCTGAACTTCCTCGTCCTCGTGACGACGCTCGCCGCCTATTCCCTCGGCAGCCGTCCCGAATCGACGGTGATGGAGCTGCTGCACACGCTGCTCGGCACGTTCCTGGTCGCCGGCGGCGCGTCGGCTCTCAACCAGGTGTGGGAGCGCGATACCGATCGCCTGATGGGCCGCACGCGGTTCCGGCCGCTGCCCGACCTCCGGCTGAAGCCGCGCGACGCGATCGTGTTCGGCGTGGCGCTGACGCTCGTCGGCGCGCTGGAGCTGGGCCTGTTCGTCAACCCGCTGACCTCGCTCGTGGCGATGCTGACCTCCGCGAGCTACGTGCTCTTCTACACGCCGCTCAAGATTCGCACGTCGCTCTCGACGATCGCCGGCGCGCTGCCGGGCGCGCTGCCGGCCGTCATCGGGTGGGCCGCGGCCACCAACACGCTGTCGATCGAGGCCTGGATCCTCTTCGCCATCGTCTTCATGTGGCAGATGCCGCATTTCCTCGCGATCGCGTGGATGTATCGCGACGAGTACGCGCGCGCCGGGATCCAGCTCCTGCCGGTGATTGAGCCCGACGGCCGGTCGACCGGACGGCAGGCGGTGATCTATACGGCGGCGCTCGTGCCGGTCAGCCTGCTGCCCACCGTGGTGGGCCTCGCTTCGGCGTATTACATGGCCGGCGCCCTGACGCTCGGCGCGATCCTCCTGGTCCTCGCCCTCGAGTTCTCGTCCACGCGCTCGCTCGACGCGGCGCGGCGGCTCTTCTTCGGGTCGATCCTCTACCTGCCCATCCTGTGGGCGCTGCTCGTCGGCGACCACCTGGTCCACTGACGTGACGGCGCTCGAAGTCACGGATCTGAAGCACCGCTACGGCGACCGTGAGTCGCTCCGGGGCCTGGGCTTCTCGGTGGCGCCCGGCGACCTCTTCGCGCTGCTCGGCCCCAATGGCGGCGGCAAGACCACGCTCTTCCGGATCATCAGCACGCTTGCTGGCGCCCTCGTCCGGGACCGTCGAGGTCTTCGGCATCGACGTCGTCCGGCGACCCTCGCAGGCGCGCCGCAAGATGGGCGTCGTGTTCCAGTCGCCCGCGGTCGATCCGTTCCTCACGGTCCTCGAAAACCTTCGCCACCACGGGTATCTGTACGGCCTGTCCGGCGCCGCGCTCGCACGCGGCATCGAGCGCGCCCTCGAGCGCTTCGGCCTGTCGCCGCGCGCGGCCGAGCGCGTCGGCACGTTGAGCGGCGGCTGGCGCCGGCGCGTCGAGCTCGCCAAGGCGCTCCTGCCCGAGCCGCCGCTGCTCGTCCTCGACGAGCCCAGCAGCGGCCTCGATCCGCTCGCCCGCCGCGAGCTGTTGCAGGAACTCACGCGCCTGCGCGACGACGCCGGCACGACGATCGTGCTGACGACGCACATGATGGAGGAAGCCGCGGTGTCGGACCGCGTCGGCATCCTCCACGAGGGCCGGCTGGTCGCCATCGGCGCGCCCACCGACCTGGTCGACGCGATCGGCGGAGACATCCTCACCATCGAGGCCATCGGCGATCCGGCGGCGCTGCAACGGCAGTTGCGGGAGAAGTTCGGCATCGAGGCGACCATCGTGGGCGCCGAGGTGCGCATCGAGCGACGACGCGCGCACGAGTTCGTGCCTGCGCTCGTCGAGGCCCTGCCCGGCGCGATTGCCAAGGTCTCCGTGGGCCGTCCCACGCTCGAAGACGTCTTCATGCACAACACCGGGGCGCGCCTGACATGATCCAGGCCGTCTACTCCCTCTGGCTGCGCGACGTCATCCGGTTCCTGCGGCAACCGAGCCGCGTGATCGGGGCGCTCGCGTCGCCGGTGCTGTTCTGGTTCGTGATCGGCTCGGGGCTCGGGTCCTCGTTCAACGCGGACGGCGGCGGCTTCCTCCAGTACTACTTTCCCGGCTCCCTCGCGCTCATCGTCCTCTTCACGGCGATCTTCTCCACGATTTCCGTGATCGAGGATCGGCAGGAAGGGTTCCTCCAGGGCGTGCTCGCCTCACCCGCGCCACGCGTGGCGATCGTGCTCGGCAAGGCCCTCGGCAGCACGACGCTGGCGGCGCTGAACGGGGTCCTGTTCCTCACGCTCGTCCCGTTCTCGGGCCTCACGCCGGGCGTCTTCGCGCTCATCGGGACGCTGGGCTGGGTGATCCTGCTGGGCCTCGCGTTGAGCGGCCTGGGCCTGATGATCGCGTGGCCGCTGCGATCGACGCAGGGCTTCCACGTGATCATGAACGTGGTGCTGGTGCCGCTGTGGCTGCTCTCGGGCGCGCTCTTCCCCGCCACCGGCGCGTCGCCGTGGGTGCGGGCGCTGATGCGCTTCAACCCGATGACGCCGGCCGTGGACAGCCTGCGCGCGCTCCTCGGCGGCGGCAGCCTCGAGGGCCTGCCGGTCGCCGCGCTCACGGTGGCGGGCTTCGCCATCATCACCCTTGGTATCGCCACGTTGCTCGTGAGCCGCCCATCCCGATGACCGTCCACGACCTCCCCACACTGAACGCCTCGCTCAACGCCACGTCGGCCGTCCTGCTGGCCACGGGGTATTACTTCATCCGCACCGGCCAGCGCGCGCGCCACAAGGCGTGCATGATCGCCGCGCTCGTCGTTTCGGCGCTGTTCCTCACGTCGTACGTGATCTATCACTGGCAGGTGGGGTCGGTGCCGTACGCGGGCACGGGTCCGCTGCGCACGGTCTACCTCACGATTCTCTTCACGCACGTCGTCCTCGCGATCGTGATCGTGCCGATGGTGCTGATGACGGTCTCGCGCGCGCTCGCCAGCAAGTTCGACCGTCACCGGAGGATCGCGCGCTGGACTCTGCCGCTCTGGTTCTACGTGTCTGTCACCGGCGTGATCGTCTACGTGATGCTCTACAAGATGTAAGCGGCGTCCTTATTTGTAGATCAGATACTTCGCTCTCAGCCGCCGCCAGGCGGCCTCCGCGCTCGCCCACGACGCCGCGACCGCGGCCGGATCCTCTCCCCGCCGCACGCGCTCGAGGCTCTCGCGCGAGCCCACAAGGCGCTCGGTGTTGGCGAGCTGGAACTTCTCGCCGTAGAGCGAGAACAACGCGCCCGCGATCTCCAGGCCCAGGCGCGCGGGCTGCAGCGCCGTGCGGTTGGTGACGATCATGAACACGCCCTGGCACGCCTCACCCGCGTACTTGCTCGTGGTGGGCGTGAACGCCACCGGGTAGAAACGGATCCCCGCCAGCTTGCGCGCGTTCAGGGCGGCGGCGAGCTTCGTCCCGTCGATCCACGGGGCGCCGAGCTGCTCGAACGGCTGGTCGGTGCCGCGCCCCACCGAGATGTTGGCGTACTCGATCGCGCCGATCCCCGGATAGAGCGTGGCCTGCGTCAGGTTACGCATGTTCGGCGACGGGTTGATCCACGCGAGGCCGGTCTCGTCGTACCACTGGTCGCGCCGCCAGTTGGCCACCGGGATCACCGTGAGCGCGACGCCGAGCTTCTGCTCGTCGTTGAAGAGGCGCGCCAGCTCGCCGAGCGTCATCCCGTGGCGGATCGGCATCGGCAGGTACGCATTGAAGCCCAGCAAGTCCGAATCCGGCATCGGCCCTTCGATCTGCCAGCCGTCGATCGGGTTCGGCCGATCGAGCACCACCACGGCGATCTTCCGTTTCGCCGCCTCCTCCATCACGTACCCCATCGTCGCCGGATAGGTGTAGAACCGCGAGCCGACGTCCTGCAGATCGATCACGAGCGTGTCGATCCCCTGCAACATCGCGTCGGTGGGCCTCCGCGTCTCGCCGTAGAGCGAATGGATGGTCAACCCGGTCTTCTCATCCCTGGCGGACGGCACGTCCGCGTCGACGATGCCGCGGATGCCGTGCTCGGGGCTGAAGAGGGACACCAGCTGGACGCCAGGCGCGTCGTGCAGGAGGTCGATCGTGCTGCGCCCATCGCGGGCGCGGCCGGTGTGATTGGTGAGGAGACCTACGCGCTTGCCCTTGAGCCTGGCGAATTGCTCGCCGGCGAGGACGTCGATGCCTGAGAGAACTGGAGCCTGAGACCTGAGGTTCAACACGAGGGTTCAGCACGTGGGGGTTCAGAGCAGCGAGGTTCAACACGGAGGTTCCCGCCCGAGAGCACCGCCGCGGCAATCGTGGCCACGCGGCTGCGGAGGGGCGTGACGTCGCCCGTGCCGTCCGGGTGCACGCGGCTCGACAGGAACACGACGTAACTGCGCGAGGCGGGATCGATCCAGAGGCTCGTACCGGTGAATCCCGTGTGACCGTAGGAGCCGACCGGATAGAGGTCACCGCGATTCGACGAGTACGACGTGTCGATGTCCCAGCCGAGCCCGCGCACGCTTGTCATCCCCGGCGGCGTGGCCGGTGACGTCATGCGCGCCACGGTGGCCGACGAGAGGATCGCGGGCCTCGCCGAGCCGGCCGCCACCGAGCAGCATGCGGGCGAAGCGCGACAGGTCGTGCGCGGTGCTGAAGACGCCGGCGTGGCCGGCCACGCCGCCCATGCGGCGCGCGGTCGGATCGTGCACGAGGCCGCGGAGCGGCTCGAGGTCGGGCCGGTGGCAGGGCCACGCATCGAGCGTCCCGCAGCGTTCGGTAGGCGCGATGCGCGGCAGGAGCGCGGGCGCCGGGAGGAAGCCCGTGTCCGGCATCCCGAGCGGCTCGAATATCGCGCGCTTCGTGTACACCTCGAGCGGCTGCCCGCTCACGCGCGCGACGATGTCCCCGAGCAGGAAGTAGTTGATGTCGCTGTAGACGAACCGCTCGCCGGGCGCCGAGGTCGGCACCTCGTTGCGCGCGAGCTCGATCGCGGCGTCGTAACCCATCCACGGCTCGCCCGAGGTCCACGTCGGGGCGCAGCCCGGACACGTGGGTCATCAAGTGCCGGATCGTGATGTCACCCTTCCCGTAGCGGTCGAAGCCGGGCACGAACCGGACGACAGGGTCGTTCAGGCGGATGCGTCCCTGCTCCACCAGCTTCATCACCGCCGTCGTCGTGGCCACCACCTTGGTGAGCGAGGCCAGGTCGAAGATCGTGTCGAGCGTCATCGCCTCCTGCGCGGGGACCAGGGCGCGGTGACCGTAGGCTTTCTCGAACACGATCTGGTCGCCCTGTCCGATGAGGACCACGGCCCCGGGCAACTGGCGGGCGGCGATGGCGGCGGCCACCACCTCGTCGATCCGCGCAAAGGCCGCGGGATCGAGCCTGGACGGACCGGCCGCGGCCTTGGGCGCCGGCTGGGCCATGGCCACCGGCACCCCGACAAGGGTCGCGAAAACCGCGGCAAAAACTAGGCGAAGGGCGTGTGTGGCCAAGGGGTGCTCATTCCGTCAACGGGTGTGGAACTAAAATATAATGTGTCGGTTGTGGTTCTATCACAGGGAGATGCAAGCAATGCGTGAGTTGAAAAATGTGCTGAAGGCGGCGGTTCTGGTCGCGGCGTTCGTGATGTCGGCCCTGCCGGCATCGGCCCAGGTCGGCCGCGTTGGCGGCACGATCAAGGACCAGCAGGGCCAGCCCATCAAGGGCGCCACCGTCACCGCCGAGAACCCCTCGGCTTCGCCCTCGTCTTTCACCGCAACGACCGATGACAAGGGCCGATTCTCGATCATCGGCCTGAAGGCCGGCCCGTGGAAGATCACGGCCTCGGCGCCTGGTTTCCAGGCCTCATCGGGTCAGGTTCCGGTCCGGACCGTTGGCGCGCCCATGCCGCCCGTCGACTTCGTCCTGGCGCCCGGCGCCGCCGGTCCGACCGGCGCGCTCGCGGGCGTCAACACCAAGGAGCTCCAGGCGGAACTGGCCAAGGCTGAAGAGATGATCAACGCCAAGCAGTACGACGCCGCCATCGCCGCCTACCAGGCGATCATGGCGAAGACGCCGCAGCTGACGATGATCAACATGCAGGTCGCGCGCGCGCAGCGCATGAAGAAGGACTACGACGGCGCGATCGCTTCTTACAAGGCGCTCCTCGTGGCCGAGCCGAACAACGATCGGGCCAAGATCGAGATCGGCATGACCAATCTCGAGAAGGGTGACTTCGCCGCCGCCGAGGCCGCGCTGCTGGAAGTGGCGCAGTCGACGAGCGCGAACCGCGAGGTCTTCTACAACCTCGGCGAGGTGAAGTTCGCCAAGGGCGAAACGGACGAAGCGGTGAAGTACTACCAGCGCGCCGTGGACATGGACGCCAACTGGGGCAAGCCGCTCTTCAAGATGGGCCTGGCCAAGCTGCAGAAGGCCGACACCGCCGGCGCCATCGAGATCATGAACAAGGTGATCGCGGTCGACCCGAACTCCGCCGAAGCCGCCCAGGCGAAGGCGTTGATCGAGCAGCTCAAGAAGGGTTGATGAGGGCCACCACGGCAAAAAAAAAGGGGTCCTCATAAGGACCCCTTCGAGCCAGCGGCCTAGTCAGCCTGGCTCTAAAAATCAAACTGACTCCTGTGGGGGATAACCAGTTCTTACCCCCCATAAGAGCAATCGACGTGCCGTCCGGCATCCTCTGAAAAAGTGAATGAAATCAGGGGAATACCTGGAGACAACACGAGACAAGCCATCAAGATCCAACTGATTGAAACCGGTGGCTCCGGCTGCATGGATTTACGTTTGCCATCCGAGTCTAGAGCTGCGAGCGGATGGCCCAGAGGTCCGGGAAGGCCGGCTGCATCAGGGTGGTCCGGAGATACTGCGCGCCGACGGACCCGCCCGTGCCCATCTTCGCTCCGATGGTCCGCTCCACCATCTTCATGTGGCGGTAGCGCCATTCCTGCAGGCCTTCGTCCAGATCCACGAGCCGCTCGCACATCTCCGCGTTCTTCGGGTCGGCGCGATACAGCTCGATGAGCGTCGCCTGCAGTTCGAGCGAGGCCTCGATGGGCGCGGTCACGTCGCGCGCCAGCAGAGGGGCGGGCACCGCGTAGCCCTCGCGTGACAGGTACGCGAGGAACGCGTCCCAGAGCGTCGGCTGCGACAGTCTCCGCTCGAGCGCCGCGCGCGCGCGGCTGTTCACCGGGAAGCGCTCGATGGCCGCCGCGGACTTCTTCCCGATGACGAACTCGAGCTGCCGGAACTGATCCGACTGGAACCCGCTCGCCGCTTCGAGGCGCTCGCGGAACGATTGGAACTCGAGCGGCGTCATCGTCTCGAGGATGTCGAGCTGCGCGACAAGCACCTTGAGGATGGTGAGGATGCGCTTCAACGAATGCTGCGCGCGATGCGACTCACCGTCGCCGAGCAGGCGGAAGACGTAGTCCAGTTCGTGCAGGACCTGCTTGAACCAGAGTTCGTAGACCTGGTGAATGACGATGAAGAGGAGCTCGTCGTGCTCGGGCCCGTCGGAGCGCGGCCGCTGCAGGGCCAGCAGGTCATCGACGGCGAGGTAGCTTCCGTAGGTCACGGCTTCGTCGGGCATGTGGTGATTGTAAAGGAGCCGGAAAAAAAGGCGGGGGACGCCGGCGTAGCGCCCTCCCGCCTAAACGACTCCCCCACAGGAGCCGAGCTTGCGAGGCGCCTGAGGCACCCTGGGGCACCTCGGGCACCTGATCCCGTTACCAGATGAAGCGGAAGCCGAGGCGCATCGTGAACGGCGCCAGGATGGCCGAGGGCTTCAGGTAGCCGAGGCCGGTCGCGCGGCTGATCGTCTCCGACGCGTGGCTGTTGGTGATGTTGAACATGTCGAAGGCACCGCGCAGTCGGACGGCTTGCCGAGCTCCAGCGTCTTCTCGAACCGGGTGTCGACCACCCAGATGTTGTCTTCGCGGTTGGCGTCCATCGGCTCGACGTACGCCGTCGTGCCGCTGGTCGTGGCCGACGTGGCCGTGAGGCCGAGCGCCGCCGGAGCGGAGATCGTCACGGTGCGGGCGAAGTTCGAGCCCGACTGGTGGCGCAGCACCGGCGAGATGCGGATGCCCATCGGCGCGTCGTAGCTGCCCGTGGCCTTGAAGCTATACGTCGTGCGGTCGTCCACACCGGGCTTGTTCGGGTTGCGCTGCGGCCCGTTCGGGAAATCGTGCAGCATGGTGTAGCTGCCGCCCATCGACGCCGGACCACTTGTTGCTGTAGCGCTTGTTCAGCGACACTTCCAGCGTCTTGTAGCGCGAGTACTGATCCGGCGCGTTCATGACGACCTGGGTGCTCGGGAAGCTGGCCAGGCTGCGCATTCGGGATGCCGTAGAACGTCAGCGTCTTGTCGTCCGCCGTGCCGGCGCGGCCATCCACGCCGATGTCGGTGAACGGGTAGGCCACCGAATAGGCCGACAGCGGCCGCCCGGGCTGAAGGGTCGCAATCAGATCGTCTTCGGTCTTGTAGACGAACCCGCCGCGCACGCCCATCGTGTCGGTGAGCTGCCGCTCGAGCCAGAACGCCGCCTCGTGCGTGTAGGGGTCGCTGATGTTCGGGTCGATCTTGAGGGCGCCCTCGAGCGACGCCGACACCAGCGCGCCCTCTTCACCGGGCTGCCAGCGCTTGTCGCCGTTGATGTCGTTCCACGTGTAGGTGGCCGACTTCGCCGCCGTGTTGGGGTTGGCGTTGCTCGGCACGGTCACGCCGGGGTTGTGCCAGTAGAGGCCGTAGTTGCGCCTTGACCACCGTCTTGCCGTCGCCGGTGAGGTCGAACGTCACGCCGATGCGGGGCGCGATCTGGTTCCACGTGAAGAAGGTCGGTCGCCGGGAACGTCTTCGCGGCCACGCGTCACGGGCCACGGTCGTCGCGGCGAGCTGTGTCTGCTCGGGATTGCCGCCCGAGTAGCGGTCGTAGCGGAGGCCACCGTTGACCGTCGCGCGGCCGATGGCCCACGTGTCGTTCAGGAACATCCCGAGCTGGCTGAGCTCGTTCTTCGCGGTGAGCTTGTCGTGCGCGCTCAGCTTGCCCGCGTCGGTGGCCGTCGGCAACCCGAACGTCACCTGGCTCGACACGCCGTTGTTGTAGATGTGGTCGATGTTGCCGCCCCACTGCTGGAGGTAGCCTTCCCACGACCGCTCCGCCAGCAACTCGGCGCCGCCCTTGAACGTGTGGCTGCCCTTGCTGGTGTCGAGGAAATAGGTCGCGGCACCGGTGTACTGCTTGCGATCGCGATCGAGCTGCCAGATCTGGTTGGCGCCCTCGACCACCGCGCGGCCGGTGTCGCGCCACTCGTAGTTGGCGTCCGAGTTGGCGATCAGCGGGAAGTAGTAGCCGAAGTCGCCGTAGCGCGCTTCGACGTAGATCTTGTCGCTGAGCGTGCCGTTCCACTCGGCCTTGTAGACCCAGCTGCCCGAGTCCTGCTTGTAGGTCTGATCCGGGCTCGTGTACGTGTAGGTCGAGAAGGGCAGGCGATGCGGCTGCGTCTTCTGCCCCCACTGGTAGTAGCCAATGAGCTTGTTCTTCTGGTTCAGCTGATAGGTGACCTTGGCCACGGGATTCCAGAGCTTCGTGTCGAACGTCTTGTCGAACGTGAAGTTCGGCTGCGCCACCTGGTTCTTCTGCGTGCCGGTAGGTGCCGAACCACCACAGCCTTGTCCTTCTTGATCGGGCCGCCCGCATTGATGTCGGTGTCGTAGTAGCCGTCGATCTCGTTGCTGTGCGCGCGAATCGGGCTGTTGTTGAACGCGGTCGCCGCGGTGTATTCGGCGGGGATGTTCGAGCCCTGCAGCGAGTTGTTGTACCAATCGAGGTGGTACTCGCCGGCGAACTTGTTGCCGCCGGAGCGTGCGATGAACTGCGACTGCACGCCGGGGTTCGGCATCTCGGCCGACTGGCCGCTCGTGCCGATGAAGGCCTCTTCGAGCGACGCGTAGTCGAAGTAGAAGCCGGCGCCGCCGGTGCCTTCCGTGGTGTTGATGCCTTCGATCAGCACGCGCACCTGGCCGGTCTGGCCATACGCCGCGTAGCCCGTCTGCGTGCCGGCGCGGTTGCCGCCCACGTCGATGCGGCCCATCTGCACCGACGGCGTCACCGCGAGCAGCGCCCACATGTCACGGCCGTTCGGGATGGACTGGAGCTGCTCGAGCTTGAAGTTCTGCTGCACGCGCGTGGTGCTCGTGTCGATGACCGGCGAGTCGCCCGTGACCGTCACGGTCTCCTGCAGCGTGGCGAGCGTGAGTTCGACGTTGAGGTTGGCCGTGAAGCCGAGCGAGATCTGGACGCCCGACCGCTTGAGCGTGTTGAACCCGGCCAGCTCGAAGCTGACTTCGTAGACGCCGGGAGGCACCGCGGGGAACCGGTAGTTGCCGGTCTCCGACGTCACCGTCGTCTGCGCGCCAATCGCCGAGGGACTGGTGGCGGTGACCGTCACGCCGGGCATCACCGCGCCCTGCGCGTCGGTGACCTTGCCCTGAATCGTACCTGTGCTGCTCGCACCGCCGCCCTGCGCGAACGCCGGCGCGCCGACGGACAGCGTTACTAAGAGGGCCAATAGACCCGTAGTCCAACGCATCATGCCCTTCCTCCTCAGTTCCATGTGGGGATCGACCCTGCGGTCAGGTCCCGACGGGGACACATGTCTAACAAACGAGAAACACGAATTCCGGGAACCTTACAAAAGGCTGGGACGAAATGCAACTGAATGTCTTTGAACGTCGGTTTAGTCGTGACGAATTGTGGTAATTCGATGAAAAGTGGCGGGGTTTGACGGGGTGGTAGCGAGGTCAAAAAAAAACGGGTCCTACGGGGATGAACCCGTAGAACCCGTTCCCGAATTCTTCCTAGAACCTGCGTGCTAATCCGTTTACCAGAGGAAGCGGAAGCCCACCCGCGCCGTGATGGGCGCGAGGATGGCCGACGGCCGCAGGTAGGTCGAACCCGTCGCCACCGTCACCGTCTCGGAGGCGTGGCTGTTGGTCAGGTTGAAGAGGTCGAAGAAGCCGCGCACGCGCACCTTCTTGCCGAGCTCCAACGTCTTCTCCGCGCGGATGTCGACCACCGTGATGTTGTCCTGGCGGTTGTCCGACACCGAATCGGCGTAGATGGTCGTCGCCGGGACGATCACGCCAAACGCGGTACCCGCAGAGGCGGGCACCGAGATGGTGCGCGCGAACTGGGGACCGGCCTGGTGACGCAGCACGGGCGAGATCCGGATGCCGTAGGCCGCATCGTAGGAGGCCGTGGCCTTGAAGTCCCACTGGGTGCGGTCGTACGCACCGGGGTGGTTCGGCGTCTGCGGGAACGAGCCGGTCGGGAAGTTGTTGCGCGTCGTGTAGCTGCCGCCCACCGACGCCGACCACTTGTTCGAGTAGCGCTTGGTCATCGAGGCCTCGACCGTCTTGTACCGGCCGAACTGCCCCGCGTTGGTGATGACCTGGTTCACGGGGTACTTCGACGCGTCGCCCGACGGCATGCCGTAGAGCGTGATCGTCTTGTCGTCCGCCGTGCCGCGCACGCCGTCCACGCCGATGTCGACGAAGGGGAACGCCGTCGATGTAGACGCTCGGCGGACGGTTGGTCTGGAACGACTCGAAGAGGTCGTCCTCGGTCTTGTAGACGTAGCCGACGCGCGTGCCGATCACGTCCGACAGCTGCTGCTCGAAGAAGAAGCCCGCTTCGTGCGTGTAGGGCTGCTTCAGGTTCGGGTCCATCGAGATGGCGCCGGCGAGGTTGCTCGCCGTCGGCGACGCGCCCTCTTCACCGGGCTGCCACCGCTTGTCGCCGTTCAGGTCGTTCCAGGCGTAGGTCACGTTCTTGGACGACTGGTTCGGGTTGATGCTGGCCGACAGGCCCACGCCCGGGTTGTGCCAGTAGAGGCCGTAGTTGGCCTTGACCACCGAGCGGCCGTTGCCGGTCAGGTCGTACACGAAGCCGATGCGCGGCGCGAACGAGTTCCACGTGTTCAGGTCCGCCTTGGCGAACGTCGCATCCGGAATCGAGAGCTTGTCGATGCCGTGCGTGAACGCGACCTGCTTCTGGTCGGGCAGCCAGTTGTCGTAGCGATCCCAGCGCACGCCCATGTTGACGGTCGCGCGGCCCACGGCCCACGTGTCGTTGACGAAGGCGCCGAGCACGCTGAGGTTGTTGCCCACGTACGTGTCGCCGTTGTTGTCGGTGCTGAGCGAGCCCACGTCGCGGGCGGTCGGGAACCAGAACACGATCTGGCTCGAACGGCCGTTGCTGTACTGCAGGTCGCGGTTGCCGCCCACGCCGTCCTTGAAGCCCACCCACTGCTTCTCCTTCAGCGACTCGCCGCCGAACTTGAAGGTGTGGCTGCCCTTGCCGGTGTCGAGGAAGTAGGTCGCCGCGCCCGTGATCTGCTTGCGGTCGCGATCGTTCTGCTGGCGCTGGGGCGAGCCCTCGAGCGTCAACGTGCCCGTGTCGCGGAACCAGTAGCCCAGGTCGCTGTTGGCGATCTGCGGGAAGTAGTAGCCGAAGTCGCCGTAGCGCGCCTCGACGTACAGCTTGTCGCTGACCGTGCCGTTCCATTCACCCTTCCACACCCAGCTGCCCGAGTCCTGCTTGAAGGTCTGGCCCGGGTCCGTGTAGGTGTAGGTGCCCTGCGGCAGGCGGTTGGCCTGCAGCTTCTGGCCCCACTGGTAGTAGGCGATGATCTTGTTCTTCTGGTTCACCTGGTAGGTGCCCTTGGCGACCGGGTTCCACAGCTTCGTGTCGAACGTCTTGTCGAACAGGAAGAGGGGCTGGCCGACCGCGTTGAACTGCGTGCGGTAGGTGCCGAACCACCAGATCTTGTCCTTCTTGATCGGGCCGCCGGCGTTGATCGCCGTGTCGTAGTAGCTGGTCCATCTCGTTGCTGTGCGCGCGCACGCCGCGGTCGATCGTCGCCTGCGGGATGTTCGAGCCCTGCATGCGCGTCGTTGTAGTAGTCGAGGTAGTACTCGCCCGAGAACTGGTTGCCGCCCGACTTGGCGATGAACTGGCTCTGCACGCCGGGGTTCGGCATCTCGGCCGTCTGGCCGGTGGTGCCCATGAACACTTCTTCGAGCGACGAGTAGTCGAAGTAGAAGCCGGCGCCGTCGGTGCCTTCCGTCGTGTTGATGCCCTCGATGAGCACGCGCACCTGGCCCGTGAACCCGTAGGCCGAGTAGCCGGTCTGCGTGCCCGCGCGGTTGCCGCCCACGTCGATGCGCGTCATGGTCACCGCCGGCGTGACCGCCAGCAGGGCCCACATGTCGCGGCCGTTCGGGATGGACTGCAGCTGCTCGAGCTTGAAGTTCTGCTGCGTGCGCGTCGAGGTCGTGTCGATCACGGGCGAGTCGCCGGTCACCGTCACCGTCTCCTGCAACGTGGCCAGCGAGAGCTCCGCGTTCACCGTGCCGGTGAAGCCGAGGCGGATTTCCACGCCCTCGCGCTTGAGGGTGTTGAAACCCGCGAGCTCGAACGTGAGCGTGAAAGTGCCGGGAGGCACCGCGGGGAACCGGAAGGTTCCGTTTTCCGAGGTCACCGCCGTCTGCACGCCGATCATCGTCGGCGCCGTGGCGGACACCGTCACGCCCGGCAGGACCGCGCCCTGCGCGTCCGTGACCTTGCCCTGAATCGTGCCCGTGCTGCTGGCACCGCCGCCCTGTGCGAACGCGGAACCCGCGATCGACAGCGCGATGGCGAGAGCCAGCAGGCCCTTAGTCCAACCCTTCATTCGTTCTTCCTCCTGTGGGGACCGCCCGGACGACCGTCGCAACACGCGCGACACGCCGGCGAGGCGATATCACTTCAAAGCACCCGACCAATTGACGACAGCGATGCCTGCGGAAATGCGGACGGGGTGCCGAGGACTCGCGGAGGGTTCCGTGGGACCAGGTGGCAGGATACGTGCCCGAACGATGAACGCGCCGGCTGAACGGACAACAGAGGGCCACGGAGCCCTTCAGACGTCTTACAAGTAACGCAAAACATTACCGTAAGGTGGGACGAGGATGCAAGTTACTGGGGCAGAAGGAGTTAAACGATCGTTCAATGTCAGCGGCTGAGCCGGGTGATGGCGAGACCCGCGAGGATCGCGCCCGCCCCTGCCGCCTGGTTGCCCGACACCGGCTCATCCAGCCACACCGCGGCCACGAGCATCGCGACGATGGGCGTGAGGTAGCTGTAGACGGAGGTGCGAATGGTCCCGAGGCGTTGAACGCCCGTGTACCAGATCAGGTAGCCCACGCTCAAGCGCCAGCACCCCCGACACCGCCATCGCGAGCCAGGCCGCCGGCCCAATGGCGCTCCACTCCACCCCCGCCAGCACGGGCGCCGTCACGGCCAGGTAGAGCGCCGTGCCGATTGCAAACGACAGCCCTGTCACGACCAGCGGCGAATGGACCTTCAGCAGGGGCTGGGCGGCCACCGAGAAGACGGCCCAGCACAGCATGCTCGCGATCATCAGGGCGTCGCCCGTGCGGGATTCCGCCGACCACTCGGCGCGGTGCCCGACCACGAGGTAGAGGCCGGCCATCGCGAGCAGCACGCCCACCCACCGCAGCCGCGGCACGCGCTCGTGCCCGGCCAGCGACGACAACACCGCGATCACAATCGGGGAACTGCCGGTGATGAGGGACGCGTTGCCCACGCTGGTGCGCTTGACGCCGCCGAGGAAGCACAGTTGGTAGAGCAGCGTGCCGACGAGGCCGAGGATGAGCAGGCGCCCCCAGTCGCGGCGCGGGATCGCGCGGCGCGCGTCGCCGGTGCGCCAGAGGGCGACGAGGAACACGGCCGAGGCGACGACCAGCCGCGCGGCGTTGAAGGCCAGCTCGGGGAAGTCCCGCATCGCGACCTTGACGAGCGAGAAGTTGGTGCCCCAGATCAGCACCATCATCAGCAGCAGGACGTCGAGGCGGGTCATAAAGAAAACGGGGGCGGCACCGTGAGGTGCGCCCCCGTATTTTTGAACTTTGAACTTTGAACTGTGAACTGTCTTCTTCTATCCGCCGAAGGGCTTGATGAAGAAGAGGATCAGCGAGACGAGCAGCACGTAGATGACCAGCGACTCGATGAGCACGAGACCCAGAATCAGCGAGCCGCGGATTTCGCCGGCGGCGCCGGGGTTGCGCGCAATCGCTTCGGCGGCCGAGGCGACGGCCTTGCCCTGGCCGAGCGCGGCGCCGGCGGCGGCGATGGCCAGTGCGAAACCGGCGGTGATGATCGACCACTGGACCAGGCCCGCATTCGCCGCTGCGCCAGCGGCCTCCTGCGCGTGGACCGGGGAGACCAGACCGAGGACGAGGAACCCGAACATCAAGGACAGCACTGACCGTCGTGTGCTCACAGCAAAAGCCTCCATCACGCGTATCACGAAATCACCACACCTTGGCGAGACTCTACCGGCTGCGCCGGTCGGTCCCTGGAGCTCTCAGGCCCCGTACCGCTTCGACGCCGACAGCCACTCCGAGCGAAGTTACGCCCACCAGCAGGCCGACAGGGTCGAGGTGCAAACGCACCATCATACCGTAGGCCGCGACGGTGAGAATAGCATACCTTGTGAAAAACTTCACTAGGCGGAGCCGGCCCCCGGACCCCGGCCGGAGCCACCCGTCCACCCCGCCCCAAATCGCCCAAAACGACAGCCCCATGAGCACGCCCGCCGCCCAGGATGCCCAGCGGCAGCCGCCACTCCCCCAGCCTCCACACGGCGGCCGCGGTCGCGGCCAGCCCGCAGGCCAGCGCCATGTCGCGGGCGATGCGCGTCAGCATGAAGAGTCATCCACAGATTACACAGATTACACAGATGGGCCGCCTCGTGATGGAGCCGGCTCCGCCGGCTCTCGGACTGGCGAGAGGCCCGCGGGTATGAACCCTCGGGGTATCTGGCGAGGGCTCATACCCGTGGGCCTCTCGCCAGTCCACGGGCGCGAAGCGCCCGTCACGAGGCGCTCAGCTCAGGGCCGCTGGCGCTCGCGAGGGTTCGAATCCGTGCCATCCGTGGAATCTGTGGATGATCCCTGGGTGGGCGTCTGCTGCGACATCTGCATGATGCGGTAGACGTTCAGAATCCCGGCCGCCAGCCCCAGGAAGAACCCCAGGAACGAGAGCCAGGGCTTGGTGCCGAACCGCCCGTCCAGCCAGAATCCGCCGCCAAACCCCATGACCAGCGCCAGGACGAACGACATCCCGATGGTGCTCAACTGGCCCAGCAGCTGCGCCGTGGTGGGCGGGGTGGACGGCATGGCCCAGTCTAGTGCAAGGCCGCAGGGTATACTGCCGGTACGCTGCCCGATGCGCCTCGGCCGCAGCAGGTCTGTCCCTATGCGTGCATCCGTGGTTCGGTTCGCGGCCGGGGGCGTTCTCGCCCTCGCCATCTCGGCGACGCTCGCGGCGCAAGCTGCCGAGCGCATCCTCTATGTCAGCGTCTTCGACGAAAAGACGCGCGCCCCGATTACGGGCCTCGGGCCCGACGCCTTCGCGGTGAAAGAAGACGGCGTGCGCCGCGAGGTGTTGCGCGTGACGCCGGCCACCTCGCCGATGCCCGTGGCGGTCCTCATCGACAACACCGAGGGCGCCACGAAGACCATCGCCGACTTGCGGAAGGCGCTCGCCACGTTCCTGCGCGCCCTCGACGGCATCGGCCCGATCGCGCTCGTCAGCGTCGCCGACCGGCCGACGATCCTGCTGGACTACACGACCGACCAGAAGAAGCTCCAGGACGCCGCCGGCCGCATCTTTGCCGTGCCCAACTCCGGCGCCACGCTCCTCGACACCATCGTCGAGGTGAGCAAGGGCCTCGAGAAGCGCGAGGGCGATCGCGCCGCCATCGTGATCGTGACGACCGAGAACACCGAGTTCAGCACGCTGCACTACCAGCAGGTCCTCAAGGACTTCTCCAGGAGCGGCGCCACGATGAACGCCGTCGTCCTCACGAGCCCCAGCGGATCGCAGCTCGACGACCCGGCGCGCAACCGCGCGTCGGTGCTCGACCTCGGTCCGCGCAACAGCGGCGGCGTGCGCTTCGACGTCCTGACCAGCCTCGCCTACGAGGGCGGCTCGCCGAGCTCGCCGCGATCCTCAAGAACCAGCACCGCGTCGTGTACGCGAGGCCGCAGACGCTGATTCCACCCGAGCGCATCGATGTCGCCGCGACGAAGCCGGGGCTCGAGGCGCACGGCGGACCGGCGCGCGGACAGGCGGTGCGGTGATGCGACGCTTCATGACGGACCCGTCCGGTCGCAGCCGGCCTCGTGGCGCTCGCGCTGGGCGCGTTCGGCCCCGCCCGGCCGCTCGCGGCCCAGGACCCCACCGGCAGGCCGCGCAGGACAAGGTGTTCCGCGCGGGCGTCGAGCTCGTGTCGCTCAACGTGACGGTGACCGACGGCCAGAACCACTACGTGACCGACCTGACCCAGGACAACTTCTCCGTCTTCGAGGACGGCGCCAAGCAGGAACTCTCGTTCTTCAACCGCACCAACCTCCCGATCGCGCTGTCGCTCCTCATCGACACGAGCGCCAGCATGGAACAGCGGATGCCGATCGCGCAGGAAGCCGCGATCGGGTTCGCGCGCAAGATTCGGCCGCAGGACCTGGCGCAGGTGGTGGACTTCGACAGCCGCGTCGAGATCACGCAGGCGTTCACGAACAAGTCCGACGACCTCGAGAAGGGCCATTCGCGCCACGGCGGCCGGCGGCTCCACGGCGCTGCACAACGCCGTCTACATCTCGCTGAAGGAACTCGCCAAGGTGAAGGCGAAGAACCCGGACGAAATCCGGCGCCAGGCGATCGTCGTGCTCTCGGACGGCGAGGACACCTCCAGCCTCGTCACGTTCGAGGAAGTGCTCGAACTGGCGAAGCGGTCCGAGACGGCGATTTACACCATCGGCCTGCAGCCGCGCGAGACCGGGGCGCTCAAAGGATTCCGCGAGGCCGAGTTCGTGCTGCGCCAGTTTGCGCAGGAAACCGGCGGGCGGTCCTTCTTCGTGCAACGCGTCGAGGATCTCAAGGACGTCTACGGCCAGATTGCCGACGAGCTCTCGAGCCAGTACACGATGGGCTATGCGCCGAAGAACCCCCGCCGCGACGGGGCGTTCCGGCGGCTGGTCGTGCAGGTGAACCGCCCCAACGTCACGGCCCGGACCAAGCGCGGCTACTACGCCCCGACGTCACACTGAACGTCACGGCGTACGGCCTGCGGCCCAACCCGTAAGCCGTAAGCCTGCTAGTATCTGGCCGTGCGCTCCATCGTCTACCTCATTGGCGCCGGTCCCGGCGCGCCAGACCTGATCACCCTCCGCGGCTATCGTTGCCTGCAGCGCGCGGACGTGGTGATTTACGACCACATGGTCAACGCGCGCGTGCTCGAGGCCGCGCACCCGGCCGCCGAGCGCATCGACGTCGGCAGCGCGGCGCCCCAGCAAAGCGACCAGGAGGCGATTTGCTACCTGCTCGCGGAGAAGGCCCGCGAAGGCAAGGTCGTGGCGCGGCTCAAGTGGGGCGATCCGTTCGTGTTCGATCACGGCGGCGAAGAGGCGCTGTTCCTCCACGAGCAGGGGATCCCGTTCGAAGTCGTGCCGGGCGTGCCGTCGGCGATCGGCGTGCCGGCCTACGCCGGCATTCCCGTCACCTATCCAGGCGGCGGCGACACCCTCACGATCGTGCGCGGGCACGAAGACGAAGGCCGCGAGAAGACGCGCATCGACTGGGACAGCCTCGCGCGGCTCGATGGCACCATCGTGTGCTACGCGGGCCCAAAACAGTTGCCCAAGATGCTGGACGCCCTGATGGCGCACGGCCGCGCCGCGGAGGAATCCGCGGCCATCGTCGTCAACGGGACGCTGTCGTCGCAGCGGACGCTGACGGGCACGCTGGGCACGCTGGCGCAGGAGGTGAAAGAGCACGGCGTGGGTGGGCCCGCGGTCCTGATTGTCGGCAAGGTGGCCGGGTTCCGCGAGCACCTCCGGTGGTTCGATGCGCGCCCGCTCTTCGGCCGCCGCGTCCTCGTGATGCGGTCGCACGAGCAACCGGACGACCTGCGCGACCGCCTCGAAAATCGCGGGGCCGAAGTCCTGCTGGACACCGACACGAGCCACGACATCTACCGGATGCTGCTCGAGGGCCGCTTCGACGTCGTCACGTTCACGACCGCGTCGGCGTTCCTGGCCTTCGCCGCGAAGTACGGCGCGGACCAGGCCTCGGACCTCCTGGCCCACACCATCGTCGCCACGATGGGGCCGGCGGCCGCGGATGCGGCGGCGCGGGCCAACGTCGTGCCGGCGGTCCAACTGCCGGCGGACACGACCTTCGCGCTGGTCGAGGCCATCGTGGCCCACCTGCAGAAAAAATAGCCACGAAGGACACGAAGCTTTTTGATCAAAAGACTTCGTGCTCCTCGTGTGCTTCGTGGCTGAGTTAGTTTCTCCAGGGCATCAGGTTCGAGATCCACGCTATCCGCGTGAGGTCGTTGTAGATGACGGTCACCATCAGCGTCATCAGCAGCACGAAGCCTACGAACAGCATCTTCTCCTTCAGCTGCAGGCTGAAGTCGCGGCGCGCCACCGTCTCGATGGCCATGATGAAGATGTGGCCGCCGTCGAGCACCGGGATCGGCAGCAGGTTGAGCAAGCCGAGGTTGAGGCTGATCGACGCCATCAACCCGAAGAGCGCGATCCAGCCCGCCTGACGCGGCCTCGCCCGACAGCTGCGCGATGCCCACCGGCCCCATCAACTGCTTCGGCGACGCCTCGCCGGTCACGAGGTCCTTGAGCGTGCCGAGGATCATGCCCGCCATCTGGACGTTGCGCTGGACGCTCATGCCCACCGCTTCGAGCGGGCCGGGCTTGTAGGAGCGCGTCGCGTCGTTGATGTTGATGCCGACGCGGCCGACTTCCCCCTGCTTGGCGGGCGTCACCGCGATGGTCTGCTCGCCGCCCTCGCGCCGCACCGTCATCTGGATGGCTTCGACCGGGATGTTTCGAAATCGCCTCCGACACCTGCGACGCGAACACCATGCGCTGGCCGTTGATCGAGAGGATCACGTCGCCGGCCTTGAGCCCCGCCTTGTCGGCCGGCTCCCCGGCGAGCACCGAACGGATCGACGGGTAGACGTCGGGCAGCACGCCGATGGTGCCCACTTCGAATCGCGCGTCGCTGCGCGTCCGCAGCGTGGTGAGGTCGGGCCGCACCACGAGGTGCTCCTCGCGGCCGCCGCGCATCACGACCATGTCGACGTCGCGCTCGGGCCGCGCGCCCACCGCCATGTCGAGGTGTTCCCACGTATCGACGGTGGCGGTGCCCACCTTCACGATGACGTCGCCGGGCTGGACGCCGGCCTTCTCCGCGGGCGAACCGGGCTGGACCGCGCCCACCGTGGCGGGACGGTCGAGAAACGCCAGGACCTCGGCGCCCTGCATCAGGACGATGGCGAGGAGCCCGACGGCGAGGGCGAGGTTCATCACCGGGCCGGCGATGAGGATCTGGAACCGCTGCCACTTCGACTTGGCCAGGAACTCGTCGTCGCTCCCGGTCTGCGGGTCGTCGGGGTTCTCGCCGGCCATCTTCACGTAGCCGCCGAGCGGGATGATGCTGAGGCAATACTCCGTGTCGCCGCGCTGCACCTTCAGGAGCTTGGGCCCGAAGCCGAGGGAGAACGTGAGCACGCGCACGCCGTTCCAGCGCGCCAGCAGGAAGTGGCCGAGCTCGTGCACGAACACGAGAACACCGAGGACGAACCCGAACGCCAGTAACGTATTCACAACCCTTACCCCTTCGCCTTCGATTCTAACTCCCGGACCAGCTCGATCGCCTGTTCCCGCGCGCACGCGTCCACGCGCCTGATGTCGGCGAGCGTGGCCGCCGCGGCGGGCGTGTGCGCGTCCATGGCCCGTTCGATGACCCGCGGGATGCCGGTGAAACCCAGGCGCCCCTCCAGGAAAGACGCCACCGCGACCTCGTTGGCCGCATTCAACACCACGGGCAGGCTCCGCTCGGCCTCGAGCGCGCGATAGGCCAGGCGGAGGCACGGGAAGTCGTCCCAGGCCGGCTCGAAGAACTCGAGCGCGCCCATGCGGGTGAGGTCGAGGAACGGCACCGGCGCGTCCCACCGATCGGGGTACGCGAACGCGTACTGAATCGGCAGACGCATGTCGGTCAGGCCCATCTGCGCGATCACCGAGCCGTCCTTGAGTTCCACCATCGAGTGGACGATTGACTGCGGGTGGACCACGACCGCGATGCGGTCGGCGGGCACGCCGAACAGCCAGTGCGCCTCGATGACCTCGAGGCCCTTGTTCATGAGCGTGGCCGAGTCGATGGTGATCTTCTGCCCCATCTGCCATGTCGGATGCTTGAGCGCGTCGTCGGCCGACACGTCGTCGAGGCTCGCCAGCGAGCGGCCGCGGAAGGGCCCGCCCGACGCCGTGAGAATCAGGCGGCGCACCTCGCCCTCGGCACGGCCATGCAGGCACTGGTGAATGGCGTTGTGCTCGCTATCGACGGGCAGGATGGACACGCCGCGCCGACGCGCGGCGTCCATCACGAGACCTCCGGCCATCACGAGCACTTCCTTGTTGGCGAGCGCGATGGTCTTGCCGGCCTCGATCGCCGCCAGCACGGCCTCGAGCGCGGCCGTGCCGGACGAGGCGCACAGGACGATGTCGACGTCGGGGTGCGTGGCGACGGCGATGAGCCCCTCGCCGCCCACGCCGCTGAGCTCGGCTGGCGATCCCCCGAGCGCGGCGATGAGCCGATCCATCGACTCGCCCGTGGCCATGCCCACGGCCCGGGGCCGGAACTCGATTACCTGCGCCGCCATCGCGGCGGCGTTGCCGCCCGCAGCGAGCGCCACCACCTGCACGCGATCGGCGTGCGTGCGCGCGACGTCGAGCGCGCTGGTGCCGATCGATCCGGTCGAGCCGAGAATGGCGATGCGGGTCATCAGGATGATTGAGGGCTTGGGGGCTTAGGGACTTAGGGGCTTAGGGCTTAAGGGCCGGCGCGCGTCGCATCAGAGCGACCGAAGGAAGAAGTAGAACATCGGGGCGGCGAAGAGCAGCGCGTCGATGCGATCGAGCACCCCGCCGTGGCCGGGGATGAGCGTTCCGCTGTCCTTCATCCCGGCCGCGCGCTTGAGCATCGACTCGAAGAGGTCGCCCGTGATGCCGGCCACCACGATGCCCACGCCGAGCGCCACGAGCCAGAGCGTCGAAACGCCCGGCAACCAGTACGACCCCGCCACCGCAAGGAACGCGGGGGCGGCGACGAACCCGCCCAGCGCGCCCTCGCGCGTCTTCTTCGGGCTGTGCCGCGGCGCGAGCGGCGTGCGGCCGAACGTGCGGCCCGTGTAGTACTGCGCGGTGTCGCTGACCGCCACGGTGGCAAGGAGGAGGAGGACGGCCTCGCGGCCCGCCATCGCGTGCACGCCCACGAGCGACCCAAGCGGCAACCCGATGTACACCGGCGCCAGGATGGCCGCCGCCGTGTCGCCCAGGATTGGCGGTCCGGTGCGGTCGGACGTCAACACGTTGAGCGCCACGACCAGCAGCGCGGCCGCGAGCACCGACTCCACGCTGAGCCACGGAAACGGCACCATCACGCACGCCAGGAGCGTCACGGCGCACGACGACCACCACGGCACGCGCGCGCCGATGGCCTCGACGATGCGCGCGTACTCCGTGAAGGCGAGGGCCGCCACGCCGAGCGCCACCGCCATCAACGCGGCGGACGACAGGAACCAGATCAGGGCGAGCGCGGCCGCCGCGAGGGCGATGCCGCTCAGTAGACGTGTCAAACCCTATTTCACTCCCGCGGCCGCGTGGGCGCCGATGCCGCCATAGCGGCGGTCGCGCTTCTGGTAAGCGAGGACGGCTTCAAGGAGGTGGCGGCACCGGAAATCCGGCCACAGGGTGTCGGTGACCCAGATCTCCGCGTAGGCGATCTGCCAGAGAAGGAAGTTGCTCACCCGCATCTCGCCGCTCGTGCGTATCAGCAGGTCGGGGTCCGGCTGGCCGGCGGTGTAGAGAAAGCTCGCGAACCGTTCCTCATCCAGATCCTGGGGCTCGAGGCCCGCGGCCAGCGCCCGGCGGGCCGCGTCGACGATCTCGGTTCGCCCGCCGTAGTTGAGGGCGATGTTGAACAGCATGCCGGTGTTCGTCGCGGTCTTGCGCTCGGCGTCGGTGAGTTCCGACAGCACATCCGGCGACAACGCCTCGGTCCGGCCGATCACCTTGAAGCGGATGTTGTTGCGGAGCAGCGTCGACAGTTCGGACCGCAGATAGCGCTTGAGGAGCAGCATCAGCGTGCTCACTTCCGCCGGCGGACGCTTCCAGTTCTCCACGGAAAACGCGTACAGCGTGAGCACTTCGAGGCCGAGGCGGGCCGAGGTCTCCACGACATCGCGCACGGCGTCGATGCCCGCCCGGTGGCCTTCGACGCGCGGCAGGTGTCGTTGCCCGGCCCAGCGCCCGTTGCCATCCATGATGATGGCCACGTGCCGGGGCAACCGGTCCAGCGTCACCTGACGGGCCAGCGCCTCCTCGGGCCCTCCCGGGGTGATCCACTCGAGCAGTTGATCGAGGCTCATGGAGTCGATTTGATAGTACGACAAAAGGCCGGTCTGGAGACACCCCCAAACCGGCCCTTCAACCTTCGTTCTTGGTTCTCTGTTCTTTGTTATTCCGTCTTACATCCCCGGCCAGGGCGGGCCCTGCTTCGGCTTCGTCACGGGGCCCATGCCCTTCATGACGAACTTCTGCAGGCGCTTGCCCGTGTAGGTCTCGGTCGTGTAGATGTTGCCCTTCGAGTCGGTGGCGATGCTGTGCACGCCCAGGAACATCCCGGGCTGGCGGCCGCCGTAACCGAAGTTGGTCAGCTCTTCCATCGTCGCGCGCTCGAAGATGCGAACGTGCTCGTTGGCGCCGTCGGCCATGTAGAGATACTTCTGCTGGGCGTCCTTCGAGAAGGCGATGTCCCACACCGAGCCGTCAGACAGCGTCTGCTTCTCGATGAAGTACTCCTTCACGAACTTGCCGTCCTTCTGGAAGATCTGGACGCGGTCGTTGACACGGTCGCACACGTAGACGAGACCGTCCACCGAGACCTCGGCGCAGTGCACCGGGTTGCGGAACTGCTTGGCCGGCTCGGCGACGCTCGGATCGTAGCGGCCGAGGTTCTGGTCGGTCGGGGGGTTGCCGTAGGCGCCCCAGAACCGCTTGATCTTGCCGTTGTCGAGGTCGATGACGGCCACGCGGTGGTTCAGGTAGCCGTCGGCGACGTAGCCTTCGTTGGCCTTGCCGTCGATGAAGATCTTCGCGACGCGGCCGAAGTTCTCCATGTCCATGCTGTTGGCCGCGAACACGGGCTTGTCGGCGGGCGAGCCCGGCGTCTTGCGCGCGCCGGCCTTGCCGTACTGCGCCACGAACTTGCCGTCGCGCGTGAACTTCAGGATGTGCGAGTCGGGACCGCCGTTGCCGCCGATCCAGACGAAGCCCTTCTGGTCGATCACCACGCCGTGGTTCGACTCGGGCCATTCATACGGCGCGCCCTTGACGGGACCGCCCCAGCTGCCCACCAGGTTGCCGGCCGGATCGAACTCCAGCACGGGCGGGGCCGGGATGCAGCACTCGCTGACGCGCGGGCTGCCTTCGGCGCCCACGAACGCCAGTTCCGTGCGGTCGAGACCGGCGGTGCCGGGGTCGTTGCCGCGATGAATCAGCCACACGTGGTCCTTGTCGTCCACGGTGAGACCAATCGTCTGCCCGAGCACCCAGTTGTTCGGCATGGGCTTCGGCCAGAACGGATCCACTTCGAACTTGGGCGCCTGCTTTCCCTGGGCGGCCGCGCCCTGGAAGTACATCTGCCCCATTCCGAGGCCGAGCAGAACCGCGACGAAATGCCGCGCCGACATACACCTTATTAGTCTTGTTCAACCGATCCATCCTTGGGCTCCTCACTGGCGCCAGCGCCACTTGCGCCTAGGTCGCCGACAGTGCCTTTAAAGCGGGCGCCAGTATACTTGGGACCTATCACCGTGTCGAGCATCCAGAAATACAGCAAGTCATTGAGCCTGTTGGCTCTGCTCGTGGCCATCCTGATGACCGTCGTGGCCCGCCCCGAGGCCCACGAGGTCCCGGACGAAGTCACCGTCCTCACCTACCTGAAACCGGAGGGCAAGACCCTCACGCTCCTGGTGCGGGCGCCCCTTAAGTCCATGCGGGACATAGACATCCCGCTCACCGGCAACGGGTTCCTGGACTTCTCGCGGGTCGACGCGGCCCTCGAACATGCCGCGACCTTGTGGATTGGCGACTTCGTCGAGGTCTACGAGAACGACGTCCGGCTGACCAAGCCGACGGTCAGGGCCACCCGCGTCTCGCTGCCGTCGGATCGGTCGTTCGAGAACTACGAGACGGCCCGCGACTACGTCCTGACCGGCCCGCGCCTGTCGTCCGACACCCAGATCTACTGGGAACAGGGCATGCTCGACGTCGCGTTCGAGTACCCGATCTCGTCGGACGAATCCGACTTTGCCATCAAGCCGGGGCTGACGCGCCTGGGCATCCGCGTGAACGTCGCGATGCGGTTTCTCCCGCCCCATGCGCCCGAGCGCGTGTTCGACGTGCATGGCGACACGGGCATCGTGCGGCTCGATCCGCGGTGGTACCAGGCGTTCTTCCTCTTCGTGAAGGAGGGGTTCTGGCACATCCTCGACGGCACGGATCACCTGCTGTTCCTGTTGTGCCTGGTGATTCCGTTCCGGCAGGCTCCGGCCGCTGCTGGTGGTGGTCACGGCATTCACCATCGCGCATTCGGTGACGCTCATCGCGTCGGCGTTCGGCATGGCGCCGGACGGCCTCTGGTTTCCCCCGCTGATCGAGACGCTGATCGCGGTGTCGATCGTCTACATGGCGTTCGAGAACATCGTTGGCGCGAAGCTGGGACGGCGATGGATCGTCACGTTCGCGTTCGGCCTCGTGCACGGCTTCGGGTTCTCGTTCGTGTTGCGCGAGCGGTTGCAGTTTGCCGGCTCGCACCTGCTCGCCGTCGCTGCTCGCCTTCAACGTGGGGGTCGAGATCGGCCAGGTGCTGGTGCTCGTCGTCGCGATTCCCGCGCTGGCGCTGCTGTTCAGGTACGTGGTCGCGGAGCGAATGGGCACGATCCTGTTGTCCGCGCTCGTCGCGCACACGGCGTGGCACTGGGCCGTGGAGCGCGGCACGCAACTGAGCAGGTACCGGGTGCCCGAGTTCGGCTTCTCCGACATCGCGGGCATGTTGCGGCTCGCGATGGTCGTCGTGGTCGCCGCGTTCCTGGTGTGGCTGCTCGAGTCGTGGCTCGGGACAGGCGACGAGCTCGCCGTCGAAAGTGAAAAGTAGAAAGTGAAAAGTCGAAAGACTTTCTACCTTCTACCTTCTACCTTTCACTTTCGTACTGGACTTCCCACAACATGAGTCCATGGGGCGGGGCGTTCATGCCCGCTCGCGCGCGATCGCGCGAGTCGACGATGGCGGTCATGTCATCCACCGTCAATCGGCCCCGGCCAATCTCCACGAGCGTCCCCACGATCGCGCGCACCATGTGGCGGAGAAATCCCGTGCCGGTCACCTCGTAGCGCAGCAGGCGAGGCACCCGCGCGACGTCGCGCGCGGTGCCGGGCAACACGAACAGGCCGACGTCGTCCGCCGTCACGTCCTGCAACTCCGATGCGAGGATGCGGCGTACGGTCGTCTTCACGTCGCTGCCCGATCCCTGGAATGCGGCAAAATCGTGTTCCCCGATCAGCCGCGCGGCCGCGCCGCGCATCGCCCCAACGTCGAGGGCGAAGGGGACGTGCCACACGACGTGGCGCACGAACGGCCCGGGCTCGGGTCCGTTCCAGATCGCGTACCGGTAGGTCTTCGAGACGGCGTGGCGCCGCGCGTTGAAGCCGTCGGGCATCTCCTCGACCTGGCGCACGCGGATGTCGGCCGGAAGCCGCACGTTCATCGCGCGCACGAGGTTGTCGCACCCGATCGTGTGCTCGGTCGTCAGGCTCACGACCTGCGCGGCCGCATGCACGCCGGCGTCGGTGCGGCCGGCCGCGAAGATGGTGACCCGGGCCCCGAAGATCCCGGACAGTTCGTCTTCGACGATGGCCTGGATCCCCACGGCGTTCTCCTGGCGCTGCCATCCCGAGTAGGCGGTGCCGTCGTACGCCAGCGTGAGCTTCATCGTTCGCATAGGTGTGGAGGGGTGGGGTCAGGCACCTTAACATCGGAATTCGTTGCAGTTCCTGCCATGTCCGCAGAAACTGCGCCGATTTCCGATGTTAAGGTGCCTGACCCGGTCGCGAACCGGGCTTGACGACGGGAGAACCCTGCGCGCACAGCGGGCACGCGTCGGGCTGGTAGGTCGGGACCACCATCGGCAGCAGGGCGTGGAACGGCACATCGAGACCCTGCCTGCCGCCGCTGCGATCCACCACGGCGCACGCGCCGACAACGACGGCGCCCGCCGCGCGCGCGACGTCCATCGTCTCGCGCGTCGAGCCGCCGGTGGTCACGACGTCCTCGACGACGAGAACCTTCTCTCCGGGTTCGAGGGCGAACCCGCGGCGGAGCGTGAGGGTGCCGTCCTGCCGCTCGGCGAAGATGGCCCGGATGCCGAGCGCGCGGCCGACCTCCTGCCCGATGACGATACCGCCGAGGGCCGGCGAAAGGACGGTGACGGCGCCGAGCGCGCGGACGCGCTCGCCCAGCGCCGCGCCCAGGGCTTCGGCATTCTTCGGGTGCTGGAGGACGAGGGCGCACTGGAGATAGCCGGGGCTGTGAAGGCCTGACGTGAGGCGGAAATGGCCGTCGAGCAGCGCGCCCGAGCGCCGGAAAAGGGCTAAAAGGTCGGCTTCAGTCATAAAACCGTAGTATATCGGGCGCCGCCGGTCGAACCCAGAGCCCCCCGAAGACGTCTATGATGGCAGGGTTCCTGCATTCTTCCCTTCGATTGGAGTAGCAGTGTGATGCGTGTTGACAAGCGTTTTCGCGCCCGGGCGGTAGTGGCGGCTGGACTTGCAGCGGCCCTGATGTCCGTTTCCGGGTCATCCCCTGTTCAGGCGCAGACAGCTGGCGCGGCGCCGACCACGACCCAGCAGGCCACGGCCGGCACCCCGGTCCGCCGCTTGAGCATGGATGATGCGGTGGCCACGGCGATTGAGCAGAACCTGGACCTGCAGGTCCAGCGCCTGACCCCGGAGATCCAGGGCTCCAGCATCGATGTCGTCAAGACCGCCTACATCCCGACCTTCACGACGGCGCTGAACCTGATCGATCAAACGCAGCCGCCGTCGAGCCTGCTGTCGGGCAACACCAGCCAGCTGACCAGCGGCCGGTCGACCGTCGACTTCGGCATCACGCAGGTCACGCCGTGGTGGGGCGGCAACTACACGTTCGACTTCAACAACGGGCGAACGACCACCAACAACGTGTTCACGAGCTTCGATCCGCAGTTGACCGCCAACATCAGCGCGACGTACAGCCAGCCGCTGCTGCGCAACTTCAAGATCGACGGCACGCGCCAGCAGCTGCTCGTGTCCCAGAAGAACCGCGAGATCTCGGAGGTGCAGCTGAAGCAGTCGATCGCGATCACGGTGCGCAACGTGAGGAACGCGTATTACGACCTGATGTACGCGATCGGCAACCTGAACGTGCAGCGGCAATCGCTGGAGCTGGCGCAGCAGTCGCTCAAGGACAACAAGTCCCGCGTGGAGATCGGCACGATGGCGCCCATCGACATCGTCCAGGCGGAGGCCGAGGTGGCCACGCGCGAGGAGTCGGTGATCCTCGCCGAGGCGGCCATCGACCGCGCGCAGGACGCGCTGCGGACGCTCGTCTACAACCCGTCGGTGCCGGACTTCTGGAACGTCCGCATCGAGCCCACCGAATCGCCCACCTTCCCGCCGATGATCGTCGACACGGACGCGGCCGTGAAGGCGGCCCTCGAGCAGCGCACCGATGTGCAGGTGGCGCGCAAGAACCTCGAGAACAACGACGTCAACATCCGCTACTTCCAGAACCAGTCGCTGCCCGATCTGAAGGCGTCGCTCACCTACTCTGCCCAGGCCATCGGCGGCGTCGGCCTCTTGCGCGGCCCGTCGAGCGGCCTCACTCCCGGCCCGATCATCGGCCAGGCCGAGAAGAGCTACTGGAGCACGCTGGGCACGACCTTCGCGGGCGACTTCCCGGGATGGACGTTCGCGATGAACCTGAGTTACCCGATCGGGAACTCGAACGGCGAGGCGCAGTTGGCGCGCGCGCGCCTCCAGAACACGCAGGCCGAGAAACAGCTCGGGAGCCTCGAGCTGCAGGTCACGAGCCAGGTGCGCGAGTACGCGCGGCAGGTCACCACCAACAGCAAGCGGGTAGACGCGACGAAGTCCTCCCGCGTGCTGGCGGAGCGCCGGCTCGAGGCGGAGGAGAAGAAGTACCAGGCCGGCATGACGAGCAGCTTCTTCGTGCTGCAGGCGCAACGCGACCTCAACGTGGCGCGCAACAACGAGCTGTCGGCGCTGGTCGAGTACGCCAAGTCGATCGTGAACTACCAGGCCGTGCAGCAGACACCGCTCTCGGGCGGCGGCGCCAGCGTCACGGCGGCCAGCAGCACCCCGCAGCAGTAGGACGAACGCGGGGCCGAGCCTTCGGGCTCGGCCTTCGCATACACTGTGGCCGTGCCCGTCACGGCCACCGTCATCACCTTCAACGAAGCGGCCAACCTCGCGGCGGCGCTCGAATCGGTCGCCTGGGCCGACGAGATCCTCGTCATCGACAGCGAGAGCACGGACGACACCGTCGCCATCGCGCGGCGCTATACCGACCGCGTGATCGTGCGGCCGTGGCCCGGCTACATCGCGCAGAAGAACTTCGCCGCCGAGCAGGCCCGCCACGACTGGATCCTGTCGCTCGACGCCGACGAGCGCGTGTCGCCGCCGCTCGCCGACGAACTGCGCGCCCTGCTGGCCGCCGGGCCCGCGGCGGCGGGCTACCGGTTGCCGCGCGTCACGTTTCACCTGGGCCGCTGGATTCGATCGACCGACTGGTATCCCGACCGCCAGCTCCGGCTCTACGACCGCCGGCGCGCGCGCTGGACGGGACGCCACGTGCACGAGTCGGTGAAGGCCGACGGTCCCGTCGTGGACCTGCGCGGCGAGCTGCTGCACTACGCCTACCGGGACCTCTCGCATCACCTCGAGACGATGGACCGGTACACGACGCTGGCGGCGCGCCAGATGCACGAAGACGGCCGCCGCGCGGGCTGGGTGGACCTGGCGCTGCACCCGCCGGCCGCGTTCCTCCGGAATTACCTCCTGCGCGGCGGCTTCCGGGACGGGGTGCCGGGGCTCATCATCTCCGCAATGAATGCGCGCTATGTGGGCCTGAAGTTTGCCAAACTGTGGGAGCTGTGTTCGCCCTCCACATCGACACCGCGCGCACCTGGCGCGGCGGACAGCAACAAGTCCTCCTGACCGTCCTCGGCCTTCGGGCGCGGGGCCACCGGGCGGTGCTCGTCGCGCACCCCGAGGGAGAGCTGCATCGACGGGCGGCCGAAGGCCCCGACCTCGTGCCGCTGGCGCCCCGCAACGAGATCGACCTGGCGTCGGCGTGGAAGCTCTCGCGCATCCTCAAGGACTGGAAGCCCGAGGTCGTGCACGCGCACGACCCGCACGCCGTGGCGATGGCGGCGCTGGCGCTGTCGTTCGCCTCGCCCACGCCGCGCCCGCGGCTGATCGCCTCGCGCCGCGTGGACTTTCACCTGCAGGGCAACTCGTTTTCCCAGTGGAAATACCGGCAGGTGGACGGCTTCATCGCCGCGTCCTCGGCGATTCGCGACGTCCTCGTGCACGACGGCATCGCCGACGCGCGCATCGAGGTGGTGCACGACGGCATCGACGTGGACCGCGTGGGCCGGTTGCCGGCCATCGACCTGCACGCGGAGTACTGGCTCCCGCACGGCGCGCCGGCCCTCGTGAACGTGGGCGCGCTCGTGGGGCACAAGGGCCAGCGCTATCTCATCGACGCGATGCCGCTCGTGATGCGCCATGTGCCGGACGCGCACCTCGTGATCTTCGGCGAGGGCGAGCTGCGGCCGGTCGCTCGAGAAGCAGATCAAGCACCTGTCGCTCGACAAGCACGTGCTGCTGCCCGGGTTTCGCGAGGACGTGCTCTCGCTGGTGAAGTCGGCGGATCTCTTCGTCATGAGCTCGGTGACGGAAGGCCTGGGCTCCGCGGTGCTCGACGCGATGGCGATGGGCCTCGCGGTGGTCGGCACGCGCGCCGGAGGGATTCCGGAGGCCGTGATTCCCGACCAGACGGGCCTGCTCGTGCCGCCCGCGCACGCCGAGCCGCTGGCCGAGGCCATCGTCCGCCTGTTAAAGGATCCCGATCTCCGGCGCCGCATGGGCGAGGCGGGCCGGCAGCGG
The DNA here is from genome assembly GCA_963839865.1 of uncultured Acidobacteriota bacterium. Classification (GTDB taxonomy): domain Bacteria; phylum Acidobacteriota; class Vicinamibacteria; order Vicinamibacterales; family UBA2999; genus 12-FULL-67-14b. Next base: position 1,199,295 of record CAWIWS010000021.1, read on the forward strand.
GTGCGGGATCGCTTCGACGTGGATCACCTCGTCGAGGGGACCCTCCGGGCGTACCGCCGGTTCCCCAGGCCCACGAGCGGGTAACGGAGTTAGAGTAGGCGGAGCCTTCAAGGGAGGGTGCCTGCCATGCGTCAATCTCTGACCGCGATCGCCATCGTTCTCTCGATGACCGGCTTCGCCGCCATCGCCCGCGCGCAAGAAACCACGGGAACCATCGTCGGCACCGTGACCGACGAGTCCGGCGCGGTGCTGCCGGGCGTGACCGTCGTCGCCACGCACGTGCCGACCGGGCGCACGTTTCAGTTCGTCTCGAGCAGCACGGGCGCGTACACCGCCACCCTCCTCCCGAGCGGCGCCTACGCCGTGACGTTCACGCTGTCGGGTTTCCAGCCGCTCACCATGACCGGCATCGTGCTGAGCGTCAACGACCGCATCGAGGTCGGCGCGAAGCTGAAACTCGGCACACTGTCGGAAACCGTGCAGGTGACCGCCGAGCGGACGATGGTGCAGGCGACGGCGGCCGTGCAGAACACCGTCAATTCCCGTCAGGTGCAGGAGCTGCCCCTGAACAACCGGAACTTCGTGCAACTGGCCACGCTCGCGCCCGGCGTGTCGAGCGACCTGCCCGACGAAGTCGGCATCGGGCTCACGAGCACCGTCAGCATCTCGGTGAACGGCGGCCGCCGCAACGCCGTCAACTGGCTGGTGGACGGCGTGTCGAACGTCGACGTGGGCTCGAACATCACGCTGCTCTCCACGCCGACGCTGGAATCGATCGAGGAGTTCAAGATCATCACCAGCAGCTACGCGGCCGAGTGGCCCCGGAGCGGCGGCGGCATCGTGAACGTCGTCACCAAGTCGGGGACGAGCCAGTTCAAGGGCGCCGGGTATTACTTCATGCGGGACGACTCGCTGAACGCGAACGGGTACTTCCGGAAGCTGAGCACGGATCCCGCCGTGCGGGAGAACCCGCCCGCGCTGGACTACAAGAACTTCGGCTACACCATCGGCGGCCCGGCCAAGGTGGCCGACAAGCTCTTCTTCTTCTGGTCGCAGGAGTGGCGCCGCGTGACGCGCGCGCCCGCGTCGCTCACGGCCACCGTGCCGGATCCCGCATGGCTCACGGACCCGGCCAACGCCAACTACGTGGCGCCGGCCGACCGGGATCCGAACGCCGTGAAGCTCCTGGCCGCGTACCCCGCGCCCAACGTGCCCGGCGCGAACCAGTACCTGGTGTCGTCGCCGAACATCAACAACACGCGGCAGGAGGTCCTCCGGATGGACTACGACCTCACGGACCGCTGGCGCCTCACCGGTCGCTACACCCACGACCTGAGCCAGACGCAGGAACTCGGCGGCCTCTTCCAGGGGTTCGCCATCCCCAACGTCGCCACGACCGACACCAACGTGCCCGGGCAGGTCTTCTCGATCGGCCTCAAGACGATCTTCGGCGGGACCAGGCTCAACGAGTTCTCGTACCAGCAGTCGGGCAACGTCATCGGGACCACGAACCCCGATGGCACCAAGGGGCAGCGCAGCGACTACAACCTGACCATCCCGGAAATCTACGCGGAGAACCTGTCGAACCGCATCCCGACGATCGCCGTCAGCGGGCTGTCGTCGTTCGGCTCGGCGCAGCTGTACCACATCGAGTACGTCAACCGCACCATCACCGACAACTTCACGATGCAGAAGGGCAACCATGCCCTCAAGGCCGGCGTGCTCCTGACGTTCGAGCAGAAGAACGAGAATGCCGGCAACGTCACGCAGGGCAGCTTCTCGTTCGTCACCGGCGGCGGCTTCACCGCCTTCCAGAACTTCCTGCGCGGCAATCGCGACGGCGCCTGCACGGCCTGCGCCTATACCGAGGCGGAGCGCGACGTGACCAACCACCTCCGCTTCAATCGCTACGAGATGTACGCGCAGGACACCTGGCGCGCGCGGCCGAACATGACGGTGGACATCGGCGTCCGCTACTCGCTCTACCCGCCGATCACCGACACCAACGACCTGCTGGTGACGTTCGATCCGAAGGCCTACAGCAACGCCGCCGCGCCGCAATACGCCAACGCCACGGGCACGCTCGTGAACTACACGACGGGCGACCCGCTGGTCGGCCTCATCATCGCGGGCAAGAACTCGCCCTACGGCCGCGGCATCTACGCCTACAAGAAGGACAGCATCCAGCCGCGTATCGGCGTCACGCTGGATCCGGCGAGCAACGGCGACACGATTGTGCGCGCCGCCTACGGCATCTACTACGACCAGCCGCTGGTGGGCATCTTCGAGCAGAACTCGTTCACGAGCCCGCCGTTCGTCAACACCGTCTCGCTCTCGGGCGGGTCGTTGAGCAACCCGGGCGCGGGCGTGAGCGCCGCCACCTCCGGCGTGCGGACGATCCAGGCCACGGCCACGGACTTCGCCAATCCGCGGATGATGCAGTGGAACGTGGGCGTCACCCGCAAGCTCTTTCCCAAGGCGGTGGCCGAGGTGAGCTACGTCGGGTCTCGCGGCGACAACCTGATCCGGCCGACGAACCCGAACTTTCCCCAGCCGGCGGACGTCGTCGCGCTGCAGAGCAGCGTGGCGGGGGCGGTGAACCCGGCGAGGCCGTACCGCTCGTACGGCACGATCACGATGCGCGAAACCACGGCGAGGAGCCGCTACAACGGACTGCTCACGGCGTTCCGCTACAGCGCCGGCGAGAGCGGCACGCTGAACGTGAACTACACGCTCAGCCGCAACCAGACGGATTCCACGAACGATCGCGACGCGATCGACATCCCGCAGAACCCGGCGAACCCCGACGCCGACTACGCCGACGCGCGCACCGATCGACGGCACATCCTATCGGCGTCGTACATCTACGACCTGCCGTTCTTCCGGTCGTCGAGCAATCAGGCTGCTCAAGGCGGTGCTGGGCGGCTGGCAGGTCGCGGGCATCACCTACGCCAACTCGGGGCAGCCGGTGCCGCGCATCTCGGTGGACACGAACAACTTCCGCCGCGGCGGGTTCGCCGACCAGGTGGCCGACCCCGCGGCGGGCGACCAGGCGGGGCTCTTCTGGTTCAACCCGCTGGCCTATGCGCCGCCGGCCGACGGGACGTTCGGCAACTCGGGCCGCTCGCCGTTCCGCCAGCCGGGGTTCTACAAGTGGGACTTCACGCTGTCGAAGAACTTCCAGCCCACCGGCACGCTGCGGCTCCAGTTCCGCGCGGATCTCATCAACGCGTTCAACCAGGTCAACTGGGCGTCGGATCCGTCGGCCAACGGGCTCGACAACACGTGCACGTCCAGCGTGACGACGTGCCAGGTGGCGAGCGACAGGTTCGGGCAGCTGATCGCGGCGCGCGCCGCGCGCGAGATACAGCTGGGCCTCAAGGTCTACTGGTAAACAGCAGGGCGAGTTCCGCGTGCCCCTTCTCGTTCGCCAGGTCGATGCTGCTCTTGCCGGCCTCGTTGGCCAGCCTCGGATCGGCGCCGTGCGCCAGGAGCAGCTCGGCGATCTCGCGATTGCCCGATGACGCGGCCTCGTGGAGGGGCGTGTAGCCCTCCTGCTGGCGCGCGTTCACGTCGGCGCCCGCGTCGAGCACCGCCCAGATAATCCGCACGTCGCGGCTCGCCGCCGCCGCGTGAATCGGCTGGACCTTGAACGGGTTCTGCGCGACCGCGCGCACGTCCGCGCCCGCGTCGATGAGCAGCGCGCACGGCGTCGAGGTGGCCGAAGAACGCCGCCAGGCCGAGCGGATAGAAGCCATCCGGGGCGAAGGCCGACGCGAGCGACGAATCCGTCTTGAGGAGCTCGCCGATGCGATCCACCCGGCCGAGCGCGCTCGCCTCGAAGATGTCGAGCACCGCGTGCCGCGCGGTGAAGAGGTGCGCGATGTCGGGCCGGCGGTGGTAGAGGGCGAGGAGGATGGCCGACACGCCGTTGGGCGCGCGGGCCGCAACGAGGGCCGGTTGTTCCTTCAGCAGGCGCCGGACCTCGTCCGAGTTGCCGTCGATGATCGCCGTGAAGATTTCCTGCTCCATCGGGGGAGCCTACCTCACGACGTGGTCGAGCGCGAGCACCGCGTCGAGGATGGTCTCGGCCACGTCCACGAAGAACCCGCGGTCGATCTTGTCCGCCGAGTCGGTGGGCTTGTGGTAATCGGGATGATCTTCCACGCCGAAGTAGACGAACGGGATCCCGGCCTTGTTGAAGGGCCCGTGGTCCGACTCGTTCGTCCAGTCCTCGACGCCGCCGGCCAGCGCCACCGGCTTGTCGTGGCCGAAGAGCAGCGTGATGGGCGCGCGGCGCGCCACGTCCTCGAGGGCGGGCTTGAGCGCGGGCCAGTGATACGTGCCCGACACGAACAGCTCGCGCCGGTCGTTGCGGCTCACCATGTCGAGGTTCACGTCCAGCGCGAGGCGATCCTTGGGCACGGGCGGCGCGATGAGGAACGCCTGCGACCCCTGGAGCCCGAGTTCCTCGGCGTCGAAGGCCGCGAAGACGAGGGTGTGGACGAACGGCGCCTTCCGGCAGTACGTGGCGATCGCCAGCATCGCCGCCACGCCCGAGGCGTTGTCGTCGGCGCCGGGATAGGTGACGCCACCCCGCACGCCCAGGTGATCGTAGTGGGCGGAGACGACGATCACCCGCGCCTTGGGATCGGTGCCCAGGCACTGCCCCACGACGTTGGCCGCGGTGTACTCGGACTTGAAGGCGCGCTCGGGATCGACGAGGCCCTTCACCGACAGGTGGGTGAAGTGAAACGGGAAGACGTAGCTGCCCGACACGGGCTGGAGGCCGATCGCCTTGAACCGCTCCTCGATCCACGCGCGCGCGGCGAGGTTGCCCGCGCTGCCCGTGCCGCGGCCTTCGAACCTCGGATCGGCGAGCGTCGTCACCGTCGACATGAGCGTGTCGCTGTCGATGCGAAGCGCCTCCATCCGCGCCGCGGCCGGCGGGCGGCCGGCGCGCTGCGTCTGGATGCGCTGGCCCTCGACGTAGCCGGCGACGCCCAGCCACACGAACACCGAGGCCACCACGCTGAGACCGACGAGCCGGCGGGTCTTCATGTCAGGAGATGGTACATCCGTTGACCGGGTGATCGGATGATCGGGTGATCGACTGGATCCGGTGATCGGGCGAGCTATCGATCTGGTGAAGGTCGAGGCGTCTTGAGACGGCCCGGATGGCACGCGCCGCGCAGCGGGCACTGCGCGTCGCCCGTGCCGCGACCGAAGCCGCACGCGTTCATCATGCCCACGTGGCAGATGGAGAAGTCGTATTTCACCGGGTCGTCGGGATCGATCGCGCGCAGGGACCGCGTGATGTCGGCGGCCATCCGCCAGCCGGGGCTCTTGTATCGCGTGAGGCGGAGGCACTGCCCCACGCGGATCACGTGGGTGTCGAGCGGCACGATCAACTGGCTCGGGCGCACGCGCGTCCAGGCGCCCACGTCCACCTTGTCGCGGCGTACCACCCAGCGGAGAAAGAGGTTCAGGCGCTTGCACGCGCCGCCGGACGAGGGCCGCGAGAAAAAGTAGGCGACGCCGGGCCGCGGTGTCGCGCGGCCGTACACGGCCTTCACGTCGAGCGCCAGCGCGCGCGCGGAGAACGATTCGAGCGCCGCGCCCACGTCCACGGCATCGCCGGCCAGGCCTTCAGCGAAAAAGGCCTCGATGGAACCGCTGCGCGCCAGCATCTGGTGGAGGAGCCACACAAGCGCCGCCAGGTCGGCGCCGCGCGTCCAGCGGTGCACGAGGTGGGCGAACGCCGCCGTGTCGCGCGCGGGCTCGAAGGCCCGCACGTACGCCGCGGGCGAGGGCCCCATCACCGCCAGCAGGCCGTCGATGGAGTTGAGCACGCTCTGCACACGGCCAAACGCCAGCGCGGCCGCGCAGAAGGCGACGATCTCCTGGTCATCGGGCCGGGAGTAGCGGCGGACGATCCAGATCGGATCGGACACCGAATTGGCCAGGTTGAAATGGCCGTAGAGATCGTCGAGACGGGACTTCAAATCCATGGCCGCAGATTAGACGCAGATGACACAGACGTTGGAGATACCGCACGGGCCGCCGATTAAACGCAGACTACACACGCGCGGACTCGCAACGGCCTTCGGCCGTGCCGCAGTTCGAATCTGCAAGATCCGACCGATCTGCGTTTAATCTGCGTTCAATCTGCGGCCTGCGTTAATCTGCGGCCTTAAAACGTCGTAATCGGCGTCCCGGCCGCGCACATCGGGCAGGTGGCCGCCGCGAAGTTCGGCGGCGCCTTGTATTCGATGAGCGCGACGTTCGGCACGTCCAGCGTGACCTCGGCCTCGCAGCGATCGACGATCTGCACCGTGCCGATCACGGTGCCGCCCGCCGCGGCAATGAGGTCGGCGCACCGCTTGAACGTGTGGCCCGTGTTCCGCACATCGTCGGCCAGCAGGACACGGCGGCCGGACACGAGCTTCTTGTAGAAGTCGCTCAGCGTCGGCTTGCCCTCGGCGTTGCCCAGCGGCGCGAACCAGTACGGCGGATGCGCGAGCGTCCGCCGGCCGTCGAGCAGGCCGGCGATGGTGTGCGCGAGCAGCGCGCCGCCGGTGGCCGGGCCGGCCACGACCTCGGCGCCCTCGACGAAATCGACGGGCATCAGGTCGATGACGTCCTGCGCGGCGCGCCAGATGGTCGATGGCAGCTGGAACAACTGGTGGGGATTCAGGTAGAGCTTGCCGTGGAATCCGTTGCCGTAATCGAAGTGGCCATCCATGACCACGTCGAAGCGCCGCAGGTCGTCGAGCGCGCGGGCGCGAATGTCGTCGTGACGCGCGCTCATCAGGCGTCCCCCTTCATCGTCAGGCCGGCGTCCGGATTGACGTAGACCGCGCGCCCGCCCACCACGGTGGCGGCCACGCCCCCGCGGAACGACCAGCCGTGATACGGCGTGTTCTTCGACTTGCTGCGCAGCTTCGCCTTGTCGATGGTCACGGGCAGGTCGAGCGCGAGGATCGTGATGTCGGCGACGGAGCCGGGCGCCAGGGTGCCGCCGGCGACGTGGAGAATCCTCGCCGGGTTGACCGACATCAACTCCACCATCCGCGACAGCGTGATCTTGCCGGGGTGCACGAGCGCGTCGAGCGTGATGGGAATCGCCGTCTCGAGCCCGACGATGCCGAATGGCGCGCGGTCGAACTCGACGTTCTTCTCGTCGTAATGGTGCGGCGCGTGGTCGGTGGAAATCACGTCCACCGTGCCGTCGACGATGCCGGCGATCATCGCGTCGCGGTCGCGGGCCTCGCGCAACGGCGGGTTCATCTTGGTGTTGGTGTCGTACGGGATCGGCGCCGCCAGCATGTCGTCGGTCAGCGTGAAGTGGTGCGGGCACACCTCGCACGTCACCTTCACGCCGCGGCTCTTGCCCTGGCGCACGGCCTCGAGCGTGGTCCACGCGCTCATGTGCGCGATGTGGACGTGCCCGCCGGTCATCTCGGCGAGCAGGATGTCGCGGCCGGCCGTGATGGCCTCGGCCACGCCGGGGATGCCGCGCAGGCCGAGCGACGCGGCCACCGGGCCCTCGTGCGCGACGCCGTCGCCCTTGAGCGTCTGGTCCTCGCAGTGCTCGATCATCGGCATGTCGAACATGCTCGTGTACTCGAGCGCGCGGCGCGCGAGAATCGCCGTCGCCACCGGCAGCCCATCGTCGGTGACGGCGACGCAGCCGGCCTCCTTGAGTTCAGCGATGTCGGCGAGCTCTTCGCCCTTCTGCCCGCGGGAGACGGCGCCAATCGGGTAGACGCGCGCGAGGTTGGCGTCGGCGGCCTTCTGCAGGATCAGCTTCGTGACGCCGGCGTTGTCGTTCACGGGCTTCGTGTTGGGCATGCAGGCGACGGCCGTGAAACCGCCGGCCACCGCGGAGGCGACGCCGGTGGCGACCGTCTCTTTGTGTTCCTGCCCGGGCTCGCGCAGGTGGACGTGCATGTCGATGAACCCCGGGCAAATCACGAGGCCCTTCGGCACCTGCACCACCTCGCCGCCGTCGGCGCGCGACACGGGAATGTTGGCGGCGACCTCGGCAATGCGGTCGCCGTCGATCAACACGTCGAACTGACCATCGAGACCGTTGGCCGGATCGACGACACGGCCGCCCTTGAGCAAGCGTTTCATGAGTGTGTGTGGAGCGTCTGCGGCGTTCGCCGCCCGAGTGGCAGGAAGAAAGGGGTCATGGACACCTCTTCGCGGGCTCGCGGGCCCGCGTTAAAGAGACGCAATGAGTATGGCATAGTGACTGGGCGTGGCGCTAGAAACCGTTTCATCGCAACCGCCCTCCCAGGCCGTGGATGCCGCCTGGGGCCTCGTGCTCGCCATGAGCGCGATGGCCGCCGCGCTGGATGCCGAGGGCCGCAGGCGCTCGTTTGCGGTCGATTGAGATGCGGCGTTGCGGGCCGTGGCGGATGACGCGCGCGATGCGGCCCTCGAGTGGCATCCCGGGATCGGATGGCGGTCGCGGCTGCCGGCCGGCGACCCCCGTGCGGATTTCCTCGACCTCTACCTGCCCCTCTGCAGCGCGACGCCGTCGCGGCCGATGACCGTGGGCCATCTCGGGCAGAGCCTCGATGGCTTCATCGCCACGCACTCGGGCGATTCCCAGTTCGTCACCGGCAGCGGCAACATCGTCCACCTGCACCGGATGCGCGCCCTGTGTGATGCGGTGGTCGTGGGCGCCGGCACCGTGGCGGCGGACGATCCCCGGCTCACCACGCGTCACGTGTCGGGATCGCACCCGCTGCGCGTGATCTTCGACCCCGGCCGCCGGTTGGAGCCGACGTTCCGGCTCTTCACCGATGCCGAAGCGCCGACGCTCTATATCTGCGCGCGGTCGCGCGTGTTGCCCGGCGAGCTGCAAATCGGCGGCGCGGAGGTCGTGGGCATCGACGAGGGCCCCGGCGGCGGGGTCTCCGAAGTGCTGAGCCTGCTGCGCGCGCGGGGCTGCTCGCGCGTGTTCGTCGAGGGCGGCGGCGTCACCGTGTCGGCGTTCCTCGAGGCGAATCTCCTGGACCGCCTGCAAATCGCGATTGCCCCCGTGATCATCGGGGATGGAAAGCCGGCGATCCGCCTCGCACCGCAGGCCCGCCTCCGCGACTGCCTCCGGCCCGGGTACCGCGTCCGGATGGGCGGGGATGTGCTGTTCGATTGCCACCTCGGCGCCGATGCGGGCGACGACGGCGATGGCGTCGGCCCGATCGTCACGCGGTGATCTAATCGGCACGCGCGTGAAACGCGGCGAGTCGGACTCCACCCATCCGTTGGCCAAACACGTCTGCAGCGCGCTGCCGCCCACGAGATGGTCGACGCGCCCCTCGGCCAGCGGCAGCCGTTCGAGCACGGGCACGAGGGCGGCGATGACGCGGTCGCGCACGCGCCGGAGTTCGAGATAGGCGACAGATCCACGGTGGACTCGTGCACGAAGCCCGCCGATCGCGCCAGCGCCTGCAGTTCCTGCGCGCCAGCAGCGTGTTGACGTGCCAGCCGCGGCAGAATCGATCGATGGCGCTCGTCGCGGCGCGTTCGCTGGTGGGCCGCCGGAAGTCGTCGCAGATGACCAGCACGCCCCCCGGGCGGATCAGTCGCCGGCACTGCTCGAAGAATGCGCGGGCGCGGCCCCGTGCACGAAGACTCGATCGCGAATGCCAGATCGGCGGGTTCGAGATCGGCCGGCAGGGTGTTGTAGTCGCCCTCCAGGCACGCAACCCGGGCCGCGAGTCCGGCCGCGTCGATGCGCTCGCGCCGAGCGCGGCCTGCACCGGGCTGAGCGTGATCCCGGTGGCTCGGATGGGCAGGCGCGCTGCGAGGTAACAGAGGCTGCCGCAGACGCCGCACCCCAGGTCGACGATGTGCGGCGGTCGCGGAGGTGCGCGACAACCGCGCGATCAGTTCCGCGATGTAATTGTCGACGTAGTGCACGGCCCCTTCCGCGTCGCGAACGCCGGGCCCCCAGACCACGCGGTGGATCGCCCCGACCCCCCGCCCTGGCCAAAGGCGAGGAATCCCGGCGTGCGGCGATCGTAGTAGCGGCGGACCTGGCTCGCGTCGAACCGGGGCGCCGGCGTGCTGCTCACCGGGGCCTCGCCGGCCACGCGGCCAGGTCGTGGTGCCGGACGATGAGGCGCGAGCGTCCGGCATCGAGGTGGGCCAGGCGGCGCATCCGCCAATCGGCGATCACCGCGGCGCGGCCGGGCGCGAGTTCGGTGGCGGCCTCGGCCCAGCCGTCGATGAGGTACCGCTGCATCCCGATCTCCGCCGGTCCAAGGTCCCAGTCGGTGGGCACCGTTCGCACGTCGTAGCCGACTTCCCTGAAGCACCGCTCCGCGCAGGCAGCGGCATCGGGACCGGCGGCCGGACCACCGAGCCCTTGTCGGTCTTCTGGTGCCGGTTGAGCAGCTCCCGCACGAGCTCGTCTTCAGGTTCAACGGGCGCGCAGTAGAATCGCCGTCGTAGGTGAGCGCAAAGAGCACCGATGCTCCGGCGTCTCGGCACAGCGAGGCGAGCGCGCGCAGCCACGCCTCCGACACGAGGTCGAGCAACGCCGAGGCGGTGACGAGGTGCCGGCCGTCGAACAGCTCGGCGCGTCGAGGTCGTCGAGGTCGCGTTGACGCGTTTCGACTTCGTGCCCCCTGCCGCCGCCCACGGACGTGCGCGATTTCAGAGCGCAGCAGTTCCGCACTGCGATCCACGGCCAGCCATCGCTGCGGACCGGAGGCGGTCCATCAGGTAGCGGACGTTCGAGCCGGTACCCGTGCCGAGGTCGAGCACGCGCAGCGGGCCGTCGACAGGAGCGTCTCCGCGGCCGCGTGAACGAGGCCCTCGAGCGCGCGGCCCAATCCGCGGCTTCGCGCAGGCGCAGCCAGTCCCCGAGCGAATCCGACATGGCGTCGAGGCCTTCCAGCGCGGCGGCCATTTGTCGGCGGCGTGGTGCCAGTTCGGCAGCCCGTCGCGGACGCGCCGCGCGCCCGCGGCCAGACGCGCGCGAAGGCCGGCATCGCCGATCACTCGGGACAACGCATCGGCCAGCGCCTCAACATCGCCGGGCGGCACGAGAAGGCCGGCATCCGGCCCCACCAGCCGCGGAATCGCGCCCGTCGTGGTGGTCACCACCGGCAGTCCACGCGCCAGCGCTTCGGACACGGCCATGCCGTAGGTCTCCTGCAGCGTCGCGAGCACAAAGACATCGGCGCCATCGTAGCAAACGGCCAGCGCCTCCGCATCGAGATCGCCGACGAACGACACGCGGTCGTCGAGATCTAGTTCCCGCGCGAGATGGCGGACGCGATCGGCGGTGACCGGATGCGCGTGAGGCTGCCGGCGCAGGTGAGGCGCCAGGCGTGGCGGGGCGCCCCGGCCAGCGCGCGCAGCAGGATTTCATGGCCCTTGTTGGGATCAGCGTCGCCACCGAGAGAAGGCTCACGAGCGGACCACCGGATCCGCGCGCAAGCGGCGCGGCGTCGGTGCCAGGCTCCACGACGACCACCCGGTCGCGCGGCAGCGCCTATCGTCCAACAACGAGAGCGTCGCGGTGCCGGTGACTATCACCGGGCGGCGGCCTCCATCGCCGACGCTCCGCGGCCTCATGTTGCGACGCGGCCCCGGCGCCGAGACTCACGTCGGCGGCCAGCGGCAGGTGGACAAGGGCGGCGATCCGCAGGCGCGCGCGCTCCCGTTCCACCAGATCGGGCATCGCGCTCAACGCGAGGCCGTCAACCACCACCACCGCGCCATCGGCGAGGGCGGCGAACGCGCTGAGGCGTGCGCCAACGCAGCGGGCGACGGGGACGGAAAGCCCGCGTCCAGTCGACGAGGTGACGTCCCAGCCGGCGCCGCCAGGCCGTCGACGATCCGCCGGTTGTAGATCTACCACCCGTCCGGGAGCCATCGCCCCGGGCATCGCGACCCGCCGGCCGCACCGCTCAGGACGCGTCGCCCACGGGGCCCTCGAACGAGGCCCACGCGACGTGCGACTCGTGCAGCGTCACGCACACGCTCTCCCCCGCGCGGGCGCCGACCAGGTCGCCGCGCAGGATGGCGGCGACGATCTGGTCGAAGATGGCGCTGCCAGGAACTCCGTGGTCGTGTTCGTCCCGGAACACCGGCACCTCGTCGAGGTTGCGGAAGTTCAGCTCCGCCAGCAGCGCTTGGGACGCCTGGCCCGGCCGATGTCGACGACGATGCCGTCGGCGTCGAGCGCCCGGCGGGGAACTCGAGTCGACGACATAGGTGGCGCCGTGCAGGCGCTGGGCGGGCCCGAACATCTCGCCCGTGAAGCTGTGCGCGATCATCAAGTGGTCGCGGACCGAAACCGTATACATCAAGAGCTCCTGTCGGAGGGCAGCCGTCCGAGGGTGATCAGTAGGCATCGTCTTTACGGGGTGCCGAAAGTGCCTGTCGTATTGCACCCCGTCAGGGGGCCGAATCATCAATAGCGAATGCGATGACAGAGTGTGCCGGCGGGCGACGAGGCGAGCCCCGCCATCACCGTCGGGAATTCGAACGGGCTCTCGCCGGTGACGAGCGCGTCGAGCGCCGGGTCGGCGAGCAGCGAAGGGCCAGTGGAGACGGCGGCGGGTGTCCCAGCGCGCCCGCTGCACAGGCGCGACCCGCCCCACCTGCGACGACATGATCTTCAGGCGCCGGGCGTGAAACGCGCCGCCCAGCGGCAGCGTGACGCTGGTCGCCGAACCAGCTGAGCTCGACGATCGCGCCTCGTCGCCGGCGAATCGAGCGCCAGCCGAGGCCGTCCGGCGAGCCGCTGGCGTGGATCACGACGTCGACGTCGGCGGCGGCGGCCCGGCGTCGCGAAGCCGACGCCGAGCGCGCGGCCCCGGCGCGCGCCCCGGCATGACGTCGACGAGTTCGACCTCGCAGCCGGCAACCGGCGGCAACCCACGCGACGAGGAGCCCACGGTGCCGCCGCCGATCACGGCGACTCGGTCGCCGCGGCGGTCGGCGTCCCACACGCCGTTGATCGCCGTCTCGAGATTGGCGGCCAGCACGGCGCGGGCCGGCGGCACGCCGTCGGGACAGATGCAGCGCGGTGGCGGGCACGACGTAGCGGGTCTGGTGCGGGTACAGCACGAACACGGTGCGCCCACGAGATCGCGGGCCCGGTCGACGTCGCCGACCATGTAGCCGTACTTCACGGGCGCCGGAAAGTCGCCGGCCTGAAACGGGGCACGCATGCGCGGCCACTCGCTCTCGGGGACGCGTCCGCCGAAGACCAGCGCCTCGGTGCCGCGGCTGACGGCGCTGAACAGCGCCCGCACGACGACGTCGCCGGACCCGGGGCGGGCAGCTGCTCGTCGCGGATTTCGCCGCTTCCCGGCGCGGCGACCCAGAACGCGCGCGCGTCGTCATTCATTGGTGATGGCGGCCTCCGGTTCCCGGTTCCCGGTTCCCGGCTCCCCGACTCCCGACTCCCCGACTCCCGACTTCTGGAGCTTCATTCGCCGGCAGTTACAAGCTCCCGTTGAACCTTCGGAACGGGTTCTCCGCAGGCGCCCTCGCGTGCCGCCGGAGTGGCGCCCTCTCGCGCGGCGCGTGGTTTGGCGGCTTCACGCGCCGAATGAGCCGTTTAGCGACGCTCGCCTTCGTCGCGGTCATCGCCGTCGGAACTTCGGCCGAGCGCGGGGCATCCCTTTACCCGATCGGCCCCGCCAACCAGGTCACGCTGACGCGCGCAATGATCGTCGCGCTCGTCGCGGCGATCCTGCTCGACCGCCACGGCGTCGTCCGCCTGGTGGGCGGTGTGGGCCACGTCGCTGATGGCGATTCTCGACGGGCTCGACGGCTGGCTGGCGCGCCGCACCGGCATGGCGAGCGACTTCGGCGCGCGGTTCGACATGGAGACCGACGCGCTGCTGATCCTCGTGCTGTCCGGCTGGGCTGCAGTACGACAAGGCCGGGGCTGGGTGATGCTCTGCGGGCCATGCGCTACGCCTTCGTCGCGGCCGGATGGGTGCTGCCCTGGATGGCCCGGACGTTCCAGCCGACGCTGCGCGGCAAGACGGTCGCGGTGAGCGAATTGGTGGGATTGAGCGTGACGCTCGCGCCTGCGGTGGCGCCGCCGGCTTCGACGATGGTCGCGGCGGTCACGTTACTCGTGCTCGCGTGGTCGTTTGCGATCGACGTGGGGCGGTTGCGGCGGGCACTTCTTATCACAGACAGGCCAAGAGACACGGAGACACGGAGAAGGCCTGGCCACGAAGGACGGCGATCGTCGGTAATGACAGATTCCCGTTGCAGCGCGAGTCGTGATTGAATCAGTGGAGCGACATGCCGCAGGTTGCCCACACCGGAAGCCGGCGACGCGCAGGTCGCCAAGGTCAAGAACTACATCACGCCGAGCGGCTTGCAGCGACTCAAGGACGAGCACCGGTTCCTGCTCACCAGGGAACGGCCGGCCGTAACCCAGGTGGTGGCCTGGGCCGCGAGCAACGGCGATCGCTCCGAGAACGCCGACTATCAGTACGGCAAGCGGCGGCTCCGCCAGATCGACAAGCGGATTCACTACCTCACGAAGCGAATCGATGCCGCGGAAGTGGTCGATCCGGAAACACCGAGACCTGGGCGGGCGGCGACGCGCGTCTTCTTCGGGGCGACCGTGCGCTTCGCCAATGCCGCAGGCAAGGAGCGCGAGGTCAGCATCGTCGGCGCCGATGAGGTCGATCTGGACCGCCACCACATCAGCTGGGTGTCGCCGCTGGGGCGCGCGTTGATGAAGGCCAGCCCCGGTGACAGCGTGGCACTTCACGCGCCGGGAGGAACGGAGCAGCTGCTGGTCCTGGAGGTGCGCTACGAGCGCATTCCCGTGGAACCGTTCCGCGAACCGCCCGGGGCCGAGTCCGCGCCGCGAGACGCCACACGGTCCTGATCCCGGAAGGGCCCGGTGCGGCGCCCCTAAAGGGCGCCCTACGACAAGCGACGGGGCGCGCGGAGCCGGGGTCCCCGACGCGCGTATCCCAGCGCGTTGGGGTGGGGAGGCCCGGGGCGGCGACACAACCGCCCTCCGCGATCAGTGCGTCATCGCGTAGAGCAGCATGTCGATGCCGACGGCGTAGGCTTCCGGCGAGAACTGGAAGAAGTAGTCGGGGTCCTCGCCTTCCCGTTCCCAGGGGTCGGGCAGGTCGGTGTTGTGCACCATCACGACCATGAGGCGGCCGTGGCGTCGGCGATGCCGCGCGCCACCGGCCGGTGAGCCGTCGTCGTTCCAGCGCTCGATGGTGCCGCCGCCGCTGCGCCGCCAGGTCTGGATCGACGCCATCTGCGGCAGGCTCGTCACCGGGAACATCGTGTGCCACATCGGGTGGTCGGGCGGAGTGAGGTCGACGATCGGGAACTGGCCGGGCGGCAGCGCGCGGCCAATCTCCTCGTCGAACTGCTCCGCGCCCCCGTGCCGTGATAGTCCGAGACCAGCAGGAAGCCGCCCTTCAGCAGATACTCGCGCAGCCGCCCCACTTCCTCGTCGGTGAAGCGCGCCGTGCCGGCGTCCTCCATGAACATGAACGGGCACTGAAAGAGCGCGTCGTCGGTCAGCCGGACGACGACGGCGTCGGGAAACTCTTCCCCGCCTTCGTGCGCATCCACCCGCACCTTGGTGAGCTCGGCCAGACGGACGCTGAAGTTGAGTCGGCGCCAGGATAGTCGGTGCCCCAGCCCTGCTTCTCGCGGCGGTCGCTGCGTGAACATGGCGCGGCAGAAATGGAAGCTGCCGTCGAAGGTGGTCGGCCGTCGGGAATTCGGCGGCGTGCGGCCGTAGAAGCCGGTCCAGACGCGCTGGGCGTGGACCGCCGCGCTGCCGGCGCCAGTCACGGCGAGGACGCCTGCCAGGACCCAGACCAGCCGCAAACTCGGTCTGCCCATGCCCTAGGGTAACGCCATTTTCACGCCGCCGAACGCCTCGAACAGCGTCGGCACCAGCTGGTGACTTCCCCCGCCACCGGGCGCTGCGGCGTGACGCCCTTGGTGGAAGCCGTGCGCGAGGAGCGTATCGAGCACGCGTCCGCGGCTCGCGAATCACGTGAACGGGGACATCGCGCGGCTGGCCCTGCCGCTGACCGCAGCCACGGGCTGGTGATCGCCGATCAGGATCAGCACGAGATCGTCGCCGGCGTGCTGGCGGACGTAGCCCGCGAAGGATGTGAACTCATACGCCATCGCCTGGGCGTAGCTCGGTGACAGGTTGGTGAGGTCGGGATGGCCGCCAATCGCGCGCTCCGCCTCGGCTGGGTCGAACGCAGCAGCGGTCCAGCAGCTTCGACCAGTCCGGTTGATAAGGCGGAACCGGACCGAAGGGGCGTGCGTGGTGCTGGTGGGGAACACGCTGAACACTGGCCGACGGCCGGGCTGGCTCAACTCCAGCTGGTCGAACTTCGCCAGCGTGAACTGATCGGGAATGCTCCACCAGCCGAACTCGGGCCACCGTAGGCCAGCCCGTCGCGTCCGTGAATCTCGTCGAATCCGTAGAACGCGCCCTCCGGCCAGGCCTGACGCATGCCGGGCATCACTGCGACGCTGCGGTATCCCTGACGCGAAAGGCCTTCGGCAGGGTGTCGCGCGCCGAGCTCATCACCGCCACGTAGGTGTACTGGTCGCGCACTTCGACGCCGGTGAGCAGGCTGAGGTGCGCGAGCCAGGACGAGGCGCCGAAGGTGGGCGAATCGACGTACGCCGACAGCACCTCGCGACCCGTCTCGCGCGCGGCGTCCGCCAGGTCGTGTCGGCTGGGCCGAGCGCCTCGGCGAAGGCCGGGTTGTCGTAGGTGATCGCGCCGTAGGCCTCGACGAACGCCAGCAGGACGTCCGCGCCCGCGAGCCCGTCCAGGTCCGCATCCATCGCCGGGCTGTCCGCGAGCGCGGGCGCCGCGCGGGCCGGGACCGGCCATGGCCAGGACGAAGCGCGCCTGGCGGGGGTAGGCGCCGGTGGCCGGATGGGCGAAGACGCCAGCCGTCAACGCGGGCGCGTCCACGACGCCCGCAAACGCCGCGATGAGCGCGGACGCCGCGCACCGGCGCGCCGCGGGCCCGCGCCGCCCCAGCGGGCCACCTGCCGCAGCGCCGCGCGCGACAGCAGCCAGACGATGGCGATGAGGAGGGAGGAAACCGGTGGCGCCGAGCGCGATCAGCCAGGGCGGGACGGCGCGCGCCAGCATCGCCGTGACGTTGCCGAGGTGCTGCGAGTCCCAGTAGAGGTTGAAGTCACGCCCGTAGAGTCCGGGCGCGGTCACGTCCAGGTAATGACCGGCCACCAGCACCACCCACAGCGTTGGCACCAGGCGGCGGGTGAGGGTGGCGGCATGGCGATGGAGCAGCGCCAGCACCAGCACGCACACCGCGAGCTCCACCGACAGGGCGTTCTCCCAGCGAATCTTCGGAGTGGGCCAGACGTTCCCGAACGTCAGCGACGCGTTCAGCAGAACGAGGGCGGCGCGGCGGTCAGCACGCGCTAAACGGACTCGAGGAAGTGGCCGAGCTTGTCCTTCTTCGTCTTCAGGTAGTGCTGTGTCGCCGCCGTCGCCATGATCTCCAGCGGCAGCCGCTCGTTGACCGCAAAGCCCTCGCCGACCAGCCCCTCCAGCTTCTTCGGGTTGTTGCTCATCAGCCGGACCGAGCTGACGCCCAGGTCGCGCAGCATCTCGAGGGCGGCGCGATAGTCGCGCATGTCGGCGGGAAAGCCCAGACGCTCGTTGGCCTCCACGGTGTCGCGCGCCTTCGTCCTGCAGCGCGTAGGCCCGGATCTTGTTGGCCAGGCCGATACCGCGGCCTTCCTGATTCAGGTAGATCAGCACGCCCCGGCCCTCGTCGGCGATGCGCTTCATCGCGGCGTGGAGCTGGGGGCCGCAGTCGCAGCGGGCCGAATGGAAGATGTCGCCGGTGACGCAGGACGAGTGGACGCGGGTGATCACATTGTTGCCGTCGCCGATGTCGCCGCGCACGAGCGCCACGTGCGTCTCGTGCTCGAAGGCGGTCTCGAAGACGTGAATGGTGAAATCGCCCCACTCGGTGGGCAATTGCGCCTGGCGACCCGCCGGACGGGCGCGCGATGGCGCACGGCGTTGAGCATCGCGCCCACGCGCGCGCGGAACCACTGGATCATGAAGGGAACCTGACTGCGAGAAGCCGCAAGCCCCCATCGTACGAGGGCCGCGGAGGACGTGTCAAACGGCGCGCCGCGCTAGGCGCCGGCGTCCTGCTCGGCGCCGCCGGCCAGGAGATACAGCACGGCCATGCGCACCGCCACGCCGTTGGCGACCTGGTCGAGGATCACCGACGCGGCGCCGTCGGCCACTTCCGGGGCGATCTCCACGCCGCGGTTGATCGGGCCGGGGTGCATGACGATCGCGTCGGGCTTGGCCGCGCGCCACGCGCGCTTCCGTCATGCCGAACGTCGTGAAGTACTCGCGCAGCGACGGGAAGTAGCTGCCCTGCATGCGCTCCAGCTGGATGCGCAGCATCATGATCACGTCCGCGCCCTCGACGGCCTCGTCGACCTTCGTCGTCACGCGGACGCCCATCGTCTGCAGCCCCATCGGGATCAGCGTGGCCGGCGCGCACACCCACACCTCGGCGCCGAGCTTCGTCAGCAGCAGCATGTTGGAGCGAGCACGCGGCTGTGCATCATGTCGCCGACGATGGCGACCTTGAGGCCCGCGAGGCGGCCCTTGCGCTCGCGAATGGTGAACGCGTCGAGCAGCGCCTGCGTGGGGTGCTCGTGCATGCCGTCGCCGGCGTTGACGACGGCGGCCTTGCAGACGCGCGAGAGCAGGTGGCAGGCGCCGGACGAGGCGTGCCGCATCACGAAGATGCTGGGCGACATCGCCTCGAGGTTCATCGCCGTGTCGACGAGCGTCTCGCCCTTCACGACGCTGGACGAGGCGATCGCCACGTTGAGCGTGTCGGCGCTCAGGCGCTTCTCGGCGATCTCGAACGAGGTCCGCGTGCGCGTGCTCGGCTCGAAGAACAGGTTGATCACCGTGCGGCCGCGGAGCGTGGGCACCTTCTTGATCGTCGCGCTTCCCCACTTCCTTCATGGCCTCGGCGGTATCGAGGATGAGGACGATTTCCTCGGGGCTGAGGTCGGCGATCCCGAGCAGGTGCTTGGTGCTTGAGCGCGGTGAGCGGCGGGGCGGTTGTGCGGCGTCCATGGCTCACTCCTTCTCCTGCAGCACGACTTCGTCCACGCCGTCGAGCTCCTGCAGGTGCACCTGCACGCTCTGCTGGCGGGAGGTCGGCACGTTCTTGCCGACGTAGTCGGCCTTGATGGGCAGCTCGCGGTGGCCGCGGTCCACCAGGGCGACGAGCTGGATGGCCCTGGGGCGGCCGAAGTCCACGAGCGCGTCGAGCGCGGCCCGCGTCGTCCGGCCCGTGTAGAGCACGTCGTCCACGAGGACGATGGTGCGGCCGTCGATGGAGAAGGGAATCTCGGTCTTGCGGACGAGGGGCTGCACGCCGGCGGCGGCGCCCATCAGGTCGTCGCGATAGAGGGTGATGTCGAGCGTGCCCACGGCGATGTCCTCGCCGGTGATCTGCTTGATGTCGCGCGGCGAGGCGCTCGGCAATCGGCACGCCACGGCTGCGCACGCCGACGAGCGCAAGGTCAGCCAGGCCGCGATTGTGTTCGAGGATTTCGTGGGCGATGCGTGTGAGCGCGCGGGAAATGCGCTCGGCATCCATGACTACAGGCATTGGATTCCTCTTTGCGAACTCTCAGATCCGCGTTTAAAGAGACTGGGACGAGTATACCAGATCGCTCGAAGCGCCCTCGGGCGCGAGGTCGGCCGGCAACATCGCCATCGGCTCGTCGTGGTCGAGGAACTCGCGGCAGATCCGGTGGAAGTCGGCGGCGGTCTGCGTGCGGCGGATCTGGTGCAGGAAGGCTCCCGGGCACGCCCTCCCCGAGATAGTTGAGGAACTTCTTCATGCGCTCGCACTGCGTCTTCTCGGGCGCCCTCACCGGCCTGCGAGTCCCACAGCCGGCGAACATAGTCCGCGACCTCGCGTCCCGTCGGCAGGGTCACCGCCTCGCCGCGCAGTTGCTGGCGGATCTGGTTGAACAACCACGGATTGCGGATCGCGCCGCGCCCGATCATCAGGCCGCGGGCGCCGGTCGCGTCAGCAGGTCCTGCGCCTGTTCCGCGGAATACACGTGCCCGTTCGCAATCACCGGACACGGCATCGTCTCCGACCGCCTGCCGGATGCGATCGTAGTGCACGGGCAGCCGGTACATCTGCGCCACGGTGCGCGCGTGCACGGTGAGCGCGTCGAGCGAGTGCCGCGCGAAGATCCGCAGCAGCTGGTCGAACTCGTCGGGCGAAGCGAAGCCGAGGCGTGTCTTCACCGTGAACTTGATGCTGCACCGCGTCGCGCAGCGCGCCGAGGATCGCGTCGATCCGCTGGGGCTCGCGCAGCAGTCCGCCCCCGGCGCATTTCCTGTAGACGATGGGCGCGGGGCAGCCGAGGTTCAGGTCAATCGCGGCGACGGGGAACTGTTGCAGTACCTTCGCCGTGCGGACCAGCGCCGGGATGTCGTTGCCGATCATCTGCGCGATGACCGGGCCGCCCGTGGAATTCTGGCTGATCGACGTCGAGGATCCGCTTCTCCGGCGCGACGCGGGATGAACCCGGAAGTACTCGGTCCAGTAGACGTCCGCGCCGCCGTAGCGGTGGATGAGCGTCCAGAACGCGCCGTCGGTGACGTCCTGCATCGGCGCCAGCGCCAGGAAGGGTGTCGTGCTCTCGAACAATGTCATGCGCGCGCGATCGTCGATGGTATCAGGCGTTGCGCCTCAGGAACGCGACGAGCAGCGCGCTCAACGCCTCCGGCTGTTCCTGCTGCACCCAGTGCCGGCACCGTCGACCAGGTGCGTGCCCTGGTATTCGTCGTCAGCGTCTTCTCGAGCCGCTCGAGCGCGCCCGGGATTCTGATAGACGCCCCAGTCCTGCTTGCCGCCCATGAACGTGGCCGGCACGTCGATCGTCTTGCCCGCGAAGAGCTGCAGGTCCACGTCGCCGGGGCTGCCGCGATAGCCGTTCAGGCCGCCCTGGAAGCCGGTGCGTCCGTATTCCTCGGCGTAGACGCGCAGCTCCGCATCCGGCAGCCACCGGTTGGCGGCGATCTCGGCCGCCGACGGCATGTCGGCCGCCACCTGCTCCGCCATGCCCTTGTCGAGGTCCATCACGTAGTAGCGCGGCAGCTTCGCCCACTCCGCCGCGGTGCGCGCGGCGAGCGGGTGCGGGTCGTTCTGCTTCCAGTCCGCGCTCTTCACGTGGTAGTACGCGCGCAGGAACGCCTGGATGCCCTGCGGCGGATGCCAGCATGTTCTCGTTCGCCTCGCGCGTCTGGTAGTAGCGCTGGTAGTGCTTGCGCGGCGGCGTGAGCTTCGCCAGCTCGTCGTAGATCGTGTCGGGCGCCGCGGCCGCCGCCGGGGCGCGGCGTGTTCGCGGTGTTGAACGGCAGCGTGGGCGCGCCGCCGAACGGCGCGCTCATCATCGCGACGGAGCGGAAGACGTCGGGCCGCGCCAGCGCGCACCAGCCGGCGAGCGGCGAGCCCTGATCGTGTCCGATGACGGCCGCCACGGAGCGATAGCCCATCGCCGACACCAGCGCCAGCATGTCCTTGATCCGGTTGACGTGCCGAACGGCCGGAGGTCGTCGGTGTAGTTGACCGGCGCCGGTGAGGTGCGGCCGTAGCCGCGCACGTCCGGCGCGAACACGTGATAGCCCGCGGCCGCCAGCGGTCCCATCACCTTGCGCCAGCTGTAGGCGAGCTCCGGGTAGCCGTGGATCAGCAGCAGCGCGGGACGGCCCGGCGTCTCGTAGCCGGCCTCGAGGACGTGCATGCGGAGGCCGTTGACGCCGTCCACGAAGCGCGAGCGGATGCCCGGCGGCAGCACCGCGGGCTGAGCGGCCCGATGTCGGCCGCCGATGCCTGCGCCGCCTGGATCGCTTGCACGCGCGCGACCGAGTGCCAGGGGCGCGACAGCGGCGAGCAGGCCTTGCAGCACGGTCCGGCGATCGATCGACATGGAACGCAACGTTACCAGATCGTCAAGGCCGCCGCGGCCGCCGCTTCTTGGAGATGGACTTGAAGATAGGCCGCAGATCAAACGCAGAGCTTAAACGCAGATTAGACGCAGATCGGTCAGCCTGCCCGATTGACATCCCCGGGGCGCGGTGGCCCGGCGACCGGCTGCGTAGCAGCCGGTCCGGGTGTGGGACGCACGAGGCGGGAATGAACGCGCTTGGCCCCATCGCGTTCATTCCCGCATCGTGCTTCCACTCCGAGCGCGGCTTCGCCGCGCTCGCCGGGCTCATTCCGAATCTGTGGAATCGGTGAAATCTGTGGACTACGCGACCGGCGGGCGCCGCCGGCCGAATCCGGTGGCTTGTTCGAACGCATGCGCGAACTGCAGCACGCCGAAATCGTCGCGGTGCCGGCCAACGATTTGGATGCCCACGGGCAGCCCGTCGTCGTAAAGCCCGCGGGCACCGAGGCGGCCGGGCGGCACGTCGCGGAAATCCAGTAGCAGGACTTCATCCACGCCACGTAGTTCTCCATCGCCACGCCGTCGATCGACTTGGGCCAGTCGAGATCGGCGTCGAAGGGCGGCACCTGGTTCACGGCGCAGAGCATGAATTCGTACGTCTCCTGGAATCGCCGCACGCGCTCCAGCAATTCGGCATGGCGCATCATCGCCTGCGCGACGTCGGCGCCGGTGTAGCGCGCCCCCTGCTCGATGTCCCAGATGGCCTCGGGCTTCATCTGGTGGCGGTGCTCCTTCAGGAGCGGCCCGTTGACGTTCCAGTTCATCCAGGTGCGAATCGTCAGGAAGATCTCGTCGGCGCCCGCGAGATCCGGGCACGCCTCTTCGACGATGCAGCCGAGTTGCTCGAAGGTGGCCCGCTGGCGTCGAGCACGTCGCGCACGCGCGCGGTCGAGCGGCAGGCCGCCGAGGTCGGGGCACCACGCCACGCGCACGCCCGTGAAGTCGCGCCCGAGCGGCCGCGCGAACGCGCGGGATCCGACGGCATGCACCCGGGATCGCGCGGGTCCGCGCCGGCCATCACGCTCAGCATGAACGCGACATCCGACACCGTCCGCCCCATCGGCCCCTTCACCGAGAAGCCCACGAGCGGCATCGGCGCGTCGGCGTCATCGGCACCAGGCCCACGGTGGGCGCAGCGCGACGATGTTGTTGAAGTTGGCGGGATTGCGGAGCGAGCCGCCGAGGTCGCCGCCATCGGCAAGGGGCAGCATGCCCGTGGCCAGCGCCACGCCGGCGCCGCCGCTCGATCCGCCCGCGCTCTTCGTCGGGTCGTACGGGTTCCGCGTGGTGCCGAACACCGGGTTGTAGGTGTGCGATCCCATGCCGAATTCCGGGACGTTCGTCTTGCCGATCGGCACGACGCCCGCGCGCCGCAGGCGCTCGACCATCGCCGTGTCTTCGCGGGCATGAAGTCCCTGTAGATCGGCGAGCCCTTGGTGAAGGGAAACCCGACGGCGGCTCGAGGTCCTTGAAGGCGATGGGCAGGCCGTGAAGCGGGCCTACCGCCTCCCCGCGCGCGAGCCGGCGGTCGGCCTCGTCGGCCAGCGCCAGGCATGCCTCGTCATCCAGCATGGAGACGATGGCGTTCAGCCGGGGATTGACGCGGTGGATCTGCGCGAGCGAGGCCGTCATCAACTCGCGGGCGGAGAGCGACCCGCCGCGGATCAGCGCCGCCAGGTCGCGCGCGCTCGCGAAGCAGAGCGCGTCGGCGCTCACATCCACTTCGCCTTCTTGAAGCGATACACGAGATAGAAATCGATCAGGACCATCGATCCCAGGGACACCGGATACCCGTACTGCCAGCTCAGCTCCGGCATGTGCGTGAAGTTCATGCCGTACACGCCCGCCACCAGCGTGGGCACGGCGACGAGCGCGGCATAGGCCGCCAGCCGCTTGGTGACCTCGTTCTCCTGGAGGGTGATGAGCGACAGGTTCACGGAGATGGCCGTGGCCACCATGTCCCGGAGGTTGTCGACGGACTGCTTCAGTCGAAGCAGGTGGTCGTAGACGTCGCGGAAGTAGTCGTCCAGACCGCTGCAGATCGGTGGCACGCGGCCGCCGTGCAGCTTGCCCGTGACCTCCAGCAGCGGCAACGTCGCATGGTCGAGCGCCATGAGCTTGCGCTTGAGCAGGTACAGCGCCTCGATCTGCGCGCGCGAGGTCTCGCCGGAGAAGATGCGCTCCTCGATGCTCTCGATTTCCTCGGTCAGCCGATCGAGCACCGGGAAGTAGCGATCCACCACCGTGTCCATCAGCGCGTAGAGCACGTAGGCCGGGCCGTGCTGCAGCAAGCTCCGGCTCCTGCTCGCAGCGGCGTCGCACGTCGGCGAAGCCGTGCTGCGGCGCCGCGCCGCACGGAGATCACGTACTGCGGACCCACGAAGACGGCCACTTCCCCGGTCAGCGAGTTCGTCGCCGGGCCACTCGAGCATGTGCAGGACGACGAACAGGGACGAGCCGTACTCCTCGATCTTCGGGCGCTGATGGCCTTTCTGCGCGTCCTCGACGGCCAGTTCGTGGAGGCTGAACTCGTCCTGCAGCACCGCGAGCTCAGCGGCGTCGGGGTCCTTCAGCGCCACCCAGACGAAGCAGTCCGCCCGTCCCAGGTGCGCGCGGATCTCGCTGACGGGAATGTCCGCGAGCTTCTCTCCACGTTGATAGACGACACAGTTGACGAGCATCGGCGTTGGGGATCAGGGCTCAGCGCGCGTCCGCATTATCGCCCATACGAGGGGATGTACGTCACCGGCCGTTCGCCGGTGAACGACGGCTTGAAGATGTCGGTGCGCGGAAACCCTTCCATGTCGCGCGCCACCGGCAGGCCCAGGAAGTACAGGATCGTCGGCGTGATGTCCACGACCGAGGTCCGGCCCGGGACGTCCGGCCGCCACCGGCTGGCCGAACGCGAGCACGAAGCCGTCGGGCGCGCGCTCGTGGGTGCCGCGAGATCTGCGGGTTGCCGACCAGCATCTCCAGGACGCGCTTGCCCGGGCTGAGCGGCTCCATGCCGAAGGCCGACACGACGAGCAGCACGTCGTCGGGGCCCAGCCGGGCCAGCTCGCGCCCGACGAGCGTGTCGACGAAGCCGTGGTACTCGTCCAGCACGCGG
Organism: uncultured Acidobacteriota bacterium; assembly: GCA_963839865.1. Taxonomy (GTDB): domain Bacteria; phylum Acidobacteriota; class Vicinamibacteria; order Vicinamibacterales; family UBA2999; genus 12-FULL-67-14b. The sequence goes on from CAWIWS010000021.1 coordinate 1,224,472, forward strand.
CCGAACTGGCGGCGCTCGTCGTCGGACACGTCGCCGAAGGCCGACGGATCGGCGTACCGCAGGAAGAGGTGCCCCACCGCATCGACGCCCGGGAACCGCGCGGCGAGGAACCGGGGCGACTGCGATGGTTCGAGCGCGTTCATCAACTGCAGGTGCACGCGATCGGCGACGACGGGCGCGGGATCGCGCCGGGCGTCGTAATCGTTGGCCGGCTGGGGCGCGCCCATCGTGGAGACGAGCGCCACCGGATCGGGCGTCGGCGGGCGTCGCCAGCGCGGCCCGCGCGTCGGCGAGCAATTCCGGCGGATACACCGCGGTCGCGCCGTCGAGATCCAGCTCCGTCTCGGACATCTCGTGGAAGCGATCGCTCACGAGGAAGCCGTTCACCGCGGGCGCCGGGTTGGTCAGCGGCCAGCCGATCACGCCGACCCGCACGCTGTGGTCGCTCAGGATGCCCCAGATCGGCCGCGCCGCAAGGTCGGCGGCCGTTTGCGTCTGCGGCGTGAGGAACCCGAATCGCACGAGCGCCTGCGCGAAGCAGTAGTCGGGCAGCAGCCGGATCGGCGCGCCGCCGGGCATGCGGTACACGACCGCCGCCCGCACGCCGTTGTTCATGGGCAGGCGGCCGGTGGCGATCGCGCTCCACACCGGCTCGGCCTGCGTGGGCCGCAGCGTCGCCAGGTGCAGCACCGCGCCCTGGTCGAAGATCCGGCCGATGTTGGGCAGGCGTCCCGCCGCGACGGCCGGCGAGATGATGTCGAGCGACGCGCCGTCGAACATGAGCAGCGTCAGGCGCGCCTGCGAAGGCGTCGATCCCAGCTCCGCGACCGGCGCCGTTGGCCGCGCCGGGAGCGGCAGCGGCTGCGCCGGGCCGCGCGCGACAATCGGCGCCACCACGGACACCACCATCGTCGCGGAGAGGAGGCTGGCGCTCAGGCGCCCTCCCCGGCGGCCCAGGTGGGCCAGGCCGATGGACAGGAAGACGGCGGCCGCGGCCGAGACGATGCCCGCGCCGATGGTCATGTGGCCGCGCGTGTCGGCGTCGAGCACGGGGCCGAAGCCGCGGAGGTTCATCCACATCAGCGCCGCGGCGGCGCCCGCGGCGATGGTGCCCAGCCACGACAGGAGCCGCACGCTCAGCCAGCCGGGCGACAGCACCTCCACGGCCAGGATCTGGCGCAGCACGATGAGCGCGTAGAACACCGCGGTGAGGTTGGCGCCGTAGGCGAAGCCGAGGATGAGCGCGAGCGGCGCGAGCGTGGCGGCGTCGATCGGCAGCGACGGATTGAGCTGGAGCACCAGCGCGGTGAGGTAGCCGGACGCGAGTCCGCCGGCAATCACCGAGTTGGAGAGCATCCGCAGGTAGCGCATCGCGAAAAGGGAATCGTGAGTGTGGCTGCCATTGTACCCGGCTTGCTATACTCGATCGATGCCGCCTGTCGACGTCGACGCGACCGTGATCTCCAACGTGCGGCTCTCGCACGATTACTCGGTGCTCACGCTCGCCGCGCCGGAAGTGGGAGACCGCACCCAGCCCGGTCAGTTCGTGATGCTCAAGGCGGGACGGACGACGGACCCGCTCCTGCGACGGCCCTTCTCGGTGTTCGAAGTCATCCGCGACGCGGGCGGCGCCGTGACGGCCATCAGCATCCTCAACAAGATCGCCGGCCGCAGCACCGCGATGCTGTACGGCGCCGAACCCGGCGACAAGGTCGCGTGCCTCGGTCCCGCTGGGCCAGCCGTTCCGGGCCGTCACCGCGCCGACGCAGGCGTGGATGGTGGCCGGGGGCGTCGGCCTCGCCCCCTTCGCCACGCTCGCCGAAGCACTGGCGGTCACCCGCACGCCCGCCACCCTGTTCTACGGCGCACGCTCGGGCGCGGAGCTCTTCTACCTCGACTTCTTCGAGCGCCTCGGCGTCACGCTCGTGCTCGCCACCGAAGACGGCAGCCGCGGCATCCAGGGCCGCGTCACGGTACCGCTCGAAGATGCGCTCCGCGGGCTCGGCGCGGCCGCCGGCACCCCTGAAGGGGTGCCCTACGCAAGCGGGGCGATGGTGTATGCGTGCGGACCGGAGCCGATGCTCGCCGCCGTCGCCAAACTGGCGATGAAATTCGGCCAGCCGTCGCAAGTGTCCGTCGAGCGGACGATGGGGTGCGGGCTCGGCGGGTGCTACAGCTGCGTCGTGCCGGTCAAACATGGAGATGAGCACGCGCACCTCGTGCGCTCGTGCATCAGCGGCCCCGTCTTCGACGGCGCGGAACTGGTCTGGGACTGAGCGATGGATCTGGATCTGTCCGTCCAAATCGGATCCCTCACGCTGCCGAACCCGCTGATCGCGGCGAGCGGCTGCTTCGGCTACGGCCTCGAGTACCGAGCAGGTCCTGGACCTCTCCACGCTCGGCGGCATCGCCTCCAAGGGCCTGTTCCTCAACGAGCGCCAGGGCCATCCGCCCCCGCGCATCGTCGAGACGCCGTCGGGGATGATCAACGCGATCGGCCTGCAGGGCATCGGCGTGCACCGCTTCGTCAAGGAGAAGCTGCCGCGCCTGCGCGAGCTCGGCACGCGCAACTTCATCAACGTGTGCGGGACGACGATCGATGAGTACGTCGAGGTCACCAGGGTGCTCTCGCAGCACGAGGGCGTGCACGCCATCGAGCTGAACATCTCGTGCCCCAACATCAAGGAAGGCGGCATCCAGTTCGGCTGCAGCCTGGTGGGCACGCACGCGGTGGTGAGCGCGGTGCGCAAGGCCACGCACCTGCCGGTGATCCCCAAGCTCACGCCGAACGTGACGGACGTGGCCTCGTTCGCGCGCGCCTCCGAGGAGGCCGGCGCCGACGCGGTGTCGCTCGTGAACACGTTCCTGGCCATGGCCATCGACGTCGAGACGCGGCGGCCGAAGATCACCAACGTGCTGGGCGGCCTCAGCGGCCCGGCCATCCGCCCCATCGCCGTGCGCATGGTGTGGGAGTGCTACCAGCTGGTGAAGATCCCGGTGATCGGCATGGGCGGCATCACCGACGCGCGCGACGCCCTCGAGTTCATGCTCGCCGGGGCCACGGCCGTGCAGATCGGCACCGCGAACTTCGTCGACCCGTTCGTGTGGGGCAAGGTCACCGACGGCCTGAAGGACTACATGACGCGCCACGGCGTGTCGCGCCTGCGCGACCTCATCGGCGCCTTCAATCCCACTCCGCCCAAGGCCGGTCACGCATGAACCCCATCCTCGTTGCCCTCGATGTCGATTCCGCGGACAAGGCCCTGCGCCTGGCCGACCAGCTGCGCGGCGCGGTGGGCGGCTACAAGGTGGGCAAGCAGCTCTTCACCGCCGAAGGGCCCGGCGCTGGTCCGCGCGCTCGCCGGCCGCGGCGATCGCGTCTTCCTCGACCTGAAGTTTCACGACATCCCCAACACCGTCGCGGGCGCCGTGCAGGCCGCGGTGGCGACGGGCGCGTGGATGGTCAACGTCCACTGTTCCGGGGGCCGGGCGATGATGAAGGCCGCGGCTGAAGCGGCCACGAAGGCCGCGCAGGCGCTGGGCCGTCCGCGCCCGCTCGTGATCGGCGTGACGGTGCTCACGAGCATGGACGCGGCGGCGCTCGCCGAGATCGGCGTGTCCCGCGGGATGCTCGATCAGGTGGTGCACCTCGCCACGCTGGCCAGGGACGCGGGGCTCGATGGGGTCGTGGCGTCACCGCAGGAGACGGCGGCCATTCGACAGGCGTGCGGACCGGATTTCCAGATCGTGACGCCGGGCATTCGACCGGCCCCTTCGGCAGGCTCAGGGCAAGCGGGTGTGAAGGACGATCAGGCGCGGACGCTGACGCCCAGGGAGGCCATGGCGGCCGGGGCGTCGTATCTGGTCATCGGGCGCCCCATCACGGCAGCGCCCGATCCCCGCGAGGCGGCGGAGAGCATTACCGCTTCGCTAAAGTGAAAAGTAGAAAGTGAAAAGTAGAAAGCTTTCCACTTTCTACCTTCTACTTCTACTTTCTACTTTCCTGTGATCACGAAGTGTCCGCGGCGGTTCTGCTGCCAGCAGGCTTCGTTCGACTCGGTGCAGAAGGGCGATTCCTTGCCCTTGCTCACAACCGTGAGGCGGTCGGCGGGAATCCCGAGACTCACCAGGTAGTCCTGCACGGACTTCGCGCGGCGCTCGCCCAAGGCCAGGTTGTATTCCGCGGTGCCACGCTCGTCGCAATGCCCCTCGATGCTGAGGCGGACCGTCGCCCAGCGCTTGAGGTACGACGCGTTCTGTGACAGCGCGGCCTTGCCCTCTTCCTTGATCGTCGACTCGTCCAGATCGAAGTAGACGTCGCCAAGCGGCTTCTCGGCGTTCAGCTGCGCCACGCTCTTCTGCCCGAAGACCTCGTCTTCGGTCAACGGACGCGGCGCGGGGCCGGCGGCGGCGGCGGTGGTGGCGGCGGTGGCGGCGGCGGCGTCGCGGGCGCGGCCGGCGGAGGTGGCGGCGGCGGCGCCGGGGCCGGCGCCTTCTTGGCGCACGCGGCCGCGCCGATGCCCATCACCAGGCAGAGTGAGGCGATCCCAGCCATCCGTTGAAGCGCACTCGTCGTCATTCGCTCTCCTGCATCGATAAAAGTGACACCGTTCAATCCGGTGGTGCTCGCAGATTAGCGGGATGTTTCCCGCGGTGTCAACGCGTTAGAGACACGAACGCCGAAAAATTCTGAGCCCCAGCCGGCGGAAATCCGGGGGGCCGCCGCGTTCGGCCGGCACGAACACCTGGTCGGTCTCGATGGTGACGAGGCCCTGCGATGCCGCGAGCGCGTCGGCGGGAACCTCGACAGTCAAATCGCGCGATTCGTCCAGGGTCGTGACGACGAGCTCGCGCGCGCCGGCCGATACGCGCACGCGAGACCCTTTGGGGAAATACCGCAGGGGCGATTCGATCGCAAAGGTGACGCGCGCGTCCGAGGGCGGACCCACCAGGCGGAGCGTGGCCCGGTCGCTCGTCCAGCGCCACACATGCAGGGCCGGCGTGTATTCGGCCTCCTGCCAGCCCGTGTCGTAGCCCCACATCCGAGCGCCGGAATCCTGCAGGTCGAACTGCTCGATCGCCGTGGGCACGGCCGCTGTCCCCGTGACCGGAGCCGACGACATCGTCAGCCGCGCCAACGGCCCGTCACCAGAGAGCCGCCCGGCGGGCACGTCGAACACCTGGAGGAAGAAACCCGGCGCCGCGTCCCACGCGGCCAGCGGCACGTCATCGATCGCGATGGTGAACCGCGCGGCAGGGCCTCCGGCCGCGGCGAGGTTCCGGCCGCCAACGAGCAAGCGCGTCGCGCCGGGACGCCGCCGCACCCACGCGGTGATCGGCCCCAGGTCGGGACCGCGCGACCGCAGGCGCGCCATGCCCGACGTTTCGGGCGTGAGCGCCCAGCCTTCCTCGCAGAACCAGCCGGGCGGCGTCATGCGATACCAGCGCACGGCCGACGGCCGGAGGCCGCCGAACGCGGGCCGCGCCACGAGCGACCAGGTGAACGCGGTCGAGTCCTCCAGGCTGAGCGGATCGAACAGGGCCAGGTCGGTGCGGGTGGGGTCCGCGAGGAACCACAGCGGCTCCGTGTGTCCCTCGCGCCAGTACTTCGCCACGTCGAGCCACTCGAGCCGCGGCGGCGACGCCAGCTGCGGCGTGATGCCGACGTCTTCGGCCTCGAGCGGACGCTGGAATGTCTGGTGCATCGCCAGCGCGCCGGGAGGCGCCGTGCGCGCCTGCGCGCGCATCGCCGCGACGACGCGCACGGCCGGGCTCGGCTCCGCGCCATACGCCATCAGCACGGGCGCGGCGACGAGGACGCCCGAGACGGCGAGGGCCGCGGCCGCGACGGGCACCGCGCGCTCGGAGAGGAGGGCGACGCCCCGCATCGCGAGGAACGCGACGACCGGCACCAGCGGGAGCGCGTAGCGCACGAACGACGTGTCCTGAAAGATGACGTGAAAGAGGAAATACGGCCCGCCCATCGCGACGAGGGCCGCCAGGCTGCGGCGCTCGCGACGCAGCACCTGCGCGACGCCCAGCAGCGCGAGCGTCAGCACCACCGCGGCCAGGGCCGGTGAATCCCACGGATCGACGAAGGTATGCCACAGCGCGAAGGCGGCCGATCGCGGATTGGGATTGAGGTAGAGCATGTCGCCGGCGGCGAAGTCCTCCCCTGCCTGGGTCCCGAGGGCGGCGAGGTACGCGGAAAGGCCGCCGCTGGCGACGAGCATCGGAATGCCCCACAACAGGCCGCCGAGCGTGAAAGTCATGGCGCCGCCGATGAGCGCGCCGGCCACTCCGCGCCCGATGCGGTCGGCCAGCACCAGCATCAGCAGCGGCGCGGTGTACCACAGCGTCTGGGAGCGCATGCCGATGCTGAGGGCGGCGAGAAACGCGCCGGCCACGATCATGCGGCCGGACGCCGCCATCGCCGGCGCCTGCATGCGGCAATCGCCATCGGCCGCGGGCGTCTGTCGCCACCAGGCGAGGAGCAGGCACGCTTGCGCCGCCAGAGCCACGGTGAGCCCGGGCAGGTCGCTCATCGGGCGCACGGCGAGGTACCAGAACAGCGGGCTCGCTGCGACGACAATCGCCGCGCCCAGGGCCGTCATGTCCAACACCTGCCACGGCGCAAACGCGGGATCGAATGTGGCGGAAGAGGCGTCGCGCACCGGCCGGAGACAGGTGAAGACGCCGTAGAGCAGGAAGATCGCGGCGACGCCGGCCGCGAGCGACAACAGGCCCATCGCTCGCGCCTCGGTCGAGGAGGTGCCGGGCGGCGTGCCGCTCACGAGCCCGCCGACCCACGTGGCGGCCTTGCCGAGCGCGATGTACGCGGGATACCCGGGAGGATGCGGACGGTGCTTCGCCACGTCGAAGTGGCGGATGCCGAGCGCGAAGTTGACCGAGTCGATGTCTTCGAGGGAGCCGGCGACGAAGGGCACATGCGCCAGCGCGAACAGCAGCGCCAGCGCCGCCAACAACCGGCGGGGCGTCACGAGACCGGGCGCAGGCGGAGCGCCTCGTTGAGGCTGCCCAGGCGATAGCCCTGGAGATCGAGGCTCACGTAGTGGTAGCCGAGCGCCTTCAACGACGAGACGAGTTGCGCATTCACGTCGGGGTCGAGCGCGCGCGCCATTTCGCCGCGGGCAATCTCGAGGCGCGCCACCGTGTCGTGGTGACGGACGCGGAACACGCGGAACCCCAGCGCGCGCAACGAATCCTCGGCGCGCTCAATCTGCCGGAGCGCGGCGTCGGTGACCTCGTGGCCGTACGGAATGCGCGACGAGAGGCACGCCGAGGCCGGCTCGTCCCAGGTCGCCAGGCCCGCCAGCCGCGAGAGCTCGCGAATCTCGTCCTTCGTGAGAATCGGCTTCGTCGAGGGGGCTGCGCACGCCGTGCTCGCGCGCCGCCTGCCGGCCGGGCCGGTAGTCCCCGCGGTCGTCCGCGTTGTTGCCGTCCACGACGACGGCGAGGCCGCGCGCGCGCGCGACTTCGGCGAGGCGGCCGTAGAGTTCGTCCTTGCAGTAGTAGCAGCGGTTCGCGGGGTTGGCGCGGTATTCCGGCCGGTCGAGTTCCTCGGTGCGGATCACTTCGTGCGCGAGCGAGAAGTCGCGCACGACGCCGAGCGCAATCTGGCGGTGCGAGTCGGGATAGCTGGGGCTTTCCGCGGTGACCGCGAGGGCGCGGGACCCGAGCACGCCGGCGGCGGCGACGGCGAGGTAGGCCGAATCGACGCCGCCGCTGAACGCGACGAGCACCGACCCGCAGTCGGCGAGGATCGCGCGGAGGCGGACGGCCTTGCCGGCGAGTTCGCTATTCGTCGTCGAGGTCGTCGTCGTCCTCGTCTTCGTCCTCGTCGTCATCGTCTTCGCCGTCTTCGCTGTCGTCCTCTTCGTCGAGGTCATCCTCTTCGTCGGCCAGTTCGAATTCCAGCGGCGCGTCGCTCGCCACGCGCAGGAGGGAGCCGCATTCCGAGCAGGTCAATTCATCGCCGATGTCGACGTCGTATTCGTCAACATCAATCGGTGAATCGCACTCGGGACAAATCGCGGGCATGCTCGGCGCTCCTTGGCGGCGGTACCGGTGAACGAGGTAAGTCCAAATTATAGCGAGAACCTGATACAGTCTGCAACGGAACGAGCGCGTGTCACGGGTGTAATGACCTCATCTCCAGCGCCGCACAAGACGGTTCTCGTTGCCGCCGAAGCGCCATTCGTGCGCGATCGGTTCAAGGCGGCGCTCGACGCCGCCGGCCATCGCGCCGTCGTCGTCAAGAGCGTCGCGGAGCTGCTCGGCCGCGTGCGCGCCGATCTCGCCGAACTCGACCTCATCGTGCTCGACCTGCGGATGCCGCACGCGAAGGGCGTCGACCTCGTGCGTACGATCCGCAAGCTCGATGAGAATCGTCTCCCGATCCTCGTGTTCAGCGGTTCGGTGACGAGCGCCGCGGAGGTCAAGGACCTGGCGCGGCTCGGCGTCGGGGGATACCTCAACGAGTACAGCGCCGTCGAGCACATCCTGCCGTCGATCGCGCCGCACCTGTTTCCCGACGACTTCAACCGGCGCGAGAGCCCGCGCGTCGTCATGGGCATCCCGGTGTCGTACCGCGCGGGCGGCACGATTGCGGCGGCGCTCTCGCTCAACCTGAGCTCCGGCGGCATCGCGATCCGCACGTCCGGCCCGCTGCCGGCGGACGCGTCGGCGGTGCTCCGGTTCCGGCTGCCGGGTTCGAAGAAGGAGATCAGCGCGACGGCAATCGTGTGCTGGAGCTCGGAGAAGGCGGGGATGGGCCTGCGCTTCACGGCCGTGAGCCCGGCGGACCAGGCGCTGATCGACGAGTTCGTCAACGCCCACTTCTTCCGCTCCGTGAAGCGGTAACTAGTCGAAGCGGCGGAGCCGCAGCGCGTTGGCGACGACCAGCATCGAGGCGCCGGTGTCGGCGAGGACGGCCATCCAGAGCGTGGCGACGCCCGCCGCGGCGAGCGCCACGAACGCGCCCTTCAACACCAGCGCGATGGCCACGTTGACGCGGATGTTCGCGAGCGTCGCGCGGCTCAGGCGGATCGCGTAGGGCACCTTCGTCAGGTCATCGGCCATCAGCGCGATGTCCGCCGTCTCGAGGGCGGCGTCGCTGCCGATCGCGCCCATCACCACGCCCACGTCGGCCGCGGCCAGCGCCGGGGCGTCGTTCACGCCGTCGCCCACCATCGCCACCGCACCATGCGCCCGACGAAGGGCGTGCACGGCCTCGACCTTGTCCTGCGGCAGCAGCGCCGCGCGCACCTCGTCGAGTCCCAGCTGGGCGCCGACGGCGCGGGCGGACGTTTCGTGATCGCCCGTGAGCAGGGCCACGCGCGCGAGGCCCTGCGCGCGCAGCGCGGCCACGACGCCGGCCGCACTGGGCCGCGTGTAATCGGCGATGCCAATCGCGCCAAGCGTGACGCCGGCGCGCGCGACGAGGACGGGCGACAGGCCCTGCTCGACGAAGCGGGTGGCGACGGCCGTCCACTCGGGTGTCATCCACCCGCGCTCGCCGAAGAGGCGCGGCGTCCCGCAGGCCACCTGCGCGCCGTCCACGCGGCCTTCCACGCCAAGTCCGGGCAGCGCCCGAACGTCACGCGGCTCGGCCACGGGCAACGCGCGCCGGGCGGCTTCGCGCACAATCGCGGCGGCCACCGGATGCTCGGAGTGCGACTCGACGGCCGCGGCCAGGGCGATCACCGCCTCCACTGTCGTACCCGCCGCCACCTGCGTGTCGTTCACGGTGAGCGCGCCGGTGGTCACGGTGCCGGTCTTGTCGAAGGCCACGACGCGCACGGTCGCGAGTCGCTCGAGGTGCGCGCCGCCCTTGATCAGCACGCCGTGGCGCGCCGCGCCGGCGAGCGCCGAGACAATCGAGACCGGCGTCGAGATCACGAGCGCGCACGGGCAGGCGACGACGAGCATCACCAGGGCGCGGTAGAGCCACACGTCGAAGGGCTGCCCGCCCGCCACGACCGGGACGACGCACACGAGCGCGGCCAGGACGATCACCGCCGGGGTGTACCACGCGGCAAACCAATCGATGAACTGCTGGACGGGGGCCCGCTGGCCCTGGGCCGACTCGACCAGGTGAATGATGCGCGCGAGCGTCGTGTCGTTGCGCCGGCGCGTCACCGTCACGGTGAGCGCGCCATGACCGTTGATGGAGCCGGCGAACACCTCGTCACCGGCGGTCTTCTCCACCGGCATCGACTCGCCCGTGATCGGCGCCTGGTTCACGTCCGACACCCCGTCGCGGACGATGCCGTCGAGCGCGAATTTCTCGCCGGGCCGCACCACCATCAGCGCGCCCGGTTGCACCGCGTCGATGCCGACGCGCCGCTCGCCGCCATTGTCACGGAGCGAGACGTCCGACGGCGCCAGGTCGAGCAGGCGCCCGATGGCCCGGCGCGCGCGGTCCAGGCTCTGCGCTTCGAGCCACTGCGCCGCGGAAAACAGGAACACGACGACGGCCGCTTCTTCGAACTGCCGGATCGCGAGGGCGCCGGCGACCGCCACGACCATCAGGACGTTGATGTCGAGCGAACCGCGCCGAAGCGACGACACCGCGCGACGCACGGGAAACACGGCGCCCACGAGCGTCGCCGCGATGAGGGCGGGCGCGGTCCACCAGGGCCGCGGCACCAGGATGAAATCGAGGCCGGAGGCCACGACGACGAGGACCGCGGCCGCCGCGGTGGCCAGGCCCTGCCACGAGGCGCGGGACGGCGCGGGCGCATCGGCCTCGCAATGCGCGCACCCGATGGCATGCGCGGCCGCCGCGCGCGGATCCGCCGTGACGGTGCTCACCGCGCGCGCCCTCCGGTCGCGCGCGCGACCGCCTTGCGACTCCCGATTCCCGACTCCCGACTCCCGGCCCGTGACGCGCGTCCTTCTTCCACGTGCTGCAGCGTCTGGCGGAACAACGTCATGATGTGGCGGTCGTCGAGCGCGTAGAACATCATCCGCCCGTCGCGGCGCGACCGCACGAGGCGCAGGCCGCGGAGCAGGCGCAGCTGGTGCGACACGGCGGACTGGCTCAGGCCCAGGACGGCGGCGAGGTCGCACACGCACAGCTCCCCGTGCGAGAGGGCGTCGAGCATCCGCACCCGGGTCGGGTCCCCGAGCGCGCTGAACGTCTCGGCCAGCCCGGCCACGGCGTCACCCGGCACGAGCAGCGATCGCAGCTTGCCGACGCGGGCGGGGTCGATGTGGACGAGGTCACAGAACTCGTCAGACTTGAACATATGAGCAAGTATTCATATGTCAGTTCAAAGTTACAAGTTCAAAGTTCAAAGCTCAAAAAGGGTCGGCCCTATGGGACCAGCAGCAGCCGGTGCTGCGCCGCCGCCGAGACGGCGGCCCGGGAAAACGGCTGCGTCCGGTAGTGCCCCTCGCGCCAGAGGGCGTTCTGGTCGAAGTAGTGCGGGCTGAGGGGATGGCCCGATTGACCGGCCGGCAGGATGACGCGGGACTGGTCCCACTGGCCCACCTCGAAGATCTGCCGCCAGGACGGATGTTCCCACGCGCCAAACGGCCGGAGGCGGTTCCAGCTGACGCGCATCACGGTGAAACCGTCACCGGTGATCGGCACCGGTCCGCGATTGAACAACCACGCGAACGGGAACGCGACGCCGCCAAGAGGATGCGCGAAGGTGGCCGCGTGAAGCCGATCCCACCCGCGCCTGGCGGGGCCGCCCCACTCGTTCGCGAGGCGCTCTTCCGCATCGGCCGCAGCGAGCAGGAAGATGTCGTCGCGCGTCTCGCGCTTGTCCACCGTGGCGATGTCGTCGAACCACGGCGACTGCCGGTCGCCGATGATCGCGTAGAGGCCCGACGGCCGTTCCGCGCCCGCCCACTCGTAGAACTTCAGGAAGAGCGGCTCGTCCATCTCGTCGAGGAACGTCCGCCGCCACAGCGCGTCTTCGAACGCTTCGTAGAGCGACACTACCGGCCGCGCGTCCACGACGTGATCCCACGCCTTGAGCTGCTCGAGGGACGCCAGCACCCCGGCATCGGCCCCGCGGCGACGCCCTTCCGCGATGGCCGTGTCCACGCCCGCCAGCACGCGCTCGGCCGCGAGGCTTCGGCGATCGTTCTGCAGCGTCTCCATCGCCTCGATGTCGAGGCCCTCGCCGCGCGACAGCTGTTCGTGCAGGCGCGTGGTCCGGAACGGCGCGGCCCAGTCGCGGGTGATCAGGCCGTTGAAGCGGCGGTCCACCTCGTTGTTGGAGGACGTGATGTAGCCGGCCGGGGGATTGAGCACGCGCGGCAGCGCCGACGCGTCGATGACGCCGGTCCACTCGCCGTCGCCCGAGGCGCCGTCGATCGGTCGCGTGCCGTCGCCGCCCGCCCGCACCGGCAGCGATCCCGACATCGCGTAGCCGATGTTGCCGTTCACGTCGGCGTAGACGATGTTCTGTGACGGCACGGCGAACCGGTCGACCGCGGCGACGAACGTGTCCCAGTCCGTCGCGCGATTGATGGCCTCGAACGCCGTCGCCAGGTCGCCGGTCGCGTCCCATCGCAAGGCGTACGCGCGCTGCTCCCCCGTCGGGCGCCCTTCGGGCGACAGCCAGGCCGGCGGCGCGTCCCACTCGAGGCCGACGCTCGAGAAGATGGCGCCATGGCGCGTCTTCCACACTTCGAAGGGGAAGGGCCGCGCGCGGCCGCGCACGGGGATGTCCGCGGTCGTGACTTCGACGGGCACCCAGTCCCCACGCGAGAACACGCGCTTGCGCGCGATGTCGACACGCTCGAGATAGAGGTCCTGCACGTCGGCGCCGGTGTTCGTCATGCCCCACGCGATACGCGCGTTGTGGCCGAGCGCGACGAACGGCACGCCGGGAATCGTCACACCGGCCACGTCCAGCCCGGCCGCGACGAGGTGCATCTCGTACCACACCGAGGGGAACTCGATTTGCAGGTGCGGATCGTTGGCGAGCAGCGCCCGGCCGTTCCTGGTCTTGCGCCCGGCCACGACCCAGTTGTTGCTGTTGCCGCGCTTGGCGCCCGGGGCGAGCCACTCAAGGCCCGCGGGAAATGCTTCGGGGCGGGTGGGCCTGGTAGGGCGAGCTCGCAAGCGTTCGCTGGTGGGGGTCGGCGGCTTCGCCGCCTCCTGCGAAATCAATCCCACGCGGCGCCGGAGGCGCCGCGCCCGAGGAGGCGAGAATCGTCGGCGCGTCTGCGGGATATCTCCCCGCCATCTGCTGCGCCCGCTCGGCGCCCAGCTTCGCCGCCATCGCCGCCCGCACGAGTTCCGCCTGGTGATTCTCCGCCAGGCGCCACGCGAGCAGCCGCCCCACCGCGAGGGAGTCCACGGGCGTCCAGGCCACCGGGGTGATGCCGAGCAGCTGCATCTCGGGCGGTCGTTGGCGCCGGCCCTGCGAGGCGATGACCGCGTTGACGCCCGCGGCATAGCGCTCCAGGGCAGCCTTCACGTCGGGCGCCGCGCGCTGCCACTCCGCCTCGGCGGCCTCGCGCAGCCTCAGGGTGAGGAATCGCTGGTCGATGGGCAGCGTGCGTTCGCCCAGCACTTCGGAGAGCCGGCCCAGGGTGACGCGGCGGTAGAGCTCCATCTGCCAGAGCCGGTCGCGGGCGTGCAGCGCCCCGGCCGCAAACCACGCGTCATCGGCGTCACGAGCGTAGACCGCGGGGACGCCGTAGCCGTCGAACAGGATTTCGACGGGGGCGTGCAGACCAGGGAGGGCCAGTTGGCCGTCCAAAGCAGGGAGGGAGCCGCGCGCCCACCACCAGGTCGCGGCGCCAAACGCAGAAACGAGGACGATCGTGACCAGCGCAAATCGCTTCACGGGAAGCTCGCTCCGGCCGGGCCCGTCACCTATCATGTTTGTAACCCTTGGCGATCTTGCTGCCTATAGGCGGTTCGACTAGGATGGGGGGTCGGCGCGCCTACTTCGCGCTTCGCCTAGAGCTTACACTGATTTTTCTACACATCGGAGTCCTCCCGTGATCGAGGTTCAGCACCTCTCCAAACGCTACGGCCCCTTCACCGCCGTGGACGACGTGAGCTTTCGCGTCGAGTCCGGTGAAATCCTCGGGTTCCTCGGCCCCAACGGCGCGGGCAAGACGACCACGATGCGCATCATCACCGGCTACATGCCGGCGACGAGCGGCACGGCGGTCGTGGCGGGCTTCGACGTCTTCGAGCAGGCGCTCGAAGCGAAGAAGCGCACCGGCTACCTGCCGGAGACGCCGCCGCTCTATCCGGACATGACCGTCCGCGAGTACCTGATGTTCGTCGCCAAGATCAAGGGCGTGCGCAAGGACATCAAGGGCCGCGTCGATGACGTGATGAAGCGCACGTGGGTCGCCGACATGGCGGACCGCCAGTGCGGCCGTCTCTCGAAGGGCTACAAGCAGCGCGTGGGCCTGGCGCAGGCGATCATCCACAACCCCGACGTGCTGGTCCTCGACGAGCCCACCGCGGGCCTCGATCCCAAGCAGATCATCGAGACGCGGCAGCTGATTCGCGAGCTCGCCGGCAACCACACGATCGTGCTGAGCACGCACATCCTGCCCGAGGTCGCGCAGACGTGCCAGAAGGTCGTCATCATCAACAAGGGCAAGGTCGTCGCCATCGACACCCCCGCGGCGCTCACCGAGCGCATGCACGGCGCGGTGACGGTCTACCTGCAGGCGCAGGGGCCGGCCGAGGACATCCAGCGGTCGCTGCAGAACGTGCGCGGCGTCATGCGGGTCAGCCTCGCCGACACGCGCGAGGGCGTGGCGGCCTTCGAGGTCGACAGTGAAAAAGGGTCCGACGTGCGGCGGGAACTGGCGTCCGCCGTCGTCGGCGCCGGCTTCGGCCTGCTGGAGATGCGGCCGATGCGCGTGAGCCTGGAGGACGTGTTCGTGAGCCTGATGACCGACGAGAAACCGGCGGACGAGACGCCCGCGGCGACGGAGGTGGCCCATGCGTAACATCGCCGCCATCGCCGAGCGCGAGATCAAGTCCTACTTCGCGTCGCCCATCGCGTACGTGATGATCGGGATGTTCGCCCTGCTCTTCGGCTACTTCTTCTACGCGCTCCTCTCGTTCTTCGAGCAGCAGAGCATGCAGATGGGCATGGGCCAGCCGGGCCAGACGATGAACATCAACCAGATGCTCATCGCCCCGCTGCTGAGCAACGCCACGGTGATCCTGCTCTTCGTCTTCCCGCTGATCACCATGCGCACCTACTCCGAGGAGAAGCGCTCCGGCACGATCGAGCTGCTGCTCACCTCGCCGCTCACCGACGCGGAGATCATCCTCGGCAAGTTCGCCGGCGCGATGCTGCTCTACATGGCGATGCTGGCGGTCACCCTCCTGCACGTGAGCTTCCTGTTCATCTACGGCCATCCGGAGTGGAAGCCCCTCGTCACGGGCTATCTCGGCCTGGTGCTGATGGGCGGCTGCTTCATCTCGGTGGGCCTCTTCATCTCCAGCCTGACCAAGAACCAGATCGTCGCGGGCATGGCCACGTTCGCGGTCTTCCTGATGCTCTGGGTGATCAACTGGATCGGCAGCTTCGTCGGCCCCACGGCGCAGGCGGTGCTGCAGACGCTGTCGATCACCGAGCACTTCGACGATTTCGCCAAGGGCGTGATCGACACGAAGCACCTGATCTACTACTTCAGCTTCATAGCGTTCGGGCTGTTCCTCACCATGAAATCGGTGGACAGTGAAAGGTGGCGAGGCTGACATGGTGAACCGCATCGTGGGCATCATCGGATGGATCGGGACGGTGCTGGTGTTCGGCGCCGTCGGCCGTGCGCTTCCTCAGGCCGGAATGGAACCAGTACGCGACCTACGCGGCATGGGCGGGCCTCGCGTCGGTCCTCATCTACATGGCGGGGCAGTGGCGCGACGTGGCCGACTTCTACAAGGGCCGCGGCGCCAAGTACGGGACGATGTCGATCGTCAGCATCGCCGTGTTCCTCGGCATCCTGGTCGCCGTCAACTATCTCGGCGCGCGCCAGAACAAGCGCTGGGACCTCACCGCGAACCAGGTCTACAGCCTGTCGGACCAGACCGTGAAGGTGCTGAAGACCCTCGACGCGCCGGTGAAGTTCACGGTGTTCGAGAAGGAGACCGGCTTCGACCGCTTCCGGGATCGCCTGAACGAGTTCAGCTACCAGTCGTCGAAGGTCTCGACCGAGTACGTGGATCCGGATCGCGAGCCGACGCGCGCCAAGGCCGCCCAGATTTCGGCCTACGGCACCGTCCTCGTCGAGTACAAGGGCCGCACCGAGCGCGTCACCACGCTCGGCGAGCAGGAACTGACCAACGCCCTCATCAAGGCCGTCACCGGCGAGACGCGCAAGGTCTACTTCACGCAGGGACACGGCGAGAAGAACACCACCGCCGCCGACCGCCTCGGCTACAGCGCCGTGACGCAGGCGCTCAGCGCCGACAACTACGGCGTGGAGCCGCTGATCCTCGCGCAGGCGGGCAAGGTGCCCGCCGACGCCACCGTCGTCATCGTCGCGGGACCGAAGACGGACTTCCTGCAGCCGGAACTCGACGCGCTCTCGGCCTACATGGCCAAGGGCGGCAAGGTCCTCATGCTGCTCGACCCGCCCGAGAACGCCAAGGCGCCCGCGCAGCCGCTCCTCGTCGCGTTCCTCCATTCATGGGGCATCGAGGCCGGCGCCGACGTCGTCCTTGACGCGAGCGGCATCGGCCGCCTGCTCGGCACCGACGCGTCGGTGCCCGTGGTGGCGCAGTATCCGCCGCACCCGACCACGGAAAGCCTGAGCGGCGTGATGACGGCGTTCCCCTTCGCGCGTTCGATGGCGCCCGTGGATGGCGGCGTCGATGGCCACACAGCGCAGCCGATCCTCGAGACGAGCGCGCAGAGCTGGGCCGAGAAGGACATCGCGTCGCTGTCCGCCGGAGGCCAGGTGGCCTTCAACGCCGACAAGGGTGACCGGCAGGGCCCGATCCAGCTCGGCGCCGCCGTGTCCGCGCCGGCCACCGACGTGGCGACGCCGCCCGCCGGCAACGCCACGCCCGCCGCGCCCGAGAGCCCGAAGAAGCCCGAGTCGCGGATCATCGCGATCGGCGACTCCGACTTCGCCGCCAACTTCGGCCTCGGCATCCAGGGCAACCGCGACTTCTTCATGAACACCGTGAACTGGCTGGCGCAGCAGGAGAACCTGATCGCCATCCGCCCGCGCGAGCCCGAAGACCGGCGCCTCACGCTCACGGCCGCGCAGCAGCAGAACATCATGCTGCTCTCGATCTTCGTGATCCCCGGGCTCGTGTTCGCCTCGGGCATCTACACCTGGTGGCGGAGGCGCTGACCATGCGCGGCTTCAGCTCCACGTTGATCCTGGTCGCGGTCCTCGCGGGCCTCGCCGGGTACATCTATTTCGTCGACGCGAAGAAGCCGGCGCCGGGCCCGGAGGGCGAGGCGGCGAAGACCAAGGTCTTCGCGGTGGACACCGACAAGATCAACGAGCTCCGCGTCACCTACGCCGGCGAGACCAGCCTGTTGAAGAAGGCCGCCGGCGGCTGGACGATGGCGGAGCCGACGGCCACCGACGCCGATCCGGCGGAGGCGATGGCCATCGCGCAGGCGCTCTCGAACCTCGAGACCTCGCGCACGATCGACGAGAACGCCGCGAAGCTCGCGGAATACGGCCTCGAGAAGCCCGCCGTCACCGTGGAGTTCAAGGCCGAGGGCGGCGCGAGCGGGACGCTCCTCCTCGGCGACAAGACCGCGATGCAGGGCGACATGTACGCGATGAAGGGCGGCGAGAAAAAGGTGTTCCTCGTCCCGGCCTTCCAGGAGTCGTCGTTCACGAAGAAGACGTTCGACCTGCGCGACAAGAAGATCCTCAAGTTCGATCGCGACAAGGCCGACGCGCTGACGCTCGTCCGGGGCGCCGAACAGCTGGACCTCGCGCGCGCGGGCAGCGAGTGGAAGGTCGTCAAGCCCGGTCCGGGCCGCAGTGACTACAGCACCGTGGAAGGCCTGCTCACGCGCCTCTCGACGTCGAACATGTCGAAGCTCGTGGACGCCGAGGGCAAGGATCTCGCGAAGTACGGCCTCGACCGGCCCGCGATGACGCTCACCGTGGGCGCCGGCAGCGCGAAGTCCACGTTGCTGATCGGCAAGACCGAGGCCGACCAGACCTACGCGCGCGACCAGTCGCGGCCGATGATCTTCACTATCGACTCGACCCTCCAGGGCGACACGAAGAAGCCATTCGACGACTACCGGCGCAAGGAGTTCTTCGAGTTCCGTCCCTTCTCCGTCGCCAAGGTGCACGCCGTGCTCGACGCGCCCGGCGGCCCGAAAGTCTACGACTTCGAGCGCAGCAAGCCCGCCAAGCCGAGCGATCCCGACGTGTGGAAGGTCAGCCGCCAGGGTGGCGAGACCCACGAAGTCAAGGCCGCCTCGATGGACGACCTGCTGAACCGCCTCGCGGAACTCAAGGCGATCTCGTTTGCCGACGCGAAGACGAAGACCGGCATCGAGAAGCCGGCGCTGGTGATCAGCACGAGCTACGACGACGGCAAATTCGAGCGCGTGCGATTCGGCCAGGTGGGCGAGACCGCGTTCGCCCTCCGCGACGGGGAGACGGGCGCCGGCAAGATCGAGAAGGTGAGCCTTGAAGGCGCGCTCCTCGCGCTCGACACCGCGGTGATGCCGCCGCCTCCCGCTGCGCCGGCCGACAAGGCGGGCGAAAAGAAGTGACGCGGGCGGGCGCGCGCGCGTTCACCACCGCGGTGATCGTCGCGGCGCTCGCCGCTTCATCAGCCTGCGCGAAGAAGGCGCCCGCACCGCCCCCGCTCGCGGGCGCCCCGGCCCGCGTCTCCCAGGAAGATCAGCTCAGGCGGGACATCGGCGACATCGTCTCCGACAAGGCGGTGGACCACGCGCAGTGGTCGGTGGCCGTGCGGTCGCTGCGGGCCGACGACCTGCTCTACAGCTTGAATGCGAACCGCCTCCAGGTCCCCGCATCCAATCAGAAGCTCCTGACCACGGCAGTCGCCGCCGATCGGCTCGGTTGGGATTTCCGCTATGCGACACGCCTGTTCGCCACCGGGCCGGTCTCCGCGGACGGCACCCTCGACGGTGACCTCGTGGTCGTGGGGGACGGCGATCCCACGATCAACCCGCGACACCCGGAACGCTGGGGCGCGTTCGATGCGTGGGCGGAGCAACTGTCCGCGCGCGGGATCCATCGCGTGACCGGCCTGCTGATCGGCGACGACAACGCGTTCGCCGAGCCCGGCTGGGGCCTGGGGTGGTCGTGGGACGACTTCGTGTTCGGCTACGGCACGCCCGTGGGCGCGCTGCAATACAACGAGAACGAGGTGTTGCTGACGGTCTCGGCCGGCCAGGAGGCCGGCGCGCCCGCGACCATCGGCCTCACGCCGCCGGGCAGCGGACTCACGCTGGACGAGGGCGTCACGACCGTCGCCGCGGGCCAGGCCACGAGCGTGTCGATCGAGCGTATCCCGGGTTCACCCCGGCTCTCGGTGCGCGGACAAATCGCCATCGACGCCAAGCCCGTTACCCGGACCGCCGGCATCGACAACCCCACGCGGATGTACGTCAACGCCTTTCGCGAGGCGCTGACGCGTCATGGCATCTCCGTGGGCGGGTCCGCAGTCGATATCGACGACCTGGCACAGCCGCCGGAGATGGCCCGCGCCACGTTGCTGCTCGAAGATTGCTCGGCGCCGCTCGGCGAGATCATCGACACGTGCCTCAAGTGGAGCCGCAACGAGTACGCGGAAACCTTGCTCCGCACGCTGGCGCGTCCCGAGCGGCCCGCGACCGCCGAGACGGGCCTGAAGGTCCTGCGCGAGACGTTGACCGCATGGGGCGTTCCTCCCGAGTCCTACCTCGCCCGCGACGGGTCCGGCCTCTCGCGCTACGACTGGATCAGCGCCGACGCGATCATGGCGGTGCTCGCCCGCATGCAACGGGACCCGGTCCACGCGGAACCCTTCCGCCACTCGCAGGCCGAGGCGGGCGTCAGCGGCTTGATGGCGGATCGGTTGAAGGGCACGCCCGCGGAAGGACGCGTCTTCGCCAAGAGCGGCTCGATGTCACAGGTCCGTTCCCTGTCGGGCTACGTGACCACGCTCGACGGCGAGCCGTTGATCTTCTCGGTGATCGTGAACGGGTTCCGGGTGCCGGGCACGCAGATCGACGCCATCGTCGACAAGGTGCTGTTGAGGCTGGTGACGTTCACCCGGACAAAGTGAAAAGTAGAGAGTCAAAAGTAGAAGGCTTTCTACTTTCGACCTTTCACTTTCAACTTTCTAGAGGTGAACGTAGCCTCCGAAGATGATCGCCATCGTCATCCCGACGATGCCGACCACGGCGGCGCCGGCAAGGCCCACGGCGAAAGGCTTGAGGCCCATCCCCTTGAACACCGAGAAGCTGGTGTTCAGCCCCACCGCGGCCATCGCGGTGCCCAGGAAGATCTGCGACGCCCAGTAGTCGCCGATCTGCTTGGTGAGCGATGCCCACGTGCCTGCGTCCCAGAGCCCGAACGCCCGGCCTCCGGACCCGAGGGTGGCGTCGCCAAGGGACCGCACGACGGCCATCGCCAGGAAGCCGATGACGAATCCTGGCACGAGCGACTTCCACGAGATCTTCTTCGCGCCCCTGGCGTCGTCGCTCGACGCGCGCATGTGCATCCACGTCAGCAGCGGAATCACCGCGGCCAGGAAGATGTTGCGCGTGAGCTTGGTCACCGTCGCCACGCGTAGCACGACGTCGTCCGAGTAGATCTGTTTGTAGGTGAGGGCCGCGCCGACCACCTGGGAGGTGTCATGGACGGCCGTCCCGAGGAACAGGCCAATCGCCTCGGAACTGCCGAGCACCGCGTGCGCGAGGTAGGGATACGTCAGCATGCCGAAGAGGCCGAAGGCCACGACGTTGGCGACGGCGTAGGCGACCTCTCGCTCATCGGCGTCGATGGCCGGCGCGACCGACACGATGGCGGTCACGCCGCAAATGCTGGTGCCCGCGGCGATCAGCGTGCCGAGGCGGGGCGGCAGGCCCAGGCGCCGGTTGAACCACGTCACGAACACGAGGCCGGTCGTGATCGCCGCGAGCACCACGGGCAGGCCCGCGATGCCCAGCTTGAGGACGTCGAACACGCTCAGGCGGATGCCCACGAGGACGATGCCGAGGCGCAGAATCGTGGTCGTCGAAAACTTGAGGCCCGGCGCGAGCGCGTCGGGCAGCGGCAACAGGTTGCGCAGCAGCAGGCCGAGGACGATGGCCACCGGCACGCCGGAGAGGGGACTGCTGCCGGAGAGGCCTTGCGCGGCCAGCAGCGCGCGGCCAATCTCGTCGGCCATCCAGAAGCCCGCGAGCATCACCGCGACGGACGCCAGTAAACCTGGAGCCAGTTTCACCGGCCGACCAGCCAGAAGCCGCCGACGATGAGTGCGGCGGCGGACGAGGCGTAGAGGAGCCCGCGGAACGTCCGCGGGTTGCGGCGGCCGAGCCGCGTGGACACGAACCCGATGGCCGCGGCAAACGCCGTCATGCCGAGAATCGCGCCGAGGCCGAACCCGCCGAGATAGAACATCGACGCCTCGCGCGTGGGCAGGGCCAGCGCGGGCAGGATGCCGAACAGGTGCGAGCTGCCGGCGAGGCCGTGGACCGTGCCCATCGCAAACGACGCGCCCGTGTGCGCGTGCGAGTGGGCGTGGGGTTTCACGCCGAGGCGCATCGCCCGCCAGACACCCCAGCCGCCCACGGCGATGAGCGCGGCGCCGACGATTTTCTCGCTGTGCGCGGAAATCGCGTCGAGGGGCAGCCGTTCCTTGACGAGGAGGAGGAGGACGCCGATCAGCAGGACGCCGGCGGTGTGGCCCACGCCCCACTGCAGGCCCGTCTTCCACTGCTCGCGGTCGCCGTCCGCGGCCATGGGCGCGACTGCGGCCAGGTGGTCCGGGCCCGAGAACACGTGGACGAGACCCGCGGTGAGGCCGGCGAGGAGCGCGAACATCACCGCTGGATCGACTTCAGTTGGAAGAACTCGTCGAGGGCGAGCGGACCGACCTCGCGGCCGAGGCCCGACTTCTTGTACCCGCCGAACGGCGCGAGCACGTTGAAACGTCCGCCGTTGATGTCCACCTGGCCCGTGCGCATCCGCCGCGCCACGCCGAGCGCGCGCTCGGGCGTGCCCGCCCAGACGCCGCCCGAGAGGCCGTACGGTGAGTCGTTGGCGAGGCGCACCGCGTCGGCCTCGGTGTCGTACGGCACGATCGCCAGCACCGGCCCGAAGATCTCTTCCTGCGCGATCACCATGCGGTTGTCCACGTTGGCGAAGATCGTGGGCTCCACATAGAAGCCCTTGGGCAACGCCGCGGGACGGCCGCCGCCGGCCACGAGCGTCGCGCCTTCCTTCTTGCCTTGCTCGATATAGGCCAGCACGGTGTCGCGCTGCCCGGACGACGCGAGCGGACCAAGCCGCGTCTGACCGTCGAAGGGATCGCCGAGCGTCAGCCGCGGCAGGTGCGCCTTGGCAAGTTCCACGGCCTCGTCATGACGCCCGCGCGGGACGAGCATGCGCGTCCACGCCGAGCATGTCTGCCCGGAGTTCTGCATGCAGTTGTTGACGCCCGCCGCGACCGCCCTGTCGAACGGCGCATCGTCGAGGATGATGAACGCGGACTTGCCGCCGAGTTCGAGGCAGACCTTCTTGATGCCCTCGCCCGCCACGGACGCGATGCGGCGGCCCGCCTGCAGCGAACCGGTGAAGCTCACCATGTCGACATCGGGATGCGAGACGATGGCCTCGCCCACGACGCGGCCGGCGCCCGAGACGATATTGAGCACACCCTTCGGCAGGCCGATCTCGTGCGCGGCCTCGGCGAGCATGAACGCGCTGAGCGGCGCCATCTCGGCGGGCTTGAGCACCACGGTGCAGCCGGCGGCCAGCGCCGGGGCAATCTTGCAGACGACCTGGTGCAAGGGGTAATTCCACGGCGTGACGCAGCCCACCACCCCTACCGGTTCCTTGACGACGAGGGAGTTGCCGAGTTCCTCCTCGAGCTTCGCCTCCCGGAGGAACTTCGCGTTCATCCCGATCATCATCACGGGGAACTCGACCTGCACTTTCGTCGAGTAGCTGAGGGCGGTGCCCACCTCGTGGGAGATCGCCTCGGCGATCTGCGGTACGCGCGTCTTCATCGCGGCGGCGAGCTTCTCGAGCCACTGGGCGCGTTCCTCGAGCGGCGTGCGGCTCCACGATTCGAACGCGGCGCGCGCGGCCGCGACGGCGCGGTCCACGTCGGCGGCGGTGCCCCGCGGCACGCGGGCCACGGCTTCTTCGGTCGCGGAGGAGATGACGGCGCTGGTCTCGGCGCCGCTCGACGCCTGCCACGCGCCGTCGTAGTAGTGCTGGTCGTAGGAGGTCATGAATCCATTATTCTACGCTATGCTGAACAGTCGTTCAGGCGCCCCTGAAGGGGCGCCCTACGAGCGTTCGTCAGCGTGAGTAGGGCACCCCTTTAGGGGTGCCGTTCGGAGGCACTCATATGAACATTTCCGGAAAGACCTTCATCGTGACGGGCGGCGCATCCGGCCTCGGGCGCGCGACGGCCGAGGCAATTCTCGGCGCGGGCGGCAACGTCGTGCTGCTCGACGTCAATGCCGAGACGGGGCGCGCGGCCGAGCAGGCGCTCGGCGCCCGGGCGCGGTTCGCACAAGCCGACGTCACGAGCGAAGAGCAGGTCAAGGCCGCGGTCGATCTCGCCGTCTCGGCGTTCGGCGGCCTGAACGGCGTCGTCAACGCGGCCGGCATCGGTCCCGCGGCCAAGGTCCTGGGCCGCAACGGTCCGCACCCGCTCGACCTCTTCGAAAAGACGATCAAGGTCAACCTGATCGGCACGTTCAACGTCATCCGCCTGGCGGCGGCCGTGATCTCGCAGAACGCGCCGGCCGAGAACGGCGAGCGCGGCGTGATCATCAACACCGCGTCGATCGCCGCCTTCGACGGCCAGATTGGCCAGCCCGCCTACGCCGCCTCGAAGGGCGGCATCGTCGGGATGACCCTGCCAATCGCGCGCGAGTTCGCGTCCATCGGGATTCGCGTGGTGACGATCGCGCCTGGAATCTTCGACACGCCGCTGCTCGCGGGACTGCCGGAGCCGGCGCGCGTCTCGCTCGGCCAGCAGGTGCCGTTCCCGTCGCGCCTCGGCCGCCCGGCCGAGTACGGCGCGCTCGCGCGTCACATCATCGAGAACGAGATGATCAACGGCGAAGTGATCCGCATCGACGGCGCGCTGCAGGATGGCGCCGAAGTAGGAAGATCAGCCGACACGAAGATCACGAAGCGACCAAGCTCTTCGTGACCTTCGTGGCTAATTCGTCAGGAGATCCGTCGCGGCCGCCACGAGGTCGGCAGCCGTCGCGGTGAGCCCGCCGCCCTGCGCGAGGTCGGGCTTCCCGCCGCCTTTCCCACCAAACCGCGCGGAAAGCGCCTTCAAGACCCCGCCCGCGTCGATGCCGCCGCTCGCGCCGCGCGCGATCACCGCGAGCGCCGGCGTGGACGTGGTGAACAGCGCGATCGCGGCACGAGGTTCCGCGGCAGCCGCAGCCACCGCCATGACCTTCAGGCCCTGCGCATCCCAGCCATCGATCGATTCGGCAATTACGATCCGACCGCCCACGTTCCGGCCCCTGGCCAGCAGCGATTGCGCCTCGTGAACGGCGAGGCGCTCCTGCATCCCGCGGAGCGTCCGCTGCTGCAACTTGCCCTCGTTCTGCAGGCGCTCGACCGCGGCCGCCAGCTCCTCGGCCGGCACGGAGAGGTGCTTCTGCGTGGCCGCGAAGGCGTCCCTCCAGGACCGCAGCCTGGCGAGCCCGCGGCCGCCGCACAGGAACTCGACCCGCGTCCCCCCGCGGAACTTCTCCCATCCCGTGATCGCGATAATCCCGATGCCGCCCGTGCGCGCCACGTGCGTGCCGCCGCACGCCGAAAGGTCGAAGCCCTCGATGTCGATCAGCCGGAGCGGGCCGGTGCGCGCTGATTCCTTCCGCAACGGCATCGCGGCCGCCTCCGCGGCGGACGCGAACCGGATGGCCACCGGCCGATCCTCCCACACGATCCGGTTGGCTTCGTCTTCCGCTTGCGCGATCTGCCGCGGCGACACTTCCTTTCCGAGGTCGATCGTCGCCGCCGTGGCGCCCATGTGGAAGCTCTCGGTGCGGGCGCCCGCGAGGCGGTCGAAAGCCGCGGACAGCACGTGCTGCCCGGTGTGCTGCTGCATGTGGTCGAAGCGCCGCGCCCAGTCGATGGCGCCGGCGACGACCTCGCCGGCGGCGAAGCGCCCGGACACCACGTGCGCGATCGCGCCGTCCTCGCGATCGATGACCTCGGTGACGGCGGCGCCCCCCAGCGTCCCGGTGTCGAACGGTTGGCCGCCCGACGTGGGATAGAACGCCGTCTGATCGAGGATCACGTGAACGCGCCCCTCGACGTCCTCGCACGCCACCACGCGGGCGTCGAACGAGGTCCGGTAGGGCTCCGTGTAATACAAGCGCGTCGTCATCGAGAACCCGTTGAACCTGTTGAACCTGTTGAACCCGTTGAACCCGTTGAACCCGTTGAACCTGTTGAACCCGTGTCCGGCACCAGCGGCAACTCGAAGAAGAACACCGCCCCGCCGGTCGGCGCGCGCCGGTATCCGATCCGGCCGCCGTGCGAGCGGATGATGTCGTAGCTCACGGACAGGCCGAGGCCGGTGCCCTCGCCCACGGGCTTGGTCGTGTAGAACGGCTGAAACAGCTTGGCTTCGTCTGCCGGCTCCACGCCTGGACCAGAGTCTTCCACTTCGAGCCAGGCCCACCCGTCGCGGTCGCCTGTGCGAATCACGATGCGTCGAGCCGTCACGCCCGGCAGCCCGACGGCCTGCTCGGCGTTGATCGTGAAGTTCAGGAGGACCTGCTGCAGCTCGGTGAAGATCGCCATCACCGTGGCCGTCGACTTCTCTTCGATGTCGATGCGGACGCTCAGCTCCTCGAGCTTGCGCTGGCGCAACTCCATCACCGACGCGATGACGTCACGCAGGCGCACGGGCGAGGGCTCGGACATCTGCCGGCCGAACCGCGAGAGGTTGCGGATGATGGCGCTCGCGCGGGTGCTCTCCCTCTGGATCAGCGAGAGGTCCCCTTTCGCCTGCTCGGGCATCCCCTGCTGCATCTGCAGGAGCTCCGCGAAGCCCAGGATGGCCTGCAGCGGGTTATTGAGCTCGTGCGCCACGCCGGACACCAGGACGCCGATCGCGGCGAGGCGCTCCTGGCGGATCACCTGCTTCTGCAGCGATTCCACTTCCTCGCGCATCCTCCGCTCTTCGTCCACCTGCGCGGCGATCGATTCGCGCGCGTGCCGCAGGCTCGTGACCATCCCGATGAAGGTCTGCTGCAGGTGCTCCATCTCCGCGGACGGCATGTCCACGTGCCGGATCGGCGAGAGGTCACCTTTCGCCACCTGGCCCGCGCCCTTGTCGAGGTGGTGGAACCCGTTCAGCCAGCGCCGGATGAGCACGACCGCCATGCCCAGGAGCAGGATCATGAGCGACGCGACAATGACGACGTTCCGGCGGTAAATGGGCAGCGTGCGCGACCAGGCCACCGAGGTGGGGATCCCGACGCTCGCCAGCCACGGGCCGCGCTCGAGGACCGCATTGCCGAAGACGCGCTCGACGCCGTCAATGCCGGTCCGGACGACGGACGAGGGCACGTTGGCGGGATTCCGCGACTGGCCCGGCGCCTCGGTGGACCGCCCCACGTAGCGCCGCGCGTCCAGGCTGCGTGCCACGACGACGCTCCGGTCGTCGGTCAGCGTGACCACCGAGCCTTCGGGCAGGGGAATCGATCCCAGGACCTGCTCGAGCGCCTCGAGGTGCACCGAGATACCCAGCACGCCGGCGACGTCGCTGTTCGGGCCCGTGATGGGATAGGCGAGGACGATGATATGGACGTCATCGCCAGGCTGGCCGAACATCCGGCTCATCGCGGGCTGGCGCGCCACGGCCACGCCGCGGAGCCAGGCGGCGTCAATCGTGCCTTCGAGCGTGGCCTTCGGTGCCTTTGCCCAGGCCAGCACACGGCCCTCGACGTCCGCCACGAGGACGTTCTGCACGAGTTGCTGGCGGCCGCCGAGCAGGGGCTGCAGCACGTCGGCCAGGGCCGGCACATCCAGTTGCCTGAGGGCGGGATGCCGGGCGGTCGCCGCAGCCACGGCGTCCGCGGCCTGCAGGTACTGGTTCACGTACACGACCACGGTCGCCGCCATCGTCGAGGTCTCGGCCTCGAGTTGCCGCAGGTGCTCGAAATACGTGAGGCGCGCGGAATAGCCGATGGCCGCGGCGAGCGCGAGGCCCAGGAGGAGGGCGGTGAGAATGACCTGTCGTCGAAGCGGTTGCGCCACCAGCAAGGCTCCCGGCGAATGGTATCAGGCGCCGCGGGTCAGCAGCGGATCGGCAACGCCGATTTCGGCAAACCCGGCCGCCCGCAGCCGGCAGCTGTCACAGTGGCCGCAAGGCCGCCCCTCGACGGGGTCGTAGCAGCTGTGAGTCAGCCCGTAGTCCAGGCCGAGCGACAGGCCGAGCCCGATGATCTGGGCTTTGGACAGTTCAATCAGGGGCGTATGGATCGTCAGGGCCCCGCCTTCGACCCCGGCCCTGGTGGCGACGCGCGCCAGCTGCTCGAACGCGCGAATGAACTCCGGTCGGCAGTCGGGATACCCCGAATAGTCGAGGGCGTTGACGCCGATGTAGATGTCGTTCGAGCCCAGCACCTCGGCCCAGCCGAGGGCGAGCGAGAGAAAGATGGTGTTGCGGGCCGGCACGTAGGTCGAGGGGATCACCCGCGGGTCGATTGCCTGGTCCTTCGGCACCGCGATGTCAGCCGACGTGAGCGCCGAGCCGCCCATGCGCGTGAGGTCGATCGACAGTTCCAGGTGGCGGACGGCGCCGAGGCTCCGCGCGACGATACGGGAGGCCTCGAGCTCCTGCGCATGGCGCTGGCCGTAGTTGACGCTGAGGGCGGAGAGGGAGAACCCGTCTCGACGCGCGACGGCCGCAGCCGTATAGGAGTCGAGCCCGCCGCTCAGCAGCACGACGGCCGTGGGCTTCCCGGCTCCCGACTCCCGGCTCGCCGCTCCCGACTCCCGACTCCCGACTCCCGGAAGGTTCATACCCCCCGCGTCTCCGGGCTCCAGATGTATTTGTGCACCTGCAACTGCACGCGCACGCGGAGCCGATCGGCCAGGACCCATTCGGCGAGCTGCCTCGGCGTCAACTCCCCGTGCACCGGCGAGAAGTGCACGGCGGCGACGCGCTCGGCCAGGTGCTCGCGCTGCACGATGTCTGACGCGTAGTCGTAGTCCGCACGGTCGGCGATCACGAACTTCACTTCGTCCTTGGCGCTCAACTGCGCGAGGTTCGACCAGTCGTTCTTCGCCGACTCGCCGGACCCCGGGCACTTCACGTCCATGATGCGGATGACGGCTGAGGGGACTTGCGCGATGCTCCGATGGCCGCCGGTCTCCACCAGCACCGTTTTGCCGGCGTCAACGAGCCGCTGCATCAACGGGTACGCGTCGGGTTGCAACAGGGGCTCGCCGCCGGTCAGCTCGACGAGGTCGCAGCGGCGGGCGTCCACGTCGGCCACGACCTCATCGACGGACATCTTGCGGCCCTCGTGAAAGGCGTACGGCGTGTCACACCAGCGGCAACGCAGGTCGCACGCCGTGAGGCGGACGAACACGCACGGCTGTCCCGCAAAGGTCGACTCCCCCTGGATGGAATGAAAAATCTCGTTGATCGTCAGCATGCGGGATCTTGTTAGTGTACCCCGATGGAGCTGAGGATCGGCACCTCCGGCTGGAGCTACCCCACCGGCCGGGGCACCTGGAACGGGGTGTTCTATCCCCTGCCGGAGGACCGCGATCGCGGCTTCGACGAGCTGCGTTTCTACGCCGAGCGCTTCAACACGGTGGAAATCAACAGCACGTTCTACGGGCAGCCGCGCGCCCACGTGGCCCTCGGCTGGGTCAAGCGGACGCCTCCGGGCTTCGAGTTCTCCGTGAAGCTCTATCAGAAGTTCACGCACCCCAACATGGCGGCGGACCAGGGCGCCGTTGGCCGGGCGGACCTCGACGCGTTCCGGGCGGGGATCGAGCCTCTCGCAGCCGCGGGACGCCTCGGGGCGCTGCTCGCGCAATTTCCCGCGAGCTTCCATGACTCCGAAGCCGCGCGCGCGTACCTCGAGTGGCTCATGCGCGCGCTGGCGGACTATCCGCTCGCGGTCGAGTTGCGCCACCGTTCCTGGAGCGACGACGCCGCCGGCACTCGCGCCCTGCTCGACGCGCACGGCGCCGCCTGGGTCCAGATCGACGAGCCCAAGTTCGAGTCGTCCATTCGCCAGGATTGGGCGACGAATCGCAGCGACGTGTTCTACGCGAGGCTCCACGGGCGCAACGCCGCGCAGTGGTGGGAGCACGACCAGCCCGAGGACCGCTACAACTACCTGTATTCCGAGGAGGAACTGGCGCCCATCGCCCGGAAGGTGCGCGCGGCCGGCGCGAAGGCGAAGAAGGCCTATCTCTACATGAACAACCACTTCTCCGCGTCGGCCGTGGCCAACGCCGTGATGCTGAAGCGGTTGCTCGACGAGCCCGTCTCGGCGCGGATGCCGGTGGAACTCGTCGAGCGCTATCCGGTGCTCGAGGGCACCGTCGCTACTTTGCCTCGCGCACGGTTGCTCTGATGATGCGGTCGCCCACGGCGATCTTTCCCACGACGTCCATGCCCGAGATGATCTTGCCGAACACGGTGTACTGGCCGTCCAGCCGGTGGACGTCGTTGAGGCACACGTAGAACTGACTGTCGGCCTTGGTGGCGTCGCCCGCGTGCGCCATCGCGACGGCGCCCTTGACGTGCGTCCGCGTCTTCGAGAATTCCGCCACGCCGATCGGCTTGCCGCTGTTGCCGTTGCCCCACGAATCCCGCTTGGTCATGTCGCGGGTCTGCGGATCGCCCATCTGGATCACGAAGTCCTTGACGACGCGGTGCACGCGCTCGCCGTTGTAGAACTTCCTGTTCACGAGCTCCACGATGTGGGCCACGGTCTTCGGCGCCTCGTTCGGATACGTCTCGAACTCGAACGTGCCCTTCTCGGTCTCGAAGGCGATGATGGGACCGGCGCCGGGAGACACCTTGACCGCGGCCGGAGCGGTTTGCGCCAACGACGAGGCCGCCATACCGGTCAGCAACACACTCGCCAGGAGAAACGTCAACACCCGAGCGGACATTCGTTCGACTCCCTTCATCCTTCGTTATTCGTTATTCGTTATTCGTTATTCTTCCGGGACTTCCCCGTTCTCATGACGCCGTCGCGGGGGCACTCCGTGGCGATCGCGCAGTCGTCGCACCGAGGATACACCGGGCGGCAGACATTCTGGCCCCAGGTCACGAGATACAGGTTGATGTACGGCCACCAGCGCGCGTCCGTGGCCTGGTACAGCGCCTGCTCGGTCTCCTCGGGCATGCGGGTGCGCACCCAGCCCAGGCGGTTCGAAATGCGGTGAACGTGCGTGTCCACGCACACGTGCTGCCGGCTCTGGAACGCGAGGATCAACACGAGCGTGGCCGTCTTGCGTCCTACGCCGGGCAGCGTGACGAGGTCCTCGATGTTGCCGGGGACCCGGCCGCCGAAGCGCTCGACCAGGGCCTCGCACGTGGCTTTCACGAATTTCGCCTTGTGCCGGTAGAAGCTCACCGGGTAGATCAACTTCTCGATCTGCTTCACCGTCAGCTTCGCCATCGACTTCGGCGTGCGAGCGGTGCGAAAGAGGCGGGTCGACGCGGCGTGGGTGGTGGCGTCCTGCGTGCGCGCCGACAGCAGCGTGGCGATGAGGACCTGGAAGGGGTCCTCCTGCTGGCTCTCGGAGATCTTCTCGATCGCGGGCAGCTCCATCCCGTCGATCTCCCGGGCCAGCGTGCGCATGACGCGCTCGACGAGGGCGTCCGCGGGCCGGCGGGAAAATAGATCGGGTTTATTTTCTGCCACAACCGTCCCCGAAAAATAGACCCGATCTATTTTTCACGCTCACGGCACCGGCGTCACGGGCGGCGCGCCGGCGAGCACCGCCAGCGCGTTCGAGACGGCGAGGTCCGCCATCGCCGTGCGGGTCTCGGTGGTGGCGCTGGCCAGGTGCGGAATCAGGAGCGCGTTCTCGAGCGCGTAGAGGCCTTCGTGCAGCTCGGGTTCCTTCTCGTAGACGTCGAGCGCGGCGCCGGCGATCAGGCGCTGCTGGAGCGCCCACACGAGCGCCGCCTCGTCCACCACCGGTCCGCGCGAGGTATTGATGAGATACGCGGACCGCTTCATCTTGGTCAGCGCCTTCTGATCGATCAGGTGCTTCGTCTCGGGCGTCATCGGGCAATGCAGCGAGACGACGTCCGACGTCGCGAGCAGGCGATCGAGCGGCATCGCCGTGGCGCCGTCGAGCGTCGCCGTCCGCGACGTGTAGGCGACCGTCATCCCGAACGCCGGCGCCTTCTCCGCCACGGCGCGCCCGATGCGGCCGAGGCCCACGAGCCCCAGCTGCTTGCCGCGCAGCTCCATGCCGAGCATGTAGTCGAGCGCCCAGCCGCCCCACTTCCGCGCGCGCACCACGCGTTCGCCTTCGCCGAGCCGCCGCGTCACCGCCAGGATGAGCGCCCACGTGAAATCGGCGCACGCGTTGGTGAGCACGTCCGGCGTGTTGGTCACCGCGATGCCGCGCGCGCGGCACGCCGGCACGTCGATGTTGTTGTAGCCCACAGCGACGTTCGCCACGATCTTGAGCGACGGCCCCGCGGCGTCGAGCACCGCCGCGTCGATCGGATCGGTGAGCAGGCAGACGAGGGCGTCCTTGCCGGCCACGCGCTCAAGGAGCTCCTCGCGGGAGATCGCCGACGCGCCGGTGTAGAGATCCACCGCGCAAACCTCTTCAAGCCGCGCAATGACCGAGGAGGGAAGTCGTCTGGTGACAAGGACGGTAGGCTTCACGCGCGGTCCTCTGAATCCACTAGCACGTTAAGCACCCTAGGCGCCCTTAGGCACCGTTAGGCGCCCACCCCGGCACCCTGGCACTTCGGGCACCAAGAACCCTTGTTCAATGCCCATGACACTGGCAGTACCCGCAGTGATTGCACGTCACGCCGGGCTCGACGATGCACGTCGTGTCGTCGGCCGCGCGGATCAGGAGGTAGCGGCCAAAGCTCGGATGGAGCGGGGGCGGCGCTGGCGGCTGGACCGACGGCGCAGATACCGCCGGCGCGCCGAGGTGCTTCTGGATGGCCATCCTCACGAGCGACCGGATTTCGTCGTCCGTCATTCCACGCACTCCAGCTGATCGACGATGCCGATGATGGCCGCGTCCACCGGCGCCAGCTTCTTGCCGAGCGCCTCCTGGGCCGCGCGGCCTTCGAGGACGACGAGCACGAGCTCCGACACGCCCGCGCCCACCGAATCGATGGCGAGCAGCGTGTTGCCCCGGGGCTCGCCTTGCGGCGTTTCGGGTTGGACCAGCAGCAGCTTCGCGCCCTCGAACTGTGGACGCTTGTGCGACGAAACCACCTGGCCCACCACGCGCGCGAGAATCATCGCGTCGTCCAGTGGTCCACGATGCCCACGACCCCGGCGTCCACCGGCACTTCGACCGGGTAGAAGGGAAAGCTCGCTTCCTTGCCACGAACGAAGAACACCTGTTCGCCGACACCCGCGCCCACCGAGTCGATGGCGACGAGCGGGCGGCCCACATCCTTCCCGTCTGCGCCGATGGGTTGCAGCAGGAGGAGCGTGGTGCCGGCGAATGCCGGATCCTTCCGGGTGGCAACGACGTCCCCGATGACGCGAGCCAATTGCATGGGAGTTACTCGGAGACGTCGACCGCGTCGATGATGCCGACGACCGCGGCGTCCACGGGGCAGTCTTTCATGCCCGCGGCCATCCGCGCCGAGCTGCCGCTGACGATGAGCACGGTTTCGCCGACTCCCGCATCGACCGTGTCGACGGCCACGAGGTAGTTGCCCTCGACCTTGCCGCGCGGATCCACCGGCCGCGCCAGCAACAGCTTGTTGCTGACCAGGCGCGGATCCTTCCGCGTGGCCACGACCGTCCCCACAATACGCGCAAGCAGCATGGCGCCGGAGTCCGCGCCTTAATTCTTCGCGTTGGCCTTGCCGATGGGCAGGACGTCTTCGAGATTCGCGTGCGGCCGCGGGATCACGTGGACCGAGACGAGCTCGCCCACGCGGCGGGCCGCGGCGGCGCCGGCGTCGGTCGCGGCCTTCACCGCGGCGACGTCGCCACGCACGATGGCGGTCACGTAGCCCGCGCCGATCTTCTCCCACCCCACCAGCGTCACCTTGGCAGCCTTCACCATGGCGTCGGCCGCTTCGATCATCGCGACCAGTCCCTTGGTTTCGACCATGCCGAGTGCTTCACCCATTCTGAATCTCCATGGCTTACGGCTTGCGGCTTGCGGCCCGGGGTGTCCCCTCAAGCCGGCTCAAGCCCCAGGTCTCGGGCCTCAAGTCGTCTATTTCAATTGCCTGACCGCGTCTTCGATGAGCGCGGTGAGTTCACGGTATGTTAGCCGAATTTCCCCGTCCGTGCCGGGGCCCGGAAGGCCCCAGGCGCCGGCGTCCCCGCGACCCGTCAGGTTCGGCGTGTTCGCGACCAGCCGAGCGTCCGACTCGGGCGCCTGCACCACCTGGCACTGCAGCTGGTCGCCGCTCGCCAGCGTCGTCTCGTCGGTGCAGATGGGAGCCGGGGAGGCGATGCCGTACATTCCGCGGAGCCCCTGGAGCCGGTCGACTTCGCCGCGCGAGAGCATGTTCTCGCGCCCCAGCGTGCGGGCCACGAGGCTGATCTTCGCGAAATGCTCGATGGTCTCCATGCGGTAGTACGCCGCGAAGACGTCGCCCGCCAGCGCGAGGGCGCCGTGATTGGCCAGCAGCAGCCCGTCGTGGGCCTTGATGTAGCGGCGCACGGCGGCCGGCAGCTCCTCGGTGGACGGCGTGGCGTACTCCGCAATCGGGATGCTCCCGAGCGTGGTGATGACTTCCGCCAGCACCGCGCGGTCGAGCGGAATGCCCGCCACCGCGAAGCCGGTGGCCGTCGGCGGATGCGCGTGGACGACGGCGCGGGCATCCGGCCGGTTGCGGTACACCTCGAGGTGCATCTTGAGTTCCGACGAGGCCTTGCGCTCGCCGGAGATCCGGGTGCCGTCGAGGTCCGTGATGACCATCATGTCGGGGGTCATAAAGCCCTTTGACACGTTGGTCGGCGTCGTCATCAACCGGTGGTCGTCGAGCCGCACGCTGATGTTGCCGTCGTTGGACGCGACGTAGCCGCGCTCCCACAGCCGCCGCCCCACTTCAACGATGTCCGCTCGGATCTGCTCTTCGGGTTTCATCTGGACGCGTACTCAGCGCGGCATTTCTCACTGCAGAAATACAGGGGGTGTCCGCCGCTCGTCATGCTGATGGCCTTGCCCGGCACCACGTACGTGCCGCACCCGGGGCACGGCGCCATCTTCACGGCCACCGGCGCGCGACCCGCGCGGCCTCCGGCCGGCTGTCCCGGCCCCGTCGCCCCCCGCACCACACCTTCCACGAAATTCCAGAAGGCGCGGGCGATCACCCAGAAGAGGATGAGGAAGAGGAGGCCGCGGAGCAGCACGGGCTACTTGCCTCCGGTGCCGGACTCGGGATGCGCGTTCTTGAGCCCTTCGAGGCCCTTCTTGGCGGCCTGGCCCTCGGGCGTGTCGGGCGAAAGGGCCACGACCTGCTCCCACGCCTTGGCCGCGCCGGCGAGGTCCTGCTTGCCGAACGCGCGGACGATCCCGACGTTCAGGAGCGTCTTGATGTGTTTCGGATCGATCGACAGCGAGTGGTCGAACTGCGACAAGGCGCGATCGGGCTGGTTCGTGTAGTAGTACGCCACCCCGAGGTCGGTGGAGACGTTCGCGTCGTTCGGGTTGAGCGCCACTGCCTGCTCGTACCAGCTGATCGACTGCGCGTACTGCTCCGCGTCGAAGTACATGTTGCCCAGCTGCACGCGCGGCTGGGTGTCCTTCGGGTTCTGGGCGGCGACGGCCTCGAGCGCCTTCACGCGCTCGGGATCGACCGTGGCGGCCGGCGCCGTCCCCTGGGATTGCTGTGACGACGCGGGCGCCGACTGGGCCACCGGCGCGGCCGCGCGGCCGGGACCGACAGGCTGCTGGCTGCCCAGCACCCACCCGATGATCAACCCGAACAGCGAACCGGCAATTCCGAAGACGATGGCATCTGCGCGCATGGGTAACCTTCAGGATAGCAACGAGCGGCGCAGCCAGTCCACCAATGCCCGGCCCAGGTCAGGGTCGAGGTTGAGGAGTTGGGTGCCGTGTGCCGCGCCTTCTGCAAGGCGCTGTTCGCGGGGCCCGGAGGGCTCCGCGGCGAAATCTTTCACGGTGCGCAAGGCCAGCGGGTCCTGCGTGGAGGCCGCCATCCAGAGGGACCGACCGCCGAGGCGCTTGACGAGCCCGACATCCGTGCGCAGGCCCCGGTAATCCAGCGAGGGCGACAACAACGCGAGGGCGCGGACCGACGGCAGGTCTACCGCCGCCAGGAGCGCGAGACTGGCGCCGAGGGACGCGCCGACGACGCCGATGGCGTCGGGCCGAACGCCCTGCCGAGCGGCCAGCCACTGCACCGCGGCGCGGACATCCTGGACCATGGCGCCCAGATCCTGCGAGGAACCCGACGAGCGGCCGTGCCCGCGCAGGTCGAACGTCAAGGCCGTCAGGCCCGCGTCCTGCACCCGATCGCCGAGGCCGCCCCAGTCGCTCTTGCTTCGGGACAGCATGTGGACGAACACCACGCCCGGCGCGGGACGCGAAGACGCCTCGAACACCTCGCCGGCCAGCATCACGCCGTCGGTGGATGTGAACGTCACGGCGCGGCCGCTCGCCGCCGCCGGCCCGGCCCAGGCCATGAACAGCGCGCAGGCCACCCCTGCGATCCGCCTCCCTGTGGTGTCCGGCGCGGGCGTGGCATCCGGCTTTAGCCGGATGGTACTCATGCCGCTCCCCCGTCCAGGGCCGCCAGGTATTCGCGTACGGCCTGGCCCAGACCCACGTGGAGCGCGCGGGCGATGAGCGCGTGCCCGATCGACACTTCGTCCAGGTGAGGCAGCGTGTGGAACAGCGTGAGGTTGCGGAGATCGAGATCGTGTCCCGCGTTGATGCCCAGGCCGAGATCGTGCGCGAGGCGCGCCGCGTCGGCATAGCGGGCGAAGCTCTCCCGCGCCGCGTCCGGCCCGCGCTCGAACGCGCGCGCGAAGGGCTCGGTGTAGAGCTCCACGCGATCGGCGTCCATCTCGCGGGCCCACCGGATCGCCTTCGGCTCGGGATCCACGAACACGCTGACGCGGATGCCCGCGCCCTTCAGCGCGCCGATGATGCCGGCCAGCACGCCATGCGGCGTGTCGGCGGGCCAGCCGGCCTCGCTGGTGATCTCGCCGGGCTTCACCGGCACCAGCGTGCACTGGTCCGGCTTGACCGCGAGGACCAGGTCGACGAATCCCGGCCGCGGGTCGCCCTCGATGTTGTACTCGACACGGCCGCGGAGCGGCGCGAGTTCGGCCGCAATCTCGTGGACGTCGGCCGTCGTGATGTGCCGGGCATCCGCGCGCGGATGCACCGTGATGCCGGGCGCGCCCGCGTCGACGCACGCGCGCACGGCCGCAATCACCGACGGCTCCCGCCCCCCGCGCGAGTTGCGCACGGTGGCGACCTTGTTGACGTTGACGGAGAGTTTCGTCATGCCAGGTGCGCCTTGACCGCGCCGGCAATGTCGTCCGCAAACGCGCGAATCACCGCATCGTCCTTGCCCTCGAGCATGATGCGCAGCAGCGGCTCGGTGCCCGAGTAGCGGACGAGCAGGCGGCCCTCACCCGCGAGGCCGGACTCGGCGCGGCGCACGGCGTCGGCGATCGCCGGCACCGTCATGTAGTCGGTCTTCGCCTTCACGCGCACGTTCACGAGCACTTGCGGGTAGTTCACGAGCGCGCCGGCCAGGTCCGCGAGCTCCCGGCCCGTGGCCGCCATGATGCGCAGGACGTGCAGCGCCGTGGCCATGCCGTCGCCGGTGAAGAGGTGCTCGGCGAAGATGACGTGCCCCGACTGCTCGCCGCCGAGCGCGAGGCCGCGGCGCCCCATCTCCTCCATCACGTACTTGTCGCCCACCGCGCAACGCGCCATGCCAATGCCGTGCTCGCGCAACGCAATCTCGAGGCCGATGTTGCTCATCACCGTCGCGACGATCGCGGAACCCGGCAGGCGCCCTTCGGCCTTCAGGTGTATCGCGGCCATCAACAGGATGGCATCGCCGTCCACCACCGCGCCCTGGCGATCGACGAGCAACGCGCGGTCGCCGTCACCGTCGAACGCGATCCCGAGGCGCGCGCCGCGGGCGACGACTTCCTTCGCGAGGTTCCCCAAGTGCGTCGATCCGCAATCAAGATTGATGTTGCGGCCATTGGGCGACACGCCGATGGTGGTCACGTCGAGGCCGAGCGCCGCGAAGAACGGCGGGGCGAGAACGGAGGTCGCGCCGTTGGCGCAGTCGATCACCACCGGCGCTCCCCGCAGCGGACCGGCGTCGGCCAGGATCAGCGAGAGGTGCTCGAGGTAATGCGCCGCCAGGTCCCGCCGCTCGATCACCGGCGCCGCGCCGGCCGGGACGGACCAGGACGTGTCGGCCACGATGCGCTCAATCTCCGCTTCGAACGCCTCGGTGAGCTTCTCGCCGGCCCCCGAGAACACCTTGATGCCGTTGTCCTCGTACGGATTGTGCGAAGCGGAGATCACCAGGCCCGCGTCGAACCCTTCGGTGCGGGCGAGGTAGGCGATAGCGGGCGTCGGGACGACGCCCGCGCTGACGACGGTCGCGCCTTCGGCCGTCAGGCCGCGCGTGAGCTCCTCTTCAATCCAGGTCCCCGACTCGCGCGTGTCCCGCCCGATCACCACCCGAAGGCCTCGCGGCCAGTGACGCGCGATGGCCGCGCCCACGCGCGCCACCGTCGGTCGATCGAGCGGCGCGACGCCGGCCTTGCCCCGAATACCGTCCGTGCCAAATAGCTTCATGGTTGCTTGCCAGGTCCTATCGCCACGGTGACCACCGCCGTCTGCGGCGTCTTCAAACGCAGGCTGGCATCGGGCACGCCAATGGTCACGATCTCGCGCACCGGGCGCGTCTGATCCGTAATCGAGACGGGTTCCGTCACCGCTGACGCCAGGCGCTTCAGCGCGCCCTCCGGGCCGGTCACTTCCACTTCCGTCGGCTCCACCGTGACGCTCGTTACTTCGAAGCCCTGGGCCGGGTGCCCTTCCACGGCGGGCTCCACCTTCACCATCCGCGTCCCCGACGCTTCGAACTCCATCGTCACGGTCGAGGGACCGACCTGCACGACGCCGATGCCGTACGGCACGCTCACCTGGCTTGGCGTCAGGTGGAAGAGCCGGCGGCCGGGCCGCGCGGTCCGCAGGTCGAGGACCGTCGACATGTCGCCCGGGCCCATCCGGCTCAGGGCGCCGCTCGACCCCCGCACGCGGACCTCGACGGTGTCCGGCGGGTTGCCCACCAACTCGAGCCCGGCGGGCAGGTTCTGGAACTCGACGGGCGCGCGCAGCACGCGCTCCACCACGCGCTCGCCCGACACGACGAGCCACAGCAGCCCGGCGATGCAGATCGACAGGAGCTTGAGCCCGACGTGCCGAAAGGGAAAGACCGCCATCAGCTGAAGGAGTAGCCCGCTTCCCGGCGCTCGCCATCGGGCCGCCGGAGCTTGATGAGGGACTTGAGCCGCGCGCGGAGCCGGGCCGCGTCCAGCCCCTGGTCGAGTTCGCCGTCCTGCACGATCGAGATCCGGCCCGACTCTTCCGACACGACGATGGCCACCGAATCGTTCTCTTCCGTGACGCCGATCGCCGCGCGATGCCGCGACCCGAGTTCCCGGCTCAAGCGCGGGTTGATCGTCAAGGGAAGAAAGCAGGCGGCCGCCGCGAGACGATCGCCCTGCACGATCACCGCGCCGTCGTGCAGCGGCGACGTGGGCTGGAACACGCTGACCAGCAAGTCGTAGGTGAGGCGCGCGTCGAGCGGAATGCCGCTCTCGATGTAGTTGCGCAGCCCAATCGATCGCTCGATCACGATGATGGCGCCGGTCCGCTTGGCGGCGAGCGCCGTCACCGCCACGACCAGCTCCTCCACCGTGTCGTCGTCGCTCGTGGCGGGATTGAAGCGGCGGAAGAGCCGCGCGCGACCGATGTGCACGAGCGCGCGACGGATGTCCGCTTGCAGCAGCACGATCGCGGCGAACACCACATACCCGACGATGTTGCGAATCAGCCAGTTGAGCGTCTCGAGCTGGAAGCCGCGGGAGAAATAGAACAGCCCGACGATGAGCGCGATCGCGACGGCCATCTGCACCGCGCGCGTGCCGCGGATCAACTTGAGCAGCTCGTACACGACCACCGACACGATGGCGATGTCGAGGAGGTCCCACCACGTGATGGGCGGACGCTGCAGCAGGTCGGTCAGGTAGTTCAGATAGGACATCGTGAGAGCCGGGCGCGCGCCGGAGTCCGAAAGGATCCTATCCGTTCCGACCGGGCGAAGCGAGGGCTACCGCGCGGTCCGGAGGGCGTCGGCCACGCGGACGACCTGGGCCATCTCCACGACACGATGCACGCGCACGATGTGCGCGCCGCCGAGGACGGCGGCCGTCACCGCAGCAGCGGTCGGCCAGTCGCGCGCGGCGGGCGCCAGGGGCCCCGTGGCGGCGGTGAGGAACGACTTCCGGGAGACCCCCACCAGGAGCGGCAGCCCCAGTTCGCCGAAGCGCTCGAGGCCGGCGAGCACGGCAAGGCTCTGCTCGGCCCGCTTGGCAAAGCCAATCCCGGGGTCCAGGATCAGGCGGTCCCGGCCGATGCCGGCCCGATGCGCCCGGTCGATGGCGGCCCGCAGGTCGCTCGCGACGTCGGCGACCACGTCGCCGTACTCCGCATGCGCGTACATGTCCTGTGGACGGCCGCGGAGGTGCATCAACACCAGCGGGACGCCGCGTTCGGCCACCAGCTCGCCCAGCGGCGGGTCGTACAACAGCCCGCTGACGTCGTTGACCATGGCGGCCCCTTCGTCGAGCGCCACGCGCGCCACGGCGGCCTTGTAGGTGTCGATGGAGAGGGGAATGCGGAGGCGCGGGGCGAGAGCCCGCAGGACGGGGGTGAGCCGCGCGATTTCCTCGTCGACCCCTACCGCCTCGGCGCCGGGACGCGTCGACTCGGCGCCCACGTCGATGAGGTCGGCGCCGGCCGCCTCCATGGCCAGCGCGGCATCGAGCGCGGACGCGGGGTCGAGGAAGGAGCCGCCGTCGGAAAAAGAATCGGGCGTGACATTCATCACGCCCATGAGGAGGGTGCGCGGGCCCAGCAGCAGCGGGGCCCGGCCCGGAAGCGGTATGGAAAACGGCCGGCGCGGAGCGGCGATCACTCCTGCGCGAGGGGCTTCGGCATCGCCGGCTGCACCAGCGCGGAACGCTCTTTCTCGCGCGGGCGCTCGCGGGCGCCCTCCTCGGTGGCCGACGGCAGCACGGTGGGCGGCGCGTCTTCGAGGGGATGTCCGTACGCCAGCCGCCGCACCTGATCGGCGTCGAGAATCTCGCGGGCCAGCAGGGCGTCGGCGATGTCGAGGACGCGCTGCTTGTGCTCCGTCAGGAGCGCCGTGCAGCGGTTGTACTGGTCGCTGACGATGCGCTTCACCTCGGCGTCAATCTTGAGCGCCGTGTCCTCGCTGTAGTCCGAGTGCTGGGCGATCTCGCGGCCGAGGAAGATCTGCTCTTCCTTCTTGCCGAAGGTCAGGGGGCCCATCGTCTCGCTCATGCCCCACTCGCAAACCATGCGGCGGGCCATGTCGGTGGCGCGCTCGAGGTCGTTGCCTGCGCCGGTCGTGATGTTGCCGGTCGTCAGCTCCTCCGCGATGCGGCCTCCGAGGAGCAGGCCGATCTGGTCGAGGAGGTAATTCTTCGAGTAGTTGTGCTTCTCGTCCGTCGGCAGCGACATCGTGAGGCCCATCGCCATGCCGCGCGGGATGATCGTCACCTTGTGGATCGGATCGGCGTGCGGCAGGAGGATGCCGAGCAGGGCGTGGCCGGCCTCGTGGATCGCCGTGACCTTCTTCTCGTCCTCGGTGACGATCATCGAGCGCCGTTCCGCGCCCATCATGACCTTGTCCTTGGCAAACTCGAAGTCGAACATCGCGACGAGCTTCTTGTTCTGCCGGGCGGCGTTCAGCGCCGCCTCGTTCACGAGGTTCGCCAGGTCGGCGCCGGTGAAGCCGACCGTGCCCCGCGCCAGCACCTTGATGTCGACATCGTCGGACATCGGAATCTTGCGCGTGTGCACGGCGAGGATGCCCTCGCGGCCGCGCACGTCGGGACGGTTCACGATGACGCGGCAATCGAAGCGGCCGGGGCGCAGCAGCGCCGGGTCCAGCACGTCGGGCCGGTTGGTGGCCGCCATGAGGATGACGCCCTCGTTCGACTCGAAGCCGTCCATCTCGACGAGCAGCTGGTTGAGCGTCTGCTCGCGCTCGTCGTGGCCGCCGCCGAGGCCCGCGCCGCGATGGCGGCCGACGGCGTCGATCTCGTCAATGAAGATGATGCAGGGCGCGTTCTTCTTGCCCTGTTCGAAGAGGTCGCGCACGCGCGAGGCGCCCACGCCCACGAACATCTCGACGAAGTCCGAGCCGCTGATCGAGAAGAACGGCACGTTGGCTTCGCCCGCGACCGCGCGCGCCAGCAGCGTCTTGCCCGTGCCCGGAGGGCCCATGAGCAACACGCCCTTCGGGATGCGGCCGCCGAGCTTCTGGAACTTCTGCGGCTCCTTGAGGAACTCGATGATCTCCTGCAGTTCGGCCTTCGCCTCTTCGGCGCCGGCGACGTCGCGGAACGTTACTTTCTTTTGCGCGGACGAGGACAGCTTCGCCTTGCTCTTGCCGAACGACAGCGCCTTGTTGCCGCCGCTCTGCACCTGGCGCATGAAGAAGATCCAGAAGCCGATGATGAGGAGGATCGGCGCCCACGACAGCAGCAACGCGGCCCACGGCGAGGCCGTGGGTTCCTTCGCGTTGACAATCACCTTCTTGTCGATCAGGCGATTGGCGAGCCCCTCGGTACTGCAGGGGCGCGTAGGTGCGGAAGTTTTCCTTGGCTTGCGTAATCCCGGTGATCTCGCTGCCGGTGATGGTGACGCGCGCGACCTGCCCCGAATCAACCCAGGAGATGAACTCGCTGAAGGTCACCGGTGATTCGCTGCGCTGGAGCCTGGAGGAAAAATTCCAGACCACGCCCACGACGACGACCATCGCCACCCAAAACACGAGGCTCTTAACAGTGGAATTCAAACCGGCCTCCGGGCGCTAATTGCGCCTCAGTGTCAAGACTACCACGGTCATGGTGAGGGGGGTCACGCGAAACCCCTCGGCCAAAACGTGGCCTGCTACCCAGACAATCCGGCCCGCCGTGTCGGTCACGATGGGCACCAAATCACGCTCGTCGCGCGGGACCTTGCGGTCCACGAACACGTCCTGCACCTTCTTGCGCCCGGCCACGCCGACGGGCTGCAACCGGTCGCCAGGCAGGCGCCCCCGGACAATCAATCCGGCGCCTAATCCCGCGGCATCGACGACCGCGCGCGTCACCGCTGGCCCGGCTGCCGACTCCCGACTCCCGACTCCAGCCGCGGAAACCTCCATGGGCCCCTCCGCGGTCACAATCCACCGACCCCGGGGCCCGGATGCCGACCCGGGAATCGTCAATGGCGCGGGAGGGGTGTCCTCCAGCCGGCTAATGACCGATTGGCCCTTTCTAGTTAAGACAACCGCGGCGCCAGAACGTTCCATGTCGGCGCCGGGCAAGCTGCGCACTGTCGAGCCGGCGGCGGCCGAGCACAGGGCGTCGGCCTCTTCTAATCCATACGACCGCCCCGGGTTGGCGGTTTCGAGGGCGCGCAGCGCAACCCTGCGGGCCACGGCGATCGGCTGGGCCGCAAGAGCGGCGGTGTCGATGGAGACGCCATCGGCGGTGACCCTGACAATCCCGGCGGCGGCCTCGGAAGCCAGTGTGTCGAGAAACTGGGCGTCCGATCGGAGGATGTCGCCCGTTCGCGCGAGGGCGGCGTCAACCTGCGGGTTGAAGGCGGCCTTCAGGAGCGGCAGCACTTCATGTCGCATCCGGTTGCGCGGATTGGCACGATCCTCGTTCGTCGCGTCCTCCCGCCACGCTTCGCCAAGCCGGGCCAGGTAGGCGCGGAGTTCTGCGCGTGTGATCTCGAGCACCGGCCTGATGCGCACGCCGATGCTGGGCGCCATACCGCCCAGGCCCGTGGGACCCGCGCCACGCACGAGGCGGAGCAGCACCGTCTCGGCCTGATCGTCGCGCGTATGCGCCAGGGCCACCCGGTCGGCACCGAGCGCCTGGCAGGCGCGGTGGAAGAAGGCTTGCCGGGCGTGCCGGCCGGCGACCTCCAGCGACTGTCCCGCGCCGGCCGCGAGCGCCGGAATATCCGCGTCCTCGACGAGGGCGGCGACACCCGTGCGCGCGGCCAGGTCTCTGCAGAAGGCGGCGTCTTCATCGGCCGCCGCGCCGCGAATGTGGTGATGCAGGTGGACGAGGCCTGCCAGCGTGAGGTCCCCGGCCGCCGCGAGTTCCCGCAGGAGGAAGAACAGCGCGACGGAATCCGATCCCCCGGACACCGCGGCCGCGACGCGCGTGGCCGGCGTCCACAGCGCGTGCTGCAGGGCGTGGCGGCGGACGCGCTCGAGAAGTCTGTCCATGTGGCGTCCGGCTTTAGCCGGACAAAGGGCTGAAGTCTTCAGGCCCTGAGCCTGGGCCTTCAAGACCCAGGACTCAAGACCCAAGTCCCGGGAATTCGGTTGGTGCCGGAGGGCGGACTCGAACCGCCGACCCCGCGCTTATGAGACGCGTGCTCTAACCGGCTGAGCTACTCCGGCACGAACCTTTAATGGTAGCTCAGGCGTGTCCCTCGATCAACGCCGCTGCCAGCAGGGGAATCATGATCTCGTGGTGACCGGTCAAAGCGTAGCCCTTGCCAATCCCCGCGGTCGGGCGCGCCACGACGTTGGTTTGCGCGCGGTATTGCCGGATGAAATCAAGGTTCACGGTCGTCAGCCCCTGCAGCGAGCGCCCCTCGTTGCGCGCGATCGCCACCGCTTTGAGGAACACTTCGGGCAACACCACGGCGGATCCGCAATTCAGGTACACGCCGTCCTCGAGCCGCGCCACCGACGAGACGAAGTACCGGAAATCGCGCAGGCTCGCTTGGCCAATGGCGGCGCCCGACGCCTGCGGATGCATGTGGATGATGTCGGTCCCGATGGCCACGTGCACGGTCAGCGGAATGCCCAGCCGCCACGCCGTGGCGGCGATGCTCATCTCCGCGAACGCCGGCTGGCGCGCGTCGAGGTACCGGCCCACCGCCTGCCCGAAGCCGAGTCCCTCGGCCGCGCCTTCGGTCACCGCGCGATTGAGCTCGGCGCCTGTCTCTTCCGCCATCCCGAACTTGCCC
This sequence comes from uncultured Acidobacteriota bacterium, assembly GCA_963839865.1. GTDB lineage: Bacteria > Acidobacteriota > Vicinamibacteria > Vicinamibacterales > UBA2999 > 12-FULL-67-14b. The sequence continues at coordinate 1,269,178 of CAWIWS010000021.1, forward strand.
GGACCGAGGGTGGCGTCCACGTCTTCCGACGTCGCCCCCGCCAGGGCGATCTCGAAATCATGGATGATCGTCGCGCCGTTGGTGGCGATCGCCGACACGAACCCCCGGCGCATCAGGTCGACCAGGATGGGCGACAGCCCCGTCTTGAGCACGTGCGCACCCAGGCCCCAGACGATGCCACGCTCGGCGCGGCGCGCCGCGAGCATCGCCTGAACCACGGCCCTGAAATCCCCGGCGGCCAGGATCGACGGGAGGGATTCGAGCCAGTCGCCTACCGACGCCCCCTTCTTGTGCGCCTTCGCAAACTGCGCCACCCCCACCTTACTGGCGCGCGTCTGCAGCGGGTAGGTCTTGACGCCAGACAGGTCGAACTCTTCGTATGGGAATTTCATAGCGACTCCCGACAAATGTCGTCTCCCGACAAGCGTCATCTCCCGACACGTATCGTCTCCCGACAGGTTCTTAGAGCAACACCATCGCGTCCCCGTAACTATAGAACCGGTAGCGATGCGCCACCGCTTCCGCGTACGCGGCCAGAACCGCCTCGCGGCCGCCCAGGGCGCACACCAGCATCAGGAGCGACGACTTGGGCAGGTGAAAGTTCGTGACCAGTCCCGACACGAGACGAAACGAATGGCCGGGCCGGATGAAGAGCGCGGTCTCGCCCGATCCCGGCACGACCTCGCCCTCGGGCGTCATCGGCAGCGACTCCAGGGTTCGCGTCGACGTCGTGCCCACCGCGATGATGCGCCGCCCTTCGCGACGGGCGCGCGACAACCGCGCCGCCGTCGCCGCGCTCACCTCGTAGTGCTCGGCCTCCACCTGGTGTTCGTCAACCTGCTCGACTCGAATCGGTTGAAACGTTCCGTACCCGACGTGCAGGGTCACGGCCGCGCGCTCGACGCCGCGCGCCTCGAGCGCGTCGAGGATCGCCGGCGTGAAGTGCAGGCCGGCCGTGGGCGCGGCGATCGATCCTCGCGCGCGCGCGTAGACCGTCTGGTAGCGTTCGCGGTCCGCCGCCACATCGCCACGCTTGATGTAGGGCGGCAGCGGCACGTGCCCGGTCGCGTCCACCGCCGCGCGCACCGGGGTGCCGTCCTCCGTCCATAGGCGCACGGTCCGCCGCCCGTGGAAATGCATGCCGACGATCTCGGCGCGCAGCACCGGGCCAAACTCCATCCGCGAACCCTCGCGCAACCGTTGCCCCGGATGCACGAGGGCGATCCACGTTTCCTCGGCCGCGTCCGCCGGCGCTTCGCCCACCGGCCGCACGAGAAAGCATTCCGCGGCGCCGCCGCCGGGCAGGCGCCGCCCGATCAACCGCGCCGGAAACACGCGGGTGTCGTTCACCACCAGCACGTCTCCCGCGCGCAACATCGAAGGCAACTCGGAAAACCGGTGATGCGACACGCGCCCCGACTCCCGGTCGAGCGCGAGCAGCCTGGACGTCCCGCGCTCGGCGGGCGGCTCCTGCGCGATGAGTTCTGGAGGAAGGGCGAAGTCGAAGTCGGCGACGTTCATAAAAAAAGGCCCGAGCGCCCCTGGAGAGGCTCGGGCCCAGACGCGTAAGGGAGAGGGTTCTAGCCGCGAGGCTAATGCACGATTTCGGGTCCCCAGACGGCTTTCGCCTCGCGCCAGTCTTCCGACAAGATCGACCACAGCGCCTGGTCGAGATGCCGGCCGTCCTTGAAGAAGGAGCGGCGAAGGATGCCCTCCTGCTGGGCCCCAAGCTTGCGAAGCGCTCCGTTGCCGCGGCCGTTGACGACGGCCGCCCGCGCTTCGATCCGGCGAGCGCCCAACGTGTCGATCGCAAAGTCCACGACCAGCCGGGCCGCCTTCACGAAGAGGCCGGTGCCCCAGAACGCCGATCCCAGGGCAAAACCCCACTCGGCCGATCCAAAGCCCGGCTCGAGCGACCGCACCTGGAAGAGGCCGATCGCCGACGTCAGGCCCTGCGGCACGACGGCGAAGCAGGCGTAACGGCCCTGCGCGCGCTCACGGTGGGTCCACTGGATGAAGCGCTCAAAGCCTTCCACTGTCGTAGGCGGCGGGGAAATGAACCGCGACACTTCTTCGGTGCTGAGCATGGCCAGCAGCGAGGCCGCGTCCTCGATCACGAGTTCACGAAGGGTGAAGCCGACGCCCGCGATCACCGGCATCTGCTGTCGCCAATCGCTCGAAACGGTGGTCCCCGAGGCGGTGGTCATCACGCTCGTGTCCGGGCGGTCCAGGTCGGGCTGGTAAGGCATCTTCTCCATTACTGGCCTCCCCCGCCGGGCGTCAGGGCCGCGTTGCCCCAGACGATGTTGTCGTCGGCGTTGCCCCACACGATGTTGTCCTCGTTGGCGGCGTTCCCCCAGACGATGTTCCCGTCCGCGAGATTGCCCCACACGATATTGTCACCGTCGAACGTCGCATTGGCGACATCGAGTGGCCTGAGGAGTCCCTCGCCCCAGACAATGTTTTCGCCCCAGACGATGTTGTCGCCCCAGACGATGTTGTCACCCCAGACGATGTTGTCGCCCCAAACGATGTTGTCGCCCCAGACGATGTTGTCGCCGGCGCCGTCGCCCCACACGATGTTGCCATCGCGAACGACGTTCTCGCCCCAGACGATGTTCTCGCCCCAGACGATGTTGAGGCCCCAAATCGGCAGGTTGTAGAAGACGGACTCGCCCCAGACGATGTTGTCGCCCCAAACGATGTTGCCGGCCCAATCGTAGGTCTGCGTGCCGATCTTCGACTGCGGCGTCACCGTCGCCCACTTGTCGCTCTTCTTCGTGAACGACGTGATGCTCGGGTTGATGTTGCTCACGAGCTTCAAACCGCCCGCGGCATTGATCTCGCCGGTGCCCTGCCGAAGGATGCTGTAGAGCCTGCCGTCATCGTCGTGCATCGGGATGGCGGTGTACTGAAGCACGCCCTTCGCGAGGTTCGCCGTCAGCTCCGGCATCTGCTGCTTCAACCGCGCCACGACGCCCGTGGCGACGCCGGTCGCCATGCTCGTGCCCGACAGCTGCAGGAACAGCTTGCCGCTGGTGCCCTTCTTGACGAACTTGGGATAGGCCCTGGCCAGCGATGAATTGGGCGCCAGCTCCGACGTCAGCATGTGCCCCGGCGCCACGACATCCGGCTTCGCAAACCCGTCGTACCAGGTTGGTCCGTTGGAGCTGTATGGGGCCACGCGGTCGTCGTCGCGAGTCACCGTGCCCTTGTGGTCGGCGGCGCCCACCGTAATGGCCGAAGGAGCATTGCCCGGCGACGTGATGCCGGCATAGCCGATGTCGCCGTGCTTGTCGGTGCCGTAGTTGCCCGCGGACGCGACGACGATGATCCCCGCCTTGACGGCCTTTTCCACGGCCTGGACCAGCGGGTCCTTGGCTGCGGCCTCGAAGATGGGGTGACCGAGCGACAGGTTGATGATGTCGACGCCGATCGTGTCCTTGTTGGCAATCGCGAATTCGATCGCGGCAATCACGTTGCTCGTCTTGCCGTTGCCCTTGGCGTCGAGCACCTTGAGGCCGACGAACTGCACACCCGTCGCCACGCCCTGGAACTGGGCGTCGTTGCCGCTCTCCATCCCGCCGATGAGGCCGGCCACGTGCGTCCCGTGTCCGTAGTCGTCGTACGGCGCCGTCTTGAGGATGCCGCCCTGCGTGAAGTCGCGGAACGCCTTGATGCGGCCCGCAAACGCCTCGACCGGCGCGATGCCCGAGTCGATGAGAGCGACCGTCACACCGGCGCCGCCGCCTTCACTGGACGCAAGGCCGAGCGTGCCGAGCAGCGTGCTCGTCGTAACCTGCGAGGAGACGATCCGAGGCTTGGCGCTCCTGCGCAGCACGTTCGTGCGAAGGTCGCGCACCGCGCTCGGGGAGATGTCGGAATCGCTCGAGCAGCCGCTCACCCAGCTGCTGCCGCAAATGGCGTCCATTTCGGCGGCGGTCAGTTCAACGGCCATGCCATTGACGCTGGGCAATTCCTTGTCGATGGCTTTGCCATTCTTGGATAGCGCATAGCGCACCCAAGCGGCATAGCCCTCGCCGGCCTTGATGATGACGCGTTGGGTCTGGCCCGCCTTTCGGCCATCGCGCAGCGCGCGATCGAGCTTGTCCTGCGCTGCGACGGTTCCCGCGAACCCGAAGATCGCGAGCGCGAACAGCGCGACGGAGCGACGGAGGTTCAGTGACATCGGGTATCCAGATAGCAAGGCACGTTCCAGCCAAAACCGCAGCTGGATGGCCCGCCAAAACTGGACGAGTATAGCACTCTATGAGACAAGAGATGCAAACAGCCGCAGATTCCGTGCAATTCCGAGATGTCGCGTCTTGGGCCGTCAGCCGACGCGAACGAGCGAGATCGGCCGTTAAACATTGTGTAAAAACGACTTAATAGACATGTCTTCTTCTAGCACAGCCTTTGATATTTGACCCATTTCGATACATGTCACGTAATGTCCATTTTGTCAGCAACTTATAGGACTTCTTGAATTCATCGATTGGGCGAATGTCCCATAAAAGAACGTCCAGCCTCCAGTGTCATACAGCTTAACCTTAGCCAGACCTAGATTCCCCAGCGGACCAGGACCGAGCCCACGGTGAAGCCGGCGCCCACCGAGGTCAGCAGCACGAGATGACCTTTTCGCAGGCGTCCACTGGTCACCGCGTCGTTCAGCGCCAGCGGGATCGTCGCGGCGGTGGTGTTGCCGAACGAGTCGATGTTGATCACGACCTTCTCGATCGGCATGCCGATGCGCTCGGCCGCGGACAGGATGATGCGCTTGTTGGCCTGATGCGAAACGAACAGGTCAAGGTCGTCACCCGTGAGGTTGTTGCGCTTCAGCAACTTCTCGCAGACCTCGCCGGTGTTCTTCACCGCGAACTTGAAGACCGTCTGGCCTTCCTGCTTCACGTAGTGCAGTCGCTGATCCACGGTATCGCGCGTCGCCGGGTGCAGGCTGCCGCCGGCCGGCATGCAGAGGGCCCCGCCGCCGCTGCCGTCGATCTTGTGCTCGAAGTCGAGGATGCCCACGTTCTCGTCGGATGAAGGGGCGAGCACCACCGCGCCGGCGCCGTCACCGAAGAGCACGCAGGTCGCGCGATCGGTGTAGTCGATGATGCTCGACATCACGTCGGCGCCGATGACGAGCGCGTTCTTCACGTGGCCAGCCGCCACCAGCTGGCTCCCCACCGTCAGCGAGTAGGTGAACGCCGAGCACGCCGCCGACAGGTCGAAGCCCCACGCGCGGGTCGCGCCGATCTTGTGCTGCACGAGGCACGCGGTGCTCGGGAACAGCATGTCCGGCGTCACCGTCCCCACGATGATCAGTTCGATGTCGTCGGGCGTGAGGCCCGCGCGCTTGATCGCCTCCTTCGCGGCCTCCGCGGCCAGGTCGCTCGTGGCCACGCCGGGCTCGACGATGTGGCGCTGGCGGATCCCCGTGCGCTGCAGGATCCATTCGTCGGTGGTGTCGACCATCTTTTCGAGGTCGGCATTGGTCAGCAATCGCGGCGGCACGTAGGTCGCGAGACTCTTGATTTCCACTCGGCGGACGTTCAAAACAGCCCCCTTCCGGGCATGGTGCGCCCGAAGTAGTCATAGGCGCGCGGTGTCGCCAGGCGGCCGCGCGGCGTGCGTTCCAGGAATCCGATTTGTATCAGGTAGGGCTCGTACATGTCTTCGATCGCGTCCGCTTCTTCGCTGAGCGCCGCCGCCAGGCTTCCCAGCCCCACTGGACCGCCGCCGAACTTGTCGATGATGGTCAGCATCAAGCGCCGGTCGCTCTCGTCGAAGCCGTACTGGTCCACGTCGAGCAGCACCATCGCCGCGCGCGCCACCTCCACCGTCACGTGCCCGTTGGCTCGCACCTGCGCGAAGTCGCGGACGCGCCGCAGGAGGCGGTTCACGATGCGCGGCGTGCCGCGCGAGCGGCTCGCGATCTCCACGGCGGCGTCATCGTCCATCGGTACCTGCAGGATGCGCGCGGATCGACGGACGATCTCCTCGATGTCGCGCGGCGCGTAGAAGTCCAGCCGGTGGACGATGCCGAAGCGCGCGCGCAGCGGCGAGGTCAGGAGGCCCGCCCGCGTGGTGGCGCCCACGAGCGTGAACGGCTCCACCGGCACCTTCACCGATCGCGCGCCCGGCCCCTGGCCGATCACGATGTCGAGCTCGAAGTCCTCCATCGCCGGGTACAGGATCTCCTCGATCGCCGGCGACATGCGGTGGATCTCGTCGATGAACAGGACTTCCTTCGGCTGCAGGTTCGAGAGGATCCCCGCCAGGTCGCCCGGCTTCTCGATCACGGGCCCGGCCGTCGTCCGGATCGGCACGCCCAGTTCGTTCGCGATCACGTAGGCGAGCGTGGTCTTGCCGAGGCCCGGCGGGCCGTAGAGCAGGACGTGATCGAGGGCCTCGCCGCGCTGGGCGGCGGCCGTGATCGAGACGTGCAGGTTCTCGCGCACGCGGTCCTGGCCGATGTACTCGTCCAGCCGACGCGGCCGCAGGCCGGCTTCGTCCTGCGCGTCATCGTCCACCCGCGACGGGGTCAGCAATCGCGGGTCGGTCATCGGGCGGACAGCTCTTTCAGCGCGACGCGGAGGAGGTCCTCGAAGCGGGCGTCCGGCGCGGCGCCCACCACCTTATCCAGCACCTTGTCCAAGTTCTGGCGATGGTACCCGAGATTGACCAATGCCGAGACGAGGTCGTCGCGCTGCGCATCGGCCGGCGAGGCGGGCACGCCCGCGATCGCAAGGTCCGCCGACTTGGGCAGCCGATCGCGCAACTCCACGCAGATGCGCTCCGCGGTCTTCTTGCCCACGCCCGGAATGGCGGTCAGGCGCGCGAGGTCGTTGCGCTGGATCGCGCCGACCAGGTCGCGCGGCTCGATGCCCGACAGCACGGCAAGCGCCAGCTTAGGGCCGATGCCGCTCACCGCAATCAGCTTCTCGAACATGGTCAGCTCGAGCGGCGTGGCGAATCCGTAGAGGGCGATCTGATCCTCGCGCACGTGGGTGTGAACGCGCAGCGCGATCTCCGCGCCGGCCTCGCCCGCGACGTAGAACGTCGAGAGCGGCACCTGCACGTCGTACCCCACGCCCGCCACGTCGACGATCAACCGGTTGGGATGCTTCTCGAGCACGCGTCCGCGAAGGTGCGCGATCATGAGCGCGTCGCCCGTGCAGGCGGCTTGTATTGCCGCCAGCTCTTGGCCGGCGAGGGCCGGCCGGCCGAAAATAGATCGGGTCTATTTTTCGCCAGCTTCTCGCCGGAAAAATAGACCCGATCTGTTTTCGTCCCGCAGCGATGCAGGTGGCAGATCGCGACGGCCAGGGCATCCGAGGCGTCGTGCGGCGCGGGGACCTTGTCGAGCCCCAGCAGCAGCTTCACCATCTGCCCCACCTGGGGCTTTTCCGCCCGCCCGTACCCCACGATCGCGCGCTTCACTTCGGTCGGCGTGTATTCGAACACCGCGAGGCCCGCTTCAACGGCGGCCAGCATGGCGACGCCGCGGGCATGGCCCAGCTTCAGCGCGCTGCGCGCGTTCACGGAATGAAAGACGTTTTCGATGGCGACGCACTCGGGCCGATGCTCGGCGATGAGCGCCGACAGTGAGCGGTAGATGATGGAGAGCCGATCGGGAAACGTGGCGCCGGCCCCGGCGCGCACCGCGCCGCACAGCACCAGCCGATGCCGCCGGCCGTCGCTGTCCACGCAGCCATAGCCCGTGCGCTCGGAGCCGGGGTCGATGCCGAACACTCTCACGCCAGCGAGGCCTCGATCTCCTTCTCCTCGATGTCGAAGTTCGACCACACCTGCTTGACGTCTTCGTGGTCGTCGAGCGCGTCCATCAGCCGGATCATCGTGTTGGCGTCCTTGCCGGTGAGCGTCACGTAGTTCTCCGGGAGCATCGCCACCTGCGCGCTGTCGGGCTCGATGCCGAGGCCCTTCACCGCGTCCCGCACGGCTTCGAACGCGGCCGGCTCGCTCAGCACTTCCCAGCTGTCCCCGTCGTCCTGCATGTCGTCGGCGCCGGCCTCGAGGGCCACGCTCAGGAGCTTCTCCTCGTCGGCCTTGGTCTTGTCGACGACGATCTGGCCCTTCTTCGTGAACATCCAGGCCACCGAGTTGGTGGAACCGAGGTTGCCGCCGTGCTTCTCGAGCATGTGGCGGAGCTCGCCGACCGTGCGGTTCTTGTTGTCGGTCAGCGTCTCGATGATGAGCGCCGAGCCGCCGGGGCCGTAAGCCTCGTAGGTGATCTCTTCGTACATGATGCCGGGCAGCTCGCCCGTGCCGCGCATGATCGCCTTCTTGATGTTGTCGGCGGGCATGTTGACTTCCTTCGCCGTCGGCGATGATCGTCCGCAGGCGCGGGTTCATGCCGGGATCGCCGCCGCCGTTGCGGGCCGCCACCGTCAGTTCCTTGATCAGGCGCGTGAAAATCTTGCCGCGCTTGGCGTCGGCGGCGCCCTTCTTGTGCTTGATTGTGTGCCACTTGGAATGGCCGGACATGGGAAGCTCCTAAACCTTGTGGGGGCAAGCCTTTAGGCTTGCCCGACGACCCCGTGGAAACGGCTAGTTTACCTCCGCCGGGCCAGGATGATCCAGACTTCGGCGCGCATGTCCCAGGGGCCGCCCTGGTAGTCGCCCAGCAGGGCCGACACCTCGAGACCCGCTTTTTCGAGCCGCTTGACCATCTGCGGCACCGACACGGTGCGGAACGCCAGGCTGAACCGGCGCCGCACGGCGGCCTGCCCCCGTCCTTCGACGAACTCCTGGTCGAACCGCGTGATGTGCCTGGCGCGATCCTGCCGGACCGACTCGATCAGGGTGATGGGCTTGCCCGACACCCCGCGCGGCCGCGCAGGCTGACCCGCTTCGTATACTCGCTCCAGGCCGGGAGGTCGGCCACCAGCTCCAGGCCGAACAGGCCGCCCTTCGACAGCACCCGCGCCACGGCGTCCAGCGTGCGCGTCAGGTCGCGCTCGACCAGCAGGGACTGCAGGATGCCGTAGGGCGCCATCACGAGCGGGAACGTGCGGTCCGGAAACGGCAGGTGCCGGATGTCCCCGCGGATCAAGTGCACCTGCGAACCGAACTTCGAGCGCCGCACGCGCTTCCGCGCGCGGGCGAGCATGGCCTCCGACCGATCGATCCCGACGATGGTGGCCCCGCCCCTGGCGGCGGCAGGGCGATGCGGCCCGTGCCGCACCCGAGTTCGAGCGCCGGCCCGGTCGCCGCCGTGGCGAGCCGCCGCCAGAACGCGACGTCTCGCCGGCCGACCGTCTGCGCGTTCTCCCAGTCGTAGAACGGCGCGTAGTCGTCCCACCCTTCGTAGCCTTCCATCAGCTATAGCCTAGTCGGTCTCGCGCCTTATACTGACCTTTGTGCCGAGCTTCTTCCAGATTCGCAAGAAGGTCCACTGGTCCGACACGGACGCGGCCGGCGTGGTCTGGTTCCCGAACTTCCTCCGGTGGTTCGAGGACGCGGAAGAGGAACTCTTCGCGTCCCTGGGCCGCTCGCGCCAGTCGCTCCTCGATTCACACCACTTCGGCATGCCCCGGGTCGAAGTGCAGGCGCGCTTCCGGTCTCCGGCGCGCGCGGGCCAGATCGTGCGCGTGGGCATCAGCACCACGGTGGAGAATCCCCGCCGTTTGCATCATGCATTCGAGATCCGTGACGACAACTCCGGCGTGCTGATGGCCGAGGGATCCGTGCGCGTGGCATGCGTCGATTCGGCCACCTTCGCGCCGCGCGATCTCCCCGATGACGTGCTGCGGCTCGTCTCGGGACTTCCCGACCTGGCCGAGCGCCAGGAGCGGGGAGCGGTCGAACTGCCGTGGACCTGAATCGGGCGACGCGGCGGACACGGGCCCGCGCCGCCGTCGCTGCGGCGTGGATGGTCTGCGCGTTCGCATCCTCGGCTGCCGCCCAGGCGCCGGCGCCTGAGGATCGCGGCGGGTACACGCTCGGCGCCGGCCTGCCGCTCGGATCGTCGGGCGTGCGCCTCGGGGGGTACGCGACCACCGAGTTCGAAAACCCCACCGACGCGCAAGCCGCGTGGACCTTCGACGACCTGAGCCTCTTCGTGTTCGGCGACATCGGGTCCCGGGCGCGCTTTTTTGTCGAAGCGGAAGAGACGCAGTTCCTGACGATCGACTCCAGCGGGGTCGCCTTCCACAACAACGCCGACCTCGAGCGGTTCTACGTCGACTATCTCCACGCCGATGCCTTCAAAGTCCGGGTGGGCAAGTTCCTGACGCCCGTCGGCACGTGGAATGAGATCCACCCCGATCCGCTCACATGGACCGTCTCGCGGCCGGTGGCCAGTTACGCGACGTTCCCCGCGTTCACGACGGGCGTGCAGGCCTTCGGCACGTGGGCCGCGGCCGCGCGCGACGTGGACTACAACGTCTTCGTCCAGCACAACGAGGCCCTCGACAACAGCACCGGCGATCGCCACACCGAACGCCTGCTCGGGGGACGCGTGCGGGTCCGGCAGGGCCCCATCGAGATCGGCGTCCCCCTCGTGCACTACACCGAACGCGACACACGCGACGTCGTCACGTTTTCCGGAGCCGACCTCCTCGCAAGGGCGCGCCGCCTGGAAGTCCGCGGCGAGACCACGGCCGGCCGCGTGCGATCGGAAGACGGCACGTCACGCACCGAGTACGCCGCGTACCTGCAAGGCCTCGTCGCGATGACCGATCGCGTCTTCGTCGTCGCGCGCCAGGAATGGGGGCACAGCCGCGAGGACACCACCTACACGGCCACGAGCGCGGGCCTGCTCTTCCGCCCGCTGCCGGCCATGTCCCTCAAGCTCGAGGTCCAGAAGCGCTCGGGACGGTTCCTCCCGACCGAGACCTCGACGGGCAACCGGCTCCTCACCAGCTTCGGTGTGCTGTTCTAATGACCCCCGGGGACAGGTCATGAACGTCGCGATGCCGGCCCTCCTCATGACGCTGCTGCGCGCGTGGCTGCAACCCGCGCCGGCGCCGGACATCGCGCTCATCGCGCACAAGGCGCCGGGAGAGGCGGTGTCGGAACGGACGGCGGCGCGCCTGTTCCTGAAGGAACGGTTGTTCTGGAAGGACGGCTCCCGCATCGTCCCCGTGAACCTGCCTCCGGATCACGCCGCGCGGCAGACCTTCAGCCGCGTGGTCCTTCGCCGGGAGCGGCGCGAGCTGGTCGCGTACTGGAACGAGCAGCACTTCAAGGGCGTGAACCCTCCCGTGGTCCTCGAGTCGGAGGACGCGGTGAAGGCGTTCGTGCGGCAGGTCGATGGCGCCGTGGGCTACGTCCGGCGCGACCAGGTCGGGCCGGACTTCACGATCCTGCTGGTGATTCCGGGGGCGTAGCCTCGGAGCTGCCGAACAGGTAGGCGCGCATCCGGATGCGCAGCGTGCGCGCGAGTTCCGCGACATCCGCCTGGCAAATCCTCCGGTACAGGTCCGGCGCGAGCCGCTCGAACCGATCGAACAATTCGGGATCGAAGTGCTGTCCGCGATCCCGGGCCATGAGCGCCAGCGCCTCCTCGAAGGGCAGCGCCTTCTTGTAGGGCCGGGCCGAGGTCAGGGCGTCGAACACGTCGGCCAGCGCGAAGATCCGCGCGTTGATCGGAATCGCGTGGCCCACGAGCCCGTCGGGATAGCCGGTGCCGTTGACCTTCTCGTGATGCCACCGCACGACGTCGAGCGCGTCGTGCAGCCAACCGTACCCGCCGACGATGTCCGTCCCGTGAAGGACGTGCTGCTTCATGATCTCGAACTCCGCCGGATCGAGGCGGCCCGGCTTCAGCAGGATCGTGTCGCTCGTGCCGATTTTGCCCACGTCGTGGAGAAACGAGCCCTTGACGAGCGCCTGCAGCGCCGGGCGATCGAGGCCGGCGTCCTCGGCGAGCGCGAGGGCGAGCAGCGTCACGCGGTAGTTGTGCGCGCTGGTGTCGCTGTCGCGCTTGGCGATCGCGCTGCCGAGCACCTCCAGCATTTCGACGTTGGCCTGCAGCAGCATGTCCACGTGGCGGTTGACCTCGTCGACCATCCGGTTGAAGGCGCGGCCCATCTGGCCGATCTCGTCCACGCGATCCGCGGGCACCTTGTGCGAGAGGTCCATCGTCTGGCTGATCCGATCGGCGGCGTGTGACACGGCGAGCAGCGGACGGACGCCGCGCGTCGCGGCAGCCGCGACGAGGACCACGAGCAACACGACGCCGGCGAGACCCACGGCGAGGCTGATGCGCTCGACGCGAATCACCCGCGCCAGCACCACGTCGCGCTCGGCGGCGCCGAAGACGGTCCAGCCAAAGCCCGCGAACGCGCCCACGCCCCGCTCGGTGGCCGAGGCCACGATGAAGGGCCCGAACTCGTGACGGCCCGCGGGCACCTGCGTGAGCTCGGGGACCCAGCGGTCGGTGGCGGACACGACGCGGCCGCCATCGACGATCGCGGCGATCGGCACGGTGCCGGACAAGACCGAGTGCTGGAGATCCCGCAGGTGGTATTCGAGGAGAAGGGTGCCGATCACCTTGTCGCCGACGGCCCGCGACGTGATCGGCACGGCGAACCCTGCGGTGAGCAGGCCGTCGATTGGCGATGGCGCCGCGGCACGGGCGCGGACGTCACCGCGCGGCAGGCCGACGAGCGTCGGGTCGCCGATGGTCCGGCCGATCGCGGTCTCGGCGCTCGAGGCTATGACGCGGCCGTCGGCCGCGAGCACGTGCAGGTCTCCGTCGAGCGCGTAATCGCGCTTGAGGCCTTCGAGGACCACGGTGATGCGCTTGTCGAGGTCGTCGGCGAGCAGGTCCGTCATCACCTCGAGCCCGGCCCACGCGACGGCGTTGCCGCGCAGGGAGGCGAGGCGGGCGTCGAGAGCGTCGCGCATCAACTCCACGCGCGCATCCAGGCCCCGCACGACCTCGTCGTACAGCGCGTTGCGGGCGCTGCGCACCAGGAAGGTGGCCGCGAGCACGAACGGCACCAGGGCCGCCACCGCGAAGAGGACCGCGGTCTTGAGGACCAGGCTGCCGCGCAGCTGACGAATCATGGGAGCGCCCTAGTCGGACACCGCGTACTCGCCTGGCACGATCGGCTTGGTGCGCGGCAGCAGGCCCAGCCGGGCCATGTTGCCCACGTACGCGAGGATGCCGAGAAACACCGCGAGCTTGATGGCGTCGGAGGCGGTGCTGCGCGGCATCGCCTTCCACAGGAACCACAGGACCGGCTGCGCGATCGTGACCGCCCAGACCGATCCGTAGAAGTAGCGGCGCTCGTGGCCTTCACCCGCGGTGGAGGCCTTCACGCGCGGCAACTGGCCGAGCGCCCCGAGGAGCCACATCGACCCGGCAATCGGGAAATAGAAATGCTGGTACATCTGCTTGAGGCGCCACTCACCCGTCGCAATCGCCACGGCGAGGCCCGCCGCGTTCAGCACGGCAAACGCCACCACCTCGCCCCACGCCGTCGTGTAACAGACGCGGCGATAGAGGGGGTTTGGCCGGTCCTCGGTGAAGCGAATGATGTACGGCGCCGGTTCGCAGCCCGGCAGCCGGCCGCGCAGGCCCGCGATCCCGGTGCCGAGCAAGACCACGCCAAGCCACGTCAGCAGGCGGCTGTCGAACCCGCGCTCGAACAGGTCGAACGTGAGCGGTCCCGGCGCGATGAAGAACACGAAGATCCAGATCGGCCAGTGGTTGAACCGGTAGTGCAGCTTGTTGCGGTGCCGGATGATCCGCTCGTGATCGAATTCCACTTCAAGCGCGTGCGAGCCGATGTCGGCTCCGGTCCTGGGCAGGGGTCGCGGCGTGTCAGCCATTGGTCACAACAGGATATCAGCCGCGCCGAAGTCGGCGTGAGTTTGGTGGCCGACGAAGGCGGGATTACACTCCGCGCATGCGACGGCTTCTCGCCTCAGGCCTGCTGGTCTCCCTCGCCACGGCCTGCGCGCCTTCCGTACCCACCGCCCCCCCGAACCAGGATCCTTCCCCGCGTTCGGTCGCGGAGTTTCGCGCGGCCGCGCAGCGCGTCCTCGACGAGACCGGCGTGCCGGGGGCGGGCGTCGCCCTGGTCCGCCAGTCGGGCGTCGAGTGGGCGGGCGGCGTCGGGTTTGCCGATCGCGACCGGCGCACGCCGGTGACGGCCGACACGCACTTTCGCGCCGGGTCGATCAGCAAGACGTTCGTGGCGATGGCCTTCGTCCAACTGGCGGAGGACGGCGACCTGGACCTCGATGCGCCCGTGTCCCAGGTCGCGCCGCTCGTCGAGATCGACAACCCGTGGGACGACACCGACCCGGTCCGGATCATCCACCTGCTGCAGCACACGGCGGGCTTCGACGACATGCATTTCAACGAGGCCTACAACCTCGTCGATCCCGCCGACCTGCCGCTCGAGGAGGTCTTGCACGTCAATCCGCGATCGCGCCGGGTCCGCTGGCGGCCGGGCACGCGGATGTCGTACTCGAATCCGGGCTACGGCGTGGCCGGTTACGTCCTGGAGCAGGCCACCGGGGAGAGATTCGAAGACGTGATCCGCACGAAGATCTTCGAGCCGGTCGGCATGACCACGAGCAGCTTCACGCTGACCGCGTCGGACGAGGCGAGCCTGGCGAGAGGCTACGACGCGCGCGGCGGGCCTCCAGTCCCGTTCTCGCAGATCTACCTCCGCCCCGCAGGGAACCTCCACACCTCACCCGCGGAGTTGGGGAAGTTCGTCCAGCTGCTCATCAACTGGGGGGAGACCAGCGAGGAGCTCGTGGTCGATCCGGAGTACCTGAGCAACATGGAGCATCCGCGCACGACGCTCGCCTCGCGGGCGGGATTGCTCAACGGATACGGGTCGGCGATCTTCGGAACCTTCGCGGAGCCGTTCCCCCTGCTCGGGCATGACGGCGGCATCCTCGGCTTCAGCTCCACCTACGCCTACTCGCCCGCCCGGGACGTCGGCTACGTCGTCCTCCTCAACGCCTCCTATTCGCAGGAGGCGCTCAGACGCATCGCGTCGCTCGCCATCAGGTATCTCAAGGCGGACGTCGAGCCGCCGGCCAAGCCGCGGGTGACGGTGCCGCTGGAGACGCTCCGCCGCTACGAGGGCTACTACCACGACGCCAGTCCGCGCAACCAGGCCGTCGCGTTTCTCGAGTGGCTGTTGGTCGGCCGGACCGTCACGGTGGAAGGCGACACGCTGGTCGCCACGCCGGTGGTCGGAAGGAAGGCGCGGCTGGTGCCGGTCACGGACACGCTGTTCCGTCTCGACACCGAGGTCGACGCCACGCGCGTGTTCACGCAGGACGATCGGGGCACGCTCGTGCTGACCGGCGGGGCCCTCTACGCCGAGCGCACGCCGCGATGGCGCGTGGAGATCGTTCGCGTTCCCGTCCTCGCCTCCCTGGTCGTGGTCCTCTCGCCGTTGCTCGTCGGCATCGCGTGGGTCATCCTGGCACGATGGACGCCGTCGCCCGGCTTCTGGACCTTGAAGTCGGCGCTCCTGTTGTGCGCGCTGGCGGTGCTGACGCCCGCGGTGGCGGTGGGCCAGGCGCCAGGCACGGGCCTCGGCACGGCGAACGCGTGGACCGTCTTGTACTTTGCGGGCACGATTGCGATTCCGGCCGCCGCGCTGCTCTCGCTCGGCGTCACGATCGACGCGTGGCGCCGGGATGTGCGGCGATGGCTGGGCGCCTACGCGCTGCTCGTCTCGTTCGCGGCGCTCGTGGTGTCCGGCTACTTGTACGCCTGGGGCATGATCGGGTTCAGGTCGTGGGACTACTGAAGTAGCGCCGCACCGAACGGCCGGCCAGAGGCTACACTAGCCCGCATGACCGAGTGGAATGCCACGTCGTACCACAAGGTGTCGGGGCCGCAGACGGGCTGGGGCCGGAAGGTGTTGACGAGGCTCGAGGTCCGCGGCGACGAGCGCGCGATTGACGCCGGGTGCGGTAGCGGCCGGCTGACCGCCGAGTTGATGGAGCGCCTGCCACGCGGGCGGGGCGTCGCCATCGATCGATCGTGGAACATGCTGATGACGGCGCGCGCCAACCTCCGCCCTCTGTTCGGCGATCGGGTGTCGTTCGCGCAGGTTTCGCTCCCGGCGATGCCGTTCGCGGGATGGGCCGACCTGGTGTTCAGCACGGCCACGTTCCATTGGGTGTCCGATCACCAGTCGCTGTTCAACAACATCTTCACGGCGCTGCGGCCGCGCGGCCGGCTGCTGGCGCAGTGCGGTGGCGGCCCGAACCTGGCGCACGCGCGTGCGCTCGCCGAACAGGTGATGCACGGCCCCGCCTTCGCGTCGTACTTTCGCGACTGGCCGGGCGTCTGGGAATTCGCCTCCGCCGAGGACACGGCCGATCGCCTCCGCCTCGCCGGCTTCAGCGAGATCGACACCAGCCTCGAAGAGGCGCCCACGGTCCTCGCGACGGAAGAGGATTACCGGGAATTCGTGACGACGGTGATCTATCACCAGCACCTGTTGCGGCTCCCCGACGCGGGCCTCAGGCAGGAGTTCATCGATCGCGTGACGGCCCTCGCCGCCGCGGAAGCCACGCCCTTCACGCTCGACTACTGGCGCCTCAACATGCGCGCGCAAAAACCATGACGCATCCGTCCGTCATTCGCCCCACGGACCACGCCGTGTTCTCGGCCCAGAAGATGGGCAAGGCCACGATCTTCGAGTCGCCGCGATTGCTGCTCGGGCTCAACGCCTTCGAGCCGGGGCAGGAGCACGCGCTCCACGCGCATGCCGGGCAGGACAAGGTCTACCACGTGCTCGAGGGAGAAGGCCTCTTCCTGCTCGAGGGGCGCGACCTGCCGATGCGCGCCGGGGACGTGCTGGTGGCGCCGGAGGGCGTAGCCCACGGCATTCGCAACACGAGCGCTGGAAAGCTAATCGTGCTGGCGATCCTGGCGCCGGCGCCGCACAAGTAGATGGCCGGACTCGAAGACGAGGCGCTGGCCGGGGTCACGCGGGTGGGCAGGATGCTGGCCCTCGTCGTGTTGGCGTGGCTCAGCTGGGGCTTCGTCCGTGCGGGCGTCAACGCGAGCGTCATGGACTCGTTCCTCCACCTTCCCGATCTCGTGTTTCACGAGGCGGGACACGTGATCTTCTCGCCGCTCGGCCGCTTCATGACGGTGCTGGGCGGGAGTCTCTTCCAGTGCCTGGTGCCGCTCATCCTGGCCATCGCATTCCTGCGGCAGCGCGACGGGTTCGGCGCCGCCGTCTGCGCCTGGTGGTTCGGGCAGAACCTCGTGGACGTCGCGCCTTACATCGCCGACGCCCGCTCGCTGCGCCTCACGCTAATCGGCGGAAGGACGGGCGCCGAAGTCGAAGGCCACGACTGGGAATTCCTGCTCACGCAGCTCAACTGGATCCACCTCGATCGCGCGATCGGCCTCTGGGTGTTCCGGCTCGGCATCGTCATCATGATCGCGGCCCTCGTCTACGCCGCGGTCCTCGTCGCCCGCGCGCAGCCACGCGCCTCGGAATTGTGAGTTTGAGATTTTTGAACTTTGAACTTGGAACTTTGAACTGTCTGCTACCATCCCCGCATGGCCAAACGCACTACCTCTGAACTGGGGGCGCGCTATCGCGTGACGGACGGCAGCAAGTTCCGCATGGAGGACGTGGACCCATCGGACAGCGCGGGCCTCAAGATCAAGGACCAGGCCAAGGGGCTGCTCGAGCAGGGGATCGCGCGGATGGCGGAGCTGCAGGAGCGGCTCTACGCGCAGGACCGCTACTCGGCGCTCTTCGTGTTCCAGGCCATGGACGCCGCGGGCAAGGACAGCACGATCAAGCACGTCATGTCGGGCGTCAACCCGCAGGGCTGCGAGGTCCACTCGTTCAAGGCGCCCTCGTCCGAGGAACTCGATCACGATTTTCTCTGGCGCACGTCACGCGTGCTGCCGCGGCGCGGACACTTCGGCATCTTCAACCGCTCCTACTACGAGGAGGCGCTGGTCGTCCGCGTCCACCCGGAGATCCTCGCCAGGCAGCAGCTGCCCGAGGCACTCGTGACCAAGGACATCTGGAAGGAGCGCTTCGAGGACATCAACGCGTTCGAGCGCTACCTCTCGCGCCAGGGCGTCGTCGTGCGGAAATTCTTCCTGTACGTCTCGAAAGACGAGCAGAAGAAACGGTTCCTCGAGCGGCTCGAAGAGCCCGAGAAGAACTGGAAGTTCGCCATCGGAGACGTCCATGAACGCGAGCTGTACGACGACTACATGCGGGCCTATGAAGACGTGATCCGCCACACCTCCACCCCGTGGGCGCCGTGGTATGTGATCCCGGCCGACCGGAAGTGGTTCACGCGGCTGGCCGTGGCGGCCGCGATCGTCGACACGCTGGAATCGATCAATCCGCAGTTTCCCACGGTGGCCCCAGAGGTCCTGCAGCAGTTCAAGGTGGCCAGGGCGGCGCTGCTCGCCGACGACGCGGCCAAGGCGGCGCCGAAGAAGGGGCGCACGCGCAAGTGAAGCGGTGCTGGTGGCCCGGGGAGGATCCCCTTTACCTCCGCTATCACGACGAGGAATGGGGCCGGCCCGTCGTCGACGACCGCCGCTTGTTCGAGAAGGTGTGCCTCGAGGGGTTCCAGGCGGGGCTGAGCTGGATCACGATCCTGCGCAAGCGCGAGAACTTCCGGAAGGCCTTCGCGCAGTTCGATCCCGAGCGCGTGGCGCGCTTCACGGCCAGGGACGTCCAGCGCCTGCTCTCGGACGAGGGCATCGTCCGGCACAGGGGCAAGATCGAATCCGCCATCAACAACGCGGCCCGGGCGCTGGACCTCATCGAGGAGCGCGGCTCGCTCGCGGCCTACTTCTGGTCATGGGAACCCCCGCCGGCCGAACGGCCGACGCGGGTGACACGAGAAGCGCTCGTGAAGATGCCGACGACGCCACGGTCAACGGCGCTGTCGAAGGACCTGAAGCAACGTGGCTGGACGTTCGTGGGCCCGACGACAATCTACGCGTTCATGCAGGCCATGGGCCTGGTGAACGACCATCTCCACGACTGCGGCGTCCGCGGGGACATCGAACGCGTCCGGAAATCATTCAAGCGCCCGGCCTGAGCCGCCCGCCTTCGCCCGCACGTCTTCCCAAGGTGAGCTACGACGAAGTCTCGCCGAAGCGGCCTCCGGCCGCGCAGGCGGACACCTACTTCTGCTCGACCTTGTAGCCTTTCTTCTGGAGCAGGGCCGGGACCCCGTGCGGACCCACGAGATGCGCCGCGCCAACGACGACGAAGCACCTGGCGTCTTGCTGCAGGCACGTGTCGATATGCGAGAGCCAGTTCTGGTTCCGCTCGACGAGAAGCCGCTGGTAGAGCTCCGGCGACTCGAGCATCGAGGTCAAAAGCAGTCGCTCAATCGTACCCGTGTTGCCGGACGCCCACGCGGTGGCGACCTCGGTGACGTTGGCCACCTGGGTGTCGAGCTCGGCCATCGTCGACACCAGCACCTCTTCCTGAAGCGCGGGTGAGAGCTGGTCGAAGCGATCGAGCTGGTATGTGACGGTCTCGAGGCCGCGGCGCTCGAGGCCCGCGGCCTTGGCTTTGTCGAAGAAATGCTTGTCGACGCCAAGGTTCGTGTCGAAACCGGCGGCCTGGAGCAGGGGGACGGTCAGCGCCACCGCCGCCATCCATGGCTTCATGCGCTGCATGGCGGGCATCGGAATGCCGGCCTTCTCGGCGCGCTTGGTCACCTCGGCATACGTCGCCGTGGACACCACCTGGTCCAGCGTCCGGCCGTCGGTGAACATCGCCTTCCCCATGATCGGCAGGAGCGCCGCGGGGTTGTTCATCTCGTCGAGATCCACCTCTTCGACGAGCACCTTCGAAGCCTCGAACGCCTTCTCGATGTCCGGGCTCAACGGATAGAAGCCCGGCGTGAGCACGTGAAGCGATCCCAGGAGGTAGACGACGGCCCCTTTGGCATCGGTGACGGACCAGAGGAAATGCTTCTGCGGCGCCTGCGCCGACACGGACGGCACCAGGAGCCAGAGGGCCAACAGGGCGGCGAGCGGCGCGCGGCGATGCATGCCCTCAGGCTAGCACGCGCTACGATGGTCGCACATGAACCTTCGAGACGTGCTGACCGGGGCGGTGGTGATGGCGCCCATGACCAAGGGGTCCAACCTGCCCTACCGCCGCCTCTGCGTAGAACTCGGCGCGCGGGTCACGATGAGCGAGATGACCGTCGCCCGAAGACTGAAGCAGAAGCGCATGGGCGAATTCGCGCTGATTCGACGGTTCGAGGGCGAGCCGTTCTTCGGCGTGCAGTTGGCCGGCACCAATCCCGAGGAGGTCGGCTGGGCGGCGGCGCTCGTCGAATCGCGCAGCGCCGATCTCGTGGACCTCAACTGCGGATGCCCGATCGATCACTTCACGCACAAGGGCCTCGGCGCCGCGCTGGGACGCCAGCCCGCCCGCATCCGGAGGATCGTCGAGGCGATGAAGAAGGCCGTCACGAAGGCGCCCGTGACGGTGAAGCTCCGGCTGGGCTGGAACGAGGAATCGCGCAATATCATCGATCAGGCGAAGGCCGCGGTGGACGGTGGCGCCGACGCGCTCTTCGTGCACGGGCGCACGCGCAACGCCCGGTATCGCTTCGCCGCGGACTGGGACGCCATCGGTCAGGTCGTGGCCGCCGTGCCGGTGCCCGTGATCGGCAACGGCGACCTGCTCTTTCCGCAGGACATCGCGGAGGCGCTGGCACGCTCCGGATGCGCGGGCGTGATGACGGCGCGCGGCGCGCTAATCAAACCTTGGATCTTCCGCGAGGCCACCGAAGGCTATCGTGATCTCACGGGCGAGGATCGCGTCGCGATCTATCGTCGCTACGTCACGCTCGCGCGCGAGCACTGGGGCGACGACGCGCACGGCCTGGAGCGCGTGCGGCAGTTCACTCGCTGGCATCTCGACTTCTGGCACCGCTACGTCCGCCAGCACGAGGACGGCTCGTTTCCGACGCTGCAGGTGCGCGACACCGACATGCGCGCCCGCACGCCGCTCGAGGCGCTGCTCTCCAGGCCCGACGCCGCCGCGCACGAATACCTGGCCGACTGCCTCGCGCACGAGCGCGAGATCGATCCCGCCGCGGCGCCCGCTCCGGACGCGGGCCGCGAGCGCGAGTTCGTCGAGGCTGAGGGGTAGTCGAGGGCCAAGTCCCTGCGGCGCCGAACCTTCAAGTCCGGCGGTCCGCCTTGTATCGCTCCAACGCGTCGAGCGATCGTGGCCAGTCGTCCTTCAGCAGGCGCGAGAGCGCGCGGTCGGCCAGGAGCTTGCCGCCGGTCTGGCAGGTCGGGCAGTAGTTGGCTTCGTTGGCTGCGTAGCGGATGCGCTGGATCGGCGTGCCGCAGGCCGGGCAAGGCTTGCCGAAGCGGCCGTGGGCGGCCATGCCGTCGCGAAAGGCCGTCACTTTCACGGGGAAAACCGTCGCCGCATTCCGCGATCAGCGCGTCGCGCCACCGGACGAGCGTCTCGCGCGCGGCGGCGTGCAGTCGCCCAATCTCCTCCTCCGAAAGCCTCGAGGTCAGTTGCAGCGGCGACAGCTTCGCGGCCAGCAGGATCTCGTCGGAATAGGCGTTGCCGATGCCGCTGAAGAGATGCGGATCGGTGAGCGATCGCTTGAGGGTGTGGTTCTTGCGACGTCAGCGCCATCGAAAACTCGGCAGGTGATGACGACAGGACGTCGAGACCGCCGGGGTCGTGTTCCGCCAGCGCCGCTTCGCCCCGCACGACGTGGAGCGACGCCTGACGCGACGAGCCGGCCTCGGTCAGCACCACCGTGCCGGCGGGAAACTCAAACGCGGCCAGGCCCAGCTTTCCCGGCAGCTTGGCGCCCGCCGGCCTGAACTGGAAGCGGCCCGCGATCATGAGATGGAAGACGAGGAACAGCCCTCCCTCCATCTCCCAGACGACCCGCTTGCCCAGGCGCCTCAGGCCGCACACGGCCCGGCCCTCCGCCTCGGCGATCGGCGGGTCCACCGATCGAACGAGGAAGGGGCTCGCCAGCCGTGCTCGCTCGAGCCGCCCGCCGACGATCCGGGGCCGCAGCGCGTGCAGGTACAGCTCGATGTCTGGTAGTTCCGGCACGCGCGGTCAGCGGGGCGCCGCCTCCGCCGCGCGCTTCACGTAGATGTCGCGCGCCTCCTTGAACTGGTCGAGGACGTGCGTCTTCTCCTTGTCGCTTCGCCAGCCGGGATGTTCCGACGCCATCCTGGTGACGACGTCCACCCACTTCACGAAGTACTCGGCCGATGCGCGGTCGCGAATCACCTGGCCGCCGACGATCACGTAGATCGGGTTCGACACGGCGAGCGGGCGCGTGTTCTCCACCGGGAAGGTGTTGTTCGCACCCACCGCGCGCAGCGAGTACCAGCCCGGACTTCTCGATCTTCATCGGCAGGTCGAACGTGCCGTGCTGTTTGTCGGCCGAGAGCGGCGCAGCGTGGACGACCTGCCCCATCGAGACCAGCTCGAAGCGCTCGAGCGGCGCGTTGGACGTCAGGACCCCGTGGAAGGTGACGGTGCCGCCGCCCGCCGGCAGCGTGATTTCCTGTCCGGGCATGACGCCCTGGTTGGCGGTGAACTCGATGAGCGGACCGTTGGAGACGAACCCGCGACCCGCCAGGAGCGCCTTCATCCAGTTGGCCCACGACAGCTGGCCCACGCCGAGGTTGAAGTACCCGCGCACCGAGGCGACCAGTTCCACGCGATGCATGCTCGAGATCGAGTCCTCACCGCCGGTCACGGGAATGCGGAAGCCGGTGTTGAGGATCTTGTACCAGACGTTGAGCGGGGCGTCGCCCGCGCTCTGCGACCACAGTTCGTGATAGCTGACGGCGCCCAGCGCGACGTCCACGGGAAAGGTCTTGGCCGTGCCCAGTCCCGTCTCCAGCGGGTCCGCGTCGCCGTAGTACGGATGCACGTAGGCGCCGATGCCGCCCTGTTCCTTCGCGTAGCGGAAGATGTCGGTATTGGACGGATACAGGCTCTCGATGCCGGTTCCCTCGTAGCCGGTGACGAACGGGGAGATCAGGTGCTCGGTGAGGTTGAACAGCGAGATGTGCCCGTAGAACGGCGGCCGGTACTCCTGGCCGACGTGCATCACGCGGTCCTTCGTCGACAGCGGGTACTGCGCCTGCCCCGGCGTGTAGATCTGGTAGTCCAGGACGCGGTTGTCCTTGTTCGCGATCTGCTCGCTGATCATGTCCGCGTCTTCCGCGGCGTTCATCATGAACATGTTCTCAGGTGTGTTGTGCAGGTTGCCGGCGTAGTTCATGTGGTTGTGGTTGCTGCCGGAGTACCAGCCCTTGGCCTTCAGGTTGACCATCCGCTTGAGGGTGACGGTCACGGTCGCCGTGGCGCCCGGCTTCACGTCCACCGTCTGACGCGTGACGGCGTACTCGAAGCCCTTCACCGCCTCGATGGTGAACGGTGCCCGCCGGCGCGGCGGTCGTGTAGTGCCCTGGCGTGTGGAACAGGTGACGATTGAGGGGCCCGAACCGCTCGTACGAGTCGGCCGGCGTGTACGGCTTGCCGTCCGACGCCTTTTGGTAGACGCGCGCCTCGGTCTCCCTGCCGGTGGCGGCATCGACAATCCGCACGTCGAGCCGGCCCATGGGCGTCTTCCACTTCTTCTGCGTGATGCGTCACGACGCGCGCCTCGCCGCCCCACGACTTGAGGATCTTCAATTGCGGCAGGCCCTGTTCGTTCGACACGTACGCGATCCACTCGCCATCCGGCGACCAGCGCGGGAGGAAGCTGTCGTATTCGCCGAAGGTCAGCTTGTACGGCTCGCCGCCGGTGGCCGGCAGCACGAAGAGGTTCACGAACTGTCCGCCGAGGTGCGACGCGTAGACGAAGCGCTTGCCGTCGGGAGACCACTGCGGGCGCGTGCGGAACAGCGTCTCCTCCTTGTGGATCAGCACGGCCTTGCCGCTGTTCATCACGTCCGCCGCCACCGGGATGCGCCACACGCCGCCCGAGCCGAGCGGGATGCCGCGGTTGGACAGGATGAGCAGCTCCTGGCCGTTCGGCGACCACGACGGCGACAGGTGCACGTCGGTGTCGCCGAAATAGAGGCGGTCGCGGCCGAACGTGTGGTCGGTGGTCACCTGCATCGTGGCGCCCGGCATGCCGTTGTCGATTGCCGAGCACGACAATGTTGAAGTACCCGTTGGGCGCGGTGGATACATACGCCAGGCGCTTGCTGTCGGGCGACCACGCCGGCTCCACGTTGACGTGCGCGCCGGTCGTCACCGCCTTCGTCTCGCCCGTCGAGAGGTTCAGTATCCTGATGTTGATGCTCCTCGCCGTCATCGTCGGCGGTGTAGGCCAGGTAGCGGCCGTCGGGCGACCACTCAGGCGAGGAGAGATACGTCGACTCGCGCAGGAGTTCTTCAGCGACGCCGTCGGCCTTGCCGTTGCTGACGCGCATCCGCCAGAGGGCGCCGTCCATGGCAAACGCCAGCCACTGGCCGTCGGGCGACCACGTCGGCCACCACGGCGTGCTGCTCGCCGCCGGCGGCAGGAAATAGTTCTGCATGTAGTTGCCGCCGGACTTCGCGGCCGGATAGACCTGCGCGTTGGCGACGTTGGAGAAGACGAGAACGAGGACGGCGAGAAACGGGACGAGTCGGCGCATGCCGGGACTATAGCAGGCCGGCCGCGAAAAATAGATCGGGTCTATTTTTCCGGGCGAGGGGACGCGCTCGTCCACGAAAAATAGACCCGATCATTTTCCGCGGCGGCGCACTACCAGGCGTTGACGAGCGACCGCCATCCCTCGAGCCGGGGGCCCGTGTCGAGCGCGCGCAAGGCGCGGCTGGCGCCGGCGGCCCGCGAACTGCACGCGCCCGTGCGAATGTAGGTCAGTGCTTCGGCGAACGATCCTTCCCGGGGATCGCCCAGGTCGTACGCAATGTCGTCGGGCGCCGCGCACGTCGGCGGCAGTCCGCTGAAATAATCGCCCTCGCCGTTCGCGTTCTTCAGCGAGAACGACACGGGCGCCAGCACCTTGTCGCAGAACGTCAGCCCGTACTGGCCCACGGGCTTGCCGTAGGTGGTGTCACCGATGAGCGCCACCGGCATGTACGGACGAAGGCCGTTGACGACAAGCTCGCTGGCCGACGCGGAGGACCGCGTCGCGATGACCACCAGCCGCGAGAGGTTGAGCCCGGGCGCGTCGAGCGTCTCGAAGCGCAGCGTCTTGTTGAACGCGGTGTTCTTGCTGTTGTGCACGAAGGTGGCCATCACCTGGCCGGCTGTCGGGACGCCGCCAATCAGGCTCGCCAGGTGCACCGCGACGTCCACGAGCCCGCCGCCGTTGTAGCGCAGGTCGAGCACCAGTTCGGTCGCACCGGCTTCATGCAGCGCGGCAAACGCCTCGTCCAGCGCGGCGTACGACGGCTGCACGAAGTTGCGAAAGAACAGGTACCCCACGCGGCGGCCATCGACCTCGAACACGCGGGTCAACGAGACGGTGGGAATCGTCACCAGCCGCTTGATCATGCGGGCCCGCCGGGCTTCGCCGGACCGCGTCTCGAAGACGACGTCCGCCGGCACGCCAATCTCGCTTGCGCCAAACGCCGAGCCGATGGCGCCGCTCGCGATGAGCGCGGCCACGCTTTGACCGTTGATCTCGGTGATGCGATACCCGCGGCCAAGCCCGGCCTCGAGCGCCGGGCTGTCGTCGAACACCTGTAGCACGCGCATCTCGCTGCCGGCGATCTGCGTCGACAGGCCGTAGCCGATGAACTGGCTGTCGCTGTAGAACGCGTCGTTGGAGGCCGCCGACGTGATGTAGCTGTACGTCGCGTCGATGGGACGGTAGCGAACGCTGTCGAGATACGCCTCCGGCGAAGGAAAGGACGCCGGGTTCACCGAGGGCAAATGGTCGTACCAGAGATAGAGATTGGTGAGGGCGTCGCGGACGTACAGATTCTGCGAAACGACGGAGCAGTTGGCGGGCGCCGTTTGGGCCGCGGCCGGGAGGGACCACAGCAAGGCGGCGATGACCACGAGAGCGGACAGCACGCGCTGCATGGATCTCCTATTCTGCAACGTTTGCGCCATTCGGGGCCACCCCCGGTGGTCCTCGCGGAACCACCGGGTGGCGGGGCTACTTGTTCTTCTCGAGTTCGTCGAGCCGACGCTGAATCTGGGGACTCGTCGGGAACTCACCCTTCAGGGTCATCAGCACCTGGCGCGCGCCGTC
The DNA here is from genome assembly GCA_963839865.1 of uncultured Acidobacteriota bacterium. GTDB lineage: Bacteria > Acidobacteriota > Vicinamibacteria > Vicinamibacterales > UBA2999 > 12-FULL-67-14b. The sequence goes on from CAWIWS010000021.1 coordinate 1,295,381, forward strand.
GATGTTGCCGGCCGCCATGAGGGCGCTCGCGCGCGCCAGCGCCGCGCGGATGCGGAGCCGGTTTTCGGCCACGGGCACGGACAAGGCGTCGAGCTTCAGCAGCGCGCTCGCCGGATCCTTCTTGACCTCGGTCGTCCACTCGATGGCCGTGAGTTGCATCTCGAGGTTCTGCGGGAACTTCGTGGCCGCCAGGTCAATCAACGCGGCGCCGTCGGCGCCCTTGCCGGCCTGCCAATCGAGCATCGCCTGCTGGTAGAGGCCGGCCACGAGCAGGTTGCCCACGTCTTCGGGCTTCCCGCTGCGGATGCCGACGCCGCCGGCGTAGTTGTAGACCAGTTGGCCGCCGTGTTCACCCGCTTCGTACAGCGCGCCGACGCCAACGAGGCCGATGGCCGCCGCGCCCATCGCGAAGACCCGCCCCTGTTGGGGCCTGCGTCCCGAGAGGGCCAGCGCGAGCAATTCGAGCACCGCGACGCCGAGGAAGATGTTGCGGGCGCGGATGCCCCACTCCTCGTGTTCCATCACAGCGGCCCGCGCGCCGGGCACGCGTTCCACGGGACCGTGCGCGTCGGTGCCGGACTTCACCGCCAGCACCGCGGCCAGCGTGCCCGCCACGACCAGGGTCGTTGCCGCAGGACCGGTGAAGGCGAAGCGGCCGGTCAGGGAGATCAGCCGGAACACCACGCCGACGACGAGCAGGGCGACGGCGAAGTGAACAACTTGCGGGTGGAACACGGCAATCGACGGCATGGGCTACTCCTTCAAGGTCCGGTCATTCTATGCCGCCCACGGGCTTGACTCCTAACCCGCGGGCCCGCACGATCCACGGGTGAATCGCCACCCCCGCCTCTTTGCGTGCATGTTCGTGAGTGCGCTGGCCCTCGCCACCCTTCAGGCACAAACCCCCTTGCCGCTGCCGCCCGCGCCCGACATCGTCTTCTTCAACGGCCAGGTCATCACGGTGGATCGTTCGTTTTCGCTGGCAGAGGCGGTGGCGATCCGTGGCGATCGGATCCTCACGGTCGGGACGAGCGACCAGGTGCGCGCGTTGGCCGGTCAGACGACGCGCCTGATCGACCTGCAGGGCCGGACCGTCATGCCAGGGCTGATGGATAACCACCTGCACGGCGCCGGCGGCGGCCCGGGGGTGGACTTGTCCCGGGCACGATCACTGGCCGACGTCGCCACGGCCATTACCGCGCGCGTCGGGGCCTCCGGGCCGGGCGACATCATCGTCTCCAACAGTGACTGGCACGAGGCGCAGTTGAAGGAGCAGCGGCTGCCGTTGCGGGACGACCTGGATCGCGTCGCGCCCGCGAACCCCGTCGTGCTCGTCCGGGGCGGTCACGAGTTCATCCTGAATTCGGCGGCCCTCGCCAAGTGGGCCATCAACGAGAGGTCGGCCGAGCCGGCCGGCGGGCGCATCTCGCGATATCAGGACGGGCGCCTCAACGGCGAGCTGGTCGACACGGCGAAGGCCCTCGCGAAGCTACCACCCGCCGAGCCGCGGTCGCGCGAGCAGCAGATTCAGGATCGCGTCGAGGAGTATCGCCGGCTGAACGCCGTGGGCCTCACGTCCGTGCGTCACCCGGGCATCTCCATCGCCGACTATCGCCTGCTGCAGGACATGCAGAAGCGCGGGCTGCTCACCCTGCGGATCAACGCGCTGTTGCGCTTTCCCAATGAAGTCTCCTCGCCGGGGACCGCTATCGAGCAGGCGGGCATCGGGGCCGACGAAGGTGATGCGTCGCTCCGAATCGGCGGGCTCAAGCTCGCGGTGGATGGCGGCTTCGAGGGCGGCCTGATGCGAGAGCCGTATCAGGAGCCTTGGGGAGAGAAGGGCACGTTCCGAGGGCTCCAGACGATCGGCACCGAGCAGTTCACCGCGATCGTCACCGACATGAACCGGCGCGGGTGGCGGATCGCCACGCACGCGGTGGGTGACGCCGCGATCGACCTGGTGCTGGGCGCGTACGAGAAGGCCAGCCGCGAGCGCTCGATCGTCGGGCGCCGCTGGTCGATCGAGCACGCGTTCATCGGACGCGCCGATCACCTGCCGCGCATGAAGGCGTTGCAGGTGGCCATCGCCGCGCAGAGTCATCTGTACCTGGCGGGACCGAGCCTAGTGAGTTACTGGGGAGCCGACCGGGCCGCCCTCACCACGCCCGTGCGGATGTACCTCGATGCGGGGCTGCCGGTCTCATCGGGGACGGATGCGCCGGTGGTGCCGTATCCGCCGCTCTGGACGATCTACCACTTCATCACCCGCGACACGATCACGGGCGGCGTGCTCGGCGCGAAACAGCGCATCACAAGGGAGGAAGCGATTCGCCTCTCCACGATCAACAACGCCTGGCTCACCTTCGAGGAGCGGACCAAGGGGTCGATCGAGGCCGGCAAGCTTGCCGACCTCATCGTGCTCTCCGAGGATCCGCTCACGTGTCCCGAGCCGCGCTTGCGCGACGCGCAAGTGCTGCTGACGATGGTGGGCGGGAAGATCGTGTTCGAGCGCTAGCGCGCAGGCCCTATCGCGTGAACCGCAGCGTGCCGCGCTTCGACGAGAGCACGAGCGTGCTGCCCTGGACGGTCACGCTGTGGTCGCCCGACAGGATGGATTCGTAGACTGTCTCGAATTCCATCGTGGGGCACGCGGCGCGCGTGCAGGCCAGGTTTGGTCCAATCGTGACGGTCTGGCCGGACACGGCGACGGTGCCGCCGCACATGTTGCAATCCGCGCGCGTGGACGCGCGACCATCCGAAAAATTGATCGAGTAGCTGGCGCCTGCGGGCGTCGCCTGAACGGGCGTTCCCGCGCGCTCGACCTGCACAAGGCTCCAGGTGCCGGCGAGGTCGGTGGTGGTGAGCGCCGCGGAGGAACCGCCGGCGGCCGACGGGCTGGTCTGGGTTGACGGAGTGGTCGAGCAGGCGGCGAGCGACGACGCGAGAATGATGGCGAGCGAGAGGAAGCGGAGGTTGTTCATATATGCGTGTGACAAATGCAATCCATTTGCCATGTGGCGGATGGTGAATTTCAGGCGGAAAACAAAAAAGCCCGTCCTCGTTAAAGGACGGGCTTGTGTAATTAATCCCCGGCAGCGACCTACTCTCCCACCCACCTGCGCGGGCAGTACCATCGGCGGTAGCAGGCTTAACTTCCGTGTTCGGAATGGGAACGGGTGTGACCCTGCTCCTATGGCCACCGGGAAACTTGGTGTCTGGGATCCCTCGTTCGCCAGCCTGTCCCGCCGGAGCCCAATAAGGGCGGAGCGCGACACGGCGCGTAGGAGGGTCGTCCCAGAGCATTTCAAAGAGCTTGCCCCGCCGAAGCGCCGAAGGCGCGAAGGCGGGTGAATAATGTGCAATGAAGATAGTTGTTTGACCACACATTCGCAATCAAGCGAAGTGAATAAATGGTCAAGCCTCACGGCTGATTAGTATCGGTTAGCTGAACGTATCGCTACGCTTCCACACCCGACCTATCGACCAGGTAGTCTACCTGGAGCCTTTAGGGGACTTGCGTCCCGGGACATCTCATCTTGAGGTGGGTTTCACGCTTAGATGCATTCAGCGTTTCTCCCTTCCGGACTTAGCTACCCAACGATGCCACTGGCGTGACAATTGGTACACTAGCGGTCCGTCCAACCCGGTCCTCTCGTACTAAGGTCAGATCCTCTCAAATGTCCTGCGCCCACCATAGATAGAGACCGAACTGTCTCGCGACGTTCTAAACCCAGCTCACGTACCGCTTTAACCGGCGAACAGCCGGACCCTTGGAACCTGCTACAGCTCCAGGATGCGATGAGCCGACATCGAGGTGCCAAACCTGGGCGTCGATGTGAACTCTTGGCCCAGATCAGCCTGTTATCCCCGGCGTACCTTTTATCCGTTGAGCGATGGCCCTTCCATGCGGGACCACCGGATCACTAAGACCTGCTTTCGCATCTGCTCGACTTGTAGGTCTCGCAGTTAAGCTCGCTTATGCCTTTGCACTCTATGGCTGATTTCCAAACAGCCTGAGCGAACCTTCGTGCGCCTCCGTTACAGTTTAGGAGGCGACCGCCCCAGTCAAACTACCCGCCTAGCAGTGTCCCGAACCCGGATAACGGGTTGCGGTTAGAACGTCGAAGGCGTAAGGGTGGTATCTCACTGTTGACTCCCCCAAGCCCGAGAGCCTGGGATCAAAGTCTCCCACCTATGCTGCGCATACGTCGTCAACATTCACTACTAAGGTGCAGTAAAGGTGCACGGGGTCTTTTCGTCTTATGGCGGGCAACCGGCGTCTTCACCGGTACCACAAATTCGCAGCGTTCATCGTTGAGACAGCGGTCAAATCGTTACGCCATTCGTGCAGGTCGGAACTTACCCGACAAGGAATTTCGCTACCTTAGGACCGTTATAGTTACGGCCGCCGTTTACCGGGGCTTCAATTCAAGGCTTCACCTTGCGGCTGACCTCTCCTTTTAACCTTCCGGCACCGGGCAGGCGTCAGACCCTATACGTCGTTTTCGACTTAGCAGAGCCCTGTGTTTTTAGTAAACAGTCGCTTGACCCTCTTTATTGCAACTCCTCGACGCTCCGTGGCGCGAGGCCACTCACGAAGAAGAGCACCCCTTCTCCCGA
>CAWIWS010000021.1:1305000-1417527 GCA_963839865.1 uncultured Acidobacteriota bacterium
CGGCAGCACCACGCCGTGCGCCTTGGCGCCGCGCACCTTGCGAATCAGGTCGCACCCCGCGACGATGTTGCCCCACTGGTCGCTGCCGCCCATCTGCAGCGTGCATCCTGCGCGATCGTGCAGCACGAGGTAGTCGTACGACTGCAGCAGCAGGTAGCTGAACTCGGTGAACGAGATGCCCTCGTCGCCCCCGAGGCGGCGCTTCACCGACTCCTTCGCCAGCATGTAGTTCACGGTGAAGTGCTTGCCGGTGTCGCGGAGGAACTCGAGCAGGCCGACGCTCCGCAGCCAGTCGGCGTTGTTCATCATCCGCGCCTGGTTCGGCGTGTCGCTGAAATCGAGGAAGCGCTCGAGTTGCGCGCGCATGCCCGCGCGCGTTGGCGTCGATGTCCTCGATCGACAGGAGCGTCCGCTCCTGGCTCTTGCCGCTCGGGTCGCCAATCATGCCGGTGCCGCCGCCCACGAGCGCGATCGGCGAGTGCCCCAGGCGCTGGAGCCGCGCCAGCGCCATGATCGGCAGCAGCGACCCGACGTGCAGGCTCGACGCCGTCGGATCGAACCCGATGTACGCCGTCACTTTCTCCCGGGCAAGGGCCTCGCGCGCCCCGTCGGTCGCGTCGTAGAGCATGCCCCGCCACTCGAAATCCTCGAACAACGTCATAGCGCTCAACTATACCCTTCGACTCGGCCGGCCTTCACGGCCTCGCTCGGGGCACGGATATACTTCGGCCGTGGCCGTCACCCGCCGCGCGCTCCTCCGTTCCTTCGCCGCGACGTCCGTCGGCGCGCTCACGGGGATTGCCGCGTACGGCGTGGCCTACGAGCGCCATCACATCTCGCGCATCGTCCGGGACATCCAGGTCACGGGCCTGCCGCCAGCGCTCGACGGACTCCGCGTGGGCATGATCGCCGACGTGCACCACAGCGCGGTGGTGTCCGCCGAAGACGTCGTGCGGGCGGTCAACCTCCTGAAGGAGGCCGCACCGGACATCGTCGTGCTCGGGGGCGACTACGTCACCTCGCGCGACGATCAGTACGTGGAGCCGGTGGCGGAGCTGCTCGCGCCGCTGGCGCACGCGCCGTCCGGATCCTTCGCGGTGCTCGGCAATCACGACGACGACCGGGATATGCCCGCGGCGCTCTCCGCGCGCGGCTTTTCGGTATTGAAGGACCAGCGGACGTCGCTGGTCATCCGCGGCGAGCGCCTGGACATCGCGGGGATTCGCTTCTGGACCAAGTCGGTGGGAGACATCGCGCGCGTCCTGCGGGGGACGGGCGGCACCACGCTGCTGATCGCGCACGATCCGCGCCGGCTGGTCGAAGCGGCGGCGCTTGACGTGCAACTCGTGCTCTCGGGTCACACGCACGGCGGGCAGGTGATCGTCCCGGGCGTGGGCGCCATCGCGGGCCGCAAGTTCCCGGTTCTTGCCGGCTATGCGACCCGCGACAACACGGCGTTGTTCGTCACCCGGGGCGTCGGCACGGTGTATGTCCCCGTCCGGATCAACTGTCCGCCGGACGTCGCGGTGTTGACGCTGCGAGCCCGACCGGCCTGACGGCCGACGACACCCCGTCTAAGTCAGCGAATCGTGGGCGGCGAGGACGCGGGCAATCGCGTCGGGGTAGAGCCGATGCTCCACCTCGAGGATGCGCGCGGCCAACGTGTCGGCGGTATCGCCGGGAAGGACCGGCACGGCGCGTTGAAGGACGACCGGGCCGGCGTCCAGGTCCTTGTTCACAAAATGAACAGTGGCGCCGCTCTCGGTGGCGCCGTCGTCCAAGGCCTGCTGTTGCGGGTGCAGGCCCGGGTATTTCGGCAACAGCGAGGGATGGATGTTCAGGATGCGATTGGGGTACGCGTCCACGAAATAGGGACTCAACAGCCGCATGAAGCCCGCGAGGCAGACCACGTCCACGCGGCGGGCCTGAAGCTCGCGGACGAGCACCCGATCGTACTGCTCGCGCGAAGCGTGGGCTTTGTGGTTCAACACCAGCGTCTCGATGCCCGCGCGCGCGGCGTGATCGAGACCGGACGCGTCAGCCTTGTTGGAAATGACAATCGCGATGGTCGCGTCGAGACGCCCGTCGGCGACGGCGTCGATGATCGCCTTGAGGTTCGAGCCACGGCCCGAGATGAGCACGCCCAGCCGCCGCCGCGAACCCTTAAATAGATCGGGTCTATTTATCTCGGTCAACGACGAGTCCTTCGGTTGGAGGATCTTGGCATTCGCGTTGCGTCATTGATTGGCCAAGCAGGTGCCTATGCCGCGACGAATCCAGGCCGGAAGCTCGGGTGTGGTGTTTCATGTAATTAATCGGGCGGTCCGCGGAGCCACACTCTTCGAAGCGCCGAGCGACTACGAGGCGTTTCAGCAGATTCTATCCGACGCGCAGAACCGGACGGGCCTGCGCCTCCTGGCGTTCTGCCTGATGCCAAATCATTGGCATTTGGTGGTGTGGCCCACCGACGACGTCCAGCTTGCCAAGTGCATGCACTGGTTGACCTTGACGCACGCCGCCCGGTGGACATCCTTCCATGAAATCAGGGGAACCGGGGCCGTCTACCAAAGCCGGTACAAGTCGATTCCCGTTGAGACCGAAAGCTGCTTCCTCTCGGTCTGCCGCTACGTCGAGCGCAATCCCCTCCGGGCAGGGTTGGTGACTAGGGCGGAACAATGGAAGTGGTCAAGCCTCTGGCAGCGATGCAATTCCTGCGAGGCCATTTCGCTCGACGAGTGGCCAATTCCGCGTACTGGGGACTGGATTGAGCGCGTGAACGAGCCTCAAACCGGCCCTGAGTTGGAGGCGATCAGAAAAGCCGTGCAAACCGGACGGCCGCTGGGAGCGAATCTCTGGCGAGAACAGACCTGCAAAAGCTTTGGGCTGTCGTCGCGGTCAAGGGGTCGGCCGGAGAAGATGAAAGCCCCCGACACCGGAGCGATGGAACATCTGTTTGACACGGAACCAGAAAAATAGACCCGATCTATTTATCAAGCTACACATACTGCACGGCGGGATCGCCGGCGACGATGTCGCCGATCACCACGCTGTTGGCCTCGCCGGCATTGAGCAGCGCGGCGCGCACCGCGTCCAGGTCCTTGGGGGCGACGACGAGGATCATCCCGATGCCCATGTTGAGGGCGCGGCGCAGGTCGTACTCGGGAACACGGCCGGATTCGCCCAGCCACCGGAAGATCGCCGGCACACGCCACGATCCGCGGTTCACGCGCGCGGCGGTCCCGGCCGGCAGCACGCGGGGAAGGTTGTCGGTGATGCCGCCGCCGGTGATGTGGGCCATTCCCTTCACGAGGCCCGTGCCGAGCAGCGGACGCACGACCGGGAGGTACGTCCGGTGCGGGCGCAGCAGCGCCTCGCCGATGGTTTCGCCGAGGTCGGGCACGTGGCTGTCCACGTCGAGATTGAGCAGCTCGAACGCGATCTTCCTCGCGAGCGAGTAGCCGTTGGTGTGCAGGCCCGATGACGGCAGGCCGAGCAGCTGATCCCCTGGCGCGATAGACGCGCCGTTGATCAAGTGCGGGCGATCGACGGCGCCGACGATGAACCCCGCCACGTCGTATTCGCCGTCGGCGTAGAAGCCGGGCATCTCTGCGGTCTCGCCGCCGAGCAGCGCGCACCCGTTGTCCTTGCACGCGCGCGCCAGCCCCGTCACGATCTGCTCCGCCACGTCCGGCGAAAGGCGTCCCGTCGCCAGGTAGTCGAGGAAAAAGAGCGGCACGGCGCCCTGCACGAGGATGTCGTTGACGCAGTGATTCACGAGGTCCACGCCGATCGTGCGGTGCTCGTTGGCCATGAACGCGACCTTGAGCTTCGTCCCGACGCCGTCGGCGCTCGACACGAGCACCGGCTCGCGATACGCGGCGGCGTCCAGCCTGAACAGCCCGCCGAACGATCCGATCTCGGAGAGCACGCCGGGCGTGAACGTCGACTGCGCGAGGCGCTTGATCCGGCGGACGGTCTCGTTGCCCGCGTCGATGTCGACGCCGGAGGACTTGTAGTCCAGGGGCGCGGGGTTTGCGGCTTGCGGCTTGCGGCCTGGGGTTTGCGGCTCGGACATGATCAGAAATCCAGTTTGGTAATCAGCTGCTCGCACAGCTTGCGCGTCGGCGAGCCGTCGGCGGCGGCCCAGTAGGCGCGCCTAACGGTCACGAAGAAGCGTTCTTCCTCGAGATCTTCTTCGAGCATGTCGAAGCCCTCGGCGACCAGATCGATGGCCTCAGCCTGATCCGTTCGCGCCTCGAGCGTCTGCAGCAGCAGCGGCGTGTTGCGCAGCGCCACGAGGCCGATGGCCAGCGTCACCGGCGCGCGCACGGGATCCTGGGAAGGGATACCCACGTCGAACAACGTCTTCAGCGTCTCGGCGTTGCCCTTCATCGAGATGGCGCCCAAGCCCGCGGCCGCGCCGCGCAGGAGGTCCTGGTAGCCGGGAAAGTCCTCCGCGAAGGTCAGCGTCTTCTCGAGATACCCGATGTGCGACGAACAGTTGCTGCCGAGCAGGCAGATCGCGGCGGCGATGGCGGGCTGCATCTCCTTCGGCGCCTTCTGCTGCAACTCCGCCAGCGTCGCCAGCGACGCCTTGTCGCCGATCTTCCCCAGCGCCGTGGCGGCGTCGTCCTGGAGCGGGCCGTCGATCCGGGCCACCTCGGTCAGCTTCGGGACGGCCGCGGTGACCTTGTAGTCGCCAAGCGCTTCGATCACGACGCTGCGGAAGAAGTCGAGGCCGCGGCCCGCATCGCGGATCAGTGCGGCCGACACGCGGGGATCCTTGGCGAGCGCCGCCAGCGCGCGCACCAAGGCGGGCCGCACGAATTCGCCCGTCTCCTTGTCCAGCGCGGTGAGCAGCGTCGCCGTGAGGCCGGCGTCGGGATTCCGTTCGAAATAGCCGAAGGCCACTTCGCGGAGGCGATCGTTCGGCGAGGCCATGGCCTCCACCATGGTGTCGCGGGTGCGCGGATCGTTGAAGCCGGTGAGCAGGACGAGCGCGCGGAAGCGGATGTAGCCGTCGGCATGCTCGTTGGCCGCGCGGATCAGCGCGGTGACGGCCTGCGCCGGCGGCGCGCGGCGGACCGTCCGTCCCGCGTTCATCCGCGTGGCGTAGTCCAAGTCGCCGAGGTGATCGATGGCCTTGACCAGCTCCTCTTGCGACACGGCCACCGGCCCGCGCTCCTGCGCGGCGAGCCCCGTGGCGGCCACGAGCAGGACGGCGAGTGCGAGGCGCCTAGCCAACCGTCTCGGGCTCTTCTTCGGGAAGCGGCTCGGGCCGGCCAGCCATCTTCAGCGACAGCTGGAGGTAGCCGTCCTGGTCCCGCGGAAACGCGATCGGATACTGCCCCGTGTAGCACGAGGTGCAATAGGCCGTGCCCCTGCCGTTCACGGACTCGAGCAGGCCGCCGAGGCTCAGGTAGCCGACCGAGTCCGCGGCCACGTACTTGCGGATTTCTTCCAACGAATGGGTGGCCGCGATGAGTTCCTGGCGGCGCGGCGTATCGACGCCGTAGAAACACGGCGAGATCGTCGGCGGGCAGCTGATGCGCAGGTGCACCTCCGCGGCGCCGGACGCGCGCACCATCTTGACGATCTTCCGGCTCGTTGTGCCGCGCACGAGCGAATCGTCGATCAACACCACGCGCTTGCCCGCGAGGATGCTCTTCACGGGATTGAGCTTCACCTTTACGCCGAAGTGGCGAATCGACTGCGCCGGCTCGATGAAGGTGCGGCCCACGTAGTGGTTGCGGATAAGGCCGAACCGCATCGGGATCTTCGCTTCCTCGGAATACCCAATCGCGGCGCAGACCCCGGAGTCGGGAATCGGGACGACCACGTCGGCCGGCACCCCGGTCTCCTTGGCGAGCGCGCGACCGAGGTTGGTGCGAACTTCGTTGACGCTCTGGCCGAACACTTCGCTGTCGGGCCGCGCGAAATACACGTGCTCGAAGATGCAGTGCGAGAGCCGCGACGCCGGGAACGGCTTGACGGATCGCATGCCGGCCGGCCCGATGATCAGCACCTCGCCGGGCTCGACGTCACGCACGTAGGTGGCGCCGATCAGGTCGAGCGCGCACGTCTCCGAGCACACCACCCAGGACTCCCCCAGCCGGCCGAGCGCCAACGGGCGGAACCCGTGCGGATCGCGAACGGCGATCAGGTGTTCCTTCGTGATGATCGCGAACGAGAACGCGCCCGTCAGCTGCGTGACCGACTCGACAATCGCGTCTTCCACCGACGCCGCCTGCGACCGGGCGTAGAGATGCAGCACGACTTCGGTGTCGCTGTTGGTCTGGAAGATCGACCCGGCCCGCACGAGGCGCTCGCGCGTCTCGTTGGCGTTGACGATGTTCCCGTTGTGGCAGATACCGACCTGTCCGTGGACGCAATCGATGAGGATCGGCTGCGCGTTGGCAATCTTGCTGTCGCCCGCCGTCGAGTAGCGCGTGTGGCCGATCGCGATGTGGCCGGTGAGCGGGGCCAGCGTGGCTTCATTGAAGATGTCGTTCACGTAGCCCATCTGCTTCATGATGCGCACGCGCGCGCCGTCGGCCGATGCGATGCCGGCGCTCTCCTGTCCGCGATGCTGCAGGGCGTAGAGGCCCAGGTAGGCCATCTTCGCCGCCTCGGTGTGCCCGTAAATGCCGAAGACACCGCATTCGTCGCGGAACTTATCAAACATGGTTCGCCTTTCCCCCGGCCATCTTCTGCTCGATGGCCGTCGCCCACGCCTGTTCTGCGTCCTGCACCGCCATGTCAATCGCGGGCGCGCCGCCCACGGACACGCGGATCCGCTCGCCGCCCGTCTTCCCGATCGCCGCGGCCGGCACGCCGGCCGCCTTCGCCGCCGCCAGCACGGCCGGGAGTTTCGCGTCCTCCACCGACACGACGATGCGCGACGCCGATTCGCCGAAGAGCGTGGCGTTCGTGGCGAAAGTCCGGCTAAAGCCGGACTCCACATCACTCATGGTGTCCGGCTTCAGCACTGCGGTGGTGTCCGGCTTTAGCCGGACATCAACCGCGGGCACGTCGGCCGTGACGCCGATGCCGCCGCTGTCGAACGTGCACTCGGCCAGCGTGACCGCGAGGCCGCCCTCGGAGCAATCGTGCGCCGATTCGACGAGGCCCTCGCGGATGCACCGGACGATGAGCGCTTGCAGCGCGCCTTCGCGCGCGAGGTCGAGGGCCGGCGCCATGCCGCGCACTTGGCCGTGCATCGCCGCCAGGTATTCGCTGCCGCCGATCTCGCCCAGATTATCGCCCAGCAGCACGACGGATGCGCCCGCCCGCTTGAAGACCCGCGTGCAGACCTTCGACGCATCGTCGAGCAGGCCGACGACGCCGAGCACGGGCGTCGGAAAGATCGCGCGGCCCTCGGTTTCGTTGTAGAGGCTGACGTTGCCGCCGGTGATGGGAATCCCCAAGGCCCGGCAGGCGTCGCCAATGCCGCGGACCGCCTCGCCGAGCTGCCACATGATCTCCGGACGCTCGGGGTTGCCGAAGTTGAGGTTGTTGGTGCCGCCGATCGCCTCGCCGCCAGCGCACGCCACGTTGCGCGAGGCCTCGGCCACGGCCAGCATCGCGCCGCGATAGGGGTCCAGGTAGCAGTAGCGCCCGTTGCCGTCGACGGAGACGGCCAGGCCGCGCGCGGTGCCCTTGACGCGCACGACCGCGGCGGACAACCCGGGCTGCGCGATGGTGTTGGTGCCCACGGTGTGGTCGTACTGGCGATACGCCCAGCGTTTGCTCGCGATGGTGGGTGACGCGATCAGCCGCGCGAACGCGGCGCCGGCGCCGGGCGCGGCGCCGAGCGACGCGATCGACAGTTGCTGCGCCTCGCGCTGCCACTCCGGCTCGCGCATCGGCCGGTGGTAGACCGGCGCTTCGTCCGTGAGCGCGCGATTCGGCACGTCGGCCACGAGCGTGCCGCGCTCGTGGATCTTGAGCCGCATGCCTTCGGTGACCTCGCCCACCTGCACCGCGTGCAGGTCCCACTTCTCGAACACCGCCTCGACCTCGCGCTCGCGGCCCTTCTGCACCACGAGCAGCATGCGCTCCTGGGATTCCGAGAGCATGATCTCGTAGGGCGTCATGCCGGTCTCGCGCTGGGGCACGTGCATCACGTCGATGGTCATGCCGCAGCCGCCGCGCGAGCCCATCTCGGAGGTCGCGCAGCTCAGGCCGGCGGCGCCCATGTCCTGGAGCCCCACGACGGCGCCGGTCTTCAGCACCTCGAGGCAGGCCTCCATGAGGAGCTTCTCCATGAACGGGTCGCCCACCTGCACCGCGGGCCGCTTCTCCGCGGACGACTCGTCGAACTCCGCCGACGCCATCGTCGCGCCGTGGATGCCGTCGCGGCCCGTCTTGGCGCCGACGTAGAAGACCGGGTTGCCCGGCGCCCTTCGCCGCGCCCTTGACGATGTCCTCGATCGCGCGAGATGCCGAGGCACAGCACGTTGACGAGCGGGTTGCCGGCATACATCGCGTCGAACACGATCTCGCCGCCCACGGTGGGGATGCCGATGCTGTTGCCGTACCCGCCGACGCCGGCGACCACGCCCTCGAAGATCCGGCGCGCGAGCGCCGTGTCGAGCGAGCCGAACCGGAGCGCGTTCAAGAGGGCGATCGGCCGCGCGCCCATGGTGAAGATGTCGCGGATGATTCCGCCGACGCCCGTCGCCGCGCCCTGGTAGGGCTCGATGAACGACGGGTGGTTGTGCGATTCGATCTTGAAGACCGCGCAGAGGCCGTCGCCGATGTCCACGGCGCCGGCGTTCTCGCCGGGGCCCTGCACGACGCGGGGGCCGGTGGTGGGCAGCGTCTTGAGGTGCACGCGCGAGCTCTTGTAGCTGCAGTGCTCCGACCACATCACGGAGAAGAGCCCGAGCTCGAGCAGGTTGGGCTCGCGGCCCATCAGCTCGACGATGCGGTCGTATTCGTCCGGCTTGAGGCCGTGGCGTTCGAGAACGGCGGCGTCGATCACACTCATCGCGATGCAGTCACTGAGGAAAGGGCCTTGACGGCCGAGGCCAGCACGACGCGCCCATCGGCGCTGCCCAGCGCGGCTTCGGTGGCGCGCTCGGGGTGCGGCATGAGGCCGACGACGTTGCGCTGGCGGTTGCAGATGCCGGCAATGCTGTTGAGCGAGCCGTTGGGATTGTCCGCGTCGGTCACCACGCCGGCGGCGTTGGTGTAGCGGAAGATCACCTGGCGGTGCGACTCGAGGTCGGCCAGCACGTCGGGCTCGGCGAAGTAGTTGCCCTCGCCGTGGGCGATGGGCAGGTTGAGCACCTGCCCGCTGGCGCAGGCGGCCGTGAACGGCGTGTCGGCGTGCTCGACTCGCACGTGCACGAGCTGCGACACGAACTTGACGCCGCGGTTGCGGACCATCGCGCCGGGCAGCAGGCCCGCCTCGAGCAGCACCTGGAACCCGTTGCAGATCCCGATCACCGGGCCGCCGCGATCGGCGAAGGCGCGGACCGCGTCCATGATCGGGCGAGAAGCGCGCGATGGCGCCCGTGCGGAGGTAGTCGCCGTGCGCGAAGCCGCCGGGGAGGATCACCGCGTCGGCGCCGCCCAGGTCGGTGTCCTTGTGCCACACGAGCGCGGCGTCCTCGCCCAGGACGCGCGACGCCGCGTAGTACGCGTCGTAGTCGGAATTCGATCCCGGAAACACGACCACGGCGAACTTCATCGGCGGCCCTCCGGCTCGCGGCCCTCCGGTTCCCGGCTCCCGGCTCCCGGTTCCCGGGTCATGGCAGGACCTCGACGCGGTAGCTCTCGATGACGGGGTTGGCCAGCAGTTTGTCGGCCATCTCGGTGACCCGCGCCTTGGCGGCCGTGGCGTCCTTGCCGTCGATCTCCACCTCGAAGAACTTGCCCTGGCGGACGTCCTTGACGTCCTGATAGCCGAGCGTCACGAGCGCGTCGGCGACCACGCGTCCCTGCGGATCGAACACCGACGGCTTGAGGGTGACATACACACGCGCGCGCATTCGATTTCTCCCGGCGCCCCTACAGGGACGCCCTACGATCCAAACACTCTCGCAAAAATCGCCCCGACGTTCCGGAGCTGTTCCTTCAGGTCGAACGCCTTCTCGATCTCCGCGGCCGGCAGCACGGCGCCGATGTCGGCGTCGGCGAGCAGCAGCGTCTTGAAGTCCTTCTGCTCGTGAAACGAGCGCATGGCGTTGCGCTGCACCCACTCGTACGCCTGCTCGCGCGAGATGCCGCGGCGGGCGAGTTCGAGCAGGACCTGCCCCGAGAACACCACGCCGCGCGACCGGTTGAGGTTCTCGAGCATGCGGTCGGGATACACGACCATCCCCGACACGATGCGCGTGAACCGGCGCAGCATGTGATCGAGGGCGATGAAGCTGTCGGGGAGGATCACGCGCTCCACCGAGGAGTGCGAGATGTCGCGCTCGTGCCAGAGCGCCACGTTCTCGAGGGCGGCCATCGCGTTGGCGCGCAGCAGCCGCGCGAGGCCGACGATCTGCTCGCAGCCGATCGGGTTGCGCTTGTGCGGCATCGCCGACGAGCCCTTCTGGCCCTTGCCGAACGGCTCTTCCACTTCCCCGATCTCGGTCTTCTGCAGGCCGCGAATCTCGAGGGCGAACTTCTCGAGCGACGCGGCCGTGATGGCCAGCGCGCACATCAGCTCGGCGTGGCGATCGCGCTGGATCACCTGCGACGAGACCGGCGCGGGCTCGAGGCCCAGCCGGGCGCACACGGCTTCCTCGATGGCCGGATCGAGGTGGGCGAAGGTTCCCACCGCGCCGGAAATCTTGCCCACGCGCACCCCGTCGCGCGCGCGGCGGACGCGCGCGATGTCGCGTTGCCACTCGGCGTACCAGAGCGTGAGCTTGAGGCCGAACGTCATCACCTCGGCGTGGACGCCGTGCGTGCGGCCAATCATCGGCGTGTCGCGCTGCTCGACGGCGCGCGCCTTGATCGCGTCGCCGAGCGCGGCCATGTTCTTCAGGATCAGGTCGGCGGCCTCCACCATCTGCAGCGCCTGAGCCGTGTCGACCACGTCGGAGGAGGTGAGGCCGAAATGCAGCCAGCGGGCCGAGGGCCCGACCTTCTCGGCCACGGAGGTCGTGAAGGCGATCACGTCGTGCTGGGTGACTCTTTCGATCTCGTCGATGCGCGCGATGTCGAACGCGCCGTTCGCGCGCAGGTCGCGCGCGGCTTCCGCCGGCACGATGCCGGCCGCGGCCATCGCCTCGGCGGCGGCCACTTCCACCTGGAGCCACGTCTCGTACTTGCGCTGCTCGCTCCAGATGCGGCCCATCTCGGGGTTGGTGTAACGCGGAATCATTAGAGCGCCAGTTGCTCCTTCGTCACCTGTAGACCGTTCACGTCGCCCAGCACGGTGACGCCGAGCGAATCCTGGGCAAAGAACTTCTGGGCCAGGCGCTGCACGTCGGCGGCAGACACCCGTTCGATTGCCTGGAGCATCTCGTCGAGCACTTCCGCATGCTCGCCGTACATTTCCTGGCGGGCCAGGTGCGACATCCGGCTCGACGTGCTCTCGAGGCTCAGCATCAGCGAGCCCTTGAGGTGATCCTTCGCGCGGCGCAGCTCGACGTCGTCCAGCCCGCCCGCCTTGAACGCGCGGAGCTCGGCCACGACCACGTCGATGAGTTCGGCGACCGCCTCGTTCGAACAACCCGCATAGATGCTGAGGGAGCCCGTGTCCTGGTAGGCCGACAGGCCCGAGAACACCGCGTAGGCCAGCCCGCGCTTCTCGCGCACGTTCTGGAACAGCCGCGAGCTCATCGAGCCGCCAAGCGTCGTGTTGAGGGCGTAGCCGGCATAACGATCCGGATGATGCTGCGGCAGCGCCGCCATCCCGAAGCACACGTGCGTCTGCTCCAGGACCTTCTGGCGCACCTGGACGATGTTGGACAGGACCGGCGGCGTCTGCTCGACGTCGGTCCCGCTGCGTGGCACGCCCGCAAGCGCCGTCTCGAGCAGCGCCTGCACCCGCTCGTGCTGCAGGTTCCCCACCGCGACGACGATGAAGTTCGAGGCGACGTAGGTGTTGGAGAAATAGGCGCGGAGGGTGTCCTGGTTGAGGGCCGACACCGTGGCGGGCGTCCCGAGGATCGGCCGGCCGAGCGGGTGCGTGCCGTAGAAGCCCTCGGCGAAGATCTCGTGGACCAGGTCGTCGGGGGTGTCCTCGACCATCTTGATCTCTTCGAGGATCACCTTCTTCTCGCGCTCGATGTCTTCGGCGTCGAAGAGCGGGTTCGAGATGAGGTCTGCGAGGATGTCCACGGCCAGCGGCAGGTGCTCGTCGAGCACCTTCACGTAGTAGCCGGCGTATTCCTTGGACGTGAACGCATCGAGCTGGCCGCCGATGGAATCGACCTGCTGGGCGATGGCTTCGGCCGAGCGCGTCGGGGTGCCCTTGAAGAGCATGTGCTCGACGAAATGCGCGATGCCGGTGTTGTCCGAGGGCTCGTGCCGCGATCCGCGCGTGAGCCACACGCCGATGGCGACCGACCGCACGTGTGGCATCCGCTCGGTGGCAAGACGGACACCGTTGGCAAGCACGGCGCGGCGGATGCTGGATTCGGGCACTGTCGGGATGAGCGTGCTGCCTCTAAGTGATTGCAGCACAAGGAAAATACGAGCATATCACGGGGACAGGTGTCAGGCAATTGTGCCGGATGGAACACACGCTTTCCCGCTTTCGCGCGATCCTGATCAGAAGGACACTGAACCTATGGTTACCCGCACGCACGTTCGCCGGCGCCTGGATCAGCCGGCCGGGCCAGGCTTTTGGATCGCCCTCGCGCTCGTCGCCACTTCGGCGTCGCTCGGCGCGGCGACGCTGCGGCCGGAGACCACCGCCATCTTCAACCGGTATGCCGCGGCGGTGGAGGCGCGCCTCGCGCGCGAGGTGCAGGGCCAGGAGCCGTTCCTCGTCATCGACCAACAGCCGGCGGACCGCCTGCGCGTCGCCCACGCGGCCCTCCTGCGGGGCGAAGTGGTCGTGTCACGGGGCGAGGTCACCGAGCAGGCCCTGAAGGCAATCGACGTGCCCGGCGGCGTGATCAATCACTGGCGCGGCACGGTGTACGTGCCGAATATCTCACTCGACAAGCTGCTCCTGACGCTCCAGCAGCCGCAGCAGGATCGCCACAAGCAGGAAGACGTCATCTCGTCGCGCGTCGAGGCGCGGGACGGCGACTCGATGAAGGTGTTCCTGCGGCTGCGCCGCTCGAAGTTCGTCACCGTCGTCTACGACACGGAGTACGACGTGCACTACCGACGCTTCGCGCCCGACCGCGCGATGAGCACGAGCCTGTCCACGCGCATCGTGGAGATCGAGAACGCCGGCACGCCGCAGGAACGCGTGCTGCCCGAGGGCGACGACCACGGGTTCATGTGGCGGCTCAACACGTACTGGCGCTACAAGCAGTCCGACGGCGGCGTGCTCGTGGAGATCGAGTCGCTGACCCTGAGCCGGGAGATGCCGGCGCTGATCGGACCGCTCATCAAGCCCATCATCAACCACATCGCGCGGGAATCGATGAGCCGCACGCTGGCCTCGGTGCGCGCGCGGTTCCTCGTTTCTGGAGACTGAGCGCCCTCCCGCGCCCGTGCCGTGGGGCTGCTAGACTGGAAGCGTGTCTGCGCCTGCGACGATCGACCTTGCCGAACTCGAGCTGACCGAGCTCGAGACCTTCGTCGAGTCCCTCGGCCATCGCCGGTTCCACGCCCGGCAGATCTATCGCTGGATCTGGAGGCGCGGCGTCACCGAGATCGCGCGCATGACCGACCTCAGCCGCGAGCTGCGCGTGGCGCTCGAGGCCGCGTCGACGGTGTCGACACCAGCGCTGACCAATCGCGAGATCTCGGAAGACGGCACGCAGAAGTTCGTGCTGCGCATGGCCGACGGCCGGCAGATCGAATCGGTCTTCATTCCCGACACGCCGAAGGACACTTTCTGCATCTCCACGCAGGTGGGCTGCGCCATGGGCTGCGCCTTCTGCCTCACCGGCAAGATGGGCCTCATCCGCCACCTCACCGCGGGCGAGATCGCCGGCCAGGTCCGCGTGCTCGCGCGCGAGCTCGACCTCCTCGACAAGCCGTTCAACATCGTCCTGATGGGGATGGGCGAGCCGCTGCACAACTACGACGCGACGATGAAGGCGCTGCGGATGCTGAACGAGGCCGAGGGCTTCGCGCTCAACCCGCGCCGCGTCACGCTCTCGACGGTGGGCCTCGTGCCGATGCTCGACCGGCTGGCGCAGGAGGAGTTGATGCCCAACCTCGCGGTGTCGCTGCACGCCACCACCGAGGAACAGCGCGCCGCGATCGTGCCGACGGCAAAGAAGTACTCGGTGAAGGACATCATCGAGGCGTGCAAGCGCTTCCCGGTCCGCAAGCGTGGGCGCATCACGTTCGAGTACGTGACTGCTCGACGGCGTCAACGACTCGCCAGAAGATGCCAGGCGGCTGGTGACGCTGCTGGCGGGGATCAAGGCCAAGGTGAACCTGATTCCCCTCAACGCCGCGGCGGGCATCCCGTTCGAACGGCCGTCGGACGCGCGCGTGGACCGCTTCGCGAAGATCCTGGCGGACCGGAACGTGACGGTGTCGGTCCGCAAGAGCCGCGGACGCGACATCCGCGCCGCGTGCGGCCAGCTGATCGTCGAGGGCCAGGGCGCGAAGAAATCCGCGGCGCAGCGGCTGGCGGCGGAGTTATGAGCACGGAAAATCAGATCGGGTCTATTTTTCGGTCCCCCTTGCCCTTCGAAAAATAGACCCGATCTATTTTCCGCTCGAGTCCTTCTTGTGCTTCGTAGCTGCATCTGTTTCGTATTGCTGGCCTCGGGCTGCTCGCGCGAGGCGCACACGTGGTCGGCCCTGCAGAAACAGTTGCCGGGACTCGACCCGGCGGCGCGCTCGGCGGCGATTCAGCAGTACGTCGCCGCGCACGGCGGCACGCCCCTCATCGAGAATCAGACCCGCCTCGTGTTCCTCGCGCAGGACGTCAACGGCGTCCCACCCCGCATCGTCGGGGACTTCAACGCCTGGGCGTCCACACCGAAGGGTTACGACACCACGATCGGCACGGCCACGCGGGTCGAGGGCACGGACTGGTCGTTCGTCGATAGCACCGCGTACACGAACGCGCGCCTGGAATACGTCCTCTTGTATGACAAGGAATCGCGGCCCGATCCGCTGAACCCGCGACTGGTGCAGTCCTACGCGGGGCCTCGGGCAGAGGTCCGGATGCCGCTGTGGGTGGCACAGCCCGAGATCGACGAGCAGGCCGCCGTGCCGTCCGGCACGGTCGTGGCCGAGGCCTTCGCGTCGAAGGCGCTCGCCGGGACACGCCGCGTGTGGTTCTACCTGCCGCCCGGCTACGCCGAGAGCGGCGACAGGCTCTACCCGGTGATGTACGTCCTCGACGGCGGCAACTACATCGAGAAGATGGACGTGCCGCGAATCCTCGACCGGTTGATCGCGCGCAAGGCGATTCCGCCCGTGATTGCCGTGTTCTCCGAGCCGGGGGATCGGCAGGAGGAATACTCACGCAACGAGAAGTGGCGCGCGTTCGTGGCCACCGAACTGGTGCCGGCCGTGGACAAGCGCTACCGCACCTTCCCCACGCCCGACCATCGCGTGATTCTCGGCAGTTCGCTCGCAGCCTACGGCGCCGTGGACCTGGCCGTCGAGTTCCCGTCCGTGTTCGGGCTCTGCGCGGCGCTGGCCCCGCCGGCGCAGACCATCACGGTGATCACCAATCAGCCCAAGGCGAAGGCGGCCGCTGTATCGATCAAGTTCTTCGTGCTGGGCGGGATTTACGACTCGATGATCGACTCGGCGCGCCGGCTGCGCGTGGCGCTCGACGACGTGAACGCGCCCATCACCTACGTGGAAACGCCCGAAGGTCACAGCACGGAAACCTTCCGCGCGCATCTCGACGATGCGCTGAAGGCGCTGCTGGGATCGAACTAGAGTTCCGCTCTACGCGCGGCCGAGCGCTTTCATGCCGATGTCGCGCCGGAACTGCATTCCCTCGAAGCGCACGCGCGACACGGCGTCGTAGGCGCGGGCGATGGCGCGTTCGAAGGACGCGTCGCGCGCCACGATGGTGAGCACGCGCCCACCGGCCGTGACCAACTCGCCGTCGCGCTCCTTCACTCCTGCGTGAAACACGAGGACGTCCGGGCACTCGCAGGCGAGGGTGTCGAGACCGTGGATGACGTCACCCGAGCGCACGTCGCCAGGGTAGCCATGGGCTGCCAGAACCACACCCACGGACACACGACGGGAGTCGGGAGTCGGGAGTCGGGAGTCGGAGGTCCGGAGTCCCGACAGGCGCCCCTCGGCCGCCGCAAGAAGCATCGGGGCAAGCGGCTGCGTCAGTAGGGGCAAGCACGACCTGCGCTTCGGGATCGCCGAAGCGGACGTTGAACTCGATCACCTTCGGGCCGCCGGCCGTGAGCATCAGCCCGCAATACAGGAACCCGCGGAACGGGTGCCCTTCGCGCGCCATGCCGCGCAGCACCGGCTGCACGACCTCACGCTCCACGCGCGCCTGCACCTCGGGCGTCATCAGCGGGCTCGGGGCGAACGCGCCCATGCCGCCGGTGTTCGGACCCCGGTCGGCGTCGAAGATCCGCTTGTGATCCTGCGCCGAGAGCAGCGGCACGTAGGCCTCGCCGTCGGCGACGACGAAGAACGACACCTCGGGGCCGGTGAGCAACTCCTCCAGCACGACGCGCGAGCCGGCGTCGCCGAACGATCGGTCCAGCATCGCCGCGCGCACGGCGTCCTCCGCGGTCGCGCGGTCCGGCGCAACGACGACACCCTTGCCGGCCGCGAGGCCGTCGGCCTTCACGACGAGCGCGTCACCGAACTCGCCCGACCGGATGGCGGCAATCGCCGAGTCGGCGTCGGTGCACACACGGTAGCGGGCCGTCGGCACCGCGTGGCGGTGCATGAAGTCTTTCGCAAACGCCTTGCTGGTCTCCAGTTGAGCCGCGGCCCTGGTGGGGCCGAAGATGCGAAGGCCTTCGGCGTGGAGGCGATCCACCAGGCCCCGGCCGAGCGGCGCTTCCGCACCGACCACGGTGAGGTCGATCCGCGCGTCGCGGACGAGGCTCAGGACGGCGTCGGGGTCGAGCGGATCCACTGCGGCGGTCGGGATCGACCGGGCGAGTCCGGGGTTGCCGGGGGCGCACAGGACGGCTTCGACACCGGGTTCGAGGCCGAGTGTCCAGGCCAGCGCGTGCTCACGCGCGCCGGAGCCAAGAACGAGAATGCGCATGGTATTGGTCTTAGGGCGAATGCCTTGCGAAAGCGGAGATGGCGGCTAAAGTTAAGATGGCAAAGAGTTTATCTGCGGCATCTACGCCATCTGTGGCTGTATCTGTGTTTGTGATAGCCTAGCATACTTGTCCCGTCAGCTTCGGCTGGCGCATGGACGAATCCAGGTCGAAAGGGGGTGACTACAGATGGCCGAAGTGAAACTGCAAGAAGGTGAGTCGATCGAGAGCGCGTTGCGCCGGTTCAAGCGCAAGGTGCAGCAGGAAGACATCATCAAGGACATCAAGAAGCACTCCTTCTACTTGAAGCCGGGAGACAAGCGCCGCGCGAAACAGGCGTTGGCCCGGAAGCGGAACCGCAAGAAGATGCGGAGAGAGACCGAGTAGTGGTAACATTCGGCACCTTTTGTGGCGTGTAAACGCCGGTGTCGTAAGGGTTTTATCGACGTTTAGGGGATTCGCGAATGGAAATCGTCGAACGGACCGTGAGTGATGTGACCGTCCTCGACCTCAAGGGCAAGATGACCTTGGGCGAAGGGGACGAGTTGCTGAAGGACAAGATCAACAGCCTGCTTGCCGGCGGCAAGAAGAAGCTGTTGTTGAACCTCGAAGGCGTGCCCTACATCGACAGCGCGGGTCTCGGCGAAGTGGTCCGGACCTACACGACGGTGAGCCGCCAGGGGGGCAGCCTCAAGCTGCTGAACCTGACCAAGCGCATCGAAGATCTGCTCTCGATTACGAAGCTTCTGACGGTATTCGACACCTTCGACTCGGAGGCGGAAGCCGTCAAGAGCTACAAGTAACGTGGCGTCTCGGTCCCCGGCCGTCAGCCTGCTCGTTTCGCTGCGGCCGGATCAGTGGACCAAGAACCTGCTTGTCTTTGCGGCGCTCATCTTTGCGCGCCAACTGCTCGACCCGGCCGCCTTGGCGCATGCTTCGGCGGCCTTTTTGATTTTTTGCGCCTTGTCCGGAGCCGTCTACCTGATCAACGACGTCTCCGACCGCGAGGCCGATCGGCAGCACCCGCTGAAATCGCAGCGGCCGATCGCCTCGGGCGCGCTCTCGCCGTCGGCGGCCCTCGCGTGGGCCGGCGGACTGAGCGCGGCCGCGCTGGCCGCGGCATTCGTGCTGCGGCCGATTTTTGCGGTGTCCGCCGCGGCGTACCTGGCGCTCTTCGCCTTGTACACGCACTCGCTGAAGCACATCGTCATCCTCGACGTGATGT
Organism: uncultured Acidobacteriota bacterium; assembly: GCA_963839865.1. Taxonomy (GTDB): domain Bacteria; phylum Acidobacteriota; class Vicinamibacteria; order Vicinamibacterales; family UBA2999; genus 12-FULL-67-14b. The sequence continues at coordinate 1,323,526 of CAWIWS010000021.1, forward strand.
CGATTGCGATTGGCTTCGTCCTGCGAGCCGTGGCGGGTGGCTTGGTTATCGGCGTGTCGATCAGCGACTGGCTGCTGGTCTGCACCATCCTGCTGGCACTGTTCCTCGGCCTGGCCAAGCGGCGGCACGAAATCACGCTGCTGACCGACGGCGCCACGGGACATCGCCGCATTCTGGAGGAGTACGACCCGTACTTGCTCGATCAGATGATCGCTGTGGTCGCGGCGGCAACGCTCGTCGCCTACATCATCTACTGCACGAGCCCCGAGACGCACGCGAAGTTCGGCACCGACCTTCTGGTGCTGACGACGCCGTTCCCGATCTACGGCATCTTCCGCTATCTCTACCTCGTCCACCGCAAGCAGGGCGGGGGGAGTCCATCGGACATGTTGTTGCAGGACCGGCCGTTGCTCGCGTGCGTGGCGTTGTGGGGCCTGGCAGTCATCGCGATCCTCTATCGGCCGTTCGGATCGTAGAGATGTAGTGGCCCGATCCAAGGTCGCCATACTCAAGACGTCGCCCGCGACGGTCCTCCGGGACACGCACGCGGTGATGAACCTTGCCGGCTATCAGGACGTCATCGCCAGGGACGCCGATACCGCCCTCAAGGTCAACATCTCCTGGCATTTCTTCTTCCCGGGCAGCTCCACCACGCCCTGGCAGCTGGACGGCGTCATCCGGGCGATGGCGCAGGATGGCTACGCGACCGATCTGATCCACGCCTGCCACAACCGCACCGTCGTCATCGACGCCCATCTCGGCGAGGCGGAGAACAAGCAGTTGCCCGTCGTGCGGGCGCACGGCCTGCGCAACATCCACCTCTACGAGGGCGACGAGCCCTGGATCCACATCCGCGACGCGGTGGGCGACCTGGCCGACCGGTTCACCTGCCTCAACGAGGTCTACCCCGACGGGTTCATGATTCCGCGCCGGTTCATCGGCGAGAACATCATCCACCTGCCCACGGTGAAGACGCACGTCTTCACCACCACCACCGGCGCGATGAAGAACGCGTTCGGCGGGCTGCTCAACGAGCGGCGGCACTGGACGCATCCGGTGATTCACGAGACGCTCGTGGACCTGCTGATGATCCAGAAGAAGATCCACCGCGGCGTGTTCGCCGTGATGGACGGGACCTTCGCGGGCGACGGCCCGGGCCCGCGCTGCATGCTGCCGCACGTGAAGAACGTGATGCTGGCCAGCGCGGACCAGGTGGCCATCGACGCGGTGGCGGCGAAGCTGATGGGGTTCGATCCGCTCTCCATCAAGTACATCCGCATGGCCCACGAGATGGGGCTCGGCTGCGGCGACCCGCGCGACATCGACATCGTCGGCGACGCCGCGGCGGGCAACGAGAACTGGCACTTCGTGGGCCCGTTCGAGGAGATGACGTTCGCCTCGCGCATGCAGCACCAGATCTATTGGGGACCGCTGCGCAGGCCCATCGAGTGGTCGCTGAAGACCGTGCTCGCGCCCTGGGCCTACATGGCGAGCGTGCTCTATCACGACAGTTACTGGTACCCCGTGCTCGCCGAGCGCCAGATGAAGGCGGCGCTCGACAGCCCGTGGGGGCGTTTGTTCGAGAACTGGGAGCAGGTCGCGCCCGCGGCCGATGCCGACGGCTACCCGCAAGTGGGCGACAACCCCGCGCACTTCACGCGCGCGGGCATGCACGCCTTCAAGCAGTCCATCGGGATCCTGGGCACCTGCATGAAAGAAGCACCCGAGTTTGCCAGCCGCCAGCGGCGTCAAAAACCGCGATCGGCGGCGTGAGGATTATTGGCGATGAGCGAGTTCACCATTCGTTCCGAGTCGGTCGACGTCGAGCAGATCATGAAGCAGATCCGCGCGCGCATTCTCGAGAAGCGCGGCGCGGACTACACCGAGGACCAGATCCGCGAGCTGGCCACCGTGCGGCTCGAGAAGTTCCTCGAACCCAAGAACCTCCGCTCGGACCTGCTGGAGCAGTTCCGCAAGAGCCGCCCGGCGGCCGTCACCGAACCGCCGACGATCGAGGCGCCCTACGCCTTCGACGACCAGACGCTGTTCACCTCGCACCGCGGCGCCGCTGCGCCTGATGCGCAAGCTGCTGCTGCCCGGTGCTCAAGCTGTTCTTCAACCCGAACACGCTGAACCAGATCCTGCACACGCAGGCGCAGTTCAACGTCGACCTGCTGAAGCGCGAGGCGCGGCGCCGGATCGAGTTCGACCGGTCGCGCGCCGAATGGAACGCGCTCTACTACGAGGTGCTGCACAACCTCGTGCTCGAGACCACGCGCATGGGCATCGAGGTGCAGAACCTGCGGATGAAGGTCGACTCGCTCTCGAGCCGGCTGGACTTCAGCGAGCGCCGCGTGCGCGCGCTCGAGGGCGTCGTCCAGTACCGGCCCGAGGCCGTGCGGCCGCGCGAACCGCGCGAGCGCCGCGAGCCCGACGCCCCGGTGGCCGCCGCCACGGCGGGCGGGTCGAGCGGGTCCGAAGGCTTCGTCCCCACCGGCGCCCCCGCGCCGCAGGGCGGGCCCGCGGGCGACGGCGCGGGCCGCCGCCGCCGTCGCCGCCGTCGCGGACGCCGCGGCGGCACGGGCGGGCCCGGCGCGGGTGACGCGGGCGAGCCCGGTGGCACGGGCGGCCCCGGCGGTGCGCCGGGCGGCGATACGACGCAGGAGGCGGGCGGCCCGGACGAGCCGTTCGATGACGACAACGACAGCTTTGACGGGGGCGACGACCTGCCGGCCGGGGACGCCGGCGCCGACTCCGACGCGGCGGACGAGCCCACCGATCCGTCCGACACCAACGGCCAGTGAAGGTCGCGATCGTCGTCCAGCGGTACGGCGCCGATATCAACGGCGGCGCCGAGCAGCATGCGCGGTACATCGCCGAGCACCTCGCCTCGCACGTACAGGTCGAGGTCCTCACGACCTGCGCGCGCGACTACATCTCGTGGCGCAACGAGCGGCCCGAGGGAGTCGAGACGGTCAACGGCATCGCCGTGCGCCGGTTCCCGGTGTCGCGCGAGCGCGATCCGATCGAGTTCGGCCAGTGGTCCGACACGGTCTTCACGCAGACGCACTCGCTGCGTGACGAGCTCGCGTGGCTCGAAGCCGAAGGGCCCACCAGCCCGGCGCTTCTCAACCACATCCGGTCGCACGCCGACGACTACGACTTCTTCATCTTCTTCAGCGTGCGCTACCCGCACGCGTTCCATGGGGCGCGGGCGGTGCCGTCGCAAGGCGATCCTCGTCCCCACCGCCGAGCGGGACGGCGCGCTGGGCCTCGGGATCTTCCAGCCGATCTTCCGCGGCGTCCGCGCGCCTCATGTACAACTCGTACGAGGAGCGCGCGCTCATCCACGGCGTGTCGAACAACCAGTCCGTGCCGGGCGTGGTCGTCGGCGTCGGCTCGGAGATTCCGGAGCGGTCCAACGCCGGCCGCTTCCGCCAGAAGTTCGGCATCCGCGACCGGTTCGCGATCTACGTCGGGCGCATCGATCAGAACAAGGGCTGCGCGGAGCTGTTCGACTTCTTCGAGCACTACAGCGCGTCGCTGGTCGACGGCATGCACCTGGTGCTGATCGGCAACCCGATCATCCCCATCCCCGACCATCCGCGCATCCACCACCTGGGCTTCGTCGAGGACCAGGACAAGTACGACGCGATGGCGGCGGCCGAGCTCCTGATCATGCCGTCGTATCTCGAGAGCCTGTCGATGGTGGCGCTCGAGGCGTGGGCCATGGGCAAGCCCGTGCTGGCCAACGCGAAGTGCGACGTGCTGCAGGGCCAGTGCCTGCGCAGCAATGCCGGCCTCTTCTACGACAACTTCGCCGAGTTCTCCGAGTCGCTCCGCGCCATCGACGCGAGCCCGACGCTGCAGGCCGGCCCTCGGCCGCAACGGCCGCGCGTTCTTCGAGCGGCACTACAGCTGGCCGGTGGTCGTGAAGAAGTACACCGACATGCTGGACCGCCTGTCGAAGGAGACGCCGACGCAGAAGATGGAGCCGCTGCCCGGCTGGTTCGGACGTCGCCGGCGCAACCTGCCCGCCGGCCGAACTGCTCGTCAAGCGGCTGCCCATCGGACCGTCGCGCGACGACAAGGCGGAAGGGGCACGACCGACGTCGGGAGTCGGGAGCCCTCGGCTGCGCTCAGGACAGCCGGGAGTCGGGAGTCGAGAATCCTTCGGCTCCGCTCAAGACAAGTCGGGTGCCGGCTGTCGCCGCGCCGCGAACCCGTTGTTCAGCGACGAGAGCCCTTGGACTCGGCTCAGGGCAAGCCGGGACGGGACTCGACGAGGTGAGCGGCGCGATCAGCGGCCGCGATCGCCGGCCCGATCCGCGCGGCCCGAGGCCGCAAGGTCGCTCACCACAAGGCCAGCAGCCGCAGGGTCCAAGGGAACAGGGCGCCGGGCCCAAGGCCCAGGGCTCGGGCCCCAAGCCTCAAGACGAAAGCCCACGGCCCGACCAGCGCGGGCCCAGGGACGGACGCGAACAGCGCGGCGGCCGTGATCGCCGCGGGCGTCCGCAGCGGCGCGGACGCCGGCCGGGTGGCGGTTCGGGCGGCGGTTCGGGCGGGGGCTCGAACGGCGGTTCGGGCGGCGGAGGGCGCTGACCGTGGCCGTGGCCATCCACCAGGTGCTCGCCACGCTCGGCTACGGCGATGCCATCGGCCACGAGGTGCTCGGCATCCAGCGGGCGCTGCGCGGCGCAGGGTACGACGTCGGAGATCTTCGTGCAGACGGCCGACCCGCGCCTCGAAGATCTCACGGTGGACTTCCGCGAGCTGCGCGACGCGAGCCATCCGGACAACATCCTCATCCATCACTTCTCGATCGGATCGCGGGCCTCGCGCGTCGCCTACGCGCTCCCGGAGCGGATGGCGCTCGTGTACCACAACATCACGCCGCCGGAGTACTTCGTCGACGTGCACAAGGAGCTCGTCGAGCAATGTTTCCGCGGGCGACGCGAGCTGGCCCTCTACAAGGACCGCTGCGACCTCGCGCTCGGCGACTCGGAATACAACCGCCAGGAGCTCGACGCCATCGGCTTCCCGGTGACCGGCGTGCTGCCGGTGGTGCCCGGCTTCTCGCACCTGGCCGGCCCGGCCAACTACATGCAGGCCGGCCAGTACGACGACGACTGGGTCAACGTGGTGTTTGTCGGGCGCGTGATTCCCAACAAGCGCTTCGAGGACGTCATCCGCAGCTTCCACGCCTACAAGCGCTGGTTCAATCCCGCGCTCGCGGCTGCTCCTCGTAGGGTCCTACACCGGCTTCGAGCGCTACCTGACGATGCTGCACCGGTTCGTCGCCGACATCGGCGCCACGGACGTGCACTTCACGGGCCACGTCTCGAACGAGGAGCTGACGGCTTACTACGAACTGGCCGACGTGTTCCTCTGCGCGAGCGAGCACGAGGGCTTCTGCGTGCCGCTCATGGAGGCCTTCCACATGGGCGTGCCCGTGCTGGCCTATGCGGCCACGGCGGTCCCGGCGACGATGGACGGCGCCGGCATCCTGTACACGGACAAGGATCCGATCCACGTCGCCGCCCTGATCAACGCGGTCATGGACGACCGCCGGCTTCGCGCGTCGATCGTCGACTCGCAGGATGCGGCGCTCGACCGCCTCGAGGCGAAGGACTTCGACGGCACGTTGCTCCGCTTCATGGATCAGATGCTGGCCACGCCGCGCCGGCCGCATCCGCCGGTGGCCTTCGACTTCTGGGACCAGGTGCATTTCGCGGACGAGCTCGAGGAGATTCGCGTCTACCGACCCTCCGCCTACCTGGCGCTGCCCGACGATCGGGAACCGCGAACCGGGAGCCGGGAACCGCCGATGCCGCCGGCTCCCGGACTCCCGGCTCCCGGCTCCCGTCCAATGATCGTCAACCAGTGGGTGCCCGCGGCGCACAAGGGCGATGCCATCGGCGACTCGGCGCGCCGCGTCCGGGACCTGCTGCGCGGGATGGGGCACGAGTCCGAGATCTACGCGCTGACGATTGACGACGACCTCCGCGGGGAGATTCGCCCGTTCGCCGATGCCGCGGCCAGGAGCGGCGACCTCACGATCTTCCACTTCGCCCTGGTCTCGCCGCTCACCGCCGAGTTCGCGCGGTTGCCTCGCGGGCGCGTGTTGCAGTATCACAACGTCACGCCCGCGCACTTCTTCGCGCCCTACGACGCGAACATCTTCCGCCTCGCCATGCTGGGCCGCGAGGACCTGAAGACCCTGGTGGGACACACCGACGTCGCGCTGGGCGACTCCGAGTACAACCGGCAGGAACTCGAGGACCTGGGCTTCACCAACACCGGCGTGTTCCCGATCGCCATCGACACCGACCGCATCACGAAGGCGCCGCGACGCCCGGCGCTCGAGAAGGTCCTCCAGGCGGACGGCTTCCTCAACTTCCTCTTCGTCGGGCGCATCGTGCCCAACAAGAAGATCGAGGACTACATCAAGCTCGCGGAGCACTACAAGCGCTACGTCGACACGTCGTACCGGTTCATCTTCGTCGGGAAGACCGACGGCATGCCCCGGTACTACAACACCGTCCTCGCGCTGATGGCGGAGTTCAAGATGCCGCCGGGCCGGTTCCTGTTCACCGGGCGCGGTGCCGGACGAGGACCTGGCCGCCTATTACCGGATGGCCAGCGTCTACATCTCGCTGTCGGAGCACGAGGGCTTCTGCGTGCCGCTCCTCGAGGCGATGGCGGCCGACGTGCCCGTCATGGCGTATGCGTCCACGGCCGTCCCCGATACACTCGGGGGCGCCGGCGTGCAGTTTGCGCCGAAGGACCTGGAATTCGCGGCCGAGCTCCTGGGCGAGCTGGCCTACAACGACACGCTCAGGGCCCAGGTGATCGCCGGACAGCGCAGGCGGCTCGCCGACTTCGGCGACGCGCGCATCCGGCGGGAGCTGGAACAATTACTCGCCACGACGAGCACGGACACGCCGGCTCGCGCGGCCAAGGGGTAGCACACGTGAAGATTGCGTTCATCGTCCAACGGTACGGCGCCGAGATTCTCGGCGGGTCCGAATATCACTGCCGCCTGATCGCCGAGCGGCTCGCGGCCAAGCACGACGTCGAGGTCCTGACGACCTGCGCCCGTGACTACATCACGTGGGCGAACGAGTACCCCGAGGGCACGGACCGCATCCGCGGCGTGACGGTGCGCCGGTTCGCCAACGCCCACGAACGCGACATCACCGCCTTCAACCAGTATTCCGACTGGATCTTCCACCACCCGCACACCCACGAGGACGAGATGTCGTGGCTGGAGCAACAGGGGCCCTGGTCGCCGGCGCTGCTGGAGTACCTCAACCGGCACCATCGCTCGTACGACGCGCTCATCTTCTTCACCTACCTCTACGCGCCCACGGTGCTCGGCTTGCAGGTCGATCCGGCGCGCAGCATCCTGGTGCCGACGGCGCACGACGAGCCGGCGATCCACCTGGACATCTACAAGGAGATGTTCACCAGGCCCGCCGCGGTCGGCTTCAACACCGAAGTGGAGAAGAACTTCCTCAAGACCTCCTTCGACTTCCGCGCGGTGGCCGAGGAGACCATCGGCTGCGGCGTGGACCTCCTGCAGGGCCAGGCCCAGCCCGACGAGCCGGAGCCGGAGGACGACGAGGAGCTGCACAAGCGCCCGGCGCCGCACCTGCGCGCGCGCGGCGCGCAGTTCCGCCGGCGGCACCGCCTGCAGGGCCAGTTCCTGCTGTACGGCGGCCGGATCGACGCGGGCAAGGGCTGTGAGGAGCTGATCGAGTACTTCACGAGCTACAAGGAAGAGGGCGGCGAGGCCGCGCTGGCGCTGATGGGCGTCAAGCTGATGCAGTTGCCCGAAGTGCCGTGGGTCCGGTTTGCGGGCCTGCTCTCCGAGCGCGAGCGCCTGCAGGCGCTCGAGGCCGCCACGATCGTCGTCGTGCCCTCGCCGCTCGAGAGCCTCTCGCTGCTGGCGCTCGAGGCGATGGCCGTGGGCACGCCGGTGCTCTGCAACGCGCGCTCCGAGGTGCTCGTCGACCACTGCCTCAAGAGCAACGCCGGCTTGTTCTACGCCGACCGTGACGAATTCCTCGAGTGCACCAAGCTGCTCCTGGCCGACGAGCGCCTGCGCGAACGCATGGGCCGCAACGGCAAGGAATACGTGAAGCGCAACTACCGCTGGGACGTGATCATGTCGAAGTACGACAGGCTGATCGGATCCTTGAAGCGGTAGGGGATCGGGCAAATCGCGTCATTCATTTGCGCTCAGCGCTCGATCGTTCGCCGCGGCTACCGTGGCCCTCTCGGCGCAGAACTTCAACCAGGGGCCGCCGCTGACGCCCGCGGAGACGCTCCTCGAACGATCGACGCTGCAGGCCCTCGATGCGGAGCTCTCCGGCACGAGGGCCCGTGACCACGTGCAGCGGCTCACGGAGTTCCATCGCGTGCCGGCGTCGCCGGGGTTCCACGAGGCGGTCGAATACATCCGCGAACAGGCCTCGGCGATCGGGCCTCAGCGACATCCGCGTCGAGTCGTTCCCGGGGGACGGCCGGACCTACTTCGGCACGCTGCTCGGCAACCGGGGCTGGCGGGTGAAGAGCGGCGCGCTCTGGCAGATCTCCCCGCGCGCGCGAAAGATCACGTCCACCACCGACGCCGCCGTGGCGGTCGCGGACAACAGCGAATCGGCCGACGTGACCGCCGCGCTCATCGACGTCGGCAGCGGGACGACGGCCGCCGGCTACGAGGGGAAGGACGTGCGCGGCAAGCTCGTGCTCGCCGACGGCAATCCCGGCGCCGTGCATGCGCAGGCGGTCGAGCAGCGCGGCGCCGCCGGCATCATTTCCTACAACGCCAACCAGCAGACCGGCTGGTGGCGCGACGACGCCGACCTCGTGAGATGGGGGCACCTCGACGCCCAGGGCCGCGCGAACGCGTTTGCGATCATGATCTCGCTCCGCGAGGCGCGGGAGTTCCAACGCCTCCTGGCCGCCGGGGACGACGGTCACGCTGCACGCCACGGTGGACGCCGCCAACAACGATCAGTCGCCCTACGAGACGGTGATGGCGACCATTCCCGGCACGGACTGCCGCTGCCGGCGAGATCGTCTTCAGTTGCCACCTCGATCACGAGAAGCCGGGCGCCAACGACAACGCCAGCGGCTGCGCGACCATCCTCGAGATCGCGCGCACGCTGAAACGTTGATCGACGCGAAGAAGCTGGAGGCGCCGGCACGCACCATCCGGTTCGTCTGGCCGTCGGAGATGACCGGCACGATCGCCTACCTGACGAGATATCCGGAGATCGCCGGCCGCATCAAGGCCGCCATCCACCTCGACATGGTGGGCGGCGATCCCGTCAAGACCAAGTCGGTGCTGCACATCACGCGGTCGCCGTGGTCCGCGTCGAGCATCACCGATGAAGTGGCGGAATCTTCGCGAGGCACGTGATAGACGGCGCCTACGAAGGCGCCGCGTCCGGCGACACGTCGCGGGCGATCCGCGCACCTGGCGGATCGAAGGATGCGCTGTGGGCCGACGTGACGCCGTACGAAAGCGGCAGCGACCACTGGATCTACCAGGAGGGCGCGTTCGCGATCCCCACGGTCTACCTGCGCGACTGGCCCGACGTCTACATCCACACCACTGGCGACGTCATCGACAACATCGAGCCGACGAAGCTGAAGCGCGCGGCGTTCATCTCCGCCGCCACCGGCTATTTCCTGGCGACCTTTCCCAACGGCGGCAGCGAGGCCCTGCTCTCCCACCTGACGGTGGGCGCGCAGGCACGCCTGGCCGAGGACGCCCGCCGCGCCGTCGCCCAGATGGGCGCGGGCCAGCGCGCGAGCAACGAAGTCCTGAACATCCTCACGCAGGGGATCGAGCGCGAGCAGCGGCGGATTCGGTCGGTCGTCCGGTTCATCCCGGGCCGCGTCGATTCGACGCTGCAGGCGCGCCTCGCCGACATGGAAAAGGGCGTGACGGGCGCGTGGAGCACGTTCGCCCTGACGAGCGCGCCGTTCATCCCGACCGCGCAGAAGATTCGCGGGCGCGGCGGCGAGGATCGCCGCGTGCCCACGCGGTCGGCGGCGGTCAAGGGCCCGCTCGATCCGGACAACGACTGGGTGCGTGAGAAGGCCGGCGCGGCGGCCGGCCAGCTGGCCATCCTCAAGGTGCGCAACAGCGCGGACGTCGCCTACGAGATCGTCAACTTCATCGACGGGACGCGGACCATCAGCGACATTCGCGACGCCGTGAGCGCGGAGTTCGGCCCGGTGCCGTTGACGGCGGTGGTCGAGTACCTCGAACTGCTCGCGAAGATCGGCGCGGTCGCGGTCAAGTAGCTTGAGGGCTTAGGGGCTTGGGACGGGGCTCAGGTCCCAGGCTTCAGCAGTTCGTCCATGTCCGCGATCAGCTTGTCGATCTCATGCGACAGCGTGCCGTTGTAGACGCCCTCGCAGCCTGCCCGCGCGATCCACGAGCAGCAGCTTCTCCGTATGGAGGAATTGCGCGGATGCCGGCCTGGCCTTGTCCAAGCCGACCATCATCCGCAAAGTACGAGGCGCGCGCGAGGCCGTAGATCTGTTCGGCATCGCCGGTGACGAGCTTCCACCTCTCGGCATCGATGCCCCGGGCGGCGCCGAACTGGGACAAGCAGGGCCGGGGTGTCGTCGTCGGGCGTGACCGTGTACGACACGAGCAGCGCGCCAGGCCTGGTGGCCAGCGCGGCCTGCACCTTGGAGAGCTGCTCCACCATCATCGGGCACACGCCGGCGCAGCGGGTGTAGATGAACGAGGCGACGTGGACGCGGCCCGCGACGTCGCCGCTGGTGAAGCGGCTGCCCGGTTTGCGCCACGAGATTGAAGGGCGCCACGTGGTGCCCCACCGATCGCGTCCATTTCGGCGTGAAGTCCGGGCTGTCATAGAACGGGAGGGTCTCCGCGGGCATCACGGCCTGCACGCGCGCCAGCAGCGTGACGGTGGCGGTCACGCCGAGCAGGATGGCCAGGCCTCTCATCGCGTCTCCTTCACCGGCGAGCATGGCCGCGCATTCATGAAGCCGTAGCGCCGGCCGTTTCGCATCTCGTAGTTCAGGTACAGCGTCCCGTCCTCGGTCCAGGCCTGCTGCAGACCCTCTTCCCGGCCGTCGCGGAGGTGGCGGACCTCGGCCAGCCGGCCGCTGGGATACCACGCCCGCTTTTCCACGGCGCCGGAGGCGGGAGCGGACACCGCTGCCGAGGGCGAGGCCCGCCGCCACGCACATGACGAGGATTCGCATGCGCGTCTCCTAGCTCACCGTGCCCGCCGGGCCGCGGAAGCAGCCCGAGATATACGGCACGTCGGTGCTGGTGTGGTAGTGGTAGATCCCGGCCGGCGAACTCCGGCGGTGGCGCCCACGTGACCATGACAGGAATCCAGGTCGGTCGGCGTGCGCCCATCGGCGTCGATCGGTCCGTACAGCGGGAAGCCGTCGAGCAGCACGCCGAGCAGGCGGCTGCGGCTGGACGAGGTCAGCCACACCGGCTCGAAGTGATAGTGGTACTGATTGGTCTGGTTGGGATGGCCGTTGTATTGATCGAACGACACGATTTCCGTCGTGAGCGGCTGGCGGCCCGCGGCGTACTGGTTGAACAGGACCACGCCGTTGACGGCGACGCCGATGGGCCCGAGCGGCGTATCGCTCGCCGCGCCCGACACCGGTGAGACGGGCACGCGGAAGGTGAGGTTCTGCGCCGCAATGCGGTTCGGGATTCACCTGCATCCCCGCCCTCGGCGCTTCGTAGTTGGCGTTTCCGACGCCGAAGTACGGGCTCTTGTGGTCGGGCACGTCCGTGGTCTTCAGGACCACGCTCGATCCGTCGAAGGTGACCGTGACGCCGTTGCCGAACTGCGCGTACATCGCCTGCGCGCTCGTCGGCGTCGCGGGCGCCGTGGGCGTCGGCGTCGAGGTGGGCGTGGTGACCACGGCCGCAGTCGGCGCGGTCGGGCTCACCGCGGCTGCGGTTCCCCCGCCGCAGGCCACCAGGTTGACGGCGGTGGCGGCCAGCACGCCGGCGACGAGCAGATGAAGTCGCATCGATATCCTCCCAGGCGATTAGACCGCCCGCGCGCCCGGATGTTAAAGACACCTCGGGCGCAGCCGGACGGGAGCGGCGCGAAACCGCTCCCGGTCCTTCCTCATTCGTTATTTGTTATTTGTTATTTGTTATTCGTCTTCGTCGACCGCTATTCGTCAACGTTGCCGACCGGCTCGAGCTCGTCGCCGTTCTCGGCGGCCGACGGGCTCCGGCTCGCCGGTGGCGGCCGGACGCCTTCTTGCGCCGCGGGCGGATGTCGTACCGCTTGATCATCTCGTTCAGCGTGGTCGGCTTGATCCGCAGCAGCTCCGCCGCGCGCTTCTGCACGCCGCCCGCCGCTTCGAGCGCGGACTCGATCCACTGGCGCTCGTACGCCACGGTGACTTCCTTCAACGACACGCCCTCGGCGGGCATCACGACGTGCGGGATCTGGAACGCGGGCGTCTTGCGGACCTGCTCCGGGATCAGCTCGGGCCCGATGCGCTGGCCGGTGCTCAGCACCACCGCGCGCTCGATCACGTTCTCCAGCTCGCGAACGTTGCCCGGCCAGTCGTATTCCATCAGCAGGTCGAGCGCCTCGGGCGCCACCTCGATGTTCTTGCGACCGTTCTCCTCGCCGTACTTCTCGAGGAAGTGCTGCACGAGGAGCGGGACGTCGTCGCGGCGCTCGCGCAGCGCGGGCAGGTGGATGCTGATCACGTGGAGGCGGTAGTAGAGGTCCTCGCGGAACCGGCCCTCCTCCATCTCGTGCTTGAGGTCCACGTTGGTGGCCGCGATGATGCGGACGTCGACGCGGATGGTCTCCATCCCGCCCAGGCGCATGAACTCGCGCTCCTGCATCACGCGGAGCAGCTTGGCCTGCGTCTCCATCGGCACGTTGCCGATCTCGTCGAAGAAGATGCTGCCCTTGTCGGCGAGGTCGAACAGGCCCTTCTTGGGATACACCGCGCCGGTGAACGCGCCCTTCACGTGCCCGAAGAGCGTGGACTCCAGCAGGTCGGGCGGCAGGTTGCCGGAGTTCACCGTGACGAACGCGCGCTCGCTGCGCGCCGAGTTGCTGTGGATGGCGCGCGCCACCAGCTCCTTGCCGGTGCCGCTCTCGCCGGTGATGAGGATGGTGGACCGGCTCGGCGCGGCCTGGATGATCAGGTCGAACACCTGCTTCATCCGGCTGCTCTTGCCGATGATGCCGGCGAACTTGTGGTACCGCGCCTGCAGGTTCTGCTTGAGGGCGACGTTCTCCGCCACCAGGCGCCGGCGCTCGACGGCGTTGCGCAGGACGACCAGCACCTCGTCGTTCTTGAACGGCTTGGTGATGTAGTCGAACGCGCCCTTCTTCATGGCGCTGATCGCGCTCTCCATCGACGCGTACGCCGTGACCATCAGCACCGGCAGGTCGTCGTCGTGCTTCTTGAGCTCGTCGAGGACGTGGAGGCCGTCCATGCCGGGCATCATGACGTCCACGATCACCGCGTCGAACGGCAGCGACCGGGCGAGGTCGAGGCCTTCCGCGCCGGAGGAGGCCAGGCGCACGGATACCCCTCACGCTCCAGGAGCGTGCCGAGGATGTCCCGCATGATCTCTTCGTCGTCGATTACCAGGACTGACGCATTGCGCCGCATGATGGGTGCCCGCTCTTCGTTATTAGTTATTCGTTCTTGGCCAGACGCGTTCGAACCTCAGGGGCCTCGGCCAGGCCCCGAGCCTGGACGAACCGGAGCTCGAACCGCGTGCCCTGCCCCGGCGTGCTGTCGCACTGGATGGTGGCCTCGTGCTCGCGCACGATGCCGTAGGCGATCGACAAGCCCAGGCCGGTGCCCTGGCCGATGGCCTTGGTGGTGAAGAACGGATCGTAGATGCGCGCCAGGTGCTCCGGCGCGATGCCGGCCCCGGTGTCGCCCACTTCCGCCACGGCCTCGCCGCCGTCGACGCGGGTGGCGATGGTCAGCCAGCCGCCGCTGCCCATCGCGTCACGCGCGTTGAGGAAGAGGTTGAGGAACACCTGCTGCAGCTTGAACTCGAAGCCCACCACGAGCACGGGCTCGGGGTGCAGCTCGCGCCGCACCTTGATGCTGCCTTTCTCGAACTGGTGCTCGAGCAGCGACAGCACGTCGCCGATCACGGTGTTGAGGTCCACCACCGAGCGCTCCGACGCCTCGGCGGCGTTCGGCCGCGACAGGTTCAGCAGCCCGTTGACGATGCGGGCGGCGCGGAAGGTCTGCTTCTCGATCTTCTCGAGGAGCGGGGTGCGCGGGTCCGCGGGGTCCGCGTTCTCCAGCAGCATCTGCGTGTAGCTCGAGATGCCGGTCAGCGGCGTGTTGACCTCGTGGGCCACGCCCGCCGCCAGCAGGCCGAGCGAGGCCATCTTCTCGGAGATGCGCAGCTGCTCTTCCATCTGCGACCGCGCGGTGATGTCCTCGAGGATCACGATCGTGCCCGCCGCCGATCCGCCCGCCAGCGCCTGGAGCGGGGCCGTGGTGATGTTGACGAGCAGCCGCTCGCCCTCGCGCCCGCCACGCGCCATGAGCGGCACGCGGAACGTCGCGGTGCCTTCCGGATGATCGCGCCGCGCGACCTCGAGCAATTCGGTCACGTTCGGATCGAAGAGCTGGTCCACTGGCCGGCCGAGCGCGCCGCCGCGCAACGGACCGTACAGGCGCTCGAGCGCCGCGTTCCAGCGGACGACGCGATCGCCCGGCCCGATCACCAGCAGGCCGTCGTCGAGCGACTCGAGGATGTTCTCGTTGAAGGCGTGCAGCCGGTCGAGCTCCGACGCCTTGAGGTGCAGCTGGCGGTAGAGACGGCCGTTCTCGATCGCGGTGGCCGCCTGCGCGGCGACGGCGGTGACGAGCGCCATGTCCTCGCTGTTGAGCGGCTCGCCGCTCGCGCGACGGCTGAGCGCCAGCACGGCAATCGTGGTGTCCTTGGCCACGCAGGGGACGAAGTAGTACACGCCCGCATCGCGCCAGAACTCGATCTCCTCGGCGCTGAAGCGGGTCGCGGCCAGCGGATCGTCGAGCCGAACGGTGTGCCCGGCGTGCAGCCGGCTGCCGATCGCGGAGCCGCTGGCCAGCCGCGGCGGCGCGGTGTCGAGACCCTCCTGCCGCATCAGGTCGAAGTCGCCGGCGTCCGACGCCAGCAGGAACGCCATCCCGTCGAGCTCGATCGTCTCGCGCACGCGCGTGACCAGGCGATCGGCGAGCCGGTTGAGGTCGAGGTCGCTGTTCAGTTCCCGCGCGAAGCCTACGAGCGCGCGGCGATAGTCGTAGCGGTCGCGATAGAACGCGCGATCGATGGCGCGCTGCAGGCCGTCCTTCACCGGCTTGGCCAGCAGGATGACGACGACCGTGGCAAGGAAGGCGATGATCCAGCGGTGCTCGGTCTCGCCCTGCGTGAACGAGCCGCCGGAGACCTGGAGAATCAGCGCGTAGATCCCCACAATCGCCGCGACCGCCGACGTGTAGATCAAGAGGCGCTTGAGGATGATCTCGACGTCCATCAGCCGATAGCGGATGATCGCCGACGCAAACGCCAGGGGAATGAAGCCGAGCGGGATCGCCGACAGCTCCATCGGCATCGAGGGGGTGACGCCGAGCGCGAACGGGACGGCGTAGCCCAGCGCGAACGGCATCGCGCCGAGCGCGGTGCCCCACACGATCCAGCGCAACTGGCGCTTGACCGTGACCGAGCGCGCGCGCTTCAGCGCGCGGAGCAGCACGGCCAGGCCCGCGGTGAGGAACCCGGCCAGGTAGAGGAACTCGAGCCGGTCGAGCATCGACACCAGCCGCACGAAGTAATCCGGATCGATCCCCGACCGGACGATGGCCAGCGCGCGAGTGGACCCGAGCACCGCCGCCGGCAGGTAGATCGCGGGCAGCCAGCGCGCGAGGGTCGCCGAGTAGCCCGGCATGTGCGGACGTTCCGGGAACACGAGCGCGAAGTGCAGGAAGAGCGGCGGCAGCACCAGCACCGCGATGACGTCGCCCCAGTAGAACACCCAGTCGACGCGATCGAGCCGGCCGCTGAACGAGAACGTGAAGGCCCCGAAGAACGCCACCGAGAGCCAGAAGAAATGCAGCGTGGCCTGATCGGTGGGCCGCCGCGCGCGCACGGCGGCGCCCACGAGCAGCGTGAAGATGCCCACCGCGGCGAGCACGTAGTAGAAGAGCCCGGCGCCCGCCGGCAAGCGGCGCCAGCGAAACCTGCGCGACCTCGCGCGAGCCCAGGCGGAGCAGCGTGTAGCTGTGACGCTCCCCGGGTTCGGCGCGGTGCTGCAACTCGAGCACGTCGGCGCGGCCGTCCACGGGCTGGTTGTCGACGGCGATCAGGACGTCGCCGGGCCGCACGCCGGCGCGTTCCGCGGCGGAAGGCGACGCCACTTCCGCAGCCACCACGCCCACCGCGCGCTCCACCCACAACACGCCGTCTTCGACTTCGGTGGAGGTGGCGCGGGACACGACGTTGGCAAGCCCGAGCGTGAGCAGACCGAGGGTGACCGCCACGGGCAATGCCGTGCGCCGCCACTCCGGCCACAGGGAAGGGGGGGTGGGCCCGATTTCTTCGTCTGGTCGTTCCAGTTCCCGCATCACGACAGACTCATCCGGCTTCTACTCAGCAAACCCCATACCACGATCCGCGTATCGGATCGTGTTCTAAGTTATTGATAAACAACATGTTAGGTCGAGATGACTTGGCGGAACACCCCCATTATCCAACCTTCTGGCCGGGTGATCCAAATAATCGGGGATCGAGGAACCGGGAACCGGGAGCCGGCGGCTACTGGAGGCGCCGCCTAGAACTTGACGGTGATGCCGCCCATGATTCGCTTAGGCGCCCGGATGACGAGCAGTTCGTCGTAGGTCGAGGCGTCGGCGAGCGATTCGTGGAAGAGGCTGCGCACAGCGACGAGCATCTCCCACTGGGAGGCGCTGAAGTTCATGAACGGCAGGCCCTGGTTGACCTGCAAGTCGAAGCGCGCGCCAAGCCCGGGCTTCAGGTCACCGCCGTCGCCGTTGATGAAGCCGCTGTTCACTTTGTAGAGCACGACGACGCGGGTCGCGGTCTGGGGGACCTCGGTCTGCAGCGAGGTGGTCAGATCGTGGATGCGTTCCCGCGCCGGCCGCACCACGGCCGGGACGTAGCGGGTGAACACGGCGAATTCGGCGGCGGGCGCGGGGTTGAACCAGTTGGTCGACGCCAGCGAGTAGTCCACCGACCCGCGGACGTGATGAAGCAAGCGCGTGCGTATACGTGACGCCGAGGCCGGTGACGCCGGCGTCGCCGACCGAACCCACGCGGTAGTGCCCAAGCGCCGAGGCCGCGGCATCCGGCTGGCGAAGGCCGAAGACGGTGACGAGCTGATTGTCGATGCGCTCGCGGAACGCGCGCACGCCGATGCGTCGCGCCGTTCAGGAGCCGCTCGACGCCCACTTCGTAGTGCTGCAGTTCCTGCGTGCGGAAATCCGAGGAGACCGCCATCGGCGAGAACGTGCGCTGCGGCGGCAGGTACTCGGCGCGCGACGGCGGCAGGAATTCCTCGGCGCCCGGCGCCGAGAGCGTGCGCGCCGCCGAGACGTGCACGCGCACGCGTGACGACGGCGCGAGCGTGGCCGACAGGCGCGGGCTGAAGAGGCGCCGGCTCCGCCAGGTAGTCGTAATGCGCGTAGGTCGCGCCGTAGCCCACCGTGAGGTAGCGCGAGACCGTCCATTCGTCGTAGCCGAACACCGAACCCACGTTGCGGGCGGCGTCGGGCACGGCGGCGAGCGCGAGGGCGTTGCCGCCTTCGTAGCGCTGCAGGCTGTACGACATGCCGACGCGATAGCGATGCGGCACCTGCGCCTGGACGACGTAGCTGCCGTCGAGCATCCACGAGCTGAGGTCGCTCTGGTTCATCGCCGCGCGCACCGACCATTCGCCGTGCGCGCCGACGGGAGCGCCGAGCGAGAAATACGCGACGCTGTTGGACCGCTCGAGTTGCAGCAACTGGAGCGGGTTGTCGAACGCGCTCGTGCTGAGCAGGTTGACCTGTCCGCCCAGCGACAGATCCGAGAAGAGCGCAGTCGCGGCCTTGGCCGACGAGCCCACCGCGCGGCCGAGGAACTCGAACGAGTCGGTGAGGAACCAGTCGTTCTTCGTCCGGCGGCAGGCCGGCCATCGTCTCGGCTTCGCGCAGCACGCTGCGCTTCAGGTGGCGCAGCCGCCAGGCGGTTTCGCTCTCATCGCGGCCCTGCGGTTTGTCACTCACCGCCGGCGCGCCAATGGCGCTGCCGCCAAGGCTCGCTTCGGCGACGCGCGGCGCGGCTGCCGTGCCTTCCCGGCGCAGCGTGAACGACGAGGCGCTCTGCGCGGCGGGCCGGACGTTGACCATGGTGCTGCGCGCCGCGAGGAAGCCCTGGAGATGCGCGCGCACGAGATACGGACCGGGCGGCAGTTGCTGGAGGGAGAACTGGCCGGCCTTGTCGGAGACGGCAAAGGCGGTGGTCCCCCCGAGCGCCGAGATGACGACGCCGTCGAGCGGCTTGCCGGCTTCGTCGAACACCGTGCCGACGATTTGCGCCTGTGAGGGCCGCGGCCACGTCCACCACCCGCTGCGGACCGCGGGCTGACACCCCTTGGGCCTGCGCGAGGGTCGAGTGCATTGCCAGGAGGCCAAGCATCAGCGCCGACGCGAAGAGGCGATTGGGGGTGCCCATAACTTTTAGACTCCAGCCCGCCCCCGGGCGCTCGGGGGCGGGCCGAGATCCGAAGTCTACGACTTCTACGAACCTTTGACTGTAAATTTGACGTCCCGGGTCAGCGTCTTGTTCGCGGCCTTGTCGCGTGATCTTGATGGCGAGGCGGTACTGGCCCTCGCCGAACGACGCGCAGCGGCACGGTAATGCCGCCGGGAACCGGGAACTTGGCCGGGTCGAACTGGGGCGGCAGGTTCGTGCCGTTCACCGCCTGGGGGTTCGTCTTGTTGAAGAACTTCTCCGCGCCGTTCTCGGTCTTGTTGAACTCGTACTCGAGCGTCAGGTTGGGCTTGCCGGTGGAATCGAGGCCGGAATTGTAGACCTGGAAGAAGATCGAGAGCTCTTCGCTCTTCTTGAATTCCATGTCGGGGGCCGGGAGCAGCTCCTGGGCGCCGAACACGAAGGGACGCTCGCGCGCCTCATCGGGGTTGATCGGCGCGGTCAGCATGTTGACCTTGTCGGCCACGAGGATCGTGCTGGTGTTCAGCTCGCCGTTGTAGAAGTCGGGCACGGTGATCTGCGGTCTTGAGCACGCCCATCTTGGCGACCTGCGTCTTGGGCGCCTTTTCGGGCAGCCGTTCCTTCATCGCCACGTAGACGTCGTAGGTGCCGGCGCACGGCCATGAACACGCGGTTCAGCTTGCCGCCGGCCAGCTGGGCCGCCGTCACGAAGTGGATGTCGTCCCAGGGATACTCGACCTTCTTCGCCTTCGGGTCGGGCACCGCGGCGGGATTGACCACGCGGATGTACATCGCCGCGTCAGTCGACGGGGCACCCTTCACGTCCAGCACGAACGGCACGAAGGTGCGCGTCTCGGCGGACTTCATGAAGAACGGCTCGATCGACATCGTGATGTCGGTCGGTGCGGGCTGGCCGGCCATCACGCCGTCCACGAGCTTCACGATCTGCTCGATCTCCGCCTGCTCCTGCTTGCTGCGCTTCTTGTCATCTTTCTTGGGTGCCTGCTGCGCGACAGCAAAAGAAGCACGACAGCAACAACGCCACACACACGGCCGAAAAACGCCGAATCCCCATCATCAGTTCTCCCTGCAACAAAGGTTCTGGATCGTCTGGATCATAGGAGGGCCACCGGACCGATGTCAAACACTCTAAAGCGTTGTGACTGCAGAGGTTTACGGTCCAAACTGGACCCTGTGGATGATATCGTGCTGGGACTCGCATCATGCTGCATGACGACGTCCTGGTAATCGTGCTGGCGGGAGGGGTCGGCGAGCGCCTGTCGCCCCTCACCAAGGAGCGCGCCAAGCCCGCCGTCTACTTCGGCGGGCCCTACCGCATCATCGACTTCGTCCTGAGCAACTGCATCAACTCGGGCCTGCGCCGCGTCTTCATCGCCACGCAGTACAAGTCGCTCTCGCTCAACCGTCACATCCGCCAGGGCTGGACCATCGTCTCGGAGGAACTCGGCGAGTTCGTCGAGATCCTGCCGCCGCAGAAGCGCGTGGGCGAGCAGTGGTACCAGGGCACGGCGGACGCGGTGTACCAGAACCTCTACTCGATCGTCCGCGAGACGCCGCGCTACGTCGTGGTGCTGGCCGGCGACCACGTCTACAAGATGGACTACCAGAAGATGCTGCGGTTCCATCAGGACAAGGACGCCGCCGTCACGCTGGCCGCCATCGAGGTCCCCATCGAGGACGGCCGCCGCTTCGGCATCGTGGCCGTGGACGAAAGCGAGAAGGTCACCGGCTTCGCGGAGAAGCCGGCAGCACCCGCCGGCGATGCCCGGGAACCCGGACCTCGCGCTCGCGTCGATGGGCATCTACGTCTTCAACAGCGACGTCCTCGTCCGCGCGCTCGAAGAGGACGCCGCGCGGCCCGACAGCCACCACGATTTCGGCAAGGACATCATCCCCGCGCTGATCGGCTCGGGACGCATGTTCGCCTACCCGTTCTACGACGAGAACAAGAAGGCGGCGAAGTACTGGCGCGACATCGGGACGCTCGACGCGTACTACGAAGCCAACATGGACCTGTGCCAGGTCAACCCCGAGTTCAACATGTACGACCCGGAGTGGCCGATGCGGACCTACATGCCGCAGGCGCCGCCGGCGAAGTTCGTGTTCGCCGAGGACTGGCGGCGCGGCGAGGCGCAGGACTCCCTCATCTCGCAGGGCTGCATCGTCTCCGGCAGCCGCATCCACGGCAGCATCCTGTGCCCGAACGTGCGCGTGCACAGCTTCTGCAGCATCGAGGACTCGATCCTGATGCCGGGCGTGCGCGTGGGCCGCCATGCGCGGATCAGCAAGGCGATCATCGACCGCGACGTGCACATCCCGCGCGGCGCGGCAATCGGGTTCGACGTGGACGAAGACCGGCGGCGCCACACGGTGACCGACGAAGGCGTGGTCGTGGTGGCGCCGGGTGACGAGCCCTACGTGGCGCCGATTGCGGACGAGGCGCTGCGGCTCGAGGCGGAAGCCGATCGCCGCGGATGACAATCAGCCACGAAGCATCACGAAGGACACGAAGCACTATTGCATCAAAAAGCCCTTCGTGCCCTTCGTGACCTTCGTGGCCATGTCAGGATTCATCTATGAAGATCACTGACGTCAAGGGTCGGGAGATTCTGGATTCCCGCGGGAATCCGACGGTGGAAGTGGACGTCGTGCTCGAGGGCGGCGCGCGCGGGCGCGCCGCGGTGCCCTCGGGCGCGTCGACGGGCGAGCGCGAGGCGCTCGAGCTGCGGGACGGCGACAAGACGCGCTATCTCGGCAAGGGCGTCCGCAAGGCCGTCGGCCACGTCAACGGCGAGATCGCGGCGGCCGTGAAGGGCCGCGAGTTCACGCAGCGCGCGCTGGACGAGGCGATGATCGCGCTCGACGGCACGCCCACCAAGGGCCGGCTCGGCGCCAACGCCATCCTCGGCGTGTCGATGGCGGCGCTGCGCGCCGACGCGGCCGCGCGCGGGCAGGCCGCTCTACGCGCACATCGCGGACGTGGCGTTCCCGGCTCCAGGCTCCCGGCCCGCGTACACGCTGCCCGTGCCGATGATGAACATCCTCAACGGCGGCGCGCACGCCGACTCGAACGTGGACTTCCAGGAATTCATGGTGATGCCGCTCGGCTTCACCTCGTTCAGCGAGGGCCTGCGCGCCGGCGTCGAGATCTTCCACGCGCTGCGCTCGATCCTCAAGGGCCGGGGCCTCTCCACGGGCGTCGGCGACGAGGGCGGCTTCGCGCCGAGCCTGAAGATCGAATCGCGAGGCGCTCGACGTCGTCATGGAGGCGATCGGCAAGGCGGGCTACAAGGCCGGCGAGAACGTCTTCATCGCGCTCGACGTGCGCGGCGAGCGAGTTCTGCGAAGGCGGCGGGCACTACGAGTTCCACAAGTCGGGCGAGCCCGCGCGCGACTCGCAGGGCATGGTGGACCTCTACGTCGACTGGTGCCGGCAGTATCCGATCATCTCCATCGAGGACGGCTGCGCCGAGCAGGACTGGCACGGCTGGACGCTGCTCACCAAGGCGCTCGGCGACAAGGTGCAGCTCGTGGGCGACGACGTGTTCGTCACCAACCCGGAGATCCTGAAGAAGCGGCATCGCCGAGGGCGTGGGGAACGCGCTGCTCGTCAAGCTCAACCAGATCGGCACCGTCACCGAAACGCTGGACGCCATGGCCATGGCCGCGCGCCGCGGGCTACCGCAGCGTCGCCTCGCACCGCTCCGGCGAGACCGAGGACTCGACGATTGCCGACCTCGCGGTGGGCACGGCCGCCGGCCAGATCAAGACCGGCTCGGCGTCGCGCAGCGACCGCATCGCCAAGTACAACCAGCTGCTGCGTATCGAAGAGGAACTGGAAGCGCGGCCAGGTACGCGGCCGCGCCGCAATCAAGCAACTCAATAGCTGACCACGAAGGTCACGAAGGGGTCACCACCTTCGCGTGCTTCGTGGTTGCGTTGGCCACTGCATGCCCACACTCGTACTGCTCCGTCACGGCGAATCGACCTGGAACAAGGAGAACCGCTTCACCGGCTGGACCGACGTCGACCTGAGCGACAAGGGCCGCGAGGAGGCGCGCGCGGCCGGGCAGCTGCTCAAGGCCGAGGGCTTCGGCGTTCGACCTCGTGTTCACGTCGGTGCTGAAGCGCGCGATCTGGACGAGCGTCATCGCGCTCGACGAGCTCGACATGCTCTGGCTGCCGGTGCAGCGCAGCTGGCGCCTCAACGAGCGGCACTACGGCGCGCTGCAGGGGCTGAACAAGGCGGAGACCGCCGCGAAGCACGGCGAGGCGCAGGTGAAGATCTGGCGGCGCGCCTACGACATCGCGCCGCCGCCGCTCACCGCGCGACGATCCGCGGCACCCCTCGCGCGATCCGCGCTACAAGGGGCTGGCCGCCGCGGACCTGCCGCTCACCGAGTCCCTCAAGGACACGGTGGCGCGCTTCCTGCCCTACTGGCACGAGACCATCGCCCCGGCCGATCCGCCAGGGCCAGCGCGTGCTGATCGCGGCGCACGGCAACTCGCTGCGCGCGCTGGTCAAGTACCTCGACGGCGTCTCGGACGCCGCCATCGTGGAGTTGAACATCCCGACGGGGATCCCGCTGGTCTACGAACTGGACGCGGACCTCAAGCCGGTGAGGAGCCGCTACCTGGGCGACGCCGAAGCGGCGCGCCAGGCAGCGGAAGCGGTCGCGAAACAGGGATCGCGCTAGCTCGGCTTCCTCGACTTTCGCTTCTTCCGCGGCGATGCGGAGGGAGCGGAGGAAGCGGCGATCGTTCACCGTCATGTCGTACGGCTTGCGGGGCACGAGGGCCCTGGTCGCAGCCGCGACCTTGGCCTCGACGGCGGCGCCTTCGCCTTGCGGCTGGCGATTGACGAACCCGACCACGGCCTCGAGATTCACCTTCATCTCGTAGCCCGCGGCCCGGGCGCGCTCACGGCAGGCCTCCACTTCCGCGCTCTCCGACACGGCGGCGGCAATGGAATCGGCCAGCTCTCGCGCGAACCGGTTTACGACGTCATCCATAGGACGGATCCCTCCTTACGCTGGCGCCAATCGGCTGGGAACCGTTCGGCAGTTGCCGATGCGACGCCCCTCCGGGCGGTGGGCGGGCATCGGCGCATAGTCGTCATCAGGCGGGATGAGCAGCTTGGAGAATCTCGGCCATTCTATGAAGGGTCTTGTGGTCTGTCAAGAAGGAAGCGCTATAAGTTGTGTCCTTGCTGCAACTTGGGAGCTTGCAAGGCCGGCGTCTACGCCTACAATCCTCATTCCCTGTGCGCCATTTCGCCGGACTCGAGCGACCTCAGCGGGTTTCGACCCGACCGTCGAGTTGGGCCTTCCCGGCGAGTTCCCCTTCACCCGGGGCATCCAGCCCACGATGTACCGCGGCCGCCTCTGGACGATGCGGCAGTACGCGGGGTTTGGGACGGCCGCCGAATCCAACCAGCGGTACCGCTACCTGCTCTCGCAGGGGGTCAGCGGCCTCAGCGTCGCCTTCGACCTGCCCACCCAGATTGGCTACGACTCCGACGCGCCGCTCGCGGCGGGCGAGGTGGGACGCGTGGGCGTGGCCATCGACTCCATCGAGGACATGGCCGTGCTCTTCGACGGGATTCCGCTCGACAAGGTGTCCACGTCGATGACGATCAACGCCACGGCCATCATCCTGCTGGCGCTCTACGTCGCCGTGGGCAAGCGCCAGGGCGTCGCGCCGCGGCAGCTGTCGGGCACCATCCAGAACGACATCCTCAAGGAATACATCGCGCGCGGCACCTACATCTACCCGCCGGCGGCCTCCCTGCGCATCGTCACGGACATCTTCGCGTTCTGCGAGCGCGAGGTGCCGCAGTGGAACACGATCTCGATCAGCGGCTATCACATCCGCGAGGCGGGCTCGACGGCCGTGCAGGAAGTGGCGTTCACCTTCGCCAACGCCATCGCCTACGTGCAGGCCGCCATCGACGCCGGGCCTCGACGTCAACACGTTCGGCCAGCGGCTGTCGTTCTTCTTCAACGCGCACAACGACTTCCTCGAGGAAGATCGCGAAGTTCCGGGCGGCGCGGCGGCTGTGGGCGCGCATCATGCGCGACCGCTTCGGCGCCACGAACCCGCGGGCGCAGCAGCTGCGGTTCCACACGCAGACGGCCGGCTCCACGCTGACCGCGCAGCAGCCCGACAACAACATCGTCCGGGTGGCGCGTGCAGGCGCTGTCGGCGGTGCTCGGGCGGCACGCAGTCGCTGCACACGAACGGCCGCGACGAGGCGCTGGCGCTGCCCACCGAGGACGCGGCGCGCATCGCGCTGCGCACGCAGCAGATCATCGGCTTCGAGTCGGGCGTGGCCAACACCGATCGACCCGTTCGCCGGCTCGTATCACATCGAGAGGCTGACCAACGACATCGAGGCGGGCGCCAATGACCTGCTCGCGCGCATCGAGGCGATGGGCGGCACGCTGCCGGCCATCGAGGCCGGGTTACATCCAGCGGCAGGTGCAGGAATCCGCCTACAAGGCGCAGATGGCCATCGACGCCGGCGAGGCGGTGGTGGTGGGCGTCAACCGCTACCAGACCGACGACCGGTCGAGCATCGAGGTGTTCCGGATGGACCCGGAGCTCGAGCGGCAACAGGTGGCGCGCGTGCGGGCGGTGCGGGCGGCTCGCGACCACGCCGCGTGGCGGTCGGCGCTCGACGCCGTGGCGTCGGCCGCGCAGGGACGCGACAACCTCGTCCCGCGGGTCGTCGCCGCCGTCGAAGCCGCGCGCAACCGTCGGCGAAATCGCGGATACGCTGCGGGGCGTGTTCGGCGAGTACCGCGAAGTCAGCCTGGACTGAAGTCCCGGATGTCTGAACCGCTGCTGTCCGTCTCGCAGGCCTGACCACCGTCTTCGACGTGGGCGCCGCGCCGCGTCGTGGCGGTGAACGACGTCTCCTTCGAGATTCGCAAGGGCGAGACGCTGGGCCTGGTGGGCGAATCGGGCAGCGGCAAGTCGGTCACCGCGTTCTCGCTGATCCGGCTCGTGCAGCCGCCGGGCCGCGTGGCGGGCGGACGCGTCATGTTCCAGGGCCGCGACCTGCTCACGCTGCCGGATGCGGACATGCGGCACGTGCGCGGCGCGGGCATCGGCTTCGTCTTCCAGGAACCGATGGCGGCGCTCAACCCGGTGATGCGCGTGGGCGCGCATATCGCCGAAGCCCTCGTCGTGCACGGCCTCGCCTCGGGCGCCGACGCGCGCGGCACGCGCCATCGAACTGCTGCGGGCCGTGCAAGATCACGGACCCCGAGAAGCGCGTGGACGACTATCCCGCACCAGCTCTCGGGCGGCATGCGCCAGCGCGTGATGATGGCCATCGCCCTCGCCTGCAAGCCGCCGCTCTGATCGCCGACGAGCCGACCACGGCGCTGGACGTCACGGTGCAGGCGCAGATGCTCGACCTGCTGCGGGAGATGAAGCGACGGTTCGACCTGTCGCTGCTCCTGATCACGCACGACCTCGGCGTGATTGCCGAAACGGCGGACCGCGTCGCCGTCATGTACGCCGGCCGCATCGTCGAGCAGGGCCCGGTGCGCGAGATCTTCCGCCGCCCGCAGCACCCCTACACGCGAGGGCTGCTCGCCTCGATTCCCGGCGGCGCCGCGGGTTCGCGGCTGCAGGCCATCGACGGCACGGTGCCCAACCTTGCCTCGCTGCCGCCCGGCTGCGCCTTCGCGCCGCGGTGCGGCGACCGCATGGACGATCTGCGCGTCGGCGTTTCCGGATGTGTCCGACGTCGGACCGCGAACACGGTCCGCTGCTACCTGCACCGGCCCAGGTCCGCAGGCCGCAAGCCGCAGTCCGAGGGAGCCCGCTGAGTGCGCCCTCGTCGAAGTCCGCCACCTCGTGAAGCACTTCGACGCGCGGCGGGGGCTTCCTCCGCCCGAAGACCGTCGTCAAGGCCGTGGACGACGTGAGCTTCTCGATCGAGGAGGGCGAGACGTTCGCGCTGGTCGGGGAATCGGGCAGCGGCAAGAGCACCACGGGACGCTGCATGCTGCGCCTCGTCGAGCCCTCGTCCGGCGAGGTCCTGTTCCGCGGGGAGAACGTGCTCGGCTTTCTCGAGCGCGCGGATGCGCGCGGCGCGGCGCGACATGCAGATGGTCTTCCAGGACCCCTACTCGTCGCTCAACCCGCGCATGCGCGCGTTCACGATCGTCGAAGAGCCGCTGGTCATCCACAGGATCGGGTCGAAGCCGGAGCGGCGCGACCGCGTGGCGGATCTCTTCACGCTGGTGGGCCTTGACCCGGCGCATCTCGATCGCTATCCGCACGAGTTCAGCGGCGGGCAGCGGCAGCGCATCGGCCTGGCTCGGGCGCTGGCCCTCAACCCGTCGTTCATCATCGCGGACGAGCCGGTGTCCGCGCTGGACGTGTCCATCCAGGCGCAGGTCATCAACCTGCTGATGGACCTGCAACAGCAGCTGAAGCTGACCTACCTCTTCGTCGCGCACGACCTGCGGCTGGTGCGGCACATTTCCAGCCGGGTGGCGGTCATGTATCTGGGGAAGATCGTCGAGATGGGCGACACCGCGAAGATCTTCGCCGACGCCCGGCATCCGTACACGAAGGCGCTGCTCTCGGCCGTGCCGGTGACCGATCCCGACGCGCCGCCGCACGCGCATCGAGCTCGATCCGTCGACGGTGCAGCCCGAGGCGCCGCTCCGGCAGATCGATGACGGGCATCTCGCGGCGATCTGAGGGGCCTCAGGGCTTGGGGCTTGGGGCTTAGGGGCTTGAAGGATGCTCACACGAGCGATCGCGACTGCCGTCGCCGGCGCCCTTCTCGTCGTGGCCGCCGGGGCGCAGGCGCCGGATGTCGGCGCGGTGCGGGACAGGCTCGACGCGTACCTGCTCGCGTACGAGCCGAAGCTGAGCGCTCTCGTCGCGGACGAGGCGCTGACCCAGCGCGACGGCCCGATTCGCGGCGCTGAGGCCAAGCACGCCGAGCCGTCCACGAACCGGACCATCGACTCGGAAGTGGCCTTCATCGCGCTGCCGGGCGAGGCGGGCTGGCTTGGCTTCCGCGCGTCGTGCGGGTCAACAAGCGGAGCGTTCGGGACACCGGCCCGTCCCTCGCGCAGTTGCTGGCCGACGGAGCCAACGACGACTTCGACCAGGCACGCCTGCTCCTCGAGCAGAGCGCGAGCTACAACCTCGGCGAGCCCCGGACGACGAACCTGCCGAATCTGCCGCTGGAGTTCCTGCACCCGCGCAACCGGCACCGCTTCTCGCATCGCATCGACAGCACGGAGAAGATCCGCGGCGTGCGCGCTAACGGTCCTTGTCCTCGACGAGACGTCCTCGCCCACGATCATTCAAAGCCCCGATGGCCGCGACATGAAGAACGTGGTGCTCGCGTGGGTGGATCCGGACGGCCGGCTGCTGCGGGCGCAGGTCAGGACACGCGACGCGCGCATCGGCGCCCTGCAGTTCGACGCCACCGTGGCCGTGGATTTCCGGGAAGACGCGAAACTCGGAATGCTGGTGCCGGCGGCGATGCAGGAGGCGTTCTTCGCCGGCCGCGCCCGCGTGGGCAGCGGCGAGGCGAAGTATTCGAACTACCGGAGGTTTCAGACGTCGGCGCGCATCGTTCCGCCGCCGCCGTGACTACGCGGTCG
Source organism: uncultured Acidobacteriota bacterium (assembly GCA_963839865.1). GTDB lineage: Bacteria > Acidobacteriota > Vicinamibacteria > Vicinamibacterales > UBA2999 > 12-FULL-67-14b. Next base: position 1,351,942 of record CAWIWS010000021.1, read on the forward strand.
CGTGTGCGTGCCCGTGCGGCTCCTGCTTGACGTCCTTCTCGACCTGCCCGTCGCGGATCGCGATCACGCGGTGCGCGTACGCGGCGATGTCGGGTTCGTGCGTGACGAGGATGATGGTGTTGCCGCGCCTGGTGCAGGCGCGCGAAGAGCGCCATGATTTCCACGCCGGTCTTCGAGTCGAGGTTGCCCGTGGGCTCGTCGGCGAGCAGGATCGACGGGTTGTTGACGAGCGCGCGGGCAATGGCCACGCGCTGGCGCTGGCCGCCCGACAGCTCGTTGGGCTTGTGGTTCATGCGCGAGGTCGAGCTCGACCTTCTCGATCGCGCGCCTTGGCGCGCTCCAGGCGATCCTTCTTCGACACGCCGGCGTAGACGAGCGGCAGCTCCACGTTGTGCAGCGCGGTGGCGCGCGGCAGCAGGTTGAACGTCTGGAACACGAACCCGATCTCCTCGTTGCGGATGCGGGCCAGCTCGTTGTCGTTCATCAGGCTCACCTCCTTGCCGTTCAGGAGGTAGGTGCCCTTGCTCGGCGTGTCGAGGCAGCCGATGAGGTTCATCAGCGTCGACTTGCCTGAGCCGGACGGCCCCATGATGGCCACGTACTCGCCACGCTCAATCTGGATGGAGACGCCGCGCAGGGCGTGAATCTCTTCGTCGCCCATCACGTAGGTCTTCCAGAGGTCCCGGGTTTCGATGAGGGCCATATCAGAAGTCTATCAAGGCAGACGCAAAACGGAGGACGGAGGTTCCCGCGGGGTTCAACACGAAGGTTCAGCGCGAAGGTTCAACACGGAGGTTCATGCGCGGAGGGCGTCCACCAGCTTCTTGATGGCGTCCGAGGCTTCGGGTGGGACGTGGGCCTTGAGTGTCCCCGCCTCGATGACCACCACGGCAATCTCGCTCGGCCCGTCGGCGGCCTTGACCTGGCGATGCAGGGCCGCGATGGCCCGCTGGACTTCCTGCGCCGGGGCGAAGTGCTTGGCAAAGAGGAGCACCGCCACGGGGGACTTGCCCGCATGCACGCGCGCGTGGGCCGCGCTGGACCACGCTTCGTTCACCACCCGGGCATCGGCCGTATCGACCATCTTCATCAACACCCGGGGGGGCGGCGAGCCGAACAGGCGGGGCGGCGCCACGGGCACGAGCGCGAGGTCGAAGCCGCGCACCGTGGGCTTTTGCGTCGCGCCGTAGAGCTGTTCGACGATCGTCTGGACGCGAATCGCCATGGCCCGACGGAGGATGACATCGCGTCCCGCGCGCTCGGTCTCGAACATCGGCCGGCCGGTGGGTGGCGGCGGCGTGCGCGGTCCCGCCGGCGCCTCGGGCGCGGGCCGGGACTCGGGCGCCGCGACGGGGGGCTGGGCGGCGGGGGGCGGCGGGGCGGCGGGCTTCATGGCGCCCGCGTCGATCAGGCCCGCGTCGTAGTCGGCGCGGTGCGCGGCGTCGGTGAGCGTCTTGTAAGCCACGGTGAGCTCGGCCGCGCGCACCGCCGCCATCTCCTGGAACTCCTTGCCCAGGTGCACCACCTTGTCGGGATGGTACTTCGCGATCTCGCGGCGGAAGGCCTTCTTGATTGTCTCGGCGTCGGCCGTTGGCGGGACGTCGAGAATCTCGTAGTAAGTCTTCAAGACAGCGACGCGGGAGAGTGACGAGCGGTCAAGACATACCCTTCTTGAACTCGGCGACGTTCGAGGGCGGGAGCTCGCGGGCGACCTTCCGTTCGCGCAGGCGCCGCTCGCTGCGCGCCTCGGTGCCGCGCGCGCAGTACGGGCAGAACGTCCATCCGGGCTGGAGGCCGCGGCCGCAGCCGGGGCACGCGCCGCTCAAGCGGCGGCCGCAGTTGGGGCACGCGACGAAGTCGAGCGCGACCGGCCCGCTGCACCCTGGGCACACCGAGCGCATCTCGCGCACCTCGGTGACCACCCGCAAGAGCTCCTCGGCGGTGGTCAGCCCCGCCTTCACCTTGGCCAGGCCGTCATCGCCGAGCGCCAGCATGCCCGACGCCTGCGCGACCTCGCGCACGGCGTCCTCCGACGCGCGCTGGGAGATCATGCGGCGGACGCGATCGGTCACGCGCATCACTTCGTAGATGCCCATGCGCCCGCGGTAGCCCGTCATGGTGGCACTGGTCGCAGCCCACGGCGCGGTAGAACGGAATGTTCGCGGCGTCGGCCTCGCTGATATTGAGCGCGCGCAGCACGTCGGGGCCCGGGGTGTATTGCCGCCGGCAGCTGGGGCACAACCGCCGCACCAGCCGCTGCGCGACGACCCCGATGGTCGCCGACGCGATCACGTAGGGCTCGACGCCGATGTCCGTCAACCGCGTCACCGCCGACGGCGCATCGTCGGTGTGGAGCGTGGTGAGCACGAGGTGGCCCGTCTGCGCCGCCTGCATCGCGATGCGGGCGGTCTCCTGGTCGCGGATTTCGCCGACGAGAATCACGTCGGGGTCCTGGCGGAGGATCGACCGCAGGGCGCTCGCGAACGTCAGCTTGATCTTCTCGTTGACCTGCGTCTGGTTGATGCCCGGCAGCTGGTACTCGATCGGGTCCTCGACCGTGATCACGTTGGTGCGCTCCGACTGCACCGACATCAGGGCCGAGCAGAGCGTGGTGGTCTTGCCGCTGCCGGTGGGGCCGACGACGAGGATCATCCCGTGCTGGAAGCGCAGGAACTGGCGGAGCTCGTTCAGCGCCGAGGCCGAGAAGCCGAGTTCCTCGAGCGGCGGCACGCCGCGGTTGTGATCGAGGACGCGCAGCACCATCTTCTCGCCGTGGAGCGTGCGCAGCGTCGAGGCGCGGAAGTCGATCTCGCGGCCGTCATCGGTGGTGATGCGCACGCGGCCGTCCTGCGGCAGCCGCTTCTCGGCGATGTCCATGCCCGCCATGATCTTCAGGCGCGCGATCAGGCCCTCGTGGACCCACTTGGGCAGGTCCATCACTTCCTTGAGCAAGCCGTCGAGGCGGTGGCGGATGAGCACGCCCTTTTCCATGGGCTCGACGTGCACGTCGCTGGCGCCAGCCTTGATGGCGCTCTTCACCACGAGGTCGACCAGGTCGATGATGGGCGCCGCTTCGCTGCGTTCCTTCAGACCGGCGATCGGCTCGTAGCCGTCTTCCTCCGACCGGCGCATCAGCGCCGCGTCGCCGGTGGCCGCGGGGGCCTCGCGGGTCGATGGCCTGGCCGCGGGCACGCCCGCCTTCGGGCCGGTGGTGCGCGCGAGCGCCTTGTCCGGATACCCCACGGCGATCGCCTCGAGGATGTCGGCGCGCGTGGCCACGACCTGCTTGATGCGATAGCCGGTCTGGAACTCGAGATCCTGCACGAGGCTGAAGAGCAACGGATCGGCCATCGCCACGGTCAGCAGGTTCTTGTCCAGCCGCACCGCGACACACGACCGCTTGAGCGCGACCTCCTTGGGGATCGAGCGTGACGGTAGCCGTGTCCGGAGGGTTCTCCGACGAGATTCAGGTAAGGGAAGCCAAGCTGGTACGCAAGGGCCTTCGCAATCTGCCGCTCGGTCGCGAGATTAAGGCGCACCAGTACCGCGCCCAGGCGTTCGCCCGTGCGTTTATGCTCGGCCAGAGCCGTGCGAAGGTCGTCCTCGGTGATGAGGCCCGCCTGAATCAGGCACTCACCTAGCTTTTTTCGCATCTCTCCCCAAGGTGCCTACGAATACCAAAATCGTAAGGCAGAAACCATAATCGGTTTGGGCTAATCCCCAACGTAACCAATCTAGCCTGACAATTGGTCGCCGAGGTGTGCACTATCGCGCACACCTGATCACACGCGGATCGGTTCCCCTAAGTGTTTCGGCCAACAGAGGTTGCTGCCATAGGGCGGTGTAGGATAGACCCTGGTGAAGTGATGGTGCCCTTGGACCCAGATCCCGCCGCTCCGGGCGCGACCGCCGGGCTTGATCTCGACCTGCGCCGCCACGTCGCCGATCACCTGGCGGATCGCCGGGACGTGATCGTGGCCGATACCGTGGCCACGTTTCCGTTGTCGTCCGGCTCGCGCCGCCTCGATGCCGACTACTGCGTGCGCCTGGGCAACCAGGCCGTCCGCCTCATCGCCGATGCCGTCGTCGAGGGCCGGCTCGACTCGCGGGTGTCGGGCATCAGCGATCTCACGTCGATCATGGCCGAGCGCGACCTCGCGCCCGACCAGTTGTTCACCTTCGTCCAGATCGCGATGAGCACGTCGATCGACGAGCTCTCGCACGATCCGCGCGTCGGCGCCGACACGGAGCCGTGGCCGCAGGCGTCCCAGGTCGTGCGGCGCGCCGCGTTCGACCTGCTGGCCGCGTGGACGACGCGCTCCGTCGAGATGCCGCAGCGATCGGCGATCGAGGATGCGCTGACCACCCTTCACACGCGACCGGTGCTGGACGCGGTGCTCGCCAAGGAGTGCCATCGCGCCGAGCGCTTCGAGCACTGGCTGTCGATGATGCTGATCGACGTCGACAACCTCTCGGCGATCAACAAGACCCACGGGTACGGCGTGGGCGACCGGATTCTCGAGCGCATGGGCATCCTGCTCCGCACGTATTTCCGGGAGCACGACTGGGTGGTCCGCTACGCGGAAGACGAGATCGCCGTGCTGCTGCCGGAGACCAACCCCGCCGACGCGCTGATGCTCGCCGATCGCACGCGCCTGATGGTGGAGGACCGCCTGACATTCCGGGACTACCGGACCGACCAGCGCGCGGCGGTGACGGTGAGCGTGGCGGTGACGAGCGCGCGGGCGCTCGAAGGCGAGCCCATCGACCAGGCGCGGTTCCAGGCCGCGGCGGAGGCCGCGCTCGATCAGGCCAAGGTCGGCGGCCGCAATCGCGTGGAGCAGGTCGAGTTGCTGCCGCGCCTGATGTCGGTCGAAGAGGCGTCGGTGCTGCTCGGCACCGACCTCGACGGCATCGAGATCCTCGTGGGCGAGGGGCGGCTCGAGCCGATCAAGGCCGGTCGGCACGTGCGACTCGAGCGCGCGGCCGTCGAGGCGCTCGCAGGGGAACGGCAGTAGGGCTTAAGGCCTGGGGCTTACGGCCTGAGAGCATTCCTGCGCACCCACGCGCCTCCGCGCCCTATTCCATCGATTCGTACTGCTCCTTCAGCTTCGCCACCACCGTCGGATCCGCCAGCGTCGTCGTGTCGCCGAGGGTCTTGCCCTCCGCGATGTCCCTGAGCAGCCGCCGCATGATCTTGCCCGAGCGCGTCTTCGGCAGGTCCGCCGAGAAGATGATGTCGTCGGGCCGCGCGATGGCGCCAATCTTGTGGGCGACGTGCTTCTTGAGCTCGTCGGCAAGCGCCTCCGACGCGTGCACGCCCTCCTTCACCGTGACGAAGGCGGCGAGCGCATGGCCCTTGATCTCGTGATGGCGGCCGACGACGGCCGCCTCGGCGACCTTCGGATGATCGACGAGCGCGCTTTCGACCTCCATCGTCCCGATGCGATGACCGGCCACGTTGAGCACGTCGTCAACGCGGCCCAGCAGCCAGTAGAAGCCCCCGTCATCCAGCTTCGCGCCGTCGCCGGTGAAGTAGAGGTCGTTGCGCCACCGGCTCCAGGTACTGCGTTACGTAACGTTCCGGATCGCCGTAGATGCCGCGGAGCATCGACGGCCACGGCTTGGTGATCGCCAGCAGGCCCCCGCCCACGGGCACGCCCTCCCCCTTGGCGGTGAGAATCTCGGTGCTGATGCCAGGGAATGCCTGCGTCGCCGATCCCGGCTTGGTGCTGGTGATGCCGGGCAGCGGCGTGATCATGATCGCCCCGGTCTCCGTCTGCCACCACGTGTCGACGATCGGGCAGCGCTCGCGGCCGATGTGCAGGTGGTACCAGATCCACGCCTCGGGATTGATCGGCTCGCCCACTGATCCGAGGAGGCGCAGCGACTTCATCGGGTACTTCGCGGGCCAGTCGGTGCCCCAGCGCATGAACGCGCGGATGGCCGTGGGCGCGGTGTAGAAGATCGTCACGCCGTGGCGCTCGACGAGTTCCCACATGCGATCCTTCTTCGGCCAGTCCGGGGCGCCCTCGTACATCACCACCGTCGCGCCGTTGGCCAGCGGGCCATATACGACGTAGCTGTGGCCGGTGACCCAGCCGATGTCGGCGGTGCACCAGTACACGTCGTCTTCCTTCGAGATCGAAGACCCACTTCGTGGTGGCGTACGAGCCCGACGAGGTACCCGCCCGTCGTGTGGACGATGCCCTTCGGCTTCCCGGTGGTGCCGGACGTGTAGAGGATGTAGAGCATGTCCTCCGAGTCCATCGGTTCAGCGGGACAGTCGTACGACGCCTCTTCCATGAGGTTGTGGTACCAGTGGTCGCGGCCTTCCTTCATGTGCCGCGGGATGTCGGCGAACCCGCGGCGGACGACGACGACGTGGCGGATGCTGGGCGTCTCGAGCAGCGCCTCGTCCGCGGTCTGCTTGAGCGGGACGATGCCGCCGCGGCGGTAGCCGCCGTCGGCCGTGACGAGGACGGTGCACTCGGAATCGTTGATGCGATCGCGGAGCGACTCGGCGGAGAAGCCGCCGAACACCACCGAGTGCACGGCGCCGATGCGCGCGCACGCGAGCATCGCGATGGCCAGTTCAGGGATGAGCGGCAGGTAGAGGGCCACGCGGTCGCCCTTCTTCACGCCGAGCGACTTCAGGACGTTGGCGAACTGGCAGACCTGCCGGTAGAGGTCGAAATACGTCAGCGTGCGGCGGTCGCCGGGCTCCCCTTCCCAGATGAACGCGGCCTTGTTGCGGCGCCACGAGCGGACGTGGCGATCGAGGCAGTTGGCGCTGACGTTGATCTGGCCGTCCACGAACCACTTCGCGTGGGGCGGATTCCAGTCGAGGACCTTCGACCAGGGCTTGATCCACTCGAGTTCCCTGGCGAACCCGGCCCAGAACGCCTCGGGGTCCTTCCTGGCCGTCTCGTAGATGGCGGGGTCGCTGACATTGGCCTGCGCACGAAACGCGTCGCTCGGTGGAAAGCTGCGGTCTTCTCGTAGAAGGGCATCGATTTCTGGAGAAATGGGCTCGGACATATGCGGAGTATATGACGGGAGCCGGGAGCCGGGAGCCGGGAGTCGATTACTTCCCGTGAGTGCCAAACCAGCGGAAGCGGCGGGGCCTGAGGCGGAGGAGTTCGAGGGCGGAGGCGGCCGATTCGATCATGCCCGGCTCGATCCGGCGGGCGCCCATTGCGGCGCCCTCCTGGAGGGCGCGCTCGCAGATCAGGTTCACCAGGCGGGGCACGCCGCCCGACAACCCGTAGATGACCTCGATGGCGCGCGGGCTGAAGCTCACGCCGACGCCGGCCGCAATCGTCAGGCGATGCGCCACGTAGCGCTCGCACTCGTCGCGCTCGAGCGGCAGCAGGCGGGCGCGCGTGGACAACCGCTCATCGAGCGGCCGCGCCAGCGTCGGCGCGCCGCCCGCGGAGGTCTGGCCCGCCAGCAGGATCTGCAGGACCTTCTCGCGATTCGACTCGAGCGACGCCAGCGCCACGATCTGCTCGACCGTGGACGCCGGCAGGCTGTGCGCCTCGTCCACGATCACGACCGCGCCGTCCTTCGCGGATCGAGGCGCAGCAGGAAATCGTCGAGCAACTGCTGCAGCTCCGCGCGCGTGGCGCCCGTGAGGCGCCCGTGCCGTACTTCCTCCTTCGAGACGGCGCCGAGATCCTGCAGGAGCAGCCGCAGCAGGTCGTCCGGGGACAACAGCGAATTGCCGACCAGGGCCGCGCGGGTCTTGCGCTCGAGCATGTCGAGGAGCGTCCGGCAGAGCGTGGTCTTCCCCACCCCCAGGTCGCCGGTGAGCAGCAGGAGGCTCTCGCGACGGGCAATGCCCGCGGACAAGGCCTCGAAGGCACGGCCGTGCGAATGGCTGCGGAAGTAGTACTTCGGGTCGGGCGTGAGGCTGAAGGGCCTCTCGACAAAGCCGAAGAACGCCTCGTAGCCAGGCTGGGGGGTCATGGCAGGCGCTTATCGGCTTGAGGGGCTTAGGGGCTTAGGGGCTGGAGGGCTTGCGGCTTAGCGGCTTACGGCTTACGGCTTACGGCTTACGGAAGGAAGCTTGATTGCGGGATCGGCGGGGGTAACTGGACGGGCTTCTTGCGGAAGAACAGCGCGCCGAAGATGCCGCCGAGCATGCCGAAGAGGCTGCTGACGAACAGCATCACGAAGAACCCGAACACCATCCCGATGCCGATCGCGGGTCCGCCGGTCAGCCCTTCCAGGAACTGTCGCGCGTCGGGCGGCAGGTCGCTGGCGTTGGCCAGCGCCCGCTGCATCAGGCCCTCTTCGAACGGCGCCATCGCCGCCTGGATGGGGATGGAGAGCACCAGCCACACGAACGCCCCGACGACACCGGCGAAGAGGCCGGCCACGGCGCCCTCGCCGATGGCGATCGGCTCCGGGGTGTTCTGTTGCACCAGGTACGCCGCCAGCGCGCCCCCGAAGAGGATCCACGCGCAGCAGCAGTTGGCGAAGTTGATGACCGGCAGCGCCGACAGCACCCCGATGACGAGTCCGCCGAGCAGAACGGGTTGGGCTTTAGTCGTCAGTACTCCATCCCGAGGTGCGTGATGAGCTCTTCGCCCTTGATCCAGCGCAGGGTGTTCTTCAGCTTCATCAGCTGGATGAACAGGTCGTGCTCCGGGTAGACCTCGGGCGCGTGCATCGGCGCCTTGAAGTAGAACGACAGCCACTCCTGGATGCCCGACATCCCCGAGCGCTTCGCCAGGTCGAGGAACAGCGCCGAGTCGAGGACGATGGGCGCGGCCAGGATCGAGTCGCGGCAGAGGAAGTTGATCTTGAGCTGCATCGGGTAGCCGAGCCAGCCCACGATGTCGATGTTGTCCCAGCCTTCCTTGTTGTCGCCGCGCGGCGGGTAGTAGTTGATGCGGACGACGTGGGAGAGGTCCTTGTAGAGATCGGGATAGAGGTGCGGCTGGAAGATGTAGTCGAGCGCCGACTTCTTGCTCTCTTCCTTGGTCTTGAACGACTCCGGATCGTCCAGCACCTCGCCGTCGCGGTTGCCCAGGATGTTGGTCGAGTACCAGCCGCGCACGCCGAGCAGGCGCGCCTTGAGGCCGGGCGCGATGATCGTCTTGATCAGCGTCTGCCCCGTCTTCATGTCGTTGCCGCAGATCGGCGCCTTGGTCTTCGCGGCCAGCTCGATCATCGCGGGGATGTCGGCCGTGAGGTTCGGCGCGGCGTTGGCGAACGGGATGCCCTCCTTCAGCGCGGCGTAGGCGTACACCATGCTCGACGGAATCGCCTCGTCGCTCTGCTCGAGGCCCTTCTCGAAGGCCGCCAGCGACTGGTGCACGGGGCCTTCCTTCATGAAGACCTCGGTGCTGCCGCACCACACCATCACGAGGCGCGAGCAGCCGTGCTTCTGCTTGAAGTCGCGGATGTCGGCGATCAGCTGATCGGCGAGGTCCTTCTTGTTCTTGCCCTTCTTGACGTTGGGTCCGCTCAGGCGCTTGACGTAGCGCTGATCGAACACCGCGGCCATCGGCTTGATGGCTTCGAGCTCGGGGCGGATGGCGTCGAGCAGCGAGCGCTCGAGCACGCCGGCCGTGCAGGCCGCCGCGTAGCAGTCTTCTTCGAAGATGTCCCAGCCGCCGAAGACGAGGTCGTCGAGGCTGCGCCAGCGGCACGAACTCGTTGATCTTGGGAGACTTGCCTTCGGTGCGCTTGCCGAGCCGGATCGTGCCCATCTGGGTGAGCGATCCAATGGGTTTCGCGAGGCCTTTCCGGATGGCGACGACGCCCGCGATGGTGGTGGTGCTGACGGCGCCGAGGCCGACCAGCAGTACGCCCAGTTTGCCCTGGGCAGGGGCGATTTCAGCAGGTTGTTTCACCTTGGAAATATATCACGCGGGGTCCGGGCGGCCCGGCGAACCCCGCAATTCCGGCCATATAATCGGGGTTGTGGAAGGTCTCGATCGCCGGTTCGTGATTTCGGAGGATGTCGTCCATCGAGAGCTCGAAGGCGAGGCCGTGGTGCTGAGCCTCACTACCGGGATGTACTTCGGCCTGAACCCCACGGGCACCCATGTGTGGCGGTTGCTCGAAGGCGGCGCGACCATCGGCGAGATCGTGCACAGCGTGACCCACACCTTTTCGAATCCTCCGGCCAGCGTCGAGGCGGACGTGCGGACCCTCTGTGCGGAACTGGAAGCCAAGGGACTCGTCGTGGCCGTGCATGGCGCCTGACGCTCGCTTCCAGTGGTCGCCGGCCGCGGCCCTGGGGGTTCTTCTATCCCCCATCTTCCTGCTCGCGGCGCGACGGCGCGTCGCGAAGGTGGGCGCACTATCGGAACCTATGTTGGGTTCGCCCCTGACGAGCCGCACGTTCCGCTTGCCGGGCTCGCCCGACTACGTGCGGCTGGTTGACGGCGTGGCGCGGCGCCTGCCGTGGCGGTTCAGTTGCCTCGAGCGGTCACTTGCCGCGCTCTGGCTCTCGCGCCTCGGCGGCGAACAGCCCGAGATGATCGTCGGCGTGGCCCGCAGCGGAGACCGGATTCGGGCGCACGCGTGGCTCGCCGGCGACGCCCGCGGACAGCAGGACTACACGGCAATCTGGCAATCGCGCGCCGGCAGTTCCCCTCCCCAAATTCCCTGAGACTTCCTTGGCGGGTTTTGCGCTCATCTTCGCGAGAGACGGGTCGCCCGTGTCGGCGGAGCGTCTCGAGCGGATGGCCCGGCACCTCGCCTATCGAGGCGGTGGTGTCTCCACATGGATTGACGGCTCGATCGGCCTCGCGCAGATCGGTTGTCGCCAATCCACGGCGCCGGTCAGCGTGACGACGTCGGCCGATCCAGGAAAGCACCTCGTCTTCGACGGGCGCCTCGACAATCGCGACGAGCTTGCGCGCGCTCTCTCGGCCGGAGGCGTCCGTGCCACCGGCGAGGACGACGGCCGGCTGGCGCTGCTGGCGTTGGAGCGCTGGGGGCTGGAAGCGGGCGCCAGGCACATGGTCGGCGATTTCGCCGGCGCCCTGTGGGACGCCAACGCGCGCGCGGCATGGCTGCTTCGAGATGCCCTTGGCCTTCGTCCCCTGTACCTGCGAGAGACGGCGCGCGAACTCGTCTGTGCGTCGGACCTCAAGACGCTGGTTGTCGATGCACCGTCGGCCGTCAACGAGGCCGTCGTGGCCGAGTGTCTGAGCGGCGGGATGGTCACGCACCGCGAAACCCTCTACCAGGGCATCGAGCGCTTGCCGATGGCCCACGTCTCGAGGGTGACATCCACGACGCGTGCCGATTGCCAGCATTGGTCACCGACGCTCGACTCCGGCGTGGCACGCCGGACCGCGGATGATCGAGCGGCCCAGTTCCTGGAACTGTTTGGAGAAGCCGTCGCGGCCCGCGTCGCCGGCCAGCGCGAGGTCGCGCTCCTCTTAAGCGGGGGCCTTGATTCCTCGAGCATCGCCGCGGAGTTGGCCACGCAGCGCCAAGTGGGGTGGCGGTGCTACACCCTGGGACAGCCACGGGTCGGCGATGACGAAATCCCGCTTGCGCGCGGCGTCGCCGACTATTTCGGCGCACCCCACGTGGGTGTGATGCCACGGCCGGTCGAGGGGGGAGCGTTTCTGGCGGACGCGCGGGATTCGCGAGATTTGCCCGGCATGCCGAACGGCGTTCAGGGCCTGGAGGTTCGGCGGCGCATCGCGGACAGCGGCACCGCCGTGGCTTTGAACGGCCTGGGCAGCGACGAATGGTTTGGCGGAAGCTTCCTGACCTACGCCGACCTGGCGCGTCGAGGATCCCTGTTGCAGCTGGCCCGAACGATCTGGTCCGACCGCGGCCGCGTCGAGCCGACGCTGGTGCACCTGCGCATCGCGGCCTGGGCCCTGTGCCCGCCAGTCGTCCAGCGTTCAGTGCGTCGCGCGCTCGGCCGTTCGCCGGTCCCCGCGTGGATCGGCACCGCATTCGCCCGTCGCACCGCGCTGGCCGACCGCTTGCGCGTGCGCGACATCCCCGTCCCGGACTTCCCGACGCTCTCCCAGCGCGCGATCTTCGCCGACACGACGTGCGGCGACTATGTGTATTCCAGCGAGATGCAGGAGCGAGCCAACTCGCGCCTCGGACTCGACGAGCGCTACCCGTTTCACGACCGCCGCCTGGTGGAGTTCGCCCTCGCGCTGCCGGAAACGGATCGGTGGGCGCCGGGAGCGTCGAAGGCCCTCGTCCGCCGGGCCATGGCAGGGCGACTCCCCGCCGGCGTGATCGCGCGCACCGTGTCACCCGACGCGAACCCGGTGCTGCTGGACGCCTTGCGCGCCCTCGGCGGCCGGGCGTTCTTCGAGCACCTCGCCATCGCCGAGACCGGCTGGGTGAACGCCGAGGCGATTCGCTCACGGTGGAACATCGTTGAACGGGAGGCCCTGGCCGGCCGGTATGCTGGACGCGAGATGTGGGCGCTGTGGCCGGTGGCCGCCGTGGAACTCTGGCATCGCGCACTCGGGACCCGTGAAGAGGTGGCGCCGCTGACGCACGCAGCCACCGGAAAGTAGCATCGTGTCGCTCGAACTCGACGAACACCGGCTCTACCTCTCCGACCAGGCGCGCCTCGGCGCGTTCAGGAAAGCCTTGGCCGAAAGCGTGCGGCCAGATGACATCGTCCTCGACTTGGGCACGGGCACGGGTATTCTCGGGATGCTGGCCTGCGAGGCCGGCGCCGCGAGAGTCTACGCCGTGGACAGCGGACCCATTGCAGGCGTCGCGCGCGCGGTCGTGGCGGCCAACGGGCTTGACGGTCGCATGACGGTCGTTCGCGAACACTCGACCGTCGTGAGACTGCCCGAACCCGTCTCTCTCATACTGACCGACCAGATCGGCAACTTCGGCTTCAACGCGGGGCTGTTCGAGTACATCTCTGATGCGTGCACGCGACTGATGGCGCCTGGCGGCCGCACCATTCCCTGCTGGATTGAGCTATGGACGGCGCCGGTTGAACACGAGGTCATCCGTCGGAACGTGGCGTTCTGGTCACAGAGACCGGCGGGTTTCGACTATGGCCCGGCGGCAACGATCGCCCAGTCGACCGGATACCCAGTCGAGATCGCGGCGGGCCAGTTGCTGGGTCCAGGCGCGATGACGATCCGGGTGGAGCCGCCCACGAGCACGGGGCCGCTGGCCGGGACGGCGGCCACGACCATCACGCGAGCCGGGATCCTCGACGGCGTGGCCGGCTGGTTTCATGCCGGGCTCTCCCCCTCCGTGGTGCTGACCAACGCGCCGGGTGCACCGGGCCAGATCGATCGTCGGCAGGTGGTGCTTCCCTTGAAGACGCCGCGGCCTGTCCAGCCGGGCAATCGGATCGAGATTCGACTGCGCGTCATTGCGCCCGTCTCGATGGTCGAATGGCGGGTGACCGCAACGCCGTCAACCGGGGGGCCGGGTTGGACGGAGCGGGGGTCCACCTTTGCGGGCCTGCTCCTCTCGAAGGAGGACACCGCACGCACGCGACCGGACTGGCGCCCTTCGTTGACCGCCAGAGGCCACGCACGCCAGACCGTGCTCGCGCTGTGCGACGGTCGCCATGCCCTTCGCGACATCGAACAGGAGGTGCTGGCGCGTCACCCGGACGTGCTGCGAAGCGCGGAGGATGCCGCGGTGTTCGTGGCGGAGGTGGTCAGCGCCTATCGATCGTGATCCGCGGCACGTCCGGTTCGGGCCATGGATCGTTGAGAGCACCGTCGCCCTCCCGGATCTCAGGCCGAGTCTGGCCGGGGCCCACTGGCGGGTCTCCGATGAGAAGGCCACCCTCCGTACGCGTCACGCGCACTGGTACCAGAAGACGCTGGCCCATGACGGCCTCCCGTGGGTCTGGTTCGGCCATTGCGATGACGACCACGTGCTGCGCTTTCCGGGCTGCGCCTGGTGCCGCATCCGCGTCGCCTCGCGGGAGGTTTCCTGTGATTGGCAGAAGGCCCTCGACGCCCACGCGCGAGAACACCTGCTGGTCAACCACGTGTTGCCGCTGGCGGCGGCCGCGGCGGGCTTCCTGGTGTTCCATGCCAGCGTCGTCCAGCGGCCCGGCGGTGGTGCGATCGCCTTCGTGGGTCGCGTTGGTGCAGGCAAGTCAACGACGGCCGCGTACCTGGGTGCCCGTGGCTGGCCCATCCTGAGCGACGATCGGTTGATCGTCGATACGGCCGGCATGGCGTTTCCAATCGCGCCGTATGTGAGGGTGTCGCCGACGGTGGCCGCGCGGCTGGGCATTACGGCCACGCTGCCCACGGGCCATCACAAGGTGCGGGTGCCGCTCGCCGACCACGGGGCCGGCATGCGGGCCGCGACGAAGGCGGTGCCACTCGAACAGGTCATCCTGCTCGAACGCGTCGAGGGCTCGCCAAGCATGCAGCGGATGGGGGGCCAAGAGGGGATGCTGGCGCTCCTGCACGCGCAACTGCAACTTGGGATGGACGAGCCGGCGGTTCAGAGGGGGACGTTCAGCGGCGTGGCCGCCATGGCGGAAGCTATCGTGTGCAGCCGCCTGCGCCTTCCGGCCGACTGGGTCAGCCTCGAGGCCGTTCGTGAGTGGCTCGAGTGAAGCCTACAGGCAGGCTGACCGCATCTTGCTGTTGGCGCTCTCTCCGGTCGAACCGGCGGTGCCTTGGGTGATCTTGGCCAGCGGGCCGTACTCGATCAACCGGGGCGGCTCGTACGGCCTGGCGGCGGTGGTGTCCCGCTGGGCATCGCTCTCGTCGTGACGGTTGTCTCGCGGTGTCGTAGCCATCGTTCGAGCTCCCTTATAGTGCGGGCTCCAGTATATCGCCCGATCGGCTGGAAACGATGAGGGCCCGGGAATTGCCCCGGGCCCTCGTCATTTGTCGCCTGCGTGCCAGAACGCCTACGGCCTGGGGCTGTTCTGGTGAATTTGCGTCTTGTCGCGCGTCCCGGGAATCACGCCCGTCGAATCGTAGTATCCGGAGACGGGGCCGTCATCGATGGCCGTGGCGCGCTGGCCCTGGTCGTGAGGCACGGTCCAGGACACCGACCCGTCGCACGTGCCGCCCTTCCCATCGTTGGCCGTGAAGTTGATCACATAGACGCGGCCGTTGCCGGCCATCTTGTTGCCGACGCCGTTGCGCTCGGCGCGGATCCATGCGGTGGAGGTGCCAACACCCGAGCCGTCGGGCGTGAACCTGCCGTCACCGGTCGAGTCGAGCAGCTCGTCCTGCCAGATGCTCGTCACGGTGATGGTGAGGGCATTGCCCTCGGGATCCGTCACGCCCTTGATGGGCGCCGCGTAGAAGCGCTTGTGGTTGGGCGGCCAGATTTCACCGCCGTATGCCGTCGAGCAGACGGGCGGTAGATTGTTGCGGTGACACGTTCACCGTCACCGTGGCGGTCGACGTCTGGCCGCTGCCGTCGGCGATGGTGTAGGGGAAGGTCAGCGATCCGACGAAGTCCGGGTTGGGCGTCACCGAGATGGTGCCATCGGCGTTCAGAACGATCAACGCGTTCGGGCTCGTCCCGACCGACGTGACGTGCGGAACTTCGCCGTCGGGATCCGTGTCGTTGCCGAGGACGTTGACTGTCGCGGTCTGGCCGGAGATCACCGCAGCCACGTCGTTCGTCGCCACCGGCGGGTCATTGACCGCCGCCACGGTCACCGTCACCGTGGCCGCGGCTGTCCCGCCGTTGCCGTCATTCACCGTGTAAGTGAACGTGGCCGAACCCGAGAAGTTCGGCGCCGGCGTGAAGATCACCTGGCTACCCGACAGGGTGACCGTGCCGCTCGGGCCGTTCTGCACGGCGGTCAGCGTCAGCGTGTCGCCATCCGGGTCGGTGTCGTTCTGAAGGAGGATCGCCGCCGTCAGCGTGACCGGCGTGTCCTCGGTGGTCGACGCCGTGTCGTTCACGGCGACCGGCGGATCGTTCACCGGGATGACCGTCACCGTCACGTTGGCCGTGGACACGCCGCCGTTGCCGTCGCTCACGGTGTAGGCGAACGACGCGGCGCCGTTGAAGTTCAAGATGGGCGAGAACGTGAAGGTCCCGTCGGCGTTGAGCGTCACGACGCCCGCGGCCGGTGCCGGCTGCGTGAACGACGTCACGGACAGGGTATCGCCATCGACGTCGCTGTCATTGGCGAGCGCGGGGATCGTGACCGGCACATCTTCGTTGGTCGTTGCGGTGTCGGCCGCGGCTAGCGGCGGATCGTTCACGGGCCTGACCGTCACGGTCACGGCGCCGGTGTCGAAGCCACCGTTGCCATCACCCACCGTGTAGGTGAAGGACGCGATGCCGTGGAAATTCGGATCGGGCGTGAACGTCACCACGCCGGCCGCAAACGCCGCCGTCCCACCCGAGACGTTCTGTACGGCCGTCAGCGTGAGCGCGTCGAGGTCCGGGTCGCTATCGTTGCCGACCAGGAAAGCGGCGCTGATCGTCGCCGGTACATCCTCGTCGGTCGAGGCCACGTCATCGACGGCCACCGGCGGATCGTTTACCGACGTCACGGTGATCGACACGGACGCCGTCGCGGAGCCGCCGTGCCCATCGTTGACCGTGTAATTGAAGCCATCCGGGCCGTGGTAGTTCGTCGCGGGCGTGTAGGTGAAGGAGCCGTTCGCATTGAGCGCGATCGTGCCGTGCGTCGGCCCCGTGCCGGCGACCAGGGTCACCGTCAACGCGTCACCATCCGGGTCGCTGTCGTTGCCGAGCACGTCGACGGTCAGCGTCGTGTCTTCCGGGGTCGTCGCCGTGTCGTTCACCGCCACCGGCGGCAGGTTGACGCGATAGTTCCTCGTCACGGTGTCGCCGACGTTGCCTGCCCAGTCGATCGCCCTGAACGAGAGGTTCACGGAGTGCGTGAGCGGAACAGCCGTCGTGGAGCCCTCCACCCGGGTCCAGTTCACGCCGTCGAAGCTGTATTCCATCCAGCGCACGCCGGAAGACGTGCCGCCCGAGACGGGATCCGTGCCGGTCAGCGTGACCGTGAACGGGCCCGGATAGATACCGGCGGCGAGATCCGCGGACGCGGTCGGCCTGGTCAGGTCGATGTTGATCTCCCGGCCCACCTCTCCCGGGTTGCAGACGTCGAGGCGCGTATTGGACGGCAGCTCGCGAACGTGTCCCACGTGGTCGACGATGGTGACGGTCGAGGACCTGGCCGTAGCCCTCGTTCTGGAACACGAGTGTCGTCCCTTGCAGTGCCACGGGCGTGGCGCCGGTCAGCTGCGGGCTGTCGTCATGCATGTCAAACGGCCTCAACCCGACGACCGTCTGCCCGTTCCACCAGGTACTCCGCGGGTGTCTTCTGAATGCCGCCCGTAAAGGTGAAGCACGCGCCCGGGAGGCTGTTGTCGAGTCGGATCACGGCCGTGGTCGATCCCGGCGGCTGGGCCGGAGGAAGGGCCGCGTACGACTGCCTGCCGTCGCTGTCCTGGGTCTGGAACGTGACGACTGTCACGCCGGACTTCTCCAGCGGTATGGACAAGGTGTACGTCGGAAGCGCCAGCGACGAGATGTCGCGTGTCTGGAGCGGAACCGAATTGGTGCCCGCAAGGCTATACGTGACGTTGTCCAGCGTGGCGGTCCCGGTGGCGGCGGCCTTCACATTGACCGTGACGCCGACCGGCACCGAATCCGCGCCGGACGCGTAGGCCGGATCGACCTTGACCCACCCCGCCGCGTTCGGGACGAGCTCCGCCCCGCCAACGGTGTACGTCAGGCTGTCAAGAGCGATCACCGGCGGTGTGCCCGTCCCGCAATCAACGGCCGGGACCTCGGCGAGCTTGGCGCCGACATCCGTCAACGGCAAGAACTCGCCGGTGATCGGATCTCTGGACGTGGCGTATCCGATTGCCGTGGCCTGAATGGGCACGTGCGCCGCGGCGTCCGGCGCCTTCAACGTGTAGGTATAGGTCAGAACATCGCCGGCAGCCACGCTGAGGACGTCGGCTGTCGGGTAGTCACCCTCGGCCGTGATGCTGCTCCCGGGTATCGACAACGCGTCTACGCCGTCGATGGTGAGCGAAGGTGTCACCAGGCGAACCGGGCTCTTCCACTCGGGAACCGTGATCGAGAAACGCACCTTGTAGGTATCGAGGAGACAGACTTGGAGCGGCGAGAGCGGCGCCCCTGCGGCGTCCAGCACCTGCACGTCAAAGACCGCCAGCTCCGGCGTCTGGAAGACTTTCACCGTGTTAGAAAGCGAATCGGCGACGGCGACACGACCCGAAGCCGGATCGAACTCACCGGAGTGCGGGTAGCCGTCAATCGCGCCAAAGCCGTCCAGCTTGAAGAGATAATCGGCTCCCGTCGGCGGCAGTGTCTGGCTCGCGGTCTGGCGAGGGAAGGGCGCGTAAGCGACGGCCCGGTTGCTGTACGGCACCGTGATGAGCAGGCGGTCGCCCGCGGCTGACGGCCACATCTTGAGGCCCCACGGCTGGCCGAACGGGATCGGGGTCGTGAACAGGGGATTCAGTGACGGGTCGAAGGCGTAGAGTTCGGCCGAGGCCTCACCGAGGAGATAGAGGTTGCCGTTGGAATCAAAGGTTACCCCGGTGAACGACGTGATCCTCGTCGGGGTGCCTGGGTTCGTGGCGTCCTCGCCATTCAACACGCGAACGGGCGCCGGCGCCTCGAACTGGCGCCACCCTCCGTCTGCCAAGGTGAACGTGAAGGCATCCGTGTTCTGGAACACGAGTGCGCCACTCATGTCCCCGCCGTAGTAGTCGGGCACGGCCGCCACCAGCGAGCCCGTCAGCGTGAGGGTCGGAGTTTGCCCCGTTGTGAGCGCGAAAGACGACCCCTTGGCCAAGGCTACGCCATTGATGCCGCGCCATCCCGTGTCCGGCCCCATCGGCAGCACGAGCGTGAAGAGATGTTCTCCGGTGGGCCGGAAGACAAGCATGCGGGGTTGGTTGTTGAAGTCCGAGACAACCAGCGCCTTCTCAAGGGTGCCGTCCACGGTGACGTCGGCCGAGATGGCGACGTTGGGCCACCATCCACTGCTTGGCGTTCCTTCGGCGCCCCGCCACGCCGCGTTCGGCAGATCCACTTGATTGAGGTTCGCGTCAAATTTGGTAATCCAACCCGCGTAGTTGTCGAGGGCGAACAACTCGCCGTTGACCCACGTGACGTCGTTAGTGAAATTCCCCCACTCGATCGGTACGCCGTTCTCGTCGAGACTCAGGGGCATGTGCAGGTTGTGCCTGAGTTCCCATATCTCGCCTTCGTAGACTTCACTGAAGTCTCCGAAGGCTCCACTGGCGCCGACTGCGGCGGCAGCGAGGGCCACCGCAAGTAGCGTGGCAGTGCTAACGCGGCGCAAGCCGCTAATCATTGAACGAAGTCGGGGTGACATGATCAGTCCTTGACTTCAATTAAGACAGTTTGAGGGACAAACTGTCATACAAAGTCATATTGATTCTTGCGCAGAGGGCGACTTTTTGTCAAGCCGGTACGAAAATTGACAATCGGATACCAGTCCTGTCGGTCATCGGCAGGACGACCCCGGCTGTTCCCGACCCGCCTGATCGGGCGGATATGTCAGATAAGTTGTTGACTGGATTGATCTTAAACTGTCTTCCTTAGAGCCAGCAGATCCGCGTAGCTGGGCTGCCGGCAAAACCAGCCCGCCAGAACGGTACGGGGGGCCTGGCCGGCGACGGGCGTCACCTGGTGCTCGAGCGATGGGGAAATCCGGAACAGCACCGCGTCGCCGAAGCCGCGATTGTCTATCTCTGCCAATACGGCCTGGGACCCTGCGCCGCGAATTTGCAGCACGCCACCCACGTAGGCCTCGGTGGACAGGTTGAGACTGAGGCCCACCAGCCGGCCGAACGCGACGTCGTCGTGCCACGGGTAGTAATGCGCGTCGCCGCGGCGCTCGGCCCTCCGGTAGACACGGCCCGTGAAACACCCAATCGGCCCGCACGCCGTCAGGCGCGAAACCACGTCGAAGACGCGTGGGTCGTTGAGCGCGATGACAAAGAGCCCCATCGTCGCCTCGTCGTCCAGAGTCTGCTCGATCTCAACGCCGTCTTCGATGCGCGCGATGAAGCGCGCATCGCGCAGTCGGGCCCTCACGACGTCCTGGAGATCCGAATCGAGAAAGCCCGGCAGGCGCGCCACGTGCCGCGAGGCAAACTCGGCGGCCAGTCGATCGATCGCGGCGTCGCCGTCCGGCATGTGAGCGCGGTGCCGGCCGATCGCAAATGGCGCGAGGGGCGTCACCTGATGAACTCCGACTCGCTGAACCAGCGGAATCCGCGGGTGTTCAGGAGAAACGTGCGGGGTTCAACGCGGCGCAATGCGGCATGCACCTCATGCCCTTCGAACGTGCCCGACACGCTCACGGCGTCCGGCGACTGCCGGTCGAGAACCAGCTGCGCGATCTCCGCCGGGACGTTGCGGTCGATCTCCTGGTACAGCCGCAGGCGCGGGGCGTCGGGATCAAACTTGGCAAGCACGCGGATATATTCCCCGTCCTCGAGTTCAAAGCCCGCCCGCTCGGGGCTGTCGAAGATCAGCCGACGCCATCGGACCGCAGGGCCCGATGTGGCGCCGTCAGCCAGCGAGAATTCACGCACCTCCCACACGCCACGCATCGGCGAGCGTGGACCGGCTCCACCCACGCTGTTGGCGGTGCCGATCGCATCTCTGAACGCGAGCGCGCTCGCCGCGACGATGAAGGCGACGCCGGCAAGCGTCGCAACCCGTCGGGCAACGGGCGTCTCGAAGAGGGCCTGACGGGCGGGCCTGGCTTCGACGCCGTGGCCGGCGACAACCGCAACAAGGCGGCGTGCCTCGGGAGCGATGATCCAGGCCGCCATCAACAGGAGATGCACCGTGAACTGCTTCTGCGGCACGTCGTACGCGAGGTTGAGGGCCAGAATCTGCGTCAATGCGACCGTGGCCAGTAGCGCGCCGGGTAGAGCCGTGGCGCGAAAGCCAAGCATCACGCCCGCCAGGACTTCGAGCCCGCCGGTGAACACCACGTAGACCTGGGACGCGCCCATGAAGGCCCACAGCAATCCCATCGGCGACGCGTCGCCGATCGGCTGGTAGAGCGTGTCGAGCCCGAGGGGTGGGAACTGCGCCGGCACGACCTTCATGGCGCCGTAGTTGATCAGATTCACGGCCAGGGCGAAGCGCAGGTAGCTGCGGAGGGCGTCGGCCGCTTTAGCGTCCCAGTGGCCTGCCCGGTCCAACCAGGCCCAGGCGCCCGCCACCACGATCGACACGACCAACGCAAACGCGACGTAGAGTTGCATCACCGCCGCGTCGCCGACGTAATACGGCGCCGGCGTTTGGATGCCAAGGGCCGCGCCGAGAGCCGAGCCCACGGCGTCGGTCAGATGACGCCACACCCGGATTTCAAGGTCCGGCAGGAACACCGACAGCGGAAAGGGGAAGAGGTAGAGGATGGCGTAAACGCACGCGAAGCGAAGGGCGGCGCGCCTCATGCCGCCATCCTGACATAGTTCGTGGCGTCACGGCGGTGCGACGCGCCGTCGCTTTCTACGCTTGGGTTCCGGGCCTTGCAGAAATCGAAGCACCTTGGCGCGCAGGCCCTCGACCCAGCTCGGTTTGGCGTCGCGCAAGTCGGGCGGCGCGGGTCCGTCGGTGATGTGGCCGAACATCACGAGGCGCACCGCCTGCAGGAGCCCTTCGGCGCCGAACGGCTTCTCGAGGAAGCTCTCTCCCTCGCCCAGTTCGGCCGAGCCGTTGAAGAGCGTGTCCACGAATCCCGTCTGGTACAACACGCGGACCGCCGGATTGCGGCTACGAACGATGGCCGCCAACTCGCGCCCGGTCATGCCGGGCATCATCAGGTCGGTCACGAGCAGGTCGATCGACGGCGTGCCGGGCGCCGCCATCATCCGCAGGGCTTCCTCGCCCGACTCGGCGCACAGGATCTCGTAGTTCTCGGTCGAGAGAATCCGCTGCACGAGACCACGGATCGGCGCCTCGTCGTCCACGACGAGCACGCGCTTGCGGACGGCGAGCGGGGGCCTCACCAACGGGGGCGGCGCCGGCGCGGACCGCGGCCGGTCGATCAGGGGGATGTCGGGCACCGGGAGGCCGGGGCCGGACGGGTCTTCAGGCACTCGCCGAAATGCTAGCATGGCCACCCAGGCCGCGCGGGATACGTGACACCATGTCCACGGCCAATCCACCCATGAGCGAATTTCGAGTTGAGAAGCGACGTGAAGCGGCGGAACTCACGCTGACAACGGGGTCCACGATGGCCGGATCCTTTTTCCTGTCGGGATTCAGCCAGGCGCACGCCGGACCCGAGCGGGTGGGCGATCTCCTGAACGCCGAGGCGGGCTTCTTTCCCTTCGAAGCCGCGACGGGCGAGACGTCGCTCGTCAACCGCGCGCACGTGTTGATGGTCGCGCTTCCCGAACCGGTGATCGAAGCGCAGCTCGATTCGGGCTACGACGTCGCCACGCGCCGCACGGTGTCGGTCCTGCTCACGAATGGCGCACGCGTGACGGGCATCGTCACGGTGTATCGCCCGCCGGGCCGC
The DNA here is from genome assembly GCA_963839865.1 of uncultured Acidobacteriota bacterium. GTDB lineage: Bacteria > Acidobacteriota > Vicinamibacteria > Vicinamibacterales > UBA2999 > 12-FULL-67-14b. Next base: position 1,374,449 of record CAWIWS010000021.1, read on the forward strand.
GATCGCCTGAGCGACTACGCGCACATGGACGAGCGGTTCCGGTACCTCGAGTTGCCGGATCGGACGCTCCTCATCAACTCCGCGCACATCGTCGCGCTCACGGAGGTGGTCGGGTAATGGGAGCCGAAGCGGTCGACAACCTGTTGAAGACACTGATGACCACCGGCGCGCGCGCCCTGCGGCTGGCGGCCGGCAGCCCCGCGCGGATCCTCGACGCGGAAGGCGCGGCGCAGAACGCCTCGAGCAACGCGCTCACGCGGCAGGAAATCCTCCAGCTGATCGGCCCCATCGTCCCGGAGCAAGCACGGCGGCGGCTGCCGCAGGAAAACTCGGTGGACTTCGACCACATCACGGCCGACGGCGCCGCCTACACCGTGACGATCCTCCGCAACGGCGCCGAGCTCGCCGTCAGCTTCGTGCCCAACCTGGACGCCGCGCCGGCGGCGCCGGTGAGCGCGCCGCCGCCCGTTGCAGCCAGGGCCGTGGCGCCGCCGCCCGCCGCCGCCCCCCCGCCGCCCGTATCGATCGAGGGTGCCCCGGCGATCGATCGATTGTTCCGCCTGATGGTGCAGACGAAGGCTTCCGACCTGCACCTCTCCACGGGCATGCCGCCGCTCATCCGCAAGGACGGCGGAATGGCGCCGCTCGAGGCGTCCGCGGCGGCGATGAGCGCGGACGACATCGTGGCGCTGCTCGAGCCGATCATGCCGCCGGCCAACAAGGAAGAATTCTCGGAGCGGCACGACACGGATTTCGCGTACGAGATCCCGGGCCTCGCGCGCTTCCGCGCCAACGTGTTCCTCGACCGCAAGGGCCGGGGCGCCGTGTTCCGGGTGATCCCCTCGCAGATCCTCACCGCGGAGCAGCTGGGCCTCTCCCCGCACATCATGCAGCTGTGCCGGCTGACCAAGGGCCTCGTGCTGGTGACGGGACCGACCGGTTCCGGCAAGTCGACGACGCTCTGCGCGATGATCGACTTCATCAACCGCAACCGCACGGACCACATCATCACGATCGAGGATCCGATCGAGTTCGTGCACGAGAACAAGGGCTGCCTGATCAACCAGCGGGAGGTCCGCACGCACACCGCGGGCTTCAAGGAGGCGCTGCGCGCGGCGATGCGCGAGGACCCCGACATCATCCTCGTCGGCGAGCTGCGCGACCTCGAGACCGTGGCGATCGCGATCGAGACGGCGGAGACGGGCCACCTCGTGTTCGGCACGCTCCACACGACGACGGCGGCCTCGACGGTGGACCGCATCATCGACCAGTTCCCGACGGATCAGCAGTCGCAGATCCGCATCATGCTGTCGGAGTCGCTGAAGGGCGTCATCGCGCAGAACCTGTGCCGCAAGATCGGCGGGGGCCGCGTGGCCGCGCTCGAGGTGCTCATCATCAACAGCGCGATCAGCAACCTGATCCGCGAGGGGAAGACGTTCCAGATCCCGTCGATGATGCAGGTCGGGCGCGCGCAGGGCATGGTGGCGCTCAACGATGCGCTGATGGACCTGGTGACGAAGAAGCTCGTCGAGCCGCAGGAGGCCTACCTGAAGTCGGTGGACAAGGCCGCCTTCGAGGGCCTGCTCAAGCGCGCGGGCATCGACACGCGGTTCGCGCAGGCGGTGGCCACCTGATGCTCTCCCTCTTCAAGATGATTCGCCGGGGCGCCGCACGCCAGATGGATCCGCTGCAGGTGGCGATGACCGGCGTGCGGATGGGCGAGCGCTTCCTGCAAGTGGGCTGCAACGACCGCGCCCTGCTGTCGGGGCTGGCGGCGAAGGCCGGACTGAGCGGCCACGCCGCGGTGGCCACGTTCGACGAGGCCTCGGCCGCGCGGGCGCGCGCCGTGGGCGGCAAGGTGGGCGCGCTGATCGACGTGGAGATCATCGCGCCGGCGGGTCCGCTGCCCTTCGACGCCGACGCCTTCGACATGGTCGTGGTTGACGACACGGATGGCAGCTTCGCGGCGCTCGGCGCCGCCGATCGCGCGGCGTGCCTGCGCGACGCGTGCCGCGTGGTCCGACGGGGCGGGCGCGTCGAAGTGGTCGAGGGCGTGGGCGGCGGGAACCTCCTGCGCGGACCGATCACGCGGCCGGACGGCTACGATGCCGCACGGGATCTCAGCGTGGCCGGCTTCAAGCCCGTTCGGCTGCTGGCGGAGAAGGACGGGTTCCGGTTCGTCGAAGGGCTCAGGGCGGTCGGATAGGGTTTGCACGGAGATTCTGCCCGCCCGTTGCGGCTCATCACCCGTGCGTTGTCGGGTCGTCCGGGCGATCGATCCCGAATCGCGCGCGAACGGTGCCGAACATCAACTCGTCCCCGTCCGAGATCGGCGTGGGCCCATGAATGGGCACGCCCTGCACCCAGGTGCCGTTCTTGCTGCCAAGATCTTCAACGGTAACGCTCAGCAGCGCCACGAGCAGGCGGGCGTGCACCCTCGAGACACTGACGTCGTTGAGGCGCACCTCGCACTCGGAATCCCGCCCTACACGGATCGCGCCCTGGGCAAGCTCGACGCGCCGATCCATAACCCGTAACACCGGCACCGGTCCGATCAACGGGCCTGTATCGTCTGTGGTGTCCATGCGTCGCTTCCTATCTGACGCGCGCGAGCTTCCTCACGGTGTGCCCACCCGGCTGGCCGGTCAGCGTCGTTCCCGGCACGGTCTCGCCGACGTACACGTTGCCGTCGCGATCCACGGCCACGCCCTCGGCAACGGTGTCGTCGATCTTGTACTTCACCGAGCCGTCCTTCGCGCTGCCGATGAAGAGGCCCTTCTTCACGTTGTAGTCCACGACGTAGAGCGTGTCGTCCGGCGTGATGAACATGCCGCTCGGCGTGCCGAACTGCGTCCATTGATCGAGGAACGTGCCGTCCTGGTCGAAGATCTGTATGCGGTTGTTCGAGCGATCGCCCACGAGCACGCGGCCGCGTGAATCGATCACGAGCGTGTGCGGCAGGTCGAACTCACCCGGCCCGGTGCCCTTCCGGCCCCACGCCTTGATGAACGCGCCGTCTTTCGAGAACTTGACGATGCGGGAGTTGAAGTGGCCGTCGGCCACGAAGATGTCGCCGTTCCCGGCGACGGCGACGTCGCACGGGCCGCCAAACGTGTCGGGGCCGTCGCCGCGCACGCCCTTGGTCCCAAGCGTCATCACCAGCGTTCCGTCCGGGCTGTACTTGAACACCTGCTGGCCCTTGCCGTCGCGCGCGAGGCCGTCGGTGATCCAGAGGAAGCCGAAGCGATCGACACGGATGCCGTGGGGCCACGCGAACATTCCCTCGCCCCATGTCTTGAGCACGTGGCCGTCGCGGTCGAGTTCGACCACGGGCGGCTGCGCGCGATGGAACGCGAAGATCCGTCCGCCCGCGTCAATCGCCATGCCGGGCACCTCGCCCCACGTGGCGCCGTTCGGCAACTGACCCCACCCGGGAACGAGCGTGTAGGGCGGCGTCTGCAGCGACGCGGGGGCAAGACCGAGACCGACCACCATCGCGACCGTCACCAGCGCCTTGCGCGGCATGCTCGTCTCCTGTCCTCTCCCCCCCGGCTCCCGGCTCCCGGTTTCCGGCTCCCGGTTTCCGACTCCCGACGCGCTTCGGCCTGCATCCTACATCGGACAGAGCGTCCCCTTGCGGCCACAAACGCCGGGGACGAACCCGCAAAGAATTCCCGGTTTCAGGCCGAAAAGCCCCATGATGAGGGCAGGAGCCACGCCGGAACCCGACGGCAAGGCTTTTGCGATGAGTAGTCAGCGCAGGCCATGAGCAGCGCCCCTTTCCCCGACGTCTATTCGGCCCGCGACATCGCGGCAGCGGCCGGTGTGTCCGACGCGGTCGTGCAGCGCCTTCTGGACCGCGGCGAGATTCGCTCGCTCGAGGCACTCATGCCGACGGGCGCTCCCGAGACGCTGGCGGGGTTTGTGGGCGAGGCCGAAGCCATCCGCGCCGTCCGCGCGCTGGCGACGGGATCCACCGTGGCGGTGCCCGATGGGCTCGGCCTTGGCCGCGAGTTGTTTTCCGAGCGCCGCCCCGGCGGCCGCGGCTCGGCCGTCCCGTTCATCGTGTCCACGAGCCTCCACGGGCTCGCCGTGGGAACCGTCCTGTTCATCGCCAGCCTCGGCTTTGCCGTCGCCGATGCGCGCACCGAACCTCTCGTCCCACCCGAGCAGATGCGGCTGGTGTTCCTCGTGCAGCCCGGTCCCGGCGGCGGCGGTGGTGGCGGCGGACTCAAGATGCGCACGCCTCCTCCCAAGGCGGAACGCGAAGGCATCAGGAAGATCAGCAGCCCCCTGCCCGCGCGCGAGTTGCCGCCGCCAATGCGGCCCACGCCGAGACCGCCGGAGCCGCCGCCCAAGCCCCTTGAGGCCAAGCAGCTGCCCCCGGTGATGGCGCCCATCGTCACGGCGCCCGCGGACACGAAGAACGTCGAGGGCGTGCTGGCCAAGGCGCCCGAACTGCCGCCGAGCCAGGGGTCCGGCACCGGTGGCGGCGTGGGATCCGGCAAGGGCACCGGCATCGGGGAGGGCGACGGATTCTGGTCTCGGACCTGGGTCCGGCGGCGGCACTGGCGGAGGGCCGTATCGGCCCGGCAGCGGTGTCGAGCCTCCGCGCCTGCTGCGCGAGGTGAAGGCCGACTACTCCGATGAGGCACGACGCGCGAACATCGAGGGCGAAGTGGTGCTCGAGAATCGTCGTGCGCAGCAACGGCACCGTGGGCGACGTGAAAGTGTTGCGCGGCCTTCGCGGAGGCTTGAACGAGCGCGCGATCGACGCGGTCCGCCAATGGCGCTTCGCGCCGGCGCGCATGAAAGGCGCTCCCGTCGACGTCGTGGTCGAAGTGGGCGTGGAATTCAAGCTGCGGTGATCATCATGGACACACTACTGCTGGGCGTCACCGTTGTTTCGCTGGTCGTCGCGCTCGTGATGACCGTGTCGGCGTGGCGGCTGCAGCGCGAGGACAAGCGTCGCGCCGCGGCGCGGGTCGCGGCGCTTTCGGCCGCCGCGGGCGTGGGACCCGCAGTTGGTCCGGCTAAAGCCGGACTCTACGATGCCGGACTCTACGATGCCGGACGCGACGACATCGACGGGGTCGCGCCGCGCCGGGCGCCCTGGGCGAAGGCGCAGGTTCCGCAACCGGCCGAGGCCGTCCGCGACGAATCCGCGCGCGACGTCGCCGAATCGCATCCGTTCCTCGGGACGGCCGGCGCCACCCAGGCGAGCGGCGGGCGGCAGCGCGTGCTCGCCATAGCGGCGGCGGTGCTCTTCGTCATCCTCTCTCTCGGCGTGGCATGGACGATGTCGGGGCCGCGTGGAACGACCGCGCGGGCGATGGGTCCGAACAACCCCCTCGAGCTCGTGTCGTTGCGTCACGATCGCCAGGCCACCAAGCTGGCGATCTCTGGCCTCGTGCGCAACCCGCTGACCGGCAAGCCCGTCGATCACCTCTCAGCCGTGGTGTTCCTGTTCGATCAGGCGGGCACGTTCGTCACGAGCGCGCGCGCCCCCGTGGACTTCGTCAGGCTGGGCGTCGGCGATGAAACGCCGTTCGTCGTCTCGCTCGACGCTCCGGCCACCGTCACGCGCTATCGCGTCAGCTTCCGCACGGACGACGGCGTCGTCCCCCACATCGACCGCCGCGGCGCTCCGCCGGTCGCCGAGACGGGTGAACAACCCGTGAGCGTCACGCTGAAATGAAGGGTGCCACCATGGGGACGATGAGGCGACGGGGACCGGCGGCATGGGCCATCGCGGCCGCGCTCCTGGCGCTGGCCGGCGCGGGCCTGCTCGCCCAGCAGTCGCAGGACGGCTTCCGCTTCCGGAGCGGCGTCGAGCTGATCAACGTGACCGCCACGGTGACGGACCGCACGGGACGCTTCGCGAGCGGGCTGCGCAAGGAAGACTTCCTGATCTACGAGGACGGCAAGCCCATCGAGGTCACGCACTTCAGCGCCGATCGCACGCCCGTCAGCCTCGGCATCGTCGTCGACACGTCCGGCAGCATGGCCGGCGAGAAATGGTCGGCGGCCTACGGCGCGATCGATTCGTTCGTGCGGACGATGTCGGACGAACTCGATGAGTTCTTCCTGTATCGCTTCAGCGCGAGCGCGGACCTGGTGATGGATTGGACCGAGGACCGGGGCCGGCTGGTCTCGAGCATGAGCCGCATTCACCCGAACGGCGGCACCGCGATGTACGACGCCGCGGTCGAAGCCGTGCCCATGGCGCAGAGCGGCAAGAACCGGAAGAAGGCGGTCGTGATCATCTCGGACGGCAACGACACGAGCAGCCGCGTGGGCGTGTCCGAGGTGAGGCAGGTCGTCCACGAGACCGAGGTGCTGGTGTACGCGGTGGGCATCGACGGCGAGGGCGAGACGACCTTTCCGAACCGGCCGACCCCGCCCATTCAGCAACCCCGCATGCCGATTCCGTTTCCCTTCCCGGGCAGCGGCGGACGGGGGCGCATGCCGATGCCGCAGCCGTACCCGCCGGGCGGCGGGGGCGGTGGCGGCGTCTACACTCGCGGCGGCGCGAGCGATCGCGTGAACGTGGCGGCGCTGCGCGAAATCACCGACGACAGCGGCGGCCGCACGGAGATCGTCCGCGACGCGCGCGACCTCGATCCGGCGGTGGCGAGCATCGCCGACGAGCTGACCAGGCAGGTCCTACCTGGGTTACCCAAGCCCCGGCTACAAGGACGGCCGCTGGCACACCATCCGCGTCGAGTTGAAGGACCCGAGCCTGAAGGTCCGCGCGCGGAAGGGCTACATCGCCACGCCATAGGTGCCGGGGGGTGGCACCTTGAAGTGACACTTGCTCACGGCACGCTTCTGGCAATGGCAATGGGTGGGAGGTCCCCATATGAAGACTCTCATCACATCGGTGTTTCTCTCCGTGCTCTTCGTCGGCGTGGTCCCGGCGGCCGCGCAGGAGCCGCGCAAGGATCTGCAGGTCTTCAACGACATCGCGGACCAGGTCAATCGCTACACGCAATTGACGGTGTTCGACAGCATCTCCGCGTCGGTGGACGCCGGGCGCGTCGTGCTCACCGGCTGGGTGACAATGCCCTACAAGCGCGACGACCTCGAGAAGCGCGTGCGCAAGGTCGACGGCGTGGCCTCGGTGGACAACCGGATCGGCGTCCTGCCGGTCTCGTCCTTCGACGACGAGCTGCGCTTCCGCATCGCGCGGGCCATCTATAGCAATTCACTGTTCTGGAACTACGCGGCGATGGCCAACCCGCCCATCCGCGTCGTGGTGAACCGCGGGCACGTCACGCTCGAAGGCGTGGTGCAGAGCAACGTGGAGCGCATGCTCGCGCGATCGCTGGCCTCGGGGTTCGGCGAGTTCGACGTGAAGAATGAACTGAAGACCGACGCGGAAGTGCGGGAGCTGTTGGAAAAGAAGTCCTAGCGCCCTACGAGCGCTTCACCCACCAGATGGCGGCGATGAACGTGAGGACCACGGCCACCGCCATCAGCCCGAACAACGTCAGCGTGCGGATGAGGATCGATGAGGTCTCCATCCGCACGTCGATGTCCACGGGCACGCCCTTGAGGCGATCGGCGAGCGGCTGTTCCCAGATGATGATGTTGCCGCGCTCGATGGTGCGCGACGGCGAGTTATGGAACGGCACCTTGCTCGGCAGGTGGAGCCGGAAAGCCACGAGCTCGTCGGCCGGTCCAGCCGACGTCGCCCACGTCCTTCCCCGCCGCCGCCTGCACCGCCTGCGTGTATTCGTAGAGCCCGTCGCGCGTCGTCATGCCGTAGGCGGACCAGGGGAAGGCGGGCGCGTCGGCGAGCTTGCGGACGTCTGGCACGTCGAGACGGACGTGGACGTAGCGGCGGTTGTCGCGGCGTGACGTCGTCACGTTGACGACGTGCGCGGCCGGGTGATTGAAGAAGTCGCGGACGCGCTGGCGATCGAGCCGCGCGCTCGAATCCACCGGCAGGTCGGCGCCGCGCAGCGCGACGAGCGCGGGCACCGAGGCGTTCACGTACAGCGTGGCGGATCCATCGAGCGCCAGGAAGAGCTCTTCTTCGTATTCGTACTTCCGGGAAATGACGTTGCCGCAGGCCGACGAGAGCATCGCCAGCAGCAGGAGGACCGACGCAATACGCACTCCTGAATGATATACTCACCAGCCCTTCATGCCGGCCGCACCCACGCTGTTCCTGATCGACGGCAGCAACCAGATGTATCGCGCGTACCACGCGATCCGCGGCCTGACGGGCCCCGACGGCCGGTCCACCAACGCGGTCTACGGCTTCATCACGATGCTCCGCAAGCTGATCGCGGACCACGCCCCGAGCTACATCGCCGCCTCGTTCGACCTGCGCGGCGGAGACCTTCCGCTCGAAGCTGGCCGCGGACTACAAGGCCAACCGCGCGGCGATGCCGGGCGACCTGGCCGAGCAGATCCCGTGGGTCCACGAGGCGTGCGAGGCGCTGGGCGTGCCGATCTTCACGTCCGAGGGCTTCGAGGCGGACGACGTCATCGGCACGCTGGCGAAGAAGGCGGCCGCGCAGGGGTTCCAGGTGGCGATCGTCACCGGCGACAAGGACTTCTTCCAGCTGGTGGGCGACGGCATCCGCGTCTACAACCCGCGCGACGAAGGCACGTGGTTCGACGAGCGAGGGCGTCGTCGAGAAGTTCGGCGTGACGCCGTCGAAGGTGGTCGACGTGCTGTCGCTCATGGGCGACTCGGTGGACAACGTGAAGGGCGTGCCCGGCATCGGCGAGAAGGGCGCGCGCGACCTGATCGCGCACCTACGGCTCGCTCGACGCGCTGCTCGCCAGGGCCGGCGAGGTCCCGCAGAAGAAGTACCGCGAGGCGCTGCTGGCCAACGCCGACCAGGCGCGCCACAGCCGCGAGATGGTGACGATCCGCACCGACGTGGACGTGGCGTTCGATGCCGAGACCAGTTCCGCTACGCGGGCCCGTCGCGCGAGCGCTGCTACACCCTGTTCTCGGAGCTCGGCTTCCGCATCGCTCGTCCCCGAGTTCGCGCCCACCGCGGAATCGGTGGCGAAGGACTACGCGCTCGTGGGCTCGCATCGAGGAGCTCACGACGCTCGTGGCGGAGTTGCGCCGGGCGCCGGCCGGTTCGCCGTCAAGGTGCTGTCCGACGGCGACGCGCCGCGTGCGCGCCACGCTGGTGGGCATTGCCGTGTCGCACCGGCCGGGAGCCAGGCGCGCTACGTGCCGCTCGGCCACGAGGGCTTTGGCGGCGGCACCACGCTCAGCAAGGCGGAGGCGCTCGCGGCGCTCGGTGCCGGTGCTGGCCGACGCGGCGATCGCGAAGGTCGGCCACGACCTCAAGGCCGACCTGATCGTCCTCGGCCGGCACGGCGTCCGCCTGCACCCGCTCGACTTCGACACGATGCTCGCGAGCTACCTGCTCGACGCCAACGAGTCGAGCCAGGCGCTCGAGCCGGTGGCGCTCGAGCAACTCGGCTACAAGGCGCTGACCGACGAGGACGTGCGCGGCAAGGGCGCCAAGGCGCTGCCCTTCGCGCAGGTGCCCGTGGACGGCATGCTCGACTACGCCGGCGAGCGCGCCGACCTCGCGCTGCAGCTGGCGGACCACCTCGCGCCGCTGCTGGCGCGCGACGGCGCTCGAGCCCGTGTATCGCGAGCTCGAGCTGCCGCTCGTGCCGATCCTCGCGGGGCTCGAACGCGCGGGCGTGCGCGTGGACGTCCGCGCGCTGGCCGCGCAGTCCACGCTGCGTCGATCGCGAGATGCAGGACCTGAGCCGCGAGATCTTCCGGCAGGCCGGCGGCGAGTTCAACATCGACTCGCCCAAGCAGCTGGCCGAGGTGCTGTTCGAGAAGCTGCAGCTGCCGGTCCTGAAGCGCACGGGCACGACGCGCACGGCGTCCACCGCGGTGGAGGTGCTCGAGGAGCTCGCGGCCCAGCACGACCTGCCGCGGCTGATTCTCGACTGGCGCGGCCTGGCCAAGCTGAAGGGCACCTACATCGACGCGCTGCCCACGCTGGTCAACCCCGAGACCGGCCGCGTGCACACGCAGTTCAACCAGGCCGTGGCGGCGACGGGCCGCTTGAGCAGCAGCGATCCGAACCTGCAGAACATCCCGATCCGCACCGAGATCGGCCGCGAGATCCGGCGGGCGTTCATCGCCGAGCCGGGCCACGTGCTGATCTCGGCCGACTACTCGCAGATCGAGCTGCGCGTGCTCGCGCACCTCTGCGAAGACCCGACGCTCATCGCGGCGTTCGAGCGCGGCGACGACATCCACGACCAGACCGCGCTGAAGGTGTTCGGCGCCGAGAGCGGCCTCGACCCGCACGAGCTGCGGCGGCGCGCCAAGATCATCAACTACGCGCTGCTCTACGGGAAGACCGCCTTCACGCTGGCCAAGGACATCGGCGTGCCGCAGCAGGCGGCGCAGCAGTTCATCGACGCCTACTTCGCCGGCTTCCCGCGCGTGCGCGCGTTCATCGACCGCACGCTCGAGGACGCGCGCCAGTCCGGCTTCGTCCAGACGATGTTCGGGCGGCGCCGGCCGGTGCCGGAGCTGACGAGCCGCAACGGGCAGATCCGCGCAGGCGGCCGAGCGCGTCGCGGTGAACATGCCGATCCAGGGGACCGCCGCCGACATCCTCAAGCAGGCGATGATCGACGTCGACGCGCGCGCTCACCGCCGCGCATCCCGCGGCCGCGCATGATCCTCACGGTGCACGACGAACTGCTGTTCGAGGCGCCGCGCGACGATCGCCGACGCGGTCGCCGCGCTCGTGAAGGAGACGATGGCCGGCCGCCGTGCCGCTGCGGGTGCCGCTCGATGTGGACGTGGGGGTCGGGGAGAACTGGAAGGACGCGAAGCAGGTGCGTCGAAGGTGCGGGGTGCGGCCTACTTCCAGCGCTGCTTCACCAGTTCCCACTCGGCGCGGAGTTCTGAGCTCGGCCTGCGCGCGCCGGTCCGGGGGCAGGGCGCTCACGCGATCCGGGATGATGCCCTCGACCACCAGCTTGTCGAGGTCGGCGCGCAGCGTGGCCGCGCGCTCGCCGGCGAGCGGCGCCCGCACCCAGCCGGCAATCGCCGCGTCCCAGGCCTCGGCCAGGTCGCCGGCCCCTCGCGCCGCCACCACCACCCAGTAGGCCGCCGCGCCCGACGCGGGGTTCCGCAGGATCTCCCGGGCCATGCGGTCGCGCATGCGCTGAAGGGCCTTCGCGCGATCCTCGCGCTCCAGCGCGCCGGCGTTGCGCTCCACGGCGCTGCCCCACCAGTCGAGCATCGCGTCGGCCTGAGCGGGGCCGAGGGCCATCGCGCTCTCCAGCCCGCTCTCGAACAGGCTCGCGGCCGCGCCGTAGTCGTCTTCGAAGAACAGCGCCTCGCCCAGAGCCATCAGGAGGTCGACGCGGTCGCGCGCGTCGAGGTTGCCGGCACGCACGGCGCCGAGCGCGTTCCTGGCGGCCGACGAGGTCCGCCGGATCGGCACGCTCGCGATAGCGTTCGAGGTGCGCCCGAGCCAGCAGGACCGTGGCAGGGTCGAGGGTGTCCGGGGTCTTCTGGGCGGCGGTGGCCGCCTCGATGGCGGCGTCGAATTGTCGCTGATTGTAAAGAGAGCGGGCCCTGGCCAGATCGGCGCGATTGGCCAGCGCGGCTCTGGCGTGAGGACAGAAGAGCCGCAAGACCGGTGCTGAGAGCCAGCGAGACATAGTCACAGAACAGCACACGCATCGAAGTCCAAGGCATCGCAGTCGTAGACACGCGGTACAATGACGGGCTGGATGACCGAACCGGTAATTGTCCCGCGAGCCGACCACCCGATTTCGCGCCGGGAGATCGACCCCGACGCGCTCAAGGTGCTCTATCGACTCCATGAGTCGGGCTACATCGCCTACCTCGTTGGCGGCAGCGTCCGCGACCTGCTCCTGGGCCGACGGCCCAAGGATTTCGACATCGGCACGTCGGCGCACCCGTACCAAATCAAGAAGCTGTTCCGCAACTGCTGGATCATCGGCCGGCGCTTCCGCCTCGCCCACGTGCGCTTCGGCCCCAAGGCCATCGAAGTGGCGACGTTCCGGAAGAACATCGTCCCCGGCACCGAGGCCGAGCCGAGCGAGCCGCCGCCCGCCGCCACCCGAGGGCGGCGACAACGCGGGCGACCTGCTGATCAAGCACGACAACACGTTCGGCACGCCCGAAGAGGATGCGTTCCGGCGCGACTTCACGATCAACGCGCTCTTCTACGACATCGGCACGTTCTCCATCATCGACTACGTCGGCGGGCTGCAGGACCTGCGTGACGGGCTGATCCGCTGCATCGGCGATCCCAACGAGCGCTTCCAGGAAGATCCCGTCCGCATGCTCCGCGCCATCGTCATGGCGTCGCGGCTGGGGTTCCGCTCGATCCGCCGATCGTGGATGCCATCGCGCGGCATCGCGGCCTGATGGCCACGGCGTCGCCCGCGCGGTTGATCGAGGAGTACTACAAGGTGCTGCGCTCGGGCGCGGCGGAAGAGACGTTCCGCGCGCTGGCCGAGCACCGGCTGCTCGAGCCGGTGACGCCCGAGATCCAGCGCGGCGCGCAGGAGCCAGGCGCTGTGGACGGCGCTGGCGCTGCTCGATGAGTACCGCAAGAAGTTCCCGGGGATCCCGCCGACGCTGACCAACCCGGTCATCCTCGGCACGCTGCTGATTCCCCTGGGACTGATGCCGCGCAAGGACCGCCACGACGACCTGAGCGGACTCGCGGACGCGGGTGACGAGGACGCGTCGGAGCAGCCCGACTTCGCAGGAGGCCGAGGAGCCGCAGGCGGGCGACGCGCACGGCGGACGCCGGCGCCGGCCGCCGAAGGAACCGATCCTCAAGATCGGATCGCTGCCGATCGCGCGAGGCGACACCGAGCGGCTCCGGCAGCTGCTGGCGCTGCAGGCCGCGCATCGCGCGACGTCGAGATGTCACCGCGCGCCAAGCGCGCGCTGCTGCATCGCGGGCCGTTCGAGGACGCGCTGACCTGGTTCGAGATTCACGGCGACTCGCCGGAGGTGCTGGAGCACTGGAAGGGCTTCATCGAAGCCCTCGGGCCGGCGGCCCTGCATCCTCCGCACGCCGCCGAGGCGGCGCGCGAAGGGGGCGGCGAGCGACGGCCGGCCGCCGGCGGCGCGGGCGCCGGCGGCGCGGACGGCGTTAGCCGGACGCGACGACGGCGGGCTAAGTGTCGCGCCGCCGCGACATGACCGCGACGCTATGCTCGCTAGCCGTTCTTCTTCTCGAACTCCTGCATGAACGACACGAGCGCGTCGACGCCTGCCTCCGGGAAGGCGTTGTAGATCGACGCGCGCATCCCGCCCACCGAGCGGTGGCCCTTGAGGCCGTCGAGGCCGGCGGCGGTGGACTCCTTCACGAACGCCTTCTCGAGATCCTCGCTCGGCAGGCGGAACGTGATGTTCATGCGCGAGCGGCTCGCCTTGTCGGCCGTGCCGCGGTAGAAGCCGCTCCGGTCGATCTCGGCGTAGAGCTTGGCGGCCTTCCGCTCGTTGTGCTGCGCCGATCGCCTCGAGGCCGCCCTGCTCCAGGCCCCACTTCATCACCAGGCCCATCAGGTAGATGCCGAAGCACGGCGGCGTGTTGTACATCGACCCGTTCTCGGCGTGCACGGCGTAGTTGAGCATCGTGTGCAGCGACTTCTGCGAACGCGCCAGCAGGTCCTCGCGGATGATGACGAGCGTCACGCCCGACGGCCCGAGGTTCTTCTGCGCGCCCGCGTAGATGAGGCCGTACTTCGACACGTCGATCGGCCGGCTGAACATGTCGGACGAGGTGTCGGCCACGAGCGGCACCGATCCCACCGACGGCTCGCGACGTCCACTCGGTCCCGAACAGCGTGTTGTTCGTCGTCATGTGCACGTAGGCGGCGTTCGGCGTGAGCTTCAGCTCGTCCTGCCGCGGGATGCGCGAGAAGTTCTCGGCCTCGGTGGACGCCGCGATGTTGACCGTGCCCACGCGCTGCGCTTCCTTGAGCGCCTTCTGCGCCCAGCCGCCGGTGATGATGTAGTCGGCCGTGGCGCCGGGGGTCAGCAGGTTCAGGGGCACCATCGAGAACTGCAGCGAGGCGCCGCCCTGCAGGAACAGCACCTTGTAGTTCGCGGGCACGCTTGCCGAGCGCGCGCACGTCGGCCTCGGTCTTCGCCAGGATGCCCTCGAACGTCTTCGAGCGGTGGCTGATCTCGAGCACCGACATGCCGACGCCCGGCAGCGAGACGAGGTCGCGCTGCGCCTCTTCGAGCACGGAGACCGGCAGAACGGCGGGACCGGCGGAGAAGTTATGAATGCGATGGGTGGTGGTAGCCATTGGACTATTTTATTGGTTTTGCCTTCTCCGTGTCTCTGTGTCTCTGTGGCGTGTACGTAATCAGCGCAGCTTGACCACCTGGAGGTCGAGGATGTCGGCGTTGCCCGCCCGCATCGCCTCGCAGCGCCCGGTGGCTCGGGACGCCGTCGAGATTGATGCGGGCCACGGCGGCCTGGGCGCCCTCGAAGATGATGTTCTCGGTTTCCTGCACGTTCAGGTGGCGCACGCGCAGGTGCTCGAAGACGTGCGCCAGCACGCCGGGCTTGTCGCGGTGGCGCACCACCAGCATGTGCGTGGCCGGCGTCTGCCTGGCCAGGTTCACCACGTTGGGCACCCGGCCGGTCTCCTTGAAGGTGCGGATGATGCGGACGGTCTCGGACGGCGATGGCTTCCTGCGCCTGGTCGGTGGACGCGCCGATGTGGTGCGTGCCGTAGACGCCGGGCAGGCCGACGATGGCGTCGGCGAACGCGCCGGTGGCGCCGGACGGCTCGTGCGGCGAACACGTCGAGGCCCACGCGCAGGCCCTTCTCCTTCGCCGCCGCCTCGAGCGCCGCGTAGTCGACCACTTCGCCGCGCGCGGTGTTGATGAAGGACGCGCCCTTCTTGATCGTGCGAGAGCAGGTCCGCGTTGACGAACCCGCGCGTGTCCTTCGTGAGCGCGAGGTGCACGCTGACGATGTCGGCGCGGGACATCACCTCGGCGGCCGTGGACGCCACCTCGACGTCGAACGTCTCGACGGCCGCGGCCCTGGCGGCCTCGTCGCGTTCGAAGCGCCGGCTCCACGCGACGACGGGCATGCCGAAGGCGCGGGCGCGGCGCGCCACTTCCTGGCCGATGCTGCCGAAGCCGATCAGGCCGAGCGTCTGGCCGTGCAGGCCGCGGGCCTTCGAGTACTCCTTCTTGTTCCACGTGCCGGCGCGCAGGTCGGCGACGTTGTCGGGGATGCGGCGGTCGAGCGCGAGGATGAGGCCCAGCGCCAGTTCGGCGACGGCCACGGCGTTCTTGCCCGGGCAGTTCGACACGTAGATGCCGCGCCTCGACGCGCCGGCCACGTCGATGGTGTTCACGCCCGCGCCCGCGCGGACGATCAGGGCCAGCGGCCCGGCATCGAGCATCGCCTCGGTGACCTGCGTGGACCGCACGACGAGCACCGGCGCGGCCGTGGCGCGAATGGCCGCCACGAGCGCGTCACCGGTCGCGTCGGGTTGATAGATCACCTCGCATCCGGCGGCCTTCAGGCCGTCGAGGCCGGCGTGTTCGAACTTGTCGGCGATGAGAACTTTCATATGGAGGTCCTGGGAGACTCAGCGGCTCAGGGGCTTAGGGTCGGGCTAAGCCCCAAGGTCCCTAGGTCTCCAAGCCCTCTGCTCTAGATCACGTGCGACAGCAGGCCGTCGCGCAGCTTCGGCTCGAACCAGGTGGACTTGGGCGGCATGATGCCGCCGGCGTCGGAGACGCGCATCAGGTCGTCCACCGACACGGCGTGCAGCGAGAACGCGACGGCGAACTGGCCGGCGTCCACGAGCCGCTCGAGTTCGCCGGTGCCGCGAATGCCGCCGACGAAATCGATCCGCTTGTCGGTGCGCACGTCGTGCGATGCCGAGGATCGGCGCGAGCACCTGGTCCTGCAGCAGGCTCACGTCGAGCCCGGATGCGAGATCGACTCGCTCGACCGGTCCCGGCTCCCGGCTCCCGGCGGCGAAGCGCGAGCGTGTACCACTGCCCACCGAGATACATCGCCGCCTCGCCCTTGGCGGCGGGCGTCGCCGGGCCGCCGTCGCGCACGCGGCATCACCTTCTTCAGGGCCGCCAGGAACTGCTCGGCCGTCAGGCCGTTCAGGTCGCGGACGACGCGGTTGTAGGGCAGCACCTGCATCTGGTTGTCGGGAAACGCCACCGCGAGCACGCGATCGTGCTCGCCCGGCCCCGCGCGTGTCGAGCGCGCGGCGCGTGCGGGCCGCGCTGGCCGCGCGGTGATGCCCGTCGGCGATGTAGAGGCCGGGCACCGCGGCGAAGCCGGCCTCGATCGCGGCGGCCGTCGGCCTCGGGCACGCACCCAGACCTCGTGCCGCACGCCGTCCGGCGCGGTCACGTCGAACAGCGCGGGCCCCGCGACCACGCGCGCGACCACGGCGTCGATGTCCGCCGACGCGCGATACGTGAGGAACACCGGACCGGTCTGCGCGCCGATCGCGAGCATGTGGCGCGTGCGGTCGTCTTCCTTGTCCGGCCGCGTCTTCTCGTGCTTCTTGATCAGGTCGTGATCGTACTCGTCGATCGAGAAACACGCGGCGATGCCCGACTGCACGTGCGCGCCCATGCGCAGGCGGTACACGTAGAACGCCGGCCGGTCCTCGACGACGAGGGGCGCCGCCTGCTTGAGGGCCGCGAAGTTGGCGGCCGCCCGCTCGTAGACGAGCGTCGGCGTGCGGGTCGGTGCCCGCCGGCAGATCGATCTCCGGGCGCGACACGTGCAGGAAGCTGAGCGGCTGCCCCGCCGCCAGCGCGCGCGCCTCGTCGGTGTTCACCACGTCGTAGGGCACGGAGGCCACGGCCGCCGCGGCCGCCGGCACGGGACGCAACGCCGCAAATGGATAGATGAGGGACATGAGGTCCTGATTATTGCGTACCACGGCAGGTGTCTTGCATTGATGTCCCGCACGAGGGAATGCATGACGCACTTTCAGGACTTGGTACGTCGCGGGGCTGTCACTATTACTCGCCGGGCTGGCAATCTTGTTGCCCGCGCCGGCCGCCGCGCAAGGCGCCGGCATCCGTGGCGGCATCTCGATCGATCCCGACCAGATCTACTTCGGCGGCCACTACGAGACCTCGCCGCTCATCGATCGCCTGCACTTCCGTCCGAACGTCGAGGTGGGCGTGGGCGACGAGGTGACGCACGTCGGGCTCAACATGGAGTTCATCTACAAATTTCCGCGCCGCAGCGGCTGGGCTCTCTACGGCGGCGGGGGGCCGGCGTTGAACATCTACTCATCCGACCGGGACACGTCGACCGACGGCGGCCTGAACGTCCTGGTCGGGGCGGAACAAACGGGCGGGCTGTTCTTCGAATTCAAGATCGGCGCGGTGAACTCGCCCGACTTGAAATTCGGCGTGGGGTGGACGTTCAAATAGGCGGCGAGCCGCGAATGACGCGATCTAGTTGTTGGCGGCGCGGGCGTTCGGGAGGAGCAGGCCCATGACGCGATCGCGCTCGAGCGTGAACGTCGTCAGGAGCGCGGCGGGGACGGGGTCGCCCGGCGGCATGTTGCGGTGCTCGAGGATCGGATTGACGTACTGGCCGTTCTTCTTGAGGCCGTAGTGCAGGTGCGGCGCGGTCGCGAGGCCGGTCGCGCCGACTTTGCCCACCAGTTCGCCCTGGCCCACGCGCTCGCCCACGCGGACGGCGATCGCCGACATGTGGAGGTACTCGCTCTCGTAGCCGTTCGGATGCCGCACGCGGACCGTGCGGCCGCCGCCGGATCGTCCAGCCGGCGAACGTGACCACGCCCGGCGCGACCGAGGCGATCGGCGCGCCCGTGGGCGCGTGGTAGTCCACGCCGTTGTGCGCGCGCGCGTAGCCGAGGATCGGATGCATCCGCGACGTCGAGAACCGTGACGTGACCGCGCGGCTCGAACTTGAGCGGCGACTTGAGGAAGAACCGCTTGAGCGAGCGGCCCTGCGCGTCGTAATACCCGGGCGTGCCGCCGTCGGGCGTGAAGCGGATGGCCTGCACGGTGCGGCCGTCGTTCTCGAACTCCGCGGCGAGGATCGCGCCGTAGCCGGCGGGCTTGCCCTCGCGCGTGCGGCGCTCCACCACCAGGCGGAAGTGATCGCCCGGCTGGAGGTCCGAGCTGAAATCGATCTCGCCGGAGAAGACGTCGGCCAGGCTGAGCGCCAGCTGAATGCCCTCGCCCGCCTTGTCGATCGCCGCGGTCAGCGAGTTGGTCTGCCGGTTGATCTCCCCTTCCACCGACACGACCTCGGTCTGCTTGGGAATGATCTCGACCGAGGTGATGAACCGCGGCGCGCCGTCGATCGACGCGCGCGTGGCAAGCAGGCGGCGGTCGGCGTCGATCTCGTACTCGAATCGGCGGATGCGCCCATCGAACAGGCGATCGATCGTGTAGGGCTGGCCCGCGCGGACGCGCCGCAAATCGAAGGCGTCGCCGATCGACGACACGAGCGCGGTGGCTTCGGGCGTCGCAATCGCGTGGTCCTTGAACAACCCCGCCACGGTCGTCCGCGTGGGGACGATGCCGAGCATCAGATCGGAGTCGGCCTCGAGTTGCACGTCCCCGCCAAGGCGCGAGAGCTCGTCCGCGTCGGCCGCCGACACGAATCGGTAGGCCGACGAAGCGGCCAGGCCCACACACACGGCTAACGCGGGAATGACATACGCCTTACGCATGTAAAAAGTCCGGAAAATCTTAACAGCGAACGGGTTAAGGGGGAAGAGGTAATACAGTGCAGTTCGGCGCGGGGGTGCGAAGGTGTCGACTAGCGCCTGGGCATCGGGACGACGAGTTGGGCCGTCACCCCGGCATCGATCCGGACGACCTGCTTGACCTTGCGTGACCCGGACTCGAGCACGACGTCGTGATTGCCCGGCGCGAGATCGCGCAACGTCAGGGGGGCGGTGCCGCGGCTCTGGCCGTCGATGCTCACGCGCGCGCCAGGGGGATCGCTGCGAACGTCGAGCGCGCCCGACATCGGGACGTTCTGCAGCTCGATGTATTGCGCGGTCTGCACGCCCTTCCGGATCGTCAGGGGAATCACGCGGGGCTCGGACTTGCCGATCTGCACTTCCAGCACGTGGGCACCCGCGGCGAGCGGCACCGTGAGCGGCGTGACGCCTCGGTCCTCGCCGTCAATCGACACGCGAGCTGAATCGGGCCTCGACTGCACCACCAGCTCGCCTTCACCCGCAAGAGGCGCGGCCGGGGTGCGGGTCCACAGCCATCCCACGACGCCCAGCAAGACCACCACCGCCGCAACCAGGCCAAGCATCAGGGGACTAGCGGCGGAGGCCGCGGGTGCCGCGGCCCCGCCTTCGCGGCCGGGGGCCGCTTCGGCGAGGTCTCGCCGCAGCTCGCCCGATGGTTCGCGAGAAGAGGCGGATGCCTCAGGCGCGACCGGCTCGCCGACTCCCGACTCCCGACTCCCGGCTCCCGGTTCCCGGCTCCCGGGCCTTGTCGATCTCCGCGCCCGCGGCCTTGACCCACGCTTCGAGCGACGCGGGACTGGTGACATAGGTCCGGTCGCTGATGAGCACCGTCTCGAACGCGACCTGCGCTTCGTGCGGCGTCTGGTAGGCCGTGCGCACGTCAAACTGCAGCGTGCGTTGCAGCCACTGTGACAACGCCGCCGAAAGAGGAACGGCCTGGCCGTCGCGTCGCTCGGTCAAGGTCTCCACGAGCGCGGGCAGCTGGCCCGGAAATTCGTCCTCGGCGAGCACCCGCCCGAGCAGGAGGGACAACGCCACGACGCCCATCGCATTGGTGTCGGCACGCTGGTTGGCGCGCGGCAGGCCCGCCGACGGCGGCATGGCCACGCGGAAGTCCCGCCACAGGCGGTCCCGGCCGAGGTTCAGTTTCTCCAGCGCGGGCCCAAAGGCGTGCTCCGCGATCACGAGGCGCGCCTGCGGCGTGAGGATCAAGCGCTCGGCGGCGAGCGCGCCGATGGCCGACTCACGATTGTGACGCCCGAACAAGGCGACCGCGGGCAACAGCTGCCGCAGGATGCTGATCACCACGGTGATGTCGGGCGGCGCGCCGGCGTCGGCCGCGGCCTTCAGGAGATGCGAGACGCGCCAGCCGGGCGTGTAGTCCGAGACGAGCAGCAGGCGATCGCCGGAAGGCCGATCGAGCCGCCGCAGCTGGACGTAGGATGCGTGACGGACGCTGGCGAAGCGCGCCACGCGCTCGCCGAGCGCGGTCACGAACCCGGAGTGCTCCACGAGCGCCGGCGCCAGTTCGAGCATCTCGACTTCGTCACCGGCCTCGGGGTCGGTGCTGTACGAGCGCCTGCCGAACCCATCGCTGATCGACGGGCCGACCGTGTCACTGGCGGGTGCGAGCACCCGGTTCATGCTGCAACGCGCCTTCCAACTTGCGCAGATGGCACGTCGCTATGCTAACCCGAAGCGTGCACAAGGGTTAACGGAAACACGACCGCGGCCGCGCCGCCGTGCGCGACCCTCGAAATCCGGCATCCGAGTTACACTTCGGCGATTCGGCGTACGGGCTTTCCTGGAGGATGGACATGGTAACGAGACGACGGTTCCTGACCTTGCCGGTGGTGTGCGCGGCCCTCGTGTTGTCGGGCGTGCTGAGCCTGTCCGCCCAGTCGGGCGAACAGATCGACCTCGCCGCGATCCAGCGGATCAAGGAAGAGGGCTTCGACCGCTCCAAGGTGATGGACACCGCGTGGTGGCTCACCGACATGTACGGTCCGCGGCTGACCAACTCGCCGCAGATGCGCGCCGCCGCCGATTGGGCGGTGAAGAAGATGAACGAATGGGGCCTCGCCAACGTGAAGCAGGAGCCCTGGGGCGCGCCCTTCGGCCGCGGCTGGAGCAACCAGCGCACGGTGCTGCACGTGGTGAAGCCCGAGCCGTGGCCCGTGATCGCCTACGCGCGGGCGTGGACGCCCGGGACCAATGGTCCGGCGACCGCCGACGCAGTGCTCGCGCCGATGACCACCGAAGCGGACTTCGACAAGTTCAAGGGCAAGCTCGCCGGCAAGATCGTCCTCATCCAGAACCCGCGCGAGGTGAAGTTGCTGTGGGACGCGCAGGCCACGCGCTTTACCGACAAGCAGCTCGACGACATGGCGATGCAGGAGATGCCGCGCCAGGGCGGCGGGCCGGGCGGCCCCGGTGGACCTGGCAACTTCCAGGCGCTCCGCGCGTTCCAGACCAAGCGGACCGCGTTTCTCGTGGCCGAGGGCGCGCTGGCCGTGCTCGAGCCCGGGTCGGGCATGGGCGACAGCGGCAGCGTCCTGGTGGCCGCGGGCGGCTCGCGCGACGCGAAGGATCCTCCCGCGCCGACGCAGCTGTCGGTGTCGACCGAGCACTACAACCGCATCGCGCGGCTGCTCGAGCACAACATCCCCGTCACCCTCGACGTCGACGTCCGCAACACGTTCCAGGACGCCGACCTCACGATGTTCAACATCGTCGCCGAGATTCCCGGGACCGACAAGGCGGACGAGATCGTGATGCTCGGCGGGCACTTCGATTCGTGGCACGGCGGCACGGGCGCCACCGACAACGCGGCCGGGTCCGCGGTGATGATGGAAGTGATGCGCATCCTCAAGCAGTCGGGCCTCAAGATGCGCCGCACGGTGCGCCTGGGCCTGTGGACCGGCGAGGAGCAGGGCATCATCGGATCGCGCGAGTACGTGAAGGCGCACTTCGGCGATCCCGCGACGATGCAGCTGAAGCCGGAGCACGCGAAGCTGGCGGGCTACTTCAACATGGACAACGGGACGGGCGCCTATCGCGGCGTGTACCTG
The DNA here is from genome assembly GCA_963839865.1 of uncultured Acidobacteriota bacterium. Lineage (GTDB taxonomy): Bacteria > Acidobacteriota > Vicinamibacteria > Vicinamibacterales > UBA2999 > 12-FULL-67-14b. The sequence continues at coordinate 1,396,298 of CAWIWS010000021.1, forward strand.
CAGGGCAACGAGGCCGTGGCGCCGATCTTCACGCAGTGGATGTCGGCGTTTGCGAACCTGGGCATGACGCACCTGACGATCCGCAACACGGGCGGCACCGACCACCTGTCCTACAGCGCGGTGGGGCTGCCGGGCTTCCAGTTCATCCAGGACGACATGCAGTACGGCACGCGCACGCACCACACGAACCTGGACGTGTACGACCAGCTCGTGGCGGCGGACATGATGAAGAACGCGGTCATCACGGCGGCGTTCGTCTACCAGACGGCGAATCGCGATCAGCCGCTGCCGCGCAAGGCGCTGCCGAAGGCGCCGCCGGCGCCGCGGCCGACGTCACAGCCGTAACCACGAAGGACACGAAGGGCACGAAGGTTCTTTGGATCCACTCTTTCTCACCATCGGGGCGCTGGTCGCGGGTTTTGCCGCGGGGTGGCTACTGGCGTCCCGGACGCGGGGGGCGGAGCAGCAACAGCTCCGCGACTCGTTCCAGGCGCTGGCGTCGGCCGCGCTCAGGTCGAACACCGACGAGTTCCTGAAGCTCGCCGATCAGAAGATCGGCAACGTGCAGAAGGAAGGGGTGGCCGGCCTCGGCGAGCGGCAGCAGGCGCTCGACGCGCTGGTGACGCCCATCCGCGACACGCTCGCGCAGGTGGGCACGAAGCTCGCGGAGGTCGATCGCCAGCGCATCGACGACACGGCCAGCCTCAAGTCGCTGCTCGGGCTCGTCGGGCAGACGCAGCAGCAACTGCAGAAGGAAACGCAGACGCTCGTGCGCGCGTTGCGCTCCCCGGGCGTCCGCGGGCGATGGGGCGAAGTGCAGTTGCGCCGCGTCGTCGAGATGGCCGGGATGCTGGAGCACTGCGACTTCGACGAGCAGCCGAGCGCGACGACCGACGCGGGGCGGTTGCGGCCTGACCTCACGGTCAAGCTGCCGGGTGGCCACACGGTGGTCGTGGACGCCAAGGCGCCGCTCGAGGCGTTCCTCGACGCGCAGGCGTCGCAGGACGAGGGCGTGCGAAGCGGCAAGATGGCGGACCACGTGCGCCTGGTCCGCGAGCACGTCAGCAAGCTCGGCGCGAAGGGATATTGGGATCAGTTCCCCGCGTCTCCGGATTTCGTCGTCCTCTTCCTGCCGGCCGAGGCCATCTTCATGGCGGCGCTGGAGCAGGACGCGACGCTCATCGATCACGGCGTCAAGCAACGGGTGCTCATCGCGAGCCCCCTCACGCTGATCGCTCTGCTGCGCGCGGCGGCGCTCGGGTGGCGGCACGATCGGCTCGACGATCAACGCCGAGGAGATCAGCACGCTCGGCCGCGAGTTGTACGACCGGGCGCGGCGCGTTCACCGACAAGTTCGAGACGCTCGGCGGACGGCTCGACTCGACGGTCCGCGCCTACAACGAGGCCGTGGGCGCGTACGACTCGCGCGTGATGGTCTCGATGCGGCGGTTCAAGGAACTGGGCGCGGCGACCGGCGAAGACATCGCGCCGCTCGTGACGGTGGACAGCGTGCCCCGACAGATCCAGAGCGCCACCCAGCCGGACTTGCTGGACGCGGCGGTGGACGCCGAGATCGAAGTGGGAGGAGACCGATGAGAGCGATGGCCCTGTGTGCCCTGATGGCGGCAATCCTGGTGGCGGCTCCGCGTGCCGAGCAGGCGGCGGGCGCGAGGCCCGAAGCGACGTCTCTCGCAGGCAAGCCCCTCTTTCCTCCCGCGACGATTCCGAACAAGCAGAAGCTCGACGCGGATCTTGCGCAGGCGGAGAAGACGCTCGCGGCCAACCCGAAGGATCCCGAGGCGCTCATCTGGGTGGGACGCCGGCAGGCCTATCTCTGGCGGTACCAGGACGCGATCGCGACGTTCACGCGGGGCATCGCGCAGTTTCCCGAACAACCCGAAGTTCTACCGCCATCGCGCGCATCGCTACATCACGACCCGGCAATTCGCGAAGGCGCAGGCGGACTTCGAGAAGGCGGCGGCGCTCATCAAGGGGAAGCCCGACGAGATCGAACCGGACGGCGCGCCGAACCCCGCGGGCAAGCCGCGCAGCACGCTGCAATTCAACATCTGGTATCACCTGGGCCTGTCGTACTACCTCCAGGGCAACTACTCGAAGGCGTACGACGCGTACGTCGAGTGCATGAAGGTGTCGGACAACGACGACTCGATCACCGCGACGAGCGACTGGATGTGGATGACGCTGATGCGGCTCAATCGCAAGGCGGACGCCGCGAAGGTGCTGGAGCGCATCACGCCGAAGATGGACATCCTGGAGAACGCGTCGTATCACCACCGGCTGCTGATGTACAAGGGCCTCGAGAAGCCCGAGGCGCTGCTGGACCCGGCGAAGGCGGACGACACGACCATCGCGACGCAGGGCTACGGCGTGGGGAACTACTACTACGTGACGGGCGACCAGAAGAAGGCGCGCGAGGTATTCGAGAAGGTCACCGCGGGCGCCGGCTGGAACGCGTTCGGGTACATCGCGGCCGAAGCCAATCTGCAGCGCATGAAGTAGGGCACCCCCTTGTTGTTGTCCGGCTTTAGCCGGATTGGTGGCGTCCGGCTTTAGCCGGGCCCCTCCTCCATCGCTCGCGACCGTGACCACCGGCCCACCGCGCCGCGGTCCTCGGATGATCATGGCCTGCGGCTCGCCGCCTCGGAAAAACTATCCTCCGCCCCTCGACTTTGCTCGGGGCGACCTGAGCTTGCCGAAGGTCGGTAGGGTCTCTATCGAAACGCGTGGGGAGCCCCATCCCCACGCTTCAGTGAGGGCCTCCGGCTCGTTTTTCGGATTTCAGCGCGAGGACGGCTCTACGCGTCGCGGCGGGCCGGTGGTCACGCTCGCGGCTCGGTGAGACTTGGTTGGCCGCCGCTTACGCGCCTCTTCGTCTTTGGTACTCGATTCCGCTTCCGGAGCAGGTTTGGCGTCGGCCCGCGAGATGTCCTTCCGCTCGGAGTCGGAGTCTGTGCCGGAGGCTCGTTTTTCCGAGGCGGCGAGCCGCAGGCGGAGATCAGCCGAGGACCGCGGCGTGGCAGGGCGGTGGTCATGCTCGCGGGCGACGGCGGGAGGTCCGGCTAAAGCCGGACACCACCAGGCCAGGTCCGGCTAAAGCCGGACACCACACATCTCACTAGAGCCATCGCCGGACGCGGCGCTGATATTCACGGTAGTCCTCGCCGAAGAGCCGCGTCAGGTACGCCTCCTCGCGCGTGATGACCCCCACGTGCATGACAATCAGAACAAACGGCAGGAAGATCGCCGGCCACGCCGCGTTCATCCAAATCGTGACGCCGGTGTAGATCAGCGTGAAGCCCACGTACATCGGGTTGCGCGTGAACCGATACGGCCCGCTCGTCACCAGCGCCGTCGTCGGTATCCACGGCCGCGGACTGGTCCCCGCCCGCCGGAACGCCACGATGGCCGGGGCGCCAATCAATCCCAGCACCAGGACGGCGATGCCTATCGGCGTGGCAAAGCGGGGCGGCACGAGCGCGAAGGGCCGCCACCAGTTCAGGAGCACGCCAGTCACCAACGGGATGAGGTAAATGAGGGGCGGCGGAAAGATGACGCCTGCGTTGTCAGGTTGTGCTTGAGCGGCGTCTGCCATCCCCGTCTTATACACGATTGTTCGAACGGTTCTGCAATCCGTCGCTCGAGAACGTGATCGACAACCCTGGCGTTTGAACCCTCATGCTGAACCTCCGTGCTGAACCTCCGTGTTGAACAGGCGGCAGGGTGTTTGCAACGTTACCGCCCGTATGACCCCCCGTATCCGCATTGGCGTGGCGTGTCCTGTCCTGTCGGAGCGCGCGGTCTTTCTCGAGTGGCTGAGCGCGGCGGGGTATGAACCGGTGCCCATGCTCGATCTGTCGGCCCTCGGGTCGGGCGACGGGCGGCCGTGCGAAGTGCTGGTCGCCGACTCGGCGCTGGTGCCGGATCGCGCGCTGCCCTTCATCCTCAAGTGCCTGGGCCAGAACCGGCCGCTGATCCTCGTGGGCGACCCGGGCCTGGCGCCGGATTGCGTGCTGCGTGACCTGAGCTGGATCGATCGGCCCGTCACGCCCGATGCGCTGTTGCTGTCCGTGGCGCTCGCGCTCGCGGAAGGCCGCCCGGCGCGCCGCTCGCCACGCAAGCACGTCACCCCGCTCTCCTCCTCGATCGACGGTGTGAACGCGCAGGTCCTGGACGTGAGCGCCGAGGGCGTGCGCCTCGAGCTCACCGGTCAACAGGCCATCACGCTGCCGCCTCTCTTCACGATGCGCGTGCCCGCGTTCGGCGTCGTCACCACGGTCAAGCGCGTGTGGGTGGCGCAGCCCGCGCCGAGGTCGGTCTGGTGTGGCGGCACGGTGGTCGGCACGTCGCCCCGCGCCGTCAGCGCCTGGCGCACGCTCGTGGACACCGTGCCCTCGTCGGGCACGACAGCGGTCCAGGAAACGCCGTTTGGACGATGAGGGCTTAGGGGCTTAGGGACTTAGGGACTTAGGGACTGGCAGGTCGATGATTTGGCGCGTGCGCCGATCTGGCCTATAACCAGAGCATGTGTGCGTCGAGGCGCATCGGCGTTGCTCTCACGCTCGTGACGGCGCTGGCCCTCCAGGCCGCGCCCACCGCGCAGGTGGCCACCCTCTCGGACGTGCTCGATCGCATCCTGGCCAGCCGACCCGCGCTCACCACCAGCCTCGACACCGCCGCCGGTCTCTTTCCCCTGCTGCCCGACGACTTCGAGCCGGAGTCGTTCCGTCCCGCGACGTGGCTCGCGCGCACGGCCACCGGCGGGTTCGTGCTCGAACCGGGCGCGTGGGAGTTCCGGGCCGAGAGCTATTGCCTCAAGGCCGGCACGCCTCGTCCGGCACGCGGCGACGGCTTCGCGCTCGCGCCGTTCACTGGTCCTCGAGCGGCGATCATCCAGCACATCCTCGAGAACGCCGGCCGCGTCCCGGCCGTCACCCAGGAACAAATCCAGGTCCTCCTCTGGGCCATCGTCGCGCGGACCGACGTTCGTGATTTCGATGCCGGCCTGCAACGCGCCGCCGCGCAGCTGCTCACGCCTGGCGAGATGGCGGAGCTTTCCACCGACACGCTCGGCCGGGTCGCGCAACAGTCGCTCGAGCGCAACGTCAATCGTCTCCCGGCCATTGCCCGGCAGGTGTTCGCCGCCGAGGCCGGCGTGCGGGAGCTCATCGCGCGGCACGCGTCCTACGCGGAGATTGCCGCGGCCGCCGTCCTGGACAACGGCGACCCGGGTCGGGCGCTCCGCGAGATTCCCCGGGGCCGCTGGATCGGCCAGGCGGGCTACTTCGTCCGCTTCCTGCCCGAAGGTTACGCGCGGACGACGGTGCAGCTGTATGTCCCCGGGGTGGACCTGTCGTTGAAGGACGTCGGCGAACTCCGAAGGGTGATCGGCGCTCCACGCCGCGGGACGGACGCGGGGATCGCGGCGGCACGGCGCGGCGGCGCGACGTACGAGCCCGGCGACGGCGCGGCCGTCCCAGGCAACGCCGGCGGACAACGACTCGGCGTGTCGAGCCGCATGGCGACGGAGTGGCATCCCGCTCCCCCGCCCTGGGGGCAGGGGCCGAGACCGTCGAATCCCTCGGTCAAGCCGCCCAGGGTGAGGCCGTCCTTCAATCCAGGTCCGCCGGCACGGTCGGTGTGCGATCCCTCCAGGGCGCAGGTCGCCGACGCGCAGGGCGTGTGGAGCGCCTGGGCGGACTCCCTGGAGATGCAAGCCCGCCAGTACGATGACGCGAGCGCCTGCCCACCGACGTTTGGAGCGGAGGAAGAAGCGCAGTTCGCGTACGCGCGCGCGCAGATCGCGGCGTACGGCGGCAGCTCGAACGCCCGCGAACGCGACTACGCCTCGTGTCTCCGCACGAACGTCGTCAACTACCGGGCGAACCAGCAGGTGATGTGCGACAACGTCGCCGACCATCGGCGGCGCCTGCAGGATCACGCCAGGCGCGCGCGCAATCTGGAAAGCAGCTGGTCGACGGATCCAAAGCGGTCGTACTGCACGGCCCAGCAGCAGGTGAAGGACGCGGCCCTGGACGCCCAGCCCGGTGCGTATAAGCAACCGGCGCCGCTCACTACATGCATGGCACCACAGGGATACAATAACGAAAAATAACGAAGGGCTCGACGCAGATTTGTTATTTGTTCTTCGTTATTTGTTATTTCTTTTCACGACGCCGTGATCGCCGTGGAGGCCGGCTGCGGCGACGGCATCACGCTCATGCGGTAGCCGCTCCACGTGAGGATCAGCCCCACCAGCTCGGTGACGTACAGCACCTCGACATATCCCATGCGCGTGGCGGTGCCGCCGATGCCTGGCAGGATCGCGCCGGTGGCGATCAGCACGTTCGCGTACACCCGGTGACGCGTCGCGGGATTGCCGCTGTAGCGCACGCGCCGAAAGGATCGCGCCGCCGATCAGGAAGATGACGGCGTAGAGATTGACGACCGGGCTGAACAGCCGGACCCAGCTCCACGCTAAGCACGCGTCCGCTCAGCCGGTGCGCCTCCACCAGGTCGTAGTTGATCGGCGAGAGCACCACGAACACCGACGCGACGATCACGTAGCCGACGAGCAGCGCCGTAAGGATGTGCGCGGTGCGCCTGCGGAGCAGCAGGTACACCGTGCCCTGCGCGAGCGGGGCGCCGCCGAGCAGCGCCCCCGAGATGTACCACGCGCGGAACACCGGCTCGTTCCACCCCATCAGGGTGGTCGTCGCCTCGGTGAAGGTCCCCACGCCGTAGGTGGCCACGCCGATCGCCCACCACAACAGGTGCAGGCGCTCGGGATGCTCCCGGTAGCGCGAGAAGATCTCCGAGGCAAAGACGACGCACAGGATGGTCGTCAGGATCGGGATGTAGTGAACGAAGGAGGCGCTCCATGGCGTGTTCATAGAAACGCCCCGAATGTTGATGCCCACCGTGAAGCTCCGGCCGCGCGCGGGCGCGAACTGGAATTGCTCGCGGTAGAACTTGTTCGTCAGGTTCTCGACCGCGAACACCAGGCTCGTGCGATCGCGGCCGCGGCTCAGGTTCAGGCCCACGCCCACGCGCTGCACGAAGAAGCCGTCGAGCGAGAGCAGGTCCTGCGCGATGAGGAACGGCGAGTCCAGCAGCGTCTCGGCCACGCGCGTCACCTCCGTCTGCGTGCGGATGCCGTACTCCGCCCACCACCGCGAGCTCGCGTTGGTGAACCGCGCGTTCCCGAGGATCCGCACCGGCGTGATGTTGTCGAAGGGCGTGCCGTCCAGCGAGCTGCCGTCGAGCGGGTTCACGCCGTCGGTGATGGTGCCGCGCGTGAACGCGCCAGACCCGGCGAGCGAGAGAACGCCGCGGCGGAACACGATGCGGCGCGTCCACCGAGAACTCGAGGCCGGTGATCCGGACGTCCGCGTAGTTGGTGGCCTGCGCCAGCGGGCCCGAGGGCGCCGTCGCCACGACCAGGTCCTGCGCCGATGAAGTTCTGGTACTGGTTCAGGAAGTAGTAGACGCCGCCGGCCACGCGGCCCGCGCGGAACTTGGCGCCGAGGTCGAAGTTGTTCCCCGTCTCCGGCAACACTTTCACGTTGGGGACGATGCTGCCCACGGTGGCGGGACCGGCGTAGAGCATCTCTTCCAGGTTCGGGTGGCGGTAGCTGCGGCCGAAGCGGATGAACGGATTCACGCGGCTGTCGGGGTTGGCGATGAGGCCGATGTCGCCGGTCAGCGCCTTGCGGTCGTAGTTGGCGCCGTTGGGGTCGGGCAGCGTCGAGGGATCGATCGCCGGCTTGGCGCCCGGCGACGACCGAGGCCACGTCGTAGCCGGGCGTGGCTTCCGTCTTCACGGCGTAGAAATCGCCGCGCAGGCCCGCCGTCACCGACAGGTTGGGCTTCACGCGCCACTCGTCGGCCGCGAACACCGCCACGTCCTGCAGGCTCGCGTCGGGCACGCGCACGGGATGCGCGGTCGTGGGCGGCCCGAGCTTCACGGGCGACGGGAACACCTGCGGCTCCGGGCCCCGCTGGCCGAGCACCACCGCGCCCACCATCGACATCTGCGTGGTCGTCGTGCGCGCGTCGCTGCTGCGATCGCGGTAGTAGGTCAGGCCCGTCGTCAGCACGTGATTCGCGGCGGGCGCGAACACGGCCTGCAGGTCGACGCCGGGGCTCCACACGCGCTGCTGCGGTCTCCGACAGGATGTCGAGGCGGAAGACCGAGATCGGGAAGAACGTCGCCGCCGGCGCCGGGAACTGCACGGGCAGCGTCGTCTGCAGCAGGCGATCGGTCTTCTGGTAGTGCGCGGTCAGCGAGAGGTTCGCGAGCCACGGCGTCACGGCCTGCGCCTCGTAGCGCGCCGAGATCTTGTCGAGGTTGTTCTTCGGCACCGCGGTCGCGTTGAAGAAGTACGGATCGGCGAAGTCGGGGTAGCCGATGTCCGTCATCCGGCGGCGCTGGTACTTGACGCGCACCGTGCGGCGATCGCCGACCTTGATCAGGCTCGACGCGTTGACGAAGTTGCCCTTGGCCTGCGAGTTCGGGATCTCCTCGTCGGTGCGGACGTAGGGCGCGTTGAACGGCTCGGGGAACGCGTTGAAGTTGAAGCCGAAGTTGTCGTCGATGGTGTCGGCGCGGTTCAACTGGCCCGACGCGAAGTAGGGCCGCGTGTCTTCAACGTCGAACTTGCCGGCCTTGTAGTTGTCGTAGTTCTCCGCGCCGCCCTGCACGCGCAACGTCGCGCGCGGCGAGCTGACACCCAGCGTGGCCGTGCCGCGCATGCCGTTCTCATTCGAGCTGTAGTAGCCGTTGAAGCCGTAGAGCAGTTCCGGCTTCGCGGAGAAGCCGGGCTCGTTGGTGATGATGTTGATCGTCCCGGCCAGGGCGTCCGATCCATACATCAGCGTGCCCGCGCCGTTCACCATCTCCACGCTCTTGATCGCGTCGGTCGAGATGAGGCCCACTTCCGCGCCGGTGCGGTCCGTGGCCTGGCGCGCGGTGTTGAGCCGCTCGCCGTCCACGAGCACCAGCAGGCGCGTCGAGTCGAGGCCGCGCAGGCGGGGCCGCACGCCGAACGGGCCGTTGCCCACCGGCGTCACGTTCGGCGCCGTCGTCAGCACGTCGCCGGTCGAGAGCGGGTTCTGCTGCTCGATGGCCGCCTCGGGCATCGTCTCGACGTGCAGGGGAATCTGGCGCGATTCGCGTTCCGCGCGGTTCGCGGTCACGCTCACCTGGGCCGTCATCACGCCCAGCTCGAGCTGCACCGGCAGGTCGACGACGGTCTCCACGTTGTCGACGACGATCGTGCGCGCGGCTTCGGAAAAGCCGGCGCGGGTCACGATGACGAGGTAGGTGCCGGCGACGGGCGTCGCGATGGTGTAGCGGCCTTCGCCGTCGGTGTCGCCGGACAGCTCTCGGCCCGTGGCGATGTCACGCACGACGACGTGCGCCGATGGAAGCGCGGCGCCGGTGGCATCGGACACGACGCCGGCGATGGTGGCCGCATTGGCCGGAAGGGCGGCGGCAAGCGCCGCCACGAGGACGAACGCAGGAACAATACGCATGACAACCTCTCAGGAACACGGGTCTCTAATTTCGGGGACGAAGGCGACGCGCGTGCGCGGCGGACCGCGCAACGCTCGTACAACTTCAGAAAACTTGCGAGACTACGCGACGGGAGGCGGGCGGGGAGAGAACGGCGGAGAGTAACTGCCGGCGAGGGCGCCGGCCGGGCAAAGGCTGAAGACGAGGTGCGTGAAGTGGCGGCGGCGGTCCCGGCGCTCCGCGAGGAGCGCGCCGAGCAGCCAGAGCGCCAGCACCAGCGTGGTGGAGGCCGCGACAATCTGCAGCACCACCGTGGCCACGCTTTCGGGGAGCGCCACGCCGTGCAGCGCGTCGCCGTAGTGGCCCACCACGGTGGGTCCGTGCAGCAGGGCGGCCAGCACCCACACGGCGATGGACTTGCGGCTGAAGATGCCCGAGCCCTGGCGACGGAGGCCGATCAGGGAGCCCACCAGGATGGCCGCGATGATCCAGCGCAGGATCAGACCCGGCTCGGCCAGCTGGCCATCCAGGTACTGGCTGGCCAGCAGCCACCCATGGAACGTCACGAGCAGCGCGCCCGCGACCCCCACGAGGTTCCTGGTCATTCGCATGAATTCACCATTGTAGCGGGTCTCGTCGCGCCGACCACTCCGGGAGTGTCATGCTGTGCAAACCAGCCCAGCCGCGCGGCCGTGACCGATCCGGCCCATGCCAGCCCGAAGACCGCCACCACCGCGTAGCCCGCCAGGGACACATCGAGCCTGTCGAGCGCCGCCGCCATGCGGCCCTGCAGGAGTGGGAGGCGTTCGGCGGCGATCGACAAGAGTTCAATGGTGCCGACGACCAGCGCGACGGCGACGGACAAGCCGGTCATGGTGAGGTTGTAGTGGATGCGGCGCAGGGGATTGTCGAGCGCCCAGCCGTACGCTCCGCACATCAGGACGCCGTCGGCGGCGTCCATCAACGACATGCCCGCGGCAAAGACGATCGGCAGGCACAGCACCGCGGTCAGCGGCAGGGCCTGCGACGCGGCCACGCCGGCGGTGGCCAGCAGGCCAATCTCGGTCGCGGTGTCGAAGCCGAGGCCGAAGAGCGCGCCCACCAGGTACATCTGCCACGGCCTGGTCACCATGTGGAAGAGTCCGCCGCACCAGCGGCTGACGACGCCGCCGGTCTTGAGCCTGGCTTCCATCTCGGCGGCGTCCACGGTCCCCGCGCGCAGGCGCCGGAGGACGCGGACCATGTCCACGAGCACCACGAGGTTGAGCAACGCGATGGCGTAGAGGAACACGCCCGAGATCATCGTGCCGACAAGATGCCCCGCGCCCTGGAGCCACGGCATCGCGGGCGACAGCAGTTGGGCGGCCACGGCGACGAGGGCCGTCATCAGCAGGACGATCGAGGAGTGGCCCAGCGAGAAGTAGAGGCCCACGCCCAGGGGACGCGCGTCCGCGGTGGTGAGGCGGCGCGTGGTGTTGTCGATGGCGGCGATGTGGTCGGCGTCGAAGGCGTGGCGGAGGCCGAAGGAGTAGGCCAGGCCGGCGAGCCCGAGCAGGGCTGGATGTCCAAGACCGGCGAGCGCGAACACACCGCCCCACCCGATCACGTGAAGCGCGATCACGGTGGCGCCGATGCCCACCAGCTGCCGGCGGTCTTCGCGCTTCGAGGGGACCATGCGGACTGACCCGATGCAAGGACGGTACCGCCGGGCGGCGGAAAATAGATCGGGTCTATTTTCCGATTTTCCAAGCATCTGCCCAGGCTCCGAAAAATAGACCCGATCTATTTTCTGGGCCTCGCCGGAAACCCGGCGGACCCAGCCTGGATCCGCTAAGGAGCCGCCGGAAATGCTGCCTGTTCTGCGTCATGTGGACCGGGTACGGCATGTGCAACGCACCCAGCCAAGGTCCTCTATTTCCCGGGAGGGAATCATGGGCAGCACGCAGTTAACAGTTTGGGAACAAGCCCAACTGCAGGGTCATTCGCGCCGGGATTTCCTCCAGTTCTGCGCCTGGCTCTGCGCCGCCGCGGGGATCGAGTCCACCGCGATCGGCGACGTCGTCCATGCGCTCGAGACCAAGCCCCGCATCCCGGTGGTCTGGTTCCACTTCCAGGAATGCACGTGTTGCAGCGAGTCGTTCATCCGCTCGTCGCACCCGATCGTCTCCGACATCATCCTCGACAAGATTTCCCTCGACTACACGCAGACCCTGCAGGCCGCCGCCGGGCACCAGTCCGAGGCCGCGCTGCAGGACACGATGAAGAAATACAAGGGCGAGTACCTGATGCTCGTCGAGGGCTCGATCCCCACCGCTGAAGGCGGCATCCACTGCACGATCGCCGGGCGCACCGCGCTCGACATCGTGAAGGAAGCGGCGGACGGCGCGAAGGCCATCGTCGCGTGGGGCAGCTGCGCGTCGAACGGCTGCATCCAGGCCGCGAAGCCGAACCCGACGGGCGCCACGCCGGTCCACAAGATCATCACCAACCGCCCGATCATCAAGGTGCCGGGCTGCCCGCCGATCGGCGAGGTGATGGCCGGTGTCATCGTCCACCTGCTGACCTTCGGCACGATTCCGGATCTGGATGCCACCGGGCCGTCCCAAGGCGTTCTACTCGCGCCGCGTGCACGACACCTGCTACCGCCGCCCGAACTACGACGCCGGCCTCTTCGTGGAGTCGTGGGACGACGAGAACGCCAGGAAGGGGTACTGCCTCTACAAGATGGGGTGCCGCGGGCCGGTCACCTACAACGCCTGCGCGGTCACCAAGTGGAACAACGGCGTGAGCTTCCCGATCCAGTCGGGCCATGGCTGCATCGGCTGCAGCGAGGAGAACTTCTGGGACAACGGTCCCTTCTACAAGCACCTCACCAACCTGCCGGGCTTCGGCATCGAGTCGACCGCCGACACGGTGGGCATGGTCGCGGCCGCCGCGACGGCCGTGGGCCTGGCGGCGCACGCCGCTCTCACGTTCGTCCGCAAGAGTCCCGTCACCGCGGAACACGAGAAATAGGAGCAGATCGCCATGGCTAACCGCATCGTCGTCGACCCAGTGACCCGCATCGAAGGGCACCTGCGTCTCGAGGTCGAGGTGAAAGACGGCAAGGTCGTCGACGCCTACTCCTCGGGCACGATGGTGCGCGGCTTCGAGTTGATCCTGAAAGGCCGCGACCCGCGCGACGCGTGGGCGTTCGTCGAACGCGCCTGCGGCGTCTGCACCACGGTGCACGCGCTCGCGTCGGTGCGCGCGGTGGAGAACGCGGTGGGCATCACCGTGCCGCCCAACGCCGAGCTGATCCGCAACCTGATGTTCTGCGCGCAGTACCTCCAGGACCACGTCGTCCACTTCTACCATCTGCACGCCCTCGACTGGGTGGACGTGGTGAGCGCGCTCAAGGCCGACCCGAAGAAGACCTCGGAGCTGGCGCAGAGCATCTCGAAGTGGCCGAAGAGCTCGCCGGGGTACTTCTCGGACCTGCAGAAGCGGCTCACGACGTTCGTCGAGAGCGGACAGCTCGGCATCTTCGCCAACGGCTACTGGGGCCACCCGGCCTACAAGCTGCCGGCCGAGGTCAACCTGATCGGCGTGGCGCACTACCTCGAGGCGCTCGAGTGGCAGAAGGAGATCGTCAAGGTCCACACGATCTTCGGCGGCAAGAACCCGCACCCGAACTACCTCGTGGGCGGCGTGCCGTGCTCCATCAACATCAACGAAGTGAACGCCATCAACGCCGAGCGCCTGGCGCACGTCGCCAAGCTGTTCGAGGACGCGAAGACGTTCGTCGAGCAGGTGTACATTCCGGACCTGCTCGCCATCGCGCGGCTTCTACAAGGACTGGGCGGCGATCGGCGGCGGGCTCGAGAACTACATGGCCTTCGGCGACCTGCCCACCAAGGGCATCGCGGATCCGAGCGGCTTCAAGTTCCCGCGGGGCGTCGTCCTCGGGCGCAACCTCGCCGAGGTGCACCCGATCGACACCGGCAACGACCAGGAGATCCAGGAGTTCGTCTCGCACTCGTGGTACGACTACGCGGGCGGCGACGAGGCGGGCGCCCACCCGTGGAAGGGCGAGACCAAGCTCCATTACACGGGGCCCAAGCCGCCGTACGAGCAGCTGGACGTCACCAAGAAATACTCCTGGCTGAAGACGCCTCGCTGGAAGGGCAACGCGATGGAAGTGGGCCCGCTGGCGCGCCTGCTCGTCGGTTACGCCTCGGGCAACGCCGAGATCAAGGACGCCGTGGACGGCGTCGCTGAAGACGCTCGGCGTGCCGGGCGCCGGCGCTCTTCTCCACGCTCGGCCGCACGGCCGCGCGCGGCATCGAGACGCTGCTCATCTCCCGCTGGGCCGGGGAGTTCTACGGGAGCCTGATCGGCAACATCAGCAAGGGCGACACGCGGACGGCGGAGACCAGCAAGTGGGATCCGGCGTCATGGCCGGCCGAGTGCAAGGGCGTGGGCCTCAGCGAGGCCCCGCGCGGCGCGCTGTCGCACTGGATCGTGATCAAGGACCAGAAGATCGACAACTACCAGCTCGTGGTGCCGAGCACCTGGAACGCGTCGCCGCGCGACGCGAAGGGCCAGATGTCCGCCTACGAGTCGTCGTTGATCGGGACGCCGGTGGCGAACGTGGAGATGCCGCTCGAGATGCTGCGGACCATCCACTCGTTCGACCCGTGCATCGCCTGCGCCGTGCACATCCACGACCCGCACGGGACGCACGTTCATCGCATCGACACGTTCTGAGAGGCGATCATGGCCACGACCACGTTCGCTCGCGTCTACATCTGGGAGCGGCCCGTCCGCCTGTATCACTGGGTGACGGCCTTCGGCATGGTGGTGCTCGTCGCCACCGGCCTGCTCATCGGCGCGCCGCTGGCGTTCATGAACGCCGGCGACGCGATGTCCAGCTACTGGTTCGGCACGGTGCGCATGCTGCACTTCGCCGCCGGGTTCATCATCACCTTCGCGCTCGCCATCCGCATCTACTGGATGTTCGCGGGCAACCAGTACGCGAAGTGGAACAACTTCTTCCCCATCACGCCGAAGCTGTTCGTCAAGGCGTTCAAGGGCGTGATCGACGTGATCCGGGTCGACATGCTCCAGATCCAGGTCGAGCCGATCGAGGTGGAAGGCCACAACGCGCTGGCGGCCCTGAGCTATGCGGGCATCTTCCTGCTGACGATCTTCATGATCGCCACGGGCTTCGCCCTCTACGCGCCGATGAGCGACTGGTGGTTCCCGCAGCTCTTCGCGTGGGTGACGCCGCTGATGGGCGGCGACGCGCACGTGCGGCTGTGGCACCACGCTGGCCACGTGGGCGTTCGTCATCTTCACGATGGTCCACGTATACCTGTGCGTGTATCACGACTACGTCGAGGGCCACGGCGAGATCTCGTCGATGATCGCGGGTTCGAAATTCGTCGAGAAGCACAACTAGGATTCATCATGTCCCCAACCCTGGTGCTCGGCATCGGCAACGTGCTGATGGGCGATGAAGGTATCGGCGTCCACGCCATCCGCGCGATGGAACACGAGTCGTGGCCGGAGGGCGTGGCGCTGCTCGACGGCGGCACCGGCGGCTTCCACCTGCTCGAGTACCTCCGGGACAACCCGTCGATCGTCATGATCGACGCGACGATGGACGGGCAGCCCGCGGGGACGGTCACGGTGCTGCGCCCCAAATACGCGTCGGACTTCCCGCGCTCGCTCACGGCGCACGACATCGGCCTCCGCGACCTGATCGAGGCCACCGCCCTCCTCGGCCCGCTGCCGGACGTCACCCTGATCACCGTGTCCATCGAGACCATCAAGTCGATGGTCCTGGACCTGTCACCCGAAGTCGAGGCGGCCATCCCGATGGTGCGGCACCTCGTGCGCGCGACCCTCGTCAACGAGCAGGCGGTCCTCCATGCATGAACTCGGCATCGCCACCAGCATCCTCGACATCGTCCGGCAGCACGTGCCCGACGAGCGCGCCGGCCTGGTCCGGCGCGTGCGCGTCCGCATCGGCGAACTGGCGGGCGTGGTGCCCGAGACGCTGGAGTTCTGCTTCTCGGTGGCCGTCGAGGGCACGGCCTACCGGTCCGCGGTGCTCCACATCGAGCACGTGCCGATGAAGGGCCTGCTGCAAGGACTGCGGCACCGCCATGTCCATGCGGGAGCCCGTGTTCTGGTGCCCCGAGTGCGGCAGCCCGCGCGTGCAGCTCATGAGCGGCCGCGAGATGCAGGTGGAAGACGTGGAACTGGACGACGAACCGCTGTCGGTCCCCGCCGGAGCACTGCCATGAGCGTGATCACGATCGAACGCAAGGTCCTGGAGAAGAACGACGAGATCGCCGCGATCAACCGCGTGCGATTCAGGCAGCACGGGCTCTTCGTCTTCAACATGGTGAGCTCGCCCGGCGCCGGCAAGACGAGCCTGCTCGAGGCCATCCTCCGCGAGGTCAAGGGCCGGGTGCCCATCGGCGTGATCGAGGGCGACGTGCAGACCGACCTCGACGCGCAGCGCGTCGCGAAGTTCGGCGTGCCGGCCGTGCAGGTGATCACCCGCGGCGGCTGCCACCTCGAGGCGCCCCTGGTGCAGCAGGCGCTCGACGCGATCGACCTGTCGAAGCTCAAGGTGCTCGTGATCGAGAACGTCGGCAACCTGGTGTGCCCCGCCAACTACGACCTCGGCGAGGAGCTCAAGGTGGTGGTGCTCAGCACCACCGAGGGCGACGACAAACCGCTCAAGTATCCCGGCGATGTTCCGCAACGCGTCGGTGCTCATCATCAACAAGATCGACCTGCTGCCCTACGTGAACTGCGACCTCGAGCGGATGAAGCGCAACGCGCGGCAGATCAACCCCGACCTGCTGATCTTCGAGACCTCCGCCACGACGGGCGCCGGCATCGGCGCCTTCTGCGAGTGGATCTGCAACAAGGCGGGCTGCGCCCATGCGTGAACGCCTGCGCGTGGCGATTCGCGGGGCCGTGCAGGGCGTGGGGTTCCGGCCCTTCGTCTTCCGCGTGGCGCGCGACCTGTCGCTCGACGGGTGGGTCACCAACTCGCCGCAGGGCGTCTACGTCGAGGTAGAAGGCGACCGCCGCCGTCTCGAGCACTGCCTCGACCGGCTCGAGCACGACGGCCCGCCGCGCGCGGTGATCCAGAGCCTCGAAGCCACCTGGCTCGACGCAGTGCCCTACAGCGGCTTCAGGATCCTCGAGAGCGACGCCGCCGGCGACACCACCACGCTCGTCCTGCCCGACATCGCCACGTGCGACGACTGCCTCCTGGAAATCACCGACCCGGCCAATCGCCGGTATCGCTATCCCGTTCACCAACTGCACGAACTGCGGACCGCGGTTCAGCATCATCGAGTCGGTTCCCTACGACCGCGCCAACACGTCGATGCGCGGGTTCGCGATGTGCCCGGCCTGCCGGCGCGAGTACGACAGCCCCGAGGATCGCCGCTTCCACGCCCAGCCCAACGCCTGCCCCGTGTGCGGTCCGCAACTCGCGCTGTGGGACGCGCTGGGCGAGACGATGGCCAAGGGCGACGACGCGCTCCGCGCGGCCGCGCACGCGATTCGCGACGGCCTCGTCGTGGCCGTCAAGGGCCTCGGCGGCTTCCAGTTGATGGTCGATGCGACGAGCGACCTCGCCGTGCGCGCGCTGCGCCACCGCAAGCATCGCGAGGAGAAGCCCCTGGCGGTGATGTATCCGACGCTCCTCGACGTCGAGCGGGCCTGCCATGTCTCCGCCGCGGAGACGCGGCTGCTGCTGTCGCCCGAGTCGCCGATCGTCCTTCTCAAGCGACGCGACGGACGCTCGACGCTGACAGAGGGGGTGGCGCCCGGCAATCCCTATCTCGGCGTGATGCTGCCGTATACGCCGCTCCATCACCTGCTGCTCGCGGAAATCGGCGGCCCGGTCGTGGCGACGAGCGGCAACCTGACCGACGAGCCGATGTGCATCGACGAGCGCGACGCCCTCGGGCGCCTCGGCGGCGTTGCCGACCTCTTCCTCGTCCACAACCGCCCCATCGTCCGTCACGTGGACGACTCGATCGTGCGGATGATGGCCGGGCGCGAGCTGGTGCTCCGCCGCGCGCGCGGGTACGCGCCGCTACCCGTGCGCCTCTCCGAGGACGCCCCGTCGCTCATCGCGGTGGGCGGCCACCAGAAGAACACCGTGGCCATCACCGCGGGTCCGAACGTGTTCATCAGCCAGCACATCGGCGACCTGGAGGCCAAGCCGTCGACCGATGCCTTCCTGGCCGTGCTCTCCAGCATCGAGGGGCTGTACCACGTCACGCCGGAAGCCGTGGCCGCGGACATGCACCCCGACTACGTCTCCACGAAATACGCGCACACGCTCGGGCTGCCGGTCATCCCGGTGCAGCATCACTTCGCGCACGTGGCGTCCTGCATGGCGGAGAACGACCTCGAGGGCCCGGTGCTCGGCGTGTCATGGGACGGCACGGGCTACGGCCTCGACGGCACGATCTGGGGCGGCGAGTTCCTGCTGGCGACGACGCGCTCGGCGTTTACGCGAGCGGGGTGCCTGCGGCCCTTCCGGCTGCCGGGCGCGGAGCAAGCGGTGCGCCAGCCTCGGCGGTCCGCCCTGGGCGTCCTGCATGCGATGTGGGGCGACGACGTGCGACCGGATGGACCCGCTGGCCGACGCGTTCTCGATGGTCGAGCGACGCCTGCTGACGCAGTTGATGGCGCGCGGCGTGCTGGCGCCCGTCACGACCAGCGCCGGCCGGTTGTTCGACGCCGTGGCGTGCCTCTCCGGGCTGCAGCAGAAGGTGAGCTTCGAGGGCCAGGCCGCGATGGCGCTCGAGCACGTGATTGACGACACCGAGACCGGCCGCTACATGTGCCGCATCGAAAGCGACGCCGTCCGCTTCTCGCCGGACCCCGCGTGGACGGTGCCCGACTACGTCGATCGACTGGGAGCCGATGATCGTGGCGATCCTTGCCGACGTGAGGAACGGCGTGCCGGCAGGTATCGTGTCCGCGCGCTTCCACAATACGCTGGCCGACGTGATCGTGGCGATGGCCACGCGCGTGGGCGAGCCGCGGGTGGTGCTCACCGGCGGCTGCTTCCAGAACCGCGCGCTCACCGAACGCGCGATCGCCGCGCTGCAGCGCCGCCGGCTTCAAGCCCTACTGGCACCAGCGCGTCCCGCCCAACGACGGCGGACTCTCGCTTGGCCAGATCGTCGCGGCGATTGAGTCGTGAGGGTGTCGCGAGGTTCCGCCGGCCAGCCGCAAGGCGCAAGCCGTCAAGCCGTAAGCCTCAAGCCGTGATCCCTCTAGGAGTCCCCCCATGTGCCTCGCAGTCCCGGGCAAGATCCTCACCATCGAAGGCTCCGACCCCCTGCTGCGCGCCGGCAAGGTGGACTTCGCGGGCGTGCAGAAGCTCGTCAACCTGAGCTACGTGCCCGACGCCAGGCTCGGCGACTACGTCCTCGTGCACGTGGGCTTTGCGATCTCCATCGTGGATGAAGAAGAGGCCGTCAAGGTCTTCGACTACCTCCGCTCGATGGGCGACCTCGCCGAAGAGATCGGAGAGGACGTGCCCAAATGAAGTTCATCGACGAATACCGCGACGGCGAAGCCGCGCAGCAGCTGGCCGCGGCGATTCGCCGCGATCACCACCCGGCCGTGGACGTTGATGGAGGTGTGCGGCGGGCAGACCCACTCGATCGTCAAGTTCGGCATCGACGAGCTGCTGCCGCCGGAGATCTCGCTCGCCCACGGGCCCGGGTGTCCGGTGTGCGTCACGCCGCTGGAGCAGATCGACAAGTCGCTCGTGATCGCCGCGTGGCCCGGCGTGATCTTCACGTCCTTCGGCGACATGCTCCGCGTGCCCGGCAGCACGACGGACCTCCTCACGATGAAGGCCAACGGCGCCGACGTCCGCATCGTCTACTCGCCGCTCGACGCGCTGCAGCTCGCGCGCGAGCATCCGGAGCGCCAGGTCGTGTTCTTCGCGGTGGGGTTCGAGACCACGGCGCCCGCGAACGCGATGGCCGTGTTCCAGGCGGCGCAGGAGGGCCTCGAGAACTTCTCGATCCTCGTGTCGCACGTGCTCGTGCCGCCGGCGATGGAGGCCATCCTCTCGTCGCCGGACAACCAGGTGCAGGGGTTCCTCGCCGCCGGTCACGTGTGCGTGATCATGGGCTACACCGAGTACGAGCCCATCGCGGCGAAATACAAGGTGCCCATCGTCGTCACGGGCTTCGAGCCGGTGGACATCCTGCAGGGCGTCTACATGTGCGTGAAGCAGCTCGAAGAAGGCCGCCACGAGGTGGAGAACCAGTACGCGCGGGCCGTGCGGCGCGACGGCAACCAGCCGGCGCAGCACATCATCACGCGAGGTCTTCGAGGTGGTGCCGCGCAAGTGGCGCGGCGTGGGCGAGATCCCGAAGAGCGGCCTGGGCCTCAAGGAGGCCTACCGGCGCTTCGACGCCGAGGTCCGCTTCGGCCTCACCGAGACGCACGTGGACGAGCCGGCCGAGTGCATGAGCGGGATGGTGATGCGCGGCCGCATCAAGCCGAACGAATGCCCCGCCTTCGGCAGCAAGTGCACGCCCGAGCATCCCCTCGGCGCCACGATGGTGTCCACGGAAGGCGCGTGCGCGGCGTACTATCGCTATCGCCGCGTCACCGTGGACCAGGAACCCTTCAGGAGATAACGCCATGTCGCCCCAGTCCCCGGGCTTTACCTGTCCGCTTCCCGTGAGCCGCCACGAGCACGTGCTCATGGGGCACGGCGGCGGCGGCCAGTTGACGCACCAGCTCATCGAGCAGGTGTTCATGCCGGCGTTCCAGAACGGCGCGCTCGACGCGCGTCACGACGGCGCCCTGCTCCAGATGGGCGGCGCCCGCCTCGCCTTCTCGACGGACTCCTACGTGGTGCGGCCGATGTTCTTCCCCGGCGGCGACATCGGGACGCTCGCGGTCAACGGCACGGTGAACGACCTGGCGATGTGCGGCGCGCGTCCGCAGTTCCTCAGTTGCGGCTTCATCATCGAGGAAGGCCTGCCGATGGCCACGCTGCAGCTGGTGGTGCAGTCGATGCAGCGCGCGGCGTCGGAGGCGGGCGTGCATGCTCGTCACCGGCGACACCAAGGTGGTGGACCGCGGCAAGGGCGACGGGCTCTACGTGAACACGGCCGGCATCGGCCTGGTCGAAGCCGCCTCGGTGATCGCGCCCACGAGCGTATGTCCCGGGGACGTGATCCTGCTGTCCGGCGACATCGGCCGGCACGGCATGGCGGTGATGGCGGCGCGCGAGAGCCTGTCGTTCGAATCCGAGATCGAGAGCGACTGCGCGCCCGTGAATGCGCCGGTGCTCAACCTGATCGAGGCGGGCATCGAGATCCACTGCATGCGCGACCTCACGCGCGGCGGCCTGGCGAGCGCGCTCGTCGAGATCGCGGAGACGTCGGGACTGAACCTCGGAATCGAGGAAGAAGCCGTCCCGGTCCGCGAGGACGTCCGCGGCGCGTGCGAGATTCTCGGTTTCGATCCGCTCTACGTGGCCAACGAAGGGCGCTTCATCGCGTTCGTGCCCGAAGCGTTCGTCGATCGCGCCCTGGCCATCATGGCCGCGCACCCCGTGTGCATGGGTGCCACGGCGATCGGCCGCGTCGCGGAAGCGCCTGCAGGGATGGTCACGATGAGGAGCCGCATC
>CAWIWS010000022.1:0-513242 GCA_963839865.1 uncultured Acidobacteriota bacterium
AGCCGCCCCCGACGTAGATGCGGATGCCCTCGGTGCCGTTGGCCATCGAGCCCGAGAGCGCCATCGGCGTGCCGATGAGCTGCAGCATCAGCCCGACGCCGTAGCCCGTGTGCCACCTCTTCGAGCTCTCGTCCGCGTACCAGACGCGGCCGGACTCGACGAAGGTGTTGAGGCCCCAGCGCAGCGGCAGCACGGCGTTCTTGCGCTTGCCGATCCACCAGCGCAGCTCGGCGTTGCCGTAGAGCGACGAGTCGCCGCGGAAGCGGCCGTTGTAGTAGCCGCGGACGTCGTGGACGTCCCCCGAGATCTTCGCCGACTCGAACCAGGGGTAGGTGCCCCACAGCGCGCGGCCGCCCACGCGCGTGGCGAGGGCGAGCCGCTGGTTGCCGAGGTAGCCCGAGAGGCTCCCGTCCACGCCGCCGAAGCTCTCGGTCGCGTCCCAGCCGGCCGGGACGAAGAAGCCGTCGGCCAGGAGCCGCACGCCGGTGACCGGCGGGGCCATCGCGGCGGCGGTCGCGTCGGGCGCGGCCATGCCGCGCAGCTCGGTCATGCCGACGCTGCGGCCCCGCGAGTCGTACTCGAGCCCGGCGCGCACGCCCACCGCGCCGAACGTCCCGCTCCCGTACAGCTGCTGCTGCTCGACGAGGCTGTCGCCCCCCTTCGTCTGCACCACCTTCGCCTCGGCCCCCGCGTGCAGCTCGAGGGCGGGGCTCGCCCGCCACACGAGCGCGGGGAAGACCGTGTACTCGTTGGTCTCGGTCATGTGCAGGGCCTTGTCCGGGACGTCGGGCGTCTCGTTCCCGAAGCCGTAGAAGTTCATGTTCTCGATGCCGGAGAAGCGCATCTGAACCGAGCCGAGCATCTTCGTGTCGCTGAGCCGCCACTGGCCGGCGTAGCTCGCGCGCACGTTGTTGTAGCCGGTCGAGTACAGCAGCGTGAAGGCCTGCATGTTGGCCCACGGGTACTTGCGGAAGCCCCAGGACGTGCGCGTGAAGCCGCCGCCCAGCATGAAGTCCTGGTTCGGCTCCCAGTAGACCTGGACCATCGGCACCGTCCAGTGGCCGTAGTTGCGCGGCTCGAGCCAGGGCCGGTCCTTCTCGGGCGCGGGGTTCGTCCACTCGCTCTCGCTGACCTTCGTTCCCGGCCCGCGCTCGACGACGTTGTCGCCGCGGCCGTCCTCGACGTCGAGCCCCCCGCTCTGCGAGTCGTCCACGGTGTCGCTGCCCGCGCCGCCGAGCACGCGCACGTGGATGCCGCCCTTGCGCGGCCCGCTCGCGACCACGCGGTCGTTGCCGCCCAGCATGTACAGGCGGATCTCCTGCGTCTCCTTCGGCGAGAAGCGGCGCGGGTAGTACGGCGCGCCCGCGGCCCCGTCGCTCGCCGAGCGGCGACAGCGTCAGCTCGAGCGAGCCGTCGCCTTAGTGCTGCACGCGTCGCCAGGTCGGCCCGATCCGATCCGCGCACGTCCACGCGGTCGGCGAGGTGGAGGTAGAACTTCCGGGCGTAGCCGACGATGCCGTCGCGCCGCTGGCGCAGGTCCTTGGTCATCTGCGCGCCGTCGATCGGCGTACCACTCGGGCGGCATCTGGCGCATGGCCTCGTCGATCGCCGCGTCGGTCATCTGGGCCGCGAGCTCGCGGGCGACCTCCTCGAACACCGGCCACTCGACGTCGGCCAGCAGCCAGCGGGTGACGTCGTAGTTGTTGGTGGTGAGCCCCTCCATCCGCTTCGGGTACTCGCCCTTGTAGCGCATGAAGCGGGGCACCACGCTGCGCGCCGCGCCCATCGCCTTGCCCTCGTAGCGCGTGAACGCCTGGTCGGCGTCCTCCGGCAGCGGCTCCCACAGCGGCTGGCCCGGGACGCGCGCCCAGCGCCACTGGCCCTGGTGCCGGTCCCAGTTCCCGACCACGAGGTCGAACAGGCGCGCCTTCAGGAAGGCGCGGCTGTCGACGCGGTTCTCGGGGCCGCCCTCGCGCCACTTCGTCCACAGCTCGAACGAGGACACGATCTCGGTGATGCCCTCGTAGCCGGGGGTGATGTACTCGTCGAAGGTGCCGACGGTGCCGCCGAACGTCTTGCGGAACTCCCCGAGCGCCGGGTCGTCCGGCATCACCGCCAGGCGCGATCCGTAGAACCGGATCCCCACCGCGCGCGCCAGCGAGCCGACGATCGCCGTGGCCGCGGGGTGGGCGGCGGCGGTCTGGTCGATGGCGATCGCCTTGAGCTCGCTGTCCTGCCACTCCTTCGGCAGCACGCGCTCGGGGTGCTTCTGCAGCTTGCGGAAGGTGTAGCCGCGGCCGTCCGCGCCCTTCATCGCCAGGCCCTCCGTCTGGAACCCTCCCACCTGGCGCAGCGGCACGAGCCCGCCGGCCTCGGTCGAGAGGTCGAGCACCGGGAGCACGACCGGCGTCGTCCAGGCCTTGCGGTAGCCGTCCCCGAACCAGTAACGCCACTTGCCGCCCCGGTCGAACTCCTTGCCCGCGACGATCGTCCGGGTGTCGGACCGCAACGGCTGGGGAGGCGCCGGTCAACAGGCAGACCGCCAGCAGGCCGCTGGCCCGACTCAGGTGACGTCGACGCATGAAGCCCTCCACGAGGTCCATCTTCCCCCAGGCACGGCCCAGGTCCAAGAGGCTGAAGCGGTAACGCAAGCGGCCTCAGCGTACCCCGGTGGCCGCCCCCAGCGCTTTCATGGGGTCAACCGTCGGTGGATCAGAACGAGTAGCCCAGGCTGAGGCTGAGCCCCCAGTCGTTCTTCTGCGCGCTCTCCGTGGCCGGCTCGCTGTCGTAGCTCTCGTAGCCCTTCAGGCCGAAGTAGAAGTCCGAGAACAGCTCCCGGCGGAGGCTGACGCTCGACTCGAGCCGAATACGGCCCCACTGGCTCAGGCCGAGGTAGGCGAAGGCCGTGACCCGGATGTCGGTGTTCGGGAAGTCGTAGGCGAAGTTCGCCCAGTCGAAGCCCGCCACCGCCTCCACGTTCGTCGTGGTCTCGCCCTCGACCGGCGTCTCGCGGTTGAGGGCGAGCCCGGCCCCGCTCAGGAGCTCGTTGCGCGGGCTGCGGACGAGCACGTACGACCAGCCCCCCACCACGCTGCTCCGCAGGTCGAACCCGAGCTCCTGGTTCTGCTCGACCGTGGCCTGGGCGAAGACCCGGTGACGGCCGGCGAAGATCCTCGTGTACGAGGCACTGAGCGCGCCCCGTTGGGTGTCCTCCGCCTCCGGCTGCTGCGTCAGCACGGCGTCGGCAGTGGCCTTGGCTTCGAACTTCGGCCGCCGGTAGCGCACCTCGGCGTCGAGGTCGAGCTGGAGGAGCTCGGTGGCGCTCGTGTAGCCGGCGCCGACGTCGATCGAGCCCTTGAATCGCTCCCAGAAGCCCGACCTCACGACCTGGATGCGGGCCACCCGGTGGAGAGGCAGCGTGCTCTCGCCCCAGTCGGCCACCACCTCGAGGGCGCCCTGCGTCTTCCCGGGACGGAGCGACCCGAAGTAGAGCGCGCCTCCCATGTCCTCGACCTCGAAGTACTCGAGCGACGTCGACCTCCACGATGTTGCCCCACTCGACCTGCAGCGTGCCCATGTCGTCGGTCTTGAGCTCGAGCCGGCCCCGGCTCATCGAACGGATCTCGCCGACGACGCGGGTCCCGTTCTGGAGGACGACGACGTCCGCCCTGGGCGCGGCCAGGGCCGGCCCGGCAGCCAGGGTGGCGAGCAGGAGGAGGGTGGCGACGAGCGGCGCGCGTGCGTGGAATCGGACCATCAGGTCGGGTTGCCGCCACCTGGCGTCACGCCGAACGGAGACAGGCCGTCCGTCGGGGTCACGAGGGGTCTGGGACGACCCAGGAGGCTCCCAGGCCGGTCCCCAGACCCCCCCGGCGTCCTAGAACCGGATGATGATACCGCCGGAGAGCTCGAACTGGTTCGAGAACTCCGCCTCCCCGACCGTGTAGCAGCCCCAGTAGGGGTCGCACCAGTAGCCCTCGGGGTCCGACTTGATGTACGTGGGCGTCCAGCGGGCCTCGAGACGGATGCCGAACTTCTTGCCCGGGAACAGCTTGAGGCCGGCCGCCCAGGTGACGAGAACTGCGTCTCGCCGCCGATGTCACCCACGGCGGTGCTCAGGCTGCCGTACTGCGTCGCGCCCAGGCCGCCCAGGAAGTAGGGCGCGCCGCGGCGTCGCGTGTCGCCGAAGTTGTAGGCGAAGTACCCGTGGTAGTTGTAGACGGTCTGGGGAATGCTCCGGTTGATGACGCCCGTGGCCTCGAGGTCCGTCTTCTGCGAGTTGAACAGGAACCCGAGCTCGACGTTGGGCGAGAGGTTGAAGCCGAGGCGGGCGCCCCAGGAGAACGCGTCCTTGGGGCCGACCTGGATCGGCGACTCGTCGATCGCGCCCACGTTGACACCGTCGCTGAACGTCCAGCCCGCGGTGCCGCTGATCTCGACCCGGGGGTCCTGCGCCCACGCCGCCGAGCCGGCCAGTACCCCCACCGCCACCATCCAAGTCAGTCTGCGAATCACTTGGTCGTCTCCTTTGTCAATGCCTGGGTCGTGCCCCCGCGTTCCAGGCGGCGTCTGCTCCCGAACTGCTCACTCATCCGAGATCTCTGCGATAGAAGCCCTCAACCCTACCACGAAATCGGCCCGGCGATCAATTCGCCGACATAGATTACCGATCAATCCATCTTCATTTCCGTAATGGCCCCGCCCGCCCTACCGCGCCTTCGAGGCGAGCGGGTTGCCCCCGAGCGCGTTCGAGACGTCGGCGATCGCCTTCTGCGCGCGGACGCTGTTGCCGGCCTCGTCGAGCGGCGGGGAGACGACCGCGATCCCGAACTTGCCGGGGGAAACGGCGATGAGGCCGCCGCCCACGCCGCTCTTGCCGGGGAGCCCGGTGCGGAAGAACCACTTGCCCGAGTCGTCGTAGAGGCCCGCCGTCGCCATCACCGCGAGCACCTTGGGCACGTAGTCGGCCTTCATCACCTGCTTGCCGGTGAGCGGGTTCTTGCCGGCGTTCGCGAGCGTCCCCGCCATCATCGCGAGGTCCTTCGCGCTGACGCTCACCGAGCACTGCTCGGTGTAGACGTCGGTCGCCTGCATCGGGTTCGCCTTGATGTAGCCGTAGGCGTACATCAGGTAGCCGATCGCCTGGTTGCGCTGGTTCGTGTCGGCCTCCGACTTGAAGACCTCCTGGTTCACCGACAGCGGCCGGCCCGCGAAGTCGGAGTAGTAGCCGAGGATGCTCTTCCAGACCTCGTCCCGCGTCGCGCCCTTCACCATGCTCGTGGCGGCGATCGCCCCGGGGTTGACGAGCGCGTTCATCTCCGGCCCGCCGAGCGCCTTCTGGGAGAGCTCGATCGAGACGATCGAGTTGAACCGCATGCCGGTGGCGTCGACGCCGATCGTGTTCGCGATCGCGTCGGGGCCCGACTCCTCCATGACCTTGGCCATGGTGAAGACCTTGGAGATCGACTGGATCGAGACCTCGGACTTGACGTCGCCCGCGGTGTAGACCTTGCCGTCCGCGGTCACGAGCGCGATGCCGAAGATCTTCGGGTCGACCTTGGCGAGGGCCGGGATGTAGTCGGCGTTCTTGCCCTCCTGGAGGTCCTTGTACTTCGCGTGCGCGGCGTCGAGCGCGGCCTGGATCTCGGCCGGGGTCTGCGCCTGCGCGGCGGGCGCGAGGACGAGAGCCACACGACGAAGGCCGCGGCGAGGAGCCGCAGGCCGGTCCTCACCGTCTTCGCATCCGTTCATCACTTGCCTCCGAACGACATGCTTGAAGTTGTACTTGGCCGAGAACTGGATCCGCAGGTCGTCCGACGTGAAGCCGTCGCGGAAGTTCTCGCGCTTGCCCCACTGGATCTCCGGCCCGAGCATCACGCCCTTCGTCGGGTAGTACATGACGTTGGCGAGCGCGTACTGGCCCTTCTTGAACGCGGAGTCCGTCATGCCGTCGGTGTTGTCGATGTCGACGAGCGAGTAGCCGACCGTGCTCGTCCACTTGTCGCTCCAGTTGAGGTCGAGGAACGCCACGATGCCCAGGATGGGCAGGGCCTCGCCGACCACGGGCGTGCGGGGGTCCTGGAAGTTGTTCCGGATCCCGACGTCCACCGGCGCGTCGTTCCAGTAGTTCTGCACGCCCTCGCCGAAGGCCACCGAGCCGCGGAACACGTGCTTGCGCGAACTTCAGGTTCGTGCTGAGGTTGATGCCCCAGCCGGTGGCGTCTCCGCTGAGGTCGTACTGGTCGTCGTTCAGGTCGTCCCACTTCATCTGGCGCAGGATGCCGGCCACCTGGACGTGGCCCCAGCCCTTCGCGTAGCGGAACTGGGCCGAGAGGTCCGGGAGCGGGAAGCGCGCGCTGACGCCCTCCAGCTCGATGCGGCCCGCGTAGACGCCCTGGTCGGCCGAGGCGCCCGGCCGCTCGAGCGCGACCGCGAAGCGCGAGTCGCCGTTCTGCCACGGCGTCCAGCGGACCTGCACGTTCCGGAAGAACACCATCCCGTTCGGGCCCCAGTACTCGATCGAGTTCGGGAACACGTCGGGGTCCATGAACGGGCTCCAGGTCTGGCCGGCCCCGAACTGCCCGAGCTCGCCCCAGGCGTGGCGCAGGCGGAACGTCGTCTGCCCGGCGTCGACGCCGGTGCCGAACAGCTCGAACTCGAAGATCGTCTTGATCTCGCCGACGTCCAGCAATACGTGTTCTGTTCGACGACGTATTGCTCGCCTCGGCCGCCCTCGCGCCGGTCGTCCACATCACCCGGCGCGCGGCCCGCATCGCGGCGGGCGAGTTCGGCGAGCGGCTGGACCCGCCGGACACCAACGACGAAGTGGGGGAGATGACGCGCTCCCTTAATCACGTGCTCGAGCGCCTGAACGGCGCGCTCGAAGCCAATCGCCGGTTTGCGTCGGACGCCTCGCACGAGTTGCGCGGGCCCATCACCGCCATGGCCGGGGAAATCGACGTCACGCTCCGGCATTCGCGGACCGCCGACGAGTATCGCGAGGCCCTCGGCCTGGTGCGCGAGCGCCTCACGGCGCTGACGCAGCTCAGCGAGGATCTGATCCTGCTCGTGCGCGCGCACGAAGGCTCGCGCGCGATCGAGCTGCGCGAGGTGTCCATTCCGGCGCTGGTCCGAGAGGCCGTCTCGCGCCTGTCGCATGCGGCGCAGGCCCGCGGCATCAGCCTCGAGGCCCGGGCGTTGCCGGACCTGGTGGCCTACGCCGATCCCCGGATGCTCGCGCGCGTGTTCGACAACGTGCTCGCCAACGCCGTGCACTACAACCGCGATGGGGGGACGGTGGTGATCTCCGGCGCCGAGGAGGCGAGCGCGCCTGGCGAGTGGAAGGCCGGGGTCGCCGTCGTGACGATCACCGACACGGGTTCGGGGATACCGCCCGGGGAATGGGAACGCATCTTCGAGCGCTTCTATCGCCTCGATCGATCGCGCGCGCGCCACACCGGCGGCAGCGGACTGGGCCTGGCGATTTGCCGAGAGGTGCTGACGGTGCTCGGCGGCGGGATTCGCGTAGTGGGTTCGTCGCCGGCCGGGTCCGTGATCGAGATCCGGATTCCCGGCCGCCTGGATTCCTCCGCGATGCTGTCCGAGACTCTTGGGCCCTACGCGCTTCCGGATATCGGGGATCTTCCGGCCGGCCGATCGATTCATTGACACGCGGTCCGGCTGAAGCCGGACACCACACTCGACCATGTGGCGTCCGGCTTTAGCCGGACCCGTGTCCGGTATGCTGGAAGGGTCCATGAGTGAGCTCACCGCGACCTTGTCCATCACGCGCAACCATCCGCAGGACATCCAGGACCGGCCGGTCTACATCTGGGTGGACGGCGAGAAGCAGGGCATCCTGCGGTACAACGCGACGATGACCATCGCGATCGCGGCCGGCCCGCACCGCATCAAGGCCCACAACACGCTCTTCGGCCACACGATCGAGATCGACGCCGCGCCCGGCGAGACGATCAAGGTGAAGTGCGAGAACGGCCTCACCGGTGGCGGGATGCTGATGGTGTTGATGCTCGGCGTCGCCTACCTGCGCGTGCGTCTCACGATCGAACCGGCCGCGGCGTGAGAGGCCGAGGCAGTCGAGCTAACGCGCGACGCCTTGCGAACAAGTGATGGACGCCGCAAGGCCACTCGGCTTACTGTGAGTGTCCCATTGGTGGTGCCGGCCATCCTTTGAAAGCATCGTCTGTATGATTTGGCTGTATGAGCGTGGCGCGGAAATTCTGAAGATCGAAACCCGATTCGAACGCGCGACGTCGAACTACGAACTGGTCTGGCATCGTCCCGACGGCACCCACACGGTTGAGCAGTTCGCCAGCGAGGCGGCGTTTCGCGTCCGCCTCGAAGCGGTGGAGGCCGCCCTGACCACCGAAGAGTGGAACAGGTTCGGCCCCCCGCAAATCCTCAAGGACGGCTGGCGGACCTAGTTCCCTAAGTCCCTAAGTCCCTAAGCCCCTAGGCCCACTTGAACCCGTGCTTCGCGAGCGGCAGCGAGCGGATCCGCGTGCCCGTGATCGCGAAGATCGCGTTGCACACGGCGGGAAGGATCGGCGGCAGCGCCGGCTCGCCCAGGCCCGTGGGCCGGTTGTTGGTGAGGACGAAGTTCACGTCGATGACCGGCGGCGCCTGCCGGATGCGCATGAGCGGGAACTGGTGGAAGTTGCTCTGCACCGTCCGGCCGTTCTCGATCGTGATCTCCTGGCCCATGAGCGCGCCCAGGCCGTCGATCACAGCGCCCTGCACCTGGTTGACGCCGCCGCTCGGGTTCACGACCTGGCTGCCCACGTCCGCCGACACCCAGACCTTGTTGACGCGCAGCGTGTTGTCGACCGCGACGGTGACGTCCGCCACTTCCGCGAAGTAGCCCTGGTGGCTGAAGTGGCAGGCGATGCCCATCGCGGTCCCCTTCACCGGCTTCCGCGACGCCCAGCCCGACCGCTCGGCCACGTCCTTCAGCACGCCGCGCATGCGCTCCGCGCTGAAGCCGTCGGCCGCGGGCTTGGCGCGCGGCACGTTCAGCAGGTCCAGGCGGAACTGCAGCGGGTCCTTGCTCGGCCGCGTGGGCGAGCTCGTCGATGAACGATTGATACACCCACGCCACCGCATTGCTGCGCGGCGCCCGCATCGCGCCGGTGGGCACGCCGGACGGCATCAGCGTGGCGAGAATGGAGAAGTTCGGCACGAAGCCCGAGGGGAACTCCGATCCCGGGATCGCGGCGGAGGCGGCGAAGCGCTGGCCCTCGCCGTAGCTGACGAAGTGTCCGCGCCACGCGCTGAGCGCGCCCGTGGCATCGACCGCCGCCCTTCAGGTAGTGGAACCCGCCGGGACGATAGAAGTCGTGGCGCATGTCGTCTTCGCGCGTCCACAGCAGCTTCACCGGCGCGCCGGCCGTCTTCGAGATCCACGCGGCCTCGACCATGTAGTCGTTCGACAGCCGGCGCCCGAAGCCGCCGCCCGCCTGCACCATGTGCAGCGTGACGTTCGCGGGCGGGATGCCGAGCAGCTTCGCCACCATCGCGAGGCCTGCCGTGGGCGTCTGGCTCGGCGACCAGATTTCGATCTTGCCGTCCTGCCAGTGGGCGAGGCAGTTCTGCGGCTCGAGCGGCGCGTGGGCGATGAAGGGATACGCGTACGCGCCCTCGACCACCTTGGCCGCGCCGGCGAGGGCCAGGTCCGGATCGCCGTCCTTGACGATCGTGAACCCCGGCGCCTGTTTCGACAACTCGTCGGCGCGCGCGGCGAAGCCGGCGCTGCTCTGCGACGCGGTCGGGCCCTTCGTTCCAGGTGACCTGGAGCTTCTGCCGCGCGGTCTGTGCCTGCCACCAGCTGTCGGCGACGATGGCCACGCCGCCGAGGAGCCCCTCGAGTTCGGTGCCGCCCTCGACGATGAACGCGTGGCGCACGCCGGCCTGCGCCTTGATCACCTCGAGGTTGGCGGTGGCGACCTTGCCGCCGAACACGGGGCACTTCTCGAACACCGCCCAGAGCATGCCCGGCACGGTGTGATCGATGCGAGTAGATCGGCTTGCCGGTGACGATCTTCAGGTTGTCCACGCCCGCCGTGGGCTTGCCGATGATCTTGAAGTCCTTCGGATCCTTGAGCGTGACGGCTCGTCGTGGCCGGCGGCGTGAGCGTGGCCGCCCTGGCGGCGAGCTCACCGTAGCTCGAGCGAGCGGTTCGACGCGCGGTGAAGCACGCGCCCGGAAGCCGTGGTGCATTCCGCCTCGGGCACGCTCCACGTCTGCGCCGCCGCGGCGATCATCATCTGACGGCCCACCGCCCCGGCGCGTCGCAGCGGATCCCAGTTCATCGGCGTGCTCGTGCTGCCGCCGGCGGACTGGAAGCCGTACTTGCTCGTGTCGACGTCGGCCTGCTCGATGCGGATGCTCTTCCAGTCCACGTCGAGTTCCTCGGCGAGCAGCATGGGCAGCGTGGTCTTGATGCCCTGGCCGACCTCGGGGTTCTTGGCGATGATCGTGATCGTGTTGTCCGGCAGGATCCGGATGAAGGCGTTGGGCATGAACGCGCCCGTGGCCGGCGCGCCTTGCGCAAAGGCGTCGGCTTACGCCCTCGAGCGACGTGGCGATCAGCAGGCCGCCGCCCGCGAGCGAGCTGACCTTGAGGAAGAAGCGGCGATCCATCAGCGTGGGTGTCATCGGCCGCGTCCTATTCCTGCGCCGGTTTGGCGGCCGGGGCTGAGGTGTTGGTGGTCGCGGACCCGGCGGCCCGGTGAATCGCCTCGCGGATGCGCGCGTAGGTGGCGCAGCGGCACAGGTTGCCGCTCATCGCCTGGTCGATGTCGTCATCCGTGGGCTTGGGCTTCTGCGCGAGCAGCGCCACCGCCGACATGATCTGGCCGGCCTGGCAGTAGCCGCACTGCGGCACGTCGACGTCCTGCCAGGCCACCTGCACCGGATGCGTCCCGTCGGCCGAGAGGCCCTCGATGGTGGTGATCTTCTGTCCGGCCGCGGCCGACACGCGCGTCTGGCACGAGCGCACGGGGCGTCCGTTGATGTGCACGGTGCACGCGCCGCAGGCGCCGATGCCGCAGCCGTACTTCGTGCCCTTGAGGTTCAGGATGTCCCGCAGCGCCCACAGGAGGGGCATGTCGGCGGGCGCGTCCACGGTGGTGGACTTGCCGTTGACGGTCAGGGTGAAGGCCATGGTGGGTAAGAGGATACCCGGGGAAAAATAGATCGGGTCTATTTTTCGCAAGCGCCCGGAAAAGAAAAATAGACCCGATCTATTTTTCCCGGCCCGCGGCCCGAACCTCATCCTCAGTGAACGCCGCCCGCACGTAGTCCTGCGATTCGAGGAACGCGGCCACGTCCTTCAGCGAGAACCCCAGCGTCTTCAGCCGCGCCGTGTCCAGGTAGATCTGGCCGTTAGCCGGGTCCACGAAGTACTGCACGACCTTCTTGTCCACGGGATCGAACTTCTGGTGAATCGACGCGACCACATCGTCGTAGTAGTGGCGCCGCCCCGCGGCCGGCTCCGGCGGCATGCCGTGGTCCGCGGTGATCGCCAGGACGCTCCGCCGCGGACCGGCCTTCCTGTCGAGCATCTCGAGGATGCGAGCCAGCTGGCGATCGAGCTCGGCCATCTCTTCCCTCATCTCGGCCGAGGCCGGGCCGTACGCGTGGCCGACGTAGTCTGGCCCCTTCATGTTCACCATCACAAGGTCGGGGATGTCGTCGGCGCCGATCGGCTCCGCCGCGAGGACGGCGAGCAGGGCCTCCGACTCGAAGCGCTGGTACAGGCTCGAGGCCCGCAGCTTCGACGGGTTGGTGATGTCGTGTCCCATCCACGTGCCTCCCGCGTCTTCCCAGACCTTCCTGCCGCTGAACGCCTTGAGCGCGGCGGGCATCGTGTAGCACGCGGGGTTGGTCTCCCAGCCGGCGTCGGCGGTGCTGTAGCTGGCGGCGATCACCTTGCGCCCGTTGATCAGGCAGGCGCCGTGCCCCACGAGCCCTGCGGTGGCGCGAATCGCGCCGCCCTGCCCGATGATCACGGCCTTGCCCTCCGTCTCGATGTTCCACACGTCCGCGAGCGTCAGCGCCATCAGCTCGCGAGGGTCCAGCGCATCGTACGCGGGCTGGGGCTTGCCCGTGACGCGGTTGAACAGGTTGTTGGCGGCCTGCCCATGGATGCGCGGGTCCGTGCCGGTGCCGATCGTGGCGTGGCCCACGCTCGTCACGGTGGGGAGGTAGTTGATCCGCGCGTCGGGGAACCAGGCGCCCTCGCGCCGCAGGCGCGTGAACGTGGGCATCACCGAGGCGTAGGTGTCGAGATAGTCGGCGCGAAACGCGTCGAGGACGAGCAGCATCACCACGCGGGGACGGTCCGTCGCGGCCGCCAGGGCCTGGCGCAGCGCGTGGCCGGTGGTGGTCGCCGGCGGCGTGGCGCCGATGAGCGCCGCGAGCGTCGGCGCGATATCCTGCTGGAGGGCGTCGCCGCGGTTTTCCCCCGTCCTGATGAACGGCGCGCCATGGAACAACACCGGGATGTGCGTGTCGTACGTCCACGGCGACCCGTGCATGAACGCGTAAAGCGGATCGTGGTCGACGATGAAGTCGCCTTCGCGCAGGGCGAGGAAGATCTGGCCGCTGCGACCCGGGAAGTACCCGCGGGCGTACATCTCCAGCCAGTGCTGGCGCTCGTCGGCGGATCGCGGGGCCGGGGCGGCCGCCGCGGGTGTCGTGGCCGTGCGCGGGCCGCCGGTGGCGCATCCGGCGATCGCCGTCATTGCAGTGGCTACGACAATCGCGTAACGTCTGATCAGTCCCATCGTCCCAGCATCATAGCCGGGCACGAGATCGTTTGGGGCGTGGAGCGCACACGATGGCCGCGGGCCGCCTGAAGCTGCACCGGTTGGTGCGTCCCTACTGGGGGCTGTTGGCCACGGCGTTCGCCGCGATGCTGGTCGAGGGCCTTGCCGACCTGCTCGAGCCTTGGCCCCTCAAGATCATTTTCGACTACGTGCTGGGCAGCAAGGCGATGCCGTCGTGGCTGTCGCCGTGGCTGCGCGAGCGCGACCGGCTGGAGGTGCTCGACCTGGCGGCCGTGGCCGTAATCGCCATCGCCATCCTCGGCGCGCTGAGTTCCTACGTGGAACGATACCTGGCGACGACCGTCGCCAAGCGGATCGGGTTCGACCTCCGCCACATGCTGTACCACCACGTGCAGCGCATGTCGCTCTCGTTCTACGACCACCGCCGAACGGGCGACATGGTGGTGCGGCTCACGAGCGACATCGACGCGGCCGAGGATGTCTTCTCGTCGGCCATCCTCGGGATCGTCCTGAGCACCCTCACGCTGCTCGGCATGATGGGCGTGATGTTCTACCTGAACTGGCAGTTCGCCCTGATCGGGCTGTCGGTGGCGCCGCCGCTGTTCGTGATCGTCTACCGCTTCCGCCATCGCATCAAGGCGGCCGCCCGCGAGGTCAAGAAGCAGGAGAGCGAGCTGGCGTCGGTCGTGCAGGAGTCGATCTCGTCGGCCCGCGTCGTCAAGGCTTTCGCCCAGGAGGAATACGAAGAGCGCAAGCTGGATCGCGAGAGCCAGGAGGTGGTCGACGTGAGCCTGCGCGCCCGCAGCGTCAAGGCCCGTTTGTCGCCGGCCGTCGACATCCTCGTGGCGAGCGGCACGTGCCTCGTGCTCTGGTTCGGCGTGCGCCTGGTGCTCGAGGGCCGCCTCAGCGCCGGGGAGTTGATCATCTTCGTGCTGTATCTCGGCAAGATGTACAAGCCGATGAAAGAGCTGTCGAAGATGAGCGATACGCTCTCCAAGGCCTCCGTCGGGTTCGAACGCATCGGCGAGATCCTGGCCATGGAAAGCCAGGTGCGGGACCTGCCCGGCGCGGCTCCGGCGCCCCGATTTGCGGGACGAATCGAGTTCGCCGACGTGCACTTCGGCTACCGGCCGGACACCCCGGTCCTCAACGGCGTCGACCTGGTCGTGGAACCGGGCCAGCGCGCCGCGCTCGTGGGCCTGACGGGCAGCGGCAAGTCCACGCTGATCGGGTTGATTGCCCGCCTCTACGACCCGCTGTCGGGCGAGGTCCGCATCGACGGACAGGACGTGCGGCGCTACACGCTCGAATCCCTCGGTTCGCAGATCAGCTTCGTGCTGCAGGAATCGGTGCTGTTCAGGGCCACTGTCGCACAGAACATCGCGTACGGGCGGGCCGACGCTTCGCGCGAGGACATCGTGCGCGCCGCCACGCTCGCCAACGCCGACAAGTTCATCGCGCGCCTCCCACAGGGTTACGACACGGTCCTCGACGAGCGGGGCCAGACGCTGTCCGGCGGACAACGCCAGCGGATCGCCATCGCGCGGGCCATCGTGCGCGACAGCCCGATCCTGCTGATGGACGAGCCGTCGGCGTCACTCGACCCGGCGTCGGAGGAACTGATCTTCGAGGGGCTGTCCCGGCTGACCGAAGGCCGGACGTCCTTGACGATCGCGCACCGCCTCGCGACCGTCCGCCGCGCGGACGTCATCTTCGTGCTCGACCACGGCGTCATTTCCGAGAGGGGTACGCACGACGAACTGATTGCGCACGACGGGCTGTACGCGCGGCTCTACCGCATCCAGTTCGGGAGCACGCCGGACGCGGCGGTGTTCGAACCGTCCGCGCCGCGGTAGGCCCGCGGGCCCGGGCGTCCCGAGCGGTCAGCGGTTGCCGGGCATGTCCATGACGGTCAGCGTCTGCCGCACCGTCGTGCGGTGGCCCTGGTTGTCCAGGAGGACCGCGACGACGACATACTCGCCGGCGGGGAGGTTCTGGACCGGGACCTCGATGACCCGCGGCGCGTTCTCGCCATCGAGCTCGATCTCACTGCCGCGAAGGTACTCGCCGGAATCGACCTGGATGCCCAGCATGCGGTTGTCGGCGTTGGGCGGGATGATGGCCCGCACCGTAATGCCCTCCTGCGTCTTGATGACGTGACGCGAGATCTTCACCGACAGCTTGTCTTCTTCCGCATGCACGGCCGTGGCGGCACAGGCGAGGACCAATCCGACGAACGCGGCGCGAATCAACTGGGCCGTCATGGCGGCAACTCCTTGCGGGAACGTCTGGGGCCGGTCGGTGCAAGTTGGGTGCCGACGAGAACAGGGGGATTTGCCGGGAATATCGTCACTGCGGGCGGCGGTGCTGCCGGATTTCCCCCGCCGCGCTATAATTCGACGTTTATCGCGACGTCCTTAAAGGAGCACTGAGTGGCCAAGATCAAAGTGAAGAACCCCGTCGTCGAGATGGACGGCGACGAGATGACCCGGATTATCTGGCAGAAGATTCGCGAACAGCTGATCCTGCCGTATCTCGACATCGACCTGAAGTACTTCGACCTCGGCGTCGAGGCCCGCGATCGGACCGGCGATCAGATCACGATCGACTCCGCCAACGCGACGCGCCAGTACGGCGTGGCCGTCAAGTGCGCCACCATCACGCCGGACGAAGCCCGCGTCAAGGAGTTCGGCCTCAAGCAGATGTGGAAGTCGCCGAACGGCACCATCCGGAACATCCTGGACGGCACGATCTTCCGCGAGCCGATCATCTGCAAGAACGTCCCGCGCCTGGTCCCGCACTGGGACAAGCCGGTCGTCGTCGCCCGCCACGGGTTCGGCGATCAGTACCGCGCGCAGGACTTCCACTTCCCGGGGGCCGGCACCATCTCGATCAGCTGGACGCCCGAAGGCGGCGGCGAGCCGATCAACCGAGAGGTGATCAAGGCCAAGGGCAGCGGCGTCGCCATGGGGATGTTCAACCTCGACTCCTCGATCGAGGGCTTCGCGCGCGCGTGCTTCACCTACGCGCTCGGCCGGAAGTACCCGGTGTACCTGTCGACGAAGAACACCATCCTGAAGGTCTACGACGGCACGTTCAAGAACACGTTCGAGCGCGTGTTCAACGCGGAGTTCAAGCCGGCGTTCGACGCGGCGGGCCTCACCTACGAGCACCGCCTGATCGACGACATGGTCGCCTCCAACATGAAATGGAGCGGCGGCTACCTCTGGGCGTGCAAGAACTACGACGGCGACGTGCAGAGCGACACCGTGGCGCAGGGCTACGGATCGCTGGGCCTGATGACGTCGGTGCTGACCTCGCCCGACGGCAAGGCCGTGGAGGCCGAAGCGGCGCACGGGACCGTGACGCGCCACTACCGGATGCACCAGCAGGGCAAGCCCACCTCGACCAACCCGATCGCGTCGATCTACGCGTGGACGCGCGGACTGCAGTACCGCGGGCGCTTCGACGGGACGCCGGACGTCGTGAAGTTCGCCGAGACGCTCGAGAAAGTGTGCGTGGACGTCGTGGAGTCGGGCCGCATGACGAAGGACCTGGCGATCCTGATTCGTCCCGACCACCCCTACCTGACCACCGAGGAATTCCTCGGCGCGATCGACGCCGAACTCAAAGCTCGGATGTAAAGGCCGCAGATTTAACGCAGATTCAACGCAGACGACGGGCGGCGCTTCGGGGCCGCCCGTTTTTTCGTAGGGGCCATCCATGATCACCATTGCCCAACGCTCGTCGCTCCTGTTCTCCGCCCTGGTCCTGGCGTGCGCGCTCGCCGCGCCCGTGGCGGCGCAGGAGGCCGCCAAGCCGCTCTGGTCGGGGCGCTTCGACGTCGAGCCCAACAAGGCGCTGCTCGCGTGGGGCGCGTCGTTCGGGTTCGACCGCCGCCTCTTCGAGGACGATGTGACGGGCAGCATGGCGTGGGCGGAGGCCCTGGAGAAGGCGGGCGTGCTGACGCCCACCGACGCGGCCGCCATCCGTCGCGGCCTGAGCGGCATCCTCGAGCGCGGCAAGGCCGACCCCGCGTTCCTCGCGGGTCCCGACGAGGACGTCCACTCGTTCGTCGAGCGGGTGCTGACCGAGCGCATCGGCGAGGCGGGCGGCCGCCTGCACACCGGCCGATCGCGCAACGATCAGGTCGCCGTGGACATGCGCCTCTACGTGCGACGCCGCGTCCCGGACATCCAGAAATCCCTGCTCGCCGTGATCGACGCGCTGGTCACGCAAGCGGTCGCCGCCGGCGACACCGTGATGCCGTCGTACACGCACGTGCGGCGCGCGCAACCGGTGCTCGCGGCGCATTACCTGCTGGCCCACGCCGCCGCGCTCCGCCGTGACGTCGATCGCTTCGACACCGTGCGCGCCGAGGCCGACGCGTTGCCGCTCGGGTCCGGCGCTATCGCGGGCACAAACTACAACGTGGACACGAAGTTCCTGGCCCAGCGGCTCGGGTTCTCGAAGGTCGTCGCCAACAGCATCGATGCGACGTCCGATCGCGACTACGTCATGAGCTTCCTCTACGCCTCGTCGCTCGCGATGGTGCACCTGAGCCGCCTCGCCGAGGACGTCGTCTTCTTCACCGGTGAGGAGTTCGGCTTCTTCGTCCTCTCGGACGCGGTGGCGACGGGCAGCAGCCTGATGCCGCAGAAGAAGAATCCCGACCCGATGGAGCTCGTGCGCGGGAAGGCAGGGCGCACGCTCGGCAACCTCACGGGCTTCATGGCCACCATGAAGAGCCTGCCCAGCGGGTACAACAAAGACCTGCAGGAAGACAAGGAAGTGCTGTTCGATACCGAGGACAGCCTCATGGGTTCCGCCGGCGCCGCGGCCACCGTCGTGCGCACGCTGACGCTCGACAAGGCGCGCGCCACCAAGGGCGCGTCCGGATTCCTGCTGTCGACCGACATCGCCGATTACCTCGTGAGCAAGGGCGTGCCGTTCCGCACCGCGCATGAAGTGGTGGGCGGCATGGTGCGGCAGTTGCTCTCAGAGGGCCGCGAGTTCGAGTCCCTCACCCCGGCCGAGTGGAAGAAGTTCAACCCCGCTTTCGGTGACGATGTGCTGAAAGTGGTGTCGGCGCAGGTGTCGGTGCGCGCGAAGCTCACGCCGCAGTCGACCAATCCAGACGCCGTGAAGGCGCAGCTGGCCGAAATGCAGCAGTGGCTCGCGGGCCGCAGATAGGCCGCAGATTTAATACAGGCCGCAGATTAAACGCAGGCCGCAGATTGAAGCAGGCCGCAGATTGAAACGCAGATTGAACGGTCGCAGATTGTGGGTCCGGCTGAAGCCGGACGCCACCGGTGTTGTGGGGGCCGGCTTTAGCCGGACCCGTCTCTACTCCGCAGGAATCGGCACGAACGTCGTCACGACGCGCTCGTCGCGCCAGGCGACGACGAGTTGGACGCCGGCTCGCACCATCTGCGGGATGCCCGTGGAGCGCCCGGCCTTCGCCGCCGATACGACCACCACCTGACCGAGCCGGCCGTCGGGCCATACGCGGCGCAGGCGGATTCCGCCGTTGCCGCCACCCGTGGATTCGAGCCAGCTGGCGACGGCGCTGCCGTCTTCGAGCATCACCACCGCGGGCCAGCCGATCGGCTTGCCGCCGTCGATGGTCACCGGCGTGGAGAAGCTCTCGCCGGCGTCGCTCGAAAACGCCAGGCGCACGCGGCCCACGTCGCCCGCCGCCGTGAACCAGCCGATGGCCACGTTGCGTCCGGATGCGGCCAGCACGGGCCCGTTGGTGGGGCAGGCGTTGATCTTCCAGCCATCCGCGTGCACGGCCGTCGGCGCGGACCATTTCCCATTCCGCAAGCGCACCACCGAGATGTCGCGTATCTCGCCCTGGTGATCGCGATACGCCGCGATCGGGCCGTCGCTCGTCTGGACCATCGACGTGTTGCAGCACGTGCACACGTCCGGATCGACCACCGTGTCCGACGCGAGCGCGCCGCCGGGGCCGAAGCGCGCGATGCCGAGCGTCTTCACGTGCTCCATTTCGTGTTGCGCCGCGGGAGCGTCCGACGGCGGCAAGGGCCGCGAGCCGGCCACCGGTGTCAGGTAGACGGCGGAGAAGCCCTTGCCCTCGGGCAGCAACGAGACGAACCCCGAGTAGTCCGTGCCGTTGTCGAGGCCGGCCTTGTAGACCTCCCGCCACGTCTCGCCGCGGTCCGTCGACTGCGCGATGCGGATGCCGTAGCCGTAGGCGCCGGCCTTGCCGGGGTTGTTCACCAGCCAGTGCGCCACGAGCGTCCCATCGGCAAGGGCCGTCACCGAGGGATGGTCGGCCCAGTTCACGAACCAGTCGCCGCCCGTGGCGATCGTCTGCGGCGGCGTCCACTCGCTTCGGTAGAGGCGGGAGAACCGCAGCGCGTGGGTCTTGTCCGCAAGGGGCTCGAGCCAGCTGAGGTAAACCGCTCCGTCCGCGCCGTTGGCGAGGGCATACATGCCGCTGCCCGCACCGGCGTCCAGCGGAAGAATTTTCGGGGCGGCCGAGAGGACCAGCGTGGCGAGAAGGCCGGCGGCTGCCACGACCAGGGAGCGGCGTGCTACTGTTCGCAGGGTCACGCCATATCGTGCGTGAATGAGGGCCAATGATGCAACGGGTGAGACAGATTGCCGCACCGGTACTGGTGCTCCTGCTGGCCGCCGCCGCGCTCGAGGCGCGGCAGGACACGCGCGCGCAGGCGCTCTTTGCGCAGATCGATCGCATCTTCCAGCAGGGCGAATACGCGGCGCCCCGATTCGGGCCCGCCCGCTGGCTCCCCGACGGCACCGCCTACGCCATCGTCGAACGCGCGGCCGCGCCGGCCACCGGCCGGGAGATCGTGCGTTACGACGCGGCGACCGGCGCGCGCAGCGTCCTCGTGCCCGTCTCGCGGCTCGTGCCGCCCGGCGCGAGCGCGCCCCTCGACATCGACGATTACGCGTGGTCGGCCGACGGCAAGCGCCTGCTGATCTTCACCAACACGCGGAAGGTCTGGCGCGACAACACGCGAGGGGACTACTGGGTGCTGACGATCGAGGGCGCCAGGCTCCAGCAGC
Source organism: uncultured Acidobacteriota bacterium (assembly GCA_963839865.1). Lineage (GTDB taxonomy): Bacteria > Acidobacteriota > Vicinamibacteria > Vicinamibacterales > UBA2999 > 12-FULL-67-14b. The sequence goes on from CAWIWS010000022.1 coordinate 19,867, forward strand.
TGGGCGGCGGCGCGCCCGAGGCCTCGCTGATGTTCGCGAAGTTCTCGCCAGACGCGACGCGCGTGGCCTACGTCCGCGGCAACAACATCTACGTCGAACGTCTCGAGGACGGCCGCATCACGGCGCTGACCACCGACGGATCGGAGACGACCATCAACGGCACGTCGGACTGGGTCTATGAGGAGGAACTCGGCGTGCGCGACGCGTTCCGCTGGAGCCCCGACGGCCGCCGCATCGCCTACTGGCAGTTCGACAGCACGGGCGTGGGGATCTTCTCGCTCATCAACACGACGGCCACGCAGTATCCGGTGATCACCCGCATTCCGTACCCGAAGGCCGGCACCACCAACTCCGCGGCGCGCATCGGCATCGTGGACGCCGCCGGAGGGGAGACGCGGTGGGTCAAGACGCCCGGGGATCCGCGCAACAGCTACCTGGCGCGGCTCGAGTGGATCGACGCCGGCACCGTGGCGATCCAGCAGCTGAATCGCCTCCAGAACCAGAACGACTTCCTGATGGGCGACGCGGCGAGCGGCGACGTGCGCCGCGTGTATCGGCGACGAGTCGAAGACGTGGGTCGATCTCGTGGACGAGGTCCGGTGGATCGATGGCGGCAAGGCGTGTCTCTGGATCAGCGAGCGCGACGGCTGGAGGCACGTGTGGCGCGTGCCGCGTGACGGCGGTGAGGCCACCCTCATCACGCGCTTCGACGCCGATGTGATCGACGTGGCCGGCGTGGACGAAGGTCGCGGCCTGCTGTATTTCACCGCGTCGCCGCAGAACGCCACGCAGCAGTATCTCTATCGATCGCCGCTCGACGGCGGCGGCGTTCCGGAGCGCGTCACGCCCGCGGACCAGCCCGGCACGCACAGCTACGACATGGCCCCCGGGCGGCCGCATGGCCTTCCACACTTACTCGCGGTTCGATCGGCCGGCGACGCTCGACGTCGTCGCGCTGCCCGCGCACCAGTCGCTGCGCGCGCTGACGGACGTATCGGCGCTCACCGCGAAGGTCGCGCCCCTGCTCGCGCCGCCGGTCGAGTTCCTCTCGGTGGACGTCGGCGGCGGCGTGTCGCTCGACGGCTGGATGCTCAAGCCGTCCACCTTCGACGCGTCGAAACGCTATCCGGTGATCGTCCACGTCTACGGCGAGCCGGCGAGCCAGACGGTGACCGATCGCTGGGGCGGCGGCCGCATGCTGTTCCATCGCGCCCTCGCCGAGGCCGGATACCTCGTGGTGAGCTTCGACAATCGCGGCACGCCGGCCCCCAAGGGCGCCGCCGTGGCGGAAGGTGATTTACGGCACGGTGGGAGACCTCTCGTCGAAGGAACAGGCGGCGGCCGTGCGCGCGCTGGCGGCGCAGCGGCCGTATGTCGACGCCGACCGCGTCGGCGTGTGGGGCTGGAGCGGCGGCGGGTCCAGCACGCTGAACGCCATGTTCCGCTTCCCGGACGTCTTCCGCGTCGGTGTGGCGGTGGCGCCGGTGCCCGACCAGCGGCTCTACGACACGATTTACCAGGAACGCTACATGGGCCTGCCGCAGGACAACGCCGAGGGCTACCGCATCGGCTCGCCGATCAACTTCGCCGAGGGGCTGAAGGGGAACCTGCTGGTCGTCCACGGCTCAGGCGACGACAACGTGCACTACCAGGGCACCGAGCGCCTGGTCAATCGGCTGATCGAGCTGGGCAAGCCGTTCGACACGATGGTCTACCCCAATCGCACGCACGCCATCGCCGAAGGGCCGGGGACCACGGTGCACGTGTATCGGCTGATCGCGCGCTACTTCCTCGACCACCTGCCGCCCGGGCCCATGTAGGGCACTCTTTCGCGTAGGGCACCCCTTTAGGGGTGCCTCCCGTCGACAGGTAGGGCACCCCTGCCGACGTGGTGTGCTGCACGGCACAGCGCGACCTCCATGCGCTGTGCATAATGGGGGAATGACACCCTCATTCTCGTCATCGATTCGGGTGGTGTTGGCCGCGACACTCGTGCTGTCCGGTACCTTGGCGCCCGCGCAGACGCCGGCGACCGGCCGCGTGATGCGCGACAAGCTGACCCACTCGCAGAAGATCCTCGAAGCCATCATGACGAGCGACTACGCGTCGCTCGATTGGGAGAGCGCCGAGCTCGTGAAGGCGACGGAGTTGCCGGCCTGGTCCGTGCTGAAGAGCCCGGAGTACCTCCGGCAGAGCGCGGCGTTCGTCCGCGCGACCCAGGACCTCCGGGACGCCGCCAAGGCGCGGGACCTCGACGCCGCCGCGATGGACTACATGTCGCTGACCCTCACCTGCTTCCAGTGCCACCGGCACCTCAAGGGTGCGCGCATCGCGGGTAAATAACGTCCGCGCCTCGAGCGTCGTCGTGTCCCTGCATCACGGGCGTCGCGCGGCTTGCCTGCTTCTCATCGCCGGCACGGTGGTGTGGGCCGGGTGCCGCGCGGCCACACCTCCCGCGCCGGCAGTCGCTCCCGCGGAACTCGCGAACGCGGTCCGTTCCGCGGTCGAGGCCGATGCAGAAGAAGAGGGCACGGTCACCCCAGCCCAGCGCGAGGAGTTGGTGGCGCTCTACCAGCCCCGAAACTTTGCGCCGTTGTGGTCGAACGCGGACGGCCGGCCAAGCGCCGACGCCCGCGCGGCCCTGGCGTTGCTGACGAGCGCCGCCGAGGAGGGTCTCGACCCTGATGATTACAGCGCCGCCGCGGTCGCCAGCCTGGCGGCCGCCCTCACCGCCGGTCGGACGCCGGCCCCGAACGACAGCGCCCTGTTCGACGCCGCCCTGAGCGCGAACACGCTCCGGTACCTGCATCACCTGCACAGCGGCCGCGTGGACCCGCGCGCGCTGGGCATCAAGATGTCCACGCCCATCGACGTCCACGACTACGGCGAGATCCTCCGCGGGGCCGTCGCCACCCACGCCATGACCGAAACCGCGGCCAAGTGGGCGCCGCCGCTCGTGCTGTATCGCGGCATGCGCCGCGCTCTGGATCGCTATCGGGCCATGGCCGCCGACACGGCGTTCGACGATCTGCCCCAGGTGGGGAAGTCGGTCCACGCCGGCGAGCCCTATGCCGGGCTCCGGGCGCTGCACCAGCGGCTCATCGCGTTCGGTGACCTGGCCGCCGATGTCCCCGCGCCCGAGGCGTCCGCCGTCTTCGGCGGGGACATGGTCGAGGGGGTGAAGGCCTTCCAGTCCCGCCACGGCCTCCAGGCCGATGGCGTGCTCGGCAAGCGCACGCAGGAACTGCTTGCGGTCCCGATCGCTCGCCGCGTGCGTCAACTCGAACTCGCGCTCGAACGCCTGCGCTGGCTCCCCGACCTCGGCAACGAGCGGTTCCTCGCCGTCAACATCCCGATGTTCCACTTGTGGGGATGGGACACGCTCCTGCCCGACGGCCTGCCGTCGTTCGACATGGGCGTGATCGTCGGCAAGTCGCTCGACACGCAGACGCCGGTGTTCGTGGACGAGATGAAGTACATCATCTTCCGCCCGTACTGGAACGTCCCGCCGTCGATCGTGAAGAAGGAGACGATCCCGGCCCTGCGGAAGAACCCCAACTACCTCGTGCGCGAGGACATGGAGATCGTGGACGGGCAGGGCGACAACGCGAGGCCCGTGGCGACCACCGCCGACAGCATCGCGCGGCTCGCCTCCGGCCGCCTCCGCGTGCGGCAGCGTCCCGGCCCCAAGAACTCCCTGGGTCTCGTGAAGTTCGTGTTCCCGAACGACGACAACGTCTACCTGCACGACACGCCGGCGGACTACCTGTTCGAGAAGGACCGCCGAGACCTGAGCCACGGCTGTGTGCGGCTGGCGGATCCGGTGAAGCTGGCGCTGTGGGCGCTGGCGGACCAGCCGGAGTGGACGCGCGAAAAGATTGTGGAGGCGATGCAGTCGAGCACGCCGCGCCGCGTGGACCTGACGCGGCCCATCCGCGTGATCTTGTTCTATCTCACCGCGGTAGTGATGCCGGAGGATGGTTCGGTGCGGTTCGCGGACGACATCTACGGCCACGACGCGGTGCTCGAGCGCGCCCTGGAGCTTGGCCGAAAGCCCCGGTGAACCTGGCCGGCCGTTACCAGTGGCGGACGCGGCCCGTGTCGACGTGCACGAAATCCGACGCGGGGTAGTAGCCAACGCCGCCGCGGCCGTACGAGAGCGCGGCCTTGCGCAGCTTGTCGAGGGGGACGTCCGCGAGCCGGATGTCGATCGCCTGGCCCTGCATGTGGAGGCTGCCTACCGCCACGCCTTCGCTCGCGCGGTGCAGCATGGCATTGGTGGCGGGTGAGCGATAGCCCGAGATCACCTGGAATGGCTTCGACGTCTGGGTGAGGTTCGTGAGGCCGTGCAGCAGGTCGAGCAGGCCCGCGTCAATGGGATGCACGTCGCCCGTGCGGAAGTCGCGGAGGAAGTGGTTGACCGTGGCCAGGGCGTCCGGCTCGTACGCGCCGCCACCGAAGTACTCCACCGAGAGCCGTTCGCCCGTGTGCGTGTGATCGAACTTCAGCACGCGCGCGTCGGCGCGACCCGCGACCGCGCGGCGCGGGATGGCCAACCCGGGGACGGTGGCTGCGAGGGCGACGACGAAGTGACGCCGGGAGAGTTTCTGAAGCTGCTGCATTTCACCTCTGGCGGGGACCAACGGGTTCCTCTTGCGATCATGCTCGATCGGGCCGGGAAACGCCACCCGTCCGCCGGGTGCGTCAATTTGCCGCAGCGACAATAAGCCGCACGGGCACAAAGGCCGCTGGCCCGTAGGCTATGGGTCATGTTTCGAGCGGTCCCCGCCTCCGTTGCCCGTGTATTCCAAATCTGCGTTTCATCTGCGGCCCCCTGCGTTTCCCTGGCGGTTGTCTGCGTCTTGTCGGTGGCCCCATCTGCGGCCGCCCAGGAGACCATCAACTACGCCAGCGTCAGCGGCCGGGTCACCGACCCCCAGGGCGCGGTCGTGCCCGGCGCGAACGTCGTCGCGCGCCAGATGGAGACCAACATCACGGCCGAGGCCGTCACCGACACGGCGGGCCGGTTCCGCTTTCCGTACCTGCGCGTCGGCGCGTACGAAATCTCCGGTGACCCTGGCGGGCTTCGCCACCGCCACGCGGCAGCTCACGCTCACGGTGGGCTCGGCGTTCGACCTGCCGGTGGCCCTGTCCGTGGAGGCCGTCGTCCACGAGCGTGACCGTGCAGGCCGAGGCGCCCGTGCTGGAATCGGCGCGCAGCCAGATCGCGGGCACGGTCTCGCAGGCGGAAGTGGCGAGCCTGCCCGCTGAACGGCCGCAACTTCCTCGACATCGCGTTGCTCGTGCCCGGCGTGTCGCCGCCGAACCTGAACAGCACGCAGCTGTTCGCCGAGACGTCCGCCGTCACCGGCATGGGCATCGCCGTCGGCAGCCAGCGCAACTTCTCCAACAACTTCATCGTCGACGGCCTGTCGGCCAACGATGATGCGGCGGGGTTGAGCGGGATGCCGTACGGCGTCGATGCCGTCGATCAGTTCCAGGTGGTGACCTCCGGCGGCCAGGCGGAACTCGGACGCGCGCTCGGCGGCTACGTGAACGTCGTCACCAGGAGCGGCACCAACATCACGCGTGGCGACATCTACGGGTATTTCCGGGACGATTCGCTCAACGCGAAGAACGTGCTCTCGGGCGCCAAGCTGCCCATGTCGCAGAAGCAGTACGGCGCGAGCGTGGGCGGCCCGCTCGCCAGGAACAGGACGTTCTACTTCGTCAACGTCGAGCAGCGGCTGCTGGACCAGACGGGCCTGACGACGATCAGCGATGCGAACGTCGCGGTCATCAACGCGCGGCTCGACGGCGGTGGGCTACCCGGGCTCGCCGGTCGCCACGGGCATCTACGAGAATCCCGTGCACAGCGTGAACGTGATGGGGAAGGTGGACCACCAGTTCAGCGGGAAGGACCTCGTCAGCGTCCGCTACAGCCTCTACGACGTGTCGTCCGCCAACGCGCGCGGAGCAGGCGGCCTCAACGCGCCGTCGGCCTCCGCGGGGCTCGACAACCAGGACCACGCGGTGGCATTCAGCAACACGATGACGCTCGGCTCGCGGACCGTGAACGAGACGCGCGCGCAGTACACGCACGCCGACCTCAAGGCGCTGCCCACCGATCCCGATCGGTCCGGCGGTGAGCATCGCGGGCGTGGCGTCGTTCGGCACCCTGTCGGGCAGCCCGCAGGGCCGCCTCAATCACATGTACCAGCTGGTCGACAACCTGTCGCACCAGGCGGGTGCGCACGCGCTGCGCGCGGGCGTCGACTTCCTCTACAACGACGACACGATCACCTTTCCGCGCTCGGTGCGCGGGTCCTACGCGTTCTCGTCGATGGCCAACTTCCTGCTCGGCATCTACAACAACGCCGGCTTCACGCAGACCTTCGGGCAGACGGTCGTCACGCAGGGCAACGCCAACATCGGCGGCTACGCGCAGGACGAGTGGAAGGTCAGCGACCGGCTGACGCTCAACCTCGGCCTGCGCTACGACCTGCAGTACCTCGACACCATGACCACGGACACGAACAACGTGTCGCCGCGGTTCGGCTTCGCGTGGACGCCGGGCGCGTCGCGCAACACGGTGGTGCGCGGCAGCGCGGGCCTCTTCTACGATCGCGTGCCGCTGCGCGCGCTCGCCAACGCGCTGCTGTCGGCGGGCAACACCACCGACCTGGCCCAGCTTCGCCAGACCAACATCAGCCTGTCGCCCACGCAGGCCGGCGCGCCCGTGTTCCCGAACATCCTGCCGGCGCCTGTCCAGTCCGTCACGCTCTTCAACCTGACGACGCATGGATCCGAACATGCAGAACGGCGTATTCGGAGCAGGCGAGCCTCGAGGTCGAGCGGCAGGTCGGGCGCGATCGGCACGATGAGCGTCGGGCTACTCACACATGAAGGGCGTGCACCTCATCATGTCCGTGAACCAGAACGTGCCCTCGTGCGTGGCCGTCGGGCACCAACAACGGTTGCCGGCCGAACCCGAACTACGCCAACAACAGCCAGTACTCGTCAGTGGCCGATTCGAAGTATGACGGCCTCCACGTGTCGTTCAACCAGCGGCCTTCACAGCGCGGGCTACTACCGCGTGAGCTACACGCTTCTCGAAGTCGATGAACAACGTCGGCGAGAACTTCTTCAGTTCGCCGATCGATCCGTTCGACATCTGGAAGGACTGGGGCCGGGCGGACGACGACCAGCGTCACCGGTTCGTCTTCACCGGCGGGCTGAACGTGTACGGGTTTCAAATGAGCTCGATGCTGCAGGCCTATTCGTCCGCGCCGTTCAACATCACGTCGGGCGTGACGACGGTACAGGGGACGGCAGGGCGTCCGATCGTGGACGGCGAGTTCATCGACCGCAACGCGGGCGTCGCCGACACGTTCTTCTCGATGAGCCTGCGCGTCATGCGCCCCTTCAGGATCGGCAGCCACGCGCGTATCGAGGGGCTGGTGGAGATGTTCAACCTCACGAACCAGCGCAACGACATCACGCGGAACGCGAACTTCGGCTCCGGCGCGTACCCGACGAATCCCTCGCCGTCGTTCAACCAGATCACGGCCGTGGGCGAGCCGAGGTCGGTGCAGATCGGCCTCCGCGCGCGATTCTAGCGAAGAGCGAAAAGTGAAAAGTAGAAAGTGAAAAGTGAAAAGTGAAAAGGTAGAAGGGCGCCCTCTCGGCGTCCACCTTTCTACTTTCCACTTTCCACTTTCTACTTTCTACTTTCTACCTTTCACTTTCAGAGCGGGATACCATGTCCCCATGCAGAGACGACATCTCCTCAAGGCCGGCGCCGCCGGCGTCGTGGGCGCCATCGCGATTCCCCAGGGCGCGTCGGCGGCCGACACCGCCACCCTCAAGATGCTGGACGCCTTCGCGGCCGCCTGGAACGCGCACGACATCGAGGGCCTGATGGCGTGCATGGCGCCGGAGTGCGTGTTCGAGGCCGCGGCGGGCAAGGACGTGGCGGGCACGCGGCACGTGGGCCCGGAAGCCGTGCGCAAGGCCTACCTGGCCGTGTTCGACACCTACGCCGATGGACGGTGGAACCACCCGCGCCACTTCGTGGCCGGCGATCGCGCCGTGTCGGAGTGGACGTTCACCGGGACGACGAAGGAAGGCGCGAAGGTCGAGGTCAACGGCTGCGACGTCTTCACGCTGAAGAACGGGAAGATCGCGCTCAAGAACTCGTACCGCAAGCAGCGCTCGTAACCTACGTCACGCGGAAGTTCCGCATCATCCCCATGTCCTCGTGCTCGAGGATGTGGCAGTGGTAGAGATACAGCCCCGGGTGCCTGGTGAACGTGACCTGCACGCGGACGGTCTCGCCGGGCAGCACGAGCACCGTGTCCTTCCAGCCGGCGTCGACGATGCCCTCGCGGAGGGCGTTGGTGGTCCCGCCCGAGCGACCGAGCACGCGGAACTGGCGGCCGTGCATGTGAATGGGATGGGCCGCCTGCATGCCCATGCCGTTCGCCACGTTCGTGAATTCCCAGATATGCGTGGAGCCGGCGGCGACGGTTTCCTCGGGCGCCACGTCGGTCATGTCGAACGTGCGGCCGCCGAGCGACCACTCCATGCGCTGAAAGAGCAGCGGCACGCGACGGACCGGCGCATCGACTCTTCGTGGCCCACGTGCCATCGAAGGTCGAGAGCCGATCGGGCACGCGGAACGCCGGGCCCTTCTTCGCGCGCGTGCGCAAGGTCATGACGCGCAGCGCCGCGCCGTTCGGCACGCTCGACGGGGTGGCCATGCCGCCCATGCGGCCACCCATCATGCCCATCATGCCGACCATGCCCGCATCGGCTTCCGGGAACGACAGGCTCTCGAGGTGCACTTCGGTGCCGGCCGCGAAGCTGGTCAGGTCGAGCAGGACGTCCGCGCGCTGGCCGGGTGCGAGCGTGAGCGACCGCTGCGTGACGGCGTGCTCGTGGAGGCCGGCCTCGCCGCCGATCACCGTCATCGGCAGGTCGCGGCTCCACGCGAGCTTGTAGAAGCGGGCGTTGGAACCGTTGAGCAGGCGAACGCGGTGCCACGCGGCATCGACGTCTTTCGTGGGCTGCGGCACGCCGGAGACCAGCACGCGGTCGCCGAGGTAGCCGTTCATCATCTCCATCATGCCGTTGCCGCGGAACACCAGCTGGTTGCCCGCGTCGAACCGGCGATCCTGCAGCACGCAGAGGTGCTCGGCCTCGCCTGACGGCAGGCCGAGCGCCTCCTCTTCGGCGTCGCGCACGAGGAAGAGACCCGCGAGGCCCTGGTAGACCTGCGCCCCGGTCCGCATGTGCGGATGCGGGTGATACCAGTAGGTGCCCGCGCGGTTGGTCACCTCGAAGTCGTAGACGTACTCCTGGCCCGTCGGAATGGCGAGTCGCGGATGACCGTCGGCGTTCTCCGGCACGTCGAGGCCGTGCCAATGCACGATGGAGTGTTCGGGAAGCTGATTGGTGAAGCGGATGCGGACCTTCTGGCCGGTGCGGACGCTGATGGTCGGTCCGAGGTACGAGCCCGCCACCGGTTGGATCGCATCGGCCGGTCCCTTGATGACGCGGCCGGTGAAGCGCCAGACCCTGGTGGCCGCGCCGGGCAGCACGGCCACGGCATCGGGCGCGGCGGTGAGGCCCAGCTCGACGTCCGGCACGAACCCGGCGCGCGGCGACGGCTGCCGCGCCGCGGCCACGAGGAACGGTGAGACAGTCAGGATGCGAAGGACGTCGCGGCGATGCATGGGGCCTCGGTTACTTGACGCGATAGACGAGCATCATCTGGCGGGGCAGGAAGTCGTGCGTCGCCTGCAGGACGAATCCGGCCTGGCCGAGCTCCGCGCTGATCTGCTCCTGCGTGAAGCGGAACTCGACCGGCGGCCCTTCCGGGGCGTCCTTCCGGAAGTCGACGATGGCGAGCCTGGCGCCCGGCTTCATGTTCGCCTTGAGCGCGGTGAAGTACGCCACGCGGCCCGGGAGGTGATGGTAGGTGTCGACGATGAGCACTACGTCCACGGGCTCCGGCAGATTGGTCCGGTCTGGTGCCGCGACGATGCCCACGACGTTGGTCAGGCCGTCGTGCGCCGCGCGTTGCTGGATGTGCTCGATCATGCCCTTCTCGATGTCCACCGCGAACACCTTCGGCCTGGCCGGCAGCGTCGCGAGGCGCATCGTGAAGTAGCCCGTGCCGGCGCCGATGTCCGCCACGCTCTGGCCCGCCTTGAGCTGCAAGGCCTCGACGACCTTCGCCGGCATCTGCCAGGCGTCGCGGGCTGGATCGTCGAAGCTCTTCGCCCACGCGTCGGGGTTATCGAACTTGTGTTCCATGTGGTCCGGCGACGGGGTCGTGGCCTGCTGGTCGCCGGTGTGATGTTCGGTGATCTGGTAGGTCAGGAACGCGTGCAAGGCGGCGACGGCTTCCGCGTTCGCCGTCTCGATCCGGACGATTCCGCCGCGCGGGGTGTCGCTGTAGATGTAGAAGATCCCGTCGTGCAGGCGCTCGAGGACCGGCACGCCCGGGGGCTGCTCGCCGTGGGTCATGAGGGGCTTGCCGAAGTCGCCGCGACGGAAGGCGATGGCGATCTCCTGGAGATGCGTGCGGATCTGCTCGCGCGTGGCCACGTCGGCCGGGTCATTCGCGTCCACCGCGATCGAGCCGCCATCGGCCGCCACCGCGAAATGGTGCGTCGTCGCATCCTGATCGAAGCCCATGGCCTGCTTGCCGTGCTCTTTCATCTCGGCTTCTTTCTTCATCTGCTCCATGTGCTGCTCGTGCGTCATGCCCGCCGGCATGGACGAATGCTGCCCGTGGGCGACGGGCGCGAGGCCCAGGGTGGCGACCGCGAGGGCCATCGTGGTTCGAAGGGCTGTCGTCATTCTCATATCGTAGTCGCAGGGGCGTCGGTGATCTCGGGTTCCAGCCGGATCGGCGTGGACAGGGAGGCCGACACGAGGCAGTGCTTCTCGCTCTTCTCGAGGACTTTCAATGCGCGCTCACGATCCGTCCCCGGTGCGACGACGAGGCGCGGACGCAGCACGATCTCCGTGAACCGCGTCACACCGTCCTGGCGATCCACGGTGCCGGCCGCGTCGACGTCCAGGCTCACGAACGTGATGTTCGAGGCCTTCGCAACCGCGCGCAGCGTCAAGAGCAGGCACGACTGCACGGCGGCGAGCAACAGGTGTTCGGGGCTCCAGGCGTCACCCGGACCGTCGAAATCCGCGGGCGCCGCCATGCGCAGGTCGGGGAGGCCGGGGACCGAGACCGTGGCGTAGCCTGCCGGTCCGCCGGCGAGGTGTGCGTCGTAGTGGTGTGGCAGGGGCTTCAGCATTGGGACGCTCCGTCATGGTCGTCGTGAGTCTTGCCCGAGTGTGGTGCCCGCGACCCGCGCGGGAGAGGCACCGCTCAAGTGGGTACGCCGAGGCGCGGCAGCACCCACCACTGCAACGCCACCCAGGCGACGAAAAACAGGATCGCGCCGATCATCCGCGGACCCCGGCCTTCCGCAGGATCGTCATCAGCGGGCACCACTGGGTGAACGCCGACTGGAACAGGTTCAACCCCACGAAGAGCGTGAACCACAGGAAGTTCGGGTTCACGTAGATTCCAAGCAGCACGCTCGCGGCGACGAATGTCCCGGAAACCAGCCGCAGTATCTGTTCAACGTCCATCACGCCCTCGTCTCAATCTTCGTTCGTTATTCGTTATTTGTTATTTGTAATTTCAATTCGCCAGCTGCGTCCGCGGCACAAACAGGATGGGATGCTGGCACCCGCCAAGCACCTTCGCCACGCCGTCCGTGAGCGCCCAGGCGCCGTGGTGGCCGCTCATCTCCATCACCACCAGCGTCGCCTGTGCCATCACATCGGGCCGGCAACCCGTGATGGGACCGCCCTGGATGACGTGGCCCTTGAACGCGCCGGCCAATTGCTCTGCGACGGTCCGCACGCCGGAGGCGGGCTCGTGACCCTCGCCCACCAGGACGATTCGCTCGAACATGGCCGTCGGAGCGGCCGTGCCGGTTCGCGTCACCAGGACCGGCACGGTGGCCGCGCGCACCACGCGTTCGGCCACCGACCCGAGCCACCAGCGCCCGGGTCCTCGGCGGCCATGCGTGCCGACGACGATGAGGTCCGCGTCCGCTGCGGCGTGGAGGATGGCGTCGACCGGCGGCTCATCGAGCACGTTCGCGCCGACGGGGTGTGCCGTGGCCGCGGCCGCAAACTGGATCAAGTGGTTGACCGCGGCCGATTCGGCCACGCGGCGCTCGGCCTCCAGCCGCGCGATCTGCTCGAGCGTGAAGTACGGCGGCGGCTCGAAGCGCTCCGCGTGGACGGCTCGAAGCGTGGCGCCGAACGCCGAGGCGATCGCGCCGGCGAGGGTCACGGCGCGGGCCGAGGCCTCGCCGAAGTCCACGGCCACGAGCACCGTCTTCGGGGGAAACACCGGGGCTTGCGGCTTGGGGCCCGAGGCCTTGGGCCAGGGAGAGTTGGGTCCGCTCACGACATTGCCTCCATCGGCTGGGGAACGACCGCGGGCGCCGGGCGCTCGTGGCGCTTCGCCATGTAATACAGGACCGGCACCGCCATGCGCGACAGCAGCAGCGACGCCACTTCGCCCGCCATCAGCGAGATGGCGAGGCCCTGGAAGATCGGGTCGAAGAGGATCACGCCCGCGCCGACGATGACGGCGGCGGCGGTGAGCGCCATCGGCCGGAACCGCACCGCGCCGGCGTCGACCACGGCCTGCTCGAGCGGCAGGCCCTCGGCGAGCCGCAGCTCGATGAAGTCCACGAGGATGATCGAGTTGCGCACGACGATGCCCGCGCCGGCGATGAAGCCGATCATCGAGGTCGCCGTGAAGAACGCGCCCATCGCCGCGTGCGCCGGCAGGATGCCGACGAGCGAGAACGGGATGGCCGCCATGATGAGCAGCGGCGTCTTGAACGACTGGAACCAGCCCGACGACCAGCACGTAGATGAGGAGCAGCACCGCGGCGAACGCGAGGCCGAGGTCGCGGAACACCTCGATGGTGATGTGCCACTCGCCGTCCCACTTCATCGCGTAGCGCGACGTGTCGAACGGCTGCACGGCGTTGAAGACCTCGAGGCCGTAGCCTTCGGGCAGCGACAGGCGCGCGATGGCCTCGTTCATCTTCAGGATGGCGTAGACCGGGCTCTCGTTCTGTCCGGCGAGGTCGCCCGTGACGTAGGTCACCGGCCTGCAGGTTCTTGTGATACAGGCTGGCGTTCTCCTGCACCGAGGCCGTCCGCGTGAGCTCGCCCACGGCGACCGGATCGGGCGCCGGTCAGCCGGATCGACTGGATGGCCTCGAGGCTCCGGTCGGCGCGCGGCAGCCGCACCACGATCGGCACGTCCTCGCGCGACTGCTCGTCGTGCAGCAGGCCGGCGGATCTCGCCGGACGCCCGCCATGCGGACGACGGCCGCCACCATCGCGGGCGACAGCCCGGCGGCCGCGGCCTTCTCGCCGTCGACCGCGAGCGTCATCTTCGGGTGCGGCGCCTCGACGTACCAGTCGGTGTCCACCACGCCCGGCGTCTGCTCGAAGATGGCCTTCACCTGCGCGGCCACGGCGGTGCGTCGCGCGGGGTCGGGCCCGTAGACTTCCGCGACCAGCGTCTGCAGCACGGGCGGCCCGGGCGGGACCTCCGCCACCTGGATCGTCGCGCCGAACCGCTTCGCGATCGGCATCAGGCGCTCGCGGACGCGGCGGGCCACGTCGTGGCTCTGCTCGGACCGCTCGTCCTTCGGCACGAGGTTCACCTGCAGGTCGGCCAGGTGGGGCGCGCGGCGCAGGAAGTAGTGCCGCACGAGCCCGTTGAAGTTGTACGGCGCCGACGTGCCGACGTACTGCTGCACGTTCACGACCGTCGTGTCCTCGAGCGTCGCCGTCGCGAGGGCGGACGCCACCTGCGCCGTGGTCTCGAGCGCCGTGCCCTCCGGCATGTCCACCATCACCTGGAACTCGCTCTTGTTGTCGAACGGCAGCATCTTCACGGTGACGAGCTGAGCGGCACGAGCGCCATCGCGCCGAGCAGCAGCACCGCGACGCCCGCCAGGAAGATCGCGCGCATCCGCCCGCTCGCGATGAGCGGCCCCATCACCCGTCGATAGATCCGCGTGAGCAGGTCCTCCTCGCCGTGGTCCTCGATGCGCGTGCGGCTTCAGGAGGCGGATGGCCGCCCACGGCGTCACGATGAAGGCGACGACCAGCGAGAACACCATCGCCGCCGAGGCGCCGACGGGGATGGGCCGCATGTACGGGCCCATCAGGCCGCCGACGAACGCCATCGGCAGGATGGCCGCGACGACGGCGAGCGTGGCCAGGATGGTGGGGTTGCCGACCTCGTCCACCGCGCGCAGCGCGACGGCGGCCAGGCCGTTCGCCTCGCCCGTCTGCATCCGCGCGTGCCGCACGATGTTCTCCACCACCACGATCGCGTCGTCCACGAGGATGCCGATGGAGAAGATCAGGGCGAAGAGCGTGATGCGGTTCAGCGTGTAGCCGTAGAGGAAGAACATGAACAGCGTGAGCGCGAGCGTCACCGGAATCGCGATCAGCACCACGGCGGCTTCGCGCCGGCCGAGCACCAGCCAGATGAGCGCCGACACCGACAGCACGGCGAGCAGCATGTGCCACAGCAGTTCGTTGCTCTTCGTCGGCGGCCGTCTCGCCGTAGTCGCGCGTGATGGTGAGGTGCACGTCGGCGGGCACGAGCGTGCCCTTCAGCGTCTCGAGCTTCTGCGTCACGCGGTGCGCGACGTCGATCGCGTTGGTGCCCTTGCGCTTGGCGACCGAAATCGTCACCGCCGGGTGCGCGCCCGCCGTCCCGGGACTGGAAGGTCACGTACGACGTGGGCTCGGCGTCGCCGTCGGCGACGTCGGCCACGTCGCGGACGCAGCACCGGACGGCCGCTCGCGGACGTGACCACGACGTCGCGGACCTCGTCGGCGGTGCGCAGGCGGCTGCCGGCCTCGAGGCCGGTGACCTGGCCGCCGGCGACGGGACCCGCGGCCGCGCCCTGCTGCGTTGGTGCGGCCGATGGCCTGCTGCACGGCGATGGGATCGAGGCCGTAGGCCGCGAGCCGCGCGGGATCGATGTCCACGCGGACCTGCCGCGGCCGCCCGCCGATGAGCGTCACTTCCGAGACGTCGGTGACTTCCGCGATCGCGTCGCGCAGCTGCGCGGCGAGCGCGCGCAGCTGGTCGTCGCCGTAGCGCGCGGACCACAGCGTCACCGCCAGGATCGGCACGTCGTCGATCGAGCGCGGCTTGACGAGGGGCCGATCACGCCGGGCGGGATGCGGTCGGCGTTGGCCTGCGAGCTTCTGGTTGAGGCGGACGAGCGCGGCTTCCTCGGGCTCGCCCACCTTGAAGCGGACGATCACCATCGACTGGCCGGGGCTCGACGTGGAGTAGACGTACTCGACGCCGGGCACTTCCCAGAGCAGCTGCTCCATCGGCCGCGTGACGCGCTGTTCGACGTCGGCCGGCGTCGCGCCGGGCATCTCGACGAACACGTCCACCATCGGCACGATGATCTGCGGCTCCTCCTCGCGGGGGAGGGCCACGACGGCGAGCGCGCCGAGCGCCATCGACGCCAGGATGAAGAGCGGCGTCAGCTTCGAGTGGATGAACGCGGCCGCGAGCTTGCCCGCGGCGCCGTAGGGGCGGGCCATTACCGGCCCCCCACGCTGACGCGGCGGCCGTCGGTGACGGCTGGGCGCCGGCGATACGATCACCGATTCCGATTCGGAGAGGCCGGCGAGGACCTCGGTGTCCGCTGAGGCTCACGAGGCGGACGCGCGCGACGTCCTTCTCCACCACGAAGACCGACGTGACCTGGCCGCGTCGAACGATGGCGGCCGAGCGGAACGGTGAGGGCCTTGCGCGTGGCGCCCGCGAAGCGCGACGCGGCCGAAGAGCGCCCGACCGCAGGCCGGCCGCCTCGGGCAGGGTGACCTTGACGAGGAAGGCGCGCGCGTCGGCGTCCACGGCGCGGCTGATCTCCGCGACCGTGCCGGTGATCGTCGTCGACGGCGCCGGCGGCGCCGGTGTCGAGCAGGACCGGCGACCGCGGCGCCCTGCTGAATCTGGCCGACGCGCGACTCGTCCACGCGGACCTCGAGCCGGAAGCCGCGCGTGTCCTCGAGGCGAACGAGCGGCGTGCCGGGCGCGGCCATGTTGCCGGGCTCGACCATCTTCTCGGTGACCGTGCCGTCGAAGGGGGCGGTGATGGTGGCGAAGGATTCGCTCGTGCCCGCGGCGTCGCTGGCGGCGCGGGCGCTTTCGAGGGCCGACTGCGGCCTGCAGCGCCCTCGACGGCCGCGCCGGAGGCGCGCGCTTCGGCCGCGCGCAACGCCGCGGTCGCGTCGTCGAGTTCCTGCAAGGTGGCCGATCGCTTCGCGTTCAACTCCTCGACGCGCTTGTAGGTGGCGCGCGCGAGGGCGAGCCCGGCATCCGCGGACTGCTGTTCGGAGGCGGCGGCCTTGGCGCCTTGTTCCGCCGCCGAGGCGGCCGCGCGGGCGGCGTGAGCGCCGGCCGACAGGTCGCGCCCGTCGAGCACGACGAGCACCTGGCCGGCGCGGACGCGGTCACCGGGGACCACGCGAACCTCGCTGACCGGCGCCAGGATGCGCGCCGTCAGGGTGGCGGTGGTCCGCGCCTGGACCACGCCGCCGGCCTCGATGGCGTCGGCGATGTCGGTCATCGCCACCGGCGCCACGGTGACGGGTATCGGCGTGCCGGCTGCCGGAGCCGCCGTCTCGGGATGTGCCGAGCACGCGGCGAGGGTGATGCTCACCAGCAACGCGGACGCGCCGGCAACGAAAGTGTGTCTGCTGACGTTCATGTCGGTTATGGCCTTCCCATTGCGCGTTCAAGCGCCGCCGTGGCGGTGAGGACGTTCACGCGCGCGGTGATTTGTTGTGCCTCGGCGAGCAGCACGGCTTC
The DNA here is from genome assembly GCA_963839865.1 of uncultured Acidobacteriota bacterium. Classification (GTDB taxonomy): domain Bacteria; phylum Acidobacteriota; class Vicinamibacteria; order Vicinamibacterales; family UBA2999; genus 12-FULL-67-14b. Next base: position 36,836 of record CAWIWS010000022.1, read on the forward strand.
CGCCGATCGGAGGAGCGACGTGGCGTCGGCCAGTCCGCTCTCGTAGCGGTCGCGGATGATGCGGCGGCTCTCGCGCGCCTGGTCGGCGGCGGCGCGGCCCACGGCTTCGCTCGCGCGGGCCGCGTCGAGGCGGGCCAGCGCGATCTGCACGTCGAGCCGGGCGGAGGTCTCCGCCTTTTCGCGGTCGAGGGCGCGTCGCGTGACCTGCTCGCGCGCTTCGCGCGAGCCGTGCCTGGTCCGCAAAGCCGTGAAACAGGTTGATGCGGGCGACCGCGCCCACCACCCAGCTCGACGCGCGGGAGTTCCACGCGCCGCCGTTGAATTCCCATCCGCCCTGGGCCGCGACCTGCGGCAGGAAGGACGCGCGAGCGGCCTTCACCGCCGCGTCGGCCAGCTGCTGCTGTAAGGACGCGACCGTGACCTCCGGGCGATTCTTCAGCGCTTCGGTTTCGAGCACCGCCGCATCGGTGGTGTCGACGGCGGCCGCGACGGGCGTGAAGTCGAGGGTGAACACCGTGCCGAGCGGTTCCCCGATTAGCTGGTTGAGCCGCGCGCGGGCGATGCGCTCTTCGGAGACCGCCTGCACCTGCTGCTCGCGCATTCGGGCCAGGAAGACGTCGAGTTGCAGCACATCGGCGTCGGTCACGCGCCCCGCGTCGCGACGGTTGGCGGCCATCTCGCGGTCCGCGCGGGCGGTCTCGACGGCGGCGGCGGCCGATTGGGCCGTCGCGGAGGCGATCAGCACCCGCCCGTAGGCGCCGGTGACGGCTTCGGCGAGGCCCTGTTCCACCAGGGCGCGGCCGGCCGCGGCCAACTCTTTGCCCAGGCCGGCGGCCTGGACGTTGGCCTGGTTGGCGCCGTCGAACACCGACTGCTCCACGCGTGAAGGCCGCGCGGAAGTTGTCGGTCGGGTCCGGGTGGTTGAGCGCGTCGAGCGCGAAGTCCGCGGCGGTGAATTGGCGCTGGGCCAGGAGCGATCCGAACACGAAGACCGGCTGGTTGCCGCGCTGCCACGATTCGGCGGCGTCAACCTTGGGGAAATAGCCGGCGCGGGCCTGGGTCACGCGCTCGGCGGCCTCACGTTCGGCGGCCGCGGCGGAGCCGGCGTCCGGGTTGTGGGCCCGGGCCCGTGCGATGGCGTCAGGGAGGGAGAGCGGTGCCTGCGCTGCGGCCGGGACGGCCACAGCGAGGGCGACGAGGAGCAAAATGACAGGGCGTCGTATCATCTCTTTGACAAGATTCATGACATCCAAAAAGGTGACATCGGCAGGTGGCGACGGGCATGTCACCAAATCCACGCGCCTGAATCCTCTGGATCAGGCGCATTCCCGGGACGCGGTTCAGGATGAATACGCCGCCCTCGTCACCGCCGCGGCCGGCGGGAACGAGGCGGCCCTCGAGCGCCTCCTGATGCGCGCCCAGGAAGTGGCCTGGCGCTTCAGCACCTCGGTGTGCGGCCATGCGGCCGATGCCGAGGATGCGATGCAGGAGGCCCTGATCAAGACGTATCGCTATGTGGCGCGCATTCGCGAGCCGCAAGCGTTTCGCCCGTGGCTCTATCGGACCGTCCGGAATGCGTGCCTGATGGGGCGGCGTAAGAAGGTGGACGAGCCGGCGCACCTCCAGTCGTGGGACGAGGTGCTGCCGGGACCCGAGGGACCGTTGCGGCTCGACGCCGCGCACCCGGGCAAGGATCCCGAGGCGCTGGCGGAGAATTCGGGGCTTCGCCGCCGGTTGCGCGCGGCGCTCAAGGAATTGCCCCCGCAGTACCGCGCGATTGTGTTTCTCCGGGAAATGGAAGGGTTGTCGACGCGTGAGGTTGCCAAGGTCATGGGAATTTCGGAAGACAACGTGAAGACGCGGCTCCATCGCGCGCGCATCCAGCTGCAGGCGTCGCTCGGAGGCCGCCCGCAATGAGCACGCGCCCGTCGCCCAGGTGCCGCGCGCTGCTGCTCGAGCTCTCTCGCTACCTCGATGGCGAGCTGACGCCCTCGCGTCGCCGCACCATCGAGCGCCACATCAACGAGTGCGGGTGTTGCGGCACCATGACCGGCCGGTTGCGCGTCACCTCGGCGGCGTGCCGTGCCGAAGGCGGCACCCACCCGCCGCGCGCGGTGCAGGCCCGCGCCGCCGCCCGGATCAAGGCGCTCCTCTCGGCCGTCAAGCCCCGGTCCGCCTCCGCCGGTCGTCGTCGATGAGGATGGTGGCCGCGTTGGCGGCGGCCGTGTCGATCACGGCCGCCTGTTCGTCTCCGCCGCCGCCCGAGCATCACGTCGTGGCGGCGACCCGACGTGCCGGGGCGTGGCAGGGGACCGGCAGCATGACGGTGGGCGATGTCGTCAACACCGCCGGCCACTTCGTGATCACCTGGGAGGCCAGGAAGAAGGGGACGGGATCCTTCTCCCCGAACGCCCACTTCAAGCTGACGGTGCACAGCGCCGTGAGCGGCCGTCCGCTCAAGACGGTCGTGGACCAGGCGGGCGAGGGCCACGGCACGGTGGACTTCGAGGACGACCCGCGCGTGTACCAGTTCTTCGTGGATTCGGCGGGCCTCGACTGGTCGTTCACCGTGGACGAGGTCATCGGCGTCGACGCGCCCCCGCCGGTTGCTCAATAGATGAATATTGCTATATAGTCAGGATCTGACGTTGCCCCGCGCTGTGCCGGGGCGGTGGATCGATGCCGGCAACCCAACTGCAATCCTTCAAAGCCCAGTTCTTCCGGGCCCTGTCGCACCCGGTCCGGATCAAGATCCTCGAGATCCTCACCCGCGGCGACCGCTCCGTGCAGGAACTCCAGGAAACCCTGGGTCTGGAACAACCCGTCGTGTCGCAGCAGCTCGCGGTCCTCCGGAACCAGGGCATCGTCACCTCCCAGAAACAAGGGCTCTCCGTCCGATACGCGCTGCGGGACAAGACCATCGCCGAGTTGCTCGACGTGGCGCGGCGCATCTTCAACAACCACTTGGTCGACACTGGCGGGATGCTCCGCGAGTTGCGGAAGGAGCGGAAGGAGGCCCGGCGCGGCTAGCCGGAAGCGCGGGGCCCGTCGGCGCGCGTTCTTTAGATGCAAATATTTATATGTTTGAATATCAAATGGTCGCGCGTGAGCGCCGAGGAGCGCGGGCGCGAGACCGCCAGCGCGCCACCGGACAGGAGCAGCGAGATGACCGGACAACCCCAACGACTCGTGCGGCACGGAGCGATTCGTGTGCAGGTCATGGAGGGCGGAGGGCTTGGCGATCCGCGCCTTTGTTGTCCAGCCGGTCACACCCTGAGCCGCGCGCGGCTGCAGCACCTTCGCGGCGCGGCGTGGGTCCTGGTCACGGAAGACGCCATACCGGTCGGCTTCGCCGCCTACAGGCCCGCCGACAGTGACGTCCGCATCGTGCACGAATTCCTCGTCGACCGCACCCTGCCCGGCGCGGATGTGGCGCAGGTCGCCGACATCCTGCTTTCCGCGGTGGAACGCGGGGCGCGGCACGCGGGGGTCGGCTGCCTCATGTTGCTGCTCGAGGGTGACGAAGCGCTGGTGCCTTTCGAGCGGCGTGGCTACACCGCCATCGTCGTCGACCCCGCCCTGGCGTGGGTGCGGAAACGGCTCGATGGGACGCACGGGACGGGATACCCACGGACGCATTGACAGGGACATGGGACACTGATGAAAGCGCTCCGCTATCATGCCCGGCGACCGGCCGGGAAGACGCAGATTACGCCGACCAAACCGTGTGACACGGGGGCCGACCTGGCCCTGGCGTACACGCCTGGCGTCGCCACGCCGTCGCTCGCGATTGCGCGTCGCCCGGCGGCGGCGTACCGGTACACCAACAAGGGCAACCTCGTTGCGATTGTGTCCAACGGCACCGCCGTCCTCGGCCTCGGTGATATCGGCCCGCTCGCCGCCAAGCCGGTGATGGAGGGGAAGGCGCTGCTTTTCAAGATGCTCGCCGATATCGACGCCTTCGACCTCGAGATCGACGCCGCCCTCCCCGAGGACGTCGTGCGCGTCGTCACGGCCCTGGCGCCGACGTTCGGGGGGATCAACCTCGAGGACATCAAGGCGCCCGAGTGTTTTGTGATCGAAGAGGCCCTGCGGAGTGGCCTGTCGATTCCCGTGTTCCATGACGATCAGCACGGGACGGCCATCGTGGTCGGCGCGGCGCTGCTCAACGGCCTCGAACTCCACGGCAAGGCGCTCGAGAACGCCCGCGTGGTGATCTCCGGCGCGGGAGCGGCGGGGATCGCCTGCGCCGAGATGGTGTGCGCCGTCGGTGTGCCGAGGTCGCGTGTCACCCTGGTGGACTCGAAGGGGGTCGTGCATGCCGGGCGCACCGACCTGAACCGATACAAACAGCGCTTCGCCGCCGACGTTGCCAGCCGCACCCTGGCCGATGCGCTGCGGGATGCCGACGTCCTCGTCGGCGTGTCGAGTCCCGGCATCGTGTCCGATGACATGTTGCGCTCCATGGCCGCACGCCCGTTGATCCTGGCGCTGGCCAACCCGGAGCCCGAGGTGGCGTTCGGGGTCGTGCGTCGTGTCCGCGTGGACGCGATCTTCGGCAGCGGTCGGTCCGACTATCCGAACCAGGTCAACAACGTCCTGGCGTTCCCCTCGATCTTTCGCGCGGCACTCGACGTGCGCGCGACGAGCATCGACGGCGGGATGAAGCTCGCCGCGTGTCGGGCCATTGCCGCCCTCGCCCGTGAATCACCGCGTTTCGGACGTGAGTACATCATCCCGGGAGCACTCGATGCCGCGGTGCTGCCGCGCGTGGCCCGCGCCGTCGCGCAGGCGGCGATGCAGAGCGGCGTGGCCGCCAGGCCCCTGCTGGATCTTGACGGCTATGCGAGGGCCGTGTCGGAGCGGATTCGCCGGGGCGCTGGACAGCGCCCCGGCCATCACGACGTGGCCCTGGTCGGATGAGGTGCATGGCGATGACCGACCACAAGGGACGCGTCCTTTCATTCCTGCCAGGAGTTCCGACCGCGCAACGCCGAATCGCCTCGCGGCTCGTGATTCTCGGTATCGTCGGATTGATCGCCTTGATTCTGTCGGCGATCGCCACCCGATGGTAGAAGGCATTCGCATGCCCGCATCCAGGCAGGAGCCGTGATGGCGCCGTTCGATCAGGCCGGCGGGTTGCCCGTGGCCCTCGCCGTCCGCCTCGGCGTGATTGCCCTGACGCTGCTGGCCTCGCGGCGGAAGGGGATCGCCCGGCAGGTCGCGTTTGTCGGCTCGGCCCTCGCGTCTCTCGTGACCGGCATCCTCGCCGCCGGCGTGCTGCGCTCCGGTGTGCCAGCGGAGGGCGTGTTGTTCGTCCATCAGGCGTCCGGATTCGCGCTGGGCTATGCGGTGGACGGACTGGCCGCGTGGTTCCTGCTGGTCCTGTCCCTCGTCGCCGCGCCCATCGCGATCTTCAGCATCGGGTACGTCGCGCACCCGCCGCTCAGCCGGCAATCGGTCTTTCTCGGCGTGGCGTTCAACCTGCTCGTGGGCGCCGTCGAACTCGTGTTCGCGGCTGGAGACGCCCTCACGTTTCTCGGCGCTTGGGAACTGATGACGCTCGTGACGGCGGCCCTCGTCGCCACCGAACACGAGGACCCCTCGAACCGGCGGGCCGCATATCTCTACCTTGTGATGTCGCACGTGGGCACGGGGTGCCTGATCGCCGGGTTCATGACGTTGGCTGCTGCATCCGGGTCGGTGGCGTTCTCCACAATCCTCTCGGGCGTGGCGTTGCCCGGTGCGATCCGTCACGCGCTGTTTGCCCTCTTCTTCCTGGGCTTCGGCGTGAAGGCGGGAGTGGTGCCCCTGCATATCTGGCTCCCGGAAGCCCACCCGGCCGCACCGACGAGCATCTCCGCGTTGATGTCCGGCGTGCTCATCAAGACCGGGATCTACGGCATGGTCCGGGTCTGCGCATTCGGTTTGGGCGTGCCGCGGCTGTCGTGGGGTGTCATCGTCGTCGCGGTCGGCGCGATCTCGGCCGTGATGGGCGTGCTCTATGCGCTCATGCAGCACGATCTGAAGCGGCTGCTCGCGTACCACAGCATCGAGAACATCGGCATCATCCTGCTGGGGCTTGGTGCCGGAATGATCGGGCTGTCCTACGGCCGTGGCAATCTGGCCGCCTTGGGAATCGCGGCGAGCCTGTACCACGTCCTCAATCACGCCGCGTTCAAGGGGTTGCTCTTTCTTGGAGCCGGGGCCGTGGTGGTGGCCACCGGCACGCGCCAGATCGAACACCTCGGCGGGTTGCTGCGGCGCATGCCGTGGACGGGGCTGTTCTTCCTCATCGCCGCGATGGCGATTTCCGGCTTGCCGCCCCTGAACGGTTTTGCCAGCGAGTGGCTGACGTTTCAGGCGTTCCTGTTTGGGTTCCGAGGCTCGGCCGATCCCCTCGTCCACTTCCTGTTTCCGGTGGGCGGCGCCCTGCTCGCCCTCACGACCGCCCTGGCGGCCGCCTGCTTCGTGAAGGCGTTCGGCATCAGTTTCCTCGCGCTGCCCCGGAGCGACGCGGCCGCCGCCGCGCGCGAGGCCCCGGCCGTCATGCTCGTGCCGCAAGCCTGGCTCGCGGCGCTCTGTATTGCGCTTGGCCTGTTTCCGGGTGCGGTCGTCGCGACTCTGGAAGGCGTCATGTCGTCGATGCCCGGCCTGCGTCCGTCCACGGGCCTGGCACCCGGCCCGCTGGCGATGTCTTCCGGTCTCGCGTCGTTCGACCACGTCGTGCCCGGCCTGTTCGGCGTGGTGCTGGCCGTCGCGCTGGCGGGCGCAGGCCTGCTGGCGTGGCATCGCCGGACGGCGGTGCGGCGCGTGCCGACGTGGGGGTGCGGAGGTGTGCTGACGGCCCGCACCGAGTACACGGCGACAGCCTTCTCGAAGCCGCTCATGATGATCTTCCGCGGCGTCTATCGCCCGACTCGCGCCGTCGACACGCTGGCGGAGGTCTCGCCGTACTTCACCCAGGAGGTCCGCTACCGGTCGGAAATCGAGCCGACCTTCGAGCGCTTCGTCTATGGGCCACTCGTGCAATGGGTCCTGCGGGTCGCCGACGGCATGAAGGTGTTGCAGGCCGGGAGCCTCCACGCGTACCTCGCATATGTCATCGTCCTGGTCGTGGGGCTTGTTCTCAGGGTGTGGTGGCAAAGTTGAGCATGTCCGGGTTCATGGCGGTTGGCGTTCCGGTGGCACTGATGATCCGGTTGGTGACCATGGCGGTGTCCCTTGCGTTGACCCGGCGCGCCCGGATCGCTCGAGGGGCGGCGATGGCGGGGTCGATCGCCGCGTCGATGCTGACGATGGCGGTCGCCGTGTTCGTGATCGGATCGGGTCGGTCCGTCGACGGCGTCCTGGTACAGCAGGCGGCCTCCGGCATCGTGTTCAGCTACTCGGTGACGCCGCTGTCGGCGTGGTTCCTCATGGTGTTGGGCTTGATCGCGGCGCCCGTGGCGCTCTACAGCGTCGGCTACTTCGCGCACGCGGTCGCCGACGACCGCACGGCCGCGGTCGGCGCCGCGTTCAACCTCATGCTCGGCGCCGTGGAGATGGTGTTTGTCGCCGACGGCGTGCTCGCCTTCCTGTGCGCGTGGGAGCTGATGACGCTGGCGACGGCGGCGCTCGTGGCGACCGAACATGAGGCGCGCGCCAGCCGCAACGCGGCGTACCTGTTCCTGGTCATGTCGCACGTGGGCACCGGTTGCCTCGCTGCCGCGTTCCTGCTGCTCGCGGGCGCCTCCGGCTCCCAGGCGTTTCCGGTGCTGCTGTCGGGACACGTTGCGCCCGGCCCGTTCCGTGATGGGCTGTTCGTGCTCTTCTTCTTCGGGTTCGGCGTGAAGGCCGGCGTCATCCCGTTCCACGTGTGGTTGCCGGACGCGCACCCGGCCGCACCGAGCAGCGTCTCTGCCATCATGTCCGCGGTGCTCATCACGGCGGGGATCTACGGCCTCTACCGGGTCTGCGCCTTCGGCCTTGGCATGCCGGAGGTCACCTGGGCGCTGGCGTTGATGGCCGTCGGGATGGTCTCGGCCATCCTGGGTGTGCTGTATGCCCTCACGCAGAACGACATCAAGCGGCTCCTCGCCTACAGCACGATCGAGAATTCTGGGATTATCGTGCTGGGCCTGGGAGCGGCCATGATGGCCATGGCGGAGGGACACGGCGCGCTGGCGAGCGTGGCGATCGCCGCCAGCCTCACGCACGTCTTGAATCATGCCGTGTTCAAGGGACTGCTCTTCCTGGGCGCGGGGAGCGTGGTGATGGCGACAGGCACCCGCCAGGTCGAGCAGTTTGGTGGCCTGCTGCGGCGCATGCCGTGGACGGGCCTCTTCTTCCTCGTCGGGGCGTTGGCCATTTCGGGTCTGCCGTTGCTGAACGGGTTCCCGAGCGAGTGGCTGACGTTCCAGGCGCTGCTGCTCGGGTTCACGTCGACACCCGGCCTGGTACGGCTGACGTTCCCCGTGGCCGGCGCGCTGCTGGCCCTCACGACCGCGCTGGCCGCCGCGTGTTTCGTCCGCGCGTTCGGGATCAGTTTTCTCGCCCTGCCTCGGAGCGTCGCCGCATCGGAGGCGGAGGAGTCACCCGCGGTGATGCTGGTGCCGCAGGCCGTCATGGCGGCGCTTTGCGTGGGCCTGGGCCTCATGCCGGGCGTTGCGCTCCGCGCCCTCGAGGGCATCATGGTGTCGCTGCCCGGGCTGCAGCCCGCAGCTCTGGTCTCGGCGGGCGGACTCGGCATGACCTCCGGCACCGCGTCTTTCGACCACGTGGCCCCTGCCGCCCTGTTCGTGGCCCTGCTCGGCGGCCTGGCGGTCGCCGGCCTGCTGGCCGCGCGCAAGGGCCTGGCGGTGCGGCGCCAGCCGACCTGGGCGTGCGGCGGTGAGCTGACGGCGCGCACCGAATACACGGCCACGGCCTTCTCGAAACCGATGATGATGATCTTCCGCGGGGTGTATCGACCGACGCGCACGGTCGAGACGCTGGCGGACGTGTCGCCGTATTTTCCGCACGAAGTGCGCTATCGCTCCGAGATCGAGCCGACCTTTGAGCGCTACATTTACGGGCCGCTGGTGCGCGCGGTGGTCCGGGCGGCCACCGGCATGAGGGTCCTGCAGGCCGGCAGCCTTCACGCCTACCTCGCGTACGTCCTGGTGCTCGCAGTGATCTTGCTGCTGTGGCTTGGAGGAACGACATGACGGCCCTCAATCCCGAGGTGGTCGCGCTCGGCGCGGCGTTGCTGCAGACCGCCGGCCTGCTGGCTGCGGCCCCGCTCCTCAAGACCGCGATCAAGAAGATGAAGGCGCGGCTGCAGAACCGGCAGGGACCGCCGTGGCTGCAAGGGTACTCGACCTGGCTAAGCTCCTGGGCAAGGAGCCGGTCCGGTCCGATACGTCGACCTGGATCTATGTGGCAGGGCCGCGTGTCTACTTTGCCGCGGCGCTCGCGGCCACGACGCTGGTGCCCGTGCTGGTCACCGCCGCGCCGCTCGAGGCGGCCGGTGGCATCCTGTTGCTGGTCGGCACGCTCGCCCTCGGCCGCTTTGCCCTGGCCACGGCCGCGCTCGACACGGGCAGCCCCTTCGGGGGCATGGGCTCGAGCCGTGACATGACCATCGCCGCGCTCGCCGAGCCGGCCCTCATGCTGGGGCTCTTCGCCTCGGCGCTGGCCGCAGGCTCCATGAATCTCGGCGTACTGGTCCGCAGCCTCGTGGCACAGGGACCGACCTGGCACCCGAGCGACCTGCTCGCGTTTGCCGGCCTGTTCATCATCGTCATCGCCGAGACGGGTCGCATCCCGGTCGACAACCCGGCCACCCACCTCGAGCTGACCATGATTCACGAGGCGATGGTGCTCGAGTACGCGGGACCGGACCTGGCTCTGGTCGAGTGGGCTTCCGCCGTGAAGGAGCTGATGTATTTCACGCTGCTCGTGGACCTGTTCATGCCGGTGGGGATTGCGACGAGCCTCGCGCCCGGGGCGCTCCTCGTGGCGCTGTTGGCATGGGCCGGCAAGGTGCTGCTGCTGGCAATGGCCGTGACCGTTGCCGAAAGCACCAACGCCAAGCTCCGACTGTTCCGCGTTCCGGAGCTGGTGTCTGTGTCGTTAGGACTCGCGTTCCTGGCGCTGGCGATCCGTTTCCTGTGAGGCCGAGCGAATGACTGCGAACATCCTGATCCTCAGCGCCGCCGGCATGCTCGTGAGCGCCTACCTGATGGTGGGCCAGAAGGCGCTGTTCACCGCGATTCGACTCTACGCCGCGCAGTCGCTGCTGCTCGCGATCGTGGCCGCGACGATCGCGTTTTCAGAAGGCCGGCACGAGTTGCTCGTCACGGCCGCCCTCACCCTCGCGCTGAAGGCGATCCTGATTCCCTGGTTCCTCATGAGGACGGTGGATCGCGTCGGCATTCACCGCGAGATCGAGCCCTTCCTGAACGTCCCGGCGTCGTTGCTGGTCTGCCTGGGCCTCACCGTGATCGGCTACCGGGTGAGCACGGGGTTCGAGGCGGGTGCGCGCGGGGTGAGCCACCACCTGATCGGCGTGGCGATGTCGTTGCTGCTGATCGGCCTGTTCCTGATGGTGACGCGCAAGAAGGCCATCACCCAAATCCTGGCGTTGCTCACGGTCGAGAATGCGGTCTTTCTCGTGGCGGTCGGCGTCACGTCCGGCATGCCGCTCATCGTGGAGTTGGGGATTTCGTTCGACGTGATCGTGGCGGTGCTCGTGCTCGGCGTCCTCGTCCAGCGGATCGTGGGCCGGTTCGAGTCGATGGACGTCAGCCGCCTCTCGAAGCTGAAAGGCTAGCGCGTGACTCTTCTCGTTTGGACCCTCGCCATTCCGCTGTTCACCGCCCTCGCCGGCGGCCTCAGCGGGCCGCGCGCGCTCAAGGAAGCCACCATGGTCGGAGGCCTGGCCCTGACGTTCGCGCTGTGCATCGCCACGGCCGGGCAGTTTCTCGCGGGCGGCATCCCGTCGGCGTTCGGCGACGCCCTTCGGGTCGACGGACTGTCCGCCCTCGTGCTCGTGCTCTGCGGGTTTGTCGGCCTGGTGTCCGGCGCGTACGGCGTCGGGTACCTGCGGCGCAACGAGGCGCGGGGGCTGGTGACGCCGCGGATGCGCCGTGAATTCTACGGCCTGATCCCGGCCTATGTGTTCGCCATGCTGCTCGTCTCGGTGTCGAACAACCTGGGCGTGATGTGGGTGGCCGTGGAGTTGACGACCCTGGCCTCGGTCTTCCTGATCTCCTTTCACGATCGCGACACCTCACTCGAGGCCGCGTGGAAATTCCTGATGCTCGGCAGCCTCGGCCTCGCCTTTGCGCTGCTCGGCACGGTCCTGCTTTTCGCCTCGGGCCAGGGCGCGCTCGGCGAGGGCATGCCGGCGCTGCATTGGACGCGCTTCATGCAGGTCGCCCCGCACTTGCATCCCTTCACGCTGCGGCTCGGCGTGGTCTTCGCCCTGATTGGCTACGGCACCAAGGCCGGGCTCGCGCCGATGCACACCTGGAAGCCCGATGCGTACCGCGAAGCGCCGTCTCCCGCCGTCGTCCTGATGGCCGTCGGGATGCTGAACGGCGCCGTGTACTGCATGTTGCGGATTCACCTGATCTCCAAGGCGGCGATCGGGCCGGCGTTTTCCGGCGACCTGCTGCTGGCGCTGGGGCTGCTCTCCGTTCTCATCGCCACGCCGTTCATCCTGATCCAGTGGAACCTCAAGCGGCTGTTGGCCTATTCGAGCATCGAGCACGTCGGCATCATGGCCGTTGGCGTGGGCCTCGGCGCCGAGGCCGGCGTCTTCGGAGCGCTCCTGCACATGACCTACCATTCGATCGCCAAGCCCGTGGCGTTGCTGTCGGCGGGCACACTGGCCCAACTGCACGGTTCATCGAATTTCGATCGGATTGGCAGCGGGACCTTCAGCCGCGTGCCATTCGCCAGCGCGATCTTCCTGCTGTCGGCAGTGATGATTACGGGCTCGCCGCCGTTCGGCCTCTTCTTCAGCGAGATGACGATCCTGAAGGCCGGGTTCTCCGGGCCCCACGTGATGGCGACCGCGGTGTTCCTCGCCGCGCTCGTCGTCCTCTTCTGCGGCGTGGCGTATCAGGTGGGCCGCCTCGTCTTCGGGCCGCCGAGCCCGGCGGTTGAGCAGGTGTCGGACCCGGAGCGCTTCGACTTCGGCATGGCGACGACGGCGACGGCCGCGGTGCTGGCGGTCGTGTCGGCGTTCTATCTGCCGGTTCCGCTCATTGCCTTGATCCGCGCGGCCACGAGCGTGGTGTGGGGGGGCGCATGATGTCGATCATCGCGGAGGTGCTGGGCGTGCCCGAAGGCGCCGTCCGCCAGGCCCACGCCGGCGAGTTCGTCCTCGACGCCGATGTGCACGCGCTGCGCGGGCTCGCCGACCGCGCGACCAGCGGCCTCGATGCCCGGCTGATGTCGCTCTTTGCGAGCGACGAGCGCCACCTGTCGGGTCGCTTCCTCTTGCATCACGTCTGGTCCCTGCCGGGCCTGAAGAGCGTCCTGCGCGTGACGGCGCCGGTGGACCCCGCCTCGCCGGCCTTTCCGTCGATCTCCGCGGCGCATCCCGCAGCGAACTGGTTCGAGCGCGAGGTCATGGATCTGTTCGGGCTCGTGCCGGAGGGCCATCCCAATCCCGCGCGGGTCGCGCTCCATGACGACTGGCCGGAACGTGCGTGGGCGCTGCGCAAGGACTTTCCCGCGCACGGCGCCGTGCCGCGCGTGCCGGGGGACCATCACCCCTTCAGGCCGGTGACCGGCGAGGGCGTGTTCCAGGTGCCCGTGGGGCCTGTGCATGCCGGCATCATCGAGCCGGGTCACTTCCGCTTCGGCGTGGCGGGCGAGCCCGTGCTTTACCTGCAGATGCGGTTGTTCTACGTCCACAAGGGCACCGAGAAGCGTTTCGAATCCCTGCCGTGGCGCCATGGCGTGTTCCTGGCGGAATCGATCTCGGGGGACACCGCGGTGGGCCACGCGCTGGCGTTCGCGCACGCGCTGGAGCGTCTCGCGGACGTCACCGTGCCGGCGCGGGCCCAGGCGGTGCGCATGGTCTTGCTGGAACTCGAGCGCCTGTACAACCACACCGCCGACATTGGCGCGCTCGCCACCGACGTGGCGTTCACCGTGCCCGCCAGCCGCGCACAGGCCCTGCGCGAAGGGCTCCTCCGTCTGCACGACCAGCTGTTCGGCACGCGGCTCCTGCGAGGCACGATTGCGCCCGGCGGGGTCCGGCGGGACCTGACGCCTGAGGGCGGCGCGGCCCTTCGCGCGCACCTCCGGATATTCGAAAAGGAATTCGAACAGCTGATCGCGCTGCTCATCGACGCCGGCACGTTCACGGACCGCGTGGACGGCACGGGCATCCTCACGCTCCAGGCCGCGCGCGATCTTGGGATTGTGGGGATGGCCGCGCGCGCGTCAGGAGTGGATACCGACTTTCGTCGTGACCATCCACACGACGGCTACGACGGAGTGCGCTTCGAGGTCGTCGTGGAAGGGGGCGGGGACGTCCGCGCGCGGCTCATGGTTCGCGCGCGAGAGGTGGAACAGTCGCTCCGCATCCTCCACCAGGTGCTCGACGCGATGCCCGACACCCCTCTCGCGGCCGGGATGCCCCACACACTGCCCGCGCGCGCGTCCGCCCTGGGATGGGCCGAGGCGTGGCGGGGGCCGTGCACCCATTGGGTGTCGACGGACGACCGTGGAGAGATCGCGCGCGTGAAGGTGACCGATCCCAGCTTCCTGAACTGGCCCGGGGTCATCCAATCCGTGCCGGGCAACATCATCCCGGACTTCCCGGTGATCAACAAGAGCTTCAACCTCTCGTATTCCGGCAACGACCGGTAGGGACAGGACGTCACACCATGTTCGGCATCATCGCCAAGAGCTTGAGAGCCGGGGTCCTCACCGAGGCGCACCCCTTCGGCGGCCAGGCGTCGTTCGGGTTTCCGGTAGTCGACTTCCACCGTTGTACCGCGTGTGGCGACTGCGCCGCGTCGTGCCCGAGCGGCGCGATCCACGCCTCGACGCCGGCCCCCGGATGGGCGACGCTTTCGCTGTCGCACGCGGCCTGCATCCAGTGCGGGGCATGCGTCACCGCCTGCCCCACGCAGGCAATCAGTGTCTCGAGGGGTATCGAGGTCGCCGCGTATAGCCGCGAACAGCTGACCCAGACCGGGTCGTTCAGCGTCGATGCCGCCACGGGGCTGAGCACCTTCTCGCAGGTCGAGGTCCACCACGGGCCCAGCGTCGCCGAGTCTGCGGATCGCCTGCGCGAGCGGATCCGCGGGAGGCTCGGACGCTCGCTGCATGTGCGCCAGGTGGACGCCGGCAGCTGCAACGGCTGTGAGCTGGAGATTGCCGCGACGACCAATCCCCTCTACGACCTGGAACGCTTCGGCATTCACCTGGTCGCCAGCCCGCGGCACGCCGACCTGTTGCTGGTCACCGGACCGGTGACGCGCAACATGGAGGTCGCCCTCCGCAGAACTTACGACGCGGCGCCGGACCCCCGGGTCGTCGTCGCGGTGGGTGCGTGCGGCTGCGGCGGCGGGATCTTCGGTGAGGGGACCTACGCCGCGATCGGCGGCGTCGATCGGGTCCTCCCGGTGGACGTCTATATCCCCGGGTGTCCCCCGCGCCCGCAGGCGATCCTCAACGGCCTCCTCGTCGCGATGGGCATTCGCGAAGGCCGCGTCGGGCTGGCGGTGAGGACGCCTGGGGCGTCAGCCGTCCCGTAACGCCGCCATGGGATCCAGGCGTGTGGTTCCGCGCGCGGGCAGGTAACAGGCCACGAGCGCCACCGCGAGCAGCAGCAGCGTCACGCCGGCAAACACCGTGACGTCGCGCGTGCCGACCCCGAACAACTGGCTCTGGAGAAAGCGCGAGAGCCCCAGTGCGCCGGCCAGGCCGAGCGCCACGCCAATCGCGGCCGTCCGTACCCCCTGGCCCAGCACCATGCGCAGGATCGTCCCGCGATCCGCGCCAAGGGCCTGGCGGATGCCGAACTCACGCACGCGCTGCGTCACGCCGAACGCCAGCACGCCGTAGATCCCGATGCCCGACAGCAGCAGCGCCACCGTGCCGAAGAGCGCCAGCAACAGCGTCGGCGCGCGGCGCGTCTGCAGCGATCGCCCCACCCACTGGTCGAGGGTCCGCACGTCGGCGATCGGCTGCTCCGGATCGATCGCCTGCACGGCGGCGCGCACCTGGGCCACGACCGACTGCGGATCGAGCGCGGTCTTCACGACGAGGGCCATGCTCGGGAACGGCTGCTGCGTCATCGGGTAATAGAGCCGCTCCTTGGTCACGGGCTGGCCGAGATCGATGCTGTTGATCGTGCCGACCACGCCGATAATCGTGAAGGCCGGCGCGGTCGGGCCGCCGCGGCGAATCTGCTGGCCGATCGGATCCTTGTCGCGGAAGTACCGGTCGACCATGTACTTGTCGACCACCACGACGCGCGGGCTGTCCGGGCCGTCGATGTCGCCGAAGAGCCGTCCGCTGATCAGAGGAATCTGCATCGCCCGGAAGTAGTCGCCGCCCACCACTTCCTGGCGGCCGTGCGGGGCCGCCTCGGTGGGTCCCGGCGTGTAGCCGACGATGCTGTAGGAGCCGGAGCCGACCATGCCGTTGAACGGGACGTTGGTCGTGAGCCCCGCGGAGGTCACCCCGGGAATCCTGGCCGCGTCGGCGACGAGCCGGCTCCAGAAACCCCGTCGCGCGGCGGGGTCTGCGTATCGCGTGGCGGGCAGCGTCACCTGCGCGGTGAGCACGTTGTCGGTGGCGAAGCCGGGGTTCACCTCCTGGAGGCGCGCGTAGCTCTTCATCATGAGCCCCGCCCCCACGAGGAGCATCACCGCCAGCGCCACTTCGGCGACCACGAGGCCCGCGCGCGTGAGGCCCGTGCCGCGGGAGGCCGAGCCGCGCGTGTTGTCGTCGCGCAGCACGTTGATCACCTGGGTCCGCAGCGTCGCCAGGGCCGGCACGAGGCCGAACACGAGTCCCGTGAGGACGGCCAGGCCCAGCGTGAAGGCGAGCACGGGGACGTTCAGCGACACGGCGGGCGCGCCGGGCAGCTGGTCGCCGACGAGCGCGAGGAGGCCCCGCACGCCGGCCAGGCCGAGGCCCAGGCCGCCTGCCGCGCCGAGCAGCGAGAGGACGAGACCTTCGGTGAGCATCTGCTTGATCAGGTGGCCGCGCGCCGCGCCGATGGCGGCGCGGATGGCCATCTCGCGGTGGCGTCCGGTGGCCCTCATGAGGAGCAGGTTGGCCACGTTGGCGCAGGCGATGAGCAGCACCAGCACGACGCCGGTCTGCAGCACCAGCAGCGGCGCCTGCACGTTACCCACGATCTGATCGCGCATCGGAATGGCGTAGCCGCCGAAGCCGCTCGTCTTCGCAAAGCCCTGCAGTTGCGGCAGCCGATCCAGGTTGCGGCTGACGATCGTCTTCATCTGCGCGTCGAGCTGCTCGATCGTGGCGCCCGGGGCGAGCCGGGCAATCATGGCGCTGAATTCGTTCCCCCGGGACTGGTCGGAGGTCTCGGCCGCCGTGAAGGCAAACGGCACGAGCAGGGCGACGTCGCGGGCGGGCAGGTCGAAGTCGGCGGGCAGGACGCCCACCACGCGGTACGCGGCGCCGTCGAGCCGGATGTCGCGCCCGACGATCGACCGGTCGCCGCCGAAGCGTGAATTCCACAGGCCGTAGGTGAGGATGGCGAACTGGTCCGCGCCCGCGGTGGCGTCCGCGTCGCCGAAGGCGCGGCCGAGAAACGGTTCCCGGCCCAGCGTGGAGAAGAACGAGGGGGTCACGCGCAGGGCGCGAAGCTGCTCGGGCTGCCCGCCCTCGGCGAGGCTCAGGCTGCGTTGGGTGAAGAGGGCGGCGTCGGCGATGGCCGGAGCCTGGGTCTTCCGGTCGATGTAGTCGGGAATCGAGACGCTGGCCTGCGGCAGGCCCATGAGCGGGTAGGTGTTCCAGACGAACACCAGCCGATCGGGATTGGCATAAGGCAGCGGCCTCAGCAGGACCTGGTAGAGGAGGCTGAAGATCGCCGTGTTGGCGCCGATGCCCACGGCCAGCGTGAGCACGGCGACCAGGGTGAAGAGCGGTTGCCGCCGCAGTCCGCGAAGCGCGTAATGCAGGTCTCGCATGCGCCGTTAGACGAGCCCGGCGCCCCCGGGGTTCGAAAGAGCCCGTGCGGGACCTGGGGCCGGCGATGGGACGACCCGCCGGGGCCCCAGTGGTGTCGGGCTCCAGCCTGACCGCCTGTGGGTGTCCGGCTTTAGCCGGACCCGCTGTGGTGTCCGGCTTTAGCCGGACCTCCTAGCGCGAGGGTCCCTTGTAAAGGCTGGGCGGCGGCGGTGCGAGCCGTGGCGACCCGGCCTTCACCCACGCGTCGTAGCGCTTCCGTAAGGTCTTCACGGGATTTCCGCTCTCGCCGGGCTTGGTGTTCTCGTCGGTCACGCTCAGGAACGCGTAGTACTGCCCGTCGTTGTGCGTGACGCCCACCTTGTCGTCCTTCTCCGCAATGGTGATGTAGGCCACGTGCGCGGTCTTGTTGTCGCATGGCACGAAGTCCAGGACGCTCGCGCCGCAGTTGCAGCGGCTGTCGCCCCCGTTGAGATCGGCGGCCTCCATGGCGGCCATGACGCGATCGGCCAGCGTGCCGGTGGCGCGCGTGAACGCGAGCGCCGCCTGGTGCATCACCGCGTCACCGAGCAGCGTGTTGCCCTGCACCTGGTAGAACATGTTCGGCCCCACCGCGCCGCCGTAGTACAGCGATGAGGGCGAGTTGCCCGTGCCGTTGAAACCCGCGCGGTTGTTCCGCTCGGTGACCGTCTTGCCGTTGGGAATGGCCAGGATCCCGAACTGGCGACGCTCCATCTGCGGCTCGGGCTTGCGCGCGGCTTCCTGCTGCTTGAGCAGTTCGAGGATCTGCGCGGGCGGCGTGCCCTTCTTCAATTCCGCGTAAACCAGCATCTGGTTGTCGCGCGTGTTGTCCACGCCGGACTGGCATGCGGCCACGCCCACGCCGGGCACGATCACCGCCTGCACGTCCATCAGGTCGCGGGCGCCGTTCGGCTTGCGCTCGGGAAAGCCGGCCTGCCGGACGCACGTGGCCGACGCGATGATCACCTGCCCGGTGCGCGAGTCGACCGCGATCACCGACCAGGTGGCGAACGCGGGCGAGTGCGCCGCGAGGACGAGCAGCAGGGCGAACAACGTTCTCTTCATCAAGCCTCCCAGGGAAGTGGTGGCGGGATTCTATGCCGACACGCAATCGCCGGTGAAGCGCGAAGCGTGTCTCCCACGCCACCTGATGGGATGCATAACAGGAAAGCGTGCAAGACCACCGGCGTGGTCGCTGCTACACTGCCGCGCCAATGGAGGAGCCCTTGACTGAACACATGCACCCACCGATGCGGCGCATCGCGTGGTCCCTGGTGTTATTGGTGTGGATGGGTGTTGCGCCGGCGTGGGCGCAGTCGACGACGGGCACGATCACGGGCCGCGCCATCGACAGTAGCGGCGGCCTGCTGCCCGGCGTGGACGTCAGCATCTCGAGCCCGGCGATGATCGGGGGCGCGCGCACGGCGATCACCGACCCGCTCGGCACGTATCGCTTCGGCCAGCTGCCGCCCGGGACCTACCAGGTGTCATTTCAGCTGACGAGCTTCAGGACGCTGACGATCGAGAGCGTGCTTGTCAGCGCCGGCGGGACGGTCACGATCAACGGCTCGATGCTGCTGGACACGCTCAACGAGTCGGTCACCGTGACCAGCTCGACGCCCACCATCGACCTGCAGGCCACCACCGTGGGCGTCAACTGGAGCGAGCAGCAGATGGAAGACCTGCCCTACGGCCGGGGCATCCGCGGCCTGGCGCGGCTGGTGCCCGGCCTCTCTCCCACGCAGTTCGACGTCGGCGGCAACACCGTCGGCGGCTCGACGACGACGGGCGCGCGGTCGTACGGCCGCACCGGCGGCGAGCTGATCAAGTTCGACGGCGTCGTGTGGGACCAGTTCTTCGGGGACTACAACACCTACGACCAGGTCCAGGTGTCGGCGGCCGCGAAGGGCGCGGAATCGCAGAGCCCGGGCGTCACCCTGAGCTTCGTCGTGAAGTCGGGCAGCAACAAGTTCGCGGGCAACTACCTCCTGGCGATCCAGGACGGCGCGTTCCAGGGCAATAACGTCACGCCGGAGCTGCGCGCGCAGGGCTTCGACCCCGGCAACAACAAGTTCACCCGCTACAACGACGCCAGCGCCGACCTCGGCGGGCCCGATCATCCGGGACCGGCTGTGGTTCTACGGCGCCTACGGCTACAACTACTCGGGCCTCCTGATTCCCGGCTTCGTCTCCGAGAAGTCCGGCGAGCAGGTCGAGTTCTTCACGCGCCTCGACAACCCGACCTTCAAGCTCACCTACCAGGTGTCGCGGAACAACAAGCTCGAGGTGACCGAGCAGCTCAATCGCAAGTGGCAGCCCTACCGGACGGCCAGCACGTTCGTGCCGATGGAGGCCACGCAGAACCAGCTGGCCTGGACCGACATCGGCCCGGCGATCAAGTGGACGCGCATCATGAGCCAGAGCATGACGTTCGACGTGAGCGTCAACCGCTCGGGCTACTGGTGGCCGGACAAGGCCTGGACCTCGGACGTGCGGAAGACGGACTTGACCACCACGCAGACGCGTGGCGCGTTCCTGGAATTGAACCGCGAGCCCGCGCGCTGGGGCTACAACGGCTCGTGGTCGTGGTACCGCACCGTGGGCTAGATGAACCACGAAATCAAGTCGGGGTTCCTCGGCTACCACAGCGAGAACTTCGTCGAGACCTACGGCTATCCGAACCAGCAGGTGTACCGCTACCGGAGCCTGGCCAGCGACACGGACTACTTCGCGCGCCCCGACTCGGTGCAGATCTACGAGTACCCGAACTACACCAACGCCGGCGTGCTCTACAACTCGTGGTACGCCAACGACAGCGTGAACCTGACGCGGAAGATGACGCTGAACGCGGGCGTGCGCTTCGACCGCTACTCGTCGTGGCTGCCCGCGCAGGGCAATCCCGGCACGGGGCCGTTCGCCACGAAGAACCTCTATCCCGAGAACCACGATTTCCCGACCTACAACGCGTGGTCGCCGCGCGTCTCGCTGGTCTACGACCTCACGGGATCGGGCAGGTACGCCCTCAAGGCGAGCTACGGGCGCTACTCGGCCGCGGGCTCCGGCGTGACCGCCGCATCGGGACCGGTGGCGAGCCAGGTGAATCCGGCGGCCAGCCTGGTCTACACCTACACGCGCTGGGACGGCAGCATTCCGTACGTGCCGGTGCCCGCGAACCTCACCTCGGTGACGGGGGCCAGCAAGGACAGCAAGCTCGATCCGTCGCTCAAGGGCGAGTACATGGACGAGTACACCGCCGGGTTCGACTGGGGCATCAGCCGCGACATCACCGCGCGGTTCAACCTCGTGCGCAAGCGCGACTATCGCGGCAACAAGGAGATGAACCTCGCGCAGCCCTACGAGGCGTTCACCGACATGGTGACGGGCATCGATCCCGGGCGCGACAACGTCGCGGGCACGGCCGATGACGGCATCGTCCGGGTGTGGTCCGTGCCCCGCTCGTATCCGACGTTCGGGCAGGTGAAGTCGCTGTTCGTCAATGCCGCGCCGGGTGAGGGCGACGATCGCTACACCGCGTTCGAAGCCACGCTCAGCAAGCACTACTCGAGCGGCTGGTCGATGCTGGCGTCCTACAGCGCCGACAAGCGCGACGCGAAGAACATCGCGCCGCGCAACCCGAACGAGGCGCTCTACGGCACGGCCACGACGGTGGGCGCGGCCGGCACGTGGGCGCTGCCGGAGACCTACCAGGGCGTGCGGGTGAACGGCACCTACGAGCTGCCGTGGAAGATGCTGATCGCGTCCACCTACACCGCGCAGCAGGGGGAATACTTCAACCGGATCGTCCAGGTGCGCGACGCGCTGAACACGCTCGTCAACGTCACGGTGGAGGGCCACGCCGGCCGCTACGACTGGGTGAAGCTGATGGACCTGCGCTGGTCGAAGACGCTGGCGATCGGCAAGTCGCAGTCCTTCGAAGGCATGGTGGACGTCTTCAACCTGACCAACTCGAGCGTCGTGCTCCGGCGGGTGACGACCAACGGGCCCAACTACAACAAGCCGCTCTCCACGGGTGGCATCGACGCCGCGTCGGCCAACCCGATCCCGGCCGCGCGCGTGTTCCGCATCAGCTTCCGCTACAAGTTTTAGGTGCGTGGGGCACCCCGTAAAGGGGTGCCCTGCGCCTCGCTCGCGGGCCCTCGTAGGGCACCCCTCTAGGGGGCCTCGTAGGAGTGCTTTGGGATCAATCTGCGGGCGGCGGCGCCGTGAACACGCGGTTGAGCACCGTCGCCAGCCGCACGCCGGCGAGGGCGAGGCGCTCGTCAATCACCGGGATCTGCGCCGTGTAATACGCCTCGTCGATGTTGGCGTTCTCCGCGACGAGGGCTTTCTTCCCCAGTGTCCAGGACTCGACCGCCCACTCGGCGGGCGTGCCCGGCGGCTGCTGCTCCCACCGCTTCGACGCGCGAAGTTTCTCCAGCACGTCGAGGTAATGCGCATCATCCAGGTTCCGGCGCGCAATCAGCCGGCTGTCCCACACCGAGTGGAGGTTGCAGGGCAGGGGCGGCCGCGCGGGATCGGTGCCGCAGTTGGCCTCGCCGAACACGCGCACGTGGACGTCGTTGCCGCCGCGTCCCACGCCGAGCGCGTGGAAGGGCTGGTGGAGATCGCCGATGAAGTGGACGAGGAACTTGAGCGCGGTCGCGCGGTCCGCGCGATCGAGCTTCGTGTCCGCGGTGCGCTGCTCGAAGTACATGATGCGATCGACCGCGCAGTCGCGCCACGTGTCGCCGCGCGACCCGGCCGCCACCGTGGGCTGGCGCGGGCAGTCGCGATCGCGGTCGTAGCCGGTGGCGTCGGGCGGGATGTTGAGGTAGTGCCACCACGAGGTCTGCACGTGGTCGGTCACCTGCTGATCGGCCCAGCTCGAGACGTCGGCGAGCGACTGTCTGCCGAGGAGCCACTGGACGTTCTGCTTTGCGACGGGGGAGAGGTGGTTCGCGGCCACGAGGCCGACGAGCCGGTGCCCCTGCCCGCCCCACGCGCCCACGGACGCCGATGTCAGACGAGGGCCAACAGCAGCGCGGCCGCGGAGGCACGCATCGATGCGTCATGTCGTCATTCTACGCGGGAGGAAGGTTGTCCACAGATTACGCAGATTTCACAGATTCGAAGTTCGCTGGCGCCGGCCTGCGGCCGGCGCTCGTGTGGCGAAGGGCGTGGGGGAATGAATCCGCCGAGGTGCTGCGGGACTCATTCCCCCCACGTTGCCACACCGCGGCGCGTAGCGCCGCCAGCGAACACGGCGACTGTTCGAATCGGCGTAATCCGTGAAATCTGTGGATGAATGATGAGCGGCCGGCCCGTGCCGGCCGCCCATCGCGTGGCGGTGACTTACTTCTTGGCCGGCTGCAGCAGGAAGCGCTGCACGCGGCGGCCCGTGGACGCTTCACCCACGTAGAGGTTGCCCTTCGCATCGACGCTCATGCCGTGCGGCCGCAGGAACTGGCCCAGCTGACGCCCGCCGCGGCCGAACTCGCCGACGATCTCGAGGTCCGACCGGCGGAGGATCCAGACCTTGAAGTTGGTGCCATCGGCCATGTAGAGCCACTGCTGCGCCGGGTCCGGCGAGAGCACGGGCACGAACGCCGAGCCGGACGAGAGCGTCGCCGGCGCGATCACCTTCTCCGCGAGGAACTTGCCCGCGTGGTCGAACACCTGGACGCGGTTGCCGCGGCGGTCGGCCACGTAGATCTTGCCGTCGTTCGACCCGGTGATGCCGTGCGGCGTGGAGAACTGCTGCGGCAGCGCGCCGCTGACCATCGTCTTCGGATCGAACTTCTCCGTGTCGTCCGGCACCTTGCCGTAGGCGCCCCAGTGGCGCAGGTAACTTGCCGGTGGCCCCGTCGAACACGATCACGCGGCGGTTGCGATAGCCGTCCGAGATGTAGACCTCGTTGGTCTTCGGATCCACCCAGATGCCCGACGGGCCGCCGAGGAGGGTCGTGTCGGCGCTGCCGTTGGTCTTCTCGTACTGGCCAATCGTGAGCAGGTGCTTGCCCTCGCGCGTGAACTTCATCACGCGGTGACGGTTGTAGCTGCCCACCCAGACGAAGTCGTTGTGATCGACGAAGATGCCGTGCGGCTCGCGCGGCCAGTCGGTGAAGTCCGTCATCGAGCCCTGGCCCCAGCCCTGCACCAGCTTGCCGGCCTGGTCGAACTCGAGCACGGGCGGCGCGGCATGGCAGCACGTGGCCATGGGCGGCTTCTGCTCCGCGTAGAGCTCTTCCTCGGTGAGCGTCTCCGGCAGGTGCGTGACCCACACATGCTGCTTGGCGTCCACGAACACGCCGGTGACGGCGCCCATCACCCACAGGTTGGGCATGTCGAGCGGCCAGGTCGGGTCCACCTTGAACGACGGGACGCCCGCCGGAGCGGCCTGCTCGGCGCCCGGGCGCGCCACCAACACCATCACGACGACCGCCGCGGCCAGCACGCCGGCCCACTTGTTGAATCGAGTCTTGCGCATTCGTATCTCCAGGAAGTAATCGCTTGCAGACGAAGGCTCTACCGGAAGGAAAACATTACACCAAACGTCCGGCATGAGTCCCCGCGCGGCCGATGGCCTAGCGCGGCAGCCGCGCGGTCACGGCGTTGGGCACGAGCTCGTAGCCCATGTCCGCCATGATGCCGAGCGTGAGGATGTCGATCTTGTCGGTGCCGGAGCCGAAGTCCCTCGGCGCCATCAGCCCCGTCTTGAAGTCCGCGTAGGTGTCCTGGTCCACGTGCGACACGCTCGAGCCCGGCTCGTACGGATCCGGCGCGTAGAGCTTCACCATCGGCAGCGGGCGAATCGACTTCTTGCTGGCCTCGACGGCCTTGGGCCCCGAGAAGAAGAGGTCGTTGCTGACCGAGATCCGCGATGATCTGGTTCGCCGGCCGCCGCATCACGGGCGTGTTGCTGCTCGAGCCGCGATTCACGAACACGTCGTAGGGGAACGGGACCGGGTTCAGGAGCTCGCCCGTCTCCGAGTCGAAGCTGTCGATGAAGCCGAGGCCGTGTCCGATCTCGTGAATCATCGTGTAGACGAAGCTCGCCTTGTCGCGGGCCGCGGCGCCGTTCACCGCGTAGTCCCAGTCCACGTCCGGGTTCACGCTCACCGAGATGTCCGAACCGCCGCCGTTGAGGCTCGCCTTCGCCAGCTGCGCGGCGAGCGCGCTCGGCACGGCCTTGCCGTCGATCTCGAAGAAGTCCACGGGGCCCGCCGACGCGAGCAGGGTGCTGTCCGGGTCCTGTTCCTCCATCGCCGCCTCGACGACGACGGTCACGGTGCCCTGGAGGACCTTGGACCACGCCGCGAGGGCGGCCTCGAGCGCGCGCTTGCGCGCGGCGCCGTCCCGCGGATCGTTGAAGCCCGTGCCCGCCGCGTCCGTGTAGGTCACCTGGAAGGCGAGGCCGGCCGTCGTGGCCTGCACCGTGGACCGGGGCGACATCGCGGCCATCGCGCGGCTCGTGGGGCGCGCCAGCCGCGCGCGTTCGATTTGCGCGTCCGTGAGCCGCGTGCACTCGGTCCCGGGGTGTCCCTGCGCGTCGTGGGTGGCCGACATGCCGTAGACGGGCACGCGGTAGCCGCCGGGCGTGAGGTGGACGCCGGCGCGTCCCGCGCCGTGGAGGCCGCTGGCCGCGCCCGCCGCGACGATGAAGGCGGCCGTGACGGCGAGCGAAAGTGTGAAGCGTCGAAAGATGCTCATGTGAGGGAACCCACAGTACGGCCCGCGGGCGCGGGCGTCAAGGGAACGATCGACGAACGGCCGGACCGGCTTCAGCAGCCAGAATCCTGAAGAGCGCGCCGCCGATCAGGCTGCTCGCGAGGCCGATGATCGCGAGGACGAAGGGCACGAGGTACTCGCCGAGCCCGAGGTGGACGCGCGCGTCCTGCGGGTTCGAGACGCGATAGACGACGTGGAGGCCGTCGTCGTTCTTGAGGACGTTCATGGCGACGAACTGAATGGCGTCGCCGCTCAGCGTGGTGAAGGAGACGAGCGGGCGCGAGCGGTTGATCCCGTTGGTCCGCACGTCCATGCGATCGACGACCGCCGCGGGGACGATCACCATGCCGTCCATGGACTGGTGATGACGGTAGGCGACGGTGCCGGCAACGGCGAGCAGGAGCGCTCCGGCCGCTGACAGCCCCCAGGCGATGCGCGTGAACATGCGGTGGACAGTCTAACTGGGAAGCGCATACTAGGA
This sequence comes from uncultured Acidobacteriota bacterium, assembly GCA_963839865.1. GTDB lineage: Bacteria > Acidobacteriota > Vicinamibacteria > Vicinamibacterales > UBA2999 > 12-FULL-67-14b. The sequence continues at coordinate 62,223 of CAWIWS010000022.1, forward strand.
CTTAGGATCTAGGTCCTAGGTCCTCGGTCCTTGAACAGGACCGGCGAGATGGGGGACACTATGAACCGATGTGCGATTGTCCTGGCCGCGGCGCTGCTCGGCACCGCGCTCGTCGCCGGCGCCCCGCGCCAGATGGCGGCGCCCTACGGGCTCTTCGTGCACAGCGACGGCGAGTTGAAGTCGGACTACTCCGACGAGTTGAAGGCCACCGTCGTCCAGCTGGCGCTCACCCCGCCGGGGTTGGCGGGCACGCCCTCGGCCGCGTCGATGGTGTTTCGCGCGCAGTTCGCGGGGCGCCAGCCGGCCGCGCCGCCGCGTTCGATCGAGATCCTGGTCCTGCCGGCGATCACCTCCGACCCGAATGTCATCCGGGGCGTCAAGCTGGAGTTCACGATCGACCGTGCCGGGGCGCGGCCGCTCCCGCTGTCGTACTTCGGGAAATCCTGGGGCGAGCACGGGTTCACCCCGCCCGGGGAGAAATCACGCGCGTGGTGTTCAGCATGAGCCTGGCGGAACTGGGATCGCTGCTGCAGGCGGAACGCGTGACGGGAACCGTGATGAACTCCAGCTTCGAGTTCACCAACCAGCACCTCGCGGCGCTGCGGCTGTTCGCGATGGCGATTGGTGTCACCGAGCAGGCGGGCAAGCCGCCGGGGCGTTGAAAGCCGGCAGGACCCCCTGAGCCCGTGCCCTGAACGCGGGCTATCTCTCCTGTGCGTGGAGACTCAGGGGCAGTACGCGGCTGAACTTCACGAAATCGAGGTCCGTCGTCAGGATCGGGAATCGGTATCGCTCGGCAACCGCGCACAGGAGAAAGTCGGTGTTCGAGCCCTGAATCCCTTTCGTGCGACAGAGGTTGAAGCACTCCGCGGCCCGCTCGTGATCGGCAGACGTGATCGGCTCGTCGGGAAACGCCCGCAGGTGGTCGCGGAGCCGCTCGAAGACCGCCCGGTCGCGAATGCCGCTGAGGAGTTCCTGCCGGACGGGACCCACGATGGCGGCTCGCCCGTGCGAGACCAGGCGGCGAAGTTCGTCCACCGACGGGTGGGCTGGCGCGCCTCGCCGCAGGGCGAGGGACCAGACCGACGTGTCGACGAGCACCTTCACGGGCGCCGCCGCTGCTTCTTGTAGTCGTACTTCGGGTCGTACTCGATCGTCCCGAACAGGTCGGCGACGCGCGCCTGCTTGCGCCGGCCGATGTACTCCTGCAACGCCTCGGTCACCGTGTCTTTCTTCGTCGCTTTGCCGCCGACTCTCAGGGCTTCTTCGAGAAGCTTGTTGTCGAGCGCCAGGTTCGTCGCCATTTACACAGATTACTACACATCCGTGTGTGTGGCACCAGTCGTCAACGTCCGGTCAGGTCCTCCAATGCCACGGCCACGGGAGGACGCCTGGCCCGTGCCAGACTCTGCGCGTGAATCCGCGTCGAGCCGCGCTGAGGTGGTTTGAGTGGGGATTTTGTGGTGAGCCCGGTAGGAATCGAACCTACAACCAACAGATTAAGAGTCTGCTGCTCTGCCAGTTGAGCTACGGGCCCACTTGAGGGAAGCGGGTCACGCTCGGGACGCTCCCAAACGTGACTGGCAAACCTTGACTATATCGCAACACGCCACCTCTGCCAAGACCGAAGGCCGTTCCTGTAAGGTGCTTCGTGCTTCTTCGTGCCCTTCGTGGTTGCCTAAGCCCTAAGCCCCTAAGCCCCCAAGCCCTCGAAAGCTATTGGCTGACCCGCGCGCGAATGATGTAGTCCAGAAGCGGGAAGTTCTTCTTCAGGAACGCGTTGCCCTGCTCGAACAGCGGGCCTTGCTTGCCGGCGCGGATGCCGCCGCCAGACGACTCGCCGTAGCCCGCGTAGAGCGCCTCGACGACCTCCATCCCCTGCGTGACGCGCCCGAACACCACGAACGGCTCCTTGTCGTGCGCCACGTGGTTGTCCACCAGGTTGATGAACACCTGCGTCGTCCTGCCGTTGGGCACCGCGAAGGCGAAAGCCACCGTGCCCTTCACGTTCGACTCGCGAAACGGATCGTCGGGGATGGTCTTGTCCCGCCATGCCGTGGAGACCTTGGGGTCCCCGTTGATGCCGAACTGCGCCCACTTGCCGGTGACGATGCGGAAGAGAGGGGAGTGGTCGTAGTAGCCGGAGGTGACGAGCTCGTAGAAACGATCGGCGCCATGCGGGGCCCACGCGCGGACGCAATCGATCGTCACGTGGCCTTTCGTTGTTTCCAAGACCACACGGAAAGTCTGCGGGTGCCACAGGTGCCATCGGTGCCAACGCGCCAGGTGCCAAAGGTGTTGTGCCAAGGGTGCCAAGGGCGCCGAAGGTGCCAAGGGTTGCGAGGGCGAGGGCGGCGAGGCGTAGCATTCCGCGATCCTACGACTGGCGCGCGCGGAAGCGGCGGAGTTTCTCGCGGTTGCCGCAGATCTTCATGTCGCACCAGCGGCGGCTGTGGTTCTTCGTGTCGTCCACGAACCACCAGCCGCAGGTCGCGGCCTCGCAGGCGCGGACGCGGGCGAGGCGCGGGGACGTGACGAGGCGCGCGGCCGCGCGCGCCAGCTCCCAGGTGATGCGGTCCAGGTGATCGGCGGCGCCGGTGGCCCAGACGAGCGCGCCCTCGTGCGCGACGAGCCGCCCGTGCGCGTACGCGGCGGCGACGCGTTCGCTCAACGTGTCGAGCGCCTCGCCCGGCGGCGCGTGGCCGGCCGCCATCGCGCTGAAGACCGCGTGCAGCGCCTCGCGCAGCTCCCGCGCGCGGGCCAGCGCGGCGCCCGCCGCCTGCGGGTGCTGGCGCGCCTCGGCCGCGAGGCGGTCCGCCGCCGCGGCGGGGACGAGCTTCTGCCCGCGGGCCCACTCCACCAGCGCCGTGTAGGACACGAGCTCGTCCGTCGGCTCGGGCGTGGGACGGCCGCTCAGCGTGTTGACGAACGCCAGCGTGCGCGCGGCGTCCACGCCTTCGTCGGCGGGGGGCGCGGGGCGGCGGGCGGGGGGCATGCGACCGATTGTACGGCCGGCGGCGCGTAACTACCAAAAACTATTTGACAGGTTACTTCGGGCCTTGGTATGTTCTGAAACCAGTTAAAGCTGTTTAAGAAGTTACTTGCCAGGCCGGGCTAAAGCCCGGCCCTACGACTGGCTCAAGCCCTACGACTGGCTGAAGAAGAGAGATCCCGATGAGCACGACCACCACCGCCACGACTCCCTCCCACACGGCCCCGACGCCGCCGCCCCCGTCGCGGTGCTGACGCGCATCCTCGCCGAGGGCTACGGCACCGGCGCCTGGTATGGCGCCGACCTGCGCACCGCCATCACGGACGTCACCGCGGCCACCGCCTTCAAGCGCCCGGCCGGCGGCCGGCACAACATCGCGGAGATCGCGCTGCACCATGCCTATTGGGCGACGCAAGATCACCCAGAGGCTCACCGGCGAGGCGCAGGCGTTTCCACTGGAAGGGGAGGACTGGTTCGAGATGACCCCGGAGTCGCAGCTTGTCCTGGCCCGACGTGAAGCAGGTCCTCGACCAGGCCTGGCAGCGGCTCGTCGCCGCGGTGCAGGCGACCGGCCTCGGGACGCCAGGCATCACCGCTGACCGAGCACGAGCGCCTCGACCTGGTCGTGGGCATCGCGGGGCACGCCGCGTATCACGCGGGGCAGGTGCAGTTGGTGAAGAAGCTGATTGAGTTACAAGTTCAAAGTTCAAAGTTCAAAAAGGGGAAAGAGTGGGAGATGTATTTTTGAACTTTGAACTGGCGAACTTTGAACTGTTGATGGTGCGCCCGACAGGACTTGAACCTGTAACCTTTGGCTCCGGAGGCCAACGCTCTATCCAATTGAGCTACGGGCGCGCGTGGAAGTCTTCCAGTCTACAGGCCTTTGGCGCGATTGATCAACGCATTGGTGGACCCATCGTGGCTGGCCACCGGGCCGGGCGCCGCCAGATCGGCGGCGACCGCTGGTGGCCAGCTGCTTGCCGAGCTCCACGCCCCACTGGTCGAACGAGTTGATGTTCCAGAGCGCGCCCATCGTGAAGACCTTGTGCTCGTACATCGCCAGCAGCATCCCGAGCGTGCGCGGGCCCAGCTTGCGGTAGACGAACGTGGTCGACGGGCGGTTGCCGGGGAACACCTTGTGCGGCACGAGCCGCTCGAGCGCCTCGCCCGCGAGGCCCTGCGCCGTGAGCTCCGCGCGCACCTCGGCCTCCGTCTTGCCGCGCATCAACGCCTCGGTCTGCGCGAAGCAGTTGGCGAGCAGCAGCCGGTGATGGTCGCCCACCTCGGCTGTGCGACACTTCGCCCACGAGGAAATCGCACGGCACGAGGCGCGTGCCCTGGTGCAGCAGCTGGTAGAACGCGTGCTGGCCGTTGGTGCCCGGCTCGCCCCACACGATCGGCCCGGTGGGACCGGCCACCGGCGCGCCCTCGCGGTCGACGCGCTTGCCGTTGCTCTCCATGTCGAGCTGCTGGAGGTACGCGGGCAGGCGCTGGAGGTACTGCTCGTAGGGCAGCACCGCGTGCGTCTCGGCGCCGAGCACGTTGGTGTACCAGTAGCCCAGCAGGCCGAGCGTGATGGGCAGGTTCCGCTCGATCGGCGCCGTGCGGAAGTGCTCGTCCATCTCGTGCGCGCCGTCGAGCAGCTGCTCGAAGTGGCCGTAGCCGGCCGCGAGCGCGATGGGGAGGCCGATCGACGACCACAGCGAATAGCGCCCGCCGACCCAGTCCCAGAAGACGAACATGTTCTCGGGCGCGATGCCGAAGCGGCGGACCTCGGCCTCGTTGGTGGAGATCGCCACGAAGTGCTTCGCCACCGCCCCTTCGTCGTGCGCCCGCGCGAGGAACCACTCCCTCGCCGACTCGCGCATTGGCCATCGTCTCCTGCGTGGTGAAGGTCTTCGACGCCACCGTGAAGAGCGTCGTCGCCGGGTGCAGCCTGCGCAGCGTCTCCGCGAGGTGCGTGCCGTCCACGTTGGAGACGAAATGCAGGCGCGGGCCCTCGTGCGTGTACGGCGCCCAGGGCCTGCGTCGCCATCGCGGGGCCGAGGTCCGAGCCGCCGATGCCGATGTTCACGACGTCGGTGATGCGGAGGCCCGTGTAGCCGAGCCATGCGCCGGTGCGCACCGCTTCCGAGAAGGCGCGCACGTGGTCGAGCGCGGCCCGCACGTCGGGCATCACGTCGCGGCCGCCCACCAGCATCGGGCGCGACGATCGATTGCGCAGCGCCACGTGCATGCACGGCGCGATGCTCGGTGACGTTGATGGGCTCGCCGGCGAACATCCGATCGCGCAGCGCCTCGACGCCGGCCTCCCGCGCGAAGGCGCGGAGCGCGTCCATCGATTCGGTGGTGATCAGGTTCTTCGAGTAGTCGACGTGGAGATAGCCGACATCGATCGAAAAGCGCGCGGCGCGCTCCGGGTCCGACGCAAACAGTTCCCGGAGATGCCTGGCCGGCACACGGAGGGCCAAGCCGGCATGCGGGGCCGGGCCGTCAGGCCTGGCCTGCACGTCATCCCAGGCGCGGAAGCCGCCCTCGAACGCCTTGTCGTTGCTCCCGCGGCGCATGTCGGGCGGGAGCTCCTCGAACAGCCGCACGTTGCCGCCGCCGAGGACGACATATTCGGCGGCGGTGGCGGCGCGGAGAAGGTTCGCGGCCTCGAGCACGGCCTGGCGCCAGCCCTCCTCGCCAAGTGCCGCGAGGCCCTTCTGGCCGCAGTAGTCTTCGAAGGTCTTGTCGCGGAACGGCAGGTGCGCCAGTTCGAGCGCGACGATGCGGTGGTCGTCGACCAGCGCGGTGCCCAGACCCGAGCCGAGGCCGAGGAAGAGCATGCGCCCGCCCTCGTCGCTGCCGAGCGCCTGCATCGCGGCGTCGTTGATGACCCGCACGGGCGCGCCGAGCGCGGCTGCGAAATCGAACCCCACCCAGCCGGTGCCGAGGTTCCATGGCTCTTCCATCACCGCGCCGCGCAGCACGGGGCTCGGCACGCCGATGGTGACGGCGTCGAAGGTCCATCCCTGCGGTGTTCGCCTTCACGCCCGCGACCAGCTGCTGCGGGGTGAACCCATCGCCGGACCCGAACTGCCGCTTGACGGTCTCACCCGACACGAGCAGCTTGACGTGCGACCCGCCGACGTCCACCACGAGAATGCGCAAGGTATGGACAGAATAGCCGAAACCACGAAGGTCACGATGACGCACGAAGGCCGCTGGACCAAAAAATGCTTCGTGTCCTCCGTGTCCTTCGTGGTTGGCCGTGGGACCTGAGATTTCAGGCTATCCTGTTCCACTATGTCGTTGCTCGACTCCCTGAAGAAGGTCACCACCGTCGTCGCCGACACCGGCGACATCGAGGCCATGCGGCAGTTCCGGCCGCAGGACGCCACGACCAATCCGTCGCTCCTCCTGAAGGCGTCGCAGCAGCCGCAGTACCGGCCGCTCGTCGAGGCCGCCCTGGCCGACGCGGGGCGCCTGGGCCTGCCCGAGCCGCGCCGGACGGAAGCGTTCATGGATCGGCTCGCCGTCAACTTCGGCCGCGAGATCCTGAAGATCGTGCCGGGCCGGGTGTCGACGGAAGTGGATGCGCGCCTCAGCTTCGACACGGCGGGCACCATCGCCAAGGCGCGCGAGCTGATCGGCCTCTACGAGGGCGCGGGCATCGCGCGCGAGCGGATCCTGATCAAGGTGGGCAGCACGTGGGAGGGCATCCGGGCCGCCGCGGACCTCGAGCGCGAGGGCATCCACTGCAACCTCACGCTGCTTTTCAGCTTCGCGCAGGCCGTGGCGTGCGCCGAGGCGGGCGTCACGCTGATCTCGCCGTTCGTGGGGCGCATCTACGACTGGTACCGCAAGGACCGCGGCGCGGAGATCCCGGCCGACGAGGACCCGGGCGTGCAGTCGGTCACGCGCATCTATCACTACTACAAGAAATTCGGCTACAAGACCCAGGTGATGGGCGCCAGCTTCCGTCGCGTCGAGCAGATCACGCGGCCTGGCCGGCTGCGACCTGCTCACCATCAGCCCCGACCTGCTCGAGGCGTTGCAGAAGACCGAGGGCGAGATCACCCCGCGCCTCACGCCGGAGGCCGCGCGGGCCTCGGCCGGAGAGCGGCTCACGCTCGACGAGAAGACCTACCGCTTCCTGCACAACCAGGACGCGATGGCCGTGGAGAAGTTGTCCGACGGCATCCGCCGTTTCTACGAGGACGCCCGCAAGCTCGAACAGTGGGCGCAGTACCGTCCAGGTGTAGAATTGCCGTCGCTCGACTCGTCCCCCGATTCTCAGGAGGCCCCATGAAGGCGCGTCGTTTGGTGATGTGCGTCGATGTTCGCGCTCGCCTGTCCCATCGCGGCATTCGCCCAGGCCGGAACGCAACAGCCCCCGCAGCCACCACAGAAGCCGGACGAGCCGCCGATCTACGAGGAGCAGGTCGTCGTCACGGCGTCCAAGGTCGAGGAGAAGCTGGTCAACGCCCCGGCCACGATGACGGTGGTCTCCACGGACGTGATCGAGTCTACGCCCGCCACCAACTACGCCGAGCTGTTCCGGGCGGTGCCCGGGGTGAACATCTCCCAGACCTCCGCGCGCGACTTCAACATCACGATGCGCGGCGCCACCTCCACGCTCGCCACCTCCACGCTGGCGCTGCTCGACGGCCGCAGCCTCTACCTGGACTTCTTCGGCTTCGTGGCCTGGGACCTCCTGCCCGTGAACCCGAACGAGCTGAAGCAGGTCGAAGTGATCCGCGGGCCGGCGTCGGCCGTGTGGGGCGCCAACGCCATGAACGGCGTCGTCAATTTCATCTCGAAGACGCCGCGCGAGCTGAACGGCAACAGCGCCGACGATCACCTTCGGTGGCTTCAATCGCGACACCGAGGGCGGCGAGCAGCTCGGCACCGGCTCGCTCTATCGGCGTCAACGGCACGCACGCGCGCGCCGTGAACGATCGCTGGGCCTACAAGGTGTCGGCCGGCGGCTACACGCAGGATCGCCTTCGCGCGCCCGACCGGCGCGATCCCGAACGGCACCGGCACGCAGTATCCCAACTTCGCCAACCAGGGGACCACGCAGCCCAAGTTCGACACGCGCGTGGACTACGACGCGCCCGGAGGGCAGTACAAGCTCGTCGTTCGCCGGCGGCTACTCCGGCACCGACGGCATCATCCACACCGGCATCGGCCCGTTCGACATGACCGGGCGTCGGCGTCGGCTACGGCACGATGCGCTACTCGCGCAAGGCGATGAAGGTGAACTTCTTCACCAACATCCTCGACGGTGACGCGCTCGGCCTGCTCGCCGATCGGCCTCGACGGCAAGCCCGATCCTCTTCAAGTTCAACACCAAGACGTATCGACATCGAGTTCGGCAACATCAACACGATCGGCACGCGCCACGTGATCAGCTACGGCGGCAACCTGCGCTACAACGCGTTCGACCTGTCGATCGCGCCGCTCGGCAACAACCGCACCGAGGTGGGCGGCTACGTGCAGGACGAGATCTTCGCCACCGATCACCTGCGCTTCAGCCTCGGCGCGCGCGTGGACAAGTACGACAACATCGCCGACCCGGTCTTCTCGCCCCGCATCGCGATGATCGTCAAGCCGCCGGCGGACCAGGCCATCCGCGTCTCCTACAACAAGGCGTTCCGCTCGCCGTCGCTGATCAACAACTACCTCGCAGACGACGATCATCAACCAGGTGAACCTCGGGCTGATCAACCCGGCTCTTCGCCGGCAAGGTCTACAACTTCCCCGTGAACGCGATCGGCAACACGGACCTCGTGGAAGAGTCGATCGAGTCCTACGAGCTCGCCTACACCGGCGTGATCAACAAGCGGGCCACCGTCTCGGCCGCCGTCTACTGGACGACGAACAAGGACGAGATCTTCTTCACGCAGACCGGCCGCTACCGCGCGCTCAACCCGCCGCCCGGGTGGACCGCCGCGCTGGCGCCGCTGCCGCCGGCCACCGCGCTCGGCGTGCTCGAGGTGCTGCCGCCGCCGTGCCCGAGCCTCACGGCGCCGTGCACCACGGGCGGCCTGCCGAGCGAGTTCAGCTACCGCAACCTCGGCACCAACAAGAACAAGGGCTTCGAGCTCGGCGTCGACGGCGCCGTCAACCAGGCGCTGAACGTCTTCGCCAACTACTCGTACCAGGCGACGCCCGACCCCGACTTCGACGATCTCGGAAGTGAACCTGCCGCCGCAGAACCGCTTCAACGCCGGCTTCAACTACAGCCAGGGCCACTACCTGGGCAACCTCTCGGCCTCCTGGGTGGACGACGCCTACTGGCAGGACGTGCTCGACGCGCGCTACGCCGGGCCGACGAAGGCCTACACGCAGGTCAACGGCGCCTTCGGCGTGAAGTTCGCGAAGGACAAGGTCACGACCACGCTCAAGGTGATCAACCTGCTCAACGAGGAAATCCAGTCGCACGTGTTCGGCGACATCATCAAGCGCCAGGTGATCGGCGAGGTGCGCGTCACGTTCTAGCGGGCACCCCGTAAAGGGGTGCCCTACGACAGTCGTAGGGCGCCCCTTCAGGGGCGCCGAAGCATCCGCAACGCGGCCGCGTAGCGCTCCGGCGTATCGCAACCGGTAAAGCTCTCGAGGGACGGGTCGATGTCGCGGAACGCCGCCGCGTCGACCCGTTTCGTGCGTACGCGGTCGAGCAGATCGCGCACGCGCCGGCGGCCCTCCGCCAGCAGCGCGTCGGCGTCCGTGGCCACCGCCCGCCGATACACCGCGCACATCGTCATGGGAAAGCCGTCGGCGATCGGCACGCAGATGTCGGCGTCGCCGATGAGATCGAAGAGGCGCCGGATCAACCGCGGGTTGAAGGAACGGCATGTCGCACGCGGTGACGAACACGAGGTCGCCCGAGGCGGCGTGCAGTCCCGCGGCGATCGCGGCCAGGGGGCCGAGGCCTTCCACAGCGGTCCCGGACGAAGGTGTCGCGTGCGGCGGGCAGGGCCTGGCCGGGGCGTGCGACCCAGGTGATGTCGGGCGCCACCTCGGCCACGAGGCGCGTGACGCGCGTGAGCAGGACCTCGTCGCCGAATGGGAGCGTGGCCTTGTCGCGTCCCATGCGCGAGGACTCGCCGCCGCACAGGATCACCGCCGAGCGCGCGGAGTGCCGTCATGGACGTGTGCTATACATGGAAGGTTCGATCATAACAATCAGGAGGACATTCGATGCGTCTGACAATGGCAATGATGGCGGTTGGTATGCTGGCGCTCGCGCCGGCCGCGGCCCGCGCGCAGGATGCGGCGAAGGGCGAGGCGCTCTTCGGCGCGCAGAAGTGTTCGATGTGCCACTCGGTGGCGGGCAAGGGCGGCAAGATCAGCGTGCTCGACGGCGTCGGCAAGAAGTTCACGGCCGCTGAGATCAAGGAGTGGCTCGTGGACCCGGCCGCGGCCGAGGCCAAGCACAAGTCCACCAAGAAGCCCTCGATGCCAAAGACCATCGCCAAGCTGCCGGCGGCGGACATCGACAACCTGGTCGCGTATCTCCAGACCTTGAAGTAACCGCGGTCGCTGCCGAAAATCCGGCAGCGCCTCGGCCATGCATGGAAAGGGTCGGGCCACCTCGCGCTTGCGGGGTGGCCCGCTTCCGTTTTCAGGCCAAAAACCGGCTCGTTCGCGCCGTCGGCATCCCGCGGGGTCTTGCGGCACCCGTATTGCACACCCAGCAGCAGACGGTGTCTGTATGCAGCGTGTGATCCTTCTCCTCAGTTGTCTGTTCGTGGCCGCGGCAGCCTCCGCGGCACCCGCTCCTCAAGCTCCCAGCAACGACGATTGCCTCGCGTGTCACAGCGATCCGGCGGCGACGCGCGCAAGCGGGAGTTCCATCGCGGTTTCCCCGGACGTGTTCGGCAAGTCGACGCACGCGGGGCTCGCGTGCGTGGATTGCCACGCCGATCTCGCCACGGCCAAGGAGTTTCCGCACGTCGAGAAACTGCAGAAGGTGTCGTGCGCCACGTGCCACGCCGACACGGTGAAGGTCGTCGAATCGAGCGTGCACTACGCCGCCGCGCAGAACGGCAAGGGCGCGCACTGCGTCGATTGCCACGGCAAGCACGACATCCTGTCGTCGAAGGATCCGGCGTCGCGGACCTACGCGCTCAACCTGCCGAAGACCTGCGCGCAGTGCCACAGCGGCAAGAAGATCTCCGGCCCGGCCGGCCAGGTGGCCGACAACTACGAAGACAGCGTGCACGGCCGCGGCGTCGCCAAGAGCGGCCTGCTCGTGTCGGCCAACTGCACGTCGTGCCACGGCGCGCACGACATCCGGACGAAGACCGATCCCGCGAGCCGGGTGAACCGCACGCGGGTGGCCGCGACTTGCGGCACGTGCCACGAGGGCATCCTGCCGATCTTCGCCAAGAGCGTCCACGCGCAGCAGCAGAAGTTCGGCAACACGTCCGCGGCGGTGTGCTCCGACTGCCACACCTCGCACCAGATTCAACGCACCGGGACGGATGCCTGGCAGCTGTCGGCCATCGAGGAGTGCGGCACCTGCCACCTGACGAAGGTCTCGACCTACCGCGACACCTTCCACGGCCAGGTCACCGCGCTCGGGTTCATGCGGTCGGCCACGTGCCGCGACTGCCACGGCGATCACGACATCCTGCCGGCCAGCAACCCCCTCTCGACCATCTCGAGCGTGAACCGCACGGCCACGTGCCGCAAGTGCCACGCGAACGCGAACGACAACTTCGCGGCCTACGACCCGCACGCCGACAAGAACGACCGGTACGGCAACCCGGTGCTCTATTGGGCCACCAAGTTCATGGAGCTGCTGCTCGCCAGCATCTTCCTGTTCTTCGGCCTCCATACGATCCTGTGGTTCCCGCGCTCCTACATGGCACGCAAGCAGCGGCGGGCCGCCGAGAAGGAGCACCAGTCATGAGCGCCTCACAGCCCCTCGTCCGGTTCACGCCGTACCAGCGGTTCCTGCACATCGTGATGTTCACGACGTTCCTGGGCCTCGCGGCCACGGGCCTCCCGCTCCGGTTCGCCACCAGTCCGTGGGCGCACCGCCTGTCGGTGTTGTTCGGCGGCCCGGAGACGGCGAGCGTCATGCATCGCATCTTCGCGTTCCTGATGCTCGGCATCTTCGCCATGCACCTGGTGGAGCTCGCCTGGCGGTTCATCGTCCGCCGCGAGAAGGGCCTGCTGTGGGGCCCCTCGTCGCTCGTCCCGCAGCCGCGCGACATCCTCGAGCTCTACGAGCACGTGCTGTGGTTCTTCGGGCGGGGTCCGCGGCCGAGGTTCGGCCGCTACACCTACTGGGAGAAGTTCGACTACTGGGGCGTCTTCTGGGGCATGGCCATCATCGGCGGCTCGGGCATCCTGCTGTGGTTCCCGGAGTTTTTCGCGGGCCTGCTGCCGGGCTGGATCTACAACGTGACGCTGATGATTCACGGTGAAGAGGCGTTGCTGGCCACCGGGTTCATTTTCGCCATACACTTCTTCAATAGCCACTTCCGTCCCGAGAAGTTCCCCATGGACATGGTGATGTTCACCGGGCAGGTCACGGAAGAAGAACTGAAGGAAGAGCGTCCCGCCGAGTACGAGCGGCTGGTGGCCGAGGGGCGGCTCGAATCCAAGCGCGTGCCCGAAGAGCCCAGGTGGGTGTCGACGGGCGGGCGCATCCTGGGCGCGCTGGCCGTGATCATTGGCCTGGTGCTGCTCGTGTTTATTGTCGGAGGCGTCCTGAATGAGTGAACCTGCAGAGTCCCCGTCCGAATCGGGCCTGGTCGCGACCCTGCGCAATCTGACATCGATTGCCGGGGCGCTGCTGGCCACGATTTCGGTCCTGCTGTTCCTGGTCTTCTTCGTCGGCGACCTGGTCGGGCTGACGGCACACTCCAATCCCTACATCGGGATCGTCTTCTTCATCGTCCTGCCGTCGCTGTTCGTGGTGGGACTGCTGATCATCCCGCTCGGCGTGTACTTCGAGCGGCGCCGGCTGCATGCCGGCCGGCCGCCCTCGCTCAGGCATTGGCCGCGCCTCGACCTCAACGACGCGCGCGTGCGGTCGGTGGTGTTCGCCGTCGTGGTCCTCACGCCCGTCAACCTGATGATCGTCTCGACGGCGGCCTACAAGGGCGTCGAGGAGATGGACTCGCCTCAGTTCTGCGGCGCCGTGTGTCACGAGGTCATGGAGCCGGAGTACACGGCCTACCAGAACGGCCCGCATTCGAAGGTGAACTGCGTGGCCTGCCACATCGGGCCCGGCGCCGGCTGGTTCGTCCGGTCCAAGATGTCGGGCCTGCGCCAGGTGGTGGCCGTGGCGTTCAACACGCACAGCCGGCCGATCGAGTCGCCGGTGCACAACCTGCGTCCGGCGATGGAAACGTGCGCGCAGTGCCACTGGCCCACCAAGTTCCACGGCGACAAGATCGAGACCAAGCACGAGTTCGCGGAAGACGAGGCCAACACCGAGTCGGTGACGACGCTGCGCCTGCGCATCGGCGGGACCGACGGCGCCGGCAAGCCGACGGGCATTCACTGGCACGTGGCCGAGCAGAACGTCGTCGAATACGTGGCCCTCGATGAAAACCGGCAGAAGATCGGCTACGTCAAGTGGACCGCGGGCCGACGGCAAGACGCAAGAGTTCTGGTCCGCCGGCGTCACCGACGCGCAGCTGGCGGCCGGCGAGCGCCGGCGCATGGACTGCGTGGATTGCCACAACCGCCCGAGCCACATCTTCGCGCGCTCGGCGGATCGCGCCATCAACGAGGCCATGGCGGCGGGCGCCGTGGCGAAGGACCTGCCGTTCATCCGCCGCGAGGCGGCCGTGGCGCTCAAGGTGGACTATCCCGATCGGGCGACGGCCAACGAGCAGATCGTCAGCAAGCTCACGACGTTCTACAAGGACGGATATCCGCAGCTCTGGACGTCACGCCAGGCCGACATCGTGCGGAGCGCCAACGCGCTTCGGGACCTGCACGGCCGCAACGTGTTCCCTGCGATGAAGCTGGGCTGGGGCCACCATCCCGACAACCGCGGCCACATGGAGTTCCCGGGGTGCTTCCGCTGTCATGACGGGGAGCACACCACCAAGGAAGGGCTCGCCATCCGGCAGGATTGCGATCTCTGTCACGAGATCTCGTAGCGCCGCGCTACGTGCGAACGAGCTTTTCGAGGGCGCCGAGCAAATCGGCGCCCTTTTCTTTTCGCAGCGCGGCCCATAGGTCGCCCGTCGTCCTTCAGGCGCGCGGCGATCGTGTCGAGGGTGAAGTCCTGCGGCGCGGGTGCGCCGTCCACTTCCTTCCACGTGAGCGGCGTGGAGACGCCGGCGAACGCGCTCGCGCGCGCGCTGTAGGCGCACGCCAGGGTCTTGCCCTGGATGTTCTGCAGGTAGTCGACGTAGATCGTCTTGTCCTTGCGCTTGCTCACCGTGCGCTCGACGGTGGCCACCTTCGGGATGCTTCGCGGCGACCATCGTCGCGACGATCTGGCAGAAGAGCATGCCGGCCTCGTACGGCGTGCCGGGCGGGAGCGGGATGAAGATGTGCAGGCCCTCGGAGCCGGAGGTCTTCGGGAACGACGGCACGTGCAGCCGCTCGAGTTCGTCGTGCACCCAGCGCGCGACGTCGAGGATCTGCGCGAAGGTCGCGCCGGGCTGCGGATCGAGATCGATCGCCACCTGGTCGGGCGTGTCGAGCGCCTCCATCCTCGAGAACCACGGGTCCATCGAGATCGACGCCAGCTGCGCCATGTAGAGCAGCGTCTTGAGCGAGCCCCCCACCAGCCGCGCCGGCACGTCGTCTTCCGGCAGCGTCTCGATGCGGACGCCGGAAGGCACGGGTTCGGGCGCGCGATGCTGGTAGAAGGCCTCGCCCTCGACGCCGTTGGGGAGGCGCTTCATCACCAGCGGACGATCGTTCACGACCGGCAGGATGAGCGGCGCCACGCGCGCGTAGTGTCGCAACAGGTCGCCCTTGGTCTTCTTGAGCGCGGGCCAGAAAATCTTGTGAAGGTTCGTGACCTCGAGCCAGTCGCCGTCGGGCAGCCGCAGCCGCCCGCCCTTGCGCGCCTTCTCGAATTCGTTGAGCTGATCGACGAGGGCATCGAGGTCGCTCGAAGCGCCGCGCCTCGCTGTGCGCACCTTTGGCACCTTCGGCACCCGCTGGCACCGTCGGCACCCCCCCCGGCACCTTTGGCGCCCCTGGCACCCTTGGCACCTGAACGTCATCCCGCAGCCCCAGGTACGAGGGATGCCGCAACCGTCCTTCATCCGTCATCTCCGTGTAACGAACCTGCACGACCAGCTGCGGCCGCACCCAGTGCGCGGTGTCCTTCAACTTCGGCGGCGCCTCGAACGGACACGGTCGGCGTCTCGAGCCGCCGCAGCATCTGCCACAGCCGCTCGAGTTCATCGCCGGTGAAGCCCGGTCCCGACGTCGCCGACGTAGCGAAGGGCGCCAGCCGTAGGGCGGGACTTGTAGCCCGCCTCCGAGCCGTACTGCAGTCTCGGCCTACGGACATGCCCAGAATGAGCGCCCCAAAACGCGCGCGCGCGCCCTTCGGCGCGGTCCAGCCGCCGACAACGAACTCGTCCTGGAGTTGGAGTTTGACCTTCAGCCACTCCGGGCTGCGCTTGCCGGCGCGGTACGGCGACCGCGCGTACTTCACCAGCAGCCCTTCCCACTTCTCGTCCTGCGCGCGCGCCATCAGCGCGCGGCCGTCCTGCGCCGCCTGCTCGGTGAGGCGCAAGCGCGGTGAGCGTGGATGGGTGGCGCGCGAACAACGCCTCGAGCCGTGCGCGTCGTTCACTGAGCGGCTTCAGCCGGAGATCGTCGCTCGCCATCGCGGAGCAGATCGAACACGACGAGCGCGGCGGGTTGTTGATCGGGAGGGAGGATCGGCTTCTTCGAGCGATAGCCGGGGACGCTGACGTTGATGCGGTTCTGCAGCCGCTGGAAACCCGGCGGGCCGGCCCGCGGGATCGAGCGCCACCAGTTCGCCATCGAGGACGACCGGGCCGTTGAGCGTGCGGCCCCAGGCGCCGAGGGCGTCGACGACCTCAGGGAACTGCGCGCCCTTCTCGTTGCCCAGGCGCGACCAGATGCCGCGCCCCCTCCCCGGGGATCACCTCGACGATCGCGCGGATGCCGTCGTACTTGGGCTCGTAGACCAGCGCCGGGTCGGTGAGCGACGGGGGCCTCTCCGGGAGGGAGGCCAGCATCGGGCGCAGGTCGCGGGCGGCGAACACTCAGTAACTATACCGATCGTCGAACCACGGTTCCGCCGTGTCGGAGTAGCCGCGCTCTTCCCAGAAGCCGGGGCGATTGCCGGCCAGGAATTCGATCTTGCGGATCCACTTGGTGCCCTTCCACGCGTAGAGCTTGGGCGTGATCATGCGGCACGGGCCGCCGTGTTCGGCGGGCAGGGGCTGTCCCTCCCACGCGTGCACGAGGAGCACGTCCTCCTCGATCGCCCGCGCGAGCGGGAGGTTGGTCGTGTAGGGAATGCGCGTGCCGGGCATGTGGTCGTAGCCGGTGCACAGCACGTGCGTGGCCTCGGCCTTCGGGATCGCCAGTCTCCGCGATCGTGCGGAACCGCACGCCGTTCCACCGGTTGTCCATGCGGCTCCACGTGGTCACGCAGTGGAAGTCGCTGACGTCCTCCGCCTGCGGCAGCGCGAGGAACTCCGTCCAGGTCACCGTGAACGGGTTCTCGCAGAGGCCGCCGACCTCGAGGCGCCAGGCGTCCAGGTCGATGGCGGGCTGGTCGCCCAGGTCGAGCACGGGCCAGTTGGGCACCTGCCGCTGGCCGGTGGGCAGCTTGGGCATCCCGTGCCGGTTGATCGGCCCGGTCCCTTCCGGCGCCCGCCCCTCGAAAGGGACGTTGACGCGCTCCTTGTGGAGCTCCCGCTGCCGCTCGATGTATCGGAGGCGCTTGGCCACCAGGCTGTTGTCGGTCTCGCTCACTCGTCGCTCCTGTCCCAAGCATAAGGAAATCTGCGTGTAATCTGCAATCTGCGTAATCTGCGCCCTTTAATCTGCGGCCCGCGTTTAATCTGCGGCCCCTGTTAAGATCTGCGGCATGCGTTTCGACTTCCTCGTCCGGTCCGGGAAAGGGGCGGGCCGCACGGTCTCCGTCTCGACCGGGCAGACGATCACGATCGGCCGCCTCAAGGGCTGCGACGTGGTCGTGGACGACGAGGCGGCGTCGCGCCGGCACTGCAACATCCACGGCCGCGAGACCGCGTGCGTGGTCTCGGATCTGCAGTCGGCCAACGGCACGTTCGTCAACGAGAAGCGCATCGCCACCGCCGAGCTCGCCAAGGGCGACACCGTCCGCATCGGCTCCACCGTGTTCGAGCTGGTGGGTGCCGACACCGCGGCGGCGGGGCCGGCACCGCCACCACGTCGCTCAGCCTGGTGGACACGAAGAGCCACACGCTGATCCAGCGCTCGGTGGACCCGACCCGGCTCGAGTTCCTGTCGCAGGTCTCGCGCCAGAAGGACCAGGGCGAGCTGCTGCAGCTCGGCGCAGCGCTACCTCACGACGCTGCACAAGGTGTCGGACCTGCTCTCGCGCGCGAGCAGCGTCGAGGCGCTGTTCGACTCGATCCTGTCGGCGATTCTCGAGGTGGGCGGCGGGGACCGCGCGGCGATCCTGATGCGGTCCGGCCGGCGGCGGGCCGACCGACGTGCACATGGTCGCCATCCGCACCAAGGACGAGTCCGAGGGCTCCGGCGCGGTGCTGCTGTCGCGCACCGTGGTGAACGACGTCCTCGAACGCGGGCATGTCCGCCTTCACCGACGACGCGCTGGCCGATGAGCGCTACCTCGGCGGCGAGAGCATCGTCCAGCAGCGGATTCGGTCGGTGATGTGCGCGCCGATGCGGACGACCGACGCGATCCTGGGCGTGCTCTACGTGGACAGCCGAGACGGCCCGCGAGTTCAGCGAGGCGGAGCTCGAGCTGCTGGCGGCGGTGGGGAACCAGGCCGGCATCGCGCTGCACCGCGCGCGGCTGATGGCCGACATGGAGCGGTTGTTCCTGGACGTGATGAAGGCCATCGCGGCCACCATCGACGCGAAGGACGGCTATACGCACCGGCACTCGGAGCGCGTCGCCGCGTTTGCGATGCGCATCGCGCGGCAGCTCGGTTTCGACGGCGACCGGCGGTCGGTGGTGGAGCTGTCGGCGTTGCTGCACGACGTCGGCAAGATTGGCGTGCCCGACGCGATCCTGAACAAGCCCGGCAAGCTCACGGACTCGGAGTTCATCGAGATCAAGCGGCATCCGCTTCATGGCGCCCGCATCCTCTCCAACATCCAGAGCCAGCGCGTGATCGACCTGCTCCCCGGCGTGAAGTATCACCACGAGCGGTGGGACGGCGGCGGGATATCCCGAGGGGCTCAAGGGCGAGGACATCCCGCTCCTCGGCCGGTTGCTGGGCGTGGCGGACTTCCTCGACGCGCTCACCTCCGACCGCACGTATCGCAAGGGGCTCCCGCTGGACGAGGCGTTGAAGATGGTGTGCGACCTGGAAGGCAAGGCGTTCGACCCGGCGATCGTGCGGGCGGCCGTGGAGTTGCACGAGCGTGGCGAGCTGGCGCTGCCGATTGAGCCGCAGATCGAGCTGCCGCCCAATGCGTGAGCTGCTGCTGGTGGCGGCGGGCGGCGCAATGGGCTCGGTGGCCCGCGTCCTGACGAGCGGCCTCGTCTACCGCTTTGTGAGCCCCGCGTTCCCGTGGGGCACGGTGACCGTCAACCTGCTCGGTTCGCTGCTGTTCGGCGTGATCGTCGGGATGGGCACCACGCGCGGCGGCCTGTCGCCCGAGGCGCGCGCGTTGCTGCTGCCGGGATTGATGGGCGGATTCACGACCTTCTCGGCGTTCTCGTTCGAGACCGTCGAACTCTACACCCAGGGCTTCCCCCAGCGCGCGGCGGCTAACGTGCTGCTGCAGGTGCTGGTGGGGACGCTGGCGCTCTGGTCGGGGATGCAACTGACCGGAAAGTAGAAAATAGATCGGGTCTATTTATTTCTGAGCGCGACTCCCGAAATAAATAGACCCGATCTATTTTCTACTTGCCTCGGGCGAACAGGCTCCGCGCTGTCAGCACTTCAGGCCGCAGGCCGGTAGCTTTGGCGAGCCGCTTGACCGTCGGCGGCAGCTCCACGCGGAACCGCCACTCATCATCGCGGCCGCCGAGGGGCGTGAACGCCTCGACCCACGCGGGCCACCACGGCGACACGCGCTGCGAGATGGGCTCGATGATAAGCACCGCCACGCCGTGCGCGGCCGCGTCCTTGAGCGTGGCGAGCAGCTCCGCCCGTTCCGCATCCTTCAACTCGTTGACGAGAAACGCGGCGACCACGCACGAGGCGTCGCGCGGTACGCGCGTCCGAGCCGCGTGACCCTTGCGGACGTCCGCGTGGAGATCGAACGCGCGATAGGTGAAGCGGGCCTCGTCGAGCGTCCACGGGTGCATGTCGCTGGCCGAGACGCGGGAGGGCGGTGTCGTGCCGGCGGCGATCGCCGCGCCCGCCACGCCGGTGCCGCAGCCGAGATCCAGCACGAGACCGGACCGCAGGTCGGGAGCGACCTTGCCGACAATGGCCTGGGTCAGCAGGTAGTGAAGGGGACCGTAGTACAGCGCGAAGGCGGCGCGCTTGCCCGCGCCGTCGAGGGCGCGGTGCTCGGCGAGGGCCGTGGTGCGCCGCTCGACGTACGCCGACGACAACGCACGCAACGCGCGCGTGACTTCACTGAAGGTCAGGTTTGCGAAATGCCGCTCCTCGAGCGAGGAGAGCCAGGATTGGAATCTGGGGTGGGCGACGGGTATCGAACCCGCGACCTCCTGAGCCACAGTCAGGCGTTCTGCCACTGAACTACGCCCACCACATCAGCCAACAAGTTATTCTATCAAACAATTGCCCATTCCCTTCCTCGGCCCGGCCGATCCTTTCCCGCCGGTCGAAACCGCGCTCGACGAGCCCGACGGGTTGCTCGCGGCGGGCGGCGGCCTGTCGATCCGGCGGCTCGTCGACGCGTACGCGCACGGCATCTTCCCCTGGTACAGCGAGGACGACCCGATCCTCTGGTGGTCGCCCGATCCGCGGATCGTCCTCGCGCCGCGGGACTTCCACGTGTCGCGCTCGCTCAAGAGGCGCCTTAAGCGGCAGGATTTCGAGGTCACCTCCGATACCGCCTTCGCCGACGTGCTGGATGCGTGCGCCGCGCCGCGCGATGAAGGCGGGGGGACGTGGCTCGTGCCCGCGATGCGGCGCGCCTATCTCGCCATGCATCACAAGGGCTTCGCGCACTCCATCGAGGTATGGATGGGCGGGGCGCTCGCGGGCGGGGTGTACGGCGTGGCGCTCGGCCGCATGTTCTTCGGCGAGTCGATGTTCTCGCGCCGCACCGACGGCTCGAAGATCGCACTCGCTTACCTTTGCGCGCAACTGGACCGCTGGGGATTTCCGCTCATCGACTGCCAGCTGGAAACCGAGCACCTCCTGTCACTGGGCGCCCGGCCGATGCCGAGGCGGGCATTTGTCGCCGAGGTGGCCCGCCTGGTCCGCGAGCCCGCCGCGCCGTGGAAAAAAGGGACGGTCCTCAGCCCCTCAGCCCCCAAGCCCCCAAGCCCTTCGCCCAAGAGCTACAATTGATCCGTGGCCGATCCGAAAGTCCGTGAGGGCGTCCTCACCGAGTCTCACACCGACGAAAAGGCAGAAACGCCGCGCATGTGGCGCGTGTTGCTGCACAACGACGACTTCACCACGCAGGAATTCGTGGTGTGGGTGCTCGAGACCGTCTTCCACATGCCCCACGCCCAGGCCTTTGCCGTGATGATGCACGTGCACCAGGCGGGCGTCGGCGTGGCCGGTTCGTTCACGCGCGACGTGGCGGAGACCAAGGTCAAGGCCACGCGCCACCTGGCCGAGCAGCACGAGTTTCCGCTCCTCGTGACGCTCGAAGCCGAGCCTGAGGAGGCGAAGGCATGAGCCGCACGCCTGTTCCATTCGCGCCCGATACGCTCGAGAGCATCCGCCGCGCGTTCCGCGAGGCGGCCGACCGTCGCCACGACCTCGTGAGCCTCGAGCACCTGCTGCACGCGCTCATCGAAGACACCCAGGCGCGCGAGATCCTCTCGCGGTGCAAGGTCGACCTCGTCGCGCTGCGCCGGGACCTCGAAGAAGTGCTCGACAAGGCGTTCACGCCGGTGCCCGGCCGCAAGGCCGTCAAGCCCGAATCCACCATCGGCTTCGACCGCGTCGTCGAACGCGCCGTGGTGCACGCCGCCTCGTCGAGCGCCGAGCAGGTGGAGAGCGGCGCGCTGCTCGTGTTCCTCCTGCAGGAAGAGGACAGCCACGCCGCGTACTTCCTCCGCAAGCAGGGGCTCGATCGCCTCACGCTGCTGCGCACGATCTCGCACGGGAACCCGACCGAGACCACCGCGCCAGGCGCGCCGGATGGCGGCGAGTCCGGGCGTGAAGGACCCGCTCGAGGCGTTCGCCACGGATCTCGTGGCCAAGGCCGCGAAGGGCGCGATCGATCCGCTGATCGGGCGTCAGCTCGAACTGGAGCGGATGGTGCAGGTGCTGTGCCGCCGCCGCAAGAACAACCCGCTGCTCGTGGGCGAGCCCGGCGTGGGCAAGACGGCGCTGGCCGAAGGCCTCGCGCTGCGCATCCACCAGGGCAACGTGCCCGACGCGCTCAAGGACATTCGCGTGTTCGCGCTGGACCTCGGCGCGCTCGTCGCCGGCACGCGGTATCGCGGCGACTTCGAGGAGCGCGTGAAGCAGGTGCTCGACGCGCTCGAGAAGCAGCCGGACGCCATCCTCTTCATCGACGAAATCCACACGCTCATCGGCGCCGGGTCGGCGTCGGGCGGGACGATGGACGCGGGCAACCTGTTGAAGCCGGCGCTCGCGTCCGGCGATGCTCCGCTGCATCGGATCGACGACGTTCGCGGACGTGAAGCAGTCGTTCGACAAGGACCGCGCGCTCTCGCGCCGGTTCCAGAAGATTGAGGTGCTCGAGCCGTCGGAGGCCGAGGCCATCGAGATCCTCAAGGGCCTGCGCGCCACTACGAGGAGCATCACGGCGTGCAAGTACTCGGACGAGGCGATCGAGGCCGCGGTGGCGCTGTCCGCGCGTCACCTGAAGGACCTGCACCTGCCCGACAAGGCGATCGACGTGATCGACGAAGCGGGCGCGGCGGCGAAGCTGGACGGCCGGGTGCCGAGAGCCGGCGAGCCGGGAGTCGACGGATCACCGTCGCCGACATCGAGCGCATCGTGGCCAAGATGGCGCGCGTGCCCGTGCAGGCCGTGTCCACCGACGACAAGGCCGCGCTCAAGAACCTCGAGACGGAACTGAAGGGCGTGATCTTCGGGCAGGACGCGGCGATCGACGAGGTCTCGTCGGCGATCAAGCTGTCGCGCTCGGGCCTGCGCGCGCCCGACAAGCCGATGGGCAACTTCCTCTTCGCCGGGCCCACGGGCGTGGGCAAGACGGAGCTCGCGCGCCAGCTCGCGCGCGTGCTGCAAGGTGGAGTTCCTGCGCTTCGACATGTCCGAGTACATGGAGAAGCACGCGGTGTCGCGCCTGATCGGCGCGCCGCCGGGCTACGTGGGCTACGAGGAGGGCGGCCTGCTGATCGACGCGATCCGCAAGGCGCCGCACGCGGTGCTGCTGCTCGACGAGATCGAGAAGGCGCACCCGGATCTCTTCTCGATCCTGCTGCAGGTGATGGACCACGCCACGCTCACCGACACGCATGGGCGGCAGGCGGACTTCCGCCACGTGATCCTGATCATGACGACCAACGCGGGCGCGCGCGATCTCACGGCGCGCAAGATGGGCTTCGGCGACTCGGGGCAGGGCAGCAAGGCGGCCGGCGTGCTGGAGAAGATGTTCGCGCCGGAGTTCCGCAACCGCCTCGACGCCACGATTCACTTCCTGCCGCTCGGCGCGCCGGAGATCGAGCGCGTGGTGGACAAGCACGTGGACGAGCTGCGCGCGCTCGTCGCCGGACGCCACATCGAGATCACGCTGACGCCGGCGGCCCGGAGCCTGGCTGGCGGAGAAGGGCTTCGACCGCGCCTTCGGCGCGCGGCCGATGGCGCGGCTGGTCGAGAAGACGATCAAGAAGCCGCTGTCGGAATTGCTGCTCTTTGGCGACGTCAAGGACGGCTCGCGGGTCCTCGTGGACATGAAGGACGAGGCGCCGCACGTGACGCTGGAGTTGCGAGAATAGATCGGGTCTATTTTTCGGTGTGACCAGAAAAGAAAAATAGACCCGATCTATTTTCGACCTGTACACTAGCCTGCTATGGAAATCGGGCGCGAACGCTTCCTGGACGACACGCGCACTTTTCACCTTACGCTCGGCCTGCGCAGCCGCACCACGGAGGCGCACAGCGTGCTGACCGCCCTCACGCCGGAAGAGCGGGAGAAGGTCAGCGCGGCGATCGTCCGGGCGCTGGACGAGATCGAGGGCCTGCTGAAGCCCCACCTCGCCGACGCGCCCGTCCGCGGCTAGCCGTGGCGTCCGGCTTCAGCCGGACCCGCGTTGCACACCATCCCGTTCGGCTCCCGCCGGCCCTCCCGCCCCGGGTGTAAGATCCCGCCGATCCGCATTTCCTGTCGGCAACCCTTCATGTACCCAAGGGGGAAATCCATGCGACGCTCGCTCCTGATCGTGCTCGCCGCGGCGACCGTGTTCGTCGCGAACTTCACTCGTGTGTCGGCCGTGACGGACGGGAAGCTGGACGGCAACGGCCACCCGGCCGTCGTCTTGCTGCTGATGGAAGTGGCCGGCCACCCGGCCTTCCGCTGCAGCGGGACGCTGCTCTCCCCGACGGTGCTCCTGACGGCCGGGCATTGCGCCGGAGCGCCCGGGGAGTTCAGCGGCATGCGGGTATTCACCGAGTCGGACGTGCAGGCCGGCATCGGCAGCACCAACCACTACCCGCTCGGCGGCGGCGCCAGCGTCGAGGCTGTGTCGTGGCAGGCGCACCCGCTGTACCCAACCGCCTCATTCGTGCTTCACGACGTCGGCGTCGTGATCCTGGAAGAGCCCGGCGTGGTGTTGCCGGCGAGCGAGTACGGCGTGCTCCCGAGCGCGAATCAGTGGGATGCCTTGAAGACCAGTCGCGGCCTGAAGGACGTGACCTTCACGGCGGTGGGGTACGGCCTCCAGGAGAGCTACCCGACCCAGGCCATGTTCCTCGCGCACAACACCAAGACGCGCTACGTGGCCACGCCCAAGCTGCTGCAGATCAACGTCCCAGGCTTCACCGGCGACTTCTCGATGTTGCTCTCGAACAACGCCAACACGGGCGGCACGTGCTTCGGCGATTCTGGCGGGCCGAACTTCTACGGTTCGGGCCCGACGGAGACGAAGATCGTGGCGGCCGTGACGTCCTTCGGGATCAACGGGAACTGTGCGGGCACGGGCGGCGTGTTCCGCATGGATCGGCAGAACGTCCTGGACTTCGTCAACGCGTTCCTGCCGTAAGGGGAGCTGGCCGGGAAGCGATGCTTGTCGGGGGCACCTCCCGACGAGCATCGCATCCCGACAAGGATCCCCTCCCGACAAGCGTCCCCTCCCGACAAGATTCCGCTCCCGAGAGTCTCAACTGTTACCATTACTCCGACGCGCCCGTAGCTCAGTTGGATAGAGCACCGGCCTTCTAAGCCGGGGGTCGCAGGTTCGATCCCTGCCGGGCGCGCCACCCTTCTACGTCCTCGCCCGCAACCACGTCCATTCCCGGTCTCCCGCCGGCATGGCAGCCCGTCGGACCCCCTTCCGCCAATCGTGCGTCCTAACTCTTCGGACACTCAATCACCCGGACCTGATGGCATGCCATCCACCGTGACCGCTCCCGCAGCCACCACCGACACAGAAACCCTGGCCGTCGCAGAAGACGGCAAGGGCATCCGGTCCACTTTCTTCAGCCTGGCCGGCGAATGCGTAATCGTCGTCCGGTCGCCTCAGCGACCGCCGATCGCCAACGTGCTGATGATTCACGGCCTGGGCGACCATCCCGGTCGTCACCTTCGGACCGCACGGCGCCTGGCCTCGCGCGGATACCGGACGGTGCTCCTCGAGCTGGCCGGTCACGGCGGTCATGCGAGCGACTGGGCGCAGGCGTGGCCGCTGTACGAGAACTACGCGAGGGCCGAGGCGTCGGCCGATGTTCTTCGGTGGCTGGCACGCGAAGACGCGTGGGACACGCGGGCGCGACAGGCGTTCGCCGCCAGGCAGTACGCGCGGCTGGAACGCACTGACATCACCGAGCATCTCTCGCAGATCCACACGGTGCTCCGGCGCCTGCACGAGGTTGCGGAAGATGACCGGCGCGTGCCGCTGTTCCTGGCGGGTCACAGCATGGGTGGCCTGCTGGCGCACGAAACGGCGTGGCGCATGGACGTGCGCGACCGCGACGCGCTCGCGGGCGTGGTGCTGATCGCGCCGGCGTTTGCGCCGCAGGGGAACCCCGACTCCCCGCTGATGCAGCTGGCGGTCAACGGGATCTGGGCCCTGCGCCGGGCCCCGGTATCTCCGGTGCGGTCGGCCTTCAAGCGGCTGCTCGACCTGAATGTCGGCGTCGACACCAGCTGGGGCGACAAGTGGTTGAGCGACCTGCCGGAGGAATTGGAGCTCTTCGGGAGCGATCCCCTGATTCCGCATCGCCTGCCCACCCGCTACGCCAGCTCGATCGAAAGCCTGATGGCCCGGTCATCGGCGCGGGGAGCCGTGGTTCCCTACGACGGCTTCGTGGTGCTTCCCGGCCGCGATGGCATCACGAGCCGCGAGGCCGCCGAGGCGTTTGCGCGCCGGGCCAACACGTTTGGGCCGACGCGCGTCGGCGTGTACGGATTCGACGTGGTGGCGCACGACGTGCTTCGTTCGTCGGCCGGGGAGCGGGCCTTCGAGGCGATTGCCGGCTGGCTGGACTCGCGAGCGCGCGTCAGCGGCGGTGAAGAAGGCCTGGCGGAATCCGCCAGTAGACTACCGTTGTCCGATGCACCTCATCGCCGGCAGCGTCATCCTCTCCCCGTCCGACCTTTCCAGCTTCCTTAGCTGCCGCCACAAGGCCGGCCTCGATCTCGCGCGGGCTCGAAAGGCCCTCGACCGGCCGGACGTCAACAACCCGTACGCGGCCATCCTGCGGAAGCACGGCGAAGAGCATGAGCGGAGGTATGTGGACGCGCTTCGCGCCCAGGGACTTCGCATCGCCGATGCCAGGCCGGAGAAGGAGACACCGCCGGGCGAGTCCAGCCGTATCACGCTTGCCGCCATGGCGGATGGAGTGGACGTCATCGTCCAGGGCCGCGTCGAGGGAGACGGCATCGCCGGCTATGCGGACGTGCTGCGCCGCGTGGAGCGGCCCAGCCGGTTGGGCGCGTGGTCCTACGAGGCGCAAGACACCAAGCTGGCGCGCGAGACGAAGGGCGGGACCATCCTGCAGCTCTCCGCCTACTCCGCGATGCTGGAGGGGATGCAGGGCGTGGCGCCGGAGAGCTTCCAGGTGGTCACGCCCGTCGCCCACGAGAACTACCGCGTGGCCGACTACGGGGCCTATTACCGGATGGTGTTGCGCGCGCTCAACGACGAGCTCGCCATGGGCCACGACGCGATCCTCGCCAACCGCTACCCGGAGCCCGTGGACGCCTGCGAGTTGTGCGCGTGGCAGCCGCGATGCGAAGCGCGCCGGCGGAAGGACGATCACCTCTCGTACATCGCCAACTGCGGCCGGTCGCACCGCGTGGAACTGACCGCCCGCGGCATTCCCACGCTGGCGGTCGCGGCGGCGATGCCCGTGCCCGTCACGTTCAAGCCGTCACGCGGGTCCGGCGAGACCTACAACCGCATCGGCGGCCAGGCCAGGGTGCAGCACCAGCAGCGGACGGAGCAGCATCCCGTCTTCGAGAAGCTGGCGGTGAAGGAAGGACTCGGGTTGGCACGGCTGCCGGAGCCTGCGGCCGGCGATCTCTTTCTTGATCTCGAAGGGGCCATGTTCGCGCGGGAGGGAGGGCGCGAGTATCTCTTTGGCGCATACGATGCGAGTGGATACACAGGCATCTGGGCCGTGGATGACGCGCACGAGAAGGCCGCGTTCGAGGCGGTGATGGACCGCATCCTGGCGGCGTGGGAAGCGGACCCCGCCATGCACGTCTACCACTTCAACCACTACGAGGTCACCGCGTTCAAGAAGCTGGTGGGCCGGTACGTCACGCGCGGCGAGGAGCTCGATCGGCTGCTGCGCGCCGAGCGGTTCGTGGACCTCTACCCGATCGTCACCCAATCGGTGCGCGCGGGGGTGGAGAGCTACTCGATCAAGAAGCTCGAGCAGTACTACGGCTATACCCGGAAGGTGAACCTCCCCAACGTCCGCGAACCGTTGATGGCCGTGGAGCTTGCCCTCGAGTCGCAGGCGCCGGATGCGATCAGCGACGAGATCCGCGAAGCCGTGCAGGGCTACAACGAAGACGACTGCCGCTCAACCGAGGGGCTTCGTGATTGGCTCGAAGGGCTCCGCCTCGCTTGGGAAGGCCAAGGGACGGACGTGCCGCGGCCGGCGGACACAGACCACGGAAGCCGAGAAGCCCGTCCCGGCCGTGCAGCAGCGGGCCGTAGAGATGCGGGCGCGGCTCCTCGCGGCCATCCCCACGGAGGCGAGCGATCCTGCGCATCCCGAACATCCCAGGTGGTTGCTCGCGTACCTCGTGGACTGGCACCGCCGCGAGTTCAACGCCAGCGCCTGGGAATACTTCCGGCTGCGAGACCTGCCCGAAGAGGACCTGCTCGACGAACGCAAGGCCGTGGCCGGCTTGACGTTCGTCGAAGCGTGTTGAGGAGACCATGCACAAGACGAGCGGGAAGCCCACCGGCTCGGTCGTCGATCGCTACGCCTACCCGCCGCAGGACATCGATCTCAAGGGCACGCTGAAGCGCCAGGACGGCCAGGTGTTCGGCTCCGTCGAGGCGCACGACCGTGTCGCGCGAACACTCGACATCAAGCGCGGTCCAAAGGTGTCTGGACTGCCACATCCAACGGCGGCCTTTGCCTTCGACCTGTTCGGCAACGACGGCCAGCAGGAGTCCGTGATTCGACTCGCCGGCCGCGTCCTCGCCGGCACGAACGAATGCGGCGCGGAGTTGCTCTACGGTCGTCCGCCGCGGCTCTCAGGCTCGGCCTTCGCTCAAGGACCTGGAGAAACCGAACAGCAACGCGCCGTTCGAATCGTCACCACGCTCGATCGCACGGTGCTGTCCATCCAGGGGCCTCCCGGCTCGGGGAAGACGTTCGTGGGGGCATGGATGATTCTCGAGCTCGTGCGCGCGGGGAAAACGGTGGGCGTGACCGCCACGAGCCACAAGGTCATTCACAACCTTCTTCAGGAACTGCTGCGGCGAGCCGCGCAGACCGGCCAGCCGGTGAACGTGGGCGCCAAGCCCGGTGAAGACACCGAGACGCCCGATGGGATCACGGAGTACTTCACCAACGAGGCCGCGCACCAGGCCATCAGCAGCCGCGAAGTGAATGTCTTCGGCGGCACCTCCTTCATGTGGGCGCGCGCGGAGTTCACGCGGCGTCGGTCGACGTCCTTTTCGTCGACGAGGCAGGGCAGATGTCGCTGGCCAACGTCCTTGCCGTTTCTCAGGCGGCGAAGAGCGTGGTGTTGCTCGGCGACCCGCAGCAGCTGGAGCAGCCGGAGAAGGCGAGCCATCCGGAAGGCGTGGGCGTCTCGGCGCTGGAGCACGTCCTGGGCGGCCACAAGGTGATGCCGCCGGAGCCGCGGGATCTTCCTGGCGGAGACCTATCGCCTGTCACCCGCGCTGTGCGCGTTCACGTCGGAGCTGTTCTACGAACGTCAGCTCTCGGCCACAGCGGGCCTCGAGTGCCAGGAACTCCGCGTGCCTGGTCTCGACGGCTCGCGGCTCTGGCTGGTGCCGGTGGAGCACGACGGCAACCAGAGCGCGTCCGACGAAGAGGTCGAAGTGGTCGCGGGTCTCGTCGAGCGGCTGCTCGCGCCGGGCTCGACGTGGGTCAACGAGAAGGGCGAAGCCGGACCCATCGCCCCGGAGGATGTTCGCGTGGTGGCGCCGTTCAATGCGCAGGTGAATCGAATCGCCGAGCGGCTGGCCGCGACGCGGAATCCGGGCTGCGTGGCGTGCAGGTCGGCACCGTGGACAAGTTCCAGGGGCAGACGTGCGCCGCGGTGATCTACTCGATGACGACGTCCCGGCCAGAGGATGCGCCGCGAGGGATGGAGTTTCTCTACAGCCTGAACCGGCTGAACGTGGCCACCTCGCGCGCCCGGTGCGCGGTGTTCCTCGTGGCGTCGCCGCGCCTGTTCGAGCCGGAGTGCCGGACGCCGAGGCAGATGCAGCTGGCGAATGGGCTGTGTCGCTACAGGGAGTTGGCGGAGGAAGTGCGGTGAAGGTCCTTCACCGCGGCCTCGAGGAGCGTCCGCTGATCGCGGTGGGCGCGGTCGGTCTCGTCGAATCGCCGATCGATCTTCTCGTCCAGCATCTGGGTGTTCTCGAAGCCAAGGTTGATGACCCGCCGGGTCTCCTCGAACTCCATTTTCATCTGTTCCGCGAGTCGATTGATTTTACCGTCGAGCCCGTCCACCTTACCGTCGAGCCCGCCCACCTTCTCGTCCAACTTTGCGTCGAGCGCCTTGAGTCCCGACCGCATCTCCACCCGGAACTCCGCGAGCTGCTGCGCCAAGGCCGTGAGCGTCATCTCATCGCCGAGTCTACCATCGTCCATGTGTGCCTCCGTGGGAGGAGAACTGCAGGGCGCGTGCAGGGTCCAGCCTGACTCGGCACTGGCTTGGTACAACCTCGGCGACGTCCTGCTCGCCCTGGGGCAGCACGAAGAGGCCTTGGCCACTCTGCAGAAGGCGATCGAGCTGGCGCCGGACGTCGCACTGTTTCGATATGACCTTGGCCTCGCGCTATTCCACCTGGGGCACCACGGAGACGCACGGAAGCAGTTCGAATGGATTGTCTCTCGAGATCCTGGGCTGCGGCGCGCCTCTTCCAACCTCGGGCTGATGGCGCTGACCAACAAGGCGTTGGCCGAAGACGCCCTTGGCCGTCCGGACGTGGCGGCTCACACATTGGAGCCCGCCGTCGGTCTGGCCGTTAACGTCCTCTACAACATTGGCCGCCTCCGCTCACGAGCGAAACGGCCGGCAGATGCAATCGCCCTTTTGCAGGCCGCTGCGCTGCTGGCGCCGGACTCTGAAGACATCATTCATGCCGCCGGTCGGACGATGATGGACTTGCGGCGCGAGACCGAGGCGGCACCGCTCCTTCTGCGCGCGACCAAGCTGAATCCGCGCTGCGTCGACGCATGGTACGACTTGGGAGTGACGCTTGCCCGGCTGGGGCAACGGAAGAAGGCACGGTCGTGCTTCCTGCAAGTACTTCGCCTCGACCCAAAATATACCTGGGCCCACTACGACCTCGCATGCCTCTCGGCACTTGACGGGAAGCGCGGAGCGGCATTCGAGCAACTCGAGAAGGCCGTGGCGCGGGGATTCCGGGACCTCGCCCACCTTCAGAAGGACGCCGACCTGAAGGCCCTCAGGAAGGACGCACGCTGGAGACTTCTGGCGAGGAGAATTCGTGAGCTGTCGAAAGGAGAAGGGCTGGCGAGGCCGGGGTGAAGGTCCCGCGCCCGGACTCCAGCAATGTCGCCGCCCCTAGTGCGGCGCGGCCTGGGCGCGCCGGCGAAGCTCCAGCCGCTCCAACGCGCGAAGTCGCCGGTTGTGGTCCTTCACCAACGCGAAGAGCAACTGCCGGTCGGTCGCGCGCTCGTTCTGGCCCTCCGAGACCTTCCGCTCGATCAACTCACCCAGGCTCTCGATGCGCTCCATCGCGAGCTTGATGTCGCCTCGCAACTCGTCCCGCATGACGTCGATCCGCGCGTTCGTCGCGTCCAGCCGTTCCTCGACGCCGTACATCCGCTCGCTCAGCCGGTCGAACCCCTCGGTGAGTTCTTGCCTTGTCGCGAAGGCTTTCAGGTCGTCCTTTGTCGCGAAGGGCTTGAGGTCATCCCTCGTCGCGAAAGCCTTGAGGTCGTCCTTTGTTGCGAAGGCCTTGAGGTCGTCCTTTGTTGCGAAGGCTTGGATCGTCCTTTGTTGCGAAAGCGTTGAGGTCATCCTTCGTCGCAAGGGCCGCCGAACCCACCCGGGTTACGAGGCTATCAACCGTCTTCTCCACCCGCTCAAGCCGCTCGCGCATGTGATCGTTGGTCGGCATAGTAGCATCGTCCTCCGCGCAGAGAACCTGCTAACGACAGGCCAACTCAAATAGGGCGGAATGCCGAACGATCTTGCGGTTCGCACGTCCGAGTGCCGCAGATATTGCGCACGCAGGCGTCGATTCATGCGGCAGGAATTGCGCCTCAAGATTCGAGGTGCGAGGGTGCGAAGGTGCGAAGGTGCGAAGGTGCGGGGGCGGAAGGGCTGAACAGGGGTGTCGCGTGAAAGGGTAGCTAGTTCCTGGACACGCCGGTGACCCCCTCGAGGACGACGATGCGCGCGCCGTGGTTCGCGAGGACCGCGTCGGTGTCCTCGGCCTTCTTACGCCATTCCTCACGGAAGTCGCGCAACTCGCACTGGATGCCGTCGAGCACGCCACCGTAGTTCTCGGCAGTCGTCCCCACGACCTCGCGGAGACCCTCCGCGTGCACCTTCGCGAGTTCACCCAGACGCGTCTCGGCTGCGCCAAGTCGCTCATCGACCGTCTCGACCACCAGCGTCCTGGTCTTCTCGGCCTGACTGACGATGACCTGCGTCAGCTCCCGTTGCAGCTTCTGAAACTGTTCCTGCATCTCGAGAGTCCAATTGGTCGCCATCGTTCACCCTGAGCGACAGTCGAAGGGTAGCATCGTCCTCCTCAAAGACTTGTCCGCCGTAGCCTTTGGCGGAGGTGGAACCTGCTAACGGCAGGCCAACTCAAATAGGGCGGAATACCGAACGATCTTGCGGTTCGCCCGTGCGTGCGTCGCAGATGCTGCGTACGAAGCCGTTGATCAGCGCGGCAAATATTGCTGGCGCCTCGGCGACATGGTGGTCGCAGATCTTGCCCATTGTTCCTGCACCCAGACGATGCCATCGTCGTCACGAAAGGTGGTGCGCGATGATTGACGGACTGAAGCTGACGATGCAGGGCGATGCGTTGCGGGAAATGGTGGAGGAGCGGATCGCGGCTCACGAGAGGGCGGTGGCGCGGTATCGCGAGAACCTGGCCATGGATCCGAAGGACCAGACGGACGACAATCCGTGCCTGCCTGATCACCTCCTCGAGAACATGATCGACGAGCGGGAGGCGTCCATCAGCGCGCTCACCCTCATCCGCGATCACATCGTCCCCGGCGAGGCGTACCGGTTGGACAAGCGCGACCTGCAGTTCGCGGACCTGCTGCCGCCGGACCCGCAGCCGGAGCCGCCGATCTGCTTGGGACGGCGGTGAGCGCGTGACTGGGGGATTGTCCGGGCTTACTGAATCGACTAGACTAAGTCTAGTCCACTTCAGCCGAGGCCCAGTCATGCGGACCGTGAACATCCATGAAGCCAAGACCCACTTCTCCCGCCTGGTCGAAGAGGCCGGCGAGGGCGGCCGAGATCGTGATTGCGCGGGCGGGGAAGCCCGTCGCGCGGCTCGTGTCGATGCAGGCGCCGGCGCGGCGGCGCAAGCTCGGCGTGCTCGCCGGCAAGCTCGTGGTGCCGCGGAACTTCGACGCGCCGCTCCCGGACGACGTGGTGGCCGCGTTCGAGGGTGAGGCAGATGCGGCTGCTCGTTGACACGCACGTGTTGCTCTGGGCCGCGGCGCAGCCGGACCGGCTGCCCGCGTCCTGCCGCGACCAGCTCGAGTCCCCGGACAACGAGGTGCTCTTCTCGGCGGCCAGCACGTGGGAGCTGGCTATCAAGGTCCAGATCGGCCGCCTGAAGCTCAAGGTGCCGCCCGCCGCGATCGCCGCCGCGGCCGTCCGCATGGGGTTCACCGAACTGCCGGTGACGTCCGCGCACGCCGCTGGCGTGGGCAAGCTGCCCCTCCACCATCGCGACCCGTTCGACCGGCTGCTCATCGCGCAGGCCATCCACGAGCCGGCGCGGTTGCTC
This sequence comes from uncultured Acidobacteriota bacterium, assembly GCA_963839865.1. Lineage (GTDB taxonomy): Bacteria > Acidobacteriota > Vicinamibacteria > Vicinamibacterales > UBA2999 > 12-FULL-67-14b. The sequence continues at coordinate 95,348 of CAWIWS010000022.1, forward strand.
ACGGCGGATCGACTGCTGGTGCGTTACTCAGACCTGGTGGAATTGGTCGGGTAATCAGTCGGTCGTTCAGCATCTGCCGTCACGCCGGGAACCTCCGCCGCCGCCCACTGCCGCCTGAGCTCCGCCGACCGCTGGCGTCTTCGTCGCACCGCAAACACGGCCAGGGCCATCACGCCGAGCCACACCACCGAGGTGGAGGTGACCAGCGGAATCCACGAGCGTCCACGTCCGCTGCCGCTCCCAGAACTCGGCCTCCACCACGCGGACCGATCGCGCCGCGACCGTGGCGACGGCCTCGTCGAACGATCGGCCGTCCTTCAATCGATGAAGGATAGTGGCCGGCGCCGCCTCGCCGTGCGCCGTCATCAGGTCCCGCACCACCGCGGCGGACAACGAGTAGCCTCGGGATTGCGAAGCCGAATCTCCCGCGAAGAGCGCGTCGATCTGGTTCAGCGTGAGCTTCGGGCCGAAGATGAGTTCGGCGGCCAGGCGCGATCGGTCTTCCAGATCCCATGGGCGCTCCACGACCATCGCGAAGCCTTCATGAAACCAGCGCGGCACCGGCCGGCCACCCGCCGCGCGGCTGATCGAGCACGTGCGCGACCTCATGCCGAAGGACGTCCTCCAGCGTGTCGTGGGGGTAAACAGGGGAGCGCGAGGGAAACAGGACGATGAGGCTCGCCTCGCCGATGGCGAAGCCGGCGACATCCGGTGAAATCTCGCGCGCCACGTCGCTGTTCTCGGCGGCCAGCACCACGCGAATCGGCGGCCCCGGCGCGTCGAGACCGACAAGCCGCACGATCCCCGAGAGAGGCGCGAGGTCGTACGAGTTGAGCCTGGCGCGCGCGGCCGCCAACTCAGGCGGGGCGTCGATGACGAGCGCCGGCGGCTCAGTAGAAGTCGTCGTACTTCCTCTGCTCGTCGGACCGCGCGTCGATCTCGATGCCGAGCGTGTCGAGCTTCATCCGCGCCACCTGCTCGTCGAGCGCCTCCGGCACGGTGTAGAACCGCGGCTCCAGCGTATCCCTGTGTTCGAGGAGGTACTTGGGCGCCAGCGACTGCAAGCGCGAAGGTCATGTCCATGATCTCCGCCGGATGCCCCTGGCCCACCGCGATGTTCACCAGCTCGCCGTTGGCGAGGAGGTAGATGCGCCGCCCGCCCTCGAGCGTGAACTCCTCGACGTCCGGCCGGACGACGCGCGCCGTCTTCGCGGCGGCGCGGAGCGCCGGGATGTTGATCTCGCGGTTGAAGTGGCCGACGTTCGAGAGGATGCACTGGTCCTTCATCACGGCGAAGTGCGCCTCGTCCACCACGTTGAGCCCGCCGGTGGTGGTGATGACGAAGTCCGACACCTTCACCGCGTCGATCATGCGCATCACGCGGAAGCCTTCCATCCGCGCGTCGAGCGCCTTGGTCGCATCCACCTCGGTGACGATGACCTCGGCGCCGAGGCCGCGCAACCGCATCGCCACGCCCTTGCCCACCCAGCCGTAGCCGGCGATGGTCACCACCTTCCCGCAAATGGTCAGGTTGGTGGCCGCCAGCAGGCCTTCGATGGTGCTCTGGCCCGTCCCGTACCGGTTGTCGAAGAGGTGCTTCATCAGCGCCGTGTTCACGCCGATGCAGGGGAAGCGCAGGCCCTGGTTACGCTCGATCGCCTTGATGATACTGACGCCGCCGGTCGTCTCCTCCGAGAGCCCGATGATGCTCCCCAGCTGCTCCGGCCGCTCCTTGTGCAGCACCGACAGCAACTGCGCCCCATCGTCGATGATGAGGTCCGGCTTGTGGTCGAGCGTCTCGTGGAAGTGGCGGTGGTAGGACGCGGGATCCTCGCCGCGCTTCCCGAAGCAGGTGAGGTGCCGCTGCAGGTAGGTGACGCACGAGTCCTGGGTGGAGAGCGGGTTGCTCGGGCACATCACCACCGTGGCGCCGCCCGCCTTGATGGTGAGCCCGAGGTTGGCGGTCTTCGGCTCCAGGTGCAGGCAGATCGCGATCGTCAGGCCCTTGAAGGGCTGCTCGCGCGCGTAGTCCGCGCGGATCCGCTGCATGACGGGCATGTGCGCGAAGACCCAGTCGACGCGCTGTTCACCAAGCGTGTAGGTATCCATGTGAGTTCCCGGTTCAGGCCTCGACGCTGACGACGCTCATCACGTCCTCGACGGAGGCGAGGCCTTCGGTGAGCAGGAGGGCGGCATAGCGCCGCAGGTCGATCATGCCGTTCTCGAGCGCCGCCGCGTGGATGTCCTCGGCCCGCGCGCCGGCGCCGACCATGGATCGCAGCCGCGCATTCATCCGCAAGACCTCGTAGATCCCGATGCGCCCCTTGACGCCCTTCCCGCCGCAGGCCGCGCATCCCGCGGCGCGGTAGATCGTCGTGCCCTCGGGCAGGTCGAAGAAGCGGGCGACGTTGGCGTCCGCCGGCAGGGGTTCCTTGCACTGCTGGCACAGGCGGCGGGCGAGCCGCTGGGCGATCACGCCGATCGTGGACGAGGAGACGAGGAAGGGCTCGATGCCCATCTCGCGCAGCCGGCTGAACGCCACGGCCGCGCTGTTGGTGTGGAGGGTGGTGAACACCAGGTGCCCGGTGAGCGCCGCCTCCACCGCCGTGTGCGCCGTCTCCTTGTCGCGCGTCTCGCCGACGAGGAGCACGTCGGGGTCCTGGCGGAGGAACGCGCGGAGCACGCCCGCGAACGTCGAGGCCGATGTCGCTCGCCACCTGGATCTGCGTCACGCCGGGGAGGTCGTACTCGATCGGATCCTCCGCGGTGGAGATGTTGACGCCGGGGTCGTTGATCTCCGCCAGCGCGGAATAGAGCGTCGTCGTCTTGCCCGAGCCCGTGGGCCCGGTGACGTAGATGATGCCGTAGGGCTGGCGAATCATGTCCCGGACGAGGGCCAGCACCGGCGCGTGCGTGATGAGAGCGTCGAGCCCGAGCGCCGTGTTGGACTTGTCGAGGAGGCGCATGCAGACCTTCTCGCCCCACTTGCCCGGCACCGTCGAGACGCGGAAGTCGATCGGCTTGCCCTCCATCGTCACGCTGATGCGGCCGTCCTGCGGCAGCCGCTTCTCGGCGATGTCGAGCTTGCTCAGGATCTTGAAGCGCGAGATCACGCCGAGCTGCACGCGCTTGGGGAGCTTCTGGACCACCTGGAGCACGCCGTCGATCCGGAAGCGGACGGTGACGTCGCTCTCCATGGGCTCGACGTGGATGTCGCTGGCGCCCTGCTTGATGGCGAGGCCGAGGATCGAGTTCACCAGGCGGATGATCGGCGCGTCCTCCGACGCGCTCATCAGGTCCTGCTTGGTCTCGGCCGCCACGTCGCCGGTGTCGGCTTCCAGCTGCAACTCCCGCATCAGGTCCGCCTGCAGCAGGTCCACCGTCGACGCTTCCACGTGCCGCGCGGCCCCCGGCGGCCGCGGCGCGGCGCCCGGCGCCGGGCGCGGCGGCGTCACCTCGGACTTGGCGACGAGCTGCGGATAGGTGGCCGCCATGAAGTGGCGGAAGTCGTCTTCGGACACGACGGCGGGCTCGATCATCACGCCCTTGATCGCGCGCCGGACGTCGTCCAGCGCCATGACGTTGTTCGGGTTCGTCATGGCGAGCGTCAGCCGGTTGTTGCAGAAGGCGATCGGCACGACGCGGTGGGCGGTGATGAGGGCCTGCGGCAGCAGCGAGACGACGCGCGGGTCGATCTTGATCTTGGCGAGGTTGACGAAGTCGACGCCGACGTGGCTGGTTGGCCTGGACGAGGCGTTCGGCGAGCACGCGCATCATCGAGGTGGCCAGCGCCGGATGCGCGGCGAGCATGCGCTCGAACTCGGGCTGCTCGAGCACGGCGCACTCGGTGGCCTCGAGCGCCAGCGACCGACGCGGCGCGCGGCTTGCCCGTGAGCAGGGCCATCTCGCCGAACATCTGACCCTCGGCCGAGCTCGGCGAGGACGAAATCGACGCCCGAGTCCGGATCGCGCCGCCGGACCGCGACCCGGCCCGACAGGATGAAGAACGCCGAATCCTCCGAGCTGCCTTCCCGGACGATCAGCGCCTGGGGCACGAAGTCGCGGCGGCGCATGCGGCGCTTCGAGGTGGACGCAGGCCTCGGGCGACAACTCGCTGAAGAGCGGGAACTGGTGCAGGAAGGCCGGCTCGTGAGCGCCCATGGCGTTGGGAAGCATCTTATCAGCGAGACCGCGCGCGAAGCCTGGCGGGAACGCTTTGTTCAATAGCAGACAGTCCGGGGAGACGGGAGTGCGTCAGACTGGAGCAGGCGAGGTATGAATATGTGGCGTGCAAGCGTGTGGGTTGGTCATGGCGGGCGTTCTCGCGAGCGGCGGCCCCGGTCGCGGCGCAGAGGGTTCCGTTCGAGCGGGCGTTCGACGTAAGCGGCGTGGCGATCCTGGACGTGTCCACGGATCGGGGCAGGATCACGGTGTCTGCCGGCGAACCCGGCCGCGTGCAGGTGTCCGGCGAAGTAACGGTGGCCGTGGGTTGGGACGTGCCCTCGAACGCGCCGAGACGCTCGTGCGCAAGGTGGCGGAGCAGCCTCCGATCGAAAGCAGCGCCAACACGATTCGCCTGCGCCGCCATCGGATGCCACGACGCGACGCGCCGTCACGGTGAGCTACGACGTGCGCGTGCCTCCCGATACCCAGGTGATCATCGTCAGCGAGTCGGGAGCCACGAGCGTGAGCGGACTTCTCGCGGCAGTGTCCGGTGCGCACGCAGTCCGCGGCAATCGAACTCGTCCCGCCTCGGCGGCGCCGCGACGGTGACGACGGGCTCGGGCTCGGTGAAGGTTGATGGCGTCGGTGGACTGCTGTCGGTGACGACGAGCAGCAGCGGCATCACGGCGCGTGATCTCCATGCCGGTCTTCGCATCCGGACCAAGAGCGGCGGCGTCGAGGCCACGTTCATCGGGGAACGGCGGCGACGTCGATGTCCAGACGTCATCGAGCGGCATCACCCTTCGGGGCGTCACCGGGGGGCTCAACGCGACCACCGGCAGCGGCCACGTGTCGGTCAGCGGGGCGCCAGGCGCGCCATGGCACGTCACCACGGGCTCGGGCAGCATCGAGGCGACGTTCCGTCCGGCCGCGGGCCTCGCACTGGAGGCCGTCAGCAAATCCGGCTCCTCGAAAGCCGAAGGCGTGATTGTCAATGGATCCGTATCGAAGGGGCGAATCGCGGGCACCATCGGGAGCGGCGGGCCGGCCGTGCACCTCGAGAGCCGCAGCGGTTCCGTCAAGGTCAGCGTGGGCGCCGGACAAGTAGCCGGCGGCGGGCTCAGGGAATGGCCACGACCCGATCGCGGCCGCCCTGCTTCGCCCGATACAGCGCGTCATCGGCGCGGCGCATGAAGGTGTCCGCCGATTCGCCGCTGGTCCGCAGGTGCGTGACCCCCATCGACAACGTGCAGGCCGCATGCCCGGCAGCCGCCGACTCCTGCCTCCAGGCGAACGCATCGCCGAGGCCTCGGCGCGTTGCTCGCCGACAGCCAGCGAAACGCCGGGCAGCAGGACGATGAACTCGTCCCCGCCCAGGCGGCAGGCCACATCGCTCTCCCTGACGTGCGCGATGAGCAATTCCGCGAGCGTCGTCAGGATCGGCATCGCCGGCCGCGTGACCGGCCGTGTCGTTGACCTGCTTGAACCCATCCACGTCGATCAGGATGGCGGTGAGGTCCAGCGCATCCCGCTTCGCGCGGACCACTTCGCGCTTCAGCGTCTCGTCCAGGTACCGGCGATTGAACAGGTTCGTCAGCGGATCGCGAATCGACTGCTGCTTCAGCTGTTGATGCAGGGTGCCGATCTCCGCCAGTCGCCGGGTCAACTCCTCGTTGGCCTCGTGCAGCGCCTGCTCGGCGCGCCTGCGCGCCGTCACGTCCTGCTTGATGGCGATGAAGTGCGCGAGGTGGCCGTTGCCGTCCCGGACCGGCGCGATGTGCTGCTCCTCGAAATAGATCGTGCCGTCCTTCCGCCGATTGGCCATCTCGCCGAACCAGGTGTTGCCGGCCAGCACGGTGGCCCAGAGATCCTCGATAGAACTCGGTCGTCGTGGTGGTTGGACTTGAGCAGGCGGGTATGCCGACCGACCAGCTCCTCGCTCGCGTAGCCGGTCATCCGCGTGACGGCGGGATTGACCCACTCGATGACGCCCTTGAGATCGGTGATGACGATGCCGTTCGCGGCCGCGTCCATGGCCACGCTCTGCACGAGCAGATCCTGCTGGACGCTCCAGCGCGGCATGGCGTCGCGGATGACGGCCTGCACGAGCTTGTCGTGCCCCGGGAACGGCGGCAGGGGGCTCAAGGCAATGTCAACCGGCACGAGGTTCCCGGACTTGTGCTGCACGCTGAGGACCGGCCGCTTGCCCATCGGCCTGGTGATCGGATTGCGCTGGTACTCGGCGCGCATCTCGGCGTGGCGGGCGAACTGCGCCGGGACGAGCATCTCGATGCTCTTGCCGACCAGTTCGGCCGGCTCGAAGCCCAGCAGGTGCGTGCAGCGATCGTTGGCGAACACGATCGTCCCGTGATCGTCCACCACGACGACCACATCGGGACTGCTCAGGAAGATGGCCTCGAGGAACGGCGCCGACGTCACGGGCGTGTCCATCACAGGAACGCCGCCGCGCGCTTCATCAGTTCTTCCAGCCCCGGCTCCTGCAGGTTGCGCGGCTTGCCCGGATGGATCACGGACACCTGGCAGCTCTCCGCGGCCTCCACCAACTGCGCGTAGGTGCCGGCGGTGACGTCCGCGATGTACGCCTGCTTGCCCGCGTTGTAGGCGAACATCCGGTTGTTGATCGTCGTGCACTCGTTGCAGCTCGAGCAGCGCGCCGTCTCGATGTAGGCCTCGTCCGGCGAGCGCGCGGGCTCGTCCGCGGGGCCGCTTGCCGCGACCGCGGCGAGCGGCGGGCAGCGGCGCGTGCGCGTCGGTGACGAGCACGGCCGGCGCGTGGGTCTCGGCCTCCTGCCTGCGCGCGATCCTCCCAGGCCTTCCGCTCGCGCGCGAGCAGGGCCTCGGCATGCGAGTTGTGGATGCCGCCCAGCTCCTGCAGGCTGTGCCACATCTCGCGGCAGCGGCGCGCCTCGCGGACGAGCCGCTCGTCCACGATCACCTTGTGCAGCGTGTCTTGCTCGTCGACCATCAACAGGCACGGCACCGTGTCGGGCAGCCGCGTGCGCTCGCGCGCGAGGGCCTCGTCCACCGGGACGAGGTGGCCGTTCCACTGCTCGCTCGGCACGCGCGCGAGGTGCTTCGCGTAGCGGCGATCGCCGGCGATGAAGTCGATCACCGTGAAGGCCACCTCCGACGACACGCGCTGGTGCTGCGCGTCCTGGTAGGTGAAGGCGTGGAGCGGCCAGTCGAGGTCGCGCTGCGGATTGGCGTCGAGGCGGAAGCGGGCCGCCCAGTTCGCGCCGGCCGACGGGTCGTACGCAAACTCGGGGAACGCGCGCGACTCGAGCGCGGCGGCCGCCACGAGGTACGGCGGCAGGCCCGAGGTGCCTTCGCTCGTTCCCGAGAACACGCTGAAGAGCGCCGGCCCGCGGTAGGTCAGGCCACGGAGCACGTGCTCGCGGCACCGGAACAGGTGCGAGCTCACCGTCTGCAGCACGTACACGTCGTTCAGGCCGATGGCCATGCTGGCAATCTGCCGGTTGCGCATGCCGGCGGTGAGCGCGCCCTGGCCGTCCGGCGACTCCTCGAGGATGTCGTCGATCTGCAGCAGGACCTTGATCGGCAGGCCCGAGGACAGGATCTCCATGAGCCGCGCGTGCTCGCCGGCCTCCAGCTGACCGGCCCTGATGCAAACCAGGTAGTCGGGGAAGGCGGCCAGCTCCTGCGGGTCGAGCCCGTTGGCGCCGAACTGCTCGAAGAGCGCGTCGTGCCGCGACTCGCGGTAGAGGCCGTCGATCTCGAGCTCGGCCATCGCGATGGCCTTGGCAAGCGCCATCACCGAGGGCATCCGCCGCCGGAACGCCTCGAGGGCCTCGCCGGCGCTGCCGAACACAAACGTGTACGGCTGGTTATCGGGCGGTGTCAATTCCGCGTCGGGCTCGGGCAGGAAGGCGCGCGAGCCGAGCACCGAGAGCAGGTGGTAGATCCGCTTGCGGCGGCTCTCCGGGAAGGCGTCGGCCGGGCCCGAGGTGGCGAGCATGCGCGACATCGCGGTGAAGTCGAACGCGTCGCTAAACCCCTTGCCGACCGAGGTCCGCAGGTGCGAGGCATCGCGACGCGCTTCCGAGCGCTCGAAATCCGCCTTGAGGATGTCCGACAGCTTCTGCACGAGCCGATCGAGCTTGTGGTGGAACGCCGAGACCTTCGCCGCCTGCACCGCGCCCCAGACATGACGCAACAGCCGCGCCGGCAAGGTCCGCGTCGCAGTTCGGCCATCTCGCCGTCCACCGCGATCGCCGTCGCGGACGCGTCGCAGGCTGTCCGCGAAGGACGGTTCCGCGCCCGGCTGCAGGCGCGAAGCGGCCTCGTTCCAGAGGGCGGACAACGATCCCGTGGCGCCCGCCAGGACCTGCGCGCGGATCTCGCGCTCCATCCGCAAGGCGTGATGGCGGATGCGATCGTCCTGGCCGCTGTCGGCGGTGGCGGTCAGCGCGTCGTCGATCAGGCCGGAGAGCGAGCGGATGAGCGAGGCATCGAGGTGGACCGGCCACGAGCACCAGCGGGAAGTCGTAGCGCAGTTCCGCGAGATCGCGATACCCGGCCAGCAGGGCGGGGCGCAGTCCGAGCCCGTCGATCGGGTCCAGGTGCTCGCCGGCCCGGCCGCCGGTGAGGAGGAAGGTGACGTGCGCGTTGGTGGCGGCGTCCATGGCTAGACCCGCGCCCCGGCCCTGGCCTCGTGCGGCCAGACCGTGTGCTTGTCGAGTTCGGCGTTGAGCCCCGCCCGCGTCACCTCCGCCGTCCGCAGCTTGTCGGACCGCACCAGGTCCTCGTAGCAGGGGACCTCCGGATTGCGGTACAGGATCCCGACGGGCACGATCTCGGTGTTCGAGGCGATCTCCCGCGCGCGATCGATGTCCGCCGGATCGTGTTCCAGCCGGTTCTTGTAGCTCTTGGCCTGGCCTTCCCTGAACTGCAGGCCGTCGGCGTGCTGGAGCAGTTGCACCTTGCTCGGGTCGTGCAGCCAGGGCTCGAGCGCCTTGGGCAGCCACTCCGGGCAGCGCTGGACGATGCGGACGAAGGAGAGGCCCTTGTGGTGATAGGCGGCCTTCACGATGTCGAAGAGCACGTCCGGGATCCAGTCCACCGCCTGCGCCACGAACGACACGTTCTGCACGCCGAGCGTCACGGTGAGCGGGTTCAGCGCCTCGAGGTAGCTGCCGCGCGGGGTGGTGTTGCTCTTCGTGCCGATCGGCGAGGTGGGCGACGCCTGCTTCTTGGTGAGGCCGTAGATCTGGTTGTCGTGCAGGAACACCGTGAGGTTCATGTTGTAGCGGATGGCGTGGATCCAGTGCGCGGCGCCGATGCTGCAGCAATCGCCGTCGCCGGTGTTCACGAACACGGTGAGGTCCGGCCGCGACATCTTGACGCCTTCGGCGATGGGCAGCGCGCGCCCGTGGATGCCGTGGAAGCCGTAGGTCTTCATGTAGTGCGGGAAGCGGCTCGAGCAGCCGATCCCCGACACGAACACGGTCTTCTCCGGCCGCAGGTTCTCGTCGCGGCAGAGGCGCTGCACGGCCGTGAGGATGGCGTTGTCGCCACAGCCCGAGCACCAGCGCGGCACGCCGCCCTGGTAATCCTCGAGCTCGTGCCGCTCGTCGCACATTTCCAGGAGGCATTCGGTTGCGGACTGCATGTTCATGACGCGGCCACCTTTCCCGGCACCGACGCGAGCTTGTCGTGGAGGACCCGGCGAATCGTGCTGGGCCGAATCGACTGGCCCCTGACCTCGCTGAAGCAATCGACGTCCACGAGGTACCGCGAGCGGAGCAGCATCGCCAGCGCCGAGTACCGGCGATTGGTCTCGTCGATGAGGGCGTCCTCGGGGTTGTCGCTCCAGTTGCTCTCGATGGTCATCACCTTCGTGAAGCCCTGCATGATCTCCTTGATCCCGGGCGGCATGGGCTGCAGGAACCGCAGGTGCGTCGAGGAGACCTTGTGGCCTTCCTCGCGCATCGACTCCACCGCTTCCTCGATCGCGCCCTTGGTGCTGCCCCAGCCGATCACCAGCAGGTCGCCCGTGGGGTCGCCGAAGATCGGCGGCGCGTTGAGCGTCTTCTGGAGGGCCGCGAGCTTCAGGCTGCGCGCGCGCAGCGCCTGCTCGTTGCTGTCGGCGTCGTAGGCCACGTGGCTGTCGCGATCGTGCGCGAGGCCGGTGAGCGTGTGCATGCCGCCGGGCTGCCCGGGAATGAACCGGCGGGCGAGGCCCGTGTTGTCGTCCCAGTCGTAGGGCCGCGCGCCCGGGGGCACCGCGCTCTGGTCCACCGGCGGCGCCATCCAGCTGTCGTTGAACACGGGCCGCGGGAACGGTGTCTGCGAGGTGGCGAGCGTGGCGTCGGACAGCACCACGACGACCATGTTGAAGGTCTCCGCGATCCGGCGCGCCGTGATGATGGAGTAGAAGCAGTCCTCAATCGTCGCCGGCGCCATCACCACCTTCGGCGCATCGCCGTGGCTGCCGAAGATCGCCGTCAGCAGGTCACCCTGCTCGGTCTTGGTGGGCTGCCCGGTGCTCGGCCCGCCGCGCTGGACGTTGACGACCACCAGCGGGATCTCGCCCATCACCGCGAGGCCGATGCCTTCCTGCTTGAGGGAGAAGCCGGGGCCCGAGGTGATCGTGACCGCGCACTTGCCGGCGTAGGACGCGCCGATGGCGAAGGCGCACGCCGCGATCTCATCCTCCGCCTGGTGGACGATCCCGCCCACCTTCTCGAAGACGTCCGCGAGGTAGTGCGACGCGGACGTGGCGGGCGTGATGGGATACATCGCGCAGATCTCCATCCCCGAGGCGAGCACGCCGAGCGCCAGCGACGGTGTTGCCGTTGACCACCACCTGCGGCTCGGTGGAGCGCGTGGCCGGAATGCTGGAAGGCAGAAATCCAGGTGGGCCTTCGCCCACTTGTGACCGGCCTCGAGCAGCACGACGTTGGCGTCCACGATGCGTCTGATCCTTCTTGCCGAACGTGGCGATGACCTGTTCGGCCGCGAGCTTCAGGTCGAAGCTATAGAGCTGGCAGAGCATGCCGAGCGCGAACATGTTCTTGCCCTTGCGCGCGTCGGCCACGAGCGCCTTGCACTCGTGCTCCATCGGGATCTCGTGCACCTGGTAGCCCGCGGCCACGAGCCGATCGTGGGTCTCGACGTAGATGGCGGCCACCTTCGGGTCCACGTGGGTGCCGCCACATGCTCTCGAGCAGGATGATGCAACCGGGCTTCAGCTCCTTCGCGCGCACGCGGCCGAGCAGCACCTGTTCGTTGAACGCGACCACGAGGTCGGTCTGGTCGCCGCCGTTGGTCACCGGCCCGGACTTGATGCGGATGCGGTTGCCGCTGGCGCCCGCCACGCTGCGCGCCGGCGGGCGGATCTCCGCCGGGATGATCTCGGTTGTCCAGACGCCGTTGCCCATCTGCGCCGCAATCGAGCCGAGGGACTGGCCGCATTTCTGCGCGCCTTCGCCGGAATCGCTCAGGATCTCGACGATGTGCTCTTTCAGGGTGATCACGCTTCACCTCTCACTTTCACGGCTTACGGCCTACGGCTTACTGACGCGCACGCGCGCGAAGTTGCGCTCTCTCATGTCGATCCCGAACAGCATCCTGGCGTCGTCCGAATCGCGATACGGCCGGCCCGCGTCGCGGATGCCGAGGTACGCCTTCATGCTGCGCGCCGCCCGGCGGCCGGCGCCCATTGCCTCGATCACCGTCGCCGCGCCGGTGACGATGTCGCCACCCGCGAACACGCCGGGCACCGACGTCGCGAGGTCGTCGTCGGTGGCGATGTAGCCCCGCTTGTTGAGCTTCATCGTCGAGGTCTGGCCCATGATCGGGTTGGCGTTGGTGCCGATCGCGTAGACGATCAGGTCCGCGTCGAAGTCGAACTCGCTGCCGGCCACGGGAACCGGCCGGCGTCGTCCGGACTCATCCGGCTCGCCCAGCGTCATGGCCACGCACGTCATCCCCCTCACGCCCGCCATGCCCATCGTCGAGGATCGCGACGGGGGCGGTGAGCCAGTGGAACTCGACGCCTTCCTGCTCGGCGTGATGCAGTTCCTCGGCCCGGGCCGGCGCTTCCAGTTTCGACCGGCGGTAAATGCAGTAGACCTTCTGCGCGCCGAGGCGGAGGGAGACGCGCATCGCGTCCATCGCGGTGTTGCCGGCGCCGACGACGGCCACGCGCCGCCCGATGGGCAGGGGCGTGTCGTAACTGGCATCGCGCGCGCGCATCAGGTTGCAGCGCGTGAGCAGCTCGTTGGCCGAGAGCACGCCGTTCAGCGAATCGCCGGGGATGCCGAGCATCGTGGGGTAGCCGGCGCCCACGCCGACGAAGACGGCGTCGAAGCCCATCTCGTCGATCATCTGCTCGATGGTGAAGAGGCGGCCGACGAGCGTGTTGCACTCGAAGGTGACGCCGAGCTTCTTCAGCTTCTCGATCTCGGCGTCGATCACCGTGTTGGGGAGCCGGAAGTCGGGGATGCCGTACTTCAGGACGCCGCCCGGCTCGTGGAAGGCTTCGTACACCGTCACCGCGCAGCCGGCCTTGGCCATGTCGGCCGCGCACGCCATGCCCGCGGGTCCGGAGCCGACGACGCCGACGCGGAAACGCCTGGGCTCGATGTAGGGGATGTTGACCCAGCCTTCGCGGATCGCGGTATCGCCGACGAACCGTTCCAGCCGGCCGATGGCCACCGCCTCGAGCGACTCGCCCACGGTGCAGACGCCTTCGCACTGGTTCTCCTGCGGGCAGACGCGTCCGCAGATCGAGGGCAGCAGGTTGGTGTCGGTGAGGATGTCGTAGGCGCCGCGGAGGTTGCGCTCGCCGATCTTCTTGATGAACCCCGGGATGTCGATGCCCACGGGACAGCCGGCGCGGCAAGGCTCGTCGGGGCAGTGCAGGCAGCGCTCGGATTCGCGCAGCGCCTCGTCGAGGCTGTAGCCGCAGGCCACCTCCTCGAAGTTCTTCGCGCGGACCTTGGGATCCTGCTCGCGCATCGGCGTGCGCGTTTGCGGGATGCTGCGTATTGTCCGTTTCGTCGCCATTCAGGGACCTCTGCGGTCCGGCTAAAGCCGGACGCCACTGAACTGTCAGTCCGGCTAAAGCCGGACGCTACCGTGGTGTCCGGCTTTAGCCGGACCCCTTGCTATCCACCCAGCGCGTCGTTGTCCAACTCGAGCAGGTCGCTTTGCTCGATGGTGACGCGCGCGAGTCCGTCGAGCGCGCTCGGGCCGACCTGCCTGGTCATGCGGCAACTCTCCGACCAGCGTTCCACCGCGGCGTGCTCCACCGTCGTGTAGCGCCGCAGGCGGGCCATCAGGTCGTCGAAGTCCACCTGGTGGCCGTCGAAATCCGGACCATCGACGCACGCGAACTTCACCTGGCCGCCCACCTTGACGCGGCACCCGCCGCACATCCCGGTGCCGTCCACCATGATCGGGTTGACGCTGACGATGGTCTTGATCTGCTGCGAGCGCGTCGCGTCGGCGCAGGCCTGCATCATCACGGGCGGGCCGATGGCCACCACTTCATCGACGTCCGCGTGGCGCGCGAGCGCCGCCTTGATGCCGTCGGTGACGAAGCCCTTGATCCCCGCGGAGCCGTCGTTGGTGCAGACGATCACCTCGTCGCAACACGACGCGAACTTGTCCTCCCAGAACACGAGGTCCTTGCTGCGGAACCCGAGGACGGCAATCACGTAGGCGCCGCTCTCCTTGAAGCCCTTCGCCTGCGGGAAGATCGGCGCCACGCCCAAGCCGCCGCCCACGCACACGACTTTCTTCGCCTTGGTGGTGGGGCTGGGGATGCCCATCGGGCCGACCATCGCGTAGAGCGAGGTGCCGACGCGGCATTCCTGCTGCATTTCCCTGGTGGTCTTGCCCACCGCCTGGATGACGAGCGTCACGGTGCCCTTGTCGCGGTCGAAGTCCGCGATGGTGAGCGGGATGCGCTCACCGTGGGCGTTCAGCATGACGATGACGAATTGCCCGGGCCTGGCGGCCCTGGCCATGAGGGGGTGGCGGACCTCGAGCAGGTAGGTGACCTCCGAGAAGTCCTCTCGGGCCACGATCTCGAACTGGGACATGGCGGTCACCGTCCTTTGGGTGCCGGAAGTTCGGCAGGTAGCGTGGTGTGAGCCCTTTAACAGCAAAGGCCGTTCCAGCCACCCGGGTTCCGGATTACCGCCGTTGGACGGCGCGCCCGCCGGCCGGGATCAGCGCCTGGTGTCTCGTAACCCGAACGTCACCAGCGTGTTGCCGGCGATCACCGACACGTACTGCTTGCCCTCGACCTGGTAGGTGATCGGCGCCATCACGATCTGGCCGCCGAGGCTGGCGCTGCCACAGCAGCGCGCCCGTCTTCGCGTCGAGCGCGTGGAAATGGCCCTCGCGGCCGCCGGTGAAGAGCAGGTCCGACGCGGTGGTCAGCATGCCGCTGTCGGTCACGTCGAACTGGTCGTACTTCCACTTCACCTCGCCGGTCTGCGGGTCCATCGCCATCACGGCGCCGTGGCCGACTTCGTCCGTCCAGTTGTTGATCGGGCCGCGCCGGCCGATGCCGATCGTCGGCGCCCCGGCCGCCGGCGTGACCACGGTGAAGCCGCCGCCGACGAAGTTGCGGCCCGGCTGGTACTCGACCTCTTCCTTGCGGTAGACGGTGCCGTAGTTCTCCCACGCCGCGAAGTAGAAGAGCCCCGTGCGCGGGCTGAACGACGGCGGATACCAGTTGGTGCCGCCCTGGTTGCCCGGGTAGGTGGGCAGGCCGTCGGGCTGCGGCGTCTGCATCGGCCGTCCCGTTGCATCGAGGCCGCTCGACCAGTTCACCTTCACGAACGGCTGCCCGAGCAGGAACTTGCCGGTCACGCGATCGAGCACGTAGAAGTAGCCGTTGCGGTTGGCCCACAGCATCGCCTTCGAGGGCTGTGCCCTGCCAGGTGATGTCGGCGAGCACGGGCACCTGCACCGAGTCGTAGTCGTAGCCGTCGTTGGGCGTGAACTGGAAGTGCCACTTCAGCTTGCCGGTGTCGGCGTCGAGCGCGACCACCGAATCGGAATAGAGGTTGTCGCCCGGACGCTGACCGGGATTCCAGTCGGGCCCGGGATTGCCGATGCCCCAGTAGGTGAGGTTGAGCTCCGGATCGTACGAGCCGGTGATCCACGCCGGCGCGCCGCCGTGCTCCCAGTCGTCGTCGCTCCACGTGTCGTGCCCGGGTTCGCCCGGGCCCGGGAATCGTGTAGAAGCGCCACGCCTCCTTGCCGGTCTTCGCGTCGTACGCGGCGATGAAGCCGCGGATGCCGATCTCGCCGCCGCCGACGCCGACGATGACCTTGTCCTTGATGACGAGCGGCGCCATGCGTGATCGAGTAGGCCTTGCTTGACGTCGCCGACCTCGACGTTCCAGAGCGGCTTGCCGTTCTTCGCGTCGATGCGCGATCAGGTGCGCGTCGAGCGTGCCCATGAAGAGCGTGTCGCCGAGGATCGCGACGCCGCGGTTGTTCGCGCCGCAGCAGACGCGCGCCTCGGCGCGACGGCGTGTAGCGGTAGAGCCAGAACATGCGCGCCGGTCTTCGCGTCCACCGCCATCACGTCGTTCGGGCGCTCGGTGAGGTACATCACGCCGTCGACCACGAGCGGGTTCGACTGCCACGCGCCGAAGACCTGGTTCTGCACCACCCACTTCGATCTCGAGGTCGGCCACGTTGGCCGGCGTGATCTGGGCGAGCGTGCTGTAGCGCTGGCTGTTGTAGGTGCCGTTGTAGGTGAGCCAGTTCTGCGGCTCCGCGGCCGCGCGGAGGATGCGGTCGTAGGGCACCTGCGCCACGACGGGATACGCCGCGCCGATCGCGACGGCCACCAGCGGCCCACGCGGAGGACGGTCTTGAGGTTCATGGCATCCCTTTCAGCGACAGCAGGTAGGCCACCATGTCGGCGACCTCGTCGGCGCGTGAACGTCTTGGCCACCGACGGCATCGGCGACGTCTTGCCGAGCTCGTACGTCGCGGAGGTCGGCCTTGATCAGCGACACGAGGCGCTCCGTCTCGTCGATCAGCTGCACGGTGTAGGTGTCTTCGTTCAGGCGGCGCCCGCGGATCTCGCGGCCGTCCTTGGTCACGATGCGGACGGGGCGGTTGATGGGCCAGCATCGCCGCGGTGGGATCGAGCAGCGAGCGCTGCAGGGCGAGCCGGCGTGCGCACGGCGCCGATGTCGCTCAGGTCCGGCGCGACGCGCGGGCCGGCGCCGTTCACGCGGTGGCAGCGTGGCGCACTTGCCCTTGCCGCGCAAACAGCGCCTGGCCGCGCGCGACGTTCCCGACCTTCACCGCCGTGCCGCTCGGGTCGAAGCCGGCGCGGATGAACGCGAGGACCGCGGTCACCTCGGCGGGCTGGAGCTTGAAGCCCGGCATGCCCGGCGGCGGGCACGCCTGCGGTGATGACGCCGGCGATGTCCTCATCGGAGATGCTGCGGCGGAACTTGCCGCGCCGCAGGTCGATGCCGTTGACGGTGTCGCCGTTGACGCCGTGGCAGAGCGCGCACTGGGCGGAGTAGAGGCGCGAGCCGGCCTCGATGTCCTGCGACGTGTATTGATGGTCCTGGACGCCCTGCGCGCCGGCGCTCGCGGCCGCGGCCACGAGCAGGACGGTCAGGCCGGCCGCGCGGGCCCAGGGGAGTGGATGCCTCATGGCCGCTCGTTGTACCCGAATCGAGCAGGAGAGTCCACTCGGGATTAGACGAACACGCCGGTGAGCGTCAGGCCGGAGGCGCGGACCTCGAAGGGGTTGCTGCCCGGCGGCAGGTTCGACAGCCCGGCCGCGGCGCGGCTCGTGATGTTGATGCGCCCGGCGGCCCCCCCGTCCTCGGAAATCTTCGACGCGATGTTGACCGGATCGCCGCTGATGCCGCTGCGGCCGTGCGTGTTCGCAAAGTGCAGCACCGGTCCGGTGTCGATGCCCGTCTTGACGGGAATGGCGTTCTCCGCGAATCGCGCGCGGATCGTGAGGGCGAAGTCGAGCGCCTCCTGGGCGGTGTCAAAGGTCAGGATGCCGAGGCCGCCGCCCACGCTCGCGATGTGCGCGTCGGCGCCGACCGTACGGCGGATCACCGTGTCCATCAAGGCCTTGGTGACCAGGTCGTCGAGGAGCGCGGTGAGACTGCCGTCGGACGGGTCCGGAACCATCGCGAGAAACACGACCGCGCACTCGCGCAGGTAGCGGTCGTAGATCGCCGTCCTGGCGTCCGTCGCGCGCCCGGCGTCGGTGAGCGCCGTGAGCAGCGCGAAGAACTCCGGCGGATAGGGATGGGGATACGCGGTGTTGGCCGCGGCCAGATCGGGCAGCCCGCTCCCAGGCGCCACGGCGAAGACGTCGCACCCGGCGTGGGCCCGCGCGTCGGCCCGGGCCGTGCAATCCCGCAGGCGCGCCGGGTCGAGCTGCCCCGCGATGGCGCCCGTGACGAGAATCTCGCCGCCACGCGCGAAGCTCTCCGCCAGCGACTCGACGATGTCGGCGTCGCGGCCGTAGAGACCGCCTCCGATCTCATAGAAGCGTCCATGGTGGAGGCACATCCCGATGCCTACCGCGCACGTCCCGGTGATGCGAGCCTGGGTCTCGGCGGCCGCCGCCAGCACGGTCTCCGCCGCCACGGCATCCGCGTAGAACATCTCGGTGTTGTCCGCGACCCAGGTGCCAATGGGCTTTCCGCCCACCTCGACGCCGATGGCGTGCACGATGCCCTTGGGCACGGAGATGATTGAGAGCACCTCGAGGAGATCGCGATGTTCCGACAGTTTGCTGAGGCCCGAGGTGTCGGAGGCGACGACGATGCCTTCGATCAGGAACCCGTTCAGCAGCGTGGACGCCGCCTCGACATCCTGCCTGCCGTTCGCCCATTCCTGCAGCAGGCCCAGCGGGAGGGGCCCGGCGATGTCCTGCGTCAGGTCGGCGAGCGCGGGCTGGATTCTGGGCAGTGCCATGCGGAGTAAGGGCCGGAACCCGTATGCACCTTACGTTCCGAAGGCGCCGCGGGTCAAGGCGCGGCGCTCCTCCGCAGTGTGCAATCCGAAACATGCGGGTCTCTCCCGGGTCCTCCATAGTGGTCGTGGACCCACTGCAGCCATGACCGCCTCGCCGCCCCGCCCCTGGATTCTCCGCGCCCTCGTCATCACCCAAATCGCCGTCGCGATCCTCCTGGCGATGGACTGGGCCTACTTGCCCACGTTCCACCTCTTTCTCGACCACCGCATCGCCGCGAAGGCCTCGACGGCGGCCCAGCGTTTCGACATCGAAGGCGCCGTCGTCGTCCCGCTCATCGTGACCCGCGGTCCCGACCGCGTCGCCTTCGCCACCGCGGTGGGGCACGACTCGACCATCCACGTGGACCTCCGGAGCACGGGCCCCGCGCGCTATGCGATTGAGTGGCATCAGGGAGCGGCACGCCGGGTGCTGGCGCAAGGATCCGTGAACGGCCTGGCCACGGTCGTCTGCGCGTATCCGGACGGCACGGGCATCATCGACCTGGTGAGTGACGACGCCCTGACCTGGGTGGACCCGCGCGTGGTTCGCGGCCTGGCGCTCTGGCCGTATGCATGGATGGTCCTGCTCCTGATCCTGAGCTGGTTCGCCTGGCGAGCGCGCGGGCCGGAGCGCCGGACGGCTGAGGCCCGTCGCGCGATGCGCGTCGCCGTGTTCCGGGGCGTCGCCGCTATGGCGAGCCTGGCCGCCGCCCTGCTCGTCTCCGAGGTCGCGCTGCGTGAGCTCGGTGACCGCGCGCCGACCGGCATCGCCGACGAGCGTCACGACCTGGGTGAAGTCACGCGCGACCCGCGTTGGGTCGAGACCGCGCGATACGGACGCCGGCTGCGGGCCGGTGTCGAGAATCCGAGCGAATGGCGCGACGGCGATATCGTGCGGATGGGCTTCCTCCCGCCGGCGTCACCGCCCGCGCCGTTGCATCAATACACCGTGCGGACCGATGCGGAAGGCTTTCGCAATCGCGTGGTCCGCGACCGGTTCGACGTCGCCGCCCTTGGCGATTCGTTCACCGACGCAATGACGATGCCGGCCGAGGCGTCGTGGCCTGCCCGGCTGGAGCGCCGGCTCGGCGCTCCGGTGCAGAACTACGGCACGGCCGGCTTCGGGCCGCAGCAGGAGTTGCTGGTCTTGAAGGACTTCGTGGCGCCGCACCGGCCCCGCACCGTGGTCCTCGCGTTCTTTGCCGGCAACGACCTCTTCGAGGCCGAGGCGTTCGACACGCGGCAGCGCCCGGCCACGCCGGCGCCGCGCGCGGCATCGGGGTGGCAGGTCAAGAACGTGGTCAGCCGCGCCGATACGTGGTTCGTCACGAGCGCGTTGCGGGCCGGCAGCCGCTGGCTCGGCTCGCGACACGCAGGCGTAGCCGAGGCCGCCGCCACGCCGACGTCGCTAACGGAGGCGCCCGTCGCCGCGCCCCCTGGGGCGTCGGCGTCATTCGACCGCGGCAGGTTCACCGTACCCGTGGCCGGCAGACTCCTGCGGTGGTCATTCATGCCGCCGTACCTCAACACGTTGAACTTCTCAATGGGCGCGCTGGCCGCCAGGCCCGGATGGCGGTTGACGCGCGAGGCGATTGCCGAGATGCAGCACGTGTCCCGGGCGTTCGGCGGCCGTCTCGTGGTGATGTTCCTGCCGTTCAAGAGCCAGGTGTACCTGCCCGTTCTCGAAGGCGCCATGCCGCGCGAGACGTTGCGCCAGGCGTTGAGTTATTCCCTGGACCGGTACGGCCGCGACGCGGACGTCGAGCGGGTCTTCATGAATCGGCTCGCGCAGAACCACCTGATGCGGGAGTTCTGCGCGGAGTCGGGCATTCCTTTCCTCGACATGACGCCCGCCCTCGCCGCGCGCGTGGCGCAGGGGGAGAACGTGTACTTCCCCGATGAGTCCCACCTCAACGAAACCGGAGAGGCCGTCGTCGCTGATGCGCTGGCGGCGTTCCTGCGCGGCGTCAATCGCTGACTAGCTATCGGTCTTTCTTGACGCCCGGGTTCTCGACCGGGTAATCCTTGCGCGACCACTCTTCGAACGAGCCGTCGAAGAGCATCACTTTCAAACCCAGCGTGCGCGCCGCGAGGATGACCTGCGTCGCCTGCTGGCCGATGTGGCAATAGGCCACGACCGTGTCGCCGGGCTTCACGCCCGCGTCCGCAAACAGCTTCTTCAGTTCCGCCTCCGGCTTCAGGACGTTTGTCGCCGTCACCGTGTCGTTGAACGGGACGTTCTTCGCGCCGGCGATGTGGCCCGTCTTGTGGGGAGCGGCGGCGCCGCCGCCCGTCTGCGCGCCGCTGTAGAACGCCGTGGTGCGTCCGTCAACGATCGAGATGCCCGGCGTCGCGAGATTGTCGCGGACGAACTCCGCGCTGACGATGATGGGCTTGATGGCAAGCGGCGCGAGCGTGCCCGTCTTCGCGGGCGGCACCTCCGTGGTGGTCGGCTGGCCCGCCCGGGTCCACGCGTCGAGGCCGCCGTCGAGAAGGGACGCCTGGTCGCCGAGGCCCGCGTAGTCCAGGGTGAAGAGCACGCGGGCCGTGGTCTGCACCGACGGGGTTTCGTGCCCGAAGTAGGCGACGATGCGCGAGGTGTTGGAGATGCCGGCCGCGGCCAGCCGCTGCCGCAGTTCGTCGGCCGGAGGCATCTGCAAGGTGAGGCCGCCTGGCGCCCGATCGGTCACCGAGAGGTCCGCCAGGGTGATGAAGCGGGCGCCGCGAATGTGCGCGGTGTCGTAATCGGGCCTGGGGCCCGGTGTGCAGCAGCACCAGGTTCGCGTCGTCCAGGTGTTGCGCCAGCCAGGCGGGGGACACCACGAGCGCGTCGCGGGCGTCAGCGGCCCGGGTATCGGTTCCGGCCAGCAGCGCGAGCGCGGCGACGAGCAGGACGATTGGGGACAAGCGCATGGTCCACTCCTTTGTGAAGGCTATTGTCGATGTTCGACGAGCGTGACGACAGCCTGGCCGGATGTCAACAGAAAGGAGCAGATCGCGTGGGACCAACGTCGGGACCTACCGGATGAACTGGGCGAAGAGTTGCGTGATGCGGACCTCGGACGAGGTGGACGCGATGCCGATGCCGAGGTGCGTGTAGTGGCGGTTCATGATGTTCCGCCGATGGTGCGGGCTGGCCATCAACTGCGCCAGGGCCTGCTCGATCACGCGGTCAAGGGTGGCGGGTGACACCGGACCCGTTCGCATCCAGAGGTTCTCGGCGCTCGCCTGGGTCGGCCGCCGCGTGGCCGCGGCGAGGCGATCCTCGGGGCCCTTCTTGTCCGGATTGACGTGCGCGAAGAATCGACGGCGCAGCATGTCTTCGCTATGACGCCGCGCGGCGCCGGCCAAGTGCGGCGTCTTCGGCGACCGGCCGAACCCGGCCGCCCGATCGCTGCCGGTTCGTCAGTTCGAAGAGGTGCAACTCGAGCGGGGTCATCGCCGGACGCGGGCCCCGCCTCCCCCGTCGAAGACGAGGAGGCGGGGCCCGAAATGCTTAGTGCTTCGCGGCCTTGGCCACGCTCGCGACTGCCTCGTCGACCTTGCGGGTCACCTTGCCCACCGCTTCTTGCACCTTGCCGACGCTCACGTCTGCCTTGCCCTCGGCCTTCA
This sequence comes from uncultured Acidobacteriota bacterium, assembly GCA_963839865.1. Taxonomy (GTDB): domain Bacteria; phylum Acidobacteriota; class Vicinamibacteria; order Vicinamibacterales; family UBA2999; genus 12-FULL-67-14b. Next base: position 117,140 of record CAWIWS010000022.1, read on the forward strand.
ATTTTTCGTCGCCCGTCACTGTGGCGACAGCCTGCTTGAGATTGCCCTTGACCTGATCGATCTTGCCGTCGCGTTCGTTCTTGTTCATGTGAGGCCTCTTTCTACCCCTCAGCATGCTGGAAGGCCGGCCGGGCGTCTGTGCTGAATTGAACTGACCGAATGTGCGGGCCTGGCCGGGTGCCGCCGTGGTAAAAAGCGTCACGATGAATTCAAGTGACCCGACCTGCGCCGCCGTCCTGGCCCGGACCCTGCGTGAGGCGGGCATCACGCGGATGTTCGGCCTGCCCGGCGGGGAGATCCTGGAGTTCATCCACGCGGCCAGGCGCGAAGGTATCGCGTTCGTGCTGACGCGTCACGAGGCGGCGGCAGCCTTCATGGCCGACGTCACCGGGCAGATCGATCGGCGCCCGGGCGTGTGCGTCGCCACGCTCGGCCCCGGCGCGATGAACATGACGCTCGGCGTGGCCAACGCCTTCCTCGATCGGTCGCCGATGATTGCGATCACGGCATCGATGTCGGCGGCCAATGCGCCGTACGCGACCCACCAGAATCTCGACCTCAACGCCGTCTATCGCCCGTTCACGAAACTGGCGATCACGCTCGACGGCCGCGACACGGCGGCCAAGGTGCGCGAGGCGTTGCGGGTGAGCCTGGCGCCGCGCATGGGGCCGGTGCACATCGCGCTCCCGAGCGACGTGGCGCGAGCGCCCGAGCAGCCCGCCGGCTCCGGCGCGGCTCCGATTGAGGTCGCGCCGCCGCGGCTCGCGCGCGCCCATTCGGAGGCGCTCGCGCGCGTGGCCTCGGCGCTCGAGTCGGCCCGTCGGCCGGTCCTGGTGATCGGCCTGGACCTCGACCCCGCCACCGACGCCGCGCCCGCCCGGCGGTTTGCCGAGCACCTGGGCGTGCCGGTGTTCGTGACGCCCAAGGCCAAGGGGATGTTCCCCGAGGATCACCCGCTCTTCTGCGGCACGTGCGCCGGCGTGGCGGGGGACAGCGTGATTGTGGACTTCTTCCGCGCGGCCGACCTGATCGTGGGGCTGGGATTCGATCCCGTCGAGTCGGACAAGCTGTGGCATCACGAGATGACGCTGGTGTCGATCGGACCGGTGTCGATCGTGGCCGATGCATATCAGCCGTGGGCCGAGGCCGTCGGCGGCGTGCGGGACACGGTGGACGCTCTGACGGCGCGTCCGCTGGGTCCCTACGCGTGGACGCCGGACGATCGCGCGCGCCTGCGAGCGGAGCTGCTCGCCGTCCTGAAGCCGGCGACGCGGCCGGCGGGAGCGCTCTCGGGCTTCGAGCTGACGCGGCGGCTGCGCGAGCTGATGCCGCGCGACACGATCCTGGCGACGGACGTCGGCGCGATCAAGTCGATCACGAGCCAGGCATGGGCGTCCTACGAACCGCTGACGTTCTTCGAGTCGAACGGCCTCTCCGCGATGAGCTATGGGTTCCCGGCGGCAATGGCCGCGCGGCTGCGCTTCCCGGACGCGGCCCGTGCTCTGCACGATCGGCGACGGCGGATTCGGGATGACGTGCGCGGAGGTCGAGACGTGCGTCCGCGAGCGCATTCACTTCATGACGGTGGTCTACAACGACAGCAGCCTGAGCCTGATTCACGTCGCGCAGCAGAACCGCGGACACGAGCCGTACGGCGTCGATCACGGGGCGGTGGACTTCGCGGCGGTGGCCGCGGCGATGGGCGCGTGGACGAGGCGCGTGCGGACGCTCGACGAGCTGGAGGCCGCGGTGCGTGAAGGCCTCTCGATCGATCGGCCCGTGGTCATCGACGCGATCGTCGATCCGGGCGAGTACCAGGTGCAGAACAGCGCGCGGCGGCGCTAGGCCGCCGCGCGGTGAAGCCTAGCGCGCGCCGGCGCCGGTGGCCGCCGTCGTGCGCGTCCACGTGCCGCAGAGGGCATTGCCGCTGAAGCCCGCGTCCGTGCTCGCGATCGTGACGATCTGCGGGCCGCTGCTGCTCAGGAACTCGTTGGCAATGATGGTGTCGGCGAGCGGGCTGCCCGTGAAGTTGCTCACGCGCTTCCAGTAGCAGCCCGCGACGGCGGAGTCCGCCCGGTAGGTGCCCGGCGAGACCTGGCTGCCCACGAGCCACATGCCCGGAGCGATGGTGTTCTGCCCGCCGACGCGCGGCGTGGTGTACCAGCGTGCGGCAGTTGGCGTCGGTCTCGAACCCGGCATCCGACGGCAGCAGATCGACGATCCACTGGGCGGCATCGAAGTTCAGCACGGAGTCGACAATCGTGTCGCCCGAGCCGCCGCCGAAGGCGCGCAGGCGCTGCCAGTGGCACCCGTCAACCGGGTCGCTGTAGTAGCGTCCCGCCGGCATGTCTTGGCTTACACGGTACCTGTCCCGGCCCGAAGCTCGTGCGCGGGGCCACGGGGTTGAGGCGGAGGTTCAGCGTGGAGTTGCCGTCGATGCCCACCGGCACCGCGGCGCCGACATAGCCTGCGAGCGTGACGCTCAGCGTGTACCCGCCGTTCGACAGGCCGGAGATCTCGTAGCGGCCATCCGGGCCGGACACCGCCGACTTGCCCTGGTTCGCGCCGTCCACGAACGTGATCGTCGCGCCGGCCAGGACCGTGCTCGTCGTCGGCGCGGATTCGGTCACGAGACCGGACAGCTTGAAAGTGGGCGCCGAGCCGCCCGTGCCTGACGCGGTGATGCTGCTGCTCGACTGGCTCGTCGTGACGGTGACCGCTCCGCCGTAGGTGGCCGATGTCGTCGGCGCAAACGTAACGATGACCGACTGCGTGGCGGAGCCCGCGATGGTGCCGCCCGTCCAGTTGCCGGTGAAGCCGGCGGGGTAAGTGATGCTCGTCACGGTGAGCGGTGACGTCCCGGTCTGGCTGATGGTGAATGTCGCCGTCGCCGTCGTGCCCGAGGGCACGCTGCCGAAGGCCAGGCTGCCGCCCAGCACCGCCGTGGGAGTCGCCGACGGCGCGGTCGGGTTGCTGTTGCAGGCCGAGATGAACGCGATCGCCGCGATGGCGATTCCGAAAGAGATTGATCGCATGATGTAGCAGGGTGGCCTATTCCCGCCGGCGCGTCTGTGCTCAAGTGAACAGCACGCCCCGGGGAGCGGGCATAGAGTTGAGCGGAGATGCCGTCGCCGCGCGCCCCTTCCATCGATCTCTACTGTCCGCGATGCCGGTCGGATGAGGCGATGCTCAACCGGACCCTTCGGAGTTCGGACGTGTTTCGATGCCGCGATTGCGATCACGAGTGGGAGGTCGAGCACCCGGCGGTCGCGGCGCCCGACATGCCGGCGCAAGGCCCCGCTGACGGCCTGCGCTAACATGTCGGCGTGCAGCCCCTCTACCGAGAGTTCACGACCCAGGCGCAGATCGACGAGCAGTACAACGCGTCGCTCCGCGTGACCGATCCGGCGGCCGAACTCCAGCACTATCGCGACCGCGCCGAGCGGGCCCGCGCGACGTTGGGCGGGACGCTGGACGTGCCGTTCGGCCCCACGCGGGAAGAGACCCTCGACATCTTCCCGGCGGGCGTGCCGAACGCGCCGGTTTTCATCTACATTCACGGCGGCTACTGGCGCGCGCTGTCGTCGAAGGACTTCAGCGGCATCGCCCTGGGCCTGCACCCGCTGGGCGTCACGACTGTGGTCGTCGACTACGCGCTCTGTCCGAAGGTGACGATCGACGAAGTCACGCGCCAGGCGCGGGCGTCGGTGGCGTGGGTCCTGCGGAACATCGGCGCGCACGGCGGCGATCCGTCGCGCGTCGCCATCGGCGGGCATTCGGCCGGCGCGCACCTCACGGCGATGTGCCTGCAGACGCCGTGGGCGGACGACTACGGCCTGCCCGCGGACCCGCTGAAGGGCGCCGTGCTCGTGAGCGGCGTGTACGACATCGAGCCCCTTCGCTACAGCTACCTGCAGCCGTCGATTCAGTTGGACTACGGCGCCATCCGCCGCAACTCGCCGGCCTTCCTGGTGCGCAAGTCGTCCACGCCGATCTGGGTCACGTGGGGCGATGTCGAGACGCCCGAGTTCTCGCGGCAGGCGCGGGAGTACCACTCCGCGTGGCGGGCGGTGGGCAATCGATCCGACCTGGCGCCGCAGGCGGGCGCCAACCATTACACGGCGATTCACGGGTTCGATGATTCGGCGAGCGCCCTGTGCCAATGGGTCGCGCGCGTCACGCGCGCGTAATCGCGCACCGGAGGCCGACGATGCCCACCCTCACGCGCGACTGGTGCGCGGCTCTCGATGCGGGCGACGCGCTCGCCTCCCTGCGTGAGCATTTCGCCGTCCCTCCTGGCCGGATCTACCTGGACGGCAACTCGCTGGGCGTCCTGCCGCGCGCGACGTCGGATCGCGTGAAGGCCGTGGTGGAGGAGGAGTGGGGCCACGACCTGATCCAGAGCTGGAACACCGCGGGTTGGATCACGCAGCCGCAGCGCGTGGGCGACGCCATTGCCGGCCTCGTCGGCGCGGGGCCTGGCGAAGTGATCGCCGCCGATTCCACGTCGATCAACCTGTACAAGGTCCTCAGCGTCGCGCTGGCGCTGGTCAAGAGCGACGCGCCCCACCGGACGGTGGTCGTCTCCGAGCGCGACAACTTTCCGACGGACCTCTACATCGCCGAGAGCCTCGCCCGCCAGCATGGCTTCGAACTCCGCCTGGTCGAGGCCGACGACATCGCGGCGCAGATGGACGCGTCGCTCGCCGTCCTGATGCTCACGCACGTGAACTACCGCACCGGCCGCATGCATCCCATGGCCCCGATGACCGCGGCGGCGCACGCCGCGGGCGCGCTCGTCGTGTGGGACCTCGCGCATTCCGCCGGCGCGGTGCCCGTGCAACTCAAGGGGGAGAGACCCGGGGAGGCGAGTGATTTTGCGATCGGGTGCGGCTACAAATACCTGAACGGCGGACCCGGCGCGCCGGCCTTTCTCTGGGTGCATCCGTCGCACCTCGCGCGGATGGATGCCGGGCAGCTCTGGCAGCCGCTCTCCGGGTGGATGGGGCACGCGACGCCGTTCACCTTCACGCCCGAGTACCGGCCGGCGGCGGGGATGGCGCGCTTCCTGTGCGGGACGCCGTCGCCGATTGCGCTCGCCGCACTCGAATGCGGCGTGGAGACGGTGCGGGCCGCTGATGCGCTCGGCGGCATGGCGGCGTTGCGGCACAAGTCGCTGGCGCTGACCGACCTGTTCATCCGGTTGATCGAGGAGCGCTGCGCCGGGCAGGGCCTTGCGCTGGAAACGCCCCGCGAACCCGAGCGGCGCGGGAGCCAGGTGAGTCTGTTCCGCGGCGAGGGCGCCTACGCGATCGTCCAGGCCCTCATCGCGCGCGGCGTCGTCGGCGACTTCCGCGAGCCCGGCATCCTCCGCTTCGGCTTCACGCCGCTGTATCTCCGGTTCGTCGACGTGTGGGACGCCGTCGATCACCTGGCGAAAGTCCTCGAAACCGGCGAGTGGCGGCAGCCGCGGTTCGAGCAACGGTCAGCCGTGACCTAGGGTAGTATCCTTTCTGCTCTCTCCTGGGTCTTACTGTCGTAAGGAACCGACTGCCGATGACGCGACGCGAGCCACCGATGCCGGGCCAGATCGGCCGATTCAAGATTGAATCCGTGCTTGGGCGTGGCGGGATGGGCGAGGTCTACAAGGCGTTCGATCCGACGCTGCAGCGGATCGTGGCGGTGAAGACCGTCCGGCCCGACATCAGCAGGCCCGAGTACCTCGAGCGGCTCTATCGCGAGGCGCAGGCCTGCGCGCGGCTCCAGCACCCGAACATCGTCACCGTGTTCGAAGCGGGCGAAATCGACGGCGTTGTCTACATCGCGATGGAGTACCTGCAGGGCGCGAGCCTGTCCGACGTCCTGCAGAGCGGCGCGCTGTCGTTTACCGAGAAAGTCCGCGCGCTCGGACAGGTACTGCAGGCGCTCCAGCACGCCCACAAGTCCGGCGTCATCCACCGCGACATCAAGCCGGGCAACGTGTACCGCCTCGCGGACGGGACGATCAAGCTCGTGGACTTCGGCCTGGCGCGCGTGCAGCACGCCGACACGCTGACGGCGAGCGGGATGATCGTCGGCACGCCTCACTACGCGTCGCCGGAACAGCTGCGCGGCGAGGAACTGGATCCGCGGACGGACATCTATTCCACCGGCGCGCTTGCCTACGAGATGTTCACCGGCCGCCTGCCGTTCGAAGGGCGCGAGGACAGCATCTCCACGGTGATCCTGCGCGTCATCTCGCAGCCGCCGCCGCCGATGAACACGCCGGTCAGCCGCATGTTGCCGGAGATCGAGCAGATCGTGGGCCGGGCGATGGCGAAGGCGCCCGCGGAACGGTACCAATCGGCCGACGACATGCGCGTGGCGCTCGAACGCTTCCTGGCGACGTCGAGCGACACCCTGAGCCGGATCGAGACGGAGGGGGCATCGACCATCGTCGTGCCGCAGGCCGCGAGTCCGTCAGCGCTGACGACGTCGGCGCCGATGGCCCATGCGTCACGGACGGCGGTGACCACGGACATGTCGGCCGTGCTCGCCTCGAGCTCGTCTCGGATGACGTGGTGGGCGGTGGGCGGCGCGACCGTCGCCGCGATCGCGGCCGCGCTCTGGCTCGCGTCTCCGACGAGCACGCCGGCGTCCGAACCCGCGCCGTCCGCCGCGACCGCGCCCGCCGTGCCGGCGCCCGTGAACACGGCACCGGCAACCGCGACGACGTCAGGAGACGGCGCAGCGACGCCGGCCCCTGGAACCGGGGCGCCTGTCGCGCCGACACCCATCGAGCCCGGTGCGAAGCCGGCGGCGATCGCCGCCGCACCGCCCGGTGCCCCCGTCGCGCCGGCCGGCGGGCCTCCCGCGCGCGAGGTCGGCGCTGACGAGATGTTCGTCGCGGAGGGGCGCGACGGCTCACCGGCGAGCACGGGCCTCAAGGTCAGGCTGGTGCAGAAGTTGGCGGACGGCACCCAGATGGACGTGCCGGCGACGACGACGTTCCATACCGGCGATCAGATGCGGTTCGTCTTCGAGTCCAACGTCGACGGGTATCTCTACGTGGTGCAGCAGGGGGCCAGCGGCCGGTGGGACGTGCTGTTCCCCAACCCGGACATCAACGGCGGCCGCAACGCCATCCGGCGTCACGAGCAGCACACCATCCCGGACGATGACTGGTTCCGGCTGGATCCCCCTCCCGGCGCCGAGCAATTGTTCGTGTTCCTGACGCGGGAGAAGATGTCGCAGCTTCCCGGTTTCGACCGCCCCTTGACGGCGCCGGTCGAGTCGCTGCGCGCCTCCGTCGTCACCGAGCTGCAGCAGAGCGTGCTCCCGCGGGATCTCGTCCTCGCCAAGGATCGCAAGACGTCCGCGTCGGGGAAGACCACGCAGGCCACCTACGTCGTGAACAAGAGCGAGCTGGGCAAGTCCGTGTCCTTCAGTCTCACGCTGAAGCATGACAAGTAGGTCCCGCCGCGCCGGCGTCGTCCTGCTTCGCGTCGCCCTCGCGTGCGTCGCGTCCGTGTCGCTCGGCGCGCAGGGCCAGGCGCCACGCGATCTCGTCCTGGCGAAGAAAGCCACCCCCGAGCGCATGGGCGTGCCCCGCGGGTACGCCCTCATCGTGGGCGTCGCGCAATACAAGAACCTCGATGCCGCCAGGCAGCTCCGGTTCTCGGAGAGCGACGCGGAGGCGATGTACCGGGTCCTGATCAACAACGAAGGCGGCGCGTTTCCAGCGGAGAACGTCCACTTTCTCAAGGGACCTGAGGCCACGCTCGCCAATGTCCGCCGCGAGCTCGAGGAGTGGCTTCCCGCGGTAGCCAAGCCGGCCGATCGGGTGGTGGTCTATTTTGCCGGCCATGGGTTCGTGCAGGACGGCAAGGGCTATCTCGCGCCATGGGACGTCGATCCGGACGCGCTGGCGTCGACGGCGTACCCCATGACGCAGCTTGGCGACGTGCTGGCCAACCGCGTCAAGGCGAACTGGAAGGTCCTGCTGACCGACGCCTGCCACTCCGGGAAGATCAACGGCGAGACGACGAACGAAGGGCTCGAGGCCCAGTTCAGCGCGCTGCCGGCCAGCTTCTTGACGCTCACCGCGACGACGGAGCGGGAGCAGAGCTTCGAGGATCCGCAGCTTTCCACCGGTTACGGGTTCTTCACCTATTACCTCGTGCAGGCGTTCCGCGGGTACGCGGACAGCGATCCCTGCGACGGCCGCATCACGGCGGACGAGCTCATCGAATACGTGCGATCGAACGTGCGCCGCTACGCGCGGGACCGCCAGCTTTCGCAGACGCCCACGGCGCGGGGGGATTACGAGCCCGACATGCTGCTCGGCGTGGGGCAGGGATGCCTGGGCAACGCGAGCAAGGCCCCGTCGATGCTGGGCACGGCTGTCGTCGAGTCCAACATGGACGACGTCGATCTCTATATCGACGGCGCGCTGATCGGCCGGCTGTCGAAGGCGAAGCCGCTGGTCGTGCCGAGCCTGCCGAGCGGGCTCCACGAGTTCCGCGGCGCGAAGGAAGGCTACGAGCCAGAGCGCAAGGAAGTGATGATCGCGCCGGGCCAGGAGGTCACCGTCACGCTGCGCATCCGCTACGTGCGGCAGGTCAAGAAGCCCGGGCTCGCGCTCAACGAGCAGGGCGAGAAGCTCCTCTTCACGCGCCGGTCGTCGCTGAGCCTGATGAACCTGGTGCCCGTCGAGCGCAAGCAAAGCGAGGACGACCTGCGGAAGGCCGCCGGCTACTTCGAGCGGGCCCTCGTGGAGGACCCGAGCTTCGCCCTCGCGGCCTTTCACCTTGGGCAGGTCCACCAGCTGCTGCTGGAGTACGACGAGAGCGTGAAAGCCTTCCGCCGCGCCATCGCCCTCGACCCCACGCACCTCGAGTCCCGCACGCAGTACGCGGCCGTGCTGATCGAGCACGGCGATCCGGACGAGGCGATCCGGCAGCTCACGGAGGCGCTGCGCCTCGACACGTCGAACGACGAGGCTTACTCGATGCTCGCGCGCGCCTACTGGGACAAGGGCGCGTGGGCCCGCGCGATCGAGTCCGCCGAGAGGGCGATCGCGTTGCGGGCGTCGAACGCGCAGGCGCACCTGTGGAAGGCCGATGCGTTGCGGCAGTCCGCGGCCGTGGAGCCGGACCGCGCCCGACAGCTCCGGCTCTACGCGGCCGCGCGCGACGACTACCGCGCGTTCCTGGATCTCACGAACTTCTCCACGGGCATCGGCGCGCGACTGGCCTTTCACTTCATCGGCCTGGGGGTGGGGGACCGGCGGCACGCGGATCGGCAAGGCGCGTACGACAGCCTCCGGAGCGCGGGGTTCCTCGGCCTGTGCCTGTCGGAGCAAAAAGTGGGCAATCCGCTCCGCGCGCGCGAGTACTGCCAGCGCGCACTCCGCCACACGCCCGACGATCCGATCGGCTATTTTCTGCTGGGCAACATCAATCGCGACCTGTTCAACGAGCGGCAGTCGTGTGACGATCTCAGCGCCGCTCGCGACAGCTACACGCGGATGATCGCGCTCAATCCGCACCTCGACGAATCCAAGAACGCGCGCAACTACCTCGGGCAGATCGACGGCCTGTTTCCCCTCGCTGGATGCGGCAAAACTCCATGACCCTTCGTTCGATGCTGGCGGTGGCCTTCTGGACCGCCGCCGCGGTCGCCGCGCCCGCGCAGACCGCGCGTCCCGCCGGCCTCAAGATCATCGTCCTCGCGGGTGAGGACTCGGTCAACATCATCCAGCAGAAGACGGCGGTGGCGCCCATCGTGGAGGTGCGCGATCGCAACGACGTGCCCGTGGCGGGCGCGCTCGTCACGTTCACGATCGACGGCGGCGGCAAGGTGGCGGCGTTCGCCGGGTCCGGGTCGACGTTCAGCGTCACGACCAACGCCGCGGGGCGCGCCATCGCGTCGGCCATCAACCCGCTCAGCAGCGGCGGCTTTCACATCCAGGTGCAGGCGGCCTTCCAGGGCCAGACCGCGGCGGCGACCATCGCGCAGACCAACCTCCTCACGGCGGCGCAGGCGGCCGGCGCGTCGGGGGCGGCTGGCGCCGGCGGCGGCGCAACCGGATCGGGCGGAACGGCCGGTGGCAGCGGTGGCGCGGCGGGCGGCGCCGGTGGCGCGGGCGGCGGCTTGTCCGCCACCACCATCGGCGTGGTGGCCGGCGCGGTCGGCGGCGGCGCCCTGGTCGCGGCCAAGGCGGTTGGCGGGGACGAGGGACCCACGAACGTCACGCGTGTCGGGGCCGTTCAGCGGGCAGTTCCTATCCACCATCACCAGCCCGGGCGCGACGACCTGCGTCATCACGCGGACAATCAGCGGAACGCATGACGATGAAACTGGAGCAGCGATCGGATGGCACCGTCACCGGTACGGCCAGCACCGACGGCTCGGACGTGGTCGTCGCCGCCACGTGCCCGAACGACATCGTGTCGGTGCCGTTCAACGGTGAGTCCCCGGTCACCGGCACGGTCACCTCAATCGAATTTCACAAGGAAAGCAGGAAGTCCGGTCCCGGCCTCTCCGGCCTCGGCACCTACACCACGACGAGCACTGTGACGTTCACGGGCGCGTTGAGCGGCGGCGTGGTGACGGGGACGTTGAAATATTCCGAGTCGTCCGTCTTCGAGGGGGCGCAGTTCCCCTCGCAATCCAGCGGCACGGCGTCGTTTCCTGTCACGCTGCGCTAAGGCTCGTTTCGGAGGAGTTGCATGAGATTCGCGTGTTTCGCGCTGGTGGCCCTATCGATCGCAACCGTCGGCGCCCAGTCCCCGCCCCCGCGTCCCGCCTCCCTGAAGATCGTGGTCCTGAAAGGCGAGGACGCCGTGAACATCATCCAGCAGAAGACCGCCGTCGCGCCCATCATCGAAGTGCGGGACCGCAACAACCTGCCCGTGCCAGGCGCCGTGGTGACCTTCGCGGTGGAGGGCGGCAAGGCCGCCACCTTCGCGGGCGGCGTGCCGACGCTGACGGTGACGACCAACGCGGCGGGGCAGGCCGCGGCGGCCGGCTTCAGTCCGCTCGCGAGCGGCGCCGTGCAGATCAACGTGCAGGCGGTCTTTCAGGGACAGACGATTGCCGCGACGATTGCCCAGACGAACGTCTTGACGGCGGCCGAAGCGGCGCAGGCCGCGGCGGCGGGCGCATCGAGCGCGGGCGGCGGATCCGGCAGTGCCGGCGCGGCGGGCGGGGCTGCCGGCGGTGGCGGTGGCGGCATCTCGGCCACCACGATCGGCATCGTGGGCGCGGCCGTGGGCGGCGGCGCGCTCGCGGCCACGCAGCTCACGGGGAACAGCGACCCAGTCAACCAGGACCAAGGCATCTACGAGGGCCCGTTCACGATTGAAATGCTGTGGACGTTTGGCAACGGCAACGGCACCACCTGCAACCGGCTGGAGCGATACACGGGAACGCTGTCGATGGAGCTCACGCTGTCGAACGGCACCGTCACGGGCTCGGCGCAGGTGAACAACGCCCGGAGCCAGATCGTCAGCGGCAATTGCCCCAATGGCCCGCAGGCCGGACAAAGCTTCACGTGGGGCATGCCGTCGGCCCCGGTCACCGGCTCGCCCAGCGGCATGGCGTTCACGCAGCGGCTGGTCGGCCAGAGCCAGGACACGTCCTCGTCGCCGCTGACCACCGTCACGACCACCTGGAAGTTCTCCGGCGCGGAGCGGGGCGGGACCATCGTGGGCGACTACGCGATGGAGACGCGCCAGGACCCCGTCGGGTTTCCGAGCAATTCGACGGGTGGTGTCACCTCGGTCACGCTGAGCCACATCCGCTAGCGCAGGGAGTTGTCCGTGCAGCCAAACCTCCGTCGACTCGTTGGCGCCACCGTCGTCGGCGCGCTCGCCCTCCAGGCCCTTGTCGCCACGCCCGCGCGGGCGCAGGGTGCGCCGGTCATCACGCTCGATCAGGCCGTGACCGAGGCGCTCGCGAACAACGATCGCATGGCCAACCAGCACGATTCGATCGCGCAGGCGGACCTCAGCCTGCGCCTCGCGCGCAGCGGGTTCCGCCCGAAGGTCACGCCGAACATCTACGGCTCGTTCGGCCGCAACGACCTCAGCAGCCAGACCTACCAGGTGGACCTGACCCAGAAATTCCAGACCGGCACCGAACTGCGGCTCGGCGTGGGCGCGGTGTCGAGCCAGATTCCCGGGCGAGCCAGGCTCCACCGGCGGCGACGTGCTCTTCTACGACGCGGACACGACCCTCACGCTCAGCCAGCCGCTCCTGCGCGGCTTCGGCAAGAGCGTGACGCGCCGCAACCTGACCGCCGCGGAAGTGCAGCGCGATGACGCGCAGCGCATGCAGACGCTGGCCGAGCAGCAGCTCACCGTGGACGTGGCCGCCGCGTACTATCGCGTCGTGTCGCAGCAGGTGTTCGTGGACGTGGCGAAGCAGAGCCTCCTGCGCGCGCGCAGCCTGCGGGATGCCTCCGAGGCCAAGCTCGACGCCGGCCTCGTCTCCCAGCTCGACGTGCTGCGCGCGCAGCAACTGGTCGCGCAGGCCGAGACGCAGCTCTTCGACGCGCAGTCGGCCATCGAGGACGCGCGGGATCGCCTCGCCTTCCTGATGGGCCGCGACGATGGCGCGTCGTTGTCGGTGGCGCCGGTCATTCCGCGGCCGGCCACCGATCCCATCGACGTCGATCTCGCGACGAAGACGGCGCTGGCCAACCGGGCGGACCTCAAGACGCGCGAGGCCGCCAGCGTGGATGCCGAGAGCCGCGTGCGCTTCTCGCGCAACCAGTTGCTGCCGCAGGTGGACGTCAACCTCGCCCTGACCCGCCGGGGCACGTCCCCCACGCTCGGGGGCAGCTTCGGCCTCGATGGCTACCAGTTCGCCACCTTCTTCACGATCGCCAGGCCGATGGATCGCACCGCGCAGCAGGTCGAGTTCCAGTCCGCGTTGATCGATCGCGAACGGCGCCGCCGCGACGTGACGACGCTGGAGCGACAGATTGCCGACGACGTGAAGCAGGCGATTCGCGAGCGGAACCGGCTCGTGCGGAACGTGACGTCGGCCGAGACGAGCGTCGAGCTCGGACGCAAGGAAGTGGAGGTCGCGCAGATGCGGTACTCGACCGGCCTGTCGAACAACCTGGACGTGGTCACCGCCGAGGGCAACCTGCTCGCGGCGGAGAGCCGCCGCATTCAGGCGGTCGCCGATTCGGCGGTGGCCGAGCTGCGGTTGCGCGCCCTGCTCGGCATCCTGAATCCGCGGGTCGACATCGGAGCCGGCCGATGACGACGCGTGCGCGCGCCTACGTGCTGGCGGCGCTCCTCGCGGTGGCCCTGCTGGCGAGCGCGGCCTTCTGGCGGCGGCCGTTTGCCGACGCGTCGCTCACCACCACGGTGCGCCGCGGCGAGCTCACGGCCACGCTCACCACCAGCGGCACCGTGCGTCCGGCCCAGTCGATCACCTATCGCTCGCCCGTGCCCGGGCGGGACGTCGAAATCCGGGAACTGGCGCCGGAAGGCAGCCGCGTCGCGGCCGGCGATCTCATCATCCGCTTCGGCACCACCGAGCTCGAGGCCGACCTCGATCGGGCGCGGCAGGACCTCCGGCAGGCGCGGATGGATCTCCAGGTGGCCGCGGGCGAGTGGGAAGAGGCGGGCGCGGCCGTGCGTGCCGTGACGGACGGCGAGGGCGCGCTCACGGTGGACGAGGCCCGCGCGGGCCTGCAGCGGGCGCAGAAGAAAGCCGAGCGGCTCCGCGACGAGTACGCCCACTTGAAGCCGCTGCTCGACAAGGGCTTCATCACGCGGGACGAACTGGCCAAGACCGAGCGATCAGCTGGAGCAGGCGGAAGAGGACCTCGCGCTGGCGCGGAAGCGGACGGGCGTGATCGTCGAGTTGTCCCATCCGCGCGAGCAGAAGCGTGCGGACCTGCAACTGGCGCAGAAGGCGTCGCAGCTGGGCCTGGCGCGGACACGCGTGCAGGAGACGGAAGCCCGGGCGACCCTGCTGGCGCAGTTGATCGCCGACAGCCGCGTGAGCGCGCGCGGACCGGGCATGGTGGTGTACGAGGAATTCCTCAACACGAATCCGCGGCGCAAGGTCCGCGTGGGTGACCGCGTGTTCGCGAGCCAGGGCGTCGTGACCATTCCCGAGGTCAGCCGCATGCGCGTGGAGGCCTCGGTCGGCGAGGCCGAGGTGCATCGGGTCCGCCCGGGGCAGGCGGCGGTCGTTCGCGTGGAGGCGTTCCCCGGGCTCCAGCTCACGGGCAAGGTCAGTCGCGTAGGCACGCTGGCCACGTCGTCGGTCGGGCGGCCGTTCGACGAGAAGCGCTTCGACCTGATCATCGACCTCGATCCCACCACGGCCGAGCTCCGGCCCGAGATGACCGCGCGCGCCGACGTCGTGATCGGCACGCGGCAGAACGCCCTCCTCGTGCCGGTCACCGCGGTCTTCCAGCGGAAGGGCGCGTTCGTGGCGTATGTGATTGGGCCGTCGGGCCCGGAGCCCCGGCCCGTGGACCTCGGCGAGTCGAACGACCAGGTGGTCGAAGTGGTGGCCGGCCTGCGGGAGGGCGAGCGCCTCTCGCTCACCGAGCCCGCGTCGGCGGCGGCCGATGATGCCCGTGCTCCTGCCAATGCGCCGCAACCGCGCTGACGCCGGCGAGTTCGTTCGCATCGCGATCGAGGCCCTTGGCCGCTATCGCCTGCGCACCGCGCTCAGCGTCCTGGGCGTCGTCCTCGGGGTCGCCGCGGTGATCGCGATGATGTCGGTCGGCGAAGGCGCGTCGCGCGAGGCGCTCGCGCAGATCGAGTCCCTCGGCCTCGACAACCTGGTGGCGCGCAGCGTTGGCGGCGTCACCGCCGCCGGCACCCTTCGCCAGGGGCTGACGGCCGACGATGCGGAGCGCGTGGCCGCGCTCGTGCCGGCCGTGACCGCCGTGTCGCCCGCCGTCCTGCGTTACGGGAAGGTGAAACGCGCGGAGCGGACGATGACGGCGCCCGTGCTCGGCGTGCGTCCGGCCTACCAGACCATTCGCCGGCTGGTCGCCGACCAGGGGCGGCTCCTCACCGGCACGGACGAGTCCGCGATGGCCCGGGCGTGCGTGATTGGCGCGGGCGCCGCGCGCCAGCTGTTCGGCTACCAGAATCCGATCGGCGAGCACGTCAGGGTCTTCGAGGATTACTACCGGATCGTCGGCGTGCTGCGGACCCACGGCGGCGCGCCGATGCCCGGCAGCACGGCGGCGGGGCCCGACGTCAACGACGCGGTGCTGGTGCCGCTCCCGGCGCTTACGGGGCGGACGATGGTCCTCGCGCCGAACCAGCCGGCCGATGAACTCTGGCTCCGGCTCCGGGACGGCGATCGCGCGGAGGTGTCCGGCGAGCTGTTGCGACGCGCGCTCGCGCAGCGCCACGCCGCCGAGGCCTTCACCGTCGTCGTGCCGCGCGAGCTGCTGGCGCAGCGCTACCGCACGCAACGCACGTTCAGCATCGTCGTCGGCAGCGTCGCCGCCCTCGCCCTGCTCGTGGGGGGCATCGGCATCATGAACATCATGCTCACGTCGGTGGTCGAGCGCACGCGGGAGATCGGCGTGCGGCGCACGGCCGGGGCCACGCGCCGCCACATCACGGCACAGTTCCTGGTGGAGACGCTGATGATGACGATTGGCGGCGGCGTCCTCGGCATCGCCGCGGGCGCCGGCGTATCGGTGGGCATCACGTCGTACGCGGGCTGGGCCACCCACGTCTCGACCGGCGCCATCCTGCTCGGCGTGGCCGTCTCGGGCCTCGTGGGACTCGTCTTCGGGATCTACCCGGCGATGAAGGCCGCGGCGCTCGAGCCCGTCGACGCGATGCGGTACGAGTGAAGGCCGGCCCTGGCCGACCTTCGCCACGCCGCCGACTGGTTTACTGGTTGGCCGCCTTCCCGACGTCGGTCACCTTCGCATCTTCCACGATGGCGTCGTAGGCGTAGCCAGCGCCGAAGTCCTTGTCGATGGCCAGCGTGCCCGACACGGTGACGATGTCGCCGAGCTTCACGGTGGCGCTGCTGGTGATGGTGAGATCGTTGGTGCCGTCCTTGGCGACGCCCGAGCCGTCCTGCAGGTGGAACCAGTTCTTGCCCATGATCTCGTTGTTGACCTTCACGACCTTGCCTCGCACGACGACCACCTTGCCGCCCAGCGCCTTGCGCTTGGCCCACACATCGGCGATCTTCATGCCGCCCGCGGGCGGCGGGATCGGCTCGACGACTTGCGCGGCCGCCACGCTCGGCGCGGAGTCGTGGCTGCCCGCCAGTGCCGGCGCCGGCGGCGCGGTGCCGGCCGCGGCGGCCGCGCCCAGCGTTTCCCCGTCGCGCGCGACGCTGCTCACGAAGTAGATCATCGGGAAGTCGCGATTGAGCGTCTTGCTGTGGAAGTTCTCCATCGGCATGCTGATCGCCATCGTGAGGTGCTCACCGGTCTTGACGGGGAACTCGGTGGTCGCGGTCCACACGTCCTTCGGCCCGGTCTGGATGCGCATGTAGGTGTAGCCGCCCGAGTTCATGGTTTCGGCCACCGTGCCGGCGATCGTGCCGGTGTCGGCCGCGGGGGCCGCGGCGGACCCGGGGGCGGATGGTGCGCCGGATGCGGCCGGCGCGCTCGATGCGACGGGGGCGGCCGGTGCGGGCGACGTGCCGCACGCGGCTGCGGCGGTGACGGCGAACGCGAGGGTGAGGGCAAGGCGAGTGTGAATCACAGTGATCGCTCCATTAACCGTTGTTGTAGCCGACAAAAATCGTGTGGCGCGGGCCCTTCGTGAGCCGTGCGCGCACGTGTTCAACTTCCACCCGGAACCCGGCGCGCGCGAGGCGCCGCTCGAACGCCCGATCGTTGCCGGCGGACCATACTGCCAGTATGCCTTGCGCGGCGAGCGCCGCGCGCGCCGCGTGCAGGCCGCGGTCGCCGTAGAGCGCCTCGTTGCCCGGCGAGGTCAGGGCATCGGGGCCGTTGTCCACGTCGAGCATCACGGCGTCGAAGCGGGAGCGGTTCGCGCGCAGGACCGCCGCCACGTCGCCGACCTCCACTTGCACGCGCGGGTCGCTCAACGGGTGCGCCGCGAGCGGCCCCAGCGGCCCGCGGTTCCACTCCACGACCGCCGCCAGCAACTCCGACACGACCACGGTCGCCGCGGGCGGGAGCAGGTCGAGCGCGGCGCGCAACGAGAACCCCATGCCCAGGCCGCCGACCAGCACCACGGGCCGCGGCAGCGCGCGAGCGCGTTCGCACGCGAGCGCCGCCAGCGCCTCTTCGGACCCGTGCATGCGGCTCGACATCAGGTTGCGGCCGTCCGCGAAGATCACGTACTCCCGGTCGCGCCGCTTCAGGTCGATGACCGTGCCGCCGCGGGCCGTGGTCCGGTCCAGCCGCTCCCAGGGCTTCACGCCGCGTCAGCCCTTCACCACGTACTGGCGCTTCTGCAGGATGTCGCGGATGCGATCGCGCAGGTCACCCTGCACCTCCACGCCGGTCTCGAACACCGCGCCGCCGACGCCGCACGCGCGCTTGAGGTCCTGGCTGAGCGCCTTGAGGAAGGCCTCGTTGCGGGGGAGGCCGTCCACCACCGTCACGGTCTTGCCACCTCGGCCTTTCTTTTCCATCCGCAGTTTCGCGACGATTCGCGCGGGAACCGGCTCGTCCGACCGGCCCTGGCTGCACTTGCAGTCGCGGGCGGGCCAGCCGCAGCCCGGGCAGATCCGCCCCGCGTCGGTCGAGTACACCGTCCTGCTGTCACCGCGCTCGGCCATCGTCCGATCATAGCCGACGGTGTGCCATCGCGCCTCAAGGTGCGTTACACTCTGGCTCTCGCAAATCGTTGCGGAAAGGGACGGTATGGACACTCAGAAGACCCGTCGGGATGTGTTGAAGGGAAGCCTCGCGTTGGCCGGCTTGGGCATGCTCGGGATACCGGAGTGGGCGTTGCCCGTGATGGCGCAAGGCGAAACGCTGGTGCCCTTCACCGACCTGCCAGACAACTTCAATCCGAACCCGGCGCCCGATCGGCGCCTGCTGGACCTGCGCAAGGTCGATGGTCCGTTCACGCCGAAGGATCAGTTCTTCACCACGCAGCACTATGGCCACCCCGAGGTGGACCTGGCCGCGTTCCGCCTGAAAGTGGGCGGCCTGGTGAACACGCCGCTGACGCTCTCGATCGACGACCTCAAGAAGCTCGGGCCGACCGACATCGTCGCGGGCTTCGAGTGCTCGGGCAACCGGCGCCCGTTACAGGGCCTGTCGGGCAATGGCAAGTGGACGGGCGTGCCGCTCAAGACGGTCCTGGAGCGCGCGGGCCTCAAGGCCACCGCGCGCGAGATCGTGTTCTTCGGCGCCGACCGCGGCACCGAGGAGATCGAGTGGCGCACGTCGAAGTACACGCTCGAGCAGCAGTTCGGCCGCAGCCTCTCCCGCGAGAAGGCGCTCTCCGGCGAGCCGATGGTCGTCTACGCGATGAACGGCGAGCCGCTCACCAAGCACCAGGGCGCGCCCCTGCGCCTCCTCGTGCCGGGCTGGTTCGGCGTAGCCAACGTCAAGTGGCTCTCCGAGATCCACGTCCAGGAAGACCAGTATCTCGGCAAGTTCCAGGCGCGCTGGTACCGGACGCTCCGCGGCGAGATGATCGACGGCGAGATGAAGTGGGTCGAGTCCGCCGTGACGCACATGAACCTCAAGTCCTACATCGCCCGCGTCACCAAGGCCGGCAGCGGCATGAAGGTGCTGGGCATCGTGCTGAACGACGGCACGCCGATCAAGTCGGTGGAGGTGAAGGTGGACGACGGCCCGTGGCAGCCCGCCACGATGGACGCATCGACGAAGGACAAGTTCTCGTGGAAGTTCTTCACCTATGCCTGGAACGGCGCTACGCCCGGCGAGCACACGATCGTCTCGCGCGCGACCGACATCAACGGGCGCGTGCAGCCCACCGAGAAGGACCTCGAGAACAAGAAGTCGTTCCTCGAGGACAACTCGCAGCATCCGCGGAAGCTGATGGTGTCTTAGGTAGAAGGTAGAAAGTAGAAGGTAGAAAGTGAAAGGTAGAAACCCTTCACTTTCTACCTTTTGTTACTTGAGGGGAATGAACGTGAACTTCGCCGACCCGGTGGTGGTGCCGGCCCAGGGCCATAGCGCGGAGCTGCTGCGGGGGCGGGCGTCGGCGCGCACGAGCACGTAGTATTCGCGGTTGGCTTCGAGGACGCCCGTCTTGAAGAGCGGCAGCCGGTCGAAATTCGTGACCATCTGCTGCACGAGCGCCGGGTCCTCGATCACCTTGGACTCTTCCATGCGGCCGTCGAGCGTCTGCGAAATGATGTGGCGCCGCGTGAGGTTGTCGTACTCCACGGTGGTGGAGACGACGGCGGTCGCGATGGTGCGGTCGACCCAGGCCGGCACCTTGAGCTTGAGCTCCACCGTGTAGGTGAAGACGGTGCGGAGGCCGCTCTGGACC
This sequence comes from uncultured Acidobacteriota bacterium, assembly GCA_963839865.1. Classification (GTDB taxonomy): domain Bacteria; phylum Acidobacteriota; class Vicinamibacteria; order Vicinamibacterales; family UBA2999; genus 12-FULL-67-14b. The sequence continues at coordinate 136,591 of CAWIWS010000022.1, forward strand.
ACCGCCCGCATTTCGTCGGTCATCCCGCCGTCGAGCGAAAAGGACACTAGCACCTGGCCATCGCGCACCAGCGGGCGGACCCGCAGGGTCTCGTCGTCGGCAAATGCCGGCCGGGCCGATACCGCGAGGGTGGCCAGCAGGCAGGCGGCCATCAACAGTGGCCGGACACGAGCGGTGACAGGGCGGATCATTTCCAAACTAACCGTAAGTCCGGGAAGACTTTAGCACAACAGGCGGGGTTTGTGCCGCCGATATATGATCTTAGCAGGCCCTGACCCCTGATGACGCACCGGTTTTTCGTCGCAGCCGCACTATTCAGCTCCATTATCCTGCTGGGGACGTCAGGGGCTGCCCAGCAATTTCCCAGCCAGGACCTCCCCTATGCGCTCTTCGAGCGCTACATTGAACCCCTGCGCCAGCAGTCGGGGATTCCCGGCATGTCGGCGGCCGTCGTCCGGGAGGGCCGGATCGAATGGGAGCGCGGCTTCGGGCACCAGGACGTGGAGCAGTCGATCGCGGCGACGCCGGACACCGCTTATCCCATCGGCGGGGTGACCCAGTCCTTCACCGCCGTGCTCCTCGGCATCTGCACGGACCGTCACCTGGTGGACGTGGACGACCCGATCCGCAAGTATGTCCCGACGTTTCCGGAACCGGCCGCGACGATTCGCCACGTCATGGCGCATGCCGCCGACGCGCCCCCGGGATCGCGCTTCCGCTACGACCCCACGTACTACGTCGCCCTCACGCCGGTGGCCGAGGCGTGCTCGTCACGGGCCTTCCGCGTGGCGCTTGCCGATGAGATCCTCGACCGCCTGGGCATGAACAGCTCGGTGCCGAGCCTCGACGTCACCGCGTCACCGGCGCGGGACCTGTTCGACGCGCCGAGGCTGGCCCGCTACAACGACCTGCTGCGTCGCGTCGCCACCCCCTATCGCATCGATCACGGGCGCGTCGTGAAATCCGAAAATCCCTCGATGGGGCTGGATGCCTCGACGGGCCTCATCTCCACGGTGCGGGACCTGGCGCGGTTCGACACGGCGCTCGACGCGGGCGTGCCCATGAGCACGTTCACGCTCAACCAGATGTGGAGCCCCGCGAGCTTTGGCACCTCGCCGACGCTGCCCACCGGGCTCGGCTGGTTCGTCCAGTCCTTCGGCAACATCCGCATCGTGTGGAGCTTCGGGTTGATTCCCGACGCGGGCTCCGCCATCATCGTCAAGATTCCGTCGAAACGGCTGACGCTCTATATGCTTGCCAACAGTCCTGGGCTGACCGCGGGCGCCAACCTGGAACAGGGCGACGCCAACTCGTCGGCCTTCATAAAAATCTTCCTGCGCCTCTTTGCCTAACCTCCGCCGCGCGGTCGTGTTCGCCGCTCTCGTCTGGGGATTGCTGCCCGCGCCCGCGTGGGCGCAGGTGGACTGGATCGTGACGCCGTTCCTGGGCGTGAAGTTCGGCGGAACGACGTCGATCGTGGACCTCGAACTGGCGGCGGGGCAGGCGACGACGACCCTCGGCGTCTCGACGGCGGTGCTGACGCGTGGCCTCTTCGGCGCGGAGGCGGAGTTGGCCTACACGCCGGGCTACTTCGAACGTGGCCTGAACCTGGTGACGCCGGCGAGCTACGTGCTGGACCTCACGGGCAACCTGATCCTCACGCTGCCGCCGGGCGCGACCCGCGAGGGCCTCCGGCCCTACGTGATCGCCGGGGCGGGGGTGATTCACGCCGAGGCGGTGGATTTCCTCAACGTCTTCCGGATCCGGCGATCCGTGCCGGCGCTCAACCTCGGCGGCGGCGCGATCGGCTTCTTCACGAGCAACGTCGGCGTCCGCTTCGACGCGCGCTACCTGCGCAGCGTCGCGCGCGACAACGAAGCGGCCCTCTCGGTGGGACGGAAGATCAGCTACTGGCGGGGCACGATCGGGGTGGTCTTCAAACTCTGAAATTCATGCCCTTCCCGCAAACTCCCGCGTTTCCGTGTGCACCTTCACCCGCTCGCCTTCCTTGATGAAGAGCGGGACGCGGATCTCGAGGCCGGTCTCGAGCGTGGCGGACTTGGTGGCGCCGGTGGCCGTGTCGCCGCGCACGGCCGGCTCGGTCGAGGTCACGACGAGCTCCACGTGCGGTGGGAACTGCAGGCCGATCGGCTGGCCGTTGTAGCGGTGCACCTGGACCGCGACGTTATCCACGAGCAGCTTGCGATCGTCGCCCAGCACGTCGGGACCGAGCGTCAGCGTCTCGAACGTCTCCTGGTCCATGAAATGGTAGCCGTCGCTGTCGGCGTAGGAGAAGGTGGCGCTCGGCCATCACCAGGTCGGGCTCTCCGAACTTCTCGCCCGCCTTGAAGGTCTTGTCGAAGACGGCGCGGGTGAGCAGGTTGCGCATCTTGATGCGGACGAGCGTCTGCCCGCCGCGGGCGGTGGGCTTGGAGATCTCGACCTCCAGGCAGTGGTAGGGCGCGTTCTCGTGCTCGAAGAACATCTTGCGCTTGATATCGATTGCTTCAATCAGGGCAGCCATGTCCCAATATTGTAGCGGGATGCCGCTCCGGGTGCATGCGCGGCATGCGACAATGGGCGCCGGATGGGGCCTCAGGCCCTCGAGACCTCAAGACGTCAGGACCCCATGCTTTCCACTCTTCCGCGCCGGCCTCGTCGCCGGTCTGCTCGTGTCGGCGGCGTCCGTCGCGCGCGCGCAGGCGGTCGACCTCGACAACCTCACCGTCGCCGACATCAACGCGGCGTTCGACGCGGGCCGGCTCACGTCCGAGCAGCTCGTGCAGCTCTCGCCTGGCGCGCATCGCCGCCTACGACGCCAGGGACCGTCGCTCCACGCCATCATCACGCTCAACCCGAAGGCGCTCGAGACGGCGCGCGCGCTCGACGCCGAGCGCAAGGCCAAGGGCCGGCGCTCGCCGCTCCACGGCATCCCGGTCGTCCTCAAGGACAACTTCGACACGTTCGACATGCCGACGACGGGCGGCTCGGTGCTGCTCGAAGGCTCGGTGCCGCCGGACGACGCGTTCGTGGTGAAGAAGCTGCGCGACGCGGGCGCGATCATCCTGGCGAAGGTCAACCTGTCCGAGTTCGCCGTCGGCGGCGCGTTCAGCTCGCTCGGCGGGCAGTCGCGCAACCCGCACGACCTCACGCGCACGCCGTCGGGGTCGTCCGGCGGCGTCGGCGTGGCCATCGCCGCGGCCTACGCGCACGCTCGGCCTTGGCACCGACACCGGCGGGTCGATCCGCGGCCCGGCCACCGCCAACGGCATCGTCGCGCTGAAGCCCACGCACGGGCTGCTCAGCCGCGACGGCATCATCCCGCTGGCGCTGACGTTCGACACGGGCGGGCCGATGGCGCGCAGCGTCTACGACGTGGCCGTCGCCCTCGGCGTGATGACGGGCGTCGATGCGGCGGACGCGGCCACGCAGAAGAGCGCGGGCAAGTTCGAGACCGACTACACGAAGTACCTCAACGCCGGCGCCCTCAAGGGCGCGCGCATCGGCATCGCCCGCGACTTCATGGGCGCCGATCCCGACGTGGACTGGGTGATCGAGGCGTCGCTCGACGCGATGCGCAAGGCCGGCGCGACGATCGTCGACGTGCGGTATCCGCGAAGTGGCTGCTCGACGCGAAGGAGAACTTCTACACGGCCGTGCGCTGGCCGGAGTTCCCCGTGCAGATCGCCACCTACCTCGCCACGCTCGGCCCGGCGTATCCCGAAGAGCCTCGCGGAGATGATCGCGCGCGGCCAGCGTTTCACGTCCACGCGCGCCGACGGCGCGCGGCCCAATCCCGGCCGCTGGACGCTGTTCCAGCGCGAAGCTGGACAGCGGCACGATGACGGACTACCGCTACACCTCGGTGCGCGACCACGGCCTGCCGCTCGTCCGCCAGGTGGTCGAGGGCATCCTCGCGGCCAACACGCTCGACGCGATCGTGTATCCCACGTCGTCGACGCGGCCCGGGGTGATCGAGGTCGACCCGACCGCGGCGCCGGGCCCGAGCACGCCGTCGGCGACCAACATCGCGAACCTGACGGGCTTTCCGGACCTGATCGTGCCGGCCGGCTTCACCGGCGATCGCCTGCCGGTGGGCATGTCCTTCTTCGGCCCCGCGTTCAGCGAGGCGAAGCTGCTGGCCCTCGGCTACAGCTTCGAGCAGGCGACGAAGGCCCGCCGCCGCCCGTGAACACGCCGGCGCTCGCCGGGCGAGGCGATTACAATCAGGAAGTGATCGCCCCCCCGCCTGTCCGCCGTGAAGCGGAGCGCCTCGAGGCGCTTCTCGGTCACGAGATTCTCGACCCGCCCGCGTGGGCGCGCATCTCCGCGAACGCGAGCACCGGCCGGCAGGCCCGTGCGGCCCGCACGACGCTCTGGCAAACCACGTTTGGCGCGGGTCTGGCCGTCCGGTTCTGAGCGCCCGCCGCATCGCGAAATCTCGTTCGTCCCATTCATCCCCGGCATCGATCAGGAATCACTAGCCCAGCCGCGCCGATTTGCGGCACAATCTTCCGGCTGCATGCGTCCCGGCCGATCCATGCCGTTAACGCTCGCAGGAATCCGGAGTCTTGTTTTGCGGAGGAGTGTCCCAATGATGCGTTGTTTTGTTCGAGGCCTGGCCACACTGGCGATCGGGCTTTGTCTGTCGGGGTCGGCCGCGGCCCAGGGTGGCGGCGCGAGCACCACCGGCACGATTCAGGGAAAGGTGTCCGACTCGAGCGGCGCCGTGCTCCCGGGCGTGACGGTCGTCGCGACCAGCCCGTCGATGATTGGCACGCAGTCACAGGTGACCAACGAGAACGGCTCGTACCGGTTCCCGGCGGTCCCTCCGGGCGTGTACAAGCTGTCGTTCGAGCTGGCCGGCTTCAACACGGTGAAGCGCGGCGGCGTCCAGATCTCGCTCGGCTTCACGGGTAACGTGAACGCCGAGATGGCGGTGGCCACGCTGCAGGAGACGGTGACGGTGACGGGCGCGTCGCCGGTGATCGACACGTCCGCCACGCGCGTGCAGCAGAACTTCAAGCTGGAGCAGCTGGAGTCGATCCCGAACGGGCGCGACATGTGGGCGCTGCTGGCGGCCACGCCGGGCGTGATGATGAGCCGCATCGACGTGGGCGGCAACCGCGCGGGCACGCAGACCGGCTACACGGCGTACGGCCTCACCGGCCAGGTGCGCGTGTCGGTGGAAGGCATCAACACCACCGAGGGCACGGGCGGCGCGGGCTTCTACTTCGACTACGGCTCGTTCGAGGAAGTGTTCCTCGGCGTGGCAGGTCAGGGCGCGGAAGCGGCGACCCCGGGCGTGCAGTCGCAGTTCCTCGGCAAGTCGGGCGGCAACAAGTTCGCGGGCGAGCTCTACCAGGATTTCTACAACAACTCGTTCCAGACGTCGAACCTGTCGGACGACCCAAATAGCCCAGGGCCTGCGCCCGGGCAGCAACGAGGTGGAGAAGTACTACGACACCAACGTGAACTTCGGCGGGCCGATCAAGAGGGACAAGGCCTGGTTCCACTTCTCGTGGCGCAAGCAGTTCAATGCGGTGCAGCAGCCGCTCTTCACCTTCGACAAGACGTTCGACACGTGGAACACCAATCCGTCGGCCAAGGTGACATACCAGATCAACCAGAAGAACAAGCTGATTGGCTACTACCAGTGGAACATGAAGACGCAGCCCAACCGGCTGCCGCTGACGGCTACACCTACGACAACGTCGGTGAGACGGTCCGGCAGGAGTCGCCGAGCTGGGTGTACAAGGGCGAGTGGAACGGCACGCTCAGCGACAAGATCTACCTCGAGGCGCGCTTCGGCGACTTCGGCTACTACGATCCCCGCCGCGTCAACGGCAACGAGCAGTACTTCTGGCGCGACAGCGGCACGTTGACTCTCACGGGCACGCACGCCCAGAGCCAGACGGACCGCGACCGCAAGCAGCTGACCGGCGCGGCCACCTACTTCCTCGATACGAAGAAGGGGAGCCACACCTTCAAGTTCGGCGGCGAGATCTACAAGGAAACCCAGTGGAGCGGCCGCATGCAGAACGTGGGCGGCAACATCGAGCACATCTACTCGAACGGCCGCGCGAGCCAGCTGGTGTTCGGCGTGCCCACGGCCCTCTCGGTGAGCGGCCGCCGGGCGAGCGACGATGGCGACCTGCTCGTCGTCAACAAGCTCGACACCCAGGACCTGTTCCTCAACGACACGTGGGCGCTCGGCAACGTGACGCTGAACCTCGGCGCGCGCTGGGACCGCTACACGGGCTCGATGCCCGAGCAGAAGCAGGTCGCGTTCACCAACGGGCCGGTCAGCGTGCCCGCCCAGACGTTCCCGGCGCAGACCTTCTATACGTGGAACTCGTTCGCGCCGCGCGCGGGCATCACGTATGACCTGCGTGGCGACGGCAAGACGGTGGTCAAGGCGAGCTACGGCCTCTTCTGGCACAACCCGGGCCCGGACATCAGCGCGAGCGCCAACCCGAACCAGAACAACAAGAGCGTCACCTACAACTGGACCGACCTGAACGGCGACAAGCGCTACCAGGCCGGCGAAGAGGGCGCGGTCACGGCCACGTCGCTGGCCGGCACGATCCAGTTCGACAAGAACACGACCGAGCCGTACTCGCACGACGCGTCGGTGTACCTCGAGCGCGCCGTGGCCTCGTCGATCGGCACGCGCCTCGGCTTCGTCTACAAGACCGAGGACGACCTCATCTCGACCTACGTCCCCGGCCGGCCCATCTCGGCCTACACGGTGCCGTTCTCCTTCGTCGACATCGGCGCCGACGGCCGCGCGGGCACGGCCGACGATCGCACGCTCACGCTCTACGGCGTGCCGGCCTCGCAGGCGGCGAACTTCCCGTTGACCAACGTGGTGATGAACACGGGCCGCTTCTCGCGCTACAAGACGGTGGAGGCCTCGATGGTCAAGCGCCAGGGCAACCGCTGGTCGGCGCAGGTCGGCGGCAGCTATACCTGGGCGCGCGATTTCCAGGGCAACTATCCCAACGACCCGAACGGCTCGTTCGACGAGGACACGACCCGCTGGGACTTCAAGCTCTCGGGCACCTACGACGCGCCGTACGGCTTCCACCTGTCGCCGCTGCTGCGCTACCAGCAGGGCGCGAACTTCGCGCGCACCCTCTCGGTGGGCTCGGCCGCGGCCACGGCCGCCGGCGCCATCTACAGCGGCACCATCAACGCGGAGCCGCGCAACTCCGAGCGTTTCGACAACGTCACGGTGCTCGACCTCCGCGTCGACCGCGCGTTCAAGCTGTCGTCGACCGTCCGCGTGCGTGCGATGCTCGATGTCTTCAACATCGCTCAACAGCAACGCGGCCGACGCCATGACAATCGCGACCGGCACGAGCTTCCTGCGCCCGACGGCCATCCTGCCTCCGCGCACCGTGCGCATCGGCGCGCGGCTCTCCTTCTAGAAGGTGGAAGTTAAAAGTAGAAAGTTAAAAGTAGAAGGTCAAAAGTAGAAGTCGGGCCGGCCCGGGAGGAATCCTCTCGAGCCGGCCCGTTCTACTTTCACCTTTCACTTTCACCTTTCACTTTCTACCTTTCACTTTCTACCTTTCACTTCTTATAAAGCCCCACCATCGCGCCTTTGCCGCGGACGTGCCCGGCCATGGCGGCGAACACCGCGGCCCGCGTCTCTGCCGGTGACTGGCCGACGGCCGCCGGGACATTCACCATCACGTCGAGCGCGTAGATCTCGAACACGTAGTGATGCGCGGGGCCCGTCGCCGGCGCCGCGGGGCCGCGATGGTACGGGCCGGTGCCGCTGATTTGGCGCGTGCCGTCGGGTAACTGGCTCACGCGGTCGAGACCTTCGGGCAGCGCCCGTGCCGCCTTCGGGATGTTCCAGAGCATCCAGTGCAGCATGTCGTCGGTCCCGTTGCCGATCGGCGCGTCGACGTCGTGCGCGATCACCACGAAGCTGACCGCGTCCTCCGGCACGTTGGTCCAGGCGAGCGCGGGCGAAAAGTCGCGTCCGGCCTGGCTGTGCTTCGCGGGAATCATGCCGCCGTCGGGCCACGCCGTCGTCGTCAGCGTCAGCGTCACCATGGGGGCGCGCCGTTGAAATTGCGCGGGCGGGCCGGGTGGGGCTTGTGGGTTGGGCGGGGCAGCGGACCGCGGGACGCGGGCGCCTGCGCGCCGATCGCCGTCACCGCCGCCAGGACCATCACCGCCGTGCAGATTCGCATGAGTCGCATGGTGAAGGCTCCTACTTGAACGAGGCCGGCTGCTGCTTGCGCCACACGTCGTAGCGCTTGCGGAGGCTCTTCACCGGGTTGAGGTTCTCGCCCGCGCCCGGCTTGATCTGGTTCGGGCCCTTGTCGGCGCCGGGCTGCGAGACGGTGAGATACATCGCGTACTTGCCGTTGTTGTGCGAGTCGCCGTTCACGTCGTTCGGCTCGGCCATCAGGATGTAGGCGACGTGCGCGGTCTTCCCGTCACACGGAATCGCGGGTGCCGTGCCGTCGGTCGGCCACGGCGGGCACACGCAGCGGCTGTCGCCGCCCGAGCCGTCGGCCGCCTCCATGGCCGCCATCACGCGATCGGTGATCGCGCCGCTGGTCTTGAGGAACGCCTGCACGGCGTTCGGCACCACCTGGCCGGGCCGCAGGATGTTGCCCTGGATGGAGTAGAAGATCTGCGTGCCGGGCACCTGGCCCTGCATGTCCTGCGACACGTAGCCGTTAGTCAGGCCCGAATGCCCCGCGGTGCGGCCCTTGAGGTCAAGGATGCCGAACTGCCGCGACTGGAAGGCAGGGTCCTGGCTCAGCATGTCGATGATGGTCTTGGGGTCGGTGCCCTTCTTCAGCTCTTCGAAGACGAGCATCTGGTTCTGGTGCGTGTTGTCGACGCCGGCCTGGCATGCGGCCACTCCTTTGCCGGGGACGACCACCGCCTGCACGCCCATCAGGAATTGATCGTCACGATCGACACAGGTGGCCGAGGCAATGACCACGCGGCCCGTGGCCTGATCGACGGCGATGACCGACCACGTGGCGAAGGCGGATGAAGGCAAGGCGAGCAGGGACACGAGGACGAGAAGGGCTCGTTGCATGAGGGACTCCATTTTCAGTGGGACGGATTATAGATGCAGTGCAAGGCTTGGGGTAGCATCGAATCCATGCCCATCGGTTCAACGATCCTGGCCGTCTCGCTCTGCGTCGCCGCGCCTTCAGTCGCGCGTGCACAGTCGGCGCCCGATCTCAACGCGACCCTCCAGAGCATCGCGGCGCGATCGCCCGGGCGCGTCGGCGCGGCCGTGGCGATCGTCGGGAGCGGCGCCCCCGTCTTCGTCGCCGCCGACGCCCACTTCCCGATGCAGAGCGTCTACAAGTTCCCGATCGGCATGGCGGTTCTGGCTGAGGTCGATCGCGGGCGCCTGTCGCTGGACCAGGTGGTGACCGTCGAATCGTCCGAATACATCTCGAAGGGGCAGCACAGTCCGCTCAGGGACGCCAACCCCGGCGGCGCGCGGCTGCCACTGCGGGAAATCCTGCGGCTGGCCGTGTCCGAAAGCGATGGCACGGCGTCGGATGTCCTGCTGCGCCTGCTCGGTGGACCGGCCCGCGTGATGACGTACCTCAAGACGCTCGGGGTCGAGGGCATCACCGTGGCCGATACCGAAATGGCGATCGGCCGCGACAACGCCGTGCAGTATCGCAACTGGGCGACACCGCGGGGCGCGCTCGCCTTGTTGCGCGCGTTCGCCGAGAAGAAGGGGCTCTCGCCGGCGAGCTGGACCGTGTTGCGGACCCTGATGGTGGAGACGGGGACCGGGCCGCACCGGCTGAAGGGGGCGTTGCCGGCCGGCACCGTCGTCGCCCACAAGACCGGCGCGTCGGGCACGGTGGACGGCGTCACGGCCGCCACCAACGACGTCGGGCTCATCGCGCTTCCCGACGGACGGCAACTGGCCGTGGCCGTCTTCGTCACGGACTCGACGGCGGATGAGGCCGCGCGTGAACGCGTGATTGCCGACATCGCGCGGGAAGCGTGGCAATGGGCCATCAGCCGCTAGTGGCCTTCAGGATCCACAGATTCCACTGATTTCGCGGATTCGGACCGCAGGCCCGCGGGCGCCTGGCGTGCCAGGCGCCGTGCCGCGAGGCAGGGGCCGGTCTTCGAGAGAGCCCCTGATTCCGTTGGCTCTCTCGAAACCGGTCCCTGCCTCGCGGCGGCGGCCTTCGGCCGCCGCAGGCCTCGGCGTTTCACGGGGTCACAGTTCGAATCTGTGGAATCTGCGGAATCGGTGGACGTGACCGTTCGCTACTCGACGACGAGCGGCGCGACGCAATCGGCGGGCGCGGTTGCGGTGAACGGCAGCCACCGCGTGAAGTCCGGCTGCGCCGCGATCAACATCACGGGAGACAGCGCCCCGGGATCGAAAGACGACGTCGCCCCGGACGCGCGGAGGCGGGCCGCGACGAGTTGGCGGAACCGGCCGAACTCGGGAAGGTCCACGAGCACAAAATAGAGCTGCCGCAGCCTCCCCACCTGTGACTCGCGCCGATACCCGAGGCAGACAGGCTTCACGGCGGCCCGGTCGAGCCCCGCTTCGCGGGCCAGCGCCAGCAGTTCGTCGGCAGTCAGGGCCGTGCCGATTTCCTGCGTCAGGGCCAGCGCAATGCCGGGCGTATTCGGCGTGTTCAACGACTCGGCCGCGCGGCTGAAGATTTGCCGGAAGAGCCGGGGCGTGAAATCGCGCGACGCCTGGAGCATCACGGCCGCACTCTCGGGCGTGGACCCCGTGTCCGAGACGAGCGTCCAGCCCGTGAGGTCCGCCGCGCGCGTCGTATACGGCGTGGCCCGCGCATCGCGGGCCGAACGCATGAAGAGCGCGCCAAGGCCCGCGACGAGCACGAGCCCGATCACGATCTTGACGAGGAGGGGGATGCGGCGGCGTGTCTTCTGCAAGGTAGACTCACACCATGATACGCGCTGCGTTTCTTCTGTCTCTCCTGATCGGTCTGCCGGGTGTGGCCCGCGCGCAAGCGGTCGACGCGTGCAAGCTGTTCGGCGCGGACCTGGCCCAGGCCGTGGCCGGCAAGCCAATGACCCAGACGCGCGCCAGCGGGCCCGGCCTGCCGACCAGCATGTGCGAATACAAGGATCAAACGGGCACGGCCATCGTCGGGGTGGCGGTGTGGCGGCTGGCCTCGCCCGAGAAGGCCTCGACCTCGATGCAGACGATGATGAAGGAGATCGCCGATGCGGTGGGCGGCAAGCTCGAGCCCGTGCCCGGCGTGGGCGACGAAGCGATGTTCCTCGGGCAGACCTCCTCGATATACGTGAGAAAAGGCGCGGTTTGGGCGGTTTTTGGCCATCCCAACCGCAAGGCCCAGCTTATCGACGCGGCCCGCAAGCTCCTTAGCCGTATGTAGTTGCCGGAATTGCAGGGTTGACAAAACCTCGCACGGGGCCGGAGAATGCGTCCCAAGGGTTGATTGCGGCGAATCCCCTTATCCTGAATTGGCAGTTGGCAACTGGTTAGTGGAGGCGCTCATGCTCGACCGCGCATTCGGACGGCAGTGGTGTGTGAAGACGGGTCTCGTGGCGTTTGGCGCCACGCTCATGGTCTCGGCGTCGGCCTTCGCGGCGGATGGACCGGTGACCTTCTCGAAGGACATCGCGCCGATCTTCCAGGCCAAGTGTCAGGCGTGCCATCAGCCGAACTCCATCGCGCCGATGTCGCTCATCACGTTCAAGGAATCGCGGCCGTGGGCCAAGTCGATTCGCGAACGCGTCGCGACCCGGCAGATGCCGCCATGGCACATCGACCCGAGCGTCGGTGTCCAGAAGTTCAAGAACGACATGTCCCTCACCGAGAAGCAGATCGAACTGGTGACGAAGTGGGTGGACGCCGGCGCGCCGGAGGGCGATCCCAAGGATCTCCCGCCCGCGAAGGCCATCTCGACCGACAACGAGTGGCAGGGCGTGCGCGACGGCTTCGGCCAGCCCGACCTCGTCATCAAGTCGCCCGACTACAAGATGCCCGCGCAGCACCAGGACGTCTGGTACCGGCCGATGAGCGACATCCCGATCACCGAGCCGCGGTGGGTGAAGATGGTCGAGATTCGCCCGTCCAATCTCAAGGCCCGCAAGACGCTGCACCATTCCATCGCGTACCTGGTCCTCAATGACGACCCGGATGCGGTGAACCAGGGGACGGCCAACGGCCCCGCCGGTCCCGCCACGCGCGAGGATCTCGTCAACCGCCGCCCGCAGTTGATGGAGTGGGCGATCGGCAAGGGCTACGACACGTTCCGTCCCGACACCGGCAAGCTGATCCTTCCCGGCGAGAAGCTCTCCTGGGATCAGCACATCCACGCCGTTGGCGAGGAAGTCGAGACAGGCTCCGAGATCGCCCTCTGGTTGTATCCGAAAGGCCAGGAGCCCAAGAAGCGGACGTACCTGATCGGCTTCACGGGCCTGCGCGAGCGCGGCTTCCTCGACATCCAGCCCAACTCGATCGCCTTCACGGAAGGCTTCACGGTGCTGAAGGAGAACACGATCCTCCAGAACTTCCAGCCCCACTTCCACCTGCGCGGCAAGGCGATGCAGGTGGAGGCCATCCTGCCCGACGGCGCCCGCCAGATCGTCAGCTACGTCGGCAACTTCAACTTCAACTGGATGACCAACTACATCTACGCGGACGATGCGGCGCCGGTGTTCCCCAAGGGCACGGTGATTCACATCAGCGCGTGGTACGACAACACGAAGAACAACAAGTTCAATCCGGATCCGGACCAGTGGGTGGGCTACGGCGACCGCACGGTCGACGAGATGTCCCACGCGTGGATCAACGTGGTCTACCTGACCGACGAGGAATACAAGGCGGTCGTGGCCGAACGCAAGGCCAAGACCACGACCGAGCGCGAGCGGCAGTAACGCCCGTCGGTTTCAGGCATTAACCAGGCCGGGGAGCCGGGCCGCGAGGCCCGGCTCTCCCGGATGTTCCCCCCGCACGACAGAAGGATTCCGCGCATGACCTCGTCTCGACGTTCTCTGGCACGGCTCTGTGTGGCCGCTGCGCTGGCCGGCGGCGCCCTCGTCTCGGCGCAGGCGCCCTTGCAGTTGCCGATGGAGCCGCCGCGCGCCTTTGGCGGGAGCGTGACCGGCACGTTCGAAGGGTGGTTCGACAACCCCGACGGCAGCCACACGTTCATCGTCGGCTACCTGAATCGCAACTCCAAGCAGGAACTCGACATCCCGATCGGCGAGAACAACCGCATCGAGCCCGGCGGGCCCGACATGGGCCAGCCCACGCACTTCGTGACCGGGCGGCAGCTGGGCATGTTCACGGTGACGGTGCCCAAGGAGTTCACGGCGCAGCAGCGCCTCACCTGGACGCTGTCGGCGAACGGCCGCACCAACAGCATCCCGCTGCGGATGCACCCGGACTACATCCTCAACCCGTTCATGGACGTGGCGGTGAAGAACACGCCGCCGATCCTGAAGTTCGACGAGAAGGGCCAGACGTTCCAGGGGCCGATTGCCGCGATCAACAAGGCCGCGACGAAGACGGCCAAGGTCGGGGTGCCCCTGGCGCTCACGACGTGGGCCACCGACGACGGGAAGTACACGAGCGGATCCAGCTCGCAGCCGCGCAACCCGCCGCCGCCCGTGGAACTCGAGTGGTCGAAGTACCGCGGACCGGGCACGGTCACCTTCGACAAGACCAGTCCCGTGGTCACGATTCTCGAGGGCGGCCCCATCGGCGTCCCGTTCAGCGGGAAGGCCACCACGAACGTCACGTTCAGCGAGCCGGGTGAGTACGTCCTGCACCTCAACATGGACGACTTCTCGGGTCGCGGCAGCGGCGAGACCGGATGCTGCTGGTCCACGAGCCTCGTGAAGGTCACCGTCACGCCCTGATCGTCGTTCCGGATTGTCACCCTCACGGGCGGGCGCGCCTGTAGCATAATTTGCTGCAGTGCCGTCCGCCCGCGTGTCCCCGCGCTTCTCCCTCTTTCGGCCCCTGTCGCGATCCGTCACGCGTCCCGTGTCCCTGCTGGCCCTGGCTGGCGTGGGTCGTGGTCATGGGCGCGATGATCAACCGGTCCTACCTCCAGGCGTCCACGAACCTCGCCACCGACCTCGCCCGCTACGGCACCGCGGCGCAATGGCACGGCGTGTACTACCGCGGCGAGAAGATCGGCTTCACCGTGAGCCAGACCGTGCCGACCGACGGCGGCTTCGAACTGCAGGAGGACGGCCGCCTGCAGATGTCGCTGCTCGGCGCGACGACGGCGCGCCATCCTCAAGACGACGGCGCGGGTGGACCCGGCCTTCGCGCTGCAGTCCTTCGACTTCTCGCTGGACCCCGGCACGGGGCCGCTGACGATCGGCGGGCGGATCGACGGCCTGCGCCTGACGCTGCAGCATCACGACGCGCCGGCGGGCACGCGGACCGAGACGCGCGACCTGCCGGAGCCGCCGGCGCTGATGCTGAGCCTGGGGCGGCGCCTCGCGAGCGAGGGCCTCAAGCCGGGCGCCGCGGCACCAGTGGATGGTGTTCGACCCGGCCACGCTGAAGAACGCGCCGGTGATCGTCGAGGTGGGCAGCCGCGAGGTCGTGCCGGGCGGCGGCCGCCCGATTCCCGCGTTCAAGGTGCAGATGACGTTCGGCGGCATCACCACGGCGGCCTGGATTACCGACACCGGCGAGATCGTCCGCGAGGAGAGCCCGATGGGGCTCATCACGGTCGCGCGAGACGGAGGAGCAGGCCCGCGCCGTCGCCGTGTCGAGCCGGATGCAGTCCGACATGCTCGAGGCCTCGGCCGTCGTCCCCGCGATGCGCTCGCGGATCGACGAGCCGCGCAACGTGAAGCGGCTGCGGCATCCGGATGGACAACGCCGACCTGTCGAGCCCCGACATGCAGGGCGTGGGCCAGACGATCGACGGCAACGTGATCGAGCTCGTGGACGCCGCGCGACGCTGGCGCCCGGACCCGCCGACACCGGACCTGGCGCGCTACCTGCAGCCGGAACCCTTCATCGAGAGCGACGATCCCGAGATCGTCGCGGAGGCCGAGCGGCTGGTGCAGGGCGTCACCGGCACGCGCGCCCGCGCCGAGCGGCTGACGCGCGAGGTCAACGCGCTGCTCGACAAGAAGCCCACCGTGAGCCTGCCCTCGGCGCGCGAAGTGCTGCGGACCAGGGTGGGGGACTGCAACGAGCACACCGTGCTGTTCGTGGCGATGGCCCGCGCGCTGGGCATTCCCGCGCGGATCAACGTCGGCCTCGTGTTCGTGCACGGCGCCTTCTACTATCACGCGTGGCCCGACGTGTACATCGACGAGGGCAAGGGCCGCGGCCAATGGCTGCCGGTCGATCCCACGTTCAACCAGTTTCCGGCCGACGCCACGCACGTGCGTCTCGCCCGCGGCGGGCTGGACAAGCAGGCGGCCATCCTGCCGCTCATCGGCCGCGTGAAGATGACGGTCCTCGACGTCGAGCTCGCGCCGAACTCCACGCCCGATCCTCGTGGGCCGCGCGCGCGACCGACACCCGCGAGCTGTCGATCGACCTGCCGAAACGCGAGGACCGTGGCTGCTGGGCGTGGCCCCGCGGAGGGGCACGCAAATGATCGCCGTGCAGAACCTCGTCAAGCGGTACGGCAGCTTCACGGCCGTGGACGGCGTGTCGACTCGACGTGCAGCCGGGGCAGATCCACGGCTTCCTCGGGCCGAACGGCGCGGGCAAGACCACGACCATCCGCATCATTGCCGGCCTGCTCAAGCCCACGTCGGGCCGCGTCCTCGTGAACGGCCACGACCTGGCCCTCGAGCCCGAGGCGGCCAAGGCCGCGCTCGGCTTCATTCCCGATCGGCCCGTTCATCTACGAGAAGCTCACCGCGGGCGAGTTCCTCCGTTTCCACGCCGGCCTCTACGGCATGGACGACGCGGACATCGAGGCTCGCATCAAGGAGATGCTCGACATCTTCGAGCTGGGGCGGTGGCAGCACGAGCTCGTCGAGAGCTTCTCGCACGGCATGAAGCAGCGCCTCGTGATGAGCGCCGCGTTCCTGCATCGGCCGCAAGGCGGTGCTGGTCGACGAGCCGATGGTGGGCCTCGACCCGCGCGGCGCGCGGCTGATCAAGGACGTGTTCCGGCGGATGAGCCAGCACGGCGTGGCCATCCTCATGAGCACGCACACGCTCGAAGTGGCCGAGGAGATGTGCGACGCCATCAGCATCATCCTCAAGGGCCAGATCATCGCGCACGGCACGGTGGACGAACTGCGCGCGATGGCGGGCAATCCGCGACGAGGAGCTGACGCCGCGTGTTCCTGAAGCTCACCGGCGGCAGCGGGCTCCAGGAGATCGACGAGAGTCGTCTAGAGTCGGGAGTCGGGAGTCGGGAGTCGAACACCTACATGGATCTCGCCAACACGCGGCCGTTTCCGTTTCTGCTGCTGCCCACGCTGTGGGCGTCGCGCAATCGCGCGCGCCGGCGGGAGCGGGGCGACGGCGTCCGCGCGGTGCGTGTTCGGCCTGATCGGCGCTCGGCGTGATCGGCGCGCTGTTCGCGGGCGCGTTCTGGGTGACGCTGGCAGGCCGCGCAGTACGAGGAACTCGGCGACTACCTGATTCGCATCGGGCTGTCGTGGCTCTTCCTGACGTTCCTGTCGTTCCTCGCCTTCAGCGGCATCGTGGCGTCGCTCTCCACGTTCTTCCTGTCGGACGACCTGCGGCTGGTGCTCGCGGCGCCGGTGGCGGCGCGGCGCGCTGTTCCTCGCGCGCTTCGCGCGCACGGTGGGGCAGGCCGGCTGGATGGTGGTGGTGTTCCTGGTGCCGGTGCTCGCCGGCATCGGCTTCGCCAAGTGCGCGCCGCTGGTCGTTCATCCTCACCGCCACGCTGACCATCGTCCCGTTCGTGGTGATTCCGGTGGGCGTGGGCGCGGCGGTCACGCTGCTCCTCGTGAACGTGTTCCCGGCGCGGCGCGCGCGCGACATCCTGATGTTCATGGGCCTCGTCTTCGCGATGAGCATCGTCATGCTGCTGCGCTTCATCCAGCCGGAGCGGCTGCTGCGCGTGGAGTCGATGCCGGAGGTCACGGACTTCTTCGCGACGCTGCAGTCGCCCATCACGCCGCTGCTTCCCGTCGTTCTGGGCGGGCGAGGCGCTCTTCGCCGGCCTGCAGGGCGGCGCGCGACCTGCTGCACATGGCGGCGCTCTGGACCACGGCGTTCGCGGTGGTGATCGGCGTCGGCGCCGCGTTCGAGCGCTGGCACTTCTCGGGGTTCAGCAAGTCGCAGGAGGCGCGCAAGGCGCGCTTCGCGCGGTGGCGCGTGCTCGACATCCTGGCGGGCGCTGCTGCCGCTGTCGGTGGTGCGGCGCCACCTGCTGGTGAAGGACCTGAAGGTATTCCTCCGCGACGTCAGCCAGTGGTCGCAGCTGCTCCTGCTGGTCGCGCTGATGCTGGTGTATCTCTACAATTTCCAGCGTGCTGGATCTCGATCGCATCCCGTACATGAGCGGCGTGATCAAGAACGTGTACGCGTTCCTCAACCTCGCGATGGCCGGATTCGTGATGGCCACGGTCACGGTGCGGTTCGTGTTCCCGGCGGTGTCGGCGGAGGGCGCGGCGTTCTGGATCATCCGCACCGCGCCGATCTCGATGCGGGACTTCCTCTGGTCGAAGTTCTGGACGGGCCTCGTGCCGATCCTGCTGATGACGGAACTGCTGACGGTGGCCGGCAACGAGTTGCTGGGCGTGGATCCGTTCCTCAAGCAGGTGGCCGCCGTCGCCATCGTGTTCATGGCGTTCGCCCTCGTGGGGCTGGCGGCCGGGCTCGGCGCGCGCTATCCGCGGTTTGCCGCCGACAACCCGAGCCAGGTGGCGGGATCGTACGGCGGCGTCGCCTTCATGATCGTCGCCGTGCTCTACATCCTGGTGATGATCGGCCTGATTGGCTGGCCGTCATCGGTCTACCTGTTGCACCAGGTCCGCCGCATGCCGCTGACCGACGGGCAGCGGCTGATGATGGCCCTGTCGTTCTCCACGGCTGCCGCGCTGAGCATCGCCACCTGGCTCGGGGGCATGCGCACTGGCGTGCAGGCGCTGCAGGACATGGACAAGACGCCCGCTTAGGCGCGCGCCCACGGCGCGTCGCTCCAGGGCCTCGCCGCCGCGGGGAGGGGCGAGAGAGTTTTCGGGCTTGGCCGTCTACATAGTTGATGAGCCTCTCAGCCGTGTGGATCCCGCAGTCTTTCCCCTCGCCCGCACCGGATGGCCTCCCTAAACTCCGGCACGGCCGCGTCTCCCTGCGGGAGGTGAAGGTCGAAGACTCGGGTGCGCTGGCCACCCTGTTTGCGGACCCCCAGGTGTCCGCCCACCTGTCGTTGCTGCCCACCACGAAAGCGGCGTTTGTTGACTGGGTGCACCTGTCCCATGTGCGCCGCCTCGAGGGACGGGCGGCCTGCTACACGGTTGGATTCGAGGGGGCCATCTGTGGCCTGTTCATCGCGTCGCGTGCGACGGCCTCCGCCGACTCCGCGGAAGCCGGCTTCGCCCTCGCGCCGACGCATTGGGGCACCGGGCTGTTCCCGACGGCCGCCACGCTCTTCATCTCGTCGCTGTTCGGCCGGTGGGGACTCGCCACGGTCATCGTTCGCACCATGGTCCGCAATCACCGGGCCATCGGCGCGATGCGCAAGCTCGGCGCCGAAGTCGTCGACCAACGCCAGCACGGCGCCGAGACCGAATTCGTCTGGGCCATCGGTCAGGGCGCCTGGCCGCCGGCGCGCTAGAGGGCCGGCCGCACCGCCGCCGGGTCCGCCAACACGAACCCGTGTGCCCAGGTCGGGCTCCTCCGGTAGAATCCCCCGCAGGCGGCGCGCCACAGGAGGATGCCCATGCAGCGGTTACTGACCCGTCGGCGGATCATCGGTGTCATGATGTTCGTGCCGATCGTTTTCTCGCTCGGCCTCGCGCAGAGGGTGAACGAGCC
The DNA here is from genome assembly GCA_963839865.1 of uncultured Acidobacteriota bacterium. Classification (GTDB taxonomy): domain Bacteria; phylum Acidobacteriota; class Vicinamibacteria; order Vicinamibacterales; family UBA2999; genus 12-FULL-67-14b. Next base: position 155,570 of record CAWIWS010000022.1, read on the forward strand.
CGACCCGAAGGCGCTGACCTTCAAACTCCCGTCGGAGATCAAATGGACGGGCGGTGCCACGTCGCAACAGGCCGTCCTGGTGGGCGATCCCAGCAAGGAGGGCCTGTACGTCGTGCTCACCAAGTGGCTGCCGCACAACAACAGCCGACCGCACTTTCATCCCAACGACCGGTTCATCACCGTGATCTCGGGGACCTGGTGGGTCGGGACGGGTGCCAACTACGATCCGGACGGGATGAAACCGATTCCCGCCGGCAGCTTCGTGACGCACTATGGCAAGCAGGCCCACTACGACGGGGCGAAAGACGGCGAAGTGATCCTGCAGATCGTCGGCATGGGCCCCGCCACGTCCACGCAGGTGCCGCCGCCCCAATAGGGCGGGCGCGGGGCGCGGGATCGATCTGTGTCATCTGCGTCATCTGCGGCCCTGGGTAGGTTAATCTGCGCCCATGATTCGCCACCTCATCGCCAGCCTTGCTGTTGACCATCACCGTTCAAGCTCAAGACGCTCCGCGGCCGGTTTCGGCCGGCGAGGGCCCCGACCCGTGGTTCGGCACCTTCTCCATCATCGCCTTCGACCCGGTGACAGCGAACTGGGCGTCGGGGTCCAGTCGCGGGCGTTTGGGGCGGGCGCCGCCGTGCCGTACGCGATTCCCGGCGTGGGCGCCGTGGCCACGCAGGCGTCGGCCAACCGGCTCTACGGCCCCAAGGCCATCGCGCTCCTCCAGCAGGGGCTCTCACCAGCCGAGGTGGTCAAGCGCATCACCGACGAGGACCCGGGCCGCGACACGCGGCAGGTCGCCGTGCTCGACACCAAGGGCCGCTCCGCGGTGTATACGGGCAAGCGCGTCATCGATCGCAACTCCGATCCGAAGGATCCCGTGCACCTCGGCGGGTACGCCGGCCACGTGACGGGCGTGAACTTCTCGGTGCAGGGCAACACCCTCGCGAGCCGCGCCGTCGTCGAGGCGATGGCCGCCGCATACGAGAGCGGCAAGGGGTCGATGGCCGAGCGCCTGATGGACGCGCTCGACGCGGGCCAGTCGAAGGGCGGTGACACGCGCGGCATGCAGTCGGCGGGCCTCCTCGTCGTGAGGCCCATTCCCGCCGGTTCCGATTCCACGGTGGAGCGGATCGTGGACGTGCGCGTGGATGATTCGGCCGAGCCCTTCAAGGAACTGCGGCGTCTGCTGAACATGACGCTCGGCGTGCCGAACAAGTTGACCGAGTCGTCCGCGAAGCTGGCGAAGGAAGGGAAGTTCACCGAGGCGATCGCCGAGCAGAAGAAGGCGCTCGAGATCAACCCGCGCGCCGAGCCAGTGATGTACGCCCTGGCCCAGCGCTACGCGCAGGCCGGCGATTTCACGGCGGCGCTCGGTCCGCTGGGCGACGCGGTCCGGCGCCAGCCCAAGATCTACGCGCCGCAGGCCGCGGCCGATCCGCTGTTCGAGAAGATGCGGAATCTAGTAGAGTTCAAGCGTTTGATTGGCCAGTAACCCAGGGGGACGAATGCGGTATTTCACAACGCTTGTTTTGATTGGTCTGTGCACGATTGTCGCGCCGAAGCCGGCGCGAGCCGGCGAAGGCGGGCAGCGCCCGACGCAGACGCCTGAGCAGCAGGCCGCGGCGGCCGCAAGGCGCGAGGCGGAGATGAACGCGCCGCGTCCCATCCCGGCGATGGACAGCGTGTGGATGGAAGAGCTTACGTGGATGGAAGTGCGCGACGCCATCAAGGCGGGCAAGACCACCGCGCTCATCCTCACGGGCGGCGTGGAATCGAACGGTCCGCACCTTGCCACCGGCAAACACAACTACGTGCTCAAGGTGATGGGCGACGCGATTGCGCGCAAGCTCGGCAACGCGCTCGTCGCGCCGATCGTCACGCTCGAGCCCGGGCGTCCCGACTCGAACCGCGTGGCCCCCGGCAGCGTGTTCCTCTCGGAAGAGACCTACGAAGTCGTGCTCACCGACATGGCGACGAGCCTGAAGTCGATGGGGTTCACCACCGTGATCCTGATGGGCGACAGCGGCGGCAACCAGACCGGCATGAAGAACGTCGCGGAGAAGCTCAACGCGAAGTTCAACGGCACGCCGGCGCGGTTCCTGTTCATCCCCGAGTATTACGACTACCCGTCGGTGCGGAAGTTCGTGCAGGCCAACGGCATTCCCGAGAAGATGGAGTTCGAGGCCAGCCAGGGCTCGGATGGCATCCACGAGGAATTCGGCATCGACGCGCTGATGATGCTGGCCGATCCGAAGACCGTGCGCATCGACGAGCGGACCAAGGCCAACCGCGCCACCATCAACGGCGCCAACCTGCTGCCCGTGGACAAGACCCTCGCCTTCGCCAAGCGCATCGTCGAACTGCGGACGAAGCTGACGGTGGACGCCATCAACAAGGCGATGGCGGGGAGCAAGACCAGCCAGCAGTGATGCGTCTCGGGGTTGGTGGCCTCGTCGTCCTGGCGTTCGTGGCCCTGTCGCCCGCACTGGCGGGCGCGCAGGGCGCGACGATGCCGACCGACGAAGAACTGGCCCGCCTGGCGCGAGAGGCGACGGCCCGCGCTCAGGCCCTTGCGGTAGCCGGCGGTTCCGCGGCGCTCGCCGACGAGATCGCCCGCGAGCTGTCCGCCATCGGCCAGTACCGAGGACTTCTTCCTTGTGGGTGACTTCGGCCCCGCGCTCGGAAACTTTCCCGCGGAGACCGTCGCCGCGTTTCGCGGCGTCGACTTCGAAATCCAATACAACCTGCTGCTCTGGAGCTGGCGCCGTTTCGCGTTCCCCGCGATGGCGCCGGCGCTGAAGGCGCTTTACCTGTCGCCGCCGGACGAGTGGGCCAAGATGCGCGACCTCGCGCTGCGGCGCTATTCCGAACTGGCGCCCGAGGACGCGCGCCCGTTCATGCTCGCGGAACTGCAGCGCAACGAGTTGCGCGTCTCGATGGTCACGCTGGGGCGGCTGCCGGACGCCGCGCTCCCCGCGTTCGAACCGGCGTGGCTGCGCAACCTTCAGGACGGTGTTCTCGACGAGCGACTCGACGCCGCCGTCCGGATCGAGCGGTTCGGGTCGCCTGCGATCCTCGCGGACGTCAAGCGTAGGTACGCCGCCGGCGGCTCGTCCTGGTCCTGCGACGTTCGCGTGGCGGTGCTTGGGTATCTCGCGCGCGTCGATGCGGCATCTGCCGCACCGCTGATTGGGGGCGCCGCGACCGCGCCGAAGGGTGAGTCCGAGGATTGCCGCCCCGCGCTTCTGAGGTCCCCCACGCTCCGCATGGCAGCGCTCGGGCGCCTCGAGCGAACGCCCACGACGGTGACCGCCGCGGGCCCGGTGCCCGGCGAAGAATGGCGCCAGCGGTTCCGGATCGACGATGAGATCTGCGAGAGCGAAGACGAATTGATCGCGCGGCTCAGCGAGCTCCCCTCGGGAACGCGGCTCGCGTGGCGTTACGACGCCGGCACGGGCACCACGCATCCGCAGCGATGGACGCGGTCGGAACGCGAGGCCCTTCTGGCCAGTATCCGGACTCGCCTGGCAGCTCGCGGCATCACCCTCCAGCCATGACGCGCATTCGGTCCGGCGCGCGCGCGGTCGCGTGGTCCGCGCTGCTGTGTAGCGTGCTCGCGGCGACCGTCGCAGCCCAGGAGCCCGTGCCCCCGCAGGATCCACAAGTGCCGACCGTCGAGGAAGAAGTGATCGTGACGGCCACGCGCACCGGCGGGCGCCTCGATGATCAGCCCACGCGCGTCGAAGTCCTCGATCGCGACGAGGTCGAGGAGAAGATGCTGATGACGCCTGGCGACATCGTCATGATGCTCAACGAGATGGGCGGCATGCGGGTGCAGGCGACGTCGCCGTCGCTCGGCGCGGCCTCCGTCCGCATCCAGGGCATGCAGGGGCGATACACGCGGGTCTTGTTCGACGGGCTGCCGCTCGCCGGCCAGCAGGTGGGCGGCCTGGGGCTCCTCCAGATCCCGCCGATGGACCTTGGGCAGGTGGAAGTCATCAAGGGCGTGGCGTCCGCGCTCTATGGCGCCGGCGCCATGGGAGGCGTCGTCAACCTCGTCTCGCGACGCCCCGGTGACACGGCGATCCGGGAAGTGCTGATCAACCAATCGACCCGCGGCGCCACCGACGGCGTGGCCTTCCTCTCGGCGCGCTGGACGGATCGGGTCAGCGCCACGCTCCTCGGCAGCGGGCACCGCCAGGCGGCGGACGACCTCGATAAGGATGGCTGGGCGGATGTGGCCGCCTACGAGCGCGCGGTTCTCCGGCCCCGCGTCTTCTGGGACAACGGCGCCGGGACGAACGGCTTGATCACCGCGGGCGTGACGGTCGAGAGCCGCGAGGGCGGGACGATGACCGGTGAGGTGCTGCAGCCGACGGGCCAGCCGTACATCGAATCGATTGGCACGGAGCGCTATGACGTCGGCGGCAGCGCCCAGGCCATCCTCAGGCAACGCTTCGTCGTGACCGGCCGCGCGGCGGCGTCGTGGCAGCGCCACGATCACCGCTTCGGCCCCACGCAGGAGCGGGACGCGCACGATACGCTCTTCGGGGAGGTCACCGTGAGAAGCACGGTGGGCCGGCACACGTGGGTCGCCGGCGCCGCGTTCGAGAGCGATCGCTACGACCCGACCGATGTGCCCGTCTTTGCTTACACCTATCGCGCCCCTGGCGTGTTCGTGCAGGACGACATCGCGCTGAAGCCGTGGGTGTCGCTCTCCATGAGCGGCCGCGTCGACGTGCACAACGAGTACGGGGCCTTCTTCAGCCCGCGCCTCTCGTCGCTGTTTCGCCACGGCCCGTGGACGAGTCGCGTGTCGGTGGGGCAGGGGTTCTTCGCGTCCACGCCGCTCACGGAGGAGACCGAGGCGGCGGGCCTCGCGCGCCTGGCCGTCCGGGCGCCCCTCGAAGCCGAGCGCGGCACGAGCGCCTCGGTTGATCTCACCCGCACGGCCGGCCACGTCTCGGTGACCGGCACGTTCTTCGGCGCCCGCGTCGCGCACGCACTCGACGTGGAACGGGACCAGGCCTACGAGATCTACAACCACGACCGTCCCGTGACGACGGCCGGAGCGGAGCTGCTCGCCACGTACCGCCGGGCCCCGTTCGCCGTGACGGGCACCTACGCGTACGTGCGAGCCCGCCAGTTCGAGGACGGTGTCGTCGTGGAGACGCCGCTGACGCCTGCGCACAGCATGCGGCCTCGTCGGCATGTGGGAGCGCGAGGGCGTTGGGCGTGTCGGATTGGAGTTTTATGTCACCGGCGGGCAGCGGCTGGAGGTGAATCCATACCGCGCCACGTCGGAGCCGTATGCCATCGTCGGGCGCTCTCGTCGAGCGCGTTGTCGGGAAGGTGAGGCTGTTTCTCAATGCCGAGAACCTGACGGGCGTGCGGCAGACAGCATGGGACTCGATGGTCAAGCCTTTGCAGGGCGTCGATGGGCGCTGGACCGTGGATGCCTGGGCCCCGCTCGACGGCCGCGTACTGAACGGCGGCCTCCGCATCTCGTTCTAGAGAGCGTCCGCCTCTGGCCTTCGGCCTTTCACCTTCCACTTTCGACTTTTCACCTTCCACCTTCTACCTTTGACGTTCTTCGGGTAGGCTTAGCGGCGCGATGGCGATCCGGCTGGAGTCGAACGCCACGCGAGTCAACAGGAGGAAATCAGTGAAGCAATTTGTCGTTGGATTGGTCGTTCTGCTCGGTAGCGTGTCGATCGGTGCACAGGCGCCCGCGCCGGTGGCGGTGCCCGAAATCCCGTTCGATGGTGACGTCAACTTCCTGAAGCTCCCGCCGGACATGAACCTCGGCGAGGTGTCGGGCGTGGCCGTCAACTCGAAGGGCCACTTCTTCATCTACACGCGCAACAACAGCGCGGGCGGTCCGGCGTACGGCGCCACGGCGTCGCAGTTGCTCGAGTTCGGCCCCGACGGCAAGTTCATCCGCGAGATCGGCAAGGGCCTCTACGCGTGGTCGTACGCGCACGTCGTCCGCGTCGACAAGGACGACAACATCTGGGCCATCGACAAGGGCTCGGACATGATCATCAAGTTCAACCCCGAGGGCCGCGTCGATCATGGTGTTCGGCCGCAAGAAGGAAGCGTCGGACGAGGCCGAGCCGTGGACGCGCGTGAACCCGGTCCGCCCGCACGTCGACGGCCAGTTCCGCCAGCCCACCGACGTGGCCTGGGACACCGCCGGCAACATCTTCATCAGCGACGGCTACATCAACTCGCGCGTCGCCAAGTTCACCAAGGACGGCGACTGGGTGAAGTCGTTCGGCGAGCGCGGCACCAAGGACGGCGAGATGAACACGCCGCACAGCATCGCGAACGACGCCAAGGGCAACATCTACGTCGCCGACCGCGGCAACCGCCGCATCCAGGTGTTCGATCCGGACGGCAAGCACCTCCGGACGATGACGATCGACGTGCCGGTGCCGCCGGGCGCCAAGCCGTGGTTCGGCAACACGCCGACGCGTGGAACAGGGCGCGGCCCAGAGCGGCGCGCCGTGGGCCATCTGCATCACGCCGGGGCCGACGCAGTATCTCTACTCCGCCGACGCGTATCCCGGCCGCATCTACAAGCTGACGCTCGACGGCAAGGTGCTGGGCATGCTCGGCTCGTCTGGCCACCAGCCCAAGCAGTTCGGCTGGATCCACGAGATCGCGTGCCCGTCGGAGAACACCCTCTACGTGGGCGAGCTCCTCAACTGGCGCATGCAGAAGCTGACGCTCAAGCCGGGGAAGTAGAAAGTGAAAAGTAGAAAGTGAAAAGTGGAAAGTGGAAAGTGGAAAGTAGGAGGTGGAAAGCGAGCAAGCTTTCTACGTTTTACTTTCTACTTTTCACTTTCAACCTTCTACGCCATCCTTGACGGCTGCCACTGCAGCCCGAGCGCGATGATGCGTTCGATGAGGCGGGCGTAGGACACGCCGGCGCGCCGGGCCGACTCGGCGAAATCCTCTCCCTGCGCCAGCTGCGGATTCGGGTTGGCTTCGATCACGAACAGGTCGCCCGATGGTGTCATGCGCAGGTCGACGCGCGCGTAGCCGGTGAGGTCCAGCGCCCTGTAGACGCGCTTGGCCAGGTGCTGCACGCGCGCCCGCCACGTCCTCAGGCAGGCCGGCCTCCGCCGTGTCGATGCCGTGTTTCTTCTGGTACTTGACGCTCCACTTCACGCGCTCGGTGGCGATGCGCCAGCTGTTCTCCGGCATCTTCGAGAACGACATCTCCCACACGGGGAAGACCTGCAGCCGGTCGTTGCCCATCACGCCGACGTAGAGCTCGCGCCCGTCGATGAACTGCTCGACGATGGCGGGCGTCTGGATGGCGTCGTGGACGAACTGCACGCGCTTGTGGAGCTGATCGTCGTTCTCCACGACCGACGCCTGCGAGATGCCGGTGGAGGACTCGTAGGTGAGCGACTTCACGATCAGCGGGTACTTGAGGCGCTTGGGCAGCAGCGCCTTGCGCCCGAGCGGCACGACCAGGAAGTCGGGCACCGGGATGCGGTGATACGCCATCAGCTTCTTGGCCAGGGCCTTGTCGCGCGAGAGCGTGAGGCCGCGCGGGTTGCAGCCCGTGTAGGGCACGCGCAGCAGCTCGAGGTAGCTCACCACGTTCTGGTCGAAGACGACGACGTCGTTGAAGGCCTCCATCAGGTTGAACGTGATGGAGGGCTTGAAGTCGTCGATGCTGCTGCGGATCGGCGTGAGGTCGTCGTGCACGCCGATCACGCGCAGCTCGTGGCCGAGCGCGCGCAGCGTCTGGACGACGTCGTATTCCATCCGCCATTCCGCGGTGGCGGTGCCTTCCGCGGGCGGCTGCTCCGGCGGCTCGAGGCCCTTGTGGACGAGGGTGAGGACGCGTTGCGGCTTCACAGCGCCACCCGGTGACGCCCGCTGTGCAGGTAGTTCATCACCTGCACGGTGAGCAGCACGGTGAATTCCTGCAGGGCCCGGTCTTCGGGGATGGCGAGGCGGAGCTTCAGTTCGCGGCAGCGATGGATGATGTCTTCGAGCACTTTGTCGATGGTGTACTGGTAAATGCCGGTCCAGTCCGCGACGATCTTGCGGACGTGCCGGCGATGGCGCGCGAGGAACTGCGCGGCGGTGATGTGGCCGGCGTGTTCGGGCTCCTCGGAGAAGAGCCGCCGGAGATCGCGATCGTAGAAGGCGGGATGATCCACGCCGTGGTGCCGGCGCTCGCCGCCGGTAGTGGTAGCGCAGCGTGCGGTTCAGGCGGCTGAGCGGGTCCACTTCTTCGACGCTGTGCAGGAGCGGCGGCTTGCCCACGAGCGACTGCATCAGGCCGTCCATGTATTCGAGCTTCTTGAGCGCCGGCCAGCCCGCGTAGCGCGTCTTCCAGTCCGAGCCGGGCGTCAGCCACACCGCGAACGTCTCGGCGAAGTCCTCGTCCGGATGGCTCTGCGCGTACCAGGGGTCCAGGTGCATCACGAAGCTCTTGCTGTACGGCTTGGGCGCGTAGAACTCGGGATACGGCTCGGACGACTTGCCGAACAACGCGCGGCGCTGCCGGCGCAGGCGCAGCTTGTAGGCGTTGTCGATGACGTGCCCCGCCTCGTGCCGCAGGATGCGCATGCACCACTCGTGCTCGCCGCCCTCGACCGCGAGCATCTGCGCCTTCTCCAGCCGCTCGAGCCGCGGGTGCGCGAGGTAGAAGGGCACGGCCATCGCCGCGGTGCCGTCGGGCGTGAACCAGTCGTCGGAAAAGTAGAAGTGCAGCGGGAACTTCAGCCCCCGCGCGTCGAGTTCGGCGCGCAGCTGCGCGATGCGGGTCTCGACGACGGTCCCCTCGAGGCGGACGGGGAGGTCGGTCAGTCGGAGCTTCATCAGCTCTTCGTCCGGCAGGTCCGTCCAGTTCGGGGGCACCGAGGAGCGGGGCATGGTTGTAAGTGCGCTCGGCAGGACTCGAACCTGCGACCCCCAGCTTCGAAGGCTGGTGCTCTATCCAGTTGAGCTACGAGCGCACAAGGGCTCCATTATGGCTCAGCCGGGGGACGGTCACCACGACGTGCCGGACAGCCTCAAGAATCGACCGCAGCCTCGCCGTCGTCGGGCAGTCCGCCAGGAGCAGCCGGTGCTTGTCGAGGGTATGCAGTTCGTGGAGCTGCCAGAGGGGGGACGCCGCGGGTGCCTCGGCGCGAAACGGCTGGAGCTCGCGGATCCTGGCGATGGCCTCCGGGCTCACGTCGCGGAGCATGCGGTTGCGCAGCTCGTCGAACTGCTTCTCGCTGCGGAAAATCGGGAACTCTGTACGTCCGATACGTGGGCTCGACATCCGTGTGAGCGACGATCAGCTGGTGCACGAGTAATCAAGGCACGACCGCAGATTGTAGAGCACGTCGCCGGCCAGGATGCTCGACCGGGGCCCGGCACTCTCGCCTTCGAGCGCGTCGACCAGCTCCTCGGCCCTGGCGAGCTTGGCTCGGCAACCATCGAGTGTGTGCGGCATCTGGCTTTGTGTTCTTCGTGTCCTTCGTGGTTTCTATTTCTTGAGCTTCGCCGCGAAGCTCTTCTCGAGCTTCTTCACCTTCGGGAGCGCCACCGCCGCCACGTAGGGCTGCGCGGGGTTTCGGGCGACGAAGTTCTGGTGATACAGCTCCGCCTCGAAAAACGCCTCGAGCGGCTCGAGCGTCGTCACGATGGGTTCGGCGTACGCCTTGGCCTCGGTGAGCTGCTGGATATAGGTCTCGGCCACGCGGCGCTGCTCCTCGTTGGCGTAGAACACCGCGGATCGATATTGCCGGCCCATGTCGTTCCCCTGGCGATTGAGGTGCGTGGGATCGTGCGCCACGGCGAAGAACACCTTGAGGACCTGGCCGTAGCTGAGGCGCGCCGGATCGAAGCGCACGCGAATCACCTCCGCGTGGTCCGTCATCCCGCTGCACACCGCCTCGTAGTTGGCCGTGTCGGCCGTGCCGCCCGCGTAGCCGGACGTCACGTCGAGCACGCCATCGAGCTTCACGAACACGCCCTCCGTGCACCAGAAGCAGCCGCCGCCGAGCACGACGCTCTGTGGCGAGCCGTCCGCATTCGGCGCGATGTCCTGCGCCGGGTCGGGAAATTGATCGGCGGGCAGGCCGGGGACGCCGCCACCAAAGAGGTCGGTCAGTTTCATCACCTGATTCTATCGGGAGTCGGGAGCCGGGAGCCGGGAGCCGGGAACCGGCCTCAAGCCTCAAGCCTCAAGCCTCAAGCCTCAAGCCCCAAGCCTCAAGCCCTCTTTATCGCCGTCCGCACGAGCGGCGCGAGGACGATCACCGCCGCCAGCGCGAGGAGTGCCGCCGACAGGGGCCGCGCGAAGAACACCGTCCAGTCGCCCTGGCTGATCGACAGCGCGCGGCGCAGGTGCTGTTCGGCGGTGGGTCCGAGGATCAGGCCGATCATCACCGGCGCCACGGGCGCGTCGGCGCGGCGCAGCGCGAAGCCGAGCACGCCGATCGCGGCGACGAGCACGAGGTCGCCGGCCGAACGGTGCACGCTGTAGGCGCCGAGCGACGCGACCACGAGGATGCCGCCGTAGAGCAGCGGCCGCGGGATCGCGCAGCAGCTTCACCCAGAGCCCGACGAGCGGCAGGTTGAGGACCAGCAGCATCACGTTGCCGAGGTAGAGGCTGGCGATCAGCGCCCACACGAGCGTCGGCTCGTGCTCGAACAGCAGCGGTCCGGGCTGCAGGCCGAACTGCTGGAACGCGGCGAGCATCACGGCCGCCGTGGCCGAGGTCGGCAGGCCGAGCGTGAGCAGCGGCACCAGCGTGCCCGCCGCCGAGGCGTTGTTCGCGGCCTCGGGACCCGCGACGCCTTCGATGGCGCCGTGGCCGAATTCCTCCGGGCGCGCCGAGAAGCCGCTTCTCGATCGCGTAGGACAGCAACGTCGGCAGTTCGGCGCCGCCGGCCGGCAGCGCGCCCGATCGGAAAGCCAATCAGCGTGCCGCGCAGCCACGGCCGCCACGAGCGCGACCAGTCGTTCGCGCGTCATCCAGAGTGACTCCGCGACCGGGAGGATCGTCGTCCTGCTCCGGGCCGCGGCTGACCAGCCCACAAGCGTTTCGCCGACGGCGAAGAGGCCGATGGCGACGATCACCGGGTCGATGCCGTCGAGCAGGTAGGGAATGCCGAACGTGAATCGCGCCTGGCCGCTCAGGCCGTCGATGCCGATGCAGCCCGAGCAGCAGCCCCAGCAGCAGGCTGACCAGGCCGGCCAGGCTCGACCCGCCGAGCACCGTGGTCACGGTGGCGAAGGCCAGCACCATCAGCGCGAAGTATTCCGCCGGGCCGAACGCGAGCGCCACTCGCACCATCAGCGGCGCGGTCACGCTCAGCGCGAGCGTGCCAGCGTGCCGGCCACGAAGGACGCCGATGGCGGCGGTGGCGAGCGCCGCGCCGGCGCGGCCGCTTCGCGCCATCTGGTGGCCGTCGATGGCGGTGACGATCGTCGCGCTCTCGCCCGGCGTGTTCAGCAGGATCGACGTCGTCGAGCCGCCGTACATCGCGCCGTAGTAGATGCCCGCGAACATGATGAACGCGGCGGTGGGGTCGAGGCCGTAGGTCACCGGCAGCAGCAGCGCCACGGTGAGCGCCGGGCCGATGCCGGGCAGCACGCCGACGGCCGTGCCGAGCGTGACGCCGAGCAAGCCCCAGCACGAGGTTATCGGCGCGAGGGCGACGGAGAAGCCGTCGGCAGGAGCGTTGCCAGTGAAGTTCAGAGTTCAAAGTCGAGGTTCACAAATGCAGCGCGCATCGGGCAGCTGCACGTCGAGCCCGCGCGTGAAGAGCAACGACAGCACGACGCGAACGGCCACGCCGATGGCGATGTCGCGCGCGAGGCTGCGCGCGTGACGCCGTCGCCGCGGATGGCGCCCGCCGTGAAGCGCGAACGTGCGGCGTCGAGGCCGCGACGAAGCCGGCGAGCGGAAAGAGGAGCGGCTGCGCGAGCAGCCCGCCAGCAAGTGCCAGCGTCGCCGATAGCCCGGCGTCGGGTTCCCGGCCGCCGTCCCGGCCGCCGGCGCTGCGACACGAGCAGGGCGCCAGGAGCGCGCGCGACGAAGAGTCGACGGCGACGGCCCGGGAAGCGTCGTCGGCGTGATCGTCAGCGAGCGGCGGCGAGGGCGGCGCCGCGTGCCCGGCGTGCGAGCCGCGCGAGCACGGCCGACGACGCGCGCCTGTTCGGCGAGCAGGAACTGGCGGAACGGCGGGCCGGCAAGGATAGAGGTCGTCCCAGCCGTTTTGCGCGAGGGCCTTCGTCCACGCGTCGCTGTGCGCGAGGCGGGTGACGCGAGCGGCGAGCGCGTCCCGTCGGCGTCGGAGAGGCCGGGCGGCGCCACACGGCGCGCCAGTTGGCGAGGTCCAGGGCCACGCCCGCCTCGCGCAGCGTGGGCGCGTCGATGCCGGCCACGCGCGCGGGCGCCGACACGGCGAGCGACGCGGAGTTGCCCGGCTTCAATCTGTCCGGCGAACTCGCGCGTAGCCGCTGACGCCGGCCGTGACCTGTCCGCCAAGCACGGCGGCGAGGGCCTCGCCGCCGCCGGCAAACGCGATGTAGTTCACCGTCGATGCGGCGCCAGGCCCACCTGCTCGGCGAGGAGCCGCGACCAGCAAGTCGTCGGTGCCCCCGGCGGACCCGCCGCCCCACGCGATGGCTGCCGGGGTCTTGCTTGAAGGCGTCCACAGCTCGCGCATGCGATGCGATACGGGCTGAGCCGCCGGCACGACGATCATTTCGAACTCGCCGGTGAGCCGGGCGATCGGCGTGGCGTCGGCGAGGGTGACGGGCGAGTGGTTGGTGATCACGCCGCTCACCATCACGAGGCCGTGACGAGCAGCGCGTCGGGGTTGCCGCGTTCCGACTGCACGAAGCGCGCGAGCCCGATCGTGCCGGCGGCCCCGGGCACGTTGTCCACCTGGACGCTCGACGCCCGGCTCGGTCTCGCGCGAGCACGCGCTGCATCACCCGCGCCGTCTGGTCCCAGCCGCCGCCCGGCGCCGCCGGGGCGACAATGGTCAACGTGGACCCCGCATGGGCGAGTGTCGGGAGGAACAGCAGCAGGCGAGGCCCAGCGCCGAACACGCGCAGACGCGCACGGGCGCGATCAAGTCCGCGGCTCGCGGCTTGCGGCTCGATTGCCGGCTCCCGGCTCCCGACTCCCGGCTCCCGACTCCCGACTCCCGACTCCCGTTATGATCCGTCATGCGCTACTACCACTACGACGTCTTCACCGACCGGCCGTTCGAGGGCAATCAGCTGGCCGTGTTCCCCGACGCGCGCGGGCTGAGCGCCGCGCAGATGCAGGCGCTCACGCGCGAGATGAACTTTTCCGAGAGCACGTTCGTCCTGCCGGCCGAGACGCCGGGCACCGACGTGCGGATGCGCATCTTCACGCCGGGCGCGGAACTGCCGATGGCGGGGCACCCGACGATCGGCACCACGTTCGCCCTGGCGGACGAGGGCGTGATCGCCGCGGGCCGCGAGCGCTTCGTGTTCGGCCTTGGCGTCGGGCCGACGCCGGTCGAGCTCGACGTGGGCGACGGCGCGTCTCGATTTTGCCTGGATGGACCAGCGGCCCGCCGGAGTTCGCGCGCGCCGCGCCGGGCGAGCCGACATCGCGCGCGCGGCGGGCCTCGACCCCGCGCGCCGTCGCGCGAACCGGCCTGCCCATCGAGGAGGTGTCGTGCGGCGCGGCGTTCATCTGGTGCCGGGTGGCTACGCGCGCGGCCGTCGATGCGGCGGAGCCCGACGCCGCCGCGATGCGGCGCCTGCCGAGCGCGTTTCCCGGCGGCCACATCGGCGTCTTCGTGTTCAGTCTGGAGCCCGTCGAGCGACGGCGTGACGGTGTACGCGCGCATGTTCGCGCCCGTCGCAGGGCGTCGCCGAGGACCCGGCCACGGGCAGCGCCACCGGGCCGCTCGGCTGCTACTTCGTGCAGCACGGCCTGGCGGGGGCGGCGGCGCGGAGATCGTCAGCCTGCAGGGCGTGAAGATGGGCCGGCCGAGCCGGCATGCAGTGCGCATCACCGGGACGCGCGGCGCGCATCACCCGCGTCCAGGTGCGGCGGGCCGGCGGTCGCGTATGGTGGCGGTCGAAGGTGAGGTAGAAATCAGGTCTGGAAACTAGAACTTAGGACTTTCAACGTCTTCTACGGCGACAGGCGTCACGCCGCGACCAGCCCGTCGCCGGCGCGTGTAGCGCAGGCGATCGTGCAGCCGGCTCGGGCGGCCCTGCCAGAACTCGATCCTGTTCGGCGCGCACGCGATAGCCGCCCCAGTAGGGCGGGCAGGGGAATCGTCGGGCCCTCGTACTGCGTGCTGCAGCGCGATGAAGCGGTCCTCGAGCGCGTGCCGGTTCGGCGATCACGCTGCTCTGGAGCGAGGCCCAGGCGCCGAGCTGGCTTCGAGCGGGCGCGAGTGGAAATAGGCGTCGACTCCTCGCGCGAGACGCGCGTCACGGCGCCGGTGATCGCGCACCTGCCGCTCGAGCTCGGCCCAGAAGAAGAGCAGGCACGCGCGCGGGTTGGCCGCCAGCTCGCGGCCCTTCGCGCTCCCGTAGTTGGTGAAGAAGACGAAGCCCTCGTCGCCGAAGTCCTTGAGCAGCACCGATGCGCGCCGCGGGCTCGCCGGCGGCCGACGCGGTGGCCAGCGTCATCGCGTTCACGTCGATGAGCTCGCGCCTTCACGGCGTCGTCGAACCAGGCCGCCGAATTGCGCGATCGGATCGGCGTGCGCGTCGCTCCTCGACCAGGGCGCGGCTGCGCGTATTCGCGGCGGAGGTCGGCAATCGATGGCATGCGGCTGACGGCTCCTTCGCGTCGATTCGATCCAGACGCCGAGGAAGCGCGGGTCGCGCGAGGCCGGGTCGATCTCGGTGGGTGAGAAACCATTCTCCGTCCAAATGGTGAGCGGGGATCACGCCGGCGGCCGGCATCGGCAGGGTGACGCCTTCGCGATGCCCGGCACCAGGTCCAGCGTCTGCTGCCAGCCGTGGGTGCTGAACGTCACGCGATTGGCCCTCGAGCCGCAATGGACCGTCAACACGACCGGCGTCGTCCGGCCGGCGGGCGGCGCCACGCGTGACGCGCCACCGACTTGCCGCCGGTCGTCCAGAACCCGGTCGGCTTCGGGATACATCGGCCCATCCTGGAGGAACATCCCGACGCCGTAGTACATGGCGGCCGAGAGCACGGTCGGCAGGTGCGGTGCGCGCGCCCGCGTCGACCACGGTCGCCGGCGTGATCACGATGGACGCGATCGCGCGTTCCATCTCGTTGATCCGCGCAGGCCGATGAAGCTCGCGTCGACGGGCAGGTCGAGTGTCGTCTGCCAGCGGTCGCCGGCCTTCGGCTGCAGCGACCAGGTCGGCAAACTGCGGCCCATGCGTCCCACTTGCAGGCCGAGTGGCTCGTCGCGCGCGAGGGCACCCGGTCGCCGAAGGTCACGGCGATGTCGTAGCGCCCGGCCGGCAGCGAGAAACGGCCGTTGTGGATTACGCGAAGCGGCTGCGGATCGGTGCGCAGGCCGGGCTTCGACCTCCATCGTGAGCAGCGGGACCGCTCGGCCGCCGCTGGTCTTGCGCAGCGGATCGTAAATCACCGCTGCCGGGAGCGCGCGCGCGTCGTAGGCGTCGAGCGCCGCCAGCCGCGCCCGTCCGCGAAGGTTACGCGCGGTGTGCGCGTTCGCGCCGGCAACCACGGCATCACGACCGATCACGAGCGGCAGGGCCGCGGCGAACGTGCCGGTGGCGGCGAGCGCCGCGGCGCCGGGCCGCGCGATGCGCCAGCGGGACAGGAGCGGCCGCCGCGCCGCCGGCCACTGCCAGCCAGACGGCCGTCTGAATGCAGCGCGCGCCGAGGTTGCGCTCGGGTGAAGCGAGGGCGCGAGCGTCCACGTGTCCCACCGCGGCAACCACCACTCGAGCAGCGCCGAGGTGCCGTCGCGGTCGTTGTTCATCGAGGAAGCCTTCCTGCGCGAGGGCCAGCGTAGCGCGATGCCGATGCCGACCCAGAGCAGCAGGTGCTGTGCCGCGCGGCGGGCCGAGCCGGCGGGCGCGGCGCGAAAGCCACGGCGATGGGCAGGCGAGCAGCAGGAGCCCGGACGCGATCGGCCGGCCCGGCGCCGCCGTGCCGCCCCACCAGATCCCGAACGCGCCGACGGTGGCGAGCAGGGCGCCGAACACGAGGGCATTTCGATGCCTGTCGCCGCAACCCGCCGCCGCCCGCCACATCGTCCACGAGGCCCGTAGCCGCGAGGATGTACGCCGGCGCGTAGGCGAGCAGGCCGTATTCCTGATCGAAGATCAAGCCGGGGCCGCCGAAGCAGCAGGTTCGACGGCGTGGTCTGCGTCAGCGCGCCGTAGGGCGCCTGCGGCATGGCGACCCCAATCGCCGTAGAAGAACGCGAACCAGGCCAGGGGCGAGGCGCCGTAGGGCAGGACGAGCGACGCGATCGCCGGCATTCCGACGGGCACGCCGCCGAATGCGCGCTCGGTCCGGGCCAAGGCCAGCGAGCATCAGCGCGGCCGACATCGGCGCGTACTTCGTGCTGAGCCACGGCAGCGCGGCGCACGCGATGCCGATGGCGGCCCACTGCCGGGGCCGCGCGGGCGGCTCCGCTGGTGACGAGCACCATCGCCAGCATCACGGCCAGCCCCGCGGTGATCTCCGGGTAGACGGTGAACGTGTTGAAGAGGAACGGCGCCGAGCCGGCGATGGCCGCCCACGCGAACGTGGCCGCGCCGGGCGAGTTGAGCAGGCCCACCGTCCACCACCACGGCAGCGCGGCGGCCGCCGACGCCATCAGGACAAGGACGCCACACCACGGCGGTGTAGCCGCCGAGCCCGTAGACCGGCGCGAGCAGCACCGGCAGCCCCACCGGGTGCACCGAGTAGATCTCGCCGTCCGTGCCGCGTGTGAGGTAAGTGCGGGTCCAGTTCGTGGCTGAAGTACTCGCGATAGTCGCCGCGCTTGTGGTTGTTCTCGATCTTCAGGTCGCCGTCGCGCCAGAGGCTCTGCGCGATCACCAGGTAGTGCGGCTCGTCGCCGCCGGGAAGACATCGGCGTGCGGGTCAGCCGCATCGCGGCCGCGCCGGAACCAGGGCCGTGCCCAGCCCGATGGCCACGGCCACGCGGCCGATCGACCACCGCTCGATCCACCGGGCGGTGAGCAGCCGCGTCTGCCACAGCACCCACAGCAATTGCGCGACGATGACCAGCCAGACGACGTAGCGCAGGGGGCCGGCCAGGATCTGCAGGACGGGCCACCGATCGGGCAGCACCGGCAGATACGGAATCAGAGCGCCGCCGGCGCGAGGAGCGGCAGCGCCAGGTCGCGGAGCCGCGGGCGGTTGCCGGCGGTCGGTGCCGCGCGGCGCGTTGAGGTGATCGATGCCGACCAGCAGGAGGGCCGCCATGCACACGAACCCGAGCAACGCCTGCCACGGCGGCAGCAGCGCGATGCGCATGGCGCCCGTGGCCGTGATGACCTGATCGAGGACGCCTCGCGTGACATACAGGCCCGCGCCGGTGACCACACACGCGGCGAGGGGCCACAGGAAAGCGAGGCTCGACATCTTCGATTGATTCTACATAGGATTCACGTCTGGAGGCTGGGCATGAAACGGTGCGGACTGGCGGTGTGGGTGGTCGGGAATGCTGTGCACCGCGTGTCAGGCGCCGCCCCCGGCCCCCGCCGCGCCTCCGGCGCGGACGACCGCGTTCGACATCCTCATCACCGGCGGCCGCATCGTCGACGGCACCGGCGCGCCGTGGTTCGCGGGTGACGTCGGCATCGTCGGCGATCGCATCGCCGCCGTCGGGCACCTCGCGGGCCAGCCGGCGAAGACGACGCATCGACGCGACGGGCCTGGTCGTGGCGCCCGGGTTCATCGACATGCTCGGCCAGTCGGAGTTCAACGTGCTCGTCGACGGCCGCGCCGCCAGCAAGATCACGCAGGGCGTGACCACCGAGATCACGGGCGAAGGCTCGTCGATCGCGCCGCTCAACGATCGGCTCGTCGCGCTGAAGCGAAGGCGCAGTTCGAGCGCTTCAAGGCTGACGCTCGACTTCCGGACGCTCGGCGAGTACTTCGCGCGGCTCGACACGCGCTCGCGGCCCGCGATCAACCTCGGGACGCTTCGTCGGCGCCGGGGGCGTGCGCGTCGTACGTGGTGGGGGACGGCCAGCGCGCGGCCACGCCGGAGGAACTCGAGCAGATGAAGACGCTCGTGGCGCAGGCGATGGAGCAGGGCGCGCTCGGGCTGAGCACCTCGCTCCAGTACGTGCCGGACCGGTTCGCCTCGACCGAGGAAATCGTCGAGCTGGCGAAGGTGGCCGGCGAAGTACGGCGGCATCTACATCATCGCACCAGCGATCGGAGTCGGGCGCGATCATGGCGTCGCTCGACGAGGTGTTCACCGATCGCCGAGCGGGCGCACATTCCCGCGGAAGTGTGGCACCTGAAGACGGCCTACAAGGCCAACTGGGGCAAGATGCCGGCGAGGTGCTGAAGCGCTTCGAGGCGGCCCGCGCGCGCGGGCTGGACGTCACCGCCAACATGTATCCCTACGACCGCGCGTCGAACGGGCTCGATGCCTGCCTGCCGCTGTGGGTGCGCGAGGGCGGCCTCGAGCCGATGCTCGAAGCGGCTGCAGGATCCCGCGCTGCGCGAGCGCATCAAGCGCGACATGGACGACGCGAACGCGAAGGACTGGGAGAACCAGTGGTACGGCTCCGGCGGCGCCGACGGCGTGATGCTGTCGTCGGTGCTCGAACCGTCGCTGCGCAAGTGGGAGGGCAAGACGCTCGGCGCAGATCGGCAAGGAGATGGGCAAGGACCCGCGCGACGCGGCGATGGACCTCGTCGATCGCCGACCGGGGCGAGAGTCGCGTGATCATCTCGATCATGCGCGAGGACGACGTGCGGACTCGCGCTGGCGCAGTCCGCTCATCTCGATCGGCACCGACTCGGGCGCGAAGGCCGAGGACGGCCCGCTGTCGGAATCCAAGTCGCATCCGCGCGCCTGGGGATCGTTCCCGCGCATCCTCGGGCAGTACGTGCGCGACGAGAAGCTGCATCACGCTCGAGGAGGCCGTCCGCCGCTTCACGTCGCGCCCGGCCTGCGCGCGTCGGGCTCTCGGACCGCGGCGTGCTGCGGCCCGGGCATCAAGGCCGACGTCACGATCTTCGATCCCGCGACGCATCCGCGACGTCTCCACGTTCGACCGATCCGGCGCACTACTCGGAGGGCGTGCAGCACGTGCTGGTGAACGGGCAGGCCGTCGTGTCGAACGGGACGATCACCACGGCGCGTCCGGGCGAGGCGCTGCGTGGGCCCGGCGTGCGGCCCGCGCCGGCCGCGGCGAAGTAGCCGCGTCGGCGTGATGGCCGTCGCGGGATCCCCGGCGGGGGCGCCCGCGTCTCATGGCAGGGTGGGTGTGAGCGCGACCAGGATTCCGATCTCGGCGGTGTTATCGGGCCTCTCGGGCGCGCTCGACATCACGGAGGGCCACCCGCGCGGCCACGCCGCGCGCACGTGCCTGATCGGCATGCGCCTCGCCGAGGCGCTGCGCCTGCCGGCGGACGACGCGTCGGACCTCTTCTACGCGCTGCTCCTCAAGGACGCGGGCTGCTCGGCCAACGCCGAGCGCGTCTACCAGATGTTCGGCGGCCCCAGCGAGCACGAGACCAAGCGCGCGGTGTGGCTGCGCGACTGGCGCAAGCTCGATCAGAAGGTCCGCTACGCGCTCGACTGGGTCGAGCCCGAGGGCGACTTCCTCGCGCGCGTCCGCCAGTTCCTGAAGCTTGCGGCCATCGGGCCGAAGGCCGAGCGCGAGCTCTTCGAGATCCGCTGCGCGCGCAGCGCCGCCATCGCCCGGGCCCTTGGCTTCTCCGACGCCACCGCGCGCGCCGTCCACTCGATGGACGAGCACTGGGACGGCGGCGGGCATCCCGAGGGACTGCGTGGTGACCGGATTCCGCTCGCCGCGCGGATCATCGGGCTGCGCAGGTGGTGGAGATCTTCTGGGGCGTGACCGGCCCCGACCGCGCCATCGAGATGACGATGCAGCGCCGCGGCCGGTGGTTCGATCCGGCGCTGGTGGACTGCCTGAAGGCCATCGCGACACCGGACCTCTGGGACGCGCTGGCGTCGCCGGACCTCAACGCGGCGGTGGCCGCCGCCGAACCGGCGGAACTGGCGATCGACGCCACCGACGAACGCCTCGACCAGATTGCCACCGCGTTTGCCTGGGTGATCGACGCCAAGTCGAGCTTCACCTTCGAGCACTCCGACCGCGTGTCGTCGATCGCGCTCGAGCATGGCGCGCGCGATCGGCTTCGACGCCGCGGAGCAGACGCGGCTCCGGCGCGCGGCGCTGCTGCACGACATCGGCAAGCTCGCCGTTCCGAACGCCATTCTCGACAAGCCCGGGCGCGCTCACGCCCGCCGAGTGGGCCATCGTGAAGCAACACCCGATGTACACGCTGCAGGTCCTGCAGGGCGTGCCGATCTTCGCGGAGCTGGCCGAGGACGCCGCGAACCACCACGAGCGGCTCGACGGCCGCGGCTACTTCCGCGGCCTCGACGCGTCGCGCCTCACGACGACCGCGCGCGTGCTCGCGGTGGCGGACGTGGCGGATGCGCTGATGAGCGCGCGACCCTACCGTGCGGCGCTGCCCGCAGACGCCGTGCTCGACGTGATCATGCAGGGCCGCGGCACGGAGTTCTGCGCGGACTGCGTGGACGCGCTGCGGCACACCCTTCGAGACGCACCGGCGTCGAATCCGGCGGCCACGACGCCGTCGAGCCTGCAGGCCCTTGCGCGAGTGGAGTAGTCTGCGGTCACGGATGCGCATCGGCATCGATCTCGGCGGCACCAAAATCGAGGGGATTGCACTCGCGGCCGACGGCCGAACGCTTCATCGTCGGCGCATACCCGCGCCGCGCGGCAGCTATGACCTGACCCTGGCGGCCATCGCCGATCTGGTGAGCGCGCTCGAGGCCCACACCGGCGAGCGGGGCACGGTGGGCGTCGGGATTCCCGGCGCGATCTCGCCGGCGACGGGCCTGGTCAAGAACGCCAACTCCACGTGGTTGATCGGGCATGCGCTCGGCGACGACCTCTCGCGGGTCCTGGCGCGGCCGGTCCGCCTGGCCAACGACGCCAATTGCTTCGCGCTCTCGGAGGCGGCCGACGGCGCGGGCGCCGGCGCGCCGGTGGTCTTCGGTGTCATCCTCGGCACCGGCACCGGCGGCGGCCTTGTCGTGAACGGCGCGGTCGTCACCGGCGCCAACGCGATCGCCGGCGAGTGGGGACACAACCCGCTGCCCGCGCCCGGGGACGCGGAGCGTCCGGGCCCCGCGTGCTATTGCGGGCGCTTCGGCTGCGTCGAGACGTTTCTCTCCGGGCCGGCGATGAGCCGGGACTACGCGGCGGCCGGAGGCGGTCGCGCCGACGCGATCGAGATTGCGGCGCGCGCCGACCGCGGCGAGCCGGCGGCCGTCGCGTGCCTGGAGCGCTATGAAGACCGCCTGGCGCGAGGCCTCGCGGGCGTGATCAACGTGATCGACCCCGACGTGATCGTCCTCGGCGGCGGCCTCTCGAACATCGGGCGTCTCTACGAGAACGTCCCCCGGCTCTGGACGGCGCACGTGTTCTCCGATTACGTCGCCACCCGGCTGGTGCCGCCGGCGCACGGCGACGCCAGCGGGGTAAGGGGGGCGGCGTGGGCCGCAGATTGAACGCGGGCCGCAGATTGAACGCAGATTAGACGCAGATTTTGAGTCCGTAAGCCGCAAGCCGCAAGCCGCAAGCCGCACGCCGCACGCCGCAAGCCCCAAGCCGCGTCCGTTGTGTGATAATCCCCGCGGTCAAGGGGGAGGACTCATGTCACGCAGAGCATTGCGCGGGTCGTTGGCGGTCGTCGCGGTGGTGGCCGGCCTCGCTGTCGGTCAACGTCGGGGTCTTCGGACAGTCGGGAGCGACCAATCTGTCCGACGGCACCATGAAGGGCGAGTGGCCCTATTACACCGGCGACGTGCGGGGCACGCGCTTCTCGCCGCTCGAGCAGATCAACGCCGGCAACTTCAACAAGCTCGAAGTGGCGTGGCGCTTCAAGACCGACAACCTCGGCACGCGCCCCGAGTTCAAGCTCGAAGGCACGCCGCTGATGGTGAAGGGCGTCCTCTACACGACGGCCGGATCGCGCCGCGCGGTGATCGCGCTCGACGCGAAGACCGGCGAGCAGATCTGGGTGTTCAACGCGATTCGCGAAGGGCATGCGCGCCGGCGGCGCGCCGCGGCAGCTGTCCGGACGGGGCGTCTCCTACTGGACCGACGGCAAGGGCGACGATCGGATCCTCTACGTCACGACCGGGTACCGGCTCGTCGCGCTCAACGCCAAGAACGGCCAGCCGATCGCCGCCTTCGGCAAGGACGGCATCGTCGATCTGAAGGTCGGCGCCGTCTTCGGCCGCGGCCAGCAGATCGACCTGGAGAGCGGCGAGATCGGCCTGCACTCCACGCCGACCGTGGTGAAGGACATGATCCTCGTCGGGTCGTCGTTCAAGGAAGGCATGACGGTCAAGACCCACAACAACACCAAGGGCCTCGTGCGCGCGTTCGACGTGCGCACCGGCAAGATGATCTGGAAGTTCAACACGATTCCCAAGCCCGGCGAGTTCGGCGACGAGACGTGGGAGAACGAGTCGTGGGCGGCCAACGGCAACACCGGCGTCTGGTCGCAGATGACCGTGGACGAAGAGGCCGGCCTCGCGTACCTGCCGGTCGAGACGCCGACGTCGGATTTCTACGGCGGCCATCGACCGGGCAACAACCTCTTCGCCGAGAGCCTGGTGGCGGTGGACCTGAAGACCGGCGTGCGCAAGTGGCACTTCCAGTTCATTCACCATGGCGTGTGGGACCACGACATGTCGTCCGCGCCGATGCTCGTGGACATCACCGTCGAGGGCCGGCCCGTCAAGGCCGTGGCGGTGCCGAGCAAGCAGGGCTGGCTGTACATGTTCGATCGCATCACGGGGAAGCCGATCTGGCCGATGCCGGAGACGCCGGTGCCGCAGTCGGACGTGCCCGGCGAGAAGACCGCCAAGACGCAGCCGATCCCGAGCAAGCCGCCTGCGTACGCGCGGACCTTCGTCAGGATTCCTGACGACGTCATCGACTTCACGCCGGCGCTGCGCGCCGAGGGGCTGGCGCTGCTGAAGCGGTACCGCACCGACCAGTCGCCGTTCGTGCCGTACATCCTCGGCGACATCAACGGGCTGCTCGGCTCGATCAACATCGGCAACACGGGCGGCGGCACCAACTGGCCGGGCGCCGGGCTCGATCCCGAGACCAAGGTCGCGTACCTGCCGGCGAGCAACTCCGGCGTCACGGCGGGGTCGCTCGTCGAAGGGCCGCCGGGGTTCTCCGACATCCGCTACCTCGCGGGCGTGAAGGGCGCGCAGTTCTCGCTGCGCGAGGGGCCGGGGTTCGGCAGCGCGGCCGACGCGCCGCGCGCGGCGGAGGCCAGCGCCGGCGCCGGCCGCGGCGCTCCCGACACCGCCCGCGCTGAGCGTGCAGGGGCTTCCGATCGTGAAGCCGCCCTACGGCGTGCTCGCGGCCATCGACATGAACAAGGGCGACCTGATGTGGCAGGTGCCGCACGGCGACACGCCGGACGTCGTGCGCAATCACCCGCTGCTCAAGGGCCTGACGATCCCGAAGACGGGCCAGAACGGCGCGGTGGGCCTGGTGATCACGCGCACGCTGGTGATCATGGGCGACCCGCAGGTCACCTCGCCGCCGGGGCGCCCGCGCGGCGCGATGCTGCGGGCCTACGACAAGAAGACCGGCGCGCAGGTGGGCGAGGTGTACCTGCCCGCGCAGCAGAGCGGCTCGCCGATGACCTACATGCTCGACGGCAAGCAGTACATCATCGTGGCGGTGAGCGGCGGCAACTACTCGGGCGAGTACATCGCGTTCAGCCTGCCCGAGGGCGCGAAGTAACGCGCTTTTGGTAGAATGCCTTCATGAGATTTCGAATCGCAATCGTGATCCTGGTGAGCGCGTGGGCCGTGGGCGTGTCGCAGTCGTCGCTCGTGGCGCAGGCGCCGAAGTCGGTGCAGGACGGTGTGTTTACGGCAGAGCAGGCCAAGCGCGGCGCGGATTCGTACGCCGCGAACTGCTCGAGCTGCCACGGTGGCGACTTGGCGGGTGACGGCTTCGCGCCGGCCCTGGCGGGGTCCGACTTCAGCGCCAATTGGACGGACTTGTCCGTGGGCGATCTCTACGAGCGCATCCGCATTTCGATGCCGCCCAACGATCCGGCCAAGGTCACGGCCCAGCAGAAGGCCGACATCATCGCGCACCTCCTGGATGCCAACAAGTTCCCGGCTGGGAAGACGGAGCTCGAGGCCAAGGCCGAAGTGCTCAAGCAGATCAAGATCGAGCAGAAGAAGTAGGACCGGCAGGCTCACATTCACGGTTCAACGCTCAAGGAATGACCGGCTGCGAGTCCTCTCCCCGAGGATTCGCAGCCGTTTTTTGCGTACGGTCCGATGCCGGTGGCGCATGACACGGCCCTGACCCATTGTTCAAGCCCTCTGGAAATGGCCGAATTCAGGCGGGAAACGTGAACAGCCGAGGTTTAGGCGGATTTTACAAGTAGTGACAACAGCCGCCGCTAAGTTGTTGAAAATGCGACTTGTTTACGTGTTTGGGCTGGTGCAAAATTCCCGCTGACCGGAGCGCGCCGTGTCAGGGATAAGGGCGTAAATGAAAAGGTTGTTCTTCGTCGGACTAGGTACCGCTGTCCTTGTGCTCGGTTTTCGTGTGTACGCCGAGCAACAACCCACTCCCGCCGCACGCCCCTCCACGACACCCGCCCAGGCCCCGCGCGTGCCCGCCCCGTCGGCGGCCCCGGCCATGGCCGTCGGCCATGCGGCCGCCCTGGAATCACAGACCGCGATGGTCAAGCAGGTACTGCGCCGGGTGCCACTCCGAGCGCGGCAAGGCCGGCGGTCTCTCGCTCGCCGCCTTCGATGCGACCCAAGTGGGGCAGGACCCCGCTATCGGCGAGGTCGCCGAGAAAATGATTCGCAAGGTGCGCGCCGGCATGATGCCGCCCTCGGGCGCGCGTCGTCCCGACCCCGCCGTGCTCACGCAGTTCGTCTCGACCATGGAGACGCGCATCGACACGGCCGCGGCGCTGCATCCCAATCCCGGCCGCCGCCCGTTCCAGCGGTTGAACCGCGCCGAGTATGCGCGGGCGGTGTCCGACCTGCTGGCAATCGACGTCGACGTGGCGGCGTTCCTGCCGGCCGACACGATCAGCGGCGGCTTCGACAACGTGGCCGACGTCCAGAACTTCTCCGCGGCGTTGATGGAGGGCTACCTGCGCGCGGCCAGCCGGATCAGCAGCCTGGCCGTGGGGGATCCGAAGGCGAGCGCCACCGAGACCAACTTCAAGGTGCCGCGGACCGGCTCGCAGATGCAGCACGTCGACGGCGCGCCGTTCGGGACGCGCGGCGGCATCTCGGTGCTGCACACCTTCCCGGCCGACGGCGAGTATTCGTTCCGCATGCAGCTGCACTCGATCCCCACGGGCCAGTTGTTCGGCAGCACCGTCAAGGGCGAGCTGCTCGAGGTGTCGCTCGACGGCGAGCGCGTGGCCGTCCTCGAGATCAACCCGCGCATGAGCGAGTCCGACGCCAACGGCATGAACATCGTCACGCCGAAGATCTTCGTGAAGGCCGGCACGCAGCGCGTGTCGGCGGCGTTCGTGCAGCGGTTCGACGCGCCGCCGGACGACCTGATGGCGCCCCAGGATCACACCCTGGCCGACACGCAGATCGGCTCGGGCTTCGGCATCACGACGCTGCCCCACCTGCGCGAGTTCGCGATCAGCGGGCCGTTCAAGGTGACGGGCGTGTCCGACACCCCGAGCCGTCGCCGCATCTTCTCGTGCCGTCCGACGTCGGCCGCCGAGGAGAAGACCTGCTCCGGCGACATCATCCGCCGCCTCGCGACCCAGGCGTATCGCGGCCCGCTCACCGCGCAGGACTTCGAGGGCCTGAACCAGTTCTACCTGCAGGGCCGCAAGGACGGCGGCGACTTCGAGTCGGGGATCCGGATGGCGGTCCAGGCGATCCTCGCCAGCCCGCGCTTCCTGTTCCGTCTCGAGCAGACGCCCGCCACGGCGCGGCCCGGGCAGAACTACCGCATCGCGGGCCTCGACCTGGCGTCGCGGCTGTCGTTCTTCCTGTGGGGCGCCGTGCCCGACGCCGAGCTCGTGAAGGCGGCCCGCAACGGCACCCTCACGACGCCCACGGTGCTCGCGGCGCAGGTTAAGCGCATGCTGACGACCCGCGCTCCGAGGCGCTCGCGACGCGGTTCGCCTCGCAGTGGCTCCGGCTGCAGGACCTCGACAAGATCAACCCCGACGCGCTGCTCTTCCCCTATTACGACTACAAGCTGGCCGAGTCGCTCAAGCGCGAGACGGAACTGTTCTTCGACAGCCTCGTGCGCGAGGACCACAGCATCCTCGACATGCTCACGGCCGACTACACGTTCGTGAACGAGCGCGTGGCGCGCCACTACGGCATCCCGAACATCTCGGGCCCGGACTTCCAGCGCGTGCAGCTCACCGGCGACACCCGCCGCGGGATCCTCGGGCACGGCAGCGTGCTCGCCCTGACCTCGGTGGCCGACCGCACCTCGCCCGTGCAGCGCGGCAAGTGGGTGATGGAGGTGCTGCTCGGCGTCGCCGCCGCCGGCGCCGCCGCCCAACGTGCCGTCCCTGGACGACTCGGTAAAGGCCGAGGGCGAAGGCAAGATGCTGACGACGCGCGAGCGCATGGAGCAGCACCGGGCCAACCCGGCGTGCAACTCCTGCCACCGCGTGATCGATCCGCTCGGCCTCACGCTGGAGAATTTCGACGTGACGGGCAAGTGGCGCATCCGCGACAACGGCGTGCCGGTGGATTCGGTCGGCGATCTCTACGACGGCACGAAGATGAGCGGGCCGGCCGGCCTGCGCGCGGCGCTGCTGAAGCACTCCGACATGTTCATCCTGAGCTTCACCGAGCGGCTGATGACCTACGCGCTCGGCCGCCGGGTGGAGTATTACGACGCGCCCGCGATTCGCAAGATCATCCGCGACGCGGCGAAGAGCAACAACCGGATCTCCGCGTTCATCAACGGCGTCGTGACGAGCGCGGCGTTCCAGATGAGCCAGGCGGAACCAATCGAGACGACGACGGCCGCGGAAAAGCCATAGGCCGCCGATTAGGCGCAGGCCGCAGATTGAAGCCGCAGATTGAACGCAGATTAAACGCAGATTAAACGCTGGCAGACACACGGGATCAGGGGAGACAAGGCGCGATGATCATCACGAAGAAGCACATTTCCCGCCGCACGGTTCTGCGCGGCCTTGGCGTGACCGTGGCGCTGCCGCTGCTCGATGCCATGATGCCGGCGGCGACGGCGTTCGCGAAGGCGGCCGGCGCGAAGAAGGTCCGCCTGTCGGCGATCGAGATGGTGCACGGCTCGGCCGGCGCGACCGTGTTCGGCGCCAGCAAGAACATGTGGTCGCCGGCCGCCGTCGGCACCGCGTTCGACCTGAGCCCGAGCGCGCTCGCGCCCCTGGAGCCCTTCCGCGACTACCTGACGATCGTCAGCAACACCGACGTGCGCAACGCCGAGGCGTTCTCGCTGCCCGAGATTGGCGCCGATCACTTCCGCTCGAGCGCCGTGTTCCTGACGCAGGCGCATCCCAAGAAGACGCAGGGGTCCGACGTGCACGCCGGGACGTCGCTCGACCAGATCTACGCGCAGAAGTTCGGCCTGGACACGGCGATTCCGTCGATGCAGTTGAGCATCGAGACGGTCGACCAGGCCGGCGGCTGCGCCTATGGCTACAGCTGCGTGTACACCGACAGCATCAGCTGGGCGTCCCCGACGCGGCCGCTGCCGATGATTCGCGATCCGCGCGCCGCGTTCGACTCGCTCTTCGGCGTGGGCGCCACGCCGGCGGAGCGCGCCGCGCACCGCAAGGCCGACAAGAGCATCCTCGACTGGGTGACCGGCGAAGTGTCGCGCCTGCAGAAGGACCTGGGCGCGGGCGACCGCGCCCGGCTCGGCGCGTATCTCGAGGAAGTCCGCGAGGTCGAGCGCCGCATCCAGAAGGTCGAGGCGCACAACGCCAGCGGCGAGGTCCGCGACATGCCCGAGGCGCCCATCGGCGTGCCGGACGACTTCGAGCAGCACGTGAAGCTGATGTTCGACCTGCAGGTGCTGGCGTTCGCGTCGGACATCACGCGCGTGTTCTCGTTCAAGATGGGCCGCGACGGCTCGAGCCGCGTCTACCCGGCGAGCGGCGTCCGCACGGGCTTCCACCCGGCGTCGCACCACGGCGAGCGCGAGGACCGCGTCACCGACTTCATGAAGATCAACAAGTACCACGTGGCGATGGTGCCCTACTTCCTGAACAAGCTGAAGAACACGCCGGACGGGGAGAGCAACCTGCTCGAGAACACGCTGGTGATCTACGGGTCGCCGATGGGGAACTCGAACGTCCACAACCACAAGCGGTGCCCGCTGTTCCTGGCCGGCCACGCGGGCGGCGCGCTCAAGGGCAACCTGCACCTCAAGGCGGCCGATGGCACGCCGATGGCCAACGTGATGCTTTCGCTGCTGCAGGGCCTCGGCCTCGAGGACATCAAGGCCTTCGGCGACAGCACGGGCGCCTTCGACCTGAAGAGCGTGCCCACGGCGACGGTGGCGGACAAGGCGTAGACTGGCGATTGGGGCTTGAGATCATGATGCGCACAAGGATTCGCGGTTTCCGCGGTGTGGTCGTCGGCGGCGTGATCGCCGTGGGCTTGTCGGCGTTGCTGAGCGCGGCGAGTTCCGCGCCGGTGGCCGACGCCGTAATGAAGGGCGACAAGGCGGCCGTCAAGGCGCTGCTGAAGGAGGGCGCCGACGTCAACGCCGCGCAGGGCGACGGCATGACGGCGCTGCACTGGGCGGCGCGGTCGGGTGACGCCGAGCTGACGCGGATGCTGCTCTACGCCGGCGCCAACGTGAAGGCCAACACGCGGCTTGGGCGCCTACTCGCCGCTCATGATGGCCGCCGAACTCGGCCACGCCGACGTCATCGCGGCGCTGCTGTCCGCCGGCGCCGACGTGAAGGCCGCCAACGCCACCGGCACGACGCCGCTTGATGCTCGCCGCGCAATCCGGCAACGCCAAGGCGGTGACGATGCTCGTCGAGAACGGGGCCGAGGTGGATGCGAAGGAAAACGTGTTCGGCCAGACGGCGCTGATGATCGCGTCTTCGACCAATCGCGTCGAGGCTGTCGCCGCGCTGCTCAAGGGCGGCGCCAGCACGAAGCTCACGTCGAAGGTCGTCAACCTGGCGGCCCTGACGGCCACCGATGACGAGTTGCTTGGCCAGGGCCGGGTATCCGGTTCCGCAGCAGCGCCCGGGCGCCGCCGGTGCGCGCGCCAGCGGCCGGCGCGCCGGCAGCGGCCGGCGCGGCCGGTGCGGCCGCAGCAGCAGCAGGGCGGGCGGCGTGGCGGCGGCTTCGGCAAGGGCGGGCATCGACCGGCCCTTCAACTACAACGAGCTGGTCGGCACGTCGGGCGGCATGACGCCGTTGCTGCTCGCGGCTCGCGCGGCGGCTTCACCGAGGCGGTGAAGACGCTCGTGGCGGCCGGCGCCGACGTCAACCAGGTGGGCGCGGGCGACAAGACGAGCCCCCTGCTCATCGCCACCATCAACGGGCACTTCGATCTCGCGAAGTGGCTGCTCGACCAGGGCGCCGACCCGAATGCCACCGCCTCGAACGGCGTGACGCCGCTCTACGCCGCGCTCAACGTGACGTGGGCGCCGCGCGCGCTCTATCCGCAGCCGCGCGCCTACCAGCAGCAGCAGACGGTATACCTCGACCTCATGAAGGCGCTGCTCGACAAGGGCGCCGATCCGAACCGCGCGCCTCACCCGCAAGGTGTGGTACTCGGAATACAACTTCGACCTCGCGGGCGTCGACGAGATCGGCGCCACGCCGTTCTGGCGCGCCGCCTTCGCGGGCGACGTCGCGGCGATGACGCTGCTGATGGCGCACGGCGCCGACCCGAACATCCCGACGATGCGCCCGGCGGGCCGGCAGCGCCTCGGGGATTCGACGGCGGTGCGCGAGGCGAAGGACGTGTCGTCGGCGCCCCCGATTCCGCTGGGCGGGCCCGGCGTGCCGACCCTCCAGGCGGCCGCGGGCGTCGGCTTCGGCGAGGGCTTCGCGGCCAACTCGCACATCCACGCGCCCGGCGGCTTCCTGCCCGGGATCAAGTTCCTCGTCGAGGTCGCGGGCATGGACGTGAACGCCGTCGACCACGACGGCAACACCGCCCTGCACCACGCCGCGGCGCGCGGCGACAACGACACGATCCTGTACCTCGTGTCGAAGGGCGCCGACGTGACGAAGGTGAACCGCGAGGGCCAGACGGTGGCCGACATGGCCAACGGGCCGGTGCAGCGCGTGCAGCCGTTCCCGGAGACCCTGCAACTGCTCGAGAAGCTCGGGTCGAAGAACAACCACAAGTGCGTGTCGTGTTAGGGCGACGATCGTCCATGCGATCGGTCCGGCGAAAGCGGGAGAGGGAAATGAGAAACGTCTTGGGTGCCGTGCTTGCCACGGCCGTAATCGGTGTGGTCGTCGTCAGCGGACAGGCCAGCCTCCGCGCCGGCAACTTCGGCGCGCGGCGGCCAAGGCCGGCTGCGGCGCCGCAGAAGGCTCCGGTGGCGCAAGCCGGCCGCGGCCGCCGGCCACCGCCGGCGCGAAGCCGGCGATGGCGATGATGACCACCGACGAGCAGACGGCCACAGTCAAGCAGGTACCTGCGCCACCTGCCACAGCGAGCGCGGCAAGGCCGGCGGGCTGTCGCTGGCGGCGTTCGACGCCGCCGCGGTCGACAAGCACGCCGACGTGGCGGAGAAGATGATCCGCAAGCTGCGCGCCGGCATGATGCCCCCGGCGGGCGCGCGCCGGCCCGACGCGCACATCCTCACCGCGATGGCCGCGGCGTTCGAGAACAAGATCGACCGCGCGGCGGCGCTCAACCCGAACCCCGGGTCGCGTCCGTTCCAGCGCCTGAACCGCGCCGAGTACTCCGCGCGCGGTCAAGGACCTGCTCGACGTGGACGTGGACGTGACGCCGTACCTGCCGCCCGACACGATCAGCCACGGCTTCGACAACGTCGCCGACTCGCAGACCTTCTCGCCGACGCTGATGGACGGCTACCTCCGGGCGGCCAGCCAGATCAGCCGCCTCGCCGTGGGCGACCGCTCGGCCAGCGCCACGTCCGCGACCTACCGGATCTCCCGCTCGGCCTCGCAGATGCGCCACGTCGACGGCGCGCCGATGGGCACGCGCGGCGGCCTCTCGGTGATCCACACGTTCCCGGCCGACGGCTACTACCGCTTCAAGCTGGCGCTGCACTACGAGCCGCTCGGCGGCCTCGTGCGGCCGCACGACCATGAGCTCGCTGAACATCCCCGAGCAGGTGGAGGTGTCGGTCAACGGCGAGCGCGCGCAGATGTTCGAGCTGAACACGCGCATGAGCGAGACCGACCCGAACAACGGCCTCGAGCTCACCACGCAGCCCATCCACATCAAGGCCGGCCCGCAGCGCATCTCGGCGGCGTTCGTCCAGCGCCTCGACGGGCCGATCGACGACCTGCTGATGCCGCTCGAGAACACGCTGTCCGACGTCAGCATCACGCTTCGGCGTGACCATGCTCCCGCACCTGCGCGACGTGACGGTCATGGGGCCGTCGCAGGTGACGGGCGTCTCGGAGACGCCGAGCCGCGTGAAGATCTTCACCTGCCGCCCGACCAGCGCCTCCGAGGAGGAGAGCTGCGCGGCCGACATCCTCAAGAAGCTGACGGCGCGCGCCTATCGCGGCGCGCCGACCGCCGCCGACCTGCAGGACGCGATGAAGTTCTACGAGCAGGGCCGCGGCAAGGGCGGCTTCGAGGCGGGCATCCGCATGGCGGTGCAGTCGATCCTGATGAGCCCGCGCTTCCTGTTCCGCCTCGAGGAGCAGACCGCGCCCGCCGCGCGCCGACGACGTACCGCATCGCGGATGACGACCTGGCGTCGCGCCTGTCGTTCTTCCTGTGGGGCACCGGCGCCCGACGCCGAACTCGTCAAGGCCGCCGGCCTCGGCGCGCTCCGCACCCCGCTGGGCCTCGAGAAGCAGGTCGCGCCGCATGCTGGCGGACCGCCGCTCCGAGGCGCTGGCCACCCGCTTCGGCTCGCAGTGGCTGCGGCTGCAGGACCTCGACAAGATCCACCCCGACTACCTGCTCTACCCGCAGTACGACGACACGCTGGCCGCGGCGCATGAAGAAGGAGACGGAGCTCTTCTTCGACAGCATCGTCCGCGAGGACCGCAGCGTGACTCGACCTGCTCACCGCGGACTACACCTTCGTCAACGAGCGGCTGGCCATTCACTACGGCATTCCGAACGTCACGGGCGCGGCGTTCCGGCGCGTGACGATGCCGGCGATGCGCCGCGGCATCCTCGGCCAGGGCAGCATCCTCACGCTGACCTCGGTGGCCGACCGCACCTCGCCCGTGCAGCGCGGCAAGTGGGTGATGGAAGTGCTGCTCGGCGTCGCCGCCGCCGGCGCCGCCGCCGAACGTGCCGTCGCTGGACGACTCGGTGAAGGCGAGCGAGGGCGGCAAGATGCTCTCGACGCGCGAGCGCATGGAGCAGCACCGGGCGAACCCGTCGTGCAACTCCTGCCACCGCGTGATCGATCCGCTCGGCCTGGCGCTCGACAACTTCGACGTGACCGGCGCGTGGCGCATCAAGGACAACGAGGTCCCGGTGGACGTGATGGGCGACCTCTACGACGGCAGCAAGATCGACGGGCCGCAGGGCCTGCGCGACGCGCTGCTGAAGCACCAGGACGTGTTCCTGACCGGCTTCACCGAGAGCCTGATGACCTACGCGCTCGGCCGCCGCGTGGAATACACCGACATGCCGGCCGATCCGCGCGATCGTCCGCAACGCGGCGAAGAACCAGAACAAGATGTCGGCGTTCATCCTGGGCGTGGTCAACAGCCCCGCCTTCAAGATGGGCGTCGTGGACAGTGGCGAGGCGAAGCGGACGACGGACGCCGCCAGCGGGATTCGGTAGGTCGGGGACGGAATTATCCGACGGGACAAGCCCGTTCAGAGGAGTTGAGGCGATGTACATCACGAAGAAGCAGATCTCCCGTCGCACGGTGCTCAAGGGCGTCGGCGTCACCATGGCGCTGCCGTTCCTCGAGGCGATGGTGCCCGCGGGCACCGCGATGGCGAAGGCCGTGACCAGCAAGGTCCGCTTTGCCGCCATCGAGATGGTGCACGGGGCCGGCCGGCAGCACGGCGTTCGGCATCAAGCAGAACCTGTGGGCCCCGGCGGAGACGGGACGCAACTTCGACCTGTCGAAGGGCAGCCTCGCGTCGCTCGAGCCGTTCCGCGACCACCTGACCATCATCAGCAACACCGACGTCCGCAACGCCGAGGCGTTCACCGCGCCGGAAATCGGCGGCGACCACTTCCGGTCGAGCGCGGTGTTCCTCACGCAGATGCACCCGAAGCAGACGCAGGGCTCCGACGTGCACGTCGGCACCTCCCTCGACCAGTTCTACGCCAAGAAGTTCGGCATGGACACGCCCATCCCGTCGATGCAGCTGTGCATCGAGAACGTGGACCAGGCGGGCGGCTGCTCGTACGGCTACTCCTGCACCTACACCGACTCGATCAGCTGGGCGTCGCCGACGCAGCCGCTGCCGATGGTGCGCGACCCGCGCACGGTGTTCGACGCGCTCTTCGGCGTGGGCGCCACGCCCGAGGAGCGCAAGGAGCGCCGCGGCGAGGACAAGAGCATCCTCGACTGGCTGGGCACGGCCGTCGCCCGCATGAACAAGAACCTCGGCGCGGCCGACAAGGCGCGCCTGTCCGACTACCTGGACGACGTCCGCGAAATCGAGCGCCGCATCCAGCGCGTCGAGGCCGCCAACAGCAGCGGCGAGCCGCGCGACCTGCCCGGCGCGCCGGTGGGCGTGCCCGACTCGTTCGAGGAGCACGTGAAGCTGATGTTCGACCTGCAGGCCCTGGCCTTCGCGTCGGACATCACGCGCGTGTTCGCGTTCAAGATGGGCCGCGACGCCTCGAACCGCGTCTACGCGGAGAGCGGCTTCAAGGGCGCGTTCCACTCGGCCTCGCACCACCAGGACAAGGACGAGCGCATCCTCGACTTCGCGAAGATCAACAAGTACCACGTCAGCATGATCCCCTACTTCCTGAACAAGCTGAAGAACACGCCCGACGGGGAGAAGCACCCTGCTCGAGAACACGCTGGTGCTCTACGGGTCGCCGATGGGCAACTCGAACGTGCACAACCACAAGCGCGTGCCCGCTGTTCCTGGCCGGCCACGCCGGCGGCACGCTCAAGGGCGGCCTGCACGTGAAGGCGGCCGACGGCACGCCGATGGCCAACGCGTTCCTGTCGGTGGCCAACGCGCTCGAACCTCGACATGAAGAGCTTCGGTGACAGCACCGCCGCGATGGATCTCAACACCGGCGCCCGCGACCACGGTCGCGGCGCAGGAATAAGGGCGAGGACCATGTCAGCACGAACGATTCTCCGGGGCCTCGGTGCCGGCGCCATCGCGGCGCTGAGCCTCGACGGTCTGGCTCTCCGCCGCGTCGAGCGGCAGCGCCGTGGCCGACGCGGCCATGAGCGGCAACCGCGACGAAGTCCGCGCGCTGCTCAAGAAGGCGGAGGACGTCAACGCCGCCCAGGGCGACGGCATGACGGCGCTCCACTGGGCCGCGATGAAGGGCGACGCCGACATGGCGCAGATGCTCATCGTCGCCGGCGCCAACATTCGCGCGATCACGCGGCTCAACGCCTACACGCCGCTCTATCTCGCGGCGCAGCAGGGCAGCGCGCCGGTGATCGAGGTGCTGGTCAAGGCCGGCGCCGACGTGAAGGGGACCACGGCCAACGGCACGACGCCGCTGATGGTGGCGGCGGCGTCGGGCGAGGTGGCGGCGGTGAAGGCGCTGATCGATCACGGCGCCGACGTCGAGGCCAAGGACAAGTACCGCGGCCAGACCGCGCTGATGTACGCCGCGGCCAACAACCGCGCCGCGGTGATCGAGGCGCTCATCGCCAAGGGCGCCGAACGCCAAGGCGACGAGCACCGTGAGCGACCTGAGCGCGCTGACGCGCGAAGGCCTCGGCTTCGGCGGCAACCCGGCAGTGCCCGGCGCGGCGCCCCAGGGCGGCCCAGGCGGCGCGCCCGCTGGCGCGGCGCCGGCGGCCGGACGCCCGGCGGGACCTCCGGCGCCGCGGCGGCCGGAGCCCCCGCGGGCGGACAGGGTGGCGGGCGTCCCGCGGCTCCGGCCGGTCGTCCGCCCCAGGTGGCGGGCGCGGATCGCAACTACCAGCTCAACGAGCTGGTGAAGGCGCAGGGCGGCCTCACGCCGCTCCTCTTCGCCGTGCGCCAGGGCTACACCGAGTCGGTCGACGCGCTGCTCAAGGCCGGCGCGCCGATCAACCAGGTGTGCGCCGGCGACAAGACGAGCCCGCTGCTGATGGCCGTGATCAACGGCCACTTCGACCTCGCGATGGCCCTCCTCGACAAGGGCGCGGATCCGAACCTGCGCTCCGATAACGGCGCCGCGCCGCTCTACGCCGCGCTGAACGTGGAGTGGGCGCCCAAGGCCCTCTATCCGCAGCCGCGCGCGCACATGCAGCAGAAGACCAGCTACCTGGACCTGATGACGAAGCTGCTGGACAAGGGCGCGGACCCGAACGCGCGCCTCAACAAGAAGGTCTGGTACTCCGGCTACAGCTTCGACCTCTCCGGCGTCGACGAGATTGGCGCCACGCGCGTTCTGGCGCGCCGCCTACGCGGCCGACATCGCGGCGATGAAGATGCTCGTCGCGCACGGCGCCGATCCGAACATCCCGACCATGAAGCCGGCGGGCCGCTCGCGGTTCGGCGACTTCGATCGCGAGATCGTGGACGTGTCGGGCCTGCCGCCGTCGCCCATCGGCGGTCCCTCGGTGACGCCGCTCATGGCCGCCGCCGGCGTGGGCTACGCGCGAAGGCTTCGCCGCCAACTCGCACCGCTACGCGCCCACGGGATTGCTGGCGGCCGTGAAGTACCTCGTCGAGGAACTGCACGCCGACGTGAACGCCGCCGACCACCAGGGCGACACGGCGCTGCACAACGCGGCCTCGCGCGGCGACACCGAGATGGTGCAGTACCTCGTGTCCAAGGGCGCCAACGTGATGGCCGTGGACCGCGAGGGCCGCACGACGGTGGACATGGCCAACGGGCCCGTGCAGCGCACGCAGCCGTATCCCGACACCATCAAGCTGCTCGAGAAGCTCGGCGCGAAGAACAACCACAAGTGCGTGTCCTGCTAGGCCTTTCCTGATTCCGCGATGAGGGCCACTTCGGTGGCCCTCATCGTGTACCCACACCTTTTTTGCTCTTCCGGGAATTCATGCTCTCGCTTCGCGCTCGCTGTGTGTGTGTCGCCGTCGTCCTGATCGCGGGTGCGGCGATGCCCGCGCGGGCCGCCCAGCAACCCGCGTGGCGCCGCCGCCCACCGACGCGGCCATCGTCCCGCCACCTCCGGCGGAGGCCAACGGCATGGCGCGGGACGCCGCCACCGGCATGGCCACCATCCGCGCCATCAGGCTGGGCGGGCGGCCCTTCCTGGTCGACGGGCAGCTGGATGAAGCCGTCTACACCGAGCACCCGCCCTTCGGCGGGCTGCTGCAGGCGTCCCCGAAGTCCGGCGAGGCGCCCACCGAGAAGACCGAGATGTGGGTGCTGTTCGACGAGGCGAACATCTACGTGTCGGCGCGCTGCTACGACCAGGCGCCGCCGGAGGCCTGGATCGCCAACGAGCTGCGCCGCGACACCAACCAGATGCGGCAGAACGATCACTTCGGCGTGGGCTTCGACACGTTCTACGATCGCCGCAGCGGGTTCATGTTCTACGCCAACCCCATCGGCGGGTTCTCCGACTACTCGGTCGTGGACGAAGGCGCGCCCAACAGCGACTGGAACCCGGTGTGGAGCGTGCGCACGGGCCGCTTCGACGGCGGCTGGACGCTGGAGATGGCGATTCCCTTCAAGTCCCTTCGCTACATGTCCGGCGAGAACCAGGTGTGGGGCATCCAGTTCCGGCGGTCGATCCGCCACAAGAACGAGTGGGACTACTGGACCCCCGTGCCGCGGCAGACTGGCCGGTCCATCGGCGCTCAACCGCGTCTCGGCCTACGGCACCGTGGTGGGGCTCGACCTGCCGGC
Organism: uncultured Acidobacteriota bacterium; assembly: GCA_963839865.1. Lineage (GTDB taxonomy): Bacteria > Acidobacteriota > Vicinamibacteria > Vicinamibacterales > UBA2999 > 12-FULL-67-14b. Next base: position 192,980 of record CAWIWS010000022.1, read on the forward strand.
CGCGAGCAGCAACATCGAGCTGAAGCCCTACGCGCTCGGCAAGCTGACGACCGACCGCGTCCGCGTCCCGCCTGTCTCGAACGAGGGCGACGCGCAGTTCGGCGGAGACTTCAAGTACGGCGTCACCGCCAACCTCACGGCCGACGTGACGGTGAACACCGACTTCGCGCAGGTGGAGATCGACGAGCAGCAGGTCAACCTCACGCGCTTCAACCTGTTCCTGCCGGAGAAGCGCGACTTCTTCCTCGAGGGGCGCGGCACGTACGATTTCGCGCGCGGCGGTGGCGGCGGGGGCGGGGGCGGAGGCGGGGGCACGAGCGACCAGCCGTACCTGTTTTACAGCCGGCGCATCGGCCTCAATCGCAACCGCGTGATCCCGATCGACGTCGGCGGCCGGCTGACAGGCAAGATCGGCGAGTACGGCGTCGGGATCATGAACATCCAGGCGGGCGACGAGTCCGTCTCCCGCACGCCGGCGACGAACTTCACCGTGGCCCGCGTCAAGCGCGACATCCTGCGGCGCAGCACGATCGGCGCGATGGTCACCAACCGGTCCGAGTCGTCCGTGACGCGCCGGGGGGAGCAACCAGGGGTACGGCGTGGACGCGTCGTTCGGCTTCTACCAGAACGTGAGCCTCGGCGGCTACTACGCGCGCACCGAGACCACGGGCCTGGCCGGGGACAACGAGAGCTACCAGGCCAAGTTCGACTATCCGGCCGATCGCTACGGGTTCTCCGCGCAGTACCTCAAGGTGGGGGAGGCATTCAATCCCGAGGTGGGGTTCCTGCGGCGGACGAACTTCACGCGGTCGTTCTCGTCCGCCCGGTTCAGCCCGCGCCCGAAGGACCGCTTCCGGGCGGTGCGCAAGTTCACCTACGAAGCCAGCCTCGAGTACTTCGAGAACGGCGCGGGGCAGGTCGAGTCCCGGCAGCAGACGGGACGATTCAACGTCGAGTTCGACAACAGCGACACGTTCAACGTCGAGGGCAACGTCAACTACGACCTGCTGGTGCGGCCGTTCAGTCCGTCGCCCGGCGTCGTGATCCCGGTGGGCGGCTACGGCTACAACGACGCGACGATCACCTACGCGATGGGCCAGCAGCGCCGCCTGTCGGGCAACATCGCCTACCAGTTCGGGCAGTACTACGACGGCACCATCCAGGCCATCTCGCTGTCGGGGAGCCGCCTGGCGATCCTCAAGCAGTTCTCCGTGGAGCCGCGCCTGTCGATCAACCACGTCGAGTTGCCGGCCAGCCGGTTTACGACGCGCCTGTACGGCGCCCGGACCGACTACGGTTTCTCGCCGCGCATGTTCCTGAGCGCGCTCCTGCAGTACAGTTCGACGGATCACGCTTTCAGCGGCAACTTCCGCTACCGCTGGGAGTACCGCCCCGGCAGCGAGGTCTTCGTCGTTCTCACGGACGAACGGGACACGAATCCCGCGGGCGGCGGGCTGGCCTTGAAGAATCGCGCGTTCGTGGTCAAAATGACGCGCCTGTTCCGTTTCTGAGACGTTATGCGAAGGTCACTGTTCTTTTCGATCCTGTGTTGCCTCGGCCCGTGGGCCGGGGCCGAGGCCCAGCAAACCGACGTCATGAACTCGGGCCGCCGGGTCCTCACCGCGGAGCGGATGCGCGACGGCGAACGGGTATTGCTCGACGGCATCCTCGACGAGCCCGCGTGGAAGCGCGCCACGTCGGCCGGCGAGTTCGTGATGCAGGACCCGGTCCTCGGCGGCACGCCGACCGAATCCACCGAGGTCCGCGTGGTCTTCAACGCCGATCACCTCTACATCGGCGTCCTCTGCCGGGATTCGGAGCCGGGCAAGCTCCTCGGCAACACTCGGAAGCGCGACGAGTTCCTGAGCGCGGACGATCGGTTCATGTGGACGATCGACACGTTCCTCAACCAGCAGACCGGGTATTTCTTCGAGATGAACCCCGCGGGCCTGATGGCCGACGCGCTGATGGGGCCTGGCGGCACCAACAACCGCGAGTGGGACGGCATCTGGAACGCGAAGGTCCGCCAGAGCGAAATCGGGTGGGTGATCGAGATCGACCTGCCGTTCCGCACGCTGGCCTTCGATCCGAACGCGCCGGCGTGGGGCATCAACTTCCAGCGCACGGTTCGGCGCAAGAACGAGGAGCTGCTCTGGACCGGGTACGAACGCAACCAGGGCCTGCGCCGCATGTCCAACGCGGGGCTGCTCGTGGGCCTGTCGCAGGTCACGCAGGGCCATGGCCTCGAGGTGAAGCCCTACGTCGCCGGCACGGTGGCCGACGGCCCGGGCCGGTCGCCGGCCGTCGAGACGCAGACGACGGCCGACGTCGGCGGCGAGGTGACCTACAACATCACGCCGAGCCTGCGGGCGGTGGGCACGATCAACACCGACTTCGCCGAGACGGAGGTCGACACGCGCCGCGTGAACCTCACGCGCTTCCCGCTGTTCTTCCCCGAGAAGCGCGGCTTCTTCCTCGACGGCGCCACTTTCTTCGATTTCCCGAACACCGCGTTCTTCTCGCGCCGGATCGGGCTGGCCAACGGGCAGCCGCAGCGCATCATCGGCGGCACGAAGGTGACGGGGCAGGCCGGGCGCTACGACGTGGGCGCGCTCTACGTGCGCACCGGCGAGGATGGCCCCGCCCTTGGCGAGGATTTCCTCGTGGCGCGTCTCCGGCGGCGGCTGTTCCGGCAGTCGTACGTCGGCGGGATCTACACGAGCCGCGCGACGCGCGACCAGGCCACCGTGCCCACGAGGCAGACGGCCGGCGTGGACTTCCGCCTGTCCACGTCCTCGTTCCGCAAGAACAAGAACCTCGACTTCACCGGGTACTTCGCGACGAACACGACGCTGGACGGCGCTGGGGACGGCTCGTCGTGGAACCTGCGCGTCAATTATCCCAACGACGTCTGGGACATGAGCGCGACATACCAGGAAGTGCAGAAGAACTACGCCCCGGCGGTCGGGTTCACCGCGCGCAACGATTACCGGCTGTACATCCCCGAGTTCCGCTGGAACCCGCGGCCGAAGGGAAACAGGTACATCCGGCGCTTCGGCTTCGGCACCGAGCCCAATGTCTACACCGACACGCAGAACAAGCTCGAGACGGTCGAGGCGACGGTCCAGGCGTTCCGCATGGAACTCCACAGCGGCGACACGGTGGAAGCCGACGTCACGCCGAGCTACGAGTACTTGAAGGAGCCCTTCACGATCTCTCCGGGCATCACGCTGCCCGCGGGCACCGACTACACCTTCATGCGGTACAAGGTGTTTGCGTCCACCGCGAACAAGCGCGTCCTGTCCTTTCAGCCCTCCGCCGAGTGGGGGTCGTTCTTCAACGGCGATCGCCTGCAGTTGATCGGGGGCATGGGCATCCGCCCGCGGCCGGGCGTGACCGTGAACCTGTCGTACGAGTTCAACGACGTGAACCTCGTCGAGGGCAGCTTCCAGACCAAGCTCTATCGGGCCGTGATCGACACGCAGTTCAGCCCGTTCATGTACCTGGTGAACAACATCCAGTACGACTCGGTGAGCCGCGTGCTCGGCTGGCAGTCGCGCTTCCGCTGGATCGTGACGCCGGGCAACGACATCTTCTTCGTCTACACGCAGAACTGGATCGACCCGACGGATCCGTCGGGTCGGTTCACGACGCTCGACCGCCGCGGCGCCGCCAAGGCCGTCTATACGAAGAGATTCTGATGAGCGGCGCGGAACTCCTCGCCGGATTCGAAGACGGGACGCTGCCGGTGGAGGCCTTTCATCACGCGCAGCACGTGCAGGTGGCGTGGATGTTCGTGAGGCGCCACGGCATGCCCGGCGCGCTCGACGCCTTCCCGGCCGCGCTCAAGCGGTTCGCCATCGCCAAGGGGGTGCCCACCCTCTATCACGAGACGATCACGTGGGCCTACCTGCTGCTAATTGCCGAGCGCCTGGCGCGGGCGCCGGTGGAGACGTGGGAGGAGTTCCGTTCGCAGAACGCGGACCTGCTGAGGTGGAAGCCGTCGGCGCTGGACTCGTACTACACGCCGGAAACGCTCTACTCCGACCTGGCGAAGCGGACGTTCCTGCTGCCCGATCGCTGATCCGGCGATCGGGCGATCAACCGATCGCCCGATCACTCGATCACCAAATCTACTTGTCGCTGATCGGCTCCTTCTTAATTCGCAGCAGCATCCGGTTGAACGCCGGCAGGTCCACGGTGAGCGCCTTGTCGAGGCGATCCGTGTGGCCCTTCAGTTCCTGCACCAGCTCGTTGAAGATCGGCTCCACGTTCCCCGTGGGCCGGCCCTCCCCCGACAGCGTCACCCGCAGGAGGGACGCCAGGCGGTTGTTCGTCTTGATCGGGAAGTTCAGCGGGTCCTGGCCGCTCTGGTTCTTCACCTGGTAGAGGTCCTCCTCGACCACCGCCAGCGCCTGTGAGAGCTTCTGGCCGGCGTCCTGCACCTCCTTCGGCGCGTCCTTGATGCGCGCCGCGATGTCCGTCTTGAGGCGGCGGATCTTCACGACCGACAGGTTGGCCTCGTTCACCTTGTCGCGGATGCGGCTAGCGAGGTCCCACTGGTACTGCAGATCGGCGTCGCTGATCTGGCGCAGCGGGTGCTTGGTAATCACGAGGGGCTGCGTCTGCGAGACCCCGTCGGCCGTGAGCTTCACCTGGTAGCTGCCCGGCAGCACCATGGGACCGTTCTGCGTGGCGCCCCAGAGGATCATGCCCGGGAAGGACACGACGGGCGTCGAGTTGAGGTCCCACGTGTACCGGTTGAGGCCCGCCGCCATCGGCGCGCCCTGCGGCCCGCGCGGGAAGTCCTCGTCTTCACCGGCCGGCGCGGCGTTGGGAGCGCGCGGGGGCTGGCCCGCGATGCTCCGCACGGCCTTGCCGCTGGCGTCGAGGAATTCGATCGTGAGGCTCTTGGGGGCCGCCTTCAGGTAATAGGCGATGTTGGCGCGGTCGAGGCCGCGCACCGTGTCCGCGGGCTTGAAGAGCTGCACGTCGGTGAGGGGCGTGGTGCCGTACTGGCGGAGCGCCGCCAGGTTGTCCATCACGTAGAAGCTGCGGCCGTGCGTGGCGATGGCCAGCGCGTTCTTCTCGACCACCAGGTCGGTGACCGGCACGTCGGGCAGGCCCGTCTTGAACGGCAGCCACCGCTCGCCATCGTCGAAGGAGATGAAGGCGCCGTGCTGCGTGCCGGCGTAGAGCAGGCCGCGGCGCGCCGGGTCTTCGCGGACGACGTGCACGTAGTCGTTGCCGGGGATGCCGTTGACGATCTTCGACCACGTCTTGCCGTAGTCGCGCGTGCGGAAGATGTAGGGCGCGCGATCGCCGAGGAGCATCTTCTTCACGGCGACGTAGGCTGTGCCGTTGTCGAAGGAGGAGCCGTCGATCTGGCTCACGCGGCCGAGGTCGGGCATGTCCGGCGGGGTGACGTTGGTCCACGTCTTCCCCTGGTCGCGCGTCACCTGGATGAAGCCGTCGTCCGAGCCGGCCCAGATCAGGTTGACGTCCTTGCGGCCGGGCGCGAGCGAGAAGACGGTCCCGTAGATTTCCGGGCTGTTCATGTCGTGCGTGATCGGACCGCCCGAGTCCTGCATCGTCTTCGGGTCGTGGCGCGTGAGGTCGCCGCTGATCGCCTCCCACGTGTCGCCGCCGTTGGTCGACTTCCACACGCGCTGCGAGCTCGTGTAGAGGATCGTCGGATCGACGTAGGAGAAGATGATCGGGTAGGTCCACTGCCAGCGCTCCTTGACGTCCTTGGAGGCTTCGCCCGAGAAGAAGCGGGGATAGGCGCCCACTTCCTTGATGGCCCCGGTACGGCGGTTGAGCCGCGTGAGGAAGGAGCCGTTGTTGGCGCCGGCGAAGAACACGTCCGGGTTGGTGGGGTCGGCCGCGATGTAGCCCGGCTCGCCGCCGCCCGCCTGGTACGGCGCCTCGGGCGGCACGCCGCCGAAGCCGCCGCCGCCGGCGTTGGTGTTGCTCGGGACGCACATCGTGCTGTTGTCCTGCTGCGCGCCGCACACGTGGAAGGGCAGGTGGGCCGTGGTGACCACGTGGTAGAACTGCGCGGTCGGGAAGTCCTGGTCGGTCCACGTGCGCTGGCGTGACGAGACGTTGAAGGTAATCGCGCCGCCGCCGTCGTTGGCGAGGAGCACGTGCTCGGAATCGGCCGGGTCCACCCACAAGTCGTGGTGGTCGCCGTGCGTGCCGTTGCCGATCGAGGCGAGCGTCTTGCCCGCGTCGGTGGAACGGAACACGCTCGTGTTGAGCATGTAGACCGTGTCCTTGTTGTTCGGGTCGCCGATGACGTGCGTGTAATAGAACGCGCGCTGCCGCACGCTGCGCGCGGCGTTGGCGAGCTTCCACGTGGCGCCCGCGTCATCCGACACGAACAGGCCGCCGTTTTCGTTCTCCACGAGCGCGTAGACGCGGTTCGAGTCCGCCGCGGTCAGCGCCACGCCGATGCGGCCGACCATGCCCGACGGCATCCCGGGGTTGCGCGTGATCTCGGTCCACGTCTCGCCGCCGTCGGTGGACTTGAAGAGGCCGCTGCCGGGGCCGCCGCTCGACATCTGGTACTCGACGCGGTACGCCTCCCACATCGCGGCGTACATCACGTTGGGGTTCTTCTGGTCTATGGCCACGTCCACCGCGCCGGTCTTCGGGTCACGGAAGAGCGTGCGTTTCCACGTCTTGCCGCCGTCCGCGCTTTTGAAGACGCCGCGTTCTTCGCTGGGCCCGTAGTAGAGGCCGAAGCTCGCCACGAACACGATGTCGGGATTAGTGGGGTGGATGCGGATCTTCGAAATCGCGTCCGAATTGTTGAAGCCGACCTTTGCCCACGTCTTGCCGGCGTCGGCCGACTTGTAGACGCCGTCCCCCGGCATGATGTTGCCGCGGATGCACGACTCGCCCATGCCGATGTAGACGATGTCGGGGTTAGATTCGGAGACCGCCACCGCGCCGACCGACGAACTCGAGAGCTGCCCGTCCGTCACGGGCGCCCAGTTGTTGCCGGCGTCCACCGTCTTCCAGAGGCCGCCGCCGACGGCGCCGAAGTAGCCTTCCTTGGGCCGGCCCTTGACGCCGGCCACGGCGATGGAGCGGCCGCCGCGGTTGGGGCCGATGCTCCGCCAGCGGTAGGCATTGAGCAGCGCGGGATCCACGGTGGGCGACTGCGCGTCGAGGCGCGTGCCCAGCGTATCGAGATGCCCCGCGAGAAGCACGAGGACCAGGGCGCCCGCCGCCCCGAACAGTTGTCGGATTGTCATGTTGGTCGAGCCTCCAGGGACGAGACAAAAAGTTTAACAGAACCGCCCCGGCAGGACGCAGGCGCATCGACTCGATGCGATTAAGCTCTAGGGTGACGTGATTCCCTTTTCCGTTCTCGACCTGTCACCGATTCCCGCGGGCGCAACCGCCGCCGACGCGTTGCACAACTCCCTCGCGCTCGCGCGGTGCGCGGAGGCGCTCGGCTATCGCCGGTACTGGCTTGCGGAACACCACAACATGCCGGGCATCGCCAGCGCCGCTACCGCCGTGGTCATCGGCTACGTGGCCGGCGGCACGACGACGATACGCGTGGGCTCGGGCGGCGTCATGCTGCCGAACCACTCACCGCTCGTCGTGGCCGAGCAGTTCGGCACGCTGGCCTCGCTCTATCCCGGCCGCATCGATCTCGGCCTGGGCCGCGCGCCGGGGACGGACCTGACCACGGCGGCCGCCCTGCGTCGCGACGCCGCTGCGAGCGCAGAACGCTTTCCGCAGGACGTGCAGGACGTGTTGCGACTGTTCGGTCCCGAGGAGCCCGGTCAGAGAATTCGCGCGGTGCCCGGGATGGGCTTGCGCGTGCCGGTCTGGCTGCTGGGATCCAGCCTCTTCAGCGCCCAACTCGCGGCGCTGCTCGGGTTGCCCTTCGCGTTTGCGTCGCACTTCGCCCCCAACGACATGCTCCAGGCGCTGGACGTGTACCGCCAGGGCTTCCGGCCATCCCTTTATCTCGAGCGGCCTCACGCGATGCTCACCGTCAACGTCGTGGCGGCGGACACCGAGGCCGAGGCGCGGCGCCAGTTCACGGCGCCGCAACAGTCGTTCGTGAATCTGCAGCGGGGACGACCCGGGCAGGTGCCGCCGCCGATCGACGACATCGAGGCGTACTGGTCGCCCGATGAAAAACGGTGGGTGGAGCGCGCGCTCAAGTACGCGTTCGTGGGCACCCCGGAGACCGTCGAGCGCGGCCTCCGTGGGTTCCTGGATCTCACGCAGCCAGACGAGTTGATGATCTCGGCGCACCTCTTCGACCAACCGGCGCGGCTCCGTTCGCTCGAGATCGCGGCGGCCATCCGGGACCGGCTCGCCGGGCCTGGCGGCGCGGCTACAATGACCCGACACGGAATCCCTTCATGATCATCACCTCGCGCGCGTGGATTGCCGTGCTCGGGCTCGCCATGTCGGCGGGCCTCCAGGGACAGACTCCGCCGGTGCTCGCCATCACCGGCGGCACCCTCATCGACGGAACGGGCGGGGCCCCGCTGAGCGACGCCGTCGTCGTCGTGTCTGGTGGGCGCATCACGGCCGCAGGGCCGCGCGCTTCGGTACTGGTGCCACCGGGGGCCACGATCATCGACGCCGCCGGTAAGTTCGTCGCGCCGGGCTTTGTCGATACGAACGTGCACCTGTCGCTCTACGGGGGTGTGGCCGATCGGTACGAGACGCTGGCGAAATACCATCCGCGGCAGAAAGAGATTGTGCTCGAGGCCGCGCAGCTCCAGCTCAAGTGGGGCGTGACGACGGTGCGTGACAGCTATGGGCTGCTGATGCCGCTCGTGGCGGTGCGGGACCAGATTGCCGCGGGCGGCGCGATCGGTCCCCGTATTTTGGCGGCCGGCAACATCGTGGGATGGGGTGGCCCGTATTCGATCAGCTTCAGCCTGATCAAGGAGCAGGGCCTCACCCTCTTCCAGGAACAAGTCAACGACGAGGTGTCGCAGGGCGCCGGCGAGGACCTCGTGGACATGAATCCCGAGGAGCTGCGCACGGCGATTCGCGCGTACCTCGACAAGGGGCCGGACTTCATCAAGTACGGCGGCACCGCGCACTTCGCGCGGCCGGCGTTCATTGGCTTCTCCCCGGAGGCGCAGAAGGTCATGGTGGAGGAGGCGCATCGCCGGAACCGCGGCGCCGAGACGCACGCCACCACCGCCGACGGCCTGCGGCTGTCGATCGACGCGGGCATCGACCTGATCCAGCACCCGGAGCTGCTCGGCACGCGAGAGCTTCCCGATTCCCTCGTCCGCGCCATCGTGGACAAGAAGATCGTGTGCTCGATGCTCGTGAGCACCATCACGGGTGACGCCTGGAAAAAGCACGTCAAGGAGCGTGACGAGGCGGTGGCCAAGCGAGCGGACGCCGAGAAGAAGCTGACGGGGCCGCAGCGGCCGAAGACCAGCGCGGAGGTTCGCCAGCGAGAATCGGAGGAAGGGCTCGATCTGGAGGTGCGGCGCAGGAACGCGCAAAAGCTGATCGCCGCCGGCGCCGTGGTCACGGTGGGCACGGACAACTACTGGGCGGCCGCGCCGGAGTTCTCCCGCGGGCCCAAGCCCGACACGCAGAGCCACGGCGTGGGGACCATCCTGGCCATCGAGGGGCTCGTCGAGTTGGGCATGACGCCGGCGCAGGCACTGGTCGCCGCGACGAAGAACGGCGCCATCGCGTCGCGCGGGCTCGCGGAATTCGGGACCCTCGAGGCGGGCAAGCGCGCAGACCTGCTGGTGCTCGACGCCAGTCCGCTCGCCGACATCACGAACATCCGCAAGGTGTCGGTCCTGATTCGTGACGGCCGCGTGATCGATCGCGACAAGCTCCCGGTCCAGCGCGTGTTGTCGAGATAGCCATGAGTCTCGTCCTCCTGCTGTTGCTCGCGTCCGGCCCGCTGGTCTCGCAGTCGAGCCCGAAGGCCGCCATGCTCGAGCAATCGGGATGGGACGCCCTCCGGGCGGGGCAGGGCCAGGCAGCGGCCGACGCGTTCCGCGAGGCCATCGCCCTCGACCCCAAGAACGCGCGCCTGCATCTTGGCGCGGGCACGGCCGCGTTCCTCCAGCGCCGTGACGCGGACGCCAAGGCGGAACTCGAGAAGGCGCTCACGCTCGATTCGCGGTTGACGCGCGCGCGCGCCCAACTGGGCCAGACCCTTCGGCGGCTGGGCGACCTGCAAGGCGCCATCAACGCTTACGAAGTCGTCGTGGCGGAGGCGCCGGACGATCCGGCGGCGGCGGAGACGCTCGACCGCTGGCGTCGTGAAGCCGAACTGCACGACCGGATGCGCCGCGCGGTAGGCGACCACTTCACGGTGTCGTTCGAGGGGCCGGGGGACGCCGCGCTCGCCGACGAGGCGCTGGCCTCGCTCGATCGCGCGTTCTGGCGCATCTGCGACGTGTTCGGGGCCTTCCCGCCCGCATCGGTTCCGGTGGTGCTCTACAGCGGGGAGCAGTTTCGCGACATCACGCGCTCGCCGTCGTGGGCCGCCGGCGCCTACGACGGCACGATCCGCGTGCCGATGCGCGGCGCCTTGGAACAATCGCAGGAGCTCGATCGCGTGCTGGCCCACGAGTTCGCGCACGCGCTGATCCGGTCCCTGGCCACGCGCAACGTGCCGACGTGGCTGAACGAGGGCCTGGCCTCGGCCCTCGAAAGCGATCACCTGGGATGGGCCGAGTCCATCATCGGCAAGGGCGGCGCGATTCCGTCGCTCACCGTGCTGCAGACCTCGTTCGGCAAGCTGACGGGCGATCAGGCGCACGTGGCGTATGCGACCAGCGCGCTCGCCGCCCGCAGGTTGCTCGACGAAGCGGGCGGCGCGGCCGTGGCGAACCTGCTGCGCGATCTCGGCGAGGGCATCGACTTCGAGACCGCATTCCTCCACCGCATCCAGCGATCGTTCGCGGACTTCCAAGCCTCGATCTCACGCGGATAGGAACATCTCGTAGGCGGGATTGCCCGATTCCCGCTGGTTGGGGTATCCGAGCGTGACCAGGAACTGCTCGAATGCCCCGGCATCCTGCTCGGGCACTTCGAAGCCGGCCAGCACGCGGCCGAAGTCCGCGCCGTGATTGCGATAGTGGAAGAGGCTGATATTCCACCGCCCGCCCAGCCGGTCCAGGAACTCCATCAGCGCGCCGGGACGCTCGGGGAACTCGAATCGATAGAGCTGCTCGTTCCTCACGTCCGGCGAGTGGCCGCCCACCATGTGACGGATGTGCAGCTTGGCCACCTCATCACCCGTCAGCTCGATGACCGGATAGCCCTGTTGGTCGAGGAGCGCCTTCAGGTCAGCGGCCTGCCGCCGCGATTGGGTGGCGATGCCGACGAAGATCCGGGCCTCGCGCCGGCTACTCAGCCGGTAGTTGAACTCGGTGACCACGCGGCGGCCGAGGGTGGCGCAGAACGCGCGAAACGCGCCAGGCCGCTCCGGAATGGTGACGCCGAACAGCGCTTCTCTAGCCTCGCCGAGTTCGGCCCGTTCTGCCACGAACCGCAGGCGATCGAAGTTGATGTTGGCGCCGCTCAGCACCGCGACCAGTCGCGCGCCCGTCGCGCCTTCGCGCGCCGCCCAGGCGCGGAGGCCCGCCACGGCCAGGGCGCCGGCCGGCTCCATCAGCGAGCGGGTGTCGTCGAAGACGTCCTTGATCGCCGCGCAGATTTCGTCGTTGGACACACGGATGACTTCATCCACGGTCTGCCGCGCGATGGCGAAGGTGAGCGCGCCCACCTCCTTCACGGCCACGCCGTCGGCGAAGATGCCCACGCGGTCGAGCGTCACGCGCGTGCCCGCGGCCAGCGAGCGGTACATGGCGTCGGCTTCGAACGGCTCGACGCCGATCACCTTGACTTCAGGCCGGACGGCCTTCACGTAGCTGGCGATGCCCGCGATCAGTCCGCCGCCGCCCACCGGCACGAAGATGGCGGTGATGTCGCCGCTGCCGTGGCCCAGGATCTCCTGGCCGATGGTGCCTTGCCCCGCGATCACGAGCAGATCGTCGAAGGGATGGATCATGACGCGGCCGGTCGCGGCGGTGAGCTCGTCGCACCGGGCCTTGGCCTCGGCGTAGGTGTCGCCCGCGAGTTCCACGTCCGCGCCGAGGTCGCGCACGGCCTCGACTTTGATCTCCGGCGTGGTCTGGGGCATCACGATGAGGGCGCTCATGCCGAGATGCCGCGCGGAAAACGCCACGCCCTGCGCGTGGTTCCCGGCGCTCGCGGTGATGACACCGCGGGCACGTTCGTCTGCCGTCAGGTGCGCCATGCGATTGTAGGCGCCCCTCAGCTTGAACGTGAAGATGGGCTGCAGATCCTCCCGCTTGAAGAAGACCTGGTTGCCCGTGACACGCGACAGCCGTCGCGCGGGATCGAGCGGAGTGGCCCGTGCTACGTCGTAGACACGACTCGTGAGAATACGGCGGAGCATCTCGCCGGGCGCGTCGTCGCTGGAGGTCATCGTGTCCCCAGGGCGCAGATGTCGTTGAGGATGCCCGCGGCGGTCACGGCGGCGCCGGCGCCGGGGCCGCTGATGACGAGCGGCTCGGCCTGGTACCGCCGGGAGTGGAACGTGATGATGTTGCGCGTGCCTTCGGCGGCGCCCATCGGGCTCGTCGCGGGCACGGCCACGAGTCCCGCGGTGACGCGGGCGTGTGACGCCATCACCACATAGCGCAGGCGTCGCCCGCGCGTGGCCTCCCGCTCGGTCCGGAGACGCCATGACTCGTCGAGCGAGGGCAGGCGTTTCATGAACGTGGCCAGTGGCACGGTGCGAAGGGCGGGCGGGACCAGATCCTCGGCGGCGGGCATCGCGCCCCGGTAGCCGAGCAGTCGCCCGAGGATCAGTCCCTTGCGCGCGGCATCGCGACCCGCCAGGTCTTCCCTCGGGTCGGGCTCCGCATAGCCGAGGTCCACGGCCTCTCGTACGGCGTCGGAGAACTTCCGGCCGGCCGAGACTTGCGAGAGCACGTACATCAGCGTGCCGCTGACGCACCCTTCGATGCGGGAGACGCGGTCGCCCGTCTCCACGAGCTTGTGGTGCGTGTCGATCACCGGCAGCCCGGCGCCAACGGTGGCTTCGTAGCGAATGCGCCGGCCGGCGGCGCCCGCGGTGGCGAAGAGGCGCGCGTAGCTCTCGAACGATCCCGCCAGCGGTCTCTTGTTGGCCAGCACCACGTCGAACCCCTGCGCGAGGGCGGTCTCGACGAGCGGGGCCGTGTCGTCACCGGTCACGTCCACGACCACGGGACGCGAGACGGCGTGCGTGGCCATCACCGCCAGCGCGTCCATCGCCGAGGCCCGATGGCCGCCGAGCGAGGCCAGGAGCGCGCCGGCGTCCTTTTCGCGCGAAAGGCGCAGCAGGCGCGATCGCGACAGGCCCTCGGCGTTGAACACATAGCCCGATCGATCGAGCACGCCGACGATGCGGATGGGCGGGGTCGTGCGCGCGCTGGAGATCTGATCCGCGAGGGCGCGGCCGACCCGGCCGAAGCCGAGCAGGACCACGTCCGTGTAGGCCTGCGCGCGCGGCCGGCCGCCGCCAATCTTCGAGAGCTGGAAGACGGTGTGGATCCGCCGGGCGGCATCCGCCGCATGGGCCGAGTCCACGACGAGCGAGATGTTGCGCTCGGACGAGCCCTGCGCGATGGCGACGACGTTGATGCCGCCGGACTCGAGCGCCGAGAACACGCGCGCCGAGATGCCCGGCGTGCCCGCCATGCCTTCGCCGACGACGGCAATCACGGAGACGCCGGTCCTCGCCGAGACGCCGTCAATCAGGCCCTGCTCGAGCTCATGGCGGAAGGCGTCGCGCACGCGCCGCACGGCGAGCGCGGCCTGCGCCTCCGGGACGGTGAACCCGATCGAGCTTTCAGACGAGGCCTGGAAGATCGTGGACACGGACAGGCGCGCGGCATCCACCGCGGCGAAGGTGCGGGCCGCGATGCCGTGCACGCCCACCATGCCCTTGCCGGCCACGGTCACCACGGCCTGTCCGGGCAGGACGGCGAGCGCCTTCACCGGGTAGCTCTTGAGCGCATGGCGGGCCGACACCTCGGTGCCGGGGCGCTCCGGATGGATGAACGAGCGCACGCGCAGCGTGATGCGCGTGTCGGCGATCGGGATGAGCGCGCGTGGATGAAGGACCTTGGCGCCGTAGTGCGCGACCTCCGCGGCTTCCCGATGGTGCAGTTGAGGAATCAACCGCGCGTCGGGCACGAGCCGCGGGTCCGCCGTCAGGATGCCGGGGACGTCCTTCCAGAGGACGACGTTCCGGGCGCCGAGCGATCGCGCCAGCAGCGTGGCCGTGAGGTCCGAGCCGCCGCGGCCGAGCGTCGTGAGGCTGCCATCGGGGGCCGCGCCGATGAAGCCGGGCACGACCGGCGTGATGCGGCGGGCGAGCCGCGGCCGGAGCACCTTGCGGGCGAGCCGGCCGGATTCCTCGAGGAGTGGCGTGGCGCCGCCGTGTTCCGCGTCGGTGCGCACGAACTCGAGGGCGTCGACGAACGCGCATCGGCGCCTGGGCGCGTCGGTCGCGGCGGCGAGGAGCGCCGCCGAGAGGCGTTCCCCACGGGAGACAATCGTGTCGCGGACGCGCGGATCGAGATAGCCGAGGCGTTCCACGGCCACGCAGAGCTCGCGGTATTCCTGCACGGCGGCATCGATCCGTGTCCGCAGGCCTCGAAGGGCGGCGCCGGATCGGAGGAGCGTCGTGGCCGCGTCGCTGTGGCGATCGCGGATCACGGCGGCGATGCGCCGCGAGTCCTTCGCGCGGCCCGCCGCGGCGTGCTCGGCTCCCTCAATCAGCAGGTCGGTCACGCCCGCCAGCGCCGACGCGACGATGACGAGCGGTCCGCGGTGCGCGGCGATGAGCGCGGCCGCTCGCGTGATGGCGCGCGCGTCGGCCAGCGATGCGCCGCCGAATTTCCAAATCTCGAGGTCCCGTTGTGACGCCACGATGGTTTCTCCCCTGTCGTAGGGCGCCCCTTTAGGGGCGCCTACAAAGCAAAAGGGCCATCACCCGTGCTGCGGATGATGGCCCTTGTAAAAGGCGCGAGTGGTGACACTCACTTCATCCGCTTGGCGCGTCAGTAATAGTGACGCCCTCGGTGCTGGTCATGGTGGTAATCGTCATGGTCATCGCAATCGGGCACACGCCGGCCGGGCGCGCGATGGTGCGCGCGGTGCGGCGGATGGCGGTGAACGTGGTCGCGAACATGAGACGGCGATTACAGCAGAGGCGGTGAAGTGGTGTCAAGCGGAGGGGCTGCGGCCTCGACGTGGCGGGCCGCCTCGATGAGCGCCTGCCGGACCGGATCAGGGTTGACCAGGTCCGCTGAACCTGATGCGATACCGGCCGCCCTTCGCGCCGGCGATGGACGCCTCGGTCTCGTCCATGGTGATCGCCGCGATGTCCGCCCAGGGGTAAGTGGTCCGCGTGAAGAAGCCGCCCCGGGACGATCAGGCCGTCTTCCGTGATCCGCAAGGTGGCCGCCGGTCACCCCACGTCGTCAGGCGGCCATGCGACACGCCGAGCGTCAGCATGACGGCGGCGAGCAGGAGGGTCGGCCGTGGCAGGTGGCCGGTCTCGTGCTGGTGCATGACGGCTTCGACGACGAGCATCGCGCCGAGGCAGACATCGACCCAGTCCACGCCGTGCCCGTGTGCGTGCGTGGGGCGTGAGGGGCCTTGGCGCGCAGCTGCAGGAATCCCCGCAGGATTGAACCAATCACCAGGACGCACACCACGACCTCTGCGCCGCCGAGCAAGAGGCTCTCGCCGTTGGGGTTCTCGCGGAGGCGCGCCAGGCCGTCGGGCAGCAGCATGAAAACGGGCACCGCATGCTGCAGCTTTTGCACGAACAGTCCGCGCTGGCGGCGGCGGGAGCGGAGGGAGACGGTCGTCATCGTGGCGCGGAGATTGTAGCCCGGGCCTCCGCTTTTCCCGTGCGGAGTTCCACCCACACCCGGCGTCCCGCGAGGACGGCCGCGCGCGTCTCGAACAGTTCGACAGGCCCGCGCCGCCCGTCGCCGATGCCCGCGTACAGGCGCCGGACCTCGTCGACCGTGCCGGCGCCGGACGCGGCGATCTCGCACGCATGCTGCAACTCGTGGCCGAGCATCGCGGCGCGGTCGGCGGGCGGGAGGTCGCGCGCCAGGAAGATGCGCACGTAGCGATAGCCGCCGGCGCTGGTCACGAAGTTCGTCATGCCGCCGAGCCCCTGCGGCATCACCATGGACGATTCGATATGGACGACGAGATTCGAGCGCTCGAGCTGCGCGACCAGCTCGCGCGCGAGGGGCGAGCGATCGAGCGCGCGCGCCAGCGTTTCGGCGGACCACGCATCGAGGGGCCTCGGCGTCCGGCGTTCACCGGCCATCGCCGCCGACGGCCACCACAGCGACACGAATAGATACACGACCAGCACGGGCAAGGACGGCATGACCTACCTCCGGCCATCCGCGCGATACACGGATAGCCCCGCGGCGCTACGCGCCGCTGGTGATTAACGGGAACGAGAAACGGGGTGAAGGTTTAGGGACGCTGCTGCGACGGAATCTGGCAGCACTGCTGGCAGGTAATGCGCTGGCGGATCGAACGGGCGGGGGTGCAGGGGAGGGCGGACGCAGAGGAGCGAACGTGCGTCGGTGCAGGGGGGCGCGGGATCGAACGTGCGAAGGCGCGTGGGCCGGACATCATGGGGACCTCCATGCGGCGACTGACGCCGCGACTGGTGGTGATGGTAGCGGCGCGCGATGAAGGATTCAACGTATGCGCCGCGCGCATGCGGCGGCAGGGGAGGAGTGGTCGGGGCGACTGGATTCGAACCAGCGACATTCCGCTCCCAAAGCGGACGCTCTACCAGGCTGAGCCACGCCCCGGACCAGGCACTATTGTAGCGTGTATCATTGGGCCCGATGAGTCCTCCGTGCCCTCGCGGCCGCGGCCGCCGTCGCCGTCCTGGCCGGCGGATGCGCTCCGGCGAAGACCCTCACCGCGCTGGATCGCCTGCACGCGTGCACCGGTGATGAAGGCCCCACCGATGCCTACTGCGGCACCTTCTCGGTCTTCGAGAACCGGGACACCCGGCAGGGTCGCCAAATCGCGCTGCGCATCATCGTCCTTCCCGCGTTGAGCAATGATCCCAAGCCCGACCCGCTGTTCTTCCTGGCGGGCGGCCCGGGCCAGGGCGCGGCGGTGCTGGCGCGCCCGCTGCGCGATGTCTTCCGCGGGCTTCAGGCCGATCGCGACCTCGTCTTTGTCGACCAGCGGGGCACGGGCAAGTCCAACCCGCTCAACTGCGACGCAGACGACGATTCGCTCGCGTTGATCGACGAGCCTGAAGGGGCCGTCATCGAGCGCCTGCGCACGTGCATGGCCGGCTACGACGCGGACCTCACTCTTTATACGACGACGATCGCGATGGATGATCTGGACGACGTCCGGGCGTTCCTCGGGTACGAGCGCATCAACATCTACGGCGGGTCCTATGGCACGCGCGCGGGCCTCGTCTACCTGCGCCAGCATGGCGACCGGGTTCGTGCCGCCGTTCTCGACGGCGTGGCGCCCACCAACATGCGGCTGCCCCTCTTCTTCCCGAGGGACGCGCAGCGCTCGCTCGACAAGCTGCTGGCCGATTGCGACGCCGACGCCGCCTGCCGCGCGAAATATCCGCAGATCGGTCCCCGGCTGATGGCGCTCTTCGCGCGTCTCGAGAAGAACCCGCCGAAGGTGCGCGTAACGCATCCGCGAACGGGCGTCGCCAGCGACCTGACGATCACCACCGCGCTCGTGGCCAACGTGATCGCGAGCGCGCTCTACTCGCCGCTGGTCGCCTCGCTCGTGCCCGAGCTCGTGACGCGCGCCGATGCCGGGGATTTCCAGGGGCTGCTCGCGCTGGGGTTTCTCGGCGAAGGGCGGCGGCAGAGCCGAACATGAGCATCGGCATGCAGCTCTCGGTGATCTGTGCCGAGGACTACCCGCGCATCGCGCCCGGCGAGGCCGAGAGGGAATCGGCGGGGTCGGTGTTCGCCAAGGGCCTGATGCGCGCGCAGATTCAGGCGTGCGCGTTCTGGCCGAAGGGCGCGGTGGACGCGTCGTTCGACGAACCGGTGACCTCCGCGGTGCCGGCCCTCGTGCTGTCGGGCGATCTCGATCCCGTGACGCCGCCGGTCTGGGGCCAGTCGGTGGCGGATCACCTCTCGAAATCGAAGCACGTGATCGTCTCGGGCACTGGACACGGCGTGCTCACCACGGGGTGCGGCCAGCGGATGGTGCGCGACTTCATCAAGGCCGGCACGGTGGACGGCCTGGACACCATGTGCGCCACCACGGTGAAACGTCCGCCCTTCTTCCTCACGCCCGCCGGGCCGGACCCCGGCCCCGCGCAGAAGGCGGCCACGCCATGATTCGCGTGGAGGGGCTGCGCAAGCGCTTCGGCGCCGTGACCGCGGTGGACGGCGTGAGCTTCGAGGCGCGGGACGGCCAGGTCACCGGCTTGCTCGGGCCGAACGGCGCCGGCAAGTCCACGACGCTGCGGATGCTGTATGCGCTTGATGCGGCCGGACGAAGGGCGCATCGACATCGACGGCGTCGACGCCGTGGCTGCATCCCCAGCGCGCGCAGGCGCGCCTGGGCGTGCTGCCGGACCCGTCGGGACTCTACCCGCGGCTCACCACGCGCGAGCACCTGCAGTACTACGGCGAGTTGCAGGGCGTGTCGGGCGCGGCGCTCGCGCAGCGCACGGAGGAGCTGCTCCGAATCCTCGACATGGACGCGATTGCGGACCGCCGGACGGGCGGCTTCTCGCACGGGGAGCGAACCAAGGTGGCCCTCGCGCGGATGCTCGTGCACGATCCGAAGAACGTGCTGCTGGACGAGCCCACCAACGGGCTGGACGTGATGAGCACGCGCGCGGTGCGCGACATCATCCGGCGGCTGCGCGGCGAAGGGCACTGCGTGCTCTTCTCCAGCCACGTGATGCAGGAGGTCTCGGCCCTCTGCGACACCATCATCGTGATCGCGCACGGCCGGATCGTCGGGGCCGGGCAGCCCGGATGAGTTGCGGCAGCAGACGGGCCACCAGGATCTCGAGGACGTGTTCGTGACGCTCTCGGGCGTCGAGCGGGAGGCGGTGTGATGAGGCGGAGCATCCGCCAGGCGATCGTGGTGGCGCGCAAGGAGATCATCGATGGCCTGCGCGACCATCGGTCGCTGAGGGTCGTGCTCTTCAGCTCCTGCTTCGGGCCGATCCTGGTCGGCTTCATGATGAACCAGATTGCCGACCGGCAGCGGGCGATCGAGTCGGTTCGCATCCCGGTGGTGGGGCTGGCCAACGCGCCGGCGCTCGTGGACTGGCTGCGGCAGCAGGACGGCGTGCAGGTCGTCCCGGGTCCGGCCGACGCCGAGCAGGCCGTCCGCGAGAAGAAGGAAGACGTGGTCGTCGTGATCCCCGACGACTTCATCAAGAAGTTCCGCGCGTCCAGGCCGGCGACGATCAAGGTCGTGTCCGACGGCTCGAATACGGCGACGCGGCCGAAGGTGGAGCGCGTCCGGCGCCTGTTGTCGCGCTACAGCAGCGAGGTCGGCGCCCTGCGGCTGGTGGGCCGAGGGGTGAGCCCGTCGATCGCCACCGCCCTCCAGGTGCAGGACGTCGAGGTCTCCAGCTCGCAGCAGCGCGCCGCGACGCTCCTGAACTTCATGCCGATGTTCATCATCATGTCGGCCTTCGCCGGCGGCATGCAGATCGCGATCGACTCGACGGCGGGCGAGCGGGAGCGCGGGTCGCTCGAGCCGCTGCTCGTGAACCCGGTGCCGCGAGGCGCCATCGCGGCCGGCAAGCTGGTGGCCGCGACGGTGCTGTCGATGGCCGCCGTCGCGCTGACGACGGCGCTGTGCCTGGCGATGCTGCGCTACATCCCGCTGCAGGAACTGGGCATGCGGTTCCACCTCGGGTCCATCGAGGTGGCGGGGATGCTGGCCGCCGCGTGGCCGTTGTGCCTGTTCGCCGTGTCCGTGCAGCTCTGCCTGTCGACCTTCGCGCGGTCGTTCAAGGAAGCGCAGAGCTACATGGCGTTCGTGATGCTCATCCCGACGGTGCCGAGCGTGCTGGCCACGCTCAACCCGATCAACAGCAAGTCGTGGATGTACGCCGTGCCGATGTTCGGCCAGCAGGTCGCCCTCATCGACGTGCTCGGCGGCAAGTTCCCCGCGCCGTGGGAGTTCGTGATGGCCGGCGTGACGACGGTGATCGCGGCCATCCTCCTCACGGCTCTCGCGACCCGCCTGCTGCACCGCGAGAAGATCATCTTCGGGAGATAGGGTGCCACGCGTGCCAGAAGTACCCCAAGGTGCCCAGGTGGGTGCCAGGGGTGCCACGCGCCCTCGCACCCCCGCACCTCCGCACCCACCTCTGGCACCCTGGCACCCTTGGCACCTCTGGCACCCTGCAGAATCTGCAGAGTGTTGACATGAATCATCTAATCGCTATACATTGATGTCGTTACGCCGTTCCTGGCGTGACGGTTATCGAGAGTGGCTGAGGGAACGGGCCCGAAGACGCCACAGCAACCTGGCTGCAAGAGCCGTGGTGCTAACTCCCGCCCCAATAGGGGAGAGATAAGCGATCGGTGCGACGCGTCCTGCGCCGCCACGTGACCTCGCTCTCCACGGTTCTGATTCGGAGGCAGCTCATGGCGAACAAGCACATACCGGAACTGACGGAGAGGGATAGAGCGGCGCTCGGGGCCGACATTCGGGCGGCGTTTCAGCGGCCGGTCGATCCGGACGACAACGGCGACGACCTGCCGGAAGCGCCGCCGATTCCGACGAGGGGCCAGCAGACGGTGGCCATATTCATCAAGAAGCCCTAGCCGCATGGACGCGCGGCCTCGCCCATTGGAGACCCTCATGAGATTTGCCACCAGAGCCGTGCACGCCGCGCAGCCGAGCGACGCCGCGACCGGCGCCCTCGTCGCGCCCATCTACCAGACGTCCACGTTCGAGCAGGAAAGCCCCGGCGTGAACCTGGGCTTCGATTACTCGCGCACCAACAATCCCACCCGGCAGCGGCTCGAGCAGGTGATCGCCGAACTCGAGGGCGTCACGCATTGCGCGGCGTTTGCCTCGGGCCTTGCCGCGGAACATGCCGTGCTGCAGGCCTATCTGCGGGCCGGCGACGAGGTGGTGGTGCCGCGTTGACGTGTACGGCGGCACCTATCGGCTGCTCACGCGCGTGTTCGCGGGCCTCAACCTGACGATCGTGCCCGTCGACACCACCCGGCTCGAGGCCGTGGCCGCCGCCATCACCGGCGAAGACGCGGTTGGTCTGGCTGGAGACGCCGACCAACCCGCGGCTCCTCGTCTCGGACATCCAGGCCATTGCGGGGATTGCCCACGCGAAGGGCGCCCTGGTCGTCGTTGACAACACGTTTGCGACGCCGGTGTGTCAGCAGCCGTTCGCGCTCGGCGCCGACGTGGTGGTCCACAGCGTGACCAAGTACCTGGCGGGCCACTCCGACCTGATCCAGGGCGCCGCGCTCGCGAAGGATGCCGCGGTGTTCGAGCCGATCAAGTTCCTGCAGAACGCGATCGGCGCGGTGCCCGCCCCGCTGGATTGCTGGCTGACCCTGCGGGGCATCAGGACGCTCGAATTGCGCGTCCGGCGTCACGGGGAGAATGCGGCGCGCATCGCGACGGCCCTTCGCGCGCATCCGCAGGTCCGGCGTGTGTACTACCCGGGCCTGGCCGACCATCCCGGCCACGACGTGGCGCGGAGGCAGATGACCGGCTTCGGCGGGATGGTGTCGTTCGAACTCGACGGCAGCGTCGACGAGGTGACGACGTTCGTGTCCAATCGCCAGTTGTTTGCGTTGGCCGAGAGCCTGGGCGGCGTGAAATCGCTGATCAGCCATCCGGCCCGGATGACCCATGCGTCCATCCCGCGCGGAGCGCCGGGCGGCCCTGGGCCTGTCCGAGACCCTGGTTCGCCTGTCGCCCGGCATCGAGGACGCGGACGACCTGGTGGACGATCTGAGACGCGGGCTCGACGGCCTCGCCCGAGCTCGGCGGGAGGCGCCGCCACTGCTGGAAGCGCGCGCCTGAGCTACACTCCGGTGGCGTGGCGAGGTACTTCATCACCGGCGCGACCGGGTTTCTGGGCGGCGAGCTCGCCAAGCAGCTCGTGGGGCGCGGCCACAAGGTGGTGGCGCTCGTGCGCTCGGTGGAGAAGGCCCGCATCCTCAAGGCCATCGGCGTCGAGCTGCACGTGGGGGACATCACCGACCGCACGACGCTCCGCGAGCCGATGACCGGCGTCGACGGCGTGTTCCACATGGCGGCGTGGTACAAGGTCGGCGTGGCCGAACCGCAGGCCGATCAGATCAACGTCGACGGCACGCGCAACGTCCTGAAGATGATGCGCGAGCTGGAGATCCCGAAGGGCGTCTACACCAGCACGGTCGCGGTGTTCTCCGACACCAAGGGGGCGGTGCCCGATGAGCACTACCGCTACGAGGGCGCCCACCTGAGCACCTACGATCGCACCAAGTGGATCGCGCACTATCGCGTGGCGCTGCCGAAGATCGCCGGAGGGCTTGCCGCTGGTGATCGCCATGCCCGGCCTCATCTACGGGCCCGGCGACACCAGCGGGATGCACACCGCGCTCGTGGACCTGCTGCGCGGCCGGTTGCCGATCACGCCGGCCCGCACCGCGTTCTGCTGGGCGCACGTCGAGGACACCGCGCGCGCCCACATCCTGGCGATGGAGAAGGGCGCCATCGGCGAGACCTACATCGTCACCGGGCCGCGGCACACCTTCCAGGAGGCCTTCGACCTCGTCGCGCGGCTGGCGAAGGTGCGTCCGCCGTTGCTCCACCCCGGCCCGCGGACGATGCGCGCGATGGCGGTGGTGATGCGGCAGGTCCAGCGATTCATGGAGCTGCCGCCCGCGTTCACGCCGGAAGCGCTGCGCGTGCTGGCGGGCACGACCTATTTCGGCAGCAACGAAAAGGCCGTGCGCGAGCTGGGGTTCAGCCCGCGACCGCTGGAAGAGGGCATGGCCCAGACGCTCGAGCACGAGCTGCGAGCGCTGGGCCGCGGGTAGCGACGCTACTTGTTCTGGCTCTTCGGCACCCTCACGGCCGCCGTGCCCGTGGCCTCATGCCCCGCGTCGTCGCGGCACGTGACCTCAATGGTGTAGGTGCGGCCACTGCCCGTGCCCGCGCGTTCCGCCCGGAGGGTCACCCCGAGCGGCCCGGTGACCGCGATGTCGCCGCTGGTGTCGCCGTCGCCGAGCCCGTTGTCGGGCTCGCTGCTCGTGACGGCGCTCACCGCGCAGACCGCCCCGACGAGGTCAAACGCGGACGCCGACACGCTGACCGCCACCATCTTGTGGTTGGCGGGCCAGAGCGTGGCGGTGCTCACCGAGACGCCTGCCCATCACGGGGGCGATGGTGTCTTGCACCACCACCGAGAACGTGTCCGTGCTCGCATTGCCGGCGTCATCCGTCGCCGTGCACGAGACCGACGTGGTGCCGATGGCGAAGAGCGACGGCGTGGGCACGGTGCAGGTGATGGCCACGTCGGTGTCGAGGTTGTCGGTGGCGGTCACCGTGAAGGCCACAGATCGACCCCGAGGGCCCGGACGCCTCCGCCACGATCGTGGCGGGCACGGTGATCGACGGGGCCACGGTGTCCGGCGGGAAGGTGAAGTACGCCACGACCGGGTCGTGATCGGAGAGCCGCTCCGGCCGGTTCGGGATCCGATCGCCACGACCTCGGGGAAATCCGCGTTCACGCGGCCGTGCACGAGTCCGGCGAATTGCGGCACGAGGTTCTGCGTCGCCAGGACGTGGTCGAGCGTCTGCGCGTTCCCGTTGAACGAGTAGGAGTAGCGATCCGCTTCGGGGATGAAGTCCGCCAGATCAACCAGGTCCGGGTTGACCAGGTCGGGCGATGCCGTCGCCACCTGATCATCGGCTGCCGGATTGCCGCGGATGGTGCCCATGCTGTCGCCGTAGCCGTCGTTGAAGCTGAACGCGTTGTAGTCGCCCACCGAGATGATGGCCTCGGCGGGATCGTTCGATCTGCCGGCCCTGGATGTAGCCGGCGAGGAACTCCGCCTGCGCCTTGCGCTTCGCGCGCACGCGCTGGCCGGTGGCGGTGTTCTCCTCGACGCTCCCGAGCGATCGCAGGTGATTGACGATGACCGTCACCGTGGCCGGCAGCGACGTCGCCGGTCCATGGATCGTCGCGCTCAGGACCACGGGGGGCCGATCGTTCATCAGGTCCACGCTGTTGTCGCTCGGGTCGATGAAGGTGTCGTTGAGGCCGAGCTGCGTGACGGAGTTCACCGTCACGCGCCCGCCGCCCTGCTTGACGAGGAAGCCGACGTCGATGCCGCCGACGTCGTTGCCTTCGTAGAGGAACGGGAGATATTGCGGATTCGCCGCGCCGGCATCGGCGTTCACCGTGTTCGCGATGGCCTGCAGCACGTCGAGCTTCTCGACCTCTTCCACGCCGATGATGTCCGGGAGGTTCAGGATGTTCCGGATGGCGAGGGACGCCTTCTTCAACCGGTTCGCATACGCGGTGCTCGTCAACACGGCATCACCATTCGGATCGTTGATGTCGTCGTAGAAGCGCTCCATGTTGAACGAGGCCACCGTGAACTGGTTGGGGCCCGCGACGGGGACCGCCGTCGCGGTCAGCCCACCCACGGGAGCGAGGGGCGTCTCCGGGAGAATCGTGAAAGTCCGGAACGCGTAATCCAGCGGGCCGGTGACGTTGGTCATCACGGCGCCGGTCGAGACGTCGGCCTTGGTCGTGCCGTCGAGCGCATCGGAATCCACGCGCAGGCGCTCGGGGTTGCCGTCGAAGCGCGGGATGTCGCACGGAGCCGGCGTGGCCGCGCACGGCAGCACCGGGTAGCCCACTTCCACGCCCGGTTCGCGGAACGGCCGCGCCTGGCCGGTGAGGACCGCAAAGAAGGTGCCGCCGCTCGTCGACGTGGCGTTGGCTTCGCTCTTGGTGCCGTCGGTGCCCGACACCGCCGTCAGCGACGGGGCGAACACGCGCATGCCCTCGAAGCGCTCGAGCTGATCGAGCGTGCCGGTCGTGCGACACCTCGGCGGCCGTCAGCGTGAACGGGGCCGGCACCGTCGTCGCTGCCGAGGTCGAAGATGGACGACACGCTCGTCAACTCCGTCAGCGGATCGCTGCCGGTGTCGGCCGATGGGATGTACTCCTGCACCTTGCCGGACACGCGCATCAACCGGCCCACCTGCACAGTGGGGCCCGGCGCGCTGTTCGTGAACACAAACAGCCCTTCCGAGGTCATCGGATCCGCGTCCTCGCTGCCCGGCGCCGTCTGGAGGAAGAAGCCGTTGTACTTCCGCGCGGTAACGACACCCTGCACGGCCAGCGTGGCATTGGCGTACGGTGACGAGGCACCGGGCCCCTGGACGTCGTGCGGCAGGTAGACGATGGCCGGCGCCGTGAGCGTGAGCGAGCCGCTCTTCGTCGCGCTGCGGGACTGCGCGTCGCTCACGGTGAGGGTGAACGAGTACGGGCCTCCGCCCACCGTCAGCGACGGGTTCACGATGAAGCTCGTCGTGAAGATCTTGTCGTTGGCGACGGCATCGGGAGCGACGCCGTCATCGAGCAGGGCCTGCCCATCGACACCGCCCACGGCCGCGAGGTCGGCGACCACCGTGAGGCCCGTGCTGGTGGGATTGGTGCCCGGTGACGCCGTCGCGGCGAGCACCACGGGAAACACCTGGCCCACTTCCGCCGAGATGCCGGGGATGGTCAGCGACGGGCTCGTCGGCGCGTTGCACACGCCGAGTGGCGAGGCGCTGTTGCGCGGGGCCGGTGCGCCGATCGTGAAGTCCGCGCTGTTGCTGTTCGTGTCGGTGCAGCCGTTGCCCTTGCGGAGCGCGGCCGTCGTGTTGGCTGATCGTCGGCGCCGGGCCGGTGCCCTCGAAGCAGTTCGGCCGTGCCGTAGCCCGACGAAGTCGACGACGCCGCTGCGCGGCGAACACGGCGCCGCTGCAGGCAGCGCCGGTCGTAGACGACCAGCGCGACCTTGCCGGCGCCGGCGCCATGTCGATCGTGCCGGTCGCATCGGGCGTGGGCAGGGCCGGTGCGCCAGCGCCGGTCGCCGGCGGCATTCCTGGACCAGGTAGTAGCCACCCGGCTGGAATCGTACCGGCGAGGGCCGGGTGGCAAGCGCCGGGTGCCGGTGGAACCGAGGCGTATTGCACCGACCACCCGGTGAGGTTCACCGTCGATGCACCGCGGTTGAAGAGCTCGACGAAGTCGTTCTTCAGTGGCGCGCCGCTGTTGCCGCCACCGCCATACACCTGGCTGATGACGAGATTGGGGCTGACATTGCCGCTGCCCTGGGCGCCAACGCCGGAGGTCAGCAGCGAGCCGATGCATGTGACAGCCACACCTAGAGCAATCAGTCGCGCGCGAAGATTCATAGGACCTCGGGAGAAAGCGTTGGTGGAGCGCATCCGATCGCAGATTCTGCAATCAGTTGGCAACGGTAGCGTACGGAAGCGCCGGTAGTGTGACGAGCGGGGATCTATCGGCTGCGGGAATGTAAATACTGTGCAAGATCCCGAAGCGCGCGAGCGCGATGAGACACGGCGGCCTTCTCTGCCGTGGTCATTTGCGCGGTCGTATGCCCGAAAGGTGGGTAGAAGAAGATCGGGTCGTAGCCAAAGCCGTTCGCGCCCGCCGGCGCCGGCGCGATCACGCCTTCGATCATCGTCTCGGTCTCGAAGAGGATCTCGGAGCCCTGCGCGAGGGCGAGCGCCGTCACGAACCTGGCGGAGCGTCTGCGCTCGGGATGCGCGGCGAGGCGGCGGTAGATTTCGGCGAAGCGATCCGGGTAGGACGCGTCGGCGCCGAGGAACCGCGCGGACTGCACGCCCGGCTCGCCGTCGAGCGCGTCGATGACCAGGCCCGAGTCTTCGGCCATCGTCAGCGCGCCGGTTTCGGCCGCGTAGGTGAGGGCCTTGATGCGCGCGTTCTCCCAGAAGGTCGCGCCGGACTCGTGAGGCTCCGGCACCGGGGGAAAGTCCGCGAGCGTCAGCAACTCGAGGGGCAGGTCCGCGAGCAGCGGACGGATTTCCTGGAGCTTGTTGGGGTTGGTGGTGGCGACCAGCAGTCGTCATCGGCCCAGGATGGGGCCCACGATCTCGCGCTGCTTGGCGATGAGCGCCGTGATGCCCGTGTCGGCGAGGCCCAGCAGGCTGGTCAGCGCGTTGGTCCCGAAGGGCTCGGCTTCCGCCGTGCCTTGAATCTCGACGAACCGTCCGTCGCCCGTCTTGACGATGTTCATGTCGACGTCGGCCTTGGAATCCTCTTCGTACGCGAGGTCGAGGAGCGGCATGCCGCCGACGATGCCCACGCTGACGGCGGCGACGTAATCGTTCAGCGGGATCGACTTGATCCCATCCGCGGCCTTGAGCCGGCCGAGCGCGAGCGCCAGCGCGACGAACGCGCCGGTGATCGACGCGCAGCGCGTGCCGCCGTCGGCCTGGATCACGTCGCAGTCGAGCCAGATGGTCCGCTCGCCCAGTTTCTCGAGCTGCACCACCGAGCGCATCGAGCGGCCGATCAGCCGCTGGATCTCCATCGTCCGTCCGCCGACCTTGCCCGACGCGGCTTCACGGCTGTTTCGCGTCGAGGTCGCGCGCGGCAGCATCCCGTATTCGGCCGTCACCCAGCCCTTGCCCGAGCCGCGGAGGAACGGCGGCACCTTGTCCTCGATGCTCGCCGTGCAGATCACGCGGGTGAGCCCGGCCTCGACGAGGACGGAGCCCTCGGCGTGCACGGTGAAGTGGGGCGTGAAGAGGAGGGGACGCAGTTCGTCCGGCGCGCGATCGTGTAGGCGGTTCATTGTTGCTTAGAGAGTATCAGCGAATCGTTCTTCTTGAGGGGGCGACGAAGGTCCACGTGGCCGGCGAGCGTGTCCACTTCCTGGCCGTCGATCAGGATCTGCACTTCCTGCAGCGTCGGCAGGTTCGTCAGGAGCGCGTCGACGATCGTGTAGACCGTGAGCAGTTCATCCAGTGAGCCGCCCGTGTGCGCGGTGCGGATGGACGAGTCGAGGTCCACGAACACCTGGTTGCGGTCCGAGACGAACACGGCGCGGAGCTTCGTGCCCGGCGGGAATCGTGGACGCGAGCGGGGCGGGCGCCTGGCGCGGCCAGTTGCGCCTCGAGGATCGCGCGCGCCTGCGCGACGACGCCGTCGGCGAGCGGCACGTCGCTCGGGGTCGGCGCCAGCTGCAGGCCGTCTTCGGTGGCGAAGTAGAGCGTGGCCTTGATCTTCGGCACCGCGGGCGCCGACGAGGACGGCGGAGGCGACGGCGCGGCGTCGGCCACCGGGACATCGGGCGTGGGCGTGCGGAGCAGGCGGCCGAGGCCGGCCATCAGGCCCCACCCGAGGGCGACGGCCACGAGGCCCACGGCGAGATACAGTCCAACGGTGCGTGGCGTCACGGCTCAGCGCTCAATCAGTTCGCGGAACTTCATGATGGCGTCGAGCAGGGCCTGCGCCACGCGGTCCTGGTACTCGGCCGACGCCAGCTGCGTCTCCTGTTCGGGGTTCGACAGGTAGCCGATTTCCACCAGCGCGGCGGGCATGTTGGCGCCGACGAGCACGCGGAGGGACGCCTGCTGCACGGCGCGCGGGCTCATCTCGACGCGGGCGGCGAGCGCCTGCTCGATGAAGCCGGCGAGCGCGGAGGATTGCTCGAGATACCGCGCCTGCGCCGTCTCCCACAGGATGAGATCCACCGCGCGCGTGCCGCCGCCGAGCGCCGGCAGCGTGGTGGCCTCGTCGTCGGCGCGCTTGCGCGCTTCCGCGTCGGCGCGCTCCACGCTGAGGTAGTACACCTCCGCGCCCTTCGGCGCGGGCCGCACCGACGGCGTTGGCGTGGATGCTGAGGAAGACGTCGGCCTGGTGGCTGTTGGCGAACGCGGCCCGGTCGTCGAGCGAGAGCGTGCGATCGTCGTCGCGCGTGAGGTACACCTTCAGGCCGAGGCGGCTTTCGATCAGCGTGCGCAGGCGCCGGGCGACGGCCAGCGTGATCTCCTTCTCGAGCGTGCCCTTGGCGCCCTGCGTCCCGAGCTCCTCGCCACCGTGACCCGGGTCGATGACCACCGTCCGCAGACCCGTCGAGGGCGCCTGCTGCGGGAGCGACGGCCGGGTGTCGGCGGGCGGCGCGGTGGGGGCGCGGCGCCGACGGGTTGCTCGGTGACGTTCGGCAGCAGCGTGATCGTCACGCGTCCCGACCCCGCGTCGGGCTGCGAGGTGGTCACGCGGTAAGTGGCGTACCGCGGGCCGGTCGTCAGCACGACGGTCGTGGGCGTCTCGCCGGGCGTGAGCGAGAGGAGAAACGTCTGCGCGGGCAGCGACGGGAGATTGAGGTCGACGGCATCGGCCTCGAACTGCACGACGAGACGTCCGGCCTGGGCGGTCACGCGGGTATCGGTGTTGGGCGTGACCTCGAACGTCACGGACACGTCGGTGGTGCCGGCATCCACCCGGGCCACGACGCGCGGTACGCGCAGGTCCCCGACGATCAGCAAACGCGTGGGCCGGCGCAGGTCGAGGCGCGAGTCGAGCGCGAGCGCGAGGGCGCGCGGCAGGAAGTCCAGCGGCACGTACCAGCGGTTGTCGCGCCGCAGCGCGGGCGCGGGCAGCGAAACGAGCCGGCCGCTGACGGAGACCACGTTCTGATCGGCGGTGACGACCACCGTGCGTGACCGCGCCGTGATCGTGAGGCCGCCGGCCAGGCGGTCCTCGCGTGACGTCGTGCCGAACACCGCGTTCATGTCGTCGACGGCGACGTAGTCCTGGTTGTTGAGGCTGCTCACGGCCAGCGGCCGTCGGCCCTCGCGGGAAATCACGGTGAGGGGCGCGGGCGCCTGGGCCGCGGCGATGCCGGCCAGGGCCAGCGTCACGGCCAGAACGAAGGGACCAACGGGACCGCGCAGGCGCATGGGACGAATCATTATCGCTCAGAGCAGCGGTAGGATGGGGCCGTGCGCCCGGACACTTATCGCATTCGTGAGGCGTCCGCCGGGGATGGACCCGCGGTGCGAATCCTGCTCGACGAGTACGTGCGCTGGCTGGGCGTGGACCTGAGCTTCCAGGACTTCGACGCCGAGTATCGCGACTGGCCCGGTAAGTACGGCCCGCCACGCGGCGCATGCTTCGTGGCCGACGTGGGGGACAGACGGTGGCGACAGTGTCCCTGCGGCCGCTGGATGACGCGACGTGCGAGATGAAGCGGCTCTACGTGGCCCCCTCGGCGCGAGGTCTCGGCCTGGGGCAGGCGTTGATCGATCGCGTCATCGCCGAAGCCCGCCGGCTTGGCTACCGCGAGATCCGGCTCGACACCCTCCCCGTGATGGGGCAGGCGCAAGGGCTCTACGAGCGGGCCGGCTTCCGCGACATCCCTCCGTACTACGACACGCCCATCGCCGGGACACGCTTCATGGCGTTGGCGCTCGCCAGGTAGCGAGTGTCGCTTATGGTTTGAGTTCCATAAGGAGACATTTGATTGCAATCGTCGACAGCGGGTGGCAGAATTGCACCGCGCCGACGAATAACGAGTGTGTTTGGCTCCGTCCTCGTCGGATCCCCAGTAAGCAGGCGAACCGAAGGAGTCCGTGAGCATGCGTCGTGTATCGAGAGGTCTGTGTGCCGGTATCGCGTTGGCGAGTGTCGTGGTCGCCGGCAGCGGCCTGGCCGCGCAGGCCGGCCCGTCGGCTGTTCCCCCTGAAGCCAAGAAGCTGAAGAGCGCCGTGGCCTCGAGCCCGGCCTCCATCGAGGCCGGCGGACAGCTGTTCCAGAAGTACTGCCGGTTCTGTCACGGCGCCACCGGCAAGGGCGACAGCCCCATGGCCCCCAAGACCATGCAGCCGTCCAACCTCACCGACGCGCAGTGGACCCGTGGATCGAGCGAAGGCGAGATCTTCTGGGTGATCGCCAACGGCGCCCCGCCGAAGTACGAGATGAAGGGCCTCAAGGGCAAGCTCTCCGACACGGACATCTGGAACGTGGTCAACTTCGTGCGCAGTCTGGGCGGTGTCGCAAAGTCTCATTAGGGCACCCAGGCGCGGCTGCCGCGCCTGGGGCCCGCCCGGAGGCGCGTGCTGGGCGCTCGCGCTGGTGTTGCCGGTGATGCTCACAGGCCTGGCCTGTGGTGTCGTCCGCAACAGCGGCCGCTCAGCCGACGACGAGCGGAACTCAGCCACCGTCTCGCGGTGGGGGACCTCGCCGGTCTTCACGCCCGCGCACGCGAGCGTGGGCGCCGCCGTGCGTGATTTCTTCGGAATGCGGCCCGAGCCGCGCCAGCCACTGGCGTTCTCGCACCAGCTGCACCTGTCGAAGGAACTCGTCTGCACCGATTGTCATACGGGCGTGGAGAAAGGGCCGGTCGCCGGCATCCCGAGCGTGAACACGTGCATGATCTGCCACTCGCAGATCGCCACCGATCGCCCGCTGATCCAGCAGATCACCGCGCTCAGCGAGAAGGGGCTCGACCTGCCCTGGCAGCGCGTCTACGGCTTCACCGCCGCGGCGCACGTGCGCTTCGAGCACGCGCCGCACATCCGCGCCAAGGTCGAGTGCTCGACGTGTCACGGCGATCTCGCCCAGCAGACCGTCGCGGTCAAGTCCGTGGATCATTCGATGGCGTTCTGCGTGAATTGCCACAAGGCCAAGCAGGCGTCCAACGACTGTCTCACCTGTCACTACTGATCATGGACGCCATGGACCGCCGCCGCTTTCTCAAGGTCACCGCCATTACCGGCGCGAGCGCCGCGCTCGCCAGCTGCGGGAATCCCGAGAACCAGATCATCCGCTTCATCCCCGAGGACGACCTCGTCCCCGGCGTCGCGGAGTGGAAGCCGAGCATCTGTCCGCTGTGCAGCGCGGGCTGCGGCGTGATCGCCCGCGTGATGGAAGGCGAGGCCGAAGTGTTCCGGCACGGCCAGCCCGGCGTGATTCGCATGGGGCTCGCGAAGAAGCTCGAGGGCAATCCCGCCGATCCGATCAGCCAAGGGAAGCTGTGCCCGCGCGGCCAGGCGGCGATCCAGGTGACCTATCACCCCGATCGCCTGGGCCAGCCGATGAAGCGCGCGGGCGAGCGGGGCAGCGGGCAGTACGCGCCGATCTCCTGGGATGACGCGATCGCGGAACTGGTGTCGAAGCTCGATGCGCTGGCGACGTCGCGAGATTCCGCGTCGCTGCTGTTCCTCGGACGGCCGCGCGGCCCGCGCCGGCGCGAGATCGTCGAGCAGTTCCTGGGACGCTTCGGCGCGAAGCCGCCCGTCACCTTCGAAGTGTTTTCCGGGGACGTGCTGCGCCGCGCCAACGCGTTGAGCTTCGGCGTGCACCAGCTGCCGACGATCGACCTGGCCGAGACGCGATACCTGATGGCGTTTGGCGCCGATTTCCTCGGCACGTGGAACTCGCCCGTGGCGCAGAGCGCCGGATACGGCCGCATGCGCCAGGGACGGCCGGGCGTGCGCGCGAAGTTCGTGCACGTGGAGCCGCGGATGTCCACCACGGGCGCCAACGCCGACGAGTGGGTGGCGATTCGTCCGGGCACCGAAGGCGTGCTGGCGCTGGGACTCGCGCACGTGCTGATGGCGTCCGGCCTGCGGCCAGCCGCTGGCGGCCGCGCCGGCGCGTTGATCGACGGATGGGCCGCGGGGCTCCCGGACTACACGCCCGCGCGCGTGGAGGAGACCACCGGCGTCACGGCGGCGCGCATCGAGCGGCTCGCGCGCGAGATGGCCGCGAACACCCCGGCCGCGGTGCTGGTCGGCGGCGCCCCGCTGGCGCACACCAACGGCCTCTTCACGGCGCTGGCCGTCAACGCGCTCAACGCGCTGCTCGGCGGCGTGGGCCAGCCCGGCGGCGTGTCGTTCACGCCGAATGGCGCCGCGCCAGCGGTCGGGGACGTCGCTGGCCGACGCGCTGAAGACCAATCCGAAGGTCCTGCTCCTGGACGAGGCCAATCCGGTGTTCGGCGCGCCGCCCGCGTGGAAGGTCGAGGAGGCGCTGCGCAAGGTGCCGTTCATCGCGAGCTTCGGATCGTTTCTCGACGACACGAGCGTGCTCGCGGATCTGATCCTGCCGGATCACTCGTTCCTCGAATCCTGGGTCGATGGCGGAGCGGAATCGGGCGCCGCTGGCGGCCCGCGCGGTCGCGACGGCCCCGGTCATGCGCCCGCTCTTCGAGACGCGCGCGATGCCGGACGTGCTGCTCGACGTCTCGCGGCGCGCTTGCCGACGCCGCTGACGCCGCCGATGGCGCAGAGCTTCGAGGAGTTCGTGAGCGCGCCGCCTTCGCCTTCGGCTGTCGGCGCCCCAGGCCCGGGCGGCAGGCACGCCCGAGCCCCCGCGTGCGATTCGACGCGGCGCGGTTCGACGGTGACGCGGCGCAGTTCCCGTTGCACTTCCTGCCCTACGCGTCGCAGGCGCTCCTCGATGGATCGCTCGCGCACCTGCCGTGGCTGCAGGAGATGCCCGACCCGCTCACGTCGGCGATGTGGAGCAGCTGGGTGGAACTCAATCCGCAGACGGCCGCCGCGCAGGGCATTCGGGACGGCGACCTCGTGGACGTGACGTCCACGCAGGGCACGGTGCGCGCGCCGGCGGTGTTGTCGCCGGGCATTGCCCCGAACGTCGTCGCGATGCCGGTGGGCCAGGGGCACCGCCACTTCACCCGATACGCGAGCGGCCGGGGCGCGAATCCCCTGGCCATCCTGGCGCCGCTCACCGAGCCGGACACCGGCGCCGTGGCGTGGGCCGCCACGCGCGTCAAGGTGACGCGCGCGGGCGACGCCGACGGCTCGCTCATTCTCTTCGCAGGCGCCACGCGCGAGCGGCCTGCCGATCATCCGGGCCGCGGGTAGCAGGGGAACGAGATGCCGCATCGCTGGGGAATGGCCGTCGATCTCGATCGCTGCACGGGCTGCGAGGCCTGCGTGACGGCCTGTCATGCCGAGAACAACATCCCGACCGTGGGCGCCGACCAGGCGTCGCGCGGGCGCGCGATGCACTGGATCCGCGTCGAGCGCTACTGGGAAGGCGACTTTCCCGACGTGCGCGTGAAGTTCCGCCCGGTCCTGTGCCAGCAGTGCGACGCCGCGCCGTGCGAGCCGGTCTGCCCGACCTACGCGAGCCATCACACCGACGAAGGCCTCAACGCGCAGGTCTACAACCGCTGCATCGGCACGCGCTACTGCGCCAACGCGTGCCCGTACAACGTGCGCTTCTTCAACTTCTTCAACCCCGCGTGGGACAAGCCGCTCAACCTGCAGCTGAATCCCGACGTCTCGATCCGCGAAGTGGGCGTGATGGAGAAGTGCACGTTCTGCGTGCAGCGCATCAAGGCGGCGAAGGGCACGGCCAAGGCGGAGGGCAAGCCGCTGGTGGACGGCGTGATGCAGCCCGCGTGCGCCCAGGCCTGCCCGACGAGCGCGATCGTCTTCGGGGACCTGAACGATCCCGAGAGCCGCGTGGCGCGGCTGGCGCATTCGCCGCGCGGGTCGCAAGCTGCTGGAGGACCTGGGCACGGAGCCGAACGTCACCTATCTCTCCCGGCAAGAGTGGCATGGACCGGACGCGTAACCGGCAACTCGCGGACGATCTCGTCCGGCCGTTGTTCCACACCACGGTGTGGTTCTACGGCCTCGTGCTCGTCCTGGGCACGCTCGTGGCGCTGCGGCGCGGCGGCGTGGGGCTACCAGATCTGGAACGGCATCGGCGTGACCGGGCATAGCGCTGGCCGGTGTTCTGGGGCTTCTACATCACCAACTTCGTGTTCTGGATCGGCATCAGCCACGCCGGCACCCTGATCTCGGCGATCCTCCGGCTGGTCAACGCCGCGCTGGCGGCGGCCCGTGACACGCTGCGCGGAGGTCATCACCGTGTTCTCGCTGATGATCGGCGCGATGTTCCCGATCATCCACCTGGGCCGGCCGTGGCTGTTCTTCTGGCTCGCGCCGTATCCGAGCGCGCGGGAGATCTGGCCGAACTTCCGCTCGCCGCTGGTGTGGGACTTCTTCGCGATCAACACCTACCTCACCGGCAGCCTGCTGTTTCTGCTCCTGCCGATGATTCCGGATTTCGCGCTCGTGCGCGATCGGTCCACCGGGCTCCGCCGGCGCATCTACGGCGCGCTGGCGCTCGGCTGGCGGGGCACCACCAAGCAGTGGCACCGCCTCGAGGCGGCGATGCAGATCATGGCCATCGCCATCATCCCCGTCGCCGTGTCGGTGCACACCATCGTGTCGTTCGACTTCTCGATGGCGCCGGTGCCGATGTGGCACTCGACGATCTTCGGCCCCTACTTCGTCGCGGGCGCCATCTTCAGCGGCATCGCCGCGCTCATCATCGCGATGGCGTCGCTGCGCAAGGTGCTGAAGCTCGAGGACTACCTGCACCCGCTGCACTTCGAGAACCTCGGCAAGCTGCTGCTCCTGATGAGCCTGCTGTGGGTCTACTTCGTCTTCTCCGAGCGCCTCACGGTCTGGTACGGCAACGAGCCGTCGGAGATGGCGGTGTTCTGGGCCACGCAGCGCGGCGAATACGCGCCGCTCTTCTGGACGATGGTGATCTGCAACTTCGTGATCCCGTTCCCCATCCTCTCGCTCCGCCGGCTGCGGACGATCCCCGGCATGCGTCGTCGCGTCGTTCGGCGTGTTGATCGGGATGTGGCTCGAGCGCTTCCTGATCATCGTGCCGTCGCTCGGGCACAAGGCGCTGCCGTACAGCTGGGGCACCTACTCGCCCGCAGCCGATCGAGATCATCATCATGTGCTCGACGTTCGCGCGCGATGGGCCTGCTCTACACGCTGTTCGCCAAGTTCGTGCCCGATCATCTCGATCTGGGAGATGAAGGTGGGCGACCATCCGCATCCGAAGGCCACGCCGCAGGAAGAGGAAGAGGCGCAGGGGCTCTGGAGGGTCCAGCCGTGACGGCCATCTACGGTCTCTACGCCGATCCGGACACCGCGCAACTCGCCGTCGAACAACGTGCGCGCCGCCGGCATCGCCGATCGCGAGATCATCGTCATCTCCGTCGGAGCCTTTCGAGGAGTACGAGTTCAGCCATCGCGACAAGGCGACCTGGCTCTACTGGATCGCCGGCGGTGGCGGCCTCGCTGGGACTCGCGGCCGCGTACCTCCTCACGTCGCTCACCCAGCAGGCCTGGCCGATCAACACCGGCGGCATGCCGATCGTCTCCCCGTATCCGAACGCCATCGTCATCTTCGAGATGACGATGCTCGGCGCGATCCTCGCAACCGTGATCACGCTCTTCATCACCGCCAAGCTGCCCAACCGCGGTCCGCGGCTGTATGACCCGGAGGTCTCGGACGGCTACATCCTCGTGGGCATCGAGCAACCGCCCGCGGCGCGACTGGACGCATTGCGTTCGGCGCTCGATGCGGGCGGAAAGGGGCGGGTCCGGACGACGCCCTAGCGGCTATACTCGCACCGCGCATGCGTCTTCGTCGGCTCGTTCTCGTGTGTTTGCGTGTTCGCGTCTGCCCAGGCCGTGCAGGCGCAGATCCCCTCGGCCCCTCCGGCTCCCCAGAAGAAGGCGTTGGCGACCCGCGTGCCCAACGGCGTCCATCCGCGTGGATGGGCGGCTCGACGACGAGGCCTGGCAGCAGGCGACGCCCATCACCGAGTTCGTCCAGAAGGAGCCGACCGAAGGGCGCCGCCCCGACGGATCCGATGGACGTGCGCGTGGTCTTCGACGACAACTCGCTCTACATCGGGGCGCGCATGACGAGCGGCGACGGCCGCATCCAGGCGCCGCTCGGCCGACGCGACGACACCAGCCAGGCCGAGTACCTGCTCGTGTCCCTCGACACGTTTCTCGACCGCCGCACCGCTCGCGCCTTTGGGGTCACGGCGGCGGGCGTGCGGTTGGATCGCTATCACGCCACCGACAACGAAGAGCAGTTTCGACGCCGGCTTCGACCTGGTGTGGACGGCCAACACCCAGGTAGGCGCCAACCAGTGGACCGCGGAGCTGTGGATTCCGTTCTCGCAGCTGCGCTTCAACCCCGACGACCGGCTGCTGTGGGGGATGAACATCCAGCGGTTCAGGCCCACGCTGGACGAGGAGGACGACTGGGTGCTCGTTCCGCGCACCGTCCGCGCGTGGTCGTCGCGCTTCGGCGACCTGGAGGGCATCGCCGAGGTCCCCGCGTCGCGGCGCATCGAGGTGATGCCGTACGTGGCCGCCGGGCGCGACAGTCAACGACAACCGCGACGTGGCGAATCCCTTCGATGATGGCAGGAACCTGACGGGCCGCGTGGGCGCCGATCTCAAGGTGGGGCTGGGGCCGAACCTCACGCTCGACGCGACGATCAACCCCGACTTCGGCCAGGTCGAGGCCGACCCGGCGGAGGTGAACCTCACCGCGTTCGAGACGCGGTTCGCCGAGAAGCGGCCGTTCTTCCTCGAGGGCGCCTCGCTGTTCAACATCGGCCATCCGAACTTCTATTACTCGCGCCGCATCGGCGCGCGGCCCTCCGGTCCGGCGACCGCGGACTACGTGGACTATCCCAACCAGTCCACCATCCTGGCGGCCGGCAAGATCACCGGCCGGCTCCCGTCGCGCACGTCGATCGCCCTGCTGGCGGCTGCCACGGACAAGGAATCGGCCGGCGTGGCCTTTCGCAGCGCGCCAGGCACGAGCCGCATCGCGGTGGCCCCGCGCGCGTACCACGGCGTGGGCCGCGTGCTGCAGGAGTTCGGCAATGCCGGATCCAGCGCCGGCCTGTTCGTGAACTACGTGCACCGCGACTTCCAGGAGTTCGAGTCGCTGGCGGGCTTGTCCACCCGCAACGCGCTGGGCCTTGCCGGCAACACGCTCCTGCGGTTCAAGGGGGGCGAGTACCAGTTCCGGGCGTCAGGCGGGACCTCGCACGTCGACGGGGAAGCGGCGGCGATCGAGCGTGTCCAGCGTTCGAGCGCCCACTATGCCCAGCGTCCAGACCGCGACTACTCGCCGCTCGACCCCACGCTCACGTCGCTCAACGGATGGTCGGCGCAGGTCAACCTGGACCGCGGTGAGCGGCGTGCATTGGCTCTGGGGCGTCAATTCCAAGATCGATTCCGAGAACTTCGAGACCAACGACTACGGGCAGTCTGAACGGCGCCGACGGCCTGCTGTCGAACGGCAGCCTGACGCTACCGGCGAGACGCGGCCCGGCACGGTGTTCCGCGGCTACGCGTTCACCACGAGCGCGCAGACGGACGCCACCCTCCGCGGCCTGATGCAGGCCGGCTACCTGCGGTCCACGCTGAACCTGACCTGGCTGAACTTCTGGACCACCAACGTGGCCCTGACCCGCAACTTCGAGACGACGAGCGTGTCGCTCACTCGCGGCGGCCCGCTGATGGGCCGCGGGCCCGGGGTGGGCGCTGACCGTCAGCGCGGGCAGCCGCACTTCGGCGCAGACCCGGGTGGCGCTCAACACCACGATCGCCAACAACGACGACGGGCTTTGCGCAGGCGCGCGTGCTCGGGAGCCTCTCGATGCGCCCGGGACCGCGCTGGCAGTTCTCGGTGACGCCGCTCGTGGAACGCCTCACCGAGCCGCAGCAGTATGCGACGACGCGCTCGGGCGGTCGCGACGCCACCTACGGCAATCGCTACATCTTTGCGTTCATCGATCGCAGCACGGTCTCGATGCAGTTCCGGCTGGGGCTGACGATCAGGCCCGACGTCAACCTCGACGTGTACGCGGAACCCTTCGCCGCGTCCGGCCGCTATTACGATTACGGGGAGTTGAGCGCGCCCGGCAGCCGCGAGCGGCTGCTCTACGGCACGGCGGGCACGACCGTGGTGACGCTGCCGGACGGCAGCCAGGTGGTCAGCGATGGCGCAGACACCTTTGCGCTGCGCAACCGCGACTTCAACACGCTGTCGTTCCGGAGCAACGTCGTGCTGCGGTGGGAGTGGCGCGCCGGCAGCACGCTCTACGTGGTGTGGCAGCAGAACCGATCGGAGACCGAGACGATCGGCGACTACGTGAACGTCGGCGACGCCTTCCGCTCGGTCACCGCGCCGGGCAGCAACACCTTCGTCATCAAGACGTCGGTGTGGTTGCCGTTCTAGGGGGTGGGCTTAGGGGCTTAGGGACTTAGGGACTTAGAGACTTAGGGTGAGGGATTCAAGCCCCCAAGCCCCTAAGCCCCTAAGCCCTCTGATTCGTTCAGTTCGCGAGCTTGTAAACCAACAGTTCCCCCGGGTAACCGGGTCCGCTCACGGACACCGTGATGTACTGCTTGCCGTTGACGGAGTAGGTCATCGGCGAGCCGGTCTGCGGGGCGGGCATGTAGACCGCGCCCACTTCCGCGCCGGTGGCCTTGTCGTAGGCGCGCAGGAAGGCGCCGCGGCCGTTGGGCGTGGTGTTGAAGCCGCCTTCGCCCGCGATCACCAGCGTCTTCGTCGTCAGCACGCCGATGCGGCCCTGGCGGCCGGTGCGCGGAATGGTCAGGCCCTTCAGCGCCGGGTGGTTCTTGATGTTGTCGGGCGTCTCGCCGTGGGCGATCTGCCACACGAGGTCGCCCTTGTTCAGGTCGAGCGCGGTGATGCGCCCGTACGGCGGCTTGATGAGCGGGAGGCCCTGCACGTTGAGGCCGCCGAGGCCGCCACCGCCGCCCGCACCCGCGGCCGCGTTCGGGTTGCGCGCGACGCCGGCGACGTAGAGCATGTCGGACTTGGCGCCGTCGCCCGGCATGAGACCGAGCGAACTGACGCTCGGTGTTCGAGAAGATGTAGAACATGTTCGTCTCGGGATCGAAGCGAGCCGCCCTGCCAGTTGGCGCCGCCGGTCACGTTCGGCAACATCAGCGTGCCCAGCGGGCCTTCCCACTTGCTCACGACGGGCGGCGTGAAGATCGGGCCCATCTTGTAGCGCGAGACCAGCTTCATCGCCTCGGCGTGCAGCTCCGGCGTGAAGTCGATGAGGTCGTCTTCGGACACGCCCTGGCGCTCGAACGCGGGCGGCTTGGTGACGAAGGGCTGCGTCGGCGAGTACCACTCGCCGGGCACGTCGCCCTTTTCCACCGGGCGCTCTTCGATCGGCCACACCGGCTGGCCGGTCGACGCGGTCGAACACGTAGACCCAGCCCTGCTTGGTCGGCTGCGCGACGGCCTTGACGACCTTGCCGTTCACGGTGAGGTCCACCAGGATCGGCGCGCACGGGATGTCGTGGTCCCAGATGCCGTGGTGCACGAGCTGGTAGTGCCACTTGCGCTTGCCGGTCTTGAGGTCGAGCGCCACGAGGCTCTCGCCGAACAGCGCCGTTGCCGGGACGATGGCCGCCGTAGTAGTCGCCGGTCGGCAGCTCGACCGGCAGGTAGACGCAGGCCGAGTTCCTCGTCGGCGCTCATCTGCGCCCACACGCCGGTGTTGCCGGTGTAGGTCGGCGGCGTCCTTCTCCCAGGTGTCGTTGCCGAACTCGCCCGGGCTTCGGGATGGTGTGGAAGATCCACAGGCGCTTGCCCGTCCGCACGTCGAAGCCGCGCACGTAGCCCTTCGCGTTCGTCATGCTCTTCGGCGCGCCGCCCTCGCGGTGCGCGGCGCCGACGATGACGACGTCCTTGGCGACGATCGGCGCGGCGTGCAGGCCGATCTCGCCGGTGACGAGATCGATGTCCTGGTCGTCGTCCTGCTTCAGGTCGACGACGCCGTTCGTGCCGAAGCCGGCGACGCGCGTGCCCGTCTTCGCGTCGAGGGCGACCAGCTGGTAGCCGGGCGTGACGTAGAGGATGCGCTCTTC
Source organism: uncultured Acidobacteriota bacterium (assembly GCA_963839865.1). Taxonomy (GTDB): domain Bacteria; phylum Acidobacteriota; class Vicinamibacteria; order Vicinamibacterales; family UBA2999; genus 12-FULL-67-14b. The sequence continues at coordinate 233,858 of CAWIWS010000022.1, forward strand.
CTTGCCGTCGGTCCAGTAGGACAGGCCGCGGCCCGAGAGCTGGCGCGGGGCGGCCTCGCCGCGCGCGCCCTCGTTGATGCTGTGCATCCACAGCATCTCGCCGGTGGCGGCGTCGAGCGCCACGACCGCGCGGCGGGTGCCGGCCGTCACGTAGAGCACGCCGTTGACCATCAGCGGCGTGGACTGGAAGTTGAACTCGGCGCGCGGGCCGAAGCTGTCGGTCTTGAAGCGCCAGGCGACCTGCGAGCTTGCCGAAGTTGTCGGCGTTGATCTGATCGAGCGGGGAGTAGCGCGTGCTCGCCAGGTCGCCGCCGTAGGTGGGCCACTCGCCAACCTTCGCCGTCCCGGCCTGCTGCCCCCGCGCCGCCACCGTGGCCGACGCGACGAGGAGTCCCAACACGCCCACACGTACTAACCAGCGGCTCGAAGTTCGAATCATAGGCGGCAACTGTATAATTCCCGGCACCAAAGCTCAAGAGTTTAGGGACTGGAGAAACCACGCATGGTGAGACGTACTGCCGGACTCGTTCTGGTCGTTCTCGGGGTTGCCCTGACCGCCTCGGCACAGACGCCTGCCGCGATGACGGTGACGAGCCCCACGCTCAAGGCCAACGAGACGATGCCCAAGGACCACACGGCCGATGGCCGCAACGTGTCGCCCGCGCTGGCATGGAGCGGCGCCCCGGCCGGCACCAGGCAACTGGCGCTGGTGCTGGACGATCCGGACGTGCCGATGCCCGGCGGGTTCGTGCACTGGGTGGTCTACAAGATTCCCGCGGCGGCCAAGGGGCTGCCCGCCGAGTTGCCGATGGACGCGGCGCTGACCGCGCCGGCTGATATCGCGGGGACGATCCAGGGGATGTCGGGGTTTCGGCGGGCCGGCTACCGCGGGCCCGCGCCGCCGGTCGGCAAGCCGCACCACTACACCTTCACGGTGTTCGCGCTCGACGCGGACCTGCCGCTCGAAGCCGGCCTGAACCGGACGCAGTTGATGGAGGCGATCAAGGGCCACATCATCGGTCAGGGCTCGCTGGTGGCGCTCTACGAGCGGTTTCCGCAGTAGAAATCAGCCACGAAGGTCACGAAGGGCACGAAGTCTTTAGCACTCTACTTTCGGCTTCGTGTCACTTCGTGGCTGATCATACTTTTCGATGGTCTTCCAGTTTTTCGCCAGGTACTCCGCCGTCCGCCAGGCGAGCGCCTGCACCGTGAGCGTCGGGTTGCGCGCGCCGCTCGTGCCCATCACCGATCCGCCGAGCACGCCGAGGTTCGGCGCCTCGTGTGAGAAGCCCCAGCGGTTCACGACGTTCGTCTCCGGGTTGTCGCCCATGCGCGTGCCGCCATACGCGTGGGTCGTCGGGCCCATCGTGCCCGAGCGGGTTGGCTTGCGTGGTGACGGCGCCGGCCGCCTTGTACCACTGCGCCATCTTTTCCTGCGTGTAGGCCGCGGCCCGGCGTTCGTTGTCCTTGTAGTCCGCCGTGATGCGGCACACCGGAAACCCCAGCGGATCCTTCGCCACCGGGTCCAGGTCGAGATAGTTGTCCTCGTAGGGCAGCGTCGTCTTCTGGATGTACGCGGTGTTGGTGCGGTCGGCGTTCTCCTTGATGAACGCCTTCCACTCCGAGCCCCAGCCCGGCGTCTTGCCGAACGTGCCCATGCTGGCGGCCGCGATGGGCCGGCGGTCCGACATCACCCACAGGTTGCCGCCGCCGATGAAGTCGAGCGGGCCGTGATCGAAGTTGTCGTCCGCGAAGTTATCCACGGCCACGCCCTGGGCCGGCAGGCCGTACCAGGAGTTGACGTTCCAGGGGAAGAGGGCCGTCACGCCCGCGCCCTGCGCGTGGCTGAAGTAGTGGCGGCCGACCTGCCCGTGGTTGTTGGACAGGCCCTTCGGATACGCCTTCGACGTCGACAGCAGCAGGAGTCGCGAGTTCTCGTAGGTGTAGCTCGCGAGCAGCACCACCTTCGCCGGCTGGGTGTACTCGACGCCGTCGGTGACGTAGGTCACGCCGGAGACGCGGCCGTTCGCGTCCGCATCGATGGACGTCACGTGCGCCCGCGTGACCACGGAGAGCTTGCCCGTCGCCTGCGCGCGTGGAATCGTCGTGAGGTGCGGGCCGTTCTTGGCGTCCACGTGACACCCGCCCTTGTTGCAGAAGCCGTGGTACATGCACGCCCGATCGGTTCTGGTATCGCTGCGAGTTGATCGACGCCGGCCCGGCGAACGGATGCCAGCCGATCCCCCGCGCGGCGGCGGCCATCAGGTCGATGAAGCCCGTGCTCCGGAGCGGCGGCATCGGGTAGCCGCGTTGCCGCGGACCCTCGAAGATGTTGCCGCGCGGATCGATCACGCCCTTCACGTTGCCGGCCTGGCCCGAGACGCCCATCTCGTACTCGATCCTGTCGTAGTAAGGCTCGAGCTCCTCGAGGCCGAACGGCCAGTCTTCGACCGTCGATCCCTTCGGAATGCGCGACGGCGCCATAGCGCTTCGTGGTCTCGCTCACCACCTTGAAGTCCCACGGGTTGAGCCGCCAGCTCTGCGCCCAGTAGTGCAGCGTCGTGCCGCCCACGGCGTTCATCATCGGGATGGCTGCTCGGCGCGCGTGGTGTTGGCCTGCGCGTTCACGCGATGCGTGGGCACCTCGTGCTGGGCCTTCTGCACCGATTGCGGCCAGTCGCGCACGTTGTTGCGCAGCTCGTCCGGCGCGAAGTCGCGAGCGGTGAGCCACGTGCCGGCCTCGAGGCCCACCACGTCGAGGCCCGCAAGCGTCAGCGGGAGCACCGCGACGCCACCCGCCGCGCCCAGGCCGACGACGACGACATCGGTGGGCTTGAGCTTAGTGGCCATCGGTGTGGTCTTCCGCGCGGGGCGCGAGGCGGGCCGTCGCCTTGGTGAACATCTCGTAGTCGTACGCCGACTTGTGATTCGGCGCGATCTCGGCACCGAGCCGCTGATCGTCGGGCGTGACCGTCGTGCGAATGCCGGGATAGCCGATGAGATCCCAGCCGACGAAGTTGGCGTTGCCGCCGTAGAACGGGTCGCAGAACGTCCCCTGGATCGTGTGGGTCCGGACCATCGCGAAGAACCCGGCCGAGCCGCCGGGGAAGCCCGTGGCCGAGCCGGTCTCGACGTCGATCAGCACCGAGTCCTGATCGCGGGCCGGGAGGTCGAGAAAGGCCTTGCCGCGCGAGGATCGGCTGTAGCGGTCGAGGGCCTCGAGCCCGGCGGTATAGGCCTGGCGCGATCCCGCGAGCGCGCCGCCGAGCGCGCGATCGATGTAGTGCGCGGCCCTGCGCTTCACGCGCGCCCGGCCCGTTGGCGTCGGTGGGAATGATGCGCGCGCACACCGCCTCGAGCAGGTCCGACTCCGCGGCCGTCAAGTTCTCGATCGGCTCACGTCCGGCAACGGCCGCAGGCGCCACCGGTGCCACGGGAATGGCGGGCGCCACAGGCGCTGCCGCCGCGGGGGCCGCGGCCGGCAGCGACAGGGCGGCCCCTGCCAGGCCGGCTTGCTTCAGCAGATCGCGTCGCGTGAAAGGCCGTGACTGTCCGGGTTCGTCCGCCATCAGATCGCTCCAGGGAAAACCGCGCTCGGCGGAGATTACCCGATCTGCGTTTAATCTGCGTTCAATCTGCGTCCAATCTGCGGCTTATCTGCGGCTATTATCTGTGCCATGAACGTCACCCGAGTCTCGTCGCCGCCCTGCTGATCACCGTGTCCCTGGCCTCCGCGGCCCACGCCCAAGCCAAACACACCAACGCCGTCATCGACCTGTGGATGCAGGGCAAGGCCGTGTTCGGTGTCTACGTCCCGAATGAGAACCCGATGCCGCGTGGTCCTGGAGGACCTGGCGGGCCTGGCGGTGCGAGGGGTGCGGCGGGCGCGCCCGGCGCTCCGCCGGCCGAACGTCCGCCGATGCCGCCGCCGGTGTACACCGTGGCGGGCGGCGAGAAGCTCGCGATGAGTCCGCTCTACGACTACCTGTTCCTGAACCTGGAAGGCGCCTACGATCCGGCAGCCGTGAAGGCGATCGCCGAGGGGTTGCGCAGCCCGAAGGCCGTCAGCCGCAAAACGCTGATCGTCCGCATTCCCCCGATCGACAAGGACGGTCCCGAGGCCGCCAAGGCGCGCGTGAAGGAGATTCTCGACGCGGGCGCCGACGGCGTGACCATCCCGCACATCCTCAACATCGACGAAGCGAAGCTCGCGCTGAGCTTCTTCGCGGACGCCAAGGCCAACGTGTGGTCGCCGTCGAATCCCAAGGGCGAAAAGCTCGCGATGCTGATGCTGGAAGATCCAAAGGCGGTGGAGCAGGCCAAGGACGTCGCGGACCTGAAGGGCGTGAGCATCCTCGCGTGCGGCATCGGCAGCCTGGCCCAGGCGATGGGCGGCGACCGCGCCGGCGCCGAGGCCGGCACCCAGAAGGTGCTGGCCGAGAGCAAGCGCACCAAGCTGGTGAACATGCTGACGGCCAACGTGCAGGACGTCGAGAAGCGCGTGAAGGAAGGCTTCCTCGCCCTCCTCATGAACGGCCCGACCGCCGACGAGGCGATCAAGCTCGGACGCGCCGCGGCGGGGCGGTAGGCGCCATGCCGTCGGGCGAAGAAGTCCTGGAAGCCATCCGCCAGCTGGAACTCGAACTCGAGCAGCAGTTCGCCGCGAAGCAGGAAGAGTGGAAGTACCGCATCGAACTGGGTCGGGCCAGGTTCGACCAGGCCGTCCTCGAGCAGCACCGGCGGATGCGCACGCGCATCGGCCGGTACCTGCGCGAGAGCTCGGTGCCCGCGATCATCACGGCGCCGGTCATCTACTCGCTGACGATTCCCTTCGCCCTCATCGACGCATGGGTCACCGTGTACCAGTGGATCTGCTTCCCGGTGTACGAGATTCCCAAGGTGCGCCGCTCGAAATTCATCGCCATCGATCGACATAACCTCGCGTATCTCAACGGGATCGAGAAGGCGAATTGTGAGTTCTGCAGCTACGCGAACGGCGTCATTGCCTACGTGCGCGAGGTCGCGGCGCGCACCGAGCAGGTACCTGGTGCCCGATCAAGCACGCCCGCGCGGTGCGCGGGCCGCACACCCGCTACCGTCTGTTCGCCGACTACGGCGACGCGCGGGGGTATCACGTCGAGCTGAAGGCGCTGCGGGAGTCACTTGCGGAAGGAAAGAAGGGAAGACTGAGCGGACGATCTCAGGCGCCGGGCTTCGTCGTGAGCGCGGCGCCGTCATGGATTTCGTCCGACGCGCGCTTCACCACCACGTCGCCGGCGGCGAGCGCGCCCGAGACCTCGACGAGGTCGCCCTTGGCCGCGCCCTTCCTGACGGTGACCCACTGGGCCTTGCCGCCCGTCACGCGGATCACGAACGTCCGTTCAGAGGTCGTGACCACGGCCGTGGCCGGCACCAGCAGCGTGCCCGCCGCGGCCGAGACCGGCCACTTCACGTCGGGAAACATCCCCGGCGCCAGCGCGCCGTCGCCGTTCGCGATATCCAGTTCCACCGCCATCGTCCGCGTTCTGGCGTCGAGCGATCCGGCGACGCGTGCCACGGTGCCGGTGAACGTGCGTCCCGCGTAGGCGGGCACGGTGAAGTCGAGACGCCGGCCCGGCGTGACGCCGGCGAACTGCCGCTCCGGCACCGCGACGACGAGGCGGAGCCGAGCCGTGTGCTCAAGGCGAAGCAGCGGACCGGTCGAGGGGCCGACGAGGGCGCCCGGATGGAGGAAGCGCTCGGTGACGCGTCCGGCAAACGGAGCGGAGATCTGCAGGTAGCCCTCGAGCGTCTTCATCGCGTCGAGCGACGCGTTGGCGGCATCGACCGCCTTGGCGTACGACTGGACGAGGGCGTCCGCCGCCTTCATCGACTCCTCGGCGCGCAACAGCTCGAGTGTCCCCACCGCTCCCGGCGTCGATGATGCGGAGGTGAGCCGCTCGAACGTGGTCCGCGCCGTGACGCGTTGCGATTCCGCCTCGGCCAGCTTGGCCGCGGCGGCTTCGACGCGCGCGCGCGCTTCGGCCACCTGCGCGGCCAGTTCCGGCGCCACGAGCGTGGCCAGCACCTGGCCGCGACGCACCTCGGTGCCGCGGTCTACCGTGACCGTCTCGAGGTAGCCCCCGACTCTTGCGACGATATTCACCGACTCGAACGCGACCAGCTCGCCGGGGAGCATCACCGTGCGTTCTCCGCTGGCGGCGGTCGCCGTGACGGTTTCCACCGCTTGGGCGGCCGACGGGCGCGGAGCCGCACAGCAGGCTCGCGCCGGCGACCAGGGCGAGAACGAAGTTACGACACGTCATAGAAGCGGCTCGCGGGATCGTCGGGGTTGAGAGATGAGGAGCGGCGCAGCGCGCGGCCCTGGAGCAGGCTGAACACGGCGGGCACGACCGTCAGCGTCGCCACGGTCGCGAACGGCGAGGCCGCCGACCACGGCGCGGCCGAGCGGCGCGGATTGGCCGCCGCCCTCGCCGAGGCCGAGCGCCATGGGGAGCATGCCGGCGATCATCGCCACGGCCGTCATCAGGATCGCGCGCAGGCGCTCGGCCCCCGCATGCCGCGCGGCGTCGTCGGCCGGGTCGCCCTGCTCGCCGGCGCTCTTCCGCGAAGGCGACGAGCAGGATGGCGTTGGCGACGGCGATGCCCATCGCCATGATCGCGCCCATGAAGGACTGCACGTTGAGGGTCGTCCGCGTGAGGGCCAGCACGATCACCACGCCGCAGACACGGCGGGAATCGTGCTGAGCACGGTCGACCGCGAGGCGCGCCGACTGGAAGTAGGCGGCCAGCAGCAGGAAGATCGCGACGACGGCGACCAGCAGGCCGAGGCGAAGGCCGTCCTGCGTCTGCTCGAGCGGCGGGATCTGGCCGCGGATGGCCACGGTGACGCCGCGCGGCGGATCGCCGGCGCGCGCGATGGCGTCGCGGACGCCCGGCGTGACCTGCCCGAGCGAGGCGCCCTCGATGTTCGCCGTGAGGCTGACCACGCGCTGGCCGTTGTAGCGTTCCATCAGGCCCGGCGCCGTGCCGGTCGTGATGGTGGCGACGTCGCTCACTTGCGCGTTCGTGCCGCCGCTCACCGACAGGGGCAGCGCGCCCACGTCCTCGGCCGCGGCCATCTGCGCCTGCGGGATCTCGACCTGGATCTGGAACGCGTTGCCGCTCACCGGGTCGCGCCAGTAGTTGGGCTCGACGAAGCGGCTGGAGGAGGTGGCCATCAGGAGCGACCGCGCCACGTTCGACATGGTCAGGCCGATACTGGCCCGCGCGCTCGCGATCGATCGCGACGTTGAGCGTGGGGTAATCGAGCGGCTGCGCGAACTGCAGGTCGCGCAGGCTGGCGAGCTTCGCGAGTTCCGTCGCTGATCTTCTCCGCGTGCTCGCGATTGACCTGGAGGCTCGCGCCCTGGACGGCCACCTCGATCGGCGTGGGCGCGCCGAAGCTCATGACCTGCGAGACGATGTCGCCCGCTTCGAACGACACCGACGTGCCCGGCAGCGCCGCGGCGAGGCGCGTGCGGAGCCGCTCGCGTTGCGGCTGACCCACCTGCGCGCCGCCCGGCTTCAGCGAAACCAGCAGCACCGCCTCGTGGGGCCCGCTCGTCCACAGGTAGATGGTGTTGATCGGATAGCTGGCCGGCTGCACGCCGACGAAGCTCGTGGTGATCGCCACGTTGCTCGGCGCCCAGTTCGGCCTTGATCTCGTCGAGCGCGGTCAGCGCGATGCGCTCGGTGCGCTCGATGCGCGTGCCGGTGGGGGCCCGCAGCCGAATCTGGAACTGATCGCTCGCGCCGGTGGGGAAGATCTCGGTGCCCAGGCGCGGTCCCAGCAGCACCACAAGGACGCCCGCGGCCGCGACGTACGCGCCGGTGACGAGCGACGCGACGGCCCATCACCGCGCCGAGCCATCGGCTGTAGGCGCGCCTTGAGTCCGTCCATCCAGTGCGCGCTGCTGCCGGGCGTCGACCGCGCACGAGCCATCCCGGCCAGCACCGGCACGAGCGTGCTCGACAGCACGTACGACGCGACCATCGCGAAGCCGACGGCGAGCGAGAGCGGCACGAACAGCTGGCGCGCGACGCCGGTCATGAAGAACGACGGCACGAACACCGCGAGGATCGACAGCATCGCGAGCAGGCGCGGCGTCGCCGTGGCCCGGCTCGCCTCGACGATCGCGCGGCCCGGTGTCAGCCGCTGCTGCAACTGCGCGTGGATGTGCTCGATCGTCGACCGTGGCCTCGTCGACGAGCACGCCTACCGCCAGCGCCAGGCCGCCGAGCGTCATGAGGTTGAGCGTCTGCCCCGAGAGCCACAGGCCGACCACGGCGGCCATGAGCGCCGTGGGGATGCTGGCCACCACGACGACGGCGCTGCGCCAGTCGCGCAGGAACAGCAGCACCATCAGGCCGGTGAGCAACGCGCCGAGCACGCCTTCGGTGACGAGGTTGCGGAGCGCGCTGCGCACGAACCGGGACTGATCGAACTCGAGCGTGATGTCCACGTCTTCCGGCACGACGGCCTTCATGCGCGGCAGGGCCTCGCGCACCGCCGCGATCACGGCCAGCGTGCTGGCGTCGGATCGCTTGGTGACCGGGATGTAGACCGTGCGCCGCCCGTTCACGTGCGCATAGGCGGTGACGATGTCCGTGCCGTTTTCCACGATGCCGAGATCGCGGAGGTACACGTTGGGGCCGCTGCCCGCGCGCACCGGCGCGTCCATCAACTCCTGGAGGTTGGCGCCGAGCACCGCGTTGGTGGAGGCGATGCGATTGAGATCGCCGATGCGGATGTTGCCGGACGGCACCACGACGGAGGCGCGGTTGACGGCGGCGATCGCGTCCTCGGGCGAGATGCGGTAGGCGCGCAGGCGTTCCGGATCGAGCCGGACCACGATCGTGCGCTGGTTGCCGCCGAAGGGCGGCGGGGCCGAGACGCCGGGCAGCGTCGCGAAGAGCGGGCGGACGCGGTTGAGCGCGAAGTCCTGCATCTCCGCCGGCTGGCGCGTCGGGCTCGAGAACACCAGCTGGCCGATCGGGACGCTGCCCGCGTCGAAGCGCGTGATGAACGGCGGCACGGCGCCCGGCGGCATGAAGGCGCGGGCGCGGTTGACGTACCCGACCACCTGCGCCATCGCCTGGTTCATGTCGGTGCCGGGGTGGAACACCAGCTTCATCAGCGCCGCGCCCTGGATGCTCTTCGACTCGATGTGCTCGATGCCGGTGATGTAGAGGAAGTGGTACTCGTAGTAGTAGGTGAGGAACCCGTCCATCTGCGCCGGGTCCATGCCGCCGTACGGTTGCGCGACGTACACGGCCGGGTCGCCGAGGGCGGGGAAGATGTCGACCGGCATGCGCCGCACGGCGAGCGCGCTCGTGAGCGCGAGCGCGGCGATCGCCACGAGGACGGTGACGGGGCGCGAGAGCGCGGCGAAGACAAGTCTCATGGGTCAGGGCTGCGCGGGAATGGCCGCCACGAACGTGTCGAGGCTGTCGGCGCCGAGCGCGGCGGCCGCGAGCCGGGCGCGCCACACGGTGAGGGTCGACCAGCGCCGCGTCGGCCTCCGCCTGCGCGAGCCGTCGATCCGCGTCCGCGAGATCCGTGATGGACGACAGCCCAGAGCGGTAGCGCGCGGCGGCCTGCGCCTGCGCGGCGCGTGCCGCGTCCAGGACGACCGGGACCTGGTCCGCCAGTTCCTGGGTGGCCTGCAGGTCCTGCGCGGCCACGATCTGGCGGCGTTCGATCTCGCGGACCGCCTCATCGCGCCGGGCCGTGGCCGCCTTGAGCCGCGCGGCCTGCAGCGCCTCGCGCGCGTGCTTGTTGGACCACTCGAGCAACGGCACCGTCACGGTGACGCCCACCGCCCAATTCCCTTCATCCATGCCAAGGCCATCGCTGCCGCTGCCCGACGAGTTGTCGGCGAGGACGCCCGTGCCGCGACCATAGACCGTCCCCTGGAGTGCGATGTCTGGATCGGCCGAGCGATGCGCGACCTCGAGCCGCGTGGCGGCCTCGTCCACGGCGGCCTGGCGTTCGCGGAACGCGGGAGACTGATTCGCCCCGCCCGTGGCAATCGGCAGGGGCGGCGGCGGAGGCGGCAACGGGAGGGTGCGGGTCGGTGCGCCGACGTATTGCGCGAGCAGCGCGTTCGCCGCGTCGCCGCCGCGGCGTGCCTGGATCAATTGCATGACGGCGGCCGCATGCTCTGCGCGGGCCGTGGCCGCATCGACGCCCGGCCGGACGCCGGTCGTGACCAGCGCCTCGACGGTGCGGACGAGGATGGCCGCGCGATCGACGGCCGCCTGCGCGGCGGCAATCGTGTCCGCGCTGGCGATGGCGGTGAGGTAGGCGTCGGCGGCCGCCGCGCCGGCGTCCACCTTGACCCGCTCGAGCGCGAGGCGCGTGACCGCGTCGCCGCGCTCGGCCGCGGTCACCCCGGCGCGCCTGGCGCCGAAGTCGAACGGCTTCCAGCTGACGAGAGCGCCGATGGCCGTGCCCCACACGCTGCCGCCCGCGTTGTCGCCGGCCACCGGACCGGAAATCGGGGCGATGACGGACTGCGGGAACAGCAGGCCCGCGACGTTGAGGTGCGTGGCCCGATTGAGTTGGAGCAGGCCGTCCACACGGGGCCGGTACGCCTGCCGCGCCAGGTCGATGGTGGCCACCGCGGCTTCGTGCTCGGCCTCGGCCACCGTCACGGACGGGATAGCGCGCGGCGGCCTGCTCGACCGCCTGGCGCAGCGTCAGCGGCGCGTCTTGCGCCGAGGCCACGCGCGCGACCAGCAGGGACAGGCAGAGGGGCACGCACCAGGAACCGCGCATGGCCGCGCATCATAGCACGATAACCGTAAACGATTATCGAGTATGATGGCGCGCGATGCGCGACCCCCTGGCCCGGGAATTCCTGCTGGCGTTCTGGAAGATTCACATCCTGCACCACGCGGGCGAGCAGGGCGTCTACGGGCAGTGGATGCTCGAGGAGCTCGCCGAGCACGGGCATCGCGTCAGCCCGGGCACCCTCTACCCGCTGCTGTCTCGCATGACCCGCCACGGGTGGCTCAAGGCCGCGCGCCCCTCCCGGCCCACCGCGCCCCGCATCTACACCCTCACCCCCGCCGGTCGGCTGGTCCTCGACGATTGCTGGATGCCCTGGACGAGCTGTACGCCGAGGTCGGCCCGCGCCGCGCCAAGGCCCGTCGGAAGCGCCGCGCGTGACCCCAACCATCCGCCCCGGCCATGGCGGCAATTCGCGGTGGATATCGAGCCTCCATGTCTCTGGATGTATCGATATTGGCGGGACTTAGTCAGCTATACTGGCCCGCAGATTTGGCCCGCCGAGCGACGGCGGATTTCCTCAAGCGAGACCCGAAATGAAACGACTCGTCTTCGCGGCGTTCGTCGCCGCGATGCCAGGCCTGCACCTCGCGGCTGCCGCGGGGCAAGCGCCGTCCGCCCCCCGCGCGCCGACCGCGAAGGCTCCCGCCTCCGCACCAGTCGCCGCGAAGCCGCCAGGTCGCACCAGCGCCCGCGTTCGGCGTTCCCGAGCAGAGCGCGATGGTCAAGGAGGACCGCTCCGGCTGCCATAGCGAACGCGCCAAGGCCGGCGGCCTCTCGCTGGCCGGCGTGGGACGCCGCGAAGGCCGCCGACGACATTGTCACCACCGAGAAGATGATTCGGAAGCTGCGGGCCGGCATGATGCCGCCGGCCACGGCCCGCCGACCCGACGCCGACAAGATCGCGGCGCTCGCGTCGGCGCTGGAAACCCGGGTGGATCGCGCGGCCGCCCTCAACCCGAACCCGGGGTCGCGGCCGTTTCAGCGGCTGAACCGCCCCGACTACGCGCGCGCCGTCAAGGACATCCTCGGCGTCGACGTCGACGTGGCCGCGTTCCTGCCGCCCGACACGATCAGCCACGGCTTCGACAACGTCGCCGACGTGCAGGCGTTCTCGCCGGCGCTGATGGACGGCTACCTGCGCGCCGCCAGCAAGGTGACGGCGCTGGCCATCGGCGACCCCGACGCGCCCGCCACCGAGACCAACTATCGCGTCCCCAAGACCGCCTCGCAGCTGACGCACGTGGAGGGCGCGCCGTTCGGCACGCGCGGCGGCCTCTCGGTGCAGCACACCTTCCCGGCCGACGGCGACTACGTGTTCAAGGTGGAGTTGCACTCCAACGCGTGCGGCGTGCTCTTCGGCGGGCCGAGCATCGGCGAGCAGGTCGAGGTCTCCGTCAACGGCGAGCGCGCCGCGCTGATGGACATCAACCCGCGCATGGCCGAGACGACGACGGGGCTGTCGCTGAAGACGCCGCCCATCCACATCAAGGCGGGCGTGCAGCGCGTGACGGCGGCGTTCATCCAGCGCTTCGAAGGGCCGGTGAACGATCTCGTCGCGCCGATCGATCACACCCTGGCCGACACGCAGATCGGCGTCGCCGCGGGCATCACGACGCTGCCGCACGTCAAGGACTTCAGCATCGTCGGGCCGTATCACGTGACGGGCGTGTCCGACACGCCGAGCCGGCGCAAGATCTTCACGTGCCGTCCGACTTCGGCGGCCGACGAGCCGGTGTGCGCCGGCGAAGATCATCCGGTCCATTGCGTCGCAGGCGTTCCGCGGTCCCGTGAGCGACGAAGGACCTCACGAGCCTGATGCGTTTCTTCCAGGACGGGCGCGAAGGAAGGCGTCGTTCGAGTACGCGGTCGGCGGCGCGATCGAAGCGATCCTCGCCAGCCCGCAGTTCCTGTTCCGCCTCGAGCCGGTGCCCGCGACGCAGGCTGGCCGGCAGCCGTTCCGCTCGTCGGACGCCGAACTGGCGTCGCGCCTGTCGTTCTTCATCTGGGGCGCCGGCCCCGACGCCGAGCTCACGAAGCTCGCCGCGCAGGGCCAGCTGAGCGCGCCCGGCGTGCTACGCCAAGCAGGTCGCCCGGATGCTGGCGGACCCGCGGTCGTTCGCGCTCTCGACGCGCTTCGCGCGCCAGTGGCTGCGGCTCGGCGACGTCGACAGCGTGCTGCCCGACGCGGTGGCCTATCCCTACTTCGACCGCACGCTCGGCGACGCGTTCATCAAGGAGATCGGAGCTGTTCTTCGACAGCCTGGTGCGCGAGGACCGCAGCGTGCTCGACATGCTCACCGCCGACTACTCGTTCGTCAACGAGCGCATCGCGCGGCACTACGGCATCCCCAACGTCACCGGCACCGCGTTCCGCCGCGTGACGCTGCCGCCCGAGCGCCGCGGCATCCTCACGCAGGGCAGCGTCCTCGTGCTGACGTCGGTGGCGGATCGCACCTCGCCGGTGATGCGCGGGAAGTGGGTGATGGAAGTGATGATGGGCTCGCCGCCGCCGCCGCCGCCGCCCAACGTGCCGGCCCTGGACGACTCGGTGAAGTCCACCGAGGGCGGCAAGGTGCTCACGCGTGCGCGAGCGCATGGAGGAGCACCGCAAGAACCCGACGTGCGCGTCGTGCCACCGCGTGATCGATCCGCTGGGCCTGGCGCTCGAGAACTTCGACGTCACCGGCAAGTGGCGCATCAAGGACAACGGCCTGCCGATCGACTCGACCGGCGCAGCTCTACGACGGCACGCCGATGGCCGGCGCCGCCGGTCTGCGCGCCGCGCTGCTGAAGCACCAGGACGTGTTCCTCCTGAGCTTCACCGAGAACCTGATGACCTACGCGCTCGGCCGCCGCGTCGAAGCGGCCGACATGCCGGCCGTGCGCAAGTTGATCGAGGACGCGGCGAAGCAGAACTACAAGATGTCCGCCTTCGTGCAGGGGCTGGCCGCCAGCCCCGTGTTCACGATGGGCAAGCAGGCCGCGCCGGCGGCCGACGATGACGCCGGCCGTGAATCACTAGGGACCGAGAGCAGACGACATGACCTTCATCACGCAGAAGCACCTGGATCGCCGCACGGTCCTCAAGGGCATGGGCGTCGCGGTGGCGCTGCCGTTTCTCGACGCGATGGTGCCGGCGGTGCGCGCCTACGCGCCGCGCCGAGGAAGCTGCGCCTCGTGGCGATGGAGATGGTGCACGGCTCGGCCGGCGCCACGGCGTTCGGCCTCGAGAAGAACCTGTGGGCGCCGGCGGCCACCGGGTCGGCGCTTCGACCTGAGCCCCACGTCGATGTCGCCGCTCGAGCCCTGGCGCGACTACATCACCATCGTCAGCAACACCGACGTGCGCAACGCCGAGGCGTTCCTGCCGCCCGAGATCGGCGGCGACCACTTCCGCTCGGCGGCCGTGTTCCTCACGCAGGCGCACCCCAAGCAGACGCAGGGGTCGGACCTGCACGCGGGCATCTCGCTCGACCAGCTGTTCGCGAAGAAGTACGGCGAGGAGACGCCGCTGCCCGTCGATGCAGCTGTGCGTCGAGAACGTGGACCAGTCGGGCGGCTGCTTCTACGGCTACTCGTGCGCCTACACCGACTCGATCAGCTGGGCGTCGCCGAGCGAGCCGCTGCCGATGATTCGCGATCCGCGGTCGGTGTTCGACATGCTGTTCGGCGTGGGCGCCACGCCCGAGGCGCGCGCCGCGCGCCGCCGCCGCGACCGCAGCATCCTCGACTGGGTGGCGCAGTCGGCCGCGCAGCTGAAGGGGAGCCTCGGCGCCGAGGACCAGGCGCGCCTCAGCGACTACCTCGACGACGTGCGCGAGATCGAGCGCCGCATCCAGAAGGTCGAGGCGCAGAACAGCAGCGGCGAGGCGCGGGCCGTGCCCGGCGCGCCGATCGGCGTGCCCGATTCCTACGACGAGCACGTCAAGCTGATGATGGACATGCAGGTCGTGGCGTTCGCGTCGGACGTCACGCGCGTGGTGGCGTTCAAGCTGAGCCGCGACGTGTCGAACCGCGTCTACCCCGAGACGGGCGTGAACACCGGCTTCCACATCGCGTCGCACCACGCCGACCGCGAGGAGCGCATCCTCGACCTCGCGAAGATCAACAAGTACCACGTGAGCCTCGTGCCCTACTTCATGAAGAAGCTGAAGGAGACGCCCGACGGCGACAGCAACCTGCTCGAGAACTCGCTGCTGATCTACGGATCGCCGATGGGCAACTCGAACGTGCACAACCACAAGCGGTGCCCGCTGTTCTTCGCGGGCCACGCGGGCGGCGCGCTCAAGGGCAACCTGCACATCAAGGCGGCCGACGGCACGCCGATGGCCAACGCGATGCTGGCGGCGCTGCGCGGCGTGGGCCTCGAGCTGAACACGTTCGGCGACAGCACGGCCGCAATGGACCTCAACTCGGCGCCGGCGCCGACGGTGGCGGCGCAGTAGACGTCACGTGGCGTCCCCCTTCAGGGGGACCAGAGAACACGATCATGCATCTGAGAACAATGGCCCGGGCACTCGCCGTCACCGTCATCGTGGCGCTCTCCGTCGTGGCGCTCGTGCGCGCAGACAGCAACTCACCCGTGGCCGACGCCGCGCAGGCGAAGGACACCGCGGCGGTGAAGAAGCTGCTCAAGGAGGGCGCGCGACGTCAACGCCGCCCAGGGCGACGGCATGACGGCGCTGCACTGGGCCGCGATGAACGGCGATGCGGAACTCGCGCAGACGCTGCTCTACGCCGGCGCCAACGTGCAGGCGCGCGACGCGGCTCGGCGGCTTCACGCCGCTCCACATGGCCAGCCAGATCGGCAACGCGAACGTGATCGCGCCGCTCGCTGGCGTCGGGCGCGTCGGTCAAGGCCGTCACGTCCACCGGCGTCACGCCGCTCATGCAGGCGGCGGCCTCCGGCAGCGCCGACGCGGTGCGCGACGCTGCTCGAGAACGGCGCGGAGGCCAACGTCACCGAGACGGCCAACGGCCAGACCGCGATGATGTTCGCGGCGGCCCGCGATCGCGCGGACGTGGTGCGGCTCCTGCTCGCGCGGGGGGCCGACGCCAACCTGACCTCGCGGGTCGAGGACTTCTCGAAGCTCGCGATGCCCGAGGATGTGCTGAACCCGACGGCGGCCGCCGCCGGCGTCCCGCGACGCCGGCTCCGCCGGCGTCCAAGGAAGCCGACGTTCCCGGCTACACGCGTCCCTTCACCTACAACGAGCTGATCGACAAGCACGGCGGCCTCTCGGCGCTGCACTTCGCCGCGCGCCAGGGCGCGATGCAGACGGTGCAGGCGCTCGTGAAGGGCGGCGCCGACGTCAATCAACCCGGGGGCCGGCGACAAGGCCACGCCGCTCCTGATCGCGTGCATCAACGGCCAGTTCGATATCGCGAGCTACCTGCTCGACAACGGCGCCAACCCGAACCTGATCAGCGTCGGCGCGCGTGTCGCCGCTCTACGCCGTCATCAACGTGCAGTGGGCAGCCCCGCTCGTTCTATCCGCAGCCGCGAGCCTACCTGCAGCAGCAGACGGGCTATCTCGAGCTGGTGGCGAAGCTGCTCGACAAGGGCGCGGACCCGAACGTGCGCGTCAACCGCAACACCTGGTTCACGCAGTACAACTTCGACCTCCTGCGCGTGGACGACTCCGGCGCGACGCCGTTCTGGCGCGCGGCCTACGCGAGCGACATCGCCGTGATGAAGCTGCTCGTCGCCCACGGCGCGGACCCGTACATCCCGGCCATGAAGCCGGCCGGCCGCAGCGATTTCCAGGGCGGCACCCGCAGCGGTGACGCCAACGCGGCGCCGCCGCGCCAGCCGCTGCCGGTGGGCGGCCCCGGCACGCCGCCGCTGGCCGCCGCCGCGGGCGCCGGCTACGGCGAAGGCTTCGCCGGCAACGCGCACCGCTTCGCGCCCACGGGCATGATGGCGGCGGTGAAGTACCTGGTCGAGGAACTCGGCGTGGACGTGAACGCGGAAGACGAGGACGGCAACACCGCGGTGCACAACGCGGCGTCGCGCGGCGACAACGAGATGATCCTCTACCTCGTGTCGAAGGGCGCGGACGTGAAGAAGGTCAACCGCCGCGGCCAGACCACGGTGGACATGGCCAACGGCCCCGTCCAGCGCACGCAGCCCTATCCCGAGACGATCAAGCTCCTCGAGAGCCTGGGCGCGAAGAACAACCACAAGTGCGTCAGCTGCTGACGCGCGCTGACTGTGGTGTCCGGCTTCAGCCGGACTCGAATCGGACCGTGGTGTCCGGCTTTAGCCGGACCCTGTGCCGCTGACTTGCATTGAACGCCCTGACGGTCGCGCGACGAGACGTGTTTCCCGGCACGAGCTATCCCCGCCTGGAACCTGAGCGGGGGTCTCGCTCGGCGGTCAAACGCCCCTCCGGCACACCAAGCCCTCCGCGAACTCGCTGCGCTCGAACAACGCCTGTCTCAGCCTCCGGGGCGTTTGTCGGTTCCGTTCGTCGCCTCGCTCCAAGGCTCGCTGCCGGGAGACACGTCTCGTCGCGCGCCCTCGGCATCAGCGGAAAGGAAAAGGGCCGAACCTAAAGGCTCGGCCCTACGAATATTGAGTGAGGGTCCGGCTGAAGCCGGACGCCACCGTCCAGTCCGGCTGAAGCCGGACGCCACAATCAGGCTGAACTAGCGGCCGGCGGCCTTCTTGCCGACCTCGATCGCCTTGTTCCCCATGTCGCCCCAGTTCATCACGAACACGCTGAAGCCCTGCTTCATGCGCATCTCGATGTCGGTGGCGTTGGCGGGGTAGCCGCACGGCACGTTGAACTCCTTGCACGCCGCGAGCACCTGCTGGATCGAGGCCTCCCACGCCGCTTCGTCCAGCTTGCGCGTCGCCGTCGGGCTGCTGCGTCGAGAAGACGCCGCGCAGCGTGCCCGCGCCGGGCCACAGGACGCCGATGCCCTTGACGGCCGCGATCTCGCGCACGTGGGCCAGGCCTTCCTTGCTCTCGACGATCGTCCAGTTGACGAGCTCGCCGTTCGGGTTGAGCGGCCACAGGTCCGCCTTCTCCTTGTACTCCTTCTCGCTCATGCCCCAGAACGCGGGCGCCGAGCCCACATCTTCGGGGCGCGTGCCGCCCTTGGACTTGAAGCGCATGGCCGCGAGGCCGGCCTTCACTTCGGCGGCGCTCTCGACGCCCACGAACATGATCGCCGGTCACGCCGAGATTGAGCTGCTTGCCGATGTTGGCCGCGGCCTTCACCGGGTCGGGCGCGATCTCGTGCGTCTTGACCACGACCGCCTTGGACAGGTGCGCGTAGGGCGACTTCTGCAGCAGGCCCGCCGTGCCGATGCCGTTCATCAGCTCCGCGAACACCGGGTAGGCCTTGTCGAAGTCGCCTTCCATGCTGCCGTCGAAGATGAAGTCGCTGCCGCTGTTGGCGACGGCGTCCTTGGCGAGTTCGGCCGGAGACTTCGGCGGTTCGGCGGGCGCCGCGGGCGCGGCCGGGCGCGGTGCACCGCCGGGCATGGCGCCGCCAGGGCCACCAGGTCCGCCGGGACGGCGGTTGCTCGGCGCGTAGAGGCCGAAGACCGGCTTCTTCTGCGAGAGCAGGTCCACCATCGGGTTGAACCGTTTCGACCCCTGGCCGACCACAAAGCTGCTGGCGAGCGTCACTGCCGCCAGCGTGAAAATCCATCGTGCACGCATGTTCATTTCCCCCCTGGCCCGGATCGTGATGTCGACCTTGGCGGAGAGAATCTTACCCGAAGTCACCACGGGGCCCGCCGCCTTTGCCGGTATGCTCGTCTCGATGAACCCGGCTCCATCCGGCCCGCCGCGACCGTGGCGGGTGGCGGTCACGCGCGATGAGCGCGACGAGGCACGCCTCACCGCGGCCCTGGAACGGCACGGATTCGAGCCCGTCCCTTGCGTCGTGATGGTGGAAGAGCCGCCGGACTCCGCCGCGGCCCTCGCCGCGGCCGCGCGCTCGATTGAGCAGTACGACTGGGTGGTCTGTTCCAGCGCGCGGGCAGTGCGGGCGCTGGCACGCGCGCGTTCATCGCCCTGGCCGGCGGGCGTCCGCACGGCGGCAGTAGGGATCGCCACCGCGGAGGCCCTGACCGCAATCGGCGCCCAACCGCCCCCCGTCGTCGCTGCCGACGCAGGCGCCGACGCGCTATGGACGCGGCTCGCCACGCTCGACACCTGGGCGGCTCGGCGCGTGCTCCTGCCGACGGTGCCGGGCGGCCGGCGCGTCCTGATCGAACAGCTGCGCGGCGCCGGCGCCGTGGTCCACGACGTCGAGGCGTACCAAATGCGGCCGCGCGCGCCCGACCTGATCCGCGCGGACTGGCTCGCGGCCAGGCCGGACGCCGTCGTGATCGCCAGCCCATCTTCGGCCGAGGCCCTGGCGCGCTCCGTGGGATCCGATGCGCTCGCGGGCGTTGAAGTGATCGCCATCGGTTCAACCACGTCGGCCTCGCTCTCCGCGATGGGCGTGCGGCATGTCGTCCCGCCCCGGGCGGACTTCGAGGCGGCGGCCGGGCACCTGGCGGCGCTTCGGTCTGCGAAGCGAGGGATCTGATGCGGCCACGTGATAAGTTTCGTTCGTGACCCTCGATCGCGTCTTCGTCGAGTGCAGCGCCCTGGGGTTCCAGGCGGTCCTCACCTCCGCGCTGGCGATCACCTGCTACGTGCTGTGGCAAAGGCAACGTGGCGCGCATTTCCTGACGTGGTCGGCGGCGTGGTCGATCTACGTGCTCCGGCTGGCGGCGATGTCGGCCTTCCTGGTGCGCCGCGACCTGGTGTGGTTGTTCCTGCACCAGGCGATGACGGGCCTGACCGCGTTGTTGCTCCTCGGCGCCGCGGCCCAACTGTCACGCAACTTCGTCTGGCGGCCGCGTCACCTGGTCGCGGTGCCGCTCGTCTTCGGATGGGCGTGGCTCACGATCTTCGGGATGCAGAGCATGGTCGTGGCGGGCGTGACCTCCACGCTGCTGCTCGCGTCCGTGACAATCTGGACGGGCGTCGTGTTCTGGCGCAACCGCGCCCACGTCTCCAGCGGCGCCGCCCCGGTGCTCGCCTGGGCGTTCATCCTCTGGGGCGTGCACCATCTGGACTACCCGCTGCTTCGCAGCTTCGGCGCCGCGGTCCTCTACGGCGTCTTTGCCGACGTCGTGTTCCTCTTCGCGATGGGCATGGGCATGCTCTTCGTGGTCATCGGCGACGAACGCGCCCGGCTGGCCGCGCGCACCCTGGAACTCGAGCAGTTGACGCGCCTGTTGCTCCGCGCCCAGGAGGACGAGCGCCGGCGCATCGCGCGCGAGCTGCACGACGAGGCGGGGCAGGCGCTGACCGCCGTCAAGATCGGGTTGGACCTCGACGGCCATCACGAGGCCGGCGCGCTGGTCGGTCGTGCCCTCGCGCAGGTGCGCGACCTGAGCAACCTGCTTCGGCCCTCGGCCCTGGACGACCTGGGGCTCCTCGCGGCGCTGCGCGCCCTGGCCGCCGACGTGGCGGAGCGGTCGCGCATCAAGGTGGATCTCGATCTCGCGGGCGATGGCCGCCGGTTTCCTCCCGACGTTGAGGTCGTGATCTACCGCGTCGTGCAGGAAGCGCTCACCAACGTGGTGCGGCACGCCCACGCCACGTGGGTGCGCGCTCGTCTCGCCACCGAAGGCCGGAACGTCCGCCTCACCATCGAAGACGACGGCCGCGGGTTGCGGCCGGAGGCGGGCCCCAACATGGGATGGCTCGGCATG
The DNA here is from genome assembly GCA_963839865.1 of uncultured Acidobacteriota bacterium. GTDB lineage: Bacteria > Acidobacteriota > Vicinamibacteria > Vicinamibacterales > UBA2999 > 12-FULL-67-14b. Next base: position 254,425 of record CAWIWS010000022.1, read on the forward strand.
CAGGAGCGTGTGACGGCCGCGGGCGGCACGCTGACCATCGGCGGGGCCGAGCCGACCGGGGTCCGCGTCACGGCGCTCATCCCCGTGGAAGGAGCGGCGTGATGGCGGCGGTGCGCGTGATCCTCGCGGACGACCACACCCTCGTGCGGGCCGGCATCCGCCGCATCCTCGAAGGCCTGCCCGGGTGCGAAGTGGTGGCCGAGGCCGCCGACGGGCTCGCGGCCATCGACGCCGTGCGGAAGGTGGAGGCCGATCTGCTCGTGGTGGACCTGAAGATGGAAGGGCTCGACGGCATCGCGGTGCTGCGCGCGGCGAAGGCCGAGCGGCCGGCGCTGAAGGTGATCGTGCTCACCATGCACGCGGGCCGCGAGTACGTCGCGCGCGCGATGGAGGAAGGCGCCGACGGGTACCTGTTGAAGGACTCGGCCGTGCAGGATCTGGCGGCCGCCATCGACGCGGTGCAGGCGGGGCAGTCCTATTTCAGTCCCGCCATCCAGCAGCAGATGGCCGAGATCCTTCGTGGCGGGACCGGGGCCTCGGCCGGCCTCCGGACGCTCACCGACCGCGAGCGTGAAGTGCTCGTCCTGCTCGCGCGCGGCATGTCCACCAAGGAGATCGCCGCGACCTTCGACATCAGCGGGCGCACGGTCGAGACCCATCGCGCGAACCTGATGCGCAAGCTCGGCGTGAAGTCGGTGGCCCTGCTCACCCAGGTCGCCATCCGGGAAGGCATCGTCGACCTGCCGCCGACTCGGTAGTTCTACCGAGGGGCCGTCCGCACTGTTGCGAATTGTCCCGGATCGGGGCGGAGGCTACATTGCGAAAGGTAGCAGTGGCCTCCGAACACCCCGATTCTGACGTTGCGCATCACGGCCTGGCAGGCCTTCGCACCTGCTCCATCAACCATCGCAGTTGCGGTCTGCCCCTGCTGTCCGAGATGTCGGCGGGCGCGGATGCCGCCACGGTGCTGCATGCCACGCTGACGGCCCACGGCATCGAGTCGGCCGTTCTCGCGACGTGCAATCGGACCGAGATGTACTGGCGGACGAGTGCGCCCGATCACGATCGGTTCGCCATGCAGGCCCTGGCCGACGCCGTGGGCGTGTCCACCGCGACGCTGGCGGAGCGGTCGCTGAACCTGTCGGGCGACGCGGCCGCCGATCACCTGTTCCGCGTGTGCTGCGGGCTGGAATCCCTCGTGCTCGGGGAGGCCGAGATCCTCGGGCAGGTGCGGGCGGCCCTCGAGGCCTGCACGGGCGCGGGTCCGTGGATCGCGGGGGTGCTCAGGGCCGCCATTCGCACGGGACGGGCTGCTCGCGCGGAGACAGGCATCGGCACCGGCGCCTTGTCGGTAGCGTCCACGGCCATTCATTGGCTGTCGGAGTGCCTCCCCCTTCGTGAGCACCGGGTCTTGCTCATCGGGGCGGGCCGGACCTGCGAGAAGGCCGCGCGCCACCTAAAGGCCGTCGGCGTGGGCTCGCTGGTGATCGCCAACCGCACGCGCAGCCACGCCGAGGCGCTGGCCGAGCGCGTGGGCGCCGAAGCGATCGGCCTCGACTCGCTGCAGGAAGAGATCGACCGCGCCGATGCCGTCATCTCCGCCGTCAACACGCATGCCTGGGTCCTCACTCTCGAACACCTCCGCCATCGGGCCCGCGCCCGGAAGACGCCGATTGTCGTCGTCGACTTGTCCATGCCCCCGAGCGTCGAGCCCGGCGACTGCGAGGGCCTGAGGCGCGTCGATCTCGTGGCGCTCGAGGACGCTGCGCGCGCGCACCGACGGCAGCGCGAGGCCGAGATTCCGCGCGTGGAGGCCGTGATTGCCCGGGAGCTCTCGCATCTCCAGGATTGGGCGCGGCAGGAAGCGTTGCGTCCCCTGGTGTCGAACCTGCGGCAGAAGGCCGATCGAATTCGCCGTGACGAATTGACGCGGGCGCAGGCGGAGTTGCAGGAGTCGTCCGATCCGCATTCGGTGCTGGAGAAGTTCAGCCACCGCCTGTTCGATCGCATGCTGGCGATTCCGATCGACCGGCTCAAGGGCGGCGCGTTGTGAGCCGGCCCCTGCGCATCGGCACGAGGGGCAGCGCGCTGGCCCTCTGGCAGAGCCGCCACGTCGCCGCGCGCCTTCGCGAGGTCGCGCCCGGGCTTGACCTCGCGCTCGTGGAGATTTCGTCGACAGGCGATCGCATCACCGACGTGCCGCTGTCGCACGTCGAGGGCACCGGGTTCTTCACCGCGACAATCGAGCAGGCGCTCATCGACGGGGAAGTGGACATTGCCGTCCATAGCTACAAGGACCTCCCGGTTGTATCCACCTCCGGCCTCGCGGTGGCCGCCGTGCCGCCGCGCAGCTACGTGGAAGACGTGCTGTGCGCCCGTGACGGCCTGACCCTCGCCGGCCTCCGGGCCGGCGCCCGTGTCGGCACCTGCAGCGCGAGGCGCACGGCGCAGATCCGGCTCCTGCGGCCCGACCTCACGATCCTGCCGCTTCGAGGCAATGTGCCGACGCGCGTGGCACGCGTCGGCGCGGATCTCGACGCGATCGTGCTGGCAAGGGCCGGCCTGGAGCGTCTCGGCCTCGGCCAGGCGATCACCCAGGTGTTCTCCCTCGACGAGGTGCTGCCCGCTCCCGCCCAGGGGGCGCTGGCCGTCCAGTGCCGGGCAGACGACGAGTTTGCGCGGCTGTGCGTGTCGGCCCTGGACGATCCGTTGACGCGGCGCGCCGTGCTGGCCGAACGCACGCTGCTCCACGCGCTCGAAGGCGGGTGCTCCGTCCCCGTCGGCGCCGTCGCGAGGGCCACGTTCCAGGACGTCGAGTTGACGGCCGGCGTGTTCGGATTGGCCGCGAGCCGCGCCGTGCGGACGGCCGCGTCGGGTCGAGACCCGGAGGTGGTCGGCCTGACCGCCGCGAGGGCCCTCCTGAAGGAAGGCGCCAGGGAGATCCTCGTTGAATTCGAGCGGAGCGCCGCCGCGGAACCGCTGCGGATTGCGGGAGGCGCCTCGTGAGCGCGTCGATGCACCGGGGACGGCGCCTGCGGCGGACACCGGCGCTGCGCGCCCTCGCCGCCGAGACGCGCGTCGCGGCCGATCAGCTCGTGGCCCCGCTGTTCGTGTGCGAGGGCTCGGCCGTCCGCGAACCGATTGCGTCGATGCCCGGCCACGCGCGCGTGTCGCCGGACCTGGCCGCCGGCGACGCGGCCCGCCTGGCCGCGCTCGGCATCCGCGCCGTGCTGCTGTTCGGCGTGCCGTCCCGCAAGGATGCGGAAGGCAGTGGCGCGTGGGATGCCGACGGGCCCGGTGCCCGAGGCCATTCGCGCGATCAAGGCCGCCGCGCCGTCGATCGCGGTGTGGGCCGACGTCTGCCTCTGCGAGTACACGGACCACGGTCACTGCGGCGTGCTTGACCGGCGCGGACGTGGACAACGACGCGACACTGCCGCTGCTCGCGCGGGCGTCGGTGGCCTACGCGCGAGCCGGCGCGGACGTGATCGCGCCGTCGGACATGATGGACGGCCGCGTGGCCGCCATCCGATCCGCGCTCGACGAAGCGGGCTTCGCGGACCGCGCGATCGTGTCGTACGCGGTGAAGTACGCCTCCGCCTTCTACGGCCCGTTTCGCGAGGCCGCCGGCTCCACGCCGCAATCGGGCGACCGCCGGGGCTACCAGATGGATCCGCCCAACGTGCGCGAAGCGGTGCGCGAGGCCCGCGCCGACGTCGCCGAGGGCGCCGACATGGTGATGGTCAAGCCCGGGTTGCCGTACCTCGACGTCATCCGCGTCGTCCGCGAGACCGTGGACGTGCCGGTCGTGGCGTACCAGGTGTCGGGCGAATTCTCGATGCTGCATGCGGCCGCGGACCGGGGCTGGCTCGACCTGGACCGCGCCATGTGGGAGACGACGATCGCGCTGCGTCGCGCGGGCGCCGATCTCGTCGTGACCTATTTCGCGCGCGAGTTGGCCACGGCGCTGGCCGGACAGGCAGGGGCGGAGGCCCGACGCCGATGACACCGACGAGCTCGACGAGCGCGCCCGACGTGGTTCGAACGCGCCGGCCGCGTGACACCGGGCGGCGTCCACTCGCCGGTGCGCGCCTTCAAGGCGATGGGGATCGACCCGATTGCGATCGTCGAGGCGCAAGGGCGCGCACGTCGTGGACGCGGACGGCCGCCGGCTGATCGACTGGATCGGCGCCTGGGGCCCCGCGCTGGTGGGCCACGCGCATCCGGCCGTGGAACGGGCGATCGTCGAGGCCGTGCCGCGCGGCCTGGTGTTCGGCCTCGCCTCGCCGCGCGAGGTCGATCTGGCCGAGCGGATCACCGAGCGCGTGCCGGGCTGCGACATGGTCCGCTTCGTCGTCACCGGAACGGAAGCGACGATGAGCGCCGTGCGCGTGGCGCGCGCCGCCACGAGGCGATCGGCGATCGTCAAGTTCGCCGGCGCGTATCACGGTCACGCGGACATGTTCCTCGTCAGCGCGGGATCGGGCGCGGCCACGTTCGGCGTGCCGGATTCACCGCGGCGTGACGCCCGGGGCCGCGGGCGACACGGCCATCGCGCGCTTCAACGATCTCGACAGCGTGGATCGCTGCTTCGACGCGGCGAAGGGCGGCGTGGCCGCGGTGATCGTCGAGCCCGTCGTCGGCAACATGGGCTGCGTGCCGCCCGAGCCCGGGTTCCTGGAGGGCCTGCGCGAGCGCTGCCGCGCACGCGCGGTGCTGATCTTCGACGAGGTGATGACGGGCTTCCGCGTGGCGCGCGGCGGAGCCGCGGCCCGCTACGGCGTGACGCCCGACCTCATTACCCTCGGCAAGATCGTGGGCGGCGGGCTGCCGCTCGCGGCGTTCGGCGGCCGACGCGACCTGATGCAACTGGTGGCGCCGGCCGGGCCGGTCTATCAGGCCGGCACCTATGCCGCGCATCCCCTGGCCATCGCCGCCGGACTCGCGGCGCTCGACGTGATCGACGCGTCGCCCGAGCTGTACGACACGCTCGAGCGGCGCGGGGCGCGCCTCGAGGACGGGCTCCGTGCCGCGGCCGAGGCCGCCGGGATTCCCGTGTCGATTCAACGCGTGGGGTCGATGTGGACGATCTTCTTCAGCGACCGTCCCGTCCGGTCGTGGGACGACGCCTCCGCGGTGGACCGCGGCGCCTACACGCGCTTCTTCATCGGGATGCTCTCGCGTGGCGTGCTGCTGCCGCCGTCGCCCTTCGAGTCGGCGTTCCTGTCGCTGGCGCACGACGACCGCGTGATCGACGAGACGATTGCGGCCGCGCGCGCGTCCCTGGCCGAGGTCCGTTCATGAACGATCGTTTCCTGCGCGCCTGCCGGCGCGAGCCGGTGGACCGCACGCCGCTGTGGATCATGCGGCAGGCCGGGCGCTACCTCCCCGAGTACCGCGAGCTGCGGCAGCGTGTCGATTTCCTGACCCTGTGCCGCACGCCGGAACTGGCGGCGGAGGCCACGCTGCAGCCGCTGCGCCGCTTCCCGCTGGACGCCGCGATCCTCTTCTCCGACATCATGGTGCCGCTCGAGGCCTTCGACTGCCGGATGACGTTCTCGCCGGGACCGAAGCTGCTCGACCCCATTCGCACGCGCGCGCAGGTGGAGGCGCTCGTGGCGCGGCCCGCCGCGGAGGCCGTGCCGTTCGTGGGCGACGCCATGCGCATCCTGCGCCAGGAACTCGACGGCAAGACGCCGGTGATCGGCTTCTGCGGCGCGCCGTTCACGCTGGCCGCCTACCTTGTCCAGGGCGAGGGGAAGGAAGGCTTCGGCGCCGTCAAACGGATGATCTTCCAGGAGCCCGACACGGCCCTGCTCCTGCTCGACAAGCTGGCCACCGCGATGGTGGACTACCTGCGCCTGCAGATCGAGGCCGGCGCGCAGGCCGTGCAGGTGTTCGACTCCTGGGCGGGCATCCTCGGCGCTGACGAGTACCAGCGATTTGCCCTGCCGTTCGTCCGCCGCATCGTCGAGGGTGTGCGCGACCTGCGACGTGCCGGTGATCTACTTCGCGAATGCGGCGCCGCACCTGCTGGAACTCGCCGCGGAGTCCGGCGCCGACGTGCTCGGCCTCTGCTGGCGCACGCCGCTCGACGAAGCGGTGCGCCGCGTGGGCGACGGCATCGCGCTGCAGGGCAATCTCGATCCGCACGTCCTCTTTGCCGCCCCGGCCACGATTCGGGAGCACGCCACCCGGGTGCTGGACCGGATGGCCGGCCGGCGCGGGCACATCATGAACCTCGGGCATGGCATCCTGCCGGAGACGCCGATCGCCGGCGTCGAGGCCCTCATCGAGGCCGTGCATGCCTACGGCAGGAGGGGCGCCCCCGGCGCGTCGTTGCCATGGGTCATGTGAAGCCGCGCATGTCCACGCTGGCGCTGCTCGAGCGCTACGACCGTCCGGGCCCGCGCTACACGTCGTATCCCACGGCCGTGGAATTTCACGACGGCGTGGGCGACGAGACCTACCGGCAGCGGCTCGCGCGGGCCGACGCGGCGCACGGCGCGCCGCTGTCGTTCTACGCGCACCTGCCGTTCTGCGAGGCGCGCTGCGCGTTTTGCGGGTGCAACGTGGTGATCACGAAGCATCGCGACGTGGCGGCGCGCTACCTGGATTACCTCGAGCGCGAGATCGACCTGGTGGCCGAGCACCTGCCCCATCGCCGCGCGATCAACCAGATGCACTGGGGCGGCGGCACGCCCACGTATTACGAGGCCGGCCAGCTCTCGCGGGTGTTCGCGCGAATCGCCCGTCATTTCGCGTTCGCCCCGGACGCGGAGATCGGCGTCGAGATCGATCCGCGCGTGACCAGCCCGGAGCATCTGGAGACGCTGCGGGGCGTCGGCTTCAACCGCCTGTCGATGGGCGTGCAGGACTTCTCGCCGGAAGTGCAGGAGGCGGTGAACCGCATCCAGAGCTACGAGCTCACCCGGGACCTCATCGACCGGGCCCGCGCCCTCGGCTTCACGTCGATCAACGTCGACCTCATCTACGGGCTTCCGTACCAGACCGTCGATTCGTTCCGGCAGACCCTCGACCAGGTGCTGACCCTGCGGCCCGACCGCGTCGCGGCCTACTCGTTCGCGTTCGTGCCCTGGATGCGCGCGCACATGAACCACCTGCCGCAGGACGCGATGCCGTCGGCGCAACTCAAGCTGGAACTCCTGGCGCTCACGATCGACGCCTTCAAGGTGGCCGGCTACCGGCAGATCGGCATGGATCACTTCGCCCTGCCCGGCGACGACCTGGCGAAGGCGGTCGAGGCCGGGTCGCTGCATCGCAACTTCATGGGCTACACCGTCCAGACCACGACCGACATGGTGGCCATGGGCGTATCGGGCATCGGCGAGGTGCAGGGCGCGTTCGTGCAGAACACGAAGAAGCTGCCCGAATACTACGCGGCCCTCGACGCCGGGCGGTTTCCGATCGAGCGTGGCTACGAGCTCGGCGGCGACGACCTGATCCGCCGGCAGGTGATCACGGCGCTGATGTGTCACGGCCACGTGGACACGCGCGAGATCGAGCGCCGGTTCGGCATCGCCTTCGACGAGTACTTCGCGCCCGAACTCCTCGAGCTCTCGGGCGAGCAGTCCGCGGCGACGGATGGCCTCGTAGCCATCTCGGAACGATGGCATCGAGGTGACACCGCTCGGCAGCCTCTTCGTCCGCAACGTGTGCATGGTCTTCGACCGTTATCTGCGCGCCCGCACCGCGGGCCCCAAGCCCGTCTTCAGCCGGACGGTATGAGCCCGATCCGCGTCGCGGTGGTTGGCGGCGGCATCACCGGGCCTCACCTGCGCGCACACGCTGCAGGGACGAGGCCCGCCGGTCCGGCCGTCGCGCTCGAACTCTCGGTGCTCGACGCCGCCGACGACATGGGCGGTCACGCGCGCACGCGGTCCGAGGATGGATGGATGGTGGAGACCGGCCCGAACGGCTTTCTCGACCGCGAGCCCGAGACCATGGCCCTCATTCGTGAGCTGGGACTCGACGACCGGCTGGTCGAGGCCCGGCCCGAGTCGAAGAAGCGCTTCATCGTGCGGGGGCGCCGTCTTCATCGCGTCCCGGACTCGCCCAAGGCGCTCATCGCGTCGAGGGCCATCAGCTGGCCCGCGAAAGCTGCGCCTGCTGGCCGAGCCGTTCGCCTCGGGGCCGCCGGCGGGGGTGGACGAGACGGTGTTTGCGTTCGCGCGCCGCCGCATCGGTCGCGAGGCCGCGGACATGCTGGTGGACACCGCGGTCTCGGGGATCTCCGCGGGCGACAGCCGCGCGCTTTCCGTGCGCGCGCAGTTCCCCCTGATGGTCGAGATGGAACGGGACCACGGCAGCCTGATCCGCGCGATGTTCGCGCGACGGAAACGAGGGCGTGGGGCCTGGCCGGCTCCTGAGCTTCGACCGCGGCATGGGGACGCTGACGCAAGCGCTGGCCGCGGAGATGCGGGGCGTCGGTGAGGCCCTCGCAGCGCCGTGGATGCGGTCGTGCGGAGCGCCGGTGAGTGGCGGGTGGTGACGACCGACGGCACGTCGCTCGCGGCGGACCTCGTCGTGCTGGCCCTGCCCGCCCCTCGCGCCTCGGCCGTGACGCAGGCGCTCGATCCGGCGCTCTCGTCGGCGCTGGCCTCGATTCCGTACTCGGGCTTGAGCGTGGTGGGCCTGGGGTATCCGGCGTCGGCCCTTCCGGCACCGCTCGACGGCTATGGCTACCTCGTCACCCGCGGCGAAGAACTCGCCACGCTGGGCGTGCTGTGGGAATCCTCCATCTTTCCCGGCCGGGCTCCGGACGGCTCGGTCCTCCTGCGCGTGTTCCTGGGCGGCGCGCGTCGACCCGATGTCGTCGAGCGTGATCCCGCCGCCACGCTGGCGCTGGCGCGCGGGGAACTGGCGCAGGTGATGGGGATCACCGCCAAGCCCGTGAAGTCCTGGGTCTTCAGGTGGCCGTCGGCCATCGCGCAGTACACCGTCGGGCACCTCGAGCGCGTGGCCGCGATCCGCGCGCGCGTGGCCGCGCACGACGGCCTTGAAGTGTGCGGCACCGCCTACGACGGTGTCTCGTTCAACCACGCCATCGCGGGCGCGCGCCGCGCGGCTCGCGCGGTGGCGTCCCAGCTCGCCGATACGCATGTCGCACCAGCACGTCATCCTCGTAACCTACGGCGAGCCGCCGACGGCGTCCTTCATCGAGCAACTCGTCTACTCGTGGCGCATCCTCCTGGGGCTCACGCGCACCGTGGCGCCGATTCCCCGGCCGGTGATTCCCGTCATCGCGCTGTCGCGGGGCTTCGGGCGCCGGTCCCTGTGGCGCGCCCATCGCTACGGCTCGCCGCTCGAGACGATCACGCATCAACAGGCGGCGCGCCTCCGCGACGCGCTCGCGTCCGGCGCGAGCGACGCCGGGTGGCGCGTCCACGTGGCCTACGAATTCCGCCGCCCGCTGCTGGCCGATGTCGTGTCGACGATCCCCGCCGACGAGCCGTTGTGGGTGGCGCCGATGTATGCCGCCGACTCGTCGTTCACGCACGCCCTGTCGCGCGAGGCCGTGGCCGCCGGCGTGGCCCGCTCGCCGCGGCGCGCGCCCACGCGGGTGCTCCCGGCGCTCGACCTGGAGCTGCTGGCCGATCTCTCGGCCGGCCACCTCCTGCGGGAACTGGGGGATGGGGGCGCGGGGCGCGATACCGCGCTCGTGCTGGCCGCGCACGGCACGCTGCTCGAGCCGTCGCGTCCGATCGACACCGGCCGGTGCGCGACCGAGCGGCTGTACGGCGCGATCCGGACGCGCCTGTCCTCGCGCTTCGGGTTGATCATGAACGGCTGGCTGAATCACACGCGTGGAGGACGCTGGACCGAGCCGCCCGTCGACGAGACCCTGCAGCGGGTCCGCGAGGCGGGGTACACGCGGGTGGTGTATTTCCCGTACGGGTTCCTGGCCGACAACGCCGAGAGCCAGCTCGAGGCGCGCCTCGCGCTCGCCGGCCACCCCGCGCTGCGGGCGAGGGTCGTGCCGTGCCTCAACGCCTCGCGCGAGCTGGCGGCCGCCATCGCGGGACAGATCCTTGGCGATATAATCCCAACGAGAGATGCCCCAGCCGCTGCGCATAGCCTTTCTGGGATGCGGCTTCATCACACGCGTTCATAGCCGCCACCTGAAGGCCCTTTCAGGCGACGTCGTCCCCAGCTATGCCAGCCGGGACCGGGCGAAGGCCGACGCCTATCGCCGCGAGTTCGGCGGCGCCGCGAGCTACGCCAGTTACAGCGAGGCGATTGCCGACCCCGCGGTGGACGCGGTGGTCGTGGCCGTGCCCCCCAAGTATCACCTCGCCCTCGCGCTCGAGGCGCTGGCGGCCGGCAAGCACGTGCTCGTCGAGAAGCCCGCGTTTCCGCGGATGGAGGACTACGACCTTGTCGTGGAAGCGCGCGACCGCGCGCACCGCGTCGTGCTCGTGGGCGAGAACGATCACTACAAGCCCCTCGCTGTGTGCCTGCGGCGCCTGCTTGCGGAGGGCGCGATCGGCGAGATGGTGTTCGGCCATTTCGTGACGGTGGCGCACCGCCTCAAGGACGGCGGACGACTGGCGCAACGACGAGGAGATGGCCGGCGGCGATGCCTTCTTCGAAGAGGGCATCCACTGGCTGCACCTGGCCGGGAGCCTCGGGCCCGTCCATCACGAGAATCAGCGGCTACCGGCCGTCGGTGTCCGCGGCGGGGCCCGATCGCCGGACCAAGAGCATGATGGTGGCCTTCGAGTACGACAACCAGGCCGTGGGGTCGCTCTATTACTCGCGCGAGATCCCGTCGCTCTTCCGCGGGCTCCGGCTCTCGAAACTCATGGGCCGCGAGCGGCGTGATCACCTTCGAGTCCAACGGCGCCTTCGTCGTCGTGCGCGGCAAGGGCCTGCCGCGCCTCCTGTTCCCGGGGTTCAGGGACATCCGCGGCTACCAGGCGATGTACCGGGATTTCGTCCGCTGCGCGCGCGAGGGCCGCGCCCCCGAGATGAGCCTCGAACGCGCGATCGAAGACCAGCGCCTGATGGACCAGGTCTACGCCAGCCTGCCGCGCGTCCCGAGTCCTGGGCCCCGGCTCTAAGCCCCGCTCGCGCCCTAAGCCCCTCAAGCCCTGACATCGCATCGTTTCGACCTCATCATCATCGGCACCGGCGCAGGCGGCGGCACGCTCGCGCACGCGCTCGCCGACACCGGCGCGCGAGATCCTCGTGATCGAGCGCGGTGACGTCGTGCCGACGGAGGCCGCAGAACTGGGATCCCGAAGCGGTGTGGAAGCACTTGCGCTACCGCGCCCACGACCGGTGGCTCGACGAGCGCGGCGAGGAGTTCCAACCGTACACCCACTACGGCGTCGGCGGGAACACGAAGTACTGGGGCAGCGTGCTCTACCGCCTGCGGCGCGAGGACTTTCACGAACTCGCGCAAGCCGACGGCGTGTCCCCGGCGTGGCCCATCGACTACGACACGCTGGCGCCGTACTACGAACGCGCGGAGCGGCTGTATCAGGTGCACGGCGCGGTCGGCGACGATCCCACCGAGCCGCCGCGCGGACCTATCCCGCACGCCGCCTATTCCCCATGCGCCGGGCATGGCGAAGATCGTCGAGGACCTGCGCGCGCAGGGGCTGCATCCGTCACCGCTGCCGCTTGGGCTGATCCGTCCGGGCGAACCGGGCGGCTGCATCCTGTGCAACACTTGCAATTCCTTTCCCTGCAAGATCCACGCGAAGAGCGATGCGGAGGTGTGCTGCGTCGAGCCGGCCGTGGCGCGGCCCAACGTCACGCTCTGGACCAACAGCTTCGCGCGCCGCCTCCTGGCCAATCCCGAGGGGACCCGGGTCGAGGCCGTCGAAGTCGAGCGCGGCGGCGAGACGGTGCGCGTGGAAGCGCCGCTCGTCATCTCCTCCTGTGGCGCGGTGAACTCGGCGGCGTTGCTGCTGCGGTCGGCCACCGACCGGCATCCGCGCGGCCTCGGCGAACTCGTCGGGCATGGTGGGCACCCGCTACATGGCGCACCTGGCGACGATGATGCAGGGGTTCCATCCGTTCCGGGAGAACGACGGACGTGTTCCAGAAGACGGTGGCCATCAACGACTACTACCTGCGCGGGCCCGGCACGCCGTACCCGCTCGGGCAGATCCAGTCGCAGGGCCGCACGCACGGCGTGATGGCGCAGACGGTGGTGCCGTGGATCCCCGTGTGGGCGTACGACGCGTGGGTGGCCCGCGGCGTGGACTGGCTGGTGATGTCGGAGGATCTGCCGGACGCGAGGAACCGCGTGGTGGTGGAGCCCGACGGCCGGATCCGGCTGCTGTATCGCCCGAACAACGTGGGCCCGCACGAGCAGCTCGTGAAGGAGGCCAAGCGGATGCTCCGCCGCCTCGGCTTCTGGCTCATCGTCGCGCACTCGCACAAGGCGAAGAACACGACGCACCAGTGCGGGACGCTGTGCTTCGGCACCGACCCCGCGACGTCGGTGCTCGATACCTACTGCCGGGCCCACGACCTGGAGAACCTCTACGTCGTCGACGCGTCGTTCTTCCCGTCCTCCGCCGCGGTGAACCCGGCGCTGACGATCATCGCGCAGGCGCTGCGCGTCGCCGATCACCTGCGTAGCGTCGCCCTTTAGGGCGACCTGAATTGTAGGGCCAGGCCTTCAGGCTCGGCCTCGCCAACATCGCCTCTCTGGAATGCGGTGGCTGTTTGTATTGTGGCTAGGCTGACGGGCGCGCGGCGAGACGTGTCTTCCGGCGCGAGCTATCCTCGCGTGTGTTCTGAGCGAGGGTCTCGCTCGGCGGTCAAACGCCCCGCCGGCGCACCTTGCGCTTGGGCGAACTCGCTTCGCTCGAACAACGCCGCGTCTCGGCCTCCGGGAAGTTTGTCGGTTCGCTTCATCGCCTCGCTCCAACGCTCGCTGCCGGAAGACACGTCTCGCCGCGCGCCCGGCACTGGTGAGCCGACAGAGAGTCGTCCGGCAATCCGTGATCCCGGAAGGCGGTGGTGTCGCCGCAGCGGGCCGACTGGAGTGACGCGAGAACTGGCAGGAAACCGCGCCGGAGGCAGCGAGGAGTGCACGCGTCGGCTCCGCCGTTTGCGGAGCGACGCGTTCGAGAGTCATGCAATCGGAGCGGACGGAGGCGCGGTTTCGAGCGTCACTCCAGGAGCCAGGGCCCTTTACGCCGCTCCGCGGAGGCCCGGTGCGGCGACACCACCGCCTTCCGGGAGCACGACGGCCGTCAGCGCGCGAGGCCTGCCATCAGCGCCTTCGAGATCTCCCAGATCAGTTCCTCGCCCGCGTTGTCGGGCGAGTAGTCGATTGCGGGCATGTCGTCCACGGTGATGGCCATCGCGATGCGGCCGGTCTTCGTGTACGCGATGCCCACGTCGCTCCGCAGCGCGTCGAGCGAGCCGGACTTGCTTGCCACTTGCACCTCGTCGCCTACGCGGCGGCCGATGCCGGTCTTGAACTGCTGGCGCTTGAGGATGCCGATGCACGTCCTTCGACGCCTCGGGGCCGACGACCTTGCCCTGCTCCAGCATCTCGAGCAGCGTGACCATCTCGCGCGGGGTGGAGGAGCCGAGGCCGAAGCGCTGGTTCTCGGGGCGCTTGCCGGCCGCGCTCCAGCCGTCGCCGCCCGGCGCTCGGCCAGGCTGCCGCGCACCTTGCGCAGCGATCGCGTGGCGGCCAGGCCCAGCGTGTCCATGTAGGTGTTCACGGCTTCGGTGGTGACCTGGTCGAGCACCAGGTTGGTGGCGGTGTTGTCGCTCACGATGATCATCAGCGTGGCCACGTCGCGCAGGGAGAGCGTCGACGCCGGGCGAGAGCTGGGCCATCACGCCCGTCCCCTCGATCTGCTGGCCCGCTTTCATCGTCAGTGGCATGTCCCAGCGGAGCTTGCCCGCGGCCACGAGCTGTTCGAGGGTGCAGAGGATCGGCAGCTTGATCGTGCTGGCCGTGCGCACCTTGATGTCTCCGCCGAAGGTGAAGTCCTTGCCGGTATCGAGGTTCTTCGCGTAGATCGCGACCGTGCCCTTGAATCCCCTGGTGAGTGCCATCACCTGGTCGGTCAGCGGATCGGCCGCGGCGGGTGCGGCGAGGGACACGAGGGCGATGCAGATTGAAAGGGCTCGTCGCATGCGCGCATTCTACCCGTAGGGCGGAACTTTAGTTCCGCCGTATCATTGACCCATGCGCGTGCGCTCCTTCTCACACGTCGGCCTGACCGTGTCGGACTTCAACAAGGCCGTGCAGTTCTACTGGGACGTCTTCGGCTGCCCGCTCGTGGGCGTCGCCGACACGCCGCCCGAGCGCGTGAAGAGTTTCTTCGGCGTGGACGCGGCCGCGCCGAGCTGCAAGATCGGGTGGATCCGCGTGCCCGGCGGCGGCGTGCTCGAGATCTTCCACTTCGAGCCGAAGCTGCCCGCCGAGCGGATTCCGTGGAGCCGCGTGGGCCTCACGCACTTCTCGTTCAACGTCACGAACCTGCCGAAGTGGCACGATTACCTGGTGAGCAAGGGCGTGGAGATCGTCACGAAACCCGAGCGCTCGCCGCGCGGTCACTCGTTCTTCTTCGTGCGGGACTTCGACGGCAACCTGATCGAGCTGATGGACCTCGGCTACATGTATTACGTGCTGGGATGGGGCGGTGCGCTCGGCGGGTGGCTGTTCCGTCGAGGGATGTACAAGAAGTACTACGGCGCCTAACGCGGACCGCCTGCCTGCCCTGCGAAGCCGAGAAACACCAGCACGGCGCGATTCACGCGCAGCAGGTCGTCATCGGACAGCCGTCCGACGCGCGTCTCACACTTGGTTCTGGAGACGGTCGTGATCTTGTCGATCATGATCTGGGAGCGCGCGCGAAGGCCATTTTCCTCGGACGGCTCGATTGAGAGGCGGATCAGTGGCGCCTCCGCGAAGTGGGTCGTGAACGGGCAGAGGGTGACGGACGCCGTGGCGTCGAAGGCATCATCCTGGATGACGACGCCCGGGCGCGGCTTGCCGGCATAGCCGGTTCCACCGGATACGGTCCAGACGTCGCCGCGCGTCATTTCTCTGGCCAGTCCGAGAGCGCATCGACAAAGGCCTGGTCGTCCCGCTCGTGTCGACTCGCGGCCACGACGAGCGATTGGCGCCTGGCCTCACGGGCGAACGCTCGCGAGCGCACGTCGGGCAGCCAGATCTGCACCGGACGAAGCCCCTGTCGGCGCAGGCGGAGGCGATGGGCGCGCACCTTGTTGGCGGACGGTGATCGGTTGGCGGTGGCCATGCGGTGTTCAGTGGTTACATGTAACCTACCACACCCGGCCGCCGCGGCAGGCGGCCCGCGCCGGACTTTGACCGAGTCCGGCAATAGGCGTAAGCTGTAGATACGGTTCGGGTTTTTCATCTCCATGGGGGCGATCTGGCTTCGACGGGGGTGCGGGACCATGGGACGCGTGCCGAGGGCCACCTCCTCGTAAATCCGATGGAAAACAACGTAACTGCGAACGCAGACTACGCTCTCGCTGCTTAGGCAGTGAGCGGTCGCCTGGTGAGTGCCTACGGCACTGGGATGACCGCCATTAAGTAGGCTGGCCTCCACGAGCTGTTCCGACGCGTGGAGGTGAGACAAATCGGAAATGGCGGCCGGGGCACTTGGCTCCGTTCCTAACCGGCTGCGACATTAGAACGGAGACACGCACGTAGGGTCCTGCGGCGACGTTCTCTCGGACGCGGGTTCAACTCCCGCCGCCTCCACCATTCGACTCGCCTCCAGCTTGCCTCCCGGCAAGCCGAAGGCTCGCTCATGGCAAGCCATCCGTGCGAGTCGAATGCCCTGAGCGAGGCCTGAGGCCGAGTCGAAGGGCAAACCAGGCGACCCCGCTCGTGGCAAGCCATTTTCCAGTCGAGTGGCCTGAGCGAGGCCTTCGACTTTGCTCAGGCCGAGTCGAAGGGCTGAGCTGCTCCGGCTTTTCCCAATAGATTTTCCCTAGAGGACGATGGCATCGTCGTCCCATGCACTTCGTCTACATCCTGCGATGTGCGGACAACTCCCTGTACATCGGCGAGACACCGAACGTGGCCTCCCGGCTGGCGAAGCACAACGAAGGCTCCGCCTCGAGATTCACCGCCCGGCGTCGCCCCGTGAGCCTGGTGTTCGCCGAGGAACACCCTGATCGCACTGCGGCGCTCCTCCGTGAGCGTCAACTCAAGAGATGGTCGCGAGCCAAGAAGGACGCGCTTGTTGCCGGCGACTTCGTCTTGCTGCGACGATTGTGAACCGCCTAGAATCCGAGGCGTGCCACTATCGCAGTGGGCCGCTGCCGTGCCCGGAAGCGCTGTCGACGTCGAGAATCCAGAGGTTCGGCAGCGGCTCGCACTGAGGCCTCTGAGCCCTACCTTGGCTGGGCTACCGGTCGTCTTCGCTGCAGTGGTTTCCAACGCCGTGCGCTGCGAGACCGACTGCGCGATTGAGTTCTTTGAACCGTTGTTCCCCGAGCAGTTTTCGGCATTTTTGAACTTGGGGTTGTTGGAGGTCGGCAAGTGAAGGCAATTGTCCGATCTTCATCACCATGCCACCACCGATGAGCAGCCAGAAATTCAAGTGATGCTTCGCGCGAGTACATGTCCAAGTAGTATTGCGCAATGATCGTGCGGGGTCGTCCTGTTGATCGCGGACGTGGCGCACCATTCCCCACGCCTGAGGCGCAAAGGTCGCGGCCTGCTCGCAGTAGGGCAGTGGCCATCGATGGTGTCGAACGGCCAGATGATGTCGCGCACGCTTGTGAATTCGGCCGCCGTATATTCGATCTTGTCGTACAACGGGACCTCGAGATAGAAGTCGCGCGCGCTCGGGACCGGCATTTCGAAAGCCTAGCACAGCCATTCGATCGGAAGCTCGGAGCCAGGGCGTACAATTGCTCTGCCCGTATAGCTCAATGGATAGAGCAGCCCTTTTGCGAAGGGTGAGGTTGGGGGTTCGAGGCCCCCTACGATCGAGAACGCCGGACTCCGAAAGGTGCTCCGGCGTTTCCATTTATGCGGCTGCGTTTGGAAAAGCAGCTCTGCTATTCTTTGCCGAAGGCTGGCGAGCTCCTCCGATAAGGCTGATATGCCCTCAAGATGGAAAAAGACCATGGAAAGCCTGAATCCGATCTGGCTAAGCGTCATCGGCGGACTGATTGTTGTCTTTGCCACTTACCTCACCCAGACACGGCAGAGCGGCAATACCACTGCGATCCGTCAAGAACTGAAGGATCAGACAGAACTCTTGCGTGGACTCGCTGCTCAAACTGGAGACGATAAAGCGTTACAGGATGCAATCGATAGTCGGACCAAGGTTCTGTCTGAATCGAGGGCTCCAGCGGCCTCTGAGATTGATCAAATTCTGAAAGATGTTCCCCGATTGGCCGAGGACTACAAGAAGCTGCAACAGAGCAAATCCAGCGCGGAAGAGACCAAGCTCGCAGAGTTCAGGCTGAAATGGGAACCACCCATTCAAATGGTCGTTGCAGAATTCGATCGACGACTCGACGCCGTCATTGCCAAAGGCGTAAAGGCAGAACTCAAGAAAGAGCCCTTCAAGATCGCAGGTATTCGGCAGGATGGTGGCAGCAGCCAGCTCACTCGAGTCGCGACCCTGAATGGAGTAGAGCTACGTTTGTATGTTTCAAGTGCTCAGATCCATCCAGACCGAATTGAAAGCGCTCATGTCGATGTCACCGTCCGACTTCCGGAGAAACAGGAGAACGACGCCAACCCGCTCAGCGCGACGCTCTCTCTGGCCGACGCGACGATCGCCGGCAAGACCTTTCCGGCTTCCCTCAATTCAGCGACGGACAAGGCGTTTAGCGAAGCCATGCTTGCAGGGATCAACAAGGGAATTGAAACTTGGCTAGTGATTGCGAATGGGAAGAACTAGTCCTCGCCGCGTGTGGATTACGTGTGCGCACCGGGGTGTTTCATCGGATCGGTCGGTTTGATCGCTGAGGAATGGCTCTAAGATATTGACAGGGAGTGATCTTCAAGGCACAACTCCCGCCGCCTCCACCAACCTTCCCTGAGGGAAACGAGCAAATCAGCTCGTTCTTCCCGCCGCGGCGTTCAGAATGCCTTGAGAACAAACCGGACCGTCGCTGGTGCTCCGGCGGTGAGGTCTCCAGCCTTCACGCCGCGGAACTTGTTCTCAGCCTCCGCGCCCTCCGCCGCCGCTTTCGTCACCGCCGTCACCAGCGCCTGATACGCGCCGGCATTGGCGGCGGTCAGCTTCAACTCAATCAGACCGTCGGAGGCAATCGAATTGACCGAGTTGCCGCCGGTCAGGTTCGTGATCTGGTAACTGCCGGAGGGCAGTGCCTTCTGAATCAGGATGACTGCACGCGCGGCGGCGTGCAGGGCGCTGACGCGCCCGTAGGCGCCGGAACTGTGGCCCCCAGGCCCCTGGAACTCGACGCGCAGCCCTCCCGGCTGTTGGGCGAACGCGGGCGTAGCGGCCGCGGCGACGCAGACGACGAATCCGAGCGAACAAATCAGACGCTTCATGATCGGAGGCTCCAGTGTTATCGGGCGACTTCGCGCGTCCGCGTACCCATCGGGCCGATGGCTGGCGGCACGACGGTGCCGTCCGCGGCATGGAACCCCAGACATCGATGCCGATTTGATGCGCGATGCATGCGTTCCACCTCGCGGCCGGAGTGCCGCGCGTGCCCCATTCCCAGAACGCGTGTCCGCCGGCGCCGGCGGCCGACGAAGCGAGGCTGAATTGATAGGTCGGGATGCCGGTGTTGGCCGGCACGTTGTCGTTCAAGCTGCCGGATCCCGTGCCGACCATCGGCGACGTGAGGACCCAATCTGGATGCCCGATTGCAGACCTGCATGCACCGCCACGTTGTCGACGCTCTCGGCCACGAACGCCGGCCGCAAGCCATACCACGTCAGCTCCAAGGTGATCCCTTCCGGGCCGCCATCCTTGCGCCCATACCGGGCGTTCTCCGCCGACGCTCCCGCCTGGAACATGGGCTCGATCGTCTGGCGGATCTCCTCGAGCGGTTCCTTGCGCGTCGAACGCATGTCAACCTCGAGCGAGCAACTCGGCACGCACCGTGCGGCCGGCCGGCGGCGGCTCGCAGCTCGCGCGGCGAAGGTGTAAGTGGTGCGCGGCGCGACCTCCCGGAGCTCCGCCAGGGGCTGCGTCGCCAATCCTCGCGATCGCGGCCGCCATGGCCTCGTCGCACTTGGAGCCTTTCCGCCTCCGCGGGGCAGAGGCGCCTTGAACTTCATCTCGAAACGGTAGCTGCCGAGGAAGTTGACGACGCCGCCGCCCTCGAGGCCGAAGTTGGCGACGAAATTGAGCGGATTCGATCCGGTGCCGAGCTTCTGTTCGAAGCCGTAGAGCTGCTTCATGCCTGCCAGGTTCCCCTTGCCCTCTTCTCCGGCGGTGCCGCAGATCCAGATGTCGTAGACCGGCGTGATGTGGTGTTTCTTGATCGCGGCGGCGAGCACGAAGGCGTTTGACGTGCTCGGCATCATGTCGCCGTACCCGGGCACATAGATGCGCACCCCGCCGCCGGCTTCGGCCGCCTTCGCATCGGCGAAGATCCTGCTGGCCGTGGCGTACTTGTCGTTCTCGATGATCCGGCCTCGAGCATCGAACGACAGTTCGTCGGGGATCGCGGCGAGTTCCTCAGGCGTGGCGACCACCGGCTGCGCGTACGGCTGGAGCTTGATGCGGATGGATGGGTCACCCGACTTCGGCAGCTCTTCGGGGTTGACGACGTCGATGTGCCCTTCGACGAGCACCTTGGGAAACTGGCCCTGGTAGCTCTGCGCGTCGGGGCGACTCGAGTACGACCCCTTGATCACCACGCACGCGTTGTAGACCGGAAGGCCATCGACGATGTTCGTATCGGAGGCGGCGATGATGCCATCGGCGCGCGTCATCACTTCGGACGGGGAGAACCCCCATTCCGCCACCAGCCGGCGATGGATCTCGCCCGCCTTCAGATGCTCCTGGCGCGACGGCGAGGGGATGCGCACGAGTTCGAGGAACTGGTTCCATCGCGCCTTGGCGGCCGCATCCGTGCTCTGGTCCTTGATCAGTGCCATGACCTGCGGGTCGTTGGCGATCTTCTCCGCCGCAGTGGCCACCGATGCCGGAATCGTCGCCCGGGTGCCGGCCTGGGGCGGCTGGGCCGCTCGTGATCGAGGTGGTTCTGCCTGAGCGCTGAGAGCGGCAACTGTGACGAGAATGATCGTTGCCGCGTTGAAAAGCGCGTTTCCCTGGTCCGGCCTTCTCATCTGTTCTCCACGTGCCTGCGAAATACTCGATCGATGTCAGCGCGTTCGCAGGGCAGAGTGTGACATGAGAGCAGCGACGAGGGCAACGCTACGGCGCTTGCTATCGTCAGTCCGTGGGGCCTTCCTCGTTTGGAGCGGGCGTGGCGGGCGGCACGCAGGCCCATTGGTCAAGCACTGCCAATGAGACCCTCCCGGTGCGGGCCTGGTTCGTGAGCCTCGGCACCGGCGACATCAGCCACTCCGACAAAGGCGGCACCGTGCGGGTCTGGCCAGTGAGAAGCGGACGCCGCTAGACGAGACCGGCGGCAGAAGCGCCGGTCTTCGCAGTAGCGTGACGCGTCGCGTTACGCCGGCATCGGCCGCGTGATGCCGAGCTTGCTCATGCGCGACTCCAGCGTCGAGGGCTTGAGGCCCAGGCGTTCCGCCGCGCCCCCGTCACCGCGGATGCGCCAGTTCGTGCTGTCGAGCGTGGCCCGGATGTGCGCGATCTGCACGCTCTGCAGCGACATCGTCATCGGCGGCGTGGCGGCGTGCGGCATCGGCACGATCAGTTCGGGCCCCCTGGCGACGATGACCGCCCGCTCGATCACGTTCCGCAACTCGCGAACGTTACCCGGCCATCGATAGGCTTGCATCTGCCGGAGAGACTCCGGCGCAATCGCCTCAATGCGCTTGCCGAGCAACGTCGAGAACTCCGACGCGAACCGCCAGGCCAGCGCCGGAATGTCGCCCGCGCGCGCGCGAAGGGGCGGCACGAAGATGGGAAAGACGTTCAGGCGATAGAACAGATCCTCCCGGAACGACCGGTCCGAGACGGCCTTCTCGAGATTGCGGTTGGTGGCGGCGATGATGCGGACATCGACCTTGATCGGTCGCGGGTTCCCGAGGCGCTCGATCTCGCCCTCTTCGAGGACACGCAGCAACTTGATCTGCACCTCGGCCGACAATTCGCCCACCTCGTCGAGGAAGAGCGTGGACTGGTCCGCGGCCTCGAAGCGGCCGACCTGCCGCGTCATCGCGCCGGTGTAGGCGCCGGCCTCCCGGCCGAAGAGTTCGCTTTCCACCAGGCCGCTCGGCATGGCGGCGCAGTTGACCGGGATCATCCGGCGGCGATGCCGCCGGCTGCGCTCGTGAATCTCCTGGGCGAAGAGGCCCTTCCCAACGCCCGTTTCGCCGAGCAGCAGGACCGTCGAACTCGTACAGGAGACCTGATCGACCTGCGTCAACGCCAGCCGAAGTGCCGCTGACGTCGTGGCCATCGGAGCCGCCATGTCCAGCACGCCACTCATGGCCCGATACGGTAGCCGTGTAACGTACGGCATGGAACTGTCAGTTCTGACAGGGGTGGGGCGAGTCGCGGAACCGGAGTTGTCTTTACTCGGCGCGGTCGATTTGGCATCATCGCGCGCAAACGCGATGAGGACGATTGCGATTGTCGTGCTGGCGGTCGGCGCCGTCCTGCTTCCGCTCGAGCTGGCAGAGGCCGCCGATCAGAAGCAGGTGCTCGTGCTCTATGCGACCAGGCGCGACGCCCAGGTGTCCGTCGTGGGCGACCGCGAGTTGCCGCGCATCCTCGAGCGGGGCCTTCCCGCCGGCGTCGATTTCTATTCCGAATACATCGACCTGGAGCGATCGCCAGATCCCCAGTACGAGGACGGGTTTCGAAGGTTTCTGCGCGTCAAGTACAGCGGTGTCCGGTTCGATCTTGTCATCGCGGTGATGGACACGGCACTCGCGTTTGCGACCGCGCACCGCGACGAGCTCTTTCCGCAGGCGCCGATCGTCTTCCTGTCCACGAGCGCCACCCCCCCTCGCGTGGCGAATGGGACAGGGATTCTCGCGGAGTTGGAACTCGCCGGCACGCTGGAACTCGCCGCGGCGCTTCAGCCGGACCTCCGGCAGGTCTTCGTGGTCACGGGCGCATCGGGCACCGACAAGGTGTTCGAACGCCAGGCCCGCGCGCAGCTCCACTCATTCGAATCGCGGTTCGCCGTGACATATCTGTCGGGCCTGCCGATGCGCGAGCTGGAGTCGCGGCTGGCGACGCTGCCCGCGCATTCGATCGTGTATTCCGTGATCCTCTACCAGGACGGCGCCGGCGAGAACTTCCATCCGCTGGAGTCGCTGGACCGCGTGGTGCGCGCCGCGAACGCGCCGGTGTATTCCTGGGTCGACTCCGCCATCGACCACGGCATCGTCGGCGGACGCCTGAAGGACCAGCAACGCCAGACCGAGGCCCTCGGCGCGTTGGCCGTCCGGGTGCTCCAGGGGGGGCACGCCGGGGACATCCCGATCGCGGCGCCCGACCTCCAGGTGACGCAGGTCGACTGGCGTCAATTGCGGCGTTGGGGGATCAGCGAGTCGCGCGTGCCCGCGGGCACGCTGGTCAAGTTCCGCGAGCCCACGCTCTGGGATCAGTACCGGGCCTACATCGTCGTGGCCGTCGTGCTCCTCATCGCCCAGACGGCGCTCATCGCCGGATTGCTGGTGCAGCGGACGCGGCGGCAGCAGGCCGAGGCGCTGCTGCGCGGCAAGAAGGCGGAGCTGCGCGCCAGCTACGAGCGCATTCACGACCTCGGCGGGCGGCTATTGGACGCGCAGGAGTCCGAGCGCGCACGGATTGCGCGCGAACTGCACGACGACGTCGGCCAGCAACTCGCGATTCTCGCGATCGATCTCGAGCTGCTCGGTGGCGCGCGCGACGGACACGAGGCGAACCTGGCCGGTGAGGCGTTGATCCGGGCGCAGGGGATTGCGAAGAGCGTGCACGATCTGTCCCACCGGCTGCATCCCGCGAGGCTCCGGTTGCTCGGCCTTGTCTCGGCACTCACGGGCCTTCAACGCGAACTGTCGGCGTCCGGCCTGACCGTCGAGTTCACGCACGACAACATCCCGTCGGCCCTTCCGCCCGAGCTCACCTTGTGCGTGTTTCGCATCGTGCAGGAAGCCCTGCAAAATACCGCGAAGCACAGTGGGGCATCGCGGGTCTCCGTGCATCTCGGTTACGGTCCGTCCGGGCTGGCCTTGAGCATTGTCGATGACGGCGCAGGGTTCGACGTGGCCGGGGGATGGAACCGCGGGCTGGGGCTCGTCAGCATGAATGAGCGCCTGGAGGCCGTTGGCGGACGGCTGGAGGTGTATTCCGAGCCCGGCGCCGGCACGCGCCTCGAGGCCGCCGTGCCCCTGGACCTGGCGCGGGTGGCGTCATGACGGGGCGCCTCCGCGTCCTGCTCGCCGACGACCATACGCTGCTGCTCGGCGCTTTCGAAAAGCTGCTCGCGGGCGACTGCGATGTCGTGGGACAAGTGGGCGATGGGCGGGCCCTGGTCGCGGCCGCGACCGCGCTCAAGCCGGACCTCATCGTCCTCGACATCGCCATGCCGATCCTGAACGGCCTCGACGCCGCCCGCCAGATCAAGCAGCAGGCGCCGAACGTGAAGATGATCTTCATCACGATGAACGAGGATCCGGGCCTGGCGGCCGAGGCGTTCCGGGCCGGAGCGTCCGGCTACGTGCTGAAACGGTGCGCGGCCTCCGAACTGACGGCGGCCATCCATGAACTTCGGCAGGGCCGGACGTATGTGACGCCGCTGATTGCCCAGGACCTCGCCGGGGCGCTGATGGACGCCGAGGAAGGGCAGGCCGCCTCCGAACCGACGCCCCGGCAGCGCGAAGTCCTGCAACTGCTCGCCGAGGGCCGATCGATGAAAGAGGTCGCCGGGATCCTGAACCTGACGCCCCGGACCGTCGCCTTCCACAAGTATCGGATGATGGCGCAGCTCAAGGTCAAGACGACGGCGGAGCTCATTCAGTATGCGATCAAGCAGCACATCGTCTGAACCGGTGCGCGTCCTGCTGGTGGACGACAACGAGGCCTTGCTCGCCCGCGCGGCCGCGGTCCTCGCCGCTCCGTGCGTGGTCGTCGGCTCCGCGAGAGAGGGCCACGCGGCGCTCGACGCCGTGGCGTCCCTGCAGCCTGACGTCGTCATCCTCGATATCTCGATGCCCGGGATGACCGGCCTCGAGGTTGCGACGCAACTTCGGCGCTCAGGGTCCACGGCGGCGGTGGTGTTCCTCACCGTGCATGATGAAAGCGAGTTCGTCATGGCCGCCCAGGCGGCCGGCGGCATTGGCTATGTCGTGAAGTCCCGCCTGGCGTCCGACCTGATGCCGGCGGTGCGGGAAGCGCTGGCCGGCCGCGCGTTCGTCTCGCCGCTCGGCTGACGGCGCCGGACGAGTCCTTCTCCAACTCCAATCGGCCTCTTCAGGAGTAAAATCCCCCAAAGCGTACGCGCCCCCTGATGCCCGAATTCGCCCCCACTCCCCAACAACGAGCGCACGAGTCGCCAACCGTCGAGCAGCTGCGCCAGGAACTCGACGACCTGCGGATTGAGAAGCAGCAGGCCGTCCAGCACGCCATGGCCTCCAAGGAAGGCGAACTGACGCACCTGCGCGAGACGATTACCGCGATGCGCGATCAGATGGAGGTCCTGCGCGCGGCGCGCGACACGGCCGCACGCGAAGCCGTCATCGCCGCCGCCGACGAAATCGCGCAGCTCAAGGCCACCGTGCAGGCCCTGCGCGACGAGATGGAGAAGCACCGCCTGCGCCACACCGAGGAACAACAGGCGGCACGGGTGGCGGCCCGAGACGACGCCCAGCAGATGCAGGCGACGATCTCGGCGATGCGCGCCGAACTGGAGAAGGCGCATGGCCGCTGAATCGCACCCGCTCGGGCCGGACGAACGCCGGCAACTCGAGCACATGAACCTACTGATGCGCGTGGCGCGCGAGGTGGCGGCCCACGAGACGCTCGACCAGATGCTCCACGCCGTGGTGGCGGCCAGCGCGGAGCAGACCCGCGCCGAGCGCGGCACCCTGTTCCTGAACGACGAGCAGACCGGCGAGTTGTACTCCCGGGTGGCGCAGGGCGCCGGCTTCCGGGAAATTCGAATCCTGAACAACACCGGCATCGCCGGCCACGTGTTCCAGACCGGCGAGGGCGCCGTGGTGCTGGATCCGTACGAGGACCCGCGCTTCAACCGCGCCGTGGATCAGGAGACCGGGTTCATCACCAAGAGCATCCTGTGCGCCCCGGTCCGCAGCGTGAAGGGCGACCTCATGGGCGTGCTGCAGATGCTGAACAAGACGGAGGGCGCGTTCGACGAGGCCGACCTCCACCTGCTGGAAGCCATGAGCACGCACGTGGCCATGACGCTGCGCGGCGCCCAGCAGCTGGAACGGATGGCCGCGGTCCGCCAGAAGGAGCTGAAGTTCCTGGACCTCGTCTCGGACGTGACCCAGGACATCGACCTCAACACCATGCTGGCGCGGGTCGTGAGCGAGGCCGCGCGCATGCTGCAGGCCGACCGCGCCACGCTCTTCCTGAACGACGAGAAGAAGAGCGAGCTGTTCTCGCGCGTGGCAATGGGCAACAACGTGGGCGAAATCCGCATGCCGAATCACGCGGGCATCGCCGGCGCCGTGTTCACCAGCGGCCAGGCGATCAACATTCCCTACGCCTACGCCGACCTGCGGTTCAATCCGGCCTTCGACAAGCGGACGGGCTTCTTCACCCGGTCCATCCTCTGCGTCCCCATCACCAACAAGGCCGGCAAGACGATCGGCGTCACGCAGGTCCTGAACAAGCGGGGCGGCCCCTTCAACGACGAGGACCTCTCGCGCCTGCGCGCCTTCACGGCGCAGTTGGCGATCAGCCTCGAGAACGCGAAGCTGTTCGACGACGTGCAGAACATGAAGAACTACAACGACAGCGTGCTGCAGAGCATGTCGAGCGGCGTGATCACGCTGGACGAGGAAGGCCGGATCGTCACCTGCAACACGTCCGGCCTGCGGATCTTCAAGACGACGATGAGCGCCTTGCGGCACAAGCCCGCGGCCGACTTCTTCGCGGACGCCAACGCATGGGTGATGGATCGCGTCACGCAGGTGGGCACCACGGAGCTGCCCGACGTGCTGATGGACGCCGAGTTGATGGTGGAGGGCGCCAAGGTGAACGCCAACCTGACGTTCACGCCGCTCGTGAGCGCGTCCACCGAGAAGCCGGGCAAGCTGGGCACGATGATCATGGTGGAGGACATCTCGTCGGAGAAGCGCATGAAGTCCACCATGTCGCGCTACATGGACCCCGGGCTGGCGGATCAACTGCTGGCGGGAGGCGGCGACGCCCTCGGCGGCAAGAGCGTCCTCGCCACGGTCTTGTTCTCCGACGTGCGGAGCTTCACCACCATCACCGAGGAACTGGGCGCCCACGGGACGGTCACGCTGCTGAACGAGTACTTCACCATCATGGTGGACGCCATCCAGAAGCAGGGCGGGATGCTGGACAAGTTCATCGGCGATGCGATCATGGCGGTGTTCGGCCTGCCGGTGGGCAACGAGGACGACGCCGACCGCGCGGTGCGGGCGACCATCGCCATGATCACCGAACTGCGGCTGTGGAACGCCATCCGGGCCAGCGAGGGCAAGAAGCCGCTCGACATGGGTATCGGCCTGAACACCGACACCGTGGTGTCGGGCAACATCGGATCACCCAAGCGGATGGACTACACCATCATCGGCGACGGCGTGAATCTGGCGGCGCGGCTCGAGAGCGCCTGCAAGCAGTACGGCGCCCGGATCCTGATCAGCGAGTACACCTTCGCGCAGCTGCGCGGGACCTACCGCGTGCGGGAAGCCGACCAGGTGATCGTGAAGGGCAAGACCGAACCGGTGGGCGTCTTCGAGCTGCTGGACTATCACACGCCGGAGACCTTCCCGAACCTGGTGGACGCGCTGGACGTCCACCGGTCGGGCCTGGAGTGCTACAAGCGAGCGCAATGGGACAAGGCGATCGGCTTCTTCGACCGCGCGCTGGAGCTGAACCCGGCCGACGCGCTGCCGGTGATGTACCGACAGCGCTGCCGCTACATGAAGAAACACCCGCCCGAGCAGTGGGACGGCGTGTGGACGCTCAAGGAGAAGTAGCCGCTCCGCGAGCGATTATCGCTTCAGCACCATCACCGTCAGGCTGACGGGCGTCTGCGCGCTTCCGGCATTCGCCGCCACGCTGCCGGTCACGATCTGCCCGCACACGCCGATCGTGTGCGGTCCCGGACTGAGCGGCAACGCGCGGGTCAGCGCCCAGTTGCCAAACGCCGGCGTCACGCCCGCGCTGTTCGAGAGCGTCAGCCGGTGCAGTGAGTTGCCCACCGGCACGGCGTCGACCACGAGCCTGAACTCGACGAGGGCGTTGGTGCTCGAGCCGGTGCTATTGAGCTGCACGCTGCCGTCACCGCTCGCGATGACCACGCTGTTGTCGGGTACGGTCACCAGGGCCGATACGCCGGGAATGGGGGCGCAGGCTGTTGCATTCAGCGTGAGTCCGGCCGTGCTGAACACCGTGAGCGCGTCCTGACCCGTCGTGCCCGGCTCGCCCTGTGGACCGGTCGCTCCCGTCGCGCCGGCAGGCCCAGTCTCCCCGGTGGCTCCTGTCGCACCCGTCTCCCCCGTAGCACCTGTGGCACCCGTGGCACCTATTTCACCCTTGGGTCCCGCCGGACCCTCCGGACCAACCGCACCTTGCGGCCCCGCCGGCCCCTGCGGCCCGACGGCGCCCGCTGGGCCCTGAGGTCCGACGGCGCCTGCCGGACCTTGTGGCCCGACGAAGCCTTGCGGACCCATCGGGCCAGTGTCGCCCTTGGGCCCGACGACGTTCCATTGGAGCATCACCTCGCCCCGTCGGCACGATTCCCCCGCGTTGATCAGACGAACCAGCCCCTCACTGGGCGTGCCGTTGTCCCTGGCGCATGCATAGATGACACCCGGCGCCGTTACCGTTCGGTTGGAAAGATCCTGCGCGCCCGCAGGAGGCGCCGTCGCGAAACCACCGACGAGCGTGAAGACCGCCACCGTACTCAGGCGAAGCGTTGACGTCATCTGACACCACCTGCGGCCCAGGGAATTTCAGTTAGCGGAGAACCATGAATCAACCGGTGCACCGGGGACTGCATGATTCACGCCACTGCCAGATTTGCCACCTGACGCGGTGAGCCTGCGAAGTGCCGAGCAATTGCGAAAACGCGCCGGATGCAGAATCGTCGTCGAAGAGCCCAGAAGTGTAATGAGGCCGGTTGAGTGAGCCGAACTATGATGCAGGGATGGGTCGTCATTCGCGCGCGGTCGTCCTCTTCTCGCTGCTCCTGTGGGCGTCCCCGGCAATCGCCGCGGAATTGCCCGTCCTCTTCATCCATGGGTTCTGCTCGAACGCCGACACCTGGAACGACACGATTCCGCAGTTGTCGACTCGACGCTACGGCGACGATGTCCCGAAGGTGTATGAAAGCGGGAGCGGCAAGGCGGCGGCGCGGACGACCGTGTCGGCCGGGACCCGGACATTCCGGATCGACTTCTCCGATCTCAAGAACGGGTTCGACCTGATCGCGGTCGCCAACGTGCCCACCGATCGCAAGGCCGGCGAACTGAAGGTCGTCATCGACGCCATCAAGAAGTTCACCGGCGCGCCGGCCGTGATCCTGGTGGGACACAGCCTGGGCGGCCTCGCGGCGCGGTCCTACATCCAGGGCACCGGGCACGATCGCAACGGCGCCACGATCCCGTATGGCCGCGACGTGTCGGCATTGATCATGAT
This sequence comes from uncultured Acidobacteriota bacterium, assembly GCA_963839865.1. Classification (GTDB taxonomy): domain Bacteria; phylum Acidobacteriota; class Vicinamibacteria; order Vicinamibacterales; family UBA2999; genus 12-FULL-67-14b. Next base: position 283,353 of record CAWIWS010000022.1, read on the forward strand.
CGATACGCCGAACCAGGGGAGCGGGCTCGCCGTCGTGTCCGGCTCACCGAAGACAGATGAATGCATCCTGGCCGACACCGCCAACCTGCACGATCTCGAACCCCGGTCCAACTTCCTGAAGGACGTGAACGCCCAACCGTGGGTGAGCGGCGCGGAGGTGCATTCGATCATCTCCAGCAACACCGGCAGCGACAGCGACGATGTCGTCACCACCACGAGCCAGGACCTGCAGGCGCTCGCGCAGTACGCGTCCGTACCGGAGGCGCGGCGGTGGGTTCAGACGTTCGAACGAAATGGCATTCTCCACATCCGGGTGCAGAGCGAGCCGGCGACGGTGTCGCTGTTCACCGGCATCATCGCCGACCTCGACAAGAAGTAGCGTCAGCGGCCCGCCGGCGTCGGCAGGGCGAGGTCGCGCCACATCTGTCTGCAGGACCTTCGGCTCGACGACCCGGGTGTCCCCTTTGGCGGGCTCCTTCTCCGAATACAGCACGAGCTTGACACTCCCGCACTGCGGCCCGAGCGACGCCGGGTCGAAGACGTAGAGGCCTTCTCGAACCGCGTCAGCTCGCCGACACGCGCTGCTCGAGCGTGAACGGGTGGATCGGCGTGACCTCGGTCTCGCCGCAGAAGGCGCGCATGCGTCCGAACCCCGGCTTTGAAGTGCTTGATCGACGGCACGGCCATTCCCTGCGTCATCGCGGCGCCGCGCGCCATCGTCGTCCAGAAGCTCTCGACCAGCTTCGGCGTCGCGCGGATCAGCAGGACCGGCGGACGGTCCGCCACGTACTCGGACCAGTTGCCGAAATCGCCGAGCGGGTTCACGCGCCGCCGGGCCGATCGACGGCACTCCGCTGCTCCCGGAGCGTCCCTGACCGCCGGCCTGGTTCGGCCGGTCGTGCGCGGCAAGCGTCACGGGCGTGATGAAGGTGAGATCGAAGTCGGCCGACGAGAACTGGGACGGGAGCAGTCCAGCCGAACGATTCCGCGCGGCAGCCTGGCTCGCGTCGGCCGCGGCGGGCCGCGCCGGCTCCACCGGAAGAGGCGTTCCCCTCGGCGGCGTGGCGCCCTGCATCGCCTTCTCCGCGGTCTTGAGGACCTCGCAGGCGTCATCAATGCGGATGACGCGGGAATCCACGAAGCTCCGCTGATCGTCACCGTCCGCGGTGGACGTCGATCCCAATCAGCGCGCCATCGGCCGCGAAGACCGGTCCGCCCGCGCTGCCGTGCGCGAGCCTGAGGCCGGAGAGGATCTCATGCGGCTCGACGCGGTCCACGGTGCCGGACGCGAGGTCCTTCGGGCCGCGGAACGGCGCTCCAATCGCGACGATCTCCTGGTCGCGCGCGACGGGCGGTGTCGCCGCGTCCCCGCAGCCGGTCGGCACGGGCTTGACCGAGGCGATGGCGGCCGGATCGATCCAGAGGATCGCGACGTTCCGCGCGATGTCCGCCGCCAGCACGCGCGCCGCCACTTTGAGGGCCGGCGTGAACTGCACCTCCACCGCCGTCGGCCTTGCCGATGGCCCGCTGGTGGGTGGCGATGAGGCCCCTGGCGTCGATCACGAATCCCGAGGCGCGCTCGCGTGGCGTCCAAATCGCGACGACACTGTCCTGCCACTTGGGCAGGAGGAAGGAGGCGTCGGCCTCCGGCGCCGAGGCCGTCGATGTGGCCGAGTCCGTGGCGGCGGCCGAGAGTGGGGCCGATCTCCGCGTTGGCCGCCGTCAGTTCGAGCACGGCGTCGCCGGCGGCGATCTCCACCATCTGCGGTCCATTGGTAGGCCTTGCCATTGAACGCGACCGGCCGTTCCGATTCCACCGTGTAGTTTCCCGGGCGCAGCCTGACGTCGACCGTGCCATCCGGCCTGGTGACGATCCGTCGGGGCGGCGCGGTGGAAGGGTTGTCGCTGACGAGCAGCGCATGGCCCGGGACGGGCGTCGCCTGTGGCTCGGCGCCGGAGAGAACCACCCGTATGTGGAGGACGCTCTGCGTTTGACCGGCGGCCGCGTGCGGCAGGACGAGGAGGAGCGTCGCGAACGCGAGCGCGCGGATCATGGAGGCCCATCGTCCTCCCCGCGGTCGGCTGATGTCAACGCCGCGAAGCGCGCGGGCGGTCTCACACGTCAGGCGCCGACGAGTGGCTCTTCTCGCTCCCGGAAGCCGATTTCAGCCGCTCCAACTCCGCCAGCGTGGGCGCGCAGACCTCGGGATGCACCGGCGGGTGGACGCCCTTGAGGGAGACGCGCCCTTCGAGTACCAGCCTGGCGGCGATGGCCGGCGGCAGCCCCGTGGTCCGAGCGATTGAGGTGTCCCCTCCGGCGTCGCCGTAATCGATCATCGTGGAGGTGTGGCGGACCCGGCGGCCGTCTTCGGGAAAGACGACGTCGTACCGATGCTCCATCACGACCAGGTCGCGTTCGCCCGGCGTGTAGGTCAGCTTCTCCAGGAAGAGCCCGGCCACCACGTCCCGTGGGCTTCCCGTCTGCAACGGAATCGGGGCATCCGAGAAGAGTCCGAGCCAGAGGAGCTTGTGGAGCACGGAACTGCAGGACTCGAGGTGGAGGCAGCGCCGGACCGCTTCGTCCGGAGATTCCCCATCGCGCGCGCCCGCGAGCAGAGCGGAAAACCGGGCGTACGAAAGCCCGCGGAGATCGCGCACCTCTTCTTCGAAGAGCCCGAGGTCGAGCATCTTCCGAATGGTCTCGCTCCAGCCGATGTACCGGATGGTCCCGCGGTAGACGTTCTTCGCCTCGGGCATGCCGTAGAGGTCCACATACGGCAGTGAATTGGCGTTGGCGTACTGTTCGAACCAGCCGAGCCCCTCGACTTCCATGAAGCCGCAGTGGCGAAAGGTCTCGCCCGGAGGGTAGATCACGACGCTGCCGTTCCGCAGGAGGCGCGCTTCGCGCTTGCTGGCGCCGATCAATCCGGCCGGAGACCAGGAGAGCTTGTAGCCGAAGGGATTGGTGTTGGCGTCGGCGGACGGAATGGCGCCGCAACACGACCAGAAGGATTCCAGTGCTCCGCCCTCGGCGTGGATGCGGCGGATCATCTGGGCGGCGGACATGTGGTCGATACCCGGGTCAAGACCGAGTTCGCACAGCAGCAGGATGCCGGCGTCCCGGGCCGGCCCGTCGAGCGCCCACATCTCGTCCTTGATGTACGAGACGTTGATCATGTCGAGGCGAGCCGCGACGCAGGCCTCGGCCACCGGAACCATGAACGCCGCCGGCAGCAGGTTGATCACGAGGTCCGGCGAGGTCTGCCGGAGCACGCGGCCGGCGTCCGACACGCTGATCTGGAGGGCCCGCGCGCGCGGGTCCCCGCCCGTGACGACGGCGAGGTTGCCTTCGTCTTGATCCACCACGGTGATCTGGTGGGGCGTGTGCTCGAGAAGATAGCGGACACACGGCCGCGCCACGCGCCCGGCGCCGAGTACCGAGGATGTTCTTCACGGCGACTACCTTCTCCTTGGTCACGCGGTGTCCGATCGGAAGTCCGAGATCCTGCCGCCCCAGAGGCTTCCGAAGGCCACCACGAAGAGCGCCACCAGCCCAAGCGCGAGCGCGAGCATCCAGGGGGAATTCACGACGCCCGCGACGCCGTACGCGATCGCGCTGGCCAGGGCGACCGTGAGCGCGTAGGGCAGTTGCGTCTTCACGTGATCGATGTGATCGCACGCCGCGCCCATGGACGAAAGAATGGTCGTGTCCGAGATGGGAGAGCAGTGGTCCCCGAACAGCCCGCCCGACAGCACGGCGCCGATGGTGGCGTGCAGCGGCGCGCCGAGCGCCACCGCCATGGGAATGCCCAGCGGCATGAGGATGGCGAACGTGCCCCACGAGGATCCGGTGGCGAAACTGATGCTCGCGCCCGTGACGAAGATCAGCACGGGGACCATCCACGGGGGCAGCGCGCCCCGCGTGAGCCCCACGATGTAGTCCGCGGTGCCGAGGGCCTTGCAGACCGCGCCCAGCGACCAGGCGAGCACCAGGATCAGCAGGATGAACACAACGTCCTTGGCACCGTCCGTGTACAGGGAAAACGCCTGCCCGGCCGTCTTCACCTTGTAGCGCACCATGAGCAGGAGGCAGGACATGGCGCCCAGGAAGTAGCCCGTGCAGAGGGCGGTGCGGAGAACGGCGCCGGGAACGGGCTTCATGGGGAAGCCGTGCGGAATGAGCAGGCCGAAGATGCACCCGAAGAGCACGACGATCGGGATCACCATCATGGACGCCCGCGCCTTGACGCCGGACTCCGTGTGGATCGACACAGCGGCGCGTGCGGGCGTGGCCTCTGGCCAGAGTGGCTGGCCGGTCTCCACCGTCCGCTTCTCGGCTGTGTACATCGCGCTGAACTCGAAGCCCAGGTACGCGACGAGGGGAATCATGAACAGCGTGCCCAGCGCGTAGAACTGGAAGGGAATGACCTTCAGGAACGCGTCGAACTCCGTCTCCTCGATCCGCAGCGGCACGAATTCCTGCTTGATGAGCCCCATGATGTAGATGCCCCATCCGATGAACGGGATCAGGATGCACACGGGCGAGGACGTGCAGTCGAGGAGCCAAGCCAGCTTCTCGCGACTCACGCGTAGCTTGTCGGTGATCGGCTGGAAGGTCGGTCCCAGGATCAGGGGATTGCCGGAATCGGTGAAGAAGATCACGAGGCCCCCGAACCACACCGCCATCTGGACGCGGGCCCGGGTGTTGAACCAGTGTGAAGCCGTTTCGGCAAAGGCTCCGGCGCCCCCGGACTGGGTGACCACGCCCACGAAGCCGCCGATGAAGATCATCATCACGAGCAGGCTCGAGTTGTAGCTGTCGGCCGCCTGCACGAAGATGTAGTCCTTGATGAGCGTTGTCAGCCCGACGAGCGGGTTCCCGCCCACCAGGATGACCACCCCCAGGTAGGTGCCGAGAAAGAGCGACACGAGAACGTTCCGGAAGACGATCGCGAGGACGACCGCGAGCAGCGGAGGGGTGATGGCGAGGATTCCGTGGTTCATATGCGCTCCGCCGCCGCAGCATACGTCATAACGCCAGCGGCAGTTCGCCGCCCGGTCGCGGCGCTTGACTCGCGCCTTTGACCTTGACATGCCGTCGGCCGAGGTCATAATCGGCGCTTGGCTGGCGCTCGCGTGCGCCTGCTTCCCGCGACTCGTCGTCACCTGTTTCGAATTTGGATACGCCCCCCAACCAAGGAGAACTGGATGGCCACTTACAAGTCAAGCGTGCCTGGTACTGCTGTCGACGGCGGAACGTTTACGTACACACCGCCGAATCCACCCACCACGACGAACGGCACGCTGGGAGGCACGTATACGCTGGCGGATGGCACGACGCAGCTGACGATGACCAATACCGGCACCAACGGCAACCAGGTGCAGTTCGACGTCGCCACCGGCGGTACGACGTACAACTTCAACGGAGCCTACGCCTCGGGGACTGGGAACATCACCGGCCACTGTGTCTACCCCTCACTGAAAGCGGCCAACGATGCGTGGACGGCAACGGAGCAGTAACGGTTTGTGACCGTGACACTGCGGTTCGCCCTCCTGATGGTTCTGGCCGCCGCCTATCAAGGCGGCGGCCAGCCGCTCACCTCGTCGACTCGGCTCGTGAGAACGTTGAGTGGCGGCGAGACCCATGCGTATGAGATCGCGCTAACCACAGGCCAGTGCCTGTACGTGGTCGTGGACCAACGTGGGGTTGATGTCGGCGTCACCGTGTCCCATTCCGGGCGGACCCTTGGTGTGGCGGACAACCCGAACGGTGCGTTCGGGCCGGAGTCCGTGGCGATAATCGCTGACGAGCCGGGAGACTATCGTCTTGACGTCACCGCTTCCAACGCGACCGCCCCTCCCGGCTCGTATGAAATCCGCGTCGTCTCACTCAGGGATTCGACTCCCGAGGACCGCGACCGCGTGGCGGCACTCCAGGCCTTCGCTGAAGGCCAGCGCCTCCGCGCGCTGAACACCGCGGAATCCCGGCAGCGGGCCATCGATCAGTACCAGAAAGCCCTCGCGTTTTTCCGGTCGAACGGTGACCGTTTCAACGAGGTGCTGTCGGCCTATCGCATCGCGTTCGTCCACGCGAATTCCAGCGATTTCCGCAGGACGCTGGCGTCGTTGAACGAGGTCCTGCCCCTCGTATCGTCGCTCAACGAACCGAACATGGCGGCCACCGTCGTCAACCTTGCCGGTGGTGCCTACGATGTGCTCGGCGAGCCCGCCAGGGCGCTCCAGTCCTACGAGGAGGCGCTCGTCCAGTTCCGCGCGGTGGGAAACCGGCCGTCCGAAGCGTCCGTGCTGAACAACATCGGTAAGATTCTATTTCGACACCGGCCAGTGGCAGCAAGCCCTCGACTACTATTCGCAGGCGTTGCCGATCTTCGAGTCCATCGGTGACCCTCCGCGGCACGCCATCGTGCTGCACAACATGGGCGTGGTCCAGGCGGAACTCGGCAACGTCGAGACGAGCGTGACGTACTATCAGCGCGCGCTGACCCTGCGGCGAACGGCCGGGGACAAGGCCGGAGAGGCCGACACCACCGGCCGCCTAGCCAACGCGTACCTTCGACTTGGGCAGACCGATCAAGCGCTCCGCGCGTACGATCAGGCGCTCTCGCTGAGGAAGGCCGTGGGCGACCCGCGAGGGCAGGCGGCGACCTTGCTGGGCCTGGGCGATGCGTATGCCACCCTCGGCGACCTGGCCAAGTCCGCCCTGAATTACGAGGCCGCCCTTCAACTGTACCGAGCCGGTAACGACCGCCGGCAAGTGGCGATCACCCTCAACAGCCTTGCCGCCACCCGGACCCTCCAGGGGCAGCCCGCGAACGCCATTGCCCTGTACCGTGAAAGCATCGGCCTTCTGCAGGGCGTCGGCGACAGTCAGAACGAGAGCCGCGCCCTCCAAGGCCTCGCGCGTGCGCAGGTCGAGGCGGGGGACCTCGCGGAGGCTCGAGAATCCATCGCCAGGGCCGTGTCTCAACTCGAGCAAGTGCGATCCAGCGTGGTCAGCCAGGCTTTGCGGGCGTCCTACCTCGCGTCGCAGCAGGAGGCCTATCTGCTGTCCATGGAGATCGCGATGCGTCTTCACCGACAGGACCCGTCGGCCGGGCATGCGGCCGCCGCCCTGGAATCGAGCGAGCGCGCCCGTGCGCGCAGCCTGCTGGAAATGCTGACGGAAGCCCGCGTGGACATCCGGCGGGGCGTCGACCCGGCGCTGATCGATCAGGAGCGGCAATTGTCGCAACGGATCAATGCCAAGGCAGGGCGGCTGATGGCGCTGCCGGCGGGTGCGGCCGGGCAGGTGAGAGCCGACGCGTTCAACACCGAGCTCGCCGATCTCGAAGCGGAATATGAACAGGTGCGTGCCGAGATACGACAGGCGAGTCCCGCGTTCGCCGACCTCGTCCAGCCGCAGCCGCTGAGCGTGCCGGCCATTCAGCGGCTGCTGGATGACGACACGGTGCTCGTCGAGTACTCGCTGGGCCGCGAGCGCAGCTATGCGTGGGCCGTGACGTCTTCGGCGCTCCGCAGCTATGAACTTCCACCTCAGGCCGAGATCGAGAAGGCGGCCCGGGATCTGTACGCGCTCGTGACCGCCCGCAGTACCGCTGCGCGGGGCGAAGCCCCGCGGCAGCGGCAGGCGCGCATCGACCGGGCGGACCGCCGGACGCCCGCGGCGGTCCAGGACCTGAGCCGGCTGGTGCTCGCGCCGCTGGCGGCGGACCTCGGCCACGGCAGAATCGTCGTGGTGGCGGACGGCGCGCTGCAATATGTGCCGTTTGCGATGCTCACGCTTGCGGGCACGGGCGGTTACCGGCCATTGATCGCCGACGCGGAGATCGTCAACATTCCCTCCGCGTCGGCCCTGGCCGTCCAACGCCTTGCGCTCGCGGGCCGTCAGGCCGCATCCAAGGGAGTCGCGATCATCGCGGATCCCGTGTTTTCGGCGAGCGACGATCGCCTCGTCAAAGGTGCGGCGACGGTTCGGGAACTCCCGGCGGTCGATCCCGCGGCCACGCGCCTGCTGGAACACTTCGCCGGACCGCCCGGGCTGCCGGGCACCCGGACCATTCCGCGGCTCCCGTTCACGGCACTGGAGGCGAAGGCCATCGAGTCGGTCTCGGGAGGCCTGAGTCATCTGACGGCGATGGGCTTCAACGCCAGCCGCGCCACCGCGATGAGTCCCGAGTTGGCGAACTATCGGTACGTGCACTTCGCCACCCACGGCTATCTCGATACCGAGCGTCCGGATCTGTCGGCGTTGGTGCTGGCCATGGTGGACGAAGGCGGACACACACAGGAAGGGTTTCTGCGCGCGCACGAAATCTACAACCTCAACCTGCCTGCGGAACTGGTGGTCCTGAGTGCCTGCGAAACCGGGCTGGGGAAGGCGATCAAGGGCGAGGGCCTGGTGGGCTTGACGCGGGGGTTCATGTACGCCGGAGCGGCTCGCGTGGCCGTGAGCCTGTGGAGCGTGAGCGACAGGGCCACCGCCGATCTCATGCGCCATTTCTACGAGGCCATGCTGACGCGCGGCGACCGTCCGGCCAAGGCCCTGCGGGCGGCCCAACTCGAGATGCTGCAACAGAAGGCGTGGAGCGCCCCGTATTATTGGGCGGGATTCGTTCTGCAAGGCGAATGGAAGTAGCACGCTCCCCATGGAACTGACGTCCGGCGACCGGCTCGGCCCCTATGAGATTGTCACGCTCCTCGGCGCCGGCGGCATGGGGCAGGTCTACAAGGCACACGACACGCGCCTCGATCGCGCCGTGGCCATCAAGGTCATCGCGGGGGCGTTCGAACGGTCCGACGCGGTGGTCCGCTTCGAGCGCGAAGCCCGCGCCATCGCCGCCCTGAACCACCCGAGCATCTGCGCGCTCTACGACGTGGGCGAGGCGCCGGCGCCGGCCACGCCAGCCGGCAACTACACGGTCCATTTCCTCGTCATGGAGTACGTCGAAGGCGAGACCCTGGCGGCGCGCCTGCGCAGCCAGCCACTTTCGACGCGAGACGTGGTCCGGATCGGCCGCGATCTGGCCGCGGCCCTCGCTTATGCGCACGGCCGCGGCGTGCTGCACCGGGACATCAAGCCGCAGAACATCATGTGGCTGCCGGATGGCCGGGTAAAACTGCTCGACTTCGGCATCGCCACCATCGTCGAATCGGACGCAGATGTCGCGGCGGCCGCCACCGTCGCGCCCGTGACCCACGCAGGGGCCGTTGTCGGCACGCCCGAGTACATGCCGCCCGAACGGCTGAACGGCCTGCCGGCCGATGCCCGCTCGGATCTGTTCAGCCTTGGCGCGGTTCTGTACGAATTGGTGACCGGGCGCCATCCGTGGCGTGCCGGGACACAAGCCGCCACGACGGCGGCCATTCTGACGAAGGATTGTCCGCCGGTCGCCTCGAACGGCGACGCCGGCCGCGACGCGCTGATCCGGTGCCTGCGCCGCGCCCTTGCGCGGGAGCCGCACGAGCGCTATCAGTCCGCCACGGAGTTGCACGCCGTGCTGGACCACATCGAACGTGAGGGGGACCGCGCCGGCGCATCATCGCGTCGCATCGGTGGGCTTATCCCGTGGGGCGTGGCGGCGGTGCTGATGGCGGTGCTCGCCGCCGTTCCGGACCTGCTCGCGTGAGTCGCGGACCGTGGTGGTGACGCCCCCGGTATCGGTCGCTTCCACGCGCACCGTGTCCTACTGGCTGGATGTCCAACCGGTGCGTGACGGCCGTCCGGCCCCGGTCTACGCGTCCATTGGAACCGAACCGATCGACCTCGGTGCGAAGATCCGCCTGCACATGGAGTCCTCCACACCCGGGTTCGTCTATCTGCTCAACGACGATCAGGGAGAGTTGGCGCTCGTGTACCCGTCGGCGGAGACCGCCGAGGCCGCACGGGGCCGCGAGCCGTTGGCGGCCCATGAGACCGGGTGGTTCGGCTTCGCCGGAGCCGCGCCGGAAGAGACCTTGTGGCTGGTGTGGGCCGCCGAGCGCGTGGCGGCGCTGGAGCCTCTCGTGCCTCTGAACAACAGCCGGCAGATCGGGATTGTCCGGGATGCCGAGACAGCCGCCGTGGTACGGCGCTGGCTCGTGGAAGCGGCGGATGGTCAGCCCGGGACCCAGGCCACTGCGGCGCCGCGTGTCAATGTGCCGGTGTCCGGCGGCGAGTGGGCGCGCCGTCTCGTGCTTCGGCACACTCCAGGGAGCAACCAATGAGACGTTACACACGTGCGTTCGTCGCGGCGGTGGGCCTGGCAGGCTTGTGGGTGGCGGCGCCCAAGGCCGGGCAGGACTCGACGAGGGCGATCGTGCCCGAAGCGTTTCTGGGCGCCCGGCCCGCCGCTGGAACGCCGTCCGGGCCGGCGCCGGTGTACAAACAGGCGACGCCATCGCGCGCCGCCGCCGGCGGGACGATGGTGGAACTCGGGGTCACGCTGTGGCGTCTTCGTCCCGCGCGCCAGTCGGACCCGACCCGGTTGTTGCTCCATGATCCCGGGCAGGCGCAGGCGTGGATTCCGGAGCGCGTGCGGCTGGACGAGTCGCTGAAAACGGGCGACCGGCTCCGCCTCTCGATCGAATCACCGCGCGAGGGTTATCTGTACGTCATCGACGCTGAGTCCTTCGCGGACCGCACGCGCAGCGAGCCGTACCTCATCTTCCCGACCAGCCGCCTTCGCGGCGGCGCCAACAAGGTGTCGGCCGGCCGTCTCATCGACATTCCCGATCAGGCCGATGCGCCACCGTTCTTCACGCTGAAGCCGAGCCGCGCGGATTCGACCGGCGAGCAATTGACGATCCTGGTTGCGCGCGAGCCGCTCACCGACGTCACCGTCGGCCCGTCGAGCATCAAGCTCGGCCGCGATCGGGTCGCGGAATGGGAAAAGCGCGGCGGGATGAACATCGAGCGGTTCGAAATGGAGTCCGGCGCCGGAAAGACGTGGTCCGCGGCCGAGCAGGGCGCCGCCGCCGACGGCACCCGCACGCTCACTCGCGCCAATCCGCCGCCGCAGACCCTCTTGCGAATCCGGGCGACCGACCCGGGATTCATCGCGGTCCCCATTCAACTCGGTCGCAAGTAGAGGCTATTTCGGGTCGGGCACCACCGGCACCGTGTACACCTTCTTCAGCGCCGCCTGGTACTCGCCGAACAGCGCCTTGATGCCGTCGAATTCCCGCTTCACGGCCGCGCGGTAGTCCTCGTGGGTGGCGAAGTCGAAGAGCACCGCCGCCATCGCCTTGGCGTCCACGGTGAAGCCCTTGTGGCCGACCTCCTTGAGGTTGTCGGCGTCCATCTCGTAGGTGTGGTTCGACCACGTGGACGACTGCGCCGTGAGCCCGAGGCCGGGGATGTCGCGCGACACGCTGCCCGTTTCCTCGAAGCCCTGCGGCTTGCCCGGCGTCTCGGTGACGCCCGTGGCGCCGAACTGCTTCATGTACGCGAAGCCGACCTCGCCCAGCGTGGACACGCTGATGCCGTCCACGTCCTTGCCGTAGTGATCGATCTTGACCTTCGTGCCCGTCGCCAGGGCGGCGGCCTTCGCCGCGTTGTCCACGAACTCCACCACCTGCTGCAAGTACACCTCGTCCGGGTAGCGGATGTAGAAGTCGGCCACCGTGCGATCCGGCACCACGTTTGGCGCCGTACCGCCCTCGGTGATGATGCCCTGGATGCGCGCCTCGGGCCGGATGCTCACGCGCATCGCGTCGACGTTCACGAAGAAATGAATTACCGCCTCGAGGGCGTTGCGGCCATTCCACGGCGTCATCTGGTGGGTCGGCGCGCCGCTGAAGGTGTACTTCGCGCCGATGATGTTGAGGCAGCAGGTGCCGAACCCCGGCGCCGGCCGCGACGTGGCCGAGGACGCGTGGCTGCGGAGGATCACGTCCGCGCCATCGAACGCGTGCGACTCGTGCATCACCGTCTTGGCGTTGGGCGGCATCATCTCCTCGCCCGGGGTCCCGTAGACGACCACGCTGCCTGGCGTGTGGGTGCGGTCGAGATACTCGGCCATCGCGATGGCGGCGGCCATGCCCACCGGGCCCTGCGCGCTGTGCTGGTCCCCGTGAAAGGCGCCCTTGGTGCCGCGCAGCGCGTCGTATTCGAGGATGACGCCGAGGATCGGGCGCCCGTTGTTGCGGCGGAACTTGGCGACAAACGCCGTGTCGAGACCGCCGATGCCCTTCTCGACGCTGAAGTCGTGCTTGCGCAGGTAGTCCGTGAGCTTCTGGACGGAACGCGTTTCCTCGAAGCCGATCTCGGGATGCGTGGCGATGTCGTCCGCGAGGGTGAGCAGCTCGGTGTCCATCAACTGCTGCGCGCGCGCCACGACCTCGTCGCGGGCCGCGTTGGGGCCGGTGAGCCGCGCCACCAGCGCCGGCACGTCGAGCGACGCCTCGAGGTCTGCCATCTTCTTGATGACGTCCTTCGCGGCCTCGCGCTCCGTCGGAGTGTCCTGGGCCCGCGCGACGCCGGCGGTCAAGAGGGTGATGAGACAGGCGAGTGCGGCCGAATGTCGATGAGCCATGGCCGAATTATAGGAGGGGATGCGGCGCGGCCATCCAGCCCGAGTGTGCAATCCGGTACAGCCGTCCCGCCTCTCTGCGGTCACCATGGGTGTTACCCATGACTGACCATCGTCAAATCGAGCGACTTATCCTGCAAATCCAGCGCGACCTGGTGGCGCAGACCAATCTCAGGACCCTTCTGGCCCACGCCAATGCCACCGTCGTCCGGGCATCGACAGGACCTTCGGACCCTGAAAGCCCGTGTCAAGCGCGGCTCGGCCACGCCGCCGGCCACGCCTCGCCGATCGCCCGAAACAGAACGCACTCGATGACACAGAAGACAAAGAAGACAAAGAAACCCCGGAGACCGTCGTTGCAGGGGCTCGCCAAGTCCTTGACCGGCATCCAGGGCCTCGACGAAATCACCGGCGGCGGCTTGCCCACGGGGCGACCCACCCTGGTGAGCGGCGGCGCCGGCTCCGGCAAGACGATGTTCGGCCTGGAGTTCCTCGTTCGTGGCGCCACGCAGTACGGCGAACCCGGCGTGTTCATGTCGTTCGAGGAAACGATCCCGGACCTGACGACCAACGCCGCGTCGCTGGGGTTCGACCTCGACCGGCTGGTGGCCGAGAAGAAGCTGTTCCTGGACCACGTCCACATCTCGCGCAACGAGATTTCGGAAACCGGGGAATTCGACCTCGACGGTCTCTTCATCCGCATCGCCGATGCCGTCCAGCGGGTCGGAGCGAAGCGGGTGGTCCTGGACACCATCGAGACGCTCTTCGCCGAGTTGCCCAACCCCGGCATCCTGCGCGCCGAAATCCACCGGCTCTTCGGCTGGCTCAAGGAAAAGGGGCTCACCACCATCATCACGGCCGAGCGGGACCGTCGCCGACAAGCTCACGCGGCACGGCATCGAGGAGTTCGTCTCCGACTGCGTGATCCTCCTGGATCATCGCATCCTCGAGGAGATCTCGACGCGGCGCCTGCGCATCGTCAAGTACCGCGGATCGACCCACGGCACCAACGAGTACCCGTTCCTCATCGATGAGCACGGCATCTCCGTCCTGCCGATTTCCTCGCTCGGTCTCGACCACCCGGCGCCGAGCGTGCGCATCTCCACGGGGATCACCCGGCTGGATGGCATGTTGGGCGGGAAGGGGTTCTACCGCGGCAGCAGCATCCTGCTGTCCGGCACCTCCGGAGCCGGCAAGACCAGCGTCGCCGCGCATTTCGCCGACGCGGCCTGCCGGCGCGGCGAGCGGTGCCTGTATTTTGCCTTCGAGGAATCGCCCCGCCAGATCGTGCGCAACATGCGCTCGATCGGCATCGACCTCGCGCCATGGGTCGACAAGGGCCTGCTGCAATTCCAGGCGGCGCGGCCCACCTACGGCGGCATCGAACAGCACCTGCTCGTCACGCACAAGTGCGTCTCGAGCTTCAAGCCCAACGTCGTGGTCGTGGATCCGATCACCAACCTGCTCATGGTCAGCACGCTGCACGAAGTGCGGTCCATGCTCACGCGCATGGTCGATTTCCTGAAGACGCAGCAAATCACCGCGGTCTTCACCAGCCTGACGGCCGTCGGCGGCAGCCTCGAAGCGAGCGAAGCGGACGTCTCCTCCCTGATGGATTCGTGGCTGCAGCTGCGCAGCGTCGAGGTCGGCGGGGAAATGAACCGCGCGCTCTACGTGCTGAAGTCGCGGGGCATGGATCACTCCAACCAGATTCGCGAATTCCTGCTCACCAACGATGGCCTGAGGCTGCTCGACGTCTATCTCGGACCCGAGGGCGTGCTGACCGGGTCCGCCCGGATCTCGCAGGAAGGGCGCGAGAAGGCCGAGGGCACCTCGCGCAAGCAGCTAGCTGTCGAGCCGCGCGCGCGAGCTGGAGCGCAAGCGACGGATCTTCGAGTCGCGCATGAACATGCTCCGCGCGGAGTTCGAGGTCGAGGAAGAAGTCCTGCAGCGGCGCATCTCGGAATCGAAGCTGCTCGACGAGGAACTGCTGCAGGATCGCGGGCAGATGGTGCGGAGCCGGGTCGCCGACACCGCCGCCTACAAAAAAGGGCCGAGCGCGCCAACCGCGCGGAAGCGTTAGATGGCGACGATCAAGAAGAAGGCCGGGGCGCGGCCCCGCAAGCCGGCGGCAGAGAAACCGGAAGTCTTCAAGCTGCGACTCTACGTCGCGGGCCAGACGCCCAAGTCGATTCGCGCCGTCAACAACCTCAAGGTGCTCTGTGAGGAGCGCCTGAAGGGCCGCTACAGGATCGAGGTGATCGACCTGCTGGAGAACCCGCAGATGGCGCGCGGCGACCAGATCGTGGCCATCCCGACCCTGGTCGTGAAGCTGCCGGAACCCGTGCGGCTGATCATCGGAGACCTGTCGAACACCGACAAGGTGTTGATCGGCCTCGCCCTGCAGCAAGTGGAGTAGCGCGTGTCAGCACAGTCAGCCCCGATGAAACCCCAGACGATGTCCCGTCCCCGTCCGCGTGTGGAGAAGTACGTGCTGCGGCTGTTCGTCCACCGCACCACGCTGAAATCGGAGGCGGCGATCGTCAATCTCACGCGCGTGTGTGAGGAGCACCTGAAGGGGCGGTACGCCCTCGAGGTGATCGACATCGCGCGTCATGCGAACCTGGCGAGACACGAGCAGATCGTGGCCGTGCCGACGCTCATCAAGCAGCTCCCGGTGCCGGTGCAGCGGCTGGTCGGCGACATGTCGAACGTGCGCAGCGTGCTGTTCGGACTCAACCTCGCCATGGGGGAGCAATAGGTGGCGGCCACAGCGAAACGCGCGGTGGTCGTCGAGGACCAGCGCGAGGGGGCCGCGGCCGCGGCCGGCGTGCCCGTGGACTGGGAGACGCTCCTGGCGGGGCCAGCCCGGGGAAAGACCCGCGTGGAATGCGCCGCGGGTGACAACATCTTCGTGCAGGGACAGCCCGCGGACTCGGTCTACTTCCTGATGCGAGGGAAGGTGACGCTCGCGGTGGCGTCCCAGGACGGCAAGGAAGCGATTGTCGCCACGCTCAGCCCCGGTGAGTTCTTCGGCGAGGGATGCCTCGCCGGCCAGCCGTCGCGCATGGCCACGGCGCTGGCGGCGGGGGCGTGCCTCCTGTTCCGCGTCGAGAAGCCACTCATGCGGCGGATGCTGCACGAAGAGCCGGGCCTCGCGGAAGTGTTCGTGGACCACCTGTTGTCGCGCGTGATCCGTTACGAAGCCGATCTCGTGGACCAGATGTTCAACTCCGCCGAGAAGCGCCTGGCCCGGATTCTCCTGCTGTTGTCCCATTTCGGCCGTGGGAGCAAGAGCGAGACGCTGGTGGCGGGAGTGAACCAGGAACACCTTGCCCAGATGGTGGGCACGACCCGGTCGCGCATCAACTACTTCATGAACCGGTTCCGGAAGCTCGGCTTCATCAACTACGACAGCGACGCCGGCCTGACGGTCCATCGCGGCCTCCTCACGGTCGTCCGGGGCGACTAGGGGAACGGCTTCACGCCATCGGCTTGACTAGCCGAGCGACGCCAGGAACGCGGAGACGCGGGCCAGGCCGGTCTCGAGCACGCTTCGATTGTTGGCGTAGCCAATCCGCACGTGCCCTTCCATCTCCATCGCGCTGCCGGGCGTGAACAGCACGCCTTCGGACTCGAGGACCCGCAGGCAGAAGTCGCGCGACGGCATGGCCACGTCCAACTTCACGAGCGCCGTCGTCCCCGACTTCGGCTTCACGTACGAGACGCGTGGCTCGCGCGAGACCCACGCGTCGAGCACGGCGAGGTTGGTGCGGGTGATGGCGTGGCTCCGGGCGAGCACCGCGGCACGGTGCTCGAGCGCGAGGGCCGCGAAGTAGTCGTCCAGCACGCCCACGCTGATGGTGTTGTAATCGCGATGCACCGACACCGCGTGCAGCAGGTCGACCGGGCCGACAATCCAGCCAAGCCGCAGGCCCGCGAGCGCATACACCTTGGACATGCTGCCCGTGCTGATGCCGCGGGGATACAGGTCGGCCATCGACGCGGTGTAGCCGTCACCGTCCTGATCGAGGCCGCGATACACCTCGTCGCAGAGCACGTAGGCGCCCACGCGGTCCGCGATGCGCCCGATGGCCTCGAGCGTCGCGCGGTCCATCAAGGCTCCGGTGGGATTGTTCGGGTTGTTGATGGCGATGATCTTCGTCTTCGCGTTGACCAGGCGCGCCAGCGCGTCCAGGTTCGGCAGATATCCCTCATCTTCCTCGAGCGTGAGCGCCACGAGCTCCGCGCCGTAGCTTTCGGGAATCGAGTGGTGCTGCTGATACGTCGGCCGCACCGCCACCACGCGGTCACCGGGCTCGACGAGTGTCTCGTAGACGAGCGCGTTCGCGCCGGCTGCGCCGTGCGTGATGACGACGTTCTCGCGCCGCTGCGCGGCGTGGAGCGCCGCGATGTGGTCGCGAAGGCGGGTGGAGCCCTCTATGGCGCCGTAGGTCAGCCTAAGCCCACGGAGCTCGTCGATAGTCGCCTGGGGGCGGCCGCACAGCTCCAGCAATTCGTTGACCGTTAGCGACTCCACGCAGGTTTCGGCCAGGTTGTATCGGCACTCCGTCTCGTACCGGTTCATCCATTGCTCGACGGCGAATTCGCGGATTCTCATGGGATGGCGGGCCGATTATAGCCCGACCCATTCCGCGACAAGATGTTACGGTTCAATCGTTTGGGGCGAATAACCGACCTTGACTTGGAGCGCCGCTCGTCCGCATAATTGCCTGCGTAACCGGACGAGAGCGAATCCCAGCCGCTTCCTGCGTCCCCCAGGAATCCACGTCCGCCTTTCGAGAAGAGAGATGTCGCTCGAAGACCGCATTCGCTCGTCGGTTGACCAGGCCATAGAGTCGCTCGTCCAGCAGGTGCTGGCCCACGCCGAAGACGCACGCGCGGAGGCCGTGGCGGCCGAGCGCGAAAAGGCGTTTGCCGACGCGGAGCAGGCCGCCGTGGCCCGCGTGTCCGACGCCGAAGCGCGCGTGCGCGCGACGATGGACGATGCCATCGCGTCCGCGCGCCAGGAAGATCGCGCGGTGGCGGCCCGCGAGATCCGGCGGGAACTCGACGCCGAATTCGAGGCCAGGCTCGCGGACGCCTTGAGCGCCACCGAGTCGCGCGCGACGCTGGCGCTGGCCGACGCCGAGGCCCGCGCCGCCGAGGCGATGAAAGCGTCGGTGGCAGCGGCGTGCGTCCGCGAACGTGAGATCGAGATGGCCGGCGTCACCCGCCTGCTCGACAGCATCCGGGGCCTCGATGGCGCCGCGTCGCTCAGCGAGGTGCTGGACGCGCTCGCGCTGGCCGCGGCCCGCGAGACCGCTCGCGCCGCCGTGGTCGTGCTGCGGGCCGATCGCGTCCAGGGATGGCGCCTCTCGGGCTTCGGCCCGCGCGATGCCAATCCCAAGTCGGTGGATCTGGCCCTGGCCGAGGCCGGAGTGATCGGCATGGCCGTGGGCGCGGCACGTGCAGTGACGACCCGCGACGGGCAGACCGCGGCGTCGGGACCGGGATTCGAGCAACTGCCGGGCGATCGGATGGGCCTTGCGGTGCCGGTGGTCGTGGGGGGGCGTGTCGTGGCGGTGGTGTACGCCGACAGCGTCGCTCTCGACGGGCACGACCGGCAGACGCCGAGCGCCTGGCCGGAGTTGATCGAAGTGCTGGCCCGCCACGCCGGGCGCTGCCTCGAGGCCCTGACGTCACAGCGGTCCGCGACGCCGCCCAAATCGGGGATAGGCGGGCCGCGGACGTCATCAGGTGCCACGGGCGCCACCGATGCCACGGGTGCCTCGGGTGGTGCAAGTGCTTCAGGTGCCGGTGCCACGGGTGCGGCGCATGCGTCCAACGCAGATGGCGCGCCGGTTGACGAATCGGCCCGGCGCATGGCGCGGCTGTTGGTGTCGGAGATTCGTCTGTACCATGAGCCCGCGGTTGACGAGGGGCGTCGCGAGCGGAATCTCCTGGCCCGGCTGGCGCCCCAGATCGAGAAGGCCCGTCGCGCGTACAACGAACAGGTGCCCGCGCTCGTGCGTGGGCGAACGGACATCTTCCAGCAGGAATTGATCCGGACGCTCGCTGGAGGAGATGCCTCGTTACTGGGTAATCTCGCGTGATTCTTCCTCCGAGACTTCTCGCCGGTGTGCTGGTGCTGGGCGCGGCCGTCACGCTCTACGGCCAGCAGGATTCTCCCAACGGCGGCGCGGCCGGCACCGTCTCGACGATTCGCCTGTCGGCCACCGCGCATCCGCCAGTCCCCACCGAGCTCGCGGCCATGTGGTACGCGCCTGCCCGCGGCACGGCCCCGCTCAGCCCGGTGCTGGCCGACTTCGTGCGCGGCGTGCGTCTGCTCGAGGAAGAGAACAATGCGGCCGCCGCGCTGCCGCTCGTCAGCGCCAAGGCGTTGGCTTCCACGCCGCTGGCCGTCTATGCCCGCTACTACACGGGCCTGGCCCTCTTGAAGCTGGCGCGTTATGACGCCGCCGACACGGTGTTCACCGAGCTGGCCTCCAGCGAGATCGAGGGACACCTGCCGGAAGACTCCGCCTTCCGCCAGGCCGAGATTCGCGAGGCGCGACGTGACTACGCCGCCGCCGCCGTCATCTACGAATCACTGGTGGGCCACAAGCTGGCCCAGCCGCACCTGGCCTGGTTCAAGCTGGCCGCCGCGGCGGAGGCGTCGGGAAATCTGGACCGCGCGATCGAGGCGTATCGCCGTGTCTATTTCGACTACCCGCTGAGTTCCGAAGCCGATCAGGCCGCGGCCGCGTTGACCCGGCTCGCCGTCATGAGCGACGCGTCCCTCGCGCCGAGAGAGTTCGCGCGCGCCGAGGCCCTGTTCAAGGCCAAGCGGTGGGCATCGGCCAGGGCCTCCTACGATCGCGCGCGTGACTTCCTGTCGTCGCCCGACAAGGATCGGCTGGCCGTGCATCGCGCCGCCTGCGACATCTCGATGGGGCGGCACCAGGACGGCCGCGAAGCGTTGCGCCCCCTCCTCACCGGGCCCGACGCGGACGAGGCCTACTACTACCTGATCACGGCAACGCGGGGCCTGCGCGAGAAGGACGAGCACGTGCGCATGGCCCGTGCGTTCGTGGACGCGCACCCGACGAGCCCATGGGCCGAGGACGTGCTCAACGGGCTGGCCTCGGCGTTCATCATCGACGACGAGGACGACCTGGCCGACGCGGCGTTCCGCGAGATGCTCGACAAGTTTCCGGCGGGACGTTTCGCCGAGCGCGCCGCCTGGAAAGCCGGGTGGTGGGCGTACCGAAAGGGCCGGTTCGACGAGGCCGCGCGCTTTTTCGACCGTGGCGCCGCGACGTTCCCGCGGTCCGACTTCCGTCCGTCCTGGCTCTATTGGAGCGGGCGCGCCGCCGAGCAGCTGGGCGATGCGGCCACGGCCACCGCGCGCTTCACGCTGGCCGTGACCGATTACCACAACTGGTACTACGGCCGTCTCGCCGTGAAGCGCCTCGGGAAGGAGCCGGGCGGCCTCGTCCTGGCCTCGGTGACGCGCGACCCGCTGGCCGCCGCGCAGCCTGCCATTCCCACGGCGCGCCGCGTCGAGCTGCTGATGGCCACCGGGCTCAATCGTGAGGCCCTCGGCGAGTTGCAGTATGCGCAGCGCATGTGGGGGGACTCGCCGCGGTTGCAGGCGACCATCGCCCTGGCGCAGCGCCGGCTCGGCAACGTCCGGGCGGGCATCAACGCCATGAAGCGCGCGTATCCGCAATACCTCGCGGCCGGCGGCGAAGCGCTGCCGACGGAAATCCTGCAGGTCATCTTCCCGGTCGACTACTGGCCGTTGCTGCAGAAGTACGCCACCGAGCGCGGCCTCGATCCGTACCTGGTGGCGGCGCTCGTCGCCCAGGAATCCAACTTCGATCCGGTCGTGCGATCGTCGGCCAACGCGGTGGGCCTGATGCAGGTCATGCCGTCCACCGGGAAGTCCTACGCGCGCCGGCTCGGGATCAAGCCCTTCGCCGCCAACCGCCTGACCAACGTCGAGGTCAACGTCCGGATCGGGACCAACATCTTCTACGACACGATCAAGAAGTTCGGCGGCGTGCATTTCGCGCTGGCGGCCTACAACGCCGGGGATAGTCGCGTGGCCGCCTGGCAGCGTGAGCGCCCCGGCCTGCCGCAAGACGAGTTCATCGACGACATCCCGTTCCCGGAAACGCAGAATTACGTGAAGCGCATCCTGGGTACCGCGGAGGATTATCGAAGGTTGTACGGACCCAAGGGTTCCAACTAGGTTTCACACGTAGTTTCAGCTCGAAGGTTCCCCCGCATGTCCAAGGTACGCACGGCCAGCCGGGTCTCGGCGTTCGCCGACTCGGTCTTCGGCGAGATCACGCAACTGGCGCGGGAGCACGGCGCCGTCAACCTGTCGCAGGGGTTTCCTGATTTCGAGGCGCCGGAGGCCATCAAGCAGGCCGCCGCCGACGCGATCCGCGCCGACATCAATCAGTACGCCCCGCCGTGGGGCATCAAGCCGCTTCGCGACGGAATCGCGTCGGAGTTCACGCGGCGGTACGGCGTGCCCGTCGACGGCGACGAGCAGGTCACCGTGTGCTGCGGCTCGACCGAAGCGATGATGGCCGTCATGCTGGCCTGCATCGAGCCCGGCGACGAGGTGATCGTCTTCGAGCCGTTCTACGAGAACTACGGCCCCGATGCCATCATCGCCGGCGGGCGCCCGCGGTACGTCCGGTTGCACGAGCCCGACTGGTCGTTCGATCCGGATGAACTCCGGGCGGCGTTCTCGGCACGCACCCGGGCCATCGTCATCAACACGCCGGGGAATCCCACCGGGAAAGTGTTCTCGCGCGCTGAACTCCAGATCATCGCCGATCTGTGCCGGCAGTGGGACGTGATCGCGATCGCGGACGAGATCTACCACCATATCGTCTGCGCCGACGTGACGCACGTGGCCATCGCGTCGCTGCCCGGCATGGCGGAGCGCACGATCACCGTGAGCGGCCTGTCGAAGACTTACAGCGTGACGGGCTGGCGGATCGGCTGGGCCATCGCGCCGCCCACGCTCTCGTCGGGCATCCGCAAGCTCCATGACTTCCTCACCGTGGCGGCGCCGTCGCCCATGCAGGAAGCCTCGGTGGTGGCGCTCAACCTCCCCGAGACCTACTACACGGCGATGGCCGCGGAGTATGAGCGGCGGCGTGACATGTTGCTGGAGATTCTCGAGCGACAAGGCTTCTCGTGCTGCGTACCGCACGGCGCCTACTACATCATGGCGGACATCAGCCGGTTCGGTTTCGCCAGCGACGTGGACTTCGCGCGGTACCTGATCACGGACGTGGGCGTGGCCACTATTCCGGGCAGCAGCTTCTACATCACGCCAGGCGCGGGCACGAACCTGGTACGGTTCTGCTACGCGAAGAAGGAAGAGACCCTGCTCGAAGCGGGCCGCCGCCTCGCCAGGCTGGCGCTCAATGCAGGCGGTAGAGCCTGATGCCGTCCTCCTCGGCCACCAGGTCAAGGCCCGCGACCGCGTCGACGGCAGCCACCGAGCCCGCGCCGAAGCGCCTCTCGTAGTCCTTGACGTGTACCGTGACGTGCGTCACGCCCAGTTGCCGTAGTTCGGCGATGGCTGATGGGCTCGGGAACGCCGCGAGCCGCTGGCCCCTGGCTTCGTAGGTCCCCGGTTGGAACCCGCTGTAGCCGTTGAGCAGCGGCTGCAGGTAGCGGGTGTTGTTCAGCACGTAGTGCCCGTTGCCCTGGAACGACAGGCCCCAATAAAAAGGAAACTCCGCGAGCACCACGTGCGGTTCGGCGGCCAGCCGGTCGTAGATCTTCGGAATCCCCTCGAACCTCGTGAAGCCGACCGGCGCGCGTGCGGCCTCGAGCGTGACGAGGCCGCAGAGCAGGATGGCGATGGCCGGCCACGCCGCGAGGTGCGCCCACCGCCGTTGCAGTTGGGCGACGCCGTAGGCCGCGAGGATCGCAACGGCGGTGAGCGCCAGCTGGCCCCAGCGCGCCGCCGCCCTTGCGGCGCCCAGCAACGGCACGTGCGTGTGCAACCACGAATAACCCGGCAGGGCGGGGCCGAACGAGAACGCAAATCCCATGACGCCGATGGCGACGACCATTCGCACCCGGGGGTCGTGCTGCCGCTCGCGCGAGGCGAGCGGCGACCAGCGCGAGCACCACGGCCGTGACGCCGGGAAAGAGGGGCGTCCGTCCCTCGAAGAATGCGTGGCTCCAGAGCGAGTAATGGAGGCGTCCGCCGGTGGCAAGGTAATCCGTCCATCCGGCAGAGTAGCGGGCCACGTCGGCCAGGCCCCGGCGGAGTCCCTGGTCGCGGGTGACCTCGTAGTACGGGACGATGAAAGGCGACAGCACCAGGACGCTCGATCGCGCCCGCGACGAGGAGCGCCAGGCGGATGCCGCCGCGGCCGCGCGCCAGCCACGTCGAGGGCCGCACGACCACGGCGGCGATGAGCGCGAACGTGCAGAAGATCATCAGGTAGTTGGAGCACAACGACTGCAGGACGAACCCCGCGGCCAGCAGCGAAGCATCACGCATGCGCCCGCGATCGAGGACGCGGTCCAGGCCGTAGAGCATCAGGGGCAGGAACTCCATGTGCTGCGCCTGCAGGTGCGCAAATCGGGCGAGCACGTGCGCGTTGAACGCGTAGAGCATGCCGCCGACGATGCCCGCGGCCAGGCTGCCGGTCCAGTGCCACGTGAGCAGGCACATCGCGAAGCCCGACAGGGCCATGCCCAGCATGAAAAGGAGGTTGTGCACCAGCACCGGCGAGGCGCCGCTCCAAAGCAGCGGCGCGCCCATCACGGATTGCACGACCATGTGCTCCGAGTAGGCCAGCGTGTCGTGCTCCGGATAGAAGATGGGCGCCTCGAAGAGGCGCAGGGGCGCCCGCGGCAGGATATGCGCCACCCACGTGATCGCCCACGTGTTGAGCGCCGCATCATCGTTGTCGAGGCGGGCGAGATGGCCGGGGTCGCGGGCCAGCGGCCAGGAATGCAGCACGGCGAGCGCGGCGAAGAGCAGCGCTACCGCGGCCAGCCGACGATCTCGAAGAGCCAAATGTCGCCTTCCTTGGAAAGCGGGCGGAGGTAGTTCGTGTACTGCTCGAGTTGGCCGATGATGTCGTCCCGCGAAGGGCCGGCGTACAAATTGAGGTGAAACACGACGTAGCGCGCGCCCAGGCGCTCGAGCACGGCGAACGCCTCGGGTGAAGGGAAATGGCCGAGGATGGCCGCGTTGTCGCGGAAGTCCTGCGGGATGTGATCGCTGTAGCCGTTGATCAGCGGCTGCCAATGCGCGGTTGACGCCAGCATGTAGTCCGCATGTCCGTGAAAGCTGATCGGGCGTGCCCAGTAGGGAAAGACCGCCACGGGGGCCCTGGGGAGCCGCGCGAGTTCGACGTAGGCGGGCGATACGGGCTGCGCGTCGCGCAGGTAATACGGCACCTGCGCGAGGTCCGCCACCGCGAGGAGCATCAGGCCGGCCGTCAGCAGGCCCGGTCGCTGGCTGGCGCGCACCCACCGCGCGATCGCGGCCGACGCCATCACCACCAGGCACAGCGTGACGACGATGCCCGTGCGCCCGGGCGCCCGAAGGAACGAGAAGACGGGCAGCGTGTCATAGAGCACCGTGTACAGGCCGGCTCGCGGGCCGAACGTGACCCAGAAGGCGAGCACGGCCGTGAGCACATAGAATATGACCACGCCGCGGTCGATCCGGGGACACGGCTCCGGCGACTCTTCACAGCGATCCGGCGCATCCCGCCACAACTGCCAACCGCCCCACACGCCGAGCACGAGCGTCAGGATCCCGGGAAAGAGGACCTCGCTGAAACCCTGGATCGCCGGGAGCCACCACCGGTGCGCCCACGCCGCCGACGCGAGCCACGCGCCCGCGTTCGCCGAATAGGCTTGCGCGCCTTCGAGCGTCCGCGCGAACCCGGTGTCGCGCTGCAGCGCCAGGTACGGGAGGAACAGCGGAATCGTGAGGCCGATCGCCACGGCCGCCGCCACCGCGAAGCCCGACCAGTACCGCCATTCGCGCCAGCGCCCGCGCGTGATCGACAAGACGATGCTCCCGAGGCCAACGGCGAGGCCCCCGAAGATGCCGTAATAGGCGCAGGTGATGCCGGTGAACCAGATCGCGAGGCCGAGCGCGATCGCGCGGCCCATCGTCGTGCGGTCGGCAAGCCGGTGGAAGGCCAGCAGGCAGAAGGGCAGGCCGAAGATCAGCAGCAGCTGGATGTGCGCCGTCCGCGCGAAGACGAACGGACAGTAGGCGTAGAGCACGCCGGCCACCGGCCGCCGCGTGCCGGCTGCCCGTCAGGTAGCGGCACAGGTAATAGGCGCCGACCGCGGACAACGTGAACCCAAGCAGCACGAGGAAGTTGTGCGTGGCATACGGGTTCTTCGTGAGCAGCCACATCGGCACGGCGAGCGCGCCGCCGCCGAGATTGGCCTCGGAGTAGGTGAGCGCGTCCTCGTGCGGGTAGAAGATGTTGGCGTGGTAGACGTGCAGCGGATCGGTCGTCAGGGCGTGGGCCACCCATGACACGACCCAGACGCTCCAGCGCCCGTCGTTGTTGTCGATGCGGCCGGCGTGATCGAACTTGAGGATGAGGGGGTAGGTCAGTAGCGACGCGAGAATCAGGGCGGCCAGGGCGACCACCGCGGTCTCGAGGACTCCTCGGGAGCGCATCGAACCGCTATGGTAGCATGGCCATACCGTCCCACCTGGCCCGAATGGATCGCCTCCTCGAACTCACGTACCAAGCCGAACAGACGCATTTCTGGTTCCGCGGATTCCGCCAATATGTCAGGCCCGCGCTCGCGGCGGCGGTGGCCGGCGTTGCGCGGCCGCGGATCCTCGATTGCGGTTGCGGCACGGGCAGCAACCTCGAAATGATCCGGCCGTTTGGCGATGCGCTCGGGCTCGACCTGACCTGGATCGGCGTGGAGTTTGCCCACGCCCATGGCCATCGCGTCGCGCAAGCAAGTATCGGTGCGATCCCGTTTCCTGACGCGTCCTTCGATCTCGTGACCTCCTTCGACGTGCTCCAGTGCGTCCCGGACGACGTCGAGAGCGCCGCGCTGTCCGAGATGTGGCGCGTGCTCAAGCCCGGAGGCCGCATGTTGTTGACCCTGGCCGCCCTCGAGATGCTGCACGGGCGGCATTCCGTGCTCTCCGCGGAGTTTCGCCGCTATACGCCGACGAGCGCGCGCGCCCTGGTCGAACGCGCGGGGTTTCGCATCGAGCGCCTCACGTTCACGCACATGAGCCTGCTTGCCTATCCTTCTCCCGGTGCGGGTCTGGCAACGCGTGTCGGCGCCCGGTGGCGAGGTGCAACCCGGCGAGTTTGAAATCTCGGTGCCCCCTGCCCCGGTCAACGCCGTGCTGAGCGCGCTCGTGTCCGTCGAAGCGCTCGCCCTGCGCGTCGCCGACATGCCAATCGGCAGCTCGCTCCTGTGCCTGGCTCGCAAGCCCGCCGAACATGCCTGAGAGGCGTCGCCCGTCGGCTGGCGCCGTTCTGCTCGCGGCGATGGCGGGGGCCTCCGCCTGGGTCTCGCTCGGCATCCAGTCCGTCACCGATGAAGGCACGCTCGCACGAGCCGTGGCCTTTCCGCCCGTGTGGCTGCTGGCGGCGTGCGTCGTCCTCGCAGCGCTTGCCGCGGCCATCAGCAGGATGTCCCTTGCTCGCGCGTGGCCGCTGGCGATCGCCGTGCTCGTCTGGTTGCCGTATCTCCCCGGCAAGGTGCCGCCCGCCTTTCTGATCTGGCAGGGCCCGATCGAAGTGGCCATCTGGTGCGCCGTGGTCGCCGGGATCGCGTGGCCGGCCGCATGGGCGTTGATGCCACGAGTCGTGGTCGCCGCGGCCGCCGATCCCCGACGGGCGCCGTGGATGGCCGCCGCGTTGCTCGCCGTGTGTTCGACGCTGGCGTTTCGGTCGGTCGCGGACCTGATTCCAGGCGGGGACGAGCCCCACTACCTGGTCATCACCCAGAGCCTCCTTAGCGACGGCGACCTGAAGATCGAGAACAACCACAAGCGCGGTGACTACCGCGCCGTACTTCAAAGCCGACCTCAAGCCCGATTACATCGAGCGTGGCAGCGACGGCCAGATTTACCCCATCCACCCCCCTGGCGTCTCGGTGCTGGTCCTGCCGGCCTTCGCTGTTGCCGGCTATCCGGGGGCCGTGGCGACGATGATCGCGTGGACGGCGCTGGCGTCGGCGCTCACGTGGCACACCGCGTGGCTGCTCGCGGAGAGCGTGGCGGGCGCGTGGTTTGGCTGGGCCGCCGTGTTCCTGACCGTGCCGTTCTTCTTTCACACCTTCACGATTTACCCAGACGGCGGGGGCGCCCTGCTCGTCGTCACCGGAATCGCGCTGCTCGTGCGACTTGAAACCCGTCGCGACGTGAGTGACCGATGGCTGGCGCTCGCTGGCCTAGCGCTCGGTGCGCTGCCGTGGTTTCACACGCGGTTCGCGGTCATCGCCGGCTGCATCGGGCTGGTGATCGCCATGCGGCTGCTTGCGGGCCCGCGGCGATGGATCAGGCTCGCCGTCTTCGCCGCCGTGCCGGCGGTCTCGGCCGCAGCCTGGTTCGGCTACTTCTGGTACTTCTGGGGCACGCCGAATCCCGCGGCGCCGTACGGCGCCGCGACAAACACCGCGGTCTCCCTGATGGGACGGGGCATGACCGGGCTGCTGATCGATCAGCAGTTCGGGTTGATCGCCAACGCCCCGGTCTACGCGGTGGCGGTCCTGGGGTGCGCGACGCTCTGGCGCACGCACCGTCGCCTGCTGATCGAGCTCGCGCTCATCACGATGCCGTACTTCGCTGCCACGTCGTCCTATGGGATGTGGTGGGGCGGTTTGAGCGCGCCCGCGCGCTTCATCGCCGCACTGATGCCGATCGCCGCCTTGCCGATGGCCTGCTGGTGGCGCGCGCGCGGCGAGACGGCATGGCGGGCGTTTGCGATGGCGCTGTGGCTGCTGAGCGCCCTCGCCATCCTGCCCCGGTTGCTGGTGAGCTACGGATCGCTGATGTACAACGCGCGAGACGGGTTCGACCTGCTTCTCGAATGGGCGTCCCGGACCGTCGA
This sequence comes from uncultured Acidobacteriota bacterium, assembly GCA_963839865.1. Lineage (GTDB taxonomy): Bacteria > Acidobacteriota > Vicinamibacteria > Vicinamibacterales > UBA2999 > 12-FULL-67-14b. Next base: position 311,002 of record CAWIWS010000022.1, read on the forward strand.
TCTGCCCATGGGATTTCCCGCGGTCCATCGCGGCGCAACCGGGACGGCGCTGATCGAGGCGGCGATCTGGGTGGTTGCCGGCCTGGCGCTCGCGGCCGCGGCCTGGGGCCTCGCGACCCGCGCGGCGCGCGCGAGCGTCGGGGCGGTCTGGACGGCCACGGCCCTGGCGGGCGCGGTGTGCGCGATGGCGGCGATCACGGCCGTCTGGAGCGTGGAAGGAATCACGGGCCTCACGTCGAATCGCGCCGAGGTCGACCTGCTGGACCATTGGAGGCCGGGCTGGCAGACCACGACGCTGCGCTTGCGCCCGTTACCGGCGGCTCACGGCCGAGGAGTTTGCCCGCCAGATTGAATTGGGTTCCACCGATCGCGTGCCGCCAGACCCGAAGTCGTCCCTGATGCTCAGCGTGTCGTGGTTGCCCGCCGCCGAGTTCGACATCGTCACCGGCGGCGGCGGCGCGCTCAGCGGAGAACTGGTGGCGTTGGTGGGGAAGACCGAAGAGGCTATCGATCGCTGGCGGCTCGAGGGGCGGCGCGCGGGATTCAGCGGCGTGACGCTCACGCTCCCGGTGCCCGTCCGCACGCTCAACCTGCGTGGCGACGGCGAGGTCAAGGCCTCGGCCGGGCAGGTGCGCCTTCGCGTCAAGGCGTTGCGTCCGGCCGCGTCGGCGCCGGGCCAGTGGGCGCTTCGCGCGGCGAGGTACGGCGCCGCGCGCGTCTTCTACCTCGATGAGCACGTGTGGGTGGAACCCGGTGGGTTCTGGACGCGGGCAGAGGCCGACTCGTCGATGGTCATCGACGCCGACCAACTGAGCCAGCCCCCGACCATCTGGTTGCGAACCGGCCCGGTGGCGACCACGGTGGATCTATCTGCCGGGTCGTGGGCGACGCACGTCGCGATCGAACCGCAGACGCGGACCAGCGTGACGTTCCGGCGCTGCCGCCTGGGAAAGAGGCGTGGGTGGTGACGCTCAAGTCCGGCGCCGGCTTCCGGCCGATGGACCACGACCCGAAGAACCTGGACGCCCGTCGCCTCGGCGTCTGGGTCGAGGTCCGCTAGGTCAGTAGCGGACGATGCCGGAAAAGTAGAGGCCCTTGAACTTCAGCGCGCCGTTGTCGCGGTCCAGGGTATAGAACGCGTCGATCGATCGGTAGCCCACCTGGGCGCCCGTGTGCGCGTTGAAGTTGGCCGTCGCGTAGAAGTCGTAGTCGGTGTAGCCGCCGTCGTAGCGATCGCTCAGCTGGTCGGGCACGCGGAAGAACGACACTTCGCCTCCCACCGCCAGGTTGCGCATCGGATAGGCGCGTCCCACCACGCCGATGGTGGGAATCGGCGCGACCGCGCTCGTGAACTCCGCCCCAATCGGGCTGTTGAGCTCCACGTTGACGTTCGGTGTATTTCAGGTCGAACAGCGCCCCGAGAAACCCGCGCTTCAGGTAGAGGAAGTCGTACTCGTAGCCGAACCGGTAGGTGTCGAACGAGGCGGTCGTCTGGATCGGCAGGCCGATGTTATAGCGCTGGCCGTTGAACACGAACGACCGCTGGATGACCGTGTCGGCCTCGTACTTGATCGGCAGGCGCTCGAAGCGGAACCGGTGCTTCTTGGCCGGGCGCAAGACCAGGTCCAGCTTGCCGAGTTTCTTCTGCTCGACGCCGAGGTCCTTGATCAGGTCGACGTCTTCGCCGGGGATGCCGATGGACGAGGAATTGATGACGAGCGACGGGCTCGGCATCCCACCAGCCATAGGAGAACTCGATGTGGTAATCCTCGCCGACGACGGGCTTCGACGGCGGGCTTGTACTGCGCCGCGGCATCGCGCGCCAATCCGACGAGGCCCATCGCCACCAGTCCCGCCACGACGCACAGACGTCCCGCACGAATACGCATAGGCACAAGTCTCACTGGTTCTTTGCGAAGTTCAAAGTTCAAAATGCAAAGTTCAAAAATTGTCAGGGGAATTTCGGATTTGGCGGACGCTCGTCCGCGACGGGCGCCGCGGGCGCGACCGGTGGCGGCGGCGCGGGCCGGCTGGCATCCTTCTCCCGTTTGCGGAAGAGCGAGTCGACCAGTCCCGGCACGCTGTTCTGCGGATTCCACCCGAGGCGCAGGACCGTCAGCCTCACGGGACGGCGCCCGAACTCCTGGGCCTCCTTGCAGCTCCAGAGGTAGAGGTCGACGGTGCGTCCCTGCACTGCGGGGCCGGTGTCCATCACCGTCCAGATGCCGCTGTAGCGCGGGTTCGGCATGTCAACGCGCACCACGGTGCCCACGGGCAGCAACCCCGGGTCCGCGGCGGCGACGCCCGTGCGCACCACCACGCCGGAGGCGGTCGTCTCGCCCTTGCAGTACGCCGTCGCGGTGAACAGCATCCGCGCGCCCGGTTGCGGCAGCCCGGTCGTCTCCGACAGCGTCGCGTCGCGCGCGGCGTACCGCGAGTCGCGCGCCGTCGATTCGTAGAAGAACACGAATCCCACGGCGACGACGAGTGTCGCGAGCGCCTTGCGCCAGTAGGATTCCGCAATGCGCATTATCGAAAGTGTTCGAACCCGGCCGGCAACGGCTCGGCCACGCCGTCGCGCTCGACCACGAGGTCGCCCGCGTGCTTCGTGAACTCGCCGATCTTCGTCAGCGCGGGCTCCGCCGCGTGCCGCCGCGCGGCCCGCAACCGTCCGCCCCCGCGCTTGGGCACGGCAAACAGCAGTTCGTAGTCGTCGCCGCCGGTGAGCGCGCGGCTCACGGGATCGGCGTCGCGCGCGCGCCACCACGCGGCCGCGCCCGGCTCGATCGGCAGCGAGGCCGCGTCGATCCGCACGCCGCAGCCGCTGGCCGCGGCCACTTGCGTGAGGGCATCGGCCAGTCCGTCGCTCAAGTCCATCGCCGCCCGCGCGGCGCGTCCGCGCGCCATCGCGAGGCCGAGCCGCACACGAGGCTCGGGCCGCACGTGCCGCGCGATGCACGTCGCGTCACCGCGGTCCGACTCCCGACTCCCGACTCCCGACTCCCGACTGATCCCGCAACATCTCGAGCCCCGCGGCCGCCGCGCCGATCGTGCCGCTCACGTAGATACCGTCGCCCGCGTGCGCCCCGCCGCGCGTCAGCCACCGCCGCGGGCGCACCTCGCCGGCCGCCGTGATGTCGATCACGAGCGGGCCGTCGGTGCGCGTCACGTTGCCGCCGACAATGGCCACGCCGAGGGCCTGGGCCAGCCCGACATAGCCATCGACGAGCGCCTCGACGTCGGCCACGAGCCACGAGCCCGGCAGCACCAGGGAGACGAGCGCCCAGCGGGGCGCCGCGCCCATGGCGGCGAGATCGCTCAGGTTGACCGCGAGCGCCTTGTAGCCGATGTCGGCGGGCGTGGAGAATTGCCGGGAAAAGTGCACCCCCTCCACGCATCGCGTCGGTCGTCAGCACGAGGCGCTCGTTACGCTGCGGCGCGACGATCGCCGCATCGTCACCAGGCCCGATCAGAACGTTCGCCGAGGGCCTGGGCAGGCGCGCCAGGAGCCGCGCCAGGAGGGCGTGTTCGCCCAGGTCCGTAACCGTCTGGAGTGTCAAAAGGGTCCCGCTTTGCCGTGTGGGGAGGATTGCTGAACCTGCATTAGCAGGTGGAGTCGCTGTAGTAACCACGCTTTAGGCTTCCTCTCAGCGGAGGCGTGCACACCACGTGGCTTCGCAACTCGCTTGGGTTAAAACATCGGCTCAGACAAGCCTCCGAAAACCATCACGAGCAAAGCAGGAACTGTCTGGATCTTAGGCGCAGGGGCCTACTGGGTCAAGTAAAGGTATTGGTCGACGGCCCTACTCGGCGAGCGCGAGGGCCTGATCGACGATGCGCTCGAGGGCTTCGGCGCGGGCGGCGATTTCGCCGTTGTCGGTGGCGAGGGACGACCGCGCGCGGAAGTACTCGTCGGTGATGTTCAGCGCGGCGAGCACCGCCAGCCCGACGGCGTCGCTCGACGGCGAGGTCTCCGCCGCCAACTGCATCCGCTGCTCGACAAACGCCGCCAGGTCGTGGACGTAGGTCGGGTCGAGCGTCGTGCGGATCGGGTACGTCTGCCCGTGGACTTCGACGTGGACGACGCGGGGCTCGGTCATAAGGGCCGGCTCAGAGGTTCAGGCCGTCGAGCTGCGTCAGCATCTCCGCCACGCGCGTGCGGATGAGGTCGCGTTCTTCGCGCAGGGTCGACACTTCCGCCGACGCGGTCTCGGCCTCGCCGATGCGCGCCTTGAGGGCTCCACTTCCTTCTGGAGCCGGGCATTCTCGTCCGTCACCCGCGTCTGGTCGCCCTTGAGCCGGACGATCGTGTTCACGAGCAGCTTGATCTTCTCTTCGAGCCGGTCGATCGGCTCGAGTCCCGCGCTAGTCTTCGTTGCCATCCATTACCTCTGAACTGCGTTCAACTCTTTGATCAGTGCCGCGATGATGCCCTGCATGCCGGCCTGGACGTCTTCGTCGGTGAGCGTCCGGTCGGGCGCCTGGAAGGTCAGGCGCAGCGAGAGGCTCACCTTGCCGTCGGGCACGCCCTTGCCCTGGTAGCGATCGAACTCGCGCGCATGCACGAGCGTCGCCGGCGCGGCCGAACGAATGGTGCCACGAACCGTCGCGGCAGACAAGGCATCGTCGATGAGAATCGAGATGTCGCGCACGACCGACGGGTGCTTCGGCAGCGGCGTCGCGCGCAGCGCGTCCGCCGGGGCCAGCGCCGTGAGCGCGTCCAGGTCGACTTCGGCGAGGTACACGGCGTCGCCGTCCGGCAGGTCGCGCGCGGTCGGCGAGGTCCGCGGCCGAGCTGCCCGAAGACGCCGACGGCGCGGCCGTTCACGGTCATCGCGGCGGCGCGGCCCGGCACCAGGTACGGCGCGTCGATCTCGGTGAACGCCGGCGTGACGGAGGCCAGCGCCGCGATTTGCTCGAGCACGCCCTTCACGTCGAAGAAGTCCACCGCGCGCCGGCCGCCGCTCCAGTGATCGGGCGTGGCGAGTCCGGTCCACGCGATTGCCGCGCCGCGCGTTTCGCCGCGCGGCGAGAAGCGCGTGCCGATCTCGAAGAGGCGCACGTCGCGTCGGCCGTGGCGGCGATTGTGGCTGACGGCGTCGATGAGAGCCGGGCAGGAGGCTCGGACGCATCACCGCGAACTTCTCCGACAGCGGGTTCATCGAGCGCCACCGGCGCCTGGCCCTTGTCCGAGCGCGGTCGAGGGAGCGAGGAACGGCGCGGCGGCGACCTCCTCGATGAACGCGAAGATGATCGCCTCGGAGAAGCCCATGCCGAGCAGCGGCGTGCCGCACGCGGCGGTCGCGCGCGATGCGCGGGTCGGACGGCGGCCGGCGCCTGCTGCACGCCGGGGAAGGTGGTCGGCAGGTGCTCGAAGCCGTGGTGCCGGCCCGACCTCCTCGATGAGGTCGACGGGGCGGTGGATGTCGACGCGCCACGGCGGGACCGTCACGAGCCAGCCGTCGTACTCGAAGGGCGCGCCTTCGTGGGGCGCATCGGACAGGGGCGTGGCCGTGAAGCCCAGCGAGGTGAGGATGCGCACCGTCGCCGTGTCCGGCACGTCCATGCCCAGCAGGCCGCCGATCTTCGCGGCGCGCGAGCCGCACGTGCGCGGCGCGCGTGCGGCCGCGGATACACGTCGATGGATGGTGCCCGTCGGCGCGTGCCGGCGCTCGATCTGCTCCAGCAGTTCGCAGCGCGCGCGCCATGCCGCGGGCCGGGGCCGTCGGGTCGGCGCCGCGTTCGAAGCGCATCGACGCCTCGGTGCGCAGGCCCAGCGCGCTTGGCGGTCGCGCGCACGGACGAGGGCTTGAACCACGCCGCCTCGAAGACGATGCGCGTCGTGTCGTCGGAGACTTCCGAATCGGCGCCGCCCATGACGCCGCCGATGGCCGCCGCGCGCTCGGCGTCGGCGATCACGAGCATGTCGGCGGTGAGCGTGCGCATCTTGCCGTCGAGCGTCCTGATCGGCTCGCCCGGCCCGCGCGCGCCGCACCACGATCGCGGGACCCGCCAGCGCGGTGGTAGTCGAACGCGTGCATCGGCTGCCCGAGCTCGAGCAGCACGTAGTTGGTGATGTCGACGATGTTGCTGATCGGGCGGACGCCGCACGCGGTGAGGCGCGACTGCATCCACTCCGGCGACGGCCCCACGGTGACGTCCGCGACCGCGCCGATGTAGCGCGCGCAGAGTTCCGGCTCGTCGATGGTGATGGGGAAGTCGCGGCATCGATCGCGGTCTATTCTCGGCGGCGCCTCGGCAGGCACTCGACCCGGCTCGGTTTCAGCGGCACGCCGTACGCCGTCGCAATCTCGCGCGCGATGCCGACCATCGACAGGCAGTCGGGCCGGTTCGCCGTGACGTCGAAGTCCATCACGGCGTCGTCGCCGTGACGGCTTCGAGGCCTTCGAGCGCGAGGCCGCGCACCGACAGCCGGCGGCCGATGTCCTCGGCCGACTCCGTCGACGTCGACGAACTCACGCATCCACGACAGGAGGACCTTCATAGCCCGAACTGCTCCAGGAAGCGCAGGTCGTTCTCGTAGAAGAGGCGGATGTCCTCGACGCCCCACTTGAGCAGCGCCACGCGCTCGACGCCCATGCCGAAGGCGAAGCCGGTGACCTCGTCCGGGTCGTAGCCCACGGCCTCGAACACGGCCGGGTGCACCATGCCGCTGCCGAGGATCTCGAGCCAGCCGGTGCGCTTGCACATCGGGCAGCCCGGCGCCCTTGCAGCGGATGCACTGGATGTCGACTTCGGCGCTCGGCTCGGTGTACGGGAAGAAGCTCGGGCGGAACCGCACCGCGGTGCCCTCGCCGAAGAGCGCTGCGGCCATCGACGTCAGCGTGCCCTTGAGATCGGCGAGCGTGATGCCCTTGCCCACGACGAGGCCTTCGACCTGGTGGAACATCGGCGTGTGCGTGAGGTCCAGGTTGTCGCGGCGATACACCGGGCCGATGGCCACGAGGCGCACGGGCGGATCGTGCTGCTCCATGTGGCGGATCTGCATGGCCGACGTGTGCGTGCGCAGCAGCGTCAGCGGCTGCGGCGCCGCGGCGCGCCGCGAGCCGGCTGTGAACCTGTTGAACCTGTTGCACCGGCTGGAACCAGGGCACCTGCAGGTACAGCGTGTCCTGCATGTCGCGCGCCGGATGCTCCTCCGGCATGTTGAGCGCTTCGAAGTTGTGGTAGTCGTCCTCGATCTCGCGGCCCTCGAGCACCTGGTAGCCGAGGCGCGTGAAGATGGCGCCGACCTCGTCGCGGATCAGGCTGAGCGGATGCCGGAATCCCGAGCGCGGGCACGCGGCCCGGCAGGGTGACGTCCACGGCGTGGCCGGGCCGCTTCGTCGCGGCGAGCGCCGCCTCGCGCTCGGCGAGGGCGGCCTCGACGTCCTTCTTGAGCTCGTTGGCGCCGCTGGCCGAGCGTGCGCTTGACCGTCGGGCGTCGCCGTGGCGAGCGCGTCCATGAACGCGGCCACCCAGCTGCCCTTGCGGCCCGACCCAGCGCGTGCGCAGGGCCTGCAGCTCCGCGTCCGTCGCACCTCGGCCAGCTCGGCGCGGAAGCAGCTCCCGCGCGCGATCTGGTCCGATGGTGGAATCGATGGGGGCAGAGGCCATGGCCGGCCTATGCGGGTATTGCGGCCTTGGCTTTCTCGGCGATCTTGGCAAACGCCGCCGGCTCGCGAGCGGCCAGTTCGGCCAGGCTCTTGCGATCGAGCTCGATGCCGGCCATCTTCAGCCCGCGCATGAACACGCTGTAGGAGACGCCGTGCTCGCGCGCGGCGGCGTTGATGCGCATGATCCAGAGGCTGCGGTAGTCGCGCTTCTTCCGCTTGCGGCCGACGTACGCGTAGACGCCCGCCTTTTCGGCGGCCTCTTTCATGAACTTGTAGAGCTTGCTCTTGTTCTGGAAGTAGCCCTTGGTGAGCTTCGAAAGCTTCTTGCGCTTCTGACGCCGGACTGTTCCACGCTTGACGCGAGGCATGACTGCTCCAAACGCGATTGGGGGCCAGCGTAAGCTGGACTTGAGCCGGAACACCCTGTTCCGACGGGCGCTGCAAATGTCGCAGCAGAAATGCCCCAATACCGCGGGCTGCGACGCGCCGAAGAACGGCTTGCGTCCTGAGGCTTGGGTCCTGGGAGATCCTCAAGACCCACGCCTCAAGACCCAGGCCTCACTTGTACGGCAGCATCAGCTCGATCTTGCGCGCGTCGCCCGGCGTGACCACCTTCGTGCCGCGCATGTGGCGCTTCCGCTTGGTGGTCTTGCTGGTGAGGATGTGACGCTTGAACGCCGAGGCCCGCGTGATCTTGCCCGTGGCGGTCTTCTTGAACCGCTTCGCGGCGCCGCGGTGGGTCTTGAGTTTCTGCTTCTTCGCCTTCTTAGCCATTCGAAACTTCCTCGGTCTTCGGTCTTGCGGCGCCGCCTTCGGCTGCCGCCCTTCTTGCCCGTCAGGATGGTGTGCATCTGGTTGCCTTCCTGGCGCGGCATGGTTTCCGCCATCGCCACGTCGGCCAGGTCCTCGATGAGGCGCATCAGGATGCGGTGGCCGATTTCCGGGTGCGCCATCTCGCGCCCACGGAAGAAAATCGTCGCCTTCACCTTGTCGCCGTCCTCGAGGAACCGCTCGATGTGGTTCTTCTTGAACTGGTAATCGTGCTCGTCCACCTTCGGACGGAACTTGATTTCCTTGACCTCGATCACCTTCTGGTGCTTCTTGGCCTCGCGCGCCCGCTTCTGCTCCTGGTACTGGTACTTGCCGTAGTCCATGATCCGGCAGACCGGCGGCACGGCCGTCGGCGAGATCTCCACCAGGTCGAGACCCTTCTGACGGGCCAGGATGAGGGCCTGGGGCGGCGGCATGATGCCCAGCTGCTGCCCCGCATCGTCGATGACGCGGATTTCACGGACGCGGATCCGCTCATTGATGCGGAGCCGGTCATCACGACGGGTCGGGCGAGAACGATCGAAGGCGATAGGAATCCTCCAGCGACAAAGATTACTAGGATAACGCTTTAGACCGGACCTCGGCAAGCGCGTCGGTCACGAACTGGTCCAGCGGACGGGCGCCCAGGTCGCCTTTTCGCTGGCTGCGGACCGCCACCGCCCGATCGGCGGCCTCCCGGTCCCCAACGACCAGCATATAGGGCACTTTCTGCAGCTGGGCTTCACGAATCTTGTAATTGACCTTTTCCTGCCGGTCGTCGACCACCGCCTTGAGCCCGGCCGCCTTCAGGGCCGTCTCGACCTCCCGGGCGTAGTCCAGGTGCCGGTCGGCGATGGGCAGGACGATGACCTGCACGGGCGCCAGCCACAGGGGGAACGCCCCGGCGAAGTGCTCGATCAGGATGGCGATGAACCGCTCGAAACTGCCGAAGATGGCGCGGTGGATGACCACCGGCCGGTGCTCGGCGTTGTCGGCGCCGATGTACTTCAGGTCGAAGCGCTCCGGGGCGACGTAGTCGAGCTGGATGGTGCCGCACTGCCACTTCCGGCCGATCGCGTCGGTGATGTCGAAGTCGATCTTCGGCCCGTAGAACGCGCCGTCGCCCGCGTTGATCGTGTAGGCCTGTCCGGCCTTCTCGAGCGCCTGCTTCAGCGAGCTCTCGGCGTGGTCCCACGTGGCGACCTCGCCGATGAACTTCTCGGGCCGCGTCGACAGCTTCGCCGTGTAGCTCAGGCCGAAATCGCCGTAGATGCCCTGGATGAGGCGCAGCAGCGCCTCGACCTCGCTGGCGATCTGCGACTCCATCACGAAGCAGTGCGCGTCGTCCTGCGAGAACTGGCGCACGCGCGTCAGCCCGCCGAGCACGCCCGACGCCTCGTTGCGGTGCAGCGGCGTCTGCTCGTGGAAGCGGATCGGCATTTCCTTGTAGCTGTGCCTCTCGCTCGAGAAGAGGAGGTAGTGGCCGGGGCAGTTCATCGCCTTGAGCCCCATCTCCTCGCCGTCGGCCGACTGCACGAGGAACATGTTCTCGCGGTAGTGCGACCAGTGGCCCGACTGCTCCCACAGCGCCTTGTTGTAGACGATCGGCGTCTTGACCTCGTCGTAGCCGGCGGGGAAGAGCCGTCCGCGCATGTAGTCGGCGAGCGTGTTGTAGAGCGTGGTGCCCTTGCCGAGCCAGAAGCCCGCGCCCGGCGCCCAGGGATGGAACGTGAAGAGCCCGAGTTCCTTGCCCACCTTGCGGTGGTCGCGCTTCTTGGCTTCTTCGAGGCGCTGGACGTGCTCGTCGAGTTCCTTCTGCGAGAAGAACGCCGTGCCGTACACGCGCTGCATCGGCTGGTTCTTGGCGTCGCCCTTCCAGTAGGCGTTCGACGTCGTCGTCAGCTTGAAGGCCTTGAGCTTGCCCGTGGACGGGACGTGCGGGCCCACGCAGAAATCGAGGAACGTGTCGTTGTCCTTGATCGTGTAGACCGAGACGAGGGGCTGGCCGTCGGTCTTCTCCTCGATGAGCTGGACCTTGAGCGGCTCGCCGCGCTGCTTGAAGAAGTCGATGGCTTCCTGGCGCGGCCACATCTGGCGCTCGTAGCGGAGATCCTGCGACGCCATCTCCTTCATCTTCGCTTCGATGGCCTCGAGGTCCTCGGGCACGAAGGGGCGCTCGACGACGAAGTCGTAGAAGAAGCCCTCGTCGATGGGCGGGCCGATGCCGCACTGCACGCCGGGTAAGAGCGCCGTGACGGCCGCCGCCAGCAGGTGGGCCGTCGAGTGGCGATAGAGCTCCAGCGCCTCGGGGCTCTTGTTGGTCACGATGCGGACCGTCGCGTCCGCCGTGAGCGGGTAGGTGAGGTCGACCATCTGGTCGTTCACGAACGCCGCGAGCGCGGCATCCGCCAGGCGCGGCGAGATGGCTTCGGCGACGGATTTGACGGGCGCGCCGGGGTCGACCTGTCTTGTCGAGCCGTCCGGGAGTGTGACTGTAATCATCGGTGTGTTGCTGCGGAGCCCCAATGGCTAGCCATGAGCGACGCCGCGGGGCCCTTCGACTCGCCCTGAGCCTGTGGCTCGCTCAGGGCATTCGACTCGCCGCTTCGCGGCGGAGTCGAATGGTAGGCGCGGGTAGATTCGAACCACTGACCTCCTCCGTGTCAGGGAGGCGCTCTAACCAACTGAGCTACGCGCCTATGGCCTTGCTGCCGACATGACAGGGTCGGCAAACCTTAAGTATAGCAGGTGCGGCCGGATTCGGCTTAATTTACGGCGCTCTTGAGCGCCTTTCCGGCGACGAAGCGCACCGCTTTGCGCTTCTTGATCTTGAGCGGGGCCCCGGTCTGGGGGTTCCTCGCCATGCGGGCCTTGCGCACGGACGTCTTGAAGGAGCCAAAGCCGACGAACGTGACGCTGTCGCCCTTCTTGAGTGCCCGGGTGACGGCCGACAGCAGCGTCTCCACGGCCTTGGCGGCCAGGGTCTTGGTGGCGCCGGTCTCCCTGGCAATCTTCGTGATGACGTCCGTCTTGTTCATCCTAGGCCGCCGCTTTCTGCGTGAGCGTCTCGATGGCCTTGTCGAGCGTGGCGTCTTTCGCCGCCGGCGCGCTGCCGAAGTCGACGTCGGGCTGTTCCACCGCGACGTCCGGCGTGAGGCCCTTTTCGTGAATGGCCGTGCCGCCGGGCCCGAGGTAGATCAGGTGGGTGAGGATCAGGCCCGCGCCGTCGGGCAGGCGCACGAGCTTCTGCCGCGCCGCGCGCCCGAGGGTGCGCTCGCCGACGAGTGTCGCGCGCTTGTTGCCGGCGAGGGCCGCGGCGAACACTTCGGCCGCGCCCGACGTGCCGTTGTCGGTGAGGATCGCCACCGGCAGGGTGACGGCGCCGTCGCCGCTGGCGGCCGACACGGCTTCCTTTTCCTTGCCGCGGTCCTGGCGGTACGCCAGCACGCCGCTCTTCACGAACAGCCGCGCGGCCGCGAGGCCGGAGTCGGTGTCGCCGAAGGCGGTGCCGCGCAGGTCGATGACCAGGCGCGTCGCGCCCGCCTTCGACAGCGAGTCGATCTCGCTCTTGATCTGGTCGGTCGTGGCCTTCTGGAACTCGGCCACGCGCAGGTAGCCGGTGCCGGGCGCCGCGATGCGCGACGTCACGGCGAGGGCGGGCAGCTCCTCGCGGAGCAGTTCCACGTCGTGCGGTTCGGCGGCGTTGCCGCGCAGCACGGTGAGGCGCACCTTCGTGCCGGCCTTGCCGTGCAGCAGGCGCTGGCCTTCGAACACCGTGGTGTCGCGCGTGGACTGGCCGTCGATGGCGCGGATGTAGTCGCCGGGCATCAGGCCGGCATGCGCGGCGGGCGAGCCGTCGCGCGCCGCGATCACGCGGAGGTAGGTACTGGCGCGTCAGTTCGAGGCCGGTCTGCGCGGTGCCGCCCGTGTCGTTCTTCTCGTACGCCTTGACCTGGTCGGTGTCGAGGTAGGCGGAATCGGGATCGAGGCCGTCGGCCAGGCCGTGCATGGCGCCATGCATCACCTTGTCGACGTTGATTTCCTCGACGTAGTTGTTCACGATGAGCGTGACCACATCCTCGAAGATGCGGAGGTACTGGTAGCTGTCCTCCTTCGCCATCGCCTTGCCCATGAAGCCGCCGAGAACGGCATAGGCAATGATGGGGAGCGACACCGCCAGCACGAGGATACGGCCGCGAGTTTTCATCGAGATCTCCTGAGCCATTGTAGGGGATCGACCGGGCGGCCGTCGATGCGCAACTCGAAATAGAGCGTGGCGTCACCCGCCGGCGCCAGGCCCACCTGGCCGACCACGTCCCCGCGCCGCACGCGCGCGCCCGGCGTCACCGCCGCCTCGGCGAGATGGCCATACAACGAGAACGCGCCGCCGCCGTGGTCGACGATGACGAGCGTGCCGAATCCCGTGAAGGGCGCCGCGTAGGCCACCGTCCCTTCATGGATGGCATGCGCCGGCGTGCCCTCGTCGGCTGCGACCTCGATGCCGTTGCGGACGATGGTGGTGCCGAAACGGCTGGCGGGCGCGCGGCCGAATCCCGCCACCACCGGGCCGGTCGACCGGCCACTCGAGATCGCCGCGGAAGGGGCCGATCGGCAGGGCAGGCAGCGCCGTCCCGGTGTCGACGGCGGCGAGGGTCCGCTGCAACTGGTCCTGCGCGATCTGCAGCTCCCCGACGTACTGGGCCGCGAGGTCCCGCTGCCGGTCGAGGTCGTCGATGCGGCGGTTGCGCGCGGCCACGGCCGCATCGAGGGCGGCGCGGGCGCGGGCCGCGGCTTTTTGCGACGCCGTCACCGACGCGCGTTGGCGATCGAGTTCGGCCACCGCGGCGCGTTCGGCGGCCAGCGTGCGGCGGCGGGTTTCCATGCGCACGCGGTCGAGTTCGGCCACCGCGGCCACGCCCCGGCTCATGCGCCCGAAGGCGCGGACGTCGCTGGAGGCGAGCAGCAGTGGCACGTAGCCGCCGCGCCCGCGCTTATAGAGTTCCACCAGCCGGTTGGCGACGCCTGGCGTTTCGGCGATGCGCGCGGCCTCGAGCGCCGCCAGGCGCGCGGCCCCCGCGTCGCAGCGCCGCGGTGACTTCCATCACTTCGGCGTCGGCGCGCGCGAGTTCCTGTTGCTTGAGTTCACGCTGGACCTCGAGAGCGCGCAGGTCGCCGAAGACGGTGCGCGCCTGGGCCGCGAGGCGATCGGCCTCGAGCTGCAAGGCGCGGATGCGCTCGCCGGCGCGCGCCGCGAGCGCGCGGGCCTCATCGGCGGGCGCCTGGGCCTGCGGTCCGGCTAAAGCCGGGCTCCACGTAGGCTGCTCGCGTCCGGCTAAAGCCGGACTCCACAGGCCTGGTGTCCGGCTAAAGCCGGACTCCACGTGGCTGTAGTGTCCGGCTTTAGCCGGACCTCCTGCGAGGAGGAGCGCCATGCACATCGCGGCCGCGACGGACCTAGAAGAGCGGTGTGCCATCGATGTCTTTCGGAATGTTCAACCCGAAGAACTTCAGCACCGTCGGCGCGATGTCGATGATGCGCGTCGTCCCGGACGACGGCTTGACGCTCGAGATCAGCACGCCGGCCGTCGTCTGATAGTCGAACGAGCCGTGATCGCCGCTCCACTTCTTGAGGTTCGGTTCGATCAGTTGCGGAGGCGCGCCGCCGAGCGCCGTTTGCCACGACGTGCGGTATCCCTCCTCGAGCCCCACCTGCAGATCCGCGGCCGCATCGAAGAACGGCCCGGCGTAGATGTCGCCGCGCTTGTAGACGTTGCGCACCACCGGCCGTCCGGTCCGCGGGTCGGTGAAGCCCTTGAGGTCACGGACCAGGGCGTCGAGCAGCGCGTCGTATTCGGCCCCGGCCGCCACCGTGCCGTGTCCCTCGCGACCCTGCAGGTTGATGTAGATCTGGCCGAGCCCCATCGCGTACGCGCGGGTCTTCGACCAGTCGACGTTGTCCCAGAACGTGCCCCCGCCGCCGAAGAGGTCGTCGAGCTTCTTGTCGCCAGGGCGCGGGCCCTGCAGCGCCATGTAGCCCTTCGAGACGAGCCAGGTGTTGAGGTTGACGCCGTAGCGGAACGAGTGGAAGCCGTGATCCGACACCACCATCAGCGCGGTGCCCGGCGCGAGGCGCTGCATGACCTGCCCGACGAACTCGTCGGCCTTCTGCGTAGATGCGCTGGATGGACCCGCCCCAGCGCGCCGCGGCGCTGGCGTCGTAGAGCGGGTGGTCCGGATCGATGTAGCGCCACATCATGTGCTGGACGCGATCGGTGGTCTCGATCACGCCCACGAGGAGGTCCCATCGCCGCGAGTCGATCCGGTTGAGGATCGTGGTGGCGCGATCGTTGAACGCCTTGTCGAGGTCGTCCATGAACGTCTGCTCGTCGATTCGCTCCTCGTTGAGGGGCCACGTGGCCTCGGGCCACCCCAGCGTGCGATAGGGGCCGATCCGGTCGAACAGCTCGCGCGCCAGCGACTCGGGGGCGGACATCGGCGCGGGCGGGTTGGCCGGGTGCCAGTTGATCGGCGAGACGTAGAGCTGCAGGTCCGTGCCGGCCTTGATCAACATCAACTGCGCCATGCCGTGGATGCGCACCAGCGCATTGGCCGAGAAGTCGAGATTGATCCACTTGCTCCACTGGCGCTCGGCCAGGTGCACCGACTGGCCCGCGATCTCGATGTTGGCCGTGCGGGCCTCGCGGTTCCACGTGATCGCAATCGGCATCCGCAGTTCTTCGTCGGCCGCCAGCGCGCTGAGCCGTTCGTTGTCGGCGTCGGTAAGCGGCGTGTGGGCGCGCAGCTCGCGCTGCTGCTGCCGGACGATCGGGTTCGGTGGCCCGATGATGTCGGCCTTGGCGACGTTGCGGTCGAAGACGAGCCGGCGCAGGATGCCGCCAAACTCGGTGTTGCCTTCCTCGTAGCGGCTCAGGTCCGTCGCGAAGTAGTAGAACGTGCCCATCGTCCCGCGGATGTCCGGGAGGGGCAGGCCCGCGAGCAGCTCGCCGTTCGGCACCGTTTCCGGGGGGAACGTCACGGGGACGGTGAGGATGCTGGAGCGCACGCCGGCCTGGCCCGCCGTCATCCAGAAGGAAGTGCCGCCGCGCGTCGACGTCAGGCGCGGCCGCGCGATCGGGAAGTAGTTGAAGAGGAACCGCGGCGGCTCGCGCGCCACCATCGCGAGATCGGGCAGGTAGGTCTTCGGATCGCGCACGAGAAAATCGTAGATGTTGTGCTTGCCCGCGTTGGCGCCCGTCGCGAACGAGGCCCACGCGGTCGGGGACTCCGGCGAATGCGTCGTCTCGAGACGATGGAGCCCGCCCTGCGCGGCCAGCTTGGCGAGGTTGGGCAGCTTGCCGGCCTGGATCCACCGTTCGGTGAGTTCCGGGTCCATGCCGTCGAAGCCCAGGATGACGAGCTTTTGCTGGAACCGCTCGGGAGGCGCGGGGGCGCCGCACGACCACGCCAGACCTGCGAGCGCCAGAGCGGCGAGGAATCGCGACACGATGCAGCGAATTATACTGACGCGTGCGCGTATTGGGCATCGACTATGGCGCGCGTCGCATCGGCCTGGCGCTGAGCGACGCCACCGCTACGCTGGCGTCACCGTGGCGCCTGCTGCAGCGCCCGCCTTCCGACGCCGAGACGCTCCGCCTCGTCGTGGCCGAGATTGCCGTCCTGGCCGCCTCCGATGACGGGCTCGAGGCCGTCGTCGTGGGCTGGCCGCGGCGCCTCGACGGCAGCCCCACGCATCAGACCGCCCATGTCGAGACGTTCGCGCGCGCCCTCGAGGCGCGGGTCGCCGTGCCGGTGGTGCTGCAGGACGAGCGCCTGTCGAGCCACGAGGCGGAGGCGCGGCTGGCCGAGCGCGAGCCCGACTGGCGGAAGCGCAAGAAGCACATCGACGCGGTGGCGGCGTCGATCATCCTGCAGGACTACCTCGATGGCCGGCCCAGGCCCGTCGTCGGGAGCGACCCGACGCATGATGCGCTGGCTGGTGCGGCTCGCTGTCTGCTGCTCGTCGTGATTGCGGCCGCCGTCGGCGCCGGCGCCTGGGTCGTCTACTCGCGCACGCAGGAGCCCTACCAGGGATTCAGCGGGGCGGAGCAATTCGTGGACATCGCGCCCGGCACGGGCCCGCTCGCATCGGCCAGCGGCTCGTGGACGCGGGCGTGGTGCGCGACACGCTGACGTTCCGCGCCGCGGTGATGCTGAGCGGACGGGCGCGGCAGCTGAAGGCGGGCGAGTACCGGTTCGATCGGCCGATGAGCGCCGTCGCGGTGGTGGAGAAGCTTGCGCGCGGCGACGTCTACAAGCGCCTGATCACCTTCCGGGAAGGGCTGACGATCGCCGAGATGGCGGCGGTGTTCGAGGAGCGCGGGTTCGGCGCCGCGCGGGACTTCGCCGCCGCCGCCCGCAACGCGGCGTTGATTCACGACCTCGATCCCGACGCGCGCGACGCTCGAGGGGTATCTCTTTCCCGACACCTACGCGCTGCCGCGCGGCACGCCCGCCGCGGAGCTGGTGGCGCAGATGGTGGAGGCGTTCACGCGCGCGTTCGACGCGCCGCTGCGCGCGGCCGCGGCCGCCGGACGGCCTGACGGTGCGGCAGGCCGTGACCCTCGCGTCGCTCGTCGAAAAGGAGACGGCGAGCGCGAGCGAGCGCCCGATCGTGGCGGCCGTCTATCGCAACCGCCTGACGATCAGGATGGGGATGCAGGCGGACCCCACGGTGATCTACGCCCTGCAGCTGGCGGGGAAGTACGACGGCAACCTGTCGAAGGCGGATCTACAGTTCGACTCGCCCTACAACACGTATCGCTACCCGGGGTTGCCGCCGGGCCCCATCGCCGCGCCCGGCCGCGCCTCGCTGGAGGCCGCCGCGCACCCGGCCGCCGCGCCGTATCTCTACTTCGTCAGCCGCAACGACGGGACGCACGTCTTCGCGTCCACGCTCGCCGAGCACAACAAGAACGTCTTCACGTGGCAGGTTCAGTACTTCAGGGACAGGCGCAACCACTAGATCCGTTCACCCGATCACCGGAGTCGATCCGATCGGTCATCGTTCGTTCCACTTCAGCTTCTCGCGCAGCACTTCGAAGTAGCTGCGTGCCGAGGCGCGAACCAGGCGCAGCGGACGGGGCGCCCGCGCGATCGTCACCTCGTCGCCCTCCTGCATCCCGAAGCCCGTCTGGCCGTCGATCGTCACGTACGCCTCGTGGCCGGCGTTCGGCGCCGGCCGATCGCACGCGGACGTCGCGCGAAGCGGGGATCACGATCGGGCGGTTGGTCAGCGTGTGCGGGGCGATCGGCGTGAGCACGAGGGCGTCCATCGCCGGGTGCACGATGGGGCCGCCCGCGGCGAGGTTGTAGGCCGTGGAGCCCGTGGGGCTGGCCACGATCAGGCCGTCGGCCCTCACCGACATCACGAACTGATCGCCCACCCACA
This sequence comes from uncultured Acidobacteriota bacterium, assembly GCA_963839865.1. Taxonomy (GTDB): domain Bacteria; phylum Acidobacteriota; class Vicinamibacteria; order Vicinamibacterales; family UBA2999; genus 12-FULL-67-14b. The sequence goes on from CAWIWS010000022.1 coordinate 328,876, forward strand.
CGGCGAGCTCGATCATCCGCGAGAACGCAGTGCGCGTGAAGACGATGTCGTTCAAGGCGACGTGCACGCCAAGGGCATCCGGCGCGTCCGGTGCTCGGGGCTCCGGCCGGACGGCGCGGGCGACCGTGGCGCGCAGCATCATGCGCGAGTCGTGCGACGCGCGGCCGTCGAGCACCGCATCGAGCGCGTCGAAGAGTTCCGGGCGCGTGATCTCGGTGAGGAACCCCAGCGAGCCGAAGTTGACGCCGAGGATCGGGATGTCGCGATCGGCCCGCGCGATGGCCTCGGCCGTGGCGAGCAGCGTGCCGTCGCCGCCAAGCACGAGGATGACGTCCGACTTCGCGCGGGAGTTGCGCGCGCGTCGACGACGTGGCGCGGGCCGGCGACGAGCGCCGCCGCGTCCCCGGACCACGAGGCCTCGACGCCGCGCGCGGCGAGCCACTGCTCGAGGGCGACGAGCGTGTCGCGGGCCTCGGTGAGGCCGGGCTTGACGGCTATGCCGATCCGCATCGCAGGTGCATCAGGAATTCCTGGTTCCCGTGCGCGCCCGTAATGGGTGACGCCGACGAGGGCCAGCCGCTCCAATCCTACTTCAGCCGCCGCGGCGGTCGTCTCCGCGACCACGCGCTCGTGCACGGCGGGATCCTTCACGAGGCCGCCGCGTCCGACGTCCTTGCGCCCGGCCTCGAACTGCGGCTTCACCAGCGCGACGACGTCGGCGCCCGGCGCGACGATCGCCGGCAGCACGGGGAAGATGTGCTTCAGCGAGATGAACGAGACGTCGATGCTCACGCGCGTGATCGGGCCGAGGCTCGGCAGGTCGGCGGGCGTGAGGTGGCGCGCGTTGGCGCCCTCGATCACGGTGACGCGCGGGTCGCTGCGGATCTTCCAGTGCAGCTGGCTGTGGCCCGACGTCGAGCGCGATCACGTGGCGCGCGCCGCGCGTGAGCCAGCACGTCGGTGAAGCCGCCGGTGGAGGCGCCGATGTCGAGCACCAGGGCGCCGGTGGCGTCGATGTGGAAGGTGTCGAGCGCGAAGTCCAGCTTGATGCCGCCGCGGCTCACCCACGGGTGCTCCGGGCCGATGACGCGGACCGTCCGAATCGGTCGGCACCATCGTCCCGGCCTTGGCCGCGCCGTGGCCGTCGACGTCGACCTGCCCGGCGAGGATCAGCGCGCGCGCCTTCTCGCGCGACTCCACCAGGCCGCGGTGGAGCGAGCAGCGCGTCGAGCCGCATGCGCTTTGGCGGCGCCGTCACGTCCGCAAGCCCTTGAGCCCCCAAGCCCCTAAGCCCTCAGTTCTTCCTGTCAACGATCCACCGCGCGATGTCGCCGAGGCGCGAATCGAGAAGGCCCACTGATTCGAGCGCCTCGTTCGAACGCGGACAGGCAGGATGCCGCGAGCTCGCGCGAACGATCGAGGCCGAAGAACGACGGATAGGTCGGCTTGCCCGCCGCCGCGTCCTTGCCGGCGGTCTTGCCCAGCGTGTCGGCCGCGCCCTCGACGTCGAGGATGTCGTCCACGATCTGGAACGCGAGGCCGATGTCGGTCGCGTAGCGTTCGAGCGCGGCGACCGTGCGGTCGTCCGCGCCGGCCATCACGGCGCCCGCGACGACCGAGGCGCGGATCAGGGCGCCCGTCTTGCGGGCGTGCATGGCCTGCAGGCCCTCGGCATCGAGCGGCGCCACGGCCGCGCCGCCGTGCGAGGACACGGCCTGCAGGTCGATGGCCTGCCCGCCCACCATGCCGGCCGCGCCGGCGGCGTCGGCGACCACGGCGAGGACCTTGAGCTTGCGCGCCATGAGCTGGGGGTGCAGTCCCTGCGGCTCCCGCGCGAGCAAGCCAAAGGCTTCGGCATGCAGGCCGTCGCCGGCCAGGATCGCCATGCCCTCGCCGTGCACGACGTGCAGGGTCGGCCGTCCGCGCCGCAAGTCGTCATCGTCCATCGACGGCAGGTCGTCGTGGATCAGCGAGTAGGTGTGGATCATCTCGATCGCGCACGCGGCCGGCATGGCGGCGTCGCGCGCGGCGGCTTCCGACGCCCCGGTGGCCTGCGCCACGCCTTCCGCGCTGGCGAGCACGAGGATCGGCCGGAGCCGCTTGCCGCCCGCCATCAGGCTGTAGCGCATGGCCTCGGCGACGACGGCGGGGCAGCGCGGGGGCGAGGGCAGGTGGGAGTCAATCGCCGCCTCCACCTGGCGGCGCCGCGCCTCGAGATAATCGGCGAAGGTCACGCGCCCGGCTCTTCCTCGCCCTCACCGGGCAGCTGCAGCGATGCCGGCGCCGGCTTGAGCTCGCCCCGATCGTTGACGATCTCGATGCGGCGCTCCGCGGCCTCGAGGCGCGAGTGACAGAAGCGGGACAATTGCACCCCGCGCTCGTACAGCTCCAGCGATTTCTCCAGCGCCAGGTCGCCCTCTTCGAGCTTCTTGACGATGGTCTCGAGCTCGGCGATCGCGGCTTCGAAGTCCTTGATGGTCGGGTCCATAGGTCTTCAGTTCAAAGTTCAAAGTTCAAAAACTGCTTAACGGTGGCGTTCAGTTCGCCCCGTTCCAGTGTGACGCGAATCGGGTCGCCCGGGTTCAGCGTGGCCGGGTCGCGGATGATGCGCGTGCGGTCGCCGTCCCAGCAGACGGCATAGCCGCGCGCCGAGGACGGCCAGCGGGCTCAGGCCGTCGAGGCGCACCGCGGCGGTGCGGAAGCGGGTCTGGACCGCCTGCACGCGGCGGCGTGCGGCGGCGGCCAGTTGGGCGTCGCGTCCCACGAGGCGCGTGCGGATGGCGGCCAGGCGATGGCGCGGGTCGAATTGGTCGAGGGCGCGGCGCAACGCGTCGTGGCTGCGCGCGCGGCGCGCCACGGCGCCGCCGACGGCCTGCCGCAACGCGGCGGTCAATTCGGAGGCGTGCCGTCCGCGAAACGCCAGGCGGCCGGGCAGGCCCGCGTATCCGGGACGTGCTTCGAGGGCGTGCACCCGCGATTCGAGTCGCCGCAGCCGGTTATGGACGGCGGCGTCGAGCCGGTCACCCAGCCAATCGATGTGAGCGAAGAATTCGTCCTTGCGCCGGACGACCAGTTCCGCGGCCGCCGACGGCGTCGCCGCGCGCAGGTCGGCCGCGAAGTCGGCGAGCGTGACGTCGGTCTCGTGGCCCACCGCGGAGATGACCGGCACGGGCGAGGCCGCGATCGCGCGCACGAGGACTCTCCTCGTTGAACGCCCACAGGTCCTCGAGCGATCCGCCGCCGCGCCCGACGATGATCACGTCGACGTGCTCGACACGCGACACCAGCGCGAGCGCGCGCGCGACCTCGGCCGAGGCGCCCTCGCCCTGCACGCGCGACGGCGCGATCACGAGGTGCGCGTTCGGGTAGCGGCGGCGGAGCACGCGCACCATGTCACGAAGCGCCGCGCCGTCGATCGACGTGACGATCCCGATGCGCCGCGGCAGCGCGGGCAGCGGCCGCTTCCGCGCCGCGTCGAAGAGCCCTTCCGCCGCGAGCTTCTTCTTCAACTGCTCGAAGGCGAGTTGCAGGGGGCCGAAGCCCTGCGGCTCCAGGTGCTCGCAGACGAGCTGATATTCGCCCTTGGGGTCGTAGACGCTCACCCGCCCGCGGGCGACCACGCGCAGGCCGTCTTCCGGCTTGAACTTCAGGTACCGCAGCGTCGAGCGGAACATGACGCCCTTGATCTGCGAGGCGTTGTCCTTGAGCGTGAAATACAGGTGCCCGGTGTTCCACACGCGCGCGTTCGAGAGCTCGCCCTCGACCCATACGTCCGGGAACGCCTCCTCGATCAGCCCGCGCAGCGAGGCGGAGAGTTCGCTGACGCTGAGCACCTTGCGCCCGCCTGCGCTCGCCGTCGTTGCCGGCGCGAGCTTCGGCGCGGCAAGGGCCTGCGGCCCGCCCACGCTCGCCGGCTTTGCCGGGGCGAGCTTCGGCGAGGTCTCGCCGGAGCGGCCCTTGGCCGCGGCGGCGGACACCTGGTCCTCGTCTTCGAACGGCAACTTGCTCACCGGATCGCCACCGCGCTGGCCGCGTCGGTCAGGGCCTGGAGTTGCGCTTCTGTGAGCGCGACGCGCTCGATGGCGGTCGCGCGCCCGGTCTGCGCGTCGGCGGTGATGACCGCGCCGTGCAGGCGCGCATCCCCGGAAGCCGGCTCGAATCGGTTGGGCAGCCCCGTGACGAAGCGCGCGATCACCGCCGCGCGGTCCATGCCGATGACGCCGTCGTGCGGTCCCGTCATCCCGGCGTCGGTGAGGCACGCCGTGCCGCCCGGCAGGATGCGCTCGTCGGCGGTCTGCACGTGGGTGTGCGTGCCGATGATGGCGGTGACCTGCCCGTCGAGGTACCAGGAGAGGGCCACCTTCTCGGAGGTGGTCTCGGCATGCATGTCGAGGAAGATGACCGTGCGCGCCCGCGTCCCGCACGCGCGCGATCTCGCGCTCGGCCGCGCGGAAGGGCTCGTCCAGCGCCGCCAGGAACACGCGGCCCATCACGTTGATCACGCCCACGCGATCGCCGGCGGCGGTCGTCGCGACGTACGACCCCGCGCCCGGCGTGCCCGCCGGGTAGTTGGCGGGACGGATCAACCGCGGCTCGGCCCCGATGAACTCGAGCGCCTCGCGCTTGTCCCAGATGTGATTGCCCGACGGTGAGCACGTCGACGCCGGCGCCGAGCAGCTCGTTGGTGTTGTCGCGCGTGATGCCCACGCCCGCGGCGGCGTTCTCGCCGTTGGCGATGACGAGGTCCGCGCCGCACGAGCCGGCCAGCGCCTTCAGGTGCTTCCGCACGAGATCGCGACCGGGGCGGCCGACGATGTCGCCGATGAAGAGGATCTTCATGCCTGGGAGGCCGCCGCGTCGACGGGGACGAGGATGCCGCGGCCGCGCCGCTCCGGAATCTTCGGCAAGCACGATGCGCAGCTCGCCGTTCGCCAGGCGCGCGGTGGCGCTGGACGCGTCCACAGCCGCATGGATGCGCACCGCCCGCGCGAACCGGCCGAAATCCCGCTCGACCAGGTGGAAGCTCGCCTGGCGGCGGAGCGCCGGCTCGGAGCGTTCCTTCTCCCCCACGACCAGCACGAGGCCGTTCTTGATGAGCACGCGCAGGCTGTCGGCCGTCATCCCCGGGACGTCGACGACGACCTCCACGGCCCGCTCGGTCTCGAAGAGGTCGAGCAGCGGCGAGCACTCGCCCGCGACCAGCGGACGGCGATCGGGACGGCGTTGCGCCAGCTCCTCGAAGAGGCGGCCGACGTCTTCCGCGAGTTCCTGGGCGTCGCCTGACGAGGGCATCGAGGAAAACGACGACATCGGGTTCATACTACCGCGTGCGGCGCCTCGCATGGCTCTTGCACCATGGCAATCAGTCCCGGCCTGTCTGCCGGGATGTCGGCAACGGTTCTCAGCAAGGGGGTCACCTATGTTTCGTCTTCGGTCGCACGTTCGTGTTGTCTCGTGTTCGCCGCCGCATTGCTCTCGGCGCCAGCCGCGCTGGCCCAGGCGCCTGCAGCCGGCGGTGAAGAAGACCGTGGCCCCCAAGACGCCGGTGGACGACGGGGCCGATGATGTTCAACTCGCTACTGCGCCGCGTGCCACGGCCCGCAGGGCAAGGGCGATGGCCCGGCCGCCACGGCCCTCAAGAAACCGCCGGCTAACCTCAGCCAACTGGCCGTGAAGAACGGCGGCAAGTTCCCGGCCCAGCAGGTCGAGCAGACCCTGCGCCACGGAATCCAGAACCCCGCCCATGGCACCACGGATATGCCCACCTGGGGGCCCACCTTCCAGGCGATGGGCGACGAGGCGACGGTTCGCCTGCGGATCGCCAACATCACGGCGTACCTCGAGACCCTCCAGATGAAGCCGATGAAGTAGGGCAGGCAACGGCGAGGCAAGGCGAACCAGGCAGGCGGACCTCGAGTCCGGGAAGTTATGGCTCGAGGTCCTTTTCTTTGTCCGCTAGTTGAGTAATTAACACTCATATAAAATGCTTGACAGGCACTCAGTACGATCCGATAATCGTTTCAGTTCTTGGAGGAACCACATCACATGGCAACCAAAGGCAGAGTGATCGGCATCGACCTGGGCACCACCAACTCGGTGGTCTCGGTCATGGAGAGCGGCCAGCCCACCGTCATCGTCAACCAGGAAGGGGCGCGGACGACCCCCTCAGTGGTGGGCTTTGGCAAGGATGGTGATCGCCTCGTCGGCCAGGTCGCCAAGCGCCAGGCCGTGACCAATCCCGAAAACACCGTGTTCTCGGTGAAGCGGTTCATGGGCCGCAAGTTCAGCGAGGTCACGCGAAGAGACCCGCCGCGTGCCCTACACGGTGTCGCAGGCCGGCAACGGCGACGCGCGCATCACCGTGCGCGGCAAGCAGTATTCGCCGCCCGAAATCTCCGCGATGATCCTCGGCAAGCTCAAGCAGGCCGCGGAAGACTATCTCGGCGACAAGGTCACCGACGCCGTCATCACGGTGCCGGCCTACTTCAACGACGCCCAGCGCCAGGCGACCAAGGATGCCGGCCAGATTGCCGGCCTCAACGTCCTGCGCATCGTCAACGAGCCGACGGCCGCGGCCCTGGCCTACGGGCTCGACAAGAAGAAGGACGAGACCATCGCCGTGTATGACCTCGGCGGCGGCACGTTCGACATCTCCGTGCTCGAAGTGGGCGAGGGGGTGGTCGAGGTCAAGTCGACCAACGGCGACACGCACCTGGGCGGCGACGACTTCGACCAGCTCGTGGTCGAGTGGCTCACCGCGGAATTCAAGAAGAGCGACGGCATCGATCTCAGCAAGGACCGGATGGCGCTCCAGCGCCTGAAGGAAGCGGCCGAGAAGGCGAAGATCGAGCTCTCGTCGGTGATGGAGACCGAGGTCAACCTGCCGTTCATCACGGCGGACGCCTCGGGGCCCAAGCACCTGACGATGAAGCTGACGCGCGCCAAGCTGGAGTCGCTGGTCGAGCCGCTCGTGCAGCGGACGATCGGGCCGCTCAAGCAGGCCATCGCCGACGCCGGCCTCAAGCCGGCCGACATCGACGAGATCGTGCTCGTCGGCGGATCCACCCGCATGCCGCGCGTGCAGCAGGTGGTGAAGGAATATTTCGGGAAGGAGCCGCATAAGGGCGTCAATCCCGACGAGGTGGTGGCGATTGGCGCGGCGGTGCAGGGCGGTGTCCTCGCCGGCGACGTCAAGGACCTCCTCCTGCTCGACGTCACGCCGCTCTCGCTCGGTATCGAGACGCTCGGCGGCGTGATGACGGTGCTGATTCCGCGCAACACGACCATCCCGACGAAGAAGAGCGAGGTCTTCTCGACGGCGAGCGACAACCAGACCAGCGTGGAGGTCCACGTGCTGCAGGGCGAGCGCTCGATGGCGCGCGACAACCGCACGCTCGGCCGCTTCCACCTCACGGGCCTGCCGCCCGCGCCGCGCGGGTTGCCGCAGGTCGAGGTCGACCTTCGACATCGACGCCAACGGCATCGTCAGCGTCGTGGCGAAGGACAAGGCCACGGGCAAGGAACAGACCATCACGATCAGCGGGGCGAGCGGCCTGAACAAGGACGAAGTCGACCGCATGGTGAAGGACGCGCAGGCGCACGCGTCGGACGACGCGGGCCGCAAGGAGACGATCGAGGCGCGCAACCAGGCCGACGCGCTCATCTACTCGGTGGAGAAGACCTACACCGAGAACAAGGACAAGCTCGCGCCGGTCTACGCGCAGATCGAGTCCGCGCTCGAGGCGGCGAAGACGGCCGTGAAGGGCGACGACAAGGCCGCGATTGTCGCGGCGACCGACGGGCTGCAGAAGGCGTCGCACGCGATGGCCGAGGCGCTCTACAAGGCGCAGCCGGGGCCGGCAGCCGGGAACCGGGAGCCGAACGGCAGGATGCCGGCGTCAAGGAAGGCGAAGTCGTCGACGCGGAGTTTGCGGAGACGAAGTAACGAATCAATAACGAAGAACGAGAACATGTAGCGTCCGGCTTTAGCCGGACCCAAAGGAGCAGTGACCATGTCGATTGTGCGATTCGATCCGTTTGCGGACCTCCTGACCAACGGCCGGTGGGTGCCGGCCGTCGACATCTTCGAGAACGGCCAGCAGGAACTGGTGCTCAAGGCGGAGCTGCCGGACATGAAGCGCGAGGACATCGCGGTGGTGTTCGAGAACAGCACCCTGACCATCAAGGGCGAGCGGAAGTTCGCGAGCGACGTGAAGCAGGAGCAGTTCCACCGCGTGGAACGCGCCTATGGGACCTTCAGCCGCTCGTTCTCGCTGCCGTCCACGGTGGATGCGGGCAAGATTGCGGCGAAATACGAGAACGGCATCCTCACCGTGACGCTGCCGTTCCGCGAGGAATCGCGTCCCCGGACGATCAACGTCGAAGTGGCGGCGTAGGACAGAAACTGACGGGAACCGGGAGCCGGGAGTCGGGAGTCGGAGTCGGGCCGGTATCGGGTCCCTCGGTTCCCGGTTGCCGGTTCCCGGTTCCCGGGGTAAGCTGTAAGGCTATGTCAGACGCAGAAATCCAGCCGGTCGAAACGCCCGTCGAAGAGGCGCCCATCGTGCACCCGAAAGCGCCGCCGATTGAGAGCCGTTTTCTCTTCGTGGACGTCTCGGCCCTCCGCGCCAAGCAGCTTCGCCGCGGGGCGCGCGCCCGCATCGAGCACAACTCGATTGAAGAGGCCCTCCCGGCCGCCCGGCTGATCAAGCCCGAGCGCGTCGCCATGGAGGAGGTTCGCCAGAACCTCGTCCAGTGGGCCCTGCCCGACTTCAAGGTCGTCGTCGACCTGCGATAAGCCACGGCGCCTGGCCCCCTCGCCTGAGAGGGCGCCAGGCCCGTTCGGTCTGGAACCCCGGCCGGGCTAGACTCGTCACTTGTTAGTACGATGGTCGCATTCATTGCGCTGGCGGGTCTCCTGATGGCTGGGGTCGCGTTCGCCGCGGTCTTCGGCATCATCCTCCTGGTGTTCAAGGTCGTGCTTGTGGGCGGTGCTCCTGCCGTTCCGCATCCTCATGAAAGTGCTGATGATCCCGGTCTACCTGACCCTCGGGGCGGTGGGCCTTGCGGCCGGCGCCGTCGCGCTGCCCATCGTGCTCACGGTGGTCGCGGGTATCGCCGTCCTCGGCATCCTCGCCGCGGTGTTCGCCCTGCTCCTGCCTGCGGTCCCGTTCGTGCTGCTCGGCCTGATGGTCTGGGCGTTCATGCGCCGCCGCCCGGCCGTCGCCACGCCATAGCGACCATTCGGCCGCGGGGCGGATAGAATTGCGCGCATGAAGCGCGCCCTCCTTTCCCTCATCCTCCTCGCGTGCGTCGCGGCGGCCTCACCCTCCGCCCAGGCGCCGTATCGCATCCTGATCAGCAACGACGATGGCGTCCGCGCGCCGGGGTTGCTGGCCCTGGCCCAGGCGCTCAAGCCGCTCGGAGACGTGACCATCGTCGCGCCCGCCGAGAACCAGAGCGGAAAGGGCCACTCCATCACCATCACCGACCCTGTGTACGTCGATACCGTCATGTTGCCGGGCGCCATCGAGGCCATCGGCGCCACCGCCACCCCTGCCAGTTGTGTGAAGCTCGCCCTCCTCGCGCTCATGAAAGACCGGCCCGACATCGTCGTGTCGGGGATCAATCGCGGCTACAACCTGGGGATGACGGCGTATGTGTCCGGCACGCTGGGCGCCGCGCGCGAAGCGGCCCTGCAGGGCGTGCCCGCCGTGGCGTCCTCGATGGACGTCGCCAACAACTGGAGCGACTACACGGAAGCGGCCAGGGCCACGGCGCAGGTCGTCGCGATGGTGAAGGCGCAAGGCCTCGAGGCGGGCGCGTTCCTCAACGTCAACGTCCCCACCGGCGCGCCGAAGGGCCTGCGACTGGCGACGCAAAGCAAGCTGATGGGGCATGAGACCTGGGTGGAACAGACGACGCCGCGCGGCCGCCGCCTGTTCTGGAACGACTTCCGCGATTCCGCATCGGACGCCGATGCCACGACCGACGTGGCGCTCGCGGCGCTGGGCTATGTGACCGTCGTGCCGCTCAAGGCGAGCGAGTACAACGCCCAGTCGAAGTTCCGGCTGGCACCCTAGATCAACCGCTCACAAGATATCCGAGCACCCGATATGGAGACCCCGCTCACTCCTCTCGAATTCATGCGCCGCACCCGCCGGCTCCACGCGCATCGCGAAGGCGTCGTCGACGGGCCGCAGCGCTGGACCTACGGTGCGTTCTTCGACCGGTGCGACCGCTGGTCCTCCGTGCTGCAGGCGATGGGCGTTCGCCCGGGCGACCGCGTGGCGTACATCTCGCCGAACACCCACGCCCTGCTCGCGGGGTTCTACGCCGTGCCCCAGATCGGCGCCGTGCTGGTGCCCCTCAACTACCGGCTGATCGCGGACGACTTCCGCTACATGATCAACCACAGCGGCGCGAAGGTGGTCTGCGTCGATGCCGATTACCTCGACGCCGGTCGACGGCATCCGCACGGAACTTGAAGGACGTCACGCACTTCGTCGCGCTCGATTGCCCGCGCGAGGGCTGGCTGGATTACGAAGCGCTGGTGGCCGGCGCCACCGGCACGGTGACGCGTCCCGCCATCGACGAGCGCGATCTGCTCACCATCAACTACACCAGCGGCACGACGTCGCGTCCCAAGGGCGTGATGATCACCCACCGCAACGCCTGGGTGAACTCCGTCGGCATGCTGACGCATGCCCCGATGACGCCGGCGGATCGCTACCTCTGGACGCTGCCGATGTTTCACGCCAACGGGTGGACGTACACGTGGACGGTGACGGCGGCGGGCGCCACGCACGTCTGCCTGCGCAAGCCCGAGCCCGCGGCGGTGTTCCGCCTGGCGGCGGCCGAGAGGCGTGACCAGCCTCTGCGCGGCGCCGACCATCCTCATCGGCCTCGCCAACGCGCCCGACGACGTGAAGTCCGGCGCACCGCGCGGCGTGCGGGTGATCACGGCCGGCGCGCCGCCGGCGGCCGTCACGATCCATCGCGTGGAAGCGGGCCTGGGCTGGGAAGTCATGCAGTTGTATGGCCTCACCGAGACCTCGCCGGCGATCACCATCTGCGAGCCGCTGCCGGAACACGCGGATGTCACCCCGGCCGAGCGCGCGCGCATCAAGTCGCGCCAGGGCGTCGAGCTGATGACGTCCGGCGAGGTGCGCGTGATCGACGCCGACGGCCACGAGGTGCCGCCCGACGGCGCCACCGTGGGCGAGATCGTCGCGCGCGGCAACGTCGATCATGAAGGGGTACTACAACGACCCCGAGGCCACGGCGAACTGCATGGGCGACGGCTGGTTCCACAGCGGCGACGCCGCGGTCGTGCATCCCGACGGCTACATCGAGATCCGCGACCGCCTGAAGGACGTCATCATCAGCGGCGGCGAGAACATCTCGTCGGTCGAAGTGGAAGCGATGCTGCTGCGCCACGAGGCCATCCAGGAGGCGGCCGTCGTCGGGTTGCCCGACGAGAAGTGGGGCGAGGCGCCGCACGCGTTCGTGGTCTTCAAGGCCGACCAGTCCGCGACGAGCGACGACCTGCGGGCGTTCTGCCGCGAGCACCTCGCGCACTTCAAGGTGCCGCACGCCTTCACGCCGATGGCGGAGTTGCCGAAGACCGCGACCGGCAAGATCCAGAAGTTCGTGCTGCGCAAGGGCCGGCCGAACATCGCGCGGCAGTAGTACGATAGCGATCGCATGAGCGATCGAGCCACCCGGCGCAAGCAACGGCTGCCGCATCGTCCTGACGGGCGGGCCCGGCGGCGGCAAGACCACGGCGGCGGATCTGTTCCGCCGGGAGATCGGCGAGCAAGTCGTGGTGGTGCCCGAGGCCGCGACGGTTCTTTTCTCCGGCGGCTTCCCCCGGACCAGCGAGCCGCACGCGCGCGCGTCGCTGCAGGCGGCGATCTACCACGTCCAGCGCAACCTGGAAGACGTCCAGTCCGCGCGCTTTCCGGACCGCATTCTCCTCTGCGATCGCGGGACGGTCGATGGCAGCGTGTACTGGCCCGATGGGCCGAAGGGGTTCTTCGAGCGCGTGGGCACGACCCACGAACAGGAACTGGCGCGGTACGATGCCGTGATCTTCTTCGAGAGCGCGGCGGTCGGCGGGCACCTCATCGAGGGCGGCAACCCGATGCGCGTGGAATCGGCCGACGAGGCCATCGAACTGGATCGGCGCCTGCGCGAGTCGTGGTCGCCGCACAAGCGGTTCGTCCTGGTGCCCCACCAGGATTCGTTCGTGAAGAAGATCCTCGACGGGCTCGCCGCGCTGGAACGGCTGGTGGCCGAACTGCACGCGAGCTAGGGCGGGCGTCCCGCCCACGCGGGAATTACGCGGGCGCCTGCGTGTGCCAGTCGGTGTCGCGCTGGTACACGTCAGCCGCGCGCAGCAGCGTCGCCTCGTCGAACGGCCGGCCCGTGAGCTGGAGGCCGATGGGCAGCCGACCCGCGGAGAACCCGCACGGGACGCTGATCGCCGGCAGGCCGCTCAGGTTCGCGCTCACCGTGAACACGTCGTTCAGGTACATCGCGATCGGATCGCTGGTCTTCTCGCCCAGCGTGAACGCCGGCGTCGGCGTCGTCGGCATCGCGACCACGTCCACGCGTTCGAACGCGCGCTCGTAGTCCTGGCGGAGGAGCGTGCGCACCTGCTGCGCCTTGAGGTAGTAGGCGTCGTAGTAGCCGGCGCTGAGCACGTAGGTGCCGAGCATGATGCGCCGCTTCACCTCCGCGCCGAAGCCCTCGTCGCGCGTCCGCTCGTACATCGTCTGCAGCGTATCGTCCTTGCCGAGCGCGGCGCGATGGCCGTAGCGGACGCCGTCGTACCGGGCGAGATTGGAGGACGCTTCGGCCGTGGCGATCAGGTAGTAGACGGGAATCGCGTAGCTCGCGTGCGGCAGCTCGATGTCGACGACCAGCGCGCCACGCGCCTGCGAGCGCGGCGAGCGCGGCGCCGAAGGCGGCGGACACGTCCGCGTCCACGCCTTCGCCGACGAACGCGCGCGGCACGCCGATGCGCAGGCCCGTGATGTCGCCCGTGAGCGACGCCAGCCAGTCGGGCACCGCCTCGGTGGAGCAGGTGGCGTCGTGCGGGTCGTGGCCGGCGATGACCTGCATCACGAGCGCGGCGTCTTCCGCCGTGCGCGTCAGCGGGCCGATCTGGTCGAGCGACGAGGCGAACGCCATCAGGCCATAGCGCGACACGCGGCCGTAGGTGGGCTTCAGGCCGACGATGCCGCAGAACGCGGCGGGCTGGCGAATGGAGCCGCCCGTGTCCGAGCCGAGCGCGAGTCGGCGCCATGCGCGCGGCCACCGCCGCGGCGGAGCCGCCGCTCGAGCCGCCGGGCGTGCGCGTGACGTCCCACGGATTCTTCGACGGGCCGAGCGCGGAGTTCTCGGTGGACGAGCCCATCGCGAACTCATCAAGGTTCGTCTTGCCGATGACGATCGCGCCGGCCGCTTCGAGGCGTGACACCACGGTGGCGTCGTACGGCGGCACGAAGCCGCGCAGGATCTTCGAAGACGCGGTGGTGGGCACGCCGCGCGTGCACAGGTTGTCCTTGAGGGCCACCGGCACGCCGTGCAGCGGGCCGAGCGTGCCGCCCGAGGCGCGGTGCGCGTCGAGCGCGCGGGCCCGTGTCATGCGCCCGCTCGGCGATGACGGTGTTGAAGGCGCCGATGGACGGCTCCACGGCCTTGATGCGAGCGAGCTGGGCGTCGACGACGGCGACGGCCGAGCGCGCGCCGTCGGCCACCTGGCGCGCCAGCGCGCGGGCGGACAGGGAGGTCATCCGATCACCCGCGGCACTTTGAAGAGACCGGCTTCCGGCGCCGCATCGGGCGCGTTGCCGAGCAGGTCCGCGCGCGACAGCGTGGCGCCCGGCTCATCATCGCGATCCACCGGGCGGTTGAGGACGTGCGACGTGGGCGGCACGCCCGTGGTGTCGAGCGCGCGGATCTGCTCGACGTAGCCGAGGATGTCGCCCAACTGGCGCGTGAAGAGGTCCAATTCGTCTGCAGTCAATTCGAGTCGCGCGAGCGCGGCGATGCGCGCGACGTTTTCACGGGTGAGGTGGGACACGGTCCCCTAATTCTAAGGCGGGGCCGGAACATGAGATCGGGTCTATTTTTCCGGTGTTGCGACGCAGAAAAAATAGACCCGATCTATTTTCTCAGGTCCGTGAACGCCCCGTCATCGAGCAGCCAGCATTCGCCCGCAAAGCCGCTGGCGGCCACCTGCGCGCGCAAGGCGGGGAGGGCCGTCGGCCGGTCGTAGCGAATCGACAGGTGATTGAGGACGAGGACCTTCACCGCGGCGTCGCGGCCCACCGCCAGCGCCTCCTCCGTCGTCGCGTGAATCGGCTCGCGGCGGTCGGCTTCGATGAGGAACGTGGCGTCGTGCACGAGGAGGTCGGCGCCCCGCACGCCGGCCGGATCGATCGGCATCGCGTCGCCGCTGTGGGCAAAGAGGACGTGCGAGATCTCCTCCATCATCTCGTCGCGCCGTCCCTGGCGCGCGAGCGCCTCGACCTCGGCCTGCGGGAGCGCCACATAGGCGGGCTTGAGGCGCTTGCGCGTTTCACGGACCTTGTAGCCGAGCGTGGGCTCGTTCCGGTTGTGCTGCACCGCAAAGGCCTCGAGGACCTTGTTCTTCCCAAGCGGCACGGTCGCACCCGGCTGCACGGCCGTCCAGGTCACCGGGAACACCACACCCGCGTACGAGATTCCCATCAACTCGCGAACGCCCTGGACGCCGCGCGAGCCCTCCGGGAAGACGATCGTAAGAGGTTTGTCGACCGCGCCCTTGCCGAACCGCCTCGCCGCGAGGAGTCCCGGGAGCCCCAGCACGTGGTCCGAGTGGCCATGGGTGATGGCCAGATACGAGGGTGAGAACACCTGGGTGCCGAGCGCCAGTTGCAGACCTTCCCCGGCGTCCACGAGCAACTGCAGAGGTTGGTGCCACAACCAGTTGGAATACATGGCACGGCTGAAACCCCGGAGGTCGTCGGTCATCAAATGCACGGGCCCTACTGTAGCGAATTCATGGGGACGGACGACGGTCGACCGCGATTCCCGGGCGATTGGCGGGTACACGGACTCAATTTGTCGGATATCCTAATGAACTCCCACAGTCGGACATTTTCAGCGGTGATTCCTATGCATCCCTTTCGTCTTGCTCTTCCTGTTCTGATTCTGGCGTTGGCGGTGGCGTGCGGCCGCGGCGCCGCAGGCCCTGGTGGCCCTGGCGGCCCGGGTGGTCCCGGTGGCGGACCGCCGGCGATGCCTGTCGCCGTGCTCGCGATGGCGGAGAAGCCGGTGGAGGAATTCACCGAGTTCATCGCGACGCTCAAGTCACGCCAGTCCACGACGATTCAACCGCAGGTCGAAGGCTTCGTGACCCGCATTGCCGTGCGCTCGGGCCAGCGCGTGGCCGCGGGCGCCGTGCTGTTCGAGATCGACTCGGGCCGGCAGCAGGCCCAGGTGGGCCAGCTCGAGTCGCTCCGCGCCTCGCGCGAGGCCGACGTGCAATACGCGCGGCAGCAGGCCCAGCGGTCCAAGACGCTGTACGACGCGGGCGCGCTCAGCCAGCGCGAACTCGAACAGGCGCAGACCGCGGTGAGCACCAGCGAAGCGCAGCTGGAGGCGGTGATGCAGCAGATCCGCGAGCAGCGCGTGGAGCTGGCCTACTACAAGGTCACCGCGCCCAATTCGCGGCGTGGTCGGCGACATCCCGATTCGCACGGGCGATCGCGTCACCAAGTCGACCATCCTGACCACGGTGGACGAAAACGACGTGCTCGAGATCTACGTGAACGTGCCGGTCCAGGAGGCGCCGAAGCTTTCGCTCGGCCTGCCGGTTCGCATCGTCGACGATCGCGGCCAGGTGCTGGCCACCAACAAGGTCACGTTCATTTCGCCCAGCGTGGATGACACGACGCAGTCGGTGCTGGCCAAGGCGGCGCTCGTGGAAGGCCGCGGGAAGTTCCGGCCGGACCAGTTCGTGCGCGTGCGGGTTCTCTGGCGCTCGGCGCCCGGCATCACGGTGCCGATGACGGCCGTCACGCGCGTGAGCGGCCAGTTCTTCGTCTTCGTCGCCGAGAAGCAGGGCGAGATGACGGTGGCCCGGCAGCACGCCGTGACGCTCGGCGACATGATCGGCAACGACTACCTGCTGATCAACGGGCTCAAGGCCGGGGACCAGCTCATCGTGTCGGGCATCCAGAAGATCGGCGACGGCGCGCCGGTGATGGTGGGCGGCCCCGCGCCGCCACGAGAAGAAGGCGTCCTAGCCATGGTCGCCGACGTCTTCATCCGACGGCCCGTCCTCTCGACGGTCTGCTCGCTGCTGATCATCCTCGCGGGCGCGATCGCCATTCCGACGCTGCCGATCGCGCGCTATCCCGACCTCGCGCCGCCCTCGGTCACGGTGAGCGCGTTCTACACCGGCGCCAACGCGCAGGCGGTGGAGAGCGCCGTGACGACGCCGCTCGAGCAGGCCATCAACGGCATCGAGGGGATGACCTACATCACCTCGTCCAGCACCAACAGCGGCTTTGCGACGATCACGGTGACGTTCGACGTCTCCCGCAATCCCGATCTGGCCGCGGTGGACGTGCAGAACCGCGTGAACCAGGCGCTCGGCCGCATGCCGGCCGACGTGCGGACCAACGGCATCACGGTGACGAAGAACACGGCCGGCTTCATGGGCGGCCTCGGGTTCTTCTCGCGCGACAACCGGTACGACAGCCAGTTCATCAGCAACTACGTCGACCTCTACGTCCGCGACGCCATCAAGCGCGTGCCCGGCGTGGGCAACGTCATCATCTTCGGCGAGCGCCGGTTCGCGATGCGCATGTGGCTCGACCCGGCCCGGATGGCGGGGCTCCGGCTCACCGCCGGGGACGTGATGAGCGCGCTGCGCGAGCAGAACGTCCAGGTCGCGGCGGGCGCGCTCGGCGACGCGCCGTCGGCGGCCGACCAGCAGTTCACGCTGAGCGTCCGCGCGATGGGCCGGCTCTCCGAGCCGCGCGAGTTCGAGGACATCGTGGTCAAGGCCGGGAAGGACGGCGCGCTCGTCCGCATCCGCGACATCGGCCGCGTCGAGCTCGGCGCCGAGACCTACGCCTCCACGCTTCGGTTCCTCGGCCTCGAGGCGCAGGGCGTGGGCGTGCAGCTCCTCCCGTCGGCCAACGCGCTCGAGGTGTACGACGGCGTGATCGCCGAGATGAAGCGGCTGGAGAAGAACTTCCCGCCCGGTCTCGAATGGCAGGTGGCGTTCGACAACGTCACGGTGGTGCGCGAGTCGATCGTCGAGGTGCTCAAGACGCTGGCCGAGGCCATCGGGCTCGTCATCCTCGTGATGTTCCTGTTCCTCCAGAACTGGCGCAGCACGATCATCCCCGCGGTGACCATCCCGGTGTCGCTCATCGGCACCTTCGCGTTCGTCAAGCTGTTCGGCTTCTCGATCAACACCCTCACGCTCTTCGGCATCGTCCTCGCCACGGGCATCGTGGTGGACGACGCGATCGTGGTCATCGAGAACATCGAGCGCCACATGAGCGAGTTCAAGAAGACCGCGCGGCGCGCCGCCATCGACGCGATGCGCGAGGTGTTCGGCGCGGTGGTCGTGATCGGCATCGTGCTCGTCGCCGTGTTCGTGCCGGTGGCGTTCTTCCCCGGCGTCACGGGCCGCCTGTACCAGCAGTTCTCGCTGACGATCGCGTTCGCCGTGGTGCTCTCGGTGTTCAACGCCGTCACGCTGACGCCGGCGCTGTCGGCGCTCCTGCTGGACCGCGAGAGCCACACGCACGGGTTCTTCTTCACGGCGATCAACCGCGTCATCGACGGCGGCACGCGGTTCTACGTGGCCGTGGTGCGCGCGCGCTCGACCTGAAGGTGGCGATGGTCATGCTGTTCGCCGTGCGGGCTGTGGGGGACCTACCAGATGCTCCAGCTCGTGCCGTCGGCGTTCGTGCCCGAAGAGGACGAAGGCTTCTTCATGAACATCGTGCAGGCGCCGGCCGGCGCCTCGCTCGAGTACACGACCAACATCGCCAAGCAGGCGAGAAGCCATCCTCTACAGCGACCCCGACGTGGCCGCGGCGTTCTCCGTGATGGGCTTCAGCTTCAGCGGCGCCGCGCCGAACAACGGGATGATGTTCGTGCGGCTCAAGGACTACGACCAGCGCAAGGGACCGGAGCACAGTCCTGCAGGCCGTCCTGGCCGCTTGCGCGGGCGGTTGTTCGGCATCCCCGGCGCGATAGTCGTCGCCGTTCCCGCCGCCGGCGATCCAGGGCCTGTCGACGTTCGGCGGCTTCCAGTTCGAGGTGCTCGACCAGATCGGGCAATGCGGACATCAACGGCCTGGCCGCCGCCACGTTCGGCCTGATGGGCGCGGGCAACCAGAGCGGCCGGGTGCCAGGGGCTCTTCAGCAGCTTCCGCGCGGACGACCCGCAGCTGGTGGTCGATATCGACCGCGACAAGGCGCGCACCTCGGGCTGCCGCTCCGCGAGGTGACCGACGCGCTGCAGGTGTTCCTCGGGTCGCAGTACGTCAACGACTTCGACTTCAACAACCGCGCGTATCGCGTGTACGCGCAGGCCGACCAGAACTTCCGTCGCGGGGCCGGCCGACCTGAAGCAGCTCTACGCGCGCTCGGCCACCAACCAGATGGTGCCGCTCGATGCGGTCGGTCAGCATGCGCGAGACCACGGCGCCGCAGGTGATCAGCCACTTCAACCTGTTCCGCTCGGCGGAGATCACCGGGGAATCCCGGCGCCCGGCCAGAGCTCGGGCCAGGCGCTGCAGGCGATGCAGGAGCTGGCGGCCAAGACCCTGCCGCCCGGGTTCGACTACGCCTGGGCGGGGCAGTCGCTCGAAGAAATCAAGTCGGGCTCGCAGGCCGGCCTGATCTTCGGCTTGAGCGTGGTGCTCGTGTACCTCGTGCTGGCGGCGCAGTACGAGAGCTGGGTGCTGCCGTTCATCATCCTGCTGGGCGTGCCGCTCGCGGTGCTCGGCGCGCTCAGCGCGCAGTGGATGCGCGGCCTCGCCAACGACGTGTTCTGCCAGGTCGGCCTCGTCCTGCTCATCGGCCTCGCCGCGAAGAACGCGATCCTGATCGTCGAGTTCGCGGAGCAGTTGCGCGAGAAGGGCCTGTCGATCGTGGACGCCGCCGTGGAGTCGGCGCGCATCCGGCTGCGGCCCATCCTGATGACGTCGCTCGCGTTCATCCTCGGCGTGATGCCGCTGGCGCTGGCCACGGGCGCCGGCGCGGCGGCCCGCAACTCGGTCGGCACGGCCGTGGCCGGCGGCATGGTCGCCTCCACGTTCCTCTCGGTCGTCTTCATCCCGTGCTCTACGTGGTCATCCGGACGCTGGTGCCGGGCCGCGGACGACGGTCGCATGACGAAGACGAAGGTGCCATCAGGTGCCTCTGGTGCCTCGGCGGGTGCCACAGGTGCCGGTGCCGCGGGTGCCGTGGTGCTTGCGCTGGTGCTTCTGCTGCCCTCATCGGCGGCCGCGCAAACGCCCGACGCCGGCGATGGAGACGCTGGGCTTCGACGCGGCCATCGCGCGGGCGGTGGAGAAGAACCCGTCCATCGCGATCGCGGCGACGAACATCCTGCGCTCCGAGGCGATCCTCCAGCAGGTGCGCGCGACGACGATGCCGCGAGTGAACGCGAGCATCACCAACACCACGCTCAACGAAGGGCGGGAGTTCAGCGGCCAGACGGTGCAGCCGCAGAACCAGTCGACGTTCTCGGCGTCGGCGTCCTATCCGGTGCTGGCGGCCGCGCAGTGGGCGGCCCGCAACCAGGCGGCGGACCAGGTCGAGCGTCTCGCGGCTGGCGACGGCCGAGACCCGGCAGCAGGTCGCGGTGGCGGCGGCGCAGGCCTACCTTGCCATCATCACGCAGAAGCGGCAGGTGGACGTCAGCCAGCGCGCGCTCGAGACCGCGCAGGCGCAGTTGGACTACAACCAGAAGCGCCTCGAGGGCGGCGTGGGCACGCGGCTCAACCAGCTGAGGTCGGCGCAGGAAGTGGCGTCGGACCAGGCCCGTGTCGAGGTGTTCCAGCTGAACGTGCGACGCGCGCAGGAAGCGCTCGGCGTGATCCTCGCGCTCGGACGGCCCCGTGGACACGGCGGGCGAGCCGGCGTTCGAGATCCCCGCGGTCGGCGCCGAAGCCGGCTGGATGTCGGCGCGGCCCGACGTGCAGCTCTTCTCGGCGGAACAGCAGGCGGCGGAGCGCGTCCTGCAGGACAGCTCGAAGGACTGGTGGCCGCTCGGCATCGGTGTCGTTCGATCCGCAGTACCTGACCCCCAGCAGCATCTTCAGCCCGAACGGCTCGTGGCGCTTCACGATGTCGCTCGCGCAGCCGGTGTTCGACGGCGGCCTGCGCCGCGGGCTCAAGGCGCAGCGCGCCTCCGCGTTCGACGCGGCGAGGTTGTCGGTGGAGCAGCTGCAGATCCGGGCGCGGGCCGAGGTCCGCGCCGCGCAGGCGGCGGTGGAGGCCTACGACCGCGCGCTGGCGAGCGCGCGGCTGGCCGCGACGCAGGCCAACGAGGTGCTGCGGATCACGATCGTGGCCTTCGACGCCGGGGCGTCGACGAACATCGAGGTGATCGACGCGCAGCGTTCCGCGCGGGACATCGAGACGGCCGTCGCCCAGGCGGAAGACGCGCTGCGGCAGGCGCGCCTGGACCTGCTGGTCGCGCTCGGCCGGTTTCCGAAATAGAGGTGGTCCGGCTAAAGCCGGACTCCACGTCCTTACCGGACGCTGACGAGCTCGATGTCGAAGACGAGCGTGGAGTTGGCCGGAATGGTGCCTTGCGCCTGCGATCCGTAGCCCAGGCTCGGCGGGATCACCACGCGGCGCTGGCCGCCTTCCTTCATGCCCGTGACACCCTGGTTGAAGCCGCCGATCACCTGGCCGCTGTTCACGACGAAGCTGAACGTGCCCGCGTCGAAGCGCGTGCCCTTGTTCTCCGCGGCCGATCGCACTGTAGAGATACCCCGAATAGTTGACGGTCGCGGTCTTGCCCGAGGTGGCTTCGGCGCCGGTCCCGACCTTCAGGTCGGTGGCGGAGTACGGCACGCTGGCCGACGGTGATGTGGGGGTGTTGCTGCAGCCGGCGACCGAGATCGCCAGCGCGGAGACGAGGACCAGAAACGCCATTCGCATCATCGAACTATCTTATCGAAGAGCTCCTCCATCAGTTTTACTTTGGGCACCCATAATCGTTTTAAGTGCTTGTGAATCCAAGGGTTTGAATCGTCGTGTAACAGTTTGTCATTGACTGGTTCCCCCCCTCGCGCTAGCCTCCGATTCGCCCCCGGCTGGGCAGTAACTCGGGCCGTATTCATCGGTGACCCGCAACGGGCTCGGTTGAACGCATTGGAGAGGCAACAGCATGGCGCGTAAAGTAAGTTTTGCAGGCGGTGTTCGCGGTGATGCGTGGGGGTGCTGCTGTCGCCGGCACTCGCCCACGCCCAGAGCGCGATCACCGGCACGGTCAAGGACTCGACCGGCGCGACGATGCCGGGCGTGACGGTCGAAGCGGCGAGCCCGGTCCTGATCGAGAAGGTCAAGTCCGCGGTGACCGACGCCGACGGCGGCTATCGCATCACCGATCTCCGTCCCGGCACCTACTCGGTCACCTTCTCCCTCGCCGGCTTCAACACCGTCAAGCGCGACGGGCTCGAACTGGCGTCCGAGTTCACGGCGACCCTCAACACCGAGTTGAGCGTCGGCGCCCTCGAAGGAGACGCTGACCGTGACCGGCGCGTCGCCGACGGTGGACGTGCAGAGCACGACCAAGTCGCAGGTGCTCAACCGCGAGGCGCTCGACGCCATTCCGACCGGCCGCACCATCCAGGGCATGGGACAGCTCATCACGGGCGTCTCGCTGAACCAGCCCGACGTGGGCGGGTCGAAGGCCATGCAGCAGACCTACATGTCGGCGCACGGCGCGGGCGCCTCGCAGACGACCGTGCAGGTCGACGGCCTGATGGTGAACGGCCTCGACGTGCGACGGCGCGGTGCAGAACTACTTCAACAGCTCGATGAGCCAGGAGATGGTCTACACGACCTCCGGCGCGTCGGCCGACGTGGCCGGCGGCGGCGTGCGCCTCAACATGATTCCGCGCGACGGCGGCAACAAGATGAGCGGCAGCCTCTTCCTCGGCTACCAGCAGAAGAGCTTCCAGACGCGACAACCTGTCGCGATGACGCTCAAGGCCAAGGGCCTGAAGTCGCACCGACGGCATCGACAAGCTGTCGAACGTCGAAGGCGCCTTCGGCGGCCCGATCAAGAAGGACAAGATCTGGTACTTCGCGTCGGCCCGCACGTTCCACCTCGACACGCTGCCGGCCGACACGTTCGTCGGGATTCCCGGCACCGGCACGGCGACCTCGGCGCCCAAGCCCGAGCACCGAGCCCGGCGTCGACGCGCAGAGCATCAACAGCGTGCAGGCGCGCGTCACGTGGCAGATGAGCCCGAAGACGAAGCTGGCGGTCTACAACGACCGCCTCGCGAAGAACCGCGGCGTCCGCCATGACCGCCGGGCTTCGATCCCGCGACCGCCGGCATCGTCTGGAACTCGCCGATCTACACGACGGGCTCGGTGAAGGTCGACCTCGACGCTGTCCAACCGCCTCCTGGTCGAGGGCGGCTTCTCGACCAACTACGAGCGCTACAACACCCTCTACCAGCCGGGCATCGAGAAGGTGCCGTTCAGCGCCGGAGTGGTACACGACGATCAACAAGACCGACACGGCGCTCGGCACGTCGTGGAACGCGCGGCGCCACGCAGCAGGGCATGTATCCCGACCGCTTCGCGGCCTCCGTGTCCGCGTCAACTACGTGACCGGCTCGCACAACGTGAAGTTCGGCCTCCAGGACACCTGGGGCCGCTACGCGCCAGTTCCGCAGCTCGAACGGCGACCTCCGCGCCAGCTTCAACAACGGCGTGGCGTTCCAGGCCGTCATCCTGAACACGCCCGTGCGCTTCGAGGACGACCTGAAGGCGGACCTCGGCATCTACGGCCAGGATTCGTGGACGATCAATCGCCTGACGGTGAACTACGGCGCCCGCTGGGAGTACTTCGCGTCGGGCATTCCGGAAGAGGTCGTCGACGCGCCGGCCGGTTCTCCGGCGCGCGGAAGTTCGGCCCGATCGACATGCCGACCTGGAAGAGCATCGCGCCCCGCGTCGGCGTGGTCTACGACCTGTTCGGCAACCAGAAGACGGCGATCAAGGCCAGCTTCGGCAAGTTCATGCAGGCGGGCACGACCGGCTTCTCGAACTCGTACAACCCGCTGGCCCTGACGACGGCCAACGTGGCCTGGACCGACCTAACGGCGACGGCGTGCCGCAGGGCGAACTCGGCTGCGTGTACCAGACGGCGGGCTGCGAGCTCAACCTCGCGCAGCTGCCGGCCGGGTTCGGCGTGGCCAACATCGCCACGTTCGCGTCCGGACATCAAGCGCATGTACAACCTCGAGACGAGCGTGAGCATCCAGCACGAGCTGATGCCGCGCGTGTCGGTGAGCGCCGGCTGGTACCACCGCGACTACAAGAACCTCCGCCGCCGCACGAACAAGCTCCAGTCGTTCAGCGACTACACGCCGTTCACGATGTGCAGCCCGATCGACGGCTCGCCGATCACCTACTACAACGTGAGCGCGGCCAAGGTGTCGCGCGGTCTCGACGGTGGACGAGAACGCGACCGACCGCACGATGACCTACAACGGCTTCGAGTACAACTTCAACGCCCGCCTGGCGCACGGGATCACGCTGTTCGGCGGCGGCATGGCGGAGCGGATGCTCGCCAACATCTGCGACGAGCAGTCGAATCCCGAACCTGCTGCTCTACTGCGACCAGTCGCAGAGCGGCCTGCCGTTCCGCACGCAGTTCAAGATCGCCGGCACCGTGCCGGTCGGCTACGGCGTGTCGGTCGAGCATGGCGTTCCAGAGCCTGCCCGGGTACCTGCTACGGCACCTCCGCGCAGTACGCGCTGACGGGCGTGTCGGGCCCGAGCGGCATCACGACCAACAACCCGCCCAACGGCGCCGGCACGGTGTGGCTCATCACGCGCACGACGCGCTACACGAGCTGCCCGGGCAACTCGGCGTGCGCAGGGCAGTGCGTGGTCGGGCAACCTCGTGAACCCGAGCATGACCGTGGCGTCGCTGTCGGTGCCGCTCGTGGCCCCGATGACGGAGTACGGCGACCGCATCAACCAGCTCGACATGAACATCACGAAGACGATCCAGGTCAAGGCGCATGAGCATCCAGCCGAAGCTCGACTTCTTCAACCTGCTGAACGTCGCGCCGGCGTTCTCGCGTCCGCGGCCTCAACTACGGCACGGCGGCCTACAAGCAGCCGTCGGCCGTGCTGAACGGCCGGGTGTTCCAGCTCGGCGCCGTCGTGCGGTTCTAGGACGGGCGCGGCCCTCGAGGGCCGCAGACATCCGGGGCGGGGGGCGCATCGTGCGCCCCCCGTTTCTGCGTACGGGCCACCTGTGTCACACAGATGTCACAAACCTGACCAACTCATGCCATAATTCGCCGCTCGCTCGAGCTCGACTCGGTCGGATCGTCAGGTTGTCCGGCGGACCTCCCCAGGGTCGGTGCGCCTGGATGGACGTGAACGCTTTGGAGGGGATCAGCATGGTGCGAAAGACAGTGTGGCAGGCGGTGTTCGCGGTGTTCGTGGGGGTGCTGCTGTTGCCGGCCCTCGCGCACGCGCAGAGCGCGATTACCGGGACCGTGAAGGACACCTCGGGCGCGGCGATGCCCGGCGTGACGGTGGAGGCCGCCAGTCCGGTCCTCATCGAGAAGGTCAAGACGACGGTCACCGACGCGGACGGCTCGTATCGCATCGCCGACCTCCGGCCCGGCACCTACACGGTCACCTTCACCCTGCCCGGCTTCAACACCTTCAAGCGTGACGGCCTCCAGCTGCCGGCGGAGTTCACGGCGACCCTGAACGCCGAACTCGGCGTCGGCGCCCTCAACGAGACGATCACGGTGACCGGCTCCTCGCCCGTGGTGGACGTGACGACGGCGGCCAAGACGCAGGTGCTCGACCGCGAGGCGATCGACGCGATCCCGACCGGCCGCAGCATCCAGGGCATGGCGCAGCTCGTGGTCGGCGTCAACCTGAACCTGCCCGACACGGGCGGCGCGCGCGCGATGCAGCAGACCTACATGTCGACGCACGGCATGTCCACGTCGAACACCTCCGTGCTGGTGGACGGCCAGATGGTCAACGGCCTGCAGAGCGACGGCGCGATCCAGAGCTACTTCAACGACGCGATGAACTCGGAAGTGAGCTACCAGACGAGCGCCATCAATGCCGACACCTCGGCGGGCGGCGTGCGGCTCAACATGATTCCCCGCGAGGGCGGCAACCGCTGGAGCGGCGACTTCAAGGCCGTCAACCGTCCCGGCGCCTGGCAGTCGAGCAACCTCACCGACCGGCACAAGCAGAAGGGCCTGACGACGGGCAACGCCATCGACCGCGTCATCGACTACACGTTTGCGCTCGGCGGCCCGATCCAGAAGGACAAGCTCTGGGTGTTCAGCTCGGCCCGCTACTTCTCGGTGAACAACTACATCGCCAACACCTACATGAAGGACGGGTCGAAGGGCATCGACGACCAGTTCATCCGCAGCGCGATGGCCCGCCTCACCTGGCAGGTCACGCCGCGCAACAAGATCACGGGCTACTTCGACGAGATCGACAAGTACCGCGGCCACGACATGCAGGCCAACTACGTGCCCGAAGAGGCCGGCGTGCAGTGGTTCTCGCCCGACTACCACACGACGGCGATCAAGTGGACGTCGCCGGTGACGAGCCGCCTGTTCCTCGAGGCCGGCTGGTCGAGCAACATGGAGTACTACACGAACAGCTACCAGGACGGCATCGAGCAGCCCGTGGGCACGGCGGCGTGGTACGCCAACGCCGCGCGCAACGAGCTGGACCTCGGCGGCGTGAAGACCGCCGCGCTGACGCAGACCACGGAGAGCCCGGCGGCGTTCTACTGGAACGCGGCCGCCACCTACGTGACCGGCGACCACACCATCAAGATCGGCGCGAACAACCGCCAGGGCCACTACATGCACACGCGGCTCGGCAACAACGCCGACCTCGTGCAGCAGTACCGCAGCAGCTCGACGGGCGTGCGCTGGTCGGTGCCCGACAGCGTGCTCATCCGCAACACGCCGCTCGTCTACGGCGAGCGGCTGAACCGCGACCTCGGCCTCTTCGTCCAGGACTCGTGGCACCTGAACCGCCTGACCGCGAACGTCGGGCTGCGGTACGAGGTGCTCAACTCGAGCGTGATGGCCGGTGAATCCGGCGCGGGCCGGTTCGTGCCGGCGCGCACGTTCCCGGAAATCAAGGACGTGCCGGCGTGGAAGGACATCGCGCCCCGCGCTGTCGCTGGTCTACGACCTGTTCGGCAACGGCCGCACGGCCGTGAAGTACTCGATCAACCGCTACAACCAGTCGCGCACGACCGGCATCGCGGCGAACTACAACCCGCTGCTGTCGCAGACGGCCACGCTGCCGTGGCGCGACGTCAACGGCGACGACATCGCCCAGGGCGAGAAGGGCTGCGTCGGCTACCCGAGCATCGGCTGCGAGATCTCCTACGCGGGCCTGTCGTCGAACTTCGGCATCGCGGCGCTGAACACCTTCGGCGACTATCCCCGCACGTGGAACTTCGAGCAGGGCGTCGAGGTGCAGCACGAGCTGATGGGCGGCCTCTCGGTGAGCGGCTCCTGGTGGCGCGGCGACTTCCACAACCTGACGACGACGATGAACCAGTCGTGGTCGCTCAGCGACTACACGCCCTACACCTGGTACAACCCGACGACGGGCACAGCCCTTCACGGTCTACGCCCGCAGCACCGCGGCGTCGGCGCGGCCGACCAACAACCTCGACACCGTGGACGAGGACCGCAAGGACGTCTACGAGTCGATCAACTTCGAGAGCCGCTGGCGCATTCCCGGCGGCGGCCAGATCTTCGGCGGCGTGGCGATCGAGCGCGAGCGCTTCAAGGCCTGCACGGCGCCCGACGACCCGAACTACCAGTCGACGACCGCCGGCAACTACAACGGCGTGGGCCTGTGCGACGACTTCCAGAACGACATCCCGTATCGCCCGAGCTTCAAGCTGTCGGGCACGCGGGAGATTGCCTACGGCGTGAACTTCAGCGTGGCGTTCCAGAGCAACGCGAGCCCCGCGAGCAGCCGCGTGATGACCGTCACGCGCGGCACGACCCGCTACCCGGCCAACTGCCCGTCGCCCTGCCCGGCCGGCGACATCATCATGCCGACGGCGACCTTCGGCCAGACGTCGCTGACCTACGCGCTGGAGCCGCTCCGCGCCACGTCGGTCGAGCGGATCGTCCAGCTCGACTTCAAGGTCTCGCGGACCTTCAAGTTCGGCCGCTACTCGGTGCTGCCCACCTTCGAGGTGTTCAACGTGAACAACTCGGACGCGATCATCAGCTACATCACGACCAACGTGCTGTCGACGTCCTTCCTGGCGCCGAACAGCATCATGCAGGGCCGGATGTACGGGCTGGGCGCGGTCGTGCGCTTCTAGCACGCGCCGCCACCGGCGGCTTCGGGATGTTGTGTTGGGGAGGGCCTGCGCCATGGCCCTCCCTTTTTTGTACGCGAGGCGCTACTTGAGGGCCTGGCGCGCGCGATCGCGATTGGCCTTCGCGTCGGCGAAGTCCGGCTGCGCGCCGAGCGCCCGCTCGAACATGGCCAGCGCCTCCTTCAGGCGGCCCTGCGACGCCAGGGCGATGCCCGAGGTTGTTCATGGCCTCGGCCGACGCCGGCTTCGCCGCGAGGGCGGCGCGGAACTCGCGTTCGGCGTCCGGATACCGGCCCAGTTCCAGCAGCACCACGCCGAGGTCGTAGCGGGTGTCGCCGTCGGCCGGGTCGAGCTGGGCCGCGCGCTGCAAGGCGTCGAGCGCGCCGGCCGCGTCGCCGGCGTTCGCCAGCGCGTTGCCGAGATTGCGGTGCGACCGGGCGAGGGTTGGCGAGAGGCGCAGCGCCTCGCGGAACTCCGCGACGGCCTCGCGCGTCTCGCCGCGCGCCTGCAGAGCCACCGCCAGGTTGGTGTGCGCCTCCACCGAATCGGGCATCCGCTGCAGCGCCTGCCGGTACTGCGCCACCGCGTCCCCCGACTTGCCCTGCGCCAGCGACGCGTTGGCGAGATTGAAGCGCGCGTCCGGATAGGACGGCTGCAAGCGCCAGCGGCCTTCTCGTACGCGGCCACGGCTTCGTCCACGCGGCCCGCGGCCCGGAGGGCCGTGCCCATGTTGTTGTAGCGCGGGCGCGTAGTCGGCCTTGAAGTGCCAGGGCGCGCCGGTAGTGCGCGATGGCCTCGTCCAGGCGCCCCTCTTCCTGCAGCGCGGTGCCGAGGTTGTTCTCGGTGATCGCGCGCATCTGATCGGCGGAGAGCAGCGGCCAGTTGGCGAACACCGCGGCCGCCAGCACCGCGGCGCCGACCGCCGCCGTGCGCGCCGGCGATGCCGACGCGAGGAAGCGGGGCGCCGGCGACCACGCCCGCGGCGCCGAACGCCGAGGAGGAACGGCACCAGCGGATAGCGATACCGCGCGAAGACGTAGAAGAGGACAACGCTCGCCGCGTAGGCGGCGAGCATCACGAGGATGCACCCCGAGCCGCCGGCGATCCGGCCAGGTGACGATGACGCCGAAGAGCGCCAGCGGCACGAGGACGCCGAAGTGCCCGATCGCCCCGCCGAGGCGGAGGGGCAGCGACCACTCGGCGTAGCTCTCCTGGCTCTCCGTGTCGAGCATCTCCGAGGCGTTGGCGAGCAGGACGACCTTGCGGCCCATGAGCGCGGCCCAGGCGCCCGGCTGCGTCGTGATGAACGACAGCGCGCGGCTCGGTCCAGTAGCTCGAGACCTCGGCGGGGGAGAGCGTCCGGTTGAGCGCCTGCTGCGGCCACCTCGGTGGCGTCCTGCCGCTCGAACTCCGGCGCGCCGCGGCCGAAGCGAATCGACGCGTAGGTGCCGTCGGCCGTGGGATTGTTGCCGATGTAGAAGTTGGGGCCGAACTGCGAGGTCGTGAGGTAGAAGCCGCCGCCGACGGCCGCGTTTCGCGCCGCGACGGGGACGCAGGACGATGGCGAGGCCCGCCGCGAAGGGCGACGAGGCTCCGGCGCCACTCGAACCGCCACAGCGCCCAGGCGGCGACCACCACGATGAACACGAGCGCGTTCTCGCGCGTGAGGCTGAGGCCGCCCATGGCGAGCCCGAGCCCGAGCCAGCGCCGCGCGCGTGGTCGGGCCGCTCGATCAACCGCGACATCAGGTACAGGCTGAGGCAGACGAAGAACAGGTCGAGCACCGACTTCTGCAGGAGGCCGTCGAAGAAGATCGCCGGCGCGTAGAGCGCGAGGGCCAGGCCCGCGACGAGGCCGGCCCTTCGACTTCGCTCAGGGCCGAGGCCGGAGAACAGCCGCTCGCCGGCCAGGCCGAGCAGGGCGCACGAGCCCGCGCCGATCACGGCCTGCACCAGGCGGACGACCAGGAGGTCGCGCCCCGCGACGGCGTACAGCGCGCCGAGGAAATACGGATAGAGAGGGGCCTGGTAGAAGACCTCCGAGCCGATCCAGTCCCCGGCGGCGAGGCGCCGCGCCCACGCGTCGTAGCCGCGCGCGTCGCCCAGCAACACGTCGAAGAAGGGCGAGGACCGCAACTGCCAGACGTGCAGCAGCCGCACGGCCAACGCGACGCCGAAAATCAGGACGGAGACGGCAAAGGCCGCGCGTGTGGGACGGTGCGAAGGCGCGGGACGGCGCGGAGGGTGCGGAGGTGGGGGGCGACCGGCGAGCCATTGGGACTATGAATACCTCAATTCAAGGCATCCGTCCCAACGACTCAGCCGACTCAGGCCCTTACTTCACGAACAACATCTCGCGATACGTCGGCAGCGGCCAGATTTCGTGCGGGATGATCACCTCGAGCTGATCGCCGAGGTCCCGCAGCTTCACCATGGCCGGCACGATCGTGTCGCGCATGTACTTCGCGTGCTTGTCGGCCGCGCCGCCGCCGTGTTCGAGCGCCGTGCGCGAGCTTCTCGGTCTGGGCGCGGAAGGCGTCGGTGAGCTTGACGATCTGCGTCAGCACCTTCTTGCCTTCCTTGCTCGGCACGCCGCCCGCCTTGGCCGCCGCCACGCTCTGGCCGACCTGCTTCTGGTATTCGAACGCCGCCGGCAGGATGTAGCGGTTGGCCATCAGGACCATCAACTGGCCCTCGATGTTGATGGTCTTGTTGTAGGACTCGAGGGCCACCTCGTAGCGCGCGTGCAGCTCGCGCTCGTTGAGCACCTTGAACTTCTCGAACGCCTTGACCACCGGCGCCTTGACGATCTCGGGCAGGGCGTCGACGGTGTTCTTGTGGTTCAGCAGCCCGCGCTTCCTGGCTTCCTTCTGCCACTCGTCGGAGTAGCCGTTGCCGTTGAAGATGATGCGCTTGTGCGCCTTGATCGTCTTCTTGAGCAGCGCGCCCACGGCGTCCTCGAGGCTCTCGCCCTTGCCGATGCGCGATTCGAGCTCGTCGGCCATGGTGGCGAGCGATTCCGCCACCGCGACGTTCAGGCAGGTGCCGGGCAGCGCGACGTTCTGCGTCGAGCCGACGGCGCGGAACTCGAACTTGTTGCCCGTGAACGCGAAGGGCGACGTGCGGTTGCGATCGCCCGGCGTCGCGCGGCAGCTTCGGCAGCACCGAGGCGCCGATGTCGAGGTAGCCGCCGTGCTTGGTGGTCTTGGCGCCGCCCGATTCGACCTGGTCGAAGATGTCGGTGAGCATGTCGCCGAGGAACACCGAGAGAATCGCCGGCGGCGCCTCGTTGGCGCCGAGGCGGTGATCGTTGCCGGCGTGCGCGATGCTCATGCGGAGCAGGCCCTGCCACACGTCCACCGCGCGAATCACGGCCGTGCAGAAGAACAGGAACTGCATGTTCAGGTGCGGCGTGTCGCCCGGGTTCAGCAGGTTGTTGCCGAGGTCGTCGCCGATGCTCCAGTTGAGGTGCTTGCCGGAGCCGTTGACGCCCGCAAACGGCTTCTCGTGGAAGAGGCACGCCAGCCCGTACTTCGGCGCCACGCGCCGCATCGTCTCCATCGTCATCATCTGGTGATCGGTGGCGACGTTGGCGCTCTCGAAGATCGGCGCCACTTCATACTGCGACGGCGCCACTTCGTTGTGGCGCGTCTTGATCGGCACGCCGACCCTGTAGAGTTCGGCTTCGCTCTCCGCCATGCACGCGATCACGCGCTCGGGGATCGCGCCGAAGTCACTGGTCCTCCATCTCCTGGCCCTTGGGCGGACGGGCGCCGAAGAGCGTGCGGCCGGCGTTGATCAGGTCGGGCCGCGAGAAGTAGAAGTTGCTGTCGACGAGGAAGTATTCCTGCTCGGGACCGAAGGTGGCCGTCACGCGCGTGGCCGCGGAGCCGAACAGCTTGAGCACGCGCACGGCCTGCGCCGAGAGCGCTTCCATCGAGCGGAGGAGGGGCGTCTTCTTGTCGAGCGCCTCACCGGTCCAGCTGACGAACGCCGTCGGGATGACCAGCGTCACGCTGTTGCCGTTGACGAGCAGCCAGGGCGGGCTCGTGGGGTCCCAGGCCGTGTAGCCGCGCGCCTCGAAGGTGCTGCGCATGCCGCCCGACGGGAAGCTCGAGGCATCGGGCTCGCCGCGCACGAGTTCCTTGCCGCTGAACTCGGCGAGGGTGCCGCCGGTCGACGTCGGGTTGTAGAAGGCGTCGTGCTTCTCGGCGGTGATGCCCGTGAGCGGATGGAACCAGTGCGTGAAGTGCGACGCGCCGTGCTCGATGGCCCAGTCCTTCAGGGCCGACGCGACGGCGTCGGCGGTGGAGGCATCGAGCGGCTCGCCGCGGGTGATGGTGTCGCGCAGCGCCTTGTACGCGGGCTTGGGCAACCGGGCCTGCTGGACCTTGTCATTGAAGACGAGCGACCCAAAGATGTCCTTCACCTGGGCGGGCGTCTTGACGGCGCGCCCTTCGTGCATTGCCCAGGAGCGAATGCCCTTGATTGCTTCGCCGAGTGCTGCGGATCCCATGTCGTCGGCCCCCTATGAAACGGACGGGCCTCCGCGGCCGCGTCCAATGAACTGAATGGATGGGCAATTATGCACGAATCACCCATCAGTTTGCAAGATTTCACCCATTCACGAGGCTGAATCGATGACAGAATATTGCAAAGTGCTGCGCAATCGGACGCGCAAACTGCAGACTCTGTGGCGCTGTTTGTTCTGGCGATCGACCTAGAAGAGCGTTCGCTGGGCGCAGGTCGTGGACGGCGCCCTCGCCGTGCCGTCCCGGAGGGCGGGCAGGGCCAGTTCGGCCATCACGCGCGTAGCCGCTGTCGTTGGGGTGGAAGCCGTCGGCGGCGTAGTTGGACGGGCAGGAGCAGGCGCGCGTCGCACATCAGGTCCACGACCAGCACGTTGCTCGCAGTCAGCGCATTGATGCGGTCGGTGAGCCCCACGGCGATGCGCTGCATGATCCGCTTCTCGCCGGCCGTGTAGCCGGCCACATACGGGGACGCCGCCAGATTGGGCAGGTTCAGGATGACGATGCGCGCGTTGGGCGCACGGGTGCGGATGGCGCCGACCATCGCCGCGAGATCGGTGCCCCACTGACGAACCTGTCCATCCACGTACGCATTTGGAT
Organism: uncultured Acidobacteriota bacterium; assembly: GCA_963839865.1. Lineage (GTDB taxonomy): Bacteria > Acidobacteriota > Vicinamibacteria > Vicinamibacterales > UBA2999 > 12-FULL-67-14b. The sequence goes on from CAWIWS010000022.1 coordinate 361,641, forward strand.
CGGCGCTGCCGTTGCCGGCCCGCACCGCCTGGCCGATGACGTTGGCGTCGTTGCCGCCGGCGAAGATCGTGATGTGGGTGGAGTTGACGGCCACGAACGGCGCCTGCCGCTCGGCGAAGTTGCCGACCAGTTTCTCGATCGGCCGGCCGATGCTGGCCGCCAGGTCTTCGATGGCGCGGCTCATCACGGAGCCGGGCAGGCTGAGATTGAGCTGTGACAACTGGTGCCGCCCTCGGCGAGCCGCCGCGCGAGAATCTGCACGTAGCCGGTGCCGTTCGGGCAGTCGGGCGCCAGCGGGATGCACGGCGCGCTGCCGCCAAAGCCGATGCCGTCGCTGGCGCCGACGGCCGTGTAGCTCACGGCCCCTGCCGGCGCCGGGGTGGGGGAGGGCGTCGTCGGCGTCGTGCCCGGCAGGCCCGGAATCTTGCTGCACGCCGCCGCCGCGACGAGCGCCGAGAGTGGCGATAATGAGCTCGTCGTTTAGGCAGAACAGGGGGATTGTCCCTTTTCAGTTCTGGCCACCAGTGTGCAAGAATTGCGCCCCGGCGTATACCTTCATGACGAACCCCGCTCGGCCCTGGACCCGGTTCTACCATCCCCAGACGGCGACGGACCTCGGCGCTCTGCCGTGGAGGAACCTGCCGGCGGCCATCCGCGCCGCCGCGGCCACCTACGCCACCCAGACGGCCTTCACGCTCGCGTTGCCCAACGGCTCGCAGGGCGGGCTGACGTTCGCGGACGTCGATCGCCTGTCGGATGCCTTCGCGGTGTACCTCCGCGAGGTCGCGGGCTTCGCGCCCGGCGATCGCATCGCCATCCAGATGCCCAACTGCCTGGCGTATCCGGTGGTGGTGTTCGGCGCGCTCAAGGCGGGGCTGGTGATGGTGAACACCAACCCGCTCTACACCGTGCCCGAGATGGTCCACCAGTTCGCCGACAGCGGCGCCACCGGACTGGTGGTGATCGACCTGTTTGCCGACCAAGGTCGAAGCGGTGCTGCCGAAGACCAGCATCAAGACCGTCGTCGTGGTGAGCATTGCGGACCTGCTGCTCGCCCGCTGCGGCGCCTGGTGGTCGGGCTCGTGCAGAAGTACGTGAAGAAGACGGTGCCGCCGATCCGCTTCGCGCACACCACGTTCGCGCGGGCGCATGGCGGCCGGCGCCGACCGGATGGCGGCGGGCGCCGACGCGCGCGTCTACGACAGCGGCCATCGCGCCGGACACGGTGGCGGCGCTGCAATACACCGGCGGGACGACCGGCGTGGCGAAGGCGGCGATGCTGACGCACGCGCAACCTGCGTGGCGAACATCGTGCAGAGCACCGAGGCGTGGAAGCCCTTCCTGCGCATGGGCGAGGAGGTGATGCTGACGGCGCTGCCGCTGTACCACATCTTCGCGTTCACGGCGAACCTGATGATCTTCTTCATGGCGGGCGGCCGCAACATCCTCGTGCCCAGCCCGCGCCCGCTGTCGAATCTCAAGACGGTGATGACCACCGAGCCCATCACCTGGTTCACGGGCGTCAACACGCTCTTCGCGGGCCTGATGCACGAGCCTGGTTCGCGGCCAAGCGGGACTGGTCACGTTGCGCGGCTCGGTGGCCGGAGGCATGGCGCTCGTGCCGGTGATCGGCGAGCGCTGGGAGCAGATGACGCGCACGCCGATCTACCAGGGCTACGGGCTCACCGAGACCTCGCCGGTGGCCACGCTCAATCCCTTCCATCGCGCCAAGCGCGAGGCGATCGGCGTGCCGCTGCCCGGCACCGACGTCCGCCTGGTGGATGATGACGGCCGCGACGTGCCGCACGGCGCAGGCCGGCGAGCTGTGGTGAAGGGACCGCAGGTGATGGCGGGCTATTGGCAGCGTCCCGACGAAACCGCGCGCGTGCTGCGCGACGGCTGGCTGGCGACGGGCGACATCGCGCGCTGTCGACGACGAGGGCTACATCGTCATCGTCGATCGCAAGAAGGACATGATTCTCGTCAGCGGCTTCAACGTCTATCCGAACGAGGTCGAGGCGGTGATCGCGGAGCACCCGGGCGTCGCGGACGTGGCGGTGGTGGGCGTGCCGGACGAGGAACCGGCGAGATCGTGGTGGCCTACGTCATGCGGAAGGATCCGGCGCTCACGAGCGAGATGCTGCGCGAGCACTGCCGCGCAGTCGCTCACCGACTACAAGGTGCCGCGAAGCGTCTTCTTCCGCGACGAGCTGCCGAAGTCGCCCGTGGGCAAGGTGCTGCGCAAGGATCTGCGCGGAGACGGCGCTCGCGGAAAACCTGGCGCGAGAAGGCGCGCGCCGGATGGATAACGTCTGTCACACGCTGACTCGGCGCGGCAATGGGCCAGGCCGGCCTGGCGTCGCGGAACGCCGCTCGGCATGGCCACGCTGATGCATGGCGTCCAACCTGCCGGACATCGACGTCGCGGTCTTCCCCACCGACACGCTGCCGTGTCGTTCCGTCGCGGATGGACGCACGGCGTCACTGGCGCAGGTCGTGCTGCCGCTCGCGCTCGCCGGCGCGATGTCGCTGGTGGGGACCGCCCGGCGGCCGCGGACCAGCCGCCGCCGCGGTTCGTGCCGAACTGGTGCTGCTGTCTTATGCGGCGCTGTGCTGTCGCACATCTTCCTCGACTTCCTGAACAGCTACGGCGTGCGGTTGCTGATGCCGTTCTCGCAACGCTGGTTCTACGGCGACGCGCTGTACATCGTCGATCCGTGGCTCTACGTGCTGCTTGGCGGCGGCGTGTGGCTGGCGTGCGCGCCGCCAAGGCGGGGCCTGCCGCGGCCCCGACGTCCCGCGCGGGTCGGCCTGGCGCTGGCGGCCGTCTACATGCTCGCGATGCTGGCGTCGAACCTGTGGGCGCGAGCCGTGGTGGCTGAGGGCTGGCCCGCGCGGGCCGGCCGGAGACGCGGTTCATGGTCACGCCGGTGTTCGTCAATCCGTTCAGGCGCGAGGTGGTGATCGACATCGGCGCGCGCTACGAGAAGGGCACGCTCTGGTTCGAGCCGGCGCCGCACTTCCGGCCCGCGGGGTACGGCGATCGACACGGGCTGCGATGACCCGGAGGTCCAGGCGGCGCGACGCCACACCGCGGGCCCGCGCGTACCTCGGCTGGTCGCGCTTCCCGTTCGTGGTCGTCGATCGCCCACGGCACCGCCGCGCGTGTGGCTGAACGACTATCGCTACGCCAATACGGGCCGGCGCGGGTGGTCTGCATTCGGCCGGCCTTGACGGGGCAGTAGTCGAGATCGGCCAGGTAGACGCTGGCGCTCGAGCCGCGGCAGTACAATCAGAGCCATGCGTGCTGCGGCCTTGCTCTGCGTCCTGCCTGGCCGTGCCCTCGCCGGCGCTGGCGTGGGGGTTCGAGGCCCACAAGCTCATCGCGGATCGGATGATCGCGCTGCTGCCGGCGGAGCTGAAGCCGCTGTTCGAGAAGCGCCGCGCCTTCATCGTGGAGCGCTCGGTCGATCCCGACATGTGGCGCAACGCCGGCTTCGAGAGCGAGCCACCGAATCACTTCCTGGACATGGATCACCAGGCGTTCGGCCCGTATCCGTTCGAGGGGCTGCCGCGCGATCACGACGCGGCCGTGCAGAAGTTCGGCCGGACGTTCATGATCGAGCAGGGGCAGCTGCCCTGGCGAGGGCGGAGTTCTACGGCGAGCTGCAGCGGGCGCTCGGCTTCGCTCAAGCGCCCGAACCCGCCGACCTATGTCCTCGACAACATCGTCTTCTACGCGGCAATCCTGGCCCACTACGTGTCCGACGGCCACGTGCCGCTCCACGCGGTGGTGAACTACGACGGGCAGTTGACCAACCAGCAGGGCCTGCACAGCCGCTGGGAAAGCGAGCTGTTCGAGCGCAACCGGACGGCGCTGCGCATCTCGCCCGTGCGGCCGCCGCGGTGTCGAAGCCGCGTGACTTCATGTTCGAGATGCTGCTCGCCTCCAATCGCATGACGGCCGAGGTGCTGGCCGCGGATCAGAAAGCGGCGGCCGGCCGGGAGTTCTACGACGACGAATACTTCGCCGCCTTCTCGACCGCCGCGCTCCCCGGGTTGGAGCAGCGGGTGAACGACTCGATCAGCGCCGTGGCGGCGATGATCACCGGCGCGTGGGAGCAGGCCGGCCGTCCCGACGTGCCCCTCGAGCTGCCGCGAACTCCGAGCCGCATTCATCGTCCTTAACAGTGTGAAGGTCTTCCTGATCCCGCTGGGCGCCGGGGCGTTCGAGCCCTATTTCGAGCACGAGGACGACGACGAGGAGCCGGTCGAGGGCGCCGCGCCGCGGGATTCATCGCGCGGATGCGCGCCCGCTTCAGCGAGATGATCGAGGAGGCCGAAGAGGCCCGGCACTCGCAGCGCCCGCACACGCACGACGCCCGACCACCTCGTGGGCCGACTCCAGCGCAAGATGATGGGATGGGTGGCGGAGCGCGTCGCCGAGCAGCGCCTGCTGTGGCAACTCCGCCGGGCGGACGAAGCGGTGCTGCACGTGCCCGACGATCAGGTGCCCGAGGCGGCTCGCGCTCTCTTCAGGGACGGACTGCGGAAGGACGGGGATCGACACCGGCGCCTGCTGGCGCTGCATTCCCTCGGCGCTGCTGGCCTCGGCCCCGTTCGTGGTGGTCCCCGGCCCCAACGTCTTCGGCTACTTCTTCACGTTCACCGTGGTCGGTCACTTCCTGGCCTACCGGGGCGCCCGGCGCGGGCTGTCGGAGGTGCGCTGGTCGGTGCGGCCCGACGCCGCACTGACGGCGATCGGACACGCGGTCGCCGCCCGGCGCCCGAGTCGCCACCACCGGATTCACGAGGCCGCGCGCCGGCTGCGCCTGCCGCACCTGGCGCGCTTCGTCGAGCGGATGGCCCCTCCACCCGCGTGATATTCTCGACCGCGTGACGCTCGGCGACCTGGCCGCCGGCTCGGCTGCCCGTTCGAAGGCGACGGCAGCCTGAACATCGTGCGCGTCGCCAAGATCGAGCAGGCCGGCCCCGGCGATCTCACGTTCCTCGCCAACATGAAGTACGCCCACGCGCTGGCCTCCACCGGGGCGACGGCGGTGATTGCGGCTCCCGGTGTGACGGCGCCCCGTGCGCGGTGATCCGCAGCGCCGAGCCCGTATGTGGCGCTGGCGCGCGCGGCGGCGGCGCTGGCGCCCGACCGGCTGTCCGGCCGCTGGCATCCATCCGCGGGCCGACGTGGACCCGACCGCCGAGGTGGACGCCTCCGCCTCCGTCGGCGCCTTCGCCGTGGTCGGACCGGGCGCCCGCATCGGCGCCCGGGCCGTGTTCCACCCGCACGTGGTGGTCGGCGCCGGGGCGACGGTGGGGCCAGACTGCCTGGTCCACGCGCACGTCTCGATTCGCGAGCGCTGCACACTGGGCGCCCGCGTGGTCGTGCAGAACGGCGCGGTGATCGGCAGCGACGGCTACGGGTTCGCCACCGCCGCCGACGGCACGCACGTCAAGATTCCGCAGGTCGGCCCCGTGATCATCGAAGACGACGTGGAGGTGGGGGCCAACACCACCATCGATCGGCCCGCGGTGGGGGAGACCCGGATCAAGGCCGGCACCAAGATCGACAACCTGGTGCAGATCGGGCACGGCGTGGTGCTCGGTCGGAACGTCCTGCTGGCGGCGCAGGTCGGCATCGCGGGCAGCACCAGGGTCGGGGACTCGGTGATCTTCGGCGGCCAGGTCGGCGTCGGCGGCCACCTGACCATCGGCGACGGCGTCAAGGCCGTAGGGCAGTCGGGGATCACCAACTCGGTGGCCGCCGGGCGCGTTCGTCTCCGGCTATCCGGCGATCGACAATATGCGAGTGGCGCAAGGCCTCGGCGGTGTTCCGGCGGTTGCCGGAGATGCGCAAGCGGCTGCTGGAGCTGCGAGCGGCGGCTCGACGGCGTCGAGGACAAGGCATAGAGAGTTACAACATGCGGCGATATTGAAGATGGTGCGCGCATCTCGCCGCCGGCCCGTGATGGCCGCGCTCGTGGCGTGTGGTGTGGCGGTGCACGCGCGCGTCGCGCCCGCCCAAGTTCGTGTATCAGCGGCTGCAGCTGCCCAACGGCCTCACGGTCATCCTCCACCAGGATCACTCGACGCCGATCGTGCACGTGCAGCTCTGGTATCACGTCGGCTCCAAGGACGAGAAGCCGGGCCGCACCGGCTTCGCCCACCTCTTCGAGCACCTGATGTTCAAGGGCTCGCAAGAACGTCGAGCCCGAGCAGCACACGTCGATCGTCGCCTCGGTCGGCGGCCAGGCCAACGCCTACACCAACGAGGACACGACGGTGTTCTGGCAGACGGTGCCGTCGCAGTACCTGCCGCTGGTGCTGTGGATGGAGGCCGACCGGATGGCCTCGCTGCGCATCGACGAGGAGACGTTCGTCACGCGAGCGCGAGGTGGTGAAGGAAGAGCGGCGGATGCGCATCGAGAACCAGCCGTTCGGCCGGCTGAACGAGATCATCTACGAGCAGGCGTTCACGACGCATCCCTACAAGCACCCCGTGATCGGCAGCATGGAGGATCTCGAACGCGGCCACCATCGCCGACGTGCGCGACTTCTACGCCACCTACTACATGCCGGCGAACGCCACCGTGGTGATCGTCGGCGACTTCGACGGCCGAGACCGACGATCGGCCTCGTCAACCAGTACTTCGGTCGCGTGCCAAGGCGCTGAAGCCGGTGCCCGCGCGACATCCCGCGGGAGCCGCCGCAGACGAAGGAGAAGCGCGTCACGGTCGAGCAGCCGTGGCCGCTGCCGGCGGTGGTGGTGGCGCTAGCACATCACCTACGACGGGCATCCCGACGCCTACCCGCTGCACATCCTCGCCAAGGTGCTGTCCGACGGGCAGAGCTCGCGCATCTACCGGAAGCTGGTCTACGACAACGGGCTGGCGCTGGCCGCCTTCGGCAGGCGAACCTGATCGAGCATCCGAACCTGTTCTACGCCGTGGCGATCGTGAATCCCGGGCAGTCGCCGGACGCGGTGGAGAAGGCGCTGATCGCCGAGCTCGACAAGCTGAAGACCGAGGGCATCACCGACCGCGAGCTGCAGCGCGCCAAGAACCAGTTCGCGCGCGACTACATCCTCGGGCGCGAGATCGTGCAGCAGAAGGCGACGCACCTGGCGCACGCCGAGGTGCTGCACGCCGACATCGGCACCGCCGACGGCGAGTTCGACATCTTCCAGAACATCACCCAGGCCGACGTCCAGCGCGTGGCCAGGACCTACTTCACGCCGGAGAGCCGCGCTCGTGATGCACATCATGCCGAAGGGCGCCGGGCGCCGGGGCGCGTGCCGGGGGTGCAGGCCATGAGGACGTTCGTCGATCGCCGCGTTCGTCGCTCGACCGTGCTGACGGCGCTCGGCCGTGGCCCAGACGAGCGGCCAGTGGCCGCGCGAGTGTCCGCCGCGGCCGCTTCGGCGCGGCCGGTCGACGTTCCCGCCCTACGAGATGCGGAAGCTGGCCAACGGCCTGCAGGTGGTGCTGGTCAGCCAGAACGAGCAGCCGTCCGTCAGCGTCCGCATGATCGTGCGGGCCGGCGCGGCGCAGGATCCGAAGGACAAGATGGGCGTGGCGATGCTCACGGCCACGCTGCTCGACCAGGGCGCGGGAGCACGCACCGCCGAGCAGATCGCCGATGACGATCGACTTCGTCGGCGGCGTCCTCGGCACCGGCGCCGGGACCGACCTGAGCTACATCAACACCGTCATCATGAAGGACGACTACGCGCCGGCCTGGCGATCATGGCCGACGTGGTCCGGCACCCGGCGTTCGTGCCGGCGGAGATCGAGCGCCAGCGGCAGCAGGCGCTGTCGGCGCTGAAGGTGTCGGCGGAGGATCCCGAGTCGGTGGCCGCGCAGGTCATCGAGCGCCTGATCTACGGCTTCCATCCCTACGGCATGCCGGGTCGGGGGCACGGCCGAGTCGCTGGCCGGCGCTCACGCGCGACGGACTTCGTCGACTTCCACCAGCGCTGGTTCGTGCCCAACAACGCGCTGATCGCCGTCGTCGGCGACATCACCGACCGCCGATGCGATGGCCGGGCTCGAGAAGTCTTCGGCGACTGGAAGCCGGGTGAGGTGCCGGCCGTTCAGCGCCGATCCGCCGCCGAGCCGACGCGGCGCGTGATCGTGATCGACAAGACCGGACGCGGTGCAGACCGAGATCCGCGTCGGCCACCTGGCGATGCCGCGCAAGCACGACGACTACGAAACGCTCGATCAGGCCGTGAAGATTCTCGGCGGCGAGGGCGCGAACCGGCTGCAGCAGGTGCTGCGCAGCCAGCGGCAGCTGACCTACGGCGCCTCGGCGGATCTGGACACGCTCAAGTTCACCGGCGCCATCGTCGCCGAGACCGACACGCAGACGGCCGCCACCGCGGAGGCGCTGCGCGTGGTGGTCGAGGAGTTCGCGCGGCTGCAGCGCGAGCGCGTGAACGAAGCCGAGCTCGACGGCGCGCAGGACTACATGGTGGGCCACTTCCCGCTGACGATCGAGACGCCGGACGCGATCGCCACGCAGGTGCTCAACCAGCTGTTCTACGACCTGCCGGTCGAGGACCTGCCGAAGTTCCGCGAGCGCGTGCTGAAGGTGACGCCCGACGACATCCAGCGCGTGGCGCGGTGGTTCGTCCGCCCGGACCAGCTGTCCGTCGTGCTGGTGGGCAACGCCGACGCAGTTCGTGGGCAGCCTGAAGGGCGCCGGGTTCGCGCAACTACGAGCGCATTCCCATCGAGAAGCTCGGCCTCCTGTCCGCGGACTTCCGCGGCGCGCCGACGGGCCGGCCAAGCCAGCAGTGACGCGTCTGATGATCTCGTGCGGCGAGCCGTCGGGCGATCTGTACGCCGGCGCGCTCGTCGACGCGCTGCGGGCGCGCGATCCCGGCTCGAGGTGTTCGGCCTCGGCGGCGAGCAGCTCGCGGCGCCGGCGCGCGACTGGTCGCCGACTTCCGGGGACTCTCGGTCACCGGCCTCACCGAGGCGCTGAAGCGTGCTGCCGCGATCGTGGGCCAGCTACAAGCGGCTGGTGGCCGCCGCGCGCGAGCAGCGGCCCGACGTGCTGGTGCTGATCGACTATCCCGACTTCAACTTCCGCCTCATGCGCGCCGTCAAGGCGCTCGGCATCCCGATCGTCTACTACATCAGCCCGCAGCTCTGGGCGTGGCGGCCGGGCCGGATGAAGACGATGAAGGCGCTGGTCGACTGCGTGCTGCCGATCTTCCCGTTCGAAGAGGCGCTGTACCGGCGCGAGGGCGTGGACGTGCGGTTCGTCGGGCATCCGCTGCTCGAGCTGGCCGACGCCGACGCAGCCGCGCGAGGCCACGCTTGCGCGCGAGTTCGGGCTCGACCCGCACGCCCGGTCGTGGCGCTGCTGCCGGGGAGCCGCCCCAACGAACTGACGCGCCTGGCGCCGGTGCTGGCCGCCGCCGCGCCGGTGATTGCCGCGCGGGTGCCCGGCGTGCAGTTCATCGTCGCCCGCGCGCCGCACCTCGACGCGATCGCTCTTCAGCGCCTTCGGCAGCCCCGGCCTCACGCTGCGCATCGTCGAAGGGCCGCACCGATGACGTGCTGCAGCGTCGAGCGATGTCGTGCTGACCGCGTCCGGCACGGCGACGGTGCAGACCGCGATGCACGGCAGGCCGATGGTGGTGCTCTACAAGCTGTCGCCGATGACCTATCGCGCTCGGCAAGCCGCTCGTCAAGGTCGACATGTACGCGATGGTCAACCTGATCGCCGGCAAGCGGATCGTGCCCGAGCTCATCCAGGACGACTGCACGCCCGAGGCGGTCGCGGACGAGGCGGTGCGCTGCTCGCCGACGCCGCCGATCGCGCGCGGATGGTCGCGACCTGGCCGAGGTGCGGCGCCGCTGGGCGGTCCGGGCGCCAGCCAGCGCGCGGCCGAGGCCGTGATCGATCTCGTCCAGCGCGTCGGCGCGTGGCGCCGTCAGCCTCGCTCGCTCTGAGATGCGCGGACTCATGCTCTGTTGTCGTGGCGCTCTGCCCGCGCTGGCGCCATCACCGTGAAGCCGCTGGCCTTCGCCGAACTGGTTGAGGGGTCAGCGGCCGTGGTCCACGGCCGCGTCTCGGACGTGCACGGGCCAGTGGACGGCCGACCGCCAGGGCATCGACAGCCTCGTCTCCATCGACGTGATCGACTACCTGAAGGGCGCGCCCGGGCGAGCGCGTGACCGTCGCGTGCCAGGGGGCCACGTCGGGCGGCATGGTCAACCTCATCCCGGGCGCGCCGACATTCGCCGAAGGCGATCAGGTGGTGATGTTCCTCATGGACCGCGGGCCCGCGGCTCCCGATCACCACGGGCACGACGCAGGGCGTGTATCGCGTGACCACCGACCCGCGGAGCGGCGCGACTGATGGTGGTGCCGCCGCTGGTGGATGCCGCCGGCGCGCGGGCCGCATCGTGCGCGGCGATCTCAATCGGCGACCGATGGCGATGGACGCGTTCAGCGCGGCGGTGAAGAGCGCGCAGGTGGCGCCGATGACGCGCGGCCTGCTCGCCTGGTTGTTGATCGGCTGTCGATTGTGCGTCGGGCGCGCCGCGCCGGCGTCCGCCTATTTGAAGTTCGGCTTCAAGATCGACGAGCGCACGCGTGGACGTGAAGTGGCGGCAGCGGCCGATGCGGTACTTCGTGAACGATCGCGACGTGCCCGGCGTGACCGCGGCGGACTTCCGCGGGGCGGTGGCCCGCGCGGCCGCGACCTGGCAGGCGCGTGCCGGAGACATCGCTGTCGTTCGAGTTCCAGGGGATGACGGCGGCAACGCCCGACCAGCTCGACGGCCGCAACACCCTGGGGTTTCTCGATCGCCCCGATCTCGATCGCGTGCTCGGCGCCACGAGCTTGCTGCTCGACGCGGCCACCGGCGCAGATCGTCGAAGCCGACATCTTCTTCAACACGCGGTTTCCCTGGTCGGTCTCGGCCGCCGGGCGAAGCGGGCCGCGTGGACCTGGAGTCGGTCGTGCCTTGCACGAGCTCGGGCATCTGCTCGGCCTGGGCCATTCCGCGATCGGCGAGACGGAGCGAACGGCCACCGGCGGGCCGCCGCGTCGTGGGCGTCGGGCGCGGTGATGTTCCCGATTGCGATGACGCCGGGCGCCATCGCCGACCGCGTGCTGCAGGCCGACGACATGGCCGGCGTCGCGCGACCTCTACCGCCGCGGGCGTGCGCGACGACACCGGCAGCATCCGCGGCCGCGTGACGCAGAACGGCCGCGGCGTCTTCGGCGCGCACGTCGTGGCGTTCAATCCCGAAACCGGCGCGCTCGTCGGCGGCTTCACCCTCAACGACAACGGCGACTTCGTGATCGCGCGGCTCGCGCGCGGGCCCGTACATCCTCCGCGCCGAGCCGCTCGACGATGCGGACATGGAGAGTTTCTTGTCCATGCGCGATGGACGTGGACTTCCGCGTGGCCTACGCCCCGCGGATGGCCGTCGTGCCGCGGGGCGGGTCATCTCGTGCCGTGGAGATCACGGTGGTGCCGAAATGAGGGCGCGGCTGGCGTGCGTGTGCTGGCCGCGGTGCTCGTGCTGTGCGCGGCGCGCGCCCGGGCGCGCAGATCCGCGGCGCCACCCGCCCTCCGGGCGCATCACGTGATGGTCAGCGGTGGGGTGGTCTGGGCCGGCGGATACGCCATCGGCGATGCGACGGCCACGTTGCGGGCCAATGCCCTCGGCGCCAGCCCGCCGCCCTTCACGCTGTTCGAGACCTCGTCGCGCGTGAATCGATCGCCGGCGTCGAGGGCCACGTGGGCGCGGCCTGTCCTCGTCCCTGTCGATTGAAGCCGGCGTGGCGTATTCGGCCCCGGCGATCGGGGTGGCCGTGTCCGCGGACGCCGAAGCGTCGCCGGTGGAGTTCGACGCCGAGCGCTCGAGCAGTTCGTGGTCGACGTCGCGGCCCGCTGGCACCTGCCGCGCCCGGATTGGCGCGCGCATGCGGCCGTTCGTGTCGGGCGGCGCGGGATACCTCCGCCAACTGCACGAGGACCGAACGCTGGTGGAGACGGGCCAGGTCTACTTTGCAGGCGGTGGCGTGAGCTGCTGGCTGCACGGCGCGTCCGGGCGTTCGCGCGCGGTCGGGCCTGCGCGGCGAGGCTCGGGCGACCTGGCGCCGGCACGGGATCGACTTCGAGAACCAGACCCGAGCCTTCCCGACGCTGGCGGCGTCGCTGTTCGTCGGATTCTAGGTGATGACGCCGGCGATTGAATTCTCCGGCGTCTCGGCGAGCCGCGGCGGCACGGGCCGTCCTGCACGACGTGTCGCTCGCGGTCGGCTCGGGGCGAGACGGTCGCGCTCGTGGGGCGGAGCGGAACCGGCAAGACGACGCTGCTGCGCCTGGTCAATCGTCTCCTGACGCCGGATTCCGGACGAAGTGCTGCGTCGACGGGCGCGATGCGCAGGCGTGGGATCCGATCGATCTCCGGCGGCGCACCGGCTATGTCATCCAGGACGTCGGCCTCTTTCCCCACCTGACGGTTGCGCGGCAACATCGCGACGGTGCCGCGGTTGCTCGGCTGGGATGCGCCACGCATCGCGGCGCGCGTGGACGGAGCTGCTGACGCTCGTCGGTCTCGACCGCCGCGAGTTTCGCGGGCGATGGCCCGATGAGCTCTCCGGCGGCCAGCGCCAGCGCGTGGGGATTGCGCGCGCGCTGGCGGCGGACCCGCCGGTGCTGTTGATGGACGAGCCCTTCGGCGCGCTCGATCCGATGACGCGCGCCGAGCTGCACGTGGAGTTCCATCGGCTGCAGGCCGCGCTGCACCGGACCGTCCTGCTCGTCACGCACGACATGGCGGAGGCGGCGGCCCTCGCCGATCGGATTGCCGTTCTGCACGAGGGCCGGCTGATTGCCTTCGATACGCCGGCGCGCATGCAGGCGTCGGACGATCCGCGCGTGCGGGGGCTGCTGCAGCGATGAGCGAGCTCCTCGGCCTTCCTCCTCGCGCACCGGGCCGAGATCGCGGCGCGGCTGGGTGAGCACGTGTGGCTCGTGGCCGCGTCCACGGCCTCGCGGCGGCATCGGCATTCCCCTCGGCCTCCTGGCCGCGCGGCGGCCCGCGCTGGCGCGTCCTCTCGTCGCCTTCGCCAACCTCGCGCAGACGATTCCCAGCCTGGCGCTCTTCGGCTTCCTGATTCCGCTGCCGTTCATCGGCGGCATCGGCACGCGGACGGCGCTGGTGGCGCTCACGCTCTACGCGGTGCTGCCGATCCTGCGCGGCACCATCACCGGCATCCAGGGCGTCGGCGGCCGCGGTGGTGGACTGCGCCGTGGCGATGGGCATGACGCCGCGGCAGGTGCTGTGGCAGGTGGAGTGGCCGCTCGCGCTGCCCTCGATCTTCTCGGGCCTCCGCGTGGCCGTCGTGATCGGCGTGGGCACCGCCACGATCGCCTCGGCGATCGGCGCCGGCGGATTGGGAGACTTCATCTTCCGCGGGCTCGCGATGGTGGATGCCACCGTGATCCTGGCGGGCGCGCTTCCGGCGGCGGCCCTGGCCCTGTTCGCCGACGCCGCGCTGGGCGGGCTCGCCGCATTGGCCGACCCTCGGCGCCGGTCGCGCCGCGGCCTGCTGATGGCCGGCGGCGTCGCGCTGCTGGGCCTGGCCGCGGCCTGGGCCGGCACGAACGCGGCCGGGTCGCGCCGACGTGATCGTGGGGTCGAAGAACTTCACCGAGCAGGTGGTCCTCGGCGAGCTGCTGGCGCAGGCGCTGGAACGCGGCACGGGCCTCACGGTGGAGCGCCGCCTCAATCTTGGCGGCACCGCCATCGCGCACGAGGCGCTGCTGAGCGACGGCATCGACGTCTACGTCGAGTACACGGGCACGTCGCTCACCGCGATCTTCAACGAGCCGCCCGCCTCCGATCCGGACCAGGTGTTCGCGCGTGTCCGCGAGCGGTACGCCGCGCTCGGCCTCACCGCTCCTGCCGCGGCTCGGCTTCAACAACACGTTCGCGATGCTCGTGCGGGGGGACGTCGCGCGGCAGCACGGACTGAAGACGATTAGTGATTTGGCACGGGTGGTCCGGCTGAAGCCGGACTCCACGCGGCCGGACGCCACGTCGCCGGACGCCACATGGACCGCGGGGTTCGGCTACGAGTTCCTCGAACGGCCCGACGGCCTCAAGGGACTGAGCGCGGCCTACGGCCTGCGCTTCGCCGGCGCCCCTCGCGTGATGGACCTGAATCTCATCTATCGCGCGGTGGCCTCCGGCGAGATCGACGTGACGGCGGGGGACTCCACCAGCGGCCTGATCGCCCGCGCAGGGCCTCGTGGCGCTCGAAGATGATCGCCATTACTTTCCCGCATACGACGCGGCGCCGGTGGCGCGCGCGGCGTTCCTGCTGCAGCATCCCGAGGCCGCGGCCGGTCCTGCGGGCGCTCGGCGGCCGCATCTCCGCGGCCGACATGCGGCAGATGAACTACGCCGTCGACGGCGAGAAGCAGGACCCCGCCACCGTCGTCCGCGCGTTCCTTGATAAGATTGGTGGGATCAAGCCAGGAGCGTAGCCGCCATCATGCCAAGCCTCGATACCTTCAAGACCCGCACGTCGCTCACCGTCGGTGGAGACACCGTCAGCATCTACAGCCTGCCGGCGCTCGAGAAGGCCGGGTTCCCGAATGTGGCCCGGCTGCCGTATTCGTTGAAGATCCTGCTCGAGAACCTGCTGCGCCGCGAGGACAACGGGTTCGTCAAGACCGACGACATCCGCGCCCTGGCCGTCTGGGATCCGAAGACGATCGGCGAGAAGGAGATGTCCTTCATGCCCGCGCGCGTCCTGCTGCAGGACTTCACCGGCGTGCCCTGCGTGGTGGACCTGGCCGCGATGCGCGACGGCATCGTCGCCCTCGGCGGCGACCCGCGAGAAGGTCAACCCGCTGCAGCCGGTCGAACTCGTGATCGATCACTCCGTGCAGGTGGACCACTTCGGCACCGCCGACTCGATGGAGCTGAACGCGGACCTCGAGTACCACCGCAACCGCGAGCGCTACGTGTTCCTGCGCTGGGGCCAGACGGCGTTCCGCAACTTCCGCGTGGTGCCGCCCGAGACGGGCATCGTCCACCAGGTGAACATCGAGTACCTCGCGCGCGTGGTCTGCCGCGACGAGCAGCGACGGCGGCCCCGTGGCGTATCCCGACACGGTGTTCGGCACCGACTCGCACACGACGATGGTCAACGGCCTGGGCGTGGTGGGCTGGGGCGTGGGCGGCATCGAGGCGGAGGCCGCGATGCTCGGCCAGCCCAGCTCGATGCTGATTCCGCCGGTGCTCGGCTACCGGCTGACGGGCAAGCTGCCCGAGGGCGCGACCGCCACCGACCTCGTGCTGACGATCACCGAGGCGCTGCGCAAGAAGGGCGTCGTGGGCAAGTTCGTCGAGTTCTACGGCCCGGGCCTCGCGCACCTCACGATTGCCGACCGCGTGACGCTCGGCAACATGTGTCCCGAGTACGGCGCCACCGTGGCGATCTTCCCGATCGACGAGATGACGCTCGACTACCTCCGCCTCACCGGCCGCGACGAGAAGCAGATCGCGCTCGTCGAGGCGTACGCCAAGGCGCAGGGCCTGTTCCACACGGCCGCGACGCCGGAGGCCGTCTACAGCGACACGATGGAGCTCGACCTCGGCCACGGTGGTGCCGAGCCTCGCCGGTCCGCGGCGTCCGCAGGATCGCGTGGCGCCTCAGCAACGCCAAGACGTCGTTTGCCGGCGCGTTGGGTGAGTTGCAGAAGGGCGTGAAGATCGGCGGCCGGCGGTGGCGGCGCTGCCGTGGCCACGAAGACCCAGCTCGAACACGGCTCCGTGGTGATCGCGGCCATCACGAGCTGCACCAACACCTCGAACCCGAGCGTGATGATTGGCGCCGGCCTCGTGGCGAAGAAGGCGGTGGAGAAGGGCCTCACGCGCAAGCCGTGGGTGAAGACCAGCCTCGCGCCCGGCTCGAAGGTCGTCACCGACTACCTGAAGCGCGCCGGCCTCGACACCTATCTCGATCAGATCGGCTTCAACCTCGTCGGCTACGGCTGCACCACCTGCATCGGCAACAGCGGCCCGCTGCCCGAGGAGGTCTCCGCGGAGATCGGCGAGCGCGGCCTCGTCGTGGCGTCGGTGCTCAGCGGCAACCGCAACTTCGAGGGGCGCATCCAGCAGGACGTGCGCGCCAACTACCTGGCGTCGCCGCCGCTCGTCGTGGCCTACGCGCTCGCCGGCTCGATGAACGTCGACCTCACGACCGAGCCGCTCGGCACGGGCACGGACGGCAAGCCGGTCTACCTGAAGGACGTGTGGCCGACGGAGAAGGAAATCCAGGCGGCCATGCTGACCAGCGTCACGTCGGACGCCTTCCGCACCCAGTACGCGAACGTGTTCGAGGGCGACGACCGCTGGAAGAACCTGCCGGTGCCGACCGGCGACCGCTTCGCCTGGGACGATGACGTCCACCTACATCCGGAAGCCGCCGTTCCTCGAGAACCTCTCGATGACGCCGGCGCCGCTCAAGGACATCACGGGCGCGCGCGCGCTCGCGGTGCTGGGCGACAGCATCACGACCGACCACATCTCGCCGGCCGGCAACATCAAGGCCGACGGGCCCGGCGGGCAAGTACCTGGTCGAGCACCACGTCGAGCCGAAGGAGTTCAACTCCTACGGCGCGCGGCGCGGCAACCACGAGGTGATGATGCGCGGCACGTTCGCCAACACGCGCATCAAGAACCAGATGGTGCCCGGCGTCGAAGGCGGCGTGACGGCCTACCTGCCCGGCGGCGAGCAGATGTCGATCTACGACGCGTCGATGAAGTACCAGGCGGCCGGCGTGCCGCTGGTCGTGCTGGCCGGCAAGGAATACGGCTCCGGCTCGTCGCGCGACTGGGCGGCCAAGGGGACGATGCTGCTCGGGGTGAAGGCGGTGATCGCGGAGAGCTACGAGCGCATCCACCGCAGCAACCTCGTGAACATGGGCGTGCTGCCGCTGCAGTTCGCAGACGGGAAGAACGCGTCCACGCTGGGCCTCACGGGCCGCGAGGTCTTCTCGTTCGCCGGCGCGGGCGCCACCACGCTCAAGCCGCGCGCGGAGGTCACCGTGACGGCGAAGGCCGAGGACGGCTCGGTCAAGACCTTCAAGGCCATGGCGCGCATCGACACGCCGGAAGAGCTGACGGCGTTCTCGCACGGCGGGATCCTGCCGTATGTGCTGCGGCAGCTGGTGAAGAAGGGTTAGCCACGAAGGTCACGAAGAACGCGAAGACTTTTGATCAAAATGCTTCGTGCCCTTCGTGATCTTCGTGGCTGTGTTTTATGCTGACCTCCGACGCGATCAAGCGCGCGCGCAACGGAGATTGGCTTCGATGTCTGTGGGGTGGCGCCGGCGGCGGCGCTGCCCGAACTGCAGTTCCTGCCTGAGTGGCTCGCCCGCGGTTATGCGGGCGAGATGATCTACATGCACAAGTCGGCCGACACGCGGGCCGACATCCGGCACTTCCTGCCCGCCGCGCGATCCGTGATCGTCACGGGAACCGTGTACAACACGGACGCGACCGGAACCGGGAGCCGCGCCTCGACTTCGCTCGGGGCTTCGGGAGCCGACGCCGTCAAGGTGGCGCGATACGCGCGCGGGGAGGACTATCACCTCGTGCTGCGCCGAGCGGCTCGAGCGGCTCGTGTCGTGGATGCGCGACGCGCACGCGGAGCCGTTCGAGGCGGCGATCTTCGTCGACAAGCACCACGTGCAGGAGCGCGTCTTCGCGCGGCATGCGGGGCTCGGATGGATCGGCAAGAACAGCTGCCTGATCAACCCGGAGCTGGGGTCGTGGCTGTTTCTTCGGCGGCATCGCGACGAGCCTTCCGCTGGCGCCCGACGCGCCGGGCCTCGACCAGTGCGGGGCCTGCACGCTGTGCCTCGATGCGTGCCCGACCGGCGCGCTCGTCGACGCGCACGTGCTCGACGCGACGAAGTGCATTTCGTATCTGACCATCGAGCTCGAGGGCCCTATTCCCGAGGCGCACCGGCCGGCCATCGGACATCACGTGTACGGCTGCGACATCTGCCAGGACGTGTGCCCCTGGAACCTCGCGCCGGCTGTCACCGCCGACACCGCATTCCAGCCCAGGCCACGAGACGGCGCCCGCGCCTCCGAACTCTGGCAGCGCACCGACCAGGAGCTGCACCAGTTCGTGAAGGGGAGCGCGATGACGCACCTGTCGCTCGCAGGACTGCGACGGAACCTGGCGACGGTGATCGGCAACACGCGCGAGCCGGCGCTCGTCGCAGCGCTCGACCGACCCGGGCGAGGCGTGAAGAACGCCGCCCACAGCGCGCACACGCCGGTGGTGGAGGAGGCGGTGGCGTGGGCGAAGGACGGCTCGAAGGCCTGAAGCTAGTCGGAGGTATGATCCAAGGATGGCGAACGCCTCCCTCGCCCCGGTCCTCCTGGTCTCCATGCCGCAGATGGCCGACCCGAACTTCTCCAAGACGGTGATCCTCCTGGCCGAGTACGGCGCGCACGGCGCCTTCGGGCTGGTGGTCAACCGCCGGATGGACGAGCCCGCGAAGAAGGTCGTGACCTCGGACCAGCCGCTGACGATTCACCCCAAGGTGCACCTCTACATGGGCGGGCCCGTCGAGCCCACCCGCGCGTGGATCCTCACCTCGGCGCGTGACCTCGATGCCGAGGCGCTGGAGGTGTTGCCGGGCGTCTACCTGTCGGCGTCGCCGGCGCTCGTGAAGCAGACGCTCGAGTCCGCGCCGGACCCGTCCGTGCGGATGGTCGTGGGCTATTCCGGCTGGGGCGCCGGGCAACTGGACGTCGAGCTCGCCGAATCGGCCTGGCTCCTCGCGCCCGTCGAGGCCGACCTGATCTTTTCGACGCCGATCGACCGGATGTGGGAGACGGCGATCCGCAGGCTGGGCGCGGAGCCCTCGATGCTGCAAGGCTCTTCTGGCGTTCATTGAAAGTGAAAGGTGAAAAGTGAAAGGTAGAAAGCTCGCCATGGCGGTGACGTTCGCATCCCTCGTAACCACGCTGGCCGCGTGCCAGGCGCCGGCCCCGCCCGCGTCGCCGGCGAGCGTGGCCACGCCCGCTGATCCTGCGGCGGCCGCGCTCGAGGCCAAGTCCGCGCGCTTCGTGCCCACCGACCTCAGCGCCGACATCTCCGCGCTGCCGCCGAACGAGCGCGAGGCGCTCGCGCACCTGGTGAAGGCGGCGCAGGTGATGGACGCCCTCTTCGTCCGCCAGGTGTGGTCCGGCAACGAGAGCACGCTCTATTCGCTGCTCACCGACGCGTCGCCGATCGGCCGCGCGCGGCTGCACGCGTTCCTGATCAACAAGGGGCCCTGGTCCCGCCTCGATCACAACGAGGCGTTCGTCGCCGGCGTGCCCGAGAAGCCGGCGGGCGCGAACTTCTATCCCGGCGGGTGCCACGAAGGAAGACGTGGAGAAGTGGATCGCCGGCCTCCCGGCCGCCGAGCGCGCCCGCGCCACCGGCTTCTTCACCACGATCCGCCGCCGGCCCGACGGCACGTTCACGCCCGTGCCCTACAGCGTCGAATACCAGACGGAGCTGGCGCTGGCCGCACAGCACCTGCGCGCCGCCGCGGCGGCCACCACCCAGCCCACGCTCAAGGCCTTCCTCGAGGCGCGCGCCGCGGCGTTTGCCACCGACGACTACTACGACAGCGACGTGAAGTGGATGGAGCTCGACGCGACGATTGAGCCGACCATCGGGCCGTACGAGGTCTACGAAGACGAGTGGTTCAACTACAAGGCCGCCTTCGAGGCGTTCATCACGGTGAAGGACAAGGCCGAGTCGGACAAGCTGCAGAAGTTCTCCGCCTCGCTCCAGGAGATCGAGAACAACCTGCCCGTCGATCCGAAGTACCGCAACCCCAAGCTCGGCGCGATGGCGCCCATCGCCGTCGTGAACACCGTGTTCTCGTCGGGCGACGGCAACCGCGGCGTGCAGACGGCCGCCTACAACCTGCCCAACGACGATCGCGTGATCCGCGAGAAGGGCAGCAAGCGCATCATGCTGAAGAACAACCAGCAGGCGAAGTTCGACAAGGTGCTGGTGCCGATCTCGAAGGTGGCCCTCGCCGCGGCGGATCAGCCCAACGTCTCGTTCGACGCGTTCTTCACGCACATCCTCATGCACGAGCTGATGCACGGCCTCGGCCCGCACAACATCACGGTGGGCGGACGGGCGACCACGGTCCGGCAGGAGCTGAAGGACACCTACAGCACGATCGAGGAAGCCAAGGCCGACGTGTCGGGACTCTTCGCGCTGCAGTTCCTCGTGGACAAGGGCGTGCTCGACAAGTCGCTCGAGAAGACGATGTACACGACGTTCCTGGCATCGGCCTTTCGATCCGTCCGGTTCGGCGTGAACGAGGCGCACGGGCGAGGCCAGGCGATCCAGTTGAACTACCTGCTCGACCAGGGCGCGTTCACGGTCAACGCCGATGGCACCTTCACCGTCAACACCGCCAAGGTCCGTGACGGGGTCGTGGCCCTTACGCGTGAATTCCTCACGCTCGAGGCCGAGGGCAACTACGCCAAGGCCCGGCAGATGATGGACACCCTGGGGAACCTCCGGCCGCAGACCCAGGCCGTGCTCGCCAAGCTCACCGGCGTCCCGGTGGACATCGAGCCCAGGTTCGTGACGGCGGCCCAGCTGGTTTCCGGCGGGAAGTAGGCCCGGCGCCTGGGAGGCTGCCGGGTCTCCGGCGCTTTGGGGCTATACTGAATCCCTATGGTTACACGCGAGCAGGTGTCCGCCATCATCGACCGTGTCCGGCCGTTCATCCAGAGCGACGGCGGCGACATCGAGCTCGTTGATGTGACGGACAACAAGGCCCGCGTGCGGATGTCCGGCAATTGCGTCGGGTGCCCCAGCGCCTCCATGACCCTGTACATGGGCCTGGAGCAGGCACTCAAGGACGAGATTCCCGGTTTCGAGGAACTCGTCGTCCTGTAGGCCCCGTGAAGACTTCAGCGCCCGTTCTCCATCGACGACGTCGTGATTGGCCGGAGCCCGCGCATGCGCGCGGTCTTCGACTACATCCGCGTGATCGCCGATTCCGACAGCAGCGTGCTGATCACGGGCGAGACCGGCACCGGCAAGGAGATGGTGGCGAACCTGATCCACCAGTCCAGCCACCGGCGCAACCACCCGTTCGTGCCCGTCAGCTGCGCCATCCTCGCCGAGACCCTGATCGAATCCGAGCTCTTCGGCCACGAGCGCGGCGTCGTTCACCGGCGCGCTCAAGGATCGTCCCGGCCGCTTCGAGATGGCCGAGGGCGGCACGCTGTTCCTCGACGACGTGGACGACGTGCCGATGTCGGTGCAGGTCAAGCTGCTGCGCGTGCTGCAGAACCGCGTGGTCGAGCGCGTCGGCGGCCAGCGCGCGATTCCCGTGGACGTGCGGCTGCTCACCGGCACCAAGCGGGACCTCCGCTCGATGGTGGCCGAGGGCAAGTTCCGCGAGGACCTCTACTACCGCCTCAACGTGATCCCGGTGGCGCTGCCGCCGCTGCGCGAGCGCCGCGAGGACATCCCGGTGCTCGTCGATCACTTCCTCAAGCGCTTCTACCGGAAACGCTCGGACGATCCGAAGCCGATTTCGGGAGCGGTGATGCAGGCCTTCCTGCGCTATCCCTGGCCGGGCAACGTGCGCGAGCTCGAGAACTCGTGCGAGCGGATCGCGCAGACGTGCACGTGCGACCAGGTGAAGATCGGCTGCGTGCCGGTGAGCGTCCTGTTCCACAAGCACGCCGAGGAGCACCAGCCGATTGTCGAGACGCACTCGCATCCCTCGTCGGTGTCGCTCGACCAGCGCCTCAACGACGTGGAGCAGGGCCTGATCCGCTGGGCGCTGAACGTGTCGAAGGGCAACAAGTCCAAGGCCGCGGAACTGCTGCAGATCAAGCGCTCGACGCTCGGCGACCGCATCAAGAAGCTCGGGCTCACCGATCTGCCGCCGGATACGGCTTCCGGCGATTCGGCGGATTAACGGAAGCTCGCCGGTAGTCCCGCCGGAAGTTCGACGGCTGAGTCGGGTCTGGCTCAGCGAAATTCCAGAAATTCCTCGAGTAATCTGCACAATTCGTCGATTTGCCGGTGATGGCACCGCCCTTGCTCTATGGAGGGTCGTGCGGGACCCGTCGCCCGGCAGGTTCGGTGCTTTCCGTGGGGACCGGAAAGTTGCCGTTCCGGGCGCCGGTGTCCCGACTTTCATTTAGACCAACTAAACGCCCATGGTTGATCGCGAGAAAGTTGTTGCCGTATTACGTCGCCGCTTTCCCAGCGCGCAGGTCGCGGACATCGCGGCGGCCGCGAATGCGATCGTCGGCCTCGGTGACGAATGGCAGCCGGTCACGGATACCACGGACCTGCATGACCTGGTCGAGAAGCTGCGCCGCGGCCACGAGTTCCGCCTCTTCGAGCGCATCACCGCCGACGTCTGAACACTTCCGCGTTGCGCGCCGCGGACAGCGAGCCCTGGTCCACCCGTAATTCTCCGTCCCAACATACGTAAAAATCCGTAGGGCCGGGCATGGCGCTTGCACTACTATGGCCCAGACGGCCTTGATTTGCCGGAATTCCGGCATGCCTGAGGTCGAGTGGAGCGCACAATGAAACGTCACGTCATCTGGGTCGCGGTCTTCTGCGTATGGGCGGGTATTACGACCCTGCTCTTCGATACGCCGGCGATTGCGGGTACTGGTTCTGGACCTTCCCAGGGTTCCGCTGCGACGGCACCGCCAACACAGGCGCAGGGCTACGTCGGATCGGATACCTGTATCACCTGTCACGAGGGTTACGACCGCACGCGTCGATGCCACCAAGCACGGCTTCAAGGCCAACCCGCGGACGCCGATGGCCCAGCAGGGCTGCGAGACGTGTCACGGTCCGGGTGAGGCGCACGTGGGCGACCCCGTCAAGATCAAGCCGGTGCAGTTCAACAAGGTGTCGACGGCCGAAGGCAACGCCACCTGCACCAACTGCCACGACCGCGCGAAGCACGCCCTCTGGGAAGGCAGCCAGCACGACCAGCGCAACGTCCAGTGCATCTCCTGCCACAGCATCCACAGCGGCAAGTCCGAGAAGTCGATGTTGAAGGCCGCCACGGAGCCGCAGCTGTGCGTGAACTGCCACGCGCCGATCGTGAAGAAGCTGAACCGCTTCAACCACATGCCGGTGCGCGAAGGCAAGATGGTGTGCTCGTCGTGCCACAACCCGCACGGCTCGACCAACGTCAAGCTGCTCAAGACCGGCACCACGGTGGACGAGGCGTGCACGAGCTGCCACGCGGAGAAGCGCGGTCCCTACCTCTGGGAGCACGCCCCCGTGTCGAACAGCTGCGTGACCTGCCACGATCCGCACGGCAGCAACAACGATCGCATGCTCGTCGCCAAGGCCCCGTTCCTCTGCCAGCGTTGCCACGTGACGTCGCGGCACCCTCCAACGGTGTACGACGGCTACCTGCTGAACAACTCGAACAACGGCAACAAGATCTATGGCAAGGGGTGCGTGAACTGTCACCAGATGATTCACGGCTCCAATCACCCCAACGGGCAGATGTTCCTGCGGTAGGAGGCATGCGATGCGCAACAGAATTGCAGTGATGACCGCGGCGCTCCTGCTGGCCTCCGCCTCTCTGGCCCTGGCCCAGGACCCGCCCACCAAACCGGCCCCGCCGACGACCCCGCAGAACGGGTTGTTCGACGCCGGCTATCGCGGCACCAGCACCGACGGCGACGCCGCCCGGTACGAGCGGTACCGCGACCTGCGCGATGGCGTGACGACGTACTTCACGACGAAGAAGTACACCGACGCCTACCGCTTCAACGCGATGTTCCAGAACGCCGGATACCACGATCAGCGCTACGCGGTCGGGTACTTCAACTCGAAGACGACGTTCAACTTCCTGTGGGACTCGATTCCCACCAACTTCAGCTACCTCACGCACGACGCCGTGGACCGACGCCGGCAACGGCGTGCTGACGCTCGACGACAACGCGCAGAAGGCCGTCCAGGCCAAGCTGGCGGTCGGCGTGCCGTGCGCGCCCGGCGCGCCGCCGGCGGCGTGCGGCAATCCCGCGCAGGCGGCGCTGGCGAAGGCCAACCGGTCGATCTACGTGGACCTGGCGAAGCCCTTCGACATGCAGATGCGCCGCGACGCGGCGTCGGTCGATCTGTCCTACGCGGCCACCGAGGCGATCGGCGTGAACATGGGCTTCACGAGCACCGCCAAGACGGGCAACATGCCGTGGGCGGCGTCGTTCGCCTTCAACAACGTGAACGAGGTGGCGTTGCCGCTCGACCAGCGGACCAACGATTTCACCGCCGGCCTCGAGTGGGCCAACAAGCAGGGCATGGTGCGGGTCGCGTATGACGGCTCGTTCTTCAACAACAACATCCAGAGCCTGACGTGGGACAACCCGCTCTTCTTCACGGACTTCAACAACGGCCAGCTGCCGCCGACCGGTCCCTACGACGCGAGCGGCTACAGCAACGGCAATGGCGCCGCGCACGGCCAGGAAGCCCTGGCGCCGAGCAACACGCTCAACGCGGTGGGCATCACCGGCCTCTACAAGCTGCCGTCGCACACCACGATCAACGGCACCGTGCGCTTCACGGACATGGCCTCGAACGAGGCCCTGCTGCCGTGGTCGACCAACTCGTCCATCAACAACCCGGCGGTGCTGGCGGCGTTCCCCGGCCTGCGCGACCTTCCGCGCAAGACGGCCGAGGCCGAAGTCAAAGGCATGAACGCCCTCTTCGACCTCAACTCGCGTCCCACGAAGATGCTGGGCCTGGCGGTGCGCTACCGCTACAACAAGCATGACAACCTCACGCCGCATTTCCCGGCCGAGGAATACGTGCGCTTCGACGCGGTGCCCGAGGAGACCGGCGGCGAGACGGAGCAGTTCGACGTCACGCAGGACACGCTCGACGCCACCGCGACGCTGAGCCTCGGGTCGATCGCCGTGCGCACCGGCTACGGCTACGACAGCTTCATCCGGACGGGCCGGTCGTTCGCGAACATGGCCGATCGCCGCTTCAAGCTGTCGGTGGACACGCTGCGGACCCAGCGCCTCACCGTGCGCGCCGGGTACGACTACACCCAGCGCCGCGGCGAGGGCTTCTCGGAGTCGGCGATCGAGGATGGCGGCTCGCAGCCGGGCGTGCGCTTCTACGACGAGGCGGACCGCGACTCGCACCGCACGAGCGTGATCGTCATCATGACGCCCATGGACATGATCAACTTCTCGGCCACCATCGGCACGAGCCGCGAGAAATACCTCGGCGAGGGCCACGAGTTCGGTCTGCTCAACGCCGACGTCGACGACTACATGTTCGGCGTGAACGTCACGCCGATGGACAACGCCGACTTCGGCGTGTCCTACGGACGCAATACCTACTCGACGTTCCAGAAGTCGCGCAACGCCAACCCTCCGCCCGACCCGACGTGGACGGACCCGACGCGCGACTGGACGCTGAACAACGACGAGACGGTGAACACGGCCAGCGCCTACATGGACCTGACCCACATGTACAAGGGCAGCGAGCTTCGGTTCGGCTACGACTACAACGACTCGGACAACGCCTACCTGCTCGGCGGGCCGCGCACGCAGTCGCTCGCGCTGGCGGGGCAGTTCACGCCGCTCCCCAACGTGACGAACAGCTGGAACCGGTTCACGGTGGACTACAAGCTGTTCCTCGGCAACAACGTCGGCATCGGCCTCGGCTACTGGTATGAGAAGTTCGAGGTCAGCGACTTCAACACCATCGACACCAACGGCCCGGTCGGCTTCGCGCCGGCCACGGGCACTCCGCGCATCGACTGGCTCGGCGGGCTGATGACCGGCTACGGCAACCGGCCCTACACCGGCCAGTCCTTCTTCGCGCGCGTTCTCTATCGGTTCTAAGGCTCCTCCTTCCCGCAAGGGAATTTTCCAGGGCGGCTGCGCCAGCCGCCCTGGCTTTTTGTACGGCCGAATTCGCGCGGTACCCTTCTTGCTACGCATGACCCCATCTGCGGCACAGCCGACGGAAATCCGTTACCGCAGGAAGGAAGGGTCCCATGCGCGCATTTGCCGTTCTCGCCCTCTCCGCCGTTCTCGCCGGTTGCGCGGCGCCCAAGCCCACGAACATCGTCCTCGGGGAGGCCTGCGAACGCTGCCGGCGCCCGATTGACAACGTCAAGGTGGCCGCCGAGCAGGTGGCGTCCAACGGTCTCGGCCTGAAGTTTCGCACGGCCCACTGCATGGCGACCTGGATCGCGCAGCAGAAGGCGCCGGTGGACGGCCGCTACTGGGTCACCGACTACCAGAAGGGCAAGTGGATCGCGGCCGACCGCGCCAAGTACGTTCGCGTCGTCATCAATCCCAACACGATGGAGCGCGACTTCATCGCCTTTGGCGACGCGTCGGCCGCGGACGCGGCCGCGAAGGCCAACAAGTCAACCGTCGTGGCCTGGAACGACGTGCTCGAACTCGGCCGCACCGCACCCCTGGGCGGGAACTGAGGCCGGACGATGAAGATTCCCGAGCAGGTCTCGCGGCTCCTGGTGGTGAACGGGATCATGATTGCCGCGGCGCTGACGCTGCGCTTCTACGTGATCCCGAAGGACATCGTCTCGACGGAGATCCACCAATCGACGACGGTCGAGCGGGAACTCGCCAAGCCCGTGAGCTTCGCCGGGACCGAGACCTGCGCGGTGTGCCACGAAGAGGAGCACACCGCGAAGGGCAAGGGATTCCATCGGAACCTGTCGTGCGAGGGGTGCCACGGGCCCGCGGCGAACCACGCGTCCGATCCGACGTCGATCAAGCCGCCCGCGCCGCGCGACCGGAAGTTCTGCCCGGTCTGCCACGCGTACGACGCGTCGCGGCCCACGGGCTTCCCGCAGATCAACCCGACGGCCCACAACCCCCTCAAGGCGTGCATCGAGTGCCACGATCCGCACGATCCGCAGCCGCCGCAGACGCCGCGTGAATGCTCCGCCTGCCACGGGCAAATCGAGCGGACCAAGGCCCTGTCGAGCCACGCGCTCCTGGCCTGCACGACGTGCCACACGGCCCCCGAGCAGCACAAGACCGCGCCGCGAACGGCGCTGCCGACCAAGCCCCAGTCCCGCGACTTCTGCGCCCGGTGCCACGGGATGGATTCGAAGGAGAAGGACCCGCCCAAGGTCGACATCTCGAGCCACGGCATGCCGTACCTGTGCTGGCAATGCCACTATCCGCACCTGCCGGAGGGACGGTGATGAACAAGCGCGAGTTCTTGAAGAGCCTGCAGGGGATGATCCTGTTCTTCCCCGCGGCCGGTGTGCTGAACGCGCTGGGCGTCGACGCGAACGCGCAGGAGCCCACGCCTCCGCCGTCCGGTGGCGCGGCCGCCGCGCCGCCGCCCGGGTCCGCGAACGCCTACAACCCGAAGGATCACCTCTACGGCATGGGCATCGAGATCGACAAGTGCATCGGGTGCAATCGGTGCGTCGAGGCCTGCAAGGCGGAAAACCACGTGCCGCAGGACGAAGCCCATTACCGCACGTGGGTGGAACGCTACGTGATCAAGCGGGACGGCGACGTCACCGTCACCAATATCAGCGGCAAGCGGGAGCCCTCGAAGGAGCCGGCGCCCGAGGACGCGGACGTGCTGCGGACCTTCTTCGTGCCCAAGTTGTGCAACCAGTGCGTGAACCCGCCGTGCACGCAGGTCTGCCCGGTGGGCGCGACGTTCCCGACCGAAGACGGCGTGGTGCTCGTCGACGCCAACCGCTGCATCGGGTGTTCGTATTGCATCCAGGCGTGCCCTTACGGCGCCCGGTTCATGAACCCGACCACCAAGACGGCCGACAAGTGCACCTTCTGCTATCACCGCGTGCGGCAGGGCCTGCTGCCCGCGTGCGTCGAGGTGTGTCCCACGCAGGCGCGCATCTTCGGCGACCTCAAGAGCAAGGCGAGCCGGCTCGTGCGGTTCTCGCGGATGAACAAGATCCACGTCCTCAAGCCGGCGCTCAACACCGAACCAAAGGTGTTCTACGCGCAGCTTGACGGAGAAGTCCGATGACCCCTGAAGCCGCCGCGCACCTGCAGGAGATGCTGTCCCAGGTCTCGGGGTTCATCTACCCGAACGAGATCGAGATCCACTGGTCGATCCTGATCGTCGTGTATCCCTACATCACGGGCCTCGTCGCCGGGGCGTTCATCCTGGCGTCGCTCGTGAAGGTCTTCAACGTCGAGGAGGTCCGGCCCACGTACCGCCTCGCGCTGATGACGGCGCTCAGCTTCATGATGGTGGCGCCGCTGCCGCTCCTGCTGCACCTCGGGCATCCCGAACGCTTCTACGAGATCCTGCTGGCGCCGAACCTCACCTCGGCGATGGCGATGTTCGGGTTCGTGTATGGCTGGTACCTGATGGGAGTCCTGCTCCTCGAGGTCTGGTTCGAGTTCCGGCGCGACCTCATCCTCCTCGGCCGGCAGGGCCGGGCGCCGATGAAATGGGTGTACAAGGCGCTGTCCCTGTTCTCGTCCGACATCAGCGAAGCTGCGCTGGAGTTCGACCACAAGGCCATCCGGGTGATCACCATCATCGGCATCCCCTCGGCCTTCCTGCTGCACGGGTACGTCGGCTTCATCTTCGGGTCGGTGAAGGCGAACCCGTGGTGGAGCAGCGTCCTGATCCCGATCGTGTTCCTCATGTCGGCCATCGTGTCCGGAATCGCGCTCGTCATCTTCCTCTACATGATGCTGACGTCGATCCGGAAGGAACAGGTGGACATGAAGTGCCTCGACACGATCACGTCTTATTTGTTCTACGCCGTGATCGTGGACTTCACGCTCGAGGCGCTCGACTTCACCCACCGCCTCTACGAGAGCGAGGAGTCGGTGAAGATCCTGGGCACGCTGATCCGGCAGAAACTGTTCCTGAGCCTGGTCGTGCTGCAAATCCTGATCGGGATGCTCGTCCCGCTCGGGATCCTGATCGTCGCCAAGTGGAAGCGGCTCAGCGAGGACGGGCGGAAGCTGCTGTACTTCACGGCCGTCATCCTGATCCAGCTGGGCATCTTCAGCACGCGCTGGAACATCGTGATCGGCGGGCAGCTCTTCTCGAAGAGCTTCCGCGGGCTGATGGAATACAAGATGGAGATCGGGGGCCTCGAGGGGTTCATCACCGCCCTCGGGCTGCTCATCCTGCCGTTCCTCGTGCTGGCGACGATGATCAAGCTGCTGCCGACCAAGAAGGTCGTCGAGGAAGTGTCGACGCTCGCGTGACGCGCGCCGCGCGCGGCGCGGCACACAGACGGCCGTGTCGGATACCATTGGGGGCATTCGCCATGATGTCCGACACGGTGATCGCCCTGATGGTGGCCACGATCGGCGGCGCCGCCGTCGGCGTCGAGCGCCAGTGGTCCGGACACGCCTCGGGACCCGGCGCCCGCTTTGCCGGCGTCCGGACATTCACGCTGCTCGGGACCCTGTCGGGCCTGTCGGGCCTCCTGTGGACATGGGATGCGCGGGCGCTGGCGGTGACCGTGATCGCCGCGGCGGCCGCCATGATTGTGGCCGCCTACGTCATGGCGAGCCACCACGACATTGACGGCACCACCGAAGTGGCCGCGCTCGTCGTCCTCGTGGCCGGCACCACGGCCGGCCTGGGCCACCTCGCGATTGCCAGCGGCGTGACCGCCCTCACCTGGCTGGTCCTCTCCGAGAAGTCGCGCCTCCACCACTTCGTGACGCGTCTTGACAAGACCGGCTTGTCGGCGGCCGCCCGCTTCGCCGTAATGGCGGCCGTGATCCTGCCGCTGCTACCGGAAGGACCGTACGGGCCGCTGGGCGGCGTCCGGCCGCGGGAACTGTGGATTCTCGTGCTGTTCTTCTCGGGCCTGAGCTTCGCGGGGTATGTCGCGCGGCTCCTGGTTGGCGCCTCTCGCGGCTATGCGCTGGCGGGACTGATGGGCGGTCTCGTGTCGTCCACCAACGTGACGCTGGCCTTCGCGCGGCTCAGCCGCACGCACGTCAAGCTCGCGCTCCCGCTGGCCGAAGGGGCCGTGGCGGCCAACACCATCCTGTATCTCCGGGTGCTTGCGGCCACGGCGGTGCTCAGTCCGCCCCTGGCGATCGCGCTCATCCCGCACATGGCCGCGCCGTTCATCGTCGGCGCCGTGGCGGTGGTGCGCGGGATGTGGCGGGCGCCGACGGGCGCGATGACCCTCGAACCGCAGACCAATCCGCTGCAGCTGCGGTCCTCGCTGGAAATGGCGCTCCTGTTCCAGGGCGTGTTGTTCGCGATGACGTTCGTGCAAGGCGGGTTTGGCGAAGGCGGCGTCGTGACGACCGCCGCCCTGCTGGGCCTGACCGATGTGGATGCGCTCACGATGTCGATGGCCAAGGGGGTCGGCCTGACCACGCTGTCGGTGCCGGTGGCCGCCAAGGCCGTGACGGTGGGCATCCTCGCCAACACCGCCTTGAAGATGGGCGTCGCGGCCACCGTCGGTCAGGGACGCTTTCGCGTCGTCACCGTCGCGGTGCTGGGCCTGATGGCCGCGGCCCTGGCGTTCGCGCTTACTCGCTCGGCTTGAGCGTCCGGATCTTCAGGCTGAGCGCCACCACCACCAGCAGGATCGCGCCGAGGGAGAGCGCGAGGCCCGTCTTGCGGAAGGACACCTCCGCGAGGGCGGCCTGACCGTCGGTCATCCACCTTGCTCGTGATGCCGAGGCCTTCCTGGAGCACGGTGTCCACCGCCTTCGGATCGAAGGCGTGCATCTCGGTGCGGGCGAGCGTGAGGTGATTGCTGGCCTCGTGGAGCGCCAGGGTCTCCTCGTCCATCTGCATCCCGGCGTTCTCCGCTTTCGCGACCAGCGCTTCCGAGCTGGCGATCGCCGCCTTGAGCTTCTCGATCTCCGCGCGCATCGAGGCCGCCGCCTTGAAGCCGTTGTCGCCCTCGCTGTGGCACGTGCTGCAGAGCGCGGCCTTGTCGGTGCCGAGCATCGCATCCGATCGGCTTGTCGATCTCGTGGTTGCTGTGGCACTCCACGCAGCCGCGGTCGAAAATCTGGCTGTGCGTGCTCGTGCGCGAACTTGGTCGCGAACACGGCGTGGCAGGTGCCGCACACGTTGGCGATGGCGCCGACGCCCGGCGGCACGGCGCCGTGGTTGCCGTGGCAGTCGTTGCAGGTCGGGCGCCGAGAGATCGTTCTCCTTGACCATCGCGGCGTGGTGGACGCTCTTCTCGTACTTCACGAGCTGGTCGGTGGGGAGCGGGGAGCCGTCGGGCAGCGTGTAGCCCTTCATGTGCTCCGGGTCCGCGTGGCACTTGGTGCACGTCGCCGCCACGTTCATGGCGTAGACGGGCGACTTGGCATCGCTGACCAGCCGCATGCCGTGCGCGCCGTGGCAGCTGATGCAGGTGGCGACCTTGGTGTCGCCCTTGGCGAGGCGCTGGCCGTGCACGCTCGTGGCGTACTCGGCGGCCTGGTCGACGCGCTGCTTCGGCGCGTACTTCCGCATCAGCGTTGGCGTCGCTGTGGCAGCGCGAGCAGACGGCGATGACCATCTCGCCGGTGGGCTTGCCCTTGAAGCCGGTGGCCGGCGCCTTGGCCTTCACCTTGTCGGTCTCGTTGGGGTTGCCGCCGTGGCAGTCGACGCAGGTGAAGCCCTTGTCGCGATGCACGTCGGTGCCGCTGAAGTCGCGCGCCGGGCGTCGAGAGCGTGGCCGAGGCCTGGCCCTTGTGGCAGGTCTCGCAGCCGGACACCGCGGCGGGCTGCGCCAGGGCCGGGCGGGCGGCGAACGACAGCCCGCCGAGGACGCCTGCGAAGAGAACACTCTGGAAGGTCTGACGCATAGCCGCACCCATGACTGGTCTAGGCCGCCAGGTAGCCGTAAATGGTGAAGATGATGAGCATGAGGCCAGCGTGACGATGCCCGCGTACGTGATGATTCGGCTCGGTCGGCCGATCGGCGGCCTTGCGGTCCAGGAAGGGGACGAAGAGGATGCAGCGCGGCCACGAGGCCGAAGCCGAGCACGCCGAGCATCTCGCCCTCGAAGCCGAGGACGTGGCTCGGCATGCAGCTTCAGGATCTGGAACATCGCCAGGAAGTACCATTCCGGCCGGATGCCGGCGGGCACCGGCGCGAACGCGTCGGCCTTCTTGCCCAGTTCCCACGGCGAGGAACAGCGCGAGCGCCGCGAGCACGGCCAGCGCGACGTACCACCACATCACGTCGTGCAGCACGTAGTTGGGGAAGAAGGGCTCCTGCGGCGTCTTCTCGCCCGCCTTCTCGCGCTTCTCGACGCTCGGCGGCACGCTCATGCCCTGGCGCTGGATGAACAGCAGGTGCGACGCCCAGCAGCACCGTCGTGATGAGCCGGCAGGACCGCGACGTGGATGCCGTAGAAGCGCGTGAGCGTCGCGCCGGTGACTTCATCGCCGCCGCGGAGGAAGCGCACCATGAAGTCGCCGACCACCGGGACCGCGCCGGCGATGCCGGTGCCGACCTTCGTGGCGAAGAACGCGAGCTCGTTCCAGGGCAGCAGATAGCCGCTGAAGCCGAAGGCCATCATGATGAACAGCAGCAGCACGCCCGTGACCCAGGTCAACTCGCGCGGCTTGCGATAGGCCTTCAGGAAGAACGTGCTGAAGAGGTGCACGAAGGCCATGAGGATCAGCAGGTTGGCCGACCAGCTGTGGACGTTGCGAATCAGCCAGCCGAACTGGACCTGCGCTGACGATGAACTTGACGCTCTCGTACGCCTCGCCCGCGCTCGGACGGTAGTAGAGCAGCAGCAGGATCCCGGTGGCCACCTGGACGCCCACCAGGAACAGCGTGATGCCGCCCATGTAGTACCAGACGCTGTGCCGGTGCTTCGGGCACGGTCTTCTCGTCGACGAACTCGAGCAGGCTGCTCAGGTCCAGCCGTTCATCGAGCCACGCGAACAGTTGCTTCATCACGGTTCAACCCTCGCGGCTGTCAGGTCCGGGAAATGACGACTTCTTCCTGCCCGGGCTCCCCGCGCAGGTTTACCTTGAACTCCTCGAGCGGCCGCGGCGGCGGACCCGACACGACCTGGCCCGACATGTCGTAGAACCCGTTGTGGCACGCGCACCAGAGCTGCGACGTGTCGCCTTTGTACTGCACCGTGCACGACAGGTGCGTGCAGACGGCGGTGAAGGCGCGGAACTCCCCGTCGGTGGTGCGAATCAGGATGGCGGGCTTGGTGCCGAACTTGAGCACGGTCCCCGAGTTCGGCTTGAACTCGTTGATCTTGCCGGCGATCACGCTCTCGGTGGCCGGTTCGGCGGAGGCCGGCGGGATGATGTAGCGCCAGACGGGATAGAGAAATGAGACCGCGGTGGAGACGAACCCGAGAGCGAGAATTGAATCAAGAAACCCGCGCCGTGATGTGTGGCGTCCGGGCGTGTCCGATGAGGACATAGCGTAGCCCCTGTGCGGCAAGTGGCGTGCTATGTGGGGACGACAGAGGGCGGGCCGCAAGCCGCCGCGGATGAGTATAGCGGATTGTCCGCCGCTTTGAGCCGGGAACTCGCGAGGCATCGGAGGTAGAATTCAGGTGCGAAGTGCCCGTCCCCGGCGCCTCGCCCCAGCGCGCACCCGTGCGCGTCGGGGGCCCTAGCCGTGGAGGGTACGCGCATGCCGCCTCCGTCGAGATTCGACCGAGGACCAGCTTCAGGAACTGACCCGCCGGGTCGCCGCGTTCGAGTCGAGGCTGGTCGCCCTCGAGCAGGGCCTGCCGCGCACGCTGAACTCGCGGCTCCCGTCGCCGCCGTCGCCGCGCCGCCCGCCCTGGCCCCCGGCCTCGATCCCCTCGGTATCGTCACCAATCTCGGGCGCGCGCTCATCGTGCTCGGCGGCGCGTTTCTGCTTCGCGCCCTCACCGAGTCCGGCACCTGGCCACCCGTCATCGGCGTCTCGCTGGGCCTTCTCTACGCGCTCACGTGGATCGCGACCTCCACCCGCGCCGCGGTCGGCGGCCACCGGCTCCGGGCGATCTTCGACGGGGGAGCCGCCCTCCTGATCGGCTTTCCGCTCATCGTCGAAGCGACCCTGAAGTTCGGCCTGTTCACGCCGGTTCCCGCGGCGCTGGCGCTTGCCGCGTTTTCCGCGTGCGTCCTGCTGTCGGCGAATTACGGACGGCTACCCGGCCTTGCGTGGCTCGGCAGCATGGGCGGCCTGGCGACCGGGCTCCTGCTGATGGCCCGTTCGGGCGAGGCAGCGCCGTTCTCGTTCTACTTCACGGCCCTTGGCGTTGGCACGCTGTGGCTGGGCTATCTCCGCGAATGGCGAGGACTGCGGTGGCCCACCGGCGCTGTGGCCGCTTTCGTGGTACTCGGTGTGACCCTCCGCGCGGTGGCGACGCCGCCCGTGGATTCGGCCGCCATCGCGTGGGCCTGCCAGTGGTTCCTGCTGCTGGCGTATCTCGGATCGATCGCGATCCGGACGCTCGTTCGGGGACGGCAGGTGATCGTGTTCGAGGTCGCGCAGACGGTGCTCGCGCTCGTCGTCGGCCTGGGCGGCGCGATTGCCGTGGGGCACGCGGTTGGCGCCGAGGCCGGCGGGCTGCTGGTGGGCACGGCCATCGCCGGCCTGGGGGTCGTGTTGTATGGCGTCGCGTTCCAGTTCCTGGCGCGCCAGGCGCCTGGCGCGCTCAACTTCTACTTCTACAGCTCGCTCGCGCTCATCTTCGTCATGGTCGGCGCGTGGACGGCGCTCCACGGCGCGGCACGCGCGGCCGTGTTGACGGGCCTCGGCCTCGCGCTGGCCGTGGCGTGGTCGCGTTCGTCGCGGGCCATGCTCGGTGCCCACACGGCGATCGCCCTGCTGGCGGCGGCCGCCGAGTCCGGCCTGATCATGCTGGGCGTGGCGGTGTTCATGGGCGAACTGCCATCCGCCGGCGTGTCGCAGTGGCCGGCGCTGCTGACGTTTGCGGTCGTGCTGGCCCTCAGTGGAAGCCGGCTGACCGCTCCCCGCGGCGTATCGCTCTCGGCCTCGGACGCCCCGGGAGTCACGCTCGCGGTGGTCGCGGCGTTCGGACTGGCGGGCCTCGTCGTGCTCGCCGCCGCGGCGGTGGCGGCGCAGGTGACGGCACGGCCGGTGCCGCCCGACATGTTGAGCACGATTCGCACGGCGGCGCTGTCGCTGCTCGTCGTCGGCTGCGCGCGCATTCCGCGCATGGGACGCTTCGCGGCGATGGGACACCTGGCGTATCCCCTCCTGGCCGCGGCCGGCCTGAAGCTCGTGCTGATCGACGTCCGCTATTCACGCGCGTCCACGCTGTTCGCGGCGCTGGCGTGCTACGGCGCCGCGCTGGTGCTCGTGCCGCGGCTGCGTAAGCTGACCGACTGATCCTTGTTTACGTACGGGCCACGGAGACACGGAGACACGGAGAAGTTCAATTCTCTCTACAGCCAGCGCTGCTAAGCGGCAATGGCCTTTAGAAACTAATTGATCTTCTCCGTGTCTCCGTGTCTCCGTGGCCTGTACGTGATCAGGATCGCAGCGGCGGGACGGCGAGGACGGGGACGGGCGTGTGTTGCAGGACGCGCTGGGTGGTCGAGCCCATGATCCATCGGTCGGCCTTCCCGTGGCCCTGCATGCCCATCACGATGAGGTCGGCCTTGCAGTCCAGGGCCTGCTTGAGGATTTCGTCCGAGGGGCGTCCCACGGCGACGGCCACGGCGATCGGGACGGTGGAACCGCCCGCGGCCAGGCGGTCGAAGAGGCCGCGCAGCTCCGCCTGCGTCTGCGCCCGCGCGGTGCCCTGCGTGCCCGACGCCCTGGCGGCGGCGTCCAGCAACGGGTCGGTCACCGTGAGCAGCGTGAGGTGCGCGCCAGAAGCGCTGGCCAGCGTGATGGCCTGGCGCAACGCGCGCTCCGAGTCCGCGGAGAAATCGACGGGGCAGAGGATGGACGTGAACACGATGCCCCCATGCTAGCGCAGGTGCCGGTAGACGAGGTCCATCACCTCGTCGTAGGCCGCCTCCGCGGCCTTCGGCCCCTGCTTGATCGCGTCGGTGGCGCAGTGCTTCAGGTGATTGCGCAGCAACTGCCGTCCCACGCCGCGCAGCGCCTCCTGCACCGACGCGATCTGCATGATGATGTCGGGACAGTACCGATCGTCCTCGACCATCTTGTGGAGGCCGCGGATCTGTCCCTCGATGCGGCGCAGCCGCTTCAGGTTGGCGTCCTTGATCTCCGGATCCACGCCCGTGGCATGTTCCGGGTGGCACGCTTGTTTGCCGTCGGTGTGCGTCACGACAGGGTCACTCCTCTCAGCCGAAGGCTGTTGGATACCACGCTCACGGAACTGAACGCCATCGCCGCGCTCGCGAGGATGGGACTCAGCAGCACGCCGAACGCGGGGTAGAGGACACCGGCCGCGATCGGGATGCCGATGACGTTGTAGACGAAAGCCCAGAACAGGTTCTGCTTCATCGTGGCCATCGTCTTGCGCGCGAGCACGATGGCGTGGAGCACGCTTTCGAGATCGCTGCGCATCAGCGTGACGGCGGCGGCCTCGGCCGCGACGTCGGTGCCCGAGGCCATCGCGATGCCGATGTCCGCCTGCGCGAGCGCGGGCGCGTCGTTGATGCCGTCACCGACCATCGCCACGCGGCGGCCGGCCTGCTGCAACGTCTTGATCGCGTCGACCTTGCCCCGCGGCAACACGCCTGCGATGACCTCGTCGACGCCGGCCTGCGCGGCAATCGCGTGTGCGGTGGACGGGCGATCCCCGGTCAGCATCACCACGCGCAGGCCGCGGCGCCCGAGCGCCGTGATCACCGAGGCCGCGTTGGCGCGCAGCGTGTCCGCGATCGCGAAGGCGCCCGCGGCCGCGCCGTCGATCGCCACGAATACCGGGGTCCGGCCGGCGGCGGCCCACTCGTTGGCGCGCGCGGCCAACGGCGCCGAGATCGATTCCTGCTTCAGTGAGCAATGACTCGGTGCCGATGACGACCGCTCGGCCATCGACGCGAGCCCGCGCGCCCCTGCCGGGAATGGCGGTGAAGTCGGAGACACCCGGATCGGCACCCCTAAAGGGGTGCCCTACGCGACTCCCGACTCCCGACTCCCGACTCCCGGCATATTCGACAATCGCCGCGGCGAGCGGGTGTTCCGACAGGCGCTCGACGGCCGACGTCAGCGCGAGCAACTCGGTCTCGGCCAAGCCGCCGGACACCGCGACGTCGACGACACGAGGCTGGCCTTCGGTGAGCGTGCCGGTCTTGTCGAACACCACGGTGTCGATCGAGGCGAGGCGCTCGAGCGGCTCGCCGCCCTTGATGAGGACGCCCGCGGACGCGCCGCGGCCCGTCGCCACCATCACCGCCGTCGGCACCGCCAGCCCCATGGCGCATGGGCAGGCGATGATGAGCACCGAGACCGCGGCCGTTAGCGCGCGCACGAACGACGGCTCCGCCGGCGCGATCATCCACGCGGCGAAGGTCAGGATGGCCAGGCTGATTACGACGGGGACGAAGATCGCGGAGATGCGATCCGCCAGCCGCTGCACCGGCGCCTGCGATCCCTGCGCCTCCTTCATCAACCGGACGATGCTCGCGAGCATGCTCGTCGCGCCCACGGTGGTCGCGGTGATTTCGAACGCGCCGGTCTTGTTCACCGTGGCGCCGAAGACGCGGTCGCCGGACTTCTTCCCGACGGGCAGCGATTCGCCCGTGAGCATCGATTCATCGACGGCGCCGCTCCCGGCGCGGATCTCGCCGTCCACCGGGAAGCGCTCGCCGGGACGCACGAGGACGAGGTCGCCGCGGCGGACCTGCGCAATCGGGATCTCCTCGTCGCGGCCCTCGCGGCGCACGCGCGCCGTGGACGGCTGGAGCTTCGCGAGCTGGCGCAGCGCGCGCGTCGTCTGGCTCTTCGCGCGCGCTTCCAGGGTGTTGCCCATCAACACGAGGGCGATGATGAGGATCACGGCCTCGTAGTACACGTCGGGCCGGGCATTCCCTTCGACGAAGACGTCCGGCGCGAGGGTGGCGCCCAGCGAGTACAGGAACGCGGCGCCCGTGCCGACGGCGATGAGCGTGTTCATGTCGCTCGTGCGATGCCGGAAGCTGGACCACGCGCGCGTGTAGAAGTGTCGGCCGGCCCACCCGATGACGACGAGCGTCGAAGCGAGCAGGAGGAACATGAGGACACGCGCGTCGATGGCATAGAGCCAGGGCAGCGCGCGCTGCAACGGCGGGTCTACTACCCGCATCGTCCAGCGCAGGACCGGGTCGCCACCATGCGCGGTGTGCGAGCCGGTGCCCGCCATGAGCGGCATCGACAGCGCCATGGCGAGCGCGCCGAGGCCGAAACTGACCAGGGCCTTGGTCCGCAGCGTCCGATACTCATGCAACTGCGAGGCCTCGCGGGCCTCGTCTTCCGCGACGGCGTCTTCCACCGCGACGGGCAGGTGCGACTCGTAGCCGGTGTCGTTGATGGCGGCCACGAGCTTCTCGGCGTTCAGCACCGCGGGGTCGTACGAGATCGTGGCTTCGTGCATCATCAGGTTGACGGCGGCCTTTGTCACGCCCGGCGTGGCGGTGAGCGCGCGCTGGACGTTGGCTTGGCACGCCGCGCAGGTCATGCCCTCGACGGGCAGGGTGATCCTGGCGGGGGACTGTGCGTGTTCAAGGACTTCAGCAGCCATGGGGCCTCACTTCACCGTGATGGCGCCGCGGAGCATGCCCATGCCGCAGGCGAACTCGTGGCGGCCCGGCTTGTCGGCGGTGAATTCCACGACCGTGCGCGCAAAGGCGGGCAGGTCTCGCCGGATCGAGAAATCCGGGATCACGACTTCTTCCGAGCATGGGTTGTCTTCCTGGCGGTCGAACGTCAGGCGGACTCGGGCGCCGCGTGGGACCTCGACGGCGTTGGGCGAGTAGCCGCCCTCGACGCGGATGGTGATGTCCGCGCTGCCCTCGGCGTCCACGGACGCGACACGCTTCGCGAGGCGGCGCGGACCGAGGAAGTACCAATTGACGGCAATGATGAGCACCGCGGCGATCGCCGCGATGCCCCAATCCAGTCCGGTCATGGGCCTAGCCCTCCTTGACGACGGAGAAGCCGGCTTTCTCGATGACGGCCCTGGCCCGGGCGGCGGTGGCCTGTGCCGCGTCGATGCGGACCGTGGCGCTGCCGACCTCGACCTTGAGCGGCTCGATGCCGGGCACGGCGGACAAGACGCGCTTGACGCTGTCGACGCAGCCGCCGCAGCTCATGCCCTGGATCGTGAACGTGGTCTCTGTAGTGGCCATAGATGTATACCCCTACTCCCTATTATATACCCCCACCCCCTATTGTCAAGCGCCCTCGCAGCCCGGCCGTCAGGGCTTCCGGGTGAACCCGCCAAGCGCCATCGCGGCGGCGACTCCGATCACCAGCACCCCAGGAATCCACGTCCAGCCGAAGCCGCCCATCCCGGCGTTCCCCATCCCGGCCCCGCCCGTCATCCCGCCGCCGTACCCTGTGCCGTGCATCGCCCCGCCGCCGAAAATCGCGAACAGCGCGACCACGGCAACGGCGATGACGACGGCGCCCATGGTGTTCGCGCTCATCGCCGCACCATCGTCATCTGGCCGCCGGTGAATGCGCCGGTGCACGAATTCGATCCGGAGTAGGTGCCGGTCATCGTCGTCCGGCTGGCGTCCACGTGCGCGGTGCCGGTGGCGCGTGCCGAGCATCCCGACGACATCATGCTGCTGTCGGGCATGTCCATCGTGAAGGTCATGTCGTCACCGGACATCGTGCCCGTGAAGGTGCCCGGCATCCGGCCCTGCATGCCGGAGAAGGTCATGGTGCCGGTGACCGCAGCGCCGTTCTGGGTGAGCGGCGACGTCATCGTCCCCGCGCCGGCCTGTCCCATCATGCTGCCGGCGCCCATCGAACTGCTCGAATCCGATGCGCTGCCCGACCACGTGCCGGACATCGCCGTCGTTCCGGATGGCCCGGTCGGCATCATCTGCGAGTTGCTGCCACACGCCACCGAAAGGGCGACGAGGGCCAGTACGGCGAGGGATTTCTTCATCGTGCGTTCCTTCTTCAGGGCTTCATGTCGCCCATCGACTTCATCATCGGGCACGCCGCCATCGACTCCTTGCCGGCCGCCATGTGTTCCATCATGTGGGCCATCATGCCCGCCTGCATCTTCATCATCCCGTCGCGCATCAACTTGCGCTGTGCGACCATTTCAGTCACGACATTGGAGGTGGCCGCGGACTGATCCAGGCCGGACGCGGTGTTCATCTTGACGACGAGATCGTCGAGACGCTGATCGGCGGCCTTCATGTCGGCCATCATCTTGTCGTGCTCGGCCATCATGGCGTGTTCCTTGGCCGCCATGCCGGTTGCCGGCTTGGCCTGGGCGGCCGCCGGGTGCTTGTGCTCGGGGGGCGTCTGCGCGGCGACGCCCGAGGCGGCCGACATCACGACCGCGGCACAACCTGCACCATCCACCGTCACGATTCTCTTCATGTTCATGCTGGACTCCTTGAGATGTGGACGTTTGAATCCCAGCGTCCCATCTGGCGCGGCGAAGGCCCTGTCCCCGATTGCACACCGGTCAGGCGTACTCGAGGATGCGGGCCATCCCGGCCTCCATGTGATACGCGTGATGGCAATGAAACATCCACCGGCCCCGGTGGTCGGCCTGAAACACCACGTCCTGCCGGCCCATCGGGTCGACCAGCACGGTGTCTTTGAGACTCGACAGCCCTCGCGTGGCGACGAGACGAAAGAAGTGGCCGTGCAGGTGCATCGGGTGCCGGACCATGGAGCGGTTCTGCATTTCCATCCGGATCCACTCACCCTCGCGCACCGGCAGCGGTGACGCGTTGGGATATTGCTCGCCGTTGATCATCCAGGCCTCGGCGGACCCCATGCCCATGCCTCCCGACAACGCCAGGGGAAGGCTTCGAGCGGGAAACGGGAGCGCCAGCGGCCCGGCTTCTGGCTGGATGTCTTCGTACGACAGCCTGCGGCCCGCGGCGAGCGCGGCCGGCCACACGGCGGGTGACGCAGCCAGTCGCTGATAGCCCGAGTAAAGGAATGGGGCCACCACGCCCGGGACGGACGAGTCGACTGAGCCCGCCACCAACTGCCACGCACCCGGGTCGCCGCCGGTGACGGTGGCGTCGTACCGTTCGCCCATGCCGAGCACAATCGTGTCGACATCGACCGGCGCTATCGGTTGTCCGTCCGCGTGGGTGACGCGAAGCCGGTGGCCGGTGATGCCGACCCGAAACGTGGTCGCGGCCGAGGCGTTAATGAACCGCAGCCGGACGCGCTCGCCGCGCTCGATGGTCAGGGCCGAAGAGGCCGAGCCCGCGCGGCCGTTCAGCAGATAGCCGTCGTAGGTGGGGCCGCCTCCGCCCATCATCGAGC
This sequence comes from uncultured Acidobacteriota bacterium, assembly GCA_963839865.1. Classification (GTDB taxonomy): domain Bacteria; phylum Acidobacteriota; class Vicinamibacteria; order Vicinamibacterales; family UBA2999; genus 12-FULL-67-14b. Next base: position 403,086 of record CAWIWS010000022.1, read on the forward strand.
CGCCTGCCATGTCAGGCTGGGGCGCGCCCTTCAGCCAGTCGTCGAACACGAGGACCTGTTCGCAATCGCCGGTTGGCGCCACCACGTCGCTCCGCGGCGTGATGACGAGCGGGCCGGCCAGCCCGCGATCGAGTTGGAGGCCGACGTGCGAGTGATAAAAGAAGGTGCCGCTTGCGGGGACGTTGAACTCGTAGGCGAAGGTCTCACCGGGTGACACGGCCCGTTGGGACACGTCAGGGACGCCATCCATGTCGGACGGGACGGGGAGCCCGTGCCAATGAATCGTGGTCGGCTCCGGGAGGCGGTTCTCGAGCGTGACGCGAAGGCGCTGGCCCTCGGTGGCCCGGATCTCCGGGCCCGGAACCTGTCCGTTGTAGGCCCAGGTGCGCCACGGAGCACCGGCGCCGACGTCGATGTCGGCGGGGGCGGCAACCAGGCGCACCTGCACCTCCGGTGATTGAGCGGCCACGGGGAGCGCGCGTGCGAGCCGCCAGCCCGCCGCCAACACGAGCGGAACCGAACTCTTGCGCAGGAACGAGCGTCGGTCAATCGGCATATTTCCTCCGGGCACACGACCCCTTCTTACAGAGATGCAGGTTCATGGAGTTGGGTGACGCCCATTGATTCGCTGCCATAGGTCGTCGTAGAGGCCAGGGGGAAGGTCGCCCACAAGCGTGAAGAGGAACGGTCGCACGTTCTCGCGGGACCCTTCGTACACCCCGACGAACAGCCGGATAGCGATCCTGCCGCAGCACGGCATCCAAATCGGCGAAGCGCCAGAAGCGGGCAAACCCGTCGCGGGACGTTTCAAATGCCAGTCCATCCGGGTACAGGGCAAGCGTGCCCCGCGTATCCGTGCCTTCATGGTTCACCTCGACGCTGAATTGCGCCGCGGCTGTCCGGGTGGGCACCATGGCCGTCACCACCGGGCGAGACGTGCGCGAGAGCACGTCGGCTACCCAATCGGCCGTGATCGGTGCTGTCGCCCAATACTCGCAGGTCCGGCTGTGGCCGAAGCCCTTCCACCCGCGAGACTGATATGTCTCGACGACGATGCGTCGCGACGACTCGATGCGTATTTGCCGCACCTCGTCCGCCACCCAGTGCCGGCTCTGCTTCGGGTCGCGCGCGTCGAAGGTCACGCCATCCTCGCCGACACGCAAGGTGCCCTGGGGATCCCGAAGGACGGCGCTCACGCGCACGTCAATGGGAACGGATTGCGCCCGTGCCGGCGCGGCGAGGCCACTGGCAGCGACCAGGCAGGACAACAACAACGGAATGCGTGGTGACATGGCGGGCTCCTAGCTGATCGGCGCGGGCGCCGGGGCGTGCTTGACCTCGGCGTGCCACTTCCAGAGCGTGAAGATGACGGGGTAGATCAGGAGTTCGAGGGCAAACGACGTGACGACGCCGCCGACCATCGGCGCGGCGATGCGCTTCATGACGTCCGCACCGGCGCCGTGGCTCCACATGATTGGCAGCAGGCCCATCAGGATGGCCATGACCGTCATCATCTTCGGGCGGATGCGCTTCACCGCTCCTTCCTGGACCGCCTCCTGCAAGTCGGCCAGTCGTGTTCATGCGGCCCGCGGCCTTGAACTTCGCGAATGCCTGATCGAGGTAGAGCAGCATCACCACTCCGGTTTCCGCATCCACGCCGGCGAGCGCGATGATCCCCACCCACACGGCGACGCTCATGTTGTAGCCGAGCAGGTAGATCAGCCAGAACGCGCCGATGAGGGAGAACGGCACGGCGAGAAGCACGATGAGAATCTTTGCCACGCTTCGGGTGCTGAAGTAGAGCAGCACGATCACGATGAGCAGCGTCAGCGGGAATGACGATGCGGAGCGCGCTCGGCCGCGCGGACCATGTACTCGTACTGGCCGCTCCATTCGAGGGTGTAGCCCTCGGGCAGCTGTCACCATCTCCGCCACCGCGCGCTTGGCGTCCTGCACGTAGCCGCCGATGTCCCGACCGGCCACGTCCACGTAGACGTAGCCGAGCAGCTGGGCCTGCTCGGTGCGGATGACGCCGGGCCCGTGCTGACGCGAGATGTCCGCCACCTGCTCGATCGGAATCTGCGCGCCGCCCGGCGTGGCGATCAGCGTCCGCTTGAGCGCGGCGATGTCGCTGCGGTAGCGCGCGCTGGTAGCGGACGTTGACCGGAAACCGTTCGCGGCCCTCGATCGTGGTCGTGACGTTCGCGCCGCCGATCGCGGATTCGATGACCATCTCGACGTCCTGGACCGTGAGCCCGTACCGCGCGATCTGGTCGCGCTTGATGGTGAAGTCCAGGTAGTACCCGCCGGTGACGCGTTCGGCGAACACGTTGCGCGTGCCGCGGCACGCTGCCGATGGCGCCCTCGATCTGCTCGCCGATGGCGTTGATGGTCTCGAGCTTCGGGCCGAAGATCTTGATGCCCACCGGCGTGCGGATGCCCGTCGAGAGCATGTCCACCCGCGCCTTGATCGGCATCGTCCAGGCGTTGACGACGCCCGGCAGGCGCACCGTCTTGTCGAGTTCCGCTTCGAGGGCGGCCTCCGTCATGCCGGGCCGCCATTCCGATTCGGGCTTGAGGTTGATGACCGTCTCGATCATCTCGAGCGGCGCCGGGTCGGTGGCCGAGAGGGCGCGGCCGGCCTTGCCGAAGACCGACGCCACTTCGGGGACGGCCTTGATCAGCTTGTCCTGCATCGTCGAGGATCTGCTGTGCCGTCTGCACCGACGCGCCCGGCAGGGTGATTGGCATGTAGAGGAGCGTGCCCTCGTAGAGCGGAGGCATGAACTCCGAGCCGAGCTTCATGAAGATGGGCACGGTGCTCGCCATCAGCGCGAGGGCGGCGACGATGGTCAGGGCCCGGTGCCGGAGGACGAAGCTGGACGAACGGCTGATACGCCCAGATGAGGAAGCGGTTGATGGGGTTCTTGTCCTCCGTGCGGGATCCGGCCGCGGATGAACAGCACCATCAGGAACGGCACGACCAGCACCGACGTGAGTGCCGCGAAGCCCATGGCGAACGTCTTGGTGAAGGCGAGCGGGATGGAACAGCCGGCCTTCCTGCGCCTCGAGCGTGAAGATGGGCAGGAACGAGACCGTGATGATGAGCAGGGAGAAGAACAGCGGCCGGCCGACCTCCTGGGCGGCGCGATCAACACCTCCGTGCGCGGGCCGGCGCCGCTGTCCTGCTCCAGGTGCTTGTGGGCGTTCTCGATCATGATGATCGCCGCGTCGATCATCGCGCCGATGGCGATGGCGATACCGCCGAGGCTCATGATGTTGGAGCCGAGCGCCGATGCGCCTGCATGGCCACGAACGACAGCAGGATCGCGAGCGGCAGCGTGAGGATCGCGACGAGCGCGCTGCGGACGTGCCAGAGGAACACGACGCAGACGAGCGAGACGATGACGGCTTCCTCGATCAGCTTCTCGCGGAGGTTGTCGATGGAACGCTCGATCAGCTCGGAGCGGTCGTAGGTGGTCACGAACTCGACGCCCTCCGGCAGCGCGGGCTGGATCCGCTCCTTCGACCGCCTTCTTGATGTTCTCGATCACGCCGTAGGTGTCGACGCCGGAGCGGATCACGACGATGCCGCCGGCGACGTCGCCCTCGCCGTTGAGGTCCGCCACGCCGCGGCGCATGTCGGGCCCGATCTGCACGCGGCCGACGTCCCTGACGAGCACGGGCGTGCCGTTGGGCCTGGCGCCGAGGCTGACCATGCTCGATGTCGGCCACGCCTGTGAGATAGCCGCGGCCGCGGACCATGTACTCGCGGCCGGTCCACTCGACGACGCGGCCACCGACGTCGTTGTTGCTCTGCCGAATGGCGTCGATCACGGCGTCGATCGAGATGTTGTAGGCGACGCAGCGCGTTCGGGTCGATCTCGACCTGGTACTGCTTCACGTAGCCGCCGACCGGCGCGACCTCGGCGACGCCCGGGACGCTGCGCAGCCAGTACTGCACGTACCAGTCGTTCAGCGTGCGCAGGCGGGCGAGGTCGTGTCTTGCCGGTGCGGTCGACGAGCGCGTACTCGAACCCCCAGCCGACGCCCGTCGCGTCGGGCCCGAGCACGGGCGTGACGCCCGGCCGGCAGCCGGCCCTGCAGGCCGTTGAGGTACTCCAGCACGCGGCTGCGGGCCCAGTACGGGTCCGTGCCGTCGTCGAAGATGACGTAGACGAACGACGACGTCGAAGTACGAGAACCCGCGGACGACCTTGACGTGCGGGGCGGAGAGCAGTGCCGTCACGATCGGGTAGGTGACCTGGTCCTCGACAAGCGTGGGGCCGCGGCCCTCCCAGTTGGCGCTGATGATGACCTGGACGTCCGAGAGGTCGGGGATGGCGTCGATGGGCGTCTGCCGGATGGCCCAGACGCCGCCACCGGTGATCGCGAGGATCAGCAGGACGACGATGAAGCCGTTGCGCGCGCTGAAGGCGATGAGCTTGTCAATCATGACGGTCTCCTTCGCTTACTGGTGCTGGTGCGGGTGCGGCGGCGTCGCGTTGCCGGGCATCGCCGGCGCTGGTGTGCCGGCTTCACGTGCCGTGGCCGGGCCCGGCATTTCCGCCGCGCCGCCGCCCATGTCCATCCCGGGCATGCTCAGGGACATGGCCTGCATGGCGGCCTGGAGGTTCGTCTCGGAGTCGATGAGGAACTGCGCGGAGGTGACGATACGGTCGCCCATCGCGAGGCCGTTGATGACCGGGTAGAACGCGTCCACGGGCTCGCCGATTTCCACGGGTCTCGGCTCGAAGTAGCCATTGTCGAGCGCCACGATCACGTACGCGCGGTGCCGGTGTCGATGACGGCTTCGCGCGGGACCGCCAGCGCGTGACCGCCGGCGACATGGATGGTCACCGTGACGTAGGTGTCGGGCTTCAACTCGAGCCCGGGATTGGCGAACTCGATGCGCACGCGCGCGCGCCTGGTCTGCGGGTCGATGTCGGGGTAGATGAACGTGATCTTCCGGCCAGCGCGCGGGTCGACTGGCCGTACGGGAATTCGATCTGGACCTGTTGCCCGAGCTTCACCATCCGGGTTTCGTACTCGAAGATCTGCGCGACGACCCAGATTCGCGAAAGGTCGGCGATCTTGGCGGTGGCGGTGTCCGCGGTGATGTACTGCCCGGCGAACGTGTTGCGTTCGAGCACGACTCCGTCGAAGGGCGAATACAACGTCAGGGTCCGCTGCACCTCCCCGGTGCGCTCGAGCATCGGCGACCTGCGCGTCGCTGACGTCCCACAGCCGCAGGCGGTCGCGCGTCGCCTCGAGCAGCGACTCGGCGCCGCTTCGGGTCTCGGCGAACGCGCTCTTGCCCAGCTGCCCGCGTGCGCGGAGCGCCAGCAGGTACTCGTGCTGGGTGGAGACCAGCTCGGGACTGTAGATCGTGAGCAGCGGCTGGCCCTTCCGCACGGCCTTGCCGACGTAGTCGACGAAGGTGCGCTCCACCCACCCGGCGATCTTCGGGTGCACTTCGGTGATGCGCGTTTCGTCGTAGGCCATCGTGCCGACGGTGCGAATCGTCGTGTCCATGGACTGGTGCCCCACGACGGCGGTGCGCACGCCGATGGTCTGCTGGCGGGCCGGCGAGATGAAGACCTGCCGGACACCGGCGCCGCGGGATCGATGACCGGCATTGCGTGCCCGGCATGCGGGTCCGCGGCGGCCGGCGTGGCGGCGGTCGGCATCGGCGCGGCGCCTCGCCGGCCGATGGTGTAGGTGATCCCGGCGCCCAACGCCAGTGACCCGACGGCCACGGCTGCGATGAGCAGGAACGATGTATGCGGAGCGGTTGACGAGGTCGTCATGGTGGTTCTCGCTAACGAATCAGGGACAGCCCGGTGAGGGGCTCGATGCGCGCCAATGCCTTCAGGTGGAGGGCGTGCTGTTGCTGGGCGGCGAGGTCGTAGGTCAGGACGCTCGTCACGTTCGAGAGAAGGGTGAGGAAGTCGACCGCACCGGTTTGATACGAGGCCACCGAGGCCTCCAGCGCGAGGCGCGCCTGCGGAAGGATCGAGTCCTCATAGAGCGTCATCAACTCGATGGCGGCGTTGGCGTCGGCGGACGCGGTGGCCAGTTCGGCCTCGGCCTGGACGCGCGTGGCCTCGCGCGTGTCGCGCGCCGCGGCGAGCATCGCGGTGGCTTCCGCGACCATTGGACGCTGCTTCCGCTGCCAGAAGACAGGCACCGTGGCCATGACGTCCATGCCGTACATCCACGGCATCCCGCCCACTTTGCGCTCGGTCGTGACCGTGACGCCGAAGTCGGGACTGATCTCTTTCCGCGCGAGGGCGAGGGCGGCTTGTCCAACGGCTATCTGTTGGTCGTCGCGGCGCGTTTGCGGATTGCGGTCCGCCGCAGCGCGCTGGAGTCGGCCAGCGGTGGTGGCGGATCGCCGTGACGGGCGCCGTGCGAAGCGGGGTGTCCGGCGCACGCCCCAGGACGGCGTTCAGGGCCGCCAGGGCCGTGTGGCGGTCCCGCAACAGCATGGTGCGGCGCTCAATCAGGATCGAAATTTCGAGTTGCGCGCGCAGCACGTCCTGTTGCGGCCCCCGCCCGACGCGGAAGCGCGTTTCCGCATGCGACCGGGCCTCGTCCAGGACGGCGTGCGTGCCGTCGAGGATCGACGAGACTGCGCTCCGCCAGTTCCAGATCGGCGTACGCCGACTTCAGGGCGGCGATCAGGTTGAGCGCGAGACCTCGACGTCCCATCGCGCCCGTTCCGCGGCCGTCGAGGCGATGGCGCTCTTTCGCCGCGAGCTTGCCGGGATACGGAATCTCCTGGGTGACCCCGAACTGCCACCCGCCGTCTGGCGTGCTCGTGGAGGGGAAGAAGGGAGGCCGCAGGAATCCACTCATGTAGCCGGCGGCGATCGTGGGATCGGCGGCGCGCCGGCCGGGCGAATCCGCGCGATGGCGGCATCGGTCTCGCGCCGCGCCGCCGACAAGCCCGGATTCGCCACTTCGACCTGCGCCACGAGTGCGGCCAGCGGGGTGACCGGCGCGCTATCGCGATCGGGCGCCTGCGCGGCGGCCATGGCCGGCAGGAGGAGCGAATGTCGAGACACGCGAAGGAGCGTGCGCATGAATAGCCTCGACAATCTGGACTGCCGGCGTCGAAACCGGCGGTCGAGTGGACGGACGGGTGGACACACGTCCACCGCATCGCGACGTCGAGGCGATCAGCGCAGAATGGAAACGTTGAGGATGTGAAGGGCGGGTGGTGGACCCGCGCACCGTGTCGCGGCGTGGAACCACGCCTGAGGCGGCACGACGAGGTGGGGCCGCGGCCAGCTTCAGGGGACAGTTGGACCGCGAGGGGAGCCGTCAGCTGACCTTGATTGACGGGCGCGTCCGAAGGCGTGGTGCTGCCGCCGGAGTCCCGGCAACAGCAACTGGCCACGGCCGGCGCGCCGCACTGGTGGTGATTTCGGGCGGTACACGGTGATTGCAGGGCCGCGGCCAATGCCGACACCGGCATCAACCCAAGCAGGGTGATGACGAGGAGACCCCGGGCCACGCCGCGTATCCGGTGACGGATGCCCACGAAGCGTTTCTCTAGCAAGACCCGAGCCACACCTAGAACCACCATCTGAGGCCGGTGGCCAGCCGGAGCGAGCGGATGGCCTCGCCGTCGGCCCTGGCGAAATCGCCGGTCTCGCCGAACTTCTGCTGCCAGGTAAACCCGAGGTACGGCGCGAGCTCTCGCCGGATCTCATAGCGAAGCCGCACCCCGCCTCGGCCGTGCTCAGGCCCGCGCCGACCCGCCGGTCGGGGTCGGCCTTGCCGAAGACGTCCAGCTCCACGAGGGGCTGCAGGACCAGTCGATTCGTGACGAGCAGCTCGTAGTCGACCTCGAGCCTGAGCTGCGTGCGGCCGGACGCGCCGACGTATCCCGTGGCCTCCACATCAAACCAGTACGGCGCGAGGCCTTGCACGCCGACCGCGGCCCACGTCTGCGGCGACCCGGGCCGGACGTCCTGCCGCACGCCGGCCACGACATCCCACCAGCGCGCGAATGGCGCGGCCGTACAGCACGTGCGCCTCGCCGAGGCGAGCGCGCCGTCCTCGGCCTCGCCCTCGGTGCGAAACCACAGGCGCGTGGTGTCGGTGCCGATCCATCCGTTGGCGTCCCAGTGCGCCGCGTCGCTCCGCTGGGCGTGCTGCCACTCGAGCGATCGAAGCGCACCAGGTAGTTCACGGCGTTGTCGTGCGCTTCGTGTCCGGGCACGTCCGGAAAGGCGGCCGCGCGATCGGCGTCGGTGAGCGGCGGCACGTTGGGCGGGAGCGGCTGCGCGCCCTGGGGCGGCGCCTGGGCCGCCCGCGGATCGGCGCGCGCGGCATCGTGTGTCCCGCGTGCGGGTCGGCCTGCTGCGCGTTCGCGCGCGCGGCGAGACCGCCGAGCGCGAGCGCCAGCAGCGAGGCGAGCGGCGATGGGGCGCGCCTCATTCGTCCACCCGCACTTCCCGCATCATCCCCGTCTCCATGTGGAAGAGCAGGTGGCAATGAAACGCCCAGCGGCCCAGCGCATCGGCCGTGACGCGGAAGGCGCGCTTCGACCCCGGCGGCATGTTGATCGTGTGCTTCCGCAGGTGAAACGCGCCGGAGTCGTCTTCGAGGTCGCTCCACATGCCGTGCAGGTGAATGGGGTGGGACATCATCGTGTCGTTCACCAGCACCACGCGAACGCGCTCGCCGTAGGTGAAGCGGATCGGCTCGGCGGCGGAGAACTTCACGCCGTTGAAGGACCACGCGAACTTCTCCATGTGGCCCGTGAGGTGCAGCTCGATTGTCCGCCCGGGCTCGCGGCCGTCCGGGTCGGGGAACACGCTCTGCAGGTCCGCGTAGGTCAGCACCTTGCGCCCGTTGTCCCGCAGGCCGATGCCCGGGTCGTCCAGTTGCGGCGTCGGCGACATCGTCTGCATGTCCACCAGCGGGTTGCCGGCCTCGCTGGCCGGGTGGGTCACCATCCGCCGGCATGGCGGCCATGTCGTGGCCCATGGCGCCGTGGTCCATGCCGGCCATGTCGCCCGTGCCGCCATGGCCCATGTCCTCCATCGTCAGGACGGCGCGCGCGTCGAGCGCGGGCACCTCCGCGGCCAGGCCGTCGCGGACCGCGAGCGTGCCCCGCGCGTAGCCCGTGCGGTCGAGCGACTGCGCGAAGATCGTCAGCGCCTCGTGTGCTCCCGGTTCGACGATGACGTCGTAGGTTTCGGCGACGGCGATGCGGAACTCGTCCACCGTGACGGGCACCACGGGCTGGCCGTCCGCGGCCACGACCGTCATCTTCACGCCCGGGATGCGGACGTCGAAGTACGTCATGGCCGATCCGTTGATGAAGCGGAGGCGGACCCGCTCGCCCGTCGCGACGCGGCCGGTCCAGTTGGCGGCCGGCGCGAGGCCGTTCATCAGGTAGGTGTAGGTGGCCCCGGACACGTCGGCGAGGTCCGCGGCGCTCATGCGCATCCGGCCCCATTCGCTCCGTTCGGCGAGCGTGGCCGAGAGCCCGCGTTCGCGAATGTCGTGGACCAGGGTGCCGAGCGTGCGCTGGTGGAAGTTGTAGTAGTTGGACTGCTTCTTCAGCTTCGACAGCACGCGCGCCGGGTCCTCGTCCGTCCAGTCGGACAGCAGCACGACGTGCTCGCGATCGGCGGCCATCCGCTCACCCTGCCGGGGCTCGATGACGATGGCGCCGTGGAGGCCGAGTTGTTCCTGGAAGCCGGAGTGGCTGTGGTACCAGTACGTGCCGCTCTGCCGGACGGTGAATCGATACGTGAACGTCTCGCCCGGATGGATGCCGTGGAAGCTGAGGCCGGGGACGCCGTCCATGTTCGCGGGCAGCAGGATGCCGTGCCAGTGGATCGACGTTTCGTCGGTCGAGCGTGTTCGTCACGCGGATCGTGACGGTGTCGCCCTCCTTCCACCGGAGCGTCGGGCCAGGCATCGATCCATTGACCGTGACCGCGCTCCGCGCGGAGCCCGTGATGTTGATCGGCGTCTCGCCGATGCGCAGGTCGAATTCCGTGCCCGAGAGCACGGGCGGCGTCACGCGCGCCAGGCCCTTGCGCCCACGTCGGGCAGCGGCCACAGGCCGCTGCCGCGCCACCGCGCCACCCACGAGCATTCCCTTCACGACAGCACGACGATGAAACGGACACCACGACCTCCAGGATCTGAAGACACCTCGATTGCGACGAGCCGGGTTCGGCGCGCGCGAGGGATCAGATCGGAGCGAAAGGGTGCGAAGGTGCGGAGGTGCGGGGGTGCGAAGGTGCGGAGGTGCGGAAGGTGCGAGGGCGCCGCGGGTGCCAAAGGTGCCCAGGGTGCCGAACGTGCCAGGGGCGGGTGCGAGGTGCAGGGCGCCCGCGGGCGTCAGACGCGAAGGGGCGCGCGACCGGTACGTTCGCGCCGCGTCGACCTGGCGGCACTGGTCCTGCTGGTCCGCGCTCGACACGTGCGTGCCGGCCGTGTGGCTGTGCGTGGGGCAGTGCGGCTGCGGCGCCTCGATGCCGGCCTGCGCCGTCGGCCGCCGGCTGGGCGCACGTCGGCCTCGCACCAGGCCCGGGCCGGGGCCGCGAGGCCGAACACGATCACGCTCAGCAGGAGGATCAGCCGCTTCATGAACCTGATCGCAGTATAGCGCTAGGGCTGCCGGTGTCCCGCGTGCGGGTCCGGCTGGGCGGGCGGCGGCTCGCCGCCGTTCAGGAAGTCTTCCGCCTTCTGCTCCTCCTCGATCTCCGCGCGCGAGCGCGGATTGAAGCGCTCCATCTCCTCGATCTCCTCGGCGGTCATCGACGGGAGGTGACGAATGAAGTGCACCAGGCTCCAGCTGGCGGTCTCGCCCTCCGGCGTGCCCGTGCTCCACCCCGGCATCCCGGTGAGGCGGATGCCGTTTTCAATGAAATAGAACAGCTCGCCGTCGGAGAGCTGCTGCGTGCGCGCCTCGCGCATGTCCGGGCGCCTTCGGGTACAAGGCCTGGCCCATCGCCGTCTTGCCGCTGCCGTCGTTGCCGTGGCAGCTGGCGCAGTGATCGGCGAAGTGCTCGCGCGCGTTGGCCAGCACCTGCGGCGTCACGGTCACGGGGTTGAGCACGGTCTTGTCGCGCGGGGGCGTGAGCCACGAGCGGAGGAACAGCGCGGCCCTGGCCTCGATCGCCGAGGGCATGGGACGCGCGCTGACACCGCGGCCCCGCACGGCGTACAGCGCGCCGGCCGATCACCACGAGGAACGCGGCGAGGACGAAGAGCGCGCGGCGCATCACAGCGCCTTGAGCGTAATGCGGGCGTCGGCGGCGGCGCAATCCCCGGCCTTCGCGGCCGCGAAGAACGGATTGATGTCCACTTCCTGGATGTCCGGGAAGTCCGCCATCAACTGGTCGAGCCGGAGGAGCGTGGTCTCGATGGACGGCAGGTCCACCGGCGTGTGCCCGCGGACGCCGGCGAGCAGCGGGAAACCCTTGATGGCGCGCACCATGTCGTGCGCATCGATGTCCGAGATCGGGTGCACGCGGAACGCGACGTCCTTGAGCACCTCGACGAAGATGCCGCCGAGGCCGAACATCAGCAGCGGGCCGAACTTCGGATCGCGCGTCGCGCCGATGATGACCTCGGTGCCGCCGGCGGCCATGCGCTGGATCACGAGGGTGGCCTGTGGGATCGAGCGGCTGGGCCGCGGCGAGCAGGCCGCGGGCCGCCTCGCGCACCGCGGCTTCGTCCGCGAGATCGACGCGCACGCCGCCGATGTCGGACTTGTGGACGATGGCGGCGGAGCTGAGCTTGGCGACGACCGGGTAGCCGAGCGCCGCGGCGGCGGCGACGCCGCGTCCGCGTCGCGCACCTCGCGCCAGGGCAGCACGGCGATGCCCGCGTGCTCGAAGACGCGCTGCGCCTCGGCGAGCGTCAGCTGCGTGCGCCCGCTCGCGCGCACCGCGGCAATCTCCGCGGCGGATCTCGTCGGGCCGCGCGTCCTCGAAGCGGACGAGCTTGCCTTCGGGGCGCTCGAGCCAGTGCGCGGTAGCGCACGAGCGCGGACGTGCGCGCGCGCCGCGTCTTCCGGGAACGTGTAGACGGCCAGGCCGCCCGCGCGCAGCAGGTCGATGGCCTCGCGCGACCGGACGTTGCCCATGAAGCACACCAGCACCGGCTTGCCGCACCCGGCGGCGCCGCGGACGATGCCCGCGGCCACTTCCGGGCCGTCGATCATCTCGAGCGACGTGAAGATCGTGACGACGACGTCGATGTTCGGATCCTGCGCGACCGCGCGGACCGAGGCCTCGTACTGGCGCGGCCCCGCGGTGGCGATCATGTCCACCGGGTTGACGACGCTGGCCTCGGGCGCGACCACGAGGCGGATCTGCGCCTGGGTGTGCTCGCTGAGCGGCGCGATCTGCATGCCCAGTTCGATGCAGGCGTCGGTGGCCAGGATCGCCGGGGCCGCCCGAGTTGGTGACGATTCCCACGCGGTTGCCGCGCGGCACGGGCTGGCTCGCAAACGCCGTGGCGTAGACGAACAGTTCCTCGATGCTGGACGCGCGCAGCACGCCGCTCTGCGCGAACAGCGATTCGACCGCCACGTCCGTGCCGGCGAGCGACCCGGTGTGCGACGCCGCCGCGCGCGCGCCGGCCGCCGTGCGGCCGGACTTGACCGCGAGCACGGGCTTCTTGCGGGTGACGCGCCGGCAGATCTGCAGGAAACGCTCGGGGTTGCCGAAGCTCTCGAGGTACATCAGGATGACGCGCGTCTGCGCGTCGTCTTCCCAGCACTCGAGCAGGTCGTTGCCCGAGACGTCGGCCTTGTTGCCGAGGGACACGAACATCGACAGGCCCAGGCCGCGCTCGCCGAGCATCGCCAGGATCGCCTCGCCGAGGGCGCCCGACTGCGAGGAGAACGCGACGTTGCCCGCCACCGGCTCGTTGGCCGAGAAGGAGGCCTGCAGCCGCACGGCGGGATCCATGTTCATGATCCCCATGCAGTTGGGGCCCACGATCCGCATCTTGAATTTCTTGGCGAGGTCGACGACCTCGCGCTCGATCGCCGCGCCGGCCGCGCCGGTTTCCTTGAAGCCGGCGGTGATGATGACGATCGACTGCACGCCCTTGCGTCCGCAGGACTCGACGGCGCCGAGCACGGCAGGCCGCGGCACCGCGATCACCGCGAGGTCGATCGGGTCCGGGATGGCCTCCACCGACGGATAGCACTTGACGCTGTGGACGACGGTGGCCTTCGGGTTGACGGGGAAGACCTGCCCCTGGAACTCGAAGCTGAGGAGGTTGTGCAGGATCGCGCCGCCGACGCTGTGGCGATCGCGCGACGCGCCGATGACGGCCACCGAGCGCGGATGGAAGAGGGCGTTGAGTGTGTTCATGGGCCGCAGATTGAGCGCAGATTAAACGCAGATTAAACGCAGATTAAACGCAGATTAGCCGCAGATTAGACGCAGAACGGTGACCCGGGCGGGCGCCGACCGTCAGTTCGCCCGGCAGCTGCCGGCGCCGCGCGGGTCGCCGCAGGCGCCGCAGGCCGTGGGCGCGGCTTCGCGCGAGAACGCGCGGCCGCCGTCGGCGCCGACGGCAAACACGGAGAGCTGCTTTGCGAGATCCGCGCTCGCGCACTTGGGGCACGTGAACTGCGTGGATTCCCGCACCAGCAGCTCGAATCGGTGATGGCACGCCTGGCACTCATATTCATAGAGCGGCATAGGGCCAGTGTACGCGGTTTGCTACAATTGCCGCCAGTGCTCGTTGAACGACTGCGTGAGGAAGGCCGGCGTCTGTTTCGACACCGCAGCACCGTGCCGCTCGCGATGCTGCCCTTCGTCGTCCTTGCGCTGCGGGATTCGTGGCGACGCCGATCTCGCGCTGGGGCCCACCGCGAGCCTCGCCCTGCAGTGGGGCGCCTTCGCCGTTGCCTTGTCGGGCCAGGTCTTCCGCTCCGTGGCCGTGAGCTTCGCGCCCGACGGGACCTCGTCGCGCGACACCCACCGGCTGCGCGCGCCGTCGCTCAACACCACCGGCATCTATTCGATCGTGCGGCACCCGTTGTACCTGGGCAACGCGATCGTGTGGGTCGGGCTCGCCGCGTCTCTCCGCGTGTGGTGGCTCGTCGTCATCGTCGCCCTCATCCATTGGATCTACATCGAGCGCGTGATGATGGCCGAAGAGGCCTTCCTGGAGGAGACGTTCGGCGACCAGTTCCGCGCCTGGGCCGCGAAGACGCCCGCGTTCGTGCCGCGAGTGTCCGGGTGGGTGCCGCCGGCGGGCCGCTTCTCGTGGCGCCGCCTGGCCGCCGAGCACAACGGCCTGCTGGCGATCGCCATCGCGTTTCCGCTGTTCGAATGGCTGAAGGACAACCAGTTCGGCCTCGTGCCGCCGGCGCAATGGTCCGGCGAGCATGCCGCGATGCTCGTCCCGCTCGGGGTCTCGCTGGCGCTGTCGGTGGCCGCCGTGATCCTCAAGCGCTGGCCCACCAATCGTCCGACCCCGCAGCCCGCGAGCGTCTAGCCCCATGCCGATCGTCGCCGCCGTGATGCCCGCCCCGCTCGCGCCCGTGGAACTGCGCGAGTTTCCAGAGCCGGACGTCGCGCCCGGCGGCATGTTGCTGCAGACGCTGTATTCCGAGGTGTGCGGCACCGACGTGCACCTCTGGCACGGCCGGCTGTCCGGCGTGCCGTATCCGATCATCCCCGGGCACGTCTCCGTGGGCACGGTGGCGAAGGCTCGTGGCGAGGTCGTCGGCGCGGACGGTCGCCGCTTCCGCGAGGGCGACCGCGTGGTGTTCTTCGACGTGCACCGCACCTGCGGACGCTGCTACGCCTGCGCCGTCAGCGGCACGCCCACCAAGTGCGTGCATCGCAAGGTATACGGCATCACCGATTCGGCCAACGACGGGCTGTTCGGCGGATGGAGCGAGGCGATCTATCTCGAGCCGGGCGTGGTCTCCGCGTTGCTGCCGGATGCGGTGTCGTCGGAGGACTACATCGGCGGCGGGTGCGGCCTCATCACCGCGGTGCACGCGATCGATCGCGCCGCCCTCAAGCTGGCCGACCGCGTGCTGGTGCAGGGCACCGGCGCCGTGGGTCTCTGCATCATCGCGCTGGCGCGCCTTTCCGGCGCTTCCACGATCATCGCCATCGGCGCGCCCGCCGACCGCCTCGACCTGGCGCGGCGGATGGGCGCCGACATCGCCCTCGACGTCACCGCGACATCGCCGGAGGAGCGCCGCGCGATTGTGATGGAGGCGACCGGCGGCCGCGGGCCCGACGTGGCCATCGAAGCCTCGGGGTCGCCCCGCGCGGTGGAGGAGGCCCTCACGCTCGTGCGCGACGGCGGCCGCTACGTGATTGCCGGGCACTACACCAACGCCGGCCCGAGCACGATCAACGCGCACGAGCACATCAACCGGAAGCACCTCGAGATCCGCGGATGCTGGGGCAGCGAAGCCGGACATTTCCTGCGAGCCTTGACGGTGCTGGAGCGCTACGCGGGCCAGATTCCGTTCCGCGCCATCGGCGCGAAGACTTACGCGCTGGACGAGCTAAACCAGGCCCTGGCAGACGCCGAGGCCATGCGGCTGCCCAAGGCGCTGGTGAACCCGCAGCTGCGGTCTCACGCCTGAACCGCCGTGCTTGAACCCCCGGGCTGAACCCTTGGGGTGAACCTCCGGGCTGAACCTCCGGCGCTGTTATACTGGGAGGATGTCTTTATCGCAGAAGTCCGCTCCAATAGCCAACCCGCTCCGCCGTAACGTCGCCATCATCGCCCACGTCGACCACGGCAAGACCACGCTGGTGGACGCCATGTTCCGGCAGGGCGGCGTCTTCCGGGACCACGAGCGGCAGACCGAGCGCGCGATGGACAGCAACGAGCTCGAGCGCGAGCGCGGCATCACCATCCTCGCCAAGAACACCGCCGTGCACTACGGCGACGTCCTCATCAACATCATGGACACCCCGGGCCACGCCGACTTCGGCGGGGAAGTGGAGCGCGTGCTCTCCATGGCCGACGGCGTCGTCCTGCTGGTGGACGCGGCCGAAGGGCCCCTCCCGCAGACCCGGTTCGTGCTGCGCAAGGCCTTCGAACGCGGCCTCCCGCCGATCGTGGTCATCAACAAGATCGATCGCGCGGACGCGCGGGCCAAGGAAGTGCTGAACGAGGTGTACGACCTCTTCATCGACCTCGACGCCACCGAGGAGCAGATCGAGTTCCCGGTGCTGTATACGAGCGGCCGGGCCGGCACCGCGAGCACGAGCCTGGACGTGCCCGGCGTGGACCTGCGTCCCCTCTTCGAGGCCATCATCGACCACGTCCCGCCGCCGCGCGGCAACGTGGACGGCCCGCTGCAGATGCTCGTGTCCAGCCTGGATTCCAGCGAGTACCTGGGTCGCATCGCCATCGGCCGCATCTTCAACGGCCGCGTGAAGCTGAACGACCCCGTCGTCATCTGCAAGCTGGACGGCAAGGTCCACGAGACGCGGGTGACCAAGCTCTATTCGTTCGAGGGCCTCAGGCGCGTCGAGTGCACCGAAGCCGCCGCCGGCGACATCGTCTGCCTGGCCGGCATCGAGGACATCACGATCGGCGAGACGATCGCCGACCCCGAGCACCGCATCGCCATCCCGCCCGTCGCCGTGGACGAGCCGACCGTGTCGATGATCTTCGGCGTCAACACCTCGCCGATGGCCGGCCGCGACGGCAACTACCTGACGTCGCGCCACCTGCGGGAGCGCCTCGAGAAGGAACTCCTGGGCAACGTGTCCATCCGCGTGGAGCCCACCGACACGCCGGAGCAGTTCAAGGTCCTCGGCCGCGGCGAGCTCCAGCTGGCGATTCTGATCGAGATGATGCGCCGCGAAGGCTTCGAGATGCAGGTCTCCCGGCCCGAGATCGTGGTGAAGGAGGTCAACGGCGTCCGCATGGAGCCCGTCGAGGAGCTCGTGGTCGACGTCGCCGAGGAGTTCCAGGGCGTGGTGATCGCGATGTGCGGCATCCGCAAGGGCACGATGACCAAGATGGTGAACAACGGCAGCGGCCGCGTGCGGCTCGAGTTCCGCATCCCGGCGCGCGGCCTCATCGGCTTCCGCTCGGTGTTCCTCACGGACACCAAGGGCACCGGCATCATGAACCACATCTTCTCCGGGTGGGAGCCGTGGCACGGCCCCATCGCGGCGCGCGCCACCGGCGCGCTGGTGTCGGATCGCGACGGGCGTCGCCACCGCCTATGCGATCGCCAGCATGCAGGAGCGCGGCACGATCTTCATCGAGCCGACGACGCCTGTCTACGAAGGCATGCTCATCGGGGAGAACTCGCGCACCAACGACCTGGACGTGAACATCTGCCGCGAGAAGAAGCAGACGAACATGCGGTCGTCCGGCGCGGACGACGCCATCCGCATCGTGCCGCCCCACCTCATGGGCCTCGAAGTCGCCGTCGAATTCATCAACGACGACGAACTGGTCGAGGTGACGCCGAAGAGCATCCGGCTGCGCAAGCGCATCCTCGCGTCGAACATGCGGCCGCGGAAGTCTGACGAGTAGCCCGCACGTAAGGGCGATCCACAGATTTCACCGATTCCACGGATTCGGACACACCGTCGTTCGCCCAGCGGCGCGCAGCGCCGCTGTCGCCGGGACGAGAAGGGGCGGAATGAATGGCCACAAGACCCACGGCCACTCATTCCGCCCCTTCTCGTTCCGGCGACTGGCCTTCGGCCAGCCGAGGCGAACGACGGCCGCCCGGGCCATCGGTGAAATCTGCGTCATCTGTGGATGACGACGCCTGTGTGGCGGTCTTACGGGAAGATCCCCAGCTCCGTGTAGCTTCGCGCCACCTTGTGGATCGCGTTGAGGAACGCGGCGATGCGCAGGTCGGGCACGCCGGCATGGTCGCGCCGGGTCTTCAGCAGGTCGTGGAACGAGCTGATCATCGTCTCCTCGAGCCCGGAGTTGACCAGGTCGGCCTCGTCCGCCCCCTGGGCGAACTCCTCGCGGTCGGCGTCGGTGAACCGCTTGCCGGTGGCCTTCTCGATGGCGCGGAGCATCGTGAGCTCGTTGGCCTGTTCGTGTCGCTTTCCCATGCGGCCGAAGCGCACGTGTGACAGGTTCTTCACCCACTCGAAGTACGACACCGTGACGCCGCCGGCGTTGCAGTAGATGTCGGGAATGACCAGGATGCCCTTCTGCCGGAAGATCGGGTCGGCGTCCGGCGTGGTCGGGCCGTTCGCGCCTTCGAGGATGATCTTCGCCTTGACGCGCGGCGGCGTTCTCCGCCGTGAACACGCTCTCGAGCGCGGCGGGCAGCAGGACGTCGCATTCCATCTCGAGCGCCGCGGCCGTCGAGGGCAGGTTGGTGGCGCCGGGGAAGTTGAGGATCGAGCCGGTCGCCTTGCGGTGCTGGAACACCTCTTCTTCGTTCAGTCCCTTGGGATTGGCGATGGCGCCCTCGCGCTCGGCGATGGCGATCAGCAGGCCGCCGCCTTCGCGGCAGAACTTGGCGGCGTGATAGCCGACGTTGCCGAGGCCCTGGACGACGATCCGTTTGCCCTCGAGGCCGGTCGAGAGCCCCAGCCGCGCCATCTCGCCCTTCTCCTGGCACGCCTCGCGCAGCGCGAAGAAGAGCCCGCGTCCGGTCGCCTCCCGGCGTCCGCGGACGCCGCCCTGCGTGACCGGCTTGCCGGTGACGCAGCCGAGGGCGTCGAGCTGTCCGGGATTGAGGGCCGCATAGGTGTCGGCCATCCACGCCATCTCCCGCTCGCCGGTGCCGTAGTCGGGCGCGGGCACGTCGATGCCGGGGCCGATGAAGTTCTTCTTCACCAGCTCGTGCGTGTAGCGGCGGGTGATGCGTTCGAGCTCGTCGAGCGTGTAGTTCTTGGGCTCGATCTTGATGCCGCCCTTGGCGCCGCCGAACGGCACGTCGACGATGGCGCACTTGTAGGTCATGAGCGCCGCCAGCGCCATCACCTCCTCTTCGTGGACGTCGGGGCTGTAGCGGATGCCGCCCTTGACCGGCATCTTGTGCTGGCTGTGCTCGACGCGCCACGCCTTGATGACCTCGATGCGCCCGTCGGTGCGGCGCAGCGGGAAGTCGAAGCGGTAGATGCTGTTGCAGCAGCGAATCTGTTCCAGCAGCCCCGCCGGATATTCGGTGAAGCGCGCGGCCTCGTTGAAGTACTGCGTGACTTGATCGAAGAAGTTGTCCTGCGCGCTCATGAGGCCTCCGGAGTTGACCTGTGGTGTCCGGCTTTGCCGGACTCTGCGTGGCGCCCGGCCTTGGCCGGACCCTGCGGTGGCGTCCGGCTTTAGCCGGACCCTGCGGTGGTGTCCGGCTTTAGCCGGACCTTGGCCCGACTTCTGCTCAACCCCCCATATGTTCCCACGCCGCCCCGCCCATCTTCGCAGTTTTGACTATATCGGGATGCACCGCTACTTCCTGACTTGGTGCTGTCATGACCGCCAGCCCTTGTTTCTGCAAGAGGATACCGTCGAATTGGTGCGTGCGCAGATTCTGCGTGCGTGTGACCCGACCAGGATGACCGTGTTTGCGTACTGCTTCATGCCCGACCACGTGCATCTCCTGGTGGAGGGATTGGAGGCGGCGACCGACGGTAAGCGTTACTTTGGACTCGCCAAACAGTACCTCGGGATTTGCGTACGCGCGGCATCGATCGGCCGTGCTGTGGCAACGCTACGGGTATGAGCACGTACTGCGTGACGACGAGTCGACACGAAGCGTGACGCGATACATCTTCGAGAACCCTGTGCGGGCTGGCCTTGTGCAGACGGTGCAGGAATGGCCGCACAGCGGGTCGGGCGTCTGGAAGCGAGCCGAGGTGATTGAATGGGCGTATAGCGAGAACGAGTCCGCCTGGAAGCCGAAGTCCGGCTAAAGCCGGACACTACGGGATCGGTCCGGCTAAAGCCGGACACCACGTCGAGTCCGGTAGTGTCCGGCTTTAGCCGGACCACACCGATCCCTGCAAGGGGTTCGTCCCGACATTGTCTGGTACACTGAGGCACTTATGGATCAGTCTCCGGAAGACATTCGTCCGGCGCGGATGTGGCGCATCGCGCCTCTCGACCTGCGGGTCGCCGCCGCCGGCGCGTTCTGGGCCGACGAGCAGGCCGCTCTCGAGCAGGCCGAGGCCGTCGCCCTGATCGCGCGCCAGATCAAGTTCCGCCCCAAGAGCGTGCTCACGCTGTCCCTGGACAAGAAGGCCAAGCAGCTGGCCGGCATCACGCAGGTGTCCGACCTGCTGGCCGCGCGGCT
Organism: uncultured Acidobacteriota bacterium; assembly: GCA_963839865.1. GTDB lineage: Bacteria > Acidobacteriota > Vicinamibacteria > Vicinamibacterales > UBA2999 > 12-FULL-67-14b. Next base: position 423,349 of record CAWIWS010000022.1, read on the forward strand.
CCTCATCGCCTATCACCTCGAGCACGAGCGGCCGATGATGGGGGCGTTTCTCGATGCGCTCGGTATCGCGCACGAAGACGGGCTCATCAAGGACGAATCGCCCACGGCGCCCGATGCCGCCACGCTGGACAAGGGCGTGAAGGCGCTGGCGGCCGCCTATCCCAAGGCCAACGTGGCGCGGTACTTCTGGGCGCTGCTCTGGCAGGATCCCGAGACCTGGGGCGGCCTCAAGGGCCGGCCCGAGCTCGCTCTCGAGTAACCAAGAGCTTGAGGACTTGAGGGCCTGAGGGCTTGCGATACGCATGGCGCCATTCGACAAACATTTGTTCGTGTGCGGCAACCAGCGGCCGGCGGGTCACCCGCGCGGCTGCTGCGACGCCTCCGCGTCGGAGGCGCTGCAAAAGGCCTTCAAGAAGGCGCTGGCCGAGCGAGGGCTCTCCCGGCACATCCGCGCCAACAAGTCCGGCTGCCTGGACCAGTGCGAGCACGGGCCGACGGTCGTCGTCTATCCGGACGGCGTCTGGTACGGCGGCGTGACCGAGTCCGACATCCCCGACATCCTCGACGCCCTCGTGTCCGGCGTGCCGGTGACCCGGCTCCGCCTCGCCGACGCGTGCGTCAACACCGCCACGTGCGCGCACAAGCCACGGAAGCATGCTGACGGCTGACGCGGCGGCGGCGCTCATCACGCTGACGGTGCTCGAGGTCGTCCTCGGCATCGACAACGTGATCTTCATCTCGATCCTCGCGGGGAAGCTGCCCGCGGCGCAGCAGCCGCGCGCCCGGCGCGTGGGCCTCATCGGCGCGATGGGCACGCGCATCCTGCTCCTGATGTCGCTGGCGTGGATCATCAAGCTGACCGAGCCAATCGTGACGATCCTCGGCCATGGCATCGCGGGCCGCGACCTGATCCTCGTCGGCGGCGGGTTGTTCCTGATCTACAAGTCCACGACCGAGATCCACGACAAGCTCGAGGGCGAGGAGGGCCACACCTCGGCCCACGTCGGCCCGTCGTTCGGCGCCGTCGTCGGGCAGATCATGGTCCTCGACATCGTCTTCTCCCTGGACTCGGTGATTACGGCCGTGGGCATGGCCGAGCAACTGTGGGTGATGGTGACGGCGGTGGTCCTTGCCGTGGGCATCATGCTGATCGCGGCGACGAGCATCAGCGACTTCGTGAACGCGCATCCCACGGTGAAGGTGCTCGCGCTGAGCTTCCTGCTGCTCATCGGCTGTTCGCTCATCGCCGAGGGCGTGGGCTTCCACATCCCCAAGGGCTACATCTACTTCGCGATGGGCTTCTCGATCTTCGTGGAGATGATCAACCTCCGCGTCAAGGCGCGCCGCAAGGTGGCGCCCGTGAAGCTGCGCGAACCCTACACGGCGGACTGAGGCGCGTCGAGGCAAGCCGCGATGCGTTCGGCGCCGTCGGCGCCGAGCGTGCCGCGGGCCACGGCCAGGGGAATCGTGCGGCGGGTGAGTTCGCGATAGAGCGCGCCCGTGGCGGGAGACAGCGCGTCGAGCGCTCGCAGGTGCGTCGCCACGGTGCCCACGTCGCCGCGGGCCACGCAGCCGCCCATGCCGCCCGCGAGGCCGCGGGCGTCCACCGCGGCGAGCGTCCCCGTCAGGAGGGGGCGCAGGGCGGCCACGGCCTCTGCCTCGGTGGCGCCGAAACTCGTCCACAGGTTCACCGCTTCCTGCAGCAGGGCGATCACGAAGGGTCCCACGTAGTTCGCCGATGCGTGGTATCGCGCGCGCACGCCGGGCTGAAGGTCGAAGGGATGCAGGCCGATGCCGTGCGCGAGCCCATGCAGCTGGCCGCGCAGGGGCGCCGGGGCCTCGATCCCCACGGCGCAGCCGGACAGGCCGGCCAGCGCCACGTCGGGATTGGCGAACATCTGCAGCGGATGGAACCCGCCCGTGGCCGCGCCCGCGCCGGCCGCGGCGGCGAGCGCCGACACCTCCGTGGCCCCGCTGCAGTGCACCACCGCGACCCGTTCGTGCCATCGCAACGCGCCACAGACCCGGGCGATTGCATCATCGGGAACGGTCAGCAGGATTAGGTCGCATCGATCGACGAGTTCCTGTGCGGAGCCGACCAATGGCAGGGCGTGCGTCCAGCCGCGGTTGACGACCTCCGCTCGCGCGTGCGCGAGTTGGACACGGTGTCCGAGCTGGAGCCACGCCCTCGCCAGCGTGATGGCCACGGGACCCGTGCCGATGAAACCAATCCTGAGAGGCGCGACCTTACCTGTCATCGCCCACTCTCCGTTCGGTTCCCGGCTCCCGGTTCCCGGCTCCCGTCTCCGATCAGTGTGGTCATCCACGCCACGACCGCGTCCTGGATCTCGCGATGAACGTCGGCCTGGTTGCGTCCGCTCGACTTGAGGACGGCAAACGAATGGTCGCCCGTCTCGACCGGCAGCACGGTGATCGATGGGGCGATGCCGATGGCGTCGCGCAGGGCGCCGGGGCCGCCGAACGTGTCGCGCGTGCCCTGGACGATCAGGGTCGGAATGGTGATGGCCCGCAGATGGCTGACGCGGTCGCCGGTCCGCCGGTTGCCCGGCGGCGTGAGCGGGTAGCCGAAGGCCACCGCGCCGGAGAGCGGCAGCGAGGCGGGCCACTGATCGATCGTCGCGGCCAGGTGCGTGGCCATGCGCCCGCCCATCGACTTGCCGCCGATGAACACCGCGGTGGCCCGCGCCAGCGGATGCGCCACCGCGCCGAGCACCGCGCGGCGGAACGCGTCTTCGAGCACCGGCGCGCGGTCGGGCAGCTTGCGGCCCGTGGCCATGTAGGGAAAGTCGAACGTCGCCACGGTGACGCCCCGCTCCGCGAAGGCCTGGGCGTAGCCGGTCATGAACGGGCTCTGCTGCCCGGCGCCCGCCCCATGCGCCAGCACCAGTAAAGCGCTGGTCCGGCGATCGGCGTCCGCCGGATACAGCACGGCAGTCGTGGTCCCGGCCGGGTCGCCTGGCAGCGCGAAGGGAACGGGCGTGGTCATCCTGTCGTTATAGCATCACCACCATGGACGTTCGCACAATCGCCGTCACGACCCATGGCCGCTATCTCGTGTCCGGCCCTGCGACTTCCGACGCCCGTCCCCCGGCTCCCGGGTCCCGGTTCCCGTCTCCGACCCTGGTCGGCTTTCACGGTTACTCCGAAAACGCGGAACGGCACCTCGAGGTCCTTCGCCGGATTGCGGGGGAGCGCCCGTGGCGGCTGATCAGCGTGCAGGCGCTGAACCGCTTCTACACGCGCACGAATGACGCGATCGCCGCGAGCTGGATGACACGCGAAGACCGCGAGCTGGCGATCGCCGACAACATCGCCTATGTATCCTCTGTGCTCGATGCGGTCGAGCAGGAACGTGGCGCCCCCGCCCCACTGGTGTGCGTTGGGTTTTCACAGGGCGTGGCGATGGCCTATCGCGCCGCCCTGTTCGCGGGCCGCCCGTGTGCGGGCCTGATCCTCCTGGCAGGCGACGTGCCGCCCGATGTCGGCCCGCTCGCCGGCTCCCTGCCGCCCGTGCTGCTGGGCCGCGGCACCGCGGACACTTGGTACACCGCGAAAAAGGCCGCGGCCGACGTCGCGGCGCTCACCGCCGCGGGGACGAGCGTCACGGAATTCGTGTTCGAGGGCGGCCACGTGTGGGACGACGCATTCGTGGCCCGCGCGGGCGCGTTTCTCGATGAACTAACGCGGCGGTAGGCGGCGTCGTGGACCCCGGCGCGGCGCGCCGGGCGGGAAGATCCTATCGTGGCGCTGCGCTGCGAGCAGCGGCGCGGACCTTTCGGGCCAGGGCCATCACCGTCAGGGGAGAAGAGCCTTCGGCCTTGTTGTTTACGAGCACGAAGACGCGGCGTCCGCCGCCGATGGCGCGCAGGCTCACGTCGACGACGTCCTCGCGCATCGCTTCGTCCGGCTCCACGAGGGCGTTGAAGGGCTTGAAGCGTTCGCGCTGGTCCTCGTACCAGGTGCCCGGCTTCAGTAGCAGCCGGATGATGATGAAGGGGAGGTCGGCGGGCGGCACGACGAGGGCCTGCGCCGCCGGCATCGGCATCGCGCTCCAGTAGTTGTAGGTGTGCGCCACCTGGTGGCGCGCGAGCACCTGCCGATAGGCCGGCGTGAGCAGGCGCCGGTCCCGCAACTCCACGGCGTATTCGAACTCGCGCGGTAGCAGTTCGAGAAAGCGATCAAGGCGCGCGAGGAAGTCCGCGGGCTCGAGGCGCCGGTGCCGGGGGAACGGCGGAAATTCCAGGATGATGGGACCGGCGTGTTCCCGGAACGCCAGCGAGAACGGGGCGAGCAGATCGTCGACCAGGCGATCGACCGAGAGGAAGTCCGGATTGATCGCCGCCGCGCTTCCGGGCGCGCCGATGGCCAGCGCCGTCACGGCCGCGGGCGCCTTGGTGCAGCAGCGAAAGCCCTCGGGCAGCTGGCCGGCGTAGTGGCGAAGGTCGTCGATGGGGATCGGCGCGTAGTAGCTGCGATCGATGCCCACCGTCGTCAGCAGGGGATGGCTGGCGTACTCGCGCAGCCCCTCGCGGGCGATCGAGGTGGCCGACGCGGGCCCCGAGTAGACGAGGCCCTTCCATCCAGGAAAACTCCACGAGCTCGTGCCGAAGAAGAGGCCGGACGGCAGCCCGGCCGCGATCTCGCGCGCCTCGGCATGCACGCGAGCCAGCGCCTCGCCCGCGGCATCGTCTGCGGGCGGCGGCGCCATCTCGAACAACGAGAGTTGATCGCTCATCGCACCTGTTATCCTAACCCCCGTGCCGTACGACCTTGCCGAACTCGGCTGGGACGCCGAGTGGGCTCGCGTCTTCGCGCCGTTCGCCGCCGACGGGCTGGTGCCCGCGCGCGTGGCCATCGAGTTCAACTACATCTATCGCCTGTATGCCGAACCGGGCGAGTGGCAGGCACAGCATTCCGGTCGCGTCCGGCACCAGGCCACCGAGCGTCAGCAGTTGTCGGCCGTCGGGGACTGGGTGGCGGCGCGACCCGCGGCGAACGAGCCCACGGCCACGATCGAAGCCGTGCTGCCGCGGCGCACCCGGTTCTCCCGCAAGGTCGCCGGCGAGCAGACCGTCGAGCAGGTGGTGGCCGCCAACATCGACACCGTCTTTCTCGTCATGGGCCTGGACGGGGACTACAACCCCAGGCGCCTCGAGCGCTACCTGCTGCTCGCGCACGAAAGCGGCGCCAGCCCGGTGGTGCTCTTGAACAAGAGCGACGTCGTCGCCGATCTCGCCGGTGTTCTGGCGGAGATCACCGCGATCGCGTCGGGCGCGCCGGTCCACGCCGTAAGCGCGCGCAAGCGCGAGGGCCTCGCCGCGATTGAGCGGCACATGGGACGTGGCCGGACGGCGGCGCTGCTCGGGTCCTCCGGCGTCGGCAAGTCCACGCTGGTCAACGCGCTTCTCGGCGAGGAGTTGTTGCTGACGCGCGACGTCCGCCTGAGCGATTCGCGCGGCCGCCACACGACGCGGCATCGCCAGTTGATCGTCCTGCCCGGCCGGGGCCTCCTGATCGACACGCCCGGGATGCGCGAACTGCAGTTGTGGGACGCGGCGGAAGGCGCGCGGCCGTCGTTCGAGGACGTCGAGGCACTCGCCGCCGGCTGCCATTTCACGAACTGCCGCCACCGGGACGAGCCGCGGTGCGCGGTCAAGCAGGCGGTGGCCGGGGGCGAGATCGCCGCCGAGCGCCTCGAGAGCTACCTGAAGCTGCAGGATGAACTGCAGGATCTCGACGCCAGGAAGACCGTGCGCGCCCAGATCGATGAGAAGCGCCGCGGCAAGAGCGTGAGCCAGTCTCTGAAGAAACTCTACAAGTCCCGCGACCGCTGAGGCAGCACATGGGCACCATGGTCACCAAGCCGCTCGAGTTCCTCCACGTCGATCCCGTCGAAGGTGAGGCGCGTGCGCGGGCCTTCGCCGAGCGCATGGCGGCGCGACGGACCGTGCGCGACTTTTCGGATCGGCCCGTGCCGCGGACCATCATCGAAGACGCGATCCGCGCCGCCGGGACGGCGCCGAGCGGCGCCAACCTGCAACCGTGGCACTTCGTCGCGGTCAGCCGCGAAGATGCCACGCTGCGCCATCGGCTGCGAGAAGCGGCGGAGGACGAGGAGCGGGAGTTCTATGCGCACCGCGCGCCCAAGGAATGGCTCGAGGCGCTGGCGCCGCTGGGCACCGACGCGAGCAAGCCGTTTCTGGAGATCGCCCCCTGGCTGATCGCCGTCTTCGTGCGTCCGCACGGCGTGAATGCGGACGGGTCGGTGATGAAGCACTACTACGCCACCGAATCGGTGGGCATCGCGACGGGCCTGCTCATCGCGGCCCTGCACCAGGCCGGCGTGGCCTCGCTGACGCACACGCCGAGCCCGATGGGGTTCTTGAACGAGTTGCTGGACCGCCCGTCCCACGAGCGTCCCTTCCTGTTGTTGGTGGCGGGGTATCCGGCGGCGGATGCGCGCGTCCCGGACATCACCCGGAAGCCGCTCAGCCAGATCGCGACGTTCCGTTAGGGGAGCACGCGCAGGCGTTCCTGTGCGTTGGGCACCACGCGACCGTCGGGGAGCGCATCGCCGAGCCCCTGCAAGACCGCCTCGGCCTCTTCGCGAGTGGGGTACCGGCCAATCAACACACGCCGCCGGACGTCCTCGGGGCCATACATCAGGTCGATCACGTACAGCGGCAGGCCCTTGGCCCGGAGCAGGGCCTCGATGATGCTGACCTGTCGCGCCGAGTCGTAGGTGCCGACCACGACGGAAAAGGCGCCGGTGTCGAAGGCCGGGACGGTGGGCGAACTCATGTCCGCCGTCGCCGAGAGCGGCAGGAGGGGACCGGCCATCGGCATGCGGGGCGCGCGTCGCGCCGAGGGGAGTTGCGGCGGCTGGAACAGCTCGATGGGATTGCCGACGGCGTAAACGACCCCGCCGGCCACGCCGGCGAGCACCAGTACGGCGGCGGCCGGCCACAGCCACCGGCGGCGCGCGGTGCCGGCCTGCGGCGCCTTGCGCTCGCCACGGACCTTTCCCTTCGGTATTTCCAGGCCCAGTTGCGCGGCCGCCTTCACCACGTGCTCTTCGGTGATCTTGTTGGTCTGCGCCTTCGCAGGCCAGCATCAGGGCGCGATCGCACAGCAGGTTGATCATCCGGGGCACGCCGCCGGACAGGTGGTGGACCAGGTCGAACGCCTTCGAGGTGAAGTTCACCGACGTCGCGCCGCGCGCCACCCACAGCCGGTGCGTCACGTACGCCTCGACCTCTTCACGCGTCAGCGCCTTCAGCGAGCACCGGATCGAGATCCGCTGATCGAGCTGGCGCAGCTCGCTCTTCTGCAGCAAGTCGAGCAGGTTGAGCTGACCGACGATCACGATCTGCAACAGCTTCTGGTCGTTGGTCTCGAGGTTCGAGAGGATCCGGATCTCCTCGAGCACGTCGGTCGACAGGTGCTGCGCCTCGTCGATGATGAGCACGGCGCTGCCGTGCAGCGGGACGAGCGACAGCAGGAAGTCGTGGAGCGTGCGAATCAGCTCGTGCTTGCTGGCCGTCGCCAGGCGCCCCGTCTTGAGCGAGTCTTTCGACACCACCCCAAAACTGAGCAGCACTTCCCGCAGCAGCTCTTCGACGGACAGAAAGGGATTGAGGATGAGGGCGGTGAAGGTCGTCTGGTCGAATTGCTCGAGCAGCGTCCGGCACAGGGTGGTCTTGCCCGTACCGATGTCACCGGTGAGGACGATGAAGCCCTCCTTGCGACGGATAGCCTGCCAGACCTGTTGCAGCGCGACGTCGTGCGATTCGCTCCGATAAAGGAATCGCGGGTCCGGCGTCAGGCTGAACGGCGGCTGAACAAAGCCGTAGTACTCCTCGTACATGCTGCTGGCCAGGCATGCCAAGCAGGGGGTCGGGGAGGGGCCGGCTTGCCTGACACAGCATAACAGGAACGGACTTCAACGTCACGATATCGGCCGATGTGCCAGGTTCGCGGCTGTCGTGGTGGGCATGGCGATCAGTTCCCGACGCACCTGCTGGCCGGCGTCCTGCGCGGCCACGGTCTCCCATCCCGACATCAGGGCGAGGCGCGACGGATTGCCAATCCGCTTGTAGAGGCTCACGAGCGTACGTTCGTCGACCACCGTGGGGTCGTCGATGACCTCGGAGACGTGCTGCAGCTCGTGCCCGAGCGTGGCGATCATCGAGATCGGCCGGGAGGGTGGGGTCGATGGTGACGCGAACGTACCGGTACGGCCCGGCCGTCGTCATCCACTGGAGGCTCCCCGCGAGGTGCTTGTTCAGGCGGTGACTGCCCGCGATGTAGACGAACACATCGCCGGCCTCGATTCGGGCGACGAGCTTGCGCATCGTGGGCGAACGCATCTGGCCCTGGTCCAGCAAGGCGGTGATGCGGTCGTCCTGCGGCCGCAGGCGCGGGCCGCCGTTGCGCCACCACTCCGGTTGCGGCGCCGCCGCGCGGGCGACGGGCACGAACGTGAACAGCGCGAACATCGCGAGAGCGAACATCCTTCGCATGGCGTCCTCCTGCCCATCACCGGTCCTCGATCACGTCGTGCAACGTCTTCTAGCGCTCCAAGACGATCAGGCTTGGGAAGGTAGACGGGAGGGCCGCGCGCGCGGTTCGTGATCCGGCGGCGTTTGCTGACGCGAACGGTGGGATGGAATAATGCACGAGGGTTCAGCACGGGGGTTCAGCACGGGGGTTCAGCACGAAGGTTCAGCACGAAGGTTCAGCACGAAGGTTCAGCCACGAAGGTTCAGCACGAAGGTTCAGCACGAAGGTTCAGCACGAGGGTTCACGATGGTTCGCACGATGGTTCGCACGAAGGTTCTCGCGTTCGCGGTGGGGTTGCTGCTTTCGTCGAATGCCGCGCGGGCGCAGGCGCCCGTCAGGCAGGCCGTGCTCGACACGTCGATGGGGACGATCGTGATGGACCTGCTGGCCGACAAGGCCCCGAATCACGTGGCCTTGTTCATCAAGACCGCGGAGTCTGGGGGCTACGACGGCACCACGTTCTTCCGGATGGTGAAGTACGGAATCATCCAGGGCGGTGACCCGGTGACGAAAGACCCGGCCGCGACGGCGAAGTACGGGTCCGGCGGGCTGAACCTGGTGAAAGCGGAGACGAGCGACGAGCCGATGACGAAGGGCGCCGTCGCCGCCGTGCTGCTGCCGGGCAAGCCCGATAGCGGCGGCACGCAGTTCTTCATTTGCGTCTCCGACCAGGTGGCGCTCAACGGCAAGTACACCGTGTTCGCGCGCGTCGTCGAGGGCAGCCTCGTGGCCCAGAAGATCTCCGAGACCGCCGTGGACGCCGGCGGCCTGGCCGTCGACCGCGTCGTCGTCACCAAGGTGACCATCCGCGACAAGCCGGCGGAGACGCCGGAGCCGTTCTCCACGGAGCCGGTCGCGGAGCTGGCGAAGATCCGCGCGGTGCTCGAGACGTCGTTCGGTGACATCACCGTGTCGTTCACGCCGGACAAGGCGCCGATGCACGTGCGCAACTTCCTGCGGCTCGCGCAGGCGGGCGTCTACGACGGCATGAGCTTCCATCGCGTGGTGAAGGGCTTCGTGATCCAGTCGGGCCACCTGCCCACGCGGCAGGCGCCGCTGTCCGAGTCGCAGCAGAAGTACGTCCGCCCGCTCAAGGCCGAATTCAACGACCAGGTGCACGACAAGGGGACGCTCTCGATGGCGCGCACCGAAGACCCCGACTCCGCGACGTCCTCGTTCTTCGTGGTCACGGCCAGGGCGCAGGCCCTCGATGGCAAGTACACGGTGTTCGGCAAGGTGGAGAGCGGCCTCGACGTCGTGGAGAAAATCGAAGGCGTCGCGCTGAACGGCGAGACGCCGGTGGAGCGCGTCGAGTTGAAGCGGGTGCGGATCCTGCGGAACTAACGCGGTGCGCCGATGTCCGGCGTGCGCGCGAGCGTCACGCCGGGCCGGACGAAGCGCTCGACGTCCTGCGCCGACGAGAAGCGATCCATCCGCGCGAGGGCGACGCCGTGTGGGTAGAGCAGGACCCACGGACGCGCTTCGTCCGAGAGCGCCGCGTCGCGGTCCTTCACGGCTTCGCCCAGGAGGCCCTGGAGACGCTGGAAGAGCAGGCGCGCGGCCGCGTCGGGATCGGCGGCCATCACGACAAACCCCGGGACAGTGGTGCCCTCCACCCGACGGAGCGCCGTCGCGTCCACTTGCGCGCCGATCTCGGCGCCGAAGTACGCGTCGAGCGACTTGTCGAAGGCAAAGCCCGCCGCCTTCTGCGCGAGCGCGGCCAGCCAGCCTTCGCCCCTGGCGACTTCGAACGCCGGCTGCTCATGTCCGGGGGCCACGCCGATGCAGACGATGGGGGACGCGGGTCCCGCGGTGCCCGTCGTCCGCCACCGCGAGGGCCCGCGGCGATGTGAACGCCCGCCCTTCTGCCGCGCCGGGCCTTCGAGCGATTCCGCCACCCACGCGATGCCTTCGGTCGTTCCGCGCCACCGGTGGACCCGCATCGCGCCTTCGGATGCCGATTCGAACGTCCAGCCGCGCATCGAGGCCTGCCGGCGGAGTTCGTCTTCCTTCGCCGCACGCCGCCGGCGTGTCCAGACATTCACGACGATCGCGAGCGTCGCGGCGAGGATGGTGAAGGCGACGACTCGGGCCGTGTCGAACGTCATGGGTGGTCCACAGATTACACAGATTTCGCAGATTCGGATGGTCGCCTTTGGAGTGCCGGTCGCGGGCGGCGCTTGGCGCCGCTGCCGGGAGGTCAGGGTCCACACATGAATGGGTAATTAAGCCGGGCCCACTCATGTGTGGGCCCTGACCTCCCGGCATCCGCCGGCCGAAGGCCGGCGCCGCGACCGTCGGTTCGAATCCGTGTCAATCGGTGGAATCTGTGGACAAGACCATTCAGAATGGCAGCCGCGGCTCTTCGCCCCCGCCTTCGGACTCTGCGTCGCCGAAATTGTGGACGCTCACGCCGAGCAGGCGCACGGGCCGGCGCTCGGCCTCGGTCTTGTCGAGCAGGGCCAGGGCGCGCGCGACGATCGCTTCGGCGTCGCTGGTGGCGGCGGGTGCGCTGTGGCTGCGCGTCACGGTGGTGAAGTCTGAATAGCGGACCTTGATGGTCACGGTTCGCGCCGTCAGCGTCTTGCGCTCGAGCCAACCCGCGACCTCCCGCGCCATCTCGTCGATCTCCCGCCGTACCGCGGCCATGTCCGTGAGGTCCCTGGCATACGTGCACTCGGAGCCCGCCGACTTCGACGGGCGATTGGGCTCGACGGGCCGCGTGTCCTCGCCGCGCGCGAGCGCCATCAGCCACCCGGCCAGGCTGCCGACGACGGCCTCGAGTTCCGCCTGAGACCGCGCCCGCACATCGACGAGCTTAGTGACGCCGTGGGCGCGGAGCTTCTCGGCCGTCTTGGGCCCCACCCCCCAGAGCGCGTCCACCTCGAGCCCCTGCAGGAACGCCTCGACGCGTTCGGGCGCAATCACGGTGAGGCCGTCGGGCTTCTTCCAGCCGGACGCGATCTTCGCGAGAAACTTGTTCGGAGCGCACGCCGGCCGACGCGGTGAGGTGCGTCGTCTCGCGGATGGCGGCCTTGAGCCGCCGCGCCACGTTCACGGCGAGCGGTTCCTGCCACGCGTTCTCAGTGACGTCGAGATACGCCTCGTCGAGCGACAACGGCTCCACGAGCGGCGTCACCTCGCGGTACAGCGCGAAGATCTGCTGCGACACCGCGCGGTACTTCTGGAAATCTGGACGCACGATCACGAGCGACGGACAGAGGCGCACGGCGCGCGACATCGGGATCGCCGACCGCACGCCGAAGGTGCGGGCCTCGTAGCTGGCCGCCGCCACGACGCCGCGAGTCGTCGGGTCGCCGCCCACCGCGACGGGCTTGCCTCGAAGCGACGGGTTGTCGCGCTGCTCGACGGACGCGTAGAACGCGTCCATGTCGATGTGGAGGATCTTCCTGATCATGGACGGGAGCCGGGAGCCGGGAGCCGCGTGAGCCGCGGAGCCGGCTAGCCGGTCGAGCCGAAGCCACCGCGCGTGGGCGCGGCCATCTCGTCGACTTCGTCCCATTCCACGTGGGGCGTGGGCAACACGATGCCCTGCGCCAGGCGGTCGCCCTTCTTGATCTGGACGGGCGCATCGGTGACGTTCAGGAGCTGAAGCTTGATTTCGTCCGCTGGCCCGCAATAGTCGGCGTCCACCACGCCCACGCCGTTGGCCACGATAAGGCCGCGCTTGAGGGGCGTGCTGCTGCGCGCGAAGATCCCCAGGAAGTGGCCATCCGGCACCGCAATCACGAGGCCCGTCCCCACGAGACGGATCTGCCGCGGCGGGATGTCCATGTCCACCGAGGCGGCCAGGTCGAACCCCGCGGCGCCGCCGGTGGCGGGGGCGGGCAGGCCAATTGAGGGATCCAGACGTTTAATCTTCAGGCGCATGACCCATAGAATAGCGAGAATGCGAGATCGTGACACCGGAGATTCGATGCGGGCGTTCGGCAGCGATCGCGGTCTTCGTCGTCGCTGGCACTCGTCGCCGTGCCGCAGGCGCAGGTCGCCGCGCCACAGGCGCCGGCGGCGGACGTCGCCCTCGACCGCGTCCTGCCCATCGACCCCGCGGTCCGCACGGGCAAGTTGCCCAACGGCCTGCAGTACTTCATCCGCCGGAACACCCGGCCCGAGAAGCGCGTGTCGCTCCGGCTCGCCGTCAACGCGGGCTCGATCCAGGAGGAGCCCGATCAGCGCGGGCTCGCGCACTTCATCGAGCACATGGCGTTCAACGGCACCGAGAACTTCAAGCCGGGCGAACTCGTGTCGTTCCTCGAGTCGATCGGCGCGCGGTTCGGCCCGCACGTGAACGCCTCGACCTCGTTCGACGAGACCATCTACATGCTCGACGTGCCCACCGATCGCGCGGGCTACGTGGACAAGGGGCTGCTGGCGCTGCACGACTTCGCCGCGGGCCTCTCGCTGCTGCCCGACGAGATCGAGAAGGAGCGCGGCGTCGTCCTGGAAGAGTGGCGCGGGCGCCTCGGCGCGGGGTCGCGCATCACCGACAAGCAGCTGCCGGTGCTGATGCAGGGATCGCGCTATGCCGACCGGTTGCCCATCGGCCTGCCGGACGTCATCCAGACCGCGCCGCGCGAGCGCATCGAGGCGTTCTACCGCAAGTGGTACCGCCCCGACCTGATGGCCGTGGTCGTGGTCGGCGACATCGCGGTGGACGACGCGGAGCGGATGATCAAGCGAGCGCTTCGGCGTGATCCCCGCCGCGACGACGGCGGTGACCGAGGTTGATCGGTCCGTGCCGGCGCACAAGGAGACGCTCGTCAGCATGGACACGGACCCCGAGGCCCAGGGCTGGTCGGTGTCGATGGACTTCAAGGCCCCGGTTGAGCGCGCAGGAGACGGTGGCCAACTACCGCAAGGCGCTGGTGCGCCAGCTCGTGTCGCAGATGCTGAACCTGCGCCTGCGCGAGATTGCTCGCCGGCCGAACGCGCCGTTCCTCGGCGCCCAGGGCGGCGGCAACACCCTCGGGCGCACCGTCGAGATGTTCGAGAGTGGAGGCCTCGGTGCCGGAGGGCCAGATCACCGAGGGCCTGTCCGCGCTCATGCTCGAGGCGCGCCGCATGCAGCAGTTCGGCTTCAGCGCCGAGGAACTCGACCGGGCGCGCCGCGCGCTGCTGGCCTCCTACGAGCGCGCCTTCAACGAGCGGGCCACCGCTGAGAGCCCGGGCTACGCCGGCGAGTACGTGCGCCACTTCCTCGAGCGAGGAGCCGATTCCCGGCATCGAGTTCGAGTACAAGGTCGCCTCGACGTACCTGCCGTCGGTGACGGCGGACGAAGTGAACGCCCTGGCGAAGACGCTCATCACGGACGACAACCGCGTGGTGCTCGGCGTGGCGCCGGAGAAGAAGGCCACGCCGCCGCCGACGGTGGACACCTTGAAGTCGGCGCTGGCGCGCGCCGGCAGCGCGCCCGTCGAGCGATGGACCGATGCCACGTCCGGCCGCGACCTGGTGGAGAAGCCCCCGGCCGCGCGGCACGGTGGTCGCCCGCCGGACGGTGGCGGACGTTGGCGCCACGGTCCTCACGCTCTCGAACGGCGTCGAGGTGTGGCTCAAGCCCACGGACTTCAAGAACGATCAGGTGGTCTTCACGTCCTACGCGCTCGGCGGCCTGTCGCTGGCCCGTCCCGCGGACTACAAGAGCGTGAGCCTCGCCACCGCGATGGTGGGCATCGGCGGCCTTGGCGGCCTGAGCCCGGTGGATCTCAGCAAGATGCTCTCGGGGAAGATCGCCCAGGCGTCGCCGTCGATCGGCGACTACACCGAGGGGACGGGCGGGTCGAGCACGCCGCGCGATCTCGAGACCGCGCTCAAGTTGAACTATCTGGCGTTCACCGCGCCGAACTTCACGCCCGAGACGCTCGACCTCGTGAAGCGCCGCCTCACCGGCAGCCTGGAGAACCGCGAGCAGAGCCCGCGCGCGGTGTTCGGCGAGAAGGTGGACGAGGTCAACACCTCGCAACCACTACAGTGCGGCGCCGCTCAAGATGGCCGACATCCCCACCCTGAACCTCGACGCGATGAAGACGTTCTACACCTCGCGGTTCGGCAACGCGGCCGACTTCACCTACTTCTTCGTCGGCGCGTTCACGGTCGACGAGATCACGCCGCTGCTCGAGAAATGGGTGGCGTCGCTGCCGTCCACCGGCAAGCGCACCGGCGCGTTCAGGGACATGGGCGTCAGGTTCCCGGCTGCCGTGGTGAAGGAAGAAGTGAAGAAGGGCAAGGAGCCCGGCGAGCCAGACCGTGCTGTCGTTCTTCGCCGATCCGGGGCTCGACGAGCTCGAGATGCACCGCGCGCGGGCCGCCGCGCAGCGTGCTCGGCATCCGCCTTCGCGACATCCTTCGCGAGGAACTGGGCGGCACCTACGGCGTGTCGGTGGGCTTCGACAACAGCCTGCCGCTCAAGGGCTACGGGACCATGACGATCCAGTTCGGCAGCTCGCCCGACAACGTCGACAAGCTCGTCAAGGCGTCGATGGCCGAGATCGAGCGCCTCAAGGCCGAGGGGCCGTCGCTGGACGATGTGAACAAGGTGAAGGAGCTCGAGCGACGCGACCTCGAGACCAGCGCCAAGCAGAACGCCTACTGGCTCGGCTCGCTCCAGACCGTGCACATGCTTGGTTGGGATCCGGCGGGCATCAACCGGCGCGGTGAGCGCACCGAGAAGCTCTCGCCCGAGGTGCTGCACGCGATCTTCAAGAAGTACTTCCCGATCGGATCGCTACACGCTGGTGACGCTGAAGCCGGAGTGACCGGGAGCCGGGAGTCGGGAGTCGGGAGTCGGATGTGGTGTCCGGCTTTAGCCGGACTAGCGGGCGCAGGGCGGGCGCGCCTCCCACAGGGGGCGCGCGTCTCGATAAGCCCGCACCAGTTCCTGCGACGCATCGGCGCTCACGGGATTCACCATCACCGGCACCGAGGCGATCAGCGCGGTGTTCGATGGGGGCTGCGCCGGCGCGCAGCCCTCGGTCCATTGGGCGTCCAGGCCGGCGAGCTGCGCCGCGGCCCGGTCTTCCTCGGCGTTCGCCGACCAGGGCCAAGTCACATCTCCAATCAGGAGGCGACCGTCGCCGCCCACCCACAACCAGGTGAGCGTGGTCTGCGGCGGACGTGAGTCGCGGTCCCGCGGCGTGTCACCCGAGCGCGTGTTGCCGCGCTGCATCAGGAGTCGCATGACTTCCCGCAGCGCCGCCTCGGGCACCGTGCCGGTTCGCACGCGCGGCTGGCCGGCGCAGGTGTCGATTCCGAAGGCGGCGCCGGTGGAGAGGTCGTAGGTCCGCGTGGTCTCGCAGCCGCCGCGCGGCCCGGCGATGACGAGCCAACCGGAGGTGGGCGTGGGGGGCGCGGGTTGGGCGGCCAGCAGGGTCGCCAGGGCGAGGGCCGCGGCCGCGGAGTGCGAACTCATCACGGCCACGCCCTACTTCATGGTCTGCCGAAGATCCCGGAGCAAGTGATCCATCTGATCGACGCGGATGAACCCGATTCTCGGGTACTCGATGTCCGTGATGACGTAGATGATCGACGAGACGATGAGGGCAAAACCGATGATGTGCAGCCAGTTGCGCTGCGTCCCCGCGCCCATCGCGTAGCCGGCCAGCAGGGAGCAGGCGAGCGCGAGCCCACCGAGCATCAGGAAGATGATGCCCGGGGGATGGATCTCCGTGGCGGCCATCCGGGTGCTTGCGATGTCGAACATCGCGTTCAGGGCGGGAACCACCTGCGCCGCGACCGGCGGGGACGCCGCCTTTTCCACGGCCGCGACGGCGTCGCGCCAGATCTCGCCTTGCAGCGCCTGCGAACGCGCCACCGCCGCCCGAACGCGCTCCATGTCGGGTACCGCCGCGTAGGTGTCGAGGCGCGCATCCAGGGTACTGCCGGAACTTGTCCCGGAGCGCGGGGCGCGCTGCTTCGGGCAACAGGTCGATCCGGAGATAGGCCGTGCCGATGTCGTTGGCCTCCTGGACGATCTGGCCGCGGCGTGAATCGAAGCGGCCGGCGGCGCCGGAAAAGGTGAACGCGATCACGAGACCCATCAGCGCGAAGACTGCCCCTTCAACGGTGCCCAGCCCGGGGCCGCCGCCCTCGTGGCCGGAGGCTCGCTGGTTCTGTCGCCACCGGAAGCCCACTTCGATGAGGGCGATCATGGCGACGAACAGGGCAATGACGAGACCCGGCCCAGCCGCCCAGAATGTTGTTCGCAGCGCGTCCATCCGACAACTCTATCGCAGCTGGTATAGTGAACAGCTGCATGGCTCCCCAGTTTGTCTACACGATGAAGGGGCTCGGGAAGGTCTATCCTCCCGACGCCCAGGTGCTCAAGGACATCTGGCTCTCGTTCCTGCCCGGCGCCAAGATCGGCGTCCTCGGCTTGAACGGCGCCGGCAAGTCGACGCTGCTGAAGATCATGGCCGGCGTCGAGACCAACTTCATCGGCGAGGCCTTCCCCGGCCAGGGGGTGACGGTCGGCTACCTGCCAGCAGGAGCCGCAGCTCAATCCCGACAAGGACGTGCGCGGCAACGTCGAGGAGGGCGTCGCCGAGGTCAAGGCGCTGCTCGATCGCTACGACGCCATCAACGCGCGCCTCGGCGAGGACATGTCGCCCGAGGAGATGGACAAGGTCCTCGACGAGCAGTCCAGGCTGCAGGACCGCATCGACGCGACCAATGCCTGGGATCTCGATTCGCGGCTCGACCTCGCGATGGACGCGCTGCGCCTGCCGCCGCCGGACGCGGACGTCACGAAGCTCTCGGGCGGCGAGCGGCGCCGCGTGGCGCTCTGCCGGCTGCTGCTGCAGTCGCCCGACCTGCTGCTGCTCGACGAGCCGACCAACCACCTCGACGCCGAGTCGGTGGCGTGGCTCGAGCGGTTCCTGAAGGACTACCCGGGCACCGTCGTCGCGGTCACGCACGATCGCTACTTCCTCGACAACGTCGCCGGCTGGATTCTCGAGCTCGATCGCGGCAGCGGCATCCCGTACGAGGGCAACTACACCGGCTGGCTCGAGCAGAAGCAGGATCGGCTGGCGCAGGAGGAGAAGACCGAGACCAAGCGCCAGCGGTACGCTGCAGCGCGAGCTGGACTGGATCCGCATGTCGCCGCGCGCGCGCCAGGCCAAGGGCAAGGCGCGCCTCAACGCCTACGAGCAGCTGCTGGCCGAGGACACCGCGAAGAAGGTCGACACGGTGGAGATCTACATTCCGCCCGGCCCGCGGCTCGGCGACATCGTGGTCGAGGCGCGCGGCCTGAAGAAGGCCTACGGCGACACCGTGCTGTTCGACGACCTCACCTTCACGCTGCCGCGCGGCGGCATCGTCGGCGTGATCGGCCCGAACGGCGCCGGCAAGACGACGACGTTCCGGCTGATCACCGGGCAGGAGCAGCCCGACGGCGGCACGCTGCGGCTCGGCGAGACCGTGCAGATCGGCTACGTCGATCAGAGCCGCGACGCGCTCGATCCCGAACAAGACGGTGTTCGACGAGATCACCGACGGCGCCGACGAACTGACGATGGGCAAGCAAGACGGTGGCGTCGCGCGCCTACGTGTCGTGGTTCAACTTCAAGGGCGGGCAGCAGCAGCGCAAGGTCGGGACGCTGTCGGGCGGCGAGCGCAACCGCGTGCACCTGGCCAAGCTGCTGCGCAAGGGCTGCAACCTGCTGCTGCTCGACGAGCCGACCAACGACCTCGACGTCGACACGCTGCGCGCGCTCGAAGAGGCGCTGCTGCAAGTTCGCCGGCTGCGCCGTCGTCATCAGCCACGACCGCTGGTTCCTCGACCGCATCGCCACGCACATCCTCGCCTTCGAGGGCGACAGCCAGGTCGGTGTGGTTCGAAGGGCAACTACCAGGACTACGAGGCCGATCGGCAAGCGCCGCCTCGGCGCCGCAGGCCGATCAGCCGCACCGCATCAAGTACCGGAAACTCACGCGCGTAACTCAAGGAGCAGAGCGACCATGAATCCAGAGCAGGCGAAGTTCCTCGCGGCGACGCATCGGCCAGCAGTTGCAGCCGAGTGGATGACCACCTACAAGGTGATCGCCGCGATTCCCGAAGGCAAGAAGGACTGGAAGCCGGAAGCCAGTCGCCGCACCGCGTGGGAGATTGCGCAGCACATCGCCGACTCCGACATCGGGTTCCTGCATGCGGTCGCCGCCAACGACGTTCGAGCGCACCTATCCCGGCAAGCCCGCCGGCGAACACCGTCGCGGAACTGGCGGATTGGTACAAGCACGAGTTCCCGAAGGGCCTCGAGCAGGTGCTGGCGCTCGACGGCGCGCACCTGGCGACCGATCGTCGACGTTCTGCGGCATGAAGATGCCGTCGGCCGTCCTCCTGGTCTTCTGCAACAACCACATGGTTCACCACCGCGGCCAGCTGGCGACCTACCTGCGCCCGATGGGCGGCAAGGTGCCGGCCATCTACGGCGGCAGCGCCGACGAGCCCTACAAGGGTTAGGGCACAGGTGATGCGACGGGTCGTGGTCGCCGCGTGCGTGCTGGCGCTCAGCGCGTGCGCGGCGGCCAGCCCCGACACCGTTCTTCTCAACGGCAAGGTCTTCACCGCCAACCCGGACGCAGCCATGGGCCGAGGCCGTGGCCATTCGCGGCGAGCGCGTGGTCGCGGTGGGCAGCACGGCGGAGATTGCCGCGCAGGCGGGCGCGTCCACGCGCGGCATCGATCTCGGCGGCCGCACGGTGGTGCCCGGCTTCAACGACGCGCATGCCCACGTAGGGCCGCACCTGCAACTCGAACGGCTCAAGACCGGGGACGACCCGTCGACGGCCGAACTCGAGGCGGCACTGGCCGACGCGGTGAAGCGCGCGCCTGCCGGCCGGTTCATCCAGGGCGCCATCGGCCCGGGCGTATGGGGCGATCCCGCGGTGACACGCGCGTGGCTCGACGCGCGCGCGCCCGCCAATCCCGTCCGCCTCAGCGCGTGGACGGGCCACGGCGTCATCTTGAACAGCGCGGCGCTCACGCTGGCCGGGATCGGCGAGGACATCGGCGATCCGGAAGGCGGGCGGTTCCTCCGCGACGCGGCCGGCCGCCTGAACGGCCGCGGCGAAGAGTACGCCGACTATCTCATTTCGCGCCGGATCGCCCAGCGCGTCGACGCGGCGGCCGCCACCGAGGCGTACCGCACCTTCGCGATCGAAGCCGCGAAACTCGGCATCACCTCCGTGCAGCTGATGGGCGATGCGTTGCCGATCAACGACCTGATGACGCACCTGGTAGACGCGCGCACCTCGCTGCGCTGGCACGTCTACCGGTTTCCCATTCGCGAGGCTGGCGCAGAGAAGCTGGATAGCCGGGCCGCACCTGCCGCCGCAGCCGGCGCCCAATCTCGACGCGCGCGGCATGAAGTTCATCCTCGACGGCACGCCGATCGAGCGCCTGGCGTTTCTGCGCGCGCCGTACGCGGACGCGCCCGGCGAGCGCGGCCGCCTGAACTTCACCCCCGAGCGGATTCGCGAGATTGCCGGCTGGGCCTACGGCTCGGAGGACCAGTCCTGGCTCATGCGGTTGGCGATGGCGCGATCGACGCGTACCTCACGGCGCTCGAGCACGCGGGGCTGTCGGAGGTCTGGAAGCGGAAGCGCCCGCGCATCGAGCATGGCGACCTGCTGACACCCGACCTCATCGCCCGGGTGAAGGCGCTCGGCGTGGTCGTCGTGCAGAACCCGGCCCACCTCACGCTCGCCGCCGAGATGCCGGCGCGCCTGGGCGACCGCGCGCAACAGGCGCAGCCGCTCAAGTCCCTGCTGGCCGCGGGCGTGCCGCTGGCGCTCGGGTCGGATGGCCCGATCAACCCCGGCCTGAACATCATGTTCGCGGCCACGCACCCGGCGCGGCCGACCGAGGCGCTCTCGCGTGAAGCAGGCGGTCGCGGCCTACACGCGCGGCTCGGCCTATGCGGAGATCGCCGGACAAGGACAAGGGCCACCTGTCGCCGGGCGCCCTCGCCGACCTCGCGGTGCTCTCGGCCGACCTCTTCTCGATGCCGGCCGACCAGCTGCCGTCGATCACGAGCGTCCTGACGATCGTCGGCGGCACGCGTGGTCCACGACGCCGGAGTCGCTGCACTGATGTTCCCGGACCTGCGCACCTTCCTCGATCAGCTCCGCCGCGATCGCGACCTCGTCGAGATCTCCGCGCCGGTGGACCCGGTGCTCGAGGCGGCCGAGATCCATCGCCGCGTGATCGCCGCCGGCGGGCCGGCGCTGCTGTTCACCAACGTGAAGGGCGCCGCGTTTCCGCTGGTCACCAACCTGTTCGGCACGGCGCGGCGCGCGGAGCTGGCCTTCGGGCGAGCGGCCGCTGCAGCTGATCAAGCGGCATCGTCCACCTGGCCGAGACGCTGCTGCCGCCGACGCCGGCCAAGCTGTGGGGCGCGCGCGACGTGGGCCTGGAGCTGCTCAAGGTCGGCACGAGCCGCCGGTCGTCGGGCCCGGTCCTCGAGGTCGTCACGAGCGACGTCCGGCTCGATCGGCTGCCGGCGCTCACGTGCTGGCCCGAGGATGGCGGGCCCTTCGTCACGCTGCCGCTGGTCTACACCCAGCATCCCGAGCGGCCGGGCCACAACCTCGGCATGTACCGCCTGCACGTGCACGACACGCGCATCCACCGGCATGCACTGGCAGATCGGCAAGGGCGGCGGCTTTCACTACCAGCTGCGCCGAGGCGCGCGAACAGCCGCTGCCGGTCACGGTGTTCCTCGGCGGGCCGCCCGCGCTGATCCTGTCGGCGATCGCGCCGCTGCCCGAGAACGTGCCCGAGCTGATGCTGGCGTCGCTGATCGCCGGCGAGCGAAGCTGCCGCAGGTGCCAGGCCCCAACGGGCACCCGCATCCGCTGGTCGCCAACGCCGAGTTCGCGCTGATGGGCGAGGTGCGCGCCGCGCGTGCGGCGGCCCGAGGGCCCGTTCGGCGATCACTACGGCTACTACTCGCTGCAGCACGACTATCCGGTGTTCGACGTCGCGCCAGGTCGCGCACCGCCGCGACGCCATCTATCCCGGCCACGGTGGTGGGGAAGCCGCGGCAGGAGGACTTCTTCATCGGCGACCTGCTGCAGGAACTGCTGTCGCCGCTCTTCCCGCTGGTGATGCCGGCGGTGGAGCAGCTCTGGTCCTACGGCGAAACCGGCTACCACTCGCTGGCCGCCGGCAGTCGTCAAGCAGCGCTACAAGCGCGAGGCGATGGCCAGCGCCTTCCGCATCCTGGGCGAAGGCCAGCTGTCGCTGCACGAAGTTCCTGCTCCTGACCGATCGGCCAGTGGACCTGAAGGACTTCCGTGCCACGCTGGAGCACGTGCTGGCGCGCACCAATCCCCAGACCGATCTCTACGTGTTCTCGAACCTCTCGATGGACACGCTCGACTACAGCGGGCCCGGTCGTGAACGAGGGGTCGAAGGGCGTGTGGCTGGGGCTGGGCGATCCGGTGCGCGAACTGCCGCGCGCGTTCGCGCCCGCGACGCCGCCGCCGTCCGACGTCACCGACGTGCGCGTCTACTGCGGCGGATGCCTGGTGGTGGGCGGGCCGTCGTTCGCCGACGACCCGAAGGCCGCCGCGCGGCTGGCGTCGCACCCGGCGTTTGCCGGCTGGCCGCTCGTGGTGTTGACCGACGAGCCGGCGCGGGCGACGCGCAGCGACATGAACTTCCTGTGGACGACGTTCACCCGCTTCGAGCCGGCGGCCGACATCCACGCCGCCGCGCACCAGCGTGGTGCGCAACCACATCGCCTACGAGCCGCCGATCCTGATCGACGCCCGCATGAAGCCGTGGTACCCGAAGGAAGTGACGTGCCGCGAGGACATCGCGGCGACGGTCACCGCGCGCTGGAAGCGAATACTTCCCGTCGCGGCAAGGTCGAGATGGGCGACTCCGAGCGCGGGCACCTCGATTGAAAGTGAAAAGTAGAAGGTGAAAAGTGAAAAGCGCTCCACTTTCCACCTTTCACTTTCCACCTTTCACTTTGAACTATGATCACCGTGAGCGACACCACGACCAACGGGATCCGCGTGCAGGTGACGAGCAAGTTCCTTCCCGAGCGCAGCGAGCCCAAGGAGAAGCAATACCTCTTCGCGTACCACATCCGGATCTCGAACGTCGGCACCGAGACGGCGCAGCTCATCAGCCGGCACTGGGTGATCACCAACACCGAGGGCGAGGAGAAGGAAGTGCGCGGACCGGGCGTGGTGGGCGAGCAGCCGGTCCTCGAGCCGGGCGCCGCGTTCGACTACACCAGCTTCTGCCGACCTCCGACGCCGGTGGGCACGATGCACGGCAGCTACCAGATGGTACGACCAGGGGGCGAGGCGTTCGAGGCGCGCATCGCGCCGTTCACGCTGGCGGTTCCCCAACGCCCTCAACTAGGTCTCCCAGGTCCCTATGGCACTTCTGAGGTCCGGCGCTCCCAGCATGCGGAGGGCCGAGCGGTCGGGCGGCGGACGATCGGCGGCCGCGATCGGCCCCGAAATCCGGCCAGGCCAAGAAGAAGATCGACTCGGCCGCGGCGTGGCGCGAGGCGCGCGAGCTGCTCTGGTTCCATCGCCGGCGCCTGTCGATCGGCCTGGCGCTGATGCTCGATCAGCCGCCTCGCCGGCATCGTGCTGCCGGCGCTGTCGAAGTACGTCATCGACGACGTGATCGGCAAGGGCCGGCACGATCTGCTGATGCCCATCGCGCTCGCGGCCGGCGCCGCCACCATCGTCCAGGCGATCACCAGCTTCGGCCTGTCGCAGATCCTGGGCGTCGCCGCGCAGCGCGCGATCACCGACATGCGCAAGCAGGTCCAGGCGAAGGTGATGCGCCTGCCGGTGCGCTACTTCGACTCCACGCAGACCGGGCGTCCTGCTCTCGCGCATCATGAGCGACGCCGAAGGCATCCGCAACCTCGTCGGCACCGGGCTGGTGCAGCTGGTGGGCGGGCTGGTCACCGCGGTCATCGCGCTCGGCGTGCTGCTCTACCTCAACTGGCGGCTCACGCTGGTCACCGCCGTCGTGCTGGCGATCTTCGGCGGCGGCATGGCCTACGCGTTCCAGCGGCTGCGGCCGCTGTTCCGCGAGCGCGGCAAGATCCAGGCGGAGGTCACCGGCCGGCTCACCGAGGCGCTCGGCGGCATCCGCATCGTCAAGAGCTACACCGCGGAGAAGCGCGAGGAGATCGTCTTCACCAAGGGCGCGCACAAGCTGTTCCGCAACATCGCGCAGTCGATGACCGGCGTCTCGGCCACCACGTCGGGCAGCACGGTGATCGTGGGCGTCGTCGGCGTCGTGATGATCTGGATGGGCGGCAACGACATCACTCGCGGGGAAGATGACGCTCGGCGATTTCATCATGTACATCTTCTTCATCGGCCTGCTGGCGGCGCCGCTGATCTCGATCGCGAGCATCGGCACGCAGATCACCGAGGCGTTCGCCGGGCCTCGACCGCATCCGCGAGATCATCGAACATGCAGACCGAGGACGAGGCCGACGCCGGCAAGCCGTCGCTCGGCGAGATCCGCGGCGACATCCGCTTCGACGACGTGTGGTTCGAGTACAACCCGGGCGTGCCCGGTGCTGAAGGGCGTGACGCTTCGAGGCCGCGCCGGGCACCACCACCGCGCTGGTGGGGTCGAGCGGATCGGGCAAGAGCACGCTCATCAGCCTGGTGATGGCGTTCAACCGGCCGCTGAAGGGCGCGCATCCTCGTCGACGGCCAGGACCTGAGCGGCATCCCGCTGCGCGACTACCGCGAGCAGCTCGCGTCGGTGCTGCAGGAGAACTTCCTGTTCGACGGCACGGTCGCCGAGAACATCGGCTACGCGAAGCCCGGCGCGACGCTCGACGAGATCAAGCACGCGGCGCAGGTCGCCCACTGCGAGGAGTTCATCCTGCGGTTCCCCGAGGGCTACGACACGGTGGTGGGCGAGCGCGGCGTCAAGCTGAGCGGCGGCCAGCGCCAGCGCGTGTCGATCGCCCGCGCCATCCTGGCGTCGCCCGAAGGTGCTGATCCTGGACGAAGCCACGTCGAGCCTCGACAGCGAGAGCGAGGAGATGATCCAGGACGGCCTGAACACAGCTGCGGTCCGGCCGGACGACGTTCGTCATCGCGCACCGCCTGTCGACGATCCGCAGCGCCGATCAGATCCTCGTGATCGAGGGCGGCGAAATCGTCGAGCGCGGCACGCACGACGAGCTGCTGGCCAAGCGACGGCCGCTACAAGCAGCTGTACGACAAGCAGTACAAGCTCGAGACCAACCGCTTCATCAATCCCGGCGAGGACTGGACGCCGGAGGAGAAGAAGGCGGCGGCTCCGCTGAAGCCCGCGTCGCGGAACCTCTAGGGCGCGCGCCTCCCGCAGGCGGTACATGCAAAGGGCCGGCACGCGATGTGCCGGCCCTTTTGTCGTTCGTGCCGCCCTGCCTAGAAGCGGTAGTTCAGCTTGGCGAACACCATGTTGACGTCGTACGGCCCGTTGTCGGCCTTCATGAAGATGAGGGGCGACTGCGGCATCAGCAGGGTGCCGCTCGTGTAGGCGTTCTTGAAATCGTACTTCTCGTACATGTAGCCCGCCGACATCGTCCAGGCCTTGGCGACGATGTAGTCGAGTTGGGCCAGGACGGTGGTCAGTTCCGTGTCGTCCCAGTCGGTGATGTCGGCGGCGCCGCCCTGTCCCGGTTGGGATGAGGGTGGTGCGGCCCGGGTTGTAGAAGCTCCCCGACTCGTTCGCCGTGATGTCCATCAGGCCGTCGACCTTCTGGCGCATGGCGTTGAAGAGGCAGGTCCATTTGTCGGGCACGAACTGGATGGTGGCGTTGACGCCGAACGTGTCGGTCTTGTCGCTGCCGGCGTAGTTGAGCAGGTTGTTAAGGGCGACGCCCGTGGTCGTGGACCACTGGTTCGTTGTCCGGTCCTTTTCGTAGGTGTAGTAGGCGCCGACTTCGCGTGCGCTCGTTCGGGGTGTAGGTGAAGTCGACGCTGTAACGAGTCGTACTTCGCCTCGAGCAGGCCGCTCGGCGTATTGGGGATCGGCGCCGCGCCCGGGGCTCGGCGCGCCAGACGTCACGGCGATGCGGTCCGGACGGTTCGGGTAGGTGACGTCCCGGCGGCCGTAGGCGAAGACGATATCGACCGTCTCCATCGGCGTCAGGTCCACCTGGACGCGCGTGCGCTTCGTCTCGCGTTCCGCCTCGTCTGACTGGAACCCGTAGAGCGTCTCGCCGTCGGCCGTGCGCTTGGCCTGGTCGTAGGTGCCGCGGAACTCCATCCAGTCGGCGACGTGGAACAGCGCCGTCCCCGCGTAGCCGGTGTCCTTGCCGGTCGTCCGCTTCACGGCTGGTGCGCGTGAGGCTGGCGGTGCGGCCCTGGAACTTCCACCGTCAGACCTCTTGATGTCGTAGCTGGCGGACGCCGTGAAGCGCTTGGTCGTGTTGTCGTAGACGTTGGCCGTCGCATGGCCGTACGGGTCGGCGGCGGTGGGCGTCACGACGCTCCAGGCGCGGTCCGGCGAACTGGACACGTCGCCCGTGATCACGTAGCGGTTCGTCTTGTTCGAGAGGTCGTAGCTCCGGTAGCCGCCCGGAGGGCCAGGCCCTTGGTCGGCCGCGACGAGAACATGAAGTTCAGCGTCGTCGTGTCGATCTTCCCGTCGAACGACGGCTTCTGGAGCGACGACAGGCTGTCGGCCCGCTGCTCCGCTCGCGGTCAGGACGGCCGTGTTGATCGTGTAGGGGTAGAACGGCGCGTTCTGCGTCCACTTGGCCATGGACACGTCGCCGCCGACCCGCGTCTGGTGGGCGAACTTCAGCAGGAAGCCGGCGTTGATGCGTGCTGGCTTCGTTGTCGGGCGCGGTGATCCACCGCGCGCGGCTGCCGCCACCGATGGCCGGGGCCGGCGTCGCGATGTACAACGCGTCGTACGCCTGGAACGGGTTGTCGACGGTCAGCGATCTCCGCGTCGTTGTTGTACAGATTGCGGTTGAACGCGCCGTGGACGTTGCCCTTCGCGAAGTTGTAGGCCGCCTTGACGCCGAAGTCCTGGTTGAGTTCGTCCAGCGGGCCGCGGCACTTCGACCACGCTGTTGACCGCGCTGTAGATGCCGCCGCCGTCGTCATCCCCGATAGCCCGACTTGAGTCCTCCCGCATGTAGGTGAAGGCGAGGTCGAACGGGCAGCTTCTCGTTGAAGTTCACCTCTCCCGTGCCCCGCTTGCGCACGCTCGAGATGTCGATGCTGTTGGTCGGCGGCGAAGGTCGGGCCCAGCAACGCATCGTAGAAGGTCACCGTCCGGCCGGCCGTCGGCGTCGCATCATTCGCCGTCTGGATCGACTGCTGCAGGGTGTCGCTCATGCTCCACACACCGGGGTCGGTCTCGGCTGAGAAACGTCTGTCCGTTGTTCCCCATGTTGTGCGGAATCTGGTTGTAGTCGAACTTCAGGCCGAACGCGTTGGTGTTGAACCAGCCGAAGTAGCGCTGGTCGGTCTGGCTGACGTTGAATGCCGTGCGAGGTTGAAGTCCAGCTTGTCGTTCTTCGAGAAGAGGTTCACGTAGGGCATCGAGATGCCCTTCGGGACCTCGCGATATTCCTGGAACTTCGCCGAGCTGACGTCGTCCCTGCCCAGGCGCGGTGATCGTGACCTGACCGCCGCTGGTCTTGGCGCGGCGCATCCTGCGCCGCCGCGTATGAACTCGCCACGAGCAGACCCATGGCGAGGAGCGCCGTGACTTTCAATGCTCGTCGTCATGGGTTACCTCACGAAATACGCGCCCGAGGGCGAATTGGAGCCGTGGAGATTCATGTGGCAGTTCTTGCAGCCTCTTCTCGACGAAGCGGAGTTCACCGTCGGGTATCCGGTGGGCGCTCCGGCCGGCGCCACGCGCGCGCCCTGCTCGGTGCTGTAGTTGTCGCCTGAGCCGAAGTGGCCGGAGCCGGTGAGGTGGCAGTTCCAGCACAGGTTCGGCAGCTTCTGCGAGCAGCAGCGCGCTTGTGGTTCGACCCGTGCGGGTCATGACAGGCCACGCAGTCCTCACGGACCGGCGCGTGCTCGAACAGGAACGGCCCGCGCTTTTCGGCGTGGCACGGTGTAGCAGAGCTCGTTGATCGACTCCGCCTTGATCATCTTGGGGCGCGCGCCATCGTGCGGGTTATGGCAGCTCGCGCAGCCCATCTTGCCTTCGCGAACCGGGTGGTGCGACGTGCGCATCGCCTTGCGCGCGCTCGGCCTTGTGGCAGGTGAAGCAGAGCTCGGTATCGGTCTTGGTCTTGAGCTGGGCCTTGATCGACTTGCGGCGCAGTGCACGCAGTGGCAGGCCGTGCATTCCACGTTCCGGCGCGCGTGCATGCTGCTGTCAGGAAGTTGGCCTGGTTGGCCTTCTCGTGGCACGTCAGGCACTGTCGCGTTGAGTTCGTTGCGCCGACGAATTTCTTGAGGCTCGGCACGGGAGCCTTGGCCTGCTCCGGCCATCTGGGCCTTGACGTGCTCGGCCACGTTCTGGTGGCAGCGTGGCGCAGCTCTGGTCGAGCTTCGCGTGCTTGGTGCCTTCGTAGACGGGGCCCATCACCTGGGCGTGACACGACTGGCAGTCCGCGGCGCTCCAACTACCGGCGGCAGCTGGGGCGGGTTGAGCTGAGGCCGCGACGGCTCCAGCCAATACCACGGCTGCCGCGAGTACCGAGCGTTGTTAGCCTGTACCGCATTGGGTCCCCTCCTTGACGGTGAACATCGCCACCGGGGTCTTGCGCAAACAAAAAATGAAGAGAAACTAACGGGAAATTCATCACGCTGCCCGTCAGTGCAAGGTCGGTGCCGACGCGGTCTCCGTAGAACTACGTGAGATTTGGGCCGGAATTCTCGTGGGGCCGTGGACCCGGGTCTGCCCGATACCGGATTCTCGGCGGTTTGGAACCCTTTGGCCGCCACCGCAGTATTCTTCTCACTGAGGGACGAACCGAGTGCTCAACAACCCAGCAGACATGTTGTCGATCGTGTTACGCGGCGCCTTGGGCCGATCCGGACGGAAACGGGCGAGACGGGCGACGAAGTTCCTGAGCGGGCCGGGGCGGGTTTCTTACCGCCAGCACCCTGATGGCCGCCGCCGGGGTGGTCTGGGGGATCTATGAAGCTTGCAGGCGAATACAGGTGCCATGGGTGCCACCGGTGCCATCAGGTGCCACAGGCGGGGTGCCCAGGTGCCACCGCGTGCCACAGGTGCCGCCGATTCCGGGTGCCGCGTGCTGCCGTCGGGCGAGCCGATGCCCGACACCATGCTGCGCGTGATTCGCCTCGCGGTGTCTGCCGCGCGGGCCGACGGCGCGCTTGGGCCGCAGGAGCGCGAGTTGATCCTCGCGCGGGCGCGTGAGGCCGGGCTCGAGTCGGTGGTCGAGGCCGAACTGGCCGCGGCGCGGCCGCTGGCGGAGATCGTCGCCGGCATCACCAACCCCGACAGCGAAGAAGGATCTCTACGTGCTCGCCTTCACGATCGTCCGCGCCGATGAAACGGTCACAGGCGCCGAGCGCGTCTACCTCGCCCAGTTGGCGTACCAGCTGGGCCTCGACGCGGCCACTGTCGCCCAGCTCGAAACCGACACGGCCGCGCGAATCGACGCGCAGGCGAGTAGGTTTCAAGACCTAGTTCCGAGCTCCTAGGTCCGGGCCTCAAGCCTCATGCCTCAGGCCCCAAGCCCTAAGCTCAAAGGGAGCAGTGCATGGCAGCGACCCAGTGGTACATGGCAATCGGTGGTCACCAGGTTGGCCCCGTCAGCCAGGACGAGATCATCACGAACCTTCAGAACGGCAGCATCGATGCCGAGACGCTGGTCTTCACCGCCGGCATGACGTCGTGGCAGAAGGTGAAGGAGGTCCCCACCTTCGCCGCGTTTGTGAAGAACGCTGGCGCGCCGCTGCGGCAGGCGCCCGGGGCGTTCACGCCGCCGCCGGCGCCGGGCCGTCGCGCGCACGACATCGACTTCGAGATCCACGGCAACGAGATGCAGTTCGTCGAGGTGGAGCTCGACCCGGGCGAGGGCGCGGTCGCCGAGGCCGGGGCGATGATGTACATGACGAGCGGCATCCAGATGGACACCGTCTTCGGCGACGGCGGCCAGCAGCAGCCCCGGGGCGTGATGGACGCGCTCCTCGGCGCCGGCAAGCGCATCCTCACCGGTGAGAGCCTGTTCATCACCGTGTTCACCAACCAGGGCGCCGGCAAGCAGCGCGTGGCGTTTGGCGCGCCCTATCCCGGCAAGATCATCCCGATGGACCTGCGCGCGCTCGGCGGGCAGCTGATCTGCCAGAAAGACTCGTTCCTCTGCGCCGCCCGCGGCGTCTCGATCGGCATCGCGTTCCAGAAGAAGCTCGGCGTGGGCCTGTTCGGCGGCGAGGGCTTCATCATGCAGAAGCTCGAGGGCGACGGCCTCTGCTTCGTCCACGCCGGCGGCACGATCCATTCGTTCGACCTGGCGCCTGGCGAGACCATGCGCGTGGACACGGGCTGCCTCGTGGCGCTGCAGCCGAGCGTGAACTACGACATCCAGTTCGTCGGCAAGGTGAAGACCGCGCTGTTCGGCGGCGAAGGCATTTTCTTCGCCACGCTGCAGGGCCCCGGCCGCGTGTGGCTGCAGTCGCTGCCCCTGAGCCGCCTGGCCGATCGCATCTACGCCTCCGCGCCGCAGACCGGCGGCTGGCGCAAGGAAGAGGGGTCGGTCCTCGATCGCATTGGCGGCCTCGGCGACC
This sequence comes from uncultured Acidobacteriota bacterium, assembly GCA_963839865.1. Taxonomy (GTDB): domain Bacteria; phylum Acidobacteriota; class Vicinamibacteria; order Vicinamibacterales; family UBA2999; genus 12-FULL-67-14b. The sequence goes on from CAWIWS010000022.1 coordinate 453,680, forward strand.
TGATCGACGGCAGATAGCGCCGTTGACGGCGGGGCGGCGATGCCGCCCCGTCCGTCACAGCCTCACGGGCGGCGGCCCCTCGACCGGGCCGCCCGTCCCTTTCGCCCGAGCGAGCCGGCACGGCCCTGCTAGACTCCCGCCGCATGCGACTCCTCTCGATCTTGGTGATGGCCGTGGTGTGCCCCGCGCAGGCACTCGCCGTGTCACACGGCGCGCGTCGGATCTCCCAACTGGCGGAGGGGATCTGACGTGATCGAGCACGTGGATGCCACGCGACGCGTTTCCCAATGGCAACACCACCGTGATCGTGGGGCAGGACGGCGTCTTCGTCGTGGACGCGGGCTACCTGCCGTCGGCCGCGCGCGAGGACATCGCCCAGATCCGTCGATGGACCTCCAAGCCGGTCCGCTTCCTTCTCAATACCCACTGGCACTACGACCACAACGACGGCAACGACGAGTACGTGTGCGCGTTCCCCGGCGTCGAGATTGTCTCGACCGCGGCGACGCGCGACCTCTCGCGCGTGAAGGGGCAGGACTGGGGCAAGCGCGCGACGGGCCTGGCCCGGGCGGCGATCGCGGAGTTCACCACGAGCCTCGCGTCGGGTCTCGACGCCAGGGGCCGCGCGCTGGCGCCGGAACAGCGGGCGGACCTCGAGTGGGCGAAGACGACGCGGGAGAACGAGATTCGCGAGTTCGCCTCGATGGTGTTCCAGCCGCCGACGCTGACCTAAGAGAAAATTGTGATCCAGACGGCCGCGAGGTACGCGCGCAATGGCTCGGAAACGCCAACACCGAGGGCGATGCCACGTCTACCTGCCGGCCGAGCGCATCCTGGTCACCGGGGACATCGTGGTGGCGCCGGTGCCGTAGGTTCGGTGGCTACCCGACGTCATGGGCGTCGGTCCTGGAGCGCATGAGCCATTACGACGCCGTGGCGATTGTGCCAGGCCATGGGCCCGTCCAGCGCGACATGTCATACATCGTGCAGGTTCGCGCCTTGTTGCTCGACGCCGTGCGCCAGGTGCGCGCCCTCGGCACCGCGACCTATTCCGTAGACGAGGTGCGGGCGCGGGTGGACCTGCAGCAGTGGAGGCGGACCTTCGCGGGCGATGACCCCGGGCTGCAGGACCTGTTCGACGAATCAATCGCCCAGGGCCTGGTCCGCGCCGCCTACGCGGAACAAGGCGCTGAGGAGAGCGTCGTGAGGCGGGTGGTGGACGGCTACCTGCTCGGCCTGAAGTTCAACGACGTGGCGCGCCTTCGCGCGGCCTTCTGGCCGGATGCCCGGCTGTATTTCACGAAGAAGGACGGCTCGCTCGGGCAGCTCACGCAGGCCGAGTGGTACAAGGGCTTCGAGGCGAGCGCGGGGAAAGAGGAAGCAGGCACGCTCGACATCGTGTCGGTGGACGTCACCGGCGATGCGGCCTCGGTGAAGGTCGTGGAGACCTATCCCAAGTCGGTCTACACCGATTATCTCAACCTGCTGCGCTTCGCAGGTGAGTGGCGCATCGTGAACAAGATATATACGAGCCGGCCCCGGTAGGCCCCTGCCCGGCGCGCGGGGTTTCATTGTACGATGGCCCCATGCGTCGCTGCCTCACCGTTATCACTGTGGTCCTCGTCCTTGGCCTCGCCTCGGCGGCCGCCGCCCAGGTCCGGACCGCCTACCCCGACAAGCGCGGCCTCAAGCTCACCGATTTTCCACGCGTCATCAAGCTCGCCGACAACGTCTACGGCTATGAGGAGATCCGGAATCCGGGTTTCACCACCGTCAGCCTGATCGTCGTCGGCAGCGACGGCGTGCTGATCGCCGATGGGCAGGGCAGCCCGGATGCCACGAAGAAAATGGTGGACGCGATCGGCAAGATCACGCCGAAGCCGGTGAAGTGGTACATCGTCGGATCCGACCACGGTGACCACACGGCCGGCAATTCGGTCCTGCCGAAGGACATCACCTACGTGATCTCACAAGAATTCGAAGGCGCACGATGGAGCGCGACGCGGCCACGCCCAGCCGCAAGCCCAACGCGCCGGCGATGGTGGTGCCGCCCGCCGCGATGACCGGCGACAAGCAGGTGCTGAACGTCGGTGGCATCGAGGTGCAGGCGCATCTTCCTGGGCCGTGCGCACACCGGTGGCGACCTGGTGGTCTACCTGCCCAAGCAGAAGATCCTGTTCATGAGCGAGGTCTACCTGAATCGCGTGTTTCCCGCGATGCGGTCGGCGTATCCCACCGAGTGGGTGGGCGTGATCGACAAGGCGCTCAAGATGGACGTGGATCGCTTCGTGCCCGGCCATGGCTTCATCGAAGAGCCAAAGGTGTCGCGCGAGGAGCTCGTCGAGTTCCAGAAGGCGCTTAAGGCGGTGATTGCCGAGGTGAACCGCCTTCATAAGCTCGGGCTGTCGGCCGACGACGCCACCAAGCAGGCGAACTGGGGGCCATATACCGACTGGTTCCTGCGCGATCAGCAGGCGCCGATCGCGGTCCGCAAGGTCTACGAAGAGATCGAAGGGAAACTGAAGTAATGGCTGCACAATCTGCAAGAACCACGCCTACGCGCCGTCCCCACGTTTGTGGCGACGCGTTCTGGCTGGTGGCCGTGATCGCGTCTACCGCGCCGGCGCGATCGCCCTGAACGCGCAGGGCGTCGCGACGCTGGCCACTTCCTGCCTGTTCGTCGTGATCGGGATCGGCCGCCTCTACACCACCGCGCTGCAGGACCGCATCATCATGCTCGAGATGAAGGTGCGGTGCGCCGAGATGCTGCCGGCCGGGGAGGACGCCGAGCTCGCGTAGCTCGGCGTCAAGCAGATCGTGGCCCTGCGATTCGCGTCCGACGAAGAGCTCGGCGCGCTGCTCGACCGCGCGGTGCGCGAGAAGCTCTCGCCCAACGAGATCAAGGCCGCGATCACGACATGGCGTTCCGACCTGGATCGCACCTAGCGCTCGCCCTGGCGGCGATCGTCCTGAGGCGTCGCCCGCCTTTGCCACGTGGTCGGTCGTCGCGGTCGATCAGGCCACGGGCAGCGTGGCCATCGCGTCGGCCGCGTGCGTGGCGCAGGGCGAGTTCGCCAACTTTCCGGCGAAAGGCCTGATGGACATCCAGGCGGTGGTCGTGCCGGGCAAGGGCGTGGCGGCGGCCCAGGCGGCCACCGATGTGACCCGCGCCAACCAGGGCCGCATCTTCGCCGAGATCGCCAAGGGGACCGACCCGGCGGCGATCCTCGAACTGCTGAAGGGGGACCCGGCGATCGACAGTCGCCAGTTCGGCATCGTCGACGTGCAGGGCCGGGCGCTGGCGTTTTCCGGCGCGAAGGGCGTCGCGCTCGCCGCGAGCCGGCAGGGCCGCGTGGACGGCACCGGAATCGTCTACTCGATCCAGGGCAACCTGCTCGCGAGCGAAGAAGTGGTCACCGCGGCCGCGTCGGCGATGGGGTCCGCGCCGGGCACGTTGTCCGATCGTGTGATGGCGGCGATGGAGGCCGCCGACGGCAAGGGCGGCGACAAGCGGTGTTCGTGCGCCACGTCGCCCCGACCCAACGCGCCGTGCACCACGAGGACCGCGCAGGTGGCCTATATCGCTTCGGGCCGAAGCCACCGACGGTAGCGGGACGGCCTCAACACCGGCCAGTACGCGATGTACGTCTCGGTGACCGACGAGGACATCACGCCGGCGGAGAACGCCAATCCGGTCAAGACGCTGCGTCTGCGGTACGACGCCTGGAAGAAGGCGCACGCGCGGTGACTCCCGAGGAACAGCAAGAAGTCCTGCGCCTGATCGAGGCGCACGAACGTACGCTGCAGATGTGCCGCGCGTGCGCCGAGACGACTCGCGACCTGGCCTGGGAGGTAAAGCGGGGTGGTATGCCTGCCGCCGAGGCGCTCAACGCCACGTTGTCCGAAGCGGAGCGCGTGTTGGACGAAATCGGCAAGATCGAGGTGGCGATCGCGCAGATGAAGGCCGCGCTGTGGTAGAGACCGCGGCGCCGCTCTTCCTCGCCTACCTCGCGCAGTTCGACGACGCCGCGTGGCTGCGGGTCGTGGACCGGCTGAACGGGGCCATGCACCCGGTGGACCGCGTGGCCACGCGCATCTGGTTCCACCTCTATCCGCTCAGGCTGCAACGCGCGTTCGAGGCCTCCCATGACCCGGCCGCGCTGGAGAAGCGCATCGTCCTGCAGGGGCGCTGGCGCCTGGCGGATCGAGATCGAGACGTCGCACGCGTTCCTGTACGGGCATCGCTACTGGGGCGAGGTTCGCGACACCATCCTCGACTTCGCGCGCGGGCCGCACGTGCCGGGCAGCCTCGACCTGGCCGCGCAGGTGCAGGAAATCGCGCTGGATCCGGCGTCGCATGCCGGCATCCGGTCCCTGGTGGTCGGCATCGCCGCCGTCGGCGTGCGGACCCTCCAACAGGTGGGCATGCCCCGGCTCGAGGCCTCGCCCCCCGCGATGTCGCTGGATGCGCGGACGGCGGCCCTCACGCCCGATCAGGTGCTGGCCCGGCGGACCCGCGACGACTCCCAGGGCCTGTTCGGGTTCCTGAGGGGCGATCGCAAGGTGTGGACGGTCACCTACGACGAGCAGGCCGCCGGGGCCAGCTTCCCCCTGGTCCACTCGCAGCACGTCACCACGGCGGCCGGGCTCGACACCCGCGACCATCGCGCCCGCGACGAGCGGCTGAGCGAGGGCCCGATTCCGGTGCACTGCCGGTCGGCGTCCTGCGGCACCTGCTGGGTCGGTGTCCTGGGCGGGGCCGAGAAGCTGTCGCCCATGGACGATCGAGAGCGCAAGGTGCTGGCCGAGTGCGGCTACGCCACGAGCGACGAGCCGCGCCCGATCATCCGGCTGGCGTGCATGGCGCAGGCCTACGGCGCCGTGTCGATCGTGCATTCCTCCCTGGAACGGGCGGCTGAAGAACCTGCCGGACGCCTGACCGGACCTCCGCCACGCGCGCCGGGGTGCCCAGACGACTAGAATAGGCGGACGATGTGTCCCTCCAGGAGGCCGCCGGTGAGCCAGCCCCCGACGACTCGAACAACTGGCGGCGCTCATCAGCTTCAGCGCTGATGCCATCGTGCTCGTGACGAGCGAGGGCGTCATCCAGTGGGCAAGCCCGTCGACCGCCGATGTGCTTGGCTACGACCCGGATCAACTGGTCGGCCTGCACGTGCGGACATCGTCGAGCCCGCGGACCACGAGGCGTGGGAGGCGATCGTCGCGAGCTGTTCGATGGCCCTCGGCGCCGCTGTTCGGGGACATTCCGGTGCCGGCACAAGGACGGCACCGTGCGGTGGACGGAAGGCGTGGCCAGGAACCTCCTGGGCGAACCGCGCGTCGGCGCCATCGTCGTCTACTACCGCGACGTGACCTCCCGCAAGAGACCGAGGCGGCGTTCAAGCGCCACCGAGGATCGCTACGGCCACTGTGGACGTCGGCGGCCGACATCATCTTCGAGGCGGATCCGAGGGCTATTTCCGCTTCGTCAATCCCGTGACCTGCGGGTGTTTGGCTACCCAAGCAACGAGGTGGTCGGCCGCCGCTTCACGGAGTTCATCCGGGCCGACTACCGGCCCGCGATTCTGCAGCACTACTCGAAGCAGGTACCGAACGGACGTGCCAACTCGTACATCGAGTTTCCCGCCGTCACCAAGGACGGTGTCGAGGTGTGGCTTGGGCAGAACGCCTGGCTCGTATTCGACGCCAAGGGCCAGGTACATCGGCATGCAGGCCGTGGCGCGCGACATCACCGAGCGCAAGCGCGCCGAGGACGCGCTGCGGCCGCAGAGGCGAAATACCGCAGCGGTCGTCGAGCAGTCGCTCGTCGGCGTCTTCATCGTCCAGCACGGTCGGCTTGTCTACGTCAATCCCAGGGCGCCGACATCCTCGGTTACTCGCAGCAGGAACTCCTCGAGATGCCGAACGTGTTCGCCCTGGTGCACGAACAGGATCGATCGTTGCTGGTCGATCAGCTGTCGCGCATTGGCGGCAGCCGGATCCACGAGCGTGCAGCTCACCGTGAGCGGGCATGCGGAAGGACGGCACGTCGTGCAGGTCGAGATCTTTTGCACCGTCACGGAGTTCGGGAGTCAGCCCGCGGTGCTGGCGACCGCGATCGACATCAGCGATCGCGTGAAGCTGGAAGACCAGTTGCGGCAGGCGCAGAAGATGGAGGCCGTCGGGCCGCCTGGCCGGCGGCATCGCGCACGACTTCAACAACCTCCTGACCGCGATCTCGCGGCAACGCCGAGCTGATGTCGCATCGCGTCGCACGACCCCGCGCTGGCCGCCGAAGTCGGACGAGATCCTGCACGCGGCCGATCGCGCGGCCGACGCTCACGCGGCAGCTGCTGGCGTTCAGCCGCAAGCAGGTCCTGCAGCCGGTGGCGCTCGATCTCAACGAGATCGTCGGCGGCGGTGTCGACGCATGGCGCGGCGGCTGATCGGCACGGACGTCGCAGTTGCAGCTCGAGCTCGCGCCCGGGCTGTGGCGCGGTGCTCGCCGACCCGGCGCGCATCGAGCAGGTGCTGCTGAACCTGATCGTCAACGCCCGCGACGCGATGCCGCGCGGGCGGCGCGCATCCAGGTCGACGACCGCGAACATCGGTTCGCCGCCGGCAGCTCCGAGGCGACGCAGACCGGCCTCGCCCCGGGCAGTACGTGCTGCTCGTGGTGAGCGACAACGGCATCGGCATGGACCAGGCCACGCAGGCCCGCATCTTCGAACCGTTCTTCACGACCAAGGAGACCGGCCGCGGCACGGGCCTGGGGCTGTCCACCGTCTACGGCATCATCCGCCAGACGGGCGGCGCCATCACCGTGATCAGCGAGCGCAACGAGGGCGCGAGTTTCCGGGTGTACCTGCCCGCCGTCACGGGAGAGACGCAGTGATTCGCAAACCAGTAGTCCTCATCACGGGGGCGGGCGGCGAGATCGGCCACGGCCTGATCGCGCACCTCGCCGCGGCCGGCAGCCAGCCGGTCGTCACCCTCGACGTGAACCCGCTCGAACCGGCGCTCGGCAAGCTCGTGCAGCGCGAGTTCACCGGCTCGATCATGGACAAGGCGCTGCTCGAGCGCATCCTGTCGGAGTTCGAGGTGGAGACGATCTACCACCTGGCGGCGCTCCTCTCGACGCGCTCCGAGTTCACGCCGACACCGGCGCACCAGGTGAACGTCGAGGGCACGCTGAACCTGCTCGAGTTCGCGCAGCGCGGAGGCGGAGTCGCACGGCCGCCCGGTGACGTTCCTGTATCCGTCGTCGATCGCGGCGTACGGGCTGCCCGACCTCGAGACCAAGCGCCGCGCGGGCCGCGTGAAGGAAGACGACTTCAACACGCCGTCCACGATGTACGGCTGCAACAAGCTGTACTGCGAGCAGCTCGGGCCGCTACTACGCGCGGTTCTACAAGCAGCTGGCGGCGGAGCCGCAGTCGGGCCGCGTGGACTTCCGCTCCGTGCGCTTCCCGGGGCTGATCTCCGCGCTGACCGTGCCTTCGGGCGGCACGTCGGACTACGCGCCCGAGATGATTCACGCCGCGGCCAAGGGCGAGGCCTACGCCTGCTTCGTGCGTCCGGACACGCGCATCCCGTTCATGGCGATGCCCGACGGCATCGAGGCGCTGATCCGGCTGGCGGCGGCGCCCCGCGCGGCGCTCACGCGCACGGCCTACAACCTGTCGCCGCCTTCAACCCGTCGGCCGAGGAGGTCCGCCAGGAAGTCGTGCGCGGCGTTCCCGGCGCGCAAATCACCTGGCAGGTCGACGTGAAGCGGCAGGGCATCGTGGACTCGTGGCCGGAGGACGTGGACGACATCGGCCGCCCGCCGCGACTGGGGTTTCGCGCCCGCGTACGACTTCGCGCGCGCGTTTCGCGACTACCTGATTCCCACGATTGGGTCTCGCTATGCGAAGTGAAGTGGACGGCGGTGGCGCTGGCGGCGGTGATGGGCGCGGCGCGTGGTGTCTGGGGCAGGCGCCGATGGGGGATCCATTGAAATCCGTAGGCCGAGCGATACGTGAAGCTGGTGCTGGCCGTGGGACAGCACGACGCCGATTACGTGGATGCCTTCTATGGTCCCGCCGCCTGGCGCAAGGAGGCCGAGGCCACGAAGCTCCCGCTCGTCGTGATCGATCAGCAGGCGGCGGCCCTGGAAGCCGACATCAGGCCGCTCCCGCCATGCCGCCCACCGGCGCGGCGAAGGGGAAGCCCCCCGCGGCCGAGACCGAGCTCTGGACGCTGCGGCGCCAGTACCTCGCGGCCCAGGTCGCGGCGCTGCGCGCGCGCGTGGCGATGCTCCAGGGCAAGAAGCTGACGTTCGACGAGGAGTCGAAGGCGCTGTACGACGCGGTGGCGCCGACGCAGACCGAGGCCGACTTCGAGCGTGCTCGAGGAGCTCGAGGCGAAGCTGCCTGGCGACGGCCCGCTCATCGAGCGCTACGACCGCTTCAAGACCGCGTTCGTCATCCCGCCGACCGCGCTGGACCGCGTCTTCAAGGAGGCGATCGCCGCCTGCCGCGAGCGCACGCTGCGCGCACGTCGAGCTGCCGGCCGCGGAGAAGTTCACCGTCGAGTACGTCACCAACAAGTCCTGGAGCGGCTACAACTGGTACCAGGGCAACTACCGCAGCCTGATCCAGGTCAACACGGACCTGCCCATCTACATCGACCGCGCCGTCGACCTGGCGTGCCACGAGGGCTATCCCGGGCACCACGTGTACAACGCGCTGCTCGAGAAGCACCTGGTGCGCGACCGCGGCTGGGTGGAGTTCTCCGTGTACGCGCTGTTCTCGCCGCAGTCGCTGATCGCCGAGGGCACGGCGAACTTCGGCATCGAGGTGGCGTTCCCGCCGGCCGAGCGGTGGCCTTCGAGCAGGACGTGCTCTTCCCGCTTGCGGGGCTCGATCGCCACGCGCGGCAGGAGTACACGACGTGCTGGCGCTGGTCGACAAGCTGTCGTACGCGGGCAACGAGGCGGCGCGCCGCTACCTGAACGGCGACGATCGATCGCGACGCGGCGCGGCCGCGTGCATCGAGAAGTACGCGATGATGCACCCGCCGCGCGCCGAGCAGCGCGTGCGCTTCATCGACCAGTACCGCAGCTACGTGATCAACTACAACCTGGGCAAGGACCTGATCCGCGCGTACATCACCAGGCGCGCCGGCAAGGACGCCTCGGCCAACCGCCGCTGGAACGAGTTCGCGGCGCTGCTGTCTTCGCCGCGCCTGCCGTCCGGCTTGAAGTAATGGATCACAAAGACGCCACAGAGACAGAACACGGAGAAGACCAAGTCTTTCTAAAGGCAATAGCCACTAAGCAGCTCCGGCATTCCAAAGCATTGGTATTCTCTGTGTCTCCGTGTCTCTGTGGCGTATTTGTGGGCAGGCTATGCGTGTAATTGAGATCGCGTCGTTCGGCCCGCCCGAGGTCCTGCGGGTGGCGGAGCGGCCGGACCCGGTGGCGGGCGCGGGCGAGGTGCTCATCGACGTGGCGGCCGCGGGCGTGAACCGGCCCGACGTGCTGCAGCGGCTGGGGAAATATCCACCACCGCCGGGCGCCTCCGATATCCCGGGCCTGGAAGTGGCCGGCACGGTGCGCGGCGTCGGCGCGGGCGTCACGGCCTGGCGTGAGGGCGACGCCGTGTGCGCGCTCGTGTCGGGCGGTGGGTATGCGGAGCGGGTGGCCGTGCCGCAGGAACAATGCCTGCCGGTGCCGCACGGCCTGTCGATGATCGCGGCCGCCGCCATCCCCGAGACGTTCTTCACCGTGTGGACCAACGTCTTCGACCGCGGCCGCCTGCAGGCGGGGGAGTCGATCCTCATTCATGGCGGGACCAGCGGCATCGGCACGACGGCGATTCAGTTGGCCAGGGCCTTCGGCGCGCGCGTGTTCACGACGGCGGGCAGCGACGCCAAGTGCGAGGCGGCGCGCGCGCTGGGCGCCGAACTCGCCTTCAACTACCGGACCACCGATTGGGTGGCCGCGGCGACGGAGGCCACCGGCGGCCGCGGCGTCGATGTCATCCTCGACATCGTCGGCGCGACTACATCCCGCGCAACGTGGGGCTGCTGGCGGTCGATGGCCGGCTCTGCAGATCGCGTTCCTCAAGAGCGCCGAAAGCGGAGGTCGATTTCTCGATCCTGATGCGCAAGCGCGCGTGGGTCACCGGATCGACGCTGCGCCCGCGGACGCCGGCGGAGAAGGGCGTGATCGCCGCGGCCCTGCGTGCCCAGGTATGGCCGTTGCTCGAGGCCGGCACGGTGGCGCCGGTGATTCACCAGGTGTTTCCGCTGGCGAAGGCCGCCGAGGCGCATCGGGTGATGGAAGCCGGCACGCACATCGGAAAGCTCGTGCTCGATGTCCGGGCCTGATCGGGACGGCGATCGTCTCTTCACGCCGCGCTTCTTCCTCTGGTGCGGGTTCGCCTTCACCGTCTTCATGTCGGCCTTCCAGCTCCTGCCGACCGCACCGTTCCATATCCTCGCGCTCGGCGGCTCCGGCGGAGAGGCCGGGCTCTTCCTCGGCTTCCTTACTTATGCGTCGGCGGTCTCGGCGCCGATCACGGGCGCCATCAGCGACCGGATCGGCAAGCGCCGCATCCTGCTCGTCGCCAGCCTCGCGATCACGGTGTTCTCGCTGCTGTACGCGGTGGCGCCCAGCTACCAGCTGATCCTGGGCCTGGTGCTGATCCACGGCGTCTTCTGGTCGGGACTGCTGTCGGCGTCCAACGCCTACGTGATCGACATCGTGCCCGTGTCGCGCCGGGCCGAGGGGCTCGGTTACGCGGGTTTCGCCAGCATCCTGGCGATCAGCGTGGCGCCAACCATCGGCCTGTGGGTCTTCGACACGGGCGGGTGGCCGCTGTTGTGTCTCGAGTCGGCGGTGCTCAACGTGATCATGGCGGTGATCGCCTGGCGGCTGCCGCCCGACACGCCGCGGGCGCGCGGCCGCTGTCGCTGCGGCCCTCGGACCTGATCGAGTGGCGCGTGATCGTCGGCGCGGTCACCCTGTTTCTTTATTCCTTCAGCTACGGCGGCATCACCAGCTTCGTCGCGGTCTACGCGGAGCAGGCGGGCGTCACGCCGCGAGCGCTCTACTTCGCGGTGTTCTCGGCGGCCATCGTCATCACCCGGCCGTTCATCGGCCGCTATGCCGACCGGGTGGGCCACGCGCGGGTGATCGTCCCGTGCCTGGCGACGATCGTGGTGGGCGTCGGCCTGCTGTCCATCGCCACCACGCGGGCCGGGTTCATCGCGTCGGGGATCCTGTTCGGCATCGGCTTCGGCTCGGCCTACCCGATCTTCGTCGCCCACCTGATGCACCACGTCGCGGACCATCGCCGGGGCGCGACGTTCGGCGCGGTGATCGGCGCGTTCGACACCGGCATCGGCACCGGCTCGATCGCAGTGGGCTGGCTCGGCGAGCACTACGGGTTCTCCACGGCCTACGCCGCGGCCGCGGCACTGGCGGTCTTGTCGATTCCGTATTTCCTGTGGATGGAACGGCGGCAGTGGACGGCGGCGGTGTCGCCGCGAGCGGTCTAGCCGGGCGCGCGCTTCACCACGGAGATCGAGATGCCGTCGACGTACTGTCGCACGATGGGCACGACAATCGACTCGAGCCGCGTGGTCGCCCGCGAGGGCGGCATTGAAGCGCGCGGGCCCCGCGCGCGTTCTCGTCCGCGCGGCTCCTCGTCGAGCACCGCGCCATTGCGAATCACGTTGTCGGCCACGATCACGGTGCCAGGCCGGGAAAGCTGAATCGCCAGCTCGAGATAGGCCGGGTAGCCCGGCTTGTCGGCGTCGATGAACACGAAGTCGAAGGCCGGCTCTCCCGCGGCGATGAGCGCGCGGAGCGTGTCCGCCGCCGGCCCCACGCGAATGTCGATCGCGACGCCCGGCGCAGATTCGTCGAGATTCTTGCGCGCCACGCCCGCGTGCTTCGGGTCGAGTTCGAGCGTCATGATGCTGGCCGCCCTTCGGCAGCCCGCGCGCCAGCCACGCCGTGCTGTAGCCCCCGAGTGTGCCGATTTCCAGGACGCGTCGCGCTCCGCTGATGGCGACGAGCAGCGAGAGCAGCTTGCCCTCGGTCGGGGAGACGTTGATCGCGGGAAGGCCCGCGGCCTGCCGAGGCGGCGAGGCCGCGCGCCATGGCGGCGTCCGCTGGCACGAACAGCGCCTCGATGTACCCGTCAATCCGTTCGAGCAGCGTCGGAGCGTCGGCCATGTCAGCGCGTGACCTCGAGGCGATGGATGTCGCCGACGACAACACTGTAGGAGAAGGCGCCGATGAGGGCGACGGCCGCGATGTACACGAGCGGACCGATGAAGGTGCCGGTGGCCTGGTAGGCAAAGCCGATCACGAGCGGCGTCACGATCCCCGCCAGGTTCGCGCTGAAGTTGAAGATGCCGGCCGTGAGCCCGATCAGCTCCTTCGGCGCGACGTCCGACACGACGGTCCAGCCCAGGTTCGTCATGCCCTGGCCGAAGAAGGCCAGCGACATGATGGCGATCACGATCGCATTCGACTCGACCGGGACATAGTTGGCCGCCACGATCGTCGAGGCGAGCAGCATGCCGCTGACAATCGGCAGCTTCCTCGCCAGGTTGGCCGACCCGGTGCGCTGCAGGAGCCGGTCGGAGACCTGGCCCGCCACCAGCACGCCCACCGACGCGCCGATGTAGGGGAGCATGGTCATCATCCCGGCGTTCAGGAAGTCCATGTGGCGCGCGGTGACCAGGTAGGTGGGAAACCAGGTGACGAAGAACACCTGCGTCGAGTTGCCGCCGAACTGGCCGATGGAGGCGCCGATAATCTGCCGGTGCCGGAGCAGGAGCCCGATGTCGCGCCAGCTGAAGCGAGACCCGGGCGCCCTTGAACTCGCCGCCCCCGCCCGCCTCGATGTGGGCGAGCTCCGCGGCGTTCACCGTCGCGACTCTCGCTGGGCTCGCGATATTGCCACCAGAACACCGCGCCGAGCACGATGCCGAAGCCTCCGACCACGAAGAAGAGACCGCGCCAGCCGAACTGCGCCGTGAGCCAGAAGAGCGGGACGCTCAGGAACGCGATGCCGGCGTATTGGCCCACGGAGTAGATCGAGTTGGCCCGGGCCCGTTCGCTTTGGGGAAACCACGTGGCCAGGATACGGCTGTTGGCCGGGAAGCACGGGGCCTCGAAGGTGCCCACGCCGATGCGCGCGAGCACCAGGGCGGGCAAGCTGCCCACGAAGCCCATCATCGCCGTGAAGGCCGACCACATCGTCAGCGACAGCGTGTACGTCACGCGGTTGCCGAACTTGTCGAGGAAGATGCCTCCCGGAATCTGGAGCAGCGCGTAGCTCCAGGAGAAGGCGGAGAACACGATGCCCAGTTGGGCGGGGGACAGGGTGAGCTCGCGCATCAGGTGCGGCGCCGCGATGCCCAGCACCGTGCGATCGAGGTAGTTGACCATCGTCGCCACCGCGACGAGGGCGAGGATGGGAAACCAGCGGACGCGCGTTCGCGAGGGGGTGCTCATAGCGAACGCGGCGGTTCGCCGTCGGTACTGCACGGGAATGCGGATGCGCATCGCGCGTTCCCGCGTCAACTCCTCGGACACTTCAGCGGACAGGCCGGCGACGCGGCCGATGATGAAGAGCAGCCGGCCGAAGACCGGCGGAAACCCCATGTCGTACAGCACCGCCGCGAGCGCGCCGTCCACGTTGATGGGCAAGGGCTTGATCGTCTGGCGCACGACGGCCTCGAGGGCTTCCATGAAGGCGATGCCATCGCCCGCCAGGCCGTGCCGCCTCGCGAGATCGAACAGGACCGGCGTGCGCGGGTCGCGGCTGTGCACGCGGTGACCGAGGCCGGCCACGCGGCGGCCTGCCGCCCGCGATTCCGCCGCCACGAGCCGCGCGCACTCGACGATGGAGATCGACTCGCGCTTCGCGCGCTCGACGCCGGCCGCGATCATCTCCATGCAGCCCATGCCCGCGCCGCCATGCTCGTCTCCCACGGCCAGGATGCCGGCGGCGACGGCGGAGGAAACCGATTGCCGGTTGCCCGACAAAGCCAGGCGAGCGGTCGCGCACGACGGGGCGCCCGAGCCATGGTCGGCCACGCTCGAGAGGATCGCGTCCAGCATCGCGCGCTCCCCGGCCGTCGGCAGACGGCCGGTGTGCAGCAGGTGGATTGTGTCCGTGAAGGTCCGCTCCGTCATCAGGGCCGTGACGTCGTAGCCACGAATCCTGATTTCGCCGTCCCGAGCTTCAACGATTCCGGTGCGCCACGGTTCCATAAGGGCTCATCTTCTCATGCGTGATGAGCTGGGCCTAACGGGTTCGCGGCAACGCGAAGGCCGTGATGCTGTCGTCGGTGATCGGCGATTCGAGGAAGCCGCCGCCCGTCGACGTGACCACGACGTACTGGCGGCCGTCCACGCCGAGGTAGGTGCTGGGAACGGTGTGGGCCGCGGCGCCGAGCTTCACGGTCCATAGCTCGCGCCCGTTTCGCGCGTCGAAGGCGCGGAAGCTGACTGTCGTCGGTGGCGCCGATGAACACCAGGCCGCCGGCCGTGGCGATCGGTCCGCCGTTGCCGGGTCGTCCCGTCTTCTGCTTGTCGGGCGGAAGGCTGTCGGTCACGCCCAGCGGCACGCGCCACGCGAATTCGCCCGTGTTGACGTTCACCGCCGTCAGCTGTCCCCACGGCGGTTGCTGGCACATCATGTTCGTGGCGCGCGTCCTTGAAGCGGCCGCCCCCGGGCATGTCGCGGTAGGGATTGTTCGCGCCGCCGCTTCCGCCGCCATTGCCTCGGCCGCCGCCGCGCCCGCCGCCGGCCGCTGGCATCGCCTCCCCCGGCCGGTCGATCGGCGAAGCCCTGGAGTTGGCCAAGCTCGCTGGTGTTGAGGAACAGGTACCCGAGCGTGGGGTTGAACGCCATGCCTCCCCAGTTCACGCCGCCGTGATTCCCGGGAAACTGCACGCGGAGGCGGTTGTAGGCCACCGGCAGGTACGGCCCGCCGAGCTGCACGCCCTCGATGAGCTTGCGGCAGGCCGCTTCGAGTTCCGGCGTCACCGTGGCGATGTCGTCCGCGCTCATCGTCATGCGCGAGAGCGGAGGCGGCTTGAGCGGGAAACGGCTGCGTCTTGGCCGTTCGTTCCAGCGGGACCTCGCTCTGAGGCACGGGCCGTTCCTCAACGCCGTAGATGGGTTTCCCGGTGACCCGGTCGAGCAGGAACAGCAGGCCTTCCTTGCCGACGACGGCGACGGCGGGAATCGTGCGGCCGCCTTGCTTCACGTCCAGCAGCATCGGCGGGTTCGCGAGGTCACCATCCCAGATGTCGTGGTGGACGACCTGGAAGTGCCAGAGGTATTTGCCGGTGGCGGCATCCGCCGCGACGACGCTCGTGCTGAAGAGGTTGTCGCCGGGCCGATCGCCGCCGTAGCGATCGCTGGCCGGCGCGCCGAACGGCATGAACACGATGCCGCGCTCGGCGTCCACGGTCATCAGGCCCCAGACGTTGACGCCGGTCCGATTCTTCCAGCTGTCGCCGGCCCAGGTCTCGTGAAAGGGCTCGCCCGGGCGCGGCACCGAGTGGAACGTCCACACCAGCTTGCCCGTGTGGACATCCCACGCGCGGACGTCGCCGGCCGGCCCCTGCGCGGGCCCTTCCTGCGTGCGGCCGCCGATGATGATCAGGTTCTTGTAGACGATGGGCGGCGAGCTCAGGCCATCGTTGCCGGGCAAGCCCTGGAGAATTTCTTCGGTGTTGAGATTCACGACGCCTTGTGCGCCGAAGTCCCGGTCGAGCCTT
The DNA here is from genome assembly GCA_963839865.1 of uncultured Acidobacteriota bacterium. Lineage (GTDB taxonomy): Bacteria > Acidobacteriota > Vicinamibacteria > Vicinamibacterales > UBA2999 > 12-FULL-67-14b. The sequence continues at coordinate 469,479 of CAWIWS010000022.1, forward strand.
GCCCGACTCCGCATCCAGCGAATAGAGCTTGCCGTCGGCCGACCCGAAGACGATCCGCGGGGTCCTGATGGCATCCCCGGGCCAGTACTCGACGCCGCGCGTCGCGGGACTGCTCGACGGCAGCTGAAACACCCACAGCTCTTTGCCGGTGGTGGGATTCAAGGCGACCACACGGCCGTACGGCGACGCGATGTACATGATGCCGCCGACGATCAGGGGGGTGGTCTCGCTCGCGGCGAACCCCGACCCGCCGCCGAAGGGGCGTCCACCGCGGCCCGGCGGCGCCGGAGCCTCGGGTTCAACCGGCACCGGTGCGGTGGGCCCAGCCCCGGCCGGTTTCATGTGATAGACCCACGCGATCTGCAGCCGGCTGACATTTGCCGGCGTGATCTGGGCTAGCGGTGAGAAGCGCGCACCACCCTGATCGTGCCCATAGGTGGGCCACTCGGTTGCGGGGGCCGCCGCGGCCGGCTTGGACTGCGCGTGGGTCCCGAAGTGGGACGGATAGACGACCCCGGCCACGACAACGGCCGTGGTGGCCAACGATATCGCCGCGTGGCGGACGGACGGGCGGTGCATCTCGAACTCCTCCAGCCCGGCAGCCGGGCATCGGCGCTCAGGCCGACAGGGACGATAGCAGCGATTCGGGGGTTACCTCAGGAGGTTACGGTGTCGCTACCGTAACACCCTCGCACCGCCACCCCGAGGTGTCCATAATGCCGCGTTAGCGAATCCATCTCGCGCTCATATGGCACCACGAACGATTTCCGACGACGAAGTCCAGTTGACGCAGCGCCTCCTCGCCAACGCGAAGCGGGCCATGCAGCAAATCGCCGATTACGACCAGGCCACGGTTGATCGCATCTGCCAGGCCGTGGGCTGGGCCGGGGCCCATCCCGAGACGGCGGCCCGGCTCGCGAACATGAGCGTCGACGAAAGCGGCATGGGCAGCCGGGAGCCGAAGCGCCGCGCCAAGGTGCTCGGCATCCTTCGCGACGCGCTCCGGCAGAAGAGCATGGGCGTCATCGAAGAGCTGCCCGAGAAGGGCATCGTCAAGTACGCGAAGCCCGCCGGCGTGATCTGTTCGCTGATCCCGGTGACCAGCCCCTACATCACGCCGATCGGGATCGCCATCTACGCGATCAAGTGCAAGGACGCGGTGATCTTCTCGCCGCATCCCGTCGAGCCGGCAGACCACGTTCGAGACCGTGCGGTTGATGCGCGCCGCGCTGCAAGCAGCTCGGGCGTCCCGGAAGACCTGCTGCAGTGCGTCGAGACGCCGAGCATTCCGCTGGCCAACGAGCTGATGTCGATCTGCGATCTCACGATCGCCACCGGCGGCCCGGCGATGGTCAAGGCGGCCTACAGCTCCGGCAAGCCCGCCTACGGCGTCGGCGCGGGCAACGCGACGATGGTCATCGACGAGACCGCCGACATCGTCGAGGCGGCGCGCAACACCGCGATCAGCAAGACCAACGACAACGGCTCGGGCTGTTCGGCCGACGGCAACCTGGTCGTGGACGCGACGATCTACGACGCCATGCTTGACGGAGCTGCAGCAGCAGGGCGGCTATCTCGTGAACGCGCAGGAGAAGCAGCTGCTGCAGCGGGCCTACTGGGACGACCAGCGTCGCCGCACCGCAGACACCATCGCCCGCCCCGCCGCCGCCATCGCCGCCAAGGCCGGTTTCTCCCTCCCCGCCAACAAGACGTTCTTCCTCGTCGAAGAATCCAACATCGGCAAGGAGCACGTGTTCTCCACGGAGAAGCTCGGCGTCGTGCTGGCGGTGTTCAAGTGCCACGGATTCGACGACGCGCTGGACAAGGTCCGGCAGATCTTCGAGACGGGCGGCCGGGGCCACTCCTGCGGGATCTACTCGTTCAACGACGAGCACATCAACCGGCTGGCGCTGATGGCGCCGGTGAGCCGCATCATGGTGCGCCAGGTCCAGTCCAGCTCCAATGCCGGCACCTTCACCAACGGCATGCCGATGACGTCCAGCATGGGCTGCGGCATCTGGGGCGGCAACATCACCAACGAGAACGTCGCGCTCAAGCACTACATGAACGTGACGTGGGTGAGCCGGCCGATTGCCGAGGACAAGCCGTCCGAGGCCGAGCTGTTCGGCGAGTTCTACAACACGCCGATCACGGTCTGAGTCCGGAAAGACGACATCCATGAGTGAAGCCATCCAGACCGCCGTCAAACGCGTCGCGCCGCGGGCCGAGACGCGGATCGCCTCGTACCTGCTGACCGATTACCTCGAGCGCCTGGGCGTCGAGGTGATCTTCGGCCTGTGCGGCCACACCGATCATCGGGTTCCTCGATGCGCTCGGCAAGAGCAAGATCCGCTTCGTCTCGACGCGGCACGAGCAGGTGGCGGCGCACGCCGCCGACGGCTACGCGCGCGCGTCGGGCAAGCCCGGCGTGCTGCTGACGCACCTGGGCCCGGGACTCACCAACGCCGCGACCGGCGTGGCCAACGCCGCGCTCGACTCGATCCCGATGGTGGTGATCGCCGGCGACGTGCCGATCGTACTACTACGGGCGGCATCCGCACCAGGAAGTGAACCTGCACCAGGACGCCGACCAGTTCCAGATCTTCCGGCCGTTCTGCAAGCGCGTCTACCGCGTGGACAACGTCAGCGACCTGCCGCGCATCGTCGAGCGCGCGTTCCATCTGTGCCAGACCGGCCGGCCGGGCCCGGTGCTCGTCGACGTGCCGATGGACATCTTCTCGGCCGACCTGCGACATCGACGCGTTCTCGAAGACGCCGCCCGAGGTGGCGAAGACCGGCACTCGATCCGGTCGACCGCGGCGCGGATCGTCGACGCGCTGGCGGCGTCCGAGCGGCCGGTGCTCTACGCCGGCGGCGGGGTGCTGTCGGCGCGCGCGACCGCCGAACTCGCGGCGCTCGCCGAGGCGCTCGAGGTGCCGGTGGCGCACACGCTGATGGGGAAGGGCTGCCTGCCGCACGACCATCCGCTGCTGCTGGGCCAGTCGGGGTTCTGGGGCACGCCCATCGCCAACGAGAAGTGCCGGACGGCCGATCTGATCGTGGCGGTCGGCACGCGCCTCGCCGAGGCCAACTCCAGTTCGTGGGATCCGCGCTTCACGTTCTCGATTCCGCCGACGCGGCTGATCCACATCGATGCCGACGTCGCGGAGATCGGCCGCAACTACCAGACCGAGCTCGGCGTCGTCGCCGACGCGAGGCTGGCGCTGGCGGCGCTCGCGGACGAGGCGCGCGGCAAGCGGCATGCGGACCGCGGCCCGCTGCGCGACGAGATCGCCCGCGGGCACAGGGAGTTCGCCGACCAACTGGGCCGGCCAGCGCGACCTCGAGCCAGTTCCCCCTTCGCCCCGAGCGCATCCTGAGCGAGTTGCGCCAGGCCGCGCCGGCCGACGCGTTCATCGTCACCGACGTCGGCTGGAACAAGAACGGCGTCGGCCAGCAGTTCCCGATCACCGTGCCCGGCACGTTCATCACGCCGAGCGGGCTGGCGACGATGGGGTTCGGGCCCGCGGCGGCGCTGGGCGTCAAGATGGCGCAGCCGCACCGGCACGCCGATCGCCCTGATCGGCGACGGCGGCTTCAGCGCCAATCCGTCGGTGATCGCGACGGCGATGGAGGCGGGCCTGCACGTCATCTGGGTGGTGATGGACAACTCCGCGTTCGGCACGATCGCCGGCCTCGAAGAGATGCACTACGGCACCACGTTCGGCTGCGTGTTCGAGTGCGGCGGCAAGCCCTATCGGATCGACTACGCGGCGATGGCGCGGGCCTTCGGCGCCGACGGCATCATGGTGGACGCGGCGGATCAACTGGGGCCGGCGCTGCGCGCCGCGCTGGCGTCCGGCCGGCCGACCGTGATCCAGGTGCCGATGGAGAACGCGCCGACGCCGACGCCGGGCCACTGGGACATCAACGACATCTATCGGCGGGGAGAGTAAGACGCGGTTTCACCGTTCACGCGACCGTAACCGTATTGGCTTGGCCGTTGCCGGTGTCGAGTGCAACGTGCTTCAAGGAGGCAGTAGTGGTAAACCTGAAAGTCTTGTCAGTGCTCGTGGGCGCGATCCTGCTGACTGTGATGCCCATCAACGCGGTGTGGGCGCAGTCCGTGTCGGGCTCCCAGGTGTCGGGTGTGGTGCGTGATGCCAGCGGCGGGGCGCTGCCCGGAGCCGAGGTCACGATCACCAAAGTCGACACCGGGGCGGTGCGAACGACGGTTACCTCCGGCGACGGGGGCTACGTCCTCACGAACCTTCCCGTGGGCCCCTACCAGCTGAAGGTGGTGTTGCAGGGCTTCACGACCTACGTGCAGGACGGCATCGTCCTGCAGGTGAGCTCGAATCCCCAGATCAACGTCACGCTGGCCGTGGGCGTCGTGAGCGAGCAGGTCACCGTCACCGCCAACACGGCGTTGATCGAGACCCACTCGACGGGCATCGGGCAGGTCATCGACAACCAGCGAGTGGTGGAACTGCCGCTCAATGGACGGCAGGCCACCGAGCTCATCTTCCTCTCCGGCCTCGCCACCCCGGCCCCCGCGGGCGACCTCAACACCAACAAGAACTACCCCACGGTCACGATCTCGGTCGCCGGCGGCCAGGCCAACGGCATGACCTACATCATGGACGGCGGCACCCACAACGATCCGTTCAACAACCTGAACCTGCCGACGCCGTTCCCCGATGCGATGCAGGAGTTCAAGGTCGAGACCAGCTGCGCTGCCGGCGCGCTACGGGCACCACTCGTCGTCCGCGGTGAACCTCATCACCAAGTCGGGCACCAACGCGTTCAAGGGCAGCGCCTTCGAGTTCAACCGCGACTACCACTTCAACGCGCGCAACGCGTTTGCGACGTCGAAGCGACAGCCTGAAGCGCAACCAGTTCGGCGGCGTGCTGGGTGGTCCCCTGGTGAAGAACAAGGTGTTCTTCTTCGGCGGCTACCAGGGGAAGATCGAGCAGACCAATCCCGCGACCACCATCAGCTACATCCCGACGCCGGCGATGCTCGCGGGAGACTTCACGACGTTCGCGTCCCCGGCCTGCAACGCCGGACGGCAGGTCACCCTCGGACGGCGGCTTCGTCAACAACCAGATCGATCCGTCGAGGCTGAGCTCGGTCGCGTTGAACTTCGCGAGGTACCTGCCGACGGCCACGGCCGATCCGTGCGGCAAGGTCCAGTACGGCATCCCGAACAACAACACCGAGCACCAGGCCGTCACCAAGGTGGACTACACCCTGAGCAACCGCCAGACGATCTTCGCGCGGTACCTCTACTCGGTGTACGACAACCCGGCGACCTACGACGGCAAGAACGTGCTGACGCTCAGCCGCACGGGCCAGAACAACCAGGTGCATTCCGTCGTCGTGGGCCACAACCTGGCGGCGGGCTCGTGGGTGAACGCCCTGCGCGTGACCTCGAACACGACCATCAACGACCGGCCGCTCCCGAAGTACTTCACCGCCACGGATCTCGGCAGCAAGGTTTACAGCCCGCTGGCGGGCTACGTCGGCGTCAACGTCACCGGCAACGGGTTCTCCGTCGGCAACGGCGGCACCAACCCCGGGTACTTCAACTCCGACACGCATCCAGCTCGCCGACGACGTGGACATCGTGAAGGGTGACCATCAGATTTCGTTCGGCGGCAACTGGATCCACACCAAGATCGAGACGCTGAACAACCGGCCGACGAACGGCGCGTTCTCGTTCAACGGGCAGGGGACCGGCCTCTCGCTGGCGGACTTCATGATGGGCGTGGTGAGCGGCGGCGTCCTCCAGGGCAATCCCGTCTACGACTACGACGACCACGACTACATCGGCGCCTACGTCCAGGACGACTGGCGCCTGCGCTCGGACCTCAGCGTGAATCTCGGCATCCGCTGGGAGCCGTTCATCCCGATTCGCAACACCTACAGCTGGGTGAGCAACTTCGACATGACGCGGTTCGACCAGGGCATCAAGAGCAAGGTCTATCCCCAGGCGCCCGCCGGCCTTTACTTCCCGGGCGACGAGGGGTATGACGGGCCGCGGCGCGTCGAAGCGCAAGATGGCCCAGTTCGCTCCGCGCCTGGGCGCGATTCTGGACGCCCGGGGGCGACGGCAAGACGAGCATCCGCGCCGGCTGGGGCCTGTTCGACGAGACGCCGCACCTGTTCTTCAATACCCGCTTCGCGAACAACCCGCCGTGGGGCGCGCAGGTCACGATCTCCAACCCGGTCGGCGGCTGGGCGGATCCGTACCTGGGCTACCCGGGCGGCAACCCCTTCCCGGCGCTCAATACCGATTGGGCGACGTCAGCCATTCCCGGCCTTCGGCGTCTACGTGAACGCGCCGTTCGACATGAAGCCGACGGTCACGCAGCAGTGGAATGTCAGCATGCAGCGCCAGGTGGGCGACTGGATGTTCGCCGGCACCTACCTGGGCAACAAGTCGATGCACCTCTGGCGCGCGACGGAACTCAATCCCGCGGTGTATGCGGCCGGCGCGACCACCGGCAACACCAACCAGCGGCGCGTGCTGATCCTGAAGAACCCCGTCCAGGGCCAGGCGTACGGCACCATCGGCCAGGTGGACGACACGGGCAAGGGCATCTACAACGCCATGCTGCTCTCGGCGCAGCGGCGGATGAAGAAGAACCTCAGCGTGCTGGCCAACTGGACGCTGTCCAAGTGCATGTCGGACCCGGCGACGTCGGAAATCACCGGCCCGACGATTGTCGATCCGAACAACCCCGACCTCGACTACTCCTACTGCGCGTCCGACCGGCGCCACGTGGTCAACCTGTCGGCGGTCATGGTGGTCCCGGAATTCAAGAACGGCACCATGAATGCCGTGTTCAGCGACTGGCAGGTGTCGCCGATTGTCCGCTGGCAGAGCGGCAACCGCTCGTCGATCACGACGGGCGTGGACAACGCCCTCACCGGCATGGGCGGCCAGCGCGCCGTGCAGATCCTGGACGATCCGTACGGGGACGGCACGGCGGGGAACTACCTCAATCGCGCCGCCTACACGTCGCCGGCGACCGGCACCTACAGCACGCTGGCGCCGTTCACCGTCGTCAACCCGTCGCGGTTCACGAACGACCTGGCCATCACCCGGAGCTTCAAGTTCGGGACGGGGCAGAGCTTCCAGTTCCGCTGGGAGATCTTCAACGTGATCAACTACGTCAACCTCAACCCGCCGACGACGGCGCTCAACAGCGCCAACTTCGGGAAGATCCTCGGGGCGGGCGATCCGCGCATCATGCAGTTCGCCCTGAAGGTGGACTTCTGATTCGGAGAAACGGGATGACCACTCCGCGCATCATCTCGGTCGTGTGTGCCGCCGCCGTGGCCGCACTGCTGGTGGCCGGCGCCTCTGGTCCGCTCGTCGCGGACCAGGGGGCGCCCGCCGCAAACAGGGCGTGGCGGCCAGGGAGGCCGCGGCGGGCCGCAGCGGCCGCGGACGCGCAAGGTGGTCCTGGCGTGGGCGGATACGCGCAACGGCATCGCCCAACACGACTCCGTCTCCCACGCGCTCGCCGTGATCGAACGCCTGGGGTACGAGTCCGGCGCGTACGACACCTTCATCCGGACCGACTCGAACATCGCGGCCATGGACCCCAAGCGCACGACAGGGGAGCCGGCCAGCGGCGGGCCCAACCTGCGCATGGCCGACGCGGTCTTCTTCCTCGGGCATCGGGACGTGCCGATCGACGAGCAGCAGAAGAGCGACCTGCTGAAGTTCGTCCGTGATGACGGCAAGGGCATCGTCGCTGCGCACGTCGCGCTGACGGCGTTCGAGTCCTGGCCGGAGTTCGGCGAGCTGCTGGGCGGGCGCTACGACGGCCATCCGTGGAATGAGGCCGCCGGCACGATCATCAACGAGGGCGCGGATTTTCCCGCGACGAAACACTTCCCGGCCACCTTTGCCTTCACCGATGAGTTCTACCAGCCCAAGGAATTCTCGCGGACCAAGTCCCGCGTCCTCCTTCGGCTGGACGTCTCGAAGATGCCGCCGAATCGCGGAGAATCACGCGAAGGACGGCGACCTGCCGCTGGTGTGGGCGAAGACCTATGGCAAGGGGCGCATCTTCTACTCGTCGTTCGGGCACGAGGCCGGCGTCTGGGACAACCGCGACATCGCGCAGATGTACTTCGAGGCGATCAAGTGGGCGCTCGGATTGACGGAGGGCGACGCCACGCCGCGGCCGTTCAAGCCAAACCCGTAGGCCCATGCGAAGGATCACGCCCGCTCTCGCCGCTCTCGTCCTGTTGTCGCTCCAGGTCGTTCTCGGGGCCCAGCTTCCGGCCCCGAGAACCTTTTCGAAGCACGTGCTGGCATGGGCGGATGTGCGGAACGGCTACCAGCACGAGTCGATCACGCACGCGCTGAGCACGATCGAGCGGATGGGATGGGAGTCGGGGCTCTACGACACGATCATCCGGACCGACTCGCAGCCGATCACGAAGTCGCCCATCCAGTTCAAGACGGGCACGGGCATCGCCACGGGCGAGCAATTCCTGGCCCGCAACCTCGACTACTTCGACGCCATCTTCTTTTTCGGCGTGCGCGAGGTCGATCTGACCCCCGAGCAACGCGCCGATCTGCTGAAGTTCGTGCGCGACGATGGCAAGGGCTTCGTGGCCACGCACGCCGGCGCCACCGGCTTCTTCTCCTGGCCGGAGTTCGGCGAGATGCTGGGCGGCCGGTTCGACGAGCATCCGTGGGAGATCACCAACGCCACGGTGATTGTCGAAGACAGCGCGTCACCCATCACCAGGCACCTGCCGAAGACGTTCGACGTGGTGGACGAGCATTACCAGCTGAAGGACTTCTCACGAGACAAGCTGCACGTGCTGGCGCGGCTCGACGCGTCGAAGCTCGACCTCAAGGCGCCCCTCGTCCACCGGACGGACGGCGACTTTCCGGTGGCCTGGACCAAGACCTATGGCAAGGGCCGTGTCTTCTACTCCACGCTGGGGCATCCCCGCGAGTTGTGGGACACCAAGTGGATGCAGACGATGTACTTCGAAGCCCTCAAGTGGGCGATGACGAAATGACGGCGGGAGCCGCCGGCGGAGCGATCTAGCCCAGGCCGATCTTTGCGCGCGACGGCCGTCATCCGCGGGTCGTCCCGCAGCCCCTCGAAGCGCGGGTCGAACTTCAGCGCCAGCAGCTCGAAGCAGCGATCGTTGCAGGCTTTTGAGAGCCAGCCGTAGCCGCCTTCCTTGTCCCCGACGGCAAACGACATCGTGACGAACTCGAACGGCGACACGTAGCGCCTGGCCGAGAGCTCCTCGAGCGTGGCCAGCGTTTCGCGGGCGCGATCGAGCTTGCCCGACAGGGCCAGCGTCCGGGCCAGCGCGCTCTGCATGCGGAGCGAGTGCGGCGCAAGGTCGACGGCCCGGCGGAAGGCCGCGGCCGATTCGTCGAAATCCTTCCGCTGTTCCTGGATCAATCCGAGCGTCAGGTACGCCGGCGCGAAATGCGGATTGAGCTCAATCGTGTGGTCGCACTGCTCGAGGGCGGCTTCGAAGTCCCGCCGGTAGCACTGGATCACCGCGACGTCCCTCGCGATGATCGACGAGACGGGGTCGAGCGACTGCGCGAGCAGCATCTGCTCGAGAGCGTCGTCGAGGCGCGCCATCGGGATCAGGCACGACATCGCGTACCAGTGCCGTCCCGTGGGATACCGGGAATTGAGCTGGATGGCGCGCTGGAACGCGCGCTCCGCGCCGGTGAAGTCCCAATCCTGCGTGGCGCGGACGTGCGCCATCGACGTATGGGCTTCCGCCGAGTGGTCGTCCAGCATCACGGCGGACGCCGCGTTCGACGCCGCCTTGGCCCACACGTCGGCCGGGCCCAGGATGCCGTAGTGGGCCAGGAGGCTGTAGGCGTCGGCGAGCCCGGCGTGCGCCAGCGAGAACTGCGTGTCTTCGACGATCGCCTTCTCGAAGAAGTCCACGGCCTTGTGCAGGCCTTCTTCGGTGCGCTGGTTCAGGTGATAGCGCCCCTGCAAGTAGAGGTTGCGGGCGGCGAGATTGTCGCTCTGGCGGCGTACGCTCGGCGCGCCTTCGGCGTCGAAGACCTCCGCGGCCAGCTTGTCGGCCAGCATCTTGGCAATCTGCTCCTGGCCCGACACAGGATCCGCCAGCGGGACGTCGACGGATTCCGACCACAGGTAGTATCCGCTCGCCCCATCCACCAGGTGGATCGTCACCCGCAGGTGCTCGCGAGCCGAGCGGACGCCGCCGGTGATCAAGAGCGCGGCATCGGCGCGCTCCGTGTCGCATTCGGGCTCGAGCGCGGCGTCGCGTTTCGAGACGACCACGCGGAGCGCCTTGAGGGACGTCAGGGCATGGACGATTTCGTCACGCAAGCCGTCGCAGAAATAGCCGAGCGTGGCTCCCGCGCTCTGGTCCGCCAGGGGCATCACCGCCACGGTGTTCCGGCCGGCCAGGGTTGTGGTGAGGGATCGCTTGGCGGACGGAACGCCCTCGCGTGCGCGGAAGACCGGAGCGTAGCCGCCTTTGGGCAGGTCGACGATGAGGTCGTCGACGTTCCCCTCGTCTTCGTAATAGCGGGTCAGGCGGGCCCGCAGCCGGCGGGCTTGCACGCGGACAATCGGGTCCGTCCGCGGGTCAAACGACGGTTCCTTGCCGAAGACCTGGACGCCGATGACGTATTCCTTGAGGTCGCCGCCGCGACCCGCCACGGTCTCGGCCACGATGAAGTTGACGAAGCGCTTCAGGCGATCGACCTGGCCAAAGGTCTTGCTGGCAAGGATACGGTTCAGTTGCTGCCGAACCGCCTTGTCGGAAATCTTGATTGGCGTAACCGTGGCCGACCGGGCGCTCATGCGGCCAATCTTATTCCATTGTTACCGTGCCGCCACGGTAACGTCCTTGGCCGCCGTGAGGGCGGATGGTACCCTTCGACCACGGGTCCGGCGCGCGTTGCCCCGACGGGGGTCCCCACGAGTGCTGATCGGAGCGGAACGATGGATATCAGGCAAGCGCTTACCTCGGTCGCCGTGGCGGGGATCCTCCTCGCGCCAGTCGCGGCCCAGCAAATCGATTGGGCCTCGCACGATCGCACGTTGGGGGGCGACCGCTTTTCGCCGGCCACGCAGATCACGCCTGCCAACGTCGCGAGCCTGCAGGTGGCCTGGACGTTCGACACGGGCGTCACCGGCCTGCAGGTCACTCCGGTGGTGGTCAACGACGTGATGTACATCACGAGCGGCAAGGACGTGACGGCGCTCGAGCCGGAGACGGGCAAGGTCATCTGGAAGTTCACGGCGCCCGCCACGGTGAGCCGCCGCGGGGTCGCATACTGGCCAGGGGCCGGCGCGACGCCACCCAGGCTCTTCATGGGCTCAGGCGAGACGATGCTGGCGCTTGATGCCAAGACCGGCCAGCCGGTGGCAGGCTTCGGCAACGCCGGCTACGTCGACCTCAAGCAGGGAATCCGCGGTGACGTCGATGGCCGGATCTCCCTCGTTTCCCAACCCATCATCTACAAGAACATCGTCATCACGGGCGGGAACAACGGCGAGCAGTTCCCGAGTCTTGGCCTTTACGGCGACATCCGCGGGTGGGACGCGATGAGCGGCAAGCTGCTGTGGTCGTTCCATACCGTGCCGCGGGCCGGGGAGCCCGGCGTCGAGACCTGGGAAGGCGACAGCTGGAAGAACCGATCCGGCGTCAACATGTGGGCTTTCTTCACGGTCGACGCCGAACGCGGCATCGTCTACGCGCCGCTGACCTCGCCCACGGCCGACTACTACGGTGGCGACCGCAAGGGCGACAATCTCTATGGCAATTCCATCGTGGCGCTCGACGCGACGACCGGGAAGCTGAAGTGGTACCGGCAATTGGTGCATCACGACCTGTGGGACTTCGACCTGCCGGCGGCGCCGACGCTGATCGACGTGAAGCGCGGCGGCAAGACGATTCCCGCCGTGGCCGTGATGACGAAGATGACGTTCGTCTTCATCTTCGACCGCGTCACGGGCGAGCCGGTCTTCGGCATCGAGGAGCGCCCTGTGCCGAAGAGCACGGTGCCCGGTGAGGCGTCGTCGCCCACGCAGCCGTTTCCCGTGAAGCCCGCGCCCCTTGGCCGCATCACGTTCGACCCGGCCAAGGACTTCTACGCCGTGACGCCGGACCACGCGACCTTCTGCAAGGAGTTGTGGGAGAAGAACAATCTGTACACCGAAGGCACGTTCACGCCGCCCAGCGTGGACCGCTTCATGGTGACCTTCCCGAGCACCATCGGCGGCGGGAACTGGAACGGGTTCTCCTACGATCCGGTCCAGGGGCTGCTCTTCACGAACTTCATGAACCTGGGCCAGGTGGGGCGGATGCAGCTCGCGAAGGATCCGCAGACCGCGGGCGACACCTATCGGCGAAACTCCCCGTGGGGCGGACCGGTCGGGAGATTCTGGAATCCCGAGACCCAGGTGCCGTGCTCAGCGCCGCCGTTCGGCGAGCTGGTGGCCATCAACGTGAACACCGGCGACGTCGCCTGGCGAGTGCCGCTTGGCGTTGTCGAATCGCTCAAGGCCAAGGGTTTCGCCAATACGGGGAACCTCAACATCGGCGGCAGCATCGCCACGGCGGGCGGACTCGTGTTCGTCGGGGCGACGATCGACCACCGGTTCCGCGCGTTCGACTCCCACAACGGAAAGCTCCTCTGGGAGGTCGAGCTCGAGGCCAGTGCCCACTCAATTCCCATGACGTTCGTCGGCAAGGACGGCCGGCAGTATGTCGTGATTGCCGCGGGAGGCGGCAGCTACGTGAATTCGCCGCCGGGTACCAAGATCACGGCCTTTGCCCTGCCGGGGCGTGAGTCCAGCGCGCCTGCACCGGTCGCCGCTCGACCAGCGCAGGCGGCGCCTGCCGCGGCGCTGCCAGAGGGAGACGGGCGCGCGGCCGTGGACAACATGTGCGGGGCCGTGTGTCATGGCGTAGGCCCCTCCGTCGCCAGGCGGCACAACCGGATCGAATGGCAGGCTATCGTCAGCGACATGCGAGAGAAGGGCGCGCCGGGGTCGGACGCCGACGCGAAGCTCGTCGTCGACTACCTCACGAAGTTCTACGGACGCTGACGACGTGAAACCTGCCGGGCTGTGCCCGATCACGCACACGCCACAGAGACACAGAGACACAGAGGAGGCTAGTCTTTCCAGACATCTGGCGCTGCTAGGCAGCCCTGGACCCTAGAAAGAAACAGTCTTCTCTGTTTCGTCTCCGTGTCTCCGTGGCGTATTTGAATCTACGCAATCACCGGCGGCGCCGGTTCATACGCCAGCACCGGCCGGAGCCAGCGCTCGGCCTCGGCCGTCGAGATGCCCTTCCGCTTCGCGTAGCTCTCGACCTGGTCCTGGCCGATGCGCTGGATCACGAAGTACTTCGCCTGCGGGTGCGCGAAGTAGAGGCCCGAGACGCTGGCCGGCGGCGTCATCGCGCAGGACTCGGTGAGGTCCATGCCGATCGCGCGCGCGCCGAGCAGCGTGAAGAGCGTGCGCTTCTCGGTGTGGTCCGGGCACGCCGGGTAGCCGAAGGCGGGCCGGATGCCGCGGAACTTCTCGGCGGCCAGATCGTCTGACGACAGCTTCTCCGCTGCGCCGTAACCCCAGTCCTTCCGCGCGCGCGCGTGCAGATATTCCGCAAACGCCTCCGCGAGCCGGTCGGCCAGTGCCTTGACCATGATGGCGGAGTAGTCGTCGTGCTGCGCCTCGAACTTGCTCGCGAGTTCGTCGGCGCCGAGGCCCGCGGTGACGGCGAACGCCCCCACGTAGTCCGTCACGCCGCTCTCGACCGGCGCGACGAAGTCGGCCAGCGACCGATTGGGCTTGTTGTCCGCGATCACTTCCTGTTGTCGCAGCATCGGGAAACGACACAGAACCTGACGGGAGTCGACGGGGTCCCGACTCCCGACTCCCGACTCCCGGTTCCCGATAGATCACGATGTCGTCACCATCTGCATTCGCGGGCCAGAATCCGTAGACGCCTCGCGCGCGGAGGAGCTTGCCTTCGACGAGGCGCGTCAGCAACTTCTGCGCGTGCTCATACAGGTCTCTCGCCGCGGCGCCGTGCTTCGGGTCGTCCAGGATGGCGGGGAAGCGACCCTTGAGTTCCCAGGCCGAGAAGAAGAACGTCCAGTCGATGAAGGGGACGATCTCCGAGAGATCCACGTCCACCTGTCGGCTGCCGGTGAACGCCGGCGGGTCGGCGGTGAAGTCCAGCTTCAGGCGATTCGCCTTCGCGCGCTCGTAGGTGAGCGTCGGCCGCTCCGTGCGGGTCGCGTGCTGGGCGCGCAGCGTGGTCTGCTCGGCGCGGTTGGCGGCGTCGAACGCCGGCTTCTGGTCCAGGCTGATCAGGCTCGCCACGACATCGACGACGCGCGACGCGTCGGGCACGTGCACGGTGGGCTGCGAGTAGGCGGGCGCGACCTTCACGGCCGTGTGCTGCCGGCTCGTCGTGGCGCCGCCGATCAGCAGCGGAATCGTCATGTGCCGCCGTTCCATCTCCGACGCGACGAACACCATCTCGTCGAGCGACGGCGTGATGAGACCGCTCAGCCCGACGATGTCGGCCTCCCGGTCGATGGCCTCCTGCAGGATCTTGTCGCAGGACACCATCACCCCGAGGTCGATGACCTCGTAGTTGTTGCAGCCGAGCACCACGCCCACGATGTTCTTGCCGATGTCGTGGACGTCGCCCTTCACGGTGGCCATGAGCACGCGGCCCGCGTTGCTGCGCTCGGTGGCGCCGCCGGCGGCCAGCCGCTCGGCCTTCTCGGCGGCCATGTACGGCTCGAGATACGCCACGGCGCGCTTCATTGCGCGCGCGCTCTTCACCACCTGTGGCAGGAACATCTTGCCGGCGCCGAAGAGCTCGCCGACGACCTTCATGCCGTCCATCAGCGGGCCTTCGATCACGAGGAGCGGCCGGCCGTACTTCACGCGCGCCTCTTCCGCGTCCACCTCGATGAAATCGACGACGCCGTGCACGAGCGCGTGCGAGAGCCGCGCCTCGACCGGGCTCTCGCGCCACTTCAGGTCGTTCTCGCGCCTGGTCCCCGCGCCCTTCACCCGCTCGGCGAACGCCACCATCCGTTCGGTGGCGTCGGGCCGGCGGTTGAAGATGATGTCCTCGACGTGCTCGAGCAGCTCCGCCGGGATGTCCTCGTAGACGATGAGCTGTCCGGCGTTGACGATGCCCATGTCGAGGCCGGCCTTGATCGCGTGGAAGAGGAAGGCGGAGTGAATCGCTTCGCGGACGACGTCGTTGCCCCTGAACGAGAAGGAGAGGTTGCTGATGCCGCCGCTGATCTTCACGCCCGGGCAGAGCGCCTTGATCTGCTTCGTCGCCTCGATGAAGTGCCGCGCGTAGTCGTTGTGCTCTTCGAGGCCCGTGGCGATGGCCAGCACGTTGGGGTCGAAGATGATGTCCGATGGATCGACGCCCGCCTGCCCGGTCAGCAGCTTGTAGGCTCGCTGGCAGATCTCGACTTTGCGCTCGACCGTGTCGGCCTGGCCGCGCTCGTCGAAGGCCATCACGATCATCGCCGCGCCGTAGCGTCGCACCGTGCGCGCTTTGTGGAGGAAGTCTGCTTCGCCTTCTTTCAGGCTGATCGAGTTGACGATGGCCTTGCCCTGGACGCACTTGAGCCCGGCCTCGATCACCGACCACTTGGAGCTGTCGATCATCACCGGGATGCGCGCGATCTCCGGCTCGGTGGCGATGTAGTTGAGGAACTCGGTCATGCACGCTTCCGAATCGAGCATGCCCTCGTCCATGTTGACGTCGAGGATGTTCGCGCCGCCGCGCACCTGGTCGAGCGCCACCGTCGCCGCGCCGGCCCAGTCCCGCGCCTTCACCAGCCGCTCGAACCGCTTCGAGCCGGTGACGTTGGTGCGTTCGCCGACCATCTGGAAGTTGCTGTCGGGCCGGATGACGAGCGGCTCGAGCCCCGAGAGGCGCGTGAGCCCCGCATGCGCGCCGCCCTCGGTTCCGGACTCCCGGCTCCCGTCTCCCGACTCCCGACTCCCGGCTCCCGACTGTGAGCGAGGCCGAATCCCTTCAACCGCCCGCGCGATCGCCCGAATGTGATCGGGCGTCGTCCCGCAGCAGCCGCCGATGATGTTCACGAAGCCGCTCTCGGCGAAGTCCTTGACGAGCGCCGCAGTCTCGTCCGGCGTCTCGTCGTACTGCCCGAAGGCGTTGGGCAGCCCCGCGTTGGGGTAGCAGCTCACGTAGCCCGTGACCGCGCGGGAGAGCTCGGCCAGGTACGGCCGCATCTCGCGGGCGCCGAGCGCGCAGTTGAGGCCTACGCTGAAGGGATGGGCGTGCTCGATGGACACGTAGAACGCGTCCAGCGTCTGGCCCGAGAGCGTCCGGCCGCTGCGATCGGTCAGCGTGGCCGAGATCATCACCGGCACGCGCGCGCCCTTCTCCTCGAACACCTCCTCGACGGCCACGAGCGCCGCCTTGGCGTTGAGCGTGTCGATCTGCGTCTCCACGAGGAGCAGGTGGCAGCCGCCGTCCACCAGGCCGCGGACCTGGTCGGCGAACGCGTTCTTCATCTCGTCGAAGGTGATCGCGCGGAACGCGGGGTTGTTGACGTCCGGCGAGATCGACAGCGTCTTCGTCGTCGGGCCGATGGAGCCGGCCACGAAGCGCGGGCGGTCCGGCGTCTTCTTCGTCCACTCGTCGGCCACGCGGCGCGCGATCTTCGACGCCTCGAGGTTCAGCTCGTAGCAGACGCTTTCGAGGCCGTAGTCGGCCTGCGACACGGCCTGCGCGCTGAAGGTGTTGGTCTCGATGATGTCCGCGCCCGCGTCGAGGTACTCCGCGTGCACGCCGGCCACGGCGTCGGGACGGGTGAGCACGAGGACGTCGTTGTTGCCCTTGAGGTCGTGCGTGTGCGTCTTGAACCGCTCGCCGCGGAAATCCGCCTCGGTCAGCTTGAGCCGCTGGATCATGGTCCCCATCGCGCCGTCGAGGACGAGGATGCGCGTGGCGAGCAGGTGTTCGAGCAGGGACGTCGTGGTCGTCGGTCATTTCGCCTTTGCCTTGTGCCGTGTCGTGCCGGACTGTGATCGCGCGCCCTTGCCCTTGGTGCCGATGGCGAGGAGGACGACGAACGGGTCGTTGATGCTTCGCGCCCCGAGCGTGACGCGCACGTCGGTGAAGCCCGCGGCGCCGAGGAGCGTGTGGAGGCGGTCTTCGGAGAAGCCCAGCCACTGGTCGCCGAGCTTGTCGCGCACCCAGCCTTCGTCGTGCGCGCGCAGGTCGAGCACGAGGAGCCGTCCGCCGGGACGGAGGATGCGGGCGGCTTCCGCGAGCGCCCGCGACGGGTCGACGGCGTGATGCAGCGCCTGCGACAGCAGCGCCACGTCGATCGACGCATCGTCCATGGGCAGCTTCTCGAGCTCGCCGCGCTTCCAGGTGATGTTGTGGAGGTGCTTGCGGCCCGCGAGGGCCTTGGCGCGCGCGAGCACGCCGGGCGCGCGGTCCACGGCGACGACGTGCCGCGCCCAGCGCGCGGCTTCCACGGTGAGGTAGCCTTCGCCGCACCCGAGGTCGGCCACGTCGAGGGCGGGCAGCAGGAGGCCGAGCGCGCGCGCCCACGCCGCCCAGCTGCGTCCCGGCACGAGCTGGCGGCCGTCGCGCGTGTCGGGGCCGAGGTGCTCGAAGTTCTCGCGGCGCACGCGGAGCACTTCCTGGAGCCGCGCTTCGTCGGCTTTGACGGTGGGCGAGCCCGCCGAGGCCGCGAACTGCGCCTGGAGCAGCGGCCAGAGCGGGCCATGCGCGTCCTCGCGCACGCCCGGCGCGAGGCGATAGAAGGTGTAACGGGCCGTCCTTCTCCTCGACGGCGAGCCCGGCGTCCTTCAGCAGGCCGAGGTGGCGCGAGACGCCGGACTGCGCCAGCCCGAGGATGCCGGTCAGCTCCTTCACGTTGAAGCGGTCGGTCTCGAGCACGCGCAGCAGCCGCAGCCGGGCGTCGTCGCCCAGGAGCCGATAGAGCGCGGAGGCCTCATTCATATCCATGATTATAGATGGGTTGATGGAGATTTGCCACTCGCGCCGGCTGAATGCGGGGAGCGGCCCCGCTGGAAGGTTTGCGCCAGAGCCTTCCCCGGGGGGATAATGCCTCTCTTCACATGATCTCCCTGCGACCCGTCGTTTCTGCCGTGGCCGGTGTCCTGGCGCTTGCCGGCGTTGTGTCCGCGCAGACCACGATCACGTCCCAGCAGGCGGACGAAATCCTCAAGGAACTCCGGGCCATCCGCCAGGCCGTGGAGAAGCTGCAGGCGCCCGCGCCGCAGCCCCAGGCGCCCGCCGCGCGCCGCCCGACCGCGTCCAGATCACCAACGTGAGCGGCTACATGCTGGGCCGTCCCGACGCCCCGCTCACGATGGTGGAGTTCACCGACCTGCAGTGCCCGTTCTGCAACCGTTTTGCGACGCAGACCTTCGACCAGTTGAAAAAGGACTACATCGACACCGGCAAGGTCCGCTTCATCTCGCGCGACTTCCCGCTCGACTTCCATCCGCAGGCGATGCCCGCGGCACGTGCCGCGCGGTGCGCCGGCGACCAGGGCCGCTTCTGGGAAATGCGCACCACCCTCGTGAAGAACGCCGGGCAGCTGTCGCCCGCGTACATCACGCAAACAGCTTCCTCGTTGAAGCTGGACATGAAGACAGTTCGAGGCGTGCGCCTCGGGCCCACAGAATGACCAGGCGATTCAGAAGGACATCGCCGAAGCGTCGAGCGTCGACGTCTCAGGAACTCCCACGTTCTTCATTGGCAAGACCACCGCGCAGGGCTTCGAAGGATTCCGCATCGTGGGGGCCCAGCCGTATGCTGTGTTCCAGGCGAGGATCGACGGCCTGCTTAAGTAGAAGGTAGAAGGAAGGCGTCGGCCGACCCGGACCGGGTCGCCGGGGTCTGAACCACCATGGGCATTCTCGACAAACTCCGTTCGCAACCCAAGCACAAGCACGCCGATCCCGCCATTCGCGTCGAAGGCGTGCACGAACTCGACCCCTCGGTCGACACCGATCTCATCATCTCGCTCGCCAAGGACGACGCCGATCCGCGCGTGCGCCGCGCCGCGGTCACGCGCATCAGCGACCCGGCCGTGCTGGCCGACATCGCCCGCAACGAGTCGGACGCGGCCGTGCGCGACCACGCCGTGGCGCAGCTGGTGGAGCAGGCCTCGAAGCACGACGAGACGGGGGCCCTGGCCGCCGTGTCGTCGCTGGCCTCGCTGGGCCGCGAGCGCGAGCTCGCCACCGTGGCGCGGGCCTCGGGGCCCGATGCCGTGCGGCGCGCCGCGGTCGCCGGGGTGCGCGACGAGAAGGCCCTCGGGGGCATCGCGCGTCATGCCGCGGATGCGAGCGCGCGGTTGCTGGCGGTGGAGCGCCTGACCGACGCGGAGGAAATTGAAGGCGTCGCCCTGCGCGGCGATCATGCCGACGCGGCCGTGGCGGCCGTGGACAGGTTGTCGAGCCCCTCGGTGGACACGCTCACGGCGATCAGCCAGAAGGCGCGCGCCAAGGCGGCGCAGAAGAAGGCGCGTACGCTGCTCAAGGCGTTCGAGCAGCCCGCGGCGCCGGTCGCCGAAGGGCCGGTCTACAAGGACGCGGATCAGCAGCGCGCCAACGAACTGGTGGCGCAGATGACCGGCCTCGCAAGCGTGCACGACCTCGCCGCGCTGCGCGAAGCGTATGCCGCCGCGCGCGTGGCGTGGGTCGAGCACCTCGCCGACGCCGACGTGCAGCCCGACATCGGCACGCATTTCGAAGCGGCGTCTGACGTCGTTCGCCAGCGCCTCGCGGCCGATGAGGCCGCGCGCGCCGAGGCCGAGCGCCAGCGCGTCGCCGTCGAGCGCGAGCAGGCCGAGCGCGCCGCCGTGTGCGCGCAGGTGGAAGCCCTCCAGGGTGAAGACATCGTCGATCGCGTGGCCGAGGCTCGCGCCACCTGGGAAGGCATGCCCGCCGATGCCGGAGGCCTGGGCGTCCGCGCTCGAGCATCGGTTCCGCGAGGCGTGCCGCGCGGCGCAGAACCGCCACGAGCGCCGCGTGCAGGCGAAGCAGGCCGCCGAGCGGCTGCCGTCGCTCGTGCCCGAGATCGAAGCGCTCGTCGGCAGCCCCGTGTATGCCGACATCCGCAGCCAGTGGTTCGCGCTGCGCCGGCAGTGGCAGGCCATCGCGCGCGACGTCGAGATCGATCCGGCGCTCCAGGCGCGCTACGACACCGCCGCGCAGGCGTTCGACGCGCAGGAACAGACCTATCGCGAGGGCAAGGGCCAGCAGCAGACGGAGAACCTGCACCGCCTCCAGGCGCTCGTGCAGAAGTTCGAGACCCGAGCCGCCGCCGAGAGCCTCACCCTCAAGCAGACCGATCAGCTGTTGAAGGAGGTCAAGCTCGCGGTGGGGACGATGGGGCCGCTGCCGACCAAGCAGGATCGCGAAGACCTGATGGTCCGGCTGCAGGCGGTGCGCACGAGCGTGACGCCGCGGATCCAGGAACTGCGCGAGGCCGAGGAGTGGAAGCGCTGGGCCAACGTCCAGGTGCAGGAGGAGCTCTGCACCAAGATGGAAGCGCTCATCGTCCTGGCCGAGACCGATCCCGAGAAGGCGTCGAACGAGATGCGGCTGCTGCAGGAGCGGTGGAAGCCCGTGGCCGCGGCGCCGCGCTCGCAGGCCGAGGTGCTCTGGACGCGCTTCAAGACCGCGCAGGAGCAGGTCTACGAGAAGTGCAAGGACTTCTTCGCGCAGCAGGCCGTCGACCGCGTCGAGAACCTGAAGAAGAAGGAAGCCCTCTGCGAGAAGGCCGAGGCACTGGCGGATTCCACCGACTGGGTCCGCACCGCCGAGGCGATCAAGGGCGCTGCAGGCCGAGTGGAAGGCGATCGGCGGCGTGACCCGCGGCCACGAGAAGGCGGTGTGGGAGCGCTTCCGCGCGGCGTGCGACAAGTTCTTCACGCGCCGGCAGGAAGACCTCAAGCAGCGCAAACAGGACTGGACCGAAAACCTCAAGCGCAAGGAAGCGCTCGTGGCCGAGGCCGAGCAGCTGTCGCAATCCACCGAGTGGGAGCAGGCGGCATCGCGCATCAAGAAGCTGCAGATCGACTGGAAGGCCATCGGTCCGGTGAAGAAGAGCAAGTCCGACGCGATCTGGAACCAGTTCCGCGCGGCGTGCGACCTGTTCTTCGAGCGCTTCAAGAACCGCGACCAGGTTGCGCTGCAGGGCAAGATGCAGGACCGCGAGACCGCGGTCGCTGAACTCGAGGCCCTCGTGCCCGCGGCCGATGCCGCGGCGGATGCGCCGTCGCCCGAGGATCTCTATGCGAAGGTGCAGGCGGCCCGCGCCCGGTGGGTGCAGGGACCGGAGCTGCCGCGGCACACCCTGGCGCCGCTTTCCGAACGCGTCAACGCGGCGCTCTTCGCGCTGGTCACCCGCTGGCCCGACGCCTTCAAGGGCACCGACATCGATCCCGAGCTGACCCGCGGCAAGATGGAGAAGCTCGTGGCCAAGGTCGAGAAGCTCCTGCCGACCGAAGCCGCCGAGCCGGCCAAGAACCTGTCGCCGGCGGAGTTGCTCGCGCGGCAGTGGCGCGAAGCGCTGGCGGCCAACACCATGGGCGCCGGCTCTGCTCGCCAGGCCGAAGACGCGCGCCAGCGCGCGCTCGAGCAGGAAGTGAAGAGCGCGCAGGCCGCGTGGGCGCGCCTGGGCCCGCTTTCACCCGAGCAGCGCAAGCCGCTGCAGGATCGCTTCGACCGCGCGGTGCGCAAGTTCTCCGAGATGCGCCGCCGCACGCAGTCGTCGTCGCACGGGCGCTAGTCGCGCTCGCAGCGCGGACGCTCACGGAATGTAGGGCCGGACCTTCAGGTCCGGCCCTTTTTCTTTTGCCACACCGTGGTTCGCCCGGCGAGGCCATCGTCGTGCCGCTCGAAACCGCTTCCTCTGTCCGCTCGGATTGCGTGAGACCCGACCGCGTCACTCCGCAAGCGGCGGAGCTGACGCGGGCACTCCTCGCTACCGTCGTCGCGGTTTCATGAAGCCCCTCGCGGCCCTCCAGTCGGCGCGCGGCGGCACCACAATGGCCTCGCCGGCCGCGCAGAATCTGCGGGCGTCGATCGGGGCGGCCGTGATGCCTTGCGGCCGTTCGCAGCATAACGGGGCCGGTCTCCATGGGTGGGCGACGCGAATGGCTGCGTGTCGATGCGGCATTTGAGCTGTGCACGTCCTGTGGACGGGCTGCGGATGAAGCGGCCTAATATCAGTTAGGCTGCCTCGGCCTTCTTAATCAATCTTGCGATTTCGCCGGCCGTGGCACCAATGGTCAGTAGCGATCGCATCATTAAATCAAGGCTCACCGAGGTGTCTGCCGCTTCCATCTTGGCCACGCGCGACTGACTCGACCCCAGCCGCTTGGCGAGTGCCGCCTGCGTAAGCCCGCGCCGCTCGCGAAGCTGGCGCACCCCCGCGGCGAGCGCCAGTTTCAGTTCGACAAACCGTTGCTCCTGCGCGCTCAACTTGAGAAACTGGGCCGCGTCGCCGACTACCCATCCGGCTCGTTCCAGCCGCGCCTTCTTGTCGCTCTTCATCGTCGCTCCTTCGGGCTAATCACCTTCAAGTAGCTGGCGAGCCGCTTCCGGCAGGTGTCCACGACACCAGTGGGCGTGGCTTCAGTCTTCTTGCTGAACACATCCAGAATCACCACCGCATCCGAGGCCACGTAGTGCATGATCCGCCACGTCTGATCGCGGTCGGTGATCCGCAACTCGTGGCACCGCGATCCCACTGCCGACATCGGTCGGGAGTGGGGCAGAGCTAGGGTCTCCCCCTGTTGGAGCCGCCGCAGCAAGAATCCCGCCTCAATTCGGGCGGACTCGCTAAACGGCGGTGTCTTCACGTCGCCCTTCAACCACACGAGCGGCTTGTCCGGGGTCCTAGCCATGGCGGCGTATGTCTAATATGACATATTTAGGCATCGTGCTCAACTCGCAGCCTAACAAGCGCGTGGAGCCGACGGCGGTCAAGAGTTGTGGCACAATCCGCGGAATCGACCGCCGCGGCTCACGCGCCGATCGTTGGGCCGACGGGCGACCACTGACCGGAGATGCCAGAGACGCATGCATGCATAAACACTCAGCCGCAATATCCATCGGGTCGTGCATCGCGCTCCTCGCCGTGGCCGTCTTCAACACTGCGGTAGCGTCGCAGTCAGCGCCTGGCGGGGGTGGGGCGCAAGCAGTGCCGCCTGACAGCCTCAGGATCGTGCTGCTCGGAACCGGCGTGGGCCCTCCCGTCAACCTGCGGCAGTTCGGGGCCAGCACGCTGGTGGAAGCGGGCGGCAAGCGGCTGCTCTTTGACTGCGGGCGGGGTGCGACCATCCGCCTCACGGAGGCCGGTGTCCCGATCGGGTCGGTCAGTCGACTGTTCCTGACGCACTTGCATTCGGACCATGTCATTCAGATTCCGGATCTCCTCCTGGCCGGATGGGTGGGAGCGGCCGGAAGGAAGGGGCCGTTCGAAGTCTGGGGACCAGACGGCACCAGCGACATGATGAGCGCCCTCGAAAAAGCCTTCGCATTCGACATCCATATGCGCCGCGATGTCGACGAGAAGTTCCCGCCGGGAGGCATCAGAATCCAGAGTCACGACATCAGGGAAGGCGTCATTTTCGACGAGGATGGCGTGAAGGTCACCGCATTTCTCGTCGATCACGCGCCGATTACGCCAGCATTCGGTTACAGGGTCGATTATCGCGGCCGGTCGGTTGCCCTGTCCGGCGATACCCGGGTGTCCGACAACTTGATCAAGTTCGCCACAGGCGTCGATGTGCTCGTTCACGAGGCGATCGACCCGGTTGCGTTGCGGGCCGGTTCGACAAACCTGGCCGTCACGGAGCTGATCATCGCCCACCACACCACGGCCGAGCAGGCCGGCGAGGTGTTCGCACGGGTCAAGCCTCGTCTGGCGGTCTATTCCCACGCTCCCAACTCCGAGGCCGTCATTGCGCAAACCCGCAAGAACTATGCGGGTCCCCTGCAAGGCGCGGAGGACCTCCTGACGATCGACGTCGGGGAACAGGTCATAGTGCGACGCCCCCCGAAATAAGGAGCATCTCCGATGACCAAAGTGACACCCTTCCTGATGTTCAACGATCAGCTCGAGGCGGCCATGGAGTTTTACACCGCCACGTTCCCGGACTCCCAAATCAGGAACGTCGCCCGCACTGGCAAGGACGGTCCGGTCGCCTCCGCCGAGTTCGTCGTCGGTGGTCAGGTCTTCATGGGCTACAACGGGGGCACGTACTTCGCCTTCTCCGAAGGCTTCTCCCTCTATGTTGACTGCGAGGACCAAGCGGAAGTCGACGAGTATTGGGACAAGCTCGTCAAGGCCGGTGCGACGCCGACCGCGTGCGGCTGGATCAAGGATCCGTTCGGCCTCTCCTGGCAGATTGTCCCGCGGCGATTCATCGAGCTGATTCGCGACAAGGATCCCAAGAGGGTAAAGGCCGTGATGGAGGCCATGATGACGATGGTGAAGCTCGACGTCGCGGCCCTTGAGCGAGCCTACAATGAGGTGTAGCAGTGTGAAACGCCGCGGCCTCTTCGCGCGTGAACACAAGGACGCAAATGAGAACGCTCAAGATCATCGAACACATCTCGCTGGACGGCGTCATCCAGCATTCCGCCGATGACGACGCCTTTCCCTACAGCGACTGGACCGCGCCCTATCGGACCCCCGCCGGCCGGGACGTCATCATGGCCGCGTACGGCGAGCGTTTCGATCTGCTCCTGGGCCGTCGCACCTACGACATCTGGTCGGGCTTCTGGCCCAAGGCGCCGAGCAGTCCGATGGCGGACGGCCTCAATGCGGCAACGAAATATGTCGCGACCCACCGTCCGGAGAGTCTTGAATGGGGCCCGTTCGAGGGCCTTGGGCCGGACATCGCCGCGGACATTCGCCGCATCAAGTCGCAGGACGGCCCGGACCTGATCCTCTCGGGCAGCTCCACGCTGACGTCGACGCTGCTCGAACACGGGCTTGCGGATGAAGTGCTGCTGGTCGTCTATCCGGTCCTGTTGGGCACGGGCAAGCGCTTCTTTGCGGAAGGGACGCCGCCGCGCTCACTTGAGCTTGTCAGCACGAAAGCCATGCCGACCGGCATCATCCTCAGTTCTTACAAGGTCGCCGGGCCTTTGAAGACCGGATAGCGTCCCTGCCGCCTGCGGCAAGACCACGCCGACGGCGCCCACGCCGACGGCGCAGCCCGCCCCGCCAACGTTCGTGGTGAGCGGGACCGTGCGGGATGCCGGCAACCTCAATCTGCTGTCAGGCGCGGGCGTTCAACTCGTGGCAACGAGCACGTCCCAGGGCACCACCGGGTTCGACGGCGCGTTCTCCTTTTCCGGTGTCCGCGGAACGGCCACGGTGACGGTGTCGGCGTCCGGCTACGAGACGCAATCGACGTCGGCCACCGTAACGGCGGCCACCTCGCTCGACGTGCGCCTGCGGCGCGTGGTGGGTCGCGCGGTCGCGTGTGGTGAGGCGCCGGACACGGGCAACCGCGTCCTGCCGATGTTCTTCCGCCCATTCACCGGGGCATTCCTGCTGACCAACTACTTCGACCACGACCTGCCGCTCGGCAACTACAGCGGCAACGGCTACCAGTTGACCTATTGTGATGCGCGCGTGACCGGGCGGCTCGATGCGCACCAGGGCTACGACTGGGTAATGCCGACCGGCACGCCGCTACTTGCGATGGCCGAGGGTACGGTGATCAACGCGGGCACCGACCCCGCATTCTTCTGCGCGACGCTGGGGCGGACCGTGTCCGATCAGCGCTTCGTCGAGATTCGCCACCCCGCGGCGAACGGCGAGCAGTTCAGTTCCGTGTTCGTGCACCTGTCGCGGATCGATGTCAGCGCTGGTCAGGCGGTCACACGAGGCCAGACGGTGGGCCTCTCGGGGAATACGGGCTGCAGCACCGAGCCGCATCTGCATCTGCAGGTCTGGCGGTTCACGCATACCAACACCGGGCGGTCGACGCTCGTGGACCCGTACGGATGGGAAGGGAGCGGCCTCGATCCCTGGTCGCAGCACTCGTCCGGTAGCAGCAGCATCTGGCTCTGGCAGCCCGGCGAGGCTCCGGCGCTCCGGTTGCGGTGAGGTCACGGCCGCGAAGAATCTGTGGGCGCAATTCCCCGAGGCCGTGATACCTTCCGCCCGTTTGCAGCCTTACGCGGCTGGTCCCCAGTTGGTGGGCGTCGCGGTGGTGACCGATTGCTTTGGACCGACGAGCATGCACGTATCCAGTTCGCCCCACGCACATGTCTGGTTCACATGTGGCGTCATGAGCCACGCCGGAGCGATCCTCGACCGGACGCCTCGGGCGGCGATCTGATGGCTCAACTCACACCCGGCGGCCGCGCCGAGGAACACCGCTTCTTCACTGGTCTGGCGCTGGCGATGCTAGGGCTGACCGTGTTGGGTTTTTCGCGAACGTACCTGCTTGTGCCGCAACTCGGCTTGCCCGCAAACACGCTGCCGTTCACGCCGCTGGTGCACCTGCATGCGGCAGTGGCCTTCGGGTGGTGCCTCTTGTTCGTCGTGCAAGCATGGCTCGTGGCGTCAGGCCGCACGCCGCAGCATCGGAAGCTCGGCGTGCTCGGAGTCGCGTTGTACGTCGCGCTCGTGCTGCTGGGGCCATTTGTGGCGATCAACTCCGCGGCGCGCTATGGCGCCCCACCGGACGAACTCGCCTTTCTCGCGGTCAGTGTCGGCAACATCGTCGCGTACACCCTGCTGTTCGGAGCCGCACTCCACTGGCGACGGCGCACGGATGTGCACAAACGGCTGATGCTGCTGGGAATGGTGGCCATGCTGACTGCGCCTTTTGGTCGCCTCTTCGCGCTGCCCTACCAGCTCGACCACGTTGCTGGCCCGGGTCTAGTGGTGGTGGCGCTGGTCTGGTGGGACTACCGGGCCTTGGGGCGGATGCACGCGGTGACCCACTACGGCGGCCCGGCCATCTTGTTGTGGGAACTATTGCCCAACGCGTACATGACGACCTCCTGGTGGATGAGCACCGCCCGGTGGCTGGTATCGACCATCGCGGGATGATGGCCGTGTCTCCCCACGACCGCGCCACCAACCGAGACCGCAGAGCAGTCGGCTGAAGGCAAGCACCGATGGCAAGGATTACCGGAGTGGGCGGCGTCTTCTTCAAGAGCAAGGGCGACAGCGCCGCATTGGCCGCGTGGTATCAGAAACACTTGGGCATGTCGCTGGAACCATTTGTCGGCGCGATCCTCAGGTGGCCGGTCGACAGGGCCGAGGATGGAGGCGTGACCGTTTGGCACGTCGCAGACAAGGACAGCGAGTGGTTCAGCCCGAGCCAATCCTCCTGCATGATCAATTACCGCGTCGATAACCTCGCCGCTGGGAGCCGAAGGCCTGGGACGAGAAGAACAAAGGGGCCTGAGCGCCACGAGGCCACGAATGTGGCCGAGCCCCAGAAGCCATGATCCCCGACCCCCACGCCCGGCGAATGCCGGGCGCCCTTGTGTCACAATGCGCCACGGAGATTCCGACATGAACGCATCCCTGCGCCGCCTCGGCGCCCTCGCCCTCACCACCGCCGGCGCCGTGATCCTCGTCACCTCGCTGCACGGCCAGCAGGCCCCGCGCGTCGTGGACGATGCCACGCTGAAGAACCCGGCGCCTGGCGACTGGGTCACCTACGGGCGCGACTACGCCGAAACCCATCACAGCCCGCTGACCCAGATCACCGCGGCCAACGTGAGCCGCCTCGGGCAGGCCTGGTCCACCGAGGTCGGCTCGCAGGGCAAGATCGAGACGACCCCGCTCGTGTTCGATGGCGTGCTCTACGGCACGTCCACGTGGAGCGTCGTGTTCGCGATCGACGTGCGGACCGGCAAGTTGAAGTGGCGCTGGGATCCCGCGCTCGTGCAGACCGGATACGCCGGCGACGGTCCGCGCTTCTGCTGCGGCGCCGTGAACCGCGGCGTGGCGCTCTACCAGGGCCGCGTCTACGTGGGCCTGCTCGACGGCCGCCTCGTGGCTCTCGACGCCGAGACCGGCCACGTCGCGTGGGCCACCCAGACGACGCCGCCGAATAGCGACTACAGCATCACCGGCGCGCCGCGTATCGTGAAGGGCAATGTGCTCATCGGCAACGGCGGCGGCGAGTACGGCACCCGCGGCTACCTCACCGCGTACGACGCCAAGACCGGCGAGCAGAAATGGCGCTTCTTCGTCGTCCCCGGCGATCCGTCGAAGCCGTTCGAGAACGACGCGATGGCGAAGGCCGCCAAGACCTGGAACGGCCAGTGGTGGAAGTACGGCGGCGGCGGCAATCCGTGGGACGGCCTTGCGTACGACCCCGAGGCGAACCTCGTCTACGTGGGCACCGGCAACGGCTCGCCGTGGAACCAGATGCTTCGCAGCCCCAACGGCGGCGACAACCTGTATCTCTCGTCGATCGTCGCGCTCAATGCGGACACGGGCGCCTACGCGTGGCACTACCAGACGACGCCCGGGGACAACTGGGATTACAACGCGGCGCAGCCGATGATCCTCGCGGACCTCACCATCGCCGGACGTGTCCGCAAGGTGATCATGCAGGCCCCGAAAAACGGCTACTTCTACGTGATCGACCGGCTCACGGGCCAGCTGATCTCCGGCGACGCGTACACCTACGTGTCGTGGTCGACGGGCATCGACATGGCCACCGGGCGTCCGAAGGAAACGGAGAAGGCGCGTTATCGCCTGACGCCAGTGCGGCTCTCGCCCTCGCCCGTCGGCGCGCACCACTGGCCGCCGATGGCGTTCAACCCCGCCACCGGCCTCGTGTACTACCCGGGTCAGGTGACGAGCATGGCGTTTGCCGGTCTCGACAAACTGGACTTCAAGGAAGGGCAGTGGAACACGGGCACGCGCATCGGCACGCCGGGCGCCGCGGGCAACGCTCCGCTGCCGCCGGTGCCGCCGGACCCGGACATGCCGCCGCCGGGCGGCTTCTTCGTGGCGTGGGATCCGCTGGCGCAAAAGGCGCGGTGGCGCATCCCGTTCAACCCCAGCGGCGGAGCGTTGTCGATGGCGGGCGGCCTGATCATGGCGGGCGAGTCGAACGGCCACTTCGTGGCGCTGGATCCGGCGACGGGGACGAAGCTGTGGGAAACGCAGATGATGCCCGGCGTTGCGACGCCGATCAGCTACGAGGTGGACGGCAAGCAGTACGTCTCGGTGCTGTCCGGCACGTCGAAGGGCCGCGTGTTCACGTTCGCCCTCGACGCCAAGCCGTCGCCGTAATGAAGGGTTATGCTGGGAAGCATGGGTAAACTTCTCAGCACTTTTATTGTTGGAGCAGTGGTCATCTTGTGCCCCGGCGTGGCCGGGGCACAGCACTTCGAGGTCGGCGGCCAGGTCGCATCCGTCAGCGGGGGCGAGTTCGACGGGTCGGACACCGGCTACGGCGGACGGCTGTCATGGAATCCGATCGCCCTCATCGGTCTCGAAGGTGAAGTCACCTTCTATCCAGGCGACTATCCCGACCCGGTCGCGTTCAGCGCCGGGCGCACCGAGTATTTCTTTGGCGTCACGATCGGGCCCAAGATCGGTCCCGTCCGGCCGTTCCTGCGCGCGCGGGTCGGCGGCCTCGATCTACAGGCGGCGCCGCGTCCCTTCGCCTGCCTGGCGATCTACCCACCGCAGTTGTCGTGCTCATTGGCTGCTGGTGAGACGCTGACCGCCTACGACATCGGCGGAGGGCTGGAGGTCTTCCCGTCGGGACGATTGTTTCTCCGCGTGGACGTCGGCGACCGCATCCTCAAGTATCCCGGTCCGGCCACGCGGCCGCACGGCGGGATGATGACGACGGATGGGTTCTACGGCAACGAGTTCAGGATCGCCGCCGGCGCCGGCCTGCGTTTCTAGTCCGCGTTCGGATCCTCGAGATACGTGTAGCCCATCAAGGCGTCTTCGTAGAACTTCAGCAGGCGGCCGGCCTGCGGGTCTTCCATCCGGTTGGCGTTGACCGCAGCTTCGACGTCGCGGCGCAGCTTCGCCATCAGCATCTCGGGATCGAACTCCACGTACTTCAGGACCTCGCTCACCGTGTCGCCCTTGATGATGTGCTCCACGCGCGCGCCGTCGGTGCTGTCGTCGCCGTTCTCGCCGAGCGAGACGTGCACGGCGTGGGTGTCACCCAGCAGGTTGTGGAGGTCGCCGAGGATTTCCTGGTAGGCGCCCACGAGGAACACGCCGAGGTAATACGGCTCCCCGTTGAACTGGTGCAGGAGGATCGTCTTCTTGACGTCGCGCCGATCAATGAACTGATCCAGCTTGCCGTCCGAGTCGCAGGTGATATCGCCGATCACCGCGTGGTTCAGCGGCCGTTCGGTGAGCCGGTGGATCGGCATCACGGGAAACAGCTGCTTGATCGCCCAGCTGTCGGGGATCGACTGGAACAGCGAGAAGTTGCAGAAATAGGTGTCCGACAGCATCTCCTCGAGTGCCTGCAGGTCCTCGGGGACGTCGGGCTGCCCCTGGCAGAGCTTCTGGATCTTCTCGCAGATGGCCCAGAACAGGTTCTCGGCGTGCGAGCGCTGCTCGAGCGACAGGTAGCCGCCGCTGAACAGGTTCATCGCCATGTCGAGCGCCTGCTGCGCATCGTGATAGGTCTCGAGCGCGTTGCGCTGCGTGACGCCGTGGAAGGCCTCGATGAGGTCCACCACTGGCTGCTCGAACTCCTCCTTCACCTCGGTCGGGATCTTCTCCTCGCCGAAGCCTGAGGTCCCGAGCACGTTGAAGATCAGCATGCTGTGGTACGCAGAAATGGCGCGGCCGCTCTCCGACACGATCGTCGGGTGCTTCACGCCCGCCTCGTCGCACACCGTCTGGATGTGATAGACGACATCGTTCGCGTATTCCTGCAGCGTGTAGTTCATGGACGACTCGAAGTTGGTCTGCGAGCCGTCGTAGTCCACGCCCAGGCCGCCGCCGACGTCCAGGATTTCGAGGCCGGCGCCTTGCTTGGCCAGCTCGCAGTACACCCGCGCGGCCTCGTTGAGCGCCGCCTTGATGATGCGGATGTGCGTGATCTGGCTGCCCAGGTGGAAGTGGAGCAGCTTGAAGCAGTCCTCCATCCCCCGCGACTTCAACTCCTCGAACCCGCGCAGCACTTCCGTGACGGTGAGGCCGAACTTCGAGCGGTAGCCGCCGGACGACTGCCAGCGGCCCGAACCGCGCGCGGCCAGCTTGACGCGCATCCCGATATTCGGGCGCACCCCGATCTTCTCCGCGTATTCGAGGATCAGCTCGAGCTCGGTGTACTTCTCGACCACCGGGATGATCTGGCGGCCCATCTTCTGGGCCAGCATCGCCATCTCGATGAACTCGTAGTCCTTGAAGCCGTTGCAGATGATGGGCGTTTCGTTGTTGGCGAGCGCGGCCACCGCCAGCAGCTCCGGCTTGCTGCCGGCCTCGAGGCCGAAGCCGTACTGCGCGCCGAAGTTGAGGACTTCCTCGACGACCTGGCGCTGCTGGTTCACCTTGATGGGGAAGACGCAGACGTACTTGCCCTGGTACTGGTTCTGGCCGATGGCGCTCTGGAAGGCGGAGTGAATCTCCCCGAGGCGGTGCTTCAGGATGTCGGTGAAGCGGAGGAGGATCGGCACGGCCAGGCCGCGCAACTGCAGGCGATCCACGAGGCGCTTGAGATCGACGCCGCGCCCGGGCTCCTTCGTGGGATGAACTTGCAGGTCGCCCTGTTCGTTGATCGAGAAGTAGCCCTGCCCCCAGCGGGGCACGTCATACAACTCGGCGGCCTCGGTCGCTGACCAAGGCGAGGTCCCGGGGCTGGTGCCCGCACTCAGGCGTCCGCCTGCAATTGTGTTCATCGTGGAGTCCACAGAATAAACGAAGCCGGCGGCTTTTTTTCGGCTCGTGTGAGAAAAATCTGCAGCAGGTTCGTTAAGCTGTGGGGATGGCCGAACGCGTCCCCGCAATCAAGGTGCTGCTGCTGCCCAAAGACACCAACGCGCTCGGCACCATCTTTGGCGGCGTGATCCTCTCCCACATCGACCTGGCGTCCGCCGTCGAGGCGCGCAAGACCGCGCCGCACCGCTACGTCACCAAGGCGATGCGCGAGGTGGAGTTCCACGCCCCGGTCTTCGTGGGGGACCTGGTGAACTTCTTCACCGAGACGATACGGGTCGGGCGGACGTCGATCACCGTCAAGGTGCGCGTCGAGGCGGAGCGGTGGGGCGCCGGCCAGGGCGAGCAGGTCATGGTGACGGAGGCCGAGGTCATCCTGGTCGCCGTCGGCGCCGATGGTCAGCCCATCCCGGTGAAAGCCTCGTGATTGCCGCCTACGCCCCGGCCACCGTCTCCAATGTGGCGTGTGGATTCGACGTGCTCGGCTTCGCCCTGGACGAGCCGGGCGACGTCGTGGTCGCCGCTCCCCGGGACGAGGCGGGCGTGGAAATCGTCGCCGTTCATGGTGATGGCGGCCGGCTGCCCCTCGACCCCCGCAGGAATACGGCGGGGGCTGCCGCCATGGCCCTGCTGCAGCGGCTCGAGACGATCCGCGGCGTCCGACTCACCATCCACAAAGGGCTGCCCCTCGCCAGCGGCGTGGGAAGCAGCGGCGCCAGCGCGGTGGCCGCCGTCGTCGCCACCAACGAGTTGCTGGGCCGTCCGGCGCCGCTCGAGGTGCTGCTCGCGTGCGCGATGGCCGGTGAGCAGGTGGGCTGCGGCGCGGCGCATCCCGACAACGTGGCGCCGTCGCTGTACGGCGGGTTCGTCCTGGCCCGCAGCGCCCAGCCGCCCGACATCGTTCGGTTGCCGGTGCCGGCGGGCCTCGCCTGCGCGGTGCTGCACCCGCGTGTCGAAGTGCAGACCGGGGCGTCACGCGCGCTCCTTGGAGATACCGTGCCGCTCAAAGCCGCGGTCCAGCAGTGGGGAAACCTTGGCGGCCTGGTGGCGTCGCTGTTCACCAACGATCTCGCGCTGCTCTCACGGTCGCTTGAAGATGTGGTGGCCGAGCCCAAGCGCGCCGTGTTGGTGCCCGGCTTCTACGGGGTGAAGGCCGCGGCCCTGGCCGCGGGCGCGCTCGGCTGCAGCCTGTCGGGCTCGGGGCCATCGGTATTTGCGCTCGCCGCGTCGCTTGAAGACGCGAGGGCGGCCGGGGAGGCGATGCAACGCGCCTTCGGCGAGGCCAGCGACGTCGGCGCGGACCTCTGGGTGTCGAAGGTCGGTACGCAGGGCGCGCGGGTGGTGAGCCGGTGATTTGCATCAGCACGCGCGGCGGCGCGCCGCCTGTCTCGTTCTCCGCGGCCGTGATGGCCGGCCTGGCGCCGGATGGCGGCCTCTACGTCCCTGAGCGCATCGAGCGGCAGTCGGCCGATTGGTGGTCGGCCTTGCGCGGTCGTTCGTTCCAGGACGTTTCGGTGGCGATGGCCTCCGCGCTGGTTGGCGGGGAGCTCGCTGCGCCGGCGCTCGACGCCCTGATTCGCGACGCGCTCGATTTCCCCATCCCGATCGTCGCGCTCGAAGAACACCTGCGGTCGGTGGAACTCTTCCACGGCCCCACGTTCGCGTTCAAGGATGTCGGCGCGCGCACGCTCGCGCGGCTGATGTCGCACGTGAACCGCGGACGCGTCGGAGCCGCTGACCATTCTGGTGGCCACCTCCGGAGACACCGGAAGCGCGGTGGCGCAGGCGTTCTTCGGCGTGCCCGGCACGCGCGTCGTCGTGCTGTATCCGGAAGGGCAGGTGACGGCGGTCCAGGAGGCGCAATTCACGACGCTCGGCGGCAACGTCACGGCCGTTGCGGTGGCGGGCTCCTTCGACGATTGTCAGCGGCTCGCGAAAGACGCCTTCGCCGATCGCGCCCTTGCCGCGCGCCTGCGGCTGACCTCGGCCAACTCGATCAGCCTCGGGCGCCTCCTGCCGCAGATGTTCTACTACGCGTACGCGGCGCTGCAGGCGCCAGAGGGCGCGGGCGTGGTGGTGTCGGTGCCGAGCGGCAACTTTGGCAACCTCGCGGCCGGCGTGATGGCGTGGCGGATGGGCGCGCCCATCGAGCGCTTCATCGCGGCGACGACGGTGAACGACACCGTCCCGCGTTACTTGCGGACGGGCCGCGTCGAGCCGCGCCCCTCGGTCTCCACGCTCGCCAATGCGATGGACGTGGGGAACCCGAGCAACCTCGAGCGCCTCCAGTGGCTCTTTGGGGGCGACATCGATGCCATGCGCGCGATGATCACGGCCAACGTCCATACAGATGAAGACGTGAAGCGCGGTATCCGGGAGTTGTACGACCGGTTCGGCTACGTCGCCGACCCGCACACCGCGATTGGGTACCTGGGAGCGGTCACCGACGCCGCTTCGCTCCCGCGCGCCTCCGCACCGGTGCGCCTGTTCCTGGCCACCGCCCACCCCGCGAAATTCCGCGAGGTGGTCGAGCCGGTCATTGGCCACGCGGTGCCGTTGCCGTCCGCCCTGGCCCAGGCCCTCGCGCGGCCGCGGCTGGTGCAGCGCATCGATCCGGCGCTCACGCATCTCGTCAAATTGCTATGATTTACGGATGTCTTCGCCTGTCGCTCCCGCGCCTACGGTCGTTCCCGCCCGCGAGTCGCTAGACCCCCGCTACACCTGGGACCTCAGCTCGATCTTCCCCAGTTGGGAGGCGTGGGAGGGTGCGTTCTCCTCGCTCGAGCGGGGCATCGAGGCATATAAAGCGTACGAAGGCACGCTGGCGCAGGGGCCAGACCGGCTGTTGCGCGCGCTCAAGGACGCCGACCAGCTCGAACAGCTGACGTACCGCGTGTGGTACTACCCGTCCCTCCAATACGACGAGGACCAGCGCAACAACGCGATGAACGCGAAGCGCCAGCGCGTCCAGTTGCTGATCGCGCGATGGCAGCAGGCCACGTCGTGGTTCAACCCCGAGGTCCTGCGCCTGCCGCTCGACACCGTGCGCGCGTGGATGGACGCGTCCGCCGATCTGGCCGTGTACCGGTTTGCGCTGGAGAAGCTGTTCCGCCAGCAGAAGCACGTGCTCAACGAGCAGGGCGAGCAGCTATTGTCGCTCTCGGGCCGGCTGGCGCCGTGCCGCACGACACGTATGCGGCGCTGTCGACCGCCGACGCGCGGTTTCCGACCATCACGCTCTCCACGGGCGAAACGACGCAGGTGAGCTACGGGCAGTATCGAAAGCTCCTCGCGACCTGCCACGCGCAGGCCGACCGCCGCGCCGCGTACGAGGCGCTCTACGACACCTATACGTCCACGCTCAATACCTACGCGACGATTTACAACGGCGTGATGCAGCGGGACTGGTTCGAGGCGCGGGCCCGCGGGTACGCGTCCACGCTGGATGCCGCCCTGTTCGGCAACGCGATCCCCACGAGCGTGGTCGAGAACCTGATTCGGGAGACGAAGACCGGCGCAGGTCCGTTCCGCCGGTACCATCAGCTGCGCAAGCGCGCGCTCGGGTTGTCCGAGTATCACGTCTACGACGCGTTCATCCCGCTCGTGGAGTTCGACAAGCAGTACCCGTATGAGCTGGTGCTGGACTGGATCGTCGAGGCGGTGGCCCCCCTCGGCGAAGCCTACCAGCAGCGCGTGCGCCAGGCGTTCGCGGAGCGCTGGATCGACGTCTACGAGAACCAGGGCAAGCGGAGCGGCGCGTACTCGGCGCCCGTGTACGGCGCCAACCCGTACATGCTGATGAACTACAACGACACGCTCGACGCGGTGTTCACGCTGGCGCACGAGCTGGGGCACTCGATGCACACGCTGCTCTCGCACGAGACCCAGCCGTTCGTGTATGCCGGCTACACGATCTTCGTCGCCGAGGTGCCGTCCACCCTCAACGAGGCGCTGCTGCTCGACCTCATGCTCGGCCGGGCGACGACGCGCGAAGAGCGCATCGTCCTCCTCCAGCACGCCATCGACGGCATCGTCGGGACGTTCTACAACCAGGTGCTGTTCGCCGACTTCGAACTCGAGGCGCACCGGCTGGTGGAGCAGGATCAGCCTGTCACGTCGGAGGTGCTCAGCGGGGTCTACGATCGGCTGCTGAAGGAATACTGGGGCGACGCGCTGACGCATGACGAACGATCGAAGCACACGTGGGCGCGCATCCCGCACTTCTTCCAGTCGCCGTACTACGTGTATCAGTACGCCACCTGCTTCGCGTCAACGGCCAAGTTGATGGAGGAGATCCGCGACGCCGACCCGGCGGCGCGGGCCACGGCGGTGGCGCGGTACCTCGACCTGCTGCGTGCCGGTGGTTCCGATCACCCGATGACGCTGCTCAAGAACGCGGGCGTCGATCTCAGCCAGCCCGACACCGTGCGCGCCGTCGTCGCGCAGCTCGATGGGCTCGTGAGCAAGCTGGAAGCGGAGTTGGGGTAGTCCGGCTAAAGCCGCACGCTACGACCCCTCGGCAGCTATGGTGTCCGGCTGAAGCCGGACGCTACGTTCGGGTGGTGCCCGGCTTTAGCCGGACCCCGCGTGTGGGTGGCGTCCGGCTTTAGCCGGACCCTCACTCGTATCGCAACGCCGTAATCGGATCCACCCGCATCGCGCGGCGCGCGGGCAGCAACGCCGCCAACGTGGCCACGAGCACCAGCAGCAGGGGAACCGCCGCGAACGTGATCGGGTCGATCGGGCTCACGCCAAACAGCTGGCTCGACAGCAGCGGCGCGAGGGCGGCCGCGACGGCGAGGCCCGCCAGCACGCCGAACATAGACAGCCGGACGGCGTACCGCACGATCATCCCGAGCGACTTCCGACGGCTCGGCGCCGAGCGCGAGGCGGACGCCCACTTCCTGCGTGCGCTCGGAGACGACGAGGGACATGACGCCGTAGACCCCGACGCTCGCAAGCGCGAGCGCGAGGGCGCCGAAGACCCCAATCAGCAACAGCAGGAAGCGGCGTTCCGACAGTGACTCTGCGCGGATTTGTTCCATGGTGCGGATGTCGTACAGCGTGAGCGTGGGGTCGAGCGCGCGGGCTTCTGCGCGGACGAGTTCCGCCAGGGCCGCCGGGTCGCCGCTGGTCTGCAAGGCGATGAACGGCGAGACCGGCGGGTTCTGCAGGTAGTTGATGTAGAGCTCCGGCGCGGGCTCGGCCTCGAGGCTGCTGTGATGCACATCACCGATGACGCCGATGATCGTCGTCCACGGGCCCGAGGGATTGGGCCCCAGGCGCAGGTGCCGGCCCACGGGATCCGCGTCGGCGAATACGCGCCGGGCCATCGACTGGTTGATGACGGCGACGGGGGGAGCCGTTGGCCCGTCCTCTACGGTGAAGATCCGTCCCCTGAGCAGCGGAATGCCCATGGCGGTGAAGTAGTTGTGCATCGCGCGGCGGAATTCCACTTCCGGCCGATCGTTCGGCGCGGTGGCGCGGCCCTCGACTTCCACCGTCGTCGACACGTTGGTCGAGCCCAGCGGAATGCGGGTCGTGCCACCGACCGACACGACGCCGGGAATCGCTTCCAGACGCTCGAAGAAAGTGGCGTAGAACGCGCGCCTGGCGTCGGGCGTGGCGAGCCGTGAAGGGATGTTCATCTGCAGCGTGAGGAGGTTGGCGGACCGGAATCCGGCGTCGACGCCGAGCAGCTTGTCGAAACTGCGGAGCAGCAATCCCGCGCCCACGGTGAGGACGACGGCGAGGCCCACTTCCACGACCACGAGGACCGAGCGCATGCGGCGGCGGGAGCGCCGACCCCACCATGCCGCGGCTGGCGTCTTGCAACGCGTGGTGCACGTCGGCGCGGCCCGCGACGAGCGCGGGGACGATCCCGACGAGGGTGCCCGTGGCGATGGCGACGAGCAGCGTGACGCCAAGGACGGTGAGGTCCGGGGAGACCTCCTGGAGGCGGGGGAGGTTCGCTGGCGCGAGTGCCACCAGGGCCTGCACGCCCCACGTGACCGCCACGAGGCCCAGCGTGGCGCCGCCGAGCGCGAGCAGCAGGCTCTCGGTGAGCGCCTGGGCCGCGAGGCGTCCGCGGCTGGCGCCGAGGGCGGCGCGCACGGCCAGTTCCTTCTGGCGCGACACGCTGCGCGCGAGCACGAGGTTGGCGACGTTCACGCACGCCATCAGGAGGACGAGCGCGACGCCGCCGATCAACATCAACAGGGCCGGCCGTACTTCGCCCACCACTTGCTCATGGAGGGGGATCACGGTCGTCGTCCAGCCCCTGTTGGAATCCGGGTACGACTGCTCGAGTTGTGAGGCGACGGTGGCGAGGCCCGCGCGCGCCTGTTCCACCGAGACGCCCGGCTGCAGGCGTCCGACCGCGGCGAGGAAATGGACCGTGCGGACGAGTTGTCCCGATGGGCTGACGAACTGCGGGCCGGTGAATTGCAGCGGCACCCAGAAGTCGGCGTTCAGCGAGCGCGTGAAGCCGCTGGGCCCGAGCATGCCCTTGTAGGGAAAGATGAAGTCCGGCGGCATGACGCCGACGATCGTGAAGGGCTGGTCGTCGACCGTCACGGCGCGGCCGATGATGCCCCGGTCGGCGCCGAAGCGCCGGCGCCAGAACCCATCGCTCAATACCAGGTGCCCATCGGGCTCGTCCGGCGTGAGGGCGCGGCCGAGCGCGGCGGCACGGCCCATCATCGTGAAGAGACCAGGGGTCACCGCGTTGGTCACCGCGATCTCCGCCTGGCCATCGACCGTGAGCTTGCTGCTGGTCATGAAGGAGAAGTAGCCCTCGAGCGTGACGAGGGACTTGCTCTGGTCGCGCAGGTCCGCGAAGTCGGCGGGGGAGATCGGGTTGTTGGGCTTGTCTTCCCTGGTGTTGTGGCTCCACACCATGACGAGTCGCGCGGGATCGCTATAGGGGAGCGGGCGCAGCAACACGCTGTAGACCACCGTGAAGATGGCGCTGTTGGCGCCGATGCCGAGCGCGAGGGCGAGCACCGCCAGCGCGTTGGAGCCGGGGACTTGCGCGCGAGGCGCAGCGTGTGGCGGACGTCGGACCGGATGGTGTCCCAGGACCATGGTTCGGCTCCGTGTGGGTTCGTACATGTGCGGTTGATGGCCGGGCCAGAAGGACCAGCGGGCGATCGCGGCCATGCGTTCGGCGAGTCCGTTGGGGACCAGCGCGACGACGGTTCGGAGCGAGGGCGCGCGTTTGAAGTCGGCGCGCATCTCGGCGCCGAAGTGGCGGCGGAACGCGCGGGGGTAGGCGAGCAGCGCCAGGCTGAACAGGAAGGACCTCAGCCGTCCGCCGCTGCGCGGCTTCACGCGCGGGCTCCCTTGAGGAGGCGGCGCGCGCGCGCCGCCGAGACCTGGCTCTCCAGGCGCGCCGCTTCGGCTCGCGCCACCGCGATGCCGCGGTCGCTCAGCCGGTAGGTACCGCCGCCGTTCATCGTCATCGGCGCGGTCGGGCGGCGCGTCGAGCTCCTCGATGAGGGCGCTTTCGAGAAGCCGCGCCAGCGCGCGATACAGGGTGCCCGCGTGGAGGGCCACGGCGCCGCCGGTGCGCGTCTCGACTTCCTGCAGGATGCTGTAGCCATGACGCTCGCCGTCGGCCAGCGCGAGCAGGATCTCAAACGCCACCGGCGTCAGCGGGAGAAATGCATCAGTTCGAAATCGGTCCATATAGGTGCCCGGCAACTATACGCTCAAAGCACATAGACGTCGGAGACGTTCAAAAGGTTGGGGGAGGGGACTGGCACCGTGACATCGAATGTGCGGCAGTTTCTGCCAACGAGTCCACAGGGGGCTAGCGAATCGTTGCGGAACGCTGAGCCGTTCGGATGACCGCCAACATTTCGGAGCGCTGGGCCACTTCAACAACCGCGGCCCAATCAGTGGGCAATGGAAGCGGGCTGGGATCAAGTAGGCCCCTTGGGAAGCCGGTTCGTTCCCTCAAGCTGGACCATCGCCAGTTGCCAGCCCGCTCGACGAGGCCCGCTCTCATGGCGTTGGCCTCGACGTACCGAAGCACTTGGTAGTAGTAACGCTCCGAATCGACCAGTGATGAGTGATAGCGCTGCTGGTACACGTGTCCATGGCCGGTTGTGCCCGTTCGGCCCCGCAGACGCACGGCGTGGGTAGTACATACCCGATGCACGTACCGCGAGACCCCGCCGGTCGATACCGGTGAAATGACGAGGTGCCAGTGGTTCGGCATGAGGCAGTAGGCCAGGAGATTGATCGGGCACGAGTCTTTGGCCCACGCCATCAGGTCAAGAAACGCGTCGTAGTCAGTTGCTTCCGCGAATAGCGTTCGCTTTTCGTTACCGCGGTTCACGACGTGCAGGATCGCGCCTGGCGGCGCGTAGCGCCTTGGTCTGGGCATTCCCGGTTTTCCCTCCAACCCAAGCCTTAGCAAGCCGTGGGCCAGACGAGGCCTGTGGAAGACCTGGCAGAAGATGCACGGATTTCGACGTCACGGTGCCAGTCCCCCACCCCCCCCGGCTTGACAGCATCCGGAGGGCCCGGTATGATTCCTTTCATCCGGATATACGGATGAATGTGACCGCCGCACCGATCCTCGACCACATGGCCGCCCTGGCCGACCCCATCCGCTGCCGGATGCTCCTGCCGCTCGAACGGCACGAGCTCACCGTCAGCGAGATCTGCTCGGTGCTGCAGTTGCCCCAGTCCACCGTCAGCCGTCACCTCAAGACCCTCGCCGACGATGGGTGGGTGGTGTCGCGGCGGGATGGGACCAGCCGGTTCTACGGCATGGTCCTCGAAGACCTCGACCCCGGCGCCCAGCGCCTCTGGCCGCTTATCCGCGAGCAGGTCTCCGGCACCAACGGCGCCGAGCAGGACGAACGCCGGCTGAACAGCGTCCTCTCACGCCGGCGCTCGAAGTCGGAAGAGTTCTTCGCGTCGGCCTCGGGACAGTGGGACCACCTGCGCGAGGAGCTGTTTGGGGACCGCTTCCATCTTCACGCGCTGCTCGCGCTGCTCGACCCCACGCTCGTCGTGGGCGACCTCGGCTGCGGCACCGGCCAGGTCAGCAGAACTGCTCGCGCCGCACGTGGCCAAGGTCATCGCGGTCGATGGCTCGAGCGACATGGTGCAGGCGGCCCGCCGCCGCCTGAAGGGCGCGCACCACGTCGAGGTGCGCCGCGGGGACATCGAGGCCCTGCCCATCGACGCCGGCCAACTCGACGTCGCCGTCGTCGCGCTCGTGCTGCACCACGTGCCCGATCCGGGCCGCGCGCTGGCCGAGGTGAGCCGCGTGCTCAAGCCGGGCGGACGCGTGCTGCTCGTCGACATGCTGCCGCACGATCGCGCCGAGTACCAGCAGCAGATGGGCCACGTGTGGCTCGGGTTCTCCGAGAAGACGATCAAGAAGTACCTGGAAGCCGCGGGCTTCGATCGCGCCACCGTGACGCCACTGCCCACCGACGACGCCGCGAAGGGGCCGAACTTGTTCGTCGCGACGGCGATCAAACTGGAAAATAAGCAAATAACAAATAACGAAGAACAAACGTCGGAATCAAACAAGGAGAGAGTGATGGCAACAGCAGTGAGTCAGCATCCGTTCGAGGCCGCCAAGGCGGCGGGCCGCGAGCCGTTCAAGGTGAAGGACCTCGGCCTGGCCGAGTTCGGCCGCAACGAAATCCGTCTCGCCGAGCACGAAATGCCCGGGCTGATGGCCCTGCGCGCGCGCTACGCGGGCCAGAAGCCGCTGGCCGGCGCGAAGATCATGGGCTCGCTGCACATGACGGTGCAGACCGCGGTGCTCATCGAGACGCTGACGGCGCTCGGCGCCGACGTCCGCTGGGTCAGCTGCAACATCTTCTCGACGCAGGACAGCGCCGCCGCGGCGATCGCCGTGGGCCGGCCCGAGACGGGCGGCACGCCCGCCAGCCCGAAGGGCACGCCCGTGTTCGCCTGGAAGGGCGAGACGCTGGCCGAATACTGGTGGTGCACGGTCGAGGCGCTCGTGTGGCCCGATGGCAGCGGCCCGACGATGATCCTGGACGACGGCGGCGACGCGACGCTGTTCGTGCACAAGGCGCTGGAGTACGAGAAGGCGGGCGCGGTGCCGGCGTTCAACCCCGACAAGGATCCCGAGGAGTGGGGCGTCATCCTGGACACGCTGCGCCGTGAGCTGAAGGCGCGCCCGGGCACGTGGTCGAAGATCGCGCTCGGCATCAAGGGCGTCAGCGAAGAGACGACCACCGGCGTGCACCGCCTCTACGAGATGACCGCGGCCAACACGCTGCTGTTCCCGGCCATCAACGTCAACGACTCGGCCACCAAGAGCAAGTTCGACAACCTCTACGGCTGCCGCCACTCGCTCATCGACGGTCTCAACCGCGCCAGCGACGTGATGCTGTCGGCGAAGGTCGCCGTCGTGTTCGGCTACGGCGACGTGGGCAAGGGCTGCGCCCAGGCGCTCAAGGGCCAGGGCTGCCGCGTGATCGTCACCGAGATCGACCCGATCTGCGCGCTGCAGGCGGCGATGGAAGGCTACCAGGTCACGACGATCGAGGACGTCGTCGAGACCGCCGACGTCTTCATCACCGCCACCGGCAACAAGAACATCCTGACCGTGGACCTGATGAAGCGGATGAAGGACAAGGCCATCATCGGCAACATCGGCCACTTCGACAACGAGATCGACATGGCCGGCCTCGCCAAGAGCGGCGCCAAGCGCATCGAGATCAAGCCGCAGTACGACGAGTGGGTGTTCCCGGCCGAGGGCAAGCGCCCCGCGCACAGCATCCTGGTCCTCGCCGAGGGCCGTCTCCTGAACCTGGGCTGCGCCACCGGCCATCCCTCGTTCGTGATGTCCTCGTCGTTCACCAACCAGGTGCTCGCGCAGCTCGACCTGCACCTGGCCAGCACGGGCCAGCCGACGCTGTCGGGCAGCACCTACGACGCCAAGCGCGTCTACATCCTGCCGAAGAAGCTGGACGAAGAGGTCGCCCGCCTGCACCTCGGCAAGCTCGGCGTGAAGCTGACGACGCTTGTCGAAGGACCAGGCCGACTACATCGGCGTGCCGGTGGAAGGGCCGTACAAGTCGGCGCACTACCGCTACTGAGAAATTGAAATAACGAATAACAAAGAGCAAATAGAGAAGGGCGGCTCGGGTATCTCACCCCGGCCGCCCTTTCCATTTTTTGAACTTTGAACTTATTTCAGCGTGACCTTCTGAACCCGCCAGTTCGTCATCTCGCCGACGAGCAAGTCGTTCTCGTTGCGGCAGTCGATCGAGTTGGCCAGGCCGAACTCCTTCGGCAGCTTGCCGGCCGAGCCGAACTTGCCGACGACCTTGCCGTCCAGCTGCACCTTGTAGATCGTCGCATCGTCCATGCCGCTGTCGTCGCCGACGTGGGAGATGTAGAGATACTGCGTGGCACCGCGGGTCATGCACATCGTGAGCGGGCGTGCCGATGTTGCCGAACTGCGACTTGAACGTCCCTTCGGCGTCGAACACCTGGATACGCTTGTTGCCGAGGTCGGCGACGTAGACGTTGCCCTGCGCGTCGATGGCGAGCGACTTGACGCCGCGGAACTGGCCCGGCTCCTCGCCGGTCGCTCCCCACTGCTTGAGGAACTTGCCGTCTTTGTCGAACTTGGCGACGCGGTTGTTCGCGCCGAGCCCGTCCGTGATGTAGATGTTGCCGGCCTTGTCCCATGCAACGTCGGTGGGGCGGTTGAACGTCGACCCCGGCGTGCCCGCGCCCTGCGGCCGCGCGCCCGGGCCCTG
>CAWIWS010000023.1:0-244646 GCA_963839865.1 uncultured Acidobacteriota bacterium
CTTGACACCAATAGCTAAGGCTAGCACTCACAGTAGGTAATAAGCCTTCGGGAACAAAAGACCACAATAATGCCAATGGCAAAAATGAAACTTTCTTTGAGTTGCATTCCTACCCAGCAACTTAGTCAGTAAAAATATCACCACGCCCATACTCAAAGCAATGATGGTAATGATGTGAACCACCCTTGAAATCTGCACTTCTAAAAGCGCTGGCTTCCCGCTTCACATGGGCTGTGAGACGGGCT
The DNA here is from genome assembly GCA_963839865.1 of uncultured Acidobacteriota bacterium. Taxonomy (GTDB): domain Bacteria; phylum Acidobacteriota; class Vicinamibacteria; order Vicinamibacterales; family UBA2999; genus 12-FULL-67-14b. The sequence goes on from CAWIWS010000023.1 coordinate 246, forward strand.
ACTTGACCAAATTCTGTATGAGTGCCTGTGGCATAGACTACCGCGAGTCCCCGAGCTGGTGGTCACGGTAGAACCTGCAAATACTAAGTTACTAGCTTCCGAAGCATGGATATTTGCGGCGGTCACAGGTTCGCTAATGCGGGGAACGGGCAAAGATTCTCCTGTGAGTACGGAGACATCTACATATAAGGATTGACTTTCAATAATTCTGGCATCTGCGGAGATTCGATCACCTTCTTCTAATTGCATGACATCGCCGCAACTAAATTCACGGGCAGAATAACAGATAATTTCCCATCTCGATAAACTTTGGCTTGGGAAGGTAAGATTTTTTTCAGGGCTGATAAGGCTTTTTCTGCTTGAAATTCCTGAGAAAAACTAAAGATAGCATTAATCCAAATTACTGCCCAAATTGCCCAACCTAATTCTGGCGCTTCGGAAATAAAAGCGAATACCCGCAACCCACAACAAAAAGGCCATAAAATGGGTTAATTGGTCGAGAAACGCAAAATTAACGGGCGGTTTGGCGGTTCGGGAAGTTCGTTAAAACCCAATTGTTTTAATCGAATTTCTGCTTCTGCCTCGCTGATACCTTGGGGAGTTGTTGTTAGTGTTTTGTAGACATCTGTAGGTGTCAGCGTCCAAATATGAAAGTTTGAATTCATACTTTTGGTATCAATCGGGCTTTGATATTTTAGATGCTGAGTCTATCTCTTTTCATCTTATCTCAGGTATTGTCAGAATCAGGATATCCAGGATTTAAGGATTTACAGGATTTTAGTTTGTGGTCAAATATCCCCGACTTCTAAACATAATTAATTTCCTGCGTGCAAATGACCAAAAGATAACTGATGTTTTTTCTCTTTGTCCTCTGTGTGCTGGAGTGGTTTGTTAAAAAAAATGGTAATGTAACAGTAATATCAAGAATAATTGAACGCAGATAAACGCAGATAAACACAGATAAAGATGGACAATCGAAAATCAAAACACGATAATTTCAAACAACATCCTGTTAATCCTTAAATCCTGCATAATATCTGCACTTCAGACAAATAATTATGATCCTGCACTCGTAAAGTCTATTTTTTCATAAATATCAGCCAGAGAAATTTGACAAGAAACAGAAGTTAAATTCAAAGTATCGTTAATATCTTCATATTCTAAAAACATCCATTTTTTAATATTTATATCCTCAATTGCAGGGGGTTGATTTTTCTGATATGTCACGTTTTATAAATTACCCATAAAATTTGATTTCTACTATCTCTATCGGAAAACATTCTAGTGAAAGTAGTTGCAATAAATTGAGCAATACCATATCCAATACATAATTCAGATGTTTTCCAGTCTTTAGCCTTGTATCGTTCATTTATTGGCGGGAAGAAATTTAATTGTTCTCTTATAATTTCTAAATCTTGATTATTCGTAACTGCTATACATTGCTGAAGTGCCTCAACTAAGTTATGACCAATCTTTCTTACTTGAGTTTCATTATTCCAACCGTTTTTAATAATTAAGATTGCTTTCAAGTACATTTCTACTGCCATTCAAGAAGACTCAATTGCACAATAAGGCGACGCGGGCGTCGATCACCAAGGACGTCGCGCGGGCCATCGAGTTGCTGAAGACGCTGCCCACCGAGGAAGAGCGGGAGCGCGTGGCCGTCTACATGGACGGCCTGTCGCAGATGCGGTCGGAGTGGGCTAGTGCTTCACCTGGGTCAGTTTCTTCCGGGCCGCGAGCCGCAAAGCCTCCGGCACGTTCCGGTCGGTCGACAGCATCCGCACGTCGCGGTCGTTGAGCCGCTGCAGCAGGTTCAGACTCATCGCCAACGGCGTCTTCGAATTCTTGACCAGCCCCAGCGTCACGCCGTAGTTCTTCGTCCACGCGCGCGTCATCGCGATCGATCGGAGGATATCCTCCGACACGTTGCCCATCTTGGCAAACGCCTCCACCTCGGCCTCGTTGACCTTGGGGCAGCTGAGCACGGCCGCGGCGACCATGCGGTTCGGATCGCGAATCAGGATCGCGCGCATTTCACGCGTCCCTTTCATCGCGCACTTCACCTTTTCGGGGACCGTCATGTTCGCCAGCCGCTGCGTGAAGGTCTGGGCGTCCTCGTCCTTGCCCTGCTCGAAGTCCCCGGCCCCGGCACCGGCGTCCACGAGCGGCTCTTCGAAGTCGGAGTCCGGCGAGGGGACGGCCGCCGGCTCGATCCCACGCGCCACGAAGAACGAGCGCAGTTCGGTCGGCACGTCGGCCCGCGCAATGAAGCCGGCGATGAGGCCCGCCGGGAGCATGGCCAGCGTGGCCTCCGCCGTCTGGCGGATTTCCGTATCGGCGTCCGAGGACAGGATCATCAGGAGGCCCATCTGCTCGAGGGGCCGCGGCGCGATCGCGCCCTGCGCAGCCATCAGGCGCACGTCGCGCGCGACTTCGCCGCGCCGGAAGAAATCCAGCAAGGGCGTCCGGAGGCCTGCGTCCATCAGTGTCGAACCAGGAAGGCGTCGTAGTCGTCGCGGCCGATGCGCACCGCGAGCGCCGCGCCGGAGGCGCCCAGGGCCCGTCCAGCCTGGCCGTTGATGCTGAACTGCACGGCGGAGGCGTTATCACCGGAAAGGAACAGTTCGTCCGCGAGGTTCACCGGAATCATCTCGCCGGGCTCGACCATGCGCGCGAGCATTTCGCGGCCATCGGCCATCACCCGCAGCTGGCACCGCGAGGAAATCGTCAGCGTGACCACCACGGTCGGGCGCGCCGTCTGCACGGCGTCCGCGAATCCGCCGGCCGGGACGATCTCGCGGCGCCGCACGTCGGCCGCGGACTGCGAGGTACGCGCGCGTGGCGGTGACCGCCGCTGGGCGCGCCGGCCAGGCGAAGTAGGTGATGCCGGCCACGATCGGGACGATGGCGCCGGCAATCGTCATCAGGCGCTGCAGCGACGATCGCAGCGGCACGCCGGCTGCGGCCACCATCGCCGCGCTCTCGGGCGCGGGCAACGCCTCGGGATACGCGCTGACGAACTCGTTCAGGATCTGTTCGGGGTTGAGGCCCACTTCGCACGCGACGGCGCGAATGATCGATCGGCGATAAATCCCTGAAGGCAGGGCGGCCAGGCGGCCGCTCTCGAGCGCTTCGATCACGCGCACCGACAGCTTCGTCGCTTCGGCGACGTGCTTCAGCGACACGCCCTTCGCTTCGCGAGCGAGCGTCAGATGCGAGCCGGGATCCTGCGGTCGTTGACTTGCCAAGGCTGCAAACCGATCGAGTTGGGTAATTGCCAGAACTGCCTGTCTTTCAGGGGGGCAGTAATTTCATCTTAGGTAACGCCGGGGGCGGAGTCAAACGCCAATCGCAGATTTTCGGCGCGTTTTTGCACGAAAGCGCTTAGGTCGTCTGGCCCGGAAGGAATAAAGGCCCCGATCGCTGCCAGGCCGGCGGCGCCGCTGGCCACGAGGGCGGCCATCTCCCCAACACCAAGGCCACCGATCCCGAGGACCGGGGTTGACGCCGCGGCGGCTGACACCGCCGCCAGCCCTTCCCACCCGAGCAATCGGTCCGGCGCCTTGGAAACGGTGCGCAAGACCGTGCCGGCGATCAGATACGACGCGCCGGCCCGGCGCCGCACGCCCTCGACGTCGTGGACCGATGCGCCGCAGCAGAGCGCCGGCGCAAGCCGCCGCACCGCGCTGACGTCGACAGACCCCTCGCGCAAGTGGACCCCATGCGCGCCGGTGGCCAGTGCCACGTCGAGGCGGTCGTTCACGATCACGCGGGTCTTCGTGCCCCGTACTGCGGTGAGGACGCCGCGTACGAGTTCCGCGAGGGCGCCGCCTTCAAGGTCCGGTTCGCGCACCTGAATCAAATCGACGCGGCCGGCCGCGGCGCCACGGGCCTGCGCGATCACCAGTTCAGGCCATCGGCCGGCGGGCTCGCCTTGGGTCGCGCCTAACCGCCGCCGGTCTGTCACCAGGCAGAGGATCATTCGTGGTCGTTCGTCGGCGCTGGCGCGGTGAACAAGTCGGCCAATTCCGAGAGGGCCGACCAAAGATTAATCAGCCCAAGACCCGAGATGCCGCCACGTACGTAATTGTTGGTGAACACCACGCCGAGCCCTGGGACGATCTGGGTGAAGTAGTTCCGATCCCAGAACGCGGACCAGGGAATCAGCACCAGGAGCAGCCCGGCCTCGAGCAGGAGGGCGATGATCAAAAGGCGCCTGAACAGGATCAGCCCCGGGCCTGGACTTTGGACAGGCGATCGATCCGGCCGGCGACGTCGCGATAGCCACCGGACTCGGATTCCAGTTCGACGAAGACCGCGAGGGCGCGCGAACTCTCGCCCATCGTCTCAAGTGTCTCCGCCAAGTCGTACAACAGCGCGCGGCCGGCATCGGCCGTCGGCGCCGGCGCCTCGGCCGCCCGCTCGAGCCACTCGATCGCCTGGGGCATGTCCTTGCTGTCGAGGTACAGGCGGCCCAGCATCGACGCCGCGTCGAACCGCTGGCGCGGCGACCGCGCCGCCGCTTCGAGCGCCTTCACGGCGTCTTCCATCATGCCCATGTCGCGATAGGTCAGGGCGAGGCGATACTGCTCCGCGGCGCCTTCCTCGGCCGACTGCCGGCTGGCCTCATCGCGCAAGCCGCGAAAAACCTGGTCAAGCGACCGCGGGGCCGGCGCCTGAGGCGCGGGAGGCGCCGGTGCCGGCTCCGCGCCGAGCGCGTCGCTCAGGTCGATCTCGAAGCCGGCCGACTCGCTGAAGGCATCGGCGAGTCCCGCCGGCGTCGAGGGCCTGGCCGGCGGCACGCGAGGGGCCGCGACCACGGGCGGCGCGGGCTCAGGCGTGTCGAACGTGACACCGTCGTTCAAGTCCAGCTTGTCGGTCGCCATGAACGGGCTGTCGCCGCTCAGCCGATCCGCGATGATGCCGTCTGGGTCGGTCTCCCCGAGCATGACGAGGGCCCGCCGGAACCGATCGAGGTTCGCGCGGTTCCAGGGCTCGCGCGCGACGAGATCCTCGCTGATGATCCGCGCCTCGAGGCCGCGTCCGCCTTCAAGGTAGGCGTCGGCCAGTTGCGCTTGCGCTTCGTACATCGTCGACTCGAGACCGCCGTCCACGCAGATCTCGACCAGCCGCATGAGCGCGACGAGGTGATTCGGCACGCGAATGGTGAATTCGTGGAGCGCCACGGCCGCCGCCGCGAAGTCGCCGTCCGCCAGCGCGTGGTCCGCCACGGCGTCGACGCATTGATAGCCCGCTTCGGGAAGCCCGTCCGCGAGCCGGCACCCGAGCACGACCGCCGCCTGGGCTTGTTCACGGTCGAGCGTGAGGCACTCGGTCACGGCCGCCCGGCCCTCTTCGAACCGGCCCGCGCGCAGCTCCATTTCGGCCAGCGCGAGCCACAGCGCGGGGTTGCTGCCGGCCACTTCGGCCGAGAGGAACCCGCGCGCGCGTTCGAGGTCACCCTTGGCCATGTAGGCCATCGCGAGCCCGGTGCGCACGTCGAGGTCCGCCGGATCGAGCGCGGCCACGTCGCCCAGCACGGCGAGCCGCTCGTCCCCGCGTCCCGCCTGCTCGAGCGCGCCGGCCAGGCGCTTCAGTTCGTCGACGCCGCTGGCCACGGCGCGGGCCCGGTCGAGGGCGCCGGACTCGAGGTACGCGCCGAACAGGCGCGCGCGAATCGCCTCATCCGACGGATCGAGATCGAACGCCGCCTGCCACGCCGCGATGGCATCGACGGGGCGCTCGTGCTTCTCGAGACGGGACGCCACGTCGGTGTATTCGCGCAGCGCGGTCGCCACGTCGCCCATCTCGGCGGCCGCCCTGGCCGCGCCGAGCCGCGCATCGAGGTCGTCGGGGTCGAGGGTGCCGAGCCGGATGTTGATCTCGGCGGCGCCCTTCTTGTCGCCGCGGCTCTTGCGACGTTCCGCGACGATCTGGAAGAACTGCTTGGCGTCGGCGAGCGTGCCCTGCTTGGCGGCGATGTCGCCGGACTGCAGCAGCGCGTATTCGTCGTCGGGACGGACCTTGAGGATCTTCTTGAAGACCGCGGCGGCCTTGGGATAAAAGCCCTCGGCGGCGAGATGATCGGCGATGCGCGTGAATTGCGCCAGGCCCTTGTCCGCCTGGTTGGCGCGCACGTACAGGTCACCGAGGGCGTTCGCGCTGTTCCAGTCGCGCGGTTGCGCCTCGACGATCTTGACGTATTCGGCGATGGCGGCGTCGATGCGCCCTTGTCGCAGTGCTTTCTCTGCGCTCTTGAGCGCCCCTTCGCGGTCGAACGGCGGCACGGTCAGTGGCCCTCAGGCAATGGTATCAAACAGGGAGGCCGGTCTGAACGAGCGCCGATGCTGCGGCGGAATACCCAAACCGGGCCACCGCCGCCAGATGTTCGGCCGTGGCATAGCCCTTATGTCGGTCGTAACCATATCGCGGGTCAGAGGCGTGGAGCGCCAGCATCAGGCGATCGCGGGTGACCTTGGCCATGATGGAGGCCGCCGCGATGGCGGCGGAGCGACGGTCGCCGCCGATGACGGCGCGCTGGGCCATGGGGAGTGACGGAATTCGAAAGGCGTCGACCAAAACCGCATCTGGCAGGGGCGCCAATGCCAAGACTGCGTGACGCATGGCCTGCAGCGTGGCCTGATGGATGTTGATGCGGTCGATTTCCGTGGGCTCGATGGCGAAAACGGTCCACGCCACCGCGTTGCACTGAATCTTCGCGAACAGGCGTTCGCGCGCCGCCGCGGTGAGCGCCTTCGAGTCCGCGAGGCCGGCGATGCGGCGGCCGGGATCGAGGATGACGGCGCCGGCCATCACGGGCCCCGCCAGGCATCCTCGCCCCACCTCATCCACGCCCGCCACCGCGACGAACCCGAAACGCCGCAGGGCGTTCTCGATGTTGCGGCGCGCGGTGACCTTGCGCACTTACTGCGTCTTCTTGACTTCCTTCATGCGCGCCGCCTTGCCCTTGAGGTCGCGCAGGAAGTACAGCTTGGCGCGGCGAACCTTGGCCGACCGCAGCACTTCGATCTTCGAGATCGTCGGCGAGTGCAGCGGGAAGATGCGCTCCACGCCCTGGCTGAACGACACCTTGCGCACCGTGAAGGTCGCCCGGTTGCCGCCGCGGCGCAGGCCGATGACCACCCCCTCGAAGACCTGGATGCGCTCCTTGTCGCCTTCCTTGACGCGGACGTGCACCTTGACCGTATCGCCGGCCTTCATGCGCGGCCGTTCGATCAATTGCGCCTTCTCCACCATTTCAATCGCAGTCATCACGTGCTCCTTTAACTCTCTGTGCGTGCCGGCCGGCTCGTGGTCTCCCACGCGCGCAGCCACTTCAGTTCGTCGGCGTCGAGCGCCGCTCCCTTCACCAGCTCCGGCCGGCGTTCGATCGTCCGGCGCAGCGCCTGCTCCCGGCGCCAGCGCCGAATCTCCGCGTGGTGCCCCGACAACAGCACGTCCGGCACCTTCCGCCCTTCAAACTCCGCGGGCCGCGTGTAGTGCGGGTAGTCGAGCAACCCGCGCGTGAACGAATCGGCTTCCACCGACTGTTCGTCGCCCACCACACCCGGCACGAGCCGCGCTACCGCGTCGATCACGGCCAGCGCCGGCACTTCCCCGCCCGAGAGCACGTAGTCGCCAATCGAGATTTCCTCGGTGGCCAGCGCGTCCCGGACCCGCTCGTCAATGCCTTCGTACCGCCCGCACAGCAGCACGATGTGCCCCTGCGTCGCCATGCGCCGCGCCGTGCCCTGCGCGAACGGCTCGCCCGCCGGCGTCAGCAGCACCACCGTGTCCGGCGCGCCGCGCCGCGCCCTGATGGCGTCGAGCGCCGCGAAGAACGGCTCCGGCTTCATCACCATCCCGGGCCCGCCGCCAAACGGCACGTCGTCCACCACGTGGTGGCGGTCGGTGGTGAAGTCGCGGAGGTTGTGGACCACGATGTCCAGCAGTCCCCGATCCTTCGCGCGGCCGACCACCCCTTCGGCGAGGCCGGCCTCGATCATCTTCGGGAAGATCGTGATGACGTCGATCTTCACCGCCAATCTCCGTTCACTTCCAGCAGGCCCGGTAGGGGGCGCACCGTAACGCGCTTGCCCACCAGGTCCACCGTGCAAATCTCGTCGGCCAGCGGAATGAGCACTTCCGCGCGGCCGCCCGTCACCACCAGGCGGCTCTGGCCGACACCGCCTTCCACCCTTGTGACGTGACCGACGGTCTCGCCCGAGTCGGTCACCACCACGCAGCCCACGAGGTCGCGATGCAGGTACGCCCCCTCGAGGACCGGCGCCGGCGCATCGGCATCGACCCGCAGCTCGAGGCCCGTGAGGGTCTCGGCCGCGTCGATTGACGCATAGCCGGCAAATCCCAGCAACGGCCGGCCCTGGTGGATCCGCATCGCGGCCACCTCGAGTTCGCCCGGGGTGCCGTCCTTCCGGCGCGTGAGCAACCGTGCTCCCACCGCAAACCGCTCCTCCGGGAAGTCGGTCTCGGAGTTCACGATCACCTCGCCGCGGTTGCCATGCGTGCGGGCCACGACGCCAACAAGAATCGCGGCGTCCCAGTCGCCCACGGGCATCAGCTCCGTCCGGTCTGATCCCGGATATCGAGGCTGACGCGCTTGTCGTCCGCCTCGGCGGCGCAGCTGAGCAGCGTGCGCAACGCCGCGGCCGTCCGGCCCTGGCGCCCGATCACGCGGCCGAGGTCGCCCGAGGCGACCTGCAACTCGTACACCGTCGCGCCCCGGCGCTCCGACTCCCGCACGCTCACCGCGTCCGGCTGGTCGGCCAGCGCCTTGGCCACGATCTCGATGAGGCCCTTCAGGTCCGCCACGTCGGTGCCCTTAGACGGCCGGGGCCGTCGGAGCCGCGGTCACCGCTTCGACGACCGCGCCGAGGTCCTTCGTGAGGTGCTTGGCCAGCAGCGTGCGCACCGAGTCCGACGGACGCGCGCCCTGCTTGATCCAGTGCGTGATGCGGTCCTTGTTGATCTCGACCACGGCCGGCTTGGTCCGCGGGTTGTAGAAGCCGAGCACCTCGATGAACTCGCCTTCTTTCTTCGAGCGGGCTTCCGACACCACAACCCGGAAGAACGGACGCTTCTTGGAACCCGTGCGACGCATGCGAATCGACAACATGTTTGGACTCTTCTCACTGCGGCGCTACGAGGCCGCGCTTCGGGTTAACGACTTACCGCATCAAACTGAACGGGCTCTTCTTCTTTTTCTTCTTCGGCGCGTCGGCGATGGGCTGCCCCGTCATCTGGCCGACCATCTTCAACATCCGCTGCATCTCGACGAACTGCTTCAGCAACCGGTTCACGTCTTCGACGGTCGTGCCGCTGCCGCGCGCGACGCGCTTGCGGCGGCTGCCGTCGAGGATGTCGGCCTGCCGCCGTTCCTCGGGCGTCATCGAGTTGATGATCGCCTCGATGCGCGACAGCTGCTTCTCGTCGGGCTTCTGCCCCGCGAGTTCCTTCATCTGCCCCATGCCGGGCAACATCCCGAGGATCTTCTCGAGCGGGCCCATCTTGCGCAGCATCCGCAGCTGGTCGCGGAAGTCCTCGAGCGTGAACCCGCCCTTGCGGATCTTCTGCTCGAGCTTCTGCGCCTCGCCCTCGTCGATGGCCTCCTCGGCCTTCTCGATGAGCGAGAGCACGTCGCCCATGCCGAGCATGCGCGACACGAACCGGTCCGCATGGAACGGCTCGAGGTCGTCCAGGCGCTCGCCGCTGCCGACAAACGCAATCGGCACGCCGACGACCGACACCACCGACAGCGCGGCGCCGCCGCGCGCGTCGCCGTCGATCTTCGTCAGGACGACGCCGGTGACGCCCACCTGCCGGTTGAACTCACCGGCGCTCTTGATGGCGTCCTGCCCCGTCATCGCATCCGCGACGTAGAGCAGGTCGGTCGGCCCGACCACGTCCTTGATCGCGACGAGCTCCCGCATCAGCTCGTCGTCGATGTGCAGCCGGCCCGCCGTGTCCACGATGACGACGTCGTTGCCCGACCGCCTTGGCCTCGGCGAGCGCGCCCTTGGCGCGCGCGACCGGGTCCATCTCGCCCGCCGGGTCGTGGACCCGCACGCCCGCCTGCTGCGCGACGATCGCGAGCTGCTGGATCGCGGCCGGCCGCCGCACGTCGGTCGACACCACGATCGGGTGCCGCCCCTGCTTGGCCAGCCACTTCGCCAGCTTGCCGGTCGTCGTCGTCTTGCCCGAGCCCTGGAGCCCGAGCATCACGATCACGCGCGGATGCGCCGAGGTCTCCTGCAGCCCGCCCTTCGCGTCACCAAACAGCGCGAGCAGTTCGTCGCGCACGATCTTGACGACCTGCTGGCTCGGCGTCAGGCTCTTCAGGACGGCCTGATCCATCGCCCGGTCGCGTACGCGATCGACGAAGGCCTTGACGACCTTGAAATTGACGTCGGCCTCGAGCAGCGCCAGCCGGATTTCCCGGAGGGCGTTCTCGACCGTGGCCTCGCGTCAGACGAGATTCTCCCCGGATCGACTGGAAGACGTCCTGGAGGCGATTGCTGAGCGCGTCGAACATGAGCCTTCACGGCGAGGGCCATCCCTCGCAGCGCAAACCCTTATCCTACATGAACTTCAGGGGGATGGTCAAACGGACTTGAGGCGGTGGCCGAGCTTGTCCTTCTTCACTTTCAGGTAGCGGCGAGTCGTGGCCGACGCCGGAATTTCCAGCGGCACGGTATCCGACACGGACAGCCCATATCCCTGTAAACCCACGAATTTCCTGGGGTTATTCGTGAGCAGCCGCATCGACCGGACGCCAAGGCTCCGCAGGATCTGGGCGCCGATGCCGTAGTCGCGCTGGTCGGGCTTGAAACCCAGCCGCTCGTTGGCCTCGACCGTGTCGAGGCCCTGGTCCTGCAGTTCGTAGGCCCGGAGCTTGTTGGCGAGGCCGATGCCCCGCCCTTCCTGGTTCAGATACAGCAGCACGCCCCGGCCGGCGGCGGCGATGCGCTGCAGCGCGGTGTGGAGCTGCTCGCCGCAGTCGCACCGCGCCGAGTGGAACACGTCGCCCGTGAGGCACTTCGAGTGGACGCGGACCAGCACGTCCTTGCCGTCGCCGATTTTGCCGAACACGAGCGCCACGTGCGTCTCGCTGTCGATCAGGCTCTCGTAGGCGTGGATACGGAACGGGCCGTGCACCGGTCGGCATGGCGGCCTCCGCCGCCTTCCTCACCAGGCCCTCGTTCTGCATCCGGTAGTGGATGAGATCCGCGACGGTGATGATCAGCAGCTTGTGCTTGCGCGCGAACTTCAGCGAGCTCGGGCACGCGCGCCATGGTCCCGTCGCGCTTGGCGATCTCGCAGATCACGCCGGCGGGATAGAGCCCCGCCATGCGGGCAAGGTCCACGGCCGCTTCCGTCTGTCCGGCCCGCACGAGCACGCCGCCGTCGCGCGCGCGCAGGGGAAACACATGACCGGGCCGCGCCAGGTCCGCGGGCTTGGTCTTGCGGGTTGATGGCCGCCAGGACCGTCTTCGCGCGGTCGTGCGCGGAGATGCCGGTGGACGTGCCGCGCTTGGCCTCGATGCCGATGCAGAACGCCGTCTCGAATTGCGTCGAGTTCATCTGCTGCGGCACCTGCAGCGGGATCTGCAGTTCGTCGAGCCGCTCGCCGCGTCATCGGCAGGCAGATCAGGCCGCGCCCGTGCGTCATCATGAAGTTGATGATCTCGGGCGTGACATTCTCGGCCGCGATCGTCAGATCGCCCTCGTTCTCGCGGTCCTCGTCGTCGACGACGATGACCATCTCGCCGCGCCGGATCGCCGCGATGGCCGCTTCGACGGTGGCGAACGGGCCACGCGGGCGCGCGCCCTTTGCCATCTTGAGCCGGGGCCTGTGTACCTCTTGCGGTGCTGCCTGCGTCTTCGCCATTGCGTTACTTCCTGAGATCCATCGCGCGGACGACGTACTTCCCAATCATGTCGCACTCGAGGTTGACCTTGTCGCCCTTGCGCAAGGCGTGCAGCGTGGTGTGCTCCCACGTGTACGGGATGATCTGCACGTCGAACTGGCGCTCGCCGAGGCCGGCGACGCGTCAGGCTGATGCCGTCGACGGCCACCGACCCTTTGCGAATGAAGTAGGGCGCCAGCGACGCCGGAAATTCGATCGTCAGCCAGCGGGATTCGCCCTCGAGCCGAATCTCCTCGACGGTGCCCACGCCGTCCACGTGCCCAAGCACGAAGTGGCCGTCGAGGCGGCCGTCGAAGCGCATCGGCCGTTCGAGGTTCACCGCCTGTCCCCGCTGCAAGCGCGCCGAGCGTGGTCACGCGCGCCGTCTCGGGACCGACGTCCGCGAGCACGTGCGGCCCGTCGATCAGGATCACCGTGAGGCACACGCCGTTCACGCCGAGGCTGTCGCCGAGCTTCATCTCCGGCGCCAGGGCCGTTTCGATGCGCACGCGGAAGCCGCCGCCCGTGCCCTTCACCTCGGTCAGCGTGCCGACCGCTTCAACGATTCCCGTGAACATCCGCCTCCATCCAAGCATCCGGCCCCATCATCTCGACCGCGTGGGGGCCATCCGCGTCAATGGAACCGGCAGACCGTCGAACAACTTCACGCCTGATTCCCCGAGCCACGCCGGCGCCACGATGAGGTGGACGCGATCGACGACGTTCGGCTTGCCAAGCGCGGCGTGCACGGCCGCGCCGCCTTCCACGAGCAGGGTCGAGACGTCGTACCGCGAGCAACAGCGGCAAGTCCGCCGCCAAGTCGCCGCGGCCCTCGATGATCGTCGCACCCGCGGCCCGCAAGGCCTCCGCCCGAGTGCCGACTCCCGACTCCCGGCTCCCGGTTCCCGAGTGAGCGCTTGTCAGTATTATGACTGGCCCGACGGCAAGCGTCGAGAAGACCCGGGCGCCGGGCGGCGTCCGCAGGCGCCGGTCGAAGACCACCCGCACGAGCGGCCGGGCGCGGTAGCACTCCCGGACCGTCAGCAGCGGGTCGTCGGCCAGGACGGTCCCCGAGCCCACCGCGATCGCGTCCACGGACGCCCGCAGGTGCTGGGTCCGGCGATTGGCCGCCGCCGGACGTCAACGGCGGTGCGCACGCCTGGCGCGGCGGCGATCCGCGCGTCCAGGCTGGACGCGGCCTTCAATACGACCATCGGGCGCCCGCGCGTCTGGACGATGGTGAACGCGCGATTGAGGCGCGCGGCCTCCGGCCCCATGATCCCGACGTCCACGTGAATGCCGGCGGCGCGCAGTTGGGCGAACCCCTGGCCGTTCACCAGCGGATTCGGGTCGCCCATCGCGGCCACCACGCGGCTGATGCCCGCGTCGATGATGCGTCGCGTGCAGGGACCCGTGCGGCCCTCGTGGCAGCAGGGCTCGAGCGTGACGTAGAGGGTGGCCCCCCTGGCGCGGGCGCCCGCTTCGTCGAGCGCGAACACCTCGGCATGCGCGGCGCCGGCGCGCTGGTGCCGCCCCTGCCCCACGACGACGCCGTCGGCCGTGACGACCACGGCGCCCACCATCGGGTTCGGGGTCGTCTGGCCCACCGCGCGCTGCGCATGAAACAGCGCCCGCTGCATGTAGGCCGCGTCGGTCACCACTTCTCCGTGAAGAGCGCGTCGACGTACTCGCGCGGCGAGAACGGCAGCAGGTCGTCCACGCCTTCGCCGACGCCGACGTAGCGAATCGGCAGCTTCAGGTCGTGCGCGATCGCGACGGCGATGCCGCCCTTGGCGGTGCCATCGAGCTTGGTGAGCACGATGCCGGTGACGCCGGCCACGTTGGTGAACTCGCGGGCCTGCGCGAGCCCGTTCTGTCCGACCGTGGCGTCGAGCACGAGCAGCACCTCGTGCGGCGCGCCGGGCACTTCGCGCGCGGCGATGCGGCGGATCTTGTCGAGCTCGTTCATCAGGTTGGCGCGCGTGTGCAGCCGGCCGGCCGTGTCGACCAGCACCACGTCGCGTTGCCGGGCCTTGCCCGCCGTGACGGCATCGAACACCACGGCCGCCGGGTCGGAGCCTTCCCGCGCGCGCACGATGTCCACGCCGGCGCGATCGGCCCAGATCTGCAACTGATCGACGGCCGCCGCGCGGAAGGTGTCCGCGGCGCAGATCAGCGGCACGCGCCCCTCGCGCTTCAGCTGGTTGGCCAGCTTGCCGATCGTCGTGGTCTTGCCCATGCCGTTGACGCCGACGATCAGCATCACGTGCGGCGTACCCGCCGGGGCCCCCGTGGCGACGGCGAGGCTGCCGCGGGCTCTTCGAGCACTTTCAGGATCTCCTGCTTGACCAGTTCGCGCAGGCTCTCGCCGCGGCGCGCGCGCTTCGGACGGCCGCGACGATGTCCTTCGTCGCCGAGACGCCGACGTCGGCCATGATGCAGGATCTCTTCGAGCGCCTCGGCCGTTTCGACGTCCACGCTGCGCTGGCGCGCTCGGGCGTGTCGGCCCGCCGCACGAGATCATCGAACTTGCCGACCAGCTGCTGCGCGGTGCGCGAGAGGCCGTCTTTCAGCTTGTCGAAGAAACCCATCGAAACGTCCGTACCCCTACGCCTCAGGCGTGTTCGAGTTTCTGGCGGCGGCCCATCAGATCGCGAATCGCCGACGGCGCGTCCTTGCGGCCGGCGAGCACGTCCGCCATCTGCGCGGCGATCGGCAGCTCGATGCCGTGCCGGGCGCCGAGCGCGAGCGCCGCGTCGGTGGTCCGCACGCCTTCCGCCACCATCTTCATGCTGCGACAGGATGTCGGGGAGCGACCGTCCCCGTGCCAATTCGATCCCGACCTGGCGGTTGCGGCTGAGTTCGCCCGTGCAGGTCAGCACGAGATCGCCGAGGCCCGCCAGGCCCGACGAGCGTGTCCCGCTGCGCCGCCCAGCCCCACGGCGAGGCGCGTCAATTCCGCGAGGCCCCGCGTGATGAGCGCCGCCAGCGCGTTGTGGCCGAGGCCCAGCCCTTCGACCACGCCGGCGGCAATGGCGATGACGTTCTTCAGGGCGCCGCCCAACTCCACGCCCACCACGTCCGCGCTGCCGTAGAGCCGGAGCGCCGACGACCGGAACTGCGCCTGCACCTGCTCCACCGCGTTGGACGAGTGCGACGCCGCGACCATCGCCGTGGGCAGTTCGCGCGCGAGCTCGATCGCGAAGCTCGGGCCCGACAGCACGACCACGGCGTCGATGCCGGGCGCTTCGGCGACGATGACCTCGGACATCCGCAGCAGCGATCCCGCCTCCAGGCCCTTCGCGGCGCTGACGACGATGGTGTCGGCGCCCATGTACGGCGCCGCCGCGCGCGCCACGCTGCGCAGGCCGTGCGACGGGACGGCCATCACGACAAACGACGCGCCCTCGACGGCCCCGGCCAGATCGTGCGTCGCCTGGAGCGCGGGCGGAAACGCGATGCCCGGCAGGTACGTGGGGTTGGCCCGCCCGGCGGCCATCTCCGCCGCCAGCGCGGGATCGCGCGCCCACAAGCGGACGTCGTGCCCGACGCGCGCCAGGTGCACGGCGAGAGACGTGCCCCAACTGCCCGAACCCAGGACCGCAATCTTGTGTGTCATGTCCCCAGCGAGCGCTCGGTGCGCGCCCAGAGTCGCGCGACATTGCCGCGGTGCCGGAACAGGATCAGCGCGCCCACGGCGGTCGCGCCGATATCCACGGCCCTGGCTCCGGGCATCCACCACTCCACCAGCGGGAGCACGACCGTCGCGACGACCGATCCGAGCGAGACGTACCGCGTGCGCGCCACGACGATCACGAACGCCGCAACCGCGATGAGCGTGGGCCACGGTGAGAGGACGCTGAAGACGCCCGTCGCGGTGGCCACGCCCTTGCCGCCGCGAAAGCCGAGCCAGATCGGGTAGATGTGGCCGACGACCGCGGCCACGCCCGCCGTCACCGCAGGCACCCCTGGTCCCGCGATCAACACCGCGGTGGCGCCCTTCGCGACGTCGGCCGCCATCACGGCGAGCGCGAGGGCCAGGCCCGCCGTGCGATAGACGTTGGTCGCGCCGACGTTGCCGCTGCCCGCCCGCCGCAGGTCCACGCCGCGCGACGCGTGCGTGATCAGGTAGCCGATCGGCAACGAACCCACCGCGTAGCCCATGATCGCGGCCGCCAGGACCGTCACGCGCCCACCAGTGGTGCTTTCACCAATCCAGTATAGTTCGGCCCTCGCGCCGTCAATTCGCTCCGGTAGAGCGTGACGTGGTCGACCGCGGACGTGACGCCGCGCATCTCGATCTTCTCGAGCACCTTGGCCCAATCCACGCCGCTCCCGGCCGTCTTGACGCGCCCCAGCGTGATGTGCGGGCGGAACGGCTCGGTCTCGCGCGCCTCGGTCCCGTCAAGGCGCCGCGACACTTCCGCTTCGAGCGCGCCGAGGGCGGCCGCGCCATTCACCACGCCAATCCAGAGCGCCCGAGGGTGTCGAGGGCCGGGGAACGCGCCGAGGCCGCGCCACTCCACGGCGAAGGGCGACTGCGCGATCGGCGGCTCCAGGGCGCGGCGCACCCGCGCCAACTCCTCGCCGCTCGTCTCGCCCAGGAACCGGAGCGTCACGTGCACCGACTTCGCCGCGACCCACGAGATGCGCGGCGGAGCCGGCGCGGCCGCCACCTTCGCGTCGATCTCGGCGCAGATGCGCGTCACCTCCGCGCGAATCGCGTCACCGACGTCGACGGCGATGAAGAGCCGTCCACCGCCGCTCACGGGAGTTCCCGCGCGCGGCATCAGGCCTCGAGGAGCGCGCGTCGCACCATGTCGATCGCCGCGTTGGCCGAGAGGGCCTTCACCATCTCTCGGGCGCCCGGGAACCGCAGCGTGCGCACCCGCGCCTCCGCACCGCACGCGATCGCGATGCACACGGTGCCCACCGGCTTCTGTTCGCTGCCGCCGCCAGGGCCGGCAATCCCGGTGATGCCGACGCCGACCTCGACGCGCGCCCGCGCGCGAATCCCCTCGGCCATCGCCTGCGCGACGGGCTCGCTGACGGCGCCATGCGCGGCGATGAGCGCCTCGGGCACGCCCAGGAGCTCGACCTTCGCCTGGTTGCTGTAGACGACGACGCTGCGCTCGACGTAATCCGAACTGCCGGCCACGTCGGTCAGGCGCGACGTGGCCAGCCCGCCCGTGCACGACTCGGCCAACGCGATGCGCCAGCCCCGCGCGCGCAGCAGGTCGCCCACCACCGTTTCAAGCGTGCGGCCGTCACGACTGACGACGTCGCCGCCGAGCGCCCCGTCAATCTGGGCGACCGCAGCGTCGAGCGCGGCCGCGGCGCGGGCCGGATCGGTGGACTGGGTGGACAGGTGCAGCTCGACCTGGCCAAGGCCCGCGAGGATCGTCGTCTCGATCGGCGGCGCCTGCTGCAGCCACGTCGCGTACACGGGCTGCACCACTTCCTCGACAGCGGACTCGCCCTTGCCCGCCACGCGCACGAGGCGCCGGAGGAGCCGGACGCCGCCGCTCCGCGCCGAGAGCCTCGCGCGGACCTCGCCATCCATCATCGGCTTCATCTCGCGCGGCGGCCCCGGCAGCAACGCGAGGCAGGCGCCGCCGTGCTCGATCCAGAGTCCCGGCGCGGTGCCGTGGGGATTGGCCAGGACCGTCGCGCCCCTGGGCACCTGAGCCTGCCGGCGATTGTTGTCGGGCATCCGCCATCCGCGCGCGGCAAAACGCCGTTCCATCGCCTCGACGATCGACGGGTCCTCGTCGAGCGGCAGCCCGAGATGCCGCGGCCACCACTTCACGCGTCAGGTCGTCGTCGGTCGGGCCGAGGCCGCCGGTGAGGATGACGACGCGGTGCCGGGCGAGCGCGTGCGCGACGTGCGACGCGAGTTCGGCGCGCTGGTCCGCCACGATGGCCTTGCAGGCCACGACGAGGCCGAGCTCGTTCAGGACCTCGGTGATGTAGAGCGAGTTGGTGTCGATCTTGGTCGGCGTCAGCAGCTCGCTGCCGACGGCGATGATCGCCGCGTCGAAGGGACGAGGGTCGGGGGTCACGCCACCAGCCATGCCGGCGCCGCCAGCATGAGCAGGCGCAGGGTCACGTAGCGCGTAGACGCCCGCCACGGCGTCATCGAGCATCACGCCCATGCCCCCATGGAGGTGCTCGAGCCGAGCGGCGGGATACGGCTTCACCACGTCGAAGAAACGAAACAGCACGAAGCCCGCCACGACGCCGGCCATCGACAGCGGCAGGAGCGCCAGCGTGATCAGCATCCCGAGCACCTCGTCGATCACGATCGGTCCGGGGTCCTTCTGCTCGAGCGCCAGCTCGGTCTGGCCCGCGGCCCAGACGCCCGCCACGAACACCACGGCGATCGTCCCGAGCTCGAAGGCGGGCAGCCCCACCCACCGCACGAAGCGCGAACAGCGCGAGCGCCGCGAGGGACCCGGCAGTACCGGGCGCGATCGGGAAGAAGCCGACGTACCCGAAGCGTGCCGATGAACAGGCCGAGCGCCCTCACTCGCACACCACGCGCGTCCCGGCGAGGCGATCGTGGAGAGCCCGCTGATCGCTCGTGAAGAGCACCGGGACGTACGTCAGTCCCAGCGTGATCGGCACGAGCAGGCTGCCGATCGCGCGCAGCACGCCGCCCGCCGCGTCCACCGACCGGCCGTCGTCACCGATCACCTTGATCTTCATCAGCATCTTGCCGATCGTCTGGCCGCCGGCGACGGTGAAGGACGCCAGGTACCCGAGCGTCAACACGAGCAGGAATCCCACGAACGGGCCTGGCGGGACTACCCGGAGATCGTCGAGCGTGGTTGCCAGGCCCGCGATGCGCAGCGTGAGCACGAGCACCGCGCCGAAGATGGCGACGAGCAGCGCGCCATCGATGGCGGCCGCGGCCACGCGCACGGCAGGCGACGGCGGCGCCTGCGTCAGGACCGGGACCGCGGCCGCCGGCGGCGCCGTCCCCTCCGGTCCGCCGAGGCTGAGCGCCAGCGGCGCCTCGATCCGGACCGGGCGCGTCGTCCGCGAACGGCCGCGCGGAAATTCGGGCGTGGTCCGGCGGACCGCCAGCGGCGGCCGGGCCGGACGCGGCGCCGTCAACAGCGGCGCGTCTTCGAACGGCAGCGCCGACGGGCCGGTGTCCGTGTCAGGCGGGGCCGAGGACGGGCAGCTCAGGAGGCGCCTGCGGCGTCTCGCGGATCGGAGCGGCCGGTGGCGCCTCCGTCAGGGCCGGTGACGACGCCGGCCGGGGGCGCGGGCTCGCCGAACAGGCGATCGAGATCGAAGGAGCCCGCGGCCGGCCACTCGGTCGCCGGCGACATCGCCGGTAACTCGAAGTCCGACGTGGCCTCAACCGAGGTGCTGCCCGTCTGCAAGGTCAACTCGGGGTCGGTGGCGGGCGACAACGAGAAGTCGTAGCCGCAGTTCCGGCAACGGTTGGTCGTTTCAAACCCGAGATAGCCGCACTTCGGACACTTCATTCCTGGGGTCGAGCCTCGGGAGAAACGACGGGCGGCGGGACCGGCGCGCCCGCGGCGGCCACCGACAGCAAGTCGCGTTGAATCTGTCCGCGCAGCCTGTCCGCGTCGGGGCGCAGCGAATCCCCAAGCGGCACCCGGTCGAGCGCCCGCAGCGCATCGCGCAACTTGCCGCCCGCGAACAGCGCGCGCGCCTGCGTCACGTACGCCTCGGTCGGCGCGGGCACGGGCAGCGGCGCCACGATCAGCGCGGCGGCGGGCCGATCCACCGGGACGCTGCCGGGCCAGAGATTCGCGAGAGACACCGCGTCTGGCGCAAGCCACCAGACCGCACCCGCCGCGATCGACACCGTAACCCCCGCGGCCAGCGCCGCGCGCACAAAGCGGCCGCGGCCCCGGCCGTCCTGGATCGTCACCGGCTGCGTCCGGATGAACCGACGGCGACGCTGGCCGCCCGGCGCCACCGACGGCACGGGGCTTTGTCCCACGTCCAGACGATCGATGCGGCCGAGCACGCCGAGCGCCAGGTCGTGCGAGGCGCCCTTCTCCAGCGCGTCCCGCAGCAACTCGCGCGCGCGGACGACGTCGCCGCGATCGAACGCCGCGAGCCCTTCGTGCACCATCGCTTCCGACTCGCGCTGCTGCTCCGCCTGCGCGCTGCGCGCCCGCTCGATGTAGGCGCGCGCGCGGTCGTGCGCGCGGTCGAGGAACAGCACGCGTGTCCAGAGGTTGATGGCCGGCTCGAACTCGCCGGCGAAATAGTGGTCGAGCCCCGTGACCAGGAGCTGTTCGATCCGCGCGTCGTCTTCGGCGCCCGGAAGCGCCTCGGAGCGGCGCGGGCCTGACGTGGACGGGTCGGCCATGGGTAAGTGTCAGCGATTATAGCACTTACTGGCCCAAGCTGTGGTAAGAACACAGGCCATGGCCGTGATCGAATGCGTTCCGAATATCAGCGAAGGACGGCGCCTCGACGTCGTCACCTCCATCGCCGACGCGCTGCGGGCCGTGCCCGGCATGCGCGTCCTCGACGTCCAGTCCGACGCGCGCACAACCGCTCCGTCTTCACGCTGGCCGGCGATGCCGACGCCCTCGCGGCCGGCGTCCGCACCCTCTTCGAGCGCGCCATTGCCGCCATCGACCTGCGCACGCACACCGGCGAACACCCGCGCATGGGCGCCGTCGACGTCGTCCCGTTCATTCCCATCGAGGGCGTGACGATGGCCGCGTGCGTCGCGCTGGCCAAGCAGGTGGCCGCCGACGTGTCGGCGCGATTCGCGCTGCCCGTCTACCTCTACGAGGAGGCGTCGGCCAACCCGGCGCGGAAGAACCTCGAGGACATTCGCCGCGGCGAGTTCGAGGGCCTGGCCGCCAAGATGGCCCAGCCCCAGTGGGCGCCGGACTTCGGGCCCGCGGCGCCGCACGCGTCGGCCGGCGCCTCGGTGATCGGCGCGCGCATGCCGCTCATCGCCTACAACATCAACCTCGCCACCAACCGCCTCGACGTCGCGAAGAAGATCGCCACGGCCATGCGGATGAGCAGCGGCGGGCTCCGCTTCGTGAAGGCGATGGGCATCCCGCTCGAGGACCGCGGCATCGTGCAGGTGTCGATGAACCTCACCAACTTCGAGAAGACCCCGATCTTCCGCGTCTTCGACCTGGTGAAGCGCGAGGCGGCGCGCTACGGCGTGGCGGTGCTCGAGAGCGAAATCGTCGGCCTCGTGCCGTCGGCCGCGCTGATGCAGACGGCCGAGTACTTCCTCCAGCTCGAAGGCTTCTCGCGGGACCAGGTGCTCGAGAACAGACTCTGCAAAGTGAAAAGTGGAAGGTAGAAGGTGGACCAAGGCGCTTACTGACCTTCGTCTCGCTTTTCGGTGAAATGCCGAACGCGCGCAGCTTCTTGTAGAGGTTGGAGCGCTCCACGCCCAGCACGTCGGCGGTGCGCGACATGTTGCCCTGCTGCGCGGCCAGCGTCTGCAGGATGTAGTCGCGCTCGAACTGGTCGCGGGCCTCGGCGAGCGGGATGGTCGGCCCGGCCTGCGGCGCCGGCGCCTCCGGCACGCCGTCGCGGCCCAGGAACGCGAGGTCCTGCGCGGTGATCGTGTCGCCCTGCACCATGATCATCAGGCGCTCGATCACGTTGCGCAGCTCGCGCACGTTGCCGGGCCAGCTGTATTGCTGCAGCCGGGCCGCCGCTTCCGGCGCCAGCCGCTTCGGGCGGCGCCCGTACTCCGCCGCCAGCACCGCCATGAAGTGATCGGCGAGCAGCGGGATGTCCTGCTGCCGGTCGCGCAGCGGCGGCACGAAGATCGGGATCACGTTGAGGCGGAAGTAGAGGTCTTCGCGGAACCGGCCCGCGCGGATCTCCGACGGCAGGTCCTTGTTGGTCGCGGCCAGCACCCGCACGTCCACCTTGATGCGCTGGGTGCCGCCCACCCGCTCCACCACCTGCTCCTGCAGCACGCGCAGCACCTTGGCCTGCGTCTTCAGGCTCATGTCCGCGATCTCGTCGAGGAAGATCGTCCCGGTGTTCGCCTGCTCGAAGCGGCCCGGCTTGTCGGCGACGGCGCCGGTGAAGGCGCCGCGCACGTGGCCGAACAGCTCCGACTCGATCAGCTCCTCGGGAATCGCGGCGCAGTTCACCTCGACGAACGGGCCGTTCTTCCGCCGGCTCGTCTGGTGGATGGTCCGCGCGACGAGTTCCTTGCCGGTGCCGTTCTCGCCGAAGATCAGCACGCGGCCGTTGGTCGGCGCCGCCATCGCCACCTGCTCGCGCAGGTGCGCCATCGCCGGGCTCTCCCCCACCATCGTCTGCTGGCGATCGACCTGCGCGCGCAGCACGCGGTTCTCGGCCTCGAGGTCGCGCTGGCGCAGCGCGTTGCGCACGACGAGCACCGTCTTCTCGAGCGACAGCGGCTTCTCGATGAAGTCGAACGCGCCCATCTTGATGGCGCGCACCGCGCTCTCGATGTTGCCGTGGCCCGAGATGACGACGACCTGGGCGTCGATCCGGCGCTCGCGCAGCCGCTGGAGCGTGGTCAGGCCGTCGAGGCCCGGCAGCCAGATGTCGAGGACGATGACGTCGTAGGACGAGTGGTTGGCGCGATCGAGACACTCCTCGCCGGACTCGGCGGTGTCGACGTCGAACCCCTCGTCCTTGAGGACGCCGCTCACCGAGGAGCGGACGCCCGGTTCGTCATCGACGACAAGAATGGACGGCATCAGGCTGGTAACTCGATCGTGAAACGAGTGCCTTTCGGCACGTTATCGGCCAGGTCGATGCTGCCGCCGTGCTCGGCCACGATGCGGCGCACGATGGCGAGCCCGAGGCCGCTGCCCCGGCCCTTGGTGGAATAGTACCGGCAGGAACAGCTTGTCGCGCTCGGCCTCCGGGATTCCCGGGCCCGGTGTCGGCCACGACCACGCGGACGAGGCTGTTCGCGGTGTCGCGCGCCGTCTCGATCACCAGCGTCCCGTCGCGGCCCATCGCCTCGATGGCGTTGTCGACCAGGTTGATGATCACGCGCTTCATCTGCTCCGGGTCCACGCGCACCTGCGAGACGGCCGGATCGAAACGACGCTCGATCACGACGGCGCCGAAAAGGCCGTCGTACAGCGCCAGCGTCTCCTGCAGCAGCTCGTGCAGGTCGGTGGGGACCGCGCGCGGCGCCGGCATCCGCGCGAACTGCGAGAACTCGTCGACGAGGCCCTTGAGCGACTCGACCTCGCCGATGATGGTCGACGTGCACTCCCGCACCAGCGTCCTGCAGGGGCGGCGGCACGTCGCCCAGCTTGCGGCGCAGGCGCTCGGCCGACAGCTGGATCGGCGTGAGGGGGTTCTTGATCTCGTGCGCCAGGCGCCGCGCGACCTCGCGCCACGCCGCCACCTTCTGCGCGCGGATGAGCGGCGTCACGTCGTCCACCACGAGGACGGTGCCGTCGAAGCTGCCGCCGTGCCCGGCGACGCGCGTGGCCGCGGCCGCGACGTGGCGCTCGCGCCCGTCGCGCACGAGGGCGACCTCCTGCGCGAAGGAGTCCATCTTCGCGCGGGCCGCCTGGTCGAGCACGTCGTTGATCGGGGCCAGGTCCGGCCGGGAGAACACGTCGACCGCCGGCTGCCCCACGCTCGCGGTCGTCCACTTCGAGAAGGCGGATCGCCGCGGGGTTGATCGTGCCGATGCGGCCGGAGCGATCGATCGAGACGACGCCCGTGGCGATGCGCTCGAGGATGGCCTCGATGTAGAGCCGGCGCCCTTCGCCCTCGTCGTGCTTCCGCTCGAGATCGGTGCGTGGCGCGCTCCAGCCGGCGGCGGCTCGACGCCACTTCGGCGGCCATGGCGTTGAAGGCCTCGACCATCGAGCCGAACTCGTCGGTGGCCTCGTGCTGGATGCGGTGGTCGTAGTGTCCCGCGCCAATCTCGCGCGCGGCCTCCGACAGCATCTGCACCGGGCCGCGTGATCCGCTTGGCCAGGTACAGGCCCATCCACGTGGAGCCCACGAGAATGAGCAGCGTGACCATCACGAAGAACGACACGTAGACGCCGGCCAGCGGCTGCTTGAGCACGCGGAGCTGCGTGTAGTCTTCGTACGCCTGCGTCATGCGGCGCGACCGCTCGGCCAGGTCGCCCGAGAGGTACTCGCTCGCCACCACGACGCCGGTGACGCGGCCGGCCGCGTCCTTCACGGCGCTCGCCACGCGCAGCAGCTCCCCGCCGCCGGCCATGGGCTCGAGCAGCGGCGCGGCCTCCGCGCCGGCGGCCGCGCGCGCCGCGAGGCGATCGGCCGAGGCGCGCGACCAGCCCTGGGGCAGCGACGGCGACGCCACGTCGACGAGCGACGTCACGTCCACCGGCCCGTCGGCCGCGCGCACGATGCGGTAGACCTGCACCATGCCGGTCCGCTGGCCCGCGACCTCGGGCAGCGACGACGTCCCGCACGGCCGACACGTCGGCCGTCGCCGAGGTCGACCGCGCCGAGTTCGCGCGCGAGGCGCGCGGCCTGCTCGGCGACGAGGTGCTGCCGCTCCTGGTAGTAGTCCGCGGCGATGCTGTTGGCGCCCGACAGGATCTCCTCCATCGGCGCGTTGAACCACCGGTCCACGGCGGTCAACACCACGCGGCTGCCGACGATGAGCACGAGCACCGCCGGGATCACCGTCATGCCGAGCAGCGCCAGCACCAGCTTCGCGCGGAAGCGGGCGAACGGCAGGCCCCGCCGGCCGTCCATCACCGACTTGATGACGTTGCGCGCCAGCAGCAGCAACAGCACGAGCAGCATCGTGATGTTGGTGGCCGACAGCGCGTAGAGCACGACCTCGGTGAGGAAGTCCGGCGACAGGCGCGACGTGCGGTCGGCCATCACCACGATGCCGGCCAGCACCGCGATCAGGATCACGATGCCGGCGAGAATCAGACGGGGGTTGTCGCGGAACGGCCGCCGCGCAGGCACCGCCGCCGGCGGGGTCTTCGCCGCCGGCGCGCGAGGACGTGCTCAGGGGCTTGGCGGGGGCCACAGGGGCAGCCTTAGTCCTTGGTGCCCCTGAGCGCGCGGGCTTCCTGCACGAAATCGTCGACGTCGCGGAAGTCGCGATAGACCGAGGCGAAGCGGACGTAGGCCACCTGGTCCAGCCGCTTGAGTTCCTGCATGACGAGCGCGCCGAGGTCCTTGCCGGCGATCTCGCGCTCGGGGCGATCGTTCAGGAGTTGCTCGGCCATGTCGGCGATCGCCTCGATGTCCGACACCTTGACCGGCCGCTTCTCGCACGCCTTGAGGAGGCCGGCCACGAGCTTCTGCCGCTCGAAGCGCTCGCGCGTGCCGTCCTTCTTCACGACCATGTACGGGATCTCGTCGATCCGCTCGTAGCTCGTGAAGCGCTTGCGGCACGCCGCGTTGAGGCACTGCCGGCGCCGCCGGATCACGTCGCCCTCGCGGCTCTCCCGCGAGTCCACGACCTTGTCGCCCAATTCACCGCAGAAAGGACATTTCACTCGTGGTCACCTCGCGTCGCGATCTGCTCGATGCCGCCCAGTCGCAGGCCGTCCTGCACCGTGAACCACAACCCCACCACCACCACCGGCACGAAGGACACCGCGTGCAGCACGATGGCGGCGGCAACCGCCGTGTCGTTGTCCGCGCCGAAGAACGACGTGGCGCCGATGCGGAACGCCTCGTGGAAGCCGCCGACGCCGCCCGGCGTCGGCACGGCCACGCCCACGACCAGCGGCGCGAGCATCAGCCACGCGCCCGTGAACGGCATCGCGATGCTCGAACGCCTTCGCCACCGTCCACGTGCCGATCGAGATGACCACCCACAGCACCAGCGACCACCCGAGCGCGGCGAGCAGGCGCTGCGGGCTGCCGCACCACCGCGAAGCCCTCGGCCAGCGTCTGCGCGAGCCGCGCGGTCGCCGCGGCCAGGCGCGCGGGCAGGACCCGCTCGATCTTCAGCACCCAGGCGTGCAGGCGTTCGGGATGGCCCGCCATGAAGAACATCACGCCCAGCGCCGCCACCGCCACCGGCGCCATCGCCAGCCCGCCGACAGCGAATCGCCTCGAACACCGCCGAATCGCGCGCCGCCATGCCCGGGTCGAACCAGAGCAGGTAGGCGGCCAGCAACATCAGCACCGCGACCAGGTCGAGCACGCGCTCGACGATGATGGTGGCGAAGGTCGCCGTCGCGTTCAGTCCTTCGCGCCGCGCGAGCAGGTACGGCCGCAACACCTCGCCCGCCCGCGCCGGCAGGATCGCCGACGCCGCGAAGCCGATCACCGTGGCCCGAAACACGACGCGAAATCGGGTGCGGCCCAGGGGCGCCAGCAGGTACTGCCACCGCTCCGTTCGGACGACGTAGGTCAGCAGCGTGGTCGACGCAGCGACGCCAGCACCATGTCGAGGCGCGCCGCCTTCATGGCCGTCCAGACCCGCGCGAAATCGGCGTTCCGGAGAAAGATGGCAATGAGGCCGACAGCCAGAACGATGACCACCAGCGTGCGGAGAACGTTACGCAAACTACCCCTCATACTACATGAGGTATCGCCTCGGCCGGGGCACCCCTTCTCTTGGCGTCTTGCGCCGATCCGCCGGCGCCGATACCATGTGTGTTTCTTCACCCGAGCATCTGTGCCTTCACAACCTCTCCTGGATACGAAACTCGACGGCCTCTCCCTCGTCCGGCGCGGCAAGGTTCGCGACGTGTACGCCGTGGATGACGCGCTCATCCTCGTCGCCACCGACCGCATCTCGGCGTTCGACTACGTCCTCGGCTCGGGCATCCCCGACAAGGGCCGCGTCCTCACCCAGTTGTCGGCCTTCTGGTTCGAGCGGACCCGCCATATCGTGCCGAACCACCTGATCTCGCACCGACCGTCGGCCACCTATCCCGCCGCGGCCCGCGCCCACGCCGCGGTCCTGGCGGGACGCTCGATGCTCGGCCGGAAGACCACGCCGCTGCCGGTGGAGTGCGTCGCCCGCGGCTACCTGTCCGGCTCCGGCTGGAAGGACTACAAGGCCACCGGCGCGGTGTGCGGCATCACGCTGCCGGCCGGGCTGCGCGAATCGGACCGCCTGCCGGAGCCGCATCTTCACGCCCGCGACCAAGGCCGACTCGGGCCACGACGAGAACATCAGCGAGGCGGCCGCCGCGCAGGTGGTCGGCGCCGAGCTGCTGGCCCGGCTCAAGCGGCTCACGCTGGAGCTCTACGCGTTCGGCGTGGCGCATGCCGAGTCCAAGGGCATCATCCTCGCCGACACGAAGTTCGAGTTCGGGCTCACCGACGCGGGCGAGCTGCTGCTGATCGACGAGATGATGACGCCCGACTCCTCGCGCTACTGGCCGAAGGATCAGTACGCGCCCGGCGGCCCGCAACCGAGCTTCGACAAGCAGTACGTGCGCGACTACCTCGAGTCGATCAAGTGGAACAAGCAGCCGCCCGTGCCCTCGCTGCCCGCCTGACGTCGTCGAGCGCACGCGCGAGAAGTACCTGGATGCGTATCGGCGCCTGACCGGCCACGATCTGGACGCCGCCGCGTGCGTGAGCTCCTCGAGCAGCTCGTCTCGGAGATGGTCGACAAGGGCATCCGCTACGAGGACGCCCAGCGCGAGTTCGACAAGCGATTCATCAGCCGGGTCGTGCAGTCGCGGGGCGGGAACATCTGCAAGGCCGCCGACGCGCTCGGCATGCATCGCAACACGCTCACGCGCAAGCTCAAGACTCTCAAGATCAAGACCCGTACGCCGTAGCCGGTGCCGCGGCCCCGCCGCCAACATTCGGGGGCTCGGGAGCGCCACCGTGTGCAATCGCAGGCAGCCCTCTCGGGGCAACGAAACCTTCGCAGTAACCGGCCCGCTCGTATAACATTCGGGGCCGCGGGCAAGGACATTCTGCGGGCGCCACCATGATCGGGAAAACCATCGGCAAGTATCGAATCATCGACCAACTGGGTCGAGGTGGAATGGGCACGGTCTACCGCGCGGTCGACGAGACGCTCGACCGCGAAGTGGCCGTCAAGGTCCTGAATCCGGATCTGCAGGACAGCGAAGTCATGAAGCGCTTCCGAGCGGAAGCCACGACCCTCGCCAAGTTGAACCACCCCGAAATCGCCACCATCCACGAGATCCACCGATCCGACAGCGACCTCCTCATGGTGATGGAGCTGGTGCGCGGCGAAACACTCGACCAGTTGTCGCAGCGGTCCGGGCCGTTGCCGGCGGAGCGCGCCGCCTACCTGGTGGGGCAAGTGCTCGGGGCCCTCGGGCATGCCCATCGGGCGGGCATCGTTCATCGAGACCTCAAGCCGGCCAACATCATGGTGACCGACTTGGGCGGGATCAAGATCATGGACTTCGGCATCGCGCGGGTTGCGGGCGCCGAGCACCTCACGAGCGACGGTCTCATAATGGGCACGCCCGCCTACATGGCGCCCGAGCAAGTGCTGTCCAAGGATCTAGACGGCCGCGCCGATCTCTATTCCTGCGGCGTGGTGTTCTACCGCCTGCTGACCGGCACGCTGCCGTTTCAGTCGGACACGGCCATCGGCATGGTGCAAAAGCAACTCTCGGAGATGCCAACGCCCCCGCAGACTTACCGGGCCGACCTGCCCGCATGGTGCGGGACGATCCTCAATCGGGCGCTGGCCAAGGACCCGGCAGACCGCTTCCAGACGGCCGAAGAATTCCGCGCGGCGCTGACGGCGGCCATCAGCAACGTCGCCACCGAACACACCGGGGCCTACGCCGCCGCTCACCTGTCCGGGGCCACCCCGGCGCTCGCGCACCCGTCGGGCGCGACACCCTCCGCCACAGTGCGGCTGAACGACGCGACTCCGGCGGCGGCGTCCGGCCGCCCTGCGCCGCCGGCTCCGTCTGCCGCACCAAACGCCGGGCCCGTCCCACGGCCAGCGGCGTCAGCGCCGACCAACCCGGCGACCGAGGGCGCCACAATCGTGCTCCAGCGCAATCACTTTGCGGTGGCCGGCGTCCTGCTTGGCGTGGTCGCCATCGGCGTGGCCGCGCTCGCGTACGTGGCGCTCCGCCAGCCGGCTCCGTCGGCGCCCCAGACCGCGGACACCGCGCAGACCGCGCCGGACACGTCCGCTGCGAGTTCGGCCGCCACGCCGCCGTCTGCCGCCCCCCTGCCGGCGCCGACCGCAGCCGTGCCGGTGCCCGCGCCGGCCCCGTCCCCGAAGGCCGCTGTTCAGCCGCCCGCCACGAAGGCCGCGCCGAAGCCGAAGCCGGCGCCTCCGGTGGAGGTCAAGAAGGAGCCGGAGTGGCCGCCGTTCGTGTTCGACGCCAACGCCGTCGTCGCCGAGGGCGGCAAGCATCGCGAGCACGACGCCAAGGCCCTGCTTTCCGGCGGTGAGGTAACGGTCACCGAGAAGAACGACCGGGTGATAGCGACCATACCGTTCGGCGCCATTGTCGGCATCAGCTATTCGAACTCCAAGCAGCCACGCTGGAACTCGCCCACCGGGCCGGCCGACCTTTTCAAGGTCGAAGGCGGCGCCTTCGGCTTTCTGAAGGGCGGCCGCAACTGGCTGGCCGTCCGCACCAAGGACACGTCGCTCGTGCTGCGGGTCGGTGACGAAAGCCTCCGGCGCGTGGTCGCCGCGCTCGAAGAACGCACCGGGCAGAAGGTCGATCGCGTTGTCGACCAAAAGGACTGATACCCGAGTGTTCACGCTGTCGTTCACGGATGGAGGCCTGCTGCGCGCGCACCGCCTTCGCGATGGCGAAACGATCATCGGCCGATCGCCGAGTTGCGAGCTCGTGATTACGGCGCCGATGATGTCCCGCCAGCATGCGCGGGTGCGCGTCGCGGGCAACCGGGTGTTCCTGCAGGACCTCGGCAGCACGTACGGCACCATCTTCAGGGACGCCCCGCTCACCGCCGAACAGGAGCTCGTCGCCGACGACACCTTCTCGGTCGGCCAGGTCCTCGTCACGCTCGAAAGCGACGTCGCCGAAAACGACCTCCTCGCCGAGGGACACCAGCTTATCGACGACTCGGCCAACATCGTCAAGTCGGTCATCCCCTGGGAACCGCCGCCCACGGTCGCGGCGCCAACGGCCCCCACGGTGGCCGCCGCGGCACCAGGCGGTCCTACGCCGCCGGGCATCGCGGTCGCGCCGCCATCGACGGCATCCGTCAAGCCGCCGGCCCGGTCGCCGATGGTCACGCCGCCCACGGGCACGGCGATCCCCACGCCCGTCGCAGAGCGTCGCCGCGGCGAAGATCGCCGCCGGGTCTCACAGGGTCGCGCCGCGGGCGAGCGACGGTCGGGCCGCGACCGCCGCGGCGGGCGCATCGTGCGGCTCCTGTCGGACATCGGCAAGACGCTGGTCACCGTTCAGCCGCTCGAGCAAGTGCTCGCGCGCGTGGTCGACCTGGTGTTCGATGTCGTGCCCGCCGAGCGCGCGTTCCTGCTCCTGCGCGACGCCACCGACCAGCCCCTCACCGCGCGGGTGATGCGCAACCGTGACGGGTCTGCCCCGACGAAGACAACGCTCAGCCGCACGATCGTGAACAAGGTGATGCGCGATCGCGTGGCGATGCTGGCGAGGGACGCCCTGTACGACGCCCGACTCGACGCCGCGGGCAGCATCCAGGCCATGAACATTCGGTCGTTCATGTGCGCGCCGCTCTGGAACCGGAACGAAGTGATCGGCGTGCTCTACTGCGACAACCCGCGCAGCAAGAAGTTCACCGAGGACGACCTGGAAGTGTTTGCCGCACTCTGCAACTACGCGGCCGTGGCCATCGAGCAGGCCCGGCTGTCGGGCCTGCTGATGGAAGAGACGCGTCGGCGCGAACGGCTGCAGCGGTACCACTCGCCGGGCGTGATCAGCCAGATCCTTCACGGCGGCGGCGCCGACGGCGCGTTCGTCACGCAAACGAGGGACGTGTCCGTAATGTTCTGCGACATCGTCGGTTTCACGACGCTGACCCAGCACCTGGCGCCGCAGGACGTCGGCGAGCTGCTCAACCAGTTCTTCGACCGGATGGGCGAGGTCATCTTCGAACACGACGGCACGCTCGACAAGTTCATCGGCGATGCCATCCTGGCCGTCTTCGGCGCCCCACTCGACCAGCCCGACCACGCGTCGCGTGCGGTCGCGGCAGCCATGGCCATGCGGCGCGAGCTGGCCCAACTCAACGCCGAGCGGCCGGGCCACCCGATCCGGATGCGCGTCGCCATCAACAGCGGTGAGGCGCTAACCGGTGATATCGGCTCCCCCAAGCGGCGCGAATTCACCGTCCTCGGGGACGTCGTCAACACCGCGTCCCGAATCGAGTCGTCGGTGGCCCAGGCCGACCAGATTGTCATCTCCGAGCACACCCGGGACCGCCTTGGCGCCGGCTTCGCGCTGCGTCCTCTCGGGGGCGTGACCCTGCGCGGACGCGACACGGAGCTGCAGGTATTCGAAGTCCTCGAATAGCGGCGGGCACTCCGGCCGTCGGCCTCACAGGCGCGCCTTGACATCTCAGGCGAGCCGCCGCTATCATTAGCAGTCGTTCGGGTCGACTGCTAGCCAACTGGGCGGTCGACTGCCAGCACTTGTAGAACGCAATCACGCAAGACCTAAACCCAACACGTAACTGACGGAGTGCACCACATGGCTTTGAGACCGCTCCACGACCGCATCCTCGTGCAGCGCATCGAGGAAGAAGAACAGAAAGTCGGCGGCATCATCATCCCGGACTCGGCGAAGGAAAAGCCGCAGCAGGGCAAGGTGGTGGGCGTCGGCGCCGGCAAGGCCGACAAGGACGGCAAGCGCATCCCGCTTGACGTCAAGGACGGCGACACCATTCTGTTCGGCAAGTACTCGGGGCAGGAAGTGCGAGTCGACGGCGAGGATTACCTCATCATGCGCGAAGACGAAGTGCTCGCGGTGATCGAGGGCGGGAAAAAGAAGTAACCAGCTGACGGAGATTCATTTACATGGCCAAGCAGATTATTTACGGTGAGCAGTCACGCCAGGCGATTCTTCGCGGCGTGAACCAGCTCGCGGACGCGGTCAAGGTGACCCTCGGTCCCAAGGGCCGGAACGTGGTCCTCGACAAGAAGTTCGGCTCCCCCACCATCACCAAGGACGGCGTGACGGTCGCGAAGGAAATCGACCTCAAGGACCCGCTCGAGAACATGGGCGCCCAGATGGTCCGCGAAGTCGCGAGCAAGACGTCCGACACGGCCGGTGACGGCACGACGACGGCGACGGTGCTCGCCCAGGCCATCTACCGTGAAGGCGCGCGCAACGTCGTCGCCGGCGCCAACCCGATGGAACTGAAGCGCGGCATCGAGAAGGCGGTCGAGGCCATGACGGCCGAGATCAAGAAGATGGCCAAGCCCGTGAAGGGCAACATGATCGCCCAGGTCGGCACCATCTCGGCCAACAGCGACCCGACCATCGGCACGATCATCGCCGAGGCGATGGAGAAGGTCGGCAAGGACGGCGTCATCACCGTCGAAGAGGCCAAGACCCTCGAGACGACGCTGGACGTGGTCGAAGGCATGCAGTTCGACCGCGGCTACCTCTCGCCCTACTTCGTGACGGACCCCGAGCGCATGGAAGTGGTGCTCGAGAACCCGGTCATCCTGATCCACGAAAAGAAGATCAGCTCGATGAAGGACCTCCTCCCGGTCCTCGAGCAGGTGGCGCGCCTCGGCCGCCCGCTGCTCATCATCGCCGAAGACATCGAAGGCGAAGCGCTGGCGACCCTCGTCGTCAACAAGCTGCGTGGCACGCTGCAGGCCGCCGCCGTCAAGGCCCCCGGCTTCGGTGACCGCCGCAAGGCGATGCTCGAAGACATCGCGATCCTCACCGGCGGCAAGGCCATCACCGAGGACCTCGGCTACAAGCTCGAGAACATCAAGCTCGAGGACCTGGGCCAGCGCCAAGAAGGTCACGATCGACAAGGACAACACGACGATCGTCGAGGGCGCCGGCGACTCCAAGGCCATCGAGGGCCGCGTGAAGCAGATCCGCGTCCAGGTCGAAGAGACCTCGTCCGACTACGACCGCGAGAAGCTCCAGGAACGCCTGGCCAAGCTCGTGGGCGGCGTCGCCGTCATCAAGGTCGGTGCGGCCACCGAGACCGAGATGAAGGAAAAGAAGGCGCGCGTGGAAGACGCGATGCACGCCACCAAGGCCGCTGTCGAAGAGGGCATCGTCCCCGGCGGCGGCGTGGCCCTGATCCGCGCCAGCAAGGCGCTCGAGAGCCTGAAGCTCGAGGGCGACCAGAAGATCGGCGTCGCGATCATCAAGCGCGCGATCGAAGAGCCGTGCCGCTGGATTGCCACCAACGCCGGCCACGAGGGTTCCATCGTCGTGGCGAAGGTGAAGGAAGGCAAGCCGGACGAAGGCTTCAACGCCGCGACCGACGTCTACGAGGACCTGGTCAAGGCCGGCGTCATCGACCCCGCGAAGGTCGTTCGCAACGCGCTGCAGAACGCCTCGTCCATCGCCTCCCTGCTCCTCACGACGGAAGCGCTCATCTGCGACATTCCGGAAGAGAAGAAGGAAGCCCCGGGCGGCGGCGGCATGCCCGGCGGCGGCATGGGCGGGATGTACTAATCGATTGACCGCGTGAGCGGGTGATCGGTTGATTTACGAACGGCCCGGGAGCGTCGGCTTCCGGGCCGTTTTCTTGTACCCCAAGACCCGAGACCCAAGTCCTGGGTCCTTGGTCCTGGGTCCTGGGACCTGGGACTCTAGGGCATCACGGCAAGCAACTGCACGTCGGGGTTGTTGCGCGCGCAGTACTCGAGCGCCCATTCCGACTCGAACAGGATCACGGGCCGGCCCGCGCGATCGGTGGCGCTCCGCATGCCGGCGGAGAGCGACGTGAGGGCCGCGACCTTGGCGGGATCCCCGACAACCCAGCGCGCCGCCGTGTACGGCAGGGTGTCGACGTCGCAGGACACGTTGTATTCGTCCTGCAGGCGCGCCGCCAGCACTTCCAGCTGCAGCGGCCCCACCGTGCCGAGGATGGGCTCGCGCCGCCCCACCACCGGATAGAGCACCTGCATCAGGCCCTCTTCCTCCAGCTGGCGGATCCCGTCGTCAAACTGCTTGAAGCGCACGTCGCGCAGACGCGCGATGCCGAAGTGCTCCGCGGGGAAGCGCGGGATCGGCGGGTACTTGAGGGCCCGATCCGCGTACAGCGTGTCGCCGATGCCGAACTGGCCGGGATTGACGAGTCCCACGACGTCGCCGGGATAGGCCCTCTCGATGGTCTCGCGCTTGCCGCCGAAGAACCGGTACGGCCGCGGCCGCGCGAATCTCCGCGCCCTGCCGCGCGTTGGTGATGACCATGTCCTTTTCGAACACGCCCGAGCAGACGCGCAGGAACGCCACGCGATCCCGGTGGCGGCGGTTCATGTTCGCCTGGATCTTGAAGACGAACCCGCTGAACGTCGGCGCGTCCGGCGGAATCAAGCCCTGGTCGCTCATCCGCGCAGGCGGCGCCGGCGCCAGTTCCGTCAGCGCCTTCAGGAACGGCTCCAGCCCGAAGTTCGAGAGCGCGCTGCCGAAGAAGACCGGCGTGTGCCGGAAGTCGAGATAGCCTGCGCGGCTGAACGCCGTGCCGGCCCCGGTGACGAGGGACGTCTCGTCGATCAGGTGCTGGCAGGCCTCGGGGCCGAGCAGCTCGACGAGCCGCGGATCGTGCGCGGACGACACCTCGACGGGCGCCGGGTGCGCGCTGCCCTTCCGTTCGTAGAAATGCACGCCGCCGCCCTGCAGGTCGAACACGCCGCGGAAACGGTCGCCGCTGCCGATCGGCCAGTTCATGCGGCACCGCATGGATGCCGAGCACGCGCTCGATCTCATCGAGCAGGTCGAACGGATCGCGGCTCGGCTGATCGAGCTTGTTGATGAAGGTCAGCACCGGCAGCCGGCGCAGCTTGCAGACCTCGAACAGCTTGCGCGTCTGCGACTCGATGCCCTTCGCGGCGTCGATCACCATCACGACGCCGTCCACCGCGAAGAGCGTGCGGTAGGTGTCTTCGCTGAAATCCTTGTGGCCCGGGGTGTCGAGCAGCGTCAGGTGGTACGGCCCGAGGTCGAACTCGACGGCGGCCGAGGTCACCGAGATGCCGCGTTCCCGCTCGATGTCCATCCAGTCGGACACGACGTGCCGCTCGGTCTTGCGGCCGCGGACGGCGCCCGCCAGCTCGATGGCGCCCGCGTACAGCAGGAGTTTCTCGGTGAGGGTGGTCTTGCCCGCGTCGGGATGGGAAATGATGGCGAACGTGCGGCGCCGGTCAACTTCGGCGCGCAGGGCGTGATGTGGGACGAAGGGGCCGTGAGCAAAAGGGCTATTGAATCTCCGAGAGAAATTTTACCAGTTCCGGGCCCCAAATGGCGGGCAAGGAATGCGTGCCGTGCCCGCGCGTCTCGTCGGTGATGGGCAGCAGGACGATACCGGCCCTTCGGGACCTGCTTGATGAGCGCCTCCATCATCGGGAGCTCGGGCGGGTTCACGAAGTCGTCCGCCGAGTTGATGGCCAGCAGCGGCGCCGTGATTTCGGCGAGATAGGGCGAGGGATCGTAGTCCTCGATGGCGCGGTAGTAATAAATCATGTCGTTGGCGTCCGTGTTCCTCGTCCGCGTCGCCAGTTGATCGGCCAGCCACGCGTCGGCCGCCGCCTGCGTGGGGAACTGCTTCTGCCACTGCAGCGGCACGCTGGTGGCCATCAGCAGGAAGCCGATGGCGCTCGACAGCCCGCGCGGCTGCTCGGTGTAGTCGCCGTTCTTCCAGGTCGGATCCGTCGTGATCGCGTCGAGCAGGAGCTTGCGCCACACGCGGTTGCGCCCGCCGACCTCCACCGGGTTGCTGGCCAGCGGCACCAGGCCCGACGGCGAAGTCCGGATACAGGTAGCCCCACGTCCACGCGTGCATCGCGCCCATCGACGTCCCCATCACCAGCTTGAGGTGCGTCAGGCCGAGGCCCTGCGGTCACGAGCGCGTGCTGCAGCTTCACCATGTCGGTGTAGCCGTAGCGCGGGAACTTCATGCGGAGACCGTCGCTCGGCTTGCTCGACTGGCCGTGCCCGATGTTGTCGGGCAGGATGATGAAGTACTTCTCCGCGTCGAGCGGCTGGCCCGGGCCGAAGAGGCGGCCGCCGTAGGTGGCGCTCAGGAACCCCGCGCCCGTGCCGCCGGTGCCGTGCAGGATCAGGACGCCGTTGCGCACGACGCCGTCGGCGTCCTTCCTCGGCGTGCCCACCGTCCGGTAGTGCAGCTTGACCTCCGCCAGGCGATCGCCGCTGGCAAACGCGAAGTCTCGAACGCTGAAATCGCCCTCGACCGGGGCGGGAAAGGTGCGCTGCGCGTCGGCGCGCGCGGCGAGCGCCAGCATGGCCAGAACGAGTGAAGATGCAGGTGCGCGTCATGCGCGCCATGCTACCGCTATCGGAGGGTGAACGTCAGTTCAATCGTGATGATCACGGGCACCGGCTCGCCCATCCGCATGCCCGGCGAGAAGCGCCACATCTTGGCGGCCTTGATGGCCTCCTGGTCGAGCCCGAAGATCGGGATCGAGCGACCGCGTCACCTTCGACTTCGCCCACCGAGCCGTCGGGCATCACGATGCACTCGAGCCACACGGAGCCCTGGACCTTGGCGCGCATCGCGTCGGCCGTGTACGCGGGCTTCACTTCCTTCAGCACGCGCGGCAGCGTGATCCCCGCGCCGGGCCGATAGGCGCCGCCGCCGGTGCCGCCGCCATAGCCGGGGCCGAGGCCGGAGCCCTGTCCGGAACCCGACGCCCGTGCCTGTTCCCGTGCCCGCGCCCGCCGCCCGAGCCCCGATCCCTGGGAGGTGGTCGATGTGCCGCTCGACTCGATCAGGCCCGGCAAGTTCTGCGTGGCGTCCGCCATGGGCTTGGCGGGAATGGTGAGGTCCGCAGGCGGCGGTTCCACCTTGGGCGGCTCCGGCGGGCTCAACTCGACCTTCTTCTCCACCGGGACGGTGATCTTGTCCTTGCCGACGCGCCTCGGCCTTCTTGGGAGGTTCCGGCGCCCGGTTGCCGCCACCACCGCCACCGCCGCCCGGGTCCGGGCTCGGCCAGCCACACGATGTCCCGGATGGGCGCGTCGGGGATGAACTGGCTGGGGTCGGGTTGTGGCGCGAGACGAATGGCGAGCACGAGCAACAGCGTGGCCAGTGAAATGGCGCCGCCATCGACGCGCGTGGCGCCCACGCTCGAATGGCGCTCCTCGAACCCAAAACGCAGTTCGACGGGCCGATCCGACAGGTGGAGCGGGGCCGAGCGAGATTCCGCTGATGAAATGGTTTGTCGAATCAGCCATGCGCGCGCAAATGACTCAAGGCTCATTCTGACTGAGGGGTTACGGCCTGACAAGGGCAAAGCCACCCATCCGGTATTAAGACGCCGGAAGAGGTGTCGCGGCCTCAAGCGGGGCATGGTGCTACAATCCTCCCTCAGGGTCGCTGCTTTCTGCGACCCCAAGGAGTTGTCATGGGGCCTATCGGACTGCCGGAGATGTTGATCATCCTGGCCATTGTCATTCTTATTTTTGGGGCCAACCGCCTGCCTGAACTCGGCAAGGGCATTGGGGCCGGGATCAAGAACTTCAAGAGTTCGATGAAGGACGGCGCCGAAGAGCACAAGTAGGCTCAGAGGACGAGGCGGACGTCACCCGTTCGTCTCGTCACGCGTTCCCGGTCCAGGTACTCGAGCAGCGGGATCGCGAACTTCCGG
The DNA here is from genome assembly GCA_963839865.1 of uncultured Acidobacteriota bacterium. Lineage (GTDB taxonomy): Bacteria > Acidobacteriota > Vicinamibacteria > Vicinamibacterales > UBA2999 > 12-FULL-67-14b. The sequence goes on from CAWIWS010000023.1 coordinate 37,896, forward strand.
GACATCCCGTAGCGATCCTTGAACGTCGCGACATCCACGGTCGCGCGCCCGCCTTCTGCCGTGGCCTTGAGGGCCACCACTTCGTCCTTCAGCTGCTTCAGCGCGTCCGCGTGAAAGACCAGCGTGTCCAGGCGGACCAGCGCTTTCTCGCGCAGCAGCAGCGCCGTCAACTTCTCCACCACCGGCGCCGGCGCGCCGCACGCCGCGACGACCGACGCCACGTCCGGGGGCTTCAGACCCGCGGCGCGATAGGCCTCGACCACCACCGCCTTGATGCGGGCGTCCTCTCCCGACACGGCGACGCGGTGCGACGCCAGCGCCAGGCGGTCCGTCCCCGCGAGCACCCTGCCGGCCATCAATTGCTGGACCACCAGCTCGAAGACGGCCGGATCGGCCTTGGCAAAGACCCGCTCGCGCGCCTCCTCACGGGGGATGCCTTCACTGAGCGGATGGGCCCGGTGAAACGCGGTGACCAGGCCCGACGAGCGCCTCTCCGGCCTGCTTGATCGCCGCGGCGGCGACCAGCCGGTCGCCCGCCCGCACCACCGTGCCGCGCCGCGTCAGCGCGTCCACGGTCAGCGCCACTGGCGGCCGGCGCCACGCCGCCGCGCGAGATGAGCGCCGACACCGCGAGTCCCGCGGCTTTCGTGGCCGCCACCATCTCTTCGAGCGCCGGCAATTCGGCATCCCTGCTCGCGTCGCCGAACGCCTGCAGGCGTTCGAGTGCGGCCAGCGCCTCCGCCGAGCGCACGCCCGGCCGCGTGGGAAACGGATCGATGATGCGGCCGCCGCCGATCGTCACCGGCGGCGAATACGCGCGCAGGATGAACCGGTCGCCCGCGCGTAAGGACCGCGGCCGACTCGAGGCGCAGCCGCACCAGCGCGTGCGCGCCCGGCGGCCACCTCCGGCCGACGGCGCCGGCGATCGACACGCGGCCCAGCACTTCGCTCGTGCCGTTGTGCAGGCGCACCCGCGCGCCATGCTTCAGGGGCTTGGCGCCGGGCAGCAGGTCGATGGCCGCGTCGACACGCCGCGTCACGCCCAGCGTGTCCGGCGCCACCAGCGTTTGCCCCCGCGAAACGTCCGCGACGTCCACGCCCCCGAGGTTGATGGCGGTGCGCTGGCCGGCCACGGCCTCCGTCGTCGACTGCGCCGTGCACCTGCACGCCGCGCACCTTGACCGGACGATCGCCCGGCAGGATCAGCAGCTCATCGTCCACGCGGACGCGGCCGGAGACCAGCGTGCCGGTCACCACCGTGCCGAAGCCGCGCATCGAGAAGGCGCGGTCAATGGGCAGGCGCGCCGCGCCGTCGACGGGCCGCGCGCGCCACGCGCGTGGCCGCGTCGGCGATCGCCGCCTTCAGCGCGTCGAGTCCTTGCCCGGTGCCGGCGGACACCTCGATCACGGGCGCCCCCTCGAGGAACGAGCCCGCGACCAGCTCCGCGACTTCCTGCCGGACGACCGCCCGCGTGTCGGCGTCCGCGAGGTCCGCCTTCGTCAGCACGACGATGCCCTGCGGGATGTGCAGCAGCCGGCAGATGTCGAAATGCTCGCGCGTCTGCGGCATCACCGACTCGTCGCGACGCCACGATCAGCAGCACGCAGTCGATGCCGCCCACGCCGGCCAGCATCGTCCGCACGAACTTCTCGTGCCCGGGCACGTCGACGAACGCGATCCGCGTGTCGCCCACCACGGCATGCGCGAAGCCGAGCTCGATCGTGATCCCGCGCGCCTTCTCTTCTTTCAGCCGGTCCGGATCGATCCCGGTCAGCGCGCGCACGAGCGTGCTCTTGCCGTGATCGATGTGTCCGGCGGTGCCGACGACGATGTTCGCCATGCGAAGTTTGGGTTCTCTTTCTCTGTATTCGCCATTCGTTCTTCGTTATTCGTTATCTGTTCTTCTTGCCGCTCTTCCGCTCCTTCCTTCCCGGCCGCTGCTGCTTCGCGCGGCGCCGCTGCTCGGGCGTCTGCTTCCGCTGCTCCTTCTTCGGCCGGGCGCTGCTGCGCCGCGGCCCGCGGCCGCCGCTCGTCCTCGCGCACTTTCCGGAGGATGTCCTCCAGGCCGAGGTCGATCTGCCGGCGCTCCATGTCGACCTTGACGATCTGGACGCGCACGCGGTCGCCGAGGCGGTAGGTCTTCCGGGTGTTCTCGCCGAACAGCGCGTGCGCCGGCTTCGTTGAACCGGTAGTAGTCGTCGGCCATCGTCGAGACGTGCACCAGCCCCTCGACGTAGTGGTCGATCAGCTCGACGAACAGGCCGAAGGGCGCCACGCCGGTGATGTAGCCGTCGAAGACGTCGCCGACCTTGTCGGCCATGAAGCGGACCTTCTTCCACTGCAGCAGCTCGCGCTCGGCCTCGGCGGCCCGCCGCTCCATCTCGGACGTGTGCCGCCCAATCTCGGGCAGGTCCTCGGCCAGCTCCGCCCGCCGCTCGTCGCTGACCCGCGTCTGCCGCAGCTCGCGCAGCACCCGGTGGACGACCAGATCGGGATACCGCCGGATGGGCGAGGTGAAGTGGGTGTAGGTCTCCGCCGCGAGGCCGAAGTGCCCGACGTTGGTCGGGTCGTAGCGCGCCTTCTGCATCGTCCGGAGCATCAGCATCGCGATCGGCCGCTCGGCCGGGACGCCGCGGATGCGGTCGACGAGCTTCTGGAAGTGCATCGGCGTCACGCCGCCCTGCGGCGCCCCGAGGCTGAAGCCGAAGGAACTGACGAACTCCTCGAACTGCAGGACCTTCAGCGGGTCGGGCGTCTCGTGGATGCGATACAGGGACGGCATCTCGCGCGACTCGAGTTCGTGCGCCACCGTCTCGTTGGCGAGGAGCATGAACTCCTCGATCAGCCGGTGCGCCACGTTCCGCTCCGACGCCACGATGTTCTCGATGAACCCGTCGGCGTCGAGCATGACCTCCGACTCCGGCAGGTCGAAGTCGATCGAGCCGCGGCGCCGGCGCCGGCCGTTCAGCACCTCGAAGAGCTCGCGCATCAACTCGAACATCGGCACCAGCGCGCGATGCTCGGCCATCACCGCCGGATCGCGCGTCGGTCAGGATGGCGTTGACCGCGGTGTAGGTCATCCGCGCGTCGCTGCGGATCACGCCGTCGTGCATCTCGTAGCGGACCACGTCGCCCTGGGCCGTCACCTCCATCAGGCACGACTGCACGAGGCGATCCACGTGCGGCCGCAGGCTGCAGAGGCCGGTGGCCAGTTCCGACGGGAACATGTGCACGGCGCGTTCCGGGAAGTACACCGAGGTGCCGCGGTCGAACGCCTCCGTGTCGAGCGCGCTTCCCTCGTGCACGTAGTGCGCGACGTCGGCGATGTGCACGCCCAGCCAGTAGTGGCCGTTCGGCAGCCGCGAGATGGAGATGGCGTCGTCGAAGTCGCGGGCGTGCTCGCCGTCGATGGTCACGACGGTGCGATCCCGGAAGTCGGTGCGGCCCTTGAGGTCCCGTTCCTTCACCTCGGTGCCCATCCGCGTGGCCTCGGCCACCGCCTCGGGGCCGTGCTCGTCGGTGATGCCGAACTTCCGCAGGATGATCTCGGTGTCCACGCCCGGGTCGTTGATGTCGCCGAGCACTTCGACGATGCGGCCCAGCGGGCCGCGCGTCGGCGTGGGCCACCGCGTGATTTCCACGGTGACCATCTCGCCGGCCTCGGCGTCGCGTGTCTCGTCGCGCGGAATCTGGACATCCGCCTGCAGCCGCTTGTCGAAGGGCACGACGTACCCGAGGCCGGAGCGCGTCCACGGTGAACTGCGCCCACGATGGTCTCCGCGCCGCGCTCGAGAATCTGCACCACCGTGCCTTCGGCGCGACCATCCTCGCGGTACCGCTCGATGCGCACGACCACGCGATCGCCATGCAGCGCGTCGTGCAGGTTGCGCTGGTCGATGAAGATGTCGCGCGTGAGGCCTTCGATGGGCCGGTCCGGCTTGACGAAGCCGAACCCCGACGGGTGGCCGTCGAGCTTGCCGGCGATCAGGTCCATGCGGTCGGGCAATCCGAACCGGTTGCCCTTGATCAGGATGAGGGCGCCGTCGTTGACGAGCGCGCGCAGCGCGCGCTTGAACGCCACGCGGTCGTCGCGTGCGATCGCGAGGAGGCGCCACAGTTCGCGCGCCGTCGCCGGATGCGGCACGCGGGCCCGCATCTGGCGGAGAATTTCTTCGTTGGATAACATCTGGTTCCTAGTTTGCGCCGGGATCGACCAGCAACACTTGCAGGTCGCCGACGTTGGTGTCGGTGCGCCCCAGGCGAATCAGGTCGTCCAGGGGCGCGAAAAATGCGAACGAATCATTCGCGTCGAGGTAATGCGCGGGAGCCTCGAGCCCCAGGCTGCGCGGCGCGGGCGATCGTCGTGGTGTCGACCACGCCGCCGGCGACCCCGGACGAGCCATCGATGCCGTCGGTGCCGACGCTGGCCGCCGCGACGCCGCCGCCCTGCGAATGGAGCGGGCTCGGCCAGCGCGAGGGCGAACTCGAGGTTGCGGCCGCCGATGCCCGGCCCGGTCACGCGGACCGTGGTCTCGCCGGCGGAGATCACGCAGGCCGGCCTCGGCCCGGCCGCGATCAGCCGTCTGCACGCCGGCCCACCACTCGCGCGGCGGCGTCCCGCGCCTCGCCCTGGACGGCCTCGTGAATCACAAGAGGATGGTAGCCCCTGCGCAAGGGCCGCGGCCTCGGCCCCCGCGATCGCGTCGCGCCGGCTGCCAATCACGCGGCCCATGACGCGCGAGAAGCGCGGGTCGCCGGGCTTCGGCGCCGTCGGGAATCTCTCCGGCCAGGCCCCGGCGGACCTGGGCCATCACCGACGGCGGCATCGCGGCGGCGCCGCCCCATCGCGTCGAGGGCCAGCGCCGCATCCCGCCAGGTCGTCGGATCCGGAACCGCCGGGCCCGGAGCCGATGGCGCTCAGGTCGTCGCCAATGACGTCGGAGATCGCCAGGGTGATCACCGCGCCCTGGCAGGCCGCCGCCAGGCGCCCGCCCTTCACGCGGGAGAGATGACGCCTCACGGTGTTGAGCGCGTGGATGTCGGCCCCGGCCGCCATCATCACCTTCGTCGTTCGGATCTTGTCGTCGAGCGTGAGCGCCGTCGATCGGCGCGGCCATCAAGCGCCGATGCGCCGCCCGAGAGCAGGAGCACCAGCACGTCCTCGGCGCGCACGCTCGCCGCGACCTCGCCGGCGCGCGCGGCCGCGCCAGCTCGCTGCGGCTGTCCGGGTACGGATGGCTCGACTCGATCCATTCCACCGACGCCGGCAGCGCCGAGTCCACGTGGGTCCCGATGGCCAGCACGTGGTGCGATGTTCAGGCCGGGCACGGCGACGAACGCCGCGGCCATGGCGGCGGCGGCCTTCCCCACGGCGATGACGTGGAGGCGGTGGCCGGCCACGGCGGCCTGCAGCGCCTCGTCGGCGAGCGCCCGGTCGATCACGCGCTGGGCCCCGACCGCATCCACGCCGGCGCGGATGATGTCGAGCAAGTCATGCCGGAGCTTGCTGGAGCGGGAGGGTCAGTGGACCTTGTGCGGATCGGACCAGCCCGAGAGGCCGGTGACGACGTCGAACTCGCGGAGGAGCTTGGCCAGGACCTGTTCGGCGTTGGCCTCTTCGGAGAGCCGATCAACCTCCGCGATGATTTTCAGGAGGGCCGCTTCCACGCGCTCAACCGCCTGCACGCTGTAGTACTCGCGCTGGGCCTGCAGGCATTGATGGTGTTTGAGGAACTCTTCGCGGTAAAAATCGGCGAGCGCGGAAATACTTGGGGGGACGGTGCAGTCCGTCAGGAAGCGCGGGACCTTGTTCCTCGCCCTCGACATATCCGATTAACCGCAGTGTAAGGGTGATGGACAGGATGTGTCAACGGGGTGACAACCCATGACAATCGGTCATCATTTCACCGACCGCGCCACCAGGGCGCCGGCCGCCGCGCCAATCCCCAGCCCGCCTCCGAGGAGAATGGCCACGTTCCGCGCGCCGAGGAACCGCAACTGGCCGGTGCCGATGATGCCGGCAAGGTCGCGCCCCAGCCACCCGCCGACCGCCTGGTGCAAGGCCCAGAGCGCCAGCAGGGCGACGGCGGCCCCGGCGCCGCCAAGCAGCACGCCTTCGACGACCGAAGGTCCCCGAATGAAACTGATCGGCGCGCCCGACCAGCTGCATGATGTCGAGTTCGTCGCGCCGGGCATGCATGCGACAGGCGGACCACAGCCGCCACCGTGAACGCGGCGCCAAGCATCAGCACGCCGGCGACGAGCGCGCCGGCCACCCGGCCCGCCGTCACAAGGCTCTGGAGGCGCGCCAGCCATTGGCGGTCGTAGCGCACGTCGGCGACGCCGTCACGCCCGCCAAGGTCCCGCGCGAGGACGTCGGCATCGGCGCCCGAAGTGGGGTCGGTTCGCAGCCGGACCTCCAGCGATGCGGGAAACGGATTGTCCGCCAGTGACGTCGTGACGTCGTTCAACTCGGGGAAGTCCGCGCGGAACCGCTCGATCGCGCGCGCCTTCGACACGAACTCCACGGCGAGCACGACTGGCTGGGCCTTCAAGAACTGCTCGAGCGCGACGCGCGTCTCGTCGCTCACCTCCTCCTGCAGGTAGACCGACAGCTCCGCCGCCTCGAGCCAGCGGTCGATCGCCTGCTGCAGGTTCACGGACACCAGGAGGAACCCGCCGAGCGCGACGAACGCGATGGCGATCGTGCCCACCGAGACGAGGGCGGACCGGCCCGAACGGCGCAGGCTGACCAGGGCCTCCTCGAAGGCGTACCCGACCGAGTTCATGCCGTGGCCTCACCGCCGGCCAATCGGCCGTGTTCGAGCTGCACGGTCCGACGGCCCACCCACTTGATCAGCTCGCGGTCGTGGGTCGCCACCACGACCGTCGTCCCGCTGGCGTTGATGTCCCGGAAGAGGTTCATGATCTCGAGCGAGAGGTCCGGGTCGAGATTCCCCGTGGGCTCGTCGGCCAGCACGAGGTGCGGCTCGTTGACCAGCGCCCGCGCGATGGCCACGCGCTGCTGCTCGCCGCCCGACAGTTCTTCGGGAAACGCGTTGAGGCGATGCTGGAGGCCCACCCACTTGAGCACTTGGTAGGTCCGGCGCCGCTGCTGCTCGACCGGCTGTCCCAGGACGCGCAGCGCGAACGACACGTTCTCGAAGACCGTCTTGCGGGCGATCAGCTTGAAGTCCTGGAACACGAAGCCCACGGTGCGCCGGTAGGCCTGCACTTCGGGCCGGGACAGGTGCGCGAGGTTGCGCCCGCCGACGGAGACCTCGCCTTCGGTGGGCTCCTCCTGCAGCAGCAGGAGCCGCAGGAGGGTGCTCTTGCCGGCGCCGCTGGGGCCGGTCAGGAACACGAACTCCCCCTTGTCGATCGTCAGCGTCAGGTCGCGCAGCGCATAGAGGCCGCGCCCGTATACCTTGCCCAAGCCTCGCGTTTCGATCACGGTCGGTAGTCTACTAGCTTCAGCCGCAGGCGGCCGAATGAGGCGGAGACTTCCGCCGCCACCGGCAGGCGCCGCGCGTCGGCGGTCAGCCACAGGGTGGCCTCGATCGGCTGGCGCCGCGGCACGCGTTCGATCAGGCGCGGCCTCACCGGAAAGGCGGCCACCGGCCCCTGTGGCGTCGCCACCGATTCGGCCGTGCCGACGGTCACGTGCAGCGACAGGCCGCGCCCCGCTTCGTTGATCGGCACTTCGAGGGATTGACCCGGTTCGAGCGGGAGCGCGCGCAGATACCAGAGGACCGACAGCGCGTCCCGCGCGCCGGGCGCGAGCGGCAGGGCCATCGCGGACGGACTTCGCGCCGCCGCGAGGGAGTCCCCCGAGCGCACGCGGTGCCCTTCGGCATCGAACGCAAACGCGCGGTCGAGCACGCGCCGGCCCTCGCGAATCTCCCGCGTGTGCACCAGCGGCGCCATCTGCGCATCGGCCAGCGTGCGGAACCAATCGTGCGCCTCGAAAAACCGGGACACCCACGGCGCCGTGTGGACGGAGGCCTCGAACGCCCAGGCCGCATCGGCGGCGGCCCCTCGTTCGGTCGCGCTGGGCGCCTCGGCCAGCAGCGTGATGGTGCCGGCCGGCACGTCGAGCGGGCCGCTCAACCACTGGACCTCGAAGGTCGTGCGCTCCCCCGCCGCAAACGGCGCGGGGCCCGGGGGCGGCGGCGGAACGCCCGCCACCGCGTCGAGATCCGCCTCGCTCGCCCCGGTCCAGACCAGTTCGTAGATGACGCCCTCGGCCACCCGCGCGCGTTCCGCGTACGGCGACGCAGGTTCGCCGGCGCCGGCAATCGGCCCCGGGCTGACGACGAAGCGCACGCCGATTTCCTTGAGCGTGGCGCGGGCGTCGAGCGATGCGGGATCCGCCAGCGCGTCCACCAGGGTCGTGTAGAAGCCGGGACGCTGTCCGCTGTAGCCGTTCACGATCGGCCGGCGGTGTTCGAGCGACTGCACCATGAACGGCGTGTTGTCGCGGTCGAGTGACAGCGGAAGGTAGAGCACCGCGCCTGGTCCCGCCGCCGATTTCAGCCATCGGCCGGCCTCGCTCGATAGCGCGGGCGCCGGCACGAACGGCAATGGCGCGTTGACGTACTCCAGCATCATCAGCGCGATCACGACGACGAGCCACGGGCGCGCGAGGCGGAGGCGGACTACGCCGACGCCCGCCAGCAGGCACAAGCCCGCCATCGCGACCACGGCGAATCTCGCCGGCGCGCGGATCGCCTGGAAACCAAAGACGAGATCCGCCACGCCGGCATAGACGGACCGCACGCCTTCCGGCCCAAGCGACAGGACGACGCCGGCGACCACCAGCGCGATCGCGGACACGACAAGCGGACGCGCATCGCTGCGCCACCCGCGCCACGCGCCGACACCCGCGAGGCCCAGGAGGATCAGTCCCGGGAACATCTGGTGCTCGACATGCCGCCGATCGCGCTCGCCGGGCGCCGGGGCGCGCGGCGCGAGCAGGCCCGAACGCCCGTACAGCAGGTTGTCGGGCGGCACCTGCGTGTAACTCTGGACCGCCGCCGCATGGGCCGAGGCCTCGAAGAGGTTGCGGCCAAAGCCTTCCTGCTGCTGCACGCGCCAGATACGGCAGCGCCACCGGCGCCACGATCGCGCCGCCCAGCACGGCGGCCATCGCCAGGCGCGTCCACAACCGCCGGCTCCGCCACTGCCCCGTCGTCCACGCGAGAGCCAGCGCGCTCACCCCGAGAGCCACGGCCGTCATGACGCCGTAGTACACCGACGCGATGGCCTGCAAGGCCGCGGTGACGCCGACGCCGATGGCGTCACCGCGCGTGCGCGCCGCGACGAGGCGATGCAGGCAGGCGAGCGCCAGCGGCAGGAAATACAGCGATTGGAGTTGCAGGTGCAGGAGGTGCGCGGTGCGATACGGCCAGCACGCCCACGCCAGCCCCGCGACCAGCGCCGCCGCCGTGGATCCGGTGACGCTGCGAATCAGCAGGTGCATCGCCAGGCCGCTCGCGGCGAGCGAGGCAATCAGCAGCACGTTGTAGCTCACCACCACGTTGCCGGTGAGCGCGTACAGTCGGCGACACCAGCAACGACGGCAGGAGCAGATGATCCGAGTAGGTCAGGGCCGACGCCGCCGGGTAGAAGATGTTGGCGTCGAAGACGCGGCCGGTGAACACGCTGGCCGGATCGGCGGTCCAGGCGTGCAAGTCCCAGCCCAGAATCCAGAGGTTGAGGAAGGGATCCCCGGCGCCTTCGAGGGCGCCGAGGCGCGAGGCCAGGTGCGCGGCCAGCGGCCAGGTCACCAGGCAGGCCGCCGCGAGGTAGAGCGCCGCCGTTTTCCCCAGTAAGACCACGACATGGGTGCCGAGGCCTCAGGTTATCCGATAGCGGCGCGGAGCAGATCGGTGACGAGCTTCGGGTCGGCCTTGCCGCGCGTCTCTTTCATCACCTGGCCGACCAGGAACTGGAACTTCCGGTCCTTGCCGGCGCGGATCTCCGCGATGACGTCGGGGTGCGCGGCGACGACCTTGGCCACGAGGGGCGACAGGCTGGACGTGTCGGAGATCTGCGCGAGGCCGTCCGCCGGCGACGATGTCGTCGGCCGACCGCCCGGAGTCCAGCATCTTCTCGAACACGTCCTTGGCCACCGTGGAGCTGATCGTGCCCTTCTCGACGAGGCGCGATCAGCCCGGCCAGCGCGGCGGGCGAGATCGGCGACGCGTCGATCTCGACGGCCCGCTCCTTCATCGTCCGGAGGATCTCGCCCATCATCCAGTTGCTCGCCGCCTTGGCGTTGCCGCGACGCGCGCGCGGTCGTCCTCGAAGTAGTCGGCGAGGCCGCGGGTCTGCGTGAGCAGCGCCGCGTCGTAGTCCGGCAGCGCGTACTCGCGCGACGAAGCGGCGCGCGGCGCGCGTCGGGCAGTTCCGGCAGCGCGTCGCGCGCAGGCGCCTCGTCGGCGCGCGGCCTCGACGACGAGCGGCGGCAGGTCCGGCTCCGGGAAGTAGCGGTAGTCGTGCGCCTCTTCCTTGCTGCGCATCGAGTACGGTGCGGCCCTGCGCCGCGTCGAACAGCCGCGTCTCCTGCACGATGCGCCCGCCGTGCTCGAGCACGTCGATCTGCCGCGCGATCTCGTACTCGAGCGCCTTCTGCAGGTAGCGGAACGAGTTGAGGTTCTTCACCTCGGTCTTCGTGCCGAGCGTCGTCGTGCCCGACCGGCCGCACCGACACGTTGGCGTCGCAGCGCAGGCTGCCCTCTTCCATGTTGCCGTCGTTCACGCCGAGCCAGACGAGGATCTGCGCGCAGGCGTCTCGAAGAACGCGCGCGGCCTCGCTCGGCCGACCGCAGGTCGGGCTCGCGTGACGATCTCGATCAGCGGCACGCCGCGCGGTTGTAGTCGAGGTAGGTCTTGCGGTCGGAGTCGGCGAAGCCCTCGTGCAGCGACTTGCCGGCGTCCTCTTCCATGTGGATGCGCGTGAGCCGCACCGACGCGCGGCCGCCCGGGCCGCGGCACCTCGACAGCGCCGCCGCCGGTGGCCAGCGGCTGGTCGTACTGCGAGATCTGGTAGCCCTTGGGCAGGTCGGGATAGAAGTAGTTCTTGCGCGCGAAGACCGAGCGTCTCGCTGCACGTCGCAGCCGAGCGCGAGCGCCGCGCGCACCGCCAGGTCCACGGCGCGGCGGTTCAGCACCGGCAGCGCGCCCGGGCAGCCCGAGGCACACCGGGCAGACGTGCGTGTTCGGCGGGGCGCCGAAGGCCGTGGGGCAGCCGCAGAAGATCTTGGTCGCGCGTCAGCAGCTGGGCGTGGATCTCCAGCCCGATGACGGGCTCGAACGGCGCTGCCGACACGCTCAGACCTTGCGGGCCGGCGGCGATCACGCCGGCGTCGACGTCCGCCGCGAAGGTCTTGAAGTTCTCGACGAACATCCTGGCGAGCTTCGTCGCCTGCGCGTCGTAGGCGGCCGCGTCCGCCCACGTGCCGCGCGGATCGAGCACCGCCGGCCGGCACGTCGGGGCAGCTCGTGGGCATGTCGACGTTGAAGATCGGGTGCCGCTGGTAGCCGACGCTCGTCGAGCGCGCCCGACAGCGCGGCGCGAATCATCGCGCGCGTGTAGGCGATCTTCATGCGGCTGCCGACGCCGTACGGCCCGCCGGTCCAGCCGGTGTTCACGAGCCACACGCTGCGACTGGTGCCTGGCGATGCTGCTCGCCGAGCATGCTTCGCGTAGACGTTCGGGTTGCAGCGGCAGGAACGGCGCGCCGAAGCAGGTGCTGAACGTGGCGCTCGGCTCGGTGACGCCCTTCTCGGTGCCCGCCACCTTGGCGGTGTAGCCCGACAGGAAGTGGTACATCGCCGCCTTCCGGCGACAGCCGGGCGATCGGCGGCAGCACGCCGAACGCGTCGGCCGTCAGCATCACGATGTTGTGCGGGTGGCCGCCCATGCCGCCGGGCACCGGCGTTGTCGATGAACTCGATCGGATACGCGCCGCGCGTGTTCTCGGTGAGCGAGTCGTCGTCGAAGTTCGGCGCCGCGCGTGACGGGTCGATCGACCACGTTCTCGAGCACCGTGCCGAAGCGGCGCGTCGTCGCGTAGATCTGCGGCTCGGCCTCGGCCGACAGCTTGATCATCTTCGCGTAGCAGCCGCCCTCGAAGTTGAACACGCCGCGATCGCTCCAGCCGTGCTCGTCGTCGCCGATCAGCTGGCGGTCCGGGTCGCTCGACAGCGTCGTCTTGCCGGTGCCCGAGAGGCCGAAGAAGAGCGCCGTGTCGCCCGCCTGCGCCGATGTTGGCCGAGCAGTGCATCGGCAGCACGCCCTTGAGCGGCAGCAGGTAGTTGAGGACCGTGAAGATCGACTTCTTGTTCTCGCCGGCGTAGCTGGTGCCGCCGATCAGCGACCTCGCGCTGTCGCGAAGTTGAGCGCGATGACCGACCTCGGAGCGCGTGCCGTGGCGCGCCGGGTCGGCCTTGAACGACGGCGCCGTCGATGACGGTGAACTGCGGCTCGAACGCGGCCAGGTCGGCCGGCCGGCGGCACGATGAACAGGTTCCGGGCGAACAGGCTGTGCCAGGCGTATTCCTGGATGACCCGGACGGCAGGCGGTAGGCCGGGTCGGCGCCGGCGTACAGTCCTGGACGAACAGGTCCTTGCCCTCCGAGGTGCGCGACCACGTCCGCGTCGCAGCGCGTCGAAGTGCTGCCGGCTCCATCGGGCGGTTGACCTTGCCCCACCAGACGTGCGCCTCGCTCGACGGCTCCTTCACGACGAACTTGTCGTTGGGCGACCGGCCCGTGTGCTGCGCCGGTGCGGCAGACCAGCGGGCCCGTCGGCGGCGATGATGCCTTCCTGGCGGCGAATCGCGTGCTCGTAGAGCACCGCCGGCGATAAGTTGAAGTGAACCGGCTTGGAAGAGTGCACTCCGTGCGCCTCCAGCCCCCGCCCTGCCTGCGTCGTGCTCATTGAATGACTCCAGATATATGACGGCCCATCGAACGTCGGGGCGCTTAAACCATGGATGGTACTGACCTGAATCCTGCTAAGTCAATAACTTACGCAGGGTCGGGGCCGCCCTGCTACACTAGGTAAACGGCCGAGCGGCCCATCCCGTAACACATGTCAGGACAGCCCTTCGCTGACCTCGCGGTCGCCCCACACCCCGTCGCGCCGACGGAGCCCATCCGTCGCCCGCTTCCACGCTGGCGGCGGAAATCAAGGCTCTGGTCGCCGCGGGAGACCGGGACGCCGCGCGGGATCGGTTCGGCGCCCTCGTGGCGCTGCTCCAGCGGCGGGCCGTGCGGATCGCGTTCCAGTATCTGCGCGACGCCGCCGATGCCGACGAGGTCGGTCCAGGACGCCTTTGTAAAGGTGTTCCTGCACATCGACCAGTATCGGGACGACTTGCCGTTCGACGTCTGGTTTACGCGCATCCTGGTGAACGCCGCGCTCGATCGCGTCAAGGCCCGGGCCCGGCACCAGCGGCTGGTCAGCCAGTCGTCGGAGGAAGACGCCGGCCACGCGGTGGAGACACGTGGCCGGCGGCGAGGCGTCGCACGAGCGGCGCCTGCTGGCGCAGGAGCGGTGGGAGCAGGTCACCACGGCGGTGGCGGCCCTCCCCGACCGGCAGCGACTGGTGTTCACGTTGTGCCACCTGGATGAGCAGACGCCGGCGGAAATCAGCCAGGCCACGGGCATGAGCCAGGCCACGGTGCGGGTGCATTTGTTTCGCGCGCTTCGCAAGTTGCGGGGCGTCTTGGGAGGACAGGCATGAATCGACGCGAGGTCACCGGCGAGGACCAGACAGCCGCGCTCGACGCGTACCGTGCCGCCGCTCACGCCGAAGCCGACGGGCACTTCGACGAACGCGCCCTCGAGACCCAGCGCCACAAGATTCTCGAGCGCCTGGCGCACATCGGCCACCCCGCCAAGGTGCATCCGCTTCCCCGTCACGCCGCACGGACCGATGCCGGCCAGCGCGCGTCAATCGCCGGTGGATCACGGCCGCGGCCGCTGCGGGCCTGATCCTGGGCCTCGTCAGCGGTCAGTTCGTCCACATCCTGCGGACCGTGCCCCGGGTCACCGCACGGGCGGAATCCGCAGCCGCGCCCGTCGGCGCCCCGGCGCTTCCTGCCCGGCCGTCAACACCATGTCCCAGGACGACGGCCTCCTGGAAGAAATCGACGTGGCGGTTCAACTGCGTAGCGCGACCGAGCTCCGGGCTCTCGACGAACTGACGCCCTTCCACGAGCCTCGCTAGTGCCCGCACTGATCTTCCGCAAGGGTCTCGACCTCAAACACGAAGTCGCAGGCGTTCTCGCCGACAGCTACCACAGCGATCTGGTCCAGCGCATCAAGGCGACGGACTACCGCTTCGAGGCGGGCCGGCTGACGGTGCACCTCGCTCGCGAGTTCGGGTTCTGTTACGGCGTCGATCGCGCCGTGGACTACGCCTACCAGGCCCGCAAGCGCTTTCCCGATCAGCAGGTCTTCCTGACCGGGGAGATCATCCACAACCCCCACGTGAACGATCAGCTGCGGGCCCAGGGGATTCGCTTCCTGAGCGACCCCGGTGAAGACTGGGCCAGGCTCGGCGCCGGCGACGTCGTCATCCTCCCGGCCTTCGGCGTCACCGTCGAGGAGATGCTGCGCCTCGACCAGCTGGGCGCCACGCTCGTCGACACGACCTGCGGGTCGGTGCTGAATGTCTGGAAGAACGTCAAGCGCTACGCGCTCGACGGCTTCACCTCCGTCATTCACGGCAAGCACTGGCACGAGGAGACGCGCGCCACCGCGTCCCAGGCCGTGGCCGCCAAGGGAGGCCACTACCTGGTCGTGCTCGACAAGACGGAAGCGGCCGTGGTGTGCGACTACATCACGGGGGCGGCAGGGTCCTCGGCGGCACGGGCGCAATTCCTCGAGCGATTCAAGGACGCCATCTCTCCCGGGTTCGATCCCGGACGTTCACCTGAGAGAGTCGGGTGCGCCAACCAGACGACGATGCTCAGCACCGAGTCGCTGGAGATTGGCGAGATGTTCCGCGCGGCGATGCGGCACCGCTTCGGCGACGCGGACCTCGCATCGCGCTTCCGGGCCTTCGACACGATCTGCAGCGCCACGCAGGACCGGCAGGATGCCGTCATCCGCCTGCTGGGCGAAACCCCGCTGGACCTGATGCTCGTAGTCGGCGGCTACAACAGCAGCAACACCTGCAACCTGGCGCGCATCTGCGCGGCCTCGGTGCCGACCTTCCACCTGGCCGATCCGGAAGGGCTTATTTCCCCTGCGGAGATTCGCCATCGGCACGTGGCCTCCAAGACCGAGGTCACGACCACCGGCGTGGCTGCCGGCCTCCGGGCCGGTGAGGGTGGGGCTGACCTCCGGCGCCTCCACGCCGGACAACCTGGTCGAGCAGGTCGTGCGCAGGCTCGAGGCCTTCACGGCGTAAACACCCGTCGAACCCTCGTCGTAAGCCTACTAGACCTCGTTATGCAGACCTTATCTAAGTCGTTCATTTGTCTGGCTTTGTCTCTTGTTGTCTTGGGCATCCCCGCGCAGGCCCTGGCCCAGGGGTTCAAGTGGTGGCAAGACGATCGGTTCCAAAAGGAACTCGCCCTCACGCCCGAGCAAATCACGCGACTCGAGGGGCTCTTTCAAACGACCGAGCCGACTCTCCGCGCC
This sequence comes from uncultured Acidobacteriota bacterium, assembly GCA_963839865.1. Lineage (GTDB taxonomy): Bacteria > Acidobacteriota > Vicinamibacteria > Vicinamibacterales > UBA2999 > 12-FULL-67-14b. The sequence continues at coordinate 53,558 of CAWIWS010000023.1, forward strand.
CAGAAGGACGCGCTCGAGCGTCGCGAAGACAAACTCTCCAAGGTGATTGCCGACCCGAAGTCGGATGAACCGGCCGTGCTCCAGGCGAGCGAGCGCGTCGAAGCCGCCCGCAATGAGCTGAGCAAGACACGGACGCTCATGTTGTTCCGGATGCGCCGCATCCTGACCGACGAGCAGAACGTCAAAATGAAGCAGATCCACGAGCGGGACAAGGCCGAGAAGGACAAGCGGCCTCGTGGCAACCCGCCGCCCGCTCAGGACCCTGCCTGTTTCCAGTAACCGAGCTGACTCAACGACCATGAAATACGCGATCGCCCTGACCTCCGCTATAGCCCTGTTCATTGCCCCGTCACGCGCCCTGGCCCAGGCCGCGAGCACGACGGATGCCGCCCGCGAGGACGCCGTCGTCCGGCAGGCGATGCAGACCTATCAGCAGGGCCTGGTGGCGCTCAAGGAGTCCACGACTCCCCCGTCGGCGCAGGCGGCCGGCGCCGCCGCGCCGATCCGCGAACTGGCCCTCGAAGAAGCCGTGTCGCTCGCCCTCGACAAGAACCTCGACATCGCGGTCAGCAAGCTCGAGCCGCAGTCGGTGGACTTCCAAATCGCCGGCGTCAAGAACACGTACCGTCCGCTGTTCTCGACCACGCTCGGGCAGCGCGACCAGGTGCAGCTGCCGACCAGCCAGTTGAACGGCGGTGCGAAAGTCAGCAACGGCACGTCGACCTACAACTTCGGCCTCTCCCAGCCGGTCCCCTTCTACGGCGGCTCCTACACAGTCAACTTCACCAACTCGCGGCTCGACACCTCGAACACCTTCGCGAACTTCAATCCCAGCTATACAGTCACGTTGAACGCGGCGTACATCGCAGCCGCTGATTCGCGGGTTCAAGATCGACAACACACGGCAGCAGCTGCAGGCGGCCCTGATCAGCCGCGAAGTCTCAGAAGAAAGCGTGCGCGCCACTGTGGCGCAGACGCTCGCCAACGTCCGCAACGCCTACTGGGACCTGGTCTTCGCGCAGAGCTCGGTGGACGTGGCGCGTCAGGCGCTCGAACTGGCCAACAAACTCGTCGAGGACAACCAGGCCCGCGTCGAAGTCGGCACGCTGGCGCCGCTCGACATCGTCCAGGCCCAGGCCGAGGCCGCCACGCGGCGGCAGACGCTCGCCGCGGCGGAAGCCACGGCCCAGACCGCGGAGCTCGCGTTGAAGCGGTATCTGGTGAGCGGCACCGACGACCCGCTGTGGCGCCAGCAAATCCGACCGGTGGACCTGCCCTCGCTGCAGCCGGCGCCCGCCGACATCGAGGGCGCCGTCCGCAAGGCGCTCGCCGAGCGCACCGACGTCCTGACGTCGCGCAAGAACCTCGATTCGAACGACGTCACCCTGCGCTACTACAAGAACCAGTCGCTGCCCGCGCTCGACCTCAACGCCAACTACGGCGCCCAGGGCCTCGGCGGCACGGCGTTCCTCCGGGCGCCGGGCAACCTCGGCGGCGCCATCATCGGCACGATTCCGGGCGGATACAGCGATGCCCTCCAGGTGCTGAAGAACGGCAACTACCCCACGTGGAACGTGTCCGTGACGATGAGCTATCCGATCCTCGGGAACACGGCGGAGGCGCAGTACGCGCGCACGAAGGTGCAGCGCTCGCAGGCCATCACACGCCTCCGCGCCCTCGAAGTGTCGATTGCCGCCGAAGTGGCCAACGCGGCCCTGACCGTGCAGAGCAACCTGAAGCGCGTCGAGGCGGCCAGCGCCGCGCGCGAGCTTGCGCAGAAGCGACTCGAAGCCGAACAGAGCAAGTTCGAGGTCGGCATGTCGACGAACTTCTTCGTCGTCCAGGCGCAGCGCGACCTGCGCGACGCGCAGAACACCGAACTCCGGGCGCTGGCGGACTACCGCAAGTCGCTGGTCAACTTCGAACGCGCGCAGCAGGCCCCCGCCGGCGGCGGCGGCGCGTCGCTCGCGTCACTCTCGACCACCGGCGGCCAGTAATCGCGTCGGCGTGCACTCTTCGAGGATTTGAAACGGACTGATGATGCGTAAATTTGTCGTGATTGGGATCGTGATCGCCGTGGCCGCTGGCGCCGCCGCCTACTTCGGGATGTTCTCGCGCCAGGCGGCGACCACCGGGAGCGGCGCGCCGGGCGCGGCGGCGGCAGGGTGCGCGCGGCGGGCAGGCGGCGGGCACGGCGGCGGGCGCGCAGCGGCGGCGGCGGGCGGCTTTGGCGGCGGGCGGCTTCGGCGGCCCGGCGGCGGCGGCGGTCCCCGTGCGCCGATGACCGTCCAGATGGGCATCGTGAAGAAGGGCGACGTCGCGGCGCAGCTCACGGTCGTGGGCAACCTCATCGGCGACCAGACCGTCGACGTGGCGCCGAAGACCGGCGGCCGGCTGATCACGATGAACGTGCAGCTCGGCGATCGCGTGCGCAAGGGTCAGGTCATCGCGAAGATCGAGGATCGCGAAATCGTCGAGCAGGTGCGGCAGGCGCAGGCGAACCTCGAGGTCTCCAAGGCCACGATTCGTCAGCGCGAAGCCGACCTCAAGGTCGCCGAAGTCAACTTCGAGCGGTCGAAGAACCTGTATCAGCGCCAGTTGCTGGCGAAGCAGGCGCTCGACGATGCCGAATCCAAGTACATGTCGGCCCAGGCCCAGATCGATTTGTCGAAGGCCCAGCAGAACCAGACCGAGGCCCGTCTCGAGGAACTGCAGATCAACCTGCAGAACACGTCGGTCACCTCGCCCGTCGACGGCTTCGTCGGCAAGCGCAACGTGGACCCGGGCGCCATGGTCTCGCAGAACGCGCCGGTCGCCTCGGTGGTCGACATCGCCCGCCTCCGCCTCGTGGCCAACGTGGTCGAGAAGGACCTGCGCCTGGTCAACGCCGGCGACCCGCCGCTGGTGGAAGTCGACGCGTATCCCGGCGACAAGTTCCACGGCCGCATCGCGCGCGTCGCGCCGGTGCTCGACCCGGCGACCCGCACGGCGACGATGGAAGTCGAGATCCCGAACGCGGACTACAAGCTGAAGCCCGGCATGTATGCCCGCGTGGCCATCACCATCGAGGACCGCAAGGGCGTGGTCGTCGCCGACAAGCAGTCGATCGTCGACTTCAACAGGCCAGCGCGGCGTCTGGATGATGACCGACGAGAACAAGGCGCGGTTCGTCCCGGTTGAACTCGGCATCGACGAAGGGGACCTGATCGAAATCAAGTCGGGGCTCTGAACGGAAGGCGACCGCATCGTCACGGTGGGCGCCACGGCGGTCAAGAACGGCGACCAGCTCCTGATCCAGGGTGAAGGCCGGCCCGGGCGGCGGACCTGGTGGCGCGCGGTGGCGGCCAGGGCCGGGCGGACGCGGCAACGGCGGCCCGCGCGGTCCCGGCGCCCGGCGGCGGCCCGAGGCCGGCGGCCAGCGGCCGCCGCAATAGCCCGACGCCGTTCGCGATCGAGACACGCACGAAGACGTCAGACCACGCAACGCAACGCAACGACAGTCGAGAACGCCTATGAGTATTCCGCGCCTTGCCATTGAACGCCCGGTGACGATGTTCATGATCAGCCTGGTCATCATCCTGCTGGGCACGATCTCCCTGAGCAAGCTGCCGGTCGACCTGATGCCGGACACGCAGATCCCGACCATCACGGTCCGCGTGGGTTACGCCGGCGTCGGCCCGCTCGAGATCGAGGAGCTCGATCACGCGGCCGATCGAGCAGGCCGTGAGCGCCGTGGCCGGCCTCGACCGCGTGGACTCGACCTCGTCGGAGGGCAACGCCAACATCCGCCTCAACTTCGCCGTGGGGCACGGACCTCAGCCGAAGCGGCCGACGACGTCCGCACGCGCCTCGACCGCGTGCGCGGCCGCCTGCCCGAAGACGCCGACCCGCCCACCGTCTTCAAGTTCGACTCGACCGCCGATGCCGATCATGGGCGTCGGCGTCGAAGGCGACTTCGACGCGGTGACGCTCCGCGAAATGGCGCAGAACGACATCTCGCCGCGCCTCGAGCGCGTCGCCGGCGTCGCCGCCGTCACGGTGAACGGCGGCCTGCGCCGCCAGATTCGCGTGGACCTGTCGCGCGAGAAGATCACGGCGCTCAACCTCTCGCCGGACCGCGTCGTCCAGATGCTCCGCACCGAGAACCAGAACATCCCGCTCGGCGAGATCAACGACGCCGACCGCACCCTCCTGCTGCGCAGCCCCGGGCCAGTTCACCAACATCAACGAGATTCGCGACATGGTCGTCATGACCCGCGCGGGCGTGCCGGTCTACATGAAGGACATCGCCGACGTGCGCGACACGACGGAAGACCGGCGCTCGTTCATGCGCATCAACGGCGACGCCCGGCATCCGCATGCAGGTCACCAAGCAGTCGGGCACCAACACGATCCAGATTGCCGAAGGCGTCCGCGCCGAAATCGAGCGCATCAACAAGGACATCCACGGCGTGAAGCTGCCGGTGCTCGACGACCAGTCGAAGTTCATCGAGCGCGCGATCGGCAGCGTGCAGGAGCACGCGATGGTCGGCGGCCTCCTCGTCATCCTGATCATTTTCCTGTTCCTGCGCGACTTCAAGTCGACCTCGATCATCTGCACGTCGATCCCGGTGTCGGTGATCGGCACCTTCGCGCTGCTCTACTTCGGCGGCTACACCCTCAACACGCTGACCTTCGGCGGCCTGGCCCTCGGCATCGGCATGATCGTCGACGCGGCGATCGTCGTGCTCGAGAACACCTACCGCCACCTCGAGATGGGCAAGGACCGGATGACGGCCGCCATCGACGGCAGCGAGGAGGTGTGGTCGGCCATCCTGGCGTCGACGCTCACCCACATCGCGGTGTTCGTGCCGATGCTGTTCCTGACGGGCGTCTCGAGCATCATGTTCGGCCAGCTGGCCGCCGTCGTGTCCTTCTCCCTCGCGATGTCGCTGCTCGTCGCCGTGACCATCGTCCCGGTGCTGTGCTCGCGCCTGCTCGACCCGCCGTCGGTGCACGCCAACGCGAAGGGCGTCATGGCCGCCCTCAACCGGACCGGCGAGCGTTGGCTGAGCGAGGTCGACGACTTCTACGCGCGGATGCTGCACCTCGCCCTGCATCACCGGCCCACGGTGTTCGCCACGGGGTTCGGCCTCTTCGCTCGTGGCCCTCATCCTGCTGCCCCGCATCGGCTTCGAGTTCCAGCCGCAGACCGACGAGGGCGAGGTCACGGTCGATGCCGAACTCGCGGTCGGGCTCGCGCATCGAACGCACCGAGGCCGTGCTCATCGGCCTCGAGAGCGCGATTCGCGCCGCCGTGCCGGAAGCCACCATGCTCATCACGCAGGCCGGCGGCGGTGGCGGCGGCTTCGGCGCCAGTTCCACGCACCGCGGCAGCATCCAGGTCCGCCTGGTGCCGAGGACCGAGCGCAAACGGTCCAACGACGAGATCTCCATGGCCCTGCGCCGCGACCTGTCGGGCCTCCCCGGCGTGATCGTCCGCGCCCGCGCCGTCCGGCGGCCAGAACCAGATGCGCGGCATGGGCGGCGGCACCGACGGCCGCCTCTCGGTGCAAATCCTCGGCCACGACCTGGCCATCTCGCAGCGGCTCGCGCAGGACGTGAAGTCGGTGCTGGATTCCACCCCGGGCGTGGCCGGCTCCCGTCTGCAGCGCGATGACGGCCGGCCCGAGCTCTCCGTGCGCGTGGACCGCGACAAGGCCGCGCTGCTGGGCATGACCGTCACTGGCGTGGCCAACACGATCCGCACCAACGTCGCCGGCACGCAGGCCGCGATGTTCCGCGAAGCCGGCAACGAGTATCCGATCGTCGTGCGCCTCCGCGAGGAGGACCGCCAGGAGATATCCGAAGTCGGCGACGTGCTGCTCAGCACGCCCACCGGCCAGGTCTTGCCGGCCAAGAACGTGATGGTGATCGACCGCGCCACCGGCCCGGTGTCCATCGAGCGCACGAACCAGGAGCGCGTCCAGCGCGTGAGCGCGGAGACCGAGGTCACGTTGAGCGAGGCCGTCAGCGCCGTGCAGGCGCGCCTGGCGGACATCGATGTCCCCAAGGACTTCGCCGTGGGCTTCGGCAACGAGGTCGAGGAACAGGACAAGTCGTTCAACGAGCTCCGCCTGGTGCTCATCCTCGCAATCGTGCTCGTCTACACGGTGATGGCGTCGCAGTACGAGTCGCTGAGGGACCCGTTCATCATCATCTTCTCGATTCCGCTCGCCGCCATCGGCGTCGTCGGCATCCTGCTGCTCACGAAAACGCCCTTCAGCATGCAGGCCTACATCGGCGTCATCATGCTCGCGGGCATCGTGGTGAGCAACGCCATCCTGCTGGTGGACTACACCAACACGCTGCGGCACCGCGACAAGATGCCGCTGCGCGCAGGCCATCGAAGTCGGCCGGGCGCCACCGCCTGCGGCCGATTCTGATGACGTCGATCTGCACGGCGCTCGGCCTCGTGCCGATGGCCCTCGGCATCGGCGAGGGCGCCGAGATGCAGGCGCCCCTCGCGCGCGTCGTGATCGGCGGCCTGCTGACCTCGACGATGATCACGCTGGTGTTCGTGCCGGCGATGTATACGCTGTTCGAAGAGGGCTGGCGCGGCATCTTCAAGAAGGGCGCCGCGCCCGCGCAAGAAGCGCACTAATCGGCTCCCCCGGTCACGGGGTCGATCCAGTCAGACGCCAGCTCCGCGAGCGGTTCGAGCACGAAGAGCCGCTCGCGGAACCTCGGATGCGGGACGACCAGTCCGGGCTCGTCTATCCGCGCTCCCCCATACAGAATCAGGTCCAGGTCGAGCGTCCGCGCGGCGCCGTCGAACGGGCCGCGTCCGTCCGCGCTCGCGCTCGATGCGCAGCAGCGCGTCCAGCACGGCGCGCGCCGGCAGGTCCGTCTCCCCCACGACGACGCCGTTCAGAAAGCGCGGCTGGTCGCCGACGCCGACGGGCGCCGTGTCGTACCAGGTGGACTGACGCAGATTGGAGAGGATCCGGCGGAGCTGCCGGACCGCGAAGTCGAGGTGGGCGGCGCGCTCACCGAGGTTGCTGCCAAGCGCGACCGCGACCCGTGACCGTCGGTCTATTCCACCCAGCGCGTGCCGAGGACGACACCCGGATGATCGTTGATGGCGAGCGACGAGCCGATGAGGTCGTGGCGGCCGGCCGCGGCCTGGTCGAACAGGCGCTTGTGCTCGAGCATCTCGCCGAGGATCACCTTCAGCATGCCCTTGTGGCGCGCGTGCGTCATCGCCTCGAGGCGCGGGCGCCACTTCTCCACGAACTGCGCGTTGGCCCGCGCGTCGTCGGCGGCGAGGCCCTTCCAGGCGTCGCCCTTGCCCGCGGCCACGGTCTGCGCCGGCGGGTCGGCCGGAATGGGCGCGCCCAGGTCCAGCAGCGCGTGCTGCAGCCACGACACGTGGGTCTGCTCGCGCGCGATGATGTTCTGGTACGCGTTGTTGACGTCGTAGTCCGGGACGTGGGTCGCCACGTCCTCGTGGCGCATCAGCAGGGCCGTGCGCTCGAGGTAGAAATCGCGGATCAGCTGCGACGAGCTCGGGGGTCGTCACGCCTTCTGCTTCTCCTTGCAGGTGATGCACACCCGGGTCCACGGGAATGGCGTTCGAGCCGCGCTTCCGCGATGGGCTCGCCGCAGTCCCGGCAGAGGCCGAAGGCGCCCTTGTCGATCCGCTGCAAGCGCTTCGTCGATGGCCTGGAGGATCTTGGCGTCGGTCTGCTTGAGGCGCAACTGGATGTGGACTTCGTTGTTGCCGGTGGCCTGGTCGGCCATGTCGCCCTGGCGGCCGTTGTTGTGTTCCATCGAACTCTGCAGCGGTTTGATACCCGCGGTCTGCACGAGCTCTGCCCGCTTCTTCAGCAGGGCATCCTTGAAGACCGAGACGTTCATCGAGTTCTGACTCCAACTGCGCCCGCCCGGCGTGGCGGCAAACACTTGATGATACCACGCGCGACGGCCCCGGCCGCCGGCTATTCGCCCGCGCAGCGTGGCCAGCGGCTTGCGCTGGAGCACGTCCCAGCTGGCGGCGACGCCCATGGCGGCGACCAGCATCGCGGTCACGACCACGCCGGTCACGGTGAGTCCGACGAGCGGCCGGAACGGGATGTCGAGCGCGAAGCGGCTGATGCCCCAGGTGAGCGCCGACGGCGCCGAGGGAGCCGATGCCGCCCGCCAGCAGCGCCCAGGAGCCCGTACTCGAGCAGCAGCACGGCCGCGATCAGCTGCCGCGTGGCGCCCGAGCGTCTTGAAGATCGCGGCCTCGTACACCCGGCGGAACTTGGTCATCGCGACGGCGCCCACGAGGATCAGCAGGCCGCTGAAGACCACCAGCGTGCCGACCACCGTGACCGCCAGCGTCACGTTGTCGACCACGGACTGGATCGTGGCGAGGATCTCGCGCCCGTCGATCACCGACACGTTCGGCGCGCGCGGCCACCAGCTCGGTCTGCAGGCGTCCCCGCGCGGCGGGGTCCTGCGGCCCGCGGAGGAACCCGACGAAGCTGTGCGGCGCGCTGTCGAGCAGGCCCGGCCGGAAGACGAACATGAACCCGCCCGCGCGGCTGTCGGACCACTCCACGTGCCGCACGCTCGTCACCTTCGCCGTCGAGCGTCCGGCCGAGCACGTCGAACCGCATCGTGTCGCCGACGTCGATCTCGAAGCGGTCGCGGATGCTCTCCTCGATCGGAGACTTCCCCGCTCGGCCGACGGCGCGCGGGTCCCACTGGCGCGCCCTCGACGATCGTCTCGTTGCGCTCGAGCGCGTCGCGATAGGTGATCGTGTACTCGCGCGCGAGCGAGCCGCGTCCCCGCACGTCCTCGTAGTTCTCCAGCTGCAGCTCGCGGCCCTCCACGCCCACCACGCGCGCCCGCAGCACCGGGAGCAGCCGCGCGCGGCGGCGTCCCCGGCGCCTGGCGCTCGTTGAGCGACGCGCGCGGACGGCCTCGACCTGGTCGGACTGGATGTCCAGCAGGAACATGTCGGGCGACTCGGCCGACACGTTCACCGCGAACTCCCGCACCAGGTTCTCCTGCAGCGACCGCACGCCGATGATGAAGAACGTGCCCAGGCCGACGGCGAGCAGGACGATGCGCATCTGGCTGCCGGGGCGGCTCAGCTGCAGCACGGCATGCCGCAGCGCGAACGGACCGCGACCGCGCCAGCGGCCGGATCGCGCGGATGAGCGCGCTGCCGGCCAGGTGCAGCACCAGGGCGGTGCCCGCGAAGCCCGCCGACCACGACCAGCCGACGCGCCAGCGACCCGGCCTGCCACACGGTGAGCCCCACGAGGCCCGCCACCACGACGAGCAGGACCGACGATCTGCACGGCGTCCGGCCGCCCGCGCCGCGGCTCGTCCCGCAGCAGCAGCGACGGCTTCACGTGCCGCACCTCGAGCAGCGGCACCAGCGAGAACAGCAGCGACACCAGCAGGCCGATGCCGAGCGCCCTGCGTCACCGCCGGCCCGGTCAGGCCGTAGTGGATGTCCACGCCCGGGCGTCGCGGCGGCCGCGAGGGTGGCGGGAATGGCGGCAATCGCGCCCAGCGCGAGCACGACGCCCAGCACGCTGCCGGCGAGGCCGAGCACCATCACCTGCGCGACGTACACGGCCAGCAGCTGGCGACGACCGCGCGCCCACGCACTTGAGGACGGCGATGCCTTCATCTTCTGCTGCACGAACACGCGCGTCACGCTCGACACGCCGATGCCGCCCAGGATCACGATGACGAGGCCCACGAGGCTCAGGTAGTTCTCGGCGCGCGCGAAGTTCTCGCCGATGTCGTCCTCGGTGGCCTTGTACGAGCGGACGCGCGCGAACGCGTTGGTGAAGTCCTGCCGCAGCGACGCGACGAGCGCGTCGAGCGTGCGCCTCCGGCACCTTGACGAGCTGCTGCGTCGCGACCCGGCTGCCGAACGCCGAGCAGGCCGGTCTTCTCCAGGTCCGCGAGGTCGACGAAGACGCGCGGCCCGAGGCTGAACGCGCCGAGCCGCCGGCCGGGCTCGCTCTCGATGACGCCGCGAATCACGAACCGCTGCGCGCCGATGGCGAGGGCGTCCCCCACCGACACGCCGAGCTGCGCCAGCAGTTCCGGCCGCACGAGCACGCCGAAGCCGGCCAGCAGCGACTGTCGAATAGCGCTGCCCGCCGGCGAGCTTCATGCTCGCCGTAGTACGGGAAGCCCGGCCTCGACCGCCTTGAGCTCCACCATCCGCGCGCGCCCGTCCGGCCACGTCCGCCGGCGCGCGCCATCGTGGCCAGTCTCGATCGAGCGCATGCTGCTGCGCGCCCGCCGCCTCGAGGCGCTGCGTCGATCCGCGCCGCGAGCTCCGGCTTGATGGCCTGGTTGCTGGTGATGATCGCGTCGGCCGTGATCAGCGACCGCGCCTCGCCGGCGAACGTGTGGCGCACGCTCTGGATGACCGAGCGCAGCGCGACGATCGCGCCGACGCCGACGGCGATGCAGACGAAGAAGAACAGCAGCCGCCGCCAGGAGGCGCGCATCTCGCGCACCGCCATGAACAGGACGAACCTCATCGCGCCGCGCTCCGGCTCGCGCGGTCGTCGTCCACCGGCCGGCCGTCGCGCAGCTCCAGCCGCGCATCGGCGACGGCCGCGACGTGCGGGTCGTGCGTCACCAGCACGAGCGTGACGCTGCGCGTCGTCGCGCACCTGGAGCAGCAGGTCGAGGATGTGCCGGCCGTTCGAGCTGTCGAGATTGCCGGTGGGCTCGTCGGCGAGGATGAGCGGCGGGTCGTTGGCCAGCGCCCGCGCGATGGCGACGCGCTGCTGCTCGCCGCCCGACAGCTGCGACGGGATAGTGATGCCCGCGGTCGTGCAGCCCCACCTCGTCGAGCAGCGCCTGCGCGCGCGCCGGCCGCGTCCCTGCCGGCCCGCGATCTCCATCGGCACCTGGATGTTCTCGAGCGCGGTGAGCGACGGCACCAGGTGGAAGAACTGGAACACGAAGCCGATCTTCTCGCCCCGCAGCGCGCGCCAGCGCGTCTTCGTCGAGGCGCGTGATGTCGGTGCCGCCGATCGCGATCGTGCCCGTCGATGGCGAGTCGAGCCCGGCAATCAGCCCGAGCAGCGTCGACTTGCCGCTGCCCGACGGGCCGACGATGGCCAGGCACTGCCCGTCGGGCACGTCGAGGTCGAGGGGATGCAGGATGGTGAGCGGCTGCGCCGCCGCTCATCACGGTCTTGCTGACGCCGCGCAACTGAATCATCGAGCCACCGGGGTTGGTCGTTGCAGGACGGGTTCGAGCGACGCTCCAGACCGAGGTCGGCCACCAGCGCGCGCCCCGCGCGCGTTGGGATGGATGCCGTCGGCCTGGTTGAGCGACGGATCGCCGGCCACGCCCTCGAGCAGGAACGGGATGAAGCGTCACGCGTGGGTCTTCGCGACGTCGGCGTACACGGCGCGGAACTGCGCGCGTGTAGTCGGGGCCGTTGTTCGGCGGCGCCTCCATGCCCGGCCAGGATCACGGTCACGCCCTCGCGCGTCGCCCGCTTCGACGATCGCCGCCAGGTTCTTCCTGCAGGTCGTCCGGCGGCAGCCCGCGCAGGCCGTCGTTGCCGCCGAGCGCGACGACCAGCACCGCGACGTCGCCCTCGAGCGACCAGTCGAGCCGCCGCAGGCCGCCGGCCGACGTGTCGCCCGAGACGCCGGCGTTGACCACCTCGTACGCCGAAGCCCCGTTCATCCAGCCGGCGCTGGAGAGCGACGGGTAGCTCTGCGTCGGCCGCCAGGCCGAGGCCGGCCGTGAGGCTGTCGCCGAGGAACACGATGCGCCGCCTCGGCGGCGACGGCGCCGGTTCATGCGGCGCGCGGCGCCAGCGGCACGAGCGGTCGCGGCGGCCGGCGGCCGCGGCCGGCGGCCGCCGGCATCGGTGCGACACCCCGCGGCGCCCAGCGCGCACACGACGATGCAGGAGGAGCGCCTTCACGATACCGAGAGCGACGACGGCCGTGGCGTTGTCCGACGTCCCGCGGGCGATGGCGTCGTCCACGAGGCCCGCGGCCTGCTTGTCGGCCCCGGTGTTGCTCGACAGCACCTTGGCCACCGACGCGGCGTCGAGCCGGCCATGCACGCCGTCGGTGCACAGCACAAGCGTGTCGCCCGGCTGGAGTTGCTCCTCCCGTCCCGACGGCTTCACATCGTCCCGCGTGCCGACGACGCTGGTGAGGACGTGGCGGAGCGGATGCGACGGGTCGGCGACCTCGGCTTCCTTCTGGCCGAGCACGGAGGCGAGCCAGGTGTCGTCGCGGTGAGTTGCTCGAGTGCGCCGTCGCGCCAGCGATAGATGCGGCTGTCGCCCACGCTCACCATCGCCACGCGATCGCCTCGACCAGCACCGCCACGACGGTGGTCCCCATGCCGCTCATCTCGACATGCTTGGACCCTTCGCTGAAGATCCGGCGGTTGGCCAGGCGCACGGCCGTGGTCAGCCGGTTCATCTCGATCGACGTGGCCACCTCGAGCCCGAAACGGCCAGGTGATGTCGGCCGGTCGCCGCGCTCTCCGCGACGAAGCCGTGGATGGCCTCCACCGCCAGGTGCGACGCCACCTCGCCCGCGTTGTGCCCACCCATGCCATCCGCGACGACGAACAAGCCCAATTCGGGCCACCAGCCGAAATGGTCCTGATTCATCGCTCCGGGGCCGGTATCGGTCCGGCCAGCCACGGTCAACTCCATGGGAATGAAGACATTATGCTGAATTGGATACTTGGTATACTCATGCCGTGGTCAACGCGGCGCTGCAGCCGGTAATCGCGCGGGCAAGCACGGCGCTCGAACGGGGCCAGGCCGCGGCCACCATCGAACTGCTCGCGCCGCTCTTGCGCGACGCCCTCGTCGCTCACGCGCGAGGACGAGCTCGGCATGCGGGTCATGCTGGCCGAATCGTACTGCTTGCTGGGGGATCTTGCACAGGCCGGAACGGCCCTGGGCCGGTCACCCGACACGATTCGCGAGCCCCTCCCCCAGGTCCTCCACTCCAACCTCTGGCGTCTGCACGGCCGCGTGGCCTTCGCCCGCGGCGAACAGTCGCGGGCCATCGCGCTGCACAACCGCGCGCTGAAGCAGGCGGAAGTCGCCCACGACTCCCGGGCGATCGGGCTCGCGCATTTCTACCTGGGCCAGTGCTACCGGCAGGTCGGCGACATGGCGATCGTCCGCGAGCACATCGCCGAGGCCGCCGCCGCGCTGCACGCCGCCGGCGACCGCCGGCACCTCGCGATGGTCCACTCGCTCTCGGCCGTCATGCTCGCGCAGACCGGCCGCTACGACGAGGCCAATGCCGCGCTGCGGCAGGCCGAGCGGCTCGCCTCGCTGCTCCAGGCCGACGATGTGCTGGCGACCGTCTACGGCAACCAGGCCAACGTCGCGCTGATCCGGCACCGGTACGAGCAGGCCCTGGCGCTCGCGGAACGCGCGGTGGGCCTGCACGAAGGCCTCGGCCAGGGGCCGGGCCTGTCGGTCGCGCTCGCCACGCTCGGCCAGATTTGCGTGCGCGTGGGCAAGCCTGGAGCGCGCCGACCAGGTGCTGCACCGCGCGCTCGACGTCCGCAGCGCGATGCAGTTCCACGAGACGACCGGCGCCGTGTACGACACGCTGGCGCAGATGTCGCTGATGCGCGGCGACTACGAGAACGCCGCCGAGTACCTCCGGCGCGCGGCCGAGGCGTACGGCGCCTACGGCCGCAACACGAGCCGGTGGTACGAATGGTCGCTGCGCGTCATCACCGCCCGGCTGGCCACCCGGCGCGGCAAGCCGGACGAGGCGCTGGCGATCGCCGACGAGATCGCCAAGTCCCCGACGCGCCCCGCCGGCGGAAACGATCGAGGCCGAGTTGATCGCGGCCGAGGCCCTGCTGTCCGCCTCGCGCATCGACGAGGCCGAGCACCGGCTGACACAGGTGGAATCGCGGCTCGATCCGCGCACGACGCCCGGCGCGTGGGGCGAGTTCCTCCGCCTGCGCGGCGACCTGCGCGCGCGGCAGACGCGGACGACCGAGGCGTACCACGACATCGCCCAAAGCTCGAGCGTGTTCGAACTCGTGGGCGAGCGCTACCAGGCCGCGGTCAGCCAGCTGGCGCTGGCGCGGCTGGCGGCGCGCGCCGGCGCCAAGTCGACGGCCGACCGCCACTACCAACACGCCGCGCAGGTCTTCCAGTCGCTCGGCGCCACGCGCGACCTCGAACAGGTGCGCATCGCGATGGCCGCCGCGCAACCGCCGGGCACCGGCGAATACGTGGGCTCGCCGGCCGACGCGGACGACGCGCTGGTCAAGCGCCTCGTCGATGCGGCGGTCCTCCCGGACCTGCTGGCGCGCGAACTGGCGGCCGCGCTGCTCGAAGCGGTCACCGCCGACGTGGCGGTGGTGTTCGTGGAGCTGCCGGGCGGCGACGTGCGGGTCATCGCGCACGCGGGCGCCGACGCCGAGGGCGCGCGCACCGTGGCGCGACTGGCGGTGCAGGGCGCGGCCTACGGCGCGGGCAGTCTCATCATCGAGCCGATCGGCCGCGAGCCGGACGGCCCGCGGGCGGTGGCGCTGGCCACGACGCGTCCGCTCGGCCATCCGCTGCTGCGTCGCGTGCGCATGATGGCCGCCGTCGCGCGCCAGGGCTTCGACCTGTGCGGCGTGCGCGATCGGCCCGACGGCGGCGGTGGACGCCAGCGTGGAGCGCCCGCTCGAGCCGCTGCTGCCCGGCTTCCTCTGCGCCAGCGCGGCGATGCACCGCGTCGTCGATCAGATCCAGCGACTGCAGGGCAACGACCTCACGGTGCTGATCACCGGCGAGAGCGGCACGGGCAAGGAACTCGTCGCGCGCGCGATTCACGTCGGGTCGCCGCGCAGCGCCGCGATGTTCCTGCCCTACAACTGCACGACCACCACGCGCGAACTCGCGGACAGCCAACTCTTCGGGCATCGACGCGGATCGTTCACCGGCGCGGTGTCCGACCAGCCCGGCCTGGTCCGCACGGCCACCGGCGGCACGCTGTTCCTCGACGAAGTCGGCGACCTGCCCGCTCGACGTGCAGCCCAAGCTGCTCCGCTTCCTGGAGCAGGGCGAGATCATGCCGGTGGGCGAGACGCGGCCGCTCGCCGTGGACGTGCGCGTGATCGCCGCGACCAACGCCGACCTCGAGCAGCGCGTGGCCGAGGGCAAGTTCCGCGAGGACCTGTACTACCGCCTGAGCGTCATTCGCATCCACGTGCCGCCGCTGCGCCAGCGGCGCGAGGAGATTCCGCACCTGACGCACCTTCTTCCTGCGCGAGGCGCAGGACCGGCTGGGCAAGCCCGACATGCAACTGAGCGCGGAAGTGCTCGACCTGTTCGCCCAGTACTGGTGGCCGGGCAACGTCCGTCAGCTGCGCAACGAGATCCAGCGCGCGGTGGCGATGGCGCCGGCCGGCGGCACGATCGGCCCCGAGCACCTGTCGGCCGACCTCACCGCGGCCGCGCCAGCGACCGCGCCATGGCACGCTCGCGCGTCTCCCTGCGCGGCGGCCAGACCCTGGCGTCGGTCGTGGACGAGATCGAGCGGGACCTGATTCGGGAGACGCTGGCCCGGCATCGCGGCAACATCTCCGAATCCGCCCGAGCGCTGGGCCTGACGCGCCGCGGGCTCTACTTGAAACTGCGCAGGCTCGGCCTTGAGAGCCCGAGCGATGTGGCTACTAAGTAGCCAGTTAGACCCAATGGCTGGATACCAACTAATCACCACTGCCGGGAAACAGCCGACCTTCTCTGTCCGTCCGTGCCTGTCTATGGCAGTCCATAGACACTAAGTATCCAATCCTGAAGCATCTGCACAGATTCGGCGCGGAACTTGGAGTAGACGCACGCATTGCACGACCTTTTGAACGTTGCGTGTGACCCGTTTCCCTGGAGAGTCCTGTGGCCGAACAACGAAAAGCGCTGCGAATCGCGCCCCCGCAACGACGGGCCGAACGCCGGCAGATGGCTGTCCCCGCGCGCCTGACGTGGAAAGACGCGTCCGGCGCGGTCCGCTTCGTGTCGGTGATGACGCGCGACCTCAGTGACGCAGGCGGGTTCGTCGAGTGCGAGGCCGGCGCCGCGATTCCGCTCTTTCGCCTCGTGCATCTGCAGATCGAGCGTTCGCTGCGCGATAGCGCGCTGCCGTCGCCGCTGCGCGATGGGCGCGTGCTGGCGGCGGTGGTGAGGGTCGGGCCGTTCCGCCGTTCCACCGGAACGCCCTCGGGTTACGCGCTGCGGTTCCTCGTGGAGCAACCGAGCGTGGCGGTGGCGCGTGCCGTACCGCGACGCGGTCGGGATCGCCGTCGCGGTCGCGAGTTAGACGTTACGACGCGGCCTGGCGGCTCCAATAGCGCGCCAGACCTTGCCACAGCTGATCGAACGGGGCCGCCAGTTCGGTGGCCCTCGCCTCTCGTTCCGGCATCGCGCGGCGAACCTCGCGCCGCATGTGCTCGACAAACGATCGCGTCCGGTCCTCCTCCGTTCCCTGCACCGTCAAGGAATCGCGCACGGCCTGCGCGGCCGCGGTGAGCGTGTCCCGGAAGCGCGCCAGGTGCGCGCGACCCGGCGTCACGGGACCGAAATGCGTGAGGAAGAGCGACACCGGCTGCCACGCGTCAATGGTGTCGAGGCTCGTCCGCCACGCCTCGAGATCGATGTCCGGCGGCGGCGTGGGCGCCAGCAGGTAATCGCCGCTCACGCGGATCCCGCCGGTGTCTCCGACAAACGCCATCGCCCGTGCGCTCGTCCAGGTAGCTGACGTGATGCTTGGCATGGCCGGGCGTGTACGCCACGCGCAGGCTCGCGCCGCCGATCTCGAGGCGCTCGCCGCCCGTCAAGGCCTGCACCCGATCGGCCGGCACCGGGAGGAACGCGCCCCACAGGGCGTCCATCTGATCGCCGTAGAGGCGCGTGGCGCTCGCCAGCAGCTTGGCCGGATCGACCATGTGCGGCGCGCCGCGCTCGTGCACCAGCACGCGCACGCCGGGCACGCGCTCGACGATCGTGCCGGTCGCGCCCGCGTGATCGAGGTGGATGTGCGTGAGCAGGAGCGTGCGGACGTCGCGCAGGGCGAAGCCCCGCTCGCCAAGACCGGCCTCGAGCGCCGGCAGGCAGGACGTGGGGCCCGGATCCACGAGCGTGAGCCCATCCTGGCCGGGCAGCACCGCCGTGGCGATGACGCGCGAAGACCCGCGAAAATTGAGGTCGATGTAGTCGGTCATTTCTT
This sequence comes from uncultured Acidobacteriota bacterium, assembly GCA_963839865.1. Taxonomy (GTDB): domain Bacteria; phylum Acidobacteriota; class Vicinamibacteria; order Vicinamibacterales; family UBA2999; genus 12-FULL-67-14b. The sequence continues at coordinate 70,803 of CAWIWS010000023.1, forward strand.
CAGGTTGGCTTCAAACAGCTTGAGGATGCGGCGGTACTCGTCGGCCCAGCTGGTGGCTTCGACAAAGCCATGGTCTTCCACCGGGAACACCGCGAACTCCCAGTTCTCCTTCCGGAGCTCAATCAGGCGCTGCACCAGCCGGACCGAATCCTGGAAGTGCACGTTGACGTCCACCATCCCGTGGCAGATCAGCAGCGCCGCCTTCAGGTTCTCGGCGAAGTAGATTGGCGAGCTCTTCCGGTACGCCTCGCTGTCGGTCTGCGGCTCGTTGAGGATGTTGGCGGTATAGGGATGATTGTAGTGCGCCCAGTCGGTCACGGGCCGCAGCGCCGCGCCCGCCGCGAACGTGTCCGGCGAGGTGAAGAGCGCCATCAACGTGATGAAGCCGCCGTAGCTGCCGCCATACACGCCGATGCGCTTCGCATTGACCTTCTGCGTCTTCGCGAGAAACGCCGCGCCGTCGATCACGTCCTCGAGGTCGTGGCCGCCCATCCACCGATAGATGGCCGTGCGCCAGTCGCGCCCGTAACCGGCGCTCGCGCGATAGTCAGGGTCCAGCACCACGTAGCCCTTCGACGCGAGCAGGTGATGGAACATGTACTCGCGGTAGTAGCTCGACCAGTATTTGTGCGCGTTCTGGGCATAGCCCGCGCCGTGCACGAAGATCACCGCGGGCGCCCGGGGATCGCGCTTCGCGCCCACCATCTCCGGCGTGTAGAGCCGCGCATAGACCTCCGCGCCGTCACGCGCCTTATAGGTGATGAGCTGTGGCTCCACCCACGGGTAGCTTTGCCACTCGGCCGACGCGCTCGTCGTGACCCGCGTGGCCGAGGCGCCGGCGCGGTTGGGCATCACGAACACGTCGGGCGGGCGGTTGGAGGACGAGAACACCACGCCGAACGTCGAGTTGTCCGGCGCAATCGCACCCTGGTAACCGCCGGTCTGCGAGGTCAGCTTCGTGCGCGGTCCGCCGTCCACGCTCATCGCATACAGGTGCCGCTCGCCCGGGTGCTGCTCGGTCGACTGGAGGTAGAACGTGCCGCCATCGAGCGAGAGTTCGACGCTGTCGATCTCGAACTTGCCGGTCGTGAGTTGCTTCGGCGCAGGCGAGTCCGCCGTCACGTCGACCGTGTAGAGATGCATCCACCCGTCATGCTCGGCCAGGAACCACACGCGCGTGCTGTCCGGCAGCCACCCGAGGCCGCCCCCGCCGGGGCCGCCGCCCACCTCGCGAATCCACGCGTCATCGTGGAGGGCGTCCAGCACCTTCGTCTTGCCCGTGGCCGGGTCCACGAGGACCAGCCATCGGTCGTTGTTGTCGGCCGACCGCACGGCTGCAATCGCCAGGCGACCGTCCGGTGACAACGTGAGGGACCCCCATCGCACGTCGCGCTTGGGCGCGGGATCCGGTTTGGCCACGGGATCCGGCTTGGCCGCCGGACGTGCATCATCGTTGTCCGGTGGACGCGGGATCGCGATGGCGTCGGCCACGCCGTCGAGGCCCGCCCAGCTACCCTCCCCCGACTCCAGGTTGAGCACGGCGAGCCGGCGTCGATCCTGGGCGTCGCCCACCTTGGTCCGGGCGTTGATCTCTTCGGTGTACGCCGACTCGCTCACGAATCGCGGGACCTGCGCGGCGCGGGACTGCGCGCGATCGTTCACGATGAGGAACGCGTACTTGCCGTCGGCCGAGAGCGCCGCGTCCGCAATCGACTGCCGATCGGTGATCTCGAAGCGCGGCAAGGCCCGCGCGCGATCCTGCGCCTTCCCGGCGCTTGCGGCGCGCGACCTCCTGCTCCACCCAATCAATCAGCTTCTGCTCTTCCTCCTTGAGGTATTTCTGGCTGTCGGTCGCGCGGCTCTCCGGCCGCCTCGGGCCGACATCCGTCAACTGCACCAGCGCGCCGCTTCCGACGTCCTGCACCGGGACGATGAAGAGGTTGTTGTCCCGCAGGAACGTGACGTGCGTCTCATCGCGCGTCCACCGCGGGCTCGATTCCGCGCCAGTGGTCTTCGTCACGTCGATCCGCTGATGAGCCACCGTATCGATGATGACGATGTCACCGCGATCGACGCCGAGGATGCGCCGGCGCTTCGCATCCCACTGCCCATTCGGCAGCGGCGCCGATTGCCGTTCCTCATCCGTCAGCCGGCGCGGGGGGCCTCCTGTCCGGCCGACGACCCAGGTGGCCGCCTGATCTTCCTTCGGCATCCGCCACTCGAAGTACAGCTCCCGGGAATCCCCCGACCAGCGCAAGTTGCTGGGCGGGTTGCCCACCAGTTCCGGGCCCCGCATGATGTTGTCAACGGTGAGGGGAAAGCCGGCAGCCGGCGCTTGCTCGGTGAACACGGCCGGGCCGGCGAGCGCCACGACACACAGAGTGAGGATGAGTTTCTTCATGGGCATAGGGGCTTAGGGGCTTGGGGGCTTAGGGCTTAGGGGGCTGACGCGCGGCTAGCGCGGCGCGAGCGCGCGGATACGGGCCAACAGTGCCGCGTCATTCGGGAACAATCCCGCGGCGGGCAGGCGGCCGAGGAGCTCCGCCCAGATCGGCTCCTTGGCGAACACGGTTTTGAAAATCGGCGCGGCCTCGGCCTCGCGGCCAATCGACGCGAGGGTCACGGCATGCCAAAAGGGCAACTCGAGAATCTCCGGGGCCAGCGAACTCGCGGCCTTGTACTCCGTGAGCGCCTCGTCGACTTTCTTCTCCGTCATCAGCTCGTCGCCACGGTTGGCATGGCCATACGCGCGCTGCAGGCGGAGGAGGCGATGCAACTCCGGCAGGGGTTGCGGATGATCTTCGATCCGCAAGTCGAACACGCGATCGGCCCCCACCCACGGACGCCCGGTGCCATTCGCCTTGACCACCAGGAGCGCGGCCGACTGCTTGCCGCGCAGGTCGCCACCCACGCGTTGCGCCGCGTCGAGAGCAGCCAGCATGCGGTCCGCGAGGTCGCCCTTCGCCGACTCGAAGGCTTCGGCCATCGCGGGCCAGATCTTCTCGTTGGCCATCATGTTGGCCTGCACCGAATACTGCGCACCAACCCGATGCCCGGCCGCGGCGATCGCCGAGGGACCGGTGTAAGCGTTCACCCGGCCCTGGGCATCAATCATCGCCACCTGCCGCCCATCGCGCTGCGGATCCGCGGCCACCAACTGCTCGAGCGCCGCGGGCGCCGCGACGCCCTTGCGCATCAGGTCGAGGCCGCGAAGCCCATAACCCGGATCGACAAACGACTGCGTGGCGACGGCGCCGACGCCGGCCTCCGCCCACGTGACGATGGAGCCCACGGAGAACCAGTGGGACTGGACGGCGACGCCCATCTCGCCCGTCACCGGGTCACGCGCCACGATGGAAAAGGTGTGGACGAGGGGATCCGCCCCCAGGCCGGGAGCGAGGACGAGCAACGCGACGAGCAGCACCGCGCCAGCGAGGCGCATACGCAGGAGCGTCATGCGCGTGCCAGCTCCGGCGGACCCGCCATGCCCAGGTTGGTGCGCAGCACGCGATTGCCGCCGGAGGCGCGGGCATCGCGCAGACCATGCCTGGCGGTCTTGATGAGATCGAGTTCTTCCCAGGCGGACTCGCGCTGGGGCACCGCAGTGGCCGTGGCCACGGACGCGGTCACCCATTCGCTTGGCGACTCCGTCGCCGCCGGCACGCGCAGGTCAGCGATGGACTGCCGGAGCCGCTCCGCGATGTTAAACGCACCGGGGTTGTCGGTTGACGCCAGGACCAACGCAAACTCGTCGCGATGATAGCGCGCCACCAGGTCCCCGGGGCGGCCCACGACCGCCGCCAGAGTCCTCCCGACCTGCTTGAGCACATCGTCGCCGGCCTTGCGCCCGAACTGGCGGTTGAAAGCACGGAAGTTGTCGATGTCGAGGAAGATGAGCGACAGCGGGAGGCCGTCGCGCCGGGAGCGGCGCCACTCCCTCTCGAGGAACTCGAGGAACTGCTCGTGATTGGCGACGGCCGTGAGCGCGTCTTCGGCGCTCAGCCGCTGGAGTTGCAGGCGGGCGGATTCAAGTTCGGTCGTGCGGGCCTCGAGGGCCTTTTCGAGCTCAGACGCGCGGAGCACGATCCTCCGGCGACTCAGGTAGGCCCACACGCCAAACGCTGAGAGCGCGCCGACAATCGCGGCGCCCAGCGCCATCCAGCCAGCCTCCACCTGATTTTGCCCCTCCGCCCGCGCGCGACAAGATGCCGAGCTGAGCGCATTCTACTCCGGGCGACGACACGGGGCGGGATTTAGGGGGTCAGGACCTACGGCTTGCGGCTTGCGGCTTGCGGCTTGTGGCTTGCGGGCTAGCGGCTGGCCTGGAACGTGTCGCAGGCGTCGATGCTGCCCGTGGTCAAACCGCGCCGCAGCCACTCCGCACGCTCGGCGGACGTGCCGTGCGTGAAGCTTTCCGGCGCCACACGGCCGCCGGCCTGGCGCTGCAGGCGGTCGTCGCCGATCGCCGCCGCGGCCCTCAGACCTTCGTCCACGTCCCCGGCATCCAGGAGTTGCCTGCTCTGGGCGTGATTTCCCCAGACACCGGCGAAGCAATCCGCCTGCAGTTCGAGCCGCACGGACAGGGCATTGCCTTCGCGCTCCGACGCGCCGCGCTGCGCACGCGAGACCTTGGCGTTGATGCCGAGGAGGTTCTGCACGTGGTGGCCCACTTCGTGCGCCACGACGTAGGCCTGGGCAAAGTCCCCGGGCGCGCCGAAGCGCTCGTCGAGCTCGCGAAAGAACGAGAGGTCGAGGTACACCTTGCGATCGCCCGGGCAGTAGAACGGTCCGGTCGCCGAAGACGCGGAGCCGCACGCCGATTGGACGGCGTCGGTGAACAACACGAGCACCGGCGCCTCGTATTGCCGCCCCGCGGCCGAGAACACGCGTCCCCAGGTGTCTTCGAGATCGGCCAGGACGACGGCAACGAACTCGGCTTGCGGATCCCCTGTCGGCGCGCCCGTGGGCGCTTCGGAGGAGGTCGCGGTGGAGCCCGGCAGTTCTTCCGCCACCTGCAGCAGCGTCAGTGGGTTGGTGCCGGTCAGCCAGGAGATCACGAGCACGACCAGCAACATCCCGATGCCGCCGCCACCGAGGCCGATGGGGCCGCCCATCCGCACGCCGCGGCGGTCTTCGATGTTGTCGCTCCGGCGTCCACCTTCCCATCGCATCGGACCAGTATGCAGGAAACCCGCACGAAATGCTGGACACGTGAGCGCGTTTGCTTCATCGTTCTAGCATCGGCGGCCGAGGTGCGGAACACGGCGCGGCGTCGGCACAAGGGGGACGTATGCGACGGCAGATGGCAGCAGGCTTCGGCTTTGGTTTCTTCTTTAGTGCGCTCGTGGCGACCGCCGGCGCGCAGACCCCGGCGGCGCCGGGCAATGCGGCGCAGGCCGCGCGCGGTGAGTACCTGATGAAACACGTCGCGATGTGCGTGCAGTGCCACTCACCCCGCGACGAAGACGGCAACCTCCTCGCGGATCAGCTGTTCCAGGGCGCGAAGATGCCCATCAAGTCTCCCTACTCCTCGATGATCTTCGCGATGTCCACGCCGAAGCTCGCGGGACTCCCGGCGGGATTCCGTGAAGAGGACCTGGTCAAGTTGCTCACGACGGGCAGCGATCACCGGGGCCGGACGCCGCGTCCGCCGATGCCGCCGTTCCGAATGGACGACGCCGACGCGCGCGCCATCGCGGTGTACCTGCACTCGCTGCGCTGACGCGGCGCCGCCGCCATGGACGACATCCACGTCGTGACCTGCCCGTATTGCGGGGAGGCGATCGAGATCTACGTCGAGGCCGACGTGCGCGGGAGTTATGTCCAGGATTGCGAGGTCTGCTGCAATCCCTGGACGGTGCGCGTGTCGCGCGAAGATGGCGAGCTGTTCGTGGAGGTTGGCCGGGCGGACGGGTCGGAGTAACGCAGCCAGGTCCCCGCTAGGGCACCTGGATCTGCTCGATGTATGTGACGAGGTCGTTCACACGCGCGCCTGCGTCGCGCGCTCCCAGCACTTCACGGAAGATCGGTCCCCAGGTCGGCATGTCGGGCGAGCCGTGCGCCTTGCGGCCGGCGACGATGGTCTCGCGCACGTGGGCCCTGGGGAACTCGCCTTTCATTCTGCTCGACAGGCGGGTCAGGTCGGGCGGGCGCTCCTTGAGCGTCGGCCCCGCGGGACCGTCGCCCTTGCCCTGCAGGCCGTGGCACGGCGAGCAATAGTCGAGATAGAGCTCCCGGCCCGGTGACGGCCGGACGCCGGCGGGCGTCTGCGCCGCGGGCACGACCGGAGCGGCCACGCCGAGCGCCACGAGCAGCAGGCACGCGAGCTTCATGCTGATCATGTTACCTCCGGGGGTTCCCGCGCGAGTGATGTGGTGCCGGGGGTGGGAATCGAACCCACACGACGCTTGCGCGTCTCAGGATTTTAAGTCCTGTGCGTCTGCCAGTTTCGCCACCCCGGCCTGTCGAATCCCGATCACTCGACGCTATTCCGCGAGCCGCTTCAACAGCTGAATCTGTCCCGCATGATACAGGTCATGCGCGGCGGCGCCGCGGACCAATGCCGCATAGGTGAACGGGCTGCCCGGCGCGTGCTTGGACCAGCGCGAAGACGGGAAGGCCGCGACCGCGGCCCGTAGCGCGCGGTGTTGCGCCGTGAGCAGCGCCACGTCGCGCTTCCATTCGGTGAGCACGCCGGGGCCGGAACTAAAGTTCCGGCCTACATGTGTCGGCCGCGGCCAGAAGTTGCTGCCCTCCAGCGGAAACGACCCGCGCTTCTCGCCCGTCAGCCGGCGGCGCACCGCGTACTTCCAGTAGGCCGCATGCACCACGAGTTCCCAGATATTGTGAGCGCCCTTGCGTGGTCGGCGCGTTGCCGTATCCAGAGACACCCCGCGGATCGAGCCGCGGAGGTTGGTCCCGTGCCAGGACCTCCTGTCGAAGGCCTCGTCCAGCGCGTCGAGTAGCAACGTCGTGTCGACCATCGCCGCGTCCCTTTTGACTTTCCTCTTTTGACTTTCTACTTTTGACTTTTCACTTTTGACTTCTAGTGCACCCTCGTGGATTCCGGCCCCGCGATGACGCGGCCAATCATCTCGGTGAGGCGCCCTTCGGGAATCGCGAACGGTCCCGCGCTCGCGGTGCCGAGCTGCATCTCGAGATGCACCAAGACGCCGCCTTCATCGGGACTCACAATCCAGCTGAAGCCGCGCAGCGACACTTCCGGCGTCTGGCCGCCGGGATTCTTGACCCGGTCGAGCGACAGGAGCATCCCGGTCAGGAGCGCGCGCACGTCCGCGTCGGTCCACCCGGCCGCGTCCGCGGGCACGCTGTCAATCCGCTGCGTCACGGCCTGCTGGCCGCCGCGCACCCACACGTCTACGTCAATCATGGTCATATCTTATCGCCCCTCAGTCTGGGAACCGGGAGTCGGGAGTCGGCTACGCGTTCTTCCAATTCGGCGCGCGCTTCTCCATCCACGCCTGCACGCCTTCCGCGGCGTCCGCGGTCTTCATCAGGTGCTCCAGGTAGTCCTGCTCCGCCGCCGCCAGCGCGGGTTCGGCCTGCGCGCGCAGCGTGAATCGCGCCGCCTTGACCGCGTGCGCCAGCGCCACGGCCGAATGCGGCGCCAGGTGCGCATCGAACCACCCCCCGGCCGCCTCGAGCAGGCTCGCGCGAGGCGCCACCATCGAGACGAGCCCCGCGTCGTGCCAGTAGCCGGCCCCCTGCATCTGGCCGGTGACGATCGCGCGCGTCGCGCGCGACGCGCCCACCCGCGGCGGCAACAGCGCCGCCGCCGCCGGCGGAAACGCGGCGAGCCGGATCTCCGGCAGGCCGAAGGCCGCGCCGTCGGTGGCGAGGATGTCGTCGCACGTCAGCACCAATTCGAACCCGCCACCGAGGCACCGGCCTTCCACGAGCGCCGCCGTCGGCGCGGGAAACGCCAGCACCCTCCGGAAGAGCGCGTGGGTCTCGGGCAGCACCGTGGCCATCATGTCGGGACCGTGCTCCTGGATCTTCGCGCCGAAGGAGAACTCCCCTTCGCTGCCTTCGAATCGTGAGCCACTTCACGCCCCGCTCGTGCTTCGAGCGCGGAGACGGCCGCGCCGAGCGCCCGTACCATCTCGAGCGAGAGCAGGTTACCGCGCGGGGCATTCAGCACGAGGCGCCGCCAGGCGCCCTCGCGTTCGACGATCGTCTGGACGAGGGCGGTCATTGGAAGATCTCCGGGTTGGTAGTGGGGGATTCACACGTGAAGTGCCGGCACACGTACGCCGTCGCCTGGCCTTCGATCATCGCCATCGAGGCTACCCACGGCATGTGCTCGGCCAGCGCGGCCTGCCGGGCGGGATCGACCGGCACGGTCACGGCGAACGGGTGGTATTGCGCGTGGGCCGCCTGCCACATCGCCTTCGTGTCGGCGGCGTCATGGCTCCCGATGATGACGATCTGCTCACCGCCGGAGAGCGCCGTCGAGAGCGCCGCCGCCATCATGGGGATGGCGCGGCCTTGATCGATCAGGCGGCCGCCGAACGACTCGATCGCCTCGGTGGCGCGCGTCGCGTACGCCGTGTCGCCGGTGAGGTGGGCCAGCGTCAGCAGGTTCATCGCCGACACCGAGGTCGGCGAAGGCTCCGCGCCATCGTAGTCCTCCTTCATCCGCAACAACACCGACGGGTCGTTCCCGGTCGTCGAGAACCAGCCGCCGCCCTCCGCGTCCCAGAAGAGCTCGTCCTGGCGCGCCTGAAGGTCGCGGGCCCACGCGAGCCACGTCGGGTCGCCGGTGGCCTGGAACAACTCGAGCACGCCGAAGATGAGATACGCGAAGTCCTCGGCGTACCCGTCGATGGCGGCGTCGCCGCCGCGATAGCGGCGATACAACCGGCGCGTGCTCCGCGTCCCAGAGCGTCGTCTTGATGAAGGTGGCCGCACGCTCCGCGCTCCGGACGTGCCGCGCGGCCGGCGCCTCGCCGACTATCACCTGCTCGAGCACCGCGCCGCCGCCGAGCACCCGCGCCGCTCGCGCGAACGCGGCAATCATCAGGCCGTTCCAGGCGGTGAGGACCTTGTCGTCCAGCTGCGGCCGCGGACGCGTGTTGCGGACGTCGAACAACACCTGGCGGGCCCGCACGAGCGCCTCGCCCACCTCGGCGAGCGACTTCCCGCTCACGCGCGACAGGTCCGCGATCGACTGGGCGGTGTGCAGCAGGTTCTTGTCGGTGAACTCGCTCTGCGGATCGAACGGCGCGTTGCCGCTGGGCAGCAGGCCGTACCGGCCCTCGAACAACGGGCTGTCGGCGCCGAGTGCCGCGCGCACCTCGTCCACGCCCCAGATGTAGAACGCGCCTTCGCTCTTGTGCGCCTTCGGGTCGCCCGCCTGCTCCGCGCGGCACGCTGTCGGCGTCCTCGGCTGAATAGAAGCCGCCCGCCGCGTCGGTCATCTCCCGCTGCACGTACTGCAGGGTGTCCTCCGCAATCTGCGCGAAGAACGGATCGCCGGCCGCCTGGGCGGCCTCGAGATACGCGAGCACCAGCTGCGCCTGGTCGTACAGCATCTTCTCGAAGTGCGGCACGCGCCAGCCGCCGTCCACGGAATAGCGGTGGAAGCCGCCGCCGATGTGATCGCGCATCCCGCCGAGCGCCATGGCGCGCAGCGTCTGCACGCACCATCTCGCGTCCGGCCGGGTCGCCGGTCCGCTCGGATTCCCGCAGCAGGAACAGCAACTCGCTCGGCCGCGGAAACTTCGGCGCGTCGCCGAAGCCGCCGCGACGCGTGTCGAAGGTCTGCCGGAACTGGCGGAACGTCCCGTCGAGCGCGGAGGCATCCGGCGCGCGGCGATCGTTCTGTCCCTTGCCGAGCACCGCCAGCCGCGCGACGATCTCCCCCGCCGAGTGCAGGACCTTGTCACGCTCCTCGCGCCACGCGCGCGCGATCTCGACGAGCACGTCGCGAAAGCCGGGCCTCCCCCACTGCGAGGTCGGCGGGAAGTAGGTGCCGCCGTAGAACGGCTGCAGATCCGGCGTGAGAAACACGCTCATCGGCCATCCACCTGAGCCCGTCGTCGCCTGCACGAACGTCATGTAGACGCGATCCACGTCGGGCCGTTCTTCGCGATCGACCTTGATGGCGATGAAGTGCTCGTTGAGCACCGCCGCGAGCGCCGCGTCCTCGAAAGACTCGCGCTCCATCACGTGGCACCAGTGGCACGTGGCATAGCCGATGGACAGGAAGATGGCCTTGCCGGACGCGCGGGCGGCGGCAAACGCCTCGTCACCCCAGGGATACCAGTCAACGGGATTGTGCGCATGCTGCAGCAGGTAGGGGCTCTGCTCGGCAGCCAGACGATTGGGCATCAGGGGATCATACAGGGCTTAGGGGCTTAGGGGCTTAGGGGCTTAGGGGCTTGGGGCTTGGGGCTTGGGGCTTGAGAAGGTCGTCCCGCAGGCGCGCGTAGCTGGCCGTCATCTCGACGCCGTACAGCAGGATCACCGCGCTGACATAGATCCAGAGCAGGAACACGACGACCGCCGCGATCGATCCGTAGATGTTCCAGGTGGCGAGGTCGCGGGCGTACCACGAGAAGACGCCGAGCGCGCCGCGCCACAGCAGGCCCACCAGCACGGCGCCCGGCCAGACGTCGCGAAAGCGCACGTCCGTGTGCGGAATGAAATAGAAGACCAGCGCCACGCAGATGATGAGCAGCACGGTGGATGCGTAGTACGCCGTGAGCCCGGTCACCCACAGCAGCCCCGGCGACCCCGCGACCACGTCGCCGAACCAGCTCGTCTCGGCCAGCTTGACCGCGCTCGCCAGCACCAGGGCGAGCACGAGCACGCCGCCCGCCGACAGGAGCATGAGGAACGAAACCAGGCGATGGCGGAGAAAGCTCCGCCGCTCGACCACGCCCCACGAGTGATTGACGGCGGAACTGACGGCGTTGAAGACGCCGAGCGACGCCCAGGTCAACGCGAGCAGGCCGCCGACGCCCACGCGCAGGGGCGCCGCCGTGAAGGCGTCGAGCTGGCCGGAGATGAACTCGAACTGCCTGGGGAAATACCGGAAGACGAAGCCGCACCACGTCCTCGCGCTGGGCCGGGTCGGACGGTGACCCAGCCGAGCACCGACAACGCGAGGAGAAAGAACGGGAACAGCGAGAGCAGCGAGTAGTACGCAATGGCCGCCGCGTGCGTGAGGCCATCGCTGTTGTACAGCTCCGCAATGCCGCGCCACGCCGCGCGCCCCATCAACCGGAGATGGCCGGGCACCGTGCCGACAGGCGGTTCGCCCACGCTAGGTTGTCCGGCGCGGCCAGGGCCGCGGCGTCGAGGCGGCGCCCGCCGACGTGCCACGGCGCACGTCCTGCACGGCGCCGCTGAGGCGCATGGCCTCCCGGACGAGCGTGTCAATCTCGGGCTGCATGTCCTCCCGCAGCTGCCGGCCCTTTTCCGTGAACAACAGGTACCCGACGCCCACGCCGACCGCGGCCCCGATGATCGCGCCCAACACCAACGTGCTCCGTTCGCTCATTCGCCCTCCTCCGCGCGCGTCGCCGCGCGCGGATCCCTGATGTCGTGCTTCTTGATCTTGCTGTACAGCGTCGGGCGGTACAGCCCCAGGATCTGCGCCGCCTCCTGCTTGTTCCAGTTGGTCCGCTGCAACGTCTGCAGCACGGCCATCCGCTCGATTTCCGCCAGGGTGTGGTGCGGCGGCACGGTGAACGCGTCATCCGGCACGGCGTCTTCCCGGATCGGCTCGGGCAGGTCCGGCGGCTCGATCTCGGCGCCCTTGGCCACGAGCACGGCCCGCTCGATCGCGTTCTCGAGCTCGCGCACGTTGCCGGGCCAGCGGAACCGGATCAGCAGGCGATACGCGGCCGCGGAGATGCCCTGGACGCGGCTTGCGGTAGCGCGTGTTGAACTTCTCGAGGAAGTGCGCGCAGAGCAGCGGCAGGTCCTCGGTGCGCTCCCGCAGCGGCGGCACCCGCAACGAGACGGTATTGATGCGGAAGTAGAGGTCCTCGCGCAGCCGGCCGTCGCGCAGGGCGGCCTCGGGCTCGATGTTGGTCGCGCAGATCAGGCGGAAGTCCACCTTGCACGAGACGGTCGCTGCCGATCGGCCGGTACTCGCGTTCCTGCAGCACGCGCAGCAGCTTGGTCTGCAGGAGCGCCGGCATCTCGCCGATCTCGTCCAGCATCAGCGAGCCGCCGGCCGCCAGTTCGAGCAGGCCGACGCTGTCGGCGGTGGCGCCGGTGAACGCGCCCTTCTTGTAGCCGAAGAGCTCCGACTCGATGAGATCCTTCGGCAGCGCCGCGCAGTTGATCTTGATGAACGGGCCCTTGGCCCGCGGCGCTCCGGTGATGGATCGCGTTGGCGATCAGCTCCTTGCCGGTGCCGTTGTCGCCCGTGGATGAGGATGTTCGCGTCGCTCTCCGCCACCGCCTCGATCAGCTCGAAGAGCTCGCGCATCTTCTTGCTCTTGCCGATCACGTTCGAGAACGCATACTGCTCGCGCATCCGCTCCTTGAGCAGCTGGTGCTGCGCGCCGCTCCACCTGCAGCGCCGTCGGCCCGATCGAGGATCGTCACGAGGCCCGCGGGGTCGAGGTCGGACTTTTCAAGGAAGAAGAAGGCACCGGCCTGGCCGGCCTCGAGCGCGCGGGTGATCGTGCCCTGGCCGCTGATGACGATGATCTCCGGCCCGCCGTCGATCGCCTTCAGGCGGCGCAGCAACGCGATGCCGTCGCATGTCGGGCAGGATCAGATCGAGCAGGACGAGATCGGGGCGCCACGATCGGAACGCCACCTCGGCGGCGCCGCCCGTGGCGGCCGTGCGCACCTCGATAGCCTGGCGCACTCGACGCCTGTTCCACCACGAGCTTCAGCCAGTCCCGCACCATCGGCTCATCGTCAACGACGAGCACGCGTCGGCGCGCGGGGATTTGAGATTGCGGCATGGCTGACCGGGATTCATACACACTGTAGCGCAACCATACAGTTGGTGTCAGCCTTCTTCCAACCGCGCCGTATAATGACGGCGTGGATAAGCCACCCTCCAAGCTCATCGTCACGCCCGTGGTGTCCGCGCTTCGGACGGTCACCGGCCGCACCGCGGAGGACGAGGCGATGAAGTGCGAGCGCTGCGGCGCCGAGATGTATCGGATGCACGCCGTCTGGCGCTGCCCCGCATGCCGCTTCAAGACCGACTGCTGCGGCTGGTAGCCGCGTCGCTCCATGGATCAACTCGACTCGCACATCGACCTCGCCTCACCCGAGTTCCGCGCCAATCGCGAGCGCATGACGGCGCTCGTCGCCGAGTACCGCGGCGCGACTCGCCGCCGGCGCAACAGGGCGGCGGCCCCAAGTACGTCGAGCGCCACCGCGCGCAGGGCAAGCTCCCCGTGCGCGAGCGCATTGCGACGCTGCTCGATCCGCAGTCCCCGTTCCTCGAACTGTCGGCGCTGGCCGCGTGGGGCCTGTACGAGGACGAGGCGCCGGCGGCCGGCATCGTGACCGGCATCGGCCGCGTGTCGGGCCGCGACGTGATGATCGTGGCCAACGACGCCACGGTCAAGGGCGGCACCTACCTACCCGCTCACGGTGAAGAAGCACCTGCGGGCGCAGGACGTCGCGCTGCAGAACCACCTGCCGTGCGTGTACCTCGTGGACTCAGGCGGCGCCTTCCTGCCGCTGCAGGCCGAGGTCTTCCCCGATCGCGAGCACTTCGGCCGCATCTTCTTCAACCAGGCGCGCATGTCGGCGGAGGGCATCCCGCAGATCGCCGTGGTGATGGGCTCGTGCACCGCGGGCGGCGCGTACGTGCCGGCGATGTCCGACGAAACGATCATCGTCAAGGGCACGGGCACGATCTTCCTCGGCGGGCCGCCGCTGGTGAAGGCGGCGACGGGCGAGGAAGTGACCGCCGAGGACCTCGGCGGCGCCGACGTGCACACCCGCCTCTCGGGCGTCGCGGACTACTTCGCCGAAGATGACGCGCATGCGCTGCACCAGGCGCGCATCGTGCTGTCGACGCTCAACCGCGTCAAGCACCTGCCGGCGGACATGACGACGCCGGAGGATCCGGCCTACGACCCGTCCGAGCTCTACGGGATCGTGAACCAGGACATTCGCAAGGCCTACGACGTCCGCGAGGTGATCGCGCGCATCGTCGACGGGTCGCGCTTCGACGAATTCAAGGAGCGCTACGCCACGACCGTCGTGTGCGGGTTCGCGCGGCTCCACGGCTTCCTCGTCGGCATCATCGCCAACAACGGCGTGCTCTTCTCCGAGTCGGCGCTGAAGGTCACGCACTTCATCGAGCTCTGCAACCTGCGCGGCGTCCCGCTCGTCTTCCTGCAGAACATCACCGGGTTCATGGTGGGCAAGCAGTACGAGCGCGGCGGCATCGCCAAGGACGGCGCCAAGATGGTGCATGCGGTGGCCAACTCGGTGGTCCCGAAGTTCACCGTGATCATCGGCGGCTCGTTCGGCGCGGGCAACTACGGCATGTGCGGCCGCGCCTACGAGCCGCGCCTGCTCTGGATGTGGCCCAACGCGCGCATCTCGGTCATGGGCGGCGAGCAGGCCGCGGGCGTGCTCACCACGGTGAAGCGCGATCAGCTGGCGCGCGAGGGCGCGCCGTTCACGGCGGAAGCCGAAGCCGCCATCCGCGAATCCGATCCTGCAGAAGTACGAGACCGAGGGCTCGCCCTACTACTCCACCGCGCGCCTCTGGGACGATGGGATTCTCGATCCGGCGGAGACCCGGTCCGCGCTGGCGCTCGGGCTGTCGGCGGCCTTCAACGCGCCGATCCCCAAGGCGAAGTTCGGCATCTTCCGGATGTAATCCATGCCCTACAAATTCCTCTCCATCCGCCGCGACGGGCCGGTCGAGCACGTCACGCTGAACCGTCCCGAAGTCCGCAATGCGTTCAACGAAGACGTCATCGCGGACCTCGCGGCGTGGGCCGACGGGCGCGCACGCCGACCCCGGCCTGCGCGTCGTGGTGTTCAGCGGCGCGGGCAAGGTGTTCAGCGCCGGCGCCGACGCCGGCTGGATGGCCAAGATGGCCGACTACTCGCTCGACGACAACATCCGGGACGCGACGACCGCGGCCAGCATGTTCCTGGCGATCAACACGGTGCCGGCCATCGTCATCGGCCGCATCCATGGCGCCGCGCTCGGCGGCGGCTCGGGCCTCGCCGCGGTGTGCGACATCGTCGTCGCGGAGTCGGGCGCGGTCTTCGGCTTCACCGAGACGAAGCTCGGCATCCTGCCCGCGATGATCTCGCCGTACGTGCTGCAGAAGATTGGCGTCTCCGCCGCGCGCGAGCTCTTCCTCACGGGCATGCGCTTCGACGCCGCGCGCGCGAAGGAGATCGGCCTCGTGCACGCCGTGGTGCCCGCCGGGGAGCTGGACGCGGCCGTGAACCGCTACGTGGCCGAGTCGCTGACCGCGTCTCCCACGGGCGTGGCGGCCGCGAAGGCGCTGATTCCCCGGGTGTGGGGCCAGGCGCCGGCGTCGGTGATCGGCCTCACGGCCGAGGCCATCGCCCGCCAGCGGGTGTCACCAGAAGGCCAGGACGGCCTGAAGGCGTTTCTGAACAAGACCAGGCCAGGGTGGGTGGTTGAAGGGGCTTAGGGCTTAGGGGCTTAGGGGCTGCGGCTTGGGCTAGGGTTGGACGGCGAATGCTGAAACGACTGCTGATTGCGAATCGGGGCGAAATCGCGCTGCGCATCATTCGCGCGTGCCGCGAGCTGGGCGTGGAGTCGGTGGCGGTGTATTCCGACGCCGACGCCAGGGCCGTCCACGTCCGCGCGGCCGATCGCGCCGTACGTCTCGGTCCGCCGGCGCCGCGCGACAGCTACCTCAACATCGATCGGCTGATCGCCGCCGCAGCGCGAGGCGGGATGCGACGCCGTGCATCCCGGCTACGGCTTCCTGTCCGAGCGCGCGCCGTTTGCGCGGGCGTGCGAGGCGGCCGGACTCGTGTTCGTCGGCCCGCCCGCCGATGCGATCGAGCGGATGGGCTCGAAGATCGGCGCGCGCCAGTTGATGCTCGCCGCCGGCGTGCCCGTCGTGCCCGGCGAGACGCCGGCGGACCAATCCGACGAGGCCTTCGCGAAGGCTGCGGCGCGCGTGGGCTTCCCGGCGCTCGTGAAGCCCTCAGCCGGCGGCGGCGGCATCGGCATGAAGGTGGTGCGGTCGGCCGATGAACTCGCAGGCGCCCTCACCGCGGCGCGCCGCGAAGCCACGGCCGCGTTCGGCGACGGCACGCTGTATCTCGAGCGGCTGGTGGAACGGCCGCGCCACGTCGAGATCCAGGTCTTCGCGGACGCCCACGGGCACGTCGTGCACCTGTTCGAGCGCGAATGCTCGGTGCAGCGCCGCCACCAGAAGACGATCGAAGAAAGCCCGTGCCCGGTCCTGTCACCATCGATGCGCGCCCGCATGGGCGACGCGGCGGTCGCCGCCGCCCGGGCCGCCGGCTATCGCAACGCGGGCACGGTGGAGTTCCTGCTCGAGGGCGCGGGCGACGCCGCGCGGTTCTATTTCCTCGAGATGAACACCCGCCTGCAGGTGGAGCATCCCGTCACCGAATGCGTGACCGGCATCGACCTCGTGCGGACGCAGATCCAGGTGGCCTCCGGCGAGCCGCTGCCGTTCACCCAGGCCGACCTCTCGCAGCGCGGACACGCGATTGAATGCCGCGTCTATGCCGAGGACCCGTCGCAGGGATTCCTTCCGCAAGCGGGTCCCCTTCTCCTCTATCGAGAGCCGCAAGGGCCCGGCATTCGCGTGGACAGCGGTGTCGCACCGGGCGGCGAGGTGTCGGTGCACTACGATCCGATGCTCGCCAAGCTGATCGTCTGGGCGGAGACGCGCGAACTCGCCCGCCGCCGGGCGATCGGCGCGCTCGAGGACTTCGCGATCCTCGGCATTCGCACGAACATCCCCTTCATGCTGCGGATCCTCGCGCACCCGGCCTTCATCGATGGCGCAATCGACACGGGGTTCCTCGATCGCGACGGCGCGGCCCTGGCCTCGACGCCCGAGCCGCCGCTGCCCGACGCCGTGCTTGCCGCCGTGGCAACCCTCTCGGCGGAGTCCTTGAGCGCCGCCGCACCGTCGCACGTCCGCAGTTCCCCACCGGGTGTCGACCGATCCGTTCGCGTCGCTGAAGGGATGGCGCGGCTGACATGAGCACGCCCCCTTTCACCATCGAGCCGGTCGGCAACGGCTGGTACATCGTGAGCGACGGACTCGAACGATGGCGCGTGGCGATCGCCTCGGCAGGGGATTCCCGCTGGGTGTTTCTCAACGGCCAGGTGGCGAAGATCGAATCGGCCGCGCCGGCCGCCGGCCGCAAGCGCGGCAAGCGTGGGAGCGATACCGGCGTCATGGCGCCGATGCCGGCGACCGTGGTGGCCATCCAGGCGACGCCGGGACAGACGGTGTCGCAGGGGGACACGGTGATCGTCCTCGAAGCCATGAAGATGGAACTGCCGCTGCGCGCGCCGCGCGACGGCGTCGTCAAGGCCGTGCACTGCGCCAAGGGCGACCTCGTACAACCCGGCGTACACCTGCTGGAGTTCGAATGACGCCGGCCCTGCCCTCGCGCGTCACCGTCGTCGAGGTCGGGCCCCGCGACGGGCTCCAGAACGAGAAGAGCCTTATCAGCACGGCCGACAAGATCGCGTTGGTCGATCGACTGTCGGACGCCGGACATCGGGTCATCGAGGTCTCGGCGTTCGTGTCACCGAAGTGGGTGCCGCAGATGGCCGATGCCGCCGAGGTCTTCGCCGGCATCACGCGCCGGCCCGGCGTGCGCTACACCGCGCTCGTGCCCAACCTGGCCGGACTCCAGCGCGCGATCGCCGCCGGCGTGGACGAGGTCGCCATCTTCGCGGCGGCCTCGGAGACGTTCAGCCAGAAGAACATCAACCAGACGATCGACCAGTCAATCGAGACCTACCGGGCCGTGTGCGATGCGGCGCTCGCCGCCGGGATCCGCGTGCGCGGCTACCTCTCCACGTGCTTCGGGTGCCCGTTCGAAGGCCACGTGCCGGCCGAGCGGGTCGCGGACGTGGCGGGCCGTCTGCACGAGCTCGGCGTCTTCGAGGTCGCCGTCAGCGACACGATCGGCGTGGCGCATCCGGGCCAGGTCCCGCGAGTGCTCGACGCCGTGACGAGGCGCGTGCCGCTTGGCCAGGTGGCGCTGCACTTCCACGACACGCGCGGCACGGCGCTCGCCAACGTCCTCGCCGGCCTGCAACACGGCGTGGCGACGTTCGACAGTTCGGCCGGCGGCCTCGGCGGCTGCCCTTTCGCGCCGGGCGCTGCCGGCAACCTCGCGACCGAAGACCTGATCTTCATGCTGAACGGCCTCGGCATCGAAACCGGCATTTCGCTCCCGGCCCTCGTCGAGGCTTCACGATTCATCGAGACACGCCTCAATCATCCGCTGCCCTCCCGCTACCTGCAGGCCGTGCGGGCGCCGGTCGGGAGCGGATAACGGAGATCACCATGCGCCGCCGCCTCGTATTTGCCGGCATCGGGATCCTGTTCCTCGGCAGCGGGCTGTGGCTCGCGGCTCGCCAGTTTACGCCGCGGCTCCACGAGGCGGTCGTGTCCGGCGTGGCGAGCGCGCTCGAGAGCGACGTGGAACTGGGCGCGGCGCGGTTCACGCTGGTCCCACTGCAGTTCCGGGCCGAGTCCCTCGTGGCGCGGCACCACGGCCGCCGCGACGTGCCGCCGCTGCTCGTCATCAGGTCGTTCGTCGTGGACCTCTCCATCAGCAGCCTCTGGACCCGGACGGTCGATCACGTCGCGGTCGAGGGACTGGAGGTCAACCTTCCACCCCGCGTGGGGTCGGGCCCTCGCGTGCCGTTCAATCGAACGTCACAGGGCTCACGCGACCGGCCGTCGGGCCTGGTGATTCGCGAGCTTACGGCGGCGAACTCCCGCCTGACGATCATCCCGCGCGAGTCGGGTAAGAATCCGAAGGTCTGGGACATCTACACCCTCGTCATTCACGACCTCGCCCCAGGGACGGCCGCCACCTTCGAGGCGTCGATCACCAACCCGATCCCTCACGGCAACATCGAAGCGCAAGGACGCTTCGGGCCCTGGCAGGCGGGCGAGCCCAGCGCGACGCCCCTCGAAGGCGACTACACGTTCTCCGCGGATCTCGGCACCATCAAGGGCCTCGAGGGTCACGTCGACGCGAAGGGCACGATGGAGGGCGTGCTCGAGCAGATCACCACGCAGGGCGGGACCACCACCGAACAGTTCCGCGTCAAGCGCCTGCACGGCGGCAGCCTGCCCCTCACGACGCGGTACGAAGCGCTGGTGGATGGCACCAATGGCGATGTCGCCTTGACCAGCGTGGAAGTCGGGCTTGGCAAGTCCTCCTTCCACGCGCACGGCGCCATCGAAGGCACGAAGGGGATCAAGGGCAAGCGCGTGGTCCTCACGGTGAAGAGCGAACAGGTCGACCTCGCGGACCTCCTCACGTTCCTCATGACACCGGCAAAGCCGGCCGCGCGTGGCACGCTCGTGCTCGATGCCGCGTTCGACCTGCGGCAAGGTGACGAGGACGTGCTCGACCGCCTGGCCCTCGGCGGGACGGTCGGGGCGGAGCGCCTGCACTTCACCGACACGGGAACCCAGGAGCAGATCGACAGCCTGAGCCGGCGCGGCCAGGGACGGCCGGCCGACCTGTCGATTGACGACATGGCCTCGCGCGTCAGGGGCACGTTCGCCCTGAAGCTGGGCATCCTGACTTTCAAGGAACTCGCGTTCGACGTGAAGGGCGCGGCAATCCGCCTCGCCGGGCGCTACGCCCTCGAGCCCGCCACGCTGGATTTCTCGGGCGACGTCAGGCTCACGGCCACCGCGTCGAATACCCAGACGGGATACAAGTCCTGGCTGCTCAAGCCGTTCGATCCGATCTTCCGCAAAGGCGGCGCCGGCACCGTCCTGGCCATCAAGATTGGCGGCACCGCCGACAAGCCGGACATCGGCCTGGAGATTGGCCGGACGCTCAAAGGGAAATAGGCTCGTCGGCGCCGTCGGCCTTCTTCGCAAAGGCCGACGCATCGACGAATCCGTGCACGCGCTCGGCGTGGAGCTTCGTGAACTCGGCGCCGATCAGGACGATTTGCGAGGAGTAATACACCCAGAGCATCAGCACCATGACCGACCCCACCGCGCCGTACGCGGAGGCAATGCCGCTCTTCCCGAGATAGAGGCCGATCAGCCGCTGCCCCAGGCCGAACAGCAGCGCGGTAACCGTGGCTCCGGTCCCCACGTCGGCCCACCGCAGGTTGACGTCCGGGAGGATCTTGAACAGCAGCGCGAACAGGACGCCGGTGACGGCGAGCGAGACCACGACGCTGAGGCTCAGCACGACCATGGGCGCGCCGGGCGCCCACCGCGCCATCCTCACGTCGAGCGCGGCAAGCGCGGCGCTGACGGCCAGGGACACCATCAGGAGGAACCCGATCGCCACGACAAGCCCGAAAGACCTCAAGCGATCCACGAGGAAGTACCGCAGACGGCCCTGCGGGGCCGGGACGACGCGCCAGATCGTGTTGAACGCGGCCTGCAGTTCGAGAAAGGCTCCGCAGGCCGCCAGGACGAACGCGACGCTCCCGATGGTCGCCGCCACCATGCTGTCGCCGCGGCTGGCTGCGCCCCGCAGGAGCGCCTGCACGGCGTCGCCGCCCTCGTTGCCGACGAGGCCCTTGACCTGGCCGGCAATCTCGCCGCGGACGGCCTCCGCCCCGAACATGGTGCCCGCCACCGCGGTGGCCACGAGGAGCATCGGCGCGAGCGCGAAGAGCGTGTAGAAGGACACCGACGCGCCGAGCCGGAACCCGTCATCATTCCACCACGCCACCAGCGCCCGGCCGAACGTGCGGACGATGCCCATGCCACAGCGTATACCCCGCGGAACATCCGGCACGTTCAATTGAGAACGCGTGGACGCGCCCGGGACGGCCGCGCTATCGTGTGAGGATGTCCCAGGCGCCACCGCCCTCGGCACGCACCGGGGGCAAGCCGCGATCGAGCGAGTTCGTTTTCGCGCGCCTCCGGTACGATTCGGGTGACTGGGACTACAACCCCAAGGTCGCGGCCAACATTCTGAATTCGATCGTCGAGTACACGAACATCCCGGTGTACTCGGAGGAAGTGGTCATCACGGCGGACTCCGAAGAGCTGCTCGCCTTCCCCTTCCTCTTCATGACCGGCCACAAGCTGGTGCGCTTCAGCGACAAGGAGCGCGCGACGCTCGCCCGCTTCGTCGAGCACGGCGGCCTGCTCTTCTCCGACGACTGCAACCACGACGTGTCCGGCCTGTACGCGACGTCCTTCGAGGACGAGATGCGGCGCGTCTTTCCCGCGCCGGGCACGCTCGACAAGATCCCGAACACGCACCCGCTCTACCGCGCGTTCTTCCAGTTCCCGGACGGCCCGCCGCAAACGGCGCACGAGCTGAACGGCTGGGGCGACGACCTCGTGCACGATTACCTGCGCGGCGTCGAACGCCGCGGCCGGCTCGGCGTGCTCTATTCCAACAAGGACTACGGGTGCGAGTGGGACTACGACTGGCGGAACAAGCGCTTCCAGCGGGACGACAACACGAAGTTCGGGGTCAACGTCGTCGTGTACTGCATGACGGGGTGATCACGTACGGGCCACGGAGACACGAAGTCTCCGTGTCTCCCTGGCCCGTCCGTCGTATCTAGCTGAAGGCCGCGCCGACCATGATGCGGCGGATGCGCACCCACGGCGAGCCGTGCGACGGGTGGTTGATCTGCACCGGCTGCCCCTTGGCGTCGCCCGTGGTGCCGAACATCTCCCACGATTCCTTGCCGGACGTGGCGTCGAGGTTCTGCCAGAAGTCGGTGGTGATCGCGTTGTAGGTGACGTCGCTCAGCATCCGCGTCTTCTTGCCGTTCTTGATCTCCCAGAACGCGTCGCCGCCGAACTGGCCGTTGAAGCGCTGCTGGTCGATCGAGTAGCTGCCGCGGCCGTCGATGAGGATGCCGTCCTTCGTGTCGGCGATGATCTCCTCCGGCGTCGGCGATCCGGGCGGACCCGGCTCCACGTGCACGTTGGGCATGCGCAGGAACGGGTAGTTGCGCCACGACGTGGCGAAGGTGCAGCCCTTCGACGCCGTCTGCCCGATGTAATGGGCCGTCTCGCGGTTGGTCTGCAGGTCGACCAGCCGGCCTTCCGGATGATGGGCCACCGCTGCGACTTCACGCCGTCATCGTCGTAGCCCACGGTGCACATGCCGCCCTCGAGCGTCCGGTCGCAGGTCACGTTGAACAGCTTCGAGCCCATGATGCGCTTGCCGATGTCGCCCAGCTTCACGAAGCTGGTGCCGGCGTAGTTGGCCTCGTAGCCGACGACGCGATCGAGCTCGGTGGGATGCGCGACGATCTCGTGGATGGTGAGCATCGCGTGCGCGGGCGTCATCACCAGGTCCTTCAGGCCCGCGCCCGCGGGCGGCGCCGTGCAGTGCTCCACCGCCTCGGCGCAGATCCGCTCGACGTTCTCCTGCATCTTCGAGTCGAGCACCACTTCGTAGCCCGCCGTCTTCGGCGCCACCGAGAACGTGCGCTGCTTGGCCTTGCCGTTCTTCAGGGCGGTCACGGTGAAGCCCGGCGCCGTGCGGTAGATCTCCTGCTCGATGTAGGAGCCTTCGGACGTGGCCAGGTACTTCCACTCGTAGTCGAACGCCATCGACGACTGCACGCGGATGATGCCCGGCACCTTCAGCGCCGCCTCGTTGATCTTCATGAGGAACGCGATCTTGTCGTCGAGCGACACTTCGTCCGGCTTCTGCTTGACGGGCACCGCCCAGTAGTCCGTGTACGCCGGCACCGGCGCGAGCTTCACCTCGAACCGCTTGCTCACGGCGCTGGCCTTGGCCACTTCCGTGGCGCTGCGCCGTGACGCGTCTTGATCTCCGTCCTCGGTGACGAACGGGCTGCTGGCGAAGCCCCACACGCCGCTGTGGATCACGCGGACGCCGAAGCCCGCGCTCTCCTCGTGGCCGCCCGCGCCGAAGCCGAACGAGTCGGTGACGATGCGGTCGCGGACGGCGACGCTGTCGTTGATGTTGCGCGTGAAGCGGATGTCGGCGTACGTGCAGCCGAGGCGCTTGGCCTCGCCCAGCGCGATGTCCGAGAGCCCCTTGAAGCGTGGACTCCAGGACCTTGGCCTTCGGGGTCTGGGCGATGAGGTCGCCCACCAGGTCGCTGGCATACAGCGCCACGCCGGTGGCGCTCAGGGTCTTGACGAAATCGCGTCGTTTCATGTCTCTCTCCGGCGCCCCTAAAGGGGCGCCCTACGAACCTAGACCGCCGGGGAAATGGACGTCATGGTGAAGTCTTCGAGCTTCATCGGCGGGCACGAGCGCGGTGCCCGGGTTGTCGTAGGCCTCGCCCGTGTGCATCGGGATGGGCTTGCCCAGCATCGAGATGTTGTTGAAGCTCACCGCCGGCGACTCGTTCCAGCGGAAGTTCTGGACCGGGCCGACGATCTCGCCGTTCTCGATCAGGAACAGCCCGTCGCGCGTCATGCCGGTGTTGAGCAGCGTCATGTTGTCGACCGGCCGGATGTACCAGAAGAACGTGACGAGCAGCCCGCGCTTGGTGGACTTGATCATCTCGTCGACGGTCGCGGTGCCGCCCTCCATCACCAGGCTCATGCCGGGCGTGGTGCCGGTGGCCGGCTTGCCCTGCTTCTGCGCCCAGAACCGGTCGTAGAACAGGTTCTTGACGACGCCCTTCTCGACCCAGGTCACGGGCTTGGCCGGCGAGGCCGTCCTGCCCGATCGGCGACTGCCGGAGGATGGGGTTGCCGATCTCGCTCCGCAGCGTGAAGTTGTCGCCGAACACCTTCTCGCCGAGGCGCGTCTCCCCGCGCTGCTTGCCGCTCATGAAGCTGCGGCCCTCTTCGGCGCCGCGCGCGTTGAACGCGCCGAGCATCAGCGACAGGTACCGCGCCGCGGGCCGCGGCTCGAGGATCACCGTGTAGTTGCCGGGCTCGATGGCGCGCGGCTTCTGCGACTTCAGCGCCTTGTCGGCCGCCACGTTCGTGAGCATCTCGGCGTCGATGTTCTTGATGTCCTTCACGCCGGTCGTCCCCGCCCAGCCCGAGCCGGTCTGGTCCGGCGTGCGGCACGTGAGGATGAAGCTCGCGTCGGCGTAGTGGAAGTAGGTGAAGAGGCCCTCGGAGTTGGCGGTGGCCTCCACCCAGTCGAACTTGGGGATGTAGCCGGCGCCGAGCACGCCCCGCTTCTCGCAGATGTCGGTGCTGACCTTGACCATCTTCGCGCGCTCGGCCGGGCCGAAGTTCACGGCCGACGGCAGGGCCGCGTCCACCTCGATGTAGGTCTGCGGCGGCTTCACCAGCGGCATCAGCTCGGGGTTGTCCGGCTTGCGCTTGGCCAGGGCCTGCACGCCGTCGATGGTCCGCCGCAGCGAGTCGTCATCGAACTGGTGCGTCGTGGCGTTGGCGGTCTTCTGGCCATAGCGCACGGTGATCTTCACCTCCTGATCGTTCTCGATCAGGTTGGCCGTGATGCTCGAGTTGGCATAGCGCGTGGCCGAGCGTTCCCCGCCGGAGAACTCCACCTCCACGGCGTCGGCCTTGCACATGTTCATCACCTTGTCGGTGATCTGCTTCACTTGATCGCGCGAATAACTCATTGGGTGATCCTTGAGGGCTTAGGGGCTTAGGGGCTTAGGGCTTATGGGCCTGAAGCGCCTGACCGTCTCCCGGGTCCCGTCTCCCGTTCACTTTATCGCAGTCCGGCTCGCCGCCGGAGCCACCACTCGCCGCCCAGGCACGCCGCGAACGGCACCATCCACCACGGGGATCGCATGGGGTGCACCGGCGATCGGACGCGCCACGGCCGGGCTGTGTGACCTGAGCCACGTCGCCAGCGCCGACTCCGCGCCCTCGGCCACGACCATGCCGCCGGTCCGCGCCGCGTCGCGGCCGAGCGCTTCGAACACCGCAGCCGGGCCGCGAACGGGCGCCGTCGCGACGCTCAAGGCCGCCACCGCGGCCGGGCCGCCGTCCACGGCCGCCTCGATCGTGCAAGGCTCCGTCGCCCGGAATGTGGAGTGCGCCCGTGAAGACGCCCAGCTCGCCGGCGGGCCAAAGGCGCAAGGGCTCGGCGCCGCCCGTTCCGCATCGAGCCCTCGCGCGGATCGTGGTGGAGGCCGGCGGCTCCATCGCGCGCCGTCGAACCAGGATCGGCACATCCGCGCCAGGCACCGCCACCGACTCCCCGACCTCAATCGACAGCGGCGCGCTTTGCGATGCGGCGTTCACCACGATGGCGCGCCAGAAGCGATCGAACGCCGCGTCGCTCTCCGCGCGATAGCGCCAGGCGTCCATCGCGCCGGAGATCACGATCCGCCCGTCGCCCTTTGGCGCGAGCACCACGACGGGTCCGCGGGGCGACCGCGCGAGCACCTGGTCGAGCGGGCCGCTCGACTGCGCGACCAGAAACTCGGTCGCCTGCAGCGGCCCCAGCGCCTGGGGCTCCGGCGTCAGGTGCTCGTCCCACTTCGTGTCGAGCCACCGCGCCGCCGGGCCCGACACGGCGCGATCGGGCGCCAGGACCAGCACGCCCCCTCGGGTGCGCACGTAGCGATCGAGCAGCGCGACCTCGTCCGCGCCAAGCGCCTCCGGCGCGCCGACGATGACGGCCTCCGCGGCGTCGAGCGCCCGCGCATCGAGGCGCGCCGACGCGGTGCCGGCGGTGAGACGTCGGGCCGAGGCGCGCGCGCGCGACGACGGCCATGCGCGGGTCGGTGTCCAGCGCCCGCCGGATGAAGGTGCTCGCCCAGGACGGCCGTGGCTCATACACCAGCACCGGAATGCGGGCCGCGCGGACATCCACGCCGAGGTCGATCACGTTGTCGATCAACGACGCTTCGCCGTCGGTGGCCGCGGCCTCGACATGCAGCCTGCGCGGGTCCGTCGGCAATCGGCCACCACGGGATGGTCACGCGCGCGGGGCCGTCTTCGGCCCACTCGTGGGTCACCGAGCCCGCAATGACATCGCCATCCAACACGCGGACCTCGGTCTTGCGACCGCGCAGGCCAAGACCATCCAAATCGACTCGGACCGTGCCCGCGGCCGCGGGATGCTGGCGCGCCGCCGTCACCGCGCGGCGCACGGCGACGTTTGGCGAGACGGGGATGCCCACCCGAATCAGGGACGTCGCTGCTGGTCGGTCGAGAGCGCCCTGCGACCATGGCCGACCCATCCGAGACCACGACACAGGGCTCATCCCCGTCGCACGGCAGCGCGCCGCCCGCCGTGCGTCGATCGATTTCGAGTTCGCCGCCGGCCGCTCGCGCGAACGCCTCGATCGCGGTCGTCGCGGCGGCGGCGTGCTCCGGCGATACCGCGGATACGACCGCCACGCGCCGCGGTACGACGCGCGTGACCGACGCGGCCGGATCGACCAGGCCGGCCATCGCAATCGGCCGCGGCCACCGCCCGCAGCGACGGCACGCACCACCGGGTGGGAAGGGGTCATCACCGGCCTCCCCGCCTCGGCGGCCGCGCGAGTTCGTCAGCCAGCCGGCCGGCCATCACGTCGGCCGCCATATCCACGTCCGCCGCCGGAAGCGAGTTCGGCGGCCGCATGAGCAGCCAGCGCGCGCATGGCCGCCGCCATCGCATCGCGACGCGCATGCGGCAGGTTCGCCGTGGCAATGGCAACGGCGGCCTTCTGCAGATCGACGGATGCCGGATCGATCGTGGCCACGCGCGCCGCCAACGCGGCCGCGCTGCCGCGTTCGGTGGGGACGGCAGCGGACAGGTCACGCATCAGGAGGCGTTGCGCCTCGAGGGACGGTGGCGCCGGAACGGCCGATTCGCCCCGCGTCCACGAACGGGCGTCCTTCAGGTCGCCCGTGAGCCGGCGCGCAGGATCGATGCGCGCGCGTTCCGTCAACGTGCGCAGGAAGTACCGGCGCCGGTCGAACGCCTTCTCGAGCGCCGCCAGCGCGGCCTTCTCGAAGACCAGCGCTTCCGGCGCCCGGCCGCCGTTCAACTCCGCCTCGGCGCGCGACATCGCGTTGATCGCGCGCAGCATCTCGGCGCGCCCGGAGTTCTGAAGGCGGCCCTTCCACCAATTCGTCTGACCCGGCGGCCTCTTCCACTTCGTCCTGGACCTCGCCGCCGCCAAGGAACACGATCTCGCCGCGCACCATCCGCTGCTCGACGGCGAGCAGCTGGTTCTGCTCGAGCCAGTCGCCCGCGCGGCGCGCCCGCGCGGCGATCAGCTGCTCGGTCTTGTAGATCACCATCTGCTGGCTGATCGCGTACTTCTTCTCCTCGGCCGGCAGCGCGAAGCCCGCCGATACGCGTCTCCACCGCTCTTGCCGATCTCGATCAGATACGCGTCGGACTGGACGGGCGCGCCAGATGGGTTCACGTCCCTGGCCACGGCGCGATAGACCAGCACGTCGCCGTCCGCCAGGTCCAGACCCGCGAGCGACCACTGCGCCGTTCCCCGCCAACGGAGGTCATCTTCGCGCTGCAGAATGAGTGGCACCTCTCCCTCGGCGAACTTCATCGACTCGCCGCCGCCGGAGGCGCGGGTAAACGTGAGCCTCATCGCGGTCAGGCCGACGTCATCGCTCGCCTCCACCTCCACCGCGATGCGGGCGCGGCCGTCGGGCAGCGCCAGGTCCTTCGCCGGCGCGTGAATCCGCACGGCGGGAGGGTGATCGGGCAGCACGACGACCGACAGGAACCGGCTTCCCTCGGCGTCGCCACTGGCCTTCAGCGCGAAGCTCGCGGACTTGTCGGCGAGTCCACTGCGCCACGAACCGGTCGCCCTCGCGCGCAAGCGACAGCGGTGGCCGCGCCCTCGCTCCCGCGCGTCCACGCGAGGCGATGCGGACACGACCTCGATCGAGACGCGGCTTCCAGCCAGCACCGACAACTCCACGGGGTTGTCGAAGTCCTGCGACGGCCGTCGCGCATAGCGCGGCGGCTCCACGCGCACATGGACCGAGGTGATGCCGGCGGGCGTCGCTTGCCGCGATGCGGGAGCTGCCGGCCGCGGAGGGCAACGGTCCGCTGCCGGCGGCCAGGATCATCACGCCGGCCATGATCGCGGCGCACGTCGCGAAGGCCCGCGCCAGTGGCGCCACGCGGACGGGATCGATGCCGTCCAACCGGGCGGCCGCCTGGCGAAACACCTCGGCGCGGATCACGTCCCGCACGGGCCGCGGGCGCTTCCATCAACTCGACGGACGGTCACCACCAGGTTGTCGAGGGACGGATACACCCGCTCAATGGCCTCGGCCGAGGCCCTCGGCGTCGCGCGATGGCCGCCTCGCCAGGCGAGCCATATCGCCAGCCCGATGCCGCCAGCCACGCCAACCGCGACGGGTACCGGCGACGCCGCAGCGGACGCACGCTGCGCGACGAGGCCCAGGGCCGCGAGCACGGCGCCCGCGCTCGCCGCGTTGAGCACGGCCTCCACGCGCAGGCGTCGCGTGACGCGCGCGACCGCCTCCGCAATGCGCGGCTCAGGCAACGCGCGCCTCCTTCGTCGAGTCGCTGGCGGCGCCCGCCGCTTCGGGCCGCGGCGCGCGGCGAAGCAGATGCTCGACGCCGATGAGCAGCCAGGGCGACGGCCCACAGCCAGCGCCGGTCGCCTTCGTCCACCGGCGTCGAGGCCGCCGGCGGCGGACCCGGCGGGCGCGACCACCGCCCGAGGTCCTGCGCGGCAATCGCGTACGGCTCCAGGGCGCCGGTCGGCGCCGCGACGGCTTCGGCGATCGCTCGGGCGACGAGCGAAGCCGCCTCGCCGGGCTGCGTCGGGCGGGCTGAGCCGCACGACCGTGGCGCCTGCCGGCACCTGTTGGACCGCGGACTCCGGCGTGGCGGGCCACACCAGCACGAGCTGACGCAAGGAGGTGTCATCCGGCCAGCGCACGCCCGCGGTGAGCGCCGCCCGCAGCGCCGCGTCCGCAAGCGCCTGGTCCGCCGGCGCGGCGACGATCTGGATCGGTAGCGACGGCAGGGCCACGCCGGCGTCCTCACCCACCGTCGTCGACGCCTCGTCCACCCGCACGCGGCGCATGACGCGCGCGGGTCGCCCGTCGCGCAGCACGATCACCGGGAACACCGGTCTCAGGGGCTGTTGCTCGCGGCGCCTGCGCCTTCAGGCGGATCCCGATGTCAGCCGGCACGCGGTCGATGTCCGACTGGTGCAACTGGCCGCGCCGGAATGTCGCCGCGATCACGATCTCGCGCGACGCCGGCGGTTGCGTCTCGAGCCATCGCACCGCATCGGCGAGGCCATCGGCCAGCCGCGCGCGCGAGAACGTGGCATACGCGAAGTGCGCCGGCCGCTTCACCCGCGACCGGTCTGCGCGATCGAGGCCTTCACCGATCACGACCGCGCGGGCCACGCGCTTCGCATGCTCCGCCCGTCGCGCAGCGGTGTCGATAACCGGCGCCGCCAGGGCCGCGACGGCGGCCGCAATCATCAGCACCCGGCAGAGAAGCAGCGGGGCATCCTGGATGGACCGCCGCTTGAGGGCCGCCAGTCGGGAGGCTTCGAGGAAGCGTAACGAGGGAAACGGGACCTGCCGGCTGTGCTGCCGCACCAGCAGGTGAATCGCAATCGGAACCGCCACGAGCGCGAGACCGCCGAACGCCGCGGGCACCAGCCACGTGATCGACACGCTACCGCGCTCCCTCGCCGCGAAAGCAGGAACCGGCGCAGCGCGGGCTCGAGCGGCTCGTCGGTCAGCAGGCGCAGGTAGTCGAGGCCTTCCCGCGCCACCTGCCGCTCGATGTCGTTCAGCCAGGCCTGCACGCCGGCGCGATACGCGGCGCGTGCGCTGCTCGGGCTGCACGACCATGGCGTGCGGCCCGTCTCGACATCCACCAGTTCCGACGCGGCCTCCACGCCAAGCGTCAGCTCCTCGCGCGACAGCACCTGGACGACGACAACGTCGTGGCCCATGCGGGCCAGGCGGCGGACGTCGGCCAGCGCGCCTGCCTTCCTCATAGAAATCAGAGAGGACCACGATCAGGCCTCGCCGCTTCATCACCGCCGTGGCCCGGCGCAGTCCCTCGGCCACTCCGGATGCGCCGGCCGGCTGCAACGACGCCACCTGCGCGAGGAACACCCGAAGGTGGTGGTGACCACTTCGCGGCGGCACGAGCGACACGCGGTCCCCGACGGCCAGCACGCCGGCCGCATCGCCCTGGTCCAGCACCAGCGTGCCCAGGATGGCGGCAATCGCGCGCGCCAGCGCGAGCTTGGTGCGGCCCTGCGGGAAGTCCATCGATCGACTGACGTCGACCACGAACAGCGCCTGGAGGTTGGTGGTCTCCCGAAACTGGCGCGTGTAGATCCGATCGGTGCGGGCGAACGCCTTCCAGTCGACGTATTTCAGGTCGTCGCCGGGCCGGTAGTGCCGGTACTGGCTGAACTCCGCGCTGTAGCCGTGGAACGGGCTGCGATGGAGGCCCTGCCGCAGGCCCTCGACCGTGGCGCGCGTGGCGAGTTCGAGGTCCCGCAACGCCGACAGCTCGGAGGGCGCAACGACGTGCGGGCGGGACATCGGCGCCTCAGCGGGCGGGCACGGCGTCGAGCAGGCGCGCCACGAGGGACTCGGCGTCGATGCCGTCGGCTTCGGCCTGGAAGTTCACGAGGAGCCGATGGCGCAGCACCGGCGGCGCCACCGCCCGGACATCCTCGAGCGACACCGCCGGACGGCCGTGCAGCACCGCCCGCGCCTTCCCGGCCAGCAGCAGCGCCTGGCCCGCGCGCGGACCCGCGCCCCACCGCACCCATTGCCGCACGAAGTCGGGCACGCGCTCCACCTCCGGGCCGCCGGGCCGCGTGGACTCGCACCAGGCGGGCGGCGTAGTCGATCACGTTGTCGGCCGCCGCGATGTCGCGCACGAGCAGCCGCGCGCGCTCGATCTGCTCGCCCGTCGCCACCGCCGCCACCCGTGGCTCCTCGCCCGTCGTCGTCTGCGACAGGATGGCGCGCTCGTCGCTCGCCGTCGGATAGTCGATGACGATGTTGAGCATGAAGCGATCGAGCTGCGCCTCCGGCAGCGGATAGGTGCCTTCCTGCTCGATCGGGATTCTGCGTGGCGAGGACGAACAGCGGCCGCTCGAGCGCGTGGCGGACGCCGCCCACGGTGACCTGGTATTCCTGCATGGCCTCGAGCAGCGCGGCCTGCGTCTTGGGCGGCGTGCGGTTGATCTCGTCGGCCAGGATGATGTTGGCGAAGAGCGGGCCCGGCATGAAGCGGATGCTCCGCGAGCCGGTCGCGCGATCTTCCTCGATGACCTCGGTGCCGATGATGTCGGACGGCATCAGGTCCGGCGTGAACTGGATGCGGCTGAACTTGAGGTGCACCGCCTGCGCCAGCGTCTTGATCAACAGCGTCTTGGCCAGCCCGGGCACGCCTCGCACCAGGCAGTGCCCGCCGGCGAGAAACGCAATCAGGATCTCCGTGATCACGGCATCCTGCCCCACGATCACCTGGTGCAATTCCCGTTGGAGGCCGGAGGCCAGCGCCGCGGCCTCGCTCAGCGTGAGGGGTTGGGAGGGCGTGCTCGGCACGGCCAGGGCATCAGGGTTCGACACGACTACTGAATTGTATCGGGAACCGGGATCCGGGAGCCGGGAACCGGGACCGGGAACCGGGGACCGGGGCCGGGGACCGGAGCCGGGGACCGGGCGGCTCGCACGAGGTGGCGTGGCACCCGGCCGCCGGGCAGTCGGGCACGCCACCTCATTCACGCGGGGCCACAGGCGCGGCGCGATCGAGTTCTACCGCATCGGCCCCGGCCGCGTCGCGCGGGTCGTCTTGCGCATCTTCCCGCGGTCCTTCAGCGTCCACCGCTTCCCCACCACGACCGGACGCTCCTCGCCCTTGCCGAGCATGGCCAGCAGGTCCGACACCGTGACGATGCCCGCCACCTTGTCGGCCTCGGTGACGATCACGCAGCCAATCGAGCGGCCGCGCATCAGGTTGGCCACCTTCCGCATCGGCGTCTCAGGCGCCACCGTGACGACGCCGCTCGTCATCAGGTCGTTCACCTTGAGGCCCTTTCGAACCGCCGCGCCCGGCCCGCTGCCCAGGTCGCGGTCCGACAACACGCCCACGATCGTGCCGGCATCCATGACGACGAGATGATGGATGCGCCGCATCCGCATCGCCTCGTAGGCCGCGTCGGCCGTCTCGGTGGGCTTGATGGTCCTGACGCTCTTGCTCATCACATCCTGCACGCGCATCATGGCTGCGCACCTCCTGACGGCGCTGGTTCGCACATGCGTGCTCCGGCCGAATTACCGGCATGCTGCCGGACACCCCGCCGAAACCCCGACAGAACACGGCCCGCGTGGCCGCAATTCCACTGTCGCCCTCATCAACTGCAAGTAACCTGCCGCCTCACGCCGTCGGAGCCGGCTCGAGTTCCATGAATTCGTAGCGCGCGCGGACGGCCTGGCCGAGGCTGGCCAGCACGCCGTTGACCCGGCCGCGGCGGAATTCCCGCTCGATGCCTCGCAGCGTCGCCGCCAGCGGGTAGTCGCCGAACACATCCGCCACCCATTTCGAGAAATCGCCGCGCCGGAGATGGTTCTCCAGCACGGCGGCCGGCGCCTGTTCGAGGGACGAACACAAACTCGCGCAACGTCCGCGCGGTCGTCGCCGGCACCCCGGCGGTGCCGCCAAACACGAACGCTCGTCCGGCCGGGACCGGAATGTCGATGTACTTCGCGGCATGCCGCACATGCGGCGTGAGCCGCGGCGCGAGGTGAATGTGACGCACCTCGCCCTCGGCTTCCTGCGTCATGGGCAGGACCACTGCGTCGCCGAGCACCATGCCGCCAAGCAGCTTCGGCCACGCGATGGCTTTGCCCGCGGTTCGGCACGACGCACAGAGTTCGCTGAGGGCGGTCACCTCATTCGGGTCGGATTCGCGCGTCGCCACAATCGCTTCGGCCGACGCCAGCACCGTCGGATGGAGTTGTGACGCCCGGTAGGTCACGAGCGTGTAGCCGTTCAGTTCCAGGTCGAGCAGCGCGGCCGAGTCCGGGTCGTGCAGGACGTAGTGCGCCTCGTCCAGCACGATGCGATGCGGCAGACCCGTTCGCCGCCGGAGCCTGGCAAGGCCGGGCAGCAGGTTCCTGACGTACTCGAGCTTCTCGTGATGCGGCGTGTGCGACAGATCGACGACGACCGACCCGTCGGGATGCCGCAACGCCCGCAGCAGGTCGCGCGGCCTCGGCAGCGGGTCGGCACCGCCGAAGACCGTGACCCCTGGCAACACCTCGAGCGACGTGTAGTCGCCCTCCGGGTCCAGGATGCAGAGGCAGTACTCCTGCATGATCAACTGTTCGCACATCAGGCCGGCCACCCAGCTCTTCCCGCTCTTGGGGTCGCCCGCAATCAGCACGTTGCGGGCGTTCACCGCGAGTTCGAGCGCCCGCCCGTCGTCGGAGTGGCCGAGCCGCAGGCGCCGCCGAGCCTTCATGGGCGCGGGGATGCGCTGGCGCGTGGACAACTCCATGAGGTACGCGGCCAACGCCGCGGGACCCTCGCCCGGCACGACGTAGTCCGCCGTCGCCTGGAGGGCGGCACTGCCCCACCCCGCGGCGACACCCACCTCGGACACGCGCAGCAACTCGTGGTCGTTCTCGGCGTCGCCGACCGCGATGGTGTTGTGCCGCGAAAGGCGAAGCACCGTCAGCGCGTGGAGGAGGCCCGTGGCCTTGCTCACCGCCTGCGGCAGGACCATGAGGCGTCCCCGGTTGAACAGGAGCACCAGCGGCAGTTCGAGCCTGCGGATCACCGCGAGGATCTTCGCCGCCTGGCCCGCGTCGGCCTCGACCACGCACTGCCCCACCGTGATCGGCACCTGCTCCGCCTTCAACGCCTCGACGAACGCCGTCGAACAGGCGGACGACAGGACCTCGCCGTAGCCGCTGCCGGGAAAGTGGATGACGGCGCCGTTCTCGCCGACCACCGCGTCAACGAAATGCAGGTCGCCCGCCACGCGCCGGAGATCCTCGAGGATGCGCCCCGTGACAAGGATCACCGACACGCCCTTCGCGCGGATCACGCCGATGGCGCGGCGCACGCCGGGGTCCACGCCCGACGCGCCGGCGATCGTGCCGTCGTAGTCGAGGGCGAGCACCGAGAACTTCATGACGGCCTCAGACCGGAAGATGCGAGGATCCGGATGCGCTCAGCAGCTGCTGGACCATGTCGTCGGTGACGACCGGAAGGTGATCGTAGTTGTGGGCCACGGTCCGGAACAGCTTCGGCGTGTGGAGGCAGGCCACTTCGTCGGCGTGGGCCTTGACCGCCCGCAGCGACTCGGGCGCCGCCACGGGCACCGCAGCCACGACCCGGCGCGGCCGGTGGCCGCGGATCGCGCGAATCGCCGCCACCATCGACGACCCGGTGGCCACGCCATCATCGACCACGATGACGACACGCCCGCGAATGGGGATGGGCATCTGCACGCTCGAGTACCACATGCGGCGCCGCTGCAGGTCCTCGAGCCGGGCCTGGATCTCGCGGGCCACTTCTTCCGGGCCCGCGTGGAGGTTGTCGGCAAAGGTGTAGACGTTGCCGTCTTCGTCGACCGCGCCCAGGGTCTGCTCGGGATGTGACGGGAGGCGCAGCTTCTCCACCAGGACCACGTCGAGGTCGCCGCCCAGTTGGTCGGCGAGCACCTTCGCCAGCGGTACCCCGCCCCGCGCGATCCCGAGCACCAGGGGATGCTGGCCGCGGTAGTGCTGCAGCCGCTGCGCCAGCAGGCGCGCCGCCTCCTCCCGATTCCTGAACCGCATACCGCCGCCCTCCCCCGCGCGGGAACACTCTTCTATTCACACTCTCTGCCAAGTCCCGTACCGTGGATTTTCTTGGACTAATCGCGGAGAAAGGCCGGGAAGTCGCGTGAACGGCCGCAGGAATGCCGGAGAACCGCCGCAGATCAAACGCAAATTGGCCGCAAATTGGCCGCAGATTGAACGCAGATTAAACGCAGATTTTGGCTACTGATCGGTCAGCGCGATCATCGGGTCGGTCCGCGCCGCGCGCCGGGCCGGCAAGAGACATGCGGCCAGCGCCACGAGGGCGAGCATGCCGGCCACGGCGCCGACGACGCGCGGGTCCATCGCGCCCACCTCGTAGAGCTGCGCCTGCAGGGTCTGCCGCAGCAGGAAGGCGCCGATCATCCCGAACGTCGCGCCGAAGAGGACGATGGCCCCGCCTTCCCGCAGGACGAGGCCGAAGATGCTGCCCGTGTCGGCGCCGAGCGCCATGCGAATGCCGATTTCGCGGCGCCGCTGCGTCACCTGATACGCCAGCACGCCGTAGATGCCGATCGCCGCGAGGAACAGCGCGACCGCAGCAAATCCCGTGGCCAGCAGCGTGGGCGTCCGGCGATCGACCAGCGACGCCGACAGCCGATCCTCCATCGTCCGCACGCCGTAGAACGGCAGCTCGGGATCGATCTGCGCCACTTCGTGGCGGACGGCGGCGGTCACAGACTGCGGGCGCCTGTTCGGTGCGCGATCGCCAGGCCGATGGCTTGCGCCGGACGCTGGCGCAACGGGAAGAAGTACGCGCCGGTCCGGCGCGACCCGGCCGAATCGACCAGGCCCCGAATGCGCATCGGCGCGATCACGCCGACGACGGTCAGCATCTGATCCTCGGCGCGGCTTGGCCATGATGGTCTCGGCGCTCTCGGGCTGATACATCCGCTTGCCGATCGGATCCCGGCCGGGCCAGAACTTCTGCGCCAGCATGTCGTCGATGACGAGCACGCGCGGCCGCCCCTCGGTGTCGTCGGCGGTGAAGAACCGGCCCTTCAGGAGCGTGGCGCCCATGGCCTCGAAGTAGCCGTCGCTCACCCGCGACCTGGCTCGGTGAGATCAGCGACTCGCCCGGCGCCATCTGGTACCCCTCGGCGAGGATCACGCTGTCGCTGTAGTTGCCGCTGAAGGGCAACGACGTCGTCGCGCCGGCGGCCTGCACGCCCGGGGATCGCGCGAACCCGTTCCAGGATCCGGCCGCTGTGGCCCGCCGGCTGTCGTCGGTGTTGTACCGCGCGGCCGGCAGCGCCACGGTGCCGGTCAACACGTTGGCCGGCCGGAAGCCCGGGTCGATGCCCATCACCCGCTGAAGACTCGCCAGCAGGACGCCGGCGCCGATGAGCAATATCAGCGCGAATGCGACCTGGCTCGTCACCAGCATCCGCCGCAGCACGCGCGTGCCGCGGCCCTGCGTCCCGCTGCGCCCCTCTTCGCGTACGACCTGCGCGAGATTGGCGCGCCGCATGGCGAGGATCGGAATCATCCCGACGATCACCGCCACCAGGGCGACGAGGATGAGGGTGAAGCCGACGACGCGGCCATCGAGACGATCGCGCTGCCGTTCGGGAGCTGATCGAAGCCGAGGAACGGCGCGGCCTTCAGCGACCACCAGCCCAGGCCGAGGCCGAGCGTGCCGCCGGCGGCGGCAAGCATGAGCGATTCGGTGAGCGCCTGTCGCGCGAGGCGGCCGAATGTGGCGCCGAGCGCGTGCCGCGTCGCGAGTTCCCGAAGGCGCGTCGTGGCGCGGACGAGCACGAGGTTCGCCACGTTGACGCAGCCGATGAGCAAGACGAAGATCGCCCCGCCCCACAGCATGGCCAGCGTGGAGCGCGTTTCGCCGACGAGGTTCTGCTGGAAGTCCTGGACCTCGCTGGCAAATCGCGCGTTCAGCAGGATTTCCTTCAACTTGGGAAACCGCTCGAGATTGCCGGCGTTGATGGCGTCCACCTGGCTCTGCGCCTGCGCCAGCGTGGCGCCCGCTTTGAGGCGGCCGAACTGCTGCCAGTTGTTGCTGTGCCGGGAGTCGTCGGATTTCTCCGCGGCCGTGAAGGCCGCCGGACGCAGCAGCTGGATGTCGGGCGTGATGAAGCGGAAGCCGGGCGGCAGGACGCCGACAACCGTGTACGGCTCGCCGCCGAGGCGCAGGTCCTTGCCGATGGCGTCATCGCGCCCGCCGAACGTCCGCTGCCAGAACCCGTGAGTCGAGCACGACGACCTTCTCGTGACCGACCTCGCCCTGCTCGTCCGTGAAGAGTTGCCCGCGGAACGGCTGGACGCGCAGGACCTGGAAGAACGACGGCGTGACGGTCATCGCCTGGATGCGCTCGGCTTCGCCCGATGCGCCGGTCAGCGTGACGCCGGACTGCCGGAACATCGCCAGGGACTCGATCGCCGGCATGCCGGCGCGCCGATCGAAATAATCGGGCACGCCGTTGTCGGCCACCGCCACCCCGGCGCCCGGATACTTGTTGAACAGGCGCACGAGCCGGTCGGGCGCCTCGAACGGCAGCGGCTTGAGCAGCACGCCGTCCACAATCGCGAAGATGGCGACGTTGGCCGACAGGCACAGCGCCAGCGTGGCGATGGTCGTCAGGGCAAAGCCACGGTCCTTCCACAACACGCGACCGGCGTACCGGACATCCTGGAGCAATCGTTCCACGGCTACCGACGTTTACGGATGAGCGGCGCCGCTGGTTCCTTCCCGGTCCTGCCGAAGCCAGCCGGATGCGCTGGAATCCACTGTTTCTGTTACTCTTGACTTGTGCGGACTCGCGCCAGCCGACGCCGCACACGAGGTGCTGAGATGGCTCGATCCCGCCGGCGTCTCATTGACATGATCCGGGCGTGCGCGGTGTTCCTGATCGTCGGCGCGCTTGCGCAGCCCGCGGTCGCGGCCTCCGACGATCAGATCTTCCAATCAGGCCCCGAGCGTGCAGGCGCCCCCGAGTCGCGACTTCATGCTCGGCCGGCCGCGCGTCACCCTCGGCGTCCGCGGCAACTGGATGGTCGCGAGTGGCGGCAGCGACATCTACGACTTCGTCACCGAGTCAGCTCACGCTCGAGAAGTCCTCGTTCAACGCGCCCACTTTCGGCGGCGAATTCGCCGTCAACGTCACGCCGCGCGTCGACGTGGTGTTCGGGCTGGATTACCTCAGGAGCACGACCCCGTCGGAGTACCGCGATTTCGTGGACAACAAGCTGCTGCCGATCGAGCAGACCACGATGCTCCAGCAGTTCAACCTCACGGGCAGCGTGAAGTTCGCGCTCACGCCCAAGGGCCGGCGCGTCAGCCGCTACGCGTGGATTCCGAGCACGGTCACGCCCTACGTGGGCGCGGGCGGGGGCCTGGTCAATTACGAGTTCAAGCAAACGGGCGACTTCGTCGACTTCCAGGACAACCACGTGTTCACCGACACGTTCATCTCCGAAGGCTGGTCCCCCAGCGCGCACGGGTTTGGCGGCGTGGACGTGCAGGTGCACCGCAATCTTTACCTCTCCTTCGAAGGGCGCTACAACTGGGCGTCCGCCGACCTGGAGAACAAGTTCGTCGGCTTCGATCCCATCGACCTTTCAGGGTTCCGCTTCGGAGCCGGGTTCCATGTGGTCTTCTAATCCGTCAGTCATGCCTGGAGGCACAATCATGAACGCTGCATTCTTGCTGGCACTGACGATGGCGGCGGGAGCCGCGGGCGCACAGCAGGCGCCGCCGGCCCCCGCTCCCGCGCCGACATTCGAGGTCAACGTCCGCTGGGTTCCGTGGCTGGGATGCTGGCGGCTCGAGGACGACCTGCCCGGCACCGGCGTGCGCGTGTGCATCACGCCGGACGCGGCCGATCCGCAGGCCGTGAAGTGGCAGACCCTGGCCGGCGTCCAGCGCGTCGTCGCCGATTCGATGCTGCCCGAACGGCGTCGCGCGGCCGATCGCCGATCCTGCGTGCACGGGCACGGAGCGATCCGAATGGTCCGCGGACGGCCAGCGCGTGTTCCGGACCTCCGAGATCACCTGCGGCAAGGACGCGCCGCGCAAGCTCTCGAGCGTCTCGTTCCTCACGCGCGGGCCGGTGCTCGAGAGCATCCAGTTCGTGGAAACCGGCGGCAGCCAGAGCGTGCGCGTGCAGCGATATCGCCGCGCGATCGACCAGACGCTGGCCGACGGCACGCCCGCGCCGCAGGCCTCCCCGCGTCAGTCCGCGTCGGCGCCGGCCGCAGTCGGGGTCCCGTGGAGCGTCGAGGACGTCATCGAGGCGAGCGCCAAGCTCCCACCCGACGCCGTGCAGGCTGCGCTCACCGAGGGGAACCACGGGTTCGATCTCAACCGGAAGAGCCTGCTCGCGTTGAGTGACGCGAAGGTCCGGAGAGCGTGATCGACCTGATGATCGCCCTCACCTACCCGAAGCGCTTCGTCGTCCAGCGCGCGGGCGGCGGCGGATGCCGCGATGGCCGGCATCTCGATGGGCGGCTGGAACGATCCGTTCTACGCACCGTTCGCCCCCGCGTCTTACTTCTACGCGGACTGCTACTCGCCGTTCAGCTACGGCTACGCCAGCGCCTACAACCCCTGCCTGTCGTACTACTCGCCGTTCGGGTACTACGGCTACGGCTATTACCCGGGGTATCCCTACTACGGTGGCGGCGGCTGGGTGGACGTCGGCGGGCCCGGAGGTGGCGGCGGCTGGGGTGGCGGGCCCGGGGGTGGCGGGCCCCCGACGCCGGTCCCGGAGGGCCGCGTCATCAACGGCCGCGGCTACACCCAGGTCGTCCCGCGCGTGCCGGAAACGCCCGGCATCCGCGTGGGCGGCACCGGCCATGGGGACGCGTCCAGCGGCGGCCAACAGCGGCGCGTCCAGCGGCACGAGCGGGGTGTCGTCCGGCGGGTATTCGGGCGGCTCCTCGGGAGGGAGCGACGTCCGCACCGCCGTGCCCCGCCCCCCTGGTCCATAGGTCTTGGAAATATGTTGATCTCTTGATCGGGTGATCTGATGATCGAACTGGTGATCGGGTGATCTGCTAATCTGGTGATCTATCGATAGTTCACCAGATCATCAGATCACCAGTTCAACAGATAGATCAACCGATCACACGTCAAGAGATCAATCGATTCATTTACCAGGAGCACCCCCCATGTCCGGTCCTCTTCCTATCGGCGCTGACGCGCCCGACTTCGACGCGCAGACCACCGACGGCCCGATTCGCTTCCACCAATGGCTCGGCAATTCGTGGGGCGTGATCTTCTCGCATCCCAAGGACTTCACGCCGGTGTGCACGACCGAGCTCGGCTACATGGCGCGGATCAAGCCGGAGTTCGACAAGCGCGGCGTCAAGGTCATCGGCCTCAGCATCGATCCCGTGGAACGCCACGCCGGGTGGGCCAACGACATCAAGGAAACCCAGGGCACCGCGGTGAACTTCCCGATGATCGGCGACACCGACCTCAAGGTGGCCAAGCTGTACGGCATGCTGCCGGCGGAGGCCGGCGAGTCGTGCGAAGGCCGCACGGCCGCCGACAACGCGACGGTGCGCAACGTCTACGTGATCGGCCCCGACAAGAAGATCAAGCTCGTGATCTCCTACCCGATGAGCACGGGCCGCAACTTCGACGAGGTCCTGCGCGTCATCGACTCGATCCAGCTCACGGCCAAGTACAAGGTGGCCACGCCGGTGAACTGGAAGGACGGCGAGGACGTGATCATCCTGCCGTCGGTGTCCGAGGCGGACGCCAAGGTGCAGTACCCGCAGGGCTGGAAGCAACTCAAACCGTACCTGCGGATCGTGCCGCAGCCGAAAGGATAGGCGTTCATGCGCGTTCGTGCAGCCGTCTTCATCGGCGCCGCGCTCCTGGCCTCGGGCCTGGGGTTCGCCGCCGCCTCCGCCCAGCAGCGGCCGCCCGCGGCCCCGCAGAAATCGGCGGCCACGTCGGTGGTCGTCTACAAATCCGCCACTTGAGGCTGCTGCGGTTCCTGGATTGACTACATCCAGGCCCGCGGCTTCCAGGTGGAAGCCAACAACGTCAGCGACCAGCGCCTGGACGCGATCAAGACCGAGGCGCGCGTACCGCTCGAGCTCCAGACCTGCCACACCGCCAAGATCGGCGGCTACATCGTCGAGGGCCACGTGCCCGCCGAGGACATTCAGCGCATGCTGAAAGAAAAGCCGGCGATTGCCGGCATTGCCGTGGCCGGCATGCCCATGGGCTCGCCGGGCATGGAACAGGGCGGCCAGAAGCAGCCCTTCAACACCATGGCGTTCACGAAGGACGGCAAGATCACCGTCTTCGCCAAGCACTAGACCGACCGGCACACCCGGGCCACCGGGTGTGCCTCCCCCCAGCCTCCCCTCCCCTTTGCCCCTCCGTGGCGGATTAAGTTGGCGCATGCCACCCATGCAGGTGTAGTATCTGGCCATTCATTTTTGGCGTTACCCGTGCGTCACCCTTATCCCGGGCTTTAAGCACTGATAGGGCAGCAACCCGTGGAGGCCTACGAATGTCACAGAAAGATGGACTGAATCGCCGCTCGTTCCTGAGAAACGCCGGACTGACCGCCTTGGCCGGCGCCGTGACCGCGAGCACTCCGCTGGGGGCCTCGGCCGCCGGCAGCATGTTCGATGTCACCGACGCCGCCGCGCAGGCGGGTGGCAAGTTCGACTTCGACACCGTCTACAACCGGTTCGGCACCAACTCGGTCAAGTTCGACCAGCAGATCCGGATGTACGGCAAGGACAGCGTCCAGGTCGGCATGGGCATCGCCGACATCGACTTCAAGGCCGCGCCGTCCATTACCCAGGCGCTCATGGACCGCATGAAGCACGAGAACTGGGGCTACCTCGACACCGTGGCGTACAACGGCGAAGTCGACCAAGCAGATCGTGGCCTGGAACAAGAAGCGCTACGGCCTGACGATCGATCCCGAGACGGTCGACCTTCGCCACGGGCGTGCACCCCGGCCTCATCGCCACGCTGCTCACCTACTCGCCTCCGGGCAGCAAGGTGGCGCTCATCACCCCGACCTACAACGGCTTCTACGGTGACCTCACGGCGTCGCGCACCACCGCCGAAGAGAGCGTGATGAAGCTGTCGAATGGCCGCTACTCGATCGATTTCGACGACTTCGAGAAGCGCGTCTCCAACCCGGACGTGCACTCGTTCATCCTCTGCAACCCGCAGAACCCCACCGGCAACGTGTGGAGCCAGGAGGAGCTGCTCCGCCTCGGGGAGATCTGCCTCAAGCACCAGGTGATCGTGCTGGCGGACGAAATCCACTGCGACTACGTCACCAAGGGCGTGAAGTACACGCCGTTCGCCAGCCTGCCCAACAAGGCCGTGGTGGACAACAGCCTCACCTTCAAGGCCGCCAGCAAGTCGTTCGGCCTGGCCGCGCACAAGTACGCGTGGTTCTTCTCGACCAACAAGGTGATGCTCGACCGGGTGAAGAAGAACCTGCGCTCCGACATCACCACGCTCGGCGCGGTGGCCAACATGGGCGCCCTGACGCGGCGGCGAAGACTGGCTCAACCAGTGCGTCGACTACATCGACGGCAACCACGACTTCGCGGTGGACTACATCGCCAAGAACATCCCGATGATCAAGGCCGTCAAGGCGCAGGGCACCTACCTGCTGTGGCTGGACTGCACGGCCCTCG
Source organism: uncultured Acidobacteriota bacterium (assembly GCA_963839865.1). Taxonomy (GTDB): domain Bacteria; phylum Acidobacteriota; class Vicinamibacteria; order Vicinamibacterales; family UBA2999; genus 12-FULL-67-14b. The sequence continues at coordinate 113,366 of CAWIWS010000023.1, forward strand.
CCGAGAAGATCGGGGCCAAGCAGCAGGCGGCCGCGGCCAGCGCGAAGAAGGCCTTCGGCGCGCCGGACGTGACGCCGGAGACGATCCTCGAGCGCTGGTTCGTGACCAACGCCAAGGTGCACATGAACGCCGGCCACACCTACGGCAAGGGCGGCGAGAACCACATGCGCATGAACATCGGCACGTCGCGCAAGCTGATCACCCTGGCGCTCGACAACATCGCCAAGGCCACCAAGGACGCCCGGACTTCGATGCTCTAGGCACCGGCCGGCGACGATCCGAACGAAAGAGGGGCCCTCACCGGCCCCTCTTTTTTTTTCCTGGATTACGCTATGCGGATGAGAGCACACCGCCTTTCCGCCATCCTCCTGGCCACCGCGCTCGCCGCCGCCTGTTCCAGTCCGCCGCCGGCCGCCAAGCCCGCGCCCGCCACGGCGGCGCCCGTGACGCCACCAGCCGACCGCAAGTACCTGCTCGAGCGCGTCGATGACGCGTCGGTCGTGCAGATCTACGCGGACGGCTTCCCCACCCTGCCACTCAAGCAGAAGATGCTCATCTGGCACCTGTACGAAGCGGCGCTCGCGGGCCGGGACATCTACATCGATCAGAAGCACCGCAGCGCGCTCGAAATGCGCGGCGTCCTCGAGCAGATCGTCGCCCACCCGCAGGGCGTGGACCAGTCGACGCTCGCGGAAATCCAGCGCTACACGAAGCTCTTCTGGCTCAACAACGGGCCGTACAACAACCTCACCGCGCGCAAGTTCGTGATGACCTGCACGCCGCAGGCCTTCGCGGCAGCCGCCAAGGCCGCCGCAGCCAACGGCGCCACGTTCGCCACGGGCCAGGGCGAATCGGTGGAGGCCATGCTCGCCCGGCTGCAACCGATGTTCTTCGACCCCACCGTCGATCCGATCGTGACCAACAAGACGCCCGGCGCCGGCAAGGACATCCTCCAGGCCAGCGCCAACAACCTTTACTCCGGCGTCACCATGGCGGACCTCAAGGGCTTCACCGAGCACAACGGCCTGAACTCGCGGCTCGTGAAGCGCGGCGGCAAGCTCGTCGAGGAGGTCTACAAGATCGACGGGCTCTACGGGAGATACATCACGGACATCGTGAAACACCTGGAGGCCGCGCAGGCGTTCGCGGAGCCGCCCACCGCCAAGGCCCTCGCCGCGCTCGCCAAGTTCTACCGCACGGGCGCGATCAGCGACCGGGAGGCCTTCGACATCGCGTGGGTGCAGGACAAGGCGTCACCCGTGGACACCATCAACGGCTTCATCGAGGTCTACCTCGATCCGCGCGGCATCAAGGGCGGCTGGGAGGCCCTGGTGTTCTACGTGAACCAGGAGAAGACCCAGCGCATCAAGACCATCGGCGCCAACGCCCAGTGGTTCGAGGACCACACCCCGACGGATCCCAAGTATCGCAAGCCCAGCGTCCAGGGCATCGTCGCCAACGCCATCGACGTCGTCGTCGAGGCCGGGGACTCGGGCCCGGTGACGCCCATCGGCATCAACCTGCCGAACGACGACAAGATCCGCGAACGGTACGGCAGCAAGTCCGTGGCGCTGTCGAACGTGATCGACGCGTCCAACCGCGCGACGCCGGGCAGCATGCGCAGCGAGTTCGCGTGGGACCAGGCCGAAATCGACCGGGGCGTGAAGTTCTCCGAGTTTGCCGCCGCCCTGACGACCGACATGCACGAGGTGATCGGCCACGCGTCGGGCCGCCAGGCCGACGGCCTCGCGGGCACGCCGCAGCAACTCATCAAGGAGCAGTTCTCGGCGCTCGAGGAGGGCCGCGCCGACCTCGTGGGCCTCTACTTCATCGCGGACCCGAAGCTGGCGGAGCTCGGCATCCTCCCCGCCGCCGACCAGGACGAAATCGTCCGGGCGGAATACGAGGCGTACACGCGCAACGCGCTCGTGCAGCTGCGCCGCGTCCGGCAGGGCGCGCAAATCGAGGAAGACCACATGCGCAACCGCCAGATGATCGTGCGGTGGCTGATGGCCAACACCAAGGCCATCGAGGAGCGCACGCGCGACGGCAAGACCTTCCTGGTGATGGTGGACCCGAAGGCGTTCCGAGCGGGCATCGGCACGCTCCTCGCGGAGGTGCAGCGCATCAAGTCCGAGGGCGATTACGCCGGGGCGAAGAAGTTATTCGAGACGTACGGGGTGCATTTCGACCCGAAGCTGCGGGACCAGATCGTGTCGCGCGTAGAGAAGCTGAACCTGCCGTCGTACACGGGCTTCGTGATGCCGAAGCTCACGCCGGTCACGGGCGCGGACGGAACGATCACGGACGTGACGATTTCCTATCCGATGGACCTGACGACGCAGATGCTGGAGTATTCGGGAGTGAAGCGCTGAAACGGAAGCGGGCCAGGGCTGGCGCCCTGGCCCGTTCTTACTTGCCGTTAGACCTTGGTGACGTTCGCGGCGTTCGGACCCTTCGGGCCCTGCTCGATGCTGAATTCGACATGGTCGCCTTCAGCCAAGCTGCGGAACCCGTTGGCCACGATGGCCGACTGGTGCACGAACACGTCCTTCGCGCCGTCCTCAGGTGTGATGAATCCAAATCCCTTGGCATCGTTGAACCACTTCACGGTGCCCTTCATTCTGTTTTCCATTGCGATACTCTTGTCTTTCAATTGTCGTAGGCAGGTGTAACTGGCGGGCAGCCTATTCCGGCTGCATACTGGCACAACTGTTACGTTTGGTTTGCGCCGCGAAACGGCGTCAATCAATATAGTCGCACGTTTCGGCCAAAAAAGGGGTTCTAAGTTCGAGGACGCAGCCAAACCGCCCGGACGACCAGATTTAGCGCGATTCCCGCGTAGGGCACCATCAGGGTGTTGAACGGCAGGATCAGCCGCTCGCCCTTGGGGTAGACCACGACGACCGCCGCGAACTGCGTGAGGGCGATCAGGAGCGGCAACATCGCCATGGCGGGCGGCACGAGCCCGGCCCGCACCGCCAGCGCCACCCCCAGGCCACCGGCCAGCCACCCGGCGATGTACACCGGCGAATACCCCCATCCCGGCGCGTAGGGCTCATAGGCGCCCAGGGCGAACAGCACCTTCCGGCCCATGTTGGCGGCGAACGCTCCAGGGGCGGTCAGCGCGTACTCGATCACCTCCCGCGTGAAGTCGTTGAACCCGAAGCGGTCGTAGACCGGCGCACGGCGCGTCAGGTCCAGCGCCAGGTCGGGCGGCGGCTGGTTCCCTGTGAGCAAGGTGACCCCAAGCTCGGTGGGCGTGGGCGAGAACTTGTGGGCCACCACCCAATTGCGCGCGGTGATGAGCGAGAACAGTCCGCACGCACAAGCGACGGCCGCGAGGACGAGTCCCCCGCGTCGCGCATGGGTTTTCCAGGCGAGCCAGCACGACGGAAACGCGACGACCCACGCGAGCAACGCCGTCGAACGCGTCATCGCGGTGAGCCCTCCCACCACCCCGGCTCTCACGGCTCCGGCCAGACCCGGCGACTGGCCTACCCGAACCATCGAGGCCGTCCACGCCACGAGCAACGGCACGTAAAGCGACTCGTTCAGCAGGTCGGCGGAAATCGGCGCGACTTTCCAATACGCAAAAACGGTGGCGTAACCCAGCGCGGCCGGCCACACCACTTCCCCACCCAGGCGCACCGCAATCTCGACCAGCTTCCAGATCACGAAGACGACGAGCAGGCGCTGCGCGAGCATCACGCCGAACATCCCCTCCCCAAAGAGCGCGTGCACGGCAGCGAGAAAGTACGGGTAGAGCACCTGGTAGTAGTAGGGCTCGCCGTGTCCGATGGGCAGGCCCAGCGTCATCAGGGGGCCGTTCAGCAGGATGTCGCGCGCGTAGAACTCGTACGTCATCGGATCGTCGCCGCCGGCCATCACCATCAGGCGTTGGGACCACGGCCACGCGAACCGGATCGCCTCTGCCGCGCCGGCGATCGCCAGCAACGCGAACGCGTCCTGCCGCCGGGCGATCCAGGTTGCGGCGCGCAGGCTACGCAGCCGGACACGCGCCTCGAGGCCCACGAGCACCGCCAGCCACGCCAGCGCGAGGACGTCGACGGTCATCTTGCCGATGCGCGCGATGCGCGCGAACACCATCTGCCACTCGGGCACCTGCCGCGTCACGATCGTCGTCTCATCGAACGGCACCCGGACGCCGCCGCGAATTTCGCCCGCGGACAACGCCCTCGGCGCCGCCGCGGGTGACGAGAACGTGATGTCCACGCGGTGCCAGCCCGGGGCGAGCGTTACGGCCGCCGTGTGCAGGCCGTCGGTCAGCGCGAGCACGGGCTCCAGATCGATGCGCACCTGCACCGACGCCTTCGGCGCGAACGCGTAGAACGTCCGCTCGCGGTCCGCGGCGTTCACGAGGAGATAGCCGTTCCATTCGACGGCGAACGGCAACTCCCACCGCTTCGGCTCGTCGCGATGGTAGAAGTTGAAGCGGCTGATGTCGTTGAAGAATGCCAGCGGCAGCTCGCGGCGCCCGGGCTCGAAATCGAGCCGGCGGTCGAGCCGCGTATAGGGCCCCCGCGGAAACTCGGTGCCGCGCTCGAACGCGCCCGCCGCCTCCGCATTGGCAAAATACCGGGCCCGGAACCCGCCGCTCCCGGGAATCGAAATCGAGACGAGCACGCCCACAACCGTGACGGCGGCCGCGATCGCCGCCCCGGGTATGCGCCCGCGATACACGGCCAGCCACGCGATGGCGAGCAGGGCCATCGCCTCCACCGGCCCCATCGGGACGCCGCGCAGGACGCCGCCAAGATCGGGATCGGCGCCACGACGAAAGCCACCCAGGCCGCGACCGACCCGATCCGCGTCCATGTCGCGCGGCTCATGACGGCCCCGGGCGATGCAACGCATAGACGCGCTCATCGCCTTCCGCGTGGGCCAGCGTGAGCCACGCGCTGAATTCCTTCAGCTGCCCGTTGATCTCCTCCCACACGTCGTCCGGATACATCGAGCGGTGGACGACGAGGTAGGTGACGCCGAGGTCGACGAGGCGCCTGAGGCTCGTCTCATCGGGCGCCGATCGCATCAGCCTGTAGAGTTCCGCGTGCAGCGGCGCCTGCATCCCGCTATAGCCCTGCACGGTCTTCTGCCAGTGGGTCATCGAGTGCATCATGTAGATCGTTTGATAGCGCTCGCGCTGCGCCCACGGCAGTTCGGCCACGACGAAGGGCTTCGGCTGCGTGTCGAGCCACTGCTCCACTCCGGGAGACGGCAGGTCGAACGGGTAGGTCTTCAGCGGGAAGCCCGCGAACTCCACGACCATCAACAGCGCGAGCATGCTTCCAGCCGCGCGCCGCACCCACGCCGCCCGGCGCTCGAACAGCCGGTCGAATCCGATTCCCGCGAGGACGGCCACGCCCAACAGCGCGAGGATCATGAAGCGCGACTGCGTGCGGATCAGGCTGAAGCCGGGCAGGCGATAGAAGTAGGGCCAGAGGCCGTGTGGCGGCGCCATCGACATGCCGACGCAGAAGGCCGTCAGCAACAGGTAGAACGCGCGGGTGTCCGTCCGCCGCGCGGACGCCCCATCGCCGCAGCGCCTGCAGGCCGGCGCGCACGCGCGGCCCCGGCGCCAGGGGCACACGCCGAATCAGCGCGGCCCGAAGGGCCACCACCAACACGGCGATGGCCCACGAGTTGAGAGGCACTCTCGCCTGGAAGACCACGGTTCGCCCGAGGCGCCAGACGATGTCCTGGTCCGTGAAGGTGACGTAGGCCGCAATGCCGATGGCGGACAGCGCGATCAGTTCGAGGGCGAGGGCCAATCGACGCCACCACTTCCCTGCCGGATCGGCCGGGGCCTCGACATCGCGACGGCGAAACCAGAACACGGCCACCAGGCCCAGCACAATCGGCGCATAGCCCGGAAACAGGAACGCCTGCGCCGTCTCGTTGATGTGCGGGCCCGCCCGCAAGAACGAGTGGAGGTAGGTATGGAGCGTCGTCGGCGAGGCGAGGAAGCTCTCCGGCGTCGGGCTCCCGATCTCGAGAGGACGCCGCATGCCCATTTCGCCTGCACCGCGCGGTACGGCAGGTAGATCAACGCCGCCGGCAGAAGCGTCAGCGCGCCGACGATGCCGACGTCTCGCGCCCGTTTGACGAGCGCCACCGGCTGCTCCCAGCGCCACGCGATAGACGAGGAGCAGCGTCGCCGACAGCGTGACGAACACGGCGCCGTGACCGGTGGTCAACGCCTGCAGCGAGAAGAACCCCAGGGCGATCCGCAGGTCACGCTTGCGCCCGCCATCGAGATACGCGTGCAGGTAGGCCAGCATGAACGGCACCCACTGGACGGGGCCCAGGTGCAATTGCGACAGACGATAGAAGCGTATCGGTGAGAACGCGAAGACGAGGCCCGCCAGCGTGGCGCCGATCACCCCGACACCGAGCTTGCGCAGCGAGCACATACACGCCGAGGCCGCAAAGCACGCAGGACAGCAACACCACGACATTCAACGCCAGGACGTAGTTCCCCGTGAGCCAGATCACCGGCGCGGCGATGAACGCGCTGCCGATGAGGTTCTCGGAGTAGGCCAGCGTGAAGCGCTGCGGATAGAAGATGTTGGCGTCGAAGATCGACAGCGGCTGATGCAGGAACGCATGCGCGTCCCACCCCAGCGTCCACAGGAACAAGTGCGCGTCGGGGTCGTCCGCCAGCACGGTGCTGGCGGGACTCATCGTCAGGGGATACGCGAGGAGAAATGTGAGGGCCGCGTAGAGGAGGGTAACGCGCCACGCGTCCTTCACGGCACGCTCCGAAGCATCGAACGATGATACCCGATTGCCCTACGGGTTCTGGAGCACCGCCGTCACCGAGATCGGCGCAATCGCTCCATCGGTGATCGTGATGTACATGACTTGCAGGTCGAGGCTGCCGGTGGGCGTGAGAAAGTGAAAGTCGTCGATGTAGCCTTCCGCGCGCGCGTCCAGCGGGTGCCGTCCGGCCACAGGAACACCACGTCGCGGGCCGCGGCCTGCGCCTCCCAATCCTCGAACTCCACGGTGTCCGGGGCGCCGCTCACGCTTCCATCACCGTAGATCAGGACCTTCGGCCCGAGGAACGGCAGGTTCGAGTTCGCCTTGCCCGCCTGGTCCGCCGTGTTCCCGTAGTAGAGGCGATAGCGCGCGCCGCCACTGTGCATCGGAAACGGGGCCTGGGCCTGCGCGAACATCTTGGGCAGCCGTCGGCCAGGTATTGCGGCTTCCAGGCGCGCCGTCCCACACCGCGTAGCCAAGGCCAAAGGTCGGCGGAGCAACCGGACATGACGTTCGTCGTGAAGATCATGAACGTGCCCGGGGCCAGGTCCCAATGCGGCGATCCAGCGTGGGCCACCCAACTTGAATTGTCGCGCATTGTCGACCTTCGAAGGGCCACGCCATCCGACGTGAGGCCAATCGCGACCTGCGGTTCGCAGCCCCCCCCGGTTGCGTAGTCGGCCGCCGTGCTGCACACGCCCGAGGCGCCCGTGTTGAAGTCCAGCCCGAAGTAGCCGTCCTTGCTGTCGATCGACAGGACGCGCGTCTTGCCATCGGCGCCGTGGCTTCGAAGAACAGGCGCACGAACCCACCCATGCGACCGGCGATCGGCACGCCTTCGCCGGTGCGATCGTGGCGATCAGCGCGCGTGGGCGACGTGCGCGGCGACGCGAGACCGCTGGCGCCGGAGCGACTGGTGAACGTCAAGTAGCTGGCCGGCGAGGACGGGTCGGCGGCCGCTGACGCCACGGCCACCGTCAACTGCGAGGTGTCGCCCTGGGTCCGCATCGGGCCGTAGTAGAGCTGCACGCGGTTCGCCATCGCGCCGGCATCGGGCCCGAAGCGCGTCGCGCTCAGGCGCGCGTTGCCGTCGCTCACAGCCTTGGTGAGGCGGTCGACGCTGTGCCCCGTGCCTTGCAATTGCCAATACTCGGTGTCGGTGCTGCCAGGCACGGCTGCGGCGGCACTGGCATCGCGGCACGCCTCATCCCGGCACGTCGAGACGACTATCGAGTACGGCGTGGACGCCTTGAGCGTCGTGAGCGTCACACCGGTGGCCGTCGAGACGGCGGTAGCCGTCACGCGCGTGCCCTGCACCGCGTCGGTCGCCACGACTTCGTAGTGATGCGCGCGATCGCCGGCGGTGGCGGTCCACGTCACGGTGAGTTGCGTCGATGAGAAGATCTGCCGGGTGCCGACGACCCGGCTCCCCGCCCGGCTGACGGCAACGTTGGCGGGAGCCGCCTCGCTGACGGCGGCGGCCAGTGCCAGCAGCGCCCCGCACGCGATTCCGGTCCGCCGTGAGTTCATGGGTGGTCCAGAGTCTATGCCCGGACCGGCGTCCCTGTCTCGCCCGTCGGAATGTCGGCATTCCGGGGCAGGAAACGACGTCCCACGGCCCATTTCGACGTGATCAGGGCCGCCTTCGGGCAGGCGCGTGATTTGCACGCGGTAACCTTCATCGTGAGAACCGGATACCTGGCTCGTGCGCTCGGGGTGATGCTGGCGGTCGCGCTCGTCACCGGTGGCAACCTGCGAGCACAGGAGCGGTTCGGCGGCGTTACGGGGACCGTCCGGGACGAGAGCGGCGGCGTGCTGCCGGGTGCGACCGTGGTCCTCACCAACCAGGGCACCAGCCGATCGGTGACGCTGGTCACGGACGGGGCGGGCGCCTACCGAGCGATCGACCTCGAACCCGGCCGCTACGTCATGCGCATCGAGATGCCGGGCTTCGCGCGCCTCGAGATCGCCCGATGTGGTGGTCATCCTCGGCAAGACGCTGGAGGTCGATGCCACGCTCAAGGTCGGCAGCCTCACCGAGGCCGTGCAGGTGACGGCCGAAGCGACGCCGCTCATCGACCTGAAGGCGCACGACGGTGGCGCACAACGTCGCGGCTGAGGAATTCGACCTGCTGCCGAAGACGCGCAGCTTCCAGTCGCTGGCCGTGACCGCGCCCTCGGTCAACGCGGGCGTCATCGAGGACGGCTTCCAGGTCAACGGCGCCAGCGGCGCGGAAAACGCCTTCACCATCGACGGCGTCGTCACCAGCAGCCTGTTCAACGGCCGCTCGCGCCAGGACACGGTCTTCGAGTACCTGCAGGAGGTGCAGGTCAAGACGGCCGGGATTGCCGCCGAGTACGGCGGCGCCATGGGCGGCGTGATCAGCGCCGTCACCAAGGCCGGCGGCAACACCTTCCGCGGTGAGGCCCACTACTACTACGAGGGCAGCGGCTTGAGCGCCGGTCCCGTGCCACGCCTCGTGCTGAGCCCGGTGGACGACAAGACGGTCAGCTACGTCCAGGACGACAAGCAGTCGGACCACCGAAACGAGTTCGGCGGCTCGCTGGGCGGCCCCATCGTCAAGGACCGGCTGTTCTTCTTCGGGTCCGTCTCGCCGCGGCTCGTGCGCCGCACCAACGCGTACCTGTTCAGCAACGGAACCGAGCCCGGCGCGATCGCTCAGGAGCAGACGCTCACGCAGGCATTCGGCAAGGTGTCCTACGCCAGCCGTCGCGTCAACGCCTACGGTTCGGTGCTGTACACGCCGACCAGGTCGACGGGCACACTGCCGGCCTACAACGGCTCGATGGCCCAGGGCGATCGCCAGCTCCCAGGCGGGCAATGCCGCCAACATCGATCGCGGATTCCGGACCACGCAAACGAGCGCCACCGGCAACGTGGACATCACGCTGACAGGCGCCTCGTACCTGACCGTGCGCGGCGGGTATTTCTACGACAACTACTGGGACATCGGCATTCCCGACGACCACGAGCGTCACCTACCAGACGTCGAGCGTCGGCTACGCGGCGATCCCGCCGTCGCTGCAGGGGCCCATCGGCACGCAGAACACGCCGCGCGCCGGCATCGCGGCGTTCGACAAGACCTCGCGGGCCGACATCAACGCCGAATACAACCGGGCGTTCACGGCCGGGGGATCGCACACCTTCAAAGGCGGGCGCGGGGTATCAGGCGTCGGTGGCCGACGCGCGCTATGCGTATCCCGGCGGGTACGTGCTGCTCTACTGGGACAGGACCTTCTCGTTCGCGGGCACGAGCGGCCGCGGCGCCTACGGTTACTACGAAGTCAACGACCGCGGGTACCAGGGGACCGCGCGCTCGAACATCGTCTCGCTCTTCGTTCAGGACCAGTGGGCCGTCAACGCTCACCTGACCCTCAGCCTCGGGGTGCGCGCGGAGACCGAGAAGATCCCGACCTATCGACAGGACCAGCGTCAATACGCGCTGGACTTCGGCCTCGGCGACAAGGTCGCGCCGCGTCTCGGCGCCAGCTACGACGTCACCGGCGACGGGCGCGTGAAGGTCTACGGCAGCTGGGGCCGGTACTACGATTGGACCAAGGGTGAACTGGCGCGCGGCGCGCTGGGCTCCGACTTCTGGAAGACCTACTACCGGTCCCTGGACACGACCGACATCTACTCGCTCAGTCTCAGCAACATGCCCGGGACCGACCTGTGGATCGTGCCGGGCAGCTATCGCGATCAGGCCGTCCCCGCGTTCGATCGCGTGGACCCGCAGACCAAGCCCACCTACCAGGACAGCACGAGCGCGGGCCTCGAGTACCAGGTCGGCGCCAACAGCGTGGTCACCGTGCACTACGTCCACAACGACTTGAAGCGCGTCATCGAGGACGTCGGCTCCCTCGTCAACGGGAACACGATGCTCTACATCACCAACCCGGGCGCCGGCAGCGCGCCGAAGATGGCGACCACGGGGCTGACGACGCCGTTTCCGACGCCGCCGGTGAAGCGGAACTACGACGCGATCGAATTGGGCATCAACCGGCGGCTCTCGAAGCGCTGGTTCGCCAGCGCGAACTACACCTACAGCCGCCTGTACGGCAACTACGGCGGCCTCGCCAGTTCAGACGAAATCCGGACCCCGACGACGGGGATTGGGTGGAAGACGCAGCAGGCGCAGGCCTACAGCGTGGCGAATCCGGGCGGCAGCCTCAGGAAGAACTGGAACATCGACGAAGTAATGTGGGACGCGCACGGCAACCTCGACGTCGTGGGCCGCCTCGCCACGGACCGGCCCCACGTCGCGAAGTTGTATGGGGCCTACCAGTTTCCCTTCGGCACCCAGGCCGGCGTCTTCGTCTACGCCGGGAGCGGAACGCCCATCAGCACCTACGTCAACACGACGAACCAGACCGAGGTGTTCGTCAATGGCCGGGGCGACATGGGCCGCACGCCCACGCTGTCGCAGACGAACCTCCTCGTCTCCCATCGGTTCGGACTGGCCGGGGGACGCCGGCTGCAAGTGGAACTGAACGTCATCAACGTCTTCAACCAGAAGACGACGACCCACCTTTTCAACTGGCTCAACCGGGGCGCCGGGGCGCCGCGAGCCTCGTCCGCGATCAACCTGAGTCAGACCAACCTGGCGAATGGCTACGACTACACGGCCCTGATCCGGGCGACGTCAGACGGCGCCAACGCCTTCGACCCGCGATACGGCCAGCCGGATCTCTTCAACGAGGGCACGCAGGGCCAGGTGACGATCAAGCTGGTGTTCTGAGGATCCCTCGGTCGCGGCCGGGGCCAGGGCCGGGCGAATGGCGGCCCGGAGTTCCTCCAGCGAATACGGCTTGGCCAGAAACGCCTGCGGCTGTTCGGCGCTGTCGGCCGACATCACGTGATCTTCGTCGTACCCGCTGCTCAGGATGACCGGCACGCCCGGAGAGATCGCGCGCACGGCCGCCAGGGTTTCCCATCCGCCCATGTGCGGCATCGTCAGATCGCAGAGGACCAGTCGGATGGTGTCCTGGTGCTGCCGGAACATCCCCACGGCCTCCATTCCGTTGGCCGCTTCCAGCACTGTGAAGCCCAGGTGAATCAAGTTCGCTTTGGCGGCCGACCGCAACATCAGGTCGTCGTCGACCAGCAGGACGCAGCCCTCCCAGCGCGGCTCCGCCACCACGGGCGCATCGGTCTTGCGGCGCGCCGGCGCGACCTGCTCCGACGACAGTGGCAGGTAGAGTTGGAAGGTGCTCCCGCTCTCGCGCCCCCGCGTGCTGTTCACCACGAGGCCACCGTTGTGCGCGTGCAGGATACCCAGGACAACCGGCAGGCCGAGGCCCCGGCCGGTGAACTTGCTCGTGAAGAACGGATCGAAAATGCTCACGATCTCGTGTTCATCGATGCCGCAGCCGGGGTCGATCACTTCCACGCATGCATACGCCTGGTTCCTGGGCTTCCAGCCGGCCGGCAACCGATGGGACGTGGGAATCTGCGACGCGGGCACCGTCTTGACGGTCAGCTGGATGGTGGAGTCCAGGTGGCCCACGGCCTCCCAGGCGTTCGTGACCAGGTTGGTGACCATCAACTGCAACTGGCTCGCGTTGCCGTTGACCGTCGGTCCGGGAACTGGCAGGTGGGGTTCGATGACCACGTGCGCCGGCGCCGCCGCCCGCAACAAGGGCATGAACCGCGCGCACGCGTCAGCCAGATCCAGCGGTTCGTGGTTGCCGCTGGTCTGCCCAAGATAGGTCAGCAGGAGGCCGCTCACCTCCGCCGCCTTCCGCGTGGCCAGCGTGGCATTGGCCAGGCGCTTACGGTCTCCCGCCGTCTCGCCGCTCACCAACTCGAGATTGCTCATGATCACCGCGAGCTGGTTGTTGAAATGATGGGCGATGGCGCCGGCCATTCGCGCGAGGCTCTCCCCTTTCTGCGCCTGCTGGAGTTCCCGCTCCAACTGGAGCCGTTCCTCCTCGACGAGCTTCCGGGCCGACACGTCGCTGACAATGACGCGGCAGGCCTCGCCGACGCCGCTCGGATCCTGCGCCGTGGCGGCCTCCATGCGCGCCCACAATCGCGTGCCGTCCCCCCGCTTCATCCGGAGGTCGAGCGCCTGGGGCGCCCCCGTGGCAAACAGCCGTTTCTGGTGCAGGTAGTATGCGTCCTGGTCTTCGGCCACGATGAACCGGGTCATCGGCTGGAGGATCAGCGCCGCGCGAGCGACGCCGAACAACCTCGCCGCGGTCAAATTGGCTTCGGCAATCAGCCCGGTTTCGCTGACGGTCAGGTACCCGACCGGCGCGAGGTCATACAGATCGAAATATCGCGCGCGCGAAGCCTCGAGCTCCGCCTGCACGCGGCGAAGCTCCTCGTTCTGCATCTCCAGCTCGATCTGGTGCACGTGCAGGTCATGCAGGAGCGCCGCATCGCCCGACAGCGCGACCGGCCGCGGCCCCTGGCCGGCGGCGAGTTCTTTCAACCGTTCCTCGGCCCGCTTGCGAAGATCGCTGATCATGGGTTCTCCTCACTCGCGGCCCGCTCCGTCGTCGCAATCGCGTAGGGCTGCCCGGACTGATCCACCAGGCGGGCGGCCGTCATCCACAGCTCGATGACCCGGCCGTCCTTCAACACGCGGCGCATGCGGCACGGCGCCGGGATCTCCGCGTGGGACAGCTCCGTGATCCTGGCCAATGACGCTTCGCGTTCGTCCTCGGGAATGAGCGCCCGGACGTTCATCGCCAGGGCCTCCGCTTCCGTCCAGCCGTAAATGCGTTCGGCCGCCGGATTCCACGCGAGGATCCGGCCGTCCAGGGCGTGCACCATCATCGCGTCGTGCGAGTCCCTCACGACCACCGCCAGCCGGCGGATTGCCTCGGTGTCCCGGAGGACCGCCTGGGCCTTCTTCAAGTCGGTGATCTCGGTGAACGTGATCACCGCGCCCTCGATCACGTTCTCCAACGTCCGATACGGGCGGATCCGCAGCAGGAACCATTCACCCGATCGGGCCTGGACCTCGACCTCCTTCGACACCAGGGTGTCCAGCACGCCCTGGATGTCCGTCACGAACGTGTCGTAGCCCACCAGGTTGGAGAGGATGTGCCCGACGGGGCGGCCCACGTCGCTCTGAATGAGGTTGATGACCTGCGTAATCGCCGGCGTGAAGCGCTGGATGCGAAGCTCGTGGTCCACGAACACCGTGCCCATGCCCGTCCCGGCCAACAGGTTGTTCATGTCGTTGTTGGCGCGAGACAGATCGACCACCTTGGTCTGCAGCTCCGCGTTGACGGTGGCGAGCTCCTCGTTGACCGACTGCAATTCCTCCTTCGAGGTCTCCAACTCCTCGTTGGCCGACTGGAGTTCCTCGTTGACCGACTGCATCTCTTCGTTGGCCGACTTCAGCTCCTCGTTGGAGCTTTCAAGCTCCTCGTTGGTGGTCTGCAGGTAGTCCTCTTTGGCCCGGAGTTCCCGCGTCAACGCGGCGATGTGCGGGTCGGACGCCGCGGCGGGCGCGGGCGTGGCGACCTCGACGGCCGCGACCGGCGGGAGCCGGGACAGGTTCCGACGCCGGCACGTCTTCCAGGATCACGACGAAGAGGTCTGGCCCTGTCGCGGAGGCCGGGCGCGGCCTCGACCGGCCGAATCGTCAGGCTCACGGTGCTGAAGTCGCCGTTGGTCTTCACGCGCAGGCTCGCCCGACGCACCACCGTCTTGTTGGCGACGGCGGCATGCAGGGCCGTGGTCAATTCGCGCCGCAGGCCCTCGCGCGCCATCTTCAGGATGTTCATGGCGGCCTCGCCAGGCGCCGGTTCCAGGTACTGACCGCTTCGCCCATGGAGATACTGGATGTCTCCCCGCTCGTTGACGAGCGCGCCGACGTGGTCCTGCTTCAGCAGGGCCCGCTCGGTCAGATCCCGCAGCTGGGCGCGCGCACCGCCCCGCGGGCTCATGGCCGGCCGGCGTGCGAGGGCATGCTGCGCGGGCGCCCGGAAGCCGCCGACCGCGCCCCGGTCCGCGCCGAGCGCGAGCTCCTTACGCCGGTACAGCTTGGCCTTGCGATCGATCACCGGTGAAGAGGTCACCGACTTCACTCACCGATTCCGACGCGCCCAGGAACAGGACCCCATCCGGGTTCAACGCGTAGTGAAACAGCGGGAACAGCTTCTGCTGCAACTCCGGCCCCATGTAGATCAGCATGTTGCGGCAGCTGATCAGGTCGAGCCTGGAGAAGGGCGGATCCTTGATCACGTCCTGCTCCGAGAACACCATCATGTCGCGCAGGTGCTTGTGCACCCGATAGGTGGCCGTGGACGCGTCGTGGACGAAGAAGCGCGCGAGGCGTTCCGGAGAGACGTCGGCGGCGATGTTGGCGGAGTACACGCCGGCGCGCGCGATGTCGATGGCGCGGTGATCGATGTCGGTGGCGAAGCACTGCACCTTGAAGCTCTGCTTCAGGGCCTCGAGACGCTCCTGCAGCAGGATCGCGATCGAATACGCCTCCTCACCGGTCGAGCAGCCCGTCGTCCACACGCGGATCGTCGAGCCCGCGGGCGCGTGGTCGAAGAGGTGCGCGATCACCTGCTTCTCGAGCGCCGCAAAGGCGTCCGGGTCGCGGAAGAAACTGGTGACACCAATCAACAGGTCGCCGAAGAGCGCGTCGGCTTCGGCCGGGACGTCCTGCAGGTAGCGCACGTAGTCGGCCAGTTCTTCGATCTGGTGCACCGCCATGCGCCGCTCGATCCGCCGGATGACGGTGCTCTGCTTGTATTCCGAAAAATCGTGGCCGGTCTGGGCGCGGAGCAGCACGAGGATCTTCTTCACGTCGTTGTCCGCCCGAGACGGCAGCGCTGTCGCCGGAGCGGCCGCCCCGCGATAGTGGTGCGAGGCAAAGGCCAGCAACTGCGCGGGCATGTCGGACGGCGGCAGGACGTAGTCGACCAGGCCCGTGGCGATGACACTGCGCGGCATGCCGTCGTATTCGGCCGATTCGGGGGCCTGCGCCATGACCATTCCCCCACCGCCCTTGACCGACCGGGCGCCGAACGTGCCGTCGCTCCCCGTGCCGGAGAGCACGATGCAGATGGCGCGTTCGTGCTGATCCTCGGCCAGCGACCGGAAGAAGAAGTCGATGGCAAGCCGAAGCCCGCGCGGCGCGGCCGGTTCCAGCAGCTGCAGGATGCCGTTGATGACGGCCATGTCCCGGTTCGGCGGGATGATGTACACGCAATTGGGCTGGACCCGCATGCCTTCCTCGACCTCGAACACCTTCATCGTGGTGTAGCGCCGGACGAGGTCGGAGAGGATGCTCTTGTGGTCGGGCGCCAGGTGCTGGACGAGCACGAAGGCCATCCCGGGGTCGGCGCCGGCAGGCATCGCCGAGAAGAACACGTCAAAGGCCGCAAGCCCCCCGGCCGACGCGCCGATCCCCACGATCGGGAATTCGGCCGGGCGCGATTCATCCGGATCGACAGGGGGAGTGAGGCGGACCGTCATTGTCCGCTCGGGTGGCGTTGGGAGGCCGGCACAGCCGAAGCGTAACAGAACCGAGGCGGGCCTCTGGCCGGAGAAGTTGGCGGCGCACCGGCGGAATCTCGGCGGTTTGGGTCGCCTGGACCCCCATGGGGCGGTCTTTTCGGCGACGGGCGTCGGCGCGGGAATTGCAGCCCCGACTTTCTGGTTCGGTATGCTCCGACTCTTCTTCGCTGCCACTCCCGGTCTCAGGCGGGGCCGGCGGCAGCCACGCCGGGACCCCGCCACGCAGGAGGACTCATGAAAGGTCATCTGATTTCCACCCTCGCCGCCCTCACGCTGGCGCTCGCCGTGCCGGCCCTGAGTGCGGCGCAAACGACGATCAAGCGCGAGACGGCCAAGCCCATCGAATCGGTCGCCGGCGTGGACACCTACAACGCGTACTGCGCCGTGTGCCACGGCAAGGACGGCAAGGGCAAGGGGCCGGCCGAGGCTGCGCTCAAGATGCCCGCGACAGACCTGACGATGCTCGCGAAGAAGAGCGGCGGCAAGTTCGAAGCCACGGCCGTCGAGAACACCATTCTCGGCAAGGGCAAGTCGGAACCTGCCCATGGCACCGCGGACATGCCGATGTGGGGACCCGTATTCCGCTCGGTCAGCGCCAGCGATGGCATGGCGACGCTTCGGACCGCGAACCTCGTGAAGTACATCGAAACACTTCAAGTGAAGTAAGCGCACTGCGTGCCCTCGCGCGGCAAGAGCGCGGCCCCACCACGGGCGTGAGGTCGGTCCTCACGCCCGTCTTCAGTCGGTCAGCCGGCCGCACTTATACTTGCCTCTCGCCACCATGAAGGGCCGACACGTCACCGTCATCCTCGCGGGCCTCACGCTACTCGTGCTCGCGCTGTCGGTGCCCGGGGCGCTCACCGACGCCTTCCACCGAGACGGGGGAATTTACCTCTTCTCGCGCGCCTTCCTCGAGGACATCCCCAAGCGACTCAATGGCCCGGGGCGCTTCCGCTTCATCCTGCAGCCCCTGATGGCGACCCTCCTCGGCGTCCGGAGTGGCGTGGCCGACGCGCGGGCGGGCCGGCCGGCGTATCTCTACAGCCTGCTCTTTCATCGGGAACACCGTCGAGAGTTCGCGAGGACCGGCCTCGCGACGATCGCGAACCTCCTGTTGATGGGCATCCTCCTGGACTCGGTGACCCAATGGCTGATCCTCGGCATCTCGTATCCCGGCGCCGCCCTGGTGGTGGGGCCGGTGCTCATCGGGACGCCGTACGCGGTGGCGCGAGCGCTTTCCAACCGCGTCACGCGCGCGCACGACCGCGTTTGACCGGCGGCGGGGACCGCCCGTGCCGTCGCGCTTCCGCCCGTTGTCGTTCCGTCCGGGATTCGCTATCCTCCCCGCACCATGCCTCCGGCCGCGCGCCCCTGGCTGAGCACTGCCGCCGCGGTGATCTACTCCGCCGCGCTCGGATTTCTCGTCGCCGGCATGTTCTGGCACACGTTCAAGCGCTGGCTCCCACCTGACGTCGTCGTCGCCATCGGCGCCCTGCTGGGCATTCGCGTGGCCACGCTGTTTGCCTCGATGACGGCGGCAGCGGTGCTCGACTGGAAGGCCATCTGGATCGGCGGCGGCTCCGGGGTGGCCGCGTTGCTGGCGTGGTGGCCGGCGACCGGCCGCGCGAACGCCGCGCCGCCACCCGCGCTCCTGGTACCCGTCCTGCTCTCGACCCTCGTCGTCACCGCCCTGGCCGGGGTGCCGCCGGCCCGGCAAACTGCGCACTTCTATCGCTCGTCCCGCTTCGCTCGCCTGCTGCATTTCCTGCAGGGCCTGATCCTGTTCTTCATGGCGTTGCCGGCGTCGCTGTTCTGGACGTGGACGCGTCCCTACGTCATCGCCGTCGTCATCTCGGCCTTCGGCTTGTGGAAGTCCTGGGGCGGCTGCCCCGTGACGCTGGCGGAAAACGAGGCCCGTGCCCGCGAGGGCCTGCCCATCATGCCACCCGATAGCGGCTTCATTTCCGACGTCTTCGCGCGCTGTGGCGTCACCGTGTCGGGGGAAACGGTAGGTCGGTTTCTTTACGGAATCGGCCTCTCCCTTTGCGGATGGTTCGGGGTGAGGTGGTTCTTCTAGCCCACGCGTATAATCAGGGCCGCTCGTTCCTTACCCCCAAAGGAGGCGGCGTGTGCGCGCAGCGGTGATCCTCGCCTGGCGGCCCAAGCACTTCCCCTCCTGGAACGGCCGCGCATCGACTCCGGCAGTTCCCAGGGACCTGGCGTTCGACCGCGCGGCCGCGCCGTATGCCGCGATTCACCTCGCGTCGCTCCTGCCCCGCGACTGGCAGGTCGAGGTCATCCACGAGATGGCGCGCGATGTCGATCTCGACATGGATGTCGACGTCGTGTTCCTGTCCACGATGGATTTCTGCGCGCCGCATGCACGCGACGTCGCGCGGGCGTTTCGCCGCCGCGGCGTTCCCGTGATCGTCGGCGGCTTGTACCCGACCCTGAACCCTGAATACTTCGCCACCGACGGCATCACCGTGGTCGTGGGCGAGGCCGAGCCCGTGTTGCCGGCGTTGCTGGACGATCTGCGGCGCCGCCGTCTCAAGCCGCTCTATCTCGCCGCGCATCCGGCGGACCTCGCGGAGATTCCGCCCCCACGCTACGAGCTCGTCGAAACGTCGTTCACCGTGCCGATGGGCTACGAAGCTACGCGTGGATGCCCATTCACCTGCTCGTTCTGCGTGTTGTCGGCGATTCGCAACCCGTACCGGCACCGGCCCATCCCGCACGTGATCCGCGACATCCAGATGGTCCCGTCTTCCTGGTCCTGGCGGCAGCGGAAGATCGTGAATTTCTGGGACAACAACCTCGGCGCCGATCGGCGGTACTTTCGCGAGCTGTGCGAAGCGCTGGTGCCGCTCAGGAGGTTCTGGTCGACGCAGACCTCGATCGACACCATCACGCCGGAGTCGGCGCGCCTGATGGGACGGTCGGGGTGCCGCTACGTCTACATCGGCCTCGAAAGCCTGGCGCAAGAGAGCCTGCGCTCGTCTAACAAGAAGCACAACAAGGTGCACCAGTACCCGGGAGCGCATCAGGCTCCTCCACGACAACGGCATGGTCGTGATGAGCATCTTCCTCGTCGGCCTCGACGGCGACACGCCCGAGTATCTGCGCGCGCTGCCGGACCTCATCGACGAAGTGGACGTCGATATTCCGGTGTATTCCCTCGCCGTACCGATCGAAGGCACGCCCTTCAGGCGCGAGTTGAGCGAGGCGGGCCGCCTGCTGCCGGGCGATCTGCTCGACGGCAGCGACGGCGCGCATCTCGTGTACCGGCCTCGCCGCATCAGCCCTGACGAAGTGGAGATCGCGCTGGCGGCCTGCATGCGCCGCAGTTACCACCCCCTGCGAACGGCGCGGCGTGTGGCGCGGCGGATCCGCAACGGCGCCGTGACCGTGGCCATGAGCGCCAGGGCGAATCGCATCTACCAGCGATATCAGCTCGCGCTCGCCCACGCCGGCCTCTCGCGAATTGCGGCCCGCGGAGACTGGCCCGGTCATCCGGCGCCGGCGCTGACCGAGCTCGAGCCGCGGGCGTCCTGATGGCCCCCGACGAGCGGACGTTCACCGGCACCGCCCGCTTCGCGGTCGAGCGCTGCCTTGGCTCCGGCGGGTTCGGGACGGTCTATCAGACCTACGACCGCCAGCGCCGCACGCGTGTGGCGCTCAAGGTCCTCCACCGCACCGATCCGGCAAGCCTGCTCGGGCTCAAACGGGAGTTCCGAGCCCTCGCCGATCTGTCGCACCCCAACCTCGTGTCGTTGCACGAGCTGCTGACGGAAGACGAGAAGTGGTTCATCTCGATGGAGCTCATCAAGGGTGATGACTTCATCGGCTACGTGAATGACGCGGCCCGGGTCGCGGCCGCCGAGACGCTCGCCACGAGCGATCGCGAGACCGGCGCCGACGTCGTGATTGCCCCACGGCCGCTGCGGCCGTCCCTGACTCCGGCGCACATCGCGCGGCTCGAGCGAGCACTGCACCAACTGTCGGAGGGACTGACCTACCTGCATGGCGAAGGCCGCCTGCACCGCGACATCAAGCCTTCCAACGTGCTGGTATCCGACGAGGGCCGCGTGGTGCTCCTCGATTTCTCCCTGGTCACCGAGCTGGGATCCACGGCGGGCTCCGGCGAAATCAGCGGCACGCCGGCCTACATGGCGCCGCTCGGAGAACCCGGGGCGCCGTTCACCCCGGCCGACGACTGGTACAGCGTCGGCGTCATGCTGTTCGAGGTGCTGACCGGAACGCTGCCCTTCACCGGCCGCCTGTTCGAGGTCTTGCAGGCGAAGAGCAGTCTCGACGCGCCATCGCCCAGAGCCCTCATACCGTCCGTGCCCGGGCATCTTGACCAACTCTGCCGCGGACTGCTGTCGCGAGAGCCCGCGCGGCGACTCGAAGCGGCGGCCGGACTGATGCGTCGCTCGACACCCGGCTCGCTCCCTCCGGTGATGCTGGCCACGCCGCCGCCACGAGTCTCGCTCGTCGGGCGGGCTCCGCATCTCGAGGCGCTCGAACAGGCCTACCTGGCGGCGCGCGCCGGACACTCGGTGACCGTCTACGTGCACGGCAGCTCGGGGATGGGCAAGACGGCGCTCGTGCGAGGATTCCTGCAATCGCTGCCCGGGAGGCACGGCCAGGTCGTAACGCTGTCGGGCCGTTGCTTCGAACGCGAGTCGGTCCCCTACAAGGCGCTCGACAGCATCGTCGATGCACTGAGCGAGTACCTGCGCGGCCTGCCTCGGGCGCAGGTCAAGGAGATACTGCCGCGCGACATCCTGGCGCTCGCGCGGGTGTTTCCCGTCCTTCGCCGTGTCGATGCCGTCGTCAGTGCGAAACACCGCGTGCTCGAGATCCCGGACGCCCTCGAACTGCGCCGGCGGGCGTTCGCGGCTTTTCGCGAGCTGCTCACGCGCCTCGCGGACCAATACTCGGTCGTCCTGTTCATCGACGACCTCCAGTGGGGCGACGAGGATAGCGCCGCGCTGCTGGCGGAGTTGTTGCGGCAGCCAGACGCGCCGGCATTGCTGCTGATTGCGGCCTACCGCGAAGAAGAGGCGACCAGCAGCCCCGCGCTGCGCCGCCTGCTGCCGAACCCGGACCTGGCCGCCGGCCATGACATCAGGCACATCGCCGTCGGCGAACTGACGCCCGAGGAGTCGATGGAGCTCGCCGCCCTCCTGCACTCCCGTGGCGTGGCGACGGGCGTGGATGCCGAAGCCGTCCACCATGAATCCGGCGGCAACCCGTTCCTCATCAACGAGCTCGTGCGGTATGCGCGGCCCCGCGACACGCAGAGCGTCGAGCCTACGCTGGACGAGGTGATCTACGATCGCGTCAAGGCGTTGCCGGCGGCGCCGCGCCGCCTGCTCGAGGTGCTGGCGGTCTTCGGCCAACCCCTCGACCGCGAGCTGGCGAGCCAGGCCGCCGGCATCCAGTCCGGCGAGATGGAAGTCGTCTCGCTGCTGCGCGCGCAACGCTTGTCGCGCACGCGCGTGATGGACGAGCGCGAGGAGCTCGAGACCTACCACGATCGCATTCGGGAGACGGTGGTCGCCCATCTGCCCGCGGATCAGTTGCGCGATCACCATCGCGTGCTCGCCGAAGCCCTGGTGGACCTCGACAATCCGGATCCGGAAGTGCTCGCCGTGCACTTCCAGGGCGCCGGTGACCACGTCCGCGCCGCCGGCTACTCGGTGACCGCCGCCGACCGCGCCGCCGACGCGCTTGCCTTCGATCGCGCGGCGCGCCTCTACCGCCTGGCGCTCGACCTCGACCCGTCGATGGCGCGCGACCAGCAGCGCGGCATCGAGATCAAGCTCGGCGACGCGCGGGCCAGCGCCGGCCGCGGTGGGCAGGCGGCGGCCGCCTATCTGGCCGCGGCCAGGGACGGCGATTCGCGCAGCCAACTCGAGTTGCGGCGGCGCGCCGCGGAGCAACAACTGCGCAGCGGCCAGATCGACGACGGGTTCGAGACCATCCGGAGCGTGCTGGCCGCGATCGGCATGTCGCTGGCGAAGTCGCCACGCCGCGCCCTGCTGTCGATGCTCTGGCAGCGCTTGAAGATCCGCCTGCGCGGCCTTGAGTTCGTCGAGCGCGCGCTCGAAGAGATTTCCCCGGACGAGTTGGTGCGGATCGACACGTGCTGGTCCGTGGCCATGGGGCTGGGGATCGTCGACAACATCCGTGGCGCTGATTTCCAGGGCCGGCACCTGCTGCTGGCGTTGAACGCCGGGGAACCGTACCGCATCGCCCGGGCGTTCGGCATGGAGGTGGCCTACGCCGTCGTGCCGGGCGGCCGCCGGGCCCGCGAGCGATCGCGACGCCTGGGTGAAATGGCGCAGGCGCTCGCCGAACGCGTCAACCATCCGCAGGCGCTCGGCCTCGTCAGCCTCACGCGGGGGACCGCGGCCAATCTGCAGGGCGAGTGGCGAACGGCGCTCGAGTTGTGCGAGCGGGCCGAACAGATTCTCGACGAACGCTGCACCGGCGTCGGCTGGGAGCTGGCCGCCACGCACCTGTACTTGCTCCTCTCGCTCAGCTACCTCGGTGAAATAGGCGAGCTATCGCGCCGGCTGCCCTTCCTGCTGCAGGAAGCCCGCGAGCGCGACGACCTGAATGCGGTGGCCAACCTCCGCACGCGGTTGTCGTATCTCGCCAGCCTGGCGGCGGACGATGTGGCGGGCGCGAAGGAGGAGGTGCGGCAAGGGATCGCGGTGTGGTCGCGAAAGGGGTTCACCGCGCAGCATTACTTCGAGTTGCACGCGCTGGTGGAGATCGCGGTGTACGCGGATGCCGGCGCCGACGCCTGGGCGGCCGTCGAACGCAGCTGGGCGGCGCTCGCCGGGTCGCTGCTGCTCCGCGTGGAGCGCATCCGCATCGAGTCGTGGTCGTTCCGCGCCCGCGCGGCAATCTCCGCCGCGGCCGGAGACCCGGCGCGACGTGGCGCGTTCCTGCACGACGCGGAGCAGGCCGTCGGCAAGCTGCGCCGCATCGATTCCCGGCATGCCTTGCCGATCGCGACGTTGGCGGCCGCCGGCATCGAGGCGACCGCGGGCAGCCTCAATCGGGCATCGCAGCTGATGGATGAAGCTGTGGGCCGGCTCGAGGTGGCGGACATGCCGTTGCACCTGGCCGCGGCGCGCCGGCGCCTGGGTGAAATGGGCCGTGCTGGCAAGATGGAGGAAGCCGATGCGTGGATGACGGCGCACGGCATTCGCAACCCGCGGGCGTGGACGCGGATGCTCGTGCCGGGAACGTTTCCGGCGGGCTAGCGCCCGTGCGCGATCAAATCGTGCGAAACGTGTCTGGCGGTTGCGATTGGTGCCGACACGCGACATACACTGGTCAGTCTCTCCAGTGCCTCATTGGGAAGCGCTTCCAAGATCGGCCGCAGCGTGGGATTTGTTCGTGAGTCGATGAAGAAATCACGCTCGCCAGCCAGCGTCACAAATCGATATTCCTCGGCGGGTAGCGTGCCATCTGCCAGGGACGCGTGGAAGCCCAGTAAGAGACGCACTCTCGCGTGACCTTGGCACAGCACTGGATGGCTCCGTCAAGAAACAGCTCAAGTCCTGAAGCGTGTTTTGCAACATGGTTCGCTGCCATCCTCGACACTCGCGCGAGCTCGGCGAAACCGGGCCCAAAGCCCCGGGCTCAACCACCCCTGCGGCGCCACGCCAAGTCTCAGCCGAAATCAGAGGCCTCGGTCGCCCTGAACCTCGCCTTTCGCCTCAGGAGCGCTTAGCGCTAGTCGTGATGGACTAGCGTGGCTGCGCCTTGGCAACCGCGTCTCGCTTCTCCAGCCAACCGTAGAACAACGCTCGATTTGTCATGTTGTCGTGCGGTTGCCCATTCTGCACTCGCTTGGTATCCGTAAGCCACTTCTTGTAATCCTCAAGGTCGGCTCTTCCTTGGTCAGAATTCACTTGGTCACGCCATCGCTCGCAATAGGCTCTGTCTCGCTCGATCCAAATGAACTTGCCGGTCTTATCGAGCGCCTGAAACGACCTCCGTTGAGGCCGGGCTGATTGAGTGAGCTTCCTTTCGACCTCCTTCATCGCCTCTCGGGCCAGCAAGTCAGCAAGCTCCAATCGAGGCTCCTTTGCTGCGGCTTCGAAAGACGCTTCGGTATGGAAGATCGAGGCGTCTACCCAGTCGGGAAGCGTCCGAAACATTCCGTAGATCGCCCCGGCTGTCCCATCGCTCTCGACTCTTGAGGCAAACGTGAACTCGACTCTTGCGTCATCCACCTCGTTAGGATCCGCGTTAAAGTCCTTGGTGATCTGACCCAGGTTTAGCAGAACATCGGTGAGGCACTTGTAGTAGCCGAAGTCCTTCTGAATACCGGGTAGGCATTCGTCGCGGCTCTTGATGTCGAGCGAAACGGCGATTCCGACAAGATGGCTCTCAGCGAGGATAACCGTCAGATCTCGGTACAGCTTGAGGTTCTCATCGTGCTTCTCGCGATCGGTTTTCGCAAACTGTGATTCGCATTTGTTTGCATGAAACGGAAGACCGCGAGTCCGACGCAGCCAGAGACCCATGGCCGCAGCCCACTCGTCATTGGTACCGAGAACGCCGCCCACCGAGAACACTCGGCTGCTCGTCGCGTCGGCGCTTTCATCGCCGTAGAACTTTAATGTGACCATAAAGGCCAGGCGGACTGAAGACTACGTCTCGTCAGGACGCTCTCGGCCCGACTACAGTCGGCGCTCAAGCAGGTTCTTCGCGATCCTTGCCGATTGAGCGACATCTGGCGCGTCCCAATTGAAGCGAAGAAACACCTGCTTCGAAATCTCGACCGCGTGGTCGACAATCCCTGCGCGCCACTCCGCCAGCGAGAGAGTTCGCGCGACGGTTACTTCCGGAATTCGCGCGATGTGCTCACCAAATAGAAGTCGGTTGAAGGTTTCGTCGCTTGTTAACCTTCGACCATTCGATCCGAGTATGCGCAGGTCGAGCGTGAGCGCATCAACGTCTTCCAGCAACCCGTCATACAGCCGCGTCATGGCGACGATTGCCTCTGTAGAGTGGACAACCGTTTCCCACAAATAGATCACAGGTTTGCCGCCCGTCCGATGCTGCGCAGACTCTTCGCGCATCAGGGTTCGGTGAAAGAAGAATCCCGACTGGTAAAAACGCCAAAAATCTGCTCGCTCATTCTGCCCAAAATCCACAAACGCAATCAGGCTCTCCAAGCCGTCCTGGAAGGAGTAAGTAACGTCCTGTCGGCGCTCACTGATGAACAGGAAGGGCCAACCTCGAAAATCAACGTGCCCTCGGTGAGCCGCGGTTCGCAGCTGCTCAAGGCTGAACCGCTCGGGATCGAACCGTCCCGGTCTGAACGATGTTTCGCGATAGCCGGTATACCCGCGCTGCGGATACGGATCGACTTCGGAATAGCGAGAGCGGGCTTGTCCTCTCTGATTCTCAAACTGAAGGTCTGGGGAGACATTCGCGCTGACACGGCCCTCCAGAATTGATCGCATCGTCTCGATCAGCGCGTCGCTGCGATTGCGAACGGCCTGTTCAAGAACGATCCGAAAGTCTGCAGATGCGCGAACTGGCGCACTCTCATTTGCTCGCCGTCCGAACTTACAACGCCCCTGCGGCGAGTGCGCCAGGGTAATCGCGCTGGCAGAGGTGAGGCGTGTCCGGAAATCGCGGCACCTCGATAATTACGAACGACCTACTGTCATCCTCCAACCTGATCAAACGGGTGTTAATTGGCGGATCGGCGTAGTTCTGCAGAAAACGGTTCAAGCGAGTCGTCTCGAAAGACTGAACCTGATCCGACGTTAGCCCTTCCCACACGAAGCGGTCGTTTGACTCTGAGACACCGATCACTAGATAGCCGCCAAGCGTGTTGGCCATCGCCAGAATGTCTTTCACAATGGCGCAGCAAGAGGCCTTGTCGGCCTCGGCCCAAGCACACGCAGCTTTGTAGTCGAGGTCCTTGGATTCAAAGCCTCTGTGCAGAACCTCTCGCAGCCGCTGCTTGCTTGAATTCGCTTCGTCCGCCATAAATTCAACTCTATGGGCCCGGTTGCCTAGCCGTTGCTGAGATGAATCTCGATCGCCGGGCTCGCCCGAAATTCTCCAGCGAATACCCTGCTCTGGCCGGCCACTTGAGTATGATCATATTTTAGGTCATACTGTTAACATGCCAACTATGGAGCGTGTGACCGTCACATCTACCGGCCGATCTCGTGGAGAAGATCGATCAACTGGAACGGAATCGAAGCCGGTTCATCGCCGAGGCCATCGAGCATGAATTGGCTCAGCGTCGTCGGGACTCCCTTCTGCAGTCCGTCCAGAATCCCCATCCCGAGACGACCGAACTCGTCGACGTGAACCTGAACGACTGGGTCTCCGATCTGCCAGGCGATGAAACGCTCGTCGACGCGAGCGCCGGCACGCCTGTTCGCTGGGTCGAGGGGCAAGGGTGGATCAAGGAATCGGCGTGACGCTCGATCGAGGAACCGTGGTCATGGTGGAACTCGATCCGACCATCGGCCATGAGCAGCGTGGCGTCCGGCCGTGTGTCGCGGTGAGCGATCCAACGGTGAATGCCGATCAACGATTCCCGCTCATCGCCGTGGTCCCCGTTACCGGAACTGCCGGCGAAGGAGCGCTGTACCCGCGCTGGCGCCAGGTTCGAGCGGTCTGACAAAGACCTCGTACGCGCTCGTCGATCACCTGCGTTCCATCGACAAGCGCCGCATCCGCCGGATCTTTGGGCAGGTGTCGTCCAGCGAACTCACGGCGATCGATCAGGGCCTCGAGCTGTTTCTCGGCCTCAAGGGCAGCCGATAGGACGACTGAGTTTCTTTAGGTTGTCCTTCCTGAGACAGGGGTAACACTTTATTCCGGAGACATGGGTGACACTTTAGCCCCTTCACAGGAGGGGGCATGCCGTGGAAGGAGTGTCACGTCATGGACGAGCGCTCCGGTTCATCGCCCGGCTGCTCGACGGCGAGAAGATGGCGGCCGCTGTGCGCCGAGTTCGGGATCTCGCGGAAGACCGGCTACAAGATCTACCACCGGTACAAGGGCTGCGGGGTCGACGGCCTCACCGACCGCAGCCGGCGGCCGCTAGCGGCACGCCAACAGCTGCCGATGGCCATCGAGAAGCTGATCGTGCGGCTGAAGCGGGAGTATCCGAGCTGGGGCGCGCCGAAGATCCGGGAGCGGCTGCGGCGGCGGTGCGCCGGCGTGCAGTGCCCGGCGATCAGCACGGTGCACGCCGTCCTCGATCGCCATGGGCTGGTGAACCGTCGGCGCGCCGGCGCCGCGCCCGGGCGCAGGGCACGGCGCTCTCGCGGCCCGATCGAGCCCGAACGCGCTGTGGTGTGCCGACTACAAGGGCGAATTCATGCTCGCCAACCGGCGCTACTGCTATCCGCTGACCATCACCGATTTCGCCAGCCGTATCTACTGACCTGCGAGGCCCTCTCGACGACGCAGGAGCGGTATGCCTTCGCCGTCTTCGAGCGCGCGTTTCAAGGACTTTGGGCTGCCGCGGCGATCCGCACCGACAACGGCGTGCCGTTTGCCTCGGCCCATGCGCTCTACGGCCTGAGCAAGCTCGCGGTGTGGTGGCTGCGACTGGGCATCCAGATCGAGCGCATCAAGCCCGGGCATCCCGAGCAGAACGGGCGCCACGAGCGGATGCATCTGACGCTGAAGACGGAAGCGACCAAGCCCGCCGCGGCCAACGTCCCTCCAGCAGCAGGCGCGCTTCGACACCTTCATCGCACCGCTACAACCACGAGCGGCCCCACCAGGCCCTCGGCATGAAGGTGCCCGGCCGAGGTCTACACCCCGTCGCCGCGCGCCCTATCGCGGGCCTGGCCGAGCTCGACTATCCCGCTCCACGACTGGACGGCCACGTGACCCGCTGCGGGCGGATTTGCTACAAGCGGCGGAAGATCAATCTCAGCCAGGTGTTTGCGGGCCAGAACGTCGGCGTCACCAGGTCGAGCGAGCACATCTGGCTGGTCAGCTTCATGGATTACGATTTGGGCTACTTCGACGATGAGACCTGCCGACTCGAGCCGATCGAGAATCCCTTCGGCCCGAAAGTGTTACCCATGTCTCCGGAATGAACTGTTACCCATGTCCCCGGAATGGACCGGTGAAAATTGGAGGCGCCGCCCGGATTTGAACCGGGGATGGAGGTTTTGCAGACCTCTGCCTTACCACTTGGCGACGGCGCCGTTCTGTCTGGGCTTCGCGAAAGGCGGGAAGAAAACTGGAGCGGGAAACGGGATTCGAACCCGCGACTTCGACCTTGGCAAGGTCGCACTCTACCACTGAGTTATTCCCGCTCGCGAACCGAAACACAGAAGTGTATCAGACGGATTAGCCGCGCTCGCAACACCGCTGCGGCCTCCTCCGGCGCCACACCGGGCTTCCGGGCGCACGGTGCCGCTCCCCCACTCCAAACCGCCGATCCGGGTGACCCGCGGGCACGATTTCGAGGTGCCAGTGGAAGCTGCCGTCCGCCGCGCCGTCGAAGGGACCGGTGTGCAGCACCAGGTTATAGGCCGGACGCTCGAGCGCCCAGTTGATCCCCGCCAGCACCTCGCGCAGCGCGCCGCGCCAGCGCCGTCGAGGCGTCGCGTCGCTCGCCTCCTCGAACCGCGCCCCGTGCGCCCGCGGCAGCAGCCACGTCTCGAACGGCACGCGCGACGCATAGGGCGCGAGGGCCACGACTCGCCGCGCGTCCTGGACGACCCGGACGCCGGCTCGCGCAGGTCCTGCGCCGATGACGTCGCAGTAACATGCACTGCCCGGTCGCGGCGTGATGGGACGCCGCGCCTCGAGCTCGCTCGTCGAGGGCCGGCGGCACGAACGGATAGGCCACGACCTGCGAGTGCGCGTGCGCCATCAGCGCGCCGGCGGCCCGGCCATGGTTCTTGAAGACCACGGCGCTCGCAAACCGCCGGTCGCGCTTGCAGATCCCGCAGCCGCGTCCGCCACGCCCACAGCACGCGCCACAGCCGCTCCGTCGGCAGGGCCTCGAGGCCCTCGGCATCGGTCCGGCGTCTCGATGACCACCTCGTGCGCGCCCAGACCGTCGCGCGATTCGCAGAGGCCGTCGACGCGACGCTCGGCTGTGACCTTCGATGCGCAGCAGCGGGCGCGCATTCGGGCACCACCCGCACCGACCACCCGGGCCCGTTCGCCGGCGTCGCCGTCCCGCCACGCGAGCACCTCGGCGCCGGCCTCGCCCTCGTGGCCTTCGCAGAAAGCGGACAGGGCGCCGTCGGAGCTTGGAGCGGCTTAGCGGGCTCAGGGGCTCGAGGCTCGAACTCGTCGCGCCGCTGTCACGCGGCGAACAGATCGATCACGCACCCACCGGCCCGTGACCGGGTCCCGCCTCAGCTCTGTGGTTACCATCCGGGCCTGAATGCGTCCTTGTAGTGCGTGAGCTTCGGCGGCGTGAACGAGGACTCGACCGCCACCACATCGAACCGGCACGGCGTGTCGTGGATGCCGTGCCGCGCCAGGTAGTCTTCAGCCATCGCCACCAGGCGTCGCTGTTTCTGCGAGGTCACCGCCTCGGCAGGATTGCCGAAGCTGCCACCTACGCGGGCCTTCACTTCGACAAATACTACCGTGTCACCGTCCTTGCAGACGATGTCGAGTTCGCCGAAGCGGGAACGATATCCCCGCGTGAGTATTTGATACCCGAGGCGTTCGAGCTCGGCGCAGGCGCGAGTCCTCGCCAAACCGCCCAAGCCGCTGCCGCGCGAAGGTCATGGGCCCCGTGCAGAGCAAACGGAGTGCCGGACGCCTCAGGGGCTTAGACGGCCTAAGTCGCCTAAGTCCCTAAGCCCGGAGCATCCCAATCGCCTTGTCGATAATCCCGATCGGCCGTGTCCGCCTGGGCCTTGGTCAGCACCAGCGGCGGCGAGAGGCGGATCGCGTTCTTGCCCGGCGCCGAGGACGAGCAGGCCCGCGGCGAAGCACGCGTCCACCACCTTGTCGCGCTCGGTGGTGGCCCGTTCCTTGGTGACGCGATCGCGCACCAGTTCGATGCCGATCATCAGGCCCTTGCCGCGCACGTCGCCGATGATCGGCGTGCTTCTTCTGCAGCTCCTTGAGGCCGCTCCATCAGGTACGCGCCGACCTCGGCGGCGTTCTTGATGAGCGAATCTCGCAGCAGCTTGATCGTGGCCATGGCCGCCGCGCACGAGACCGGGTTGCCGCCGAACGTGCTGGCGTGCGCGCCGGGCGGCCACGTCATCACGTCCGCCCGCGCCGTCGTCACGCCGAGCGGCAGGCCCGAGGCGACGCCCTTGGCCGCGGTGATGATGTCGGGCTCCACGCCGAAGTGCTCGATGCCGAACATCTTGCCGGTGCGGCCCATGCCCGACTGCACTTCGTCGATCATCGAGCAGGATGCCGTGCTTCTTCGTCAGCTCGCGCAGCCGCTGGTGGAACTGCGGGGCCGGGACGACGTAGCCGCCCTCGCCCTGGATGGGCTCGACGACGACGGCCGCGACTTCGTCCGGCGACACGAGGTGCACCAGCACCTGATCTTCGAGGAAGTCGAGGCACTCCGCCTGGCACGACTCGGGCTGCTTGCCCACCGGGCAGCGATAGCACGTCGCGTACGGCGTGTGGTACGTGCCGGCCATGGGCGCGCCGAAGCCCTTCCGCTGGATCGCCTTGCTCGACGGTCAGCGACAGCGACGCCGAGCGTGCGGCCGTGGAAGCTGCCGAGGAACGCGATGATGCCGTGGCGCTTGGTCGAGTAGCGCGCCAGCTTCATGGCCGCCTCGTTCGCCTCGGCGCCGGAGTTCGAGAAGAAGCTCCGCGTGGGGCCGGCGATCGGCGCGATGTCGTCGAAGGCTTCCGCCAGCGCGCACCTGCGGCTCGTAGTAGAAGTCCGTGCCCGACATGTGCAGGAACTTCTGCGCCTGATCGACGATGGCCGCGACCACGGCGGGATGGGAGTGGCCGGTGGAGTTCACCGCGATGCCGGCGGCGCAGTCGAGGAACAGGTTGCCGTCGACATCTTCGACCACGGCGCCGGCGCCGCGGGCCATGACGAACGGATAGCCGCGCGTGTAGGAGGGCGAGACGACCTTGCCGTCGCGCTCGATGATGGCCTTGGCCTTGGGACCGGGAAGGGCGGTCTCGATCAGTGGGGCGTCCATCCACTGATCATAGTCGGCTTGGGGGCTTAGGGGCTCTAGGGGCCTACTTCCGCTTCCAGCGCGTGCCCTGCGGGCTGTCTTCGAGGATCACGCCCTTGTCGAGCAGGTCCTCGCGGATGCGGTCGGCCTCCGCGAAGTCGCGGCGGCGGCGGGCGTCCTGGCGGGCCTCGATGGCGGCGAGGATCTCGGCCTCGGGCACCGGGCGGCGTCGCGTCCTCGGCCCGGCGCAGCGAGAGCACGCCGAGCACCTGGTCGAAGTGCGCGAACGCGGCCATCACGGCCGCGGCGTCGGCCTGGCGACACTGCCTTCGCGTCGATGGCCGTGTTGATGGCGCGCACGAGGTCGAAGAGCTCGCCGAGCGCGGCGGCCGTGTTGAGGTCGTCGTTCATCGCGGCGTCGAACGCGTCCACCGCGTCCTTGACGCGCGCGGCCACGGCCGGGGTGCGCCGCGCCGGCCTTCAGGCGCTTCCACGCGGGCCAGGCAAGTCGGTGATGCGGCGGAGCGCTTCCTCCGCCTGCTCCATCCCCGTCCACGTGAAATTGAGCTGCTTGCGATAGTGCGCCGACAGCAGCAGGTAGCGCAGCGCCGACAGGCGGAACCCGCGCGTCGAGCACGTCCTGCACGCTGTAGACGTTGCCGAGCGACTTCGACATCTTCTGGTCGTCCACGAGCAGGTGCTCGATGTGGACCCAGAAGCGCGAGAACGGCTTGCCGGTGGCGCCTTCGCTCTGCGCGATCTCGTTCTCGTGATGCGGGAACACGAGGTCGATGCCGCCGGTGTGGATGTCGATGGGCGGCTCGCCGAGCAGGCGCAGCGCCATCGCCGAGCACTCGATGTGCCAGCCGGGGCGGCCCGGGCCGCAGCCGCAGTCCCACGTCGGCTCGCCGGGCTTGGTGGCCTTCCACAGCACGAAGTCGCGCGCGTCTTCCTTGCCGTACTCGTCGGAATCCACGCGCGCGCCCGCCTGGATGCCCGAGTGATCCAGGCGCGCCAGCTTGCCGTATTCCGGCAGGGTCGAAATCTTGAAGTAGATCGAGCCGTCGCTGCGATAGGTGTGACCGCGGGCGTCGAGCTGGCCGATCATGTCGGCCATCGCCTGCAGGTTGGCCGGGTCGGTGGCGCGCGGGGTCTCCTCCACCGGCTCGATGCCGAGCGCCGCGGCGTCCTCGCGGAACGCGGCGATGTAGCGATCGGTGTACTCGCGCAGCGGCAGCTTCTCGCGCTCGGCGCCGGCGATCGTCTTGTCGTCGACGTCCGTGAAGTTCATCACGTGGCGCATCTGCCAGCCGCCGACGTACTTCAGGGCGCGGCGCAACACGTCCACGCACACGAACGTGCGGAAGTTGCCGATGTGCCCGCGCGCGTAGACGGTGAGGCCGCACGTGTACATGCGCACCGTGTTGTCGCGGACGGGCGCAAACGCTTCCTGCTGCCGGGTGAGAGTGTTGTAGAGACGCATGGCCGTCAGGCGGTCAGGGGCTGGCGGACGGTGTCGCCGCCGATGACGACGCGCAGCTCGCCGTCACCGCAGAGGAAATCCACGGCGCAAGAGCCGGGGCCGGCCATCGCGTTGGCGGTGGCGGCGGCGACGCGTTCGACGAAGGCCTTCCCCGTTGCCGGGTCCATCTTGGTGTAGGCCACCGCGTGCGCCGCCAGGTCCCGGACCACGGCCGTCAGCTGGGCGTCCCGCGGGACGGAAAGGTGAAAGGTGAAGGAGGTGGGCGTCATTTCAGACCGATAGTCTATCGAACAACCGGGCCGCGCGACGAACATCGGCGGCAATCTGGTCCTGCAGGGCCTCGAGGTCCGGGAATTTCCGCTCGTCCCGGAGCCGCTGGACGAACGACAGGCGCACCTGCCGGCCATACAGGTCCATCGACTGGCCCATCACGTGGGCCTCGATGCTCACGGCCGTTTCGTCCCCGAACGTCGGCCTCGTCCCGATGTTCGTCACGCTCGGATACACCGCTCCCCCCACCCGGTCATGGTCGTGGCATAGACGCCGTGGGGCGGGATCAGTTCGTTCTCGGTGGACAGGTTCGCCGTGGGAAACCCAATCTCCCGGCCCCGCTTCGCGCCTTCCACGACGATGCCGTCGATGGCGTAGTGGTGCCCGAGGAGCGCCCCGGCTTCATCCACCCGGCCCTCGCTCACCAGCCGGCGAATCCGGGTGCTGGACACGATGAAGTCCTTGTAGCGGATCGGGTCGATCTTCTCCGCGCGAAAGCCGTGCTGCGCGCCGAGCGACTTGAGCAGCGTGAAGTTGCCCGTCCGGTCGCGGCCGAACAGGAAGTCCGCGCCCACCCACACCTCGGCCACGCGCAGCCACTCCACCAGCACGGTCCTCACGAACGCCTCGGGCTCCCATTGCGACATCTCGCGTGTGAAGCGGACCACGGCCACGCCCTGCACGCCGGCGCGCTCGAGCGCCTCGAGCTTCTGCGCCTTGGTCATGAGCAGCGGCGGCGCCTTGTCGGGCCGGACGATGCGCGGGGGATGGGGATCGAAGGTGAGGACGACGCTCGTGCCGGCGCGCTCGGCCGCGCCGCGCTGGATGCGCTCGACGATCTTGACGTGGCCGCGGTGCAGGCCATCGAAGTTGCCCAGCGCGAGCACGGGGTGCGGCCAGCGAAGGGGCCGCGGGTCGTCGGGGAAATGGATTACGTCCACGCTGCGCCGGCCTCGATGGTCACCTGCTGTCCATCATATGCGAGCGCCACGGACGCGGGCAGCGCCGCGTTGGTCGCCGCGTGCGGCAGATCGTGGCAGATGTGGGTGAAGTAGGTTTGCCGGGGCGCGAGGCGCTCGACCACCGCGAGCGACTCCTCCACGGTGAAGTGCGTCGGGTGCTTGCGGTGGCGCAGCGCGTCGAGCACCAGCACGTCGAGGCCCGCGAGCAGCGGCCAGGCCTCGTCGGGCAGGCGGTTGCAGTCCGTCAGGTACGCGAAGTTCCCGAAGCGATAGCCGAGAATGGCGCGCGAGCCGTGGAACAACGGGATCGGCTGCACGCCGACGGCGCCGACGTTGAACCGGCCGTCAACGGTCGTGCAGCGAGATCTTCGGGATGCCGCCGCCCTTCTCCTGCGGCGGCTCGAAGATGTAGGAGAAGGTCCGCCGGAGATCCGCGCACGTCGCGGGCGTCCGCATAGGCCGGGAATGGCGCCGCTCCTCAGCGCGTTGAACCGCCGCACATCGTCCAGGCCCATGACGTGATCGGCGTGGCTGTGGGTGAAGAGGATCGCGTCGACGCGCGTGACGCTCCGCGGCGAGCGCCTGGTGGCGCAGGTCGGTGGACGTGTCGACGAGAATCGCGGGGCCGCCCTCGACATCGACGTAGATCGAGGGGCGCGTGCGACGGTC
This sequence comes from uncultured Acidobacteriota bacterium, assembly GCA_963839865.1. Classification (GTDB taxonomy): domain Bacteria; phylum Acidobacteriota; class Vicinamibacteria; order Vicinamibacterales; family UBA2999; genus 12-FULL-67-14b. The sequence continues at coordinate 148,208 of CAWIWS010000023.1, forward strand.
GCGCGGATCAGCGGACAGGCAGACGGCGCACGTGCAGCCAATCATCGGCACGCCGTGCGACGTGCCCGTGCCCAGAAACGTGACGCGCGCCTGCATCAAAGATCGAATGCTAGCATACGGCCATGAGCGACCAGGCCGGCGCCCGCTTCCAGCAACTCGTCGACATCATGCGCACGCTGCGATCGCCGGAGGGCTGTCCGTGGGACCGCGAGCAGACGGTCCGCACGCTGCGGCCGTTCGTGCTGGAGGAAACCTACGAGCTGCTCGACGCGCTCGACCGCGGGGACTACGACGCGCTCGAGAAGGAGCTGGGCGACTTCCTCTTCGAGGCCGTGTTCCTCGCGCGCATCTGCGAGGAAGAGGGCCGGTTCTCGATCGCCGACTCGGTGCAGGCCATCACGGAGAAACTGATTCGGCGCCACCCGCACGTGTTCCAGGCCGACGGCTCCCCCGCGCTCACCCCGGGCGAGGTCAAGGAGCGGTGGGAGGACATCAAGGCGCGCGAGCGCGCCGATGGCGACGCGCCCGCGCACGAGCAGACGGTGCTGAGCGGCGTCCCGCGGTCGATGCCCTCGCTGCTGCGCGCCTACGAGCTCAGCTCGCGCGCCGCCACGGTGGGCTTCGACTGGGTGAGGGCCGGCGACGTCCTCGACAAGATCGAGGAGGAGGTTCGCGAGCTGCGCGAGGCGGTGACGGAGGGCGGCGTGTCGTCGGAGGAGGCCGAAGAGGAACTGGGCGATCTCTTCTTCGCGATGGCGAACCTGTCGCGCAAGCTGGGCATCGAGCCGGAAGCCGCGTTGCGGGTGGCCAACGACAAGTTCCAGCGGCGGTTCGACGAAGTGGAGCGCCGCGTCACCGCGGCCGGGCAGCGCCTGAAGGACCGCAGCCTGGATGAACTCGAGGTGGAGTGGCAGAAGGCCAAATCAGCCACGAAGGTCACGAAGGACACGAAGGACTTAGCTTTCACAGCGCCTCACATCACGAATCGTCTCAGGCCGTCTTTCAGGAAGTTCGAGTGGAAGTTCATCAATAGACCTACCCGCAGGCCGCTGGCTTTCAGGTACGAGATCACTTGCGACTGGTGCACCCGAGCTCGAGACGCTCGACGGCTTTCAACCTCGACGAGCAGCTGCTCCCTCGCACGACGAGGTCGAGGCGTTGCGTCCGCAAAGGCCGGTTCCGGTAATAGAGGGGCACGACTCGCTCACGCTCGAAGCCCAGCCCCCGGAACTCAAGTTCAATCGCCATCGCGTCGACGATAGATGCCCTTCGAGAAGCCCGGGGCCGAGTGCTTCGTGGACCGAAATGGCGCAGCCAATGGTCCGCGCTGACGATTCGCTCGGTGGCGGCAACGGCGAGTCGTGACGTGAAGTCGTCATTGCCATTGTGCACTCCTGCCTTCGTGCCCTTCGTGCCCTTCGTGGCTAGTCTTGAGATCACGAAGCGTCGCGCCGCCGTGAACGTCCGCACGCTCGAGCGCCTGGCCGTCCGTGACGATCTCCGTCTGTCCGTCCTGGTCCGTCCGGAACACCTCGGCGCCCGCGTCGCGGTAGCGATCGAGGACGTAGGGCACCGGGTGGCCGTACGGGTTGCCGCGACCGCAGCTGATCACCACGATGGCGGGACGCACCGCCTTGATGAACTCGGCGGAACTCGACGTGCCGCTGCCGTGATGCGGCGACTTCAGGACGACCAGCGGCAGGAGGTCGAGCGACGGGATGAGCGCTTCCTCCGCTTCCCGGCCGATGTCGCCGGTCAGCAGGATAGACACGCGTCCCACCCGCGCCTCGATCACCAGCGAATCGTCGTTTCGGACCTGCTGCCGCTCCCAGTCCGGCGGCGGCGGGTGATGCGCGCGCAACTCGACCCCGCCAATCTCGAGACGGTCGCCACGTTGCCACGTGCGCCATCCCGCCCGCTCCCGTTCCGCCGCGGCGCGCAGGCGGGCCGTGGGCTCGTGACCGGCCACCGGCACCCCGGCCCAGACCTCCAGCGGCGCGAAGTCCCGCGCGAGCGCCACGGCCCCGCCGATGTGGTCCGGGTCGCCGTGCGTGACGGCCAGGTAGTCCAGACGCCCGATGCCTCGCGCCCGGAGCGCCGGGCCGAGGACCCGGTCGCCGACGTCGAAGTTGCCGGTGAGCGAGACGCCGCCGCTGTCGATCATGAGGGTCCGGCCATTGGGAAACGTGACCAGGAACGCGTCGCCCTGGCCGACGTCCATCGCCGTCAGGTGCAGCCGGCCATCCCCGTGGACGCGAACGAGCGTGGCCGGAGCGAGGGCGATCCAGAGGAGCAGGCCGACGGCGGACAACGGCGGAATTCTCAACCACGAAGCACGCGAAAAGGCACCGCGAAGAACTCGAAGAACAACCGGCTTATCCTCGGGTGCTTCGTGGTTTCTCGCTTCGTGACCTTCGTGGTGAAGAGAATTCATGACCCACAGGAGCAGCGCGAGGTAGTAGGCCGCCACAATCGGGGCCGATGGTGACGGCACGCGCCACGTGGTCCACGGGGCCAGGTCCACGAGGCCCGCGCTCGCCACGAGGCCAACAGCCGACACGTGCGTCGCCCAGCCGGCCAGCCGCGCCACGACTGGCGCCCCCGCCAGGTCCGCGCCGACCGTGACCATCGCCGCCACCTGCACAACGCCCATGCAGGGCACCGCGGCCAGGTTGAGCAGCAGGCCCGCGACAGTGACGCGCTGGAACACGAGCGCCCCAACCGGTAGCAGCGCGGTCTCCGCCGCGGCGGACGCGGCAACAAGGGCCGCCGGCGCGCGCAGCCACGGCGCGGCCGGCAGCGCCGTGCGCGTCGCGCCGATCACGATCGCGGCCGTGGCCCCGAAGGTGAGCCAGAACCCGACGTCGGTAATGACGAGCGGCGAGATGACGAGGAGCGCCGCCGCCGTGAGCGCCATCGCATGCACCGGGGACGTGCGTTGATCGATCACGCGGAGGCCGAGGTACGCGGCCGCCATCAAAGTGGCGCGCAACACCGACGCCCCGCCGCCCGCGATGAAGGCGTAGGCGGCGAGCACCGCGATGGCCACGCCCGCGGCCGCGGGGCCGCGCGCACCGAGCCACCAGAGGATTCCCAGGACGAGTCCCGCGAGGATCGCGATGTTGCCGCCGGAGATGGCGATCACGTGATACGTGCCCGCCTCCTGCAGCCGGCGTTCGACGTCCTCGTCCAGCGCGCCGCGGTCCCCGATCAGGATCGCCGTGGCAATCGCGCCCGACTGCGGGTCGCGCGCGCCGACGTGCCGCCGGAGCGAAGCGCGGACCGCGGCGCGCGCCGCGCCGGCCCACTCGTCGATCCAGCCGCCCCGCGACACCACTTCCACGAGGGCGGCGCTTTTCACCGTGCCGACGAGCGCGATGCCGCGCCGCGCCAGCAGCCGCTCTTCATCGGGCACGCCCGCGTCGAGGTACCGCGCCGGCCGTCGCAGCAGCACCGGCGCGCGGATCACGCGGCCGGCCCGCCAGTCGCCCAGGCGCTCCGCGGCGAGCGCGCCGCCCACCGAGATCGACACGCCTCCCGGGGCGCGCTCCGGTGTCGGCCCGAGCCACACGCGCGCAACCTCGACGCGCATCGCGGCGCCGACGTCGGTGGGCCACGCATCGGCCAGCAGCCGCGCCTCCACAAGGATGGGCGCGTCAGGCCTGGCAGCGTCGACCCCATCGATGTCGAAGCCGCCGATCCGCTGTTCCAGCAACGTCCGCACCGGCGGATGCCACGCCCGGTCCTGCGCCCCCGCTCCCACAAGGCTCATCGCCCCGGCGAGCGCGAGACCCGCGGTGGCGCGGAGAGTGCGCGGCCAGCCCGCAGAGGCCGCCGCGATCGCCGTGCCCCCCGCCGCCACGATGACCCACGGGACCACCGGCGTGAACGACGGATCGAGGAACACGCCGGCAGCCATACCAGCGGCGACGGCCACCGCGATGAGGAGGGAGAGTGGCATGCCCCGAACCTGCTGCAATCCGCGGGACATCGGCATTCAGGCGGAAAGACGACAATCGCGGGGCACCGGGCCGCAGTTTCTGCCACGAGATCGCCTCGACTACACCGCAACGCTTGACATGCGCCGCCCAACTGTCCTACTGTCCTATGACAGTCAATTCTTGCCATGCGCATCCAGATCAACTTCAAGTCGGGCAAGCCCGTGTATCTGCAGGTGGTCGACCAGGTAAAGGCCGCCGCCGCATCGGGGGCGGTCCAGCGGGGCGAGGCGCTGCCATCGATCCGGCCGCTGGCGGAAACCCTCCGCGTCAACCGGAACACCGTGGCGAAGGCGTACGCGGAGCTCGAAAGCCAGGGCATCATCGAAACCGTCGCCGGCAAGGGCTCGGTCCTGCGCGCGAGCCACTCGCCGTTCAACAAGGAAGTACCGCATCGAACTGCTGTCGCAGGACCTGGATGAGGCGGTCGTGCAGGCGCATCACCTCCAGGTGGGCAAGGCGGAGTTCCTCCGGCTGGCCGGCGATCGCTTCGACGCGTTCCAGCAACAGCGCGACCGTGCCGAGAAGGCAGGCCCCAAATGACACACGACACTCCCGTCATCGCGATCGACCAGTTGGTCCGGCGCTTCCAGCACGCAGACGCCGTGGCCGGCCTCGACCTGCGCGTGCCCGCCGGCGGCTGCTATGGCTTCTTCGGGCGCAACGGGGCCGGCAAGACCACGACGATCAAGTGCCTGCTGAACCTGCTGCGGCCGACGAGTGGCACCGTGAGGATCTTCGGCCTGGACCCGGCGCGCGAGGAAGTGGCCGTGAAGTCGCGGCTCGCATACGTGCCCGACGCCGTGGCCTTCTATCCCTGGATGAGCGTCCGCGAGACGCTCGACTACTTCGCGGCATTTCGCAAGCGCTGGAACCAGGAGACCGAGCGCGCGCTGCTGGACCGGTTCCGGCTCGACGTCCGGCAGAAGGCCAGCCACCTCTCGAAAGGCCAACGCACGCAGCTGGCCCTCATCACGGCCATCTGCCCGGAGCCCGAGCTGCTCGTGCTGGACGAACCCACCTCCGGCCTCGACCCCATCGTCCGCCGCGAGTTCATCCAGACCGTCATCGGCGCCTACCAGGAGGGCGACCCGGGACGACGCACGGTGTTCGTGTCGACGCACCTGATCTCGGAGTTCGAGGGGTTGATCGATCGCTTCACCATCATCGACCAGGGGAAAGCGTTGCTGACGCTGGACGCCGACGCCGCGCGGCAGCGCTACCAGAAGATCTACGCGCGCTTCGCCGATGAGCCATCGAACATCGACCTGCCCGGCGCGCAGGTGATTCGCCGCCAGGGTCGCGAAATCGAGGTCCTCGTCAACGGCAACGCCGCCGACGTGACGGCACGGCTGCGCGCACGTTCGCCCGAGACGGTGACACACGAAGCGCTCTCGCTCGAGGAGATCTTCGTCGCCACGCTCACGCCAGGAGGGGTCGCCGCATGACGATCGCCGACCGGCTCCCGCCCGGCGTCTACAAGGAGTTCCGCGGGCTTGCCGTGCCCTGGCTGGCCTGCGTTGCGGCGATGCTCGTCGGCTCGGCCTCGGGTGTCCGGGCCTTCCAGCTCGCGGTCCCCGCCTACATGTTCGGGTGTTCGGCGCTCGGCGCCCTGTCGATCGGCCAGGAGTACGGGCATCGCACGCTGCCGCTGCTGCTGTCCCAGCCCGTGCGGCGCGAACGCCTCCTCCTGATCAAGCTGGGCGTGCTGGCTACCATGCTGGTGACGCTCTCCGCGCTCGCGATCGGTATTTCAGACGCCCGCGTCCCTGAGTTGGGACGGCTGCCCTTCGCCGTGTTGCCCGTGATGTGCGGCCTCTGCATCGCCCCGTGGATCACGATGCTCACCCGAAGCCCGCTCGCCGGCGCGGTCTTCACCTTCGGGCCCGCGGGGTGGTTGTTGATCGCGACCGAACGCGTGTACGTGGCCGTGTACGGGCGTGAACCCACGGCCGACCTCGCGATGGCGGCCGTGTGGACGGTAACGCTGGGCATGTGTGCGATCGGCGCGGTGATGGGCTGGCGGATGTTCATGCGACTCGAGGCAGTCGACGGCGGCGTGGCCGCGGTCCGCCTGCCGCGGTGGCTCCGCCGAACGACCTCGACGGGCGTGGCGACGTCCACGCTCACCAAGCGCCATCCGATCTGGATGCTCGTAAAGAAAGAAATCCGGCTGCAGCACATGGCCGGGGCCGTCGCCGGATTCTGGGTATGCGGCTGGGTCGTGCTCATGGCGCTCAGGGGTCATGTCGAACACGCGGACGACATCTTCACCGCCATGACGTTCTTCTACACCGCGTCGATTCCGGTGCTCATCGGATCGCTCGCGAGTGCGGAAGAGCGCGAGCTGGGCACGCTCGAGTGGCAGCTCCTGCTCCCCGTCGCGACCCGCACGCAGTGGACCGTGAAGGTGGGAACGGTGGCCGCGCTCACGCTACTGCTGGCCCTCGGCCTACCCGGACTGTTGCTGGCGGCCATCGATGCGCCCGCGCAGGTCCTGGCGCTCCTCTTCCGGCCCCAGATCATGGTGGGGATCGTCGCGCTCTCCGCGGTGGGCCTCTACGTGTCCTCACTGTGCGCGAACGGGCTGCGCGCGATGCTGCTGTCGGTGGCGGCTGGAGTCGCCGTGCTCATTCCGGTGAGCATGGCCGCGGGATGGGTGGCCGGGCACGGCCTGGGCTATGTCTCGCTGGCCCAGTTCGAGGGCGCGCGAGCGTGGCAGGCGGCGGGTTTTGACACGGCCTCGTTCGGCCCGTTCCTTGGCGCGATGGAGTTCCTGTGGACCGCGGCCATCGTCGCCGTGCTCGTGATAACGGGCCTCGCGAATCATCGTTCGGCCGAGCCGGCGGGCGGGCGGACGTGGCGCCAGGCCATGGCCGCCGTGACCCTGCTCTGGGCCGGAGCGATGGTGCTGGTGGGCCTGGTCGCGATGTCCCAGCCCTCGCGCTTCTTTTGAGACGCGTAACGGGGAACTGACTAGCTCTGTATCCCCACCGCCGCGTAGTAGTCTTGCAGCGCCCGCACGTCGAGCCCTTCCGTGCGGAGGGCCTTGATGGCCTCGAGCGCGGCCGCCGCGCCCGTGATCGTCGTGATGCACGGCACGCTCGCCATCATCGCGGCGCGACGCACGGCCTTGTCGTCGAAGAAGGACTCGCGTCCGAGCGGCGTGTTGATCACCATGGCGATCTTGCGGTTGACGATCTCGTCCGCCAGGCTCGGCCGCCCCTCGTTGACCTTGAAGATCACCGTGCACTCCACGCCGTGCGCGCGCAGGTAGGCGGCCGTCCCGCGCGTGCCCACGAGCGAGAAGCCCTGCTCCACCAGCCCCTTGGCAATCGGGAGCACTTCCGCCTTGTCGTCGTTGTTGACGCTCACGCAGACCCTGCCGCTCTCGGGCAGGCGCTGGCCCGCGCCGAGCATGGCCTTCACGAACGCCATGCCGAAGGTGTCGGCGCCGCCCATGACCTCGCCGGTGGATTTCATCTCGGGTCCGAGAATCGTGTCGACGCCGGGGAACCGCACGAACGGGAACACCGGGCTCTTCACGAACACGCCCGCGGGTGACAGGTCCTCAACGTACCCGAGCTCGGCGAGCGACTTCCCGGTCATCACCCGCGCGGCCACCTGCGCCAGGGGCACGCCGTTGGCCTTCGACAGGTACGGCACCGTCCGCGACGCGCGCGGGTTCACCTCGAGCACGTACACCATGTCGTCCTTGATGGCGTACTGCGTGTTCATCAGGCCCACGACCTTCAGCGCCTTCGCGATCCGGCGCGTGTAATCGCGAATCGTCGAGAGGTGCTTGTCGCTCAGCGCCGGCGGCGGGACGACGCAGGAGCTGTCGCCCGAGTGGATGCCGGCCTCCTCGATGTGCTCCATGATGCCGCCGATGATGACGGCGCCCTGTTCATCGGCCACGCAGTCCACGTCCACTTCCTTGGCATGTTCGAGGAAGCGATCGATCAGGATCGGGCGGTCGTGCGACACGTCGACGGCGCTCGACATGTAGCGGTCGAGCGTGGCGACGTCGTACACGATCGCCATGGCGCGCCCGCCGAGCACGTACGACGGCCGCACCACCACGGGGAAGCCGACCTTGGCGGCCACCTCGCGCGCCTCGGCCTTCGAGGTCGCGGTGCCGCTGGCCGGCTGCGGGATGCCGAGGTCCCACAGCAGCTGCGCGAACCGCTGGCGGTCCTCCGCGAGGTCGATCGAGTCCGGCGTGGTCCCGAGGATCCTCACGCCGAGCTCCTGCAGGTCGAGCGCGAGCTTCAGCGGGGTCTGGCCGCCGAACTGCACGACGCAGGACACGTCCGCGTTGCCCTCGCGTTCGCGGGCGACGATCGCCATCACGTCCTCGAGCGTGAGCGGCTCGAAGTAGAGGCGGTCGGCCGTGTCGTAGTCGGTCGACACCGTCTCCGGGTTGCAGTTGACCATGATGGTCTCGAGCCCCTCGTGCTTGAAGCCGAACACCGCGTGACAGCAGCAGTAATCGAACTCGATGCCCTGGCCGATCCGGTTGGGGCCGCTGCCGAGGATGATGACCTTCCGCTTGTCGGTCGGGGCCGCCTCGCACTCGTCCTCGAAGCTGCTGTAGAGATACGGCGTGAAGGACTCGAACTCCGCGGCGCAAGTGTCGATGCGCTTGAACGCGGTGGTCAGCTTCATCTCGTGCCGGCGCTCGCGCACGGCCGCTTCGTCCACGCCGAGGATGTCGGCCAGCTCCCGGTCGCCGAAGCCCGCGCGCTTGAGCGTGCGCATCAGGTCCGGCGACATGTCGCGCAGCCCCACCATCTCCGCGGTCTTGCGCAATTCCACCATCTCGGCGAACTGCTGCAGGAACCAGGGGTCCATGTTCGTCAGCTCGTGGAGCTTCGCGACGTCCCAGCCCTTGTCGAGCGCGCGGAACAGCGCCCACATGCGGCGATCGGTCGGGACGACGAGCTTGCGGCGGAGCGCCGCGTCCTCTTCTTCGTGCGTCGGCCTCGTCGTGATCGGAATCCTCGAACTTCGGCCGGCGGAACAGCAGGCCCTCCCGCCCGAGTTCCAGCGACCGGATGCCCTTCAGGAACGCCTCCTTGAAGGTGCGCGCCGATCGCCATCGCCTCGCCCACCGACTTCATCTGCGTGGTGAGGGTGCGGTCGGCCTGCGGGAACTTCTCGAAGTTCCAGCGCGGAATCTTCACGACGACGTAGTCGATCGTCGGCTCGAAGGAGGCCGGCGTCACCCGCGTGATGTCGTTGGGGATTTCGTCGAGGCGGTAGCCCAGCGCGAGCTTGGCGGCGATCTTCGCAATCGGGAACCCCGTGGCCTTCGACGCGAGCGCCGAGGACCGCGAGACGCGCGGGTTCATCTCGATCGACCACCATCCGCCCGTCATCGGGGTTGATGGCGAACTGGATGTTCGATCCGCCGGTCTCGACGCCCACGCGCCGGATGATGCGACGCGCGGCGTCGCGCATCCGCTGGTATTCCTTGTCGGTGAGGGTCAGGGCCGGGGCCACGGTGATGCTGTCGCCCGTGTGGACGCCCATCGGGTCGATGTTCTCGATCGAGCAGATGACCACGAAGTTGTCGGCGCAGTCGCGCATCACTTCGAGCTCGAATTCCTTCCAGCCGATCACCGACTCCTCGACGAGGATCTCGTGCACGGGGCTCAGGCTGAGGCCGCGGCCGGCAGATCTCCTTGAACTCCTCGAGGTTGTAGGCGATGCCGCCGCCGACGCCGCCCATCGTGAACGAGGGGCGGATGATGGACGGGAAGCCCGTATCCTCGACCGAACGCGAGCGCCTCCTCGAGCGTCTTCGCCACGCCGCTGCGCGGCACCTCGACGCCGATCTCCTTCATCGCGTTCTTGAAGAGCAGCCGGTCCTCGGCCACCTTGATGGCCGGAATCTGCGCGCCGATGAGCTCGACGTCGTACTTCTTGAGGATGCCCAGCTCGTCGAGCTGCACCGCGAGGTTGAGCGCCGTCTGCCCGCCCACGGTGGGCAGGATGGCGTCCGGCCGCTCGCGCGCGATGATCTTCTCGAGCGCGTCGGGCGTCAGCGGCTCGACGTACGTGCGGTCGGCCAGTTCAGGGTCGGTCATGATCGTGGCGGGATTGCTGTTGACCAGCACCACCTCGAGCCCTTCGCTGCGCAGCGCCTTGACGGCCTGGGTGCCCGAGTAGTCGAACTCGCACGCCTGACCGATGACAATCGGCCCCGACCCGATCACGAGAACACGATGGATATCTGTACGCTTAGGCATCGTTACTGCTTTTCCATTTCGTCGACAAACTGGCGGAACAGATAATCCGCATCGTGCGGCCCCGGGCGAAGCTTCGGGGTGGTACTGCACCGAGAAGATCGGCTTGTCCGCGTGGCGCAAGCCTTCGATGGTGCCGTCGTACAGGTTGAGGTGCGTGACCTTCGTCGAGGGCGGCAGCGAGTCGGGATCCACGGCGAAGCCATGGTTCTGCGACGTGATTTCGATGACGCCCGACTGCAGGTCCTTGACCGGGTGGTTGGCGCCGCGATGCCCGAACTTCAGCTTGAAGGTCTTCGCGCCGAGCGCCAGGCCCATCAGCTGGTGCCCGAGGCAGATGCCGAACATCGGCGTGTTGCTCGCCACGAGGGCGCGCACGTTGTCGATGGCGTAGCCCACCGCGGCCGGGTCGCCCGGGCCGTTGCTCAGGAAGACGCCGTCCGGTTCCCACGCGAGCAGCTCCGACGCGGGTGCCGAGGCGGGGAACACCCGCACCGTGCAGCCGTGCGCCGCGAGGCGGCGCAGGATGTTGGTCTTGATGCCGAAGTCGTAGGCCGCCACCTTCAGCGGGCGCGAGGCGCGATGCTGCGGCGCCACGCCGAAGCTGGCGTCGGTCACGGCGTCGGCCAGCGACGACTCGAAGTCGTACGCCGCCGCGCACGTGACGTCCTTGACCAGGTCGCTGCCTTCCATGTGCGGGCTGTTGCGCGCGCGCTCCGACCAGGGCGGCCGGGTCCGCCGTCCCCGTGGCGATGATGCCGCGCATCACGCCCGCCGACCGCAGGCGGCGCGTCAGCGCCCGCGTGTCGATGTCGCCGATGGCGACGATGTTGTTCTTGACGAGGAAGTCGCGCAGCGTGCCCTGCGCGCGCCAGTTGCTCGACACCGGCGACGGATCGCGCATGACGAAGCCGGCGACCTTCGGCCCGGACGACTCCTGGTCGGCGCCCGACACGCCGTAATTGCCAATCTGCGGCGCGGTCATCGTCACGATCTGCCCCGCGTAGGACGGATCGGTCAGGACTTCCTGGTAGCCGGTCATGCTCGTGTTGAAGACGACCTCTCCGGTGGTTTCGCCGGGGGCGCCCGCGGACACCCCGCGGAACACCGTGCCGTCTTCGAGTGCCAGAATCGCGTTCATTCGTGCTCCTGTGCGCCAACAAGGGAGGCCGCGGCCCGCGCGCGCTCTCCCGCGACCACGCGCACCGTGGTCGTAAACGTCCTGTAGCCCGCCAGCGTGATGCTCACGGTGTGCTCGCCCGGGGCGACCCCGTCGAGCGTGAGCGGCGTTACGCCGCTCGGCCGCCCGTCGATCGCGACGCTCGCTCCCGCGGGCCGCGAGTCCACCGTGAGGCCGCCGGTCTTCGCGGCCGCCGAGGCCGGCGCGGCGGGCGCGACTTCAGCCGACAAGCGTACCTCCAACGAGCGAGACGGCCGCCCTTTTGTGAGCACGACGCGCTGCTGCGCCGCGGCATGACCCCGTCATGGGTGACCACGATCGTCCGGGCCCCAAGGGGCAGGTCCCGCACGGCCAGCGGCGTCACGCCGCGCCGGTACGCCGTCGACCTGGACACTCGCGCCGCTCGGGGAAGAACGGATCAACAACCGACCGGGTGCCACGGGCGCAGGTGCCAGACGGTCCGCCTTCGCGGCCGGAGGCCGCTTCGGCGGGATCTCGCCGTAGCTCGCCCGATGGCTCGCGAGCGACGGCGGATGTCCGACGGCGCCTCAGCTGCCGGGAGTGCTGCGGTGCGGGTGCGGCGGGTTCCCGACTGCCGGCTCCCGGCGTCGCCTGCTCCCAGTTCCCGGTTCCCGGCTCGCGTTCCCGGCTCCATCCGCCGCGGCTCGTTCTGCATCAACCGCCGGGGCACCGCCATGTAGCCGGCGGCGAAGTCCGAAGATCAGCCCGACGATGAGCGTGACCACCATCGCGGAGTTGCTCCACGTCTCCGGCACCTTGGTCCGCGCCATCGCCGGTTGCCACGCGACCGGGACGTCTCGGTGCGGGGGCTCGGACACGACGACGGGCTGAATGGTGTCTACGGGCGCGGGCGACGGCGACGGTTCGCCTCGCAACGGTCCGGGGACATCCAGTTCCGGCTCGCCGAGCGGCAGGCTGCGCTTCGGCGGAGCGCGCGGCCCTTCGCGCCACTTTCTCGTCCGGCACTCGCGCCGCGTCCGCTTCAATCACCGACGCCGAGACCGCGTCACAAAACGCGAGGCACGACGCAAACCGTTCGTCTGGTTCCGGCGACAATGCCGTGGTCAGGGCATCGCCGCAGCGCCTCGCGATCCACGCCGGGCAGCGGCGGGACGACAATCGCGGCCTCGGCCGGGCCGGGCGCGCGGCGGCCGAACAGCCATTCAAAGGTGATCGCGGCCAGGGCGAATTGGTCGGCAGCCGCGGACGGGGGTCCGCCCGCCACGACCTCAGGCGCGCGTGTACGGCCGGCGGATCGGCAGGGCCATTCCCGCGGCGGCCAGAATCGGCGCAACGCCGAGTCCGCGTCAGGACCGTGCCGTCCGCCGACACAAGAATGTCCCTGGGATGCAGGGTGCCGTGAACGATTCCCTTCTGCGCGGCCTGGTCGAGCGCCTCGGCCAGGAGCCGCAGCCGCGGCACGAGGTCCACGATCACGGCGGGGCCGTAATCCCTCAGCGCGACGTCCAGCGACTCGCCCGCCGCGAGGTTGCAGACGAAATAGGGCTCGATTTCGTCGAGTCCGGCCTCGATCGGCGCCGCCAGGGCCTCGTGGGACGGCATGCCGACGATCAGCCGCGTGAGGCCCTGGACCACCTCGTCCGCCCGTTCGGGCGGCAGGCTGGTGCCGAAGGCCTTGATAGCAACGGCCTGGCGCGTCTCGGGGTCTTCTGCGCGGAAAATGGGGCCGGTCGTGCCGGCACCGAGCTGGTGCAGCACACGAAAGCGGCCGATGGCCGCGGGCGGGACGTCGAACAGTGAGCCTTCTCCGTTCACTTATCGACTCACAATGTTAGCACGCGCATGTTGACAGGCTCCGTGACCGTCTGAGACAGTACGCAGGCGGTGCCTGCCGACGTGTCCTCCGCCACTCCAACTTCTTCGCTTGCCGTCGACATCCGGACAGTTTCCGTGGATTCGCCGCCTGGCCTCCGATTATGTGTTCGTCGTACGCGAACGTGGCGCCGTTTTTCGCCGGCGACCCGGCCACGTCCGACGGCCTGGGCCGATACGATTCGGCGGTCGCAGGGCTACGCAGCGGCAGCCCGCGCTGATCGCGGCCGTGCTGGCGGCCCAGCAGGAACGGCGCGGCGCGCCGCCGGCGGCGCGTGCCGCCGCGGCCACGCTGGCCGACCCGGCCACCCGCGTGGTCATCACCGGCCAGCAGGCCGGCGCTTTCGGCGGACCGCTCTTCACGCTGCTCAAGGCGCTCACCGCCATGAAGCTGGCGACGAAGGTCTCGCCGAGCACGGCGTGCCCGTCGTGCCGGTGTTCTGGATCGACGCCGAAGATCACGACTGGCCGGAAGTCAGTCGGATGTACGGTGCTCGACGGCGAGCTGGTCCCGCACACGGTGCGGCTGGCCGACCTCCCGGGCGCGGGCGACCTGCCCATCGCGCGTCTCACGCTCACCGACGAGATCACCGCGGCCATCGACGCCCTGGCCGCGGCCCTGCCCGACACCGAGTTCCGCCCCGACCTGCTCGCCGCCCTTCGCGAGGCCTACCAGCCCGGCGCCGGGCATGGCCGACGTCGTTCGGCCGGTGGCTCGAGCACGTCCTCGGCCCGCACGGCCTGGTGGTGTACGACTCGTCGGATCCGGCGGCCAAGCCGCTGGCGCGCGACATCTTCGTCAAGGAAGTCAGCCAGCCCGGCGACACGGCGCCGCATCGCCGCCCGGGCCGGCGAACGCCCTCGTGGCGCGCGGCTACCACGCGCAGGCGACGCCTGGCCGAAGGCACGGTCTCGCTCTTCCATCTGAGCGACGAGCCGCGAGGCGATCCACATCGAGGACGGCGAGGCACGCATCGGCGAACGGCGCCTGACGCTGGCGGCGCTGGCCAGGACGAGGCCCGGCAGGCGCCCGCAGCATTTCAGCCCCAACGTGCTGCTGCGGCCGATCGTGCAGGACACGATCTTCCCCACGATCTGTTACGTGGCCGGCCCCAACGAACTCGCCTATCTGGGCCAGCTGCGCGACGTCTACGCGCACTTCGGCATCCCGATGCCGCTGATGTACCAGCGCGCCACGGCGACGCTGGTGGATTCGGCGACGCTGCGCTTCCTCACCAAGTACGAGCTGCCGCTCGGCGCGCTGCAGCGCGCAAGACGAGGCCGCGCTCAACCAGCTGCTCGAGAGCCAGCTGCCCCCGTCCGTCGAGCAATCGCTCACGGCCGTGGCCTCGGTGATCGCCGAGCGGATGGACGCGCGTGGCGCAGGCCGTGCCGCAGATCGATCCCACGCTCGAAGGCGCCGTCCGTTCGACGCTCGGCCGGCTGCAGCACGACGTGCAGACGCTGCACAACAAGGTCATCCAGGCGGCGAAGCGGCGTGACGAGACGCTGCGTCGCCAGTTCCAGCGCGCGCAGGCCCTCACCTTCCCCCAGGGCCACCCGCAGGAACGCGAAGTCGGGTTCGTGTGGTTCCTGAACCGCTACGGTCCGGCGCTGGTGGATCGCCTGCTCGACGAGCTGCCGCTCGCGATGGGCCACCACTGGGTCCTGACGATTTGACGAAGAAGAAATCCCGCAAACGCTCCGGCTGGCGCGTCCGCCTGGCCCGTCGCTGCGTGGCCGGCGGTGGCTGCGCCCGTATCGCCGCCACGTCCTGGTCGCCCTCGCCGTGATCGCGCGTCGTGGCGTTCGGCGCCTTCACCTACCTCTGGGTCCACTACGGCCGCATCATCGATGCGCGCCTGCACGGCGAGCGCGACCGCGTCGTCCCGCGCGTGTACGCGCGGCCCGCTGACCATTCACGCGGGCCAGGACGTGAGCGAAGCGGAACTGGTGGCGCGGCTGAACGACGTGGGCTACGCGCAGCGCGCGCGCGTCGAGCAGCCCGGCGAGTTTGCCATCGACGGGACGGCCGTGTCGTTCGTGCCGCGCGGCGGCAGCGCACGGCGGGCAGGCCGTGACCGTCGGCTTCGCGCTGCCCGCGCCGCGCACCAAGGCGGCCACGAAGGCGGCGGCCGCCAAGCCGCCGGCGCCGTCGAACAAGGTCCTGCAGTTGCAGGCCGGGGGCAAGGCAGTGGCGGAGGTCTCGCTCGATCCGCCGCTGCTGACGGCGCTCGTCTCCGGCGTGCGCGAAAAGCGCCGGCGCGTGGCGCTCGACACCATCCCGAAGCGAATGCAGCAGGCCGTGCTCGCGATCGAGGACCGCCGCTTCTACTTGCACCCGGGCTTCGACCCCTTCAGCATCATGGGCGCGATCGTCACCAACCTGACGAGCAGCCGCAAGATGCCGGTGGGCCGCAGCACGCTCACGCAGCAGCTGGCGCGGATGTTCTTCCTGAGCGACGAGTTCAACGCGGAGCTGCAGTCGGGCCAGCGGTCCTACCGGCGCAAGGCGCTCGAGGGTTTCATCGCGATCCTCCTCGAGGTCAAGGCGACCAAGGACGAGATCCTCGAGCTCTACCTGAACGACGTGTACCTCGGCAATCGCGGATCGTTCGCGCTCCACGGCGTGGCCGAGGCGTCGCGCATGTTCTTCGGCAAGGACGTCAGCAACCTCTCGCTGAGCGAGGCGGCGCTGATCGCGGGCGTCATCCAGTAACCCGTCGAACCACTCGCCGTTCCGCAACGCCGAGAGCGCCAGGGAGCGGCGGAACGTCGTGCTTGCGCGCGATGGCCGACGCGGATTTCATCACGGCCGACGCCGCGGAGCGCGCGATGAAGGAGCCGGTCACGGTGGTGGCGCGCGCGCTCGACAACGAGGCGCCGTACTTCGTCGACTACCTCGCCGACGAACTCGATCGAGGCGTTCCCCGGCGTCACCGCCAAGCCGGGCGCCGCTCGACATCTACACGACGCTGGACCTCAACCTGCAGCGCTACGCGCAGGAGGCCGTGCGCGACGGGATCGCCAAGGTGGACGCCATGCTCGCGCGGCGCAAGCGCGGACCGCAGCGCGTGGCGCAGGCGGCGCTCGTCGCGATCGATCCGCGGACCGGCGAGATCCTGGCGATGATCGGCGGGCGCTCCTACAACCAGTCGCAGTTCAACCGCGCTGTGCGCGCGCGGCGGCAGATCGGCTCCACGTTCAAGCCGTTCGTCTACCTCGCCGCCTTCGAGCACACGGCCGACGAGGGCGGCGCCGACCTGACGCCGGCCAGCATGGTCTGGGACGAGCCGACCACGTGGACGTTCGACAACCAGGAGTGGGCGCCGCACAACTACGACGAGGACTACGACGGCGAGATCACGCTGCGCCGCGCGCTGGCGATGTCGCGCAACATCGCCACGATCAAGGTGGCCGAGCAGACCGGCTTCGATCGCGTGGCGGCGCTGTGGAAGAAGACCGGCTCGGCCAGGCGGCAGCTGAAGGCCTATCCGTCGATCGCGCTGGGCGTCTTCGAGCTGACGCCGCTCGAGGTGGCCGAAGCCTACACGCTCTTCCCCAACGGCGGCGACGACGCGCAAGCTGCGCGCGATCACGAGCATCACGAGCGGCGAGCAGCACGGTCACCAGCCGAAGCCGGAGGCCGGCGCGAACGGTGGCCAAGCCCGACGACCGCCTTCCTCGTGACGCACATGATGCGCAGCGTCCTCAACGAGGGCACCGGCGCCGCCGCCCGCGCCGCGGGCTTCGCGCTCGATGCCGCCGGCAAGTCGGGCACGACCAACGACCTGAGCGACGCCTGGTTCGTGGGCTTCACGCCCGAGCTGCTGACGGTGGTCTGGGTCGGGCTTCGACGACAACCAACCGCTCGGCCTGAGCGGCGCCCAGGCGGCGCTGCCGATCTGGACCGCATTCATGATCAAGGCGCTCGCCGGCCGGGCCAGCACCGCCGTTCGAGGCGCCCGACGGCATCAGCTTCGTGGAGATCGACCGCGACACCGGCAAGATCGCCACGCCCGAACTGCCCGCGCGTCACCAACGAAGCCTTCCTCGCCGGCACCGAGCCGACGGAGGCATGCGCACTCCACAAGTTCTGACGAGCTTGCGGCTTGCGGCTTACGGCTTACGGCTGGGACCTGCCCGACTCCCGACTCCCGACTCCCGTTCAAGCTATAATCCCCCCATGAACCACGAGGTCTTCGCCGCGCTGGGCGAGGCGCTGTCCCGGGGCGAGGAAGTGGCGCTCGTCACCATCGTCTCGTCGAACGGCTCCACGCCGCAGCGCGTCGGCGCCAAGATGCTCGTCTTCGCCGACGGCCGCACCGTCGGCACGATCGGCGGCGGCTGCTACGAGAACGACGCCGTCGGCAAGCGCCACGCGAGGCGCTCGCGCACGCCGCAAGGCCATGCACCGTGAAGTACGACCTCAACGACGACTTCGCCGAGGAGAACGGCCTGGTCTGCGGCGGGCAGATGGAAGTGTTCATCGAGCCGATCGAAGCCGTCGCCGGCGCTCTACATCTTCGGCGCCGGCCACGTCGGCTATCTACCTGGCGCGCGTCGGCGCACGACGCCGGCTTCGGCGTGCACGTCGTCGACGACCGCGCGGCGTTCGCCAATCGCCGAGCGCTTCCCGTTCGCCGCGTCGGTCGTCGTCGACGACATTCCCGGCTGGCTCGCGCGCAGCCGACGATTCCCGCCGACGCGCGTACGCCGTGATCGTCACGCGCGGCCACCGCCACGACCTCGACGCGCTGCGCGCGCTGGCGCCGCGCGACCTGCGCTACCTCGGCCTCATCGGCAGCCGCGCCAAGGTGGCGCGGCTCTACGACCAGCTGCTGTCCGAAGGAGGCGTGCGCCCGAGCAGCTCGCGCGCGTCCACGCGCCCATCGGCCTCGACATCGGCGCGGTCACGCCGCAGGAGATCGCGGTGAGCATCGCCGCCGAACTTGATCGCCGTCCGCCGCGGCAAGGCCAGGACGTCGCCTGCGCCGCCGCGCTGGACGCTCAAATGGCCAGGACTCCCGGCGCGCGTCAAACCGCCGTGCCGCTCGCTGCTCATCCGCAACGCCACGATCCTCACCATGAACGACGCCTTCGACATCGTCGAGGGCGACGTGCTCGTCGCGACGGGCGGATTGTGTCGGTCGGCGCCGTCGATCCGACCGTGCGCGCACGACCACGTGATCGACGCGCGCGGGGGACTACCTGCTCCCCGGCTTCATCCAGACCCACATCCACCTGTGCCAGACGCTGTTCCGCGGCTACGCCGACGACCTGGCGCTGCTCGATTGGCTGAAGACGCGCATCTGGCCGATGGAGGCCGCGCACACGCCCGGCGTCGCTGGCCGCCTCGGCGCCGCCTGGCCGCGTCCGAGCTGCTGCTGAGCGGCACCACCACCGTCGCTGACGATGGAGACGGTGCACGACACCGACGCCGTGTTCGAGGCGCTCGAGCCGACGGGCCTGCGCGCCGTCGATCGGCAAGTGCATGATGGACGCCGACCCGGCGGTGCCGGCGCGCCTGCTCGAGCAGACGCGCGCATCGATCGACGAGAGCCTGGCGCTCGCGACGCGCTGGCACGGCGCGCGCCAACGGGCGGCTGCGCGCGGCGTTCGCGCCGCGATTCGCCGTCTCGTGCTCGCGCGACCTGCTCGAGGCCGTGGCGCGCCTGTCGCGCGAGCACGGCCTGCTGGTGCACACGCCACGCGTCGGAGAAGCGCGACGAGGTCGCGATCGTCCGCGCGCGCACGGGCCGTCGCCAACATCGACTACCTCGCGCACACGGGCCTGGCCTCGCCGCACCTGTGCCTGGCGCACTGCGTGTGGGTCGACGATGCACGAGCAGGCGTTGCTGGCCGAGCGCGAGGTGAAGGTGCTGCACTGCCCCGGCTCGAACCTGAAGCTCGGCTCGGGCCTGGCGCCGGTCGTCGAGATGCGGGCGCGCGGGATCTCGGTGTCGCTCGGCGCCGACGGCGCCGCGTGCAACAACCACCTCGACATGTTCGACGAGATGCGGCTGGCCGCCGTCCTGCAGGCGGTCCGGCACGCGCCCGGGCGCGCTGACGGCGCGCGACGTCGCTCTGGATGGCCACGCGCGAGGGCGCGCGCGCGCTCGGCCTGTCAGGACGAGATTGGGCAGCATCGAGCCGGGCAAGCGGGCCGACCTGATCCTGGTCGACGCGGCCGCGGCCATCGCTGGCCCCGGATCCCGACCCCTACTCGCACCGCTGGTCTATGCCGCCCGCGGCACCGACGTGCGCACGACCGATCGGTGGACGGCGAGGTGCTGGTGCACGACTTCCGGCCGGTCACGCGTGGGATCCGGCCGAGCTTGGCCCGGACGCGCGCCAGGAGGCCGCGGCGCTGGCCGCCGCGGGCCGGGCTGCTAGGCCGCCACGCGCGGCGCCCGCGGGCGGGCCGCTGCGCCGGAATGCTATACTGTTAGCAGTCACTGTAACCAGACTGCTAATGTCAGCGACTGCCCTCTCCGACCGCACCCGGCGCGAGTCCTCGCGGCCCTCGTCCGCGCGTACATCGAGACGGGCGAGCCGGTGGCGTCGGCGACGCTCGCGCAGCGCGCCGGCCTGAACGTGTCGTCGGCGACCGTCCGCAACGTGCTCGCGCAGCTCGAGGAGATGGGCTACGTCTGGCAGCCGCACACCTCGGCCGGCCGCGTCCCCACCGACACGCGGCTACCGCTTCTACGTGGACATGCTGCTCGAGGACCGCCGCGCGACCAAGGACGCGCCGGCCGTCGAGGCGCGCCTGCGGCAGGAAGCCGGCGACGCCCCGCTGATGGACGACCTGCTGTCGTCCACCTCGCACGTGCTGTCGGAGGCGTCGCGGCACGTCGGCTTCGCCATCGCGCCGGCGAACGAGCAGGCCGTCTTCCATCGCATCGAGTTCGTGCCGCTCAGCGGCACCCGCATCCTCGTGGTGATGGTCGCCGCGCGGCAACCAGGTCTCGCAGAAGACGGTGGACATCGGCGAGGCGTCGAACCCGTCGGAGCTGGTGCAGGCCGCCAACTACCTGAACGCGGAGTTCGCCGGGCGCCGCTCGACGAGGTGCGCGAGGGCGTGCGTCGAGCGGCTGCGCGAGGAACGGACGCTCTACGACCAGCTGCTGGGCCTGGCGCTGCGCCTGGCCAGCCAGTACGCTTCGAGAACCTGCAGTCGGCCGACGGCCGTCTACATCGACGGCGCCTCCACGCTGCTCGAGCGAGGTCGTGCAGGCCAGCCGGCATCTCGCCCGACACGCTGCGCACGCTGCTGCGGATGGTCGAGGAGAAGCAGCGGCTGGTGCGGCTGCTGAACGAATACATCGACGGCCCGGGCCTGACCGTGGTCATCGGCGCCGAGCACAGCGATCCGGAACTGCGGCCCTTCAGCCTGATTGCGTCCACGTATTTCGACGGGCGCGGCACCGGCACGGTGGGGGTCATCGGCCCCACCCGCATGCGGTACTCGCGGGCGATCAGCGTCCGTGGACGTCGCCGCCATGGCGGTCGCCCGCGTGCTTGCGCGACGTCAACTAGGACTCTCGACGGCCCTGTCGAGCGGCCGTCCACACCATCATGAGCAATCAACCGACCGACCCACAGGCGCCCCGGCGCGGCCGCCGCCCGGCCGCCGACGCATCGGCCGACCCGGCGAGCGCGCTGCAGCGCGAGCGCGACGAGCTCTACGACCGGCTGCTGCGCAAGACGGCCGAGTTCGACAACTTCCGCAAGCGCATCGAGCGCGAGCGCCGCGAGCTGACCGAGTGGGCCGCCGCCGACGTGCTCGCACGACGTGCTGCCGGTGATGGACGACTTCGACCGCGCGCTCGCCGTGGACGCGCCGGCGGAGGCCCAGGCCTACCGCGACCGGCGTCGAGCTGATCCACCGGCAGCTGCACCGACTTCGCTGCAAGCAAGCGCGGCGTCACGCCGATCGAGGCGATGGGCGACCGACTTCGATCCGCACCTGCACCAGGCCGTGGCCTACGAACGAGGCGCCCGGCGCGCGCGAGGGCGAGGTCATCGAGCGAATTCTGGCGCAAGGGCTACATGCTCGGCGACCGCCTGCTGCGGCCCGCGATGGTCAAGGTGGCCAAGGCATCGTGAGCAAGCGCGACTACTACGAGGTGCTCGGCGTCGCGAAGACGGCCAGCGACCAGGACATCAAGAGCGCCTATCGCAAGCTGGCGCTCAAGTACCACCCCGATCGCAACCCGGGCGACAAGGCGGCCGAGGAGAAGTTCAAGGAAGCCGCCGAGGCCTACGCGGTGCTCGCCGACAGCGACAAGCGCGCGCGCTACGATCGCTTCGGCCACGCCGGCGTGCCGGGCGCCGCCGGCGGCGCCGGGCGTTCGATCCCGACGATCTTCACCGACTTCCAGGACATCTTCGGCGGCCTCGGCGACATCTTCGGCTTCGGCGACATGTTCGGCGGCGGCCCGCCGGCGCGGCGGCCCGCAGCGCGGCGCCGACCTGCGCTACGACCTCGAGATCACGTTCGAGCAGGCCGCCAAGGGCGCCGAGACCACCATCCAGATTCCGCGCCACGAGACCTGCGAGACCTGCAAGGGCTCCGGCGCGGCGCCGGGCACCACGCCGACCACGTGCCCGCAGTGCCGGGGCGCGGGCCAGCTCCGCTACCAGCAGGGGTTCTTCACCGTGGCGCGCACGTGCGGCGCAGTGCCGCGGCACCGGCCAGGTGATCGCCAAGCCGTGCGCGACCTGCCACGGCCAGGGCACGTCGAGCAGCAGCGCAAGCTCACCGTGAAGATCCCGGCCGGCATCGCCACCGGCCAGCGCCTGCGTCTCTCCGGCGAAGGCGAAGCGCGGCACGCACGGCGGCCCCGCCGGCGACCTCTACGTCGTCATCCACGTGCAGGAGCACGAGTTCTTCCAGCGCGACGGCAACGACCTCCACTGCGAGGTGCCGCTCGCCGTTCACGACGCTCGCGCTCGGCGGCGAGATCGACGGTGCCGGGCATCGACGGCGACGAGACCGTCAAGATTCCCGAGGGCACGCAGACCGGCGCGACGTTCCGCCTGCGCGGCAAGGGCATGCCCGACGTGTCGGGCCGCGGGCACGGCGACCTGCTGGTCACGCGTGCAGGCCGTCACGCCGAAGAAGCTGACCAAGGAACAGCGCAAGCTGCTCGAGCAGCTCGCCGCCACGCTGCCCGCGCAGAAGGTCGAGCCGCAGTCGCCGCGACGACGACGACGACCGCGGCATCTTCGGCAAGGTGAAGGACATCTTCGGGTGACGCGCGAGCCGCGCACTGGCCGGCCCTGATCATCGACGGCGGCCGCCATCGACGATCCGCCCGACGCCGCACGGACGACTGCTGTCGGCGCTGCTCGACGACTACTCGCCCGTCGCCATCGAGGATCTCGCTGAGCGGCCGCTGCCGCCGGGCGGGCTGTGGGATCCCACCGTATCCCGCCCATTCCCGATCCGCCGCCCACGCCGCTCCATTGGCGCGTGTTCTTTCACGACGCGGACGCGCGCGAGACCGCGGCCCGCGGCGATCACCGCCGCGTATCCGCAACTGCAGCTGATCGACGGTCGACGTGCCGGACGAAGACTGGGCCGCGCGCTCGCAGGCATCGCTCACGGCCATCACACGCCGGCGCGTTCGTCGTGGCGCCGCCGTGGGACGTGCCGGCGTCCCCGGCCGACGGCGTCACGCTGATCGTCATCGAGCCGTCGATGGGGTTCGGCACCGGCCATCACCAGACCACGCGCCTGTGCCTGCGGCTGCTGTCGGACGTCGACGTCGCCGGGCCGCGACGTGCTCGACCTCGGCACGGGATCGGGCGTGCTCGCGATGGCCGCGGCCCTGCGTGGCGCGCGCGAGGTCGACGGCATCGACATCGACGCCGACGCGATTGCGTCGGCGGAAACCAGCGCCGCCCTCAATCCCCTGCCGCCGACGCTGCGCTTCCGCGTCGGCCGACATTCCGCACCGAGCCCGTGGACGCCGCCGGACATCGTGCTCGCCAACCTCACCGGCGGCATGCTGCGGACCTGCGGGCGACGCCATCGCCGCGCTCGTGCGGCCAGGCGGCACGCTGATCCTGAGCGGCTTCGATCACACCGAGGTGGACGGCGTCCGGCGCCGCGCCTTCGCCGGACTGGCCGAAGACGCGCGGCTCGACCGAAGACGTCGTGGGTGCGCCCTGCGCCTGGACAGCCGTACGCCGCAAGCCGTACGCCGTCAGCCGTTCTACTGCGGCTTCACCGGGCGCCTGCTGGCCCTTCGCGCGGCGCTGGTTCCACGACTCCACCAGCCGCCGCATTTCCTTGAACGGCTCGGGGCTGTCGTCCACCTGCAGGCGCAGCACGGTGTCGTTGTTCAGCCACACGCCCGCCGCCCTTCTGACGATGACCATCGCCGCCGACTGCATCCCGCGCTTGTCGCCGCCCGCCGCCTGGCCGGCGTCGAGCGCCGCCATCAGGCGCAACGACAGGTGCCCCGTGCGTCTCCTCGAACGCCTTCACCATGCCGTTCACCACGCCTTCGCCCGGCGAGGATGTTGCCCTGCGCCGTGCAGATACTTCCCCATCTTGCCGCCGGCCCACGTCGTGGCCTTCGGCCCGGTGAACGTCGCGACCTCGCCTTGCGCGTTGATCACCGCGAACTGTCGGCCCTGCTTCGTCCACGGCCCCGGGATCGGATCCGGATCGCTCTCCCAGATCGCCTTGAGGATCGCGTCGGGCTTCATGCCGGCGCGCAGCAGCGCCAGCGCCTTGGGGCCGTAGCTCACGTCGACGATGGCCTGCGTGGCCACAACGCCCACGCCGGCCTCGGCCCACAGCACGCCGTTGCCCACGCTGAACACGCGCGACTGCACGGCGCCGCCCACTTCGCCCGTGGCCGGGTCGAAACCGAGAATCGAGAACGTGGCCACCGGCGGCGGCATGCCGTCCGGGCCGTGCGACTGCGCGGCGAGCGCCGATGATCGCGAGCACGGTCAGCGAGAGTCGTCACGCAGGATTCGTTTCAGCATCACAGTTCACTCCAGACGGTCAGCAGCGCCGTCAGCGCCACCAGCGGAACGGCATCGGCGCGCAGGGTCCGCGCGCCCAGCGAGACCAGCCGCGCGCCCGCGGCCGCGGCCGCCTTCACTTCCTCCGACGTCCACCCGCCTTCGGGCCCGACGATGAGGTCGGCGGCCAACGGAACCGGGACGTCGCGCACGGCAATGACATGCCCGACGTCGGCGGAGGGCTCCACGAACATCAGCCGCGCGCCGTGCGGCGGGCACGGCGAGGTAGCGCCCGAACGTCAGCGGGCTCGCGCACCGGCGGCACCACGGCTCGGCCGCACTGCTTCACCGACGACACGGCGACCCGCTGCCACCGCTCCACGCGCCGGCTGCGCGCGAGGGCGGCGCTGCCCATTTCCGTCCGCTCGCTCACGATCGGCTGGATCGCCGTCGCGCCCAGCATCACGGCGTCGCGCACCACGTCGTCCATCTTGTCGCCCTTGAGGACGCACATCACGAGCGTGGCCGGCACGCGGGTCTCCGGCGCGGGCACCGCTCGCTCGCACGGGCCGGACCACCACGCCGCGCTTGTCGGCTTGCACGACTTCTGCGTGCCACAGGCCGCCGCGACCATCGAACACGTCCACCGCCGCGCCGGCTCCCAGCCGCAGCACGCGGACGACGTGCTCGCGCCTCGTCCGCCGGGAGCGGCACGCGCGCGGCCGACGGATCGAGATCGGGGACATGGAAACGCGGGCGCACGCGGAGAGTATACTCATGCCCACAGATGTTCTTTCGCGGACAGACGGTCGGGAAATACCGCATCCTCTCTCCCCTGGGAAGCGGCGGCTTTGGCAGCGTCTACCTGGCGGAAGACACCTGGATCGACAAGAAAGTCGCCATCAAGGTCCCGCATCGCCAGACGCTGGACTTCGGCGAGCTGCTGCGCGAGCCCCGCCTGCTCGCCTCGCTCAGCCATCCGAACATCGTCACCGTCCTCACGGCCGAGAAGCAGGACGACGTGTTCTTCATCGTGATGGAGTACGTGCCGGGCGACACGCTCGAGGCCGTGATCGAGAAGGAGGGCGCGCTCGATCTCCCGCGCGCGCTCGACTACACCTGCCAGATCTGCAACGCCGTGGACCACGCGCACAAGCAGGGCATCATCCACCGCGACCTGCGGCCCGGCAACGTGCTGGTCACCGACCAGGGCCTGATCAAGGTCGCCGACTTCGGGACGTCGCGGTTCCTGGAGATCGCCGCGCACGGCACCACCGTGATCGGCAGCCCGCCCTACATGGCGCCCGAGCAGTTCCAGGGCAAGGCCGTGTTCGCGTCGGACATCTACTCGCTCGGCGTCACGATGTACCAGATGTTCACGGGCGTGCTGCCGTACAACACTCCCGCGCCGGGCGACCTCGAGAAGCTGATGCGGGGCGAGCTGGCCTCGCCGCCCCGGCTCAAGAACCCCAAGCTCCCGAAGGCCATCAGCGACATCGTGATGAAGGCCATCGCGGCCGACATCCCGTCGCGCTACCAGCGCGCCTCGGACCTGCTCGAGGCGATCCTGGCCGCGCGCACCCCGTCGTCGTCGTCGCGCCGGCCGTGGCGCGCCTCGCCCGCCGGCACCACCGGCGGCGTCTCGGCGGAGGTGCAGGACATCCAGGCGCGGCTCAAGGCCCGCGAGACGCTGCAGCCGCGGTTCTGCTGGAAGTGCGGCAAGGCGCTGCACGCCCGCGCCGACCGCTGCCCCTTCTGCAGCGAGCCGCAATAGCCGCCCCATACGCGAATCCGGGTTTTCGGGGATAATTCCAGACATCATGGGATTCCCGGGCACCGGACAAATCTGGATGAACGGATCGCTGGTGGACTGGAAGGACGCCACGATCCACATCGCGTCACACGTCATCCACTACGGCACCGGCGTCTTCGAAGGCCTTCGCGCGTACGACTCCAGGACCGGCACCAACGTGTTCCAGCTCGAGCCGCACATGCGCCGGCTCATGGACTCGTGCCGCGTCTACCGGATGGAACCGAAGTTCACTCAGGCGAGCTCTCGCAGGCGGTGGTCGACACCGTCCGCGCCAACGGCTTCAAGAGCTGCTACATCCGGCCGCTCGTCTACCGCGGCTACGAGCAGCTGGGCCTCAACCCGATGCCCTGCCCCGTGGACGCGACCATCATCGTGTGGGAGTGGGACCAGATGCTGGGCGCCGGCGCGCTCGAGCAGGGCATCGACGTGGGCGTGAGCTCGTGGACCCGGCTGGCGCCGAACACGCTGCCCGCGATGGCGAAGGGCACGGCCAACTACGCCAACTCCGCGCTCATCAAGATGCAGGCCACGCTCGACGGCTACGGCGAAGGCCTCGCCCTCGACGAGCGCGGCCTGGTCAGCGAAGGCAGCGGGCAGAACCTGTTCCTCGTCCGCAACGGCGTCATCTTCACGCCGTCGCTCGGCTCGTCGGTGCTGCAGGGCATCACGCGCGAGTGCGTGCTGACGATGGCGCAGGACCTCGGCTACGAGGTGCGCGAGACCTCGATTCCGCGCGAGTTCCTCTACCTGGCCGAGGAGGCGTTCTTCTGCGGCACGGCCGTGGAGATCACGCCGATCCGCTCGATCGACAAGATCGCCGTCGGCTCCGGCAGGCGCGGGCCGATCACGGAGGCGCTGCAGAAGCGGTTCTTCGGCATCCTGCGCGGCGATCTCCCCGACACCCATGGCTGGTTGACGCCGGTCGGCGTGCCGGCCGCCACCCGTTAGGAGCGCCATGCACGTCAACGACCTTCTGAAGCTCGCCGTCGAGAAGGGCGCCTCGGACCTGCACCTCAAGGTCGGCAGCTACCCGATGGCCCGCATCAACGGCCATCTCGCGGCGGTGACCGAGGACGCGAAGCTCGATCACGAGGCCCTCGTGGAGATGGCGGCGGCGATCATGTCGGCGGCACAGCGGCAGAAGTTCAAGGACTCGCAGGAAGTGGACCTGGCCTACAGCGTGCCGGGCCTCGGGCGCTTCCGCTGCAACGTGTTCCAGCAGCGCGGCACCATCGGCATGGTGCTCCGCGTCATTCCCGTCACGGTGAAGACGCTCGACGAGCTGGGCCTGCCGCCGGTCCTCAAGAAGATCGCCGAGGACGAGCGCGGCCTCGTGCTGGTCACCGGCACCACCGGCAGCGGCAAGAGCACCACGCTGGCGGCGATGGTCGACTACATCAACACCACGCGGACCGCGCACGTCATCACGATCGAAGACCCGATCGAGTACCTGCACCGCGACAACCTGTCGATCATCAACCAGCGCGAGATCGGCGTCGACACGCGGTCGTTCGCCTACGCCCTGCGCAGCGCGCTGCGCCAGGACCCGGACGTCATCCTCGTCGGCGAAATGCGCGACATGGAGACCATCGAGACGGCGCTCCACGCCGCCGAAACCGGCCACCTGGTGCTTCTCGACCCTGCACACCCTCGACGCCACCGAAACCATCAACCGCATCATCTCGGTGTTCCCGCCGCACCAGCAGAAGCAGATCCGCCTGCAGCTGGCGCTCGGTGCTCAAGGCGTCGATCGCCCAGCGCCTGATTCCCCGGAAGGACGGCACGGGCCGCGCGCCGGCGGTCGAGGTGCTCGTGGCCACGGCCGTTCATCAAGGACTGCATCGTCGACAAGGACAAGACGCACCTGATCCCCGGCGCCATCGCGCAGGGCACGTCGCAGTACGGCATGCAGACGTTCGACCAGTCGATCTTCAGCCTCTTCCAGGAAGACGTCATCACCTACGAAGAGGCGCTGCGCTGGGCGTCGAACGTGGACGAGTTCAAGCTCAAGGTCCAGGGCATCTCGACCACCTCGGACGTGTCGCGGGACCAGATGGCCACGTCGCTCTTCGGCGCGCAGAAGGGCGCGGCGAAGGGCCCCGTGAAGGACGCCGCCAAGGACAAGGCCGCCCGGCCGAGCGCCCCGCCGGAGATCACCCGGTTCGGCAAGTAGGTGGACGCGTACCTCACCGCGCTGACCCTCCTCGGGATGCGCGAGCTGTCCGAAGCAGCAGCTGCCGCACGCGGCTGGCCCGCCGCGAGTTCGAGGCCGACGACATCAACGAGGCCATCGCCCGGCTCCGGCAGGACGGCACGCTCAACGACCGGCCGCGTGGCCGTGGCCGCGGCGCGGCTCGAGGCCTCCATCCGCCATCGCGGCCGCGCGCGGGTCCTGCAGAAGCTCCGGCAGCTGGGCATCAGCGACACGACCGCGGCAGTCCGCCGTGGACGAGGTCTTCGAGGACGTGGACGAAGGCGCGCTCCTCGACCGGGCGCTCGAGCCGCCGCCTGCGCGGCGCCCTCGCCGAAGGACCTCGACGACAAGGGCCGCGCCCGCGTCATCCGCGGCCTCGCCGCCCAGGGCTTCCCGCTCGACGCCATCCTCAAGCGGCTCGGGCGGAGCTGAAGTTCCGCTCCCACGCTCCCGGCTCCCGGTTCCCGGCTCCCGACTCCCGGGTAAAATGGTGAGATGCATCCCGAACGAAATTCGCGCGTCTTTCCTGAAGTACTTCGAACGGAACGGCCACCGCATCGTCCCCAGCTCGCCGCTGCTCCCCGGCGACGACCCCACGCTGCTCTTCACCAACGCCGGGATGAACCAGTTCAAGGACGTGTTCCTGGGCCGGGAGAAGCGCGACTACACGCGCGCCACGACCTCGCAGAAGTGCATGCGCGTCAGCGGCAAGCACAACGACCTCGACAACGTCGGTCCCTCGCTGCGCCACCACACGTTCTTCGAGATGCTCGGCAACTTCTCGTTCGGCGACTACTTCAAGCAGGACGCCATCGAGCTGGCCTGGAACCTGCTGACGAAGGAACTCGGGCTCGACCCGCAAGAACCTCTACGTCACCGTCTTCAAGGGCGAGCCCGGCATCCCGCGTGACGACGAGGCTTACACGCGGTGGCTCGACTTCGTCCCCGCCGACCACGTCGGCGAACTCGGGATGGCCGACAACTTCTGGGCCATGGGCGACACGGGGCCGTGCGGGCGCTGCTCCGAGATCTACTACGACCGCGGCCCCGCGGTGCCGGGCACCGGCCACTTCATCACCGACGTCGAGTCGGGCAGCGAGCGCTTCGTCGAGATCTGGAACAACGTCTTCATGGAGTTCGAGCGCGACGCGCAGGGCGCGCTCACGCCCCTGCCGGCGCCGTCGATCGACACCGGCATGGGCCTGGAGCGCATCTCCGCGGTGATGCAGGGCACGCTTTCCAACTACGACACGCCGCTCTTCATGCCGCTGCTGACGGCGCTCGGGACGCTGTCGGGCCGCGCGTACGGCAAGTCGATGGAGCCGGCGGACGTGTCCATGCGCGTGGTCGCCGACCACGTGCGCGCGATCGACCTTCCTGATCGCCGACGGCGTCGTGCCCTCCAACGAGTGGCGCGGCTACGTGCTCCGCAAGATCATGCGGCGCGCGATGCGCCACGGCCGCAAGCTCGGCCTCCACGAGCCGTTCCTGTTCTCCCTGGTCGACGTCGTCGTGCGCGAGATGGGCGACGCCTACCCGGAGCTCCGGGCCGGCCGCGACGACGATCGTCCAGGCTGATCCGCAGCGAGGAAGAGCGCTTCGGCGCCGTGCTCACCGGCGGGCTGCCCCGCCTCGAGGAGGTGCTCGACCGCGCGGCCAGGGGCTCGCAAGGTGGTGCCGGGCGACGAGGCCTTCAAGCTGTACGACACCTACGGGCTGCCGCGCGACTTCATCGAGGACCTCGCCGGCAACCAGGGGCTGCGCTTCGACGCCGAGGGATTCGACGCCGCGATGGAAGGCCAGCGCGTGAAGGCGCGCGCCGGCAGCAGCTTCGAGGGCGACAAGGGCGACGGACTTCACTTTCGCGTCGGCACCAGCCGACGGGCAACACCGGTCCACGCAGCGGCCGGCGACCGTGTTCGACGGCTATACGACACGACGGCTGCAGGGCGATCCGAGTGCTTGCGCTGATTTGCGACGCGCAGCAGCAAGTGGGCCGACCGCAAAGCGACTTGGCCCAGGGCGAGACGGGCTTCGTCGGCACTTGAGAAGACGCCCTTCTATCTCGAGGCCGGAGGCCAGGTCTCCGACACCGGCCAGCTAACGGATGGCGAGTTCGATCGCCGACGTTAGCGGGTGTGGTCCGCCTCGGGCCGGGGCTGCCTCGCGACGCACAGGATCGAGCACGTGCGCGCTGGCGCACATCACGCGTCGGATCAGCAGGTGACGGCCACAGTGAACGCCGACACTGCGCGACGCGACGCGGCGCAACCACACGGCCACGCACCTCCTGCACGCGGCGCTGCGCAAGACGCTCGGCGGGCACGTGAAGCAGGCGGGCTCGCTGGTGGCGCCCGATCGGCTGCGCTTCGACTTCATGCACTTCTCCGCCGTCACGCCGGAGCAGTTGCTCGAAGTCGAACGCCTCGTCAATCGAGCCGTGCTGCGGAACGACGACGGTCACGACCGCCGTGCGCGACACGCAGGAAGCGATCGCCGCGGGCGCGATGGCGCTCTTCGGCGAGAAGTACGGCGACAAGGTCCGCGTGGTGGCCGTCGGCGACGGCGCGTTCTCCACGGAGCTCTGCGGCGGCACGCACGTGCGCGCGACGGGCGACATCGGCCCCGTCTTCATCACCGAGGAATCCGGCGTCGCGGCCGGCGTGCGGCGCATCGAGGCCGTGACGGGCCTCGGCGCCCTCGACCTCGCGCGCGAGCGCATCGACGAGATCGACCGCGTCCGAGACGTCGTGAATGCCAGGCCGTCGGAAGTCGCGGACGGCGTGCGTGCGCGGCTGCAGACGCTCGAGGGCAAGGTGAAGTCGCTCGAGCAACAGCTCGTCAAGGCCAGCTCGCGCGGCGGCGGCTCCGGCTGCGGACGCTGAAGGTCCAGATCGGCGCGGCCACGTTCGTCGCGCGCAAGGTCGAGAACGCGACAAGGACCTGCTGCGGCAAGATGGCCGACGAGTTGAAGTCCACGCATCGAGACCGGCATCATCTTCCTCGCCGGCCGCGACCGCCGACGGCAAGGTGGCGATGATCGCGTCGGTGACCCCGAACATTTCCGCCAAGGCCTCGGCCGGCGACAGTGGTCAAGGCCCTCGCCCCCATCGTCGGTGGCAGGGGTGGCGGACGACCCGACGTTCGCCGAGGCGGGAGGCAAGGATCCGGCCAAAATCGACGAATTGCTGGCCGAGGCCCGGAAAATGGCTCAGAAACTGCTGTCCTGAGGAACCGGGGTGGCGCCGATATAATGAACGCAGTGCGAAGAGTCCTTTTCGTCCTCGGTGTGAGCCTGGTGATGGCCTCGCCGGCGGCCGCCCAGATTTACACCTGGCGGGACGCGGCCGGGCACCCTGGTGCTCTCCGACCATCCGCGCGCGGATGCCGGCACCATGACGACCTACACGGTGCCCGGCAGCACCGGCGTGCGCGCCACCAAGCCCCTCGCCATCAGCGTCAAGAGCGAGTTGTACGACGCCACTATCCGGACGCCAGGCGGCCAAGCACGGCCTGTCCCCCGATCTCGTCCGCGCGGTCATCCAGGTCGAGTCGGCGTTCAATCCCATGGCCGTCTCGCCCAAGGGCGCGATGGGGCTGATGCAGTTGATGCCCGCCACGGCCACCGAGTTCGGCGTGCAGAATCCCGTTCCATCCCGAGCAGAACATCAGCGGCGGCGTGGCGTACCTGAAGCGCCTGCTCGTGCGCTACGACAACAAGGTCGAACTGGCCCTCGCGGCGTACAACGCGGGCCCGGCAACGTCGAGAAGTACGGCGACGTCCCGCCGTTCCGCGAGACGCAGAGCTACGTGAAGAGGGTCACCGGCGCCGCGCCGGCCGCCCCGCCCAACGCCATCTACAAGTGGATGGAACTGGTGGACGGCCGCCCCGTGACCCGCTATTCGAATGCCCCTCCCAAGTCAGGCGCCTACGAGATCGTGGGCGCGCGGCGTTAGCCGTGATACACTTACGTGTTTGTCAACCTTTTGACATAGAGGTTCTAGAGACGTGGCGAAGAGAAACAAGTCGGCCCTGAAGGCCAATCGGCAGAACGTGAAGCGTCGTGAGCACAACCGCGAACTGCGGTCGAAGCTCCGCACGGGCCTCAAGGGCGTCCGCAAGGCCCTCGACGGCAAGGACATCGACGCGGCGAAGGCCGCGCTCAAGAGCGTGCAGTCGCTCGTGGACAAGATGGCCACCAAGGGCATCATCCACAAGAACACCGCTTCCCGCTACAAGTCGCGCCTCACGGCCCGGTTGGCGAAGAAGACGGCGTAGCGCCCTAGCGCGCGCAGAGCTCCACCACCAGGCGCTCGAGCAGGAACCTGGGCGCACCGGCCGACGACTTGATCGCCAGGTCGGTGCGAAACACCGCATCCAGGCTGTTCTTCACCCGAGAATCCGGACGCAACCGAATCGCGGCGGCGCGAATCTGGCCCAGCACCATGGGGGCCTGCGCGCCGGCGTCGAACTGCGCGCGCGATCTCCCGCAGCGCCTCGGCCGCGTCGTTGTTCCAGATCGCCTTTCCCAACGCGAAGTCCTCGCCCGGCTCGTTCTGCGGCATCACCAGGTCGCGAACGTGCGTCGGCGTGATCGCCGACTCCCCCGCCGCGTAGAGCACCAGCTTCTCGATCTCCGCGCGGATGCGCCCGAGGCTCAGGCCCGTGGTCTCGAGCAGGAGCCCGAGCGCCTTGGCGTCGATCGTGAGCTCGTCCTTGTCGAGGCGCTTCTTGATCCACGCCGCCGCGTCTGCCACCGACTCGAGCGAGCCGCAGTCGACCGACGACTGCGTGCTTGCGCAGCAGCTTCACGAGCCGGCGGTTGCCGTCGAGCGGGCCGGCCACGAACACCAGCGTCGTCATCGGCTCCGGGCGCTCGAAATAGGCCTCGAGCTCCTCGGCGGGCGTGATCGCCCGCTTCTTCTTCGGCTCCCAGGTCGAGCTCGGCCTGGCCCTCGTCGTCGTCCTTGCCGCGGCGGGGCGACAGGACCCGCTCGGCCTCGTGCAGGAGGATCACGCGGCGCGGCGACATCATCGGCAGCGTGCGCGCGGTGGACAGCAGCGCGCCGAGCAGCGCGTCGCGCGCCGACGCGTTGGTGGCCTCGTTGGCGTAGAAGCTCTCGACGTTGAAGGCCTGGAGCCCCTCGTCCACGACGGCGGCGAACTCCAGGGCGAGGTCGTGGCGCGACTGCAGGTCGTCGCCCTCGAGCAGGTACAGCGGGGCCGGTGTCGCCGGACTTGATGTGCTTGCGGACTTCGGCGGGCTTGATCACGCGGCTCCCGGCTCCCGGCTCCCGGTTCCCGTCAACATCATCAAAACGCCTCGAGGATCGCGCTCACGACCGACTGCGCAAAGTCGGTGGACATGCGATCGATGGCCGCGCGCTCCTGCCCGACGAACGACGACGGCGTCGCGCGGCGCCGATGCCGGGACTGGCCAGATCGTACTCATCCGAGAAGGACAGCGACGGGTTTTCCCACAGCGTCTTCTGCGCCGCCACGTCCTCGAACTTGATCTTGACGATCACCGTGAAGCGGTAGCGCGACGCGATCTGCCCGTCGGTGAACCCGACGGGCGAGAGCGAGATGCCCTGGATGTCGCCGCGCACGATGCCGTCCACGCCGGTGTCGGCCGGGATCGATGGTGTAGTTGCCGCGGCTCTGGAACTCGGCGCGCACCTTCTGCGGTGAAGATCTGCTCGATGGTCGCGTACGGCGTGGTGTTGCCGAACATCGGGATGCCGAGCGTCTTGATGTAGGCGGGCAGGAACGAGCCGCGTCCCGCCAGCGCATAGCCGCACGCCGACGCGCCCGGCAGCCCGGCGACGAGGGCGGGCACCACGCCGGAGGCACCTGCCTACGCGACCACAATGGAAACGAGCCTCCCCTTGGCGATGACCACCTTCTTCACCGTCTTCCCCGCAGTATGCGCCTGGACGGCGGGGTCCGCCAGCGCGAGCGCCTCGAGCTCGGCGTCGGGCGTCTCGGGCGACACCGTCACGCGTCCCCGCAGCTTGCCGTTGACCTGCACGGGAATCACCAGCGCCTCGGCCTTGGCCACGTCCGCGTCGAAGGCCGGCCACGCGGCCGTGCCGAGGCCGTGCGTGCCCGTACATCTCCCACAACTCTTCCATCGTGTGCGGCGCAAAGGGCGACAGCATCACGATGAGCGCCTCCACCGCTTCGCGGGCGACCCTCGCCGCCTGGGCCGAGCGCTCGCCCTTCTCGGTGAACGCGTAGAGCTCGTTCACCAGCTCCATCATCGCCGACACGGCCGTGTTCATCTGCTGGCGGACGTCGATGTCCTGCGTGACGCGGCGGATGGTCTCGTGCGTCTTGCGCCGCAGCGCCCGCTCCGTCGGCGGTGAGCGCCGCCTGGTCGATCGGCCCGCCGCCCGCCGGCGACGGCCTCGGCGCGCCACTGGTCCGCGGCGCGCCACACGCGCGCCAGGAAGCGGAAGCTGCCCTCGAGGCCGCTGTCGGTCCACTCCACTTCCTTCTCCGGCGGCGCCACGAACATCACGTAGAGGCGCAGCGCGTCGGAGCCGTACTTCTCGATCATCGTGTCCGGATCGACGACGTTGCCCTTCGACTTGGACATGACCTGGCCGTCCTTCAGCACCATGCCCTGCGTCAGCAGGTGGGTGAACGGCTCGGTGTGCTCCACCATGCCCAGGTCGTGGAAGACGCGCGCGAAGAAGCGCGAGTAGATCAGGTGCAGGATCGCGTGCTCGACGCCGCCGCTGTAGAAATCGACCGGGCACCAGTACGCGACCTTCTTCGGATCGAAGGGCATGCTGGTCGTTGTGCGCGTCGGCGAAGCGGTAGAAGTACCAGGACGAGTCGACGAAGGTGTCCATCGTGTCGGTCTCGCGGCGCGCGGGGCCGCCGCACTTCGGACACGCCACGTTGACGAACTCCGGCACGCTCGCCAGCGGCGAGTCGCCGCGGCCGGTGAACTCGGTGATCGTCGGCAGCATCACCGGCAGCTGGTCGTCGGGCACCGGCACGACGCCGTCCACCGGGCAGTGAATCATCGGGATCGGCGTGCCCCAGTAGCGCTGGCGCGAGATGCCCCAGTCCTTCAGCCGGAACTGCACCGTGCCCTCGCCGATGCCCTGCGCTTCGGCGTAGGCCGTCATCGCCTTCCGCGCCGCCGTCGGAGTCCAGGCCGTCGTAGGCGCCGGAGTTCGACGAGCACGCCGTCGTCGGACGGCCGACTCGGTCATCGCGCTCGCATCCGGCGCTGGCACCGTCGACCGGGCGCACCACGGGCACGACCGGCAGCGTCGTACTTCCGCGCGAACTCGAAGTCCCGCTCGTCGTGGGCCGGGACGGCCATCACCGCGCCGGTGCCGTACTCGCCGAGCACGAAGTTGGCCACCCAGATCGGCACGGGCTGCGTGGGTGAACGGGTTGATGGCGTAGCGGCCCGTGAAGAAGCCTTCCTTCTCGACCTCGCCGCGTCAGCCGGCCGGCGCGGTCCTGCGTGCGGAAACGCTGCGCCTGCTCGAGCAGCGCCTTCTCAGTCGGGGAGCCCTTCGCCAGCGTGGCCACGAGCGGGTGCTCGGGCGCGAGCATCACGAACGTCGCGCCGAAGATCGTGTCGATGCGCGTCGTGAAGACCTCGACCGCGCCTTCCGCGCCCTGGATCGGGAACTTGACGCGGGCGCCTTCCGACCGCCCGATCCAGTTCCGCTGCATCGTCAGGACCTTCTCGGGCCACTGCGACAGGCCGTCGGCCGCGTGCAGGAGGTCGTCGGCGTAGGCGGTGATGCGGAAGAACCATTGCTCGAGGTCCTTCTGCACCACGGCCGTGCCGCAGCGCCAGCACGCGCCGTCGACGACCTGCTCGTTGGCGAGCACGGTCTGGTCGACCGGGCACCAGTTCACCGTCGAGCGGCGGCGGTACGCCAGGCCCCTCTCGAACATGCGCGTGAAGAGCCACTGGTTCCAGCGGTAGTAGTCCGGCAGGCACGTGGCCAGCTCGCGGTCCCACGCGTAGCTGATCCCGAGGCGCTGCAGCTGGCCCTTCATGTGGGCGATGTTGCCGAGCGTCGACGTTTCCGGGTGGATGCCGTTCTTGATCGCGGCGTTCTCGGCGGGCAGGCCGAAGGCGTCCCACCCGAACGGGTGCAGCACGTTGAAGCCCTGCATCCGCTTCAGCCGCGCGACGACGTCGCCGATGATGTAGTTGCGGACGTGCCCGACGTGCGCGTGCCCGGAGGGATACGCGAACATCTCGAGGCAGTAGAACTTGCGGCTTCGAGGGATCTTCGGTGACTTCAAACGCCTTGGTGCCGCCCAATGCGCCTGCCACTTCTTGTCGAGTTCCTGGGGATGATATTCAGCCACGGTGATCACTAAGGATACCGACGGGCACAACACGAGCACGGAATTGATCCGGAGCTGCAGCACCGCGAGTCGTCTCCGCGTCTCGTAGCCGAGCGACACCGCACGTCGATGACCGCCTGCAGGCACGCCGCCAGGGCGTGGGTGTCGTAGCCGCCCTCGGTGACCAGGACGACGCGCCCCTCGCAGACCTCTCCGGCCACGCCAAGCAGTGCGGCCGTCAGGCGGGCGAAGCCCGGGGTCGTCATGCGAAGTTGGCCGAGCGGGTCGTCCTCGTGCGCGTCGAAGCCGGCCGAGATCATCAGCAGGTCGGGCTTGAACTCGCGCAAGCGCGGACACGACCTTCGCGGCATAGAGGTCTTCCACCTCGCGGTCGCCCATCCCGATAGCCAGGGGCACGTTCAGCGTGAAGCCGGCTCCCGCCCCGCTGCCCACCTCGGTGGCCGCGCCGGTGCCCGGGGTAGTACGGATACTGGTGCGACGACACGAACAACACGCGATGGGTCCGCGTAGAACATCCACTGGGTCCCGTTGCCGTGGTGCACGTCGTAGTCGACGATGGCCACGCGGGCGCACCCGCGCGAGCGCGCGTAGGCGGCCCCGACGGCGATGCTGTTGTAGAGGCAGAAGCCCATCGCCTTGTCCGCCTCCGCGTGGTGCCCGGGCGGACGCACCATCGCCAGGGCGCGAGTCCCCGGCGCGCCATCGAGGACCTGGTCCACCGCCGTCAGCACGGCCCCGGCCGCGAGCCGGGCGACGTCATCGGAATCGGGCGACGTGAACGTGTCTTCGTCGAGCATCACCGCCTGGCCACGCGTGGCCACGATGCGCGCGATGTACTGCGGGCGTGTGCACGCGCGCAGGTCTTCATCGGTCGCGGCCCTGGGCTCGAGCACGCGTGCCCCCGCTCTCGCGGAAGCGAGAGGCGACCACCTCCATCACTTCCGCGCGCTCCGGGCGCTCGGGATGGCCGGGAGGGGTGACGTGGTCGACGAAGCGGTCGGAGGTTACCAGGGTGAGGGGCATAGCTGGGCATTAGGGGCTTAGGGGCTTAGGGGCCTAGGGGATTAGGGCGCGAGCAGGCGCAGGCACCGCGCGCGGCACGATTCGATCGAGGCCTCGAGGCGCTGCCGCCACATCTCGAGCGCGGCATCGTCGGCGTCCCTTGGCACGTACAGCGGCGTGTCGATCGCCATCGCCACGGTCGTGAAGGGCTTGGGAATCTGCGTCCGGTCCCAGCTCTTGAGCGTCCAGCTGGACGCGGCCTCGCAGTGAAACGGCATCAGCGGGTTGCCCGTGGCCTTCGCCAGCCACACCGCGCCGGGCTGCGCGACCTGTGCCGGGCCTCTCGGGCCATCGAGCGTGAACGCCACGCCCTGGTCCCGCACGTCGCGCACCAGCTGCACGCAGCGCCTTCGTGCCCCGCCCCTGCGACGTCGACCCGCGCGCGGTCCCGTAGCCGAACTTCTGGATGATGCGCGCGATCCACTCGCCGTCGTAGTTCTCGCTGGTGATGACGACGATGCCGCGGTGCTGGAAGTAGAGGGTGGCCGGAAGGATGCGGCCGTGCCAGAAAGCCATGGATGGGATGGTGCCGCGCCGCCTCGATGGCGGCGACGTGCTCGGCGCCCGACACGCGCCAGCGCCAGGTCGCTCCGAGCGCGCGCAGCACCGGGTATCCGAGCCCGGCAATGGCCGCCACCTCGGCCCGCTTGCGCGCTGATTGCTGCCACTCGGGCGCGTCTGGCATGTCTTCTATTTTTGAACTTTGAACCTTGAACTTTGAACTTCGTCCCTACATCCCGTCGTACTGCGGCCCTTCGCCGCCTTCGGGCGGCACCCAGGTGATCACGCCGTACGGGTCCATGATGTCGCAGGTCTTGCAGTGGACGCAGTTGGACGCGTTGATCTGCAGGCGCTTGCCGCCCTGCCCGTTGTCCACCATCTCGTAGACGCTGGCCGGGCAGAACCTCACGCAGGGATACCCGAACTCGTCGCCGCAAATCGAGTGGCACACGTCGGTCTGCACGAGCAGGTGCACCGGCTGGTCCTCCTCGTGGTGCGTTCCCGAGTAGTGCACGCTCGTGAGCTTGTCGAAGGTGACCTCGCGGTCCGGCACGACGGCGTTGGAGCCGGTGATGACGTCGCGCTTCTCGAGGCCGTAGTAGTCCGCGATCTTCCGCATCCGGGTGTGGCCGGCGTGCCCGGGCAGATCCCCGAGGGACCGGCCGCCCGTCGCCATCGCCAGGCCCGCGAACAGGCCGCCCGCCACCAGGCCGGCGCCGAACGCCTGGTGCACGTTGCGCACCGGATAGAGCTCGGTCTTGATGGCGCTCTCGTCCACGAGCGGTCTTGTAGCGCGGCCAGCACCCGCCTCCGAGGTGTCGCCCGCGCGCACGGCGTCGAAGGCCGTCTCGGCCGCGAGCATGCCGCTGCGCATCGCGAGGTGGATGCCCTTGAGGCGCATCGAGTTCACGAAGTTCGCCGCGTCGCCCACGATGAGCGCCGCCATCGACGAACAGCTGCGGCACGCGTGTTCCAGCCGCCTTCGGGCAGGGCCTTCGCGCCGTACCGCACGATCTGCCCGCCCTCGAGGATGCTCTTGATGAACGGGTGGAGCTTGAAGCGCTGGAACGCCGCGTGCGGATCGAACAGCGGGTCCTTGTAGTCGAGGCCGGCGACGAAGCCGATCGACAGGCGGCCGTCGGGCATCGCGTAGAGCCAGGTGCCGCCGAATTCCTCTTCGCGCAGCGGATAGCCGAGCGTGTGGATCACCGTGCCCGGGGCGAGGCGATCCTTCGGGATGTCCCAGAGTTCCTTGATGCCCACGGCAAACTGCGCCGGCTGGCTGTGCGCGTCGAGGTCGAGCGCCTGGATCAGCTGCTTCGTGAGGTGGCCGCGCACGCCGTCGGCGAAGATCGTGACCTTGGCGTGAATGTCCGCGCCCGGCTCGAACGCGCCCTTCGGCTTGCCGTCCTTGCCGATGCCGCGGTCGCCCGGTCCGCACGCCCGATGACGCGTGGCCGTCGTACAGCACCGACTGGCCCGCGAAGCCCATGAACAGGTCGATGCCCTCGGCCTCCACCTGCGCCGCCAGCCACTTGGTGAACTGGTTGAGCGAGATGATGTAGTTGCCGTGGTTCTGGAACGGCGGCGGCGTGATCGGCAGCCGCAGCTTGTGGCTCGGCGTGAGGAAGTAGATGTTGTCCTAGTGGACCGCGCGTGGCGAGCGGCGCGCCCTTCGCCTCGAAGTCGGGGATGAGGTCCTCGAGCGTCGACGGATCGAGCAGCGCGCCCGACAGCGAATGGGCGCCGGCCTCGCGCGCCTTCTCGACCACCGCGATGGAGAGCGGCTCGCCGCCCTTCTGCTTCTGCAGCTGGGCCAGGCGCAGCGCCGCGGACAGGCCCGCGGGCCCGCCGCCGACGATGAGGACGTCAACTTCGAGCGTTTCGCGAGCCATCGGGTCAGGCCCTCAAGACCTCAAGACCTCAGGACCTCACGTCCTCAGGCACTTCTGCAACTCCGCGATCAGCGCCGGCGCGATCTCGAACAGGTCGCCCTGCATGCCGTAGTCGGCCACTTCGAAGATCGGCGCGTCGGCGTCCTTGTTGATGGCGACGATGGTGCGCGAGCCCTTCATGCCGACGAGGTGCTGAATCGCGCCGGAGATGCCGAGCGCGACGTAGAGCTTCGGC
The DNA here is from genome assembly GCA_963839865.1 of uncultured Acidobacteriota bacterium. GTDB lineage: Bacteria > Acidobacteriota > Vicinamibacteria > Vicinamibacterales > UBA2999 > 12-FULL-67-14b. The sequence continues at coordinate 188,536 of CAWIWS010000023.1, forward strand.
GCGACGGTCTGGCCCGAGCTGCCAATCTGGCGCTCCATCGGCAGCCAGCCGTTGTCGCAGATCGGCCGCGACGCCGCGAGCTCGGCGCCGAAGGCCTTGGCCAGCTGCTCCGCCACGGCGATGTTCTCCTGCGACTTGATGCCGCGGCCGACCGCGACAATCCGCTCGGCCTGCGACAGGTCGACGGCCTGCTTGGCCTCCTGGAACGGCGCTTCGGGCTTCTGGCGAATCGTCGACGGCGTCGATGGCGACGCTCGCCGCCGACACGGGCGCGGCGCGATGCCCCCTTCGCCACGGCGTCGGCGCGGAAGGCGCCGATCTGGATCGTCGCGAGGTGCGGCGCCGGCGCCCTGCGGGCACGACGTCGGCCACGAGCTTGCCCTGGAACATCGGGCGCGCGAACGCGGTGGCGCCGTTCACCGTGCGGATGGCCGTGACGTCGGTGACGAGGGCGCGGTCGAGGCGCGCGGCCAGCGTGGGCGCGAAGTCGCGCGTCTGGTAGGTGTGCGGCAGCAGCACGTACGCCGGCGACCTGCGCGGCGATCACCTGCTGCAGCGCCTGCACGAACCCGTCGGGCGTGTAGGCGCCGAGCGCGGCGTCCTCCACGGCGACCACTTCGGCCACGGCGGCCTGCGCCAGTTCCGCGGCCACGGCGGCGACGCCCTGTCCCGGCGACGACCACCTTCACCGGCGCGCCGCGCGGCCATCTGCTGCGCGGCGGCGACCGCTTCCCAGCTGGCGCGATTGAGCTTGCCGTCCTTCTGTTCGGCGATGACGAGAATCATAGGACCCGCGCCTCTTCCCGCAGACGACGCACCAATTCCCTGGCCGCTTCGGCGGGCGAGCCGCCGATCATCACGGTCTGCTTCGACTTCTGCGGCGCGTAGAGCGCCACCACCTTGAGGCGCGGCGCCAGCCCCGCGGGCGCGGCGACCTTGGCGATCTCCTTCTTCTTGGCCGCCATGATGCCCTTGAGCGTGGCGTAGCGCAGCTGGTTGATGCCGCTCTGGATGGTGAGCAGCGCCGGCAGCGGCATCGTCGACGTACTGGAACCAGCCGCCTTCGAGCTCGCGCTTCACGCGCAGGCCGCCGCCGTCGACGACTGCACTTCCATGATGATGGTCGAGTGCGGCATGCCGAGCTTCTCGGCCAGGACCGGGCCGAACTGCGCGTGGCCCTGGTCGTCGGACTGCAGGCCGGTGAGGATCAGGTCGAACTGCTGCTCCGCCATCGCGGGCGCCAGCGCCGCCGCCGCGGTGAACGCATCGGCCGCGCCGAGCGCGTCGTCCTCGACGTGGATGGCGCGGTCGGCGCCGCGCGCGAGCGCCTCGCGGATCACCTGCTGCACGCGGGCGGGGCCCGCCGAGCAGACCACGACCTCGCCGCCATGCTTCTCGCGCAGCCGCAGGCTCTCCTCCAGCGCGTAGGCGTCGGGCTCGTTCATCTCGTAGCTGACGTCCTGCTCGCGAATCCACGTCTTGTCGTCGTTCAGACGCGGCTGCCACTCGCGGGTGGGCACTTGCTTGATGCAGACGGCGATCTTCATATGGATCCTGGGCCTGACAGTCCCGTCGGGAGTTGCGTCCCGTCGGGAATCGGCGTCCCGTCGGGAGGTGCCCGTCCCGTCGGGATCCGCAATGCGTCTACGCCTCGTACCGCTTGAACAGCAGCGCGCCGTTGGTGCCGCCGAACCCGAAGGAGTTCGACAGCGCGTAGTCGATCTTCATCTCGCGCGGCGCGTGCGGCACGTAGTCGAGGTCGCAGCCGTCGTCCGGCGTGCTCGAGGTTGATGGTCGGCGGCGACCTTCTGGTGACGCACCGCGAGCGCCGTGATGCCGGCCTCGAGGCCGCCGGCCGCGCCGAGCAGGTGCCCGGTCATCGACTTGGTCGACGAGATCGCCAGCTTGCGGGCGTGGTCGCCGAAGGCCCGCTTGATGGCGGTCGTCTCGATGCGGTCGTTGTGCGGCGTGGAGGTGCCGTGCGCGTTGATGTAGTCGACCACGTCGGGCGTCGACGCCGGCCGACTCGAGCGCCGCCTGTCATCACGCGGTACGGCGCCGTCGCCGTCTTCCGACGGCGCCGTCATGTGGTAGGCGTCGCCCGACATGCCGTAGCCGACCATCTCGGCGTAGATCGCGCGCGCCGCGCGCCTGCGCGCAATCTCGAGCTCCTCGAGGATGACGATGCCCGCGCCTTCGCCGAGGACGAAGCCGTCGCGGTCCTTGTCGAACGGCCGGCTGGCGTGGCTCGGGTCGTCGTTGCGCGTCGACAGCGCGCGCAGCGCGGCGAACCCGCCGACGCCCATCGCGCAGACGGCCGCCTCGGAGCCGCCCGCAATCATCGCGTCGGCGGCGCCGCGCTTGATGATCTCGAAGGCGTCGCCGATGGCGTGCGCCGACGCCGTGCAGGCGGTGCAGGTCGCCGAGTTCGGCCCCTTGGCGCCGAACCGGATCGACACCTGCCCGGAGGCCAGGTTGATGATGGCCGACGGGAATGAAGAACGGCGAGATGCTTGCGCGGGCCGCCCTCGAGCAACGCGCGGTGCTCGCGCTCGATGGTCGTGAACCCGCCGATGCCCGAGCGCGATGAACACGCCCACGCGCGTGCGCGATCGTCCGGCGTGATCTTCAGCCCGGAATCGTCCATCGCGAACTGCGACGCCGCGATGGCGAACTGGATGAAGATGTCCATCTTCTTGACTTCTTTCTTCTCGACGAACTGCAGCGGATCGAAGTCCTTCACTTCGCGCCGCAAACCGCGTGCTGAAAACGCCGTCGCGTCGAACCGCGTGATGGGCCCGATTCCGCTCGTGCCCGCCAGCAGCGCTGCCCAGTTCGCCTCGGTGCCGATGCCCGAGCGGCGACACCAGGCCGATGCCGGTGACTACGACTCGCCTGCTCACTGTGACCTCCGTCCGCCGAGGCCGGCTGCTGCCGTTACTTCTTCTTGGCGTGCGACTCGATGTAGTCGACCGCTTCCTTGACGCGCGTGATCTTCTCCGCGTCCTCGTCAGGAATCTCGATGCCGAACTCCTCCTCGAACGCCATCACGAGTTCGACGGTGTCGAGCGAGTCGGCGCCCAGGTCGTCGACGAACGAGGCATCCGGCGTGACTTCTTCCTCGTCGACGCCCAGCTGCTCCACGATGATGCTCTTTACCTTGTCGGCAACGGCCATCTGTCGTCCCTCCTACATGTACATCCCGCCGTTGACGGCGAGAACCTGCCCAGTAATATACGACGCCTCGTCCGACGCGAGGAAGCCGACCGCCGCCGCGATGTCCGCCGGCGAGCCCAGCCGACCGAGCGGAATCTGCGCCGCCCAGTCTGTCTTTGGCGTCTGTCGGTGATCGCCCGCGTCATGTCGGTGTCGATCAGGCCCGGCGCCACGACGTTTACCGTGACGCTGCGCGACGCGACTTCGCGCGCCAGCGCCTTGCAGAAGCCAATCAGCCCGGCCTTCGACGCCGCGTAGTTGGCCTGTCCGGCGTTGCCCATCTGCCCGACCACCGAACTGATCGCGATGATGCGGCCGCCGCGCTGCCGGATCATCGGCTTGAGCGCGGCCTGGCACAGCGTGAACGCGGCGGTGAGGTTGGTGGCGATGACCTCGTCCCAGTCGGCGCGCTTCATGCGCAGCATCAGCTGGTCGCGGGTGATGCCGGCGTTGCTCACGAGGATATCGATCCGCCCGTGCCGCTCGACGATGTCCGCGACCAGCGCTTCGCATCACGCCGCGTCGGTGACGTCCACGGCGACACGGTGGCCTCCGCCCGCCACCGGCCGGACGATGCCGCCGGCCGTGTCGTCGGCGTTGGCGCCGCGCGCCACGCACACGACCGTGGCGCCCCGCGCCGGCCAGCCGCTCGGCAATCGCGCGCCCGATGCCGCGCGACGCGCCGGTGACAAGCGCAATCTTTCCGTCGTAGCTGTGTCATGAGCGTGCTGAAGCCACATGCCTCGACCGCTGCCAGATCGTCGGGGCGCCTGGACGTTGAGCACGGTGGCGTCCCGGGCAATCTTCTTCACGAGGCCGCGACAGCACCGTGCCCGGACCCACTTCAACATATGCGGTGACGCCTTCCGACGCAAGGCGCCGCACGACGGCCTCCCAGCGCACGGGCGACGACACCTGCTGCGACGAGCGCGTCGATGCGCCGCCGCCGCGGTCCGTTTCGGCTCGGCGTCCACGTTGGCCACGACGGGCACGCGCGGGTCGCCTGCGCGGCGACCGCGCGCAGCTCCGGCGCCAGCCGATCCTCCGCCGGCTTCATCAGCGCGCAGTGGAACGGCGCGCTCACCTGCAGCGGAATCGACGCGCTTGGCGCCCAGCGCCTTGGCCCGCTCGCCGGCGCGGGCGACGGCCGCCGCGGTGCCGGCAATCACGACCTGCCCGGGCGCGTTCAGGTTGGCGGGGCTCACCACCTCGCCCTGCGCCGCCTCCTGGCACGCCTGCGCCACGCCGGCTTCATCCAGGCCGAGGATGGCCGCCATCGCGCCCTCGCCGACCGGCACGGCCTCCTGCATGTAGCGCCCGCGGTTCCGCACCAGGCGCACCGCGTCGCGCGAACGCCAGCGTGCCGGCCGCGACGTGCGCCGAGTACTCGCCCAGGCTGTGCCCGGCCACGAACGCCGGGCGTGCAGCCCGCGCTGCTCGAGCAGGCGCCACGCCGCCACGCTCACCGTGAGGATGGCCGGCTGCGTGTTCTCGGTGAGCGTCAGCCGCTCGGCCGGCCCGTCGAAGATCAGCGTCGCTCAGCGGCTCGCCGAGCGCGGCGTCGGCTTCCTCGAACGTCTGGCGCGGCAGATCGGGAACGCTCGGCGAGGGCCTGGCCCATGCCGACCGCCTGCGAACCCTGGCCCGGAAAGATGAATGCAATCACGATTGGGTCACCGCGCACGGCCTCATGTTCCTGCTCGAATCCGCGCCACGACGCCGTCGGCCGCGAATCGCGCGACGCCATCGCCACGGCGTTGCGCACGGCCTTCACCGACGACCGCCCATGCCCCACGATGCACGAGCCCCGCGACGCCGAGCAGCGGCGCGCCGCCGTACTCCGAGTAGTCCACGCGCTTCCGGAACCGCCGGAACGCGCGCCGCGACAGCAAGTAGCCCATCTGGCTCGAGAACGTGCTCTGCAGTTCCTCGCCGAGCAGGTCCTCGACCATCTCGACCAGGCCCTCGCTCAACTTCAGCGCCACGTTGCCGGTGAACCCGTCGCAGACGACCACGTCGGCCTCGCCGGCAGAAGATGTCCCGCGCCTCGACGTTGCCGACGAAGTGCAGCGGCCGACGCCTTGAGCAGCCGGTGCGCCTCGCGCGTCAGCTCGTTCCCTTGCGTCTCTTCCTCGCCGATCGACAGCAGCCCCACGCGCGGCCGCTCGATCCCAAGCGCCACGCGCGCGTAGACGGCGCCCATGCCGGCGAACTGCAGCAGGTGACGCGGGCCGGCACTCCACCGTGGCGCCGGCGTCGAGCAGCACCGCCGAGCCCTGCCGCGTCGGCATCGCCGGCGCCAGCGCCGGCCGGTCGACGCCCGCGCAGCATCCCGAACGCCGCGTGCGCGGCCACGACCGTGGCGCCCGTGTGCCCGGCGCTGAACAGCGCGGCCGCGTGCCCCGCCGCGCACGTGCTCGGCGGCGACCTTGATCGACGCCCGCGGCTTGCGCCGCAAGCGCGTGCGCCGGCGACTCGGCCATGTCGACGACGTCCGGCGCGTCGATCACGCCGGATGTCCAGCGTCCCGGCGTCGGGATGCCGGTCGAGCTCGGCGCGCATCTGACGTCGGCGCGCCCGACGAGGTCGATGCCGAGGCCCAGGTGCCGCGCCGCCGCGAGCGCCCCGTCGACGGGACGCCCGGGCGCGTGATCGCCGCCCATCGCGTCGACCGCGATGCGCATGAATCGAGTGTCTCGAAGGGTCGCATCGTGCTCAGCCTGAGCCCGCGAAGCGCCAGCGGACGGCCGCCGCTAGTCCTCGTTGACCGGGCGCACCTGGCGCGCGCGGTAGTAGCCGCAGTAGGCGCACACGCGGTGCGCCGCCTTGGGCTCGTGGCACTGCGGGCAGGCGCCCGGCGTGGTGGCCTTGAGGGCGTCGTGGGTGCGGCGCTTGCGGCCGCGCGTCTTGGAGTGTCGGCGTTTTGGATTAGGCATCGTCGTGCTTTCGCTTCGGTGATCAGGGTCTTCAAACCAGCCAGCCGCGGGTCTTCCCAGTGCGGGCTGCAGTCGCACGGGTCGAGGTTCAGGTTCGTCCCGCACTGCGGGCAGATCCCCTTGCAGTCCGGCCTGGCAGAGCGGCTTCATCGGCAGCGCCAGATAGAACTGCTCCCGCAACAACTCGCCCAGGTCGATCTCCTCGTCTCGATAGAACGTCATCGAGACGTCGTCGTCGGAGATCTCGATTCGTCGTCCGACTCGGCCGGCAGTCCCGTTGACGCCGGGCAGATACCGCAAGTCGAACGCCCGATCCACCGGCAAGGCGAACGGCTCCAGGCACCGGCTGCACTCCAGCTCGAGCACCGTCTTCACGGTGCCGACCAGGCGGAACCGATCCTGGTCTTTATGGATCGTCATCCCAGGGCGACCGGCGCGGTCACGCGATAATCCTCGCCCTGCCCCGCGAACGCGGCCGGCTCGTAGTGCCGGTCGAATTCGGTCTCTGCAAGACGGATATGGGACAGTTCGAGGCGCATGACCATTCTCTCGACCAAGGGTAAATCCTTGGTCGCCCACCACTTCCGCGAATTTCCGCGAAAGGACAGACTTTATAGTATACCACGCGGGGTCCGACCCAGGGTTTCGGGATGAAGAGCTGCTCGAACAGGTCCACGGCGTAGCGGTCGGTCATCCCGGCCAGGAAGTCCTGGGCCGCCACGTCCAGCCCCTCGGCCTCGATGGTCCGGGTGTCCAGGAACTCCTCCGGGCGCTGGTGCACCTTTTCCCACAAGCCCGCCGAGGATGCCCCGACGCCTTCCCGAACTCGGCCGTGGCGACCTGGTTCTCGTAGACCGCCTCGAACAGGAAGCTCCGGAGCGCCAGCAGGGCGTCCAGGACCGGCGTCGCTCATCCGAATCTCGGTGAGCCCCCCGGCCAGCGTCTGGTGGACGACGTCGGTGACCAGGCGCCCGATCCGCTCGGACGAGGAGTGCGCCCAGGACCGCGACCGCGCCCTTCGGGAGGCTGTCCTCGCTGAAGAATCCCCGCCCGCACGGCGTCGTCGATGTCGTGGTTCACGTAGGCGACGATGTCGGCGACCCGCGCCATCTGGCCTTCGATCGTGCTGGCCCGGTGCTCGGGCGGCGCGCCCACGGGCAGGCCGTTCTTGCCCTTCGAATGCCGCGCGATGCCGTCGCGCACCTCCCACGTGAGGTTCAGCCCTTCGCGGTCGTTCTCGAGCACGTCGACGATCCGCAGGCTCTGCTCGTAGTGGTTGAACCGCCGGGCACGAGCGTGTTCAGCACGCGCTCGCCGGCGTGGCCGAACGGCGTGTGGCCGAGGTCGTGGCCGAGCGCGATGGCCTCGGTGAGCTCCTCGTGCAGCCGCAGCACCTTGGCGATCGTGCGGGCGATCTGCGACACCTCGAGCGTGTGCGTGAGGCGCGTGCGGTAGTGGTCGCCGCGCCGGGGCAGAAGAACACCTGCGTCTTGTGCTTCAGCCGCCGGAACGCCTTCGTGTGGATGATGCGATCGCGGTCGCGCTGGAACGCCGGGCGGATCGGATCCTCGGCCTCGGGGCGCAGCCGTCCCTTGGTGGCATCGCTCTTGGCCGCCTGCGGCGCGAGGATACTCGTGCTCGCGGGCTTCGAGTTGCTCACGGATGGACGCTTCGGGGCTCATGATCGTCCCATTATCGCGGGCCCTTCGGCAAGCTCAGGCAGGCAGGAAGCTGGTGCCGGGCGCCAGCGGCCGACGCCGAAGACCTCGGCCAGCGTCTGCCCGAGATCCGCGAACGTCGTCGCGCGTGCCCAGGTCGACGCCGGCCCGCACCCCGCGGCGCCGTCACCAGCAACGGCACGTACTCGCGCGAGTGGTCGGTGCTGGGCGTCGTCGGGTCGTTGCCGTGATCGGCGGTGATGACCAGCAGGTCGTCGTCGCGCAGCAGCCGGCAGCAGCGCCGGCAGGCGCGCGTCGAAGCGCTCGAGGTTGGCCGCGTAGCCCGCCACGTCGTTCCGGTGGCCGTACAGCGCGTCGAAGTCGACGAGGTTCGCGAAGATCAGCCCGCGCGGCACTGCTCGCCATCAGCGCCTCGATCAGCGCGTCCATGCCGTCGGCGTCGCTCGTGGTCGGGATGCGCCGCGCTGATGCCCCGGCCGGCGAAGAGGTCCGCTGATCTTCCCGACGGCCGTCACCTGGTGCCCGCGCGCCGATCAGCGCGTCGAGCAGGGTCTCGGCTCAGCGGCGGCATCGCGTAGTCGTGCCGGTTGGACGGTGCGCGTGAACGCGCCGGGCGTCCCGACGAACGGCCGCGCGATCACGCGGCCCAGGCCCAGCGCCCTCGACCGCGATCTCGTAGGCGATCTCGCACCACTCGTAGAGCTGCGGCACCGGCACGATGTCCTCGTGCGCCGCGATCTGGAAGACGCTGTCGGCCGACGTGTAGACGATGGGATCGCCGGTCTCGAGGTGGTCGCGGCCCGAGTTCGTCGATGATCGCCGTGCCCGACGCGACGACGTTGCCGAGCGAGGGGCGGCCGATGCGCGCCTCGAACCGCTGCAATGATGCTCGGGCGGAAACCCGTCGGGAAGGTCGGGAACGGGCCGGTCGAGCACGACGCCCATCAGCTCCCAGTGGCCCGGTGACCGAGTCCTTGCCCGCCGACCGCTCGGCCATGCGGCCGAAGGCCGCGCGCGGCGACGCCGGCGCGCGTGATGCCCGGCGCAGCGGCGCGATGCACGGCAAGCCCGAGCGCGCGTCAGCGTCGGAAGGTGCAGCGGCACCTGCGCGCGCGATGTTGCCGAGCGTGTGGCTGCCCTCGTCGCCGTACAGCGCGGCGTCCGGCAATTCGCCGATGCCGACGCTGTCGAGCACGATGACGATGGCGCGCGAGAACACCGGGCGTCAGGGATGGTGAGACGAGAAGTAGTTCGGGACGCTGCGCGGCGTGCGAATCGTCGCGATCGCGTGCTTGAAGATCAGGTGATCCATCCCCGTCGTGCTCGACGATGAGCGCGAAGCGGTCGAAGTTCTTGATGCGCGCCTCGAACTCGCGGCCGTCGAGCAGGTGCACCGTCACGGCGAGCTTCTCGCGGCGGGCATAGTTCAGGAACACGTCCTGGATGTTTGGTGCGCCGGTCTTGGTTTCAGGTATCGGCGGCATGTCTCACGTCCTTCAAGGAGGTTGCAACAGGCCCCGTTCGACCAGCAGGCAAATCACGCTGGCCTGCACGTCTGGCGACTCGCCGGGCCCGTCAAACCACACAAGGTTAGGCTCTTTTCGGAACCAGATCAACTGGCGCCGCGCGTAGCGGCGGTTCTCCTGCGCAATCAGCGCGCGCGTCGCCGCCTCGTCGCGCACGCCGCGCAGGTGCTCCAGCGCCTGCCGGTAGACGAGCCCGCCGAACGGGCCGCGCCGTCGCGGCACGCCGGCCGCCAGCAGCCCGCGGATCTCGTCGAGCACCCCCGCGTCGAACTGCTCATCGACGCGGCGCGGCCAGGCGCTCGGCCAGCCACGGCGCCGGCATGTGCAGCGCGACCGCCGCCACCTGCGACGTCCGCGTCCAGCGGCGACACGGTGTCGGCGAAGTGCGCCGTCAGCGGCTTCCCGGTCTGGAAGATACACCTCGAGCGCGCGGACCAGCCGCTTGCGGTCGCGCGGCTGGATGCGATCGGCCGACGGCGGGTCGACGCGGCCGACCAGCCGGTGCAGCGCCTCGACGCCCTTGCGGTCGGCGACGCGCTCCAGCCGCGCCCGCAGCGCGTCGTCCTTGCCGGGGCCGGGAAACAGGCCGCGGGTCAGCGCGCGGTAGTAGAGGCCGGTGCCGCCGACGAGGATCGGCAGCCGGCCGCGGGCGTGGATGTCGCGGATCGGCCGCCGCCGCATCGCGCGCGAAGCGCGCGGCGGTGTACTCGTCGGTCGGGCCGGCAATGTCGATCAGGTGATGCGGGAATCCCGCGCCGCTCGGCCACCGGCACCTTGTCGGTGCCGATGTCGAAGCCGCGATAGACGGCGGTCGAGTCGCAGTTGACGATCTCGCCGTCGAAACGCTCGGCGAGCGCGAGGCCCAGGGCGCTCTTGCCGGTGGCGGTCGGCCCGAGGATGGCGACCAGTGGCTTCACTGCCCGGGAGGCGACTCGTTGTAGAAGAACGTGACCGTGAAGAACGCCTTGTCGGCCGGATACTCCGGCGGCAGCGGCGTGGTGGGGTTCGACGCCAGGAGCGCGTTGACGGCGGCCGTGTTGAACGAGTCGATCTCGGACGGCCGCACGACGGTGACGTCGGTGATGGCGCCGTTGCGATGCACGTTGAACGTGATGACGACGTGCCCGCGCATCGACATCGCGGCATACGGCACGAACCAGTTGCGCTGCACCTGCGCGATGAACCGCCGAATCCACGGGCCGAACTCGACGCCCTTGGTGTCGAACTGGAGCGGCCCGAACTCCTGCTGTTGCCCTTCGGGTTGTCGAAGGATTCCTGCTGCACGTACTTCTGCAGGTTCTTCAGCGCCTCGCCGAGCGAGCCGCCCGGCGGCAGGCGCCTGCGGCCTCTGCATCATCGCGAGCTTCGAGTCGGCTCGTGGTCGATGCGCGGGTCGGCCGGGGATTCCGGCGCGGGCTGCGGCGCCGGGCCATTGCCCTTCATCTTCTCTTCCGGCGACGTCCTCGGTGCGCTCCGCGGAGTTGCCTCGCGAGAACGGCAGCGGGTTGGTCGGCGCGGGGCGGCTTCTCGACGGCCCTCGCCGTGCGATCGAGATCCGACATCTCCGCGCGCGGGGGCGCCTGCGGCGCCTTGCATGTCCGCCTTCGGCTGAACGAACACGAAGCGTTGGGTCGTCCTTCTTCTGCTGGCGGGATCTGGACGGCGGTGTCCTCGGGCTTCGGTTCGGCAGCAATTCAGGCGCGAAGATCAGCGCGGCCAGGATCAGCGCATGCAACAGAATGGAGACCGCGACCCCGTCCCGCTTGTTGATCGCCGACCCGACCGGCTCGATGTCGGAGTACCGATCGTCGAAGTCGAAGTACATCAGTGAGTTACACGAGTATACCACCGGGCAGCGCCCGGGGGCTGACCCGCACGGCCGCCCGGAAGCGGTCCTCAGACTGATGGTGGCTTGGTCGCACTATAGAGATAGACGATGCCGAACGTCAACGGCTTGCTCCGGACCTGTGAAAATCCTGCGGCAGTGAGGATCCGGGCGAAGTCGTCGCCCCACGGGAAGCCGCCGACCGACTCGCGGCAGGTAGGTGTAGGCCGCCGCGTGCCTCGACACCAGGCGCCCGATCCGCGGCAGCACGTGGTTGAAGTACCAGAGGTACAGCGGGCGCACGCCGGGCACGACGGGCAGCCCGAACTCGAGGATGGCCAGCCGGCCGCCCGGCCTCAGGACGCGCAGCAGCTCGGCGCAGGCCACATCGGTGTGCTGCACGTTGCGGATGCCGAAGGCGATCGTGACGCGCGTCCACCGACGCGTCGGCCACGGGCAGGCGCATCGCGTCGCCGCGCACCAGCTGCACCTGCGCATCGAGGCCGCCGGCGCGCACTTTCGCGGCCGTTGCGCAGCATCGCGCCGGCGAAGTCGACGCCGACGACGCGTGCCGCGCCGCGCGCCACGCCGGGCGGCCGCCAATCGCCACGTCGGCGGTGCCCGTGCACACGTCGAGCAGGCGCTCGCGGCCGGTGAGCTCCAGCGATCGCGATCGCGCGCCGGCGCCAGTAGCGATCGAGGCCGCCCGACAGCACCATGTTCAGCAGGTCGTAGCGGCCGGCAATGGCGTCGAACATGCCCGCGATCCGCGCTGGCGACTTGTCGGTCGGCCCCCCGGACGCGAGAAACGGTCCCTCGGACTCGACCTCGCCCGGAGGCACGCGGTCAGCGGACATAGAGCGCCAGTCGCCGTCGTCACGAAGTACAGGATGCCCACCTAGCCGTTCAGGTCGAAGGCGCGCTTGACCTGCGACAGGTCGTCCGCGCTGACGAGCGACTGCTCGTAGACCAGCAGCGCCGCCACGAGCGCCACGCCCGCCAGGTAGATCGGCCCGAGCGGCACGAGCCACGCGAGCGCCGGCCATGCACAGCGATGGTGGCGACGTGCATCGCGCGCGAGATCAGCAGCGACCGCGCGCACGCCGAAGCGCACGGGAATCGAGCGCAGCCCGTGCGCGCGATCGAACTCCAGGTCCTGGCAGGCGTAGAGCACGTCGAAGCCGCCCACCCACAGCCCGATCGCGAGCCCCAGGAGCCACGGCTCCGCAGCCGCCGCGGCCGCCCGCCGCGAGCCACCCGCCGACCGGCGCCACCGCCATCGCGAGCCCGAGGAACGCCTGCGTGTAGAAGGTGTAGCGCTTCGCGAGCGAGTACCAGAACACGATCGCCGAGCGCCACCGGCGAGAGCGCCGCGCACAAGCGGGCTGAGGCGCCACGACGCCGACGACGAAGACCGCCGACGAGACGATGACGAAGAGCGTCGCCTCGGACCGGCGTCATCGCGCCGCGCGGCAGCTCGCGCATCGCGGTGCGCGGGTTCAGCGCGTCCAAGCGCGCATCGACGAGGCGGTTGAATCCCATCGCGGCACTGCGCGCCGCCACCATGGCCACGATGATCCACGCGATCTGACGGCCAGCCGATCGCGACGTGCGCGCGAGGCCAGCAGCGCGCCGGTCAGCGCGAACGGCAGCGCGAAGACCGAGTGGCTGAAGCGCACGAACGACAGATAGGTCGGCAGGCGGGTCACGGGTTCAGCGTCTCCGGGTTCACAGGCTCAGCGGCTCGATGTCGCGGCGGTCGATGCCGCCCACCAGGTATTCCTCAATATCCGTCATCCCCGTCGCGGCACCTGCACGGCGACGACCTCGGCGCGCTTGCCCGGCGCGAGGCGTCCCGAGGTCGTGCTCCAGGCCGAGCGCCCGCGCGCCGACGAGCGTGGCGCTCTCGAGCAGCCGGCGCGCCGGCACGCTCCGGCGCGAGCCAGCGCATCGCCTTCAGCTCGCTGAACAGGTTCAGGTCGCCCACGCTCGCCAGGCTGTCGGTGCCGACGGCGACCGGCCACGCCGGATCGATAGAACCGCGCGATCGGCGGGGCGCCGACGCCCACCCACTGGTTGCTGCGCGGGCACGTCACGAGGGTCGCGCCGCGCGCCGCGCAGGCGCGCCAGGCTCGGCCTCGTCGAACTGCACGCCGTGCACGGCGAGCGTGCGCGCGTCGATCACGCCGAGGCGATCGAGGTACTCCACCGGGCCCGAGGCCGGGCGCCGTCCAGTCCTCGCGCCAGGCCCCGACGAACTGGAGCATCCGCGCCACGCGCCCGTGCCGTGCGCCAGCAGCTCGACCTCCTCCGGCGACTCGCCAAGGTGGACGCTGGTGATCGGGACGTCCGAGCGCGTCCGACGCGCCGCCCGGATCGCGCTGAAAGAGCTCGGGCGAGACCGAGTACGGCGCGTGCGGCGCCATGGTGACCGCACGCCGCTGCCGCGCGCGCGGCGTCGCGCGCGGCCTGCGACTGCTCGACGAGCGCGGCCGTCGCGTTCCTTGAAGCCGAGCAGTTCGTGGAAGACGAGCCCGTGCAGGCCGGCCTCGCGCGATCGGCTCCACCGAGCGCGAGCGAGTTGCTGATGTCGCCGACCGCCACGGTGCCGGTCTCGCGGGCCTCCCGCGCCGCTGTCGAGCGCCGCCGCGCGTCACGGCCGGATCGCTCGATCCGCTCGGGCGCGCGCCGCGGCGCGAAGAGCTGCGTGACCCAGGCGGTGAAGCTGTCGGCCGGCGGCACGCGGCCGCGCAGCCAGGACAGCTCGAGGTGCATGTGCGCGTTGACGAGGCCCGGCAGCAGACGCCACCTGGCCGAGATCGCGACTCCCGACTCCCGGCTCGCCTGAGCGGCGCCGAAGTGGCTCCCGACTCCCGGCTCCCACCGCCGTGATTCGCCCGCCCTCGACGGCGACCCAGCCGTTCCTGATGGGCGGCGGCGTCGATGGGCAGACCCACGCCGCCCGGTAGACGGATCATGCCGACCGGCGAAGCCGGCGGCTGGCGAGCGCTGCCGCTTGCCGGCGGCGCTGCGGGCGGGATAGTTCGCGAGTTCGGCGGGCACCGACGTGTCGCCGGCGTCGCGCGCCGTGGCGAGTTCCAGCGTGCGCGGCACCTCGCGCTCGCGGAACATCGGCTCGCCGAGGATGTCGTAGTGCATGTTGCGGCGCTTGGCGACGAAGCCGGCGTCCTCGACGTTGCGGACGATCTCGACTTCGTCCATGCAGTAGCGCGGCGCCGGCCGCGCGCACGACGTTCTCCTCGATCATCACGCTGCCCATGTCGTTGGCGCCGAACGCCAGGCTCAACTGCCCCACCTTGCCGCCCTGCGTCACCCACGACGCCTGGAGGTTGTCGAAGTTGTCGAGCACGAGCCGCGACGAGCGCGAGCGTGCGGAGGTACTCGACGCCGGTGGCCTCGGTGCCGCCGCGCTCGGTGTGCTCGGGCTGATAGCTCCAGGCGATGAACGCCGTGAAGCCGCCCGTCTCGTCCTGCAGCGCGCGCAGGCGCAGCATGTGCTCCAGCCGTTCCTCGTCCGTCTCCACCGTCCCGTACATCATCGTCGCCGTCGTCCGCAGCCCCGCGCGGTGCGCGTGACGCATGACGTCGAGCCACTCGTCGGCGCTGGCCTTGCCGTAGCAGTTGAGCAGCTTGCGGACACGGTCGACCAGGATCTCGGCGCCGCCGCCGGGGATGCTGTCGAGGCCGGCCGCGATCAGGCGCTCGATCACCTCCGGCACGGCCAGCCGCGACGTGCGCGACAGGTGCAGCACTTCGGGCGGCGAGAGCGCGTGGAGCGGAAATCGGGATAGCGCTCCTTCACCGCGCGGAACAGATCTTCGTACCACTGCGATCGGCAGGTCGGGATTGTGCCCGCCCTGCAGCAGCAGCTGCCCGCCGCCGAGCGCGAGCGTCTCGTCGATCTTCCTGAAGATCTCGTCGAAGCCGAGGACGTAGCCTTCGCCGGATCCCACGGGGCGATAGAACGCGCAGAAGTTGCAGCGCGCGACGCACACGTTGGTGTAGTTGACGTTGCGGTCGATGATGTAGCTGACGACGCCCTCGGGATGCTTGCGGCGGCGCACGCGGTCGGCCATGCGGCCGAGCCAATACGTGGGCGCGTGCCGATACACGTGGAGCGCCTCGTCCGGGGTGAGGCGGCCGCCGGCGTCAATTCGTTCCTGCAGGCCCTGCAGCATGGTGTCGCTATTCATAGAAACGCAGCGGCTTCAGCGCGGGAATCAGCCCAAGCTCGGCGGCGAACTCGTGGAACCGCCGCAGGCCGGCCGCCTCCGCATCGCCCAGCTCCAATTTGAGATTATCACGCAGGTAGCGCAGGGCCCGCGCCTCGACGCCGGGTCGCCCGCCCCGGCCGCCCGCGCGATCTCGGGCGCCGCCGCCACGCCCCGGTCGCGGGCCGCCTGCAGCGCCTCGCAATGCTCCCGGCTGGCCGCGCCGGGCCGGCCCGTCCAGGCCGCATAGACGAACGGCAGGCCGGTCAGCGCCTTCCACTCCGCGCCGAGGTCGATCTTCGTCACACCGTACGCCGCGGCGTCGATGGCCAGGGCGTTGTCGCCAATCACCAGCGCGGCGTCGGCCCGCCGCAGCATCGGCCGCGAGGTCCGGCTCGGCCGGCGCGAACGCCGGCGCAATGCCCCACCGCCTGGCGCACAGGATCCGCGTCAGCGCCACCGACGTGCGCGAGCTGGTGTCGAGCGCCAGCGTCTGGACGCGCTCGATGGGCACGCGCGCGTAGACCGCCACGGAAGCGACCGGGCCGTCCGACGCGATCGCCACGCCGGGCACGAGCGAGTAATCGCCTCGCTGGTATTCAATCGCCGGAATCAGGCCGAGATCGACATGGCCCTCGTGCAGCAACACGGCGCACTGCGACGGGCACGTCGTAGCGAACCGTGAAGAGATCCGGCCGCTGGTCCAGGCCGTACACGAGCGGCTTCGTGTTGAGGTACGAGACCGCGCCGAGGCGCAGCGGGGTCATGCGTGGGCGGCCCGTTCCACCGGCGTGAATCCCGCCGCGATGATGTTGCGCTTGACGTCTTCGAGCGCGGTGCGGCGGCGGCCCAGCGAGTCGTCGTCCACGGGCGACACACGATCGACGTCGTTGGCGCCGAACGTCAGCGCGACCTGCGCGAGCTTCGGGCCGTACTGCCGCCCAGTCCACCTGGATGTTCCGCACGTGCGGCAGCGCCAGCCGCGCCAGGGCCACCACGCGGACATCGTCATACCCGGTCGTGGGGGCGGTGACCGACTGCTCGCGGGGCAACGGCGCCACGGTGGTGATCGACGGAAAGCGATCGGTGAGCGCGCGCACCGCCAGCAGGCTGGTCGTGCGCGTGCCGGTGGACGCCTGGTGAAACGTGAGACACCGGACCGGCAGCCCCGCATCGGCGCAGGCTTGCAGCGCGGCACCGGCATCGGCGAAGGCGGTCCACGCGGCGCCTCGGCCACGGCGTTCAAGCCCGCCGCCTTGAGGTCGGCCAACACGTCCCGTAGCGCGCCCCACCCGCCGGTCGCGCGTTCGCGAGATCGGCCAGCGAGAACCCGGTGACCATCGACGCGCCGGCCGCGGCCCGGCACTCGCGGACAAGCGCCACCGTGTCGGCGAGCGTGCCGGCCGCACCGGTGATTCGCACCTCCGCGCCGTTCGCGCCACCCGCCTCTTTCGCCGCCGTGACTTCGCACACCCGGGTGAACGTGACGGTCTCGCCTACCCGCGCGCGACGCACTTCGTCGGCCAGCATGCCAAGCGACAGCAGGTCCGTGGCGGAGAGTTCGTCGAGTTCGGCGGCGGTCAGCGGCTCGCCGGCCCTGGCCCGTTCCGCGATTGCAAGATTAATGTCCATGGCCATCCATCAATTCCACGATACGCGCCGCGAGTGCGAGCGCCGCGCGGCCCTGCGCCCCGCTCACCTCCGGCGGCCGCCGGTCGCGCACGGCGGCGACGAAAATCCTCGAGCTCGCTGCGCAGCGGCTCGTTCCCCGGCACTTCGAGCTTGCCGCCGCCGATCTTCGGCGGGCCGCCCGGTTGCGGCACGAGCCGCCACATTTCCACCTCGCGACCGGCCGTGTCGATGGACACGTAGGCGTCGCGCTGGAAGAAGCGGACCTTGCGCACCCGCTCGCGGCTGATCCGGCTCGCCGTGAGGTTCGCGATGCAGCCGTTGGCGAACCGCAGCCGCGCGTTCGCGATGTCCACCCGGGGCGTCAGCACGGGCACGCCCACCGCCTCGACGTCCTCGACCTCGCTCGGCACGAAGTTGAGGATCAGGTCGAGGTCGTGAATCATCAGGTCGAACACCACGTCGATGTCGAGGCTGCGCTCCGGGAACGTGCCCAGCCGGTGAATCTCGATGAAGCGCGGGTCCTTGACGTGCGGACGCGCGGCCACGACGGCGGGATTGAAGCGCTCGCTGTGCCCCACCGCCAGGACCATGCCCGTGCGGGCGGCGGTGGCGATGAGCGCGTCGGCCTCGGCCACGGTGCGCGTCAGCGGCTTCTCGACCAGCACGTGGATGCCGCTCTCGAGCAACCGCTGGGCCACGGCGGCGTGCGACTCCGTCGGCACGGCGACCACGGCGGCGTCGACCTGCCCGATCAGGTCGCGCCAGTCGGCGATAGGCCGTCGTGCCGTGCTCGGCGGCGATCTGCGCGCCGCGGTCGACGTTGGTATCCACCACGCCCACCAGCGAGTGGCCCGGCAGGGACGCGAGAATGCGCGCGTGGTGCCGGCCCAGGTGGCCGACGCCGATGACGGCCGTCCTCATCTGGGCCTCGCCGACAATGGCGATGCCCGCCTCGTCGGCGGACGCAAAGAAGGCCTCGCGATCGAACATCAGCGTCTTGCCCGGCGTCGAGCGAGAGCGCCGTCGCGCCCGCCACGCGCATCGCCTGGATGGTGGCGAGGCCGACGACGGGCACGTCGAAGCGCATGTCCTGGTTCGGCTTGGCGACCTTGACGATCGCCACGCCGGGACCCGCCAGATGCCCCGCCCGGCCGATCACCTCGTCGGTGCCTTCCATCGCCTCGACGGCCACCACGGCCTGGTGCTTCACCGCGATGGTCTGGCCGATGTCGAGGCCGGCGATGGCGTCGGCCATGCGATAGCCGAACTCGAGGTCCTTCTGTTCCTCGTCACTCGGCGCGCGCGCGCTCAGCACGCCCTTCGCCCGCCAGCAGCGGCTGCAGGAACTCGGTGGAGTCGATCAGCTCGACGCCGCGGTCGCGCATCACGTCGGCCACGGCGGCGATGAGGGCGTCGGTGTTGCGGGCCTTGAGGCGCGTCAGCACCGAGAGCGCCGTCAGGTCGGGCACGATGCCGCCGAAGATCTTGACGTGCTTGACCTGGCCCGCCATCACCGCGCTGCGTGACGCCGGCGTTCGTTCAGGATCTTGAGGCAGGTGCCGAGCTGGCCGAGCGACACCCAGTGCAACGCGGCCTCGGGGGCGCGCGCCGCCGCCTCGGCGTCCAGCTCGGTCGACGCCTCTTCCTTGATGGCGACGATGGTGACGTCGTGCCCAGCGAGCGGGCGGCGTCGAGCACCAGGAACGGAAACCGGCCGTTGCCGGCAATCAGGCCGAGCTTCATCAGTCGTTCAGCGGTCTCGTCGCCGCGCTTGCCGCCGCGACGAAGGATCACGCCGCGCGGGCGCGCTGCGGATGAACTCGACCACGTATGCCACTTCGTTGCAGGCGAGCGTCGGGATCGTGCTCGATCTTCTCGCAGCGCCTGGGTGGTGTTCAGCTTCGACTGCAGCAGGTACCGGTAGGCCTGGCGCAGCTGCCTCAGACGTGCTCGTCGGTGAAGCCGCGCCGCACGCAGGCCGATGATGTTGAGGCCGTAGACGCGCGCCGGCCGGCCGCCGACGGTGCGCGCGAACGGCAGCGCGTCCTTCGTGACCACCGAGTAGCCGCCGATGAACGCGTACGCGCCCGACGCGGCAGAACTGGTGCACGGCGGACCCGGCGCTGATGTTCGCGAAGTCCACCACGGCGACGTGGCCGCCCAGCGTGGCGTGCGGCCCGAAGATGGTCTCGTTGCCGACGTGGCAGTCGTGCGCGACGTGCACGTAGGCCATGAACAGGTTGCGATCGCCGATCGTCGTCAGCCCGCCGCCGCCGGCGGTGCCGCGGTGAATCGTGACGAACTCGCGGAAGATGTTCTGCTGGCCGATGACGAGCCTCGTGTCCTCGCCCTTGTACTTCAGGTCCTGCGGCGGCAGGCCGATGGACGCGAACGGGAAGATCTCCGTCCCGTCGCCAATCGTCGTGTTGCCGTCGATCACGGCCGACGACCCCGACGCGGCAGTTGCGGCCGAGGCGGACCTTCGGGCCGACCACGGCGAACGCCTCCGACGGCGGTGCCTTCGCCGATCGACGGCGCCGGGATGGACCTTGGCGAGCGGATCGATGCGGACGCCGTCGGGCGAGACGACCAGCACGAGCTCGGCTTCGGCGACGGTCTGGCCCTCGACGCGCGGCCGTGGCCTTCGCGCGGACAATCCGGCCGGTGGCCTCCCCGAGGATGACCTCGAGGCGGAGCCGGTCACCCGGCACGACCTGCTTGCGGAACTTGGCGTTGTCGACGCCGCGAAGGTGGACCCGTGACGTGGGGCGGCCCGTGTCGCGGTCGAGCAGCAGGAGCGTGGCCACCTGCGTGAGCGCCTCGATCATCAGCACGCCCGGCATGAGCGGCGTGCCCGGGAAATGCCCCTGGAAGAATTCTTCGCTGACGGTGACGTTCTTGACCGCCACCATCCGCTTCCCCGGCTCATGCTCGTCGACGGCGTCGACGAGGAGCGAGGGAAAGCGGTAGGAGAGGCGGTTCAGAACGTCGGGAATCCCGGCGTTCACCGGCCCGGGGGCTTCGTCGCCGGGGGGACCGGCTTGGGCGCGGCCGGCGCGGCCGGCTTGGCGGTCGCGGGCTTGGCCGAGTCAAGGGCGCGGATGACGTCCGCGGAGATGTCCAGAGCGCGCGTCGGCCCACACGAGGCCGGCGTCGGGGCCGTTGAACACGAACTGCAGGCCCTTCTCTTCAGCGACCTTCTGGAGCACCGGCTCGAGCCGCTGCTGGAACTCGCCCTGCAGGTTCTGCTGGAGTTCCTGCACTTCGGCCTGCGCGTCCTGCGTGAACCGCTGGACCTCGAGGGTGATCTTCTCGATCTGCTTCTGCAGGTCGCCCTGGGCAGTCACGCTCATCACGGGACCTTCCTTCTCGAGCTTGGCCTGCAGCGTCTGCAGCTGCTTGTTCTTGTCGGTGAGCTCGGCGGCCTTCTTCTGCTGCAAGGCCTGGATCCGCGTCGTGGCCACCCGGCCATCCGCCGACTCGTTGGCGATGCGCTGGAGGACGACGTAGGCCACCTTCGCGCCGGCCGGGAACGGCTTGGGCGGAGCGGGCTGCGCGGCCGCGGGGGCCTGCGCGGCGCCGGGGCTGCGGGGCCGGAGCGGGCGCCGCAGGCGCCTGGGCAAACGTGGGCGACGCGGTCAGCGCAAGACCGAGCGCGACGATAACGGCAAAAACCTTCATTCCCATCAGTCCTTTCGTAGGCAACGCCAAGCCTGTAATTTTACACCAGATCCGGATCCGGCCCCCCGGCTCAGGGATGAATCACCGTCACTTCGTAGTCCGTCGGCTCCGAGATGCCGCCGACGTCGTAAATCCGCACGCACAGGTTGCCCGCAAGGGTCGAAACCGTGCCGGTCACCACCGACGTCCGGACCGCCTGGTCGTTCGCCAGGACGATCGCGCAGGTCGCGCCGTTCCAGGTGCCCATGGACAGGCCAATCTTCAGCGTGCTGTCGGGCGCCATGTTCGTCAGGGTCGCCGTGACCGTGCCGGTCGTGGTCGTCGTGAAGGCGTGCGTCACCGCTCCGTTGATGTTGACCGTGCCCGTGAACGATCTCCGTGACCAGCGTGGGACTGGGCAGCGTCGGCGTGGTGACCGTATTGCCGTGGCAAGCCCCGGCGACCAGGGCGAGCGGCAGGATGAGGAAAGCGCGAAGCAGGGATGAACGCATGAATCTCTCTTAGAAAGTCGAACCCACCGCGAACCTGAACGCGAAGTGCTTCGCCGGCTGGCCGTTGTTGTCGAGGACGCCTTCGCGCTGCGGGTTGACCGCGAAGATCAGCCGGAACGGCACGTTCAGCACCGGCATGAAGAACCGGATCTCCGCGCCCGTCGAGGTCTTGAACGCGCTGGTCTGGCCGATCACCTCCGACGGTGGGCCCGGGAGCGGTCGGGTCGGTCAACTGGGTGGTGTTGTAGGGGTCGATGAGCACCGGCGCGTTCGGGTACACGATGCGCGTCTGGTTCTCCTTCAGCGCGAACGGCTGCCCCTGCACGCGGATCTGGCCGGCGTCGTAGAAGAGCACGAGCCGCACCGGACCGGCGATGGAAATCAGGTACTCGCCGTTGAAGAGCAGGCTCTTGTTGCCGCCGAGCACGAGGCCGGTGCGCGGGTCGCGCGGGCCGATGGACCGGATGTCGTAGCCGCGGATGCTGTACTCGCCGCCGAGATACAGCGTCTCGGTGATCGGCAGCGTGATCGTGCTCGGCGTAGGGCCGGATGTACTCGACCTGCGCCCGGAAGCCCAGGGACGTCTTCTTCGTGTGCTGGAAGAACTGCGCGTACTCGGCGCGCGGCTTGATGAAGCTCGTGTTGCCGCCGAGGCCGGCGAAGTCGATCGACCCCGTGATGCGCTTGCCGGTGTTCGGGAAGATCGGGTTGTCCACCGTGTTGTGCACGAAGCTCGGCGTGACCTTGCTCACCGTGCGCTGGCCGCCCTCCCCGATCAGCAGCGAGTCGGCCAGGAAGGGATTGTTGCGCCAGGGTCTCCGGCGTGTAGTAGATCGAATTGAGGTCCGTGACCCGCGTCGCCTCGTAGCTGTAGGTCATGAACATGCGCGAGAAGCCGGCCAGCGGGAAGCCGCTCGTGATGTTGCCGCCCGTCGCCTGCTGGGTGAACTGGCTGATAGTAGCGCACCGTCCGGCGGTAGATGTCGGCGCCGCCCGTGATGTTGCGGTCGAACAGGAACGGCTCGGTGAACGACAGCTGGTAGTTCTCGGCGCGCGAGCCCGCCTGCAGCGACAGCGTGAGCGCCTCGCCACGGCCGAGGAAGTTCGACGTCTGGAACGACAGCTGGCCGAAGAAGCCCTCGAACTGCGACACGCCCGCGCCGAACGTCAGCTGGTTGCGGTTCTGCTCCTCGAGCTTGAGCGTGACGTCGACCTCGTTCTTGGAGTTGGGCGTCTTCTGGACGTCGATGCCCTGGCCGTTCTCGAGCGGCTTGAAGTAGCCCAGCTGGTTGAGGCGCTTGACGCTGAACTTCAGCGCCTCGGTGTTGAAGACGCCGCCCTCGACCAGCCGCACTTCCCGGCGGATGACGTTGTCGCGCGTGGTCGTGTTGCCCATGAACGTGAGGCGGTTGACGAAGTACTGCTCGCCTTCCTGCATCCGCATCGTCACGTTGACGGTGGGCTCCGCCGGGCCCGGCCACGGGCCCCTCGGCCGCCGCCACGGGCTCCAGGTCGGGAAGCCGGTGAACTCGAAGTAGCCGCCGCCGCCGTACACCTCGCGGGCCTTCTCGAGGCCCTTGCGAATGTTCTTCTCCGTGTACCAGTCGCCGGCCTTCAGCTTGAACAGCGGCTGCAGGAACTCGGTCTTCACGACCTTGTTGCCGTCGAAGTTGAACGTGCCGACGCGGAAGCGCGGGCCTTCGTCCACCGGGATGTCGAGCTGCACCCAGCGCGTCTCCTTGTCGGCGCTGTCCTCGAGCGTCTTGATCTCGGGGCGTCCGACGCGCGCCTGGATGTAGCCCTTGTTGCGGTAGAACTCCGTGACCTTCTCGGCGTCCTCCTCGAACTTGTTTTCCTTGTAGGTGCCCTTGCCGGTGATGAACGAGAGCCAGTTGCGCGCCTTGGTCTCCTTCATCTGCGCGCGCCAGCGTCGCCGTCGCCCACCGCCGTGTTGCCGGTGAAGTTGATGGTGCGGACCTTCGACCTTCGGGCCTTCCTTGACGTCGAAGATCACCTTGACCAGCTTGGGGCCGGTCGGCAGCGGTTCGACGGTCGGCGTCACTTCCGCGAACTCGAAGCCCTTCTCCGCCATCAGGCCCTTCACGATGCCCTGGACGCGCTTGACGACCGCCTGGTCGAGGAACGAGTCGAGGCGCAGCGAGACGCCCAGCTCCTTCATCTTCTCGTCGACCTTGGTGCGCTCGATCTTCGACGACCCGGTGTAGTCGACGATCTTCACGCGCGGGCGCTCTTCCATGTGGTAGATCACGCGCTTGCCGAGCACGCCGTTGGGGTACGGGTCGTCCTGGGTCTCGATCCACAGGTTGTCGAGGAAGTTGGTGGCCCAGAGGCGCTTGAAGTCGTCGAGGAGGGTCTTCTCGGTGGCGTCTGTGTAGGGCACCCACACCCCGTCGCGCGGCCGGCTCGCCTGCGCCTGGATGTAATAGAGGTAGGTCTGCGGCTCGACCAGCGATTCGTTGACGGGGTGGAACCGCAACTCGATCGACCGGACGACCGGGGCCGACCCAGCCGGGGGCAACACCACGGCCGGCTGCGCCGCCGGCGCAGCCGGGGCTGGCGCCGCGGGGACCTGACCCGATGAAAACCCGGGCCGAACCGACGCCGGCAGGATGAGTTCCTGGGCTGCGGCCGGCGCCACACTAAGGCCCAACAGGGCCGAAAAGACTACAAGCCGCACGTACACACCTGTCTTGGCAGAGGCAATCAACCAGCTATCTTACTGTATTCAGACGTTCGAACTCAGCCGGCGGCCTGCCACGACCGGCTGCCCGGCCGGCCGGTAGGCCAGCTGGCCGCCTTCCAGGTAGACCTCGATCTCGCCGCCCTGGAGGTGGCCGCGGATGAGTTCCTCGGCCAGCGGGTCCTCGATATACCGCTGGATGGCCCGGCGCAACGGCCGCGCGCCGTAGGACCGGTCCTTGCAGGTGATGTCGATGATCCAGTCCGCCACCTCGGGCGACAGGATGACCTTCATCCGGCGGTCGAGCAGGTTGACGTTCACCTGGTCGACCAGCAGGCCGAGGATCTTCCGCAGGTCGTCGTCCGAGAGCGCCTCGAAGACGATGCAGCTCGTCCACGCGATTGATGAACTCGGGGTTGAACGTGCGCTTGACCTCGCCGAGCACCATCTCCTGCACGCCCTTCTGGACGTCGTTGGTGTCGGACTGGAAGCCCATCGACGCCTTCTTCTGGATGAAGCGCGCGCCGATGTTGGACGTCATGATCAGGATCGCGTTCTTGAAGTTCACGCGATTGCCGAGGCCGTCGGTGAGGTGGCCGTCCTCGAACACCTGCAGCAGGATGTTGAAGATGTCGGGGTGCGCCTTCTCGATTTCGTCGAGCAGCACCACCGAGTACGGGTTCCGCTTCACCTTCTCGGTGAGCTGGCCGCCCTCTTCGTGGCCCACGTAGCCCGGCGGCGAGCCAATCAGCTTCGACACCGAGTGCTTCTCCATGTACTCCGACATGTCGAAGCGAATGAGCGCGTTCTCGCTGCGCGAAGAGGAAGTGCGCCAGCGCGCGCGCCAGCTCGGTCTTGCCCACGCCCGTGGGCCCGAGGAACATGAAGCTGCCCACCGGGCGGTTCGGGCTCTTCAGCCCGGCCCGCGAGCGGCGGATGGCCCGGGAGACGGCGGAAATCGCGCGCTCCTGGCTGATCACGCGGCGATGCAGGTCGTCCTCCATGCGGAGCAGCTTGTCGCTCTCGTCCTGGTTGATCGACGACAGCGGCACGCCGGTCCACTTGGAGACCACTTCGTCGATCTCCGCGCGCGACACGACGACCTTGCGCGCGCTCGACCGCACGTCGAACTTCTCGCGGACGAACTGGAGGTTCTCGCGCGCCACCTGCTCCTGCTCGCGGTAGAACTGCGCCTTGTCGAAGTCCTTCGCCGACACGGCGCTTTCCATCTGCTCGACGGCGACGCGGATGCTCTTGTTGATCTCGCCGAACTCCTCGCTGTAGCCCGCCTCGCGCAGCTTGGCGCGCGCGCCGGCCTCGTCCACCAGGTCGATGGCCTTGTCGGGCAGGAAGCGATCGGTGATGTAGCGGCTCGACTGGTACACCGCGGCCTCGAGGGCCTCGCGCGTGTACTCGACGTGGTGGAACTGCTCGTAGCGGTCCTTGATGCCCATCAGGATCGAGATGGTCTCGCCCTCGGAGGGCGGATCGACCTTGATGGCCTGGAAGCGGCGCTCGAGCGACCGGTCCTTCTCGATGTACTTGCGGTACTCGGCGGGCGTCGTCGCGCCGATGCAGCGGATCTCGCCGCGGCTGCAGCGCCGGCTTGAGGATGTTGGCCGCGTCGAGCGAGCCCTCCGCCGACCCCGCGCCCACCAGCGTGTGCAGCTCGTCGATGAACACGATGATGTTCGGGTTGTCGACCAGCTCCTTCATGATCGCCTTGAGGCGCTCTTCGAACTGCCCGCGATACTTGGTGCCGGCGACGATGAGGGAGATGTCGAGCGCCAGCAGGCGCTTGTCGGCGAGGAAGTGCGGCACGTCGCCGTAGACGATCTTCTGCGCGAGGCCCTCGACGATGGCGGTCTTGCCGACGCCGGGCTCGCCGATGAGGACCGCGTTGTTCTTGGTGCGGCGGCAGAGGACCTGCTGCACGCGCTCGAGCTCGTAGTCGCGGCCCACCAGCGGGTCGAGCTGGTTCTTCATCGCGGCTTCGGTGAGGTCGCGGCTGAACTCGGCCAGCAGCGGCGTTTCCTTCACGCGGGTCAGCGACGTCTTCTCGTTCAGCAGCTGGACGATGTCCTCGCGCACCTGGTGCAGGCGCATCCCCTTTTCCATGAGGATGGTCGCGGCCACCGAGCGCTCTTCGCGCAGGATGCCGAGCAACAGGTGTTCGGTGCCGATGTAGTTGTGGAGGAGGCGATCGGCCTCTTCAGCGGCGTACTGCAGCACGCGCTTGGTCTCGGCGCTGAAGGGGATTTCGACCGAGGTCGAGACCTTCTCGCGGAAGACCGTGCGGCCCTCGATGTCCTTGCGGATGTTCTCGAGGGACAGGTGCGACCGGGCGAAGATCCGGCTCGTGAGGCCCTTGCCCTCGCGGATCAACCCCAGAAGCAAGTGCTCCGTCTCGATGGAAATGCTTCCGAGTTGGCTCGCCTCGTAGCGGGCAAAAAAGAGCACCCGCCTGGCCCGTTCGGTGTACCGCTCGAACATTCGCCGCCGCCGCCCCCTTGCCGACATTATACGGCAGCTTGCGCGTATTTTCGTCCGGCCTCGGGCGCTAAGTGCCAGATTTTGCGAGACTTCGGAGATTTGGATCGTTATCCTTTTCCCATGGCTGAGACCATCGGATTCATCGGATTGGGCCTCATGGGCAAGCCCATGGCCCTCAACCTTCTCAAGAAGGGCTTCCCCCTCGTCGTCCACAGCCGCAGCCGCGGGCCGGTGGACGAACTGGTGGCGGCCGGCGCCACGGCGGCCCACTCCCCCGCCGAGGTCGCGAAGGCCGCGCGCGTCATCGTCACCATGCTGCCGGACGGACCGGACGTGGCCCTCGTGCTCGAGGGCGCGGACGGCGTGTTCGGACGCGATGGCCAAGGGCACCGTCATCGTGGACTCGAGCACGATTGCGCCGGCCATCGCGCGACGCCTGGCCGGCGAGGCGGCGGCCCGGGGCGCGCACCTGCTGGACGCGCCGGTGAGCGGCGGCGAGATCGGCGCCATCGCGGGCACGTTGACCTTCATGGTGGGCGGCGATGCGGCGGCGCTCGCGGCGGTCACGCCGATGCTGTCGGCGATGGGCTCGCCGGAGAAGATCGTCCACGTCGGCGACTCTGGCGCGGGGCAAATCTGCAAGGCCTGCAACCAGATCGTCCTCGGCGGCACGATGGCCGTGGTCGCCGAGGCGATCGCGCTCTCGCGCAAGGCCGGCGTCGACCCGATGAAGGTGCGCGCCGCCCTGATGGGCGGCTTCGCGCAGAGCCGCGTGCTCGAAGTGCACGGCGAGCGGATGATCACGGGCAACTACAAGCCCGGCTTCAAGGGCAAGCTGTTCAAGAAGGACTTCGGCATCGCGATGGCGTCGCTGGCCGAGATGGGCGTGCCCGCGCCGACTGCCGCCGTGGTGTCACAACTGGTGCAGGCGCAGGTCGCCGCCGGGCGTGGCGAAGAGGACTACTCCGCGCTCGGCGACGTGATCTTCGGACTGGCGAACCTGAAGTAACCATCCACAGATTTCACAGATTCCACGGATTCGGAGCGTGCCGCCGAGCGAGGGCCCGGCGGCCGGCTGCGAAGCAGCCGGACTGGCCGGGCACGAGGGGGCCACGCACGAGTGCCGAGGGCGACAACGGGCACTCGCGCGTGGCCCCCTCGTGCCCGGCCGCGCGGCTTCGCCGCGCGCCGGGCCATCTGTGTCATCTGCGTAATCTGTGGAAAAGTTTTCGATCAGCGCAGCACGCTCGCTAATTCGCCGCGAATCGACCCGGCGCAAACAGGTCGATGGCATGGCGCGTCGCGCCATCCATCGCCAGGTCCGCGAGAATCTCTCCGACCACGCTCGCGAACTTGTAGCCGTGGCCGGAACACGGAGACGCGAGCACGACCTGCGCATGGCGCGGATGCCGGCCGATCACGAAATGATGATCGGGCGTGAGCGTGTAGAGGCAGGTCGCGGTTTCGAGCAGCTCTCCGCTCGCGAGTGCGGGGATGCGCGCGGCGAGCGCGGCGCGCATCGCCAGCGATCTCCTCGGCGCCCACCACGCGATCGACCGTATCCGCTGTGCAGCGCACGCCGTCGCCCGTGCGGAAGAACGCCACCTTCACGCCGCCGCCGACGCCGTGGGGCGCCCCTTCAGGGGTGTCGGCCGGGAACCCATAGAACTGCACGCCGTCACCAACATCCCAGATGTAGATCGGGAATCGATCCGCCGTGAAGGGTGCGGCGCCACCGGACGGCGCAAACCAGTAGAGGACCTGCCGCTCCACCTCGAGGGGCAGGGGTGGGAGGTCGAAGAGGCCTGCCGCCCACGCCCCCGGCGCAAGGACCAGGCGTCCGGCTTCGTACTCGCCCTGGGTCGTCTTCACCGTCACGCCGTCCCCGCCATCGCGCGCGGTCCACGCCGTCACACGCTCATTGAGGCGCAGCGTCGCGCCGGCGCGGCGCGCCAGGTCGAGGTGCGCGTGGATGGCCTCTTCCGGCCTGATCACGCCAGCGCGCGGCTCGTGCAGGGCGACCACATCAGGGCCAGGCGTGAACGCCGGAAAGCGGCGGCGGAGTGTCGCGCCGCGTCGAGGACCTCGTGCGCCAGCCCGTGCTCCCGCGCGCTGCGCAGGCTGCCGCTCACCACGTCGCTGTCGGGCAGGCCAATCATCAGGCCGCCGGTCAGGGTGAGGATGGCGCGGCCCGAGTCGCGCTCGAGCCGGTCCCACAGCTCATAGGCGCGCAGCAGGAGCGGCACATACGAGGGGTGCTCGAAATACGCGAGGCGAATCACGCGCGACCGGCCGTGGCTGGAACCGCGGGCGTGTGCCGGCTGGAACTGCTCGAGGCCGAGCACACGATGTCCGCGCGCGGCCAGGTGGCATGCGGCGGCGCTGCCCATGCCGCCGAGGCCGATGACGATCGTGTCGTACGTCGTCATCGCGCCCGGTCTTGCGCGTATGCGCCAACGCGCTTGAGCTGATCGCCGAGCGCATACAACTGATCGAGGTGGTCGACGGCGGAGTTGCCCGCGTATCCGACGACGGCGAATTTCCACTTTCGTCGTCTCGCTCAGCTGCTGCATGCCCATCGGCCCTTCGCGAAGCCTGGGGACGCGACGCAGGCCCAGGTGCGAGAGCAACGTGTCCGCGGTGTCGGTGGTGCTGGCATACGTGCCGGGATACACCTCGGAGTGCAGCACGACGAACCGCTTGCGTCCCGCCGCGGCATCTTCGGCGAGGCGCAGGAACACGTCCACGTCGGCCGCGGCCACTGCGAGGTCCTGCGTGCGCGGCGCGGCGGCATCGGCCGTGGCGTAGTCGGCGTGGAGCGAATCGGCGAGCATCACCGACGACACGCGCGCGTAGTGCTCCGGCTGCCGCAGGATCGCGCGGGTGGCGCCGTAGCCCGCACTGAAGCTCGTGAGCACGATCGGATCGAACGACACCGACGCGGCCCAGGACCTGTGCGGCCGCCTTCGACGCATCATCAAGCAGCGCCGAGAAGGCGCGGGGGTCCGCAAACGCCTGTCCATACACGCCCGATCCGCTTCCGAGTTGAAACGTCACCAGCAGCGCCGGCGTCTTCAGCCGCGCGACGTGGTGCTCCATCACCCACGGCGTCGCCGTGGAAGTGGACGATGAGCGGCAGCCTGCGCGCGCCGCCTTCAGCCCACGCGCGAATGAAAAGCGTGCCGCCGCCGACCGGCACACGCCGGCCTTTCGGTTCGTATGCGCTCGACGCGCGGATGCGGGCGCGTCGTGTCGGACATCGGCGACGGATTCTGCGGTGCGGGGCCGGGGGCGGGGGCGGGCGCCTGCGCCGCCGCGACCGCGAGGGCCAGCATCGAAACACGCGTGAGCATCAACATGGCGGTGTCGACACGCATCCTACTGCGGCCGGGGGATTTCCACTCGAATCGCGCGAACCTCGTGCTGCGCCTCCCGCTCCTCCTCCTGTTCTTCGCCAGCGGCTGCGCGGCGCTCATCTACGAACTGGTCTGGTTCCATCTCGTCCAGCTCGTCGTCGGCGCCTCGTCGATCTCGATGGCCGTCCTGCTGGCCAGCTTCATGGGCGGGATGGCGCTGGGCAGCGCCCTGCTGCCGCGCCTCGTGAGCCGCGCGCGCCATCCGTTGCGCGTGCTGGCGGGCATCGAGGCCGGGCTCGCCGCCATCGGCCTCCTGATGCCCTGGGCGATTCCGCTCGTCCAGCACGGATATGTCGCGCTCGCCGGCTACGGCTATGCGAGCGTCCTCTTGCGCGCGGCGGTCTGCGCCCTCCTGTTGCTCCCGCCCACGATGTTGATGGGCGCCACCCTGCCCGCGATCTCCCGGTGGACCGGCGATTCCCGCGAGGGCACGGGCCTGATCGGCCTGCTCTACATGGCCAACATCGCCGGCGGCGCGGTGGGCACGGTGCTCGCGGGGTTCTACCTGCTGCGCGTGTACGACACGGTCGTCGCGGGCGCCGTCGCTGTCACGTTCAATCTCGCCGGCGCCGCGGGCGCGTCGTGGCTCGCACGCGTCACCCTCGGCACCTTTCGTTCCCGACGGATTCCCGACTCCCGACTCCCGACTCCCGGCTCCCGTGGATGTCCCGGTCTCCCGGTTCCCGGTTCCCGGTTCCCGTCTACGTCGTCGCCGCCCTCTCGGGCCTCACCGCGCTTGGCGCCGAGGTCGTGTGGACCCGCCAGCTCTCGTTGCTCTTCGGCGCCAGCGTCTACACCTTCTCGCTGATCCTGGCGGTGTTCCTCACGGGACTGGGTGCGGGCAGCTTCGCGGGCGCGTCGATCGCGCGCCGCACGCGCGAGCCCGCCGTGGCCCTCGGCGGCCTGCAACTGCTCCTCGGCCTCGCGATCGGGTTTGGCTCGTGGATGATCGTGGCGTGGTTGCCGCTGTGGCAGCCCACGTATACGTATCTCCCCCGGATTCACTCGTCGCCCTCCCTGACGTTCGGCTTCGATGCGCTGCGCTGTGCCGCGGCGCTCCTGCCCGCCACGTTGCTCTGGGGCGCGAGCTTTCCGCTCGCGCTCGCCGCGGCCGCCAGCGGCCGCGATCCCGGCCGCGGCGGTCTCGCGCGTAAACGCCGTGAACACCGCCGGGGCCCTGGTCGGCGCGGTGGGCTTTACGCTGTTCGGCGTGCCGTTGCTGGGCAGCCAGCACGCGCAGCAGGCCCTCGTCCTCATCTCCGCGGCGTCGCGCGGCCGTGCTGCTCTGGCCGGCCGCGCGCGCGTCACGCGGCCTCGTCTTCGCCACGTTGGTGGCGGCCTCCGCCGCCGGGGTATGGATGGTGCCCGCCCGTGCCCGGGCGGCTGATCGCATACGGCCGATCGGTGGGCTCGTGGGGAACGATCAAGCAATTCCTCTACGTCGCGGAAGGGGCCACGGCCTCCGTGGCCGTGACCGAAGGCATGGGCGGCGCTCGGCAGTTTCACATCGCGGGCAAGGTGGAGGCGTCCGACATGGACGTCGACATGCGGCTCGAGCGCATGCTCGGTCACATTCCCGCCCTCGTGCATCCGCACCCGCGCTCGATCCTGATCGTGGGCGCCGGCGCCGGCGTCACCGCGGGCGCGCTCGCCGTCCACCCCGAAGTCGAGCGCATCGTCGTCTGCGAGATCGAGCCGATGGTGCCGCGCAGCGCGCGTCTCTACTTCGGGGAGCAGAACCACCACGTCTTCGACGATCCGCGGACGGAGGTCGTCTTCGACGATGCGAGGCATTTTCTGCAGACGACGAAGGAGACGTTCGACATCATCACGTCGGACCCCATCCATCCATGGGTACGGGGCGCCGCCACGCTGTACTCGCTGGAGTACCTGCAGCTCGCGCGGGCCCACCTCAACCCGGGCGGCGTGGTCACGCAGTGGATCCCGCTGTACGAAACGGACGTGCCGTCGGTAAAGAGCGAGATCGGCACGTTTGCGCAAGTGTTTCCGGACACCACGTTATGGAATCCGGACTTGCTGGAGGAGGGCTACGATCTCGTGGCGCTCGGCCGCACGGCCCCAGGGCCGATCAACGAGGCGGCGCTGCAGCGGCGCCTCGACGCCAGCCCGGCGGTCCAGCAGTCGTTGGCGCAGGTGTCGCTCGGAACATCGTCGGCGCTGCTGGCCACCTATGCGGGGCGGGCACTGGACCTGTCGCCGTGGCTCGCGGACGCGTCGGTCAACCGCGAGCGCTCGCTCCGCCTGCAGTACCTTGCGGGGCTCGCCGCCAACTCGGATGAGCGCTTCCTGATCTTCCAGGACATCCTGAAGTTTCGACGATACCCGGCCGACCTCTTCGAAGCGTCGGCCGAGACCGAGGCCCGCATGCGGCGCTGGTACCTGCCCTAACCGGGCCCCACGCGCGGCACCCGCGCGTGGGTGGCCTAGCCCTTCTTCTTGCCCGTGCCGCTCTGGCTGAACTGGCCGCCCGCCATGTCCTGCTTGACGGTGAGGGCGCCGTCCTTGAGCGTGAGGGTCATGGCCACGTCGATCTGGCCCTGCGGCCCTTCCTGGTTCCACTTGAGCAGCAGGTTCTCGCCGGCCATTGAAATATCGGTGATGCTCACCGGGCCGCCGCGTCCGCCGCCCAATTCCGCGGCCACCTTGCCGCCCACGTCGGTGATGCTGAGCGGCCGCTCTTGTGCGCCGCGCCGGCCTTCGATCGTCAGCACCCACTCACCCACAAACGCCTTGGCCTTGGCCGTGTCGAGGGTCGAGGCCTTTCCCTGGGCCGTCGCAAACGACGGCGCCATCGCGCCGACGTACGCCAGCGCCAATACCGTGAGAAGAGTCCGTCGCATCATGCCTGTCTCCTTGCCCTGGACGAGTTCACGCCAACGCCCGAACCGGAACCCGACCGGGCCCGGTAGTCCTGCATACGGCCGGGATGGCCCGTGTGCTTACCGGGCCCTCTTGGCGGATACCGGGTTCCGCGAGTATGCTCGGTGCCTTCCGGAGGACACATGGAACGAAAGACCGCGCACGATTTCGATCAGGACTTGCTGATTCTTTTTGACGCCTACGTTCATGGCGCGCTCGACCGGCGCGGCTTCCTGGACAAGGCCGCCAAGTACGCCGTCGGCGGCGTGACGGCAGCGATGCTCCTCGACCAGCTCAGCCCGAAGTTCGCCGAGGCCCAGGTCATCAAGACGGACGACAAGCGGATCAAGGCCGAGTTCATCGAATACGCCTCACCCAACGGCTCCGGCAAGATGCGCGGCTACCTGGTGCGTCCCGCCAGTGCCAGCGGCAAGCTGCCGGGCATCCTCGTGGTGCACGAGAACCGAGGCCTGAACCCTCACATCGAGGACATCGCGCGCCGGCTCGCGCTGGACAACTTCGTGGCGTTCGCGCCGGACGCGCTCTTCCCGCTCGGCGGCTATCCCGGCGACGAGGACAAGGCGCGCGAGTTGTTCCCGAAACTCGACCAGAAGAAGACCGCCGAGGACTTCGTGGCGGCGGCCGGCTGGTTGAAGGCGCGGCCCGAGTGCACGGGCAAAATCGGCGCGGTCGGGTTCTGCTACGGCGGCGGCATCGTCAACATGCTGGCGACGCGGCTGCCGGATCTGGCGGCGGCGTGCCCTTCTACGGTTCGTCTCCCACGGCGGAGGATGCCGCGAAGATCAAGGCGCCCATGCTGATCCAGTCCGCGGAAGTCGACGAGCGGATCAACGCGAGCTGGCCCGCCTATGAAACGGCCCTCAAGGCCGCCGGCGTGAAGTACCAGCGGTTCCAGTATCCGGGGACCCAGCACGGCTTCAACAACGACACGACGCCGCGCTTCGACGCCGCCGCCGCCAAGCTGGCGTGGCAGCGGACCGTGGACTTCTTCAACATGACGCTGCGATAGAGGGCGAGCCCCTGCGGGGCTCGTAGGGCTCCGCCCTACGGGCCTCGCGGCTCCGCCGCTCGTGGGTTCGGCCTTCGGCCTCTTGGGATCCCAGGAGCGAAGCGACGCCCACGCGGCGCGGCAGCGCCGCGCCCCACACCGCCCGAAGGGCGGTACCCTACGGCGCGTGTTTCCGTCGCCCGCCAGGCCATCCCGATAACCCTGTAGTTTTGCCTCCGGTCAGGCCGGATTGCGTCCATCACATCCGTGCGTTACAACCACGCACACCTTGTGACGGCGGACGGCGCGCGGCCGCATTCCCGCGTCCCCTTGTGTCCTGGAGGACTGGATGAGAGTGGAACGATCGATCCTACTCGCGTTGGTTTTGACCGCGATCGTGCCGGCGCTTGCCGCGGCGCAGAGCGCGATTACCGGCACGGTCCGTGACGCGTCCGGCGGCACGATGCCCGGGGTCACCGTGGAAGCGGCCAGCCCGGTCCTGATCGAGAAGATCAAGTCGACCGTGTCCGACGCGGAGGGCAAGTACCGCATCGCCGACCTCCGGCCCGGCACCTACACGGTCACCTTCACCCTGCCTGGCTTCAACACCTTCAAGCGCGACGGCCTCCAGTTACCGGCGGAGTTCACGGCCACGCTGAACGCCGAACTCGGCGTCGGCGCCCTCAGCGAGACGATCACGGTCACGGGCTCCTCACCGGTCGTGGACGTCACGTCGGCGGCCAAGACGTCGGTGCTCGACCGCGAGGCGATCGACGCGATTCCGACGGGCCGCAGCATCCAGGGCATGGCCCAGCTCGTGGTGGGCGTCAACCTGAACCTGCCCGACACGGGCGGCGCGCGCGCGATGCAGCAGACCTACATGTCGACGCACGGGATGTCCACGTCGAACACCTCCGTGCTGGTGGACGGCCAGATGGTCAACGGGCTGCAGGGCGACGGCGCGATTCAGAGCTACTTCAACGACGCGATGAACTCGGAAGTGAGCTACCAGACGAGCGCGATCAACGCCGAGACCTCGGCGGGCGGCGTGCGGCTCAACATGATTCCGCGCGAGGGCGGCAACCGCTGGAGCGGCGACTTCAAGGCCGTCAACCGTCCCGGCGCGTGGCAGTCGAGCAATCTGACCGACCGGCACAAGCAGAAGGGCCTCACCACCGGCAACGGCATCGACCGCGTCATCGATTACACGGTGGCCCTCGGCGGCCCGATCCAGAAGGACAAGCTCTGGGTGTTCGGCTCGGCCCGGTACTTCTCGGTGAACAACTACATCGCCAATACCTACATGAAGGATGGGTCGAAGGGCATCGACGACCAGTTCATCCGCAGCGGCATGGCCCGCCTCACCTGGCAGGTGACACCCCGCAACAAGATCTCCGGCTATTACGACGAGATCGACAAGTATCGCGGCCACGATATGCAGGCCAACTACGTGCCCGAGGAGGCCGGCACCCAGTGGTTCTCGCCCGCCTATCACACGACGGCCATCAAGTGGACGTCGCCGGTGACGAGCCGCCTGTTCCTCGAAGCGGGGTGGTCCAACAACACCGAGTACTACACCAACAGCTACGAGGACGGCATCGAGCAGACGGTCGGCACGGCCGCGTGGTACGCCCACGCGTCCCGGAACGAACTCGACCTCGGCGGCGTGAAGACCGCCGCGCTGACCCAGACCACCGAGAGCCCGATCGCGTTCTACTGGAATGCCGCGGCCACCTACGTGACCGGCGACCACACCATCAAGTTCGGCGCGAACAATCGGCAGGGCCAGTTCATTCACACCCGGCTCGGCAACAACGCGGACCTCGTGCAGCAGTACCCGCAGCAGTTCGACGGGCGTGCGCTGGTCGGTGCCCGACAGCGTCCTCATCCGCAACACGCCGCTGACCTATGGCGAGAAGCTGAACCGCGACCTCGGCCTGTTTGTCCAGGACTCGTGGCACCTGAACCGGCTGACCGCCAACGTTGGCCTCCGCTACGAGATCCTCAATTCGAGCGTCATCGCTGGCGAGTCCGGCGCCGGCCGGTTCGTGCCGGCGCGCACGTTCCCGGAGATCAAGAACGTGCCGGCGTGGAAGGACATCGCGCCCCGCCTGGCCCTGGTGTACGACCTGTTCGGCAACGGCCGCACGGCGGTGAAGTACCTCGGTCAACCGCTACAACCAGTCGCGCACGACCGGCATTGCAGCGGCTTACAACCCGCTGCTGTCGCAGACGGCGACGCTGCCGTGGCGCGACGTCAACGGCGACGACATCGCGCAGGGCGAGAAGGGCTGCGTCGGTTACCCGAGCGTCGGCTGCGAGATCTCTTACGCGGGCCTGTCCTCGAACTTCGGGATCGCGGCCCTCAATACCTACGGCGAATACCCTCGCACGTGGAACTTCGAACAGGGCGTCGAAGTGCAGCACGAGTTGGCGGGCGGCCTCTCCGTGAGCGGCTCCTACTGGCGCGGCGATTTCCACAACCTGACGACGACGATCAACCAGTCGTGGTCGCTCAGCGACTACACGCCCTACACCTGGTACAACCCGACCACCGGCACGCCCTTCACCGTGTACGCCAGGAGCACGACGGCGTCGGCCCGCCCGACGAAGAACCTCGACACGGTCGACCCCGACCGCAAGGACAAGTACGAATCGATCAACGTCGAGAGCCGCTGGCGCATCCCGGGCGGCGGGCAGATCTTCGGCGGCGTGGCCATCGAGCGCGAGCGCTACAAGGCGTGCACGGCGCCCGACGACCCGAACTACCAGTCGACGACGGCCGGCATCTACAACGGCGCGGGGCTCTGCGATGATTTCGCCAACGACATCCCGTACCGCCCGAGCTTTAAGCTGTCGGGGACCCGGGACATCGGCTACGGCATCAATTTCAGCGTGGCGTTCCAGAGCAACGCGAGCCCGGCGAGCAGCCGCGTGATGACCGTGACGCGCGGGGTGACGCGCTATCCGGCGACCTGCCCGTCGCCCTGCCCGGCCGGCCAGGTCATCATGCCGACGGGCACGTTCGGCCAGACGTCGCTGACGTACGCCCTGGATCCGCTGCGCGCGACATCGGTCGAGCGGATCGTGCAGCTCGACTTCAAGGTCTCCCGGACCTTCCACGCCGGCCGCTTCAGCCTGCTCCCGACGTTCGAGGCCTTCAACGTGAACAATTCCGACGCGATCATCAGCTACATCACGACCAACGTGCTCAGCTCCGCATAC
This sequence comes from uncultured Acidobacteriota bacterium, assembly GCA_963839865.1. Classification (GTDB taxonomy): domain Bacteria; phylum Acidobacteriota; class Vicinamibacteria; order Vicinamibacterales; family UBA2999; genus 12-FULL-67-14b. Next base: position 225,478 of record CAWIWS010000023.1, read on the forward strand.
CTCCGGCCCAACAGCATCATGCAGGGCCGCATGTATGGGTTGGGCCTCGTGGCTCGCTGGTAGGTAGCGACGCGTCGACCGACCTGCTCCCGGTTACCGGGGGCGGCTGCGCCAGGCCGTCCCCGGTTTTTTTGTGAATTCACGCGGCGCGGCAGCGCCGCGCCCCACGCCGCCCGAAGGGCGGCGCCCACGGAGGGCCGCAGGCCCGACCCCTACGTGGCGCGCAGCGCCCCGCCCTCGAGCCGCAAGATACGGTCGCACTGCTCCGCCAGTCGGGGATTGTGCGTCGCGATGATCGCCGTCAGGCCGAACTCCCGGTGCATCTCGCGCAGGAGCGCGTGCAGCTGCATCGGCGGTGGCTTCGTCGAGGTCGCCGGTGGGTTCGTCCGCCAGCAGCAACGACGGCTGCATCACGAGCGCGCGCGACACCGCCACGCGCTGTTGTTCGCCCCCCGAGAGCATCCCCGGACGGTGGTCGAGCCGCTCCCCCAGCCCCACGCGCGTGAGCAGCGCCACCGCCCGCGGCCGCGACTCGGCCACCGGCACGCGCGCGATGCGCATCGGCATCTCCGCGTTCTCCACCGCGGAGAACTCCGGCAGCAGGTGATGGAACTGGAACACGAACCCGATGTGCCGGTTGCGGAAGGCCACCCGCGCCTCGTCGGAGAGCGGTCGAAATCTCGTGGTCGCCCACCCGGACCCGGCCGCTGTCGCACGCGTCGAGGCCGCCGAGGACGTGCAGCAGCGTGCTCTTGCCCACGCCGGACGCGCCCATGATCGCCACCATCTCGCCCTTGCTCGACCTGCAGGTTGAGGTCGCGCAGGACCTGCAGCCGGCGGCCGGCCACGTCGTACGACTTGTTGAGCCCCTCGACGGTCACGAAGCTCATTCGTAGCTCAGCGCCTGGGCGGGGTCGAGCCTGGCGGCCTGGCGCGACGGGATAGAGCGTGGCGAGGAAGCACACGGCAATCGCGGCCACGACCACGACGCCGAGGTCCCACGGCAGCAGCTTGAACGGCAGGTAGCTCACCTGGTAGACGTCCATCGGGATGGTGATGAGGCGATAGTGATCGCAGAACCACGAGATGGCGGTCCCGCGCCGTCGCGCCGGCGAGCGTCCCCAGCACGCCGATGATCGGTCCCCTGCAGCAGGAAGATGATGCGTGATGCTGCGCGACGAGGCGCCCATCGTCTTCAGGATGGCGATGTCGCGGCGTCTTCTCCATCACCAGCAGGATGAGCGACGCCACGATGTTGAGCGCGGCGACCATCACGATGAGGCCGATGCCGATCCCCATGGCGATCTTCTCGAGCAGCAGCGCCGAGTAGAGCGACTTGTTCATGTCGGCCCAGTCCTGCGTCACGTACGTCGTCGCCGAACCGCGTGACGATGTCGTCGGAGATGCGCGGCGCCTGGTAGATGTCGGCCACCTTCAGCTCGAGGTGATCGACGCGATCGGTGCCCGCGAGGCGCATGCCCGAGTCGAGCGAGACGAAGCCGTAGGACTGGTCGAACTCGAAGAGCCCGAGCTGGAACGTGCCGACGACCTTGAAGCGCCGCTGCCGCGGCATCACGCCCATCGGCGACAGCGAGCCCTGCGGCGTCACCAGCGTGACCATGTCCCCCGGCAGCGCGCCGATGGACGCGGCCAGGTCCTTGCCGATCACGATGCCGGGGAAATCGTCCTCCGACGCCGGCACCAGGTCCGTTGAGCGACCCGGTCTTCATCGACTTGCCGAGGTCGGTGACGCCGGGCTCGAGCGTCCGGGTCGATGCCCTTGACGGTGATGAAGCTCTCGCCGCGCGCGCTCGTGATGAGCGCCTTGCCGAGCACCGCGGGCGCGCCCGCCGATCACGCCCGGGACCGCCAGCGAGCCTCGCGACCTCGGCGCGGTAGTCGTCGATGCCGGCCGGCTTCCACACGTAGACGTGCGCGGACGAGCCGAGGATGCGATCGCGCAATTCCTGCTGCAGGCCGGTCATCAGGGCCAGCGAGATCACGAGGGCCATCACGCCCACCGTGACGCCCATGGTCGAGACGAGCGAGATGACGGAAATGAAGACTTGCCGGCGTTTGGCCAACAGATAGCGCAGCGCGATCTGCAGCTCGAACGGCATGGCTACTCGTCGGCGCGGGGGCGCATCAGCGGGAACAGGATCACGTCGCGGATCGACGGCGAGTTGGACAGCACCATCACCAGGCGATCGATGCCGATGCCCTCGCCGCCGGCGGGCGGCATGCCGTATTCCAGGGCGCGGATGTAATCTTCGTCCATGGCGTGCGCCTCCTGGTCCCCGGCCGCGCGGTCGGCCAGCTGCGCCTCGAACCGGCGCCGCTGCTCGATCGGGTCGTTCAGCTCGCTGAACGCGTTGGCCACTTCGAAGCCGCCGATGTAGAGCTCGAAGCGCTCCACCGTGTCCGGGTCGTCCGCGCGCTGCTTGGAGAGCGGCGACACCTCGGTCGGGAAGTCGTAGACGAACGTCGGCTGCACGAGGTCGGTCTCCCACAGCGCCTCGAAGATCTCGGCTGGCGATCTTCCCGGCCCCCGCGCCTCTCGGCGCCTCGATGCCGAGCCGGGCCGCGATCGCCCGGGCCGAGTCGAGCGACCGCAATTCGTCCACCGTGACGGTGCACGCCAAGCTTCCGGCTGGCGCCCTCCGCCGCGGCGTGCCGCAGCGACAGGCGGCGGAACGGCGCCGTCATGTTGATCGTGTGGTCGCCGAACGTGCACTGGTCGCTGCCGGTCACCTGCCGCGCGACCGTCGACAGCAGCTCCTCGGTGAACGACATCAGCCGCTGGTAGTCCACGTAGGCCCAGTAGAACTCGAGCATCGTGAACTCGGGGTTGTGCTGGGTCGAGATGCCTTCGTTGCGGAAGTTCCGGTTGATCTCGAACACGCGCTCGATGCCGCCCACCGTGAGCCGCTTGAGATACAGCTCCGGCGCGATGCGGAGGTAGAGCTTCATGTCGAGCGCGTTGTGGTGCGTCACGAACGGACGCGCCAGCGCGCCGCCGGCAATCGGCTGCATCATCGGCGTCTCGACCTCGAGAAAGCCGTGCGGGTCAGGAACTCGCGAATCGCGGACACCGTCCGCGTGCGCACCTCGAACACCTTGCGCACGTCGGGATTGACGATGAGATCGAGGTAGCGCTGGCGGTACCGAACCTCGACGTCCTGCAGGCCGTGCCACTTCTCGGGCAGCGGCAGGTAGCACTTGGCGAGGAACTCGAGGCGCGTCGCCCAGATCGACAGCTCGTTGGTCTTCGTGCGGAAGAGGTGTCCCGCGACGCCGATCTGATCGCCGAAATCGAGGAGCTTCGACAGCGCGTACTCGCGCTCGGACAGCGCATCCTGGCGGACGTACACCTGGAGGCGGGTCCGGCCGTCGGAGAGGACGAGGAAGCTCGCCTTCCCGAAGCTCCGGATGCTGATCACGCGCCCGGCGGTGATCGTCTCGACGCGCGGGGTCTCGAGCTCGGCGCCCGTCTTCTCGCCGTGCGACGCGACCAGCGTCGCTCACGGCATGCGTGGTGTCGAACCGGTTCGGGTAGGCCGCAAACCCAAGACGCGTGATGGCCTCGAGGTTGGCCTTGCGCTGCTCGACCAGGGCCGCTTCGTTGCTGTTACTCAACCACCGCTCCTTCGTCTTTGAGGCGCTTGAACACGCCGTCCAGCACGCCGTTGACGAAGCGCGCCGCCTCTTCGCCGCTGTAGGCACGGGCCAGCTCGATCGCCTCGCTGATCACCACGCGCGGCGGGCTCTCGCGATGGGCCACCATCTCCTGCACGGCCAGCCGCAGCACGAGCCGGTCGATGACCGCCATGCGCTCCACACGCCAGTTCTTCGCGGCGTCGCCGATCCGCTCGTCGAGCGCCTCGCGGCCCGCCATCGCGCCCTTGACCAGGTCGATGACGAACGCGTGCTCGCCTTCCCCCGGGTCGTTCACGTCGGGAGGGCCGGCGTGGTGCATCACGCCGAGCGCCTGCTGGACGGACAGGCCGCCGACCTCGCACTGGTACAGCGCCTGCAAGGCGACCACGCGCGCGCGATGGCGCGCTTCCCACCGGGACCCCGTGTCCGCCGGCTCGGGAGGCGTCATCGGCCGTCTCCGATGCGCGCGAACAGCCGCGCCATCTCGACGGCGGCATCCGCCGCCTCGCGACCCTTGTTCGCCGGCCCCGGCACCGCCCGCTCCAGCGCTTCCTCCGCCGAGTTCGTCGTCAGCACGCCGAAGGCCATCGGCACGCCCGTCGAAGCCGCCGCCGCGGTGATGCCGTTCGCGCACGCCGACGCGATGAACTCGAAGTGCGGCGTGGCGCCGCGAATGAGGCACCCCAGGCACACGACCGCGGACACCTTCCCGGCTTCCGCCACGCGCTGCGCCGCCATCGGAATTTCAAACGCCCCCGGCACCCGCAACACGTCCACCGCGTCACCCGTGAGGCCGGCCTCGGCGAGCGCCGCTGTGGCGCCGTCGAGCAGGCGCTCGGTGACGAAGTCGTTGAACCGGGAGACGACGATGGCGATCCGCATCTACTTGCCTTGCCAGACCGCTTTGCGCTTGTCGAGGAACGCGCGGGTCCCCTCGCGCATGTCCTCGGACGACGCGATGGTCCCGAAGAGCGACGTCTCGAAGACCTCGGCCTGCGCGAACGGCTGCTCGAGGCCGTGATTGACGGCGTCGAGGATGTAGCGCGCCGCCACCGGGGCCTTGGCGGCCAGCGTGTGCGCCAGCTTCTTCGCCTCGGCGGCCAGGTCGGCCGCCGGCACGACGCGATTCACGAGGCCGATCTCGTACGCGCGCTGCGCGGAGATCATGTCGCCCGTGAGGAGCAGCTCCATCGCGATGCCCTTCCCCACGAGTCGCGGCAGCCGCTGGCTGCCGGCATAGCCGGGAATGAGGCCCAGGTTGATTTCGGGCTGGCCGAAGCGCGCCGTGTCGGCCGCGAGGCGTATCGTGCACGCCATCGCCAGCTCGCAGCCGCCGCCGAGCGCGAAGCCGTTGACCGCGGCGATGACGGGCTTGCCCAGGTGCTCGATCGCGTCGAAGATCATCTGGCCGCGCCTCGCGTGCTCCTTGCCCTCAACGGGGGTGAGCTCGGCGAGTTCGTTGATGTCCGCGCCGGCCACGAACGACTTCTCGCCCGCGCCGGTGACGACGATGGCCCGGACGTCCTCGTCCGCCTTGAAGCCGGCCATGGCGACCGCCAACTCGGTGAGCGTCTGGCCGTTCAGCGCGTTCAGGACTTTCGGTCGATTGAAGGTGAGGATGGCGACGGCGCCGTCGCGTTCGATCAGAAGGTTGTCAAAGGTCATGAGAGCCCCGCAAGGCGGGCCACTCATGCCCGCAATGAACGCCTCATTGTACCCCACGCACCCGCCAGCCCGACCGCGGCCGCCGCGCCCATCGCGTCGTTGGCCAGGTCGCGCAATTCAGCTTGGCGCCCCGGCGTGTACATCTGGTGCCACTCGTCCGTGGCGCCGTAGGCCGTCGCCACGGCCCACGCCACGACGACCGCGGCCACGGTCACGCCAGGCCAACGCCCCCGCGCCACGGCACGCAGCGTGGTCAGCGCGAGGCCGGCGTACGCCACCGAATGGAGCACCGTGTCGGAAATGCCGCCCACGCCGCCGGGCAGGGAGCTGAGGGAGGAAAAATAGAAGATCGCCGCCATGTAGATGGCGACGGGCAGCCACAGCGAGAGGAACCTGGAAGCGGGCACCGGTCAGAACGGCAGCAGCAGCATGACCCAGCCGAGCACGAGCCCCGCGCCGACGAAGCCGCCAAACAGTTTCGCGCCAAAGCGGAACTGCTCGACGGGCGTATCCTTCGCGATCACCGCGAACACGAGCGATACGAAGAACGCGAAGAGCGCCATCAGCCCGAAGTGGCTCGTCATTATTTCCGTCCGAGCCTCACGTCGTACGCGTCGATGACCACCAGCATGTTCAGCAAGCCGGCGACGATGAGGAACGCGTTGGCGTATTCGTAGGAGGCTTCGGTCACCACGCCTGCGCCCAGACCGAGGGCCGAGGCGATGAAGTACGGCACGCCCATCCCGATGTTGGCGACCGCGGCGAGCCCGACGAGCGGTTCCGAGAACTGAAAGGGAAACAACCGGCCGTCCAGCCAGAGCCCGATGGCGAACATCACGGGCAGGGCGATCAGGAAGATGAGGCCCTTCTGCCGGCGCCCCTGGAGCAGGTGACCTGCGCCGGGCACCAGCCACGAGATCACGCAGACGACCGCAGGAGGCACGAACGGCAGTTTACCTCAGGTCTCTCGACAGCACGGCGGCGACCACCGCGCCGGCGGCGGTGCCAAGCGGCCACGCGATGAGTGCGCGGCCCGCGTTGGACGGATCCCACCAGCCGACAAGGGCCGTGGCCAGCGTGAACGCGGTGGGGGCGCCCGCGACGACCAGCGCGCGGACGGCGCGTCCCGGATCGATCGGCGATGAGCCCCGGAACACCCGTGTCCATGCCGCCCATCCGATCAACCCCATCAGCCCGCCGAGATACAGACCGGTGCACCTGGCGCAGACGGGAAACTGGACTCCCGACCAGTGGAACGACCGATCGGGAATCTGGTGGCAGACCACGCTCCCGACGGCATAGGAGAACGCCACAAATCCTGCCACAATCGTGCTCAACACGCCTGTTTTACCACTTTTCGCAGAAACCCACCTGAACTTGGAACTTGCCAAAGTGACCGGGCGTCTAACACCATTTAGAGTCTGAACGGTGTTCATACATGGGTATTAGAGAACGGCAAGACCGGGAACGACAGGCTGTCACGGCCTCCATCCTCGACGCGGCCCGCGACCTCTTCGTCGCGGAGGGCTATCCCAACGTCTCGATTCGCAAGATCGCCGAGCGCATCGAGTACAGCCCCGCCGCGATCTACTCCTACTTCGCGAGCAAGGACGATATTTTCCTGGCCCTGGCGGACGAGGGGTTCCATCGCCTCGACGCCAAGGTCAAGGCGGCGATGCGCCACGCCGATCCCCTTGAGGACGTGCGGGCCTGCTGGTGGGCCTTCTACGAATTCTCGAAGGAGCAATCCGAGTTCTTCGAGTTGATGTTCGTGGACCGATCGGTGCCGCAAGTCACCGAGCAATGGGAAGGCTTCGAGTTCCTGCAGCAGCTGATGGACAACGGGGTGTCGTGCATCCAGAAAGCGATCGACGCCGGCGCCCTCCCCGCCTCGCTCAACGCGCAGGTCGCCATGCACGTGTTGTGGGCCGCGCTCATCGGCCCCTCGGTGGTCGGCATCCGCCACCGCCAGGCCTCGCGTGAGGACTACGACGCCCTGGCGCGTGACGTCCTCGAGACCACCATTGCCGGGTTGCGGTCGGGCATCGCGACCACGTTCGTTCCCTGCTTCGGTGCCGAAGCCGGAAAAGGTATCGCGGGCGCGTCGGTGCCCGCCGGAGCGCGCTCTCATGAATCGTAAGTCCTTCGCCCCGACGTTGTCGCTTTCGTTATTTGTTACTGGTTCTTTGTTATTCAGCTCGTGCGGTTCCCCCTCGACCACCGCGCAAGCCGCGCCGGAAACGGTCGCGCCGCCCGTCGTGGATGTCCCGGTCTCCACGGCCACCGTGGGCAGCGTCGAGGCCTCGCTGGAGATCTCCGGCACGCTCGCGCCGCGCACCCGCGTGGGCGTGAAGCCGAAGTTGCCCGGCACCCTGGAGAAGGTGCTCGTGGACATCGGTGACGCTGTCACCGCGGGCCAGCCCGTGGCCACGATCGATCGCCGCGAGATCGACGCGCAGGCCGACGCCGCCGTCGCGGCCGTGGCCGTGGCGAAGGCCGCCCTGGAAACGTCCGAGGCCCAGCTCGCCAACGCGGTGCTCGAGCACGACCGCGCGCAGAACCTCTTCGACAAGGGCGCGCTGCCCCGCCAGCGCCTGGACGGCGCCCAGACGGCCCGCCGCTCGGCGGTCGCCCAGCGCGACCTGGCCACCGCCAACCTCGCGCAAGCCGACGCGGCCCTGCGTCGGGCGCGCGAGGTGCAGCGCGACACGACCCTCACCTCGCCGGTTACCGGCGTCGTCGTCGAGCGCAACTACGACGCGGGCGCGATGCCGGGCGACCGGCCTGTCGTCGTCGTCGCGGACATCCGGATGCTCAAGCTCGAAGCGGGCGTCTCGGAATTCGAGGCCGGCCGCCTGCACGTGGGCCTCAAGGCGCGCGTGGAGGTGCAGGCCAGGCCCGGCGAGTCGTTCACCGGCGAGCTGGCCGCGATCTCGCCCGAGGTCGATGCGCGCAACCGTCATTTCCAGATCGAAGTGCGCGTGCCCAACGACAACCGGTCACTGATGTCCGGCATGTATGCGACGGCCCGCATCGTCGAGGCCACCAGGAGCGACGCGCTGATGGTGCCGCGCCAGGCCGTGACGACGCAGGACGGCAAGCGCGTGGTGCTCAAGGTCACGGGCGATTCGTTCGCCGCGGTCGAAGTGACCGAAGGCCTGGTTGACGCCACGCGCGTGCAGATCGTGAAGGGCCTCGTCGCGGGCGACAAGGTCGTGGCCGATCCTCGCCGCCCCATCACCGCCGGCGCGAAGGTTCGCGCGGTGGACGCGCGCTAAGCGGCGCTCCCAACATCTTGAGACTTTGAGTCATGTGGATATCTGACACGTCCATCAAGCGGCCCGTCTTTGCGACGATGGTCATCCTGAGCTTCATGGTGCTCGGCGCGGTCTCGATGACGCGCCTGGGCATCGACCTCTTCCCGGAGGTCAACCTTCCCTTCATCAACGTGTCGGTGGTCTACCCCGGCGCGGGACCCGAAGAAGTCGAAACGCTGGTGACGCGCCCGATCGAGGACGCGGTGGCGGGCATCAGCGGCGTCAAGCGGGTCCTCTCGACGTCCACCGAGGGCTTCACCCGCGTCGGCATCGAACTGCGCCTCGAAGTGGACCCGCAGGCGGCCGCGGCCGAAGTGCGGGACAAGGTCGCGTCGATTCGCAACCGGCTGCCCGATCAGATCAAGGACCCCACGATCCAGCGATTCGACGTCGCGGCCCTGCCGATCGCGGTGTACGCGGTCGGCTCGTCGCAGCCCTCGGACGTCACCCGCCGACTGGTGGAGGATGAGCTCCGGCCGCTGCTCAGCCAGATCGACGGGGTCGCGGCCGTCGAGGTCAACGGCGGCGAGGTCCGCGAGCTGCAGGTCAACCTGGATCCGCGGCGCCTCGAGGCGCTGAACCTCCCGCTCACCGAGGTGGCCGCGAAGCTCGCGGCCGACAACCTCGACGTGCCCGGCGGCCAGGTGAAGCGCGACGGCAAGGCCGTGTCGCTCCGCACGCAGGGCGAGTACAAGTCCGAGGCGGAGATCGAGAACGTGATCCTCCGGTCGGCGGCCGGATCCACGGTGCGCGTCAAGGACGTGGGCACGGTAGTCGACGGCTTCGAGGACCGCCACTCGACGACGCGGCTCGACGGCGTCGACGCGGTGTCGTTCTCGGTGCGCAAGCAGTCGGGCGCGAACACGGTGGACGTCCAGGACCGCATCGACGCCGCGCTGGCGAAGATCGGGCCGAGCTTTCCGCAACTGCAGATCAAGACGGTGCACACCGACGCCGAGGACATCCGCGAGAACGTCAGCGACGTCCGCCGCCACATCATCTTCGGCGGCATCATGGCGGTCCTCGTCATCTTCCTGTTCATGCGCGACTGGCGGTCCACGCTCATCTCGGCGCTCGCGCTGCCCACCTCGGTCATCGCCACCTTCTTCTTCATGTACGTGGTGGGCTTCACCATCAACATGATGACCCTCATGGCGCTGTCGCTCGTCATCGGCATCCTCATCGACGACGCGGTCGTGGTGCGCGAGAACATCTTCCGGCACATGGAAATGGGCGAGAGCCCGATGGTGGCCGCGCAGAAGGGCACCGCCGAGATCGGCCTGGCCGTGATGGCGACCACCTTCACCATCCTCGCGGTGTTCCTCCCCGTGGGCTTCATGACGGGCATCGTCGGGCAGTTCTTCAAGTCGTTCGCGCTGACGATCGCGTTCGCGGTGGCGATGTCGCTGCTCGTGGCGTTCACCCTCGACCCGATGCTGTCGTCGCGATTCGTCCGCTTCATCCCGCCCGAAGAGCGGACACGCACGGCGTTCGGCCGCTTCCTCGAGCGCTGGGGCCAGTTCTACGACCGGATCGACAAGCGCTACCACCGGCTGCTCGCGTGGGCGGTGAAGCACCCGTGGAGCGTCATGGCCACGGCGACGGTGGTGTTCCTGGCGAGCCTGTCGAGCCTGTCGATCATGGGCACGGAGTTCGTGCCCGTGGAGGACAAGGGCGAGCTGATTGTCAACATCGAGGTGCCGCCGGGCACGTCGTTCGAGCAGACGGTGGCCTACGTCGCCGACGTCGAGCAGAAGATCAAGACGCTGCCGGAGGTGCGGCAGGTCTTCTCGACGGTCGGTGTCGAGGGCAACCCGCTGAAGTCGGCGCTCCGCGTGAAGACCACCAAGAAGAACCAGCGTCCGCGCGAGCGCGGGCTGCAGGTGATCAAGGACGACCTGCGCGCGCGGCTCGCGGCGCTCCCGCTGCTCAAGATGACCGTCGCGGACCCCGAGATGATGCAGGGCGCGCCCAGCGAGGCGCCGCTCAACGTGTACCTGCGCGGCGACGACATGAAGGCGCTGCAGGCCCTCAATGAGGAAGTGCTCGCCAAGATCAAGAAGATCCCGGGAGCGGTGGACGTGGACAGCTCGCTCGAGACGGGCCAGCCGGAGATGGTGGCCAACGTCAACCGCGAGATCGCCGCCGACATGGGCTTCGACGTCGGCAGCGTCGCGATGCAGCTGCGGGGGATGGTCGAGGGCATCGTGCCCACCAAGCTGCGTGAGCACGACAAGGAATACGACATCCGCGTGCGGCTGGCGCCGGAGTTCCGCAACGACTTCGACATCATCGGCCGGACGCCGCTCTACTCCCCCACCGGATCGGTCGTGCGCGCGCGCGACATCGTGCGGCTCGAGCCGGGCGTGGGCCCGGCGAGCATCGATCGGGAAGCCCGCCGGCGCCAGGCGAAGATCGGCGTCGAACTCGGGGACCGGCCCCTCGGCGACGTGACCAACGACGTGGCCGCGATGATGGCCGGCGTGAAGTTGCCCCCCAACTTCGAATGGGGCTTCACGGGCGACGTCGAGATGATGCAGGAATCGGCGGCGTCGATGGGCATGGCGCTGATTCTCGCCGTGGCCTTCATCTACATCGTCCTGGCGTCGCAGTTCGAGTCGTTCCTCGAGCCGTTCCTCATCATGCTGTCGCTGCCGCTGGCCCTGGTCGGCGCGCTGCTCGCCATCCTCATCACGGGCAAGAACCTCGGCATGCCGGCGATGATCGGCGTCGTTATGCTGATGGGCCTGGTGACGAAGAACGCCATTCTCCTCGTCGACCTCACCAACCATTACGCGCGGGAAGGCATGCCGGTGGAGGACGCCATCCTCAAGGCCGGACCGATTCGCCTGCGGCCGATCCTGATGACGACCATCGCGATGATCCTCGGCATGCTGCCGTCGGCTCTGGGGCGTGGCGAGGGCAGCGACTTCCGGTCCCCCATCTCGATTGCGACGATCGGCGGCCTCATCACCTCCACGCTCCTGACCCTGGTGGTGGTGCCCGTCGCCTACCTGCTGCTCGCCCGCTTCGTGGCGCGGATGAAGGCGCTTCGCGCCAACCCGGATGCGAAGCTCCACCCGGCGGTCCGCGTCGCGGGGATCGTGGCCTTGATCGCCCTGGTCGGCTGGATCCTTTCGGCGTCGAGCGCCTTCGCGCAGCCGGCGCCGCTGTCCCTGACGTTCGACCAGGCGCTCGAGCGCGCGCTCACGGCGAACGAGGGGCTCAAGGTGGTGCAGGAGCGGGTCGCGGAGGGCCGTTCCCACGTCACCGAGGCCAAGACGAACTTCCTCCCGCAGGCGAACCTCGCCTTCAGCTACACGCCACTGCAGCAGTTTCCTCTCATCAGGATCCCGGCAGGGATCTTCGGGCCTGAAGAACAGACGTTCGAGGCCGCGTTCGGCCGGCAGAACGTCATGGCGTTGCAGGTGAGCCAGCCGATCTACACCGGCGGCCGCCTGAGGAACGCCTACGGGATCTCGACGTCGATGCTCGAGGCCACGAACCTGGAGCTCGATCGCACGCGGCAGGAACTCGAGTACCGGGTGGTCGAAACCTACTATGCGGCCTTGATGAACCAGCGGGGCGTGCAGGTGGCCGAGGAACAGATCCGCCTGCAGGAGCGGCAGCTCGAGGTCGCGCGCGCCCGCTTCGAGGGCGGCACCGTCGCGCGCCTTGACGTGCTGCAGGCCGAAGTCGAGCTCGCCAACGCCCGGGCCCGGCGCATCCAGGCCAGGGCGCAGCTCGACTCCTCCGTGCAGGCCTTGCGCAGCGTGCTGTCCATCCCGCAGACCCAACCGTTGCAGCTGGTGGGCTCCCTCGACGAGCCCGTGGTCAGTCATGCCCGCGAGGAACTGGACAAGGTGCTGCCGTCACGGCCGGACCTGCAGGCCTTCACCGCACGGCGGCAGACGGCGGACTACGCCGCCAGGCTGGCGCAGGGCGAATGGAAGCCCACGCTCGCCTTCACAGGCAACGTGCAGTACCAGGAGGACGCGCTGCGGAAGTTGTGGTCGGTGGATAACCAGAGCTACTCCTTCGGTCTCGCGCTCAACGTGCCGGTCCTGGCGGCGCCAGGCGCGGCCGCCCGGCGGAACGCGGCGCAGTCCCAGATGCGGCAGGCCGAGCACGCGCTCCTCTACGCCACCGATAACGCGCGCCTCGAACTGGAGTCGGCATGGACGGCGCTCGAGGCGTCGGCCGAGGTCGTCTCGACGCAGGAGAAGGCGCTGGAGCTGGCACGCGAGAGCGTGACGATTGCGCAGGTGTCGTACGAGAACGGCGTCATCACGTCGGCGGAACTCAACGACGCGCAGGTCCGCCTGCTGCAGACGGAGTGGTTGCTGATGCAGGCGAAGTACGCGCGCATCACCGCCGCCGCGCGCGCCAAGGTGGCCGCGGGGTTCTCGTCGTAGCCGCGGGTGTGACAACGCGAGACATCTGAACACGCCTTGAATATCCCCGCCCCGCACTAAAATACGCGCCAGTCCGTTTCCCGGGGAGGTCTGATGTCTCGCACGCTGGCGGCAGTCACTGTGTTGGGTTTGGTCTGCGCGCTCGAGGGCGCGCCGGCGCCCGTATCGGCGCTCATCGACGTCACGGTGCATGAAGGCACCTCGATGTCCGTGGCGGTATCGCCGGATGGCCGCACGCTCGCGGTCGATCTGCAGGGCAGCATCTGGACGCTGCCCGCCACGGGCGGCACGGCGACGCGCATCACCGACGTCTTCAACGACGCACGCCAGCCGTCGTTCTCCCCCGACGGCAAGTGGATTTCCTTCTTCGCGTACCGCGACGGCGGATACGACCTGTGGGCGATCGCGCCGGACGGTTCGCACCAGCACAAGCTGACGTGGGGCGCTTTCGACGATCGCGAGCCGGTGTGGTCGCACGACGGCACCCGCGTCGCCTTCTCGTCGGATCGCGGCAACACGCTCGGCAGCGACTACAACGTCTGGACGTTGGACGTGCGCACCGGCGAGTTCCATCAGGTGACGAAGGACCCCGCCGACGACTACATGCCCACCTGGTCGCCCGACGACAAGGAGATCGCGTTCGCCTCGGCGCGGGGCGACGGCCAGTCCGCGTGGGCGGTCAACGTCGCCACCGGCACCGAGCGCAAGGTGGCGGGCGCCGCCGGTCACGTGGACGCGCCGTCGTGGGGCCCAGGCGGCGAAATTGTCTACCAGGTCACGACCGGCGGGTTCAGCGGACCCGGTCCCGACTCGGCGCACTACGAAATCGGCGGCAAGACGATTACCGGCGACGAGAACGTCTTCGCCTTTCGGGCGTCGTGGGCGAACCCAAAGGAGTTCTACTACGTCTCGGACGGCAAGATCCGGAAGCGCAGCGTCGACGCCTCCGCGCCGCAGACCGTCGAGTTCACCGCGACGCTGCAGGTCACGCGCGCGGCGACGGCCTACACGCGGCACAAGCGCGACTTCACCTCGATCGCGCCGCGGCCGGTCCTGGGCATCGTTCACCCGGTCATCTCGCCGGACGGCAAGCAGATCGCGTTCGCCGCGATTGGCGACATCTACGTCATGCCGGTCGGCGGCAAGCCCGTGAACCTCACGAAGGACGCCGCGCTCGACACCGAGCCGGCGTGGTCGCCCGACGGCGCGCAGCTGGCTTACTCCTCCGACAAGGACAGCGCGCAACTCCAGCTCTGGGTCCGCGACATGAAGTCGGGCACCAGCCGCCGCCTCACCAACCTGACGACGCAGCCGCAGGGCGCGGCGTGGTCGCCCGACGGCAAGCGCATCGCGTTTTTCAACGTGGACGGGATGTGGCGCGTGGCCCAGATGGCGGTGATCGACGTGGCGACCGGCCAGATCACCAAGGTGCACGACACGCTGCCCCAGCCCGGGGCGCCGGTGTGGTCGCCCGACGGCGCGCGGCTCGCCATCGCCGGCATCGCGCCGATGACCAAGCGCTTCCGCGAGGGCACCAACCAGATCCTGACGATGTCGTCGACGAAGCTGAACGACGACAAGTGGTTCGCGCCGGAACCGATGATGTCGATCGACTCGCGCGGCGGCTGCGGCCCCGCCTGGTCGCCCGACGGCACCAAGATGGCCGCGATCTACGAAGGCGTGCTGGCCGTCTGGCCCGTCTCGCCGGCCGGCGAGCCGCTCGGTCCGCCGCGGCGCATTACCAACGAGAGCGCGCATGCCCCGAGCTGGAGCGGCGACTCGCGACACATCCTCTATCAGTCGATCGACAAGTTGCGGATCGTCGACGTCGAGACCGGCGACGTTCGGACCGTTCCCTTCGACCTGAAATACACCCCGGCGATCCCGACCACGCGCCTGCTCGTACACGCGGGCAAGCTGGTCGACATGAAGAGCGCCGTCGCGCGCGCCAACGTGGACATCGTCATCGAAGGCAACAAGATCACGAGCGTCGTGCCGCACGCCGAGGCGAACCACACCCTTCGACAAGGCTCAGGGCAAGCGGCCGGCGAGGTCGTCGACGCGTCGAACCTGACGGTGATGCCGGGCCTCATCGAGTTCCATACCCACCTGCAGCCCGACTTCGGCGAATCGGCCGGCCGCGCCTGGCTGGCCTTCGGCGTCACGACCGTCCGGAGCCCGGGCAACACGCCGTACGAGCCGGTCGAGGAGCGCGAGGCGAGCGAGGCGAACGTCCGCATCGGGCCGCGCGTCTACGGCACGGGCAACCTGATGGAATGGCAGCGGGTGTACTACAAGATGGGCATCGCGATTTCCAGCGTCGCCCATTTCGAGTTGGAACTCCAGCGCGCGAGGGTGCTGCAGTACGACCTGCTCAAGAGCTACGTCCGCCTGCCGGACCTCCAGCAGAAGCGAATGGTGGAATTCGCGCACGGCATCGGCATCCCGGTGGCGACGCACGAGATCTTCCCCTCCTCGTTCGTCGGCGTCGACAACACCGAGCACACCGGCGCCACGAGCCGCCGCGGCTATTCGACGAAGCAGGCCACCCTGCAACGCAGCTACGAAGACGTGATTCAGCTGTTCGGGAAGAGCGGCCGCTACCTGACGCCCACGCTGTTCGGCTCGGCGAAGCCGCTGTTCGAGGCGGACGCGAGTCTCAAGACCGACCCGCGCTTCATGCTGTACCCCGAATGGATGCAGGCGCAGGTGGCGCAGATGGCGGACCCGAAGGCGCCGAACCTCGCCGTTGACCCCGCGGCGAACGGAAAGATGGTGATGAGCGTGATGCGCGCGGGCGGCGTCATCGTGGCCGGCACCGATACGCCGAACGCGATCAACCTGCACGGTGAGATCGCGGCCTACGTCGCGGCCGGCATGACGCCTTTCGAGGCGCTGAAGGCGGCGACGGTGAACCCGGCGCGCGCGCTCGCGCTCGACGCGGGCACGATCGAGGCCGGCAAGCTCGCCGACCTCATCGTCGTCGATGGGGATCCGCTGGCGAACGTCGCCAACGCCTACAAGGTGCGGCGCGTGATCGCGAACGGCCGCGTCTACGAGATGGATCAGCTCATCAAGCGCGGAACGGCGGCGAAGCCCTAACGACCGGTGCCTGACGGTGGTCCCTGCCCAGCGGGGGCCACCCACCGGCGCGCTCCGCGCCCGAGGTAGGCGGCGGCCAGGGCGATGAGCAGCACCGGCGCCGACTCGAGGCTGCCGGTCTTCCAGGCATTCAGCAGGGGAATCCACAGCCCCACCGCGAGAGCGGAGAGCCAGGGCGGCGCCGGGCTCCCCGCGCCGAACCCCGCGGACAGCAACACGAGAGTTCCGGCCGAGATTCCGGTGTCGTCCCAGCCCGGGCTGGTATCGACCAACCCGAGCGCGAGGCCGCACCCGGCGGCCGCGAGACCCCACGCCGCCACGGCCCTGACCCGCGCAGTCATGGAGTGCTTTGTATTACGAAGGCGCTCCCCCGTCAAGCCGCCCCTAGAAGAGCAGCCGCACCTGGAACTGGACCATCCGTGGCGGGTCGATGTTCGCGAGCGCGGGAATCGCGTTCGTCGCCGTGCCGACGCTGACGAGTTGCCCGAACGTTGGATTCACCGTGGCGGTGTCCCCATAGGTCGTCTGCGCTCGACCGAGGATGTTGGCGTGGTTGAGCAGGTTGAAGCCCTCCACCCGCAGCAGGACGGCGCGTCCCTTCGACTTGAGGCGTTCCTCGAGGAACACCGAGACATCCTGCGTGCCGGTCCCCCGGAACGCCGACTTGGGCATCACCTTCCCGTCGACGACGGGGCGATCGTTGTTGGCGCCGTCGCCGTTGTTGTCGATGCCGGTCGTGGCGCTGAAGGGCCGCGCGGAGGCGAGTTGCATCACCGTGCCGGCCGTGACGTGGTACGGGAAGAGATACGTGAACGTGACCACGGCGCGATGCCGCTGATCGAGCAGGCTCGGGCCCCGCTCTTCCTCGCCGAGCCGCGCGAGCAGTCCCTGGTTCGGCGCGACGCCGTTGCCGTCAGGCTCGGTCGTGTTCGTCGCCTTGGACAACGTGTAGCTGACGCCCGCATACAGCTTCGCGTGGCCGCGATAGCTGATGTCAGCCTGGAGCGCGTCGTAGTCGGACTCGCCGAGGTTCATCAGCACGTTGACCTGGCGGATGCCGCCGGGCACCGGCAGGATGGGCCGGGTGGCATTCGCCGCCGCCACGCTCCGCGTCTGCCCCACCGCGGTCCGATCGAACGCGGCCGGCGCGTTGAGGTCCACGGTGCGATCGAGATTGGTCCAGCGCTGATGCACGTAGTCGGTCCCGATGAAGAGGCCCTTCAGGAATTCCCGCTCCGCGCCAACCGTCGCCACCTGGCTTCGCGGGTTCGCGAACGTCTGGGGATAGTTGGGCAGGAGATCGAAGTTCAAGCCGTACTTCGCAAACTGCGATCGGTAAAAGTCCGAGTCACCGGCGCGAATCGTGATGTCGCGCGCGGGCAGTTGCGACGCCGGCAGCGCCTTCGGATCCAGCGGCAGCGGGAGGCAGGGGCCCGTCAGGCACGTGGGGAACCCCACCTGCCCAGGCCCCGCGGTGTAGGTGGTGAACCCATCCAGCCCGCCCGTCAGCGAGCCGCCGATCAGGTTGCTGCGCACCTGGGTGTAGTAGATGCCGAAGCCGCCGCGAACGGCCAACCGCGACGATCCGCCGGGATGCCAGCCGAAGCCCAGGCGCGGCGCCACGTTCATCGCGGCATCGGTCAGTGTCTGGCGGTCGTAGCGAAGCCCGAGGTCGAGGGTGAGGTCGTTCTTCACGCGGACGCTGTCCTGCGCGTATCCGGTAATCAGCCACTGGCGTAGTTCGTAGCTCGAGACGCCGTAGTTGACCGGTTGCGAGTACTGCTGCACGTCCGCCAGCGTCAGCTGGTCGAACGGCGCCGTCGTCGTGTTGAGGAACGTGAAGGTGCCGAGCATCGCGAACCCGGGCTCGTTGCCGGTGCCGCCGGACGTGTGGCGGATCAGGCTGCCGCCGAAGCGTGCCGTGTGACGGCCGCGCGACCACGACAACGTGTCCGAGAGCTGGAACTGCCGGCCAAAGAGATCGGAGACACGCGATTGTCCGATGGTGAAAGGCACCAATCCGGCGCGCGTGTAGGCCGTCGAGAAAGCCTCGGCCTCCCAGAGCGTCACCGGGTCGCCATCAAGGTAGGCCACGCGGGCCTCGTTGACGAGTGACGAGCCCATCACCGACGTGAGGTTGGCTTGTCCCGTGACAGCCCCCCGCGAGTACCTGCGGGCGACGCTCGGCGCACTCGTGCCGCCCACCGCGTCGTTGGGATTCGTGTCATGAAACCGATCGACGTTGGCCCGGAACATCAACGTCTGCGCCGGCGTGAGCCTGTGATCGAGGCGGGCGTTGACGAGAGTCTGCCGGTAGTTGCCCTCGTAGGCGAGGTTGCCGTCCGCGGGCAGGACAAAGGCGGGCAACGACGGCGAGAGGAACGTCGTCCGGTCCTGCAGCGTGTAGTCGGCCGACGCGAAGAAGAACGTCCGGTCCTTCACGAGCGGCCCGCCGGCCGAACCGGAGAACTGGTTCAGGGCATCGGGCACATCCGCCGGGTTGATGGCCGCGAGCGTGGGCGGCGTGACGCAGGTTGAGACGGTCGGCGCACAGAACCCCGTGGTCCCGAACGCCTTCGCCTGCAGGCTGCCGGGACGATTCATGAACAGCGCCTCGCCGTGCAACTGGTTGGTGCCGGACTTGGTGACGATGTTGAGCGCGGGTCCCGCGGTCCAGCCGAACTCGGCCGAAAACGCGTTCGTCAACACCGCAATCTCCTGGACCGCGCCGACGGGCACCGTGGCCAGCATCGTCTGGCGGCCCCAGCCTTCGTCGTTGCTCGCGCCGTCGAGCATGTAGGTCGTCGTGCGCCGGCTGCCGCCGCCGGTGACGAAGTACGTCGCATTGACGAAGAGGTCGCCCGTGCCCTTGCCCTGGCGGAATGCCGAGTTGAAGAGCGGCAGCGACGTGACCTTCCGGCCGAGGATCGGCGTGCTGTCGATGGCCGCGGCATCCATGCGCCGGCCAATCTGCGCGTCCGCGCGCACGCCCTCGGTGGTGCCGTACACGATC
>CAWIWS010000024.1:0-73082 GCA_963839865.1 uncultured Acidobacteriota bacterium
ACCTCCGTCCGCTCACCGCCCACGACGAGCTTGACGCGAAGCGTGGCCGTTTCCGCCGCGCGGAGCGTAACGGCCTCGAGGTCCTGCGCGCAAAGCCGGCCTTGGCGACGCTCACCGTGTAGGTCCCGCCAATCGCGAGGGCCGGGAACACGGCGACGCCATCCGCACCGGAGGCCATCGCCCGGGTCGCGCCCGTGGCGGTGTTCGCCACCGTCACCGTGGCGTCGGGCACGACCCGCCGGAGGGGTCGGTCACCGTGACGACGATGGACGCGGTGTTGGGCGTTTGCGCGCGGGCCGCGGATGCGAACAGGGCGAGCAGGAACAGGTACGGCAGCTGCGATGCGGTTCATGACGAAACCTTCCAAGCGATGACCCGTTACTTGGGGCTGACGACGTAGTCCTTGAAATAGCTGGTGCTGTCGGTCTTCGACCACAGGCCAATCTGCCCCGCCACCGGGGGACGCAGCACGGCGTTGTTGGCCGGGTACATGTCGGCGTTCGGCGCGGCCCCGTTGCGGCCGGGCCGCGGCTCGCTGCCGAGCGTGTATTCGAGCGCGAGGCCGCCGTCCATCCACGCCTTGAAGTCGGCGCCGTCGACCGTCATCTTCAGCTCGTGCCACGCGGCTGCGGTCGAGCATCCACTTCCCCTCGGGCCCGCCGGCGACGCGGCGGCGGATGCCGTTGTGGAATTCCCAGAGCGCGACGTTGTTCTCGGTGTCGTTGTAGCGCACCGCCAGCCAGTCGCCGTTCGGCTTCACGTTGAAGAGGATGCCCGAGCACCGGTCCGAGTCCCCGCTCACCGTCTTGAACTTCAGGCTGATGGTGCCGTTGGAGAACGACGGGACGCTCTTGAGCACGGCCACCGGGTAGTACGCGAACTGCTTCGCGTTGTCCATCAACTCCTCGTTGGACGTGCCGTACAGCTTGCGCGCGCTCTCGATCAGGAGCCTGGTGGGATTGTCCTTGCTCGCCACCCACGGGCCGGCCGTCGACCATCACGACCTTGTCGGCGCCGTCCTGCGCAATCACCCAGGTCCCCACCATCGGCGTGAACGACACCGGCGGCTTCCCGACCTGCTCCTTGCTAAGGTCCACCTTGATGTCAGCCGCCGACACCGCGGCGACCATCGCCACCACCGCCACGCCTGCCGCGAGATGCTTGTTCATGACCGTCTCCTCTGAAGAAACCACGCGGCGCCGGCCACCGTGAGCGGGCCACACGCCGTAGAACACCGCCGCGGCCCCGCGCGGCCGGGCCGCCAGCGGGTGACCGCGAAACACATCGGCCTCGCCTTCGCCCGGGGCCGCGCACGCCGGCCAGCGAGAAGATGGCCTCCAGCACGCCTTCGGCCGTGGTGACGCGGCTCATCTCGCGGCGGCCGTTCAGCTCGTACCACACCTCGCCGTAGTGCTCCGCCGTCTGCTCGAACATTCCGACGGTCGTCGCGGAGAGGTACCGCACCTCGAGGGCGGGCATCACGCGGCGCAGCTTCCGCAGCGCGCGATGCTCGAGGTCCGACCGCCGCGGATCCTCCGGCGCCAGGTGCGCCTCGATCGTCAGGCGGCCCGGGATGCGCGCGCAGCGTGGCCTCCTCCGCCTCGGAAAACGAGTTCTGGCGGTTCTCCGACAGTGTCCCAGCTCGCGGTGACGTACGCGGAACCGACGCCGGCGATCGCCATGACCATCGCCGCGGCGAGCGATTGCCGAACGCGCTCGCCCACCGGCGCGCCGAGCCGCAGCCAGATGGCCGCGATCGCCAGTCCGCCCGCGATGAGGACCAGCGCCACGAGCACCACATCGGCCCGGATCAGGCCGCGCTGGAACTCCGCCACCATCGCCGTGGGCGTGAACGCCGCCGCGCGCTCCCAGATCCCGCCGTTGACCGCGGCCGCGAAGTTGACGAGCCATGTGCCGACCGTGACGGTAAGCGTGAGGATGGCGGCGGTCGAGGGATGCTCCGTCAGCGACGCCGTGGCCGCGGCGAGCGCCACGGTGAGGCCCGCGTTGAGCAGGTGGCCTGCCACGACCGCGCCGAGCTCGGGGCCATCGATGGCGCCGCCGTACCCCGCCCACAGCCCGACGGCGATGAACGGCGCCATCGACGCCACGAGCCAGCCCGCCAAGCAGCACGACCGCTTTGATGCCGACGCGCGTGAACGCCGGCATCGGGTGCTGCAGCTCGATCTTGAGCGCCCCGCTCTGCCGATCGCCCGCCACGAGCCGGATGCCGACAAACGGCAGGAGGAACGCGGCCGCCAGTTCGCACGCGCTGAAGGTCGGCGCCCAGATGCCGACCAGCGGCGAGAAGGCCTCGCCGACGCCGGCGGCCGTCCCGCCCACGCCGCTCAACTCACCGTACGCCGTGACGGCGCTGATGAACGACATCCCGACGAGCGGGCCCATCGCCAGCGAGCAACACCCACCATGCGCGGGACGAGAGCAGCTCGCGCCACTCCTTGTCGAAGAGCCAGCGCACCGGCGCGCCGTCGCTACGTGAGGGCAAGGAACGCCTCCTCCAAATCGCTGACGTCGCGCCCACTGCGCGAGGACGCCAGGGTGAGCAGGGCCTCGCGCGTGCCTTCGCCGCGCACGCGTCCGCCGCTGAGGAGCACGAAGCGATCGCACACGCGCGCCGCATCGGCGATCTGGTGAATGGAGAGCAGCAGCGTGCGGCCCGATCCCGGCAAACGCGCGCAATGCGTGGGCGACCTCCCGCGTCTGGCGGAGGTCGAGGCCCTCGAAGGGTTCGTCCGCGAGCAGCAACGGGTGAGGGGTCAGCAGTCCCAGCGCCAGCAGGACGCGCTTCCGCTGGCCCTTCGAGAGGTGCCCGATGGCCTTGTCGAGCAGGGGCTCGAGGTCGAGGACCCCGATCACCGTCTCGCGCGATCCCCGGCGCGGCCCCGAAGTAGCCTTCGATGAACTGCAGGGCCCAGCGGACCGGCTGCGCGGGCCACGGCGCGATGCCATCGGGCAGGTAGAACAGCGGCTCCGCGATGGACGGCGGGTGCTCGATTCGGCCGTCGTCATAGGCGAGCGTGCCGCCGAGGCATTCGAAGAGGGTGGTCTTGCCGGACCCGTTGGGCCCGATGAGGCCCAGCACTTCGCCCTGGCGGACGTCGAACGAGACGTCCTGCAGGGCCGTGAGGGCGCCGTAGCGTTTGGTCAGGTGGGCAACGCGCAGGAGCGTGCCGTCCGGCAGATCCGGACCGGGCGAGACGTGCATGGCTGGAATGGTCCATTTGCCGTCCCGGCCCACCTACTACCAGCGGTCGTAACTGCCGGTGCCGCCTCGCGGCGCCGCTACAGCTTGCCGAAATGCTCCTCGTACCGGGCCGTGAATTCCGGCCAGGTGTAGGCGTGCGAGGTGCCGCCCAGGTGTTCGAGGGCATAGGTGGCCGCCACGCTGCCGAGTCGCGCGCACACCGGGTAGGCCGCGCCCATGGCCAGGCCCTTCATGAAGCCGCCGCGGAACGCGTCGCCGACGCCCGTCGGGTCCTCGATCCGGTGCGGCGTCACCGCCGGCACGTCGGTCACGCCGTCCTTCGTGTGGATCGTGCAGCCGTGCTCGCCCTTGGTCACGACCAGCAGCGGCGCGTGGGCCAGGATCTCCGCCTCGCCCATGCCGGTCTTCTCGCGGATCAGCTCGAACTCGTAGTCGTTGCAGATCACCATGAAGGCGCCGCGCACGCCGGCCGCCAGCTCGTCGCCGCTCATGCGGGCGCACTGCTGGCCCGGATCCCAGATGAACTTCACGCCGAGCGCGTCGCACTCCTCGGCGTACTGCACCATCGCCGCCGGGGTCGTTCGGCGAGATGATCACGAGGCCGTCCTGCTTGAGCCCGTCGATCGTGCGGAACGACAGCTCCGCGGCATTGGCCATCGCGCCCGTGTAGAACGACGCGATCTGGTTGGCCGATTCGTCCGTGCTGCAGAAGAACGACGCCGTGAACTTCCCGTCCACCACCTTCACAAGCGAGGTGTCGATGCCGGCCGCGTCGAGCCAGCGCTGGTAGTCGCCGAAGTCCTGCCCCGCCGTCGCCATCACGAACGGCCGCTCGCCGAGCAGCGCCAGCGTATACGCGATGTTCGGCGCGCACCCGCCACGCCGCTTGTCCATCGTGTCCACGAGGAAGCTGAGCGAGATCCGATGCATGTGCTCCGGCAGGAAGTGCTCGGTGAACTTGCCGGGAAAGGACATCAGGTAGTCGAACGCAATCGAACCGGTCACGATCAGTTTCATGTAAGGGCCTGAGGGCTTAGGGGCTTATGCGGCTTAGGGAATCGGGCTATTTGATGTACTTGCCGATGATGGGCGCGAGGTCGCGCTTCAACTGCTCGGGGATGGCGTCCGGCCGCGTGATGATGGACGTCGCGAGCGACCGGTGGCACTCGTTGTGCCGGGTCACGTCCAGCGTCTCCACCACGCTCGCGATCACCTGCTGCGCGGTCCGCGCGTTCTCGGTCAGGTTGTGGATGATCATCTCCACCGTGACCGAGTCGTGGTCGGGATGCCAGCAGTCGTAGTCGGTGACGAGCGCCATCGTCGCGTAGGCAATCTCGGCCTCGCGCGCCAGCTTGGCCTCCTGCAGGTTGGTCATGCCGATGATGTCGGCGCCCCAGGACCGATAGAGCTTCGACTCGGCCAGCGTGGAGAACATCGGGCCTTCCATGCAGACGTAGGTGCCGCCGCGGTGGGTGCGCGCGCCCACGGCCTCGGCGCAGTCGGCCGCCAGCGCCGACAGTTCGCTCGCAGATCGGATGCGCGAAACCGACGTGCGCCACGAGGCCGTTGCCGAAGAAGGTGCTTTCGCGGCCGCGGGTCCGATCGATGAACTGATCCGGGAACACGAGGTCCATCGGGCGGTACTGCTCCTGCAGGCTGCCCACCGCGCTCGCCGAGATGATCCACTCGACGCCGAGCATCTTCATGCCGAAGATGTTCGCGCGGAAGTTCAGCTCCGTCGGCGTCAGCCGGTGGCCGGCGCCGTGCCGCGAGAGAAACGCCACCCGCTTGCCGCGCAGCGTGCGCGACGCACGTACGGCCCCGACGGATCGCCAAAGGGCGTGGTGAGCACCCGCTCCTCGCGGTCGGTCAGTTCGGCCATGTCGTAGAGGCCGCTGCCGCCGATGATGCCAATCTTCACGGACATGTCACTCGTCTCCCGATCATTCGGTCACTAGATCACGCGTTCAATCGATCGCTTGCCGCCGCTCTCCCGGATGTAGCCGGCGGCGATCGATGGTTCGTGCTCGAAGAACACCAGGTACTCGCGCTCCACGGCCTCGCGCGCGAAGGCGCGCTTGAAGGCCAGCGTGTCCATCGGGATACAGGTCGTAGCCCATCACCCACGGGTCGGGGATGTGCACCGACGTGGGATACATGTCGGCGGCAAACACCGCGGTGCGGCCGCCCGAGGCGATCATCACGACCTGGTGGTGCGCGCAGTGCCCGCCGGAGTGGCGATAGGTCACCCCCGGCATCACCTCGGCCCCGTCGTCGACGAGCGTCAGCACGCCGGCTTCCTGCAGCGGCACGAAGTTCTCCGCGAGGTAGCTGGCGCGGCTCCGCTCGTGCGGATGCGTCGCGTCCTCCCACTCCGCGCGATGCGCGACGTAGCGGGCGTTCGGGAAGCGCGGCACGATGCGCCCGTCGGCCGCGCGCGCGGTGAAGCCGCCCACGTGATCGAAGTGCAGGTGGCTGGCCAGGACGATGTCGATGTCCTCGGGCGAGATCCCGGCCTCCGCCAGCGAGTGGTCCAGGTGATACGCGCGGTCCAGGCCGTAGATGTCGGCGAACTTCGCGTCGAACTTGTCGCCGCAGCCGGCGTCGATCAGCATCGTCTTTTCGCCGCGGACGATCAGCGGCCGCATGCCCAGGGGAATCCGGTTGCGATCGTCGGGCGGCAGCCGCTTCTCCCACAGCGTGCGCGGGACGACGCCGAACATGGCGCCGCCGTCGAGGGCGAAGAAGCCGTCGGACAGGGAGATGAGTTCCAGATCGCCCAGCGCGTACGGCGCCGCCGTCGTGAACCGCGGCACCTTGGGCGCCGGCTGCTTGAGTTCCACCAGCACCCCGTGCGACTCCGAGGGGTGGATGAAGGCCACCATCGCGCCCTCGGCGCCCGGGCGCGGCGCCTGGTCGATCAGGCGGACGCCGCGCGCCTTGAGGTGCGCGAGCGCCGCCGTGGAGGTCCTCCACGCGCAGGCACACGTGATGCAGCCCGGGCCCGCGCTTCTCGAGAAACTTCGCAATCGGGGAATCGGGCGCGGTCGCCTCCAGCAGTTCCAGCGTGGACTGGCCGGTCGCGATGAAATGGGCCCGGACGCGCTGGGAGGCAATCTCCTCGGTCGCCTCCAGGTGCAGCCCGAGGTGATCGAGAAAGAACCGCAGGGCGACCGGCAAGTCGCTGACGGCGATGCCGACGTGATCGAGGACGGCTCTCATCGGTGCTTCCCGGGGCTCGGCGGCCTATGGTCGTGCACCTGCTTGAGGGCCCGCTCGAGGATCGCGGACGCCGCGGTGTACGGGTCGAGGTCGCGCGCGGCGATGCGATCGATGAGGGCCGTCGAACTCACCGGGCCCGAGCAACTGCTGCTCCACGAAATCCAGGAACCGATGCGTGAGGAGGTCGCGCAGCCGGAACTCGTTCCGCGCCTTGAGGCGCCGGACCCGCGTGCCCACCGAATGCGCCCGGAAGGCGCCGATGGTCTCCCACAGCTCCGCGACGCCCTTGCCGGTGGTGGCCTCCGTCTTGACGATCGGCGGGCGCCACTCCCCTTCGCCGTAGCTCTGGAGCGCGAGATTCGACTCGATCGAGCGTGACCATGCGGTCGGCGCCGTCGCGATCGCACTTGTTCACGACGAAGATGTCGGCGATCTCCATGATGCCGGCCTTGAGCGCCTGCACGTCGTCTCCCGTGCCGGGCACGAGCACGACGATCGACACGTCGGCGGTGCGGACGATGTCCACTTCGTCCTGGCCGACGCCCACCGTTTCGATGATGACCTGGCTCTTGCCGGACGCGTCGAGGACCAGCGCGGCGTCGCTGGTGGCCCGCGCCAGGCCGCCCATGTGGCCGCGGGTCGCCATGCTGCGGATGAACACGCCCTCGTCTTGCGCGTGCGCCTGCATCCGCAGGCGATCGCCGAGGACGGCGCCGCCGGTGAAGGGGCTGGTGGGATCGACCGCGACGACGCCCACGCCTTCGTTGGCCTTGCGCATCTCGGTGGTCAGCCGGTCGACGAGCGTGCTCTTGCCCGCGCCCGGCGGGCCGGTGACGCCCACCAGGTAGGCGCGCCCCGTGAAGCGGAAAGATGTCGCGCACGAGGGCGGCCGCGCCGGCCGTCTCGTCTTCGATGAGGGAGATGGCCCGGGCCATGGCCCGGGCGTCGCCCGACCGGACGCGCTCGGCCAGCGGTTGGAGGGCGGTCACGTCAGGCGGCCAGGAGCTGGCGGGCAATCACGAGGCGCTGGATTTCGCTCGTGCCCTCGCCGATGGTCAGGAGCTTGACGTCGCGGAAGAACTTCTCCGCGGGGTAGTCCTTCACGAAGCCGTAGCCGCCGTGGATCTGCACGCAGTCTTCCGACGCGCGCACGGCGATCTCGCTCGAGTACAACTTGGCCATCGCGGACTCGAGCGTCATGCGGCGGCCCTGGTCCTTCAGCCACGCCGCGCGGTAGGTCAGCAGCCGCGCCGCCTCCACGCGCGCCGCGTGCTCCTGCAGGCGCCCGGCAATCGACGGGAACGAGCCGATGGCGCGGCCGAACTGCCGGCGCTCGCCGGCGTAGTGGCGCGCGGCTTCGTAGGCGCCCTGGGCCAGGCCCACGCCGAGGGCGGCAATGCCAATGCGGCCGGCGTCGAGGACCTGCAGGGTCTGGATGAAGCCCTGCCCTTCCTCGCCGATGAGCTGGGATGCGGGAATGCGGCAGTTCTGGAAGATCACCTCGGTGGTCTCGCTCGCGCGCATGCCGAGCTTGTCTTCCTTCTTGCCGGCAAGCAGGCCGGGCGTGCCGCGCTCGATGATGAAGGCCGAGATGCCCTTGCTGCCCTTGGCCTTGTCGGTCACGGCCATCGCCACCAGCGTGTGCGCCGAGGTGCCGTGGGTGATGAACATCTTGGAGCCGTTCAGCACCCAGTGATCGCCGTCGCGCACCGCGGTCGTCCGCATCGCGGCCGCGTCGCTGCCCGAGCCGGGCTCGGTGAGGCCCCAGGCCGCGAGCTTCTCGCCCTTGGCCAGCGGCACCAGGTACCGTCTGCTTCTGCGCCTCGCTCCCGAAGAACGCGATGTGCGCGGAGCCGAGGCCGTTGTGCGCGGCCACCGAAAGCGAGACGCTCGGATCGACGCGGGCGAGTTCCTCGATGCAGATGCAGTAGTCGACGGCGCTCATGCCCGCTCCGCCGAGCGCCTCGGGGAACTGGATGCCCATCAGGCCGAGGTCCGCCAGCTTGGGCAGCAACTCGACGGGGAAATGCTGCGCGTTGTCCCAGGCCATGACGTGCGGCCGCATCTCGGCTTCCGCAAACTCACGCACGCTCTTCCGCAGCAGTTCCTGCTCGTCGGTCAGCCGAAAGTCCATCCCGTAATTATGCCAAATCCCAATTGGTATGCGGGGCGTGATTGTCGATGACCCACCCTTTGATCAACTGGCCGTAGGTCCTCGACGGGATCGCGTGGCGCGCGTAGAACGGCGCCAGGGCCCGCTGGAGCGCCGGCAGGCGATAGCACGGCACGCCGGGAAAATAGTGGTGCTCGAGATGGTGGTTCGAATACAGGAACCAGAAATTCCAGAACCAGTGGCCGCGAACGAGGGTGCTCCATCGCGCGGTGTCCGACGGGTCGATGTCGTAGTGCTGCCCGAGGCGGTTGAGCGTGAAGGCCACCGGAAAGACGAAGAACACCGGCACGATATAGGCGCGCGTCGCCGCGCCGGGGCCGAATGCCCACCAGACGAGGCCCAGCACTGCCAGGTGCGCGCCGATCGATACCCGGCGCTCCACGCCGATCAGGCGCTGCAACTCCGCCGGATACGTGGCGGTCTCCTTGCGGGCCGCGCGAAAGTAGATCGGAAAGAGCGCGGGGGTGGCGTACAGCAACTTGAACCACCGCGCGTTCCGCTTGGGTGACAGGTGATGGCGCTTCGGATCGCCCACCGACGACCCGAGCTCGGCGTGGTGATCGAGGTGCCACCGCGTGAACTGTGACGCCGCAATCCCGCTGGGAATGGCGTAAAGCAGCGCGAGCGCGCGCTCCACCGCGGGCCGCGGACGCTCGAAGACCAGCCGGTGCAGCACCTCGTGCAGCAGCACCGTGAAGTTGAACACCGTGAAGCCCTGGACGAGCGCCAGCGGAAGCCATATCGCCGGGTGGTCGAATCGCACCAGCCCCCACGTCGCAAGCGCCAGTATCGCGAACTGCCGGCCGCCGATGAGGAGATGCCGCGCGGCGGACCTGGCGTGGAGCTGCCGCAGCAGGTCCCGCGGGAGCGCCTGCCCCAGCTCCGCTCGCAACGCCGCGGTGTGGTCGGAGTAGTAGGGCATGTGGGGGGCTCAGGGACCTAGGGGCTTAGGGACTGAAGGGCCTAGGGAGAGGGAACCAAGCCCCTAAGTCCCTCTAAGTCCCTAAGCCCCCAAGCTTCAGTAATAAACAACCACCCGGAAATTCCCGGAGTTGTCCTGCAGGAAGTCGTCATTGACGCCGAGGAACAATCGGCCGTTCGCGCGCATGCGCATCGGGCCGGACTCGTCGCCGATCAGGAACACGTCGCCGCCGTCGCCGCCGATCCGGCCAATCAGGGCGGCCGCGTTGCGGTTCGGCATCGGACGGGCGTTGTTGGGCGGCGAGTTCCTCTCGCCCGCCGGGCCGTCGCGCCGGTCCTTGCCCCATCGCACCTGGCCGGTGGCCTCGAAGTAGACGGTCTGTCCGGCGCGGACCTCGATGCCGGCATCGCTCCAGGCGACATCGCCGGAGACGATGACCTGGCGCTCGCGCATGCCGGCCGGGCGGCCGCTGCCGTTGTTGTTATTGTTGTTGCCGCTCCCGCCGCCGTAGTTGTTCCCGCTCCCGAAGTTGCTGCCGCTGCCCCCGCGGTCGAGCTCGATCCGCAGGACTTCATCGCGGTCGAAGCGGAGGGTGCGCGCGCTGCCGTAGCTCCGACGTTCGTCGAACTCGACGGTGCCGTTGCGAACGGCCACCAACTCCCCTTCAACCCGCTGTCCGTTGCGGAGGTAGAGCGTGTCGGCCCGCAGCGAAACGGGCAGCGCCAGCAGGATGGCAAAGCGGGCAATCCATCGTTGACTCACGAGCATGGTCCCTCCAGATCAAGCAGTGTCGGCACGCGGGTTGTGTGATCATAGCACCTGAGGAAAATGCGCATGCCGATCCCCCTCCGCCCCCGGTGGCTGTCACCGCTGGCCCTGGCCGCTCTCATGCTCGTGGCCGCCGCGCAGCCGGCGCGCGCGGACGCCACCGCGTTTGTCGGGGTCTCGTCCACCCCGCACAACCACAGCGCGCGGGGCTTCAGCGCCGGCATCGGCCTGTTATTCCTCGGATTCGAGTTCGAATACAGCCACATCGCCGAGGACGAGCTCGAGGCCTTACCCTCCCTCAAGACGTGGTCCGGCAACGTGCTGGCACAAACGCCCGTGGAGATTGCCGGCATCACGTTCTACGGGACGGCCGGCGCCGGCGGCTACCGGGAGACGCTGATCGACCGACAGGACACCAGCGCGCAGATCAACGTCGGCGGCGGCGCCAAGATCAAGCTCGTGGGCCCCGTTCGTGTCCGCGTCGATTACCGGGTGTTTACGTTGAAGGGCTCGCCGCTCTACTCCACCTACCAGCGTTTCTACGTCGGCGCGAACCTGAAGTTCTAGCGCCCGCCTGGCTTCTTGGCCGCAGGCGCGGCCGCGGGGTCGGGCGGCGGCGCGTCCGGCGCCACCGGCGCCACGGCCATGCTCGCAAACTCGGTCAGGCTCAATTTCGTGGGCGGCGCGGCGAACGCGTCCCGATATTTCGACAGCAGGTCCGTCGGAAGGCCCTGCACCATCTCGTCCACCAGCAGCGAGATCCGGTAGTCGAAGCCCGGTTCGGCCGGCACCATCACGTGCACGTACACGATGTTGCCCTTTGCGTCGGACTCGGCCGCCTTGAACACGGTCCATCCTTTTGCGACGCGCTGGCGTTGCGGGTCGGCCGACTTGGCCATGGCCGCCTGCAGCGTCCGCACGGCAAGCTCGTAGTCGGCCGTGGCGGCGGGTTTGATGGTCACGAGCATGAGCCCGGCCGTGCCCGGAAACACAGACGAGGCGGGGTCCGGCGAGGGGACGGGGGCCGCGGGGGCCTGGGCGAGGAGAAGGGCGAGCGCGAGCACCACAGTCACAGGTGACAGCATAGCTCGGCTGAGAAGGGGGCGTGCCCCGGGACGTCGTCCCGAGGCACGGGCGCCACACGCGCTACGGAAGCTTGTTGAGGGGAATGATCTGACGGCCGGCGAAGCTGTCCTTGTACTTCGCGTAGACATCCTGGACTTCCACCGGGAACACTTCGGCCACCACCTTCGTGATGTCGTACTCCTCATTCTTCACGATCGGATCGAAGCTGAAGATATACGCCGCATTGCCCCCCATAGCCGTCGGGGACTTGAAGACCTTCATGCCGGCGAGCTGTTCCTTGCGCACAGGCTTGTCGCTCTTTCCGAGGGCTTCCTTGTACTTGGCAATCACACTCTCAAAATCCGCCGTCTTGTCGGGCTTGATCAGGACGATCATCACTGCCGCATCCCCATCAAACACCAAGACGGGCTTGGCCGCCTCTTGCGCCGAAGCTACCGTCGCCCCCGCCAGCGTCAACCCCGCCAGCGCAATCCCCGACACGATGACCTGCAATCCTCGAAGCATTTGATCAGCCTCCTTCACGAAAGGTCGTTACTTTACCGTACTGGACCGCCGATGAAAACCATCATCACGTCGTTGGCCATCAGCATACCCTCTCTGGTGAGCGCCAGGCGCAAATCCGGCTCGTGGACCAGCCATCCGGCCGCGACGAACGGTCCAATTCCTCGCCATATCGCGCCCAGACATCGACGCCATGACGCTCGCGCATCAGCCGGAGGTCCAGGCCGCCCGTAAGCCGTAACCCCATGAAGAGCGCCTCTTCGAGCCGTTCCTCGCTGCCGAGTACCCGGCGGTCCAGCCGCACGTCCAGGCCCGCGGCGACCCGATCGATGTATTCGGTCGTCCCGCTGACCACCCGCCACCGTTCGCCCCCTCGCGTGGCGTGCGCCCCGCACCCAAACCCGAGCCATTCGCCCTCTTGCCAGTACTTCAGATTGTGGCGCGACCGTCGCGCGGATGAGCGGGCCACGTTGGAGATTTCATACTGCTCGTATCCTCCCGCGTCCAGGCGCGCCAGGCCCTGGAGGTACATGTCCGCGGCATCCTCATCCGGCGCCACGGACCACCCGCCGCGCGCCATGGCGTCCTTGAGCGGCGCGTTGGGGTAGATCTCCAGTAAATACAACGACGCGTGCTCCGGCCCCACGTCGACCAGCGCGTCCACCGACTCGAGCCAGTCGGCCGGCCGCTGCCCGGGCAGCCACATCATCAGGTCGAGGCTCAGGTTGTCGAACCCGGCCGCGCGCGCCCAGCGCACGGCCTGGCGCGCGGTCTCGACGGAATGCAGGCGCCCCAGGCGCTGTAGTTCCGCCTCGCGGAACGACTGCACGCCGAAGGAGAGGCGATTGACGCCGGCCGCGCGAAAGCCGTCGAGCGACGCGGGCGAGACGGTCTCGGGATTGGCCTCGAGCGTGATCTCCGCGTCGGGCGCCAGCGCGAAGCTCTCGCGGCACGCCGCAATCACGCGCGCCACCTCGTCGGGCGTGAGGAGCGACGGCGTGCCCCCGCCGAAGAAGATCGTATCGGCCGGCGTCGCCGGCTCGGCGGCGCCGCGGATCTCCCGTTCGAGCGCCTCGACATACCGGCGCTTCAGCCCTTCGTCCAGCAGGCCGCGATTGAAATTGCAGTAGTTGCAGATGGCCGCACAGAACGGGATGTGCAGGTAGATCCCGAGCACAGGCTAGCTGCCGGCCTTGCCGCCGGACCACTTGAGTTCGAAGCCGGCGCCGCCGTCTTTCAGGCGGGCGCGGGCCATGCCCTTGGTCTTGGGCGGGAGGCCCGCGGACTTGCGGACATTCTCCGGCGATGCGGGGGACTGCTTCTGCCACCGGCCGATGTCATCGGCCGAGGCCTGCGGCCCCACTTCCCTGACGTCGGCGCCCTGGATCTGCACCCAGTCGCACATTTCCATCAGGCGGGAACGCGTCCGCGCGCCCAACTGGAAGACGAACCCGCGGGGATCCGTGTTGTCGGGCAGGTCCACGAGGTTGCTCGTGAAGATCGTGGCCCGCCGCGCGTTGTAGCGGGTGTTGACGACCAGGCCCAGGGTTTCCTGCACCCACTCGGAGGTGCGCTCGGCGCCCAAATCATCCAGCACGAGGAGGTCGGCGTTCAGGACGGGGCCGAGGACGTCCATCTCGGTCTCCTCGACCGATCGGTTGTAGGTGTCGCGCACCAGGCGCAGCAGTTCGCGCGTCTCGAAGAAGTGCCCGCGCGCGCCCTTCGTGCGGATCACCTCTTTGAGGATCCCAATCGCCAGGTGCGTCTTGCCCACGCCGTTGGGGCCGTAGAACAGCAATCCCTTGTCGACGACGGGGAACGAGCTGACGAACTTGGTGGCCCTTCGGAACGCCTCCCGCTGGGAATCGGCGCCGTGCTCGAAGTTGGACAGCTCACAGCGGGCGTAGCGGGACGGCACGCGGGCCTCGGACATCAGGCGATCGACGACCGCGGAACGCCAGCAATCGCAGCGCACCAGGCGCTCGACGCCGTCGACCTCCACGCTCTTCCAGCGCGTTCCCCCGCAGATCTCGCAATCCATGTATGGTGTCCGACTCCCGGTTGCCGGTTCCCGGTTTCCGTCTCGATCAGTTCAGGTAACTGCGCAGCACGGTTTGCTGGCGCAGCGACTGGAGCGCACCAAGGTCGATGCGGGACCCGGCGCCGCCCTTGCGCGACTTGCGTCCCTTCCGGCGGCCGAGCGGCAGGATGGGGTCCGCGTCTCCGACGTGGTCCCCGGCGCCGGGCGTCGCGGGCGCCAGGGCGTGGGACATCGCCACGCGGAGCGCGCCCGGCTGTCGTCCCGCGGCCGCCGCGGCCATCAAGCCGGCGGCGCTCATCTCGGGCACCCGCGGCGATTCACCAAGCAGGTGCATGACGGCCTGGCGGACCCACCAGGTGGCGTGGGCCTGGAACGCGCCTTCGCGCGACGGGTCGAACCGGCGCGCCGCTTCGATCAGTCCCAGGTTGCCTTCGTGAATCAGTTCGAGCAACGGCACGCCGAGGTGACGGAAGCGGCCGACGTACGCGGCGACGTAGCGCAGGTTCGCCTGCACCAGCCGGCCGATGGCCTCTTCGTTTCCGTCGTGTTGAATCTGGCGGCCAAGCTGCTGCTCGTCGTCGAGGGTCAACGAGGGGAAGCCGGCAATCTCCCGAAGGTAGGCATGTAATGTCGCGGACTCAGAGGCAAGCGACTCCAGCTTCCTGACCACACGCAAATCTTACCACCGCGTGCGATTAGGCGCCCCGGGTTTTCTTGCCGGCGTCGGCGTGCGCGACGGTCGCGTCGGGACCTGGATGCGGCGCGCGCACCATGTCGGTGGGCTTGGCCTTGACGAGCGCGGTGCTGAGGCGCTGTTCCCAGTCGTCGATGCCCGCGCGCGAGTTCGCGCTTGACGTATTCCATGAACTCGTTCACCTCGCCCTGCATCTGCTCCATCTTGCGGCGCATGTTCAGGATGATCTCGACGCCGGCGAGGTTCACGCCGAGGTCGCGCGTCAGCGACAGGATGGTCTCGAGCTGCTCGAGGTCGTCTTCCGAGTAGAGCCGCGTGTTGCCCTCCGTGCGCGACGGCTTGAGCAGCCCCTCGCGCTCGTAGAGGCGCAGCGTCTGCGGGTGGATGTTGTAGCGCTGCGCCACCACGCTGATCATGAAGTAGGCCTTGCCGGCTCGCTTGGTCATGGCTCCCTGACACTCTCGCCGTTGATGCGGCCGAACTCGCGCAGCAGTTCCTTCGAGCGTTCGTCGAGCACTTTCGGCAGCCGCATCCGCACGTCCACCACGAGATCACCACGGCGCCCGGTCCGGCCCACCGCGCCGCGCTCGCGCAGGCGGAACCGCTGGCCCGACTGCGTGCCGGGCGGCACGCGCAGCCGCGCGGGGCCATCGGGCGTCGGCACGTCGATCTTGGCGCCCAGGGCGGCCTCGTGGATCGCAATCGGCACGGTCATGTGCAACTCGTCGCCCTCGCGCCGGTAGACCGGATGCTCCTGGACCTCGACGTCGACAAACAGGTCGCCCGGCGCGCCGCCGCGCACGCCCGGCGTGTCCCTTGCCCCCGATCCGCACGCGCGCGCCCGTGTCGACGCCCGCGGGGCATCCGGACCGTCAGGGTCTCCGCCCGCGGCTCGACGCCCTGCCCATGGCACGCGGCGCATTGCTCCTGCTTGAGCCGCCCGGCGCCGCCGCAGCGTCGGGCAGTTCTTCGAGAAGACCATGTGGCCGCGCACCGACCGCACGGCGCCGGACCCCTCGCACGCGACGCACCGGGTCTCGGCCACGCGCTGGTAGCCGCTGCCCTCGCACGTCCGGCAGGCGTCGTGCCGCGTCACGGTCACGGCCCGGGCCACGCCGTGCCAGGCTTCCTCGAACGTCAGCACCGCGCGCGCGTGGATGTCCGCGCCGTGCGAGGCGCCGTCCGGCGTGTCGCGCCCCGACCGCCGCGCGAACACCTCCTCGAACAGCTCGCCGAACGTGGTCGTGCGCTCGGCGTGGACGCGGCTGGAAAAATCGAAACCCGAGAACCCGAACGACTCGACGTCCTCGCCCAGCGTCGCGCGCCGAGCTGCCCGGCGTCGTAGCGGCGGCGCCGGTCGGGATCGATCAGCGTCTCGTACGCCTCCAGCACCTGCCGGAAGCGCGACTCGGCCTCGCGGTCGCCCGGATTGATGTCCGGATGCAACCGCCGAGCGAGCCGGCGGTAGGCGCGCTTGATGTCGCCCGCCGCCGCGCTCCGCTCAACCCCCAGGACGATGTACAGGTCCATCGCAGCTGTTCGTTATTCGTTATTCGTTATCGTTTCTCGTTTGCTATTCCTTCTTGTCCTCGACCACTTCGGCGTCGATGACGTCACCCTGAGCACCACCCCGCGCGCACCTGCGGCACCTGCGCCACCCGAGGCACCTGAGGCACCCTCCCCTGAGGCACCCGTGGCACCGCTGGCACCCGAGGCACCCTGTTTGTAAAGCTCCTCGGACGCCTTGTGCTGCGCCTGCATCAGCGCGTCCATCGCCTTGCTCATCGCGGCGGTGTCGTTGCCGTCGATCGCCTTCTTGACGTCGGCCATCGCGCTCTCGATCGCGTTCTTGTCCGACGATCGGGATCTTCTCGCCCGCGTCCTTCAGCATCCGCTCGGCCGTGTAGAGCGACTGGTCGGCGCGGTTGCGAATCTCGATGTCCTCGCGGCGCTTCTTGTCCTCGTCGGAATGCGACTCGGCCTCGCGCATCATCCGCTCCACTTCGTCCTTGCTGAGGCCGGACGAGGCGGTGATGGTGATCTTCTGTTCCTTCTGCGTTCCGAGGTCCTTCGCCGACACGTTGACGATGCCGTTGGCGTCGATGTCGAAGGTCACCTCGATCTGCGGCACGCCGCGCGGCGCCGGCGGCAGGCCCACGAGGTGGAAGCGCCCGAGCGTGCGGTTGTCGCGCGCGAGCGGCCGCTCGCCCTGCACCACGTGCACCTCGACGCTCGTCTGGTTGTCCGACGCCGTGGAGAACACCTCGCTCTTGCGCGTCGGGATCGTGGTGTTGCGCTGGATCAGCGGCGTCATGATCCCGCCCATCGTCTCGATGCCGAGCGAGAGCGGCGTGACGTCGAGGAGCAGCAGGTCCTTCACTTCGCCGGCGAGGACGCCGGCCTGGATGGCCGCGCCGATGGCGACGACTTCGTCCGGGTTCACGCCCTTGTGCGGCTCCTTGCCGAACAGTTCCTTGACGATGGCCTGCACGCGCGGGATGCGCGTCGATCCGCCCACGAGGACGACCTCGTCGATCTTCGACGGGTCCACGCCGGCGTCGGTCAGCGCCGTCTTGGTCGGGCCCACCGTCTTCTGCAGCAGGTCCTCGACGAGCGACTCGAACTTCGCGCGCGTGAGCTTCATGGCCAGGTGCTTCGGGCCGCTCGCGTCGGCGGTGATGAACGGCAGGTTGATCTCCGTCTCCATCACGCTGGAGAGCTCCATCTTCGCCTTCTCCGCCCCTTCACGCAGCCGCTGCAGCGCCATCCGGTCCTTGCCGAGGTCGATGCCGTCGCTCTTGCGGAACTCGTCGATGATCCACTCGATGATCCGCTGGTCGAGGTTGTCGCCGCCCAGGTGCGTGTCGCCGTTGGTCGACTTCACCTCGACGACGCCCTCCCCCACTTCGAGGATGGAGATGTCGAACGTGCCGCCGCCGAAGTCGTAGACCGCGATGGTCTCGTCCTTCTTCTTGTCGAGCCCATACGCCAGGGCCGCGGCCGTCGGCTCGTTGACGATGCGCATCACCTCGAGGCCGGCAATCTGCCCGGCTTCCTTGGTGGCCTGGCGCTGCGCGTCGTTGAAGTACGCGGGCACCGTGATGACGGCCTTCGACACCGGCTGGCCCAGGTAGTCTTCGGCCGCCTGCTTGAGTTTCTGCAGCACCATCGCCGACAATTCGGGCGGTGCGTAATCCCGGCCTTGCGCCTTCACCCGCACGTCGCCGTTGCCGGCGCGCTCGACGAGGTAGGGCACCATCTTCATCTCTTCATTGACTTCGTCGTAGCGGCGGCCCATGAAGCGCTTGATCGAGAAGATTGTGTTCTCGGGATTGGTCACGGCCTGGCGCTTGGCGACCTGCCCCACGAGGCGTTCCTCCGTCTTGCTGAAGGCCACCACCGATGGCGTGAGGCGATTCCCCTCGGCGTTCTGGATGACGGTGGGCTGATCGCCCTCCATCACGGCGACCACCGAGTTGGTCGTGCCGAGGTCGATACCGATAATTTTGCTCATGCCCTTAGTATGAAATGTGAGTAATTCACTGTCAACCTTTACTCGCAAACCTCTCCCAAGCGCTTGCTATACTGCGGCTTAGCGTTCCACGCGAGACATCCATGAAGGTCATGATCCGGTACGCCCGTCACGCCGGGATCGCGGCGCTGTTCATCGCCGCCGCACTGCTCGGCACCCTGAGCGGCGTCCTCTTCGCGTACTCCGACGACCTGCCGCAGGTCAGCGCCCTCGACGAATACGCGCCCAATACCATCACCAAGGTCCTCGGCAAGGACGGGCAGCTCGTGGGCGACTTCGCCGTCGAGCGCCGCGTCGTCATCCGGTACGAAGACATCCCGCCACTGCTCCGCCAGGCGATTCTCGCCGCCGAGGATTCGGAATTCTTCCAGCACGTGGGCCTCAACCCGCAGCGCATCTTCCTCACGCTGCTCACCGACCTCGTCGAGATGCGCAAGGCCGGCCGGCGCGAGCACGCTGACGCAGCAGCTCGCCCGCAAGCTGTTCCTCACCGACGAGAAGACGTGGGAGCGCAAGATCAAGGAAGCGCTCCTGACGATCCAGATCGAGAAGCGCTACACGAAGGAAGAGATCTTCACCTTCTACTGCAACCAGATGTACTTCGGCCACGGCGCGTACGGCGTCGAGGCGGCCTCGCAGATGTACTTCGGCAAGGCCGCGAAGGACCTGACGGTGGACGAAGCCGCCATGATCGCCGGCATCCTCCAGGGCAACGCGCGCCAGAGCCCGTTCGTGAACATGGAGGCGGCCCTCCGCCGGCGCAACTACACGCTGGGCCGCATGCACGAGGAGGGCTTCATCTCGAAGGAGGACCTGGACGCCGCGCTCAAGCGCCCCATCGTCACGCGCGGCAGCCCGGGACAGGCTTCATCGGTGGCGCCCTACTTCCTCGAGGAGGTCCGCAAGCAGCTCGAGGCCACCTACGGGGCCAAGGCGCTCTACGAGAGCGGCTTGACGGTGCGCACGGCGCTCGACGTGCGGCTGCAGGCCGCCGCCAATCACGCGGTCGATCGCGGGCTGCGCCGGACGGACAAGAAGCGGGGCTTCCGCAAGGTCACGCGCAACGTGCTGGCCGAGAAGCAGACGCTCGACGGCTTCCGTCACGAGCGCTGGGCCCGTCCGATCGCCCCCGGCGACATCGTTCCCGCGGTCGTGATGTCGGTGGACGCGTCCACCGCGCACCTGCGCATCGGGTCGATCGCGGCGGACCTCGCGAAGGCCGGCATGGCCTGGACGCGCAAGACCTCGCCGGCGGAGATCCTCAAGACGGGCGATCTCATCGAAGTCGAGATCACCAAGCTGGACGACGCGGGCCGGGCGGCGACGGTGATGCTCGAGCAGACCCCGATCCTCGAGGGCGCCCTCGTGGCGATCGACAACCACACCGGCCAGGTGCTGGCCATGGTGGGCGGCTTCAATTTCGCGCGCAGCAAGTTCAACCGCGCCACGCAGGCGAGCCGGCAGATGGGTTCCACCATCAAGCCGTTCCTGTACACGGCGGCGATCGACCGCGGCCTCACGCCGACGACGATCCTGGTGGACGAGCCCACGTCCTGGGAAGTCGGACCGAACCAGCCGCTCTACCGGCCCGGCAACTACGACGGCAAGTTCGAGGGGCCGATCACGCTGCGGCGGGCGATCGAAGACTCCCGGAACATCCCGGCCGTGAAGGTCATCGACATGCTCGGTCCGGCGCAGGTGGCGGCCTACGCGAAGAAGTTCGGCTTTACACAGGAGTTCCGGCCGTTCCTCTCGATGGCACTCGGCGCGCAGGAAGCGACGCTCCTCGAGACGGTAAGCGCGTACTCGGCGTTCCCGAACCACGGCATCCGGATGCAGCCCTTCTACGCGCAGAGCATCACGGACCGCGAGGGCACGCTGCTCGCGGAGCAGCGCCCGCAGCCGCGCGACGCGATCCGCGCGGACACGGCGTTCGTCCTGACGAGCCTGCTGCAAGGCGTCGTCCACGAGGGCACCGGCGCGGCCGCCAACGCGCTCAAGTGGCCGCTCGGGGGCAAGACCGGCACGGTGGACGACTTCACCGACGCGTGGTTCGTGGGCTTCGATCCCAACATCACCGTGGGCGTGTGGGTCGGCTACGACGAGAAGAAGCCGATCGGCCGCAACGAGACGGGCGCGGTGGCCGCGCTGCCGACGTGGATCGAATTCATGAAGGCCTACATCGACCTCTACGGCGACCGCGAGAATCCGCCGGTGTTCGACCCGCCGGGCAACATCGTCTTCATGTCGGTGGATCGCGCCACGGGCGAACCGGTGCCCGCCGGCGCCGCCAACGCGTTCGAGGAAGCCTTCCTCGCCGGCACGCAGCCCAACAAGCAATAGCCGGCAACGGACCCGCGCTTTATTCGTCGTCGTCGGCCGCTGACGGCTGCCCCAGCGTGCCGGACGCCTTCTGCATCAGGTAGGTCTTGATGAAGGCGTCGATGTCGCCGTCAAGGACCTTCTGCACCTGACCTTCCGCATACTTCGTGCGGTGGTCCTTGATCATCTGGTAGGGCTGCAGCACGTAACTGCGGATCTGCGAGCCGAAGGCGATGTCCTTCTTCGTGCCGCCGATCTGCGAGAGCTTGTCCTGCTGCTCCTTTTGCTTCAGGTCGTAGAGGCGCGCCTTCAGCACCTTCATCGCCACGTCGCGGTTCTTGTGCTGCGACCGCTCGTTCTGGCACGAGATGACGATGCCGGTCGGCAAGTGCGTGAGGCGCACCGCGGAGTCGGTGACGTTCACGTGCTGCCCGCCGGCGCCGCTGGACCGGAAGGTGTCGATGCGCAGCTCCTTCTCGGGAATGTCGATCTCGATCTCTTCGTTGAACTCCGGCCAGACGTAGAGCGAGGCGAACGAGGTGTGGCGCCGCGCCGCCTGGTCGAACGGCGAGATCCGCACGAGGCGATGCACGCCGGCCTCGGCCGACATGAGCCCGAAGGCGTAGTCGCCGGTGAGCGTGAACGTCACGCTCTTGAGGCCGGCCTCGTCGCCGGCCTGGTAGTCCAGGATCTCCCGCTTGAAGCCGCGGCGCTCGGCCCACTTGAGGTACATGCGCAGCAGCATCTCGGCCCAGTCCTGCGACTCGACGCCGCCCGCGCCGGGGTGGATGGTGACGATGGCGTTGGCGAAGTCGTGCTCGCCGCTCAGCATCTTCTTGATTTCGGCCGCGTCGACCTGCGCCTCGAGCGCGTCGAGCGCGCGCTGGAGATCGGCGGCCACGTCCTCACCCTGTTGCGCCCATTCGACGAGGACGCCGAGGTCGTCGATCTTCTTGGCGAAGCTGTCGCGGAGCTCGATGTCTTCGGCGAGCCGGCGCTGCCGCTGGAGGGTCTTCTGCGCGTCCGCCTGGTTGTTCCAGAAGTCCGGGGCCGCGACCTTTTGCTCTAGCTGCGCGAGCTCACCGGGATCGTGGGCCTGGT
This sequence comes from uncultured Acidobacteriota bacterium, assembly GCA_963839865.1. GTDB lineage: Bacteria > Acidobacteriota > Vicinamibacteria > Vicinamibacterales > UBA2999 > 12-FULL-67-14b. Next base: position 21,589 of record CAWIWS010000024.1, read on the forward strand.
CAAAGATAGCTCCGCATCTCGGAGGCCCGCTTGAGCAGGTCGATGGAGCGGCGGATCAGATCGTCGATGACAACAGCCACGAGGTGTCTCCCTATCTTCGTCGGCGGAGGATGGCCGCGCCCAGGCCGAGCAGCGTCAGGCCGATCGCGGTGAACGCGATCCAGTCTCCCATTCTGGCATACAGCGTCTTCTGCTGCACGAACCGGGCCTCGGCCACGAGGCCGACCGTCTCGAACAGCTGGGTGCGCGCGAGCACCCGGCCGTACGGATCGACCACGCCCGTGATGCCGGTGTTGGCCGCGCGCACCAGGTAGCGGCCCTCCTCGATGGACCGCATCGCCGCCATCTCGAAGTGCTGGTACGGCGCGGACGACTCGCCGTACCACGCGTCGTTGGTGATCGTCGTCAGCAACTCGCTGCCCTGCTGCACCGCTTCGCGCATCAACTCGGGATACGTCACTTCGTAGCACACCGCCGTGCTGACCATGTGCCCGTTGACCGGCAGCATCGTGACGTAGTTGCCCGGCGAGAACGACGACACGGCCTCGACGAGCGGCGCCACGAAGAAGAGCGCCTGCTGGAACGGCACGTATTCGCCGAACGGCACGAGGTGGATCTTGCGATACACGGCCGCGTTGGCGCCGCCCCGATCGAGCATGAACGCCGAATTGTAGAGCCGCGTGGGCGAGCCCGCCTCGATCTCGTCGCTCCCGAGCAGCAGCGGCGTGCCGAGGCGGCGCACGGTGCTCCGGATCACCTCGGCCGCGGGGTCTTCATCGAAATAGTACGGCGTGGACGACTCCGGCCAGACGACGAACTCCGCCCCGCCGGCCACGGCCTGGTCGGTGAGGCGCAGGTACCGGTCGACAATCATTCCGGCCTGCAACGGATTCCATTTGTCGGTCTGCTTGATGTTGCCCTGGATCAAGCCCACCTTCACCGGCGTGCCACTGGTGACCAGTTCATTCGCCGCGAGCCGCCGCCCTCCCCAGATCGACACGCCCAGGACGAGCGCCACCGTGGCGATGAGGGCGATGGTCCGCGCGCGGGCGGCCGACGTCATGGCGCACGCGATGCCGGCATTCACGAGCCCGACGAAGATCGACAACCCGTACACGCCGGTCACGCTCGCCAGCTGCGCGATCGGCAGGAACGTGACCATCGTGTTGCCGAGCGGGATCCAGGGAAAGCCCCCGATGAGGTGCCCGCGGAGGTACTCGGTCGAGACCCACGCGGCCGGCGCGAACAGGAGGCCGGCGATGCCGAGCCAGCGCACGAACACCGCGGAGATGGCCATGGCCACCGCGATGTACGCCGCCATGTAGAAGACGAGCAAACCGGCCACGATCACGGCCACGGGCCACGACAGTCCGCCAAAAGTCTGCACCGTCGCGCCGGTCCAATAGACCGTTCCCGCGAAGTGCACGGCGCCGGCGATGAGCCCGAGGATGAAGCCGCGGCGGGGCGTCACGCCCGGGTACGCCCCAGGCCGGCCGCGCCACCCGCTCACGGCGACGAACAAGGGGACGAGGGCGACAAAGGCCACGGCCGGATGTCCGTAGCGCGGAAACGACAGCGCCAGCAGGAGACCCGACACCAGTGCGAGCACGGTTGACGGGGACGGCTTCAAGGCCGGCGTCATCACGCGTCTAGGCCTCGAGCGCGGTGTTCAGGAGCGATTCGAGGGAGCCGAAACGTTCGAGGTAGTCGGCCTGCGCCCGGCGAATCACCTCGAACGCTTCCTCGCGCCCGTAGATGTGGGTGATTTCGCACGGACGGTCGTTCGCGAACGGCGCCTGTTTGTAGGTTTCGAAGTAGTGGACGAGCCGCGCCACGAGGGGCTTCGGGCAATCGGCGATGTCGCGGAGGGTCCCGTAAGCGGAATCCCCGACGAGCACCGCGACGATCTTGTCGTCGGCCTCGTCGCCGTCGATCATCCGCAGGCCGCCAATGGGCACGGCCTGCAGCAGGATGTCGCCGTGCGACACGGGCCGCTCCGACAGCACGCACACGTCGAGGGGATCCTGATCGCCGTTGAGCTGCGCGCGGCCGGTACGGTCCGCGCTGAGCTGCGCCACCCGGTCGCCACAGTAGGTCTGCGGCAGTAATCCGTAGAGCGTGGGACAGACGTTCGAGAATCGCTGGGGGCGATCGAGCGTGAGCAGGCCCGTGGCCTTGTCGATCTCGTACTTCACCGTATCGGACGGCGTGATCTCGATATAGCACGTCACCTGTTCCGGCGACTTCTCTCCAAGGCGGACGCCGTGCCATGGGTGGGCGCGGAACAGCAGGCGCATCAGCCTGCCAAGCTCGGATGCTGGTGGTGGCTTCGTCACGAGATGAGGGCGCCTAGCGGACGACCCAGGGCTTGAACTGCTCTTCCTTTTGCAGGCGCGCCGCCACCGAATCGGCCTCGCGGCGCTCCTTGTACTTGCCCACGCGAACGCGGAAGACCGAGGGCGCGCCCTTGGCCGGCGCGAGCACGTACGCCGGATAGCCCTTGCCGGCCAGCCGCTTGACGATGGTGTCGGCCTCGGCGCGTTCCTTGAGCGCGGCCACCTGGATGGCAAAGCCCGAGCCGGCGGGCTCGGCGTTCGCCGCCGGAGCCGGGCTGGCCGCGGCCGTCGGTGCGGGCGCCGGGGGCGTCGCGGGCTTCGCGACCGGCGGAGGGGCCACCGCCTTCGAGGCTTTCGCCGCTGGCGCGGCGTGATTCCTTGGAATCCTCTTCGGCCGGCGGCGGAGGCGGCTCCGCCTTCTGGAGATCATCAGCCGACGCCGCAGGGGCGTTCAGCCGCTCCGCGTAGCTCAATTTTTCGCCGGCCGTCGTCGGCTGGCTCGAGGACCCGGAACCGGGCGGCGGCGGTGCGGAGCCGACTGCGGGGGGCGCGTCGTTCTCGACAGCTGCCGACGCCAGAGCCGCTGCCTCGGAGGTGCCGGCCGGAGCCCGCCGCGCTCGGCGCGGACACCACGGCCGACCATCACGCCGCTAAGGAAGATCACCACGGCCACGACGGTGCCCGCCATGAACAGGAACACGAGCTGTTTCCCGCTCAACTGGATTTCGCGAAAGGCTTCGTCTTGGGTTGTGCTCATCAGGGGTCAGCGAATCTGCACGAATTTTACCACGGCGGTCCCCCCAGCCTGCCGCGAAGCTGCTGGGCCTCCGTGGACGTCGGGTCGAGGACCAGCGCGCGGTCGACTTCGGCCCGGGCCGCGGCGCGGTCATCGGCCAGGAGGTAGGCCTCGGCCAGGGCGACGTGCGCCGGCGCAGACTCCTCGCTCCAGAGGGCGATCTTCAACTCTTCAATCGCGTCCTGCGCGCGCCCGCCCCGCAGGAAGATGCGTCCGAGCATCAGGTGCGCCTCGGCCAGGTACGGCGACAGGTACGAGCGCCCGGCGCAATTCCTGCGTAGCTTCGCGATCGGCCTCGCGCTGGAAGGCGCGGCGGCCGGCGTCGAGGTGGAACTGCGCCAGCGAATCCTGATCGCGCTGGCCTGCGGCGGTGACCATCGTGTCCACCCTCCCTCGCACCGGCGTCAGGGCATCATCCAGGCGCTCGAGACCCCGCGGCACCGGATCGGCGCCGCTCGCCCGCGATTCCCACGTCGCGTACTTCGACGCGAGGCGCCGGGCCAACTCCCGCTCACGCGCGGCCTCCGCGGTGGCCCCGGTCTGCTGGAGGGCCACGCCCAGGATGAAATGCGCGTCGCCGTCGCCCGGGTCGCGACGCACGGCTTCGCGCAGCCAATAGATCGTGGCGCGTGCGTCGTGCTCCAGCCAGTACGCATAGCCCAGGTTGAAGAACAGATCGCCGTCGGTGGGATCGATCTCGCTTGCCTGGCTGAAATAGTAGGTGGCGCGTCCGGGAACGGGCGTCGTGGCGCGGCGCAGTTCCGCCACGCCGAGGGCGTTGGCGACCGCCGCGGCGGGCCGCTCCGCCTGCAAGCGCGCGAAGCGCCGCCAGGGCCTCGTCGTACCGCTTCAGGCTGATCAGGGACAGGGCGCCGAGGAAACGGCCTTCACGCGCCACGCGGCTCTCCGGCGTGATCCGGGCCACGACATCCAGGGCCCGCTGGTGTTCGGCCGCGTCGGTGTGCACTTGCCAGAGGGACAACCGCGCGCGATCGTACGCCGGCGCGGCCTTGAGCGTCTGTTCGAGAAACGCCAGGCTGGCCGAGGGCGTGTCCGCGATCAGGCCCTTCACGTAGAGCTCGAACACTTGTGGTGTCGGCGGGAGGCGATCGCCGGCGGACGGAGGCGCGGACAAGCCCTCCCAGGGCGGCCGAGAGGCGTCCAAAGACCCCGAAGAGATCCGACAACGGGTCCCTGTGCCTGCACTTCGGGCATGAGGCGTCCCGTATCGAGGCGAATCATCCGCGCGCGCGCCGTGAGCTGATCGCCGGCGAGTTCGACGCTGCCAATCACGACGGTGGTGGCGCCGAGGGCGGTGCCGACCTTGATCGACGAGGCGCGGCTCAGGATCGCCGACGCGGGCAACTGCAGCCGCTCGAACGCGCGCAACCGCTCCTCCCGATCGATCACCGACTCGCCCGCGGCGGTGAGCAGCTCCGTGACCAGGACCGCGGCGCCCTCCCGCATCCACGTGAGGCGGGGGTCCTGCCGGGTGTTTTCGAACGGCATCACGACCACCGGCGGTCCCGGCGGGCTCCTGCGCGCCGGCGGTCCGCGCCATCGACATGAGAAGCACGCAGGCCCCACGCCGCCTGGCGGATGGGCCTCATGCCGCCTCGTCCGGGTTGACCCGGCGCGCGCTGCGCAGGGCGACGGTGAGGTTCCAGCCGGTCTCGTGCTCGGTGGCCACCGCCACTTCCGCGTCCACCGCGCAGAGGTCCAGCAACCGCTGGACGGCGGCCGCATAGAAGCCCCGCATCGGGATCGAGGCCGGGTCCCGGAGCTGCTCGAACGCGGCCGAGCGGATTTCGACCACCCCGCGTGGCCCCGGACATCCGCGCCTTCACCTTCGACTGCCGGATGGTCGCGCGGACCAGCGCGCCGGGCGAGGCCCAGCGCCGCGCGGGCGCGCAGGCTGGCCGGCAGGCGGCGAATCCACCAGCGCCGCAGCGAGGAGATCTCGGCAAACGTCCAATCGGCCGCGCACGTCCCCGCACGCACGGCGATCTGGTCGTTGATGGGCGGCCTTCGCGGTGGAGGAAACTCGAGCACGGCGCCGAGCGGCGCCAGGCCGATGCGGCCGTCGCGCATCCCGGAGGGGCTGAGCCAGTTCTCATAGAACTCCAGGCGCGTCGGGACGACGTCGCCGATGCCCTGATGCAGGCTCGAAATGAGGAGGCGGCCGATTCCGGCGTCAACCATGACGGGGGCATGGGGATTCTGATAACGTAGTGAACCGCACGATTCCCATCTATCGTCGGCCGTGCACGATCGCTCCGGAAGCGTACCGCACGCCTTCAAGCGAGTCAACGAACCAGCATCATGATTCTTCCGCTTCACGAACAAGTCAGGCGCCGTGTGCTCGCCGTTTTGGCCGAATTGTACGGCCTGGGCGAGGACGCCGGCGTCTCGGTGACCATCGAGTACCCGCCCAACCGCACCATGGGCGACCTCGGCACGCCCGTGGCCTTCGACCTCGCGCGCCGGCTCCGCAAGGCGCCCCGCGTCGATCGCCCAGGAAGTGGCCGCCGCCATGGGCGCGATGCCGGGCGTGACGCGGGTCGACGCCGCCGCCAACGGCTACCTCAACCTGTTCCTGGACCGCCCGGCGTTCCTGCTGGCCCGCCTGGGCCTCGCCGGCACGCTGCCGCCGCCCCCGGCCCGTCCGGAGAAGACGATCGTCGAGCACACGGCGATCAACCCGAACAAGGCGGCCCACATCGGCCACCTGCGGAATTCAGCCCTCGGCGACACCCTCGTGCGCGTGCTCCGGTTTCGCGGCAACCCCGTCGAGGTCCAGAACTACATCGACGACACCGGCGTGCAGGTGGCGGACGTCGTGGTCGGGTTCCGCGAGCTCGAGCACCTCGACCTCGCCGCGGCGAGGCAGATCGCGGCGACGACGCGCTTCGACTACTACTGCTGGGACCTCTACGCCCGCGTCACCGAATGGTACGACGGCGACAAGGAGCGGCTGAAGATCCGCGCCGCCACGCTCCACGACATCGAGCACGGCGTCGAACCCACCGCCGGCCTCGCCGCCTTCATCGCCGACTTCATCGTCCGCTGCCACATCAAGACGATGGCGCGGCTCAACATCGACTACCAGCTGCTGACGTGGGAAGGCGACATCCTGCGCCTCAAGTTCTGGGCGCGCGCCTTCGACGTGCTCAAGCAGACGGGCGCCGTGTTCCTGCAGACCGAGGGACGCCTGGCGGGTTGCTGGGTGATGAAGATCGACGACGAGCCGGCGGCCGAGGCGCCGGCCGACGCCGACGAGACGACCGGCGAGGCGCCCGAGGACCGCGAGAAGGTCATCGTCCGCTCCAACGGCACGGTCACCTACGTCGGCAAGGACATGGCCTACCAGTTCTGGAAGTCGGGCCTCCTCGGCCACGACTTCCACTACCGCGTGTTCGCGACGAAACCGGACGGCGAGCCCTTGTGGGCGACGACCAGCGATCCCGCGCTGGCCGTCGCCACGCACCCGGCGTTTGGCGCCGCGGCCGCGACCTACAACGTGATCGACGTGCGGCAGTCGTACCTGCAGAAGCTCCTGAAGCAGGCGCTCACCGCCATCGGTCATCCGGCGGAAGCCGACCGGCTCACCCACTTCTCGTACGAGATGGTGGCGCTGTCGCATGCCACGGCCAGGGAACTGGGCTTCGCGCCGCCGCCGGATTCCGAGGACGCCAAGCGCCCGTTCGTCGAGGTGTCGGGCCGCAAGGGCCTCGGCGTGAAGGCCGATGACCTGCTCGACCGCGTGATCGACAAGGCGCTCGTCGAAGTGGACCGGCGGCAGCCCGAGCTGCCCGCGGCCGAGCGCCGGAAGATCGCGGAGCACATCGGCGTGGCCGCCGTGCGCTACTTCCTGATCAAGTACTCGCGGACGAAGGTCATCGCGTTCGACATCGACGAAGCCCTGAGCTTCGAGGGCGAGAGCGGGCCGTACCTCCAGTACGCCGTCGTCCGCGCCAACAACATCTTCCAGAAGCTCCAGGAACGCCTGGGTGCGGACGAGGCGTCGCTGCTCGGGCCGCTGCCGGCGCTCTCCCCCGACGCCATCAACGGCCTCGACGGCGACCACGAACTCTGGGCGCTCGTCCTGGAGGCCTCACGCCTCGACGATGTCGTCGAGCAGGTCGTGCGGACGCTGGAGTTCGCGGTGCTGGCCAAGTACGGCTTCGGCCTCGCGCAGTTGTTCAACGCGTTCTACCACCGCTCGTCGATCCTCAACGAGGACCGCGACGACGTCCGGCGCTGGCGCGCCGGCGCGGTGGCGTACTTCCGCCAGCAACTCACGCGGGTGCTCGACCTGATGGGCGTGGCCGTTCCGCCGCGCATGTAGGAATCGCTCATATGCCACTGATTGCCATTGCCAAGAACCGTCGCGTCTCCGACTACATCGAGTCCATCAAGCGCGCCGGGGGCGAGCCCATCGAGGTGGGCGCCGACGGCGAGGCGCCCGAGCACATCCTGGCGCGCGTCGACGGCGTGCTGCTTACCGGCGGCGGCGACGTCGACCCGGCGCTCTACGGCGAGGCGCGCCATGCCGTCGTTCGATCCGGCCGAGTCGGGCCGCGACGAGTTCGAGATCGCGCTCACGCGCGCCGCCGTGGCGTCGGGCATGCCGTTCCTGGCCATCTGCCGGGGGATGCAGCTGCTCAACGTGGCGATGGGCGGCTCGCTGATCCAGGACATCCCCACGCAGGTGCCGGGCGCGCTGCATCACTCGGTGCCCGAACCCCGGTACGCGCTGGCGCACGAAGTGTGGGTGGCGAAGGACTCGCGCCTGTCCGGCCTGCTCAAGGAGCACCTGGAGGATGGCGAGACCTGCCAGGTCAACAGCCGTCACCACCAGGCGGTGGCGAAGGTGGCGCCGGGCTTCGAGGTCGACGGCCACGTCGCCCGACGGCGTGATCGAAGCCATGGAGATGCCCGGGGACCGCTTCTGCGTCGCCGTGCAGTGGCATCCCGAGAACTTCTGGCGCACCGGAGAGTTCCGGGGGCTCTTCGAGGGGTTTATCGCGGCGGCTAGCGCGAAAACACCATGACGGTCTCGACGTGCGCGGTGTTCGGAAAGAGATCGAACGCGCGCACGCTCGTCGCCGCGTAGCCGGCGTCGAGCAGGATCCTCGCATCCCTCGCGAGGGTCGCCACGTCGCACGAGACGTAGACCAGCCGCGCGGCCTTGCGCGCGATCACGCCGGCCACGCGCCTCCTTGGACAGGCCCGTCCGCGGCGGATCCAGGATCACCGTGGCGGCCGTCTCGCGCACGCGCGCGCAGGAACGTCCTCCACCGGCTCGCCCCGCACGATCACGCTGTCCCCGCACGGTCCCGCGTTCTGCTGCAAATCGTCGATGGCGAACGCGATCGCCCTCCACCGCCACCACCGGCCCGAACCCCGCGACGGCCGCGGCCACGCTGAAGAGCCCGACGCCCGCGAAGAGATCGATCACGGGGCCGTGCTCGATGTGCGCCAGCACGTGCTCCACGAGCGGCGACCAGCAGGTAGCGGTTCCCCTGGAAGAACGACCGCGCGTGCCGGCGGAGCGTGAACGCGCGCGTCGTCGATCGCGCGGCCACCGACAGCGTGTCCGACACCCACGGGCTTCCCCACAACTCCATCGTCCGCCGATGCTCGGGCGGCGCGCACGACACGCCGGTCAGGCCGGCCACCGCGCTGAGCGTGGCGAGGCGCGACGGGTCGGCCTGCGGCGCGAGCTCGAGGTGGCAGGCGCGCTCGGAGCCGTCGATGTTCTCGGAGAGCTCGATCTCCGACACGGTTTCGCGCCCGAGCGTCTGCAGGGCCGTCGAGAGGTCGGCCAGCGAGGCGACCGCCGCGGCCTGCAGTTGCCGCGTCGGCGCGACATCGCACAACTCGTGCGTGCCTTCGCGGAAGAAGCCCACGCGGCCGCCGCGCACGTGGAGACGCGCCCGCATGCGGTAGCCCTCGACGGGCGACGCGACGACCTCCACCGGTTGCTCGAGGGGCATGCGCCCGATGCGGCGGAACGCGTCCTCGATGATCGCGGCCTTGAGCGCGCGCTGGCGCTCGTAGCGGACGTGGGCGAAGAGGCACCCGCCGCAGGCGGTGTCGGCGCCGGGCACCCGGTCCGGCGACGGCCTCGACCACGCGATCGGTCGCCGCCCACACGGTGCCGCGCTGGACCTTCTCGACCACGGCCTCGACCATCTCGCCGGGGATGCCGCCGGCGACGAAGACGATCGCGCCTTCGTGCCGGGCAATCATCCGCCCGCCCGCCGCGGGCCGTTCAATCGTCAGAGTCATGCGCTCGCCGATATTCATCGAGGGTGTTCACACTCATTCAAACGTGGGCAGGCCGAAGCGGAGACGCACGAGGCGATGGCAGCGCGGCGCGGCGCGACTGCTCATACGCCTCCGCGGTCATGCGCGGACGGAACGGCTCGAGCTCGGCCGCCGCTTCGGCGTCGAGCGCGGCCGCGCTCGGCCGCGGGCAGCGCATCCGCGGCCGCCCCCACGAGCGTACGCTCAATCGCCGCCAGCGATTGAATCACCTGATCGCGCGCGTCGCCACGCGCGCGCACGGCCTCGGGCCGCATCGCGTCGAGGGCCCGCACCGCCGCGTCGAGCGCGGGGCCGATGGCGGCACCCGCCTGGTCGCTGCCCCGCAGGACGGTGAGCCTCGCGAGCACGCCCTCGATCTGCGACGCCAGGGACCGGCGCGACCGGCCGCTGCCCTGCACCGGCTCTTCCACGTCGGGCCCGCCCGCGGCGTCCGGCGTGACCGACGCGATGCCGAGGGCGCGGCGCCAGTCGTCGAACGCGTCGAGGACGTCGGCGTTGCAGAAGTCGATGCGCACCGGGCGCCGGCGCGGCCCCTGGCGGTAGTAGCGTTCGAAGTAGCGATCGATGCCGGCCTCGGCGACCTTGAGCGGGATCCCCTGGCTCGCCCATCCCAGCACCAGCTCGAAGGCCGGTCCGGTGATGCGAATCAGGTGGCCGTCGTTCTTGCGGCAGAGAAACGCTTCGATCTCGCGGCAGTAGGCGTCGGCATCGCTCACTGACGGCGTTCCCACACCAGCCGCAGGCCCTGCAGCGTCAGTTCGGTGTCGACGTGGTCGATCAGCGGACGTCTCGAGCGCCACGCCCACCGCCAGGCCGCCCGTGGCCACGACGATCGCCTCGCCGCCGAGTTCCGCCTTGATGCGCCGCACCAGGCCCTCGACCATGTCCACGTAGCCCCAGAACAGGCCCGATTGCATCGAGGCCACCGTGTTGGTGCCGATCACGTGGCCGGCTTCTTGACGTCGATGCGCGGCAGGCGCGCCGCGCGCTGAAACAGCGCGTCGGCGGAGATCTGCGGGCCCGGGCAGATCACGCCGCCGAGATACTCGCCCTTCGCGGAAATCGCGTCGAAGGTGGTGGCGGTGCCGAAATCCACGACGATGATCGGCACGCCCACGCCCGTATTGACTCCACCGCGGCGATGCCGTTGACGACGCGGTCGGCGCCCACTTCGGCCGGGTTGTCGTAGAGGATCGGCATGCCGCCGTTCACGGCGGGCTCGAACATCAGCGGCGTGCGCTCGAAGTACTTCACGGCCATGGCCTGCAACGTGCCGGTGAGCGGCGGCACGACCGAGGCGATCACGATGCCCGAGATGCTTCTCGAGGCTCACGTGATGGTGATCGCACAGATCGGTCACGAGGATACCGAGCTCGTCGGCCGTGCGCTCGCGGATCGTCGTGAGGCGCCAGCTGTGCACCAGCTCCGTGCCCTGGAACACGCCAATCACGATGTTGGTGTTGCCGACGTCAATGGCAAGCAGCATGGTGTCTATTGCTATCCGATCGTTATTTGTTAACGCCGCTGGCGATGTGCCAGCGTACTTCGCCGGCAATGATGCGTTCCACTCCGCCGGGCGTCTTCACCAGGAGCGCGCCCGATTCGTCGATGCCCGCGGTGGTTCCGCGCTGGACACCGGCGGCCGCGTCCCACTCGACGCGCGTGCCGGTGGCCGACGGCGCCGCCGCCCGCCACGCTTGCAGGATACCACCGGGGTCCGCGATCGAGGCGCGCCAGGCTGTCCATCAGCGCGGCCAACGACCTCGGCCAGCACCGCGCCCCGATCGACGGCGCGCCCGAGCTCCCCTTCGAGCGACGTCGCGCGCGCCGCCACGTCGGGCGGATACGCGGCCGGCATGCAGGTTGATGCCCACGCCGATCACCACGGCCTGGTGCGGCGTGCCGATGCGCGCTGCCCTCCGCCAGGATGCCCGCCAGCTTGCGGCGCCCCACGAGCAGGTCGTTCGGCCACTTGAGTCGGCGGCGCAGGCCCGTGGCGCGCCTGCGATGCCGGCCCGCACGCCGACGCCCGCGGCCAGCGTGATGAGCGGCAGCAGCTCGAGCGATTCGGTCGGCGGCCTGCCAGACCATCGACAGGTACAGCCCGGCCCGGGCGGAGACTCCCAGCGTGGCCGCGCCGGCCGCGGCCCGCGGTCTGCGCGTCGGCCACGACGACCGCGCCGCTCGGCAGCGCCGCTCGGCGACAGCGCGCCATCGCCACATCCATGGTCGACGGCACCGACGGATGCCAGTGGACGTCGAGACGCGAGGTCCGGACGCCTGCCGAGCGCCGCAGCGGCGTCGAGCGGCGCCTCGAGGATCGGGCGGCACGCAGCGATGTCAGAGCGCTTCGAGTTCGAAGCTCAGGTCGGCGGCCGGCGCCGAATGCGTCAGCGCGCCGACCGACACGAAGTCGGCGCCGGTGGTGGCCAGTTCCGGGATGCCGCTCGAGCGTGACCCCGCCGGAGATCTCGACCTGCGCGCGGCCGGCGATGCGGCGCATCGCCTCGCGGATGTCGTAGGTGGTGAAGTTGTCGAGCAGGATGCGCGGCGCGCCGCCGGCGAGCGCGTCATCGAGTTCCTCGAGCGTCTCGCACCTCGCACTTCGACCGGCAGCCCGGCCGGCGCTGCGAGCGCCCGCGCGACCGCCGCCGCGACGCCGCCCGCCAGGCGCTTGTGGTTGTCCTTGATCAGGATGCCGTCATCGAGACCGCTGGCGATGGTTGGTGCCGCCGCCGCAGCGCACCGCGTACTTCTCGAGGGCGCGCAAGCGTCGGGCGTGGTCTTCCGCGTGTCGAGGACGGTGATGCGTCCCGCCGCGGCGTCGACGAAGCGGCGACGTCAGCGTCGCGATGCCGGAGAGGCGCTGCAGGAAGTTGAGGGCGGTCCGCTCGGCCGTCGAGCAGCGCGCGCGCGTCGCCGGTGACGATCGCCACCGTGTCCCCCGCCTCGCACGTGCGGCGCCATCGCCCCAGCGGACCTCGAAGACCGCGCCGGCGTCCGCCTGGCGGAACACCTCGGCCGCGACGTCCAGGCCCGCGACGACGAGCGGCGACTTGGCGACGATCACGCCGCGCGCGCGCTGCGCCCGCCGGCACGGTCGCCGCGCTCGTGGCATCGCCGGCGCCCACGTCCTCGGCGAGCGCGCGCCGCACGAGATCGCGATACGCCTCAGGGGGCAGCGGGATCAGTGCCATTACGCCTCCGCGGGCTTGAGCGTGACCTGCGCGCCGAACCGGCCGCGTCGGCCGACGCCTCGAGCGAGCGTCTCGGTGCGGCACGGCCGCCTTGAGATCGCGCTCGACCAGCGCAACGCGGCGATCGCCTCCGCGGCTGCCGATGAAGCGCACGGACAGCACCGGCGTGCCCACCGACACCTTGCTGCTCGGTCTTCGCCTTGCGGATCGTCGCCGAGCGCCACCGACAGGCTCACGCTCGCCTGCTGCGCCGCCGCATCCGCGCCGGCCACGCGCGAGCACTTCGCCGTCGCGTGGGCCAGGCGGCGCGATGCACCGAGCCCGGCTGCGACCACGACCACACCTCTTCGCAGGTGAACGCAGGTACGGCGCCAGCAGGCGCAGCATGACCGACAGCGCCACGCGCATCGCGGCCGCGGCCGACGCCGCGCCCTCGGCGCCGAAGTCGCCGTAGCGGCGCGACTTCGCCGCCTCGACGTAGTTGTCGCAGAAGTCCCAGAAGAACCCCTCGATCTTCGCGAGCGCCCGCGCGTACTCGTAGCTGCTCGAGTTCCGCGGTGGCCTCGTCCACGAGCGCGGCCAGGCGCGTGAGCATGCCGCGGTCGAGCGCCTCGGTCACCGGGCCCTCGGGCTGCTCGCCGCTCAGCACGAACTTCGACAGCGTTGAGGAGCTTCATGGCCAGCTTGCGGCCGATCTTCATCTGGCCCGACGTCGAACGCCGTGTCCACGCCCGGGCCCGCCGCGCGCCGCCCAGTAGCGCACGCCGTCGGAGCCGTACTCCTGCAGCAGCCCGAGCGGCGTCACGACGTTGCCCTTGGACTTCGACATCTTCTTGCGGTCGGGATCGAGCACCCAGCCGGAGATCGCGGCGTGGGTCCAGGGCAGCGAGTCGTTCTCGAAATGCGCGCGCAGCACCGACGAGAACAGCCACGTGCGGATGATGTCGTGCGCCTGCGGCCGCAGGTCCATCGGGAACGTGCGCGCGAAGATGTCCGGGTCGTCGACTCCCACTGCGTGACGATCTGCGGCGAGATGCGACGAGGTCGCCCAGGTGTCCATCACGTCCGGATCGCCGACGAACCCGCCCGGCTGCCCGCGCTGCGCCGCGGTGTAGCCCGTCCGGCACGTCGGTGGAGGGGTCGACCGGCAGGCGCGATTCGGGCGGCGACGATCGGACGCGTGTAGTCGATGCCGCCGTCGGCGCGCACCGGGTACCACACCGGGAACGGCACGCCGAAGAAGCGCTGGCGGCTGATGCACCAGTCCCCGTTGAGGCCGTTGACCCAGTTCTCGTACCGCGCGCGCATGTATTCCGGGTGCCACTGCATCTGCCGGCCGCGCTCGAGGAACTGCTCGCGGTAGTCGATGGTCTTGATGAACCACTGCCGGCTGGTGATGATCTCGAGCGGGCGGTCGCCCTTCTCGTAGAACTTCACGTTGTGCGTGATCGGCCTGCGGCTCGCCCTGCAGGTCGCCGCTCTCCTTGAGCAGCTCGACGATCTTCGCCTGCGCCTTCTTCGCCGACAGCCCCGCGAGCTGGTCGTAGGCCTGCTGCGCGCGGGCGGCGTCCGTGCGACTCCCACCCGGCGCGCCCCACGTGCACCGGGCCGAGCGTGCCGTTGGGCTGGACGATGGCGCGGACGGGCAGCTTCAGCTCGCGCCACCACGTCACGTCGGTGATGTCGCCGAAGGTGCAGATCATCGCGATGCCGCTGCCCTTTTCGGGATCGGCCAGCGCGTGCGCGAGCACGGGCACGCGCACGCCGAAGAGCGGCGTCACGACCTCGGTGCCGAAGAGCGGCTGGTAGCGCTCGTCGTCCGGATGCGCGACGAGCGCCACGCACGCGGGAATCAGCTCGGGCCGCGTCGTCTCGATGCGCGATCGACGTCCGCTCCGCCCGTCCGCGCCTTCGCGAAGTGAATGCGATGATACGCGCCCGGCTGCTCGCGGTCCTCGAGCTCGGCCTGCGCGACGGCGGTGCGGAAGTCCACGTCCCACAGCGTCGGGGCCTCGACCTGGTAGGCGAGGCCGCGCGTGAGCAGGCGCAGGAACATCATCTGCGACACGCGCTGCGCGGGCTTGCCGATCGTGGCGTAGGTCATCGACCAGTCCACCGACAGGCCGAGGTAGCGCCACAGGTGCTCGAAGGCCTTCTCGTCCTCGACCGTCAGCTTCGTGCAGAGCTCGATGAAGTTCGGGCGCGACACCGAGATGGCGTGCTTCTCCGGCTTCTCCGGCGCCACGAAGGACGGGTCGTACGGCAGCGACGGATCGCAGCGCACGCCGAAGTAGTTCTGCACGCGGCGCTCGGTGGGCAGGCCGTTGTCGTCCCACCCCATCGGGTAGAAGACCTCCTTGCCGCGCATCCGCTGGAAGCGCGCGATGATGTCGGTGTGCGTGTAGGAAAAGACGTGGCCGACGTGCAGCGAGCCGCTGACCGTGGGCGGCGGCGTGTCGATGGCGTAGACCTCGGCGCGGGGACGCGTGCGATCGAATCGGTACGTGCCCTCGCGCTCCCAGCGCGCGGTGAGCGCCTCTTCAAGGCCTTCGAGGGCGGGCTTTTCCGGAACAGGCATATCTCTCCACTAGTGGAATGGCGGAAGGCGGCAGGCCGACGGCGCCGCTCTTAGGATTCGCGTTCCGCTTGCGCTTTGACGCGGGCGATTTCTTCGCGCACCAGGCGCTCGGAGGTCTCGGAGACCACGCCCCGGATCGTGTCGCGCATCGTCGCCGTCATCGCGGCGCGCAGTTGCTCGCCGAACAGGCCCGCGGCCAGCCGGTCGGCCACCTGCGACGCAATCTGATCGAGCATCGCCGGCGTGATTTCCGGGGCCGGGGCCTGGATCACCACGGGGCAGTCGGCGCGAGCGCTGCGACCTCGTGGACCGGGCAGCGGCTCGCCCTTGCTCGAAGGCCAGGAGCTCCGCGAACGCATCGGCCATCTCCGGCGCGAGTGCCGGCGGCGGGGCGACGGACGTGGGGGCGGCCATCGGCGCGACCACCGGGGCCACGGGCGCCACCGGCGGCGGCGCCACCGGCGCCTGGACCACGGGCAGGCCGCCCAATCACGTTGGGCACCGACACCGCGGTGCCGACAGGCGCTGACGCGCTCAACCGGCGGCGCGGCGATCGGTCGGCCACGGCGGCGTGCGGCGCCGGCGGCGCGACGACCGGTGGCGCCGCGGGCTGCGCCGGCTCGACCATGGCCTCGGCAATCTCGTCGAGCATGTCCTGGTGCGCCGTGGACACGGGCAAGTCCGGCATGGCGACTGAGGTGGCCTCGTCGATCTCCGTCCGCCATCTGCTCGCGGGCCTCGACGGCCGTCGGGCACGCGCGCGTCGATGCCGAAATCGAAGTCGAGATCGGGGACCGGCGCGGCGCTGCCCTCGCCGCTCGGGCAGGTCCACGTCGTGGATGCCCATCTCCGCGGCGAGCGACTGCCGTTCCTGCCTGGCGCTCGGCGTCGGCCTTGTCGTCCGCGGCGAACCAGTCGTCATCGACCTCGAAGACGGCATTGGCGGGCGGCCCTCGGGCTTCGCCGCCGGGCGCGCCGGGCGACCGCGGGGTCGACGGTCTCGGCCGTCTCGGCGCGCCGAGCGGCGGTGACAGGTGCTGAGGGCCGCGCTTCTCGCCGGGACGGCCGGCCAGGTGCTGGTCGAGGGAATCGAACGCGGCGTCCAGCGTATCGAGGTAGTCCTCGCGGCCCGCCTCGTGCGCCGACCCTTCGACGGATCGGGCATTGGGTTCGAGCCCCGTCTCGGCGCGCAGCTCGTCCCACGACGCGGGCTGCGGGCGCTGGCGACGGGCGCGGCTGCGCGGCGCGGCGCGACACGGGCGGCCTTGCGCTCACGCGCGTCTCGCGGCGTGTCGGCAGAGGTCACCAGCCGTCCCGCGGGGGGCGTCGGTCGGGCCTCCCGTTTCAGGCCCAGCAGCTCTTTGACGCGGCTGATCACAGTGGCTGGCTCAAATGGTTTCTCGAGTATTCCGCTGGCGCCGCACGCCGTCACGCGCGCCGCATCCACCGATTCAAACGCGCCGGTCAGGAGCAGCACCGGCACGTCCTTCAGGGCCGGCTGGCTCCGCACGAAGCGGGCGACCTCGTAGCCGTCCACCCCGGACATCGTCGTCCCGGCCAGCACGATGTCCGGCCGCTGGGCCGCGATGCGGTCGATCGCCTGCTGCCCGTCCGACACCGTGACGACGCGGAAGTCCTCGTCCGCGAACGTCAGGGCGATCACGCGCTGAATCGTGATGCTCTCGTCAGCGAGCAGAAGGGTGCGCATGAACCTGGCTACTCACTCACCACTATCGGGCGCCCGGCGGCGCCGTCAACAGGCCGCGTCAGACCGGCTACACCCGCGCGCGCGCGTTGGCCGTGATGAAGTCGACGATGCTCTGCATCGGCGTGCCCGGGATGAAGATGCCCGTGATGCCCATGGCGTTCAGCTTGGGCAGGTCCGCGTCGGGGATGATGCCCCCGATCGACGACCTGCACGTCGTCGAGGCCCTTCTCCTTCAGCAGTGCCATCACCCGCGGGCAGATGTGCATGTGCGCGCCCGACAGGATCGACAGGCCGATGACGTCGGCGTCCTCCTGCAGCGCGGCGGACACGATCATCTCGGGGGTCTGGCGCAGGCCGGTGTAGATCACTTCCATGCCCGGCGTCGCGCAGCGCCCGCGCAATCACCTTGGCGCCGCGGTCGTGCCCGTCGAGCCCGGGCTTGGCAATGACGACTCGAATCTTCGATCATGAGTTGCCGATCACGCCGTCACTAGATGACGGGCACTTCCTCGTATTCGCCCCACACGTCGCGCAGGGCGTCGCACATCTCGCCCACCGTCGCGTAGGCCCGCACGCACTCCAGCAGCGGCACGCATCGTGTTGCCCGTGCCCCGGGCCACCGCCTGCAGCGCGTCCAGCGCGCGGCGGACGCGATCGTTGTCGCGCGTCTGCTTGCAGCTCCGCGAGGCGCGCCAGCTGCGTGTCCGACGCCTGGTCGTCGATGTAGAGAATCTCGATCGGCTTCTCGTCGGCCTGGACGAAGTCGTTCACGCCGACGATGACCTTCTCGCGCCGCTCGACCGCCTGCTGGAACTGGTAGGACGCCTCGGCGATTTCCTTCTGCGGGTAGCCGCGCTCGATCGCCTCGACCATGCCGCCCATGCGGTCGATGGTCTCCCAGTACTGCAGGGCGCCGAGCTCCATGTCGCGCGTCAGCTTCTCGATGAAGTACGAGCCGCCGAGCGGGTCGACGACGTTGGTGACGCCGCTCTCGTGCGCGATGATCTGCTGCGTCCGCAGGGCGATCGTCGCCGTCTCCTTCGTCGGCAGCGCGAGCGCCTCGTCCAGCGAGTTGGTGTGCAGCGAGTTGGTGCCGCCGAGCACCGCCGCCAGCGCCTGCAGCGCCGTGCGGACGACGTTGTTGTAGGGCTGCTGCGCCGTCAGCGACACGCCGGCCGTCTGCGTGTGGAAGCGCAGCTGCCCAGCGAGCGCGGGTTCTTCGCGCCGAAGCGGTTCTTCATGGCCTCGGCCCAGAGCTTGCGCGCGGCGCGGTACTTGGCGATCTCCTCGAAGAAGTCGCTGTGCGAGTTGAAGAAGAACGACATGCGCGGCACGAAGTCGTCCACGTCCAGCCCGGCGTCGACGCCGTACTGCACGTACTCGAGGCCGTCGCGCAGCGTGAACGCCAGCTCCTGCAGCGACGTCGAGCCGGCCTCGCGGATGTGGTACCCGCTCACCGAGATGGTGTTCCACTTCGGCACTTCCCTGCGCGCAGAACGCGAAGATGTCGGTGATGAGCCGCATCGACGGCGCGCGGCGGGAAGATGTACTCCTTCTGCGCGATGAACTCCTTGAGGATGTCGTTCTGGATCGTGCCCGGAGATCTTCTTCCAGTCGGCGCCCTGCTGCTCGGCCACGACCAGGTACATCGCGAAGATCATCGGCGCCGGCGAGTTGATGGTCATCGACGTCGTGATCGTCGGTCGAGCGGGATGCCGTCGAAGAGCCGCTCCATGTCGGCGAGCGACGCGATGCTCACGCCGCACTTGCCCACCTCGCCGAGCGACAGCTCGTGGTCGGGGTCGCGGCCCATCAGCGTGGGCAGGTCGAACGCCACGCTCAGCCCGGTGCCGCCGGCGGCGATCAGGTCCTTGTAGCGCTGGTTGGTCTCTTCCGGCGTCCCGAACCCGGCGAACTGCCGCATCGTCCAGAGCTTGCCGCGGTAGCCGGTGGGGTGGATGCCGCGGACGTACGGGAACTCGCCCGGGTTGCCGATGTCGCGCTCGTAGTCGATGCCCGCCACGTCCGCGGCGGTGTAGAGGCGCTCGATGGGCCGGCCGGAGATGGTGGTGAAGGACGCCTGCCGCTCCGCCACCTTCGTCAGATCACGCTCTTCATGCCGCCCTAATTATAGGACCTGCCGACGGTTTGGGGCGTCCGCGAGGGCCTGGATTTCGAACAGTCCTGTCTGATGCCGAAAACGTCATCGAATAGATAGGCAATTGACATTCTACCGCCCTCGTTGTTACGTTGGCATGTTTGGACTTTTCGTTCGGGATGCGCCGTGGGTCCTCCAATGCCACGGGCAGCACCTCGACCATGAGGGAACTGATGGCGGCACACGGCAGCGTATTCGGCGCAATGCTCGAGGAATTCGAAGGAGCAGCGCGCATTCTGAACCTGGACCCGGGCATCTGGCAAATGCTGACGCACGCAAAGCGTCAGATCATCGTCTCCTGCCCCGTCCAGATGGACAACGGCGAGATCCAGGTCTTCACCGGCTATCGCGTGCAGTACAACGTCACCCTCGGCCCCGCCAAGGGCGGCATCCGCTACCACCCCGGCGTCTCGCTCGACGAAGTGACGGCGCTGGCGGCGTGGATGACGTGGAAGTGCGCCGTCGCCCAGCTCCCGTTCGGCGGCGGCAAGGGCGGCGTCATCTGCGACCCCACCACGCATGTCGCGCCGCGAGCTCGAGGCGCTCACGCGCCGCTACAGCGCCGAGATCATCGACGCGATCGGCCCCGACAAGGACGTGCCGGCGCCCGACGTGAACACCAACGAGCAGATCATGGCGTGGTTCTTCGACACCTACTCGATGCACGTCGGCCACACGTCCACCGCGGTCGTCACCGGCAAGCCCGTCGAGATGGGCGGCTCGCTCGGCCGGCGCGAAGCCACCGGGCCGCGGCGTGATGATCGTCGCGCGCGAATCGGCCAAGCACCTCGGCTTCGAGCTCAAGGGCGCGCACGGTCGCCGTCCAGGGCTTCGGCAACGTCGGCTCGATCGCCGCGGAACTGCTCGCCGAGCAGGGCGCGAAGATCGTCGGCGTGACCGACTGGAAGGGCGGCGTCTACAACGCCAACGGCCTCGACATTCCCAGGCCTGCATCGCCTACGTCGCAGCAGCACAAGCACCGTGGACGGCTTCCCCGGCGCGCGAGCCGCTGTCGAGCACCGACCTCTTCGAGCTCGACGTCGACATCCTCATCCCCGCCGCGCTCGAGAACCAGATCACCGCCGAGAACGCCGGCAGCATCAAGGCCAAGCTCGTCGTCGAGGGCGCCAACGGCCCGACCACGCCCGACGCGAACAAGATCCTGCACGAGCGCGGCGTGTTCGTCGTGCCCGACATCCTGGCCAACGCCGGCGGCGTCACCGTGTCCTACTTCGAGTGGGTGCAGGACCGCCACGGCTACTTCTGGACCGAGAAGGAAGTGAACGAGCGGCTCGAGGTGAAGATGATGCAGGCCTTCCACGCCGTGCTCCAGACGGCGCAGAAGCACAAGGTCGACATGCGCACCGCCGCCTACATCGTCGCCATCAAGCGCGTGGCGACGGTGACGAGGATGCGCGGAATGTACGCGTAGAAAGTTGAAAGTTGAGAGTTGACAGTTGAAAGTCGGAGAAGCAGAGGGTAGAAAGCGGAAGGTGGGACTTTTCACCTTCTACTTTCTACCTTTCACTTTCTACTTTTCACTTCTACTTTTCACTTTCTACTTTCACTAGCCAGTCACCCGGAAGGCCACCAGGTCGGTGACCGGCGGGTGGCCTTCTGCCGTGGCAGACAGTTCCAGCAGGTATTCGCCCGGCCGCCAGGTTGGCCAGCGGCAGGTCGACCACATACGGCTGCCCCTCGCCTGACGGCGGCGTCACCGGCACGTCGACATCTTCGCGCCCTGCTGGTTGAGCAGGCGCGCGGTGACGGTGGCCGGCGAGGACGCCGGCGCGAACGCGTCGAACGCACCAGCAGGCGGTCCGTGCGCCGGAACTCCGGACGGCCGTCGGCAACGCGCCGGGATCGGCCGCCAGCGCCTGGAACTCGCGCGCGTTCCGTGCGAACCACACCCTCGGCGTGCTCAGCATCACCTCCGGCGCGGACAGGTCGGGCACCGGCAATTCCCGGTCTTCGCTGTCGATGCGTGCCGCCGTCGCCCTCGACGGTCAGCCGCAGATCCAGCTTGCCCGGCTTCGCGTTGAAGCTGACCGACGGCGCGTCGACCGGCAGCTCTGCCGCGATAGACGATGTCGACCGGCCGCCGAAACCTGTCCGTGGCGAGCACGCGTCACGCGCCGCGCTTCATCGCGCTCGCGTCCCCGGCGTCGCCGGCAGCGGCTCCCACAGGAACGTCACCTTCGTCAGGCCGTCGGCGCCGCGGCCGGTGCCCAGCCACGTGCGGATGAACCGGTGGTTCGTCAGCGGCGCGATGGAGGCCAGCGCCTTGGTCACGGCGCGTCGGCGGCCCGGCCTTCGGCCGGCGCCGAGGCGCGGGCCACGTCCAGTCGGTCAGCGCCCAGTAGCCCTTGCGCGCGCGGACCTGCACGCCGGGGCGCTTCACGCGCACCTTGATCTCGTGGAACTTGCCGTCCTGCGGCGCCTGCGTCGAGTTGTAGCCCAGCAGGTAGTAGGCGCTCGCGTCGCGGATGATCTGCTGCATCCCCTTGCCGAGGTCGTTGCGATTGACGATCGCGCGGCCGTCGGTGTTCTCCGCCAGCGTGCGCAGCGTGTCCATCGTCGAGGTGAGCGCCGCCTGGCTCGTGCGCCCGCTGATGTTGTCGGCGATGTCGAACTCGCCCGTCGACAGGCCGCGCGGGTCCACCGCGTAGATGGCCGTGTTCGACCGGTTGGCGGCGTCGAACACGTCCTGCAACTCGTCGTGCAGGTCGATCTCGGCGCTGAACTTCGCGCCGGTCCTCGGTGACGTTGTTCTCCGCCGGCGAACGGATCGTTGCGCGCGGGGTTGTTCCCGCTGCCGGGCATGCCCGCGATCGCATCGCGCATCTGCGGCGGCAGCATCGCGAGGTAGCCCTCGCTCACGAGGATGATGGACTTGCGGCCCTCGCGCAGCGCGCCGAGCTTGTACGGACGAGCCCGCGCAGCGCCGAGAGCGACACCTGCCGGCGGATGCGCTCGACCGTTTCGGTGGGGTACTTGAAGACGTAGTCGCGCTCGATGTCGTTCTGCGGGTCGTAGTTGAACTTGCGGCCCACGAACTTCTCCACCGTGTTGATCACGCCCTGGTGGTTGCGCGTCAGCGTCACGGCGTCGAGCGGCGTGAGCGGATACATCACCGAGACGAGGTCGTTCGGGCCCGACCTGGTTGGTCAGGAACTCGACGAGCGGCCGCCGCACCGCCATGCTGTTCTCGAGCCGCACGTTGTAGTCGTCGAGGAAGAAGACGAAGATGCGCGACGTTCTCGTCCTGCGGCCGCCGTCTCCTCGTCGTTCCGCGTGCGGATGGTCCGCGACGTGTAGGACTGCTGCTGCACCTGGCGTCGATCTTGACCAGCCGGAACGTGTCGACCTTCTGCGGCTTGTTGTCCTCGAAGACCTCGAAGTCGTCCAGGTTCAGGTCGGTGACGGGATTGCCCTGCTTGTCGGTGACGATGACGTCGACCCGCACGAAGTTGATGCCGGTGCGGAACACGGGCTGGTCCTGGCCGGTGGGCGGCGGCGCCTGGGCCGGCGTGGGCGGCGCCACGGGCACGGGGCGTTCCTGCGCCGCAAGGGCGACGGTGATGGCCAGGACGGCGGCGGCCACGGCGGCGAGGGCGACGGGCTCTCGATGCGCAGGCCAGACACGTCGATGATAACATTCCCCTTTTGACGGCGCCCGCCGGACGCCGGCCTTTCTTCGCCATTATCCTTTCGTCAATTGCCGAGGATGTCCATGAGCCAGATCCACCCCTTCCACGCCCGGCCCTCACGCGGCTGGCCGAAGACGAAGCCCTCTTCCGCGACAGCGTCTACGAGTTCGCGGACAAGGAAATCCGCCCGCTCGCGCGCGAGATGGACGAGCACGCCAAGATGGCGCCCGGCGCTCATCGACGAAGCTCTTCGAGCTGGGCATGATGGGCATCGAGATCCCCGAGAGCTACGGCGGCGCCGGCGCCTCGTTCTTCCACTCGGTCCTCGCGGTCGAGTCGCTGTCACGCGTCGATCCGTCGGTGGGCGTGCTGGTCGACGTGCAGAACACGCTGGTGGTCAACGCCGTGATGCGGTGGGGCTCGGACGACATCAAGAAGCGGTACCTGCCCAAGCTGGCCGAGCACGACGGTCGGCGCCTACTGCCTCTCCGAGGCCGGCTCGGGCAGCGACGCGTTCGCGCTGACGACCCGCGCCGTCGAGAACGGCGACGGCTACGCGATCACCGGCCGCAAGCTCTGGATCACCAACGGCAACGAAGCCGACATGTTCATCGTCTTCGCCACCATCAACCCCGAGGCCGGCTACCGCGGCATCACCGCGTTCATCGTCGATCGCGGCACGCCGGGATTCACCGTGGGCAAGAAGGAAGACAAGCTCGGCATCCGCGCCAGCAGCACCTGCGAGCTGCTGTTCGAGGATTGCGTCGTCCCGAAGAGCCAGATCCTCGGCGAGGTCGGCAAGGGCTACAAGGTCGCCATCGAGACGCTCAACGAGGGCCGCATCGGCATCGGCGCGCAGATGCTCGGCCTCGCGCAGGGCGCCCTCGACCACACCGTCAGGTACATCAAGGAGCGCAAGCAGTTCGGCAAGGCGATCGGCGGACTTCCAGGGCGTGCAGTTCCAGATGGCGCGCATGGCGACCGAGGTCGAGGCCTCGCGCCTGCTCGTCTACAACGCGCGCGGCTGCGCGACGCGGGCCTGCCCTTCCTGCACGGAAGCGGCGATGTGCAAGGTCTACTCGTCGGAGGTGGCCGAGAGCGTGGCGTCGATGGCGGTGAATCTCTACGGCGGCTACGGCTTCGTGAAGGACTACCCGGTCGAGAAGCTCTACCGGGACGCCAAGATCGGCCAGATCTACGAAGGCACGACGAACATGCAGCTGATGACGATCGCCAAGCAGATCCTGGGTTAGGAATCAGGGAAAGCGTCTTCGCGTCGCGGCTGAGGCGCTCGAGCAGCGAGCCTCGCTGGTAGCCCGACGGCCCGACGACCTTGATCGCCGCGTCAACGGCGCGCTCCGCGGCGCCGGTGGCGAGAGTCCTCGCGAGCGCCAGCGCGGCGCTCGCGCCCTCCCCCCGCTCCATGAGTTGCGCAGCGCTCACGGTCAGCAAGCGCGCCGCCTCGACCTCCGTGGCCGCATCGGCCAGCGTCCAGTGCGGCGTCGTCTCGTCGCTCCCCGGCCGTGTCCCCGACGTCTTCATCGATTCCACCGCGTGGGTCACCGCCGCGCGGCCAATGCCCACGGCCACGGCGCACACCACCAGGCGCGCCCGCTCCGCGTCGGCGCCCGACGCCTGCCCGGCGACCGCGATCGCCTGCTCGGCGCCCCGCAGGCCTGGCCAACAGGCGCTCTCGCTGAGAGCCGTGCCCCCGACCGCGCCCAGGCCCACGGCCGCGCCGAGGCCGGCGCTGGCCACGGAAAGTTCTTCGATGGCCAGCGCGGCGCCGACGGCGCCGGCGGCAAACGGATCGGCCAGCGAATCGGACACGGCCTGGCGCACCGCGTCGGGCACGGCGGCCTGGTCATCGATGGCGGCGGCCACCGCGTCATCCACGCGGGCGGCCACGGCGCGCGCGCGGGCACAAAGGGACTGTTGGTCTGGCGTGAGATCGAAGGTCATTGGGACGTGGCGCCTGGGACGGCTGCGCTGGATAAGCCAGAGCAGCAACCGCGATAAGCCCCAATTATAGACGGTCGGCGAGCCGGGAGAAAATCGGGCGGAGCTTTTCTGCGGTCTGGGACAGTTCTTCGGGCAGGACGCGCACGTCGCCCACCACCGTCATGAAGTTCGTGTCGCCCGTCCAGCGAGGCACGAGGTGGACGTGCAGGTGGTCCGCGATGCCGGCCCCGGCCGGGCGGCCGAGGTTCATGCCGACGTTGATCCCCTGCGGCGCGAAGGCCTCGGTGATCGCCTGCTCGGCGCACTGCGTGAGGACCGCCATCTCGGTCAGTTCCTCGCGCGTCAGCAGCGCGAGCGACGCGAGGTGGCGGCGCGGCACCACCATCAGGTGGCCGGAGTTGTAGGGATACAGGTTGAGGATGACGTAGGCGGTCACGCCCTCGTGCACCACCAGGGGCCGCGCGGCCGCGCTCGCCGGCGCCGCGCAGAACACGCACTCCGACGGCGTCATCGGCGCGCGTCACGTAGGCGTGTCTCCAGGGAGACCAGATGCGCTCCATCGGCGTCGTGGCACCCCAGAAGGGGCGCCCTACGCTCCGGCAGGTGTGTCGTCGGTGGGCGGCACGGGGGCGCCGTCGGTCGGCTCCCCCGTCTCGCGGTTGATCAGGTCTTTCAGTTCCTTGCCCGGCTTGAAATAGGGGACGCGCTTGGGCGGCACGTCCACCTTGTCGCCGGTCTTGGGGTTGCGGCCCTTGCGGGGCTCGCGCTTGCGAAGGCGGAAACTGCCGAAGCCGCGCAGCTCGATCTTCTCGCCGCGCTTGAGCGCATCGATGATGCTCTCGAACACGGTGTCGACGATGACCTCCGAGTGCTTCTTCGTGAGGTCCGAGACGCGCGAAACTTCTTCGACCAGCTCCGCCTTCGTCATGGCTACTTGTGCCTGAGGTGATCGCCCAGCGTCGCGCCGCCTTCGCCCTGCGCCGCCGAGAACGACTCGTAGTCGGCGCGGTAGTTGGCGTTGGTCAGCGCGCGGATGCTCAGGCCGATCTTCCGCTCGGCCGGGCTGAGCTTGATGATCTTCATCTGGTAGCTCTTGTCCACTTCCAGGTCGATCTTCTCGCCGCCCTGCGAGTCGTCGAACTCGCTCACGTGGATCAGGCCTTCGATGCCTTCGTCGAGCTCGACGAACGCGCCGAAGTTGGTCATGCGCACGACCTTGCCCTCGATGGTGGCGCCGACCTGGTGGCGGGCGAAGAAGTCTTCCCAGATGTCGGTGGCGAGCTGCTTGAGCCCGAGCGACAGGCGCTGGTTCTCGGCGTCGATGCTGAGCACCATCGCCTCGACCACGTCACCCTTCTTGAGCACTTCGCTCGGGTGCTTGACGCGCTTGCTCCACGACATGTCCGAGATGTGGATCAGGCCGTCGATGTCCTCCTCGACCTCGACGAACGCGCCGAACTCGGTGAGGTTGCGGACCTTGCCCTTGATCTTCGTGCCGACCGGGTACTTCTCGGCCAGCTCGTGCCACGGGTTCTGCTCGACCTGCTTGAGGCCGAGCGAGATGCGCCGCGCCGCGGGATCCACGCCGAGCACCATGGCTTCGACCGTGTCGCCCACGTTGAGGATCTTCGACGGGTGCTTGACGCGCTTGCTCCACGACATCTCGCTGACGTGGATCAGGCCCTCGACGCCGGGCTCGAGCTCGATGAACGCGCCGTAGTCGGTCAGGCTGACGACCTTGCCGCTCATGCGCGCGCCGGCCGGGAACCGATCCATCACGGTGGTCCACGGGTCGGCCATCAGCTGCTTGTGGCCGAGCGAGACGCGCTCGGTGGCCTGGTCGTACTTGAGCACCACCACGTCGATCTCGTCGTTGACCTTGAAGAGCTCCGACGGATGGCCCACGCGGCCCCACGACATGTCGGTGATGTGGAGCAGGCCGTCGATGCCGCCCAGGTCGATGAACGCGCCGTAGTCGGTGATGTTCTTGACCACGCCGCGGAGGACCTTGCCCTCGGCGAGCGTCTCGAGCGTGGACTTCTTCTTCTCGGCGTTCTCCTCTTCGAGGAGGACCTTGCGCGAGAGGACGATGTTGCCGCGCTTCTTGTTGACCTTGATGACGCGCATGCGGAGCTCTTGGCCCTTGAGCGCGTCGAGGTTGCGCACGGGACGCACGTCAATCTGGCTGCCGGGCAGGAACGCGCGGACGCCGATGTCCACCGCGAGGCCGCCCTTGATCCGCTCGACGACGCGGCCGATGACGACCTTGCGTTCCGCAAAGGCGCGCTCGACCTCGTCCCAAATCTTCATCTTCTCGGCTTTTTCGCGCGAGAGCACGATGTGGCCTTCGCGGTCTTCCGTGCGCTCGAGCAGCACGTCGACCACGTCGCCCTCGCGGACGATGACCTGGCCGGTCTCGTCGAGGAACTCCTCCACGGCGATGACGCCCTCGGACTTGTACCCGACGTCGATCACGACTTCGTTGGCGGTGACTTTGAGAACGGTGCCCTTGACGACTTCGCCTTCCGCGAGATTGCGGAAGCTGTTATCGTAAAGGTCCAGCAAGCGGGCGTACTCAGTGGGGTCGGTGTCGTCGTCATGACCCCAGGGTGACGTGGTCTTGAGTACAGGTTTGCCCGTGGCCCTGGTCGCCGGTGCCGACGTGCCCTGCGGTTCAGTAGCCGGGTTGGTTTCGTCTTGCGAAATTGCCATTTGCGATGCGTGTCCTTTTATCTCAGATTTGCTACTCTCAGGGTGCCGGCCGATTGAACGGGATCCGGCGCCCCTCGTAACCGATAGAGGTTACGTTACTTAGCGCGAACTGTCAAGAAAGCCGAAAGGATTTTGCCATGGCCCGCAAGAAGCCCGCTCGGCCCGCCGCCAGGAAGGCCACGAAGAAGGCCGCCGCCAAGCCCGTGACCAGGAAGACGGTCAAAAAGGCCGCCAAGAAGGCCGCCCAGAAGGGCGCCAAGAAGGTGGCCAGGAAGGCGGCCAAGAAGGCGGTCAAGAAGGCGGCCAAGGCCCTCAAAGTGGCGAAAAAGCCCGCCGCCAGGAAGGTCGTCGCCAAGAGGTCGTCGCCAAGAAGGTCGTCAAGACGCCCGTGAAGAAGGCGGCGCCCAAGGCCAAGGTTTCCGCGAAGACCCCGAACCTCGATCGCCCGCGCAAGACGGTGGCCGACATCCACGGCCTGCCCTCCAGCCTCGGCGAAGCGAGCATGTCGTCGGCCGCGCGCTCGGGCCGGTCGGACCTGAAGCACCAGATGAAGCAGCACACCTCGTCCAGCCCCGCGCTCACGGGCGGCGACGTGGATGCCGACTGGCAGTCGGCCGATTCCGCGGGCGACGAAGCGCCGGGCGGCGACAACCCCACGCCCGATCAGGACGTGGTCGATGAAATCGGCCGGGCGCTGGGCGTGGAATACGCCGACGATGAGGAACTGCAGGGCGGCGAGGAAATCGTCGACCGCGACCGCCATCGCTGGGAACTCGACCCGGCGTCGAAGGACGATTTCGAGGATAACGGAGTAGGACTCAGAGGCTTAGGGACTTAGGGGCTTAGGGGCTTAGGGGCTTGAGGTTCTTCAAGCCCCCAAGCCCTTAAGCCCCTAGGCCCTCAGAGTCCTTACTGCCCCGGCAGCCCCATCGACACGTACTTCACGTCGAGATACTCCTCCAGCCCCCACCGGCCGCCTTCGCGGCCGATGCCCGAATCCTTCACTCCCCCGAACGGCGCGTGCGGCGTGGCCGGCAGGCCATCGTTGACGCCGACGATCCCGTAGTCGAGCGCTTCGGCCATGCGGAAGGCGCGGCCCAGGTCGCGCGTCCAGACGTAGGCGGCCAGCCCGTAGGGCGTGGCGTTGGCGGCGCGAATCGCCTCGGCCTCGTCGGCAAACGCCATGAGCGGCGCGACCGGACCAAAGGTCTCTTCTTCCAGGATGCGCATGCCGCGCTCGATCCCCGTCAGCACCGTCGGCTCGAAATAGAGGCCTTTGCCGGCGTGGCCGCCGACCATCACGCGCGCGCCCTTGCCCACCGCGTCGGCGACATGGGCCTGGACCTTCTCGAGGCCCGCGCGATCGACGAGCGGGCCGATCTGCGTGGCCTCGTCGAGCGGATCGCCCACGCGCAGTTCCCGGACCGCCGTCGCGAGCCGGTCCCCGAACTCCTCGCGGATGCTGTCGTGCAGGTAGATGCGATTGGCGCAGACGCACGTCTGGCCCGCGTTCCGGAACTTCGACGCCATCACCTGCTGGACCGCGGCCGGCACGTCGGCATCGGCGCAGATGATGAACGGCGCATGCCCGCCGAACTCGAGCGACACGCGCTTCATCGTGCGCGCGGCCTGCGCGTAGAGGGCCTTCCCCACCGCGGTGCTGCCGGTGAACGTCAGCTTGCGCACGCGCGCGTCGGTGAAGAACGGTTCGGAACACGCGGCCGGATTGGAGGTGGTCAGCACCTGGAACACGTCCGGCGGGCCGCCCGCCTCGCGCCACAGGTGCTCGAGCCGCACGGCCGTCAGCGGGGATTGCTCGGCGGGTTTCAGCACCACCGTGCATCCCGCCGCCAGCGCGGGCGCGACCTTGCGCGTCACCATCGCGGCCGGGAAAGTTCCACGGGGTCACGGCATAGACGGGGCCGACGGGCTGCCGCATCACCAGCAACCGCTTGTGCGCGGCGTGGCTCTGCAGGAGGCTGCCATCCGCGCGCTTGCCTTCCTCGGCGAACCATTCGACGAAGCCGGCCGCGTAGCGCACCTCCCCGCGCGCCTCGGTGACGGGCTTGCCCATCTCCCGGCTCATGAGGCGCGCCAGCGCGGTCTCGTCGCGGAGGATCTGGTCGCGCCACCGGCGCAGGATCTCCGCGCGCTCGAACGCGGTCGTGCGCTTCCAGTCCGCGAACGCGCTCACGGCGCGATCGATCGCGCGCTGCGCATCGGCCGCCGTGGCGTCGGTCACGCGCTCGACGACCGCGCCCGTCGCCGGATTCACGACATCGAAGGATTCCACGTTCACCCCGCTTGCTCGGCGTGCTGCCGCATGAAGGCCCAGAGTTGCTCGACGTGCGCGCGCTCGGTCAACTCGGCGCCGACCGACACGCGCACCATCCACTGCCCATCGAGAATCGCGGGCGTCACGTAGGCCAGGCCCGACTGGTTGAGCCGCGCGGCCCACGCCTGCGTGTGCCGATCGAGATCCGCGCCGGCAAGGCCCGGCGGCTCGTGCCGCACGCAGAGCGGTCTGCAGGAGAACGGGCGTGAGCACGCGCCAATGCGGCGCGAGCGGAATCTGCTCGGCCAGCCACGCCGCGTTGTCCAGGTCGCGGCGCAACCGGGCCTGCAAGCCCTTCCACGCCCTGCTCGCGAATCAGGAACCACAGCTTGAGCGCGCGGAAGCGGCGCCCGAGGGGCAGGCCCCAGTCCCGGTAGTTCTTCACCTGGCCGTCGGCCGCCGTCTGCAGGTAGCTCGGGTTGGTCGACATCACGCGGACGAGGTGCTCCGGATCGCGCACGTAGTAGAGGGAGCAATCGAACGCGGCGCCCAGCCACTTGTGCGCGTTGACGACCAGGGAATCGGCCTGCTCGACGCCCTCCCACATGTAGCGGCACTCCGGCAGGATCATCGCGGACCCCGCCATCGCGGCATCCACGTGCAACCACACGCCGCGCGCCTGGGCCACGCGCGCGATGGCCGCGAGCGGATCGATCGCGGTCGACGTGGTGGTGCCGGTCGTGGCCACCACGGCGCACGGGCGATGCCCGGCGGCCAGGTCGGCCTCGATCAACGCGTCGAGCGCGTACGCGCGCATCGCGCCGCTCGAATCGTGCGGCACCACGCGGATGTGCTCGCGCCCGAACCCCGCGAGCGCCGCCGCCTTCTCCACCGAGCTGTGGCTGTAGGCGGTCGCGTACACGATCAGGGGCGCGTCTTCGGCCTGGAGGCCGCCCCGGTTCGAATCCGAACCGCGTCGTCTTCTCGCGCGCGCACATCAGCGCGACGAGCGTGCTGGTGGAGGCCGTGTCCTGGATCACGCCGCTCCACGCGCTCGACAGGCCCAGCATCTGGCGCATCCAGTCGGTGACGACGTCCTCGACTTCGGTGAGGGCGGGGCTCGACTGCCACGACAGGCCGAGGACGCCCAGGCCCGTGCTGAGGAAATCACCGAGCACGCTCGCAAGCAAGCGAGTTGGCCGGGAAGTACCCGAAGAACCGCGGATGCTGCCACAGCGTGAGTCCGGGCACGACCACGCGATCGATGTCGTCGAAAATCGTGTCGAACGGCTCGCCCTGCTGCGGCGGCGCCGCGGGGAGCTGCGCCATCACCTCGCCCGGCGCGGTCTGCGCCATCACCGGGCGCGATTCAATCTGCGCCCGGTAGTCGGCAATCCAATCCACGAGTCGATGGCCGGCCGCGCGGAATTCTTCTGGGGTCATCGGGGGTCCTGGGGCTTCAGGGCTTACGGCGTCAGGGCTTACGGCTTGCGGCTTACGGGCTTAGGTCGTCAGTTTCTCGTGGACCAGCATCATCACGTGGTTGACCACCACCTCGATGGGCATCGCGGTCGTGTCGATGTAGACGGCGTCGGGCGCCAGCGTCAGCGGCGCGATGGCACGGGTCGAATCGGTGCGGTCGCGGGCCAGCGAGGTCGGTCTTGCACGCTGGCCAGGCTGGCCTGCTGGCCGCCCGTGTGGGCCGTGTCCGACGCGCGGCGCCGCGCCCGCTCCTCCGCCGAGGCATCGAGGTAGATCTTCAAATCGGCGTGGGGAAACACCACGGTGCCGATGTCGCGCCCTTCCATCACCACGCCGCCGCCCGCGCCGAGCGCGCGCTGCCGCGCGACGAGCACTTCGCGCAGGCGCGGCAGCTTTGCGACCACCGCCGCCGCCTTGTCGATCTCGGGCGTCCGGATTTCGCGCGTCACGTCGTGCTGATCGATCAGGATGCGGCCGTCGTGCTGGTCGAGCGCCGCGGCCTCCGCAAGCGCCGACACCGCCGCGTCGTCCTCGAGCGAGAGCCCGTCGCTCGGCGGCCTTCCACGCCACCGCGCGATACATCGCGCCGGTGTCGACGTGGCGGTAGCCGAGTGACTTGGCGAGCGAGCGGGCCACCGTCCCTTTTCCCGCGCCCGACGGCCCGTCGATTGCAATGACAAGGTTCTTCACGAGGGTTCAGCCCAATGGTTCAACACGGAGGTTCAACACGAGGTTCCAGTGTACCATCCTGGCGTGACCCCCTTGCGCCGCGGACTCGCGGCGATCGTCCTCGTGCTCGGGCTCGGCTTCGGCAGCGCCGTCGCCCTCCCCTACCTGGACGCCGTCGGCTTCATCGTCCGCGCGGCCGGGATGCAGGGCACCGCGGCGTCGGTCGCGGGCTGGCGCGCGTCGGCGTTCACGCGCGGCGAGCTGCTCAGCGTCCCGACCCGCCAGGGCAGCGTGCCGGCGCGGTTCTATCAGCCCACCGGCGGCTTCACCCGCACCGTGCTGTTGTTGCCGGGCGTGCACCGCGACGGCATCGACGAGTCGCGGCTCGTGGGCCTCGCGCGGGACCTGGCCGCCACCGGGTACGGCGTGCTGACGATTGCCGCGCCCGACCTGCAGCGGTTCCGCGTCACGCCCCAGGTCACCGACGTGATCGAGGATGCGGTGGTCTGGGCGGCCGGCCAGCCGATGTACGCGCCCGACGGCAAGGTCGGCGTGCTCGGGATCAGTTTCTCGGGCGGGCTCGCGGTCGTCGCCGCCGGCCGGCAGACGATCCGCGACAAGGTCGCGTTCGTCATGTCGTTCGGCGGCCACGGCGACCTCGCGCGCGTCATGCATTACCTCTGTTCCGGACAGGTGCTCGGCGACCTCGAACGAGCGAAGCGCAGTTCCGCGGTGCTCGGCGCCGACCATGTCACGGTTCACCCGCCGCACGACTACGGCGTCGCGGTGGTGCTCATGAGCCTGGCCGATCGCGTGGTGCCGGCCGACCAGGTGGCGGCGCTGTCGCGCGGCATCGACGACATTCCTGCTCGCCTCGTCGCTGGCGCTGACCGACACCGCGGCCGCCACGCGCGAGTTCGCCGGCGCGCGCGCGTACGCGGACGACGCTGCCGGAGCCCTCGCACACGCTGATGACCTACGTGAACGACCGGGCCGTCGACAAGCTCGGCCCGATCCTGCTGCCGGTGGCCGACGCGCTGAAGGACCATCCGGCGATGCCGTCCCTCTCGGCCGAGCGCGCCGCGCCGCCGACGGCGCCGGTCTTCCTCCTGCACGGCGTCGACGACAACGTCATCCCGTCGGTTGAGACCGTGCTGCTCGCCGAGTATCTTCGCAACAAGGACGAAGTGCACGGTCTCCTGAGCGGCCTCATCACGCACGCCGAGGTCAACCGCACGGCCAACGCCACCGAAGTCTGGCGGCTCGCGCAGTTCTGGCGCGAAGTCATGCGGCACTGAAATCATGTCAAAACGCCCAACACGCAAGCCAGAAGCCTCGACGCGCCCGCAGGTGAATGCGCCGGAATCCACGCGGCGGCGTGCGCCTGCAGAAGATCCTCTCGACCGCCGGCGTCGCGTCGCGCCGCGCGTCGGAGCAGATGATCCTCGAGGGCCGCATCACCGTGAACGGCGCGGTGGTGCGCACGCTCGGCACGAAGGCCGATCCCGCGATGGACGACATCCGCGTGGACGGCCGCCGTATCAAGACCGACATCCGCCACCGCTACATCGTGCTCTACAAGCCGAAGGGGTACGTGACCACGCGGAGCGATCCCGAGGGGCGGCGGACGGTGATGGACCTCATCGGGGAAGGCGCGTACATCTACCCGGTCGGCCGCCTCGATTACGACTCCGAAGGCCTGCTGCTGATGATGACCGACGGTGACCTCGCCGCACGGCTGACCCACCCCAGCCACGAAGTGGAAAAGGTCTACGAAGTGATCGTCATGGGCACGCCCACTCCGGAGGCGCTCGAGAAGCTCCGCCACGGCGTCCGCATCGACGGCCGACGGACGGCGCCGGCGCGCGTCCAGGCGGGCACGACGGTGCGCGGCGCGCGTCCCACGACCCTCCTGACGATCACCCTCCACGAGGGCCGGAACCGCCAGATCCGGAAGATGTGCAGCGCGGTGGGCCTGCCGGTGCGCGACCTGCGCCGCATCCAGATGGGCGCCGTCGGCCTTGGCCACCTCAAGCCGGGCCAATGGCGGGACCTCACGCCCAGGGAAGTGGAATCGCTGCGCGATTGACCCCGGGCGGACGACCAGGGCTCCAGCCCCCGCGCGCCCGAAATTCCGGCCAACTGCCCGCCCGTTTTGACGCGACAAAACCCCGGGCCGCCGGGACGGGCAGGTGGGCTATAATCCGGAGCCGAATCGAAAAAGTCCGGCCGGGCCGTGGCCCTTTCCCGTTCTCTATCAGGAGTCGAATAAATGAAGCGCATCGCATTTCGTGTCGTGCCAGCGGTGGCGCTGCTCGTCGCAGGACTCGCATGGGTCGCCCCCATGGTGTCCGGCCAGGGCAGTCCCATGCCGAGCACGGCCAACGGTGATTGGCCGATGTACACGGCTGACCTCCGGGGCAGCAAGTACTCGCCGCAAGACCAAATCAACGCGAGCAACTTCAGCAAGCTCGAAGTCGCCTGGCGGTTCAAGACCGACAACCTGGGTCCCCGGCCGGAGACCAAGCTCGAAGGCACGCCGGTCGCCATCAAGGGCATGATCTACGCCACCGCCGGCACCCGCCGCGCGGTGGTCGCCCTCGACGGCCGCACCGGTGAGATGAAGTGGATGTACGCCCTCGACGAAGGCGAGCGCGCCACCCGCTGGGCGCCGCGCCAGCTGTCGGGCCGCGGTCTCTCCTACTGGACCGACGGCAAGGGTGACGACCGCGTCATCTACGTCACGACCGGCTACCGCATGGTCTCGCTCAACGCGAAGACCGGCGTGCCAATCCCGACGTTTGCCGACAAGGGCATCCTCGACCTCAAGGTCGGCGTCATCATCGGCAAGGACAAGCAGGCGGACCTCGAGAAGTCGGAGATCGGCCTCCACTCGACGCCCACCGTCGTCGGCGACGTGATCATCGTCGGCTCGTCGATGTTCGAAGGCCTCGGCTACACCTACAGCACGAACGTGAAGGGCTCGGTCCGCGCGTTCGACGTCCGCACGGGCAAGATGCTGTGGAAGTTCAACACCATCCCCGGCCCGGGCGAGCCCGGCAACGAGACCTGGGAGCGCGGCTCCTGGGAATGGTCGGGCAACACGGGCGTGTGGACCCAGATCACGGTGGACCCGGAACTCGGCATCGTCTACCTGCCGGTTGAGACGCCCACGATCGACGAGTACGGCGGCAACCGCCCCGGCGACAACCTCTATGCCGAGAGCCTCGTGGCCGTGGACCTCAAGACCGGCAAGAAGAAGTGGCACTACCAGATCGTCCACCACCCGCTGTGGGACCACGACCTGCCGGCCGCTCCGCTGCTGATGGACGTCACGATCGACGGCAAGGCCCGCAAGATCGTCGCGCTGCCCACCAAGCAGGGCTGGCTCTACTGCTTCGACCGCGTGACGGGCGAGCCCGATGTGGCCGATCACCGAGAAGCCGGTCCCCCAGACGACGATGTCCGGCGAGAAGACGGCGGCGACGCAGCCGTTCCCGAGCAAGCCGCCGCGCCTATGGCCGCACCTACGTGTCGAAGGACGACATCGTCGACTTCACGCCGGAGCTGCACGCCCAGGCGCTGAAGAACCTGGCGAAGTTCCGCTGGGAGCAGACGCCTTACGTGCCCCCGACGGGTCCGGAGTCGCCGCTCCTCGGCAGCATCAACATCGCCAACACGACCGGCAACGTGAACTGGCCGGGCTCGGGCTTCGATCCCGAGACGGGCATCTTCTACACGCACGCGCACAACTCGGCCGTCACGATCGGCCACTACGACCAGGAAGAGTTCGAGAAGGTGAACCCCGAGCGCAAGGGCCCCCGCCTGCCGCGTTGGGAAGCCGAGCCGAACTACGGCCTGCCCCGCGCCCCCGGCACCGCGCCGGCGGCTGGTGCCGGCGTTCCCCGGCCAGAGCGGCCGCCAGGCGCTCAACGAGGGCCTCGACGGCATTCCGATCGTCAAGCCGCCGTACGGCGTGATGTCGGCGATCGACGTCAACAAGGGCGACCTGATCTGGCAGGTGCCGCACGGCGACACGCCCGACCCGATCCGCAACCATCCCGCTGCTGAAGGGCCTGAACATCCCGAAGACGGGCCAGGCCGGCAACGTGGGCGTCCTGATCACCAAGACCCTGGTGATCGCGGGCGACCCGCAGCCGACCACCATGCCGGGCCGCGCGCGCGGCGCGATGCTCCGCGCGTACGACAAGAAGACGGGCGCGCAGGTCGGCGAGATCCTGCTGCCCGCGCCGGTGGTGGGTCAGCCGATGACCTACATGCACAACGGCCGGCAGTACATCATCGTGGGCGTGAGCGGCGGCAACTACACGGGCGAGTACATCTCGGTCGCGCTGCCGCAGAACCTGATCACGCCTGCCAGGTAACAGGCAGCTGCAATGAGAAAAGGGCGGGCCCCTCGGGGACCCGCCCTTTTTTTTGCCGACGGACACGCCCTCAGTCGCCGGGCGGCGGCGGCCGGCCGGCGGATCGAGCAGGGCCTGCAACTCACCGAAGACGTCGCTGCCATGGGGCGGAGGCAGCCGGCGCCGGCGGACGCACGGCGGTGCGCGGCCGCGAGGCCGGTGGCCGGGACACGGCCCGTGGCATGACGCGGACCATCTCCGACATCGCGCGGACGCGACGGGCCCACACCATGAGGATGGCGCCCACGACCAGCCACGCGGCCCATCCCACCATCAGCGGCAACGACAAGGCGTTCAAGGCACCCATGTGAACTTCCCTCCCATGGCAAGCGAGTAGTTGGTCAGGAGCGACTCGAAGATCGGCGCACGCAGCACCTCGCCCGCCATCGCGGATCGCAGCGACTGATCGAGATCGGCACCCTCGTCATGCCGGAGCACCAGAATGATGACGACGCGTCGCTGGTCCGACGTATCGCGGGCGCCCGCCCGCGTGGGCGCGTGATGCCCGACGTTCAGCTTGCGCACGGGAACAGGCCGCGAGAGCGCGGCACGGACCCACTTGGCGATCTCCTCGGCGCGCCGCCCGGCCCGCCACTCTTCCTGCGCGCGGCCACGCGCGACGGGTACGCCGGTCGGGAGTTCCTCGGAACTCGCGCCCACGCAGATGATCTCCTCCGCTGAATTCAGGACCGCCTTCATCTCGTCGGTGAACTGCGGATGCGCCGTCCCGTCTTCGATGGCATCGAACGAACTCAGCCGCCATCGGAACTCGTCGCTGAACAGGAGGATCCGGAATGACGCGTGCCGGCCACGTTGGTCGACGGCGTCCTTGACGATGAGGTCGTGCGTGATCTCGGGCGGCGTCGGCGGCACGAGCCAGCGATCGCGGACCTCGAAGGCGGTGAGCACGCCCAGACCCGCGCCGGCCACGAGCCAGGCCCCTGTGACACACCACCGCGCCCAACGCATCAGCCTGGTCATCACGCCCGGGGCCTGTGCAGGATCGCTGCCACCGGTGCGGTTCGGCCGATCCGGGTGGCACGGACGCCCCGCCGGCCGTTGCCGTAACGAAATCGTCAGCGGCATGTCACAATTCGACCAGCATGCCTCAGCCCACCTACCCGGCCGCCCGCAGTGTCGCCGCCACCGTGCGGGCGCACTTTTCCCGGCACATCGAGGTAGCGCGCTCACGCGGCCACGCCATCGTCAGCGAGGCGCCGGACGCCGCCGCGATCGAGGCGATCATCGATGCGGCGTTCTGGGCCAGCCTGCGGCGTGAGGAAGGCCGCACGCCGCGCATCTCGCTGGCGTTCCTGCCCGCCACCCAGGCCGCGCACTCCCTGCGGTTCGAGGGACGCCTGGCGCTCGAACCCGCCGTGCTGGTGAAAGTGGCGCCCGCCGTGGAGCGCCCCGGCATCCATCTGGGCGTATGGCGTGACGGCGACGGCTTTCACGTCTGGGGCACGACGCGCGACGTGCCGCCGTTCTGCCTGGTGATTGAAGTCGTGGCTTCGGGTCTGCTGGTCGTGAAGCATCGCCACGAGCCCTTCGGCAAGTTCGTCAACGTCGCGGTGCTCGAGGGCGATCAAATCAAGGTGGTCGACGAGCGCGGCGGCACCGCCGTGCCGGACTGCCCGGAGGTCGTGTCCTCCTTGCTCGGTTCAGTGCAGCGGCTCGCCGCCGGCCAGTGGGTCAACGTCCTCGTGCAGCTCGCGGCCTCGATGCGCGCGCACGGGCGCGGCGGCGCCCTCCTGGTCGTCCCGTCGGACACGGAGATCTGGCGCGAGTCGGTGGTTTCGCCCGTGCTGTATTCCGTGAACCCGCCGTTCTCGGAGCTCGCAGAACTGATGCGGGAGCCGCGGGAAGAAGGCGACTGGCACGAGGATCTGCGCCGCGCCATCGACGCCATCGCGGGGCTCACCGCTGTGGACGGCGCCACCGTGCTGAACGATCGCTACGACGTGCTGGCCTTCGGCGCGAAGATCGCGCGGCGCCGCGGCCACACGCCGGTGGAACAAGTGAGCGTGACGGAGCCCATCGAAGGCAGCAGCAGCACGATGGCCACGCCGACGCAGCTTGGAGGCACGCGGCACCTGTCCGCCGCGCAGTTCGTGCACGATCAGCGGGATTCGACCGCTCTCGTGGCGTCCCAGGACGGCCGTTTCACGATCTTCAAGTGGTCGCCCTGTGAAGAGTTCGTCCACGCGCATCGCGTGGACGCCCTCCTCCTGTGATCGCGGGGCACCCCTTGAAGGGGTGCCCTACGTGATCGCCATCGGGGGCAACTCCGTCGTAGGGCACCCCTTCAGGGGTGCCTACTCGAAGTTGCCGCGCCCGCGCGGCGGCGGGTTCTTCAGCAGCTTGTACTGGTTGATGCCCGCATTGACCTTGAACTCGATGCCCATCCGGCCAATCTCGGCGGTGGCCTTCGCCGGGTCGCCCGACACGCCGGAGTCCTGGGGACCGCCCCACGGCTTGATCTGATCCTTGCGCACGCCCGTGGGCCGCACGAACAGCATCTGCGACGTGTCGCTGATGCCGGCGTGGCTCCCCACCGTGTCGTCGTCGTAGCCGTACTGCGCCTCGAGCCACGCGCGGTAGTACACGCGGCTCTCGGTGTAGTAGTCGGTCAGCGCGAACACCTTCACGCCCGCGTCCTTCCATTCCTCGTTGAGCTTGTTGGCCACCGCCGTCATGCCGGCCTGGTTGGGGCCGCTGTCGCCGATGAACAGGATCTCCTTGAAGCCGTGGACCTGCAGGCTGCGCGCGGCCGCGTCGAGGATCATGTCGTACGCCGGCGAAGGCACCGAAATGGCCCCGGGGTTCTGCCGATCCGGATCGCCCTCGGGCACGTACTGCAGCACCGGCGCGACGAGCGCGTTCTTCAACTTGCGCGCCATCTGGTTCGCCGCGTAGGCGACGATGTAATTGTGCTTGCCCATGACCATGTGGTACCCGTTCTTCTCGGTCCCGCCGGTGGGCACGATCACGGTCGTCTTCCCCGCTTTCATCGCGTCGCGCGTCTCTTCCCACGTGAGTTCGTCGATGAACACGGTGTCGGGCGCGGCCGTCGGCGTCTTGCCCGCCGGCGCGGTGTCCATGGTCGGGACGACGGAGCGCGCCTGCGCCGCGCGCTGACCGCCAGGGCCGCCGCCGTCCGCCGCCACCGCCGCCTGGCGCGGGAGGCGCCACGACGGGCGGCTCCGCGCCATTCATCTTGCGCTTGATCTGCGCGAGGGCGTTGTCCACCTTGATCTGCAGGAAGATCTTGCCGAGTTCGGGCGTAGCTTTCGACTGGTTGTTCCCGGCCACGCCGTTGTTCTCATAGTCGTTGCCCGTGAGGCGGTTTCGGCGCACGTGCTTCGGGTTGACGAACAGCAGTTCCGACGTGTCGAGGATGTTGGCGTGGTTGCCCACCTTGTCCTCGGCGACACCGAGGACCTTCGCCGCGTAGGTGTTCTGCTCGGCGTGCGACTTCGTGTAGTAGTCGTCGATCCACATCGCCCTGGCGCCGCCCTTCCAGAGTTCGTTCAGCTTGTCGGCCGCCATGCGCATGCCGTTGCGGTTGCCGCCCGATTCGCCGATGAACAGGATGGTCGTGAACCCGCCGGCCTTGAGGCTGCGGCCCGCGTTCACGAGCAGGTCGGTGAAGCGATCGTCCGGCAGCGTGATGGTGCCGGGCTTGGCCATGTGGCCATTGGGGTTCTCCCAGCTGCCCTCGGGGACGTAGGTCACGACGGGCGCCACCAGCGTCTTGCCGAGCGCGCGCGCAATCTTGTCGCCGGTGTACTCCATGACGAGCCGGTGCTCGCCATCCACCATGTGCGGGCCCTTCTGCTCGGTGCCGGCGGTG
This sequence comes from uncultured Acidobacteriota bacterium, assembly GCA_963839865.1. Classification (GTDB taxonomy): domain Bacteria; phylum Acidobacteriota; class Vicinamibacteria; order Vicinamibacterales; family UBA2999; genus 12-FULL-67-14b. The sequence continues at coordinate 61,722 of CAWIWS010000024.1, forward strand.
CCGACGATCACGGTGGTCGTCCCGGCCTTGACGAGGTCACGCACCTCGGCCCAGGTCAGTTCCTCGATTATGCACCGTGTCGGGCGGCTTGCCCGACGGCGCCGTCGCCGGCGCATTCGCCGGCCGCTGCGCCAGGGCGGCTCCCGCCACCAACACCAGGGCTACTGCAACTGAGCACACACGGATTCGTTCACGCATTCATCCCTCCAACGTCCCGATTCTCAAGCCCCTAAGCCCCTCAGCCCCTCAGCCCTCGAGCATCCCGCGACGCGCCAAGCCTACACCGGCTTGGGCGGCCGGAGGAACGCACCGATGAACATCGAGATGAGGCTCACGACGAGGGCGCCGAAAAGGGCGGACCAGAAGGACTGCACGCTGAACCCCGGCACGAGCGCCGCCGCCAGTCCGAAAGCCGCCGCGTTGACGACCAGGTAGAACAGCCCGAGCGTCAGAAGAGTCAGCGGCAGGGTCAGGACCGTCAGCACCGGGCGAATTACCGCGTTGACGAATCCGAGCACCAGCGCGCCGACGGCCAGCGCTGGCCACGAGGACACGCTCACACCGGGCACGACGTAAGCCGCCACCCAGAGCGAGACGCCGACGATGAACCAGTGAATGAAGAAGACGCCCATGGTACACGCTCCTTGGGCGAGCGTAGCACGACGGAAGTACGGGTTAGATTGACCCGTTCTGCCAGGGGCCGGTCAGCGCCAGCGTGAAGCCGGGCCGCTGCATGTTGATGAAGAGCCACTTCCCGTCGGGACTGAAGGTCGTGCCGCTCATCTCGCTGTAGCGGAAGTCGCCGCGCAGGCTGTTGCGCTCGCCGTTGAGGACGGCGTTGTTCTGCATGAATCGGAACAGGATGCCGTCCGTCGTGATGCCGTGCACGGACGGCGTCGTCGCGCCGTCCTCGCACAAGACGAGACCCCCGCGCGGGCTCACGCGCACGTTGTCCGGCATGTTGAGGCTGTCGGCGCCCGTCGACTCGAAGGCGAGCCGAATCGTGTTGGCCTGCGGATCGAGTTCCCAGACCTGACCCAGGAAGAGGTTGCCGCCACTCGTGGCCGTCACGTAGATCTTGCCGGCCCCGTAGGACGCCCCCTCGAGCCGCGCGAACGCCGCGCCGCCATTGCGCCAGCCTTGCGCGAACACGCCGCGCCCATCGGTGCTCCCCGCCGTGTCGTGGGCCTTGTCGGGCTGGTCGATGGGAACCCAGGTCACGGGCAGCGTCTCGCCCACGCGCTGATTCGTGCGCGTGTCGTAGCCCGCATGCCCATCGATGGCCAGCATCTCGAGCTTGCCGCCGGCCGAGAGCACGCCGGGGACGCGCGGGATGAACCGATAGAGGCCGGCCACGTTGGCGTCTTCGGTCTGGTAGAGGATGCCGGTGGTGGGATCGACGGCGACCGCCTCGTGCACGAAGCGTCCCATCGCCACGAGCGGCTCGGTGGAGACCTTGCCTTGCGCCGGAACCTCGAACACGTAGCCGTGGTTCTTCATCACGCCCGTCGCGGACGACGGGCCCGCCAGCGATTCTTCGCAGGTAAGCCAGCTGCCCCAGGGCGTCGTGCCGCCCGCGCAATTCCGGAGGGTGCCGGCCAGGCTCGACCGCGCGCCGAGCCAGCGGCCGTTGACCGCGTCGAACTCGAGGGTCGTGGTGCCGCCGGCGGCGCCGGGATCGTAGAAGGGTGCGTCAAACGCCGGCCCCGCTTCCATCTCGTGGTTGCGGACCAGGAACACGCGGCCGTTGGGACCGGCCAGCGCGCCCATGCCGTCGTGCAGCGCCGGGGTGCGCGTGCCGTTGGCCAGCGCGTCGCCGCGCCAGCCGTAGGTCAAATATCGAAAGCCCGACGGAAGCTTGAGGAGCGGGAGGCCGGTGCTCTCATCCCTGACCGGAGCGATGGGGCCGTAGCCGCTGTTCTTGGTGGCCTGTGCGTCGATGCCCAGCTGCCGGGCAAACGCCTGCAGCGGAACGGCCATGGAAGCGCCGCCGACCAGAAGGGTTCGCCGCAGAAAACTCCGACGATCCATGTACTTGAATTGTAGACCAGCTCTGCGTTATTCGACCTGCGAATCCGGAGGGATGTCGCCCTCTTCCAGTGGCAGCATCTCCTCGGGAATCGCCCGCTCCATCAGCACCGGCGGCGGCTCGAAGCCGAGTTGCTGCGCCATGTCCTCGATCTTCGGCAGGTCGTTCAAGTCCTTGAGGCCGAACCGGATCAGGAACTCCTTGGTCGTGCCATAGAGGAACGGCCGGCCGATGACGTTCTTGCGGCCGACGATCTTGATGAGGTGCCGCTCCAGCAGCGTCGTGAGGACGCCCGACGTGTTGACGCTGCGGATCTCGCCGATCTCGGCCGCCGTCACCGGCTGCTTGTAGGCGATGACCGACAGCGTTTCGAGCGACGCCACCGACAGCTTGTTCGACGTGCGCTCGTTGAACAGCCGCCGCACCCACTCGTAATACTCGGGGCGCGTCGTGATCTGGTACCCATTCGCCACTTCCGTCAGATGCAGGCCGCCCCGCTCGACATAGTCCGCCTTGAGCGCGTTGAGCGCGGCCAGCACGTCTTCTTTCGGCTCGTCGTTGAGGAGCTTGTAGATCGTGCGCAGGGTCAGCGGGTCGGGCGAGGCGAACACGAGCGCCTCGATGACCGCTTTGAGCTGCGACAGTTCCATGTGGGGAACGGGTTCGACAGGTTCAACAGGTTCAACGGGTTCAAGAGGTTCAACGGGTTCAACCGGATCGCCCTCGGCCGACATCTCGGCGGCCTCCACCTGGTCTTCGGGATTCTCGTCGCTCATCGGTCCTGGTCCTTCGTGTCGTCCGGCGTCTCGGCGGCCGCGTCCGACGCCACGGGAGCGGCGTCCGGGTGCAGCTGATGCGCCTTGTACTCGATCTTCGGGGTCGTGAATCGGGTGCGGCGCGTCCTGCGGCCGCGCGCGCTTGTAGATGCGGATGGCGCCGGCGCCGCCCGCCTGGAACACGCGAATCAGCTTGAGCCGGATCATCTCCAGCATGGCGAGGAACGTGACGATCATGTCGCCGCGCGTCGCCACGTCGTCGAAGAGGTCCTCGAAACCGCACGCGTCGGTTTCGGAGAGCCGCCCGAGCAGCTGCTCGATGCGGACCTCGATGGGAACCTGTTCCGCCGGGAGCATGCACGGGCGGCCGCTCGCGAGCGCGCTCGAGCACGATCTTGAACGCCGACAGGAGGCTGAAGAGATCGACCTCGACTTCGGGCTCGTAATCCGTCGCCGGCAATCTCCTCGATGCGGGAATCGGGGCGGGCCCATTGCGCGTTGCGCAGCGTCTCGCGATCGTGCAGCAGCTCGGCGGCGGCCTTGAACTTCTCGTGCTCGAGCAGGCGCCGCACCAGCGCGTCGCGCGGATCCTCTTCCTCGGTGGGATCGCCGGCGGCCGTCTCGGGCCGCGGCAGCAGCATCTTGCTCTTGATGTGGATGAGCGTGGCCGCCATGACGAGGAACTCGCTCGCCAGGTCGAGGTTGAGCTCCTGCATCAGGCCCAGGTACTCGAGGTACTGCTTGGTGATGAGCGCGATCGGGATGTCATACACGTTCACCTTGTGCTTCTTGATCAGGTGAACGAGCAGGTCGAGCGGCCCCTCGAACGACTGCAGCTTGATCTTGATCGACTCGAGCTGCGACTCGAACACTTCTTCGGGCGGCGTCTCGCCGGGCGGAATCTCGGGTGTCTCGGCCATCAGTACTTCAGCTTCACGGCCTCGCGGACGCGCTCCATGGTCTCGTGCGCCACGCCCCGGGCCTTCTTCGAGCCCTCGAACAGGACGTCGCGCAAGTAGCCCGGACGGGCCACCGCCTGCGCGCGGCGTTCGCGGATCGGATCCAGCATGGCGTTGATGGCCACGGCCAGCTTGGTCTTGACCTCGACGTCGCCGACCTTCCCCTGCGCGATATCGCGCCTTGAGGTCCTCGACTTCCGCGGTGTCCGGGTTGAAAGCGTCGTGATACAGGAACACGGGGTTGCCCTCGACCGTCCCCGGGATGTCGGCGCGCACGCGCTTCGGGTCCGTGTACATCTGCCGCACCTTCGCCTGCACCGTCTTGGCGTCGTCCGACAGGTCGATGGTGTTGTTGTAGCTCTTGCTCATCTTCCGGTTGTCGAGGCCCGGGAGACGCGGCGTGGGCGTCAGCAAGGGCTTGCGGCTCGACGAGCGTGGCCGACGGATAGAAGTTGTTGAAGCGCCGCACGACTTCGCGCGTCAGCTCGATGTGCGGCACCTGGTCCTCGCCCACCGGCACCCAATGGGCGTCGTAGACCACGATGTCGGCCGCCTGCAGGAGCGGGTACCCGAGGAACCCGATGCTCGAGAGGTCCCGATCGCTCAGCTGCTCCACCTGCTCCTTGTAGGTGGGCACGCGCTCCAGCCACGGAATCGGCGTCACCATCTGGAACAGCAGGTACAGCTCCGCGTGTTCAGGCACCAGGGACTGGATGAAGAAGGTGCTCTGCTCGGGGTCGAGGCCGACGCCGATCCAGTCGGCCACGTTGTCCATCGTGTTGGCCACGATGTCGCTGGTGTCGGCGTAGTTCGTCGTCAGCGCGTGCCAGTCGACGATGCAGTGGAAGGAGTCGTACTTGGCCTGCAGCGCCACCCAGTTCTGGAGCGCGCCGACGAGGTGCCCGAGGTGCAGTTTGCCCGTCGGGCGCATTCCCGACAAAACCCGTTGTTTCGTCACAGCAGCCAATCGAGGATGAAGTATTGAATGGGCGTCGCGATGACCTGCAGCGCCCCGGTCAGCATCAAAGCATACAGAATCAGGAAGCCGTACGGGCGGAGCCGCTCGACGACGTGCGGCGCCGGCCGCGGGCAGCACCCCGATGAGGACGTTGCCGCCGTCGAGGGGCGGCACCGGCAACATGTTGAACACCGCGAGCAGCACGTTCAGGAAGACCGCGAGGCGCAGCATTTGGATCGGCGCGGTCAGCGTCGCCCGCGCCGCGATGTCGCCCGGCTGGATGTCCGGCAGCACGGCCAACACGCCGGCGCACAGCAACGCGAGGACCAAGTTGCTCGCGGGGCCCGCGGCGGCGATCAGCGCGAAATCGCGGCGGGGCGACTTGAGATGGCGAGGGTTGACCGGCACGGGCTTGGCCCAGCCAATCAGCGGGAGACCGGTGGTCATGGCCACGAGCGGAAACAGCAGGGTGCCGATCGGGTCCACGTGCACGGCGGGATTGAGCGACAGCCGGCCGAGCAATCGCGCGGTCGGATCGCCGAGGCGATCGGCCGCCCACGCGTGTGCCGCCTCATGCACCGACAGCGAGGCGATGAGGACGGACAGACCGATCAGAATCTGGGTGAAATCCAAGCCAGCCAAGGACTTACCAAAATATCACGGGTTCGCGGCGAAGTGCGCGAGAACCTGATCCGCGGCCGCGGCGCCGACCACCGCCGTGAGCTCTTCGCGCGTGGCCCGTCGCACGCCGGAAACGCTCCCGAATCTGGTCAAGAGCAACTTCCGGCGGCGGACGCCAATGCCCCGGATGCCGTCCAGTTCCGAGCGCAAATCGCGCTGCTTGCGGGCCTGGCGGTGGAACGTGATCGCGAAGCGGTGCGCCTCGTCCCGGATTCGCTGCAGGAGTCGAAGCGCCGGGCCGTGCGGGTCGAGCGCCATGGGGTCCGCGCTGTCGCGCGTGAACACGAGCTCTTCCTTCTTGGCGAGGCCGACCGCCACGAGGTTCGACAGCCCTACCGTCTCGAGCGCCGCGTACGCGGCGTTCAGCTGGCCCTTGCCGCCGTCGATGACAATCAGGTCCGGGAACGGCCCGCCCGCCTCCAGCACGCGCGCGTAGCGCCGGCGGACAACCTGCTCCATCGCGGCGAAATCGTCGAGGAAACGGCCTTCGGGCCGGGAGTCGAGACCGGGCCCTTGCGCCTCGACCCACTTTGATCCGGAACTTCCGGTACTCGCCCGGCCGCATCCGTCCTTCCTCGCACACCACCATCGACGCCACGGTGTCGCTGCCCTGGTTGGTCGAGATGTCGAAGCAGTCGATGCGGCGCGGCAGGCGCGCGCAGGCGCAGCGCGGACTGGAGCGTCTCGAGCGCGTCGTAGTTGGCGGTGGCGTTGGCGTCGAAGCGCGTGCGGTAGGACAGCGCCGCGTTCCGATGCGCGAGTTCGATCAGGCCCTTCTTGTCGCCACGTTGCGGCACGACAATCCGCACCCGTCGCGCCGCGCGCGCGCCGAGCCACGCCTCCAGCACGTCCTGCTCGCCGAGCGCCACCGGCACGTGCACTTCGGGCGGCGGCGTCTGCTCCGCGTAGACATGCTGCACCGCGGCCTCGACGACCTCGGCCTTCCGACGCCGCGCCGTCCTCGGCATCCCACACGAACTCCACGCGGTCTACGACCCGGCCGCCGCGGACGAGGAAGACCTGGACGACGGCGCCCTTCGGCCCCGAGCTTGACGCCGAACACGTCGCGGTCGCCCAGCTCGGTGCGACGCCATCTTCTGCTGCCGCTCACCAAGGGCGTGCACGGTGCGCATCGCGTCGCGCAGGTGCGCGGCCTCCTCGAAGCGCTCCCCGGCGGCCGCGTCGCTCATCCGCGCCTCGAGGTGCTCGGCCAGTTCCTCGTTGCGGCCCTCGAGGAACAACCGCGTGTCGGCCACGGCCTCCGCGTAGCGCGTCGGGCGTGCAGAGGCCCTCAACGCACGGCGCCAGGCACCGCTTGATGTCGTACTCGAGGCACGGCCGTCCGCGCTGGCCCGTGATCACCTCGTTGCAGGAGCGGATGCCGAAGATCTTGTGCGTGAGCGCCATCGTCCGGCGGGCGAACTTCGCCGGCAGGAAGGGCCCGGCATAGACGTTGCCGTCGCGCTCCACGGCCCGCGCGACCAGCACCCGCGGGAACGCCTCGGTGGTGGTCAGCTGGAGGTAGGGGTAGTTCTTGTCGTCCCGCAGGAGGATGTTGAACTTGGGCGCCCGCTGCTTGATCAGGTTGTTCTCGAGCGCCAGGGCCTCCACCACCGAGTCGGTGACGATGACGTCGAGGGCGGCGATCTCGTCCAGCAGGGCGTCGGTCTTGGGGCTGTTGCCATAGGCCCCCAGGTAGCTGCGCACCCGGTCCCGGAGGGACCGGGCCTTGCCCACGTAGATGGTCTCGCCGGCCGCGTTGGCGTAGAGATACACGCCCGGCTGCTCCGGGAGGCGCTGGATCTGTTCCTTGAGATTGTGGATGGGCATCGGCTACGCTTAGGCCGACTTCCATTATGACCTTCACTGGCGCGATCGGCGCCGTTTGCATGTTTCCGCTCCGGGCCATCATCAACCTGTCGGTGGCCCTCGGCATTCACCCGAACGTCCTCACCCTGATCGGCGTGCTGATCAACGTGGTCGCGGCCTGGGCGCTCGCCGACAGATCGCTTCGTGCTGGCCGGCGTCATCATGATCGTGGCCAACATCTTCGACTTCATCGACGGCAAGGTGGCGCACATCACCGGCAAGCAGTCGGAGTTCGGCGCCTTCTGGGACTCGACGCTCGACCGCTTCTCGGACCTCGCGCTCTTCACCGGGCTCATCTGGCTGTATGCCGGGCTGGGCCGGAAGGACTACGTCCTCATCGCGACGCTCGACGCTGATCTTCTCGATCATGACGAGCTACGCGCGGGCGCGCGCCGAGTGCCTCATCGACAAGTGCAAGGTCGGCTTCATGGAGCGGCCCGAACGCATCGTGCTGTTCATGATCGGCGCCTTCACCGATCGCATGGCCGGCATGCTGTGGGTGATCCTGGTGCTGTCGGTCCTGACGGTGGCGAACCGGATCTACTACACGTACCTGGCGCTCGACAAGCTGCCGATGCCCGACGGGCACGTTGGCGCGTTCTGCGTTCTTCTTCTGGCGCGACGAGCGCGCCACGCTGCCCTACGACATCTGGGTGATCGCGATCCTCGCGTTCGTGTGGCTGACGCCGCCCGACTGGCTGGGCGATCCCACGGCCCACGGGATGGGCCTGCTGGGCTTCCTCTTCTAGCCACGAAAAAGGCCGCCCTCAGGCGGCCTTCTTCATTTTGGGCGACTTCCTGGTCTTGTAGCTGCCCCACACGGCTTTCCTGGCCATTCGAGCCTCCTGTACGACGCCTTGCGTTTCCTTGCGACCGACTTGATGTTGGCCACCTTCTTCGCCGACACCGCGTCGTCGGCCTTCGCCGTCTTCTTCTTGCCGGCACTCACCTGGTCGAGGCTCTTGCGGAGCGCTTCCATCAGGTCCACGACCTTGGGCGGCGCCGCTTCCTCGGGCGCGACAATCTCCTCGCCCGCGATCTTCGCGTCGATGATCGCCCGCAGCCCCTGCTGGTACTCGTCCTTGTAGTCGGCGAGGTTCAGCTCGCCCTCGATGCTCTCGATGACCTGCTTGGCGAGCTTCATCTCCGCGGGGTTGACCTTGCCGCGGACCTCGCGCAGCTCGTCGATCTGATCGATGGTGCGGATCTCGGCGGCATGGTGCAGCGTGTACATCACCAGGCCCTGCTTGTGCGGCTTGACGGCCACCAGGTACTCGCGCCCGTGGATGGCCACCTTGCCGATCCCCGCCTTGCCCTGCATGCCGTCCCGCATCACCGAGTAGGCGTCGGCCGCCATCGGCCCCTCGGGCGCGAGGTAGTACGCCTTGTCGACGTACATCGGATCGATCGCCGTGTCGGTCGGTGAACTGCAGCAGGTTGATGACCTTGGTCGACTCGGTCTTGACCTTGGCGATGTCCTCATCGCCCACGACCACCCAGCGGCCCTTCTCGAACTCGTAGCCCTTGACCAGCTCGGCCGAGGTGACCTCGCGCTCGCACTTCGGGCACCACTTCTTCTGCTGGATCTTGGTCTGGCACTCGCCGTGGAGCTGGTTGAACGAGAGCGTCGCGCTCGACTCGGTCGCCGGATACACCCGCACCGGGATGGTGACGAGGCTGACCTTGAGATAGCCCTTCCAGGTGGGACGTGCAGCCATGATGCGTCGTCTCCTTCTATCGGGTGGACCGCCGCGAACGATGATCGGGTCTATTTAAGCTCGGTGCAGCGGCGAGCAAGCTCGAGCATTCCCGCGCCGGAGAAAATAGCCCGATCTATCTATTCAGACGGATTCGCGGCGAGTCCCTGTTGCCGAGGTGGAGGCCCGGCTCTTCGTCGGTCGCCAGGGCATGGCTGCGGATCTTGTCCCGGAGGATGTGCCGGACCTCGCCCAGGCAGGGCCCCGGCACCTCGAGGCGGCGCGCGGTGGCCGACTTGCGCGACGCGAGGATCAGCGTGGACTCGCCCGCCTTCCACGCGACACCGCTCATGTCCCGATACCGCATGAAGCCCGCTGTCGGTCCAGATGCCGTCCTCGTAGAGGCCGCGGCGGATGCGCGTGGACAGCGGCAGCAGGTACCCGTAGTAGCCGAACATCATCGCCACGCCGAAGACCGAGGCCGCGGGACGCGGCACCACGAACACGGTGACGAACAGGAGGATGCCGAGCATCACGCCGATGGCGAGGTTGATGGCGTAGAAGGGCGGACGCGGCGCGGCCCACACCACCATCGCCTGCCGGCGCAGCCGCAGCCACCTCGCGAGATCCCAGCCGACCCGGAGGTCGACGATGACGAAGAGCGCACCGAGCGCCAGGAGGGCCTGCCGCAAGAATCCGGCAAGCTCCTCCGTGCTCATCGCGTCTCGCGGCCGGCGTCGCGGGCGGGGTCGTCGCTCGCGCGACAAGGTCGGGTCGAAGCAGCGCCGGCACCGGGCCTCGTAGGTGCCCTGCGCGCCCAGCAGCACGCGGTCCTGGCTGTGCACCAGGCGTTGCGTGTGGTTGGCGGGATTGCCGCACACCATGCAGATGGCGCGGGTCTTGGTGATGAACTCCGCGATGGCCAGCAACTGCGGCATCGGCTCGAAGGGCTTGCCCAGGTAGTCCTGGTCGAGGCCCGCGATGATCACGCGGACGCCTCGCGCGGCGAGCGCCGTGGCGGCGGCCGGCAGGCCGGCGTCGAAGAACTGACCCTCGTCGATGCCGATGACCTCGGTATCCGGCCGCACCTTCGCCTGGAGTTCCTCCGCCGTGGCCGCGCTGTCCGACGGGATCCGCAGCTCGCTATGCGAGACGATGTGATCCTCGGAATAGCGGGTGTCCACCGCCGGCTTGAAGATCTGCACCCGCTGGCGGGCGATCTGCGCGCGGCGCAGCCGGCGGATGAGCTCCTCGCTCTTCCCGCTGAACATGCTCCCGACGATGACTTCGATCCAGCCCGCCGCCGGCGTCCGAACGACGTCCATCTATGCCCTCGTCTGGTACTCGCCGGTTTCGGTGTTGATGCGGATCACATCGCCTTCGCAGATGAAGGGCGGGACCTGGATGACCATGCCGGTTTCCAGCGTGGCGGGCTTGGTCTGGTTCGTCGCCGTCGCCCCCTTGATGCCGGGCATGGTTTCGGTGACCTTAAGGTCCACCGTCACCGGCAGCTCGATGCCCACGGGCGCCTCGCCGTAGAACTCGACCTTGATCTTCATTTCCGCCTTCAGAAACCCCGTGTTGTCGCCCAGGATCTCCGCCGACAGGTGGATCTGGTCGTAGGTCTCGGTGTCCATGAAGTGGTAGCCCTCCCCGTCGTTGTAGAGATACTGCATCTCCTTCTCTTCGAGGGTAGCGCGTTCGACGATGTCTTCGGACCGGAACTTCTCTTCGGCCATCGTCCCCGTGCGGAGGTTGCGCATCTTGACGCGCACGAAACCCCGGAGGTTTCCGGGCGTGACGTGTTGACGATCGAAAATCCGGTACAGCTCCTTTTCGATCTTGACGATCATGCCCTTGCGGAGCTGCGTGGCGAGGAGGTTATCAGCCATAAACCCTTTGAAATCAGTTAGTAGAACCTCGCGAGTTTACCATAGCCGCCCCGCTCCCGACCAGATGCGCGTGGCCGTGCTACGATCCTCCCGTTGTGGCGTTTGCGCGTTGGGACCCCTTTCGCGACCTGATCAGCATCCAGTACCGCCTGGAGCGCCTGTCGGCCAGTTCGCCGCAGGAATGGGCACCGGCCGTGGACCTCTGCGAGACGGCGACCGCCTTCATCTTCACGGCGGAATTGCCCGGCCTGAATCGCGATCAAATCAAGATCGAAGTGCACGACGGGCGGCTCACGCTGCAAGGCCGGCGCGATGCCCGCGTGTCGTGCGAGCAGTACCACCAGGTGGAACGCGGACACGGTGAGTTCTGCCGGACCTTCGCCCTGCCGCAAGCCGTTGACGCCGCGGCCGTCGCCGCCGACCTGACCGACGGTGTCCTGACGATCACCGTGCCGAAGCTGCCCGCGCCAGTGCCGCGGCGCGTCGCGGTCACGTAGCCC
>CAWIWS010000025.1:0-8473 GCA_963839865.1 uncultured Acidobacteriota bacterium
TCCTGGGCGCTCCGGTTCCATACCCAGACGGCCGGCGTGTCGCTGACGGCGCAGCAGCCCTACAACAACGTTGTCCGCACGGCGCTGCAGGCCCTGGCGGCGGTGCTCGGCGGCACCAATTCCCTGCATACCAACTCGCTGGACGAGGCGCTCGCGCTGCCGACGAAGGAGACGGCGACCATCGCCCTCCGGACGCAGCAGATCATCGCGCACGAGAGCGGCGTCACCAACGTCGTCGACCCGCTGGGCGGCTCGTATTTCATCGAGAAGCTGACGCGCGACATGGAGCTCGGCGCCCTCCAGTACTGGGAGACCATCGACCGCATGGGCGGCATGGTCGAGGCCATCGAACGCGGCTACCCGCAGACGGAAATCGCCGAGGCGTCCTACCAGTTCCAGCAGGCCGTCGAGCGGCGCGACAAGGTCATCGTCGGCGTGAACGATTTCATCCAGACCGACGAGAAGCCGATCGAGATTCTCTACATCGACGACCAGGCGTCGGAGACGCAGCTGGCGCGACTGGCGGAGCTCAAGAAGACGCGCGACAACGATCGTGTCCGCCGCGCGCTGGACGACCTGCAGGCGGTGGCCCGGGGCACGGGCAACACGATGGTGCCGCTCCTGGAGTGCGTGCGCGCCTATGCGACGGTGGGCGAGATGTGCGACGCCCTGCGCGACGTGTGGGGCGAATACGAGGAAGTGCCCGTCATCTAGTGACGGCGTGATCGGTTGAACTTATGAGTCAGAAGATTCGAGTGGTGATCGCCAAGCCCGGCCTCGACGGCCACGACCGCGGGGCCAAGGTGATCGCGCGGGCGCTGCGGGACGCGGGCATGGAAGTGATCTACACGGGCCTGCGCCAGACCCCCGAGATGATCGTGTCCGCGGCGCTCCAGGAGGATGCCGACGTCATCGGCCTGTCGATCCTGTCGGGCGCGCACATGCACATCTGCCCGCGGGTGATGGCCCTGCTCAAGGAGAAAGGCCTCGACGACGTGCAGGTCGTCATCGGGGGCATCATCCCCGACGTGGACCTGCCCAAGTTGAACGCGATGGGGATTCGGGGCATCTTTATCCCGGGTACGCCCATGCAGAGCATCGTCGACTACATCACGGCCAACGCGCGCGCGCGCGTGGAGCCGGTCTGAAGCTGTTGACGGCGCCCCGGGCGGCCGATAGTGGTGAGTAGCCAGGGTCATGCGCATCCTTTTGCTCGCTGACGAGAGCATTACGATTCAGCGCGTGATCGCCCTGACCTTCGCGGACGAGGACTTCCGCGTCGTCACGGTGTCGGACGGGCAGCAGGCGATCGACCGCATCGCGGCCCAGCGGCCGGATATCGTGCTGGCCGGGACGACGATGTCCGGGGTCGACGGATTCGAGGTCGCCCGCTTCGTGCGGAGCCAGCCGGCCCTGAAGGATGTGCCGGTCCTGCTCCTGACCGGCGCGTTTGAATCGGTGGATGCCGCGCGCGTGACGGCGTGCGGCGCCAGCGGAATACTCGAGAAACCATTTGAGCCAGCCACTGTGATTAGCCGCGTCAAAGAGCTGCTGGGCCTGAAACGGGAGGCCCGACCCACGCCCCCCGCGGGGGGGCGGCTGGTGACGTCTGCCGACACGCCGAAGGACGCGCGTGACCGCAAGGCGCCGCCCACGCCGTCGCGCCCGCAGCAGCGGACGCAGCCCGCCAAGCCCGCTTCACCAACGCCGCCCCCGGCCCCGCGCCCGGAGCCTGCGTCGTGGGACGAACTGCGCGCCGAGACCGGACTCGAGCCCAATGCTCGAATCTGTCGAAGGGTCGGCGCACGAGGCGGGCCGCGAGGACTACCTCGATACGCTGGACGCCGCGTTCGATTCCCTCGACCAGCACCTCGCCGGCCGTCCCGACGGAGAGAAGCGCGGTCCCCACCACCTTTCGCCGCCGCCTGGGCGTACCGACACCGTCGATCCGCGGTCGCCCGGACGGCGCCCGGCTACCCGACCCGAGGACCCGCCCGCCAATGCGGTCTTCGAGGTTGATGACGAGTGGTTCGCCGCGGACGACAAGGCCGCCGCCGAGCGCCGGGATGAGCGGCAGTCGCTGGCCGCGGAGATGGGCATCCACGACGTGGACCTGCCCGCCCGCGACAGCGGCGCCGAGCCGATCGCCGACCTCGACTTCGACTTCGGGATCGAGGCCCGCGTGCCCGCGGCCGTCGAGGCCCGCCAGCAGATGGCGGCGGAGATCGACGAGGTCGGCTCCATCTCCTTGCCGGAACCACCCGTATCCACCGCCCACACCGACATGCTCGACGAGATCGCCGAAGCCATGGGCGAGCACGCCCAGCCCGCCGCTGCGCCGCAGGTTGCACCGCCGGTCGAGCCCGCGCCAATCGCCGCGCCCCCGGTTCAGCCTCCGCAGGTCATGGCGCCGGCGGAAGTTGCGGCGGACGTCGCGGCCCAAGTTACGGACGAAGTTACGGCCGAGCCCATTGTTCAGGCACCCGAGCCGTCGCCGCTCCCCGTGCCCGTGTTCATGGCCCCCATGGCCGACGCGGCCCCGCCGCCTGCGCCATCGCCGCGTATGGCGGATGCGTTCGAGGAGCTCCTGGCTTTCGAGCAGGGCGAGCCGCTGCCCGTCCACGAGGTCGCGGCCCCGCCGCCGACTGCCCCCATGGTGGTCCAGGTCCCGGCCCCGGAAATCACTCCGGCGATGCTCGATCAGATCGCGTCCCAGGTGGCCGATCGGCTGGCGGCGGGCTTGTTCGGCGAGCAACTGCGCGCGGCGATGACGACGACGATGCGCGACACGATCCGGGGCCTGGTCTCCGAGACGTCCGAGCGCCTCGTGCGGGAAGAAATCGCCCGCGTCAAAGCGCAAGCGGAACGCGAATCCTAAGGGCAGCGCCGTCGGCCTGCTGCCGTCCGCCATTCCACCATGGAGAGATATGCCTGTTCCGGAAAAGCCCGCCCTCGAAGGCCTTGAAGAGGCGCTGACCGCGCGTTGGGAGCGCGAAGGGACGTACCGATTCGATCGCACGCGCCCCCGGGCCGAGGTGTACGCCATCGACACGCCGCCGCCCACGGTGAGCGGCTCGCTGCACGTCGGCCATGTCTTTTCCTACACGCACACCGACATCATCGCGCGCTTCCAGCGGATGCGCGGCAAGGAGGTCTTCTACCCGATGGGGTGGGACGACAACGGCCTGCCGACCGAGCGCCGGGTGCAGAACTACTTCGGCGTGCGATGCGATCCCTCGCTGCCGTACGACCCGTCCTTCGTGGCGCCCGAGAAGCCGGAGAAGCACGCCATCTCGGTGTCGCGCCCGAACTTCATCGAACTCTGCACCAAGCTCACCGTCGAGGACGAAAAGGCGTTCGAACACTTGTGGCGGTACCTCGGCCTGTCGGTGGACTGGTCGATGACCTACGCCACGATCGGCAAGCCCGCGCAGCGCGTGTCGCAAATGATGTTCCTGCGCCTGCTCACGCGCGGCCTCGCCTACCAGGTCGAGGCCCCGACGTTGTGGGACGTGGATTTCCGGACCGCCGTCGCGCAAGCCGAGCTCGAGGACCGCGAGCAGCCGGGCGCATTTCACCGCATCCACTTCGCGAAGGTCGCGGGCGACGGATTCGTCGCCATCGAGACGACGCGGCCAGAGTTGATTCCCGCGTGCGTGGCGCTCGTCGCGCATCCGGACGATGAGCGGTACAAGCCGCTCTTCGGCACGGAGGTCGTGACGCCGCTCTTCGGCGTGCGCGTGCCCGTTCTCGCGCACGCGCTGGCCGATCCCGAAAAGGGCAGCGGCATCGCGATGATCTGCACCTTCGGCGACATCACCGACGTGACGTGGTGGCGCGAGCTGAAGCTCCCCGTCCGCGCCATCGTCCAGCCGAATGGGACGCTCGGTTCGGTGGCCTGGGGCGCGCCGGGATGGGAGTCCACGGACGCCGCCCGCGCGCAGCTGGCCTACGACCAGCTCGCGGGTCTGTCCGCGAAGAAGGCGCAGGCGAAGATCGCCGAGCTCCTCAAGGAGAGCGGCGACCTGCAGGGCGAGCCGAAGCCGATCACGCACAACGTGAAGTTCTACGAGAAGGGCGACCGTCCGCTCGAGATCATCACGAGCCGGCAGTGGTTCATCAAGACCATCGACTACCGCGAGCAGTTCGTCGAGCGCGGCCGGCAGATGCAGTGGCACCCGGAATACATGCGTGCGCGGTACGAGAACTGGGTCAACGGCCTCAACGGGGACTGGTGCATCAGCCGCCAGCGCTTCTTCGGCGTGCCGTTCCCGGTGTGGTACCCGGTGCGCGCCGACGGCGGCATCGACTACACCCGTCCGATCGCCCCGCCCGAAGCGCGGCTGCCGGTGGACCCCTCGACCGACGTGCCGGACGGGTACACCAGCGCGCAGCGCGGGCAACCCGGCGGGTTCGTCGGCGATCCGGACGTGATGGACACCTGGGCGACGTCGTCGATCTCGCCGCAGATCGTCACGCAGTGGGAGTCGGATCCGGACATCTTCGCGCGCACGTTCCCGATGGACCTGCGGCCGCAGGCGCACGACATCATCCGCACGTGGCTCTTCTCATCGGTATTGCGCGCGCACTTCGAGAACGATTCGTTGCCGTGGTTCCACGCGGCGATCTCCGGCTGGGTCCTCGATCCCGACCGGAAGAAGATGTCGAAGTCCAAGGGGAACGTCGTGACCCCGCTCGGGATGCTGCAGGAGTACGGTTCCGACGGCGTCCGTTACTGGGCGGCGCGCGGAGGGCCGGGCGTGGACACCGCCTTTGACGTGGGCCAGATGAAGATTGGCCGCAAGCTGGCCATGAAGCTCCTCAACCTGTCGAAGTTCGTGCTGAGCGGCGAGCAGCCCGACGGACCGGTGACCGAGGCGCTGGACAAGGGGATGCTCACCGCGCTGGCGGCGCTCGTGGACGAGGCCACCGCGGAACTCGAGCAGTACGAGTACGCGCGGGCGCTCGCGAAGATCGAAGGGTTCTTCTGGGACTTCTGCGACAACTACGTCGAGGCCGCGAAGTCGCGCCGGTACGGGGACTTCGGGCCAGCGGGCGCGGCGTCGGCCGCGGTGGCGATGCGCGCCGCGCTGTCGGTCCTGCTGCGCCTCCTCGCGCCCTACCTCGCGTTCACGTGTGAAGAGGTGTGGTCGTGGTCGCGGCCGGGCTCGGTCCATCGGGCCGCCTGGCCCACGCGACCCGAAGTGCTGGCCGTGGCCGGCGCGGATGCGGCGGCCCAGCAGGCGAGCGTGAGCCTGTCGGTGGCGCTCGGCACGATCCGGAAGGCCAAGACCGAGAACAAGGTGTCGGTGGGCACGCCGGTGCTGTCGGTGCGCTTCGTCGACTCCGTGGAGGTGATCGGCGCGTTGCGCCTGGTGGAGCGCGACCTGAAGGCGGCCTGCCGCACCGAGGCGCTCTCGCTCGAGGCGTCGGCTGACGCGTCCGCGTTCGGCGCGCAGATCACGCTCAAGCCCGTGGAGGCGTAATGGCACTGACCCCGCTGCCGCCTGAGGCGTATCGGGATCTCGTGCGGCGCGCCCTCGCCGAGGACGTGGGCGCGGGCGACGCCACGAGCGCGGCGACCGTGGCCGCGGGCCAACGCGCGCGCGGTCTCATCATCGCCAAGTCGCCCCTCGTCGTCGCCGGCCTGGACATCGCGGCCGAGGTGTTTCGGCAGGTGGACGCCGGCGTGGCCTTCCAGGTCCGGTGGGGCGATGGGTCGCACGTGGAGGCGGGGGACACGGTCGCCGAGGTCACCGGCGACGCGCGCGCGCTGCTCGCCGCCGAGCGGACGGCCCTCAACTTTCTCCAGCGCCTCTCGGGGATCGCGACGTTGACGTCGCGGTACGTCGATGCCGCCGCGGGACGCATCACCGTCCTCGACACGCGGAAGACGGTCCCGACGTTCCGGGACATCGAGAAGTACGCGGTGCGCTGCGGGGGCGGGACGAACCATCGCCAGCGGCTCGATGACGGCATCCTGATCAAGGACAACCACAAGCGCCTGGCGGGAGGGGTCGCGGCCTCTGTCGATCGCGCGCTCGCCGCGGCGAAGGGGCTGCCGGTCGAATGCGAGGTCGAGACGCTCGAGGAAGTGGACGCCGCGATCAAGGCCGGCGTGCCGCGCATCCTGCTCGACAACTTCACGACCTACGACATCCGCGAAGCGATGCGCCGCATCGCGGGCCGCGCGCAGGTCGAGATCTCCGGTGGGGTCACGCTCGAGCGGATCCCGGAACTCTCGACCACTGGCGCCGACTTCGTGTCGGTGGGCGCCCTGACGCATTCGGCGCCGGCCGCCGACCTGAGCTTCGAACTCGAAGCGCTCTGACATGCTGCTGCCGCCCGACCTCGAGGCGCCGCTCGACGCCCTGCGCCTCAGGCGTCCGGACCTCCGTCTCGATCTCCATTGGTATCCTTCGGTGCCGTCGACCATGGACGTGGCGATGGTGCGTGTCGGCGAGGGCGCGTCGAGCGGGGTCGTCGTCGTGGCGGATACGCAAACCACGGGCCGCGGCCGGCGGGGCCACACGTGGGAGTCGCCACCCGGCGCCGGGTTGTACCTCTCGATGGTGTGGAGACCGCCGACCAAATCGCTCGAGCTCCTGCCGCTCATCACCCTGGCGGCGGGCGTCGGCGTGCGGGCCGGCGTCGAGGCGGCGACGGGTCTCGCCGCTGACTTGAAATGGCCGAACGACCTGCTCGTGGGGCGCCGCAAGCTGGCGGGCATCCTGTCGGAGGGGAGCGCGATCGGCACGCCTCACCAGGCCGTGGTGATCGGCGTGGGCATCAACGTCCTGTCGGCCGCGTATTCGCCCGACGTGGCGCCGCGCGCGACGTCGCTCGAAGGGGAGCTCGGGCGCACCGTCGATCGGGGAGCGTTGCTGGCCGAGGTGATGGCCGCGCTGATGGACAGCCTGGCGCGCCTCGATCGGGACCCCGGTGGTATCCTGCAAGCGTGGCGGACGGCGGCGCCTTCGGCCGCCGGCACGAGCGTCGAGTGGGACGCGGCCGCCGGCCTCCAGCGCGGGACCACCGCGGGCATCGACGAATCGGGCGCCCTCCTGGTGAAGACGCCCGGCGGAGTGGAACGCATCATCGCCGGCGAATTACGCTGGCTCATCGGCTGAACAAACATGCTGCTCGCCATTGACGTCGGCAACACCAACATCGTGATTGGCGTGTTCCAGGGCACAGAGCTGGTGCACAGCTGGCGCCTCACGACGATCCGCGAGCGGACGGCCGACGAGCTCGGTATCCTCGTCACGGACCTGTGCGATCACCATCACGTGAGCCTCGAGACCATTACGGGCATCGTGATCGCGTCAGTCGTGCCGCCGCTTACAGGCACGTTGCAGGCCATGGCCGTGAAGTACTTCCAGCGGACGCCGCTGATGTTCGAGCCCGCCGTGAACGGCGGCATGCCGATCCTCTACGACAACCCGGCCGAAGTGGGGGCCGACCGTGTCGTCAACGGCATCGCCGCCGTTGAGTCGTACGGGCGGGGCGTGCCGATCATCGTCGTGGATTTCGGCACCGCCACCACCTTTGACGCCATTTCCGCGAAGGGCGAGTATCTCGGCGGCGTGATCTGCCCGGGCCCGCAGATCTCCGCCGACGCCCTGTTTCAACGCGCGGCGCGCCTGCCGCGCATCGACGTCAAGAAACCCGCGCACGTGATCGGCACCAACACGGTGGCCTCGATGCAGTCGGGCCTGTTCTGGGGCTACGTGGACATGGTCGAGGGGCTGGTCCGCCGCATCAAGGCGGAACTGGGCGGCGAGGCGATCGTCGTGGCCACGGGCGGCCTCGCGGTGGGCGTGGCGCTCGAGACGTCCGTGATCGACCATGTCGACACCGAATTGACGCTGCAAGGCCTGCGCCTGGTGTGGGAACGCCGTCAGTGAGCGATGCCGAAGCCTACTGCCGCGAGATCGAAGCGTTCCTCTGCCGCAAGAACGACGGCCACCTGATTCGCATCACCGGACCGGCCTTCGAGCTGGTGCTGGGATGGGCGGCTCAGGGGATTCCGCTCAAGGTCGCCGAGGCCGGGATCGATCGCTACTTCGAACGCTACTATCGCCAGGGGCCGCGCAGGCGCCCTGTGCGCATCGACTTCTGCAACGCCGATGTCCTCGACGCCTTCGACGACTGGCGACGGGCCCTCGGCATCGCGTCGGTCACGCCGGACGCCGCGGGCGGTCCCGACGTGGAAGAGCCGGTGCAGGGCAGCGGCCGGTCGCGCCGGTCCCTGGCATCGCAGATTGAGGGCGTGCTCGCGAGGCTCACCGTCCTGCGGGGCAGCGACCAGGCGGGTGCCGCCATCGGTCCCGCACTCGACGTGGCGGTGCGGGCCCTCGATGCGATGCGGCCTGAAGCCGTGCGCGCGCGTGGCGACGCGCGGGATCAGGTGATTCAGTCCCTGGCGGCGATTGAGAGTACGCTCGTAGGGGCTGCCGCGGATGCGCTGTCC
>CAWIWS010000026.1:0-17685 GCA_963839865.1 uncultured Acidobacteriota bacterium
GGCCGAGGCAATGGCTACGGGAGCAGCGGCGCGAACAATCCGTACCGCGACATGCCCGGGGGCGGCCGCTTCAAGGACGCCGCCACGAACATGATGTGCCAGCAACCGCCGTGGGGACAGCTGACGGCGGTGAACGTCAACACGGGCGAATTCGCGTGGCGCGTGCCGCTGGGCGTGACCGACAGCCTTCCGCCCGACAAACAGAAGACGGGACGACCCGGTAACGGCGGTCCGATCGCCACGGCCGGCGGCCTGGTGTTCATCGGCGCGACCGACGACAGCAGGTTCCGCGCCTTCGACGCGCGAAACGGGCGCGAGCTGTGGACCGTGAAGCTCGGCGCCGCGGCCCACACCGTGCCCAGCACGTATCTCGGGGTGGACGGCCGGCAGTACCGCGTGGTCACGTCGACGGGAGGCGGCTCCTCGAGTCGCCAATCACCGACGACAGCATCACGGCCTTCGCGTTGCCGCGAACGCGTTAGGCCGTTCATCACGCATGAGAAGATGAGCCCTTATGGAACCGTGGCGCACAGGCATCGTTGAAGCTCGGGACGGCGAAATCAGGATTCGTGGCTACGACGTCACGGCCCTGATGACGGAACGGACCTTCACGGACACAATCCACCTGCTGCATACAGGCCGTCTGCCGACGGCCGGGGAACGCGCGATGCTGGACGCGATCCTCTCGAGCGTGGCCGACCATGGCTCGGGCGCGCCGTCCTGCGCGACCGCTCGGCTGGCGTTGTCGGGCAACCGTCAATCGGTGTCCTCCGCCGTCGCCGCCGGCATCCTGGCCGTGGGAGACGAGCACGGCGGCGCGGGCATGGGCTGCATGGAGATGATTGCCGCCGGCGTCGAGCGTGCGACACGGGAGTCGATCTCCATCGCCGAAAGCGCGCGCCTGGTCGCGGCGGAATCGCGGGCGGCGGGCCGACGAGTGGCCGGCCTCGGTCACCGCGTGCACAGCCGAGACCCGCGCACGCCGGTCCTGTTCGATCTCGCGAGGAAGCACGGCCTGGCGGGAGACGGCATCGCCTTCATGGAAGCCCTCGAGGCTGTCGTGCGGCAGACCATCGAGCCTTTGCCCATCAACGTGGACGGCGCGCTCGCGGCGGTGCTGTACAACATGGGGTTTCCACCGGTCTTCGGCCGCCTGCTCTTCATCATCGGCCGCGTCGCCGGCCTGTCCGCTGAAGTGGCCGAAGAGCTGACCAGGAACGGGCGATGCGCATCCGCATTCCCGTGCAGTACGACGGCGATCCGCCGCGGTCGCTATGAGCCACCCCTCCCGAACGCGCGTCCGCTGGTTTCCCATCCTCGCCCTCGTCGCGGTGGCGACGATGGTCAACTACCTCGATCGCACGGTGCTGGGCATCGCGGCGCCGCACCTCATGCGCGAGCTCACCCTCTTCCCCCTGCCCAAACTGGGCATCGTGTTCTCCGCCTTCTCCTGGAGCTACGCCCTTCTCCAGATTCCGGGCGGGATCTTCCTCGACAAGTTCGGCAATCGCGTGACCTACACCCTGTCGCTGACGATGTGGTCGGCCTTCACCGCGATGATGGGCCTCGTGGGCAGCCTGCCTGCGCTGGTGCTCGCGCGAATCGGCGTGGGGACGTTCGAAGCCCCGTGTTTTCCGGCCAACAGCCGCATCCTGGCCACGTGGTTCCCCCAGAGCGAACGCGCCCGCGCCAATTCGATCTATTCGGTGGGCCAGTATGCCGGCATCGCGTTTCTGAGCGTCCCGCTCTTCTGGCTCACCGCGCAGTTCGGCTGGCGCGGCCTCTTCTTCGTCGTCGGCGGCTTCGGCATCGTGCTGGGGGCGGTGTTCTGGTGGATGTACCGCGAGCCCAGCCAGAGTGTCACCGTGAACGCCGCGGAGCTCGCCCACATCGAGGCCGGCGGGGGCGGCGAGTTCAAGGGGGCGCGCCTGGCCTTCAGCTGGCGCGACATCGGGCTCCTGCTCCGGCACCGGCAGATCATCGGCGCCTCCATCGGCCAGTTCGGCGGCAACTCGACCCAGGTGTTCTTCGTCACTTGGTTTCCGACCTACCTCGTCACCGCGCGCCACATGGACTTCCTGAACGCGGGGATGATGACGATGCTCCCCTACATTGGCGCATCGGTGGGCGTGCTGGTGGCGGGCCAGATCTCCGACCGGCTCCTGCAGCGAACCGGGTCGGCGAACCTGGCGAGGAAGCTGCCGATCGTCAGCGGAATGCTGCTCGCGTCGACCATCGTGGCGGCCAACTACGTCCCCACCGACTCGAATGCGATCGTGATCGCCATCATGTCGCTGGCCTTCTTCGGCCAGGGCATGACGAACCTCGGCTGGACGGTCGTGTCGGACGTCGCGCCGAAGGAGCTGATCGGGCTCACCGCCGGCATCTTCAACTTCAGCGCCAACCTGGCCGGCATCGTGACGCCGCTCGTAATCGGCTTTGCCTACCAGGCCACCGGCACCTTCATTGGCCCCCTCGTCTACATCGCGGTCGTCGCGCTCATCGGCGCCTTTTCCTACAGCGTCGTCGTCGGCGACATCCATCGCCTCGAGGTCACGCGCTGACATGGCCGACACGCCCACGTTGCTCGAGCGGATCGACGACTACATCGAGGCGCTGTTCGTGCCGCCGGACGCCGGCATGGCGCGCGGCCTCGCCGCCTCGCAGGCCGCGGGCCTTCCGGCGATCAACGTCTCCCCGACCGAGGGCAAGCTGCTCTCGCTCCTCGTCTCAATCAGCGGGGCGCGGCGGGTGCTGGAGATCGGCACCCTCGGCGGCTACAGCACAGCGTGGCTGGCTCGCGGGCTGCCGGAGGGCGGCCTCATCGTGACGCTCGAACTCGACGCGAAGCACGCGGACGTCGCACGCAAGAATCTCGACGGCGCGGTGACGGGTGTCGCGATCGACATCCGCGTGGGGCCGGCCGCGGACACCCTCCGCGCGCTCGTCGCCGCGGGAGAGCCGGCCTTCGACTTCATCTTCATCGATGCCGACAAGCCGGGCTACCCGGCCTACCTCGAGCTGGGGCTCCAACTCTCGCGTCCCGGCACCGTGATCGTGGCCGACAACGTCGTTCGCAACGGCGCGGTGCTCGACGAGGAACCGGGAGACGCGAACGCACGAGGGGCCCGCGCGTTCAACGCGGCGCTCGCGGGCGACGGGCGGCTCGAATCGATTGTCGTACCAATCGTGCGGCAGTACATCGACGGTATTTCGATTTCGGTGGTGAAGGGCCCGACCCGCTAGGCCGTTCGCGGGGACACCGCGGCCGTCCACTGCCTTCGTTCCATCCACAGGAAGTACGGATCGACAGGACCGACAGCGCCGCCGCGGTGGCGTACACGCGTGGAAAGCCGTAGTGCTCGCCAATCCAGCCCACCGCGATCGACCCGTGCCGATGCCCGTGTCGAACGCGCCGATGATCGCGCCGAACGTCGCGCCCCGGCGATGGTCCGCCACGTGATGCATCAGGTGCGCGACGAAGATCGGATAGGCCGAGCCGAAACCGATGCCGAACAGGATCCCCGACGCGATGAACCCGGTCCGCGTGGTGGCGATGGACAGCAGGCCGACGCCCAGCACGATCGCCGCCAGGCACGGGACGATGACCCGCGCGTGGCCCACCTTGTCCGCATAGCGGCCGATGAACGGCCGGGTGATGACGATGGCCGCAGAGAACACCGCGAAGTAGAGCGCCCGCGGCCGGACGCCGGCCTGCTCGGCGTAGACCGCGACGAAACTGGTGATGCCGCCGTAGCTGAAGGAATAGAGGAACAGCGTGACCGCGCCGACGATCACGCGCCACTCGACCAGGTCCGAGGGTCTCAGGGAGAGCGGTCCCCGCGCCCTCGGCGTGTCCGGCGGCAGCCGCCACGCGATCACCGCCATGATCACGTTGAGCACGGCCGACTCGAGACACAACAGGGGCCACCCGCCCGTGTCGAAGACCCACAGGCCGATGGTCGGCGCGACGCTGATCGCCAGGATGCTGGCGAAACCCGCGTAGCCGAGCCCCTCGGCCCGGCGCGACACGGGCACGATGTCGATCACGTAGGCATTGGACGCCGACAGCAGTCCCGACCAGAAGACGCCGTGGACCAGCACCAGGCCCAGGATCAGCTGATAGCTGGGGGCCACCGCGTAGAGCAGCGAGAACACCGTGATGGCAAGGCTCGCGACGAGCAGGATGCGGCGCTTGCCAATCCTGTCGCTGATGGTGCCCGTGATCGGCGCGGACACGGCCGACGCGTAGGTAAGGAAGCCGAGGAAGAGCCCGGCCTCGCCGCCAGAGCCGCCCAGCGCGAGGATATGGAACGGGGCCGTCGGCAGGAGCTGGAAGGCCGACATGAACACGGTGAAGGCGAACCCGCACCAGAGGAAGAATTGCGGGGTGAAGAGGCGATCTCGCCGTAGCTCGCCCGCGTGGCTAAGAGCGGAGGCGGACATCCAGTACAGCTTTCCGATGTGCGTGCCGGCTTCCATCACCCGGTGCGCCTCGGCCGCCTTCGCGAGGGGAAAGACCTGGTGAATCACCGGCGCCACCGTGCCGGCCTCGAGCAGCGGCCAGACGCGGGCGCGCAGGGAGGCGGCAATGGCCCCCTTCTCCACCGGCGTGCGCGGGCGCAACGTCGATCCCGTGATCCAGGCGCGCTTGCGCATGAGGATCGAGAAGTCAATCTCCGCCTTGGGGCTCTTGAGGAACGCAATCTGCACGAGCCGGCCATCCACAGCCAGCAGGCCGAGATTGCGGGCGATGTACTCGCCGCCCACCATGTCGAGGACCAAATCGACGCCCCGCCCTCCGGTGGCCTCCGTCGCCGCGGCCACCCACTCGGTGGTGCGGTAGTTGAAAGCGAGTTCCGCGCCCAGCGCGCGGGCCGCCTCGCACTTGGCGTCACTGCCGGCCGTCGTGAACACGCGCGCGCCAAAGGCCCGGGCCAGCTGAATGGCGGTCGTGCCGATGCCACTGGTCCCGCCGTGAACGAGGATCGACTCCCCCGCCTGCAGGCGGCCGCGGTCGAACACGTTGGTCCACACGGTGAAGAACGTCTCGGGGATGGCGGCGGCGGCGACCATGGAGAGGCCGTGCGGCACCGGCAGGCATTGCTCCTGCGGCACGGCCACGCGCTCCGCATACCCGCCGCCGGAGACGAGCGCGCACACGGCGTCACCCTCGTGCCACGCGGTGACGCCGGCGCCGACGCCGCGCACGGTGCCGGCGACCTCCAACCCCGGGATATCCGATGCGCCCGGGGGCGGCGGATACTTCCCCAGCCGTTGCAGCACGTCGGGCCGGTTCACGCCGGCGGCCGCCACCTCGATCAGGACTTCGCCCGCGCCCGGCACGGGGTCCGGCCGCTCCGCCACCCGTAGGACCTCGGGTGGACCGAACGAAGAGATCTCAATGACGCGCATCACAAATCAGCCACGAAGCACACGAAGAGCACGAAGTTATTTTGATCAATTGCCTTCGCGTCCTTCGTGATCTTCGTGGCCGCCTTCATTTCAAGCCGGACGGCAGGCGCGGGGACGACAGCAGCGCCGCGAACTCCGTCCAGCGCCTGTTGGCCGAGGCGTCCTTGCCGGCGCGCTTGGTGATGAACGCGCGGATCAGGTCCTTGCCCAGGTTGTAGTTGATCACGTAGCTGCGGTACTGGTCGATGAAGCGCACGCGCTGCTCCGCGCGCGGGCGGGTGTACATCGCGTAGCGCTCGATGAACGCGGCCGCGCCGTCGCGATCGATCGCGCCGTTCAGGTAGCGGCGCGCCGCCTCGTTGCCCGCGTAGGACAGCTTGTCGACCAGGGCCAGGACGTCGTAGTACTCCTGCGCCCGCGTGGCGTCGAGTCCCGCAAGCGGGAAGAGGACGTCCTTCTCGAACGTGATGCGGTCGGCCGGCGAGAACGCCACCTCGATGCCGAAGTTCGCCGTCCCCTCGGCAATCAGCGACTGCGGCGAGAACAAGGCATACACCGAGAACTCGGACCAGCCGCGGTCGCGCACGAGGTGCTTCTCGAGCAGCGCGTTGTACACGTGGTGTCCCGGGTACCCCTCGTGGCATGCCAGGTCGATGGCGCGGTCGATGTAGATGGGCAGGTCCGTGTTGACCTGGATCACGCTGCGATAGTTGCCCTGGTACCAGTTGTACCCGCTCCAGGACTTGTTGGTCACGTACTCGACGGTGAACTTCTCTTCCGGCGGCAGTTCGACGTGCGCGAGCGTGCGCTCGCGGCAGGAACGAATCGCCTCCTTGAAGACGCGGTCCACCTTGGCGGGCGGGATCACGAACGCCTGCTTGAAGCGGTCGTAGCGCTCGATGAGCGCGCCTTCCCCCGGCAGCTTCGCCTCGATCTGCTTCAGCACCACCTCGAAGTCCGCCTCGGTCTGCGTGGGCGCCACCGCGTCATACAGCGCCTTCGACTCTTCGTCGAAGGTCATCTTCTTGCCCTGGAGCATCGCCACGCGCGCGCGCAACGACAGGACCTGGGTCGCGAGATACTGGCGCCGCAGCGTCCAGAGCTCGATCTCGGCCGCCGGGGGCTTCCCCTTCCCCGAGCCGGAGGGGGGCATCACCGGCGAGGCCTGGATGTCATCTGCGACGGCCGCCGCCTGCTGATCGATCGTGGCGAGCGGGAGCTTCGCGGCCTCGGCCTCCTTGCGCCATTGCGCGGGGCCATAGAAGGCATCCACGTAATCGGCGTCGTGCTGTCCCACGGCCAGCACCAGCTTCACGTATCGCTCGGCTACGGATTTCAAGGGATCCCCCATCGGCGCCTGTCCAGACACCACCGCCGCGCCGACCACCGCCGCGAGCGCCGCCGCCGTCCATTCATTTCGCATAGCGAGACCCAATCGTGGGAATGAGGTAGTCACGAAACGCGCGCGCGAAATCATACGCGGGCGCGAAGCCCCAGTCGCGCCGGGCGGCCGAGTCGTCCACGTCTTCCGGCCACGAGTCCACGATGCCCTGGCGCTTCACGTCGACCTGCCAGGTGATTTGGGCGCCGGGAAACGCGCGCACCACTTCCTCGCGGACCTCCTCGGCGGACGGGTTGAACGCGGCGAGGTTGTACGCCGTGCGCGTGAGCCCCTCCCGGGGCGCCGCCGCCAGCCGAATCAGCGCCTCGATGCCGTCGGGCATGGCCATGAACGGGATGCGCGTGTCGGGGCGCACGAAGCAGGCGTAGGCCTCGCCCTTCGCCGCGGCGTGAATCATCTCGGGCGCGTAATCCGACGTGCCGCCCGAGGGGACGGTGAGCGCGGAGATCAACCCCGGGAAGCGCACGCACCGGAAGTCCACACGGCCCGACTGCGGTTCCGCCGACAGCTGCTTGTAGAACCGGGCGTAGTAGCGGCCCAACTGCTCGCAGTAGAGCTTGTTGCAGCCGTACATCGTGGACGGCGTATTGAAGTCGTCCTCCTTCACGCGCCCCGCGCGGCGCTTGGTCTCGAGGTCGGGCATCCCGTAGGCCGCGATGGACGACGGATACAGGAACGTGACCGGACGGCCGTGCGATTCGGCCTCGCGCTGCGCGAACTCGAGCAGGTTCAGCGTGCCCTCGACGTTGACCTGGTGCGCGGTCGTCGGCGTGAACTCGGATCGCGTCGAGAGGAGCGCGGCGAGATGATAGATCGTCTCCACCTCGAACTCGGACAGGATGCGCTCCAGAAGCGCCTTGTCCATGATCGACCCGGTGAACTCGCGCTGCACCAGCCTGCCCAGCGCGGGCTCGAGGGGGTTCACGTCGAGCGTGACCACGGGATGGGTGCCGACCGTGGCGAGGTGCGCGATCAGGCCGTGGCCGATCTCGCCGCCCGCGCCCGTGATGAGAACCACCGGTTTGCGAATCACAGCCTCTCTCCCGTCACGGCAGGCAAGTACACCCGGAAGCTCGCCCCCTGGTTACGCTCGCTGATCACGGTGATGGCGCCGCCCGTCTGGCGGATGATGCCGTAGACGGTGGACAGCCCCAGGCCCGTGCCGCGGCCGGTTTCCTTGGTCGTGAAGAACGGTTCGAAGATGCGGGCCTGCGTGGCCTGGTCCATGCCGATGCCGTTGTCGCTGACGACGAGCAGCACGTACTGGCCCGGGGCGAGGCCCGTCTGCGTCGCCTCGGAGCTCCCCGTGGCGAACTTGATGTTGCTGGTGCGTCACCTGGATGCGCCCGCCCGACGGCATCGCGTCGCGGGCGTTGACGATCAGGTTCAGCAGGACCTGCTCGATCTGCGCCGGGTCGGCGAGGATCTGCGCCACGGTCGACGCCAGCTCGAGCTGCAGTTGCACGTCGGTGCCGATCAGCCGCCGCGCCATGCGCGACACGCCGCCGACGATCTCGTTGAGATCGAGGGGCACCGGCTGCAGGACCTGCTTGCGGCTGAACGCGAGGAGCTGCCGCGTGAGCGACGCCGCGCGGTCGGACGCGTGCAGGATCTCGTCGACCTCGGCGGCCATCGCGGGATCCTTCCGCACGCGATGCGACATCAGCTCCGCGTTGCCCCGGATGGCCGTCAACAGGTTGTTGAAGTCGTGCGCGATGCCGCCCGCGAGCCGGCCCACGGCCTCCATCTTCTGCGCCTGCCGCAACTGGTCTTCCAGCTTGACGCGATCGCTGATGTCGACCGCGGTCACGAGCACCGCCGGCTGGCTCCCGAATTCCGTCGTCGTGCAGAACACCTCGGCCTGCATGACGACGCCGTCTTCCGGTGGCCGCGCACCGTGAGCTGCACGCTCGCCGCAGCGCCGCCGAGCCGCG
The DNA here is from genome assembly GCA_963839865.1 of uncultured Acidobacteriota bacterium. Classification (GTDB taxonomy): domain Bacteria; phylum Acidobacteriota; class Vicinamibacteria; order Vicinamibacterales; family UBA2999; genus 12-FULL-67-14b. The sequence goes on from CAWIWS010000026.1 coordinate 8,752, forward strand.
ACAGCTGGTCGACGAGCAGCGACCGATCCTGCTCGTGGACGATGGCGAACGGGTCGGACATCTCCAGGAGTTCCGCCTGCGCGTAGCCGATCATGGCCGCGCCGCGCGGGTTCACGTAGACGAGCCGATCGTGCTGGACGATGAAGACGCCGACGAGCGACTGCTCGACGACCGCGCGGTACTTCGCCTCGGCGGCCCGCAGCGCGTCCTCGGCACGCTTCCGCTCCGTGATGTCGCGCGCCACCGCCTGCATGCCGCTGTACTGCCCCTTGGCGTCGAAGACCATCCAGGCGTTCTGGCCGAACCAGACCTCGACGCCGCCCTTCGTGACGGCGGGAAACTCGATGTACGAGTTCGGCGTCCGGTCGCTGACCTGCTTGACGTAGTGCTGCAGGATCGCCGGGCGGTAGTCGGCGCGGACGAACTCCGTGAACCGGCGGCCGATGACCTCGGTGCTCGCGTAGCCCATAACCCGCAGCGTCACGGGGTTCACGTAGCGGAAATACCCCTCGGCGTCCGCCTCGAAGATGATGTCGGCCGCCGACTCGAACAGGTGGCCGTACCGATCCTCGGTGGCCTTGAGGGCCAGCTCGGTCTCCTTGCGCGAGGTCACGTCGCGGTAGTAGACGACGATGGCGCCGACCTTCGGCTCATTGAGGAGGTTGCGCGCCAGGCCCTCCGTCCAGCGGACGCTGCCGTCCTTGTGGCGGCACCGGAACGTCCCGGAATGCGGGGTGCCCGGCGCGTCGAACAGATCCGCGACGATCGCCTCCCACGCCGCGTGATCGTCGGGCTCGACGAGGTCACGGACGCGCACGCCGACGAGATCCCCAGGGGCGTAGCCGAGCACGTCCGGCGTCGACGGGCTGGCCCATTGCACCACGCCGGCGCTGTCCACGAGCACCACGGCGTCCGCGCTGAAGTTGATGAGCGCCGCGAGCTGCTCGGGACTGGGCGTCCCGCTCACGAGCGCCTCCGGGAGGGCCCACACATCGTCCGCCTATTCTAGTGCCTTGCGGCACCCCGGCGCGCGGGGCCGATGGCGGCTCAGGCGTCCGGCAGGTTCTTCAGCCGACCGTTCCAGGGAGGAATGACGATCGACACGGCGCCGTAGGCCTGCGCCATGCACGCCAGGCGGATGACGGGTCGCGCCTCGTCGCTCGTGGCGTAGCCGCACTCGGCCAGCACCTGTCGCTCTCAATCGTCCATGGCGGACAGTTTTTCCGCCCCGCCCAGGACGCCCACCCAGCAGGTGCCGCAGGACGCCGACCGGCAATGCACCGGGATGGGGCCTTCGCTGAGCCGCCCGTCCCGGGCGCGATGGTCGCGGGTGTCGAGTCCCGCCGCCGTGGTGACGTGCTGGGAGTGGACCAAGGGGAAGGTCGCATCGGCCCGCTGCTCGTCGTACGTGATCGTCCAGACCTTGCGCTCGCCCTTCAGGAACCCGAACACGCCCTGGGAATCGTCCTTGGCCCGGCGGGCCACGACCTGATCGGGCGTGAGGGCGGCCGTGCGTGGATCCGGTGCGACCGCGGCCGGCGCGACCTCGAGGAGAGGCATGCCCACCTGTTGCAGGGTCCGTACGCCGACGGCGGCGATCCCGACCGTCAGCGTGGGGTCCACGCCGGCACGCGCCGCGGCGTCGCGCGCGATCTCCTGCACCTGCGCGGCGAGATCGAGGCTGCCCGGCACGTGCGGCCCGCGCGCGAACTCGAGGATGGTGTCGCGGACCTCGCGCCAGTAGCGATGACCGTACAAGAAGGCGTGCGACGTATCGATTCTGATCCGCCAGGCGCCAGCGCCCCTGCAGGACGATGCGCTTCTCCAGCGCCGCAGGGTCAGGCGCCGCTTCGAACGCGCGTTGCAGCCTCAGCGGATACATGTGGAACCAGATGCGGGTGGCGACGCGGTCCACCGGATGCATGGCGCCGTTCAGCCTGTCCACCACCCGCAGCCACCCGGCATCGTCGAACTGCGCGAGGTAGGCGAGGAAGAGGGGCGCCGCCGTTTCTACCACAACGCCGCCTTCATCTGGGCGATCGCGATTTCGATCTGGCCGAGGTCGTCGAGCACGCGCTCGGCTTCGGTCAGCGTCGCCGACAGCGCCTCGGGGTCGGGAATGCTGCCCCGCTTGACCTCCCAGGCCAGGTCGCGCGTCGTCTCCGCGCAGGCGCGGCACACCTGCAGCGTGTGCTCGTGGGCTTCGATCAGGCGGAGGATTTCCTGCCGTTGTTCGGGACTCACCGCGCGTGCGCCTTCTTCCAGACGTCATACCGCAGGCGCAGCGTCTTGACGGGATTGGCGTCCTCGGCGGGCGCGATGTCCTGGTCGGTGACGGAGAGGTACATCGCGTACTGGCCGGTGTTGAGGCCGTCACCCTGCCGGTCGGTCGCGTCGGCCCGGAGCAAGTACGCGACTTGCGCGGTCCGGGTGGCGCACGGCGCGTTTGGGCGAGGCGACGTCGCGCACGAGCACCGCCGGTCGCCGCCCTTGCCGTCGGCCGCCTCCATGGCCGCCATCACGCGATCCGACAACGTGCCCGACGCGGACGCCATCGCCGCCGCGGCCGCGGTGACCACGTCTTGCGTCGCCAGCAGGTTGCCTTGAATCGAGAAGACGATCCCCGAGCCGTCAACGCGGCCCTGACGGCTCGCGACGACCGCGCCGTTCTTGACGCCGGAGAACGCGATCGTCCGCCCCTGCACGTCGACGATGCCGAACTGGCGGTTGTCGATTCCCGGATCCTTCTTCAGGAGTTCCAGGATCGCCGCCGGGTCCGTGCCCTGGCTGATCTCTGCGAAGATGAGGCCCTGGTTGGCGCGGGTCGCATCGGCCGCCGCCTGGGCCACCGCCACGCCCTTGCCGGGGACGATCACCGCCTGGATGTCCATCAGGCCCTTCGCCGGAAAGTTGGCGAACTGTCGCTGCGCCACGCACGTGGCCGACGCGATGACGGCGCTGCCCGTGGCCTGGTCGATCGCGACGACCGACCACGTGGCGAACGCCGGGGACGCACTGAGGACGATCGCCGCAAGGGCGAGCGCTAGGTGCGATGCAGGTCGGAACGCCATGTCTTGACCGCGGCCTTGATGTCGTTGGGCGAGAGCTTCTCGCGCACCGCGCGGTCGAGCAGCGCGCCCAGTTCGTCGTCGGACGCGAAGCGCAGGGCGACGATCTGCTTGACGCCGAGCGACGCGAGCTTGGCGTCATCGCCGGCCGGCAGCATCTCGGCGCACCGCACCTTCATCTCGAGCATGATGATGCGGTCCTGCAGGGCGGTCGTGTAGAGCCGGCCGATGCTGATCACCACGAACAGGCAGGAGTACGTCGCCATCATAGCCACGCCCTGGGCATTCAGCGCAAACGCGCCGGCGCGATACGACGCGATCACCGCGACCAGCCACAGGGCGCTGGCGACATGGCTGGGGATCGGCAGGTGAGCGTGGTGCTTGTAGCTTTGTGCGGCCATTACTTCAGTTTCCCTTCGATTTCTTCGTAGACCTTGCGGACGGCGATCGGCGCCTGCTGATCGCGCAGGAACCAGTCGGTGTAAGGCCCCCAGTTGGCCTGCTTGATCGCGTCATCGGCCGACAGGCCAAGCTTGTGGAGGCGATTGATCTCGGCGATCACCGCCGTGAGTGACTGCTGGAACGCGATGAGTTCCTCGCGCGACACCTTGGGCTCTTCGATGAAGCCGTGTCCGGGCACGAAGCGGTCCACGTCCATCCTGAGCGCCTTGTCGATCACGCCCACCCACTCGGTGGGATAGGCCGAGCGCATCGCGGGGAACACGCGATTGAGGTAGACCTCGCTCATGAACAGGATCTTCTGCTTCGGCAGGTAGACCATCAGGTCGCCGCCGGTGTGCGCGCGGCCCAGGAAATGCGCCTGCACCTCGATGCCGCCCACGTTCAGCGTCTCCTTGTCGCCCGTCATCGCCACTGGAGGCACCACCATGGGCGGCGCGTTGGGGTTCCGGCTTGGGGTCGCCGCGGCGCGATCCATGGTCGCTTTCGAGTTCTTCGAGATGACGTAGGTGATGTCCTTCGGCAGGACGGAATTGCCGGCGGTGTGATCGCCGTGGTCGGATCCGACGATGTACCACTTCACGGGCTTCGGCGTGATCCTGGCGATCGCGTCGAGCAGCTTTTGCGTGGCAGCCGGGCTGCCCTGCCCGTCGGCGATGAGCACGCCGTCGCTGCCGACGACGATCAGGCTGACGGTGGTGAAGCCGGGGTCCCGGATGTCTTCGTAGCCGTAGACGTTGTCGGCGAGCTTGATGACCCGCGGAAAGTCACTGAGCTTGAGGCCACGCTTGTCGGGATAGGCCGTGCGGACCTGGGCGGCGACCATGGAGGCCAGGCCAAGGACGACGAGCAAGGTGAGGACGGTCAGGCTGCGACGCATGGGGGGCAATGGTACCACCGGGAGACGGGAACCGGGAGTCGGGAGTCGGCCTGGAGGGATGGAGGCCCCCCAGGCCGCCGTGCCTACCGTCCGTCGATGAGATCGCCGAGGCCGCCGATCCGATCGAGGACCGACCCCTCTTCCTTGCGCCAGCCGCCGGTCTGCGGCGCGGCGGCGTAGATGCGATCGGCCAGGCGGCTGAGCGGCAGCGACTGCAACCACACGCGGCCGGGGCCCTGCAGCGTCGCGAAGAAGATGCCTTCCCCGCCGAACAGCGCGGTCTTCACCTTTCCGACAAACTGGATGTCGTAGCTCACGCTCGGCTGGAGCGCCACGAGGCAACCCGTGTCCACGCGCATCGTCTCGCCGGGGGCGAGGTCAAACGAGTGGATGGTGCCGCCGGCGTGGACGAAGCAGAGGCCGTCGCCTTCGAGCTTCTGCATGATGAAGCCCTCACCGCCGAACAGGCCTACGCCGAGCTTCTTCTGGAACGCGATACCGATCGAGACGCCGCGGGCGGCGCAGAGGAATGAGTCCTTCTGGCAGATCAACTGCCCGCCGAGCGCGCGCAGGTCCATCGGGATGATCTTGCCCGGATAGGGCGCGCCAAACGCGACGCGCTGCTTGCCGGCGCCCTGGTTGGTGAACACGGTGATGAAGAGGCTCTCACCGGTGAGGATGCGCTTGCCGGCGCCGAGGAGCGCGTCCATCACGCCCCGCGGTTGCTGCTGGCCGCCGTCACCGAAGACGGTGTCCATCTGGATGCCACTCGTCATGTACATCATGGCGCCGGCCTCGGCAACCGCGCCCTCGCCCGGGTCCAGTGCCACCTCGACGAACTGCATCTCGTTGCCGTGGATCTCGAAGTCGATGTCGTGCGCGCGACGGCCCGGCGCCGGCGGCGGCGTAAACGCCACTGGGGCCTGCCCCGCCGAAGCCGCGCCAGGGTTCTTCACAAACGCGGCGAAGGCGGGGACCTCTTTCAACTTCTGCCACGACGTCATGCCGGCGGTGAAGACAAGCGTCTCGGCATCGATGCTGCCGTTCTGAAGGTTCGTGATGATCTCCTGCTGGCCGACCGGGCCAACCTGGTGACCACCGATTGCCATGTACCACTGTGTCGCTGCCATGCGGGGCTCCTTGAAGGGCTTGGGGACTGGGGCTAGGGGCTTAGGGGCTTGAACCTACTCCGCCTGCGCGTCGATACGCGCGGACGTGTCGGTTTCGAGCTGAGCGACCGCGGCCGCGTCGAGCCCCAGCTGATAGGCCAGTTGGGCGAGGTAGACACGCTCGGCGCCCGTGACGGTTTCGTCAGCGCGGACGATCGTGAAGGCGAGCACGTAGAGATCCTTCTTGGAGTCGGGATTGGTGACGCCGGCGCAGATCTCCGCCAGCGGCCGCGCCGACACCAGTTCGGCCTCGACCACCGACTCGAGCCCGGCCTCACGTGCCCGCGCGAGAATCTGCGCGCGCTCTTCCGGCGCCAGCGCGCCGTCAGCGCGCGCGGCCGACACCGCCAGGCGAATCACGCGCAGCATGGCGTCGGGCATCGGCTCGCCGGACGGCAGGGTCACGCCTCCCGGAATCGGCGGCACCTGCGGCACCGGCGACGCCTGTGGCACCTGTGGCACCCCACCTGAGGCGCCGATGGCACCTTCGGCACCGGTGGCACCTGAATTCGCCTGCAAACTATCGTAAATCCCCCAAACCACCCCGGCAGCAGCCATCAGCGTGCTGGCGGTCAGAAACCCGCCTCGGCCACTCAGGAAGTTCGACGCCCGGCGCGCCCGTTTCCGCCCGGATCGGCCCAAAGCGCCGCGCAAGACGATCGACAACATATCAGCTGGGTTGTTGAGCACTCGGTTCGTCCCTCAGTGAGAAGAATACTGCGGAGGCGGCCAAAGGGTTCCAAACCGCCGAGAATCCGGTATCTGGAGCTGGGGCCACGAGAGCTCCGCAGAAATACGGCCCAAATCTACGTACTTCTACGTATATGGCGGCGGCACCGACCTTGCACTGACGGGCAACGTGATGATTTTCCCGTTAGTTTCTCTTCATTCTTTGTTTGCGCAAGACCCCGGTGGCGATGTTCACCGTCAAGGAGGGGACCCAATGCGGTACAGGCTAACAACGCTCGTCACTCGCGGCAGCCGTGGTATTGGCTGGAGCCGTCGCGGCCTCAGCTCAACCCGCCCCAGCTGCCGCCGGTGGTTGGAGCGCCGCGGACTGCCAGACGTGTCACGCCCAGGTGATGGGCCCCGTCTACGAAGGCACCAAGCACGCGAAACTCGACCAGAGTTGCGCCAGCTGCCACCCGAACGTGGCGGACCACGTCAAGGCCAAGATGGCCGGGGCGGACAAGGCTCCCGCAGCGGGACTCAAGAAATTCGTCGGCAACGACCTCAACAAGACGTGCCTGTCGTGTCATGAGAAGGCGAACCAGGCCAACTTCGACAGCAGCATGCACGCGCGCCGGAACGTGGAATGCACGTCCTGCCATTCGGTGCACTCGCCCAAGTCGGTGAAGTCCCAGCTCAAGACCAAGACCGACGCCGAGACCTGCTTCACCTGCCACAAGTCCGAGCGCGCCAAGGCGATGCGCACGTCGCACCACCCCGTTCGCGAAGGCAAGATGGGCTGCGTGAGCTGCCATAACCCGCACGATGGCTCCCGCCCGAAGATGCTCAAGGCGGAGTCGACCAACGAGCTCTGCTACACCTGCCACGCCGAGAAGCGCGGCCCGTTCCTGTTCGAGCACGCCCCGGTCCGTGAGGACTGCGTGGTGTGTCACGAACCGCACGGCTCGAACCACAAGCGGCTCCTCGCGCAGAAGTTGCCGAACCTGTGCTGGAACTGCCACCTGACGGGCTCGGGCCACTTTGGCTCAGGCGACAACTACAGCACGGAGCAGGGGCCCCGCGTGGCGCCGGCCGGAGCGCCCACCGGTTACCCGACGGTGAACTCGCGCTTCGTCGAGAAGAACTGCAAGAACTGCCACATGAATCTCCACGGCTCCAATTCGCCCTCGGGCGCTTATTTCGTGAGGTAACCCATGACGAGAGCATTGAAAGTCACGGCGCTCCTCGCCCTGGGTCTGCTAGTGGCGAGTTCGTACGCGGCGGCGCAGGATGCGCCGGCCAAGACCAGCGGCGGTCAGGTCACGATCACCGGCCTGGGCAGGGACGACGTCAGCTCGGCGAAGTTCCAGGAATATCGTGAGGTCCCGAAGGGCATCTCGATGCCCTACGTGAACCTCTTTACGAAGAACGACAAGGTGGATTTCAACCTGCAGGGTAGCAACGTCAGCCAGACCGACCAGCGCTACTTCGGCTGGTTCAACACCAAGGCGTTCGGCCTGAAATTCGACTACAACCAGATTCCGCACAACATGGGCAACAACGGCCAGACGTTTCTCAGCGAAACGGCCCCTGGCGTGTGGAGCATGAGCGATACCCTGCAGCAGTCGATCCAGACCGGCAATGATGCGGCACCGACGGCGAACCGGACGGTGACCTTCTACGATGCGTTGCTGGGCCCGACGTTCGCCGCCACCAACAGCATCGACATCTCGAGCGTGCGCAAGCGCGGCACGGGAGAGATCAACTTCAACGACAAGCTGCCGTTCGACCTCGCCTTCTCATACATGCGGGAACTCAAGTCCGGCTACCGGGGAGACGACGGCGGCGGCATCTACAGCGCGGTCAACAGCGTGGTCGAAGTGCCGGGCCCGCTGAACGAACTCAACCAGGACTTCGGCGTCAAGGCGGCCTACAACTTCGCAAAGGGCAACGTTCACGGCGCGTTCAACCGCAATCTCTACAATAACAATGCGGAATCGCTGACCGTCGACAACCCCTTCCAGGGTACGACACGTTGTACATCGCGACGCCGGCCCCGGCCATCGGTGGCGGCAGCCGCGCGCGGTGGATCACGGCGCCCGACAACGAAGCCAGCACCATCAACGCCGGCTTCCTGCTGAAGTTCGCCCACCAGACGCGGGTCGGCGGCGACGTGTCCATGGCCAAGTGGACGCAGAACGCGCCGTTCTACCCCTACACGATCAACACAGCCGTCCTCACCGCCAGCGGGGCACGGGCCGACAGCCTGTCGGCGCTCCAGAAGCCGTCGTTCGACGGGAAGATCGATACGACCACGCTGAACTTCATGTTCTCGTCGCGGCCGACCGAGAACCTCGCCCTCCGCGCGGCGTACCGGAGTTACGACCTCTCGAACAAGACGAGCCGCTACGTGATCACGGGTGACGTGTCCAGTTCGCCGGACCGCGCCTGGAGCGTCGTGACGCCCACCGCCGCCGACCCGTACGGCCATGCGACGGCCAATGTCTACGACAACACGACCAAGCGCTTCACGGCGTCCGCCAGCTACGACATCAAGAGGCTGACGCTGGAATTCCAGGGCCGCACCGCCAGCCTCACGCGCACCAGCCGTGAAGCGGAAACCGGCAAGGACACCGGCTACGCGGGGACGGCGCTGTTCCACGTCGCCGACTGGATGGAATTCCGGGGC
>CAWIWS010000027.1:0-124718 GCA_963839865.1 uncultured Acidobacteriota bacterium
CACCACCCGGAACTCGCCCTCGACGTCGAGCACGGCGATGGGGGCAGTCCGAGCGAATCTCACCTGGAAGATCTGCTTGTCGCTCGGCATCACCGTCGGCGCAACCGTCGGCACTGCGCGCAGCGGTGGTGCTGCCGCAAGCGCGGCTGCGCGCCAGATCCGCGCGGTGCGTTCGCTCTGCAGGTCGCGCTTCTTGCTGCAGGCCTGCGCCAGCAGTTCCTTCAAGGCGGGATCGATTGGTGGCGACCCAACAGGGCCTGAAGTGCAATCAGCGGCCGACACGGCCAGCCGGGCCGTCAGCGCCTGTTCGAAAGTCCGAGCCCAGCCCAGCTCGACCGACGGGCCGGGGTTCGCAGGCGCTGCGGGAGCCGACACAGCGGCCGGCCGCACGCCCGGCAAGACCGCGGCCGGATTGTCGGTCGTCTGGAATTGCGGTGACACCGCGGGCTCGCTTGGCCGAGCGACTTCGTCACGACCGCAGGCGGCGACGACCAGGAGGCACGCGAGGGCGAGGAGGGGTTTCACTTGGTGCACTTGATGGCGTTCGCGTCGTGCACGGTGGAGTGGCCGCGCTCGCCCACCGGTGCCGGTGTTCCTTGAAGACGTAGAACTCCGCCGCATTCGCACCGTACAGACCCGGCGGAAAACGGAAGGGCTTCAGAACCACGTAGCCGTTGTGGGGCGGGATGAACTTCTCCGGCTTGGGGTTCGCGATGGGCGGCACATCCATCGGCCCGATGCAGGCACGATAGAAAGTCACCCACTCCTTCACGTCGTCGGGCGTCATGCGCCGGATCAGTCCTGCCTGCTCGGTGCGCTCGAGCCCGACCTTGCCTGGGAGCGCCATCGTGTTCTCGACCATCACCGTGTAGGGCGGGCCTGCGCTTGCGAACGACTGCTTGTCGCGCAGCGGTGCACCGATCAGGATGCGCTTCTGGTCGGAGAGGTCGTAGAACGATTCCGCGGACTGTGCAAACGCCCGGCGTGCGAGCAGGTTGGCGGCGCCGTGGCGGGGCTCGGCGGTGGCGCACGGGGTGTTGTCGGCCGTGCTCGACTTGTGCACCAGCACGTCGCTCCCCAGCCCGGCTACGAGCGGCATAAAGGATCCGGTGGCCCACACTCCGACGACCCGGGTTTCAGCGGTCTTGCGGATGTTCCACACGGTCGGCGAAGTCGACACCAGAACCAGTGCCACGGGCAGGTCGGAGCGATTGAGGTCGATGTCGAAACGGCCCGCGCGCCCGCCGCGCGGATCGACCGCTTCGGCGATCGGTTCCCCGGTCGATCCGCCGGCCACGTACACCACAAACTTGCCGGGCAGCCGTCCTTCCCACGGAAATCTGCACTCCGAAGGAGCGTCCGGTTAGGGTTGCCCGTGTCAGAGCTCGGGCGACCTGGGATGATTCGCGCGCCAGAGCGGCGCTGCGGAACCACCGGGTCCATCAGGTTCGGCCGGGCGTCCACCTCGCGGCCCCGCCCTGCATCGCACGGCGCCTGCTGATACACGATCGATCCATTGACCTCGCACCGGTAGACCTGCGCGTTGATCGAAGGCGCGAACGCCAGCATGAGCAAGAGCAGTGCGATGCCACTCGGCGTCGAACAGTTACAGGCTGGGTTCTGCACTAGTGTCAGCTTTCGTTCCCGGGCGCCTGAAATCGTAGTCACAAGCCGCGAATGCGAGAAGCAATGCGAACGGACGAAGACCGGCGCCGTAACAACATCGGGCTTGGAGGGATTGCTCGAATGGTCTGCTCGCACCGTTCTCTCTGCGCTCGGGGGGAGGAACGGACGCTTCTCATGGCGTCGGCACCCTTACTGCAGGTTGATGGCGGTCAGCGTGCCGAACGCGACGTTCGGGACGCCAGGCAGAGGCGAGATATAGAGCACGCCGTTGGGCGACAGTGCAATCCGGCCGGGGCGCGGGAAACTCCACACCTTTGACTTCGTCACGAGGTCGATGGCATAGACGTTGGCTACTGTGCTCACGAACACCAGATTGTCGGTGACGATGATGTTGGGCGGCGTACTTCCCGTTGCGAACGGCGTGGGGCTCGTCTCGTTCGGAGACCAGGACCAAGCAGGGCGCCGTCGCTCTCACGGCGCGCCTCGAGCCGCGCTTCGTTCGCGATGTAGATCACGCCTTTGGCGATCGCCGGTTCGGAAAGGAAGACGCCGGCGATTGACCAGCGTATCGAGCGGTTGGCAGTGTCGAAGTTGACCAGCCGGTTCTTCGACAACGGGCCAATGCTCATGCGCGCATTGACCCCGACCACGGTGTTCGAACCGCCCAGCATCGGCGCGCTGTACTGCGAGTAGCTGGCGAAGATCCAGTTCGGATCGTCAATCGAATAGTTGGTTGCGCCCGTGGTGCGATCGACGGCGAAAAGCCGGCCGCCGATGAACGCATAGGCGTGCGTCGCGTCCACCGCCGGCGTCCACTCATCGAACTGCAGCAGTGAGCCGTTGAACCAGTTGAGCGCGCCGTCGGTTTGCCGGAAGCTGAGCAGCCCGCCGTAATTGCCACCGTTGCTGAACACGGCGCCGTCGACGATCGTCGGTGCGTAGTAGTGCTCCCACTGGGAGCCGAACAGCACCTTGGACGCCAGCGTGCCATTGGTGGCGTTCAGCGACCACATGAAGGTGTCCGAGTGTCCGGAACTCGCCATGAACAACTTGCCGCCGGACACGGCGGGCGGGCTGACGGCGAAGATCGTCCCGAAGTCGTAGCGCCACTCGACGCCCCGATCGGCTTCTCTCAGTGCGTAAGTCGAGCTCGGGCGGAAGTAACCCGACATCACGAAGTAAACGTGGTCGTTCGCGGCGACGACCGGGGTGATTTGAGTGAGGTCGGCGGCAGGGTCGGTGGCAGGGACCGTCCATTTCCAGCGCCGATTGAACTTGGAAGGATCGAGCGTCACCGGTACGTAGCCGGTGTGCCCCGCGTTGCCCTGAAATGTCGTCCAGTCCCCCGCGCCGGCGAGAGGCTTAAGCGGGGTAAGGTTCTTCTCCGGCAGGATCGTGACGGTGTAGGGGAGTTGGGCGGGCGAGTTCATGTACTGCGAATTGCACGCCGAGTCCATGCACAGCAGCAACGCCACGGTGCCGAATAGGTTCCGGGAGGAGTTAGCGGCGGAATCCGTCGGCTTGACCGCGCTCGGCTCGCCCGTCGTGCTGACGGCCCTCACCGGTGTATGGATCTCGGTGCACGCGATGCTGCCCGACTCGCTGGCGGTGACGACGCTGGTGCGCTTCGTGGTGGCGTTCCTTGTCCTGATCGTGCCCACGTCGCTGATGGGCGCCACGCTGCCGCTGGTCGTGAAGTCGGCGCTGGCCAGGCAGGAACGCGTGGGCGGCCGCATCGGCCTGCTCTACGCCATCAACACGTCCGGCGCGATCATCGGCGCGCTCGTGGCGGGCTTCTACTTCATCTCGGAGATCGGGGTCGCGCAATCGTTCCGCATCGCCGCCTCGACGAACCTCGCGATTGGCATCGTCGCCGTCCTGGCCGGCTACCTGATTCCCGCGGCGCCACACCAGGCCCCGGAACCCGAGGACCTCGCCGCCACCGAGGCATCTTCCGGAGCCACGGCCGCCCAGCGGCAGCTGGTGCTGTGGACCTTCTTCGTCTCGGGACTGATGTCGCTGGCGCTGGAGGTCATCTGGTTCCGCATGCTCGTGCTGTTCCTCCGGCCCACGGCGTACGCGTTCACGATCATGCTCGCCACGGTCCTGCTGGGCATCGCGCTCGGCAGCGCGCTGGCCGCGCCGGTGCTCCGCCGCCGCACCAGGTGGCTCCCGGTGCTCGCCGTGATCCAGGCGCTCACGGGACTGGCCGCGGTCCTGTCGTTCAATACGATTTCCAGCACGCAGAAGCTGTGGGAAGCCGCGAACCCGTGGTTCACCTCAATGGGCGTCAACACCTACCTCACGCCGATCATCGTTTCGAGCGTTGTCGCGATGTTGCCGACCACCTTGCTGCTGGGCATGGCGTTTCCCATGGGCCTGGCTATCTGGGCCGGTGACGGCACGGGCGAAGGCACGAGCCGGCGCGTCGGCGCGTTCTACTCGCTCAATGTGCTGGGCGCCATCGCGGGCTCGGTGCTGTCGGGCTTCGTGATGCTGCCGTTCCTCGGCAGCCGCAACAGCCTCCGGCTAATGGCCGCGCTCGCCATCGGGTCGGCCGTGGCCATGGCGCTGGCGCAGTGGCGCGAGCGCCCGCGGTTCGCGGCGGGACTCGCCGTGGGCGCACCGGTGCTCTTCGCGCTGGCGGCCTTAGTGTCGGTGGATCCCTTCGACGTCGAATTCGAGCGGTTTCACCAGGGCGAGAAGCTCCTGTGGCGGACGGAAGGGGCGCAGACCACCGTGGCGATCCACGAGCGGCCGCGGAACCCGGTGCCCATCCGCATCATGTACCTGGACGGCCATCACCAGGCGAACGACTCGGAGGGGACGGCGTTCGTGCACCACCGCATCGGCGCGCTGCCGGTGATGCTGCACCCGCACCCCACCACGGCGCTCGTCGTCGGGCTGGGCGGAGGCGCCACGCCGGGCGCCGTCGCGCGCTTCGGCATCGACGTGGACGTCGTCGAGCTGTCGGCGGCGGTCGTCGCCGGCTCCGACTACTTCACCCGGATCAATTTCGACCTGCTCAAGCGCCCCAACGTGCACCTGCGCGTGGATGACGGGCGCAATTTCCTGATGATGCGGAAGAAGAAGTACGACGTCATCACCGCCGACATCATCCTGCCGAGGCATGCCGGCGCCGCGGCGCTCTACTCGAAGGAATATTACGAGCTCGTGCGCGACGCGCTGGCCGAAGGCGGGCTCGTCATGCAGTGGAACGGCGCCGACACCGCGACCGAATACAAGCTGATGGCGCGAACGTTCCAGTCGGTGTTTCCGTTCACCACGCTCTGGGGTGACGGTGGCCTGATGCTCGGGAGCATGAAGCCGTTCACGCTGAGCCAGAGCACGTGGGAGGCCAAGCGCAACCTGCCCGGCTTCGCGGACTTCTTCAACTGGGGCATGAACGAGCTCAACCGGAACTACGTCGCCGGCCCCGAGGCGATGCGGAAATTCGTGGGCGAGGGGCCGCTGTTGACCGACGACAAGCCGGTCATCGAGTACTTCCTGTCGCTGCCGAAGAATGACGCCCCTGGCGGCTATACCGGCCCCAAGGCCGACATCAGGGAAATCCTCACGCCCTGACCGTGGCGTCCGGCTTTAGCCGGACCAGTCACACCGTGACGACCACCGCTTCGCACGCGCGCGCCCCGATCCGCCGGTACGCGTGCGGCCGCGACGCGTCGAAATAGATCGAGTCGCCCGCCTCCAGCACCTGCTCCTCACCGTCGATTCGCAGGCCCAGCGTGCCCTTCGTCACGTGAAGGAACTCGGCGCCGGCGTGGTCGTGCGCCCGCGGACGCGCCGCCGGCAGGAACCGGACCCAGTACGCGTTCATCCGGCGCTCGGTCGCGGCGAAGTCGAGGCACTCGAACTCCCACGCCACGTCGCGACCGCCAAGACGCTCGGCAAATCGCTTCCGCTCCCCCTTTCGCACGATCCCCAGCGCCTTCTTCGGCGCCGACGCGGAGAAGAAGTGGTCGAGCCCCACGCCGAAGACCAGGGCGATGCGGAGCAACGTGGGGAGCGTGGGGAACATCAGGCCGCGCTCCAACTTGGACAGCATCGCCGGCGACAGCCCGGTGTGCCGGCCCAGCTCGACCAGTCCCAGCTTCTTGCGCAGCCGCAGGGCGCGGAGCTTCGGGCCTACCTGGTAGCCGCGCAGCTCGTGCGTAAGGGTCGGTGACAGCATTTTCTCATCAGTTAAACAAATTATCTTTTCAGGCACTCCGAGTCAAACGACTTGCTGGCCGGTCGGCCGCCGGGCGCACCGGCGGGCGTGGGGCCGCGTCTTACCCCTTGTGCGGAGAGATTCGGTGAATCCCCGCGCGCGAGTTGGAGTCGGACACACACACCAGACTGAGGATGAGATCATGATGTCGTGCAAGATGAGCAAGAGGCGTTTCATCAAGAAGCTGTTCGTGGGCGCGGCCGTGACGGCGGTGGCGCTGTCGGTCGGCAAGCCGGCCCATGCCCAGGGCAAGGATATCGTCGAGACCGCGGTGGCCGCGGGCCAGTTCAAGACGCTGGCGGCGGCGCTGCAGGCGGCGGGCCTCGTCGAGACGCTCAAGGGGGCAGGGCCCTTCACCGTGTTCGCGCCGACGGATGCGGCGTTCGCCAAGCTGCCGGCCGGCACGGTCGAATCGCTCCTCAAGCCGGAGAACAAGGCCAAGCTGACGGCTATCCTCACCTACCACGTAGTTCCCGGCAAGGTGATGGCGGCCGACGTGGTCAAGCTCACGGACGCCAAGACCGTCCAGGGCGGCTCGGTGAAAGTCATGGCGATGGGCGGCAAGGTGATGATCGACAACGCCAACGTCGCGACGACCGATATCTCGGCCTCGAACGGCGTCATTCACGTCATCGACACCGTGTTGATGCCGAAGTAAGCACCTCCCGATAGCGGGATCTCGCCCCGGCATACAATGCGGGGCGATGATCCCGTCCCTTTTCGCTCCCATTCGCGCGGGGGTCGTCCTCGCCGCCACGCTCGCCGCCGTTACCGTCGCCGCCCAGGCCCCCGAACGCCCGGCCGCGGTCCGTGCCTACATCAGCGTCGACGCGCCCATCGTCGCTCTCACCCACGTGCGCGTGATTGACGGCACCGGCGCGCCCGCCCGGGACGACCAGACGCTCATCCTGCGTGACGGGCAGATCGCCGCCATGGGCGACTCGGCCCGCGTCCCCACCCCTGCGGGCGCCACCGCGGTGGATCTCACCGGCAAGAGCGTCATCCCCGGCCTGGTGATGGTCCACGAGCACCTCTATTACCCCACCGGCCCCGGCGTCTACGGCCAGCTGGGCGAGAGCTTCACGCGCCTGTACCTCGCCGGCGGCGTGACGACGATGAGGACGGGCGGGAACGTGAATGGGTTCATGGACCTCAACATGGCGAAGCTCGTGGCGTCGGGACAGAAGCCCGGTCCCGCGATTGATGCCACGGCGCCGTATCTCAACGGCCCCAACGCGTTCATCCAGATGCGCGCGCTGCAGGGTCCCGAGGACGCGCGCAAGCAGGTCGCGTATTGGACGGACGAGGGCGCGACGTCGCTGAAGACCTACATGCAGATCACGCGCGGCGAGCTCGCGGCGGCGATCAACGAAGCGCACCGGCGCGGGATCAAGGTCACCGGGCACCTGTGTTCCGTCACGTATGCGGAAGCGGCGTCGCTCGGCATCGACAACCTGGAGCACGGCTTCTTCGCGGCCACCGACTTCGTCGCCGACAAGCAGCCGGACGTCTGCCCCGGCCAGGCACGCGGCCAGCAGACGATTGCCACGCTCGACGAGAACGGCGCCCCGTTCAGGGCGCTCGTGAAGACGCTCATCGACAAGCACGTCGCGCTCACGTCCACGCTGACCGTGTTCGAGACATTTACGCCCGGACGCCCGACGCCGCCGGGCCTCGACGTCCTCGCGCCGCAGCTCAAGGAGCAGTTCGAGCAGAACTACGCGCGGACGGCGGCCAGCAAGGATTCGGTCTATCGGGCGCTGTTCCCGAAAGGGATGGCGCTCGAGCGCGCGTTCGCGCGCGCGGGCGGCACGCTGCTCGCCGGCACCGACCCCACCGGCGGCGGCGGCGTGATACCGGGCTACTCGAACCAGCGGCAGGTGGAGCTGCTGGTCGAGGCGGGCTTCACGCCGCTCGAGGCGATCTCGATCTCGACGCTCAACGGCGCGAAGTACCTCGGGCGCGACGCGAAAGTCGGCAGCCTCGCCGTGGGCAAGCAGGCGGACCTCGTGGTAATCGACGGCGATCCGTCGCGCACGATCGCGGACATCCGCAAGGTCGAGACCGTGTTCAAGCAGGGCGTCGGCTACGACCCCAGGAAGCTGATCGCATCCGTGGCCGGCCGCGTCGGCCTCTGGTAGGGCCAGAAAAAAGGGGACAGTCCCCTTTTTCAGTCGGAGCTCGCGCCGACGAAGCGGTCGTCCTCGTCGGCGAACAGCACGTTGAAGCTTGTGAGCGACCCGTAGCAACCGGTGATGTAGCTCTGGATCTTCAGCTTCTGATCATCGGGCAGGTCCGACGCGTTCACCTGTTGCTCCAGCGTGCGCAGGCGGTTCCGCAGCATCACGACCTTGTGAAAGAACGACTCGATCGGCCAGCTCTTTTCCTGCACGCCCGGACGGCTGGGCCGTAGCACGAGGTCTCCCCCCCGCCACTTCTCCGCCGGCGCCACGGGCGTCAGCCCCGTCTCCTCGCGGATGATGCGGCGGATGAGCAGCTCGAGATCCGAAGACGAGGGGGTGCCTGTCACGATGGGCGCTTGCCTTTCCCGCTCGGTCACGAGCGGCAGGGGATGAACAGCGGCGCGGGCGGGCGAAGGCGCCGAGGAACCCGTTCGCGGGCCGCCGCGGTAGTTGTGCTCGCTCCGGCAGAAATCGCACTGCACGCGCAGGGGCTGCGCGTCCCCATCGACGACGATGATGGAGTGCGTGCGATCCTCGTGGCACTGTCGGCAGTAGTCCTCGACCGACTGGCCGGCGCGGTACTGGCGCGGGGGCATGGACATGCGAGAATCCGGATCTTAATGGATTTCATCGTCCCCGGCATCTTCGCCCTTGTCTACCTCGGGATGATCCTGGGCGAGCTGCCGGGCCTCGCGCTGGACCGCACGGGCATCGCGCTGCTTGGCGCCATCGCGCTCGTCGCCACCGGCCGCATGACGCTCGACGCGGCGTGGGCCGCGGTGGACGTCCCGACCATCGCCCTCCTGCTCGGCCTGATGGTGGTCTCGGCGCAGTTCCGGCTCGGCGGCTTCTACGACGCCGTCACCGCCCGCCTCGGCGCGGCGGACCACGCGCCTGAAGGCCTGCTCGCCCTCGTGGTCCTCACCGCCGGCGGGCTCTCGGCGGTCCTCGCCAACGACATCGTCTGCCTCGCGATGGCGCCGGTCCTCGTGCGCCTCTGCGCGAGCCGCCGCCTGGATCCCGTGCCGTACCTCATCGCGCTGGCGTGCGCGGCCAACGTGGGCTCGGCCGGGACCCTGATCGGCAATCCACAGAACATGCTGATCGGCGAGGTCCTGCATCTCTCGTTCGCGCGCTACCTCTGGGAAGGTGGCCTTCCGGCGTTCCTTGGCCTGGGCATCGTGTGGATCGGCGTGAGCGTGGGCTACCGCGGGCGGTGGATCGACGGACACCTCCGTGCCGGCCATCGAGGCCGCCGTGTTCGATCGCTGGCAGACGGCCAAGGGGATCGCCGTGGTCGCGGTCGTGATGGCCGCATTCCTCTTCACGCCGTGGCCGCGCGAAGTGGTCGCGCTCACCGCGGCGGGCGTGCTGCTCATCTCTCGGAAGATGGCGTCGCGCGAGATGCTGGGCCTCGTGGACTGGCACCTGCTGGTGCTCTTCGTCGGCCTGTTCGTCGTCAACGCGGCGGTCGCGGAGTCCGGGCTCCTCGATCGGCTGTTCGCGGCACTGCGCGCGTCCGGCCTCGACCTGCGACACGCGGCCACGCTCTTCGGCGTGACGACGGTGCTGTCGAATCTGGTCTCCAACGTGCCGGCCGTGATGCTCCTGTTGCCGGCGGCCACGCACCCGCTCGCGGGCCCGATCCTCGCGCTGGCCTCGACGCTGGCGGGCAACCTCTTCATCGTCGGCAGCATCGCCAACATCATCGTCGTCGACCAGGGCGCCCGCCTGGGCATCGCCCTGGACTGGCGCACCCATGCGCGCATCGGCATCCCGGTCACGATCGGCACGCTCGCGCTGGCGGCGGGTTGGCTGTGGCTGATCGCGTGAACCTCCGGGCTGAACCTCCGGGTTGAACCTCCGGGCTGAACCTCCGGGCTGAACCTCCGGGCTGAACCTCCGGGCTGAACCTCCGGGCTGAACCTCGTAGTACCATCCCCCGATGGTCGCCCTTCTGTTGTTGACGTTGCTTCAGACCGCGCCGGCGCAGGTGCCGGCGCCCGCGCCACCCGTACCCGCGGCGCCGGCCGCGCCACGGCCGAGGCCCGCCGCGCCATCGGTCGTGACCCTCACGCTCACGGTCACCGATGCCACCGGCGCGCCGCTCGAGGGCGTGACGGTCACCGCCACGGGCCCGGTCGATCGGGAAGCGAAGACCGCCGCCGGCGGCATCCTCCGGCTGCAGGGCCTCCGCGCCGGCACGTATCGCGTGCGTTTCGCGCGGGAGGGCTTCTATACCTTCGAGAAGGAAATCGCGTGGCGGGCCGGCCAGCCCGCTCCGGACACCACGGTGACGCTCAACGCCGCGCCGCCGCCACCTCCTCCTCCACCTCCGCCGCCGCCACCCGCGCCGATGGTCGTCGAGCCCAAGCTGCCCCCGCCCGGCACGCCGAAGACGATGGCGCTCACCGACTTCATCGAGAACAACCTGATCCCCTCCCGCGACGCGCACAAGGAGAACATCGTCGGCTGCAGCGGCGTGGGCCAGGCGGTGGTGTGGCAGGTCAGGGACCCGTGGGATGGCCGCGTGCATCCGTCGGCCGACACGATGCTGTACGTGATCGCGGGCGAGGGCACGCTCAAGCTCGCGGGCAGCGAGGTTCCGGTGATCGCGGGCAGCTTCGCGGTGGTGCCGAGAGGCACGACGTACGGGTTGGCGCGACGCGGCCGCAATCCGCTGATCGTGCTGGCGGTGCTCTCCGGGGCCCCGTGCGCGGCCAACTGACGACGATTTGCGATAATCTGGACGTCTGCAACCTATGTCAGACGTGAATACGCCGGCAGAACCGGCCGCCCAGGACTTCATCCGCGAGATCGTGGCGGCCGACGTGGCCGCCGGCAAGAACGGCGGCAAGGTGGTCACCCGGTTTCCCCCGGAGCCCAACGGCTACCTCCACATCGGCCACGCGAAAGCCATCTGCGTGGACTTCGGCGTGGCCGCGGAATTCGGCGGCCACTGCAACCTCCGCTTCGACGACACGAACCCCGTCAAGGAAGACGTCGAGTACGTCGACTCCATCAAGGCGGACGTGCGATGGCTGGGATTCGAGTGGCACGACCGCGAGTACTACGCCTCGGACTACTACGAGCAGCTCTATCAATTCGCCGAGCGCCTGATCCAGAAGGGCGTGGCGTACGTCGACTCGCTGACGGCGGACGAGATCCGCGCGCATCGCGGCACGCTCACCGAACCGGGCAGGAACTCCCCGTTCCGCGAGCGCAGCGCCGCCGAGAACCTCGATCTCTTCCGGCGCATGCGCGCGGGCGAGTTCGCCGACGGCGCGCACGTGCTGCGGGCCCGGATCGACATGGCCGCGCCGAACATCACGATGCGCGACCCGGTCCTCTACCGGATCCGCCACGCGGAGCATCACCGGACCGGGAACGCGTGGTGCATCTACCCGATGTACGACTACGCGCACCCGCTGTCCGACGCGATCGAAGGCGTCACGCATTCGCTCTGCACGCTCGAGTACGTGGACCACCGGCCGCTGTACGACTGGGCCGTGGAGCACGTGGGCACCGATCACCAGCCCCGCCAGTTCGAGTTCGCCCGCCTCAACCTGAATTACACGGTCATGAGCAAGCGGAAGCTCCTGCAACTCGTGGCGCAGAAGCACGTCGGCGGCTGGGACGATCCGCGGATGCCCACGATCTCCGGGCTCCGCCGCCGCGGCTACACGCCGGAATCCATCCGCGACTTCTGCGCGCGCGTGGGCGTGGCGAAGAAGGAGAACGTGATCGACATGGGGCTGCTCGAGCACTGCGTGCGCGAGGACCTCAACGTGCGGGCGCCGCGCGCCATGGCGGTCCTGCGGCCCCTCAAGCTCGTGATCACGAACTACCCCGAGGGCCGGTCCGAGGAGATGGACGTCGTCAACAATCCCGGGGATGCCTCGGCAGGCACGCGCCAGGTGGCGTTCTCGCGCGAGATCTTCATCGAGCGCGACGATTTCATGGAAGAGCCGTCGAAGAAGTTCTTCCGGCTCGGACCGGGCAGAGAGGTCCGGCTGCGCAACGCCTACCTCGTGACGTGCACCGGCGTGGTGAAGGACGCCGGCGGCGGCGTCACCGAGGTGCACGCCACCTACGACCCGGCCACGCGCGGCGGCGACGCGCCCGACGGGCGCAAGGTCAAGGCCACGCTGCACTGGGTCTCCGCCCGCCACGCGGTGAACGCCGAAGTCCGACTCTACGACCGTCTGTTCACGGTGGAGAACCCGGACTCCGGCTCGAAGGAATTCCTGGACTACCTCAATCCCGCGTCCCTCGACGTGCTCCGCGGGTGCAAGGTGGAACCGTCGCTCGGCGACGTCCCGGCGGGCACGCGCTTCCAGTTCGAGCGCCTCGGCTACTTCTGCGCGGACCCGGACTCGGCGCCGGGCCGCCCGGTGTTCAACCGCACCGTGTCGCTCAAGGACACCTGGGCGAGGGTCAACGCCCGCGAGTAGCGTTGACAGCCCGGCCGTAATCAGCGACCCTGTGCGCCTGTCCAGCCCAGGAGGCCCCGCATGCGCACCTTCGCCGTCCTCATCGTCCTCTGCTCCCTCGTCCTGACCGTGCCCTCACGGGCGCAGGCGCCGAACTGGCACCTCACCGCCACCGTGGCGGAAAGCTGCAGTTGCACCGTGTCGTGCCCCTGTAACTTCGGCGGCGAGCCGTCTCACATGCCCTGCGAAGGCAACCGGATCATCTCGATCGAACAGGGCCACGTGGACGATGTGGATCTTGCCGGTGTGCAGTTGCTCGTGACGTTCAACATGCGCACGTGGTCGAAGGTCTATGTCAGCGACAAGGTGAGCGACCGCCAGATGAAGGCCGTCGAGGCGCTGATGCCGCTCGCCTTCGCGGGCTTCCAGAAGGGCCTGCTCTCGTTCACGAAAGCGCCGATCACGATGGAGATGACCGAGTCGCGCGTCCGCTTCTCCGGACCCGAATCGGCTGTCGACATGGAAGTGATGCGCGGCTTCAACGGCAAGGCCGTGAAGGTGCTGAACCTGCCCGCCGCCGTGTTCCAGGACTACACGCAGTTCCGCTCCGTCTCGCATACGCACACGAGCGCGACGCACTCATGGAAGCACTCCGGCACGAACGGGTTCGTGTCGAAGTGGGACGTGGGCAGCAAGTAGACCGCGTTTCGTGACGCCCGCTTCGCTCCGGCGCAGCCTCTCGCTGCGCGACCTCATCGTCTACGGGCTGCTGTTCATCGGGCCGCTCGCCCCCGTCGGCGTCTTCGGCGTCCTCGACGCGCGCACCGATGGCGCGGTCGCCACGGTCTACCTCCTCGCGACCGTCGCCATGGCGTTCACGGCGTGGTCCTACGCCGAGATGTCCCGCGTCGTACCGCATGCGGGCTCCGTCTTTGCCTACGCCGGTGAAGGCCTCGGCAAGCCGGCCGGGTTCCTCGCGGGCTGGCTGGCGATGCTGGACTACCTGCTCATCCCGTCGGTGGCGTATCTCTTCTCGGGTATCGCCCTGCACGCGCTGGTACCGTCCGTGCCTGCGTGGATGTTCACGGTGCTGGCCTTCGGCGTGACGACGACGCTGAACTTCGCCGGGGTGGCCGTGGCGGCCAGGGCCGGGTTCCTCGTGCTCGTCGCGGAGATCGTCGTCTTCGTGGTGTTCGTGGCTTTCGCGATCGCCGTGCTGGCGCACGACGGCCCCGCGCGGCCGTGGAGCTCGCCGTTCACGGGCGTGGGCCATTTCGAGCTCGCCGCCGTCGTCGGGGCCATCTCGATCGCCGTGCTGTCCTATCTCGGCTTCGACGCCATCGCGTCGTTCGCGGAAGAGAGCGCGGGGGACTCGCGGCAAATCGGCATCGCCATTCTCGTGTGCCTCGGCGTGGCGGGCGTGCTGTTCGTCACGCAGTCGTACCTCGCGGCGGTGATCAGCCCGATAGCGCCGCTGGACCTCGCGACGCACCCCGAGCGACAGGGCACGGCGTTCTACGAGATTGCCCGCAGGGCCGTGGGCCCGTGGCTCGCCACCCTGCTGGCCGTCACCAAGGCAGTGGGACCCGCCTTCGCGGCCATGACGGCGCAAGCCGCCTCCGCGCGACTGTTGTACGGCATGGCCCGCGACGGCCGCTTGCCACGGGCGCTCACGAAGGTGGACGCGCGGCACGGCGTGCCGATCGTGGCGCTGGTGACGGCTGCGACCCTGACCCTCATCGTCTCCGTCTGGGCGGCCCGTCGCGACGATGGACTGGATGTGCTCGTGTCCATCGTGGACGTGGGGGCGCTGGCCGCGTTCACGCTGCTGCATGCGTCGGTGGTGGGCTATTTCGTGGTCCGCGCCCGCGGCGCGGCGCGCCTCGCGCACTACCTCGTGCCCGTCGCTGGCGCGGTGGTCACGGGCGCGGTGATCCTGGGCGCCTCGACACCAGCGAAGGTCGTGGGCGCCGCGTGGCTCGCGATGGGGCTCATCGTGATGGCATTGCGCAGGGGAGACAAGCGACTACAATAGGCAGTTCGCAGTCGATGAATACTCGTCGTATCACCTCAACCCCGATCCTCGTCGCGTCCCGCCTCGCGGTCGCGTATTGCCTGACGCTCCTGCCCGCTGTCGTCCACGCGCAGGCCCCGGTGCCCCCGGCCAGTATTTCGCGCAGCGCGGACGGACACGTCACTGTTCGAGCCATTCATCTCGACGCCCCGCTGAACATCGACGGGAACCTCAGCGAGGCGGTCTACAGCCAGAACCAGCCTGTGGACGGCTTCATCCAGACGGTGCCCGCCAACGGCAAGCCGGTCTCTGAACGCACCGAGGCGTGGGTGATGTTCGACGACAAATTCATTTACATCTCGGCCAAGCTGTACGACTCGGCGCCGCCGGACAAGTGGATCGCCAACGAGCTACGGCGCGACACCAACCAGCTGCGCCAGAACGACCTGTTCGGCGTGCTGCTCGACACGTTTCACGATCGCCGCAACGGCTACAACTTCTATACGAACGCCATCGGGGGCTTCACCGACCAGCTCGTGACGGACGAGGGCAACCCGAACGGCGACTGGAACCCGGTATGGGACGTCCACGCGGGCCGTTTCGACGGCGGCTGGACCACCGAGATGGCGATCCCGTTCAAGTCGCTCCGCTACGTCCCCGGGAAGAACCAGGTCTGGGGCATCCAGATGCGCCGCTCGATCCGCCGCAAGAACGAGTGGTCGCACCTCACGGCGTTACCTGCCGCCAACGGCGGCCCGAACAGCGTCTTCCGCATCTCGCAGGCCGCCACGCTCGTCGGCCTCGACTTGCCGGACCCGAGCGCCAACATCCAGATCAAGCCGTTCGTCAACGTCAACAACACGTCCGACCTGGTCCGTCGCCCGCCGGTGTCGAACGACCTGGGCTTCGACTACGGCGGCGATCTGAAATACGGCATCACGCCGAACCTCACGGCCGACGTCACGGTGAAGACCGACTTCGCGCAGGTGGAGGTCGATGAGCAGCAGCTGAACCTCACGCGCTTCAGCCTGCAGTTTCCCGAGAAGCGCGACTTCTTCCTGGAAGGCCGCGGCACCTTTGACTTCGGGCGATCCGCGACGAGCGGCGGCAGCGGCGGCATCCAGCTGGGCTTCGGCAGCGGCGGCAACTCGAGCCCGAGCGTGGGCGCGCCGACGCTCTTCTATAGCCGCCGCATCGGCCTGGACGCCGGACGGGTGACGCCGATCCTGGTCGGCGGCCGTCTCACCGGCAAGGTCGACCGGTTCTCGCTCGGCGCGTTGAACCTCGAAACCGATGAGCAAACCGTCGGCTCGCTCCCGAAGACGAACTTCACGGTGCTGCGGCTGCGGCGCGACATCCTGCGGCGCAGCGTGATCGGCGCGATGTTCACGAACCGGTCGAACTCGACGGTGGTGAAGGGCGCGTCGAACATGGCCTACGGCGTGGACGGCACGTTCTCGTTCGGCACCGATCGTCAGCATCAGCGGCTACGTGGCGCGCTCCGACACCGAGGGCCGCACGACCAACAACTCCAGCTACACGGGGCGATTCGACTACTCGCCGGACCGGTACGGCTTCCGCGCCGACTACCTGACGGTGGGCGCGAACTACAACCCCGAGATCGGCTTCACCAACCGCAGCAACTTCCGACGGTCGTTCGCGTCCGCGCGATTCAGCCCGCGCCCCAAGGGCAGCAAGCGCGTCCGCAAGTACACATGGGAAGGCACCTACGAATACCTGGTGACCGACAGCACCGGCAACCTCGAGACGCGCAACGTCGCCGGACGCTTCCTCACGGAACTGCAGACCAGCGACATGATCAGCCTGGTGGCCACCGACCACTTCGAGTACCTGGCGAGGCCGTTCACCGTGGCCCCCGGGCATCACCATCAAGCCCGGCGCCTACCCGTATACCGATGTGACTGCGACGTACGGGTTCGGCCAGCAGCGGCGCCTCTCTGGCAGCCTCGCGCTGCAGACAGGCGGCTTCTACGACGGCCACCTCACGGCCCTGACGTATTCGACCGGCCGCCTCGCGATCCTGAAGCAGTGGTCGCTCGAACCGAGCTTCAGCGCCAGCCACGTGACGCTCCCCTCCGGCCCCTTCTGGCTGCAGGTCTACCGCACGCGCACCGACTACGGCTTCTCGCCGCGGCGCTTCATCAGCGCGCTGGTGCAGTACACTCGTCGACAGACCACGTGTTCAGCAGCAACCTCCGGTACCGGTGGGAATACCGGCCCGGCAGCGAGCTGTTCCTGGTCTACACCGACGAGCGGGACACGACCACCACCGGCTTCTACCCGGGGCTGCGCAACCGCGCGTTCGTCGTCAAGGTGACGCGGCTGTTCCAGTTCTGACGAGGGCCTACTCGGCGAGAAGCGACATGAGCTTCGCGGTCAGCGCCGGGCCGAGATCGTCCATCCGCGAAATCCGCGTCGCGTTGCGATAGAACCGCGACACGTCGTGCCCGATCCCAATCGCGGCCAGTTGCACGGGCGAGCGCCGCTCGATGTGCTCGACCACCGTGGCGAGGTGCCCGTCGAGATAGTCGAAGCCGTTGGCGGCGAAGGTGGCCTCGTCCATCGGCGTGCCGTCGGACACGACGACGAGGATGCGACGGTTCTCGGGGCGCGCGAGCAGTCGTTCGTGCGCCCAGTTGAGCGCCTCGCCGTCGATATTCTCCTTGAGCATCTCGTCGTGCAGGAAGAGGCCGAGCGAAGGACGCGCGCGCCGCCACGGCACGTCCGCCGCCTTGATGACGATGTGCTCGAGCGCATTGAGCCGCCCCGGCTCTTCGGGATAGCCATCCGCGGCCCACTGGCGCGCCGGCTCTCCGCCGTCCCAGTCGCGGGTCGTGAAACCGAGCACCTCGCAACGCACGCCGCAGCGCTCCAGCACGCGCGCGAAGATCTCCACGGTGAGCGCGGCAATCTGCATCGGGCGACCGCGCATCGAGCCGGAGTGATCGATGAGCAGCGTCACGACCGTGCTCGGAAACGGCGACTCGAACTCCTGCTTGAACGGCCGCGCGGCGCCCCCGCTCGCGACGAAGGCCGTCAGCCGTGACGGATCGAGCAGCCCATCGTCGAGGTCGAACCGCCACTCGCGCGCCTGGCGGGCCATCAGGACGCGCATCAGCCGCTTCGCCATGCGGGCGACCATCGAGCGAACCTGGGTGAAGTCCGACTCGAGCTTGAGCCGCAGGGCGGCAAGGTCCTCGCGACTGGCCAGCGCCGCCGCGTTGACGACGCGGTCGAACGCCCGGGTGTAGGCCCGATAGCCGATCAACGCGGCCACGGGATCGTGCGGGCCATCCGGCGCGGTGTGGCCGCGCGCGTCCGTCTTCTCCGTCCCGGTTGGCTCGACGGCGTCACGCTGGTGGCCGCCGGGCAACGCATATCTCCCTCGCCGGATGTCCACGCCGGACGGCCGGGCGGGCACATCGAATCGCGATCGTGCAGGCGCCGCCGCGGGAACCGGCGCGCGCCCGCTGGCCCGGGCGCACCACGCCGCGGCTCCCTCCGCGAACTGGGCCTGGTCGTCCACGAGCGAAGCGAGGCGGTCGAACGCCTCATTCAGCAATGCGGGCGACAATGCCGCGCGCGCGTGGGTAATGGCCTCGGACTTCTCCCGCGGCGCGGATCGCCCGCTGAAGCGCTCGAACGCCAGCCATCGCACGCCGTCGTCCGTGCCGTTGCCGGGGAAGGCGAGCAGGTTTCGTTCGACCCCCGCGAGCCACCGGGCGCCCAGGGCGTCGAGCCGCGCGGAGGAGAGCTCGTTGTAGAGCGCTGCCGCCACCGGCTCCACGGGACGATACGCCGCCTCGATGTCCTCGTCGAGGAACCGGCGCCGCAACGCCGCACGATCCGCAAACGCCCGCAAGGGGCCGATCGTGACGGCCTCCCCGCCGACGAGGGCCCCGCCGGCGTCGGGTGCGCCGGCCAGCGTGCGGGTGCACGCGCTGATCGCCTCGTAGGTCCGGCTGTCCACGTCAGCGAACCGGAGGGCCCTTCGGCGCGGCCTCGGCCGGCAGGTCCTGGCCGATGCAGCGCTGGTAGTACTCGGCCACCAGCGCCCGTTCGTCCTCGTCACAGCGATTGAGGAACGTCAGCCGGAACGCGAGCGCGACGTCGTGGAAGAGCGTCGCGTTCTCCGCCCAGGTGACGACGGTGCGCGGCGACATCACGGTGGACAGATCCCCATCCGCGAAACCGCGCCGCGTCAGGTTCGCGAGGGCCACCATCGCGCTGACGGCCAGCCGGCCGTGTTCATTCCGATATTCCGGACAGCGCGCCAGCACCACGTCAATCTCGCGATCGTGCGCCAGGTAGTTCAGCGTGACGACGATGTTCCAGCGGTCCATTTGGCCCTGGTTGAGCGGCTGGGTGCCCTGGTAGAGGCCGGTGGCGTCGCCGAGGCCGATCGTGTTCGAGGTGGCGAAAAGGCGGAAGGCCGGGTGCGGTTCGATGACGCGGCTCTGGTCGAGGAGCGTGAGACGTCCTTCCACTTCGAGGACGCGCTGGATGACGAACATCACGTCGGCGCGCCCCGCGTCGTACTCGTCGAAGACGAGCGCGCACGGCCGCTGCAGCGCCCAGGTGAGGATGCCGGGCTGGAACTCGGTGACCTGCTTGCCCTCCCGGAGGACGATGGCGTCCTTCCCCACGAGGTCCATGCGCGTGACGTGGCCGTCCAGGTTCACGCGCACGCAGGGCCAGTTGAGCCGCGCGGCCACCTGTTCGACGTGGCTCGACTTGCCCGTCCCATGGCGTCCCTGCACGAGGACGCGCCGGTTGTGCAGGAAGCCCGCCAGCAGCGCCAGCGTCGTGTCGTGATCGAAGACGTAGTCGGGGTCGATCGGCGGCACGTGCTCTTCGGCCACCGAGAACACGGGCACCTGCAGGTCGGTGTCGATCTTGAAGAGGTCGCGGGCGGACAGCGTGAGATCGGGAAGTGTGGGCGTCACGGGATGCCCTTATTTTACGGCGGGGCCCGCGCTATTACGCC
Organism: uncultured Acidobacteriota bacterium; assembly: GCA_963839865.1. Classification (GTDB taxonomy): domain Bacteria; phylum Acidobacteriota; class Vicinamibacteria; order Vicinamibacterales; family UBA2999; genus 12-FULL-67-14b. The sequence goes on from CAWIWS010000027.1 coordinate 19,496, forward strand.
GCAAACAACTCGTCGAGCGCCAGCGAGAACCCGGGGAGCAATGGTGACGTCAGGTTGTCTTCTCGTCCATGCTCCAACTCCGCGGCCAGCGGGAAAGAACCGTCTCGTTCGCGCCGGTGGACGATCACTCGCCGCCCCTTTGGGTCGATCATCCAGTATTCCCGCACGCCTCGCTGGTCGAAGAGCCGGCGCTTGATGCCCTCGTCGCGCTTCCGCGTACCCGGTGAGAGCACCTCCACCACCAGCGCCGGCGGACCCTGGACGTTGGCTTCCGTGAGGATGTCCTGCTGGTCGCCGGCGACGAAGAGCAGGTCGGGCTCCACGACGTCGTGGTAGGACATCACGACATCGAGCGGGGACAGGAAGACCCTTCCCAGGTGCCGGCGGGTAGCCAGGAAATTCCCAATGGCCAAATAGAGCCGCCCGACGAGTTCCTGGTGGCCCAGGTTCGGCGACGGGGTCACGTAGTGGACTCCGTCGATAATCTCGTGCCGCTTCCCATCGTCCGGGAAACGCATGAAATCGTCGTAGGTGAGCCGCACGTTGGAACGAGCAGCCGTCGGCATCGCATCCTCCTCGTGCATTCGCGAATCTTACATCGTCGCATGGCCATCAGCGGTGCGAACCGTGTGCCACCGTGTTTCCGGAGAGATCTCGCCAGCATCGTTCTGTCAGATCGCAGGAATTGCCTGGCGCGGCGTCGTTTGAGATGGCGAATTCTGCGCTACGCTGCCGGGATGGGCGACAGCATTCGACCCGCGACGCCGGTAGACATCCCCCATCTCGTTGCGCAGCGCGAAGGCATGTTTCGCGACATGGGCACGGTGTGCGACTACCCGGCGATGGCCGCCGCTTACGAGGCGTGAACCGATGATGCGGCTGACGCTGGCGGGGAAAGGGAAATAGACCGGGTCTATTTTCCTTTCGCTCCCCCCGCAATCGCTACGTCCACCATTACCGGCGACAGCACCTGCACGAGGTCCGCGGGCGCGAGGGACACCAGGAACCCACGGCGGCCGCCGTTGATGTAGATCCGGTCCAGCGCCAGGATGGACCGCTCGGCGTACACCGGCATCGCCTTGCGCGTGCCGAACGGCGACGTCCCGCCCACGAGATACCCCGTGTGTTTCTGGGCCACCTCGGGACTGCACGGCGCCACCACCTTCCGGCCGGTCTGCCTCGCCAGGTTCCTGGTGGACACCTCGCGGTCGCCGTGCATCAGGACGATCAGCGGTTGCTTGCGCTCGTCCTCCATCACCAGCGTCTTGATCACGCGGTGCTCGTCGACGCCCAGCTCGCGCGACGACACGCGCGTGCCGCCGCGCTCTTCGTAACGATAGGGGTGCTCGCCGAATACGACGCCGCGCTGACGCAAGGCGTGGACGGCCGGGGTCGACGACATTCCTGTCTAATCTACTCCGACCGCAAGGCCGTCAACGGCGAGACGCGCGTGGCCCGGAAGGCCGGCAGGCCGCTGGCGGCCAGCGCCACGAGCATGAGGATCACCGGCACGAGCGCGAACGTCATCGGGTCCACGGGACGCACCTGGTACAAGAGGCTCTGCATCAGCCGCGCCAGCCCGAACGCCGCGGCGACGCCCACCGCCACGCCGGTGCCGGCCAGCCCGAGTCCCTGCCGGAGCACGAGCCCCACGACCTGCATCCGATCCGCGCCAATCGCGAGCCGAATGCCGATCTCGTGCGTCCGCCGCGCCACGAGGTACGACAGCACGCCGTAGATACCGATCGCCGCCAGTGTGAGCGCGATGCCGGCGAAGACCGCCATCAGGAATCCCGTCAGCCGCGTCGTCGCCAGCGCCGATGCGACGACCTCGGTCATCGGCCGAATGTTCGCCACCGGCAGGTTGGGATCGAGCGTGCGCACCTCGGCGCGCACGGGTCCCGCGAGCGACATCGGCTCGCCCACCGTCCGCACGACGATGAAGGCATTGCGGATCACGTTGCCACGCGTGACGACGTGCCACTGGCTGTGAGGGATGAAGAACTTCTCCTTCACGATTCCCGTGACGCCGTTGTGCCGCTCGTCGGCGACGATGCCCACGACCACCGCCCACGGCCGCTTCGGATCGGATCCCATCCGGATGCGCCCGCCCACCACCGCGCCCGGATCGCGCCAATAGGTTCGCGCGAGCGTCTCGTTCACCACCGCCACCGGGATGCTGTCGGACGTGTCGGCGGAGGTGAACCAGCGGCCGCGCACGAGCCGCGTGCCCATCGCCTCGAAGGCGCCTTCGGTGACGATCTGCCAGTCCCCCTTGGCGTTCTGACCCGGGGGCTCTTCGTAACCCTCGATGTCGAGGCCCGAGTCGCCGATCGTCGTCGCCAACGGCAACACCCGCACCGCGCCGGCGGCCTGCACGCCCGGCAACGCGCGCACGCGTTCGGAGAGATGGCGATAGAAATCCACGACCTTCTCCGGCGTGTCGTACCGCGTCGACGGCAGCGCCACGCGCATTGTCAGGACGTGCTCCGGGTTGAATCCCAGATCGATGCGGCCCAGCGCCGACAGGCTCCGGATCATCAGGCCGGCGCCCACCACGAGCACCACGGCGAGCGCGACCTCGGCCACGACGAGCAACCCGCGCAAGCGCTGGCGCGATCCGCCCACCGTGGCCTGCGGCCCGCCTTCGCGCAGCGATTCCACGAGGTTCACGTGCAGCGTCCGCAGCGCCGGCGCGAGGCCGAAGAGGATCGTCGTAACGACGCCGAGCGTGAGCGTGAAGAACACGACCGTGAGGTCCAGGCGGATGGGCGCGAGCGGGGGCAGGCTCGCGGGGTCGAGCGCGATCAGCATGCGCAGGCCCGCGGCCGCGAGCGCGAGGCCGAGCATGGATCCCGCCACGGCCAGGACCACGCTTTCGGTGAGCAACTGTCGCACGAGCCGATCGGGCGACGCGCCGATGGCGGTGCGCACGGCCATCTCGCGAAGGCGCGCGTCTCCGCGCACGAGCAACAGGTTGGCGACGTTGGCGCAGGCGATCAGCAGCAGGAAGCCCACCGCTCCCGTGAGCAGCCACATGGCCGGCCGCAGGTTGCCGCGAATCTCCTCATCGAGGGGCACCGCGAACGCCGAGAACTTCATCGCCACGGGATACTGCCCCTCTTCGGTGAGGCGCGCGGTAATCGCCCGCAACTCCTCGGTGGCTGTGGCCGCGGTTTGACCCGGCGCGAGGACGCCCGCGGCGTAGATTCCGTGATTGCCGCGCGTCAGGTTTTGCTCATCCAGTTGCAGTGGCCGCCACAACTGCGTCGGCTCCGCCGCGTCGACCGTGAAGTCCGTCGGCAACCGGAAGCCCTCGGGCATGACGCCGATCACTTCCACGGGCACGTCGTTGATCATCAGCGTGCGGCCGATCACCGACGCGTCTCCGCCATAGCGTGACTGCCAGAGCGGAAACCCGAGGATCGCCACCGGCGGGCCATTGGGCCGGTCCTCGTCAACGGTGAACATCCGGCCCAGGAGCGGCCGCGCGCCCAGCACGTCGAGCGCGTTCGCCGTAAGGAGGCCAACCGACACCCGGATCGGCTCCCCGTCGCCGGTGAGGTTCTGCTGGCCGGTGTCCCACGCGGCCACTGCCGTCATGGTGCGGGCCAGCCGCCGGTAGTCCATGACCTCCAGGTCCGACAGCCACGTCTTGTCGAAGCTGACCCATCGGCTGAAGATCTCGACGCGCTGCTCCGGCTGCGCGTAGGGCAGTGGCGCCAGGATGACCGCCTTGACCACGCTGAAGATGGCCGACGTGGCCCCGATGCCCAGCGCCAGCGTGACGAGCGCGGCCACCGCGAACCCCGGGCTCTTATGAGGCCACGTACGCCGCCGATGATGTCCTGCCGCAGTCCGTCGATCATGTACTCCTCTGGCTAGGGGCTTTGACGGTAGCCGGCCCCACGGGGTTGGAGGATGGCTACCTAGGGCACCCCTTTATGCGGTGCCTATCCCCGACGTTCGTAGGGCACCCCTTTATGGGGTGCCGGGTTCAAACGATGCATGTGGATTGCGCCTTGCTCCATCCCTCCGAAATGGCCCGCCCACAGCGCCTACCTGGCATTTCCTACGTCGGCTTGGCGACGTATTTCGTGACGGCTTGTACGCTCGACCGCCGCAAGGCCTTCGTGACGAAGGACTTCTGTGATGAATGCCGCATTGAACTTTCTGCCGGCTGTGTCACGTTCGGATTCATCACAAGGGCGTATTGCTTCATGCCCGACCACATTCACATCCTGACGGAGGCCATTCGCGAGGACTCCGCCCTCGCCGAGTTCATCGCGATGTGGAAGCAACGAACCGGTTTCGCGTGGAGGAAATACTCCGGGTCGCGTCTCTGGCAAAGAGGCTACTGGGAACGCATGCTGCGGTCCGAGGAGCATGTGCTGCCCATTGCGCGGTATGTCGTCGAAAACCCTGTCAGGGCCGGGCTGGTCACTGATGCGAAGGCCTACCCGTGGGTTGGGTCCGACACGCATTCCGTTGATGACATCCTCGCGGCTGCCCAGATGGACTTGCGGCCGGGCTGGCATCGGGGAGGCACCCCTAAAGGGGTGCCCTACGAACGTCGGGGATAGCCACCCCTGACAGGGGTGCCCAAGCAGAACATCGACTGAGCAGGGCGCTCGTAGGGCACCCCTTTATGGGGTGCCCTCCAAAGGGACGGGGGTAAAATCATCGGCACCATGAAAGCCGCCACGTCACCGTCCCTTTCCGCCCTGGTTCGCGAGCAGGTCGCCAAGCCTTCGCCCATCCGCCAGATCATGAAGATGGCCGAGCGCCAGAACATCCTGGCCATGGGCCTCGACCCGGCGAACGTCATTTCGTTCGGCGGCGGCTGGGTGAACCACGCGGCGCCAGAGGCCTTTCGCCGGGCTTACGTGGACATCACCTCGGATCCCGACCTGTTTCACAAGAGCGGCGGCTACACGGCCACCCTGGGTGACATGGACTGCCGCGAGCAGATCGCGCGCTTCGAGGCGGACCTTTTCGGCATGCCGCGGCTCGGCCCCGAGCACATCGCCATCGGGATGGGCAGCACCCAGCTGACCCACGATCTGTTCCGCACGCTGCTCGATCCGGGCGACACGGTGATGCTGCTCGACCCCACCTATGCCAACTACGAGGGGCAGATCGCGTTTGCGGCGCCGGGGGCGAAGGTCGTCCGGCTGCGCGTGCTCGATCCGGCAACGTGGTCCTACCTGCCGGAATCGGATCCCGCGGGCATCGCGCGGGAGTTCACGCGCCTCTTCGACCTCCATCGCCCGAAACTCGTGCTGTTCGGCGCGCCGGACAATCCCACGAGCCAGGTCGTGCCGCAGGCGCTTGCCGAGGCCATGCTCGTGCGCACGGCGGACGCCGGGGCCTGGCTGGCGATCGACTTCGCCTACAAGTGCCAGTTCTTCCAGGCGCCGCCCGCCTACTATGCGTGGTCGCCGGCCGATCACCCGAACGTGATCGGCATCCACTCCAACTCGAAGTGGGCGCGCGGTCTCGGCCGTCGTCTCGGATGGATCGAAGCTGCCACGCCCGTAATCGAGGCCCTCGAACGCGTGCAGCAATGCAGCATCCTCTGCCCCGACACGCTCTCGCAGATGACGATGGCGCGGTACCTCAAGGGTGCGATCGCGGACGGCTCGCTTCGAAGTTACGTGGAGCACGCCAACACGCTCTACAAGCACGCGGCGAAGGTGACGCTCGACGCGGTCGACCGTCACCTCGGGCGGCCGCGCCTCCAACCCTTCGGCGGTCTCTACACCGTCGTCGACATCGGCACGAACGCCGACGCCTTCGTGCCGAAGGCGCTCAAGGCCACCGGCGTGCTCGTGGTGCCGGGCGGCGGCTTCGGCGCGTCGCTCGAGAACGGCGTCCGCATCTCGTTCGGCCCGCTCGTGATGGACACGGCGAAGATCGACGAGGGCCTCGCGCGCCTCGGCGCGTGGATGCGGGCCTAGCCGCGATCGAACGGCGTCCCGACATACGACGCGTCGTTTTCCCACCGCAGGATCAGCTGCGTGAACATGAACTGAATGGCCATGCGGTTCTCGGCGATCTGGATGATCTGGATCTGCTGCGCGTGCCGCACGTGCCAGTCGTAGACGTCGTAGAAGACGCCGGTCCCGACCTCGCAGAACGCGGGAAAGTGACCGTTCGCCCGCAGGTAGGCGTCGAATCCGTTGCGCACCTTGCCGATGAGGCCGGCGCTCAGCCCCGGCTGGCGCAGGGCGTCGTCCACGACGCTCCGCAGGTCATCCACGGATCGCCTGAGGCCCGCAAATCCGTTGGCCATCGCCACGGCATCCGAGGCGCCCTGCCCCGCTTCTGCCGGTGCGACGCCGACGGCGGTCGACAGCGTTCCCAACACTCCCCCGGTCACCACGTCTCGGCGAGTCATCATGCGCAGCCTCCAGATGTTCCTGACGCGAAGAGCCTCTCACAGGTTCGACGCACGGCCAACGGGTCTGGCCGTTACAATGGGCGCGTGCCCATCTTCTCTTCCGTCCTCTGCGCGGTACAAGACGGCGACCTGGCCTTGCCGGTGATCCGTCATGCGGCCGGCATCGCCGGGGCCACGGGCGCCCGGCTGACGCTGCTGATGGTGACGGGCGGCACGCCCGGCGAGGCGGGCCGGCTCGAGGAGCTGTACAACGAGGCCGTGCCGTACGGCGCCACGTATCTGAAGGACGTCCGCTTCCGCACCGAGGCCGGCGCGCCGCTCGACGTCATCTTGGCCGCGGCCAATGACGCCGACCTGATCGTGGCGGGCACCCACGGACGCGCCGGGCTCGCCCGCATGCTGCTCGGGTCGACCAGCACGCCGCTCCTCGAGCGCACCACCAAGCCGATCATCCTGGTACCGCCGACCGACCTCGACATCGTCTCGCTCGACTTCACGACGGTCGCGTTGAATTTCGGCGGCGTCCTCGCCGCGGTCGATCTCAACGAGCAGAACGACGTGGAACTTTCGATGGCGGCCGAGATGGCCGCGCTCGCCAAGCGCAAGTGGATGTGCCTGACCGTGGCCGACAGTTCGGTGACCGATCACGATGCGGCCGCGCAACTCCGCGCCAGGTCGAAGGGCCTCGACCCGCATCCCCATTCCTTCATCGTCCGCCGGGGCGACGTGCCCGGGGAGATCGCGCGGTGCGCGGTCGCGGAACAGGCCGGGCTCGTCGTGATGGGCCTGCGGCAATCCGGACGCGGCCACCCGGGCAAGGTCGCCACGGCGGTCGCGGCCACGGGTCGCGCGATCGTGCTTGCCGTGCCAGGGTGACGGGAACCGGGAGCCGGGAACCGAACACCGGGAGTCGGGAATCGGGAGTCGACACTACATGAAGCTGATCGCGTTCACCGTTTCACTCATCGTTCTCGCCGCCATTGCTCATGCGCAAACCGCCGCTCCGGCGGCGGGCGTTCCGCTCGACGTCGCCACGAAGCGCGCGGCGAATGTCAGCGACCTGCGCTACGAGCTGTCGCTCTCGATTCCCTCCGCCCTCGCCTCGCCGCTCACCGGCAACACGACGATCCGGTTCATGCTCAAGGACGCCTCGACGCCGCTCGTGCTGGACTTCGAGACGAGCCGCGAGCACGTCAAGTCGCTCGAGGCCAACGGCAAGGCCGCGGCCTTCACCTACGTCAACGGCCACATCGTCCTGCCGCCCGAGGCGCTGGTCGCCGGCGCCAACGCGGTGCGCATCGTGTTCGATGCGGGCGACGCCTCCCTCAATCGCAGCGCGGACTTTCTCTATGCCCTCTTCGTTCCCGCGCGCGCGCGGCTGGCGCTCCCGGTCTTCGACCAGCCGGATCTGAAGGGCCGCTGGAGCCTGACGCTCGAGCACCCCGCCGCGTGGCAGTCCGCGGCCAACGGCGCTGAACTGGAGCGGACAACCGCGGGAGATCGCACGACGGTGCGCTTCGCGGAGACGCAGCCGCTCCCGACCTACCTCGTGGCCTTCATCGCGGGCGACTTCAAGATGGAAACGGCGGAGCGCAACGGCCGGACGTTCCGCATGTTCCACCGCGAGACCGATGCCGCCAAAGTGGCGCGCAACAAGGACGCGATCTTCGACCTGCACGCGCGCGCCCTCGAATTCCTCGAGCGCTACACCGGCATTCCCTACGCCTTCGGCAAGTTCGATTTCGTCCTCATCCCCGCGTTCCAGTTCGGCGGGATGGAACACGCCGGCAAGATCCTCTACAACGCGTCCGGGTTGATGCTCGACGAATCGGCCACGCAGAACCAGCTGCTCGGGCGCGCCTCCGTCATCTCCCATGAAACTTCGCACATGTGGTTCGGCGACCTGGTGACGATGCGGTGGTTCAACGACGTGTGGATGAAGGAAGTCTTCGCCAACTTCATGGCGGCGAAGATCGTGAACCCGTCATTCCCGACCGTGAACCACGATCTGCGGTTTCTGCTCTCGAACTACCCGTCCGCGTATGAGGTCGACCGCACGGCGGGCGCGAACCCGATCCGCCAGCCGCTCGACAACCTGCAGGAAGCCGGCAGCCTGTACGGCAACATCATTTACCAGAAGGCGCCGGTGGTGATGCGGCACCTCGAAGCGATCCTCGGTGACGACAACTTCCGCGACGGCCTGCGCGAGTACCTGAAGGGTCACGCGTTTGGCAACGCGACGTGGACGGATCTGATCGACGTGCTCGACGCCCGCACTCCCGTGGACCTGAAGCAGTGGAGCCACGCGTGGGTGGACGAGCCGGGCCGGCCCACCATCACCACCGAGCTGACCATCAGGAACGGCGTCGTCGCGCGGCTGGCGTTTCGCCAGAGTGACCCGCGCGGCCGCGGGCTCACGTGGCCGCAGCAATTGCGCGTGGCCATCGGCACGGCATCGGGTCAACGGATGATGACCGTGGAGATGACGGGCGCCAGCGTGGAAGTGAAGGAGGCCGTGGGAATGGCGCCGCCGCGCTACGTGCTGCCGAGCGGCGGCGGCTGGGCTTACGGCGACTTCGTGCTCGACCAGGCCACGCTCGATTACCTCACGGCCAACCTGCCGGAAATCGGCGACGCGCTCACGCGCGGCAGCGCGTGGGTGACGTTGTGGGATGCCGTCCTCGACGGCCAGGTGCGGCCCGAGGCCTTGATGGACCTGAGCCTGCGCGCCCTGCCTCGCGAGACCGACGAGCAGATGACGTCGCGCATCCTGGGCTACGCGTCGAACACGTGGTGGCGGTTCCTCGGCCAGCCGGAACGCGACACGCGCGCCGCGCGCTTCGAGTCGCTCCTGCGCGAGGGACTCGCGGCCGCGGGCACGCCGAGCCAGAAGGCCGCATGGTTCGGCACGCTGCGCAACGTCGCGCTGACGCCCGGCACGGTGGGCTGGCTGCGGCAGGTGTGGGAAAAGACGGAGACGGTCCCGGGGCTGCCGCTGGCGGAAAACGACTACACGTCGCTCGCGCTCGAATTGGCCGTGCGGCAGGTCGATGGCTGGAAGGACGTGCTCAGCACGCAGCTCGGACGCATCGAGAATCCCGATCGGAAGGGCCGTTTCCAGTTCGTGATGCCCGCGCTCTCCGCGGATCCGGCGGAGCGGGAGAAATGGTTCCTCTCCCTGGCCGACGTCGGCAATCGCCGGCGAGAGCCGTGGGTGCTCGAGGGCCTCAGCTACCTGCACCACCCGCTGCGGGCGGAGTCCTCGAAGAAGTACATCAAGCCGAGCCTCGACCTGCTGTGGGACATCCAGAAGACGGGCGACATCTTCTTCCCGAAGCGATGGCTCGACGCAACGCTCGGCGGGGATAACTCCAAGGACGTCGCCGACACGGTGCGCGCCTTCCTGAAGAACCTGCCGGCGAACTATCCGGATCGTCTCCGCAACATCACGCTGCAGTCCGCGGACGAACTCTTCCGCGCCGCGACGATCGTGAAGTAGGCGCCGAGCGTAGGGCACCCCTTTAGGGGTGCCGGCCACCCGATTAGCCACTCCCCCGCCGCGGGGCCACCGCATTGCCGCCACGGGCCTCCGCGGACGGCGGCCAACGCCTCGTAGGGCACCCCTTTCAGGGGTGCCTGGCGTTGGCGGGGTCCTGGAGTGGCGCTCGAAACCGCGTCCCTCGTCGCGCATCGAAGTGCCTGACAATGGACCGCACCGCTCCGCACACGGCGGAGCCGGTGCGGGCACTTCTCGCTCCCTGCGGCGCGGTTTCGTGATGCCCATCGCGCCCCTCCAGTCGGCCCGCGGCGGCAATGCGGTGTCCCCTCGGAGCTGAGCGTAGGGCACCGCTTTAGCGGTGCCGGTCGCCCCTACGCGGAGCGGCGCGCCACCCGGAAGGCGGCGAGGGAGAGCACTGCGGACACGAGCGTGGTGAACAGGAACCAGGGCTCCGTGCGAACGCCCGGCTCAACCACCATTCGCCACACATGAACCAGGCCGATGAGACCGAAGACGCCGCCGGCGATCAGGACATAGGTCTTCACTGGTCTCATCCTTCCTTCCGGCCCGAGCCGGGGTCACACATCTGCACCAGCCGCAACGTCTTGTCGTCGCGCTCGCCGCCGAAGTACTTCGCGAGGGCCTGGTCGAATACCGAACCCGCAGGCGTCACGCCAGCGAAAAGCGTGGCGCAGGACCGCAGCTTCATGTCGTCGGGCGAGCCGAAGATCTCCAGGGCGCTCCGCCTTTCGACAGCGAGCACCGCCTCGAAGCACTCGACGAGGCGCGGCCCCAGCACGGGATGCGTCACGTACGCCTCGGCCTCCGCGACGCTCTTGATCGCGTACCGTCGCGAGTACTCGCTGAATCCCAGCCCGGCGCACTGCGGGAATATGAACCACATCCAATGCGAGCGCTTGCGACCGGCACGGACCTCGGCCAGCGCAGTCTCATAGACACCCGTTTGGGCCTCGACGAAGCGCGCGAGACCGTAAGGGTCGTCCATGCCTTCAAACCGGCTGGTAGATCGCCGTCCGCCACCGCGACGCGTCGGGCTCGCGTTCGGGTCCCACCACGTACGACTCCCAGGCGGGACCGTCCGGCAGCAGGTCCCGCGCGATCAGCAGCGCCTCGAGTGCCGCGAACGACTCGCCCAGCGTCGCATAGGGCCCGTCGTGCCACACCAGGATCACGCGGCCACCGGGAAGCTCCGACGGGTAGATGTCGCCGTACCCCTGCAGCGCCGCAGCCACCGGCACGCCGACCTCGAGATCGAACAGGCCCGAGGCCTGATCGTGCTTGAGATACCGCGCATACGCGGGGCCAGTCGCCTCGATGCCGCCGGCCTTGAGCCCTCGCCTCACCCGCGCGATGGCGGCGGGCACCCGCGACGGCATGTCGGCCGGGGCGCTGCGCACCTTCGTGGCAAACGTGATCTGGCGTTGGAGGGTGGTGATGGTACCGTCCATGGGACGCGAGGCAGCATAACACCGGCGTTCCCCCACGCTACGCCGCCACCGGTAGATGACATAATCGCAGCCATGCGCCTCGAGATCCTTGCCGCATGCCATGCTGGACGACCTTGAGTTATACCGCAGGATGCTGCGCATCCGCCGAACGGAGGAAACACTCCTGCGCCTGCACTCCGAGGGCCTTCTCTCGGGCACGACGCACACCTCCATCGGCCAGGAATCGATTGCGGTCGGGTTGCTCGGCCACCTGACGCCAGGCGACACGGTCTTCAGCACGCACCGCTGTCATGGCCATTTCCTCGCGGCAGGGGGAGACCTCACGGCATTCCTCGCGGAGTTGATGGGCAAGGCCGGCGGCGTGTGTGGCGGCCGGGGAGGAAGCCAGCATCTGCACACGCCGGGCTTCATCAGCTCCGGCGTCCAAGGTCAGCTCGTTCCGGTGGCGCTCGGCGTCGCGCTGGCCACCCGGCTGCGCGGTGAGCCGGGGGTTGCCATGGTGTTCATCGGCGACGGGACGCTCGGCCAGGGGGTGCTCTACGAGTCGATGAACATGGCGGCCCTGTGGAAGGTCCCGCTGCTGATCATCCTCGAGGACAACGGCATCGCACAGACGACACCGGCCTCGGCAGCCGTGGCGGGCGACATGCTGCTGCGCGCCGCGGCCTTCGGCATCGACTCGGCCGAACTGGACGGCGCCGACGCACCGGCGCTCCACCGCGAACTCGCGAACACGCTGGACGCGATGCGCCGGCGGCCGCAGCCGGTGTTCCGCGTCGTCCACACGGTCCGTCTGGGCCCCCACAGCAAGCGAGACGACGAACGCCCAGCGACGGAGATGGCGGCTCTGCGGCTGCGCGATCCGATTGGCCTGCTCGGCGCGCGGCTGGCACGGGCGGAGGTCGAGCGGGCCGACAGGGACATCGCGAGCGAGTTGGACGAAGCCGTTGCCCGCGCGGGGGCGGGACCCGAGCCCGACGAGCGCTCGCACCTCCTTGACGTGTTCCCCCGGTTTGACGAGGCCGCCGTGGTGCGCCCCTGGGCGCGGCCGGCCGAGTCGCCGCGCGTGGTCGAATCACTGAACGCGGCCCTGCGGGACTTGATGGAGACCGATCCGTCCGTCCGCCTGTTCGGAGAGGATCTGCTCGACCCGTACGGTGGGGCGTTCGCCGTGACGAAGGGGCTGTCGACGCGGTTCCCAGACCGGGTGCACGGGACGCCGATCAGTGAGGCCGCGATCGTCGGCAGCGCAACCGGGTACGCGCTCGCGGGTGGCAAAGCCATCGCCGAGATCATGTTCGGCGACTTCTCGACCCTCATCACCGATCAACTCTGCAACAGCGCCGCGAAGCACCACTACCTCTCGCAAGGCAAAGCTGCCGTCAACCTCGTGGTCAGGGTGCCCATGGGCGGGGGCCGCCGGTATGGGCCCACCCATAGCCAGAGCTTGGAGAAAATGTTCCTGGGGATCCCGGGCCTGCGGGTCGTCGCCATCTCGAGCTTCGTCGATCCGTACGCGGTGCTCCGCAACGCCGTCGCCGCCGACCCCGGGCCGGTCCTGCTCGTGGAAAACAAGGCGCTTTACGCGGAACGCGTCCGGGCGCCGCTCGGCGGCCTGCTCGATCATTTCGCCTGCCGTACGACCGACGGAATCTACCCGAACGTTCGGCTCAGTCCGGTCCACGCGGCGAACCCGGATGTGACGGTCATTACGTACGGCCGCTGCGCGTCGCTCGCCTGGGGGCCTGTTCGCCGGCTGTTCATGGAACGGGAAGTCGCGGCGGATCTGTGTGTGGTCACGCAACTCTCGCCGCTCGACCTCGATGGCATCCTGCCATCGGCGCTGGCCTCGTCGGTCGTCGTCACGGTCGAGGAAGCACCCGGCGAGGCGGGCTTCGGATCGGAGGTCTCGGCGCGGCTGCTCGAAGCGGGGTTCCGGGGTCGATTCGCGCGGATTGCCGCGGCCCCGAGCCCCGTCCCCGCTGCGAAGCGCCTGGAGGACGCCGTGCTGCCGACCGAGGCGTCGATCCATCGCGAACTCGAGCGCTTGACCGTGGACAGCGACGCGTTCCATCGCTGGAGCTAGGGGAGCACCGTTCATGGGCGTCAGCCTCGTCATGTACCACTACGTGAGGGACGTCGAGCTCACCGCTCATCCGGGGATCGCGGCACGCTCGATACGGGACTTCGAAGGCCAGGTGGAGCACCTGCTCCGACACTACGAGCCCATCGAGCCGAGTGCCCTCCTCGACGCGGTCCGCACCCGGGCTCCCCTGCCGTCGAACGGGTTCGTGCTCACGTTCGACGACGGCGTCCGCGACCACTGGGACAACGTACTGCCCGTGCTCGAGCGGCATGGACTGCATGGGATCTTCGGGCCCATCGGCGTCCCGTATCTCGACGGCCGCGTGGCGTTCGTCCAGAAGAACCAGTTCGTGCGTGGCCGACTCGGCGAAGACCGCCTGCCCGACGCTTTCGTCGACGCCGCGATCGAGGCTGCGCCGTCGGTGGACGTAGCCGGGCTGATTGAAGGCACCGACCGTGGACACTACCGCCGGGGCTCGGAGAAGTACCTGCGTTACAAGAACGCCGTCAACCGGCTGATCCCCCTGGACGTGTCATCTCGCGTGATGGACCGGCTGTTCTCCGAGCACGTCTGCCCGGACGAGCGGGCGTTCATCGAAGAGCTTTACATGACGGTCGACGAGATCGCCGCGCTCTCGAAGATGGGGCACACCATCGCGGCTCACTCGATCTCGCATCGCTCGTTGCCCATGCTCGGCGACGACGAGCAGGAACGTGACATCGCGCGTTCCATCGGCTGGCTGGAAGGGTTGCTCGGCGCCCCGCCGCGCTGGTTCAACTACCCGTACGGCGACCATAACGCGCACTCCGAACGCGTGGTCGAGCGGCTGGGAATCGCTATCGCGTACTCGACGCGCCCGCCGCGAGAGTGGAACTCGCATGAAGACCGCTTCCGCGTTCCCCGGGTGGATACCTACCATCTGCCGGTCAATGCCGACACCCAGCCGGTTGTGCTGGGGGGAGACCATATCTGATGGCGACGCCGATCGTAGTGCCAAAACTGAACGAGAACGACGACGAAGTGATCGTCGTCGAGCTCTCACAGGGGTACGTCGCCTCCGGCCAGGCGCTGTTTGCCGTCGAGACTAGCAAGGCCGTTGAGGAGGTCGAGGCCGAGACCTCGGGCTTCGTCCTCTGGGGCGTCCGGGTCGCCGACCGGGTGGGCGTGCTCTCCGAAATCGGCCGGCTCTTCGCGACCGAGGACGAGCGCGACGCGTGGGCCTCTACGCCGAAGCCGGCGCATGTGGTCGACAGCCGGCCGAGCGAGTCGCGGCCGGCGACAGATCCCGCCCGCCGGCTTGCGGGGCAGCTCGGCGTCTCGGTGGACGATGTGCCAGGCACCGGGATCGTCCGGGAGCGCGACGTGCGGGCGTTGTTCGAACTCACGTCGCGAACCACGCCACAAGAACCGATGGCCGCCCAGCCGACACGAGGACGGCTCTCCGACGCGTTGAGAGCGCAACTGCGTCGCGACCCCGCGTCGATGAAGAACCTGTCGTCGGACGCGAAGGTCGCCCTCTACCGCGAGCACGGCGCGCTCATCGGGGCCCGCGTGTCGATCGGGCACGACACCGTGATCGACGCCGAGTACATCGAGCTGGGCGACGACACGTCGATTGGGGACGGCGTGACGGTCAAGGCCCGTCGGTTCACGATCGGACAGCTCGGCCAGATCGGCGCCGGCTGCCGCTTCTTCTGCCGCGACTTCATCGCCGGCGACGTTGTCACCTTCCGCTGGTCCGTCGCCGTCGTCGACGGCCAGGGTGGCATCCACGACTGCCGCGTCGGCGACCTGTCGTTCATCGCCTATGACACGTACCTCAACACCGATCGGGACGTGCATCTCGGCGAGCGGGTGTGTCTGAGCCCAGGCGCCAGGATCTACACCCACCGCAAATGGCTCGAGGCGCTCGATGGATTCCCATTCGCATACGCGCCGGTGTCCATCGGCCCGCGCTGCTGGCTGGGACCCGGCAGCCTGATCTTGCCGGGCGTGGTCCTTGGCGAGGGGGTGACGGTGATGGCGAACTCTGTCGTCGCGGCCAACGTGCCCCGCGGCGCGTTGGTTGGAGGGATCCCGGCGGCCGTGATCAAGAAGCAGCAGCGGGAGGAGCTCGACACCATGCGGCGCGGCACGCTGCTGGCCGGGATCCTCGACGGTAACGGCGAGGCCCTGGCGGCCATGGGGTGGAGGGTCGCACGCGCCGACGATGCGGGCATCTGGTCGGGGAAACTCGTCGGCCCAGACTCGTCCTGCCGATTGCTCGCGGTGAACGACGGCTTGTCGGCCGGGGTTGCAGCAAGCGAACGCGTGATTGTGGTCGCGTTCACGAACGCGGGCCTGCTCGACGCGTCGGCGGACCTGACCGTCTTCGACCTCGAGGGGAAAGTGGTCCGGGGGCGGCGCGACGCCGCTTCCGACGTCGTGCGGCACCTGTTGTTCAAGTACGGCACGGTGTTCGAGCCGCGCGTCTGGCGCTTTGGCGCCCGCGTCGACGAGACGACCTACTGAACCGGACCACAAGCGCCTGGCACGGTCACACCATCACTGGCGACCCGCGGTCATCCCTTCTCCAAGCGCCACGTATCCATGACGACGCCGGCCACCGCCGTCAACGGCCGGCGGAGCGCGCTTCCCTTCCGCCACGCGAGCACCAGCGTGCGTGAGGGCGCGGGGGCCTTGAACGCGCGCACGGCGAGCTGTCCGCGGCGGTTCTCCACCGCCACCGCCATTGCCGGCAGCAGCGTGACGCCGGCACCCGCACCCACCATCTGCACGAGCGTCGAGAGGCTCGTGGCACGCAGGCCCGCCTCGTGCGCGCCGGCTCGCGTACAGAGCGCCATGGCCTGGTCGCGAAAGCAGTGGCCGTCTTCGAGGAGGAACACGGAGGCTCCATCCAGCGCGGCAGGCGAGGCCGGGCGTTTGCCGGTGACGAGCGGATGCCCGGGCGCGGCCGCCAGCACGAACGGATCGTCGCCGATAACCACGTGATCGAGATCGGCGACGCGCTCATCGAGGGCGAGCACCGCGGCGTCGATACGGCCCTCCTCGATCTGCCGGATCAGCGTCCGCGTCTTTTCCTCGCTCCACTGGATCTGCAGGTTCGGGAGCGCGCGCTGGACCGCCGGCGAGACCTCCGGCAACAGGTACGGGCACACCGTGGGGATGACGCCGATGCGGAGCGTGCCTCGCAACGGGTCGCCCTGCAGGCGCGCCGCCTCGCGCAAGTCGTGCATGGCCACCAGCACCTGTCGCGCCCGGTCGACGAGGGGCGCGCCGGCGGCGGTCACGCGGACGCTCCGCGAACTGCGCTCGAACACCTGCACGCCGAGCACCGCTTCGACCTGCGCGACCTGCGCGCTCAGCGACGGCTGCGCCACCCCGCACGCATCCGCCGCCTTCCGGAACCCGCCGAGCTCCGCCACCGCGACGACGTATTGCAGCTGCCGCACCGAGAACGGCAGGTCGGCCCAGCGACTCATAGTTCAAAACTATCACAGCGAGACAGACGATATCTTTGCCGCCCACTTTGCAAAGACCTATGCTGGAACCTTCAGTCCGTTCCCGGAGAGGTCAACGTCACATGGACAACGAAAAGAAGTGCCCGTTCTCGGGCAATGCGCATAGCGGCCCGTCGAACCGCGACTGGTGGCCGAACCAGTTGAACCTGAAGATGCTCCACGCAAACCCGCCCGCGGGCGATCCCATGGGCGCGAAGTTCAACTACGCCGAGGAGTTCAAGACGCTCGACATCGATGCCCTGAAGAAGGATATCGAGCAGGTGATGACGACGTCGCAGGAGTGGTGGCCGGCGGACTTCGGCCACTACGGGCCGTTCTTCATCCGGATGGCGTGGCACAGCGCGGGCACGTACCGCATCAGCGACGGCCGCGGCGGCGCCGGGTCCGGCACGCAGCGCTTCGCGCCGCTCAACAGCTGGCCCGACAACGTGAACCTCGACAAGGCGCGCAGGCTGCTCTGGCCGGTCAAGCAGAAATACGGCCGGAAGATTTCATGGGCCGACCTGATGGTCCTCGCCGGTAACTGCGCCCTGGAGTCGATGGGCTTCAAGACGTTCGGCTTCGGCGGCGGACGCGAGGATGTCTGGGAACCCGAACAGGACATCTACTGGGGATCCGAGGCCAAGTGGCTGGACGACTCGCGTCATAGCGGCGACCGGCAGTTGGAGAATCCCCTCGCCGCCGTGCAGATGGGCCTCATTTACGTGAACCCGGAAGGCCCGAACGGCAACCCGGATCCCCTGGCCGCCGCGCGGGACATCCGTGAAACGTTCCGCCGCATGGCGATGAACGACGAAGAGACGGTGGCGCTCATCGCGGGCGGGCACACCTTCGGCAAGACCCATGGCGCGGGTCCTGCAACCCACGTGGGCCCCGAGCCCGAGGCGGCTCCACTCGAGGCGCAGGGCCTTGGCTGGAAGAGCAGCTTCGGCACGGGCAAGGGGGGCGATGCCATCGGCAGCGGCTTGGAGGTCACCTGGACCACCACGCCCACGAAGTGGAGCAACAACTTCTTCTGGAACCTGTTCGGTTACGAGTGGGAGTTGACCAAGAGCCCGGCTGGCGCGCACCAGTGGAAACCGAAGCACGGCATGGGTGAGGGCACCGTGCCCGACGCCCACGATCCGTCGAAGCGTCACGCGCCGACGATGCTGACCACCGACCTCGCGCTCCGGTTCGACCCGGCCTACGAGAAGATCTCCCGCCGTTTCCACGAGAACCCGCAGGCGTTCGCAGACGCGTTTGCCAGGGCGTGGTTCAAGCTGACGCACCGCGACATGGGGCCGATCGCGCGATACCTGGGCCCGCTGGTGCCCGCGGAGCCACAGGTGTGGCAGGACCCCGTCCCGCCGGTGACGCACGAACTGGTCGGTGCGGCGGACATCGCCGGCCTCAAGGGCAAGCTCCTCGCGTCGGGACTGTCCGTCTCCCAACTGGTCTCGACCGCCTGGGCATCGGCGGCGACGTTCCGCGGCAGCGACAAGCGCGGCGGCGCCAACGGGGCGCGCATTCGCCTCGCGCCGCAGAAGGATTGGGAGGTCAACAATCCGCCCGAGCTGGCGAAGGCGCTGCGGACGCTGGAGGGGATCCAGAAGGCGTTCAACGATGTACAGGCCGGCGGGAAGAAGAAGATCTCCCTTGCCGATCTGATCGTGCTGGGTGGGTGCGCCGCCGTCGAGAAGGCCGCCAAGGACGCCGGCTACGACGTGCAGGTGCCTTTCACGCCTGGACGCACGGATGCGACGCAAGAGCAAACCGACGTCGAATCCTTCGCGGTGCTCGAGCCGACGGCCGACGGGTTCCGTAACCACCTTGGACACGGACACGAACTGCCGGCCGAGAAGCTGCTGCTCGAGCGGGCGCGCCTGTTGACCTTGACCGCGCCCGAGTTGACCGTGCTCGTGGGCGGCATGCGCGTGCTCAACACGAACGCCCGGCCGTCCAACGTCGGCGTCTTCACCAAGCGGCCCGGGACGCTGACCAACGACTTCTTCGTGAACCTGCTCGACATGGGCACCGAGTGGAAGCCCACCTCCGGGTACTGCGGACACCTTCGAGGGCCGCAGCCGCGGGAAGGGCGAGCTCCGGTGGACCGGCAGCCGCGTCGACCTCGTCTTCGGCTCGAACTCCGAGCTCCGTGCCCTCGCGGAAGTCTACGCGTGCGACGACTCACGCGAGAAGTTCGTGCGCGACTTCGTGGCCGCGTGGGACAAGGTCATGAATCTCGATCGATTCAACGTGGCCTGATCGAAGCAGGAGTCGGGAGTCGGGAGTCGGTTCCCGGCTCCCGGTTCCGGGCTACTGTGTCCGCGCCATGAACCAGAAGAGAGCCAGGCTCGCAATCGTCAAGAAGGCCATGACGATCAGCAGCACGCGCAGCGGGGTGAAGGACGAGGGCTCGGGCATCGGCACTTCACGCATAATAGTCAATCGCGTATGAAAAAGACCGCAGAAGTCGTCATCGTCGGTGGGGGGTGCATGGGCTGCAGCGTGGCCTGGCACCTGGCGCAGCATGGCATCACCGACGTCGTGCTAATCGAACGGGAGGCCCAACTCGCCACCGGCTCCACGGGGAAGAACGCCGGCGGCGTCCGCCACCAGTTCTCGCACCCGGCGAACATCGAGATGTCGATCGAGTCGATCGCGATGATGGCGCGCTTCGAAGAGGTGGTCGGCACGCCGATCGACTTCCACCAGGACGGGTACCTCTTCCTGCTGTCGAAGGCCGCCAACGTGGCGGCGTTCGAGAAGAACGTGGACCTGCAGCGTCGTCACGGCGTGGACGTGCAGTGGCTGTCGCCCGAGGAAGCGCAGGCGCTTGCGCCAGGGCTCGACGTCACGGGCGTGCGCGGCGCCACGTTCTGCCAGGCCGACGGCGTGGCGGACCCCAACGGCGTCACCGTGGGCTTCGCGCGCGGCGCGCAGGCCAGGGGCGTGGAGGTCGTGCGCGAGGCCGAGGTCACCGGCATCCAGATGACCGGCGGCCGCGTCTCGCAGATCCGCACGTCGAAGGGTGACATCAGCACGCCGTTGGTCGTGAACGCCGCCGGGCCGTGGGCGAAGTCGATCGGCCGCATGCTCGGCGTGGACGTGCCGGTGGAGCCCGAGCGGCGACATATCTTCATCGCCTCGCCGCAGGGCGGCGGGTCGTGGGACGAACCGGCCCACGCCGGCACGGTGCCAAAGACGAAGCTGCTGGTGATCGACTTCGAAAGCACGTTCTACTTCCACCGCGAAGGCGGCGGCCTGCTCTTCGGCATGGGCGACCCCGACGAGAAGCCGGGCTTCGACATCACGGTGCGCTGGGACTTCCTGCCGAAGGTGATCGAGGTGGCGATGCGGCGCCTGCCGGCCCTCGCCGACGCCGCGGTATCACACGCGTGGGCCGGGCTCTACGAGATGACGCCGGATCACAATCCGATCATCGGCCCCTCGAGCGACGTCGAGGGCTTCTACACGATCGCGGGATTCAGCGGCCACGGCTTCCAGCACGCGCCGGCGGCGGGGCGCATCCTGGCCGACGTGATCGCGCAGAAGAACCCGCATTTCGACCTGTCACCCTTTGCGCACGATCGGTTCACCGGCCGCCCGGCGGGCGGCGAGGGGAACGTGGTCTAGGGCCGCTGGATCAAGGCCCGGATTGACGGTCACGCAGTCTTAAGGGATACTCCCCCACCACGCTCGGGTCTCCATTCAGCCCGGGCGAACCTCTCGGCGCCTCGTCCCCCGTCCGCCGTTTCACCGGTCAGTCAAGGAGAGTCTAGATGAAGCTCGCTGGCATCGCGTGCGTCGTCGTCTTGTTGTCCGTCGGCATGTCGGCCCAGGCCCATGATCCCATCGCCGGCGCATGGGAACAGACGGCCCAGAAGAACCTCACGTCCGGAGTCGTCTCGGAATTGCAGAAGCCGCCGGTCCGCGTTATCTACGCGAACGGCTATTACGTTCAATTCACGGCGGCGGCGGACCGCAAGAAGCTCGACAAGCCTTCGGCCGAGATGACGAAGGACGAACTCGTCGATCGCCTTCGGATGCAAGGACAGCATGGCACCTATCAAATCAAGGGCGCCCAAGTCGTCAGGAAGGTCGTCGCCGCCGCTGCAACGGTGAACGAAGGCCGGGAGTCCACGTCGGACTTCCGCGTCGAGGGAGACGTGTTGGTGATGACCGGTCAGAATGCGGAAGGCCAGAAGATCGAGTCGCGCTACAGGAAGCTCAAGTGAACAGGTAGAACGCTGCGAGCCGCGGGCGGTATGCCCTCGGCTCGCCCTCTTCTACGGCTCGCGGTAGAGCGTCCCGCCCTTCATGACCAGCGTCACCTTGCGGAGCGCCGCGATGTCGGCAGTGGGGTCGCCGGTCACGGCGATGAGATCGGCGAGCATCCCCGCCTTCACGCGGCCGATGCGGTCGCCCTGCCGGAAATAGGACGCGTTGCCGGACGTCGCCGCGACCACCGCGGCGGCGGGCGCGAGGCCGGCCTGGACCATCATCTCCAGCTCGCGCACGTTGTCGCCATGCGAGAACACGCCCACGTCGCCGCCGAAGCACATCTTCACGCCCGCGGCCAGCGCCGCCTTGAACGTCTCGCGCTTGCGCGCGATGCGCGCGGGCTCGGGGTCCACGCCCTTCTTCCAGCCGGCATACTGCGCGGTCGCGTCACCCGCGGCCAGCGTCGGGCAGAGCGCGACGCCCTTCTCCACCATCAGCTTCCAGATCTCGGGCGTGCCCTCGTCCCCGTGCTCGATCGTGTCGACGCCTCCGAGGATGGCGCGCCGCATGCCCTCGGGCGTGGATGAATGCGCCACCACGGGCCGCCCGCTGCTGCGGGCCACCTCGACGATGCGCGTGATCTCGTCCTGCGTGAAGCTGGGGCGCGTCTCGCCGTTCGGCCCCCAGCGGTAGTCCGCGTAGATCTTGATCAGGTCGACGCCATGCGCGATCTGGTTGCGCGCGACGTGCATCACGCCGTCAAGGCCGTCCGCCTCGTCGGCGCCCTGCGGCACGTCAACTTCAGGCGCGAAGCCCTTGGGTCCGTAGCTGCCCGTCGCCACCATCGCCGGGCCCGCGACGATCATGCGCGGTCCCGGGACCACTTGCTGATCGATCGCCTGCTTCAATCCGACGTCCGCATAGCCCGCGCCTTCGGTGCCGAGATCGCGAACGGTGGTGATCCCCGCCATCAGCGTGGTCCTGGCGTGATTCACGGCGCGAGCCACGCGCATCGCGAGCGGCTCGCGGAGAACCTGGTCGTTCCAGGTCGTCTCGTTATAGGGATGCAGCAGCAGGTGTGAGTGCCCTTCGATGAGGCCCGGCATCAGCGTCGTCCCTGGCAGCGCGATCGTGCGCGCACCGGCGGGAGCCGGCGTCGACGCGGCGGGACCGGCAGCCTCGACGCGTTCGCCGCGCACGACGACCACCCATCCGGCGTGCGACGTCTCGCCGTCGAACACCCGATCGGGCTGAAGGACGATGGCCGCAGACGGCGCGGACTGGGCCGCGGATGAAGAAGAGGACAGAGCGGTCACGCCCAGGCCGAGGCAGAAGGCAAACGTGCGCATAGGGCGCAGTATACTTCCGGCTCTCCCATGGATGCCGCCGACCTCGCCCCCGTCTCCGCGTCGCGGCAGACGCAATCGCCGTTCGATCTCTTCCTGATTTTCGCGGCCGCCAACGTCGTGGCCACCACGCTGCAGACGGGCGCGGTGCTGGGCGTCAGCTACGGCTCCATCACGTCCGCATCATCGGTGGCGGTGATGGCGCTGGTCGTCGTGGGGGCCACGTTCGGCGCGCTGCTCGTGGCGCTGCTCGCCCCAGTGGGATCGCGGTCGGGCGTCCCCTCGATGATCGCGGCGCGCGCGCCGCTCGGACGCAACGGCGCGGGGCTGGTGGCGACGCTGCTCTACGTCACCAACTTCGCGTGGATCGCGGTGAACAATTCGATTGCGGCGTCGGCGTGCGCGCAGGTGATGGGCGGGCCCGCGGCGACGCGCGTCTGGGCGGCCGGCCTCGGCGTCATCGCCACGGCCGTCGTCGCGAGAGGCCCGCGGGCCGTGGGACATGCGGACCGGATCGCGGTGCCGCTCATGGCAATCGCCGGCAGCGTCCTCACGTGGGCGGCGTTCACGCACGCGCCGGCCTCGGCGCCCGTGGCCGCCGCGCTGCCGGACAACCCGCCGGTGCTGTGGGGGCTCGACGTGATCGTCGGCTACCAGGTGTCGTGGCTGCTGATGTTCGCGGACTACTCGCGCTACACGCGCTCGCCGCGCGCGGGCGCCGTCGCCGTGTTCGCGGGGCTCGCGGTGCCGGCCCTGTGGCTGATGCCCGTGGGCTGGACGCTCGCGCGCGTGGCCGGCAGCGCCGATCCCGGGACCATGCTCGCGGCCGCCGGCGTGGGCTGGTCCACGGCCGTGCTCGTGGCGCTGGCCACCGTGACGACCAACTTCGTCAACATCTACCTGTCGTCGCTGGCGTGGCGGAGCCTGGTCCCGCGCGCGCCGAGCGCGGGGTCGGTGTGGACCATCGGCCTCATCGGCACCGCGCTGGGCCTGCTGTCGTCCGGGTGGCTGACGCGCTTCGCGGACCTGATGCTGCTGCTCGGCTCGGTGCTCGTCCCCGTGGGCGGCGTCTTCCTCGCCCACTTCGTCGTCCTGCAGCGGCGCGTGGACATCGAGGCGGTGTACGACGTGAAGGGGATGCGGCGATTCTCAGTCGCGGGAATGGCCGCCTGGATCGCGGGCGCGATCGTCTACCAGCTGGCCGCGCCGATTGGCGCCACGCTGCCGTCGCTCGCAACGGCGATTGTCGTCTATCTCGGCGTGACAGCCGTGTCCGGCTCCCGGCTCCCGACTCCCGACTCCCGTAGTTAGAACACCCGGGCCCTCTTGAGGCTCGCCGTGGGGTTGATGGTGACGAGCGCTTCGTACCGGTGCTGGTTGGCGATGGGATAGTCGTTGCTGAACGCGTCGCCCTGGAACCAGCCCACGGTGACGTCGCGCGTCAGCGTCACGGTGCCGATGCTGTAGAAGCGCGTGCCCGCGTCGTACCGATCGCCGTTGACCGGCGTGTAATACCGGTCCACCACGGCGATGCCCGTCGTCACCACCAGCCGCTTCATCTTGAGGTCGCCCGCCACGTTGAAGCCGGCGCCGCTCTTGTTCGCGAGCAGCCCGTTGCCGTTGGTGGCGCGCTGGTAGGTCTCGAGCTTGATTGAAGTCAGGAGCTTCGTTTTCGGCGGCGGGCGCATCGTCAGCGCCTCGCGAAAGATGTCCCGGCCCGCCTCATAGGTGTAGTCCGCGGACGCCGCCACCCGCGGCCCGAGCTTGAACCCCACGAGCAGTTGGCCGTAGTTCCACTCGTCCATCCGCTTCAGGCGGTCGAAGACGTTCGGCACCCGGAAGTCGCCGTAATAGCCCGCGGTCGCGGCCACCTGCGTCACATGTCCCTTGGCCGGGCGCCACGTCGCGCGCTCGCCCGTGACGAATGCGTCGTTGTCGTACGAGGTGATCTCGGTATGTTCGCCGCGATTGAAATAGAGGCCGCCTGCCTGGAATTCCAGTCCCTTGACGGGCTCGGCGGTCGCGAACAGCTGCTTCACGTTGAAGTCGCCCGTGTAGGGGCCGATGCCCCCGCCCGTGTTGTTCCAGCCGGAGATGAGGTTGCTGCCGCTGAACGCGCCGACGTTCACCGTGTAGCGCGCCTTGCGATCGAAGAGGAAACGGGCCCGGATCTGAGGCTGCCATTGCACCGTGCTCGACAGCAGCTTGTCGGCGCTCGACTCGATCCAACGGAAGCGCATGCCAAACTGGAGGCTCTGCACGTCCAGCCAACGCCGGATTTTCGGGGCCGGCGGCGCGGGTGTGGAAGGGACGGCGGGGGCCGGAGGCGTGGGCGGCCGGCCCTGCGCGAACGTCGGGGCCGCGCCCAAGACGAGGACAAGCAGGGTGCGGGCAAGAAGTCTCGGGATCACGAACAGATATAGTAGTCGGAGTTGACCTTATGCGAATGCATGAACCCGCGCCGCGACGGCTGATCGTAGCCCTGACGGGGGCCAGCGGGACGATCATCGGCGTCCGGTTGCTGGAGATGCTGCGCGACACCGGCATCGAGACCCACCTCGTCATGAGCCGATGGGCGGCGCGGACGCTCGTCCACGAGACGGATTACACCCCCGAACACGTGCAGGCGCTGGCGAGCGTCGTGCACCCGCTGATGGACCAGGGCGCCACCATCTCGAGCGGCTCGTTCCTGACGATGGGCATGGTGATCGCGCCTTGCAGCGTACGGACCCTGGCCGCGATCGCGCACGGCCTGGGCGACAACCTCGTTCACCGCGCGGCGGACGTCGTGTTGAAGGAACGCCGCCGGCTCGTGCTCGCCGTGCGCGAGGCGCCGCTCAGCGAGATTCACCTGGAGAACATGCTGAAGCTCGCGCGCATGGGCGTCGTCATCTCGCCGCCCGTGCCCGCCTTCTATCACCGGCCGACGTCGATCGACGAGATCGTCAATTACACCTGCGTGCGTCTGCTCGACCAGCTCGACATTCACGTGGACGCGTCTCGCTGGCCTGGACTGAGCGACAGCAATAGAAGCGCGTCGCTTCGCGACGCGTAGGGGTCGGCGCTCCCGCGCCTCCCGGGGCTCGCCGCTTCGCGGCTCGTGGGCTACGAAGGCCACAGGTCCGAGCGGGGAGCTATAATTTCCCCCATGACTCCGACATCTTCACGCGTGGCTCGCGCCTGTGGCGCGGCGGTTGTGATCACGACATTGCTGCTCGCGGGAGGCGCCGCTCCCTCCGTCGGCGCGCAGGGCGACCCGAACCAGGTGGTGCCGTTGAACGCTTACAAGGAACTGAAGTGGCGCAGCGTCGGCGCCACGCGCGGCGGCCGCGTCACGGCCTATTCCGGCGTGCGCCAGCAGCCCTACACCTTCTACTTTGGTGGCGTCGGCGGCGGCGTCTGGAAGACGGAAGATGCGGGCATCACGTGGACGCCGACGAGCGACGGCCAGATCGCCACCGGCTCGATCGGATCGATCGACGTCGCGCCGTCCAACCCGAACCACGTGTGGGTGGGCACGGGCAGCGCGGCGATCCGCTCCAACGTGATCATCGGCCGCGGCGTCTACAAGTCCACCGACGCCGGCAAGACCTGGCAGTTCATGGGACTCAAGGAGTCCGGCCAGATCGGCGCCATCAAGGTCCACCCGTTCAACACCAACACCGTGTGGCTCGCGGCCCTCGGTTCGCCCTTCGGCCCCAACGAGGAGCGCGGCATCTTCAAGACGACCGACGCCGGCAAGACCTGGAAGAAGACGCTCTTCGTCAACAACGAGACGGGCGGGCGCGACGTCGAAGTCGACTACGACAACCCCGATATCGTCTACGCCGCGATGTACAAGGGCATTCGCAAGGGCTGGGACATCGTGAGCGGCGGTCCCGCGAGCGAGGGCGGCATCTACAAGTCCACCGACGGTGGCGACACGTGGAAGCACGTCACCGCCGGTCTGCCGGGCAAGTTGATCGGCAAGATCGACATCGATATCGCGCGCAGCAACCCGAAAGTCGTCTACGCGATGGTCGAGGCGCCCGGCGCCGAGGGCGGCCTCTACCGCTCGGGTGACGCCGGGGAGACCTGGGCCCTCGTCAACAACAGCCAGCGGCTGCGCGCGCGGCCGTTCTACTTCAATTACGTGAACGTGAACCCGAAGAACGAGAACGACCTCTACGTGAGCGAGCTCGGGTTCCATCATTCAACCGACGGCGGCAAGACGTTCAGCGACATCGACACGCCGCACGGCGACGATCACGGTGTCTGGATCAATCCCGACAACCCGCAGATCCTGCTGCAGGTGAGCGACGGCGGCGCCAACGTGAGCCTCAACGGCGGCAAGAGCTGGTCGTCCATCCTCAACCAGCCCACGGGCGAGTACTACATGGTGGCGGTGGACGAGCAGTATCCCTACCGCATGTACGTGCCGCAGCAGGACAACACGACGCTGATCATCCCGAGCAATCCGCCGGTGTCGTGGGGTTTCGATCATCCGTCGCAGGCGTGGCAACAGGCGTCGGGCTGCGAGACCGGGCAGATCTGGCCGAAGCCGGACGGCAAGGTCGTCTGGGGCGCGTGCAAGGGTGAAGTGGGCCGCTACAACGTGGTGACGGGCCAGGAGAAGCACTACTGGGTCTATCCGCAGAACCGCTACGGCCACGACCCTGACGACATCAAGTTCCGCTTCCCGCGTCAGACCGTCGTCTATGTGTCGCCCCACGATTCGCGGGTGGTCTACCAGGCCTCGCACGTGCTGCACCGCTCGCTGGACGAGGGCATCACGTGGGACATCATCAGCCCCGACCTCACGGCGCATGAAGCCGAATTCCAGATCGTGCCAGGCAACCCGATCACGCGCGACGTGACGGGCGAGGAGGTCTACTCGTCGATTTACTCGATGGTGGAATCGCGCCTCGAGAAGGGCGTGATCTGGGTGGGCGCCAACGACGGACCGGTGAGCGTGTCGCGCGACAACGGCAAGACCTGGAAGCGCGTGACGCCGCAGGGGCTCGTGGGCGCGCGCATCCAGACCATCGAGGACTCGCCGTTCCAGAAGGGCCGCGCCTACATCGCGGCGTACCGGACCACGCGCGAGCATGACCTCAAGCCGTACATCTACCGCACGGACAACTACGGCGAGACGTGGACGCTGCTCACCGACGGCAAGAACGGCATCCCGATCGATCACCCCACACGCGTGGTCCGCGAGGACACGAAGCAGCCCGGCCTGCTCTACGTGGGCACGGAGTTCGCGGCGTTCGTGTCCTTCGACGCGGGCAAGCACTTCCAGCCGCTCCAGCAGAACCTGCCCAACACGCCGGTGACGGACATCAAGGTCCACCGCAACGACCTCGTCGTCTCGACGATGGGCCGGTCGCTGTGGATCATGG
Source organism: uncultured Acidobacteriota bacterium (assembly GCA_963839865.1). Classification (GTDB taxonomy): domain Bacteria; phylum Acidobacteriota; class Vicinamibacteria; order Vicinamibacterales; family UBA2999; genus 12-FULL-67-14b. The sequence continues at coordinate 47,407 of CAWIWS010000027.1, forward strand.
ACGACATCACGCCGCTGCAGCAGTTGGCCGCGATGGCGATGGGCAATCCGCCGGCCACCGCCGGCCACGACGGCGGCGAGGGCGCGCGGCAGGCCGCCGGCGCGAAGGCCGCGCTGCCCGCGGTCACGCTGTTCCAGCCGCGTGAGGCCACACGGTATCGCAACGCGACGAATCCTGCCGCCCCCGGGCAATCGGAGTACGTCGGCGGCGGGGCGCATTTCGATCTCTACTTCATGAGCGCGCCCGCGGCGGACACGACGCTGCAGGTCACCGACGCGCGCGGCCAGGTGCTCCACACGTGGAAGGTGCTGACGGGCGGCGCGCCGGCGCCGCAGGGGCGCGGAGGCTTCTTCCGCCAGTCCGCGGGCTCGGCCGGCCTCAAGCCGGACGCGGGCATGCAGCGCATCACCTGGGACCTGCGCTACCCCGGCCCCTGGGCGCCCAACGCGCCCGAGGGCGGCTTCGGCGGGCCGATGGTGCCGCCGGGCAAGTACGCCGTGAAGCTCACGACGGGCGGGCAGACGATCACGCGCACCTTCGACGTGAAATCCGATCCGCGCATCGCCGGCGATGGTGTCACCGACGCCGACCTGGCCGAGCAGGTCAAGTTCCAGCTCCAGGTCCGCGACGCCGTGAGCGACGCGCGCAAGCTGCAGCAGCAGATCGAGGACGCGATGCAGAAGGCCGGCGTCAAGCCCGTGCCGCCCGCCGGCCCCGGCGCCACGCCCGGCAACACCAAGTACGACCATCCGCTGCAGCAGCTGTGGGCGCAGGTGGTGACGACACCGGGCATCTACACGCAGGGCATGCTGATCGATCAGCTGCAGAACGTGCAGCGCGAGGTCAACCAGGCGGACCAGAAGATCGGCAAGGACTCCTACGATCGCTATGCCGACCTGATGAAGGAGCTCGCGTCGCTCGAGGCGCAGCTCAAGACCATCACCGGACGATAGGGCACGCGTTCGCCTGTGAGAGGTTCCCTGCATGTGTGATTTTGGCCGGCCGCACCATCACGCGTCGAACGCGAAGGACGGGAAGGACTTCGGCTTCCTGGTCGACACGCCGGAGATTCGCGCCCTCGTCGAGGAGACACGCCGGCTGATGCGCGAGGTGCCGGACACAGCCGCGCGCGTCGAGGCCCTGCGGCCGGCCTTCGGCGCGCTCCTGTCGGCGGACGGCTGGCTGCCGGACAATTACGCACAGCCGGATCTCACGAGCGGGATGGGCGGCGGCATCGGCCAGTACGCCCTATATCGCGCGGAGGACGGCTCGCTCTGCCTTTTCTCGCTCGTGATTCCAGCCGGCGCGGAGACCCCCGTGCACGACCATCTCGCCTGGGGCGTCATCGGCGTCTACCGCGGGGTCCAGGACGAGACGGTGTACCGGCGCACCGATGACGGGAGCGACGAGGCGCGGGCGACGCTCGAAGTGGCCCGCCGGCAGACGGTCACGCAAGGCGAGTTCTACACGCTGCTGCCGCCCCTCGACGACATCCACTACGTGAAGACCGTGTCCGACACCCCGTCGATCTCGATCCACCTCCTCGCGAACGACACTGCGTGCGTCACGCGGCACCGCTTCGAGCCGGCCACCGGCGTCGTCACCGCGTTCCGCTCGGGCTACAGCAACGCGAAGTGTCCCCCACCGCGAGTGTAGCAAGCGGCCCGACGAGCGGCGCAGCCGCGAGCCCGACGACGCCGGATGCCAGGCCCGCGCGGCCGTGAAGCCGCCACGCCCCAGTACGCAGTTTCTGCTCTCTTGTTTTCCCCACCCGACGATGGCATCGTCGTCCCATCATGGGAGGACTTGTCATGAGCCAGCGACGCTCGGTGTGGGGGACGCTGCCGGAAGACGGCGCCACGTTGACAACCGCGGAGTATCTGCAGACAGCGGAGTCGGTCCGCGTCCAGGAGCTGCGCAATGGCGTCCTGATGGTGCGAGAGTCGCCCGCGCCCAGGCACCAGGCGCTCCTGCTCAAGCTCGCCATCGCGTTCGAGGACCATGTGACCCGGCACGCGCTCGGCTCAATCTGGATCGCGCCGCTCGACGTGATCCTCGATCCCGCGCGCGCGCTCGTCCTGCAGCCGGACCTCTTCTTCGTCTCCGCCGAGCGGGCCGACATCGTGACGGACCGTGTCTGGGGCGCACCCGACATGGTGCTCGAGGTGCTCTCGCCCAATCCGCGAATCGGCAAGACCGACGAGCGCGTGAAGTGGTTCGCGCAGTACGGCGTGCGCGAATGCTGGCTGGTGCACCAGCTCGGTCGCCGGATCGACATCCTGCAGCTGGACCGGCTGGGCGTCGCGACGCACCGGGAGTTCCTGCCGGAGCAGCCCCTGGCCTCCACCGTGCTGCCGCGGTTCACGCTCACACCGTCTGAGCTGGCGGGCTGGGACACCCTCTTCTGAGCGGCGCTGCGTGTATCATGATGACGCGTCTTCGGTCGCGTCATCATGCCCAAGCACATTTACGCCAACATCCTCGAGACGATTGGCAACACGCCGCTCGTTCGTCTCAACCGCATCCCCAGGGGCATCATCAAGGCCGACGTCCTGGCCAAGATCGAGACCACCAATCCCGGCAACTCGATCAAGGACCGCATGGCCCTGAAGATGATCGAGGACGCCGAAAGGGCCGGGAAGCTCAAGCCGGGCGGCACGATCATCGAAGGCACGTCCGGCAACACGGGCATGGGCCTGGCGATCGCGGCGGTGATCAAGGGCTACAAGTGCGTCTTCACCACCACCGACAAGCAGTCGAAGGAGAAGGTGGACGCGCTGCGGGCGTTTGGCGCGGAAGTGATCGTGTGCCCGACCGACGTGGACCCCGAGGACCCGCGGTCCTACTACTCGGTGTCGTCGCGCCTCGAGCGCGACACGCCGAACTCGTGGAAGGCCAACCAGTACGACAACCCGTCGAACGCGCAGGCGCATTACGAACAGACGGGCCCCGAGATCTGGGACCAGACCGGCGGCGAGATCGACCACCTCGTGGTGGGTGTCGGCACCGGCGGCACGATCTGCGGCGTGGCCAGGTACCTGAAGGAACGGAAGCCCTCCGTGAAGGCCTGGGGCATCGACACCTACGGGTCGGTGTTCAAGAAATACAAGGAAACCGGGGTCTTCGACAAGAACGAGATCTATCCCTACATCACCGAAGGCATCGGCGAGGACTTCCTCCCGAAGAACGTGGACTTCAGCCTGATCGATCACTTCGAGAAGGTGACCGACCGCGACGCCGCGATCATGACGGGACGCATCGCGCGCGAAGAGGGCATCTTCGCCGGCAACTCCGCGGGGTCCGCGATGGCGGGACTGCTGCAACTGGCCGACCGCTTCAAGGCGGGCGAGACCGTCGTGGTGATCTTCCACGACCACGGCACGCGTTACCTGGGGAAGATGTACAACCCCGACTGGATGCGGGAGAAGGGCTTCGTCGACAAGAAGGGCCTCACGGCGCGCGACCTCGTGGCCGATCGCAAGAAGGCGGCGCTCGTCACCATCGAACGGTCCGAGTCCGTCGAGAAGGCCGCGCACATCCTGACGGAGCACGCCTACTCGCAGATCCCGGTGACGGCCGACGGCCGCCTCGTGGGTTCGGTGAACGAGGGCTATCTCTATTCGGAAATCGTGAAGAATCCGGACGTTCTGCACGGGCCGGTGGAGGCCATCATGCAGCCGGCGTTCCCGTTCGCGGACATCTCGACCAGCGTGGACGCGCTGGCGGCGATGCTGACGCCGGACAGCCCCGCCGTCCTGGTGCGCGACTTCAAGCTGGACGCCACGTACATCATCACGCGCTGGGACATTATCAAGGCGCTCGCCTAAGGGGGTGCCAAGGTACCAAGGGTGCCAAAGGGTGGGTGCCCTAGAGCGCGGTGCCCTTCGTTTCCGGTCCCATCCACAGCAGCACCAAGATCGTGGTGCCGCCGCCGACGATGCACATCAGCATCGCCTGGCGTAAATCCATGCCGCCGTCCTGCAGCGCGCCCACGATGTAGGGCGACGAAGCGGCAATGCCGACGCCGAGGTGATAGGCGAAGCCGGTGCCCACGCCGCGCGCGTCGGTCGGAAAGCGTTCGGCAAGATACCCGGGCACCATGCCCCAGCCGCCGATCGACGCCGTGCCGAAGATCGCCGCTCCCGCCAGGAGTCCGGCCGCGCTCGTCGAGTACAGGAACAGGTACACCGACAACAATCCTCCGACGACACCGACGGTCGCCGAGCCTCGTCGGCCGATCACTTCCGACAGGGCGCCAAACGCCCCGGAACCCACGGAGCCACCGAGATTGAGCAAGACCAGGAACGCCAGCGGCTTCTGCTGCAGCTGCGTCAGCAGCGTCGGATACCAGAACGTGGACGACTGGTACATGAAGACGAATGCGCCCATCAGGAGCGACGTGTGCAGCGTCACCCATCGCAGGTCCTTGTCGAACAGCCGCGCGAGCGACAAGCGGCGCGCGCCGCCCGACGCGGCGAGCTTGCGCTGCCCGTCGAGCCAGATCGGGCTCTCGGGCACGCGCCACATCAGGCCGAACACGATCATCGCCGGCACGACGCCGGCCCACAGCATGATGCGCCACGCCCACTCCGGCCGGTCGCTGATGAGTGGATACCCCAGCTGATAGACGATCGACGACAGCAGGAAGCCGGTGGAGTACCCGCCCTGCAGGATCCCCGACGCGATGCCGCGATGCTTCAACGGCCACTGCTCGAGCGCCAGCGGCATGCCCGCCGCCCACATGCCGCCCATGCCGATGCCGAAGAGCCCGCGGAACGCGAAGAGCATCACGTACGACGTCGACATGCCGCTCAGCGCCGCAAACGCGGTGTACCACGCAATCGAAAACAGGATGGGGCCCTTGCGGCCGTAGCGATCCGCCAGCGTGCCGGCGCCGATGCCGCCGAACACGCGGAAGAAGAGCGTGACCGTGCCCAGCGCGCCGGCCAGCGCCTTGTTCACGGTGAAGCTGCGCTGGATGTCGATCAGGACGAACGTGAGGATCGTGAAATCAAACGAATCAAGCGTCCAGGCTGCAAAGGTGGTGAGGAAGGTCTTCCACTGCGCCTTGCTCACCTCGCGGTACCACGGCTCCGTCATGCGCAACATTATGGGTTGAAACGAACACGTGGCATCCGCCTTTAGGCGGATTCGGTGGCATCCGCCTTCAGCCGGACTAAAATGCCTTCATGAAATTCCGCACACCCCTCGTATTGACCCTGCTGATGCTATCCATCAGCGCGACGATTGGCGCCCAGGCGCCTGCGAGCGACGGCCCGGTCTACGTCGCCTACTTCTGGCGCGCCAAGCCGGGGCAGGTCGATGCCTACAACGCCTACATCAAGGGCACCGCGGAGAAGATCGACGAAAACGCCCGGCAGGCCGGCGTGTTCGAGGAAGTCGTCACGGTGACGCCCGGCCAGATGGGGACGTCGGCCGCCATCACGGAGTGGACGCACCTGCGGATCTTCAAGCTGAAGAACCGCGCCGCGGCCGAGGCCCTCGGCGCCGGCCTCGATGCGGCGACGCTGCGCGTCGTGCCCGATGAGGCGCAACGCAAGGCCAACAGCGAACGGTCCGCCTCGATGCGCGACTTCGTGCGCCAGGAGATCTGGACGGCCCTCCGATGAGAACGAAGGCGGCTGCGACCGCCGCGGCCCTCGTCGGCCTGCTCTCGGCAGGGGCGCTGCTGGCGCAGTCTGCCGCCCCGCTCTCGGCTGACACGATCCTCACGACGAAGATGGGCATCTCGTCCGCCGACCTCGCGACCTTCCATGCGGGACGGCCCGCCGCGTGGGCGCTCACGCCGAACGCAGACACCGAGGTCGGTGCGGCCGGCGCGGTGCACGCCGTCGGCGACCTGCGGCGGCTGACCGAGTGGTTCCGCGACATCGAGGCATTCGTGAAGGCCGCCGGCACCGAGAACGTCGGCGCCATCCATTCCCCGGCCACAGCGGAGGACGTGGCGAGGATCAGCCTGGGCGACGCGGATTTCAAGTCCCTCGCCACCTGCAAGCCGGGCAAGTGCGACGTGCGGATGCCCGCGGCGTACCTCGCGCGATTTCAGAAGGACGTGAACTGGACCGCGCCCGACGCGTCGGCACAGGCGCAGCAACTGGCGCGCCAAATGCTCCTCGAGTACGTGCGCGCGTACCAGACGGGCGGCGACGCGGCCCTCGGCGCGCACCACAACCAGACCGATCCGCAGGCCATCGCCAAGGAATTCCAGGACCTGTTCCGCCGGGCCACCACGGTGTGGGATCTCGCGCGGCCGTTCGCGGTCTATCTCGATGGATATCCCGGCGCGCGCCCCGAGGGCGTGGAAGACCGCTTCTACTGGACGCGCGACAAGATGTTCAAGAACCCGGTCCTCACCCTTCACCAGGTGGCGCTTCTGGAGTCTCCCGGCGGGCGCCTGCTCATCGCCGACAAGCAGTTCTATGCGAGCCGGCAGTTCAATGCCGGCCTGATGATCGCCACCGGCATCCCCTCCGCCGACGGCAAGAGCTTCGACCTCATCGTCGCCGTTCGCACGCGGCTCGACCTGGCGGGCAGCATGGCGGGACGGCTGCTCAAGCGGCAAATTCAGAACGAGGTCGTGGATGGGCTCAAGACTTACCTGGAGTGGATTCGTGCCAGTTCGGCGCTGTAGCGCGACGGTGCTGGTGCTGCTCGGCGCGCTCGCCGCGACGACTGTGGACGCACAGGCGCCAAGGACGCACCGTCTCGAGGCGACGCCGGCGACCGTGGCCTACGGCCATTACTCCGCTGACACCAAGCCGGTATTGACGATTGCCTCTGGCGACATCATCGACGTCGACACCCTGCTGACCTCTACGCCGGACCGGCTCGAGAAGTCGGGCGTGCCGGCCGCCGACGTGCAGGCCTCGCTGCGGGCCATCTTCGACCAGGTGAAGGACCGCGGGCCTGGCGGCCACATCCTCACCGGCCCGGTGTTCGTCACTGGAGCCGCCCCGGGCGATGCGCTGGAGGTGAAGATCCTCTCGATCGACCTGCCGATCGCCTACGGCTACAACGGCTGCGCCGGCTTCGTCCGCGAGAACTGCGAGCCCGGACGCGCCCAGATGATCGTTCCGCTCGATCGCAAGGCGATGACGGCGACGTTCGCGCCGGGGATCGTGATTCCCCTCAAGCCCTTCTTCGGCAGCATGGGAGTGGCGCCGCCGCCGGCCATGGGCCGCATCAGCAGCGGCCCGCCGGGGATCCACGCGGGCAATCTCGACAACAAGGAGCTGGTGGCGGGCACGACGTTGTGGATTCCGGTCCATGTCCCGGGCGCGCTGTTCGAAATCGGCGACGGCCACGCCGCCCAGGGCGATGGCGAGGTGGACCAGACCGCCATTGAGACCTCGCTGCGCGGGAAGGTGCAGCTCACGGTCCGGAAGGGCATGCCGCTCACTTGGCCCCGCGGTGAAACGCCCACGCATTACATCAGCATGGGCATCGACGCGGACCTTACCAAGGCCACGCGCATCGCCATCCAGGAAATGGTGGACTTCATCGCCGCGACCAAAGGCCTCGACAAGCACCAGGCCTATCAGTTGACGAGCATCGCGGCCGACGTGGCCATCACGCAACTGGTCGACGGAACCATGGGCGTGCACGTCAAGCTGCCGAAGGCGATATTCAAGAAGTAGGTTCAGCACGAAGGTTCAGCACGATGGTTCAACACGGCGGTTCAGCACGCGGGTTCAATACGAGGGTTCTCACGACGGTTCTGGCGACCGCGCTCATCGCCTCCGCGTGTTCGAAACCGGCGCCACCGCCCGCGGCCACCGAAGCGAAGAAGCCGGCCGACACGCAGCATGCGGGCATCACCACGCCGCACGGGGATCACACGCCGCATCATGGCGGGCTCGTCATGATGGGCGGGGACCTGCACTACGAGGTGGTGTTCGATCCCGGCGGCATGCACCGCGTGTGGTTCAGCGACGCCGTCCGGGAGGAGCTTCCCGCATCGGTGGCGAAGGGTGTCACGCTGATCGTCTCCCGCAAGGATGCCGCCCCCGAGACGCTGTCGCTGGCGATCGATGAGGCCGGCGAAAGCTGGGTGGCGAGCGGCAAGCCGGTCAGCGGCAAGGACGTCTGGGTGAAGGTGACGTTCTCGTCAAGGGGCGAGCCCTTCGAGGTCGAGATCCCGTACGCGGATCCCGCCAGGCCTGCCACGCCCTGAGCCCGCGCTACTTCTTCTGATCGAGGTGGAAGCGGTGCAGGACGTGCGTGCCCACCGGCGCGATGAGCAGGCCTGATGTCGCGATGAACACGACCCCGCAGTACATCGCATAGAGGCCGGCAAACAGCTTGGCGGCGTCGTTCGTGAGCGTGTCCACGGGCCCCATGCCGCCCAGGAGCATCGCCGCATTCACGAACGCGTCCACCCACCCCATCGGCGCGAGCCAGTGGTAGCCCGCCATCCCGGCCGCCAGCGAGATGGCCAGCAGCACGAGGACGACGAGGGCATTGCGGCCCAGGGCCGACCACAGGCGCTGGCGCAGCGCCGCATGCGCGGCCTCGTGTGACGCGGTGCTATTCATATCGGAGGGATTCGATCGGATCGAGCCGCGAGGCCCGTCGGGCCGGATAGTACCCGAAGACGACGCCAACCAGCGCGGCGATGGCAAACGCCGACACCACCGTGGTGAGCGACACCTCGGTCGGCCAATCCAGCACCGCCGTGAGCCCTTCCGCGGTGGCGAGCCCGATGCCCACGCCGAGCACGCCGCCGATGAGGCTCATCACCATCGCCTCGACCAGGAACTGCAGGAGCACGTCGCGCCGGCGCGCGCCCACCGCGAGGCGAAGGCCGATCTCCTTCGTGCGCTCCGTCACCGACACCAGCATGATGTTCATGATGCCGATGCCGCCGACGATCAGGGAGATGGCCGCGATGCTGCCCAGGAGCGCCGTCATCGTCGAGCCCGCGCGGCTGAGGGTGCCCGACATCTCCTGCAGCGTGACTTCGTCCAGCTTGGGCATGTTGGCCAACGCGAAGGCCGCGACGGACGTGTAGAGCCCCTTGGTGACGTTGGCCGCGGCCTGCGTCTTCACGGTGAAGTCGTCCGCGCTCGCCATGCCGGCGCCGGGCAGCTGGTTGCCACCGAGGCCGGCGGCCTGCACGGCGTGGCGGCCGCGCCCGTGCCGCTCGCGCAGCGCGTCGGTGATCGCCATGGCCACCGAGGTCGCGTCTCCCGCCTGCTCCACCGACACCGTGATCGTGTGGAGGTACGGAATGCCGCCGAGAAGGGCCTGCCCGGCAGCCAGGGGGATGAACACCGTTTCGTCCATGTCGGCGTCGGTGGTCCTGAAGTAGCCCGAGACCACAAACGTCCGGTCGCCGATGGCGACCTTCTCCCCCACCGGGTCGAACCCCTCGCCGAACAGTTCGCGGCTCGCCGCCCGGCCCATCACGGCGGCGTCGGAAGCCTCCGTGAACGCGCCGCCGAGCCATTCCCAGCCATGAATGCCGGCCAGCGCGGTCTCGACGCCACGCACCTGTGTGAAGAACTGGCGGTGCGCCGACTTCACGAAGGCGCGGTTGCGCACGCCGCCGGCCACGGCCTGGACGCCCGTCATCTTCCGGATCGCGTCGGCGTCCTCGCGCGACAGCGTCGTGGCCGCGCCGAGGCCGCTGGCGATGTTCATGCTCTCGCCGTTGCGCGTGAAGTTGCCCGCGCTCACCTGGATGATGTTGGTGCCCGCCGACTTCAGCGAAGTCTGCACCGATCCGCGGGCGCCCGTGCCGAGCGCCACCATCGCGATCACGGCCGCCACGCCGATGATCACGCCCAGCATCGTGAGCCCGGTCCGCAGGCGGTTGCGATTGAGGGCCCGAACGGCGATCTGGGCGGAGACGAAAAGAAAACTGATCATGAGGGCTTAGGGGCCTAGGGGCTTAGGGCTTGGGCGCTACTCCCGGCGCAGGGCAACGATGGGGTCGAGCTGCGCGGCGCGGCGCGCCGGATACCATCCGAAGAACACGCCGACGGCCGCGGCCACGCCGAACGCCAGCAACACGGACATCGGCGACACCACCGTGGACCATTGCAGCATGCGCGCGATGCCGATCGACGCCAGCACGCCCACGACCACGCCGATCAGACCGCCGGCCAGGCTGATCACGAGCGCTTCCAGGAGGAACTGCCGCAGCACGTCCCGGCTGCGCGCGCCGACGGCCATGCGGAGGCCGATTTCCCGGGTCCGCTCGGTGACGGAGAGCAGCGTGATGTTCATGATGCCGATGCCGCCCACGAGGAGCGACACGGCCGCCACGGCCGCCAGCAGCCACGTCATCGTGCGGCTGGCCCGCTCGAGTGTCATCGCCAGCTGCTCGAGCGTCACCTTCTCGAGTTCCGCCACGTTCGACGCCACGGCGCGCGCCACGCTGGGCGGCAGGCCGCCCGTGGTGAGCGCCTTGGTCGCCTGGGTGATCAGGGTGAAGTCGTCCGCCGCGTTGTCGCCAATCCCGTGCCGCTGCCGCAGCAGTTTGGTGATCTCGCGCGACAGGCGCGAGATATCACCGGAAGACGCGGCGGTCACGGTGATGTCGTTCAGCTTCGACAGGTTCAGGAGCTTCTGCGTCGTCGTGTAGGGCATGTAGACGGCGTCGAACTGATCGTCGCCGGGCGCCGGCTGCACCACCCACGTGGCGCTCGTGATCACGCCGACGACCTCGAATTGCTGGTTCCAGAGCATGACCTCACGGCCCACCGGGTCCACGCCAGGGCCGAAGAGTTTGTCGGACACGACCTGGCCCAGCACCAGCACCTCGGCCGCCCTGTCCTGCTCGCGCGCCGAGAAGAAGCGCCCGTGGGAGAACGCCCACGCGCGCTTGATCGACGGCATGTGCACGTCGGTGCCGTGCATGCGCGTGAACCAGCGCTTCTCGCCCAGGTGCACCCGGGCGTTCTCGTGGATGCCGCCCGCTACGTACTGCACGCCCGGCAGCTGGCGCAGGGCCTCGGCATCCTCGAACGTCATCGTCGCGGCCGACCCCAGGCCCGCCTCGAGGTCACCCAGCCGCTGCCGCGCGAGCGGGTGATCGTGCTTCTCCATCGGATCGTCTTCCGGGTGAAAGGCAATCGGGAGTACGTCGCCGCGGAGGCGTTCAAGCGGATGGCGGAGCGTGTCGCGCGCGTCGCCCTGGTGCGCGATCGCTTCGTCGCTCTCTTCGACCTTGGGTCGCCAGTTGCCCGCGCGAATCGTGATTTGGTTGAGACCGGCCGCGCGCACCTGCTGCTCGATGGACTGCTGCGCCCCGGCCCCCACCGCCATCATGGCCAACACCGTGGCCACGCCGACGGCTATGCCGAGCATGGTCAGCCCGGTCTGCAGCCGATTGCGCGTGAGCGCCTTGATCGCGGTGTCGACGACAGGATGTTTCAGCCAGTTGCCCATGAGAGATCTGCGTTTAATCTGCGTTTTTGCGTGAATCTGCGTTGAATCTGCGGCTAATCTGCGGCCCCGTGCCGTTTGTCGGACACGATCAGCCCATCCCGGAAGTCCACCGTTCGGGTCCCGTAGGCCGCGATGTCGCGCTCGTGGGTGATCACGACGATCGTGATGCCGCGGTCGCTTCGGAGGCGCCCGAAGATCTCCATCACCTCATGGCTCGTGGCCGTGTCGAGGTTGCCGGTGGGCTCGTCGGCCAGCAGGAGTGACGGCTGCGTGACGAGCGCGCGGGCGATGGCCACGCGTTGCTGCTGGCCGCCGGAGAGCTGGTTGGGATGGTGGTCGGCACGGTCGGTCAGCCCTACCGCGTCGAGCGCCGCCATCGCGCGAGCCCGGCGTTCGGAGACCTTCACGACGCCCTTGCGGGTATAGAGCAACGGCAACTCCACGTTCTCCAGCGCCGTGGTCCGCGCCAGGAGGTTGAAGCCCTGGAAGACGAAGCCGATGGTCTCGTTGCGCACGCGGGCCAGCTCGTCGACCGGCAGCGTCGAGACGTCCCGGCCGTTCAGCACGTAGCGGCCCTTCGTCGGACGGTCGAGGCACCCGAGGATGTGCATGAACGTCGACTTGCCCGAGCCGGATGGCCCGACGATCGTCACAAACTCCGCGTCGGCCACCGACATGGTGACACCCCGAAGAGCGTGCACAGTGTGGTCGCCGACGTGGTACTGCTTGGCTAACTCGTGAACGTCAATCATTCGCGCTTTGTTATTCGTTATTCGTTATTCGTCATTTCTTCGGCGGAATCTTGCCTGCGTAGGCATAGAGCACCGTCGCGACGGCCTTCTCCGCGCCCGCCATGCCGTACACCTTCCCCGCGCCCTCGATGATGTCAGTACTCATTGGCCGCGTGCGCGCGCCCGCCGTTGCCGGCGCCGCCGGCCACGATCGGCACGCCCTTGAAGTTGGAGATTTTCTCCCCTACTTCGCCGTTGCCGAACATGTAGGCCGGCCAGTAGCCGCCGGCCGCCGCGCCCGCGCCGCCGATCTCGAATTCCTGCGACAGTTCGCCGTGCGGGATGTTCATGATCTCGTAGGTGCGCTTGAGGGCCCGGCCGATCTCGTTGTCAGAGTTCATCTTGGCCCACGGCACGTCGCCAATCAGCTTGATCTCGACGTCCTTGTAGCCGTTCTTGTCCAGCTGCGCCCGCAGCTTCTTGACGATGTCCGGCCCGTGCATGTTGGGCACGTAGCGGAAGTTGTGCTTTGACGTGATCTTGTTCGGCAGGATGGCGCCCGCGCCACCCGCATACATGTTGCCGCCCCAGATGCCGTCGAGGTTGAACGACGTCCCGAAGTTCTGGATTTTCAGCACCGCATACGGATCGTCCGACATGAAACGCGCCACGCCCAGGTTCTCGGCCGCCACTTTCAGGTCGGTCCGCGTCGCGCGCCGCTTGAGGTCGGCTTCCTGGACCGCGTCCGGCGGCGATCATCCCGTCGAAGAACCCGTCGATCTTCGGCGTGTTGCCGTCATCCGACACGAGCGAGGCCAGCATCTTGACGTGGCGCCAGGCGGGACTATCCACGCCGCGCTTGTTCGAGCCGTGGATGTCCGACACCGTGGGGCCCCGGCCCCACGACTTGCCCGCTCGTCGTCAATTCGACGTACACGCAGCCCTCGGAGCCGCCGCCGTAGCCGCCGCTGCCGCTGTTGGACTGCCCGCCGAACCGGTACATCGCGTCCGCGCCGGCGATGAGATCGGGATGGTCCTTCACGAACTTGCGAAGGCCGATGTCCATCCGCTCCTCGTCGCCCTCGGCGACGACGATCAGGTTGACGGGCAGCTTGCCGTCCACGGCCTTGATGGCGCGGAAGGCGTTCAGCTGCGACATCTGCGGCCCCTTCGAGTTGGTGGCGCCGCGGCCGATCAGCACCTTCTTGTACGGCGCCTGCTCGACGAGCCGCGCCTCGAACGGCGGCGACACCCACGCGTCCGGCTGCGTGATGGGCATCGTGTCGTACATCCAGTAGATGAGCACCGTCTTCTCGGCGCCCTCATCGCACTTGGCGTACACGACCGGGTTGCCCGGCGACCCATACTCGGTGACGCCCACGTCGAACACCTGCGTCTGCTGGCAGCCCAGCTCGTCGAAGAAGCCCTTCACCATCTCCGCGGATTCAGGAATGCCCTCGCCGGAATTGCTGATGCTGGGCTGGCGGATCCACTTCTGCAGGTTCTCCACGTGGTCGTCGATGTGTTCGTCGATGTACGAATACACCTTCTGCACGTTGGGCGGCAGCTGGCTCAGGTCCGGCGAGATTTCCGTATCGCCGTTGGGGCGGATCCCGAGCTTCTTGGCCGCGGGCGCCGGCGTCTCGGTGGGCGCGGGCGCGGGCTGGCTGCAGGCCACCCCGAGGGCCAGCGCGGCGATGGTCAGGACCGTGCGACGCATCACTTGGCCGCCGCCGCGTCGGTGGCCTTCTTCGCGGGCGCCGGCGGAACCTTGCCGGCATAGGCATACATCAGGGTGGCCACGGCCTTCTCCGCTCCGGCCATGCCGTACATCTTCCCGGCGCCTTCGATGATGTAGTACTCGTTGGCCGCATGCGCGCGGCCGCCGTTGCCGGCGCCGCCGCTCACGATCGGCACGCCCTTGAAGCTGGAGATCTTTTCTCCCACTTCGCCGTTGCCGAACATGTAGGCGGGCCAATAGCCGCCGGCCGCCGCGCCGCCGCCGCCGATGGACCACTCGCCGCGCGGCTCGCCGTGCGGGATGTTCATCACCTCGTACGTGCGCTGCATGGCGCGGGCGATGTCGGAATCCGCGCTCATCTTGGCCCACGGCACATCGCCGATCAGCTTGATCTCGACGTCCTTGTAGCCGTTCTTGTCCAGCTGCGCCCGCAGCTTCTTGACGATGTCCGGCCCGTGCATGTTGGGGACGTAGCGGAAGTTGTGCTTCGACGTGATCTTGTTCGGCAGGATGGCGCCCGCGCCACCCGCATACATGTTGCCGCCCCAGATGCCGTCGAGGTTGAACGACGTCCCGTACCGCTGCGACTTCAGCATCGTGTAGGGATCGTCCGACGCGAAGCGCGCCACGCCGAGGTTCTCGGCCGCCACCTTCAGGTCGGTCCGCGCGGCGGCCGTCCGCAGCTCCTTCTCCTGGAAGTCCTCGAGCGGTTTCATGTCGCTCGAAGAAGCCGTCGATCTTCGGGGTGTTGCCGTCATCCGACACGAGCGACGCCAGCATCTTCATGTGACGCCACGCGGGGCTGTCGACGCCGCGCTTGTTCGAACCGTGGATGTCCGACACCGTGGGGCCCGCGGCCCCACGACTTCCCGCTCGTCGTCAACTCGACGTAGACGCAGCCTTCGGAGCCGCCGCCGTACCCGGCGCTGCCGCTTCCGCCCTGGCCGCCGAACAGATACATCGCGTCGGCGCCGGCCAGCAGGTCCGCGTGATCCCGCACGAACTTGCGGAGGCCGATGTCCATCCGCTCTTCGTCGCCCTCGGCCACGAAGATCAGATTGACGGGCAGCTTCCCATTCGCGGCCTTGATGGCGCGGAAGGCGTTCAGCTGCGACATCTGCGGCCCCTTCGAGTTGGTGGCGCCGCGGCCGATCAACACTTTCTTGTAAGGAGCCTGCTCGACGAGCCGCGCCTCGAACGGCGGCGACACCCACGCATCCGGCTGCGTGATGGGCATCGTGTCGTACATCCAGTAGATGAGCACCGTCTTCTCGGCGCCTTCATCGCACTTCGCGTACACGACCGGGTTGCCCGGCGACCCATACTCGGTGACGCCCACGTCGAACACCTGCGTCTGCTGGCAACCCAGCTCGTCGAAGAACCCTTTCACCATCTCCGCCGATTCGGGGATGCCTTCACCCGAGTTCGAGATGCTCGGCTGCTCGATCCACTTCTGCAGGTTCTCCACGTGCTCGTCGATGTGCTCGTCGATGAACGCGTACACTTTCTGCAGGTCTGGTGGCACCTGGCTCATGTCGGGCGAGATCTCGGTGTCGCCGTTGGGGCGGATGCCGAGTTTCCTGGCCGCCGGCGCCGTCTTCCCGGCCGGGGCTTCGACTGGCTTGGTGCACGCCGACGCGGCGACCAAGACGCAAACAATGAGGACGAACCGACGCATGCTTCCTCCTAAGATTGACGCCCCACGCAGGAACGCCATCGTGCGGTCTGGTGAGATGATGATTCAGCCCTACTGATAGACGGATGTCAACAGCAATGGACAACAAATGACAATGCGAGGGATACATCGCATGCGCGTGGCGCATGTTGCGGCAGCCGCCGCGTCGGTGATCCTGGCGGCGGCGTGCCGCCAGGCCCCCGCTCCGACTCCCGTCACCCTCGAGGCGATCGCGGAAGGCTATGTGCGCGTCACGCTGCAGATGGCGCAGCACAATCCCGACCTCGTGGAAAGCTGGCGCGGCCCTGAAGCGTGGAAGCCCGGCGCCCGCGTGCCCGTGGCGGGGCTTCTTGATCGCGTCCACGCGCTCGAGTCTGATCTCGCGCCGCTGCTCGACGCCACGGGCGGCGCCGACCACGATCGCGCGGCCTATCTCGACGCGCAACTGCAGGCGCTCGCTGTGGCCGCCGAGCGCCTGTCGGGCAAGGTCCTGACCTTCGACGAAGAGGCCCGGCGCACGTTCGGCGTCGATCCGCCCATCCGCGCGGACGTCCCGACCCTCGCGGCGGCGCGCGATGCGCTGGAGAAGATCGTTCCGGGCCAGGGCGCGCTCGCGGATCGGTATGCCGCGTATCGTCGGCGTCTGTCGGTCCCGGCGGCCAGGGTGGAGCCGCTGATGCGGGCGGCACTCACGGCCTGCCGAGACGTCAGCGACACGGCAATCGGCCTGCCCGCCGACGAAGGGGTCGATCTGGTCGTGGGCACCGGCTCACAGTTCGACGGTTACGCGCGATACCTCGGGCACGACCGCACGCGGATTGAGATCGATCGCAACGCCTCGCTCGACGTTACGCGGGCCTTGCGCCTCGCGTGTCACGAAGGATATCCCGGCCATCACGTGCAGTACGTGCTGATCGAGAACGAGCTCGTCAGGCGCAGGGGCTGGCCGGAGTTCGCCCTCACGCCCGGCTTTGGCCTCCACCTGCTGGTGGCCGAAGGCGCGGCCGAAGTGGGCGCGGACCTCGCCTTCCCTTCTGAGGAACGAACCGCGCTCTACCGCGATGTCCTGCTGCCCATTGCCGGCCTTCCACCGCGGGAAGCCCAGCGGATCGTGCAGGTGGAGGACCTCGTGGCCCGGCTGGAGCCGGCCATCGGCGACATCGCGCGCGCGTATCTCGACAACACGCTGCCGCAGTCCCGCGCCATCGAGCGCCTGCGTGAGGAGGCGCTCACGCCGGAGCCGGCCGCGTTCCTCGCCTTTGCCGAACGGCGCCGCGCCAAGCTGCTGGCCTATCCGGAGGGCCGGGCCCGCGTGCGGGCCGTCGCCGACGCGCTGCCGCACCTGCGGCGGTTGTTCGTCGAGCGGCCCTTTGCGCTACAGTGACGCGGACCCGAATGTTCAGTTCGACGCTGGGGCTCCGAGCAGTACCAGCATTAGGCGCCGCCGCCTTCGTGATCGCCTGCGCGCTGCCTGCGGGGGCGCATCCGGCGCCGTTCAGCTATCTCGACCTGCATCTCGACGCCGCCGGCGTGACCGGATCTCTTGTCGTCCATGACCTCGACGCCGCGCACGATCTGAACGTCACGGTCGCCGACAGCCTGCTGCAGCCAGACGTCGCGGCGAGCTATCGCAACGCGCTGGTGGCGTTGCTGTCGCCGCGACTCTCGCTCACCTTCGACGGCCAGGCGGTGACGCCGGCGTGGACGGCCTTCGACGTGGTGCCCGATCGGCAGAGCCTCCGCCTGTCGTTCACCATCCCGCATCCGCGTCCCGGCCGCGTGGCGATCGATGCCTACGTCTTTCCGTACGATCCGATTCACCAGACTTTCGTCAATCTTTACGAGGACGGCGCCCTCAAGCACCAGGCCATCCTCGATGCGGATCACCGCGTGCTCACCTACTACGCCGGCACCGCACAGGGACGCTGGGCGGTCGTGCGCGCGTTTGTCGCCTCGGGGATTCAACACATCCTGATCGGCCCCGATCACATCCTGTTCCTCGTCGGGCTGCTGCTGCTCGGCGGCACGGTCCGCCGCCTCGCGCTGATCGTCACCGCGTTCACCATCGGCCACAGCATCACGCTCTCGCTGGCCGCCCTCGACATCTTCGCCCCGCCGTCGCGGTTCATCGAGCCGCTGATCGCGCTGACGATCGTCGTGGTTGGCGCCGACAACCTGCTGGTGCTGCGCGGCGGCCAGAAAAAGGGGACAGTCGCCTTTTCTCCGCCTTCGGACATTCGCGCCTGGCTCGCGGCCACGTTCGGCCTGATTCACGGGTTCGGTTTTGCATCCGTGCTCAAGGAGTTCGGCCTCCCGCGGGAAGCTCTGGGCTGGTCGCTCTTCTCCTTTAACCTCGGCGTGGAAATCGGTCAGCTCCTGATCGTCGTGGCCGTGGCAAGCGCACTAGCGTGGGTGGCGCGCGCGAACGGGGGATGGAGCCGGCGGATCGCTTTCGGCGGGTCGATCGCGGTTATCCTTGCCGGGCTGTATTGGTTCGTGGAGCGGGTGTTCCTGACGGGAGGCATGTGATGAAGCGAGGTACTGGTTCTCGGCGCGATCGTGATGACGGGCGCGGCAACTGTCGCAGGCCTCAGCGCGCAGCAACCCGCGGTCGCGGGCCCAAACGTCGCCCAGATCGAGAAGATCAAGGACAACCTCTACATGATCACCGGCGGCGGTGGCAACACCGCGGCGTTCATCACGGCGGACGGCGTGGTGCTCGTCGACACCAAGCTGGCCAACTGGGGCCCGGCGATCCTCGACAAGGTGAAGACGGTGACGAGAAAGCCCGTCACGCACATCATCAACACCCACACGCACGGGGATCACGTGGGCAGCAACGAATTCTTCCCCGCCAGCGTCGAAATCGTCGCCCAGGAGAACACCGCCGCCAACATGCTCAAGATGAAGGAATTCGCCGACCCCGCGAAGAAGCACGGGCTCGCCGACAAGACCTTCAAGGACACGATGACGGTCCTCGGCGGCAACGACGCCATCGACCTGTACTACTTCGGCCAGGGCCACACCAACGGCGACGCCTTCGTCGTGTTCCGCGCGCTTCGGACGATGCACGCCGGCGACATCTTCGCGAGCAAGGGCACGCCCCTGCTCGACATGAACAACGGCGGCAGCGGCGTGAAGATCGGGGAGACCCTCGCAAAGGCGGCGGCCGGTATCAAGAACGTGGACACGGTGATCACCGGCCACAGCACCGTGATGACGTGGGCGGATTTCCTGGAAGACGGCGAGTTCAACCGCGCGTTTTATGCGGCCGTCCAGGACGCGATCAAGGCCGGCAAGACCGCGGACCAGGCCGCGGCCGACCTGGCGCTGCCGGCGAAATTCAAGGACTATGGGATGAACGGCGCCAAGGCGAACATCGCGAAGATCTACGCGGAGTTGGGGCGGTAGCACGCAAGGCGCGTCGCCACCACGGCACCGATCGCCGCCGACAGGACCACGCCGCCCAGGTGCGCCGCAAGAACATGGGCCGGCTCCGAGAAGTGACAGAACAAGCGCCAGCCGGCGTCGGCCATCAGGCCGGCGCCAAACCCCAGGAGCGCACCCGTCAGCCACGGGCGCGTGGGATACGCCCGCACGGCCAGGATGCTCGAAAGCGCCACGGCCGGTAGCGCGCTCACCACAGACCCGGTAAAGCACAACCCGCTCACGAACCACCACGAGCCGCGCAGACTAATCGGGCTCATACCCCAGATCTTCAGCGTCACGAGGACCACGGTCGCGATCGGCAGGAGCATCCACGCCGTCGCGGCCCCGCGGCCCCAACCGCGGCCCGGCACGGCCTCGCGCAGTGCGGCCGCGACGAGCGCAAGCCCTATCAGCACCTGCGCGCCCGACACCCCCCAGGTGCCCGACCATCCCAACCGCGGCGCATCAAGCCGCAGATCGAACGCCCACGACGCAGCGACCAGCGTCAGGACGCCGAGCGGCGCCACCCACAGCGCGCGCGCCATCGGCGACGGCAGCGTCCGCACGGGCGCATAGTCCGCCGAGAGTCGCGCACGAAGGCCGGCCGGGAGTCGATCAAGATCGGTGTGAGCGCTTTCCATCATCTGCGTTTAATCCGCGTTTAACCTGCGGCCCCAGCAGCGACCGCAATTGCGCGACGCCGCGGCTCGATCGCAACTTTGCCGCCGACTCGGCGATCCCCGCGCGATCGGCGATCTCCTTGAAGCTCAGTCCCCACACGTGGTGCTGGATGGCGGCCCTCCGCCGCGCCACCGGCACCTGCGCCAGCGCCTGCCGGACCTCGACGCGGTCCGCGTACGATGCGGCCGCCGCCGCCACGGGCAGGTCCATCTCCGTCACGTCGTCGGTGGCCTTCGGGCGCCGCGACAGCGACCGCAGGTCCATCAGCCAGACGTGCCGCGCAATGGCCATCGCCCACGGCACGAGCGGAAATGCCGGATCGAATGTGTGACGGGCCCGATGGATCTGCAGGAACGTCTCCTGGACCAGGTCGTCGGCCTTGGCCTGGTCGCGCACCTTGCCCAGCAGGAATCGCCTGACCATCGGGGCCACGAGCGCGTACAGCTCGTCGAAGGCCTCGAATTGGCCTGACTGGTAACGGACCATCAGGGCGCTGAGCTTCACCTCGTCCATCATGGGATTTGCCGGAGGTTCCGAAATGGTATCAGCTGACACTTTCGGGGCCGGCGGGCAAATACCGGTGTGGAGGCCGTGTTCCACATGCTCATATCCCTTGCCCAATTTGCCCTGGCCATGATGGCCGCAGTCGTGACCGTGATGGGCGCAGTGATCGGCATGGACACGATTCCGTTGTCCCTGGGCGCCATGGCGGATGCGGAGCGCGCGTTTGCGAGGCTGGCCGCGGAGACGACCCTCCAGGCGGCGTTCTTGAAGTACTTTGCGGACGAGTCGATCAGCTTCAACCCCGACCCCGGCCCCGCCCGCGACCGGTTGCGCCGGCAGCCCGACGCCTTCCCGAAGGACATGCGGATCACCTGGGAGCCCCGGCTTGGTGACGTCTCGGCCTCCGGAGACCTTGGCTACCTCACGGGGCCCGCCGAAACCACCATGCCCGGGCAGCCCGTGCGGCACGGCAACTATTTCTCGGTGTGGAAGAAGCAAGCCGACGGCACCTACCGCGTCATCCTCGACGTGGGCCTGGGCCTCGCGGCGAAGGCCGAGTTCGCGCCCGGCCTGATACGGTCCGCTGCGGTCGCCACCTACAAAGGCGCCGATACCAAGGCCGCCGCCGAAGCGGGCCTCCTTGCCGCTGACACCACCCTCGCCGCAGCGATCGCCGCCAAGGGCGCGGCCGCAGCCTATGGCGAGGTGCTGCATTCCTCCGCACGGGTGCACCGCGCGGGGTCGCCACCAATGGCGAGCCGCGACGCCGCCGTCCTCTGGATGCGCGAACGCGTGAAGGCCATGACGATCACGCCGATGAAGAGCGAGGTCGCGGCCTCGCGAGATCTTGGGTATACGTGGGGCGCCTTCACGATGACGCCGGCCACGGGCGCCGGGGTCAAGGGCTACTACGTCCGTGTCTGGACGCGCGGCGCCGACGGCAGATGGTGGATCGCCGCGGACGCCGAGGACGGCCGCAGACTAGCCGCAGATTAAACGCAGATTAAACGCAGATTAAACGCAGACCTTCGCGTGACAACCTACGCCGTCGGCGATGCGAACGGCGCGAGCACCGTTGTGATGAACTGGTGAATCGGCGTCGGGACGCCGGCCTCGCGTCCGAGGCGGACGATCGCGCCGCTCAGCCACGGCAGTTCCAGCCTTCGGCCCCGCTCGAGGTCCTCGAGCATGGAGGACTTCGAGCCGTGCGGAAAGCCCTTCACCATGGCCGCCGTTTCGGCCACGAGCGTCTCGGGGAAGCGGATGCCACGGGCTCGACCGACGGCCATTGCCTCCTCGAGCGCCTCCATCATCATGGCGAAGAGCTCGGCGTGGGCGCGGATGACGCCCATCGGTGACCGCGTCACCGTCGTCAGGCCGCTCCATGTGGCCAGCCGCACGAACTTGACCCACAAGTCCGTCTCCACCGTCGTGCTCAGCGTTGCCTCGAAGCCGGCTCGAAGGCATGCCGTCTCGAACGCCGCCAGACGGGTCGACCGTTCGCCGGTGCGCTCGCCGAAGACGATGTGCTGCCGCGTGGTGTGGCGGAGGCGTCCCGGCGCGTCCACGACGACAACGATGTAGGCGGCGCCGCCGGCGACGTGTTCGGCGCCCACGTGGCGCGCCACCATGTCCATCGCGTCCACGCCGTTCTGCAGCGTGATGACCACCGTGTGCGGGCCGATGAGCGGACCGAGCGTGGCGGCCGCGGCGTCGACGTCGTACATCTTCACGGTGAACAGCACGACATCGACCGGGCCAACGGTGTCGATGCGATCGGTGGCGCGGACGGGATCGATGGTCACGTTACCGTTCGGGCTCTCGATGTGCAGGCCGCCCTGTTGCAGCGCGGCCAGGTGGGCGCCACGGGCGATGAACGTGACCTCTTCACCCGCGGCGGCCAGGCGCCCGCCGAAGTAGCCGCCCACGCCGCCCGAACCGAACACCGCAATCTTCATAGCTTCACCGCGTCGAGACTGATGACCGGATGGTCGCCCATCACCGCCGCGCTATGCACCGACCCGCGCGGAATGGACACCCAGTCCCCGGGACCGAGGACGGCCATGTGGCCGCTCACGACCAGGCGGAAGCGGCCGGAGACGACGGCGTCGATCTTGTCGACGCCGTGCTGATGGTCGGGGAAAACGGTGCCGGGTTCGTAGACGTAACGGGCGATCCGATAGCCGAGCGCCTCGAGCCTGGCGCGAAGCGCCTGCTCGGTCACCGGGCCATCGGCCGCGTTCCAACGGTGGACGGCCATCTGTGTGGAGATTATCCGCCTGATGGTCCTATCCGCCTAAAGGCGGATGCCACGACCGTGATGTGGCGTCCGGCTTTAGCCGGACCCATGCGGTCGTGGTGTCCGGCTTTAGCCGGACCCCAGCGTCTACGCGGCCCCGTTGGCGGCCGGCGCGGCCGGCATGCCGGGCATCGAGCCGCTCGCGAGCTCCTGGTCGATCATCAGCAACCCCACGCCGGTGTTGCCCGCGAGGCGGATGCGGCCGAGCACCGCGCGCGCGGCGGCCTCTTCCTCCATCTGCTCGTTGACGAACCACTGCAGCATGATGGTCGCCGGCCGGTCCTTGGCCTTCTCCGCCATCGCGTACAGGTTGTTGATCGACGCGGTCACGTCCTGCTCGTTCTTGAGGACGTGCGCGCACAGCGCTTCGGCCGTCTTCCAGGTCATCGGCGGCGCCGCGATCGCCGGCAGGACGGCTTTCTGATCGCGTTCCACGATGTGGTCGATGATCCGCTGCGCGTGCAGCAACTCGTCCGACGACTGCTTGTTCATCCACGTGGCAAAGCCGGGCAGGTCGTGCTCCGCCAGCCAGATGGCCATCGCGTGGTACTCGTGCGAGGCGCGGAATTCCAGCTTCAGGTGCTCGTTGAGGCCCTTCAGCAAATCTTTCGTCATGGGTATGAGCTTATCTCAGGCCGAGCGACGGCGCGCCATGTCAAAGGCCAGGCCGCCAAGCAGTACGAACAGGGCCGAGCCGGTCATCGCAATCGGCAGTTGGCCCTGACCACCGAAGTACACGGCCGCGGCCATGGAGCACACCGAGCCGATGGCGCAGGCGGCCACGGCCCAGGCGGGCGGACGAGCAGTGTCGGCAGTCATAGGCGCCTCAAGGTGTGACAGTGAAACGGCCGGCGGCCGACACGACAATCGTCTCGGTACCCTTCATCGCCGTCACCTGCCACATGTAGGCCTCGGGCTCGAGCGACACGGTCCCCGGCAAGCGCGCTTCGGCGGTGGTGAGCGCGGGGCTTTCCCATACGACACGGCCCGCCAGGCTGCTGATCTTCACGTGATACGCATCCGCGCCGGCCACCGGCGACCAGCGGAACATCTCGATGTGGCCCGCGAAGGATCCTTCCGCGGGCTCGAGCAGGGTCACGGCGAGGGTGGGCGCCGCCGCTGGGGCCGCCGCCGGCGCGGCCGTCGCCGCGGCCGCGCCAGGGGGCGCGGCATTCTGTTGAGAACACGCGAGACCCGAGGCCAGGACCACGGCCGCGACGACCGCAGCACCACTCGTTTGCAGGGACAACGCACGAAGAGTCGGCATGGGAAAATTGTATTACGGTTCGCCCGTTCAACGTCCAATGCGGTCCGCGAGCAAACCGACCGCCAGCGCATAGGGGTGCGCGCAGTTGTAGCCGAGCAACGCTTCGTAGTTCTTGTAGACGAGGTAGGAGGTCGCCCCCGCGCGCAACAGCGAGGCCTCGCGATCGACCTTGGGCAGCGCGCCGCCGGCCGTCGTCCGCACACCAAGGGCCTGCCATTTCGCGAGAGGCAGCGGCACCGTCATCTCGCGCTCGGCGCGGCAGCCGACTTCGCGCAATCCGACCTGCTGCACGAGGCGATCCGCGCGGCCGGCGGGCAGCCGCACTTCACGGCCCCAGGCCTGCTTCGGTTCCCACCCGTAGGCGCGCAGGTAATTGGCAATCGAGGCCAGGACGTCCGGGACCGACGTCCAGATGTCTCGCCGCCCGTCGCCGTCGAAGTCCTGCGCATGCTGCAGGTAGCTCGACGGCATGAACTGCGTCTGGCCCATCGCGCCCGCCCACGATCCCTTCATCGCGGCCAGCTCGATGTCGCCGCGGTCAAGGATCTGGAGCGCGCTCATCAACTCGCCGGTGAAGAACGCGCGTCGGCGGCCCTCCCACGCCAGCGTCGCGAGCGATTGCACCGTGGGCCGCACGCCGCTGAAGCGGCCGAAGTTGGACTCCATTCCCCAGACGGCTACGAGGACACGGCTGTCGAACTGGTAGCGCTCGCCGACGGCCGCCAGGACCTGCCGGTGCGCCACCGCCATCTCGCGCGCGGTGCGGACAAACGCCGGGGTGAGCCGGCGTGTCACGTACTGCTGGATGGTGAGGACCGTCTCGGCCTGCGTGCGATCGCGCTCGACCACCACGGGCAGCGGCTCGAGGCCGGTCAGCGCGGACTGGACAATCTCGGCCCGGATCCCGCGCTCGAGCGCCTGCGCCTTGAGCCCTTCGAGAAACTCCGCAAACGGCGGGCGCCCGTCGTTCTGTCCCGCCGGCTCCTGCGCGCGCGGGATGGCGATCGCCAGCGCAACGCCGAGCAGGACGAGCGCACCTGTCACAGCGCGTTTCCTGCGGCGCCGTCGACGGTGATCGCCTGGCCCGTCACGTAGCTGGCGGCGGCCGACGCGAGGAACACGACCACGTTCCCGAACTCTTCCGGCCGGCCCAGACGGCCCAGTGGAACCGAGGCCACCGACGCCTTGCGGATCTCGTCAATCGGCTTGCCGGCCTTCTGCGCGTTGGCCTGATCGAGTTCCGCGATGCGCTCGGTATCGATGCGGCCGGGCGCCACCACGTTGACCAGGATGCCCTGCGGCGCCAGTTCGCGCGACAGCGTCTTCGCGATGCCCCACACGCCGGCTCTCAGCGCGTTGGACAACGCGAGGTTGGGTATCGGCTGCTTGATCGACGAGGACGCTACCGTGATAATCCGGCCGTAGCCGGCCTTCTTCATCTCCGGCACCGCCGCCTGGACGATGCGCGTGAAGCTGAGCAGGTTCTGCTCGAACGCCTTCTGCCACTGCTCCTCGGACATCGCGAGGGTCTCCCCCGCGGGCGGCCCGCCGGCGTTGTGAACGACGATCTCGAGGCCACCGTACTCGGCGACGGCCGCGTCCACGAGCCGCCTGGCCTCGCTCGCGCTGCTCACGTCGGCCACGAGCGCCTTGACGCGCGCGCCCGTCTCGCGCCGGATGGCGTCGGCCGCCGCCTCGATGCGCGCCGCATCGCGGCTGCAGATCACCAGGTGGCACCCTTCACGCGCCAGCCCCAGCGCCGACGCATACCCGAGCCCACGGCTGGCCGCCATCACGATTGCGCGCTTGCCCTTCAATCCGAAATCCATGACGCCTTGCCTCGTTTGTTATTCGGTCTTTGTTATTTGTCACTTGTTCTTCAACAGTTCAAGCCGCCGAAGAATGTCGTCGAGATCCGCCAGCGTGTCCGCATCGACCGGCGTGAACGGTGACCGCACGCGCGACGACTCGATCACGCCGCGCAGCTGGTAGATGTGCTTCCGGAGCGCGAGGTTGATCCGCGGCTGGTTCTCGAACCGGATGATCGGCAGGTACTTGTAGAACACATCGGTCGCACCGTCGAGGTCGCCGGCCACGAACCGGCGGTGGATGTCGACAAGGATCTCGGGAAACGCAAACCCCGTCATCGTCCCGACGGCGCCGTGTCGCAGCTCTTCGAGGAACATCATGCCGCCGAGGCCGCCGAAGATCTTCACGGCCGGGTTGGCGGCGCGGACCTGGCTGACCTTCATCGGCGCGGGCTCGTCCTCGAGCTTGAGGAACGCCAGGCGCGGCGATGCCGCGCCAAGGCGCGCGATGAGCTCGACGCTCATCGTGATGCCGCCGACGGCCGGGGGGAAATCCTGCACGACCACGGGAATGTCGAGGGCCTCGGCCACAGCAAGATAGTGGCGCTCGAGCGCCGCGTCATTCGTGCGGGCCAGCTTCGGTGGCGCCACCATCACGGCGCGTGCGCCCAGGTCCTGCGCGCGGCGGCTGAGGGCGATGCACCCATCGGTGCCGGCGTGCGTGGTGCCGACGCAGATCGGGAACCCGCCGCCTGCGGCGTCCATCACCGCGGCAATGACGAGATCACGCTCGCCTTCGGTGAGCTTGTCGGCTTCGCCGAGCACGCCGAGGATCGTCATGCCGTTCACGCCAGTGTCGCGCGTGAACGCGGTCAGCCGGCGGAGGCTGGCCTCGTCGAGCGCGCCGTCCGGGTGGAACGGCGTGGGCGTGATGTTGTAAATGCCGGTCAGGTAATCGAAGGACGACATGGAGGCCTGGAAGGCCTCCATGCTACCAGACTATTGCCCCGCGCCGGGACGCGCGTCCGGGAACTTCTCGACGCGATTGACGACGGGCGCGAGCGTGCGGAGGTAGGCGTAGATCGCGGAGAGATCCTCGCGGGTCAGGCCCGCAAAGAGCGTCCAGGGCATGGCCGTGTTCTGCCGCTGCTCGGCCTCGGTGAGCACCGTGTCCGGCGGCGTCTCGAAGGCCTTGAACTTGTCGATGAACTGCTGCTCCGTCCACGACCCGATGCCCGTGTCGGCGTCGGGCGTGATGTTGGCCGCGTGCACCCGGAACCCGAGCTGCGGATGGCGAAATTCCTTGCCGCCCGCGAAGGTCTTACCGGGCAATTCCTGGCCCCGGTTGTCGGTCGGCGTATGGCAGTCGGCGCAGCCCGCGGCGTTGACGAGATACGCGCCGTACGCCACGCGGTTGGACTCGGGCGGACGTGGCTTGAAGGCCGCGGGAGCGGGAATCGTCCGCGTGATGATGTTCATCGGAAACATCAGCGACCGGTCCGGGACCGTGGACTGAATGGCCTTCAGCGTCCGCACGTAAGCGATGATCGCGTGGACATCGTCCTCGGACATGGTGCCGAAGTGCGGGTAGGGCATCAACGGGAAGAGCGCGGTGCCGTCCTTGGAGACGCCCGCCGTCACCGCGCGCAGGACTTCCCCATCGGTCCACGTGCCGATCCCAGCCGGCGTGATGTTCTTCGCATACAGGACGCCGGGCACGCCGGCGCTCGCCTGGTCGAACCGCTCACCTCCGCGTCCCAGCGTGTCGGCCTTGATGGGGCCGGCAAACCTGGTCCAGTCGCGTTCGGAATGGCAGTCGATGCAGCCGCTCACGTGGTTGGCCAGGTACTCGCCGCGCGCGATGAGCTCCGGCGTGGACGCGATCGTCACGGCGGCGGCCGGCGCCACCTTGGGGAACGCGGTGAAGAGGTAGGCGAGACCGGCGCCAATCGCCACCAGAAGGAGCAGGAAGATTCCAGCAAGCAGACGGAGAAACGTTTTCATGGCCTCAGATAGATACGCAGCCGCGCGCAGGCGGGTTCGGTTTGACTTTTCCGAAACGCAGTATACCCGCGTTCTGTCCGGCGCGGCCGAGAGGTCAGGCGTGCGTGGTCTACTCCGAGCGCAGGGCCGTCATCGGGTCCACACGCATCGCGCGGCGCGCGGGCACCAGGTTGGCGAGCGCCGCCGCGACGAGCAGGGTCGTCATTGCCAGGCCCCACGCCACCGGATCGAGCGGGGACACGCCGAAAAGCAGACCGCTGATCACCTGCGACGCGCCGGCGGCCAGCAGGCCCCCGGCCACGAGGCCCACGGCGACCAGCACCCCACCTTGCCGCATGACCATGGCAAGGACCGCCGCCGGCCTGGCGCCGATCGCCATGCGGACGCCGATCTCGCGCGTGCGGCGTGCGACCGAGAACGCGATGACGCCATAGAGGCCGATGGCGGCGAGCAGCGTGCCCAGCCCGCCGAAGCCTGCCGCGAGCGTTGCGCCCACGCGAGCGGGCATGAGGCTCACGGCCAGGTTCTGCTCCATCGTGCTGTTGTTCATGAACACGAGGTTCGGCTCCATGGCGAGCAGTTCGCGGCGCATCGCCGCGAGCAGAGCGCCCGCATCGCCGTTGGTCCTCGCAAGCAACTGGTTGTAGCCGGACGGCCGTTGTGCGGAGGCGAAATGGACCAGCGGCGCGGGCTTCTCGAGCACGCCATGGTTCTTGTGGTCGGAGACGACACCTACGACCTGGTACTGCTCGTTCGTGCTGGCCACGCGAACCGTGTGCCCCACTGCGCTCTCATTGGGCCAGTACATCCGCGCCATCGTCTGGTTGACGAGCGCCACGAGCGGCGTGCCTCGCTGGTCCGACGCGAGGACGTCACGGCCCTCGATCAGCCGCAAGCCCAGCGTGTTCAGGTAGCCCGGCGACACGGCGCGGTTTTCGATGACCTCGCCCTTCGCGCCGTCGGCGTAGGTGCGGTTGTCGATCCGGAAATCCTGCTGGCTGAAGTTGAACTCGAACGGAATCGTCGGTGAGGAGGTGGCCGCCGATTGCACGCCGGGCATCGCACCGACGCGCGCGAGCGCGTCGGTCCAGAACCGCTCCCCCTTCTCCCGCGGGTACCGGACCATGTCGGTGTCGAACGACAGCACGACGAGCCCGCTCGTCCTGAACCCCACGTCAGCGCGCTCCGAGGCGCCGAGGCTGCGCAGGAGCAACCCCGCCAGCACCAGGAGCACCGCCGTCAGCGCGACCTGCCCGACCACCAGCGCGTCCCGGAGGGACCATCGGCGGCCGGCCACGCGCCCGGCCGGCGCGTCGCCACGCAGGTCGCCCACCAGGCTCGGCGACGAGGCCTTGATCGCCGGCAGCAGGCCGGCGAGCACGCCGGTGATCGCCGCGATGACGATCGAGAACGTCAGCACACGGACATCGAGCCGGAGGTCGAGGGCCACGTTCACCGGCAGCGGCAATTGCACCGTGAGCAAGGCGCGAATCAACGCCCATGCGCAGGCCACGGCTGTGACGGACCCGAGCGCGCCGAGCACGAGCCCCTCCACCAGCAGCTGCTGCACGAGCCTCCAGCGGCTCGCCCCAATGGCCAGCCGGACGCTGATTTCACGCCGGCGCGCCGAGGCCCGCGCGAGCAGCATGCCGGCGACGTTGGCGCAGGCGATCAACAGGACGAGCCCGACGACGGACATCACGCCGACGGCGCCCATCGCGAGCGGTCCGCCGGCCTGCGGCACGAGCAGGCGAACGTCGCTCGTGGGCACGGCCGACATCTTCTTGTCCTCGTTCGTCTGCGGATTCGCCGCGGCCAGCTGCGCGCCGATGAGGGCGACGTTGGCGTGCGCCTGCGCAGCCGTGACACCCGGCCTGAGGCGTCCCTTGATGAACATCCACCGCGTGCCGCGCCGCTCCAGCCGCGTGCGCCCTGTCGGCGAAGGCACGCTGTCGGTGATTCCCGCCGGCTCCACTTCCTCGGCATGTGCGATCGGCAGCCACAGTTCCGGCTCGAGCAACGGGACGACTCCGGTGAAGGCGGCGGGCGCCACGCCGGCGATGGTGTACTGCAGGCCTCGCAGCGTGATCGACCGTCCCACGATGTCGGGGCGGCTGCCGAACTCGCGGGCCCACATCTGGTGCGCGATCACCACCACACGCGGCGATCCGGGGTCGTCATCCGAGGGAACGAGCAGACGGCCGAGCGCCGGTTGGATGCCGAGCACCGAGAAGTGGTTGGACGTGACGACCTGGCCGAGGACGAGCCGTGAACGGTCGCCGAAACTGATGGCCGCAAACATCGGGCTGTACCCGATCACGTCCGTGAAGACGGTGTTCTGCGCCTTGAGGTCCACGTAGTCCGCGTAAGACGACGTGGAGTATTCGCCGCCGTCGTCGCTCGACGTGAACACATCGACGAGGGTGGCGGGCGACTCGACGGGCAGCGGCCGGAACAGCAGGCCGTCCACCAGCGAGAACATCGCGGTGTTCACGCCCACGCCGAGCCCCAGCGACAGGACGGCGACCAGGGCGAATCCCGGACTGCGCAGGATCCCCCGGAGCGCGTAACGGACGTCTCTCACCAGCGCGTCAACCATATGGGACGATACGGAGGCGGCGCGCCGAAGTTCTTAGTGCTTGCGGTAGCGGCCGCCGGCCCGGCCCGACATCCGGCGAACGAAGCCCTGTGGGAGCACCCGCACGAGCCAGGCGATCGTCCTGTTGATCCTCCCGTTGACATACACGGGCTCGCCTATCATCACCGCGCGATACCCCTGTTCGGCGACGACGGCGGCGTCCATCCACATCCAGCGCGGCAGGCCCTTCATTCGATCGCGCGTCCCGGTCACATCGTGAAATTCGGTGTATGTGAAACCCGGGCACACGGCCGTGGCAAACACGCCGCTCGACGCGTGCTCGGCGGACAAGGCTTCTGAGAACCGAATGAGAAAGGCCTTCGACGCGCCGTAGAGCGTATGACCGGCGGGCGCCGGCACCAGGCCCGCGAGCGACGCGATGTTGATGATGCGGCCCCACCCGCGCTCCACCATGCCCGGCAGCAGTCGATACGTGAGCTCGCACACCGCCGTGACCATGACCTGGAGGAACCGATCGTGCGCGGCCCACGCCACCTGGCCGTAACTGCCCGGGACCCCGTAGCCCGCGTTGTTCACCAGAAGATCGATCTGCAGGCCGCGCGCCGCGATGGCGTCGACAAGGCGCGCTGGAGCGGCCTGGTCGGCGAGATCGTCCGCGATCACCGCCACGGGAATGCCGTGCCGGTCCCGAAGCGTCGCGGCCAGCGCCTCGAGCCGGTCCTGCCGCCGCGCCGTCAGCACCAGCCCGTATCCGCGGGCGGCCAGCAACTCGGCAAACGCGCGGCCGATCCCTGCCGACGCGCCGGTGACGAGGGCGGTCTTCCCCGCGCCCTCATCGGGGCTGAAGGTCTTCAGGACCTGAGGGCCTGAGGGCTTGAGGGCCTGAGGGCTTGGGGGCTTAGGGGCTTGGGCGCTTGCGTTGTCCATCAGCGTTTAATCTGCGTTTAATCTGCGGCCCCAAGTATAGGTATGATCGCTGGCACGCCTCCTGGAGAACTCCCATGCGCACAGTTCGCGTCCTGCTCGCCGTCATCTCCGTGGTTACCCTCACCGCGTGCATCAACAGCGCCACGTTGATCAAGGTCAAGCCCGATGGCAGCGGCACCGTCGAACAGACGACGCTCATGAACATGGCGGCGCTCAAGGCGATGATGCCCGGCGCGGCGCAGGGGGCCGGCCCGATGAGCGAGGCCAATCTCAAGCAGACGGCGGAGCGGATGGGCAAGGGCGTGCGACTCGTCTCCACGGAGCCGGCCAAGGCCAACGGCTTCGAGGGCGTCAAGGCGGTTTTCGCGTTCGACGACATCAACCAGATTCAAGTCAGCCAGGCCCCGGACATGGCGGGCTCGACCAACGGCGGCAGTCCCGCGGCGCGCAAGGCCGATGACCCGGTCAAGTTCAAGTTGGTCCGCCAGGGCGCGACCTCGCTGCTGACCATCAACTTCGCGGACAAGCCGGGCACCGGCGCGACCCGGCCCGACACCACCGCCGGCATGCCCGACATGGCGGACCCGATGATGATGAACATGCTCAAGAGCCTGTTCCAGGGTTTCAAGATCGACGTCGCCCTCGAAGTGGTCGGCACCATCGTCAAGACCAATGCGGAGTACGTGACCGGGCCGCGAGTGACCCTGCTCGAAATGGACATGAACGCCCTGCTCGCGGACGAAGGGAAGTTCAAGGCGTTGCAGGGCAAGCTGGGCCCCGAGGCGTCGCTCACGGAACTGAAGCCTTATCTAAAGGACATCAAGGGCATCAAGATCGACGGCCCCGCCATCAGCGTCGAATTCAAGTAGGCCGCGGCTCCCGCCCCCCCACCGTCAGGCGTTTCTGGTCGCTTAGGGCCGACATTGTCGTGCAAACGGGTTGACAAAATACTTTATTGTCGTATATTGTCATATCAACTACTGACCGTTGCGGCGCGTCCGATACAAGGGAATAGACTTAATCTATGGGCAAGGCGCAAGGAGGAGTGTCCTCTGGACTCTCCAAGGGCAGAACGATGATGAAACGCGCAACATGGCTCGCCGCAATCGCATGCGTGATCATGGCCGCCAGCCTGGCGGCGCAGCGCGGGTCCGTCGAGCGCGTCCAGCCCCCGCCTACCGGCATCAGCACAGGCCTGAAATTCGTCGGAGCCTGGCAGCCTGAAGGCGCCGGCGACACCAAGATCGTCGGCACCGTGATCGACATCCGGCAGGTGCCCATCGCCAAGGTCGCTGTTCGGCTGCGAGATATCGTTACCGGCCTCGTCGTGGCCACGGACGTGACCGACGACAACGGGGAATACGAGTTTCCCGGAGTTGAGCCGGGAACCTACGTGGTGGAAATGTACATCGGCGATCGCTACGTGGTCGCGCTGAGCAATGCCGGGGCCCTCGCGCGCCATGAGACGCTGCAGACCGTGATCATGTTGCCGGGCCGCTGGGACGCTGCCCGGCAAGTCGTGGTGCCGCTCCAGGACCTGGGAGGGTTCGCGGGCCTCAGTTCCGCCACGTCGATGTCCGCCGCCACCATGACGGCGGCGCAGGGCCAGAACATTCCGCCCATCGACGCCGGCGAGTCGATTTCGCCTTCGAGCATTACGCCCTAACCGCCTTTTAGAGACAACGTTGAGCGCACCAGAGACATCCACGAACCCGGCGGAACAACCCGCCCCGGCGCCAGCCGCCGCACCAGCGCCGACCCAGTCGGGGCTGCCGAGCGAGGCGGAGCCGCACATTCTCGACCGCCTCTCGGTGGTCTATCGGTATCGCTGGCCGGCGATTACGGTGTTCGTCCTCGTCGTCGGCTGGATGATGATCGACAGCTACACGCAGATTCCGATCTACCGCGCGCAGGCCCGGCTCCTCATCGAGGATCCGAACACCGACATGAACACGCCGTCGGAGATGCAGCGCAACGTCACGTCGCAGGATCCCGAAATCTACATGCAGACGCAGCTGCGTATCATGACGGGGCGGGATCTCGCCCAGCAGGTGGCGCAAAAGCTGGACCTGGGCAAAGTGGCGGAGTTCAACGGCCGCGGTCCCGCGCCCACGCAGCTGGCCCGGGGCATCACGCTGATCAAGTTCTACGCGATGTGGCCGTACCGGATGGCGGTGTCGTCCCAGGTGGCGCTGCCGCAGCCAATCGCCCCTTCCGGTCCGGTGAACGCGCGCAGCTACGGGGATGCGCTCGTGTCCCGCCTGGCCGTCGTCCCCGTGCGGGGCAGCCAGCTGGTGGACCTGACCTACACCTCCGCCGACCCGGCCTTCGCGGCCCGTGCGGTCAACGCGTTCGCCGACGAATACGTCACGCAAAACCTGGCCCTCAAGGTCGCCTCGCTCGAGAACAGCGCGACGTGGCTCACGGGTGAAGTGGCCCGCCAGCAGGCCATCGTGCAGCAGAGCGAGCAAGCCCTCGCTCAGTACAAGGAAAAGCAGGACGCCGGCGCGCTCGACAGCAGCCAGAACATCGTGGTTGCCCGGCTGACGCAATTGAACGACGCCGTGACCAAGGCGCGCACCGATCGCATCCAGAAAGAAACCCTCTGGAAGCAGATCCAGGCCGCCGGCCAGAACGCCGAATCGATTTCGTCCGTCATTGCCAATCCATCCATCCAGGCCCTGAAGAGCCAGGTCTCGCAGTTCCAGCAGGATCGGTCGCGGATCTCCGAGCGTTATGGCGAGAAGCACCCGGAGTACCTGAAGGTCACCTCGCAACTCGCCAACGCCGAGAGCCAGCTCGACGCCGAAATCAAGAAGGCCGTCGTCAACGCCAAGAGCGACTACGACGCGGCGGTGACGCAGGAACGGGTGCTGCAGGAGTCGTTGAACGAGTCGAAGGTCGCCGCGACGGATCTCAGCCGCAAGGGCGTCGACTACTCGGTGCTGCTGCGCGAGGCCGAATCCAACCGCGAGATCTACAACCAGCTGCTCACGCGCGAGAAAGAGCTGCGCGTCGTCGCCAACAGCCGCACGAACAACGTGCGCGTCGTCGATCGCGCGGATGTGCCCGGCAGCCCGTTCACGCCCAACCACCGGACCGACTGGATGTACGCGCTGGCCTTTGGCCTCGTGCTCGGCATCGGCGTGGCGGTGGGCCTCGACTACATGGACGACACGGTCAAGACGCCGGAAGACGTCACGCGGCGCCTGAAACTGCGCTTCGTGGGCCTGGTGCCGTCGGTCCGTGGCGAGCGGCATCCGCTGATCTCCGGTCCGGTGCCACACGACTTCGGCGAGGCCTACCGTTCGATTCGCACGGCGATGTCGACGCAATTGACGTCGGACGGCGCGAAGATCGTCGTCGTGTGCAGTTCGCAGCCGCTGGAAGGCAAGACGACCACGGCGGTGAACATGGCGATGGCCCTCGCCGTCGGCGGGTCGCGTGTGCTGCTGATCGACGCCGACATGCGCAGGCCGAGCGTGCACAAGGCGCTGCGCATGACCAACGATCGCGGCCTGTCGCAGTTGCTCGCGGGCCAGGCGCGCATGCGCGAAGTCGTCCAACGCACCCACGACCCGAACCTGCTGGCCATCACGGCCGGCCGGACCCCGGCCAACCCGTCGGAGTTGCTCGCGTCGGACCGGATGCGCGCGCTCGTATCGGGACTGGAGACCGGACCGTTCGACTGGGTGATCATCGACACCCCGCCGGTCCTCGCGGTCACCGACGCGGTCATCATCGCGCCGCTGGTCGGCGCGGTGGTCTTCGTCATCGGGTCGGAAATGACGCGGTGGCGCCTCGTGGAGCGTGCCATCGAGACCCTGCTCTCGAGCAATCCGCGCCAGGTGCTGGCCGTGCTCAACAAGGTTGACTTCGCGCGTAATCGGTACTACTACTCGCGCTACTACGGCCACCAGTACAAGAACTACTACACCGAATCGCCGGCAGCCTGACCCGTGCAGCGAGCGCTGCTTCTCCTTCTCGTCTGCGCTTCATACCTCCTCTTCGCGGGAGCCCCGCCGTGGACGGCGGGGCCGCTGCTCGCCCTCACCGCCGTCACCGCGGCCGTCGCACCGCGCCGCACGTTCGCGTTCCCACGCGTGTTCCGGCCCATCGACCTCACGCTCGCCGCGGCCGCGGGCATTCTCCTGCTGCAGTTGATCCCGCTGCCGCGCGCCGGGGTCGACGCGCTGTCGCCGCACGCCGTGCCGGTTCGGGCGGCGCTGAGCCTGTCGAGCCTGATCGTCGAGCCGGCGGGCTGGACCACCCTGTCCATCGACGCTGACGCCACCGCCCGCGCGCTGGGCACCCTGGTCATCGCCGTGCTCTCTTTCTGGAGCGCGCGGGCCGCCTTCAAGGCGGGCGGCTCCCGCCGGTTCTGCCGCTGGCTCGCGCTGATCGGCGCGGGCGCCTCGCTCCTGGCCCTCTACCACCAGGTGATGACGCCGCGGTTCGTGCTGGGCGTGCTCGAGCCGGAGGCGCGCAGCGCCAACCCGTTTGGCGCGTTCGTCAATCGCAACCATTTCGCGGCGTGGCTCCTGATGATGGCGGCGCCCGTCGGCGGATACCTCATCGCCCACGTGCACATGCACCCGGGCTACCGCCGCTGGCGGAGCCTGCTTCGGGAGGCGTTCGAGTCGGGCGGGCTGCTCGTCGCGATGGCGGGCCTCCTGATGGTCGGCGTGCTGCTCCTGACCCTCTCGCGCTCGGCCCTCGCCGGCGTGGGCGCATCCGGCCTCTGCGGCTGGCTGTTCGTGCGACGGCGGACATCGGTGGAGCGGCCCGCGCTGCCCCTGATGATTGCGGTCGCCGGAATGGTCCTGCTCGCCGGCGCGCTGTTCGTCGACGTGGACAAATGGGTCGCGCGGGTGGGTTCAGGCTTCACGCAGGAACAAGCGATCGGCGCAAACCGCGCCGTCATCTGGCGCGAGACGGTGCGAATCATCCAGGACTTCCCCCTCACCGGCACCGGCGCCGGCACCTTCTCCGAGGCGATGACCGTCTATCAGCAGACACGCCTCTGGGTCGGCTCCATGGGGAAATGGGCGCATTTCAACAATGCGCACTCCCACTACCTGCAGGTCACCACCGAAGGCGGCCTCCTGCTCGCCCTGGTGACGCTGGTCGGGCTGGTCTGGCTCTTCGTCCTGGGCCGGCGCGCGATCAACGCGGACCGAGGCGAGATCTTCTGGGTGCGGGTAGGCGCGGGCGCCGGGCTCGCGGGTATCGCATTCCAGAGCGTGTGGGAAGTCCCGCTCGTCATGCCGGCCAATGCGATCCTCTGCGGCGTGCTCGCAGGCCTCCTTCTGCACGAACGGGCCACGGCCCACAATGGGTCCTACGAGGATTCGGGACACGACTGATGCTGATCGTCGGGCTCAATGCCTACCACGGCGACGTGGCCGCGGTGGTCCTGCGCGACGGCGTGCTGGTGGCTGCGCTCGAGGAGGAGCGGTTCACGCGTGTGAAACACGCGTCGGGGTTTCCGGCGCGCGCGATCGCCGCGGGACTCGAGATGGCCGGCGCACGCGCCGAGGAGGTCGACGTCTGGGCGCTCGCACGCGGACGCCGTGTCCACCTGCTCCGCAAGGCGTGGTTCGCCCTCCGGCACCGGCCGGGGGCGGCGCTCGTCCGCCAATACCGCGGCAGCGCCGCAAAGGGCGCGCACCTGCCCTCCGTCATCGCGCAGACCCTGGGCCTCGACGCCGGGCACGTCGCCTCGCGTATGCGCTACGTCGAGCATCATCCCGCCCATCTCGCCAGCGCGTTTCACGTGAGCGGGATGCCCGAGGCCGCCTGCTGCGCCATCGACGGCTTCGGCGATTTCGTCAGCGTCTCGGTGGCGCGAGGCCATGGCACGCGGCTCGACGTCCTCGATCGGGTGTACCTCCCCCACTCCCTGGGACTCCTCTACCTGGCCATCACGCAGCACCTCGGGTTCAAGAAGTACGGCGATGAATACAAGGTCATGGGGCTCGCCCCGTACGGCAAGCCCGCCCACGCCGACGCGATTGGCCGGCTCCTCCAGCTCGATCCGGGCGGCAGCTTCCGCCTGAACCTCGAGTATTTCCGCCACTGGACCGGCGAAGTGACGATGACATGGGAGGCGGGGGAACCGACGATTCCCGATGTATTCACAGAGCGGCTCATCGATCTGCTCGGGCCCGCGCGTCGGCACGACGAGGCCGTGACGAGCCGTCACGAGGACCTGGCGGCCTCGGTGCAACGCGTCTTCGAGGAGGCGGCGTTCCACGTCCTCCGCGGCGCCCACGCGCGCGTTCCCGTGGATGCCCTCTGCCTTGCCGGCGGGTGCGCGATGAACAGCGTGGCCAACGGCAAGATTCGCGCGAACACTCCCTTTCGCGACGTGTTCATCCAGCCGGCGGCCGGTGACAACGGCACGGCCCTCGGCGCGGCGCTCGACGCATGGCATGCCGGTGCGGACCGCCCGGCCGGCGCGCGCCTCGCGCACTCGTATTGGGGCACGGCGTACGACCCTCAGGCGATCGGCGACGTGATTCGCGCCAGCGGAATCGTTGCCGAAGGCCGCTGTACGTGGACCACCATCGACGACGAGGCCGCGTTGTGCCGGGAGACCGCGGCGCGGATCGCGGCGGGCGACGTCGTGGGCTGGTTCCAGGGCCGCATGGAATGGGGGGCGCGCGCCCTCGGCAACCGCAGCATCCTCGCCGACCCGCGTCGCGCGGACATGCGCGATGTCATCAACCAGAAGATCAAGTTCCGCGAGCGCTTCCGCCCGTTCGCGCCCTCGATCCTCGCAGAAGCGATCGATGAATATTTCGTCGGCGCCGTGCACGATCCGTTCATGTTGCAGGTGTATCCGGTGCGGCCGGAGAAGCGCGGCGTCATCCCGGCAGTCACGCACGTCGACGGGTCGGGGCGGCTGCAATCGGTGAGCGCAGACAGCAACCCGCGGTACTGGGCCTTGCTGCGCGCGTTCCAGGCCGAGACGGGCGTGCCCGTGCTGCTCAACACCTCCTTCAACGAGAACGAACCCATCGTCGAGCGCCCCGAGCAGGCGCTCGACTGCTTCCTGCGCACGGACATGGACCTGCTGGTGATGGGTCCGCACGTGCTGCGCAAACCTTCCTGATGCCGACCAGTGATAGTGCGCCGATGCGGGTCTGCTACTTCAACCGGTCGTATTGGCCCGACACGGGCGCCACGGGGCAACTGCTCACCGAGCTCGCGGAAGACCTCGTCGCCCTCCACGGCTTCGAGGTCACGGTGGTCACGGGTTACCCGACGTCGAAGGCGGTGTCCGGCTCCGTGGTGGCGTCCGGCTCCGATGTGGCGTCCGGCTTTAGCCGGACTGCATCCGAGGTGGTGTCCGGCTTTAGCCGGACCATCCCCAGTCGCGAGACCCGAAACGGCGTGCGCATCATCCGCGCCGCCGGAACGACCTTTGAGCCGCGTCGGTTCGCCGGCCGCGCGACCAACTACATGACGTACTTCGCGTCGGCCCTGTGGACCGGCCTGTCGCTCCCCCGCCAGGACGTCACGGTGGCCCTGACCGATCCGCCGATCATCGGCCTCGCCGCGCTCGCCGCGCGGCCGAGCCGAGGAATGGTGTTCTTCTGCCAGGACATCTTTCCCGAAGTGGCCGGCCTGCTCGAAGACTTCCGCAGCCCGCTCGTCAACACGGCGCTCGATCGGCTCAATCGCTTCCTGGTGCGTCGCGCCACGCGCATCGTCGCGCTCGGCGATACGATGGCCGCGCGCCTCGTGGACGGCAAGGGCGCCGACCCGTCCCATATCACCGTGATCCACAACTGGGCCGACACCGCGGCCATTCTGCCTTCGGACAAGCGGAACCCGTTCGCGGTGGATCATGGCCTGGCCGATCGTTTCGTCGTGCTGCATGCGGGCAACATCGGGATGTCGCAGAATCTCGACGTGGTCATCGACGCGGCCGAGCGCTTGCGCGCGCGCCCGGACATCCTGTTCCTCTTTATCGGCGACGGCAACCGGCGGGCCGCCCTCAGGCGACCGTGACGGCGCGTGGGCTCGAGAACGTCCGGTTCCTGCCGTTTCAACCGCGCGATCAAATGCGCTGGACCTACGCCTCCAGCGACGTCTGTCTCGTGTCCCTGAAGCCGGGGCTGGCGGGGTACATCGTGCCGAGCAAGCTCTATCCCATTCTCGCGGCGGGCCGGCCGTACGTGGCCGCCGTAGAGCCGTCGAGCGAGGTCGCGGCCATCACGGCGCGGCACGACTGCGGCCTGCTCGCGCGCCCGGGCGATGCGGCGGACCTTGCCGCGCACATCCTGGCGCTCGCAGAGAACCCGGATCGGCGGCTGGCCATGGGCGAGCGCGCGCGCACCGCCTCGATGCTGTTTGCCCGCGATCGACAGGTGGCGGCGCACGCCCAGGTGCTGCGCGACATCGGAGCCGGCCGATGATCAAGCGCGGGTTCGATGTCTTGGTCTCGGGCGCGGGCCTCCTCGTCTTCTCGCCCATCGCGCTCGTCATCGCCATAGCGATCAAGCTCGAGGACGGCGGCCCGGTGCTCTTCGCGCAGGAGCGCGTCGGTCTCCACGGCCGCGTCTTCCTGGCCTTCAAGTTCCGCTCGATGATTCCCAACGCGGAGCGGTTGACAGGCGCGGTACAGGCCAAGGCGAACGACCCGCGCGTCACGCGCGTGGGTCGCGTGCTCCGGGCCACAGCCTTCGACGAGCTGCCGCAGTTGTGGAACATCTTTCGCGGCGATATGAGCGTGGTCGGGCCCAGGCCCTTGAGGCCCGGCGAAGCCGACACCACCGCGGACGGTTCCGTGGTCCCGCTGGCCGCCATTCCCGGCTACGAAGCCCGCCATCGCGTCCGCCCGGGGCTCACCGGACTCGCGCAGGTGTACGCGCCGCGCGACCTGCCGAGAACCGGCAAGTTCCGCTACGACCTTCTCTATCAACGCCGTGCCGGCTTCTGCCTGGACCTCCGGCTGATCGCCCAGTCGTTCTGGATCACGGTGCGCGGACGCTGGGAAGATCGCGGTCCCAAGGTTTGAGCGGGCGCCGGGAACTCGACCTGTATAATCGGTGGCGATGCACGACGTCGTAGTCATCGGTGGGGGCCCCGGCGGGCTCGCGGCAGCGCGCACGCTGGCCGCCGCCGGCTGGCAGGTTCTCGTGCTCGAAGAACACGACGACATCGGCTCACCGGTCCACTGCACGGGCGTCCTCGCGGCGGAGGTGGCCGCGTCGATGCACCTTCCTGCCGGCGCCGTGCTCAATCCGCTGTCCACCGTCCGGTTCGTGGCGCCTGCCGGTCATGCCTTCGAATACACCACGGCGGCCACCGAGGCCGTGGTCATCGATCGCGCGGTCTTCGACAACGAACTCGCCCTCCGCGCCGCCGCGGCCGGCGCGACCATCATGCGGGGCCAACGCGTGACCGCGGTGGAGCCCCGCGAAGACGCCGTGGCCGTCACGCTGGCCGATGGCGAGACGTTGACGTCCCGTGCCGTCGTCCTGGCTTGCGGCGCCAACTACACCTTCCAGCGCCGGCTCGGTCTCGGCATGCCCTCGACGTTCCTCCAGTCGGCGCAGATGGAACTGCCTGCCGACCGCCTCGGTGATGTCGAGATCCACTTCGGCTCCGAGATCGCTCCTAAAGGCTTTGCGTGGGCCGTGCCGGTGCGCCGTCCACACGGCAACTTCGTGCGCGTCGGCGTAATGGCAGACGATGACGCCGTCGGCCACTTCTCGCGAATGCTGTTGAGGGTCCGCGATCGCTGGTCGATCGCGGTGCCGGACACGCCGAGTCCCCGTCGGCGCATGCTGCCCCTGGGCAGCGTGCGACGAACGTATGGGGATCGCGTGGTGGCGGTGGGAGATGCCGCCGGCCTGGTCAAGCCGACGACGGGCGGTGGGATCTACTACAGCGTGGTCAGCGGAGAACTAGCGGCCAACGTGCTGGGCATGCAGCTGGCGGTGGGCGACCTTTCGGCGAAGGCTTTGCGAGCCTACGAGCGGCAATGGCGCAGCCGTTTCCAATCCGAGTTCAACGCGCAACTCGTGCTGCGGTTCGTCGCGCAGCGCATGCGGGACACGGACATCGACGCGCTCTTCACTCTCGCGAACACGGACGGCATCCTGCCGCTCGTGCGCGAGACGGCCCGATTCAACCACCATCGCGAGTTCATCGTCGCGCTGCTCCGGCACCAGCCGGCGCGCCGGGCGCTCTTCGGCCGCCTCGCCAATTCGGCTTAGGCGTCCTGACCGGAGCGGCCGAACAGCCTAAGGCCGTACCTCTTCGCCAATCGGACCAGCCGCAGAGGCAAGTACAAAAAGAATAGTGGGCGCGGCAGCGGCCACGACGACCATTCGATCAGGCTGGGCGCAACGGCGACGTTGACGGCGTGCCTCAACTGGTGACGGCGATCGTCGTAGAGCTGCAATTCGAATCCAAGTCGGCCGAGACTGCTGAGCCCTTCCGCGTCGGTCCGAAACATCTTCGAGGCAATCAGATCGGCAATCCGGCGGATATGAGTGTCGGCGTCTAACCGCTGCCGTACTCTCTCCGGCAGCGGCGCGTCGATCAGGTCACCGGCCAGTTGCAGGCTCACGCCGAGCCGGCGCGTGCACCACAGGTGTTCCGCCCGTGCCACTACCCAATCCCAGTCCAAGCGAGGATGTTGCCGGATCAACTCGGCGACGTCGACGAGCCAACCCAGTCGATAGCCGTGATGCTTGGTGACGTGCAGCGCGCACATCAACACCTGCTCTTCCGCCGAAAGCGTCCTGATGGCTTCGCCTTCGAGGCTCGTCCGCCCCATGCGACTCCACCACCCGGAGTCTTGTGGGGATTCGACAGGAAAATCGGGATCCGTCTTCCAGTGGAGCTCGACGCTCGCGCCGCTGTCGCGGTGGACCAGCACGCGGTGGTACTGCGCGCTGGAGTCAAGGAACGCGGCTTCGAGAGCTGGCGTCAATGGGTAGTCGGGCACGTACCCTTCAGGCGCCAGCGCCGCGCACGCCCTCAGGATGTCGTCCCGCCGAACCAGGATGTCGAGGTCGCCGTACTCACGAAGCGACAGGTCGCCGTAGAGTGCTTGCGCTAGCACCGGCCCTTTGTATGCGACGGCCGGAATGGCGTTGGCCTCGAGCGCGCGCAAGATGCGCAGCAATTCCGCGGCCAGGGTCTTGTTGCGGCGGGCGGTGTCCTCGTGAGCACGCCACAGTTCGACGAAGGCGACCCGGGGTACGGCCAGCGGGGCGACAGCGTTGACGTGGCGGTAAAGCAACGGCAGCAGGCGGTGCCGCGCCGCCAGCGAGATGAGGTCGGCCCAATCGAGGCCTGCGTGGCACAAGCGCTCGAGTGCAGTGCGAGCGATGGCGTCCAGGTGCAGCCGGGCGATGCACAGCAGGACCTCGGCCTCGGGCCGCGAGCGTGGGGAATTGGAGGGCGTAAGGCGCGCGGTGGGACGCGGGGGTGCGACCACGTCAGGCTAGGGCACGTTCTGAGGACCGCGGTCGCGAACCAGCATCCGCTCCACCAGGTAGAGCGACAGGATCGCTTCGGCGGTGGCGCGCTGCAGGGCGTACAACAGTCCGGCCCTGCCGTCCAGGATTCCTCCGCGGACGATGAGGCAGTAGAGAAACATGGCCGGCGGTGCGATGAGGATCAGGCGTCGAAGGCGATCGAGCCAGCCGAGCGACCGCGCGGGCGAGGCGTCGAGTTTGTCGGCCTCGAGGCGCATGTAGCGACTCTGCGCGGCCAGCCAATGGGACAGCGGCTTCCGGTCGTCGTGCGCGATCGTCCCGACAAGAGGCGACACGCGGCCCTCGACCCTGACACGCTGCGTGTGCCCGTCTTGTTCGTATCGGGCGCAGGCGCGTCGGAACAGCACGGTCACTGGCGGATACGCGGCGCCGCGCAGCGGCGTGCCGTTGATGCAATAAGTGAAGGACGCGCGATAGCCGGCGTCATCAGGTCCGGGCTCGAGTGATGCGAACTCTTGAATGAGCTCCGGCGACAGCACGAAGTCGGCGTCGAGCGCGAGGACCCACTCGGTGGTGATGCCCGTCGATGCCAGCCCGAAGGACCACTGTTCCGCATGCGTGGTGAAGGGCCGCTCGAAGACCCGCACGCAGGGATACCGCGCGAGGATGTCCCGCGTCGCATCGGTGCTGCCGCTGTCCACGACCACGACGTCGGCGGCCCAGGCGAGGCGGTCGAGCGTGCGGGCGATGTTGGGGGCCTCGTTGTAGGTGAGGAGGAGCGGCGTGATGCGGGAGTGCATCTAGCCCGCCTTGCGCGCAATGCAGATCATGTTCTTCCACAGGAACGGAACGCGCCCGTAGAAGCGGAACTGGATGTCAGAGAAACCGGCGCCAGCCACGAGATGGGTCAAGGTCTTGACGCTGAAGAACTTGATGTGGCCACCTTGCCAATGGACGCCATGGTGCTCGTCCCATTTGCCCAGCAGGCTGATGGCCAGGTTCTTCACATAGCCGTGATACGGGGTTCCGACGACGAGGATCCCGCCGGGCCGCAGGAGCTGCGCGGCCGTCTCGATGAGGTCGGCCGGCCGGTACAGATGTTCGATGACGTCGCTGGAGACCACGAGATCAAACGCCGCCTGATCGTCGCGCGCGACATCTTCGTCAGCGCCAAACACGGCCCGCCGAAACGTCACGTTCTCGCTCGCGTAGTATCGGCGTGCTGTTTCGAGATACGGGACCGACGCGTCGAGGCCCACGACACGGTGCCCAAGCGTCCCGAGTTTGCCAGCAAGGTAGCCGTTGCCACAGCCCAAGTCGCAGATGGCACCCACTCCGGGCTGTTCGGCCACAATCCTCACAAGCAGTTCCGCCAGGTTCGCGCCGATGCTGCCATTCAGAGGTCCGGGGAGACCGTCACCCCAATCGGCGGGGTTGACGTTGGCAGAGGTGACCGTGGGCTTCGTCAACTGAGGATCTCTCGGTAGGCCTGTTCCATTCGCAGTCCAACATGGTCCCATGAGTAGTCTTGCGCAGCCGAGCGGCCACGCTCGCCCATCACCTGACGGAGGGATGGGTCAGCCGTGAGGGCGCGGAGGGCGGCCCCGAGCGTCGATGGTTCTCCTTCAACCACCCACCCGGCCCCGCTGGTCCGTACGATGTCCGCGATGCCGACTTCCGGCGTGACCACCGCCGGGCAGCCGGCTGCCATGGCTTCGAGAACGACATTGCCGAAGTTCTCTGAATACGACGGCAGCACCAGCGCCTGCGCGCGCGCCAGGAGCGCGGCCTTTTCGGCGCCGTTCACGGGCCCGAGGAACATGACGCGGTCGATCAGGCCGGCCGCTGCCGCCTGCGCGACGAGTGCGGGACGGTAGCCTTCCTCATCGTTGCCGGCGACGACGAGCCGCGTGTCCGGCACATGCGGAAGCGCGGCGATCAGTCGGTCGAGGCCCTTCTTCCAGCTGATCCGGCCGATGAACAAGAGGAAGCGCTGGCCCTCGACCAACGCCAGGACACTCCCGGACGGGCCAGCCGTCTCGCTCGTAAGCGGCGCCAGGTCGACGCCGTTGGGCACTTCGTAGAGCCGCGGCAACGCGAAACCAAAGGCCTCCGCCTCGACGGCCTCTCTGGCGCTCGTGATGTGAAGCGCCGCTGACTTTTCGATCAGCCGCCGCCCACCGGCCGCCATCCACGCGGACTTGAGCACCCGGCTCTTCTTCGCCATCAGCCCCTTCTCCAGCATGCCTCTCGGTGCGAGCACGTAGGGCACGCCTGCCCGCCGTGCGGCCTTTGCTGCAGCAG
This sequence comes from uncultured Acidobacteriota bacterium, assembly GCA_963839865.1. Lineage (GTDB taxonomy): Bacteria > Acidobacteriota > Vicinamibacteria > Vicinamibacterales > UBA2999 > 12-FULL-67-14b. The sequence continues at coordinate 92,256 of CAWIWS010000027.1, forward strand.
AGACAGGCCATACGAAGAGCGCATGGAGATGGACGATGGCGAATTCGCCGACGTGCGCGGTGAGCGCACGGGCCATCGGCGGCGACCAGTAGAGCCGCCGGAGGAGACGAGACGGGAAGTACCACACGCTGACACCGTCGACCGGCACCGGCCTCGAGAGCGGCACATCCGAGTCGCGCGGGCCGTCGACGTTGGTCGTGAAGACGTGCACGTCGTGGCCGCGCGCGGCCAGGGCCTTGCACAGGCCGTGCACCGATACGATCGTGCCTCCATAGCGTGTCGCGGGCAGGTACGACGCCGCGACGTGGAGGATCTTCACCGGACGGTCGCGGTCTTCGGCGTGACCAGCCGGTTGACGCCCCACCACGCGACGAGGGCGTAGCTCATGATGATGAGGTCCTGCATCGACCGCATGCCCGCCACCAGAACCATGACGGCCAGAGCGTAGACGATGGGGTTCCGGGCCGTGATGCCGACGTCGCGGAGCGTAGCTCGCGGTGCTGGCCAGCCGGCCGTGGAGCCATCCGCCAAAGATCACTGCCGGCCATCCCCACGTGATGTACCACTCGCCGAGGATCGAACTGGAGAGGCTGACGCCCTTCATGCCGACCTGCGGACGGCAGGTCAAACCCGGGGTCGATCGGTTTGCCCGGCCAGAACACCCGGGGGATCGGCCGCACCAGCGTGAACGATATCTGCCGCCAATAGACGAAGTCGTGCTGAGCTGGGCACGATCTGGATGATCTGCGCCAGCCGCAGGAAGTTGTCGTCCACGTGCAGGTAGTCGTAGTCGCTGCCTCTGTAGAGAAATTCTTGGTAGCCCAGGGTCCGGATGTTGAGCATGAACTGCATCGACCCACGCGAGCGCGATCGTGGCGGCCCCGACTGTCGAGGACCTTTCGAATCTTCATGCCCGGCTGGGCCTGGACCCACACAATGAGGGCGGCGCCAACCGCCACCATGATGATTCGACGACCGCCACCCTGGGCGAGGAAGAGCAACATGATCGTCGACGCACCGATGGAGAACCATGTCTGGAGTCTCGTAAGCCCTCGACGTGCGATCAGGAGGGCGGTGAGGCTGGGCAAGACGTAACCGAAGTAGGAGCGTCTGGTCGATGAACGAGCTCCACCCTCCCAGCTGCGCGCGTCCCCACGGCACGGACCCACCGGCTCGCGCCCAGGTACGAGAACATGCGCGGCGAGGTCGAACCCGACCGAGTACATGTAGTTCAACATGCCGAGAAGAAAGCAAATCGGCACCAGGCGCTCCACGGCGCGGCTGTCCAATGGGGCCTTCGCCACGTCTCAGGAGCCAGTTTGGCAGGCGCCAGGGCCTGCGCGATGGCGCCCGCCCACATCGCCGACGCCGCCACGCCGATTGCGACGAGCGCGAGCCGCAGCGACTCATTGTTCGCGTCGTTGAGATCGTACGCGCCCTGGATCAGGTCCAGCAGCAGCCACCCCACGAAGCCGGCGGCGACGAAGTTGTCGGCGTTCATCATCGTGCTCGACGCTCGTGATGACCCGCATTAGCGGCACGAAGATGATGCACACTGCCAGCACTATCGCCGGGGCGGCCAACGCACCGCGTGGTGACGGATCGTCTGGGAAAGAGCAACAGGGCGCCGAGCGTCCCCAGCACGGACATGGCCAGCCCCAACAGGGGTCCATAGGTTTCGCGGGCAACCTTATCCATGCGCGCGCTCTCGCGACGGCGTCAGCCGCCCTGTCCGTGTTGGCACCGACCAGCGCAGTCCGCTCTATCCACTGCTCGAGCATGAAGACACTCCACTTCCGGTACCACGTGCGCGTGGGAACGGGGCACGTACGGTCAACCTGGGCAAACACCTCGCGCCATTCGCCGTCCAGCCATTGTTCGAACGGAAACTGGAAGCAGCGCTTGCGCCCGCCTGCCACCCATTCCGGCACCTCAGGTACGGCCTCGAGCAACAGCCGCTTGCCTGCCTGCAGGCGCGTGCGCGCGGGAATACGGCTCGTGGTCTCCACCGACTCGAGAATCGAGGAACGGCGTGCGTAGTTCGAGGCCCCACGCCAGGCTCATGACATCACTGTCTCGCAGCAATTGGTTCCGTAGGTATCGTGTCAGTTCGAGGCGGCTCACCGCGTCCTCGGCGGTCGGGTCATCAGTACCGGCCTCCGCAACATCATCCTCCGGATTCACCACGTCCGTTTGCATGTAGTGCCGGACCAGCGTACGGGCTTCCGCCCTGGTGAAGATGCCGCGAAACATCGAGTAGGTATTCGTGATGCCCGCCGGCTCACCGAGCATGTCGCCAACGCGGCGTAGCCGGGGGTCGCGCGCTGCGCCTTCCAGCACTCGGCCAAGCGCGCCGCGCGCCGGCCCCAGTCGGCTGACCCACCCGTCCCATCTCGCCAATCTCGGGACATCCACGAACGAGCGATAGCCGCCGAAAATCTCGTCCGCGCCAATGCCCGAGAGCGCCACCTTCAGGCCCCGGTCGCGCGCAAACCCCGCGATCGCAAACGTGTTCATCCCGTCGATGCTCGGCTGATCGACGGCGCGAAGAAACTGCGCGAAGATCGCCTTGCCGGTTGCGGCGTCCACGCGGTAATCCTCGTGGTGCGTCCCGAAGTGTGCGGCGGTTCGCCGCGCGGCTGGTCCTTCGTCATCGGGCGAGTCCGGCAGGGACATCGAGAAGGTGCGGAGATCGGTGCGCCCGGCCGCGCGCGCCAACGCCACGAGCACCGTGGAGTCGATGCCTCCGCTCAGAAAGATCCCCACCGGCACGTCACTCAAGAAATGGTGCTCGACGGAATCGATCAACGCCGCGCGAGTCGCGGCGACGGGATCGGCGCCAGGTTCGGGCGACTTGGCGGAGGGAAAGCCGAGCCGCCAGTACCGACGGGTGTCAAGCCGGCCGTCCTCGCCAACGGGCGAAGTGGCCGGCTTCGAGGCACCGCACCTGCTTGAGGAGCGTCCGGGGTTCGGGGACCGATCCGGTTCGAAAATACCCAAATGCCGCCTGGGCATCCATGTCGCGAGGCACGAGGCGCGAGGCCAGGAGCGCTCGCAACCTCGGACGCGAACACGAGCCGGCCGCCGGCAGAATGGTAGTAGAGCGGCTTGATGCCGAATCGGTCGCGCGCGAGCACGCCGGTCCGCTCCTGCTCGTCCCAAATCGCGAACGCGAACATGCCGCGCAAGCAGCTCGATGCACGACGCACCGTGGACCTGATAGGCGCGGAGAATCACTTCGGTGTCGGTCCGGGTCGTGAAACTGCTCGCCCTTCTGCTCGAGCGCGCGCCGCAACTCCAGGAAGTTATAGATCTCTCCGTTGAAGACGATGGTGAATCGCCCGTCAAGCGTGGACATCGGCTGGTGCCCGGCGGGGCTCAGGTCGAGGATCGCGAGGCGCGTGTGCGCGAGGCCCGCGCACCCCGAGGGCGCCTGCCATAGCCCGGCGTCATCCGGACCGCGATGCCGCAACGCGGCCTGCATCGCCCCAAGCGCCGGCTGCAGGTCGATCGCGCCAGGCTCGCGCGTCAGGATGCCGGCGATGCCACACATGGGGGCGACGTGCGTTCGTCCACGAACCACCGGCGCTTGCCGGCGCGACTGGTCTGGAGGTCGTCCACGTAGGAGAATCGGACACCCGCCAGCGACGGGTGCACCTGGGACAGACGTGCTCGCATCCGCGCTTCCATCGCGGCCCTGTCGGCTGTCGATGCCACCAGGTGGATCTCGATGCCCGCATCGCGCAGCACCATCTGGATGTTGTAGACCGAGTCTTCTTGATGGATACAGTGGAACACCGCCACGCTGTGAATGGCGTCTCCGTCGTCAAGCAAGATCACGTCGTTGAGCCGCCCTCCCACGGCGTCAAATCGCGACACGTGTCCGTGCGGCTCGGTCGCGGGCCCGATCAGCGTGTCACCGACGCGATAGCGAATGAGCGGAACGTAGCGGCGGTACAAGGACGTCAGAAGCACGGGATATTCACCAGGACCTCCCCGTTCCGGCGTCTCGCACTCCACGTAGTTGAGATCGGCATAGACGTCGAAGGGCGCGCTGCCGGACTTGAAGGCCACCTGGCCGAACTCGGCGCCACCGTATTCCTGCACGACCGGGCATCCAAAGAGATCCTCGAGCAGCGCCACGGTGTCGGGGCGGGGTGGCGCTTCGGCTGTCGCGAGAATAAACCGGAGGCCAAGCGCACGAAACCGATCGCGAAACGAGGTCGTGTACCGCGCGAAGAGGTCCAGCGCTGCCGAGTACCCGATGAGACCCAGTGGACGAAACCGCACGAGCGCCTCGGCGTACGCGGTGCACGACTCGCGATTCAATCGGTATGCGTCCACCCGGCGATATCCGAGGAACGCGTCCGCCACGCGACGCTTCAAGTGATTGACCCGCCCCGTCCAGCCGGTCCCGAGCAGGTGGGCATGGCCCCAGATGAGGAAGAGGTGTGAGCCCGGCGCGTAGCCGAACGCCTGCCACTCGGCGAGCTTCACCACGCGCATCAGGTCGCGCTCGGCTTGATTGAGGCCCATCCGCAACGGCGTTCCGGTGGAACCCGCAGTGCGCATGAACGAATCCGGTGGCCCGGAGCGGCGCAGGAAGTCGGAGGGTCGGTCCTGCAGCAGTTGCCGCGTCAGGACGGGAATCCGGCGCACATCGTCCCACGTGCGAATCTCCGCCGGCGCATCTCCTGAGGCGACAAGCGACACGTAGTACGGCACATCGGAAACGGCGTCAGCCCACGAGCGGCGCACGGCCTCAAGCTGCCGATCGCTCCAGGCGGCTTGCGCCTGCGCGAGCGCGCTTCTGCGCGAACTGGCGGCGCGCAACTGGCGCCGGACAGATGGACTCAAGAAAAGGGAGGGGTGCACGGCCGTCGTAGGCGATCAGTCGGTGCGAGGCAGCGGACTGTCCAAGGCCTCGAGAAGGTACCGGTGCCAACGCGCCGCCCACGCTTCGGCTGAGAACGGCCTCGCGAGGGTCTGTCCGCGACGCCCCATGGCGTACAACTCGCCCTCGTGCTCATGAATCCACTGCATTGCTCGCGCGAGCCCGGACACGTCTCCCGGTGCCACAGTGATACCGTTGAAGTAATCCCTTACCAGATCCTCGCCGGCGCCGCACGCCGTCGTGCAGACAACCGGCAGGCCGGTCGCCGCGGCTTCTGCGACGACCACTCCCCATGGTTCGAATCGGCTGGGCAGCACGAACGCACCGTGCCGGCCGAAGACCTCCGGGAGGGCGCTGGGGGGTGTGAATCCAGCGTCGACCACCCCTGGCACATCCCGCAGGAACCGTCCTTCGTCGCCCCAGCCACAACACGTGAGTCCCCAAGGCGAAGAGACGGAGCGTCGGTATTCCGAGTAGGCCGCTGCGAGCGTCCCCAAATCCTTGGCCGGCACGTAGCGTCCCACATAGAGAAATTGGCGTGGCCACTCCCCTGGGGCGCCGGAACGCAGCTCCGCAACGCGGCTGTAGCGCTCGTAGTCGAACCCATAGAAGCCCGTGTGGATCTTCCGATCCGGCACTCCGAGCCGCCGGGCGTACTGGCGACTGCGCTCCCCCGCAGTGACGACGCCGTCCAGACGTTGGACCAGGCCCCTCAGGCGGAATCGGCCCAGCCTCTGTGACAGCTTTCCCCGCCACGGCGAATCCATCCCAACGATGACGCGCACGTGGCGCAGCTCTCGGGCCCGGGCCAGCTTCGTGTACGGCCAGTAGAGCCAGCCGCAGAGGACCACGACATCGGGACGGCGACTGGCCACGGCTTCCAACAGGCGGCCGGCGAGCATCGGGTGGTCCGTGCGGAATGTCTCGTTCGAGATGCCCCGCAACAATTCGGGGTCCTGCCGAAAGGGATTGGGACGGAGCAACAGATCGGGGTGGATGACGTGGACATCCAGCCCGGGCCGCTCGGCGAGGGCCCGCCAAGACGCCGCCATGTAGCCGGATACATCGGTCCAGCAAAAGACGACTCGAATCGGTCGATCGTGGCGGTCAGTATCTGTCGCCATGTTCCTACGCGTAAGCGTGCGCTGGTGGCTGGTCAAGGAACGCCTGCGCCCATATCTCGAGGGCGACAGAAATCCACAACGTTTCACTCGGACCCTTTGCCCCGGCGGGTAGCGCCTTCCATTGCCGCCGGATGGCGTCCGGCTGCACGAGACCTCGCGTCTTCATGCCAGGCAGCAAGCGCTCCTCCATCAAGGTCTCGAAGCGGCGGTCGCCAAAGTAGTCAGAGAGCGGCAGGCTGAAACCCGACTTCGGCCGATACACAAACGGGTCGTCGAACGTCCGGCGAGCCAGACTCTTCAGCAGCACCTTCGTCCCGCGCATCGCGGCCTGGCGTCGTGCGACGGTGGGGCTGACCAGGAGCCGGATGGGCAACTTGCGCGCGAACGACACCATGTGCCGATCGAGGAACGGCACGCGGTTCTCCACCGAATGCGCCATTGTCATCTTGTCCTGCCGCATGAGGAGGTCTACCAGGTACGTCTGCATCTCGTACTTGAGGCAGTTGCTGACATGGCCGGATTCTCCCTCGGCGAATATCGCGCGCCGCTTGGCCATCACGGGTTCCCACTCCACCTCCGGCCGGATCGACATCACTTCATCGGGGCGCTGGAACAGCGACGCCGCGATGAAGGTGTCGACCGGGTGCCCACCGAACTGGCGTTCCAGCCGGTGGGCCAGCGATGGGAGCATCTTCAGGAGCGACAACCACGGCGACACCTTCGGTCGCAGGCCGGCATAGTAGAAGCGGGTGTAGCCACCGAGCACTTCGTCGGCGCCCTCACCGCTCAGCAGGACCGTCACGAGCTCGCGTGATTTCTGTGCGAGCAGCCAGATCCCAAGCGAGTTCGGGTGCCCCATGGGCTGGTCCATGTGCCACGCGGCCGCGTCGATCGTGTCGAAGAAGAATCGGGACGTGAAGCGGAACCGATGGCTGTCGGCCCTCGCCGCGCTGGCGGCAATCGAGATCCAGCGCTCTTCCGAATACATGGGATCGTCGAACACGATCGAGAAGGTATCCATGTCGGCATCGAAACCGGACCGCGCCAGGACACTGACCAACGACGAGTCGATTCCACCGGACAGCTGGCATCCCACCTTGACGTCGCTAAGCAACTGGGAGGCCACGCTGTTGCGGAGCACCATGTCGAGTCGATCGAGGGCTTCGGCGTCGGAGAACTCGACCGGGTCCCCGTCTGGCACCGCCCAGTAGCGGCGAACGGTGACACCGTTGGCAGCCACACGGACGCAGTGCCCAGGCCTAAGCTGCCGGACGTTCTTCAGCAACGACTGCTCGCCACACACATACCGAAACGCCAGGTATTCATCGACAACGCCGGCGTCGACTCTCGGCACGAAACGCCGGGTGCGAGAGGAAAGCCTTGGCCTCCGAGGCAAAGAGCAGCGTGGAGCCGGCCATCGTCCAGTAGAACGGCTTGATGCCGAGATGATCCCGAATCAGATGAAGCTCGCGGGTGCGCAGGTCGACGATCACGATCGCGAACATGCCGTTCAGCCGCTCGAGCATCCCGTCGAGGCCGAACTTCTCGTAGAGATACAGAATGACTTCGGTGTCGGTACGGCTGCGAAATCGAAAGCCGGACGCCTCGAGCTCTCGGGTATGGTCAAACGCGTTGTAGATCTCGCCATTGAAGGCGATGATCACGGTCCCGTCCGCATTGGCCATCGGCTGGTGCCCGTGTTCGGAGAGATCGAGAATCTTCAGGCGATTGAACCCGAGTGCTCCCTCGAATGCTCCGTCCGGTGGCAGGTGCCCCTTCCCGACCTCGCGGTACGACCCTCCCAACAGCGAGAACACACCGAGGCCCTGGTCGTCCGGTCCCCGGTGGCGCTGGACGTCGGTCATCCGCGCGAGGATCCGGATATCAGCCGGAGCCCCGTCGAGATTGAGAAACCCTGCGATGCCGCACATGTGAGTCTGGTCCGCCTACGGCCGCGCGCTGTATGGCCGCTTCCGGCCGCACAGCGCGGGACCACCGGAATATCGGCCCCGGCTGCCTTGGAGCGCGTAGAGCGCCTGCCATGTGAACCGATGAAAGGCGGTCGGTCGTGAAAAGGGAGGCTTCGCGGCACGGAGGGCCGGCAGGGCTGACGCGGCCTTGGTGAACATCGAGGCCGCCTGCGTGTGAAAGAAGGGGTACTCAGCCACGAGACTGCCGCGATACTGCGCCATGGCGACAAAGTCGCGGAACCGCAGTGGTGGATACGAACCCCAGTAGTCGAGGCCCTGATCGTCGAACCACCGCAAGGTCTCCCCTACGCCGTGATCGCTCTTGTGGGGGTGACAATACTGGTCGTAGAAACCCGCAATCTCCGCCGCGGTCATGCGCTCGATGGGCGTGGTTCCATACAGCCTGTGCGCCACCTCGAACTTCCGCTCGAGGTCAGGGCCGGCCAGCCGATCTACCCTTCGCTTCTGGAGATTGTGACGCCAATGATTCCACTTGTTGTAGAGATAGATATCCACGAACCCGCCCGGGCGACACACCCGCACCAGTTCCTTGAATCCCCGATAGGGATCGCTCGTATGGTGCAAGACGCCCTGCGAGATGACGATGTCGAACGAGGCGTCCGGGTACGGAAGCCTGAAGATGTCGCCTTCCACCAGGGTGGCGCCGTCGTAGCCGAGTTCCTCCTTTAGCTGTCTGGCGACAGCAAGCGACGCGGCCGAGTGGTCGAAGCCGACGTATTCCCTGGCACCGAAGTGATGCGCAATGGGCATCACGCGATGGCCTGTTCCGCACCCGACATCGATGACGCGCGCATCACGGAGAAACGGCTCGAGACCGAGGAACCGATAGCGGCACAGTTCGGCAGCGAAGATATTGCGGCGCTCGGTTGCCGAGTAGTTCGGATAGGGGTGGGCCATGTACATCTTGAGTACAGGGCTCTTCACCTGGTCGACACTGTCCATGGACTCCCGATTCACGTCGGATACCTACGCTGCTTTGACGGACTCGACAAACACGCTGTCGGCCACCCATGTCAGCAATGAGAGAGAGCGGCTCGCCACCTTCAAGTGGCGCGAGGCCCGCAACACCCACCTCCGGGCGGGTGGCATCAACAGTTCATCCGAGGATTGCAGGCCAATACCGAAAAAGCCGTCCACTTCGAATCGGGTCGTGCCCACTTGCGCGTTGAACAGACGACGCAACTCGGGAAGGCTCCAGTATCGCACCTCGAAGCCCGTCCCCTCCCGAAAGCCGCGCCGCGCCTGGTGATACAGGCACCTCACGCCGGAGCGCGTGGGCATCTGGACCTTGGCCATGCCACCGGGCTTCAACACGCGGCCCATCTCGCTGACGGCCTTCCCAGCATCGGCCTTCGAGAGGTGCTGTAACACGCTGTACGAATAGGCCACGTCGAACAGGTGCGGTGCAAACGGCAAGCACCGCGCGTCGCCGACGACATAACGGTTCCGCGCGCCCAGCTGGTGCGCCACCCTGCGCGCGGCCATGACGGCTCCAAGCGACGGATCGATTCCGACGACGACATACCCTTTGGCCTGGGCCGCCAGCGACCAGCGACCCCAACTGCAACCCACGTCTAACAAGGCCGCCCCGGGGCTCATCGGCAGCGCAATCTCAGGAATGGGATAGCGGTCGAGTGCGCCAATCAGGTGCCGGTACATCAAGCCGTTGGTCGCGGCGACAAGATAGGCCACTACCGGATCGATCGCGCCACCGCGCCGGCTCAGCTCGATGACGCCGCGTTTCTCGTCCTCACTGATGCCGAGGGACTCCAAGTGCAAGTCAGGCGCGCGGGCGTCCACCGACTCGCCGCGCGCGCGGCGCAGCGACTGCTCGGTGCCGGCCATCGTGGTCGGGACCGCGTCCAGCAACATCACTGGCACGCCGTCGATGAGTGGGAACCGGTGGCCGGAGGCGCACTCGAGGCAGTCGCCCGCGAGACGCACTGCCCCATGGTCTGCGGGGCACACCAGGTGCTCGAGAAGCCAGGGGTCGCACGCGGCGGCCGTGTCCATCATGACGTCTTGAGGGTGAGCAAGGCGTCGGAGAGCGCCGCGAGGCCTGGTTCACGGCCCGCAGCCGACCGCGTGGAAAACTCGGCCAGTAGTTCCGGGGCGCCCACCAGCCGCCGCAACGCGCCGGCGATCGCAGTCGGCGATACCTCCGCCAGAAGGATCCCGTTCATGCCGTCGTCGACAACGCGCCCGCAGTGCGGAGAGGCGACGATCGGCAGGCGCCATCCCTGCGCTTCGATTTGCGCCATGCCGAATCCGTCGGAATGGGATGGGAACACGAGCACGTCGCACTCACGGTAGTGGCGCATGACCTCGTGACGCGGCACCGACCCGAACCACCGGATCGCGGGATGGTCGAGGAACCGGGGCGGTACGATCATCGACCTGGCCCCGACGACCCGCAGTTCGATGGGCACGTCCGACAACTGTTCGATCGCCTCGAGCAGCGCGGGCGCTCCCTTGGCGATGGACACGTGACCGACGAACAGGACACGCAGCGGCCGGGCGGACGAAAAGGCTCGCGGATACTCGCGGGCGGCAACGAGGCCATCATCCTCGGGCTCGTAGGCAAGCGGAATCATCTGCAGCTTCGCGCTCGCGATCCCGGCGCGCACCATCGACTGGCGCGTCCACTCCGAGTTCACGACGATGTGATCGGCAAGCGCGCATTCCTCGCGCCACGCCTCGAAATACGCTGAAGGTGGCGCAGGCGGGACGTCGCCGAATTCTTGACATTCGTCCGCCACACGCTGCACAACCCGAAAGTGTTCCTCACCCGGATCGATCTGGCCCAGCACCGTCGTCCAACCACGCGCCTTGGCCTCGGTGAAGACCTCGCGGGCCGAATAGCTGTGGGCAAACACCATCATCCGCGACCCATCGGCATCGGTGAAGGTGTCGCAGCGCCTGCGCCGCTCGATGGCCGAACCATCGGTTTCGGCCATCAGGCCGTCCCACCCCGTGAGATGGCGCGAACGCCACCAGATCTCCCGGACCATCAGCGGCAGCGTCAATGCCTCGACTCGGCGCATCGGCCAGGTCGGGATGGAACCGCTCGGAGAGGCGGCGCGGCAAGTCGCCCGGCATGTGCGACCATAAGCTCCCGGGCCTCGACCCAGGCGTCGGTCGCCAGCAGGCGCAGTCGGTGACGCACGTGGAGCGCGCGTGGCACGGCGTAATGTTCGCGTGCGCCGAGATGGCAGCAGATCCAGTCGGCGCCGGGCTCCGGCGGCGGCATCATGCCCGGACCGCCGACACGCGCAAACGCGCATGGAGGAAGTGCCGCTCGCAGAGATCAAAACACGCGCAACCAAACGCCACCGCCAGCGCGGCCCCGCCCGCCGCGAGCCATCCCGAAAACGGCCGAGCGCCCCGAGTCTGGTGCACCCACGCACTCATCAGCGCGAGAAACGGGAAATGGACGATGTAGATCGAATAACCGCGGATGCCAAGTAATTCAAACACGGACAGCAACGTTTGTGGACGCCACGCGTTTGGAAGAGACACCATGCACACCACCGCCGCGCTGCCGAACAGCAGGGCGGCCACGACATTCAGCAGTGGCGAGGTGGTCAATAGGAGGATCGCCATCCCGGCGGCGAAGGTAGCCGCAGACGCGCTGACGGCCCGGGCCGACGGCGGCACCTGGTCGAAGTGCTCGGCGAGAAACGCACCCGCCAGCCAGATGGGATACCGCATGAGCACCGCGACCGGGAAAGCGAGGCTTCCAGGAATCAGGGCCAGGGCCAGGCACACTGCCGGGACGACGCCGAAGGCGAGACCCGCGTGCCGGCGCCTCAGCGCCAGCCAGGCAGGATACAGGGCGTAGTAAACCGTCTCGAAGGCCAGCGACCACAAAGGGCCGTTGGAGCCGAAGTCCAGCCCCAAGCTCGATGGCAACAACACAAGTGCAGGCACCACCGAGGCCGACGTGTAGCCCATCTTGGCGAAGTTGCCGTCGAGCAGTGCGTCGCCGGTGGAGGCCGCATACAGCATGGGAAACCAGGCGCGGCCCGCGATGTCGCATGCCGCGGTGACCACCAGCGCAAACGCGTAAGGCGCAACCAGGCGATGGGCCCGGCGCCGGTAGAAATCCGACGCGGCGAGTGCGGCAGCACCTCCCTGGCGAAGGGCCCGCGCGGCGCGCAGGTGGATGAAGAAGCCGCTCAGCACGAAGAACACCATCACCGCTTCGCGCCCGAACCGCAACGAGGCCGACCCGTAGACGAGCGGCACCGCCCACGCGGCATGCGGCTGGCCGAGCCATGCGGCATGACCCGCCCAGAGCAGCCAGCGGCTGTGTCCCAGTAGCACGTACAAAGCCAGGACACCGCGCAAGGAATCCAGGTCGCGCAAGTTGATCGCAGGTCGGCTCACTGATTAAGAAGTGACGGAAGGGGGCGTTCCACGAGCGGGAAATGGGGCCGACGCGTCGAAATGCCGTGAGCTGGGCGCGTCCCAGGCGACGCGCCGCCTGGTACTTCAAGCTTCGCCCCGCGTCGGCACGAAACCGGGACAGGTCTAATTCCTCGAGGCCTGCCGGCCATGATGAGCGGACGAACGCGAGGACCTTGCGAACGTAGGGATCCGGACTGTCGTCGAACGCCACGATGCCCCCCTCGGCGAGCAGGCGGATCACGATATACGCGTCGACAAACACGTCCTCGAACAGATGTGAGCCGTCGATGTAAACCAGATCGAACTGTGATCCGTCGGCCACCAGCCGCGGCAGTTCGAGTGAGGACAACTCAGGCCGGAAGTCGAGGTAACCCGACAGGCCGGCCTTCTCGACGGCCAGCAGGCCCGTGTCGTCCCAGACGCTCGCCTGAAATGGGTCGATAGCCATGTGCTGATGGAGAGCTTCGCGGCCGAGAGCTCGATGTCCGTTGGTGAAAACCAAGCACGACCCGCCGAAGCACAACCCGACCTCGAGCGTGCGCGAGGGCCGCAGCTCGTGCATCATCCGATGAAGTGTGAATAGGTTATTTTCGCTCGACAGCCCCGCCAATCCGTCGAACACGCGCCCCGAGCGGCCAACGGTCCGCCCGGAGCGAAGAAGATCGACCAACTCTTGGCACAGTTCGGGCGTTCCGGGCTGACTCATGTTGCCCTTTCGCGAAATGGCGGAAGTCCGGCGGTGATCCCTTCGAGTTTGCGCGGCCCAGCTGCCAGTGTCCGCGAGAGTCGATACACAGAGACAGGCACTGGACGCCGCTCCGTCGTGCCACACAAGCGGATGCCGTTGATGAGCCCGGAAACCCGAATCCTCAAACGATCAGGCGCGAAAGTCAGCAATACACACTTGACCGCAATAACCGGCAAGTGCGCGAAGAGAAACGGAAAAGGTACGTTCTGCCACGTCGAACAGGACGGCATTGGGGGAACACCGTAGAGAATCCATTCGTCGGAAATCCTCGCTTGGGTGACTCGAAATGGTGAATCGGGTCGGCGGTGCCAAGCCTCACGAGATATCCCGCCTCAAGTAGCCGGATGCAGAAGTCTCCCTCCTCGCCCTGGTGGATCAGCTGCTCCCGATACCCGCCGACTTCCTCGAACACGTCGCGACGGAGCGGCGTGCGCCGTCCCGATGTAGCGGTCGTGGTCACGTAGGACGGCCGTCGGCATCCGGCGCCGCCTGCCGCACGCGGGGGTCCCGATTGACGTCGATGTAGGGCATCGCCACCGCGCCGACCACGGGGCGCCTCGAAATCGCGTGAGGGTCGGGTCCGACAAGTCCCGGCGCCGAGAAGGCGGCGTCATCGTCGATCGAGAAGACCACGGCGCCGACGGCAAAAAAGGCCCATCCCCTCGTTGCGCCGGACGATATATCCGCGCGAGTGCTCGTGGTGAACCAGCCGGACCCCTGGGAACTCGGCCCGACCATCTCCGCCGTGCCGTCGGTGGAGCCGTCATCGATGACCAAGCACCTCGACGGAGGCGCGGTCCTGCACGATCGCGGACCGGATCTGCCGTTCGCAAGTTCGTCACGGCGGTTCTTCCGTGGTGATGAGGGATCGGTGGCCTCACAGCCGGGCGACAGCTCCCACCCACGGGAAACGGGCTTCCGTGCTTCGAGGACGAACGATTCCATGGCCAAGAAAACATCGGGCATGCGATCCGAGCTTGGCGAGCCCCCGTCAGCCGGGATGCGCGCTGATACTCCGAGCGGTGAATGCCCCGGACATCGCCGAAGCCGGCTGCGCTCGAGGAAGGCCGCGCAGGGATCCTTCGGGGTGTGGATGAACTGGTGACCCCAGGCGCGCATGAAGGTGGTTGAACCACTTGCCACGGCGTTCACGGGCCGTCCGCTGGGATCCGGTAGAACTTGGGATGCTGTAGCGAATGTATGCTCGCCAGCTCTGAGTCGGCACCGGTGTTTCGAGCACACTCGGGCGAGGAACGCGAGGTTCGGCGTAACGGTACGGATGACGGCGCCTGGCCGCATCACCCGGAAGCATTCCCGCAGCATAAATATCGCTGCCGCGTGGGGGGCCGAGATGTGCTCGATCATGTGCTCGCTGTAGACGAACGCGAGCGCGTTGTCCGGGAAGCGGAAAGCGCTTGGTGGCGTCCAGGTAGATCTGGCCGCGTCGCGGGCACAGTTCCGTGTTCAACCAGCCGGGCAGCTCGTTGTCGCCCGCAGCCGATGTGCATCTTCGGCTGTGGCGGGCTGTGGCGAGATACCAGCCATCAGACGTTGGTTCCTTCGGGTCATCGCACGCGTGGCTCTGATCAGGCGTGGCTCGAGCCCTGACCAGGCCCGGCTTGGACCGGCTCGTACAGGCCAAGCGCTCTTGAGCCCACGATTTGATGCGGCGACGGTTCCACTCGGGAGAGACCATCTTTCGCGGCGCGGCCCGATCCCCATCGCACGCAGGCGAAAACGAAGTAGGGCGGAAACGTAATCACATACTTCCATCGGCCGAGCACCACGTGCCAGCTCAAAGGTCCATTGGGTAGATGCGCCTATCGCGTCAGCGAACCAGGCCGGCCTTGGAGACACTCGAGCGACGTCGAGCGCGTGTGCGTGGGTGATGATCTCACGGCGGGCTCTTGCGTCTCGCTCCGACCTCCGGGATAGGTCCCCTGCGGGTGCTCCCATGCGAATCAGGTGGCTGGCACCCCGGCTGGACGTTCTTCGGCATCTCGTCGGTCGTCCCGCCGGGGTGCCGTCGCCACGCCAGCGTCATCGGTCGCTCCACCTGGACGAAGCCCTGGGGCGATGCCCAGCTCTGGAGGGCCAGGTCATGGTCCTCCAGATTCCCCACGGCTCGTTCGTGAAGCCGCCCACTGCCAAGAACACATCGCGTCGGCACCACGGTCATGCCCGCACCGAGCGACGCGGATGCCGAGCCCAAGAAGCGAGAGATAATCGGGAGGAACTCCGCGCGGACGGGCTCCCCTCACGCACCTCCCTGAGTGTCCGTTTCCGTCGCAAAACTGCACGAAGTTGCCACACAGAAAGCAGGAGGGCCGGGCGTGCTAGCTCGATGAGCCGGGGCGAAGGTTCTCGAGGCTCCAGGGGAACCAGAGGTCGTCGCTGTCAAGGAACGCGAGGGACCCGCCGGGCGCGCGCGCCCCGCACCGAGGTTGCGTCTCGCGCCGGGACCAAGATGCTCCTGCCCCACGACTTGTACTCGCGGTCGCCGAGCGAACGACAAGAACTCCGTCGGTCCCGTCGGTCGATCCGTCATCGACGACAATCACTTCGAAGTCCGCGCAGTCGCTGCCCCCAGACGCTTTCCAGCGCCTTCGCCTCAGGAAGACACGCCTGGTTGTGCGCGGGAATGATGACGGAGAAGAGCGGCATGGCGTCGGCCGTCTAAGTCGATGCGCGCGGCCGCCGACGTCGCGCAGGCACCTGAATGAACTGCTCCCGGATCTCTCACCGGGTCGAAGTCCGCGGTCGCCGGCAGCTCGAGGGGCGGGACATCGCGAGTTGCACTCCGCAATAACGGGTCATCCCGCAGTCGAACCGGCCGCGCGGCCGGACGTCCCCTCGTGTGACTCGTCGGCGACTGGTGAGGCGCGGCACTCCGGGTGCTCGTTGTCCCCATCGCACACCCGTCGCGTAAAGAGGGCCCTCGTGATGGAGAACCGGCATACCGAGCGCGAGGTACCGGGGAGCTTGCTCGGGAAGGCGTCCTGGTAGAGCTGCGCGGAAGGCGATCGTCGTGGGGTATGCCAGCCATACCACCATCACACTCTGTCCTTCACTCTTCCTCCACAACTCTTCGGGCGTCGGCGCGCCGCCGACATAGGTCGATGCCTACCACTGGGAGTCTGGTATTACGATCGCGGGAATACACGCGAAGTGGTGACGCCTTCCCTGGCGCCAGCGCCGGGCATGACCTGCGCGGATTCCGCACACCGTATCCGTAGTTGAGGCTACCCGCATACCCCGGATCGTCAAGCCCCGGCGGTGTTCTTCATCCGCCTGCTATCCTGCGACCGGCCCCGGCGTGGAGTGCCTGCGGACCGATTTGGATAGAGCCACCATTCCCGGCGCGCCGTACACCTGGTTGCAGTTACCCCTTCATCTTGGGACTGATGCAGAGCCTCGCAGAGGCGAACCGGTAGGTGGCCGCGTTCCGGGCCAGTCTGGGCCTTCCCGAAACGGGGCGTAGACCAGTTCAAACGACTCCAAACGGTCGTGGACAATCAGGACCAACGGCAGTCTTTGTGTGTGCGACATAACCGGTGCGCGGCATCGGCGTAATCCCGCCGCTCCATCACCGTCAGACGACGACGTCGGGAGAGAAATCTCCCTACGAGACGTGTCGATCCGGCACATCGCGATGCCGCCCTATCGAGTGCGAGCGACTCGAGCGAGCGCTTTAAGTTCCGCGAATCTCGTGAGGTCTAAGTTGGGCCGGACGCGCCGGCGGAGGTAACATAGGCGCACCGAAGCACCTCGCGAGTTGCTCGCGGACCGCCGGCCCCACGGCAAGTAGCCGATCCGCGGGTACGTACTGAAGAAGCCGGGACAGCAGGAGCGACCCCGCGAGCCACGTTTCCGGTAGCGGCGCCGGATAGAAATCAACAACGCGAGGCAGGCGCATCATGCTCGCTGCGCTGAACCGCGTCCACAAAAAGAGCTGGGACACCTAAAAGAGATCGTCATCATGGCGTTTGGCGGGTGACGGCCGGCTCGAGGCTCACCGTGAAGCCCGTGGTCGAAAAATCAGGAGGCCTTATGCTTCGGCCTTGGCTCCCGGGAACGCGGCGTCACCGTGATGCCACTCGAAGAAGAGCGCGCAGCACTGAGGGGCAAAACCAGGGAACAAGGCGAGGCAGCAGCGCGGCTTCTTCACCCTCGACACCAAACTTCAGCAATAGCTCGCTCGGTGCCCGAATCAGCAAGCACTCGGCGGCAGGTCAACCACGCGCACCGTCCGGGTCACCGTGTCCGCGGCTCCACTGACCAGGCTCCCCGCCGCAGCCACCGCCCCGGAACTGACCGATCGGCCATCAAGCGTCGAGACCGCCTCACAATGAAGGGCTACTCGATGGTCTGGCCGCATTCCTGGGACGTTCGCCGGCAGGCCGGCGAGGTTCTCGACGTTCGGCTCGAACGCAATCACCCCGCGGGGCCTGCGGAAACCTGGCGCGCGCGAGCAAGCTAAAATGCCCCTGGACGCGCCGCAATCAATCACGGTGTCCGGTTGGAACGGCACGAGGTCGAGGCGTAGGACGCCCTCGAGGAACACTTCGTCGTAGATGACGAAGTCGCTCATGCTGGCCGGGTTCAACGTGCACCCGCATAGCCGCGGAGGAGGCGCGGCCGAATCCACACGGCGGGGAACCCGTCGTCATCGCGCCTATCCGGTCGAAAGGACCCCGCTCTCCTCCACGGGGGGCTCGGGTACTCTAAGGGCCGACAGACACAACCGCCGCTCGGCCAGTCGGGCGACGCCGTGCAAATCGTGGACCGCAGCCACGAGGGAGCGGCGACTTGCCGCAAACTTGACGACCAGTGTCGTGACGTCACCGTTACGCGCCGCTGCGCCCACGAAGAGAAGCCGTTCGAGCCATCCGCGCGCGGGGGCAATAGTGCTCGAGAGCGCCCAGCGGCGGCCTCTCGTCGGCAACGCGCTCGAGGATCGCCGGTTGGTCGGCCAGCCGCTCAATCGTCCTCGCACCGACACGATTGAGATCCACCCCGATGTAGTGCGTCCCAGTTCTCCGGCATCACCGGAAATCTCAAACTCCGTAGCCGTGGTCGAGATCAAAGATTGAACTGCCACGCAACCGGCGGCCAGCGTCTCCCAGAAACGAAAACTGTCCCACTGCACCGACCCGTGGGGGCCTCGGGTGTCGAACCGGCCCAACAAGTCGTAGAACGTCTCGCCTGACCTTCTGCTTTTCGGCCGCCGACCATGCTATTGCTCCGGTCGACCGAAACGGCATCGGTGGAATGAGTTCGCCACAGAAGCACGCGACCGCCTGGCTTCGCACGGTAGCCGCTGGGTAGTAGGCACGCGAGAACCCGCCCCCGGTCTGGCCGCCACATCAGCGCGTCAGCCCGGGGTACGGTCGGCCTCCACGGACAAGTTCGTCCATGGTGCGGTCGACCGGCATTGCCTCGCCGAGTCTCGGCTCGAAGCTGCATCGGGCGAGTCTCGCGGGCGCCATGGGGATACGGATGCGACGCACCGAAGTTGACCAGCAGATTCGCCGTGCCCGCTCGGTCAAACGGAAGTCCACCAGCAGTGGCGTCGATGAATGCGACGGTTCAGGCCAAGCACCCAGGGACGCATGTTGTCGGGGTGCCACGCCCGCTGATTCAGCTTCGTGCGCAGAATGCAGATCGAACTGGCGAAATTCCGGCTCCCACGAAACGGTCCGGTAACCATCATGGCTATCCATGTAGATCGGTCCGATACCGGCGGCCGCGGCTTGAACAGTCCCTCCGGCAACGGTCGGCGAATCACGCCGATAGGTGTTGGGCGGATCCACGAGGCCAGGTATAACTCACCACCACCAGGTCACAGTCGTCGGCGCGACCGCCGGTCATGGCGGAGCAGGTAGTGGCCGGGCGTCGTCGGATCGCTGCCAATAGTCGATGCTGGCGAAATGCCGGATGCCAAGCGGATCAAGACCCTCGGCGAGCGCGATAACGTCTTCCTGGAGGTTTCCCTCCTCCGGTCGGCAGTAGAAGTAGACGGTCGGCACGCTCATGGGGAGGCGGCACAATGGTCAGCGATGGGTAATCGGCCGGGAGTCGACGCCGGTGGCGATGGCGCGTCGAGCCGCCGCACGGCTACGGTCTTCGGCGGCCAGGATCTCGCGGCCTAGGGCGTCCGCGGGACCACCGTAGCCAGAACCGGCATGCGCACGGAGGGACGGCGGGCGGCGCCGTCCCCGGAGCGGCCTGTCATGCACGACGTCGGATGGTACGCGTGGGCTTCGAGATTGCGGATCAGGTACTCGTTCGTGCAACGACGTTTGGGGATCAGGTGTGTGACCTTCAGGCTCGGGAAACACCCCCATCCCAAGTCCAATCGCACAGCCCGTATAGCCCATGTCGGTGTCGCCACCGTAGCCGGGCTGGTCGCCCACGGGATCGAGTTGAAGCCGTCGCGGATTGGTTCTGGCCTCCTCGATATAGGCGTCGGCGACCGACCGCCTCACCGACATCCGCATGCCCCACGGGGTGGATGGCGGATGGTCGGGATCGTTGGACCAGAGGGGCGGTCGATGAACGCTCGGCGAGCAGATGCCGAAACCTCTCCGGCGCGACGGACTCGGGTCTTCAAAGCGAGTTCCAGGCGAGAACTCCGGTGCCGAGCATCGGAAAGCGGCTTCAATGTGGAGTGCCGTTCCAGATAGCCAACTCGGGCACCGAGTCATCGTCCAAGATCAGCATCAGGTCTGATGCCGTTCGCGCAAACGCCGAGACCTGCGCGTGCATCTTGCCTTGGGCCTTCTCGACGATGACCCGTCCCCGCGGATGCCATGCAAGATCGACGTCCTCCAGCGGCGGGTTGGAGTTGTTGTCGACCAGAAGCAGGTCCCACTGGGCGGTCGGCACCGTTTGCTCGCGCAAGGCGTCGAGAACCAGCCGAGGAAATCCGTCCGAGGGTTATAGGTCGGAAGGACGACGGTCAGCGAGAACTCATCGCGAAGACCTCCGCGCCAACGGACCAAGAAACAAGGCGTCGGCTTGCAGCAGCTCCCGTCGGCGCCTCGAAAGACTTCATGGAGCGAAAAGAGCTTGAAACGCGCACGACCCAGGAACTCGTGGACCTCCGGAAACAGCGCGGACCCTTCATAGAGAGAACGAAACGAGACCTCGAGCCAGAGCAGGCCTACCCGGGCGAGGCGCGCGCGGCCACCCCGCAAGACCTGCAACTCGGTACCTTGCGTATCGATCTTCAGAAGATCAATCGGTTTCCCATCCCGGTTCAGACAGCAACGCGTCAAGGGTGGCCACCGGCACCTCAAGGCGTTCCCCACGGACGGTCGATGCCGGCCGCTGAATCCCGGTCGGCCTTTACCGTCAGTAGCGACGAACACGAATCGGCGCCGAGCACATGCAGGTCGGCGCTGACCCGGGGCGCTCGAGCAGAGCGCAGTTGCTGATCTCGAATCGCGAGAGTCGGCGAATCGGGCCTTGAGGCCGGCGCAGCGATCTTCCTGTGGCTCGACCAGAAGCGCGCGTTTGATCCCGCAATGGCCGAGGACAGCGGCGGAGAAATCGCCCCGGTTCGCGCCAATGTCAACCAGCGTGATCGCCTGGTGTCCTTGGCAGGTGCACCACCAGTTCGCCGGCGAGACCGAAGCGGCTGAACGGAACCAGGTAGTGGCCCGACACGCGTTCCCGGATCCGAAGCGAGATCGCCTGTGGCGCCAACCGCTCATCGCGTGGCCACCCTACACTGCGGAACGTCTGCCACGCCGCCTCCAGCAAACGCGGCACTGCGGCCGGAGAAATAGATACAACGAAGCAAAGGCCAACGCGATGTTCAGCGGATACCCACGCGCGAATGGCGGGGCCAATGGCTTCGACATCCTCGATCGTCACCAGCTCCGCACATCCTGGATGTTCGTCCATGAAGCGCGCGCTCGAAGACATCGACGGCACCCATGCCAACACCGGCAACCCAATCGCCGAATAGTCGGCCCACTTCGTGGGAAATGCGAGGGCATCGAGTGCCTGGTTGCCAGCGCCAAAGGGTTGCGCCAAAAGCAAACAGTCGGCTTCGGCACGCACGCGCAGGAGCAAATCGGCCGACGAATGGGATCGCGGACCTCGAGGAATTGCGGCTCGGCGCCCACCAACGCCTCGCAGGGTTCGAACTGGGGGGTGAACAGGATCAAGCGGTGCCCGCGAGCACCCGCCGGTCGAGCAAAGGCCAGGACCTGTTCACTGCTTCTCGCCGAGAACCGAGCCGCCATAGCCAAAAGTCAACGAGCGGGTCGGCTCAGCCCCGGTGCGCGGTATCGCAGGTCGGGCCGGCGAGTTTCTCATTGGGTAAATCACCAGGCCGGAACGCCGAAGCGCCGCGATAGGCCTCCGCCATGTTGTCCGAAATACAGAAACGTGAGCTGAGCCGCGCGATACGCCTCGCCAAACTTCCGCTCGGCCCGGCTCGACCACTGCGGGAAGCGATTGTCATAGACCAAGTCGTCATGCGCAACAGGTGAGAGGGAATCCCCGAGCCGCCGGAATCTGCCAGGCGCGAACCAGCCGCTGACATGAGAGATCAACAGGATCGCCTCGGCGCGGAACTGAGTGGCAATCTGCGCGATCGCCCATGGAACCTGGTAGTCCTGCCAGGCGTGCCAAAGGCAATACCTCTCCGAGAACTCGCGAGTGAAGCAACCGGGGAACGAGGGGACTCCATTCGTGGTAGGCAACGTCGGGCAGCGTCGGCATGCCTCGCCGAACCTCGCAAACGATCGCGAGTTGTCCCGGCGGATAGGGCCGTAGGAGTCGGAACAGGAGCGCCTCACCCGCAAAGGTGTCCGCAACCGCAACGTCGCCGATGTAGAGACAGGCGAGGCGAATCGCCGGTCGGGACGAGTCGATCACGCGAACCGCCGGCGCCACGACGCGCACGATTCCTGGATGGTCGTCGTCAGCGACTGAGTGATGTCCCACGTCGGGATAGTGGGCCCGCATCTTGCGCAGGTCGCGAGTAATAGCAGATGTGGTCGCCGATGCGGTTCTGGTCGACGTAGGTGTAGACCTGCGCCTTGCCGGTGAAGCTCTCCGCGATGCTCGAACGCCTCGAGGATCGAGCAGGAGTTGGCCTTGCCGCCGCCGAGGTTGTAGACCTCGCCGGCGCGCGGCGCGGCGACAAACGCCGCCATGAAGCGGGCGACGTCGAGCGAGTGGATGTTGTCGCGCACCTGTTTGCCCTTGTAGCCGAACACCTTGTACTCGCGCCCCTCGAGGTTGCACTTCACGAGGTAGCTGAGGAAGCCGTGCAGCTCGACGCCGGCTGTGGTTCGGGCCGGTGAGGCAGCCGCCGCGCAGGCAGCAGGTCGGCATGCCGAAGTAGCGGCCGTACTCCTGCACCATCACGTCCGCCGCGACCTTCGAGGCGCCGAAGAGCGAGTGCTTCGACTGGTCGATCGAGAACGTCTCCGGGATGCCGTGTGCGTAGGCCGGGTCGGCGTAGTCCCAGCGTGTCTCCAGCTCGCGCAGCGGGATGTGGTTGGGCGCGTCGCCGTAGACCTTGTTGGTGCACATGTGCACGAACGGCGACTCCGGGCAGGCCGGCGCGCGGCCTCGAGCAGGTTGAGCGTGCCGACGGCGTTGGTGTCGAAGTCGTCGAACGGGATGGCCGCCGCGCGATCGTGGCTGGGCTGCGCGGCGGTGTGGACGATCGCGCTCGGCCGCACTGCCGCGACCAGGGCCAGCACGCCGGCGCGGTCGCGGATGTCGAGCTCGTGGTGGACGAAGCCCTGCAGCTCGCGCTGCAAGCCGCTGCTGGTTCCAGCGGGTGTCGCCCTGCGGCCCGAAGAAGACGGCGCGCTGGTTGTTGTCGACGCCGTGGACGGTGAAGCCGAGTTCGTGCGCGAAATAGACGCAGACCTCGGAGCCGATGAGGCCGGACGAGCCGGTGACAAGGAGGGTCTTGGACATGCGCACCTACGCGTGGGGCCAAGAAACAGGGCGTCAGCCTGCAGAACTTGCCGATCGCTTCCGCGAAAGCCTTCGTGTAGAGAATGGAACCGAAAGCCCTCGCGTGTGAGGTGGGCGTGGACGTCGCTGAACAGGACCGACCCCTCGTAGAGGTGCCGGAACGAGACTTCCGTCCAAATCAGGCGGACGCGTTTGAGGCAACGCCCGGCGCCCTTCAACACGTCGAGCTCGGTGCCCTGAGTATCAATCTTAAGCAGGTCAATCGGCCCTGGCGGCAGGGATTCGTCGACAAGTTCGTCCATCGTGCGCAGCTGCACGGTGACCTGCTCACGGACCCGGAGGTCCATCGACTCGCCCATCCCCCCAACCGAGGACCTGACAGGCAACAGCGATGAGCTGTAGTCGAAGTTCAGTATGTCCATCGCCGCCGACCCGTTTCTGTCGGACGCCGCGCACTCCCGGATTACCGCGGGCGTGTTCGCGAAACGCGCGGCAAGTTCCCGGCAGCGCTGGGGTTAGGGGCTCGACCAGCAGCGCCGCGCGAATGCCGCACCGCGCCTGCACGGCGACCGCGAAGCACCCGCTCGAGGCGCCGATGTCGACGAGCGTGATCGGCACCTGGCGCGGGAGAAATGGCACGAGGCCGGATTCGACCCCCTCCACACTGTGAGGGATGCCGTAATGCCCGAAGAACCCTTTCCTTAAAATGAACCCCGACACCCGGAACCGATAGCTGTTGGTCATAGGTCAGGGAAGGAGCAGGAAGTTCTGGCAGTCGATCATCTGCACGCCCAGCGTGCGCGCGTCATCCACGGGCACGCCCACCGGCACGCTGTAGATTCGGTAGTCGTGCAGCCGTGCGAACGACACGAGCTGCTCCATCGGGGTCTCGAACCGGCGCAGGTAAGGCTCGTGCCATTCGATGAGCACCGCCGGACGTTGCGCCTCGAACAGCGCCGGTCCGCCGTCGAGAACAAGACCCTCGGCACCTTCCACGTCGATCTTCACGATGGAAACGTCGGGGCGACCCAATCGGGTCCATTCGGAATCAGAGTGTCGAGACCGGCACGCGGACCAATCGGCCACCTACCAGGCGCCCGCCACTCTTGAATCCTTCGAAGAGGGCGTTCTTGGGGTCCCCGATTGCGAAGTCGAGTTCGCCCTCGCTGTTCGACAGCCCCTTCCCCACCACTGTCCACCGCTCGCTCCACAGGCTCGCGGCCACCGTGCGCTTCAGGAACGGCAAGGAATTCGGTGACGGCTCGAACGACACGACCCGGCACGTCGGGCAGACGCGGAGCACGGGAATCGCCATCAGCCCGATGTTCGCGCCAACGTCCAGCATGGTCGTGTCCGGCCGCGCGAACCGCACGAGCCGCGTGACAATCTCGGGCTCGAAGACGCCCTGATCGCAGAGCGCCCGAGCGCGACCGCCCCCGGCGGAAAGTGCACGGTCGCGCCGAAGTAGGGGATGCGACCGGCAAACCCGGGCACCCTGTTGAACAGCCAGAACTTGAGGTGCTTGCGAAGAGCCGACACGATGCGAAGGTCAGGCGTTGACGCCAAACTCGAGTTCCAGCACACCGCGGTGCACCGGCTGGATACGGTGCATCACCAGACCCGGCGTGATCGCGCCGCGACGCTTCAGCTCGACCAGCCCGAAATGATTGCCGATGAAGTCGCTGCTGACAACGTCCAGCCCGAGCCGATAGTCGCCCTCGACCAGCGGCAGGCTCTTGATCCACCCTGTGAGTGCCACTCGCCACCGTGCGGCGATTGAGGCGGGCGTGGAAGGCGACCGCATATCTACTATTGCCACCCGGACTTCCTGCGATGAGTAGAACAGCAGCGCCAACTCCGTGATTCTCGTGGGAGCCCTCGCCCCAAAGGTCAGGGAACAGTCAAGACGCGTGCCGCTCTCAATCGGGTTCGGGAACACGTCGAACCGCTGGAGTTCCAGCGATGGCCCCAGGAACGTCGGCTCACCTGGACGAATGCCCCGGTGGGTCAAGGCCTTGGTCAAGTAATGGTTGACGCAGTCGTCGACGCCGCCATCATAGGCGACGGCGCCTTTGTCCAGCCAGATTGCCCGGCTGCAAAGCGCCTGGACGGCCGCCATGTTGTGGCTGACGAACAGCACGGTCCGCCCGCCCTGGCTGACGTCCCGCATCTTGCCCAGGCACTTCTTCTGGAACTCCGCGTCGCCCACCGCCAGCACCTCGTCCACGATCAGGATCTCCGGCTCGAGGTGGGCCGCCACGGCAAACGCCAGCCGCACATACATGCCCGACGAGTAGTGCTTCACCGGCGTGTCCAGGAACCGCTCCACTTCGGCGAACGACGACGATCTCGTCGAACTTCCGCGTGATCTCGGCGCGCGACATCCCGAGGATGGCGCCGTTCAGGAAGATGTTCTCGCGGCCGCGTCAGCTCCGGATGGAAACCCGTGCCCACCTCGAGCAGGCTCGCCACGCGCCCGCGCAGAGTGATGCGGCCTTCGGTGGGCTCGGTGATCCGGCTCAGGATCTTCAGCAGGGTGCTCTTACCCGCGCCGTTCCGGCCGATGATGCCGACGACTTCGCTCTGAGCAATGTTGAACGACACATCCTTGAGCGCCCAGAAATCTTCTCGCGTAGGGCTCGTAGCCGCAGACACACCCCGGAGCCATCGCAACGGTGCCGCAGCCTTGGCTGCGAGCACGTCACGCAGGGTCACGTACCGCTCATCGTCGTCTACGTGCCGCAGGCGGTACCGCTTGCTGAGCCGCTCAACCGAAACGATGGGGTCGCTCATCGACAACTCAGATCACGTCCGCAAAGCTGCGCTCGACTCGCCGGAAGTACCAGATGCCGACCAGCAGGGCCACCGAGGAGATCACGACCGACGTGACAACGGCGCGGCGGTCCAGAGGAACCCGGTCACCCAGAATGCTCCAGCGGAAGCCGTCGATGATGCCCACCAGCGGGTTCAGCATGAAGGGCGCCCGCCAGCGCTCCGGCATGCTCGACGTGGAAAATGCGATTGGCGAGACGAACATCCCGACCTGGACGATGAAAGGCACGACATACCGGAAATCCCGATACTCGACGTTGAGCGCCGACAGGAGCAGGCCGAGACCAAGCGCGAGGCCGCTCGCCAGGATCGTGAACGCCGGCAACGCCAGCATCGGCAGGCCGGGAGGCACGCCGTACCAGAGCATCAGCAGGGCAAGCAGCCCGAGGGTTATCAGGAAGTCCGCAAACGCGGTCGCAATCGCCGCAGCGGGGATGAGCAGCCGCGGGAAGTACACCTTCGAAACAAGGCTGGCGTTGCCGACCAGGCTGACCGACGTCTCGGACAGCGCCGTGGAGAAATATTGCCAGGGCAGAACGGCCGCGAACACAAGCAGCGCTTCGGGAGCGCTGCCGGCCGGCACGTCGACGAGGCGCCGGAAGGCGACGAACACCAGCATGGTAGTCGCCGGCCGGATAATCGCCCACGCCACGCCGATCGCGGTCTGCTTGTACCGAACCGCCAAATCCCGCCACGCGAGGAAGTACAGCAACTCGCGGTAGTGCCACAGGTCCCGCCAGTAGTGCTTGGCGGCCAGGCCGGGTTCAATGACGAGTTTCATGTGA
The DNA here is from genome assembly GCA_963839865.1 of uncultured Acidobacteriota bacterium. Taxonomy (GTDB): domain Bacteria; phylum Acidobacteriota; class Vicinamibacteria; order Vicinamibacterales; family UBA2999; genus 12-FULL-67-14b. Next base: position 118,991 of record CAWIWS010000027.1, read on the forward strand.
AGGCGCGCCGCTCGCGGCAGCGCGCCTGGTCTAGATGAGCCGCTGGCGAATCTTGATCGTGTCGTTCGGCTTGACGAGGTCGCTCATCTTGGCGTCGACTTCGACGTCCTTGTTGCCGACGCGGCGGATGATCTTGATACCCCGCGTCGACCCGCGCTCCGTCAGCCCGCCGGCAACGGCGATCGCCTGCTGCACCGTCATGTTGGGAACGAGGACAAACGACCCGGGGCTCTTGACGAATCCCGTGACGTAGAATTTGTCGGCCTGCGGCACGAAGATCGTGTCGCCGTCCTGGAGGAGGAGGTTCGCCGTGATGCGCCCTTCCCTGAGGTCGTCCATGCTGACCCGCATCACTTCCGCGGCGCGCTCGTCACCCGGCAAGGCGGGGGCAAGCACCGTCGGCAATCCATCCTTGTAGCGTTGAACGATGATCGCGTTGCCGGCCGTCGCTGTGAGCGAGCCGGCCTTGGCAATGACCTCGAGTAGCGTCACCTGGCCCTCGATCGAATATTTGCCAGGGGCGCGCACCTCACCGAGGACGAAGATCGATCGGCTGCGATACTGCGAAATCTCGACGGACACCTGCGGCCGGCGCACGTAGCCATCGGCCAGAAGCTTGGTCAGCAGCGCCTCGATATCGCGAACGGTCTTGCCGCCGACCTCTACCCGGCCGACGAAGGGGAAGGTAATGGACCCATCCGAATCGACGTTGTAAGGCCCACTCAGGGTCGGCTCGTCGAACACCTTGATCCCGAGCACGTCGCTCGGCCCGATGATGTAGGACAGGCTCGCTTGCGGCGGTGCGGGCGGGGCTTGGGCTGCCGACTGACCCGTCGCCGGCGATTGCACGGCGGCGAAAAGCACGAGGAGGGCGATCAGGAATGTGTGGCATGTCAGAAAGCGTATGTCCATGACAGGAAGATGCGGCGCCGTTCGTAGTTCCGATCCGGCAGTTCCTGCGATTGGCGGCGTGAGTATTCGTAGCTCACTGCGACGCGCGTCCGGTTGCGAAGATTATAGCCGAGCCCGCCCGAGAGGACGTCGAGCGTGTCCTGCCGAGGTCTGGGCCCGCCCGATTGCCGTAGTCGAAGACGGAATGGCCGCCGCGCACCTGAGCATCGACCGCGCCCCGCAGCCGCTGGGTATACGTGAGGTAGACAGAAGTCGTGACGTAATAGGCCTCCGCCGTGTCAAACGAATACTCCAGATTGCGAACGGCGGTGAAATTCAGCCGGCCGATCTCCAGGAACGAATAGCTGATCCCAAGGGACCCGGTCACGCCTCGATACGGCTTGACCAGCGGGTCCGTCGCCTTGAAATCCTGGAAGCCGATCGTGGCCACGCCATTAATCGTTGCCTGGGGGAGAAAAGAAAACGACCCGTCGAGGTATCGACTGTCGGCGTTGCGGGCCGGTTCGTGCACGAACAGGTCGCGCCTGTAGCCTCCTCGCAGGGTCAAGGTCGTCAGCGGGGTCAGCGCGGTCCGCAAGCCGCCGTTGAAGTCATCGGTGTGGTGGTTCAGGGACTGCCCGAGTTCCACCCCCGCCTGAACCGCATCCTCGTAGTGGGTCGTGGTACGGACCGCCGCTGCATAGATCGACGAGGTCTCGGAGGTCTGAAAGCCGAGGCCCGCCGACTCTTCGGTCGTCAGATGATCGGCCCGGACGTCGATCTCGCTGTTAGGCCGCTCGCGCGTCTTCGTCTCACCGTAGCCAACGAACGGGAAGAGACGGCTCAAAAGCAAGTCGACGCGGGCGCGGCCGATGTAGCCGACCGACCGCTCGGACGTGTACTTCTTGTAGTAGTTGAGGTCTGCCCCGCCATACGCGGAAATCTTGATGAATCGCAGGCGCGAGAAGACTGAGACATCGGGAATCGCCGACACCACGAAGTCGTTCTTGGGATTCGTGGCCTCGTTGAACACGTTGGAGTCGGTGCCGAGCTGGCTGACGACGATGCCGGGAGCGACCTTGACGGGCCCCATGCCAAGGACGCCTACCGTTGGTTCCGTTTCCGTCAGCATGGAGGTGAGCGGCCCGGAACCAACGGCCCCCTGCGCCCACGCACTCGGCGCGATGCCCAGGAGACCGAACAAGAGCAGCAATCCGCCGAGGTGACTAGAGGTGCGGGCGGTCATGGTTTGGTTCCCGGACGTGGCGCCTGGCTCGCAAGATCCGCCGGCGACGCGACGGCGCGCTCGAATCGACCATCCCCGTCGTCGTCGGCCTCGATCCCGGTCAATTGCCCTCGTACATCGTAGAGTAGCCGCCGGTCGGCCCGCCCTCGTGTAAACGAGGTGTCGAACCGGGCCTCGCGCAAGGCGCCGTTCTCGAAAATTTCCCACTGATCGATCCGCCCATCGGCATTGGTGTCGTTTTCGTCCCGGATCAACACGGTGCCCTGGAAGTATTCCTCGCGGTCAACGTGCCGGTCGCGCATCGTGGACAGCGACACGCGGCGCACGCCATCAGGCGCCGGCGTCGCCCAGGTCCACGTGTCCTCAATCCCGTCATTCCGACTCGACGTGCCGACCCGAACGAGCGCGGCGCGATTGTCAAAATACTCCCAGCGGTCCACGCGCCCGTCGCCATCGACGTCGGCCTCGCCACGCAGCGGCCGGTTGCCATCCATATACGTCCTCTGGTCGATGCGCCCATCGCCATTGAGATCGGCCGACAACTGCATCAGGCTGCTGGTGAAGGTGTCATAACTGGGTAAGACCTTGCCAATCTGGGGCTCGCTCCCACAGGCGATCGACAAGCCAAGAGCCGCGATCACACCCGGAGGAAAAAGAGTAACCCACCCGATTCTCAGACACAGCTTCGCCCTCTCGCATACAGTCAATAAATGACTATATATGACTTTAAGCGACATAAAGAGACTTATATGCCAGTCTAGGCAGGCTCTAGTGGCACGGTCGCGGACCCACGCCAGACTGCTTATCGGTTTAGCTGACTATAACGGTAAGGGGACACGCCCTCGCGAAAGGCAGGTGATCGACGACTGTGGCTCGGCGGAGAACGCGACCGACGCTACATCGACGGATCGCGCGGCTGAGGAGGGATATCGGGTGAGAGCGGCGGCACGTCGAGCCCGTGGGCGGGCCCGGGCATCGCCCCCGCAAAACTCTGCCGAATCACGAAGCTGATGACGATCAGCGCGACGCCGAGAATCGCGAACGCGCCGCCCAGGCCCAGCGCCACGCTCGGCTCACCCGCCGCCACCCCGATGATCGTCATGAACGACAGCCCCAGGGCCACGACGACGATCCCGGCGGTCATCCAGCGCCGGGCGACGGCGCGCTTGATCATCTCGGAGCGCACCATCACCTGCTGCGGCTCCCACGCTCCCTCGCGCCAGGAGGCCTCGGGCGGGGGCACCATCCCCCGCTCGATCATCGCCATGCGCTCACGGTGCCGCAACTCGACGGTATGCGCCCGCTTCCGCATCGCCATCACGATAATGAACACGCCCGAAGCCATCCCGGCCAGGAGCACCATCACGAAGAGTTCTTGCGGTTGCATCGGGCCTCCAACTCTGGTTACTGGGGGGATTAGACTGGCCGCGGTGGTGGATTGTTTCAGTGAAACAAATCGCGCGCCGCACCGCTCTAATGGTTGCTGACGGCGAATGAGCACGAGCCCCGATCACGAGCTGATCGAGCGGTGCCGGAGTGGCGACGAGTCCGCCTTCCGGGAACTGGTGGATCAGTACAAAGGCCTGGTGTTCGCGCTGGTGAGCCGGAGCGTGGCCGATCGGGCGCGCGCGGAAGATCTCGCCCAGGACGTGTTCCTGCGGGTCTACCGGGGCCTGCCCTATTTCCGGGGCGAGTCGAAGCTCTCGACCTGGATCTACCGGATCGTGGCCAACCTGCTGTCGCAGGAGCGGCCCGACCTGGCGACGGCCTCGCTCGACGCGGTCGTCGAAGGCGAAGAGACGCCGCGGCTGCAGCCGGCCGCGGAGGATCGGTCGTTCCGGGACCTGGTGCTGCGCGATCGCCTGGACAAGGCGATCCGGCAGTTGCCGGTGCCGTACCAGGTGCTCGTGAACGGGCATTACTTGAAAGAGATGCGCTACGAGGATTTGGCGGAGTCGCTCAATATGCCGCTCGGCACGGTGAAGACACACCTGCACCGAGCCAAGCGCCGGTTGCGCCAGTTGCTCGAAACGGAGTTTCGCTGAGCCATGCGAGACGCACACCTTGACGCCGACATCGAAGCGCTCGCCGACGGCAGCCTCGCCGTGGATGCCGAGGCGCGCGCGCATCTCGACGCGTGCCCGCCATGCGCCGCCCGGTTGGAGGAGGCGCGGGCCATCGAGGCCCTGCTCGCGTCCCGCGCCATCACGCCGCCGCCGCCCGGTTTCACCGTGCGCGTAATGGCGCGCGTCAGCCGCGAACGCTGGCAGGTCGAGCAGGTCGTCGACATCGGGTTCAATCTCGCCGTCGCGGCGGGCCTCCTGCTGATCGTCGGCGGCGCGGCCGGCCTCGCGTGGTCGGCGGGCCTCTTCACCTTCGATCTCGACTGGCGGCCGCTCACCACGGTGGCGTCATTCTCCTGGATCGATCGCATGGTCTCTCAGGCACAGACCGTGGCCACGGCGGCGATTCTCCTGACGATGGCTTTGGGCCTGTGGTGGTGGGCCGAAGCGGATTCGTCGTTCTAGCCGCCGGGGGCGGCGCCCGGGCATCCGATAAGATGGCGGGGCAGATGGTTCCCGCGTCACGCCCGTTCCTCAAATGGGCCGGAGGCAAACGGCAGTTGCTGCCGGCCCTGCGGCGGTTCTACCCCGAGGCGCCCGGCGCCTACTTCGAACCATTCCTCGGCAGCGGCGCGGTCTTCTTCGACCTGGTCGAGCGCCACGTCATCGCAGACCAGTCCGTCACGCTGACCGACGCCAACGTGGACCTGGTCGGGTGCTACCTGCGTATTGCCGACGCGCTCGAGTCGGTGCTCACGTCGCTCGAACAACTCGCCGCGGGCCACGAGCAGGGGCGCGCCTCGTTCTACCTGCAGGTGCGCGACGAACACTTCAACCCGCGGCGGGCGGAGTGGCGACGCGGGGGCGGAACGGCCGCGTCGTACCCGCCGGACCTGGCGGCGATGCTCCTGTATCTGAACCGCACCGGCTACAACGGCCTGTTCCGGCTCAACTCGCACGGCGGCTTCAACGTGCCGCCCGGCCGCTACGAGCGCCCCCGCATCATCGACCGGCCGCTGCTCGGCGAGGTGTCCCGCGTGCTCTCGAGAGCGTCCGTGCGCATTGAGCACGCGCCTTTCAACACCGTCGTCTCGCAGGCGGGCCCAGGCGACTTCGTCTACCTCAATCCGCCGTATGCGCCGATGAGCGCCACCGCGAACTTCCGCAGCTACACCGCCAGCGGTTTCGACACCGCGGACCAGGAGCAGCTGCAGCAGGCGGTGATCGCGCTCGCCACCCGCGGTGTCGGGGTGCTCCTCAGCAACTCCACCGCGCCGGACGTCACGCGGCTCTACGAACGCAACGAGGAGGCGCGGGCCGCGGGCCTGCGGACGTGGCGCGTTCCCGCGCGGCGCGCCATCAATTCCCGCGCGAGCGGACGCGGCCCCGTGGCGGAACTCCTCGTCTCGAACTTGCGGCCGCGCCGGGAGTGAGCCGTAGCGGGGCGGGACGACTGGGCGGCGGCCGTCCCATGCTACGCTCTTGACGGCGTCCCGCACCCGCCTTCGCCAAGGCTCCGGCGGGCATA
>CAWIWS010000028.1:0-144789 GCA_963839865.1 uncultured Acidobacteriota bacterium
GGCGAAAGTGGCGGAACTGGCAGACGCGCCGGACTTAGGATCCGGTAGCCGCAAGGCTATGGGGGTTCGACTCCCCCCTTTCGCACCATGCCTCGCGGCTCCGGCCGCCGCTCATGGAATCTCCACGTACCCTCAAACCCGCGTTATACTGGGGGTTTGCCACGCCGAGATCCACGACCATGAAATCAGAAATGGTAGAAGTGAATGAGACCCGCCGCGACCTGACGGTCGAGATCCCCAGCACCGTGGTCGACGAGGCCATCAGCCAGGCCGCACGCCAAGCTCGGGCGCCAGGCGCGGCTGCCCGGGTTCCGTCCCGGCAAGGTGCCCGGCCGGCGTGATCCGCCAGCGCTTCCGCGGCGCAGATCCTGCAGGACGTGGCCGAGCACCTGGTGTCGAAGGCCGTCGACGATGCGCTCACCGAGCGCGGCGTCGAGCCGGTCGAGACGCCCGACATCAAGGACCTGCGTCCTCGAGGAAGGCAAGCCGCTCACCTTCAAGGCGAGCTTCGACGTGGTGCCGACCGTTCGATCCGGGCGACCTCGTCCGACATCAGCTTCGCGCGCCCGCCGACGGTCGTCGAAGACGAGGCCGTGGCGCAGGCGCTCGAGCGGCTGCGCGAGCGCGCCGCCCGTTTCGAGGCCGGTGGAGACGGGCGTCGTGGCCGCGGGCCACACGGTCGTCGTCGACCTCGAGCGCCAGGGCACGGACAAGGCCGGCGTCAAGGCGCGACGTCGACAAGCACGAGCACGGTGTCGATCGAATCGGCGCGCCGTCGAACCCGCCCGGCTTCGACGCCGAGGTGATCGGCATGGCGACGGGCGCGACCAAGAGCTTCACCATGACCTACCCGAGGACTACACGATCCCCGAGCTCGCCGGGCGGCAAGGTGGACTACACGGTCACGCTGAAGGAGATCAAGCAGCGCGTCGTGCCCGACGCTCGACGACGAGCTCGCGAAGGATCTGGGCGACTTCGAGTCGCTCGACGCGCTCCGCACCCGCGTGCGCGCCGATCTCGAGCGCGAGGCCACCGAAGCGTCGGAACGCCAGGTGCGCACCGACGTGCTGAAGCAGCTCGCCGCGCGCGTGCCCTTCCCCGTGCCCGGCGTCGCTCATCGATCGCGAGATCGATCGCCGCCTGCGAGGATTTCGCGCGGCGGCTGATGGATCAGCGCATCGACCCGCGCCAGGCCAACATCGACTGGGCCGCGTTCCGCGAAGGCCAGCGCGAGCCGGCGACCGAAGCGGTGGGTTCGGCGATGGCCCTCGACCAGGTGGCCCGCCGCGAGAACATCACCGTGACCGAAGCCGACCTCGACGCCGAACTCGCAGCGCTACGCCGAGCAGACCGGCCACTCGGTGGCGAGCATCCGCGCCCGGCTCGCAGAAAGACGGCGAGCTGGGCCGGCTCGCGGCGGGGCTGCGGCGCGAGAAGGCCGTCGCCTGCGGCCTCGGCCGTAAAGCTAAGCTCGTGCCGATGAAGGGTCCAGCGTTCGGATGCAGCTCGGTTGTCAGCGAAGACACGCATGCGATGACGGAGTGCCTCACAACAGCTCGTGCCCATGGTGGTCGAACAGACCAACCGCGGCGAACGCGCGTACGACATCTTTTCGCGCCTGCTGAAGGACAACATCATCTTCATCGGCACGCCGATCGACGACAGGGTGGCCAATCTCGCCATCGCGCAGATGCTGTTCCTCGAGGCCGAGGATCCCGACAAGGACATCCTGCTGTACATCAACAGCCCCGGCGGGTCGATCACCGCCGGGTTCGCCATCTACGACACGATGCAGTTCATCCGGCCGGACGTGCAGACGTACTGCATCGGGCAGGCGGCGTCGATCGCGGCGGTGCTGCTGGCGGCGGGCACCAAGGGCAAGCGCTTCTCGCTGCCCAACTCGCGCATCCTGATCCACCAGCCGTGGATGTCGGGGCTCGGCGGCCAGGCCACGGACATCGACCTGGCGGCCAAGGAAATCCTGCGCATGCGCGAGCGGATCAACGAGATCCTGGTGAAGCACACGGGCCAGGACATCAAGCGGATCCAGGACGACACGGAACGCGACTACATCATGTCGGCGGACCAGGGCAAGGAATACGGAATTATTGACGACGTCATTCGGAAACGGGTGTAGAATCGAAGGGAACCGGTTCCCTACGCCTATGGTGAAAAAGAACGGCGAAAGCGGCGGCGAGATTCTGCGCTGCTCGTTCTGCAACAAAGACCAGAACGACGTCCGGAAGCTCATTGCCGGCCCGACGGTATTCATCTGCGATGAATGCGTCGAGGTGTGCAACGACATCATCGCCGACGACAACCGGTTCGACAACCGCGGGGTGCGCACCTCCCTGCCGGCGCCGCCCGAGATCAAGAAGTTCCTCGACGAGTACGTCATCGGCCAGGAACTCACCAAGAAGAAGCTGGCCGTCGCGGTCTACAACCACTACAAGCGGCTGGAAATCCAGAAGCAGCCGCGCAGCCGCAACGACGTCGAGCTCACCAAGTCCAACATCCTGCTGATCGGCCCCACCGGCACCGGCAAGACGCTGCTCGCGCAGACGCTGGCCAAGCTGCTGTCGGTGCCGTTCACGATCGTCGACGCGACCACGCTCACCGAAGCGGGCTACGTCGGCGAGGACGTCGAGAACATCATCCTCAAGCTCCTGCAGGCCGCCGGCGGCGACATCGAGAAGTGCCAGCAGGGCATCGTCTACATCGACGAGATCGACAAGATCGGCCGCAAGGACGAGAACCCGTCGATCACGCGCGACGTGTCGGGCGAGGGCGTGCAGCAGGCGCTGCTGAAGATCCTGGAAGGCACGGTGGCCAACGTGCCGCCGCAGGGCGGGCGCAAGCACCCGCACCAGGAGTTCTTCCAGATCGACACGACGAACATCCTCTTCATCTGCGGCGGCGCCTTCGTCGGCCTCGAGAAGGTGGTGGAGCGGCGCATCGGCAAGAAGACGCTCGGCTTCAAGGCCGACATCAAGTCGAACAAGAACCGCGACGTCGGCACGGTGCTCGAGCAGGCCGAGCCCCAGGACCTGATCCGCTTCGGCCTGATCCCCGAGTTCGTCGGCCGCCTGCCGGTGATGGGCACGCTGCACGAGCTCGACCGGCCGGCGCTCGTCCAGATCCTCACGCAGCCGCGCAACGCCATCACGCGGCAGTACCAGAAGCTCTTCGAGTACGAGAACGTCAAGCTGCGCTTCACGGACGACGCCTGGAAGCGATCGCCGAGATGGCGCTGGCCCGCAAGATCGGCGCCCGCGGCCTGCGGATGATCATCGAGGACCTGATGCTGGACCTCATGTATCAGATGCCCGGCCAGAAGAAGGCCCGCGAGTCGTGATCACCCGCGAGATGGTGCGTCAGCAAGAACGCCGGCCTCGAAGTGATCGAAAAGGCCGGCTAGGACGAATCGTGAGGCTCGGGACCTCGGGAACGAGACGCCCAAGGTCGTGAAGCCTGTCACCAACCGCAAGTTCCGTGAGTCCTCGGATCCCGAGCCCAGATAGCTGATCTGAGATCTCCTATGATCGAAGTCTACGAAACGCTCCCCATCGTTCCGCTCCGCGACGTCGTCGTCTTTCCGCACATGATGATGCCGTTCGTGATCGGCCGGCCCTCGTCGATCCGCGCGCTCGAGCACGCGCTCGGCAAGGACAAGCGGGTCTTCCTGGCGGCGCAGCACGACGCGTCGACCGACGACCCGAAGGCCGAGGACATCTTCACCATGGGCTGCGTGGCCAACGTGGTGCAGAGCCTCAAGCTGCCCGACGGCAACATCAAGGTGCTGGTCGAGGGCGTCGATCGCGCGCGCGTCATCGAGTGGAAGGAAGACAAGGGCTTCTACCGCGTCGTCGTGCAAGGTGCTGCAGCGGCAGAAGGACGCCGCCGGCGACGTCGAGCAGACGATGAGCCGCGTGGTGACGCTGTTCGAGCAGTACGTGAAGCTCTCGAACAACCTGCACTACGACGCGATGATCGCCGCCGTCCGCGTGGACGACCCGGGCAAGCTGGCCGACACCATCGCCGCGCACCTGCTCGTCGGCATCGACGAGAAGCAGAACCTGCTCGAGATCGTCTCGCCCCTCGAACGCCTCAACCGCATCGCCGGCATCCTCGAAGCCGAAGTCGACAAGCTCCAGGTCGACCGCCGCATCCAGTCTCGCGTGAAGAAGCAGATGGAGAAGGCGCAGAAGGAGTACTACCTCAACGAGAAGATGAAGGCGATCCAGAAGGAACTGGGCCGCAAGGACGAGAAGGGCAACGAGGTCGACGACCTGAAGAAGAAGATCGACCAGTCGCGGATGCCCAAGGACGTCGAGGAGAAGGCCATCCAGGAGCTCAAGCGCCTGGAGGCGATGCCGCCGATGTCGGCCGAGGCCACCGTCTCGCGCAACTACCTCGACTGGCTCATCGCGGTGCCGTGGCACAAGAAGACCAAGGAGAACCGCGACCTCAAGAACGCCGAGAAGGTGCTCAACGAGGACCACTACGGCCTGGAGAAGATCAAGGACCGCATCCTCGAGTTCCTGCGGTCCGCGCGCTGGTGAAGAAGCCGAAGGCCACCATCCTCACCTTCGTCGGCCCTCCCGGCGTGGGCAAGACCTCGCTGGCCAAGTCGATCGCGCGCGCGATGAACCGCAAGTTCGTGCGGCTGTCGCTCGGCGGCGTGCGTGACGAGGCCGAGATCCGCGGCCACCGCCGCACCTACATCGGCGCGTTCCCCGGCCAGATCATCCAGATGATGAAGAAGGCCGGCTCGCTCAACCCGGTCTTCCTGCTCGACGAAGTCGACAAGATGTCGATGGACTTCCGCGGCGACCCGTCGGCGGCGCTGCTCGAGGTGCTCGACCCCGAGCAGAACAACGCCTTCCTCGACCACTACCTCGACGTCGAGTACGACCTGTCGAACGTGATGTTCATCTGCACGGCCAACGTGCTGCACACCATCCCGCAGGCGCTGCGCGACCGCATGGAAGTGCTGCAGCTCGCCGGCTACACCGAGCAGGAGAAGGTCGAGATCGCCAAGCGCTTCCTCGTGCCGAAGGCGGTCGAGGGCAACGGGCCTCACCGAGAAGAACATCACCTTCACGGACGAGGCCGTGCAGAACGTCATCCAGCGCTACACGCGCGAGGCCGGCGTCCGCAGCCTCGAGCGGGAAGTGAACTCCATCTGCCGCAAGGTCGCCCGCAAGGTCGTCGTCGAGGGCGCCCGCGACGTTCGTGGCCATCACCGCGGACAAGGTCACGGAGTACCTGGGCGTGCCGCGCTACCGGCCGACGCTGGCCGAGGAGCAGAACGAGATCGGCGTGGCCACGGGCCTCGCGTGGACGGAAGTCGGCGGCGAGATCCTCGTGACCGAAGCCACGCTGATGCCGGGCCGCGGGCGCCTCACGCTCACCGGCAAGCTCGGCGACGTGATGCAGGAATCCGCGCAGGCCGCGATGAGCTACGTGCGCTCGCGCGCCGAGGAATTCGGCATCGCGAAGGACTTCAACCGCAAGCTGGACGTCCACATCCACATTCCCGAGGGCGCCATCCCCAAGGACGGGCCGTCGGCCGGCATCACGCTCGCCACGGCGCTCATCTCGGCGCTCGCGCACATTCCCGCCCGCCGCGACGTCGCGATGACCGGCGAGATCACGCTGCGCGGCAAGGTGCTGCCGATCGGCGGCTTGAAGGAAAAGCTGCTCGCCGCGCACCGCGCCGGCGTCAAGACCATCCTCGTGCCGAAGGACAACGAGAAGGACCTGGCCGACATCCCGAAGACCGTCCTCGACGTGCTCGACGTCCACCTGGTGAGCCACATGGACGAAGTGCTGAAGATTGCGCTGACGGGCCCGCTCACGCCGATTCCGCCGTCCCCGGATGGGGGCGACATCGCGGAGTCCTCGGACGCGATTACGCACTGAGTGAAGGTCGCATCCGAGTTCGTCACCAGCGCGGCGGGGGCCGCGGGTTTTCCGAAGGACGGCCTGCCGGAGCTGGCCATGGTCGGCCGCTCCAACGTCGGCAAGTCGACGTTGATCAACGCGCTGGTGCGCCAGAAGCTGGCGCGCACGAGCGCCGCGCCGGGCAAGACGCGCCTGGCCAATTTCTATCGCGTGGCGGCGGAAGGCCGGCCGCCGTTCTTCCTGGTGGATCTCCCGGGCTACGGCTACGCGCGCGGCGGCGACAAGGCGCGCGAGGAATTCGACCAGCTGGCGGCGGAGTACTTCGGGGACCGGGTCGGGAAATGATCGGGTCTATTTTTCGGAGGGGTCCGAGGAAAATAGACCCGATCTATTCCCAGGCCAGCCCCTTCCGCGGCGTGTTCGTCCTCGTGGACAGCCGCCATCCGGGGCTCGACGCCGACCGGAGCGCATGGAACTGGCTGGGCCGCCTGGGCGTGGAGCGCCACGTGGTGGCCACCAAGCTGGACAAACTGACGCGGGCCGAACGCCAGCGTCATCTCAGGGAACTGGAACGGATGTACTCAGGACCGGTCACGCCTGTCTCGGCGCAAACCGGTGAAGGATTGGATGAACTGTGGACGATGATCGCAAGGCTGCTGACACAGCCGTAGCCCCCGTCGGCGTCCCCGCCCCCGAATCCACCACGCTCGACCTGTCGACCCTCAAGGAACTCGGCGTCACCGCGCTCACCAAGATCGCGCGCGACATGGAGATCCCCGGGGCCACCGGCATGCGCAAGCAGGAGTTGATCTTCGAGATCCTCCGCGCCCGGGCCGAGAAGGCCGGGCTCATCTTCTCGGAAGGCGTGCTGGAGGTGCTGCCCGACGGCTTCGGCTTCCTGCGCGCCCCGGACTACAACTACCTCGCCGGCCCCGACGACATCTACGTCTCCCCCTCCCAAATCCGCAAGTTCGACCTGCACACCGGCGACACGGTCGCGGGGCAGATCCGCTCCCCCAAGGAGGGCGAACGCTACTTCGCGCTGATCAAGGTCGAGGCGATCAACTTCGAGCCGCCGAACCGCGGCAAGGAGCGCGTCTTCTTCGAGAACCTGACGCCGCTCTACCCGCAGGAGCACATCCGCCTCGAGGCCGACCCCGAGAACCTCTCGACGCGCGTGATGGACCTGATGACGCCGCTCGGCAAGGGCCAGCGCGGCCTCATCGTCGCGCCGCCGCGCACCGGCAAGACGATGCTGCTGCAGTCGATCGCCAACGCGATCACCGACCAACCACCCCGAGGTCTACCTGATCGTGCTGCTCATCGACGAGCGGCCGGAGGAAGTGACCGACATGCAGCGCTCGGTGAAGGGCGAGGTCATCTCGTCCACGTTCGACGAGCCGGCGCAGCGCCACGTGCAGGTGGCCGAGATGGTCATCGAGAAGGCCAAGCGCCTCGTCGAGCACAAGAAGGACGTCGTCATCCTGCTCGACTCGATCACGCGCCTCGCGCGCGCCTACAACACGATCGTGCCCGACGTCGGGCAAGGTGCTCTCGGGCGGCGTCGACAGCAACGCGCTGCAGCGCCCCAAGCGCTTCTTCGGCGCGGCGCGCAACATCGAGCAGGGCGGGTCGCTGACGATCGTCGCGACGGCGCTCGTCGACACCGGCTCGCGCATGGACGAAGTGATCTTCGAGGAGTTCAAGGGCACCGGCAACATGGAAGTGCACCTCGATCGCAAGCTCGCCGACCGGCGCGTCTTCCCGAGCCATCGACATCCAGAAGAGCGGCACCCGCAAGGAGGAGATGCTCCTCCCGAAGGAAGACCTGCAGCGCGTCTACGTGCTGCGCCGCGTGCTCACGCCGCTGTCGCCGGTGGAGGCGATGGAACTGCTGCTGTCGAAGATGAGCAAGACCAAGACGAACGCGGAGTTCCTGGCGGCGATGCAGAAGTGAAGCTTGAGGCCTTAGGGACCTAGGGGCTTAGGGACTTAGGGCTCGGGTCGTGCAAGCCCCCAAGCCCCCAAGCCCCAAGCCCTAAGTTGCTACTGTCCCGGCCGCCGCATCTGCTGCATGCGCTCGGTGGACGGGGGCACGAGGCCCTTCAGGCGCATGTAGACGGCGCCCGTGCCGTAGAGCTCGTTGTCGTGGCCGATCACGCCGGCAAGGATCGAGCCGCGGGCCACTTCGTTCTGTCCCTGCTTGACCATCTCCACCGCGTTGGCGTCGGTCAGCATCTTGAACGCCGCGTCGCACACCGCGAACGAGTCGGCCAGCGCCTTCACGAATTCCGCCTTCGTCTTCAGCAGCTCTTCGAGGTTCTTCCCCTGGTTCGGGTTGGCGATGCCCTGCGCCGCCGCGCACGAGCCGTACTGCGAGTTGGCGACGTGGGCGAAGATCTGGCCGAAGCTGCGCTGCTCGGGCGTCGGCTTGAATTCGAACACGGCGTCCGGGGTCTTCTCGGCCATGTCGGTGAGGTTGCGCTTGACGCCTTCGTAGCTGCGGACTGAGGCCGGCAGCCAGCGTGATCTTCTGCGGGGGCATCTGCATCCCGCCGCCCTGCGCGAAGGCTGGACCCGCCAGCAGCGCGAAGGCCGTAACCAGAGTGAACGTGCGTGTCATCGTGGGGCTCTCCTTGGGTGAACGAACACAAAACGTGCGCTCATGACTGTAACCCGAGGTCGCGCGCCGAGGGCAATCGCCGTGCTATAAGTGGGAGTTACCGCCATGTCCGCATCCACCACCGTCAAAGTCGGCATCACCCAGATGGCCTGCGTCGACGATCCCAAGGCCAACATGGCGCGGCAACTGGCGCTCGTCGAGCGCGCCCTCAAGAAGGGCGCGCAGATCGTCTGCACGCAGGAGCTGTTCCGCTCGCCAGTACTTCTGCCAGAGCGAGGACCACCGCTTCTTCGCCCTGGCCGAGACGCATTCCCGGGCCCTCCACCGACGCGCTTCTCGGCGCTGGCGAAGAAGCACAGCGTCGTCGATCGTCGCGTCGCTGTTCGAGAAGCGCGCGGCCGGGCTGTACCACAACACCGCGGCCGTCATCGACGCCGACGGCGCGCTGCTGGGCATCTACCGCAAGATGCACATCCCCGACGACCCGCTCTTCTACGAGAAGTTCTACTTCACGCCGGGCGACACGGGCTTCCGCGCGTGGAAGACGCAGCACGCGACGATCGGCGTGCTCGTCTGCTGGGACCAGTGGTTCCCCGAGGGCGCGCGCCTCACGGCGCATGCAGGGCGCCGAGATCCTCTTCTACCCCACCGCCATCGGCTGGCACCCGTCCGAGAAGAAGCAATACGGCGACGCGCAGCACGACGCGTGGGAAGTGATCCAGCGCAGCCACGCCGTGGCCAACGGCTGCTACGTGTGCGTGCCCAACCGCATCGGCCACGAGCTGGTGCGCGGACACCAACGGCAAGCCGGTGAACAAGGACGGCATCGAGTTCTGGGGCCAGTCGTTCATCGTCGCGCCCGACGGCCAGGTCGTGAGCGCGCGGCGCCGGTCGACAAGGAAGCCGTGATGGTGCGGACTGCGACCTCGCGCAGCGTGGAGTTCAGCCGCACGCACTGGCCGTTCCTGCGCGATCGCCGCATCGACGCCTACGGCGACCTCACCAAGCGGTTCAGCGACTAGGACCGGCCGCGTGACGTCGAAGGCGCGGCGAACCGCGCGCACGCTCGCCGGGCACGCCCGCCGAGCACGGCTTCTCCTTTCCGCCGGAGTGGACGCCGCACGCAGGCACCTGGATTAGCTGGCCGCGGCCCGAGGGCATCTCGTTCCCCGGGCGGTATCACACGGCCATCGAGGACATCGCCGCGGCTCATCGGCGTCATCGCGCGCGCACGAGCCGGTGCACCTCAACGTCCCCAACGACAACTACGAGCGCATCGTGCGCGAGTACGCTCCGCGCGCGCAGGCGTCCCGCTGCGCCGCGTGGTCTTCCACCACATCCCCACCAACGAGTGCTGGACCCGCGACCACGGCCCGGCGTTCGTGCTGCGCAGCCGTCGCGGCCGCATCGACGCCGCCATCGTCGACTGGGGCTTCAACGCCTGGGGCGGCAAGTACCCGCCGTACGACGCGGACGATGCGGTGCCGACGCGGGTGGCGCGCGGAGCTCGGCCTGCCCGTGTTCCATCCCGGCATCGTGATGGAGGGCGGCGCCGTGGACTTCAACGGCGAGGGCACCGTCCTCACCACGACCTCGTGCCTGCTCAACAGGAACCGCAATCCCGCACCTGTCGCAGCGTCGAGATCGAGCGGTACCTCCGCGCGTACTACGGGCAGCGGCACGTCGTGTGGCTCGGCGAGGGCATCGAGGGCGACGACACCGACGGGCACGTCGACGACCTCGCGCGGTTCATCGATCGCGCGCACGATCGTCGATCGGCATCGAGCGCGACCCGCGCGACGCGAACTACCAGGTGCTGCAGGACGAACCGGCGCGCGCTCGCGAAGGCGCGCGACGCCTGCGGCCGGCCGTTCGACATCGTCGAACTGCCGATGCCGCGCGCGGTGTCGCACGACGGGCCAGCGGCTGCCGGCCACGTACGTGAATTTCTACTTCGTCAACGGCGCGCTGCTGGTGCCCACGTTCGGCCAGGCCGCGCGCGATCGCCAGGCGCTCGAAGGCCCTGCAAGCAGCGGCTGCCCCGCCGCCGGGTCATCGGCGTGGACTGCCGCGCGCTCATCTGGGGCCTCGGCGCCATTCACTGCCTCACGCAGCAGCAGCCGAAGTTCTGACGCTGCAGGGACTTAGGGCTAGGGCTTAGGGGCTTAGGGACTTGGGGGTCTGGGGCCCCTTGGGGTAAGCTTGAGGTTTGTTATGCGTGCCGGAAAGTGGGCCATACCGCCCCGGATCCGGCGAAAGGACGCACCCAGATGAAGCCAGATATCCACCCCGAATACAAGGAAGTCACCGTCCACTGCGCGTGCGGCGCGACGTGGAAGACCAAGTCGGTCGCCAAGGACCTGCACCTCGACATCTGCTCGAACTGCCACCCGTTCTTCACGGGCCGCCAGAAGCTGCTCGATACCGAAGGGCGCATCACGCGGTTCACCAAGAAGTTCGGCGCGCAGACCGTCGAACAGCGCAAGGCCGCGGACAAGACGGCCAAGGAAACCAAGGCCAAGAAGGCCGTCAAGAAGCCGAGCTAAGCGCCGGCGTCTCTAGTCTCGGGCATCATCCAGGGCGGCTATCAGGCCGCCCTGTTCACGTACGGCGATCTTCTTCTCGAGCCGCTGCAGGCGGTGCTCGGCCGCCTCGCGGCGGCGCCCGGCCGTATCGTCCCGCAAGACGTCAAGCACCAGCTCGCGCGCCGCGCCCAGGTCGCGCGAGCGGTGCTCGTGGTAGATCGCGAGTGCCTCGCGCGCCTCGCGCCGCAGCACGCCTGGGCACCGCGGCAACTTGGCCACTGTCTGCCACGCATCCGCGGCTTCGTGCACGCGCCCGTCCCTCCGGCGCAGCCACGCCAGGCGGCGCAGCGCGTCGCCATGCGTCTCGGGCTCCGACCCCACGCGCGCGGCCTGCTCGATCGCATGCAGCAGCGCGGCCTCCGCATTGTCCCCGTGCCCCATGCGCTCGTAGAGCCGCGCCAGCCCCAGGCATTCCTGCGGCGTCGTCGTCGCGGACGGCCCGCGGTCGACGAGCGGCGATGACGCGCGCCATCACGGCGGCCAGCGACACGAGGTCGAGGCGGTTGTGCTCGAGCACGGCTTCGAGCGGCCGCGCGTCGCCGTCGCGCACGAACTGGAAGTAGCGCGCGGGGATCTCGAACCCGGGCACGTCGCCGACCCGGTGCACGCCCGACAAGTGCTTCTCGAGGACGCCGAGCGAGCAACTTCCAGCATCCGGATCCGGACCCGCGGTGGCCGGCCGCGCGCGCCACAGGCGACGCGAGGCATGCAGCATGTCGAGGTGGGGCACGCCGTCGAGCGGGAACGGCCACGCGGTGGAACAGGTAGCGCGTCTCGATCAGCGGGACGTCGAACGTGCGGCCGTTGAACGTGACCAGCGCGCCGTGCTCGCGCGCGAACGTGGCCACGTCGGCCAGCAGCGCGCGTTCGTGCTCGAAGCCCGGCATGACGAACTGCCGGACGCGAATCGACGAGCCCTCGAGGAACGCGCATCCCACGAGAAACGCCTGCGTGCCGGCGCCGCCGGCGAGGCCCGTGGTCTCGAGGTCGAGGAACAGTAGGCGCGCGTCGACCCAGTCGGCCCCGCGCAGGCCGCTGCACGGCCATGCGCGGCCGAACAACTCGCAGGCCTCGCGGCCCTCGCGGATGCGTCTCGACGATCTGGCGGATCGGCGTGCGGCCGTGCAGGGCGTCCGCGGGATACTCGCGATCGACGACGATGATCACGCCGTCGGGCCGCTCGGTCACCGTGCCGCCAAGCACCGCGGCCGCCGCGCGCGCGCGGGCCGCCAGACGCCGGCGCGGAACGGTCCGCATGCCATTGCGGCCTGGGCAGAAGTGCTGGCCGAGCCGTCCAGCCGCGTCGGGCGCGACAACTGGCACCGCCGGGCGCGTGCCCTGGACGATGCCTCGCAGCCGATCGTGGAGGGTCGAGGCCATCGCCCTAGAACGGCACCTCGTCCGCCGCAGCTCAGTGCCGGCGGCAGTCGGCATCGCCCGCCGGCAGCACGCGCCTCGATCGAGAGTGCTGCAACAGGCGCAGCGCCACGGTCTTGGCCAGCGGGCCCGTCTGCCCCACCGGCCCCACGCAGGTCGGGCAGCCGTTCTCGCAGTCGCACCCGGTGATGAGCGCGTGCGTGCGCGAAGCAAGTCGCGGTGCATCTCGAAGAGCGGCGCGCTGAACCCGATGCCGCCGGGATACGCGTCGTAGATGAAGATGCGCGCGGAAGAAATAGTCGGGTCTATTTTCCGGAGCGCCCCCGCCGGAAAATAGACCCGTCTGTCCTCCCCGGTGTTCACCGACAGGCCGAGGTCGCGCTCGTCGCACATCAGCAGCAGCTGCGCCACGTGCTTCATCGCAAACGCCAGGCCCGACGACGCCGTCGCGGCGATCGTCGGCCGCATACGGCAGCGCGTTCATCACGGCGTCCGGCACTTCCAGCCAGTAGGACGTCGTGTGCATCTGCTGCTCGGGCAGGTCCAGCTCGCCCGACCCGACGTTCTCGTTCGTGTAGAACTTGATCTTCTTGAAGCCCGACCACGCGCGACACGACGTGCACCTCGCCGTGCATCGCCACCTGCGCCTGCGTCCGCGGCGAAGCGATCGAGGATCGTCACCTGCGTGTAGTCGATCGCGTCGGTGTAGTAGTCGCAGTCCACCGGCGCGCACGAAGGCCTTGCGTCCCTCGAAGTCCAGCTCCTCCACCTGGAACAGCCGGCCCTCCACGATGTAGATGGCCTTGGGGTGCAGGGTGGACGGGCGCGCTCGTGAAGTCGGTCTCGCCGATCACCGTGGCGCCGTCGGACTGTCGACGATCACGAAGTTGTCCGACGAGATCGAGCGCAGGCTCACCGCGTCGGCGGGATACGACTCGCTCGTCCAGTTCCACTGCCCGCCCTCGCCCGTCGTCCGGCGTCGCCGCCGCGAGCGATGCACGAGGCCCTGCTCCTGCGAGCACGCCGAGCACCTCCTGCACGTTGACCTGCCCGTACGACTCCTCGGTGCGTGAACGGCAGCTCGAACGCCGCGCACTTCACGTGGTCCACGAGGATGTGCAGGTTGTCCGGGATTGATGAGCGCGTGTTCGGGCGACGCGTCGAAGAAGTACGACGGGTGCCGCGACGACGAACTGATCCAGCGGCGCGCTGCTGACGCCACCATCACCGCCGCCGAGCGGCCCGGCCGGCGGCCGGCGCGGCCCGCGCGCTGCCACGTGGCGGCGATGGTCCCGGGATAGCCGGCCATCACGCACACGTCCAGGGCGCCGATGTCGATGCCGAGTTCGAGCGCGTTGGTCGAGACCACGCCGCGCACCTGCCCCGTCGCGCAGCCCCTTCTCGATCTCGCGCCGGCGCAGCGGCAGGTAGCCGCCGCGATAGCCGCGGATGCGCTCGGGCATCCCGGGCACGTCCTCGAAATCCTCCTTCAGGTACGTCGTGAGGATCTCGGTGGCCAGGCGGCTCTGCGCGAAGACGATGACCTGCAGGTTGCGCCGCAGGAACTCACCCGCCACGCGCCGCGCCTCGGCCAGGTACGAGCCGGCGGATGCCGAGCTCGCGGTTCACCACCGGCGGGTTCACGAAGACGAAGAACTTCTCGCCGCGCGGCGCGCCGCTCTTGTCCACCAGCTCGAACGGCCGCTCGGCCAGGCGCTCCGCCAGCTCGCGCGGGATTGGCGATGGTCGCCGACGAGCAGATGAACTGCGGATTCGATCCGTAGTGCCGGCAGATGCGCTGCAGCCGGCGCAGCACGTTGGACAGGTGGCTGCCGAACACGCCGCGATACGCGTGCAGCTCGTCGATGACGATGAACTTGAGGTTCTCGAAGAGCTTCGCCCACCGGGGATGGTGCGGCAGGATGCCCGAGTGCAGCATGTCGGGATTGCTGAGCACGATGTGCGCGCGCGCGCGGATCGTGCGGCGCGCGTCCGGCCGGCGTGTCGCCGTCGTAGGTGTGGACGCCGATCGGCTCGCCGCCGGCACGTCGCCAATCGCGCCCACCGAGCTCGTGCAGCTCCGCCATCTGGTCCTGCGCGAGCGCCTTGGTCGGGAACAGGTACAGCGCGCGCGTCGACGGATCCTTCAGGATGCGTTGCAGCACCGGCAGGTTGTAGCAGAGCGTCTTGCCCGACGCCGTGGGCGTCGTGACGACGACGTTGCGGCCGGCGGCGACGTGCGCGTATGGCCTCGGCCTGGTGCGATGTAGAGCTGCCGTGGCGCCGCGCGCCTCGAGGGCCTGCCTGCAGGCGCGGGTCGAGCCCGCCGGGATACGGCGCGTAGACGGCCTCGACCGGCGGCAGCCGGCGCACCGCCGTGACGACCTCGTCCGGCGTGTCGGGACGGTCCACGTGGGTCCCGGACGCCAGGACCTGCAGGGCGTTCTGAAGGGCGATTTGCTTGTGTTCCTGGCCTCGCCGGGCCAGGAGCGTCGACGGGTCTGACGCCATGGGTAATCGTGTGCAATGCTACACGATTAAACAGCGAAAGGCGAAGAGGAAGGGAAGCGCCGGTTTGGTGGGCGTGGAGGGGTCGGATACTATCGCCCACCATGGCTACTCTCGTCCGCAGGCTCGGCCTCATGGAGTTCGATCGGCCTCGTGATTGGCATCACGATCGGCGGCGGCATCTTCCGCACCCCCGCCGGGATCGCCACCCGCGTCCCCGAACCCATGATGATGCTGGCCGTCTGGGTCGCTCGGCGGCGTCATCGTCCTCTGCGGCGCGCTGGCGTTCGCGGAGCTGTCGGCGGCGATGCCCGAGACCGGCGGCATGTATGTCTACCTGCGCGAGGGCTGGGGACGGCCCTACGGCGTTTCTCTACGGGTGGGCGCAGCTGGTGCTCATCCGCGCCGCGGCGCTCGGCGGCATCTCGTCGGTGTTCGGCGAGTACCTTCATGCGGGTCTTCGGCCTCGACCCGATCGCGCATCCCGCGTGGGCCGACTATCTCGCCGCGGGGGCCATCATCTTCGCCGGCGTCACCAACATCGTCGGCGTCCAGTTCGGCGCGCTGTTCGCCGGCCTCTCCACCATCACCAAGTTCGGCGCGCTGGCGCTGCTGGTGGGCGCCTCGCTCCTGCTCGGGCGGCGGTGCACGGCGGCAGCTGGTCGCACCTGTCGTCGGTCGGGCGGCACCGTTGACGCGGGGCTGTTCGGCCTGTCGCTCGATCTCGGTGATGTGGGCCTACGACGGCTTCGCCGACCTGACCTTCGCCAGCGGCGAGGTCAAGGACCCACAGCGCAACCTCCCGCGCGCGATCATCATCGGGACCATCCTCATCATCGCGCATCTACCTGCTGTCGAACCTCGCCTATCTCTACGTGATCGCCCATCGAGCAGATGAAGTCGTCCAAGCTGATCGCCGCCGACACCATGAGCGCCATCTTCGGGCCGTGGGGCGCGTCGTTCGTGTCGGTGGTGGTGATGATCTCGACGTTCGGCTCGCTGATGGGCAGCATGCTGGCCTCGCCGCGCATCTTCTTCGCGATGGCCGACGACAAGCTGCTCTTCGCGCCGATCGCCGCGGTGCACCCGACCTGGCACACGCCGTGGGTGGCCATCACGGTGGCGTCGGTGCTGGGCGTGGCGATGGTGATGACGCAGACGTTCGAGCAGCTCACCGACACGTTCGTGCTGGCGATGTGGCCCTTCTACGCGCTGAGCGTGGCCGCCATCTACCGGCTGCGCAAGTCGCAGCCGCACCTCAATCGCCCGTATCGCGTGGTGGGGTATCCCTACGTGCCGGCGGTCTTCATCGCGGCGGCGGTCTACCTGGTGGTCAACGCGCTCGATCACGGACCCGCTCTGGACGTCGATCACGTTCGGCGTCGTCCTGCTGGGGCTGCCGGTGCTACTGGTTCAGCTTCAGGGAGAAGGCCTAGAACATCCGGGACTGGCACCCGTCCACGACGACGGTGGTGCCGCTGATCCAGCTGGCGCGCGGCGAGGCGAGGAAGGCGATCGACGTCCCCCACTTCCTCGGGCCGGCCGAAGCGGCCGAACGGCAGCTCGCGCGAGATGAACTCGGCGATGCCTTTCGGGTCGGCCTGCTGGCGCTTCCACCACGATCCGCCCGGGAATGAGAATCGAACCGGGCGCCACGCGACACACGCGGATCTGATCCTTCGCCAGCTGCTGCGCGAGGGACTTGGTGAGGCTGATCTCGGCGGCCTTCACCGCGTTGTAGGTCATGCGGCCGCCGGCCTCGCGGCCGAAGATCGACGAGACGATGACGATGGCGCCGCCGCCCTGGCGGCGCATGTGCGGCACGGCCAGGCGCGACGCGCGGATCACGGGAAACAGGGTCTGGTCGAACGCCTCCTGCCACTCGGCGTCGCTGGTGGTCTCGAGGTCGGCGCCCTTGCCCAGGCCCACGTTGTTCACCAGCACGTCGAGCTGACCGAAGCGGCCCACGGCCGTGTCGATCACGCGCGCGACGCCCTCTTCGGTGGAGACGTCGGCCACCTCGCCCACCACGTGCGCGGGCGACGCCGCGTGGGCGCGCAGTCCCGTCCACCGCCACGTTCAGCGCCTCGGCGCCCCTGGCGCACACCACCACGTGCGCGCCCTCGCGCACCAGCGCCTCGGCCGCCGCCAGCCCCAATCCGCGGCTGCCGCCGGTGACGATGGCGACTTTCCCCTTCAATCCAAGATCCATCTTGACTGAACTTTGAACTCGAGCTACCGTCCCGTGAGATCGTTCAGCCGCCAGTCGAAGTCGTGAAAGACCATCTGGAACTGGTTCTTCCGCAGGAACGCCGCTTCCGCCGGCACGAGCACCGGGTCGATCAAGGCGAGCACCGCGCGCTCGAGCGGGCTGCGCGCCGCGTAGGTCGCGGGCGCCTGGTCGGCCCACACCGTGAAGACCGATTCGCGCCACGAGAACATGGCGCTCACGCTCAACTGGTTGGCGGGGATGTCGACCTTGACGAGCTCGCGCCGGTCGATGACCTCCCGCGCCATCTCGTTCAACTGCGCGTCGAGCCTGGCCGACGTGTAGGCCTCGCTCTTGAGGCGGCGCGCCGCCGAGGGCGCCGCGCCCGAGGGCGAGCACCGCGCGCGGCGTCGCCGAAGCCGGCGATCACGTTCTTCTCGAGGGCATCGAGGGTGAGCGGCGCGTCCGCCGGCGCGAAAGACCTGGCGCTCGAAGACGCCGGGGACCTGCCGCAGGCTGTTGGCCGGGTACTCCGGCGCGCGGCCGCGAATGGGATAGTGATCGATCACCGCCTCGAGGACGAACGCGTTGTAGGCGTTGATCCAGTACGCGAGTTGCTGGTCGCGCGGCCAGCGGCCGATCGTCTCCGCCGTGACCGCGGACAGCGACTGCAGGTAGGCGTCGAATCGCGCGCGCTCCTGCTTGAGCGCGTTGTAGTAGACGAGCCCGTCGCGGACGTAGAGGTCGAGAATCTGGTCGAAGGGCCGGTGCAGGGCGTCGACGGGCGGCGGCGCGGGATCCTGCGCGGACGACAGCGACGGTCATCGCCACGACGAGGGCCACACCGACGAGCGCGCGCCGAGGGCGTGGTCGCATCATGCGGGCAGGGAAGCCAGGAAGCCGGTAAGAGCGCGGTTGAAGGCGTCGGGCTGCTCGAGGTTGGACAGGTGGCCGGCCGCCGGGATGACGACGAGCTGCGCGCCCGGGAATCGCGGCGGCCATGCGCTCGCGACTCCGCCACGGGCGTCAGTTCGTCCTCCTCGCCGACGATCACGAGGGTGGGCACGCGGATCGCGGCGAGGTCCGGCGTCGAGTCGGGCCGGTGCATCATCCGCAGGATCGCGCCGCGAATCGCCACGGGCGACTGCTGCTTGATCAGGCGGCGCACGGTCGGCTCCATGCTGGCGTTGGTCTCGCGCGTGGTGCGGCCGAGCAGCTTCGGCATCATCTCGCGCGCCACGCCCGACGGGCCTTCGCGGTCGACCAGGGCCAGCATGTTGCGGCGGTTGGCGCGGCCCTCGGGTGAATCGGCGCCGGCGCGCGTGTCGGCCAGCACGAGCGCCTCGACCAGTTCCGGGCGCGCTGCGCAGGAGCGGCGAACGCCGCGTAGCCGCCCATCGACAGGCCGCCGATCACCGCGCGCGTGATGGACAGTTCCTCGAGCAGATCGACGACGTCCGCGGCGTAGTCTTCCATTCCCACGGCGCGCGATCGAATCCGGACCTCGGTGGTGGACCCGCCGAAGCCGCGCAGGTCCAGCGTGATGAGGCGCCAGCCCGTGGGGATGGCGCGCATCTGCGGCTCCCACATGCCGGCCCCGAGGGGAAACGCGTGCAGCAGGACGTAGGCGCGCAGCGCGGTGTTGCCGGGCGCCGAGTCGAGATACGCGATCGTGCGGGAACCGATGTGGCAGTACTGTCTGGTCATCGAGGCGCCTGCGGCATTGTATATCGTGGCGGATGGCCTGTTCGACCGCGGCGCGGGAAGTCATCCACAGATGACGCAGATGACACAGATGCACGAGGCCCGCGGCGGGCCCCCGCCTCAGCGTCCGCGGTCTCTGGATCCGAATCTGCGTGATCTGCGAAATCTGTGTATGATTTCTATGCCGTGGCGCGAATCACTTCGAGCACCGCGGCGCCGAGGTCGTCGGCCTTGCGCGCGCCGACGCCGTAGACGTGGCGCAGGTCGTCGACCGTGGCCGGCTTGAGGCGCGCCAGCTCGCGCAGCGTCGTGTCGTGGAAGATGACGTAGGGCGGCACGCCGCGCGCGCGGGCGATCTGGAGGCGGAAGGCGCGCAGGCGCTCGAACAGATCGCGGTCGACGCCGTCCCACGACTCCGTCTCGACGCGCGCCCGCTTGGGCAGCGCGCGTCTTGTCGGGCCGCTGCTGCCGCGCCAGCGTCAGGCCGGGCTGCGCGCCGGCGTCCTTCAGCAGGTCCAGCGCCCTCCTGCGTGAGCTGCAGGACCGGATATTCATCGCCGGCCTGCTGCAGCAGCCCGTGGGCGAGCAGCTGGTCGATGTAGCCGCGCAGTCTCGTCGATGGTGGCGTCGTTCAGCAGGCCGAACACGGTCAGCGTCGTGATGGCCGCGCGCGCGCACCTGCTCGCTGTCGCTGCCGCGCAGCACGTTGGTCACGTGCGCGGCGCCGAAGCGCTGGCCCACGCGCGCCACGCACGAGAGGATCTTGCGCGCCAGCGGTCACGGCGTCGGTGACCGACTCGAGCTCGCCCAGGCAGTAGTCGCAGGCGCCGCAGTCGTCCTTGTCGAACGACTTCGCCGAAATAGCTCACGAGGCGCTTGTGGCGGCAGCCGACGCTCGCGGCGTAGCGCTCGATGTCGCGCAGCAGGCCCTTGCGGGCCTCGGACAGCTCGCCGTTCTTCTCGAGCATCATGCGCCACTTGAGGAAGTCGGCGCCCGACGTGATCAGCACGCACTCGGCCTCGAGGCCGTCGCGGCCCGCGCGGCCGGATTCCTGCTGGTAGTGCTCCAGCGACTGCGGCGCGCCGGCGTGGATCACGAAGCGGACGTCCGACCGGTCGATGCCCATGCCGAACGCGACGGTGGCCACGACGAGGTCGATCTCTTCGTTCGAGGAACGCGTCCTGGTTGCGGCGCCGCTCCTCGTCCGACGAGGCCGGCGTGATACGGCCGCGCGCGCGCAGCCCGTGTCCTGCAGCCACTGCGCCAGCGTGTCCACGTCCTTGCGCGACGGGCAGTAGATGATGCCCGGCCTGCCCGCGGTGGCGCTCGAGCACGTCGAGGATCTGCTTCTTGAGCGTCGCGCGCGCCAGCACGCGGTACACGAGGTTGGGCCGGTCGAACGAGCCGACCAGCTCGGTCGCGTTGCGCAGGCCGAGCTGCTCGACGATGTCGCGGCGGACCCGCGACGGTGGCGGTCGCGGTGTAGGCGTGCAGCGCTCACCTGCGGCCAGCGCTCGCGCAGCTGCGCCAGCTGGCGGTACTCCGGGCGGAAGTCGTGCCCCCACTGGCTGATGCAGTGCGCCTCGTCCACCGCGATGAAGCTCAAGCGGACGGCGCGCCCACGAGGCCGAGGAACGCAGTCGCTGCCCTCCCCGACCAGCCGCTCCGGCGCGACGTAGAGCAGGCGGTAGCGCCCCTCGCGCAGGCCCCGCGCCACGTCGGCCTTCTGGTCCGCCGGCAGCGAGCTGTTGTAGTACGCGGCCGCCACGCCGTTGCCGACGAGCGTGTCGACCTGGTCCTTCATCAGCGAGATCAGCGGCGAGACGACCACGGCGAGGCCCTCGCGGACGAGCGCCGGGCGCCTGGAAGCACAGCGACTTGCCGCCGCCCGTGGGCAGCACGAGCAGCGAGTCGCGAGCCTGCGAGGACGGCGTCCATGGCTTCGCGCTGGAGCGGGCCGGAAGGAGGTGTAGCCCCAGTACCGTTCGAGGACGGCTGGAAGGGTGTTCAGACACAGGACGTGTAATCGGGGATCACGCGAGGGTTCAGACACTAAGGTTCACACGAAAACGATGGACCACGAAGGCATAAAGCGGCACGAAAACGAAAAAGGGGAGAGCCCGTGGGCTCTCCCCGATTGATTGACTTCGTGCCCTTCGTCGTGCCGTTCGTGGCTGCCTTCTGTCAGGCTACGCGCAACCCGAGGTGGTGCCGCAGTTGCTGCACTTGTAGCAGGCGCCGCTGCGCACCATGATCGACCCGCAGGTCGTGCACGGCGGCGCGTCTTCCTGGTTCTGCATCGCCGCGAACGGCGTGCCCGACGGGACGATCGCGCCGGTGGGGCTCACCTGCGCCGTGGTCGCCGGCGCGGACTTCGGCGCGGGCACCTCGACCTCGGCCTTGGGCTCCATCGACCTCGTCGCGGTTGTTCACGCCCGCGCGGAACTGCGCCTCGGGCGAGAGGAACTTCGACGCCATCCAGCGGAAGATGTAGTCGACGATCGACTTGGCGAAGCGCACGTCGGGGTTCTTCGTCATGCCCGACGGCTCGAAGCGCACGTGGCTGAACTTGTCCACGAGCGCCTGCAGCGGCACGCCGTACTGCAGCGCGTAGCTGATGGCCTGCGCGAACGCGTCGGCGAAGCCCGAGATCGTCGAGCCTTCCTTCGCCATCACCAGGAAGATTTCGCCCGGCATGCCGTCCTCGAACAGGCCCACCGTGATGTAGCCCTCGTGCCCGGCGATGTCGAACTTGTGCGTGATGGCCTGGCGCTCGTCCGGCAGCTTGCGGCGCACGGGCGCCTGCGCGGCCAGCGCCTTGGCGACGGCCGCGTCGATGGATTCCTTGACGGCGGCGCTCGGGCCGGCCTTGGCGTCCTTCGACGTGTTGAGCGGCTGCGTGCGCTTGGAGCCGTCGCGGTAGATCGAGATGGCCTTGGCGCCGAGGCGCCACGACTCGAGGTAGGCCTGCTCGATGTCCTCGACGCGTGGCGTCCTTCGGCACGTTCACCGTCTTGCTGATCGCGCCCGAGATGAACGGCTGCGTGGCGCCCATCATCTTGATGTGGCCCATGTAGTGGATGGACCGCTCGCCCTTGGCCGCCTTGAACGCGCAGTCGAACACCGGCAGGTCGCGCTCCAGCAGGTGCGGCGCGCCCTCGATGGTCTCTTCCTGGTCGATGTACTTGATGATGTCGTCGATCTGCGCGGCGGTGTAGCCGAGCTTGCGGAGCGCCATGGGGACCGTCTGGTTGACGATCTTCATCATGCCGCCGCCGACGAGCTTCTTGTACTTCACGAGGGCGATGTCGGGCTCGACGCCCGTCGTGTCGCAGTCCATCATGAAGCCGATGGTGCCGGTCGGCGCGAGCACGGTGGCCTGCGCGTTGCGGTAGCCGAAGTCCTCGCCGAGCTCGACCGCCTCGTCCCACGCCTGCTTGGCCGCGTTGTAGAGGTCGGCCGGGCACGTGCTTCTGCGTTGATGTCCTTGATGGCGTCGCGGTGCTTGCGCATCACGCGCAGGAACGGCTCGCGGTTGTCCTCGTAGCCGGCGAACGGGCCGCCGTGGTCGCGCGCCACGCGCGCGGACTGCGCGTAGGCCTCGCCGGTCATCACCGCGGTGATGGCGCCGGCGTAGTCGCGGCCGGCGTCGCTGTCGTAGGGCAGGCCGCGCGACATCAGCAGCGCGCCGAGGTTGGCGTAGCCCAGGCCGAGCGGCCGGTAGGCGTGGCTGTTCTTCTCGATCGCCTTGGTCGGGTAGCTCGAGTTGTCGACCAGGATCTCCTGGGCCGTGATGAGCGTGCGGCAGGCGGCGCTGGAACGCCTCGACGTCGAACTCGCCGTCGTCCTGACGAACTTCATCAGGTTGAGCGACGCCAGGTTGCACGCCGAGTCGTCCAGGAACATGTACTCGGAGCACGGGTTGCTCGCGTTGATGCGCGCCGTGTTCGGGCTGGTGTGCCACTCGTTGACGGTGGTGTCGAACTGCATGCCGGGGTCGCCGCAGACCCACGTGCCCTCGGCGATCGCGCCGCATCAGGTCGCGCGCGCGGTAGGTGTCCATCACCTCGCCGTTCGTCACGGCCTTGGTCTGCCACAGCGCCGTCGTCGAGCACCGCGCGCATGAACTCGTCGGTCACGCGGACGGAGTTGTTCGAGTTCTGGAAGAACACCGAGCCGTAGGCCGTGCCCGTGAACGAGCCGTCGTAGCCGGCGTCGATGAGCGCCCAGGCCTTCTTCTCTTCCTCGACCTTGCAGTTGATGAACTCGACGATGTCGGGGTGCTCGGCGTTGAGGATGACCATCTTCGCCGCGCGGCGCGTCTTGCCGCCCGACTTGATGACGCCCGCGAACGCGTCGAAGCCCTTCATGAACGACACCGGGCCCGACGCCGTGCCGCCGCCGGCCAGCAGTTCCTTCGACGAGCGGATCGCCGAGAGGTTGCTGCCCGTGCCGGAGCCGAACTTGAAGAGCATGCCCTCGGTCTTGGCCAGGCCGAGGATCGAGTCCATCGTGTCGTCCACGGAGTTGATGAAGCAGGCCGAGCACTGCGGCGCCTTCTCGAAGCCGCAGTTGAACCAGACGGGGCTGTTGAACGCCGCCTTCTGGTTGACGAGCAGGTGCTTCAGGTCGTCGCTGAACGCCTGGAGCGTCGCGTCGGAGGCGAAGTACTTCTGCTTGCGCGCCCAGTCGGTGATCGTGTCGACCACGCGGCCAATGAGCTGCTTGACCGAGCGCTCGCGCTCGGGCGATCCGACGTGGCCGCGGAAATATTTCGAGACGACGATGTTCGTCGCCTGCTGCGACCAGCACTTCGGGATCTCGACGCCGCGCTGTTCGAAGACGACATTGCCCTTCTCGTTGCCGATCACGGCGTCGCGCAGTTCCCATTCGACCTCGTCGAACGGATCCTGCCCGGCGAGCGTGAAGAATCGCGGGAATTCCAGACCGGGGGAGGCCTGGGACTTCCGGTTGCTGCGCGATGCGTCCGTCGACTCGATATTGGCCGACGACGACACCTGTCCAGCGGCTGCGGCAGACATCTTCTGACCAGCGCCTTCCTGCATGCTTCTTCCTCCGCATGGCGACACCCCTCCCCATGGGGCGAACGCCCTATCTAATGATTCGGTGCTACTAACTGGCTTGTTTCGCGCGTCTGACTTTTCTGAAAATCGCTGCTCTCACTCGTTTTGTCGGCCTCGATTTCGCTTCAGTCGTTGCGGCGCCGGGAGGAGCCAGGCGACTGAAAGTCATCATCGCGCGCGAGGCTCAATATGCGCCTGTGCCTTTTTGTTGTCAAGCACTTACCCACAACATGTTGCGTTTTTCTTTTAGGTCGGACGCAATATGTCGACATTTGCGGCCAAAAATATAAGTTCGCCTTATTTTCGCTTAACGATTTTCGTTTCCGCAAGGTGAACGTGAGGGCCTGCGCAGACGCGTGCAACCGTGCTGCGCGGAAAAGACTGGGCCGCGGCCCGGCGAAGATCACCGCACCAGCGCCGCCGCCATCGTCGCGGCCTTGTCGGCGACCTTGCCCGCAAACACGATGTTGCGCGCCTTGAGGGCGTCTTCGGCCTGCTGCAGGAACCGGCGGGCGGTATCGAACTGGGTGCGCGCTGTCGGTCGACGAGCTCCGCGGTGTTCGACGCGGGCGAGGTCGCGCGCGGCCGGCGACATCAGCGCGCGAATGGCCGCCTCCGTTTGCGTCTCGGTGCCGGGCGCGGGGGTCAGCGTGAGCGAGGGCGGCGCGGGCCGCGGCTTGGGGTCGGGACGTGCGGGCTCGGGCCGCGTCTCCGGCGCGCGTGGCACGCGCGGGCGGCCGCGCCGGCGCAACGGGTTCCTCCACCGGCACGACGGCCACGGGCGGCTCGGTTTCGTCGGGATAGACCGCCACCACGCGCGGCGGCGCGGCGGCGGCGGATCGAGCGGCGGCAATTCCACTTCGGTGCGGCACCTGCGCCTTCGCCGCACACCCCGCGACGAGCGCAGTGGCCAGCACGATCGCCGCGAGACGGCCCATCCGCATCACCTCGATTGTAGCGAACCTGTCGGCAGGGCCACGAGAAAGACGGTGCCCACGCCGACGGTCGACTCGGCGTCGATGTCGCCGTTGTGCAGCAGCACGGTCCGATACACCCGGCGACAGGCCGATGCCGGTGCCGTGCGCCTTGGTGGTGAAGTACGAGGTCGAAGATCTTCGGTAGGTTCTCCGCCGAAATGCCGACGCCGGTGTCCTCGACGCGGACGCGCACGCGGCCGTTCCCGGCCGATCGCGCAGGTGATCGACAGCGCGCCCGCCGTTCGGCATCGCCTGAATCGCGTTCTGCGCCAGGTTGAGGAAGCGCCTCGCGCAGCAGCGCCGCGTCGCCCTCGACGCGCAGCGCCGCGTCCGTGCACGCCGCGAACGAGCGGTGACGCCGCGCGCGTTGCGCCTGCGGTTCGACGGCGTCGAGCACGCTCGCCAGCAGGGGCGCGACGGCGACCGATTCGAACGACACGTGATCGATCCGCACGAACTTGAGGAAGCGATGCACCACGTCCGTCGAGGCGCCGAATCTCCTGCGCGATCACGTCGAGGTGCGGCGTCACGGCCGGCTGATCGGCGGGCGACGAGCTTCTGCCTGAGGAGCTCCAGGTGGATCGTCATCGCGTTGAGGGGGTTCTTCACCTCGTGCGTCGACGTCCGTTGGTGATGCGGCCCAGGAAGTCGACGTTGCTCGACAGGCTCGCGAAGTTGCGCCGCGCTCGCCCGCGGCCGGGGCCGCCGCCCTGCAGCTGCGCGCTCACGCGGTCGAACACGTCGCCGATGTCCCGGAACTCCTCGTCCCGCAGGTCGAGCGTCGCGCCGAGGTCGCCGCGGCCGAGGCGCGACAACCCGCTCTGGATCACGTGGATCGGCCGCAGCACGATCTGCGCCAGCAGCATCGCCACGGCGACGGCGATGAGCAGCGACACGCCGGCGGCGATCGCCGCCGGCCCGAGCGACCGGTTGAGGTCACGCTGCACGAGGATGGTCGACAGCCCGATGCGGATCTCGCCGAACGGCCGGTCGCCGAGCTCGATCGGCTGCGTCCACTCCAGCGTCTGCCCCGCCGCGTAGACGGCGCGCAACTGGGCGACGCCGTTCGACGCGAGCACGGTGGACAGAGGCGCTCGCGGCTCGATGGTCTGGCCGATGCGCCCGCGATCGTTGGCGGCGACGATGGATCCGGCCGGATCGACGATCACCGCGTCGGTGACGTCGGGCGAGTAGATGGCGGCCTCGAGCGCGGCCTGGACGCTGCGGCTCGACCGAATCTCCTCGTAGGCGGCGTCCTGGCTGGAGACGACCTCCCTCGCCTGCTGGTACACCTCGTGCGACAGCAGCTCCGCGCGGGCGCGGCTCTCCTCGAGCAGCACGCGCGCCAGCGACATCAGGTGCAGCAGCCTCAGCGTCAAGACGATGACCGCCACCATCGTCGTCACACCGAGGACCTGCTTTTGTTTGATGGAGAACATCGGGTGCCTCAGATGCGCCCGTGGCACCAGGGGCACCCTTGGCGCCCGCGGCACGTGCCCATGGCGCCCGTGGCACCTCGGCACCGTGGCACCTGTTCTTTCATCCGGTTCAGCTTGTTGTGCAGCGTCTTGAGGCTGATGCCGAGCATCTCGGCGGCCCGGGTCTTGTTGCCGCCGGCGGCGTCGAGCGTGGCGAGGATGAGCTTCTGCTCGGCCTCGTCCACCGTCATGCCCGGGCGCGATGGTCACGCCGTGCGCGGGCGTCGGGGTGACCGCGGCGTGGGCCGCGGCGCCCAGGCGGCGGCAGGTGCGACGGCTCGATGCAATCGCCGCGCGCGAGAATCGTGGCGCGCTCGATCACGTTGCGCAGCTCGCGCACGTTGCCCGGCCAGTCGTATTGGTGCGAGCAGCCGCATGGCCTCCGGGGCCACGCTCTTCACCGAACGGTTGTCGCGCGCGTTGAATTCCTCGATGAAGGCCTGGATGAGCAGCGGCAGGTCGTCCTTGCGCTCGCGCAGCGGCGGCAGGACGACGGTGAAGACGTTCAGGCGGTAGTACAGGTCCTCGCGGAGCTTGCCCTCGCGGATCGCCGCCGACCGGATCGATGTTGGTCGCCGCGATGACGCGGACGTCGACGTCCTGCTCCACGCGGCCGCCGAGCCGGCGGAACTTGCGCTCCTGCAGCACGCGCAGCAGCTTCACCTGCGTGGCGGGCGTCATCTCGGCGATCTCGTCGAGGAACAGCGTGCCGCGGTCGGCCAGCTCGAAGCAGCCGGCGCGCCGCTCGGTGGCGCCGGTGAACGCGCCCTTCTCGTGCCCGAAGATCTCGCTCTCGAGCAGCGTGTCGGGAATCGCCGCGCAGTTGAGGGCCACGAACGGCGCGGCGGCCCGCGGGCTCAACTGGTGAATCGTCTGCGCCACCAGCTCCTTGCCCGTGCCGGACTCGCCGAGCGATGAGCATCGAGGCCGGCGTGGGCGCGGCCTGCTCGAGGACCTGGTAGAGCGCGCGCATCGCGGGCTGTGGCCGATGATGCGGCCGAAACGCCCGCGCTCGGTCAGCTGCCGGCGCAGCGCCTGGTTCTCGCGCTTCTGCTGGTTGAGTTCGGCGAGCCGTTCGAGCAGCCGCTGCAGCTTGTGCGTGTCGAGCGGCTTGGTGAGGTAGTCCTCGGCGCCGGCCTTCACGGCCTCGACCGCGGTGTCGACGGTGCCCTGCGCGGTCAGGAGGATGACCTTGATGTGCTCGACGTCGCCCTTGAGCGCCTTGAGCAGGTCGAGGCCGCTCATGCGCGGCATCACCATGTCCGTCACGATGATCGTCGGCCGGAAGCTCGTGACGTGCTCGAGGGCCTCGGCGCCGTCGGCCGCGGACGTCGGCGGTGAATCCCCAGGCGCGCACGAGCTCGGTCAGCCCGGAACGCGTGGCGGGATCATCCTCGACGATGAGCACCCGTTCGGCGGCGTGCGTGGTCGGTGGTGACACGCATCGCAGTGTACCATCGGCGTATTGGTCCGACACGCATGACGTTCCCCGATCCCCCTCCCGACAGTCTCGCCCCCACGCCGCCATTGAACGAGCCGCCGCCGAGCGACCCGTCGGCGGTCGCGCCCGCCTCGCCCGACGGACTGGCCCGGGCGCAGGCGATCGCGGAAGTGGTGCTTTGCTCGGGCTACCCCACGCAAATCGGGATCGCCGGCCTCCTGCATGCGGGCGGGATGGCGCCGACGACCGCCGACGGAACCCTCTCGGCCACGTTCGTCTTCTCGCTGTCGCTGCTCGACACGGTGGCCCTGGTGGGGCTGATCCTCTGGCTCA
The DNA here is from genome assembly GCA_963839865.1 of uncultured Acidobacteriota bacterium. GTDB lineage: Bacteria > Acidobacteriota > Vicinamibacteria > Vicinamibacterales > UBA2999 > 12-FULL-67-14b. The sequence continues at coordinate 28,228 of CAWIWS010000028.1, forward strand.
TGGCACGGCGGGGCGAGCGCATGCGGACGGTCTTCTTCGGCTCCCGACCGCTCGCCGGCGAAGCCGGCTTCGGCGTGGCGTCGCTGCCCATCGTCATCGGGCTGGTGATCGCGGTGAGCGTCGCGATCCGGGCGTTCGCGCCCTGGCTGCACAACGTGCCCGACAATCCGCTCGAGGGCCTGCTCGGCTCGCAGACGGGCCTGCTCGCGTTCCTGTTCGTCGTGATCGTGGCGGGCGGCTTTCGCGAAGAATTGCAGCGCGCGTTCCTGCTGCACCGGTTTCGCACCAACCTGGGCGGCGCGGGCGTGGGCCTGCTCATCACCAGCGTGGGCTTCGGCCTCGGCCACACGCTGCAGGGATGGGACGCGGCCGTCATCACCGCGTGCCTGGGGGCGCTCTGGGGGGCGATGTACCTGCGGCGCGGCGGCGCGGCGGCGAGCATCGTGAGCCACAGCCTCTTCAACAGCGGCGAGTTGCTGCGCGCCTTCTTTGCCTAGCCCGGGAAAATAGACCCGATCTATTTTCCGGGCAGCAGGCTATTGCGGCAGGAGAACGACGTCGGTGCGGCGGCGCAGGTCGGCGACCCAGTCGGCGATGAGCTCGCGGCGCCGCGTGACCGCGAGACGGTCGCGCAACACGGGCGCCACCTGCTCGTAGGTCTGACCGGCCTGGTCGAATTCGGCGCGCTGCCGGGCGTAGGCGGCCGCCACCTCGGAATCGGTGGGCGTGCCGGCGGTCGCGAAGCGCTGCGCGAGGTAGGCCTGGACGCGAAGGTTGTCGCGGATCCAGGCCCGCAGGCGCTTGTCGGTGAAGCCGACCGTGTCCAGCGTGCGCAGGAACGTCGCCGGATCGAGGAACCGGCGCTGGATCTCGTCCCACCGCGCGTCGATGATCGCGTCGGCGGGCTCGGGCGGCGCGTAGCGCTGCACCTCGCGCAGAATCAACTCGCGCTCCACCAGCCGTGCGGTGACGGTCGGCACGTCGGTCGCCCCGTCCAGCTCCACCAGGTCGAGCGCCGTCGCGGCGCGCGTATCCGAGAGCGTGATGACCTGCCCGCCGACGATGGCCAGGGTGCGTTCGATGAGCTCGCCGCGCGGCGCCTGGGCCACCGCGCCCGCCGGCGCGATCAACGCGAGCACGACGAAAATGAGGAGCGGCATCAGAAGGCCTGTCCCAGGGAAATGTGGAGCACGTTCGAACTCTCACGTCCGCCGGTCAGCAACAGGCGCGTGCTCACCTTGAAGCCCCAGTCCACGCGCAGCGGGCCAATCGGCGATCGGTACCGGAAGCCCAAGCCGCTCGTCACGCGCATTTCGTTCAACTGGATGTCGCTCGCGTACTTGTAGACGTTGCCGGCATCGGCGAACCACACGAACTGGAGGTTCTTCCAGTAGGGCGCGCGCGTCTCGAGGTTGAAGACGGCCACGCCGTTGCCGCCCTGCGGGAAGCCCTGGGGGTCCAGCGTCTCGACGGTGCCGAGCCGGTCGAGCGCGAAGCCGCGCACCGTGGTGTCGCCACCCGAGAAGAATCGCTCGCTCGCCGGGAGGTCCTTGACCGTCGCCTGCGAGTTCAACACCTGCGCCACGCCCACCGCCAGGCCCAGCCGCGCGCCCATGGCGATGACCACCTTGCGGCCCGGCAGGCGGCGGTAGAGGAAACCCTGCGCGAACGACTTGACGAAGCCCACCTCCGAGCCGAGGATTCGTGCCGCCACTGATCCGTCGATGCCGACCACGGCGCCGCGCTGCGGATCGAGCACATCGTCGCGCGAATCGCGCAGGACCGCGGCGAAGAACTTCGACAGCTTGACCTGCGGGAAGAGCCGGTCAATCAGCAGCTGGTCCTGCGGGAGGATCTGCTCGTCGAACAGCTTGGTGTAGTCGAACGTGTAGCGGCCGGTGACGCTCACGGGGCCGAAACGGCGGCCGTAGTCGACGCTCACGCCCTTGCGATTGAAGTTGAAGCTCGAGCGGATGCCCTGCTCGATGAAGGCCGTCAGCTGCGCGTCCCCTGGCCGGCCGAACGGGCGCGGCTCGCGGAACGAGAAGAACCCGCGGTAGTCGTTGAAGCCGTACCCGCCCGTGTCGGTGGGGTCGGGATTGTCGATGGCGGGATCGCGCTGCCGCAGCGTGACGCGCGCAAACAGGGTGACCGAGCGGTTCTTGCCCCAGAGGTTGCGCCGGCTGATGTCGAAGAAGCCGCGCGGCGCCACGTCGAGCTGCTCGGACGCCGGCGCGCCGTCGGCGCCCTGCCGCAACCGCCGGCCCACTTCCAGACCGCCGCCATACGTCACCGTCGTGGCGTCGGCCTCCTCGACTTCGACGAGCACGTCGTGGGCGGTGTCCCCGGAGCGCGGCAGCTCGCTGATGCGCACGCGGCGGAACAGCCCGAGCGCGGCCAGCCGCTGCTGGCTCTCGATCATCGCGTCGTCGCTCATCGGGCTGCCCGGCCGCAGCGTGAGCTCGCGGCGGATCACGTCGGCGCCGGTCCGCACGTTGCCGGTGATCAGGATCTCGTCGACCTGAATCTGCGGCCCTTCGTGGATGGTCCACGTCACGGCCACCTCGCGGTTGTCGCCCGTGAACGCGAGCTCCGGCGTGACCGACGCGCTCTGGAATCCGCGGTTGTGATACACGCGCTCGACGGCGTCACGATCGACCACCAGCTGCGGGCGGTAGAACGGCTTGCCGGACACGAGCACGAACAGCGGGCGCAACTCGGCGTCCGCGATGGCCGACGCGCCGCGCACGTCGACCGCGCCGACGAGGGTCCTGGGGCCTTCCGTGATCTCGAAGCGGATGTCGACGGGCCGGAACGACACGCCGGCCTTCGTCTCCGGAGGCAGGACCTGAACGGCGGGCGCGACAATCGCCTGTGAGAAGCCGCGAACGCGATAAAGCTCGGCGATCGCCGAGGCGACGGCGCCGACGCGCGCGTCGTCGAAGGGCTCGCCGCCCTTGAGCAGGAGCAGTGGCGCGATGTCGGCGCGTTCAAGGCCCGACGCGCCGGCGATGTCCACGGCGCCCACCCGATGCAGCGGCCCCCGGGTGACGGTGAAGGTCAGGACCAGCTCCCCCCGCGACTGCTCGCGCGCATAGGGCGCCCTGGCGGATCGATACCCCTGTTTCCTGAGGGCCGCCTCGATGTTCCGGCTCGCGTCCTCGAGCAGGTCGAGGTCCACCGATCGCTCCTCGCGAATGGGTACCAGGGCCTGGCGCTCACTTTCGGGCAGGGCGTCCCCGGCGAAGACGACCCTCACGTGCGGGCCGGGCTGCACGTCGACCGTGAGCGTCGCCGTGCGATCATCCTCCGCGAAGACGTGCGTCTCGCGGACGTGCGCTTCGTAGTAGCCGAGGGTGCGCAGTTCATCCTCGTAGCGCGTGATGCGCTCCGCGAGCGTCGGCCGATCGAACGGACGCCCGGGCTCGAGCCCGAGCTTCCTGAGCAGGTCCGCCGGGGGCACGAGCGGCGTGCCGCTGATGGTCGTGACGCCAATCGTCGTGCGCGCGCCCGCGGTGATCGCCAATTGCAGCTCGGCGCGGCCCGGCGTCTCGGTGTCCGCGAACGTGCGGGGTGATCACCGCCCGGCGGTAGCCGCGGTCCTGATAGTAGGCCTGCAGCGACCGGACCACCTCGCCGACGCGCGCCGCCGACATGTTCGGCCCGAACCGGTCGATGACCTCGGTGCGAATCGTCGCCTCGGAGACCGCGGCGGCCCCGCTCACCGAGATGGTGGTCACCAGCCGGATCGGAGTGAGCGACCACTGCAAGACCACGCCCTGATCGGTCGGGGTCGCAAAGACGCGGATGTCCTCGAATCGGCCGAGGCCGACCAGGTGGTCGATGGTCGAGCGCACGCCGGGCATCGCGAGCGGTTCGCCGATGCGCGTCTCGATCAAGGCCACCACGGCCGGCTCCGAGGTGGGTTCGCCGGCGACCTCCACCCGCACGTCCATGATCGGGCGGCCCAGGTACTGCTCGACGCTGGCGTCCGCCGGGCCGGCCACGAGCCAGGCGCCGGCCATCACGAGCGCGACAAGCCGCGTCCGCATCAGAAGGTGTGCCTCTTGCGGACTTCGATCGCGTAGCTGCGGTCCTCGTTCTGCGAGAGGACCCACGCCGAAGGTGTCGCTGACATCGAATTCCAGCAGGATGATCTCGTCGCGTGTGGACGAGGACAGGCTTCGCGCGTAGGTCAGGAAGATGCGGTCCGAAATCCGCTTGCCGATCGTGACGCGCGCCGAGGGATTGATGCTGCCCAGCCGGGCCGACTGCTGGTACGGATCGACAGCAAGGGCGTGATCTGGAACGTGTCCACGCCGAATGTCTGCTCCACCACGCGGCCCACTTCCGCCGACAGGGCGCCGGTGAGGGCGCGCGTGGCCCGGGCCTCGACGAGCCGCTGCTCCTGCTCGTTGGGCCGCTGCAGGCGCGCCAGCTCGACGTCGCCGCTCGGCGCCTGGTCGCTGAAGAGCAGCGTGAGGATGTCGAGCGACGGCAGCGGCGGATCCGACGTGAACTCCGGCTGCAGGCGCTCGGTGGTGCCGGCCATCCGCAGCGTGATGCGATAGGTCTGCCCGGGCACGCGCACGCGCGTCTCGGCCTCGACGTCGAAGAACGGCTGGATCCGGTCGGGGTTGGCGAAGTCGAGGCTGCCGCGCGTGACCAGGTAGCGGCGCCCCTCGAACTCGACCTCGCCGCGCTCGATCTCCGCGCGACCGAAGATCAAGGGGCGCTCGAGGGTGCCGCGCAGGTTGAGGTCCGCGCTCGCCACGATCCGCGCCTGGCTGTTCTCGATCCGCAGCGTCGATGGCGCCACGATCCGCACGTCGAAGCGCAGCGCTGATCCGGCAGCGGACACCTGGCCGGCCACCGTGGGGAGGCGCGGCCTCGCCTCCCGTCAACCCGCTGAACAGGTTGGACGAGGTGTCGATGCCGCGCAGGTAGCTCGCGCTTTTGACCGTCACCACGCCGCTGATCACCGGGGCGTCCGCGGGCCCCTGCAGCGCGAGCGTGGCGTCGATCAGCGAGCGCATGCCCTCCGGGAACCGCAGCCGCAGATCCTCGCCCACGGCGGTCACATCGAACTCGCTCAGGCGATAGCCGTACATCCCGATGCGTCCGCCGAAGCGGACCGGTCCGCCGCCGAGCTGCGCCGTCAGGCCGTCGATCCGGATGCCCGTCTCGTCGAACGTCACGATGCCGTTGATGTTCTCGAGGGCGTTGGGGAAGGCGAAGGTGCGAAGCCGCCCGTTGGTCAGGAGCGCGTTGCCAGAGACAATCGGGGCCTGCGCGGTGCCGCCGATGCGCGCGGAGAGTTCCGCGTGCCCCGAGCTCCGCACATCGGGCAGGAACCCCTGCAGCACGGCGAGGTTCGCGGCGCCGTTGGCCCGCAGGGCAAGCGCCTGGGCCTTGAGATCGACGGTGCCGGTCAGGTCGAGTTCCGTGTCGTCGCCGACGACCTTGAGGGCATCGACCTGCAACACCTGCCGGTCCACGCTCAACCGGATCGGCCCCTGGTTGCGCAGCCTGTAGTCCAGCAGGCGCATGTCGATCTGCTCGACGCTGGTCTCGATGCGCAAGGCATCGGGGTTGTAGAGCTCGCCCACGACGCGAATCGTCCCGCTGGCGACGGCGGAGGTGTAGGACGACAGCTGCGGCTGAAAGGCGCGGATGTACGGGATCGAGCGACGTGTCGGTGACACGGAACGACATCTCCGCGTCCATCTCGTCGTTCATTTCCACGCGGCCGTTGCCGGATACCGCGAGGCGAGACGAGGCGGCCTCGAACTCGTAGGTCATCAGCGTGCCGCGCATCGCCAGGCGGCCGGTCATCTGGCCGATGCCTTCGTCGCCGATGAACAGGTCGCGGAAGCTGCCCTTCGCGTCGTAGCGCGGGAAGTCGAACGTGCCGCTGCCGGTCGCGGAGAAATCCAGCTGCCCCGAGAGCGTGGGATAGCCGGGATACGTCGTGTGCTCCAGCGTCTCCACCGCGAGGCCCCGGCCGTCGGCGTTGAACGAGTACGTGCCGTTCCAGCCGACGTAGGCGGCGCCGGTCACGTGCCCGCCGCCCTTGTCCATCTCCAGCCCGTCGAGCCGCACGCCGGCGCCCTCGAACCGGAGCGCCACTTCGGCGTGCGAGAACGGCTCCTTGTACGCGGTGCCGCGATCGATGGCCATGCGCCCGAACCCGAACGGACGGGTGTACTCCCCGTACACGTGGAAGTCCCCCGACAGCATGCCGTCGACGTCGTAGTCCTGGAGGTCGAACGCCGCGAGGAAGTCGGGGACGACGCGGTTGTCCACCCGCACGCGGGCGTCGATTTCCTCCCCGCCGTCGGCGCGCGGATACCCGAGCGAGAACTGCCCGCTGACATCCATCCGCGACGACGCGGCCTTCACGACCGCGCGGCTCACGTTCACGTACGCGTTGTCGACGACGAAGTCGCCATCGACCTCGCCCCAGTTCACGTCCCACGCGCGCATCTCGGCGCCGGAGAACTTTCCCTCGATGCGCGGGCGTCGGAACGCGCCGAGCATCACGCCTTCGAACCGTCCGATGCCGTCGAGCGGGATGGCATTGGTCGTCGCGCCGAAGGCGGTCATCAGGCCCGCGAGCAGGCGGTCGCTCTCCTGCCAGTTGCGGCTCGTCACGCGGAACGGCATTCTCGAGCGCTCGCCCCAGGCCGTGTCGCCCTCGAACGCGACGTAGGTGTCTTCCGTCGAGACGCGGCTGGGCCCCATGTGGATGGCGTCCTGGTCGAACGCGTAGGTCAGCTCCGCGGCGATGCCCACGGGCGTGAGCGGCGTGTGCGTGCTGAAGGGGCCCTCGATCGTGTAGCGTTCCCGCGCCGCGGCATTGGCGCCCGCGGCCAGCTGCGGCCCCTGCGGCACCATGCCCGGCGGCGACGCCGCCGTCATCGTCCCGTGGCCGGAGCGCTCCGCGAACTTCCCGAGCGGCCAGCCCATCTCGTTGTGGCCCGACGCCAAGCCCGCGAGCCGGATGCCCCGCGTCGCGTAGAAGTCGGTCACGGCGGTGAGATCGACGTCGGTGTAGTCGGCGTCGAATTGCGCGCGCGCCGGCCGCGCCGGGTTGCCGAGCGGCGACATCTCGTAGCGAAACGACGTCTTGCCGCCGAGGAACGCCGCCGTGGCGTGCGTGACCTCGAAGCGGTCCGGCACCCAGATCAGCGAGCCCGCCAGGTTCGGGAAGCGGTAGTCGTTCACGCCGGCGAGGGCGCTCGTGAAGTCACCGGTGAGCTGGCGTCCGCCCTTGAAGAGGTGAAAGACGCCCTGAAAGTCGCCGTCGCCGTGGAGGCTGAAAGTGTCGTGCGCGAAGAAGATTTCGCGCATCCGCGGGAACTGCATCTTCGACTTCACCTTGTAGGTCTGCTCGGGCCAGTGCCCGATGTCCACGGCGCCCGTGGCGACCGTCACGGCGCCGTCGGTCTTCAGGTCGATGCGATCGAGCAGCAGCTGCCCGTCGCGAACCTTGAAGGTCGCCGACATGTCGGCGCTCATCGGCACGTAGTTCTGGACGGTGACGGTCCCGCCGGTGAAGCGCGCCGTGCCGCGGTACTCGCCCGAGTTTGGAGACGACGACGTCGATGTTGCGCGCGACCGCGCCCCACGGCGCGCCGTGGTCCTGGAACGCGAACTCCCCGCGCGTCGCGTGCACGTACTGGAGCGTCGTCACCACGAGCGGCGGACCGGTGCGGGGCGCGCGGGGCGGGCCGGTCACGCGCGGAAACGTCTGCCGGCCGTCCGGGAACGTCTCGACGACCATGCGCCAGTCGCTCATCTCGACGGTGTCGATCAGCACCTCGCGATGCAGAATCGCGCCCCAGGTGAGCGACACGTCGATGCGCTTGGCCACGAGCCACGGCGGGTCGGTCGGCAGCATGCCCTCGATGCGGAGATCCTCGACGACGAACCGGCCGCTGGCGAGGTGCACGCCCAGCCGGCCGATCGTCATCTTGCGTTCGAGCCAGTTGCCGCCGGCGCGCTCCGCCCGCGCCCGCAGCGCGGGCCCCAGGTCGATCGTGACCGACGTGACGAGCAGCACGGCGAGCGTGACGGCCACGCCGACCGTGATGCGGCGCCCGTACTTGTAGAGGGTGCCGAACACAGTGCGCACGATCTGCGTCATCTGTGGCTCATCTGCGGGTCATCTGCGCCTGATCTGCGTTCAATCTGCGTTCAATCTGCGGCCAAGCTGCGTTCAATCTGCGGCCACGACGACCAACAGGGCCCCGGCCTCGACCGACTGGCCTTCGGTCACGGCCACTTCGCGGACGCGGCCGGCGCGCGCGGCGCGCAGCTCGTTCTCCATCTTCATCGCCTCGACGACGACGAGGCCCTGCTTGGCGACGACGGCGTCGCCGGGCCTGACGAGCACGCGCACGATCTTTCCGGGCATCGGCGCGACGATGCGTTGGGGGCCGGCGCCGTGCGACGCCCGTGGCGTCCCGGCGCTGGCGGCCGTAGGCCCCCGCGTCGCGAACCTGCACGGGAATCGTCCGGCCGTCGATGTACACGTCGAGCGCCCCGGCCGTGCGCTGCGTCGCGAGCGCGACGTCCACGCTGCGGACCCGGTCGCCGCCCGGCTCGCGCGCCAGCAGCAGCGACAGTTCACCGTCGCCGACGCGCCGTGCATCCACGACCTCCGTGCGCCCGTCGACCGTGACGTGCAGCAGGTCGCCGTGCCGCTGGACGCTCACGCTCCGGACCCGATCACCGACTTCGATTTCAAATGTCATCGCAACGCTTCGACCCGTCCCGCGTCCTTCCATCGGCTGGCAGGAAGCGCGACGCTCGCGGGCGGCACCGGCCGGGTGAACTGATACACGGCGGCGGCGACGGTCGCCAGCCATTCGTGGTCGGGGGTGATCGTCTGGAGCGGCCCGCTCCCGGGCGCGCCGAGCTTGCGGTCGATGAAGGTCGTATCGAACCGCCCGGCCCGGAAATCCTCGTCGTCCAGGATCCACTTGAAGAACGGGATCGTCGTCCGGATGCCGCGCACCTGGTACTCGGCGAGCGCGCGCTTCATGCGGGACACCGCGTGCTCGCGATCCTCGCCCCACGCCACCAGCTTCGAGATCATCGGGTCGTAGAAGATCGGCACCTCGCCGCCCTCCTCCACGCCGCTGTCGTCGCGCACCCCCGGCCCCTGCGGCACGCGCAGGCCCTGGATGCGCCCGGGCGACGGCAGGAAGCCGGTCTCGGGGTCTTCCGCGTAGATGCGGCACTCGATCGCGTGGCCACGCGGCGCGAGCAGCGCCTCGGGATCGAGCGTCAGGCGCTCGCCGCGCGCGATCCGGATCTGCCACTGCACGAGGTCGGTGCCGGTGACCATCTCGGTGATGGGGTGCTCGACCTGCAGGCGCGTGTTCATCTCGAGGAAGTAGAACGAGCCGTCCGTGTCGAGCAGGAACTCGATGGTGCCGGCGCTGGTGTAGCCCACGGTCCGGGCCACCGCCGCCGCGGCCGACGTGATGCGCCGCCGCAGGTCGGGCGAGACCGCCAGCGACGGGCTCTCTTCAACCACCTTCTGGTGGCGCCGCTGGATCGAACACTCGCGCTCGACGAACGGCAACACGGTGCCGTGGTGATCGCCCAGCAGCTGCACCTCGATGTGGCGCGGCGCGAGGATGCGGCGCTCGAGGTAGACGGCGCCGTCGCCGAACGCCGACTGCGCCTCGGACCGCGCGGCCCTGAGGGCGCCGGGCAGTTCCGCCGGCGTGCTGACCATGCGCATGCCCTTGCCGCCGCCGCCCGCCACCGCCTTGAGCATCAGCGGGTAGCCGATGGTCTTCGCGATTTCGAGGACCTTCGCGTCCGGCGTGTCCTCGCCAAGCGGCTCTTCGGTGCCGGGAACGACCGGCACGCCCGCCTTGATCGCGGCCTGCCGCGCGGCGGTCTTGCTGCCCATCAGGGTGATCGCCTCGGGCGAGGGACCGATGAACGTCAGACCGGCGTCACGGCACGCGGCCGCGAAGTCTTCGTTCTCCGCGAGGAACCCGTAGCCGGGATGCACGCCATCCGCGCCGCTCTTCTTCGCGACGTCCACGATGGCGTCGATGCGCAGGTAGCTTTCACGAGGCGCGCTCGGCCCCACGGGCCACGCCTCGTCGGCGAGGCGCACGTGGAGCGCCGCGCGATCGCATTCCGAATAGACCGCCACGGTGGCGATCCCCATGTCCCGGCAGGCACGAATGATACGGACGGCGATCTCGCCGCGGTTGGCGATCAGGATTTTCTTCATGAGACCGAACTGCTTACGATTCTAGCACTTAGACGCCGCGCCACCACCGGGCACGGGCGAGGGATAATCAGGCGTGCGACACGCGTTTCAGCCCCAGGCCGTCATCTTCGATCTCGACGGGACCATCGTCGACAACATGGCGCTCCATGCGGAGGCGTTCGGCGTCTTCGCCGAACGGCACGGCTTGCCGCCACTGACGCAGGCCGACCGCGCGCGCCTCGACGGCCGCCGCAACAGCGAGATCTTCCCGGTGCTTTTCGGCCGCGAGATGCCCCGCGAGGAATGGCAGGCGCTCGAGTCCGAGAAGGAAGGGCTGTATCGCGACATCTCGCGCGGACGCCTGTCGCCGCTGCCAGGGCTCCTCGCGTGGCTCGACCGGTTGGCGGCGGAGGGTGTCGCCGTGGCGCTGGCGACGTCGGCGCCCGCGCTCAACGTTTCTCACACACTGTCGGAGACGGGGCTCACCACCGCGTTCCCGATCATCGTCCGCGGCGATCAGGTGCCGCGCGGCAAGCCCGCACCAGACGTGTTCATCGAGGCGGCCCGGCAACTCGCGATGGCGCCCGACCTGTGCCTCGTGTTCGAGGACGCGCCGATGGGCATCGTCGCGGCGCAGGGCGCCGGCATGCGCGTGGCCGCGCTGACGACGAGTTTCGGGAACGCGCAATTCGAGGCGCTCGAGCCGCCGCCGGACTGGATCTATCCAGACTTCGACGCGTGTCTCGCCGACGACTGGTGGTCCGTCCGCAACAGCGTGGCGTGACGCCCTGGGCCGCGCGTCACCCTTGCGCCAGGATCGTCCGGAGCGTGTCGGCCACCGCGCCGCTCCCGGCGTCGGAGGTCACGATCTCGATGGCGTCGGGCCCGGTGGCGCCCAGGTTCAGTTCGACGGCGCGCGCGATCTGCTCCTGCGCGAAGATCGGCCGGCCCATGATCGCCGCGTTGGCGCCGAGCGACTTGAGCATCGCGACCCCCACGGCGTCCACGGCGACGCGGTCGTCTCCGGCGATCATCACGTTGCCGGCCTTCAGCTCACCGCGCGACGGCCCGCCATCGGTGAAGGCGCTGATGCCGTCGAGCACGATCAACTGCGGGCGGTAGCCGGTGTTCAGCTCCGCGATCATCCGCCGCATGTCGGGCGATCGGTGCATCGTCCGACGGATCGGCTTCGGCGTGAGCCCCACCGACAGCTTCAGGGACATCGTGAACACGCCTCCGGAGCCGTGCGTCTTCAGGCAGCAGGTCGAGACCAGGTAGTCGGCGTCCACGACGAGGCGCGGCAGCGCGAATCCCTCCGGCCAGTGGGTGCCAGGCATCGGAAACGACACCCAGTCGGCGTCGGCGATCTGCTCGAAGTCGACGATGTCGAAGCGGAGGTCGCGAGCGAGGTCGAAGGTTCCCTTCTGCTGCATGACGCCGCGCGTCTGCGGCGGACCGCTCGACTCGCCCAGCGTGACGCTTCGGGCGCCCCGCTCGTGCAGTTCCGTCACGAGTTGCGCCAGCGTGTCGTTGTGGGTCGAGCCCGGCGCGTCGTCCGCGGAGTTGAAATTGGGCTTGAGGACCACGCGCTTGCCGGCGATGCCCGTGGGATTGAGCAGCTTGAGCGCGGCGGCGACCCCCTGCTTGCGATCGGTCGTGCGGACCAGCGCGACACGACTGCGCCGCGCGCCAAGCGCCGCGGCGCGGCCGCCGGCGCCGAGCACTGGGAGAAAGGCCAGGCTGCTGGATAGCGTGCGGAGAAAATCGCGGCGGTCGAGTCCCTGCGCGGAACGAAGCATAACAGCCTCCTTCGCGATCGTATGGGGACCACGTGCCGATCAGCCCCAGTCTACACCCGGGGCGCGCCGGCGAAGGCCGGTGAGACCGCGGTCCCCGAACGGGACCGCGGCCTCGTGGCCACTCGCCAGTTGGTTAGAACAGGAACTTCGCCGCCAGCTGCACGTTGAACGGCTCGCCGGCGCCGATGCCCGGGGCGCCGTTGGCGTTGCGCGTGTTGGTGATCAGCCCGAAGCTCGTGGAACTCGACATGACCGAGCCCGGGTTCGCCCAGTTGGTCGTGTTCAACAGGTTGAAGATCTCAAAGCGCAGCTGGAGCGAGGTGCCGGCGCTCAGCTTCGTCGTCTTGAAGAGCGACAGGTCGATGGTCTTGAACCCGGGGCCATACAGCGCGTTGCGCGCCAGGGTCCCGTAGGTGCCGGCCGCCGGCGCCGCGAACGCCGCGGGGTTGAAATACTGGAGCGATTGCGGCGTGGACGGCTGGACGATGCCGGCGTAGGGATCGCTGACCTGGTTGGGTCGATCCTGCCGCTCGCCGGTGCCGCTGTTGTCGGTTCCGGTCGTGATGGTGAAGGGCGATCCGCTCTGCAGCGTCACGATCGTGTTGATCTGCCAGCCGTCGCCGAGCCGTCCCGAGCCGAACGCGGGAATGTTGTAGGTGAACCCGGCCGTCACGACGTGGCGGATGTCGAACGCCGCATTGCCCCAGTCGGCTTCGATGTCGTACGAATTGAGCGGCAGGGTGTTCCGCGCCTCGGAGCCGTTGTCCATCGCGTGCCCCAAGGTGTAGTTCAGGCGGCCCGACAGGCCGTGCCACTGGCTCTGGATCAGCGACATCTGCAGCGAGTTGTATTCGGAGCGGCCAATCGATTCGAGCACGTTGATGGCACCGAGCTCCGGATACTGCGTCGCGTACAGGCCGGCGGGCCTGCGAGAGGCTGGCGCCGGGGGTCGGCTGGTTGACGTCGCGCATGAGCGCCAATCGGTGGCCACGCGTCCCGACGTAGCCCACCTGCAGGATGGTCGAGGGGCCGAGCTGCTGCTCGACGTTCACGTTGAAGTTGACGACGTACGGCAGCTGCAGGTCCTGGCTCACGCCGAACGCGCCGTAGGGCGGCACCGGCGTGGTGCCGAAGATCGGCACGTTCGCGGTGACCGTCTGGCGGCGCTGCGTGATCGAGTACACCGGCGTCTCGCCGCCCGGGTTGTTGCCAACCCCGAGCGCCCCGCCGTTGGCGAAGCCCGTGTTCGCCGTGAAGAACGCCACCGCGAACATGTCGTAGAAGAGGCCGTAGCCGCCGCGAATCACAGTCTTGCGGCTCGCCATGGGCACCCAGGCAAAGCCCACGCGCGGCGAGATCGCGTCCTTGATGGACGGGTAGAGCGAATCCGTCGACACCATGCCCTTTTCGGGCAGGAAGTTGGTGAGCTTCGCGTCGGAGGCGCCCAGGACGCCGGGAATCGTGTAGCGCGCGCCGAAATTGATTGTCAGGTTCGACGTGGCGGACCAGACGTCCTGGAAGAACAGGTCGCCGGAGTTCTGGAAATAGTCGTGGTGCGTGTTGCCCTGGACGATGATGCCCGTCACGTAGCTGCCGGCCATGAAATCGGCCAGCGACTTCAGCGACGCGCTCGCCTGCGAGGCCGGGAGCGAGGCCCACGGACCCACCGTGCCGTCATAGGTGAAAGTGCCGCGCTTGTTGCTGTCGTAGAAGATGTTCAGGTCCGCCAGCCGGAACTCGCCGCCGAACTTGAACTGATGCGCGCCCTTCGCGTACGACAGGCTGTTGGTGAAGTGCAGCGTCTTGTCGACGCGCCCCAGGGGCTGCGTCCCGCCCACCGCGGCGAACCCGTTGATCGTGATGTTGGGCGGGCCGGCCAGGTCCGGGTCGGTCACGCCGGTGTTGAAGCCCATCGCGATCGGATTGGCGGAGGTGTCGTACGAGTTGAACGTCTGCTTGAAGTAGTTGTAGCCGACCACCAGCTGATTCACGAGGTGCGACGTCAACACGGACGTGGAGACCAGCGACACGTTGTGCATGCGGCTCGGCACCGCCTGGAAGTAGGCGAGGTACGGCGAGTTCGTGGTGGCGACCTGGTCTCCGCCGCCGAAGAAATATCGCGTCGACAGGCCGTACTTCTCGTTGAACTGCTGATCGACCTTGACGATCCCGTTGGCGCTGTCGTAGGTGTTGTTGTCGGTGCTCACGAAGTTCTGGGCGGTCGCCGGGCCGGTCCGGCTCGCCTGGGGCCAGAGCGCCAGGAGGTTCACGGCCACCGGGTTCACGGGCACGCCAAACTGGCTCATCAACTGGGCCGCGCTCGCCACCCACGCATCGGAAGGCGCCGTCGTCGGGATGGTGTTGCCGGCGGTCAGTTTCTGGATTTCGAGGGTCGTGAAGAAGAACGCCTTGTTCTTCTTGATTGGACCGCCGGTCGAGAAGCCGGTACTGGTTGTTGCGGATCGGCCGCTTGGGCGTGCCGGGCGCCGCCACCGGCGAGTTCGCGGCCAGGTTCTCGTTGCGGTTGAAGTAGTAGGCGCTGCCGTGCAGGGCGTTGGTGCCGGACTTGATGACCAGGTTCACGGTGGAGCCGGCGTTGCGCCCCGTTTCCGCCTGCCCGCCCGACTGCACCGAGAACTGATCGATCGCTTCGATCGGGAGAAGCGTGCCCGCGATGCCGGAGACGCCGCCCTGGTTCACCGCCGCCGTGTTCTGGAACGCGTCGTTGTTGTCGGCGCCGTCGATCTGGAAGTTGTTGCCGCGGGTGCGCACGCCGTTCACGGACGTGCCGGCGACGCCCGGCGCGAGCTGCAACATCCCGCGGAAGTCACGGCCGTTCAGCGGCAGTTCCTGCACCTGCTTGGGCTGGATCACGTTGGCCAGCGCGGTGGACTGCATGTCAAGTGTGACGGCGGCGGCAGATACGTTCACCACCTCGGTCAACTGGGAGAGCCCCATCTTGAAGTCGGCGGTCGATGTCTTCGACACCGACACCTCCACGGTGGCACGCTGGGGCTGGAATCCCTCGATGGCGGCTTCGACCGTGTAGCTGCCAAGGGGCAGGTCCGGGAAGGTGAACACGCCGGTGCTTGAGCTCACGGTCGTTCGCACAAGTCCGGTGCCGACGTTGGTCGCCGTGATGGTCACGCCCGGGAGCACACCACCGCTGTCGTCCACGACGCGGCCGGAAATGCCGCCACGAAACGTCTGGGCCTCGGCACTCGCGGTGATGACAAACATGGCGATCGTCAGGACCGCCATACAAACTCGCATTGAATGACGCATGTCACTCCTCCTATAAGCCGAGGATCCAACCGAGGACCCAGGGAAACACCGAAAGTCGCGCAAGTCTGGCACAAGTCTGGCTCTGGGAATGCCACGAAATGTCAGGAAAGGCGCCCCAGAAGAAAGACGGCGACCACCGCGAGCGCGAGCAGGAACCCCGATGCCACGCCACCGGCGGAGGCCAGGGCGCGAACCAGGGGCGAGTAGCCGTCATCCCGCGTGCCCCAATAAGCACCAAGGCCGCCGCCAATCGACGGCAGCGGGAAGAGCATCCAGGCCAGGGCCTCCCCGTTGAGCAACTTGACGAGCAGGAACAGGCCGCCGAGCGATACCGCGACGCCGGCGGCCGCCCCTCCGAGCGTCCAGCCGAGCCCGCGGAGCACCCGGCTCACCGGATTCAGCCCTTCCGGCCCTTGAGGACGAAGCCGCCGTTCCGCGACAGGCCGATGCTGCCCAGGAGCGTGAGCAGGCCGCACGCCACCATCACGAACGCCGGGGCGGTTTTCTGCCCGGTGCTCTGGATAAGGCTGGTGGCGATCAGGGGCGCGGTGCCGCTGAAAATCGTGAAGGCCACGTTGAAGGACAGCGCGACGCCGCTGAAGCGGATGCGCGTGGGAAAAAGGTCCGTCAGCAGGCACGCAAAGGTGCCGTTGACGAAGGCGGCGCAGACGCCGGCCAGGATCATCAGCAGCATCGGGTTCATGGTGCGATCCACCAGCGCGGCATAGAACGGAAACGCCAGCGCGACCAGCGCGAACGACCCGACCCGGAGCAGCAGGCGCGGGGACACGCGGTCGGCGAGGCGGCCGATGGCGAGGATGCCCAGCGCATGCACGATGACGCCCACCGTCTGCGCGATGACCGCCTGCCGCGGATCGTAGCCGAGAACGCCCGACATGTACGCCGCCATGTGCGAGAAGTAGAGGCCGTTGAACGCGCCAGTGGCGCCGATGGCCATGATGCCCAGCAGCACCGGCACGAAGTGCGACCGCAGCACCTCCTGGAACGGCTGGCGCGACGCGAGCGCCTTCATGCGGGCGAACTCCGGGGACTCCTCGAGCGTGCGCTGCAGGACGAAGCTGAGGAGGCCGCCCAGCCCGCCGAGGATGAACGCGATGCGCCACCCGAGCGACGGCACCATCTCGATGGGCAACCAGGTGCGGACCGAGAGGCTCACGCCGGTGGCCACGGCCACGCCCATCGTCACGCACGCGAAGACGACGCCGCAGACAAACGGCGCGTGCCGCGGCGCCGTCTCGACGACGTAGGTCAGCGCGCCGGGCAGCTGGCCGCCGATGCAGAAGCCCTGAATGAGCCGCAGCACGACCATCAGCACGCTCGCGGCCACGCCCCACGTCGCAAACGTCGGCACGAGGCCCATGCCCAGCGTCGCGCCGGACATCGCGAAAAGCGAGAATCAGGAACACCGTGCGGCGACCGTAGCGATCGCCGAAGTGGCTGAGGACGATGCCGCCGATGGGGCGCGCCAGGTAGCCGGCCGCGAACGCCGCGAACGACGCGATGAGAGACGCGATGGGCGACGCGCCCGGGAAGACGGCCTCGCCGATGTCCTTGGCGAAGATGCCGAAGACGACGAAGTCGTAGAACTCGAGGGTGCCGCCGAGGCTGGCCAGGAACACGATGCGCCAGCCGGCCGGGGTGATGCGCTGTTCTTCCATCCTCATTCCTTGACGACGAACGCGGCCAGGCCCGAGTCGGCGATCTGCTGCCCTCCACGCAGGGCCGACACCGACCAGAAATACGTGCCGGGCACGAGCTGCAGTTCCTTGGGACGGTCCACCGACGTGGTGGCAATGCCGGACTGCTGCCACAGCAGCATGTCGACTTCGTTCCACACGCCGATCGCGTAGCTGTCGGCGCCCTTGACGGCCGTCCACTCGAACTTCGCCGGCGCCGGACCGACGAAGTCGCGCCTCGGCGTGATGTGATCGATTTCCTGCTGCTGCACGGCGCCCGCCGCGACGGACGGCGCGCCCTGGCTTTCGGCCGCGGGTGGCGCGCACGCGAAGCCGGCCAGGATCAGCGCGGCCACGGCGATGCGTTGCACATCGCTCACTTGTGCGCCACCGCGGACCACGAACCCGTCGCGAGCCCGCCGAAGTCGGCGTCCCCGCTCATGGCGTCCCTGGTGACCTGCCCCGAATAGGTGATGACCATCGGCGAGCCGTTGTACGAGATCGTGACGACGAGCGTGATGCGGTCGCCCTTGATCTCGACGCTGTCGTACGGCCGCTCGCCCCGGGGGCTCTTCCCCACCGCGACGAGCTTGTCGCCGTCCTGGCGGATTTCCACCTGCGACGTCGTCGTGCCCTCCGGAGAGATGGTCGTCAGGTCCCAGGCGCCGATCCCGGCGTTCTGGGCGTGGGCGACGGTACTGGCGGCGAACGCAATGGCGACGAATGTGGCGAGACGAAATAGCGCGGTCATGTATTCCCCCTTATTTCACGGCGAAGCAGTAGAAGAGTCCCGCGCCGCCGGTGGCCACGAGATTGTCCTGGCTGCACCCTCGGCTCGGATGGGCCGCATTCCAGGAGCTGTTGCCGCCGCCCTGCTTGTCGCTGTGCCCCAGCTGCGCCGAGCCCGCGCCCGCGCTGTTGCTCGTCCAGTTGCCGCAGGTGTGA
Source organism: uncultured Acidobacteriota bacterium (assembly GCA_963839865.1). Classification (GTDB taxonomy): domain Bacteria; phylum Acidobacteriota; class Vicinamibacteria; order Vicinamibacterales; family UBA2999; genus 12-FULL-67-14b. The sequence continues at coordinate 46,197 of CAWIWS010000028.1, forward strand.
TCCGCGCCATCGGTGAAGGCCCGGCCGTCCGGCGTGGAGCCGGTCAGGATGTCGTGCGTGTTCGGCTTGTCGCCGACGCCGTTGACGACTTCACCCTTCTCCGTCAGCGCGAGCTGCTTGCCGAGCGGGTTGCCCACCCGCGCCTGCTCAATCGTGTCGCCGTGGAGCACGCCGAGGTCGGCCGAGATCACCTGGCCGCGCGCGTTGTGCCACGGCCCCTTGCCGATGCGGTCTCGCGCGTTGACCGCGCCGGCGCCCTGCGTGCTGAGATAGGCGTGCCATACGAACCCGCCGTCCTTTCCCGCGGCCTTGGCGAGCGCCTGGCAATGCGCGTCCGCGCCGGCCAGGCCTCCGAGATTGGCGCCGTCGCCCTTGCCGACACTCGTCACGAAGAACGACATCGGCGGCGGGGGCGCGGCGGGTTGTGCGCCCGCGGGCGCCGCCGGCTGCTGCGCGAACAGCAGGTAGGACCCGGGCACCAACGCGATGGTCAGTGCCACCGTGAACAGTCGCATCAACTTCATATCGCTCCTTCGCGTTTATAGCGGAATGTTGCCGTGCTTCTTCGGCGGGTTCTTGTCGCGTTTGTGATCGAGCGTCGCCAGCGCCTGGATCAGCTTGGCGCGCGTCGCGCGCGGCAGGATCACCTCGTCCACGTAGCCGCGCTCGGCCGCGACGTAGGGGTTGGCGAACTTCTCGCGGAACTCCGCGATCTTCTGCGCGCGCATCGCCGCCGGATCTTCGGCCTTCTCGATCTCGCGCTTGTAGAGGATGTTGACCGCGCCCTCCGCGCCCATCACCGCGATCTCGGCGCCGGGCCACGCGTAGTTGAAGTCCGTCCGGATGTGCTTGCTCGCCATCACGCAGTACGCGCCGCCGTAGGCCTTGCGCGTGATGACCGTGATCTTCGGCACCGTGGCCTCGGCAAACGCGTAGAGCAGCTTGGCGCCGTGCCGGATGATGCCGCCGTACTCCTGCACCGTCCCCGGCAGGAAGCCGGGCACGTCCTCGAAGGTGATGAGCGGGATGTTGAACGCGTCGCAGAAGCGCACGAACCGCGCGCCCTTCACCGAGGCGTCGATGTCGAGCACGCCCGCGAGGTATGCGGGCTGGTTGGCGACGATGCCCACCGGCCGGCCGCCCAGGCGCGCGAAGCCTACGACGATGTTGCGCGCGTAGTGCTGGTGCACCTCGAGGAAGTACCCGTCGTCGGCGATGGTGTGGATCAGGTCCAGCATGTCGTACGGCTGGTTGGGCGACGGCGGCACGAGCGTGTCGAGCGCCTCGTCCTCGCGATCGACGGGGTCCTCCGTGGCCACCCGCGGCGGATCGTCCAGGTTGTTATCCGGCAGGAACGAGAGCAATTCGCGGATGAGCGCCAGGCACTCCGCATCGTCCTCCACCGCGAAGTGGGCGACGCCGCTCTTCTCGTTGTGCGTCATGGCGCCGCCGAGCGCCTCTTTGGTGACGTCCTCGTGCGTCACGGTCTTGATCACGTCGGGGCCGGTGACGAACATGTAGCTCGTCTTCTTCACCATGATGATGAAGTCGGTGATCGCGGGCGAATAGACCGCGCCGCCCGCGCACGGGCCCATGATGGCGGAGATCTGCGGCACCACGCCCGAGGCCAGCGTGTTGCGCAGGAAGATGTCGGCATAGCCGCCGAGCGAGACGACGCCTTCCTGGATGCGCGCGCCGCCGGAGTCGTTGAGGCCGATGACGGGCGCGCCGTTGCGGACGGCCATGTCCATGATCTTGCAGATCTTCGCGGCGTTGGTCTCGGAGAGCGACCCGCCGAACACGGTGAAGTCCTGCGCGAAGGCGTAGACCACCCGGCCGTGCACGCGGCCGTGGCCGGTGACGACGCCGTCGCCCGGGATGATCTGCTGCTCCATCCCGAAGTCCTGGCAGCGGTGGGTGACGAGCTTGTCGACCTCCTCGAAAGTGTCGGCATCGAAGAGGCGCTCCATGCGCTCTCGCGCCGTGAGCTTGCCCTGCTCGTGGTGCTTCTTGAGGCGCTCTTCCCCGCCGCCCAGTTCGGCGAGGCGTTCGCGCTCGTGCATGCGCTCGAATGGGTTCATCCCGCGATCACCGGGTTGACGAGCTCGCCGACGCCCTCGAGCTTCACCGTCATGGTGTCGCCGGGCACGAGCGGGCCGACGCCCGACGGCGTGCCGGTGGTGATGACGTCGCCGGGCTGCAGCGTCATGAAACGGGAGACGTGCTCCACGAGGTACGGCACGGGGAAGATCAGCTCGCGCGTGTTCGACTTGTGCCGCCGCTCGCCGTTGACCTAGCCCTCGATGTCGAGCGCCGACGGGTCGAGGCCCACCGCGATGCACGGCCCGAGCGGCGCGAAGGTGTCGAAGCCCTTGGCGCGCGAATACTGGACGTCCTTGGCCTGCAGCTCGCGCGCGGTCACGTCGCACAGGCAGGTGACGCCGAGCACGTAGTCCATCGCGTCGGCCGCCTTCACCTGCGACGCGCGCTTGCGGATGACGACGGCCATCTCGGCCTCGTGCTCGATGCGCCCCGCCCACGTCGGGATGCGAATCGCCTCGCCCGGGCCGATCACGGTGGTGACCGGCTTGAGGAACACGAGCGGCTCCGCGGGGAGCTTCTTGTTCATCTCGGCAGCGTGGTCCTTGTAGTTGAGCCCGATGCACACGACGATGGACGGCGTCACCGGCGCAAGGAACGCCAGCGGCTCGCCCGCCGGGATCGCCTCGCCGGCGTCGTAGTCGCCAAAGATGTCGCCGCGGAGCCAGAAGAACTTCCCGCCGCGCTCCACCGCATACCGCCCGCCCGCGCCCTGCTTGACTCGATAAATGCGATCCATGTTTTCCCGTTGGCTTGAGGCTTGAGGCTTGGGGCTTGAGGTCTCAGGCCTCAAGTCCCAGGTCTCAGGCCGTCAGTTACTGCCGTGCCGTTTCTTCCGCCCGGTTCGACTGCCCGCTCACGTTCTGCGGGCTGGCCGTGTCGACCGCGACCACGACATATACATAGCGCACGCCCGGCCGCACCGTGGTGTCGCGGAACGTCGTCTCGCGGACCGGCGCGGGCGTGAGCGCCGCCAGTGTGTCACCCGGCGCTTCGCCGCGCAAGACGAGGTAGCCCGCGAGGTCGGCCTCGGCGTTGGCTTCCCAAATCAAGTTGATGACACCCGCGCCCGCGATGGCCGCCAGGGATTTCGGCGCCGCGGGCGGGAAGGTGTCGCGTGGGCGTGAGGCAGGTGCGCGGCGACGCGGGCCCCTGGACGGCCACGCCGCCCACGGTCTCGACGGCGCGAACCTCGAAGCACCGCTCGGTCCCGAACGACACGCCTTTGATCGCGAGTTCGGTGCCTGGCGTCGGCTGCGCCGTCAGCGGCTTGGGCACCGTAAGCGTCAGCGGATCCTCGGGCGCCGGCGTCGGCGGCACCTCATACACGTGATACGTCGTCGCGATGGTGTTGAACCCGAGCGACTTGGCCACGATCGGCGGCACCGCGGGGACGGGCGCCACGGGAACGACCGGGACCGCGGGTGTCGCGTTGGTCGCCACGCCGGCGACCGGCGAGGGCACGACCGGCGCGACCGGCACAATCGGAACAATCGTCGACGTCTTCGCGTCGGGGGACGGGGCCCACGCAACGACGAGGTCCGTCTCGGTGAAAGTGACCTTCGGCGCCCCCGGCGCGCCGCCTTCGGGCTCGATCCCCACCGGCACGGGAGTCGAGGCGGCGCCGGAGCGGCCGCGCGGGCTCACCCCGACGAGAAAGTAGTAGCGCCGCGGCAGCTGCGCGGGCGTGGGCGCGACGAGCGGACCGCTGAACGGTTCGCCCTCCTCCGCGTCGGTGTCCGAGGCCTTCACGGGAGCCGCGGCGAGGCGGGTCGGCAGTTCCACCGCGACGCGCGCCTGGTCGGTCAGCCGTTCCTTGAACACGGCGACGGCGCCACGCACCACGCCGGGCGGCACCGGGAGCGGCGGCGCCGGGGTGCCATCCTTCTGCGGCGGCAGCTCCGGCATGATCGGCTGCACGGGCAGCGTGGCCACGAGCGTGGCGACCTTGCGTTGCTCCTCGTTCTCGGGTGGATGCGTCGCGGTCACCGCGTACAGTTCGACCTTCTCGATGTCCGCGGGCTGGTGTCCGTCGACGTTGGCGACGGGCACGGTGAACGACACGTACACGTCGTCACCCACGCGAGCCGTGGTGACGTTCGCCACCGCCGCCGGGCACGCGCGGCAGCGGCGAGAGCGGCGGTCCCTTCTTGCCGCAGGCGGCCGCCGCGCACAGCAGCAGGACAACGGACGCCAGGTCGATTCTTCGACGGGCAGGCTTGCGGACAGTCAACCCGGTGTCTCGATTGAGCGTCACAGGATGTAGCGGGAGAGGTCTTCGTTCTTGACGATGTCAGCCAGCATGCGACGGACGTAGCCTTCGTCGATGGTCACGGATTTGTCCACGAGGGTCGGCGCCTCGAAGGACACCTCGTCGAGCAGCCGTTCCATCACGGTGTGCAGGCGCCGCGCGCCGATGTTCTCTGTGCGGTCGTTCACGGTGGCGGCAAACTCCGCGATCATCGCCACGCCGTCGGGCGTGAACTGCAGGTCGACGCCCTCGGTGGCCAGCAGCGCCGTGTACTGCTTGATGAGGGCGCTGCGCGGCTCGGTGAGGATGCGCACGAACTCCGCCTGGCCGAGCGGCTCGAGCTCCACGCGAATCGGGAACCGGCCCTGCAGCTCGGGGATGAGGTCCGACGGCTTCGACACGTGGAACGCGCCGGCGGCGATGAAGAGGATGTGGTCGGTGCGGACCATCCCGTGCTTCGTGTTCACGGTGGTGCCTTCGACGATCGGCAGGATGTCGCGCTGGACGCCCTCGCGGCTCACCTCGGGCCCGTGGCTGCCCTCGCGGCCGGCGATCTTGTCGATCTCGTCGACGAAGATGATGCCCGACTGCTCGACGCGCTCCACGGCGGCGGACGCCACCGCGTCCATGTCGACGAGCTTCTGCTCTTCTTCGTGCGTGAGCCGCTCGCGCGCCTCGGCCACCGTCACGCGGCGGCGCTTCGACCGGCCCTGGAAAAAGCCGGGCATCATGTCGCGCAGGTTCACGCCGACCTCTTCCATCGACGTGCCGGCAATGACCTCAATCGACGGGAACGACTTGTCCTGCACGTCGATCTCGACCATGCGCTCGTCGAGCCGGCCCTCGCGCAGCTGCTCGCGCATCCGCTGGCGGGTGGACGACATCTCGTCGCGGATGCGGCCGGGATCCTCATCGGGCGCCGCGGGGCGGGGCGGCAGCAGCAGGTCGAGCAGCCGTTCCTCCGTGTTGAGCGACGGCCTTGGCGCGCACGTCCTCGACCCGCTCGTCGCGGACCATGTTCACCGCGAGCTCGACGAGGTCGCGGACCATGGACTCGACGTCGCGGCCCACGTAGCCGACCTCGGTGAACTTGGACGCTTCCACCTTGATGAACGGCGACTGCGCCAGCCGCGCGAGGCGCCGCGCGATCTCCGTCTTGCCGACGCCCGTCGGCCCGATCATGAGGATGTTCTTCGGGCGCCACGTCTTCCGCCAGCTCGGCGGGAAGCTTCTGCCGGCGCAGGCGGTTGCGCAGGGCGATCGCCACGGCGCGCTTCGCCTTGGCCTGGCCGACGACGTACTTGTCGAGCTCGGCCACGATCTCGCGCGGCGTCAGGGAATCGATGGCCGTCACGGTATGTTCGGGAAGCGGTATCAAGGTGTCTACACGAGTTCTTCAATGGTGATCTGGTCGTTGGTGTAGATGCAAATCTCGGCGGCGATCCGCATCGCGCGCTCCGCGATCTCGCGGGGGCCCATCTGCGTGTGGCGCGCCAGGGCCTTCGCCGCGGCCTGCGCGAAGGTGCCGCCCGAGCCGATGCCGATGACCCCTTCGTCGGGCTCGATCAGGTCGCCGGTGCCCGACAGCAGGAACATCGCCTGGCGATCGGCCACGAGGAGCATCGCCTCGAGGCGCCGGAGCGCGCGGTCGGTGCGCCAGTCCTTGGCGAGTTCCACGGCCGACCGCTCGAGGTTGCCCCGGTACTGTTCGAGCTTGGCTTCGAACCGCGAGAACAACGCGAACGAGTCCGCGGCCGACCCGGCGAATCCCGCCACGATGTTGTCGTTATAGAGCCGGCGGATCTTGCGGGCGCCGTGCTTGACGATGGTGTTGCCCAGCGTGACCTGCCCGTCCCCGGCGAGCACCACGTGCCGGTCCCGGCGCACGGCCAGAATCGTCGTGGCGTGCACTGTCGACTCCATCCCCGTAGTGTCTCATACTGGGCGCGTGAAACGCCTCGCGCTCATCTCCGGTCTCTACGATCTGTCCGTCGGCGTGCTGCTGTTCTTCTTTCGCGGGGTCCTGCAGACGTGGTTCGGCCTGCCCGCGCCGGTGCCGGCGATCCACGTCGACCTCAATGCGATCTTCGTCACCGCGATCGGCATCGGGTACCTGCTGCCCTATCGCGAGCCCGATCGTTATCGCGGCTACATGTGGGTGATGGGGCCGATCCTCAAAGGGGCCGGCGCGGCGGCGTTCGTGCTGGACTACGTGATGCGCGGATCGCCTCCGGCGTTCCTGCTCTTCGCGGCGAGCGACGGGGCGCTCGCGCTCGTTACACTGATCGCGCTCGTGCGAACCACCAGTAAATCGGCAGCCCCAGGGCGATGACCAGCAGCCCCACGGCCGACGGACCGAAGCTCGCGCCAGTCATGAGCGGCTTGAACAGATCCGTCCAGAGGGCGTTCACCAGGATCGCCAGGCTCGCCACGGCGAAGATGCCGGGGGCCAGCGGATACCCGAGCGCCTTGAACGGCCGTTCCGCGTGCGGCTCGCGCACGCGGAGCACGAACAGCGCGGCCACCGCGACGCCGGTGAAGAGGACGATCGCGAATCCCGTGTAGGTGGTGAGCGCATCGGCGCTCGACGAGAGCACAAGGACCGAGCTCCACAGCGACTGGGCCACGATCGCCACCGCGGGCGTCTTGAACCGGGGATGCACCACGGCCGCGGACGGGAAGAACGCGCCGTCCCTCGCCATCGCGTAATACACGCGCGGCCCGGCGAAGGTCATGGCGCTCACGCTCGCCAGCAGGCTGACGATCGACACGACCCCCATGATGTTGCCCGCGCTCGCGCCGAGCAGCCGCTCGGCCACAACGTCCAGGACGCTGCCCTTCACCGCCGACAGATCGCCGACCGGCAGCACGTAGAGATACAGCAGGTTGAGGAGGAAGTAGATGGCGATCACCGCGAGGGTGCCGATGGCGAGCGCCCGGGGCACGTTGCGGCCCGGGTCGCGGACTTCCTCGGCGACGTACGACGCCGCGTTCCAACCCGAGTAGGTGAACATCACCGGGATCAGCGCGAAGAGCCAGTTGCCCGGCGCCACGGCGCCCGCGACCTGCCCGATGTGCGACGCCTCGCCGGCGCCGAACGCAAACCCGAGCGCGATGAAGAGCAGCAAGGCCGTGACCTTGAGCGCCGCGAGGACGTTGACGACCAGGCTGCCGGGCCCGACGCCGCGAATGTGAATCGCCGCCATCAGCCAGATCCCGGAGAGGGCCGTAAGCGTCTGCGGCGAGAAGACGAGCGGCACGTAGGGCAGCGGCACCGTGAAGAACGGCGTGGAATTGGCCGCGCCTGGAATGAAACGATCGAGATAGAACGTCACCACTACGGCGCTCGCGGCGATAGCGCCCGAGAACCCGGCGATGAACGACGTCCAGCCGGTGAGAAACGCCGCGGCCTTGCCGTACGCGGCGTGCAGGTACACGTATTCGCCTCCCGCCTTCGGCCGCAGCGCGGCCAGCTCGGCATAGGCCATCGCGCCCGCGAACGCGAGCGCGCCGCCGGCCAGCCAGACGCCGAGGAACCACCACGGGTTCGGCACCATGGCGGCGACCTGGGGCGGCGTGAACAGGATGCCGCCGCCGATGACGTTGGAGACGATGATCGCCGCGGCGTCGAGCGGACCGAGGCGGCGTTCGAGAGTGGTGGGGGCGGGACGCGCCATCGCCCGCGATTATATGCGGCGAACGCCGAACCCGAAGGGCGCTACTTGGGTGCTTGCGGGGCCGAACCTTCGGCCGCGCTCTTGTGCGTGATCAGCTGGCGCTCGATGGGGTATTCCGCCAGCTTGGCCCACACGCGCGACCCGCTGCGCAGGTAGATCTCGACCTTGGCGTCCACGAACTCCTTGTTCTGCAGCATCTGCATGCGCGGCTGGACGCCGGTGTAGCCGAGCGTGGAGCGCAGCAGCATGTCCTTGGTCTCGGCGCCGGCGGCGAGCGGCTCCTTTGCGATGGCCCAGCCGAAGTACTCGCCCCACATCTCCTTCTCGCCGACCCGGCGGAAGATGGCGTTGACCTGGATGGACTTGACCGGCTCACCCGCCTTGTTGCGGAACCGCAGCGTCACGCTCGGCACCAGCTTGTTCTTCCCGCCCTCGATGATGCCATCGTCATACCAGCCGGTCACGACGTTGACCGGCTCGAGCGCGGTGAGCGGGTCGATGGTCTGGCAGGCCGAGGCCATGAGGCCGAGGACCGAGACGATGAGCAGGCCCGGGGCGAAGCGAGTCGAGGGCACGAGGGTCCGGATCATCACGACATTGTACGTCTAGAACGCGCCGACCTTGACGCGGCGGCGCGCCTCTTCCTTGTCGATCTTCCCGGCGCGGTAGGCCATCAGGTCGCTGCCCTTGATGCGCAGCACGACCGTGACGACTTCCTCGAACGGGTCCTGCGGCGCCAGCGAGTCGCGCCGCTCGTTGTCTCGGGCGGCGACGATAAGCCACTGGTCCGGGGCAATCGCCATCGGCGTGCTGAAGTCGATCATGGTGTCGATCAGCGCATGCTGCACCGCGTCGGTGTACGCGCGGTTCGGATCCTTCATCCACTCCTTGTCCGCCGGCGCGGGCGCGGCGGCAGCCCCGCCGGGCAGCACGACCGCCGGGTTGACCGTGCCGCCGCGATTGGCGGCGGTGCGCGCCTGCGCGCCGACCGGCGCGGCTTGCGCCTCGAGCCGCCGCAGTGACGCCTCGAGCGACGCGCGCGTGTTGGGATCGGTGACCCCTTGCAGGGAGCGGCGGAGGTTGGCGATGTCGTTCTGCGTGGCCGCGTCGTCCTGGTCGAGCATCATGCGGAGACTCCACATCATGCTCTGCCGCAACATCGGGACCTCGACGTCGAAGAAGACGCCGTAGTCTTCGAGGTAAACGCCCCGCGCCTGCGCCTCGCCGGCCAGAACGAAGACGTCGGGCATCACCGACCGGATCTCCTGGTTCAGCTTCCGTGCGCCGAAATCCACCGCGCGGGCCAGCGCGCCTTCCATGACGTAGATGTGGTGGCGCAGATCGCCCAGGTCGGCCTTCTTCGGCGCGTCCTGCGCCAACGCCGGCACGGCCAACGCCACACTCGCCACCACCATCACTCCGCGCATTGTCTTCATCATGACTGTCTCGAATGTGTTCTTTTGACTTTTCACTTTCAACTTTTCACTTTCAACCTACTGCTGCGGCTGAGACACCCGCATCAGGTAATTCACCATCTGCCGTTGCCGCGCGATCTCCGCGCCCGTGCGGCCGTCCATTTGTCCGATGAGCTGATCGATCCGCACCAGGTCGGCCTGGCGCTGGACGTTCACGTCGCGGTTGAACTGCGTGAGCCGCAGCGCCAGCTCGCGCTTCTGCCGCGTCTCGCTCGCGTCGAGCATCTCCTGCACGCGATTGAGCATCGCGTCAGCCGACCCGGCGGGCACGGGCGCGGACGCGCGCGCCACCGCGCCATCGGCTGCTCGCGCGGCGCGGATCTCCTGCCGCAACTGCGACTCGAGGGCCGTGAGCGCGGGCTTCCACGACTCGGGCGCCGCCGTCGCAGCCGTGGCCGCGATGGCGCCGGACGCAGGCGCCATGGGTGCCACGCTCGCCGGCGCCATCCAGCCGGTGGTCACCACGAATCCGTCGGGCCCCGAGCGGACCTGAACGTTGGCAATGGACAGCCCAACGGCCAGCACCAGCACCGCCGCGGCGAGCTGCGCCCAGACCGGGACCTCGGCCCACCTCGACGCGGGCGGAACCGCTTCCGCCCCGGGCGCATCCCCGGCGGCCTTGGCGACCACCGTGAACCCGAACTCCGGCTGGGGCGGCGCCCACGCGGCCAGCCCCATACGCACCCCGGCCAAGCCGCCGACTTCATCGGCGCACGCGGCGCAGATCCGCAGGTGCTCGTCCACCTGCCGCCGGCGTTCCGCGTCGATCTCGTCGTAGAGATACGCGATCAGGGTGTCCTTGTCGTCGCAACGAAACGTATCGCTCATGATGCACTTCCGCCGTGCAGGCTCGTCATCCCCTGGCTTTCGAGATGGCGACGCAGCACGCTCAAGCCTTGATACAACCGCGTCTTCACCGTACTGAGCGGGCAGCTCTGGAGTTCGGCAATCTCCTGGAACGTCAGCCCGTGGTATTCCTTCAGGATGATGGCCGTCCGCTGCTCTTCGGGGAGGCGCTGCATCCCCTCGGCCACGATGCGGCTCATCTCCTGCCGCGAGACCAGGTCCTCGATCGACTCGACGGGGCCCTGTTCGGAGGCCAGTTCGGCGATGTCGACCCCTTCGGGCATGTCGACGACCGGGGTCCGTTTCTTCCGGCGAATCCAGTCGCGGCACAGATTCAGCGCAATCCGGTAGAGCCACGACGAGAACTTGGCCTGCCCCTTGAACCCGGGCAGGGCCCGGAAGGCCCGGAGAAAGGTCTCCTGGGCGACATCCCGCGCGTCCTCATCACGGCCGATGACCCGGTACGCCAGGGCATAGATCGGCCGTTCCCAGCGCAAAACGAGCTGGTTGAAGCTGTCCTGGTCCCCGGCCATGGACCGGGCGACCAGTTCTTCGTCGGTGGCCACCATTGAGGAAATCGTCGACTCTCTCTCGCTATTGTCTAAGACGGCGGTACCCCTCCGAAAGTCGGATTCGGGACTTTTTGGGTCGGTTCGTAATTGCGCTGGGCGACTATCAGAGTAAAATACCGACTTCAGAGATACTTAGTGGGCGTTAACTTTCCAAACGACGAAATCTTTCTTACGACCGAAGAAGTCCTGGAGTACCTCCAGGTCAACCTTCGCACGGTCTACCGCCTCATCAAAGCCGGGAAGATTCCGGCTGTCCGCGTCGGCCGCCAGTGGCGGTTCCGGAAGCGTGACATCGACGCCTGGCTCGACACCCAGCGGCCGCGGGGTGAACGCCCGGTCACGGGCGTAGCCGACCGGCCACAGGCCCGCGAGGGCCGCTCCCGCGTGCTCGTGGTGGACGACGAGTCGAGCATCCGGGAGTTGCTGGCCAAGACGCTGGCGCTGGCCGAATACGACGTGGATACGGCGCCCGATGGCCGCGCCGCGCTCGAGCGGCTGCGTCTCGGCAACTACGACCTGCTGATCGCCGACCTGAAGATGCCGGGGATGGATGGGCTCACGCTCATTCGCGAGGCCAAGCGCCTGAAGGCGGACCTGCCGGTCATCATCATCACGGGCTTCTCCACCGAGTCGAGCGCCATCGAGGCGGTCAACCTCGGCGTGGCGGGCTACCTGACCAAGCCGTTCCGCGTGCCGCAGGTGCTGGCCGCGGCCGCGCGCGCTCTCGGGGAATAACGACCTACGACTTACGGCGTACGGCTTGCGACTTGCGGCACAAGCCGCGAGTCGTAGGCCGGGACCCTAGGCCGTAAGCCGTACTCCCCAAGCCGCAAGTCCCCATGATTCAGCTACAAGACGTCACCAAGGCCTTCGGCGAGAAGACGCTGCTCGAGCGCGTCACCTGGCAGGTCGGCGACCGCGATCGCGTGGGCCTGTGCGGCCCGAACGGCGCGGGGAAGACCACGCTCCTCAAGATGCTGGCGGGCTTCGACGAGCCGGATGCCGGCATCATCCAGAAGCCGAACGCCCTCACGCTCGGTTACCTCCCGCAGGACGGGCTCTCCCACAAGGGCCGCTCCGTCGTGGCCGAAGCCAGCCTCGCGCTGAAGCCGCTGCTCGACCTCAAGGCGGAAATGCACAGCCTCGAAGGGCGGCTGGGCGACGAGAGCCTCAGCCCCGAGGAGCACGACGCCGTCCTCCACCGCTACAGCGATGTCCAGGACCAGTTCCGGATGGGCGACGGGTACCAGATCGAGCTGAAGGTCGCCACGGTGCTGCGCGGCCTCGGCTTCGAGCCCGAGACGTTCGACGACCTCACCGATCACCTGTCCGGTGGCTGGCAGATGCGGCTCGCGCTCGCCAAGCTGCTCCTCAGCGCACCCGACCTCCTGCTCCTCGACGAGCCGACCAACCATCTCGACCTCGAGGCCCGCAACTGGCTCGAGGAATACCTCGTCGCGTATCCGCACGCCGTGATCCTCGTCTCGCACGATCGGTATTTCCTCGACGCCGTGGTCACGCACATCGCGGACCTGTCGCTGCGCACGATCACCGACTATCACTGCAACTACTCGAAGTACCTCGAGGAGCGCGACGCGCGGCTCGAGCGCCTCCGCGACGCCAAGCGCCGGCAGGACGAGGAGGTCGGGCGCGTCGAGGAATTCATCAATCGGTTCCGCTACCAGGCGACGAAGGCGGCGCAGGTGCAGAGCCGGATCAAGATGCTCGAGAAGGTCGTGCGCCTGGAGGTGCCGCCCGAGCGCAAGCGCATCCACTTCCAGTTCCCCGCCTCCGCGCGCAGCGGGCGCATGGTGCAGGAACTGAAGGGCGTGCGCAAGGCCTACGGACCCAAGGTGGTGCTCGACCACGTCGACCTGCACATCGAGCGCGGCGACCGCATCGCCCTCGTCGGCCACAACGGCGCGGGCAAGTCCACGCTCATGCGCATGCTCTCGGGCGAAGAAGCCCCCGACGCGGGCACGCGCGAGGAAGGCCACCAGGTCGTCATGCAGTACTTCGCGCAGGACGAGGCCACGCGCCTCGATCCCGCGCTGACGGTGTACGAGACGCTCTCGGCGGGCTCGCCCAACACGATGATTCCCGCCATCCGCAACATCCTCGGCGGCTTCCTCTTCTCGGGCGACGACGTCTACAAGAAGGCGGGCGTGCTGTCCGGGGGCGAACGCACGCGACTGGCCGTCGCGCGGATGCTGCTGCGGCCGTCGAACACGCTCCTGCTCGACGAGCCGACGAACCACCTGGACATCGACTCGAAGGAAGTCCTCCTCGACGCGCTCGCCGATTACGGCGGCACGCTGATCTTCGTCTCGCACGATCGCTACTTCGTCGAGCGTCTCGCGACGAAGATCGTCGAGGTTGGCAACGGCAAGGCCACGCTCTACCCGGGGACCTACAAAGAGTTCCTGTGGAGCAAAGAGCAGGGTGCCAAAGGTGCCACGGATGCGACAGAGCGCCTCAAGCCCTGCGAAGCCCTCCAAGCCGCCCAAGTCCCCAAGCCCCCAAGCCCCTAAGCCCCTAAGCCCTCAAGCAACAAGCTACGCCGACCACAAACGCGACGGCGCCGAGAAGCGGAAGCGCGAGCGCGCGTTCAAGGCGTTGCGGGATCGGATCATCGAGCTCGAAGCCCGCATCGCCGACCGCGAAAAGGCCATCAAGGACGTCGAGCAGAAGATCTCCGCCCCCGACTTCTACGCCAGCCCGGACGCCGCCAAGCCCGTGATCGACCAGCACCAGGCCCTGATGTGGGAAGTCGGCGAACTGCTCGGCGCAGTGGGAGATGCTCCAGGGCGAGTCCGAAGCCTTCGCCGACCTCCAAAAATCGTAGGCTCATTACGGTTTTGTCATTCGCGGCTGACATGGGCGATAATCCAAATTCTGTAATCGCAACGACTTAGAGCGTCGATCCCTCGGCAGGAGGCGGGGCACGGGCTTTGCTCCACCGGCCAAGGCACCATGCTTATGCCCAGGCGCGCCAGCAAGGCCTCTCGCCTCTCCGACGTGTTCTTCCGCCACCTGGTGGGGAACATGCGCAACGGCGTGCTCGCGTTCGCGCGCGACGGGAGCCTCGTCCTGGTCAACGGCGAGGCCTGCCGGTTGTTCGGGCTGAGCGACGGCGCCGCCCTCGTCGGCCGGCCGTACGCCGACGTCCTCCATGACCATCCCGAGATCGTCCGCGTGCTCGGGGGCGCTTTCGAGATGGAGTCGTTGCCCAACCGCGCGGAGCTGCGCCTCAAGTCCACCGACACGGTGATCGGCTACACCCTCTCGCTCGTGCGGGACGAGGCGGGCACCCCCGTGGGCGCGGCGTTGTTCTTCAAGGACCTCACCCACGTCGAACAGATCGAGGAACGCGAGCGGCTGCGCGATCGGCTCGCCGCTGTCGGCGAGATGGCCGCCGTGGTCGCGCACGAGATCAAGAACCCGCTCGCGGGCATCGAGGTGCTCGCGGGGTTGCTGCGCCGCAAGGCGCCGCAAAACCCGGACGTCCAGGCGCTGGTGACGGACATCATCGGCGAAGCCAAGATGGCCAACGCCATCGTCCAGGAAGTGCTGGAGTTCGTGCGGCCGGTCCGCCTGCAGGTGGACCGCACCTCGCTCGCGGAGGCGCTCGGCAGCGCCGTGACGCTGGCCGACGGCAAGGCCAAGCGCGGCGAGATCGCGGTGCACGTGAACATTCCCCGCGATCTCCCGCTGGTCGGCGCCGACCGGCACCAGCTCACGCAGGTCTTCGCCAATCTCCTGATCAACGCCTTCGAGGCGCTCGAGGGCCGGGGACGCGTGGATTTGTCGGCGCGGGTCGCCCAGACGGCGGACGCCGGCGCGCTCCTGCCCGACGGCCACCAGCCCGTGCCCACCGTGATCGTCGAGGTGGCCGACGACGGCCCCGGCGTGGACCCGGGCGTGGCCGAAAAGATCTTCAACCCGTTCTTCACGACCAAGGCGCAAGGCTCCGGCCTCGGGCTCGCCATCGTCCGCAAGATCGTGGACGCGCACGAGGGTCGCATCGACGTTTCGTCGGCGAAGGGGCGCGGCACGCGGTTTCGCGTGACGCTGCCCGTCGAACCAGTACGGCGGCCGGGGTATTGGCCCCGGCCGAACCAGTAGGGCCGGACCTTCAGTCCGGGGCAAAGGGAGACCACACGCACATGGCCCGCATTCTCGTCGCCGACGATCACGACGCCCTTCGGCGGGGCCTCGCCCTGGCGCTCACCGCCGCCGGCCACGATGTCGACGAGGCCGGCAACGGCAACGCCGCGATCGAGAAGCTGCACGAGGGCTACTTCGACGTCGTCGTGAGCGACCTCAAGATGGGCGGCTCGGACGGCCTCGACGTGCTCCGCACGACGAAAGTCCTCCACCCCACCGCCTCGGTCATCCTGATGACGGCCTTCGGCTCGGTCAACACGGCCGTGGAGGCGATGAAGCACGGCGCTTTCGACTACGTGCAGAAGCCGTTCGAGATCGAGGAAATGGAGGTCAAGGTCGAAAAGGCGCTCGAGCTCAAGCGCCTGCGCAACGAGCTCGACTACCTCCGCAACGAGCGCAACGAGCACTACGACTTCGAGCGCATCATCGGGAGCAGCGACGCGCTGCAGCGCGTCCTCGGCGTCGTCAAGAAGGTGGCGAAGAGCAACTCCACCGTCCTCGTCCGCGGCGAGACCGGCACGGGCAAGGAACTCATCGCCGGCGCGATCCATCACAACTCGCTGCGCGCGGCACGCAACTTCGTCAAGGTGAACTGCGCGGCCCTGCAGGAGAACCTGCTCGAGTCCGAACTCTTCGGCCACGAGAAAGGCGCGTTCACCGGCGCGGACCGCCAGCGCATCGGCCGGTTCGAGCAGGCCGACGGCGGCACGCTGTTTCTCGACGAGATCGGCGACATGAGCGCGAGCACCCAGGCCAAGATCCTGCGCGTGCTGCAGGAGCACGAGTTCGAGCGGCTGGGCGGAACGCGAACCATCCGCGTGGACGTGCGGCTGATCGCGGCGACCAATCGCGACTTGTCGGCGATGGTCGCGGCCGGGCAATTCCGCGAGGACCTCTACTACCGCCTCAACGTGGTCTCGGTGGAGACGCCGCCGCTGCGCGAGCGGAAAGACGACATCCTGCCGTTGGCGATGTACTTCATCCGCCGCTTCGCGAGCGAGCTCAAGAAGCGGCTCGACGGCCTCGACAACGAGGCGCAGAAGCTGCTCGTCCGCTACAACTGGCCTGGCAACATCCGCGAGCTGGAGAACGCGATCGAGCGCGCGGCGCTGCTCGCGGAAGCCGCCGTCATCACGTCGGCCGACCTGCGGCTCGGAGACTTCGCGCCGGCGGGCTCGGCGAGGGATTCGCAGAGCCTGGTGAAGATTCCGCCGACGGGGATCGCCCTCGAGGACATCGAGCGGCAGGCGATCACCGAAGCGCTCAAGATGGCCAACTGGGTGCAGAAGGACGCGGCGGAGCTGCTGCAGATCAGCCCGCGCGTGATGAACTACAAGATCAAGACGCTTGGCATCGAGCTGCCGCGGCGCCGGATGGCGCCCGTCGCGGCGCCGGCGTAGGGCCCCGCCTACTCCTCCGACGCGCGGCCCCGGCCGCGCGTCTTCTTCACGTCGCTCCGCAATTTCTTGGTGGTGAGCCGCCGCTCCTTGGCGGCGCGCTTCGGCTTGGTCGCCGTGCGCGTCTTCGGCCGCACGAACGCCTGCTCGACGAGCGCGAGCAGCCGCGCGCGCGCGGCTTCGCGGTTCTGGAACTGCGTGCGATGGACGCGGCTGTCGATGAGCAGCACGCCGTCGGCCACGAGCCGGCGTCCCGCCAGCGCCATGAGGCGCCGCTTCACGTCTGGCGGCAGGGGCGAGGCGTTGACGTCGAATCGCAGCTCCACCGCCGTCGCCACCTTGTTCACGTTCTGGCCGCCGGGCCCCGAGGCGCGGACGAAGCGCTCGTCCACTTCGAGGGGAATGTGAAAGGTCAGCAGCGTCACGCTCATCGGGTCCTCATCGGCGGATCCTATGTCGAACACGTGACGGCCCGCGTGCATGCCGGCGATCTCGGCACGGCGCCCGCTGTCAGCGCTCGTCGGCCGCGGTGGCCCCGGCGCCAGCCTGGCCCCTTGAGCTCGCGCATGACCTGGTCGCCCGTCCATCGCGCCTCGGCCGTGTCCCACGCCGATTGCGCCGCATTGGTCGGGCGGCCGATGTGCTGGTACAGGGCGAGCATGGACCGGTCGTCGGACACCCCGGGCGCATCAATCACCTCGAGCACATGCCGCAACTCGTGGCCAAGGTTCGCCAGCAGCCGGTCGCCGCTCGGTTGCACCTTGAGCGTGATGTGCAGGTAGCGATACGGCGGGCTCGACCCGATCCCCGCCACGACCCCTGTCAGCTCCCGGGGCATCCACTGCACCGTCTGCACGAACACGATGACGTCGCCGGCTCGCACCCGTTCCACGACGGCCCGAAGTGTCGGCGAGCGTCGCACCCCGTCGACCAGCAGCGCCGCCAGCCGGGTATCTGGGATCCGGATCGCGGTGCCGACGAGCTCGGCAGGCAAGGCCTGCGGCGCCGCCGCGTCCTGGGCGCCGAGGAGGCAGGCGAGGAACAGCAACGCGAGGCTATGCATAGGGCCTCAGTCAGGAACGAACGTGGCCGACGCGCCGGGTGTCTCCCACACGGTGACGCGCGCGACGGGGAGGGCGAGCGCGAGCGCCGTGTCGTAGAGCAACCGCGCGAGGCGCTCCGCGGTGGGGTTGGTGTCAAGGCGGTACACGGGCTCGCCGAGGGCCTCGAGCGGACCGACCAGCGGGTCATCGGCGCGCAGGATCATCTTGTGATCGATCTCGCGGTCGACCCAGTCCTTCAGGGGGCGGGTGATGTCGCCGAAGTCCACGACCATCGCGCGCGAATCGAGGGCCGGCGCGCGCATCTCCACTTCGGCCACGGCGTTGTGGCCGTGGGGATGCTTGCAGACCCCGCCGTAGTCGAGCAGGCGGTGTCCGTAGCAGAACTCGATGCGCGCGGTGACTGCGTACATGTGAGGCCGCTCGCTGACGATCGTGGCCTACAGCAAGACGTGTGCCGCCAAGGCCTGAGGCGGGGAAGAAGTGGAAGAAGACGCCAGAACTCGCAGGTCCTGGCGTCTTTCCAGAAGAGGAGCGGACTGGATTGGGATGCGGCTGCCGGGGCTCCGGCAGGGCGACGTGCCTTACTCGCCCGGCGCCTTTGCGGCCGGCGCCGTTTCGATCGTGGCCTTCTTGATGTAGTCGAGCTTCGGGAAGTCCTTCTTCAGGTAGGCGTTGCCTTCGATCTGCACGCGGCCCTGGTCGGGGCCCTGGCCGCGCGGCGCGCCCTCGCCGTAGCCGCTGTAGAGCTTGTCGACGACGTTCATGCCTTCGACGACCTCGCCGAACGGCGCGAAGCCCATGCCGTCGAGGTTCGCGTTGTCGCCGGAAGTTGATGAACATCTGCGTCGTCCGCGTGTTCGGGCGCCGCCCATCGCGAAGGTGATGAACCCGCGCTTGTTGCTCTGCTTCACCGGGTCGTCGCCGATCTGCGCGTCGCGCCAGACGCGCCGACACCGTCGGATCGCCGTGGATGCCGAACTGCACCATGAAGCCCTGGATGGCGCGGAAGAAGCGGTCGTCGTCGTAGAAGCCCGGCCTTGACCAGGTTGTAGAACCGGTCCGCGCCGAGCGGCGCCCAGTCGCGGTGCACCTGGACCACGAACACGCCCATGCTGGTGTCGAACTTCACCTTGTAGGTGTCCGGCGCCTTCGCCTTGAGCGCCGCCGGGGTCTTGAGGGTGGCCGACGACTGCGCGCTGGCGCCGGCGGCGCCGGCCGCGAGCATCGCGATCGCAAGAGCAAAGGCCGTGAACACACGAATCATGGAATCTCCTCCAAAGGGAACGGAACGAACTTCGATTATGGCCGGGGAGCCGCGGCCGTGGGAAGGGCCACGCGCACTGTGGCAGGATTGGCTGAGGCGTCGTGACGCGCGTGCTCCTCGTTGTGTTCGTGAGCGCGGCCGTGGCCGCGGGTTGGGCCCACTGGCCCGGTGCCGCCCTGCCCGCCGGGCGCGGGCCGACCGCGTGGTTGTGGAGAAGGCCGCCCGGCGGCTCACGCTCTACCGGGGCGACACCGCGATCGAGCAGTATCGCGTGGCGCTCGGGCGCAATCCCATTGGCCCGAAGCTGCGCGAGGGTGACGCGCGCACACCCGAAGGGCACTACGTGATTGACGGCCGCCTTCCCGAGAGCGGCTTCCATCGCGCGCTGCACATCTCCTATCCGAAGATCGCGATCGCGTTGCGGCGGCGACGGCCGGGGTCGATCCGGGCGGCGCGATGATGATTCACGGGATCAAGAACGGACTCGGCTGGCTCGGGCGAGCGCATCGCCTGGTGGACTGGACGTCCGGCTGCATCGCGGTGACCGATCGCGAGATTGAGGAGATTCTGGGGCGCGGTGCCGGATGGCACGCGCGTTGAGATCTTCCCGTAGGGCGTCATGGCTTGGGTGGCTCCGGCGTGAACGTGATCGTCACCTCTCCCTTCGCTGGCAGGTAGCGGTGGTGCGTGGCGTATTCGTAGCTGGTGTCGACCCATTGACCCTTGACCAAGACGGCCGTCGTAATCTCAGGTAACGCCGAGAAGGTAATTAGCTCCGGCTGGGTCACGGAGAACCACGTGGTTCGCGTGACCGCCTCCGAGACCATCCTGCCGTCGCGCGACCTGACCACTTCATGCTGCTGCATATGGTCCGACGTCGCACCGTACCGCCATCCCAGGTAGGCTAGCCAGCGACTGTTTCCGTATCTCTCGCGACGCGCTCGAGCGGCTCGTATCGAAAGGTAACCTGGACTCGCCCCGGGCCTGGCGCCTGGTAGGTGAACGTCGTCGGCTGCGGGCTGCCTTTCAGCGGAAACTGACCAGACGGGAATGCGAGTCCAAAGGTTGCGGTCGTCGAGGAGCCCTGTGCCACGGGCGCCGCCGGTGTTGTGGCGCCGCCACTGGCCGTGACCGTGGTGCTGGGCGGGGTCGGCCTCAGGGCGAAGTCCCCCTTGACCAGATCGCGGTCCACCACTCGGCGGCCTCGTCGCGTCTCGAAGCCCGGGTGCGATACGACGATGCTGTAGGTGTCGGTGGGCAGGCCCCTCACGAGAACCTGGCCATCCGCACCGGCACTGGCGGTGAGCGTCCGCTTTCCCGATACCTCGACGCGCGCCCCCGGCAGCGGCGCCTGCGTGTCGCGGTGTGACGCGGCCTGCCAGCGACCACTCAGTCGTTTCGGGACCGGAAGCCGCCAGCGCAAACCGAATGACAAAGGTCAACGTGCGCTCACCGGTTGTCAGCTACGGGGGCTGACCGCTTGGTAAGCGGGACGGTCCCGCCGGTGGCCGATACGCGATGCGGAGTTCATCCTCGAAGCGACAACTCGCGGGCGGTTGTTTCGGGGCCCGGACCGTCACGCGAACAATCTCCGACCACCGGTCACGTGACGGATCGCTGGGATTGGTGTGACAAGCTCGAACCGTTTTGCCCAACCAGAGGGAGCCGACCACGGCTCAATGCTCCAGCCCGCGCAAGCGTTCACGACGTGGTGGTCCACTTCGAGCGGCTGGTCCTCGAACAACCCGGTGGAGGCCTCCACCCAGCGATCGACGGCCGGTTCGCCAGCCACGACGATGGGAGTCCGGTTCGGCGCGGCCGCGGACGACACGGCGAAACCGTTTTCGAATACCGCAAGCATCTGCCGCAACAACGGCGTGCCAGGCATCCACGGTGCCGGCTGACGAACAAATCGGGGAATCCCGAAGAGCCGGCTGTATCGCCGGTCGATTTGAATGTCGACGCTGCGGGACCCGCCAGGAGGGAGGACCCAGGTCAGCGTTGTGTCAGCGTGCCGGTCCATCAGGTTCATCGGGACGCCGTCGACCGCCACCTGCAATGGAGACGCGGTGGGCTGCAGATAGCCGGGCATCAGCTCTTGCGCAAGTCGCTCGACGCGGCTCAGTTCCTTCGGCTGGCCGCCCAGTCGGCCATCAACACGGCGACCAACTCTTCGGTGAGCGAGCCTGGCCCCCTGCGCAGGAAGCCCGTTCGGTACGCCGCCAATTCGTCGACATACTTCTGCGCGTCTTTCTCGATGGCGCGCCGCGCCTCCTCCGGATCGAGCATCCGGTACCCGGCGGCCAGCGTTTCCCTGGCCAGGCCCCGGAATGGGCTCTCGCTCACGTGAACACGCCGTGCTCGCTCTTCGTCGTGTTGTAGTAGTCGGCGAGCACGCGCTGATTCAACGGCTGGAAGAACACGAGGTCTGCGGCCGCGATCAGGCCGCTGGCAGCCAGATCCTTGCCGGCCTCGCCCAGCACCGCGGGCAACACCACGTCTGATGCGACGACGTCGGCAGTCGCAAGCGCGACTTCCCGTTGGAATCCAAGAGCGTCCCCACGCGCGTAGGCCTCCAGCGCGGCATTCAGCGAAGAGTTGAAGGACCACAGCATCACGCCGCCTTTCAGCGTGGGGCCAAGGACGCGCAACAGCGTGGCCTTGACGGCGGCCAGTCTCGTCAGCGTGACGCCGGCGTTGCCTGCCGCGACAGTCACGCGCCCGCGGCCCACGAAGTCCACCATCTCCGCGCGGTTGCGATACTCCATCAACCCCTTGACCGATCGATAAAAAAGGTCATCGAGCTCGCTGGCGTCCATTGCCTTGAGTTCCCTGAGCATGGCGGTCTCGCCGGTCTCCTTGTTGAGAATGACCTTGTTCCGCGTGACCAGTCTTCTTAACTCCGGCGGCATGCTTGGCAGCTGGCGCATTAGTTCATCCGCAGCGTCGGCGACAGGCGCGCGCGCAACTCCGGCTCGAAGAAGTCCTTCGACTTGCTCCACAGCTTGATGATCGACCGCATCTGCGCGACCTTCGTGGGCAGCCCCGTGCGCTGCTGTGAGCGCAGGGTCCAGCGCCAGGCCGATGGCGTTATCCATCCAGTCCACGGCCCGCGCGCCCAGGCCCTTCGGCGGCGTGCGTCCACGCATCGTGAAGTTACGACTCGACCGGAATCCGTGACGGAGAGACCTCAGGCCTGAAGTAGAGGGCGTTCCGAACCTTGAAGGTCGAGAAGGTGGCGCCTGCCTTTCCCGAGGACTTCTCCTGGTTCCAGGCCAGATCGCTGATGACCTTGACCTTCGCCGGATCCGGTTCGCCCGGGAGTCCCCGGAAGCGCACTCGGATTTCAGACTCCGCCTGCTTCAGGAGTTGGCTTCCGTTGGCAGCGCTCCCTTGCCTCGCTCCCTCAGCGCCACCGTCAGGTCGTAGTCGCTGCCCTTCACCGGGAACAGCTCGCGATGCTGCGCCCTCAGTTCCGCCATCACCTGGTTGCGTGTCTTCGACGGGTCGTCCGCGAGAATTCGTTGAGCTTCCTCGAACCGATTGGCAATGCGCGTCTGCCACGAGCCGACCGGCAGTACCACGGCCTCCACCTTCTTCTTGTCGATCGCCGCTTGCACACTCTGGATGATGGCGTCCTCCTCGGGCTCGAGGAACTGACGCCAATCGGGAGTGGTCTGCCCATGCGCATCGGTCGCCGCGGCCAGCGCGCCAGCCAAAGCCAGGCATACCACCAGACGACGCCATACCATGACGAACCTCCTTAACGCTTCCGCACGAGTACGACGACGTGGCTCGGCGACGGATGTTCAACCGGCGCCGACACGTCGACCTCGGCCTCTCCGGTGGCGCCGCTCCGGCTCTTCGCTCGGATGGTCCATCGGCCTTCGATTGGGATGTCGAACACGGCCACGCCGCGCTCATCGCAGGTGTCGAGCGACGACTCGACGCCATCGGTGACGAGGACGACCGCGCCACTCTCGACGGCATCACGGTCCGCCGCCATCACGGTCACTTCGATACGCTGCATCGGGCCGGACTCCGATTGGAGCAGCGCTGGTGGAGGGACACTCACGGGCTGGAACGGAAACTCCTCGGCGTCCGCCGCGGGAGCGGATGCCGATGCGACTGCAGGGACTGATCCGCCTGCCGGCGACGATGCAACTGGGCGAGCCGCCGTATCGGGTTCCCCTCGCGCCTCTACGGCCTTGAACGCGGCATAGCCCTGGCTGTTCACCTCTCGCTTGCCCGTGTCGGCGCGGTCGAGATTGAATGCCGACCGTGAGTAGACGATCGTGAACACCTGCGCGTCGCGCGTCTGGACCTCCACCACGTCGAGGCCTGCTTCGGTGCGGCCGGTCTTCGTGAGCCGGTGGATGTGCTGCAACCGGAGCTTGCGCTGGTCGTTGGTGTCGAGCCGCACGAAGGTGAAGGCGTTCTTCTGGTTGGGGTCGAGGACCACGGTGCCCTCGTACGACCCATCCGCTCTCGTGACGAGGGCGCGAGCACCCGGAGCGAGCCCCGGCAGCGTCGCCGGACGGGTGACGGCGGCCACCGTCGCCAGCTGGTTGATCGAGAGATTGTTCACCTCTGTCTTGCCGGTGTCGTCGCGGACGATGTTGAAGGCTGGCCAGCGATAGACGCCCACCTCCATCGCCTGCCCGTCCGTGGTCTGCACAGCCGCCCACTGAAACGTCTGCGCACTGTACGACCAGCCCGGCGTGAGCTTCGCCTCGCGGCCGAGCATGCGCACGGACAGCGATTCGGAGATGCGGAAGCTCGGAGCCTTGCCCGCCGAGACGAACTGCCGCGACGGGTCACCGGGTTGAGTGCCCACGCCGTGTAAGACGTGCCGTCCGCGCGGGTCGCTTGGATGCGGCTGCCCACACCCAACGAGGGCGGCGCCTGCGCAGCAGCGCTCGCGGCGGAAAGAAGAAGGAGAACGAGGACCGCGGCGAACGCGCGACTTTCCGTCGCCTCGCGACGAGGCGGCGGCGTTCGGGACGGCCACGCAGAATCCGGACAGCCTGGGCATGGCGACCTCCGGGCTGCATCCGGCTGACTGCGTGGATGTTAGGAAGATGAAGCCGGAGCGATTCGATGCATCGCCCGCGCAGCATGCCGGAAGCTCGCCCAGAAAGACTGCGAGAGCGTGCCGCGGCGGCTCGGGTGTCCGGACCGTGACCGTCACGCCGATGGCCGCGCCCGTGAGAGCTGACGATCGTGGATGGAGCCTAACGCGTCGGCGCGCCGGGGGTGAAGACGATTGTGATTTCGCGCGCGCACCAGCAAGTGATGGTGCGTCGCCCAGGTGCCGCTGTCGATGTCGACCCAATGGTCCCGGAAGTTGTTCGCGGTGGAGACTTCCGGCAGCGCGAGAACGACGCCAACTCCGGGCCTGCCACCGCGATCGACGTGCTCTTGGTGACCGCTTCCGACGCCGCCTCGCCCTTGATGCCACCACGCCCCCGACTTGCACCGAGCCCTGGGCCGTCGCCGACGTCCAGCGCAGGGAGGCGTGCGAGCGACCGAAGCCGTATCCAGGGTCACGTGCTCGATGGCGTGGACTCGAAAGTCACCAGCAGCGTGCCGGCACCGGGGCCTGGAAGGTGAAGAGCGTGTGGCTGCGGCTCGTTTTTCAGCGGGATGTATCCCTGCTCGAACGACAGCGCCGTGGTGGCGGTCAGCGAGGGTCCCGCGGTGACGGGCGCCTTCGGCGCGGCGGGGCGCGGCTCGTCGGCCGGACCGGCGGCGCAGCGGCCGCTGGCACGTCGGCCCTCGGCGTCAGCGTGACCGAGCCGCGCATGACCGACGAAGTCGTCGTGAAGTTGTCGTCCGATGACGTCTGATGACCGCGCGCTGTCACGGTGATGCGGTAGCGTCCCTTCGGCGCGGATTCGATGACGGCCATGCCGTCACCATCGCTGGACGCCGAGCGCCGGTCCGGCGCTGTTGAGCACGAGGGACGCACCCGGAATCGACTGCCCTGTCTTCTCGTCGATGATGTGGGCTTCGAGCCGTGACATCTCGCGCTCGTCTGTGGCGGGAGCCGGATTCAGCACAATCGCCGCCGTATCGGCCGCGCCGTGACCAGCACGTCGACGATGCGCGAGGCGAACTTGGGAGACGAGACGGTGACGCGGTACCGACCCGGCAGGAGATGATCGAGGTTGACGCTGCTGATCCCCGCCCCCTCCTGCGACGTCGGCCCGTCGCCGAGACCGTCACCTCGCTGATCGGCGACAAGTAGGCCGACGAGGTCGCCCTGACGGTGAGACGCTGCGGCGCCTGGAGGTCCTGGTAGGCACGGCGAATGCGCGTGCCGACGGCCTCGTTCGTCCAGATCTCGGTGTGGGCCCGGAGCGGGTTCATGACACGTCCGCGCGCACGTTCTCGTCGGCGGGCAGGAACCACGAGTTGGCCGCGACCGGATCCTCGCGTGTCGAGCACGTTGGTCCAGGTCCGCACGCCACCAGGCTTGCGCTGTTCCACGTCGACGCCATTTGGCCAAGGTCAAGGGCGCAGACCCCTTCGCGTCCGAGGGGCGAGCCGAGCGTGAACCAGCTGTCGATCACCGGCCGCGACTCCGGCGTGTGGCCGCGCGTGGCGTCCCTCAAGGGATTCAGCACACCGTCCTTGATGGTGTCGCCATGGATCGCCAGCTTCGACATCACGGTGCCCCACGAGTGCGAGACGAGAATGACCGGCCGGCCGCGTTCGCCGGATCGTTCACTTGTGCCGCGATTCCGCGCTGCACGTGTTCCGCCCACAGCTGGGCCATCCTGCCAAAGTCTTCGGACCATGCTGGGCCGGTTCGGCCGTTGTACGTAGAAGCTCACCTCGCGGACGTCGGCCCGATCCACACCCCAGCGCCGTCGCGTCGTCGGACGAGCCATCCGCCCGGTTTCCGCCGCCGATGCCGTGCACCACGATGACAACAGCCTCAGCGGGGCGTGCGGCTTCGCCGAGGGCCGCCTGCGCGAGGGTCACCGCGCCGCTCGGCCACAGCCTGGCCATGCAGCGTTCCCGACGAGGACATCGCCACGACGCTCATGAGGAGAATCGGGGCACACGTGCCAGCTTTCCGTGGGATTCGGCAAAGCGGCAACGTCAGGTACAGCGAAACAGAATCCAGACACGCTGGCCATGGCGCCTCCGGGCCGCATCCGGCTGATTGCGTGGGGGTTAGGAAGATGAAGCCGGAGCGATTCGAGGAATCGCCAGCGCAAGCATGCCGAGCTTGCGAGGGAAGACTGCGAGAAGCGTGCGCTGCGGCTAGGGCGTCCGGACGGTGACCGTCACGCCGACCCGGTCGGGCTCGCGGCCGGTGTACGCGGTGGGCCCGGAAACCGGCCAGCTGCCGCTCACCCACGGGAAGGGATTCGACACGTTCATCCAGAAGAAGCTCACGCGGACCAGGCTCGCCACGTCGACGAAGCCGCGCGCGATCATCTCGCGGTCCTTCTTCCCCATCGACACGCCGTACAGCTTGTTGAGCGTGAGGTACTGAATCAGGCTGTCGTCGCGCGTGATCTCCTCGCGCGTGAACGAGCCGCCGACGTGGACCCGCGCCGAGACCGGGCCCGACACCTCGCCGCCCATGTAGTAGCCGGGCTTGTCGATCGGGCTGATGTCGGGAATCCCGACCAGCTCGCCGGAGGTGAGCGTGGGGCCCCACGTGTACTTCGCGTACTCGCCGAAGACGGACGCCCACGACACCGGCGAGAGCTTCACGCTGACGACCAGGGCGTCGTCGTTGCGCTTCGACGCCCAGTAGCTCGGGAGCCGCTCGACCTTCGAACCCGTGTAGCCCTTCTTGTACGCCACGCGGAGGTCCGTCCACTTCAACGGCTGCGCGCGCGCCGAGGCCACCACGGTGATGGCGCTGTTGGTGTCGAGCGAGGTGTTCACGAAGTAGAACCAGTCGTAGTCCTTCTCGCGATTGCCGTCGCCGAGCACCGCCATGATGCCGGCGTCGAACACCGGCGTCCCCGATTTCCTGCGGCCCGTGAACGCGAGCATCGCGCCGAAGTTGGCCTCGGCGTTGAGCCGGTTGATGCGGGTCATGTCCTTGGCCGTCGCGGCGCCGACGTCGCGCGGGGCGAACCCGACCGGCAGGATGAACCGCCCGCCGCGCAGCGAGACATTGGACCCGATGCCCCAGTCGATGTAGCCCTCGCGGAGGATGCCCTGCTGGGTGATGTAGTCGAGGGAATACGTGTTGTAGGTGTCGACGCGCTTGAGGCCGTCCTCCACGTCGCACTTCACGATGGGGCCGGCCGCGGCGTAGAGCGCCGGGTCGTTGGGGAAGAAGTAGTCCTTCTCGCCGCACGCCGGCTTGGACGTGGTCTCGCTCACCGGGTTGATCGACACGAAGTAGCGGACGTGGTCCGAGACGCGGCCCGACAGCACTGAAGATGGCCATGCCGACGCGGCCCTGCTTCTCGAGCCCGAGGGCCGCCTGCGCGCCGTCGTGGGACCAGCCGGCGACGAGCTCGCCCCCGAGCTTGAACCGCTCGCTCTGCTGCACGCGGAGGCCGAACAGGTCGAGCGTCTGGTCATCCGGCGGCGCCGGCGTGGGGGCGGGGTCCTGGGCGAATGCGGCGGAGGCGGTGAGGAGGATCAGCGTCGCGACGGCGAGCCAGCGCAATCGCAAGAGGGTGGCGATTTGTGACAAAGGCACCGGAGGAGAAAAAAAGGATCAGCGTCGCGACGGCGAGCCAGCGCGATTGCAAGAGGGTGGCGATTTGTGACAAAGGCACCGGAGGAGATTCTAACCGCTCTTGGCCGCGCGCGGGTGTGATTTGCGGTAGACGTCAATCAACTGCGCGGCGTTGACGTGCGTGTATCGCTGGGTGGTGCTGAGCCGCGCATGGCCGAGCAGCTCCTGGATGGCGCGGAGGTCGGCGCCGCGTTGCAGGAGGTGCGTGGCAAACGAATGCCGGAGCGCGTGCGGGCTGATGCCCAGCCGCGTGCTGCATTGCGCCACGTAGCGCCGCAGCATCCGGTCCACGCTTCGCCCCGTCAGCCGCGTGCCGCGGTAGTTGATGAACACCGGGTCGCCCTTCGCCGCGGACTTCCTCAGGGCGGCCGAGGGCTTGAGGGCTTGGGGGCTTGAGGGCTCGGGGATCAGGCTTTCCGACTCCCGACTCCCGGCTTGCCCTGAGCTCCGTCGAAGGGCTCCCGACTCCCGGCTGGCGCGCCGCAAGGATCGCGGCGCGGTCGGTCAGCCACGCGCGCAGCGCCGAGGCCGCGCTCTGGTTGAACGGCAGGATGCGCTCCTTGCCGCCCTTGCCCATCACCCGCACCATGCGGGCGCTCAGGTTCAGGTCCTCCAGGTCGATGGCCACAAGCTCGCTGAGGCGGAGGCCCGACGCATAGAACAGCTCGAGAATCGCGCGGTCGCGCCGGCCGAGCGGATCGGAGGCGCTGGGCGTCTCGATCAGCCGCGCGATCTCGGGCTCGGACAGGTGCACGGGGATCGTCTGATCGCGCTTGGGCGCCACGGCCATCGCCGCGGGATCGTGGTCGATGAGGTCCTCGCGGCGCAGGTACTTCACGAACGTCCGCAAGCCCGACAGCTTGCGCGCCACCGACGCGCGCGCCTTGCCCGCGCGGTTCAGCTCGGTGAGGAACGCGCGCACCGAGGCAAGGTCGAGATCCGCCGGCGTCAGCTCCGAGATCTTCCGCTGCCGGTCGGCCGCGACCCACGCGAGGTACTGGGTGACGTCGCTCTCGTACGCGCGGACGGTGTGCGGCGACACGTGCCGATTGAGCCTGAGGTAGGCGAGGAACTCCTTTAAGTATTCACGCATGCCCAGGCATCGAGGTCGGCCAGCGCGCGTTCGGCGATCAGCATCTTCTTCTGCATCTTGTCGCGCGGCGGGTTCTCGAGCGGCGGCATGATGCCGTGCGTGATGTTGGTCGGCTGGTAGTTCTTCGGATCGGCGTGCGACACGTAATGGGCCAGCGCGCCAATCGCCGTCGTCCGCGGCGGCGCCTGCGGCGCCTCGCCCCTGGCAATCGCCGCGGCATTGCGTCCCGCGACGAGACCCGACGCCGCCGATTCCACGTAGCCCTCGACGCCCGACACCTGGCCGGCGAAGAACAGGTCCGCCCGCGTTTTCGTCTGCCACGTTGGGCAGCAGCACCTTCGGCCCGCAGATGTACGTGTTGCGATGCACCATCCCGAAGCGGACGAACTCGGCGTGCTCGAGGCCCGGGATCATCTTGAGGACGCGCGCCTGGTCGCCCCACTTGATCTGCGTCTGGAACCCCACGAGGCTGAAGTGATCGCCCGCGAGCGTGTCCTGGCGCAGCTGCACCACCGCGTACGGCGTGCGGCCCGTGCGCGGATCGGTCAGGCCCACGGGCTTCATCGGCCCGAAACGCAGCGTGCCCTCGCCGCGGTGCGCCATCACCTCGATCGGCAGGCAGCCCTCGAAGAACTTCGCCTTGTCGAAATCGTGGACCGTCGCCGATTCCGCGGAGGTCAGCGCCGCGTAGAACGCGTCGTATTCCTCCTTGGTCATCGGGCAATTCAGGTAGTCGCCCGCCTCCGCTCGCACATCCGTGTCGAGCGAGCTCTGGCGGGCGTCCGCCGAAGCGGCCTCCGGCCGCGAAGGCGGACCCTCGGTCTTCGTCCAGAGCGAGCGGTCCCAGCGCGACGCGCGGAACACCTTCGACCTGTCGATGCTCTCGGCGAGCACGATCGGGCTGATGGCGTCGTAGAAGGACAGGTGTTCGTCGCCCACCATCCGCTGGATGTCCGCGGACAGCGCGTCGGACGTGAGCGGGCCGGTCGCGATGATCACGGGCGACCAGCCACTGGCCGGAGCGGGCACCGCGGTGATTTCCTCGCGCGACACGGTGATGCGCGGATGGCCGTGGACCGCGTCGCTCACCGCGCGCGAGAACGCGTGCCGATCGACGGCGAGCGCGGCGCCGGCCGGCACGCGCGTGGCGTCCGCCGCCCGCATCACGAGCGAGCCCAGGCGGCGCATCTCCTCCTTGATGAGGCCCACGGCGTTGTCGACCTTGTCCGCGCGGAACGAGTTGCTGCACACGAGCTCGGCGAGGCCGTCGGTCTGGTGCACGGCCGTCGGGCGGACAGGGCGCATCTCGTGGATGGTGACGTCCACGCCCAGCTCGGCGGCCTGCCACGCCGCCTCGGAACCGGCGAGGCCCCCGCCAATGATGTGAACCATCAGGCGCTCGCGGCCTTCTTCGCTTTCTTCGCCGCCTTCTTCTTCGGCGCGGCTTTCTTCGGCGCGGCCTTCGCGGCCTTGCGCCCGCGCATCGGCTTCTTCGACTTGCTCATGCCTGCGCGCGAGGCGAGGAGTTCCACCGCCGAGGCCATCGTGACCGATTCGACGAGGGTGCCCTTCGGCACGGAGGCGTTGGTCGTGCCGTCGGTCACGTACGGACCGTAGCGGCCGTCGAGGATCTTCACCTCGTCGCCGCTTTCGGGGTGCTTGCCGAGCGCCTTCAGTTCCTTCGGCGCGGCGCGCTGGCGGCGCTGCGACTTCTTCGGCTGCGCAAGCAGCTCCTTCGCCCGCTCCAGCGTGATGGTATACACGTCGTCCGTCTCTTCGAGCGAGCGGAACTCGGTGCCCTGCTTCACATACGGACCGAAACGCCCGAGGTTGGTGAGGATCGGCTCGCCGTCCTCGCCGATGCCCAGCTCGCGCGGCAGGGACAGCAGCTTCAACGCGACGTCCAGCGTGATCGTGTCCTCGGTGAGGTCGCGCCCGAGCGACGCGCGGCGCGGCTTCTCGTCGGTGGAATCGCGATCCGGCGTCTCGCCGAGCTGCACGTAGGCGCCAAAGCGGCCGTGCATCACGAAGACCTGGAGCCCGGTCGCCGGGTCGGGACCGAGCGACTTCGGCCCCTGGGCCTTGGCCTTGAGTAGCGCGAGCGCCTTCTCGAGCGTCAAATCGGCGGGCGCGAGGTCCTCGGGCAACGAGGCGCGCGGGCCCTCGTCCGTGGAGGAACCGAGCTGCAGGAACGGGCCGTAGCGACCGATGCGCACGCGCACCGGCAGGCCGCTCGTCGGGATCCTTCCCCACCTCGAAGATCGGGTACTCGATCGCCTGGCCCTTGTCCTCGACGAGGTGCTCGAGCCCGTGGTGCTTGCCGTCGCCTCGATAGAACTCGGCGAGGAAAACCAGCCAGTCTTTTTCGCCGTTGGAGATCTTGTCGAGGATCTCTTCCATCTCGGCGGTGAAGCCGAGGTCGACGTAGTCGCCGAAGTGATCGCGCAGCAGGCGCGTCACCGCAAACGCGGTGAAGCTTGGGACGAGCGCCTTGCCCTGCCTCGTCACGTAGCCGCGCCGCTGGATGGTGGCCACCGTCGGCGCGTAGGTCGACGGCCGGCCGATGCCTTCCTCCTCGAGCCGCTTCACGAGCGACGCTTCGGTGTAGCGCGCCGGCGGCGACGTCTGGTGTCCCTTGGCATCGAGGCCGATCAGGATCAGGTCCTTCTCGAGCTTGTCGGGCGACCACACCTGGTCGCCCACGGCCAGCTTCGGCAGCACGGTCTCCTGCTCGCCGAGTTCGGCCGACGGGTCGTCCGAGCCCTCGACGTAGGCGCGGAGGAAGCCGGGAAACTCGATCGCCTTGCCGCTCGCGGTGAACACGCAGGGCTGGCCGTCGCCGGCATCGCCGGTGATCTCCACGGTGGTGCGCAGCAGCTTGGCGTCGGCCATCTGCGAGGCGACGGCGCGCTTCCAGATGAGATCGTAAATCCGCATCTCGTCGCTCTCGAGCGTGCGTTCGAGCGACGCGGGCGTGCGGCGGAAGTCGGTGGGGCGGATGGCTTCGTGCGCTTCCTGGGCGTTGCGGACCTTCGTCTGGTACTGGCGCGGCCCCTTGTGGAACTCGGCGCCGTACAACTCCTGCACCGCCTGGCCCGCCTCGGCGAGCGCCTTCTGGCTGAGCGTGGTGGAGTCGGTTCGGTGATACGAGATCAAGCCCTCGAGATCGCCGCCGCCCAGGTCCATGCCCTGGAACAGCCGCTGCGCGACCTGCATCGTCCGCTCGGAGGAGAAGCCCAGCTTGCGGTTGGCCTCCTGCTGCAGCGTCGACGTGGTGAAGGGCGGCGAGGGCCGCTGCGTGTAGGGCTTCTCCTCGACGGAGGTGACCGACCACGGCAGCCGGCGCATCAGGCCTTCGCGGAATTTCTGCGCGCTCGCCTCGTCGAGGAGGCGCACCGTCTTCGACTCGAGCTGGCCTTTGCTGTCGAAGTCCTTGCCGGTGGCCACGCGCTGGCCGCCGACCTTGGCGAGCGTGGCGGTGAACTCGCTCGCGCCGCCGCGCAGCTTCGCCTCGAGATCCCAGAAGCTCGCCGTGCGGAACGCCATGCGCTCTTCTTCGCGCTCGACGATCACGCGCACGGCCACGCTCTGCACGCGGCCCGCGCTCAGGCCGGTCTGCACCTTCTTCCACAGCACGGGCGACAGCGTGTAGCCATAGAGGCGATCGAGGATGCGCCGGCTCTCCTGGGCGCGCACCAGGTTCTCGTCGACGTCTTCGTGCGCTTCGGCGAGGGCAGCCTTGATCGCTTCTTCGGTGATCTCGTGGAACACGATGCGCCGCACCTTGACCTTTGGCTTCAGCAGCTCCTTCAGGTGCCAGCTGATCGACTCGCCTTCGCGATCAGGGTCGGTGGCGAGGATCAGTTCCGACGCGTCCTTCATCGCCGCCTTGAGCGAGGCGACGTGCTTGCGCTTGTCGGGCGGCACCACGTAATAGGGCTTGAAGTCGCCGTCGGTGTCCACGCCGAGCCGGCCCCACGACTTGCCCTTGATCTCGGCGGGCACTTCCGCCGCCGATTCGGGCAGGTCGCGAATGTGGCCGTAGCTGGCCTCCACCCGATACTTCGTGCCGAGGAATCTGGTGAGCGTCCGGGCCTTGGCCGGCGACTCGACGATGACTAGCGGTTTTGCCATGGGCTTTTACACCTTACCCCGAGTTCTGACGAACCGGCCGGATCCAATGCGTTGAATCTCGCCAGTCAACTCCCACTCGAGCAGCCGCGCCAGGGCATCGCCGGGGGCCAACTTGAGTTCGCTTGCGACGTCATCTACCGTAAATTCAATAGTTTCCAAGCATGTCCCGGATCCGGCGGGTCCGCCGCCCATTCCGAGTTCTTGCAGAATATCGTCCGCAGACTCCACGAGCTTTGCCCCGTCCCGCAAAAGCGCGTGGCATCCCCGGTATCGTCCGCCCACCACGCGGCCCGGCACCGCCATCACGTCACGCCCCTGATCGAGCGCCAGGCGCGCCGTGATGAGCGAGCCGCTCTTCTCCGCCGCCTCGATGACGACCACCGCGCGCGACAATCCGCTGATGATGCGGTTGCGCTGCGGGAAGTGGGCGACGCGCGGCGGCGTCCCCGGCGGGAATTCCGTCATGAGCACGCCCGATCGCGCGATGCGCGCCGACAGGTCGCGGTGCTCCGGCGGGTACACGCAGTCGATGCCCGTGCCGAAGACGGCAATGGTCGCGCCGCCGCCGTCGAGCGCCCCCTCGTGCGCGGCGGCATCGATGCCCCGGGCCAGTCCGCTCGCCACCACGACCCCGGCGCGCGCGAGGTCGGCGGCCATGGCCGTCGCCAGCGCTCGTCCCTCTGCCGATGCGGCGCGGGCGCCGACGATTGCGATCACAGGTTTGTCGCACACGGCCACGTCCCCGTGTATCCACAGTCGTTCTGGCGGGTTGGGAATCTGGGCGAGCAGCGGCGGAAAACGCGACGAACCGAGACGGACGGTCTCCATGCGGAACCTTTCCGCCAACGGCCCCTGACCTGACGACGACGATAACCGCCCCGAGACGGGACCGCAAGGGGCCGGCTCGTCGTTTGCCTTTGAATGTCTCTTGCCCCCCCCAGGAGGCGGGACTATAGTGCTTTCAGGAATCCGGAGTCGCCCGCCGTGGGATCGCACGATGCCGCGCCCCCTGGTTAAACACTCCGGACCACTGAGCCATGTCCCTACGCCCACTGGTGTTCGCACTGCTACTCGGCCTGGCGTCGGTCCCCACTGCGTGGGCCGACCAGCGAGGTCAGGCCAAGGAGCAGGTCGAGTTCGGGATCCAGGTGGCGCAACGTGGCTTGTGGAAAGAGGCGATCTACCGTTGGGAACGCGCCACCCAACTCGATCCCACCTACGCAGCAGCGTTCAACAACCTCGCCGTGGCCTACGAGCACGAAGGTCAGTTAGCGAAGGCGCGGGAAGCCTACGACAAGGCCCTCGCGCTCGAGCCTAACAATGCGCTCGTCCGGCAGAACTACGACCTGTTCAAGGAAATCAATGACCGCGCGGCACAGAAAGACGGTCGTCAGCCTTAGCCTGGCGCTCATCGGCACGTTGGCGGCGTGCACGAGCTACACCGAGATTCCCATTGAAACGCCTATCCAGCCCAAGCTGGATGTGTCGGCGCTTCCAGCGCATCTTCGTCGCCGGCTTCATCGCCGGCAACAACGAAGACGTGGACGCCAACATGGAAACGGTGCGCCTGCTTCGAAGCCAGTTGCGCAACAAGGGCGTCATGCGCGTGATCGACGCCGACACGTTGCCGCTGATGGAGGTGGCCAAGCAGGGCGGCGACGGCACCGCGCCGGCCGCGCCGGCCGCCGACACCGGCGCGCCCGCTGCGGATCAGGATGCCGGGAAGGCCGCTGAGATCAAGGACGAGAAGGACCTCGAGCCGTACCAGCGCGTGTTCGCGAACGTGGCGTACTGGAAGCGCATCGGCGAGGAATTCCAGCAGCCGCTGATCGTCACCGGCGCCGTGCTCTTCTCGCCGCAGGCCCGCTCGGGTTTCGTCCAGCGCGAGCAGGAAGTCTACGATTCGTTCGGCCGCCGGCAGGTCGTGCCGGTGCGCACCTACATGGAGCGGAAGGGCTTCGTCCTCCGCCCGACGTTCATCTTCATCGACGGCCGGACCGGCGAAACGCTCCACAGCGAGACGTTCCGCGAGGAAATTCTGTATAACGCCAACCAGACGACGCCGGCCCTGTCGTCGTATTTCGAGCTCATGGACCGCCTGCTGCCGGCCTTCCTTAACACGTTGAGCGCGCAGAAGATAAAGGGCACCCGGACCCTCCTGAAGTAGGGCCGGGAGGTCCGGCTGAAGCCGGACACCACCGTCTTGTTGGTAGCGTCCGGCCCACCTGCCATGTGGCGTCCGGCTTCAGCCGGACCCCGCACTGTGGTATCCTTTGAAGTTCCTGCGCATGGGCGAATCGACGCCGAGCGCATCAAGATTCCGCGGAGATTCACCGTGTTTGCAATCATTCAGACCTCGGGCCGGCAGTTTCGCGTAGAGCCGGGCGCCGTGATCGCCATCGACGGACACAATGCCGGCGAGGCCGGCGGCCAGGTGTCGTTCGACCAGGTCCTCCTCGTCAGCAAGGACTCGGGCGACGTCGTCGCCGGGACCCCGACCGTGGCGGGCGCCAAGGTCATGGGCGTGATCGACGAGCTCGACAAGAGCAAGAAGGTCCGCGTGTTCAAGAAGAAGCGGCGCAAGCAGTATCGTCGGACGAAGGGCCACCGGAGCCTCCTGACGCGCGTCCGCATCACCGACATTCAGGTGTAAGCGATGGCAACAAAAAAAGGTCAGGGCTCATCCCGTAACGGCCGCGACAGCAATTCGCAGCGGCTCGGCGTCAAGCGCTTCGAAGGCAACCTCGTGAGCGGCGGTTCGATCCTCGTCCGCCAGCGTGGTCGCAAGTACCAGCCTGGGCTGAACGTGGGCCTCGGCAAGGACGACACGCTGTTTGCGAAGGTCACCGGCAAGGTGAAGTTCGAAGACCACGGGCAGCGCGGTCGGTTCATCTCGGTCCACCCGGTCGAGTAAGTGTTCGTCGACGAAGTCGACATCCACGTCAAGGCAGGCGACGGAGGCCGGGGATCCCTCAGCTTCCGTCGCGAGAAGTTCGTCCCGCGCGGCGGGCCGGATGGCGGCAACGGCGGGCACGGCGGCTCCGTGTACGTGGTCGCCGACCCGCACCACAACACCCTCGTCAACTTCCGCTTCAATCCCGACTACGCCGCGCAGCGCGGCGGCAACGGCGCGGGCGCCAACCGCTCCGGCCGCGGCGGACGTGACCTCAACATCCCGGTCCCGGTCGGCACGCTCGTCTACCGGAAGGATCCCGAGACCGGCGAGCTGACGCAGGTCGCCGACCTCACCGTGCTTGGCCAGAAGGTCCTGCTCGCCAAGGGCGGGCGCGGCGGGCTGGGCAACGCGCATTTCGCGACCTCGACCAACCGCGCGCCGCGCAAGACGCAGCCGGGCGAGCCCGGTGAAGAGTTCGACCTGCACCTCACATTGAAGCTGCTGGCCGACGTCGGCCTGGTGGGCTATCCCAACGCGGGCAAGTCCACGCTCATCTCGCGCATCTCGGCGGCCAAGCCGAAAGTGGCCGACTACCCCTTCACCACGCTGACGCCGCACCTCGGCGTCGTGAGTCTCAGCGACAACCGCAGCTTCGTCGTCGCCGACGTACCCGGGCTGATCGAGGGCGCGCACTCGGGCCACGGGCTCGGGCACCAGTTCCTGCGCCACATCGAGCGCACGAAGGTGATCGTGCACCTGGTGGACGTGTCGGGCGCCTCGGGGCGCGATCCCGTGGAGGACTTCGACACGATCCGCCGCGAGCTCGAGCTCTACAACCCGGATCTCCTCAAGAGGCCGCACCTCGTCGCCGCCAACAAGCTCGACGCCGTGGACGAACCCAAGCGCGTAACCGCGCTCGAGAAGCGCGCCAAGAAACTCAAGCTCGCCTTCTTCAAGATCTCCGCCGTCACGGGCGAGGGCGTGAAGGAACTCGTCGAAGCCATGTGGCCGATCATCGCGAAAGCGCGCGAGGCCGAAATCCTGGCCATGGGCGCGGCCCACGAGGAAGAAGAAGACGAGGACGAGCGGATCGTGCCCGCCGATTACAACCCGGCGCTCGTGCCGCCGCTCAGGGGCGGCAAAGCGAAGAGATGAGTTCTCCCGGGAGTCGGGAGTCGGGAGTCGGGAGTCGGCAATCCCGACTCGGTGTCCTGGGCGGGATGTTCGACCCGATCCACCTGGGACACGTGACCGCGGCGCTCAAGGTGCAGGAGGCGCTCGCGCTGGACCGCATGGTCCTGCGTCCCATCGCGCCAGCCGCCGCATCGCGCGGAGTTGCCACAGGCCAGCGGCGCGGATCGTCTCGCGATGGCGGAACTGGTGTGTCGCGAGCATCCCTCGTGGAGCGTGTCCGAGGCCGAGCTCACGCGCGAAGGTCACTCGTATACGTTCGACACGCTGACGGAACTTGCGGCGGAGGGGACTGTCCCCATTTTCGATTTTTTTCATCACCGGTGCCGATGCGTTCGCAGAAATTGCCACATGGTCGCGCTATCCAGCGGTGCTCGATCTGGCGCACTTCGTGGTCGTGGCCCGGCCCGGCACCACGATCGATTCGTTGAGGAAGCGACTACCCGAGCTGGCGGACCGGATGGTCTCGAGTGAGAACTTCGTCCCGCCTTCGCCAAGGTTACGGCGGGCAAGCCCGGCTCTCGACTCCCGGCTCCCGACTCCCGGCTCCCGAGGACATCGATCGTCCTCCTCGAAACGGCGACTCCTGACGTATCGTCTACGGAGATTCGCCGCGCGTGCGCAGGCCGGCCGGCCCCTGGCGGGGCTGGTGCCGCCCGCCGTGGAAACCTATATCGCGACGCAGCATTTGTACGCAGGGCCGGGCCGGTAGGCTCGGCCGATTTGGAAGGTAGCTTGCATGGCAAAGACTCCGACACCGCGGAAACCCCGAACGACCCGTTCAACGGCCACACCTCGCGCAAAGAAGGCCGCGCCTCGCCTGCCCAAGACGATCCAGGCGGTGATTGACGCCGCGCAGGGGCGCAAGGCCACGGACACGGTCGTGCTCGACCTGCGCAAGGCGGCGGCGTTCACGGATTACTTCGTGATCTGCACGGGCACCAATCCGCGGCAGGTGCAGGCCATTGCCGACGCCATCGAAGAGGCGCTCAAGGCGCAGAAGCAGCGACCGTCGCTCGTCGAAGGCTACGCGCGCGCCGAATGGATCCTGCTCGACTACTTCGACTTCGTCGTCCACGTCTTCTCGAAGCACGCGCGTGATTTCTACGGCCTCGATCGCCTCTGGGGCAACGCCGTCCGCATCGAGGTCAAGGACCTGCCGGTCACGCCGTCTGGCGCGGCCGCCGCCAACGCGATCCTCGCGGCCCTCTTCGCGCCGCCCTGCGCGGTCTGCGCGCGCGCTCTCCGCAGCCGCTCGACGGCGCCGTGTGCGAGGCATGCTGGGCCGGCATCCTGCCCCTGCCGGTTGCCCGGTCCTGGGGAGCGGAAATCCACTGCGATCGACTCGACTGCGCCGCCGCTCGGTGAGTACCGAGGGCCGCCTGCGCGACATCATTCACGCCCTGAAATACGATGCGCGACGCTCGATCGCGCCACGACTGGGGGCGCTGATGCGCGCGGCGGGCGCAACGCTGCTCGAGGGCGCGGACGCCGTGCGTGCCGGTGCCGCTGCATCCGCGGCGCGAGCGGACCCGCGGCTTCAACCAGGCCGAGGATCTCGCGCGGGCCTTGGGGCTTCCGGTCCAGCGCTTGCTGTGCCGCACGGCATTCACCACGCCACAGGTCGAGTTACCCGCTCACGAGCGGCACAGGAACGTGCGCGACGCCTTCGCGCTCGCGCAGTCACGGCGGGGATGGCTTCCGGTTCCCGGCTCCCGGCTCCCGGCTCCTGCAGGAATGACCCTTGTCCTCGTGGACGACGTGGCGACGACGGGCGCGACGCTGGACGCCTGCGCGCGGGTCGCTGAAGGAGGGCGGCGCGCGGAGGTGCGGGCGCTTACAGCAGCCCGAGTCGCGACCGCACGGCGCTGAGCACGTCGGCGCGCACCGCGTCCTTGCTCCGCTGGCCGTCCAGGCAGCAGCCAGCCGGCGTGTGCGCCGCCTGCCGCTGATAGCTCGTGCGCACGCGCCCGCAGCAGCGGCAGGTCGCGCTCGAACTTGTCGCGCGTCGGCCTGCTTGCGCGCGAGCGACGTCTCGGGCGCGATGTCGAGCAGCACCGTCAGCGACGGCGGCGGCAGGTGGCGCTGGATCGTCGGGGAGCCATGCGCCGATCGAGGCCCTGCGCCTCGCCGTACGCGACGCTCGACGCCAGGTAGCGATCGCAGATGACCACGTCGCCCGCCGCGAGCCACGCCTGCGATGCGCGGCGCGGTACTCGTAGCGGTTGGCGATGTAGAGCAGCTGCAGCATGTCGGCCGCGTAGTCGCGCTGCCCCTGCAGCGCCTGGCCGATCTCGGCGCCGATGGCGGTGTGGTAGTCCGGGAACGACACAGTTCGCACGGTGTGGCCCGCGGCGCGGAAGGCGGCCGCGAGCCGTTCGGCCTGCGTCTGCTTGCCGCTCTGATCGAGGCCCTCGAAGGCGATGAGGTGTCCGCGCGTCATCACGTCTTCGAGCGACAGCAGGTCGTCGAGCGTCTGCCGGCGGCGGATCACGCGCCACTGGCC
Source organism: uncultured Acidobacteriota bacterium (assembly GCA_963839865.1). Taxonomy (GTDB): domain Bacteria; phylum Acidobacteriota; class Vicinamibacteria; order Vicinamibacterales; family UBA2999; genus 12-FULL-67-14b. The sequence goes on from CAWIWS010000028.1 coordinate 85,552, forward strand.
GCTGGTCGACGAGCACCTCGGGCGGCAGCGGGCGCCGCAGGTAGGTGGAGCCCATCACGGCGCCGTACGCGCCCGACGTCGCGGATGGCCACCAGGTCGCCCACCTCGAGCGGCGGCAGCAGGCGATCGCGCGCGAAGCTGTCGGTGCTCTCGCAGATCGGGCCGACGACGTCCACCGGCGTCGCGGCGCCCTGGCCGCGGCCGCACCGGCTCGATGCGGTGGAACGCGCCGTAGAGCGCGGGCCGCATCAGCTCGGTCATGCCCGGCGTCGAGCACGACGAAGCTGCTGCCGCCCGGGAACTGCTTCACGTCGACGACCGGGCCACGAGCACGCCGGCCGGGCCGACGAGCACGCGCCCGGGCTCGATGGCCACCGTGAGCCGCTCGCGCCCGTGGCGCCGACGAGCGCGCGCACGTAGTCGGCCGGATCGAGCACCGGGCTGCCGTCGTAGGAGATGCCGAGGCCGCCGCCGAAGTCGAGGTGCTCGAGCGCGATGCCCTCGGCCCGCAGCGCCGCCGCCAGGGCGCACGACGGCCTCGGCGGCCCGCGTCGAGCGGCTCGAGGGTGGTGATCTGCGAGCCGATGTGGACGTGGACGCCGACGGCTTCAGGCCCTGGCGCGACGCCATCTCGCGGAAGAGCGCCGGCGCCTAGCTCGATCGGCACGCCGAACTTGTTGACTTGAGGCCGGTGGAGATGTGCGGATGGCTCTTGGCGTCGATGTCGGGATTGACGCGCAGGGCCACGCGCGCCGCGGACGCCGTGGGCCGGCGGCCACGCTGGTCGATCCGGTCGAGCTCGCCCGGCGATTCCACGTTGATCGCGAGCAGGCCGAGCGTCCACGGCGCGATCGAGCTCCGCCGCGCTCTTGCCCACGCCGGTGAAGACGATCTCGCCGGGCGTGAAGCCGCAGCGCAGCGCCACGTCCACTTCGCCGATCGAGTTGGCGTCGGCGCAGCTGCCGAGGCCCGCAGCAGGCGCACGATGGCCAGCGTGGAGTTGGCCTTGAGCGCGTAGTGGATGGCGTGCGGGTAGTCGCCGAACGCCGCGTCGAGGCGCCGCGTAGGCGTCGCGGATCGGCGTCGGCCCTGGTAGACGTAGCAGGGCGTGCCGACGCGCGGCGGCAATCTCGGTCGATCGTGCTGGCGCTGGCCGGGGACACGGACGGGGACGCGGGGGGTGGCCACTGACGTGATCTATCGTACCGTCAGCCCCCGCGAGCGGTAATGCCGGATGGCCGCACCACTAGATGGTATGATCCCGGGTCGCGGACACGACCCTGACTTCCTGCAGGAACATGCCTTGATCCCGCCCCCGTCTTCCAGCCACGACGCCATCGACGCGCTGATCCAGCGCTGCCTTGGCGGCGACCAGGGGGCGTGGGAGGAGATCGTCCGCCAGCACCGGCGCAAGGTCTTCAACATCGCCTACAAGTTCACGGGCACGCCACGACGAGGCCGAGGACCTCACGCAGGACATCTTCCTGAAGATCTTCAAGTCGCTGAACACGTTCGACCGCCGCGCCAACTTCCAGACCTGGCTGGTCAGCGTCAGCCGCAACCTCTGCATCGATCACTACCGCAGCGTCCGCAAGGAACGCGAGACGATCGACCGCGACGTGGACGCCGGCGAGCTGACGCCGGTCGGCGCCACGGGCAGAGCGCCTATCAGGCGCTCGAGCAGCGCGACCGCGTGGTGCTGCTCCGCAAGGCCATGGCCGAACTGCCGCCGACGCTGCGCACCGCCGTGCTGCTGCGCGACATCCAGGAGATGTCGTACCAGGAGATCGCCGACCAGCTCGGACCTGCCGGAAGGCACCGTGAAGTCGCGCATCAATCGCGGACGCACCGAACTGGCGCGCCAGATCAGCGTCTGCGCGAGCAGGACGAAAGGGTAACCGGATGAACCTCACGACCGACCGATCGCAAGGCATCGCCATCGTCCGCATCGGCGAGACGCGGCTGATGTATCCGCTGCTCGCGGACTTCTCCGGCGCGGTCACCGCGCTGCTCGCCGCCGGCGAACGCAAGGTGCTCATCGACCTGTCGAAGGTCACCTACGTGGACTCGGCCACCATCGGCTGCCTGATGGACCTCTACCGCCAGACCACGGCCGCCGGCGGCGCGCTGAAGCTGGCCGGCGTGCAGAAGCGCGTCGAGACCATGCTGACGATGACCGGCGCGCACAACTTCCTCAAGATGTTCCCCGACGAGGCGGGCGCCGTCGCGAGCTTCGGGGCTGAATCATGCGGACCATCAAGACCACGACCGGGCGTCGACGATCCGCTCGACGGCGACCTGCTCGCCGTGCTCGAGGCGCTCTTCCACGAAGTGACCGCCAAGCACGAGCTCGACCGCTCGCTTCGAGGACATGAACCGCGAGATCAACCACCTCATCGCGCAGATGACCGACGAAGAACGCGCGCCTACCTGGCCGAGAGCCTGTTCCTGAACCAGGTGAAGTACGAGAACGACCGGCTCGAGTGCGTACATGAGGAAGCTCGACGCCCAAGAAACCTAGGCCAGTGTCCCGATGTCGCTAACCACCTCGCGACCCGGTATTCACCTGCTCCTGGCCGTGGTCCATCGGCGTCCTGCTCTGCGACGGCCGCGTCGTCTGCGGCTGCGCCGACCCCTACGCCAAGCGCGTCCTCGGCGACACGCGGACGCACCTCGCTCGCCGACATCTGGCGCGGCCCCGTCGCCAGCCAGCTGCGCGACGACCTCAACGCCGGCGGCTCGACCTTCTGCGGCGACTGCCCGCTGAAGCTGCCGCTGGCCGAGGGCCAGCAGCCGCCGCAGCGCGACCTGGACGTCGGCCCGCGATCCCGGGCCGCCTGTACATCGAGTGCACGGCCGCCTGCAACATCTCGTGCTTCCAGGCCTGCTGCGCGCCGGAGACCGGCATCACGCGAACGCGCCAGGCCGGCATGCTCGACTTCGACCTGTTCACGCGGGTGATCGACGAAGCCGGGCCCGTCGCTCGGCCGCATCGACTTCTTCAACTACGGCGAAGCGTTCCTGCACAAGCGCGCCGTCGAGATGTGCGAGTACATCAAGGCGAAGTTCCCGCACATCTACCTCTACACGAGCACCAACGGCCTCGCGCTCACCGAGGAGAAGGTCGCGCCAGCTCGCACTCGGGCATCGACGAGGTGACGTTCTCGATCGACGGCTCGTCGCAGGACACCTACGTGCGCTACCGGCAGCGCGGCAACTTCGACAAGGCCATGGCCAACCTGCGCGCGATGGTCGACGAGAAGCGCAAGCACCGGCCGCGACGTGCCGTTCCTGAACTGGCGCTACATCCTCTTCAACTGGAACGACCAGGACGAGGAGATGGAGCGCGCGCGGCGGATGGCCGCCGAGATCGGCGTCGATCGCCTCTGCTGGGAGATCACCGACCACCCCGAGGACGGCTACTCGCGGCGGTTCGCGCCCGGCACGCCGGACCACGACCGCATCCGCTACGAGGTGTGGGACAGCAACGGCCTCGGCAACGCGATTCCCGGCGCCACGCCGCGCGCGGAGATCGACGTGCACACCGTGTTACCGGACCTGCCGTTCCTCGCCCGCGCGGCGCACGTCGGTGCCGGTCACGACGCGCGTGAAGAACCTCTCGACCCGGCCGTTCCGCGCGCAGTCCAGCTACGGCCGGCGGCTCGTGCGCCTCGGCGCGCAGCTCACGGCGGCCGACGGCACGCTGATCAATCGCGACTACGCGCGCGCGTGGCTGCCAGGCGACATCGCGCCCGGCGCCGAGGCCGACGATCGCGATCGAGGTGCCCGTGCCCGAGCGCGCCCGGCCGCTACGCGCCTGAAGTTCGACCTGGTGAGCGAAGGCATCGACTGGTTCGAGGAGTGCGGCTCCCCGACGACCACGCGGGGGTTGTGGGTCTCGTAGGGGCTTACGGGACCTAGGGACCTAGGGGCTTAGGGTTCGCGCGACGCTGTGTAGGCGGCAATCGCGATCAGATCATCGACGGTGAGCTTCTCCACCGCGCCCTTCATCAGGGCCGACCACGCGCCCTTCCGCACGCCCTGCTGCAGGTCGTACAGCTGGCGCACCGTGTAGCTCGGCGAGCGTCCGGCCAGCGGCGGCACGGGGCCAAGGCCCTTCAGGTCGGCGCCGTGACACGTGCCGCACGCCACGGTCTTGCCGGCGCCGCCGGTCGTCACGAGCGCCTCGCCTCTCGCGATGCTGCCCACGGGCACATACGCGACGAAGCCGGATGAGGCGTCGCGCAACTCCGTCCTCGCCAGGTCTTCCGGCATCTCGATGATGCGCTGGCCAAGCGGCTCCGTGCCCTCGCCCGTCGGTGTGTGCATCGAGCCGGCGATGCGCGTCTGCGGCACGTCCTTCGCCTCGACGACGCGGACCCACTTCTTGTACGGGCACGGACGCGAAATACGCGGACGCGTCCCGAATCTCCTCGTCGGTCGCCGCCTTCGCGTCGGCGATCATCGCGGCGGGCGGCCCCATCTTCGGCTCCGCGCTCTTCCGCGCGCCGCTCTTGAAGTCGGCCATCTGCTGCGCGATGTACGCCGCCGGCAGCCCGGCCAGCGACGCGTTCTCCGGCCGGCCCTGTCCGTTCACGAGATGGCAGAAGCCGCACGCGCGCATCTGCGGCTTGCGCCCGTGGGCGACCGCTTCGGGCATCGGCGGATGCGCCGAGGGGAACCAGTCGGGTGGATTGTTCGCATCGCGCGTCTGCGCCACCGTGAGCGACACGCTGCTGCCGGCGATCTGCCGAGGCGCGGGGTCCACGGGCGCTGGCGCCGCGCCTGGCGTGGGCGGCGGGTTCACGGTGTAGGCCCACGGCGGCGGCGAACCGGCTGGCGCGGGAGACTGGGCTTCGAGGCCCACGGCGGCGAGGCATGCCAAGACGACAATCGACGAAGTCCGCATGGCGAAAAACGTATCACGGCTGCGGTCGCCGCTAGCGGGCGTCGAGCATGGCCAGCCAGTCCGCTTCCAGTGCCTCGAGCGGCTTCCCATACACCGCCTCGATGCTCTGCCGGGTGACCTCCGGCGCGTCCTGCTGGGTCGAGCGGATGAAGAGCGCCTTGATCCGCGGCACGCCGCCCTGCGTGTCCAGGAGGAACCGCACGAACGATCCCGCCTCCGGATAGCTCACCTGGCTGTCGATCGCGCGGAACTGATCGATCGTCAGCATCTGCCCCAGGGCGACCAGGCGGCCCTGCCTGCGCCATCCGGCCGACACGTCGTGCACGTGCCGGTTGTTCCAGCGTGGCGTCATGTCGCCCCGCATCGGATCCACCTGGTAGGCGACGGCAAGCCCTTCGTTGAGGAGCGACGTGGCGCGCCCGAACGTCGTGGCGTAGAGGTGGATCACCTCGTGGTTGTCGAATGACCAGATCGTGTGGAGCGTGAACAGATCGGGATCGCACCACGCGTTGACGTTGCCCGGCCCGTAGTGCAGGGCCAACATATGCAGCGGCGACTGGTACTTGCTGTAGGAAATCCGTCGCGTGATCGTCACCTGCAACTCGCGCGTCGCCCACTCGTGAAATGCTTCCTGCCACGCGGTGTCCACGGTGTCGCCCTCGGCCCACTGGAAGTCGAAATGGGCAGTGGCCACGGAGTGCGACAACGGCGGGCCTGAAGCGGTGGGCGACGTGGGCGATCCTCCGCAGCCGGCCAGCCACAGCGGGACCAATCCGGTGACCAACGCTCGACGCGCACGGGCGGTCGTCGACATGTTCCCGCACACAGTGCAAGTCGTGGGCCACAAGCGGTGTGCCGCGAACTGGCGGATCCGCCCGGGATGGGACGAGGGTTGGTACGAAGCGCGGCGGCGAATCGGCGACTAGAACGGCTTGCCCGTCACCACCGCCTGCCATGCCGTCGCGATCCGCTCGGTCGGCAGCCAGGCCGTTGGGACCGCCGGCAACGGCGCGCCGGCCACGGGCTTGAACGCATGCGTCGTCAGGTCTCCGATGAACCCCACTTGATCGCCGACGGGCGCGAGGCCGCCGGCTCCCAACCTCAGGGCCAGCACATCTTCGAAGAACATGGCGCCAAGCTCGCGCGAGCGGCCCACCGCGTGCGCAGTGCCGGGCTCCTCGACGAGCGCCCACAGCGCGCCCGCCCGCCGGTTCACGGCAAAGAGCCCGACGATCGTGTTGGTCCGGAACGCCGAGATCCGTCTCGCCGACGAAGAGGAGCGCGGGCACCCGGCGCGTGGCGTCGGGCACCAGCGCGCTGTAGTAGATACCGCCCTTGTTCACGACGTAGGCGATCACGCGCTCGGGCTTCCACGCGGCGAACTCGTAGTTGAACTGGCCGCCGGCCGACATGCCCCACAGGAGCAGCGGTGCCGTGGCGACTTCCGGATGATTGGAGCGGCGCGCAAAGGCCGCGAGCGCATCGAGCAGCGCCTGCCCGCTTCCCTTCGAGACGTCAACGTAGTGTTCGATGAAAGCCTGGTCGTGCGGCTTGTCCGTGAAGTGGCAGGCGACGATGGCCATGCGGTGGCGAGTGGCGAACTCCTGCCAGAACGCCTCGTCGGCCATCGGTCGGCCATCTCCGTTCGAGCCCGGCACGAGCACCACGACGCCTCGCAACGGCCCCGGCACGCCGGGCCCCCAGAACTTGAAGTCCGCCTTGTCGTAGTTCGCCCCGGGCGGCACGGTCTCGTCGAGAACCACGGGCGCCTGGGCCGCAACGGGACTCGGCATCGCCACAAGGGCGGCCGCGATCATGAGGAATGCGAATACGCGGGTCATAAGTCCCTACTTCTTCGGCAGTTCGAACACGTAGAGCGTGTGGCCGCTCGACGGCGGGTTGATCTCCGGCGTCAGCGTGCGCGGCACGAGGCGCGGACTGCCGCCGCCGGTGCCGGTGGTGACGGCCACATACTGCTTGCCGTTGGCGGTGAACGACACGGGATAGCCCTGCACGGCGGTGTTCAGCCGCGTCTGCCAGAGCACGTCGCCGGTCTTGACGTCGAGCGCGCGGAAGTTGCGATCGAGGTCGCCGATGAACGCCACGCCGCCGGCCGTGCTGAGCACCGCCGTCAGGAACGCGGCGCGCTGCTCGCGGCTCCACACTTCCTTCATCGTCGTCACGTCGTAGGCGGCGAGCTTGCCGACGTTGCCGTCGGTGCCCGGCATCTCGTAGAAGCGACGGCCCGCGGCTGTGCCGCCGGACCCTTCGGCCAGTTCCACCTTGCGCGCGGCGATCTCCATGCACGACTGGCTCAGCGGGATCACGAGCAGCTTCGTCGGCGGGTGATAGCTCATCGCCTGCCAGTTGTGGCCGCCCTCGGTGCTCGGGCACGACTGGATCCACTCGTCCAGCTTCTGGTCCTGGATGTCCTGCGCGGTAGGTGGGCTTGCCGGACTCGGGATCGATCTTCGTGAAGACGTTCTGGAAGACCGTCTCACGGAAGCCGGTGAACTTGCCGGTCTTCCGATCGAGCTTCCACAGGATGCCGGCCTTGCCGATCGTGAACAGCGCGCGCTCGGGGCCGATGTCGACGAGCACCTTCTCGAACACTTCGTCCATGTCGAGCGTCTCGCCCGGGATGTGCTGGTAGTGCCAGGCGAGCGTGCCGTCCTCCGCGTGGAGCGCGACGGTGGAGGCCGTATAGAGCGCCGCGTCGGTGATCTTGTTGCCGCGGCTCGCCGGCATCCACGGCTTGGCCTGCGCGATGCCGTAGTAGATCAGGTCGAGTTCCGGATCGTAGCTGCCGGCGATCCAGGTCTCGCCGCCCTGCCGCATGTTGTCGGCCAGCGGCCCCCACGTGTCGCCGCCCGGCTCGCCCGCGTGGGCCACGGTGTGGAACTTCCAGAGGAGCTTGCCCGTCTGCGCGTCGTAGGCGCTGATGAAGCAGCGCTCGGCGCGATAGCGGTCGCACCCCTGCAGGCCCTGGATCACCTTGCCGCGCACCACGATCGGGCCGCTGGTGTTGGAGAAGCCTTTCGTGCGATCGGCGATCGCGATGTCCCAGGCGACTTTGCCCGTCCGCGCGTCGAGCGCGACGAGCCGCGCGTCGGTGGTGGCGAGGAAGATCTTGTCCTGGTAGATGGCGATGTTGCGCATCGACCCGAACCCGATCACCGAGTTCGGGCCCGACCTGGTTTTCCCAGATCAGGTCGCCGGTGGCGGCGTCGAGCGCCTGCACCATGTTGAGCGTGTTGGTCAGGTACATGATGCCGTTGTGCACGAGCGGCATCGGCTGGTTGGCGCCGTCTTCGTTCATCGACCAGGACCAGGCCAGCTTCAGGTCCTTGACGTTGTTCCGCGTGATGTCGGACAGCGGGCTGTAGCTCCAGCCCTGGTAGTTGCGGCGGGCCATCAGCCAGTCGCCCGGGTCGGGATTGCGCAGCATCGCGTCGGTGACCGGGACGTAGTTCTTCACTTCGCCCGTCACGCTGAGGCCGCGCGGGGGCGGAGGTCCCTGCGCGCGAGCGGCGGCGCCTGGGCTCCGGCCGCCGGCGCGGCAGGCCGCGCGGGCGCCACGCCGGTGGCGACGCTGCCCACGGCGTGGCGGTCGAGGCCGTCAGCGCCTGCGTGCCCGCGGCGGCGCCGTTGGACTGGAGGATGAACGCCGCGAGGCTCAGGTATCTGATCGGGCGACAGGCTCGGGCGACCCGGGGGCATCGTCGCCTGCATGTAGTCGACGAGATCCTTCGCGGTGCGGCGTGCGCCACGCGGTCATGAAGTTGGCGCCGCGCAGCGGCGGCGCTTCGTTGCGGCCGGCCAGATCGGGCAGGTGGCAACTCGAGCAATTCGCCTCGTAAGCCGCGCGGCCCGCCGTGGCCTGGGCCGCCGTGTAGATCGGCGCCGCCGCCGGCTGCTGGGCGGAGGGCGCCACGGCGCAGCAGCGGCGCAGCACCGCCGACCACGGCACCGCCGCATCGACGCACCTCGCACCATCGCGCCTGTGCTCATTTCTTCCCCTCTTGCGCGAGCAGCCATCCCCACAGGTTGCCGTCGGGCGCCTTCTCGCTGTGCAGCTGGATGTAGAGCCGGCCGTTGTTGAGGTCGTCCACCTGCGCCGCGGTGAGTTCCACCGAGCCCGAGATGGTGCCGCTCGTGCCGCTCGACGCCTTGAGGTCGCCGATCGCCGGGCCGCGCATGCCCATCTTCGCTCCGCGGTGCAGGCGGACCACCGTGGCCGGCGACTTGAGATCCTTGAACGTGCCGGTCACGGCGAGCGTCGTGCCGGTCAGCGTGGCCGTCGCGGAGCCGCCGCCGGCAATCGTGGCCTGCATGGCCACGTCGAGCGGTACGGGCGACAACCGCGCGCGGAATTGGCGGGGCGCCTGCGCCGCCATCGTGGCCATCGCGAATCGCCATCAGCCCCGCAACGATCCATCCTGCTCGTGGTGTCATATCGCGCCGAATCATACCCCGCCTTCGCCGACGCCCGCTCCCGGCTACGGCGCGGCAGCCCGGTTGCCCTGAGCGAAGTCCGGGCTCCCGGCTCCCGTTTAGAAGAGCCACCGGCCCAGGAACGCGGCGGCCGCCGCTGCGCCCCCAAGCTGCAGCCACAGCTCCGCGCGCTCGCGCAGGAACAGCAGGCCGACGGCCGCCAGGGCCACGGCGGCGGCGAGGAAGCGCCAATAGAGTTCGGTGCCGGTCGCCTGCTGCGCCGCTTCCCCGGGCGCACCCGGCCCGGCCGCCACGGTCGTGCCGATGCCGGCACCATCCGGCGCCCGGCGTCGATGATGGCGTTGGCGATGTCGCGGTCGGGATCCCGATCGAGTTCGAAATACTGTCCGCCACCCGCGGCCGCGATGCGCTGCAGCGACGCGCGGTCCAGGCGCGAGCGGCCCGGCGACGGCTGCTCGGTGCCGTCGGTGTCCGTGTACCTCGGCAGCATGCCGCCGCCGAGCGTGCCGACGCCGATCACGTGAGACGGGCACGCGCGCCTCCGCGGCGCGCGAGAGCGAGCGGGCCACTTCCCCGCTCCACGACTCGCCGTCGGAGATCATCACGAAGATCTTCGCGTTCGGCGTCGGCGCCGTGCAGCTCGCGATCCTTCTCGAGCAGGCGCAGGCCCCACGAGATGCCCTGCTCGAGATTGGTGTCCCACGTGGTCTCGTCCTCGAGGCGGAACGGGGGACGCGCCTGCAGGTGATCGAGGAAGAAGAACAGCGTGTTGGGGTCCTTGGTCAGCCGGATCTGCGGCGTGGCGATGTGCGCGAACACGGTGAGCGCCATGCGATCGTCGCTCCAGCTGAGGGCGTCGCCCAGCTCGCGCACGAACCGCATCGAGCGGCGCCACCGCGTCGCGGCGCCGGCGTCCCGTCCTCGGCCGCCGCGCCGGCTCGCCGCTGCCCAGGTCGGCCACCTGCATCGACGCCGACCCGTCCTGCAGGATGACGATGTCGACACCGGCACGGCCGAGGGTGGTGGACGGCCCGCGCGGGCGCGCGACCGCGATGATGAGGCTCGTCGTCGCGAGGATCAGGCAGAACCAGAACGGCAGGTCGCCGGCCACCGCGAAGCGCTCGCGGATCGGGATGGTGCGCCGCTCGCGGAGGCCGCGGATGTCCGCCAGGCGCCGCGTCACGCGCCACGCCCACGCGAGCAGCAGGAGCGCGGGAATCGCGAGCAGCCACAGGAACTGTGGCGCGCCAAACACGACCTTGGCGGGATCGAGGTCGCCGATCACGACATGTCAGCCCTTGCGGGGCAGCTTGCCGCCCGGCGTGGCTTCGGGCTGCGCCTCGCGGTCGCCGTATTCCATCGGGGCGAGGATGTCGAAGCTCTCGGTCTTGGCGTCCGCCGGCGGCGCCCCCGGCCGCCCGTGCACCGTGGGACCGCTGGGCAGGTCGCCCGGCCGGAGCGTGAGGACCTGCTGCGGCAGCGGGTCCGGCTTGGGCGCCGCGCCCTTCGCGGGCTTGGCGGGCACAGGCATCCGGGCCACCTTGTCGCGGACCCGCGCGACGAACTCGTAGTTGTACGCCGCGTCGCGATCGGCCGGCGCCGCCTTCAGCACCGCCGCATAGGCCTGCAGCACGCCGTCGAGCCGCTGCACGGCCTCTTCGCCCACGCCGCCTTCGCGCTGCGTCTCGCGAAACGCCGCATTGGCGGCGAGGCGCAACACCGCCGGATCGAGGTCGGCGCGTGCCCACGGCCAGCACGTCCTGGTAGCGCGACAACCAGTAGTCGACCGTCGCCCGGTCCTCGCGAATCTCCGCTGCGAGGCGTGCGGGCCGACGCCCGGCGCGTAGTCGGACACGGTGGCCACGGGCTGCAGCGTGTCGTCCATGCCCAGCTGCAACGTGGCCAGCCGCTGCTTCGCGTCGGCCACGCGCGCGGCCAGCGCCGCCTCCCGCCACGCCGCCCACGCCGCCACGGCCAACGCCAGTGCCCCCGCCAGTCTCCACAGTGACCGTTCTCATCGCTCACTCCTGAAATGTCGCTGTCACGGCAGCGTCGCAAACACCGGCGCGCCCACCTTGAGCCCGGCCGCCGCCGTCCACAACCCCGCGGCGAGCAGCGCGAACATCGGGAAGCGCGGCCTGCTGGTTCGTGTACTGCGTGCGCTCGATCGCGCCCACCGCTTCGCGATCGATGTCGGCCACGGCCGCGAGCAGGCTCGCCTCGTCTTTCGCGATGTAGTAGCGCCCGCCGGTCTTCTCCACCGCGCGCTTCCACTGATCGTCGGGAATGCCTTCGCCGAATTCCTTGGCGTAGTTGGTGCGCACGAAGAACAGCGGAATCTTGTTGTCCACCGCGCTCTTGAGGATGTCGTCCAGGCTGCGGCCGTGCACGATCGACGTCGTGTCCTCGCCGTCGGTGAAGATCACCATCAGGTTCCCCGACGCCTCGAGGAAGTCGAAGGCCTTGAAGATCTGGATGCTCTCCTCGAGCGCGCTGGCGATCACCGTGCCGGCCTCGGGAAACTGCGAGAACTCCACCGGGTCCCCAATGAGCGACATGCTGAGCAGCAGGTTGTCGTAGTCGCTCGTGAACGGGGTGATGACGTACGCGCGGCTGCCGAACTCGATGAGCGCCATGAGGTCGCGAAACTTCCCCTGGCGGCGCAACTGCACGAACCGCTCGGCCGCGGAGACCGTGGTGAAGAAGACCGGCTCGACCTGGTTGCGCGTGTTCAGGGTGTCGGCCTTGAACGCCGTGTGCATGCTGTCGGACGCGTCGATCATCAGGGCGATCCGGCGGCCCGGGTAGGTCACCTTCTCGGTGACCAGCGAGGAATACGGATCGGCGAGCGCGAGCACGGCAAACGGCACGCCGAGGACGAACAGCGCCGCCGGCAGGTGCCGCACCCACGCCAGCCGCGAGGCCGGCAGCGCGCGCAGCACCGCCGGGACCACCAGGTGGTGGCGGCCCGGCTTCCGCGCCATCACCGATCGCAGGAAGAGCAGCAACGCCGACGCCGCGACGATCCCGATCAGCGCCAGGCGCGCCTGGTCGCGGTGCCAGAACTGGACGTGGTCCAGCCCGAACGACGCGCCACTCCGCCGCAATGGCCTCGGCGATCGCGCGAAGGGTCGTCTGCACGGGGAGCTATCCGCGGCGCCAGCGTGCGGCGCGACCGTTGAAGCAGCTGCGCCATGGTCACGCCATGCCGCACGGCGTCGTCCAGGGCTGACGCGTCGCGCACCGGCGTGCGCGGGTAGAACGCCGCCGTGAGCGTGGACAACGCGGCCTGCAGGTCCTGCCACTGCTGCCTCGTGGTCTCCGTCGCCGTGGCGGGCAGGGCCGCGATCGCCCGCGACACGTCGTCCGCGGTCACGCCGCTCGAGACCGACGCGCGAACCGGCCGGTAGCGGCCGTGCTCGACGAGCAGCCGGCTCTCGGGCACGGGACCGTCACCTTCGATGGGTCGCTGGCTCACGGGATGCCCAATCGCGAACGACGCAACCAGGCGCATCGCGCGCAGGGCGCGGCTGACGAGCGCATCGGTCCACCCGTCTCGCGCGACGGCCCCCTGGATCACCGCGAGTTCCGCCGCCACCTGTCCGAGCACGCGATGGTCGGGCACGCGCAAGTGGTCGTCGGCGCCGTCCGCGCGCGTCCGGCGCACCACGGGCACCAGCGCCAGCGCCGCGACGACGACTGCGAGCAGGCCCAGGGCGATGGCCAGGATTCGAAACGCGCTCGACCGGAAGCGCAGCGCGTCGACGAGGCTGAAGCTGGCGCGGCCCGCGTCCCGAATGTCCGGCGCCTCGGCCGGCACCAGCGACAGCACCTTGAGGGGAATCACCGGCAGCAGGTACGTGAGGTCCCGGCCCTCGAGCGACGCAGCCGCGCCCACGCGGCTGTGCACCCGGTAGGTGATGACCAGCGGCGGAACGTTCACGTCGCGCCCGATCACGTCGGGGTCGATGATGCGGAGGTCGTAGCGATACTGGAAGAAGCGCCGGGAGCCCGCCCGCGTGTCCGGCGGATGCTCGCCGCCCAGGATTTCGAAGGGCGCCAGCTGCACCGAGGCCACGCCGAGCCGGGATTCATCCGGCACGACCTGCACGGCTTCCGTCTCGAGGGTCGCGCACGTCAACGTGAGGGTGAACGTCTCGCCGATGGTGATGGCGCCCGCGCTCGTCTGCCACCAACACCGAAGGGGCGCGACCTGTGTGAGCCCGCCGGAGGGCGGGGCGCCCGGCTGGGCGGCGATATCCGTGGCGCCGAGGATGCGCGGCCAGCGCGAGCCCGAGGATGAGGTGCTCTCATGGCACGGGCACCTGCGCGATGACGTCCTTAATCACGTCCTCCACCGTCAGGCCATGGCGCGGCCGCGTGCGGGCCGAGCCAGATGCGGTGGCCGAGGACGAACGGCGCGAGGTCCTGGATGTCTTCCGGATACACCTCGGCCCGGCGCCGCTGCAGCAGCGCCCACACCTTGGCGAGCCGGCTCCAGCAGATGATGGCGCGCGGCGAGGCGCCGAGGTCAACGCCGCGCTCGACGAGCTCCGAGGGCGAGTGCTGCCGCCAGTCGGTGTCGGCGTTGTAGGGCCGCGTCGCAGCGACCAGCCGCTGGATGTAGCGCGCCAGCGAGTCGTGCAGGTAGACGCCCTCGGTGATGACCGAGCGCAACTCGATGATGCGGTGCTTCGAGAGCAGCGGCCGCAGCGTCACGTGCTTGAAGTCGAAGTTGACCAGCCGCTCCTCCTCGTCTGGCGAGAGGTAGCCGATGTTGATCATGGCCGCGAAGCGGTCGGTGGCGGCCTCGGAGAGGGGAAACGTGCCCTGTCCCAGTTCCACCGGGTTCATCGTCGCAATCGCGAAGCTGAACGTAGGCAGGTCATAGGTCGTCTTGCCCACCGTGATCGTGCGGTCCTGCAGGGCCTCGAGGAAAGCGCTCTGGGACTTCAGCGGGATGCGGTTGATCTCGTCGAGCAGGATCACCTCGGCCGACGCCATCGGGCCGAACTCCGTCACGAGCTGGCCCGTCGACGGGTTGATCATCTGGAAGCCCACGACCTCGGTGGGCTGCAGGTCGGCGCGGCCCTGCAGGCGCGCGAACTTGGCGTCGCTGATGGCGGCGAGGATCACGCCGAAGAACGTCTTGCCCACGCCGGGGACGCCCCGCAGCAGGAGGTTGCCCGCGTTCACCTGGCGCTCGGTGCGCTTGTCGTAGGTCGTCGGGATCTCGGACAGCAGCACGACGTTGGCCACGGCCTTGGCGGTGTCGTAGCCGACGAGCGCCCGGCCGCCCTCCGCGATGACGGCGAGGTGGAAGTCGATCGCTTCCTGGAGCTCCGGCGTCACCTACTTCCCCTGGATCTTCCTGGCGACCTGCTGGACCTCGTCCATCACGCGCAGCAGGTTGCCGCTCCAGATCTTGCCAATCTGCTCTTCGGTGTAGCCGCGCTTGACGAGTTCCAGCGTGACGTTGAACGTCTCGTCAGCGCCGTTCCAGCCCTTGACGCCGCCGCCGCCGTCGAAGTCCGACGCGATGCCGACGTGGTCGATGCCGAGCTTCTTCACCAGGTAGTCGATGTGATCGGCGAAGTCGGAGACGGTCGCCATCGGCGGCGGCGGAAACTTCTGGTCGATCTCCGCCATGCGCGCGCGGAAGGTGCTGCGCGCGGCGTCGGCCGCGGCACCGCGGCGCTCCGCCGGCGCCGATGCCCAGTTCCTTGCGCAGGGCCGCGATGGCCGCGGCCCGCTCGGGCGAGTCGGCCGGCTTCACTTTCATGTAGCTGTCGAAGGCCACCGCCTGCACGACGCCGCCGTTGCGCCGGATCGCGGCGAGCTGTTCGTCGTCGAGGTTGCGGCTGACGATCGGCCAGCGCGCGCGCCGCCGAGTGCGACGCGATGACGGGCGCCTTCGAGAGCTCGATGGCCTGCATGTTCGCCTCCTTCGACGGATGCGAGAGGTCCACCATGATGCCCCACTGGTTCATCTCGGCGATCACCTGGCGGCCGAGCGGGCTGAGGCCCTTGTGCAGCGTGCCGTCGCGCTCGCTCGTGTTCGAGTCGGCGAACTGGCTGTTGCCGTTGTGCGCGAGCGACATGTAGCGCGCGCCGCGATCGTAGAACTCCTTCACGCGCGAGATGTCGGTGCCGATCGGATACGCGTTCTCCACGCCGATGAGCGCCACCTTGCGTCCCGACGCCGCGATGCGCCGCACGTCGGCCGCCGTCAGCGCGAGCCCGATCTTGTCCGGCGCGATCTGCTCCGTCAGCCGATGCACGGCGTCGAACTTCTCGACGGCCTGCTTGTAGCGCGCGGTCGTAGCCCTCGGGCGTCATCGGGCCCTGCCCCACGTACACGATGAAGAAGGAGGCGTCGAGGCCGCCTTCCACCATCTTCGGGATGTTGACCTGGGTGTCGAGCCGCTGCGTGTAGTTGCGCTCGGGCGTGAAGTCGCGCGGGTTGATGTCGTTGTGCGTGTCGAGCGCGATGACCCGGTCGTGAATCGCGCGCGCCTTCGCCACGAGGGCGGCGTCGGGCGGGGCTTGCGCGCCGGCGGACGGGGCCAGGACGAGCGTCAGCAACAGGGCATGAGTACAGCGGCGGAACATGGAGCCTCCAGAGAGGGGAATCCTATCACCGCCGCGGTCAAATGGACGAGCTGCCCGAATGGGCGGAGAAGCCGGTGACTACCCGCCTCGCTGCGGGGGCCGGCGCCCCGGCCCGCTTATCGTGGAAACGCGCTCTCCTTCTGCAGCGTGCACACCTGGATTCTGTATTCCAGGTAGAAGTCCTGCCGGCCCTTCTTCTTGGCTTCGATGTGCTCGGCGTGCACGCTCCACGCGCGCTGCGCCTCGTCCGACTCGAACTCGACGATGGTCACGCGTTCGCCGTCTTCGGCGACGAAGCCCTTGTGCGAGATGTAGCCGGGCATGGTCTTGGCGAGGGCGCTCATGCGGCCGGCCCACTGCAGGTACTCCGGCAAGGCGGACGGCTTGAGGCGGGAACGAAACACGGTCACGACCATCAGATATCTCCCACGACGTTCGAGGTGGCTGACGTGCGCGGTGCCGGGCTCCCGGCCGCGCACGTGCCACAGTATGCCTTGCCGCGGGAGAAATGCGGCAACCGGCGCCCGGCCCGTCTATCGCAGGCGGATCGTCAGGGGCTCGGTCAGCGCCACTTTCAGCGCGTGACCCGCGGCCAGGCGAATCTCGTCACCCTGGGTGGCCAGGACCACGGCCGTGCCGCCGCCCGCGCCGACCGCGGTGCCGATGCCGGCGCCCTTCTTCCCGCCCGCGATCGCGCCGACGACCGCGCCGGCCGCCGCGCCAATTCCGATCTTGATCGCGTCGTCCTTCTTCGTCGTCTCGGCGCGATAGGACAGGGGCGCGGTGCTGATGTCGTAGGTCACGCCGCCGACCTGGAGGCGGTCGAAACGCAGCCCGAGTTCGGCGAGGCCCTTGACCCGGCCGGATTCCTGGGCGTGCGTGACCGTGCCGTAGAGCGTGCTGCCCGTCGGGATCACGGTCGCGTCGTCAATCACCACGGGCGACGAGACCGTCGCCGTGACTGCGTCCTCGGCGCGGCTGGTATCCGACGCGAGCGAGGTGTTCAACGCCACGTCCATGCGCGTGCTCGTGGGTACCGTGAGCGTCCGGATGCGCGCGACCGTGGCCGGCGATTCCGCGGCCGACACCCGCTTGACCTCGCTGATGCTGGTGCGCGTGATCCGCGTCTTGGCCGCGCCGCGATCGCCGGTCAGCGTGACAACCTCGGGCTCCACCTTGGCGATCTTCCCGCGCACGGTGCGACCGTCCTGAGTGACCACGGTGACTTCTGTGCCTTCCGGAATCTTCTCGATCGCCTCGGTGTTGCTGCACGCCAGCGACGCCGCCGTGACGAACAAACAACCCGCGAAAACTAGAGCGTGAGATTTTTGGTTCATGACGGAAGTCTCCTTCCATCGACCCTGCAAGGGCTGTACCGAACAGCACAGACCGACGGCGGGCGCGATCCGCCGGGCAGATTCGGCGCATACTCGTACGCACCTATGAAGCGTCTGGCGCTGGCGCTTGCGTTGCTGAGCTTCCCTCCGCCGTGGCTCACCGTGCCGTCGGCGCAGGCGCCGACCCGGCCGGCCGTGGTGAGCCCGTTTCCCGTCGGGACTGTCAGGCACGCTGGCGTTCAGCTCGGACGTTGGCGGCCCGGACAATCCTTCCCATCGATCGCACGTTTTTACACTCGACCTGCGCACCGGCACCGTCGTCGCACTCACGCAAGGCCGGGACTTCCGCGATGAGAATCCGCGATGGTCACCGGACGGCACGCGCATTGCTTTCAAGTCCACGCGCGCGGGGGCCAATTACGACCTCTACGTCATGGACGCCGACGGCCGCAACGTGACGCGGCTCACGGACCACCCCGCCAACGATCACGATCCGTCGTGGATGCCGGACGGGCAGAGCCTGATCTTCAGTTCGGAGCGCGACAGCCGCAGTGACCTCTATCGCGTGTGGCTCGCCGATCGCCGCGTCGATCGCCTGACGCGCAACTTCGTGGGCCGCGCCATCATGCCCACCGTGTCGCCCGATGGGCGCTCGGTGGCGTTTGCCGCCCAGACGCTGGAGCGACTGCAGTTCTGGGAGTTCCAGATCCACGTGCTCGACCTCGCGACGGGCCGCACGCGGGCGTTGCCCGGCGACGGCGGCCGGTGCTGGCCCGCGTGGTCGCCGGATGGGCGGACGATCGCCAACGTGTCGATGGCCACCGAGCCGTCAACGATCGAGGTGAAGGCCTCGGATGGAAGCGCGGCGCGCGCGCTTGCCGGCGACCCGAAGCGCTGGCACTACTACCCGGACTGGTCGCCCGACGGACGCTGGCTGGCGATCTCGGTGAGCCCGCAACACCACGAAGGCGAGGACTGGGACCTGGCGCTTATCTCTCCCGACGGGTCTCGCCCCTATCAGCGCCTGACCACCGGCCCCGGCAACGATCGCCTGCCCGACTGGAAGCCGTAGCCGACCGCAGGCGTATACTGATTTCAGACGCTGTCCCCGGCGCCCGCATCGGAGGCTCACATGGGCTGGGGAAAGAAGATCGGTCTCGGCTGCCTGTCCGCAGTCGCCCTCATAGCCGTCTTCGTCGTCATCATCTTCCTTGTCGTCCGGACTCTCACCTCGGAGCCGGAAAAGGTCGTTCGGCAGTTTCTGACGGACGCCTCGGCCGGCAACTACGCCGCCGCCCACGACGGTTTCGCCGTGCCCCTCAAGGAGCGGCAATCGCTGGAGGCGTTCACCGCGGACGCCAAGGCGAGCCCGTCGCTCTTCGCGGTGACGGACACCACGTTCACGGAGCGCAGCATCGACACGAGCGGCGCGAAGTTCGTCGGGACCCTCACCCTCAAGGCCGGCACGCGCGTGCCGGCGTCGTTCACCCTCGTCAAGGAGAACGACACCTGGAAGATCCTCGAATACCACCTCGGCTCGAAGGAATAAGGAGCAGTCATGATGAAGACCTTGATGTTCGCGATGCTGATGGTATCGGTGAGCGCGCTGGCCGCGTGCACGAAGACGCTGAACATGGAGGGCGTCAAGACGGCGATCGGCGCGGGCCTGGCGGAAAAGACGGGCATCGCGATCGCATCCGTGACCTGTCCGGACACCCGCGAGATCAAGGCCGGCGATACCTTCCAATGCACAGCCACCGCGCAGACCGGGGGCGACCTTGCCGTCACGGTGACCCAGAAGGACGCCACCGGCAATATCACCTGGGAACTGGGTAGCGGCCAGAACCTGGTCGACCTGGTGGCGCTCGAGGCCGAGATCGCCAGCGGCCTGAAGGCGCAGCTCTCGGTCGATGCGCAGGTGTCCTGCGGCGGCAAGTACCGCATCGCGGTGCCGACGAAGACCTTCGAGTGCACCGCCAAGTCGGGCACCAGCCAGGTGCCGATCATCGTCACGATGAAGGATGCGAAGGGGAACGTCGGCTGGGCGACCGGGCCGGCCAAGTAGGCGCGGCCGGCGCCGGGCGTAAAAAGAGGCCGTGGGCATGCGCCCACGGCCTAGATGTTTCACGTTGGAGGTTGAGCGACGACTGCGTTTAGTGCGCGCGCACCGCTCCGTGCACGCCCACAGCATCGAATGCCCCTTCGGGCACGGCTTCCGGCGCCTCGACGAGGCACCACGATTCCTTTTCCTTGAGAATCTCGGCGGCCAGCGCCGTGTGCAGCGCGTGGCCGGCGCGATGTGCGACGACGTGACCCACCATCGGGTATCCGACGAGGGCGAGGTCACCGACGACATCCAGGATCTTGTGGCGCACGAACTCGTCTTCGAAGCGGAGGGCGTTCAGCACGCCGGTGTCGCCGATGACGATCGCGTTCTCGAGCGAGCCGCCCAGCGCGAGGCCGTTCTGGCGCAGCCACTCCACTTCCTTCAGGAAGCCGAACGTGCGCGCGGCCGCGATGTGGTCCGCGAAGGTCTGTTCGGTGATCCGCTCCGTGCGCGACTGGTGCCGCAGCAGCGGGTGATCGAAGCTGATGGTGTAGCTGACCTTGAAGTGATCCGACGGGTAGACCGCGATGCGCTTGTCGCCGCTCGCAATCTGCACGGGCTTCAGGATCTTCAGGTAGCGGCGCGCCGGCGACAGCTTCTTCACGCCGGCTTCCTGCAGCAGATAGAGGAAGGGCGCGCTGCTGCCGTCCATGATCGGCACTTCGCGATGATTGAGCTCGACGATGACGTTGTCGATGCCGGCCGACACGAGCGCGGCGAGCAGGTGCTCGACGGTCTCGACCGTGGCGCCGGCCTTGCCCAGGACGGTGGCGTGCTGGACCCCCGACACCTCGGACACGTTCGCGGCAATCTCGACGCCCAGGTCGGTACGACGGAAGCGGATGCCCGTGTCGGCGGCGGCCGGCTTCAGGGTCAGCGTGACTTTCTGGCCGGAGTGAAGTCCGATGCCGGCGCACGAAATCTGCCGTTTGATGGTCCGTTGTGCGTCCATAGCGGATGGCGTTCTGGCGACCCTCAAAAGCAAACTTGATGCCCGATACACGTGGCGGCTCATGCAAATCAGTCAACAGTCATTAGATTCAATCACTTACACAAAACTTCACACCGCAGGCCCATGCCCAAAGCTGTGTTTGCACCAGCCACAGGGTCAGACCGCGCAAGTGTGTCAATCTTGCCGCCTCAGCCGCAGCTTCCGGCCAGAAACTGGCCCGTGGCCGAGTTCTTCGACTTGGCCACCTGCTCCGGGGTGCCCTGGGCCACGACCTTGCCGCCGCCCTCGCCGCCTTCGGGCCCGAGGTCGATGACCCAGTCGGCCGACTTGATGACGTCCAGGTTGTGCTCGATGACGACGACCGTGTTGCCCTGGTCGACCAGGCAGCATCAGCACGTCCAGCAGCTTGCGGACGTCCTCGAAGTGCAGGCCGGTGGTCGGCTCGTCCAGGATGTAGAGCGTGCGGCCGGTGCCGCGCTTCGACAGCTCGCGCGAGAGCTTCACGCGCTGCGCCTCGCCGCCCGCTCAGCGTCGTCGCCGACTGGCCGAGCTCGATGTAGCCGAGGCCGACGCTCTGCAGCGTGCGCAGCTTGACGGCGATGGGCGGGAAGTTCTCGAGCAGCGGCAGCGCCTGGTCCACGGTCAGGTCGAGCACGTCGGCAATCGACTTGCCCGCGGTACTTGATCTCCAGCGTCTCGCGGTTGTAGCGGCGGCCCTTGCACTGCTCGCACGTCACGTAGACGTTGGGCAGGAAGTGCATCTCGATGGCGATGACGCCGTCGCCCTGGCAGGCCTCGCAGCGTCCGCCCTTGACGTTGAAGGAGAAGCGGCCCGGCTTGAAGCCCCGCGCCCGCGCCTCGGGCACCATCGCGAACAGCTCGCGGATGAAGGTGAACAGGCCGGTGTAGGTGGCCGGGTTCGAGCGCGGCGTGCGCCCGATGGGCGACTGGTCGATCTCGATGACCTTGTCGATGAGCTCGATGCCCTCGATCCGGTCGTGCGCGCCCGGCTCGTCGGCGGCGCGGTAGAGCTCTGCGCGCGAGCGACTTGTAGAGGATGTCGTTGACGAGCGTGGACTTGCCCGAGCCGCTCACGCCGGTCACGGCCATGAGCCGGCCGAGCGGAATCCTGACGTCGATGTTCTTCAGGTTGTTCGCGCGCGCGCCGCTGATCACGATCTCGCCCTTGCCGCCCGCGTGACGCGCCGGCGGGCGTCTCGATGCCGCCGGTGCCCGCCGAGGTACGCGCCGGTCAGCGACCCGTTGCCGTTGGCGATGAGCGCGCCGGGCGTGCCCTGGAAGATCACCTGCCCGCCGTGTCGCCGGCGCCGGGGCCGAGGTCGATCACGTAGTCGGCCGTGCGGATCGTCTCCTCGTCGTGCTCGACGACGACGACCGTGTTGCCCAGGTCGCGCAGGCGCTCCAGCGTCGCGAGCAGCTTGCGGTTGTCGCGCTGGTGCAGGCCGATCGACGGCTCGTCGAGCACGTAGAGCACGCCGGTGAGGTTCGAGCCGATCTGCGTGGCCAGGCGGATGCGCTGCCCTTCGCCGCCCGAGAGCGTGGCGGCGCTGCGGCCGAGCGTGAGGTAGCCCGACGCCCACGTCGTTGAGGAACCGCAGGCGGTCCTGGATCTCCTTGCAGGATGCGCGTCGGCGATGATCGCCTCGCGGTCGCGTGAGCTCGAGCGTCGTCGAACACCGTCGAGCGCCTCCGTGATCGGCAGGTTCACGTAGTCGGCGATCGTCCGGCCCTTGAGCGTGACGGCGAGGCTCTCGGGCCGCAGGCGGCTGCCGCCGCACGTCGGGCACGCGCGCAGCGCGCGGTAGGCGTCGAGCTCCTCCTGCACGGCCCACGAGCCTTCGTCGAAGCGGCGGCGCAGGTTGGGAATCACGCCCTCGAAGTCGCGGCCGAACGGCTCGGGCGTCACCGCCTTCTTCTTGCCCTTCTTCGTCTTCTCGCCCTCGTCCGCCGGCTTCGTCACGGCGGCGGGCCCGTAGAGCAGCAGGTCGCGGTGCTTCTTCGGCAGCTTGGCGAACGGCACCGTCGGGTCGATGCCGAAGTGGCGCCGATGCGCGGCGACGGCTTCCGACACGAGCTTCGCGTCGCCGCGGCCCCACGGCGCGATCGCGCCGTCCGCCAGCGACTTGCGACTCGTCCGGCACGATGCGCGCGCGGATCGAAGTCCCAGGTCGCGCCGAGGCCCTGGCAGGCCGGGCAGGCGCCGTGCGGCGAGTTGAACGAGAAGGCGCGCGGCGACATCTCCGGGACGCTGATGCCGCAGTCGACGCACGCCAGCTTGCGCGAGAACAGGCGGTCGCCGCCGTCGAGCGAGTTGATGACCACGATGTCGTCGGCGAGTCTGCAGCGCGACCTCGACCGAGTCGGCGAGCCGCCGCTCGATGCCGCTGCGGACGATCAGCGCGGTCGACGACGACCTCGATGGTGTGGTTGCGCCGGCGGTCGAGCGCGATGTCTTCCTCGAGCGACGCGGAACTGGCCGTCGATGCGCGCCTTGGTGAAGCCCGCGGGCGCGCAGCGCCGCAGCTCCTTCTTGAACTCGCCCTTGCGGCCGCGGACGATCGGCGCCAGCACGTTGATGCGCGTGTCCTGCGGATAGGTCATCACCAGGTCCACGATCCGCTCGAGCGACTGCGAGGCGATCTCGCGGCCGCAGTTCGGGCAGTGCGGCACGCCGATGTTGGCGAAGAGCAGCCGCAGGTAGTCGTAGATCTCGGTGACGGTGCCGACCGTCGAGCGCGGGTTCGAGCCGGTGGTCTTCTGCTCGATGGAGATCGCCGGCGACAGGCCCTCGATCAGGTCGACGTCCGGCTTCTCCATCTGCTCGAGGAACTGCCGCGCGTAGGCGGAGAGCGACTCGACGTAGCGCCGCTGCCCCTCGGCGTAGATGGTGTCGAAGGCGAGCGACGACTTGCCCGACCCGGACAGGCCGGTGATGACCACGAGCTGGTCGCGCGGGATGTCGACGTCGATGTTCTTGAGGTTGTGGACGCGCGCGCCGCGAACGGCGATCCAGTCGTGCGGCATGCGTCGCGGGTCCAGCCGGGAACCCGATCCCCTTGCGGCTGGTCGTAGACCCCGAATACGGCGCAATTGTACCACGCTACGACCGGCGACTGCCTCGATCCGGGCCGTCAGCTTCGCGTCAGCTGGCTGTGCCGGAAGCCGTAGAAGGCGTAGATGGCGGAGCCGATGACGAGCCAGAGGCCGAACCGCTCCCAGGCCTGGCGCGGCAGCCCGACCATGATGAACAGGCACGCCGCGCACGCCCAGCGGCGCAATCGACCCACACGAACGGCACCTTGAACGGCCGCGGGCGCTCGGGCTCCGTCACGCGGAGCACCAGGACGCCGGCGCAGACCAGCGCGAAGGCGAAGAGCGTCCCGATGTTGGTCAGGTCGTAGGTCTCGGCCGCGTCGCCGACGAGCGACGCCACGGCCACGATGATGCCGGTGAACAGCGTCGTGGTGTGCGGGCGTCCGCGTCTTCGGGTCGATGCTGCGCGGCCCACTCGGGGAGCAGGCCGTCGCGCGCCATCGCGAAGAAGATGCGGGGCTGCCCGTACTGGAACACCAGCAGCACCGCGGACATCGAGACGGCGGCGCCGAGCGCCACGATCCCGCCCACGCTGCTTGTAGCCCGGCGATCTCGAGCGCGCGCGACAGCGGGTCGGCCACGCCCAGCTCCGTGTAGGGCACCATGCCGGTGATCACGGCGCCGACGACGACGTAGATCAGCGTGCAGATCGCCAGGCCGCCGAGGATGCCGATCGGCAGGTTGCGCTGCGGGTTCCTCGTCTCCTCCGCCGCCGTCGAGATCGCGTCGAACCCGATGTAGGCGAAGAACACGATCGCCGCGCCCTGGTGGATGCCGGTGAAGCCGTTCGGCGCAAACGGCACGTAGTTGGCGGGGTTGATGTGCATCAACCCCACGGCCGATGAAGAGCGCCGAGCACCACGCAGCTTGATCGACCACCATGATGGTGTTGGCCGTGCACGCTCTCGCGCGCGCCGCGCAGCAGCAGCCACGTGATGAGCATCACGATGCCGAACGCCGGCACGTTGATCAGCACGGGCACGCCGAACACGCCGCGGCGCCGTGTCGAGCAGCCCGTGCACGTCCGGGGTTCGAACTGAGGAGCGCCGTGCGATAGCCGGTGGTCAGCCAGACGGGCAGCTGGACGCCCACGCCGCGGAGCAGCGTGGTGAAGTAGTCGCCCCACGAGATCGCGACGGCGACGTTGCCGACGGCGTACTCGAGGATCAGGTCCCAGCCGATGATCCACGCGACGACTTCGCCGAGCGTGGCGTAGGAGTAGGCGTAGGCGCTGCCCGCCTGCGGGAATCATCGCCGCCAGCTCCGCGTAGCAGAGCGCCGCGAGCGCGCACGCGCCGCCGAGCAGGATGAACGAGAAGACCAGGGCCGGCCCCGCGCCGTAGCGGATGATCTCGCCGTTGGGCCCCACCTGCCCCGCCGCCGCCGTGCCGATCGCGCCGAAGATGCCGGCGCCGATCACGGCGCCGATCGCGAGCATGATCAGGTCGCCGGCGCCGAGCACGCGCTTGAGCGACCGCGCGTCGTTCTCGTCGAGCACCAGGTCGGCGATCGGCTTGCGCTGAAACAGTTGGTTCATACGAGCGTGATTCTACTGCGACGGCGCCGCGAGCACGCCGCCAATTGCCACGTACGCGCCCGCGCACGCGAGGACCACGGCCGCGAACGCGAGCACCCGCGCCAGGCGCACCCATGCGGAGCGCCGGGAGCCGATGACCCACGGCGCGAACGGGCGCTTCGAGAGGTACCACCAGCGCGCGAGGTCGTAGAGCCCCACGGGGGCCAGGGACACGAGGAGGCCGAGCCCCGCCTCGAAGACGCGCCATCGCAACGACAGCATGAGGCCGGCCCACACCAGCGCGCCGCCGGCGACGAGCCCGACCATCAAACGATCGAGCGGATGCGGCGCGCGCGCGTCGTACGCGGTGGTCGAGCGAAGGCCGAGCGAGATGGCGGCCGCCACGAGCAGGGCCACGAGCGCGAACGTCATGCCGAGGGAGGCGCGAACGAATAGACCGAATCGTTCGAGGCGACGACCAACTGGCCCTGGGGACCGAAGGCCAGGCCCACGAGCGCGGGTCCCGTCACGATCAGTTCGCGGGGACGCCCCGGCCGCAGCGCGTACACGCCGCTCGCGCCCGCGAGGGCCTCGACCGCGTGGAGCACGCCGTCCGCGTCGAAGGCGAGCCCCTGGGGCCGGCCGAACGGCGAATCGAGCGCGTCCACCCGCCCGCTCGGATCGATGCGGCGGATCGTGTCGCGCGTGGCCAGCGTCGGCGCCGAGACGTAGAGCGCGCCGTCGGGGCCCATCGCGAGGTGAAAGGCGGCGACGCTCGCCGGCAGCATCGCGAACGTCTCGGAGCGCCCGCTGGGCTCGATGCGGAAGATGGTGCCGGACCGATCGCCCACGTAAAGCGCGCCGTCCGGGCCGAACGCGAGGCCGCACGCCACGCCCAGGTCCGACGCCATCACCTCGTAGCGGCCGTCATCGAACACGCGGTACACGCGGCCCTCGAACCGGCTCGACACATAGAGATGCCCGTCGGGGCCGATCGCCATCGACGTGGGATTCACCAGGCCGTGCACGAACGGCTCACGCCCGCCGTTGGGCAACACGCGAAATACGGAGACCGTGGCTTCCTGCCCGCGGGACCCGCTGTAGGTCACGTAGAGGGCGCCGTCGGGACCGAAGACGGGGTTGTCGACCTGGTGCAGGCCCGTGGCCAGGAGGCCGCCGACGCGCGCGAAGAGCGTGGCGCCCGGGGCCCACGCCACCTTGACCGGCGTCTCGCCGCCCTCGAGCCCGGGCGGCACGACCACCGCCAGGCGATCGGACGCGGCAAACGACACGCGCGCGGGCACGCCGCCCATCGTCACGATGTCGTTCGAGGAATCCGGCTGCGGGAAGCCTTCGCCGCGCAACCAGAGCCGTCCGCCTTCGATGACCCGGACGGGCTCGAGGCTGGTCAGCACAGGCACCGATCAGCTCTCGTCCAGTTCGAGGTTCCAGTACAGGTAGTCGCGCCAGCTCTCGGGCGCGCTACGCAGACCGATCGTGATGCGGATCGCCGGCGCCGACATGGGCCGCCGCGGGGGCCGGATCAGGTGCATGCGCGCTTCGTCCG
The DNA here is from genome assembly GCA_963839865.1 of uncultured Acidobacteriota bacterium. Taxonomy (GTDB): domain Bacteria; phylum Acidobacteriota; class Vicinamibacteria; order Vicinamibacterales; family UBA2999; genus 12-FULL-67-14b. The sequence continues at coordinate 112,121 of CAWIWS010000028.1, forward strand.
GCGTGCGCCCGCCCTTGCGGCGGTTGCACGTCACGCAGCAGGTGACGATGTTCTCCCAGTCCTTGCGGCCGCCCTGCGACACCGGGATCACGTGGTCGAAGGTCAGGTCGGGCGTGGCGAAGACCTCCGCGCAGTACTGGCAGGTGTATTCGTCCCGCGCGTAGATATTGGCGCGCGAAAACGGCACGTAGTCGAAACGCTTCTTGATGCGGACGTAGCGCAACAGGCGGATCACCGAGGGCAGCTTGAAGGCGAAGGACACAGCGCGGACCTCACGGTCGTGATGCGCGATGATCTCGACCTTGCCCTGGCACCACAACGTCACCGCCTTTTGCCAATTGACGACCTTCAGCGGCTCGTAGGTAGCGTTGAGGAGGAGCGTCTGCTCCATAGTTGTACGGCTCATTCTGCCCGGCTCTGCACTGGGTGTCAAGCAGCTGATCCGCGTAAAGCCTTGTCGTGTATATGTTTAGGCTGCATCTGCACGATTCGGCACATCGACCGATAAAGTAGGGCGATGGCCCGGCTCGTCTTCGCGCTCTCGTTGACCGTGTCGCTCGCCGCGTGCGCGAGCACGGGGACGGTGTACACGCCGAGGCCGTTCCCGACGCCTGGCGACAAGCCCGTGGCCAACACGCCGCCGCCCGCACCGCCAGCCAATGCGCCCGCGACGCCGTCGTCACCGGCGACATCCGCGCCGGGCCCGCGCGTCCCGTCGGGATCGGCCGATGGCTACGCCCTCTCGAGCGTGGCCCTCTCGCTGCGCGGCGCGCCGTACCGGAACGGCGGCGCCGACCCGAACGGCTTCGATTGCAGCGGCTTTGTCCGGTACGTCTTCGGGCAGAACGGCGTCGCGCTGCCGCGTGAGGTGCGCGAGCAGTACCGCGTGGGGAAGGGCGTGGAGCGCAGCCGCCTCGAGCCGGGCGACCTGGTGTTCTTCTCCACGGTGGCGCCGGGCGCGTCGCACGTCGGCATCGCCATCGGCGGCGACCAGTTCGTGCACGCGCCGAGCGAGAAGGGCGTGGTGCGCGTCGAGCAACTGAGCGCGCAGTACTGGTCGTCGCGCTTCATCGGCCGGCGAAACGCGTGCAACTAGGCGCCCTTCGCTATTCGTTATTCGTTATTCGTTATTGCGCCGAAGGCGCCGGCCCCATGCGCCGCAGGATGATCTGCTGGCGGCGCAGCAGGCGCTTGGTCGGCTTCGCCGGGCTGTGCTCGCGCGGGTTGATGATGGCGCCGGCCATCAGCGCCGCCTCGTCCTGGCTGAGGTCCGCCGCCGGCTTGCCGAAGTAGGCGCGCGCGGCCGCCTCGCACCCGAAGATACCGTCACCCCACTCGATCACGTTCAGGTAGATCTCGAGGATGCGCCGCTTGGTCAGCGCGGCCTCGAGCCGCCGCGTGATGAACAGCTCCTTGACCTTGCGCATCGGATTGCGCGACGGCGACAGGTACAGGTTCTTCGCCAACTGCTGCGTGATGGTGCTGGCGCCGCGCAGGAACTGGCCCTCGTCCCAGTTCTTCTCGAGCGAGGCCTTGATCTCGTCGAGGTCGATGCCGTCGTGGTCGAAGAACGCGGCGTCTTCGGCGACGAGCACCGCGCGCTTCAGGTTGGGCGAGATCTGGCCGTACGGCACCCACTTCTGCCGGATCGCGAACTTGCGCCCGGCGTCCTCGGCCTCGCTCGATGCGCAGTTGCATGAAGGCCGTGGTGCTGGGGTTGGTCTTGGCGAGTGGACGGACGTCGGGCAGCGTCAGGTAGGTATAGGCGACGTAGCCGAAGCCAAAGGCGGCGGCGGCCAGCGCCACCCTCGCGGCGCGCGCCCATCCGGATCCCGAACGTGCCGCGGCCATGCGGCACTCATCTTACCCTTCGACGACAATCTTGACGCGGTCGCCGGCCTGCGGCTGGTCGAAGACCTGGTGGTCGTTCATGATCGCCAGCGTCGCCGCGTTCACGATGCCCTTGCCCTGGCGGGCGGCGATGGACTGCCACGAGTCCCCGCGTTTCACGATGTAGAAGTCCACCTTGTTGGGGCGGATGCGCGCGGCTTCATCGCGGCTCAACTCGCGGAACGACCGCACGGCCGCCGCCATCTCGCGGTCCACGATCGGGAACTCCGCTTCCTCGGCGAAGCCGGCCACGACGAACAGTTGCCGGCCGACGGCGACGTGGGCGGCGCGCATGAGGACCTTGCCCACCCCGTCCACCTTGCCGCGGTACGTGCCCACGTAGGCGTCGAGGCCGTTGATGCGCTCGATGCGTCCCGTCCACCACCTTGTAGCCGGCCCGCGTCATCTCCGCGATCGCCACGTCGCCAAGTTGCCGGCCGCGCGGCTGCTCGACTTCCTGCAACACCATGAAGTGCGAGGTGCCGGGCTCGCGCGCCATCACCGACTCGGCCGTGTTGATCAGGTCCCACCCCGGCGGGAACTCGACGCCGAGCCGCAGCCCCGGGTGCAGGAACACGTTGCCGCGCACGATGCCGTCCTTCGGGTTGTCGCCGAACACGAGGCCGCCGAGGCGCTCGAGATACTGATCGCGATTGCGGGACGTCGCCGAACCCGAGACGAACTTCGACACCACCGGCTCCGCGCGCTCGACGCGCGATCCGGGCTCGGGATGGGTCGACAGCCAATTGGGGACACCCCGCTCGCTCAGCGAATCCACTCGCTGCAGCGTGGCCAGGAATCGCGGCACGCCTGCCGGATCCCATCCCGAATTCGACGCGTACTCGACGCCGAGCCGGTCGGCCTCGAGTTCGGCATCACGCCCGTTCTTGAGAAACAGCACGCCGAGCCCGCTCTCACCGAGCTGGGTGAACGCCTGCGCGCTCGGCACGAAGATGCTCAACACCGTCAGGCCCAGGCTCGCCTCGGCCTGCCGCGTGTAGGCCTGCGCCGCGTGACGCGCCGTCACGTGCCCGATCTCGTGCCCCAACACGCCGGCCAGTTCCGACTCATCGTCGAGGTACGGCAGGATGCCGCGCGTGATGTAGATGAATCCGCCCGGCAGCGCGAACGCGTTGATCGCGGGGCTGTCGACGATGGTGAAGCTCCAGGGGAGGTTGGGGCGATGGGAGGTGGCGGCCAGGCGCTGGCCGACATCCGTGACGTAGCGCTGGAGGGCCGGATCGTCGTAGACGCCCATCTCGCGGCGGACTTCGGCGTCCTGCTGCTGGCCGATCGCCAACTCCTCCGCCTCACTGAGCATGGAGATCTGCTTCTTGCCCGTGACGGGGTTGGTTGCGCACGCGCTCGCGAGAGCGGCGGCAAAGCCGACCGCAAAAAGGAAGCTGTTTCCTTTTCTCATGGCTAGCCTGTCTGCAACTGCTGTACCAGAGGAAATCGCGCCGTTTTTCGCGGCACCGCGGCATCCGGCTAAAGCCGGACACCACAAAACGCTATCCAGCGAGGGCGGCCAGCGCCGCCGCACTGCCCGTACCAGGCGACACGGCCCTCCCCTGGATGCGAAGGGCGTCGCCGACGGCGTCGAGGAAGAGCGCCACCAGGGCGGGGGTCGAGCTGGCGCCCATCAGGCCCACGCGGAAGATCTTCCCCGCCAGGGGGCCGAGGCCCGCGCCGATCTCCATGTTGAAGCGCTGCATGAGATGCCTGCGCGCCGCGGCTTCGTCCACGCCGTCCGGCACGCGAACGGCATTGAGAGTCCACAGGCGCTCGCCTTCCGGCGGCAACAACGAGAGGCCGAGCGCGGCAAGGCCGGCCGCGAGCGCGCGATGGTGCTGCTCGTGACGCGCCCAGCGGGTGGCGAGCCCTTCCTCCTCCACCGCCACCAGCGCTTCGCGCAGCGCGTAGATCAAGGACGCCGACATGGTGTGGTGGTACTTGCGTCGCACCCAGTAGTCCTCGAGCAGCGCGACGTCGAAGTAGAAGCTGCGGCACGGCACGCGGCGTTCGAGCGCGCGCGGCCCGAAGACGACCGGCGCCACGCCGGAGGGCGCGCCGAGGCACTTCTGGCTGCAGCTGTACACGGCGTCGAGGCCCCAGCCGGCGACGTCGAGCGGCATGCCCCCGAGCGACGTCACCGCATCGACGATCACGAGGGCGCCGTGCTCGCGCGCGATCGCGGCGACGTCCTTCACGGGATTCAGCACGCCGGTGGAGGTCTCCGCGTGCACGATGGTGACGATGTCGGCGCCCGCCGCCGCGAGCGCGCGGCGCACGGCGTCGGGATCGATGGCGCGGCCCCACTCCGCCTCGACGCGCGACACCGTGCCGCCGTAGCGGGTGCACATCTGCGCGAGGCGATCGGCGAAGTAGCCGGTCACCACCGAGAGCACGCGCGTGCCCGGCTGCACGAGGTTGGCGACCGCCGTCTCCATGCCCGCCGTGCCCGTGCCGGACACGGCGAAGGCGAACGATCCCTCGGGCGCCTGGAACACGCGGCCGAGCCGCGCGCGCAGGTCGTCCATGATCGCCAGGAACTGCGGGTCGAGGTGGCTCAGCATCGGCGCGCCGAGCGCGCGCATCACGCGCGGCGCGATCAGGCTCGGGCCGGGGCCGAGCAGGATGCGCTCGCTAGCGGGCAGCATGCGCGGCTCCAATCAGTCCAAGCCTGGCCAGTTCCGCGCGCACGGTCTCGACCACCGCGGGCGGCGCGGGCCGCAAGGGCGGCCGCGGCGGGCCGGCCGCGAAGCCCAGGAGCGACAGCGCCGCCTTGAGCGCGGGGACGCCGTGCTGCGCGCCGATCGCGCGGGCCATCGGCATCAGCGCGCGCTGCAGGGCGCGGGCCTCGTCGATCTTGCCGGCGCGGACGAGCGCGCCCATCTCCACGCACTTGTCGGGCACGATGCCGGCCAGGGCGAGCACCGCGCCGTGCACGCCCAGCGTGAGGGCGGTGAAGTAGGAGGTCGCCAATCCGCAGAGCACCGTGAAGCCCGGCTTCGCGCCGGCGAGATAGTCGCCGAGCAGCTGCATGTCGTTGCCGGACTCCTTGATGCCGATGATGTTCGGGTGGTGGCTGAGTTGCGCCACCGCGTCCGCCTGCAGCGTGACGCCCGTGTAGATCGTGACGTTGTAGAGCAGCACGGGAACGGGCGACGCGTCGGCCACCTCCGAGAAGTGGCGGACGAAGGCCTCGCTCGTCATCATGTTCTTGTAGAACGACGGCGTGCGCGCCATCACGGCGTCGGCGCCGCCGGCCGCCGCGCGCTTCGCCGCGGCGATGGTCGCGCGGGTGGACTCTCGGCCGATGCCGGCCATGAGCGGCCGGCCGCGCGGCACGAGGCCGCGCACGATCTCAATCGCGCGGTCGCACTCGGCGTCGTCCAACTGGGGCTGCTCGCCATTGCTGCCGAGCACGACCAGGCCGGTCAGCGGCGTCTTGAGGTACTTCTCGACGTTCGAGGCGAGGCCGCGCTCGTCAAGCGTGCCCTCTGGCGTGAACGGAGTGACGAGTGGATGGAAAAGTCCGGCTGGGTTCATGATCACCTGCGGCTTACGGCTTACGGCTTACGGGCTTGGGGCTCGGGACCTGGGCCCTATTATCCGCCAGCGCGAGGTTGGTCACGAGGACGACCGCGAAGATCGCCGCGGCGGGCGCCAGCGTCCAGGGGAACCTCGCCGCCTGCGAAATGTTCGCGGTCTCGACCAGCATCGTTCCCCAGGTGGGGACGTCTTCGGGGAACCCGAGACCCACGAACGAGAGCGTCGCCTCGGCGAGGATGAAGGCCGGCAGCAGGAGCGTGCCCTGCACGAGCAGGTAGCCGCCGCAGGCGGGAATCAGGTGGCGCCATAAGAGCCGGCCCGGCCCGGCGCCGAGCGACCGCGCGGCGAGCACGTACTCACGGTGCCGCTCCGCGGAGACGATCGCGCGGACGCCGCGCGCGACGAACGGCCATCCCACCACCACGAAGATCCACGAGATCAACAGGAAGATCGTCGACGTCGGCAGCACGAGTGGCAAGACCGCGCGCAGCACGAGGACGACGTAGATCGCGGGAAGGACCAGGATGAAGTCGGCCACGCGCATCACCGACTCGTCGATCCAGCCCCCGTGATAGCCGGCCCACGCGCCCGCGAACGCGCCCACCAGGACGGCGCCGAGCGTGGCCGCCAGGGCGAGGCCGATCGACGTGCGCGCGCCGTACAGGAGCCGCGACAGGATGTCGCGCCCGAAGCTGTCGGAGCCGAGCAGGAAGACGGGGCTGTCCCCGGCGCCGCCCGTCATCCACGGCAGCGGCGTGACGCGCGTGGGGTCGGGCTCGTATCGCTGCTCGAGGCGGTCCGCCAGGACGAGCGGGTTGACCACCGGCACCCCGCCCTCCAAGTGCGGCCGCATCGGCGGCGCGTGCAGGAAGTCGCGAAACCCGCGGCCCGCGTCGTACGGGGAGAGCCACGGCGCCACGAGCGCCACCACGATGAAGACGAGGATGACGGTGGCGGCGCGCCTCGTCATGCGCCTCCCTCACCGCGCACGCGCGGGTCGGCATAGGCATGCACGGCGTCGGCGATCCACGTGCCCGCAGCGAGGAAGAACGCGCCGGCGGCGGTGCAGCCCGCCACGAGGAACAAGTCGCGCGCCTTGAGCGCGTCGAACATCAGCCGGCCGAGGCCCGGCCAGGACGTCACGACTTCGACGACGAACGATCCGCTGAAGAGGCTGCCGATCATGACGCCGTAGAGCCCGAGCAACGGCCCGAGGGCCACCGGCCAGGCATGACGCACGATCGCCTGGGTCTCGGTGGCGCCCCGCGCGCGGCTCGCGGCCACGAACGGCTCCTTCATCGCGTCCTGCAGCGACTGGGACTGGAGCCGCTCGAGCGTGGCGGCCAGCGGCAGCGCGAGCGCCAACACCGGCACCGGCAGGTGGGCCAGGAGATCCCGGAGCCACGCCACGCCCGACAGGTCCGCCGCCGCAGACGACGTCATGCCGCCGGTGGGCGCCCATCCCGTGCGCGCGGCCAGCAGGACCAATGCGAGCGAGCCGACGAGAGGCGGCACGGAGAGCGCAATCACGGACAGCAGACGAACGGTCGCGCGTCCGGGCCCGCGCGTGCGGCTCCCGGTATAGATGCCGAGGGGCACGCCGATCAGCGTCGCGACCACCAGCGCGGCCGACGCGAGGAGCGCCGTGTTGAGCGCGCGCTCGCGGAGCAACTCACCGACGGGCCGCGAGTACAGGAGCGAGCGTCCGAAGTCGAGCCGGGCGACGCCGCCGAGCCATTCGATGTACTGGACGCCGAGGGGCCGATCGAGCCCGAGGTCATGCCGCAGCCTGGCGCGCGCCGCGGGGTCCATGACAAACGCCTGTTCGGTGGTGATGTCGCCGGGGGCGAGGTGCGTGAGCAGCAGCGAGGCGGACGAGACCACGAAGACGAGCAGCAGCGCGAAGCCGAGGCGCCGCAGGAGGTATCGTCCCATGCCCGCCTAACGCGTCCCCGCCGGCTGGACCCACATGCCGTCGGCGTTCCACAGCAGCTGCGGACGGATGATCGACGTCGAGATGCCGCCCACGCGCGTGCTCACGCCCATGTACAGGCGCGGCGCCACGAAATACAGCACGGGCAGGTTCTCCGCGAAGACTTTCTGCACGTCGTCCATGATGCGCTTGCGTTCGGCCTCGTCCGCGGCCGCCACCTGCTGGCGCATCATGTCGTCGATCTTCGCCTCCCAGTCGGTGGCGGGCTTCGCCTGGTCGAGGTTCCAGATGTGGGCGGAGCCGGAACTGAGCCAGAAGTCCTTGTTGAGGGCCGGATCCAGGTCGGACGCGTTGTAGACGAAGAAGATCGCCTCGAAGTCGCCCTTGAGCATCCGCTCGATCAGCGCGCCCTGCTCCATCGTCTGCACGTCCACGGCGATGCCCACCTGCTTCAGGTCGTCCTTGAGCACGGCGGCCGAGCGCTCGAGCGAGGTGTTGCCGCGGTAGGTCAGCAGCGTGAATCGCGCCTCCGCGCCCTTGTCGTCCTCGAGCCACTCGTCGGCGTCGCGGTTCTGGAGCCCCAGGCCCGCGAGCAGCGCCTTGGCCTTGTCGAGAGAGAACCCGTAGCGGGTGACGTTGGGTGAGAACCAGCGCTGGTTGCCCGGCGAGATTGGCCCCCAGATCGGGACCGCGGCGCCGAGGAAAACGGTGTTGGCGAAGGCCTCGCGATCGACCGCGTAGGAGATCGCCTGGCGGAATTCCTTCTTCGCCATCCACGCGCCGCGGGGGTCCTGGGCCCACTGCGAGGGGCGCAGGTTGAAGAAGAACGCGTCCGGGTCGGTCGTCACGCCCAGTTCGAGGAGCTTGAGCTTTCCCTCGTTGACGAGCGGCCTCAGGGTGGCGATGTCTTCGGGCCGGACCTGCTGCTGGAGCATGTCGATGGCGCCGGACTGCAGGCGCACGAGTTCGGCGTTCTGGTCGGGCACGATCTCGAGCACGAGGTGATCGAGATACGGCAGGGGCTGGCCCGACGCGTCCTTCTTCCAGTAGCGCGGGTTGCGATCGAACACAAGGCGCTGGCCCGGCTCGTAGTGGGCCAGCATGAAGGGCCCGATCGACACGAGGTCGGCCGGCGGCGTCGCGGCGCCCCACGCCTGCGGCGAACGTGCCGGCGTCGAGCGCGGCCTGGAGCTTGTGCCTGGGCACGAGCGTCAGGTTGTCGAGGAGTCGAATGCCCACGCCGAACGGCGCCGGGTAGGTGATCACGACGGTCCGGGCGTCTGGCGCGGTCACCTTGAGCGGCTCGCCGTTGACCTGGAGCGAGCTGGCGAGGATGCTCGACGCCTTCGGATCGTAGAGCGCCTTGAACGTGAAGAGGACGTCCGCCGACGTGAAGGGCGCGCCGTCCGACCAGGTCACGCCGTCGCGCAGCGTGAGGGTGAACGTCCGCGCGTCAGCCGAGATCTCCCACTTCTCCGCCAGCGCGGGCTCCACTTCCTGGGTCGCGCGGTTGATGCGCACCAGCTTGCCCTGGGTCAGCAGGGCGTAGAGGTCGGTGGGAAACGACGATTGCACCAGGCGATTGAACGAACGGGGCTCGCTGCGGAGCGACGACGTGAGCGTGCCGCCTCTGGCGGGGCCCGCGGAGACCGCGATTGTGGGTCCGGCGGAGGGTGCCGGCCGGATATCGCGCCAGATCAGCCAGCCGGTGAGCACGACCGCTCCCAAAAGCAGAACGCTCAGCAGTGCCCGCGGTTGTCGGTTCACTTCTTGTCCAGTCGGCCAATGGATTGGCCGGTTTTCCCACTGCACACAACGAGCATTTCGCTCGATATGCGTGCAGAAGTTGCGAATGTTGGCATTGCGGTCGCGCCGGGGGCAACGTCTTACCCGACCCTCCTCTTATCGGTCGCAAACGAATTTTCCGCATCGTAGACCACCAAACCTAGTCATTGCAATCAGTTAGAGGCACTCGCGCACCTTCGTTCATCCATTGGCACCGCCGGTGCAATTGGCAGAGGCGGAGGAGTACTGCGATGGATGTTCAGTCCCTGACGTATACCGAGCACGACTTTCAGCCTCAGGTTGGACGTAGCGTCAGCATCGAGCAGGCCGCCCAGTTGCTGGGCGTCTCGCGCCGCACTGTCTACTACCGGATTCGCGATGGCCGCCTGCGGACCATCCGGACCATCGGCGGATCGCAGCGGGTCCTGATGGACTCGGTCGATGAAATGCGCAGCATCTGATGGTCAGTCTGCAGTTAACGAAAGCCTCCCGTAGGGGTTTGAACATGGAGAACTTGAAGCCAACAGACTGGGCCCGCCCGCGCCGTGGCGAATTCCAGTTGCTCTGGCACGGCTCCAATCTCGCCGTTGTCCTGGCGCTGGTCCTTTCGTTCGGCGGACTCGCCCAGGCGGGACCACGGCGCGCCCGGCTCTCTTCGGATCTGCAGGCCCACCTGGCCTCGGGATCGGGCGCGGCTATCGACGTGATCGTGACGGGCACGCCCGATCGCATCGAGCGCCTGGCTCGCCGTCACGGCCTCGTGATCAAGAAGGTGCTCACGTCGGGCGCGGTGTTCAGCGCCACGCCCGACGCCCTTGACGCGCTTTCCTCCGACGCGGAAGTCGACTCGCTCTCCGGCGACCCCATCGTCCACTCGCACATGGCGCTGACGACGGACACGACCGGCGCGGAAGCGGCATGGGCGGGCGAGGTGGCGGCGCTTGGCGCGGTGAACGGCGCGGGCATCGGCGTGGCGGTGATCGACAGCGGCATCGCGAACCACCCGGCGCTGGCGGGCCGCGTGGTGGCCAACGTGGACTTCACGAGCGCGCGCGGAACCGGGGCTGACACGTACGGTCACGGCACGCACATCGCGGGCATCATCGCGGCGCGCGGGTTTCAGCGCGAGGTCGAGGGGGCGGCGTCGGGCATGGCGCCGGGCGCGCATCTTCTCAACCTCAAGGTGCTGAACGCGGATGGCAGCGGGCAGGCGAGCGACGTCATCGAGGCGATCGACTGGTCGATCCGGTACCGCAAGGTGTTCGGGATTCGCGTGTTGAACCTCTCGCTGGGGTCGGCGCCGACGCAGAGCTACAAGGACGACCCGCTGTGCCAGGCCGTGGAGCGCGCGGTGCGTGCGGGGCTGGTGGTGGTGGCGTCCGCGGGCAACTACGGGCAGTCGCCGGACGGCAAGCAGGTGTACGGCAGCGTGACGTCGCCGGGGATTTCGCCCTATGCGATCACGGTGGGCGCGCTGCGGACGCAGGGCACGGTGGATCCGAGCGACGACGAAGTGGCGCCGTGGAGCTCGAAGGGGCCGACGCTGGTGGACCACATCGTGAAGCCGGACCTGGTGGCGCCGGGCTCGAAGATCGTGTCGACGGCGGCGGCGGGCGCGACGCTGATGCGGCAGTTCCCCGACCGGCTGATCGACGGCCCCGGCGCGCGTGATTACTTCACGATGAGCGGGACGAGCATGAGCGCGGCGGTGGTGAGCGGCGCGGTGGCGCTGCTGCTGGACGGGCAGCCGGCGCTGACGCCGCTGCAGGTGAAGCTGTCGCTGCAGGCGAGCGCGGAGTTCATGCCGGCGGCGGGGTTGCTGGCGGGTGGTGCGGGAAGGTTGAACCTGGAAGGGATGGCGGAAGCAGTCGGCAGTCTGGCGCAGCGAGCCGACAGTGGCCAGCGGCATTATGCCTGTCACGGTGGCAGCTCAGGTCTTCATCCGTCAGATCCATCATCTGGGGCGACTCGATCATCTGGGGCAACTCCATCATCTGGGGTAACACCATCATCTGGGGCGACACCATCATCTGGGGCAACTCGACCACGCAAGCTAACACCATCATCTGGGGCGACTCGATCATCTGGGGCAACACCATCATCTGGGGCGACTCGACCACGCAAGCTGACACCATCATCTGGGGCGACACCATCATCTGGGGCTGACACCATCATCTGGGGCGACACGATTATTTGGGGCGACTAGCCGATACCTATAAGGAGACACATCATGAGCCGATTGATTATCTGGGGAGAATAGCTAGACCCTGGCGCGAGGCCCAAGGGTCTGCGTTCTACTGCGCATATCCACATGAACCTACCACCAAGAGGTCGAGCTGTACGTCGTACTGGTCGCGACAGCGGGCCTCTTGGTGCGTGGGTCACTGTATCGGCGCCCTCCTGCACAGCCCAATCGGCTGGGACTGGGTGGTGCTAGCGGGTCTGACGCTTCTAAGCGGTTCCTTCACAGTCAGGTTCCCTCTCTTCAGGCTCGAATCTCGGTATCCGAGACGTTCGTCTTCACCTCGGTGCTCCTGTTTGGCACGTGCGCTGGAACGCTGACAGTCGCCTTTCGATACGCTGGTTGCCGCTACTCAGCTCAGGCCGGCGGGCAAGGGAACCATTCAGAATTCTTTTCAACCTGTCCTCGGCAGCACTCTCGATCTGGAGTGCAGGCAACGTGTTCTACCTCCTCGCCGGAATTCAGCCGCTCTCCGAAGCCCCTGCACGTGTCCCAGAACTCTTAGGACCGCTGGTGGCAATGACATCTATCTACTTTCTCCTCAACAGCGGCTAGTCGCCGTAGCGTTGTCGATCGAACGGAACGAGCCGGCATTCCTAATTTGGCGGAAGAATTTTCTTTGGCTTTCAGTCAACTATTTCGGCGGGGCCTCAGTTGCTGCATTGCTGGTTTCGTACACGAAGACAATCGATTTCGCAGCGCTGAGCATCATTGTTCCGCTCTGGTAATTTCGTACCTGACGTACAAGACCTCACTCGGCCGCGTCGAGGACGCCGTGCAACACGTCGATGAGGTCAATAGCCTCTACCTGTCGACCATTGAAACCCTGGCAACCGCGATCGACGCGAAGGACCAAGTCACTCACGGCCATATTCGGCGGGTCCAACGATTTGCGCTTGGCCTCGCCGAGCACTTAGGTGTCTCGGACCCGCTTCAACTCAAAGCGCTGGAGGCGGCTGCTCTGCTCCATGACATGGGGAAGATCGCAGTCCCAGAGCACATCTTGAATAAGCCGAGTCGCCTAACCGAAGGCGAATTCTCGAAGATGAAACTCCATGCCAGCGTCGGAGCGGAAATCCTCTCCTCAATTCGGTTCCCGTATCCCGTTGTGCCGATTGTGCGACATCACCACGAAAATTGGGACGGCACCGGTTATCCGGATGGGCTGCGGGGTACTGCAATCCCTCTCGGCGCGCGAATCCTGGCTGTGGTCGACTGCTTTGACGCGCTAACTTCCGACCGACCTTACCGGCCCCGCCTTTCGGACACCGAAGCGCTACGGATACTGATCGAACGCCGCGGCATCATGTACGACCCCTTAGTTATCGATAGATTTGTCGCTGTCAAAGATGACCTAGCCGAGATGCTGGTCGACGGTTTGGGAGCGCCGAACAGTGTGGAAGACATCGTGAAGGGGCCGATGCTCCAAGCGCACCCAAAGCAGAGGTTGTCCTCGAGAGTCGTTCCGCCTCAGAAACTGGCAGCGCATCTGGAACTGAGACAGGGGATTCGCACGGTGCTTGCCGCCGTGAATAGAGAGACGGACTCGCTACTGTCGGCTGTCTACTTGAAAGTGCCCTCACTGGACGAGATGGTCGCTGTGGACGCCCTCGGCACCATGGGAGACCTTCTGGTGGGCGAGTCTTTGCCGCTTGGGGCAAAGATTACCGGGTGGGTCGCAGCCAACGGTCGCGCCATCGTTAATTCAGATGCTCGGATTGAGCTTCCTGAGTCACTAGATCTGGGGGGACGGCTCAATCTGCGCTGCCCTACCAATTGGATTTGCGGGCGCGGTATCCGGCGTGCTGATAGCGTTCCGACAGGGCAGCCGGCCATTCGCTGACGACGAAATCGAGTATCTCGAGCGAGTCTGCACAAAATTTGCCGAACCGCCATTGAAAGAACTAGTATCTGCGGCCTTTAATCATGGTTCAGATTTGAAACCGGAGCGACAAAGGGTCCACTAGCGCAATGACAGACTCGACGTTGGTCGGACTCATCGACGACGGACTCCTCGGGCCTGCGTTAGCGCGGCTTGGCAATCCTGACCTGGGCTCTAGGTTGTCGACATCAGACAATATTCTGCGGCTTGAGCTGACGTCGGCGACCGCACCTTCCGACTCCTGCGTTGATATTGCGTCTCAACTGCTCCTGCAAAAGGGGCTATCAACGGAGGAGCGCGCCCGCCTCGAGGTCGTCACAGGTGAGGGGCTGTTTCGGCTGGGACAGGAAGAGGCAGCGCGCCGTCATTTCCTCCGCGCCCTTTCGCAGGTGGATGCGCGGAATGACGATTCCTCATGCCGAACACAATTGGCTTGGCTGTCGGCGTTGGCGTCGTGGGTCGGTCCCCATTCTGCTGCGCTGGAGGTGGCCAGAACCAGACATCTGGTCCATAAGGTTGGCCGGGCAAGCTATGCGATCAAATTCCAACTGGTCTCGGGGAAATTGCGGCAAAACATGCGTCACTGAGTCGGGCTCGCCACCATCTGTCCGTGGCAGAAGGGATGCTGGAGTCCTTTCCAAATCGTCATTTGCAGGCCGAACATGCACTGAGATCTGGGGCTGTCTGTGCGCTCGCGTCTGACTTGGAAGGTGCGGTGTTGCGCGCCGAGGAGGCCATTCGGTTGGCGATCGAATGCGGTTCTCCGACACTGGAGGTGGTCGCCAGGACTAACCTCGGCCACGCGTTTTCTGGCTCTCGGCAGAACGAATGAGAGTGAACTTGAATTAGGGCTGGCAATGCGGGCGTGCCGAGCCGGGGGTGCTGCCGAACTCGGCATTAGAGATGGCCTGCTACAACATGCCTTAGCCGTCAGCGATACTGATCAGGCGCGGCGACTTGCAGAAGAGACGCAGAAGAAATCGATCGGAATCGGAGGCGGTCTCTCTTATTACGGCCTCTGGCACCTCCTCACCCGGGTCAAATGGCTCTATCGCATCGGCGACGCCAACGCGGGCCTGGCGGTGGCGACCGACGCGATTCCTCACATCGAGCGGATGGCCGATCGCAACCTGCTCGAGCGCATGACGCTCCTCGCGGCCGAGGGCCTCGGGCGCGTCGGACGGCCCGGTGACGGCGCCGCCCTCATGGCCGAGGCCGTCCACCGCAATCCCGACCCGCCCCTCGAGATGATCGCCGAGGCCGCCCGCATCGCCGGCCGCCTCGCGGCCCACGACGACCGCGTCGCCGCCCTCGGCCACTTCGAGCGCGCCGCCCGTATCCTCCGCCGCATCGGCAACCGCACCGGACACGTCGAGATCGAACGCGACGCCGCGGAGACCACCGGCGGCGCGCAGGGGCCGGCCGCCCTGGTCGAACACGTGGCCCAGGCCCCCCAGGCCCTCGCGCGCGAAGCCCGGGGCCACGCGCCGCGCCGGCGTCCCCCGGACCTGCGGCCCCCGGCCGCGCCGCTCGTCGAGCGCGTCGCCGCCCTGGCCGATCTCGCCGCGCACCCGCCCCTCCTCGCCACCGAAGTCCTGGCCCTGCTCGCCGCCACGCACGCCGCCCAGGGCGCCGACACTCTCGAGACCTGGCCCGACGGCCACACCGAACGGCTGGCCGGCTTCGCGCTCCCGGGGACGCCGGCGCCGCTCGTCGAGCAACCACGCGCCATCCACATCCCGCTCGGCACCCACCGCGACCGCCGCTACGCGATCGTCGCGCTTCCGCGGGAGGCGGCGTCCGCGCGCGCGACGCTGCTGGCGCTGGAGCGCGTCGTGCAGACGGCGGTGGGCCTCGCCGACGCGCGCCAGCAGGAACGCGAGCGCGCCGCGTTGTGGCCCGAGCCCACGCCCGAACAGCAGCTCGGCCTCGTGTGCGCCGCCGAGAGCATGCTCGACCTGATCAAGACGACGCGGCGCGTCGCCGCGTCGAACGTCACCGTGCTCCTCAGCGGCGAGACGGGCGTGGGCAAGGAGCTCTTCGCACGCGCCCTCCATCATGCGTCCGCGCGCCAGGCGCGCGTGTTCCAGCCGTTCAACTGCGCGACCGTCCCGCGCGACATGCTGGAGAGCCAGTTGTTCGGCTACCGTCGTGGCGCGTTCACCGGAGCGCAGGCCGATGCCCCCGGCATCATCCGCGGCGCCGCCGGCGGCACCCTGTTCCTCGATGAGGTCGGCGAGATGAGCCTCGACGCGCAGCCCAAGCTCCTGCGCTTCCTTGAATCGGGCGAGATCCTGCCGCTCGGCGAGCCGCGCCCCCAGCTCGTCGACGTCCGCATCGTCGCCGCGACCAACGCGGACCTCGATCGGCTCGTGGCCGAGGGCCGGTTCCGGGAGGATCTCTACTACCGCCTCAACGTCATCCACCTGCGCGTGCCGCCGCTCCGCGAGCGGCGCGAGGAAATCCCGGTGCTGGTCGATCATTTCGTGGAGCGGTTTGCGCGGGAGATGCAGAGGCCGATGGTGCGCGTCTCGGCGGACGCGCTCGAGTACCTGGTGCTCTACCGGTGGCCGGGCAACGTGCGTCAGCTCGCCAACGAAATCCGGCGAGTCGTCACGCTGGCCGAGGCCGGCGCGGTGGTGATGCCGGAGCACCTGTCGCACGACATCTTCGCCAGCCGCCGGAGCGTCCCGGTGTCCGAGCGGGCGCTCGGCCCGACCGAGATGCTCGTGCGCCTCGACCAACCGATCGCCGCCGCGATCGGGCACGTGGAGCGCGCGCTGATCCGCCGGGCCCTCGCGCAGACGTCCGGCAACGGCGAGGAAGCCGCGCGCATCCTGGGACTCTCCCGCAAGGGCCTGTACCTCAAGCGCCGCCGCCACGCGCTCGAGTGAGACCCGTAGAAGGCTTGCACGGAACCTTCGTCGGCGCCTTGACGGCCCACCGGAGCCGGCGCTACTGTCAACTGTCTGGATCTCGCCAACATCCCCTGTGTCGCCAGCCGTCGTGACTGAACCTGCCGCCTCGCCAGACGAGGCACTCCCCGCGCTGGAAGACGCCCGCGTCCGCCTGCGCGAAGTGCGGTTGGCCGACGCGGCCGCGCTCACGCAGCTGTTTGCGCGGCCGGAAGTGTCGGCGTACCTGTCTCCGCCGCCGGACACGGTTGAAGCCTTCGGCGAGTGGATTGGCATGTCCCTCGGCCGCCGGCGCGAAGGGCGCGCCGCCTGCTACGCCGTCCTCGACGGCGAAGGCGCGGTGTCCGGCCTGTTCATGTGCTATCGCGCCACGCCCCAGGACGGGGAGGCGGAAATCGGCTTCGCGCTCGCGCCGCACCTCTGGGGCACGGGCGTCTTCATCGCGGCCGCCGATCTCTACGTCACTTCCCTGTTCAGGCAATGGCCCATCGACCGGCTGGTCGGCAAGACCCTCGCGCGCAACCATCGCGGCCTGGGCGCCATGCGCAAGCTCGGCGCCACCATCATCGAGCAGGTGGTGAAGGACGACGGCGAGGCCGAGTTCGTGTGGGCCATCGCGCGCGACGCGTGGCCGCGCCTCCGGTCCTAGAAGAACGCCGCGGTCGCGGCGCCCATCGTGTCTTTCAGGATCTCCACAATCGCCTGGCGGATCGCCGGCGTGAGGTGCGCGTACTTCGGGCTCGTGTCCTCGCCCTCCAGCACCTGGCGCAGCCGCGTCAACGTGGCGGCCTTCACCTCCGGCGGCAACGCGTCGAACTGCGGCGAGTAGATCATGTAGCTGAGGGGATATTTCATCAGGCGCCCCTCCAGCTGCAGCTCACGGAGGGAACGGCCCCGCGCGTCGCGCGGCCCCTGCGCGGAGAATTTCTCGGCGAAGCCGGACGATCCCTCGATGCGCCCGTCGATGGGCGCCTCTTCCACGAACAGCATGTAGTCCACGAGGTCGTTGACGGCGTCGCGCGCGCGCGCCGCCTGCCCCACCCGCGCCTCCCACCCCGCGCGCGTCATCAGGTTCATGACATGGCTCTGGTGCTCCATCACCATCAACGCGACGATGTCGCTGTACGGTGTCGGATAGCCGGTGAGATCCGTCACGAGGCCGGTCACGGATTCCCGGACGGCCTGGGGCTTGCGGCCTGCGGCTTGCGGATCCGGCACGAACAGCGGCAGGTTGCCCATGTGCCTCTCGGGCAGCTTCTTGCCGGTCAGGTACCACCCGCCCCACCGCTCGGCCAGGCTCACGCGGTGATCGACCATGAAGCCGTTGGCGTAGTCGCGATCGGTCTTGCGCGGAAAGGTCGTGAGGACGAACGGGCCGGGCACGGCGAGCGTGTCCCACGCGAGGTGGCACGAGAGGCAGTTCAGCTCTCGCTTGAAGTACGGCGGGCCGCCCGCCGGCGGCTTCTGCTCCATCGTGTAGAAGATGGTCCCCTGCTTCGGGTCCTGCGCCCACGCCTCGAGGAGCGCCGCGCCGCGAATGAAGGCGATCGACACCGTGTCGTTGAAGTACACCGCGCGCGGGTTCTGCGGGTTGATCTTCGGCGCCTGCAGGCTGGTGCCGGTATAGACCATCGCCTGCGATTCCACCGGCACGTTGAGCGCCTCGAGCGCCGACATCAGGTAACCGCTCGCGGGGTCGAACGTGAACGTCACGCGGCCGTCCGCGAGCTTCGCGTTCAGCTCGGTGATGGCCGTCGTGTTGGGCGCGGTGTTGTATTGAATCGCGGGGTGCTCGCGCGACCCGCCGAACGCATCGGGACGCTGCGCAATGGCGATGGCCACGTTGGCGGCCATGAGGACCGCGGCCGAGACCAGGAGATGCCGGGGGCGCATGGTTAGAGCTTACGGCAAGCGGGACCCCGGACCTCGCTACTTACCCCCGAAGCACCGCGGGGCCGGCATGTCGGCCATCGTCCGGAGACCCGGTGCCACGCGCAGGATCATGGGGATCGAGTTCACGGTAATCGACGCGGTGGCGATGTCGCCGTGAAGGCCGCCCGCAATCTTCTGGGTGACGCGCGGGTTGCCCTCGATCGTGACCGCGTCGAACGACTCGGGCGCGCCCAGGTACGCTTCCATGTGCAGCGTGATCGACGGGCTTGCCCTTGCTGTAGCCGATGCCGTCCTGGATGAGGCCGCACACGTAGCCGGGGTCCACGGCGATGAGGTCGCTCTCGACCGCCTTGTCGGCGATCTTCGGGTGAATCTCGTCGACGACCTTGTCGAGCTTCCAGCCCATGGCGTCGGCGATCATCGTCACGCTCTCGGCGAGGCCGACGTGGCGGACGCTGCCGTCCTTGACCTTCTGCGCGAACTGTTCCTTGGTGAGGCCCGAGCCGATCTTCTGCTGGAACGGCAGGCGGCGCGTGCGCGCGTCCTGGATGCGGTCGACGCGGATGCTGTCCACGCGCTCGCAGATGCCGGTGAGCGTGATGGGCAGCGCGTCCATCGCGAAGCCGGGGTTGACGCCGGTGCCGAGCACCGCGACCTTGGCCTTCTTCGCGAGCGCGTCGATCTTCTTCGCGAGCGCGCGGTTCTTGCCCACCGGGTACGAGAGCTCCTCGGTGGTCGAGACGATCGCGACCTTCTTCGAGAGCACCGTCTCGATCTGCGGCATCACCTTCTTGAGCGACGAGCTCGTGCAGAGCACGGCGACGTCGGGCTTGCCGGCCTTGATGGCGCCGATCGCGTCGTTGGTAACGCGGACGCGGAGCTTCTTGCCGAGGCCAATCACCTCGCCGAGATCGAGCCCGATCTTGGCGCGGTCGATGTCCACCGCTCCGACGATTTTGAAACCCTTGCGCGAAGCCACCTGCCGGGCGACTGCCGCGCCGATGGGGCCGAGACCGTAAAACAACACTTTGATCGCCATAGGAACTACAGATTATATGCGAAGGAAACGGGTTAGGATGGCCTTGGTGGCACGCAAAATTTCGGCTCGTTCGGACCGCCTCGATCGCCGCCCTGGCGGCGGCGTTCGTGGCCGTCACCCAGTGCGCAAGCCCCTCCGGCCGCGCCCAGTCGGGCGTTCGGTCGCCCCGGAACGCCAACTACGCCATCGACGTCTCGCTCGACCCGGCCGCCCGGACCATCAACGGGTCCGAAGTCATCACCTGGCGGAACACGGGCGACATCCCCGCCTACTCGCTGCGCCTGCACCTGTACTGGAACGCCTTCCGGGACACCGACTCCACCTGGCTCCGGCAGTACCAGATGGGCGGCGGCACCGGCTACGACGACCGCGCGCCGGAAGACTTCGGCTACACGACCGCTCGGCGAGCTGACGCGCCTGGACGACGGCGCTCGCCCCCGTCGAGGACCTCAAGCCGGGCTTCCGCTACATCCAGCCGTACGACCAGAACGCCGGACGACAAGTCCCTCGCCGCCGTCCCGCTCACCCAGCCGGTGCCCCCGGGCGCCACGCTGCGCCTGCGGGTGACCTGGACCGGGAAGATCCCGCGCAACTTCGACCGCACGGGCACGATCGGCAACTACTTCTTCCTCTCGCAGTGGTTCCCGAAGCTCGGCGTGTTCGAGGGCAATGTCTGGGAGGCCGCGCAGTTCTTCGCCAACACCGAGTTCTTCTCCGACTTCGGCCAGTACGACGTGCGGATGACCGTGCCGTCCGGGTGGAAGGTGGGCGCCACGGGCCTCGAGCAATCGCAGGCGGACGCGGGCGGCGGCAAGACCACCCACCGCTTCGTCCAGGACGACGTGCACGACTTCGCGTGGACGACGAGCCCGGACTTCCTCGAGTTCGAGGAGCAGTTCAACCAGCCGGGGTTGCCGCTCGTGCGGATGCGGCTGCTGCTGCAGCCGGAGCACGCGGCGCAGAAGGACCGCCACTTCGCGGCCACCGCCGCGGCGCTGCGATTACTACGGCGAGTGGTTCGGCGCCTATCCCTACGGCCACATCACCATCGTCGATCCCGCGTGGCAGAGCGACTCCGGCGGCATGGAATACCCGACGCTCTTCACCGGCGGCACGCGGTGGCTGGCGCCGGCGCGCTCGAACGAGCCGCTCGAATCCGTGATCGTCCACGAGGCCGGGCACCAGTTCTGGTACGGGATGGTGGCCAACGACGAAGTCGACGCACGCCTGGATGGACGAGGGCTTCAACACGTTCACGCGACTCACGCGTGCAGTCCATCGCCTTCCAGCCGAACTACTTCGCGCAGCGCTTCTTCGGGGACTTCATCCCGTGGCAGTATCGCGACATCCTGCTCAAGCGCAACCGACACCGACGGGATGCGGGGCTACCGGCGCTTCGCGGATCGCGACGCGCCGCAGAACCCGTCATATCTCTACTACCCCAGGTCCCACGGCGGCCATCACGTACTTCAAGACCGCGCTGTGGCTGCATACCCTGGAGCGCCGCCTGGGGTGGGAGACGATGCAGAAGGTCATGGCCACCTATTTCAACCGGTGGCAGTTCAGGCATCCGCTCCCGGAGGACTTCTTCGCGGTCGTCAACGAGGTCACGGGCCAGGACTACACGTGGTTCTTCGACGCGGTGTATCACAGCTCGAACACGTTCGACTACGCGGTGGAGACGCTCGAGAGCGAGCCCCTCAAGACGCGCGGCTTCGCCGACACGCCCGAGCGGCCCGAAGTTCGAGGAGAAGACCACCGCGGGCGTGTTCCGCACCACCGTCGTCGTGCGCCGGCTGGAAGCGGGCCAGTACCCGGTGGACGTGCTGACCACGTTCGCCAACGGCGAGCAGGTGCGCGAGAAGTGGGACGGGCTGGCGCGCTGGCAGAACTTCGCGTACGACAAGCCGTACAAGGCCGTGTCGGTGCAGATCGATCCGGAGCGCGTGCTCCTGCTCGACACCAACTACACGAACAACAGCATGACGCTGGCGCCCAGCCGGCGAGCAGGCCGCCGACGAAGTGGTCGCTCAAGTGGATGGTGTGGCTCCAGGACCTGTTGATGACTTATGCGTTCTTTGTTTGACGGACTCGGTCGCTGTCTACCGGGCGCCGTGGCTCGTCGATCGGGCTGTGGCTGTCCACGGTGCTGCTGGCGCTGCCGCTGGCCGTGACGTTGCACGCGATGCTCGGCGAGCACCTCGGCGCGAGCCTCGCGGCGCAGGAGGCCGTGGCCGGCGTGAGCTACGACTGGTGGAACGAGTTCCTCGCGCAGGCGGCCGGCGTGGGCCAGAGCTTCGTGCCGGCGATCATCGGGTTCGCCGCGGTGATGAAGAACCTGAGCACGGTGGCCGACGCGGAATCGCTGCCGGTCGTGATTGCGTCGGCGGTCACGGCGCAGATCGTCATCTCGATGTTCCTCGCCGGCGGCGTGCTGGATCGCCTGGCGCGGGACCGCGTGGTGGGCGCGGGCGGCTTCTTCTCGGCATGCGGCACCTACTTCTGGCGGTTCCTGCGCCTGGGCGTCGCGGCGGCCGCGTGTTACTGGGCGCTCTTCGCCTACGTCCACCCGTGGCTGTTCGACTCGGTCTACCCGGCGCTCACGCGCGACCTCACGGTGGAGCGCACGGCGTTCGTCTACCGCGTGGCGTTGTACATCGTGTTCGCGATCCCCGTGTTCGCCGCTCAACCTGCTGATGGACTACGCGAAGATCCGCGCGGTGGTCGAGGACCGGCGCAGCATGATCGGCGCGTTCATCGCGGGCACGCGCTTCGTGGCGCGACACCCTGTCGCCACGCATCGGCCTCTACAAGCTGAACGCGGCCGTGTTCCTGATCGTGATCGGCGTCTACTACCTCGTGGCGCCCGGCGCGGCGACGAACCTGAAGGCCTTCGCCGCAGGTCAGCTCTACATCGTCGCCCGCGTGATGGTGCGCATGCTGTTCGCCGGCTCGCAGATCGCGCTCTTCCAGAGCCGCCTGGCGCACGCCGGGTACGTGGCGCGGCCCGTGCCGGCGTGGCCGGACTCGCCGGCGGCGGAAGCGATCGGGCCTCGGTGAAGCTCAGGGCCTGAGGCCTTGAGGCTTGAGGCTTAGGGGCTTAGGGGCTTAGGGGCTTGAGGGCTCGGGGGCGTCGCGACCCAACCGGTCGCGCGCGTCGATCGCGGTGGCCCGCAGGAGCGGGTCGGCATCATGGGCCCACTGGTCCAGCGTGTCGCGCGAACCGCGTCAGCTGCATCTCGCCGATGGCGTAGGCGGCGCACGACCGCAGCCACGGGTCATCGCTGAGCGACATCACCGCCACGGCCTACTCGCGGTCCTCCAGCGTCGCGCCCAGCACCCTGTTCGCCGCTTCCACGCGCTGCGCGGGCTTGACGTCGCGATCGAAGAGCGGGAGCACGCGCGCGCGCATCACCGGCGCCGAGGATCGTGTCGAGGAACTCGACGGCGTTGTCGTGCACCATCGGGTCGCTCGAGCGGCAGCCCAACGTAGGCGCTGTGCATGTCGCGGTCGGGATGCAGAATCTTGAGCAGCCGGAAGATCCGCTCGCCTTCCTTCGTCATCGACTCCCGGAGGCCGTCGAGCACCGGGTTCACGCCGCCGTCCATCAGGGACGCGCCCAGCGTGCCGAGCACCTGGTAGGAGCGGTAGTGGCCCATGATCTCGGCGTCGAGCAGGGCCTCGATGAGCGCGCGGTCGCCGGAGCGGCTCCGGATGGAGCTGCGCGAGCTTGTTGAGCGCGGCGATCACGTTGTAGCGCAGCACCACGTCGCGTTCGAGCACGCTCTCGGCCAGCGCGGCCTGCGCGGCAGTGGTCCCGATTGCCTGCAGCGCCGCCGGAATCTGGCGGCGCACGGCAAGCGGCATGTCCGGGTCCATCAGGTGATCGCGCAGCGTGCCGACGATGCGGTCGCCCAGTTGCGAGAGCGCGTCGACGACGGGCGCGACGAGCGCGGGCTCCGACATGCGCTCGAGGATGCGGGCCACGAACGCCCGCTTCTTCAACCGGCCGACCGCGGCGATGGCCGCCTTCGCCACCTCGATATCCTCGTCATCGACGAGGCGCCGCAACTCGCGGTCGAAGACGTCGGGCAGGCCGCCGAGGAGCCGCGCGGCCTCGAGCCTCGTGCGCGCGCCTTCCGGCCCGTCTTCGTCCGCCATGGCCGCCAGCATCATGCGCGCCGCGTCGAGGTTCTGCGCGCGGCCGGGTCGGCCGAGGAAGGCGACGAGCGCGGCGCGGATCGAGAAGTCCTCGAAGTCGCCCAGCTCCTCGATCCGCTCCAGCGGGTCGATCGGCTCGAAGGCCGAGAGATACAACAGCGCCTCGGTGCGGACCTCGAGCGCGGGGTCCTGCAGCAGCTCCTCGACCTCTCCGTGGACGCTCACGTCCCGGGCGCGCGCGAGGAGCGCGACGGCCTTCTGGCGGATCTCGGGCCGCTCGTGCCGCAGCAGGCCCCGCACGGCGGGGTGCACCACGCGGTCGTTGGCCATCTCGAACAGGCTCAGCGCGTATGCGATCTCGTCGGGCTCGCCCTTGAGCCGCGAAGAGATGACCGCAGTGGTGTCCCGGTCGAGCACGGGCAACGCGGCCCGCTCCGAATCGACCCGATGCTGGTGGATGCTCTCCCGGAGGTTCTCGACGTACTGGCGCCGCGCCACCCAGGCCGCCCAGAGCCACCCGCCGGTGAGCGCGAGGCCCACCCACGCCATGTGGACGGGCGACAGCCGGAGACCCGCGGCGAAGATCAGCACCATGATGCCGCCGAGGGCGTCGCCCATGCGATAGACGACCGTGTCGATGAACGACTTCACGCGGAACGTCTGCGCCGCGGAGACGGGCAGGTACAGCAGCTCGATCGTCGCCTTGTCGATCGAATAGCGCAGCACCTGGTCGCTGGCCTTGAGCATCGCGACCGAGGCGAGCGTGCCGAAGACCAGGACGCCGGCCGATCCCGAGATCATCGCGACCGGCACGATGAAGAGCGCCGTGCCCACGCCGGCGAACCGCAGCACGCGGCCCGTGAGCAGCAACTGCACCACCAGCGAGACGAGACCCGCCACGGTGTTGAAGGTGCCGAAGAAGATGGCGAGGTCGTCGGTTGCGGGAATCGCGGCCTTCGCGATGGCCTTGAACTGCCAGCCGGCGACGGTGGTCGCCACCGCCGACAGGAGCACGAGCGCCGCGATGGCCTGCAGGTAGGGCGACTGGAGGACGATCGTCAGGCTGCCGATGAGCCCGCCCGCGGCCTTCTCCTCGCGGGCCGCCGGCCGGCCGCCGCCGTGCGGCTGCGCCTGCGGACGCTCGCGCCAGATCAGGACGACGAGCCCGGCCGAGAGGATGAGCGACACCGCGACGAACACGAGCATGCTCTCGGTGCCGAAGCGCGCGACCACCGTCCGCGTGGCGAGGCCGCCGACGATCCACCCGAGGATGGCGCCGCTGCCGACGAAGCCGAAGGACCGCTTGGCCTCGCGCGTGGTGAGCACGTAGTTGGCGAGGGTCCAGACCTGCGAGGGCGCCAGCACCGAGAAGACCCCGACCCACACGTAGATGACGATGAAGAGGGCGGGCGACTTCGGGACCGCCGCTCCACCACCAGAACCCGAGGGCGTTGGCGGCGAAGAAGAGGAGGCTGCCGACCTGCAGGTTGCGCAGGCTCGTGCGCTGGCCGATGCGGATGTAGACGCGCGGCCGCCACGCCCACCAGCAGCGCGATGGCGATGTCGACGTAAGGCAGGTCGGTGGCCGTGAAGCGGTCGAGGAACAGCGCGTCGCGCGCCGCCTTGGTCGCCACCGTGCCGGCGGTGGTGAGAAAGAGGTAGGCGAAGAGCGGCAGGGCCCGCCGCAACTCGCCCGTCGTTGAGCCCCAGCGCGCCGTTCAAACAGCTTCTGCATGCACACTCATCAGCGAGGGGGAAGTTTACCCTAAGGTAAGATGCGCGCATGTTGTCGCGCCTCCTCAGGCCCGTCGTGCAGTTGCGAGAAGGCGAGGCCACCACCGCGATCCTGATGTTCGCGTATTCGTTCCTGGCGATGACCGAGCTACAACATCGTCAAGCCGATCACGCGGTCGGAGTTCATCTCGAGCCTCGGCGCCGACAACCTCCCGTGGGTGCAGTTCGGCTCCGGGCGTGATCATCGGCTTCATCATGCAGGGCTACACCAAGGCCATCGCCGTGGTGCCCCGCCGGTGGACGATCCCGGTGACGCAGGGGGGCATGGCCGCCCTGCTGCTGCTGTTCTGGTTCCTCTTCACGGCGGTGGGCGCGGACTGGGTGGCCGTCGCCTTCTACGTGCTCGCGCTGATCCTCGGCATCCTCCTCATCAGCCAGTTCTGGACGCTGGCCAACGACGTCTACGACCCGCGGCAGGCCAAGCGCATCTTCGGGTTCATCGGCGGCGGGTCGAGCCTCGGCGGGGCGACGGGCGCGGGGCTCACGCGGTTCCTGGTGGAGTCGATCGGCGCCAAGAACATGCTGCTCGTCAGCGCGGCGATCATGGCCGTCTGCTTCGCCATCGTCGTGTTCATCGTGCGGCGCGAGGAGCGCGCGGGCGCGAGCGACGCGACGCAAGACGGGCGAGGAAGAGTCGCGTGAGCAGCGGCGAGGCGCTCCAGCTGCTGCGGGTCGTCGAAGCACCTGCAGATCATCGCCATGGTGATCGCCTTTGCGGCGATCGGCGCGGCCATCATCGAGCAGCAGCTCAACATGGCGGCGGCCGAGGCCAAGGGCGCGACCAACTCGGACGCGATCGCGGCGTTCCTGGCGGAAGTCACCGTCTACCTCTCGCTCATCGGCTTCGTCATCCAGGTGGGGCTGACGAGCCGCATCCACCGGGTCCTCGGCATCGGCTTCGCGCTGCTCGTGCTGCCGATGAGCCTGGGGACCACGGCGATCGTCATGCTGATGAACCGGCGCGCTGTGGGCGCCGGGCCTCGCGCGCGTGATCGACACGTCGCTGCGCTACACGGTGGACAAGACCTCGCGCGAGGTGCTGTTCCTCCCGCTGCCGGCGGAATTGAAGTACCGCGCCAAGCCGTTCATCGACGTCACGGTCGATCGCGTCGCGAAGGGCCTGGGCGCGCTGCTGATCCTGGTGCTGATCAAGCCCTGGGGCCTGGCGCTCACGTGGCAGCAGCTGAGCTACGCGAGCCTCACGGTGATGGCGCTGTGGGTGTTCGCGGCGATGCGCGCGCGCAAGGAATACATGCTGACGTTCCGCCGCAGCATCGAGCGGCAGGACGTGTCGGCGACCGACGTCACGCTGGCGGCGATCGGACCCGGCGTCGATCGAGACGCTGGTGAGCGAGCTGGCGCATCCGGAGCCGCGGCGCGCGCTCTACGCGATCGACCTCCTCGACTCGATGGACAAGCGCGCGCTCATCACGCCGCTGCTGCTGTGGCACGAGTCGGCGGACGTGCGGGCGCGGGCGCTGCGCGTGGCCGAGGCCGCGGGCGCGGACCTGGCGCCCCGGTGGCTGCCCGGCGTCGAGCGCGCCCTGACCGACGAGGATGGACGGGTGCGGCTGGCGGCCGTGTCGCGCCTTCGCGGCGCTGCGCGGACAGGACGCGGCCGACGTGATGCGGCCGTTCCTGACGCACGCCGATCCCGCGCTGGCGATTGTCGCGGCGGCGGCCGCTCGCGTCGAGCCGCCTGGAGTCCGACGTCGCCGCGGCGGAGGAGGTCCTGCGCGCGCTTCTCCATCGACACGCGCGAGCAGTCCGCCGGCGTGCGGCGCCAGGTGGCGCGCAGCGCTCGGCGAGCTCAAGGCCTCCCGCTTCCGCGCGCTGCTCGTGCCGCTGATGTACGACGCCGACGTGGACGTCGCCTGCGCGGCGATCGAAAGCGCCGGCACAGCTGGGCGCGGACGACTTCCTGTTCGTCGCGCCCCTCGTGTCGCTGCTGCGTCACCGCCGCCTCAAGTCCGCGGCGCGCGGGTGTGCTCGTCGGGTACGGCGAGGGTGCCGTCGCGCCGCTCGCCTACTTCATGCAGGACGCGGAGGAGGACGTCTGGGTCCGGCGCCACATCCCCTCGACGCTCGCGCTGCTGCCCTCGGCCGGCGTCGGTGGCCGCGCTGCGTCGCGGCCCTCGAGGATCACGACGGCTTCCTGCGCTTCAAGGCGCTCGACGCGCTCCTGCGCATCCACACGTCGCATCCGGAGCTGGCGATCGACAAGGACGCCGTGCTCCGGCGGACCACCGCGGAGGCCGGGCGCGCCTTCGACGCCCTGACCCTCGACTACAACCTGTTCGTGGCCGGCGACGTCGACGCCACCTGCCTGCTCGCGCGCGCGCTGCAGGAGCGCTATCAGCGGGCCATCCGCCGCCTCTTCCAGCTGCTGAGCCTCGTGCATCCGGCGGGGGACATCGCGGCGGTGCAGCACACGCTGCGCGCGCGGCGACGCGCGGCTGCGCTCGAGCGCCATCGAGTACCTCGACAACCTCCTCGCGGGCGAGACGCGCAGGCGCGTGATGCTCCTCATCGAGGAGATGCCGCTCGACGAGCGTGTCCGCAAGGGCAACGTGATCTACAAGACGCGCACGCGCGACGTCGAGGACACCCTCGCGCAGTTGCTCCACGACGAGGACCAGTCCATCGCGTCGGCCGCGATCCACCTGGTGGAGTCTCGCGGGCTGTGGTCGCTCGCCGGCGACCTCGAGCACGTGCTCGCCCACCGCGACGCGCGCGACTGGCACGTCTTCGAAGCCGCGTCCTGGGCGCTGGCCGCGCACCGCATGCCGGCCGAACGCCGGCGGGCGCTGTGGCAGGAGCCGCTGCCGGCCGTGGAACTCGCCGATCGCCTGCGCCGGATGCCGCTGTTCGCCTTCACGTCGGTGGACGAGCTCTTCCGCATCGCGAGACTGGGACGCCAGATCCGCCACGAGGCGGGCCACCGTCTCTACGAGCGCGGAACCACGCCGGGTTCGGTCGCGTTCCTGCTCGATGGCGAGGTGTCGTGCAGAGGCGGGCCTCGGCCACGGCCGTGGTGCCGGCGCCGGCGCCGCTGGCGTTCGACGAGAGTGCTCGAAGGCGCGCCGATGCGGGCCGCCATCACCGCCCTCGAGCCGTCCATCACCCTCACGCTGACGACGGACGAGTTCCTGACGCTGCTGTCGGAGAACGTCGAGATGGCGCAGGGGCTGTTCCGCATGTTGATTACGCGGCACGGCTCGGCCACGGGCGATCCCGTGGTCCGCGGCACCATCGAGCCCGGGCTGACGCAGCGCGTGGCCACCGGCGCGCAGGCCGTCGATCGCGTGCTGCTCCTCCAGTCGAACCCGCTCCTCGCGCGGGCCACGGCCGCGCAACTGTGGCAACTGGCGGCCATTGCGCATCCCCTCGGTGCTCAAGCCGGGCGACGAGCCGTTCGCGCGCGACGGCGCCGCGATGGTGCTGATGCTGTCGGGCACGCTGAACGTCGAACGGGTCGGCGCCAGGAGCCGAGACGCGGCGGCCGGAGATCTGGTCGGCACCTACGAGACGCTCGGGGGCACCGAGGTGATGGCCAAGGTCACCG
This sequence comes from uncultured Acidobacteriota bacterium, assembly GCA_963839865.1. Lineage (GTDB taxonomy): Bacteria > Acidobacteriota > Vicinamibacteria > Vicinamibacterales > UBA2999 > 12-FULL-67-14b. The sequence continues at coordinate 140,776 of CAWIWS010000028.1, forward strand.
CGACAAGCGACGCGCACGCCCTCCGGATCGACCGCGCGGAACTGTTCGACCTGCTGGCCGACCACACCGATCTTCTTCAGGGCATGTTCTCGGGGCCCTGCAGGCCACGGCCGCGGCACTGCGACCGCCCGTGACAGGGCGGCCGTCGTGAGCCCGGCCTATTCCGCGCACACGAGCCGGTCGCGGCCGCGCTGCTTCGCAACGGTAGAGCGCCGCGTCGGCGCGCCCCATCAGGGACTCGAGGCTCTCGCCGGCGCGCCACTCGGCGAGACCGACGCTGGCGGTCGACGTGCAGCGGACCGGACGGGTCGGCGTCCCGGAACAATCCCAGGTCCGCGCGGGTGCGCTCCATGACCAGCGAGCCCTGGTCGCGGCCGCTGTCGCGGAGCAGGATGAGAAATTCGTCGCCGCCGAAACGCGCCACGAGGTCGTCGGTGCGGACCGAGGCCCGAACGCTGGCCGCCACCGCGCGCAAGACGGCGTCGCCCGCCTCGTGGCCGTAGCGATCGTTCACGGCCTTGAAGTCGTCGAGGTCCAGCATAGCCAGGCACAGGGAGCGGCCGTCGCGCTCGCAGCGGGCGAGCTCGCCGCCGGCCAGCTCGATGAACGGCCGCCGCATCAGCACGCCCGTCAGCGCATCCCGTTCGGCCAGCACGCGCAGTTGGGTCTCCGTGTGCTTGTGCTCGCTGACATCCGCGATGCTCACGATCGCCGTGGCCTGCCCGTGGAACGGCAGCAGGCGCGCGTTGACCAGCCCCCAGCGCGCGACCGCCGCGTCGGGCCCCTGCACCCGGACGGTGAGGTTGGCCACCGGCATTCCGGCCCGCAGCCGGGAGAGGATGCCCTCCGCCTCGCCCGGCGCAATGGGCAGTTCGAGGGCCGAAACCCCGGCGCCCGCCCGGTGCCGCAGGCGCGAACGCCTCGAGGGCGCGTTCGTTCGAGGCCAGCACCGCGCCGTTACCCGTCTGCACGAGCAGCATCGGCACCGGCGCGAGCTGGAAGAGATCGTGAAACGCCGCCTCGCTCGCCTCGAGCGCGCGGCTGCGCATCTCGAGGGCGTGCTCGAGCCGCTCCCGATCGTCGGCCGCCCGCCGGTCCCGCTCCTCGATGAGGATGGCCAGCTCGCGCACGGTGTTGTTCACCAGGTAGGCCAGCACGTCGACGCCGTCGCCGCGGCCGTCGCGCGCGACCTCCACCTGGAAGTCGCCGGCGGCCACGCGCGTCAGCGCCTCGGTGAGGACGTCGACCATCGCCGACAGGCGCCGCTCGGCCTCGCGGCTCTGCGCCAGGACCCGCTGCAGCTCGTCGCCGTGCCGGTCACCGGGTCCCCAGCCGTTCCTCGAGCCACGGCACGGCGGCCTCGACGCTCGGGAAGAGGGCGACCGGGATCCGGGGCTTTGTCAGGCCGAGGAAGAAGCTGCCGATGGCGCGGGAGAGGGGGTTGGACACCACGAGCGCGGTGCCGTGAACCAGGCGCGGATCCATCTCCTCGGCGTAGACCCGACGCGCGGCCGCGTCCTGCGACATGAGGCCGCTCAACGATCACAATCACGCCGCACGGGCGGCCGAGGTCGCGTGCGTATCCGAGCTGGAAGTCCACGTTCTCGCGGGCCGCCGGGCCGTCGTCGACCGATCCCGGGCGGGGCACCGCCACGAGGATATGCGGCGCCAGGGCGAAGTAGTCCGTGTTCGACGTGGCCCCGAGCGGGCGGGCGTGTTCGAGGGGCGGCACACGCCCATTATCGGGCAGCGGCCGAGCCAGTCAAGCGCCGTCTCCGCTACTTCAGCGTGATCTCGAACACGGTCTCGACGCCGGGGGTGCTGCGCACGCTGATCGTGCCGCCGTGCCGCTCGACGATCGCCCTCACGATCGAGAGGCCCAGGCCGGAGCCGGTCTGCGAGCGCGCCTGGTCCGCCTTGTAGAACCGATCGAACACATGCGGCAGGTGCTCGGGGGCGATGCCGACGCCCGTGTCGGACACGCTCAGCACGACCGCGCCCTCCCGCGCGGGCCGCGCGCAGGCGGATCGCGCCGCCCGCCGGCGTGTGGCGCAGCGCGTTCGACGCCAGGTTCTGCAGCGCCTGCTCGATGCGATGCGGGTCGGCCGCGATCTCGAGGTCCTCGTCGTGCGGGTCGACGACGATCGTCACGCTGCTTTTCCTGCGCGGCCTGCGCGTGCCGCTCGAAGACGCGCTCGAACAGGTCGGCGACGAACACCCGCTCCAGCGTGAGCGACACGCCGCCGGCGTCGTAGCGCGCGAGGTCGAGCAGGTCGCCGACGAGCCGCTCGATGCGCTCGCCTTCCTCCTGGATCACGTGGACGGCGCGCTGCCCTTCCCTCGACGCGGGCGCAAACTGCGAGAGGCCGAGCGTCTCGGCGTAGCCGCGAATCGCCGTGAGCGGCGTCATCAACTCGTGCGAGACGTCGGCCAGCAATTGCCGCCGCGCGCGGTCGGCGTCGACCAGTTGCGCCTGCCGCGCCGCCAGGTCGGCCGCCATGCGGTTGAACGCGTGCGCCACGGCGGCCACCTCGTCTCCCCCGGTCGCCGGGGCGCGGGCGGTGAGGTCGCCTTCGCCGAAGCGCCGCGCCGCGTCCTCGAGCGCGCGCAGCTGCGCGTTCGCTTCGGCTCTCTGGCGACCGTGGCGGGTTGGGTCTCCATGGGTAAGTGGAGCCCGCTAGAGCTAGTGCTATTCCCGGTGGGTGGCGCGGTCGCAGCATTTGGTTTTCGCGTTGTTTATTCGCCGATTGGCTCGCCGGCTCGCCGCGTCGCGTGAATCCAAGTGGACTATGCGGCATCGGCGCACGAGTTCCTGGCTGCCGCGGCAAAACGCTACCGTTTCCTCGGGATGAAGGATGGGCCTGCCTTGGTTCCGCTGGGGGTGATGGTGCTAGGTGGTGCGCTGGCCGTTCACAACGCTGCGCTCCGGTACATGAAGGAAGGCAGGCGCCTTATGGGTACTCAGCGGCTAAGTGGCGTTCATCATCGCCCTGTGTGGGTTCTCCTTGATCGTTACCTGGAAGGATTGGCGCAAGGAAGACGCCCTTCTGCTGAGAGAAATCCGCCGTCGTCAAGGGGAATTGCAGAATGCGTAGGCGTTGATTGTGGCAGCAGACATGCCTTTGTCAGGCCTCTATCGTCGGGCCAACGCGCTGCAAAAATGTGGCAAAAGGACTTTCTGGGACCCGACTGGAGGATTCAAGGAAAATGTGCAAATTCGCGGCGGCGGCGGTCGAGGGTTCCGGAATGGGTGTGAGGAAAATGGCGGGAGCGGCGGGGCTCGAACCGGTCACGCCGATCGCTGACACTGCGGATATTTGAGGCGGGAAAGTATGATGGGCGCCGCATCCTGATTCGCAAGGAAGCCGCTGAAATCCATGGCATTAATCGCAAGGGCCTGATTGTTGGATTACCGGAGACCGTCTTTGGAGCCAGCCGAGGAGTATCGGGATAGTGCATCAGCCCGGACTCGACTGACACAGGGATGGCCCAACTCCGTGATACAGCTGCAGGTCCCGCCCGCCAGGATGCCACCGAACTTGTGCAGCGGTTTGGGGAGTTGGGCAGAAGGAAGTTCAACCTGGCCGCCTGATCCTGCGATATGGATCTGCTCGCTGGGGGCACAAACCAGCTAACTTGGGGATGGGAACTGGGTCGGGCTGTAAAAGGCTTGGTCCAGTGCCCATCGCCATTCATTTGATCGAACTCAAGGCCAGGGCGTTTAGCTATTTGATGCCTGTTGTTCCCTGCCGCGCATCGTTATTGAACACGGGACCACCAAAAGATATCAAGAGGCATGGATCCGGTCAGTTCTCAGGCAATCAGGCTGCAGGATTATGTCAGCGGCGGGTATTACTTGGCTCGACTGCAGAGGCGGGAGTGGAGCGGCCCTTTTCCGCTAGACTGCCACGACGGTATATCAGCGCCTCCACCTGTCTCTGCGAGTTCTTTACCGATTCCTGGGTGTGGGACAACGCTGGACCGATGGATGGAGCGGGGAATTTCGTTAAGGGC
>CAWIWS010000029.1:0-173096 GCA_963839865.1 uncultured Acidobacteriota bacterium
CGCCGGCAGCGACACGACCAAGACGGACATCACCTACGTCCGGCATCGGTGGGCCCGCCGCTATATCCTGCGCGTGCTCGAAGACGGGACGCTTCGGGTCACGTTGCCACGCTGGGGATCGAAACGCGAGGCGGCGGCGTTCGTGCAACAGAGCGCGACCTGGATCGGCAGCAACGCGACCTCCGGCAGGCCGCACCCCGTGGGGCGCATCCCGACGAACCGCAATGGCGCGCCCGGGCGGCGCAGGAATTGCCGCCGCTGTTGCTGGCGCTGGCCGCGCAGCATGACATCACGGTGGCTCGCGTGACGGTGCGCAACCAGCGGTCGCGATGGGGCGCCTGTTCCGCCAGCGGCGCCATCACGCTCAACTGGCGGCTGCTGCTCACGCCCGGCTTCGTCCGGGGGTACGTGATGCTGCATGAGTTGATGCATCGTCGCGAGATGAACCACTCGCGGCGGTTCTGGCGGCACGTGGCCGCCGTGTGCCCACGGTATCGAGAGGCCCGGCAGTGGTTGCTGACGGAGGGCCAGAGGCTGTTCACCGGTCCATGGCCGGCCGCCGACGCGTGCCAGATGGAGCAGGAGACGCAATGAAACGGATTGTGATGGTGACCGTGGCCCTGGCGAGCCTGATGGCCGCGGGCGCGACCAACGCACGGGCGCAGAGGCAGGGGACTACGTTCCGTGGGTATTTCACGCCGTTTGTGGGCATCAGCGCGGGAGGCAGCGTGGACTCGCCCGTCCCCACCCTGGGCGCGTCGGTCGCGGTGAACGACGACACGGGCTGGGGCGCCGAACTCGACGGCGCGTACGCCAACGACAACAACGCGCAGAATCGCGAGGCCGACTTCACCTCGATCATGGTGAACGCGAACTTCACGCGCCCGAACGGCCGGCTCCGGCCGTACGTCACCGGCGGGCTGGGCCTGCTCAGCCTGCACGGGTGCCTCTCGACTGCCCCAGGTGATCACGGCCAACGATTTCGGGTTGAACGCCGGCGGGGGCGCCTTCTTCCTGTTGAACGACAGGGCGGGCTTTCGCGCCGATGCGCGGTACGTGTGGGCGCCCGGCGACCATCCGAACCGTCCCGACAACTACGGGTTCTGGCGCGCGTCGTTCGGCTTTACGTTCATGTGGGTCACACCGCCGTAGTGATGGTGCGGGCATGAAGGGTGCGATCGTTACATTCGGCCTGCTGGCCACTCTCGTCGCCGCGCAGGCGCCCCCCGACGATTGGCAGATCGTCGTGCTCGGCATCGCGCAGGACGGCGGCATTCCCCAGCTGGGATGCACGCGACCGATCTGCGAGGAGATCCGCGCCGGCAGGCGGAAGGCCGAGAAGGTCTCGAGCCTCGGCGTGATCAACCGGCGGACCGGCGCGGCGTACGTCTTCGACGCGACCCCGGATTTTCCGGCGCAACTCCAGGCGCTCACCGGCGGCCGGATGCCCGCGGGCGTCTTCCTGACGCACGCGCATATCGGCCACTACACCGGGCTGATGTTCCTGGGCCGGGAATCCGTCAACGCGCAGCAGGTGCCCGTCTACGCCACCGAGCGGCTCGGCGCGTTCCTCCGCGGCAACGGTCCCTGGAGCCAGCTGGTCTCCATTTCGAACATCGCCATCACGACGCTCGCGTACGACCAGCCGGTGTCGCTCGATGGCGGCCTGAAGGTCACGGCGTTCCGCGTGCCGCACCGGGACGAGTACTCCGACACGGTGGGCTATCGAATCGAGAGCGCGCGGCGCTCCGCGCTGTTCATTCCCGACATCGATCGCTGGGAGAAATGGGACCGCAGCATCCGCGCCGTCGCGGACACGGTGGATTACGCGTTTCTCGACGGCACGTTCGCATCGGCCGGCGAAATCAACCGCCCGATCGAGGAGATCCCGCACCCGTTGATGAGCCGCACCCGCGAGGTGCTCCGCGGCGTTCGCGCCAGGCTGTGGTTCATCCACATCAACAACAGCAACGCCGAGATCGACGCCCCGGACGTGGTGAAGGAAGGAATGACGTTCCCGCTGTGATCGACGCGCGGCCCGGCCCGGTGACGCGCGTGGCCCTCGCGCTCACGGCGTGGAGCGAGCGGTGGGTCCCCGACGCGTTCATTTTCGCGCTGCTGGCCACCGTGCTGGTGGTGCTGGCCGGCTGGGCCACGGTCCCGCTCGCGGAGGTCGTTGATGCCTGGGGTCGCGGCTTCTGGGAACTGATTCCCTTCACGCTGCAGATGGCCCTCGTGATTATCACGGGCCACGTGCTGGCGACCTCGGCGCCGATGGGTCGGCTGATCCGGCTGGCGGCCGCGTGGCCGTCGACGCCACGCCAGGCCGTGGCCCTGGTCACGCTTTTCGCGCTCCTGAGCGCGTGGTTCAACTGGGGCTTCAGCCTGGTGTTCAGCGCCGTGCTCGCGCGCGAAGTGGCGCGTCGTGTCGAGGGCGTGGACTACCGCGCCCTGGCCGCGGCGAGCTTCCTCGGCTTGGGCAGCATCTGGGCGCAAGGGCTCAGCGGCTCGGCCGCCTTGCAGATGGCCAGCCCCGGGGCGCTCCAGCCCCAATCCGCGATATCGTCGCCGCGGGAGGCCTGGTGCCGGGGGCATCATCGGGTTCTCGCACACGATCTTCCTGTGGCAGAGCGTCCTGTCCGTGGCGATCGAGATTGTCGTCGTGACGACGGTGATGTGGTTTGCGACGCCGGTGTTCACGAGGACCCACACGGTTGCCGCGCTCCGTGTCGATCTCGCCGAGCGACCTGAAGCACGCGCGGACGGGCCGCGGACGCCAGGCCAGTGGCTCGAGCACTCGCCGTTGCTCACAGGGTTTGTGGTGGCGATCGGCGCGTGGTATCTCGCGCGGTACTTCGCGGCGACCGACAATCCGCTCAACGCGATCACCCTCAACATCCTCAATCTCGCGTTCCTGCTCGTGGGCTTCGTGTTGCACCGCACGCCGGCACGGATGATGCGGGCCGTGCAGGACGCCACGCCGGCCGTGTGGGGCGTCATCCTGCAATTCCCGTTCTATGCGGGGATCGCGGGCGTGATCACGGCCACCCACCTCAACGAGCGCCTGGCCGCCGTCTTCGTGGAAGCCTCGACGCCGACGACGTTTCCGCCGCTTGTGGCGATGTACTCGGCCGTGCTCGGCGTGTTCGTGCCGTCGGGCGGATCGAAGTGGGTGATCGAAGCGCCCTACGTGATGGCGGCGGCGCACGAGCTGAAGGTGCACCTGGGGTGGGTCGTCGCGGCGTACGACCTGGGCGAGGCGCTGGCCAACCTCGTGCAGCCGTTCTGGATGCTGCCGATGCTCGGCGTCCTCGGTCTGCGCGCCCGTGACGTCATGGGCTACACGTTCGTCGTCTTCCTCGCGCTGACGCCCGTCGTCGTCGTGTTGGTGACGCTGCTCGGCCTGACGCTGGCGTATCCACTCTGATTGCGGCTCCTGCGGCAGGAACGCGGTGGGCAGGTCACCGGCCTGGCGGTCAGGGTTCGCCGAACAGCATGAATCCCGCCCAGAACACCGGATGCTCGGGGACTTGCACCTCACCGATGGGAACCTTCACGCGTACGTGACCCGCCCGCAGGTCCGCGAGCAAACGCAGCTGCGCGCGTCGCAAACTCGCGGCCTTGGAGGCGCCGCCCAGCCACGCCCGGTAGAAGTCGGGGAGCAGCCTGTTGAACGGGTTCGTCGGCGACGTCCCACGCGCTCGCCACGAACGCGGCCGCGCCCGTGTACAAAAAAATGCCCGCGCGAACGCGGCGATCCCGTCGCCGGCGATGTCGCCACCGGCCGAACGACAGGCACTGAGCACGACGAGGCTGGCCGACAGGTGAAGGCCATAGATGTCCTGGGCGGTCAACAGGCCGTCGGCCGCGCCGTCGCCCTCCGAGGGACCGAGCGCCAGAAACGACGCGAAGGGGTCGTCATCTCGAACCACCGCGTGGGTTGCGAAGTGAAGCACCGACCGCCCCGGGGTAAGCTCGCGCACGCGCGTTTCGGTGGCGGCCGCGTCCTGCAGGGCCGTGACGTGACCCGTACCCATCACGCGCTCGATCGCCGCGGCTTCCCTCCGCGCGCCTGGGAGCCTCGGCAACGGCGCGTCGAGCGCCGACTGGTGCGGCGGCGCCGGGTCCGACACGAGCAGCATCGACCCCGTCCGCGGCGGCTGCTGTGGCATGAGCGCAGTGAACTGCAGCATGGCCCCGGCCGGCGCATAGTGGAGCGCGTAGTCCTCGAGGAGATAGCGTCCCGCACGGTCCCGAAGCGCCGCAAAACTGAGCCCCGACAGCGTATCGTGCGGGACGATCGTCAGGAGCGCGCCGGGAGAAGTGGGCAACAGATCCCTGATAGGCGCGATCAGCAGTCCATAGAGCTCGCGCAGTGCGGGCGCCACGTCTCGCAGTTCCTGCCGGCGCGCGCCAACCCGCTTCTGCGGACCTGTCGCAGCGGCGTTCCCTGCAAAGGGCGGACCGTCACGGACCAGGGAAGCGAGACGGGTTTGCTGAACCCGCACGCGACGAGCGTGAATCGCGCCATCTGGCTTCACGATCCAGATCGACGTTTCGCCGGACCCCACCCAGTACACCAACATCGTGGAGCCAAGCCGCGAGGCCGTTGCGGTGAGGTCTGCCGCCGTGGCGGGAGCGGCCTGCCCTTTCACTTCGGTGGTCACTCCCGTTTCGCCGATGCCGCCATTCCGCGTGAGGAACAAGCGCGACGAAGACGGCCCGGGCGCGGGCGACAGCGACCGGCTCGCTAGGAGGTCGAGAAAGGCGCGCGACCTCGCCCACTCCGCCGTCTCGAGCGCCTGACGCTCGTGACCCTCACTCAACTGCAGCGCGATCGCGCCGTCGAAAAAGCTGCGGTACGACCGGAGGAAGTCCTGTTTCAGGAAGTCGCTGGGCACCGCTTGCGAGCGAAGGGCCTCGACCCGCTCCAGCGCGCTCGACAGGTCGGCCAGTGCCGCCTCCGGGCGCCCGAGCGCGGTCTGGGCCTCCAACCGGACGCCGTAGGCATTGGCGCACGCTTCGACCTCGTCGCCGCAGGCCGCCACCGCCTGGTCCGCCACGGCCAGCGCGTCGCGTCCCCGGCCGAGGTTCCGGTATACGTCCGACAACTGTGCGAGGCGGAGTGCCGGGAAGGGATCGAGGCCCCGCGCGATCACCTGTTCGTAGGCCTTCGCGGCGCCGGCCAGCTGCCCAGTTCCACGAGCACCGTGGCCATGTTGGCCCGCAGGGAATCCTGCACCCTGGGCGAGTCGAGGCTGTCGGCCAGCGCTAGCGCTTCCTCGAGATAGGCCTGCGCCTGTTCCAGTTGTCGAGCCGCTGGTGGACCACTGCCACCGCGTTGAGGCTCTGGATCAACATCATCCGACTGCCGCGCCGTCGATGCAGATCGAGCGCGGCCATCTGGAACTTCAATGCCTCCTCGAGCCGGCCGTGCGCGCGATACACCCGGCCGACACTGTTGTAGACCGTGCCCAGGTCCGCCAGGGCCCCTGCCGACTCATACGCGGCTTCCGCGCGAAGCAGCGCCGCCATCGCCTCCTCGGTACCGGCCGGCGTTGAACAGTCGATCGCCGAAGTCGTGCAGCAGGGTGCCTTCGAGGTCGAGGTCGCGGAGGGTTCGCGCGCACGCGACGGCGCGCTCCACGAGCGGTCGAATGCGCTCGATGTCGGTCCCGTCGGTACCGACAATGCGATCGACGGTGCCGGCGATCGCGCTGAATTCGTTGATGGCACCGAACGCGTCCACGGCACGCTCCGCGTGGGCGAGGGCCGCCACAGGGTCGCGGCGCCCGCCTGCAATCCGGCTCAGCAGGTCGTTGGCTCGCCCAACCCCCAGTGCGGAGTCCAGCCCTTCGTAGATTTTCAAGGCCTCTTGCCCAGCGGGGAGAGCGGAATCCCATTGGCGCTGGCCGTAGTGAAGCTCGCCGAGGGTGAGCAGCGCGCGCGCCGTCTGCGCGGTGTACGCTCCCTTCCGCGCGGCGGCGAGGGCGCGCTGGATGTCGGGTTCCGCGGTGTGGCTGTCGGGTCCCGCGAGGACGGCTTGCACGCGATCGATCAGCGCGTCGATGGCGGCGGAAGTCGTCAGGGTGTCAGCCGATTGCGCACTCGCCAGCGGTGTGATCAGCGGGGCCCACAGCATGCTGAACATCAGCACGCCAATCAGGCGCACGCCGGAACCCGCGGCGGTCATGGCCGGTTCGGCAGCGGCGCGGGACGGACGGCGTCGAAAGCCTGAAGGGCTGCGCAGGCGTCGGCTGCACGACTTCCGCCCCCGCCGCAGAGACCGGCAAGCTGGACCCGCGATGCCGCATCCTGCCCGGATCGCTGCTCGGCGACCGCCAGGAACCACGAGGCGTTCTCGGTCAACACGGGGTTCTTAGTCGCGCGGCGACGGTGAGCGGGTCGATGGCGCCGGCGAAATCGCCGAGGAGCATTCGCGTGACGCCCTGATAGAACAGCACGTCGACTGACCCGGGATACCGGGCCGACAAGCGATTGAACGCCGCCGCGGCTCGCGCGTAATCGCCGTCTCGATAGGCGTCGAAGGCCGGTGTCAGGTCAGCGAGAAACGTGTTGTCGGCCGCCGCGCCGCGCCAACTGAGCGCGTCGGTGCTCAGCTCGACCTCCGGCTTGGCGAACGCCATCAGGTACGGCGCCTCGGCCGGGGACGGAAGAACCGTCGTCGGGACTGCGGATGTTGCCGGTGGCGCGCTCGTCTCCGCCGGCCGACCACGAGGCCCACGTGTCAGGATCACGGCGGCCAACATCGTGGCCGCAATCGCCAGGCCAACCGGTGCCGCAAGCGCGTTCGTCGCCGCGTGAGCGTGCTGGGCGCGGCTGGCGCCTCGCGCCTGACGCGCTCGAGGATCCTCGTCTCCGACATCGCGTCCAGGTCGTCCGTATCCAGCTCCCGTGTCGAGAGGAGTCCTTGCGCGAGAGCGCGGCCCCATGCGCTGCTCTCGAGGTACGCGGCCACGCCCGCCTGCGCTTCTGGCGGCAACACGTCGGCGCGTGCCGCGCGGAGCAGTCGCGGTTCGGGGTCGTTCTCGTGCCGCAGGCGGATAGCGCGCAGGTCGCCCGTGAGACCCGAGAAGGTGTCCAACTCATCGTCGTCCCAATCGGACGGCGTCGTGATCAGGCTCATGCCTTGGGCGCTCCATGCGCCTTCCGAAGCAAGTGCAGTGCGTATTGGAGGTGACCTTTCACTTGCGTCTCGCTCAATCCCATCTCGATGGCAATCTCTGCGCGCGTCATGCCGTACCCGTACCGCAGCATGACGCACGCGCGGTGCACTTCCGTAAGGTCTGCGCACCCGAGAATCCATTCTTCGAGGGGCGGCGCGGCGGGTGCGCCGCCGCGGTCCACCGAACCCTGTTCGGTGGCATGCCGTTCCTCAACCTGCGCATGCCGCCACATGTCCCTCGCCCGATTGCGCACAACCGTCAGCAGCCAGGCAGGCAGTTGCGAAGCGTCCACGCTGCCCATCTGGCGGTGCAGGGCCAGGAAAGCCTCGGACGTCAGGTCTTCAGCAACCTCCCGACGGCGCGTGATACTGAGCGCGAAACGGAAAACCGCCCGCTCATGCAGGTGGTAGAGGTCTTCAAATGTCATTACGATTACGAAACAGGTAGTCGTTTCGGAACAAAAAAAAGATCAGCCAATGTTCCGGGAGGAGTAATTGTTCCGGCACCCCACGACCAAACGTATTCTATCCGACACCCGTGCCAGACTCGCGGATTGCCCGTCCCGTTCGTTTCGCCCTGTTCAGCGCATTGATTGCGTTGTGGCTGTCGCAGGGATTGTCGGGCAGCACGGCGGTCGGCTCTGGCCCTCTCGAGGACTTCGCGGGTTTCCAGAGACGCGAGTCGCCAAGACCGACGCCGGATTCCGCACCCAAACCGCCCAAGAAGAACACGCCGCCCAAGGTGAACGGCGGGCCTGCCTACGTGGTGCAGGTTCCTGGTCCCGCCTCCCTGAGAGCCTCTATTTCAGACGACGGCCTGCCCACGGGCAATCCGTTGACGGTGTTGTGGACGAAGAGGCGCGGGCCCGGCGCCGTCACGTTTGCCACGCCGACCAAGGCCGAGACCCAAGCCACATTCTCAAAGGCGGGGCTATATGTCCTGCGTGTGACGGCCAGCGACGGGGAGTTGACCGCCGCCGACGACGTGGTCGTCGTCGTCCACTACAAGCGGCAAGACCAGGGCAATCGGGATCCGAAGGTCGACGCCGGACCGGATCAGACCATTGTCTTCCCCGCGACGGCCACGCTGAACGGCACTGTCACGGATGATGACCGGCCACAAGAACGTCACCGCAACAATGACCGCGGCCGCGCGGACAAGGACCGAGACGAACGGGAACGAGCCGATTCCCGGAAGGACGAAGACGAGGACCGTCCGAAGCACGACTTGAGCATCCTGTGGACGCAGGCTGAAGGTCCCGGCAAGGCCACGTTTGCGGATCGATCGGCTCCGAAGACCACGGCGAGTTTCTCCGAGCCCGGCCTGTATGTGTTGAGGCTCTACGCCAGCGACGGCGAACGCGAGGGCTTTGACGAGGTCAAGATCACCGTCAAGCCAGCCCCCGCGCCGACCAACCTCGCCCCGGTAGTGGACGCCGGCGTCAACCAGGCGGTCACGTTGCCGGGGAACGTCACCTTGGATGGCACGGTCACAGACGATGGCCGTCCCGCATCGGGAGGACCGTCGAGTGCCTGGACGCAGGCGAGCGGACCGGGCATCGCTGTATTTGCGACGCTGGCCGCGCCCTCGACGACCGTGAGCCTCTCGCAGGCGGGCGTCTACGTGCTCCGCTTGACGGCGACCGACGGCGAGTTGTCGGCCTTCGACGAGGTCACGATTACGGTGAGCCCTGCGCCCCCGCCGCCGCCGGTGAACCGGGCGCCGAGCGCGAATGCCGGTGGCCCCTATGCGGCGGAGACCGCGCAACCGATCACGTTCGCGGGCAGCGGCAGCGACCCGGACGGCGACCCGCTCACGTTCACGTGGGACTTCGGGGACGGCGCGAGCGGCAACGGCGCGTCGGCCGCCCACACGTATGCGACGGCCGGTCCGTATACCGCGACGCTGACGGTGAACGATGGACGCGGCGGGATCACTTCAGCGACGGCAAGTGTGACGATCACCACGCCGCCCCCGCCGCCGCCGGTGAACCGGGCGCCGAGCGCGAATGCGGGTGGCCCCTATGCGGCGGAGACCGCGCAACCGATCACGTTCGCGGGCAGCGGCAGCGACCCGGACGGCGATGCGCTCACCTTCACGTGGGACTTCGGGGACGGCGCGAGCGGCAACGGCGCGTCGGCCGCCCACGCGTACACGTCGGCCGGTCCGTATACCGCGACGCTGACGGTGAACGATGGACGCGGCGGGATCACTTCAGCGACGGCAAGTGTGACGATCACCACGCCGCCCCCGCCGCCGCCGGTGAACCGGGCGCCGAGCGCGAATGCGGGTGGCCCCTATGCGGCGGAGACCGCGCAACCGATCACGTTCGCGGGCAGCGGCAGCGACCCGGACGGCGACCCGCTCACGTTCACGTGGGACTTCGGGGACGGCGCGAGCGGCAACGGCGCGTCGGCCGCCCACACGTATGCGTCGGCCGGTCCGTATACCGCGACGCTGACGGTGAACGATGGACGCGGCGGGATCACTTCAGCGACGGCAAGTGTGACGATCACCACGCCGCCCCCGCCGCCGCCGGTGAACCGGGCGCCGAGCGCGAATGCGGGTGGCCCCTATGCGGCGGAGACCGCGCAACCGATCACGTTCGCGGGCAGCGGCAGCGACCCGGACGGCGATGCGCTCACGTTCACGTGGGACTTCGGGGACGGCGCGAGCGGCAACGGCGCGTCGGCCGCCCACACGTATGCGACGGCCGGTCCGTATACCGCGACGCTGACGGTGAACGATGGACGCGGCGGGATCACTTCAGCGACGGCAAGTGTGACGATCACCACGCCGCCCCCGCCGCCGCCGGTGAACCGGGCGCCGAGCGCGAATGCGGGTGGCCCCTATGCGGCGGAGACCGCGCAACCGATCACGTTCGCGGGCAGCGGCAGCGACCCGGACGGCGATGCGCTCACCTTCACGTGGGACTTCGGGGACGGCGCGAGCGGCAACGGCGCGTCGGCCGCCCACACGTATGCGACGGCCGGTCCGTATACCGCGACGCTGACGGTGAACGATGGACGCGGCGGGATCACTTCAGCGACGGCAAGTGTGACGATCACCACGCCGCCCCCGCCGCCGCCGGTGAACCGGGCGCCGAGCGCGAATGCGGGTGGCCCCTATGCGGCGGAGACCGCGCAACCGATCACGTTCGCGGGCAGCGGCAGCGACCCGGACGGCGATGCGCTCACCTTCACGTGGGACTTCGGGGACGGCGCGAGCGGCAACGGCGCGTCGGCCGCCCACGCGTACACGTCGGCCGGTCCGTATACCGCGACGCTGACCGTGAGCGATGGACGCGGCGGGATCGCCACAACTTCGGCGAGCGTGACGATCGTGGCGCCGGCCCCGAACCGTTCCCCGAATTTCACTTCTGACCCGGTGACCGCCGGCGCGCATCAGCGCTCGTACGCATACCAAGCCTTAGCCAACGACCCCGATGGCGACGTGCTCAGGTTCTCGCTCGCCGACGGCCCGGCGGGCATGACCATTGGCGCGGCGAACGGCCTGCTGTCGTGGATCCCGAGCGGCACACAGCTCGGTGTGTTCAACGTCACGCTCGCGGTGAATGATCCGCGAGGGGGAGCGTCCACTCAGACGTTTGCGATTACGGTCGTGGACCTCACGGCGCCGGTGGTGACGCTGACGCTGCCGTCGGAAGCCTTACCCGGCGCGGTCGTGACCGCAACCGCCCTGGCCACCGACAACATCGGCGTATCTGGCCTCCGCTTTGAGGTCAACGGCGCCGATCCGATTGAGCAGGCGTCGGGCCCGTTCCAGCGCGCGATTACCGTGCCTGCGAACGCTCTCGTCGGCACCGAGTTCCACGTTCGCGCAACCGCCCGCGATGCCGCCGGCAACACCGGGCAGGCCGACCGTGTGTTCAGGGTGGCGGCACTGCCGGACGTGCAGCCGCCCACGCTTCGGTTCAACGTCCCATCGGAGGCATCGCCCGGCGCCGCCGTACGGCTCAGCGCCACTGTCACGGACAACGTCGGCGTGAAGTCGGTCGTCTTCCGCGTCGGCGACACGCCAATTGTCACCGATTCGGAGGCGCCGTTCGAAGCGGCGTTCACGGTGCCGGTCGATGCGGTAGTTGGCTCAACGGTGAACTTCGCGGCGCGGGTATTCGACTTCAGTGACAACTTCACCGACGCGGTCGGCGCGCTGAACGTCGTGGCCACGCCAGACACGACGCCGCCCACCGTGCAGTTGGTCGTGGCGCCCACCGTGCCGGAAGGCGGAACCGCGACGTTGCTGGCGACGGCGGCCGACAACCTCGGCATCGCGAGCGTGAGCTTCTTCGTGAACGGCGTGAACGTCGGGTCCGTGACGAACGCGCCGTACTCGATGCCCTTCAAGCTGTCTGCCGACCTTGCCGGCGGCACCGTGATGAGCGTCGAAGCGCGCGCCCTCGACTTCTCCGGGCTCGCCGCGTCAAGCCTCGGTGCGATCGAAGTGCTCGCCTCTCCCAATCGCGCCCCCACGGCAAGCGCCGGGGGCCCGTACGCCGGCGAGGTCGGCCAACTGATTCGCCTGAGCGCGGCCGCGTCTTCCGATCCCGATTCGAGCGATCACCTCAGCTACGACTGGGACTTTGGAGACCAGACCACTGGCAGCGGCCTGTCGCCGAGCCACGCGTACGAGACCGAAGGGGCGTTTACTCTCGTCGTCACGGTCAGCGACGGCCGCGGCGGTGCCAGCACCGGGCAGGCGACCGTCGTCGTCGCGCCCGCGACGGACCGCGACCCGCCCAGCGTCACCTTGAACGGTCCGGCCAGCGTGCTCCCCGGCAGCCAGGTCACGATCACGGCCCTGGCGACCGACGACCGCGGCATCGCCGGCGTGGCATTCGAGGTGAACGGCAGCGCGCCCACCGATACGCCCGGTCCGCCGTATCAGCGGGTCGTTGATGTTCCACCCGTGGCCTCGCCGGGCAATCGGATCGTCGTCAAGGCCACGGCCCGAGACGCGGCGGGCAATCAATCGACCGCGGAGCGGACCCTCACGATCGGCTCGGCACCCGACACCGAACGCCCCGTGGTGGCAATCAATGCGCCGCCCAGTATCGTCGGCGGCTCGATGATGCGCGTGTCGGCGACGGTCAGCGACAACGTGGGCGTGCAGTTCGTCTCCTTCACGGTCAACGGCGTCGTGATTGCTACGCTGCCTGGGCCGCCGTTCGAGGCGTCCTATCCGGTGTCCGCAGACGCACCGGCCGGATCCTCGATCGGTGTCGTGGTCCAGGCCACCGACTTCTCGGGCAACCGCGGGGAGGCGAGCGGGGCTGTCGCCGTGGTCGCGCTTGCCGACGGCGACACGACGCCACCGTCAATCAACCTGTCCGCGCCCCTGCAGGTGTACGCGGGACGAACAGTGACGCTCTCCGCGCAGGCGCAGGACAACGTCGGCATTGCGAGCGTCGGCTTCTTCGTCAACGGCGTGAACGTGGCGACGTTGACCGGTCCGCCGTTTGCGTTCACCTACACCGTGGCGCCGGCCCAGGTGGCGGGCACCGTTCTCAACCTGCGAGCCGAGGTGGTGGACCTGTCCGGCTCGTCTGCGAGCGACACGGGCCAGACGTTGGTGGTGCCGCCGGCGTCCGCGGGCCAGGGCGTGCTGACGGGCGAAGTCTACGACGATGGGGCGGGGTTGCCGCTGGCCGGAGCGACCGTCCGATTGGTGGGCACTGATTCTACCGGAGAGGCGTACGCGGCCTCGACGGTCAGCGACGCCAGGGGCCGATGGGTACTGCGCGCCACCGAGGGGCAGGGCGTCGTCCAGATCACCAGCCCGGGGTGGACGCGTGTCGATCGCCCCTCGTCCGTAGTAGTGGACCAGGCGCTCGAGTTGTTCGACGCGAGGCTCACGCTGCTGTCGGCGCCCGCCACGAGCGTTTCGGCCGTGCTCGGCGGCGCCATTACCTGGCCAGCGGGGCCGGGCCCGCCGGCGCAACTGACGGTACCTCCGGGCGCGCTGCCGACGGCCACCAGCCTGGCGCTCACGCCGCTCACACAGCAGGGGCTCGAGGGCCTGCTGCCGGCCGGATGGTCGCCCGTGGCGATGGCCGAGATCACACCGCGCGATGTGAGCTTCGCGACGGGCGCTACGTTGTCGCTCCCGAACGCGTTCTCGATTGCCGACGGCGTCACGCTCGTGATTGCGAGATGGGATGAAGAGGCGGCGGCCTGGAGAGCGGTCGGCGCGATCGTCTCGCCTGCGAGCGGACCCCTGGTCGTCGAGATTCCCCGGACCGGGCAGTTCGTGCTGCTGAAGCCGGACCTCTCGCCGCTCGCCCCGCCGTTCGCGACGGCGGGCGACCTGATCGAGGGCATCAGCCCGTCCGCCCTCGCGCTTGATGCGTCCGCGGTGGTCGACCCGCAACCGCGCGTCCTCTTCTACCGGCCCGGTATTCGGTCGGAGGTCCACGGCACGATCACCGCCGCGGGGTCGCTCTCGAGCGGCCTGCCAATCGAAGGGCACATCGTCGAGTCGTATTCATTCCTGACTGGGGCGAGTGTGCGCCCGGAGTCGTTCGTCGAAGACGTGGTGTTCTACCAGGTGGGCGGCCCGGCGTCGGGATTGGGCGCCGTGTTCGGCGTGACGCCGTCGCAGGCGTTCGATCCGCTCACGCTGCGGCAGGGCGTGATCACCGTGGAGTTGTTCGCGCCGCCGGTGGGGCCGCGCGTGGTCTCGACATTCGGCCCCGACGGTGGGTCCGCGGCCGCCCAGAGTGGCGAGACGCTGCGGGTTCCGCAAGGCGCGGTGGCGAATTCTCTGCCCGTGTCGGTTCGCGGCCTGGCGCCGGCGAACTTCGGCGTGACGCTGCCGCCCGGCATTAACGCGGCGGGCGCCGCGCTCGTCACGTTCTCGGGCACGCTCGATCGACCGGCCACCCTGTCGATCCCGAGGCCGGCCGGGCTCGCCGACAGCGCGCGCCTGCTGCTCGTTCGACCACAGGAGATCGGGGGCGAGACCAGGCTGGTGCTGGTCGGGCGCGGCGTGATCGTCGGCGGACAGATCCTCTCCGACACGACGCTCAACGGTGCTGATGTCTTCGAGGGCGTTCGCGTCGGCGGCCGGTACCTTTTCGTCAGCGCCACGAGTGCGTTCGGCTTCGCGCGCGGCCAGGTGTCGGGAGCGGCCGGCGGGCCCTTCGCCGGCGCGCTCGTGTCGGCGTCGGGTTTTCCGATCGTGTCGATCTCGGGGTCGGCGGGCGGCTACGTCGCGGCGGCGGCGGTCGGTTCCGTCGCGCTCACGGCCACGGACCTGGTGAACGCCGACTCGGGTTCCGCCACCGGTGACCTTGCCAGTGCGGGCGCCGTCCTTCCCCTCGACGTGCAGATTGCAGCGTCGGTGCCGCGGGTCACGGCCATCGTTCCGGCCGACGGCGCGTTGAACGTGCCGCTGTCCGATCCGATTGTCGTCCGGTTCTCGAAGGCGATCGCCGCGGCGTCGATCAACGGCGCCAACGCGGGCAACGTGCGACTGGTCCCGCCGGATGGGACGCCGGTCAGCGCGTCAATCAGCTTGTCGGGCGCCGGCAACATCGCCACGTTGCGGCCGGCGACGGCGCTGCAGTCCAATACCGCCTACACCGTGGTGGTGGCGACCGGCGTGACCGACGTGGCCGGCAGGTCTCTGTCCGCCGAGGTGACAGCGCATTTCACGAGCCTCGACACCGAGCCGCCACCGATGCCTGCCGCCGGCAGCATTGCCGCTGCGATTCCAGGCGCCGACGGCTTCACCACGGTCACGGCCACGCAGGGGACCGCGGCGACACACGACACGGTCACGGTGGTCAACCTGACCCGCCGCACGACCTCGCCGGTGCTGCTCGACCCGAACGGCGGATTCACCGTCCGCGTGGCGGCGTCGCTCACTGATAAGTTGCAGATCGCGATCACGGATGCGAACGGCAACCAGACCGTGGTGCCGCTGGCGCGTTTCACGCGGACCAACGGCGACGGCAGCGTCTCGGTGTTTGTCGGCGCCGAAGGCGGGAGGGTCGAAGGCGCCGGCGGTACGGCCGCCACCGTCGCCTCGGGCACATTCCCAGAGGGAGCCATCGTCACAATCAAGCCCGTGAGCGAGTCGGCGTTCCCCGTGCAGCTCTCGCCGGAAAATCGCGCGGTGTTCAGGTATGCCGGCGGATTCGAGATCGACTTCGACGGCGCCGTGCCCACCCGGTATGTGGACGTGTCGATTCCGCCCGCGCCGGGCGACACGGCCGACGATCAGTGGCTGGTGAGCCAAGTGGTCCAGATCAACGGACAGCCGACGCTCAACGTGGCCGACACCGCCAGGCTGATCGAGAGCCGGGTGGCGACGTCGTCGCCACCGTGTCCCGGCGTGTTGTCGGCGGGCGTGTACGGCGTGCACAAGAGCAGCCGGCTCGTGGGAAAGACCTTCGGCACCCTCGCGCCGCAGTTCGCGTCGGGCAGCCTGCTGGCTCGCATCGACTCGACTGACGCCGGGGCGTTCCTGCTCGACTTCGTCGGGTTCACGCGCGACGTCGCCGCCCCGGTGTGCCTGCCGGTGCTGAGCGGGCGGGTGACGGTGACCGCCAACACGGTAAACATCGGCATCCGGCCGGAACAGCTCGCTTCCGGCGATGAGCTGATCAGGGTCAAGAACGTCACCACGACCGTCGAGTCCCGGTTCAACCGCGACGACCTGGCCTACAGCTTCGCCGCACCTGGCGTCCTCAGCGACCATTTCTCCGCCGTGACCGTGTCAGCCGGCTCGAGGCAAGTGGTGGAGTTCCGTGCGGTGGCCGACGGCACGGGCGCCGTGAGAATCCTCATTCCCCTCCAGGCGATCGCACCGGAGGACACGGACGTCGAGGTTCTCAACCTGAAGACCTTTGCGACAGTGAACTACCCGCGGTCCGGCTTCACGATGTCCTTATCCGTGAGCGGCGGCATGGCCGACATGTATGAGGCGGTCGCGAGCAACATCGTCACCGGCGACCGTCCGCTCACCTTCGCCGTCAGCCCCTCGGCGCTGGGCTCCGGCAACCTTGTGTTGCGAGCGCTGCCCACCACAATCGACCCCACCCGGCCCGAGATGAACGCTCACAACGCGGCGCATCCAAGCGATCCCCCCCTTACCGGCCGGGCCCGCACCAGCGTGAGTCTGATCGATCTGATGGACCCCTTGGACCCGACGGATGATGTGGTGACGACCGTGCCGCCTACGGCCGTCGTTGATGGAGGCATTACGTGGGCCTTCGACGGCGATCAGGCGCACAAGTACCGCGTCCAGGTGTGGTACGACGATTCCTTCATGGATTTCATCGACATCCCGGTCTTCCGCATCGTCGTGACGAATGCGGCCGGCACCCCCGTGAAGATCATCGTCAGGCCGTCGCCGCCCAGGGACTCGCCGCTCGATCTGGGGCGGTTGACGGACGACACCACCCCGCCGGTGATGACGACGCCCCTGCGAGTGCTGCAGCACTTCGACCCGTCGGGCAACCTGACGATCACCTTCGACGAATCGATGGACGTCGACAGCATTCGCGCGAACTTCCGGGTGGTCGACGCCGCCAATCACCCTGTGCCAGGCGAGTTGTTCATCTCGAACGCGAACCGCGGCATCACCTTCGTGCCCACTGGCGGCCTCGCGCTGGGCGCGCACTACACCGTTCGCCTCGCCGGGTTGGTGGACCGCGGCGGCAACCCGGTGGATCCGTCCCGCCAATTCCTGTCGCTCAACACGTTCGCGCCCAGCATGGTCGCGGAGTTGCGGAAGGGCACCAATCCCGCGACACGCCCGCTTGGCGGGCTCAAAGATATCCAGATCCTGCGGCGCCAGGTGGCTGGAGTGCCGCAAACGACGCTGGTCGCGGTCACCGATGCCAGCCCGTTGTACAAGTTCGTGATGATGGACGTGACCAACCCGCTGGCGCCGGTCGATGTTGGCCGGGAACTGGGCGGCTCGCTGAAACAGCGGGTCACGCTACTCACGGGCGTGAGCGGACTGACGCTCAACGTCACGCCGACGACGCCGAACACGTGCGCGCCGGGTGGAGCCACGTTCTCGGGCGACCTCGCACTGACGGCGACCGACAACCCCCTGTTCAGCTTCGTCTCCTTCTACGACGTCACCGATCGCGCAGCGCCCTGCCTGATGGGCGGCAAGCTGCTGTCGGCGAACCCCGAGACGCTCTCGGACTTCAGCCGCACCGGTACCGTTCGGGCTGTGGGCCACGCAAAGGGCGTAGCCGCTCTGCAGCACGTCGGCGGGTACATGGCCTACACGGCCGTGGCCGACGTGGGGCTGTTTGCCACCGACATCGGCCGAAACATCCCGGAGGTGTTGCCGCTCCAGCGCACGCGGGAGCCGATGCTGCCCGGCGACTACGTCGACGTCGCGGCCGTGTCGAACCGCCTGGTGGCTCTGAACCGCGGCGAGCGACAACTTGAGGTGATCGACCCCGGTCTTGCCGTCATGGCCGTGGTGGGCCTCAGCGGCGAGCCCTCGCGGATGCTTTACGTGCCGCGCCTGCCATTTGACGCCAACGGCGATCGCGCCATCGGTTCGAACGAGTTCATCGATGCGGCCGTCGTCGTTGTCGGCAGCCAGATCGTCATCGTCGATCTCACCAACATCGAGGGTCCCCAGGTCGTCGGCACCATTCCGTTGCCGGCTACGATTCTTGACGTCGACGTGGACCGCGCCAAGGTGCGCTTGGTCGCGGCCTCGGCGTCGGCCTGGTACATCGTCGACCTGGCCAAGAGCCGGTCGCCCGGCCTGATGGATGCTAACGGTGATGGCGTGGACGACCGGGTGGTGTGGACCCGGCCTTCAGCCAACGGCGTGAACACGGTGGAGGCTGATCCCGACACCAGCCACATCTACGTGGGCACCGAAAAGGGCTTGGAAGTGTACCGGCTCGCACGGCCCGGGCTTGAGGGAATCGCCACCTTCACGTACATCCCGGCCAAGGACGGGATCGGCCTCGACTATGCGCACGCGGAGCCCAGGCCGATTCGCGGCGCGATCGTGGAGCTGCGGAGCGGCGGCTCGGTGATCGCGACAACCAACACAAACGAGGTCGGCTACTACGCGTTCGATGCGCCGGCGGGCGCGAACGTTGAAGTCGTGGTGCGGGCCGAGCTCGGGACACCCGGTCTGGAAACCGTCAAGGTCGTGGACAACAAGAACGGCTACAGCACCTGGAAGGTGTCCTCGGGCGTGTTTCCGATGCCCGCAGCGACGGTGCGCGATATCTACGCAGAGACGGAGAAGCCGGCGCCTCACTACGGTGTTCGCACCGGCGCCCCGTTTGCCATCCTGGACCTGGCGTATCAGGCGCAGGACGCCATTCGCCGCGTCGACCCCACTGCGGCGTTCCCGCTGCTCAAGATGGCGTGGAGCGAGGGCAACCTTCCCGCCCTGGATCCTGCGGGCAACTACAACTATCCCGCCGGGTTCATCAAGACGTCGCACTACTCGCTGGCCGAGGTCACGCTGTACATCCTCGGCGCCCAGGACCTCGACACCGACGAGTACGACGCGCAAGTCGTGCTGCACGAGTGGGCCCACTATTTCGAGCATAAGTTCAGCAGGAGCGACACGATTGGGGGACGGCATGCCTCGGGTGATGTCCTGGATCCCCGCGTCGCGTTTGGCGAAGGCTTCGCCACCGCCTTCGCCTCCATGATCACCAAGAACCCCAACTACGTCGACACTACCGGACTGAAGCAGGCCATCGGCAACCTGACGGACGTGGAGTCCGACAACGGCCTCAACAGCAGCTTCTTCAGCGAAGACGCCGTGATGGAGCTGTTGTGGGATCTGTACGACGGCAAGAGCGATGAGTTCGACTCGGAGACCCTCGTGGACATCAAGGACGAGGTCGAGTTGGGGTTCGAGCCGATCTACCGGGTGATGACCCACGACCAGAAGACGACGAATGCCTTCACGACGATCTTCAGTTTCCTCCACTCGCTGCATTCGTTCTACGAGGCCGGCACCCTGAAGGCCGAGGTCGGTGACAAGATCGTCGCGATGGCAAAGGCCGAAAACATCGATCTGGCCAACGCCGACGAGTTCGAATTGTTCAACACCGTGACCGTCGACGGCTTCGAAATCGGCCGGCTTTATACCGAGGTCCCGCCCGATGGGGTGCCGGTCGAGCAGCACGGACCGGGCCCGAAACACCATCGGTTCCTGCTGACGCGAGTCGACCACGACCTGCCGGCGGCGGGCCGGCCGACGGGCGACGGCAACAAACTCGACGAGCACGTGTTCTTCAAGTTCACCATCGCGACGGCCGGGAAGTACGTCGTGGCGGTGACGGCGACCGGGACCAACGCGGCCGACGAGCGCCTGTGGCTGAGAGTGAACCTGCCGGGCGGGATGGTGGGCAACTTCGCCGCGTCCGCGGCGCCTGGCACGATTGCGACCGCACCCGTGGAACTGAAGCCCGGCACCTACACCGCGTCCGTGTCGGGCGTCATTTGGACGGCGGGAAAGTGGTTCCCCGGGCCCGGTACAGTTCAGCATTCTCGTCCGGCCGTCACCGTAGGCCGAGATGAAGGGGGAGACTGACATGACTGTTCGCACCGCGTGGTTGGCCCTGGCCACCGTGGTCATCGCGTGCCTGCCGGCCACACCGCTGGCCGGGAAGCCCGGTACCGCGCCGATCGAGGTGGAGTTTGTTGTGCCGCAGGGCGTGAAGACGGGCGATGAAGTGGAGACGGTGCTGGGCTTCAGGGCGCTTGAGGACGTCCGGCAACTCGAGGTCAAGGTCTCCGCCTACAAAGGCCTGGAACTCTTGTCCGAACCGGCCGAGGCGGTGTTCACCGACGTGCGGAAAGGCACGGCGCCGCAGCTCACGGTTCGCATTCGGCTGACCGCCCCGGATTGGGGCGCCCTGGCCGTGAATTTCACGACCCGCACGGCGACCCGCACGGCGGGCGGTGCGATTGCGATCGTCTACGGAGAAGTGAAGTAGTAACGGCGGGACACGACTCGACGGCATCATGGCGCATACCTTCATGCAGCGGCGGACGATGATGAGGACCCTTCTCGGTGCCCTCGTCATGACGCTCGGCGTGTCGGTGGCGGCCTCGGCCCGCAGGCCGCGCCCGCTTCCTCGGCAGCGAGGACATCCGCTGTACGGCCTCGGCCTGACGGTGGAGCCCGCGCAGCAGACGGTCCCCAAGGACATCGCGACGATCGTCAGCACGTTCCTGCAGGCGCCGTCTGATCCCGGCGCGACCTGCCGCCGTTCGCGCCCGACGCCGAGGTGCGCGCCACGCTGCGCGGGCCGAGCTTCGCCGAGCCGCTCGAACTGACGGCGCGGCCCGAACTCGCCGTTCAACATCCCGCCGCTCACGGTGGCCGGCCCGCACACGCTCGAGAACATCCGCCTCGTGAGCGGCGGCGAGGTCCTGCTGTGCGGCTCGCCCGAGAGCGTGCACGATCGACGTCATCGAGAAGCTGCTCGTCACGCAGGTCACGGCGCGCGCCGCTGACCGCCGAGGAGATCCGCGAGAAGGGCATCGTCTTCGACAAGTCGAACTTCCAGGCCTACAACTTCACGGCCGCGTTCGCGATCTCGCCGGGCAACGACGATCGACATCACGTTCCCGGTGGTGCTGCCCGACGCTGCGCGCGGCGCCGGCCGACGTGAACGCGACGTCGTCCGACCTCGCGGACGATCGAGCGCGCCGCTGCTGCAGACCTGCGCGACGATCATCCCCGACACGCTGCAGATCCAGACGCAGATTCCCAACCTCAGCGTCGCGGGCTTCACGCTGCGACGTGCCCACGCTGCAGGGCCAGAACTTCGTACGTGCCGCCGATTCCCGGGCGTCGTCGTCATTCCCGGGCGACATCGGGTTCCTGAACCAGTTCTTCAGCGTGATGCTGATGGTGGGCAACGTCGCGCCCGACGGGCTCGAACCTCGTCGTCAGCGACCTGAGGGCCGAGATCGTGCTGCCGCCGGGCAACGACAACGTGGTGGGCATCGCGCGACGATCCGCTGCGCGATGGCCAACACCGCCAGCGGCGAGTCGCCGCGCGTGCAGCCCGTCGACGCAGCCGGGCGCCGACGGCAAGCTCGGCACGGGCGACGACATCACGACGCTCGGCCCGGGCGAGACCGGCAACGCCGAGTACCTCGTCGAGGGCCGGCGCGAAGGCAGCCACGTCATCGAGATGGAGATCGACGGGCACGCTGAACGGCCTGCCCGTCGGGCCCGGTGCCCGATCCGCGGCCGCGCGGCCGGGCGCCGTGCTCGTGCGCAACCCGACGTTCACGCTGACGTTCACGCATCCCGAGATCGTGTCAACGCGGGCGAGCCCTACACGCTCGACGTCACGGTCACCAACACGTCGGAGTCGCCGGCGAACTTCGTCAGCGTCAACCTGTTCGCGCCGCAACATCAGCGGCGCGACGCTGGTCGGCGAGCCGTCGAGAGCCGATCGAGATCATCGCGCCGGGCGACTCGGCGACGGTGAGCTTCGACCTCGTGTCGCAGCCTGACGGGCAAGGTCACCGCCGCCACGCTCGACTCCGACGAGAACGTCGCCGGGCCGCTTCGCGCTGAAGACGGCGGTCGGCGAACTCGGCGTGCCGCTGTCGCCCGACTCGCTGGTGCTGCCGAAGGAGGCGCGGCGGCCTGCCGCAGACCTGCGCGACGCGGCGCTCGGCCTGCTCGGCAAGGCGTGGGCGGTGGCGACGGCGCCTGCCGCG
Source organism: uncultured Acidobacteriota bacterium (assembly GCA_963839865.1). Classification (GTDB taxonomy): domain Bacteria; phylum Acidobacteriota; class Vicinamibacteria; order Vicinamibacterales; family UBA2999; genus 12-FULL-67-14b. The sequence goes on from CAWIWS010000029.1 coordinate 21,908, forward strand.
GCGCTGCCGAAGGACGTGACGCGCTTCTCGAGCAGATCGTGCTCGACCGCGCGGTCGAGATGGCCGAGGCCGGCTTCCGCGTCGCGCTGGGCGAGCCGCTGCCGCGACAGCGCCGCCGCAGCTGCTGATGGACTTCGCCGGCAGCAACTACGCCCGCCTCGCCGCAGCGCAACCCGCGACGCCGACGGATCTGCCAGTTCACGCGCAGACAACTATCCGCGGCTTCGACGAGCTGCGGCGCACGTCGGTGCGCGGCGACGTGTTCGCGGCAGGCCGTGGCCGACCTGCTGGAGCCCGATTTGCAGCCGCAGGGCGCGGCGGCGTTCCACGCAGCACGCTGGCGCAGAAGCCTCGGGTTACCGGCCGGGCCACCTCTCCGTCGCTGGTGGTCGTCGACCGGCGGGCCGCTGCCGTGTGACGCTCGTGGTCGTCGACGCCGCAGGGCCGCGCACTGGGCGGCGTCGACGCCGGCGGCAAGGTCATCAAGGAGATTCCGTTCGCCGACGTGCTGTCCGCTTCAAGAACGGCGCCGGCGACGCGACGGGACAGACTCGGCCTGCTGATGGCGCCTCGCCGCGGGCGCCTACACCGTTCGCCTGCATCGCGACGCGCGCGGCGTGCCGGCCGGTGCGCCGTTCACGCTGAGCCTCGTCGTCCCGCGACGCCGACGGCAGCGCTGCGGCAGGTCGTGTTCGACGGCCGTGACCGGCGCAGCTCGTCGCCCGACGTTCACGCCACGGCCGGCGATGCGCATCGGCGTGACGATTCGACGTCGCCGGATCGGCCGGCCGGGGCCACGGCACGCCCGTCGCCGACGTCGGCTGTCGCCGACCCGGCGCCGCCCGACCGTGCTCGGCGTCGTGCAGCAGGCGAGGCCGACAGCTCGACGTGCGAGACCTGCGACGCAGGACGGTCCTCGCCAAGCCCGGGCGCGTCGTCGCCGTGCTGTTCAGCGAAGAGGTCACCGCCGAGAGCGTGCAGGACCGCGTGCGCGCCGAGCGACATCACCGACTTCGACGCCTGAGGCCAACCGCGTCGTGTCGGCGTCGCGCTGCAGCCGGGCCGCCGCATCGCGTTCGTCGCGCTGCGCGACCGGCTCGGCCCGTTCGTGCCGCGCACGATCGACGGTCATCGGGCATCGCCGACCTGCGCGGCCAGGCCATGGCGCCGGCACCGCGCCCGATGGAGAGCACACAGTTCCCGACGACGGCGGCGTGGTGTCCGGGCAGGTGCTCAACGCCGACGGCACGCCGGTCGCCGTTCGCCAACGTGCGGCTGTTCTACAGTGACGTGCGGGCGACGAGCCGGTCACTGGTCGGCATCAGCTCGAAGACCGCCGACGAGGACGGCCGCTACCAGTTGGACTACGTGCTGCGCCCGACATGCCCGACCAGCATCGTCGCGCGTCGACCCCGACACCGAGGAGTTCCGCGACGTTGCGCTTCAACGTCGCAGCGCGACGGCCAGCGCCTGAACGTCGACGTCGTGTTCCTCGGCCGCGGCACGCTCCCGGGCCGCACGCTGCGACGAGCAGGGCGGCCGCTCGCCGGGCACCGAACGTCCGCGTCACGAGCCTCACCGACCAGAGCCAGTCGGCGCGACGACCGACGCGGAGGGCCGCTTCGTGATTCGCGCGCGTGCCGGTCGGCAACATGCTGGTCGAGGCGGTCAACGTCACCGCCACGCGCAGGTGTTCGTCAGCGAGAACATCCCGTCCGCCGGGCGCGACGATCACGCGCGACATCACGCTGCTTCGACGTCGGCAGCGCGCCCAGCTCAGCCGTGAAGTCGGGCACGATCACGGGCTACGTGCTGCGCAGCCGACGGCGCGACGCCGGTCGGCCGACGTGCCGGTGTCGCCTACTACCGCAACCGCAGCCAGCCGGCGTGCAGTGTCCGCCCGCCCGGGTGGCATGAGGTGCCGGCCGAGTGCGCGATCGCCGTCACCGACCGACGCGCAACGGCGCGTTCGCGTTCGCGACATCACCGCCGGCCAACTCCGCCTCGAGACGTTCGACCAGGCCGGCGCTCCAGCAGGGCGAGGCCAGCCTCGTGCTCGCCGCCAGATGCGACCAGCGCAGCCTCAACATCCTCCTCGCCGGCGGCCTGGGCACGCGTCACGCGGCGTCGTGCTCGATCCCCGGCGCGGGCGTGCCCGGCGCGCGCGTGGGCGGCGGCCTGAGCCTCACCACCGCCGACGCGGACGGGCGAGTTCATGCTGACCGACGTGCCGGTGGGCCGCGCGAGATCGTCGCGGTGAGCGACGCGCTCGGCCACGGGCCAGCGCCGACGTGGACATCATCCGCGCCGGCGAGACCGTGTCAACGCGACGATCGTGCTCCCGTCGGTCGGCGGCGTGGCCGGCGCGCGTCGTCCGCGGCCGACGGCGCGACGCCGGTTGCCGGCGTCAACGGTGTACCTGCTTCGCGCAGGTCGACGGCCGGAATCACACGTCGTCGGGAAGGCCGTGCACCGACGCGCAGCCGGCGCGCTACCGGATGGCACAGCGTGCCGCCTGGGCGCAGCTACCGGGTGTCGGCGTTCCGGCCAGATTTCAGCGACGGCAACATCGTCGCCGGTCGCCCTCAGCTACAACAGCCAGGTCGTCGCGGCCGACATCACGTTCCGCGGCGGCAGCGGCCGGTGTCACCGGCACGGTGCTCGACGATGACGGCGTGACGCCGTTGCGGGCGCGCGTGGGCGTGTCGGGCGACCAGCCGCTGATCGCCGGCGGACGGTCGGCGTCGGATTCCAGCGCGTCCAGAACTACCGAATCGTCGGACACGGACTTCACGACCGGCGCGTTCCGCTTCAACGGCGTGTGGGTGGGCCACTTCACGCTGCGCGCGGCCGGCCAGTTCAGCCCGGACCCGATCGCGTTCGAGGGCACGCATGCCGGCCGGCGAGCGACGGTCGCAAGTCGACCTGCGGCTGCAGGCCACGAGCCAGGTCAGCGGGCACGGTGTTCCTGCCGGACGGCGTCACGCCGGCCGGCGCGAACGTCATCGTCACGCTACAAGTCCGACGCGTTCGGTCATTCTGCGCCGAGGACGCCAGCTGCGGCGAGACCGTGTGCACGACGATCCCGCAGGGCATCCAGGAAGAGATCGTCGTCACCGACGCCGAGCGGCCGGTTCTGCGTGCCCTCGTCAACGCGGGCGCGTTCACGCTGACGGCGGAAGACCCGGTCACGGGCAAGGTCGCGCGCATCTGCGTGGCAAGGTCCGGCCCGGGCGAGCAGGCCGACATCGTCGGTGCGCCTGCTGGGCTCGCAGCCTGACGGTGCGCGTCGTGGCCAGCGACGCGGTCACGCCCATCCCCGGCGCCAGTGGTCGAGGTGCAGCAGACCGGCTACCCGGGCATTGCGAAGACCGCGGTACGCCGACGCGAACGGCGTGCTGACGCTGAGCGGCGGCGACGCCTCTGACCGAGGGGCCGGTGGTCATCCGGGCGACCGACGTGCGCACGGCTTCAGCGGGCGCGCGTCCGGCCGAGATCACGCCAGGACGGCCAGATGCCTCAGCGTGAGCGTGCATCTATTCGACGCGTCCGGCACGGTCGCGGGCACCGTCTACAAGGCCGACGGCGTCACGCCCGTGCCCAACGCCGAGGTGCGTGATCAGCCACAACGGCACGGCCACTCGCGTTCGCGACGACCGGGCCCGACGGCACGTATCAGCCAGGAGCGGTGCCGCTCGGCGCGTTCGTCGTCGACGTGTTCGAGGCCGCGACGGCTCGCGCTCGGGTCCGCGACGGGAGCGATTCCGTTCGACGGGCAGGCGGTGCGCGATCAACGTGTGGCGCAGGCGCGCCAGGGCGTCGTGCGCGGGCACGTTGGTCGAGAGGGCTCGCTCGCGCCGCTCAAGGGCTGGGAGGTGTCGCTGTCCCAGGCGTCGCCTTCCGGGCGCGGCCTGCCTACGCTGCGCGCGATGAGCGGCGTGGACGGCGGCTTCTCGTTCCCGGGCGTGTCGCAAGGAGCGGTGTCGCTCTATGCGCGGCGCGACGGCGTGAGCGGCTCCGGCGCCGCCACCGGCGCCATCGAGCGTGAGGGGCAGGTCGTGTCCATCCCGCTGCTGGCGCGCATCGTGCGTCCGCTGTTTGGCGGCATCCAGGGCCGCGTGTTCGACCCGACGGGGCAGCCGGCCGCCGACAGCCTTGTGGACATCTGCGTAGGCTCGTGCCAGAACTATTCGCCCGTGGCCACCCTCACGGCCGCCGCGGACGGCACGTTCACGATTGGCCAGTTGCCGCTCGGCCGGTACGAGGTGCGGGCGCGCGCGCAGACGAGCCTCAACGTGGGCACGGCGCAGACCGAGATCGCGTTCGACGACGAAACCGTTGGCGTCACGGTGGTGATGGTTGGGCTCAGCCAGATCACCGGGCAGGTGGTGCGGAGCGACAACACCCCGGCCGGCAACGTCCAGGTGAAACTCGAAGGCAGCCCCGGCACCGGTTGCACCGGCCCGTGTGTGCGGTTCGCCGATTCGAACGGTCGCTTCTCGTTTATCGACGTGCCCGCGCGGTCGTTCACCGTGACGGCGGTGGACGTCGTGTCCGGGTTCAAGGGCGTCGCGGGCGACAGCCTCAATCCGGGCGAGACGCGCGACGTGCGCGTGGTGCTCGAGCCCACGGGCAGCCTCCGTGGCCGCGTGCTGCGCCAGAACCTCAATCCGGCGGCGGGCGTCACCCTGGATCTCGCGACGGCTGGCCGCCACCTGTTTGTCCTGTCGAATCCCGACGGCGAGTTCTCGTACGAGACGACACCTCTTGGTCCGTTCACCATCAACTTCGAGGATTCCGTCGGCACCGGCATCGCGTCCGCCGCGGGCACCATCCTCGGCGCCACCGATGTGGGCGACGTGCGCCTCGACGAGGCACCGCCCGCGGTGGGCACGGTGACGCCCGCGCCGTTGGCGACCGGAGTCCCCCTCAACCAGGCGATCACCGTGGTCTTCACTGAGCGCGTGCAGGCCGGGACGATCACCCCCGCGAATATCACGCTCAGCGATGAGGCCGGCGCGCTGGCCGGCACGCTGGCGATCGGCGCAGGCGATACGACGGTGACGTTCACGCCGCTGAACCCGCTGCGAGAGTCGACGCGCTATTCGATTCGGGTGAAAGGGGTCGCGGACCTCTTCGGCAAGCTGCTGCAGCCGGACTACGTGTCGGCGTTCACCTCGGTGGATCTCGCGCCCCCGGCCCACCTGGATGCGAGCCCGGCGGCCAACACGAGCGGCGTGCCGCTCTACAGCCCTGTTCGACTGAAGTTCTCGGAACCGATCGATCCCACGCGTGCCAACGGACCGCCGGTTACGATGTCCGGCCCTGGGGGCGCGATCGACGGCCGCATCGACTACCTCTTTGGCAACACCGTGATCGTGTTTACCCCGGCCCGGCCGCTGGCAGAAGACGCCGTTTACCAGGTGCACGCCGTACCGGCGTGGGATCTCGCCGGCAATGTCCAGGCTCAGGGGCTCGACTACAGTTTCGGTACGACCGATCGCACGCCACCCACAATCGCCGCACTCTCTTCTCCGGCCAGCGTCGTCGAGAATGGGGTCGCGCGAGTGGTGGCCGACGTGGGCGCCAGCCACGACGTGGCGTTCGTGGACTTCTTCATCAACGACGTCTTCGCGGTGACGTCGCGGGCCTTGCCGTTCTCGCTGAGCCTCCAGGCGATTCCGGCGTTCGGCCACGCCGGCAATCAGATCCGCGTAAGCGCGCTGGCCACCGACACATCGGGCAACCGCGGGACGACGCCGGCGACCACGTCGATCATCGTCACGGCGGACCAGCCGCCTGTGGCAACCATCACGGCCCCGGCCAATGGCCTCACGGCCAGGAACGGCGACCGCATCGTCGTGACCGTGAGGTCCACCGATGACCTCGGAGTGGTGCAGGCGGGATTCAAGGCCCAGACCGGCCGGCCGCACGATGGTGCGATCCTGGCGGTGGCGCCGTCGAGCGCGGACCACACAGGGTCGTTCGCCTTCAACGTTCCCTTGGATGCGGCTCCGGGTTCGACGATTCTGATCGAGGCGTCGGCGTCGGATACGGCGGGCCATGTGGGCCAGGCCGTGCCCGTGTCAATCTCGGTGCTCGACGCCGTTGCACCCGTGGTTCGCATCACCGGCGCCAGCACCGGCGATGCGGTTCGCCCTGGGCAGCAGACAACGGTGATGGTCTCGGCCCAGGACCTCGGTGGGGTGGGCCGCGTCGACTTCTCGACCACCGGCATCGCGGTGATCACAGAATCGCGAACCTTGGCCGCAGCGCCGGCCGACGCGTTGGCCTCGTTCACGTTCCTGGTGCCCGCCTCCGCGCGACCGGGCGAGAGCGTCACGCTGCAGGCCTCGGCCACCGATCGGGCAGGCAACGTCGGCACCGCGGCGAGCGTGATTCTGCCAGTGGCCGACACCGTGCCGCCGACGGTTCGGCTCCGGACGGCTACGGGCAGGCTCGAAATCGTCCCGGGCCGGACGGTGAACCTCGTGGCCGACGCGTCGGACGGCATCAGCGTGTCGCGGGTCGAACTGACCGGCAGCGGCGCGTTCGTCGTGGCCGATGCCCGACAAGTGTCGCCGCCGGCGGGCAGCGCGCAGGTGTCGTTCTCAATCGTGGTGCCCGATGGGCTCACGGCGGGTGCGGTACTGAACCTCCAGGCTCGGGCGTACGACCTCGCGGGCAACGCCAGCAGCCCGGCGTTCCTGTCGCTGAGCGTGAGCGTGCTCGCCGGCGTCGAACTGCCGGCGTCCACGATCGTCGGCGCCGGCCAGTCGGTCGACGTTGTCGTGAGCCTGCCGGCCGGTGCGCCGACGGCGGGGCAGTTGCTGACGTTTGCGACCGCCGACAGCGCGATCGCGACGGTGACGCCGTCGCTCACCTTCGCCTCTGGCGAGACCCAGCGCACGATCTCCGTGACGGGGCAGTCGGGCGGCACGACCCAGGTGTCGGCCCTCATCCAGGGGGTGGAGCGCGCCAGCATGACAGTGGCCGTGCAGGGTGGTGTCGTCGACGGCCAGGTCCTCGACTCGCTGCTCACGCCGGTGCCGGGAGCGCAGGTCACGGTCACGAGCGCCGGCGCGATCCCGCTGGCCGCCACGACCGACGGTAACGGGTATTTCTCCGTGACCGGCGTCGCGGGGCCGGACATTGCCGTCCGGGCGCTCGATCCGTCAACGTCACTGCGCGGATTCGCTGCGGCGTCGATGAATCGCGCGAACGGCTTTGCGCATGTCAACGTCGTCCTGATCCCGGCCGGTGCAATCCAGGGGACGGTGCTTCGGGCCGATGGCCAGACGCCGGTCTCCGGTGGCGTCCGCGTCGACATCTATCCATCGAACAACCTGTCGAGCCCGCTGGCCACCACGTTCACCGATCCGGCCGGCGCCTACGAATTCCCGCTCGTCACGGTGGGCAGCTACGTCATCGACGCCACGGCCGTCGATGGCGAACCGCGGCCGCTCGAATGCCTCGTTGGCCGTCAGCGGCGCGGACGTGACGGTCGACGTGGTGTATCTGGGCAGGGGTTCGGTCATGGGCACGGTGTTCGGCAGCACGGGCCAGCCGGTCCCGAATGCCGAATTGACTTTCTCCAACTCCAGCATCTTCGGCGGCAGCGCGGTCGTCTCGCGCGCCGCCAACCCGGACGGCACGTTCCGGTTCGACCAGGTGTTCGTCGGCACATTCCAGTTGAGCGCCCGGGACCCGGTGACGAGCCGCGGCGCGACGGCGACGGGCGTCGTCACGAGCGACAGCCAGGTCGTCGCGCAGGATCTGCACCTGGCGACGTTCGGGACCCTGCGAGGCACCGTGGTTCGCAGTGATGGGACGACGCCGGTGCCGGGCGCTCGCGTCAGCCTGGCCAGTGGACTCGCCACCTTCACCGAATCTCTCGGGGCGATACGAGTTCCCGATCCTTCCGCTCGGCGGGGTGTCGGTGACGGTGAGCGATCCGGCCACGCGCGGCCTCGGTCGCGCGAGCGGCACGCTCGCACGCAGGGACAGATGCTGACGCTCAACGTCCAGCTGCTTGGGCAGGGCACCGTCGTCGGGACCGTGACCGACGCGAATGGTGCGCTGGTGGCTGGCGCGAACCTTCGGTGACAACCACGAGTGGCGGATTCACGGACCGCACTGCCGGAACGACGGGCGCCGATGGCCGCGCCGTGATCAGTAACGTGCTCGTGGGGACGCTGACGGTCAGCGCGAATGTCGGTTCCTGCAAGGTGCCGTGCAGACCCTGACCTGGCGGCCGGCGAAGTGGCCAGCGTGACCATTCAGCTCGAGCCGACCGCCAGCATCACGGGCACGGTGTTCGCGCCCGACGGCCAGACGCCGCTGACGTCCGGCACGGCGGCCATCCTGGCGTTCAACGGTTACTACCAGCAGTGGCTGGTGTGCAGTCGATGACGATCGGAGCGGACGGCTCCTTCCGGTTCGACGGTCTCCCGTTGTCGCAGACCTATCAACTGGGCGCCTACGACGGGAACTCGCGCCTTCGCGCGCTGGTGAAGACGCCGATTACCCTCGCCACGAACGGCGCGGTCGAGACGCGGACGATGACGCTCGTCGGCTTCGGCACGGTGCGCGGGCGCGTGGTCAATCCGGATGGATCGAGCGCTGCCGGCTTCTCGGTGCAGGTCAGACCCTCAACCCCGACTACGGTGGCTAGCCGCGGCCGTGTCGAACGCCGCGGGCTTCTACGAAGTGCGCGAACCAGGCCGTGGGTCCATCGCCACGTCAACCGGCAACACCACGGCTGGGCTGCTCGGAGAGGCGTCGGGACAACTGGCCACCGACGGCGAAACCCTCACGCTCGACATCCTGCTCCAGAGCAACGCGATCACGTTGCCGATGACGCTCAATGACGTGAACTCAGCGCCGTTCGACATTCAGCCGGGCGGCGAGACCCTGTACGGCTTGGGGGCGACCTTCTCCGGCAGCGACGCGTGGGCGCTTCGGTTCTCGAGGTGATCGCCGGAGGTGTGCCGACGCGATTCACCGGCAGCAGCATCGGAACGCTCGAGGATCAGCGGCGCGAAGTGGCCACGCGCCAGCAGGACTGAACGGCTCAACGTCACGCGCAAGGTGTTCGTGCCGAGCGACGGCTACTTCGCACGGTACCTCGAAGTGCTGAGTAATCCGACCTCGAGCCCGATTACGGTCGATCTGCGCGCGACGACGCACGTGCGGGCCGGCGGCTACCAGCAGAGATGTCGTCAGGTGATCGCGACGCCAGTGGCGATGCCACGCTGGACGTGTCGATCCAGCGACGCGAGACCGTTGGGTGACCGTCGACGACCAGGACGTCGATCCGTTCCGGTGGGCTACAACCCCTCGCTCGCCATCTCGTTCGACGGCGCGGGCGCGCCTGAGCACGTGCGTCGGCGGACATTCACCGGACGGCGCGTGCTCCTATTATTACTGCTATCGAGATCGACCAGGTGGCCTACGAGTGGAGCCAGATCGTCGTCCCGGCCGGCGGATCCGTGGCTACTGCATTTCGTCTCCCAGGAGACCAGCCGTGCCGGAGCGTTGGCCGCCGCGCAACGCCTGGACCAGCTGCCGCCGGAAGCCCTGCAGGGCCTCAGCGAAGACGAGATCGCCGCGATCCGCAACTACGTGGTGCCCGCGAACGGTGTCAGCGGGGTCGCGCCGCTGACGAGTCTGAACGGCGACGATCTCGGGACGCCTCTTCGAATTCGACCACGTGACGGTCGTGCCGTACGCCTCCGCGACGATCAAGAGCAACAATCCGTTGTTCGGCCGCAGCTATAGGTGTCAGGCGGACGTCGACGGCGTGTTCACGCTCCGGCCGGAATATCACCGGCGCCTACGGCCAGGTGCCGGTGCCGATCGACGGGTTCACCGTGTTCGGCACCTATCCGACAGCGGCGTGCAGTCCCCGCGGTCGCTGGCACGTTCATTCCAGGCGATTTCAGACCAGCGCTGATCTGGTCTTCAGCAACACCGGTATCCTCGAAGGTCACGTGCGCCGGCCCGGTGGCGGGGCGAGCCACAGCGGGCTATGTGCAGCTGATCGGCGCCGGCCTGGCTAGCGGCGCCTTCCAATACTGGGCAACGATGGCAGCTTCCGGTTCGGCGGGGTTCCTGCCGGTGCGAAGACGCTGACGGCCACGATTCCGCTGTCCGACTCCGGCACCACTTACAACACGAGCCTTCAGGGCACCGCGACCGTCGTGATGACAACGGGGCAGGTCGTGACCACGGAGTGATCTTGCCGGCTACGGGTGGCGTTACGGGCATCGTGCGAACGGGGGCCGGGACGCCGGCCGTGGGCCAGTACGTGGCGCTCAGCGGCTCCGGGTTATCGCTGGCGGCGTACACGGATTCGTCCGGCCGCTACACGTTCAACGACGTGCCGGTGTCGGGATACACCCTCACCTTATCCGAGCCGAGGACGGGCATCCAAACGGTGGATAACATCACCATCTCCGCGGACCAGATGCTCGCGCACGACCTGCAACTGGTTGGCCTGGGCGCTCTCAATGTTCAGGTCAATTTCGCGAATGGCACGCCCGCCCCTGGTGTCACCGTGCACATCAGCAAGCCGCCGTTTGCACCGTCGTTCCAGATAGCGGGCACGACGAACGCCAGCGGACAACTCGTGATTGCGAACGTCCCGACAACCAGGCCGTTCACCGTGCGGGCGCTCAACCCGCTCAACACCAGCCTGTTTAGCGACGTGCCGGGCACGCTGGCCGCCGAGGGCGAAGTGCTTCCGGTGACGATCACCCTTCCGGGGCTCGGTGCCGTCGCGGGACAGGTCACCTACACCGGCGGCGCGGCCGCCCCGGCCGCCCCGGTGCGGCTCTACGTAGGCGCCAGCACCGCCATTCTTGCGACGGCGACGGCCGACGCGGCGGGCAACTTCCGCTTCAATAGCCTTCCGCTTGGCCAGACATATCGCGTGCGGGCGCTCAATCCTGCCGCGACCCTGCAGTTCAGGGACTCCGCCAACGTGCTGCTGTCTGCGGACGGCGATGTCGGCACGGCGAACGTGACGTTGCCGGCGCAGGCCGCAGTGCGCGTCACCGTTCGCCGCGCCGACGGCACGTTCGTCACGAGCGGATACGTGCGGGTCACCGACACCTTCGGCTCTAGCCAGGACTACGCCATCAATCGCGAGCGGTATCGCACTGGCGCCGATCGTGCCGGAAGGTCCCTTCTCCGCCTTGCCGGAAGGCATCACCGGCCAGCCGGCCGGTGTCGCGGTTCAGGGTGTGGTGACGGCGGCGGACCAGGGCCAGACGATCGACATCACGGTGAATGCCGGCGTGACGCTGCCGGCGAATCTCTTTGACGCCAACGGCTACCGGTTCGACCTTCAGACCAACGGCACTCTGTCGGACGGCAGTTCAGACGCCTTTGATGGCGGGCTCTACCTGTCGCTCTACTCGAGCTCCGCGCAGTCGGTGTCGTTCAGTGGGCCGTCGTTCGGAACGCCCGAGGACAACAACCGCGAAATCGCCATGGCGCGGCAGAGCCCGGCGTTCGGGCTCAACGTGACCCGGAAACTCTTCGTGCCGGCCGACGGATATTTCGGGAGATATCTCGAAGTCTTGACCAACCCCGGCGCCACCCCGATCACGGTGGACGTGGCCGTGGATTCGAACCTCGGTTCCGATTCTGCGACGCGCGTCGTCGCGACCGCCAGCGGCGACACGTTCTTCGACACCGCCGACACGTGGCTCGTGACCGACGACGATGCGCTGGCCACACCGTCGGGCGACCCGTCGCTGGCGTTCGTGCTCGGGGGCGCCGGTGCGTCGCGAGCGCTCTCGCTCGCTCGCGTCTCGAGCGACAGCATCGCCCTCAGGTGGAACGGCGTTACGGTGCCGCCCGGTCAAACGGTAGTGCTGATGCACTTCGTCGTCCAGCAGCCGAGAAAGACCGGCGCGATCGGCGCCGCGCAGCGACTCGCGCAGCTGCCGCCAGAGGCCATGGCCGGGTTGAGCGCGGACGAGCGGTCGCAGATCCTCAACTGGGCGGTGCCCGCCGACGGGTCGAGCACGCAGCCAGCGATCCCGACGGTGTCGGCTCGCACCGCTGTCGTGACCGGACGCACGCTCGCGGGAGATGGCCTGACGCCGACCCGAAGCGGGCCCGTCACGTTCACGAGCGTCAACTACCCGTTCTTCCCCGAGAGCAGCCGCACCGTATCGGCCGATGTCGATGGCGTCTTCACCGTCGCCAATACCTTCGCGGACGCCTTCACGCTGCAGGCCACCGACTCGGTTACCTTCGTGCAGTCCCCTGTGGTGACCGGCAGCTTCGCCCCCGGCGACACCACGGCCACGCGCGATGTCGTGTTCAGCAACACCGGCCTCGTCACGGGTGTCGTTCTTCGTGGGGGAGTCCCCGTACCGCAGGCCAGGATTTACCTGGATGCGCTGACAGGCTATCGCTTCAGCGCGGCCGACGGCTCGTACGCCATGACCGGGGTGCTGCCCGGGGTCCACACGGTGACGGCCGCCTCACTCAATGCCTCAGGGGCGGTGACCCTCGAGTTCGTGGCCGGCCAGGCAGGCCACGCGAACATCGACATCGGCGCCGGCACGATTACCGGCCAGGTCACGACAGCGAGCGGGGTTCCCGCAGGCTCGTCGATCGTCTCGCTGCTCAATGCGGCCGGCGGTATCGAGGCCCAGCAATTCAGCGACGCGAACGGGCAGTTCACGTTCGGGGGCGTGGCATTGGGCCGGCCCGTCCGAATCCAGGCTCGGACCCAGGCCAGTGCCTTCACGGCGTCCACGTCCGCGCCCATCACGTTTGCGGCAGACGGCGGCGTCGTCACGCTGGACGTGCGGTTGAAGGCCGTGGCCACCGCGCGGGTGCATGTCGTCGACACCGATGGTGCGCGGCCCATTCCGAGTGCGCTTGTCTTCGTCGACCGTCACCTCGGTGCTGGTCGTGAGTGGGCGGGGTACACGGATGTTCTGGGCGTCTTGACGGTCCCCAACGTGCCGGAGCCCGGCTTCTCCGTGGACGCCCAAGACACTTTCGGCATGATCGGCTCGGCCAACGGGACGGTCAACCAGTCGGACGAAGGCGCCACGGTCGACGTCACGATCACCGCCACCGCGAGCGCGGGCCGGGTGTACGGTTCGGTGTTCGCGGCCGATGGCGCGACGCCCGTCGGCGACCCGAATGATGATGGAGGCGCCCTGATCGAGTCTGTACGACGACGCGACGGGCCGCTACCTCACCGATACCCACAGCAGCGGCAGCTATTCCTTCGACGCGCAGCTCGACGGCCTCGACGGATTCCGCGTGCGCGCGTACTCGCCGAACGACGGAGCCGTCTTCGTCGAGGCGATGGGGCAGTTCGCGTTCCGAGGAGACGAAGTGCAGCGCGACCTCGTGCTGCCCGTGGCCGTGATTTCCGGAACCGTCCGATTCGCCGATGGCACGCCCGTGTCCTACCCGGACGCTCGGGTCAGGTGGACCAGCGGTCCGAGGTCCGGGTACACCGACTACGCGAGCCGCAGTGACGAGAACGGCGGCTACGGCTTGCGAGTCGTCTCGACAGGTGACTTCATTCTCACGGTGCAGGACTACAACACGGGCCTGACCACGTCGCTGTCCGGGAGCGTGACCGACCTGACGGCCGCGGTGCCGATTGACGTGACGTTCGATCCCACCGGCCGGATCACCGGGGCGCTGGTCAGCGCCACCGGCGAGGCCCTGCCCAACGAGAGTGTCTCGGCGAGCGTCGCCGGTTTCTACCTTCAGCGGAACACGACGACCGGGCCGGACGGGAGCTTCCTCCTGGACGTGGTCCCCACCGGTGCCGCCATCGTTCAGGGGTGCAGCTACGACTCGGCGCAAGGTGAGTACAACTGCGCCACCGTTCACGCCCTGGTCGAAGCCAATGCCGTGGCGCTGGTGAGCCTCGCGCTGCAGGATCGCGGGTCGATCAGCGGCACGGTTCGAATGGCGGGCGGTTCTCCCGTGACGACGGGAACGTATATCACCGTCAGGAGTGACGACGCGGGTCCGGCCAATGGCGGCGGCTCCTACGCGAGCGCTTCGACCGACGCGCAGGGCCGGTTCGTGGTCCAACGGGTACCGGCCGGTGAATTCACGGTGACCGCCCAGGACTCGCTGACAAGTGCGATGGGCGTCACGACTGGCGTTCTGGCCCCAGGGGGCGCCGCCAACGCTGACGTCACCCTGGGGACGGCCGCGATGTTCGATGTCGGTACTGGCCGACCCCCAATTCGTCTACGGAGTCGATTGCGCCGGCAACCAGTCGTCGCCCGGTAGGATTGGCAGCCGGCAGTCAATCGCAAACTATGCCCATCAGCTGCTTCTGAGCGGAGGAACGGCGGGCGTAGACTTCAATTTCCCGTGCCAGAGTGCCGGCGCGCTCGAACTCGATGGGCTGCAGGTCGCCTTGCGCGCCGGGTATGTGGGAGGCGCCGGCGTGGACGTCTCGCGCAAAGTCTTCGTGCCGGCCGCGGGCGGGTTCGCGCGGTATCTCGAAGTGCTGACCAATCGCGCGCCGTGGGACGTGACCGTGCGCGTGCGGGTGTCGGGGTGGTTCGACGGCGCCGCGGTGCAGCCCGCGACCGCCGTCAGCGTGGTGGCGGACGATGCGTCCGGCACGCGGCCATCAATGGGGTTCGTGTTTGGAGGAGAGGTTGGCCAGCCGGTCGTGACGGCTACGACGGACTTCCAGTCCGGTACAACCCGTACGTGATTGAATGGCAGGTGACGGTGCCGGCCGGACAGACGCGCAGCTTGATGCACTTCCTCGTCCAGGCAGAGCCGGGCAGCGCGGCGCTGAGCGACCTGTCGGGTTTGACCCTGCTGGTGGATGCCCACGCGCTCGAGGGGCTCTCGGCTGACGAGCGGGCGTCGATCGTGAACTTCGTGGTGCCGGAATGAGGGCCAACATGAGGAATCTCGGCCGCGTGATGCGTCTCGCCTTCGTGTGTGGCGCGCTGATAGGCGCGTGTGGAGCGGCCGTGCAGGCCATCGAACGCCGGCCGCTGCCGGCCTTCACGGTGACGGGCAGTGGCGGCGCGGCGGTGAACAGCGCGGACCTCACGCAGCCGGGCAAGTGGCTCTTCGTGTACGTGTCATCGGGGTGCGCACCCTGCAATACCCTGCTGAGGACCGTTGACGAAACGCAGCAACCCCTCGTGGCCGGACGGATGGTGATCGTCGTGGGCGGCGTGAATGACGGCGACCTCCCGGCGTTCAAGGCGCAGTATCCGAAATTGACGACGGCGACCTGGTACGCGGACGCCACGCGGTCCGCGGCCCGTCGGCTGAAGGCACCTGGCATCCCGTTCGTGTTCGGGATGAAGCAGCAGATCACCGAGTGGGCTTGGATCGGCGTCGCGCCGGACACCGCATCAGCGGCGTCGGCGCTTATCAGTTGGGCGGGGGCAGCCATGACTCAAGAAAGGTACTCGTTCGTGCGCGGCGGCTGGTGATGGGCGCGGTGGTCGGGCTCGCCGTCTGCGGCGCGATGCCGGTCGCAAACGCCACCGAGCGAAAGCCCCTGCCGGCCTTCGAGGTCCAAGACCCGGACGGCGGGATGGAGTCGAGCCTGCGGCTCTCGAGCGACGCGCAGTGGCTGATCGTCTACGCGACGACCGATTGCCCGGCCTGCGACCGCCTGCTCGATGCGCTGCCCGCGGGCCAGTCGCCCGTCGCGTTGGCCCGGACCATCGTCATCGTCGCGGGTGAGCCGGCCGCCGTCGGCCCGTACGTGGTCCGCCGGCAGAGCGCGTCCCCGGCCATGCGCTTCTATGCCGACGCGCAGATGCAGGCCTCCGTGGCACTTGGGCTCACCGGCGGCCCCGCGTTGGTGGGCATTCGACGCGGCCAGATTGAATGGGCGCTCACGGGAGTGTTTAACGATCCCGCGGCGCTGGAGCCGGTGATGAGGGCCTGGCTGGAGGACCGAGTTCCCGCCGTTCCGAGCCTTCTCATTTCGGGTGGCAGTCCATGCACGCGCGGCCGACCACGTAGCGGACCGTCGTGCCACGGCCGGCGGGGAACACGCCGGTCTCGCTCTTGTGGCACGAGACGCACCCGTACTTGCCGTGGACGCCCGCGAAGAACTCCTCGAGCCCCTTGTGCGGGAACGTGAACATCTTGAACGTGTCGGTCTTGTGGCAGGTGTCGCACCGGGTGTCCAGTTGGCCGAGATGCTGATCGGTGTGACAGGACTTGCACTGCTGGTCCATCGGCTTCAACACCATCGCGGTGCCCTGCGCCACGGGGAACGCGCGAGCCTCGGTCTTATGGCACTTGGCGCAGTCGGTGGACACGTGCTTGCCGGTGAGCGCAAACGCGCTCTGCGCGTGCGTGAACTTCGTGGCCTTGAACTTGACGCCATCCACCGTGTGGCACGTCTCGCAGGTCGTGCCCACCTGGCCGAGGTGCACGTCCTTGTGGCATGACGCGCAGGCCGGGACCGGGTGCGCGGCCCCGGCGCCAATCGGCGTGCGGCTCGGCACGTGGCACTTGTCGCAAGCGACCTTCTCGTGGAACCCACGATAGAACTCCGGCTTGCCGGCATGGGTGAACGTCTTCGTGTCGAAGGTCGCCGTCTTGTGGCAGGAATCGCACGCGCGGCCGAACTCGCCCTTGTGCGGATCCTTGGGGCCATGGCACGCGACGCACTCGCTGCTCGCGCCGCCATAATCCACGACTTTCCTGGCGAGCGGCACGTCGGCCGCGGAGATCGAGGTGTGACACTTGGCGCACTCGAGGCCCACGTGCTTGCCGTCGATCGCGAACTTCGTGCGCTTCGTGTGATCGAACGGCGCACCCCGGAAGCCCGTCTCCGTGTGACACGCCTTGCAGTCCTCCTTGAGGCTGTCGCGGTGCACGTTCGCATGGCAGGCCGAGCAGCGATCGAAGCGCACCGGAGTCGTCATCTTGCCCGAGACATGGCACGCGGCACAGGCGACCTTGGCGTGGGCGCCGACCAGCGGAAACGTTGTGCGGGCGTGCTCCGCGGTGCCCACGCTGCGCGTCATCCACCGCTCGGTCGTATGGCACGTCGTGCACGTGCCGCCGAACCGGCGACTTGTGCGGGTCGGCGTGACACGGAGCGCACGCGGAGAACGCGAGGCCCCGATAGACGCCGTTCTTGTGGCACGACTCGCACTTGACGGTCACGTGCGCGCCGGTCAGAGGAAACTTCGCCGTCGCATGGTTGAACGCCGTTCGCGCGGCTTTGAACGGCACGGCCGTGGAGTGGCAGGTCTCGCACGTCTTGCCCACGTTGCCCTTGTGCACGTCGGTGTGGCAAGTCGCGCATGCCGTGCTCGCCTCGAGGAAGGACCGGCCCTTGTGGCACGCCGCACACTTCGCCGCGGTCGCCTTGTGCACGCCGTCGAGCGGAAACCGGGTCTCTTTGGCGTGGTCGAACGTGGCCGGGTCGAGGCGGCGCAGGTCGGCGCCTTCTCCCGCGTGCTCGGTGTGGCAGGTCACGCATCCGACGTCGGCGTTGCGATGCACGCCGGTGCGGCGGGCGATGCGGTCGGCGATGGGCTTGTGACACGCCAGGCACTTGGTGGTGGTGACTTTTCGGCCCGTCTCGTGGCACTGGGCGCAGTTCGAGACGCCTTCGACCGATTTGTGCGCCTTGGACAGCGGTCCCGGCGAGACGAGGGAGGCCAGCTGTCCGGCCTCCGCCGGGGCCGCGGGAGCGCACAGCATCCAGGCGACGACGAGGACTCCGCCGAGGAGCGCGCGCCGGAGGGCGCGCGCGATGCCGTCAGTCCGCGAACGGCACATAGCCCATGTAGAGCGTCACCGCGACGTGCATCACGACGATGACGAACATCACGTAGACGAGGGGCATGTGGAAGACGTGCCAGGCGTCGAACATCGTCTTCGTCTTCTTCAGGTAGACAATCCGCCGGTGGAGGGTCGCCCGCTGGGCGATCAGCGAGAGGGCGGCGTCGTGGAGGTGATGGTCCGAGGCCGTCGCGCGCAGCACGGCCAGCTCGCGCCGCATGCGCCACTCGCCGACGAAGAGGGAAAGGTAGGACGGCGACTCCGGCGGGTGCACGCGGTGCTCGAACGCCTCGATGGCCGCGAGCGTGTGCTCGGGCAGCGAGGCCTCGGCAATCTGACGGGAGAGTGCCTCGGCCTGCGCGTCGAGCTCGGCCTTGCTCAGCTCCTGGCCCCGGATGCTGCGGGGGATGCGCGTATACAGATAGCGCCCGACGAACCCGGACAGGACGACGGTGACCATCGACCAGTAGGCGACCGAGACGATGCCGTTGAACTTGAACGACGTGTGGAACGTCACGAGCACCGGGCCCACGATGCCGCAGAAGACGTGGACCTCGAGCCAGGTCTGGATGCTGCCGGCTTCGCGGAAGCGCCGCACCTTCTTGCGGATCGCGTAGGCGACCGGCACGAGCATCATGAGGAAGCCCGATGATGCCGAGCAGGTGGCCCGACCGGTGCCGACGGGCGAAGCAACTGGTGCGCGGCCATGAACGCTGCGTTCGGAGATCGGGCGCGGTAGTAGTCCCATCCGTCCAGCAGCCGCGAGGAGCGTACGTCGGCCAGCCACCGCAATCGTGAGGCGCCGACAGGACGAGCACGTGCGTGACCGCCTTGAGCGGAGCCGCCGTCGCGGGCGCGCGTGGGGCGGGAGAGGGTCGCGGGCGCGGGCATGTCGCTCACCTCATGCGTCGATGTCGCAGTTACTGGCACCTCGCTGACGCACGCCAGCACGTAGCCCTCTTGCCGGTCCTCGTCGTCCAGGATGCGCGACGCGCATGCACGTCGCCGCTCAGGATCTTCGTGCGGCAGGTGCCGCACACGCCCGCCCGGCAGAGCGAGGGAATGTCCGCGCCGCACGCTTCGGCGATGTCGAGCAGCTTCTGGTTCGTGCCGGCAGAGGCCGTGTGGCCGCTGCGCTTGAACGACACTTCGTGCGGCACGTCCTCGGCTGGCGCCACGGCGACGGCCGCGCCGGCCCGGCGCGGCGGCAGGCGGCCCGCTCGCGCTGGCCGCAATCGCCGCCTGGAACACCTCGAAGTTGATCTGGCCGCGCGGCACGCCGACTGCACGGCAGCAGTCGTCGTCATGGCGTCGAGCATCGGCGGCGGGCCGCAGACCAGGCAGACCGCGTGGCTCATGTCGGGCGCCATCGCCGTGAGGAGCGCCTCGTTGATTCGGCCGGGATAGAACGAACTCGGAGCGGGCCCGTCACTGATGGCGATGAAAGCGCCGAAATGCGTATGGCGCCGGTTGAGCATGCGGATCTCGTCGCGGAAGGCGACGTCCTCCGCCGTGCGCACCGAGTAGAACAGGGTCACCGGTCGCGTGCGGCTCCTCCTCGATCGCATGCCGCAGCATGGTCATCAGCGGCGTGATACCGACGCCGCCGGCGATGCAGCACAAGCGGGCGATCGTCGTTGGCCGGGTAGGTGAACGAGCCGGCCGGTGGGCGGACGTGCAGCATCGAGCCGGGCCGAAGCGTCGCATGCAGCGCACCGGACACCAGCCCGATGCGCTTGACTGTGATCTCGAGATGGCCGCGGGACGCCAGGAGGAGAGCTGATGGAGTAGCAGCGCACGTGCTCGTTGCCGTCGGCGCGGAGGCGAACGGTGAGGAACTGGCCGGCCTGGAATTCGAAGCCCTCGGGCCGTGACCAAGCCGGAACGTCCGGATGTCGGGCGTCTCGTCGAACACCGCGACAACCGGCGTGGCCACGAAGTCCCTGGGCCGCCGGGCCTGTGGTTCGGCCGGCGCCGCCGCGGCGGGCTTGGGCCGGCGCGCCATCTCGACGACCCCTGCGGGCTTTGCGGGAGGAGCCGGTCTCGTCGGCGGGCGCGCGGCCGGCGCCGACGGCGAGGCCGCGGTCGGCGCGCCGGTGGCCGCGACGGGCACCGTCAGGAAATGTTCGCACGCGGCAAACCACGCGCCGTGGGCCAGCAGCCCGACGGCGAGTCCCACGGGCGACGACATCAGCCATGGCGACAGCGAAAACAAAATTGAAACGCCGCTGACAAGATTGGCAGTGCCTGTCGCAGCGCTTCGATGTGCACGCAACACCACGAGTCCCAGATGTACCGTGGTGAGGAATGCGAGAACAGACGTTGGCGCGTCGTATGTCTCGAGCATTGTGGCCGCATTGGCTGCAAGCGTGGTGCCGCTCAACGTGCGGACGACGCATCGCGCGACGTGATCTCTATCACTTCACGTTCGAAATTTGTATTAGCAAATTCGATTTTGTACGTCTCGTGCAACACCGCTTCTTATGATTGCTTATCGGCGCGACGTTCGTGTCTTCTCGAGTCCGGCGAATGCCGTCGAGGTTCGCTCGGTGCACAACGCGAGAGTTGTGGCTGGGAAATTGCTGTGTCGCTGGCGTCATGGACGTTGCACGATTCATGCGCGCGCCCGCATGGTTCGTGGTCATCGCGCTCTGCGTGTCGATCGGATCAGGCTCCATCGTGAGTGCCCAGAAGAAGGATGGCCGCAAGGCCAAGGGCAAGCCTGACGTCGAGATCGCGCAGCTGGCGTGGCCACTGCCGCCGGAACAACCGCGCGTTCGCTACCTCGCGACCTACCGGGGCCTGGACGATTTCAAGCCGGCCAAGAAACCCTCGCGGCTGATGACGCTGATGCTCGGCCAGGCCGATCCGTCGGCGAGCCTGTCGGACTCGATGCTCAAGCCGTATGGCATCGCGGTCGGGCCATCGGGCCGCGTCTACGTCTCCGACACGGCGGCGCGACGCGTCTTCGCGTTCGATCGCGACCAGAAGACCGTGGGCTTTGTCGGCGAGGGCAAGACCGGCCGCCTCACCAAGCCGATGGGCGTGGCCGTGGACGGCAGGGCATGGTGTTCGTCGCCGACTCCACCCTGAAGCGCGTGTTCGGCTATGGCCTCGACGGGGAGCTCGCGATCGCCATCGGCCACGAAGGCGAACTCGAGGCCCCCTCCGGCCTCGCGGTCGACCGCGGCGCAGACCGCGTCTACGTCGCCGATGCCGGCAAGCACCAGGTGCTCGCGTATTCCACGCGCGACGGCGCGCTCGTCAGCACGCTCGGCAAGCGCGGCGGTGAACCCGGGGAATTCAACTACCCGACGAACCTGTCGGTCGATGCCCAGGGCCATCTCTACGTCGCCGACACGCTGAACTTCCGCATCCAGGTGTTCGACCGCGAGGGCAAGGTGCTCCACGTCTTCGGCGAGCTCGGCGACAGCCCGGGCCGCTTGAATCGCCCGAAGGGTGTCGCCGTCGACAGCGAAGGGCACATCTACGTCGCGGATTCGTCGTTCAACAATTTCCAGATGTTCGACCAGGAAGGCCAGCTGCTCTTGTTCGTGGGCAAGGGCGGCAGCCTGGCGGGGGAGTTCTCCCTGCCGGCGGGCCTCTACATCGATGACCAGGATCGCATCTATGTCGCGGACCAGGGCAACTCGCGCGTCCAGGTCTTTCAATACGTGAAAGCAAATGCCGGCCAGGGCGCCGGGGAGGGAGGGAGTCGATGAAGAGAGTCTGTCTGCTCGTGGGAGCCATGGTGCTGGTGCTCAGTTCGACCAGCTACGCGCAATTTACGGCGACGATCGCCGGAGGTCCGCACGACCTCAGCAACGGGTCGGCCGTGCGCAACAGCAATACGTCGATCAACGGGCAGACCTGCGTCTTCTGCCACGTGCCGCACAGTGGGTCGACCAACCTGCCTCTGTGGAACCGCAGCAATCCCAGCGGCGCCGCCTACCAGGTGTACACGAGCTCCACGAGTGCTTCCGTGGCCACCGCGGCGGGCCTGGCGTCCGGCATCTCGGGCGCTTGCCTCAGTTGCCACGACGGCACGATTGCGATGGACGTGGTGACGAACGTCAACGGCTTGCCGTTTGGCACGTCACCGACCAACGGCAGCGTGGGCTTCACCGCGGGACCCAACAAGAAGGCCACCTACTCCAACGGCACCGGCGGCACCGCCAACGTGATGAGCGGCGGCCTGCCGTTCCTCGGCTCCGACCTCCGTAACGACCATCCCGTCGCCGTGGTGTACCAGACCGCGCTGACCGCCGACCCGAGCCACTACACGGCCGTGACCCAGGTGGGCGCCAAGATCTACATCAACGGCTCCGGCGGCGCGCTGCCGCTCTACGGCTCTTCCACCGCCAACGCCACGGTCGAGTGCGCGAGCTGTCACGACGCCCACAACAACTCGTTGAACGGGACCAACGGCGGCTTCCTCCGCCAGGCGAACACCGGCAGCCAGATGTGCCGGGCGTGCCACAACAAGTAAGCCGATGACGACCTGGGCCATGCTGCTTGCGCTGATGGCTGCCGCTGCGCAGCACGCATGGCCTTCGCACGCCCCAGAGACGCCTCGCGCGCGCGCGGTGGCGGTCGTCAACGGCGTGACCCTGCAGAGCGATCGGCTCGACGCGGCGGTGGGTACGCTGCTGCCGCTCGAGTCGTTCCACCAGAACGTCAGCTCCGACAAGATCGCGGAACTGCGGAAGAAGGCGCTCGTCCAGATCGTGGACGAGGAGCTGCAGTACCAGGACAGCGTGAAACGCGGCGTCACGGTCAAGGAGACCGCGGTCGATGCCGCGCTGGCCGACGCGATCAAGCGGTACCCCAGTCGCAAGGCGTTCACCGATGCCCTGGCCAAGAGCGGGGCGACGCTGGCCGACATGCGGAGGGAACTGCGCCGTCGGCTCATCATCACCAGGGGCTACGAGCAGGAGGTCACCGCGCGCTGCGTCGTCAGCCGCGCCGACGCCAACACCTACTTCGAGGAACATCCCGAACGGTTCGTGGAGCCCGAGCGCCTGCACATTCACGCCATCACGATCAGCGTGGATCCGAGCAGCGGCGCCGGCGGGTGGACGTCCGGACGGGCGAAGGCTGAAGAGGTGCGCGCGCAATTACTGGCCGGCGCGTCCTTCGAGGATCTCGCGAAGAAGTACTCCTCCGACCCCACGGCGCAGAAGGGCGGAGACATGGGCCTCGTGCACCGGGGCAGCCTGAGCCAGGATTTCGAGGCGGTGACCAAGTCGCTGCCGCTCGGCGAGGCGAGCGCCGTCGTGGAGACCATCTACGGGTATCACATCATTCGCGTGACCGAGGTCCTGCCGCCGCGGGCACGGTCGTTCGCCGACGTCGGCGCGCGCCTCCAGCAGGATTTGTCGGCCGAGCGGTGCGCGTCCGCGAAGGACGCGTGGACCACGCGCCTGCGGACTGCCGCCACCGTTACCTATCCCCAATGACGGTCCGGTTCCTCTTGATGGTGCTCGCGACGGTGGGAGTGCCGGCCGCGGGCTATGCGCAGAGTTCCGTGTCGGGCTCGGCGGAGTGGACCGTGGCCGACACGGCGAGCACCACCGATGGCCAGGCGAACTCCAACGGGGCGTTCTGGCAGAACTACACGCTCGGGTACCACTCGTTCGTCGTGGACCCGCGCCTGCTGAAGTACGACACGGAGGTCTCGTTCCGCACCAACCGGCTCTCGGCCGCGGGCAGCAACCTCGCCGACCAGCACGGCAAGCAGAACGACCTCGGCTTCCGCGTCGGCGCCTTCGTCCTCCCGTCCGGCGCCTTTCCCTTCTTCGTCCAGGCCTCGCGCGTCCTGGCAGGATCCTCGGGCGAGCTCGCCCTGGCCAATCCCGGGTGGAGCGGCCTGGCGCTGCAGGCCGGGACGCCGATTGACGCGTTCGATACCGAGGAGCGGCACCTGGCGCTCGGCGGGCAGGTCAATGTCGCCGGCCTCCCTCGCGCGGACATTTCGTACCGACGCGACAAGTCGGTCGCGTCGAGCGGAGCCGAGAGCGCCGAAACCCGCGACGATGACCTCTCGGCCAGCCTCGTGCGGGAGACGACACGGACGCGACAGGCGCTCCGCTACCAGCGCACCGGCTACGACTACCTGCTGTCGCAGGCATTCAGCCAGCGCCTCGACAACCTGGACTACGACTTCTCCGCGAATCTCTGGGGACACGTCCAGTTGATCGGGCGCGCCGGGCAGCGTGGCACGTTCGCCGAGTCGAGCCTGCTCACGCCTCCCATCGATCCGGGGGACAAGCCGTACGAGCCGCCTCCAACCGACGGGCGTTCGGACAGCCGTTACGTCACGAGCGGGATCAGCTACGAGCCGAACAGTCGCGTGGCCGTCCGGTTCAACGGCACGTGGGACCAGCAGGCTTCCGTGGCCGCGTCCACCGGCGCGACGCTGGCGACCGGGTCGCTCCACCTCGAGGTCCTCCGCGGGTTGGCCGTCAACGGCGCGGGCACGTCGGGCCGGCGCGAACAGATCATCGACGGAGATCTGACGCAGGTGGACACCTCCAACGGCGTTGGGGGCATCACCTACAGCGGGGGACCGCGGTGGCTCAACGGCACGGTGACGGCGAACGTGGGCCAGGGCACCAACGCGACGCCGCAAGGGGAGCGCGGCGCCACGCGGTTCTGGTCACGCGAGGTGAGCCTGGCCTCCACGATGGGATGGTTCGGGGCCGGCGTCGGCTACGAACGCGTGATGAACGTGGACGAGATCCTCGACTACGGCAACTACGACAGCGAGCGCGTCCGCGCCTCGGTCAACGCGCAGGCCGCGCGCGTCTCCATCACGGGCAGCGCGGAGCAGTTGCAGATCGCCCGCGGCCTGGGCGAGACGCTCGCGCGCAATCGCCAGCAGACCTTCTCCGGGGCGCTGTCGAGTCGCCTATGGCACGACCTCACGCTGACCGGTACGGCGGGCGGCTTCTCGACCGCGTACCTCAGCGACGTCGGCGCCGGATACGATCGGGCCCTCTTCTGGGGCGTGGGGGCCCAGGTCACGCTCAAGCGGTCGCTGCGCGGCATCGCCTGGATCCGCAGCGAAGACACGACGGCCGCCAGCACGCGCTTCGCCCAGAAGGGCATGAGCGCGCTGGGGCGTCTCGAATACCGCCTCCGCACGGTGAACTTCGGCCTCGAGTACCGCCACAACGACAACCTGCTCCACTATGGCGGGGCCCTCGTCCCCAGCCAGTTCCGCGGTCACCAGTTGCGCTTCAGCCTCACGAGGCAATTCGGGTTTCCCGTCTAGCCATGCGCCGGGTCCATCGACTGCTCATCGTCGCGGCGGTCCTCTGGCCGTCGCTCCTGGCGCCGGCGGCCGTGGCCGCGCAGGGACCGGAATGGCCGGCGGCACCCGCGCCCGCGCGCATCCGGTTCGTGCGCAGCCTCGATCCGGCGGCGATGCGCGGCAAGCCCTCGCTCCTGTCGCGCATGCTGAAGGTCATTGTCGGTGCGGGGCCGTCGCCCACGATGACCCAGCCCTACGGGGTGGCGGTCGGTCCGGACGGCCGGCTGTACGCGGCCGACTCCGCGGCCGGCCTCGTCCACGTGTTCGGCCTCGACAAGCCGGACTATCAATCCATCCGGGTCGAGAGCGAGTCGCTCATCGGCATCGCGTTCCTGGGGCCACGGATGATCGTCACCGACTCGGTGGGCGATCGCGTGTTGTGCCTCGACCAGCGGGGCAAGGTGCTGTGGACGCTCGGCAAGAAGGACGGATTTCTCAGGCCCACCGGCGTGGTGGCGTCGTATGACCGCGTGTTCGTCGTCGACACGCTCGGCAATCGAGTCGTCGTCGTGAGCGACACCGGCCGGGTCCGGTCGTCATTCGGAACGCGGGGCGTGGAACCCGGGCGGATGAACTATCCGACCCATATCGCGATCGACGCCGTGGGGCGCCTGTACGTCACCGATTCGATGAACTTCCGCGTGCAGGTGTTCACCGCCGAAGGACACCCTCTGGCCACCTTCGGGAAGCTGGGCGACGGGATGGGCGACTTCGACAAGCCCAAAGGCATCGCGGTCGACGCCGCCGGCTACATCTACGTGGTCGAGGGCCTGAACGACGTCGTCCAGGTGTTCGACGGCGACGGCCAGCTGCTGCTGGTGTTCGGCGAATCGGGCGGCGGGCCCGGTCAACTCTGGCTGCCCGCGGGCATCGCGCTTGCGGGCAACGCGGTGTTCGTGTCGGATACAGCCAACCATCGCGTGCAGATGTACGAGCGGATCGGAGCAGGGAAGTGATGCGTGGCCGCCTCTTCCTCGTCGCCGTCGCGACGGTCTTCGCGATGCGCGGAGCGTCCGCGCAGATCCAGGTGACGTCGCCCACCAACAAGCACAACCTGTCGGTGAGCGGGCCGGGGCCCGTGAAGTCCACGACCATGACCGAGATTTGCGTGTTCTGTCACACGCCGCACAACGCGAATCCGGCCACGCCGCTCTGGAACCAGGCGTTGTCGACGACGAACTACACGCCGTACACGAGCACGACGATGAACGCGACGGCCGGCGTGCCCACCGGATCGTCGAAGCTGTGCATGAGTTGCCACGACGGCACCGTCGCCCTCGGCAGCACCGCGACGAAAGGGCAGATCCCGATGCAGGGCCTCTCCGGCGGACGGCTCACCGGCGCCTCGTCGCTGGGACCAAACCTCGGCGACGACCACCCGATCGCGTTTGTGCCCACGACGGCGACCGACCTCGTGAACCCGCCCGCGTCAAGCCCCGTGAAGCTCGACGCCAACGGGCAGGTGCAATGCGTGACGTGCCATGACGCCCATCGCATGGACGCCGATCCGACGACGATGAAGTTCCTGGTGGGGAGCAATGCCTCGTCCGCGCTGTGCGTGGTGTGCCACAAGAAGCAGTACTGGACCTCGAATCCCAGTTCGCACATGACCTCCACCAAGCCCTACACGGCGGCGCAGGGCGCGCACACCGGTTACACGACGGTTGCCACCAACGGGTGCGAGAGCTGCCACAAGCCGCACAGCGCGGGCGCGCCCGTGCGCACGCTGAAGGCTCAAGAGGAACTTACCTGCGGCGGCAACGGTTCGCAGTGCCATGGCACCACGGGCATCGGGCGTGACGTCATGTCGGAGTTCCAGAAGACGTACCGGCATCCGAGCTACAGCGTGACGCCGTCGGTGCACGACGCCTCCGAGGGGCCGACCAACGCCACGTATACGCTGCCCGAACTGTCCGCCGGGGCGGCCCGCCACGCGGAGTGCGAGGATTGCCACAATCCGCACGCGAGCTACAACTCGCCGACGACGGCGCCGAAGGCGTCGGGCAAGCTGGCGGGCGTCTGGGGCATCGGACGCACGGGCACGATCACGCTGCCGAGCGGCACGCCGCCCTCGGTGAACGAGTACGAATCTGCTTCAAGTGCCACGGTGATTCGGCGAACAAGCCGCAGCCGCTGGGGCCGACGCCGCCGTACCCCAACCGGGTCGTGCCGCAGTTCAACAAGCGGCTGCAGTTCGAGCCCAGCAACCTCTCGTACCACCCGGTCGAGGCCGTGGGCCGGAACCTGACCGTGCCCAGCCTCATCGCGCCGTGGTCGGTCACCTCAATCGTGTCGTGCACGGACTGCCACGACAACGACACCGGCCCGAATGCGCCGGTCCCCGGCACGGGACCCTCCGGTCCCCATGGGTCGCAGTACAAGCAGTTGCTGGTGGCGAACTACGAGGCGGACAGCGACCGCACCACGGAGAGCGCCACGGCGTACGCCCTCTGCTACAAGTGCCACGACCGGACGCGGGTCCGGAACAACCCCGGGCAGTTCGACAACCACGGCAAGCACATCCTGGAATACCAGGCGTCGTGTTCGCTCTGCCACGACCCCCACGGGGTCGCCAACACCACCCACTTGATCAACTTCGACAAGCGCTTCGTGCTGCCGAGGAACGGCGTCCTGACGTGGACGCCCGGGAACAACGGATGCACCCTGGTCTGCCACGGCGCGACCCATCCGAGGTGACTCCGCTTCCCCTGATATGATATGACCTCCGTCATACCGTGCGGTTCAGGTTGATGCCACTGTCAACCGGACAGCAGCCATTAGGAGGCTCAGATGACTCGACATGTCCTCGTTGCAGTAATGGGGGTGGCGCTCTCGGCGAGCGTAGCTCACGCCCAGGCACAGATTGAAAAGGCGCCGATCAAGCAGACGTCCCCGGTCGATGGAAAGGTCATGTTCGACAGCTACTGCGCCGTCTGCCACGGCAAGGACGCGAAGGGCACCGGACCGGCCGCCGCGTCGATGAAGAAGACGCCCGCGGACCTCACCAAGATCAGCGCCCGCAACGGCGGCGCGTTCCCGGACGTCAAGGTGCGGCGCTACATCGAGGGGCTGGACGAAGTGGCGGCACACGGCACGCGCGACATGCCGATGTGGGGCGACCTCTTCAAGTCGCTCAACCGGGACACGGCGCAGCTCCGCATCGCCGCGCTCGCGGATTACCTGAAGACGATCCAGACGAAGTAACGGCCAGCAATCGCCGCGTCGGCGCGCGGGGCAGCCTTGGATGGTTCGCCTCGCGCGTGCTACGTTCAACTGCGATGACCCGTCGAGAACTGCTGGCGCTGGCCTGTTGTTGCGCGTCCACGGCGTGGGCCAGGCCCGCGCAGCACGGCATGCCCCCCCCGCGCAGCGCCCCCGCCCCGCCCGAATCCTTCGTGGGCGAGGCCGACATCAAGCTGCGTATCGGTGAACTGTCCCTGGACCTCGGTCCCAAGCGCACGGTCAAGACCCTCGCCTACAACGGCCAGGTCCCCGGGCCGCTGCTGCGCGCCCGCCAGGGCCGCCCGATCACCATCGACGTCTGGAACGACACCAAGGACGAGGACATCGTCCACTGGCACGGCTTCCATATCCCACCCGAAGTGGATGGCGTCTACGAGGAAGGCACGCCCGGGGTCCCTCCGAATGGCGGCCGCCGGCGCTATGTGATGACGCCGGACCCTGCCGGCACGCGCTGGTACCACAGCCATAACGCGGCCGGGACGAATTTCCGGAAGGGCACGTACACCGGCCAGTTCGGGATGTTCATCGTGGAGGGGGGGGACGACCCCGGCGCCTACGACCAGGAAGTGCCTATCCTCCTGCACGAGTGGGAGCCGCACCTGGCCACCGACGGTCCGACGGACGTCGAATTCCGCCTCTACTCGATCAACGGCAAGATGCTGGGAGCGGGGGAGCCCATTCGCGTCAAGCCCTTACAGCGCGTGCTCTTCCGGATCGTGAACGCGAGCGCGACGCTCCATCACCGGCTGGCGTTGCCGGGCCATCGGTTTCGCGTCCTGGCGCTCGACGGCAACGCCGTCCCGACGCCGGCCACGGTGCCGGTGCTCGACCTCGCGCCCGGGGAGCGCGTGGACGCGATCGTCGAGATGAATCGTCCCGGCGTGTGGGTCCTGGGCGAACTGAAGAACGATCAACGGGCGGCTGGGATGGGCATCGCGGTGGAATACGCCGGCGAGGCCGGACCGCCCCGATGGGAACAGCCGGCGCCGTACATCTGGAACTACGGCGTGTTCAGCGGCCAGGTCCCGGTGCCGGACCCCGATGACCGGCTGACGCTGGCCTTCAAGGCCAAGCCGGACGGGCACCACTGGATGATCAACGGCAAGTCGCATCCTGATGCGGATCCGATCCTGGTCAAGGCGCACAAGCGGTATCGCTGGCTTCTCGACAACCAGAGCGCCGACCCGCACCCCGTGCACCTGCACCGGCACACCTTCGAACTCGTGAAGCTTGACGGGATACCGGTCTCCGGCATCTGGAAGGACGTGGTCGTCGTCCCCGCGTGGAAGCAGGTGGAGATCGACGTCCTGACGACGCAGCCGGGCCTGGCCCTGTTTCACTGCCACCAGCAGTTCCACATGGACATGGGGTTCATGACGATGATGCGCTACATCGACTGAACGCGCGGCATTCGAGTCATCCTGAGGTCGGCCTGAATCGGGCGGCCCAACCGGGCGTCCAATCGATCATGCAAGAACCTTGGAGCGGCACTCCGTGATGCACGTTGTCAAGGAATCGCGCATCGCGGCGGCACGCGACGCGATTCGTGGCGCCGCACTCGGCCCCTTCGTCACGTGGTATGCGGGCGCCCACGGGCGTGCCGGGCTCGAGCGCGCGCTGGCGGGCCTCACTGAGTCCGAGCGTGCGCGCTTCGACCCCTCGGCGCCGGGACTGGGCATCTCCGGCGCGGCCTGGTACCCGGCAGGGATAGTCCATCGCATGCTCGATGGCCTGCTTGATGGGATGGACGCGCGCGAGCGCGAGGCGCTGGCCGCGTCGGGCGCCGATCACGCGATCACCGCCAGCCTGGACGGCTACCTCGGTCTCGGGGCCCGTATGCTGGGATCGCCGCAGCTATGCGCGACGCTGGGACCGCGGCTCTGGCACGCGTTCTACCGGGCCGGGCGCGTCCGTATTGACCCGCAGGGAAGGCGCTGCCACGTGATGGAGGTAAGCGACTGGCCGGGGCATCACGGCTTCCTCTGCGCCATGAACAACGCGTCGGGCCGCGCCATCTATCGCGCCATGGGCTGTGAGGCGGTCACGACGCAGCACGCCGCCTGCATCGACCGGGGCGATCAGGCCTGCGTCTACGTGATCCGCTGGTAGCGACGTCGGCCGGCGACATCAGGCGGAGGGCGGGTGGTTGACACCCCGGCCCACCTTCGCAGGGTGCGAGAGCGAAGGTGGGTCTGTCTGGCCCGCGCTCGCATGAAACGGAGCGAAGGCTGGTGCCGGAGGAGGGGGTCGAACCCACACTCTCGCAAGGAGAACGGGATTTTGAGTCCCGCGCGTCTGCCAGTTCCGCCACTCCGGCTTGAAGAGCTCTGATTATAGCGTTCTATGGCGCGATGATGCGGAGCTTCGGAAAGTAAGGCCGCCTCCCAACGTGGCGCCGGCCTCGGCTCAGCGCACCCGGCCGGTGACGGCGTCGGCCGTTCTTGTCAGCTGAGCGCCATTGAACGAGTAGGTGAGATGAGCCGTCTCGCCCGGGCAGCACATCGGGTCCTGGGGGCCCGACCGCAGCACGTCCATCTCGATGCGCCCGTCCGCGACCCACGTCCTGCGTACCTTGACGCGGTCGCCGATCTCCGCCGCTGCGAGGGCCTCCACGCGCCCGTTCACGCGTCCCACCACCAGCACGAACATCAGGCTGCCCGTGCCGCCGCTGGACGACGCGAGCAGCATGAGGGACTCCGGTGCCGCATCGCCCGTCACGTCGCCGGTCGCCGACACGGTTCGTACCATGAACACCTGCGGACGCGCCGAGGCGCCCGGCGCCACCGGCGCGCCCTCCCAGATTCCATCCTTCAGCGTGACGGGCGTCGAGACAATGCCTCGCAGGGTGAGGTTCGCCGCCTCTTCAAACGTGGGCGCGGTGCTCGTGGGGGCGCTCTGCGCGCCGACGCACGCGCTCGTGACCAGGAGCGTCGCGATCGTGACGGGCGTTCCCATGGTCACCCCTCGAATCTCGCCTGGATGAGACCCACGGCTTCGCCCCGGGTGTTGGTGATCGTCGGCCGCGCGTAGCGTGCCAGGGCCTCGACTTCCCCGAGGGTAAGGGCGTCGATGTGGCGCAGCGTGGCCAGCAGTGCCGGCTCCACCGCGCGCCACGCGCCGTCGACCACCTTGATGGCCACGCCGAGGCGCATCGCGGGAATGCCGGCGCAGTAGTAGCCTTCCGCGCCTACCTTCGCGAACAGGCGTCCGGGCGCCGCGCGCATCAGGTCGGTGCACATCCGGTCGGTGCCCGCCACGTACTCCGGATGCGTGGTCATGGCACTGAAGATGGCCGCGGGAGCGGGCTGACCGTCCGCTGCCGCGGCGGCAAACCGCGCGCAGCCTCGCGCGACGGCGCCCAGCGGGATGGCAAAGGTCGGCAGGCCACAGCCGTCGATACCGTACGGCATCGACCGCTCGTGCACGCCCATCCACGTTGCGATCGAAGCCTGGATGCGCTGCTGCGTCGGATGCGTGTGCGTGTGGTATCCGCTGGTGATGTACCCCTGCTGCGCGGTGAACGCGAGCATCCCCGCATGCTTGCCCGAGCAGTTGTTGTGGATACGCCCGGGCGCGACGCCCGCGATCTTGAGCGCATCGGCCGACGGCACGTGCATCGGCGCCTGCGGGCCACAGGCCAGCGCGGCTTCGGTGACGCGCACCTTCTCGAGCATCGATCGGGCCGCGGCCACGTGAAAGGGCTCGCCGCCGTGCGACGCGGTGCAGAGGGCGAGCTCCTGCGGCGTAAAGCCGAACCGCTCAACGCCGCCGCCTTCGACGAACGGCAGCGCCTGGAACATCTTGATCGACGAGCGGACGAATGTGTTGTGCGAGGGATCGCCGGCGGAGAACGCCGTGCCTTTCTCCGCATGTGCCACGGCGACGTGGACGCGATGCACGGACTCGACGACGTCCCCGCGGAGTGCTTCAACGACGAGAGTGTTCACGAAGATCTCCTGGCTTACGGCCTACGCGCAAGCCCCAAGCCGCTGGCCTCAAGCCCTGCTGACCCACACCAGCGCCACCAGCTGCACCGAGACGCCGCCACGCTTCGGCTTGACGAGCACGCGGTCCAGCGTGTCCTGCGTCACGTCCCATTGGCTGGCTGCGGCCTGCAGATCGGTCTGGAGGGCGGCTTGCAGTTCATCTTGCTGTTGGCGCAGCGCCTCGAGGTTGGCTTGCGCGCGGGCGACATCCTGCGACTCCCGACCGATGCGGCTGGCGCCTCGCGCGGCCGTCGTGGCGCGCCCGAGCGTGCTCGCACTCACGGCCTTGCGGCCGAGGAGGGCGCCGAAGATCGTCGCACCGAGCGACACGGCGGCCTGTACTTTGGCACCGGCGGCCTGCTCGGCCTGCACCTGCACTGCCTGCTCGGCCCGGCGCAGCTTGTCGTCGAGCGTCGTCAGCTTCGAGGCGTAGTCCTCGCGCACCCCGGCCAGCGCGCGGTCGCGGCCTTCGCGCGACTGGGTCTGCAAGCGCACGCGGAAGTCGCGCTCGGATTCGTCCGGCGCCGACACCATCTTGGTCCGCGCGCTCCTGAACAGCTCCACGGACTGCGACTGCGCCGCCCACTTCGCGAAATCCTTCTCCCACGTCGCGTAGCTCTTTGGCTTGGCCGCCGTGGCCGGCACCGGCGCGAACGTCACGCCGGCCGAAGGGGACTTCTGCAGATCGGCGGCGGGGAAGTCCGCCGGTTCCGCCCGCTCCCAGTCCACTGGCACCGCGGCGTCGGTGATCGGCGTCAGCACCACGACGTCGCGTGTTTCGTCGACGCCCAGCTTGGCGTCACTGTAGGAAATGCGGGCCGACCCCAGCAGGACCGGCACCAATTCGCCTGAAGCGTGAGGGGCGAAGAACTGGGGGATCGCAGGATCAAGCACCGGGGCTGCGGCGGCAGGTGCCAGGGGGGCAACGGGTGCAATGGGTTCAACAGGTTCAACAGGTTCAACGGGTTCAACAGGTTCCAACAGGTTCAACCTTGACGAGCCGCTTGATCTCGTCCCGGCCGAGGGGGCCTCGCAGGTACGAGAGCGTCCACCGCGTTTCGAAGAGAACGGGTTCCTTCTCGTGCACGTTGTGCAGCAGGAAGATGCGCTTGCCGAGGCCCGAGAGCAGATGGTCCAGCCTCGCGCGATCGAAGCCCGCGCCGGTGCTCGAGGCTGCGCCTTCGAGGCCATCGAGGACACGTGCCTTGTCGCGGTCGGTCTGCAGGCGCCCCAGCATCCACGTGCCCGCGTTGGCGAGGGCCTTGTAGTCGAGGTCCACCGGATTCTGCGTGGCCACGGTGAGGCCCAGGCCGAACGCGCGGGCCTGCTTCAGCAGCTTCAGGAGCGGCGCCTTCGACGGCGGGTTCGCCACCGGCGGCAGGAAGCCGGCGATCTCGTCGAAGTAGACGAGGGCGCGCAGGCTGGACGTGCCGCGCTGCGCCCGCATCCACGAGACCAGCTCGTTCAGGAGCAGCGAGACGAAGAACATGCGCTCCTGGTCGTCGAGGTGCCCGATCGAGAGCACGCTCACGCGCGGCTTGCCGTTGTCACCGTAGAGCAGGCGATCGATGTCGAGCGGCTCGCCCTGGAGCCACGCGGCAAAGCCCGGCGCGGCCAGCAGCTGATTGAGTTGCATCGCGAGCGCGAAGCGGTCCTTCGAGGGATAGAACGACTCGAGGTCCAGCACGCCAATCTTGGTGACCGACGGCGCCTGCACCTGCGAAATCAGCGCGGCAAGATCGAGGTCGCGCCCGGCCTTCCACGCCTCCGCGAAGAGCGTGGACAGCAGCACGTGCTCGCGGCTGCGCATCGGCTCGGCGTCGACGCCGGCCAGCGTCAGCACGCTCGTCGCCGCCGTCGCGACGCGATCCGCGAGCAACTCCGCATCTTCCCGCACGGTCGGCGGCGGGGCCGCGAACGACTTGACGATCGAAATCGGGCGACCCGACGAACTGCCCGGCGTGTAGAGCGCGAAGTCGGCGGCGGCGCGCAAGCGCGCGACGCGCGCGGCATCCTCGCCCCACTCGGCCAGGCCCTTCGTCCACCGCGCGGCCTCGGATTCGCCAAAGGCGTCGGTACTCTGGCCGGCCTGCCGCGCCTCGTCCGGGTTGACCCAGGGCGCGAACTCCTTGCCGGAGAGGCCCGGGAAGGTCAGTAGCAGGTTGCCGAGGTCGCCCTTGGGGTCGATGGCGATGACGGGCACGCCGTCGATGGCCGCTTCTTCCATCAGCCCAATGCCGAGACCGGTCTTGCC
This sequence comes from uncultured Acidobacteriota bacterium, assembly GCA_963839865.1. Classification (GTDB taxonomy): domain Bacteria; phylum Acidobacteriota; class Vicinamibacteria; order Vicinamibacterales; family UBA2999; genus 12-FULL-67-14b. The sequence goes on from CAWIWS010000029.1 coordinate 56,499, forward strand.
GGAACCGGTCATGCCGACGATCACGCCGTGCGTGACCATGTCGGACGCATCGTAGAGGAGCGGCACGTCTCGACGCGCCTTGGTGTCGGGATCGACCTGCCGGCCGAGATAGAAGAGTCCGAGTTTTTCGAAGTCCATGACACTCCAGTCCGGCTGAAGCCGGACGCCACGCCAGGTCCGGCTAAAGCCGGACGCTACGTACTATACCTACACGTCGAGCCCAACCGAGCGCATGAGCGCCAGGGCGTTGCTCGTGCGGACGACGCCGTCGCGGAGCCGGTAGTCGAAGTGCAGCGTCCCGTCTTCGAAGCGATCCTCGAAATGCACGTTTCTCGCCGCGCCGCCCATGGCGCCCACCGCTTCCGTGAGCGCCAGATCGTGTGTCGTCACCAGGCCGATCGCGCCGAGGTCCACGAGGCCCCGGACGATAGCCTCGGCGCCGAGCCGGCGGTCGTGCGAGTTGGTGCCGGCGAGGACCTCATCGAGGAGGAACAACACCGCGGGCGTGTCGGGCCCGGCCCGATGGGCGCGCGCCATGTTGACGATCAGGCTGATTCGGGAAATTTCGGCAAAGAACCGGGACTGGCCGGTCTGCAGTGAATCCTGGATCCGCAGTGTGGCGCCGATGCGAAGGGTCGACAGGCGCAGGCGCTTCGCGCGGACGGGACCGCCGGCCTGGGCCAGCGCCGCAGTGATGCCCACCGTGCGGAGCAGCGTGCTCTTGCCCGACATGTTCGAGCCGCTGACGAGCCACACCCGCGGGCCGTCGCCGCCGAGCGACACGTCGTTGGCGACAGCCCGGCCCACTGGAATCAGCGGATGGGCCAGGGCCTCGGCCTCGAAGACAGGCGGCCCGTCGACGACCTCGGGAAACGGATCACCGGGGTTGTCGGCGGCGTAGCCCGCAAGCGCAGCCAGCGCCTCGTATTCGCCCATGGCATCCAGCCAGAGCGGCACGGCCGGACCGCACCGCGCCCGCCAGCGGTCCACTGCAAACGCGCACTGCGTGCCGACGAGCAGGAGGAACGCGATCGGCGCGAACAGCTGGTTCTGCCGCGACCGCAGGGTATCGACGAGGCGCGCCAGCCGCGCGATTTCAGCCGAGGGGGTGTGGCCCGTGGCTGTGAGCGCGTCGGCCAGCGCTCGCAGGCGAGGGGTCGTGACAGGCTCGCTCTCGAGGAGCGCCAGCGACGTTGCGAGCACCTCGAGTTCCTGTGCACGCCGATGGACGCTGCCCGTGACGTTCACGACCGCACGGCGGAACCATCCGGCGAGGAGGACCTGCACCGCCAGCACCGGCAACAGCGCCGCCGGCGGAACGCCGGTGTAGATCCACCAGACCACGAGCGTCGACGAAGCGGCGGCCACCAGAGGGAGTGCGTAGACCGGCCATCTCGCCGTGAGGAGAGGAGGCGAGAGCGCCCACGCGCGCAGCGCGTCCGTGTCCACCGCGGCGCGGACGTCGGGGCCGACCACGAAGAGGCGCTCGCGAAAGTCGAGGCGGGGCCGCAGTTCATCGACCGCGCGCTGTCGGTCCTGGATGACGTGCGGAGGCGCGGGCGTCAACAACCACGACGCGAGGGTGGACTCCCCGGCCCTGGTGCGCGGCGTCGAGAGCAGCTCGAACAAGCTGCCGCGGCCGAAGAGGTCCACGTCCTCCGCGAAGGGATGGCCGTCGGTCTTGAAACGATCGCCGGCCTCGCCCGACCCCTGCCAGCGATCTTCCAGGCGCGCGAGCCCGCGCTCGTAGAAGGTGACCGCGCGCGCCGCCAGGTCGCGCGCATTGAGGATCTGCGCGTGGGTCAACGCGACGATCGCAAAGCCGATGAGGGGCGCGATCAGCCAGGGAAGGCCCGGGCGGCCGAGCACCGCGACCATCGCGACGGCGCCGCCGAAGATGGCCAGGCGCAGCCAGGCGATCCACTCGTGGCGGCGCTCCTGGCTGGCGACACGCGCCTGCCGATCGGCCAGGCGGGCACGGTAGGTCGCGTCCACGACTTCACGCGCGGGATCTACTGCCGTACCGTGCCGTCCGTGGTCCACAAATAGAGCGTCTGGACGCGGCCATCGGCGTCCGTGAAGGTGTCGACCTTGCCGGCCTGCCAGTCCCCCATGCCGAAAGTGTGGGAGACGATGCGCGCGCCGGGCTTGAGCTGCCGGGTCAGGATGGGCCGCAACTTCAGGTTGGAGGCGGAGAGGAGGTAGAGGGTGACGACCGTCGCTGGAGACAGATCGGTCTTCATGGCGTCCTGGAGCTTGAAGGACACCAGGCCCGAGACCCCGGCCGAGGCCGCGCTGGCGTTGGCCTCGGCTATCCGCTGCGGGTCAATGTCGACCCCGACGCCGCGTGCGCCAAACTTCCTGGCCGCCGTAATGGGAATCCGGCCGTCTCCGCAGCCCAGGTCGTAGACGACATCGCCCTTCGTGACCCCGGCCAGGGCCAGCATGCGGTCGACGACATCCTGCGGGGTTGGTACATAGGGCGCCAACTGCGGGGCATCCGGGCGCTTGGGCGCCGTGGACTGGCCAGCCGTCAGACTGGTGACGCCCAGGAACCCGGCGAGGGTCAGCGAAAGGGCGATCCGATACATGCGTGCCAGCATATCAAGGCTGCATCGCTGTCGGAGAAATCGGCGCTAACCATGTGGCCGATCAGGGGTTAAACGAGACGAGTGTGGCTCGGCGCAATTCACGAAAATGCCTGATTTTACGGGCATTTCCGTTGATTTTGGGCGCATCTTCGGCTATACTGCCTTTACTGTTAGTGCACTCCGGTCCTGCCAATACCGACATCTCGAAACGAGGGGCCCGTGGGATTTAAGATCGGTGACAAGGTCATTTACCCGAATCATGGACTCGGGGTCGTCGAGAAGGTCGAAGAGAAGACTATTCTGGGCACGACGTGCGGATTTTTTCATCTGAGGATTCTGTCGAACGAGACCACGGTCCTGGTGCCCGTCGCCAACGTGGATAACGTCGGTCTTCGCCGCGCCATCACGGACGAAGAGGTCGAACGCCTGTTTCTGCTGCTGGGTGACGGCAAGATCGACAACCACCAGAACTGGAAAGGCCGCTTCAAGGACAACTCCGACAAGATGCGGACCGGCTCGATTTACGACATGGCCGACGTGTTGAAGAGCCTGACGTTCCTGGCCAAGTCGAAGAGCCTGTCGTTCCGCGAAAAGCGCATGCTCGACCGCGCGAAGGCGCTCATCATCTCCGAGATTTCGGAGGTCATGCAGACCACGCCGGCCGACATCGAGGACCGCGTCAACAAGGCCCTCGAGCGCTGCTTCACGATGAAGGCGCGCGCCCAGCAGCGCGCCGTTACCCGCGCCACCAAGGCCGCTCCCGCGAAGGCGGCGGCTCGTGCGGCGGCGGCCGCGGCCCCGGCCGCGTCGCCTCGCCGCCAGGCGCGCGCCAGCTAAGCAGGACGCCGGGTTCATTTTTCCTCGAGGTCGTCTGGAAAAATGAACCCGGCCTCTTTTATTGCCGCACTTCGCTCCCTCTTCACCTACCTCGTCGTCTCCCTCTATGTCCTGGTCGCCGGCCCCATCGGGCTCGGTATCGCCGTGCCGTTCAAGCTCAAGGGCGTGCTCTACCGCCTTGGGCACATCGGCACCGGCCTGGCGCTCGGGCTCGCGGGCATCCGGTACCGCGTCACGGGCCGCGAGCATGTTCCGTCCGGCCGGGCGGTGGTGTTCTGCTCCAATCACGAGAGCAACGTCGATCCGCCCGTGCTGTTCCAGGCGCTGCATCGCCGGCTGCACGTGCTCTTCAAGGCGGAGCTTCGCAAGCTGCCCATCCTGGGCCGCGTGATGGAAGCGGGCGGGTTCGTGGCGGTCGAGCGCGATCGGCGCGAGGCGTCGATGGCGTCCATCGAGCGCGCGGCCGCGTCGATTCGCGAAGGCAACTCGTTCCTCATCTTCCCAGAGGGCACGCGCAGCCGGACCTCGGAACTCTTGCCCTTCAAGAAGGGCGGGTTCATCATGGCCATCAAGGCGCAGGCGCCCGTCCTCCCGGTGGCGGTGTCCGGCGGGCGCTCGGCGATGCAGAAGGGCAGCTGGTTCGTGCGGCCGGTGATGGTGCGGGTCCGGATCGGCGCGCCCATCGAGACGGCCGGGATGACCCTGGACCAGCGCGACGATCTCATCGAGATCGTGCGCGCGCGCATCGAGGACCTCCGGCGGACATAACCGGGCGGAACTGAAGTTTCGCCCTACGGTCACGAGGCTGAACGATGGAGTTGATCGCCACTCTCGGCCGGCTGTTGGGATTTTCGCTGGCGGCGGGCGTCAACCTCTACGCCACGGTGGCGGTGCTCGGCCTGGCGTCGCGCTACGGCTGGGTCCAACTGCCCGATCAATTCCGCGCCTTCGACAATCCCTGGCTCATCGGTCTTGCTGCCGCGCTCTACCTCGTCGAGTTCGTCGCCGACAAGATTCCGTGGGTCGACTCGATCTGGGACTCCATCCACACGCTCATCCGCCCCGCGGGCGCCGCGTTCATCGCGGTGGCCGCACTCGGCCAGGCCTCGCCCTTTGCGGAGGGCCTCGTGGCGCTCCTCGGCGCCTCGGTGGCCGCCGGCAGCCATATGACCAAAGCCGGGACGCGCGTGGCGATCAACACCAGCCCCGAGCCCGTCACCAACTGGGCCGCAAGCCTCCTCGAAGACGTCTTCGTCGTCGGGCTCAGCCTGCTGACCCTGCGGTATCCGGTCGTGGCATTTGTCATCAGCACGATCCTGCTGCTGGCGATCGCCTGGATGACGCGGGCCCTCTGGCGATGGCTCTTCAGGGCAAACAAAGAATAGCGAAGAACGAATCAAGAACGCGCCGAACCTGTTAGATTTGGGGTCATGAAGTTGCGGCTCACCCTGGTCGCCGTCCTCGCGACCACGCTGGCGGTGTCGGCACAGCAGGCCGGCGATCAGATGCCCCGGTTTCGCGCGGGCGCCAACCTGGTGCGCGTCGATGCGTACTTCACCAAGGGCGGCGTGGCGGTGACCGACCTCAAGCCGGAAGACGTCGAGATCTTCGAGGACGACAAGCCGCAGAAGATCGAGAACATGGAACTCATCGCGGCGCGCGGCGGCGCGGCGACCGGCACGACACCGAATCCCACCAACGTCGGGCAGATGCGCGACGAGGCCTCCGCCGCCTCGCGGCTCTTCACGCTGTTCTTCGACACGTATCACGTGTCGCTCCGCGGCTCGTACCGCGCGCAATCGCCGGTGGTGACCATGCTCGACAAGATCGTCGGCCCCGACGATCTCGTCGGCGCGATGACGCCGGACATCTCGCCGGGCAACGTGACCTACAGCCGGCGCACGTCGAGCATCGAGAGTTTCGTGCGCGATACGTGGAACTGGGGGGACCGGGACCGCGTCAATCACCTCGACCCGCGCGACGCCGAGATCGAGATGTGCTATCCGGACAGCGGCAAGAGCGCGGGCATCGCCGCCGAGATGATCGCGCGGCGCCACGAGCAGAAGACGCTCGATGCGCTCGACAACCTGGTGACGCATCTCGACGGGCTTCGGCCCGAGCGCAAGTTCGTCGTGATTTTCACCGAGGGATGGCCGTTGTTCCGGGCCAACGAAGGCTTGTCCCGCGCGCTCGATGGCGGCGTGCCGTCGGGCGACCCGGTCACCGTGGACCCGCGCGGCCGCCTGTCGACGTCGAACCCGCAGGACGGCGGCAGCTCGACGCTCAGCTCGTGCGAGCGCGAGCGCGTGATGCTGTCGTACGTCGACCACCAGATCTCGCTGCGCGAGCTCGCCCAGCGCGCCAACCGCGCGAATGTGAGCTTCTATCCGGTGGATGCGCGCGGGCTCTCGGTCTTCGACCAGGATCTGAGCACGCCGCTGGACCGGCTGGGCTCGCCTGGCGCGGACATGGCGCGCTTGCGGGACAAGCAGGAGAACCTGCGGACGCTGGCGCTCCAGACCGACGGCGTGGCCGTCCTCGACACCAACGCCACCGGTCCGGCGCTCGAGCGCATCTTCACCGACCTCGGCGCGTATTACCTGATGTCGTACTACTCGACGAACCCGAAGCTCGATGGCCGCTTCCGCCGCATCGGCGTGCGCGTCAAGCGCGACGGCGTGGACGTGCGCGCGCGGCCCGGGTATCTGGCGCCCACCGAGTCCGAAGCGCGCGCCGCCGGCGTGGCGCCGGCCCGCACGCCCCCGAAAGGGGGGCTGCTAACGCCCATGCCGTCGGCCGCGCCGCCCTCCGTAACCCGCGCGCTCGACGCCATCGCGCCCGCGCGGGGCAACCTGCCCGTGCGCATCCAGGCCGCCGGCGGTGCCGGCCTCGTCCGCGCGGTCGTCGAGCTCGATGCCGCGACGCTCAAGTTGCCCGAATGGCTCTCCGGCGGCAATCTGACGGTCACGGTCGCCCCCGAGCGCGGCGGCGGCGCAACCCAGACGATCACGGCCGCCTTCGGTCCCGGGCAGCGCAGCGTGGCGATCGTGGGGCCGGAGACGCGGCTCGAACCAGGGCGTTACAGCATCCGCGCCGAGGTGAAGCCGAAGGCGAGCCGCGCGCCCGTGCAGGTCACGACGTTCGTCACGGTACCGCCCGCGTCGGCGGAAGTCGGCACCGGCGCGGTCGCCCTCCGCCGCGGGCCGAGCACCGGTCTTGCATACGTTCCGACGGCCGATCCGCGCTTCCGGCGCACCGAGCGCCTGCGGATCGAAGTGCCGCTGATGGCCGAGGGTTTCACGCCGACGGCGAAGCTGCTGACCCGCGAAGGCCAGCCGATGCCCCTCATCGTGTCGTACAGCGCCCGCGTGGATGAAGCGACGCAGATGCGCCTCGGCGTTGCCGAAGTGGTGCTGTCGCCACTCGCGGAAGGGGAATACGTGCTGCAGATTTCGCTCGAGAAGGGCGGCAAGACCGAGGAGATTACCTACGGGTTCCGCATCGTGCCGTATTAAATAGATCGGGTCTATTTTTCCGCGGAACGGAAAAATAGACCCGATCTATTTGTTCTAAGGGCCGCCGATCGTGAATTTCAGCGTGAACGGCTTCAGCGCGCCGCCGTCCGTTCCCTTGACGCCTTCTAGGAATTCCACGTTTACCTCACGAAAATTCTGCCATGGCTGCAACGGACGCAGCTCGAGCGCGCGGTTGACCTTGGTGTAGGTCGCGGTGAACGCCACCGGCGCGGCATCAGCGGCCGCGCCCGTGTAGGTGATGCGCACGTGATCCTTTAACGACGCCGGGTCCAGGTCTCGCGAGAGTTGCATCCGGATCCGCGTGTCGGGACGCACGTCGTCCTCGCCTTCCGCCGGTGCGCTGAAGAGGACCTCGACGGGCGGGGGCGGCGGCGCCGGGACGTCCACGACGGCCGCGCCTTCCGACGGCGCTTGCGCGAGCTCGATGGTGGCGCCTTCAATCCACACGAGCCCCTTGCCGGTGCGCACGGTGCCGGCAATCTTCACCCAGCGTCCGGCGTCGAGCCGCTTGCCCGCGTCGAAGTTGAACGTCTTGCCCTTCGGCTGCAGGCCGGTGACCCATACGGCGGTGTCGGCCAATCGGACCACGAACTCCCACTTGTCGTTGGTCGGGGACTCGGGGAGGTCGCCGAACAGGTTGCGTCCGCGGAACTGTCCGATCACCGTGACGCGCCGGCCCACGAATTTCTCCGGCTGCATCGCCACGGCGCGCAGCGGGGGCTGCGCGATGTCGGTGGCCGTGGGCGGTGGCGCGGTGGCGGACACCACCAGCACCAGTTGCTCGCCGGGGCGTGGCCACCAATCGGGATGCGTCGCGCGCACGCGGTCGAGCAGGTTGAACGGGATGAGCCGCGGGTCGTCTTGCGCCATCCGGCCGATGTCCAGGAACTGCCCACGCGCCTCGACAAGCCCCTCAGGCACGTCGCGGATCAGGATCTCGACGCTCCCGTCTTCGTTCCCGATGGACGCGCGGTCCACGGTGCCGCTGAGCGTCCCGATCACCGACACGACCTGCTGATGGTAGAAGCCCGCATAGCTGCGGAGTGCCAGGATGGTGGTGCCCCGGCGGACCGCCGGCTGGGCGGTGACCGCCGACGCGGCGAGCAGGGAGACAAGGGCGAGACGCGCGATCACCGGGCGGGGGAGCATGCCTTCATTGTAGGCAACAACGAGCCGTCACGGCTCCGGATCGTCCCCCTCGTCATCCTCGTCGCGCTTCCATTCGCTCTCGCGGACGGTCTGCTGCAAGTGCTTGCGCGACGGGTCGTACATGTTGAGGAAGTTGCTCTGGACGCCCAGGCCGCCGTGCGAGCCGCGGCCTTTGACGTAGTAGATCCAGCCGCGTGACTCCGCGTAACGGAGGAGCAGGTGCAGGAGGCCGAGCGCGAGAGCGGCGACGACGGCCGTGGCGGGCCACCCGAGGTCGGGCCAGATGGGAGAGAGGATCGACGCGGCGATGGCGGCGCCGGCCCCGAGGACCAGCAACCCCATCATCCACCGCGCGAGTCGATGCATCGTCGTCCCCACCCTTCATCTCGCCGACGACCGACACGGTCTGCAGGTGATAGACGCCGGCATAACTGCGGGGGACGAAGGTCGTCGTGCCGCGACTGTCGGCGGGCTGTGCCCCGGTCGTCACGGCGCCGAGCAGCGCCGCGACGACCAGGGAAGGGTCAGGACTCTGCGCACAGGGCCGTGGTCCCGGGGCTTACTGCTGGCACGCCGCCAACGCGTTCACCCACCCGCGACCGTAGTACGGGTCGTGACCGGGCTTTCCGAGATCCTGGGCCGATCGGGCCAGCGCATTCTTGAGGTCGCCCAGCGAGATACCCGGGTTCCTCTGCTTGATGATCGCCGCAACGGCCGCCGCGGCGGGAGACGCCATGCTGGTGCCGGCTGCCCATGCCCAGCCGCCCACATTCGTGCTCATCACCATGTCGAAGACCCAGCAGGGACGAGCGAGCGCCGCGCCGTTGGTGGTTGGCAGCGTGCAGGTGGCGTCGCCGGCCGGCGTGCCGGCCAGCCTGAAGTCGCCCCCGGGGGCTGCCACACTGATCGCGGAGTTGCCGAAGTTGGTGTACGACGCCGGCTGGGCAAAATTGGTCGCGCCCAGCGCAAACCCCGAGGGGCCGGTGGCCGAGACGGCAATGCCCGAGCCAGACTGTGCGGGCACGGAGACGTAGTTGCCGCTGTGGTCGAGGTCGAGTTCGTCGTTGCCCGCAGCCGACACGACCAGCACGCCAAAGCGGTCCGCGTAGTTCACCGCCTTGTTCAGCGCTGCGACGAGGCCGCGCACGTCCGGATCGTTCTTCGGGAAGACCGCGCCGAGGCTCATGTTGATGATGTCCGCGCCGCCGCCGCCGTTGGCAATCGGCGTGGCGGCGTACAGGATGCCCTCAATGACCGCGCCGAATGATCCCAATCCGCCGTGCAGCACCTTCACGCCCACGATCGTCGCCTTCGGCGCGATCCCGATGACGCCCGAGTTGGCGTTCGTGGTGTTGTCGACGGCGGCGACGATGCCCGCCACGTGCGTGCCGTGCCAGAAGGTGCCGGTGTCGGTGTTGTACGCCTGGCCCGGCACGAACGAGCGTGAATGGGCCGTGTCGAAGTTCGGGGCCAGGTCGGGATGCACGTTCCAGATGCCACCATCCAGCACGGCCACCCGGACGCCCTGGCCGGTGCAGCCTGCGGCCCAGGCCGCCGGAGCGTCCACGGCCTGCGGCGCCCACTGAATCGTGTTGAAGTAGCGGTCGTTGTCCGGCGGATTGGTAAACGAGGCGGTGACGGTGCCGCCCACGTCCGGTCGCTGCCATGCGACGACGACGTCGCGCGCCGCGTCGGTGATGGCCTTGCTGGCGCGCAACCGCGCGAGGAAGTCCGGCGCGCTCAATCGCACCACGGCCACACCGGCGCCGTCGTGCCCAAACGTCACGGCGCCGCCGGCGGCGTTGACGGCCGCAGCCTGCGCATCGCCCCATCGAGGAGCGCTGACGATATAGTCTTGGTCCTGTGCAGCGGCCATGGCCGGCGTCACCGCGATCGCTCCGATTGCCCAGCAGACTGCAACTATGCGTTTCATCATAGGGGGTCCCTCCGTGGCATTGCCATCGACGAGTATAGCGCCGCGTGCCGCACGCGGCCACGTCATTGCGCGTCGAATTACGACGCCACCAGCGATCGATCGGCAACCAGGTCACGCGCCGCGAGGAAGGCGACTAATGTCACCCGTGAGGCAGACTGGATGCACGGGTGCGACACGCCGTGCGCGCTAGATCTTCCGCTGCGCGTACCTGGTGAGAATCGCGGCCAGCGCGAAGAAGAGGAGCGCGCCTGCGATCTGCCCCGTGGCGTTCTCCCCGTGGAGGAAGGGCACGGCGTTGCCCACCGCCTGCAGCGGCGCGAGCCAGTTGGCGCCGTAGAGGATGGCGTAAAGAATGCCGGCCAGCGATCCGCCGGCGATGAGGCCCGAGCTGAAGAGGGTGCCGGAACTCAAGTCCGACTCGCTCGTCTCGCCGGTCTTGCGTTCGACGAACCAGCGGACGACGCCGCCCACGAAGATCGGCGCGGTGGTCGCAATCGGCAGGTAGGCGCCCACGGCGAACGAGAGCGAGTGGATGCCGCAGAGTTCGAGCGTCACCGCGATGAACACGCCCACGAGGACCAGGCCCCAGGGCAGGTTCTGCGAGAGCAGGCCCTTGATGAGCGTGGCCATCAGCGTGGCCTGCGGCGCCGCCACCGCCGCCGACCCGATTCCGAACACGCGGTGCATGTAGAGCACCGTCATCCCGATCACGAACGACGAGGTCACGACCCCAATCGCGAGCCCCATCTGCTGGTAGATCGGCGTCGCGCCCACGATGTAGCCCGTCTTGAGGTCCTGCGAGGTGTTGCCCGCGTTCGCGGCCGCGATGCAGACGATGGCGCCCACGGCCAGCGCGACGGGCCCGTACACGTCGCCCGTCCAGCCCAGGGCCACGAAGATCACGCACGTGATGATGAGGGTGGCGATCGTCATCCCCGAAATCGGATTGGACGACGAGCCGATGAGGCCGGTGATGCGCGAGGAGACCGTGGCGAAGAAGAAGCCGAAAAGGACGATGAGGATCGACACCAGGATGTTGCCCTGCGTCGGCAGGCCGGGCATCACGGCCAGGAAGATCGCGAGGGCCAGCGAGCCGGCGAGCACGATCGTCATCGGCATGTCGCGCTCGGTGCGCAGTTGCGCGACGCCGCCGCCGGCGCCGAATCCCTTCAGGCCGTCTTTCGCCGACGACACGATGGTCGGGAGCGTGCGGCCCAGCGTGATGAGGCCCGCCGCGAGGACGGCGCCCGCGCCGATGTAGCGGATGTAGGCGCTCCAGATCTGCCCGGGCCCCATCTCCGAGATCAGGAACGGCAGGCCCGTCGCCGGGTTGTTCGCGAAGTTGGGATGGATGGGCGGGAACGGCGTGGGAATCGCGGCGCCGAGCAGCGAGAGCAGCGGCAGCAGCACCAGCCACGACAGCACGCCGCCGGCGACCATCGTCCCGGCGATGCGCGGGCCGATCACGTAGCCCACGCCCATGTATTCGGGCGAGATGTCGACGTTGAGCGTCGCGTTGGGGAACTGGCTGGTGCGCGGCGTGGAGTAGCCGACCTCGGTCAGGAACAGGCCGAAGATCCACGACAGCGATTTCCAAACGGCGCCGAACCCGAGGCCCGCGAACACCAGGCCGGCCATTTCACCGCCGCGTTCCCCGGCGACCAGGACCTCCGCGCAGGCGGTGCCTTCCGGGTAGGGGAGCACGCCATGCTCCTTCACGATCAGCGCGCGGCGCAGCGGCACCATCATCAACACGCCGAGGATGCCGCCCGCAAACGCCAGCATCGTGATTTGCGTGTAGTTGAAATACTTCGGCCCGTCGGGCAGCAGGAAGATGAGCGCCGGAATCGTGAAGACCACGCCGCCCGCCACCGACTCGCCGGCCGACCCGATGGTCTGGACGATGTTGTTCTCGAGAATCGTGGAGCCGCCGAATTTCTTCAGCACCGAGATGGCCAGCACCGCGATGGGAATTGACGCGCTCACCGTCAGGCCGGCGCGCAGGCCGAGATAGACCGTCGAGGCCCCGAACAGCAGGCCGAACAGGACGCCGAGAAAGATCGCCTTGGCCGTGAACTCGGCCATCGACTGGCTGGCGGGTACGTAGGGCTGGAAGCCTTTGGAGGTGTCTGCCATGGGGCGGATGATACCCCATGGCAGGCACGGAGACCGGGCTCGTTATCGCGTGGTGAACGGCGTCGGCCGCGGCGTCCAATCCGCGGAGGGCGGCAGCAGCGGAATCTCGAATCGCGGCTGGTCGCCGGTCAACGTCTTGAGGAACGCGACGATCTTCGCGTTCTCTTCCGGCGAGTAGGTCTTGCCCAACTGGATCCGCCCCATGACCTCCACGGCCTCTCCCAGCGTGTCGGCGGCGCCGTCGTGGAAGTAGGGATACGTCAGCTCGACGTTGCGCAGCGTGGGCACCTTGAAGTTGAAGCGGTCGGCATCCTTGCCGGTGACGGCCGCGCGGCCCTGGGCGGGATTGTCCGTCTTGTACGGCTCGACGACGCCCATCTTCCGGAACGACGCGCCGCCGGCGGCCGCGCCGTTGTGGCACATCGTGCACCCGCTCGACTTGAACAACTGGTAGCCGGCGAGTTCGTCCGCGGTAATCGCCCGCGCGTCGCCCTCGCAGCCACTTGTCGAAACGCGCGTTCGGCGTCACGAGCGTCTCTTCGAAGGCGGCAATGGCCTTGGTGACCTTGGCGATGTCCACCGGGCCGGGGCCGAACGCCTTCTGGAACTCCACGACGTACTGCGGAATCGACTCCAGCGTCCCGACCGCGAGCTGGTGCGTGAACGCCATCTCACCAGGGTTGGCGATCGGCCCGCCGGCCTGCTCCTGCAGGTCCTTCGCGCGGCCGTCCCAGAATTGCAGCGACGTTCATGCTCGAGTTGAGCACGGTCGGCGAGTTGATCGGACCCTTCTGCCAGTTGTGGCCGATCGACGTCTTGAGGTTGTCGGATCCGCCCATGCTGAGGTTGTGGCACGAGTTGCAGGAGATGAAGCCGGAGCTGCGAGAGACGGGGATCGAAGAAGAGTTTCTTGCCCAACTCCACGAGGGCGGGTTGGGAGACCGTTGCCGGTTTGATGGGGTGAATCGGCTCGTCGGCCGCGGCCCACACCATAGGCATGGCCGCAATGACGAGGAGCGGAACGAACAGCCTTGCACGCACGATCGCCTCTCAGTTCGGGGACCTGTCCCCATCGTAGCACCACCGCCGTCCGGCGGTATCATACGCACCCATGACCCGCACAACATCCTGGCTCTGCCTCCTGTCGGCCCTCCTCGTCTTCCCGACCGCGCCTGTCGAGCGGGCCGCGAGCGCCCAGGCGGCCCCGGGCTTTTCGCTCGACCAGGTGCTGACGTTCCCGTTCCCCGACAACCTGGTGGCGTCGCCCAGGGGCTCCACGATTGCGTGGACCTTCAACGAACAGGGCGCGCGCAACATCTACGTGGCACAGGGCCCGGACTTCGCGGCGAAGAAGATCACGCCGTATCAAGGCGACGAAGGGCAGGAAATCACGAGCCTGCGCTTCTCGCCTGACGGCAACACGATCGTCTACGTCCGTGGCGGCGATCACGGGGCCAACTGGCCCGCGGACGGCAACCTGCAGCCGAACCCGAACAGCTCGACGTTGCAGCCGCGCGTCCAGATCTGGTCGGTGTCCATCACCGGCGGGTCGGCGCCGAGGTTCATCGGCGATGGTGACGACCCCGCGGTGTCGCCGGCCGGCGATCGCCTGGCATTCGTGAAGGACGGACGCATCTGGCTGGCGCCGCTCGACGGCTCGAAGCCGGCGGAGCAGGCGTTCTTCGCGCGCGGGTCGAGCGAGTCGCCGGTATGGGATCCGGAGGGCCGGCGCCTGGCCTTCGTGTCGGACCGCGAGGATCACAGCTACATCGGCATCTACACCGGACCGTCGGATCCGATCCGCTATCTCGCGCCGGGCACGTCGCGCGATGCCGAACCCATCTGGTCGCTCGACAAGGGCCGCGAGATGGTCTTCGTGCGCCAGCCGGGGCGCGGCGGCAGGCCGCGGTCGCCGCTGCAGCAACAACCGTCACCCTGGTCGATCATAATCGCCGGGGCGGATCCGTCCGCGCCCGGCGCCACCGCGCCGGTTCAATCGTGGAAGAGCGGATCGGCCCTCACCGACTCCATCGTCCGCATCGCCGGCGGCGTCAACCTGCGCTGGGCCGCCGACGATCACATCGTCTTTTCGTCGTATCAGGACGGCTGGCCGCACCTCTACTCGATCCGGCATCCGGGCACGAGCGGCGCGCCGAAACTGCTGACGCCGGGCGCGTTCATGGTGGAGCACGTGTCGCTCACGCCCGATGGGAAGTTCCTGGTCTACAGCGCCAACACGGGCGCCGATCCGACGGACCTCGATCGGCGACATCTCTTCAAGGTGCCGGTCGACGGCTCCACCGCGCCCGCGGCGATCACGAGCGGGACCGGCCTCGAGTGGGCGCCCGTGGTGACGGGCGACGGGCAGACGGTGGCGTTCCTCCAGTCCACGGCGCAGCGGCCGCCCCTGCCGGCCGTGGTGCCAATCACCGGAGGCGCACCACGCGTGATTGCCGCCGACCGCCTGCCCGGCACGTTCCCGTCCGCGCGACTCGTCGCCCCTGAGCCCGTGACCTTCACGGCGAACGGCGTGCAATTGCACGGACAACTCTTCAAGACGGCGGCTGGCGGGCAGCGGAAGCCCGCGCTCGTGTACGTCCACGGCGGCCCACAGCGGCAGATGCTCCTTGGCTTCCACTACATGGACTACTACGCCAACGACTATGCGGCCAACCAGTACCTGGCGAGCCGCGGCTTCATCGTGTTGTCGGTGAACTACCGGTTGGGCATCGGCTACGGCAACGCGTTTCATTTCCCCGAGAAGGGCGGCGCCCGTGGCGCCGTGGAGTATCAGGATGTGCTCGCCGCGGCCAAGCTGCTGCAGGGCCGCGGCGACGTGGACCCGGCGCGCATCGGGATCTGGGGCGGGTCGTACGGCGGGTATCTCACGGCGCTGGCGCTCGGCCGCAACTCCGACATCTTCGCGGCCGGCGTTGACATCCACGGCGTGCACAACTGGGATCGGCAGGGCCGCGCGGCGCCGGACATGAAGTCGGCGCTCGCCGGCGACGGCATCACCGAGGCCGATCTCAAGGACGCGGCGCGCGTGACGTTCGAGTCGTCACCGGTTTCGTCGGTGGGCACCTGGAAGTCGCCCGTGCTGCTGATTCATGGGGACGACGACCGCAACGTGGAGTTTCACCAGACGGTGGATCTCGAGCAGCGGCTGCTCGAACGAGGCGTGCACGTCGAGACGCTCGTGATTCCAGACGACATCCACGACTTCCTCCGCTTCGCGAGCTGGCGGGCCGTCACGGCCGCCGCGGGCGAGTTCCTCGAGCGCCAGCTCCTGGCGCCGCGTCCTACGGCACCACGATTTTGATTTCGGCGCCGTAGAGCATCGTCCGGTCGTTGTCGCGCGCGTGCCAGGCCATGAGCACGTCCGGGTCCTTCTTCACGAGGCCCTCGAACGCCGGCTTGCCGTTGACCGTCACCGTCACCGGCTTCGAGAAGTCCACGACCGTGGGCGAGAGCAGCAGGCGGAAGGCCTTGACGCCCCTCGTGCGCGCGTCGAAGGCGTTGCCGTCGCGCGTCACGTCGACGCGGCCCGACGGGACCTTGTGCTTGAAGAAGCCCGCTTCGGGAAGCGCGGTGTCGCTCGCCGACGGGCCGAGCGTGTCGATGACGAGCCACTTCGCTCGGTTGAAGTGGTCCGTGCGCTCCGTCTCCCACGACACGCCGTCGGGATGCGGGTTGCGCGGGTGCTCGTGCACGAACTTCTCGTACGGCGCGCGTTCCGTGGGCCACCAGCTCGTGTCGTGCGCCGCGTTCATTTGCGGACTGAAGACGAAGTCGATGCCGAGGTCCTTGAACCACGGGACGTGGGTCATGATGTTCGCCACCGGGTACAGCGGATCGCGTCCGCCGTTCACGATGTACATGGGCGTGTTGACGAGGTTGTTGGGGAAGACCTCGCCCTCGGCCCCGATCGCGGGGTTGCCGAGCACGACGATGCTGCCGTTCAGCGGCATCACCGCCGACCAGCGCGTCACCTCGCGCGTGCCGATGTAATAGGAGCCGGTGCCGCCGTCGGAGATGCCGGTCAGGTACACCTGCGACTCGTCGATGTTGTACTTGCGGGACAGGCGGTCGACGACACGCATGATGTTATCGATTTGGAGGGCCGACCACCACGGCGCATCCACCCAGCCGGTGGGGTAGACGTAGATCTGTTTCTCGCCCGCGATCCGGTTGGGCGTACTGCCGCGTCGATCGAGCGTGGGGAGCTGGTTCGTGGCGGTCTGCCCGCCGCCGCCTTCGCGTCCATCCGCCGAGGGATCGCCCTCGAGTTCGGCGCCGCCACGTCCGCCCTGCTGGCGGCGGTTCACACCGCCGTGCAACTGGACGCGCAGCGGGATTTTCTGCGCGGGGTCGTAGTCGGCCGGTACCTCGACACGGTTGTCGAAGATGCCGTTGACGCCGGCGGCGTAGCGAATCAGGAACTCGCCCGTCTTCTCCTTCTTGTAGGGGCGGCCCCGCTCGAGTCGTTGCCAGAGCGTGTCGAAATCGGCGCCGGTGGCCAGGACCCTGGCGGCGGCCTTCGCGGCGGTCTTTTGATCGTCGGCGTTCCAGTAGGCCTCGAAGACCTTGTCGAGGGCGCCCGGGGCCGGCGGCGCCGCGGCGAGGGCGAGGGCGCCGAGAAGGATGGCGAGCAGGGGACGGACGCGCGCGGGGGACATGAGGCCTCCGCATGATACGCCGACCGAACCGGTACGGTTCCTCTCGCCAGGTTCGCACCGATTGCGGTATTCTGGGTGCCGCTTGTGAATTCACCGAACAAGCGGAAGGCGGCCTCCGAGCCGGTTTCCGAACTTACGACCAACCGACTGTCCGTCTATCTGCGGTGCCTCACCCAGCTCGAATCCGCTGGGGTCGACACCATTTCCTCGCAGGCGCTGGCCGAGCAGTTCCACCTGAACGCAGCCCAGATTCGCAAGGATCTCGCCTATTTCGGCGAGTTCGGCGTGAGAGGCGTGGGCTATTACGTCAAGGATCTCAAGCGCAACCTCCGGCAGATCCTGGGCCTGGACCGCAAGCTGCGCGTGGCCGTGATGGGCGCCGGCAACCTCGGACTCGCCCTGGCCGACTACCCCGGGTTCAAGCGCGAAGGGTTCGAGATCGTCGCCATGTTCGACGTGGCCGACGCGAAAATCGGCGACGCGTCCCGCAGCGGCGTCCCGATCTCCGATCTCAAGGACCTCCGCCGGATCGTCAAGAAAGAGCACATCGACATCGCGGTGATTGCAGTTCCGGCCGAATCAGCGCAGCATGTGCTCGAGCAGGTGGTGGCGGCGGGGATCAAGGCCGTACTCAATTTCTCGCCTGGCGCCCTGAAGGTGCCGGCCGGGGTCAAGGTCAAAGGCGTCGATCTCACGGTGTCGCTCGAGAGCCTCTCGTTCTACCTCGCGCAGGGCATCGACGATGAAGAAGGCTAAGACGGGACTGACGCATGTGGACGCGCGCGGGCGCGTGCGCATGGTCGACGTGGGCGACAAGCCCGTGACGGCGCGCGAAGCGGTGGCCCGCGGCCGCATCGACATGTCCGCCGCCGCCCGGGCCGCGATTCGATCGGGCGCGGTCACGAAGGGCGACCCCCTGCAGGCCGCGCGGCTGGCCGGTATCATGGCGGCCAAGCGGACGAGCGACCTCATCCCGCTCTGCCATCCCCTGGCGCTGACCCACGTGTCGGTGGACCTGACGCCCACTCGGTACTGGTTACCTCATCGAGGCGCGCGCGCGGACCGCGGGACAGACCGGCGTGGAGATGGAGGCGCTGACCGCGGTGTCGGTGGCCGCGCTCACCATCTACGACATGCTCAAGGCCGTGGACAAGTCCATGACCATCGGCGACATCCGCCTGATGGAAAAACGCGGTGGACGATCCGGTCACTACAGGCGAAAAGTAGAAAGTCAAAAGTAGAAGGTTAAGAAGCCTTTCCACCTTTCACTTTCCACTTTTCACTTATGAAAGTTCTCATCTCCCTCCAGTCCGCCGTGCCACAGTGGACGATTCCCCCTGAGGCCGTCGCGACACTGCGCGAGCCGTTGTCCTCGCATCGAGTTCATCTACGCGACCACTCCCGAGGAGCGGGCGCGCGGGCTCGCCGCGTGCGACGTGGCGTACACGTGGTTCCTGACGCCCGAGGAACTGGTGGCGTCGCCTCGATTGAAATGGCTGCATAGCTCCGCGGTCGCCGTGGAAACGCTGTGCCTGCCCGAGCTCGCCGCGCGCGGCGTCCAGGTGAGCAACACGCGCGGCGTGCAGGCGGCGCCCATCGCCGAGCACGTCCTGGCCGTCGTCCTCGGCCTGGCCAAGCAGCTGCCGTTCGTCCTCGAGAACCAGCGGGCGGCGCGCTGGGCGCAGAACGAGTTCGTGGGGGACCGCCTGCCGTGGCTGCTGCGCGGCCGCACGCTCGGCCTGATCGGCGTGGGCACGATCGGCCTCGAGATCGCGGCACGCGCGCATGCCTTCGGCATGCGCGTGATCGCGATGCGCCGCAAGGCGGGTCACGCGGCGCTCGCCAACGTGGACACGGTCTACACGCCGGAGCAGCTGCCCGAGTTGCTGGCCCGGAGCCAGGTGCTCGTCGTGGCGGCGCCGCTCACGCCGCAGACGCTGGGCCTGCTTGGCCCGCGCGAGTTCGCGCGCATGCCGCGCGGCGCGGTGCTGGTCAACGTGGGCCGCGCCAGGATCGTCGACACCGAGGCGCTCGTCGCGGCGCTGACCTCGGGACACCTCGGCGGCGCGTCCCTCGACGTGTACCCGCAGGAGCCGCTGCCGCCCGGGCATCCGCTGTGGACGTGCCCCAACGTGATACTCACGCCGCACACGTCCGGGTTTCGCCAGGGCCACTGGGACGAGGTCGTCGACCTGTTCGGCGACAACCTCGAACGTTTCGAGGCCGGCCGGCCCCTGCGTCACGTGGTTGACCCGGCTCTTGGCTACTGACCGCCCGTACGCGCCCCAACTCGACGGCCTTCGCGCGATCGCGGTTGCGGCCGTGGCGTGGTCGCACTGGCAGGATCGCCGCCTCCTGGGCTTCGCGCTCGGCGACGGCGTGTACCTGTTCTACGTCCTCAGCGGCTTCCTGATCACGGGCATCCTCTACAACCTGCGCGGCGTGGACGATCGGGGCGCGGGCCTGCGCGCGTTCTACGCGCGCCGCGCGCTCCGTATCTTTCCCGCCTTCTACCTGACGATCGCGATCGTGGCGCTCGCCGACGTGCCCGGCGTGCGCGAGAGCTGGCTCTGGCACGCCACGTATCTCAGCAACGTGTGGATCGGGCTCCACGGCTGGCCCGACTACCTCTCGCACTTCTGGTCGCTCGCGGTGGAGGAGCAGTTCTACCTCCTGTGGCCCTGGTTGATCCTCTTCGCCCCGGCGCGCGCGCTCGTGCCGGCCATTGCGACCACCATCGTCGCCGCGCCGGTGTTCCATCTCTGGATCGACTCGCTCGATCCGGCGAACGAGGCGATGATCGCGCTCCTGCCGTCGAGCCTCGACGCGCTCGGCGCCGGCGCGCTGCTCGCCGTGCTCGATCGCCGGCAGGCGTCGGGCCTGTCGCCGCGGGCGATGCGAACCGCCCTGTGGTGCAGCCTGCCGCCGTTCCTCGCGCTGCAGATCACCGGCGCGCTCGGGTACCCGCTGCCGTTCTGGGGACCGGCCCTCCTGCAGACGTTCGAGGCCTTCGTGTTCGGGTGGGTCGTGCTGTCGGCCAGCCGCGGCTTCTCCGGTCCGGTCGCGCGAGTGTTGTCCGCGCCTCCGATGCGGTACGTGGGGCGGATCAGCTACGGGGCGTACCTGTGGCACGCATTCATGCCGCTGCTGGTGGACCCGGTGGTCGATCGCCTGCCGGTGGGGGAGTGGTGGGTGCCGATCCGGGGCGTGATGCTCGCGGTGGCCACGATCGCCGTGGCGGCGGCGTCCTGGCATCTCGTCGAGGAACCGATTAACCGGCTGAAGAGCCGGTTCCCCTACGTGCCGTTCACCGCTCGGCTATGAACCTGGCACGGCCTCCGGGGGCGGCTCGATGTGAATCACCGCGTCCTTGATCTCCGGAAAACGCTCGATCAGGCGGTCCTTCACCACGTGCGAGATGCGGTGCGCTTCGTCCAGGCGCAGGTCGGCGTTCAGCCAGACGTGCAGGTCCAGGAAGACATGGTCGGCGGCTCCGCGCGTGCGGATATGGTGACAGCCGATCACCTCGGAGACGCCCCGCACGACCTCGCGAATCTCTTCTTCGGGAATCACGACGCGGTCCCCGAGGATCTGCGCGGTGTCCATGAAGATTTCCCAGCAGGCCTTGCCGATGAAGACGGCCACGCCGATCGCCGCGATGGGATCGAGGATGGCGTATCCCATCTTGACGCCGATCAGCGCCAGGATCACCGCGGCCGACGTGCCGAGGTCGCTCGTCGTGTGGTGGGCGTCGGCCAGCAGCACCTCGCTGTGCAGCCGCCGGCCGGCCTTGCGTTCGTAGATGACGACGAAGAGGTTGATGAGGAACGTGCCGCCCATGACGACGAAGCTGAGGGCCTCGACCGTGGGCGCGCCGCCGGTCCGAAAGCGGTCGACCGCGGCGTTGACGACCTGCAGCAGCACGAGGATCAGGAAGATCAGGATCCCGACCGACGCCATCGTCTCGAACTTGCGATGGCCGTACGGGTGGTCCTCGTCGGGCGGCTGGCTGGCGATGCGGACGCCGACGAGCGCGACGACGTTGGAGGCGGTGTCGGTGAGGGAGTGGAACCCGTCGGAGAGAATGCTGACGGCGCCGGTGGCGTAGCCCAAGGCAATCTTGGACACCGCCACCAGCAAGTTCAGGAAGAAGACTTGAACGAGGACCCGGGAAACCCGAACGTAGCGCTCGTGCACGCTAGAAGATCGTGGCGTGCGGGACCGGCCACCAGCGAACCTGGACCTTCCCGATGATGTACTTCTTCGGCACGAAGCCCCAGTGACGGCTGTCGGAGCTGTTGTTCCGGTGATCGCCCATCACGAAGTAGTACCCCTCGGGAATGACCTGCGGGCCCCAGTCGTCGTGGCTGCGGTACTCGGCGGGCACGAAGTCGTCGCGCATCGGCACGTCGTTGACGTAGACGCGGCCGTCCACGACCCGCACCGTGTCGCCCTCTTCGGCGATGACGCGCTTGACGAACGACTTGTCGGGGTTCAGCGGGTAGTACAGCATCACGATGTCGCCGCGCTGCGGCGCCGTGAGCCGATACCGGAGCTTGTTGACGATCAGGCGGTCCTGGTCGGCCAGCGTGGGCGCCATGCTCTGGCCCTCGACTCGGGCGACCTGGAAGCCGAACGTCACGATCAGGGTGGCGTAGACCGCGGCCGACGCGAGCGTGCGGACCCACGCGAAGAATTCGTCGCGGAACAACTCGAGCCGGCGCCGGGTGATGGCCGCGCTGTCGAGGGCCATCGCGCCGGGCATCGGCGGCTCCGGCAGGGCGGCGTGCGCCACCGGAACGTGCGCCTCGGCAACCGCCGAGGTCTCGTCGCCCGGGTCCGCGAAGACTACAGCTTCAGGTAATCCCGAAGACGCCGAGTCTGCGATCGGCTGACCGGTATTTCCGTCCCCTTCGCGTCCGTCATCCTGAGGATGTAGTTCCTGCTGAACCAAGGCACGATCTCCTTCACCTTGTTGATGTTGACGAGATGCGACCGGTGGACCCGCCAGAACACGTCCGGGTCGAGCCGGGCCTGCAACTCATCCAGGGTCCGGTCGTTGGACGTGCCAGAAACCTGCCCTGTCACAATAGTAATCGAATCCTCGACGAGCGACGCATGGATGATGTCGTCGGCCTGGACGAGGACAAAGCGGTCATTCGTTTTGACGGCGATCTGGTCCCGGCGGCCTTTCTGGCCCGCCATGAGCCGCACGAGCTGGTCCAGCTGGCCGGCCAGCGGCTGCTGGTCGCCCCGGCGTTTCCGGGCACGGGCCACCGCCTGCGCCAAACGGGCGGCATCCACCGGCTTCAGCAGGTAATCGACGGCATTGACCTCGAACGCCTCGATCGCGCGCCGGTCATAAGCAGTGACGAAGATGACCCCCAGATCGGTTCCCAACTCGAGGAGACGCCGCGCGACCTCGAACCCGGTGAGCCCCGGCATCTGCACGTCGAGAAACGCCACGTCCGGCTCGAGGCGGGCGATTTGCTCCAGGGCCTCTTCGCCGTGGGCCGCCTGGCCGACGACCTCGATGCCATCGACCTCACCGAGGAGGAAGCACAACTCGTCCCGTGCCAGCTGCTCGTCGTCGGCGACGACGGCGGTCAGCGCGGGGCCTGCGGCTTGCGGCTTGGGGCTTGAGGTGGGGCTCATGCGGTGATGCGTTCGATGGTGGCGCCCATCGGAATCTCGACGCGGGCCAGGGCGCCCTTGCCGGGGGCGCCCGTCAGCGCCAGGCGGCCGGTGGAGCCGTACAGGACGCGGATCCTCTCATGCACGTTGCTCAGCCCGATGCCGCTCGTCAGGGCGCCTTGCAGCCGCTCCTCGGAAATGCCGAGGCCGTCGTCTTCGACTTCGATGATGACCGTGCCACGCTCACGCCAGCTGCGCAGCGTGATGGTTCCCGGGCCGACCTTGCGCGCGAAGCCGTGCTTGATGCAGTTTTCGACGAGAGGCTGCAGCAGGAGGCTCGGCACGATCGCGTCCAGTGTATCGGGCGCGATGGCTTTCTTCACGGTCAGGCGCGGGCCGAAGCGAATCACCTCGATGTCCAGGTACTCGTCGATGGCTTCGATCTCCTCGCGCAGGGTGACGAACTGCTCCTGGCTGCGCATCAACTTGCGCAGCAGGCCCGACAGCTTGTGGATGACCGCGCGCGCCGTCTCCGGCTGCGACCGGATCAGCGACGAGACCGAGGTCAGCGTGTTGAAGAGGAAATGCGGGTTGATCTGGCTCTTGAGCGCTTCGACCTTCGCGGCCAGGAGCAGCTTCTCCTGTTCCTGCAGGCGGTGCTCGATGCGCGCGTTGTTCCAGATCTTGATCGGCGTCGAGACGGTGAGGACCGTCGCGACGTATACGAGCGTCATGGGCCAGAGCGTGGG
Organism: uncultured Acidobacteriota bacterium; assembly: GCA_963839865.1. Classification (GTDB taxonomy): domain Bacteria; phylum Acidobacteriota; class Vicinamibacteria; order Vicinamibacterales; family UBA2999; genus 12-FULL-67-14b. The sequence continues at coordinate 79,746 of CAWIWS010000029.1, forward strand.
GCTCGAGAGGTAGAAGAGGCGGTGCACGCCGAAACGCCCGCCGACCGCCTGGCGGATCACTTCCAGGCCCACGGTCAGGAGCAGCAGCAGCACCTGCCAGTTGACCTCGAAGCCGCGGACCATCCGCCACAGGTGGCGATGCAGGCTGAAGAAGATGAACGGCGAGAAGTTCCAGATGTCTTCCTTGGGGCACGCCTCGCGCAACCCGCCTCCCGCGAAGCCGCACCCCACCGCGAAGGGGAGGGCGCCGTATTCGCCGAAGGCCAGGGCCGGCAGGGCCATCATCGCGCCGACCAGCGCGCCGGTGTACGGCCCCGCGATGAGGCCGGCGAGGAGCGCGCCTTCGAGCATGAGGTCCGCGGCGTCGTAGTTGATCAGCAGGCGCGAGGTGACCCCCGCGGTGAGAGGCAGGGCGAGGCCGAGAGCGAACACCAGCCGATCCGGCCAGTTCCGTTGCTCGAAGATCAGGATGTGGCGGAACCGCCGGTACCGGGCGAGCATCGTCGCCAGGGCGGCCATCACCGCCAGCTTGACGACGAGCGTCGTCAGGAGAAACTGTCCGGCGGATAAGAATTTGGGTTCCTGAAGCAGAGCCCCAAAATGGTATCATTTCCACCATGATCCGTCCGCTCGTTGAGGGCTTTGCGCTCACGTTCAAGCACCTGTTCCGGAACCCCATCACGGTCAACTATCCCGACCAGAAGATGCCCATGTTTCCCCGGTATCGGGGCAAGCAAGTGCTGATGCGCGACGAGAACGGACTCGAAAAGTGCGTGGCCTGCGGCCTCTGCGCCGTGGCCTGCCCGGCCGACGCGATTTATCTCGAGGCGGCCGAGAACGACGGCACGGTGATGGCCGGTCCCCGGTACGCCTCGACCTACCAGATCCACAAGACGCGCTGCATCTTCTGCGGCTACTGCGAAGAGGCGTGCCCGGTGTCGGCGATCTTCATGGGCAAGGACTACGAGCTGGCCGTCTACAGCAAGGAAGACTTCATCTGGGACAAGACCGAGCTCCTCGTCCCGGCGGCCGCTGACCAGAAGGCGCCCCTCGCCGGGCGCTAAGCCGCACGACTTGAAACCATTTCTTGCTGCGCTTGAGGAGCGCGTCCTCGTGTGCGACGGCGCGATGGGGACGATGCTGTACGGGAAGGGCGTGTTCATCAACCGCTGCTTCGAGTCCCTCAACGTGTCGCAGCCCGAGCTCGTCGTCGACGTCCACCAGGAGTACCTGCGCGCGGGCGCCGACGTCATCGAGAGCAACACCTTCGGCGCCAACCGCATGAAGCTGCGCGCGTTCGGGCTCGGCGACCAGGTGCACGCGATCAACCTGGCCGGCGCGCGGCTCGCGCGGCAGGCGGTGACGCGGTCGGGGAGCGAGACGGCGTACGTGGCCGGCGCCATCGGCCCGCTGGGCGTCCGCATCGAGCCGTGGGGCAAGACCGGCGTGGACGAAGCCGGCACGATGTTCGAGGAGCAGGCGCGCGCGCTCGTCGAGGGCGGCGTGGACCTCTTCATCCTCGAGACCTTCCGCGACTTGAACGAGATCGGCGCGGCCATCGCGGCCGTGCGCCGCGTGTGCGACCTGCCCATCGTGGCGCAGATGACCACGGAGGAAGACGGCGCGAGTCTCGACGGCGCGCCGCCCGAGCAGTTTGCCCCGGCCCTCGTCGCGCTCGGCGCGCAGGTCGTGGGCGTCAATTGCAGCGTGGGGCCCGCGCCGATGCTCGAGACGGTGGAACGCATCGGCGAGGTCACCGACGTGTGGCTGTCGGCGCAGCCCAACGCCGGCAAGCCGCGCGACATCGAGGGCCGCAACCTCTATCTCTGCTCACCCGAGTACATGGCGTCCTACGCGCGGCGCTTCATCGCGTCGGGCGTCCGCCTCGTGGGCGGGTGCTGCGGCACGACCCCTGAGCACATCCGCCAGATCGCGCTGGCGGCCAAGTCGATGGCGCCCGGGCTCGCGCACCACCACGACGGCGGCGCGGTGGTGCGCACGCCGGTGGCGAGCCAGCCCAACGCGCAGCCGGCGGTGCCGACGGCGCAGAAGTCGGCGATGGCCCGCAAGCTGGCGGCCGGCGCGTTCGTGACGGCGATCGAGTTGATTCCGCCCCGCGGGCACGAGCCCGAGCGCGCGCTGGCCGACGCCACGCGGCTGGCGGCGCGCGGCGTGGACGTGGTGACCGTGCCCGACGGCCCGCGGTCGGGGGCGCGCATGAGCGCGCTCTCGCTCGCCGTGCTCGTGCAGCAGCACGCGTCGGTCGAGGTCCTGCTGCAGTATTCGTGTCGCGATCGCAACCTCCTGGGCATTCAGTCGGACCTGCTCGGAGCGCATGCGATGGGCCTGCGCAACCTGCTCGGCATCACGGGCGACGTGCGCAAGCTCGGGGACATCCCCGACGCCACCGCCGTGTTCGACGTGGACTCCATCGGGTTGACGAACGTGATCACGCGCCTCAATCACGGCCTCGACATCAGCGGCCAGTCGATCGGCGCGCCGACGTCGTTTCACACCGGCGTGATGGTGAACCCGTCGCGCGATCTCGATCAGGAGATGAGACGCCTCGAATTCAAGGTGGAAGCCGGCGCGGAATTCGCCGTCACCCGCCCCGTGTTCGACGTGGCGACGTTCGAGCGGTTCCTGGCGCGCGTCCAGGGCCTGGGCCTGCCGATCATCGTGGGCGTGTGGCCGTTCGAGAGCGCGCTGAACGCGGAATTCATGGCCAACGAAGTGCCCGGGGTCACGGTGCCCGACGCGCTCGTCGAGCGCATGCGGCGTGCGCAGACGCCCTCGGCGGCCGCCGCCGAAGGCGTGGCCATCGCCCGCGAGCTCGTCGGTGCCCTCAAGGGCATGGCCGCGGGCGTGCAGATCTCGTCCCCCTCAGGCCGGCTCGACGCCGCCCTGGCTGTGCTTGACGTGGTATAGTCCGGTTCCTGTTGGGGAGGCTGCGAACATGGCGTTATTTGAACATCCGACGGCCCGCGGCGACGCCGCGACCCGCGCCCTCTCCGTAACGGTCGTCGAAAATGACTTCGTGGCCAAGGTGTACGAGAACCTGGCCCACGTCTACGACTACACCTTCGGTCCCACGCTGCATCACGGCCGCCTCGAAGCCATCAAGAAGATGGCCCTGGCCCCCGGCGCCGAGGTCCTCGAAGTGGGCGTCGGCACCGGCATCAACTTCTCGCTCTATCCCCGCGCCTGCCGCGTCACGGGCATCGACCTGTCGAGCAAGATGCTCGACAAGGCCCGCGCCCGCATCGAGGAGGAGGGCCTCCATCACTGCCGCGTGCACGAGATGAACGCCGAGGATCTCGCGTTTCCCGACAACAGCTTCGACGCGGTCTGCGCGCCGTACGTGATCAGCGTGGTCCCGGATCCGGTGACGGTGGCGCGCGAGATGTTTCGCGTGTGCAAGCCGGGCGGCCGGCTGGTGATCCTCAATCATTTCCGGAGTTCGAATCCGATCGGCGCGTTTCTCGAGCGCGCCATTTCACCCATGACTGTTCACTTGGGGTTCAAGGCCGACCTGGACCTGCCCGCGTTCCTGGCGCAGGCGGAACTCGAGCCGGTCTCGATCGAGAAGGTCAACCTCCCGCGGATCTGGTCCCTCGTCACCATCATCAAACCCTAGGCCCGCCGCCACGCGCGCCGTCGCCCCGGCGAGCGCCCGTGAGCCTGCCAGCGCGGACTCCCGTATCTCTCCCCAATGCCGCCGGACGACATCTGCACACGCGAGCCGCGCCACAGAGGAGCCATCAGGGACAACCTCCATTTGCTCGGGCAGTTTCTCCGGAAGCCGAACGCGGTGGGCGCCGTCGCGCCAAGCTCCGCGGAGCTGGCTGATTGCATCACCGCCGCGGGCGAAGTGGAGCGCGCGCGTGTCGTCGTGGAGCTGGGCCCGGGCACGGGCGTCATCACCACGGCCATCAAGCGCAAGCTCCAGCCCGGCGCGACGTTCCTCGCCATCGAGGCGAACGCCGCGTTCGTCGAAGGCCTCAAGGGCCGGCATCCCGACGTGCCCGTGCATCATGATTCCGCCGTCGCCATCCGGCAGTGGCTCGAGTCGCACGGCCAGACCAGCTGCGACTGCATCGTGTCGGGCCTGCCGTTCACCGCGTTTTCCGGCCAGCTGCAGGACGACCTGCTCGCCGCGCTCGACGACGTGCTGGCGCCGGGCGGGCGGCTGGTCACGTTTGCCTATGTCGGCGGCCTGCTGTTCCCGGGTGGCCGCCGGTTCCGTCGGCGCCTGCGGGCTGAGTTCGGCGACGTGACGACGACGCCAATCGTCTGGGGCAACGTCCCGCCGGCGTTCGTGTACCGCGCGACCAAGGGACCGGGCTCAGCGGCCGGGAAACCCGCTCCGGTCAAGCGCCGCTAAGGCTTCCGCCTTCACCACCACGAACAGGCCATCGGCTTCTGCGAAGGCGCGGCCGTCCGCGTCGAGCATGCGCGCCCGCGCCGAGATCTTCCGGCCCTCCACGAGATCAATCCACGCCTCCACGGTGGCGTCGGTGCCGAGCGGCACGGGCCGCAGGTAGGTGACGGTCAGCCGGGCCGCGAGCACCGCGTGGCCGTGCATCCAGCACGCGCCGCCCATGGCTTCGTCGAGCACGGCCGCGATCGCGCCGCCGTGCGCGTGCGACGGCGGGCCCTCGGCGCCCGGGCCGAACCACGCGCGCGCGAGCAGCCGGTCGTCATCGGCCCGGCGAAAGTACGCGACGCGCATCCGGTCCCCGGCCTGCCGGCCCGAGATGAAGGACCGGCCCTCGACGAGCGCCGGAAACGGCCAGAAGGCCTCCCAGGTCGGGTCGATATTGAGTGGTGGTGCGTCCATCTAGTCCTTTGCCATGTTCCAGAGAATCTCCGCGGCGACTTCCGCGCCGTTCACGGCCGGTTGCTCCGCCGGCGCGGGCTGCGAGACCACCGCATCCAGGTGCGGCGTCCACCGGCCGCTGAAAAGATCGGCATGGTCGATGAACCCGCAACGGAGGAACCGGGGCATCGCCGCGACGAGCACGTCGTACTCCACGAAGTGTCCGCGCGAGGTGTAGAGCAGGGCCGTGTCGTTGGCGATGCACTCCGCGATGATCCCGTAGCCCGGCTTGGACACCACGACGTCAACCGCGCGCACCAGGTCTTCATAGCGGAAGCCCTGCGCGTACATCGCGCCTTCGTCGAACGGAATGAGCGCGCGGCCCGTGCGCGGCACTCCCCGGCCGACGATCACCCGATACCCTTCGAGCGTGCCGAGCGCGTCGAGGTCGAGGGTGTCGAGGCCGTAGCCGCCAAACGAGACGAGGGCGAGCGGCTCGCGTCGCGGAAAGCCGAACGCCTCGCGCACGTCGTCCGGATCCTTCGTCGATCGCCGCGCCACGAACGGCAGGTCGCGCACGTCCGGCATCGTGGCGAATCCGCCCCACATCGGCAGCCGCAGCGCGAGCGTCGTCCGCGTGTATTCCCGCCCCACGGCCTCCGCCACGTCCTGTCCGCCTTCGTAGCCGGCGTAGATCCAGTCCCACGTGAAGTTGCCGAGCGCGATCGCGGGGAGGCCGGCCCCGGCCGCCGCCGCGATGCCGAGCGCGGGAATGTCGGAGACGACAAGCGAGGCCCCGAGCTCGCGCAGCCGCGCCGACTCGGCGCGGGCGCGGGCGGGCAGGCCGCGCATGAAGGCGCGGGCCGCGAGGAGCGTCGCGGCTTCATCGGGATGCAGGCTGTCAATCTGGACAACGCCCGTGTCGGTCTCGACCGGCTCGAGCCGCACGCCCGGCCGCGCGGTGCGGGCGAAGAGCCACGGCGCCACTTGCGAGCGCACGACGATGGTCAGGTCGGGGTCGAGGTTGGCGAGGGCGTTGATGACTTCGATGGAGCGGGAGGCGTGGCCGAACCCGTGGCCCGACACGTAAAAGACGATCGTCACTGAAATCCAGTTTAGCCGCGATCACGGATACAATCGGGGGGTGTCCTTAGACGAACGAGCTTTCTTCAGCGAGCGACCGGAAACACGTCCGGCGAAGTATCCGTGCCCGCGATGCAAGCGCACCAACGAGTACACCATCCGCTGGGTGCGCCGCGTGAAGAAGGACCGGGCCCCGCAAGGCGCCGACGACCGCGACCGCGCGAAGTTCGACAAACTGCGCGACCACCTGTTGCGCCTGGACGACGAGGTCGTCTGCAAGACGTGCGGCAAGAAGTTCGAGATTCCCTCGATGCACTCGCTCCTCTTCACCGACCAGCTCGACGGGCTGCCGAAGGACGTGGAGGACGAAGAGCCGGGAGTCGGGAGTCGGGAGTCGGGAGTCGGCGGTGCCGAGACCGCGAAGCCAATCGACGCGGCGGCGCTGGCCAAGTTGCCCGCGCGCTTCACGCGTCCGTCGCGTGGGTGGAAGGGCTAGGCGTTACCAGACGCCGGGCAGCAGGCGCCACCGCACCTGCCGCTGGTACCTGCGGGTACTGCTCGCCGAACGCCGCCACCAGCGACGCTTCTTCCCACGGAATCGCCAGGACCAGGTACGCGGAACTGACGACCGCGAACAGCAACCGGCTCATGGTCATCATCGGCGTGCCAAAGACGATGAGCAGCCACCCGAGGTAGATCGGGTGACGGACCAGGCCGAAAGGTCCGGTCGCCTTGAATTCCACGGGGCGCATGCGGCCCGACAGCTGGCGGATGCCCGCCAGTTCGAGGGGATCGAGCATGCCTGCCGCGCGAAACGTCAGCCATAGGCCCAGCAACTGCGCCGCGCTCAGCATCCACTCGACGGGGCCGTCGGCCCACCACAGGATGCCCGGCAGCGGCCTCCACAGCCAGCAGACCGCGAGGAACAGCAGGCTCGCGATCCACACGTAGACACTGCGCTCCAGGTCGCACGGCACCGCGCGCGCGATCCACGCCCTGGCCCCGGTGCGGGCCATCACGCTGTGATGCAACGCGAAGATTGAGAAGAGCGTCACATCCGCGAGCGTGGCGACCAGGGCGTCCGCGCCGTCGGGCGCGGGTTCGCTGAAGGAAATGCCGTAGACCACGGCGAATGAGGCGAGCGACGCGACGAACAGGACGCCGCCGAGCCACGCGAAGGCGCTGCGCACGGGGGCTATTATAGGGAGGTTTGTGAGCGCACCCAGGATCGCCATCACCGGCATCGGCGTCGTCTCTGCGTTTGGCGTGGGGCGGGAGACCTATTGGGACGCCGTGCGGCAGGGGCGGAGCGGCACGCGGGCGATCACCGAGTTCGACGTCTCGTCCTACCCGTGCCGCGTGGCGGCGCCGGTGCCGCCCGTGGACATCTCGGCGGCGATGCCACTGTCGGGCGAACTGGGAGCGCGCGAGACGCGCGCCGATCCGAAGCGGTACTCGCGGGCGGCCCTCTTCGGGGTCGTGGCGGCGCGCGAAGCGTGGCACGACGCGGGCCTCGCCTTCGGGGAGCCGGACGCGGGCGTGATCATCGGCAGCGGCGGCGGCGGCATCGACATCGGCGAGCAGCAGTATCGGGACTTCTTCACCACGGGCGGGCAACACGTGTCGCCCTACGCCATCGCGCTCGGCATCTGCGGGATGGTGTCGAGCGAGATCTCCATCGCGCTCGGGCTGCGCGGCGTGAGCCACGTGCTCTCCACGGGCTGCACGAGCTCCACCGATGCCCTTGGCTACGCGTCGGCGCTGCTGCGGTCCGGCGAGTGCGAGGTGCTGCTGTCCGGCGGCGCGGACGGGTGCGTGCTGCCCGGCATGATCTTCGGTTTCTCGCGGATGCGCGCCGTCTCCACGCACTACAACGATCGCCCCGCCGAGGCGTCGCGCCCGTTCGATCGCGGCCGTGACGGGTTCGTGCTCGGAGAGGGCGCCTGGATGCTCGCGCTCGAGCTCGAAGGCCGAGCCCGCGCGCGCGGCGCCCGCATCTACGCGACGATCGACGGCTACGCTTCCACGTGCGACGCGTACCACCGCGTGCAGATGGATCCGGACGGCGCCGAGATCGTGCGGTGCATGCGCACCGCTATCGACCGGTCGGGCCGCGCCATCGAGGAGATCGGTTACATCAACTATCACGGCACCTCGACGCAGCTGAACGACGCCATCGAGGCCCGCTGCACGCGCCTTGCGTTCGGCCCTCTCGCCGATCGGGTCCCCGGGTCGTCGACCAAGTCGATGATCGGCCATCCGCAGGGCGCGAGCGGCGCGGCCGGCGTGGTGGCCACCGCCCTCGCGCTCTCGCGTGGCTACCTGCCGCCGACGATCAACCTGCACGATCCCGACCCGGCCTGCGACCTGGACTTCATTCCCAACGAAGGCCGGGCCGCGCAGCCGGCGGCGGCGCTCTGCAACTGCCTGGGCTTCGGCTCCAAGAACAGCGCTCTGGTGCTGGGCCGCGCCGATGGATGACGTGGTGATTGCCGGGGGCGGCCCCGCCGGGGCGATGGCGGCCATCGTGCTCGCCCGGGCGGGCGCCCGCGTGCGCGTGTTCGAGCGGGCGCGATTTCCCCGCCACAAGTTGTGCGGGGACACCCTCAATCCGGGCGCGCTCGACGTGCTCGCCCGGCACGTCGACATGACCGGTCTCCTGCGCGACAGCGATCCGATCGACGGCATGATCCTGACCGGCCCCGGCGGCGCGCGCGTCGAGGGCCGTTACGGCGCGGGCATCGCCGGCCGCGCGGTGACGCGCGCCGTGCTCGACCGGTGGCTCCTGTCGCAGGCGGAAGCCGCGGGCGCGCAGGTCGAGGAGGGCGTGGCGGTCAAGGGGATCACGACGGAGAGCGGCGTGATTGACGGCCTGCTCGTGCAAGGACGGGATGGACGTTCGCTCGCGCACCGCGCGGCGCTGGTGGTGGGCGCCGACGGCCGCCGGTCCGGCCTCGCGTTCGGGCGCCACCTGGCGCACCAGCCCCGGCGTCCCAGGCGATGGGCCATCGGGGCCTACTTCACCGGTGTGACCGGCCTCACCACCCTCGGTGAGATGCACATTCGCGACGGGCATTACATTGGCGTCGCGCCGGTTCCCGGCGGACTCGCGAACGCGTGCCTCGTCGTGCCGCACCGGCCGGGAGACGGACCCATCGCCAAGCCCGACGACCTGCTGATGCAACGCTTGCGTGCCGATCGCGACCTCGCGCCGCGGTTCGAACGGGCCCGCGCGATCGCCCCCGCGGTGATGCTGGGGCCGATGGCGGTTGACGCCGACGCGGCCGGGGAGCCCGGGCTGTTGCTGGCCGGGGATGCGGCCGGCTTCATCGATCCGATGACGGGCGACGGGTTGCGCCTGGCGCTGCTCGGCGCCGAGATGGCGGCGGCGATCGCCCTGGACGTGCTCGCGGGCCGCGTGCCGATCGCGCGCGCCCACGTGGACTTGCTGGCGCGGCGACGCGGGGCCTTTCGCTACAAGTGGCGTTTCAATCGCTCGCTGCGCTCGCTGGTGGCCTCGCCGAGCGGCGTCGGCGCCGGCGCGTTCGCCGCCCGGCGCGCGCCGTCGCTCTTTCAACACGTCATCCGCTACGCCGGGGACGTCGGAGCCCGGCACTGATGTCGATCCCGCCCGCGGTGGCCATTGCTGGCATCACCCTCCTGGCCGCGCTCGCGATGATGGCCGGGGAGGCGGTGTTGTCGTCGTTCAACGAAGCGCAGCTCCGCAAGCAGGGCGCCGTCGAACCTGCGGACGACGTGTATCGCGTGATGCGGGTGGCTTACCCGTGCTGCTTCGTCGCGATGGCGATGGAAGGCGCCTGGCGCGGCCCGTCCACCGCGACGATGCTGGTCGCCGGCCTCGCGATCTTCGGCGTCGCGAAGGCCCTCAAGGTCTGGGCCATCTCGACGCTGGGGCCGAGATGGTCGTTTCGCGTGCTCGTGTTGCCCGGCGCCCCGCTCGTCGCCGCCGGGCCGTATCGCGTCGTCAACCATCCAAACTACGTCGCCGTCATGGGCGAGTTGCTCGGCGCGGCGGCGACGGTGGGAGCGCCGGTCACCGGCGCGCTTGCCCTCGTGGGCTTCGGATGGCTGATCCGCGCGCGGATTCGGGTCGAGGACCGCGCGCTGGGGCGGACGGGTGCCCTACAATAGCGGCGTGAAACTTCCGAGGTGGGCCGTCGCGCTGGACGTGCTCACGCTGTTCTTTGCGTTGCTCGCGGTGTCGGTGGCGGTCTTCGGCGGCTTCCGCATCGTCACCGTGGCCGGCCGGTTGTCGGTGACCGACTGGTTCCGGCCCGCGGTCGCGGCCGCGCTGATCCTGCTCGCGCGTCACGCGTTGGTGCGGCGGCACCCGCTGCCCCAGCACGTGGTGACCGCAGTCGTGTCGTGGTGGAAACGCCCGGACACGCGCGTCGTGCTGCCGATTCATCTCGCCACGCGCGCGGGCGTGTTGGCGGTGGGGTTTCTCGCCACGATCCTGATCGGGTTCCCCCCCGAGGCCGCCACGCGCTGGAGCCTCTACGACAACGCCTTCCTCGATCTGCCGTCGCGATGGGATACCGGGTGGTACCTGGGGATCGCCATCGACGGCTACCAGTGGAACCCGGCGTCGCCGCCGCACGTGCAGCAGAACATCGCGTTCTTCCCGGCCTATCCCATGCTCGTGCGGTTCCTGTCGCCGCTCTTTGCGCGGCAGCCGCTGTGGGTGGGCGTCGGGATTTCGCTCGTCGCGTTCTTCATGGCCCTCGGGTATTTCCTGCGCCTCGCGCGCCTCGAGATTGGCGATGAAGAGCGCGCGATCACCAGCGTCGTGCTGCTCGCGGCGTACCCATTCGCGGTCTTCTTCAGCGCGGCGTACACCGAGGGGTTGTTCCTGCTCACGATCGTCGCGGCCGTCTATCATTTCCGGCGCGAGCAATTGTGGCCGGCGGCGGCGTGGGGCTTCGTCGCGGGGTTGACGCGGCCCAACGGCTGCTTTCTCTCCGTGGTGCTCGGCTTGATGGCGATTGGTCCGTTGTGGGAGTCACGCCAATGGGGGCCGACGCTGCCGCCGCGCATGGGTTGGCCGCGGATCGCCGCTCGCGTGGCCTCGGCGTCGGCCTCAGGGTTCGGCATGCTCGCGTTCTCCGCGTTCATCTACGACCTCACCGGCAATCCCCTGCAGTGGACGATGCAGAACGCGGCCTGGGGACGCGTGTATCGCAGCCTCGATAATGTCGTCATCGATCGTGTCGGCTTCATTGCCAACAACGGGCTGTATGGGTACGCCTCGACACAGACGATCGACTTCGTCTACGCGTTGGCCGTGCTCTTCGCGCTGGGCGTCGCGTGGCCGGTGTATCGGCGGTTCGGCCTCCCGTACGCGGCCCTGCTGCTCGTGAACGTGCTGCCGCCGATCGCCGCGGGTGGCCTGCTGTCGATGGGCCGCGTGACGTCGGTGCTGTTTCCGGCGTTCCTCTGGATGGGCGCCGCGGTGCCGGCGCGCCATCGCGCCGCGTGGATCGCCGTCTTCGCGTGCCTGCAGGGATTCGTGGCGGTGATGTTCTTCACCTGGCGGCCGTTGTACTGATTCAGAGGGCTCAGGGCCTTAAGCCCCTAAGTCCCTAAGTCCCTAAGTCCCTAAGCCCCTAAGTCCCCCGAGCAAGTCCCCAAGCCCTTGTCGAGCGTCTGAACACACAGGGAAGCCGGTCCGGAGACTGGTATCCCCACGGTATACTCCGAACAAGATGCCGACCAGTCGCGTGTGGGTGGTGATTGTGGCGTTCACGCTCGTGGCGGGGCTGTGCCGGCCCGCGAGCGCCGAGCAGGGCACGGGCGCGGCCGGCGTCCGCGCCGCGGCCGAAAAGGCCTGGCGTGCCGGGCGGTACGACGAGGTAGAGAAGCTCGCGCAGCCGTTGCCGAACGACGAAGCCCTCGCCGTCCTGCGAGCCCGGGCCGTGGCGGCCCACGGCGACTACGCGCGTGCCGAGGCGCTGCTGCAGCCAATCGTGGCGGCCAACCCCGTCGGCGACGCGGCGCTCGAGACCGGCCTGCTGCAACTCATCGTCGGGCGCCGCACCGAGGCGCGGCGCACCCTCCAACTCGTCCTGATGAGCGACCTGCGGAACCCGTCGGCGCGCGACTACGTCCGCGTGGGGCGCGCGGCGCGCGCGCTGGGCCGTTTCGAGGACGCCAACAATTTCTTCCGCGAGGCCGTGGCGCAGTCGCCCAACGACGTGGTGGCGAACACCGAATGGGGCGAGTTGTTCCTCGAGAAGTACAACCGCAAGGACGCCTCGCAATCGTTCCAGGACGCGCTCAAGGCCGATCCCGGTTACGGCCCGGCGCAGCTGGGCATGGCCCGCGCGCTGAGCGACGACAACCCGCCGAAGGCGGTGCAGTTCGCGCAGCAGGCGCTGAAAGTCAATCCGTCGGACATCGGCGCGCACCTGTTCCTCGCCGAGATGGCGATCGATCGGGACAAGAAGGCGGAGGCCCGCGAGTCGATCGCGAGCGCCCTCGCGCTCAACCCGCGCAGCCTCGAGGCGCTCTCGATGAAGGCGGCGCTCGCGTACGTCGACGGCCAGACGCAGGAATACCAGGACACGGCGGCCGCGGCCTTGAAGATTCATCCCACCTACGGCGAGCTCTATCGCGAAGTGGGGGCGGTGACCGCGCGCGCGTATCGCTTCGACGAGGCGGCCGAGCAGGTCCGCAAGGCCATCGCGCTCGATCGCGACAACGCCCGCGCCTATGCCGACCTCGGCGCGCACCTGATGCGGTCGGGCGACGAGCGCAACGCGCGTCGCGCCCTGGAAACGGCCTTCAAGACGGACCCGTACGACGTCGTCACCTACAACCTCCTCGGGCTGCTCGACACGCTCGAACCGTTCGACACGGTGCGCGAAGGCGACATGGTGATTCGCCTGCATCCCGACGAGGCCGCGGTGATGCGGCAATATGCGCCCCAGCTCGCGCGCGAGGCGCTTGACGCGCTCAGCAAGCGGTGGGAGTTCACGCCGACCGGCCCGATTCTCGTGGAGATGTTCCCGCGCCACGACGACTTCGCGGTGCGCACGCTCGGCCTGCCCGGGATGCTGGGCGCGCTCGGCGCGTGCTTTGGCCGTGTCGTCACGCTCGATTCACCGAAGGCGCGCCCGCCCGGCGAGTTCAATTGGGGCGTGACGCTCTGGCACGAGCTCGCGCACGTGATCACGTTGCAGTTGTCGGACCAGCGCATTCCCCGGTGGCTCACCGAAGGCATCTCGGTGTTCGAGGAGAAGCGCGCCCGCGCCGAATGGGGCCGCGAGATGGACATTCCCTTTGCCCAGGCGATCGACCGCGGGCAGGTGATGAAGCTGCGAGACCTGAACGCGGGCTTCACCAATCCCCAGACGATCTCGCTGGCTTACTTCGAGGCTTCCCTCGTCGTGGAGCACATCGTCGAAGTCTACGGCCAGCCGAAGCTGAAGGCGCTGGTGCAGTCCTACGCCGGCGGCATCGACACCGAGGAAGCGATCCGGAAGGTGCTCGGCGTGGACATCGACGCGCTGCAGAAGACCTTCGACGGCTTCGTCGAGGGACGCTACGGCACGTTGCGCAAGGCGCTGGCGGTCCCCGAGGGCCTCAAGCCGGACCTGCCGCTCGATCGCCTTCAGGCGATCGCGTCGGCGAACCCCGGCAGCTACCCCGCGCAAATGGCCCTTGGCGAGGCGCTGCGCGAGGGGAGTCCCGACGCCGCCATGGCGGCGTTCGAGCGCGCCGCCGCGCTCGTGCCGAACGCGATTGGCGAGGGCAGCCCGCAGGGGATGATCGCCGAAATCGCGCTGGCGAAGGGCGACAAGGTCCGCGCCGCCCGCGCGCTGGACATCCTGACGACGCACGACAACACGGACGTGGCGTCGGCGCGCAAGCTCGCCGGCCTGATCGACGGGACCCGCGAGCCGGCCCGCCTGCAGGCCGCCCTCAGGCGGCAGGTGGCGGTGGACCCCTTCGACGCGCCCGCGCACTCGTCGCTCGGACGCCTGGCGCTCACCGGGGGGCAGACGGCCGAGGCCATCCGCATGTTCCGCGTGGCCCTTGCCGCCGGGCCGCTCGACAAGGCCGGCGCCCACGCCGATCTCGCCGAGGCGCTGGCGCAGGCGGGGCAGCGCGACGAGGCGAAGAAGCAGGCGCTGGCCGCCCTCGAGCTCGCGCCCACCTACACGCGCGCGCAGGACCTCCTGTTGAAGCTGACCGCCGGGGGCAGATGAAGAAGTTCGTGGTCGTCGCGGCCCTGCTCGCGTGGTTCGCGCCAGGGACGATCGCGCAGGTGCCCGTCGTGGGCGGCGACCGCTTTGCCGGCCTGCAGTGGACGTTCGTGCGCATCAAGTACCACTCCTGGGACGAAGAGGGCGGGGTGAACGGCCGGGGCAAGGGCCAGCTCGCGTACTGGGATGATCCCTGGGCGATCGACGGGCCCGCCGCCGAGCAGAACCTTTCGCGCCGTCTCAAGGCCGTGACCGCGATCGACGTCGGCGACCCGATCGTCCTCACGCTCGACGACGAGCGCCTGTGGCAGCACCCATGGATCTACATGGTCGAACCGAGCAACCTGATGCTGCTCGACAGCGAAGTGCCGATCCTGCGCGAGTTCCTGCTCCGCGGCGGCACGCTCACGTTCGACGATTTCCATGGCCCGTACGAGTGGGACCTGCTCGTGCGGCAATTGAAGCGCGTGTTCCCGGACCGGAAGATCGTCGAGGTGGTGCCGCCGCATCCGATTTACACGAGCTTCTACCGTATCGAGAAGTATCCCCAAATCCCCGGCCTCGGCTCGTTCCTGAGCGGCCGGACCTGGGAGAAGGGCGGGTTCGTGCCGCACCTGCGCGGCATCGAGGACGACAACGGCCGCCTGATGGTGCTGATCAACTGGAACACCGACATGGGCGACGGCGTCGAGTGGTCGAACGCCGAGGAGTATCCGGGCTACATCAAGTGGACGGCCCTGGCCTATCAGATGCTCATCAATGAAGTGACCTACACGCTGACGCACTAGCGAGGAACGACATGCGGACGACGGACGTCGAAGTGGGCGGGCTGGCCGAGAAGGTTGCCGACAGCCGCCAGAAGATCCTTCACGAATTACGGAAGGTCATTGTCGGGCAGGACGAGGTCGTTGATGAAGTGCTCATGGCGCTCTTCTGCGGCGGGCACTGCCTGATCACCGGCGTCCCCGGACTGGCGAAGACGCTGCTCGTCAAGACGCTCGCCCAGATCCTGCATCTCGAGCTTCAAGCGCATCCAGTTCACGCCGGACCTGATGCCGGCCGACATCACCGGCACCGAGATCCTCGACGAGGACCACGGGCACCGCGCGCTGCGATTCGTCCAGGGGCCGATCTTCGCGCAGATCATGCTGGCCGACGAGATCAACCGCACGCCGCCGAAGACACAGGCGGCGCTGCTCGAGGCGATGCAGGAGTACCACGTCACCGCGGCCGGACGCACCTACCCGCTGGACAAGCCGTTCTTCGTGCTCGCCACCCAGAACCCGATCGAGCTGGAAGGCACCTATCCGCTGCCCGAGGCGCAGCTCGATCGCTTCATGTTCAACGTCGTCATGACTACCTCGTCCGAGGACGACGAGGTGCAGGTCGTGACCGCACACGACGAGCACGTCGCGGCCGGCGCCCGAGCGCGTGCTCGACGGCCCGGACATCCTCCTCATCCAGGATTACGTGCGCCAGGTGCTCGTGGCCGAGGACGTCGTGCGCTATGCCGTGCGCCTGACCGACAGCTCGCGGCCGGGTCGCGGGCAGAAGCTCGACTTCATCCAGAAGTGGGTGAAGTGGGGCGCGGGCTTGCGCGCGTCGCACGCGCTCGTCATCGGCGCCAAGGCGCGCGCCCTCCTGCACGGACGGCACCACGTGTCGGTGAAGGACGTCCAGGCGCTGGCCAAGCCCATCCTGCGGCACCGCGTGCTGCCGAACTTCTACGCCGAGGCCGAGGGCGTCACCGCCGATCGGATCGTCGAGCAACTCGTGGACGCCGTCACCACGCCCGCCGAGCGGACTCTAGGCCCATGGCTGGCGAGGCGCGTTACCTCGACCCGGCGATCGTCGCGCGGCTGGGCACGATCGACCTCAAGGTCAGGACGATCGTCGAGGGCTTCCTGACGGGGCTGCATCGCAGCCCCTACAAGGGCTTCAGCGTCGAGTTCGCGGAGTACCGGCAGTACCTGCCCGGTGACGACCTCGCCACGCTCGATTGGAAGATCTACGCGCGGTCGGATCGTCATTTCGTCAAGAAGTTCGAGGAGGAGACCAACCTCACGTGCCACATCCTGATCGACGTCAGCGCGTCGATGGGCTACGGCTCGCACGGGGTCACCAAGGTCGAATACGGATCGTACCTGGCCGGCGCGTTGTCGTACCTGATGAACCGGCAGCGCGACGCGTTCGGCCTGATCGCCTTTGACGAGAAGATCGTGTCGCGCCTGCCGCCGAGCGGCCGGTCGGGCCACCTGCGCGCCACGCTCGTCGCGCTCGAGCGACTCACGCTGGGGGCCCGGACGAACGTGGCGAAGCCGCTGCGCGATCTCGCCCTCGCCATCCGCAAGCGCGGCCTCGTTGTCCTGATTTCCGATTTGCTGGATGAACCCGAGCGCGCCATCGAGGAGCTCAAGCACTTCCGGCACCATGGGTCGGACGTGATCGTGTTCCAGATCCTCGATCCCTTCGAGCTCGAGTTTCCCTTCGAACAGGCGGCGCGGTTCCGGGACATGGAGTCGTCCGAAGAGGTGCTCGCGATTCCGGCCGTCATCCGGAAGGATTACCTCGAGCGCATGCAGGCGATGATCGCGCACTACAAGCGGGAGCTCGGCCTGGCCGGCATCGATTACTGCCTCCTCGACACCTCGAAGCCGCTCGAGCTGGGCCTGATGTCGTACCTCATGACCCGCCGCCGGGTGCTCTGATGTTCGGTGTCGCCTTCCTCTCGCCGCTGTTCCTGATCGGCGCCCTCGCGGCCGCGGTGCCCATCGCGCTGCACCTGTTCCGCCGGCGCACCGAGGTCGTCATCGACTTTCCCTCGGTGCGGCTCCTGACGAGGGCGCCCGTGCAGCAGCACCGGAGCCGCCGCCTGCGCGAACTGATCCTGCTGGCGTTGCGGGTCGCCGCGCTCGTGCTGCTCGCCGTCTCGTTTGCGAGGCCGTACGTCGCGAGGGCCATCGCCTCGGTGACCGCGCCCATCACGGTGGTGGCCGTGGACACGTCGCTGAGCCTGTCGGCCCCGGGGCAGATGACGCAGGCGCGCGCCGCCGCGAAGCAGGCGGTCCAGGCCGCGCCGGGCTCGCACGCGGTGGCGCTCGTCTCGTTCGCAGACGCCGCGACCGTGGTCGTGCCGGCGACGACCGATCGAGGCGCCGTGCTCGCGGCCATCGACGGCCTGCAGGCCGGACCGGGAGGCACGCGCTACCGCACGGCGTTTGCGCGGGCCGCGGAATTGATCGGCGATCGTGACGGCCACGTAGTGACGATCACCGACGTGCAGCAGGCCGGGTGGGAGGCCAACGACGACGGCGGCCTGCCACAGGGCGTGACGAGTGACGTGAAGGTGATTCCCCCTCCCCGCGGCAACCTTGCGGTGACGTTCGCGGACCGGCGGGAGGGCGCGGTCGTGGCGACCGTGCAGAATTACGGCGCCGACGCCGTGCGCGCGCCCGTGCATCTCGTGGTGAACGGCACGTCGGTGGCCAACGCCGAGGTGCAGGTCGCGGCGCTGGCCGCGGTGGACGTGCGCCTCGCGGCGGACCTGCCGTCGAGCGGCGCGGCGTCCGTGGTGGTGGACGACGCGGTGGGGTACCAGGGCGACAACGTGCGCTACCTGGTGCTCGACCCGCCGCCGGCCCTGTCGCTCGCGGTGATCGTGGCCGATCCGGCCGGGACGACGAGCGGGATGTATGTCGAGCGCGCCCTGTCGGTCGCCGGCCGAGGACGGGAGTTCGCCGCGGACGTGGTGGATGGCCGTCTCGTCGCCTCGTGGTCCGCGGAGGATCTCGCCAGGCGGGACGCCATCGTGCTGATTGGCACCCGTACCTGGATCGCCGGGGCCGCGACCTGCTGCGGCGCTACCTCGAAGGCGGCGGGCAGATGCTCCTGACGCTGGGGCCTGATGTCGATCCGCAGACGCTCACGGACGTGACCGGCGCCGACCTCGGCGTGACCCCGATGCCGGTGCACGCCGGCAGAGGCACGGCCACGATGGTGGCCACCGACGCGCGCCATCCCATCTTTCGTCCCTTCCTCAACCAGTCCGGCGCGCTCGGCGACGTCCTGGTGGACCAGGTACCCGGCGTCTGAATGATCAGAAGGGCCGAACGGTGCTCGCGCGCTTCACGGGCGGCGACGTGGCGCTGGCCGAACAAGCGGTGGGACAGGGCCGCCTGCTGGTGTTCGCCTCCGATCTCGACAACCAGTGGGGCCGCTTTCCGTTGAACCCGTCCTTCGTGCCGTTCACCGTGGAGACGGCGCGTTACCTGACGGAAGGACGGCGACAGCCCCGGGCCTGGACCCTGCCCGACGTGCCGGTGGGGGCGCCGGAAGCGGCGGGGGTCGTAACCGTGAGCACTGGCGGCGCTGCTCACCAGGTGGCCGTGAACGTGGATCCGCGGGAGTCCAGTCCGGCGGTCACGAGCGTCGATGAGTTCATGGCGGGCATCGGGCGCGTGAGTCGCACCGCCCGGCGCGAAGCCGCGAGCGACGCGCGAGAGGTCGAGGGCCGGCAACGATGGTGGCAGATCGGCCTGTTGGTGATGCTGGCGGCCCTCGCGGGCGAGGCCGTGGTCGGTCGCCGCGCCATCTAGGCCGCCGCGGATTGGGCATAGGATTACGTCAAACGCCATGAACGAACGGCTGGTCGAGTTGGGAGCCATTCTCGCGGACGTGCGGCGGCGCTGGGAGCGCCGCGCGTGGCTGCGTGCCTGGACGCTGGGCGCCGCCACCGCCACCGCCGTGTTGCTGGTGGGCCTGCTCGCGGTGTGGCTCATCGCGGGCGAAGGACTGCCGCTCGTGCTCGTGGCGGCCCTCATCCTCGGCATCGCGATCGTCTCGCTCGTGTTCGCGCTCCTGCCGTTGCGGCAGTCTCCGACCGACGAGCAGATCGCCCGGTTCATCGAGGAGCGGGTCGGCGACCTCGACGACGTGCTGGTGACCGCCGTCACGCAGGCGGACCGCCAGGACGCGATGGCCGCGCTCCTGGCCGCCGATGCGGTGCGGGCGGTCCGGCGTCTCGACCCCAATCGCGTCATCAGCCGCGAGGCCCTTCGGCGATCGGCCGTGGGCGCGGCGATCGGCAGCGTGGCGCTGCTCGCGGCAGCCGTCCTCTTCGCGCCCTCCGCCGGTCGCGCCGGTCAGGTCGTGGGCGCCTACCTGTTCCCGGCGCATTATGAGATTGCGGTCACGCCCGGGTCGGCGAAGGTCAGGGCCGGAGAGCCGCTCACCATCGTGGCCCGCATTCCCGGGATCGATGGAGGGCTCGTGCCCACCGTGACGGTGGGCACCGGCGCCGACGCGCGGTCCGCGCGCCTCACCGCGGGCGCGGCGCCGGGCGAGTTCTCGATCACGCTGAACAACATCAACGTTTCGTTCCCGTACGTCATCACCGCCGGCGGCGCGCGGTCGCCCGCATACGCGATCACCGTGATTCGCCCGGTGAAGGTCTCGCGCATCGACGTGAGTTACGAGTACCCGAAGGGCCTCGGCCTGGCCTCGCACACCGAGACCGACGGCGGGGATATCTACGCGCCGGCCGGCACGAAAGTGCGGATGACCATCACCACCGACAAGCCGGTGCGCCAGGGCCGGCTGAAGCTGGCGGACGGTGCCGAGCTGCCGCTGGCCGGGGCGGACCGCGTGCTCACCGCCGAGATGACCATCGCGCGCGACGGCTCCTACCGCGTGGCGCTCGACGACGTCGGATGGCCTGGCGAACGCGGGCGACACCGAGTACTTCATCCGGATGCTCAACGACCGTCCGCCCGACGTCCGTATCGTGCGTCCCGCCGGCGATCGCCAGGTATCGCCGCTCGAGGAGGTGGCGATCGAGGCGCGTGCGGAGGATGACTACGGCGTCGCCTCCCTCGAGCTCGTCTTCAAGACCGCGGCGGGCAAGGAATCCGTGGTGCCGCTCGGCGGCGGGGGCGGGCAGCTCACCGCGAGCGGGTTGCACACGCTCTTCCTGGAAGACCTCAAGGTCCAGCCGGGCGACTTCGTCACGTATCACGCCCGCGCGCGTGACGTGGGCCGCGGGCGCCAGTCGGCGGAATCGCGAAGCGACATCTTCTTCCTCGAGGTGAAGCCGTTCGAGGAGGAGTTCACCGCCGCGCAGAGCCAGGCGATGGGCGCCGGGCAGGGCCAGGAGACCGACGTCGACACCTCGCGGCGGCGCAGAAGGACATCATCGCCGCGACCTGGAAGCTCGACGCGCGCGCGCGCCGGGCGCAGCGACGCGCGTTCCGCGCAGGACATCCGCGCCGTCGGACGGGCGCAGGCCGGGCTCAAGGCCAAGGCCGAGGATCTCGCCGGGCAGATCTCGCGTGCCTCCGGGGATCCGCGGCGGCGTCGCGTCGTGCCCCCGGGCGTGGCGCCCGGCGGCGACGATCCGATGGCGCGCGCCGTCGAGGCGATGGGCCGCGCGGCCGCGGAACTGGATCGCGTCAGCACGGCGTCGGCGCTGCCGTTCGAGATGGACGCGCTCAACCAGCTGCTGAAGGCCGCGGCGGAGATTCGCCGGCGGCAGGTGATGCGGCAGCAGGCGCAGGGGGGCGGCGGCAACGGGAACCGGCAGACGCCCGATCTCTCCACGCTCTTCGATCAGGAACTGCGCAAGCAGCAGCAGACCAACTACGAGACGCCGACGAGCAGCGAGACGAAGAGCGACGAGAAGAAGGCCGACGATCCGCTGGACGCGATCCGCGAGCTCGCACGCCGGCAGGAAGCGCTCTCCAGCCAGCAGCGTGACCTCGCGAAGAACCGGGAGCGCCTCGCGGAGGACGAACTCAAACGCCAGTTGGAGCGGCTCACCCGGGAGCAGAACGAGCTGCGCCAGCAGGCCGAGGAGATGAGCAAGCAGCTGCAGCAGCAGTCGCAGCAGGCGGCGTCTTCGCGCGATCAGCAGGGCGCCCAGGCCAAGCCGTCGCAGTCCTCGCAAGGTGGGCAGCAGGGACAGGGCGGCCAGAGCGCCGGGGCCGACAGCCAGAAGATGCGCGACATCTCGGAGGAGATGCGCAGCGCCGCGTCCGATTTGCGCCGGCAGGATCCGCAACAGGCGAGCGCCCGCGGTGACCGTGCGCTCCAGCAGCTCCGCAGCCTCGAGCAGCAGATGCAGGGCGCGCGGCCGGACGAACGGCGCCGCGCCATGGGCGACCTCCAACTCGAGGCGCGCCAGCTCGCGGATGCGGAACGCCGGCTGGGCAACGAGGCCGCGCGCACCGCACCCGGCGCGGCCGGCGAAGACGCGCGGCGACGGCTGTCGGCGGAGCAGGAGCGGCTGGCGGCGCGCACCGATCGGCTCGGCGAGTCTGTAAAGCAGCTGGGCAAGGCCAATGCGGATGCCGACGGCGACGAACGGCAGGCGATGGACGAGGCCGCGAAGGAACTCGATCGCCAGAAGATCGGGGAGCGGATGCGGCAGGCCGCCGAAGCGATGCGGCAGGGCGCGGCACAGACGGTGGATCCCTCGGGCAAGCCCGAGGAGATGGCCCGCGCGCTGGACAAGGTCGCCGAGCGGCTGGGCGCCGCCACGGGGACGCGCGACAGTGAGACCGCAAAGTTGTCGGAGCAGCTGGGCCGCACGCAGGAATTGCGCGACCGCATGACGAAGTTGCAGCAGTCGATGGACGCGCTCGCCAGGGCCGGGCAGCCGTCGCAGGCGAACGCTCAGGGGCAGCCGGGCCAGCCCGGGCAGCAGGGCCAGCCCTCCCAGTCACCCGCGCCATCGCAGGGGTCATCGTCGCCCGGTGGGGGCCAGGCCGGCGGCACGGCGCAACAGGGCGCGGGGGAGGGCGGTCGCGGCGCCGAGGTGGAGCGGCTGCAGCGTGAGGTCAACGACCAGATGCGCGAAGTCCAGCGGCTGGCCGATGACGTGCGCAAGCAGAATCCCGGTATGCAGAAAGGCAACACCACGCCGGAAGACTGGCAGCGGAGCGTCTCGGCGCCAGGGACCGAGAGCTTCAAGCAGGATTTCGCCAAGTGGGAGTCGCTCAAGAAGAGCCTGGAGGTTGCGCTCGAGCGTACCGAGTCGCAGCTGTCCGATCAGTTGCGCGCGCGAGAAAACCGGGAACGGTTGAATGCCGGCCGACACGACGCCGTGGCCGACAGCTACCGCGATCTGGTGGACCGGTACTACCAGTCGCTCGCGGCGCCGCGGAGGCCGCCCCGGTAGGACGCCTGCCGGCCGCTACCCATGCACTTCGCCGTCCTGCTCCCCTGGTGGGGCTACCTCCTGGCCTTCGCGAGCGCCGTCTTGCTCGCGTGGCTCGCGTACGTCCGCGTGCCCGTGCCGCTGCCCGGCTCGCTGCGCGCGGCGCTCGTCGGTTTGCGGGCGCTCTCGCTCGCCTTGATCCTCGCGATTCTGCTGCGGCCGGTGGTCGATGTGCCGCCGACGAATGCGCAACACGCCCTCGTCCCCGTGCTCGTCGATGTCTCGCGCAGCATGCGGCTGGCCGATGGTGACGGGCCGTCACGGCTTGCGCGCGCCCAGGCGATCGTCCGGGACCTGCAGGCGCGGCTGGGGGCGGACTATCGCCTCGAACTCCTCACCTTCGGGGAGACTCTCGCGCCGGGCGCGGTCGAACAGCTGGCGGCGACGGCGCGGCGCAGCGACCTCACCGGGGCCTTGGCCGCGCTGGCCGAGCGCCACCGTGGGGATCGCGTGGCGAGCGTGATCCTGTTGTCCGACGGGGGCGACACCGCGGTGGACGGCTCGCCGGCGTCGCGGCCCTTGGACGCGCCGGTGCTGGCCGTGGGCGTTGGCGACGCCGCCTCCGCTCGCGATCGAGAAATTGTCAACTTCACCGCGGGGGAGCCCCTGCTCGCGGGCGCGTCGATCGACCTGAGCGTGTCGGCCGTGAGCCATGGTTTTGGGCGCGAGCCCGTGGAGTTCCGCGTCAGCGCCAACGGGCGGCCGGTGGACGTCCGACGGGTCACGCCGCCGGCCGATGGCGCGCCGCTGCACGAAGTCTTCACCGTGTCGCCTCCCTCCGACGCCGCCACGGTCTACACCGTGGAGATCCCGCCGACCGCGGGCGAGCTGTCGCCCGAGAACAACCAGCGCAGCGTGCTCGTGCCCGCGCAGACGGGGCGCCGGCGCATCCTCGTCGTCGAGGGCGCGCCCGGATTCGAGCACACGTTCCTCAAGCGCGCGCTCGGGATGGACCCGGGCCTCGATGTCGACGCCGTCGTCCGCAAGGGCCAGAACGACGATGGGCGCGATACGTTCTTCGTGCAGGCCGGCAACGCGCGCGTGGCGGCGCTGGCGAGCGGCTATCCCGCGAAGCGGTCCGAACTCTTCGCTTACGACGGCATCATCTTCGGCAATGTGGAGGCCGACTTCTTCTCGCGCGACCAGCTCGCCCTGACCGCCGCCTTCGTGGCCGAGCGCGGGGGCGGGCTCCTGGTGCTCGGCGCGCGCTCGTTCGACCGGCAGGGCCTGTCGGGCACCGCGCTCGACGAGGTGTTGCCGATCGACCTGACGGATCGCCGAGGGGTCGTGGCGCGCGCGTCGGCGGAAATCTCGTCCGTGCCCAACACGGCGGCGCTCACGATCGACGGCGCCACGCACCCGGCGACCCGCCTGGCCGCGTCGCTCGAGGAGAACCGCAAGCGCTGGTCGGAACTGCCGCCCCTCGCTTCGGTGACCGCCGTCGGTGGCCCGCGCCCGGGCGCGCAGGTTTTGGCCGTTGCCTCGGGGCCCGGAGGGGAGTTGATGCCGCTCGTCGCGGCCCAGCGCTATGGACAGGGCCGCGCGATGGTCTTTGCCGGGGAGGCGTCCTGGCGGTGGCGCATGATGCGGCCGGTCACCGACACGAGCTACGAAACGATCTGGCGGCAGATGGTGCGATGGATGACGGCGGGATCTTTAGGGCCGGTCACGATCGCGCCGATGACGCCGAGCGCGCCCGGCGTCATCGATCGCATCCTCGTCACCGTGCGTGACCAGGATTTCCTCCCCATGGGCGATGCCGAGGTCACCGTGCACGTGACGGGCCCCGACGGCCAGGCGCGCCAGATGACCCCGGCGCTCTCGAGCCCGCAAGATGGCCGCTACGCCGTCGCGGCGCGGTTCGACCAACCGGGCGTCTACCGGCTGGACGCCACCGCCGTGCGGGCCGGCGCGCGGGTGGGCACCGCCACGCGGCAGGTGCTCGTGGGCGGCGTCGACCTCGAGATGAGCCAGCCCCGCCTCAACGAGACGGTGTTGCGCCGCCTCGCCCGCGCCACCGGCGGGCGGTACCTCCCGGCGGACGAGGCCGGCTCGCTGCCGTCGCTCGTGCGCGCGGTAAAGGTGGAGGCCGCGATGCCCGAGCAACGCGACCTCTGGCACAATGGGTGGAGCCTGCTCGCAATCGTGAGCGTGCTCGCCGCCGAATGGCTTGTTCGCAGGCGGGTGGGATTGGCCTAGGGCCGCAGATGAAAACGCAGGCCGCAGATTGAACGCAGGCCGCAGATTGAACGCAGATAAAACGCAGATGGCACACATAACTCGTCGGGTCGTTACGTTTGCCGCGACAGTGGTCTGCGTCGCGATGGCCTCAGCCGCGTCCGCCGAGACGCGGTGGGCCGTCATCGTGTCCGGCGCGTCAGGCGGCGCCAAGTACGCGGAGCAGATGCGCGACTGGCGCGGCGGGCTGCAGCAGGCGCTTGTCGAGCGCTACGGCTTCGATGCCGCGCACGTGCGGGTGTTCGTGGATGAAACGGTCAAGACCGGCGAGGCGGGCACTGCTGAGAACATGCGCAAGGTGTTCGGCGAAATCAGGAAGGCCGCCGCCAAGGACGATTCGGTGCTGGTCGTGCTGCTGGGCCACGGCACCTATGACGGCGATGTCGCGAAGTTCAACCTCGTCGGCCCCGATCTCACGGCCAAGGAGTGGACGGATCTGCTGAACGGCGTCGCGGCCCACGTGGCCGTCGTCAACACGACGGAAGCCAGCTTCCCGTTCCTCGAGTCGCTCGCGTCCAAGGGCCGCATCGTGATCACGGCCACCGATTCGGCCGCTCAGAAATATGCCACCGTGTTCCCTGAGTATTTCGTGAAGGCGCTCAAGGAAACCTCCACCGATCTCGACAAGAACGGCCGGACCTCGCTTTTCGAGGTGTTTACGGCTGCGAGCGCGGCCGTGAAGCAGTACTACGAACAGCGGGGGCAGCTGACGACCGAGCGCGCGATGCTGGACGACACCGGCGACGGCATCGGCCGGGAGGCGGACAAGGAAGGCCCGGACGGCGGCCTCGCGCGAATCTTCTATCTCGACGCCGACAACGCCGCGGCGAACGCCAACCCGGAACTCGCGGCGTTGCTCACCCGTCGCCGCGCGCTCGAGACCGCGGCCGAGGAGCTGAAGCTGAAGAAGGCCGACATGCCCGAGGACGAATGGACCGCGCAGTTCGAGAAGCTCATGATCGACCTCGCGCAGGTGTCGGCGGAGATTCGCAAGAAGAGTTGAAGGTCAAGACCCTTCAGTGATCGTGCGTGTCCCACCAGTCGACGCTGTCGCGCGCCGGCAGCCGCATCGGGCGCACGAGCACCAGGCCCGCCGCGAAGCCGACCACGTGGGCCCAGAACGCCACGCCGCCAGTGAGGTCGCCGGCGCCGATCGTGGCGAGCGAGCCCAGGCCGCTGATGAACTGCACCACGAACCACAGGGCCAGGAAGACGATCGCCGGCACCTCGAAGAGCATCAGCGGAAACGGGAAGAGCATCAACACGCGCGACTGCGGGTACATCACGAGGTAGGCCCCCATCACGCCGGCAATCGCGCCGCTCGCGCCGACCATCGGCACCGGGGACGAGGGGTCGAGCGCGGTCTGCGCGAGCGCCGCCGCCACGCCGCAGGTCAGGTAGAACGCCAGGAACCGGCCGTGGCCCAGGCGGTCCTCGACGTTGTCCCCGAAGATCCACAGGAACAGCATGTTGCCGGCGAGATGGGCCAGCCCGCCGTGCACGAACATCGGCGGTGACCACGTTCACGATCGAGAAGTCGGCCGGCACCAGGCCGAAGGCCTCCAGGAACAACTGGTTCTCGCGCGGCGACAGCGTGAGCTGGAACACGAACACCAGCACGTTGGCCGCGATCAGGCCAATCGTGACGCCGGGGCGCGTGCGTGACGGGATGATGTCGCGAAGGGGGATCATCGGGGCTTCGGCTAGAATAACGAATTAGCGATCACGAATCGCAAAGAACAGCTAACAACGCATGGCGAACACCGGGCTCCGCACGACCATCACCTGCCGTTCCTGTGGCACCGAGATCGCGGCCAACGCGCTGATTTGTTTCAAGTGCGGTACGGCCACCACCGAGGCGCGGGTGCCGGCCCCGCCGCCCTCGTCGCGGCCGTCGCGCCGGACGGTGATCCAGACGCTGGTCATCCTGGCCATCGCGGCGATTCTGGTGCGCGTGGTGGCCTGCGGAAGCCTGTTATGATGAAGCCCGTGCGCCTCTGCAGGCGCTTCCCACAGCTATGGCAAACGCGCGGCTCGAAGTAAACGATGGCCTCGGCCAACGCATCGTCGTCCTGAGCAAACCGCTCCTGTGCATCGGCCGGCGGACCGAGAGCGATCTCCGCCTGGTCGGCAGCGACGTGTCGCGCGAGCACGCCGAGATTGCCGAGGTCGACGGCGGCTGGGTGCTGCGCGACAAGGGCTCGCGCTACGGCACCTTCGTCAACGGCGAGCCGATCACCGAGCACCAGCTGACCCACGGCGACAAGGTCCAGTTCGGCCGGGCGAGCGGCGCCGACGTCGTGTTCCTCACCGGCGAAGCCTCGGCGCACACCGATCGATCGCAGACGAGCGCGGTCAACGACCTCCGCCAGCTGGCGACCCTCCTCGAAGGCCTTCGGGCGCTCGGGTCCGGCCGCGTGCTGGACGAGGTGCTGGCGCTCGTGCTCGACGCCGCCATCGACGTCTCGGGCGCCGAGCGCGGCTTCATCATGCTCGCCAGCAAGACCAACGAGCTCGAGATGAAGCTGGCGCGCGCCCGGGGTCGCATCACGCTGCCGGGGACCGGCTTCAATACGAGCCGCAAGATTCCCGACGAGGTCTTCGCGACCGGCGAGATCAAGATCGTGGCCGACCTGCTCGACGGGGACCTGGCCAACGTGCACATGGGCACCGTGGCCCTCGGCATCCGCCACGTCGCGTGCATCCCCCTGCGCATGGTCCGGTATCTCGATCACGCCGACATGAAGAGCGACACCCGGAACATCGGCGTGCTCTACCTGGACAGCCGCGAGAAGGGGAGCATCCTCGCGCCGCACACCCGCACCGCGCTCGACACGCTCGCCACCGAGGCCGGCGTGGCCATCGAGAACGCCCGTCTCTATCGCGAGACGCTCGAGAAGGCGCGCATCGAGCACGAGCTGCGGATCGCCGCGGAAATCCAGAAGGCCCTCCTGCCGGAAGGCAAGCACGACGGGGCGTTCTACCAGGCCTGCGGATCGTCCGTGCAGGCGCGATCGATCGGCGGCGACTTCTTCGATTTCCTCGACCTGCCCAACCGCAGCTTTGGCTTCCTGTGCGGCGACGTCGCGGGCAAGGGGCCCGCGGCGGCGCTGCTCACGTCGAAGATCATGGGGATCTTCTCGGCGTTCGCCTCGGTGGGCGACGACCCGTCGCAGACGGTGGACCACATCAACAAGGTCCTCACGCGACGCCAGATCGACGCGCGGTACGCGACGTTGATGTACGGCCAGCTGGCCGCGACGGGCGAGATGATCTTCTGCAACGGCGGCCACAACCCGCCGCTCATCTACGGTCGCGACGGCCTGCGGCGCATCGAGGCGGGCGGCATGCCCGTGGGCCTCTTCGAGGGCGCGCCGTACAGCACGGACCGCGTCCAGCTCCAGCCGGGCGACACCTGGTGGTCTACAGCGACGGCGTCACCGAGGCGCACAACGTCGCCGGCGAGGAGTTCGGCGAGGAGCGCATGGTCGAGGTCATGCAACGCTGCGTGCAGGAACCCGCCTCGGTCGTGCTCGATCAGCTGATTGCCGCGGTCGCAGGCGTTTGCGCACGGCGCCGAGCAGTACGACGACGTCACGGCGCTCGTCGTGAAGTACACGGGACCGAACGGATCGTAAGTGCGGACGGGTCGGAGGACGAGGGGGCGTCGGTGCGGATAGTGCCCACGGTGCGGTTGGCGGTCGGCCTGTGGCTCGCGTGGGCCGTGGTAGTGTGGAACGTGACCTTCGACTGGCAGACGCGGGCCGCGGCGCGGGCCTTCGCGGTGGAGCAACTGGCACGCCGCGCGCAGCACCTGCCGCCCGTGACGATTCGCGACGGGTTTCGTCCCCGGGTGCGCGCCGGCCGCCGTTCGCAGCTCCGCCATCTCCGGAGTCCTGCTCATCGTCGGGGCCGGCGCGCTGGCCGCGGCCACCCGCCGCACGTCGCGACGCATCGTAACGCTAGTGCGCATGATAAACCTGATCTACGACTGGAACCGCATCGGCGGGCCCGCCAGGCCCGCGCGCGTGATCCTCAATGACGAGACGCTGCGCGACGGCCTGCAGTCGCCGTCGGTGCGCACGCCGACGATCGCGCAGAAGATCAAGATCCTGCACCTCATCGACGAGCTCGGCATCGACACCGCCGACATCGGCCTGCCGGGCGCGGGGCCGCACGTCGTGCAGGACGTCGAGCGCATGGCCCGGGAGATCGTGGACGCCAAGCTCAAGGTCCGTCCCAACTGCGCGGCCCGCACGCATGTGAACGACATCCGCCCCATCGCCGAGATCGTGCAGCGCACCGGCCTGCCCATCGAGGTGGGCGCCTTCATCGGCTCGTCCCCGATCCGCCAGTACACGGAAGGCTGGACGCTCGACTGGCTGCTCAAGAGCACCGAGGAGGCCATCACCTTCGCCGTGCGCGAGGGCCTCGACGTGATGTACGTCACCGAGGACACGACGCGCGCTCGGATCCGGAGACGCTGCGCGCCCTCTACACGTGCGCCATCCGCGCGGGCGCCAAGCGCATCTGCATCGCCGACACGGTGGGCCACGCCACGCCGTGGGGCGCCACGGCCGTCGTGAAGTTCGCCATGCAGGTGATCCGGGAGACCGGGGCCGACGTGGGCGTGGACTGGCACGGGCACCGCGACCGCGATCTCGCCGTGATCAACAGCCTCTTTGCGATCGAGGCCGGCGCCACGCGCATCCACGCCGCCGCGCTCGGCATCGGCGAGCGCGTGGGCAACACGCCGATGGACCTGCTGATGGTGAACCTCGTGCTGATGGGCTTCATCGAGCGCGACCTCACGCCGCTCATGCCGTACTGCGAGGCGGCGAGCGAGGCCTGCGGCGTGCCGATTCCCGACAACTACCCGGTCATCGGCCGCGACGCGTTCCGCACCGCCACCGGCGTCCACGCCGCCGCCGTCGTCAAGGCGTGGAAGAAGGGCGACCGCGAGCTGATGGACGCCGTCTACTCGGCGATTCCCGCCAGCCTGGTCGGGCGCAAGCAGCAGATCGAAGTGGGCCCGATGTCGGGCAAGTCGAACGTGATCTTCTGGCTGGAGCAGCACGGCATCCCGACCACCGACCCGCTGGTCGACCGCGTCTTCCAGCGCGCGAAGGCGTCGACCACGGTCCTCACGGAAGCCGAGATCCTCGAGGAAGTGTACCGGTTGGAAAGTTGAAAGTAGAAAGTGGAAAGTAGAAAGGGAAAGGCCTTTCGACTTTTCACTTTCTACTTTTCACTTTAGGAGCTTCGCTTCGATCTCCGGCAGCGCGGCGACGACGACGTCCCCGACAATCTGCAGGCTGCGCGCGGCGACGGCGTCGAGGGTGTCGTCGGCCGTGTGCCAGGCGGGCGTAGTCGAGGTCGATGATGTCGACCGCCGCGACGCCCGCCTTGAGGAACGGCTCGTGGTCGTCCTCGATCGGCGTGGACTGGTCGAGGAAGGCGCGCCTGGTGGCCGAGGCGCTTCGCGGTCGCCCAGATGATGTCGGTGAGCCACGGCGTGGACGCTGACTCGCGCCGCATGTTCAGGTTCCGGTCCCCAATCATGTCGAGCAGGATGAACGCCTTGATCGAGGCGAGCGTGCCGGCCTTGCGCGGCGGCCTCGACGTAGTGGCGGCTGCCGTAGGTGTTGTCGGTGCCGCGCCATTCGCCGCACGGCTTCCTCGCCGTCGAGGAACAGCAGTTCGATCGTGAAGGGCGGCCGCGGCCGCGCCTTGAGGACGCGCGCCAGTTCGAGGAGGGCCGCCGTGCTCGACGCGCCGTCGCTCGCGCCGACGAACCGGAACGTCGGTGAACAGCTTCGTGTCGAAGTGGCTGCCGAGGATGATGCGCTCGGGCCGCTGGCCCGGGATGGTCGCGATGAGGTTGACCATCTTCACCGGGCCGTTCGGCGTGGCGCCGGTGAACGGCTGCTCGACGGCCTTGAGGCCCGAGGCCGCGAGCGTGGCTGGTGATGTACTGCGCGGGTCTTGACGTTGGCCGGCGTGCCCGACGGGCCTGGGACCGATGGCCACCTGCTGGCGCAGGTGCTCCCAGGCCTTCGAGCTGTCGAAGGCCGTCGGCGTCTGGGCCCGGGCCGAGAGAACCGTGAGCGTGACCGCCACTGCGGTCCCAGCCAGAATCACCGTGCGCCGCATCAGCGTTGTGCTACCGCTAAGCCCCTCGAGCCCCTGTCGGTCCCTGCCTACCGCTTCGCCATCGCGACGTAGTCGCGCGGGCCGCAGCCCTCGTAGAGTCTGCCGCGGGCGCGCGATCTTCTGCTCGCTGTCGAGCAGCATCTCTTCCCACTGCGCCACCCAGCCCACCGTGCGGGCAATGGCGAAGAGCACCGCGAACATGTCCACCGGGAAGCCCATGGCCTGGTAGATCAGGCCGGAGTAGAAGTCCACGTTCGGGTAGAGCTTGCGCGCTGACGAAGTACTCGTCCTCGAGGGCGATCCGCTCGAGTTCGAGCGCGATGTCGAGGAGCGGGTTCTTGCCCGTGACCTCGAACACCTCGTAGGCCGTCCGCTTGATGATCTTCGCGCGCGGGTCGTAGGACTTGTAGACGCGGTGGCCGAAGCCCATGAGCCGGCCTTCGCCCGCCTTGACCTTCTTGATGAAGGCCGGGATGTTCGCCACCGAGCCGATCTCGGCCAGCATCCGCAGCACCGCCTCGTTGGCGCCGCCGTGCAGCGGGCCGTAGAGCGCGGCGGCCGCGCCGGCCAGCGCCGAGAACGGGTCGACGTGCGAGCTGCCGATGGCGCGCATCGAGCTGGTGGAGCAGTTCTGCTCGTGGTCGGCGTGCAGGATGAACAGCACGTCGAGCGCGCGCTCGAGCGTCTTGTTCGGCTGGTACTTCAGCTCGGTCATCTTGAACAGCATGTTCAGGAAGTTGCCGGTGAAGCTGAGGTCGTTGTCGGGATAGACGTAGGGCCGGCCGATGCTGTGGCGGTAGGCGTAGGCCGCGATGGTCGGCGTCTTCGCGATCAGCCGATGGATCTGCTTCCGGCGCTTCTCGGCGTCGAAGATCAGCTTGCCGTCCGGGTAGAACGTCGACATCGCGCCCACGGTGCTGATGAACACGCCCATGGGATGGGCGTCGTAGGTGAAGCCCTCCATGAACTTCTTGATGTTCTCGTGCACCATCGTGTGCATCGTGATGTCGTGGGTCCACGTCTGCGAGCTGCGCCGGCGGTGGGCAGCTCGCCGAACAGGATCAGGTAGGCCGTCTCGAGGTAGGTGCTCTCCTCGGCCAGCTGCTCGATCGGGTAGCCGCGATAGAGCAGGATGCCCTTGTCGCCGTCGATGTAGGTGATCTTGCTGCGGCAGGCGGCGGTGTTCATGAACGCCGGGTCGTAGGTCAGCAGGCCCGTGTCGTCCGGCGCGCCGGTCTTGATCTGCTTGAGGTCGGTGGCGCGGATGGCGCCGTCGGCGATCGGCACTTCGTACTGCTTGCCGGTGCGGTTGTCGGTGATGGTCAGCGTGTTCGCCATAAAACGAAGCCAAGGGTGCCTAGGATGCCTGGTCTGCGGTAGGCCGCGCCCAGATGGCCGGCCCGATCAGCGCAATTGTAGCCTACGCAGCCCATGCCGATGCACGTCCCGAACGCCGATTTGGGATGCCGAAAAGCGATGGAAACGATGCCGGAGACGGCCTCAGTACCGGTCGTCCGGGCCTGGGTCCCTCGAGGCCCTGGTGGCGGACGTCCCGGGCGGACAGGATGAAGATGACGTCCTCGGCCACGTTGGTGGCGTGGTCGCCGATGCGCTCGAGGTGGCGCGAGATGAGGATGAGGTCCAGGGCCGGCTCGATCGTCGCCGGGTCCTGCAGCATGTAGGTCAGCAGCTCGCGGAAGATCTGCGTCTTGAGCGCGTCGAGGTCGTCGTCCGCGGCCAGCACGCGCCTCGGCCATCGCGATGTCGCGCCGCACGAAGGCGTCGAGGGCGTCGCGCAGCATCCGCTGGGCCAGGTCGCCCATGCGCGGGATGTCGATGAGCGGCTTCACCGGCGCGTGCTGCAGGTAGCGCTTGCCCGCCTCGGCGATGTTCACCGCCAGGTCGCCCACGCGCTCGAGGTCGGTGTTGATCTTCACGGCCGCGACGATGACCCGCAGGTCGGCGGCCATCGGCTGGTGCAGCGCCAGCAGCTTGAAGCAGCGGTCGTCCACCTCGATGTGCAGGTCGTTGATCGGCTCGTCGCCGGCCAGCACGCGCGTCGAGACGGTCGCGGCTCGCGATCTTTCAGGCGCCCGCACCGCCTCGCGCACCCGCTCCTCGGCCAGCCCGCCCATGGCGAGCAGCCGCTCCTTGAGCGTGTCGAGCTCTTCCTGGAAATGCCGAACGCGTTCCACCGCTCCTAGCCGCACCTCCCGGTGACGTAATCTTCCGTCAGCTTCTCGGCCGGCGCCGTGAAGATCTTGTCGGTCCGCCCGAACTCCACCAGGCGCCCCAGCCAGAAGAAGGCCGTGTGGTCCGACACCCGCGCCGCCTGCTGCATGTTATGCGTGACGATGACGATGGTGTAGCTGCTTCTTGAGGTCGTAGATCAGTTCCTCGATGCGCTGGGTGGCGATCGGGTCGAGCGCCGACGCGGGCTCGTCCATCAGCAGGATCTCCGGGCGGATGGCCAGGGCGCGCGCGATGCAGAGGCGCTGCTGCTGCCCGCCCGAGAGCGCGAGCGCCGAGTCGTGCAGCCGGTCCTTGACCTCGTCCCAGATGGCCGCCGCGCGCAGGCTCTCTTCGACCCGGTCCGCGGTCTCCGCCTTGGTGCGCGCCATGTCGTTGATGCG
This sequence comes from uncultured Acidobacteriota bacterium, assembly GCA_963839865.1. Lineage (GTDB taxonomy): Bacteria > Acidobacteriota > Vicinamibacteria > Vicinamibacterales > UBA2999 > 12-FULL-67-14b. The sequence goes on from CAWIWS010000029.1 coordinate 113,112, forward strand.
CAGGCCGTAGGCGACGTTCTCGAAGATCGACTTGGGGAACGGGTTCGACTTCTGGAACACCATGCCCACGCGCCGGCGCAGCTGGACGACGTCCACGCCGGGGGCGTAGATGTCCTCGCCGTCGATCTGCACCGACGCCCTCGACGCGCGTCGCCGGGGATGATGTCGTTCATCCGGTTGAGCGTGCGCAGGAACGTGCTCTTGCCGCACCCCGACGGCCCGATGAAGGCCGTCACGCAGGTTGGTGCCGATCTTGATGGAGATCCCGTCCAGCGCCCGCTTCGCGCCGTAGTAGAAGTTCATCCCGTCGACGTCGATCTTGAGCGGATGCTCCCGGTGCCGGCCCCGGCGCCGCGGCGCGGCCCGTCAGGCCCGAGAGCAGGGGCAGTCCCGTGGTCGTCATGCGCGTCCTCGTCGTTGCACCCGGTCGCGCAACACAATGGCGATGGCGTTCATCGCCAGCAGCAGCGCCAGCAGCACCAGGATCCCGGCGGCGGCGTTGGCCTTGAAATCCGCCTGCGGCCGCGAGACCCAGTTGAAGACCTGGATCGGCAGCACCGTGAACGGCGACCAGATGCTGTCGGGCGCAAACGGAATGTACGTCAGCGCGCCGATGGCGATGAGCGGCGCCGTCTCGCCGATGGCGCGCGAGAGCGGCGAGGATGAGGCCGGTCAGGATGCCCGGGACCGCCATCGGGAGCACCTGGTGCCAGATGGTCTGCCACTTGGTGGCGCCGAGCGCGTACGAGCCCTCGCGGATGGTGCCGGGCACGGTGCGCAGCGCCTCGCGCGTCGAGAGGATCACGACGGGCAGCGCCAGCAGCGCCAGCGTGGCGGCGCCGGCCATCACGCTGCGGCCCATGCCCATCAGCGCGCACGAACAGCCCGAGGCCGAGCAGGCCGTAGATGATCGACGGCACGGCCGCGAGGTTGGAGATGTTGATCTCGATGAAGCGCGCGACGCGGCTGCGGCCCCCGTATTCCTCGAGATAGACGGCCGCGGCGACGCCCACCGGCAGCGCCATGGCCGCCGTCAGGACGATCACCCAGATGCTGCCGGCGAGCGCGTGGTAGATGCCGGCTTCCTCCGCCTTGCGCGAGGCGATGTTGGTGAGGAACTGCCAGCTGAGGCGCGGGGCGCCGTCGTGGACGAGGTCGGCCAGCAGCGCGCCGAGCGAGGCCAGCGCGATGATCAGCGCGCCGAGCGCCGCGGCCTGGAAGAGCAGGTCGGCGCGATGGCGGCGGCGGCTCGCCGCGTTCGCGCCGTGGGACAGGCTCGACGGCACTACGGTACTCCTCGCGGAAGCGCTCGCGCAGCCAGCGTGCTGACCAGGTTGAGGCCGAAGGTCATGAGGAAGAGCAGCATGCCCACCGCGAAGATGGTGCGGTACTCGAGCGTGCCCTGCGGCGTGTCGCCGAGGCTCACCTGCACGATGTACGGCGGTCATCGTCTCGATGGGCACGAACGGGCTGGCGGTGAAGCGGGGCTGCTGGCCGGCGGCGATGGCCACGATCATCGTCTCGCCGATCGGCGCGCGACACGGCCAGGATGCACGCGGCCGTGATGCCCGAGAAGGCCGCGGGCAGCACCACCTGCAGCGCCGTCTGCATGCGCGTGGCGCCGAGCGCGTAGGCGCCTTCGCGCAGGCCGCCGGGCACGGCGCGCATCGCGTCCTCGGACAGCGACGACACGAGCGGCAGGATCATGATGCCCATGACGATGCCGGGGCTGAGCGCGTTGAAGCCCGCGAGGCCGGGGAGGAACCGCTGCAGGAGCGGCGTGACGAACATCAAGGCGAAGTAGCCGTAGACCACCGTCGGCACGCCCGCCAGGATCTCGAGCACCGGCTTGACGACGCGCCGGAACCCGTCGGGCGCGTACTCGCTGAGGTAGATGGCCACCAGCAGGCCCATCGGCAGCGCCACGGCCATCGCGATCGCCGAGACGAGCAGCGTGCCGGCCACGAGCGGCAGCACGCCGAAATGCCGGTCGGCGAAGAGCGGCGTCCACTCGGTGCCGGTCAGGAACTCCAGGAGCGGGACCTCGCGGAAGAACTCGAACGTTTCCAGCGCGAGGACGAAGATGATGCCGGCGGTCGTCACGACCGACAGCGCGGCGCAGAGGAAGAGCGACCGCTCGATGATCCACTCGAGCGTGCGGGTCTTCATCGGCGTCGCGCTACTGGGCGCGTTCCTTGCTGAGGAGCTGCTCGATGGTCATGCCCGACTGGTGTCCACGCCGGCGAACATGCGAGCCCGTCGCGCGCTTGGCGAAGTGCGCTCGTCGACCATCGTGTAGGCGTCGGCGCCGAGGCCGACGTAGCTCACTTCCTCGCACGAGCTTCTCGCCGTTGGCGAGGTAGAACTCCACGAACTTCTGCACCTCGGGGCGCTCGGCGGCCTTCTTCGAGACGTAGATGAACACGGGGCGCGAGAGCGGCTGGTAGGTGCCCGTCGCGAATCGTCTCGGCGCTCGGCAGGATCGGCGCCGGCGCCGTTCTCGGGCTTGCCATCGTCGATCGCGCACGAGCTTCAGGCGGTCCTTGTTCTCCGCGTAGTAGGCGAAGGGGATGAAGCCGAGCGCGAACTCGTCGTTGGCGATGCCCTGCACCAGGACGTTGTCGTCTTCGCTCGACGGTGAAGTCGCCGCGGCTGCGCCTTGGCCTTTGCCGTTGATGGCCTCGCGTGAAGTAGTCGTAGGTGCCCGAGTCGACGCCGGCGCCGAACAGGTGGACTTCCTTGTCGGGCCAGCCCTTGCGGACCTGGCTCCACTTGCGTGACCTTGCCCTGCGCCTCGGGCGCCCAGAGGGTCTTGAGCTCGGCGGTCGTGATGAGTCGAGCCACGCGGCCTTCGGGTTCACCGCGATGGCGATGCCGTCGTAGGCGATGGGCAGCTCGATGTATTCGACGCCGGCCTTGCCGCAGGCCTCGATCTCCGTCGCGGTGATCGGCCGCGAGGCGTCGCTGATGTCGGTCTCGGCGCGGCAGAACTTCTGGAAGCCGCCGCCCGTGCCGGAGATGCCCACGGTCACGCGGACGCCGGGATTGGCTCTTCTGGAATTCTTCCGCGACCGCTTCGCTGATCGGGAAGACGGTGCTGGACCCGTCGAGCGTGACGAGCGTGGGCTTGGCCGGCTGTGCGGCGCCGTTCGAGGAGGACGATCCGCCTCCGCACGCAGCCACGGTGAAGACTGAGCAGGCACAAGCGGGGCAAGATCGACGACAGGTAGCTTGCGCCTGATTTGCGAGTGACACGAGTTAAATTCCGGGTGACAACACCATGCATTACGACTGTAAACGCCGGGAGGTTTCGCGGCAGTCTTCTGTCGTGTTAAATCCGCGTTAACGGCGCGCACGGCGCTCGATCCGGACCTGCTTGCCCAGCGCCTCTTCGAGCGCGCCGGCCTGCCGGTGCGCGGCCCAGAGCTCCAGCTCGGCGTCGCCGGCGGCGCGCGACCTTGATCCGCAACTCGCCCAGCCGCATGCGGGCCTCGAGGCCCCGGATCACGCTGTGGCGGCTGCGATCGAGCGTCTCGGCGAGCCGCAGGAAGGCCGCCAGGATGGTCACGGTGCGCTGCGCGGTGCCGCTGAGGTCCTGGTAGCCGTCGTGCTCGTCCTTGGGCGTGGCGCGGCGGTGATAGCGCGCCACGAGCGCCGATGACCTCGATCTCCTCGGGCTCGAAGCCACGCAGGTCGCCGTTCTTGATCAGGTAGTACGAGTGCCGGTGATGGCCCTCGTAGCTGATGTGGTTGCCGATGTCGTGGAGGAAGCGCCGCGTACTCGAGCCACTCGCGCTCGCGATCGCCCAGGCCGTGCAGCGTCCGGGTCTGATCGAAGAGCGCCAGCGCCAGGCGCGCCACCTGGCCGGAGTGCTCGGCCTCCCAGCTGCAGCGCTCCGCCAGTTCGATCGCCGAGCGTCGCCGGACGTCGGGATAGCGATCGACCCGCGCGATCTCCTTGCGGTGCTGATGGATGTAGTCGAGCACGAGGCCTTCGCGCAGCGCCAGGTCGCACAGCGTGATCTCCTCGGCGCCGAGCGTGCGGAGCAGCGCTGTCGAGCAGCACGGCGCCCGCGACGATCAGGTCGGCGCGCCGCGGGTCGTGCCCTGGCATGTGCAGGCGCTCCTCCAGGTCCATCTCCACGACGGTCTTGCGCAGGCGCCGCAGGCTCTTTGCCGGCACGCGCAGGTTGCGGACCTCCGTCCGGCACGACGCCGCGATCGAGCGCCGTGGCGACGGTGCCGAGCGAGAGGATCGTGCCCGACGTGCCGATGACTCGCGTCGAAGCCCTCCTCGACGATGTGGCCGAGGTAGCGGTCGACCTGCTCGCCGATGAACTTCGCCAGCTTGCGCTCGTCGCGTCCGCTGATCGGATCGGAGTCGACGAAGCGCTCGGTGAGGCGGATGACGCCGATCTTGAAGCTGCGCGCGAACTTCACCTCGCGGCCGCTGCCGAGCGTGATCTCGACGCTGCCGCCGCCGATGTCGATGACGACGGCCGCCTTCGGCGTGTCGACGCCGTAGACCGCGGCGAGGTGGATGAGGCGCGCCTCCTCGGTGCCGGTGATGATGCGCGGCCGGATGCCGGTCTTGCGCTCGATGGCGGCGGAGGAACGCGCCGCCGTTCTCGGCCTCGCGCGTGGCGCTGGTCGCCGCGGCCAGGATTTCGTCGACCTGGTGGGACCGGGCGAGGCGCTCGAACTTCGAGAGCGCCTGCAGCGCGGCGGACATGGCCTCGCGCGTGAGCTTGCGGCCGTCGAGACCGCCGGCGCCCAGGCGCACCATCTCCTTCTCGCGGTCGATGACCTCGAAGGAGAAGTCCGGCCGCACGCGGACCACAATCATGTGGACCGAGTTGGTGCCGATGTCGATGGCGGCGAGGCGCATGGGTGGGCCGCTTCAGGCGGAGGCCGCAGCGGATATAATCAGAGGCTCATCCTAACATGGAGCGTTCCGCCCTCTCGGTCGCCCTCTTGCGCCAGCGCCTCGTCTCGCTGCTCGGCGCCCTGCCCGCGGCGCAGGCCGGCGATCAGGCGTCCGTTCACCAGGCTCGCGTCGCGTCCCGTCGCCTGCGCGCGTCGCTGCCCGTGCTCGGCGCCAGCGCCGACGGCGCTCGATCAAGCGCGTGGGGCGGCGCGTGCGCCGCATCACGCGGGCGCTCGGGCCTGTCCGCGAACTCGACGTCTCGCCTGACCCTCCTGGACGAGTTTGCCGCCAGAACCGCGGCGCCGCCGCGCGCGATCGCGCGCGTGCGGGACGCCTTGACCGCCGAGCGCCTTGAGCGCCGGCGCGAGATGCTCGACGAGATCACGCCGTCGCGCCTCGAGAAACTGCGCAAGGGTCTCGTCGACGTGGCCACTCCGGCCGCCGGGCCCGCGGCCACCGGCGAGGCCATCGTCGAAGCGGCGTACCAGGCGGGGGCGCGGGCCACGGCGTTGCGCGCGGCCATCGAGCGCGCCGGCGGGCTGTACCTGGCGGACCGCATCCATCGCGTGCGGGTCGCGGCCAAGAAACTCCGATACGCGCTCGAGATCCAGCGGGAGCTGACGACGGTCGCGATCCACCGCGCGGCTGACGCGCCTCAAGAAGCAGCAGGACCTCCTGGGACGGATGCACGATCTCGAGGTGCTGATCGATCGCACGCGCCGCGTCCAGGAGCGGCTGGCCGCCAACGACCGCCGTGGCACCGCCGAACTCGACGCCCTCGTGCGGTTGCTGGAGGACGAGTGCCGCGAAGGTCACGCGGCCTACATGCACGGCCGCCCGTCGCTCCTGCGGCTCTGCGAGAGCGTGATCGCGGAGTCGGCGTCGCCGGCCGCGCCGACGGCGGCGGCCTGACCCGACATGGCTGCCACCATCGAGCTGTACCTCGTGCGTCACGCGATTGCCGCCGAGCGCGGCCCGAAGTTCCCGGACGATCGCCTGCGGCCGCTGACGCCCGCCGGCGCCCGCCGTTTCGAGACGCCGTGGCCGGGCTCGTGGCGCTCGACGTGGCCGTGGACCTGGTGCTGGCGAGCCCGCTCGCGCGCGCGAGGCGACGGCGATGCTGCTGGCCGACGGCCTCGAGCCCAAGCCATCCCTCGCAGACGCTCGACGCGCTGGCCCCGGGCGGCAAGCCCGCCGCGATCGTCGAGGCGATCGCGAAGCACGCGAAACGACACCGGCGCATCGCGCTGGTGGGCCACGAGCCTGATCTCGGCGAACTGGCCGCGCGGCTGATCGGCGCCAGGGGCGCCCTCGAATTCAAGAAGGGCGCGATCTGCGCCATCGACGTCGACGGCGCCACGCCCGGCGGCCCGGGGACGCTGCGGTGGCTCCTGCCACCGCGTGCCCTGCGCGCGCTGGCCCCGTGATGCGCGCCACCGTCATCATCAATCCCATCGCCGGTCCGCGCCGGCGCGAATCGATCGACGCCCGCGCGGCGCTGGCGCGCACGACGCTTGAACCCCACGGCTACGACGTGGACGTCTGCGTCACCGACGCGCCCGACGCGGCGTACCGCCTGGCACGCGGCGGCCGTGGACGCTCACGCGAGCCTCGTGATCGCGTGGGGCGGCGACGGCACGATCAACGGTGCGGCCTCGGCGCTCGCTGGCACGGGCATCCCGCTCGGCATCGTCCCGGCCGGATCGGGCAACGGCCTCGCGCGCGACCTCGGGCTTCCGCTCGATCCCGCCGCGGCGCTGGCGGTGGCGGCGACCGGCGCCACGCGCACGATCGACGGCGGCGACCTCGACGGCTCGGCCTTCTTCAACGTCGCGGGGATTGGCCTGGATGCCCGCATTGCCGAACGGATGGCCGCGCCCGGCGCGCGCCGGGGGCTGGCGGGCTACGCCATTGCGACGCTCGGCGTGCTGCCGTCCTACCGGCCGCGCCGGTACACGATCGACATCGGCAGGACCGAGCCGTCGGGCCCGGCCATCGAGACGCTGCACGTGGACGCGTACTTCATCGCGCTGGCCAACTCGCGCCAGTACGGCAACGGCGCGCAGATCGCGCCGCAGGCGCGCCTGGATGACGGCGAGTTCGACCTCGTGGTGGTGCAGGCGCAACCGCTGGCGCGCCTGATGATGCACCTGCCGGCGTTCTTCAACGGCGCTCTCACCGCGCGCCCGGGTATCCTCATGCGGCGGGCGACGACGGTGACCGTCACCGCGGACCATGACATCCCGTTTCACGTGGACGGCGAGCCGCGGGCCGGGGGCCGGCACCTCGTCATTTGCGCGAGGCCAGGCGCGCTGCTGGTTAAGGTAAGTCGCTGATTCAAAGCGTCTTACGGCGATTGACCGACAACTTGTTTCAGAGAATTTACATCAGCGGCCCTGGCGGTGGGACACGATGGAGGAGTCATGTACGCCTTCATCAAGAACCTTCGCTTCCAGGAACACACGCGCCGGTATTCGATCGCGGTCAACGACGCGGGTTGGGAAGTGCGGGAAGAGTTGGACAGTCGGGTCGTCCGCCAGGCGCAGTACCAGGACTGGCACCGCGTCGAGCGCGCGCGCCGCACGATCGCCACGGAACTCGACGACCTGCGCTCGCAGGGCTGGCGGGTGGAGAACTAAAAGTGAAAAGTGAAAAGTAGAAGGTAGAAGGCTGAGTCTCTACTTTCTACTTTCTACTTTTCACTTTCCGCTTCAATAAACCTGTAACCCAATCCCACCACGGTTTCGATCTGCTTGCCCGCCTCGCCCAGCTTGCTGCGAAGGCGTCCGACGTGCACGTCCACCGATCGGGTTTCGATCATCCGGTCGTAGCCCCATACGCGTTCGAGCAGGCGGTCGCGTGAGAGCACGCGATTGCGGTTCTCCACCAGGTAGCGCAGCAGCTCGAACTCGCGGCGCGTGAGGCGCACCGCCTCGCCGTCGACGGCCACCGACACGGCGTCGAAGTCCGCCACGAGGTGCGCGCCCCGGTAGATGGGCGGAGGGCCGGCGTCCTCGGGCTTGCCGCGACGGAGCACCGCGCGCACCCGCGCCGCCAGCTCGCGCGGGCTGAACGGCTTGGTGATGTAGTCGTCGGCGCCGGCGTCGAGACCCGTCACGCGATCTGCCTTCGCTCGTCGCGCGCCGTGAGCATGATGATCGGGGCGTTCGCGACGTGGCCGGCCGCGACCGCAGGAGCCGGCACACTTCGAGGCCGCCCAGCACCGGCAGGTTGAGGTCCAGCACGATCAGGTCCGGCACTTGCTCGGCCGCCGCCTTGAGCGCCTGGTCGCCGCTGGCCGCCACCTCGACCACCGTGTCGCCGCTGCGCTCGAGCGTGTGCTTGATCAGGCTCGCGATGTCGCCCTCGTCCTCGACGACGAGGACGCGGGTCTTCTCGGTTCCTCGGGACAGCGTGGCGGACCGCCGGCGTGGCGCGGCGGCGTGGGGAAGCGTGGCCCCGCGGGGCATCTGGTTCTGCAACATCCGGGGATCCTCTCGGGGCATCTGAAGCAAGGCTCGACTGCCACAGTAGTGCCTGGAGGTTTCCAGCCCATGACGGAGCCGTTAATTGTGGGTTACCAACCGAGGCGAGGCCCTCTCGGGCCTCGTGGGGCGCGCGGCTCTCGCCGCGCGCCTACCAGTATCCGAGGAACTTCCACCACGCGAACCCCGCGCCGATCCAGATGACGATGTTCGCCACGGACGTGTAGAAGCCCACGCGCCACCAGTCGGGGCGTGACACGTAGCCGGTGCCGAAGAGGATCGGCCCGGACGTCGTCCCGTAGTGGGTGAGGCCCGCGGTGAGGTTGGCGAGGCAGAGCAGGCTGTACACCGCCAGCGTCGGCGGCACGCCGATGCCGACCAGCACCGCCACGAACGGCGGGAACATCGCGAGCAGGTGCGCGGTGATGCTGGCAAAGAGATAGTGCGCGTAGAAGTAGATGATCAGGATCGCCACGAGCACGACGGCCCACGGGATGCCCTGAAACAGCCCGGCCACCGATTCGGCGAACGCGCGCGTCGAGCCGGTGGCGTTCAGCAGTTCGCCCATCCGGAGCATGCCGCCGTACCAGACGAACACATCCCACGCGGATTTCTCGCTGGCGGCCGTGTGCCACGTGAGGGTGCCGGTGGCCAGCAACACGGCGAGCCCGAGCAGCGCGACGAAGGTCACGTCCAGCCCGTGCCAGGCGGTGGTGATCCACAGCAGGCCCACGCCCGCGAACACGAGCATCGTGACCCACTGCGCCTGGTCCATCCGCCCCATCTTCTGGAGCTCCTGCTGCGCGAAGATCGGCGCCTCGGGCGTGCGGGTGATGCTCGGCGTCAGGCAGCGGTACGCCACCCACGGCACGGCGATGCAGGAGAGCAGGCCCGGGACGATGGCCGCCACGAACCAGCTCGCCCACGTCACCTGGACGTTGACGAGTTTGAGGGCGAGGTTGGCGCCCAGGATGTTGCTGGCCTGCCCGGTGAGGAACATCGAGCACGCCACGGCCGATCCTTGGTACATCGCGGCGATGAGGAACCCGCCGATGCGTCCCGCGGTGGGGCCGGGGCGCGAGTCGAAGAGTTCCGCGATGCTGCGCGCCACGGGCAGCATCATGCCGGCGCTGCGCGCGGTAATCGACGGCACGCCCGACGCGAGCGTCACGTCGGTCATCACCAGCGCGTAGGACACGCCCAGCGAGGTCTTGCCGAACGCGCGGATGAAGAGCAGCGCGATGCGGCGGGCGAGCCCGCAGTCGAGCATCACGCGCGCGATCAGCATGGCCGCGACGACAAGCCACACCGACGGCTCGGCGAAGCCCCCAAGGACCTCGCGCATCGGCGTGCCGTTGGCCGACATCGCGGTCAGCCCCATCAGCACCAGCGCCGAGGCCGGCACCGGCTCCATCACCATGCCCGCGATCACGCTGATGAAGATCGCCGTCTGGCGCCAGCCCTGCGGCGTGACGCCGCCGGCGCGGGAATCAAGAAAACGATGGCGGCGTAGAGGACAACGAGGAGGAGGAGCCCGCGGGCGCGCGACATGCGGCGCTCAGTGGCCATGCGCCTCGGGCAGGCCCAGGACGGCCGCCGTTCGCCCCTCGAAGTCGATCTCGATCAGCACCGCGGCCTCGTGGCCGATCACCCAGCCGTCGTGCCCCGGGTCGATGGCCACCACCTGCGGGGCCGTGAACTCGGCCGTGCACCCATCGGCATAGCGCACGCCGATGCTGCCGCGCGCCAGGAATCCCACGTGGGCGTGCATGCACAGGTCGGTCCCCACCTCCGCCTTCATGTGGGTGGACCACCGGAATCCCGGTTCGTAGATCACGCGCTTGATGCGGCAGGCGCCGGTGCGGACGATATCGAGGGCCACGCCCGACAGGTCGCGATGACTCGCGCCGGGCATGGGGGCGAGGAGTGGATCGGATGCGCTCATGCGCGCCATCCTCGCACAACCGTGGGTTCGACTAAAATGAATCCTGTCGATTGGCAGACCGATGACCCAGCGTGTGGCGAAAGACCTGTCGTTCCTCGACCGCTATCTGGCGGTCTGGATTTTCGCGGCCATGGGACTGGGCGTGGCGGCCGGCTACCTGTTCCAGGCGGGAATCGAGCGGTTCAACGCGGCTCTGACGGTCGGCGAAAACACGAACCTGCTCATCGCCGCCGGGCTCATCCTGATGATGTACCCGCCCCTCGCGAAGGTGAAGTACGAGCTGATGCCCACCGTCTTCGCCGACGTCAGGATCCTGGGGCTCTCGCTGGTGCAGAACTGGCTCGTGGGCCCGGTCTTCATGTTCACGCTCGCGGTGGTGTTCTTCGGATTCATCGCGCCGGCACTGTTTGGCCCGATCCCCGGTGGGGCTCCTATATGGTCGGGTTAATCCTCGTGGGCATCGCCCGCTGCATCGCCATGGTGCTGGTGTGGAACCAGCTGGCCCGCGGCAGCAGCGAGTACGCCGCCGGGCTGGTCGCGGTGAACAGCGTGTTCCAGATCGCCACGTTCGGGCTCTACGCGTGGATCTTCGTCACCGTGCTGCCGCCCCTGTTCGGCCTGCAGGGCATGACCGTCGAGGTGAGCATCGGGCAGATCTTCAGCAGCGTGATGATCTATCTGGGGATCCCGTTCGCGGCGGGCATCCTCAGCCGGCTGATCCTCCTCCCGCTGAAAGGACACGAGTGGTACGACCGTGTCTTCGTGCCCACGATCTCGCCCATCACGCTCGTCGCGCTGCTGTTCACGATCGTGGTGATGTTCTCGATGCAGGGCCAGCGAATCGTGGCGCAGCCGTTCGATGTGCTGTGGATCGCGATTCCGCTCACCACCTATTTCGGCTTCATGTTCCTGATCAGCTTCTTCATGGCCTGGAAGATCGGGGCGGACTACTCGCGGGCGGCCACGGTGGCGTTTACGGCCTCGGGCAACAACTTCGAGCTGGCCATCGCGGTGGCGATCGGGGTGTTCGGCATCGCCTCACCCATCGCGTTCGCCACCGTCGTCGGCCCGCTGGTGGAGGTGCCGGTCCTGATCGGGCTGGTCCACGTGAGCCTGTATTTCCTGCGCCGAATCTACGGCGGGCGGGTCACCGACCACCACGCCGCCCTTCCTCGCGGCTAGCCCCAGGCGTTGCGGGTAATCAGCTCACCGACGCGGCGGGCGATGTCCTCACGGATGGCCCGCACGCCCTCGGGCGGCTGGCCGTGCGGGTCGGTGATGGCCCAGTCATCCCGGTGGGCGCCCGGCACCACGGGACACCGGTCGCCGCATCCCATGGTGATCAGCCACTGGGCCTGCTGCGCCAGGTCGTCGGTCAGCTTCTGCGGTGTACCCGCCGACAGGTCCACGCCGACCTCGCGCATGGTCATCACGACCTCTGGATGGACGTGCCGCGCGGGCGCCGTGCCCGCGGAGATCGCGCGCGCCTTCGAGGGGTCCGCCTTCGCATTGAAGAGGGCGGCGGCGATCTGCGACCGGCCCGCGTTCTGGACGCAGGCGAACAGCACCGTCACCACCTACGCCACCACTTGCTGCAGCCGCTTCGCGTCTCGCGCGCTCGCGTCGGTGTGCGACAGGGCGTGCAGCGCCGCGTCCACCACGGCGGCCACCACCGGGTCGGCGATCGGCGCCATCCGGTAGTGCATCCAGATGCCCGCGCGGCGCGCCGCGACCAGCCCGGCGCGTCTCAGGTAGGCCAGGTGCCGCGAGGCCGTGGGCTGGGGCACGTCGAGGCTCTCGTGGATGTGGCAGACGCAGACCTCGCCGTGACCGAGCAGCGCGAGGATCCGCAATCGCGTGGGGTCGGCCAGCGCGGCGTACACCGTCGTCAGGGCATCGAGGTGCTTGATGCGCGGGGCCGGCTTGGCGGTCGAGCAGCAGGGGGTTGACATATGCGCCTTGACAAATATATCACGGCCTCATATATTCGCAGAAGCGAATACATCGCTGGACCTGGGCCTGGGACTTGCTCGGCCCCAAGCCCCAAGCCTCAAGCCAGACAAGGAGCAAAGCACATGGCGACCGTTGATGTGAAGTCGGTGGTGAAGGAGAAGTACGGCGAAGCGGCCCGGCGGGCTTCGGTGGGGAAGACGAGCTGCGGCTGCGGCGGCGCCGAAGGCGGCAGCTGCGACCCCATCACCTCGAACCTCTACGACGTCGAGCAGATTGGCCAGCTTCCGGTGGAAGCGGTCATCGCCTCGCTCGGCTGCGGCAACCCGACGGCGCTGGCGGAGCTGAAGGCCGGCGAAACGGTCCTGGATCTCGGATCCGGCGGCGGCATCGACGTGCTGCTCTCGGCGCGCCGCGTGGGGCCCACGGGCAAGGCCTACGGCCTCGACATGACCGACGACATGCTGGCGCTCGCGCGCGAGAACCAGAAGAAGTCCGGCGTGCAGAACGTCGAGTTCCTGCGCGGCGAGATCGAGCACATCCCGCTGCCGGACGACTCGGTGGACGTGATCATCTCCAACTGCGTGATCAACCTGTCGGCCGACAAGGACGCCGTCCTGCGCGAGGCGTTCCGCGTGCTGAAGCCCGGCGGCCGCTTTGCGGTCTCCGACGTCGTGGTGCGCGGCACCGACGTGCCGGCCGAAGTGCGCAAGAACATGGAGCTGTGGATCGGCTGCGTGGCGGGCGCGCTCGAAGAGGGCGAGTATCGCAGCAAGCTGGCGGCCGCGGGCTTCGAGCAGGTGGACGTCGAGCCGACGCGCATCTACAAGGCCGAGGACGCGAAGGCGTTTCTCGAGAGCGCCGGGCCGGGCCTGTCGCTGCTGGCGGAACAAGGTGGACGGCAAGTTCATGAGCGCGTTCGTGCGGGCGACGAAGCCTCAGAAGGCGAGCTGCTGCGGACCCACCTGTTGCTCGTAGGGCGCGCGCCGTCGGCGCGCGTGGGGCCGCTCGCTTCGCTCGCGGTGGGCTCGCGGCTCCGCCGCTCGTAGGAAAGAGAAAGGGCCCGCCCCCACTCGTCCTACGAGCGTGAGCGAGCCCCAGGAGGGCCGAAGGCCCGACCCCTACGCGCGCCGTGAGGCGCGCGCCTCAGGAGCCGCCGAAGGCGGCGACCCCCCTGTTACTTGACGACGACGCCGCAGGCGATGCGCGCGCCCGCGTTGCCGGCGGGATCCGACTTCATGTCGTCGGCCGCGGCGTGAATCATCAGCGCCGTGCCGCCGCCCGCGTAGATCGAGTTGGCGCCCGCGCCCATCGTCACCTTGGTGTTGGTGATCGTCACCTTCGCCGTGCCGTTCGCGGCCACGGTGAAGTTGTTCATGTCGCCCGCGTGCGGCCCCTCGGGATTCTCCATCCCGTGCTTCTTCATGTCGGGGTTGAAGTGTCCGCCGGCCGTCGTGAACGGCGGCTCGCACTTGGCCGTCTGGTGGAAGTGCAGCGCGTGCTCGCCCGGGGGCAGGCCGTGGAGGTCGAGCTGGATGCTCACGCCGCCGCCCTTGGCTTCCATGATCATCGCCATGCCCACCGACTTGCCCTCGGCGTCCTTGAGTTCGACATGGGCCATGCCTTGCGCGGCAAGGCTGAGGGTGACGGCGGCAACGAGAGCGGCAGCGAGCGAGAGGATGCGGTTCATGGGGCTCCTGTAAGAGGTGAAAAAAAGGGGTACCGAAGAAGTAGACCAGAGTCCGGTGGGTGCGTCAATCCGCCGCTCAGGACCTAGGTCCTGGGTCCAGGGCCAAGAAAAAGGCCCGCCCCACTCGACCGACGAGCGAAGCGAGCCCCACCTGACCTACGCGCGGCCAAAGGCCGCGTGCCTGCTAGAAGCTGAACCGGACCGCGAGCTGCACCTGGCGGCTCGTGCCGAGGCCCACCGTCGTGCCCACCGTTGACGCGACCTTGCCGAACGTGCCCGCGTTGGCGGCGGTGAACGGCTGGCCGGGCTGCGTGCGGTTGGCCTGCGTGGCGGACTCACCCGCGCCGGGCAGCGCATTCGGGAGCTGGCCGGACGGGTTGGCGAAGTTGGTGAAGTTGAACAGGTTGAACACTTCCATCCGGAACTCCGCCGTCGAGCCCCTGGTCACCGACGTCTTCTTCGTGACCACCAGGTCCACCTGCTTGAAGCCGGGGCCGTGGATGGCGTTGCGCTCGAGGTTGCCGAACGTGCCCGGCGCGGGCATCGAGAACGCCGCGGGGTTCAGGAACAACAGGCCGCCGTTCTTGATGAACGGGTCCACACCCGGCACCACGTTCGGCCGGCTGACGTTGCGCGACGCGCCGCCGCCCGGCTTGTTGATCACCGCCGTGCGGTCCGCCGCCGGCGCGCCCCATACCACGCCCGCGCCGTCCACGTAGACGACGTCGGGGCGCGTGATGAGCACCGGCACCGGCAGGCCGCTGCGCATGTTGGCGACGCCGCCCACCGTCCAGCCGCCCGTGAAGGCGCCCGAGCCCGGCAGGTTGTAGAGCAGGCTCAGGTTGAAGTTATGGCGCACGTCGAAGTTGTTGTAGCCGTTGTCGTAGTCGAAGTCCGCGATCGCCCGCGCGTTGTTCGCCACGGTGGACGCTTCGTTCGAGCCAGCCGTGTTGCCCTTGCTCAGGCCGTAGGTGTACTGCGCGTTCATCGCCACGCCCTTGGCCGCGCGGCGCGAGAGCGACAGCTGCATCGCGTTGTAGGCGTCGTGGCCGCCGCTCGTCTTGTAGTCGATCTCGGCGTAGGGGCGCTGCACCGTCACCGCGCCGGTGTCCGGGTTGGTGGTGACGATGTCGAATTCGCGAATCTGCGTGGCCGCGGCCGCGCCGTTCGAGATCACCCGGACGGTGCGGTTGGCGATGCTGCGCAGGAAGAGGTTGCGGCCCTGGCTGCCGACGTAGGCCGCCGACACCGACATGCCGTCGCCGAGCTCGCGCTGCATCGACGCGGTGTACTGATACACCTTCTCGGGCAGCGTGTAGTCGTTGGCATAGGCGCGCGGCTGGTAGGACCGGTTGTTCGGGTTGTTGATGAAGTTCGCGCGGATGGCGTCGATGTTGGCCGGATACGAGCTGTTCGACGCCGTGGTGCTGATGCGCTCGGCTTCCACCGGCTGGATCTGGTCTTCCGTCTGGCCGGGGCCCACGAAGATGCCGAACCCGCCCTTGAAGACCATCTTGTCGGTCGGCGAGAACGTCGCCGACAGCCGCGGCTGGAAGTTGTTCTTCTTCGACTGGTAGAGCGGCGTCGTGTCCGGGTCCAGCTTGCCCGTCTCGATGTTGAACTTGACGATCCGGTTGTCCACTTCCCGCAGCGGCACGTAGTAGTCGTAGCGCAGGCCGTAGTTCAGCGTGAAGTTGTTGGAGAGGCGCCATTCATCCTGCGCGAACGCCACGTAGTATTCCTGCGCGATGTTCTTCATGCCCGACGCGCCGTTGTGGAACGGGCTGGGCTCGCTCAGGTCGCCGAAGTACTGCACCGTGGAGGCCGTGTTGTTCAGGAAGGCGTTGATGTTCGAGTAGCTGTAGGTCGTGCCGCCCTGCTGGTCGGTGCTCATGCGGATGAGGCGGGCGTCCACGCCGGCCTTCATGAGGTGGTTGCCGGCGACGCGGCTGACCGTGTCGTTGAACGTGAGCGAGTAGGGATTGTAGGGCGCGGAGCGGCCGTTGCCCGCGCTGTTGACGCGCACCAGGCCGCCGGGAATCGCGACGCCGGTGGACGAGCCCTGGCCCGCGATGCCCGTGTTGGCCACCGAGCCGGACAGGTTGATGATGATGCTCGAGAATTCCGCAATGGGGGCGATGCCCCGTGAGGTCGAGTTCGCGGAGTTGTAGCCGACCTTGAACTCGTTGATCATCGTGCCCATCAGGCCCTGCACGTTGAACACCGCGTTGCGCGGCTTCGAGGTCGTTTCGAAGAACCGGCCCGTGACGCCCTGGGGATCCAGGTTCGTGCCCGAGTCGCTGAAGACCCGGACGTAGCTGGACCAGTTGCTGGTGAGCTTCACGTCCACGCGCGCGCTGAAGGCGTCCTCGTGGACGTCCTGGTTCTCCTGGAGCTGTGCGATGTCGAAATCCGGATCCTTCGAGACGCCGGGCAGGATGTTGGCCTTCTTGGACAGGAAGCCCGGGCGCAGGCCGGCGACGGCAGGCACCGCGCGCGCCCACGCGGCGTCACTGGGCACGGCCTCGAGGGCGTTCTTGCCGGCGAGCAGGCGGTAGCCTTCGTAGCTGCCGAAGAAGAACGCCTTGTTCTTCGCGATGGGGCCGCCGAACGATCCGCCGAACTGGTTCTGGCTGAGCGGCGATTTCGGCACGGTCGGCGCGCTGCCGGCCGCCGCAATCACGCTGCCGTCGGGGTTGCGCTGGGAGTCGAAGTAGTTGGGCGAATCCAGCGCGTCGTTGCGGTAGTACTCGAACATCGACCCGCGGAACGCGTTGCCGCCCGACTTGGTGATGACGCTGATCTGGCCGCCGGTGCCGGTGCCGTTCTCGGCGGGGAAGTTGCTGGACTCGACGCGGAATTCCTGGACGTTCTCGAGGCTCGCCTGCAGCTTGAAGGGCGTGTTGTTCTCGCCGTTCACGTTGCCGGGCGCCGCGTCGATGATGGCCGAGCCCTCGATGCCGTCGTACTTGATGACGTTCTGCTCGACCGCCCGGCCCGAGAACCGGATGTCCTGCCAGGTGCCCGTGCCGGAGTTCGTGGCGCCAGGCGCCTGCAGCAGCAGCTGCGACATCTGGCGGCCGTTGATCGGCAGGTCCTGCACCTCGCGCTCGCTGACGTTGACGCCGATGCGCGCCGAGCTCAGGTCCAGCGTGGGTGCGACGCCCGTGACGGTCACCGTCTCGGTCACGCCGGGAGGGCTCATCGTCAGGTCCAGCGACATCGCCAGGCCCGCCGCCAGATCGATCCCGGTGTATTCGGTGGGCGCCAGCTGGCCGCTCACCGCCCGGACCGTGTAGACCGACGGCTTGAGGCCGGTCACGCGATAGAGGCCCTGGGCGTTGGTCTTCACCACCCGCTCTTCGCCGGTCTTCTCGTTCTTCACCGTCACCGTGGCGTCGGCCAGGAAGTTCCCGGTCTTGTCGATGACACTGCCGGTGAGGGAGGCCTCGACGCTCTGCGCAAACGCGGCCGGGGCGGGCGCGAACAGGACGGCCGCGCAGGCCATGGCCGCCATCCAACGTGAAACGTAATTCGTCATGGCAGCCACGGTAGCGAGCGGGCCTGATCGCCGTGTGACGCGCCTGTTAATTCCACGAAAACTGGGGCCGGGCCCGGATGTAACATCCGCGTAACAGTCCTGTGACATACTTCCCGGCGTGAGATTCCGCCTGATTCCTCGCGAAGAGAAGTTTTTCAGCGACTTCATCACCCTGGCCGACCGGATCGTCTCGGGCGCCACCCTGCTCGAACGGATGCTGTCGTCCGATCCGCCGAACTGGGACACGGCCCTCCAGATCAAGCAGATCGAAAACGAGTGCGACAGCCTCACGCACGACATCATCCAGCGCCTCAACTAGACGTTCGTGACGCCCATCGACCGCGAGGACATCCACGCGCTGGCCACGTCCCTGGACGACGTGATGGACGCCATCGACGCGGCGGCCGGCGTGACGCGCCGCTACCGGATCGCGCAACTCCGCTACGGCGCCCGCGAGCTGGCGTCGCTCGTGTGGCAGTCGGCGATGCAGGTGAAGGTGGCCGTCGAGGCGCTCGAGCGCCGCTCGGCGTGCACGAGCTGCCGTGGAGGTCAACCGCCTCGAGAACGCCGCCGACGACGTGCACGACGAGGCGCTGCGCCGCCTGTTCGAGGAAGAGAAGGACGCCATCACGCTGATCAAGTGGAAGGAAATGCTCGACCTGCTCGAAGAGGCCACCGATCGCTGCGAGGACGTGCGCCAACGTCCTCGAGAGCGTCGTCGTCAAGCACGGGTAGCCGCGCGTGGAACTTCGCCCTCGTCGTCCTCGTCATCGCCGTCGCGCTCGTCTTCGACTACATCAACGGCTTCCACGACGCCGCCAACTCGATCGCCACCGTGGTGTCGACGCGCGTGCTGTCGCCGGGCAAGGCCGTGGTCTGGGCGGCCTTCTTCAACTTCGTCGCGGCGTTCATCTTCGGCACGGCGGTGGCCAAGACCATGGGCTCCGGGATGGTCGACATCACGATCGTCACCTCGTCGGTGATCCTCGCCGGCCTCATCGGCGCGATCGTGTGGGACCTGATCACCTGGTACTACGGCCTGCCGACCAGCTCGTCGCACGCGCTGATCGGCGGCTACGCGGGCGCGGCCGTCGCCAAGGCCGGCACGGGCGCCCTGATTCCGGCCGGCTGGACCAAGACGCTGATCTTCATCGTCCTCGCGCCCGGGCATCGGCTTCGTGCTCGGCTTCGTCTTCATGGTGCTCATCTTCTGGGCCTGCCGGGACACCGCGCCGTCGCGGGTGGACCAGTGACTTCCGCAAGCTGCAGCTCGTGTCGGCGGCGGCCTACAGCCTGGGGCACGGCGCCAACGACGCGCAGAAGACGATGGGCATCATCGCGGGCGCGCTGTTCGCCGGCGGCTTCATCAACGAGTTCACGATTCCGTTCTGGGTGGTGATGCTGGCGCTCACACGGCCATCTCGCTCGGCACGCTGTCGGGCGGCTGGCGCATCATCCACACGATGGGGTCGAAGATCACGCGGCTGCAGCCGGTGGGCGGCTTCGCCGCGGAGACGGCCGGCGCCGTGTCGCTCTTCACCGCCACCGCGCTGGGCGTGCCCGTCAGCACGACGCACACCATCACCGGCGCCATCGTCGGCGTCGGCTCGACGCGCCGCCTGTCGGCGGTGCGGTGGGGCATTGCGGGCCACATCGTGTGGGCGTGGATCCTGACGATCCCCGCGTCGGCGGCATCGCGGCGGCACCTTCTACGTGCTGCACGCGGTCGGGATGCCGTGATGCGCAGAGCCGTGCCGGCGGCTGCGCTCAGGCGCGCAGACGGCAGGCGCACGGTGAAGACGCGCGCCGCCTTCGGGGCGGTTGCCGGCGCGTCACGTCGCCCTCCATCACCTGCACCAGGTGCTTCACGATCGCGAGGCCGAGGCCGGTGCCCCGGGGCGGGCGCGCGACTTGTCCACGCGATAGAAGCGTTCGAACACGCGGCGAGATCGTCGGCCGGGATGCCGGGCCCGGTGTCGCTCACGGTGATCTCGACGTGCCCGTCGGCCGTCGCGCGCCGACGTCGATCGCGCCGTGGTCCGGCGTGTAGTTCACCGCGTTCTCGATCAGGTTGCGCAGCGACGTCGTGCAGCTTCGCGGGGTCGGTCTGACAGGTGCCGCGCGTCCGGCGCGATGTGCGTCTCGACGCGCTGCTGCTTCTCGCGCGACGATCGGCTCGAGGTCGGCGATGATGCCGCGCACCAGGCCCTCACGTCGCACGGGGCCAAGTCGACCGTTTCCTGGCCGGCGTCGAGGCGCGCGAGCCGCAGCAGATCCTTCACCAGCCGCTCCATCCGCGCGGCCTGCCGGTGGATGATGTCCAGGAAGCGGTGCCGCGCCTCCGCATCGTCGGGATCGTCGAGCAAGCGCTTCGGCGTAGCCCTTGATCGCCGTGAGCGGCGTCCGCAACTCGTGCGACACGTTGGCGACGAAGTCGCGGCGGATCTGGTCGGCCATCGCAGGTCGGTGATGTCGTGCATCACGAGCACCGCGCCGCGGCCGGCGGCCTCCACCGGCGCGACGCGCGCGACCAGCGTGCGGTCCGTGTCCCGCGTCACCGAGAGCTCGAGGCCCTCGGTCTGCTCGCCGGCCAGCGCGCGCGCGATGTGGTCCACGATGCCGGGATGCCGGATGGCCTCGACGTAGGAGTGGTCGAGCGCGCCCTGTTCGAGCTTCAGCATGCGGCGGGCGGCCTCGTTGACCAGCTGCAGCCGGCCCTGCGCGTCGACGACGAGGACGCCTTCGACCATGCTCGCGAGGATGGCCTCCATGCGCGCGCGGTCGCGGGCCAGGGCGTCGAGCTGGCGGCCCAGGTCCTGCACGGCCTGGTCCATGCTGCGCGCCACGCGGCCGAGGTCGTCGTCGCCGTAGTCGGGCGCCGTGCCGGCTCAGGTCGCCGAGGGCGTACGCGCCGCGCGACGCTGCACGATCGCGTCCACGCGCTCGCGATGGCGCCCGATGCGCGCTGGCGCGCATCAACGCGGCGACGGCGGCCGCGACGCGGCGGCGCCGGCGAGGAACGCGAGAACCAGGAGGACGGCGGGCGGGGGCATCAGGCGGGAGCGGGGTCGAGCAGCTTGTAGCCGAATTGCTTGACGGTCACGATCGCGTCGGCGAGCATCGGCAACTTCTCGCGCAGCCGCCGCACGTGCACGTCCACCGTGCGCGTGCCGCCCGTGTAGGAGTAGCCCCACACGTCGGACAGCAGGAGGTCGCGCGACAGCACGCGCCCGCGGTGCTGCATCAGGTACTGCAGCAGCAGGAAT
This sequence comes from uncultured Acidobacteriota bacterium, assembly GCA_963839865.1. Classification (GTDB taxonomy): domain Bacteria; phylum Acidobacteriota; class Vicinamibacteria; order Vicinamibacterales; family UBA2999; genus 12-FULL-67-14b. The sequence continues at coordinate 133,916 of CAWIWS010000029.1, forward strand.
TCCTTCGCGGTCAGCTTGACGTCCTCGCCCGACATCTTCACGACGTGCCGATCGATGTCCACCGACAGCGTGCCGTAGCGTGAGCCGGCTGTCCGGGCGCGGCGGCGCGGTTCGCGCGGCGCAGCAGCGCGCGCACGCGCGCCACCACTTCATTGGGGCTGAAGGGCTTGGTGATGTAGTCGTCCGCGCCGAGCTCGAGGCCGACGATGCGGTCGGATTCCTCGGACTTGGCGGTGAGCATGATGATGGGGATGCGCCGCGGTGTTGACGTCGGCCCGGATCGCCCGGCAAATCTGCAGGCCGTCGAGGCCCGGCAGCATGAGGTCCAGCACGACCAGGTCGGGCGCCTCCCGCTTGATCTGGGGCATGACGTCCCGCCCCGACGCGACGACGGTGGGCAGGAACCCCGCCTTGCGGAGGTAATGCTCGAGGAGGTTGCCGATGTCGGGGTCGTCTTCCGCAACCAGGATCCTGGTGGGGGGGCGCTGGGTCATGGTCCAAGGGGATCTTAGCAGGCCTGCGAGATCCAAGGTGCGAGGGGGCGGGGTGCGACGGTGCGGAGGTGCGGAGGTGCGGCAGAGATGCGCGTATGGTGCGGAGGTGCCGTATGGTACTGCGTTTCATCTGCGTTATCATCTGACGTCCTGCGTTTCATCTGCGGCCCTGCTCGCGCTCTGCGGTCGGCGTCGTGGCCGCGCAGGGCGGCGCGCCCGTTCGGTGCCGGCATGCGCACCGACACGAAGCACCTCGTGGTGACGTCCTCGGTCAGCGCTACCGACGTGGCGCCGGGCAGCGGGTCGCGCTGCGTTCGACATGGCGCCGAAAAAGGACATGCACGTCTACGCGCCGGGCAAGCACGACTACCAGGTGATCAGCGTGGCGGTCGACCCGCAGCCGTGGCTCAAGGTCCAGCCGACCGCGTATCCGCCCTCGGAGATTCACGATTTCAAGGAACTGAACGAGAAGGTCGAGGTGTACTCGAAGCCATTCAAGCTCGTGCAGGACGTGACGATGCTCGGCACCGCCGAGGCACAGAAGCTGCTCGCGGGGATGACCACCATCACGCTGAGCGGCCGGGTGGAGTACCAGGCCTGCGACGAGAAGGTCTGCTACGCGCCGAAGAAGGTGCCGTTCAGCTTCACGCTGAACGTGAAGCCGCTCGATCGGAAGCCAGCGGGGCAGTAGGTCTTAGCCACGAAGGTGTGGCGCATTTCGGGAGTATCCTGCGAACACCATGCGCATGATGAACCCCTCACGCTGGGTGTCGGTTGCCGCTCTGGTCCTTGGAGTGTGCCTCCCGGGCACACTGTTCGCTCAAACGCCCGCCCCGCCGCGCACCTACGTGGGCTCCCAGGCCTGCCAGAAGTGCCATGCGGCGACCTACGAGCGCTGGTCCAAGACGCGCATGGCCAACGTCGTCGCTGACCCGAAGGACCATCCCGACGCGATCATCCCGGATTTCTCCAAGCCCGATCCGCTCCTCACGTTCACCAAGGACGACGTCGCGTTCACGTACGGCAGCAAGTGGAAGCAGCGCTACTTCACGAAGGTGGGCGACGACTATTTCCCGCTGCCCGCGCAGTGGGACGTCACGCACAGCGTGTGGCGGCCCTACCTGGTGCCGCCGAACGCCGACTGGTGGGTGCCGCACTATCCCGCGGACAACAACCAGCGGCCCACCGGGCCGCTGTGCGACGGCTGCCACTCGGTGAACTACAACGTGAAGACGAAGACCGTCGACCGAGTGGAACGTCGGCTGCGAGAAGTGCCACGGGCCCGGCAGCGAGCACGTGAAGCAGCCGGCCGCCGCCAACATCGTGAATCCCGCGAAGCTCGACTTCGTCCGCGCGAACGACACGTGCATCCAGTGCCATTCACAGGGGCAGCCGCTGACCAACCCCATCGAGGGGCAGTACTACGACTGGCCGGTCGGCTTCGACCAGGGGAAGAACCTGCAGGACTACTGGCGGCTCGAGGAGCACAAGCTCGGGGAACTGTCGTTCACGCACTTCCCGGACGGCACCGCCCACAAGAACCGGATGCAGGGCAACGACTTCGTGCAGAGCGTCATGTACCGGAGCGGCGTGACGTGCTTCAGCTGCCACGACCCGCACGGCACGTCGAACAACGCGGACCTCATCAAGCCATCGCGCGCCGTGTGCCTGACCTGCCACGGCCCGGCCTCCCCGAACGGCCCGCACGCGCCGACCCTCGAGGCGCACACGCATCACGCCGCCGGCAGCCGGGGCAGCGAATGCATCGCCTGCCACATGCCCGCCATCGAGCAGACGATCGCCGACGTGAACGTGCGGAGCCACACGTTCAACTTCATCACGCCGACCCAGACCGATCAGTTGAAGATGCCCAACCCGTGCACGTCCTGCCACACGGACAAGACCACGCAGTGGGCGAGGGACGCGATGAAGGGGTGGACCAACGTGTCACCCTGGCGCGGGCGCTGACGCTGTTCACGAACTAGCCACGGAGACACAGAGACACGGAGAAGACCAAATCTCTAAAGACCAGGCGGCTAAGCAGCGCTGGCCTTAAGACATATTGGCGTTTCCTCCGTGTCTCCGTGTCTCCGTGGCCCGTTCGTGGGCAATCTACACTTCTTTCAGTCCGTGCCCGCGGATCATGAAGAAGATCGCGACCAGCGTGAGCGCGATGCCGTTCACCATCAGCACCGTCGGCGCCGAGCCGACTTGCGTGACGAGCCAGCCGCTCGCCAGGCCGCCGAGCGGCGAGCCGCCGCGGAACGCCACCATGTAGATGCTCACCACGCGCCCCCGCAGCTCGGGCGGCGCGAGCAGTTGCGCCAGCGAGGTGGTCAGCGAGAAGCACATCACGAGCAGCGAGCCGCCCACGAACAGGATCGCCGCCGTGATCCACGGCGTGCGCGACAGCGAGAAGGCCACCATCGCCGTGCCGAAGAGCGCCAGGAAGATCAGGAGCATCCGGCCCATGTGCCGGTTCTTGCCCATCCACGCCACCACGAGGGCGCCGGTCACCGCGCCCGCGCCGGAGAACGTCATCAGCTTCGTGTAGAAACCCACGTCCTGGTGGAAGACATCCTTCGTGATCACGGGCAGGAACGTCAGCAGCGGCAGGCCGAGGAACGCGCCGATGAAGCCGATCATCGTGACCGTGATGAGGTTGGGGGAGTCGCGCACGTAGCGCAGCCCTTCCTTCATCTGGTCCATCATGCGCTCGGTGGCGGTCACCGGCACGTGGACGTTGCGCAGCGCGAGGATGGCGGCGATGACGAACAGGAACGAGACGCCGTTGAGCCCGAAGCACGCCACCATGCCGAAGGCGGCCAGCGCGGCGCCGGCGATGATGGGGCCGATCACGCGCGCGAGGTTGAACTGGATCGAGTTGAGCGCCACCGCGTTGGGCAGGTGTTCCTTGCCGACGAGCGTGGGAATCAGGGACTGGTAGGCCGGCCCGCCGAACGCCTGCGCGATGCCCGACACGAACGACAGCGACAGGATCATCCAGATCCGGATGTGATCGGTGTAGACGAGGGCGGCGAGGATGAAGGCCACCGACATCTGGATCACCTGCGACGTCAGCATCATGTGCCGGCGGTCGCGCCGGTCGGCGACGACGCCGCCGATCAGCGTGAAGAGGAGGATGGGCAGCTCGCCCAGGAAGCTGTCGAGGCCGAGGAAGAACGCGGAATTGGCGCCCGTCATCGTGACGATCAGCCAGGCCTGCGCGACCTTCTGCATCCACGTGCCGATGCTGGACGTGAGCGCGCCCGTCCAGAGGAGGCGGAAGTTGCGGTGGGTCAGCGCGACCGCGACACGGCGCAGCGCCTCGGAGACATGATCGAGCAAGCCCGTTGATTTTATCGTATTCCCGGCATGCATCCCTTGAATTGCGTCTCCGGATGCGAGCGGTTTTGTCGGATACTGGGCGCCACTTTATGGTGTGGCGTCCGGCTTTAGCCGGACCAGGGGAGTCCCCGATGGCGACGATCGACGAAACACGACGACGATTCATGGCGCACTTTGCGGGCATCGGCCTGGGCACGACGCTCGCCCCCGGCATCCTCTGGGCCCGCATGCAGGACGCCGGCGCGCAGAAGGTCACCCTGCCGATGGTGTCCGACGCGCTCGCGCTCGCGGGCATCGACATGACCGAGGCCGAGCGCACCGCGCTCGTCGAGGGCGCCAACCGCAACCTCACGGCCCTCGCGGAGATCCGCGCGATCCACATCCCGAACGACGTGTCGCCGCCGTTTCATTTCAGCGCGATCGTGCCGGGCGTGAAGGTCGACAGGGCGAAGCAGCCGTTCAGGCTGAGCGCCGCGCCGGCCGTGAAGCGGCCCGCGAACCTCGAAGACGTCGCGTTCTGGCCGGTCCGGCACCTGGCGGAACTGGTGCGCACGCGCCAGGTGACGTCGGTGGAGCTGACGCAGATGTATCTCGCGCGGCTCCATCGCTACAACCCGCTCCTCAACAACGTCGTCACGTTCCTGGACGACCACGGCCTGGCGGAGGCCAGGCGCGCCGATGCGGAGATCGCGGCCGGCAAGTACAAGGGCCCGCTGCACGGCATCCCGTGGGGCGCCAAGGACATCATCTCGGTGAAGGGCTTCAAGACCACGTGGGGGTCGCCGGCCTTCAAGGAGCAGGTGTTCGACTACGACGCGAGCGTCGTGGAGATGCTGCGCGACGCCGGCGCGGTGCTGATCGCCAAGGTGGCCACGGGCGAGCTGGCCGGTGGCGACAACTGGTTCGGCGGGCAGACCAAGAACCCGTGGGATCCCACGCAGGGCTCGAGCGGATCGTCGGCGGGCCCGTCGTCGGCCACGGCGGCGGGATGCATCGGCGTTCGGCATCGGCAGCGAGACGAGCGGGTCGATCCTGAGCCCGGCCTCGCGATGCGGGCTCGCCGGCCTGCGTCCCACCTTCGGGCGCGTGAGCCGCTACGGCGTGATGGCGCTGTCGTGGACCCAGGATCGGCTCGGGCCCGCTCGTGCCGCTATGCGGAGGACTGCGCGCATCGTCATGCAGGCGATCGCCAGGCCCGACGGCCGCGACATGAGCGTGTCGGACATCCCGTTCAACTGGAACGCGCAGCTCGACGTCCGGAAGCTCAAGGTGGGCTACATCAAGGAGTCGTTCGACGAGCTCACCAACGCGTCGGCGAAGGCCAACGCGGAGGAGATGCTCGAGACGTTCCGCGGCCTCGGTGTCACGCAGCTTCATCCCGGTGTCGGTGCCCGACCATCTCGACCAACACGTCCGCGATCAACGTCGAGCGCGCGGCGTTCTTCGACGAGCATGCGCGCGCGGGCCGCATGAAGGAGGCGCGCGGCGGGCAGCAGGCCAACGGCCGGCTCGTGTCGGCGCCGGACTACCTGCAGTCGCAGCGCGTGCGCATGATGATGATGCAGCAGCTGGCCGAGGCCACCGCGCACGTCGACGTCTACATCGTCGCGTCCAACAACTCCGGGGCATCCGGGCCCGGGCCGTCCGGCTGGCGCCGGCGCGCCGGGCGCGCGGCGGGCCGCCGCCGGATCGCGTGCAGACGCCCACGCAGCGCCACTCGAACATGGCGAATCTCGCGTGCTATCCCGCGATCAACCTGCCGAACGGCTTCGGTGAGACCGGCAGTCCCACCAACGCCACCATCTTCGCGCAGCCGTTCCGAGAGATGGAGATTCTCGCGCTCTCGAAGGCGTATCAGGACGTGGCGGGCTTTCACCTGAAGAAGCCGGCGAAGATCGACGCGCCGGTGCCGACGGCGCAGGGATAAGCGTTGGGACGGAACGTCGTAGGGCCGGACCTTCAGGTCTGGCCTGGGGTAGGCTATGCCCATGACTCGACTGTTTGTTTTCGGTGGCGCCCTGGCCCTCGCCCTCGCGACGCAGAACACCGCGGCGCAATCAGACAAACCCCAGGGCGTGACGTATCGCGCGCCGAGCGGGACGACGCTGCGGTTGATGCTCGACGACACCAACGTGGGGCCCGAGGTGTCGATGGGCGAGATGATCTTTCCGCCCAACCAGGACTCCGGCGATCACCAGCACGGCGCCATCGAGATGTTCTACGTCGTCTCGGGCGAGCTCGAGCACGTCGTGAACGGCAAGAGCCAGATCCTCAAGCCGGGGATGTCGGGCTTCGTGAAGCCGCCCGACAAGGTGCGCCACAAGACGGGCGCCGCCGGCGCGAAGGTCGTGGTTGTGTGGGTGCCGGGCGACGAGGCGAAGAAGATCGCCGCGCGCTGGAAGCAGGAGCCCTGAGAAGGTGAAAAGTGAAAGTAGAAAGCAGGAAGTGAAAAGCAGGGACTTTCCACTTTTCACCTTTTCACTTTTTACTTTCATGAATTCCGCAGACGCCGTCATCGGCGACACGCGTGCCGCGCGCCGCGCGGGCACGAGCGTGGCGGCCATTGCGGCGGTGCCGAGGACCGCGCTGGCCATGCCGAACGTGACCGGATCGAAGGGGCTCACCTGGTAGAGCAGCCGGCTCATCCCCCAGCCGATCGCCGCGCCCAGCCCCAGGCCCACGCCCAGGCCCGCCAGCGTCGTCACCGAGGCTTCGCGCATCACGAGTCCCAGCACGTCTCCCGGTGACGCGCCCACGGCCATCCGCACGCCGAATTCACGCGTGCGGCGGGACACGAGATAGGTGCTCACGCCGTAGAGACCCACGACGGCCACGAACACCGCGGCCAGGCCCAGCGTGAGGAACAACCGCGCCGCCGCCCGCAGCAGCCACACCGAGGCGCTGCCCTCGTGGTGCGCGGTGAACGACTTCACGGCGATCACCGGCGCGGAGGCGTCCACCGCCTTCAATTGCTCACGCACCGAACCGAGGATCGCGGCCGCGCCCGCGGGCGCCGCCGACCGCACGAAGACGTTCATGGTCGATGCGCGGCTGCCGCCGGACGGGAGGTAGATGTGCGGCTCGGGCTCGCGCGTGAAGAGGTCGTGCCCGATGGCCGGCGCGACGCCGACGATTGCCATGGGCCGCGCCGCCGCGTCACCGGACTCGGCGCCGAACTGCAGGACGCGCCCGATCGGATCCTCGTTGGGGAACAGCCTGTCGGCGAGCGCCGCGTCGATGATGACGGGGTCTCGCCCGCCGGGCCGAGCTCCTCGGCCGCGGTGAACTCGCGCCCGCGCACCATGCGCAGGCCGAGCGTGCGGAAATAGTCCGCGCTCACGGCGTAGTGCAGCGCCTCGACCAGCTTGCCGCGCGCGTCCGGATCCTCGCGCTTGAGCCGGGGGCCTTCGCGCTGGACGCCTGAGCCGACCGTGATGTCGCCGAACGGCATGATCGACGTGATGGCCACCGCCTCCACGCCCGGGGTCGCGCGCAGCCGCGCCAGCACGCCGCGCTGCAACTCCCGGCTGCGGGCGTCGTCGTAGCCACCCAGACGGGGCTCGATCTGCGCGATGACGAGCGGGCCGAGGGCGAAGCCGGGATCGGCCGAGGCGCCGGCGGCCGCCGCGCGCACGAACAGGCCGCTGACGATCAGCAGTGCAAGCGAGAGCGCGAGTTGCGCGGTGACGAGCGCGCTACGCACGGTGAGGCGGCGCCCGAGCCGGCCCGCGATCTCGCCGGCCTGATCCTTCAGCGCCGGCGCCGTGTCGGTCCGCGCCAGGCGCAGCGCCGGCCACAGGCCGAACGCCAGCGTGGACAGGGTGCAGAAGAGCAGCGTGGCCCCTGCGACGCGGATGTCGGGGGACGCGTCGAACACCACCGAGACGGGCAGCACCACGGAGAGCGACGAGACGAGCGCCTGCATCGACCACGACGCCGCGATCAGGCCCGCGACGCCGCCCGCCAGCGAGAGGATCAACCCCTGGATGAGCAACTGCCGCACGATCGGCCCGCGGCCCGCGCCGATGGCGAGGCGGATGGCGATCTCCTTCTGCCGCGCCGCGCCGGCGGCGAGCATCATGTTGGCCAGGTTCAGGCACGCGATGAGCAGCACGGCCGCGGCCAGCCCCTGCAGCAGCGAGACCGGCGCCCACACCTCGGTGTCGTCGCGCGGCGACGTGTTGACGCCCAGGCGGCTGAGCGGCCGCACGATCAGGTCCTGGTTGCGGTTCTCGACCGGATACGCCCGCTCGTTCGCGGCGGCGATCGCCGCCAGTTGCAGGTCGGCCTGCGCGCGCGTGACGCCGGGCGCGAGGCGGCCGAACACGACCAGCGCGTACGCCTCGCGATCCGCCAGCCGGTGGTGCTCGCGCGCGTCGAAGTTGTTCTCGATGTCGTCGTGCACGCCGAGCGGCAGGAAGAACTCGGGGGCGATGAAGGCCATGGTGCCGCCGAAGCCCTCGGGCGCGACGCCCACCACGCCGTAGTCCTGGCCGTTGATGCGGACCGCGCGGGTGAGGATGTCGGGATCGAAGTCGGCGTGTTTCCAATACTGGTACCCGACGATCACGGTGCGCTGCCGGCTGCCCGGCCGCTCTTCGTCGGCGGTGAACGCGCGTCCGCGCGCGGGCCGCACGCCGAGCGTGTCGAAGTAGCCGGCGCTCACGACGTCGGCGAAGGCCTGGCGGGTGGTGGTGCCGTCGGTGACACCGATCATCGCCATGTTGTGCGCCGCCAGGTGCAGGAAGGGGCCACCGGCGTCGCGAACGTCGACGAACCCTGGATACGAAAACGCGCGGTAGCCGTGCTCGGTGGTGCGGTCGTGGTTGTAGAGCCCGACAAGTTCGCCATCGGCCGCGGCGCCGGGCAGCGGACGGAGCAACAGCCCGTTGATGAGACCGAAGATGCCCGCGTTGACGCCGATGCCGAGGGTGAGGATGCCGATCGCGGTGAGGGTGAACCCGGGCTGCTTCCGCAGCAGCCGCACGCTATAGCGAAAGTCTTGCCACCATGACCACATGAGCCGTTGATACGGTGGGCTGGTGTGGCTGGTTCCCGTGAAGCGCGTAGGGCCGGACCTTTAGGTCCGGCCGATGCGGCTGATTCGGAAGGCGGTTGTGTCGCCGCCGCGAGCCTCCGCGGAGCGGCACGAGTGCCCTGGCTCCTGGAGTGACGCTCGAAACCGTCGCCTCCGTTCGCTCGGATTGCGTGACGCTTGAACGCGTCGCTCCGCAAACGGCGGAGCCGACGCGTGCACTCCTCGCTGCCTACGGCGCGGTTTCCTGCAACGGCTCCATCGCGTCACTCCAGTCGGCCCGCGGCGGCGACACAACCGCCTTCCGGATGGTCTGGCGTGGACCAGCAAGGCAAAGAAAGCCCAGTGCACTTGACTTTCGCTTTTTGTTCTCTATAATGGCGAAAGTTAACCGAAATAGAGGTAGCCATGGCCGCAAAAGCCGCAGTTGAAGCCCTGCTTCGCGAACGAAAGCTCGACCGGACGCTGACCTCCGCCATGCCCGATCGGCTCGGCGCCGAGGCCATGGCGCCGCTCGATATCGAGGCGGTCGACCGCGCGCTGGCGGGCGGGTTGCCGCGCGGCCAGATCTCCGAAGTGGTCGGGCCCGCGTCTTCCGGGCGCACCAGCCTGCTGTGGGCGGCGCTCGGCGCGGCGACGCGGCGTGGGGAGTACGTGGCGCTCATCGACACGTTCGATCGCTTCGATCCGCCTACGGGCGCGGCGTGCGGGATCGCGTTGACGCAACTCCTGTGGGTGCGCGGCCAGGCCATCTCGAAAACCTCGGGCGCGCTCGACCCGTCGTGGCTGCCGGGTGTGCGCGCGGCGGGCGGGCCGGGGACGCTCGTGGAGCGCGCGATCGATCGCGCCATCAAGGCGCTCAACCTCGTCGTCCAGTCGGGGGTGTGCACGCTGGTGGCGATCGATCTCATCGACGTGCCGGCCGTGGCGCTGCGCCGCCTGCCCGCCGCTACGTGGCTGCGCATCGAACGCGCGATCGACGGCAGCGACACCGCGGTCGTCGTGCTTGCGGCCGCGCCGATCGCGCGCAGCGTGGACGGGCGATCGATCAACACGGGAGCCGGGAACCGGGAGCCGGGAACCGGCGACGACGCCCGCCTTCTGGCTTCCGACGCCCTCCCGCTTCCCGGCGACGACGCCCGACCTTCCTCACTCGACTCCGCCTCCCGGCTCCCGGCTCTCGGTTCCCGGCTCCCGGTTCCCGGCTCCCGTGTTCTGTGGCGTGGCTCCCACGATCGGTCGCGCCGGTTCGCCGGCGTGCGGATGGCGGCGACCGTGGTCGCCGCGCGGTGGTCGCAGACCGCGCTCGTGGCGCTCGACACGTCGTCCCGCAATGCGGTGTAGCCATGTTTGCCGCCCTCTTCGCCCCATCGGCGCCGCCGGCAGCCCTGCTGTCCATCGCGCGCAATTTCAGTCCTCGCGTTGAGCGCGTGGGCTCGCTCGTAGTGCTCGACGCGAGTGGGTTGTCGCGCCTGTTCGGCAGTGCGCAGGAACTCGGGGAGCATCTGCTGACGGAGGTTCAGCACGCGGGTTCAGCACAGGGGTTCAGCACGGGGGTTCAGCACGGAGGTTCGCGCTGCGCGGTGGTCGTGGCGCCAACGGCGACCGCGGCGATGTTGCTCGCGCTGTCGCGCCGTGGGCTCGTGGTGGTCGAGCCGGGGCAGGCCGCTGCTGCGCTCGCGCCGCTCAGCGTGTCCGTGTTGGCCGCGTTTGAGCGTCTATGCGAGGGAACCGGGAGCCGGGAACCGGGAACCGAACGGCACTCTTCGACTCCCGACTCCCGACCCCCGACTCCCGAGGGCGGCTGGGGCCATCCGCGCCACACGCACCAGGCAAGCCACGCGAAAGCCTCAAGGCCGCACACCCTCAAGCCCTCAGGCCTTTTGAATGTCCTGATGAAGTGGGGGATTCGCACGCTGGGGGCGTTGTCGGCGTTGGCGGGTCCCGAGGTGTACGAGCGCCTGGGAGCACCGGGCCTGGCGTGGCAGCGCCTGGCGCGCGGCGACGATCCCCGGCCGATGGTGCCGTGGGTGGAGGCCGAGCCGTTCGAGGCGGTGCTCGAACTCGAGTGGCCCATCGACGGGCTCGAGCCGTTGTCGTTCGTGCTCGCGCGGCTGCTCGAGCCGCTGGCGGTGCGGCTGGAGCGGGCGGACCGCGGCGCCGCCGTGATCTACACGTCGCTGCGGCTCACGACGAAGGCCGTGCAGACGCGGTCGCTGCAACTGCCCGCGCCGATGCGGGATCCGAAGACGCTCCGCACGTTAATCCTGCTCGACCTCGAGTCGCATCCGCCGGCGGCGGCCATCGACACGGTGCGCGTGCTGATCGATCCCACGCCTGGGCGCGTCGTGCAATGGACGCTGCTCGATCGCGCGCAGCCGGCGCCCGAGCAGGTGTCGACGCTCACCGCCCGCCTCACCGCGCTCATGGGCGAGGGGCACGTGGGCGCCCCCGCGCTCGTGGATTCGTGGAAGCCGGGAGCGTTCGTCATGCACGCGTTTGAAGTTCAAAGTTCAAAGTTCAAAGTTCAAAAAGCAATTGAGGCGCATCCTCAACTGGTGAACTCCGCCCTGCGGCGCTTTCGTCTGCCGATTCCCGCGCGGGTGCAGGTGCGCGAAGGCCGCCCCGTGCGCGTCACGCTCGATCGCCACGGCTATACGAGCGGCGCCGTGGCCCAGGCCGCGGGACCCTGGCGCACCTCGGGAGAATGGTGGGCCGCGGAGGCGCCACCCGGCGATCGCTCCGCGCCGTCTGCAGCCCTTGAGCCATCTGCGTTTAATCTGCGTTCATCTGCGGCCCCGGAGCCGTCTGCGTTTCATCTGCGTTCATCTGCGGCCCCGTCTGCAGCCTGGGACCGTGACGAGTGGGACATTGCCATGACCGACGGGACCATCTACCGCCTCTGCGTGGAACGCGAAGTGGGGCAGTGGTTCGTCGAAGGCATCATCGACTAAAAGTGAAAAGTGAAAAGTGAAAGGTGGAAAGCTATCTTTCTCTTTACTTTCTACTTTCTACTTTCTACTTTCTACTTTTCACCTTCTATCCCTCCGGCCGTGTACATCGAACTGCATACCTCATCGGCCTTCTCGTTCCTCCGCGCGGCGTCGTTGCCGGAAACGCTCGTCGATCGCGCGGCCACGCTCGGCTATCCGGCCGTGGCGCTGCTCGATCGCGACGGCGTCTCGGGCGCCCCTCGCTTCCACAAAGCCGCCCTCGCCGCCGGCCTGCGGCCGCTCATCGGCGCGGAACTGACGATTGTCGGGAGCCGGGAACCGGGAATCGGGACCGGGTCGATCCCGGTTCCCGGCTCCCGACTCCGGCTCCCAGCTCCCGGTTCCCGGCTCCCGTCATCCCTGCCTGTCCTGGTCTCTTCGCAGGAGGGCTGGCGCAATCTCTGCCGCCTGCTCTCGCGCATGAAGCTGCGCGCGCCGAAAGGGGAGGGCGCCCTCACGCTGGCGGAGCTCGACGGCTGCACGGCCGGCCTCATCGCCATGGCGGGCCGTCCGTTGCTGCGCGCCGATCGGCACGGCGTGGGCGGGCTGCTCGATCGGCTCGTGGGCATGTTCGGCCGCGCCCACGTGTATGTCGAAGTGCAGCGGCACCTGCAGCGCGACCAGGAAGACGACAACGACACGCTCGTGTGCCTGGCCGACGCGTTCCGCGTGCCGGTGGTGGCCACCGGCGGCGTGTGCTTCGCCTCGGCGGAGGAGCGGCCGCTGTTCGACGTGCTCACCGGCGATTCGCGAGCACGTGCCGCTCGCGCGCGCCGGGCGGCGGCTGGCGGCCAACGCCGAGCGCTACCTCAAGCCGCCGGCGCAGATGGCGCGGCTCTTCGCCGACTGGCCCGCGGCCGTGCACGCCACGCGCGACCTCGCCGATCGCCTCGCGTTCAGCATGCGCGACCTGGGCTACCGCTTTCCGCGCTATCCGGTGCCGCCGGGCGAGACGGAAGCGTCGTTCCTCCGGAAGATCGCCGAGGTGGGCGCGCGCGATCGCTATCGCCCGTATCACGATCGCGCCCGCGCGCAGATCGCGCGCGAGCTCGACCTGATCGAGCGGCTCGACCTGGCCGGCTACTTCCTGATCGTCTGGGACATCGTCAACTTCTGCCGCCAGCAGGACATCCTCGTGCAGGGGCGCGGCTCGGCGGCCAACAGCGCCGTGTGCTACAGCCTGGGCATCACCGCCGTGGATCCGGTGGGCATGGAGCTGCTGTTCGAGCGGTTCCTCTCCGAAGAGCGCGGCGAGTGGCCCGACATCGATCTCGACCTGCCGAGCGGCGATCGGCGCGAGCGCGTCATCCAGCACGTCTACCAGAAGTACGGCCAGCACGGCGCCGCGATGACCGCCAACGTCATCACCTATCGCGGCCGGAGCGCCGCGCGCGAGGTGGGCAAGGCGCTGGAACTGGACGACACGCAGATCGATCGCCTGGCCAAGGTGATGCACCAGTTCGAGTTCATCGACCCCAGCGAGACGCTCGTCGCGGCGCCTCGCCGAGGCCGGGCATGGCGGGCGACGACGGCCGCGTGCGGCACTTCGCGGCGTTGTGGCGGCAGATGCAGGACCTGCCGCGGCACCTCGGGCAGCACTCGGGCGGCATGGTGGTGTGCCAGGGCGACCTGTCGTCGGTCGTGCCGCTCGAAAACGCCAGCATGCCCGGCCGCGTGGTGGTCCAGTGGGACAAGGAAGACTGCGCCGACATGGGCATCATCAAGGTCGACCTGCTCGGGCTCGGCATGATGGCCGTGCTGCAGGACGCGATTCGGCTCGTGAACAGCCGGGAGTCGGGAGTCGGGAGTCGGGAGTCGGAAATGCCGCCGTCGACCGACTCCCGATCGACTCCCGACTCCCGACTCCCGACTCCCGGCGTTGTCGACCTCGCGCACCTGCCGCCAGACGATCCCGACGTCTACCGCATGCTGCAGGCCGCCGACACCATCGGCGTGTTCCAGGTCGAGTCGCGCGCGCAGATGGCGACGCTGCCGCGGCTCAAGCCGGCGTGCTTCTACGATCTCGTCGTGGAGGTGGCGCTCATCCGCCCCGGTCCCATCGTCGGGCAGATGGTGCATCCCTATCTGAATCGCCGCGCGGGCCGCGAGCCGGTGACCTACGACCACCCGCTGCTCGAGCCGATCCTCAAGCGCACGCTGGGCGTGCCGCTGTTCCAGGAGCAGCTGCTGCGCATGGCGATGGCGGTGGCGGGGTTCACCGGCGGCCAGGCCGAGGATCTGCGGCGCGCGATGGGCTTCAAGCGATCCGAGAAGCGGATGCAGCAGCTCGAGTCGTTGCTGCGCGAGGGCATGGCCCAGCACGGCATCACCGGCGAGGCCGCCGATCGCATCGTCCTGTCGATCACCTCGTTCGCGCTCTATGGCTTTCCCGAGTCGCACGCCGCCAGCTTCGCGCTGCATCGCCTATGCCAGCGCGTACCTCAAGGCGCATTACCCGGCGGCGTTTTACACGGCGCTGCTCAACAACCAGCCGATGGGGTTCTATCACCCGGCCACGCTGGTGAAGGACGCCCAGCGGCGCGGCGTGCGCTTCGCGCCCATCGACGTGCAGGTGTCGGCTGGGACTGCGCGGTGGAAGCGGACGGCGCCATCCGCCTCGGCCTGCGCTACGTGCGCGGGCTGCGCGCGGAGGTGGGGAAGGCCATCGCGGAAAATAGATCGGGTCTATTTTCCGATGCGCCGGTCCCGGAAAATACGACCCGATCTGTTTTCCGCCCGCGCTGCCCGAAGTGCGGCTGCGACGATGCGTCGATGATCGAGAACGTGTCGGGAACCGGGAACCGGGAACCGGGAGACGCCGGCTCCCGGCTCCCGACTCCCGACTCCCGAGTTGTTTCTGCAACGTCTGCTCGCACGAGTGGGCGGTCGTGCGCACCGCACGCGCGCTTCCGCTCGATCGACGACCTGGTCCGCCGCGCCGGGCTCCGCCGTGACGAAGTGGCCGTGCTCGCGGAGATCGGCGCGCTCAATTCCCTGGGCCACGATCGCCGCTCGGCGCTGTGGCAAGTCGAGCGCGCCGTGCGGCCGGCGGGGGAGCTGTTTGAAAATTCGGGAGACGACCTGGCAGAGGGCAGAAGAGGAGGACAGCGGCCTCAGGACGCCCAGCAGCCTCGAGGCCCTCAAGCCCGCTGCCGGAGATGACCATCCCCGAACGGCTGGTCGCCGATTACTCGGGCACGGGACTCACCGTCGGGCCGCACCCGATGACGTTCCGCCGCCACGATCTCTCGATGCGCGGCGTGCTGCCCGCCATCGATCTGCCGCGGGCGCGGGCGGGACGCCGCGTGCGCACGGCCGGGATGGTGATCACGCGTCAGCGGCCGGGCACCGCCAAGGGGTTCGTGTTCCTCACGCTCGAAGACGAGACCGGCATCGCCAACATCATCATCCGGCCGGATCTCTACGCCAGCGACGGCTCACGATTGTCGAGTCGTCGTTTCTCCTGGTGGATGGCGTGCTGCAGAACCAGGACGGCGTCACGTCGGTCAAGGCCGAGCGGATCGCGAAGCTGGAGGGCTTATCGGATCTGGCCGCCGTCGACTCGCACGACTTTCGTTGATCCCGCGGCCGGCGGCGTCGCCGTCTCCGGACGTCCCGCGCGCTGCGCACTCGCCGCCAGGCGGCGCGACTCCGCGACCACCGGGCTCTTCAGCGCCACGGCGATGGTCTGGAGCGCCTTGCGCGGCGATTCGACCATCAACTGGCCTGTTCAGGATAGCGACGTAGAAGACTTCGCCCGTGGCGTTCTCGATCTCCAGGGCCTTGTCCTCGGTTCGGCTGGCCTCGATGCGTCGGGCATCAGCCAACTCGACCTCCCAGCCCTTGAGACCATTCATCGAGCGGAACGTGAGCTTCCCGTCCTGGAGGGTCAGGCGGCCAAACGAACCGCCCCCGGCCCGCGCCTGCGGGTCCACCGACGCCATCCAGACGCCGAGGGGGCGGCCGCCGTCATCCGCTGCACGCGCCACAGAGGGTGCTGCTGCCAGCAGGAGGGCCGCAAGTACCAAGGTGAACCGGGAGAACTTCGACATACCATCCGTAAAGCAATTTCTCGGCCACCCAGCCTAACCAGCTTATTTGGGCGCGATATCCACTTTGGGCCTTTTCTGGCTGGTATTTGATGGTTTCGTGAATTACATATTTGTCGTATCAATATGACAATATTGCGTAAAGGTATCAAAACGAGTCATTAACATAATGTTTGAGCTCAATAGATGCCTGCAAGTTGTTCAAAATGAGTGCTTTGTCTCGAATTTCCAAAATGAGACATAAAATGGGCGACCATGGAACAGTCTGGAACCGCTGACAGGGCGCAACGATGGCAGTATCGTGAGGGCCATGCGCCGAGTCGTTCTCCTACTCACCTTGGTTTTACTCTTTGAACTCGGGACTCTGAACTTTGAACTCCGGGCTGAGCTCCAGTCCTCCGATCTACCCGGTGCCGCGTTGTCCCCGTGGCGGCCCGGCACCCTCGACATTCACCAGATCACCACCGGCCGCGGCAACGCGGCCTTCCTCCAACTGCCGGACGGCACGACGCTGCTTGTCGACGCCGGCGCGGCGCCCGATGGCGCGCCCGCCACCGAGCCGCGGCCCAATGCGTCCAGGCGTCCCGGCGAATGGGTGGCGGCCTACATCGATCGCGTCCTGCCGCCCACCGCGCCGCGGCGGCTGGACTACGCCTTCATCACCCACATCCACATCGATCACATGGGTGGCCTTGCCGACGTCGATCGGCGCCTGCCCATCGAGACGCTGATCGATCGCGCGTGGCCCAGCTATGACGTGCCCGAACCGGTGCCCGCGGCGCTCATGCGCGTCTACCAGGCGGCGATCGATGGCGCACGCGCACACGGAGCGCGGGTGGAGCGCGCACGGGCGGGTCGAGCCGACCAGATCGTGCTTCGCCACGCCAGCGGCGGGCCGGTCAACCCCACGCCCTTCGAGGTCCGCATCGTCGCGGCCAATGGCGAGGCGTGGACCGGTGTCGGAGAGGCCACCGCGTCGCGTTTTCCACCGCAGACCCCGTCGACCCCACCGGAGGACCGCGCCACCGAGAACGAGTGCAGCGCCGCGTTGCGCCTCCGCTACGGGGCCTTCGACTTCTACACGGGTGGCGACCTCACCGGGATCGCCGACCCGGGCACGGCGGCCTGGCGCGACATGGAGACGCCGATCGCCCGCGCCATCGGCCCCACCGACGTTCGCGTGATGAACCATCACGGCTCGATCAGCCCGGACAACGCCGCGTTCCTCGCCGCCACGCGGTCGCGGGTCGTCATCATTCCCGCGTGGTCACCCACGCACCCCGCCCCAGACGCGCTGAAGCGCGCGCTCGCACCCACGGGGTATCCCGGACCACGCGACGTGTTCATCACGCTGCTCCGCGAGCCCACCGCGCTGACGATCGGTGACCGCGTGAAGCAGCTCAAGTCCTCGCACGGTCACGTGGTAGTCCGGGTCGACGCCGATGGACGGCATTACCGCGTGGTCGTCCTCGACGACGAGCGGGAGGACGCGCGAATCGTTTCCGTGCATGGTCCTTACGACGCGATGCCGTAAAATGCGTTGATGCGCGCGCTCGTCCTGTTCGCCATCGTCGTTGGCGCACTGGTCGCACTCCTCTGGACACGTCCCGATCCCAGCCTCCCCGGCGAGGTCCCACGCCTTGCGTGGGTCGCCACCGCGCGCCAGCTGGGGGTGGTCGGCTATCGCGATCCCGTCGGCGCGCTCTCACCCGACGGGACGCGCCTCGCGTACTCGGAAGGCCGTGAGGTCCGCGTCGTGCCGGTGGGCGGAGGCACGCCGCTGACCCTGCCGCCCGGGGAGGGCCAGGTCCGGCACCTCGCGTGGGCCGCCGACGATCAGCTCGTGGTCGAAGACACCGGCGCCGCCGCGCGATGGTGGCGCTACCAGTTCGGCGCCGGACGGCCCGGTTCGCCAGGCCCCTCTGGGAGACGAAGGACGCCGACCGTGCCCGTCAACGACCTGCGCCAACTGGCGTGGAGCGCCGATGGGCAATGGGTGGCGGGGTTGGCCACGGGCACGGACGGTCCGGAACTATGGCGCATCAGCGCCGACGGCGCGCGCGCCGAGCACCGGCGGATCGAGGGCCGTCCCGCGGCGCCCGCGTGGACGCCGGCGGGTGAGATCGCGTGCGTCACGAGCGAAAGCGGCCGTCCGCGGATCTCACTGCCGTGCGGAGAGGCCACCCTCCGGCTCTCCCCGGACGTCGACGTCGTGGGCCCGCTGGCGTTCTCCCCCGACGGCGCGCGCGTCTACTTCGCGTCGCCCAACGCGCAGGGCACGGTCGATCTCTGGGTCGCCGATCGCGCGACGACCAAGGCGCGCCGCCTCACTGGATTTTCCCGCGACACCTATGCGCCCTCGATCGCGAAGGACGGCGCCGTCGTCTTCAAGGTCCAGAACTACCGGACCTTCGTCGCCGATGCCCCGGCGTCGGGCGGCGCCTCGCGCCAGCTCGCCACGTTCCAGTCGGAGACGCCGTCGTGGCATCCCACGCAGCCGACGCTCGCGTTCACGTTCGGCACGTGGCGGCGGGTGCTGGACGATGCGAAGTATCCGGACATCGCGCAGGAAATCGGGACCCTCGACCTGACGGCGGCGCTGCCCGCGGCGAAGCCCGCGGAGGTCATCGCGCAATCGACCTCCGAAGATCAGGCGATGGCGTGGTCGCCCAACGGCAGGTGGATCGCGCTGCACTCGCATCGCGAGATGTCCGACGATGTGTGGCTGCGGGCGGCGGATGGCCGGGCGGCGGATCGCCGCCTCACGTTCCTCGGCCGTGGCGCGGAGGTCGGCTGGCCGCGCTGGTCGCCGGATGGCCAGAGCGTGCTCCTCGACGGCGCCCGCAAGCGCGACGGACGCTCCGTGATCTACGTGATTGGCGTCGACCAGGCGACCGGCGAGACGACGTCGGACCTGCGCGAGGTGCGGGTTGACGGCTTCGCGGCCGAGCTGACCCACGCCGAGTGGCTGCCGTCGGGCACCACGATCGTGGCCCTCGCCAGGGAAGGCCCCGGCCGCCAGGCGATCGTCACGATTCCGCATCACCGGTGGGCGGCCGTACGTGGTGTATCGCTGGAACAGCGAGCACGATTTCTCCGGCCTCGGCGTGTCTGCCGACGGCCGATCGGTGGCCTTCACGGCGCCGGCGCCGGACGGGTTCTTCCAGATCTTCCGCATCCCGCTCGAGCGGCGGCGCGCCGGTGCAAGTCACGACCGATCGCGTCTGACAAGAGCCAGCCGTCGTGGTCGCCCGATGGCGCCCGCATCGCCTTCACGGTGTGGAGCTACGACGCGGTATTCTGGATGATGCGATGACGACACAGCGCGTGCCCGACTGGCTGCCGCGGTCGGTCCAGGTCTTCCGCCAGGGCTATGGCCGCGGGATGTTGCTCACGGACCTGGTGTCGGGGGTCACCGTCGGATTGGTGGCGCTGCCCCTCGCGATGGCCTTCGCGATCTCCTCCGGCCTCACCCCGCAAGCCGGCATCTACTGCGCCATCATCACCGGCTTCCTGATCTCGGCCCTCGGCGGGTCCCGCTTCCAGATTGGCGGACCGACCGGCGCGTTCGTCGTCGTCGTGTCGGGCATCATCGCGCAAGTACGGCGTCGACGGCCTGTTCATGTGCACGCTGATGGCCGGCGTGATCCTCGCGGTGATGGGGCTCACGGGCACCGGCACCGCCGTCGAAGTACATCCCGCGCCCGGTCATCATCGGCTTCACCAACGGCATCGCCCTCGTCATCGCGAGCACGCAGCTCAAGGACTTCCTGGGCCTGGCGATCGACGTGCCCGGCGAGTTCGTGGCGCGCATGGAGGTGATCGGCGCGAACCTCGCCGTCGATCTCCGCCGGAAGCCTCGCGGCTCGGCGCCGCGCACGCTGGCCATCCTGCTTGTCTGGAACCGATACGTCAAGCGGATCCCGGCCTACATCGTCGCGCTCTTCGGCGGGACCGCGGCGGCCGTGCTGTTGGGCCTCGACGTCGCCACCATCGGCTCGCGCTTCGGCGGCATCCCTCCGGGCCTGCCCGAGTTTCACGTGCCGGAGTTTCACGTCAACCTGGTGCTCTCGCTGATCTCGCCGGCGGTCACCGTGGCGATGCTCGGCGCCATCGAGTCGCTGCTCTCGGCGGTGGTGGCCGATCGGATGGGCGGCGACCGGCACAATCCGAACACCGAGCTCTTCGCGCAGGGCGTGGCCAACATCGTGTCGCCGCTCTTCGGCGGCCTGCCCGCCACCGGCGCGATCGCGCGGACCGCCACGAACATCCGCGCCGGGGCCGTGTCGCCGGTGTCGGGCATGGTGCACGCGCTGACGCTGCTGGGCATCCTGATGTTGGGCGCGCCGCTGGCGGCCTACGTGCCGCTGCCCGTGCTCTCCGCGATCCTGTTCGTCGTCGCCTGGAACATGGGGGAGTGGCCGGAGATTGCCGAGATCTCTGAAGCACTCCTACACCGACATCGCCGTGTGGCTGGCGACGTTCGCGCTCACCGTGCTGGCCGACCTCACGGTGGCCGTCGAAGTGGGCATGGTGCTCGCCGCGCTGCTCTTCATCCGCCGCGTGGCGCTCACCACCACGGTCTCGCGCGTCACGCACGACTACATCGAAGCGGGCCGGCCGCACATCCTGCAGGACAAGGCCATCCCGGATTACGTGGCCATCTTCCGCATCCACGGGCCGTTCCTGTTCGGCGCCACCGACAAGCTGTACGACATCGCCGCCCAGGCCGAGCGACCTGCCGCCCGTCGTGGTGCTGCGACTGCGCAACATGACGGCGGTGGACGCGACCGGGCCTGAGCGCGATCGAGGACCTGGCCGACGCCTTGCGCGCGAAGGGGCGGACGCTCGTGCTGTGCGGCGCGCCGTCGCAGCCCATGGCCGCGATGGAAAGGGCGGAGCTCCATCGCCACCTGGGCGAGGCGAACATCTGCGGCAGCGTGGCCGAGGCGCTGCGCCGCGGGCGGCGGCAATCGTTGCAGAGGATCACGAGATAACGCAGATTAAACGCAAGATCAAACGCAGACTTAAGCCCAGTTCTTAGACGCTAGATCGACGCCGGCGTCATCGCCGGCAGGTTCTGGGTACCGTCGGGGCTGCGCGGTCGCCGCGCAACCGGCTCACGGCGCGTCCAACGTCGAGCGATCCGTCGAAGAGCGCGCCGACCTCGCATGCCGCCACGCAGCCGGTGCCGCCCCACCGCCGCGAGGCCCGCCGACGCGATGCAGCCGCAGCTCGCGCAGTCGGGCGTGCCGCCGAACTGGCACGGCGTGATGCGCGTGTCGAGGTCCGCCGACACGCAGTCGGTGGTCTGCGCGAAGATGCAGTCCGCCGGTGAACGAGGGCGGGTCCAGGTACGCGTCGAGCAGCGCGTTGGGCATCTGCAGCTTCGGGAAGTGCGGACGGAGCCGCCGCAGCTCGGCCACGACCCGGGAGCGATCGGCGTCGGGCAGCCGCTCGTCGGAGACTTCGCCCACCTGCGGCGTGTACAGGCTCATCCAGATCGTGCGCACGTTGGGATTGGCGGACCACGTGCGGATGAACGTCTCGATGTAGCCGTCGCGCTGCGATCTGCTGCCGCGTCACGGTGCAGTGCACGGTGATCTGGTGTCCCTCGATGTGCTTGAGGATGCGGTCGTAGGTGGCCGGCGCGCGCCGGACGTCGTGCTCCGGCTGGAGCCCGTCGATCGACACGCAGATCTGCAGGCGCGGGATCGAGGCCCACTCGACCGGGATCGGCCGCACGGCGCTCGTCACGACCTGCACGTAGAACCCGCGGGCCGACAGCTGCGGCAGCAGCACGTCGAGCTCGCGGTAGCGGACGAGCGGCTCGCCGCCGACGAGCGACACGTGCAGCGGCTTCTGGCGCTCGACGACCTCGAGGATGCCGTCGATGAGCGCCTGGCCCTTGCGGTCGGCGAGCGCGCGCAGCGTCTGGCCGCCGCCGAGGTGCTCGTCGCCATAGGCGTAGCAGCCCGGGCAACGCAGCGGGCACTCGCGGGTGATTTCGATGGAGAGGTTGGGCCGGTAGCCCGACAGAATCTTGCCCCAGGCACGGATGATTCCATCCATGGTCTCGACACTAGCATAGGGGACGGCTCCGGGAGCGTCGCAGGCCACCGGCCTCAGTCATCGAGTGCCGCGCGGCGGACTTACTTCGATGCGACGAACATGATCTCGACCAGGCCGTCGGCGCCCACGAGGCCCGACCTTGACGGTGGCGCGAGCGGGGAAGTCCTTCGTCAAGACCGATGCGGTAGCCGGTGTTCATCCCGTTGAAGTTGTTGAGGTCGGTGATGTAGACGATGCCGTCGACGATGTCGCCCAGCTCGAAGCCGGCCGCCTTCATCGTCCGTTCGATGCGCGCGAGCAGTTCCTTGGTCTGCGCCTCGACGTTGCCCTTGTTGTCGGCGTGTTGCCGAGGATGCCCGACACATAGAGGCGGTTGCCCACCTTGATCGCGCTGCTGAGGATCGGGCTCGGCTTGCCGGGGGTGCCGTCGGCCGCCGGCGTCGTGAACACCTGCTTGGGCTGCGGTTGGCGGTGAAGGTGATCTCCACCTTGTAGTCGGGCCGGGCAGCGGCGAGATGACCGTCGCGCGCGTCGGCGGGTCCTTGGGGAAGCTCGGTCGTGTAGACGGCGTTCATCGCCTGGAAGTTCGGCGCTGGTCGGTGATGTAGACGCGCGAGGCGACGACGTGCTCGAAGCCGAAGCCCGCGGCCTTCAGCAATTCGCCGGCGTTGGCCATGACGGTCTTGGTCTGCGCCGCGATGTCGCCTTCGATCGGCGTGTTGTCCTTGGTGCCGCGGGAAATCATGCCGGACATGAACAGCGTGTCGCCCGAGCGGATGGCGTAGCTGTAGGGATTGGCCGTGGACCAGCCGGTGGGCATGATGACCACCCGCTCGCCGCCGTTGGGGATGGCGACGATCGCCATCTCGACGAGGGCGTTGGGCTGCGACCAGCTCGGCGATGATGGTCGTGCGGTGCCGGCGCGTCCTTGGGCCACACCGTCCGCCAGACTTCGGTCATGCGCGGCGACGTCGGCGGCGTTCTTCAGGTAGACGTGCGACGGCGGCGACATTGGCGAGGCTCGAGCCCGACTTGGTCAGCGTCTGGCCGATTCGTCCAGGACGTACTTGGTCTGCGACCTTGATGTCACCCTCCTGGGCGAGGGTGCCCGCGACATAGATGAGGCCGTCGGCCTTGGTGCGCGGCGCTGAAGGGCAGCGCGCCCGATCCGGGATATACCTGACGACCTTGGCCTTGCACGGTCACCCCCAAACAGGCGACGGCAGCAATCACAACCAGGAAATAAGCTCGCACGCTTCACCTCTCGGGCGACAATGTATCACCGTCTGCTACACTGTGCATCCTGCATGCCGAGACCAGTGACCTTACCGAAAATCATCCGCAAGCGCTCCAAACTGCACGGCTATGGCGTCTTCGCCAAGGAGCCGATCAACAAGAACAAGCGCATCATCGACTACGCCGGCGAGCTCATCACCAACAAGCAGAGCGAATCGCGCGAGCACAAGTACCTCTCGAAGGGGTGCATCTGGGTCTTCCGCGTGAACCGCAACTGGAGCCGGGACGCGGCGGTGGGCGGCAACGTGGCCCGCTTCATCAACCACTCCTGCACGCCCAACTGCTGGATCGACGTCGTCGGGAAGACAAGACGATCTGGGTCCGCGCCTCCAAGCCCATCGCGGCAGGTGAGGAGCTCATGTACGACTACAACACCGAGGGGGACAAGATCATCCCCTGCCGGTGCCGGCCGAACTGCAAAACCAAGCTATGACGTGGCGCGGCCGGGCGGTCACCTTCGTGGTCGCGGCCGCGACGACGCTGGGCGCCACCCTGCTCGCGCGTCCTGTCACAGCGCCCCCCTCTAGCGTGGTGTCCCCCTTTAGGGGGACCGAAACTGTTAGGGGGACCGGGACAGTGGTGTCCCCCTTAGGGGGACCGCGGCCGCCGCCCCGGCCATCCCTGACGGCGTCGCCTACTTCGTCCGCGACCTGCAGACGCCGCGCCTGCGCGACGCGCAGAACCTGAGCGGCCGGCAGGAGGCGCGCGCCGACATTCTCGATACCCCCGTGTATCCGGGATCAATCGTGAAGGCCGCGGCGTTGGTCGCCGCCCTCGAGAGCGGGCTCATCGAGCCCGACACGGCGCGCATGTGCCGGCGCGTGGCCACGATCGACGGTCAGCGGTTCGTCTGCGCGCATCCCGGATCTGAAGCGGCCGCTGACGCCGGCGGACGCGCTGGCCTATTCCTGCAACGACTTCTTCGCATCGCTGGCGCCGCGCCTGTCGCGCGACGCCTCGAACCGCGTGCGCACGGCCGCGGGCCTGGCGCCGATTGCCGGCGCGACGCCGCTTGCGGCGGCCATCGTCGGCCTCGATGGTCCGCGCACCACCCCGCGCGCGCTGATCGACGTGGTTGCGCGCCTGGCCGGCGCCGGGCCCGATCGTCCCGTGGCGATGTCGGCCGAGACCCGGGCGGTCCTGCTCGAAGGGTTGCGCGGCGCCGCGGACTTTGGCACCGCTTCGGCGTTCAAGGCCGCGGGCATTTCCGCGCTTGCCAAGACAGGCACCGTGACGATGCCCACGGGCACCGTGCTCGGCCTTGTCGTCGCGTTGACGCCCGCCGAGCGTCCCACGCGCGCGATCGTCGTCGCCGCGCCCGGCGGCGCAGGCGTGGACGCCGCTGCCATTGCCGCCGACATCCTGCGGGCCGCACCTGTGGCATCCGCCTCCGCTCGCGAGCCATCAGGCGAGCTTCGGCGAGATCCCGCCGTAGCGGCCTCCGGCCGCGAAGGCGGACCCTTGGCACCGGCGTCGGCGTCCTTCATCCGCCTCGGCCGCACCCTGCCCGACGGCCGGACGAAGGTTGAAGTGATCGCGATGGACGACTACATCGCGCAGGTCCTGGCCGGAGAGGGGCAGCCGCGCGCGGGTGACGCGGCGCAGCAGGCGCTGGCCATCACGGCGCGGACGTTCGCGCTCGCCAATCGCAATCGTCACCGGTCCGAAGGCTTCGACCTCTGCGACACCACGCACTGCCAGGTGGTGCGTCCCGCGACCGTCACGACGCGGCGCGCGGCGGAGGCGACGTCGGGCCGCGTGTTGCTCACGCAGGGGCAACCGGCGCTCGTCTTCTACTCGGCCTGGTGCGGCGGGCGTTCCGAGCTGGCCTCGCAGGTGTGGCCCGGCGCCATCGACTACGCGTACGAGCCGTCGGTGAAGGACGAGGCTTGTGAAGACGAGCCGGGATGGACCAGCGAAGTCCGCGCGGCCGACGTGGAGCGCGCCCTTCGCGGTGCGGGTTTACGCGGATCCAAGCTGCGCGATCTCAAAGTGGTCTCGCGGAACCAGTCGCAGCGCGTGGCGCGCATCCGGGTCGACGGCTTCACGCCGCCTGACATGAGCGGCCACGAATTCCGCATGGCCGTGGGGCGCGTCGTCGGATGGCAGATTCTCAAGAGCACGGCGTTCGACGTGGAGAGGACCAGCGCGGGCTATCGCTTCCGCGGCCGCGGGTATGGCCACGGCGTGGGCCTCTGCGTGGTGGGTGCGGGCAACCGCGCCGCGAAGGGCGCGACCGCGGACGACATCCTGCATTTCTACTTCCCCGGCTTGACGATCGGCGCCTTCGGCGCGCCGGCCGTGACGTCGACGTCCCCAGGCACCCGTGGCACCCTCGGCACCTCCAGCACCACCCCCGTGGCACCCGTGGCACCCTCGGCACCCATGGCACCTGTGGTTCGTGAGGTCCCTTCGACCGACATTTTCCTCGCGCTTCCCGCGAGCGAAGAGGGTCAGCGGGCGGCGGTGCTGGCGCTCCTGCGCAAGGCGCGCGACGAAGTGGCAAAATCCACCGGCACGTTGCCGCCGGCGCGTTTGAAGGTCACCGTGCATCCCAACGTCGAGAGCTTCGGACGCGCGACGGGCCAGCCGTGGTGGGTGTCGGGCGCAACCGACGGGCTGGAGATCGACCTCCTGCCGGTCGCGATACTGAAGCAGCAAGGCCAGCTCGAACGGACCGTGAAGCATGAGGTCACGCACGCGCTGCTCGACGGCGCGTTGTCGAACCGCCCGATGTGGGTCCGCGAGGGTGCGGCCGCGTACTTCGCGAGCCCGGACGCCGCGCGGGGAACGCGGCCCGCGAAAGTGTCGTGCCCGTCCGATGCGGAGTTGCTGCGGCCCATCTCCGCCGGAGCGCAGCGCGACGCCTACGCGCGTGCGGAGGCGTGCTACGCGAAGGCCATTGCCGACGGCAAGAGATGGGATGCCGTCAGGTGACGCTCAACACGGAACCGAGGGTTCAGCACGAGGGTTCGAGCACGAAGGTTCATCACGAAGGTTCATCACGAAGGTTCATCACGAAGGTTCATCACGAAGGTTCATCACGAAGGTTCGACGACTGGCGGATGATGAGCGCCACACCGATTGCCATCAGCACGGCGGCCACGGCGAGCTTCGCGATGATGAAGGCCAGTTCCACTGATGTGGCCGGCAGGGCGCGCGGGCGCCAGGGGACGAGATAGATCCACGGGGCGGCGAGGAACACGCCGAACCACAGCGTGGTCAGCGCGAGCCGCACCGGGGCGAGCGCCCGGAAGATCGACGAGGGCTTCGCGAGCGCGCCCCATCCGGTGCTCAGCATCGCGCCAAGCAACGACAACGCCATCGCCGGCGCCACCATCCATCGCAGCCAGCTCAAGACGCCCGTGACGCCGGTGAAGAACAGGCGAGGCGTCGGACCAGCCGAATCGCGCGATGAACCACGCGTTGATCTCGCCCGTGTGCGCGGTCACCCAGCCGCGGGCGGCGTTCACGATCAACCAGGTGACGAGCACGAGGAGAAACGGCGGCACGAATGCCGGGGCTTGCGCGGCCGCGGCGAGCGGCGTGCCGCGGGTCCATCCCGCCGATGCGATCAGCACCGCGCCGTTGATCGTGATCGCGATGAGCACGAGCGAGAAGAGCGCGAGGATCGCGGACAGCGCCAGCGCGCCGGCCGTGGACTCCGGTGTGTTGAGAAAGCCCCAGTACACGCCGGCGGCGGCCGCGGCGCCCGCGAGGAGCCAGGACGCGACCGCGATCAGGCGCGCCATCAGCGGCTCCCTCCCGCGCCGCGCGGGGCCGGGCCTTTGGGCTCGGCCACGATCACGGTGAAGGTCTGAGGCTCGGACGAGGCGTTCACGCCCGGCACGTACATCGGCGTGATCTGGGCCGGGATGGCGCGGAACTGCCCGGGCGCGATGACCTTCACCAGGTAACGTATTCGTATCGTCCCTGCTCGAACGTCTCCTGGAAGAACACGGTGCGCGCGTCGCGATACTCGACGCGCGACCCGAACCACCAGTTGTTGGCGGCGGGACGCTCCATCGGATAGGCGGTCGTGTCCTGGATCGCTTCGACCCCGGCAGGCAAGGGATCCTCGAGCATCAGGTACCGCCAGTCGGGCGAGCCCGCCACGGTGAGCCGCACGCTGAGCACGTCACCCGCCTTCGCGGTGCCGGTGAACGGCTGCTCGCGATAGACGATCTTGCCCTTGACCGTGACCGGCGACAGCACCGCGTACTTGCGCGTGACGGCAAGGTGCCGGTCGCCCTGCCGTGCCGCGGCGCCGGCCACGTCGTAGTAGACGGCCGCGGCCGACCAATACACCGTGCCGGGATCGCGCTTCACGAGGCGCACCTGGTTCGCGCCGACGTTGGCCGGAACCGTGACCGTCACCGGATCGGGCGCCGTCATCGCGGCGGCGCTGAAGGTCTTGCGCCCGGCGGAGGCGCCGTTGACGAAGACCTCCACCGAGAAGGGCTGTGCCGATTCGCCGCGCGCCTCCATGAAGGTGAGCAGGCCGTAGATGGCGAGCGCCGTCTGCTTGGTCGTGGACCAGTAACCCGCCGTGCGGTTGACCATCATCCACCGCACCGCGCGCTCGAGGAGCGGGTTCTTCGGGTCGCGGCGGGCCAGGGCCTGCACGGCAAAGGCCGTGGCCTCGATGCTCGTCTCCGTGCTGTCGAACAGGAGCGGATCGCGATCGACGGCCCACCACGACACGTCGCCGCGCGTCTGCGCCTCGGCGGCCAGGGCCTGCGCCAGCTCGTTGCCGCGCGCGTCCTTGGCCTCGTCCATGAGTTGAAGCAGCAACGCGCGTCCGTAGGCGCTCATGCGGGTGCGCGCGTCCCAGAGTTCGTCGCGGGCCTCGGCGTGGGTGTAGGACGCCTCCTGGCCGTCGGTGTACCAGGTGATCCTGGGCTCGGTCGACATCGCGCGCTGCAGCACGAACGCCTCGTACGCCTTGAGGTCCGGCTCGACGCGGGGATACTGCCGGTATAACTGCGCGAGCGCCCGCGCGCCGTTCTGGAGGCGGTACTCGGTGACCTTGACGCCCGCGCGCCGGGCCTCGTCCAGGCCCCAGAGCGCATACGCCGTCATGAACGGGTGGTTGGCGTCCGACTTCCACCAACCCCACCCGCCGTCTTCGTGCTGGTAGTCGTAGAGGCGCTGGATGCCCGAGGAGACCTGGCGATCGAGCGCCGAGAGCCGCTCGGTGGGCGCGAGCTTGAGTTGCGTGAGGGCGCGCGTGACCAGCAGGTTGGGCAGGAAGCTCGAGAGCGTCTGCTCCGTGCAGCCGTACGGATACTCCGTCAGGAAGTCGAGCGCGCCGAGCAGCGAACCGGCGAGCGAAGGCGCGAGCGCGATCGACACGGCGCGCGCGGCGGGGTTGGACGACTCGGGGACGGTGACCGTGGTCGTGATGTCTCCGGCGCCGACCAGCGATCCGCTCAGGCCCGCCTCGCGCCGGATCCCATAGGGCAGCACGGGAATCGGCAGTTCCACGGCGTCGGTGTCGCTCTCGGTCCGCGCCGTGGCCGTCACCGTGGCGGTGCCCACCGCTTTCGCCGCGTAACGCCAGTCGTCGCGGCGCTCGTCGCCGCTCGCGATCGGCGCGGCCGCGCCGGTGGGTGCGGCCCCGGCCGCGGCCTCGAGACCCTTGACCTCCATCGACACCGAAGCGTTGCGCGACTCGGGCCGGTAGTTGTGCACCAGCGTCGGCAGGACCACCTCGTCGCCTTCCGTCAGGAACCGGGGCGTGACGACGCGGACGATGAGGTCCTTGGTGGTCGTCGTGCGCGCCACCGAGACGCCGGCCTTGGTGTCCTCGGTGATGGCGCGGGCGGTGAGCCGCCAGGTGGTGAGCGCGTCGGGATACGTGACCGCGATGCGACCTTTGCCCTGCGCGTCGGTGACGAGGTCGCCCACCCAGTAGATGGCGTCCGGGAAGTCCTTGCGGACCTGCGCCTGCACGGGCTTGTCGCCCTTGAAGTCCGCGAGCGTAAACGGGCGCCGCTTGCGGTGGGCCAGCTGGAGCCGGTCCCGTCCCGAGTAACCGGTGAAGTAGTACTCGCGCGAGAACGACGTGGACACGCGCGTGTATTCCCGACGATAGAAGTAGCGCACGGGATCCGGCGTGTCATCGGGCTTGACGCCGAAGACCGCCTCGTCGATCACCGCGAGGCTGACCTGCGCGTGCACCGGCTGCCCGGCCTGGTCGGTGACGAGCACCGAGAACGCGCCCGGATCGCGCGGCTTCGAGACGGCCTGGTCGGCGGTGAGGGTCACCTGCAAGGTCCGCGAAGTGGCGGGGACGCCCAGCCTGCGCTCCGCGCGATAGAGACGGCCGTCGCGCAGATACGCGAGGCTCACGTAGACGTCGCCCACGTCGCCTTCGTCGATTGGCACCTCAATGGCTTCGGTGGGGGAGGGCCGCAGCACGCGATACCACGACACGTGCTGGCCTTCCTTGGTGACGAGGACTGGTCCCGTCACGGTCTCGCCGCGGACGATCAGCTTCGCGGAGTCACCGGGCTGGTAGTTCTTCTTGTCCGCCAGTAGCTCGAGATAGCGGTCGCCTTCGTCGGCGCTGACCGTCTCGCTCGGGCCCGGCACCCACAGCCACACGTCGTCCGTCACCGTGCGCTCGCCACTGGGGGCGGTCACCGTGATCCGGAACGTGCCGGACTGGTTGGGGAGCGTGAAACCCACAGTGGCGCGGCCGTCGGCGTCGGTGGTGGCGCCCTTCTCGGCGACCTGGTCCACGGTGGGCTCGTTGTAGTAGCCCTCCTTGTACTCGAGACGCTCGAGCGCAAGCATCAGGGGCACGTTTGCCTGCGCGGCGCCCGCGTAGTCGATCGCGCGGGCGGACACCTGGACGGCGCTGTTGGCGCGGAACACCGATCCGGCCATCTGCGCGGAGAGGAGGAACGTTCCGTAGGTGGCATGAACAATCGTGTTGCCCGACACCTCCCGGCTGGCCGCGTCGGTCACCTGCGCCTCGATGCGCGCGCTGTAGTCGTGGCCGTTCTCGTCCTCATCCAGGGGGACGCGCACCTGGGCGCGGCCGTTGGCATCGAGCCGCAGCGTGCCCTCCCTGGACTGTTCGTTGCCGTAGAAGTAGCTGCTCTCTTCGCCGTCAGGCCCATCGTCCCACCGCAGCGGCGAGTAGTAGGGCTGCTGGTTCACGACGTAGTGCAGCCGCCCATTCGCCACCGGCTGCCCGAAGTAGTAACGCGCCTGCACGGTCACGACGGCGTCGGCCCCCTGCACGACGAAGCGCTTTTCCGGCGTGACGATGACCTCGAACTCCGGCTTGCGGTACTCCTGCACTTCGAAGGCGCTCGACGTCTGCATGTCGCCGCTGTGCACCGTGAGCGTGTAGTTGCCGAGGGCGGCCGTGAGGGGGACGGGGAACGTGGCCTCCACGGCGCCGAAGCCATCGGCGCGGACCTGCCGGCGGAAGATGACCTTGTCGTTGGGATCGGACGCGACGATTTCCGCGTCCGGCTTGCCGAACGGGAGCAGCGCATCGTGTTCGCGCCAGCGCAGGACGGCCTTGACGTGCACGTTGTGGCCGGGACGGTAGATCGGCTTGTCGGTGTAGATGTAGCCGGCCAGCTCGCGCGCGGGTTCCTGCAGCGTATAGGCGCCCGGATCCGTGGCGGCCATCTGGTCGCCGCACTGCGCGACGCCCACGATGTCCTCCGGCTTGTCCTCGCCAAGGGTGGCCTCGAACAGCCCGTCAGCGGACGTGCGGCCCTCGGCGGCGGCTTGCTGCCGGACGATCACGCGGATGCGGCAATCCGGGGCGGGCTCGCCGGTGAAGCGGTTCGCCGCGAAGAACACCATCTGGCCGGGCGCGGACTTGGTGACCAGGCCGATGTCCGACACGATGACGACGGTGTAGGCGCGGAGCAAGTCGTTGACGGCCTCGACGACGTAGATGCCGGGACCCTTCACGTCCACGGGCACGCGCCGCACCTCGGGGTCGCGATGGTTCGGCAGGATCTCGCGCCATGACGTGACGAGCTGATCGGGGTTGAGGAGCGGCACCTGCGCGAAATTGTTCACGTTGAGGACGACGCGCTGCGCGACCTCCTGCTGATCGGTGGCCGCGCGACGCGCGACGCGATACGTGTGGCTGACCTGCGCGCGGGCGAAGCTCTGCACCTGTTGTCGCTGGCGGCGTTTCCAGTCGGCCAGCCGCTCGATCCACGTCCGCTCCTGTGGGACGTAGGCCTCTTCGCTGCCGAGCTGATGCGGATCTTTCAGGCTCGCGAAGAAGGTGAACGGGTCGCGGACCTTGTAGACACGGAAGTCGAGTTGCCTGATGCGCCGGAAGGTCAGGTAGAAGTTCGGCGCGTCCTTCGTCGTGAAGACTTCGCTCGTCGAAAGGGAGAATGCCGGGCGTTCGTCATCCGCTGCCGCGGGCGGCTGCGCCACGGCGACGGCCGCGGACATGATTGACGAATAACAAATAACGAAGAACAAATAACGAACGAAGGGTCGCAGGCTCATAGCGGGGCCAGTCTGAAGACGCCGACGAAATTGGGATTCGACGCCACGGGACGCCAGCGTGGGGCCGGATGCCGGGCGAGGGTGGCGAGGCGGACCTTTCGCACTTCGCCGGGACCACCTTCAGCCGGACCGGTGTGATACACGACCCAGTCGTCGCCGCCGGATTCAAAGAACGATCGACCGACGACGACCATGAGGTGATCGGGGTCGGCCTGCTCCGGTTGGCGGAAGTAGAGGAGATCGCCGGCGCGCGCGAGCGAGGGGTTGCGTCCGAGCGGCCGCGCGTTGAGCTGCACGATCGTCTTCGCATCCGCGAACTCGCCGAACTTCGGGGTGGCGCCGTTCGAGACGCGGAAGAGGGGCCAGCCATCGGGGCCGGCGCGCGGCGCGGAACGCACGTCGGCGAACTGCGGGGTGAAGGGCAGGGCCGTCCGCCGGACCCACTCGGGGCTGTGGACACGAAGGGCCTCGCGGAACGCGTGGCGCACGAGCGCCGCGCAGTCGGTCACATCGGGCGTGGTGCGCTCGAACTGGGCGTCGGCGAGCAGCACGAACCACGCGCGGAACGCGGCGCGGTCGGATTCGTCGGCAAGCCTGACCTGCGCCTGCGGGCGCGCGCCAAGGAAGGCCACCAGGGCCATCGCGAATGCGAAGTGCTTCATGAACTGGTGAGCCGCCACGGGTGTGCTTTCTTGGGGAGTGACGGCCTCAGTATATTCCCTCAAGTCCTCAGCCCCTCAAGCCCCTAGGCCCCTAAGCCCCTAAGTCCCCAGGTCCCTAAGCCCCGCCCCGCCCAGTGACACCAAAAACCCCCGCCACTCGTCGCCGAGCCATCGCTCGCGGATGCGTCCACCGTGGGCCCGGACCACGGCGTCCGCGATCGCCAGGGCGAGGCCAACGCCGCCCCGGCTCAGGTCGAGCGGACGATCACGCGTGGGCCCGGCGAGGGGCATGCGGAGGGTAATCACGAAGTCGGTCGCGCCTGGCTCGTTCGTCGTCGGCGGCACCAATCGGAGGTCGACGATCGCCGCGCCGGCCTGGGCGCGCGCCAACGCGAGGAGCAGTGTCTCCACCACCGCGCGCATCCGCGTGGCGTCCATGTCGAACCGCACGTCGACGGGCGCATCGACTTCGAGGCGGACGTCCTGGCCTTCCGGAAACCGGATGGATTCGGCGGCGGCGTCCAGGAGCGCCTGCATCGAGGACTCCTGCCGGGAGAGCCGCACCTCGCCGGTGGACATCCGCGCCAGTTCGCTCAATTCGTCCAAGAGGGCGGCCACGCGCGACAGGGCCTTGGCCGTCTCGCTGACGGCGCGCTGCGAGCGCTCCGGCAACGCGGGGTCCTGCTCGAGCAGCCGCAGGTATCCGCGGGCCACGCCGGTGGGGCCGCGCAGCTCGTGGGACGCGAGCGACAGCAGCGTCGAGGAGGTGGCGTCGGGCATAGAGGCCGAGGTTAGCATCACTGTAGTGTCCGGCTTTAGCCGGACTGATGTAGTGTCCGGCTTTAGCCGGACCTTGCCCCTGAAACGCCCGTCCCGCCCCGGGCGTCTCAAGGGTTGGCTGCGGTATTATCAAGGCCGAAAGGGTCCCCATGCTGATCAAGAAGGCGCCAGATCTGAAGGAATCGGACGTCACCCCGAAGGAGTTGTACCTGCGGCGGCGCGAGTTCCTCACCGTGGCCGGCAGCACGGCGGTGGCCGTGGCCACCAACGGG
Source organism: uncultured Acidobacteriota bacterium (assembly GCA_963839865.1). GTDB lineage: Bacteria > Acidobacteriota > Vicinamibacteria > Vicinamibacterales > UBA2999 > 12-FULL-67-14b. Next base: position 167,419 of record CAWIWS010000029.1, read on the forward strand.
CTCGGCCCTGTCTTTACCGGCACGCCCACCGCGGCGGCGCAGAACCCGGCCGCGCAGAAGCTGACGAACCTCAAGAAAAGTCCATTCAGTACGGACGAGAAGCTCAACTCGTACAAGGACGTCACCACCTACAACAACTTCTACGAGTTCGGCCTCGACAAGGGCGACCCGTCGAAGTACGCGGGCACGCTCAAGCCGCGGCCGTGGAGCGTGGTCGTCGAAGGGCAGTGCGGCAAGCCCGGCACCTACAACATCGAAGACATCATGAAGTGGGCGCCGCTCGAGGAGCGCATCTACCGGCACCGCTGCGTGGAAGCGTGGTCGATCGTCGTCCCGTGGGTCGGCTACTCGCTCGGCGATTTCCTCAAGCGCTTCGAGCCCACGTCCAAAGCCAAGTACGTCGAGTTCAAGACGCTGCTCGATCAGAAGCAGATGCCCGGGCAGACGGAGCCCGCGCTGCGCTGGCCGTACGTCGAGGGCCTCCGCATGGACGAAGCGATGCACCCGCTGGCGATGCTCGGCCTCGGCCTCTACGGCGAGGTGCTGCCGAACCAGAACGGCGCGCCGATTCGCCTCGTGCTGCCGTGGAAGTACGGCTTCAAGAGCATCAAGTCGATCGTGCGCGTGCGCTTCGTGGAGGAAGAGCCGCTCAACACGTGGAAGCAGCAGCAGTCGTCCGAGTACGGCTTCTACGCCAACGTGAACCCGCAGGTGGATCACCCGCGGTGGTCGCAGGGCAGCGAGCGCCGCCTCGGCGAGTTCTTCAAGCGCAAGACGTTGATGTTCAACGGCTACGCCGACCAGGTCGCCTCGCTCTACACCGGCATGGACTTGAGGAAGAACTACTGACGGGAGCCGGGAACCGGGAGCCGGGAGACGGGAACCGGAATCGCTTTCAAGTGACACAAACCCAGTGGAGGCGGCGGGTGTTCAAGCCCGCCGTCTTTCTCGCCTGCCTCGTCCCGATCGCGTGGCTCGTCTACGACGGCTTCACCGACAACCTCACGGCCAACCCGGTCGAGAAGATCACCAACACCACCGGTATCTGGACGCTGCGGCTCATCGTGGCCACGATCGCGATCACGCCGTTGCGGTGGCTCACGGGCTGGAACCAGCTGATTCAATACCGGCGGGCCGTGGGGCTCTTCGCGTTCTTTTACGGCTCGCTGCACTTCCTGACGTTCTTCCTTCTCGACCACCAGCTCGAGTTCAGCGGGCTGTGGGCGGACGTGGTGAAGCGGCCGTACATCACGGCGGGCTTCACGGCATTCATGCTGATGGTGCCGCTGGCGCTGACGTCCACGACGGGCTGGATCCGCCGCCTGGGCGGGAAACGCTGGAACCTGCTGCACCGGCTGGTCTACGTCACCGCGCTGGCGGCGGTGCTGCATTATTTCTGGAAGGTGAAGCTCGACGCGACGAACCCGATCTACTACGGCATCTTCGTCCTCGCGCTGCTGGCGGCCCGCGTCTGGCACGCATCAAGGCGAACCACGTGAACCTCCGTGCTGAACCCGCGTGCTGAACCTTCGCGTTGAACCACCATGCTGAACCTGTGGTAAGATGAATCTCTTCCGTGTCGCGGGGTGGAGCAGTCCGGTAGCTCGTTGGGCTCATAACCCAAAGGTCGGGGGTTCAAATCCCCCCCCCGCAACCAACACATTCAAGGACTTGCAGTCATCGATTGCGAGTCCTTTCTCATTTCATCTAACAGCTGTCTAACGAGTCGCGCCGGAGCGCGCTTGCTATAATCTCGGCCGGTGACGCTCACCCCCGGGACGCGCTTCGGTGTCTACGAACTCGAAGCCCAGATCGGCGAGGGCGGCATGGGTCAGGTGTACCGCGCCACCGACACCAAGCTGAAGCGGCGGGTCGCCATCAAAGTCCTGCCCCAGGCAGTGGCGGCCGACGTTGATCGGGTGGCCCGGTTCCGGCGTGAGGCCGAAGTCCTCGCCGCGCTCAACCATCCACGCATCGGCGCCATCTACGGGCTCGAAGAAAGCGGCGGCGTCTGCGCGATCGTGATGGAACTGGCGGACGGCGAGACGCTTAGCCACCGGATCGCCCACGGCCCGATTCCCCCGCACGTTGCGCTCGCAATCGCCGCACAGATTGGCGAAGCGCTCGAGGCTGCGCATGAGAAGGGGATCGTTCATCGCGACTTGAAGCCGGCCAACATCATCGTGGCCCATGACGGCGGCATCAAGGTGCTGGACTTTGGGATTGCGAAAGCCATCGACACCCATCGCGTCGATCCCGACGGCTCGCCGACCATCACCGCGGCGGCGATGCTGACCGAGCCCGGCGTGATCCTGGGCACCGCCGCATACATGAGTCCCGAGCAGGCTCGCGGCCGGCCGGTTGATACCCGCGCTGACATCTGGTCGTTCGGCTGCGTCCTCTTCGAGATGCTGACCGGCCATCCGGTGTTTCCCGCCGACACGGCGTCCGATACGTTGGTCGCGGTCTTGAGCCGCGAGCCCGATTGGAACCTGCTGCCGCCGCACGTGCAGCCCGAAATCCGTCGCGTGTTGCGAAAGTGCCTGGAGAAAGATCCACGCCAGCGCTTGCGCGATATCGGTGACGCGCGGATGCAGATCGAGGAGGCGGTGAAGGCGCCGACGTCGAATCGCGCCGCCCGCCACGCAGGTCCCGGCTCGCGTCACCTGGCTGACAAGAATCGGTGCCGCGGCCGTGCTGATCGGCCTGGGCGCGACGCTCCCGTACTGGCGTGGCCCTTCCGCTCCGCTGGACGCCGTGCGGCTGTCACTCACGGTGCCCGGGCAGTTCTTCACCGAGCCACCGTCGGCCGTCCTTTCACCGGATGGTCGCGTGCTGGCATTCGTTTCGGCCGAGGCGTCGGGCACACAGATGTTGTGGATTCGCGGGCTCGATTCGCAGGAGGCCCGCGTCCTGCCCGGCACCGAGGGTGCCGACTTGCCGTTCTGGTCGGCGGACGGCAGCGCACTGGGGTTTTTTGCCGATTCTCAGCTCAAGAGGGTCGGTACCGCCGGTGGCCCGGCCCAGACCGTGGCCAGTGCGCCGGTGAGTCCGGGTGCGACCTGGAACCAGGACGGCGTCATTCTCTTCTCCTCGCGTAGCGACTTGAAGAAGGTGATGGCGACGGGCGGCCCGGTGTCCACTGCGCTCGCGGCTCCTCAAGGCGGGGGGATCGCGTGGCCGCACTTTCTGCCAGACGGCCGCCACTTCCTGTACCTCGCTGATGACCCCAAGCAGGGCACCGGAGTGTACGTCGGCTCGCTTGACTCGCATGAGACCACGCGACTGATGTCCGGCGATTTCGAGGCGACCTATGCACCCCCTGGGTATTTGCTGTTTGTTCGCGACGAAACCTTGATGGCCCAGCCATTCGACGCGACGCGCTTGGCCCTCACCGGCGAACCCGCGGTCGTCGCTGCGCGAACCTGGGTTGCCGGTGGCTATGGCCACGGCGTCTATTCGGCCGGCGCCAACGGCGCCCTCGCCTATGTCAACGCCGACATCACCAGCACCCAGTTGGCGTGGTTCGACCGCAGCGGGCGGCCCGTCGGCACCGTCGGTCCGCCCGGCCGCTACGATGCCCCGCCGCAACTGGCGCCGCGCGGTCAGACCATTGCCGTGGCCCGCGGCCCCTTCTTCCGGCAGGACGTGTGGTTCCTCGATCCGCGTGATGGCGCCGACACGCGCTTGACGTTGATCCGGGCAGCCGAGTCCCAGTGTGGTCGCCGGATGGCACCAGGATCTTGTTCCAATCCACGCGCGGGGACGGTCGGACCCGGCTCTACCAGAAGGCCGCCAGCGGTGCCGGCGCCGAAGGCGTGCTGGCCGATGTCGCCACCGTCAATTTGCAGGACGTGTCGCCTGATGGACGATTCGTGGTCTACATGAAGGTGAGCACACAAGGGCACTTCGAATTGTGGACCCTGCCGCAGTTTGGCGATCGCCGCCCGTCGCCGTTTCTGCAAACGGATTTCAATAACGGCCAGGCGCAAATCTCGCCGGACGGACGCTGGATTGCGTATGTTTCGAACGAGTCGGGACGCGATGAAGTCTATGTTCAGCGTTTTCCGACAACGGGCGCCAAACGTCAAATCTCGCGGGATGGCGGCGCGCAGCCTCGCTGGAAGAAGAGCGGCGGCGAGTTGTTCTACCTGGCGCCCAACCAGGTGCTGATGTCGGTGTCCGTGAAAGGCGATGAGCTGCTCCAGGCGAGCCGCCCCACGGCACTCTTTCGCACACGGCTTGAGTTCCTTGGCCTTCAGGGGCCGTATTTCATGCCGGGCTACGACGTGACCGCAGATGGAGAACGGTTTCTGGTCAACGCTCCGCCAGAACACGCCGTCGCGCCGATCGACATTCTGCTGAACTGGACGGCGGTACTCAACAAGAAGTGACGATCCGCCCGGCGTGGGCGCGGCCACGCGAGCCCTGCGATGCGCGCGCTCGCTGGTGTGTGGTGTTCGCTCTTACGGCTGTTCCCGCGCACCGTGCTCTTCGAGGTAGGTCATGAGCGCCACGTTCCTCGCTTCGATCGCCGCTACCAGCGGCGTGATGGCGCCGGCGTTCGTGTTCACGTCCACGCCGGCTTCCACCAGCGTGCGGACAATGGCCGAGTCCTGGAGTTCGACGGCCTGTTCGAGCGCCGATCCGCCGTAACGGGGATTGAAGCCCGCCGCGACCAGCGCCTGGACGACTTCCGGCGCAGGGTGCATCATCGCCAGGCGCATGGGAGCCTCGTTGCCAAAGCCGGCCTGCCGTGCGCCGGTGGCCCAGAAGCGCTTCCACGCTGATTCCCGCGGCCCGGAGCCGCCGCCGGTGCCCCACACCTCGTTCGGATTCGCGCCGCCCTTCAACATCGCCTTGACGATCTCCACGGTCTCGGGCCGTTGCGGGCGAAGCTGGTACAGCGCGAGATACCACGGTGACTGCGTGTCGCCGCTCACCGCCACGACCATGTTGGGATTGGCGCCAGACGCCAGGAGCTGCGAGACCCTGGCGAGGTCGCCGGCCAGTGTGGCGGCCGCGAGTTCCCGTTCGGGGTCGCCGCCGCGCGAGGCGCGGGCGACGCCGCAGGCCGAAAGCGTCACCACGCACGTCGCGATGCCCGCGAGCCTCGAGACGCCCGTCATCGCGCCGCCGCCGATTCCTTCAGGACCGCGGCCACGGCATCAAGGGACCGGGCGACGGCGGGATCCGTCTCTGACTCGCGCGCCGTTTCGACGACTTCAAGGGCGGTCCGGCCGTCGGCTCCTCGCGCGTTCGGGTCTGCGCCGCGTGCCAGTAGCAGCCGCACCAGGTCGCTGTGGCCGAAGACGGCGGCGCGGAAGATGACCGTTTTGCGATCGACAGGGGCCTCGTGGACCACGGACCCGCCAGCTTCCAGCGCGTGCTCCACGCCCGCGCGATCGCCGTGCCGTGCCGCGCGAAACAGCGCTTCATCCTGATCGGTGAACCGCAGCCCCGGCAGCATGGTCCATCCGACGAACGCGGCCACGCCCAGTACAGCAGCGTGCCGTACAGGATGCCGCCAGCGCGGTTCAGGCCGAGAATTGCGTAGAGGATGGGACGATGGGCAGGAGGAGCCACGACCTGCGCCATTCTAGCGCCGTTTGGCGCCGCGTCAGGTCAGGCGCGTACCGCTAGTGCCGCGAGGCGTTGTACGAGTTCACCCAGCGGTC
>CAWIWS010000030.1:0-72061 GCA_963839865.1 uncultured Acidobacteriota bacterium
TCAGGCTTGCCCTTGGCCTTGCGGCCGTCCTTCTTCTGGGCGATCACGACGGAGCCTGATCCGATCGACGTGCAGAGGACGACGACCACGAACCATGCGGGGGGGCGCACGAATCGTGCAGCGTTCATCACGCCACCGACTTAGCAATTCCCTCGCCAGATCTTTCATCTCATGCCCCGAGCGAACATCGGCCGCACTCGCCGGACTCGAACGGACACAGACGTCTTGAAGATAAGAGGACATAAGAAATGCCGTTGCACGCGACGTACAAAATCGCATTTGCTAATACACATTTCGAACACGAAGTGGTAGTGATCGCCTCACGCAGCGCGTCACCCTGTACGAGAAGCGGCATCGCGCTTGCAGCTTTGGCCGCCACAATGTTCGAGACATACGACGCGCCGACGTCCGTTCTCGCGTTCCTCACCACGGTGCATCTCGGGTCGTCGTGTTGCGTGCGCATCGAAGTGCCGGAGAGCAACGTCAATTCGTAAGTGCGTTTCAGTTCTGTTCTCGCTGTCCCCGTGGCTCATGTCATCTCCTGCGGGACTGGCGGCGGGATTCCTGGCGCACGGCGCTTGGTTCGTCGCCTGCGAGAAGCTGCCCACGGGAGCCCCCGCGCCGGCCGCAACCCCGCCGGCGCGCGAAACCCGGCCCGCCCGGGACGCCGCCAACCGCCGGGGGTCGTGGAAATGGCGCGGGGCCCCCGCGCGCCCGCGGCCGGCCGGAAGCCCAGGAGTTCGTCCCGACTCCCGTGGTGGCCGTCTTCGACGAAACCCCAGACATCCGGACGTTCCGCATGGTCCGGCCCGAAGGGTTCGAATTCCAGGCCGGCCAGTTCCTCGCGGTGCGCCTGCGCGCCGACGGCAAGGAGCACGTGCGGTGCTACTCGGTCAGCTCGCCGCCGGGCTCCCGCGGACACCTCGAGATCACGGTCAAGCGCCTCGGGATGGTGTCCGGGGCGCTCCACGCCACGGTCCGGCCGGGCTCGATGCTGCAGGTGCGGCCTCCGGCCGGCGCCTTCACCTACCCCGCCGGCGAAGATCGGCCGCTGGTATTCATCGCCGGCGGCGTGGGCATCACGCCGGTGATGAGCATGCTCCGCCATGCGATCGAGGAGGAGCCCACGCGGCCCGTCACCCTGTTCTACTCGGTGCGCACGCGGAAGACGTCGCGTTCCGCGATGAGCTGCGCATGCTCAACCGGCGCCACATGCATTTCCGCGCGGTCATCGCAATCAGCGACGGCCCGGGGCCGAGCGGTTCTACCCCGGCCGGATCAACGAAGCGTTGCTCACCGCGATGGCCCCCGACATCCGCCATGCGTCTGCATGATGTGCGGCCCGCCGCCGATGCTCGAGGCGATGACAGCGCTGCTGCTGGAGATTGGCGTGCCCGGGGACAGATCGACTTCGAAGTCTTCCAGGCCGCGATTGCGGCGAGCGCCGGCGCGCCGGCGGCGCTCGCCGCCTGCCCCCGAGGCTCCCCGCAGCCGGCTCGCACGAGGTGTCGTTCAAGCGGAGTGGCCTGACCGCCACCGCCGGCGCGAACCAGAAGCTGCTCGAATCGCCGAGGCGTGCGGCGCGGAAATTCCGTCGCTCTGCCGGGCGGGCGTCTGCGGGACGTGCCGCACGAAGGTCCTGAGCGGCGACGTGCAGTGCGCGTCGCGCATCCTGATGACCAGGATCGGCGAGGAGGGCTACGTGCTGGCGTGCGTCAGCGATGTCCTCAGCGACTGCGACATCGACGCGTGAACGGGTGGCGACATGCGCCGCCCGCGACCCTGTCCTCGCCGCCCGCGCCGCAGCGGCGGCGCCGCTCAAGGCGGTGAAGCACGTCCTCACGCTGTCGGCGCTCACGATCGCGGTGGTGGCCACGACGCTGCTGGTCGGCCTGGGCGGATGGGACTATTACCGGGCCCCCGTCGCCGAACGCACGTTCATGGCGGCGAACCGGCTGCTCCGCCCGTCGGCTCCGGTTGGGCACCTGCTGGGCATCGGCGGCTTCCTGATGATGCTGGTGCCGGTGGCGTACGCGATTCGCAAGAAGGTGCGGCGATTTCGCGATGCCGGGAGCATCCAGACGTGGCTCGAGGTCCACATCTTCAGCGGCATCGTCGGGCCGGTCCTGGTCACGTTTCACACCTCGTTCAAGTTCAACGGCATCGTGTCGGTGGCCTACTGGTCGATGGTGACCGTGGTGCTGTCGGGGTTCGTCGGCCGTTACCTCTATACGCGTATCCCGCGGAGTATTCGCGGCCAGGAGTTGACCAAGGCCGAGCTCGATGCGCGCGCCGAGGCGCTCTCGGCGCAGATCGCCGAGCCGGCGCTGCCCGAGCGGACGCTGGCCGCCATCGAGGCGTTCGAGCATCGCGTGCACCGCCCGACGCGCCGTCGTACTCTCCCTGTTCGTCGGCGAGTGGCGCATGCGTCGCGAGCTGGCGCGGGCTGCGCGCGACGGCGTCGGCGGCGCCACCTCCACGACGCCGCGCTCTCGCTGATCGCCGAGCGCGCCACCCTCCTCCGGCGGATCGGCGTACCTGAAGAAGACGAAGACGCTGTTCGACGCCTGGCACGTCTTCCACATGCCCCTCGTCTACGTGATGTTCGTCATCGTCGTGATGCACGTCGCGGTGACGCTGTACATGGGCTATGTGCCGTTCGCGGACTGAGGGCGCCGAGCGCGCGGTCTCCGCGCGCATGGCCGGTGGCGCGGCTGTCGCCTGCTGGCCTGGCTGCTGTGCCGTGCCACGGCCACGGCCGGGGCCGGGCAGCTGGCGTCACTGGTGTCGCCGGGCCCGCTGTCCAAGGCGCACAGCTCGGTGGACGGCGTCTCGAACTGCGCGCAGTGCCACGAGACCGGCCGCAAAGTCACGACCGCCAAGTGCCTGACGTGCCACAAGCCGATCGCGGACCGCATCGCCCGCCGCACCGGCGTGCACCGAAACGCCGACGTCGGTTGCGTCACCTGCCACACCGAGCACGCGGGTGAGGACGCCGATCTGCGTCGTCTCGACCAGGCCACGTTCGACCACGCCAGGGAAACCGGCTTCGCGCTCGACGGCGTGCACGCGGCCACGGCGGCCAAGTGCGCGGCCTGCCACAAGAGTCGGTCTTTTCTCGAGGCCAGCACCGCGTGCGCGACCTGCCACACCGACGTGCACAAGGGCACGTGGGCACAGACGTGCGAGCGTGCCACTCGACGGCCGTGCCGTTCAAGGCCGCGCGAACGGCGTTCAACCATGCGACGGCGAAGTTCCCGCTGACCGGCGCGCACGAGACGGTGAAGTGCGAGTCGTGCCACAAGAACGGCGCCTTTCGCGGCCTCGCGTTCTCCTCGTGCACTTCGTGCCATGACGATCCGCACAAGGCGGTTCGGCGACACTGCACGACGTGCCACACGACCGAGCGCTGGACTACGCGCACCGTCGAGCATGCGCGGCACGGTTCCCGCTGGTCGGCGCTCCACGCCAAGGTGGCGTGCGCCGGGTGCCACGTGTCGGGCAAGATGACGGCGCCCATCCGCTTCGACCGCTGCTCGGCCTGCCACGCCAACGTGCACCGTGACAGCCTCAAGGAGGACTGCAAGGCGTGTCACACGGAAAAGGGCTTCCGGGGTGCGCCGTTCGATCACGCGCAGCGGACGAAGTTCGCGCTCGACGGCAAGCACGTAGGCCTCGAGTGCGCCAAGTGCCACACGTCAATTCGCCGGCCGAGCGTGCCCCTCGCCCGCAAAGTCGTGGACTACGGCGGCGCGAGCAGCGAGTGCGTCGCGTGCCACGGCCCCAAGGACCCGCACAAGGGCGAGTTCGGCCGCGCGTGCGATTCCTGCCACAAGACGGCGACCTTCGACACGAAGACGTTCACCCATGCCGGCAAGCCGGAGTTCTACGTGGGTTCCACAAGAAGGTCGCGTGCGACAAGTGCCACGTGCCGAGCCGCACACCGCTCGGCGCCGGGGCGTCGCACCCGGCCCCGGCCTGCGCGTCATGCCACAAGGACGTGCACCTCGGCCAGGTGGGCACGACCTGCGAGACGTGCCACAGGGTTGATGGCGTCAAGTTCAAGGCCACGAAGTTCACGCACGCGCAGAGCGCGTTTGCGCTCACCGGCAAGCACGTGTCCACCGACTGCGCCAAGTGCCATAAGACCGAGACTCGCGCGTTCCCCGTGGCGCAGGGCACCGCGATGGTGTTGAAGCCGATGGACCAGCAGTGCAAGTCCTGTCACACCGATCAGCACCTGGGCCAGCTGGACACCAGGTGCGACACCTGCCACAAGACCGACACCTTCAAGATGTTCACGTTCCCGCACAAGGGCCTCGAGGAGTTCTTCGCGGGCGTCCACGGCAAGTACGGGTGCGTCTCGTGCCACAAGAGCGAGACCGGCGTGTTCCCCGCCGGCCGTGGCACGACGGTCCGCTACGTGGTCGGCCGGGCGTGCATCGACTGCCACCCGAAATGATCGGGGTCAGAGCGGATAGGCGAGCGTCAGCCCGAGCAGGGTGACCAGCACGACGACGACCGGCGTCAGCGCGAGGAAGACGACAAACGTGTAGCCCATGACGTCGCGGGCGCGAAGGCCGAGGACGCCGAGCATCGGCAGCATCCAGAACGGCTGCACGAGGTTGGCCAGCGCCTCGCCCAGGTCGTACGCGGCGACGACCCATCCCAGGTGCACCTTCAGCTCGTGCGCCGCCGCCATCACGTAGGGCGCTTCGATCACCCACTTCGATCCGCCCGACGGCACGAACACGCCGAGCACGGCCGAGTACATCGCCACAAGCGGCGGGAACGTCGTCGGCGTCGAGGCCTCCACGAAGACGCGGCCAGGCGCTCGTTGAGGTGGGTGGCCGTGATCACGCCCGCGATGCCCGCATAGAACGGGAATTGCAGGATGACGCCCCACACGGCCGGCGTGGCGTCCTGCACGGCCCGCATCATCCGCGCCGGCGTGCGGTGCAGCAGGAAGCCCACGAGCAGGAACGCGAGGTTGAGGATGTTGAGGGTGATCGCGTTGAGCGGATTGTCGGTCGCCGCGAAGTACCGCGCGAGATACCACGCGCCGATCGCCACGACAAACCACGGTCAGCAACGGCGAGTGCTCGAGCCACTGGCCCGGCGTCCGCGGCCCGTCCGACGCGTGCCTCAGGTCGCTCGGCGAGATCGACACGGAGCGCGGCCGCCGTGTGGGTCCTCGTGAACACCGGCGTCGCAAACCACATCACCGTCGTCACGACGACGATCTCGATCGCCACGGACAGGAGGCTCTGCCACAGGAAGATCGTGTGCGAGAACCCGATGAGGCCCCCGGCACCAGGCCGCCCGCGGCGACGATATCGCGGATCTGGGGCTGGAGCGCCCCGGGGCTGGCCATCTGCAGCGCGGCCGAGCCGCTGAGCCCTTGCGCCCAGATGCTGCCCAGGCCGAGGAAGCTCGCCGCGGCCAGGGCGCGGTAGTCCACGCCCTCGACGCGACGCGCCACTTCGCGCGCGAGCACGGCGCTGAACACCAGGCTGAAGCCCCAGTTGAACCACGCGCTCAGGAGCGCGAACAGCGTGACCAGGGCCACGGCCTGGCGTGGCGTCGACGGCCACGCGGCCACCGCGCGGATCAGCCGACCCATCGGCGCCGAGGTCGCCAGCACGTGGCCCGTGATGATCACGAGGGCCATCTGCAGCGTGAAGGGAATCAGTTCCCAGAAGCCGCGACCCCAGGCATCAACGACCTGCCGCGAGCGGGACCGTGGCCCAGCCGGCCAGCGACCACCAGCACGGTGGCCAGCAGCGCGAAGATGAACGCGTCGGGGACCCACCGCTCGCTCCACGCCGTGAGCGCGAGGGCCACGCGCGTCACCGGGCCGGGCCGCGCGTCGGTCACAGCGGGAACGTCATTCCTTCCTTCACCACGTCCGGGGCGTCGATCTCGGCGTTGCTGTTGTTGATGTGGATGAACCACAGCCTGGCGCGAACGCCGCGGAGCACCTCGCGGGTGCGGCTCATCAACGGGTGCGGGATCTCCTCGATCGGGCGGTTGATTTCGCCGGCCGATGCGAACGTGCCGTCGAGAAACGCGTAATCCACCGTGTCCGCGACGGCGCGGATGCTGCGGTCCCATTTCTCCCAGCGATCGATGTCGGGAATGAACAGCGCGGAGCGCCGCGCGCTCTCGATTCGATAGCCCACCGTGTCGGAGTATCGTCCCGGTGCGGCACGCGGAACGCCGTGACCTTCAGGCCGCCATCGAGCGACACCGGCTGGTCGTACGCGAGCGTCGTGATGGCGATGTTCGAAATGGAGACCAGCTGGCTCCAGGGACCGTTGCCGCGGAGGAACGCGCCGAGCCGCTCGGTGGCGTAGACGGGCACCTGCTGCGCGTTGACGGACTCGCGGCCCAGGAACATCAGGCCCGGTGTAGTGGCCGATATGCGCGTGCGTCAGGAAGATCGCCCGCGGGCATCCGGCCGCCGGTGAGCGCCTGGAGCTGCGCCGGGAAATCCGGGGTCGCGTCGAAGACGTACGCCGCGCCGGTCCGCCGGTTGATCACGCCGAGGCTCGAGACCTTCTCGGCCTTCCGCTTGCCGGCGCGGATCTCCTCGCAGATCGGGCGGCTGCATCCCAGCTGGGGGATGCCGCCGTCCTGCGCGATGCCGAGGACGACGATCTGCCAGTCGTCGGCGGGCGCCTGCGCGGCGACGAGAATGGTCAGCAGCCCAAGGGTGACAATCGCGCTAGCGCACCTTCGCACCTTCGCACCCTCGCACCCTCGCACCTTCGCCCCTCGCACCATCGCTAAGGTAGGAGCCGTGGCCCACATGAACGTGAAGCCGAACGACGCGCGCCAGAAGCCGTAGTTGTCGGGACGGTTCTGATGGTCGCCGGGCGCCCACACGTACCGCGCATCGGCACGAAAGCCCACACTGTCGTTCAACAGGAAGAAGGTGCCCCCGCCGGCGTTCAACCCGAAATCGTTGGCCGTGATCACCTGGGGGCAGGTCGAGAGGCACCCGTGCAGGCTCAGCAGTCCCAGCCCGCCGGTGACGTACGGCCGGAGCCGGCCGTTCGGGCGCGTGAAGTTCGCGTTGACCATGATCGAGGTGAAGTCGGCCTCGCGATTCTGCGCGTTGTTGTCGTTGGCGTACGCGGCGTCGAGTTCGGCGCCCCAGCCCGTGTCGTCGTTCACCGCGACCGACGCACCCAGGGTGGGGACGGGCGAGTCCACGCTGCCTCCCGCGCTGACGCCCACAAACGGCGTGAAATACCCACGGAACGTCGTCCCCTGCCTCTGCGCCCGCGCATCGGTCGCGCCCGCGGCCATCAGGCCCGCCAGGGCCACGGTCACCATCACGATCCGTTTCATTGCGTCTCCTGCTCCATCTGGCACGCGTCGGCGGCCGGCCATGGACCGGTGAACAGTCGCTGGCCCTCGGTCAGCAACCACTGCCGGGCCTCTCGATATCGTGGGCACACGGCGGCCACGTGCCGCCAGAACCGCCGCGAGTGGTTCATTTCCCGCCGATGCATCAACTCGTGCAGCATCACGTACTCCCGGACGAAGCCGGGCGTGAGCAGCAGCCGCCAGTTGAGCGTGATCGCGCCGCGGGCGGAACAGGCGCCCCACCGCGACCGCTGGTTGCGCACCGACACGCGGGTCACCGTGATGTCGTGCTGCGCGGCCAGCGCCAGCAACAGCGGCGGCAATTCCTGCGCCGCCCGGGCGCGCCATTGCGGTTCGTCGGGATGCGCGCCGCGGGGTGCGGCCTGCCGGAGGTCGCGTTGCTGCGGGATCCAGGCCGCGCTCTGCTGCCACGAACGCCGCCGCCTCGCGTTTCGATCCCCACCGTGGCAACGTGACCCGAAGCGTCCCGTCGTCGAGCACGCGCAGGATGTAGCGGCGGGCCCACCGGTGCCGGACGTAGGTGATGTCCGTCTTGGTCGTGTCGCTGCCGGCGGCGCCCGCCCTGGCGGCATCCACCTTGGTGGCGTCCGCCTTCAGGCGGACCACGGAGTCACCCGACCACGGCAAATCCAGCTGCATCGTCGGCTCTACGATAGCAGTAAAGTAGCCACCATGGCCTCCAGCTTCGACGCCCTGGCCGACGCCGTCCGCGGGGCGACCTTCGACGACTTCCTCTTGCGACCGCAGTTCAGCGTGATCGAGCGGCGCGATCCGTCGGCCATCGACCTGTCGTGCCGTTTCTCCACCCACATCACTCTCAAGCGGCCGCTGGTGTCGGCCAACATGGACACCGTCACGCGGGCGCCGATGGCGATCGTGCAGGCCGAGGAGGGCGGCCTCGGCATCATCGACCGCGGGTTCCGCAACGGCGACATCGAGCCGCAGGTCCGGGAGGTGGAGAAGGTCAAGCGGATGCAGCACATCATCATCCGCGACCCGTACGCGGTGGCGCCGGAGGCCGGCCTGGCCGAGGCGGTCGGCGAAGATGCGGCGCACCCGCGCGGGCACGCTCGTCGTGCTCGACGGCGCGCGGCGCCTGCGCGGGCTGCTCACCGAGCGCGACATCCGGTTCGTGGACACGAGCCGCGCGACCGTGGCCGAGCGGATGACGCCGGTCGAGTCGCTCGTCGTCGGCCAGGGCGAGCTGTCGCTCGCGCAGGCCGAGCAGATGATGGTGCACCGCAAGGTCAAGAAGCTGCCGCTGGTGCGGGCGGACGGCACGCTGATCGGGCTGATCACGGCCAAGGACATCCATCGGCAGGTGCGCCTGCCGTTTGCGACGCGCGACGGGCAGGGCCGCCTGCGCGTGGGCGCCGCAATCGGCGCCAAGGGGGACTACCTCGAACGCGCGGCGGAACTGGTCAAGGCCGGCGTCGACGTGATCGTGATCGACATCGCGCACGGGCATTCGATGGTGATGGCGCAGGCCATCGACGCCTTCCGGTCACGGTTCGACGGCGTGGAACTCGTCGCCGGCAACGTCGCCACAGCCGACGGCGTGCGGTTCCTGGCCGAGCGCGGCGTGAACGCGATCAAGGTGGGCATCGGCCCCGGCGGCGGGTGCACGACGCGGCTGACGACCAGCTTCGGCGTGCCGCAGCTGCAGGCGCTCGTCGAGTGCCGCCAGGCGGCCGCCGAAGCGGACGTGCCGCTCATCGCCGACGGCGGCGTCAAGCGCCACGGCGCCATCATGGAGGCGCTGCTCTTCGGCGGCGACACGGTGATGCTCGGCAGCATGTTCGCGGGCACCGAGGAAACACCGGGCGACGTCGTCCAGAAGTCGGTGGTGCTGCCGGATCAACAGCGGTCCGTGAAGGTGCCCTTCAAGGTGCTCCGCGGCATGGCGTCGATCCAGGCGATTCGCGATCGCCTCGACGTCGAGGACGACGAGAACGTGGACATCGAGGCGCTCGGCGCCGAGGGCACCGAGGTGAGCGTCCCGGCGCGCGGCTCCGTGCGCCCGATCGTCCACGACATCCTGAAGCACCTGTGCTCGTCGATCAGCTACGGCGGGGCGAGCAGCCTCGCCGAATTGCGCGCGATGTTCTGGGCGGACCCGTTCCGCTACCTGATCAAGCTCTCCGCCTCGTCCAGGCGCGAGAGCTACGAGCGATAGCGGCTGCGGGAGGTCGTCACAGATTTCGCCGATTACACCGATTCGAACCGCTCCTTCATGCTGTTCGCTGGCGGCGCGTCGCGCCGCTGGTCGGACACGGCCACCGTGGGAATGAGCCGCCTCCAGACGATCAGCGCGGTTCATTCCCACGGTGGCCGTGTCCGACCCACGCCGGCCGAATGGCCGGCGCCGCGATCAATCGGTGGAATCGGTGAAGTCGGGACGTCGGAAGCCGGCTGGCCGAGGCGGCGTTCAACGCGGGCGCGGGTAAGACCAGCCGGCCAGGACCACGTGCGAGTTGACGCCGGGGTTCGACGAGAACTGGTTGCCGTTCGAGATGTGCTGAAAGCGGTACTGGACCACGATGCTCTGGCGCGGCGAGGCCCGCAGGCGCACGCCGCCGCCCCAGTGCGCGGTGAAGTTGACCCGGCTCGTATCGTCCGGAATCGGGGCGCTCGTCCAGAGTCCGCCGGCGGACAGCTCCGCAAACGCCGACCAGCGCGGGCGCGGCACGAAGTTCCAGCGCCAGAGGACGGGCGCAAGGCCCACGCCGTGGAGGCGGCTCGGCGCGGTCTGCGCAAACAGGGGCATCGCCTCAATCGCCCACACGAAGCGGCCGCGCAGGAGTGCCCGGGCCACCGGGCCGCGTGAGCTCGCGGCCCCACGACACCGTTTGCACGAGGTAGTGGCGGTCGGCTGTCGACTGCAACAGGTTGACGCTCGACGCCGCGCCCGCGGACACCACGAGCTCCGAGGCCGGTGCCATCACCAGTTGCGCCATCAGCAGCGCGACCGCCAGCGGCATCGCTACCCGGCCACTCGCTCGGCGAACGTGATCCCGTGCCCGTCGGCGTTGCTGCGGGCGATGTCCTCAACGAGCAAGTTCGGGATGACGGACATGAATGATGACATGGGCGCTCAGTGTACCCGCACTCCCACGCCCGCGCACACCGCACCCTCGCACCCTTAATCCATCCGGAGCGCTTCCAGCGGATCCACGCGGGTGGCCCGCAATGCCGGCAACAGGCCCGCGAGGAACGCCACGAGGCCGAGCAGGACCGGCATGGCGACGAAGGTCGCCGGGTCGGTGGTGCTCACGCCGTAGACCAGCCGCTCGAGCGCGCGCGTCAAGGCCCAGCGCCGAGACGAGGCCCACCGCCAGGCCCGCGGCCACGGGCTTGAGCGCAGTCGAACAACACCATCCCGACAATCTCCCGGCCGGTCGCGCCGAGCGCGACGCGGATGCCGATCTCCGGCGTCCGCTGGGCCACCGCGTAGGCCACCGTCCCGTAGATGCCCGCGATCGCCAGCATGAGCGCGATGCCGCCGAACACCATCAACAACGTCATGTTGAACCGGCGCTGCGTCAGCGACGCGCCGATGACCGCGTCGAGCGTCCGCGGCTGGGAAATCGGCAGCGACGGGTCCAGCGACTGCAAGGCCGCGCGCATGGAGGCGGCCACCGCCATCGGATCGCCGGCCGTCCGCACGAGCAAGGTCTGCGCCTGCTGCGGCGACCCCGTGTGCACACCGTACGTCATCGGCACAGGGTCTTCGTCGGCGCGATACTGGCGCACGTTGCCCACGACCCCGACGATCTCCGACCACTAGGGGCTTGCCCTGCGTCGTCTCGGACCGAAGGTGAACCGGCGGCCGATCGGGATCCTGATCCGGAAACTCGCGCCGCGCCATCGCCTCGTTGATCACGAGGGACGTCGGGTTCTCCACCGCATCCTGCCGGCCAAATTCCCGGCCCCTCAGGATCGGAATCCCCATCGTCGTGAAGTAGCCCGGCGACACGTCGAGGTAGTTGGTGAGGGGTTGCTGGCTGGGCGGCATCGCCGGCTTGCCTTCCACGCCGAAGGTCAGGATGCTGATGTTGCCTCCCATCGGCAGCGCGGTGGTGAGCGCAACGCGCTCCACGCCCGGCACCGCCTGCGCGCGCTCGAGGACCCGATCCCAATAGGCGATGAACTGGCCCGGGGACCGGTAGTTCTCGCCGGTCGGCGCCATCTGCATCGTGAGCATGTGCGAGGTCGTGAACCCGAGCGGCATGTCGATGAGCGTCATCAGGCTGCGGAACAACAGGCCCGCGGCCACGAGCAGGACCAGCGAGAGGGACACCTCGGCGAGGACGAGCCAGCCGCGCACCAGATGCCGCTCGCCGCTCCCCGTCGTGCCCGCGACTCGTGTCCTTCAACGCATGCTGGAGGTCCGGCACGGACGCCTGCCACGCGGGCACGACGCCGAAGAGGATGCCGGTCAGCGCCGACAAAGCGAGGGCAAACCCCAGCACCTGGCCGTTGATGCCGATGGGCGCCACGCGGGGCACCTCGCCGGGATCGAGCGCCAGGATCAGGTCCAGGCCCCAGAAGGCGAAGAGCACGCCGAGTCCGCCTCCCACGAGGGCGATCAACACGCTCTCGGTGAGCAACTGCCGGATGAGCGACGAGCGAGCCGCGCCAATGGCCGAGCGAATCGCGAGCTCGCGCGCGCGCACCGTCGCGCGAGCCATCAGGAGGTTGGCCACGTTGGCCACGACGATCAGCAGCACGCACAGGACGGCGCCGAGCAAGCACGAGCAACGGCGTGCGCGCGGAGCCCACGAGTTGGTCCTGCAGCGACCGGGCGATGCCGATGAAATTGGCGGCCTCATCGGGATACGCCTTCGCGAGCTGATCGGAGATCGTCGTCAGCTCGGCGTTCACGCTCTGGATCGACTGCCCCGCCTTGATCCGGCCCACCACCCGCAGGTAGTGCATCCCACGGTTCCCGCGAGGGTCGGCGTTGCCGTTGCCCAACGCCGGCACGTCATAGGCCGAGGGGATCCAGAACTCGGTGTCCTGCGGGAAGTTGAGGGTCGGCGGCATCACGCCCACCACCGTGTAGGGCCGGCCGTTCAGCCGGAGCGACTGGTTGATGGCGTCGGGCGAACCGGCAAACCGGCGCTGCCAGAAGCCGTAGCTGATCACCACGTTCTGCCCTTTGCCAGGTTCGGCATCGTCGCGCGTGAAGGCCCGGCCGAGCACCGGCGTCAACCCGAGCACGTCGAAGAACGTCGATGAGGTCACCGCACCGAGCAGGCGTTCGGGCTCGCCCGTCGACAGCGCCACATTGAAGGTGCGTCGCTGGTAGGCGCTCATCGCCTCGATCGAGGTGGACATCTTCTGCCAGTCGATGAAGGTCGCCGGCGCCACCGCGCCCCCCTTGGGATCCCGCCGCTCGACCTCGTTGAGGTCCACGATGCGGTCGGCATCACGGAACGGCAGCCGCTGGAGCAGCACGCCATTGACGATGCTGAACATGGCGGTGTTGGCGCCAATGCCGACGGCGAGCGTGAAGACCACCACGAAGGTGAAGACGGGCGCCTTGAGGAGCATGCGCGCCGCGTGACGGACATCCTGGAGAAGTCGATCCATACGGTGAGGGCATTGCAGCTTGCTTGCCAATCGCGGTCCGGCGAACCATCTCGCGTGAAATCAGCGGCTTACGCCCGCCGGGCCGGATGAGTTCAGCCATTCGAACTGTCCGTTTACGGAACTGGTATGCTCCGGGGATGGCGCGTGGGTGGGAAAGCAAGGCCGTCGAGTCACAACAGGACGAGGCCGCCCAGAAAGCGGTCAGGGTGCCCGAATTGTCCCAAGAGCAGCGCGACCTGGCCGCGCGACGGGCCAGTCTCGAGCTGGCGCTCGCCCAGACGCAGGCGGAAATCGTGGCCGCCTGTCGGGCGGCCCACCGGGAGATGCTCCACCTCAAGCTCGAGGCCATTCGAACGCAGTTGGCGTCCCTGCCATGAGCGGCGCCACGAGAACCCCTTGTGACTGGGCCCGAGTTTTGTTAAGCTAACCGCCCATCTTAAATTCCACCTTGGAATCGACCGAGAACGCTCAGCCACACCCAGACGCCATCCGCTAGAGTTCAAACGTGCCACCAGTCCGATTGTTCGTGGGCAACTTGCCCTACCAGGCGACCGAAGACGATTTGCGTACCCATTTCGCGCAGGTCGGACAACCCACGCAAATCGTCCGTCCGCTCGACCGGGAGACCGGCCGTGCGCGGGGATTTGCGTTTGTCGAGTACGCGGAACGCGCTCCCGCAGAGGAAGCGATCCGCAAGTTCGACGGCCAATTGTTCATGGGCCGTCCCCTTGCGGTCAGCGAGGCGCGGGCCCGGGAAGCCGGTGGGCCGCCACGGCCTGGCGGCTTCAGCGGGCCGCGGCCTGGCGGGTTCGGCGGAGGTGGCGGCTTCAGTGGAGGCGGTGGCTTCAGCGGACCACGGCCTGGAGGGGGCTTTGGCGGACCTCCACGCGGTCCCGGCGAAGGCCCCCCCGCGGGCGGCCCTCGCGGGCGCGACTTTGGCCCGCCCGCGCCCCCGAAGAACAAGAAGGGCGCCGGCTTCAAGAAGGAAGAGAAGCCGCGCGGTCCCATTCCGACCAAGTTCACCGGCCGGATGTACGACCTGGACGACTCGGAAGAAGACGCCATCGACGTCACGCCGGACTTCATGAAGCCTGAGGTGCCGGAGGTGGACGCGCCGGACGTGGACACCGCGGCCGCTGAGACGCCTGATGACGGCGGCGACGATCAGGGGACGTAGGCCATGCCGAAACGCGAAGACGTCATCCTGTTCAGCGGCGGCGCCCAGGGCGCCGAAGCCGAGTTCGGGGCCTGCGCGGAACGCCTGGGCATCGAGGAAGTGAACTTCTCGTTTGACGGCCACAAGCCCACGCGCACGCGCGGGCTTCGTGTCCTCAATCACGAGGAGCTCGCGTCCGGCGAGGTCAGCCTCGCGTACGTGTCAAAGCTGATGAACCGGCGGTATCCGGATACCCCGACCTTCCGGAAGATCCTGCAAAGCATCTGGTATCAGGTCAACAACGGCCAGGAAATCTACGTTGTGGGGACCATCCAGCCGGACCAGACGGTCCGCGGCGGCACCGGGTGGGGCGCCGAATTCGCCAAGCTGTGCGCCAAGCCGCTGTTCGTGTTCGATCAGGAGAAGGCGGCCTGGTTCCAGTGGGACGGCGAGGCGTGGGCCGAGCGTCGCGGCAGCGACGAACCGGTGATCACCCACGTCCACTTCACCGGCACCGGCACGCGCGTCCTCTCGCCCGCCGCGCAGCAAGCCATTTCCGCGCTGTTCGCGCGGTCGTTCTAGACAGCCCTAAACACGAAAACACGGAAGCACGGAGTCCTGAATGGCTTCCGTGCTTCCGTGCGTCTGTGGCCCGTTCGTCCGCTAGAACCGGACGCCGAAGGAGCCGAGGTAAGTGCGGCCGCCCGTCAGCCCCGGACGCGGTCTCGGGTAATTCGCGGTCGACGTGCCCTGCCCGAAACGCGCCCCCTTGACGTAGCCGGTGGGCAATCCATCGGCGTCGAGCGCGCTCGCCGCATCGACCGTAATGGTGGTGTCCCACGTGATCAGCTTGTCGTTGTTGAACACGTTGAGCACTTCGATGCGCGCCCACGGCCGCACGGTCTTCCAGACCGGAATCGAGTAGGTCGCGCCGAGATCGAAGAGCCCGTAGCCGGCGAACTCCTGGCTGCCGCGATCACCGAAGAAGAGCGTCTGCGATCCGTTGGCGCCAGAGCCCGGCAGTCGCGCGTAGCCCGGATTCCGCGACCGCTGGATGGCGCTCAGCGGCACGCTGGCGGCGGTCAGGCTGTACGTGAGCGCCGAGTTGTAGCGCCAGATCGGGGCGATGTCGAGGCTGCCGAAGCGCCCCAGTCCCTGCTGGTAAATCGACCACAGGCGCACCTTGTGCCTCTGGAAATCGTCCAGGCGGCCCATCGGGAAGTCCCGCGCTTCGACCAGGATCTCGGGATAGTCGCCGAGCGGCGTGCCGATGCCCGGCTGGTTGGCGGCCTCGCCTTCGTAGTTGCCGTTGTTGGTGAGTTGCACCGTGTAGTGTCCCGCCACCGACCAGTTCCCGCGCACGTGATAGTCGCCCTGGAACTGCATCGCGCGGTAGTCGCGCACCGCTTCGTCGGTGTTGCGGTAGTAGGTGTTGTCGAACGTCCCGAAATTGACGCCGCCCTGGACGACGGTCGTCTTGCCGGACGCCGACGGATCGTCGATGAAGGAATCGATGAGTCCGGTGGCCGTGCGCCAGATGTACATCGCGCGCACCACGCCCTTTTCGCCGAGGTTCTGCCCCACCGACGCCGTCACCTCACGCGTGATCGGCGACTGCAGCCCGTCCTCGAGGAAGATGTTCGCGTTCGGGAACGACCCGGAGACCACCGAGTAATTCGACAGGTCGAAGGCCGGCGCGAAGTCGAGTCCCTGCCCGGCCGGGCCGTTGTAGACGCTCGTCACGCGCGCCGGGTTGGCCACGGTCGTGTTGCGGCCGAAGATGCTCGACGTGTAGCGGCCCGAATAGTGGGCGTAGGACGCGCCGAGTACCGTGCGCCCGCTGCCGGTCGCGTCGTAGGTCGCGCCGATGCGCGGCACCCAGGACCCCGCGTCGGCGCCGGTGGCGCCACCGGTCGCCTCGCTCAGCGCATGCTCGTAGCGCAGCCCGATGTCGAGGCTGAGGCGGGCGGTCGGGCTCCAGCGGTCCTGCACGTAGAACGACGTCGTCGTGATGTCGATCTCGGCGCCGCGCGTCGGGATGGAGTTGCCGATCGTCGATGCGCCAGGAATCCAGACGGGGACGACGCGCCCGTTCGCGTCGATCACCGGCTTGCCCGCCACCGCGAGGTAGTCGGTGTTGAAGATGTAGCCGGTGGACGACTGCGAGTTGCCGCCGCGCAGGATGAGCTCGAACCGCTCGATGCCGGCCTTGACGTCGTGCGTGCCCCAGCCGGGGCGCGAGCCGAAGTACGACACGGCGCCCGTGATCTGGTTGTTGTCGCGGTCCTCGGGATCGTTGCGGTCGAAGTAGGCCGCATTGAATTCGAGGCCGCCGGGGGCCACGCGGCCGATCGTGAGGAACGGCGAATCCTGCAGGCGCGTGCTCGAGTTGCCGAACCGCGGGTGATTCGTCTTCTGCGAGTACTGCGCCGTCGCGAAGAAGCGCTGGGCGAGCACGCCGTTCCAGTTGGCCACGAGGAGGTGGCCGGGCGTGTCCTGGTTGTCACTCGCGTTGG
The DNA here is from genome assembly GCA_963839865.1 of uncultured Acidobacteriota bacterium. Taxonomy (GTDB): domain Bacteria; phylum Acidobacteriota; class Vicinamibacteria; order Vicinamibacterales; family UBA2999; genus 12-FULL-67-14b. The sequence goes on from CAWIWS010000030.1 coordinate 16,663, forward strand.
GATCGATCGTCACCGGCAGCGAAGGCTTGAAGCTGTTCTGCCGGCGATCGGTGTACTGGACCTGCAGGGTCTGGTTCGTCATCGGCGTCGCCGTGACCTTGCCCTCCCAGCGATTCTGGTCGTCGGTCTGCTGGAACGGCGCCGCGGTCTGCGGGAGGGTAAGCGAGGTCTCGCTGGACTGCGACCGGCCGGCAAAGAAGAACCACACGCGGTCCTTGCGAATCGGCCCGCCGAAGGTGCCCTCGTAGTAGCGATCCATCTTGCTCTGCCGCTGCTGGTTGTTGGCCTTCTCGTACGGTGTTTCGTCGGTCCACGCGGAGTTGGACAGGTTGCTGCGGATGCTGCCTGAGAACAGGTTGCCGCCGCTCTTGCTGATCACGTTGACCACGCCGCCGGAGAAGCGCCCGTACTCGGCCTGGATGCCCGACGTGAGCACCTGCGTCTCCTGCACGGCCTCTTCGATGTAGAGATCGTCCGGCCGCGCGAGGAGGTTGTCACCAATGTCCACGCCGTCGAGCAGGAACACGTTGTCATAAGCCACCGCGCCCGAAATCGTGACCTGGTTGACGTTGGGCGTGTTGTTCGTCAGACCGGGTGAGAATTCGGCGACGAGGGACGGTGTGCGCCCAATCGGCAGCGTCTCCACCTCCGGCGTGCGGATGTTGAGGCCGCCCGTGGGCCGGGTGAGGAGCGACGGGACCGAGGCCACCACCGTCACGGCTTCCGTCGCGGCCGCCGGCGACAACGTCGCGTCCAGGTCCGCCGAGCCCCCGAGCGGGACGTCCACGGCGCCGGTCACCGCCTTAAATCCGGCGAATTCGAAGGTCACCGAATAGCGGCCTGGCGGCAAACCGGCAAACTGGTACGCCCCGGCGTCGGTCACGACCGACCGGGCCCCCTGCTGGGCGGGGGATTCGGCACGGACGGTGGCGCCTGAAATGACCAGGCCTGAGGCATCGCGGACCGTGCCGCCTAAGCACCCCGGTCTGGACGCCCTGGGCGCCCGCTGGCAGCGCCCAAAGCGCGGCGATTACCGCGGCGACGCTGAGAAAATATCGAGACATTTCTTTCCCCTTGCTCTGGGTATGAAGGACGAATTGATATGACAATAGATGACTTCATAGCAATTAGAGTGCCAAGTCAACGATTACACGCTCCCCACCGCCTTCTTGGCGTGCAAAGGGCTGAGAAGGCTGAATCGGGGGGTGAACGGGAGGTCTGGACGCGGAAAACAGGGACGGGCAGTCAGGGGAGGAAGGGCCACCGGCCCGCGCCTTCGGTTTGTTGAATTCAGATCGCGCGCATTGGAGCCGCTCGTCCAACGGACGGGTGCCTCCGGGTCACCCCGGAGCACCGCGATATGATGCTCCACAAGATGGGACGCGAAGTTATCGCGGGGATCACCACCTTTCTGACGATGGCCTACATCGTCGTGGTCAATCCCGCCATCCTGTCGACGCCCGGCACGGGCATCCCGTTCTCCGGGGCGCTCACCGCCACCGTCCTCGTCTGCTTCACGATGACGCTCTTCATGGGGCTGTTTGCGAAGCTGCCCTTCGGCGTCGCGCCGGGCATGGGGCTGAACGCGTTCTTCACCTACGCGATCATCATCAACCGCGGCGTGCCCTGGCCCGCCGCGCTCGGCATCGTGTTCTGGGCGGGCGCGCTCTTCCTGCTGGTCTCGGCGACGCCGCTTACGCGAGCGCGTGGCGATGGCCATCCCGTCCACTCTCCGGTCCGCGACGGCCGCCGGCATCGGCCTGCTGCTCGCGTTCATCGGGCTGCAGAACGCGGGCTTCGTCGCGGCCAACCCGGCGACGATGATCGGCGTGGGGCCGCTCGGACCATCGCGCGCTGCTGTACGCTCGTGGGGCTGTTCATCTGCGTGCGGCTCAGCCGGAACCACAACCCGTTCGCCTACCTCGCGAGCATGCTCGTCGTCACGGCGTGCGCCTGGGCCGGCGGCTGGGTGGACGCGCCGGCCTCGTGGGTCAGCGCGCCGGACTTCTCGTCGGTCTTCCTCAAGCTCGACGTGTGGGGCGCGCTCAGGTGGTCGCTCGCGCCCGCGATTGTCACGGTGATGATGACCGACATGTTCGATTCGCTGTCGACGTTCATCGGCGTGGCGCACGCGGCGAACCTGGTGGACGCGCGCGGCGAGCCCCTCAACCTCCGGCGCGGGTCTGATCGTGGACGCCGCGGCCACGCTCGGCGCGGGCCTCTTCGGCAGTTCGCCGGGCACCGCGTTCGCCGAGAGCATCGCGGGCATCCGCATGGGCGGCCGCACGGGCACGACCGCCGTGGTCACCGCGTTCTGTTTCCTTCCCTGCCTGTTCATCGGCCCCATCGCCGCGACGATTCCTCCACTACGCCACGGCCGCGGTCCTGATCCTCGTGGGCGTCTCGATGTTCCAGTCCGTGACCCACCTCGCCTTCGATCGCCTCGAGATCGCGGTCCCGGCGTTCGCGACGCTGCTCCTCATCCCGCTCACGTTTTCGATTACGCAGGGTATCCTGTGGGGATTCATCCTTCACGCGGTGCTGCACGCGCTCGTCGGCCGCGCGCGGGAGGTCAGCGCTCCCGCGTGGTGGCTCGCCGTGGTGTCGGCAGCCCTGCTGGTGCTGGAACATGCCTACTGACTCACCGATTCTCGACGCCGCCCGTGACGAGTTCCAGAAGATCAAGCGCCTGGCCGACATGGCCATCGCGCAGCTGAACGACGCGCAGCTGCACGACACGATCGATGCCGAGGCCAACAGCGTGGCGATCCTGATGCGGCACATGGCCGGCAACATGCGATCGCGCTGGGTCGGCTTCCTCACCGAAGATGGCGAGAAGGCCACGCGGCAGCGGGACCGCGAGTTCGTCGAGTCCCACCGAGACGCGCGCGGACCTGCAGGCCGAGTGGGAGCACGGCTGGCAGTGCGTGTTCGACGCGCTCGCGACCGCTCACCGACGCCGACCTGCTGCGAACCGTCGATGATTCGCGGGGAGCCCCACACCGTGATCAAGGCCATCGGCCGCCAGACGTCGCACTACGCGGGCCACGCCTACCAGATTCTCCTGCTCGCCAAGCACGTGCTGGGCCCGGACTGGAAGACGCTGTCGATCCCCCGCGGCCAGTCCGAAGAATTCAATCGGCGGATGCTCGCGAAGTTGAAGGGAGCGTAGGCCGGACCTTCTGGTCCGGCCGGCGCCATGGCTTCAATCCTGCGCTGGGGCATTCTCGGAACGGCGCGCATCAACCGTCGGCTCATCCCGGCCATGCGCGCGGCCGCGCGGAGCGACACTGACGGCGGTCGCCAGCCGCGATCGCACGCGCGCGGAGGCGCACGCAGCCGAATGGCAGATTCCCAGGGCCGTCGACGGCTACCGGCGGCTGCTCGAGGATGACGCCATCGACGCCGTCTACATTCCCCTGCCCAACAGCCGGCACGTGGAGTGGACGCTCGCCGCCATCGACGCCGGCAAGCACGTGCTGTGCGAGAAACCGATGGCCCTCACGCCGCACGACGTGGATCGCGTGGCGGCGGCAGCCGCGGCTTTCGGCGTGGTCGTCGAGGAAGGCCTGATGTATCGCCACGAACCCCTGACAGCACGCGTGATGTCGCTCGTCTCGGACGGCGCGATCGGCGCGGTGCGCGCCATCGTGGCCGGCTTCACGTACGCGCAGAGCCGCGCGGGCGATGTCCGCCTCGATCCCGCGCTCGGCGGCGGTGCGTTCTGGGACGTCGGCTGCTATCCGGTGACCTACGCCTGCCTGCGTCGCCGGGCAACGATCCCAAGATGGTCTTCGGGTCGGCGCAGTGGGGGCCGTCCGGCGTGGACGAGGAGTTCACGGGCCTGCTGCGATTTCCCGGCGGCGTCACGGCCAACATCTACGCGGGGTTCCGCGCGGCCTACCGCACCTGGCTCGAGGTGATCGGGACCGACGGGCGCGCTGACCGTGCCCAACCCGTTCAAGCCCGGGACCGATCGAGACGCTCGAACTCGAGCGCCTCGGCCAGGTCGAGCACATCGCCGTCGCCGGCTCGTCACTGCTCTTCGTGCGCGAGGTCGAGGACTTCGAGGCCGCGGTCCTGGACGGCGTCGCCCGCGGTCGTCAGCCTCGCCGAAAGCCGCCGGACCGCCGCCGTGCTCAGCCGGCTCTACGCCTCGGCACGCGACGCCGCGGCGTTGTATTCTCAATAGACGTGGACACGACAGCCGCCACCGTCCTGTGGCGGATGGTCCGCGCAGGCGGCGACCACGCGCAGGAGCGTGCTGCTGCCGGGCGGCCCGCCGTACACCGTGGCGTTCTTCGTCAACGAGGTCACCGACCGCGTCGAGCAGTTCGACGACCTCGCGTTGGCGCTGTTTCGTGCCGAGGACATCAAGCGTTCGCTGGCCGGCGACGGCTGGACCGAAGAAAGCTAGCTCCCCGATCCCATGATTACCCTGAACAACCGCCATCGCACCACCAGCGTCCGCGTCGGTCCCCTCGTCGTCGGCGGCGGCGCGCCCGTGGTCGTCCAGTCGATGACGATGACCGACACGGCGGATGCCGCGTCGCACGGCGAAGCAATGCATCGAACTGTGGCAGGCGGGATCCGAGATGGTCCGCGTGACGGTCAACGTGCCGGAGGCGGCGGCCGCGGTGCCCGAGATCAAGCAGCGGATGCTGGACGCCGGGTGCGAGGCGCCGCTCATCGGGGACTTCCACTACAACGGTCACCTGCTGCTCACCCGCTATCCCGACTGCGCGCGCGCCCTCGACAAGTACCGGATCAATCCGGGCAACGTCGGCACAGGCAAGCGGCGCGACGAGCAGTTCGCCACGATTTGCGAGGTGGCGATCGACGCACGGCAAGCCGGTCCGCATCGGCGTCAACGGCGGCTCCCTCAATCAGGAGCTGGTGATGGCGAAGATGCAGGAGAACACCGACCGCAACCTCGGCAAGGAGTCGGACGACATCATCAACGAGTGCATGGTGCTGTCGGCGATCCAGTCGACCGAGCTGGCGATCGAGACGGGACTGCGGCCAGAACCAGATCATCATCTCCTGCAAGGTGTCACGGCCGCGCCACCTGATCGACGTCTATCGCGCGCTGGCGAGGCAGACCACGCAGCCGCTGCACCTCGGCCTCACGGAAGCCGGCATGGGGACGAAAGGCCTGGTGTGGTCGTCGGCGGCGATGGGCGTGCTGCTGAACGAGGGCATCGGCGACACGATTCGCGTCTCGCTCACGCCGCGCCCCGGCGGCGACCGGCGCGAGGAAGTGTACGCGGCGTGCGAGCTGCTGCAGTCCCTCGGCATGCGGACCTTTGCCCCGAGCGTCACGGCGTGCCCCGGCTGCGGACGCACGACGAGCTCCACGTTCCAGGAGCTCGCCGAGGCCGTGCAGGGTCACATCCGCGACAAGATGCCGGCGTGGAAGAGCGACGTACGAAGGGCGTGGAGAACGCTCACGCTCGCGGTGATGGGCTGCGTCGTGAACGGGCCCGGCGAGTCGAAGGCCGCCAACATCGGCATCTCGCTGCCGGGCACGGGCGAGGCGCCGAACTGCCCCGTCTTCATCGACGGCGTGCATGCCACGACGCTCAAGGGCACCTACGACGAGCTGGCCGCTCGCGTTCGAGAAGCTGCTCGACGATTACGTCGACACGAAGTACGCGCGGAAGGCCTGACTACTTCTTGGCCCGGACCGTCAGCACGGGGCACGGCGCGTGGCGGATCACGTGGTGCGTGGTCGACCCGAAGATCGCGAGGTTGACGACGCCCTTGCCGTGCACGCCGAGGACGATGAGGTCGGCGAGCGTGTCACGGGCGATGCGCTGAATCTCGGCCGACGGCTTGCCCGTCGCCACGATCGTGTCCACCTTGCACACCTCGCGCACCGCTTTGGGAACGAGGTCTTCGATGCGCGCGCGCGCCGCGTTCTCGCGCAGGATGCGGTACTCCGAGACGGGAGGCGCGAGCAGCTCGGCCTGATCCTCGAGCTCCCACGGCACAGCGTGCACGACCGTCAGGCGGCTGCCCGCCTCCTGCGCCAGCGACATCGCGTACTCGAGGGCGGTCAGCGACGCGTTCGAGAAGTCGGTCGCGCACAGGATGGAGGTGAACGGCCCGGGGACGGTCGGGGCCTTGTCCGCGCTGGGCGGCACCGTCAGCACCGGGCACTCGAGCTTGCGCAGCACCTTCTCGGTGACCGATCCGAGCACCAGGTGCTCGAAGCCGCCGCGTCCGTGCGTGCCCATCACCACCAGGTCCGCGGGCATCTCCTTGGCGTTGGCCAGGATCTCCGTCACCACGAATCCTTCCTTCAAGACGGGCTTCACGTGCACGTCCGCCGGTACGACTTCGGCCACGAACTGATCCATGCGCTTGATGAGCGCCTGGCGCGCCTGCGGCGTGAGCCCGGTCACCGCCGGCATGGGCGGGAATTCGACCGACGACATCACGACGGGCTCGACCAGCAGCGCGCAGATGTCGGCGCGATACCACCGGGCGACCAGAGACGCGTACTCCAGGGCGCGGCGCGAGGTGTCGGACAGGTCGATGGGGCACAGGATGCGCTGGATGGTGATCATGAGCAGACTCCGCCCTCAACAGTGCAAGACACGCGCCACGCGGTTCCGAGCCGAATTGCCTGCGATTGCCCGAGTCCCGACAGCCCCTGCCGAAACTTCGGCGCGCAGATGGTCGCGGCCGGCCGGACGGCTAGAATGTGGCGTGATGAATCGACGGTTCGGCCTCGTGCTTGCGCTGGTAGTCGCATCCCTCCATACGCCTGCGGCACGCGAGGCACCCGCGGCACCTCCGCCTGTGGCACCGGAGGCACCTCAGGCACCCGTGGCACCCGACGCGGGACAGGTCTTTGATGTGCTCATCAAGGGCGGCCGCGTCCTGGACGGCACGGGCAATCCCTGGTACCGCGCGGACATCGGGATCGTCGGCGATCGGATCCGCGTGATCGGATCGCTCCCCGGCGCCACGGCGAAGACCGTGGTCGACGCCGCGGATCGATTCGTGACGCCGGGATTCATCGACGTTCATTCGCACGCCGGTCCCGGCCTGCTCACTCCGGAACTGCGCCGGGGCGAACCGCTGCTGGCACAGGGCCTGACGACGGTGTTCGTCAATCCCGATGGCGGGGGCCCCGTGGACATCGCGGCGCAGCGCGCGGGGTACGAGTCGGGCCACACCGGCACCAACGTCGGCATCTTCGTGCCGCACGGGTTCAATCCGGCAGGCCGTGATGGGCATGTCGGACCGCAACCCAGACGCGGCGGAACTCGCGCGGATGGTGGACCTCACCCGCAAGGGCATGGAGGCCGGCGGCCTCGGCCTCTCAAGCGGCCTCTGGTACGCGCCGGGCAGTTACTCGAAGACGTCGGAGGTCATCGCGATGGCCAGGGCCACGGCGCCATTTGGCGGCGTCTACGAAAGCCACATCCGGGACGAGGCGGACTACAACATCGGTGTCGTGGCGGCGGTGGACGAGGTGATTGCCATCGCCGAGGGCGGCGGCGTCCGCGGCGTGGTCACCCACATGAAGGCCCTCGGGCCCGCGAGCTGGGGACTCTCCAAGACCCTGATCGCGCACATCGACGCGGCGCGCGACCGCGGCGTCGAAGTGTTTGCCGATCAGTACCCGTACGAAGCGAGCGGCACCAGCATCGTCGGCGCGCTGATTCCCCGCTCCGCGCAGGTGGGCGGGCGCGAGGCCCTGCTCAAGCGCATCAAGGGCGAGCTGCGCCCGGAAATTCGGGCTGAGGTGAAGACGAACATCGCGAAGCGCGGCGGGGCCGACACGTTTCTCGTCAGCGAGTACGCGCCGGACACCTCCATCGAGGGCCGGCGCCTGTCGGATCTCGCGGCGAAGGCGGGCCTGTCACCGGAGGAATACGCGCTGACGCTCCTCGAGCGCGGCGATGCAGGGCTCGTGTCGTTCAACATGTCGGAAGACGACATCGAGCGCATCATGCGCGAGCCCTGGACGATGACGTGCACGGACGGAGACCTGGGTCCGCTCAACGTGGGCAAGCCGCATCCTCGGGCCTACGGCGCGTTCGTGCGGAAGCTGGAGCGCTACGTGCGGGAGCGGAAGACGATCGACATCGCCGCCGCGATTCGGTCGATGACTTCCCTGCCGGCGACGGTGTTCGGCATCAAGGACCGCGGCCAGTTGCGGCCGGGCGCGTTTGCGGACGTGTTGATCTTCGACCTGGCGAAGGTGCACGAGCCGGCGACCTACGCGAACCCGCACCAGCTCGCCGAGGGGATGACCGACATCCTGGTCAACGGCGTGCTGGTGCGGCGCGATGGCAAGTTCACGAGCTCACTTCCCGGGCGCGTGGTGACCCCGGAGCGGAGGTAGGGGTGAAGTATCAGGGTTTCTAGTTGCCTTCAATCACGAGTTCGGGATCTTCGAGCAAGTGCTCCGTGCCTCCCGCATCGGCGTAGTAGATGTCGTACTTGTAGCGACCGGGATTCGAATTGCCCACGAACGCGGTCTGCGTGGTCTGCCCCTTGCCGAAGCGCAGATCGCCGGATGGGGGAATCCTCACGCACGTTCCGGCCGGAAACCGCAGGACGAACTCCGACGTGTCGAGTGGGAACTCCGGTCGCTCTTCATCTTTGCCCTTTCTCCAGTCCACGGCCCAGCTGACGATGTCGCGGTCCTTGACCTTTCGAATCTTCCAGTCCGTCTTGCTGTAGAACGCCCTGTTGGCAGCGTCCCAGTAGATCGTAATGGTGAGCTGATGTGTCTGGGTCATAGACTCGTTCTCTCCTTCTTGGCGATCTCACAACGAGCGTTGGACGAACGATTGCTACATCGAATCCATCGTGCACGCGTTACCGAGGACCTACCTTAACGCCGACCATCTCGCGAAATGGCGCCAAGGCCCGATACTTCGCGAGATCATCGTCGCCGGCGACGGCCGTGCGACTATAGCCGCTGTCGACCGCGCGCTTCAAGAACGCCAGGGCTGTCGGATCACGGCCCGCGAGCGCGTGCACGATTGCCGCGCGATATAAAACCTGCACGTCATCGGGTGCGAGCGCCAGCGCTTCGTCCAGGCGAGCCGCAGCCTCGGCGGAGCGCCCCGCTTTCTCCAGGTAGACGGCCAAGGATGCGGTGTTCCGCGCATTTCTGGGATCCACCTTCAATTCCTCCGCGGCCTTGTTCGCCGCCGTCAGGTAAGCCTCCCGGGCGTCCGAGATCTTTCCGAGCTTTGCATAGGCGTCTCCGAGGTTGCGATAGCCGCTGGCCGAGTTCGGCCGAAGCGCGATGCCCTTCTTGTAGGCGTCGATCGCCTTCTCGTACTCGCCCTTTGCGTGGTAAAACGCGCCGATATTGATGTAGGCGCCATTCGATGGCCGCACCGCGATCGACTTCTCGTAATTCGACAGGGCGCGTTGGTCGTCGCCAAGCATCTGATAGACCGTTCCGAGTTGCTGGAAACCGATGTAGCTGTCGGGCTGGAGGGCGACGAGCTTCTCGAAGGCCTGCGCGGCCTCCTGGTACCGAGCGGCGTTGAACAATGCCAAACCCAGGTCGTTGTAGTTGCCCCAATAACTCGGCCGGAGAGCGATGGCTCTTTGGAATTCGTCGATCGCCTCATCGACGTGGCCCTGGCGCGCGAGAATCTGGCCCAGCTGGCGGCGCGCGTCGTCGTAGGTCGGCCGGACCGCGAGTGCTTTCTTGAGTTCGTCAACGGCATCGTCCGCCTTGCCGCTACCGGCCAGCGTAGCGGCCAGGGCCAGACGCACCTCCGGCCTATCCGGGTCGAGCCTCAGCGCGGTCGTGCCTTCATCAATCGCCCGCCGCACCCACGAGGGCTCCCTGGTCTCGGCGTACTGACGCCAATAGGTCTCGCCGAGAGCCGCATGCGCCAGGGCGAATTTGGGATCGAGTCGGATGGCGTCCGATAACGACGCGGCGGCGGCCTCGAGATTGCCTTTCACGTCGCGACGATCCATGTAGGCCCTTGCCTGCCAATACGACGAAAGCGCGCCGGGGTCGCTCGTCGGCGGCCGGTCCACCTGCGGCCGGGCCGGGCCCGATACGCGGATCGACATCGCCTCGCTGACCGACATCGCCATTCGGGACTGCAGCTCGAAGATGCGGCTGAAGAGCCCGTCGAAGGAATTCGCCCACGCGATGGAACGATCGGGTCTGACCAGGCTGACGGTGACTCGCAGCTGGTCTCCAGACTGTTGAACGCTGCCTTCGATCATGAAGCTGGCACCCAATTCGGACGCCATCTTCGACAGTTCCGGGTTTCGCAACCGCGCTTCGACAACCGCGGCGCGGGACAAGACCGTCAGCGAGGGCGCGGCGGCCAGACTCGCGATGAGGCTCTCCGAGAGTCCCGCCGCCACGTAGTCTCTCGACGGATCGCCACTCATGTTGGTCAGCGGCAGGACGGCGACGACGGCCGGCGTCGCTAGTGAATCCCTGGCAACCGGCGTGGCCAGGAAGCGCCACGTCGCGACGCCGGCCACGATCAGGATCGCCACGATCGCCGACGCCATCAATACCCCGCGAGACAACGCGCGCGCTGCCGACACGCTGCCCAGGGGCGCACCGATGACGGCATCCAACCGCTGCAGCACCTCGTGCGCCGATGCCGGCCGCTCCGCCGGGTCGCGCGCGAGGAGTGCGGCGACGAGATGCTCCAACTCCGCGGGCACCAGCGGCCCTATCGACGACAAGGGCGGAGCGTCGCTGCTCAACTTTGCGGTGGCCAGCGAGACAGCATCGTTCCCGGGAAAAGGCCGGCGGCCGCCCACCATCTCGAACAGCATCACGCCGAGCGCGTAGAGGTCGGCGCGCTCGTCAACCGCGGACGAGACCATCTGCTCCGGCGCCGCATACCCAGGCGTGCCCATGAAGCCGGGTCCGCTCGTCGTGTGCCCCGCCGCCGTGACGGTGGTCCCGGTCGCCAGCATCCGCGCGATGCCGAAGTCGAGGACCTTCACCTGCCCGTCGGGACCCACGATGACGTTGCCCGGCTTGAGGTCGCGATGCACCACGCCCTGCGCGTGCGCCGCGGCGAGGGCCCGCGCCATCTGGCACCCGATGCCGACCGCCTCCGCCACCGGCATCGGCCCGCGCCGGTTTCGCTCGGACAGCGTCTCGCCCTCGACGTACTCGAACACGAGGACGACGTCGTCTTCGTCCTCGAGGACGTCGAAGACGGTGGCGATGTTGGGGTGATTGAGCGCCGCGACGGCCCGCGCCTCGCGGAGCAGGCGGGCGCGGCCCTGCGAGCCTTCTTCGTCGGCGGCGCGCAGCGTCTTGAGGGCCACCTTGCGGTGCAGCCGCGGGTCGTCCGCCAGCCACACCGCGCCCATTCCGCCACTGCCGATGTGGCGAACCACGCGATAGGGGCCGACGGAAGTGCCGGGTTCGACCAGCCTCATGTGGGGAGGACGGCAGAGGATAACACCGAACCGCACCAGGCCGCCGCTGGGCGCGGCAACCGGTGCGGTCCGGGACGAGGCTCAGGCTGGCGGGACGCCGGGCTAGTTCTCGGGGATCTCAATCTCGGGGTCTTCGGTGAATCCGTTGGCCGTCACGTTGTACCTGAAGCGGCCCTCGGCGGCCCCGTCCAGGCTCAGCCGAATCCAGCCGTCCTTGATCAGGATCGGCTGGCCGCCCCACGGGCCTTCCTTCGGGAACGTGATCTCCACGGCGATCGCATCATCGGAAGCCAGGTTCACGACCGTCCACTCGATGTGGCCGGGCCCGGCGGTCATCAGGTGCGGCGACGTGCGCACGCGGATGCCGCCGTCGACCGTGTAGAGAAAAATCGTGGCCTGCGATGTCCGGCCGGCAGCCGCGGCCGCGAGGGTCCGGACCGGTGCACGGCGTGCGGCGCTCCGGGCCGGCTTCTTCTTCGGGACCGTCTTCTTCACCGGTTTCTTCGCGGACGGCTTCTTTTTCTTCTTGCTCATCGTTTCACCTCTGCCGGGTTGACGACTAACGCCGCGAATCGCGGCAGCGGCCGGAGTTTCTCGAAGTCTTCTTCCGTGGCAATCGACCGGGACGTGATTCCTCCGGCCATGGCCCTCTCGATGGCGGCCAGCGCCCGATCGGTGCGGCCGGCGAGAGCGTGGACGACGGCGGCCCTCAGCTGCACCTGCCCGTCATCGCCCGCGAGCCGTTCCGCGGCGCCGAGGCTCTTGAGCGCCGCCGCGTCGTCACCGGCCTTTGGCCTGGTACACGGCGAGCCGCGCAATCACGCGCGCGTCGGCGGGGCTGACCGACACCTCCTGCTCCGCCAGCTTCACCGCCTGGCGGTACGCCCGGAGCGCATCCGCCTTCCGGCCCAGGTGCGTGTACGCGTCGCCAAGATTGCGGTGGGTGATGGCGCCCAACGGTCGAATCAACAACGCCCCTTCATAGGCGGCGGCGGCCTTCGCATACTCGCCCTGGCCGTAGTAGATGGTGCCCATGCTCGAGAACGTCTCGGCGCGCGGCTGGATGGCGGTCGCTCGCGAGTAGTAATCGAGGGCGCGCGCGTCGTCGCCCATGGACTGCGACGCGGCGCCGGCCTGCGTGAGGAACAGCGACGAATTGGGCGACAGCGCAATGGCCTTCTCGAACGCCTCCAGCGCCTCGGCGTACTGCGATGCCTGGTAGAGCGACAGGCCCATGTCGGCATACAACGTCGACGGAGTTCGGCCGGATCGCGCTGGCCTTCTTGAATTCCGCGCGGCCGGCATCCAATTGTCCCTGGCGCATCAGCACGCGACCCATGAGGCGAATGGCTTCCTCGGACGTCGGCTGCAGCGCGATCGCGCGCTCGACCTCCCGCCGGGCTTCGTCGTACTTGCCGCTGCGGAACAAGCGTCATCGCGGCGATGTAGCGCACGCTGGGCCGATCGGGTTCCAGACCCACGGCCACGCCCGTCGATTCGACCGCCTTCAGCGCCCAGGCCTTGTCGTTGGTCTGCACGTACATCTGCCACTGGGCTTCCGCCAGGCTGGCATGCGCGAGGGCGAACTTCGGATCCGCCGCCACGGCGTTCTCGAATTCCTTGAGCGCCGCTTGTGTGTTGCCCGCCAGGTCGCGCCGGTCGAAGAAGGCGCGGCCTTTCCAATAGGCGATCTGCGCCGGCTCGCTCGACGTCGGCAACGCCGCCGGCTTCTGCTGCGCCCCCGACGGCGCCTGCGCGGCGAGAGCGTCGGTCAGCGCGGTCGCCAGCTCGCCTTGCAGTGCGAACAGGTCCGCCGAGGGCGCTTCGACGGTCTTGCCCCAGGCCACGGGACTGATCGGTCCGCACGAGATTGAGCGTGACGCGCAAACGGTTCGACACCGATTGCACCGTGCCTTCCACCAGGTAACTGGCATCGAGCGCCTGGACGAATCCGGCACGGTCGGGATGCTGCTGGCGGGTCTCGTCCACGGCGCCGCGCGAGAGGACCGTGACCGAGCGGGACGGCGGCGAGGCTCGTGATGAGGCTCTCCGCCAGGCCGGCGCCGAGGTAATCGTTCGACGTGTCACCGCTCATGTTCTGCAGCGGCAGGACGGCGACCACCGGCATCACCGGACCGTGAGCCGCCGGCCACTGCACGCGCACGACGACCGCGGTGACCACGGCAATGGCGAGCGCCGCGGCCAGCAGCGTGGTGCGCGGAATGCCCCGGCGGATCAAGACCGTCCGTCGCGCGAGCGGCGAGGACTCGGCATCGCGAAGCGGACTCAGTTCCACCAGCACGCCGTCCGCGGTGGCCGGGCGCTTGCCCGGCTCGCGCTCGAGCAGCCGGGCCACGAGGCCCTCGAGGGCCGGAGGGACCCAGAGGCCCGAGGCCGTGAGCTTCGGCGCCTCGTCCCGGAGCACCGAGGTGGCCAGCGCCACTGCGTCGGTGCCCGGGAACGGTCGCCGGCCGCTGACCATCTCGAACAGCATCACGCCGAGGGCGTAGAGATCGGCACGGCCATCCACGTTCCGCGACAGGTACTGCTCGGGCGCCGCATATCCCGGCGTGCCGACCAGGCCGCCGCCGATGGTGCCCGGCACGCTGTGCCCCATGTCGGCGCCGGCCGGCACCAGGCGCGCAATGCCGAAGTCGAGCACCTTGGCGCGCCCATCGGCGCCCAGCACCACATTGGACGGCTTGAGGTCACGATGGATGACGCCCTGCGCGTGCGCCGCGGCGAGGGCATCGGCAAGCTGCCATCCGACCTCGATCGCCTCCGGGACCGTCATCGGCGCGCGCTGCAGGCGCGTGGCGAGCGTGTCCCCCTCGACGTACTCGAAGACGACGATGACCTGGCCGTCGACGTCGAGAACGTCGTGGACGGCGGCGATGTGCGGATGATTCAGCGCGGCGGCGGCGCGGGCCTCGCGCAGCAGGAGTTGGCGGCCTTCACTGGTATCGCTGTCGGCGCCGCGGACCGTCTTGAGGGCGACCTTCCGGTGCAGGCGCGGGTCCTCGGCCAGCCAGACCACGCCCATGCCGCCGGCACCAAGCTGGCGGATGATCCGATAGGGTCCGACGGCTGATCCGGCGTGCACGTGGCTCCCGAAGGGGTGAAGGGCTGGCTGTCGGCCAGCAGAATACATTAGTTAACTGTCGCCGGTTCCGCGTGATCAAGCGGACGCTGCGCTGATACGTCAGGTACGCCGCCGCCCACTGGAGCATCACCGACAGGCGATTGCGAAACCCGATCAGGAACAGGATGTGGACGAAGAGCCACATGAGCCATCCGAGGGCGCCGGACAGCCGCAGCCATCCGAAGTCGGCGATCGCCGCCGCGCGGCCGATCGTCGCCATGTTGCCGGGATCGAAATAGCGAAACGCCGTCGTCGGCTCGCCGCGCAGCCGGCGAAGGACGTTCGTGGCCGCCAGCCGCGCCCATCTGCTTGGCCACCTGGGCGACGCCCGGCAAGCGGCTTCCCCGTCTGGTGCGTGAAGCAGGCGAGGTCGCCGACGACGAACACGTCGGCATGGCCGGCCACCGAGAGGTCGGGCTCCACGATCACGCGGCCGGCGCGATCGAGGCGGGCCCGAGGTCCCGGCCAATCGGCGACGCCGCCACGCCGGCGGCCCACAGGATGGTGTGCGCCTCGATGCGCTCGGCCGCCGATCGTGACGGCGCCCTCCTCGACGTGCGTGACGCCGTCGCCTTCCACGACCGTGACGCCGAGGGCCTGAAGCGAGCGCCGCGCCGAGGCGCGCAGGCTCTCGGGAAAGGACGGCAGGATCGACGGGCCGGCCTCGACGAGCAGGATCCGCGCGGACGCCGGATCGATGGCGTCGAACTCGGAGCGCAGCGCCTGCCGCGCGATCTCCGCCAGGGCGCCGGCAAGTTCCACGCCGGTGGGCCCCCCGCCGATGATCACGAAGGTCAGCAGGAACCGCTGGCGCGACCGGGTCGGGATGGCGCTCCGCCTCTTCGAACGCCAGCAGCAACCGCGCGCGGATCGCCAGCGCGTCGTCGAGCGTCTTCAGCCCGGGCGCGACGCGCGCCCCAGTCGTCGTGGCCGAAGTAGGCATGCGTCACGCCGGCCGCGGCAATCAGGTAGTCGTACGGCACGGCGTCGCCGCTGGTCGAGCCACACCTGCCGCGTCGTCGTGTCGATGCGCTCGACGGTGCCGAGCAACACGCGCAGGCGCGGCTGCGTCGCGCAGGATCCAGCGGATGGGCGACGCGATGTCGCCCGGGCGACAGCCCCGCCGTGGCCACCTGATACAGCAGCGGCTGGAACACGTGGTGGTTGTGGCGGTCGATCAGCGTGACGCGGCACGGCGCGCCGGCCAGGCGCCGGGCCGCGGCCAGGCCGGCAAATCCGCCGCCGATGATGACGACGTGCGGCAGGTCGGCGTCGGACACGACGTCTATTCGTACCGCAGGGCCTCGACGGGATCAAGCGACGCCGCGCGGCGCGCCGGCCAGTAGCCGGCCAGGACGCCGACGGCCACCGACGTCGCCGAGGCCCGACGCGACCGCCCAGAGCGGCGGCGTGGCCGGGAACGTGGGGGCGACGAGCGCGATCAGCAGGCCGAGGGCCGACGCCAGGACGACGCCGGCCAGGCCGCCCGCGCCCGAGAGGATCGCCGCCTCGAAGAGGAACTGCCGCAGCACCTCGCGGCGGCGCGCGCCAATCGCGAGGCGGACGCCGATCTCGCGCGTACGCTCGGTCACGCTGATGATCATCACGTTGGCGATGCCGATGCCGCCGATCAGCAGGCTCACCGCAGAGCAGCGCGATCGTCGCGATGAAGATCTGGATGCCGATGCGATCGAACTGCGCGATGATCTGGTCCGCGGTGTTCATCGCGAAGTTGTCCTCGGCGCCCGGCGGCACGTGGCGCAGCAGCCGCAGGATCGTCTGCGGCCTCCGCGCGGGCCTCCTCGCGCATCCCGGGCCGGGCCCGGATGTAGAGCACCATGTTCCGCGCGTCGGGGAACTTGAGGCGCGCCGTGTTCACGGGGATCGCCACCACCGAGTCGTTGCGGTTCTCGCCGAAGAACGTGCCCTTGCGCGGGGCCAGTTCGCCGATGACGTAGTAGCGGTCGCCGCCGAGCAGGAACGACTGCCCCACCGACGAGCCCTGGCCGAACAGCGCCCGCGCGACGCTGGCGCCGAGCACCGCCACCTGCGCGCGCACGCGCTCCTCGGTGTCGGTGAACGGCCGGCCGCCCACGAATTCCGCGCCGACGATGTCGTAGAAGTTCGGCGAGATGCCCTCGATGAGGACGGTGTCCGACTCGTTGTTGCCCGCCCGCGCGGTGAGGGTGCGCGTGCTCGTGACGGCCGGCACGATCAGCTCGATGCCGACGTCGCGAATCGCGGGCCCCAGCTTCTCGATCACCGGCGCGTACTCGGCCCGCAGTTGCGGACGCTGGACGTCCAGCTCCGTCGGGGCCGAATACGGCTCGCCGCTGTAGTGATACGCGAAGATGTTGTCGGTGCCCAATTCGCGGAACAGCAGCGCCACGCTGTTGCGGAGCCCCACGAGCGTGGAGGCCACGAGCACCACGGTGACGATGCCGATGACGATGCCCACGATGGCGAGGGCCGAGCGCGCGGGCTGGGCGCGCAGGGACTCGATCGCGAGCGTCGCGGCCTCGTTCAGCTCGTTGCCGGCGACGTCGAACGCGCCTCGAGGGGGTTGCGTGGCCATGGCTAGTCGCTCCGAATCGCGCTGATGACGTCGATGCGCGTCGCGCGCCGCGCCGGATACCAGCCGGCGGCCAGCCCGCTCGCCGCCGAGGCGGCCACGCTCCACGCCACCGTCGCCGGCGCCACGCCGAGCGGCACGTCGAGAAGGCGCGCGAGCATCGAGACCAGCGCGACGGCCACGAGGGTGCCGGCCGCGCCGCCCACGAGCGACATCATGCGCGGACTCGGCGAGCACCTCGCGCATGATTTGCTGCCGCGTCGCGCCGAGCGCACGCCGCACGCCGATCTCGCGCGTGCGCTGCGTCACCGAGACCAGCACCGTGTTGGTCACGACGACCATCGCCGCGAGCAGCGCCATGAGCGAAATGGGTCCCGCCGCCGCGCCGATGCGTTGCGAGAGGTTGGCGACGAAGCTGCGCGCCGCGTCGGGCGTCAGCACGTCGAAGTTGTCGGCGACCCCGGGCGCCAGGGCCCGCTGCGCGCGCAGCGAGATGCGTGCGCGGTCCTCGCCCACGACGGAGTCGTAGCCCGTCGGCGGCCTTGGCGAAGATCTGCAGGGTGCGGGGCGCGCCGAACGCCCGCTCGAACGCGGTCAGGGGGATCCACACGTACTTGTCGAGCGATGCGCCGCCGGAACTGCCCAGGCGCTCCTGCACGCCGATGACCTCGAACCGGCGGCCCGCGATCCGAATCGGCTGGCCGAGGGGCTCGCTCACCGGGAAGAGCGCGTCGGCGACGTCGGCGCCAATCACGGCGACCTGCGCGCCGCTGGCATCCTCGTCCGCGCGCAGGAAGCGGCCGCGCGCGATGCTCAAGTCGCGGAGGCCCGCCAGCACCGACGTCGTCCCGGTGATCGACACGCCTTCGAGCTTGCGGCCCGCCGACGACACGTCCGCCCTGGTCTGCGCGTTCGGGGCGTAGTCCACGAGGCCGCCGGCGTAGCGCTCGAGGAACTTGAGCTCGCTCCGCCGCATCGGCGGGTTGCGCTGGAGTTGCTCCTGGAGTTCCCGGCGGGAGATGCGCCCGGGCGAGGCGACCTGCGCCAGCAGGAATGTATCGGAGCCAAACGTCCTCGCCGTGGTCATCCGCGCGTACATCGCGACGCCGTCGAGGGCCGCGACGACGAAGACGATCGTGGCCACGGCCACGGCGATGGCCAGGGCGCCGAGGCCCGCGCGCAGGGGGTTGCCGACCAGGGCCGCCCCGCCTTGTCTGACGGCTTCACGCAACATTCGATACCATTAGACGCCCCCGTGGGACCCGAGGACGCAAATGTGCGTCAAAGAGACTGTCTGCATTCATGACCCGACGAACCGCCCTCATTCTGGTTGTTGTCCTCATCATAGCCGCCGCCGCGGTCGTCATGCGCCGCCGCGGACCCGGACGCGGTGGCGGTTGATCTCGCGACCGTGGGGCGGACACCCGTCCTCCAGTCGTTCGTGACGGCCTCCGGCGAGATCGTCGCGAACCGCTACGCCGACATCGGGTCGGCGTCGATGGGCCGCCTCGTCGCCCTTGCCGTGAAGGAAGGCGACAGGGTCAAGGCCGGCCAGCTGCTGGCCCGGATCGATCCGGTGCAGGCCTCCAGTTCGTCGGACGCCGCGACGGCCTCGATCCGCGCATTCGAGGCCGAGGCGCGCGGTGCCGCCAACCAGGTGAAGGCCGCGCAGGGCGAACTCGACGCCGCGCGCGCACGCGCCACCGAGGCCACGAAGGCGCTGGGCCGCGCCCGGGAACTGCGACAGGCCGGCCTGACGCCCCAGTCCGACTTCGACGCCGCCCAGGCCAACGCCGACTCCGCGGAAGCGCAACTCGCGTCCGCGCAGGCCTCGCTCCAGCGCGCCGAGCAATCACGCGACGCGGCCGAGCGCCGCGTCACGCAGGGGCGCGCCGAGGGCGCGCGCGCCCGCGACACGCTGTCGAAGACCGAAATCACGGCGCCGATCGACGGCGTGATCACCCGGCTCGAGGTCGAGGAAGGCGAGATGGTCGTGATCGGCGTGCAGAACCAGCCCGGCACGATTCTCATGACCGTGTCGGACCTGAGCACGATCAACGCGGAAGTGAAGGTCGCGGAGGCCGACGTGCTGCGCCTCGCCCTCAACAACCCGGCGACCGTGACGCTCGAAGCCGTGCCAGGCCGGCGCTACGCCGGTCACGTGGTCGAGATCGGCGCGAGCGCATTGCCGCAGGTGGGCACGCAGGCGGCGGCGCGGGAGTTCAAGGTCAGCGTGCGCCTCGACGGTGATGTCGCGCAGCTGAGGCCAGGCCTCACGTGCGACACGGAGATCCTCGTGGCTGAACAGAAGAACGTCCTCACGGTCCCGCTGCAAGCGGTGGTCCAGCGGCCCAACCCGAAGGCGGGCACGCCGGGACAGGCGGCGGACGTCTCGGGGGTCTTCGTCGTGAAGGACGGCTCGGCGACATTCGTCCCGGTGACCACGGGCATCCTGGGCGGGCTCTCCATCGAGGTCGACGGCATCGGTGACGGAACCGAGATCGTAGCCGGTCCGTTCCAGGCGCTGCGCGAGTTGAAGGACGGCAGCCGCGTCCGCGCGCGAACCGCCCCAACGCGATAAACTGTGGGGCTTATGGCGAAGCCCGCCGCGGCCCCCACCGAATCCACCGTCGAAACCGCCTGTCCGCTCGATTGCCCTGACGCCTGCTCGCTGCACGTGACACTGCGCGCAGGCCGTATCCACAAGATCGACGGCTCCCCTGCGAATGAGGTCACGCGCAGCTATATCTGCGCCAAGGTCCGCCACTTCGACAAGCGCGTGTACGGCGACGACCGCCTGCTCTACCCGGCTGTCCGCAAGGGCGCCAAAGGCTCCGGGCAATTCCGGCGGACGACCTGGGAGGTGGCGCTCGACCTCATCGCCGAGAAGATGCAGGCCGCGCGCGACGCCGGCGCGGCCGACACGATTCTGCCGCTGTGCTACGGCGGGTCGAACGGCTTCCTCACACAGGACTACGCCGACGCGATCCTGTTCCGCCGCCTTGGCGCCTCGCGCCTCCTGCGCACGGTGTGCGCGGCGCCGACCGGCGCGGCCAACCTCGGGCTCTACGGCAAGATGGCGTCGACGGTCTACCAGGACTATCCCTCCGCGAAGCTGATCATCATCTGGGGCGTCAACCCCGGCGTCACGGGCATCCACCTGATGCCCTATCTGAAGGAAGCCCGCGACAACGGCGCTACAATCGTCGTCCTCGATCCGCGCGCGACGACGGTGGCCCGCCAGGCGGACATGCACCTGGCCGTGCGGCCGGGCACGGACCTCCCCGTGGCCCTCGCCCTGCATCGCCACCTCTTCGAGGACGGTCACGCCGACGAGGCGTTCCTCGCCGCCCACACCGCGGGGCGCGGCGGAACTGCGCGAACGCGCACGGCCGTGGACCTTCGCGAAAGCGGCGGACGTGAGCGGCGTCCCCGAGGCGCAGTTGCGCCGGCTGGCGGACCTCTACGTGAAATCGACGCCCGCCCTGGTGAAGTGCGGATGGGGCCTCGAACGAAACCGCAATGGCGGCAGCGCGGCCGCGGCCGTGCTCGCGCTGCCCGCGGTGGCCGGCAAGTTCGGCGTGCGGGGCGGCGGCTACTCGATGAGCAACTCCGCGTCCTGGAATCATCGATCGCGCCGTGGCTCGCCGACACCGAACCGCCGACGCGGGCCGTCAACATGAACAAGGTCGGACGCATGCTCACGGAACCCGAGGGCGCGCCGATCAACCACCTGTTCGTCTACAACTGCAACCCGGTGGCGACCCTGCCCGACCAGCGGCGCGTGATCCGCGGCCTCGAGCGCGAGGACCTGTTCACCGTGGTCTTCGACCAGGTGATGACCGATACGGCGATGTACGCCGACGTGGTGCTGCCCGCGACGACGTTCCTCGAGCACTACGACTTCGCGAGGGGCTACGGCGCCATCTCGCTGCAGCTGGGCAAGCCGGTGATCGATCAGGTCGGGGAATCGCGCGCCAACACCGACGTCTTCATGGACCTCGCGCGGCGGCTCGACCTCACCACCGACGGCGATCCCGCCGACGAACTCGAGGCGATGCTGGCCGTGCTCGGCGGCCTGCCCGAAGCCGATCGGCAACGACCTGCGCGAGACGTGGAAGGCCACGCCGGCCCACGACGGCCGGCCCGTGCAGTTCGTGGACGTGTTTCCCCGGACGCCGGACCAGAAGGTGGACCTCTTCCCCGACGTGCTGCGACAAGCAGGCGCCGCTCGGCCTTTACGGCTTCCAGGCCGACCCGGCCACGGCGGACTTCCCGCTGGCGCTGATTTCCCCGTCGAGTGAAAAGACCATCAGCTCCACGCTCGGCGAGTTGTCGCGGGCCGACGTCGTGCTGGAGATGAACCCGGACGACGCCGACGCGAGGGCGATCGAAGAAGGCGATCCGATCCGCGTGTTCAACGCGCTCGGCGAAGTCAGGATCCGGGCGAAGCTGACGCTCGCTGGTGCGTGCGGGCACGGTGTCGATGCCGAAGGGCGTGTGGCGACGCCACACGGCGAACGGCTTCACGTCCAACGCGCTCGTGCCGGACACGTTGATCGGATCTCGGCGGGGGCGCGTGCTTCAACGACGCGCGGGTGCAGGTCGAGAAAGTGCAAAGTTCATAGTTCAACGTTCACTGATTGAATTGGAGACAGGAAGGGCCGGGCGCCGCATCGCGGCCCCGGCCCTGGTTCGCCTTTCTGCCTACACTTCAATCGGCAGTTTGCCGCGGCCACCGCGGCTGGCCTGACCGCCCTTGCGGCCGGCCGTCCGCGCTTCATCAGCCGACCACTCATGCGCCGTGCCCTTGGCATGAGCCGCTCGGCCCCCTTTACTGGCAATCTCTCGCTGCTTCTCTGTCGACATCGATGCAAACCCGCGGCGGGCTTTTCTTGCTTCCAGCACTAGGACCTCCTTGTTCGCCCGGTCCACGATTCGAGGTTCGCGATTCGCAAGGGACTGTTGCGAATGGCGAGGGACGAATGGGTTGGCGGCGAATCTGGTTGAGGTCTATAGCGAATCCCGTGCCAGCTCAACAGGATTACAAGTCTCGCAACTGGTTTGTACTCAATCGTTTGCGGAGACACATACAGAGACAAAATCGGACAAGTTTCCAGCTGTGCATTGAATCGCTACAGATGGGCTTTGCCGAGCCTGAAATCAATACGTCGCGCGGTCGGGACGAATGGGGCGGAAGACGTCGCAATCGGCGCAGTTGCGAACGTCGAACTCGTAGCGCACGACCGGCCAATACATCGGGTGCGCGCAGTAGACGAGCTGACCGTCGACGATCGTGTGGGAACCGAGGTCTTCGGGAATGTCCGTGGTCCGTCGACCGTACCAACAGCAGCGGTGGCGCTCTTCGGGTTCCACTAGGCGATCATAATCGGGAACCGGGAGCCGGGAGTCGGGGGCCTGCCGCGCCGAAGCCGAAGGCGAAGGCGGGAGTCGGCTACAATCGTTCCATGAGCATGTGTGGCGGCCCTCCCGGCCCGGAGCAAGTGGCGACCAACACCAGCGGACGGATCGTCTTCTGCGTGAAGTTCCAGAAAGAGCTGCCAGGCCTCGACGCGCCGCCCTGGCCGGGTGAGATGGGCCAGCGCATCTTCGCGTCGGTCTCCGCGCAGGCGTGGAAGTTGTGGGAGGACCGTCAGAAGATGATCCTCAACGAGTACCGCCTCATGCCGTGGCAGAAGGAAGGCCAGGAGTTGATCCTCAAGCACATGGAGGATTTCTTCTTCGGCGAAGGCTCCGCGCTGCCGCCCGACTTCGTCCCGCAACAGAGCAAGTAGCTAGCCGCGCACCACGGCCAGGACCGGATCGATCACGAACCGCAGGCGCGCGTGCGCATCGCGCACCGCCTGCTCCGCCTCCGCGGGGCCGGCCGCCCTCGCGAAGATGAATCCCAGATAGCTCGCCCCCTCGGGCAGCGGCACGAGCCGCTGGTCCGGCTTCGCCGTGATCTCGACGCCCGGTGACCCCTGGCACGGCCCGCGCCTCATCCACGCCTTCCGCGCGCCGGAACACGCCCGCCCGGGGAATCGGGATCATCATCACCGCCGACGCGGGCGCTTCACGCGTCCAGTCGCGTCGTGGGCTCGCCCAGGGCGTGGCGCAGCAGCAGGTCCTCCAGGCCGCACGTCTCGCCCGAGGCGTGCGTGAAGCGCAGGGCCCGCGCGCACAGGCCGCCGATGGGCCGCGCCGCCGCCTCGAGCACGTACACGCCGTCGGCGTTTACGCGGCACTCCGCGTGCACCGGACCGTGTTCGAGATCTGATGGCGCGCGCCGCCGCCGCCACGGCCTCACCGACCTGCCGGAGGACGCGCGTCGCCGGCCCGCGACGGCGTGACGTAGATCGTCTCCTCGAAGAACGGCCCTTCGAGCGGGTCCGGCTTGTCGAACATCGCGAGAACGCGGAGCTCGCCCCGCTCCATCAGCGCTTCGACCGCGTATTCAGCGCCTGGATGTAGCGCTCCACCTGGATGCACGTCGGCTTCGGGGTCGCGCAGCTCGCGCACCTCCGGAGCCGCCAGCAACTGCTGCACCCGCGCGAACGCGGTCCTGAAGCTCGCCGCATCGTCCACGCGGATCACGCCGCGGCTCGCCGACAGCACCGTGGGCTTGACGACGGCGGGAAACGACACGCGCGGCAGCACGCTCTCCGCCTCGACCGCGGTCGACACGGTGAAGAACGCCGGCGCCGGCATGCCCGCGGCGACGCAGGCGCCTGCGGAACAGGCGCTTGTCCCTCGAGGCCGCCGCGGCGTCCGGACGGGTGCCCCGGCAGGCCGAGCAGTCGCGCCACGTGGGCGGCAAGCACCGTGGGCCGATCGCCGACGGCGAGCACGCCCTGCACCGGCCGCGCCTGCAGCGCGGCAATCACCGCGTCCGCGGACCGCCATTCCTCGTGGAACCGGACGGCAATGGCGCCGTCGCGCCACGGATCGTCGAGCTGATCGCAGCGGTCGGTGGCGTACACCAGCTCCACGCCCATGCGCGTGGCCGCGTCGTCAAACATGCGCGTCTGGTACCCCGTCGTCGTCGCCAACAGGAGCACTCGGCGCGGCGCCCCGTCCCCGTGCACGTTCATCGTTGTTGAACCGTGACTGTTGGACGTTGACGTGTTCGAGTTCATACCAGAGCCACCTGCTCTGCGGTGGGCTCCGCTCAACAGTACCAGGGCTCATTCAGGTAGGGCACCGCCGCGCGGATGTGGGGCGGGTAGGGCTGGTGCGAACTGGTCGGGCCGGATGACTTCGTCCACCAGTGATCGCACCGCGTCGAACACTTCCGTCCGCGGACGCGTCATCCGGACGCCGACGGTCTCCATCACGCGCGCTTGCAGCGCGTCCACGTGCGGATCGGGATGCCGCCACGGGTACGTGAGGGTCTTCGCGTCGAACGCGCCGATCAACGACCGGATGTCCGGCAACTCGAGCAGCCGCGACTGCCAGGTGACCAGCAGGCGAATCCCCCACTGCACGGGCGCGACGTGCTCGGCGAGTTGCAGCTCGTCGACGACGTCCAGCAACTCGCGATAGCCGTCGCGCGTGGTCCACGGCGTGAAGGCCACGAACGTCGGGGCCAGCGTCAGGCCTGCGTCACGGCAGAGACCGGCGGCTTCAATGAAGTCGGCGCGCGTGTGCCCCTTCTCGAGCTTCTCGAGCACTGCGTCGTCCACGGATTCCACGGCGCTCGTCACGAACGCGCAACCCGTGCGTGCCAGGACCGGGAGCAGGTCGCCGATGCGCGAGCAGGTGCTCGACCTTGATCGTCACGTCGTAGGTCAGCGCGGGCCACTCGGCATGCAGCGCCTCGACGATGCCGCACGGCGTGCGCCGGGCCGTTCAGGAAATCCGGATCGCCAAACGTGATGTGTTCGCGCCCCCTGCTCCACCTGCGCGCGGATGTCGGCCAGGACCACCGTCTACCGGGACGACCCGGAACTGACCGTCGTACACGGGCACGATCGGGCAATGCCGGCAACGATGCTTGCAGCCCCGCGTGGCATCGGTTGCCCCGACGACGCGGCGCGTGCCGTCGGGCATCTGCAGCGCGGCGTAGCGCGACAAGGACGGGAGGCCGGTGCGATCGGGTTGGATGAACGTCAGCCTGCGGAAGGCCAGGCGGGTGCGAAGACGGGGGCGAGGCGAAGGCGCGGGCGGCGACGGTGCGGTCGCGAGGGCGACGAGCGCGTCTTCGGCTTCCGGACCGAGGACGTGCGTCACGCCGTGTGCGCGGAGCAATTCGTCGTTGAGCGGCGCGTACAAGCCGTAGGCGCAGAGGATGGCCGCCGGGTTCCCGGCCCGGATGCGATCCATCACCGGCAACGCCAGCCGCGTGGCCGTGTGCATCGGCAGGTAGAACGCGACGAGGGTGGCGGCCGACGCCACTTCCGGCGGCAGCTTGTCGCGCGACAGATCGACGGCGGTCACGTCGCATCCGGCCCGCCTCAGCCATGCCGCCGGCGAGGCCAGCCCGAAGGGCTGGCGGCCCAGGTCATAGGTCGAGATCAGCAGGATGCGCACGTGCGATCTATTTTCCTCCAGTTCCGGCTTCGGACGCCGCCGTCAACTTTCGCATCGAGGGCACGAACGCAAACAGGATCAGGCCCGCGAGAATCGCGAACGCGGCCACCGCGCCGAATAGTGACGGCAGGGCGAACGACTCGTAGAATCCCGACACGCGGCCGCCAATGAAGTTGCCGACGGAGGTCGCGAGGAACCACACGCCCATCATCAGCCCGGCGATGCGCGCGGGCGCCAGCGTGGTCATCGCGCTCAGGCCTACGGGGCTCAGCACGAGCTCGCCGATCGTGTGAAGGAAGTAGGTGAACGTGAGCCACGCGGGGCTGGCGAGCGTGCCCTGCTCGGCCGCCTGGGCCGGCCAGATGAGCACGGCAAATCCCAGGCCCGCGAAGACGAGGCCGGCGGCAAACTTGGCGGCGCTCGACGGCTCGATGCCCTTGTTGGCCAGCCGGACCCACAGCCACGCCAGCACGGGCGCAAAGATGAAGATGAAGAGCGAGTTGGTCGACTGGTGCCAGCTGCTCGGGAAGGCGTAGCCGAACACCTCGTTGTGCGTGCTGCGATCGGCAAACAGATTGAGCGTGGAGCCCGCCTGCTCGAACACCGACCAGAACAGCGCGGACGCAAAGAAGAGAACGCCGATCACGTAGAGCCGCTTGCGCTCGGCCGCGCGTCCAGTCTCCCGCGAAGAACAGCCAGCCGAAGAAGCCCACCGTCACCAGCAGCAGGAAGACGCCCGCGCCGTCGGCAATCTGCTTGGCGGTAATCGGGAGCGCGCCCGTGTACGCCGCCGAGCCCGACCACCGCGACGACGACCGCCAGGACGAGCCGCCGCCGAGCCGGCGCCCGCTTCGTCAGGGCGGCGGCCGCTTCGGGTGACGCCGCCGGCACCGGGCGCATGCCGGCGTCACCCAGGTGCTTGCTGCCCAGCATGTACTGGACGACGCCGAAGACCATGCCGAAGCCGGCCGCGGCGAAGCCCAGGTGCCAGTTGATCTGCTGGCCGAGATACCCGCACACGAGCGGCGCGATGAAGGCGCCGAGGTTGATGCCCATGTAGAAGATCGAGAAGCCCGGCGTCGCGGCGCTTGTCTTCGGCCGGGTAGAGCTGGCCGACGATGACGCTCACGTTGCCCTTGAGCAGGCCGGTGCCAATCACGATGAGGAACAGGCCGAGGTAGAACGTCGCGAGCGACGGGACGGCCATGCTGAAGTGGCCGCTCGCGATGAGGATGCCGCCGTAGAGCACCGCGCGGCGCTGGCCGATCAGGCGATCGGCAATCCAGCCGCCGGGCAGGGCCGTCATGTAGACCATCGACGTGTAGAGGCCGTAAATGGCGCCGCCCTGCGCGGCATCGAACCCGAGGCCGCCGGCGGTGATCGGCGCGGTCATGTACAGCAGCAGCAGCGCGCGCATGCCGTAGTAGCTGAAGCGCTCCCACATCTCGGTGAAGAAGAGGGTCGACAGGCCACGTGGGTGGCCAAAGAAGGCGCGATCCTGGACGGAGGTCATGGCCATAGGCGAGGCGTATTGTATCCTCCGGTCAGCATGGCGCTCGACGACTATCGACGGAAGCGGGATTTCACGAAGTCGCCGGAGCCGACCGGGGACGCCACCCGCCGGCGACAGACCGGCGCGCCCCTGTTCTTCTGCGTCCAGAAACACCTGGCCTCGCACCTGCACTACGACCTCCGGCTCGAGTGGAACGGCGTGCTCCTGTCGTGGGCGGTGCCGAAGGGCCCGTCGATCGATTCCCGCGACAAGCGGCTGGCCATGCACGTCGAGGATCATCCGCTCGAGTACGGCACCTTCGAGGGCGTCATCCCCGAGGGGTACGGCGCCGGAATCGTGATGCTCTGGGACGAGGGCACGTGGGAGCCCGAAGTGGAAGACGTGGACGCGGCCCTTCGCAAGGGCGACCTCAAGTTCCGCCTGCACGGCTACAAGCTGAAGGGCTCGTGGGTCCTCGTGAAGACGCACGGCTTCTCCCCTTCGACAGGCTCAGGGCAAGCGGCCGGCAAGAGCTGGCTGCTCATCAAGCATCGCGACGACTGGTCGGGCCCCCTCGACATCACCGAGTTCGCGCCGCTCAGCGTGAAGACCCCCAACGCCGATTTCGCCGACATCATCGGCGACGGCGCGCCGGACGTGTGGACGCGAAACCCGCCGGCGAAGACCGGCGACACCGGCAAGATGTTCCGGCGGATCATCCAGGCGGCCCTCGCAGCGAAAGCCGCTCCGACACCCGCGCCGACGCGCGCGCCCAAAGCGAAGAAGAAGACGCGCCGCTGAACACCGGCCGCCACGGCCGCGCTTGACACGTCCCCACCACTAATGATTCGATATCGAAGTATTCGACGTCGATTGAACACTCATGGGCACCCACCACCGCGGCACGCCGGCTGAAGTTCGCGCGCTTGACGCCTTCATCAAGCTGATGCGCGCCGCCGACAGCCTCTCCGCCGACCTCAACCGGCACGTGGCCGACGCCGGTCTCACGCTCGGCCAATTCGGCATCCTCGAGGCCCTGCTCCACCTGGGCCCGATGTCGCAGGGCGACCTGGGCGCGAAGCTGCTGCGCAGCGGCTCCAACACGACCACGGTCGTGGACAACCTCGAGAAGCGCGGCCTCGTGCGCCGCACGCGGCGCCGCGACGACCGGCGCGTCATCGACGTGTCACTCACCCCGGAAGGCCGCCGCCTGATCGCGCGGCTCTTTCCGGAACACGCGCGCCGGATCGTCCGGCTCCTCGGCGCGCTTTCCCAGGACGACCAACGACGTCTCGGCGACCTGTGCCGCACGTTGGGCCGGAGCCTTTCGAAGGAGAACGCAGAGTCATGAGCACCCGCACCATTCTGATTTCCGGCGCCACCGGCCAGCAGGGCGGCGCCACCGCCCGCGCGCTCGCCGGCCAGGGCTTCACGATCCGCGCGCTCACGCGCAAGCCCGGGAGCGACGCGGCCAAGGCCCTCGCGGCCGCCGGCGCGCAAATCGTCCAAGGCGACCTGGAGGACGCCGCTTCACTGAAGGCGGCGCTGGCGGGCGCCTGGGGCGCCTATGGCGTGCAGAACACGTGGGAGGCGGGCGTCGAGAAGGAAGAGGAGCAGGGCAAGCGCTTTGCCACGCTCGCTCGCGAGGCCGGCGTGCGGCACTTCGTGTACGCGTCGGTGGGCTCGGCGCACCGGAAGACCGGCATCCCCCACTTCGACAACAAGGCGCGCGTCGAGGACACGGTGCGCGGACTCGACTTCCCCTCGCACGTCATCATCCGCCCGGTGTTCTTCATGGAGAACCTGGTGAGTCCCTGGTTCCTCAACGGCGACAAGATCTACACGGCCCTGGCCCCCACGACCGTGCTGCAGATGATTTGCGTCAAGGACATCGGCCAGTACGGCGCGCTCGCGTTCACGAAAGCCGAGCAGCTCAAGGGCCGCGCGCTCGACATCGCCGGCGACGCGGTGACGATGCCGCAGGCCGCGGCGGCGCTCTCGAAGGGCCTGGGCCGCCCGGTCGAGTTCGTGCAGATCCCGATGACCGAGGTCCGGAAGAACAGCGAGGACTTCGCCCTCATGCTCGAGTGGTTCGAGCGCGTGGGCTACGACGCCGACATCGCGGCCAACCAGCGCGAGTTCGGCATCACGCCCACGTCGCTCGCGGAATGGGCGATGGGGCTCTCAGGAAGGGGAAAGTAGAAGGTGAAAAGTAGAAAGTAGAAGGCGGAATCCAGGTTTCCACCTTTCACCTTCAACCTTTCACTTTCTACTTTTCACTTAATACGCCATCGCGTAGCAATCCCGGCGCGGGTCGGCCGCTGCGAAGCGGTTGCCCGTGGCCGGGTCGATCATCACCGCGGTGGCGCAGCCCGACATGCCGAAGGCCGGCAGGCGGCTCACGTCGTGGCCGCGCGCCTTCAGCTCGTTGTACACCGCGTCCGGCACCGTCGCCTCGATCGCGAGCTTGTTGAAGCCCGGGGCTGTGCGGCCAGAACGAGCCGTAGAAATGCAGCGTCTGGGCGCGCGGCCGCTCCAGCGCCGCGTGGAGGTTGGGATACCAGTCGTCCCAGAACTCGACCACGCTCAGGAACGCCTGCAGGATCGTCTGGTCCTGGTTGTCGCCGCCGGGCGTGCCGAGCGCCATCATCGGCACGTTGCCCTTGAACACCAGGCTCGGCGTCAGCGTGTAGCGCGGCCGGGCGCGCGGGCGGATCTGGTTGGCGCGCGTCTTGTCGAGCCAGAACTGCTCGCCGCGCACGCTCATCCCGATGCCCGTGTCGCCCAGGATCACGGCGCCGGGAATCCAGCCGCCGCTCGGCGTCACGTCGAAGACGTTGCCGTCCTTGTCGATGATGGCCATGTGCGTCGTGTCCTTGCTCACGCCCGCGGAGTCGCGCCCGAGCGACGAGGCGAGCTCGGCGTCCGCGACCGCGGCGGCCGGGCGCGGCGCCCGTCGGCCACGTTGGCCTTCCAGAACGGCCACTGCCTTCACCGTCGAGTCGTACTTGAGCGGATCGCCCGCGATGAACGCGCTCGAGGCGCGGCGCGGATCGATGAGCGCCGCGCGCTCCTTCGCGTAGGCCTTCGACAGCAGCCCCTCGCCCGGCGTCTTCACGAACGCCGGGTCCGCATAGTAGGTGTCGCGGTCGGCGTAGGCGAGCTTCATCGCCTCGATCACGGTGTGGAGGTAGTCGGCGCTCGCGTAGCCCATCGCGTGCAGGTCGAACGTCTCGAGGATGTTCAGCGTCTGCAGCAGCACCGGCCCCTGGCTGCCGAAGCCGTGCTTGTAGACGGTGTAGCCGCGATAGGTCGTCTGCGCGGGCGCCTCGAGGCGCGCGAAGTACTCCGCGAAGTCGCTCGCGTCGAACGGCGCGCCGTGCTTCTGCAGGAACGCCACCATCTCCTGCGCGATGTCGCCCTTGTAGAAGCGGTCGCGCGCGGCCGCGATGCCGGCGGCGCGGCCCGCGGCCCTTGGCCGCCCGCTCGGCGTCGACCATGCGCCGCAGCGTCCTCGCGAGCGTGGGGAGCTTGATGGTCTCGCCCGGCTTGTACTGCGAGCCATCCGGCTTCAGCCAATAGCGCTGGTTGTCGGGCCACTTCTCGAAGAACTTCAGCTGGTTGCGAATCGTCCGCGCGGTGCTGGGCCGCATCGGGAAGCCCTTCTCGGCGTACTCGATGGCCGGCGTGGCGACCTCCTCGAAAGCTCATCGTGCCCCACGTCTCGAGCACCGTGAGGGCGGCGTGCAGCGCGCCGGGCACGACCGCAGGATCGAGGCCCTCGCCGTCGAGGGTCTTGTGGCGCGACAGATACCAGTCGACGCTCACGGCCTTGGGCGCCCAGCCCTGCCCGACGATGGACGTGACCTTGCCCTCCTTCTTGGGATACACGAGCACGAGGGCTTCGCCGCCAAGGCTGTAGAGGTCCTGCTCGAGCACCCCCCCGGCCAGCAGCGAGGCGACGCCGGCGTCGAATGCGTTGCCGCCCTTGAGGAGCACGCCGAACGCCGCAGCCGTAGTCAGGGGATGGCCGGTGGACACGCCACCGGACGGCCCCATGACGGCCGGCCTCAGCGCCGAGCCCGCGGGCTGGCGGTCCTGGATGGGCACTTGTCTTGCATTCAGTGGTATTACGAGGGGACTGCCAAGGGCGAAAAAGGCCGCAAATACGGCCAATCTAGTCTGCCAGCGCTTCATCGGGACCTCCGGGCAGCGACAGTGTAGTGCAAGCTTTACATTGGCGCAGGGTCACATCTACACACCGTCCATTACACCGATGTCATGGACGCTCATTGCCTAGCCCAGCTATACTTGGGAGTTGTAATCACTGTGGTAAATCAGGTAATCCCCTCCGAACTCGCCGCGCGGCTGACGATCATCATCCCCGCCTACAACGAGTCGGCCAGCATTGCGGACACCGTCCGCAGCATCAAGGCCCAGACGGTCCCGGTCCATCGCGTCATCGTCATCGACGACGGGTCGACCGACGATACCGGGGCCGTGGCGGCCGCCGCAGGCGCCGAAGTGGTTCGCCCCCCCCGCAACACCGGCTCCAAGGCGGGCGCCCAGAACTTCGCGCTGGCGGACGTCGAGTCCGAGTACGTGATGGCCATCGACGCCGACACGACGCTCGCGCCCGACGCGATCGAGAAGCTGCTCGTGGCGTTCGAGGATACGGAAGTGGCCGCGGCCTGCGGCTTCGTCATTCCCCGCTACGTCCACACCATGTGGGAGCGCGGACGCTTCATCGAGTACATGATGGCGTTCACGTTCCACAAGCCGATCCAGGATTACTACTCGAAGCCTTTCATTTCGTCGGGCTGCTTTTCGGCCTACCGCACGGTCCTGCTCAAGCAGACCGGTGGCTGGTCCACGCGCACCCTCGCCGAGGACATGGACCTGACCTGGAGCTTCTACCAGGCCGGGCACAAGGTCCGCTTCCTGCCCGACGCGGTGTGCTATCCGATCGAACCGCACGACTTCAACTTCATGAGCAAGCAGCTGCGCCGCTGGTCGCACGGCTTCGTGCAGAACGTGAAGCTGCACTGGCGCGGGCTGCTCGACGTGCCGTACCTGCGCTCGGCCGTGGCCGTGGCGCTCTGGGACGCGACCTTCGCGTCGGTGGCCTACCTGATCGTGCTGCCGCTGCTGGCCCTGGCGCTCGCGTCGCCGGTGCTCCTCCTGGCCTACGTGCTCGACATGCCCGCCGTGATCGTCCCGGTGGTGTTCGCGGCGTTCAAGTACAAGCAGGTGCGCCAGGCGCTCCTGAGCCTTCCCGCGTTCTTCGTGCTGCGCCTGGTCAACGGCGTCTTCCTGCTCGAAGCGTTGTGGAAAGAATTTGTCATTCGCCAGCCGCTGCTGGTCTACGAGAAGGGGCACTGACGTCATGATCGCGGGTCTTCCAGGAACGGGAATCGGCGGGTTGTTCTACCTGCTGTCGGCGCTGCTGATGCCGGTGCGAGAGCTGTGGCGCGCCTCGATCGGCACCGGCCAGTCGAGCGACCGTCGCCTCGCCTTGCGGCAGAGCGGCATGGCGCTGGCGATCATGGGCGCGATTTGGCTGACGGGCCTGGCGCTGACGCTGCTGCACGTCGGCAACATGGCCAGCCCGACGGGGGCGCTGCGCATCTTCTACATCACGCCGGCGCTGATTTCCTTCGGCACGCTGACCCTCGTCTTGCTCGGCGTCGAAGTGGTGTCGGCCTCCATCAAGGTCGGCGCGCGCATCCAGCAGCAGTTGTCGGATCAGGCCCCCGCCTCCGGTGGCGATCGTTGACGGACTAGTCGTCGCCCTGGCCGGGCTCGTGGCGGCGGCGTTCTACGCGCCGCAACTCGGCTTCTACAGCGACGACTGGGTGCTGGTGGCGGTCTTCCACCTGGCCCCCGACCAATCGATCTCCGGGCTCTACTCCTCCACGCACGCGCAACATTTCGCCTCGAGGCCCGCGCAGGGCCTCTATTCGATCCTGCTCTACAAGGCGTTCGGCCTCGAGCCGCTCGGCTACCAGGTCGTCAACGCCCTGGTGCTCGCCGGCGGCGCGGTCCTGCTGCGCAGCGTGCTGGCTCGGCTCGGCGCGTCGCGCCTGGCGGCGCTCGGCGCCGGCCTCGTGTTTGCCTGCGTGCCGGCCTTCAGCACGGATCGCTTCTGGTTTGCCGCGTTCGCGGCGCCGTTGAGCGTGACGCTCTACCTCGTGTCGCTGCGGCTGGACCTCGCGAGCGTCAAGGCCGAGGGCACGCGCTTCGCGGCCTGGCGGCTGGCCTCGCTCGCGATGCTCGCGGTGGGCCTGCTGGGGTACGAGCTCGCCCTGCCCCTCGCTTTCTTCAGTCCCGCCGTGGCCAGATTCCAGGCCTGGCGCGACGGGCTCGGACCGTGGTCGTGGGGACGCTGGGCCGCGTGGGTCCTGCCCACCGTGGCGCTGCTCGTCGGCCTCGGTCTCTACAAGGCGGAGGATTCCGGCCGGCTCGGCGGCTTGTCGAACGAGCCGCAACGCATCGAGAAGATTCTCACGGGCCTCCTCCGCACGGATGCCGTGGATGGCGACTACGGCCTCAACATCCCCCGCGCGCTTGCAGTGAACTTCGGCGATCACGTGCTGCGGTTGCCGGCGCACGCCTGGGCGTTGCGCGGACGCGTGCCCGGGCCGGCGCTGCCGGTCGCGACGATCGTGCTCGCGCTCGCGGCCGCCGGCTACCTGCGATTCGTCGGGCGACGCGAGCGATGGGTCCCCGGCCACTGGGCCGTGCTGGCCGGCGCCGGGTTCGTCGTCTTCGCGCTCGGCTACGCCATCTTCCTGACCAACTCCGCGATTCAGATCACGCCCACGGGCGTGGGTAATCGCACGTCGCTGGCGGCGGGGCTCGGGCTGGCGATGGTCGTGGCGGGGGCGCTGGGCTGGCTCGTATCGGCGCTGCCGCTTGGGACGTGGCGCGGGCCGGTGTTCGCCACCGTGCTGGCCGTGTACCTCTCGTGCGGCGCGTTCACGACGGTGGCCCTCGGCAGTTACTGGGGCGAATCCTACCCGCGGCAGCAGGCGGTCATCGCCGACATCCGCGCGCACCTGCCGGACCTCGCGCCGAAGTCCACGATCTTCCTCGGCGGCGTGTGTCCGTACGTGGGGCCCGCGATCGTGTTCGAGTCGAGCTGGGATCTCGCGTTCGCGCTGCGCATCGCGTACGACGACCGGACGATCTCGGCCGACGTTGTCTCTCCCAGCTTCACGGCCGGCCCCTCGGCGATTTCGACGTTCCTGTACGACGAGGAATACGATTGGCCCTACGGCCCGAACACGCTGCTCTACGACTATCGCTCCAAGCGCGTGGTGCCCCTCGTGGACCAGGCCGCCACGCTCGAAGCCCTTCGCGCGATGCGCCTGCCCTCGCCTGACTGCCCGCCGTCCAAGGAAGGCATCGGCGTCAGGGTGTTCTGACGCCTGCCCGACCGGAGCCTACTCGACCACGACCAGGAGGTCCTTGGCGTCGATTTGCTCGCCGGGCCTCGCCACCACTTCCCGCACCACGCCGCCGCGCTCCGCGCGGACGCTCGTCTCCATCTTCATGGCCTCGATGGTGACCAGCACGTCGCCGCGCGAAACCGGCTGTCCCGCCCTGACGCTCACCGTGGACACGGTGCCCGGCATTGGCGCGCCGATGTGGCCCGGCTGCTCGGGATCGGCCTTGCGTCGCGGGGGCTTGGTGGCCACCCGGCTCCGGTCCGGCACCTTCACCGAGCGCGGTTGCCCGTTCAACTCGAAGAACACGGTGCGCGTGCCATCGTCGTGCGCGTCGCTGGTGGTGATGTAGCGGATGATGAGTTGCTTGCCCTTTTCGAGTTCGACGGTGATCTCTTCGCCGGCCGCAAGCCCATAGAAGAACGCTCGCGTGGGCAGGACACTCGTGTTGCCGAAGTGGGCGCGGTCGGCCAGGTAGTCGGTGAACACCTTCGGGTACATCAGCCAGGAGGCGAACTCGTAGTCGGTGATCGCGCGTCCCACCTTGTGATGGACCGTCTGGCGCGCCGCGTCGAGATCGACGGCCGGCAGCGTCTCGCCCGGGCGCCGGGTCAACGGCGCGGCCCCCTTGAGGACCTTGGCCTGGAGCGCCGCCGGAAACCCGCCCACGGGCTGGCCGATGTCGCCGCGAAACAGCGACACCACGGACTCGGGGAAGGCCACCTCGACCTCCGGATCGAGAACCGCCTCGCGCGACAGGCCGCCCGTCACCATCATCAGGGCCATGTCGCCCACGACCTTGGACGAGGGCGTGACCTTGACGATGTCGCCGAACATCTCGTTGACGGCCGCATAGGCCGAGGCCACCTCGTGCCACCGGGTGTCATCGATGCCGAGCGAGCGGGCCTGCTCCCGCAGGTTGGTGTACTGGCCGCCGGGCATCCCGTGCACGTAGACCTCGGAGGCGCCAGAGCGCATGTCGCTCTCAAACGCCGCGTACCCGTGACGCACCTGCTCCCAATAACCGGACAGGAGCCGAATCCGATCGGGATTGAGGCCGGTGTCTCGCGGTCCGAATCTGAGCGCCTCGACCAGCGAGCCGAGATTGGGCTGCGAGGTGAGTCCGCTCATGGCGTCCATCGCGGCATCCACCGCATCCACGCCGGCGTCGGCCGCGGCCAGCACGCTGGCGGCCGCGATGCCGCTCGTATCGTGCGTGTGGAAGTGCACGGGGATGCCGACCTCCTGCTTGAGCGCCTTGACCAGCGCGTAGGCGGCCCGGGGCTGGCACAGGCCCGCCATGTCCTTGATGCCGAGGACGTTCGCCCCGGCCCGCTCCAGTTGCCTGGCCAGCGTCACGTAGTACGCCAAATCGTACTTGGTCTGGCGCGGATCGCTCAGGTTGCCCGTGTAGCAGATGGCCGCTTCGCACAGGCGGCCCGACTCGCGCACGGCGTCGATCGCCACGCGCATGTTCTCCACCCAGTTGAGCGAGTCGAACACCCGGAAGACGTCGATGCCGTGCAGCGCCGCTTGCTGCACGAAGTACCGGACGACGTTGTCCGGGTAGTTGGTATAGCCCACGGCGTTGGACGAGCGCAGCAGCATCTGCAACAGCAGGTTCGGCATGGCCGCGCGAAGCGTGATGAGCCGCTCCCATGGGCACTCGCGCAGGAACCGCATCGACACGTCGAAGGTCGCGCCGCCCCAACACTCCACCGAGAACAGGTCCGGCAGCAGGCGCGCGTAGTGGGGGGCGATGACGGCCAGGTCGTGCGTGCGCACGCGCGTGGCCAGCAGCGACTGGTGCGCGTCGCGGAAGGTGGTGTCGGTCACCAGCACCTGGGGCTGGTCGAGCATCCACCGCGCGAAGCGCTCGGGGCCCAGTTCATCGAGGCGCTGACGGGTGCCAGGCACCGGAGCGCTCGGCGCCGTCCGCGGAGGCCTGGCGTCCACGACGCGAACGGGGTGCGGCCGGCCCGCGACTTCGGGGTTGCCGTTCACGATCACATCGCCCACGAAGCGCAGCAAGCGGGTGGCACGATCGCGCTTGTGCGGCACTTTGAAGAGTTCCGGCGTCTGGTCGATGAACGTGGTCGTGTACGACGCGTGCTCGAAGGACGGATGCTGGACGAGCTGGTCGAGGAACCGCAGGTTGGTGACCACGCCCCGGACGCGGAATTCGGCCAGCGCCCGGTGCATGCGCGCGATGACCTCCCCCGCGGTGGGCGCCCACGCCGTGACCTTGACGAGCAGCGAGTCGTACGACCGGGTGATGATCGCGCCGGAGTAGGCCGTGCCCGCGTCGAGGCGAATGCCAAACCCCGCCGGGCTGCGATACGCGGTGATGCGCCCGTAGTCGGGGATGAAGCCATTCTCGGGGTCTTCGCTCGTGACGCGGCACTGCATCGCGTGCCCGGTCAGGCGGATGTCTTCCTGGACCGGAACGCCGCTTGCGGGCGTGCCGATTGCCGCGCCTTCGGCAATGCGAATCTGCGCTTTCACGAGGTCGATGCCCGTTACCACCTCGGTGATGGTGTGCTCCACCTGGATGCGGGGATTCACCTCGATGAAATAGAACTGCCCGGTGTCGGCGTCCTCGAGGAATTCCACGGTTCCGGCGTTGACGTAGCCGGCGGCGCGACCAATCTTCAGGGCCAGGCCGCAGATCTCCGCCCGGCGCCTGTCGTCCAGGAACACGGCCGGCGCCCGCTCGATTACCTTCTGGTTACGCCGCTGCACCGTGCAGTCGCGCTCGAACAAGTGCACCAGGTGACCGTGCGCATCGCCGAGGATCTGCACCTCGACATGCCGCGCGCGACGCACCAGCTTCTCGAGATACACCTCGTCATTGCCGAAGGCCGACCTGGCCTCGCGACGCGCCGCCGCCACCATCTCGCCGAGTTGCTCGGGTCCCTCCACGACGCGCATGCCGCGCCCGCCGCCGCCCCAGCTGGCCTTGAGCATCACGGGGATAGCCCACGCCGGCGGCCAGGCTGGAGGCCTCGGCCGCATCGGCCGGCAGCGGCGGCGTCGCGGGCATCACGGGCACTCCCGCCGCCACGGCGAGCTCGCGCGCCGACACCTTGTTGCCCAGACGCCGCATCACCTCCGGCGGGGGACCGACGAACGTCAGCCCGTGGGCCGCGCAGGCGTCGGCGAAGGCCGGATTCTCCGAGAGAAAGCCATAGCCCGGATGGACGGCGTCGGCGCCGGCGTCGAGCGCCACCCGGATGATGTCCTCGATGTCGAGGTACGCGTCGACCGGCGCCTTCCCCTCGCCGACGAGATAGCTTTCATCGGCTTTGGTCCGGTGCAACGAGAAGCGATCCTCCTGCGAGTAGATCGCGACCGTACGAATCCCGAGTTCCGTCGCCGCGCGCATGAGACGAATGGCAATCTCGCCGCGGTTGGCGACGAGCAGGCACTTGATCTTCCGGTGGAGGGTGCACGCGGCCTACTTCCGGTAATCGAGGGCGGGCTTGCGATCGGCGAGGCGCGTCGTGTACTTGAAGTTCGGGCCCGCGCCGCTCGTCGAACTCGGCTCGCGCCTTCACGATGTGGGTCGGGTCGCTGAAGAGATCCATCGCGGTGAGCGTCATGCTCTTCGCCGCCACCAGCATCCCCTTCACGCCGATCGACGTGCCGCCGGCGGCGACGGCCTGCCAGCTGTGCGCGGGCGTGCCGGGCACCCACGTGGCCGCCGTGACCTGCACGGTCGGGACGCGCCAGCTCACGTCACCCAGGTCCGTCGACGCGCTGCCGACGCCGGGCTCCGGCGTGAACACGCTGTTCGCGCTGTCGATCGGCGGCAGGTTTCCCGTCGAGCGTCTTCGCGGATGCCCTCGGCGAACTGGCGCTCGGCGGGCGTGTATTCGTAGCCGCCCACTCGTTGCAGGTTCTTCTGCATCAGGCCCACGAGATAGCTGTTCGGCAGAACGTTCCACACGGCGCCCGTCATCTCGAGCTCCACCGTGGTGCCGGTGCCGAGCGCCGCGCCCTTCGCGGCGTTGTTGATGCGCTCCCAGATGTCGTCGAGCACGCGCATGTCGTTGTGCCGCGCGTAGTAGTAGACCTCGGCGTAGTCCGGGACGACGTTGGGCGCCTTGCCGCCGTTGGTGATCACGTAGTGGATGCGCGCGTCGGAGTCGACGTGCTCGCGGAGCATGTTGACCATGTTGTCCATCGCCTCGACGCCGTCGAGCGCGGAGCGGCCGCGCTCGGGCGCGGCCGCGGCGTGCGCCGACAGGCCGTGGAAGCGGAACTTGCCGGTGATGTTCGCGAGGTTGCTCGACGCGCTCGCCGCGTTGCGATCGCCCGGGTGCATCGTCACCACGGCGTCGACGTCGTCGAACAGCCCGGCGCGCAGCATGTAGACCTTGCCGGCGCCGCCCTCTTCCGCGGGCGTGCCGTAGAACCGCAACGTGCCGGAGCGCTTGTTTGCCGCCAGCCAGTCCTTCACCGCGATGGCCGCGGCCGTCGACGCGGTCCCGAACAGGTGGTGGCCGCAGCCGTGGCCCGGCCCTTCGGCGACGAGCGCCTGGCGATCGGGCGCCGCGGCCTGCGAGAGGCCGGGCAAGCGCGTCGAACTCGCCGACGATGCCGATCACCGGCTTGCCCGAGCCCCACGTGGCCGTGAAGGCCGTGGGGATCTCGGCGACGCCGGCGACCACGGTGAAGCCGGCCGCTTTCAACTGCTGCTGCAAGCAGCGCGCTGCTCTTCGTCTCCTGGTAGCCGACCTCGGCGAAGCCCCAGATCTGCATCGCGACATCGCCGTACGCCGCGGCCTTCGCATCGATCGAGGCGAGCACCGCCGTGGTGTCGAGCGCTGGCGCCTGCGCGGTTCCGCGGGTGCCGGCCGAGCGACCAGCATAGCGACGACGGCCGCGAGCAGCGACAGCCCGTCGCCCGTTCACACGTTCGACCATCTGCGTTGCGCTTGCCAAGTCGCTGTCGTGTTCATGTGAGGAGTCTCCGCGAGAGCACCGACCACACCGCGTACGAGAGCCGCCGGCGGTCGTGGCGGGCGATCTCCGACTGCCAGAAGTTGCCCGACACCAGCTCGCACCCCTCCGGCAGCGTGCCGACGGCGAGCGGCTGCTTGTGTTCCGCCTGGTAGCGCGCCAGGACGTCCGGCGACGGCGGCCGATCGTGGACGAAGACGACGTCCACCGGCCGCCCGAGCGTGCGGCTCACCCAGCGCCACTTCGTCGGCGGCGGTGAAGCCGCGCATGCCGCGTCCTTCGGTCAGGAGGTTGGCGACGAGCACGATCGGTCCGGGCACGCGGGCCAGGGCCTCGGCCACGCCGTCCACCAGCAACGTCGGCATCAGGCTGGTGAAGAAACTGCCCGGCCCGATGATCACCGCGGCGTCGAACCCGCGCAATGGCCTCGCGCACCGCGGGATGGATCGGCGCGCCCGGCTCGAGCCAGACGCGCGTCACGAGGTGGCCGCGTTCGTGGCCCTGATCCACTTCCACCTCACCCCGCGTGATCGTGCCGTCGGCGTACTCGGCGCAGAGCGTCGCGCGCGCCACGCTGACCGGCCAGACGCGCCCGCGGCAGCCGAGGAGCGCGCGCAGGCCATCGACGGCCGCCAGGAAGTCGCCGCTGTACTGCTCCATCATCGAGAGCAGCAGGTTGCCCCCGGTGTGCCCGCCGAGGCGCGCGTGCTCGAGGGTCGGCAGCCGCGCGAGCAACACGCGGCGCGCTTCGCCCTCGTTGCGCGACAAGGCAAGCGCGCAGCGCAACACGTCGCCGGGCGGGAGGACGCCCAGTTCGTCGCGCAACTGACCCGAGCTGCCGCCCGAGTCGAACATCGTGACCACGGCGTTCAGGTGCAGCCACGGATTGCGCTTGAGCCCGCCAAGCAGGCTCGGAAGCCCCGTGCCTCCTCCGAAACAGCCGATGTTGATCTCGCGAAGTCGCATGAACAGTCGAGAGTGTACAGACGTATTCTAAGACATGGACAGCGTTCCCGGCGGGCCGCTCGCCGTCATTCTCGCGATCTGCAGGCCATCTTCACCACCCGTCTGGACGCCTTCGTCGCCTACGGCCGTCCCAACGGCGCCGCCGCGAGCCTGGCGCTCGTGCGGACGCTCACCGTGGACGACCTGTCGGCCTGCGCGGCCCGGGCGCACGCCTGGCATCGCGCGGGCGCGGCCACGCCGCTCCTGCTGGTCGCGCGACGAGTTCGCGAAGTCGCTCGACGCGTTCCCGATCGAGTACGGCGAGATCATCGACACGCACACGGTGCTCTTTGGCGCGACCCGTTCGCGGGGCTCGCGATCGCGGCCGAGGACGTGCGGCGCGCGTGCGAGGTGCAGGTCAAGAGCCACCTGCTGCACCTGCGCGAGAACTACGTGGACTGCGGCGCGCGCGCGGTCGCGGTCCGTGCCCTCGTCGCCGACTCGGCGCCGGGCTTTGCCGCGCTCCTCCGCCGGCTGGCCGCGCTCGACGGACATCCGGCCGGGACGCCGGCCGACCTCGGTGCGTTTGCCGCCGCGCGGTGCGGGCTCGACCCGCGCGTCGTGGGCGACGTGCTGGCCCTGATGCACGGCGCCGACGCCGCCGTGGACGCCACGCGCCTCTTCCCCGGCTACGTCACGGCGATGGAGCGGCTCGCGCAGTTCATCGACGGATGGACCGTGGCATGATCGCCGTGCTCCGGCGGGCGCCCTGTTGTCGGGCGCCTGCGCCTCGCGTGTCTCGCGCTGCTCGGCGCGGTCGGCCTCTTGCTGAGTGCGCCGTGCGCGGACGCGCAGCCGGCGCCGCCCGAACTCGACCGCGCCGGTCAACGACTTCGCCGGCGTCATGGATGCCGGCACGTCACGGCAGCTGGAGGACTTGATCCGCCGCCTGCAGGCGGCCACCGGCGACGTCCTCGTGGTGGCCACCGTGAAGACCTTCCAGCCCTGGCCGGACATCAAGTCCATGGCCGTGAAGATGTTCCAGAACGGCGGCAAGGGCATCGGCACCAAGGGCAAGGACAACGGCGCGCTGCTGCTGCTCGCGCTCGACGATCGCCAGGTCTGGGTGGAGGTGGGCTACGGGCTCGAGGGGTTCGTCACCGACGGGTTCGCGGGCGAAACCAGCCGCGACACGATGGTGCCCTTCTTCCGCCGCGGCGAGTACGGCCAGGGGCTGCTCGCGGGCGCGACGCGCCTC
The DNA here is from genome assembly GCA_963839865.1 of uncultured Acidobacteriota bacterium. Classification (GTDB taxonomy): domain Bacteria; phylum Acidobacteriota; class Vicinamibacteria; order Vicinamibacterales; family UBA2999; genus 12-FULL-67-14b. The sequence goes on from CAWIWS010000030.1 coordinate 58,432, forward strand.
GCCGGGCGCATCGCCGAGGGCCGCAACGTCGACCTGCCGCTCACCCCCGTCCGCCCGCCCGCGACTGCGCGTCGGCAAGGGCGGCATCCCGTTCGGCACGTGGATTATCCTCGCGATCATCATCCTGAATCTGATCGGCCGGCGGCGCCGCGGATCGCGGTTGGGCCGTGGGCCCTGGTCGAGCGGGATCGGCACGTTCGGCGGTGGCGGCTTTGGCGGCGGCGGCTGGGGTTCTGGAGGCGGCTTTGGCGGCGGCTTCGGGGGCTTTGGCGGCGGGCGCTCGGGCGGCGGCGGTGGCGGCGGATCATGGTAGAAAGGGAGCTATGAAGACAGTGACGCGTTTGCTCGTGATGGTGGCCCTGGTCGGCGCGGCGGTGGCCACGTCGGGGTGCTGGTACAACACCTTTGTCAGCCAGGAAGAAGGCATCAAGGCGCAGTGGGCGCAGGTCGAGAACCAGCTGCAGCGCCGGAACGATCTGATTCCGAACCTGGTCGAGGCCACCAAGGGCTTCGCGCAGCAGGAGCGCGACGTGTTCCAGGCCATCGCCGATTCGCGGGCGAAGCTGGCCGGCGCGTCGACCCCCGGCGAGAAGATGGCGGCGGCCAACGAGCAGTCGTCGGCGCTCGCCCGCCTGCTGGTCGTCGTGGAGAACTACCCGGTCCTCAAGTCCAACGAGACCTTCGCGCGGCTGATGGACGAACTGGCCGGGACCGAGAATCGCATCGCAGTCGAGCGCATGCGCTACAACGAGGCCGTCCAGGCCTACAACACCAGCCGCCGCTCGTTCCCCAGCAACATCACGGCGGGCATCTTCGGCTTCAAGGAATACGAGCTGTTCAAGGCGCCCGAGGCGGCCAAGCAGGCCCCGAAGGTCGACTTCTCGCGCCCCAAACCGTAGGGAAAGACCGGGTACAAATAAGATCGGGTCGATATACCGAAGACGAACCGCCCGGATAATTGACCCGATTCTGTTTTACCCGGTTTCCAACCCTTCCCCCCTCCCCACCATCCAATCAAGTGCCAGTGGACGACGTCGTCCTTGCCTCTCAAGGGGATACGGCGGCTTTCGAGCGGGTCTACCGGGCGCATCTGCCGAGGGTCTTCAATCTGGCCCGCCGGATGGCCGGTCCCGACGCGGCCGAGGAATTGACGCAGGACGTCTTCGTCCGCGCGTGGCAGAAGCTCGGCCTGTTTCGAGGCGAATCGTCCTTCGCCACGTGGCTGCATCGGCTCGCGGTCAACGTGATCATCGAGCGGTTCCGGACGCTCGGCACGGCGCGCGACCGATTCCTGCCGGACGGCGAAGCGGTGCTCGACATCGCGCCCGCCCGGCCCTCGAGGCACTACGACCTCGGGCATGGACCTCGAGGCGGCGATCGCGGAGTTGCCCGACGGCGCCCGGACGGTATTCGTGCTGCACGACGTCGAGGGGTACCGGCACGAGGAGATTGGCGGCATCCTGGGCGTGTCCGCCGGCACGTCGAAATCGCAGTTGCACCGGGCGCGGCAGATGTTGAGAACGAAGCTAACGAGACGGAGCACAGCGTCGTGACAGATCACGCGTGGCACACCGACGACAGGCTCGAGCCGGACGACATCCTGCTCCAGGCCATCGAGCGCCTTCCCGACGCGGCACCCGGCGCGGGACCTGTGGCCGGGCGTCGTCGGCGCGCATCCAGACGCGATCGCGCGGGCGGATCTCGGTGACGTGGGCGCAACTGGCGCTGGCCGCCTCGCTGCTGATGGCCGTGTCGTCCGGGCGTCACGTGGCTCGTCGCGCGGCAAGCCGACGAGCGCGCCGGCGCGTCGAGCAGGTCGTGCGGGCCGAGGCCGAGCCGTCGGGCGCGCCCGACGCGCACCTGGAACAGGCCAACTTTGCGGACGCCCAGTACGACGCCGCCGTCGTGGACCTCGAACGCATCCTGCGCGACGATCGCGCGCGGCTCGACCCGCGCACGGTGATGGTGATCGAGCGCAACCTGCAGACCATCGACGATGCGATCGGCCAGGCCCGGCGCGCCCTCGACGCGGACCCGGCCAATCCCTATCTCAACTCACACCTGGCCGACGCCCGGCGCCGCAAGCTGGACCTGCTGCGCCGCGCGACCGAACTGGCCTCAACCGGAGGGAACTGAGCGATGCCACGACCGATCGCTACACACATGGCTGACCGCCGCGCTCGCCCTGGCGCTCGGCGCCACCGCCGGCCGCGCAGGCGCGCGACGCGCAGAACACCGACACGCAGCAGCCGCCAATCCAGGCGCGGCCCGGCGGCCCCGAAGGCACGCCCAAGACCGACCAGACGGTGGACGTCGCCAAGGGCACGCGCCTCGTGCTCACCAACAACGCGGGCGAGGTCGTCGTGCGCTCGTGGGATCGCGACCAGGTGCGGGTGGAAGCCACGCACGGCGCGCGCGACCAGGTGGATCTGCAGACCGCCGACATGACCCTGCGGGTCCGCTCGCGCTCGACGCGCGGTCCCTCGGGACTGATCGACTATCGGGTGACCGTCCCCAAGTGGATGGCCGTGAACCTCTCGGGCACCTACCTCGACGCCACGATCGAAGGCACGACCGCCGAGGTCACGGTGGAGACGGTGCACGGCAACGCGCGCGTCGTCGGCGGCTCGGGCGCCGTGTCGATCCGATCGGTCGAGGGCATCATCACCGTCGACAAGGCCAGCGGCCGCGTGCAGGCCACGACGGTGAACGAAGGCATCCGCATCAGCAACGTCACCGGAGAGATCACGGCGGAGACCACCAACGGCGACATCGTCGTCGAGAACGCGCAGACGTCGAACCTCGAGGCGTCGACCGTCAACGGCGACGTCACGTTCAACGGGACGCATCCGCGACAACGGCGTCTATCGCCTCACGACGCACGGCGGCGACATCCGCGTGGGCCTCGGCGGCGCCGCCAACGCCACGGTGTTCGTGCGGACCTTCCAGGGCGACTTCAACGCCGACTTCCCGATTCAGCTGCCCGAGGGGCAGTCGAAGAACAGCGGCAGCAAGCGGTTCAACTTCACGCTCGGCACCGGCAGCGCGCGCATCGAGGTGCAGTCGTTCAACGGCGACATCGTCCTCGCGCGGCGCACCGTCGCAAGCCAGGAAGAAGAGCGCCGCCGCCGGCGGGAAGGACGCACGCCCATGGCCGCCCCACCGGCGCCACCGGCGCCGCCGGCCCCCGCCGCCGCGCCCGCGCCGCAGGCCGCACCGGCGCGCCACGCCCGAAGCCGACCCGGCGGGTTCGAGCGCGAGTGGGAACAAGTTCGAGAACTTCGAGAACATCGACAAGGACGTCGAACAGGAGATCGAGAAGAGCCTCGAGAAGTTCCTGAAGGCGACGCCGTCCGCCCGGTTAGCTAGAATGAGCGGCATGGCCCTCCTCGACGCCCTGCTGCCCGAATTCGATCGCGAGATGGGGCTCACGCGCCGCGTGCTGGACCGCGTGCCGGACAGCCAGTGGGCGTGGAAGCCGCACCCGACCAGCATGACCCTCGGCCGCCTCGCCGAGCATCTCGCCGAGATGCCGCAGTGGGCGGTGATGACGATGACGCAGGGGCAGCCTCGAGACGACCTCGGGCCGACCCGCGGACTACGTGTCGCCCGCGACCCGCGCTGAGGCCCTCGCGATGTTCGATGCGCATCTCACCGCCGGCCGCGCGGCCCTCGTGGGCAAGACCGACGCGGAATTCCTGGCGCCGTGGACCCTCATGGCCGGCGGCAAGGAGGTCTTCACCATGCCGAAGGCGGCGGTCCTGCGCAACTTCGTCTTCAATCACATGGTCCACCACCGCGGCCAGATGACGGTCTACCTGCGGATGCTCGGCGTGGCGATGCCCTCGATCTACGGCCCCTCCGGCGACGAAGCCATGTAGGGCAACCAAGGTGAGGCGCCGTGGGCTACAATCCCGGCCGGAGGGTGTTCCATGGCCGATTCAGTATCCCGTCGCGACTTCGCCCGTCTCTTTGCCGTCGGCGGCTCGGCCGCGCTCTTCGCGGATCCCGCGTGGGCGCGCCTCGCGCCGCAGGTGCCGGCCTTCGCGCCCGGCCCGGCGGCCTCCAGCGGCGAGGCCTACTGGAAGACGGTCCGCGAGCAGTTCGTCACGCCGCCGGATCTCGGCGTGCTGAACGCGGCCAACCTCTGTCCGTCCTCGCGGCCCGTGCTCGAGGCGCTCAATCGCGAAACCGCGAACATCGACCGCGATCACTCGCAGCAGAATCGCGCGCAAGTACACCGAGACCAAGGAAGAGACGCGGCGGCGCCTCGCCGCCTTCCTGCGCGTCACGCCCGAGGAGATTGTCCTCGCGCGGAACACCAGCGAGGCCAACAACTTCGTCTCGAACGGCGTCGACCTCAAGCCGGGCGACGAGGTGGTGATCTTCAGCGACAACCACCCGTGCAACAACACGGCGTGGACCGAGAAGGCCAAGCGTTTCGGGTTCACCGTGAAGGTGGTGGACCAGGTGAATCCCCATCCGGGCATGGAGTACTACCTCCAGGCGTTCACCAAGGCCATCACGCCGAAGACGAAGGTGCTGGCCTTCACGCACCTGACGAGCACAGTCGGCGACCTCTTCCCCGCGAAAGAGCTGTGCCGCATGGCCCGCGAGCGGGGCGTGCTCACGCTCATCGACGGCGCGCAGACGTTCGGCCTGCTCGACGTCGACCTGTCGGACCTCCAGCCGGACTTCTACTCCGGCAGCGCGCACAAGTGGGTGTGCGGCGCGCGCGAGTGCGGCGTGCTCTTCATCAACAAGCGCTCGCACGACAAGATCTGGCCGTCGATCTACAGCGCGTATCCGGGCGCGGTCGGGGTCTCGAAGACCTTCGAGAGCTTCGGCCAGCGCGACGACGCCACGATGGTGGCGTTCGGCGAGGCGCTGCCCTTCCAGGAGAAGGTGGGGCGCGCGGCCATCGAACAGCGCTCGCGCGCGCTCGCGCAGCAGCTGATGGCGGGCCTCAAGAAGCTGGACGGCATCACGCTGTGGACCAACCCGGCGCCCGATCGCTCGGCCGCCGTCGTCTCGTTCCTGCCGGGCACGCTCAACCCGCAGAAGCTGTCCATGGCGCTCTATGAGAAGGACCGCATCGCGGTCACGACGCGCGGCGGCACCGACCGTGCCGGCCTGCGCGTGTCGCCGCACTTCTTCAACTCCCCTGAAGAAGTGGATCGCCTCGTCGCGGCGCTTGGGCGATACTTGAAGACTGGTGTCTGATTCGTTCCAACCGGCGCCGGGCCTGTCAGGGGGTCACCAGATGACCGTCTACGCATGGGCCCGTCCCCGTGCCTTGCCCAACCTGCCGCCGCCCGAGACGCGCTTCTTCGACGTCGCCGCCGACGCGCGCGTGCTGGCGCACTGCAACTGGCAGCCGGAGCCCCAACGCCACGCCACGCTGCTGCTGCTCCACGGCCTCGAAGCGTCCAGCAGCGCCCACTACATGCGCGGCCTCGCCGACAAGGCTTTTGTCCGCGGCTTCAACGTCGTTCGGCTGAACCAGCGCAACTGCGGCGGCACGGAGCACCTGTCGCGCGGGCTCTATCACTCGGGGCTCACGTCCGACCCCTTGTTCGTGCTGAAGGAGTTGCGCGAGCGGGACGGCCTCACGGCGTTCGGCGTGGCGGGCTATTCGCTCGGCGGAAACCTGGCGATGAAACTGGCGGGCGAGCTCGGCGCGGACGGGTTCCCGGAAGTGAAGGCCGTCGCGGCGGTGTCGCCGGTGATCGAGCTCGAAGACTGCGTGCGATCCATCGAGCGCCCGGCCCACCGGGTCTACGAATGGAACTTCTGCCGGAACCTGAGGGCCCGCATGCGCCGCAAGGCGCTCCTGTATCCGGGCGTCTTCGACCTGGCGGGCCTCTGGCGGGTCTGGTCCATCCGTGGATTCGACGAGCGTTTCACGGCTCCGCACTTCGGCTTCAAAGGCGCCTCGGACTACTACCACCACGCCAGCGCGACGCGCGTGATCGATCGGGTGACGCGGCCGGCGTTGATCATCAGCGCCGAGGACGACCCCTTCGTCCCGGCGCACATCTTCCGCGTGCCGGCGCTCACGGCGAATCCGCACATCACGACGATGATCACGCCCCAGGGCGGCCACTGCGCCTTCATGGAAACGCCGAACGGCGACGACGGCTACTGGGCGGAACGAAAAGTGGTCGAGTTCCTGGCAGGGCACCTACGTTAGCGCTTCCCTGTCCCGGACGCCGAGCAGGTAGAGAATCCCGTCGAGGCCCATGGTGGTGAGGGACTGCCTGGCGCTCTGCCGCACCACGGGCTTGGCGCGAAAGGCGATGCCGAGGCCGGCGAGCCGCAGCATCGGCAGGTCGTTGGCGCCGTCGCCGACGGCGATCACCTGTTCCATGCTGAGGCCTTCGGCCCTGGCGATCTCCGTCAGGTAGTGCGCCTTGCGCGCGCCGTCGACGATCTCCGTGCGCACCTCGCCGGTGACGACGCCGTCGCGGATGTCGAGCTCGTTGGCGTGCAGGTAGTCGATCCCGAGCCGCCGCTGGAGCTCCCGGCCCATGAAGGTGAACCCGCCGGACAGGATGGCGGTCTTGTAGCCAAGCCTCCGCAGCGTGGACACGAGCCGCTCGGCGCCGTCCATGAGCGGCACCGTCTCCACGACCTGCGTCAGCGCGGCCTCGGGCAGGCCCTTGAGCAGCGACACGCGCTTGCGGAAGCTGCCCTGGAAGTCCAGTTCTCCGCGCATCGCCGCCTCGGTGATCGCCTGCACCTGGTCGCCGACGCCGGCCAGGCGCGCCAGCTCGTCGATCACCTCGGTACGAATCAGCGTCGAGTCCATGTCGAACGCCACGAGCCGCCGGTTGCGCCGGTAGACGTTGTCGTGCTGGAACGCGATGTCGATGTCGTACTCGTGCGTCAGCGCCATCAGCGCGGACCGCACCTCGTCTTCGCTCGCGAGGTCGCCGGACGTGGACAACTCGATGCACACGCGCGCGGTCTCCGGCGCGGCGTCCAGCGCCGTGCGGCCCGAGAGGCGATCGATGCGGTCGATGTTCAGGCCGGCGTGCGCGAGGGCGCCGCTGACCGCGGCCAGGTGCGCCGCCGTCAACGTGGGCCCGAGCACGCTCACCAGGTACCGGCCCTTGCTCTGGCTGAGGACCCAGGCCTGGTATTCATCACCGGACGAGGCGGAGAACCGGATCTGGACGCCGAGCTGGTGCGCCTTCAGCAGCAACTCGGTGAGCAGCGACGAGGTCTTCATGTCGTCGGTCAGCTCCACGAGCATGCCGAGCGCGAGCGCGTCGTGGATGACGGCCTGGCCGATGTCGAGGATGCGCGCGCCGGAGCGCGCGAGGATGCCGGCGAGCGCGTGGGTCACGCCCGGCTGGTCGTGGCCGGTGATATCGATGTGCAGGACCCGCGATTCGATGAGCGACGGCACGATCAGGGTTCCAGCGTCGGCTTGTACTGCGGCGCCTTGCGCGCCTTCGTGGCCTGCTCGAAGGCGAACCCGTAACCGAGCAACTCACCTTCGGTGTACGGCCGGCCCATGAACGCGAGGCCAATGGGCAGGCCGTGGCTGTCGCCCGACGGCACCGTGAGGCTCGGCGTGCCGGCGACCGCCGCCATCCCGTAGCCCGCGCCGACGAAGTGATCGCCGAGCACCGGATCGGTCGTCCACGCCGGCGACAGGCTCGGCGCAATCAACGCGTCGAGCTTTTGCGCGGTCAGCGTGGCCAGCAGGCCGTCCTGCCCCGCCAGCCGGCGGGCCGTGTCCCGCGCCTTGCGATAGGCCGCGTCGGTCAGCGGCCCCTTGGCCTGCGCCTGCTCGAAGATTTCCTGGCCGAAGATCGGCATCACCCTGGCGGCGTTCGCCTTGTTCCAGGCAATGAGCGCCTCGAGGGACGCGTGCGGCGATCCGCTCTTCTGCAGGTAAGCGTTCAGGCCGTCCTTGAACTCGTACAGCAGCATCTCGAATTCCGGATTGTTCCAGGCGTTGTAGGTGCCAATCTTCACGTCCACCACTTCGGCACCGCCGGCCTTGAGCGTCTCGATGGCCTTCTCGGTGACCGCGTCCACGTCCGGGTGATAGCCCATCGCCTGGCGCACCACACCGAAGCGCTTGCCCTTCAGCGCGTCGGCTTTGAGAAACGTCGCCGTAATCGGCCGCGCCCTTCCCGGCCGATGCCGCCCCGGCGGGATCGGCCGCGTCCACGCCCACGAGCGCGTTCAGCAGAAGGGCCACGTCGGCCACGCTACGTCCCATCGGGCCCGCCGTGTCCTGCGAAATGGAAATCGGGATGATGCCGCTGCGGCTGACGAGGCCGACCGTGGGCTTCAGGCCCACGAGCCCGTTCGACCGCCGATGGGCAGATGATGCTGCCGTCGGTCTCGGTCCCCACGCCGAAAGCGGCCAGGCTGGCCGCGATCGGCCGCGCCGGTGCCGGCGCTCGACCCGCACGGGTTGCGGTCGAGCACGTATGGGTTCTTGGTCTGCCCGCCGCGCGAGCTCCAGCCCGAGGTGGACCGGGTGGACCGGAAGTTCGCCCACTCGCTCAGGTTCGTCTTGCCGAGAATCACGGCGCCGGCGGCGCGCAGGCGGGCGGCAATGAACGCATCCTTGGCGGGGCGGTTCTCCGCCAACGCCAGCGACCCGGCGGAATTCACCATGCCGGCAACGTCGATGTTGTCCTTGAGCAGGACCGGCAGGCCGTGGAGCGGCCCGCGCGTCTTCCCCGCCTTGCGCTCGGCATCGAGCACGTCCGCCTCGTCGAGCGCCCGGGGATTGATCTCGATCACCGCGTTCAACCGCGGCCCCGCATCGTCCACCGCCGCGATGCGATCCAGGTAGGCCTGCGCCAACGTGCGCGACGAGACCTTGCCTGACGTCAGTTGCGCTTGCGCGTCGGTGGCGCTCAGCTCCTCGACGTTCACGGCCGGCGCAACTGCGGCCGGCGGCGGAGCGGGCGCGGGCGCGCAGCCCGCAAGAACGAGCGCCAGAACCAGCGCGCTGCTTCTCAAGTCGGCAACCCTCATTGTGCGAGCCTCTCCATCATCTTCTGGCCGAAGAGCGCGCCCTTGCCCGCGTCCTCGTGCTTGAAGTACACGAACACGTCGGTGCAGCGGGCGGCCAGCTCCCGGGCGACGCCGGCCCATCGATCGATGTCGGCGTCCACGTAGCCCTCGTCGCGCAGCCGCAGGTACGCGTGGCCCGCGGTCGTCATGACGGGCGTCTCGCGCTTCTCGCTGTCCGCGATGCAGAGCGCCGCGTCCTTCGCGCGGAGCGCGTCGTAGACGTCCTCGCCCAGCCACGAATCGTGGCGGAACTCGAACGCCGCCGTGACCTTGGGCGGCAGGATCGCGAGAAACTCCGAGAGCACGCCGAGGTCCTTCTTGAACGTCGGCGGCAGCTGGAACAGCAGCGCGCCCCGGCGCGGCCCCAGTTCGGCGGCGGCCGTCACAAACGCCCGAAGGGCGTCGGCCACGTCGGCCGGCCTCAGCTTCTTGTCATGGGTGATCCGGCGGGGCGCCTTCAGCGTGAACCGGAAGCCTTCGGGGACCTGCGCCGCCCACCCCGCCACGAGCTTGGGGGTCGGCATTCGGTAGAACGTGTAGTTGATCTCGACGGTCCGGAAGCGGCTGGCATAGTACGGCAGCATCTTCGCGGTCGGCAGGTCCTCGGGATAGAAACTGCCCTTCCACTCAGGATAGTTGTAGCCGCTGGTGCCAATGAGGATCATGGAAGACGACAAGACTATAACCGGTTCACAGCTAATATGTCTGGGATGCGCCGCTTCGTCGTGCTCCTGCTCCTCGTCACCGCGCTCGTCGCCGGCTGCCGCCGCGAGCCCGAGGCGCGGTCCTACGCGCTCACCGGCCAGATCCTCGCCGTGCGGCCAGACACACGCGAACTGCTCGTCAAGCACGAAGACATCCCGGGGTTCATGCCGGCCATGACGATGGCGTACGCGGTGAAGGATGCGGCGCTCCTCACGGGCCGCGCGCCGGGCGACCTGATCACGGCGACGCTGATGGTCAGCCCGGAGACGGCCTGGCTCTCCACGATCACGAAGACCGGTTCGGCACCGCTCCCCGAAGATGCGCCCTCGAAGATCCCGGCGGCGGCGGGCGTGCACCTCCTGCAGCCCGGCGATGCCGCGCCCGTCACGTCCCTGCTCGATCAGGACCTGGCCCAGGTGTCGCTCGAGAGCTGGCATGGGTCGGCCGTGGCCGTCACGTTCATCTACACGCGGTGCCCGCTGCCGCAGTTTTGTCCGCTGCTCGATCGCCGGTTCGCGGAGGCGCAGGCCCTCATCGCCGCCGATCCCGCGCTCCGCGGCCGCGTGCGCCTGCTCTCGGTGAGCTTCGATCCGGCGGCGGATCAGCCGCCGCAGCTCAGGGCGCACGCGAAGAAGCTCGGCGCCGATCCGGCCGTCTGGCGCTTCGCCACTGCACCCGAGGACGTCGTCGATCGGTTTGCCGCGGAGTTCGGCGTCAACGTGATCCGCGAGAAGGACGGCACCATCACGCACAACCTGCGGACCGCCGTCATCGACACCAGGGGCCGCGTGGCCTCGATTCTCGACAACAACACCTGGACCGCCGCCGAGCTGGTCGCCGACCTCAAGCGCGCCGCGGCGGGCCGGTGATCACGCCTATCGTGCCGGCCGATCCGATTCCGCCGTTCACGCGCCAGGAGCGCGCGCTGATCGCGCGCCTCTCCACGCCGGCCAGGGTCCAGCGCTGGTTGAACGCGCTGCCGTACAACACGGAGAAGGGCGGCGAAACGCTGCGGACGTTTCGTCCGGTCGCGCGGCTCGGCACCGCGCACTGCCTCGAGGCGGCGCTGTTCGCCGCCGTGGTGCTCGAGCAGCACGGCTACCCGCCCGCTCGTGATGAGCCTCGAGTCGCAGGACAACCTCGATCACGTGATCTTCGTCTATCGCCATCACGGGCGCTGGGGATCGGTGGCGCGGTCGCGCGACCCCGGGCTGCACGGCCGCAAGCCGGTGTTCCGCTCGCTCCGCGCCCTGGCCCGCAGCTATATGGACGCCTACGTGGACTACACCGGCCGCGTGCGCGGCTTCGGCGTGGCCAACCTGCGGGAGGCGATGGGCGCGCTACGACTGGCGGTTGTCGGAGAAGAACGTGTGGCGCGTCGAGCAGATGCTGATCGACTGGCCGCACAAGAAGCTGAAGAGCTCGACGACGCGCTATCGTCAGCTCCTGCGCCGGTACCGCGCGTACCGCGCCGCGCACCGGGATCGCAAGCCGATCTACTATCGAGGCCGGGAGCGCTGGACGCCCCTGCCGATAGAGCGCTGTTCGGGCGGTCAGTCCAGGTCGAACCCGCGCAGCGGCTTCGACGACGGTTCCTTCTTCGCTTCCTTCAACGCCTCTTCGAAGCGCCTGGCCAGCGCGTCGCCCTTGTTCTTCTCGTTGTGGAACGACTGCTCGAAGAGCGCGTCGCGGCGCGCCGCCTGCTCCGCCAGGATCTTCTGGGCCTCGTTCAGCTCCGGCCGATTCGGGTTGGGCGGATCCTCGTGCCGGACGATGCGCCCGAGGTTGAGATCGACGACGAGGATCGCGCCGCAGCAGGGACACGGCAGTTCGCGTTCGCTGGTCAGCTTGGGCATAGTGTCTTCAGACTAGCAGGTTACGCCGCCAAAAGGCACAATGCGGAAGGCGGCAGATGGCAGCAGACGATTCCCGGCAGACGCGCACGGTGCGGATTGCCACCTACAACATCCACCGCGGGCGCGGCCTCGACGGCCGCACGCGCATCGAGCGCATCGCGGCCGTGCTCGCCTCCATCGACGCCGACATCATCGCCCTGCAGGAAGTGGTTGGCGCCAGCCCGCTCCGCCCCGGTCAGGCCGCGGAACTCGGCGCGGCCCTGGGCATGGGATGGGTGATGGCGCCGACGCGCCACCTGCGCACCGCGCTCTTCGGCAACGTCGTCCTCAGCCGGTTCCCGGTGCGCCACCACCTGGCAGCACGACCTGACGTGGAAGACCTGCGAACCGCGCAACGCCCAGCGCGTGGACGTCGCCTTCGACGAGTTCACGCTGCACCTCTACAACGTGCACATGGGCACGTCGCTCATCGAGCGGCGCTACCAGGCGGCGCGCGCTGGCCACGCTCGTGCACGACAAGCGGGTGTCCAAGCCCGAAGATCATCCTGGGCGATTTCAACGAGTGGGCGCGCGGGCTGGCCACCGACATCCTCGGCGAGCGCCTGCAGAGCGTGGACCTGCGCAAGCACCTGAGCCGGCGGCCGCACCTATCCCGGGTTCTTCCCCATCCTGCACCTCGACCACATCTACTTCGAAGGGCCAGGTCGAGGTGCTCAAGGTGTCCCTGCCGCAGGACCGCATGGCGCTGATGGCGTCGGACCACCTGCCGCTCGTCGCCGACCTGCGCATCGGCTTCGACGAGCTAGCGTAGGTCCTCGCCCGCGCGGGCCAGCACGAGGTGCACGAGGCCGAGATTGCGCGTGCGGAACGCGGCCTCGCACGAGGCCAGGTAGAACTCCCACATCCGGATGAAGCGGTCGTCGAAGCCCAGCGTCGCGCACCTGATCGAGCCGGCCGAAGAACGCCTGCCGCCACGCCGAGCAGCGTCCGGGCGTAGTCGAGCGGCGCGGTCTTCGAGGCCGATCAGCCCCAGCCGCGTATGTCGCCGCGCACACCTTCGCCACTTCGCGGACCGATGGCAGCAGGCCGCCCGGGAAGATGTACTTCTGGATCCAGTCGCAGTGCCGGCGATAGGCGTCGAACTTGTGCGTCCACCATCGTGATCGCCTGGATGCCGGCGAGGCCGCCCGGGGCCAGCACCGAGTCGATCGTCGCGAAGAACGCGGGCCAGTACTCCTCGCCCACGGCCTCGATCATCTCGATGGAGATGACGCTGGCTGAACTGCCCGCGCACGTCGCGGTAGTCGCAAAACTCGAGCGACACCCGATCCTGCAGCCCGGCCGCTTCCACACGCTGCCGGGACAAGGCCAGCTGCTCGCTGCGAGACCGTGATGCCGCGCACGCGGCAGCCGCGCGTCCGCGCCGCGTGCATGGCGAACCCGCCCCAGCCCGATCCGATCTCCAGCACGTGGTCCTCCGGCCCGAGCCGCAGGGCCTCGCACCAGCGCTCGAACTTCTGCCGCTGCGCGTCCTCGAGGGTGTCGTCCGCCGAGCGATAGACGCCGCTCGAATAGGCGAGCGACGGATCGAGGAACGTCGCGAAGAGATCATTGCTCAGGTCGTAGTGCGCGCCGATGTTCCGGCGGCTGCCGCCCGCGATGGTTCTTTCGCCGCCGGTGCAGCCAATCGTTGCGGAGATTCACCAGGCGCGCGAGACGAGCGAGTCCAGCGGGAGGTAGGCCTGGTTGCGCAGCACCAGCTCCACGAAGCGGCTCAGGTCGTCGGTGCGCCAGTCGCCGTCCATGTAGGACTCGCCCGCGCCGAGGTCGCCGCGTAGCGCGAACTTGCGGAAGAACGCGTCGCGCTCGATCCACAGCGTGGCGTGCGGCTCGGCGCGCGCGTCGCCGGCCACGGCCATCGTCCCGTCGGGCAGGTGCACCGTCAGGCGTCCCACCTGCCATCCCTCGAGCGCCGCCACCAGCCGCGCGCGCGCCGGGCCCGCGACAAGGCGATCGAGCCA